>NZ_CP020473.1:0-4614182 GCF_019056555.1 Clostridium sp. 001 | reverse complement strand
GCAAAACTTGTTATATAATGGGAGCTACTTTTATAACAGAAGGTGCTATACCCTTTGCAGCTTCAGATCCTGCAAGAGTAATTCCTGCATCTATAGTTGGAGCTTCTATTGCAGGAGGACTATCCATGATGTTCAACATAGGACTACCTGCTCCTCATGGCGGCATATTTGTAATACCAATAGTAAGTGTAATCCACTCTTATACGTATTTGCTATATTAATAGGTTCTTTTTGTAACTGCAGCCTTGCTTGGCTTTATGAAAAACCTTTGGATGAAAAATTATAATTATTATTTCTTATAGAAAATGTTCCCAGAATCTCCCAGGAACATTTTCTATTTTTTAAAATTAAATATTCTAATTTAGATTATTTACCAAGAGTTGCTAAAATAACAGCTTCTATATTTTTTCGTTTTGCATTAGGTGGAACACTGCAGCCTGAGTTCATAATAAAGCCATCATGATCTTTAAATAACTCTACAAGATCCTTAGCATACTTGTAACAGTCTTCAGGTGTACCAACTGATGTAAATGCCGGAGGCACATTGCCGGTAATACACATCTTGTCTCCAAGTATTTCTTTAATTTTTCGAATATCAGTTACATGATCAGGATCCCATATACATTGAGCTTTAGGAAACTCCCTAAAGTAAGGTAAAAATGCTTCCCAGTTACCGTCCATATGGAACCAAGTTTTTACATTATTTTGCTGCATTACAGGTACTAGCTTTTGATGATATGTGAAATAGAATTTTTCAAAAATCTTTGGCGATATAAAGTCACATCCGCAGCGGCTTCCACCTATGAATCCATATACACCAGGCATAGCTTTCATAGCTTTAACCGTATTTTTTAATTCTGCCTCTTCCATAACATCCAATGCCGCCCTAACTTTGTCAGGCATACGATATAAATCCCTAAAGAACTTGGACAATTTACGTGCACCACTTAAAGTTTCAAATGGTGCTATAGGTAATAATCCACCGGACATACCAACAGTTGTTTTTCCAAGAGATGCTACTCTTTTTTGAAGTTTTCCAGCATACTCCATATCCATTTGAGGAAGCTCTTCTGGATGATACCCAATTCTATTATAGAGTTCTTTCTTCATGTATTCCCAGCCTTTGTCTATAATTGTATCATAGTCTTCTTCCGTCATAGGTCCTTGTTCATCAATCTGCCATAATACATTATCACCTAATTCACGTCCAGGCACTTTCATCTTTGCAAACCACATAGCTGCAAAACTTTGCAGAAAAGTTTCCATAGGTATTCCTGTACATGTGGGAGCTGAATCCATTTCATCAAGTATAGGAAGTTCTGCAGCCTCTATAAGTTTTTCATCCACTAGTTCAGGTCTTCTCCAATAATCAGCAATAGTCATTGTAGGATCTATAAAATTGTAATACATCTGTCCAGAGAGAAATATTGGAATTCTATCTGTTTTCTCCATATTAAGTGCAGCCATAACCCTTTTATTACGTATTTCAGTCATTTCTTGTGGTATCATTTTATTACACCCCCATAATTTTTACATTTCATATACAATTAGTTGTTCATTATTTTTCATTTCAATTGCCTCTATTACAATTTTAGTTATTGACACATTTAATTTATTTTGAGTATAATTTATCTGAGTACTTTAACTGATATTATTAATTTAGAATAAGTCTGGCAGGATTTATACCAAATCGTATCAGTATGTACTCTTTTTTAATAACATTTGTATATAAAACACATCCCTATCTTTTATATTATTATCTTTTATATTATTTTCCACAAGTTGCAGAAAGCATAGCTTTTACATTTTCTACTTTAGCATTTGCAGGAAGCATACACCCTGCAGCCATAATAAATCCGTCAGGCCCAATTTCTTTCATAAGGCGCATACAGTAAGCATGTACATCATCTGGTGTACCTAACGTTAAAAGCGATGGAGAAACATCTCCCATAATGCACATATGACCATCTAAAACTTTTTTTGCCTTAAATATATCTGTTGTACTATCTGGCGAAAAGATGCACTTAGCTTTTGGGAGTTCCAAAAAGTAGTCTAGAAAACGATCCCAACACATGTCTAAATGGAGATATGCAAATGATCCTTCATCCACTACCACTTCAACTATCTTTTTAAGGTATGACCACATAAATCTGTCAAATAATTTTAATGATAAAAAATCTCCAGCTGCACGAGCTGCTCCAACAAACACTGTCAAAGGCTTAACCTCACGTATCTGTTGTCTTAAACTCTCCAAAGTATCTTCTAAAATTACATCAAGGGCAGCTTGTACTTTATCAGGCATCCTATATAGATCCCTCATAAATTTTGAGATGGAACGTGCTCCGCTTATAGTTTCAAAAGGAGGTAGAGCTACAGCTTCCGTTAAAATTGCATATCCCTCATCCACAATTTTTTTATTCAACTTAGGAGCAAGCGGAATAAAATATTCAATATCTTTATAAAGATTTCCCAACCTTTCCTTTATAAATTTCTGTGAAAAATAATTCCATCCTTTATCTATAATCGTATCATAATCTTCTTCTGTCATAAGACCTTTTTCATCGATTTGCCATAAATTATCACAAGGAAGTTCTCTACCTGGAAGCTTAGTTGGTGAAAGGTACACAGTGCCCATCATAGGTGGAAAGTCTGCTCCACCTTGTATGCAATCTACTACTCCAAGAGATTTTACCGCCTTCAAAATTAAGGAGTTTCCATATTCTACATTAGTAACCATATCCGATAATTTTCCACCTGCATATTTAACACAAAAGGCAGATGAATTCATAGAAAAAGGAGGTCTATCATTTTTTTGCAATGTTATAGCTGCCTTTATTCTATTTAATCGTTCACTATATAGTTCTTCTGCAGTTTTCATTTTATTATACCCCATAGCTTTTTTACAGAAATCTACAGTTTGCTGTGCATCTTTACAAACTAAATCTGCACCCATATATTTTCCTGCATTTTCATCTACAGGTCCACCTCCAACAAGAATTTTTAAATCTTTTCTAAGTCCTGCATCTTCTATTTCCTTTATACACTGTTTTACATTGTCAAAACATGTAGTCAAAAGACAGGATATTCCTATTACCTTTGGTTTATATTGTTTTATAGCCTCAATGTACTTTGATGTAGGTACATCAACGCCTAAATCCTTTACATCAAAACCATTGCTCTTCATTACTGTAGTTACTATATTCTTTCCTATATCGTGTATATCATCGTAAATTGTTCCCATTACAAATATACCATTGCTTGATCCAGAGCACTCTCCCAATCCTCCAATAATTTCTGAAGCTTCATTAAAAACTTCTGCCGACATAATAAGTTCGGATAAAAAGTATTCCTTTTTTTCAAATCTGCTTCCTACAATTCCCATGCCTTCCTGTAGATCTGCTATTATATCTAATACCGGTGTTCCATTTTCCTTTTGTGCTTTTACCTCTGATAAAACCACATCTTCATCCAAATCTGCCATTGCATCAATTAGTTTTTTACTCATAACATTTCCCCCTTTAATATAAAGTAATTACTTGTTTAATAACAGAATAACATATATATTATGGGAATTCACCCTGCATAATGACTAAATATAGCATATTTATTTATACATTATGAGTATTTTCAATAATCATAATGACTAAATAAATATGCTTCCTTGAAATAAACAGTTTTATTATTTTAACTATTCATCACAAAGGAAGCATATATAAGTTTTAATTTTCTAATTTTTTACTCTAATTTTTTCTTGCTTTAATTTCTTCTTGCATCTTTTCAAGACTATCAGGTGTAATTTTATAAAGTAACACAATAAAAATCAATCCTACTATCATGATAATTGCTGGAATTAATGCCATTCCATTCTTTATACCTGATATTAATTGAGTTGTAGGCTTCATATTTGCAACATACCCTGCCCCCACAAGGACAGCTGTTATAATAACACTTCTTAAAAATATTGCAATTTTAATTGGGAAACTTATTAGTGACATAATAAATCCTCGTGCATTTTTTCCAGTTTTCCATTCACCATATTCCACAGTAGATGAATACATAGCAACACCTAATGCATCAGGAATTCCATATCCTAAATATGCTACAAACATCAACGCTATAAATGACATATAATTCATTGGCATTGCCCATACAATAAGTAATCCAACTATAAATATTACAAGTGATAAAATATAAGTATTTCTTTCTCCAATTTTTTTAGCCAGCGGATTTGTAATAACAGCACCAAAAAGACACATTATACTAAGACCTGTAAAAAATACAGTAACTACTGCCAAATTATTAACAACATATTTAAAATAATAAAATGCCATTCCAAAAATAATAAACCTTCCTAAATATCTTCCAAGTTCACCTAATAGCAATCCTATAAGAGGTGGATTTACTACTATTTGTTTTAGCATCTCACCTATAGACATTTTTTCTTCTGATTTACCTGTTTGAGTTGAAACTCCAGCATTTGCATAGTCTTTAGTCATAAAAAATAATATATAATAGCATCCCATCATAAGAATACCTGCAATTGCAACGGTAAAAGTATATCCACCTGCAGGATTGCCGATAGCTTTACCTATCATCAATATTAAAGGCATACTTAACAAAGAAAAGCAAATATTACCTAATGAATTAAACATACCTCTGTTTGATGCCATAGCAATTCTTTCTTCCCTTACTTCTGTCATAGAAGAGTTCATTGCTATATGTCCTGCATAAAAAATATTCCAAATTAAATGACTTACTATAAATCCTATTGAAATTATAACTGCATTTACCCCTGCAGAACCTATCTTGGAAAATTGTAAAATATAAAACAATACTGCAAAAGGAGGTCCTACTAATAGCCATGAACGATATTTCCCCCACTTCAGGTTGGTTTTTTCCAATATAACTCCTGCAGTAGGAACCCATACCAGATCAAATATACTTGTAATCATCAATACAGTGCCTGCTAGAGCTGCCGATATTTTTGCGTAATCAGTTAAGAATGCAGCGAAATAATATATTTCCACATTTACAAATAACTGAAATCCAAAAGATGGTACCCCATAAAAATTAATAATAGATTTTTTCAATTTCTTTCCATAATATTCTCCTTTCATAATATATTTTAGAAAAGTATAAACCTTAGTTGAATTTATACTTTACTTGCCTATTGCAGCTGAAATTATAGCTTTTTTACAAAAATCTACAGTCTGCTGTGCATCTTTACAAACTAAATCTGCACCCATATATTTTCCTGCTGCCTCGTCTACAAGTCCTCCTCCAACAAGAATCTTTAAATCTTTTCAATGTATTTTGATGTAGGCACATCAACACCTAAATCCTTTACATCAAAACCATTGCTCTTCATTACCGTAGTTAATATGTGCCTTTAGCTCTGATAAAACCACATCTTCATCTAAGTCAGCCATTGCATTAACCAATTTTTCATTCATAACGCCTCCCCTTTAATAGAATTAAACATTTATGTTAACTTATACTAATAATAGCATATCATGTATATTTTCATAATTCAACTTACATAGTGTTTAAATTTATCATATTTATTTATACATTGTGAATATTTCTATTATATACTATTTTCAGTAAATTGTAAAAATAGAATATATAATAAGAGGAACTATTAAAAATAGTCCCTTATTCAATCAATATCAATCCATAACAATTTAATTCATTTTTGCTTTCACTTTTTTCACCTTTCAATACCTCTATAGGGAAACCGCTTTCCCTTACAGTTGCAAATACATCTATACCACAAGCTTCCATAGAAGGTCTGGCTTCCTGTGGATGTGCACAATGTTCCATATTGCATTTCTCACACAATCTGCAAGGCCCTGCACCAAATCCAAATGCCTTATAATAACCTGAAAGGAAAATTTCATTTTCTAATTTATTTATAATTTTTGTAGTAGCTACAAGATCTGATTTAGATTGCACTATCAATCCAGTACTATAACAATCGATTATATTTTGAGTTTCCTTATAAGAAGGAGTCTTGGGAGGACAACAATAACTTGTATTATAATTTTTACAACCATACCTACACTTTAATATTGTCCATGCCCCTGTTTTTATAGTATCTGTACTTATTATTTTAGCATTATAGGCCCCAAGTTCCTTTGCTTTTTCTACATATTTTGTCATGTCATTTTTCATTTCAAATTTCCCCTTTTCCACAAATATAATTTTTACATATATAAATTATAACATTTCACAATTAGTGTGGTTAATTTATCCTAATATCTGATGCTGCTTTTTTGCATAAAATGCTTTTAAAAATTCATATTTAAAATTTTTATGTACATTCTTATGTGTAAGTTAGTTCCATATTCTTAGCCATGTACTTTAAAATTATATAATAATTTAAAATTTACTTAGAATGTGATATTATACTTATATGACATTCTACTAATTTAAAAATTCATAAATTAGTTTTAACAAAACTTAAATTATAAGAAGGAGAATTTATATGAAGTACTATTCACTTATGGCTATCGGGCTGTATTTACTTATTTTGCTCTTGATAGGCTATTATTCTTACAGGAAAACCCACGACATTTCAGACTATATGCTTGGGAGTAGAAGTCTAAGTCCTATGGTTACAGCATTATCTGCTGGTGCAAGCGATATGAGCGGTTGGATGCTTATGGGTCTTCCTGGTGCTGTATATACTACAGGTATCTCCAGTATGTGGCTTGGAATTGGTTTAACTATAGGAGCTTATTTCAATTATCTCTTATTAGCACCACGTTTTAGAATTTATACAGAAGTCTCAAATGACTCTTTAACTGTGCCAGATTATTTACAAAACAGATTTAAAGATAATGCTAATATGCTGAGGCTTGTATCCGGAATAATAATTCTCGTTTTCTTCACTTTATACGTTTCTTCAGGTATCGTAGCCGGCGGAAAATTATTTAGGGACATTTTTGGATTTACATATACATCAGGAGTAATAGTTACACTGTCCATAGTTGTAATATATACATATTTTGGTGGCTTTTTAGCAGTAAGTCTCACTGACTTTTTCCAGGGAAGTCTTATGTTTGTAGTTCTCGTCATGGTACCTGTAGTTGCATACATGAATATAGGGGTAGATCCTGGAACTTTTGTAAGTAAAGTAAAACATATCAATCCAGCACTATTTGACATACTTAGAGGAACAAGTTTTTCTACTATTATTGGATTTTTAGCTTGGGGACTTGGTTACTTTGGACAACCTCATATTATTGTACGTTTTATGGCAATAAAATCTGCAAAAGAATTAAAATCTGCAAGAAGAATAGGTATAAGCTGGATGGCTATTGGCCTTTTAGGTGCAATAAGCAGTGGACTTATAGGTCTTGTATATTTTACAATGCACAATCAACCTCTAAAAGATCCTGAAATGGTATTTTTGCGTCTTGGTGATATATTATTCCATCCATTTATTACAGGTATAATACTATCTGCAGTGCTTGCTACTATTATGAGTACTATTTCTTCCCAACTTTTAGTTTGCTCCAGCTCTATTACAAAAGATTTTTATCTTACATTTTTAAATAAGAAAGCACCTGAGCACACTCAGGTATTTATAGGAAGAATATCTGTACTTGTAGTTGCAGCTGTTGCAGTTTTATTTGCTTATGTTCCAAATAAAACTATCTTAAGTATAGTAGGACAGGCATGGGCAGGTTTTGGTTCCGCTTTTGGTCCAACTCTTTTAATAAGTCTCTACTGGAAGAGAATGACAAAATGGGGAGCTTTGTCTGGAATGGTTGTAGGAGGACTAACAGTTATAATATGGATTGTATCAGGGTTATCTGCTCATTTATATGAGATGATTCCTGGCTTTACCTTATCTCTCATATCCATCGTAGTTGTAAGTCTTTTGACTAAAAAACCTGATGAAGCTGTAAATAAGGAATTTGAATCTATGGAAGAAAAGTTGAACTTGATGTAATTATTTAAATATTAAAAATGCTGTTTTCAAAAAACAGCATTTTTAATTTAACTTTAATTCTTTTTAAATGTTGTAAATTTAATACTCATCCACCCAAAAATCAATCCGATGAAATTTGCTCCTGTAATCCAAATTGCTGCATTAAGCAGAGCAGGCATTCCTTTAATTGTCATATACGCTCCTGCACCATAACCTATGAACATACATGAATAAGCATTAAAAGACATAAGAGAAATATTCAATGCAGATATTTTTAGTGATATCATTAACAAAAATACTGTAATAAAAACTGAAACTATGGTAGCTGCCATAGCTGGCATAAATCCCGTAAATATATTGATAAGGACAAATGCTAAAATTGCAAGTACTGATCCTGTAATCATCGGTGGTATTCCCTTTGCAATAAGGTCTGGAGTTGCCCCTAAAGTAAAGTACCATGCCCAGCCTATAAACAAAGCCCAAACAGGAACTTTTATATACATAAAAAGACATGATACTGCTGCTAGAACTGCTACCGATACATCTAATGCTTCAATTTTTTTCATCTCTACTCCACCTCCTATGTTTGTCCAAAGTATCCATTCAGGTTTGTAACTGTTACACCACTGTTTTCTAATGATTCCCTCACCGCAGTTGCCACCATAGTAGCATTAGGTGAATCACCATGAATACATACTGTGCATCCATTAACATCAATTAGTTTTCCATCAATTGTATCAATTTTTCCTTCTTTTGCAACCTTAACGGCCCTATCAGCTACTTCCTCTGGAGAACGTGCTTTCTTTACTCTTTCAAGCATCCAGTTTCCATTTTTATCATAGCCAAGGTCAATCAATACCTCTGGTGCTGTCTTCAAGCCTCTCTTTTCTGCACGTTTTAAAGCCTCGCATTCTGTATGAAGCATAATATAAAGATCCTTATTATATTCCTCAATAGTATCGAGAAAAGTATCAATATATTTCTCCTGCTCACCAACCATTCGGTATAATATTCCATGAGGCTTTACATGCTGCATTTTAAGGCCCTGCAATTTTAAAAATGCATCCATTGCTCCTAACTGATATAACATATCGGATCTAAGTTCTTCAACTGAAATATCCATCTGTCTTCTTCCAAATCCCTGCCTATCAGGAAGACCTATATGTGCACCTATTGCTACTCCATACTTTTTTGCCCATTTTATGGTACGTTCCAAAACAAGTGGATCGCCGGCATGAAAGCATGTTGCAATATTTGCAGATGTTACATAAGGCATAAGTGCTTCATCGTCTCCAAGAACATAACGTCCGAAGCTTTCACCCATATCAACATTAATATCTATCTTCATACTGATTCACCTCCATTAAACTTCTAAAATAATCATAGGAGATCCTATATCCATTTCATCCCATTCAGCAACAAGAACTTTCTTTACTACACCTGCTTTTTCTGTCTGGCAGCTCATTTCTGTTTTCATACAGTTAATAACTGCAAGCTCCTGTCCTTCTTCAACCTTGTCACCAACATTTACTACTACTCGAGCTACAAGCCCAGGCATATGTGCTTTTAATGTATATTCCATAATCTTATCCTCCATTTTCCTATTTTTGTTTTTATTAACCAATTACTAAATCAACTGATTCAAACATTGCTTCTCTTTCTTTACGTGCTTTTATTGCATCTTCTACAGTAACCAGCTTAAGTTTTACTTTATCTCTTGCAGGTATCCCCTGGCCAATTTTCCACAAATCTACATTAATAACATTTGCAACACATACAAAACCACCTAATGTAGGCCCATCTGCTATAAGCAGAGAAGGGGTATTTCCAGTTACATTAACTGCACCACGCATATTGTAACCATGATCAACAATATTTGAAGGATGGCTTCCGCCTTTTCCACCATCCTCACGTGCCCAAAAATAATCTGGTACTTCCTGCAAACGATAAGCAGCTCTGTTTGCATTATGTGAGATTTTCATTGGCGTACTAAACAAATAATCCATTCCACTTTCCGTTACGTAGTCAGGTACTGAATTAGGTCCTGGAATAGTTCTTAATTCCCATTCATTCACGTATTCAGGTATATACTTAGGATTTAATTTTTTACCAACAATTCTTGAAACATCTTTTTTATTCACCTTTATAACATCATCTTTTGCAAGCTTGCGCCCTTCAAAACCGCCATAGCTTCCAAAAAGACAAGTTGATTTGCTTCCAAGATATTCTGGCACATCAATTCCTCCTGCTATACACACATAAGCTCTGAAACCAGCTTGTCCAAAGTGTGAAAATTTAAGTATATCACCTGCTTTAACTGCAATTGCCTTCCACATTGGTACAACACTTTCATTAATTGTAGGGCTCATGTCACTTCCTGTTATTGCAATAACTCCGTCTTCTACAATTTCAAACTGGCAATAACCACCAGCAATTTCTAGAGCTGCGTCACCTTTTTTGTTTCCTAAAATTAAGTTTCCAAGCTGTAATGCAAGGTTGTCCATTGCGCCTGCGGCAGCCATTCCAAGTCCCATGTATCCAAGTCTTCCTGGCCAATCTTCTACCAAAACTTCAATTCCACCGTTTATAACTTTAATCATATTTTTTACCTCCTTCTTATATTATTTATTAGAGCTTAGGTGCTATTTTGGAGCCTTGTTCCTGGCGCTTCGCAAATTCTTTGGCACCTTTAACGACTTCTGGTTTTTCAAGGAATTCCAGATAATCCTTAACAACAATTTGGCTTTCCTGAATATCATATACATAATCTGTTTTTTCATGAACATGATCATATATATCTAATATTTCTTTTTCTGAAACTTCTACAAATTTTATGCGATCCCCTGATGGACGATATAAAAATGGTCCGTCTTTAAATTGTGGATGTTTCATTGATAACTGAAATGTAGGAATAGTACGTCCAAATAATTGATATCCACCACCAGTTGCTGTAGTGTAAGTAAATAGACAGGCTCCACCAATACCAACTGCTCCTTCTGGAGTCCATATACGGGGAGGATTGTATTTTGGTACAATCATTTTGCACCTTGGATCCATTGGCCAGAAAAATCCACCGCCCGGCCAGAAACCGCATCCGCTGTTATACCAATAAGTATCTAATAACATATGTTTAATATCATCTACAGTGCATCCATTACATAGAGCCATATAATCAAGATTATATCCATCCTTGCAGTTTGGTGCATCAGGACGAATCTGTTTTAAATACATTTCAACTGCCTTTTTAGTCTGGCTATCTTCAAAAGCAATTGGCAGCGTAATGATTCTTGAATCAATTACCATATCATCAACACCAGCAATAGATTCTTCTGCATCTTTAATTTTGTCAATAAGTTCTTGTGGGGAAATAATGGTAGGATCAAAATGTATCATATTTGCTCTTAAACTTGGTAATGTCTCAATTAATCCCTTGATATTCATTTTCTTAACCTTTGAATCTACTGCCAGAATTCTAAAGGAATCCAGCAGTTCCACCCTCTGTTCATAACCATATTCCACTTGAATAAAGCCATCACCTGCCTGACGGAATAATATTTCAATTCTGTCGCCTTTAGCAGGAAGAGTATCAATAATAACATCATACTTGCTCATACTTTTTCCTCCCTTTTCACATTTAATTATTTGATTCAATTGTGTAATTTATAATAGAAAAGTAACTTACTTTTGCATACACTTATAAATTGCTTTTTCAAAAATATCTAATCCTGCTTCAAGCTGCTTATCTGTAATTACAAGTGGTGCTAAAAAGCGGATAACATTTCCATAAACACCCGAGTTCTCAATCATAAGTCCATTTTGGGCTGCTTCTTGAATAACTGCTGATACAATTTCAGGATTTGGATCTTTCTTTTCTTTGTTTTTTACAAATTCTATTCCAACCATTCCGCCGAGTCCTCTTACATCTCCAACAATCTCATATTTTTCTTTCCATTCCATATAGCGTTTCATTACTTTCTTACCTATTTCCATAGAACGGTCAGCCAAATTATCTCTTTCCATAATTTCTATCACTTTTAATGCTGCTGCACATGCCACTGCATTTCCACAAAAAGTTCCTCCAATTGTTCCAGGTCTTACTGCCTCCATAATCTCTTCCCTTGCTGTTATTGCGCTTAATGGCATACCAGCTGCAATAGATTTTGCAGTTGCTATTATATCTGGAGCTGCTCCTGCTTCCTTCCAATATTCAGAAGCAAACATTTTACCTGTACGGCAAAACCCGCATTGTACCTCATCTGCAATGAGCAATATATCATATTTATCACAAATAGTTCTTACTGCTTTAACCCATTCAATCGGAGCTGGAATAAATCCGCCTTCACCCTGAAGTGGTTCTACTACTATAGCTGCTACATACTCTGGTGGTGAAGCTTGATCAAATACTTTTTTAATGCTTTCTATATAATAATTAATGGTTTCACTTTCTGGCATTCCTTCAGGTCTTCTATATAAATATGGGAATTCTGCACGGTATACACCGTCTGGAAAAGGTCCCATTCCATAGGCATAAGATTTTTTCGATGTCATTGCCATGGTCATAACTGTACGTCCATGAAATGCTCCTGAGAATACAATTATATTTGGTCTCTTTGTAAAAGCTTTTGCTATTTTTACTGCATTTTCATCAGCCTCTGCTCCACTATTTGCGAAAAACGTTTTTTTATTTTCTCCCTTTACAGGAACAATGGAATTCATTTTTTCTGCCAACTTAACATATCCTTTATGCGTAACAATATTAAACATACCATGAAAATATTTCTCTGATTGTTCTTTCACAGCTTCAACCACTTCTGGATGGGAAAATCCAATGTTTAGTACGCCTACCCCCCCAGTCCAATCAAGAAAATAATTCCCATCAACATCCTCAATCACCGCACCTTCTGCCCTTTTTATTACAACAGGATATACACATTTAATTGCGGAAGGTACTGCATCTTTTCTTCTTCGTATTACTTCTGCCGCTTTCGATCCCGGAACTTGATCAGTTATTATTTTAGGTAATTCTTCCTTTAACATTTTTAAGCCTCCTTAACTGGCAACTAATTCTTTAAACATGGCATTTTGTATTAAATTATTTAATTGTTAAATTGTCAATTTCAAATTATGTAAACTGTTACAATGTTTTGTGGCTATTTTTGCAAGAATCAAAATAATAAATTTCAAAATAAAAATTAAAAGTGTAATATTTACTTTTTTTTCATCAATATTGAATAATTAAATACTACAATATTTCATTTTGTATAACAATAGCATATGAACACAAACTTTATTTGTCTAATTTGTGCTGAGTATACATAAGGCGCATGTATAAAGCTTTTCCATATCTTTTTTTCTTTGATCTCGTATATTTTTTAAATAAAATATCATAAATTGCATGATAAATTATTAAAAAAATCAATTTTATATTTATGATTTGTTAATTTTAGAGGTATGTATTTGAAAATTATTGTTAGTTATAATTACCATTTATCAATAAAATTACTATTAAGGAAAATACTTAAATTGAAGAATTGAATTTAACAAAATATTTATCTTATACATCTTTTACCATAATATAACAAGAACTATCTCATCCATATTTTAATATTGATAAGATAGTTCTATATTTTATCCGATGACTACCTGCTCTAATACTCTCACATACTCTGTGAAAGCGACTGTCACCAAATCAAAGAATTTGGGACATCTGCTTTTCTCTAAGTGTACGTTGCGAGTATCTACGTCCCTGGATAACGATTTTTCCTAAAGGGTAACGCCTTCTAAGTGCTGAAGCATTAAGAATCCTGTTAATAAGCATCATGTGGAGTAAAAACTCCATCTGATGCCAAGAACTCTGTTTATCATGCATTTACAATCTCAGATATTCTTTAATATAAAAGGCCATCCTTAAATTAAACTTATCCTCCGTTGAGGTTAAATCTTTTTTTAAAAGATCATGTATTTTCTTCATGCGATAATTGATGGTATTGCGATGGTTATATAGGAAATTTGCAGTTTCCTGAATGCTGCCATCAAAATCCAAATATACTTTCAGAGTTTTTAGCAGTTGGGTGTTATTCTTCCTGTCATAATCTATTATGGGATCAAGCATTTCAAAATATATATTTCGTAGTAATTCTTTGTTAGATACAGAACTCAGTATGCGAAATATACCAAGATCATCAAAATACACACAGTCCTTATTCGAAGCTTTAGCTGTTTCTAAAGCATAGGAAGCAGTAGAGTAGCTAAAATAAAGTTTTGATAATGAAGAAACTTTTTCACCTATTCCTATTTGAGGTCTCAATATTGATGAGTTTAAAGCTATTTCATTATCAATTATTTCAAAATAGTTTTTCATAAGATTATTTAGTAATTTTTTTGAGCATTCCTGCAGAATTAAAATATAATAGTTATTTTTTAAAAATATATGATATTTTATCGACAAGAGATTAATACAATTTTGTAATTTCAACGGCGAACTAATATTAGTTATTTTAGCTGCATAATAAGAAGATTCTGTAGGATAACCATTTGAATTTAAAAGAGGAATATAATTTTTAACATTTTGTGAATCGAATATTACATTGTAAAACAGCTTAGACAAAGTATTTTCCAGGTATTTATCCATAAATATCTTATTACAGTAATCTTGCATAATATCAGAAATGTGTATCTTCCAAGGCATTATAAAAAGAGGGAAATTTTCTGAATTACACAGTTCAATAACTTCTCTAGAAATATCCTTAATAAGAATATATTTATCAGTATTTATTAACAAGCCGCTGCACTTTCGGTAAATTAATTCTCTAATTAATTCATAAAGCCAGCTTATTTTTGTTCCAGCTGACAAACCAGTAGTAATAACTAATTCATTTCCTCTTAGAAAATCTGCATTTTCTATATCTTCAGCAAGGTACACCCAGGTTATATCATTTATGAGGCCTTTTTCCCCTGCGATTAACTTGATCTTATATATTTCTTTTGAAGATGAATAAAATTCGGATAAAAGATAACTCATATTTTGACTCCCTTTTATAATTTTAAATTGATTTTTTAATAGTATATCATAAATTTTTTTATTTGTTTTGTACTCACAGCATAAAAAAATCAGGAAAATTTGTGTTTGTTTACTGTTGTCATAAAATTTAAAATATGCTATAGTTTAATCTAACAAGGACATGGCAATGTATCTGTTATAGTTATTTTTGCCATGTCCTTGTTTTTTATCTGCATAATTTGTAAACTGTTATCTCCCACTTTGATAGAAGTTGGAGTGTTACAGTAGGTAGCCATCAGATAAATGGTTATTGTAAAACTTAATTAATAAAACAATAATTTATTGAAAAGGAGAGCTAACATGATAAAAAAAATTTTAATTGCAAATCGCGGTGAAATTGTAAACAGGATTATTCATACATGTAATAAACTTAACATTGAAACTGTTGTTGTATACTCAGACGCTGATAAAAATGCTGATTACATTAACAAAGCTGCAGAAAGCTATAATATCGGCCCTTCCGCACCTGTTAAAAGTTACTTAAATATTGATGCACTTGTAGATGTTATTAAGAAATCAGGGGCAGATGCAGTACATCCTGGATATGGATTTTTATCAGAGGCAGCATCATTTGCTAATGCAGTTACTGCTGCAGGTGCAAAATGGATCGGACCTGACCCTTCAATTCTAGAAAACATCGAATCCAAATGTTATTGTCGTATTATTGCTAATAAATTAGGAGTTCCTGTTACACCAGGAACAATTAAGCCGATTTCCAGTATAAAAGAAATTTACGATACTGCAGAAAAAGTCGGATTACCTATTTTACTTAAACTGGACAAAGGCGGCGGAGGTAAAGGAATAGAAAAAATCACTTATTTTGAATCTGAAAAAGTCACACAGGCTATTTTCGAAAGCATGCAGAGAATAGGAAATATGGCATTTGCAAGTGGAGATATTTACATTGAAAAAGCAGTACTATCTCCTAGACACATAGAAGTACAGTTTATAGCAGACGACTATGGAAATGTAGTCTGCTTAGGAGAAAGAGAATGTTCTATTCAGAGAAGATATCAGAAGATTATTGAGGAATCACCGTCAACTGTAGTTACTGAAGAAGACAGAAAGAAACTTTATTCATATACACAAAAGATAATCAAGGAAATGAAATATTCCGGAGCAGGTACCATTGAATATTTAAGGGGTGCTGATGGAAACTATTATTTTATGGAAATAAATGCAAGGCTTCAAGTAGAACATCCAGTATCCGAATATGTTGTAAATATGGATTTAGTAGAAAATCAGATTCATGTTGCAAACGGAGAAAAATTGCCATTCAAGCAGGAAGATATTAAACTAAAAGGCCACAGTATTGAATGCCGTATTTATGCAGAAGATCCCAAAACCTTTAAACCTTCGCCAGGTACAATTACAACTTTATCTTTTCCTGATGCCTCGGATGGAACTGTTCGTATAGAGCATGCTATTCACGAAGGATACAAGATTTCTCCATTTTATGATCCTATGCTCTGTAAACTTGTTGTTTGGGAAAAAGATAGAACTACCTGCATTGCCAATATGATAAAAGCATTGAAAAACTTTAAGCTAGACGGAGTTTCCACAACCATAAATACTAATATTACAATAATGCGAAATAAAAGTTTTGTCTCCGGCAACTTTACCACAGCTTTTCTAGAAAATGAAAAGGTAAATATCGGATTAGAGAATTATGTAATAACTATTTCTCGCCAATTCGGGAGCCTGGGGCGTCCCATTGCTAAAAAAATGGCTGAATTGTTAGGTGTTGAATACTACGACAGGGATATCGTAGAAGAAGCTGCAAAGAAGATGAATTTGCCTGTATCTACTATTGACAGTGGAGAAGAAATAGATAAAAATGAATATAAAAAAATGAAATTTCCACTAGGAACTAGTTCAGAAAAGATACAGGAAGAAATATTTGAAGCCCAAAAGAAAATCATTTGTGATCTGGCAGATAAATCATCCTGTATATTTGTAGGAAGGTGTTCTGACTATATTTTAAGAAATCATTCAAATCATTTCAGCATATTTATCTATGCTCCATATGAGATACGAAAGGAAAATTGTATCAATATACTTCATATAAATCCGGACGAAGCAGATAAGCTGATTAAAGAAGTTGATGAAGCACGTCAGCTATACAGCCTAAGTTATGCAAAATCATACAGTGATAATGTACTTTACAAGGACATTTTAATTAACAGCAGCCTATTCGGCGGAGTTGATGAAACAGCAAAGGTATTAGTTAATATGATTAGAAAGAAATTTAATCTTGCTTAATAAAAATGGAGGTATAGATTGTTTTTACACAAATCTATACCCATTCCCTTTCATATTTAATATTCGTACAATTTCGCATCAATATATAGTGTTTATCAACTTATACGCATTCTTCCGATATATCACCTTCTATACTGCTGATAATTACAACTTGATCTGGTAAATCTTCAATTTCAATTTTAATTTCTGTAGATTCGTCTACTATGTCTTCATTACAACTTTTCAGGTACTCATAAAGATTACAAGAATTAATATAACTGTTTTCATTTACATTCACAGTTAATTTGTTTACTCTTGAAAATTTTTTTGATTTACAGCATTCTATTAAGCCTTGGGATATCTTACTCAATAATATGGTATTATCCATGTCCGTGTCCCTCCTCTAAATTTAATTTTCATACCACCCTTATGGCATTTCATCTATAATTTTAAATAAGTTCTTTACTTCAAATATTAATTTTGTATTCCCATCTTTTAAAATATAATTTGTCTATATTAAGTATATAATTTTTATTTGCTAATATTCCTATTTATAAGTAATATTAGCAAATAAAAAAATACCTCTTTGCCTTTAATATAGTGATTCTAATTGAAATTTTAACTTATACATAAAATATACTAACAAAATGGAAATCACACTTAAAAACTTTTTTTATAAGTCTTAGTGAGGTATTTTAGAAAATTTTAGAAGCTTATATATGTCTGAGGTACGAGTTTATATAAGCTTCTTTAGATTTTCAAAATACTGAGCTTTAGACTTATAAGAAGTTTTTAGTGTGATGATTTTTGTTAGTATATGGCTGGCATAAGTAAACTTTCAAACTAGAAACTCTATATAGGGTTTCTAAGTGATAATTTAACTTATACTAGGAAACTTCTAGCATAAGCTAATGAATGAATCTTAGCAAAATTAGAATTAAGTTCGTCAAAAAGAATTTTAATATCTGATACTAATTCCCATATACAACTTCTAGCAGATGGTTTAAACAACTTTGCTTTTAGGTTTCTCCACATATTTTCTTGAGGGTTCATATATGGGGAATACCTTGGTAGAAGTACTACCTTCAATTTATCTTTGTTATCATAGTAAAAGCTTTGCATTAGCTTACTTGTATGGGTTTTAGCATTATCCATAAATATTACAATTTTTTTATTAGGATTAAGTTCCATCAGATATTCTATATGCGACTTAATTTTTTCAGATGTTATAGATTCTTGGGAAGAATAAACATCATTGACAGTATGAAAATTATTTAAAATTGAAGTAGACCCTACAATATTTACCCCTTTATGCGAAGCATTCTTCTCTAGTATAGGGGGATTACCTACAGGGCTCCAAGATGAATAGTTGTCCGACTCTATGCTGATACCAGTCTCATCTAATGCATATACAATAGTATCAGATGAAGACTCTAAAGTATCTAGCAGTTTTGGCATTTTTTTTAAAAGCTTCTTGTTCATCTTTATCAGCTTTTGTAGGTTTAGGTTGAGATCTTTTATAAGATATATTATGAGATATTAAAATGGATCTGATAGTTTCATTACAAACTTTTACTCCATATGTTTTTTCAACATATAGAGCTAAAAGCGCTAAAGTCCAAGTATGACATGTAAAATCAAAATCTATAGGGGATTTTTTTAGAACTACGTCTATAAGATCATCAACTATTTCTGGTTCTAATTTAGCTTCACTACCGCCACGATGATCTTTTATAGCTTTGATGCCAACTTCGTTCCAATTTTTAATATGTTTAACTATAGATACTTTACTTAGACCTGTTTCTATCATAATATCTCTATTTGAGCATCCTCGATATCTCATAGTAACCACAGCTAATACTAATCTAGTAAATTTAGAATTCGTAGTGTTTTTTAGCTCAATTAAATCTTCAATTTTATAATCATACAGTGATTCTATTTCAAATGATTTTCTTCCCATAATTAAAACTCCTTTCTCCGTACATTTAGTATTTGGAGAAGAATTTTAATTATTCTGTATAAGTTAATATTTTAGTTAGAAACCCTATATATTTAAGACAAAAGAGATATTTTTTATTATAAATTTGCATTTAATCTTCCAGCTTACTTCCCCTTTGAAGTGCAGTAAGTCCAGTACGTATAATTTCCTTTATTCCATAAGGCTTCATTAGTTCAATAAAAGCAGTTATTTTCTTTTCATTTCCGGTTATTTCAATTATCATACTTTTTTCATTCATATCTACAATTTTACCTCTAAAAGTATTTACACTCTCCATAATTAGCAATTTATTGTTGGACTCTGCAGAAACTTTTATAAGAGATAACTCCCTATAAACAGATGTATCTTGGTTCAATTCTATTACTTTTATAACTTCAATCAATTTATTCAGCTGCTTACTTATCTGTTCAAACATATAGTCATCCCCAATGGATACAATAGTCATTCGTGATATTTCAGGATCTCCTGTAACTCCTACAGTAAGACTGTGAATATTATATCCCCTTCTACTAAAAAGTCCAGCTACTTTACTTAAAACACCTGAATGATTTTCCACTAGCACTGACATCACATACTTTTTTATAATACTCACCTCTTTCTAAAAAGTTCTCTCATGAGGATCTACAATACACTCTATCAAAAATGCCCTATTTAAATTTAACGCTTCTTTAAAAACTCCGTTAAATTCAGAATCATTTTCTACTCTCTTAGCTTTTAATCCATAAGCTTCTGCAAGTTTTACAAAATCTGGATTAGTCCTAAAGTTTACTCCAAATTCACCAGAATATTTATTGTCTTGTATCTCCCTAACCATACCCAGTCCTGAATTGTTAAACAACACTATAATAATATTTATATTATTTTCAGCAATAGTTCCAAGTTCAAAAAGACTCATTTGAAATCCACCATCACCTGCAAAAGCTATAACTTGTTTGTCGGGGCAGGCAATTTTGGCACCAATAGCTGCTGGTAGAGAATAACCCATAGTTCCAAGGCCTCCGGAAGTTAAAAATTTTCTATTTCCTACCATCTTAAAATTGCGGACACACCACAATTGATTTTGTCCTACATCTGCAGTTAAAATTACCTCTTCCCCTAATATGTCAGAAACAGTTTGCAAAACATACTTAGGATTAACTTTATCTGTAGGTTTTCTTTCTATATGCAAATCTTTCTTCCAATTTTTAATTTCCTCCATCCACTTTTCTATCTGTGGAGATACTATTTCTTTGTTTAAATCTGATAAAATATTTCCACAATCACCGACTACTGGAATATAAGTGTCCAAATTTTTACCTATTTCAGCAGGATCGATATCTATATGAATTATATCTGCATCCTTTGCAAAATTCTTTGCCCCACTGATAGTTCTATCTGAAGCTCTAGCTCCAATAAGTATTAAAACATCTGCATTTTGCACAACTTTATTGGCATAAGCAAAACCATGAGTACCTATTAAGCCTACATAATAATCACTATTTTCATTTATACATCCTTTTCCCATAAGAGTATGGACAACAGGTATATGTGATTTTTTAACAAATTGCTCCAATTGATTTTGTGCATTTGCCAGTATAACTCCACCACCTGCGCAAATAAGAGGTCTCTTGCTAACTTTGATTCTGTCTATTATTTTCTTTATTTGCCCAGAGTGTCCCTTAACAGTAGGTTTGTAACCTCTTATATTAACACTATCAGGATATTCAAAATCAATATCCTCTTCCATTATATCCATAGGTATATCTACAAGTACAGGACCTTTTCTACCAGTTTCAGCTATATAAAATGCTTCCTTTATAGTCTTAGATATGGATTTAGCATCTCTTACAAGAAAATTATATTTTGTAAAAGATTCTGTAGCACCTGTGATATCTAATTCTTGAAATACATCCCTTCCAATTAATGTAGACTTAACCTGGCCTGTAATAATAACAAGAGGAATGGAATCCATATATGCAGCAGCAATAGCAGTAATGAGATTAGTTGCACCAGGTCCTGACGTAACTATACAGACTCCCACTTTTCCAGTGGATCTAGAATATCCACTAGCGGAGTGTCCTGCAGCTTGTTCCTGTCTTACTAATATATGCTTCACATCTGATTTTCTCAAAGCTTCATATATAGGAACCACTGCAGCACCAGGATACCCAAATACCATATTCACATTTTCTTTTTTTAAACATTGGATAACTGCTTCAGCAGCTTTCATAGCCATCTCTCCTTATAAATTCAATTTAATAGGATTTTTGGGTACAAAAAAACAGACTCCTTATGGGGTGAGAAGTCTGTCACGGTACCACCCAATTTTATTACTCAATTTAATAACGGCAAAGCCGGCCCAGCTTACTAACTTCAGCTTACAGCTCAAGGGTGAGTTTCAATATTACATATCTGTGAGTTTACACCAAAACCCTCACTCTCTTTAAAATATTATAATATCTATTTATCCCTTTCAAAGCTTTCATATATTAATACGTATTTTATATTTTCTAATTTACATTTACAAATATTTTCTAAAAATTAAATTACTTAAATCAAATTTAAATTTGATACACTTATACACACTAAATATTTATCTGATGGTTACCTACTGTAACACTCCCACGCGCACAGCGAAAGCGACTATACCAAATCAAAGATTTGGAATATCTGCTTTTCTATCAAAGTGGGAAATATTAGAACCCTTGAGCTTCAGTGATTTAGAGTTCTTATGCTGTGCATAACAGTAGCTACGCCCCTAGATAATTCATCTAAACTTAGTGGGAGAAATAAAATCCCACTAAGTAAGATTCATTGATAATTCAAAGTAATTATATAGGTAATTTTAGGTTAAAAATTAGCACAAAAAAACAGCCTTTCTCTTGAGGCGAGAAGTCTGTTCGCGGTACCACTCAATTTTATTACTTAATTCAATAACGACTCACACCGGTACAGCTTACTATAATTTCAGCCTACAGCTCAAGGGTGAGTTTCAATATGAAATATTTATGGGTTTACACCAGATCCCACTCGCTTTAAAATATACATCACATTTAATAGTCCCTGTCATAGCTTTTATTATTTAAATATGAATATATATTACTATAAAACAGTTTAAATGTCAATAGTTTATTTTAATTTTTTTAGTTAAATAATATATTTACTCAACTTTCACATATATCAAGTTAAGAATTAATAATGAAAAATTAATAGTGAAGGATTATTTTTAGCTGTCGCAAAAAATCTTTAAATTTATATAAATTAGCAATGTTTCGCTTTAGCGAAACGAGTAGTGGTGAAAAGCTTAATCAAAGATTTTTTGTAGTGTAACGGAAAAAAATCCACATTAACTATTAATTCTTCATTCTTAACTATTAATTAAAAATATTGCTTAGCAAAATTTTTAAACTGCAAAAGTTGAGTATATTTGCAAATTAAAAGTAGATTAAAAGTCTATCTTTATTTAAGAACTGCACCTGTATTTGCAGAAGTAACTAATTTTGCATACCTTGATAAATATCCTGTTTTTATCTTAGGTTCAGGCTTTACATAGTTCTTTCTTCTCTTTTCAATTTCTTCTTCACTTACTTTTAACTCCAACTTTTTATTTGTAATATCTACAAATATAGTATCTCCTTCTTCTACAAGTCCTATTAGTCCACCTTCCATAGCTTCTGGTGATACATGGCCTATAGATGCCCCTCTTGTAGCTCCTGAAAATCTTCCATCTGTTAAAAGTGCTACATCTTTATCTAGCCCCATACCAGCTATAGCAGAAGTTGGTGAAAGCATCTCTCTCATTCCAGGTCCACCTTTTGGTCCTTCATATCTTATTACAATTACATCACCTTTATTTATTTCATTGCCAAATATAGCCTTAACTGCTTCTTCTTCAGAATTATATACCCTAGCTGGTCCTTCATGTACCATCATTTCTTTTGAAACTGCAGATTCTTTAACTACAGCTCCATCTGGTGCCAAGTTTCCTCTAAGTATTGCTATTCCGCCTTCACTGCTGTAAGCATTATCTACACTTCTTATAACTTCATAATCAATCACTTTAAAATCTTTTATAGTTTCACCCACAGTTTTTCCTGTAACAGTAAGTGCATCTTCATTTATAAGACCTTTCTTAGAAAGTTCATTCATAAGAGCTGGTATTCCTCCTGCCAGATGAAGATCTTCCATATGATGTTTACCACTTGGACTTAATTTTGTAAGACAAGGTGTTTGTTTACTTATTTCATGAAATAAATCCAAATTAAGTTCTATACCTGCTTCATGGGCAATTGCTGGAAGATGAAGTACTGTATTTGTAGATCCTGCCATAGCCATATCTACTGTTATAGCATTTTTAAATGCATCTAAAGTTAGTATATCTCTTGGTCGTCTATTGTTCTTTACACAATCCATTACATACATTCCTGCATATTTTGCCAGCTGATTTCTCTCACCAGTTTGTGCAAGGGCACTTCCATTCAGAGGTAAACCCATTCCAAGTACTTCTGTAAGACTGTTCATACTGTTTGCTGTAAATAATCCTGAGCAGGAACCACATCCAGGACAAGCTCTCTTAGCTTCCTCTTCAAGTTCTTCCTCGGTTACTTTTCCGTCACTGCAGGCTGCCACCTTTTCAATACAAGTACTAAAGTCAAGTGCTTTATTATTTAGCTTACCTGCCCTCATAGGTCCTCCACTTACTACTACAGCTGGTATATTAAGTCTTGCAGCTGCCATAAGCATTCCAGGTACAATTTTATCGCAGTTAGGAATGAGTACCAATCCGTCAAAACCATGAGCCATTGCCATAGCTTCAATTGAGTCTGCTATTAGTTCTCTTGAAGCAAGAGAATACTTCATTCCAACATGACCCATTGCAATTCCATCGCAAACTGCAATAGCAGGGAACTCTATAGGAGTACCCCCAGACATTGCTACTCCAAGTTTTGCAGCTTTTGCTATTTCATCTAAATGCATGTGACCTGCAACTATTTCATTTTGTGAATTTACTATTCCTATAAGAGGTCTTTCAATTTCCTCTTTTGTATATCCCATTCCATACATAAGTGCTCTTGCTGGAGCTGCCTTAATTCCCTTTTTTACTGAATCACTTTTCATTTTTAGTATCCTCCTTAAATCTGGAAATTTTTTGTAAAAAAATAACCGCCTGCCTGGGTCAAGAAGCTTTGCGGTACCACCCAATTTTTTCTTAATTCTAATAACGGTAATACCGACACAGCCTACTAATTTCAGCTTGCAACTCAGGAGTGATTTTCAAAAGTTTCGCATTCATGAGTTTCCACCTTATCTCAATTCTCTAAAAATACTACACTACTTACTCTTCTCCATCATAGTTTTTATAATACATATATATAATTTCGTAATAATTTTCGCACATTTTATCTGATGGCTACCTACTGTAACACTCCCACTTCTATCAAAGTGGGAGATAACAGTAGCTACGCCCCTAGATAATTCATCTAGACTTAGTTGGAGAAACAAGCTCCCACTAAGTAAGATTCATTGATATTTATAAGCCCTTTTTTATTTACAAGTAATATCTACCTATAATTATTTTGCCCCTAAAAAGATAGATATTGATATTACAGGGATTAGGGGAAAATACCCCTACTTCTCCTGTAAACTTAAGTCATCCGCTAAACGATAAGCCCCCTTATTCATAAGCGTTATTCATAAGTAACTTTTTTATTGATATACTGTTAAAATATTGCCCCAATTTAATCAATATTTTAATACTATCAAATGAACATTCTACTTTTTAACTACTCATTATCAGGATTTTCATTGATCCATGACATCATTGATCTAAGTTGTTTACCAACTTTTTCTATTGGAGCATCTTGTTCTATTCTTCTTCTTGCTGTAAATCCTGGTCTTCCAGTTTGGTTCTCAAGAAGCCATTCTCTTGCAAATGTTCCATCTTGGATCTCTTTAAGAGCTTTCTTCATCTCAGCTCTAGTATTTTCATTTATTATTCTCTTACCTATCTTATAATCTCCATATTCAGCAGTATCACTTATAGAATATCTCATTCTATTTATTCCGCCTTCATATATCAAATCAACTATCATCTTCATTTCATGTAAGCATTCAAAATATGCATTTTCAGGAGCATAGCCAGCTTCAACTAATGTATCAAAACCTGCTTTGATAAGTTCAGCAACTCCTCCACAAAGTACTACCTGTTCACCGAATAAATCAGTTTCAGTTTCAACTTTAAATGTTGTAGTCATAACTCCTGCTCTAGTTCCGCCAATTCCTTTTCCATAAGCTAAAGCAATTTCTTTTCCTTTTCCACTGTAATCTTGATATACTGCATAGAGACATGGAACTCCATTACCTAATGTATATTCTCTTCTAACTATATGTCCTGGTCCTTTAGGTGCAATCATCAAAACGTCTATGTTCTTAGGTGGTACTATTTGATTAAAATGAATGTTGAATCCATGTGCAAAGAACAATGCATTTCCTTCTGATAAATTATCTTTTATGCTCTCATCATAAACTTGTTTTTGTTTCTCATCTGGTAGAAGTACTGTTATAATATCTGCTTGTTTAACAGCTTCAGCTATTTCATATACCTTAAATCCATAATCTTCAGCCTTTTTCCATGATTTACTGCCTTTATATAAACCGACTATTACATCGAGTCCACTTTCTTTTAAATTCAAAGCATGTGCATGTCCCTGACTTCCAAAGCCAAGTATAGCTATCTTTTTTCCTTTCAAGAGATTCAAATCTGCGTCCTCATCATAATAAACTTTTAATTTTTCCATAATACTTTCCTCCTGAATAATTTATTTATACTATTTTTATATATATTGAATTTTTTAATACTTTAAATATTTAAATAATATACTATTTGATATTTAAAAAATGACTTGTAATTCCCATAATTAAGAACTTTATGACTATTACAAGTATATGTATTTCTATAATTATTTTGTCCCTAAAAAACTAGATTATTATATTACAGGGATTAGGAGGGAAAAGTGCCTCCCCTACTTCTCCTGTAAACTTAAGTCGTCCGCTAGATGATAAGCCCCCTTATTCATAAGCGTTATTCATAGTAATTTTTTTATTGATATACTGTTAAAATATTACCCCAATTAATCAATATTTTAATACTATCAAATGAACATTCTACTTTTTAACTACTCATTATCAGGATTTTCATTGATCCATGACATCATTGATCTAAGTTGTTTACCAACTTTTTCTATTGGAGCATCTTGTTCTATTCTTCTTCTTGCTGTAAATCCTGGTCTTCCAGTTTGGTTCTCAAGAAGCCATTCTCTTGCAAATGTTCCATCTTGGATCTCTTTAAGAGCTTTCTTCATCTCAGCTCTAGTATTTTCATTTATTATTCTCTTACCTATCTTATAATCTCCATATTCAGCAGTATCACTTATAGAATATCTCATTCTATTTATTCCGCCTTCATATATCAAATCAACTATCATCTTCATTTCATGTAAGCATTCAAAATATGCATTTTCAGGAGCATAGCCAGCTTCAACTAATGTATCAAAACCTGCTTTGATAAGTTCAGCAACTCCTCCACAAAGTACTACCTGTTCACCGAATAAATCAGTTTCAGTTTCAACTTTAAATGTTGTAGTCATAACTCCTGCTCTAGTTCCGCCAATTCCTTTTCCATAAGCTAAAGCAATTTCTTTTCCTTTTCCACTGTAATCTTGATATACTGCATAGAGACATGGAACTCCATTACCTAATGTATATTCTCTTCTAACTATATGTCCTGGTCCTTTAGGTGCAATCATCAAAACGTCTATGTTCTTAGGTGGTACTATTTGATTAAAATGAATGTTGAATCCATGTGCAAAGAACAATGCATTTCCTTCTGATAAATTATCTTTTATGCTCTCATCATAAACTTGTTTTTGTTTCTCATCTGGTAGAAGTACTGTTATAATATCTGCTTGTTTAACAGCTTCAGCTATTTCATATACCTTAAATCCATAATCTT
This sequence comes from Clostridium sp. 001, assembly GCF_019056555.1. Taxonomy (NCBI): domain Bacteria; kingdom Bacillati; phylum Bacillota; class Clostridia; order Eubacteriales; family Clostridiaceae; genus Clostridium; species Clostridium sp. 001. The sequence continues at coordinate 4,586,953 of NZ_CP020473.1, read as the reverse complement.
CAGCCTTTTTCCATGATTTACTGCCTTTATATAAACCGACTATTACATCGAGTCCACTTTCTTTTAAATTCAAAGCATGTGCATGTCCCTGACTTCCAAAGCCAAGTATAGCTATCTTTTTTCCTTTCAAGAGATTCAAATCTGCGTCCTCATCATAATAAACTTTTAATTTTTCCATAATACTTTCCTCCTGAATAATTTATTTATACTATTTTTATATATATTGAATTTTTTAATACTTTAAATATTTAAATAATATACTATTTGATATTTAAAAAATGACTTTTAATTCCCATAATTAAGAATTTTATGACTATTGCAAGTGCATATATTCTATATTTTATAAATTATTTAATTGTAAAATAATTTATTTCAATTTTAAGAACCAGCATTTGAACAATTACCACTAATTTTTTGTATAAAAAAACAACCAACATTCTCTGCTTGGGGCGAGAAGTTTGGTCGCGCGGTACCACCCAATTTTTTACTCAAAGTAATAACGGTTTTACCGGTAAAGCCTACTTAGTTTCAGCTCACGACTCCAAGGCTACCTTCAATAGTCATATTTATGAGTTTTCACCAAAATCTCACTCTCTAAGAAATACTTCCTATTTACTCTTCCCTATCATTGTCTTTATACTCTACAATTGTACCAATTCAAAATATCAATTAGAAATAACCCCCATGGATATAACTAATAAATACCACTATTTATTTTATTAATACTAAAATAAACCTAATTAGTTTTAAATCACTTTGAAAAATTTATTTGTTTTTGAAATTTACTTTATCAATATTTAGTGTATGTGACGATAATAATACCTTATGAGAATAATGTCAATAGTTTTTCTAAAACTTTCTTTGTTTTTTTATTGCATTATGTTTTTCCTACATTATATTACCGTAAAAAATATTTTTCATAATTTCATAAAAGCAAATACTCAAATAAAGTTTACAACTCAAAACTTAACTTATATTCTAAAGCATATTGGTAATATTTCAATTTAAAATGAATACCTTATAGAAAACAAAGCAATATTTATGATTAACAATTTTGAGTAATTATCAATGAATCTTACTTAGTAAGAAAATCGACTATCACCAAATCTTTGATTTGGTGATAGTCGATTTCGCTGTGTGCGTGAGAGTATTACATTAGGTAGCCATCAGATAAATTAAGCAAAATATATAAAAAAATTGTTGACATACATATTTTTTTATAGTATAGTTAGTGCAAATAAAAAAACGATGACGGAGAAGAGTAAACAAAGATATGCTTTCAGAGAATGGGGATTTGGTGGAAACCCATAAGCTACAGTTGTTGAAAATCACTCCTAAGTTGCAGACTGAACTTTATATAAAGTAAGTTATGCCGGCACAGCCGTTATATATACGAGTAATAATTTGGGTGGTACAGCGACAGACCTTCGCCCCATTGGGGTGTATGTCTGTTTTTTTTATACTCTATTTTAAGTTTATTTGTTTTTTAATTTATTTTATCAAAAAAATTTAGTGTGTGTATGTAATTTAAATATTAAAATTTAATACTAATGTATTTTCATATTTTATCTTTTTTATCCAATTATCCGATAACTATAAAACTGCAATTGTATTTTAATTTGTTTTTACGTGTTTACTTTATTATTTAGTAGTGTATAATTTTATTAATTTTAGAAATAAGTGTATCATAGTTAAGTGAAAAGTTGATAATTGAAAGTTGAGAGTAAATGCTAACTCTCAACTATATTATAGCCATATATATAGGAATAACTAGTAAACTTAAGGCCGTTGTCAATGATGTAACCACTGCTGCATATTCATAGTCAGCACCATATGCCTTTGCCACTATAGAAGTATTTGTCATTACTGGCATAGCAGCTTGTATTATAAACACTTTTTTCATGAGCTCAGGTATAGGAAAGAAACCTGCCAGAAATATTATTAAAACTGGTGATATAATAAACCTTCCTATTAGAACAAAAAATATATCTTTACTCATCTTCATTTTCTTTATATCCACATAGTAAATTGTTATCCCTATAAACAACATAGAAAGTGGAGTCGTCATATCTCCAAAGTATTTACATGTATCCATAACAAACTTAGGAAGTTTTATTCCACAAAATATAAATATCATTGCTATTATAAATCCCATAAGTGGAGGAGAAAATATTCTATTTAAAGTTTCCTTTGAAAAAATACTTGTTTTTTTATCAGCTTGTCCATCTGAGCTTATTCCATAAGCACCTATTGTCCAAAAAAAAGTAGTATTTGCTATATAGTATAAAAGCACATAGGGAACACTTTTTGAACCAAACAATGCCAAATTTATAGGGAGTCCAATAAATATGGAATTAGATACAAAAAACATAGACCTAAATGTACCAGTTCTCTCCTTTTTCACCTTTATGATCTTAGAAATCAATATAGCTAGTATATAACCTATAGCCATAGATAGAACTGGTATAATAAGTCCTTTCCCTATATGATCCAATTTATCTCTTGTAAAATTACCCATTAAATTAGAAATCATAAGGCAAGGAAGGGCTACATTGCACACTAATTTTGAAAATACTTTTGATATGTTCTCATTAAGCCATTTAAATTTTGTAAGCACACATCCTGTGCATATCATAATTACTATGCTAAGCACACTTCCAATTGCATTTAATACTACCATCTGTTCATCCCACCATCTTCATCTTTAAATTTACCAAGTGCATCCGCTAATGCAAAAGATGACAGCTTTTGTCCAAAATTGCAGCTGTGGTACACGTAAGTATAGTTATTAATATAAAATTTTGCAGTAATATCATAAGCGTCATATTACATAATATATCCTTTTTCAATTAAGGTCAACTCACTTGTCTTATACTTTCTAATTTGGTCAGTAAAAAACTGAGTTATATATGGTATAACTCAGTTTTTCACAATGGCTTCAATTAAATTAATGTGACTCACTATTTATTAACTTTTCAGAGCTAGAAACTATCTCTTGACTCTTAGCACTTATTTCTTGGATAGTTTCAGATATAGTTAATATATCGTTATTTATGTTATCCATTTTGTTCTGTAATAAATCAGATACTTCAATAACCTTTAAAATAGATTGCATCATTTCATTTTCTTCATTTTTAGTAGATTGTGCAGTAGTTTTAGATTGCTCTGCTAGCTTTTTTACTTCATCTGCTACTACCGCAAAACCTTTCCCATGTTCATTTGCCCGCGCTGCTTCTATTGCGGCATTTAGCGAAAGTAAATTAGTCTGCTCTGAAATAGCCACAATACTATCTGATGAATCCGTGAATTTATCTAACTTTTCATTTATTTGATGAATATTTTCCTTTAACTTACTTGATATATCCATTATTGACTTTAATTCTTCTACTATATCTTGGATTGCAGATGCACTTTCCTCATTCCCTTTACTCACTTCATTTATAGCTGCCAACAGAGTATTTGCAAATTTAATTATTTCATCTGATTTTCGTTGTCTTTCCTCAGCTAATACAGTTATTTGATTTATAGATTCTTTGACCTCTTCATTTTTTTCTTCCAATTCGCTATATTCCATATTGATTTTTTTCTTCACATAATAAATACAATTTTCCTTAGAATTTATACCGTTAAAAATCATCTTTACCATTTCTTTGCAAGTACCATATCCACAAGCAGAACAGTTAAATTCTTTTCCCAAAGTTGTAGTTTTCATCATCTCATTAAATATGTTGTCATAATCTTTTTGAGTAGGTTCAATTATTTTTTTAACCTTCTGTGCAGTATACTTCCTTACGAAATCATTTAAATTAAGATTTTTATCAAAGTACTCATCTATTGATTTGATTTTTTTCTTAAACAGGCCAGTTTTTTCTCTTAACTTTTCCATCTTCATATCATGAAACCTATATTGAATATCATATTCTGTTAAATTGTCTAAGGAAGCTGTACCTATATTACATCCATTTTTGCAATTTAAAATATCTAGTAAACTAGGTAGAAGCTTATTAGCTTTAACTCTATCAGAGTACTTATTCAAGTACTCTATTGCCTCTTTATGTCCCTCTACCTGAAGAACATGTAATTCTTCAGTTCTAGCTTTTACATTTGCTTTTAATCCACCTGGTAAACTGTAAACAACCCCAAGGGAAGCAGGAACATTATCAAATTCAACTTCATCGTAATTGTTCAAATTCACATTATTATCTCTCAAATAATCTAAAATCTTTTTATAGGTTACATTATATTTCACATACCCATCTGTATTCTTATCATTGATTTCAATTAGCTTGCCAATACAAGGTGACAGAAAAGCTATATCTTCACATATATGCTTATATTTTTTCAAGTAAACAGCAGTACACATCATAGGACTGTGTATAGGAGCTAAATATTCTATTAATTCAGGCTTATATTTTTCAATATAATTAACTACAATAGGGCATGGCTGAGATATTAAAGAAGAAATATTATTCTCCTTCATTGCTTTTAGATAAGCCCAGGTAGTAATATCTGCACCGAAAGAAACATCATAAATTATAGATATTCCTAAAAATTTAAGATATCCAAAAAATTTCTTGTAATTTTTAATATTAACTATAATAGATGGTGCAGCTATTACTGTTATTTTTTTGCCTCTTTTCAAATCCTTAAAAAAGTCTTCAGTACTATCTTTAAAGTCTCTAGCCCCATGTTCGCAAACCTTTACACACTCACCACATCCAATACATTTTTCCTCATCTATGTAAACCTTACTTACACCATTTTCAGTTGCTGTAACATTTGCACCAAGAATAGGACAAGTTCTTATACACTTATTACAACCTGTACATTTTTCTTTTAAAACAGTTACAGGACTTTTATTCACACTAAAACCCCCTCAATTTCCCCTAAGCTTCAATGAATTTTACTTTAAACTCAATTCTATTCTATTTTACAATAAACTAATTGGCATAACAATGCTATAATGATAATATTTACCCATTTTTTAAAAAAGCGTAAAAAAATATACCCTTAAAAGGGTATAAAATTTACCTATTCAATTAACTTTATTATATTTAAAAGTGTCCTGTTAACAGGAGTGTCTACACCATATTTCTCTCCTAACTTACAAACAGTACCTGCAAATATATCAACTTCAGTTTTTCTGCCATATACAATATCCTGACACATTGAGGTCCTGCTGTCACGTCCTAGAGTATTTAACACTTTTTGCCATTCTTCTATATCATTTTTGCTTAAATTAACCCCTACTTTTTGTGATAATTTTACCACTTCCCACATTGCAGATTCCATAAGTTCTTTAGCCTCATTTTTAGTTTGAAATACACCATAAGTTGCTCTAAGAACTGCTGAAGTTTGATTTATGCCTACATTTACCATAAACTTATACCACAGAGCACGCATCATGTCTTCTGGAATTTTATAAGGAATTTTTGCATTGTCAAAGAGAGTCTTTACTTTTTGTACTTTTTCTGAATAAACTTTATTTACCTTTTCTCCAAAGGTTATATTTCCAATATTAGAAAAACTGATATTGTTTTTCTTACGATTTCCATCAATGCCAATGCATAAGCCATAAAGCATCTTATCCATTCCATATTCTTTTCCTATAATCTCCTCACTAGTAATACCATTCATAAGAGAAATTATGATAGTATTTTCTCCTACATGGTTTCTCATATCACAAATAGCTTGAGTTAACTGATTTGACTTTACGGAGACAATAATCAAATCTGCTGGCTGGCATTTTTCCTTTGGATCTATATACGTAAAATTATACTTTTTCCCGTTAATTATAAATCCACTTTTTTTGTACCTTTCAGCCCTTTCTTCTCCAGCTATAAATTTTATTCCTTCTGGATTAAAATCATACAATTTACTGGTGTAGGCACATCCAATAGCTCCTAATCCAATGGCAGATATATTTTTTATGGTTTTCATACTACACACATCTCCTTTTTCAACGTTATACTGGAAATTTAATATTCAAAAAGCCTGTGCTACTCACAGCACATAATGAGCTAACACAGACTCTTATTAGAATTAGAAATTGATATAACTTTTAATCCACTATATTTCCAGGACTTAAAATACTATTTGGGTCAAAAGCTCTTTTGATATTCTCCATGATACTTATTTCAGCCTGACTAAATTGAAGAGGCATATGCTTCTTTCTAGTCTTTCCTGTACCATGCTCTGCTGTTATTGTTCCACCATACTTTATTGCAGTCTTGTATATTTCTTCTTTAAGCTGCTCATAATTAGCAGGGAGTTTGCCATTGTCACCCATGATAAAGTTATGAATATTTCCATCTCCTATATGGCCAAGGGATACAATTTCATTGCCATACTCTTTAGTCAACCTTTTTACATCATCAAAGAAATCAGGTACAGAAGACGGTGGTACAGCTACATCCATAATATCTGCTATATTATCTTTATAAGGACCATATGCATTGCTTCTTATCTGCAAAAGATGTCTCTGATCCTTTTCAGTTTCCGCTACAATGCTATCTACAGAACCATGTTTTTCACATATTTCTACAACTTTTTCACTATTAGAATACAAATCATCTTCACTGCATTCATCCAGTATGAACATCAAATCCACAGAACCTTTAGCTGCAGGCCAGGTAGTTCCAAGCTGCTCTGCTGCTTTTTCAGATATTACTCTATCCATGTATTCAATGGCAAGAGGTGTGATTCCCTCTTGCAGTATTTCAGGTACTGCATCACAAGCATCTCTCTGGCTGTTAAATGAAACCAGTAATGTTCCATTGCATTTACTTCTTGCATATAGCCTGAGCGTTACTTTTGTAATAATGCCAAGAGTTCCTTCACTTCCTATCATAAGTTGAAGCAGATCATAACCCATATTATTTTTTAGTAATTTTCCACCTAAAGTAATTATCTCTCCTGTGGCAAGAACTACTTCCAACGCTTTAACATGATTTCTCATAATTCCATGCTTTACAGCCCTTGTACCACCTGCGTTTGCTGCAACCATGCCTCCCACTTGTGCACCTTCATCTCCCGGATGTACAGGAAAAAATAATTTGCCATTCTTATTTAGTTCTTCAAGTAGTTGAGACAGCGTTGCTCCAGATTCTAAAGTAATCATAAGATTCTTTTCGTCAAATTCAACAACCTTATTTAGTCTCTCCAAGGATAAAATAATGCTTGGCTGTGTTGGTATTGCTCCAGCAACTACTCCTGTACCGCCGCCCCTGACGATTACAGGCAATACTTCCTTATTTGCATACTTTAACACTTCTGATATTTCCTCAGGTGAAGCTGGTTTAACTACCACACAATCTTTACATGCTTCTGGACGAAGTAATGTTTCAGTCTCATCATAAAGATAACCCTGCATTTGAGATAAATCGTTAGTAACCCAATCATCTCCTACAACTTTTCTTAAACTTTCAACTACTTTTTCTGGTGAATTTTTTATTAAATCAGTATTCATTTTTAATGCCCCCTTTTTTATTTTAACAGCTTACAGTTTCTAAACTTCCCTGCTTTATTTTACTAATTAAATCAGGTACTACCTTGTACATATCATCTACTATTCCATAGTCAGCTACATTAAATATTGGAGCTGATGGATCTGTATTAATTGCAACAATAAAGTCTGATTCCTTCATTCCTGCTAAATGCTGTGGAGCCCCTGAAATTCCACAAGCTATATATAATTTAGGTTTTACCCTGTTTCCACTGTAGCCTACCTGGAAGTCCTTAGATATAAAGCCATCATCAACTATCTCCCTGCTAGCTCCTACTACCCCAGAAAGTAAGTCAGCAAGTTCTTTTATCATAGCCATATCTTCTGCTTTTTTTAATCCTTTGCCTGCTGCAACTACAACACTTGCATCAGAGATGTTTACTTCCTGGGATTTCAATTCTTTTATAACTTTTACAAGTTCATTTTCAGGCTTAACTGCATCTACCTTCACAATTTCACCTTTTCTATTTTCATCTCTCTTGCTTTCATTAAATTCCTTATATCTTACTGTAGACATCTGTGGATATGTGTCTGACTTTATATGTGCCAATATATTCTCACTAAAGGCGGGCCTTATTTGTATAAGCTTTCCATCTTCATCTATTTCAAGGCCTGTACAATCTGCTGTAAGCCCTGTTTCAAGAGAAGCTGCAAGCCTAGGTGCCAGTGATCTCCCAAGACTTGTTGCGCCTATTAAACAAATTTCAGGTTTAATTTTCTTAATCAAATTTTCCAGGTTAGTTTTATAAACTGTCTCTTCCGGTGCATTAAATATATCATCTTCAACATAAAATACCTTATCTGCACCCCTGTATATAAGTTCCTCAGCTTTAATACCACAAGGTCCTAAAAGTGCACTGTACACAGGTATATCTAACTTACCTGCAAGTTCCCTAGCTTTTCCAAGAAGTTCATAACTTACTTTATGGATTTCCCCTTTTTTCTGTTCTGCAAATACTAAAACTCCATTATATTCCTTTTCCATATCATTATGCCTCCAAAATTTTCTTTTTTCTAAATATATCTACAAGTTCATCTTCTGCCTTAGCTGCATCCGCTTCTCTATAAATTTTTCCTTGTCTTTTCTGTATTTTGGGTACTTCTATCTTTTTAACCTTTGTAGGTGATCCTTTAAAACCAACTTTATCAGCATCTGTATATTCCTTTAAATCTTCAAATTTTAAAGTCTGTATTTCTGCCTTTCTAGCTTTCATTTTATTTTTAAAGCTCGGAAGCCTTGGTTCATTTATATCTTTAGTAACTGTAATTAAAGCTGGTAACTTTACACTTTTTAAATAAGTTCCTTCCCATATTTCAGAACAAACTTCAATTTTATCATCACTTGCATCTGTAATCTTACTTACATAACTTGCATGAGGTACATCCAAAAATTCTGCAACTTCAGGTCCAACCTGTCCTGTATCTCCATCCACAGTTTTTTCTCCAGCAATGACCAAATCACAGCTGCCTATTTTTTTTATTGCACTTGCAAGTATAGATGATGTGGCCTTAGTATCTGACCCCCCAAATTTTACATCGCTTATAAGAATTCCTTCATTAGCACCTCTTGCAATGCATTCCCTTAAGGCCTGATCTGCACTTGGAGGTCCCATGCTTACTACTGTAACCTTAGCATCAATTTTTTCACTTATTTGCACTGCTGCTTCCAGTGCATTTAGATCAAACGGATTGATCTCTACACCTGCAGATTTACGATCCACTACTCCCTTTTCTCTGTCAAATTTTACTTTTTCCATATCAGGAACCTGTTTAATTAAAACTACAATATTCATTACCAAGTCTCCATCCCTTCTGTAAATTTTTTTAAATTAACTGATATGCTGTCATACTTATATCGAACAAAGCTTCACCGCGTTATCAATGTAAAGGCGACAAATAAAGCAATATCTACTACACCTCCAACCTAATTAATCAAGTGATTCTTAGGTTCAGATGGAGTTTGCTTATAAAGATGACTTTCTCCAGCTGAACCTTAGAAGAACTTATCCAGGCACGTAGCAGTGCTTACCCCCCACTTCAATAGAAGATGGGGGGGTTAGCAATGGTAGTGATCGGATAAAATTTCCTTTTGGTGTATAAAAAAAACAGCTCTCTTTCGCTGGGGCGAAAAAGTCTGTCGCGGTACCACCCAATTTCTACTTGATTCATATAACGGCCTATACAAGCCGGATCAGCTTACAATATATTCAGCCTACAGCTCCAGGGTGATCTTAGATATGTATATTTATGGGATTTCACCTTGCCCCACTCTCTTTAAAATATTTAACATATCTACTAGTCCTGTCATTGCTTTTATCTTTAAACACGAGTTTACTATAAGTTTAAATCAATGTCAATAAATAATTCCAATGATTTCATAATTAATTTATTTCTATTTTAACTTTGCTTCCACCCATTCCTGACTCTGCAGGAGTAACTATAAGCTTTACAGGCATCCTATCTTTAATTGATTCAAGATGACTTATTATACCTATGGACAACCTGTCATTATGAATTTTCTCCAGGGAATCCATAACCACCTCCAGAAGGTTATCATCAAGAGTTCCAAAACCTTCATCCAGGAAGAATAGTTCTAGCGGCGCACTTCCCTTTAATTGTATTTGGGCAGATAGTGCTAGCGCCAGTGCCAGTGATGTTACAAAAGTCTCTCCTCCAGATAAAGTAGATGCATCTCTTTGTGCTCCACCATTTTTATAATCCCTTATAATAAATCTGCCATCCTTATCAACTTCCAATCCATAATTTCCACAGGTAATTTCCTTTAACCTCTTGTCTGCTTCTATGGATATATATTTCAGCTGATTCTGGGCTACAAATTCTACAAATTTTTTCCCTTTGAACAGTTTATCCAAATCATCTAAAAGACTTAATTCATGTTCTAGTTTCTGTTTTTTATTTAAAAGTTTTGTAAGCTGACCTATTTTTTCGTCTATATCCTTGACTTCCCTTTCAAATTCTATTTTGTCTTTTTTTAACTTTTCTAAAGTTTCAATATTTTTATCTCTAGTACTTTGTATTTCAATCCATCTATCTTCACTTAAACTCCTGTCACCTATTTTTGTATTAAGGTTTTCTATAGTACCAATTATTTTAGCACTTGCATTTCTATATTGTTCTATTTTAATCTTAAGTTCCTCAATTTTATCTTTAGGCATATAGTTATTTTTAGCCTCAACCATATTTTGAATTTTTTCTTCTGATAAAGCCTTTCTTAAATTTTCCAGGTCATCTGTACATCTCTCATTTAAGCTAACTAAATTTTTCTGAGCTGCTATTATGCTGCTGCTGCATTCATTATACTGCTTTTCTATTTTTTTGTTGTTTTTTTCTATCTCCTCATATTCATACTCTATTTTTTTTATGTTACCTGATATTTCTCTTTTTAAATTTTCTAAGTCTTCCCTACCACAGGCTTTATCTTTTATACTATTTTCTTTTTCCACTATGCTTTTATTTTTTTCTACGAAGGTAGCACTGTTTTTGCTTAACTGCGTCTGTAAAGTCATTAATTTTTCATTTAAGCTCTCTTTTTTTCTTTGCTCAATTTCTAAATCTTTTCTTAGATTTTTTATAACATTTTCAAGTAATGTTCTACTTTTCTCCTTTTCAAGGATTTCCTCATTCTTTTCTTTAAAATTACAAATACCAAGTTCTTGTTTCAATGATTTATATTCTCTATTTACTTTTGCACACTTCTGGTCTATTTTCTGAAAACTTTCCTGTAACTTTTGAAGCTGAGACCTGTTTTCTACCTTTCTCGTAACTGATTTACTGTACTCAATTTCTATGATATTTTTATCTTGATTTAAAATTTTAATCTTATTTTCCAGAGCTATTTTTTTATTATTAAATTCATCCACAGCTTTCTTTAAATTATTAAACTTACTTTCAACATCTTTTAAAGGAAATGCTTTAAAATTCTCACCTAATTCTTTCATTTTTTTATGTCTGTCTGCTGTGTTTTCTTTTTGTACTTTAATATTCGTATCTATTTTCACTATTTCATTATTTAGTTTATTACTTTTTTGAATTTTTGCATCTAAATCAAGTTTTAGTTCTTTCAAATTATTTGAGTCTAAAATTATAACATTTTCTACAACATGATGAACTGATCCACATACAGGACAGGGCTCTCCTTCTACTAAAGATTTCCTCAAAGTATGTGCCAAATTTTCAGCTTCAATCTTTTTTACTTTTTTATCTATTTCTTCAATTTCATTTTCCAAATTACCTTTTTCACTTTTCTTGTTTTGAAGCTCAATTTTAAGTTTTTCTATTAAAGTAGTGCTGCTGTGTAAATCACCTTCATATTCATAATATTTACTCCATTTATCTCTTACATCTGTTAAATTTTTCTGCAAAGTTAAAAGTGAGTTTTGATCCCCAGGACAGTTCTCTATTAAATTATTCAATAACTTATTATTATCTTCTAATAAATTGGATTTTTCATTATTTTTTTTAGCTAGTATTTCACTTTTCTTTTCTTCAGTTTCAATACTTGATTTCAAACTTTCCATATCCCTAGCTGTACTTTTTTTCTGTTCACCAATACTTTCAAGGTTGTTCAAAATCACTATGCCTTCATTAATCTTTTTCTTATACTCTTCGGGAATTTTCAAAACCTGCATTTTATTTTCACTATCTTTTATCTGACATTTTATCCTACTAATGTCTACCTCACTTTTTTCTATAGTCCTGCTGTTAGTTTGCAAATCTTGTTTTAAAACTGCAATATTTTTTTCTAATTTTTCTTTATCATGAATTAGTATATTCAAAACTGACTTTTCTTCTATTGCCTCAATAGCCTTTTGTTCCTTTATTTTTAAATTAGGCAATTCATTATTTCTTTTATTTTTGACATTCTCTAATTTGCTCTCTATTTCATCTTTATTATTTTTTATAGATACCATAGTATCATTTAAAATCAAAATCTCTTCTTCTATACTTCTAATTTTTGAAAGTGTATTTTCATATTCATCAACATAAGGTTTTACTTTTGACGCACTTTCCCCTAATAAAACTTTTTGCTGGATTTCATTTATGTATACTTCACTTTTCTTAAGTTTCTCCTGCTCTATAACTTGATGTTTCAAATCTTCTTGAAGGTTCCACAGCTCTTTTCCATCGTTAAATTCATTTTGTGAATTAACTAGTTCACTTTGACACTTATCATAATTTTTATTTAATTCGCAAAGTGTATTTTTCTTCTCTTCCAAAACTTTCTCATTTATATTTTCATAACCTTTTAACTCACCTTCAATTAAATTTGCCTTATCTTTTTCCCTGCCTATTTTCTTTGACAATTTTTCAGAAAGCTCATAACCATATTCTTGAAGGTTAAAAAGTCTTTCAAGCATATTTCTTCTGTCTTTTCCCTCAAGCCTTAAAAATTCATTAAATTTCCCCTGGGGCAAAACTACAGTCCTTGTAAAGTCTTCTAACCTAAGGCCAATAATATCCTCACATTTTTCAGTTACATTTCTAGCTCCTTCTTCTAATATCTTTTCCACATCATCTGTAACATCCACTATTTTAGCTAACTTACTTCTAGGGCTGCCTGTTTTATTGTCTCTTTTAAATTCTCTTTCAACTCTATATTTTTTTATATTTCTTCCAGATATCTGGAATTCAAAACTAACACTTAAAGTATTACAATTTATATTGATGTAATTTGAACTTTTTCTGGATGTTTCACCATATAAGGCCAGAGTCATACCATCAAGTATGGTCGATTTTCCGCTTCCCGTAGGTCCAAATATTCCAAACAAACCTCTTTGGGTTAATTTTCCAAAATCTATACATTGTGATTCTATAAAACTGTTTAATCCTTTTATTTTAAGTCTAATTGGCTTCATTGTTTTCGTCACCTTCCATAACAGACAATAACATATTAACTAATTCTTCCTGAGGTTCTACTTTTCTCTCTTTTAAATAAAACTCTTTAAAAATATCCTTAAAGGATTTCTGCGAAAAACTATTTATATCAAAATTGTCATTGCTTTTTTCAGCTATTTTAGGCATAATTTCAATTATATCTTTCTTAGTAGTTTTCATTATTTTTATTTCATCTTCTCTTATATACCTGTCCGTAGTTATCTCCAAATAAACCCAACAATTCCTATCTTTATTTTCTTCACATTTTTCTATTGCATCCTGAATACTTTTACATTTCCACACCTCTATGGGCTTATATGTTTTAAATTCTATATCCTTTACTATACACTTTTCTCCTGCTTTTACATCTATAATGAAACATTTCTTTTTAAAATGAATTTCCTTTTTATTGTATTCTAAAGGAGATCCCGAATACCTAGCCCTCTTTTCCGTAGCTGGTACTATTTGAGGTTTATGTACGTGACCAAGTGCAATATACTGGGCATTTTGAGGGAAACAGCTTGAATCTACAATAAAGCTTCCTCCAAGCTGGGCATTTCTCTCTGAGCCTGATTCTTCACTACCCATAGTAAATAAATGAGATACTACTATATTTATAGTATCCTCTCTATAATTTTCACTTAATTTACTAAACAATGCCTTTATTCTATCACCATAGGACTTAGCCCTCTCCTCTTCATCATCCATATCTCCGTATAAAACTTCATTTAGCCTTTTTTCACTTGGAAAAGGAACTGTAAGTATGACAGCTTTTTCTCCATTTACATGAATTTCAATAAATCCTTCTCCTGAATTCACAACTGTATGTCTACCATAATTTCCTATGGACACTACAGATTTTGGTGTCCCCACCATTATAATTCCATGATCTCTAGCTAAAGGTCCTGCTGCTACTAACCTGTCCGGATTATCATGATTGCCTGCTATAACCAAAGTTGCTCTCTCCCCATTTGAAGACAGTTTTTTTAGCGTATCATAAAACATTTTTTCCGCCCTTGCAGGTGGATTAGGACTATCATAAATATCTCCTGCAATAATTATTAAATCCACATTGTTATCCGAAACTATATGTACAAAATCTTTGAGGAAAGCCTCCTGTTCATCCATACGACTATGCCCCTCTAGATTTTTTCCCAAATGCCAATCAGAAGTATGTAAAATTCTCATTAATTCTCCTCCAAATCTTTCATCAAAAACATCATAAATAATTGGCTACTTATGATGTCTTTTAAGCATTTACTTACACTTACTATGAGTTCTAAATTTTACTATATTATAACATAAAATTATTTCACTCACCTTAATAGACGTATATTTAATCCTTATGTAATTTGCACCATATAAGTTAAATTTAACTTAATACATATATTTCTATAAAAGCAATATAATAAATAGTATTAAAGTATGATTTTTGAAAGAAGTGATATTATTAGAAGCCGTAAATTTATTATATTAACAATTATAATTGCACTTACTGTTTTTACATTATTGGGTGCGATAATTTTTAAAAGCAGTATTTTTAATGTAAAAGGCAGCTCCAGCTATAAAAATTTTTCATTAGACAGCTTCGACTTAAAAAAAGCACCTATAAACTTAGTTTATGAAAACAAAAAAATTAAGATTGACTTACCTATAGGTGTAAAAAACAACATATATTACATACCTGTAAATGAAATAGTATGTACTTTAAATGGAAAATTTTCAATAAAACATGGGAAAGCTGAATTAAATTTTCTCTCAACACGTTCTCTTATTGATACTAAAGGGACTACTTATAAAATAAATGGAACAACACATAAGTTAAGACACAAAGTATTTTTAAAACAAAACATTATATATATATCCCTATTTGATTTTACTAATATGTTTAACTTAAAAACTTATTGGAATGAAAAAGGTTCAGAAATATGCTTTTACAAAAATAAGGATATAATTACCTTAAGTACTACCCATGTAAAGAAAAAAGCAGCTTTACTGAGATTAGAGGATATTTCTGCCGGAGGACTTTACAACTCCCATGAAACCTTGGAAAAATTGCGGATAGTAACTGATTATTTATATGCTAAAGGAACAATATTTTACGTTGCCTGGGTTCCAAGATATGTTGATCCTTCCATGAATATAGACAACAATTTATTGGAGAAAAATAATATGTTTAATGCTGATTTTGTATTTACACTGGATTACATGATAAATAAAAATGGTATTTTAGGACTTCATGGATATACCCATCAATATGGAAATACAAAAAGCATTGACGCAATAGAATTTCACCGAAGTAAAAAAGATAACATTCCAGCAAGTGCTGAATATGCTAAGGATAGAATTGCAAAGGCTATACAGACAGCAAAGGCATTGGATATAAATTGTGATTTTTTTGAAGCACCACATTATGCCATACTACCCGAACAAATGACAGCAATAGAAAAATCCTTCAACTATATGTATGAACCTTATTCAATAAATGGAGGTTTTACAGAATCCAAACATATTGTAAAGTTTGAAAACAGTCATAGAAAAGCTGTTTACATTCCAACTCCTCTTGGATATGTAGATGGTAAAAGTGATTGCAGAAATATGTTGAACAAAATAAGGGAAATAAGCGACAGTACGGTTGCAAGTTTATTCTACCACCCCTACATTGAGTTTGACTATATAAATCTTTCAACAGAGAAAAATGGATACCCAACTTACACTTATTCAAGCAATTCACCACTGCACCAGATGGTAGAAGTACTTAATAAAAAGGGATATAACTTTAATAGTATAGATAATTTACTAAGAAGCAAATAAAGGAACTTATCTTCTCATACATTTTATACGCTTTCTAACTTAAAAATCAACTTATACGTAGGCATATTTTTACAATAATGAAGCTCATTTAAATATTTTGCAAATAAGTCTTAGAAAAAAATTCGTAAAAACTTAGGACTTTTGAATTGTCTGAGGTACGAGTTTTCAAAAGTTCTTAGCTTTTTAGAATTTTTTACTTAGCCTTATCAAAATATTTAACTGAGCTGAAGGTTGTAAAAAATATCCGGAGTATAAGTTGATTTTGGTTTAGAAACTCTCTATAAATTAAAATTCTCGTTCTAACAGTTCTATTTTTTTCTCATCCTTAAAATCATCTATAGAATGTATATCCAAAGCATGTAATACTCCATGCATACATTCACTATCTACAGCAACTTTTATTTCAGAATCTTGCGCAAATTTATTTACTCGATCCCTACCCTCATCCTTAAGTGCAATTGCTTTGGGACCACCTACACATCCACCAATACAGCCCATTCCTTCAATAAAATTAGCTTTTATTTCTCCATTTTGCACCTTGGTAAGCATTTCTTTACATTCTCTAATGCCATTTGCCTGAATTGCATTAAATAATTTATGCTTTTCAGGGAAAATCCTTTCCACAGCTTCGCTTACTGCAATAGAAACTCCACCTGTGCGGGCATATAATCTTCCACCTCTAGAAGCATATTTAGATGAAAAATCTCCTTCAAGTTTAGATGGAACTATATGAAAAGCATCAAATATATCTCTTAATTCTTCAAAAGTAAGTACAAAATCTATTGCCCCTTTTATATCTTCTTCCTTTGCCTCAGATTTTTTAGCAATACAAGGGCCTATAAACACTACCTTGCAGTAAGGGCTTAACTTTTTAAGCACTCTTCCTCCTGCAACCATTGGAGATACAGAGGGAGATACGTGTTTAACCAAATTACTGTATACCTTTTTTACCATAGCCACCCACATAGGACAACAGCAGGAAGTTATCATAAAATCTCTTTCATCTTTTACATGATTGTCAAATTCAATAGATTCCTTTAAAGTAAGCATATCCGCAAAAAATGCCACTTCAATCATATCAGTAAATCCCAGTTTTTTAAAAGCAGTCCTAAGTTGATCCATAGTAACATCTTCCCTAAACTGTCCTATTATGGCAGGAGCCACTATAGCTACAACTGGAGATTTACTTTTTAAAATATCGAAAAGAGGAATGAACTGAACTTTATCCATTATTCCCCCAGTAGGGCAAACATCTACACACAAACCACAATCGGTACACTTTTCTTTATCTATGTAAGCACAATTTTTCTTATTGTCTATAAAAATTGCATCAAAAGGACAAGTTTTTTGACATAGTATCTCACCTTTTTCATTCACACATTCCATGGAACAGTCTTTAACTTTATTGACTACTTTACCATCTTGTTTATAAGACTTTATTGCTTTTTTTAAATTTTCTATAAAGTTAGAGCTGTAATCTACATTAGTGCCGCACAATGTAGATATAATCTTACACAATTCCTGTTTATCCATTTTAGACTCTAATAAAAATGACATCACTTCTTCTTCAAAGTTTCCATTATAATATGCCTTTATTATGAATTTAAATAGATTCCTATAATCATCTCTCAATTTACACTACATCTCCTCTTAACTGTTCATCAAAAACTTGCTAATTACAATTAATTTTCTATGATTCAATAGTTTCTAATAACTAATATACTTTCCTTATCTAAAGGATAATAATCACAAATTTTTGTTAAACCTAAAGGAGCATTTAAGTACACTATTCAAACAGTGGAATATAGTACTGCAGCAATTAATATTCATTTAATTTTATTATTTATATTAAAGTATGAAGAATAAATATCTTTAGCTACAGAAGCTGCACCAACTCCTCCATGGCCACCATCGAATAAAACCACACACACTGCTATTTCTGGTTTATCACTAGGAGCAAATCCTACATACTCTGCATAGTCCGTTCTTCCAACTTGTTCTTGATTACCAAGACTTTGAGCAGTACCTGTTTTACCTGCTGCACTTATTGGGAATCCTTTAAATACATGAGCTGCTGTACCATTTTCATTAACAGCATTCATCCCTTCTTTAACAGATTCCAAATTTGCAGCACTGACACCAGTTTTTTTCATAACCTCTGGCTTGATTTTTTCAATTACTTTTCCATCTGTATCTAGATATTGATCTACCAAGTGTAGTTTATATTTAGTACCTCCATTTGCAAGAGTTGCAATATAATTCACTATTTGAAGAGGTGTAAATTGATTTAATCCTTGACCTATAGCAGCATTTTCTATATTTGCAGGTACTTTTAGTTGTGCATTGGCATCTGAAATAGTAATACTATATATTGAACTGATTAAACTATTCATCTGGCTGTCACTTATATCCTTTTTATTATTAGCATCCTTTGATGTAAGTTCTGAAAATAATTCCTTATATTTTGATTTGTCAAAAGAACTAGTTCCATTTTTTATACAATCTTTTATAAGATTTTTAATACTATTTTTAATTTCAGTTGTTTCTTTTGAATCATTATTGTTATCGTATAAATTTATTGCAACAACCTTATGGCCGTAGTCATCTTGCCCATTTTTAAGCACAGACATAGTTTTCCAAAGATAAGTGCTAGCATAAGCAGTTTTATTTGACACAGTATTATATACCTGTCCAAACTTTTCTGATATCTCTATTCCCGTAGCAGCTTTAACATTGCTGTTTGGATCTATACCCAATCCGAACTTCCATGCATATTTTGCCAGAATATTATCTCCCAACGCATTTCTAAGCTTTTCTGCAACTGTCATAAAATAGGGGTTACTGGATTTCTCTATGGCAGTTATGAGATTTACAACTCCTTGAGGACCATCCGACTTAAACTCTACTATTTTTCCTCCCTGATCAAATTTTCCTTGATCATCTACAGTAAAATCTGGAGTTATAACTCCAGTTTCAAGACCTGCAATGGCAGTCATAGGTTTAAAAGTAGAACCTGGAGGAATAAGAGATTGAGTTGCATAATTATAAAAAGGTTTTGGATATATATCATATACATCTTTTCTCATAGTAGTATTGTTTTTTATGCTTTTATCAATTGGGAAAAGCTCACTCAACACTTCATCCTCATTTTCCCCTGGATAATTAGATGTAATTCCTCGTGTTTCAATATAATTTTTCCCAAATTGTTCTAGATTGGGGTTGAAATATTTATTGTACATTTCTGAACTCAAATTTCCTGGTACCGTAAACAAATTTGGATCATATCTTGGTACTTGAGCCATTGCTACTATTGCTCCCGTATTTACATTTACTGCTACAGCTGCTCCTCTTGTGGCATTTGAAGTATTTGATCCTTGCTGCTCATAAGGATGGCTCCTAAGACCTGCCAGAGTATTTTCAAGGGAATTTTCTGCAGCTTTTTGCACATTTGTATCTATAGTAAGCTGTACTGTCTGTCCAGGACACGATTCTTTTTTCCCAAGTTCTTCAGTTATTTTCCCATTTTTATTCAGCTTTACTATCCTTCCACCTTTTGATCCTTTTAGTCTGTCCTCAAGAGCTCCTTCAATTCCTGCTTGCCCTATGTAATCACTATTTACATCATATCCTTTTTCTGTATATTTTTCATAACTAGAAGATATTTTTGATATATACCCTAAAAAGTTGGATCCTAAATCTCCATTTGGATAAGATCTTATAGGTTCCGTGGTCACATCCATTCCTGGGAGTTCATTTAATATTTGCAAAAATTTAAAGGCAGTTTCTTTCTTTATATTGCTGGCCACAATAACAGGTTTATATCCTGAAAAGCTATTCATTTTTAAAGTATCTTTTATAATCATGAGTCTTCTCTGTTGTTCGAGAGGATAAGTATTACTTATACCATATCGCTTCATAAGCTTTTTGAAGGTATCCTCTGGAGACATATCCAAAAGTTCTTTATTAACCTGTACTTTAAGTTCATCATCAGATATATTCTTACTTTTTTTCTTGATGTTTTTTTCTAAATCCTCATTTAATCCTCGATCTCTTTTGAACTTAACTTCAAGATTTTTTCTTGTATCCTCATCATCACTTCTAAATTCAAATCTATAAGGATTCACCTTTAGTTCAAAATCATCCCGCTGACTTTCACCACTGTCGTCCAATATTTTAAATACCTTATTCATAGTACTGAAAAAAACTTTATCCTGATTATCAGTTTGATTATATATCAACATATATCCTTGGGTACTGGCAGCTAAAATATTGCCCTTAGAATCCAAAATTTCCCCCCTTGGAGCTATGTCTGAAATTTCTTTTATAGATTTATTACTTGCCTTCTCCTTGTACGCATTGCCTTTCACTACCTGAAGAAAAAAAAGCCTTACGATTATTGTGGAAAAAATAATTATCATAATTGCTATAAGAATAGTATATCTTGTAATACTAAATCTCTTTTTTTCATTCATAAAATATCTCCCCTAAATTTATATAATTACATTTATTTTAGATTATATACAAAAATGATATAACATGGTAAATAATAAAATTATTGTAATATATAAATTATAACATATAACATGCATATATTTTTCATGTTTACCATAATTTATTTAGGGGAGAATTATATTAATCAATTTGCAAATATATCTTGTTTGATATTTTCATTAAACTTTTTAGCTTTAAGCATAGCAATTTCGTATTTATAAGGAGGTCTTTTTACACCTTCAGTATTTGCTAAATAAGGGGTTTCTAAAATTTTAGGAACATCTTTTAAATCTTCATGATTTGCCACATAAGAAAGTGCATCAAATCCAATGCTGCCAAATCCAATCATTTCATGCCTGTCTTTTCTGCTCCCTTTAGGATTTTTACTGTCATTTAGGTGAATTACTTTTAATCTATCTATACCTACTATATGATCAAACTCATTCAATATCCCGTCAAAATCCTCTGCTATGTTATATCCAGCATCGTTAACATGGCAAGTGTCAAAGCAAACTGTAATTTTTTCGTTGTATTTTACTCCATCTATTATTTTTGCAATTTCCTCAAAATTTCTTCCACATTCCGATCCTTTTCCTGCCATGGTTTCAAGGGCTATCTGTACAGTTTGATCTCCAGTTATAACTTCATTTAATCCTTTTACAATCTGTGTTATTCCAACTTCCGCACCTGCCCCTACATGAGCACCAGGATGCAGCACAAGCTGTTTTACTTTTTTTATAGCAGAAGACCTTTCTATTTCTTGTCTTAAGAAATTCACTCCAAGTTCAAAAGTAGCAGGCTTTATACTATTCCCAATATTTATTATATAAGGAGCATGAACTACTATTTCATCAATGCCATTTTCATTCATTTTTTCTATTGCTTCATCAATTCTAAGCTTTTCTATTGGCTTTCTAGAAGTATTTTGAGGTGCTCCTGTATAAAACATAAAAGTATTTGCACCATAAGAAAGAGCTTCTTTTACAGAACCTAAAAGCATATCTTTTCCATTCATTGAAACATGTGAACCTATCTTAAGCATGTAATCACCTTTTTCCATAAGTATTTTTATTAAAATTTATACCCTACGCATTTCTAATACATAATTATACTACAAATCTCAATTATTGTACCAAAAGGATATGTAAATCTATCTTCACAAATGTAAACTATTTTATCAAAAGTACTAAAGTACCTATTACGATTATTATTAATCCCCAAAATGACCTTTTCGTAAGTTTTTCTTTTAAAATAAAATATGAAAATACAATTGAAATAACAATACTCAATTTATCTATAGGTACAACTACGCTTGCAAGACCTTTTTGTAGCGCTCTATAGTAGCAAAGCCATGAAGATCCTGTTGTAACTCCTGAAAGGCAAATAAATAGGCAGCTCCTTTTATCAATGTTTTTAATTTCATTTTGTTTTTTCGAAACAAAAACTACTGCCCACGCCATAATTAATACAACAATGGTTCTGATTGCAGTTCCTAAATTTGATTCAACTCCACTGATTCCCACTTTTCCAAGAATTGAAGTCAAACTTGCAAACACCGCTGACAGCGCAGCATAAAATAACCATCTGCTATCTACAATTTCTTTGTTTTTCACTTCCTTCTTAGTTATCATCATGTATGTGCCTATTCCTATAGCACACATACCAATGAATTTTATCCAAGTAATCTTTTCCCCTAATAAGATAAAAGCTAAAATCATAGTTAATACTGTACTTGATTTATCTATTGGTGTTACTTTATTTACATCCCCAAGCTGAAGAGCCTTAAAATAACAAAGCCATGAAGCTCCTGTTGCCAGTCCTGACAATATCAAAAAAAGTAAACTTTGTCCACTTATTTGATAAATCGTATTTTGGGAACCAACAATAAGAACTATGAACCATGAAAAAATTAATATAACAATAGTCCTGATTGCAGTTGCCAGATTAGAATCTGTTTTTTTTATTCCAATCTTAGCTAAAATAGCTGTAATCCCAGCAAAAAATGCTGAACCAAATGCAAATAATACCCACATTAAAATTTCCTTCTTTCTATTTATATATAGATTATTTCTTATTGGATTCAAACTTGGAATTCTCCCGCAAATCCCAGAACACTTTAAATTCCAGTTTTTCAACTTCTCTCTGCTGTTTATAACTGATACGCAGCGTGGAATTGTCAGGAATTTCTATATCTTTGTCGAGTTGTTTCAAAATTGATTTTATGTTATAGCCGTGCTCCTTCACTGTTTTGAGAGTTTCATCAATTTTATCCAATAGAGCAGTGGACTTACCCAAAATATCCTCTGAAACAATGTATCGTTCACTTTGATTGATGTAATCGATAGAATCTCCAGACGCAATCCAATTTATCAGTGCCTGTTTGTTGAAGCGCCATTCACGCCCGATTTTTCTTGCAGGAACATGTTCTTCACGCAATAATTTGATTAAAGTTTTTTCGCTGACTCCTAAAAAATCAATAGCCTGTTCAAGGTTTAATATATTGTTGTCCAAAACGTAACACCTCTCCTTTATTACTTACCTTTTAATAACATTATAGTATAGCTAAACAGCTATATCAACACAAACTGAATTTAACATTAATATAACTGAATTTAATTGCTATATAGTATTAATATAATTGATTTAACTATTATTTTCATTTCTTAGCTTAATAACTATGAGGTATTACCCCTATAATAAACAGAGTTCTTGGCATCAGATGGAGTTTTGACTCCACCTGATGCTTAGAAATCGTTATCCAGGGACGTAGTTGCTATTTACTCCAACTTGGAGAAGTGGGAGTATTAGAGCAGGTAGTCATCGGATAAATAATCAAATTTTGTACATAATATTATATGAATCAATATTGATTCCTCTTTGATTAATTTTAGCAAGAAATATTAAAAAAATACCCTATAGAGTATATTAAAAACTCTATAGGGTATTTTTATATATGACAAAACATAAGTTACTAAAACCATTTTTTTAACCAACATTATAAAAAATTTTATATCTTTATATTATACTTTTCAATCTTGCTGTACAAAGTATTTCTTCTTATACCAAGTGCTTCTGCTGAATGGGTTATATTCCCCTTAAATTTCTTCAATACTTTAATTACATGTTCTTTTTCCACATAATCTAATTTTAGACAGTCATCATTAACATCCACAAGTACCTCATTATCACAATTTTCTTCTGTAAAATAATCTGCAGGTATAGATCCTGTATTTACAATTAGCTCAACCAAATTTTCTAATTCCCTTATGTTCCCAGGCCAGTTGTATTTAATCATTTTCTTTAAGTATTCTTTTGATATAACTGGCTCCTTTTTATTTAATTTTTGTGAAATATTCTTAACAAAATATTGAATAAGAAGAGGTATATCCTTTTTTCTTTCTCTAAGTGGGGGTAAGAATAAAGGCAGCACATTTAATCTGTAATATAAGTCTTTTCTAAATCTTCCACCTTCTACTTCCTTTTTTAAATCTCTATTGGTGGCAGCTATAATTCTTACATCTACAGGTATAGTCTTTGAACTTCCAATTGTCGTTATTACACCCTCTTGTATGATCCTTAGAAGCTTTGTCTGCATATCCATAGGCATTTCTCCAATTTCATCCAGCATTATAGTTCCACCATCTGCCAATTTAAATTTTCCAAGATTTCCACCTTTTTTAGCCCCTGTAAAAGCCCCCTCTTCATATCCAAAAAGCTCCGACTCTATAAGTTGTTTAGGGATAGCACCACAATTTAAAGCTATAAATGGTTCATCTACTCTTCTACTGTAATTATGAATGGATTGTGCAAACACTTCTTTTCCTGTACCACTTTCCCCCATTACAAGTATAGTTGATTTGCTATCTGAAATCTTTTTTGCGTAATTTATTACTTTTATAAAGTTTTCATCCTGGCCGATTATCTTATCAAAAGTATAATAAGCCTGTCCATTACTTATTTTCTTTACCCTTTTGATTTCCTCAAAAACATATACTATCTCAACATTATCGTCTTCACAGTTATATATACAACTAGTAGTTAACTGATATCGGGTTTTGTTTTTCACTACTACTATATTTGTTTCTTTTAAATCATTTTGTCCTAAACATATGGTTGTCTTTATATCATTCCAATTTTCTATGATATCTTCTATTTTATATGTTTGTAATTTACTGTTTGTAATGCTAAACATATCTTGAGCTTTTTTATTGCAAATTTTAATTTTTCCATTTATATCAGAACTTACTATAGCAATAGGACTGGAATTAAATATGTTCTCCATATATTTGTAGTTCATATTTTTAATCTTGTTATACTCTTTTACTTTAAGCATTTCTTCTATAGCATTTGATGCTGCTATAACCATACCAAGGGTATGGGAATGTACAAACTCAATATATCCAGTAAGACTCAAAACTCCTATAAGTTTTCCTTTATTATCTTTTATAGGTGACGCAGAACATGTCCACTTATGATATGCATTAATAAAATGATCATCTCCAGAGATTTGAACTGGCAACTTACTCTTTATAACCATGCTCATAGCATTTGTCCCAATATTTTCTTCATTCATAAAAGCTCCTGGCACCATTTTCAAAGAAAAAGCTTCTGAAAGTATTTTTTCATCACCTAACGCATTTAATATACATCCTTCTTCGTCTGTAAGTAATACAAAAAAGTTAAATTTTCTTAGAAAATTTACTAAATGTTCCATATAAGGTGCTGCAGTCAATATTAAATTTCTGTTAGCTGCAAATCTTTTTTGTAATTCAACATCATATATTATTTTTTTACTAAATACCTGATGTGGGTCAATAAGGAACTTTTTGCACCTTTTATGCGAAAGTTCTATATCTGATTTGGATACAACTACATTGCCTAATTTGCAAATAGCTGCATTCATTATAATTCCTCCAATCATAACAACAATTCCAATTCCACTTTCCATTATTATAGGAAAATTCATCTAAACTTAGTAGGAGAAACAAAATTCTAAAGAGAAAGCGATTCACTTTAAATCAAAGATTTGGGATATCTGCTTGCACACAGCGAAAGCGACTATCACCAAATCAAAGATTTGGGATATCTGCTTTTCCCACTAAACTAAGTAAGATTCATTGATAAATTTTTACCCAAGTGGAACTATGTCATACTCAGTTGAGAGAAGATCTATAAAGACCATCTTTTTTCTTAAAAGTTCTCCTCTCCCTAAAAGAATCTTTATTACTTCACTTACTTCAATTGAGGCTGCTAAAGCTGGTGTAAATGATGGATTACCCATTTCCTTTTCGATTCCTTTGGCTGTTCGCTTATCTACATTATAAATCTTGTTTAAGGTATCATCTCCTGGGAATATAGTAGTAACTTGAGCATACCATCCTGCTATAGCTCCATAAACCATTGGTATATTAAGTTTTTTACAGCTGCGTTGAAGTAACAATCTTACTGGTATGCTGTCAAGAGCATCTACTACTACATCGTGATTACTTAAAATACTGCAGGCATTATCTTCTGAAAGCATTTTTCCTAATGCTTTTACCTCTATTAATGGATTTACTTTTTCCATTCTAACCTTTGCTTCCAATGCTTTACTAAAACCTATAGTGTCTGTACTTGAAAGTATTTGCCTATTCAAATTAGATTCCTCAAATACATCCCCATCTACTGCAGTAATATTTCCTATTCCTATTCTTCCAAGCATTTCAATAACATAACCACCA
The DNA here is from genome assembly GCF_019056555.1 of Clostridium sp. 001. Lineage (NCBI taxonomy): Bacteria > Bacillati > Bacillota > Clostridia > Eubacteriales > Clostridiaceae > Clostridium > Clostridium sp. 001. The sequence goes on along the minus strand of NZ_CP020473.1, from coordinate 4,560,529 downwards.
ATTCCTCCACAGCCAACAACACAAACTTTAAAGTTCTTTAAGTTATCATTTTCTTCTTTTGATAGGGTTTTCATATTTCTAACATAACGTTCCAAATTTAACCGCCTCCTACTGGTGGGAACAATGATAAGACATCATTGTCATTAAGTTCTGTATTTGCTTTACCATCCCTACCATTTATAAGTAAAATAGCTACTTCTTCTTCCTTAATATTTATCTTTTTAAATATATCTGCAGGTGTTACTGGCTCGTCAAATTCTAAAAACAATTTTTTATCTCTATCTTTTCTAAAATAAGCAAATAATCTAACTTCTATTTTCAAGTTTCCACCTCCTTAGGCTAAGAAAATAGACTTCATATACAGAGACAAGATGTCTTTTTTAATACATGAAGTCTAATCTCTAATTAATTTAATTAAAACTTACCTACATATTCATCTAATCCTAATTTCTTTAACGTTTCCTCTGTAGGTATACCATTTTTATCCCATCCACGTACTGAATAATATTCAGGAAGAAGTACATCTAATCTATGAATCTCTCCTTTTGATGGTCCTTCTGGAACTGGTTCCTCAAGCAATCTCTTTGGAAGAGTATCCTGTGAACTATCTATGCCTGCCTTTAAGTTAAATATTTTTTCTAAAGTCCATATTCTATCTCCAGCTAACATTAAAGAGTCTACATCATGTAATTCTCCACCAACTACTGCATTATACAAATCAACATAATCCTGTGCACCAAGACCAAATGTTGTAAAAATACATAATCCAAGTGAATCTATAACAGCTGTTAAATCATGGAATACTCTAGCATATCCTGCTTTTCCTTCCACTGCAAGTCTATCAAGTTTTTCTGGATAACCAAGTATTTCAGGGCTTACCATATATCCCTTAATATGACACCCTCCCCTATTGTTAACAGCATAAGTTATACCATGTCCCTGTATTCCTCTTGGGTCATATGCTGGGATTTCTTGTTTTTTTACAGTCATTGAATACTCAGGTACACCGTATGAGTCACAAAGTCTGTATGAACCATCTGCCATCTTGTCTCCAAATCCTTCTCTAAGTCCCATTTTCTTTACCCATTCAACCATGGACTTAGCATCTCCCCAATTAAGTGACAATCCATCTGCTGCTATTTCTTCATCCTTAATATAACCTCTTTGATAAAGTTCCATAGCTGCTGCAATAGTACATCCTGCTGTAATGGTATCTAATCCATATTCATTACACAACATATTTGCTGTATTTACAGCATTTATATCGTATACATCACAATCAGATCCAAATGACCATAATGTTTCATATTCTGGTCCTCCACATTCAGTTCCATCATCAAGTTTTACCCATCTTCCACAGGCAATTGGACACCTATAGCAAGGATTTTTTCTAACTAAGCAATCTTTAGTTAAAGTTTCTCCACTGATCTTATCTGCCTGATCTGTATAAGATTTTTGGAAATTTTTTACTGGATGTACGCCATTTTCATTTATAATATTAACAAGTACAGCTGTTCCGTATGTTGGAAGTCCTCCACCAGCTACTGGATCTTTTCTTAAAATATTTGTTTTCTCAAGTGCTACTTCTTTCACTTTTTGCTCATCAAATAATTTTACTTTTCCGCTTCCTTTAACTACAATAGCTTTTAAGTTCTTTGAGCCCATAACAGCTCCAACACCACCACGTCCTGCTGTTCTATCAACATCATTCATAACTGCTGCCATAAGTGATAATTTTTCCCCAGCTGGTCCTATGCATAAAACCTTAGCTCTCGAATCTGTTTCCTGTTGAAGCATTTTTGTAGTTTCTTCTGTTAGTTTTCCCCAAACATGAGAAGCATCCCTAAATTCTACTTTATCATCTACTATATTTACATAAACTTCTTTATCAGATTTACCTTCAACGATTATCATATCGTATCCAGCTGCTTTGAATTCTGCTCCCCATTTTCCACCTGAATTTGCAATAGCAATAGTTCCTGTTAAAGGTGATTTAGTAACTACCATGAATCTTCCGCTTGTTGGAACAGGCGCACCTGTAAGTGGTCCCGCTGCTATAATAAATTTGTTATCAGGTGATAATGGATCTACCTTTGGATCTACTTCGTCAAATAAGGTTTTTACGCCTAAACCTCTTGCACCTATAAATTTTTTAGCTTTGTCAATTTTCAATTCTTCCACTATATAAGTTTTACTACTTAGATTAATTCTTAATACCTTACCATTATATCCGTACATAAAAACCCTCCTAAAAAATTGATTATTCAAACAATTATTATATGTAGCATAAACCATGCCAATAATAAAATATTGTGTTTTGAGGGTATTACACCAAGCAAACTGTTCCATTCTGGTGCAATTTTGTTCCATTCCAGATCATTGTTCTGTTTCGGAACATTCTATGTGATACTTTTCCATCTTTCTATATAAGGTATTTCTTCCAATTCCCATTGCCTTAGCCGCTAAACTTATATTTCCACTGAAGCTTTTAAGAACCTTTATAATATGATTTTTTTCTACATCTTCAAGCTTCATACTTTCAAAATTCATAGAACCTTCAGCAACTTTATTGTTTCCAACTACAGAAGTTTTATGTAGTTTAAGTATATAATCTGGAATCTTTTCTGTATTTACTATAAGTTCAACAACATTTTCTAATTCCCTTATATTCCCAGGCCAATCATATTCCAAAAATTTATTCATTACAGTACTATCAATTTTAAACTTATTCTTGTTTAGCTTCTTACTTACTTTAGTCATATAGTAATCTATCAAAATAGGGATATCTTCTTTTCTATCTCTTAAAGGTGGAAGCCATAGAGGAAGTACATTAAGTCTATAAAATAAATCCTTTCTAAATCTTCCCTTTTTTACTTCCTCTTGTAAGTCTTTATTTGTAGCTGCTATAATCCTGACATCTACAGGAATCTGTTTAGAACCTCCAACTCTGCTTACAACGCCTTCTTCTATAACCCTTAAAAGTCTTACTTGTGTCTCTAAGGACATTTCACCTATTTCATCTAAAAAAATAGTTCCACCATGAGCTAATTCAAATTTACCAGCATTGCCACCCTTTTTAGCTCCTGTAAAAGCCCCTTCTTCATAGCCAAGCAACTCTGACTCGATAAGATTTGATGGTATAGCGCCACAATTTACTGCAATAAAGATTTTATCTCTTCTACTACTTAAATTATGTATAGCTTGTGCAAAGATCTCTTTACCTGTACCACTCTCACCAGTTATCAATACAGTAGATGTACTATCAGATATTTTTTTTGCATACTCTATTACGCTTACAAAACTTTTACTTTTTCCTATTATTTTATCAAAAGTATATATAGCACAACTTTGAGATATCTTTTTTACTGATTTTCTATATACTTTTTCATTATCACTTTTCATATTATTTCAATTTTATCTCCTCTTTTAATCCATCCAGAACTTAGCACTTTAGCAAATACGCATTCTCTAGTCATAACACAGTCATCTGCTAATTTTCTTCTTTCACATCCTTTATGACACTGTTTTCCAACTTCAGTAATTTCTAAAACAGCTTCACCTATTTTCACTTTTGTACCAACAGACAACTTATATAAATCTAAACCAAAGGTAGTAAGATTTTCAGTAAATTTAACTGTACAAAAGCCATCTATTCCTGATTTTTTTATCTTATCAATGCTTTCCTGTCCCAGTAAACTCACCTGTCTATCTAATTTTCCTGCATGAATATCTCCTACAATACCATGATTTATTTCAAAATATCCCTTTTCAATATTCTTCTTAACAACTCCTTTCTTCTCACCTATATTTATCGATAAAATGCTAGGCATCCAAGTATCTCCCTTCATACAACTTATCTTTTAAATATATTACTCAACTTTCGCACATACAAAACTTTAACTTAATATACTAAGCAAAGCATTTGAAAAGTACAAAGTTTAAAGAACAAATAACAGATAAGGATGATTTCCTTCGTGCCTCAGGAAATCTATAATATTAATATTTTCTGACGTTAGAAAGAAAATTATCATTAATTATTTGATATTTGTACTTTGTTCTTTGTTCTTTAAAAAATATTGCTTCGCAATATTTTTAAACTGCGAAAGTTTAGTATATTATATTACATATATCCGAGTAATCATAGCCTCCAAGTTCATCAAGCTTCTTTAAAAATTCACTGCTTTTCATAACCTTAAGCAGCTCTTTAATTATATCAAGCTCCAAATACTGTACAGGCACTGCAAAATCGTATTCCTCATTGCAAACTGGAATGAAATCAAGGCCCATCATATCTGCTGCGGAATATACTCCAAGACCACAATCAACATCTCCATTAGCTACTGCAGCTGCCACTGAAAGGTGTGTAAACTCTTCTCTTTCATAACCATTAATTTGGTCAGGTGAAATATGAAGCTTTTTTAAATAGTAATCTAAAAGTAATCTTGTACCTGCTCCTCTTTGTCTATTTACAAAACGCACATTTTTTTCTGATATATCTGAAATACTTTTAAGTGACAAAGGATTACCCTTTTGAACCATAAGTCCTTGAATTCTTTTTACTACTTTTATCAATGCTATATCTTTATTTTTTAAATACTTATTGATATAAGAAATATTATATTCTCCAGTTTCCATATCCAATAAATGAATCGGAGCAATATGTGTTTCTTCATTTTTAAGTGCCATTATTCCACCCATACTTCCTGTATGAGCTGAAGATAAATAGTAATGTTTACTGCTTAAATGAAGCATATCTGACAATACATCCAAAATAGGATCATGGCTGCCTATACACACAATAGTGTTTTTAATTTCCTCCATATCCCTCATGAGACTTATTTCAACTTTTGTTCCTGCTTCAATACCTTCTACATTTTGAGGAACCTCTAATGTTCCATCGGCTCTAACAAGTGACATAGTGGCACCTGCTCCTCTTGATAGTGGTGTTGCAATAATCTTATTTCCCACATATCCAAGCTTCATTCTCACAAATTCTAAATGTTTTAAGGATGACATAATTCTTCTGGATAAAATTGCATCTACCTTTTGAGGTTCTTTTGTCTTCAATCCTTGATAATTTTCTACTATTTTCTTAAGGACTTTTTCCATTATGATATAAGCAGAAACAGGATATCCAGGTATACCAAGAACAGGTTTATTATTAATTCGTCCCATAATAGTAGGTTTTCCTGGTTTTATAGCAATACCATGTACATAAACTTTTCCTAAATCAGCAATTAAATCACTGGTAAAATCTTCTCTTCCTGCAGAAGAACCAGCATTGATTATAACTATATCACACTCTGAAACAGCTTTTTTTAAAGTTTCCTTTAAAATTTCATAATTATCTTTTACTATACCATACCTTTTTGGTGTTCCTCCATATTCAATTACTTGTGCACTAAAAGTCCTTGAATTAAAATCAATTATATCTCCAACTTTAAGGTCACTGCCTGGTTCCACTATCTCAGTACCTGTTGGTATAATGCCTACTAAAGGTTTTTTGTAAACTTCAATTGTATTCACTCCTCCTGCCAGCATTGCTCCTATGTCTACAGGTCTTACAGTATGACCTGATGGAACAATAAGTTGCTTTTCCACTATATCTTCACCTAATGGACGTATATTCTGCCAGGGAGCTGCACTTTTATATATTTGAATTCTATTTTCAGCTATGTTAACTATATCCTCTACCATTATCACACAGTCATATTCCTTTGGAACTGGATCTCCTGTATCTACTACTATATAATCCTTCCCTTCCTCTAGCACAATAGGATGCTTTTCGGATGCTCCTATAGTTTTAGAACTATGAAGGGCAATACCATCCATGGCAGAACAATTATAAAAAGGGGAAGAAATTTTTGAATAAACCGCCTGTGCAATAACTCTGCCTAAACCTTCTTCTGTGTTTATTACTTCTTTATTAAGAAATACAGAACTTATTTCACTTAAATATTTATTTAATGCTTCTTTAAATTCATAATTTGATAAATATACTTTCTGTGCCATAATATCACCTCTGAAATTTATAAACATATACCTGTTGATCTTTAAAAATTCCCTCTACATTTTTATCTATCTTTACATAACCCCAGGCCTTGGTAAATCCACTAATTGCAGCAGACTTGGTTAAAACAGGTACAGCTATATATTCTCCTTCTATATTTTTAATTGTAACTGGAAGATATTCTTCCCTTCCTTTGGCTTTATGATAGTTAGTACTAAACTTACAAGGAATAGGATATTCAACTTCTTCAAATTTCATCATTCTCTGTAAAAAATATCTAACTATTATTCTATAAACTACTGCACAGGAAAGAGGATGTCCTGGCAACCCAAATATAGGTTTATTTTTAACTTTTCCTAGTATAGTTGGTTTACCTGGTTTTATTGATATTCCGTGAAGAAGTATACCTGGCTTACCAAGTTCATCAATAATTTTCGCAGTTTGATCCTTCTTTCCTACTGAACTTCCACCAGATATGAGAACTACATCACATTCTTCATTAGCTTTTTTTGCAGTTTCAAATAATTTTTCATAATCATCTCTTATGACTCCATAGAATATTGCTTCTCCACCATCTTCAATGACAGAAGAATACAAAAGATATGAATTTATGTCTCTGATTTGACCAGGCTTTGGATATTCTTCTGGTGATATAATTTCATCCCCAGTAGAAATTATCCCCACCTTTGGTCTGCAAATTACTGGTACCTTAATAATTCCCAAACTGGACAGCATGCTTATACTATAGGGTTTAAGTACTGTTCCTGCTTTAAGCACAGTTTCCCCTAATTCCACATCTTCATCTTCATTAAGCACATTTTCACCAAATGCAACTGGCTTATTCACAAGTATAGTAGTATCATCCATTTTATCAGTATACTCAATCATTACCACACTATCTGCACTCTCAGGAAGCATTCCTCCAGTTGGTATGTACATACATTCTCCTGGAAATTCCAATGATTTAGAAGGCATCTTGCCCATTATAACTTCTCCCTTTAAATCAAGCATAGATGGCATACTTTCACTAGCTCCCTGTACTTCCTTACACTTTACTGCATATCCATCCACAATAGATCTTTTAAAACCTGGAACATTTAACGGTGAAACAATATCCTCATATAATATTCTGTCATTACATTCTTTTAAGTCTATTAATTCTTTCCCTAAACTTATAGAAAAATTAGAATTAATTGTGTCTTTTACCTCCTCAACTGATGACACCTTATAAAAGTCCATACTTTATTGCCTCCTATCTTTCACCATCGAAGTGATGATTTTAGTATTTAATCCTATTTTATGCAATCTGCATTTAACCACATTTTAAGTTTTTCATTTGAAGGATTTGTAAAAAACTGAACCTTATCTCCATATTCGATAATTTTACCTTTATCCATATACAGAACATAGTCAGCTATTCTCTTTGCCTGATACAAATCATGGGTAATCATTATTACAATTCTGCCATTTAAACACATACTTTTTATTAATTTTTCAGCAACTAATGTGCTTTCTAAGTCCATGCTGGCAGTTGGTTCATCTAATAAAGTTATCTTTGTCTCCAGCATAGCTACTCTTAAAAGAGCTGTTTTTGCTTTTTCTCCACCAGATAAAGTTTTTGCATTCTTATCCATTAATTTTTCCATATCAAAATCTTTAATATAGAAACTATACTTTTGTAAAAGCTCTTCCCACCTTTTCTCTTTAAATAGAAGTCCTTTTATTATATTTTCCTTAACAGAAGTATTGAAAATATATGGTTTCTGAAGTAACATTGAAATTTTATCTTTTGCATCTTCAAAACCTTCATCGTCGTATTTTATGCTTCCTGAATTAACCCTATTTACTCCTGCTATACACTCAAGAAATGTGCTTTTTCCACTTCCATTTAAACCTAAAATTATATATATTCCTGCCTGTTTAAAATTAAATTTATCTATATTTAGCACTACCCTATTTCCATATTGTTTTATAATATTTAAAACCTCAATATTCATCAATTTCACTTCCCCGAAATTTGTGTAAAATGACATTTATAATTAGAGAAATAGAAAGTAGTATTACTCCTATGATGATAGCTCCTTCAAAATTTCCTTTTCCTGTTTCTAATGCTATATATGTGGTCATTACTCTTGTATGATCTTTAATATTTCCTCCTACCATCATTACTGCTCCAACTTCTGAAATAGCTCTTCCAAAGCCAGTAGCAGCTATAGTAAGTAACTGTTCCTTCATTTCGATAATTATGGTTAATAAAGTTTTAAATCTTGAAGCACCAAGCACTTCACAATTTTTTTTAATCTCCCTACCTTGCTTTTGTGTTGAACTAATTGTAAGGCCAATTATTATAGGAAATACCAATAGTGTCTGTGCTATAATCATAGCTGTTGGAGTAAATAAAAGCTCCAGACTGCCTAAAATACCTTTTCTTGAAAGTAATAAATATACTAAAAGCCCCATGAGCACTGGCGGAGTACTCATAAGGGTCTCTAATAACCTTACCATAACCTTTTTCAATTTGAAATCTTTTAGTCCTGCTAAAACCCCTATAGTTATTCCTGCTGCTGCTGCCATAACTGTAGATGATAGGGATACTATTAGGGACATACTTATAACAGGAAGTATGTCTTTTATAAGTATTAGCATTTTAAATTTGTCTCCCATTATAAATTATTTTTTAGCATTTGGAATAAAAAGTGCCTGACCATATTTGTCTTTTCCATATTCACCTATATTTTTTTGAATTTTATCAGACAAAATCCAATTGTAAAATTCATCTGCTTCTTTTTCCTTAAGCTTAGGGTTCTTTGCAGGATTTAATTTTATTACTCCATATTGATTATATAACTGAGGACTTTTCTCTGTAACAATTTGAAGCTTTAACTTGTTTTTCATAGATAAATATGTTCCCCTATCAGTTAAAGTATAGGCTTTCATTTCATCTGCCATTTGTAATACTGCACCCATTCCCTTACCTGCAGATACGTACCAACTTCCACTAGGTGTAATTTCTGCAGACTTCCATAAGCCTTTTTCCTTACTGTGAGTACCTGATTCATCTCCTCTTGAAATAAATTTAACATTACTATCCTTAATTATCTTCAAAGCATCAATTGGATTATTATAAGCCTTTTCTTTAATCTTAGCAGGATCTTCAGTTGGTCCTACAATAATAAAATCATTATACATTACATCATTTCTTTTAAGTCCATAACCATTTTTTATGAATTCTTCTTCTTTTGATTTATCATGTACTAAAAGACAATCAGCATCACCATTTTGTGCAAGCTTTAAAGCTTCTCCTGTTCCTTTTGCTACTACCTTTACATCTATTCCAGTGTCCTTTTTAAATAATGGAACTAGATAATCTAAAAGTCCCGTATCCTGTGTACTGGTAGTAGTAGCTAGTACCATACTTCTAGCTTCCTTTGGTTTGGCAGCTTCTTGTTGTTTAGTAGTACATCCCACTAAAAAAACAAAGATTAAACTTAATAATAGTGCAAGTTTTTTCTTCATAAAAAAGACCTCCTATTTAAAATTTGCATAAAAAAGAACAAAAGTAAGTTCTTTCTTTTTAGTAGAATGTGTAACCTTTTATAAATCTATTCATTTGAAATCTGTTAACTTATTTTTTAAGTTATTACTCAGAACTTTATAACTATTATTTCATGTATAATATCTTGATTACAATATTATAACTTTTTTATTGTCAACAATTGTTTAAAAATGAATAAAACAACAAAATATTGTATAAAATTTAATATCTATCTGTATAACCTTTAAGTATTTCATTTTCACAGCATCACTCTTAAATTTTCATACATAAATACTGTAATTCTTCACATAATATTATATGAAGAAATATTTACTATTCCTTGATTAAATTTTGGAAGAAATGTTTAAAAAATATCTTATAGAGTATATAAAAAACTCTATAGGATATTTTTTATATACTACAAAATAAAAAATATTTTTTCTTAAAAGTTCCCATCTCTCTTTCTTCTCTGTATAAAAAATTTATATTTCTATTTCATATTTTTTTATTTTGCTGTACAAAGTATTTCTTCTTATACCCAGTGCTGCTGCTGAATGGGTTATATTTCCTTCAAATTTCTTCAATACTTTAATTACATGTTCTTTTTCCACATAATCTAACTTTAAACAATCATCACTAATATCTACAAGTACCTCATTATCACAATTCTCTTCTGTAAAATAATCTGCAGGTATAGATCCTGTATTTACAATTAGCTCAACCAAGTTTTCTAATTCCCTTATGTTTCCAGGCCAATTGTAGTTAATCATTTTCTTCAAGTATTCTTTTAATATAGCTGGCTCTTTTTTATTTAATTTTTGTGCTATACTCTTAACAAAATATTGAATAAGAATAGGTATATCCTTTTTTCTTTCTCTAAGTGGAGGTAAATATAAAGGCAGAACATTTAATCTGTAATATAAGTCTTTTCTAAATCTTCCAGCTTCCACTTCTTTTTTTAAATCTCTGTTTGTGACAGCTATAATTCTTACATCTACAGGTATAGACTTTGAACTCCCTATTCTCGTTATTACGCCTTCCTGTACAACTCTTAGAAGCTTTGTCTGCATATCAAGTGGCATTTCTCCAATTTCATCCAGCATCATAGTTCCACCATCTGCCAATTCAAATTTTCCAAGGTTTCCACCTTTTTTGGCACCTGTAAAAGCTCCTTCTTCATATCCAAAAAGCTCTGACTCTATAAGTTGTTTAGGGATAGCACCACAATTTAAAGCTACAAATGGTCCATCTACCCTGCTGCTGTAATTATGAATTGATTGTGCAAACACTTCTTTTCCAGTACCACTTTCCCCCATTATAAGTATAGTTGATTTGCTATCTGAAATCTTTTTTGCATAATTTATTACTTTTGTAAAGTTTTCATCCTGCCCCATTATTTTACCAAAAGTATAGTAAGCCTGTCCGTTATTTCTTTTATTTATCTTTTTAAATTTTTCAAAAACATAAACTATCTCAATATTATTATCATCATCATAGTTGTATATTGAACTGGTAGTTACTTGATACTGAATCTTATTTCTTAGTGAAACCATAATTGTCTCTTTTGAAGTACTTTCTCCTAAATATATAGGTTCTTTTATATTATTCCAGTTTTCTATAATATCTTCCATATTGTTTGTCTCTAATTTATTGCCCCTTATGCCAAACATATTTTGTGCCTTTTTATTACAAATTTTTATCTTACCATTTATATCTGAGGTTATTATAGCAACAGGACTGGAATTAAATATATTTTTTATATGCTTGTAATTCATATTTTGAATCTTGTTGTACTCTTTTACTTTAAGCATTTCTTCTATAGCATTTGATGCTGCTATAACCATACCAAGGGTATGGGAATGTACAAATTCAATATACCCAGTAAGATTCAATACACCTATAAGTCTTCCTTTGTTATCTTTTATAGGCGCCGCAGAACATGTCCACTTATGATATGCATTAATAAAATGATCATCTCCAGAAATTTGAACTGGCATTTTACTTTTTATAACTACACTCATAGCATTTGTTCCAATATTTTCTTCATTCATAAAGGCTCCCGGTATCATTTTTAAAGAAAAGGCTTCTGAGAGTATTTTTTCATCACCTAATGCATTTAATATACATCCTTCTCCATCTGTAAGTAATACAAAAAAATTAAATCCTTTTACAAAATTAATTAGCTGCTCCATATAAGGTGCTGCAGTCAATATTAAATTTCTGTTAGCTGCAAATCTTTTCTGCAATTCAATATCGTCTATTATTTTTTTACTAAATATCTGATGTGAATCAATATTAAACTTTTTACATCTTCTATGTGAAAGTTTTATATTTGGCTTGGATATAACTACGTTGCCAGATTTGCAAATAGCTACATTCATTATAATTCCTCCAATCACAACAACAGTTTTAAATTTATTTCTTCCATTGAAAGATTGCCTTTTAACTTTTATCTGATGGCTACCTGCTATAATACTTATTGCTATATCTTTAAGAGTTTATGCAAATATGATAATATCTATTTGGAATGGTACTTCTATATATATCAGTAAATATTATATTTCTTGATTTTTCTATAAAGAGTGTTCCTTCCTATACCCATAGCCTTAGCAGCTAAAGTAAAATTTCCTTTAAACTTTCTTATTACATTTTCTATATGTGTTTTTTCTAAATTTTCAAGGTTCATATTAAACATAAAATCTCCATCATAATATATACGACTATTTTTCACATTATCTTCTTTAAATAAGCCTTCTGATTGAATAATATTTTCATCTATATGCTCAATATTTATAAAAAATTCAATAACATTTTCTAGTTCTCTTATATTCCCAGGCCATTCATATTGTACTAACTTATCCATTTGATCACTAGTAATTTTTATTTTTCTTTTATTTAACTTCTTACTTATTCTATTCATATAGTAATCAACTAATAAACAAATATCATCTTTTCTATCCCTTAAAGGGGGAAGTGGGATAGGAAGAACATTTAATCTATAAAATAAATCTCTTCTGAAATTTCTATTTTCAACTTCTTCTTTTAAATTTTTATTTGTAGCTGCAATTATCCTAACATTTACGGGTATTTGACTGTACCCTCCGACTCTTACAATTAACCCCTCTTCTATAACTCTTAATAACTTTACCTGCATCTCAACAGGCATTTCCCCTATTTCATCTAAAAATACAGTTCCACCATTTGCTATTTCAAACTTTCCTAAATTTCCTCCTTTTTTAGCCCCTGTAAAAGCACCTTCCTCATACCCAAAAAGTTCAGACTCTATAAGTTTTTCCGGAATTGCACCACAGTTAACAGCCATAAAAACATTTTCTTTTCTGTCACTATAATTGTGTATAGCCTGAGCAAAAATTTCCTTTCCTGTACCACTTTCTCCTGTTATTAATATAGTAGACTTACTATTAGATATCTTTTTTGAATACTCTATTATGTTTAAGAAATTCTTATTTTTCCCTATTATTTTATCAAAAGTATATATGGCCTTTCCTTCTAATCGCCTTTCTTCTAATTTTCTTTTCTTTTTTATTTCTTTAAAAACAACTATGATTATCCTGTCATCCATTTTTTTTGTGTATAATGGATATATATTTAAATTTAATTTAAGTATATTCTTAACAGACTTTACGCTAGTTTCTATATTCTGTTGAATGCTTATATTATGTATATTACTTGTTATATTATTCCAGTTACATACCATATCTTGAATATTCATGTCCATTATACACTCTTGACTATATCCTGTAATTTGTAGTAAGGCACTATTTACAAATTTAATTTCTCCATAAATGTTACAAATCATAATGCCTTCAGGTATAGATTCAATAAATGCTTCAAAGCTTTGCTTATTACTATTGAAGTTTATCATAACAACCGAATTTCATCTCCCGAACTTATCTAAGCATAACTTAACACTTTTGCAAATATATAAGCAACTAATGTAACTTCTATTCTCAAATTCACATCTTTCTATTAAAAACAGACTTCATATATAGAGAGAAGCTATCTTCTTTAACACATGAAGTCTACTTTCTAGTTTACCAAATCAAACTAGAACTTACCTATATATTCATCTAATCCTAATTTCTTTAATGTTTCTTCTGTAGGTATACCCTCTTTACTCCATCCTCGTACTGAGTAATATTCTGGCAGAAGAACATCTAGCCTATGAACGTGTCCCTTTGATGGACCATCTGGAATAGGTTCTTCTAACAATCTCTTTGGTAGAGTATCCTGGCTGCTGTCTATTCCAGCTGCAAGATTAAATAATTTTTCAAGAGTCCATACTCTATCTCCTGCCTCTAATAGTGAATCTGAATCACAAGTAGATTCTCCTACTACTGCATTATACATATCTACATAATCCTGTATTCCAAGCCCAAATGTAGTGAATATGCACAATCCTAAAGAATCAATTACAGCAGTTAAATCATGCATCATTTTGGCATAGGCTGCTTTACCATCTAATGCAAATCTATCAAGTTTTTCCGGATAACCTAATATTTCAGGATTAATCATATATCCCTTAATATGACATCCTCCTCTATTATTAACTGCATAGGTAATACCATGTCCCTGTATTCCCCTTGGATCATATGCTGGAATTTCTTGTTTTTTAACTGTCATAGAATACTCAGGTACTCCATAACCTTCACAAAGCCTATATGAACCATTTGTCATCTTTGCTCCAAAGCCTTCACTATATACCATTTTCTTTATCCAGCCAATCATAGACTCCGTATCTCCCCACTTGAGAGATAGGTTATCTCCGGCTATTTCTTCATCTTTTACATATCCTCTTTGATAAAGTTCCATAGCTGCAGCAATTGTTGCACCACAGGTAATAGTATCAATACCATATTCATTACATAACATATTAGCTTCATTTATAGCATCTAAATCATATGAACCACAGTCAGAGCCAAAACACCACAGTGTTTCATACTCCGGTCCTCCGCACTCTGTACCATCTTTTAGTCTAACCCATCTTCCACAACCTATAGGACAGCTGTAACAAGGATTTTTCCTTACTAGTTGGTTAGCAGTAAGAGTCTCTCCACTTATTTTATCTGCTTGATCCGTATAAGATTCTTGAAAATTATTTACAGGATGAACTCCATTTTCATTTATTATATTAACCAGTATAGCTGTACCATAAGTTGGCATTCCCTGACCAGCTACTGGATCATTTTTTAATGTTGTAATTTTTTCTACGGACACTTTTTTTACTTTTTCTTTATCAGCTAAAGCTATTTTTCCAGTTCCTTTAACTGTAATAGCTTTTAAGTTTTTAGATCCCATAACTGCACCAACGCCGCCTCTTGCTGCAGTTCTATCTACATCATTCATAACTGCTGCCATAAGGGACAATCTTTCACCAGCAGGTCCTATACATAATACCTTTGATCTATTCTCAGTTATCTTTTCTAACTCTTTTGTAGTTTCTGATGTAACTTTTCCCCAAAGCTGTGACGCATCTTTAATTTCTACTTTATCATCTACTATTTCAATGTAAACTGGTGAATCAGCCTTATCCTCTACTATTATCATATCCCAGCCAGCTTTTTTCAAGTCTACTCCCCATTTTCCACCCGAATTTGAAATTCCTATAGTTCCTGTAAGCGGTGCTTTAGTAACTACCATAAACCTTCCACTAGTTGGAACTGGAGCTCCAGTTAACGGACCTGTTACAATTATAAATTTATTTTCTGGTGATAATGCATCTATTTTAGGATCTATTTCATCAAATAAAGTTTTAACACCTAGTCCCCTACAGCCTATAAACTTTTTAGCTTTATCTAAATCTAAATTTTCTGATTTGCAAGTTCTTTCTTTTAAATTAATTCTTAATACTTTACCATTATAACCATACATTGAAATTCCTCCTCATATACATATATTTATTTCAGAAATGTTATAGAGCATAAATTGTGCCAAATATGGTTACAAAAAAACACTCAATAATCAACATTACATGCAATGTGTTGATTATCAAGTGAATTCATAGTAAATAATTTAATAACGTTTTTTTATTTTATAATAAAATGCTTAAATAATAAGCAATACAGTTCTCCATATTGCCAAAATGCTCAAAAAAAATACAATATTATCATTTTATTTTTAAAAAAGTGGTCAAATAACGTACAATACTATTTCTGTTTTTTTAAAACGTTCCAATATGGATCACAATTAGCATATACTTTAGAGCTTACTTGCTTATTCATTACTATTTTCCAGGAGATTGTGCTTTCAATATTTTATCTACCTCTTCATTAGTAAGATTATAGTTTAAAAATGTTTTATAGAAATTTTTTGTTTCAGCAGCTATGTCTAAATCTTTAAATTTATCTGGATGAATTGTTTTAGCAGCCCATTGAACTTGAAGCGCTTCTTCACAACTGTAACGATCCCATAAAAATGCACCAGTAGGATTTTGATATACTTTTCCATTTTTAACTGCTGATATCTTCTGCCAATTTGGATCATTAATTAATTTATCTATAGAGTTAACTTTACCACTAGCACCATTAGCCCCAAATATAATAATATCAGGATTCCACTGAATTACTTGTTCTAAGGATACTTCCTTCATATTTCCAGTAACATCCTTTGCAGCGTTTACTCCTCCAGCTGCTTCAATCCATTCATTAATAATAGTTTTGCTTCCATCTACACCAATTGGAGACAGCGACTCTACATGAAGAACTTTAGGTCTTTCACTATCTGGTATTTTTGAGGTAACATCTTTAACCATTTTAACCTTATCATCTAAATATTTGTTATATTTATCTGCACGCTTTGCAGCATCTCCACCTAAAATTTCACCAGTTAAAGATACACATTTTTTCATTGTGTCAAAAGTAGTAAAATTTAATTGAACTACTGGAATTCCTAAACTAGAAATTTTATTAGCATTTGCATCACCAGAAGATACAAATACTATGTCAGGTTTATTTTTCATTAAATCCTCTGTATTAAAATTTGCACCAAAAGTAGTAACTGCTTTTTTCATAGCTGGATTAACTTTATATAACCAAGGCATAGATTTTTCACTAAGCACTGTTTCCACAATTTTATCACCATCGCCTAATACTGATAAAACTTCATTATGTGCCTTCCAAGAATCAGCAACCTTGTTTATTTTTGTAGGAACTTGAACTTTTGCACCAGAAGTATCTGTAATAGTTTTTGTTTTTGAGCTAGTTTCTTGTGTCGAAGAAGATTTGTTTGATGATTGAGTCGATTGACTTGAATTGCAAGCAGTAAAAAACATCATTAAGAAAATACATAGAATAATTGTTGTTATTTTTTTCATTTTTATACATCCTTTCATAATAAAAATTATAATAAATTAGGTATTAGTTTTGTTTTACCAGATTACTTAAAATATTTTTATTAAATATACCAATTTATTAGAAGTTCACTAATTTTTAGCTTCATATTACTGCCTCCTTCCTTTTAATAAAATAGTTATAAAGAATGGTGCGCCTATTAATGACGTTAAAATACCTAGTGGTATTTCCATAGAAAATATGGTACGAGAGATGTTATCAATTAAAAGAAGATAAGCGCCTCCAATTAATATAGAACCTGGTAAAAGATCTTTATAATTAGGACCTACAATCATCCTAGTCACATGAGGAATAACCAAGCCTACCCATCCAATTATTCCAGCCATAGAAACAGAGGCAGCAGTTAATAAAGTAGAACAAAATATTAAAATAATTCTCATTCTATCTGTATTTATTCCTAGTGATTTTGCTTCTTCTTCACCAAAAGAAATAACATTTAACTTCCATCTCAATAATAAAATTGGAACAACTCCTATAATAAATGTAATTAAAAGAATATGAATTTCTTTAAAGGTTATGGTAGAAAGACCACCCATAAGCCAGAACGTTATTGCTGGAAGTTTACTGTCTGGATCAGCTACATATTTTGTTAAAGAAATAAGGGATTGAAAAAGGGATGATACCACTATACCCGTAAGTACCAATATTAAAGTTGTATTATTACTACGTCCAATAACCTTACTAACAGCATAAGTAATAAGAACTGCACCCATGCCAAAGGCAAAAGCAAGAAATTGTACTCCTGCCATATTAAAAGATAATAAAAGTCCCATTGCAGCACCAAAACCGGCACCTGCTGAAGCACCTAATATATCAGGAGAAACCATAGGATTTTTAAATAGGCATTGATATGTAGTCCCAGCTACTGAAAGTGAAGAACCAATTAATAACGCAGCTATAATCCTTGGTAATCTTATTTTAAATAATACAGTATCAACATTTTCAGACCAGATTTGAGGTAACCCAAATATTTTTGCATAAAATATATAAAAAAGATCTTTAAATGATACTGAATACCTTCCCATAGTAAATGAAATCAAAAATGTAAAAAGGGCCAGGATAATAAGTATAATTTTTATAGATATTATATTGCTTTTTTTTACACTTTCTCCTCTTAACGTTTGCATGAAACAGCCTCCTACTCCTATTTTGTTTATAGAAAATGTCTCTTTAATGTAAAATATTTTAGTTAATCATAGGTATGCAGGCTTTGATTTGCTGTCCATTTGAATCAACTGTAGTTATAATTTTTACATTAATACCATATGCTTTTTTAAGCATATCCTCTGTTACAACCTCATTCACGCTGCCTACTGTAAATACATTGCTTTTTTCCATAAGTGCCACTTTTGTGGAACATAGAAAAGCATGATTGGGAAAATGTGAAGTCATAACAACTGCTAATCCTCTTTCAGAAAGCTTATTTATCTGTTCTAGTACTCTAATCTGATTTCCAAAATCCAAATTAGAAGTTGGTTCATCCATTATTAACATTTTGGGCTGCTGAGCAAGAGCCCTAGCAATTAAAACCATTTGCCTTTCACCACCGCTTATTTCCGTATATACCTTGTCCTTTAGATAGGATATTTTCAAAGTATTTATGGCCTCTTCTGCAATGTCCATATCTTCTTTTGTAGGAGAAGAAAACATTGAAAGGTGAGCAGTTCTCCCCATCAATACCACATCAAAAACTTTAAATGGAAAAGGGGGTGTATGTGCCTGAGGTACATAACCAATAGTTTTAGCTAATTTCTTTCTAGACCAATTATGTATATTCTCTCCATCCAAAAGTATTTCCCCACCCTTTAACTTTAAGAATCCTAATATAGTCTTAAAGAAAGTTGTTTTTCCTACACCATTAGGTCCTAACAAACATAATATTTCTCCCGAGCTTACATTCATAGATATATTTTTTACTATAATGCTTGTACCATAACCACAAATAGCGTTTTTAACCTCTAATTTCATATCAGTTCTCTCCTTCCTGCAATAACCGAACATCCTTCCTTTGCCTAGGTGTCATTAATTTTGTCAAGTTTTTGCCAATACAGATATATAAAAAATAGGCACATGCCAAAAGCACATACCTATTCTCTCGATATTTGCAATGGCCTTCTTCTCAAACACGGAAAGCACATCATTTTCATGACATACTCATTGGTTTTATCTCCATAGGCTTAGCGTTAGGATCAAAAACTTGAAGTCCTGTAATATTATACTTACTTATATATTTTTTCTAAAAGATAACGCCTTCTAAGTGCTAAATCAGCAAGAATCCTGTTTATCACAGGGGAATTATATCATACTCAGTTGAGAGAAGATCTATAAAGGCCATCTTTTTTCTTAAAAGTTCTCCTCTACCTAAAAGAAGCTTTATTACTTCACTTACTTCAATTGAAGCTGCTAAAGCTGGTATAAATGATGGATTACCCATTTCCTTTTCAATTCCTTTAGATGTTTGCTTATCTACATTATAAATCTTATTTAAGGTATCATCCCCTGGAAGTATAGTAGTAATTTGAGCATACCATCCTGCTATGGCTCCATAAACCATTGGTATATTAAGTTTTTTGCAGCTGCGTTGAAGTAATAATCTTGCTGGTATGCTGTCAAGAGCATCTACTACTACATCGTGATTACTTAAAATACTGCAAGCATTATCTTCCGTAAGCATTTTTTCTAATGCTTTTACCTCTATTAGTGGATTTACTTTTTCCATTCTAGCCTTTGCTTCCTGTGCTTTGCTAAAACCTATAATGTCTGTACTTGAAAGTATTTGCCTATTCAAATTAGATTCCTCAAATACATCCCCATCTACTGCAGTAATATTTCCTATTCCTATTCTTCCAAGCATTTCAATGACATAACCACCAATTCCTCCACAGCCTACAACACAAACTTTAAATTTCTTTAAGCTATCATTTTCTTCTTTTGACAGGGTTTTCATATTTCTAACATAACGTTCCAAATTTAACCGCCTCCTACTGGTGGGAACAATGACAATACATCATTGTCATTAAGTTCTGTATTTGCTTTACCATCCCTACCATTTATAAGTAAAATAGCTACTTCTTCTTCCTTAATATTTATCTTTTTAAATATATCCGCAGGTGTTACGGGCTCGTTAAATTTTAAAAATAATTTTTTATCTCTATTTTCTCTAAAATAAGCAAATAGTCTAACTTCTATTTTCAAATTCACACCTCCTTAAAAACAGAATTTATTTAATGTTTCTTCTATAGGTATATCCTATTTACCCAATTATATATATTTAAAGCATAAATTGTACCAAACATATTTATAAAAAATACTTAATAACCAGAACATATATGATATACTGATTATTAAGTACTGATAGTAAATGCAGCAATAATAGCATTGCTATTTGAGATGAAAAACAATATATTATTCTATATTAACAAAATGATCAAATAAAGAACAATGTATTATTTTATACTAATAAAATGCTCAAATAAAGAGCAATGTTACTTTATATCTTTGAAAAGTGTTCGAATATTATAAAAATGCAAGCTTTATGAAACCATTTTCACTTAGATTATTTTGTGATATAATATTCACACAGATAGTTTCTACTAAAATTCAAAATAAATTTATCATATTATTATATCGCAAATTTAGTCTAAAATTAAAAAATTTATAATTTCATTAAAAAATTTATAATTTCATTAAAAAGAAACAGCCTATGTTTTAGTCATAATATTAAATTGTGTGGAAACACAGGTAAAAAGAACTACAATACTTAAACTTAGGTAATTGCGAAACTCACTGATAAAAATGAATAAAAGATGTTTAGAAGTTGCAAAAGCATTGTTAGAAGTTTAAATACAAACTTTTATGATTTGAAATAACCATATTGATAAAAAAGGGTGCACGAAATAAAGCAAAGATGGGTTCCTATTTTTTAAAAATAAAATTTATGCAATTAATGGTTTTAGGCTTCGTATATATTCATTTTTATGTATTTTATTTGCTGCAATGACTGTTATTAGCTGAGTTATACCGGATAGAAGTAAGTCAGTATGAAGCGTTAGCTCATTTTGTGTCTTACGATCCACAACGCAATAACTGCCTTTGAAATGGTTGATGTTTTTCTCGACAACAGTCCTGATTTTATAAGTGTTTTCCCATTGGAGATTTCCACGAGTAGTTCCAGGATATGCACGAAGATTCTTTTCAGGATAAATGTAAAACATTTTTCCGCAGGAAGATTTTGTACATGGATTTTCACATAGAGTTACACGTTTGCTCTTTTTAGTTTTTTTATTGTATACCCATTTCATTTTGGGACATACGAATTTCATTGATGGAATTCCAGAACGTAAGTGTGTTTTACTACCTTCTCGTTTCATTGGAAGCGAATGGTCATAAGGACAGCATGGAATACCATCTTCATTTAAAGGGCAGTCGGATTCTTTTGATGCAAGTTTAGTTTTTAATGGAATAAATGCCTTTTCAAATTTCAAATCATGCAAAATGTATCGATAAATCAGAATGCTGTCAAAAGCAGCATCACCTAAAAAGATTTTTGGATTTATCAAAGGATGTTTTGCAAAGAAATCCATAAGAACAGGTATAAGAGCTTTAGAATCAGCAAGAGATTTATCTTCATCTGGTGAATCAGATTTTTTCTCAATAACAATATCAGGATGTGCTTTAAGGAAATTCTGATTGTAAAATGAAATATCTCTTACAATACCAAGGCCGTTGGTTACAATGCCAAATTTAAAGGCATAACAGAAATGCCCGTTAATATACATCTGCTGAACAGCATGATTGGCATTAGCATGAGAAGGCATGGCACCGTAAGCAGCTTTATAAGGATCATAGGAATCATTTAAACCATGTACTTTCTTAAAAGTCTTAAGCTGTTTTATGATACGATTAGCATATTTAGGATTATTTTCAGTAACGAAAGCTTCAATACCAGAAGTATCAAAAATAGTCATAGAAGCAAGTTTGGGGTCAATTTGCTGGCATATTGGTTCAGTAATATCAACGAGATTATCAAACATCAATTGTAAGTCCAGAATAAAATCCTGTTTAAAACGTGTGAATTTAGAAGCATCAGGGACTTTAAGGAAACCGCAGAAATCTCTTAACTCTTGAGAATATTTAAGAAAAATAATCAAAAGGGAATCAGTAGGAATAGAAAAAATGCGCTGCAAAATCAAAGCACGGAGCATGGCGTAAAGACTATATTTACGGGGCCTTCCGATAGAAGCATAAAAATGATTTATGAAGGAAGCAGGGATTAAATCATCAAGATTAATAGTATTTTCAAGTAAAGAAAGAAACTGAGGCTTGTTATTTTGAAATTTTTCTTTGCAATCAGAAAAAATATCTGCCAAAGAAAGCTGTTTATATGGTATCATAAATATATACTCCTTTCTGAGGTATATGGTGATTTTGTTTCTTTTCAATTCAATTTTACCATAAATCAGTGAGGAGTTATTTTATTTTGCAACAAAAAATACACCGCATTTATGAGGGTTAAGGCGTTTCGCAAACGCTTAATACTTAAACTTAAAGAAAGGAGTGTAAGAATGTGAAAAGTATACTAACTACTTGTCCTTATTGTGGAACAGGATGCACATTTTTCTTAAATGTAAGAGATGGAAAAATTGTTAGTGTAACCCCAGATGATAATGTAAATTCAGTAAACCAAGGGAAGCTTTGTTCAAAAGGACGTTTTGGTTTTGATTTTGTACATCATAAAGATCGTCTAACTAATCCTTTGATTAGAAAAGAAGGAAAGCTGGTTGAGGTTACATGGGAGGAAGCAATTGGCTTTATTGTTTCTAAAATCAAAAAAACTGTAAAAGAATATGGTTCTGACAGTGTTGCGGCTTTTAGTTCAGCCCGATGTACTAATGAAGAAAATTATCTTATGCAAAAATTAATGCGTGCAGTGATTGGTACTAATAACATTGATCATTGTGCCCGTTTGTGACATGCTCCTACAGTGTCTGGTCTAGGCACAGCATTTGGCAGTGGAGCAATGACAAACTCAATACATGAACTTGATGAAATGGGACCTAAAGATGCTATTTTTGCAATTGGTACAAACACTACAGAATGTCATCCTATAATTGGTATTAAAATGCTAAAAGCTAAAGAGCGCGGTACTAAGCTAGTAGTGGCTGATCCCCGCAAAACCGATGTGGCATTACATGCTGATATTTGGCTGCGGCATAAACCAGGTACAGATGTAGCACTTCTAAATGGAATGTCATATGTCATATTGACAGAAGGACTAGCTGATGAAGCATTTATTGCTAAAAGAACTGAGAATTTTGAGGCTTTCAAAGAAGTTGTAATGAAATTCACGCCAAAGTATACATCAAGTATAACTAAGGTTCCAGCAGACAAGATAATAGAAGCGGCAAGAATTATTGCTAAGGCTGATGCTGCTGCTTTGTATTATACTATGGGTATTACACAGCATACTACCGGTGTTGATAATGTACTATCTACAGCAAATATCATGATGCTTACTGGTAATATTGGCAAGCCTAAAGGAGGAGTTAACCCTCTGCGTGGTCAGAATAACGTGCAAGGAGCATGTGATATGGGAGCTTTGCCTAATGTCTACACTGGTTACCAACCAGTAACTAATCCTGATGTGAAAGCTAAATTCGAAAAAGCATGGAATGCTCAGTTAAGTGATAAAGTTGGACTTAATATTCCGTCTATCTTGAATGCAATTGAAAAAGATGAGGTCAAAATGCTGTATGTATTTGGTGAAAATCCAATGCGCAGCGACCCTGATATAAATCATGTGGAACATTGTTTAAAGCATTTGGATTTTTTGGTTGTTCAAGATATTTTCTTAACTGAAACAGCTAAAGTTGCTGATGTTGTTCTTCCGGGCGTATCCTATGCTGAAAAAGATGGAACTTTTAGTAGTACTGATCGTACAGTGCAGCGTATTCGTAAGGCTGTAGAACCAATAGGTAATAGTCTTCCAGATTGGCAAATACTCCGGGACATTATGAATGCAATGGATTATCCAGCAGATTATAGTTCTCCTGAGGATATATTTGATGAAATGAGATCTTTAACACCAAGTTATGCTGGTATTAGTTATAAACGGTTGGAGAATGGTGGCATTCCATGGCCATGTCCAAATGAGAATCATCCTGGTACACCTATTTTGCACATTGGTAAGTTTTCCCGTGGTTTAGGTAAGTTTTCCACAATTGAGTATAAAGAACCTGCTGAGCTTCCTGATGAAGAATATCCATTGATGCTGACTACTGGACGTATCGTTACTCAATATCATACAGGGACTATGACAAGACGTTGTTGGGGCCTAAATGGTGCGGATCCAGAAGGATTTTTGGAAATTAATCCTACAGATGCAAAAAATCTCAATATTGAAGACGGTGATGAAATTAGCGCATCAACACGACGCGGCTCATTAATCACAAAAGCACAAGTAACAACTAGGGTACCAGAGGGATTAACATTTATTACTTTCCATTTTACTGAGAGTCCAGCTAATATTTTGACTAATAGTGCCCCTGATCCTGTTACTGGAACACCTGAGTTTAAAGTTTGTTCGGTAAAAATAAAAAAATTAGATTTCTCAGATTTCGGATGTCAAAAGCGTAAGATTTTCCGTAAAAAGAGTATGCGTAAAGACGCTTAAGGAGGTAATTGTATTGAATACCTTTGTTGTTGCAAATCCCCATAAGTGCATTGGATGTAAGTCTTGTGAAATTGCCTGTGCAACTGCACATTTAGATGTTAGTATACTTACTGCAGGATCTGCAGGTGTTCCTTTTTCACCTCGTATCAATCTAATACGGGCAGAAAAAGTTACCGTGCCGATACAATGCAGGCAGTGTGATGATTCACCTTGTGCAAATGTTTGCCCGGTAGGTGCAATTGTTCATCAAGAGAATAAAATTGTTGTAAAAACAGAATTATGTATTGGATGTAAAATATGTATGCTTGCTTGCCCATTTGGTGCTATGGATATGGTACCACAATACAAAAATAGCCATAAACAAACACAAATCTTAAATGTAATCACTAAAGAAGAAAGTGAGAATAAAGAAGTTATGGCAGCACATAAATGTGATTTGTGTGCAGGCAGGCCTGAAGGTCCAGCTTGTGTAGAAGTTTGTCCAGCTGATGCCTTCGTCATAGTTAGTCCAGAAGTTATAAATAATAGTATTAAAAATAAGCGTCAATCTAATGCTTTAGAGTTATTAAAAAATAAAAGCATATAAAAATTGAATTAGTTTTGGAAAAATGTACCTAGATTTGAATAAATCAAATCTAGGTACGTTATTGTATAAAGAATAGCATTGAGATTATACTATTAATATTTAAGTAGGTAGTCATCAAACGAATAAGTGGATTGGAAAAGGAGGAACAAAATGGACAAAAATATTATATTGGAAATTATAGAGAGCTACTGCAAAATACATAAGGATAAGAAATGTCTAGCATGTTCTGATGCTTATAAAATAGCAGAAAAACTGAAAATAAATATTTCAGATATAGGAAAGTTATGTAATGAAAATTCTATAAAGATCATAGGTTGTCAGCTTGGCTGCTTTTAAGGCATTTGAAAGAAAATAAGCTAGCATACTGACTAGTTATTTCTTTGAAAATGCCTAAAATATTAATTGATAAAGAGGTGATCAAAAATAGTGACTAATAAGTATACTATACCCAATATGATTTTAATTGGTTCAACTGCTAGAAACAGTGGGAAAACTACTCTTGCTATTTTAATAATAAATAAATATAAATTAACTAGACCAGTGATAGCACTAAAAGTAACAACTATTCAAGAGAAAAACGGAAAATGCATTCACGGAGGAGAAGGCTGCGGGGTATGTTCAAATTTGAAAGGAAATTTTGAGATAACGGAGGAATTAAATGCAGCTAATAATAAAGATACTTCTCTATTATTAGCTGCGGGAGCAGAAAAAGTTTACTGGTTAAAAACATTAAAAAATAATATGTCCGAAGGATTTAATGCGTTTATTACCCAAATACCTGAAAATTCTCTTATAGTATGTGAATCAAATAGCTTACGAAAAGTTGTTAATCCAGGTGTTTTCGTTATGATCAAAAATACCAAAGACAGTCAAATGAGAAAGTCAGCAAGTGAAGTTATAAATCAAGCTAACATAATTATAGAAAATAATTTTAATGATAATTTTGAAAAAGTAATAAAAGAAATAGCTAATATAATTAAATGATACTATAATTTTAAATTTACTAAAGCTGTAAACAATGCTTAAGATAAAGGAGTTTGTAATAAAAATTCTGTAAAATATAGCTTTCTATGATAAAATCAAAATATCATAGGAGGCTATTTTGTTATGTAAATATATCTTGACAAATGTAAACTATATTATTATAAAGGACTTAAATGAACAAATTACGAAAGGGATGTATTTATGACTGATTATTTTGATTTAATCAAGCAACGTGAAAGCTGCAGAAACTATAAAGAAAAAGAAGTAGAAAAGGAAAAGTTAGTTGCCTGTATAGAAGCAGCTAGAATTGCACCCTCAGCTTGCAATGGTCAACCCTGGAGATTTATTATTGTAAATAATAAAGACCTGTCACCTAAGGTTTCTAAATGTCTTCAAGATCTAGGAATGAATAAATTTACAGATAATTGTCCTTCATTTATTATTGTACTTCAGGAAAAAACAGATATTAAAGCTAGAATTGGTGGTAAAATTAAAGATCAGGATTATGCCCCCATAGATATAGGAATTGCAACTGCTCACATATGTCTAGCAGCTACGCAGCAAGGACTATCTACCTGTATAATGGGCTGGTTTAATGAAAAAAAGCTTAAGGATTTACTCAACATACCAAATTCTAAAAGAATTAGACTTGTCATAAGTGTAGGATATTCTGCAGATACAACTCTCCGCAATAAGGTACGTAAAAGCCTAGATGAAATTGCTCAATTTATAGACTAAGCCTTATATGAAATTCTATATTGAAGGTTGGCTTAAGTCAACCTCTGAATATCTCACTCAGCTGCAAACTTATATTACTTACCACCTTTAAAATGGTAACAAATAATTTTAAATTGTTTATTTTATAAGATATAATAGTAAATATAAAAACTTGTATAATTAACTTATACATCTAATTACATAGGCTGTGTACATGCTTAGAATAGAGAGGTGCTTTCATGTCTGTATCCATTGGAATTTTAGCTTCTGTACCATTAATAAGTAGAATAAAAACTTATCAGCATATATTAAAAAATGAGAATAACATAGTACTAATACCTTACGAAAATTTAAACGATGTTGAAAATTTATTTATAAAAAACATGCCACTAGTAGATGCATTTTTATTAGGTGGAGAACTTATTTTTTCAAAAATAAGTGATGATTTAAAATCTACAGTACCCTGTTTTTATTTAACTGTATCAAATGAAGATTTATATAAGCTATTCCTAAAATTAATTATAGAAAATAATAAATTTGACTTTTCAAGAACTTATATTGATTTCTTAAATGAAACAAATGATTATATGGGAATTAAAGAAATTTTACCTAAAGATAATTTCCCATATACATATTATTTTAAAAATGATAATACAATTTATGAAAAAGTATTGGATAAACATATAGAATTGTGGGAAAATGGATTAATAGATATATCTATTACACGAGTTGGAAATCTTGAAAAACCACTGAAAGATATGGGAATAAAAACTTTTTATATTTCCCCATCCTCTAAAAATGTAATGAATGCTTTAGCTAAAGCTGTGAATTATGTAAAAATAAAAAATTTTGAAGATAGCCAGATTACTATAGGACATATCTCTATTTGCGATATTAAACCACACAATACTACCTTTAATTATGAAGAAGAAGTACGCCTACTAGCATTAAATAAATCTTTAATTGACTTTCAGCATGAACACAATCTGCCAAATTCTATAGTAAGAAATGATATTAACTTTGAAATTATAATTTCAAAGAAAATTCTTAAAGAATTAACTGGTAATTATAAATATTGCTCGCTTCTTAATTATATAAAAACTTCAAATACATTCAATTTAAATATAGGTTGGGGTATTGGCAGTACAATTATGGAAGCAAGAAAAAGATCAATAAGTGCAAATATCGAAGCTAATAGATATGATAAAAATTGCAGCTTTATTCTAAATGAACAAGACCAAATTATTGGACCATTATCAGAAAATATTTGTATCCATTTTATAGAACATAACAATTCAGATATAGAACTAATTAGCAGTAAAACAAAACTATCTTCCGTTACAATACTAAAATTAATTGGAATCACTAAGAAGTTAAATACTAATGAAGTTTCATCAGACGATTTATCCTTTTATATGGGTATCACAATTCGAAGTGCCAATAGAATACTGAATAAACTGTGCAAAAGCGGTTTTGCAAAATCTATAAATAAAAAATCAGATAAGTTAGTAGGACGTCCAAAGAAAATTTATTTGCTTTATTTCGATTATAATTCCAAATTTTAATGGTCTGTAAATAATTTTTTCTAAATGCTTTTTATTTTTCATGAATGTCCATGTTATATCTTTGTAATTTATCAACAAAATAAAGTACTTACAAAAGCTGCCATATTAAAGATGTAACTTTATAGTGCAGAGATCACAGGATAAAAATTATCCATGCGATCCTGCACAGATCATTGGGCCATCATTCTTTTTATTAAAATATCAAGCATAATTTGTAAAAACTTTATTCACTTTCTGAAACATTACCAATTTTCAGCTTTGTAAAAGCTATCACTAGTGACATAACTACACAGGCGCTTAAAAGACATACTGAAGCTACAACCCAATCAGCTTTTGGACCCTTAAGAGCAAATATACTAGTTATTGATCCTAAAATAATAGGAGATACAAATTGTCCCAATCCCTGTAAGGCAACAGATACTGAAAAAGTACGTGCAGAAATAGATTTATCAGAAGAAACTACTAACTTAGCTGCATAGTCTGGATTATATGTACCAAATCCTAATCCAAAAATAATTCCTGCTAACAAATACATTGAATATGTATTTACATTGAGTAAAATCAAGAATGAAATTCCAAGCAGCCCAACAGAAATTGCTATGGTAAACCTTTTAAATATATTAAATATCCTTCCGTATAAAAGACCTGCAGCAAATGCACCTCCGGTAAATGCAGTGAGCACCATGCCAGCTTTAGCTGCATTTCCCACTTTTCCTGCAGCCATTACTATTGCGATATTTGTCATAAATGTAAATTGAAGAATGTTTAGTAATAAATTTAAAATTGAAAGAATATAAGTTTTCGAAGTCAATTTACTCTTTGAAGTATCATTTTTATCTCCAGAAACTTTTTTATCTCCGATGTCAGGTAATTTTAATATGATCAATAAACAAATTGGTATCATAAGAAGGAATCCTAAAAATGAGTATCTCCAGTTTATCGCTGCTAAAAATCCTCCTAGCATCTGAAATACTACTCCGGTAATAGCCCCTATTGAAGCTTTATAGCCTAGTAGTCTTTTAAACTCATCTCCCTGGAACATATCTGCAAGAAGTGGGGTAGAAAGTGGAAACAGCAGTCCATAACCTACTCCGAAAATTACCCTTGTAACCAAAATGAAAGTAATGCTATTTGCAAATATAGGCAGCATGCCTCCAACAAATTGAAATAACATGGCAATACATAATATTTTTTTCTTACTCATGAAACGCTCAAGTTGACCTGCTACTAATGAAAATGCTACCATCATCAAAGATGGCAAAGAAGCGATTTGTTTTACCAATTCAGAACTGGCATTAGGAAATGCTTTGGATATTTCTCCAAGTGCAGGTGTAGTCATACTTGTCGTATACATTAATAATGCTACCGATAATACTGCTACTTTTTCTATAAAACCATACTTCTTTTCTATCATATTTTTCCTCCATATTTAAATTTTATATCAGATAAATTCAATATTTACCCTTGATATTTTTCTTATTTAAGCCTCAAATTTTAAGCTTTTTTAGGCGTAGGTGCTTTTATGTCCCTTGGTATAGGGCAAATATAACTTTCTCCACCTAAGCGTTCTTTTAGTTCGGCTTTTGCATTTTGAATTAATTCAGGATTTTTCAAAAGTTCTACTGCAGTTGAAGCAATCAGCTTTCCTGCATGTAACATTCCTGTATGAGCAATGGATGTATTTCCCTGTGAAACAAATGCCCATGAATGTATCGGAGTTCCTAAAGCTGCACAAGCTACATTAAATATTCCCGTTGGTACAATCCAGCTCACATCACCTACATCAGTAGACACAGGTACTGTTTTTTCTTGTTTTATAAAAGGATTAATGACATCTGAAATATCTTTGCCTTTCAGTTCCCCAACTGTTAATACATTTATATCGTTTCTCTTATTATCCTCTGGCAGCACATCTCTAATTTTTTTAGCAAATTGTCTATCATTTTCATTATATTTAGGTATTCCTAACTTTTTTAAATTTTCATATAGCATTGTTTCTAGTATTTTATTTGGGATAAAATTTGAAAGAGCAGATTGTATAGATCCTTCAACCTTAGTACCGGTCATCAATGCCGCCCCTTAGCAATATTACAAATTCTTTCATAAATGTCTTTTACTTGAGATACTTTTGGTGCCCGGATAGAAAAGTTATCCTCAGCCTGTGCTTGTACAACATTTGGAGATTGTCCTCCAGCATCCGTTATAGCATAATGAATCCTTGCCTCTTGAATGACGTGTTCTCTTAAATAATTTACACCTACATTCATAACTTCTACTGCATCCAATGCACTCCTGCCTAAATGTGGTGCCATAGCTGCATGAGCACTTTTTCCTTTAAACTTGAAACATGCATCATAAACCGCAAGAGTAGAATTTAAACCAACCCCATTGCCTGTATCAGGATGCCATGTTAAAGCACAGTCCACGTCGTTGAATACTCCTTCTCTGCTCATAAATACTTTACCTGCCCCACCTTCTTCAGCAGGACATCCATAATATCTGATTGTTCCCGGTAAATTATTCTCTTCCATATAATAACGAATAGCTATAGCTCCAGCAAAAGCACCTGTGCCAAGAAGATTATGTCCACATCCATGACCGCTTCCACCAGGTATAATTGGCTTTTGCTCCGCAATTCCACCCTCCTGGCTTAACCCATGAAGTGCATCATATTCCCCAAGAACGGCAATTATCGGTTCTCCCTTACCATAACTTCCAATAAAAGCAGTTTTGATTCCGGCTGCTCCCCTTTTAACTGTAAATCCCTCTTCTTCTAAAGCTTTACATAATATTTCTGCAGATCTAAATTCTTCAAATTTAGTTTCTGCACATTTCCATATTTCATCACTAACTTTAACTAATAAATCTTTCTTTAACTCAACAATTTCTGAAACTCTTTGAAAATACTCCATACTTTGATTTCCTTTCTACTTTTACTTCTCTGCTATTTTTTAATTTCAATACGAACTAAAATCTCACTATTTTAACTTCCATTTCATTGCCACCACCAGTGACACAAATAGTTGTAAAAAAATAGTTGTAATTTTACCACACTATTAATAATATGATTAATACATGATTATTTCGCGTTCACGGAGCCATCAATACGCAATTGAGAGCCACCTATTCGCATAATGATTCCACTCTGTTTTTTATAAGGTCATTCGTGGAATGATTCCACTTATTCATAAATCTTCTGTACAATAAATATGGAGCTAAAAGCTACCTAATTTTACAGAAGGGAGGCCTTTTTATGGCCAATAAAATCAAAGTGAAGCTCATCCTAGAGCTTCGAGCAGCACGTATGTCACGTAACACAATTGCAGCTACCAGGCATATGTCTAAAAACTCTGTTAGTGATGTGTTTCACATCGCTGATTCTCTCGGCATTACCTTCGATACTGTCAAAGACATGGATGAGGAAATCGTATATCGGATTTTCTATCCGGATAAGCATGTCATCGAAAATATGTATAGGAATCCTGATTATGAGTATGTTCACAAAGAATTGAAGAAAGTTGGTGTTACATTAAAACTGCTTTGGCAGGAATACTGTGATAAATGTAATAGCTCCAACGAAATCTCTATGGGCTACACTAAATTCTGCGAGGGATACAGTGATTATACGATTGCAAACAAACTGACTAATCATCTGGATCACAAGCCAGGTGTCATCACAGAAGTAGACTGGTCAGGACCAGGGATGTCTTATGTTGATGCTACAACAGGTGAAGTGA
The DNA here is from genome assembly GCF_019056555.1 of Clostridium sp. 001. NCBI lineage: Bacteria > Bacillati > Bacillota > Clostridia > Eubacteriales > Clostridiaceae > Clostridium > Clostridium sp. 001. The sequence continues at coordinate 4,528,353 of NZ_CP020473.1, read as the reverse complement.
TTACCGTATATCTGTTTGTTGCTACACTTCCATATAGCCAGTATTCATATGTAGAGCCCTGTCTTGATATGAAGCAGGACACATGGCTTAGATGTCATATTCACATGTATGAATTCTTTGGTGGTGTCACCATCCGTACTGTTTGCGATAATCTCAAAACTGGTGTTATATCCCATCCTAAAGAAGGCGATATCATACTTAACGACAATTATGAGGCACTTGGTTCTCATTACATGACAGCAATCATGCCAACCGGAGTCAGAAAACCTAAACAGAAAGCATCAGTAGAAGGTACTGTTGGAAAGGTAGCAACTGCCATCATTGCTAAACTTCGTAATAAGCTCTATTACTCATTTCATGAATTAAAGATGGGTGTCTCAAATGCCCTTACGGACTTTAATAACCAAAAGTTCCAAAAACGTGAGGGAAGCCGAAAGGCAGTTTTTGAAGAAGAAAAGAGTTATCTTCATAATCTTCCAATCATCCCATATGAAATCGCTGAATGGATTTATGGCAGAAAAGTAAATCTTGACTGTCACGTGGTCTATAACAAGAATCGATATTCCTGCCCTTATCAATATGTTGGTAAAACAGCAGACCTAAAAGTTACCGATTCTAACTTGGAAATATATATATCAAGGGAACGTGTTGCTACCCATACAAAGTTTCCTGATTATGTAATCAATCGTTATTCAACACACGCTGAAGACATGCCTGATCAGTTCCAACAACCTGAATGGGATAATACACGAATCAGACGACGGGCTTATTCTATCGGAAGCAGTACCGGTGAGGTTATTGATAGGATATTTGCTGGAGTAAAAATAAAAGAACAGGGATACAACCCATCCCTGTCCGTTTTACGCTTGAGCAAAACCTATTCAGAAGCCCGTCTGGAAACTGCCTGCGAGTTGGCACTAACTAGAGTCAAAACGCCCCGCTATCATCATGTTAAATCTATTCTTGCTACTAATCAAGACCAGATTTATCTAGAAAATAAAAATGCATCCGTAAAACCCAAGAAAAATACAGGTGGATATGTACGTGGTGCAGAGTATTACGGAGGTAGCAGTAATGATTAATGACCCTTACCCACTTTGATAGACACGAGGAACTCGTGTTATATTAAAAGTGAAAGGAATGGTAGGGTTATGAAAAAACAATATAGTGCAGAATTTAAAATTGAAGCAATAAAAAGATTAGAGAAATCTGGAGAATCATTAAATAAGATAGCAACAGAATTAGGAGTAAGACCAACAACAATGCATGGATGGGTAAAGAAGTATAGAGAATCACCTGATACACCTTTTCCTGGCAGTGGACATCTTAAGCCTGAAGATGAGAAATTAAGAAGATTAGAAAAAGAAATTAGAGATCTTAAAGAAGAAAATGAAATATTAAAAAAAGCGGCAGCCTACTTCGCCAAGAACCTAAAATAAAGAGGTTTGAGTTTATCAAGGCTAGTTGCCATAAATATAGAATAGCGAAGCTGTGCAAGGTTTTAAGCGTGTCAAGAAGCAGTTACTATGCATGGGATAAAAGACCTGAAAGTCAAAGATCAAAGGAAAATAAACAGTTATTAGAACAAATTCAAACAATCCACAAAGAAAATAGAAATGTATTCGGTTCTGTTAAAATTACTAAAATAGTAAATATGAAAAATGATAAACCTATTAATCATAAAAGAGTAGAACGTATCATGAATCAGAATGGCATAAAATCAAGGGTTTCAAAGAAATTTAAGGCTACTACTAATTCAAATCATAAACTTCCAGTAGCAAAAAATATTCTTAATCGAGATTTTACTGTGGATAAACCTAATGAAAAAATGGTCAGTGATATTACATATCTGTGGACAAATGAAGGATGGCTTTATATAGCAGCAGTAATGGATTTGTGTGGACAAAAAATAGTTGGTTTATCTATGAATGAAAGAATGACAAAAGAATTAGTAATCAACGCATTAAATGACGCATATCAACGTGCAGGAAGACCAACTGGTGTTATTCTACATTCGGACAGAGGGTCACAATATTGCTCAAATGATTACCAAAATTTAATAAATAAGTATGGATTTATATGCAGTATGTCTCGTAAAGGTAACTGCTGGGATAATGCTCCTATGGAATCATTCTGGGGTAAAATGAAATGTGAATGGCTTTATGGGAATCACTTTAAAACACGTGAAGAAGCTCGTGCTGCTGTATTTGAATATGTTGAGATATTTTATAATAGGCAAAGAATACATGCTTCTAATGGTTATGTAACGCCTGAAAAATATTATAACAATTCAAATAAAAAATCAAAAGCAGCATAAAAATTATGATAATCTACGAAATAAAGAGATATTACGAGTTTAAGATGTCTATTTTATTGGGGAAAGGTCATAACGATGAAACAAAACGAAAACTGCGTGAACTGAATCTTAGTGAACTCATTACTGCATTGGAAATACAGCAGCGAGACATCAACTGTGTCACTCTGCAATTTGATGAACGCATACAAAGGCTGATGGATTATCTTTACCAGGAGAAATATAACAGTAAGATTCAGCGACTTATGAAGCTTTCAAAGTTCAGGCTTCCCAAAGCCGAAGTAAATGATATCTATTATTCAGAACGTGGTATTGAAAAGCAGGTGATTCAAGAATTGTCCACATGCCAGTTCATTGGAAACAATTCAAATGTCATTTTTCAAGGCTTTACCGGTTCTGGCAAAACATATCTTGCATGTGCACTTGGAAGGCAAGCCTGCAAATATCAGATCAAAACTAGGTATATAAGACTTCCAGACTTATTAGTAGAGCATGATGAGGCTTCTCTAGTCACTAAGGGCTCAGCAAAACTACTTAAGAAGTATAGCTGTTATGGATTGCTAATTTTGGATGAATGGCTACTTGAAGATATCTCTGAAGAAGAACAGCATTTCATCTTCGAACTGATTGAACGCAGACACGATTCAACATCTACTATCTTCTGCACGCAATACCGTCAGGAAGACTGGCATTCAAGACTTGGTGGTGGTGTTCATGCTGATGCCATCATGGACAGAATAGTACATAATGCAATCTGGGTTGAAACAGGATCCCTGAACATGCGTGAGTACTGTGCTAAACACAAGCTATAATTTCAAGTGGATTCATTCCGTGAATTGCTGGATTCAAGACGGATTATTACTGGTACGGAGCTATGCTCCGTACTGGATTCTTTTCCGCGAAATAATCAATACACATTTAATTTTAGTCGTATTAAAGACATGTCTTTAATTTAAGAATACTAATTTGCTTTTATAGTGTCAATAAAATTGTCAGATTATTTTCAATAATATTAATTTCATGTAAAAAATCAGAGCTGTAGTTTTGCTCTCAGCTCTGATTTTGTTTAATATTTAATCAATCTAATTTTTGACTTAAATTAAATTTTGTTAAAGTTCTATTCAACCGTTCACTACTTCTCCTCCATTTACATGGATAGTCTGACCCGTAATATAAGAGGCGTTTTCAGAAGCTAAAAATACATAAGTTCCTGCACATTCCACAGGCTGCCCTGCTCTTGCCATTGGAGTATCCCCTCCAAACTGGGAAGTTTTTGTTTCATCAAAACAAGATGGTATAAGAGGTGTCCAAATTGGCCCTGGTGCAACTGCATTTACCCTTATTCCAGTCTTCCCTTTTGCAAGTGCAGTAGATAATGATCTAGTAAAAGCTACTATTGCACCTTTTGTCATGGAATAATCTATGAGCGTAGCACTTCCTTTAAAAGCTACTATAGAAGCTGTATTTATTATGCATGCTCCTGATTTTAAGTGATTCATTGCTGCCCTTGTCATATAGAAAGTTCCGTATGCATTGGTTTTAAAAGTTCTGTCAAATTGTTCATCTGATAACTGCTTTATATCAGTACATTCATATTGGACAGCAGCATTATTAACTAGTATGTCTATTTTTCCATATTCGCTTATAGTTTTTTCTACAACGCTATTGCAAAAATTTACATCACTAATATTCCCTGCTATAAGTGTGCACTTTGTTCCCTTACTTTCTACAAGTCTTTTAGCTTCCTCAGCATCTTTTTGTTCATTTAAGTATACAATTACTACATCTGCACCTTGGTTCGCATAAGCTATAGAAACAGCTCTACCTATACCGCTGTCACCACCTGTAATTATGGCAGTTTTTCCTTTTAAAAGGTCTCCTTTTCTATTATACACAGCATCATCACATATAGGCATAGGATTCATTTCATACTGAAATCCCGGATGATGATTCTGATGCTGCTTTGGAAAAGATGTTGGAAAATTCATATTTGCTCCTCCTTCGATTTACTATTTATATAAACTAGTATTTTCAATTGAGGAGAAAATATTTATATCAATTATGTGTGCTATTTATTTTTTCTCCAATGCTCATTAATTTATCTTTTACCTCTATCTTATTTTTCCATCTTTCAGGAATACTGTCATATCCATAATAGGTACCTGCAAGTCCCCCTGCAACTGCAGCCACAGTATCAGCATCTCCACACAAATTTGCAGCCTCACATACTGTATCTCCTAAATTTGAATTATTCATAAAACACCAGAGTGCACACCTTAAAGTGTCAACTACATATCCTGAAGGTATAAGTTCTTCTTTTTTCATATTCATTACATCTTTATAGTCTTCACTACTGTAAATTGTCTCTGTAATAGCCCTTTCCTTAGTTTCTCCATTTAAATATTTATAAATAACGGTATTATATATTACACAGGCGTCTGCTGCTTTTTCATCATAATGTGTCATTTTAGATTGCAGCCTGGTTATATCTATCATTTTGCTGTAATCTCTATAATATAATGCAACTGGTATACATCTCATAATGGTCCCATTTCCAGCCGTCCTGCCATTAGATATATGATGGACATAAAATGAAGCCTCTTTCCAATTGCCAGTTTCAATGTACTTTTTTATAGCTAGCTCACAAGTCATTCCAATATCCTTAGGATCACTATTGTACCATTTCACAAATCTATTACCTATAGATTCAATAGGACATTCAGGATTCTCAAGTATTCCTCCTGCTACACATAAAGTCATCATGGTATCATCTGTAACCTGTCCAGGCTTCAACTTCCAATGACCTCTGCCTATAATATCTTTTAGATACCCATAAGTTTTACGTCCTTCTTCTTGAGATAAGAATTCCAAAGTTGCCCCTAATGCATCTCCACAGGCTACTCCAAATAATCCTCCCAAAAGTTTATTTAATCTTTTCATAATCAACACCTCTATACTTTAAATCTTGAAACTATGCCCACTAATGAGTCAGATTTTTCTTTTGCTTTTTCAGTTAATTCTACAACATGTCCTGCCATTTTAGTTATGTAAGAGGTTTCACCTGCAATATTTTGAGCACCACTTGCCTGTTCATTTCCACTGTCTGATATCTCTTGCATTAGTTTTGATACATTTTGAACTGATACAAGAAGTTCATGAGAAGTAGTACTAAACTCTGTTACTATATTATTTACGTCTAAGAAATTCTTACTAGATTCTTCATGAGATTCTACAATTTCATTGTAATCAGGTAAAATCTTTTTATCTATAAATTCCAATATTTCATAAGCACTAGATGATAAATTATCTACCACTTCTAAGATAGTTTTTGTAACCTGCTGTATTCTATTAACAGTATCTTTAGAATCATCAGAAAGAGTTCTTATTTCATTTGCTACAACTGCAAAACCCCTACCTGCTTCTCCTGCTCTAGCAGCTTCAATAGATGCATTTAGCGCTAATAAATTAGTATCTTCCATAATATCAAGAATTGCTGAGGACAGTTCATTAATCTTAGAAACCTCTTCTGATTTCTCAATGGCATCTTCCAAACTTTCTTTTGTGTTTTTGTATATGCTCATTATACTTTCTCTGGATTTCATTGCTTTTTGTTTCATTTTCTGTGATGTACTGCTTGCATTTGAAACACTTTCAGAACTATATTGCGCCTTTTTCGATATAGATTCTGCATCCTTTTCAATTTCCCTTGATATTGCACTTATTTCTTCAGTAGATGCTGCAGTTTCCTCAGTAGTATCTGACAACTGTTCTGTAGTTGCAGATATCTCCTCTATGCTTTTATTAAGATTCTCCATTTCCACATTAATTTGTTTCATATTTTCAGTTACATTAGAAGATTCTTCTATTATATTCTTAATTATATTTCCCTGACTTTCCTGCATATTCTTTACCGCAACCGCAAGCATACCTGATTCATCTTTCATTTTTAACAACTTTTCAGGTATTGGCATTGTAAAATCACCAGATGCCACTATTTTTAAATGCTTTGTAATTACATTTATAGGTTTTGATATAAGTGAAGTAATGAAAAATGCTATTAATACACCTATTAATACAAAAATAATAGTTGTAATTACCTGAAAGATTTCATTTTTTGTGAGGCTTTCCATAACTTCAGATTTGGGTACAGATATTCCCAAGGACCAGTTAGTACCTTTTACAGGTGCATATCCTATATATTTTTTTGTTCCATCTCTGTAAGTATACCCATCTGCGCCACTCTTTCCCTCCATCATATAAGTTTCAAATTTCATTAGTTCCTGCAAGCTTGGATCTTTTTTACTTTTCTCAATTACATTTTCCATTTTACGTACAAGGGATGTATCTTTATTTGCTACTGTATGTCCAGTTTTACTTATCATAAAAGTTGTTCCAGTTTTACCATACTTGATATTATTAGTTATTTTACTCAATTCACTTCCATCACGTGTGGCAATTAAAACTCCCTTAACTTTACTACCGTCTTTAATAGGAACAGCATAAGACATAACAAGCCTATTATCTGCCTTTCCTAAAATTGGATCTGAAACTGAACTTTTTCCTTGAAGTGCTTCTTTATAATTCTCTCTATCATATAAATTTGCCTTTACTCCATCTGTAAATGTAACATTACCATTAGCATCTCCTATACCCATACTTATATGTCCACTTCTTTGTACCTCATCTTTTAAAATATTTAATTTTTGATCTGTAGATAATACATCACTTTTTATATAATAGTTTCCTGCAAGCCCTTTCATTACATCTAATTGTCCTTCAATTTTAGTTTGAACAAATTTTGCAGATTGCTGAGCCATTTGAAGCAAGGATTCAGTAGCATTTGAAGCTAACGTATCATAAGATTCTATAAAAGATACTGTACCAAGTCCTATGCACATAATTAGAATCAAAATTCCAAAGGATATAGCCATTTTTGTCTTAATACTCTTAAAGTACAAATTAATTCCTCCCATTCCTAGTAAAGTAATTTTGCTTAAATTGTATATTAATTAATAATTATTGTTACTTACATTGTACTACAAATTAATAATTTTTCAACAATATATTTAAAATGGGTAGGAATTCACCTTTACAAAAAGTCTTAAATCTATCTTCTGGTAGTTAGTAACCTTTATTATGCTTATATTTAAGTAATAAATAATATAGTGTTAATCAACATAAGATGGAGCTTAAACCCCCATCTTATGCTAAGATTCTATTTAAAATTAATTTAATCTCTCCAATTCCTGTTGTATATTCTGCATCTTAATATCTGTTCTTGATATAACATCTGCACATTCCTTTAAATCACTCTTTATATGTACTGGAGCCTTCCCTGCTGTTTTATAATATAATTTATGTTCCAAGCTTGCCCAAAAATCCATAGCAATAGTCCTTATCTGTACTTCTATTCTCGCTGGTTCTACATGGTTTGAAAAGAATATAGGAATTTCCAGAACCATATGAAAACTTCTATATCCATTTGGTTTTGGATTTTTAATATAATCTTTTTCTTTAATCAAAGTTATATCATCCTGTCTTTTGAGCATATCTGCAATTTCATATATATCACTTACAAATGAGCAAATAACTCTTATGCCTGCTATATCATTCAAATTTTTCTTTGCCGATTCAAGTGTTAGTTCTAAACCTTTTCGCTTAAGTTTTCCTATTATGCTTCTAGGTTCCTTAACCCTAGATTTAATATATTCTATGGGATTTCTTTTCCTCTTTACTTTAAATTCTTTATCTAATATTTCAAGTTTAGTCCTAACTTCTTTTATAGCAGAACTATAACTCATCATAAAAGATTGAAATTTCTCTATTCCCTCATCAATATCCACCGATACGTCCAAAGGTAGTTCGATAATTTCTGTGGATTCCATTATAAATATTTCCCCTTTCAAAAACTCACTTTAAGTTCAATTCATTCACATAATACTACAGTTTATGAAATCATAAAAGTATTTTAGTCATTTTTCACTTTATGTTAATATTTATCCGATGACTACCTGCTCTAATACCCCCCTTCTTCAAGGGGAGTAAAGAGCAGCTACGTCCCTGGATAACGATTTCTAAGCATCAGGTGGAGTCAAAACTCCACCTGATACCAAGAACTCTGTTTATATATCTAATAGGTGGACTAATTTACAAATTTATGAGTTAAACGGATGGTTTAGTACCATCCGTTTAACTAAAAAATCTTGAAAAAAATCCCTTTTTAGGTTTTTGATCTTCTTTTGAAATAACCTCATCGTTATTTAATTCATCAACACCTTTTTCCAATTGTTCAGCTTCTTTTATTAAATCTCTTTGCTCTCTAGTTCGATCCTTAAGCTTTGAAGGAACTCCATGGGTTGTTATTATCTGGCTAAACCATTTTAAACTTTCATCATTATTTCCCAATCTTCTATTCAATTCACCAATAATATACATAGAAGTGAACTTATCCATGTTATATAAGGGAAACGCTTCATTAAAATAAGCATAGTTAAACCCTTCTAAAGCCTGTCTTAAAAATACAGCTTCATTTTCAGAGTCCTCTAATATTCGATACATCCAGGCTAATTTTAAACAATTCATTGCCTTTTTACTAGCTTTTGCACCTATCACATAATAATTTAATAAAGAAAGTTTAAACCTTTCTATAGCTACATTTACGTCATATACCTCCGGGTAAGATCTAGGCTGCCATTTTGGTCTGATTTTTTCTTTTACTAGATCAATTTCAGAATCTCTAATTTTATTAAAGTCCCTTTTCATTGCGGCATATCCACATTTATCACAAACCCATACATCATAAAAATAAGGATTTATAACATCAAATATAATAAATGAATCAGAATCTCTTTTTAAAATTCTTGCAGCTGAAGTTTTAACTGCTCTAGCTTTAAAATCATTATCACAAACCGGACATGTAATTTCACAATCATATAATAATTTTTTTTGTTTTTCTTCATCCGTTAATTGAATCGATTCCTCTTTTTCTATTTTTTCTTTTTTGCTATGGTACAAATCTATTTCATCTATATCATCAAACCCTAAATCTTCTAAACCAGAAAATATATTTTTTGGCACTAGAACATCACCTTCATCATCTAAAAATTTTTATATAAGTATTATATCAAAAAAAGCAATTAAATTAAATTATATCAACCTGTGCTATAAAGATTAATGTCAAGGAGTTTTATAAATAATCAGAGATTTAGCACCTAAATTCCAGTGAAAATTTTATTTTTACTGGAATTATATTTTTTTACACTTATTTAAAGGTCTGGTAAGCCCTTAAACCGGTAGATCGTAAAAATTGTTATACACTCCCCTACCCCTAAAAATCTTAATGCAAAGTTTCCAGTTTTTATTTTAAAATTACGTCTTTATGAATAGTGGATTATCCCAATCATCTTCTATAGTAAATCTTTCATCTTTTATATCTTCAATAATATCTATTTGGAGCATTTTTTTCTTCCTAAAACCTCTGATACACCTAAAAAAATATAACTGCATTAAATTAAATGCTAGTATCATAAACATTAAAACTGTCTCTACCCCTGTAGAACTGTGAAGAAAACAATGATCTAAATGCCATTCAGTTTTCAACTGATGAAATACATTATTTTCAATATCCCATCTTTTATGCATTATTTTCCATAAAGTTTCTACTGATATAAATTTATCTGTTGTTATGATCCATTCTTCTTTAATTTCTGCTTTATCTCCAGTATGAATTTCTTCTATAAATTTTATGAATCTTACTTCTATACTTGAATCAGACATTTGAAAATTATCATCATCCCACGCTTTAATCTTTCTATAGGTATTTACATTTTCCTTTACAGTCCAATCTTTATCTGCCTCCCGGCATTTAAATAGGGCTAATGCATCTTTTACAATGTGCAGCCTTTCATCTTTTACTCTTACCAATGCATCCATTCCTATAGAAAGAACTTCTTTTATCCAAGTAGATTTACAGTAAAGAGCATCAGCCACTATGATGTCAGCGAAATGATGATACTTCTTATATAACTTCTTAATTAGTCGTTTACTACCCGTAATTTCACCTTCATCTTTACTTGAACTATCTTTTTTAGGTTCAAGCATCTCTTGACCTAAAATAATATGTGGGTCTGATCCTACTGTTGCACACACTACAGATCTATGAAAATAATGGGTAGTTCCATCTCTATTCTCTCGAGAAAGGCATTTATTGCAACATTTTTTAGTACTTTCAAATAACTCTACACCATCTATGGCAGCTACTTTTAAACCATCAATAGTACCATTTCGAAATACTTTGTTTTTTATAGTTGTTTTTATTATGCTGATATGAATGTTTTTCAAGCCATCCATATCAAAGTTACTTAAACACCGCCTGACTGCGTCAATGTGCAGCATTTTAGTATTTTTAGGTAACACTTTTTTAAATTTATTCTTTTCAATCCAATGTTCTAATCTATTGAAACTTCTTATTTGAAGCATGAATCCAAATAACACTACGAAAACTATTGTTGAAACTTTTACTGGAGATTTTACTCTTTTATCTTTTAAACTATTGATTTTTTCACCTATATCATATACTTTATTAATATAAGTAAGTAATTGTTTTAAATAACTTTTACTCATTTTATCAGCATCCTTTTATTTTTAGTTTTCAGCAAAACCATTATAAAAAGGATGCTTTTATTATGCAAATTTTTTCCGTATAATTTCCAGTAAAAATCGGAATCTATTACTTCTACTGTAAATATTCATAAGACTTTATAATCCAAAGGACTACCGTCCTAAAAATTTTTTAAGTGCTAAACTTCTGATAAATAATGGTAACCAATTCAAAAAGCTGAAAAATTACCTTGACATCCTTAAAATTGTATCTATAATGTATATGTAGACCAGTCGTTATATTATAAGAAAGGACATTACTTTAATGAAAAATAAAACTTACTCAAGAGAAAAAATACTTACAGCAGCATCAATGCTTTTTCAAGTTAAGGGATATAACGCTACAGGATTAAATGAAATTTTAAAGGAAAGTGGTTCACCTAAAGGTTCTCTATATTACTATTTTCCAGGTGGAAAAGAAGAATTAGCTTTAGAATCTATAAAACTTGCCAATGAAGCTATTCAAAATAAATTGCAAACTACATTAAATGAACACTCAAATCCAATTGAAGCTATTCAATCCGTAATTAAAAACATAATAGAAGATTTAAAAAGGGATGGAAAACTAAAAGATATTTCTTTAAGTCTTATAGCTCTAGAAACTTATTTATCAATTGAACCTTTAAGAAAAGCCTGTGAGTTAGCTTTTCTAGATATACAAAACACATATACTAAAAAGTTAATTGAAGGTGGGTTTTCTAAAGAAACTGCACAGGAATTAGGCATTTTTATTCAAGTTATAGTTGAAGGAGCCATTACAGCCTCAGTTACTGAAAAAAACCCTATTGCTCTTTTAACGGTTAGTAAACAAATCGGTATTTTATTGAATTCATACATAAATTAAAAATATTGCGAAGCAAAGCTTTTGAAAATAACAAAGTTCAAATAACAAAGAACAGATAAAGATGATTTCCATCGTACCTCAGGAAATCTATAATTTTAATATTTTCTGACGTTAGGAAGAAATTTATCCTTATTTGATATTTGAACTTTGAACTTTGTTCTTTAAAAATATTACTTTGCAATATTTTCAAAGTGTTCGTTTACGCCCTTAATATATAGACCGGTCTACAAAATAAATTTAAGGAGATTATAATTTATGGAAGCAAAAAAAATTTATACAGAAAAAAGACCTAAGTACAATGCAAAAGCAATTATGTTTGTATTATTACTTGGAAGTTTCATAGCACTATTTAATGAAACCATATTGAATGTAGCATTTCCTAAATTAATGGTAGAAATGCACATTACAGCTACTACAGCACAGTGGCTTACTACTGGTTATGTACTAGTAGTTGGAATTCTTGTGCCAGTTACAGCTTTTCTTATTCACACTTTTACTACAAAGCAACTATTTTTAAGTGCAATGGTATTATTTCTAATTGGGACTCTATGTGCTGTATTTTCTAGCACTTTTACAGCACTATTAATTTCAAGAATAATTCAAGCATTAGGCACTGGTATGCTCATACCTATTATGATGAATTCAGCTTTAGTAGTAACACCACCAGAAAAACGTGGTTCAATAATGGGGTTATGTGTTTGTATAATCACATTAGGACCTGCACTTGGTCCAGCGGTTTCTGGTTTACTTCTGCAGCATTTTAGCTGGCATTCATTATTCGTGCTCTTAATTCCAATTTTATTGATTTGTATTATTGGAGGTTATTTTTATTTAGAAAATATCTCTGTGATAACAAAACCTAAAATTGATTACTTATCCATACTGCTGTCAACTATAGGATTTGCAGGTATTATATATTCAGTAAGTTCAGCTGGTAATTCAAGTTTATTATCTACTGCTGTTGTTTTTGTAATTGGATTTATAGCATTAATTTTCTTTTGTAAACGCCAGTTATCTTTAAAACAGCCAATACTTGAAATACGATCATTTAGGCACCCTATATTTGCAATAGGTGTACTATTAATTATATTAATGCAAATGTTTAACTTTTCAATAAATGTCATATTACCTTTGCTGCTTCAAAATGGCTTAAAAACATCTTCTTTTACGTCAGCAATGGCTATATTACCACCAATTCTTGTGGGATGTGTATTAACTCCATTTGTTGGTAAGATTTATGATAAAATAGGCGGAAGTATACTGATTCCATTAGGTTTTCTAGTAGCATGTATTTTTACTTTTATGCTATCACGTATTTCACCGTCAACTCCTATAAGGACAATTACTCTTATCTATTGTGCTATAATGGTGGGAACATCTATGTCTATGTCAACTACCCAAACAACTTCACTTAGTGAATTATCAGGTAAAAACCAAGCAGATGGTGTTGCTATAGTAAATACTGGAATGCAAATAGCTGGTGCTTTAGGTTCAGCTCTATTTGTGGGTGTTATGACAGCTTATCAAAATATCTACTTAAAAAATATGAATAGTGGGGCAGATCCAAGCAGTCAAGTAAAAGCAATATACATCGGCTTTAGTCGTTCTGTAACAGTTGCTGCTGTGCTAATTGGAATAGGTTTTATATTATCTCTAATTCTTAGTAAAAAAAGTAGAACTAAGGATAGTGTAAAATAGTTACATTTTTACCTGACAAGAAAATTACAAATAAAACCTGTAATTTTCTTGCCTATGAAATATATTTATTTAACTTTGGAAAATGAATTGAAACTTCAGTGCCTTTTCCATATTCAGATTCTATAGCTATATAATGCCCTAACTTTCCTGCAAGTTTTTGGCTTATATAAAGCCCCATTCCAGTTGAATGCTGCTTTACCCTCCCATTATAACCTGTAAAACTTTTTTCAAAGACTCTTCTAATATCTTCTTTCTTTATACCTATTCCATTGTCTTTTATATATAAAACTTTTTCCTTTTCTTGTGCTTTTGTATATATATTTATAACCCCATCTTTAGAAGTATATTTTATGGCATTATCTAAAATTTGTTTTATTATAAATTGAAGCCATTTATAATCTGTATCAACCTCTACATCTAGATCTTCTATCTTCAATTTTATGTTCTTATTTATAAACCAGGATGCCTCACTTTTTATACTTTCCTTTACTGCAGTTTCAATTTTAACATTATCTATTCTGTAATCTTTAGAAAAATCATTTATTCTGGAATAAAACAAAGCTTTTTGAACATAATCTTCTACTTTTTCTATCTCCATCTCTATTCCATATAATGTCTTTTCATTTTCTCTACTTAAATTATTTTCAATAATTAGTTTAGATGCAGCAATAGGCGTTTTTATTTCATGAACCCAGGTAGTTAAAAATTCAACACTTTCATTGTTATTATTATTAAGACTTTCTATTTGTATATTAGCATTTTCATACAGATTATTAATTACATCAAGATAAAATTTTTGTTCATAATTCCTTGGACAAGGTAAACTGTGAATCCACTCTAATCCTTTCTTAGGTATATTTCTAATTTTGTTCACATTAAATCTAATTAAACTATAATCAATTGCAAGATATATTATAAAAAGCAAAATGGAAACTGTAACTACATATTCCGCATTAGATTTTAACATTCTTATAGAACTATCAAAGAAGATCATTCCGCCTATAAATACCATGAGTATGGTAAAAAAAGCAATTAAATTTCTCCTATCTTTTAAATATTCTCTTAAGCTCATACTATATACCCCATACTTTTTTGGGTCTCAATGTAATTAGGAAGGCCAATATTCTTAAGTTTTTTTCTAAGTCTTGCAATATTTACAGTTAAAGTATTGTCATCAACAAAACTCTCATCCTGCCATAACTCTCTTATAATCCTATCACGACTTACTATAGTACCTTTATTTTTCATAAGTATGTGTAGAATTTTAAATTCATTTCTAGTAAGCTGAATATTGTTACCATCATACATAACTGTATCATCTTTTAAATTTAATATTAATCCTTTATGAGTAATTACATCTGATTCTAAATCATTGAAATAGGAATAGGTTCTTCTGAGTAATGCATTTACCTTAGTTAGTAATATGTTTATTGAAAATGGTTTTGTAACATAATCGTCTCCTCCCATATTTGTTGCTATTATTATGTCCATTTCTTCGGTCCTGGAAGATATAAAAATTATAGGAACTTTTGAAAGCATTCTTATTTTTCCGCACCAATAAAAGCCATCATAAGCTGGCAGGTTTATATCTAAAAGCACCAGATCTGGTTTATATTTAACAAATTCTTCTATGACCTTATTAAAATCTTCAATTCTTTTTCCCTCATATCCATGCTTTCTCACAGCATTAAGTATTTCTTCTCCTATAACTTCATCATCTTCAATTACAAGTATTTTAAACATAGCACACCCCAGTCTTTAAATATCCCTTATTCTTTTTTACAAACAATATTTGTATAGGAATTTACAGTTACTATATAATATAGAAAATACATAAGTATATATCCTAGCATTATTATTACACAGTAGTTCATTATTCCCTCATTCATCAATCTTTGAAATACTATTAAAGCTGCTGTGCTGTGACAAATAGCAACTACTAAAGGCATTCCAAATGTTACTGATAATTGTTTCGCTATGGACTTCTTTATTTCCTGCCTGTTCATGCCTATTTTTCTTAAAGTTGAATACCTTCTTTCATCATCAGATGCCTCCATCAATTGTTTAAAAGATATTATACTACCTGTTGCTAAGAAGAATAATATTCCTAAGAACATTCCAATAAAAATTAAAACAGCTCCACCTTTATAAAATCCCTGATAAGAGTCATAATAAGAATCTACATATATGTCTTTAGATACTTCTTCGTTCAACTTTTTTGTAAGTTCCTTTGATTTTTCTGGATTTTGTACTATATATCCATTCATATTAGTAATTTTATTTTGAGAACTTATACCTTTAAAGGCTTTGTCTGAAACAACAATTGTGCTTGCTGCTACAGCAGGACTTACTACTTGTACATCTGTAGATTTTATAATTGTAAAATTCATTATTGAATTTTCTAGCTTAACTAAAACCGGATTACGTAAATAGGTATACTTTTTACTGCTTCCCTTACTTGTTTGAATAAATAAGCATTCATTGCCTTTTAAGTTCACCTTGTTTCCCCTATTTTTTATTGTAATCACACTGTTATAATCACTTTGTGATATTATTTTTCCCTCAAAATCATCTTTATTCAAAATAGGTAGATTTACTTTTGCACTTATGAGTTTTAAATTATTTCGTGAGATCAGTTTATTATCATATTTATTTATCGTATCTTCAATTTTTTTATTTAAAGAGCTATCTGCATTAACAAATTCATAAGAAAAGACCATATCCTTTCCCATATCTTTTTCTGTAGTTTTATAAAATGAATACGATGCTGCAACAGAAGTTAAGGTTACTGCACTTAAGAGTGCAATAACAGAAAGAGTTTTTGCATTACTTTTTATCCTATAGAGTATTTGTGATACAGATATCATATTTTCTCCCCTATAGTAAACACTTCTATTTCTCTTAATAGTTCTTATAAAGATTATAATGAAGCTGCTAAAAAGAAAATAAGTTCCTATAGACACTAAAATAACTATTGGTATTCCAATCTTCACTAACTGCATTGTAGTTTTATCATATGTCATAATATATCCTGCTGCAATAAATACCAAAGATAATATTGATGTAATTAATGAAGTATTAGGCTGCTTTTCTCCTTCTTTTTGTGCTGACAAAAGTTCTATTAGCTTGTATCTATATATTATGCTGTAACTATGAAAGGAATTTAATAGGAAAAGTATGCAAAATACTACAATAGTTATTTCAAAAGCTTTAAGTGAAATGATAAATTTTATATTCAAGGTTTCCTTCATAAGATAAATTAGCATAAGTGAGAAGTATTTAGAAAACATTGTGCCTAGTACTATTCCACATAGTATCGCTAGAACTCCTATAATTAAGTTTTCATAAAATAACATTTTTGCAATCTGCTTTTTCTCCATACCAACCATAGAATAAATTGCTATTTCCTTTTTTCTTGTTTTCAAGAAAAAACTATTTGAATACCATATAAATACAAAAGAAAATAATGCAACTATACCCGCTGAAGCTTTGAATATAGCTTTAACTATAGGCTTATTATCTGCTAGTTTCATAATCACCTCATTAAAGGCTATAGAAGAAAATATATAAAATATCATAACAGAAAACACAGCACTTATTAAATACATAACATAATTATTAAAGTTTTTCTTAACATTATTTACAGCTAGACTAATGAAGGTCATTTACTCCACCTCCAAGTACTGCTAAAACTTTTAAAATTCTGTCAAAGAATTCCTTTCTATCTCCACTACTTCTTATTTCAGTAAACAATTCTCCATCTTTTATAAATATAATTCTTCTGCAGAAACTGGCTGCAAAAGCATCATGAGTTACCATCAAAATTGTAGCACTTTGCTCCTTATTTAATTCACTCATACATCCAAGTAGCTCCCTTGATGACTTAGAATCAAGAGCACCCGTTGGTTCATCTGCCAGTATGAGCTCTGGATTGGTTATTATAGCTCTAGCTGCAGCAGTTCTCTGTCTTTGTCCCCCTGACACTTCATAGGGATATTTATTAAGTATCTTACTTATACCTAAGGTAGAAGCTATTCTTTCTGCCCTTTCATCTATTTCATTAACCTTTACTTTAGAAAGTGCTAAAGGCAATATTACATTTTCCTTCAAAGTTAAAGTATCAAGTAAATTATAATCTTGAAAAATAAATCCCAATTTTTTTCTTCTAAATCTTGAAAGTTTAGGTTCTTTTAAATTAACTATATCCTGGTTACCTATTTTTATGCTTCCTGAAGTCGGTGTGTCTATAGTTGCTATAACATTTAGTAATGTGGATTTTCCTGCTCCTGAAGGTCCCATAATGCCGACAAACTCTCCTTTTTCCACATCAAAACTAACTCCATTTAATGCACTTGAAACATTTCCTCCATGTCTTTCTCCATATACTTTTTTTATATTTTCAACTGTCAATACTTTCATCATAATCCTCCCTGTTTGCACTTATATTTTCTAATATTTAAATCCTAAAAAGTTCCAATAATTCAAAAACCATATATAAAACATTCCTGTAAAAACTAAAACCAAGTAATATATCCTATAACATAATTTACTGTTTTTCTTCATCCGATCAATTGCTGCATAAACTAAAAACAATAAATTTAAAATTAAACTCAATATTGGTACACATAACAACAACTTAGCTTCTATGCTTATGCCATACCTAGTTGGTTCTCCCAGCACAAATAACGCTGCTATAAAGAAAAACACATTTAAAAAACTAACTAGAAACGACATACCAAAAAGAGATTTCCCTAGCTTGTTTAATTTATTACCTTTTCTTTTTATCACAATATAAGCTGCTCTTACAATAGAAAATATAATTGATGCTAAAAATACTATTGAGCAAAATACAAATATAGAAATTTGGACAATTGAAAACTCATACCATTTGAGTTTTTCATAAGTCCCGTGCCAGCTGTCCTGCTGCTGTGCTAGGTAATAAATTTGTCCATTCCTATTTTTCTTAAATACTACATACTCTCCTGTATCAGCTCTTTTAAATACCAATGGTTCTATTTCTTTAAGAGTTGTGCTATATTTATTTTCAACGAAAACATCTTTACCTGTTAATGTTAAGGCTTTTCCATTCTTTAAGCTTACAGTGACATCCTCTCCTTCTGGAAAAGCATCTGCTTTATGAAAGGTACTTTTTGGATTTTCACTAAATCTATAAGTTCCTACAAAATCCTTTAGATTGCTTTTTGATGTATAATAAGGCTTTTTATTCTTTGCTTCTTCTTTCTTTGGAAAATATTTTTCAACCATTTCTGACACAATTTCATCTGGTAGATTATTCATTCCTTGATTTATAGATATAAAAACTCCTAAATTTTCATCTGGAAATAAAGTCATATCACTGTATATATTATCTGGTGAATATCCTGGATGCTCAATTGCCCTATACCCTTTTATATATTTTTCATTAAACCCATAAGCCATTCCAGGCAATCTCTTATCAAAAGTTGCATGCTGACTGTGCATATCAATAGCTGTGCTTTCCTGTAAAATTCTTTTATCCCTATATACTCCATTATTAAGCTGAGCTATCATAAATTTAGCCATATCTTCAGAAGTTGATATTATACCCCCAACAGCATAATTATTAAAATATCCTTCCAATAGTTCAGCTTTAACTATCTTGCCATTTTCATAATTGTAACCACATTCCAAGCCTTTTGGATTCATATCTCTATTTAATGTTGAATTGCTCATTTTAAGTGGTTTAAATATATTATCTTCAATAAAATTATTAAGGGGTTTTCCAGAAACTTGCTCAACAATCCCACCCGCTAACGCTGCATCATAGCTGCTGTAATTAATGACAGTTCCAGGCTCTCTTACTACTTTAGGTAGATGTTTTTTTAAAAAATCATTCATAGGAAGTAAATCTCTTTTATCTTTTGACAAATCTGCTATTCTATTATCATCTATACCAGATGTATGTGTAAGAAGTTCCTCCACTGTTACTGGATTTGAATATTTATTTTTTAAGGTATATCCTTTTAAATATTTATTTACATCAGCCTTCAAATCTACCTTACCTTGTTCAGAAAGCTGCATCATTGCCGTATAAGTAAAAAGCTTTGATACCGATGCTATTCTTACTAAAGTTTTATCAGGTGTCACAGGTACTTTATTTTCTAAATCAGCATATCCGTATCCTTTGCTAAAAATAACTTTTCCATCCTTAACCACAGTAATAACTGCTCCTGGAACATGTTCTTCCTTCATCTTTTTCTGAAAAGTATTATACATAAATACTTTCAAATCATCTTTATTACTTAACAAGTTATCACTTGAATTAGATTCTGCAAAGACTGTAACGTTGCTTCCAAAACATATTATAAACATTGATATAATTGCAAACATCCGTTTTATTAACTTATTTTTCAAGAAATTTATATTTTTTTTAAATCTTTCATAACACATGTTCATGTTCCTCCATAGCTTTAACATATTAAGAAATTAACTAGTATTTTTCTTAATATTACTTATTTAAAGTTTCAAGTTTAGAACTGTACATATTCTTTAACTTCAACCTTTAAATAAATTATAAAAAACATCCTTAACATGAGCCATTTATCTACCTTACAATATTTATTAAGCAGCATTACATTATTGTAAGGTTAAGAAGATAATTAAAAAAAAGCCATCCAATCAAAGCTCATATTTTATGAAAATATTGGCTTTAACTAGATGGTCCTTTATTTTAAAAACATTGCATTATTCACAAAGAAATTGCATACTTCCTTTTGGTGCCATTAGTCCACGTTCTAACAAATCAGCTAATGCCTTTGTTTTATTATAAACTTGCTCATGAGTCCATAAAAATATGCCAGGATCAAATAAAAAACAATATGTAGACAATATAATCTCAGCAGTTTCCTCTGGCTTATCGCACTGAAACAACTTTTCATCAACGCCTTGTTTAATAATAGTCGAAAAGATGATAACATAAATATATAAATTTGACCATTAGTCAAATCTATTATTAAGAAAATTTATTATGTAATTAGTTTAATTCATATTTTTGAGGAGTAACTTTTATGATACAGATAATTATTTTTTCAATACTTCTTATTTCAATTATGGGAACCTTTATAACAGAGCTTATTATTGGGATGTTGTGGATACTAAAGATAAGAAAAAAAGCTCCCTTGAATAACATAATCTTAAAATTAAAAAGAAATACCATAATTTTAGGAAGTTTATTTATATTGATACTTATATTAATAATATTTAGTTATTTTTCAGCTAACACTCCCAGAATTGTGGATAAGAACGGAAATCCCCTGCCAAAAAGCATTGCTGAATTAAGAAAAGTACAATTAAATGGTAGACAAGAGTGGATTATCATAAGGGGAGAAAACAAAAATAATCCAGTACTATTATTTTTAGCAGGAGGCCCTGGTGGGACTCAAATGGCTGCGGTACGCTATAATCTTCAAAAACTTGAGAAGAATTTTGTTGTTGTGAATTGGGACCAGCCTGGTTCTTGCAAATCCTATTATGCTGCAAATGTCAAAAATTTAAATGTAAATACCTATGTTCAAGATGGATATGCATTAACTAAATATCTATGTAAAACATTTAAAAAGGATAAAATCTATTTAGTTGGCGAGTCATGGGGAAGTGCCCTTGGTATCTTTTTGTCTGAAAAATACCCAGAAAAGTATTACAGTTTTGTTGGGACAGGACAAATGGTTGATTTCTCTAAAACAGAAGAATTAGATTACGAGAACGCCATTAAAATAGCTCATATTAAAAATAATACTAATAAGATTGCAAAACTAAGATCAAATGGTCATCCACCATATTATGGAACTGACGTTACCTGGAAAAGTGCAGAGTATTTAAATTACTTAAGCTCTTATATGCAAAAAGACCCGGGAATATATAATTCTCATTTTAATACATGGAGAGATATTTCTTCATCGGAATATAGCCTTATAGATAAGATCAACTTTTTGTGGGGTCTTACTAATACCTTCAATCATGTTTACCCTCAGCTTTATAGTATCGATTTAAGAAAAGATTATGCCAAAGTAAAAATACCAATCTATTTTTTTATAGGAATGCGCGACATTAATGCTCCAATTTCATTAGTTGAAGACTATTATAACGTCTTACGTGCACCCCATAAGGAAATTGTTTGGTTTGAACACTCTGGTCATAGTCCTTGGATTAATGAAAGTGATAAATTTGTCAATCAACTGAATAAAATTTTAATTGACAAATAACCAATGTGAAGATTATATAAAAATTAACTTATGCTTTTCAAAGTGTCTTAGTAAAAGGCCTTGAAATAGACATAAGTTAATAATCTAATTTTGATTTACAATTTTACCAGTTTCCTGAAGAACCACCTCCACTAGAACTGCCTCCTCCAAATCCGCCCTGGTTACTTCCACCAAAGCCTCCGCTGCCTCCCCTTGGACCTCCCCAAAAAGAATTCCAAAACAGCAAATAGAATAAAAATTTAGTTATCCTTGCTTTATTAAGTAAAATATCCAATAGGAAAGCACCTAGGATATAGTATATTATTACAGGATTTATAGAAACTGATTTTTGCTTCTGTGCAGTTTTCTTACTTCCTTGCAAACTAACATTATATTCTTTCGCTATATCTCTTGCAAAAACTGAATAAGCATTCTTTAAACCTTCACCATATCTTTTTTCTTTAAAGAGCGGAACCGCTTCACTATTCATAACTCTAGAAGAATATATATCTGTAATTACGCCTTCCAACTCTCTTCCTACTTCCACTCTCCACTTTTTATCATTTATTGACAATAATATTAAAAGCCCATTGTCCCTACCTTTTTGTCCAATTCCCCAGCTTCTAAAAAGCTCATTGGAATAAGATTCTATATCTTTTCCTTCAAGTGAACTAATTATAACTACTGCTGCTTGTGATCCAGTTTTATTTTCTAATTCACTTCCAAGTGATACAATATAGTTTTTAGAATCTTCATCAACAATTCCTACATAATCATTTATATACTTTAATTTAGTTGGTACAGGTATATTTGCAGCTCCTTTTACAAAATAAGGCAAAATCAAAATTGAAATTACTACAGAAAATATTATACCTAAAGATGATAAAATCACCTTTAACTTAGTATTTATTTTATTCATTTAAATTTTCCATCTTAGATTATCTAAAATAGCTTTCTTACAACCTAATTTTATGAATATATAACTTGTAGGTTGTAAACTAAACTATCTTGTAAAATCCACCTTTGGAACTTCCTGTGCTCCCTGACTAGCCTTATAATATGTTTTTTGAGAAAAACCAAATATACCTGAAATTATTGAATTTGGAAATCTTTTTATAGATGTATTATAGTTATTCACAGCGGTATTATAATCTTGTCTTGCTATTCCTATTCTATTTTCTGTACCCTCTAAAGCAACAGATAAATCTCTAAAATTTTGATTGGATTTTAAATCCGGATATCTTTCAACAATTACTAAAAGTCTTGAAAGTGCTGAGGAAAGTGCTGCATCTGCATTTGCTCTATCAGTAATTGTTTGAGCTCCAGCAAGCTTAGCTCTTGCATTTGCCACATCTGTAAATATTGTTTTTTCTTGAGCTGCATAACCTTTTACCGTTTGAACTAAGTTTGGTATTAAATCTGATCTTCTCTGCAGTTGAGTATCAATATTAGACTCTGATGCATTAACTTTTTGATCTAATCCTACAATAGAATTATAACTACCTATTAAAGGTAAAAATATAACTAATAATATTCCTATAACAATTAAAGATGTTTTTAATCCTTTACTCATTCGATACACCACCATTTTTTATAATAGTATATTTATTTTAAGGAATTTTTTTAATAAATATACTAGGCATTAAATTTCTATTTTGTAATATAAATTCATATTTAACGCTAAAATTTTAAAAATTAAATCTCAAAAAATAATAAAGCCAAGAATTTTTGAGATTTTAATCATAACCTTTCAAAAATTCCTGACCTTTTATCAATGTATACTATCATTTTTTATCCTTATTAGTTGGAATAGCAGCAATGTCTGAAATCATAAGATTCTCAATATCTGCTTTTAAAATATTTACAGCCATTTCAATTTCGTTTCTTTCCAAATAATCAATTAAAACCCTATGCAAACTCGTCCTGCTATAATGTTTTCTTTGTATAAAAAAAATAGTCTGTATATTCATAGCATCTTCCAAAAGCTTATATGCATACTGATTCCCATAAATAGAGAATAGTTTAAGGTGAAACTCGCAATTATAATTCCAGCGAACCATAAAATCATTGTCAGGACAATTAGCATGACTCATACAAATGTTTTTAAGCTTCTCGATAAAAGCTTCATCTATATACATATAATAATTTTCCAAAAAAGAACCCTCTAGAATAGAACGAAATTTTACAATTTCCAATAATTGCTGTTTACTTGGCTGAATAATTTTATATCCCTGCCTTGGAATACTTGACAGTATATGAGTTCCAATAAGCTGTGTAAGTGCTTCACGTATTGGTGCACGACTAACGCCGTATTTCTCCATCAAAAACTTTTCAGTTAGAATGGTATCTGGAGAATATACACCATTAATAATATCAGAAAACAAAGCATTATAAATTTGATTTTTTAATGTATTATCGTTTTTTTCACCCATAGAACTACCCCTTTTATTCCAATATTATTGTCAAATCATTATACATTCTAAAAAAAAAGAAGTCAATATAAAAGAACCTGATTTTTGAATAACATATAGATCATCGTTTGTAATCATATCACAAGATAATATATATTATTATCTTTTCCATTAAATTTTAAATTTTTCATAATATATTTGATGTAATCAAACATATTATATACATATAGTATATAATATTGATTATTGAAGCTTACCGTGATATGATTAGTAGAAATACTAAAATATCAATGAATCTTACTTATGTTAGGAATGTATTACATATTCTTATAATCATATTAGTTAGTAACAAAGGGGGCTTTTTAATGGATAAAATCCAATATGACAATTACGTTAAAATATTAAAAGAAGAGTTAATTCCAGCTATGGGATGCACAGAACCAATTGCCATTGCATTTACAGCTGCAAAAGCAAGAGAAGTTCTTGGACAAATGCCAGAGAAAATAGTTATTTGCTGCAGTGGCAATATTATTAAAAATGTAAAGGGAGTTATCGTACCTAATTCCGGTGGAGAAAAAGGTGTGGAAGCTGCAGCTATTTTAGGTGTCGTAGCTGGAAAAGCAAATTTGGAACTCCAAGTTATCAGTGAAGTGAAGCAAGAAGACATCGATAAAGCTAAGGCATTACGCAAAAAGGGGATCTGCAGCTGTAAACTAGAAGAAGGAGAAGAAAATCTTTTTATCCGTGCAGAATTAACGGCTGGACATAATATGTCAGCTGTAGAAGTCAGAACAAAACATAACCACATTGCCAAAATTGAAAAAAATGGTGAAGTAATATTTGAACAGCCTGACGTAGTAACTAAACAATCTGGAGATAAATCAAAGCTCAATATCAAAGACATACTTCAGTTTGCCAATGAAGTAAACTTGAATGATGTACGAGATATTATTAGCAGACAAATTAAATATAATTCTGCCATATCAAAAGAAGGCTTGACTCATAATTGGGGCGCTCAAGTTGGACGAACTCTTATAAAATTTGGTAGTAATGATATACGTACCAAGGCAAAAGCAGCTGCCGCAGCAGGTTCTGATGCAAGAATGAATGGATGTGCCCTTCCCGTAGTCATCAACTCAGGAAGTGGTAACCAGGGAATCACCTGTACCATGCCAGTTTTAGTTTATGCTAAAGAGATGGGAGCGGATGAAGATACACTTTATAGAGCTCTTGTTTTAACTAACCTTATATCACTACATCAAAAACGTTATATAGGAAATTTATCTGCTTACTGTGGAGCTGTATCAGCAGGGACAGCTGCAGCTTGTGGTATTGCTTATTTAAATGGTGGTGATTATGATACAATTGGAAAGACCATAATCAATTCTATCGGCACTGTTGGTGGTATTGTATGTGATGGAGCCAAAGCTTCCTGTGCAGCAAAAATTTCTAGTTCAGTCGATGCTGGTATAATGGGATATGAAATGGCAAAACATGGTTTAGTATTTCCATTTGGTGAAGGACTTGTAGAAAAGGATTATGAAAAAACAATTCAGAATATCGGTCGTGTGGGACATCAAGGTATGAAATCAACTGACGTAGAAATTCTTAATATTATGATAGGTAAATAACCTCTTTTTTATAATTTTTGAGAATGAATTACTATACTCAATTAAACCATAAATATTACCTATAACAACCATCGGATAAAAATATTATTTTTAACTCAACTTTCGCACATAAGAAATTAATTTTATCCGATGGTTATCTATTATAGTACCCGTCACTTTGTTAAAAACTCCTTCTACCCTCTGGCTTTCTAAAAATTTTTTAAAATATTGTAAGATTTTATGACTTTAGTCCCTATATCAATGTGACTATAGAAATCTATTAATATACAAAAAAAGGCTTTATAATTAGATCATCAAAGGAGAGAAATATTAGATTTGCCAACCTAATTCAATAATAAATTTAAGGAGGGGTACAGATGACAGTTAAAAAAAGCTTTTTGATATTCATTACAACAATTATTTTTCTAATTTCCAACATACAATTTGCTGCAGCAAAAAAAAATAATTCTCCACCACCAACTCCAACAGGATTAACTATTTCTAATATTAGTACAAGTTCTCTTACATTGAGTTGGTCTTCAGCATCTGGTGCATCGGGATACTATGTTTATATGGCTTCACCAAATGATGCTAACTATACCAAAATTGCTACTGTTACTAGTACAAATTTAATAAAGTCCGGACTAACTTCTAATACTAATTATTGGTTTTATGTCACAGCTTATAATCGCTACGGTACCTCAACAAGTTCAATCCATGTAACTGCTGCTACCCTACAGGCTTCTATAATACCAACCACATCTAAAAAGCAAATTTTAGGTTTTACAACCTATTATTATTCGGGAGATTCGTCCTCTTACAATTCAATGGCAGCTAATACTTCAACTATTGATGAAATAGCTACGCAAACCTATACTACAGACAGTCTTGGCAATATTTCAGGATTAGTTCCAACTAACCAAATTAGCTATGCAAACAGTAATGGAATTAAAACCTATGCAATGCTTCAAAATAATTTTGATGGCAATATTGCAAAATCAGTACTAGAAAATCAAACAAATAGACAAAAATTAGAAAATAATCTTTTAAACGCAATAAAGGTAAATGGCTACAAAGGCGTAAATGTAGATCTTGAAGGAGTTTTCTATTATGATAGAAACTACTACACAACTTTTGTACAAGAACTTTACAATTTGTTAACTCCACAAGGTTTTTCAGTAACCCTTTCAGTACCAGCTAAAACAAGTGATAGTACAACAAATTCTTGGAGCGGAGCATACGATTATGCTGCATTAGCAAAGTATTGTGATCAAATAGCTATAATGACCTATGATGAGCACTATCCTGGTGGGACGGCAGGTCCAATTGCATCTATATCTTGGGTTGAAAATGTAATTAAATATGCAGTTACGGTAATTCCAAGAGAAAAAATTATGTTAGGTGTTGCAGCTTATGGTTACGATTGGTCATCAAATGGTACAAAAGCTTATGGAATAAATGGTATGTACAATATTGCAGCTGCAAACAATGCGTCTATACTGTGGGATAATATATCAAAATCACCATATTTCAATTACACAGATACTTCTGGTATAGCTCACTCAAATTGGTTTGAAAATGGCCAAAGTTTAGGATATAAATTAGATTTAGTTAATTCCTATAATTTAAATGGTATTGCCATTTGGAGATTGGGGCTTGAAAATGCAGACTATTGGACAAGCATAAAAACAAAATTTAATAGATAAAATATCGGTATAATGACAAATTTAATTACCATAAATTATTTGCTCAACTTTTACAGATGACATTTGACAGAAGACAGAGGACAAAGAAGGTAAGTTTTCCTCCTTACGTCAGAAACCTAATTTATTTTTAAGCTTGTTTTGCTAACGCAAAACAAGCTTAAAATTTATATAAGTCAGCAATATTTCGCTTTAGCGAAATGAGACATTAAAAATTTAATTAAAGATTTTCCGTAGTGTAACGAAGAAAAATTCTCCTTCCACTGTCCTCTGTCAATTGTCCTCTGTCCTCTTAAAAATATTGTTTCGCATTATTTTTACATTAAGTAAAATCTTCATATGTGCGAAAATTAAATTATTTACATTCTTCTAATTGCCTTATATAATCAATAGGAAACTGAGTACGCTTAGCTGTTTCTTCAGGTGTCAAACCTTCATTTAAAAATCGCTTTATAACACTTACCATGCTTTCTCCAACCTCAATAATATGTTTATCGGGATCATAAAACCTGATGACTCTCTGCCCCCATGGATGTTCTTTAACATCATGAACATATTCTATTTTATCAAAATTCTTTAACCTATCTACAAATCCATTTAAGTCCTCTTCTTCAAAATAGAGTTCAAAATTATTTGACTTATTGGCAACTTCATTTTTATTTATATCAATAAGTTCTGCAAAACCTTTCTGTATTGCAAAGCTGTTTTCAAAAGTAACATTTTCTCCAAAATCCATGGTTACCTTCTGATTAAGCACTTTTTTATAAAAATTTTTTGAAATCTCAATATCACTAACGGCTATAAGTGGACATACAAATTTCATTTCAAACATCTCCTATATATATACTTTTCTAACATTATTCATTATATATCAATATTTAAAAAGTTCATTGTAAAAATCAGACGTGTTCTTGAAAAATTCTTTAGGAGAAACTCCACATATTCGCTTAAAATCATGAATAAAATGTGATTGATCAAAATAACCCAAGATTTGAGATGCATTTATGTAACTTTTATTCTCAGCTTTTTTTAACATATTTATTGAATAATTTACCCTAGAAATTCTTAAAAGCATTTTTGGATTTATCCCAATATACTCATTAAACAATCTATTTAAATGACGCTGGCTTACATATTCACTTGATGATAATTCTTTTACTGTTATCACTCCATTTGCAGCTTTAATTTTCTCTAAGCTAGATCTCATAACTGCATGCTGCTTATTATTTTTCTCTACTGCTTTCAAAAAAATCCTGTTCACCATTGAAATCATATCATCTGCATTATTTGCAATCTCGGCAGCATGATTTAATGAATCATACAAACACTTGTCAACTTCATCTACTTGTGTTTGAATATCACATAATTCTGATTGTTTTATACCAGTAATAGCATGCAGGCCACCAGGTACAAACTCAATAAAAAATCTTATTTTTTTAGAGTTCACATCATTTTTTACTATAACCGTCTTCGTTGTTGCTCCCCAAAGGCTTAATAAAAAATTATTATTTTCATAAGTATATATAATACAACCACTGCAGTCAGGTATTAAAGTTAAATCACCAATATTATCACTGCACCTTCCCATTTCTTTTGGATTGGGAAATAATATAGTATAATGTGCAATATATTTTCTAAGCAGAGGATGAGGCTCTATGTATATGTAATTAGGTGTCTCTTTTATTTTTAAATGTTTCTTTACTGAAATATCATTAAAGAACAAATCTACTCCTCCTATGTAAAACTATTTTCCTGTTAATTTCACATATGTTGGAAGATGTTCTGTATGTGGAAGAAACTTATCTATAATATATTTGGTCTTAATCTTAAGACTTGAAGTATTAATACAAGGATGACATCCCACATATTCCTCTTTTATTACATCCTCGTCTATCAAAAGTTTTACGTTATGATCTGCATCATTCATAAGTCCCATAACACTCACAGATCCTGGTGTAATATTAAGATATTTTTCCATATACTCCGCTGGTGCAAATGACAAACGAGAAGATTGAATCTGAGCAGACAATTCTTTTGTCTTGAACTTTTTATCGCCAGGCATCATAAGCAAATAAAAGTCAGTTTTCTGGCTGTTACACAAAAACAAATTTTTACAAATAGTAATCCTCAAAAGCCTTTCTACATTATGACAATCCTCAATGCTTGCCGTTACATCGTGATCTATACGACTATAAGGGATGTCAAGCTCCTCCAGCAAATCATAAACTGCCATCTCCTTAGATAATCTAGAATCTGCTGGTTTTGTAGTATAAATAGTTGAATCAATATGTATCTTTGTCACTAATTTAATTACCTCTCTTTCTTAAACATGGTATTATAAGTATCAAAAGCTCTTGTAAAAATAGAACATTTTGTCTCTTAAAAAATTACCTTTATTGCGGTACCCTCTCCAACCTTACTTTCTATATCAATCCTAGCATTATGAATTTTAGCGATTTCCACACACAAAGAGAGTCCAAGCCCTACACCATTACTAGCCCTTGCCCTGGATTTGTCCACCATAAAAAATGGTTCCATTACCTTTGATATGTCCTCTTCTGGAATACCAATTCCGCTGTCCTTAACTTCCAATATTATATTAGAAGCATCATATTTATATACCTTTAGGTATATTTTATCACCAATTTGAGATGCTTTAACGGCATTATCAACAAAATTAGTTATCATCACCGTCATTAACTCTTTATCCATTGATAAATTTAAATCTTCAGCTGAAATTTCTAAATGAATATTTTTCTTCTCCAATTTTGGCTGCATGGAATCTTTAATTTCAACTAGAAGCTTAAGAACATTTTCACTTTTCATTTTAAAATCTTTTTTTCTCAAAATAATTAAATCCATTAATTTGAAGGCTAATTTTTCTAATCTCTTGCCTTCGCTGTATATATAACTTAAGGAGTTTATAAAGGTTTCCTCATCATACTTAGTAGTTCTAAGAAAATCAGCATAACCTATTATAGAAGTTAATGGCGTTCTAAGCTCATGAGCAAGATTATCAATAAATCTCTGCTTATCCTCTGAAGCCATCTTTAGTTCATTTATTTTATCCTCCACAACATCTGCCATATCATTAAAGTTTTTTGATAATAATCCAATCTCATCATCCGATATTACCTTTATTCTTTCACTAAAGTTTCCAGCAGCTATTTTTTGAGTGGTTCTAATTAATTTATTTATAGGATTTACTATAAGCTTACTTAATGCTACAGTTACTATAATTAAAATTATACAAACAAATATATTTAATTTTAAAAGAAGATTCAACAAATATTTCTTATTGTCATAAATACTTGAAACATCCTTAACATAAGAAATTTTATAGTAATTATTGTCTAAATTTATTTTTTTCGTTATAAATAAATAGTTTTTTTCATCAATATCACGTATTATATACTTCACTTTATTAAGCTGAACATTAAGTTCCTCTCTTCTATCTGATATATTCATGCTTAAATTAGTAAAAATAACTTTATTTCTATTATCTATTACCTCAATATATATATCCTGTTTTCCAAAATTATTTAAATATGTACTAATCATTGAATCTATACTTTGTTTATCAAGCTCAGTCTTGTAAGAATTAGACTCTTTTTGAATTTTAAACAAAAATAAATTTGATTCTACAAAAGAGCAAAATCTTTGCTGTTCATTTATTCCAGAATTAATTTCTGTATTAAGATTCAGTTTAAAATTACTGTTAATTAAATATATTGACGAAGGAACAAAAAATATTTCAAATATAACCAAGGTACATAAAAATATCTTCTCCCAGAACTTCATTTAACCCTCCAGCCTATACCCTAATTTAAATACAGTTTTAATTTTATCTTTCCACTGAAGCTTTTTTCTCAATTTTTGTATATGGTTATCTATTGTTCTAGTTTCTCCAACATAGTCATATCCCCAAATTTTTTCTATTAACTTTTCTCTGGTTAATACAACATTTTTATTTTGTACTAAAAACACTAATAATTCAAATTCCTTTAAAGTAAGCTCTACAGCTTCACCTGCTTTCCTAGCTGTCATTTCTTCTAAATTTATCTCTACATCTTCAAAATTTATTACATTAGTATTTTTATTATAATGTCTAAGCACATTATCAATTCTAGCCAATAATTCAATACCTTCAAAAGGTTTGGTTATATAATCATCTGCTCCAGATCTAAGACCATATACCTTATCTGTAACAGAAGTTTTAGCAGTTAAAAATATAACTGGAATTTCTAGAGGCTTTATCTTTTCAAGTAGTGTAAATCCATCTATTTTAGGAAGCATAACATCTAAAAGTATTAAGTCAAAGCTGTCATTTTCAATTTTCTTTAAGGCTTCTTCCCCATTGAAAGCTGTTTTACACTCATAATTTGCCATATTTAAATTCAACTTTATTAAGTTCGATATTGGAAGCTCATCCTCAACAACTAATATTTTTATCATGATTTGCTTGTCCCCCTATTCATATCTGTAATTTCACTTTTTTAAGCTTTTTATTTCTTAGTTTTATACTAATCCACCATTTAACTTAAGTGGAAATAATCAAATTAAATATATAGTCTCTGATTATTTCCACTTTAAACTTATTTACTAATTAATTTTAATTTGTCTAATTTGGTTATTAAGGTCCTTTTTCATAGAAGGCAAAAGCTTAATACTCTGTAGTTGATAATATACTACAGAATAATCTTTAAGATTTATTTCAAATTCAGCATCTCTTCCGTCATCTAGCTCACATCTTACTAATAGCCTGCCAAAGTTAATATTTTTATCAACTTTTATAGTATTACCTTTAATTTTCTTTCCTATTTTTTTGCAGAAGCTTAAAGTCGCATCTTTAATTCTATTATCAACAATTGCAGGCTTAAAATCCTTGTCCGAGTCATTTTCAGCTCTTACACCTACTATTTCACCTGTTTTCTCATCTATAGAAACAGAATAGTTACACATCTTATTTTCATCATAATTTTTAGGAGTGAAAAGAATATATATCATTCTCTGATCTTTTGCTTTAGCCATATTTTCTGCCTCTACTTTTGCATCTTCTGGATGTTCTTTTGAATATTTTTCCCTTATTTCTTCAAATTTTTTTTCACCCTCTGAACTTTCTTTTTCGTCTTTCTTATTTAATTGTTGTGTTTCCTTCGCAATATCAGCTGATCTGTCTACTTTAATTTGTGAAAAATAGTTTGAATCTTTTCCCATGTAATTTTTCATTGCTTCTGTAGCTATTTTAATTGCTTCTTCATCATTCATAGTTCCCTGCTTTAAAGCATTACTATTACTCCTATTTTCTGCTGCTGCAACTACATTTTTAGTAGTATCCATTTTTTCACTTGCATAGGTAATTCCTGAAGCACCTCCTACTACTAATAATGTTAAAGCCCAAACTAATATTTTTTTTCTATTCATAATAAATACCTCCAAAATTGTATTTAGCTGTTTAGCATGCCAAAACATCTTTACTACAATATAAAGTATATATTAGAGATATGTAAAAACCATCCTTCACTTGTCACCAAGTTGTAAAATCTATGAACAATTTACCATATAATAATATCTATTATATATACATTATAATATAATATTTAAATGTCTACAAAATCAGTTTAAAAAATTGATGTTAAATTTATAAAATCGTATAATTATTAAAAAAGAATGACAAAACAAAATTTAAGGAGAATACAACTATGAATAACAAAATTCTAATTATAGATGACGATAAAGAACTTTGCTCACTACTTCAAAAAAGCGTTAGCACAGAAAACATAGAAGCAGACTGCTGCCATTTTGGAACTGCTGGTTTGTCTGCCCTTAAAAATAGTGAATACCAACTAGTTGTTCTTGATGTTATGATGCCTGGAATAGACGGCTTTGAAACACTAGAAAGAATTCGTAAAAAAAGCAGTGTTCCTATTCTTATGTTGACTTCCAAAAATGACAACAGCTGCAAGGTGAGAGGACTGAGAGCTGGAGCTGACGACTACCTTACAAAGCCTTTTAATATAGACGAATTTATTGCTCGTGTTATTTCGCTAATTCGCCGCTATACTCGTTTCAATCCTTCTGATGTACAAGCTTCTCAACTTGTTTATAAAGGACTAACAATAGATTTAGACAGCAGGACGGTTACTGTTCACAATGGCACAGTAGAACTACCACCAAAAGAATTTGATATTCTTTTATACTGTGCAAAAAATCAAGGAAAAATTTTAACAAAAAAACAGATTTATGAAGAAGTTTGGGGTGAACCCTATGCATACGATGACAGCAATATTATGTCCCTTATAAGTAGGATACGTAAAAAAATCGAGAAAAATCCAAGCAAACCTACCTTCATTCAGACAGTAAAGGGAATTGGATATCGATTTAATAAGGAGGTATAGCAAATGGATTCATCTACTTTGTTAATGCTTGCTGCTGTTATTACAATTGCCTCACTTATACTAGCTTTTAGTTTCTTAATCAGGTTACTTCAAGCAAAAAGTAAATTAAAAAACATTTTAGAGATCTTAAACGATATTCAAGCAGGTAATGGAAACCATAAAATTTTAGCAAGTCCCAATGATATAACTGCTGTTATTTGTTACAAAATCAATGACATTGTTTATAATTATGAAGAACAGCTTGCTTCTCTTCGGAAGGCTACTGAAACTAATAAACAGCTTATGACAAGCCTTTCCCATGATGTACGTACGCCTTTGACTACTTTAATTGGCTATTTAGATGCAACACATAAAGGAATCGTCCAGGGAAAAGAACGAGAAACTTATATAGAAACAGCCAGGCACAAGGCACATGATTTAAAAGATTACATTGATGTTCTTTTCGATTGGTTCAAATTAAATTCTAATGAAGAAACTTTTTCTATTCAGCCTTTTGAAATTTCAGAGTTGACAAGGGATATATTAAAAGACTGGATACCTATTTTCGAGGAAAAAACATTGGATTATGATATAGATATTCCTGAACGCCCCATAATAGTAAAAGTGGATTCAGAAGGATATACTCGTGTTATCAATAATCTGATACAAAATGTTCTGACACACAGCAATGCAAGTCATATTAAAGTTTCCGTTTCAAACAGATCTAATCAAGTTGAAATATGTATTACTGATAATGGAAAAGGAATATCTAAAGAAGATATTAAACATATTTTTGAACGACTGTATAAATGCGATAAAGGTCGATCTGAAAAAGGAAGTGGCTTAGGTCTTTCCATTGTACAACAAATTGTGAAAAACATGAGTGGTACAATTTCCGCATGTAGTGAACCATATAAGTATACATCATTTACTATAAAGTTTCCTTTAAAGAAATAATTAAATCTCTACTTTAACTATACTTTTTATCTTTTTTTAAAAGCAAGGTTAATACAAGACTAATGCAAGGTTAATGCAAGGTTCACATGTTATACTTTTTCTTGTAACTACAAAGGAGGTTTGAATAAATGAATGATTATGTTATAGAAACTAAAAATTTAACTAAACAATATGGCACTCAAAAGAGTGTTGCTGATCTAAATATTCATGTAAAAAAGGGACGTATTTATGGACTTCTAGGAAGAAACGGTGCTGGAAAAACAACTACCATGAAAATGCTTTTAAACCTTACCCAGCCAACTTCCGGAGAAGTTTTCATTTTTGGCAAAAATATTAGGAAAAATGAAAAAAGAATTCTCCCACGTGTTGGTTCTCTAATTGAAGCACCAGGCTTTTATCCCAATCTCACTGGTACAGAAAATTTACGTATCTTTGCAGAATTACGTGGTATTCCTAAGCTTGATGCAATTAAAAATTCGCTAAAATTAGTTGGTTTGCCTTATAGGGATAAAAAACTATTTTCAGAGTATTCTCTTGGTATGAAGCAACGTTTGTCAATTGCTCTTGCTGTAATGCATGATCCAGAGTTATTGATCTTAGATGAACCAATTAACGGACTTGATCCTATTGGTATTGCAGAAGTACGTACCTTTATCCGTGATTTATGTGACGTAAGAGGAAAAACAATCCTCATTTCAAGCCACATTCTTTCAGAAATTTCCCTTTTGGCAGATGACATTGGTATTATTGATCATGGCGTACTACTAGAAGAAGAAAGTCTCCAAGAATTAGAAAATAAAAATAGTAAGTATATTCACTTTGATCTTTCAGATACCTCACAGGCAGCACGCATATTAGAATCTGTATTTAAGAGTAAAAATTTTAGAGTAGTTGATGATCATAATATTTTGCTATATGATACCAACTTACCACAATCAGCAATTAATAGATCCTTTATGCAAAATGGATTGGAGGTTTCTGAATCTCATCTTTGTGAAGATACTTTAGAGGACTACTTCAAGAAAGTAACTGGGGGTGCCGGAATTGCTTAAACTAATAAAATGCGAATTTTGGAAACTTAAGCGAAAAAAATTTATTCAACTGGTAATTGCTGCAGCTTTTATGTTTCCTATTCCCTTGACATATTATGCTCTCAAACCATCAGTTATGCAGAGATACAATGGTCCTGCAGATGCCTTTAATGGATTATTTAACGATGTACTTGGTTTCGGAATGCAGTTTCTTTTACCTTCTGTAATTGGTATAATTGCAGCTATACTTTTCTTTATGGAACGTGACAGTAATACATTCAAAAGTTTGAAGACAATCCCAGTTACTATCGAACAGATGATTTTTGCTAAAATTTCAGTATTGTTTATATTTAGCATTATCTTTTGTGTAACCTCTACAATAGCCACGGCATTATGCGGCATGATGGTATTTAAGGTAAATGGAATGTTACTAAAACTACTTATGTCTGTTGAAATAGGAATCTTTATAGCAGCAGGAACATTGCCTCTAATTGTACTGGTGGTCTTCTTCAGCAGAACATACATTTTCTCTATCTTGCTGTGTGTGTTTTACAGTATATTAAGTTTGAGCGCTACATCCCTTTATAACACACTTCCCAAATCAATATTATGGCTTATTCCCATGTCGCTTACTGAATTTTGGAGTGCAGGTTTTATGGCACGTCATACCAAAATGAATTTATCTGAGCTATCAGGACTTATTCCATCAACACTTTGTGTCGTCACTATTTTGTTCATTATGGCTGTAGTCTCTATATATTTGGCAATTAGGTTATACAAAAAATGGGAGGAGTAATAAAAATGTGGAGAATTGTTAAAACAGAACTTTGGAAACTAAAACGTTATAACATTATTTGGGCTGGAATTACAC
Source organism: Clostridium sp. 001 (assembly GCF_019056555.1). Taxonomy (NCBI): domain Bacteria; kingdom Bacillati; phylum Bacillota; class Clostridia; order Eubacteriales; family Clostridiaceae; genus Clostridium; species Clostridium sp. 001. The sequence goes on along the minus strand of NZ_CP020473.1, from coordinate 4,491,660 downwards.
TTATGCTCCTTTCGATATTGTTAACTTTATTCACTTCTATGGCAAAGGATGGTTCTGTATGGGATTTTAGATATCTAATAGAACAAGTGATTAAAAATAATATGTCTACCATTTTTCCAATGTGTATTACTTTGATTGCTGGATATATTATCACCCGTGAACAAAAAGATGACACTTTGAAAAATATTTTGACAATTCCTATTTCCTTCAAGCAGCTTCTTATAAGTAAATTGATTGTATGCGGAATGTTGTCTTTATTTCTTGGTATTGTGTGCACTGTTTTTACAATTATAGCAGAAATCTTTGCTGGCTTTCCAAATTTTTCTTTAGGATTGACAATACAAGCTCTGTGGCAAATTACATTAGTTAATCTTTTTCTCTATCTTGCTGTGATACCAATCATCATCATAACAAGCCATTTAACAAATGGTTTTCTAGCTGGTGTTATTGTTGCTTTTGTATATGGTTATGTTGGTATGCTGTCATCAGACAATATGCTGCTTGCAAATCTGTGTCCAATTACTGCAGGTCTTGGCATAATTCAATATAGAAGCTACGATTCTTCTATTCATTGGAATGTACTATTGAATCTTTTAAGTATAGGAATTTCACTGTTTTTTTCCATCCTTTTGATTCATTTCACTGGAAATTCTATTAAACTAAAAAAAGCTTCTAAAAAAGCTGCAAAACATACACCAAAAAAAGGATGGTAATAAATACAGTGAATTTAAATATTGAATAGCTAAAAGTTAAACAACAAAATCTACTATCTTTTGTTGTTTAACTTTTAGCTTCTGATATAAATGCCCTCATTGCAGCTGTTACCCATTTATTCTTATGATATAGTATTTGTGTTGTCATATTAAATTTACACCCATCCAAATCAAATCCAACAAGCTCACCATTTTCAAGCTCCTTTTCTACCGTCATAACAGGAAGCAGGGTTATTCCAAGATTGCTTATGGTAAAGCTCTTAATTGCCTCAATACTTCCAACTTCCAAGGCTATATTAGGTTTTAAACCTGATTTTTGAAACATTTTCTCAAAAATATTTCTATAGCTGCACCCTTTTTCCGTTACAATTAAAGGCTCATCTTTAATGTCTTCCATTGTAACTTGTCTTTTACCAGCAAGCCTATTTACTGGAGACGTTAAAAATATCATTGGTTCATTATAAGATACACAGGATATCAAATCTGGGTCAACAATTGGTTTATCCAAAATAAATGCCAAATCAACTATATTGTTTTTAAGCATACTTCGCAAATCTGAACAAACACCTACTTTAATTATCACTTCCACTTCAGAATATTTCATATGATATTTTTTAAGCAGTTCTGGGAGTCTCATAGTGCATAGGGATTCTACAATCCCTATTTTTAGAATTCCACAGGGAAGATCTATTTCACTTACTGCCTCTTTAGCTTCCTCTGTAAGGCTTATTATATTTTCTGCATATTTAAGAAGCACTTCACCCTTTGAAGTAAGGTGTATTTTCCTTCCAACTCTTTCAAAAAGTTTTACACCAAGTTCTTCCTCTAAAAGTTGAATTTGGGTCGTAATAGTAGACTGGGCATATCCCAATTCCTCTGCTGCCTTAGTATAACTTTTTAAATGTGCAATTTCAGAAAATGTTCTTAGGTTTCTAAATTCCATATCATACCTCCACTTACTTCAATAAAACTGAACTGTACTTTCAAATAATTCAATTTTATTAATAGTTAATCTTATGCTACTATAAATCTATTGGAAATTCAATGAATTTTTTAAGGTAAGCTTTTGCAAAAGTATACTGGTTTTAATTGTTCAATTATGGCGCGTTTTTGAATCTATTATTAAAAATAATATTATACTATTAGGGAGGAAATTTATGGATAGTAATTTTATTAAAGAAATGGCATATTCATTTGGTGCCGACGTATGTGGAATTTCAAATATAGAAAGATTTGATGATGCTCCAAAAGGCTTTCATCCCTTAGATGTCTATGCTAAAACAAAATCTATCATAGTATTTGGTAAACAATTTTCAACAAGTTTGTTTGAAACAAACACTAACGTTCCCTATACATTTGTTAAAAATAAGTCTGTTGAACTACTAGATAACATCTCTATTCAACTTACTATTAGTATTGAATCAAAAGGCTACAAGGCAATCCCTATTCCATCAGATGAACCTTATGAATATTGGGATTCACAAAATAGGCATGGACGAGGAATATTATCATTAAAACATCTTGCTCAAGCATCTGGAATAGGATGTATTGGTAAAAATACTTTACTGATAAATAAAAAATATGGTAATAGGCTCTACCTTGGAGCAGTGCTTACTGATACAGAATTAGAAGCAGATAATTTATTAGACACGCTATGTCCTGATAATTGCACTATTTGTCTAAAAGCTTGTCCTCAATCTGCACTAGATGGAACTACAGTAAATCAAAAAAAATGTAGAGAGAAATGTGCTTCAGTAACTGAAGGCGGAGGATTTGTATATTCATGCAATATTTGTAGGAAAGTATGCCCATTTTCAAAAATATAACTAGCTATAATAAAATTAAAGAAAGGAAGTAAATTTTAGTGAAAGTTTGGTTCTTATTAATACATTCCATCACTAAATATAAAATATGAATAAGAGTAAAAATATTGGAACAATAACACTTTGTGGTCTTATAGTAGGCCCGGTGCTAGGATCAGGAATAGTTCTGTTACCACCTCTTGCCTACAAACTGATTGGAAAATGGGCAATACCAGCCTGGATTATAATAATGCTGCTTGGCATTATATTTGCCTATGTTTTTGTATTTCTAAGCTTGAAAAGTCCTGGAAATGAAGGCGTTGCAATCGCTATTGGAAATGTATTTGGGAATTTTTTTCGAGAACTGACTTCAAACTTTCTTACAGCTGCAGTTTGTTTTGGCCCCACAGCAGTTTTAATTACAGCTGCAAACTTTTTAAAAAGTTTTAGCATATTTTCAAATATTAAAGTTGAAATGATTGCATTTGGAATGGAAATTATATGTGCCCTAATTCTTATATGTGGTGTAAAAACTCTGGCAAAATTTACTTTAATTTTAACAGGACTCACAGCTGCACTATTATTTTGCGGAAGCATATATACCTTGATTTTTGCTTCAAATGTACATGCACCTGAAACATCATTTTCTTTTTCTAAGTTTGGATATACCCTTTTACTTTTATTTTGGGCAATCATAGGATGGGAAATCATAGGAAACTATATAGAAGACATAAAAAATCCAAAAATGACACTTATAAAAGCAATGACAATAAGCCTTATAGTTATTATAAGGTTATATATTACTGTTGCACTTTCCGTACAAAATGTATCTTCAAGCAATCATGACCCCATTATTTGGTTCATTTTCTCTGCCTATAATTGCTGTTGCTGCATCGGGGCTGTGTATGTGTACTTATCTTATGATAGTTGGAGGAGTTTCAAGAATGAGTGCAAAGCGTGCTGCAAACAATAAACTGCCCTTTTATCTCTCATATATAAACAAAAATGGAAGTCCCATCAATGCCATAATAACACTGGTATGTATACATCTTGTAGTTTTATCTCTAGCAGCTGCAAATTTTTTAAGTCTGGACAAGATTGTAACCTGTGCTAACGTATTTTTTCTATCCAATGCAATAGTTTGTTTAGCTGCGGGATTTAAACTACTCCACAACATTAAACTCAAAATTGCAGTTTCAATACTCATTGTATCATTTACACTATTGTTGTTTAAAGCAGCTTTATGGAGCATTTCACTTTTAATTATAGTTATACTTTTATCTTTATATAGCAACAAAAGACTTAACAAGGAGAAAGTCCCTAGTTCCTGCGGTTAAAATACAAATAACTCAACTTTCGCATATATAAAATTTTTAATTAATAGTTAATAATGAAGAATTAATAGTTAATGTGGATTTTTTTCCGTTACAATACAAAAAATCTTTGATTAAGCTTTTCATCACTCGTTCCGCTAAAGCGAAACATTGCTGATTTATATAAATTTAAAGATTTTTTGCGATAGCTAAAAATCATCCTTCACTATTAATTTTTCATTATTAATTCTTAACTTGCGAAGCTTTGCTTCGCATTATTTTTAAACTGCGAAAGTTGATTAATTAAAAATTGCCAATTTGATTTGTTAGCATATTCCTCTTTACTTAATCAAACTGCAAACATCATTTGCAAATTCCACAGGATCATCTACAGGCAGTCCTTCAATCATAAGTGCCTGGTTATACAATACATTTGAAAGCATTTTAAGTTTATCTTTGTCATTTTCAAATGCATCTTTTATTGATTTAAACATTTGGTGATTTGTATTTATCTCTAAAATTTTATCTGCTTTTACATTTTGATTGTTTGGCATTGTATTAAGCACCTTTTCCATATCAATTGACAATTCACCACCATTTGCAAGGCAAACAGGATGGGTCTTTAATCTGTTTGATGCCCTAACTTCTTTAACTTTTCCATTTAATGTTTCCTTCATGAAATCAAACAGTTCTTTATTTTCCTTTGTTTCCTTTTCACTTTCCTTGTCATCAGATTCAAATCCTAAATCTTTGCTTGAAACAGATTTAAATTCCTTTTCCTTGTATTTCATAAGCATCTTAATTGCAAACTCGTCAACCTCATCTGTAAAGTACAATATTTCATATCCTTTATCCTTAACAACTTCAGTTTGTGGTAATTTTTCAATTTTATCTATGTTTTCACCAGTTGCATAGTATATAAACTTCTGGTCTTCCTTCATACGGGAAACATATTCGTCAAGGCTTACAAGCTTTTTCTCTGTAGAAGAATAGAACATGAGTAAATCTTGAAGTACCTCTTTATTACTTCCAAAATCAGCATAAACACCATATTTAAGCTGTTTTCCAAAGTTTTTATAAAACTCATCATACTTTTCTCTATCATTTTTCTGCATTAATAAAAGTTCACTTTTAATTTTTTCCTTTATCTTTTTTGCAATAAATTTAAGCTGTCTATCATGCTGCAAAAGTTCTCTTGAAATATTAAGTGAAAGATCTGCTGAATCAACTAATCCCTGTACAAAGCTAAAGTAATCTGGTAAAAGATCCCCACACTTCTCCATTATGAGAACGCCATTTGAATAAAGTTCCAATCCCTTTTCAAATTCCTTAGTATAGAAATCAAAAGGTGCTCTAGCTGGAATAAAAAGTAAAGTATTATAACTTACAACACCTTCAACACTCGAATGGATTACCTTAAGCGGTTTTTCATATCCAAAATGTTTATCCATATAGAACTGATTATAATCTTCAGGCTTCAGTTCATTTTTATTTTTTCTCCAAATTGGAACCATACTATTTAAAGTTTCATCTTCAAAATACTCTTCATGTTCATCCTTACTGCCTTCTTTTAGTTTGCTTTTCTTTACCATCATTTTAATTGGATATTTTATAAAGTCAGAGTATTTTTTAATTAATGATCTTATTTTATATTCATCTAAAAATTCATCATACTTTTCATCATCAGTACTTTCTTTAATTTTTAATGTAATTTCAGTTCCTACTTCATTTTTTTCACAAGGTTCAATTGTATACCCTTCTACACCCTTTGATTCCCATTTGTATGCTTCATCTGAATTCAAGGCACGGCTTTTTACAGTAACTAAATCTGACACCATAAAAGCAGAGTAAAATCCAACTCCAAACTGACCTATGATATCTACTCCTTCTTTTGCTTCATTTTCATTTTTAAATGTAAAGGAACCACTTTTTGCAATAGTACCTAGATTATTTTCAAGTTCATCTTTTGTCATACCTATACCAGTATCAGTAATAGTAAGGGTTTTGTTTTCTTTATCTGCTGCAATTCTAATATAAAAGTCTTCTTTATTAAAACTAACATTTTCGTCAACTAATGAACGATAATAACTTTTATCAATTGCATCACTGGCATTTGATATAAGTTCCCTCAAAAATATTTCCTTATTTGTGTAAATAGAATTAATCATTAAATTAAGTAATCTTTTAGATTCAGCCTTAAATTGTTTTGTAGCCATTTTATCATTTCCTTTCATCTAAATAAAAACGTTTTGTTATATTTAATAAAATCAATTTAAGAAAGCCTCGCTTATAAACGTAAGTTAGCGCGGCTATTTAACAGTAATCAAGCCGTCCTTACTACTTCCTTCTGTTTCGAATAAATAAGTATTAATCGGAACATAAAAACGCCTCTTTAAATTATTTTTATTAGCACTCATAATAACTGAGTGCTAATTTTATTTTAGCAATTATTTCATCTTTGTCAATATGTTTTTTATAAGTTTTGCGAAAAACAATCCTTTAAATTAATTATATATATCAGAAAACTCTAAATTGATTTTCTCAATGTAATTTTTTTCTATACCATATTCGTTCTTACTAGAAGTTTTGCCATCTACTAATTTACATGGAATATGAATGATAAATTCGCTGCCATAACCTTCCCTACTTTTTACTGATATAGTTCCACCGTGCAATTCTACTAAAGCTTTTACTAGTGAAAGCCCTATTCCACTTCCTTCATTCTCTCTTGCAAGAGATTTATAAACTTGTACAAAACGTTCAAATATAGAATTTAACTTTTCTTTAGGAATACCCTTGCCTGTATCTTTTACCTTTATAGAAATACTTTTCTTGCCATCTTCTATACTAACCATAATCTTCCCGCCGCGGGGAGTAAACTTTATAGCATTTGATAACAAATTCAACATAATTCTCTCTATTTCTTCCGGATCACAGGCTATAACTTTTTCTTCTACATCAGTATCAAATACTACAGCTAATCCTTTGCTTTTTATATAGTCAGCTATAGAAAGAGTCGTATCTTCTACAAGGCTTACTATATTATAATTAACTTCATCTATACTAAAGTATCCCGAGTCTATCTTTGTTATATCAATTAAATTGTTTACCAACCTTAAAAGGCGATAGCAATTTTGTTCCATTATTTTTATATATTTGTATCTATCTGAACATGGATTCTCGCAGATACATTCCTTTAACTTAAGTTTGTACACCTGTATAGCTGAAAAAATAAGATTAATAGGGGTCCTGAGTTCATGAGAAATGTTGGCAAAAAAGTCTGTTTTCATTCTATCATACTTTTTGATCTCACTTAGCCTAATTCTCTCTTTTTCTATGTTTTTTTGCAATTGTTCCATACATCTTTTTTCGGTTATATCTACAGCCACTGCTATTAACATATTTCGTTTATCAGTCAATTTTCCAATACAGGCTAAGTAAAAATCCCATATTCGTATATTACCATGTTTTGTCTTTACAGAATACTCGCCACTGCTTTGTTTTTCACTAAAGTTTGATAACTTGTGCATATCTTCTTTAAATACATCCGATATTTCTGCCAATTTAGATATTGTAGGAATATCTGCAATGGTATATCCTGTAATGTCACTCCATGTTCTATTGATCTTTAATACTTCACCATCTTGCATATACAGCATTACAGGAACTGGAGCTTCTTCTATGGAATAACGAAATTTTCTCTCACTTTCTCTTAAAGCTTCTTCAGTTTTTGTGCGTTCAGTAATTTCTTCTTCCAGCGTAATATTAAATTCTTTAAGTTCTTCAGTTATATCCTCTAACTGACGCTTTCCTTCATACACTTGTTTTTTCAAATCATCATTGTTTTCTTTCATTTCAAGCTGTATCGCCCTAATCTTTAGCTGATTATCAACTCGTGTAGTAACCTCTTTATAATTAAATGGTACAGTTATATAATCAGCAGATCCTGCAGTAAATACCCTATCTTTATCAATAGGTTTACTTTCATCAATGATAAAAATAACAGGAATTTTCTGAAGTTTATAACTAGCCTTTAACCTTTCACATATTTCATATCCATATATATTTCCTATATTAACTTTAAGTAAAATTATGTCCGGTATATTTTCTCTTACAGATTTAAGCCCTAATTCATAACTATAAGCATTCCTAACACAGTATTCTTTCTGTTCAAACATTGCTGTAAGTATTTTAACATTGTAATAGGAATCATCAATAATAAGTACATTAGAATTATTTAAAAGAATTTGCATATTATCCATATCCATGATTTGCTGCCCCATTTCATAAAATTTAATCTGTATATTCTCCTAATTATATAAATAATAATTCTTTTATATATTTGTTTTTGACTTAAAAACTAGCATAGTAGCTGTTTGATTCATGTGCCCTATAAATTCTTCACCATAACAAGAAAATCCAATTGTAGGAATATCTTTAAATATATCTCCGTACTGTTTTTCAAAACCTTTTTCTTCAAGTTCACGGGTTCTCTGAACACAGTTAAAATTTATAATTCCATCAATTTTCCCAAATTCATTAATCTTATTTTCAATAGCCCTCTTCGTATCTTCAATAATATTTGTAGACTGAAGTAGTCTAACTTCTGTGCCTTCCAGTATATTACAATAAAACAGCATACTTGTACCTTTTACTTGCTGAGGACTTCTAACAAACACATCATTTTTACCTATTACTAATCCAACAGGATTTATCGTAAAATAATTTTGTGCATCTTCAATTGAATGTGCCCCTACAGCATTTGAATAAGCCACAATAGCCGGCTTATTGTTAAATTCAATGACTTCCCTGTTGCTTTCATCCACTTTATTTGCAGTTAATACAGTATCTAAACACTTAAAACTTTCCGTTTTAATAATGCCAAACTCAGCATTATCACTTATTTTAAGCATTATAATCACTGCTGAATCTGTATATGCCTTTCCATTTGCTAGTACATAGGTTTTTTTAAAATTATAATCATCTCCAGCAGATCCACCAATAAAAAAAACATTGGTTCTATTGCCTATCAAATCCATAATATTTTCTTCTTTCTTACTTACACCATCTATTAAAACTATACCAACAAATTTTTTCGTATTCATTGTATATGCACTTTCATTAAAATACTCTTCTAAAGATGTAAAAGCCCTCTCCATATCTAAGCCTTGTTTCATATTTTCAATTACTTCAACTTTAGCATCGGAAACAATATTTGAATTAAAAGCCATTGCCACTACAGAATTCTTTAATAACTTTCCACTAACTATTTCACCTGAAGTAGAACATCCTGCTACTAGACAATCTTTAAATCCTTCCTTCATTAAATTACTTAACTTATATTGGTCAAATTTAGAAGAAGCAAAAAATATTATAAGTTTGGCATTACATGGAGATAGTTTATTTTTAATATCTTCTACCACTTCTTTTTCTAAGGATTTAGTTGAAAAAACTGATTTTATATTTATCCCCTTATATACTGAGTTTTTTACATTCATCTGTTCAACAATTTTAATAAGTTTTTCTATGATAATTGGATCATCATAGGAATTGCCATCAAATTTATTTGGATTGATTCCTTTTAAAATAAATTTGGTTTTAGTCATTTCTGCAATAGCAGGATTTCCTTTAGAACGCTGTTTAATCACATTGTCAATAATTTCTTTTATCTTACCAGCCAAGAACAATTCCCCCTTTTATGCTTAGTTAATTCTTCGCTAATATCAGATTTTTATGTGGAAATACAAAACTATTATATACTATACAGTTAAGTATAATTTTATATAGTATATTAAAACTTAAACATATTTTTTAAATTCAAACTCGAATGGAAATTATGTCTTGCATTGTGAACTATTATACTTAAAACAACTAAGGCTGAAATAAGTAGAAATATAGGTATGAATATGAGGATTGCATTAGTTGAATATTTTATTGAAATCACCCCTCCTAATAAAGGTGCTACTGCAAATCCAGCATTGCCTACCGTTCCCTGGATACCAAACAATAAACCTCTTTTGTCCACAGGAGTATCTTCTGTAGTAATGGACATTATCATAGGTTCCACTCCACCTGTAATAAAGAAGACAATACCTAAAATAAATGTAAATAACCATAATTTATTTATATAAACAAGTGGTATTGCAAATACCATACCTAATGTTAGGTATATCATTAATAATTTCATTTTGTCATACTTGTCACCTAGTTTACTTAAAATCAATCCAGACATAGCTGTCATTAAAGCCAAAATCCCATTTATTATACCTGTAATGCCTGATGCTCCTTTTGTTGTAGCTGTAACTTCTTGTACATATATTGGAATATATGGGTTAAACACAGTACGTCCTATCCTTATAAATAAAATAACTAATAACATTGAGACAGCTGTAACAGTAAAAATAGAAAGTATAGATGTCTTTTCTTTTTTTTCAGTGGAATTAATGTTTTCCTTTGCTACATGCTTTTCTTCTTTTACAACAAATAAAACTAATAGGAAATCAAAAAACATAAGGATACCACCTATTATAAAACTTACACGATATCCAACAAACTCTGCCACTATACCTCCAATTACTGGTCCAATGGATTGTCCAATAAATGTTGATGAAGATAAAAAACCTAATGCATAAGAAATTCTATTTTTAGGTGTATTAGCCGCTACTAAAATTTGAGCTGCAGTAACAGTTCCCGTAAACACACCTTGTAAAAGTCTTAATATTATAAGTTGATTTACATTGGTAACCATACCTGTAGCCCCAATTATAAATGATGCAAAAAGCATAGCCCTTATGAGCATAAGCTTTCTACCATATTTGTCTGAAATAATCCCCCAAATAGGACACATAATTGCCATGGTGACAGCTGGTGCTGCATTTAAAATACCAGAATAAAACTTAATATCATTTGGAGCTGTAATGCCAAGCTGCTGTATATAAAATGGCAAAAAAGGCATACCAAAATTAAAACTCATTATGGACAATATCTGGGAAAACCAAACAGTATAAAGATTTACTTTCCAATGTTTCATTATTATTTATTTCCTGACTTTAAAAAATACAACAAATAGTATAATGTATTAATCTAAAAATTATAATGCTTTTTCTATTCGTCAAATATTATCAGGTTTTCACACTTCCCTTCTTTTATAAGCATAATTTTACAAGCATATATTGCTTATTATAGCATCAATTATATAGATTTGAAAGTTATGGAATTTAAATTAGTTATTTTTGGATTTGTAATATATTTATGCATCATATGTAGACTACCGCAATAAATGATCCATAACTATTAACTTTTAATTTTTAATTGAAGCCCCCCTAAAATACATTTATCAGCCGTATATTTTAGTGAATAGTTAAATGACATTCATAAAAAATATAATTTACATTTATATATTTAAGGAGGATTATTAAAATGAAAAAAATAATGGTTTTAGTAACAAGTATAGTGGTAACAATGAGCTTAGGCAGCAGCGTATTTGCTTCTGATGCAACAACTTTAACAGATCAAGCAGGTATAACACCAGATAGTATCTTATATTCAGCGGATAAAGCTGTAGACAATTTAAAAGTTACACTATCTTCTTCAGAAGAAGATAAAGCTAATACATTATCAGAGATAGCTGAGGAAAGATTAGGTGAGAGTGAGGTAATGGCAAGTGAAGATAAACAAGATCTTGCAAATACAGCCCTTACTGACTATGAAAATAACATGAATGAAGCTCAAACTAAAATTGAAGATGCAATAGACAAAGCTCAAACTTCAGGTGATGAAGATAAACTTAAAGATGTTGAAAACATAGAAAACAAAATTATTGATAAGCAGAAAAACTCTTTAGATGTATTAACCAAACTTCAAGATAAACTTCCAAATAAAGCAAAAGCTACAGTAGCAAAAGTTATAGAAATGCAGACAGCAAAAAGAAATGCCTTAATAGCTGTAAAAAAAGAACGCCAAATTTATAATGATGCTAAAAAACAATATAACGAAGCCAAAGCAGCTCTTGAGACAGCAAAACAATCAGGAGACGAAGCTGCAATTAAAGCTGCAGAAGATTTGCTGCAACAGAAAAAACTAGCATTAGATACAGAAAAGCAAAATCTTGCAAAAGCTGTTGAAGCTAAAAAAGAAGCTTCTAAAATAAGTGTGGGTAAAACAACAAAAGAAAATAAAGGCCAGACAAAGAAGGATTCAAAAAATAATGAAACTACATCGGAAAGTAAAAAACAAACTTCACCAGCACCAACTACCCCTACTACGACAAATACTACTACAAACACTACAGAAGCTAGCTTAACTTCCACTGATTCAGCTTCAACTCCAGCAAAGTCAGCTTCACCTAAATCAACTTCTGTAAATAGTGAAAATACAAAAAAACAAACCTCACCAACACCAACTTTAAAAAACAAACCTAAAACGGAAGTAACTAACAGTAATAAAGAAGATAAAAAAGATGAAGCAAAGTCAAACAATGGCAATGGTGAAAAAAAGGAAAAATCACAACACTAATTTGTTATGAGATTATATAACATGTCAAAAATACCTTAAAGATATTTTTGACATGTTATTTTTATACATTTTAAAAAATTGATACCATATATTCCTTTCAAATAATTATTGGAATATTCTAAAAGCACTTGTTCATAATATAAAAAGTGTGATATGCTATCGCTATAAAATCGTCGAAAAATCACCAATTGATAAATATTCAATATTTCATGGGGGGCACAAGAATGGATATTTTTCTAGTTATAGGTATTATAACAGGCATCCTTGCTGTTGTTGTAGGAATGATTGTAAAAGGTGCAAATGTAGCTGTACTATTAAATCCTGCTGCAGCAATTATAATTTTGGTTGGTACTACAGCAGCAGTAATGAACTCTTTTCCCAAGGAAGAGTTTATTAATATTCCTAAAATATTAAAAGTTCTTTTTAAAAATAAAAAGACTGATGATCCCGCTGCAATTATAAATCAACTTGTGGACATGTCTCACCAAACTAGGAAAAATGGATTGTTATCTCTTGAAAATACTTTACAATCTTTGAATAATGAATTTATGAAAAAAGGTCTTGAAATGGTTGTAGATGGAGTAGAACCTCAATATATAATTGAAGTGTTAGAGCTTGAAATTGAAAATAGAGAAGAAAGACACCGTGCAGGCGCTTCAGTAATGACAACAGCGGGTGGTTCAGCTCCAACACTTGGAGTTCTAGGAGCTGTTATTGGACTAATTGGAGCTCTTGGTAATCTTAATGATACTGAAAAATTAGGACACATGATAGCAGCAGCCTTTGTTGCAACTCTATATGGAATTTTTTTGGGATATGTGATTTGTCACCCCTTTGCTTCCAGACTGAAAAGAAAATCACAAGAAGAAATACGCACTATGTACATAATAATGAGCGGTGTCCTAGCCATACAATCTGGAAATAACCCAAAGAGTATTGAACAAAAATTAGTGAGTATGCTACCTCCTAAGCTAAGAAAAAACATGGAAAAAGGCAGTGAAAGTAAAGGAGATTAATTATGGGTAAAAAGAGACAACACCATGAAGAACATGTAGACGAAACGTGGCTCATTCCATATGCAGATATGCTTACTCTCCTATTGGCTCTTTTCATAGTTATGTTTGCCATAAGTAAAATTGATCAAGAAAAACTTGCTAAAATAAGTCAGCAATTCAATGTCATTTTTTCAGGAGAAAAAAGCATACAAAATACTGGTGGCAGCAGTACCAATCAATTTATTGAAACAGGACAATCCACTGATAAGCCCGATGAAAGTGCTGGCAAAACCGAACAATATACTATGAATGAAATTAAGAAAACTCTAGATGCAAAAATCAAACAAGATGGATATGATGGTAAAGTTAAAGTTGAAATTAGCAAAGACGGTCTGGGTATTTCAATACAGGAAGCAGTTTTATTTAATTCTGGAGATGCAGAAGTTCTGACTCATATACATCCACTTCTCATATCCATTTCAGAAATGATTGAAAATTTAGATAATAATATTAGAATTGCAGGACACACAGATAATGTGCCCATACATAATTCAAAATTTCGGTCTAATTGGGATTTAAGTGCTATGAGAGCTATAAACGTAATGAATTTTATGGTAAAAAGTGGTGGAATTAATATAACAAAAGTTTCAATACAAGCTTATTCTGAATATCAGCCAAAGTCTACTAATCTTACTAAAGAAGGTAGAGATCAAAATAGAAGAGTAGAAATATTTATAGTACGTAAATATCCATTGTCCACAAACATCAAGTGATTCTTAGGTTCAGATGGAGTTTGCTTTATAAGGATGGACTTTCTCCATCTGATGCCAAGAACTCTGTTTATTTTAAGAGCTGTACTTTTCATATAATTCTGTAAACAACTTTAGATGTAACTCTTCATCCATAATTATTCTTTTAATAAGTTCTACTATATATCTATCCTTAATTATTGATGTTTGATACTTATAATTTTTAATAGCCTTTTTTTCTGATTTAATATCCTCTAAAAGCATATCTTTAATGAACGTGATAAAGTTAACGTAAGCAGGTGTCCATAACTGTCCAGGAGGACATGCAGAATTAATATAAATTGGCTTTATACCAAGAAGTTTAATTGTTTTTCCTATAAGCTCTAGATGTTTCATTTCAGCCATAGATATGCCCCCAACAATTTTGGCATAATCTTCAAATCTCCCTTCACTTACCATATGTTGATACACATAAAGGGAAACTGCAGTAAATTCACTTACTTCTCCTGCATAATCTTTAAGAAGAACATTTGCATATCCTATACTTGTTCTTTCCACTCTTGGCTTAGGATAAGGTAAATTAACAATATATTTTGTATGTTTTGATATATCGCCTGGCATACTTGCCTCCTAAAAAATATCATTATAGTTAATTTTATTATAAATTTAAAATTATATTACATTTTATTATTTTTTTATGTATTATTGGAAACACTAATTAGGAATAGAAAGTTTATAGTTTACATTATATAAAATTCTAATTAGATTAGGAGAAACAGAAAATGAAAATCTTAATTACTACCGACACATATTTCCCTATGATAAACGGTGTTGTCACTTCAATATACAATTTATATAAAGAATTAAAGAATAATAATTACGATGTTAAAATTCTAACCCTATCTCCTACAGGAAATGAGAAAATCATAGGAGATATATGTTATTTAAAGTCCATTGGCGTTGGAATTTACCCTAATGCCAGAATTAAAGTTCCCTTTCGTAATAGAATCATAAATAGACTTATAGATTGGAAACCCGATATGATCCATTCCCAAACAGAATTTTCTACCTTATTTGCAGCCAAGTACATCGCCAGTAAAATAAATGCCCCCCAAATCCACACCTATCATACAATGTATGAGGAATATTTGGACTATTTATTGGGCGGAAAACTTATAAAAAAAAGTGCCGTTGGGAAAATAGCACGTCTACTTTTAAATAGCCTTGACGGCGTAGTTGTTCCAACAGAAAAAACAAAGAAGATGCTTCTTCATTATGGAGTAAATAAACCTATTAATGTGATACCAACGGGAATTGATTTAAATAGATTTTGTAGACCTTTGCTTACAAATGAAAAAAATGAAATTCTTTCAACACTAGGAATTAGAAATACAGATAAGATTATAGCTTATATTGGAAGAATCGGAAAGGAAAAAAATATAAGTGAAATCATAGAACTCTTTAATACTGTAGTTAATAAAGTTGAAAATGTTAAACTTTTAATTGTAGGAGATGGTCCCTATTTACAAAACCTGAAGGATCAGGTACACACTGAAAGTCTTGAAGATAGTATTGTTTTTACAGGGATGATAGATCCAAAAGAAATTTATAAATATTATAAAATAGCAGATATATTTGTCACTGCTTCTACCAGTGAAACTCAAGGACTAACCTATATAGAAGCTTTAAGCAGTGGGTGTCCTGTAGTTTGTAAATACGATCCATGTATAGACGGAATTATTATCCAAGGCAAAAATGGATTTTCTTATAGGGAGTCCTGGGAATTTAGCTATTACATAGATAAAATCTTAAAAGATGAAAATTTAAAAAACAAATTGAGTGAAGAGGCAGTTCATACTTCAAAGAAATATTCCAGCTGCATTTTCACCCATAGGGTAATTGAAACTTATAGTAAAATTTTAAATACAAAATGTCAAAACATTACTGTTCAATAATATCATTTTTTAAACGTACATTTGGAAATGCTAAAATAAACATGCTTGACACTATAATAGACAGGTAATAAGTAATCATCCTCCACACAAAAAGGGCTATGACGGTTTTAGCTTTAAAAAACAAATTAAAAATTACATAAAATCCCCCTTCTGCCCCTCCTTCTGCTCCTGGAAGAGGAATTGCAGTCATAAATACTGTTAAAAACACTTGTGCAGACATAATTGTGCATAAATCTATAGAATTAAATCCAAAACTTCTGTATATAAAATAGGGAATACTGAAATAAGTAGTCCATTGAAGAAGTGAATACACTATAGCATGAGCACACATGCCTATATGTTTTCCTATCAAAATTGCATTCTTATGAAAACTTTCTATTTCATTTTCAATTTTCTCTTGCTTTGATTTTATATCTTTCATAATATGAATCTTTCCTAGCAATTTTACAATAAAGTTTATTATACTTTTCGCTAATTTTTTATTTATTATAATGGATATCGCCAGCAGCATCACCCCTATATTAATTACAATTCCCAAAATTGAAAAGTAAAAGAAATATTTAATCTTTAAATTGAAATAGTTAAACTTAAATAGTAGTGCTACTACTAAGAAAAACATACTTACTATTTCATGTATCATAAACTTTATTATTAATATAGACCCAGAAAGTCCTGCAGGCATTCCTGTTTCTGTCATTGCATATAATTGAGAAGGGTGACTTCCTGCTCCTAAAGGTGTAATTGCGCCAAAAAATTGACCAACCATTTGAAATTTTATTGACTTGGAAAACAAACGTTCCCTAGGATAAAGATTTTTCATTATAGTATATAAAATCATTGTTTCAAATGTCCAAAATAGAATAACAGCTATTACAGCTAAAAATATCCAGTAAATATCCAGTGATTTTAACTCTTTAATCATAGAATGAATGCCTTTTGTAAAAATGAAAAATGAGAAAAAAATACAGGTGGAAATAAGTACAACAATTATATTAAACATTTTATTTTTCATTTAAGTTTTCCTTAAGCTTTCTTCTTTTATTCTTCTCATAATATATATTATCATAAAATTGCTTCCACGTGTTTAAGATGTATTCCTTGGAATAAAACTTGTGACATTTCCATGACCTTTCACACCAAGTTCTATAACTTTCACCTTTATCCTGTAGTCTTTCTATACATTTTACAAATTCATCTATATTTTTTCCTTTTAAATAGTCATCAAATAGAATGTTATGGTATATATCTAGATCTCTCAATAATACGGGAATTTCAAGTGCCATGGCTTCCAAAACAGACATTGGAAATAACTCATTATAGGAAGGCAAAAACATTATATCTGCAATATTATAAATATCATTCATACTTTTTCTATCAATGATGCCTAAAAACCTTACATTTTCAGGTGGATTTTCTACAACCTTTTTTAATTCCTTATACCCATCTGTTATCACACCAAAGGAAAAACCACCTGCCCATATAAATTGAATTTGTGGAAGTTTTTTGGCAACTTCAATAAAGTCTAGTATACCCTTTCTGTGCTGCACCTGACCTACTCCCAGTACCACAAATTTTTTAAGTGGAATATTTAACTCCTGCTCTATTTTTTTTACTTTTTCCTTTTCATATTTAAAAAAGTTATCTTCAGATACAAAATTAGGTATGTAAACTATTTTTTCCTCTTCTATATTGTATTTTTTCAAAATATCAATAAAATATGGATTCACAACTACCAAATAATCTGCACTTTTGTAGAACAAAATTATGTACTTGTAAAATATCTTTTTTATAATATAAGGTAGTTTCAAGCTATTATCTATAGTTTCTGGGACAAAATGTACGTAAGCAACACTTGTACCCAATAATTTTGCAAATGGTATACTTAAAAAGAACTTAAAATCAATAGTATGGTAATGCATAATATCACATAATTTAAAAGCATTTACTTTTACTTCATAATTGTCTTGAAGTCCGTCTCTAACTAAATTAACTTGTTCAACATAAGCAGACAACACCCCCTGCCCTTTTACTTGTTCTGCAGAAGAGAGCATATTAATAACAGGCATATTAAATTTCCCCTTTCAAATAGCTTTGTCTATGCTCTTGTAGTTTCTGCAAATTATTATAAATATATTCTTTAAATAGACGCAATATGATAAAAAATAGACTAGCATACTTACTTGTTATTTCTTTGAAAATGCCTAGATATACTCTTCTCTTTTTTCTGCTATAATTGTACTTAATCCTAAAAATAATACGGACCATCCAATCATTATCAAGCTTGCAGATAAATTATTTATATAGTATGCCCCTGTATCTTGTACAATTCGTCTTGTTATTATACTTACAGAGCTTCCAAGGGCTATAAAAAATGCTGGCATAATGTCTGACTTATCAGACAATGCAGGAATTTTTGATAGTATCATGTAAGCTACTCCAAATAGTATGGCTATTGATGCCGCTGCTGCATTATTTTTAATTAAAGTAGATGTTAGAATACAAAAACTTGTAGCTGCAATTATAAAAATTATCTGTAAGATCATAAATTCAATTAAAAATTTATAAAGAGGCATAATACTTGACGTTCCTGGAATGACAGATATAAATTTATGCAAGTCCATATTTTGTATGCTGCTGTGTTTAAATGCAGGTTCTATAGAAACTGGATATTTGAAGCTGTCAAAACCATATACAATTTCTCCAAACAAAAAAAATATCAAATTGAAAATCACTACAAGTGCAGAGCTTGAAATGGCACAAGCTAAAAATTTGCCAAGTAGAAGTTTTGTCTTTGTAACAGGTCTTAAAAGCAAAAGCTTTAATGTAGGAGGTGCATATTCACTTGAAACACTGTCTACTGTCATAAACACTGCTACTAAAAATATCACTATCATGCCATAATCCAAAATAAGGCTGTAATCATTAAACAATACGTATCCTGTAGCTTTAATACTGCTAACTGGCTTTATGTTATTCTCTAATAAATACTTCTTATAAGTAATTTCACTTTTTCTTTGTTCTTTTTTAGCATCATCCAATTTACTGTCATCAACACTTTCCATAAGCTTTACATCCTTTTTTAAAGTATCTTTCCAGGCTAGTGGATGTGTTTTTTGAAATTCATAATCCTTTACCATTTTATCAATGTTATCGATATGTGTTTGGATTTCAGCAATTTTTGCTTTATCCTTTACTAATTTTTTTTGATCTTTATAGTATTGTTCTATACTTTTGTCTTTTTGCAGTCCCCTCTCTCCATTTTCACTATTCACAGCTAATACTGAAAATACAGCTACAAGCAGTAATATAATAGAACATATTAAAAATTTCTTTCTATAAAATATCTTAATGATTTCGTTTTTAATTATTGGAAAAATCATCTTCTTCTCCTCCTACAATTTCCAAATATCTTTTTTCAAGATTTCCCTTCATGGTATTTACATCCTCTATTCCCTTAATTTCACCTTCATTTAAAAATGCAACCCTGTCACACATGGATTCCATTTCGCCAAGTATGTGAGATGATATAAATATGGTAACTTTCTTTTCTCTAGAATATTTTTTAAACAGATTTCTAAAATGAATCATTCCGCTTGGATCAAGCCCATTAGTAGGTTCATCTAATATCCATATCTTTTTGTTTCCCATGAGAACCTGTGCAATGCCAAGCCTCTGTTTCATTCCAAGTGAATACTTTTTAAATTTATCATTTATCCTATCACTTAATCCAGCTAATTTTACAGCTTCATCTATTTGACTTTGACTAATATCTCCATCAAGCCTTGCCAGCTGCCTTAAATTCTGAGTTCCAGTTAAATATGGATACATATCCGGTGCTTCAACCATAGCTGCCATATTACTTATAGAGCTTATCCTACTATTTTTAATATTCTTTCCATTTATATAAATTTTACCGTTAGTAGGTTTTAAAAATCCAACGATCATCTTTATAGTTGTGGTCTTTCCTGCACCATTGGGTCCTAAAAATCCAAAGATTTCACCTTCCTTTACACTCAAATTTAAATTTTTCACAATTTCTCTCTTTCCTATAGTCTTTGATAGATTTTCCAATCTCAATACTTCCAAAAAATTCACATCCTTTTCTATATGATGACTTCATTATAGTGTGCTCATATTACAAACCTGGTACATTTTGTATTACAAAATTGATACTGTTTATTAAGATTTTATTACAGTTGGCCAAAGCAATAAAAAAATGTATATAATAAATATAGGACAATAGGAAGGTGAATTTTTACATGGACAAAAATGTAGTTTTAATTGTAGACGACGATGAAAATATAAGAGAACTTTTAACTATAATGTTAAAAAATCAAAACATAGATTCCCTGTGTGCAAAAGATGGAATTGAAGCTCTGGAGATTTTAAAAAGTAATAAAATAGATTTGATACTTTTAGATGTCATGATGCCAAGGATGGATGGTATGATGGCATGTATGAAAATACGGGAAAGCTTAAATTTACCTATTATAATACTATCTGCTAAAATTGACGATGCTGATAAAATAATGGGACTTACTATTGGAGCCGATGATTACATCGCAAAGCCCTTTAATTCAATGCTCTTAATTGCAAAGATAAGATCTCACCTAAGAAGATATAAGGAATTTAATTCAAACTTTCATGACAATTCAAGCTTGATTAAAATTCAGGACATGCTTATAAATATGGATAAACATACTGTAAAAATAGATGACAGTGAGATAAATTTAACTCCTCATGAATTCAAAATTTTGGCTTTCCTTGCAAAAAACAAGGACAATGTACTGAGCATAAAGCAAATATATGAAAACATATGGAAGGAACCTTATATGGAATTTGACAGGACAGTTACAGTACATATAAGGAGATTAAGACAAAAACTTAAAAAAGATTATATAAAAACTGTATGGGGAGTTGGGTATAAAATTGAAAGTTAAAATAGCAGGTATCCAAACTAAATTTGTAATTACATTTATATTTTCACTAATTGCAAGCTTTTTTATATATGACATATTATATTCAGCTTACATAAATTTTGAATCTCAAAAATATCCTTATAGGTTTCAAAATTACACTTACAGCTTAAGCAAATTATCAAGTATTTCTAATGACATAAGTTTAGATACAAGTAATGTTAACTTTAATAATAAATCAAAATATAAATCTGTATTATCTAAATACGAAAATAAATATTCAAAATACAAGCTTGGTTTTATTATAACTGATCCTGAAAACAGGGTATTATATAATTCGTCGAAGCTTTCCAAAAATATAAATTTTGAGAAATCATACTCAGACTTTTTAAGATACTTTATACACACAAGAGATTTTACCATTTATCATGACTATATACACAAAATACCTATAAAAACAGGCAATAGCATTTCCTTGCTTTGGATAATTGCATCTCCTGTAAGTATTCTCCATGATTCAATTGGAACACTAGTAGGAGACAAAAATATTTTAATTTTGATTTTCATATGTATGTTGCTATTTTTCATAATAACCCATCATAGAATGAAATACATAAATGAAATATGCTGCGGTATAAAAACTATTGCAAACGAAAACTTAAATTTTAAAATACGCCAAAAAGGTCATGATGAACTATCTGAAATATGCAAAAATATAAACTTTATGGCAGACAAGATAAAGGAAAAAATTAAAAATGAGAGAAAAATTGAAGCTTCTAAAAATGCACTCATAACAAATGTAGCTCATGATATAAGAAGTCCTCTTACAAGTATAATTGGTTTTTTGCAAATTGTAGAAAACAATGAATATAAATCCAAAGAAGAAATGCAAAGATTTATAAATATATCATTAAAGAAAGCTGAAACCATGAAGAAACTTACGGATAACTTATTTATGTTCACAAAACTAAATGGTGGAGACTTAAAATTGCACTTATCCACAGTATGCTTAAATGAACTCATTTACCAGTTAATTGACGAGTTTTCAATTACTTTTGAAAATTCAAAGTTAAATATTGTAGATAACATATGTGCTGAAAATATAATGGTTACAATTGACATCAATTTATTTGTAAGAGCTTTAAATAATCTGATGTACAATGCTCTAAAATACAGTTTCAAACCTTCAGATGTGAATGTATCTTTAACCCAATGTGATAAAAATGCTATAATCAGTATAAGCAATAAATGTAAAAACTTAAATATAGAAAATGTAAGTATGCTATTTGAAAAGTTTTATAGAGCAGATAAATCCCGTACAAATCCTGATGAAGGCTCCGGATTGGGTCTTTCTATAACAAAAAGCATAATTGAAAGGCACAATGGTAAGATATGGGGAAATTATGAGGAAGGAATAATTACTTTTACAATATCACTACCAAATTAGACATTTTACCTAACATTATAAAAAAGGCACTAAATTAAGTGCCTTTAAAATTTTCTTTATTCCTTTAACCTATAAATAATGAGATTGGATTGGTTTTAAATATAAGAATTGGTAGTTTAAATATAGAAATTTAATGGTATTATATATATAATATTTTTAAATTTTTAGAAAGAGTGATAGAAATGCGCATTTCTATAGACAAAAAAAGCTCCATACCAATTTACGTACAAATTAAAAATGAAATAAGAAATATTATTTACTCTGGTATGCTTCCATCAAATTTTTTACTTCCATCTGAGCGCAAACTTGCAGAAGAACTTAACGTCAGCAGAAGTACAGTAATTAGTGCTTATGAAGAATTAAAATCTTTAGGCTTATTAGAGTCCCATAAGGGAAAAGGAACTATAGTGGCAAATAACACAAAAAATAAGCAGTTAAGTATTAGAAATCATACTGTACCGCTTTCATGGTATCAATTTTTCGATTCAAATGTAAGTTCCGCTAATAATCATGACATTGTTGACATAATAAATTCAGTAGGAGGAGAAAAAAATATATCTTTTTCAGCTGGTATTGCAGATCCAAGTTTGCATCCTCTTAAGGACATAGTAAAATTGCAAAAAGACTTATGGGAAAACTGTGGAAATGACATGCTAGCTTATATTTCTTCTTACGGATATTATCCTCTTAGAGAAAGCTTAAGTAGATTACTAAAATCAAGAAATATATCTGTTTCTCCTAAAGAAATAATGATACTTTCAGGCTCTATGCAGGGAATAGATTTTATTGGAAGAGCCTTTCTAAGTAAAGGAGATGTGGTTATAGTAGAAGAACCTACATTTATGAGTGCAATTGAACTATTTAAGTTGTCAGGGGCAAAAGTTATAGGAGTTCCTATGGAAAGTGATGGTATAAACTTAGATGTGCTTGAAATTTTGCTAAATAAATATAAGCCTAAATTTTTATACACAGTACCTACTTTTCAAAATCCAACTTCAATAGTTATGAGTTTAGAAAAAAGATATAAGCTGCTAAATTTAGCATATAAATATCAGCTTCCAATTATCGAAGATGACCCTTACAGTGAAATAAACTATGAGAATATATACTTGCCATCTTTAAAATCCCTGGATACATACGGCTATGTCATATATTTAAGCACATTTTCTAAAACTATGTTTTCAGGTATGCGTGTTGGATGGACTGCTGCACCTGTACAAGTAATAAAAAAATTTGCTTTATTAAAGCAAATGACAGATCTTCACGTTAACACAGCTTCACAATATATATTAGATAAGTTTTTACGAGAAGGACTGTATGAAAACCACATAAAGCTAATATGTAAAGAATATATGAAAAAAAGGGATTTAATGCTCAGCATACTTGAAAAAAATAAATCTCTTGGTATTAGTTTTAATCTTCCTAAAGGTGGTTATTACATTTGGTGCAAGCTTCCTGAAAATATTTCACAAACACAATTATTATTAAAATGCTCTAAGAAAGGTGTTTCCTATGCTCCCGGTAATGTATTCTACCCTGAAGGAAGCGATGGTAAAAGCTATATGAGGTTAAATTACACTTTCGAAAATGCAAAAAATATAAGTATTGGATTAAATAAGCTTATGAAATCTATAGCAGAACTGATTCAAAATACAAATTCTTCAACAGTTAACCAAGATAATTATTTTGGGAAACCTATTATATAAGGAGTGTTACTTATGAATTATAGTAAATTTTCAAAAAGAAATAATTTTGTTAGGCCTTCAGAAATACGTGAGATTTTAAAAGTTACAGAAAGACCTGAAATAATATCTTTTGCAGGAGGTCTACCTGCTCCAGAACTTTTTCCTGTTAATGAATTAAAAAACGTATGTACAGAAGTTTTAACTGAATGCGGCGAAGCATCTCTTCAATACAGTACTACTGAAGGATATATCCCCTTAAGAGAAGCTATATGTAAGAGAATGGAGACACTAAGTATAAAAACATCTATGGATAACATAATAGTTACTACAGGTTCCCAGCAGGCTTTAGACCTTTCAGGAAAGGTATTTATAGATGAAGGTGACACTATAATTTGTGAAAGTCCAACTTACCTTGCAGCTATCAGTGCTTTTAAAACCTATCTTCCAGACTTTAAAGAAATTCCTATGGATGAAGAAGGAATGATTATGGAAGAACTTGAAAAGACCCTTAAGGATAATCCTAATGCAAAATTTATCTACACCATACCAGATTTTCAAAATCCAACTGGAAGGACTATGAGTCTTGAAAGGAGAAAAAGGCTAGTAGAAATAGCAAATAAATTTGATATAGTAATAATAGAAGATAACCCCTATGGTGCAATAAGATTTGCTGGAGAAGAACTTCCACCAGTAAAGCACTTTGATACTGAAGGAAGAGTAATTTACTTAAGTACTTTTTCAAAGATATTTGCTCCTGGCTTAAGACTTGGCTGGATATGTGCAGATAAGAGTATTATTCAGAAATATGTTCCTTTTAAGCAAAGTGCAGATTTGCATACTGATATATTCGCACAAATGATTACTGCAAAATATATGGAAATGTATGATATAGAGGAACATATACAAAAAATCAAAGAAGTATACAGACATAGGAGAGAACTTATGGTACAGTGTATAGAAAAGTATTTTCCTAAAGATATAAAGCATACTCTTCCTGACGGTGGACTTTTCATATGGATTCAACTTCCTTCAAATATGGATGCTTCAGATACTTTTACTAAAGCAATAAAAAACAATGTGGCATTTGTAGCTGGAGAATCTTTTTTTCCAAATGCTAATTTCAAAAATTCCTTTAGATTAAATTATTCAAACATGCCAGATGATAGGATTATAGAAGGAATTAAAAGATTAGGAGAAGTACTCAAAAAATAAATATAGTTTTTGGCATTAGGTGGAGTTTTAAACTCCACCTAACTTCCATTTTTAACTAACTTCTCTTTTTATTTCTCCTAAAATAACTACTTTTGCGGCTTTTTCCATCAGATACTTTCTTTTTAGCATCCTTATTTTTCACTATACCTGAAGTACTTTCAACCATATCTGAATTATCCATAACATAAGGATGATCTTTAATCACTGGTATTGACTTTGATATAACTTTTTCAATATCTGTTAAAAGCTGTTTTTCTTCCCTATCACAAAATGAAAGTGCAACTCCATCTGATCCTGCCCTTCCAGTACGTCCGATTCTATGAACATAGGTTTCCGGTACATCCGGTAAGTCAAAGTTTATTACGTGAGATACTTTTTCTACATCAATACCTCTTGCAGCTATATCCGTTGCTACTAAAACTCTTATTTTCTTTTCCTTAAAGTTACTTAAAGCAAGTTGTCTTGCATTCTGTGACTTATTTCCATGAATAGCTTGAGCCTCTATGCCCGCTTTAACAAGATCTCTAGTTATTTTATTTGCACCATGCTTTGTTCTAGAAAATACAAGAACGGATTCAAAAGATTCATCCTTTAACAGGTGAATAAGCAAAGATTTCTTATTTCTTTTTTGAACAAAATACACTGCCTGGTTAATAGTATCAATAGTAGATGAAACAGGAGTCACTTCTACTTTTACTGGTTTTATAAGAATAGAATCTATTAGCTTTAAAATTTTCTGAGGCATAGTAGCAGAAAACACCATGGTCTGCCTGTCCTTAGGAAGTTTTGCTATGATTCTTTTTACATCCTGCCCCATTCCCATATCAAGCATTCGATCTGCCTCATCAAGTACAAGAAACTTTATATGCTGTAGATTTACATATTTTTGTTGCACTAGATCTAGTAGTCTACCAGGTGTGGCAATTAAAATATCTACTCCCGTCATTAATACATCTGTCTGAGGTTTTTGTGAAACTCCCCCAAAAATAACAGTGTTCTTTAGCCTCGTGTATTTGCCATAGGAAGTAAAGTTTTCTCCAATCTGGATAGCTAATTCTCTAGTTGGAGCTAATACTAAGGCTTTAATATTTGAAGACCCACTTTGAACTCTTTGTTTACTATAAATAAGCTGCAATATAGGTATAGCAAAAGCTGCTGTTTTTCCTGTACCCGTCTGGGCACATCCCTCAAAATCATTTCCTTCAAGTATAGCTGGAATAGATTGTTCCTGTATAGGGGTAGGGTTAACATATCCTTCGTCTTTTAGAGCTTTTAAAATAGGGTCAATAATATTTAATTTTTGAAACAACATTTTTCTCCCTTATAAGTAACTGCCAATTTTATATTATTAAATTCAATAAAACTAACTGTCTTTTTTATGTTAATTAACACTTCTATTTTATTGTAAAATCTAATCGTAGACAACTAAAAACCCCTCAAATAGAATAACTATTCAAGGGGTAAAATTCATTAATTAGAGAACAGTAATATTTTCTGCTTGAGGTCCCTTTTGTCCTTGACCTTCGTCATAAGAAACTTTTTGACCTTCTTCAAGTGTTTTATATCCATCTGAATTTATTTGAGAAAAATGTGCAAAAATATCTTTTCCGTCTTCTCCTGTAATAAATCCAAATCCTTTTTCTCCATTAAACCATTTTACTGTACCATTCATATGATGTGTACCTCCGAAATTTTATTATTCTTAAATTCATCGCAATAACTCACTAATAAAATTCCCATATCAACGTACTATGTCGTTAAGTACTAATTGAAATATATTTGTGTTTAATTATTAACTATTAATTTAAGTTCTTGTTAAGAATAACACAGTTTATTATATAACGCAAGTTATTTATGCTAAATACAGAGATTTAGCACCTAAATTCCAGTGAAAATTTTATTTTTACTGGAATTATATTTTTTTACACTTATTTAAAGGTCTGGTAAGCCCTTAAACCGGTAGATCGTAAAAATTGTTATACACTCCCCTACCCCTAAAAATCTTAATGCAAAGTTTCCAGTTTTTATTTTAAAATTACGTCTTTATGAATAGTGGATTATCCCAATCATCTTCTATAGTAAATCTTTCATCTTTTATATCTTCAATAATATCTATTTGGAGCATTTTTTTCTTCCTAAAACCTCTGATACACCTAAAAAAATATAACTGCATTAAATTAAATGCTAGTATCATAAACATTAAAACTGTCTCTACCCCTGTAGAACTGTGAAGAAAACAATGATCTAAATGCCATTCAGTTTTCAACTGATGAAATACATTATTTTCAATATCCCATCTTTTATGCATTATTTTCCATAAAGTTTCTACTGATATAAATTTATCTGTTGTTATGATCCATTCTTCTTTAATTTCTGCTTTATCTCCAGTATGAATTTCTTCTATAAATTTTATGAATCTTACTTCTATACTTGAATCAGACATTTGAAAATTATCATCATCCCACGCTTTAATCTTTCTATAGGTATTTACATTTTCCTTTACAGTCCAATCTTTATCTGCCTCCCGGCATTTAAATAGGGCTAATGCATCTTTTACAATGTGCAGCCTTTCATCTTTTACTCTTACCAATGCATCCATTCCTATAGAAAGAACTTCTTTTATCCAAGTAGATTTACAGTAAAGAGCATCAGCCACTATGATGTCAGCGAAATGATGATACTTCTTATATAACTTCTTAATTAGTCGTTTACTACCCGTAATTTCACCTTCATCTTTACTTGAACTATCTTTTTTAGGTTCAAGCATCTCTTGACCTAAAATAATATGTGGGTCTGATCCTACTGTTGCACACACTACAGATCTATGAAAATAATGGGTAGTTCCATCTCTATTCTCTCGAGAAAGGCATTTATTGCAACATTTTTTAGTACTTTCAAATAACTCTACACCATCTATGGCAGCTACTTTTAAACCATCAATAGTACCATTTCGAAATACTTTGTTTTTTATAGTTGTTTTTATTATGCTGATATGAATGTTTTTCAAGCCATCCATATCAAAGTTACTTAAACACCGCCTGACTGCGTCAATGTGCAGCATTTTAGTATTTTTAGGTAACACTTTTTTAAATTTATTCTTTTCAATCCAATGTTCTAATCTATTGAAACTTCTTATTTGAAGCATGAATCCAAATAACACTACGAAAACTATTGTTGAAACTTTTACTGGAGATTTTACTCTTTTATCTTTTAAACTATTGATTTTTTCACCTATATCATATACTTTATTAATATAAGTAAGTAATTGTTTTAAATAACTTTTACTCATTTTATCAGCATCCTTTTATTTTTAGTTTTCAGCAAAACCATTATAAAAAGGATGCTTTTATTATGCAAATTTTTTCCGTATAATTTCCAGTAAAAATCGGAATCTATTACTTCTACTGTAAATATTCATAAGACTTTATAATCCAAAGGACTACCGTCCTAAAAATTTTTTAAGTGCTAAACTTCTGTGCTAAATATACTAATTTACTATTTGCAAATACTATTACACCACTTTTTAGCTCTATTTATATTTTTTTCAGTATCATTTTTAAGAGGATCTTTAAATTCAATTTCCCCTAGGAATTCGTTACCTTCAAGCTGCTCTTTCATATTTTCAAAAGTTTTTCCATTTCCTCCACCATTGCAACTAAATAGAGCTATCTTCTTACCTTTTAAATTTGTATTGGCAAAAAAGCTCCTTATAGCAGGTGAAAAAGTCCATGCCCAAACTGGAGTTCCAATAAATAGGACATCATAATCCTCAGGATTTATATCATAAGGTAAAATCTCTGGCTTTTCCTTAGTCATGGCCTGCTTTCCACCTATGAAGTATCTCATTTTACTATGTGGATCTATACTTTTTTTAGGCTTTATTTCTAAAATGTCACCAGATATCTCCTTTGAAATAGTTTCAGCTATAAGTCTTGTGTTTCCCTCAAGTGAGTAGTACACAACTAAAATCTTACCTTGCATAAAAAATCACTCCCTTTTTAATATTTCCAATTACCATTATTATAGTATAACTTATTATGAAAAATTTATAAAATTCTGCAAAATATTTTACTCCATTTCCGACTTTAAAGCTTCCTCCATCCTAATTCTATTTATTTTTCTTTTATTTAACATCTTTGAAATTTCATAAGTAAACCATAGTATAATAAATCCTAAAATGATATAAGGATAGTCTATAACAATAGGAAATTCAAAATTCATACTCTTTGTCAAAGATTTAAACATAGCCTCAAGAGATATCAAAAGCAAAGGTATTCCTAAAATATATCCAAGAACTACTATGAAAAAAGAGCTATTCAAAATGAGTGAGTAAATTTCCTTCTTTCTATATCCCAAAACTTTCATCAGAGATATACTTTTTCTATTTTCATCTATGATTAAAGAAGTTACAACATATACTATAGGGTTTCTAACTAAAATATTAACTTATACAGAATAATTAAAATTCTTCTCCAAATACTAAATGTACGGAGAAAGGAGTTTTAATTATGGGAAGAAAATCATTTGAAATAGAATCACTGTATGATTATAAAATTGAAGATTTAATTGAGCTAAAAAACACTACGAATTCTAAATTTACTAGATTAGTATTAGCTGTGGTTACTATGAGATATCGAGGATGCTCAAATAGAGATATTATGATAGAAACAGGTCTAAGTAAAGTATCTATAGTTAAACATATTAAAAATTGGAACGAAGTTGGCATCAAAGCTATAAAAGATCATCGTGGCGGTAGTGAAGCTAAATTAGAACCAGAAATAGTTGATGATCTTATAGACGTAGTTCTAAAAAAATCCCCTATAGATTTTGATTTTACATGTCATACTTGGACTTTAGCGCTTTTAGCTCTATATGTTGAAAAAACATATGGAGTAAAAGTTTGTAATGAAACTATCAGATCCATTTTAATATCTCATAATATATCTTATAAAAGATCTCAACCTAAACCTACAAAAGCTGATAAAGATGAACAAGAAGCTTTTAAAAAAAATGCCAAAACTGCTAGATACTTTAGAGTCTTCATCTGATACTATTGTATATGCATTAGATGAGACTGGTATCAGCATAGAGTCGGACAACTATTCATCTTGGAGCCCTGTAGGTAATCCCCCTATACTAGAGAAGAATGCTTCGCATAAAGGGGTAAATATTGTAGGGTCTACTTCAATTTTAAATAATTTTCATACTGTCAATGATGTTTATTCTTCCCAAGAATCTATAACATCTGAAAAAATTAAGTCGCATATAGAATATCTGATGGAACTTAATCCTAATAAAAAAATTGTAATATTTATGGATAATGCTAAAACCCATACAAGTAAGCTAATGCAAAGCTTTTACTATGATAACAAAGATAAATTGAAGGTAGTACTTCTACCAAGGTATTCCCCATATATGAACCCTCAAGAAAATATGTGGAGAAACCTAAAAGCAAAGTTGTTTAAACCATCTGCTAGAAGTTGTATATGGGAATTAGTATCAGATATTAAAATTCTTTTTGACGAACTTAATTCTAATTTTGCTAAGATTCATTCATTAGCTTATGCTAGAAGTTTCCTAGTATAAGTTAAATTATCACTTAGAAACCCTATACAATAAGTCCAATCAAAAATGATACAATTGATACAATTGCAACAGAGTATTGAAGTGGTTGTGTCATTGAATTAAATGCATTTTTAAGATCATCAACTGTTCCACTACTAAGTAATTTAGATTGAGAAATATCTATTTTATTAATATTCCAAAGTCCAATATAGCTATTAGAAGGATATTTAAGCATATTATTGAGATGTGAAATAGGCATAAATATATATTCTCCCGCATAAGTTTCAGCTATGTTATCAATAGTTATTTTATATGATTTTGAATTCAGTTTATTTATAATATCAATTGTATCACCACTTCTAATTTTTAATCTTTCAGCTAACGGCCTTGTTATTATAACTCTTTTATAATTGAGTTTTTCACCTGACCTATTCTTTAATAACACATATTTGGAATTAGGATTTATTCCGTATATAGTTAAATTTGTATTATTATCTTCTTTAACTACAAATGGAATTTCTAAAAAAGCTTCTCCAATTGCAGGTTTCTCTATTTGTAGAGAGTTAAATACATAATAGTATCTGTAGCTAAAAGCTTCGCCAAAGCTTTTATTTATTAAAAAATCAAAAGAGCTCTTTTGTGCAAACCCTAAAAGCAGCAGCATAGTTGCAAAAATAATTCCAAGTAATAGGAATGCACTTCTTCCAGTATTTCTAAGCTGTTCTCTTATTTTAAATTTAGTTGAAAATTTGAATCTATCAAGTTTTAAGTTTCTTTCAATAAAGCTGACTTTTGACTTTTGATCTCCTCCTCTCATAAGCTGTAAGGGTGAATATTTAAGTGCCTTATTTATAACAAAATATCCACTAACTCCAAGGAAAATCACTGGCAGTATAATACTTATGAAAATATATTTTAAATTAAACTCTATGCTTTCTATAGGCATATTAAAGTAAGTAATCATTAAATTTAACATGGGCTTTAGGGCAAAACCACCCAAAATTGTACCTAATATTCCCCCTAGTATTGCAATTTAAATAATCTTTAACATTGGACATTCTAAAATTTAAATTATTTCTACTGCCTTTAAATCTTATTGAGTAAGACCTGCTTCCCATATTTATTTTATCAAAATCGTCTTTTCCAATAACCGCTATTTCAAAACTATTTGGATCGCTAAGCAAATCATTTTCAGATTTCAAAGGATATATATAATTTGGAAGCGACATGAAGCCCGATATTTCAAAAATATTTTTATACAAAGTAATATGATCGCCAATTTTTAATTTATTTGCTCTTGCATATGCAGGATCTATAAGTATCTCTCCTTTATCAGGTAATTTTCCCTCAGTTACAGCAGGTATATTTACTTTTGTATTATAAGTTAATATTCGTAAAATCTTACCACTAGAAACTTCATAATCAACTGACGTGCTTTCTTCTAATACCATATTGAATTTTGATTCCAAACTTTTTACATCTAAAATCTTTTTTTCTGTTACAAAGCTTGCATCCTCAAGATTGTAATTTTCCTCAAATGAAGAAGTTATTTTGTTCATATTGCTTTTAAGTTGATTGAACATGGTAAAAAGCAAACAGCTTATTATGATAAGAGCTAGGGATCCAAAATACTGTGATTTATTTTCCATTATAGTTCTCTCAATTTTCTTATTTATAACCACTACCACTCAATCCTTTCTGCAGGGACAATTCTGTCATTTAAAATTTTATCTGTAATTTTTCCATTTCTAACTTTGTAAATTCTGTGGGCCATATGACTTATTGCTGTATTATGAGTTATCATAAGTATGGTCGTTTTAAAGTCTTCATTTACTTTCTGTAAAAGTTTCAATATTTCCCTAGACGTTGAAAAATCTAACGCTCCAGTTGGTTCGTCACATAAAAGAAGCTTTGGGTTTTTAACTACTGCCCTTGCAATTGAAACCCTCTGCTGCTCTCCTCCACTCAACTCTCTTGGAAATCTATATCTTTTATCAAACATCCCTACTGCTTTTAATATTTCATCTGTCTTTAAAGGTGTCTTACTTATATTTGAAACCACTTCTACATTTTCAAGAACAGTTAAGTTTTGTATCAAGTTGTAAAACTGAAATATGAATCCTATATAATTTCTTCTATAATCCGTAAGTTCATCTTCATTTAGCTTTGTGACTTCAATTTTATTTACTACTATTTTCCCAGAATCGCACCTGTCTATTCCACCTATCATATTAAGGAGTGTTGATTTTCCAGATCCTGATGGTCCTAAAATCACTCCAATCTCACCTTCATCCAGGTTCATTTCAACTCTATTTAAGACATTTGTAATAACTTCTCCGGTTTTATAGCTTTTCTTTAAATTTTCTACTTGAATAAGCATGTTTTTCCTCCTGAATTTTTAATTACATGAATTAGTGTAATTATTTTCAACTAGGATTATGCTTTAAAAATTAAAAATAAGAAAGGTAAGTAATCACCATATGTGTGAAATTAGGTGGTATAATAAAAAATAATTGCTTATTATATAAATAGTATGAAAGGACTTACTTCACATGAATAATAATTTAAAAATATTATCTGATACCTCTAAGAAGAGCAAATCCAATGACTTATGCTGTGTGTTTTCTAATGGAAAGCTGTTGGTAAAAAAAGATGGAACTACTTTAGTTATTCCCACTTTTGACAATATTAAATTTCTAAATATTGAGTATGAAACTGAATTTTTTTTAGGAAAGATTGGAGAAAAATCTTGTTTTGCCATTGAATCAACTTCTAAATTGAATTTACCAATTAATTTCAACTTAATGGACTTGTACGACCTTGGCTCTCTACTTGATGAACAATCTTTTTTAATATCAGGACGGGCTAGTCAAATACTGAATTGGGATAAAACTCATAGATTCTGTGGCAAATGTGGCTCTAAAACGGAAAATAAAAAAGATGAAATGGCTAAAATTTGTCCAAACTGTAATCATATAATGTATCCTGTAATTTGTCCGGCCATAATAGTTGCAGTTACTAAGGGTGATAAGATACTTCTTGCACATAACAATGGATTTAAAGACAATATGTACGGCTTAATTGCGGGATTTGTGGAAGCTGGAGAAGACTTAAATAGTACTGTAAAAAGAGAAGTTTTTGAAGAGGTTGGTATAAAAGTGAAAAATATTGAATATTACAAGAGCTCTCCATGGCCATTTCCAAATTCCTTAATGATAGGATTTTTTGCAGAATATGAATCCGGCCAGATAAAAGCTGATGGAAGTGAAATAAAACAAGCTGATTGGTTTACAAAAGATAATTTTCCTAACATACCTAAAAAATTCACTATTGCAAGAAGTTTAATTAATGAATTTTCTAAAAGAAATCAGTAATAGACATCACAAATTTTTAGATAACTAAAAGCCCCTCAAATAAGATGATTATTTAAGGGGTAAATTTCATTAATTAAATAGTAGTAATATTCTCTGCTTGAAGTCCTTTTGGTCCTTCAACTACATCATAAGAAACTTTCTGACCTTCATCAAGTGACTTGTAACCATTTGAATTTATTTGAGAAAAATGTGCAAAAACATCTTTTCCATCTTCTCCTGTAATGAATCCAAATCCCTTTTCTCCATTAAACCATTTTACTGTACCATTCATATAACGTGTACCTCCCAAATTTTATTATTCTTAAATTTATCATAATAACTCACTAATAAAATCTCCATATGTAGTTGATTTTATAATAAATTACTATCAGTCTATTTAAATTTTTAATATTGTACTAAGGTTGTGTTAGAAAATTCTTAGACTAATTACAAATTTAGTATGGCAGTAAAAGAATTTATTATGTATAATTGTCAAAAATTTATTGTTTACATTAATTTTAATTTACATAATATTTAAAATGTTAATACATATAAAAAATATCACATTTAATATAAATATTGAAAATTTATATTAAATGTGATATTCTAACATTATATATTAAATAATAATAATTTTATTTTAATATCTAATATCTTCACAATGCTAACTTTTGAGATCTCAAGGAAAATTGTATAATTTTATTTTATATAATTTATACTAAATTATGATTTAATTTAAACTATAGAAGGAAGGAAACTTATACTATGTTAAGTGATAAACTTATAAAAGCTATAAATGATCAGATAAACTATGAAATGTACTCGGCAAATATATACTTTTCCATGCAAGCTTACTGTGATTCATTAGATCTGGATGGATTTTCAAACTTCTTTAAAGTACAAATTGAAGAAGAAAACTACCATATAACAAAATTTTACGATTTTCTAAAAAGAACAAATACCCGAATACTCATTGGATCTATAGATTCACCTGATAACAATTATGATTCAATAAATGATGCTTTCAAAAAAGCACTAGCGCATGAAAAAAAAGTTACTGCAAGAATTTACAATTTAATGGATCTTGCCACTGAAGAAAAAGAACATGCCACAGCAAGTTTACTCAAGTGGTTTATAGATGAGCAAATTGAGGAAGAAGATACTTTTAATAAGCTAGTTAAAAAGTTGGATAAAATAAGTGGTAATTCTGCAGCACTTTACATGCTAGATACAGAACTTCAATCAAGAACTTTTGTACCACCTGTAAATGCAAATGCCAACTAATAATTTTTTAAATATATAAGGGAGGGGGATTACTTACATAATCTTACATGTAAGTATATAAATTTATGATTGATAATAAAGCTTTTTACAAATTAAGCTATGGGTTATACCTTGTAAGCTCTATTTCGGAGGGAAGAAAAAATGCTCAAATTGCAAATACAGTTTTTCAAATAACATCAAATCCTGCTATTCTCGCAGTGAGCATAAACAAAAAAAATCTTACCCATGATTATATCCAAAGAAGTAAATTGATAGGTGTATCTGCCCTATCCATAGAAACTCCTATTGAATTCATAGGCAAATTTGGATTTAAATCAGGAAGAGACATTGATAAGTTTGAAGGAGTATCATTTAAAACAATGGAAAGTGGCGTCCCTATAATATTAGACAACACATCATCCTATTTTGAATTAAAGGTTGAAAAAGAAATTGATGTTTTAACTCATACAATATTTATCTGCAAAGTGATAAATGCAGAACTACTCAACGATGTAGAACAAATCACCTATAAATATTATCAGGATATAAAACGTGGAATATCACCTAAGGTTGAAGCAAATATCCAACAAAATAAAAATGAAGCTTCAGAAAATATAGGAAAATATGAATGTGCAGTATGTGGATACATTTACAATCCAGCTGTTGGAGATCCTGACTCAGGAATTCCAGCTGGTACTCCATTTGAAAACATACCAGATGATTGGACTTGTCCAATATGTGGAGTTACTAAAGATAATTTTAAACAAATTGTATAGATCCACGATTATAGCTCAATTTTTTAAAGAACAAGGTTCAAAGTTCAAATATCAAATAAGGATAATTTTCTTCCTAACGTCAGGAAATATTAAAATTATAGATTCCCTGATGTACGATGGAAATCATCTTTATCTGTTCTTTGTTATTTGAACTTTGTTATTTTCAAAAGCTTTGCTTCGCATTATTTTTATATTAAGTCAAAGTTTTATATGTGCAAAAGTTAATTTATAATTTATAAAGAGGTTATTTATCAAAAGTAACTATATAAGTATTTATCTTGTCTTTATTAAACGGATCTGCAGAACTTCCATAAGTAAATGATAGTGCAGTACTTGTACTATCCCAACAAATATTTGAAATACAAGGCACTTTTGCAATCTTCTTTTCTTTAATTTTGCCATCTTTATCTTTAATTTTAATTGTAAGATAATTATTCCCCTGATTTTTATCCTTTAAGCTGGCCGCTTTTACTATTTCCTTTATATCACCTGTTTTAATATCTATAACTTTAATGGATATATCAAGATCCTTATTATTCGAACCTGGCTGACGACTAATTTCATTATTGCTCTCCACATAAGCAGCTTTACTTCCATCAGGTGATACTATATAGTCAGAAGTAGGTAATCCAGAGCTTATTCTACCTTTAGGAAGTTTAATATCTTGAAGTACCTTTCCGGATTCACTCATAACAAGTGCTCCAAAAGTTCTGTTTACATAAACTCCATCAACTGCCCCACCATTAACTGGCTTACCATTGTTATTATAGTTGTCCATTATAATTGTCTTTCCCTTTTTATCTGCATACAAGGAATATTTATTGGCGTAAATATTCTTTATCTCCTTAGTCTTCACGTCCATGGAGCATACTTTTACTCCTTCTTCTCCACTCTTACCTTGAGTATAATAAAACTTACCTTCTACACTGCTTCCCAAATCTTTAATATCATCTACACCAGATATCCATGCATCATCATGTTCTCCACCATTGTAACTTCCATCAGAATATACTTTTCCAGTTGTATCAATTACTGCCCAATGATTAAAATAATTTGCTAAAATTTTATTCTTACTTACCCATATAAACTGGGCATCACTGTTTAACTTTTCCGTATTTACATCGGTAATTTGACCTGTAGACAAATTTAATAATTTTACATTTTTGTGGAGTAAATCTCCTGAAGCAAGAGCATTTTTCCACTCCTGGCTTTCGACTTTTGGAATATTCCTTGCTTCTGCATAAAGAACAAATTTATTATCTGGTGATATTCCTAAAAATTCATCTATATTTGCATTCTTAAAATCTTTAGAACTTTTTGTATTCAAATTATAAATGCTGCAATATCTTATAATTCTAGTTGAATCGGGATCTTTAAATTCACTTTTTCTAGTTAAAGTCAGCACTTCATTTTCATTAAGCCATGCAGTACTTTCAATATTTTCATATTTATCAATCTGGTATCCATTTTCATTGACTTTAGCAGAAGGTTTATATGCTGTTACTTTTATGTTCTGTGTAGATTTAGCAATTGCATGATGAGTTAATTGAATTGCACTTACACCTTCAATAAATCCTACAGCCAAAATCAGAGATAAAACTTTTTTACTCAACATTGAACTTTCCCCCTTTTTCTTAATAAGCAGAGTTCTTGGCATCAGATGGAGTTTTGACTCCACCTGATGCTTAGAAATCGTTATCCAGGGACGTAGCTGCTCTTTACTTCCACTTGGAGAAGTGGGAGTATTAGAGCAGGTAGTCATCAGATAAATTCATGTTATCAAAACTTGTTCACAAAATTATAAATAGATGTCACAATCTTGTAAACTTTATGTGGAAAATTCGACACAAAAAGTAGTACCTTCATTTAATTTAGAATTTACCTTTATGGTTCCTCCTTGTTTTTCAACTAGCTTTTTAACTAAAGCTAGTCCAAGTCCAGCTCCTCCTGTTTCACGACTCCTGTGTTTATCAGCTCTATAAAAAGGTTCAAAAATTTTAGAAAGTACTTCTTCACTCATACCTATACCAGTATCTTTAACACTTATAGTTATCTTGTCTTTATCATTTTTATAACACTCAATATATATACTGCCACCTGGTCTATTATATTTTATGGCATTATCAATTAAATTAATTAAAATATGCTTTAAGCTATCTTCATCCAAATTAACAACAATATCCTCTGCATCATATTTTAAAATCAAATTATTTTTCTTGACTTTTGCCATCATTGTTTTGAATATTTCATTCAATATTTTCTTTAAATTAACTTCATTTTTTTCAATTTCAAAATCATATTTTTCAAGGGCAGATAAGCTCAATATATTATCTACCATGCTCGAAAGCCTATCACATTCTTTTGATATACTTAAAGTACCTTCTTCAATTAATTTAAAATCATCCGTGTACATTCCAATCACATCTGCATAGGCCTTTATACTGGTAATTGGAGTCTTGAATTCATGAGTTACATTTCCTATAAACTCTTTTTGTTGCTTGTCCATTTTTTTTAATTTATCCACGGCCCTACTTAAAGAATCCCTTTCAACTTGAAGTTCATCAATATTTTGTTCTATAGTATTACTCATAAATATAAGACCGCTGCTCAATTCTCCCAATTCATCATTTCGATTTACCTTATGTACTTTACTAAATTCACCCTTTTGAATGTTTTCTACCGAATCTTTCATTTCATATATATCTCTAGTTAGTCTGGAAAAATAAAAGGTTCCTACAAATATACCAAGAACTAAAGCCAAAAAACCTATACCATAAAACAATTTTTCTATATCACTATAAAATAATTTATTTTCTCTAATTGAATATTCCAATTCTAAAATTGCTGCTGTATTTCCCTTATATTTAATGGGTGAATAAAAATATATCACATCATTAATTTCTCTATAAGATACTTTGCCTTTAATTGCATAGTCTATCATAATCTTTTTCTCATCATTTTCATTTAGCTTTGCATCTGTCTTAAACCCTGAAAGGAGTTCACCTTTTGTATTATATATATTTGCAGGTATAGTTCTCAGCCATGCTTTATTAAAAATACTACCTCTAGCTAAGCTATCATCATAATTAGTGTTTTTATTCAAACTCATGCGTTCACTAAAGTATTCTTCAAATATATCCTTTTGCTTAAATAAAATGGCCTGTGTTTCCTTATTTTGATAACTTTTTATTCCATTAAGTACCAAGAAGCTCAAAAATAATATTACAATCAATAAAAGTGAAGCTGTAAAAGATATGAGCTTAAATTTAATTCCCACCTTCAAATAACTCATCAACCCCTTTATATCCAATACCATAGACAGTTTGTACTAAATCTTGATAACTATGACCTAACTTTTTTCTTATCCTTTGGATGTGTGTATCTACAGTTCGTGTTCCTCCAACATAATCCATATTCCATATTATATTTAAAAGC
Source organism: Clostridium sp. 001 (assembly GCF_019056555.1). Classification (NCBI taxonomy): domain Bacteria; kingdom Bacillati; phylum Bacillota; class Clostridia; order Eubacteriales; family Clostridiaceae; genus Clostridium; species Clostridium sp. 001. Next base: position 4,451,967 of record NZ_CP020473.1, on the reverse strand, counting down.
TGTTCCCTGGAGTATACTATGCCTGGATTTGAAAGGAGTAAATATAGCAGATCAAATTCCATAGGTGTAAGCTCTAGCAAAACATTTTTTATACTTACAGTTCTCTTTTTTTTATTAATAATAAGATCACTTATTTTTATGACACCGATATCCTTTTTTTCATCAATAGTTTTATTAAGTCTTCTTACAAGTGACTTGATTCTTGCAAGAAGTTCTCTTATGTCAAAGGGTTTCGTCATATAATCATCTGCTCCAAATTCAAGGCCAAGTATCTTGTCCACAATATCTTCTTTTGCTGTAAGCATGATGATCCCTATATTTTTGCTTTCTAATTTTTTACAAACATCGTATCCGTTTATTACAGGGAGCATTAAATCCAAAATTACTATATGCGGATTAAAAATATCTACTTTATGAAGTGCTTCCTCTCCATCATAAGCTCTTTCTACTAAATACCCTTCTCTTTTTAGTGCATAGGTCAGCACATCTAAAATGCTCTTTTCATCATCTACTAAAAGTATTTTTTCATTCACTTTTTATTCCTCCGCTCAAATTATCGTCCTTATACAGTGAAATTATACCATAAAGTAGATGTTTATTTAGATTACATTACATTTCTCCTCTTCATATGTAAATAAAAATAATTGTATCAATTTACATCAATACAATTATATCATAATCCCATTTTCTATAAAAAAGATAACTGACTATCTCTATATGACTTCATCTTTCTATCTACAATCTTTTCATCTCCACATAATTCGCCAATCAGCAGAGGGAACTTTTTATTATGCTTCAATAAATTCTTTTCAACAGCATTCCTATTGAAATTTGCATAGCAGTATAAACAACCATGATTACATGTATTATAAGCTCCTATATCAATGCTCTTTACACATCCACAAACTTTCCTCTGGTTTGGATCTTTATCTATAGACATCTTTTCCTTGGCTATCTTAGAAATCAACCTACTATCTATACATTTACCATGCTTAATATTAAATTTTGATAGATCTACTTCTTCCGAACAAGTTTCAATAGTCACATTATACTTAGAAGCTATCTTTGAAAACTTCCCTGCTAACTCAAACATATCATCCTTATCTATTGGTAAAATGTTTATCTTTTAAATTGCGCTCAGTTTTCCTGTATAAATCTAAAAAGCTGATAACACACTTATTTGTATATGGGCACAATCTTTTTGCAAGATACTCAAACCACTTATAATGGTAATTCTTTGTAAACTTATCAGTTAATATTATGGGATCATACCTCCATATAACTCTATCCTTACCAATTCGTTTTGATAATTCTATAAATGTATTTATCAAATACTTTTTCTCTGGAATGTTTGTCTCCAATGTCTTATCATATGAATTTAAAGTGAATTGAAAATAATAGTTGTATTCTTTAATTTCCTCCAATCTCTTCATCATTTTCTTAGGATTTTTGGTCCAAAATACTATACAATCTATGACTTTAGTACTCAATTCAACTTTACTTACCTGATTTGAGTTAAATGGATTTTTTACTAATACAAATCCTTCCTTTATTCTATTGAAAAACCAATCACTATAAAAAGCCGGTATATCCGTTCTTCTACTTACACTTAATATCATAAAATTATCCTTTTAATCTAACATATATTCCTTTTCATCTGATTTTTTTCCTGATAACTCATTGATAAAAGTTGTCCCCAATATGAGAATGCCACCTAGTACCTGTATAAATGTCATTCTTTCTCCTAAAAATATACTGGACATAACTATTGCCGATATGGGATCAATATAGCTGAATATTGCTATTGTCTGCCCTTTAAGTTTTAGTATGGCAGAAAAATACAAAAGATAAGCTATTCCCGTATGTATTATTCCCACAATCAAAAGAAGTACAATGGACTTAAAACCTAACTGTGAAAGTGACACTTTTTCCGTAACAAGTACATAAGGCAGTAGAACTACTGCAGCTGCAGTAAGTTGTATCATACCGCTTTCCATACCTGATAAATTTTTTATAAACTTATTTATTATAATCACACTAGCATAGAGAGCTGCTGCTGCAAGACCATATATAATACCTAGCAATTGATTGTTTTCTGCCGCACTACTTCCAGCTCCTACTATTAAAAACATACCTGCCATAGCACCTATAATACACATAATCTTAACTGCATTTAATTTTTCCTTCAATATAAATGGCGATAAGAACATGACAATTACAGGAGCAAAATAATAACACAAAGTAGCTTTTGATACGGTAGTATACTTATATGCTTGAAATAAAAAAATCCAATTCACACCTATTGCAGCTCCAGATATTATTAATGGAATCAAATTAGATTTGATGGCTTTCCACGATGTCTTTTGTCTTGTTATGTAACTTGCTGTAAATAAAAATATACTTCCTATTATTCCCCTTACCAATGCAATCATGCTAGAAGACAAGTCTATATTTTTGACAAACAGCCCAACACTGCCGAATATGAGCATTGCAGCTACAATTTTTATCTTTGCATTTTTCATCATTTATCTCCTCATAACTATATATTAATATTTCCCACCATATATAGTGAAGCTCTTCCACTTATTTTAACCCTATCACCACAAAGTTCACAATATAATGTTCCACCGCGTTTTGACAGCTGTTTTGCTATCATCTTATCTTTATTCAATTTTTTTGACCAAAAAGGTATTAAATTACTGTGTGCAGAGCCTGTTACAGGATCTTCATTTACACCAAGCTTTGGATAAAAACAGCGAGATACAAAATCCACATAACTGCCCTTTGCAGTTACGATAATTCCTGAGCCATCTTCTAATTCTAACATTTTAGAAAAATCAGGATCTAAATTTTTAACCTGCTCTTCTGTTTCAACTACTACAAATAAATCCCTTGATAAATATGTTTCTATAGGTTCCACCCCAATGATATCCGAAATTGTTTCTGGTATTTGAATTTTTTTAGGTTCTCTTGTAGGAAAATCCATTTCATATAAATCACTTTTATGATTGACTTCAAGTATTCCACTTAAAGTATGAAATATCATTTTATCTGTTCCAACATCTACATAATTGGAAACAACATAGGAAGTCCCCAGTGTAGCATGTCCGCATAAGTCTATTTCTGCCTTTGGCGTAAACCACCTTAGTTCATACTCATTTTTATTTTTACCTTTAACTACAAAAGCTGTTTCTGACAAATTGTTCTCTTCTGCAATTTTTTGCATTACATCCTCCTGCAGCCACTTATCTAATACACATACCCCTGCCGGATTCCCCTTAAATACTTCATCTGTAAAAGCATCAACAACATAATATTTCATATACTTAGCCCCCTTTTTTAAATAATATTATATTACTATACTAACCACTTCTTGTAAACTGAACTTCATCAAACTTGAACTTTACTTACAAATGAAAAAATAGTTGCGCAAATTTATTGTGCTAAAAATATATCTCTATCGATTCCTTAATCTACCATATATTATCTACTTGCAATGACATCTTAAATATGTTATTATAATCTCACAAAAGGAAAACGACTACATTCCTAGTTGATAATTTTTCTTTTTATTATGAATTTTATAGTGTACAACTTCTGAAATACACGTTAAGCTTTTATTTTGAACCTACATTTAAACATCGGGAGTTCAAATTTAGATGAGAATATGTACTTTTTTATGAGTCCTTTTAAGGCATTAAGAGCGATAGATACATCTGTGAGAACACCCACCTATCGAGAGATAGGTGTCAAAATTAAAGCACCGATATTTTGGATATAAATATAAAATTCAAAGCCAATGCTTAATTAAGCATTGGCTTTTTAATATTTAATAAAGTTATCCGATGACTACCTGCTCTAATACTCCCACTTCTCCAAGCTATACATTGCACATAACTTTGGTAACTAATTGGTAAGCTGGTTCAAGCCTTATGGAATATCCAAGTGGGAGTAAAGAGCAGCTACGTCCCTGGATAACGATTTCTACGCATCAGGTGGAGTCAAAACTCCATCTGATGCGTAGAACTCTGTTTATAAATAATTCACTTTTTACTTGATTTTAAAAATTTCATGTGATATATTTATAACATAAGTTACAAATATATCACATGAAGGAGATTATATTATGAAAGATAAAAAGATTAGTTTAAGAATTTGGATTAGTGCTAAAATAATCCCGGCTTTATTATTTCTCATGTATTATTGGATGAGTGTAAGTCTCACTTTCAAACCCATTCATACACTAATAGAATATTTATTACTAGGACTCACACTTGTATTTTTAGCACTACTCAAAGGAAACTCAGAGATCTTTGATGAATTTGCAAAAGAAACCCTTAATAAAACAGATTCTATTTGTCTAAAACTTTCTTATCTATTTATGGCCGGTATTTTACTTCCATCAGCATTTATAACCCCAAGTGGCGTAATGACAGGCTACTTGATTGCTATAGGTATAGTAGCATTAACTATCCTGCGGGCAATTATTTTCTGTGTAATTGATATGCGGGGTATATAATATGCCAACTCTTAAAACAAAAGTAAAGGAATATAGAGAAAAAATGAATATGAAACAAAGTGAATTAGCAGAATTAATAGGGGTAAGAAGAGAAACCATTGTTCACCTTGAAAATGGTAGATATAATCCATCACTTAAATTGGCAATGGACATCGCAAAAGTATTCAATACTTCTGTGGAAGAATTATTTAAATTTGAAGATTAGGTTATCAATTTGGTGGAGGTTATATCCTCCACCAGTCCACTTAAAAACAAATTATATGATAAATTTAAAGCTCTTTAATACAAAAATCCAGAACGTTAGAGTAAAAGCTGATAATAAAGTAGTGGCTACAACAACGCTTGAAGTCAAAACACCATCATTGTTCATATTCTTTGCCATTATATAACAGCTTACTGTAGTTGGAGAACCAAGCATGATAATTAGAGCAACAAGTTCTTGATCTCTAAATCCAAAATATGCTGCTAATGGCAAAAATACAGCAGCTTGGGCTACCAATTTTATAAAGGAAGCTGCTAAAGTTGGTTTTATTTTTGCAATGGCTTTTGTTCCTTCAAAGCCAGCTCCAATAGTTACAAGTGCCAAAGGAGACGCCATAACTGCAAAATTTTTAAGTGTTTTATCTATTATTTTAGGAAAATGAATATTTAATAGTGACACTATCATTCCTAGCAAAATTCCTATGATAATGGGGTTTTTTATAATATTGATACATGCTTTTCTTATACTATCATTTCCTCCTCTGCTATCTTCACTTTCAAAAGTAAGTACAATAACAGAATATATATTATAAAGTGGAACAGCTCCTATAATCATCATAGGAGCCATCCCCGCATTTCCATAAATATTTTGAACAAAAGCAATTCCTAGTATAGCTTGCACTTCCTCGGAAAGATGCTTGTACAAAAGCCCCTGTCATAGAAGAATTCTTCATAAATTTTTTAGTAAAAAACCAAATTGACCAGAAGCAAATGGACGTAACTACTGCACAAAACAATATGTACTTTCCATCAAAATTTTTAATTATATTAGTTGATCCAATATCAGTTAATAATAATATTGGTAAAGTAACTTTAAAGTTAAATTTATTAGCTACCTCTATGAAATTATCATTTAACATTCCTATTTGTTTTAACGCATATCCTACTACAATAACTAAAAACACAGGTACTGTCGCATTTAAACTGTATATTAAACTCTCCATTTTGTAATTTTCACCTTTCTAAAGCATATAGCTAAATTTAAGTACACATATTACATTATAATAGAACCTGTCTAATATACAAATTTTATTACGAAAAATGAGATATCTCAAAATAGAAAATACTTTCTAAGTGAAATATCTCATTCATTTTTAATATACCTTTTTTAAAAGATCCTCTTTTGTCATATTATTTTCTTTCACCATTTTTACCCATCCGTTATTTCCGTTAAGTATGAATTGTGATCTAGGCACCTTAGGGCTTACGAATACTCCTTTTTCATCATCCTCTCTGCCACTTTCTATACTATCTTTAAGTTTGCAAAGTGCTAGATAGGTGTCTCTTTTTACTTCACTCTCAATTGGTATTATATCTTTTGTACCCTTAATGAATTCGCCTCCGCCTATGCCTATTACAAATTTGAATTCAAATCCTGTCTTTTTCGAAAAGTTATAAATTATATTTACAGCATTTCTGTTTTGAACACCTTCTACAAATCCACAATTGATAATACCGTATAAATCTGGAAGTTTATTTTTATCAATCTCATTTTCTTTTATATAACTTTCAAGTTTCCATAAAAAATCAAGAAAATTAGATGGTATGCTATCAACATAAAGTGGGAAAACAAATATTACGCTATCTGAGTTTACAATTTTCTCAAAACTTTGAGCTATCTTACCTGATTTTAAATCTTTAATTGCATAAACACATTGAGTTTCTATATCATTATCTTTAATTAATTTCTGTATTTCTCCTATGAAATAAGCTGAAGTGCTTCCACTTTCTCTAGGACTTCCATTTACAAAACATACCTTTTTCACTTTACCTAACCTCTCTTCCTTTTAAATAGCTTTCAAAATCACTTATATATTCATCTATATCAACATCGTTTTTGCACACATAAGCTTTTGCTCCACTTTTTTGAAGATTTATTCCATTAGCTGTAACAAGAGAACTAAAAGTTTCTTCTTCTTCACTAGAAACATCTTCACCATATCCTAAAGTAACTAGTTCTGGATACTTGTCATAACGTGGTGAATGATGCATTTCTCCATTTACTTCTTCAAAAAACGGAAGTATATTAGGTATTTGCCTATCCAGTGCTCTTTTTATAACAGGACTGTAACATCCATATTTTATTGGACCTACATATAATACGATGTCACTTTTTATAAAATCCTCACATATATTTCTTCCCAGGTCATCAAATACACAAATGCCCGGCGTTTTAATCCAACAATTAAAGCAACCAATACAATAGTGCAAATCGTCTAAATTTAAATTGTAATCTTTAAATTCAAATTTTTCACTCTTAAGCATTTTCACAGTTTTCTCTCTTATTTTCTTTCCAAACTTGTCCTCATTTTGACTGTCATTTATAACTAATATTTTCATGGGTTCAAATTACCTCCTTAATATGTTACCAGTGTTAACTTATGAATATATATTACATCACTAAGTTTACATTGTCAACATAATTTTAGGAAAGTGAAAGTCTAGTTCTCAACTCTCAACTCTCGATTATGTCATATTATGTTAGCCCAATTCAATGCAAAAATGTATTCCTTTACAACTGTGCTTATATCTATATTTAACTTTTTTGAAAATTCTATAGATTTATCCCATCTAGCCCTTTCATAGGAAATTATTAAATCAAGAACTTCCCTATGTTTATTACCTTTTCCAATTAGGGCTTCCCTTACATCCTTCTCTAAAAATAGTTCATCTAACAGACTTTCCATATTCCTTTCAAGTATTACATCAAGCATAGAAAGCATACCTACTATAAAAAAGTTATACTGCTTTTCCAAATTATCAGGGTATAACCTTGATCCAATTCTTTCACAAAATTTAGCCCTTACAAGAGATGCCCTTACAATTTCACTTGATTTATAAGATCCCATACTTCCTAAAACTATAACATAAAGCCATTTGCGAGATTCTATTTCTCCAAGATAGGTTATTGCTTGATGTGGTGAAACAATTTTACTTTTAAGCCCATACATAGATGAATTTATGAGCTTTAAAAATTTATATATTATAGATAAATCTTTTATTATAAGTGATTTCAATTTTATAATATCTACATTTTTTTTGCTTAATTCAAAAAGTATTTCTACGTATATTAACTTTTCCTTTGGAATATCTTTAGCTGATACTATAGTTGGCTTACTAAAAAAATATCCCTGAAAAAGGTCATATCCTAAATTTTTTGCTTTATTATAGTCTTCTTGTGTTTCAACTTTTTCCGCTAAAAATTTAATATTATTGTTTTTAGTATTATTTAATATGAACTTCTTTTCATATCTTGCCATCTTAAAATCCACTTTAACTATATCTGTCAAATCCAATAATTCTATGTACTTTTTATCAAATATAAAATCATCAAGTGCAAGTGTATAGCCACACTCTTTCAAATATCTGCATGCATGCACTACTCTTGGAGTTGGCTCAACAGTTTCAAGTATTTCAATTACTACATTCTTAGGTAACATTGGAATAATATCATCCGTTATGAGATTTTTAGGGAAATTGATAAACGCCTTTTTACCCCATGTAATTTTATCTACTCCAACGAGAGAAAAAACGTTTGCTATGACATTACAAGTGGCTTTATCTTCATCATTACCATTATAGTAATTTTCAAAACTATCCCTATAAAGTAATTCATAAGCTACAACTCTTTCTTTTTTATTAAATATTGGTTGCCTAGCTATAAATGCATCCAAATTATCACTTCCTTAAAACATACTTAATATATATATATTAGCGTTTATTGGAATTATTTTAGAAGTTATCCTATTATAAACTTATCGTACAAATTTGGGTACTTCTTTATTCTTTATTTTTTAATTAAAAAACTAGAAGAACACTTTTACCCCTTAATAAATAAATTATACTATAAAAACTATTATTGAGAGGGTACAAATGCCACATAATCATAATATTTCAAAAAATATCTGTCCATTTGCTAAATACTTTTTTAGAAATGAGTCAAGTAGTGGAGTTATCTTAAATACAGCAAAGATATCACCTGAAAAATTTAGTATAAGCTATCCATTTATACCAAATCCAAATAAGGATCAAATAATGAATAAGATAAATACTTCTATTATAAATGAAGTAAGTAAACTTTTTACATCTCAAGTCCTATTTCCAGAAGAAATAGATTTTAATGAAATTTTAGGTACTTATGACGTAATGTTAAATAAAAACGGTCTTTTAAGTATACTGTTTAATATGTATACTTATGTAAACAAAGCTGCCCATGGATTTACAGCTTATTCTTCCATAACACTAAATGTTAATACAGGACAAATTTACAACTTCAGCGATTTATTTAACCCTAAAATCTATTACGTAGGTTTTTTAAATGAACTTGCTAATCAATATATTAAGGACAATAACATTACACTGATAAATGAGTACAAAGGTATAACTCCAGATCAAAAGTATTACCTTACTCCTAATTCACTAGTACTTTATTATCAAGTTTATGAATACACACCTTACTACTATGGAATTTTTGAAATTGAATTGCCTTATAGTAAAATAAAAAATCTTTTGAGTCCAACAAGTCCAATAACTATGCTTAGGCATTTGAAATAAAATAACAAGTCAAAGATGCGACGGATATTTTTTATCAGACAAGGAGGCAGGTTCCGCAGATAGTGAATCCTATCTAAGGGTTCTGCCAACGCAGTATGATAAAAAATAGGCTAGCATACTGACTTGCTATTTCTTTGAAAATGCCTTAAAAAACCAGGGCCATGCACCCTGGTTAACTATTTACCCCTATGAAATTTTGAAAATTAAGATATTATTGTAATTCTTTTTTACTTTTCTTTTCATATGATCCATTCATCTTTATTAATTTATTTATTACATTTTCCCGTATAACTGAACTATTTTAAGTATTACTTCTACAGCTTTTTCCATAGAATACACGGGTATGTACTCAAATTTACCGTGAAAATTATGTCCTCCAGTAAATATATTTGGCGTAGGAAGTCCCTTAAAAGATAAGCTAGCTCCATCTGTACCACCTCTTATAGGTTGAACTTTTGGAACCACATCCACCAATTTCATCGCTTCAAAAGCAATATCAACTATATGTTTTACAGGCTCAATTTTTTCCTTCATATTTTTATATTGGTCTTTTATTTCAATTTTAACTATACTTTTGCCATATTTCTTGTTTAAGCTTTCTACAGCACCAGTTATAAATTTTTTTCTTTTTTCAAAATTTTTCTCATCAAAGTCTCTTATTATATATTCAAGCTTTGTTTGCTCTACTCCACCGTTAAGTGCAACTATATGATAAAAGCCTTCATAACCTTCTGTAGTTGATGGAGTTTCATTCTGTGGAAGCATACTCATAAATTCTCCAGCAATAAGCATTGAATTTATCATTATCCCTTTTGCACTTCCCGGATGAACATTTCTTCCATTAATAATTACTTCTGCACTTGCAGCATTAAAATTTTCGTATTCCAATTCTCCAAGAGATCCTCCATCTACAGTATAAGCTGCATTTGCATTGAATTTTTCAACATCAAAATGATCTGGTCCTCTTCCAATTTCTTCATCTGGTGTAAATGCAACTTTAACGCTTCCATGCTTAATTTCTGGATTTTCTATTAAAGTTTCTAAAGCAGTAATAATCTCAGCAATTCCTGCTTTGTCATCAGCACCTAAAAGAGTAGTTCCATCTGTAGTAATAAGTGTTTTGCCAACATAGTCTTTTAATTCTGGAAAATCCTCTGGAGAAAGGACAATATTTTTTTTCTCATTTAAAACTATATCCTTACCATCGTAGTTTTCGATAAATTTAGGATTTACATTCATTCCTGAAACTTCTGGGCTTGTATCCATATGTGCAATAAATCCTATAGTAGGAACTTCTTTATTAAGATTAGACGGTAACGATGCCATTACATATCCATTTTCATCTATTGAAACCTCTCTCATTCCTATTTTTTTTAACTCTTTTTCCAATTCTTTTGCTAGCACCATCTGTCCTGAAGTAGTAGGAACCGTATTCATTTCTTCGTCTGATCTAGTATCAAATTTTATATATTTAGTAAATTTTTCTACAACCTTAGACATGTTCATCCTCCTTAAAATAATATTATTGTAAATGCAATCCACCTAAAGTATGATTACATTAATAGGATTTCCTTCTAAAAACTTTTTTAAGTTTTCCACAGCAATATTTAGAAGTCTCTCTCTTGTTTCCTTTGCTGCCCAGGAAATATGTGGAGTAATTATGCAATTTTCTGCTTTTAAAAGAGGACTTTCTTTTTCTATAGGCTCTCTAGAAGTTACATCCAGTGCAGCACCATATACTTTTCCATTATTTAATGCATGAGCTAAATCTTCTTCTACAATTAAAGAACCTCTAGCATTATTTACTATTATCACTCCATCTTTCATACGTTCTATAGATTTACTATTAATTATACCCTTAGTTTCTTCAGTTAATGGACAGTGGAGGAAAATCACATCTGATTTTTCAAATACATCATTTAGCTCTGCATATTTTACATTTTCACTCTCAAGTACCTTATTTTTATGTCTATTATATGCAAGCACTTTCATTCCCATAGCCTGAACTATCTTACTAGTTGCTTGCCCTATTTTTCCATATCCTATTATCCCTGCTGTTTTACTGCCTAATTCCATAAGTGACTTTTTCCAGAAACACCATTCTCCAATTTCATTCCACTGTCTCTCCTTTACAGCCTTATTGTGAATCGATACATGATTTGTGAGTTCAAGCAAAAGTGATACTGCCATTTGTGCTACAGCATCTGTGCTGTAATTTGGAATATTTGTCACTACAACACCAAATTTTTTTGAGGCCTTTATATCTACAATGTTATATCCTGTTGCAAGTACTCCAAGATATTTTAATTTAGGACAATTTTTAAATACATTTTCAGATATTGGAGTTTTATTTGTAAATACTATTTCTGCATCCTTAATCCTCTCAATTATAAGATCATCATTGCTATTATCAAATACAGTTTTGTCATAGACAGTTAAATCTCCAAGCTCCTCTAAAGATGACCAGCTTAAATCACCTGGGTTTAGTACATATCCATCTAATATTACAATTTTCAAATATACCACTTCCTCTATGTAAATTATACTTTTTAGTATAATACTTCTTCAAATTAGAATCACCATAATAATTTAATTTTATTTTGAAATACTATTAGGTAATTGCGAAACTCGCTAATAAAAATGAATAAAAGATGTTTAGAAGTTGCAAAAGTATTGTTAGAAGTTTAAAGACAAATTTTTATGATTTGAAATAGCCATATTGATAAAAAAGGGCGCACGAAATAAAGCAAAGTTGGGTTTCTATTTTTTACAAATAAAATTTATGCAATTAATGGTTTTAGGCTTCTAATATATTCATTTTTATGTATTTTATTTGCTACAATAACTGTTATTAGCTGAGTTATACCGGCTAGAAGTAAGTCAGAATGAAGCGTTAGCTCATTTTGTGTCTTACGATCCGCAACGCAATAACTGCCTTTGAAATGGTTGATGTTTTTCTCGACAGCAGTCCTGATTTTATAAGTGTTTTCCCATTGGAGAGTTCCACGAGTAGTTCCAGGATATGCACGAAGATTCTTTTCAGGATAAATGTAAAACATTCTGCCGCAAGAAGATTTTGTACATGGATTTTCACATAGAGTTACACGTTTGCTCTTTTTAGTTTTTTTATTGTATACCCATTTCATTTTGGGACATACGAATTTCATTGATGGAATTCCAGAACGTAAGTGTGTTTTACTGCCTTCTCGTTTCATTGGAAGCGAATGGTCATAAGGACAGCATGGAATACCATTTTCATTTAAAGGGCAGTCGAATTCTTTTGATGCAAGTTTAGTTTTTAATGGAATGAATGCCTTTTCAAATTTCAAATCATGCAAAAGGTATCGATAAATCAGAATGCTGTCAAAAGCAGCATCACCTAAAAAGATTTTTGGATTTATCAAAGGATGTTTTGCAAAGAAATCCATAAGAACAGGTATAAGAGCTTTAGAATCAGCAAGAGATTTATCTTCATCCGGTGAATCAGATTTTTTCTCAATAACAATATCAGGATGTGCTTTTAGAAAATCCTGATTGTAAAATGAAATATCTCTTACAATACCAAGTCCGTTGGTTACAATGCCAAATTTAAAAGCATAGCAAAAATGACCGTTAATGTACATTTGTTGAATGGCCGGATTAGCTGAAGCGTGTGGAGGCATAGAACCATAGGCAGCTTTATAAGGATCATAAGAATCATCTAAAGCATGTACTTTCTTAAAAGTCTTAAGCTGTTTTATGATGCGGTTAGCATACTTAGGGTTGTTTTCAGTAACAAAAGCTTCGATACCAGAAGTATCAAAAATAGTCATAGAAGCAAGTTTGGGGTCAATTTGCTGGCATATTGGTTCAGTAATATCAACGAGATTATCAAATATCAATTGTAAGTCCAGAATAAAATCCTGTTTAAAACGTGTGAATTTAGAAGCATCAGGGACTTTAAGGAAACCGCAGAAATCCCTTAACTCTTGAGAATATTTAAGAAAAATAATCAAAAGGGAATCCGTAGGAATAGAAAAAATGTGCTGCAAAATCAAAGCACGGAGCATGGCGTAAAGACTGTATTTACGGGGCCTTCCAGTAGAAGCATAAAAATGATTTATGAAGGAAGCAGGGATTAAATCATCAAGGTTAATAGTATTTTCAAGTAAAGAAAGAAACTGAGGCTTGTTATTTTCAAATTTTTCTTTGCAATCAGAAAAAATATCTGCCAAAGAAAGCTGTTTATATGGTATCATAAATATATAACTCCTTTCTGAGGTATATGGTGATTTTGTTTCTTTGCAATTCAATTTTACCATAAATCAGTGAGGAGTTATTTTGTTTTGTAACAAAAAATACACCGCATTTATACGGGTTGTAGCGTTTCGCAAACGCCTATTGAAATACTATATTTGAAGGGAGTGATTTTAATGCCACTTACAACTGTAAAAGCTGTAGTTGAAAAAAAAGATGGAATAGCAGTAGAAGCACATTCTGGTGGATTTAAAGTATTGCTAGATAAGACTAAACAATCAGGTGGCACCAATAAAGGTATGAACCCTGCCCAACTTTTACTATGCACTTTGGGAGGATGTCAGGCAATGTCTATAGCATCCTACGCGGATAAATATGGAGTAAATATAAAATACTTATCAATAGAACTTGAAGGTGATATGGATTTAAATACCTCTCCAGGTCCTTCTACCTCAAGATCTGGATATCAGGATATAAGATTTAACGTTAATATAAGAACTGATTCCCCAGAAAATAAAGTAAGAGAACTTGTTGAATTTGTTGAAAAAACATGCCCTATGGGAGACAGTATAAGAAATAGCGTACCAATAGAACCAGCTAAAATTTCAATAGAAAAACAAATGCACTATATGGGCAGTTTATAGTTTATAAGCTTAACAACTCAACTTTGGCAGTTTAAAAATATTGCGAAGCAAAGCTTCGCAAGTTAAGAATTAATAATGAAAAATTAATAGTAAAGGATGATTTTTAGCTATCGCAAAAAATCTTTAAATTTATATAAGCCAGTGCTTAATAATGTTTTGCTTTAGCAAAGCAAGCCTTCAAAAATTTAATTAAAGATTTTTTGTAGTGTAACGAAAAAAATCCACATTAACTATTAATTCTTCATTATTAACTATTAATTAAAAATATTGCTTCGCAATATTTTTATATTCTTCCTATTATTGATACATCATTAGTATCGGAAATGCTGTTTATATATTTTTATGTTAATATAAATATATAAAAGGATACTACTATACAAATATCTATATAAAAATAGGAGTAATTAGCATGACGATACGCCATTTAAAAATATTTATAACTGTATGTGAGGAAGGAAATATGACTTCTGCTGCAAATAAATTATTTATGACACAACCTTCCATAAGCCAAGCCATTAAAGAACTTGAAAATTATTATGAAGTTACCCTTTTTGAACGTTTATCTCGCAAATTATATATTACTTCATCCGGAAAAAAATTATATCAATATGCTAAGCATATCATCAAGCTTTTTGATGAAGCAGGCAATGACCTTAGGCAAAATTCTCTTCAAAAAAAACTTATAATAGGAGCGAACTATACAGTTGGTGTTGTTTTAATACATAAATATATAAAAAAGTTTAATAAGTTATATCCAAATTCAGAAATCATGGTAAATGTAAATAAGTCCTCTATTCTCACAGAAATGCTTAGAAAAAATGAACTAGATCTTGCCCTTATTGAAGAATTTAAAAATAAATCTGATTTTGTAGAAGACTTTTTTTATAATGATCGTATTGTGTGTTTATGCTAATCTAATATTAGGTCAAGTGCTCATTGAAAACTAGGTCACTTCACAAAGAAATTATGATATCCTATTAGCAATATGCTAATAGGAGGATAGTGGGAAGTGATTGAATTGTTACAGAAACAGAAAATTATTTTAAAACACATTGAGGGAATGAGCAATAGAGCCATTGCAAGGGAGTTACATATTAGCAAGGATACCGTCAATAAGTACATTAAAGAATACCAGAATCAAAAGTCAGAATTACTACAAACTAATCCAGAAATGGACCCTTCAGAGCTTATTCAAGCAATTGTAGAGAAACCTAAATATAATTCTGATGGACGCAGGCCTACTAAAGTAACACCTGAAATGATGGAGGAAATTGAAGCTCTTTTAGAACTCAACCGTAAAAAACGTGCAGAAGGAAGACAAAAACAAACTCTCAAGAAACTTGATATACATGAAGAATTGTTAAAAAAAGGTTTTAATATAAGTTATGCCACTGTAAAACGTCTTGTAAAAGAGATATGTGAAAGACACAAAGAAGCCTTTATTCGCCAGGAATATGATTATGGTGATGTGTGTGAATTTGACTGGGGAGAAGTTAAACTTAATATAGGAGAAGAAGGCTTTAAAAAATATCAGATGGCAGTATTTACTGCTGCTAAAAGCAACTATCGCTTTGCAATGTTGTTTAAATCACAGGATACTCCAGCATTTCAACAGGCACATGCTGATTTTTTTGAACACTGTCAGGGTTCGTTTAGAAGTATGGTGTATGACAATATGAAAGTTGCAGTTAGAAAGTTTGTCGGGCCCTATGAAAAAGAACCAACAAAAGCTCTTATGGGACTCTCTATATATTATGGATTCAATTTTCGATTTTGCAACATTGCTGCTGGAAATGAAAAAGGTCACGTAGAGAGAAGCGTTGAATTTGTAAGAAGAAAGGCATTTAAAATTAAGGAATGTTTTGACTCTATTTCAGATGCTAACAAGCATCTATTAGAATGCTGTATGCAGATAAATAGTAAACCTATTTCTAATGATACAGTTCCATTAGAAGTATTTCATCAGGAAAAAGTGCATTTAAACCCACACTTGCCTATATTTGAAAGTTGTATTGCCCTGGAATATAGAGTAGACAAATATTCAACTATTATAATAAGTCAAAATCATTATTCAGTACCTGATTTCCTGGTTGGGAAAATGCTGCTAGTTAAAGTATATACAGATAAAATTGTTATTTATCATGAAAATAACATTGTTGCAGTTCATAAAAGAAACTATCTTAATCACAGCTGGAATATTCAGCTTAAACATTATCTTAAAACTCTATATAAAAAACCAGGTGCCCTACATAAAAGCACAGCACTGCTTCAAGAGGACACCAAAATACAAAACATATTCAATAAATATTATAGCAAAGATGCAAAAACATTTCTAGAAGTTTTAGAGATTATCTATGAAAGAGGTGTTGATGATGTTGCCGGTGCCTTAATAAAATTAGAAAGAATATCGCCACTGGATATGAGTAGAGATAAAGTGATTGCTATTTGTGATTATGCTTCACAAACTAAATGCAGTACTAGGAAAAACTATACAGATACCCTGTCGGAAAAGTCAAGGACAAGCCTTTCTTTGTACAATAAACTTGCTAATCTACAATTTGAAAGGACGGTGTAGGTATGAAAATAAAATTCAATGAAGAGATTAAAGAATTCTGCAATATACTCAAACTCAGAGGAATACATGACCACTTTGAGGAAGTTATTGAGGAATCTAGAGATTATGAAGAATTTTTGCACAAACTACTGCTGCTTGAGATTGATGAAAAAGATAAACGCGGAGTTGAGTGCCGGATACGTAATGCAAAGTTTCCATATAGAAAATATCTTGATGATATTGACATAAGATATCTGCCTGAAGGTATGCAGAAAAAGCTTCCTGAACTCAGTACTCTGGCATTTATAGAAAAAGGTCAGAATGTAATTTTAGTAGGTAATCCAGGTACAGGTAAAACGCATGTAAGTATAGGACTAGGTATAAAAGCTTGTATGGAAGGATACAAAGTGTTGTTTACCACTATTCCATTGCTAATAACTAAACTTAAGGAATGTAACAGCCAGAAAACATTAACTTATTTTGAACGTAGATTTGAAAAGTATGACTTAGTGATAGCAGATGAACTTGGGTATATTTCTTTTGATAAAGAAGGTGCTGAGCTGCTCTTTAC
The DNA here is from genome assembly GCF_019056555.1 of Clostridium sp. 001. Taxonomy (NCBI): domain Bacteria; kingdom Bacillati; phylum Bacillota; class Clostridia; order Eubacteriales; family Clostridiaceae; genus Clostridium; species Clostridium sp. 001. Next base: position 4,434,628 of record NZ_CP020473.1, on the reverse strand, counting down.
AAATCTTTCTTTAAGGGCATCAAGAAAATCAATAACTCAACTTTCGCACATAAAAATTAAGGGGAAAGCCTTGAGAATAAACACATAAAGCAAAGAAACATTCCTTTTGGTATAATAGAATTGCAAAAAACACCACACCAAGGAAAGGAATGTTTCTTATGAATACTATTATATCAAATGATACTAATGATAAACAATTTAATTTTACTATAAATAGATTTTTTAAAGACAACAAAATTGGACATATACTTAAGCAATGCAATTTTTCTAAAGAAAAAGGATTTCCATGTATTAAAATATTTCAATATATTTTTATGCTTGTTTTTACTGGAAAAAACTTATTTAGGAACTTGGAGTCTGGAAAAAATAATCAATTTTCAAAGGATACTGTATATAGATTTCTTAATTCACCAAACTTTAATTGGAGAAAGTTTTTGTTTTTACTTTCTTCATTAATCATAAAAAATATTATCGTACCACTTACTTCAAAAGATAGAGTTAATGTACTTGTAATTGATGATTCTTTATACAGTAGGTGCAGGAGCAAATCTGTTGAACTTCTTGCAAGAGTTCATGACCATGTTGAACATAAATATGTTAAAGGCTTTCGCCTTCTCACCCTTGGTTGGTCAGATGGCAATACTTTTTTACCTCTTGCTTTCACTCTGCTTTCTTCCGAAAAGGAGAAAAACAGACTTTGTCCTGAAAACCACAATATTGATAAAAGAACCAATGGTTCTAAGCTCCGTAAGGAGGCTGTTTTAAAGTCACCTGAGGTTATGATTAGTTTACTTCAACAAGTTTCAAAATATGCTATTCCTGCATCGTACGTTCTTTTTGACAGTTGGTTTACGTACCCAAAAACTCTTATACGGATTCTAGAACTCAAACTTAATACTATTGCCATGGTCAAAGCAATGCCAAGGGTTTACTACAATTATAACGGTAAGTTATTGAACCTTAAAAATCTCTATGCTAATTTAAGAAAAAAGCGTGGTAAGGCAAAAATTCTTTCTTCTGTTATTGTAGGTATTGGCTCTGACAAAAATGGTAATGAGGTAAAAGCAAAAATTGTATTTGTAAGAGATAGAAACAGAAGTAGAAAATGGCTTGCTTTAATTTCTACCAATATATCCTTAGATGACAATGAGATAATAAGAATTTACGGAAAACGCTGGGATATAGAGGTTTTCTTTAAAATGAACAAGTCTTTTCTAAAACTTGCTAAAGAGTTTCAGGGGCGTTCTTATGATTCCATGGTTTCACATACTTCTATAGTTTTTACCAGATACATTATGCTTACTTTAGAAAGCCGTAAGAATAATGATGTTAGAACTATTGGTGGATTTTTTTATCAGTGCTGTGATGAACTTCAAGATATCCAATTTTGTGAAGTAATGAATCTTATTGTAGATATTTTAAAAAATGTATTAACTGAAAAACTTCTTCTTTCAAAGGACGTTATTGACTCAATAATAGATAGTTTTATTGCTGCTTTACCTTGTTACATCAAGGAGAAATTAGTCTTTTTGTCCTGCGAAAGTTGAGTCAATAATAATAACCACCAATTTATCCTTTGACCGGTGGGAAGAAATATTTGGTGACCCAGTTATAACAAGTGCTATGGTAGACAGGCTTACACACAAAGCACATATCATAGACATGACAGGTGACTCCTATAGACTTCGTGAGTCTCTTAGCCAATGCTAAAATTTAGCACCTATGAAAATTCATAGGTGTAACATCTTATAATTAGTGACCTAAAATTCAATGAGCAGATGACCTAAATTTCACTTGACATATACATATGCCATGAACCATAAAATATCATGTCCTTAAGAATTTCTAACACACATTTGTATCTTTGAAATTCCTAAGGACTTTTACTTACTTTTGGAACAATCTTATGTAGCTTGCAAAAATTTTATATAATTTATACAGCCATCATAACAGACGTAGCTTTAATAACAGCTTTTGCTTTAACTCCAGGTGCAAGTCCAAGATCTTTCACTGCAGCCATTGAAATGGTAGAAGTAATTGTGTTTCCATCATCAGTCTTTAAAGTAACAGATGCGTTTACTACACCTTCCTTAATAGATTCAATTTTCCCTGCTATTTGATTTCTTGCACTGAGTTTCATATCTCCTATGCCAATCATTACTTCTGTAGCCTTAATTACAGCAGTTGCTTCTTTTCCTGGAGCAAGTCCAAGATCCTTTACAGCTGACATTGAAATAGTAGAAGTAATAGCAGCACCTCCATCTGTTTTTAAAGTAACAATTGCATTTACTGCACCTTCCTTAACAGATTCAATTTTCCCTGTTATTTGATTTCTTGCACTAATAATCATTTTTTACCCCCATCTTGCCGCCATAAGCGACATAAAATATTAATATTTACTATGTTTCCATAATATCACATAGCCTACCATAAGTATAATTGTATAATATTATATTTATCATAGCTAAATGCCTATATATAATTTAATATTTAATCTTTTCTTTAATTATCACTTAACGGATATAACTGACTATACAGCATTCTTTATCTCTTCACATTAATAGATAAAACTCTAAAAAAATAACTCCGGTTTAAACCTAAACCGGAGTTATTTCTAAAATTCTCACTTAGACGGTTTGAATGTTGTACAGCAAGTATCATCACTAGTGTCGGGGTCTTTACCTTGCATTGGGTTAACTTCCAAAGACTTAGCATTACAGCAGTCATTTTTCCAATAGTGACAACAATCAACGCCACATTTAACTTCCATTTTTGGTGCATCCATAATTAAATCCCCCTTTCAATATATATATTATATATTTAAGTTATATATGTAGTATGACCTAAAACATAAATACTATCCAAGCAATCCATTAAATAAATCAAGTAATTGTGGAAATTTTTTCTTATGAATAACATCTTTATATTTCTATGTTCTATATTTAAAACTTCCAATAAATTTTACATATACACTGTTGTCATGATCTTCTATTACAGAACCATCATAATTAAAGTTATATAATAATATAATTGAGTTATACTTCCTATCCAGTTTATCTGAAAACTTTTTGCTATAATCTGAAATAATATTTTGTGAAAAAGATTGATCTTTCATTATATCAGAAAACAAATCCGAATCTCTTTCAATAAAGTTTATTTCCTTTAGTTCCTCATCAAAACACTCAACGTTAAAATTTTTTTCAAACTTAGAATTTAAATAGTCACCAAAATTAGAATAATTTACTTGAAGATAATGCTGTAAATCTTTAATATCTTCACATTTTGCCATCCATATAGATACTATTCCTTCATACTCCATTAAGACTTCTCCTTTACATTTCTAAATATACCTTTATTTTATCATAGGAATAAAGGAAAATAACTTTATAAATCCATAAGAGTTTCTAACTTAAAAATAAACTTATACGCAGAAATATTTTTACAATAAGCAAGCACATTTAAATATTTTGAATATAAGTGTTAGTGGAAAATTTATAAAAAAACTTAGGACTTTTTAATTGTTTAAGGCACGAGTTTTCAAAAGTCCTTAGGTTTTTATAAATTTTCTGCTTAGACTTATCAAAATATTTAACGAGCTTTTAGTTGTAAAAATATCCGGAGTATGAGTTTATTTTTATTTCTGAAATACTATATCTCTCATAAAAAACTAATACTATTTATTTATATCAAAGGTAATTCTCTCTTCCCCATCCATATAAATATCTGTCTTTTTAGGTTCAGTTTTTGAGAGTATTTTTCCCTTTCTTATGGAATACAGCACCTCTGATTGTTTTCTTATAACATCATATTCATCTTTTCCATTTAATATAATGAGATTAGCAGTATTTCCTTTCTTTATTCCATAATCATCTTCAATATGCATTGTCTTTGCACTATTTTTTGTTATGAGATCAATAGAATTTACAATCTGATCATAGCCCATGAGCTGACATACGTGTATACCCATTTGAAGTACCTGAAGCATATTACCTGTTCCCATTGGATACCATGGATCACATATGTCGTCGTGTCCAAAACATACATTAATGTCTGCATCTATCATCTCTTTAACTCTTGTAATGCCCCTTCTCTTAGGATAAGTATCAAACCTTCCCTGAAGATGGGTGTTTACTATAGGATTAGATATGAAGTTTATATTTGACATCTTTAAAAGCCTAAAGAGTTTATAGGCATATGCATTATTATAAGAATGCATAGCAGTAGTATGACTTGCCGTAACCTTTTCTCCTATTCCGTACTTATATGCCTCTGCTGCAACTACTTCCACAAATCTAGACTGCTCATCATCAATTTCATCACAATGGACATCAACCAGTTTATCATACTTTACTGCAAGTTCTATTGCCTTTTTTACAGAATCAACTCCATATTCCCTTGTAAATTCAAAATGTGGAATAGCCCCTACTACATCTGCACCAAGCTTCAATGCTTCCTCCAAAAGTTTTAATCCGCAGGGAAAAGAATTTATACCCTCCTGTGGGAAAGCAACTATCTGTATATCTACAAATTCTTTCATTGCTTCTCTTACTTTAATTAAAGCTTTTAATGCTGTAAGATCTGGATCTGTAACATCTACATGCGTTCTTACATATTGTATTCCATTTGCTATCTGCCATTTAAGTGCAGTTATAGCCCTTTTTATAACATCTTCTTCTGTAAGCATTTTTTTTCTAAGTGCCCAGGTTTCTATACCTTCAAAAAGAGTTCCACTTATATTCCATTTTGGCTCTCCTGCAGTGAGAGTCGTATCAAGGTGAACATGGGGTTCAACAAAAGGTGGAAGTGCTAAATTTCCATTCCCCTCAATTATGTTTTTATCTTCTTTTGCTATATTTTTAGAAATCTCCTTTATAACTCCATCTTCAATTAAAATATCATATATTCCATCTTTATTTCTAAGTCTTACATTTTTTATTAACATGTTGCGCTTCCTTCCTATATTATTTGTTCTTTAAAAATATTTTACTACTTATAAAATACAAAATTGCCGAAATTATAATTATAGGATAAATGGCTCCTATGGTTTTGGTAAACATAGGTAAATTCTTCATAAATAAAAATATAATGACAGAAATTATCCATACACTAATAGTAACAAGGTTAAATCCAGATTTATACCAATACTTACCTTTTTCATCATCAAATTGTTCTGCAGCATACTGTTTTTTTCTAACCAAATAGTAATCTGTTATCATAATTCCAAAAATAGGTCCAAATACCATGCCTATATAATCAAGGAACATTTCAAAGGAGTCCAAAAAACTAGAAGCATAAATTGGAACAATAGTTAACAGAGCTGCAAGTATTGTAACTGCAAAAAGAGCTGTTTGGGATTTTATTTTTTTATTTAAATTTGTAACAGAAATTCCTGCTCCCATAAGATTTATTGCATTTGCTGTAGTACTCGTCAATATAATAACTAAAAGTGCTATAACTCCAAGGCCAAGCTTGCTTACTATAGTGCTTGGATCAGAATTGTTAGGATCATATACTCCTGTTGTAACTGCTGTACCAATTGCTCCAATTATGCCCACAAAGGCAAACCAAAATAATCCAACATTTGCCCCAATTATAGGAGCTACTGTAGATGCTTTTTTACTCTTACTATATCTTGTAAAATCTGCAATAGCAGGAACCCATCCTAAACTAAAAGCAGCCATAGCATCAAAAGCAGAACCAATGTCCATAACTTTTCCAGAAGGAGGTCTCCAAGCTATAATTTTACTTAAAGGAACCTGTTTTAAAACAACTGCTGTTTCCCATACTCCTAAAATTAATATAAATATAACTCCTATTTTTTCTACCATTTTTACAGACTTATGTCCTGTAGCAATGGATATAAGATGAAGTATGCTCATTACAGCAATTCCTATAAGCATCGTCTTTTCACTTCCGTTTGAACCATAAGCAGGAAGCCCAAATATATCTTTTAATATAAAGCTTATAGAAATTGCAGCTATAAAAGTATTTACAGCCGTCCATCCTATAAATTGAGTTATGTTGAGAACAGATGGTAGAAAGCTTCCTCTAACACCAAAAGATGGTCTTGTGAGCGCCATAGTAGATGTTCCAACTTTGTAGCCTATAAAGCCTATTAAAGCCATTATTATATAGGCAATTGGATTTGAAACTAAAGTTACCAGCACAGCTCCACCAAAAGTAGCCCCTGCTACAACTCCTCCAACATACCAGGTTCCGTTGTTTGCATTGGCACCAATCCAGGTTGTGAGCATGTCCAAAAAACTTATTGTTCTTTCACTCTGTGGTACAGTTTCAAGGGCAGCATATTCCTTATGTACTTTTTCATTTGTTTCCTTGTTATCCATCAATTACCTCCTAAATTAATAATTTTTTCTTCATATTATACCACGCTTTTCTAAAAAATGCATATATTTTTTGATAATTTAGCAAAATAGTTTTGCAATTATAAATTTAATTTTATGAATTTTACATTCTACCATAAAAATTATGATACTATTAGAAGATAAATAAAAGGCTAAAAATACCATATTATAAAGGAGGACATACTTATGTTGGAATATAATATACAAAAAATATTGAATAACTTTATGATAGATTATTATGGAGTTGCAGATATAAGTAAATATGAAAATGAACTTGTAAAATATGGGGGATCTCTTGTAAAAGGTTATCCAAGAGCTATTTCATTAGGTATTGTGTTTCCATCTAGTATTGTAGATCATTTAAACGATGACTCCAACAATATTGCTAAATTGGAATATGAAAATTGTTATAAAACTATAAATGCTAGGTTAGATAATATAGCCTCTATAATAAGTTCTTATATAATAAGAAAGGGTTATAGAGCTTTGCCTATATCTGCAGCAGAAAGAGTAAATAATGATTATATAAATGCAGCCTTTTCACATAAACTTGCAGCAAGACTAGCAGGGCTTGGCTGGATAGGCAAAAGCTGCTTACTGATTACTCCAAAACATGGACCGAGAGTAAGATGGGTAAGTATATTAACTGATTTACCATTAAACCCTACAGGTAAAGAAATGGAACAAAAATGCGGTGAATGTATGGCCTGTGTGAAAATATGTCCGCAGAAAGCATTATATGGTAAAAATTATGTAGAAGGTGAAGATCGTGAAAAAAGATTTGATGTAAAAAAATGCGACAGCCATTTTAATGAAATGGAGCATAATAAACAAGTACCTGTCTGCGGCATGTGTGTGTATATATGCCCTTATGGCAGACAAAGTGATAAATAACTCAACTTTCGCACATATAAAGTTTTAATTAATAGTTAAGAATTAATAGTTAATATGGATTTTTTTCCGTTACACTACAAAAAATCTTTGATTAAAATTTTGATAGTAATAAAATACTTGTCTTAAGTAAAGACTATAAAGAAAGTAATAACCTTTATAGTTTTTACTTTTTAAAGATTTTTTACTTTCCATATACTTCAAACTTATTAATTTTATAGGAGGAACTTTATATGGATAACAATAAGAATAGAATGAAAGATAAACCTAAGTCTAATGCTGAAATGAGAAAAATGTACTCTGAAGCAGGATCTGAAATAGGTATTGAACACGGTAAAAAGATAGGTTCTCATTCAAATGGTAAAAAATATACAAAAAGATCAAAGTTGTCTCATAACAAATAGGTGGTGATATTATGAGTAAGAAAAATTCTTCTAGTAAAAATTACAGTAATACACAATCTCCTACATCTAAAAATTATACTAAAAATGTAAAAAATAAAGCCATTGAAAAGAGCCCTTATGGAAAAGATGAACCTTCTACCCATACAGAGTACAAATAACATTAACTTATACCGACTATAGTAATTCTAATTAAAATTTGAACTTACACATGAAATATAATGACAAAATTGAAATCACATTTAAAAACTTTTTTAAATAAGGCATTTGAAAGAAAATAACAAGTCAAAGATGCGACGAATATTCTTTATTCGATGACTAACCCGCTCTAATACTCACACTTTCCCAAGTGTGAGTAAAGAGCGGCTATGTCCCTGGATAACAATTTCTAAGAATCAGGTGCCAAGAACTTTGTTTATCAGACAATGAGGCAGGTTCCGCAGATAGTGAATCCTATCTAAGGGTTCTACCGACGCAGTATGATAAAAAATAGGCTAGCATACTGACTAGTTATTTCTTTCAAAATACCAAACTTTAGACTTATTAAAAGTTTTTATACTAATTTTCACTTGAAGTGATAGAATATTAAAATTATAATATTTATATTATTATCTTCAAGAAAGGATGTAATAAAATGACTAATTATAAAATGAATACAAAATGTGTACAAGCAGGCTACAGGCCAGGCAACGGAGAACCCCGTCAGGTTCCTATTATACAAAGTACAACTTTTAAATATGATACCAGTGAAGATATGGGAAAGTTGTTTGACCTGGAAGCCACTGGCTATTTTTATAGCAGGCTTCAAAATCCAACAAATGACCATGTAGCTGCTAAAATTGCAGATATGGAAGGCGGTACTGCTGCAATGCTAACTTCCTCAGGTCAAGCTGCCAATTTCTTTGCTTTGTTTAATATTTGTACTTGTGGAGACCATATTGTTGCTTCTTCCAGCATCTATGGAGGTACCTTTAATCTGATTTCCACAACTATGGCCAAAATGGGTATTACTGCCACATTTGTTTCTCCTGATTGTACAGAAGAAGAACTAAATGTCGCTTTTCAACATAATACAAAGGCAGTTTTTGGTGAAACAATTGCTAATCCTGCTCTTACCGTACTAGACATCGAAAAATTTGCAAATGCTGCTCATGCACATGGTGTTCCACTTATTGTAGATAATACTTTTGCAACACCTATTAATTGTCGTCCTTTTGAATGGGGTGCAGACATTGTTACCCATTCCACTACAAAATACATGGATGGTCATGGTGCAGCCTTAGGTGGAGCTATTGTAGACTCTGGAAATTTTGATTGGATGGCTCATGCTGATAAATTTCCAGGACTTTGCACACCGGATGACAGTTACCATGGTATTACCTATGCCAAGAAATTTGGCAAGGAAGGAGCTTTCATTACTAAATGTACTTCCCAATTAATGCGTGACTTTGGTTCTATTCAATCACCACAAAATGCATACATCTTAAATCTAGGACTGGAAAGCCTTCATGTTCGCATGCCGCGTCATTGTGAAAATGGTCAAGCTGTTGCAGAATTTCTTCAAAGTCACCCAAAGGTTGCCTATGTTAACTACTGCGGCCTGCCAGGTGATAAATACTATGAAGTTGCAAAAAAATATCTACCAAATGGTTCCTGTGGTGTTGTTTCCTTTGGTTTAAGAGGCGGACGTGAAGCAGCAGGAATATTTATGAAAAATCTTAAGCTTGCAGCCATTGAAACCCATGTGGCAGATGCTCGTACCTGCTGTCTAAATCCTGCAACAAGTACACACCGTCAGATGAATGACGAACAATTAAAGGAGGCTGGTGTTCCCGCAGAGTTAATTCGTATAAGCTGTGGCATTGAAGACAAAGAAGACTTAATTTCTGATATTTCACAAGCACTAGATTGTATTAAATAACTTTAATCACAAAAAGGGATCGGTCAAATGTATTAGCCAATCCCTTTAATATTCATGAATTTGTTTTAAATATGTGAATTTAAATATTTAAAATAAATTAGGACTTATTTTTGAAAATTTTTGCCTGAAACTTCCACACTTTGCATTACTATAAGAGCATCATCATCTATATCATTTACAATTGACTTCAAGCGTGATATCTCAAGTCGCGATACTATTACAAAAATTACATTAGTAGGAAGATTGGAATATCCCCCTTCTCCTTTTATAAGAGTTATTCCATGTCCTGATTCTTTTAAAATCCTATCTTTTATTTCTTCATGTTCGTCTGAAATTATCATAACTGACCTTGACTCATCAATTCCCTGAGAAGTTACATCTATAGCTTTAGATGCTATAAAATAAGCTACTAATGAGTACATTGCCCTGTCCCATCCAAATGCAAAGCCTGCACTTCCAAGTATGAATACATTAAAACACATCACTATTTCACCAACAGAAAATCCACTTTTTTTATCTAAAAATATAGCTACAATTTCCGTTCCATCCGATGACCCTCCGCTTCTTATCATAAGCCCTACACCTATTCCAAGTATTATACCACCAAATATAGCTGCAAGAAGTGGGTCATTTGTTACCCCTATTTTAGGATTAAACACTGATGTCATAACTGAAAGTGAAATTACTGAAAAAAATGTAGCAATTGTAAAATCCTTGCCAATATTTTTATATCCCATAATGATAAATGGAATATTAAATAATAGTATAAATACTCCAAGTGGTATTGATGTAAAGTGACTTACCATAATAGATATACCACTTATTCCCCCATCAATAACATCATTTGGTATCAAAAAAAACTTTAATCCTACTGCGTCCAGACACGCTCCCACTAACATTAACAATATTCTTATTGCAATAGAAACTCTTCTATCGTGCTTTTTTTTCATAGTACCCCTCCAATTGTATTATCTTCTTTTGCTATATAATAATTTTACCATTAATTTTATTAATTGTGCAAACCTAACTCCCCTATAATGTTATAATAGATATAGCTTAAATTTAGGAGGACGTCTTTGAATGAACATGATATTTTTTGACACAGAAACAACTGGTTTAAAGCCTGGGAACATATGTCAACTAAGCTATATTCTTGTTGACACTAGTGTAAAGCCAACCAAAACCATAGGTAAAAATATTTTCTTTGCTGTGGATTATATAGAGCCTAGTGCAGAAAAAGTACACGGTTTTTCCGTGGAGACCTTGTACAAGCTAAGCAGTGGTATGAATTTTAAAGATCATCTAAATGAATTTTTAAATGATTTTCAAAATGCAGATATTCTAATAGGCCATAATGTAAACTTTGATATTAAATTTTTATCTTCTGAATTTAAAAATTGCAATGAAATATTAAACATAAAACATACATTTTGCACTATGAATTACTACAAAAATATATGTAACCTTAAAAACAGATATAATAAATGCAAGGCCCCAAGACTTGAAGAAGTTGTAAGATTTCTTCATATAGAAGATCCATACATAAACGCTGTAAGCAAAAAATACTTTAACGGTACTGGAAATTTTCATGATGCCAGGTTTGATACTACAGCCACCTACTTGCTTGTAACAGAAGGAATTAAAAAAGGATATATTCCCAAAAGATATTTTTCTCACATAATACAATAAAGTTATATTCTAACTCAACTTTTGTACATATAAAATTTTTTAATATAAAAATAATGTGTGGCAACTTTTAGAGGACAATTGTCCTCTTAAAAAGTTTATATTCTAACTAATATTTCATTTATTTCCTCACTTACTTTTATTCTTTCACTGTAAACCCAGTCCACATCAAATTTCAAATTAAATATTTTAGAAAATGAGTAATACATATTTATCTTTTGATAATATATTTCCAAGTCATCTAAATTGCCCACAAAACATTGTGGTTTAAATAAACTATCTTGTTTATTAATAAATAATTCATCTACATATTCTAAAAACTCATTCATCAAATCTTCTCTTGAAACATCAAAGGGAACCTTCAACAAATCCCATTGATCTTCTTCTTTTAGTTTATATTTCTTTATTTTATCTAAAATCAATATATATTCGCTGATGTCCATCTTTGTATAATAATCTAATTTTTCTTCTCTAGTCCCCCACAAAGCCAGCTTTTCATTTAAAGGTAAGCTTTTAATCTTTAATATAGCATCTGATGGACCAATAACTGCTTTTTCTATTTTTTCGTCTTCAGCTTCTAATTTGGATTTAATAAAATCTTGAGTATCTCCAGCACTAGCTACATAACCTATATCATAAATACCTTTTCGCCCTGCACGTCCACTTACCTGTTTTACTTCCTGTGATGTAAGTTCTCGTACTTCTTCGCCATCAAACTTTTTTATATTGATAAAAATAATTCTTCTAATAGGCAAATTGACTCCCATACCTATTGCATCAGTGGTAACTAGCACTTTTGTTTCCTTATTGGTAAATTGCTCATACTGCATTTTTCTAACTTCAGGAGGCAAATCTCCATATATTATACTGGCTTTAATGCCTTTACTTGAATATTTCTGCGCTATCTCCAAGACTCTTTTTTTAGAAAAAACTACAACAGCATCGCCTTCCTTAATATCATCATAATTAAATTTTTTATTTTCAACCTCTAGAGGAATACTTCTTTTATATTCTTTTATCTCATACTCATCTCCACAATCATTTATAATTGTTTCTATTATGTCTTTAGCATTAAGAGCTCCACATATATGAATTTCATCACATTTTAACCCTAATAAAGCCCTGCTCCATGCCATTCCTCTTTGTTTATCACTAATCATTTGAATTTCATCAATAACAGCTATATCATAGTGCTCCCTTAAGTTAAGCTTTTCTATTGTACAAGAAGTATGGGTTGAACCTATCTTTAACACTTCTTCTTCACCCGTTAATAAATCACAAATTATACCTTCTTTATTTAACTTTTCGAAATTCTCCAAAGCAAGAATTCTAAGTGGTGATAAATATACTCCTTTCTTTGCAGTTTTAAGGCGCTCTACAGCATTGTACGTTTTACCCGTATTCGTATCCCCTAAATGAATATAGAATTTTCGCTTCATGTGTCTAGTCTCAATATATTCATCCTTAGGATTATCAGGAAATGTCTTTTCAAACTCTTCAGCAATTAATTTAGGTATATGATTTTTAGTAAGTACTGTCATTATGCCTGAATTTAAAAAAGCATTGTAATTTTCTTTTATAATTTCATAAAAATCAAAGTGTGTATCATTCTTTTTATTGTAATTATCAAGTATTCTCTTTGACACATTTTCTAGTAATTCTTCATAGGTTTCATATACATATTCAAAATCTTTTAATCCTTCATTTTTCATCTCTTTAAGTTTAACAAGTTTTTTTCTTATAGCACTCTCGTGTTCTATAAGTGCTCCTGGTTTTGAATAATATACGATCTCTTCAATATGATTAATTTGACTCTTTAATTTTTTAAATTCTTTTTGCGATGAATTCTTCTTCATATGTTTTCCTCCGCTTAGTTCATTTAATTTTATCCTAGGTATTTCCAAAGAAATAACTAGTCAGTATGCTATCCTATCTTCTTTCAAATGCCTTACACAGTTTCTAACATGTCTAATAATTCATCAAATCTCTTTATAGTATCCTCTAAAGGCTTAGGTGAAGTCATATCCACTCCTGCTTTTTTCAATACACTTATTGGATAATCACTAGACCCACTCTTTAAAAATCCTTTATAAGATTCTATGGCCTTTTCTCCACTTTCTAATATTGAATTAGCAAAAGAATGTGCTGCTGCATAGCCTGTAGCATATTGATATACATAAAAATCCCAATAAAAATGAGGAATTCTTGACCACTCCATATCTATTTCTTCATCTACAACCATATTCTCTCCAAAATATTTTACATTCAATTCTCTCCAAATCTTACACAAATCGTCTCCTGTAAGTGGTGTTCCATTTTCTATTTTTTCATGAGTTACTTTTTCGAATTCGGCAAACATAACCTGTCTGAATACAGTAGTCCTGATTTGCTCTAATTCTTGATTTATGAGATAAAGTTTTCTTTTTTTTTCCTTTTCGTTATCAATTAAATAATGTATTAACAAGCTTTCATTAGTAGTTGAAGCTACTTCTGCACAAAAAAGAGAGTAATCCGAATATATATAAGGCTGATTTTTTCTCGAATAATAGGAATGTATGGAATGACCCATTTCATGTGCTAAAGTAGAAACATCTGTAAGCTTATAGTCATAGTTTAAAAGTACATATGGCATAGTATCATAATCACCTGTAGAATAAGCCCCTCCTCTTTTGCCTTTGTTTGGATATACATCTACCCATCTATCCTTTATTCCTTCATCAAAAATGTCTAAATACTCTTTTCCTAAGGGCTTTAATCCTTCTTTTACTATTTTCACTGCTTCATCAAATTCTATATGTTCTTCTACAGTGTCTATTAGTGGTACATACAAGTCGTACATATGCATTTCATGAAGTCCTAAAAGTTTCTTTTTAATGCTTACATATCTGTGCAAGGATTCTAAATTGTTATTTACAGTATCAACCGTATTATTGTAAACATCTAACGGAATATCATTAGGTTTTAATGAACATTCCATGGAACTTTTATACTTTCTAGTTTTTGATATAAAAACAAAATTTTTAATATTTGAGGTAAGTGATGCAGCTAAAGTATTTTTATATTCTTTATAAGTGTTAAATAAGGTTTTAAAGGATTCTTTTCTAACAGATCTCTTTTTAGATCTTATAAAACCTGAATAATTTACATCAGTAAGCTCGACTCTTTTTCCCCTCTCATCTTTTATTTTTGGGAAAGTCATATCTGCATTAGACAACATACTGTACACTTTCTCTGGGGCATTTAAGCAATCTGATACTGAAGCTATAAGTTCCTCCTGCTCCACGCTTAAAGTATGAGGCTTCTTTTTCAAAATTCTTTCTAGTAAAAACTTATACATATTTAATTCGGGAACAGCCTTCATAAATTTATCTATAGTTCCTTCTGGCAAACTCAATATTTCAGGAATAAAAAATGCTTCCTTGCTTCTTATTTCAGCACTATATGCATATATTTTATCTCTTAAAACTTGAAAAGTAGGATTAGCAGTATCTTCATCATTTTTCATATGTGCAAAAATAGCTAGTTTTCCTGCCAATCTTGAAACTTCTTCATCCAGCTTAAAATATTCTAAAAGTTTCTTGCCTTCAAATAGTTTACCAGCATACTCACTTAGCTTTGGTGCCATGGATTTTAACCTTTCAAAATCCTTTTTCCAGCTTTCTATATCCTTATATATTTTCTCTACCTTCCATTTATCTTCTTTTAATATTTCATCTCTTCTTTTTGTCTGTACCATATAAAATTTTACTCCTTTTCTATAATTACTAATTATTCTATGTTTTGCTTTAACTGTAAATGTTTTTACTTTCTATTACTATATCATTACTTTAAGAATAAAAAAAGATAGTCTGCAACATTATATTGCAGACTTTAAACAAATATAGTTATTAAATTAACCAATATTGTCTCCAAATTGTAGAATGTACAATTTTACCATGAATATATAGTTCCATCAGTCCTCCAATCAGTTCCTCCTGATAAAACTCCATTTTCATCTCTCCAAATTATCTGACCTCTTCCAAAATCAGTCTCGTCAACGGCATAACTTATTTTGTGCCCTTTATCGTATAAAGCTTTTGCCAGATACTGAGGAAAAGCATGCTCAATACTAATATTTTTTTCCTCATTCCACATCCACCTTGGAGCATCCAATGCTGCTTGTGGATTTAAATTAAAATCAATACAGTTCATCAATACTTGTACATGAGCCTGAGGCTGCATAAAAGCTCCCATAATTCCAAAAGGTCCTACAGCTTTGCCATTTTTCATTAAAAATCCAGGAATTATTGTATGATATGGCTTTTTTTCAGGTTCCAGTGCATTGGCATGATTGGGATCAAAGGAAAAATTTTTTCCTCTGTTATGCAGAGCAATACCTGTTCCAGGTACCACTAGCCCTGAACCAAAGTCCATATAATTACTCTGTATGTATGACACCATATTCCCATATCCATCAGCAGTAGCAAGATAAACCGTTCCACCTTTTGGGTTTTTACTAAATTCAGGCATAAAAGCAGTTTCTTTTATTCTTTTCCTTTTTTCATCAGCATAAGCATCAGACAGCAAGTCCTCTATTTTAATTGTCATTTTATTTCTATCTGTTACATACCTTAAAGTATCTTCAAAAGCCAATTTCACTGCTTCCATTTGCTTGTGATAAGTATCTACAGAATTTTTTTCATTGAATTCAAACCCCTTTAATATATTAAGAGCTATGAGTGCAGTGATACCCTGTCCATTTGGAGGAATCTCACACACATCATAACCTCTGTAATTAATACTTATAGGTTTTACCCATTCAGCATGGTATTTTTCTAGATCCTCTTTTCTTATATATCCACCAGTTTTCCTTGAAAAATCATCTATTTTTTCAGCCAGTTCTCCTCTATAAAATGCTTCACTTTTAGTCTCAGCTATAATTTTTAATGTTTTTGCATGATCCTTTAAAGTAAACATTTCCCCTATTCTTGGAGCCCTTCCCTCTGGTGCAAAAGTATCAAACCAGTATTTAAATTTTTCATTAGTTAAATTTCTTTTGTATAACTCATAAGCTCTTCTCCAAAATTTTCCTACTGTTGGAGTTACAGGGAAACCTTCCTCTGCATACCTTATAGCAGGTTCTAATAGCTTTTCAAAAGGCAATTTCCCAAATTTTTCTGAAAGTGATGCCCATGCTGCAGGAATTCCTGGAACATTAACAGGTTCCCATCCAAACTGTGGTATTTGATTATATCCTGCTTTTTTCAAAATAGGTATAGAAATTCCTTTTGGCGATGGTCCACTTGAATTTAATCCATGCAATTTACCATTAAACCATACTGTAGCAAAAGCATCACCACCAATTCCATTTGATGTTGGCTCACATACAGTCAAGCAGGCAGCTGTTGTAATAGCAGCATCTACTGCATTGCCCCCCTTTTTTAGAATCTCAAATCCAGCTTCTGCTGCGAAAGGTTGAGATGTAGCCACCATTCCTCTTTTCCCATAGGCCGTGCTTCTTGCTGAACTAAAAGGATTGTATAAGGCATTAAAATTCATAATATCCACCCCCTATAATACTAATATGAAATAAAAGTAACATATTACATATATTATTAAAGTCATGATACAGCAACGTAAAACTTATGTCAATATATTCCTCTATCCTTTATCCGATGACTACCTGCTCTAATACTCCCACTTCTACAAACGTACGTTGCGAGCAGCTACGTCTCTGGATAACGATTTTCCCTAAAGGATAACGCATTCTAAGTGCTTAAGCACTAAGAATCCTGTTAATAAGCATCAGGTGGAGTCAAAACTCCATCTGATGCCAAGAACTCTGTTTATATGTTTTCCTCCCCATCAGCCTTACATCTTATTTAATTGTTTCGCAATACATTGATATTCTTTATCCAATGCTTCTTTATCACAATCTTTTAAGGACATTCTAGAAACAATTTCAGTAAGCTTCATCTGTAAAATTGATTTTTCTATATACACATTTTCCTGATTTTTTGATACCTTTTTATTTTTCTCAAATTGTTCCAAATTTCCTTCAAATTCCGTTATTTTTTCATTTTCAAGTATAAACACTCTATTCGCTACAGAATTTATAAAAGCTCTATCGTGAGATACAAAGAGTACAGTTCCTTCATAACCTTTTAGGAAATCTTCTAGTGCCTCAATAGACTGCATATCAAGATAGTTTGTAGGTTCATCAAGAAGCAGTACATTAGCCTTTGATGCAAAAAGCTTTGCAAAAGAAACCTTTATTTTCTCTCCACCGCTTAAAACTTCAACCTTTTTATTCACTGCATCACCAAAAATCAATAATCTTGCTAAAATTGTTCGAACACAGCTTTCACTTTGAATGCTACTAACCATAACATTTTGGAGTACAGTTTTATCAAAATCAAGATCTTCAAAGTTCTGATGAAAATATCCAATAACCGCTTTTGGCACAGTATAAATTTGCTCATCCTGCATATTTATAAGATTTAATAGTGTAGTTTTTCCAGAGCCATTATCTCCTACAACTGCTGTCTTCATTCCATTATAAACCTTAAATTTAGCATTATGAAAAATCTCATTTTTATTATATTTAAAACAAAAATTAGAACTAGATATAATAATTTTATTCTGTGGAGGGTTGGTCAAAGAAAAATCAATTTTTACTTTTAAAATTTTATCGGGTTTTTCCTTAACTTGCAGCTTTTCAATACGTGACTTTATGCCCTTTACTGCACCATCTAATTTTTTCTTCTTTTCATTGACTGCACGTTTGTGAAGCCTTGCTTCAGAATTTCCCATTCTCTTTGGAGTTTTTTTCATAGATTTTGATTTACTGTTTACATCTCTTGTTGCTTTTTCAAGCCTTATTTTCTCCTCTATATATTCTTCATATTCCGTCTTCTGCCTTTTTATTCTCAAATCTTTTTGCTTTTTGTAAAAAGAATAGTTTCCTTCGTAAAAGAAAAGTTTGCCATTTCTTATTTCAATAATTTTATTACATAGGGTATCCATAAAATCTCTATCATGGCTTATCAGCACAATAGTTTCTATCTTACTCAACTTTTCCTTTAGTATTTTAATACTTTTATAATCTAAATTGAACGTAGGTTCATCTGCCAGAAGCAAAAAACTGTTTTTACTTAACTCAGCTGCAATACTAAGTTTAGCACGTTCACCTCCACTTGCCTTCTGACAATCAAACTTATCATCGACTCCAAATTCTTTAAAAAGCTTACCTTGCGTATTCACATTTTCATCTGAAAATTGTTTTATATACGCTGCAGAACAATACCTTTTAATAACACCTGTATCTGCATCTGTCTCTCCTGATAAAATATTCAAAAGTGTAGTTTTACCTGCACCGTTTTCTCCTACAATACCAATTTTATCTCCTCTTCGTATTTCTAAATCATTGGTAGATATGATTAATCTATCTCCATAATATTTTTTCAAATTCACAGCTTCTAAAATAAGCATAAAAAAAATCTCTCCTTTGCAAACGCTGGAAAGATAAATGAATCCATAAGTATATAGCTATGCCAAAAAAGCATAAACATCTATAGTAATTATTATTTCATTTAAACTAACCCAGCAAAAATAAAGGCACAAAAAGCCTTAAAAATAAATCACAATTGATTTTAAAAAACGCTGAATTAGTTAATCTTCATTAATTACATACCTTGACCTTTCTATAATATATTTTATATATTACTATATTTAGAATAATATATCAACCTATCTCATTTCACATAACAATCACTGTTTATCTCATCTCTTGAAATTTCTTTTCCATATTCATAAGTAACTTTATAAGCTTTTGCCTCACAAACTGCCTTACCAGATCTATTTACTGTTTTCACACTATTTACAAGTTTATAGGTCTTTTTAGTCAACTTAGAATTGGAATAAATATTAAATGTAAGTTTCTTATCATCAGTAGTACATTCTATATATATGGGATACCCCAGTGTATTTTTAAATTTATAATCTATGTTTCCATAATCCACAGTAGCATCCATTCCAATACCTACATAACTCACAGGCATATTATGGTGATCTCTTTCTGTAGGCACTATACCTGATTCTACTACAGCATTATGAAGAGTACTTGATACCTGACATACTCCTCCTCCTAGCCCAGATTCTACTTTATCACCTACAATAACATGTGCAGCTTCATATCCTCTTTCTGCTGTTCTCTCTCCTACTATTTTGTTAAAACTAAAGGTTTCATTTGGCATAACAACAGTTCCATTCAGTGCTTTAGAAGCTACCTGTATGTTATTAGCTCTGTTTGCTGTAGAAGAAGAAAAATCCGTAGCAAAGCTGGATATTTTCGTATCTATTTTCTGCAAATCCGATTTCTTTATAGCAGACTCAACTTTTTTCATTTTAACATCAACTATAATATCCTTAATATCCCTATTTCCTATTTCCCTATCAATGTCTTTAAAAAGCTTGTACTTATCAACTTCATATCCTACTTTTTCTTTAGTAATTTGAAATTTATCGTTTTTGTCTTTAGTCATACTTGCATTTACTGGTTTTTTATCACATTCACCTTGAATTTTTGATATAGTTTTTTCAATTTCTTTTTTATCATAACTGTATTCTAGAGAAAAATTTTTTTCTTTGCCACTGCTTATGATCTTATATTTGTAAGATATATCTCCACTTTTACCATAGTCAAAAGCATTTTTTATTGTATCTTCTAGGTTATAACTTATGTTCAACTTTGAATAATTTATTGTATACATCTTATTGTCAATTTTAATTACTATATTTTTCTTTAGTATCTCATTTATGTACTTATTTCTTAAAGTGTTTACCGCTTCTTCTTGTGTTTTTCCGCTTAATTTTATACCTTCAACTTTAACTCCTGGATATATGATCTTATTATATCTATTAACCAAAAAATGTACCCATATTACGTGTAAAACATATATAAATAAAACTAATATACAAAGAGACCTTACTGCTTTCTTTTTATTAATTTTTAATTTTTGTTTTTTTATTACTCTTTCTTCTCTGTCTATACTTTCTACCATTTACTACTATGAATCCTCCTAAAGCTCAAACTTACTTTTAATAAAAGTTAATATATACCCGAAAATGTACCCTCTCTATTTCCGAGTATATATCAACTTTTCACTTAGTATCTATTTAGAAGCTTTTTCTTTAAGTATGTTAAATTCTTCTTTTGACGGATAACCTGTAGCCACATTCGAACCTTCTTCTATTGATTTCAATGCTGATTTTTTATCTCCTGCTTTTATTTGTGAATCTGCTAAATAGTACCAGTAAAATCCTGCCTTTGGCATTTCTTTCACTTTTTGCTCGTAGTAAGGTACTACTTTCTGTTTAAAGTAATCAGGGCAAAGGTCATCTGCTGATTCAAAAGTTTTTCCATTCAACTTTAATACATTAATCATATACGCATTTCCTGTATCATGGTTCCATACAGCTATAGCTTTCATATCCTTTCCTGGAATATCTACTATATCTACTTTAGAATAATCTATCTCTCCAACCGGCATTTTATCTAAAACATCACTATTCCACTGAATTGGCATTTTATCTAAAGTATTATTGTTCCACTTATAAATAGAAAGTTGTCCTAGAGTTCCCCCAACTCTTCTACCTAAAAGTACTTCATCTTTTCCATCGCCATCTATATCTGCTGTCAATGCTATATCTGCCTTAAAGCCTTCCACAGGTTCGTCCAAAGCTTTAATCCAATTGTTTCCTATTCTTTTCAGAACTATTATATTTATTTTTTCACTTTGACCTATTGATTTATAAGCACTTACAATTTCAATTCTGCCATCATTGTTCAAATCCTTTAATAAAATATTTTCTCCCTCTTTCGTATTACTTGAAGTTACAATCTGTGCATTTTTAGGCAAAAACTTTTTAACTATATTTACATAGGTTGCCTTACTTTGTACAGTTTCAACCAATTTATTTTGAGTTTTCAACCCTATAGCTTTAGTTGGCAAATTAGTTATGCCAACCATACATATAGCTGCCAAAATAGATACTGGTACCCCTATCCATTTAAATGTATTCTTCTTAAACTTTTTTATCATGATTATCCTCCTCTTTACATTTGACTTTCTCTTTATCATCCCGCTAGTTCCGGGAATCAATTTGATACCTGAAACAAATTTTGCAAGTTCGATAATAGTTTCCCCATATTCTTTCTGTTCCTTCTTGTTTAAATAAGATAAGACATAAGCGTCACAAGCTAATTCCGAATCTTCCTTCATTCTACTAAATGCAAACCATATTATGGGATTAAACCAATGGATAATTTCCAGAAATAATATTACCCAATTTATAAAAATATCTTTTCTCTTAAAATGAGAAAGTTCATGTAAAAAAATATGCCTTTTTTCTTCAAAAGAAAGCTTTCCTATTAAATCAGGATCAACTAAAATCTTAGGATTTATAACTCCCAAAAGCGAAGGTGTATTTATATACCCATCATAAACAACTGGTATAAATTTTGAGATATTCATAATAGACTTAGACTCTTTGAGTATCTCATTCATTTCTTTATCTTGACAAAATGAAAGCTTTCTTATTTTTAAGTAAAACATTCCATATGAAAATAACATAACAGCTAAAATAAGAGTTGCTCCTATCATCCATACTATACTTGCTATATTGACATAATAATTAAAGTCTTTTACTTTTGTTTCTCCAAAGTTGTTCTTTTTTTCTAAATTAGGTTTTAAAATTTTGTTATTACCTTCAACCACATTTTTTATATTACTGCTATTTCCAGCTATATTTTGAGATGTTTGAATTCTCTGAGTAGTATTTGCAAATACATTAAACTTACTTAGCGGGGTATCAAACCCAGTAGGTATAATCAATCTAATGATAAGCAAAAACCATATAAAATATTGCCAAGAAGCATTAAGTTTATTTTTTAATAAGCTTTTTAAAGCAAAAATTATAACTGCAACTATACTGCCTGCGGCTGACGATAACACAATCATTTTAAATATAAAAGAAAGCTGCATGAAAACTGTCCCCCCTACTTCTTTTTAGGGATTTGAAAGAAACTAACAAGTCAAAGATGCGACGGATATTTTTTATCAGACAAGGAGGTAGGTTCCGCAGATAGTGAATCCTATCTAAGGGTTCTACCGACGCAGTATGATAAAAAATAGGCTAGCATACTGACTGGTTATTTCTTTGAAAATCCCTTATCATCTAATATTTGTTTTAATTCTTCTATTTCTTTCTCGGACAATTTTTCGTCTTTTATAAAATTGGAAATCAGCAAATTTATTGAGCCGTCATAAACCTTTTTAATAAAAGATTTTGTCTCCACCTTTTTACATTCTTTCTCGGATATATTAGGGGAATATAAATAAAAAGGTTCATCTTTTTTTACATTGATAGCATCTTTAGTTACCAGTCTGCTAATAAGAGTATGAATAGTTTTGGGATTCCAAGAACTATGCTCCTTTAAAATCTCAATAATTTCGCTGGAAGTAAGGGGTGATTTTTTCCATAAAACTTTCATCACTTCCCATTCTGAATCTGATATTTTAGGTATTTTATTCAATTTTTTCGCCTCCTTTCGTACTACAAGTGTAGTCTTTAATATCATACTACACTTGTAGTCTCCATTTGTCAAGCAAATTTTATTCTTTTAATATGTCAAGGCCTTCGTTATCATATATACTAAATTCTTTTATAGACCTTAATACTTCTTTTCTAGCAAGATCAACAAAATCATATTTATTATATAATTTTCCAAGGTAAAGAAACGCATATTTATTATCTATCAAATTGAATAAATTTACAGCTATCTTTAATTCATCAAATTTCATATTTATAAGCAATATTTCACATACTTCTAAAATCATTTCATATTCTATTTGGCTTTCATTTTCAGATATAATTTCTGTTGGTTCATCTTTAAATAGTTTTACTAGTTCAGAATATATTTTCAATAATTTTTTATCATTATCTGATAAAGTATTTTTCTCAAAACTACTCAATATAGATGATGCATAATCAATTTTATTACTTAATATACAGCTTAAAACCCTATACATGGAAAAATGTGTATAAAAAGGTGACTCAACTTTTATAGAATTCATATTAACACATTCATCAAAAGCACCAGTTCTTATAAGGCATTTCGCTTTTAGCATATTAATAGACTCTGTAACTATTTTTGCTTCTTCACATTTTTGAATATATTCTAATGCTATTTTATAAAGTCCTTCTTTATAAAATATATCAGCAATAACAGGATAACCTTTCGTAGAACCAGAAAAAAATTTTTCTATGATACTTTTAAATTTAGCGTGACTAATATTTTTTTCTTTTAATATGTGTGCAATACAATATAGTGGATCAATAAAATCCAGTTTTGATTTAAGTGATTTAATATAATAATCATATGCAGTATCATAATCTTTAAAATGCATATAAACATTACCTAATTCAAAGTATGATTTAAAGCTCTCACTTCCATAAAAAAACTTTAGTTGTGAAGGAGGCTCTCCAATTTCAACACATTTGTTCAACGCCTTTATCTGTAGTGTAATTTTACCTAAATTTTTATAAACAAGAGATTTAAAGAAATATAAATCAGTAAATTTAGGATAATACTTAGTTGCAGTATCAATAAAATCCAGTGCTTTAGTATATTCTCGTATATTATAATTACAAACAATTATTCGTAAAACCAACGCCGGGCTAAAGCCTGTATCAGGATTAAAATCTTCATAAGCTTTATAATAATACTCTAGTGCTTTTTTAGGATTATCTAAAGCTACATATTCATTACCTAGATTAAAATAATTAAATTTATTATTAGGTTCTTTTTCGATCAGTTTGTTTAAAATTGATATATTTCTTTTTCTCTTATTTTTAGACACTATATTTTTATTCAGATATCCATAATGATATATTTTTACATCATTACAAATTGCACCACGTTCATTATTTGGACATATTAACTGATTATGAATCTCTCCTTCATAATGAAATCCACGACCATTTTTAAAGATTCGTGGATTTAGATTTATAGTAATACAATTATCATCAGGTTTGTCCCCATAATAGTTTAATGTTTCAAAGAAATAAACTAGATTGTCGTCTAATTTGCTATTTAGTAACAATTTAAAATTTTCTTTATATTTACCCCGCAATTCATCATCTGCATCCATTATTAATATCCAATCCTTAGTGGCATATTTTAACGAAACATTTCTGGCTTCACTAAAATTATTATTCCATTTGAAATAATACACCTTAGCACCATAGTTTCGTGCAATCTCTACTGTTTTATCTGTAGAACCTGTATCAACAACAATTATCTCGTCAACAACATCTTTAACACTTTCAAGACATGTCGGCAAACATTTTTCTTCATTTTTTACAATCATACATAAACTTATTTCATTGTTCATCTTTATTCCTCCTGATGTACAATATTGTACTATATTTTGCGTTATTAATTAACGTATTTAAGAGTTATATATAAAATATACAATGTATTGATTTTAATATAGGTATGTAAAAGGAAATTTAATGAATATAAGCATTTATTGGCAGGAAATTATTTGAATTTTACAATAATCTTATATTTTGAAAAGGATACAGGTAATAAAACAAATTGTTGTTGTTTGTATAAAATAATACTAATCATAAATTATTCATTTGTTAATTATAGTAATTAAATTGACAACATATAAGTTAATTTAATATGCTCATATTCTTTGGTTTTATGTCTTTTTGTCTTCCTTATATGAACCATAAAGATTCACCTTTTCAGTATCACCTTTTCTTTCTTTTGGAATAATAACAACTTTGTAATTTTTATCTATCTTAAGGGGAGTAACTCCCGATGAGTTATCATACTCATCAGCAATATAATAATTTCCCACCTTATTGCTTTTATGCCTTTTTACTTCAACATTTAAGATTGACATATATTTTGATTCAGGCGCAACCGTTCCCGTAACATTGACTTCTCTTATGGTAGCTTCTCCATCACAACAGCTTATGCAATACACCTTATATTTAATATCAATAAAAGGAATAATATAACTATCGCTGCTTATTGAAGAACCAAATGATGAAAGACTACAATTTGAATCTCCAGCCAGCATTAATCCTGTACAAATAGATTTTGATTTAATCCACAACAAGACAAATTTTGTAACATCTACTGTTACAGAAATTTTTGAAGTAAATGGGCTAAAGTTTTCTTTAATATCCTTGTTAACTTTAGGACGATTATTATAGGTTGTATAACTGCTAAAATAATCATCTAACTGATAAATAACTAGTTCTTTATTATCTTTATAAAAATTATTTGTTTTAAATAATACAAGTTTTGCACTCAAAATTTTGGCATTGGGAGGAATACTGGAAATATCAAAAAACAGATAGCTAATATATTTAAATTTCTGATGATAACCTACCTTTATATGGTTAGAATTTATATTTTCCTTTGGTGATTTATTGGTTACAGTAAGGCTTTTACTGGCAGGAATTATTATATTGGACAATTTATTTTCCTCCTTTTTTATTATTAAATGGAGCCAAAATAAAATGGCTCCACAAAACTTTAAATTTTAGCAATGATTAATTGAACTTATAGCTTTAAGATAGTTCAATTAATTCTGCTCAAATCAAAGACATTATCTTACAACCCAGTCAATAGTTACTTGATCTTCTCTAATTGAATCTGTAGTACGAATCTTTGGTACAATAGCTATACTAACGTTGGCTGAAGCTGATACTCTTTCTACAGAGCTTGTATTATTAAAAACATATACGCTAGAATATGCGCTATTGGCTCTGTTAACAGTACCGCTAGTGTTAGTAACCTGCACCGTAACATAAGCATATGCCTGAGACTCTGCAGGAATAGTTCCTGTTACATTTATAGACCTAACACTACCAGATTGAGGTGTATCAAAACTTGCTGAAAGTGCCAATTTAAACATCTCCTTTTAAAGGTTTTGGGGATTTTCATTTCCCACTACACATACTATGCTGCAATTATTTAATGTGTTATAAAAAATTAGAACTTTATAGGTCATCAATTTCAGTCCATACACCTATCCAGAATATATTCTCTAAAAGAGAAAAACACAATAAATAAACGACCATTTTAATAAACGGTCGTTTATTTATTGTGAAGTTGTATTATTTTTCGCATACAGCCATCATATTGTATGCAGATAAATTCATCCCTTTAGTTAATCTATTGTTTACTATAGAGTAATATTGTACGTTAGAAAAATATTTATATAATAACTCATCAAATTCTAAAAAATTATATTCCTTAACATGGAATGGATTTCTAACATTTTCTCTCACAGCTTTATTTGGAGTAGATATAATCATTTTACCCTTATTTTTTAAGACCCTAACAGCCTCAGAAAAATATCTTTCTACTAAGTTTAATGGCAAATGTTCTAATGTCTCAAATGAAATATATACATCGAAATAATTATTAGCATAAGGTAATTTTGTTACATCTCCTACAACCCAATTAATATTTTCAAAACTATACGTTTTTTTACCAAATAAAATATTCTCTTTAGCTAGGTCTAATGCTTCTACTTGTTTACATTCCTTTGAAATATATGCTGCACCATATCCAAATCCACTAGCAGCTTCCAAAACAATATACGATTTTTTTATAAAATTAAATGCTAATTTGTACCTTTCAATAACATTTATATAGCCGACTAATGGCATAAATTGAGTAGCTGGTATTCCTCTTTCCCAATTATATGCTAATTGGTTTTCTTTTATATCATCAACTATTTTCTTATCATTAATAAAACCTGCTATACCTCTATTGTTGTATTCCATATCGCTATTAATCACCCTATTAATTATTTCAATCAGTTTATTTCTATTACTTGAAAAATTTAAATAGTTAGGCAGGATTATTTCTTTTCCTTCATTATCATAAATAACTCCTGTAACTATTAATTGTGCTTCATTATTAGCTAAAATAAATTCTATTAAAGCATATCTGCTATTAATTTTTTCTTTTTTACCAATAATAGCTTTGGAATTATCAAAATCATACTTATCAACAAAATCTGTATCATAGCCACTGAACAAATTAATTTTTTCATAGACTTCTTTTATAGTATATTTAGATAAAATTAAATTATTAACATTTTGTTGTATACGTATCAATTCATTGTTATTATAAAACTCCTTATTATTTTCAATATTTTGCAAAGCAGACTTAATATTATCACTTATATTACTTTTTTCCCATATATCGTCAATGTCAATATTAACATTAATCCTATTTTGCTTCTTTTTTATAATCAGCAACTTTTCAGACAATCCATATTTATAATTGGATAAACATAATTTATCAACATAATACAAATATTCTAATACAATTTTCTTATTTTCTCCTTTTATATTACAATAATTTTGATTAAGAAATACTTGTATTAAATTAAAAATATTAATGGCTTCCAATGATTCAGTTTGTGATCTATTAATATCGAATGGGCTACTAGCAAAAAAATACATAGGAATACATGTTTCTATTTCCATACCATTTTCACTAAGTACTTTTCTAATATATTCAACACTCCTAATCCTTACGTGTGGTGACGTACTTTTTACTTCATTTTTACTTATAGCATCATAAATAATCATATAGCCATTATCATTTAATACATTTTTCATATTTTTCAATGCAAGTTTAAATTTATTTTCATCAGTTAAATGTAAAAGTACATCTGCACTGAAAACTAAATCATATTTACTATTTTTAGGATAATTTTTACCTTCACTTATGTCACCTTGTATAAAATTAAAATTATTATATTTTGATGATAATACTTCCACTGATTTTTTTGATATATCAATAGCATAATAATTACTTATTCCATTTTGTTTAAAATAATTTGTAAATACTCCTATACCTGGACCTATTTCAAATACTGTTGTTAGTTTAGATTTTTTAAATAATTTTTTAATTATTTTATCTAACGTATAAAGCCTTGCTTTATATAGATATTCATTATATTCTCTTCCTAATCCTATATAACCAACACCCTCTATATCAAATTTATTATCCAATCTATCATTCCAATATTGTTTATAATCAAACTTTTGTTGTCCTATTTTACTGCTAATTTCTATATTCTTAATTATTTGTTTTATCTTATCTATTTGTAATTCATTTCTGTAATTATCTTGAATAAAATTTCTATATTCTCTAGAATCATATTTTTCTTCTGTTATCATTTTTATTGCTTCATCTATAGAGCAAAACAAAAATTTTTTATCCCATATTTCATCTGCAAATACAAAATTATGAATTATAGGTTTTATCCCACTTGCCATAGCTTCTGCAATACCATATCCAAAGCTTTCATGTATACTTGTTGATAAAACATAATTCTTATCTTCTAACCAACTCTCTACATTGTTTTGCCATCCCTGAAAAATTACACTTTCTTCAAGCTTCATTTTCTTTATCTGGTCAAACCAATATAACTTAATTAAACCATCCTGAAACTGGCCAGCAACATATAATTTATATCTTTTATCTTTTTGAGTAAGTGCTTTCATTATTTGAAGTACTAAAACAGGATTTTTTCTAGAGTGGATATATCCTATATAAGCAATATTAAAACCTTTTTTTCTTTCTTTAAATTTATATTTGCTTAAATTCACTCCATTGTTTACAATTACAATATCAACTTTTGAATTTATATCTGGAATTTGAGCTTTTAAAAATATTTTTAAATGTTTTGTTACAATTATAAGTTTATCTACATTATCCCAGTTAACTTGTTTAGGATAATTGGTAAAGACTTCATATCTATGCAGCCTACATATTACTTTCTTCTCTCTAGCAATCGCTAATTTGCTTCCATACCCTATAAGTTCGTCACACCATTCAAACCAACATATATCAGCCCACTGCATACCTTCATCAATTTGTTTGAAATCACTAACTACAATTTTTCTATTTATATACTCATTAGATAATCCATTTATAATATCATCTAAAAAACTATCCATTCCTTGTTTTACAAAAAATACAAGTTTAAGTTTTGGACTACTAATTGGTTGTGTATGTTCGCCATCTATCTTATTAGCTGCACTATTTATTTGTTCATCATCCTTTAATTGATCTTTTACTAAGTTATCCTTACTATCCACTATTTAATTATCCTCCTTCAGAAATTTTACATTTTATAACTTGTTACTAATTTATATTTTTAAATCTTACAAGTAATAATTTTGAACTTAATATACATCACACTAAATTATATTTTGATACTATAAAATTTATGTTAAATAATTTTTATAGATTTGCATCAAATACGTCTACCTTAAATAATTAAAAAAATAGCACATCAAAAATATTCTTTTTCAAGATATTATTGACATGCTATCACTTAGTTATTTTTTTGTAACAAATTGCAATTTATTCAGCAGCCAGAGAATCTTCAAATTGGCTATTATAAAGATTATAGTAAAATCCTTTATTTTTCAAAAGTTCTTCATGATTTCCCTGTTCTACAATATCACCATTATTCATTACAAGAATTAAATCTGCATCGCGCACTGTAGACAATCTGTGTGCAATAATAAAACTAGTACGATCTTTCATAAGATTATCCATTGCCTTTTTTATCCTAACTTCTGTACGGGTATCTACAGAACTGGTTGCTTCATCAAGAATAAGAACTTTAGGATCTGCAAGTATAGCCCTTGCAATTGTTAAAAGCTGCTTTTGACCTTGGGATACATTAGAGGCTTCTTCATTTAAAATCATATTGTATCCATCTGGTAGAGTGCGCACAAAACTATCCACATGAGCTGCCTTCGCTGCAATTTTAACCTCTTCATCGGAAGCATTAAGCCTCCCATACCTTATATTCTCTATTATACTTCCATTATAAAGCCATGTATCCTGGAGCACCATACCGAATATAGATCTCAGATCATTTCGCCTAAAATCTCTTATGTCATGTCCGTCTACTAAAATAGACCCGCTATTTATATCATAAAATCGCATTAAAAGTTTTACCATAGTAGTTTTTCCTGCACCTGTTGGTCCTACAATCGCAACTTTTTCACCTGGTTTTACCTTAGCTGAAAAATCATTTATAACAACTTTGTCAGAATTATATCCAAAATGAACATTTCTAAATTCTACATACCCTTCAACCTTTTCAAGTTTTACAGGATTGCAAGTCTCAGGTACTGCTTCTTCCTCTTCTAAGAATTCAAATACACGCTCTGCTGAAGCAGCAGTTTGTTGAAGTATATTTGATATATTTGCTATTTGAGTAATTGGCTGGGTAAAAAACCTTACGTACTGTATGAAAGCTTGAATATCTCCAACTTCAATAGT
Organism: Clostridium sp. 001; assembly: GCF_019056555.1. NCBI lineage: Bacteria > Bacillati > Bacillota > Clostridia > Eubacteriales > Clostridiaceae > Clostridium > Clostridium sp. 001. Next base: position 4,403,971 of record NZ_CP020473.1, on the reverse strand, counting down.
CTTTTTTATGGCAAGCCACCCTCCAAGCACACACACACCTACATAACCAAGATTGCTGACAAAGTTCATAATTGGCATTATCATGCCTGACAAAAACTGTGATTTCCACGCAGATTTATACAGTGTATTATTTAGTCCATCAAACTTTTCAATGCTATCTTCTTCACCATTAAAAGCTCTCATAACTATATGACCACCATACATTTCCTCTACGTGCCCATTTACGTGTCCCAAATAATCCTGCTGCTCTTTAAAATATTTCTGGGATTGTTTGATTATGAACATCATAATTACCATAGATAGTGGAATTATGCAAAGTGCTACTAAAGTCATAGTAAAGCTTATGCTCAGCATCATCACAAGTACCCCTACTACAGTAGTAATGGAAGTAATTATCTGAGTCAAGCTCTGATTTAAAGTCTGACTCACCGTATCCACATCATTGGTAACACGAGATAGTACTTCCCCTTGATTTGTTCCATCAAAATATTTAAGAGGTAATCTGTTTATTTTCTTTGAAATTTCCTTTCGCATCTTGTAGCTTACTTTCATGGAAACACCAGACATAAGCCATCCCTGAATATAACTAAAAAGTGTACTTAACGCATATAGTCCTGCAAGTATTATTAATATCCTAGCTATATAATCAAAATCTATTCCAGAGCCTGAGCCTGAAATTTTACCCATAATTCCCTCAAAGAGCTTAGTTGTAGCCTTACCCAATATCTTAGGTCCCACTATGGAAAACACAGCACTTGCAGCTGCAAATATAAATACTATGATAACAGCTAATTTATATTCATTCATATATGACATGAGCTTTTTCATAGTACCTTTAAAGTCATTTGCCTTTTCGCCGCCCTGTATCATACCACCAGGTCCATGCTGATGTGACTTTTGTCTTTTTATCTTATATTTATCACTCATGCCAATTCCTCCTTTGAAAGCTGTGAAAGAGCAATTTCCCTATAAGTTTCACAATTTTTCATAAGCTCCTCATGAGTACCTATTCCTACTACATTACCATCATCAAGAACTATTATTTGATCTGCATCCATAATTGTAGAAATACGCTGTGCCACAATAAGGAATGTACTTGAAGTAGTCTCTTTTCTAAGTGCCTTTCTAAGGGCAGCATCCGTTTTAAAATCGAGAGCAGAAAAACTATCATCAAATACATAAATTTCAGGTTTCTTCACAAGAGCACGGGCAATAGAAAGTCTCTGTTTCTGACCTCCAGATACATTTGAGCCTCCCTCGGAAATTTCACTTTTAATTCCCTTAGTTTTTTCATTTATAAATCCTTCTGACTGAGAAACTTCTACAGCATGATTTATACCATCATAACCTACATTTTTATCTCCATATTTAAGGTTGGATTCAATTGTGCCGCTAAATAAGTATCCTTTCTGTGGTACATATCCAATTTTATCCCGAAGTTCATGCTGAGTTATTTTCTTTACATTCACTCCATCTACAAGCACTTCACCTGCTGTTACATCATAAAAACGCATAATCAAATTTACAAGGGTTGTCTTTCCAGAACCTGTAGAGCCTATAAATGCCGTTGTTTTTCCAGAAAGAGCTTTAAAACTTACATTTTTTAAGACATCTTCACCTGCTCCAGGATATCTGAAAGATACATTGTTAAATTCAACAATTCCCTGTATATTGTCTTCAAAATGTGCCCTATCTTCTGGATCTACAATTGAAATATCTGTTTCTAAAACTTCTTCAATACGGCCTGCAGAAACAGATGCTCTTGGTATTAAAATAAACATCATAGCAAGCATTAAAAATGCCATAATTATCTGCATTGCATACTGCATAAATGCCATCATATCTCCTACCTGCATATTTGAATTTGCAACTTCATGAGCGCCAACCCATATTATAAGCAGTGTAATTCCATTCATTACAAACATCATTACAGGCATCATGGACACCATCACACGATTTACAAACAAATTTGTCTTTGTCACATCTTTATTTGCCTTGTCAAAACGCTCTTCTTCAAACTTTTGTGTATTAAAAGCCCTTATTACCATCATTCCAGAAAGATTTTCACGAGTTACAAGGTTTAGTTTATCTATAAGCTTTTGTATAATTTTAAACTTTGGAAAAGCTACTGCAAATACTACAAGTATCAGTCCTAAAAGCACTATAACTGCAAGTGCAATAATCCAGGACATGGATTTACTTTTTCCCATAGCCCTTATTACACCACCAATTCCCATGATTGGTGCATAAAATACCATTCTTATCATAATAACCATGAGCATTTGTATTTGCGTAATATCATTTGTACTCCTTGTTATAAGAGATGCCGTTGAAAATTTATCAAATTCCGCATTTGAAAAGTGTTCAACTTTTTCAAATACATTTTTACGTAAGTTTCTGGCAAGTCCTGCTGCAGTTCTTGCTGCTAAAAATCCAACTGCAACGGTACACACACCTCCAAGAAGTGATATAAAAAGCATAGTTACTCCAACATTTATTATATATTTACTCTGGATTTTATCCGTATTCATTCCAAGTGCCTTGTATTCTGCTTTAATTTTAGAGGCAGTCAATTGGACAACCATATTATCATCCAAACTAGATGTTTTTTTGTTTATATCTTCAATTATTTTTAAACGCTGCTCATCTGGCATTTTAGAAATCATATCAAATAAATCTGCACTAGCCGGTATTTTCATGCCATTAAATGAAATCACTCCATTTTTCGCACTGGACTTAATCTGTTCAACACCTGAAGCATCTATTATGGATCTTCCCATTATAGAACTTAATTTGTTCATTTCATTTTTATCAACATCCTTAAGTACAAAAATAGGTTCATTTTTGAGATTTGGATACTTCTTTAAATACCTAGTATAGTCTGCATTTGATTTATCAACAGGAACATAACTTTTAGAAACTTCCTCTAAATCACTCTTATTCATAAATATTTTTATTTTTTCCATTTGGCTTTCTCTTATTGCCTGAGGTACAGAACTTACAATACCACCTTGCTGTATACCTTTATTTACAATATTAGATGTGTAATCTGGAAGCGCAAGATCACACATGGCCTGTACGAACAAAAGCATTACAGCTGCAATAATCAATCCTGCAAAAGGTTTTAAATATTTTATTAATTTAATCATATTGTTTAATATTCTCCTTATATGAATACTATAATTTCATTTTAAATTACTTCTTCTTATTAACTAAATTTTTTAATAGATGAAGTCCATTAAGTATACTATCAATTTCCTCCGGGGAAGCTTTACTCATCATATTCTCAAATTCTTGTTCAATTTTTTTAAAATTCCCCTGGAATACATTTTTAAACTTATCAGTTACATCTACATAAATTACTCTTCTATCCTCGTCACTTCTAGTCCTTTTTACTAGTCCTTGTTTTTCTAATCTATCTATAATTCCAGACACAGTGCTATTTGATAATCCCATCCTTTTACTCAAATCACTTATTTTCATATCACCATATCTACGCAATATTTCAATAAGCATTCCTTGAGGTGCAGTAAGATTAAAACTATTAAAACTACTTTTCATTTTCTTTTTAAAAGAATATAATATTGTTTTCATTTCCCTCATTATTACAATGCTTTTATTATCATCCATTTACTCACCTCTTTTACATTTTTAATTAAGTATTCCATAATATTTTGTATCGAAATCTTTCGTATGCGAATCTTTGTGTGTAAAATATTTTACTACTAATGATTTTTTTTATCAATATCTTTTTTATTACATTATTGTTAACAAAAAATAAAGACATAGCCCCTCTAATATCTCCCCTTTAAAAAAGTAGAGCTATTAGAAGGGCTAGTCCTAAAATTAGCTTGTTTTACTTACTGCCATTTTAAAAATTTAAATCTTAAATTTCTTAATTGTACTGTTTAAGGTCTCAGCTAATTCTGCCTGGCTTTCCATACTTTTAGCAATTTGAGCCATTTTCTCTGCTGCGTCATTTATATCATTCCGAATTTCATTGGTACTTTCCGAAGATTTCTGAACAACTTCAGACATGCCGCCAACAGCCTTTGTAATCTCATTTACCGTAGCTGCTATTTCTTCAGTCATAGAAGCTACTTGTTCTACAGCATTAGCTGTAAACTTAGAGTTTTCATAATATTGTTGTCCTGTACTCAAATAGTTATCCAATTGCATATTTACACTTTTATCAATAAATTGCAGCAAATTATGACTAGTTTTTGAAAGATTCTCAAAAACTTGCTGAACCTTTAATACCGTACTCTTAATTGTAGAAACTGTTTCAGAAGACTGTTCTGCAAGGCTTCTCACTTCTTCAGCAACTACAGCAAATCCTTTTCCCTGCTCACCAGCCCTCTGCGCTTCAATAGCTGCATTTAATGCTAATAAGTTAGTTTGATCTGCAACACTCTCTATTACATTCGCCATTTCTTTTATTTGTAAAACTACTTTTCCATCATCTATAGCTTTTAATATCTTTTTCTCCTCATCCTTATAGACATTTTTACATTCCTTTATGGCACTTTCAGCATTTTGTTGAACAGAGAGAGCATTTTGTTGAGATTTACTTGCAGTTTTATTTTCATCTTCAGTCTTATTTGCAAGCTGTACTGTACTGGAATCTATCTCTTCTATGGATGCAGTAATTTCTTCCGCAGAAGCGGTTGTTTCCTGAGATCCATCTGCTATACGATTTATTGAATTATTTATATTTTCAAATTTTGATGTCATTTCCTGAACCGTTGCAGAAAGCTGCTGACTTGAAGCATTAATATTTTTAAAATTTGCAACTATTACTTTAACTAGTGACTTTACATTTTCTTGAGCTTTATTTAATGAATTAGCTGTATCTGCAAATTCATCATGTCTGTCTATTTTTATAGGAGTAGTAAAATCACATACAGATAACCTTTTAGCAAATACCTGTATTTTAAAAAGAGGTTTGCAAATGTATTTTGCAATGAATATGCCACAAATTACTGCAGCTGCTAACATAATTATAAGAACTACAATACTTATAAATTCGCTCTTATTTAAATCCTGTGCATAATCACTTTGTGGAAGAATGGTCACAACTATCCATCCTGTTGCTTTGGATTGGCTAAATCCAATTACTTGAGCTTTTTTACCTAAGCCATACTTAAAATTACCGTTTTTCTCATCTATAATTTTTTGTCCATTCCCAACTTCATTTTTTATATTGTGCATTATACTGCTATTATTTGAATCTGCAATTATTGTACCATCATCTAAAGCAAGTATTGCATATCCAGTTTTACCAACCTTAGTTGTAGTTAATTTCTTTTGCAGAGCAGATAAGTCAACATCTGCAGCCACAGCACCCTGTTTTCCACTACTAAAAGTTACTTTCTTTGCTATAGTTATAATAATTTTACCTGTAACTGCATCTTTATAGGGCTTAGTTACAAATACTTGTCCATCTGCAGCCATAGTGTCTTTATACCACTGTCTACTAGTTGGATCATATCCTTCCGGCAGCTTAACACTTTCAGGGTATATTAACATCTGTTTTGTTTCATCTGCTGCATAGCACTGCATTATATCTTTATTACTCTCATTTATGCTCCTAAGGGCATTCATTACGTCATCTTTGTTTTCACTTATTATATTATTATTAATTGATAAAGACTGTATATTCTGTTTTAATGAATTGTTATGCAAATCAATAAATGAAGCTTTTTCCCTTGCTATTTGACTAGTTAATTGATAGGCCTTGTTACTTACAAGTTTTGTTTCCATGTAAAAAGATAAAAATGATATTACTAATAATGGTACTATAACAAAAAGTATCAATATTCCCACCAATTTACGCTGTAATGAAACTTTTCTCACCATAAATGTCACTCTCCTTTATTTGTAGTCATAATCATTAGCGATAATGTATATACTATACATTATTGTTGATATTATTACTAATATTATTGTTAATAATAGCATTATTCGTAAAAAAAATCTATAAGTATTTTAATTCGTGAAAGTTCTTATCGTACATTGATTCATTTATACTTAACAACCATATTTTGAATCACTTCATTGTTATGTCATTTATTATCTATATTATTTAAATTTCATGCTAATTTTTATCGTATTTTGCGGTACAATAAATTTATACTATAAAATTTATAGAAATGAAACATATTATGTTGAATATGCATCTATTTAAGGATAAAATAATAAGGTATGAATAAAATATTTTCATTAGACTAAATTTTAAATACTATATTGAAAGTGAGAAACTATATGTTACTAAGTTTATTTAAAGGAATACTTATAGGATTGATAACAGGTATGCCCTTAGGCCCAATTGGTGCAATGTGCCTTAAAAATACTATCACGTTTGGGCGTAAATGTGGTTTAATATCCGGCCTCGGTTCAGCACTTACAGACACTATCTATGCAACAATTGCAGCATTAGGTTTTATATTAATAGAAAAATTCATTCTCATTCATAAATTATATTTTCATGTAATAGGTGGAATTATATTGATTTGTTTTGGTGTCTATTCTTTTATTAAAAAAAGTCCGGGCAAAGATATAGATAAAACAGGAAATATGAAATCTTATTCACCTAGCGGTTCTATGTTTAAAGCTTTTATATCAACATTTTTTATTGCGCTAGCAAACCCAGCAACAATTTTTTCTTTTATAGCTGTATTTACAGGACTGCGCTTGGCACATATCGGACAAGAACCAGATCATAAATTACTTTTAATACTAGGAGTATTTATAGGAAGCATGTTGTGGTGGATTCTATTAGTATTTACCATGAGTAAATTTAATAATAAGCTTAATGTAAAAAATGTAAAATTTATAGATAAAATTTTAAGTTCGATAATAGTTTTTTCAGGAGTTGTAATAATTTTAGCAGGCTTCAAATATTTTGGTCCAATGAAACCTCATTTTATATTACATTCCAAAATATTTAAAATATTTTTAAATATTAAATATAATATGTCAATACATCATTAAAAGTGGAGAATATACTTATTCTCCACTTTTAATATATCTAAATAATAAACAATTCTTTATTTACATTTCTCTATTGCAACATTTACTCGAAATGAAAGTCCATCTATAATCATTTCCACACATATCGTCTTATCTGCATTTGATGAAGCTTTAAAATTTCCATACATCAATGTAGGGGTTGATATATCTATTCTAATGCCTTCATTTGAAAATGATGTGGATGCATTGGCAGTAAGCATATTTGTAAGCTCTTCAATTGCACTTTGAGCCATTTCATCTAATTCTTTGACTGGAGCTCCCATCATCATCTTAGAGGCTATAGCTTTTGCATTCTCTATAGTAGTCTCATATATGATGTTACCTTTCAAATCGCCTACAATTCCAATGATAATTAAAACTCCCATACTTTCTATAGTTTTTCCCCTAAGACTAATCTTGCCTCTTTTTATATCATTTATTCCAAGCTCAGGCATGACATTTAAAAACGCATCAAAAAATGGATTTATATATTTGACATCCATTCTCCAGACCTCCTTTGAAATCCTACATTTACATATATCTCACCAAATTCAGTATTAGCTACAGAAGATGTAGTTGTATCTAATTCCGCTTTAGATATATTTATGGAATTTCCATAAAATATACTTGGAGGTGCTACACGCAGTCCTAATAATTTATTTTTTCTATTGAGTACAGAAGATGCATTTCCTGCCACCATGTTACAAATTTCTCCCATAATGTTTAACATTTCCTCTGCATTTTTAGGCTTTCTCCTTAATGCAAATTCAGAAAGTTTCTCTGCAGTATCATAAGACATATCTAGTAACATTCTTCCTGAATACTTACCTATAATTCCCATAACAACTGATATTCCCCTGGATACTAACTCTACATCTGAGTTACTTTCTTTACCAAACTCTGGTACTGTTTTCATTAATTTATTAAAAACATCCATAAAGGATTCTTTATAAACCTTGTAATAAACTTCATCAAGGTCCTTAAATAATTCATCATCTGCCATTATTCTATTTATCAATAAAGTAAGTTCTTCAGGGTCAACAGGTTTTTGAATATATCCACAAGCATGATTTTTTTTAGCTTTTTTCACTATTTCATCATCCATCATGGAACTTACTATTATAACATTTATGTTTGGATCTATGGAATGAATTGCTTTAGTACATTCAATGCCATCTGTACCTGGTATAGTCATATCCATAGTTACAATATTTGGTCTTAATTTACCTACCACTTCAATGGTCTCCTGAAGGGAAGTAGCTTCACCAACAACATCAAATCCATTATCAGTAAGCATATCCCTGAGTAATGCAATTGAAAAAGGTGAATCATCCACAACTACTACTTTAATATCTTTCATAATTCCACCATCTTTCTTAATTTAAATGTTATTCCTTTATTTTCTACACTTTAGATAATCGACTTACTTATAATTATATTAACATATTTTTTATAGTGTTTCCAAAAAATTTTTCATATATGTTCAATTTGCTCATAGTAATTTATTAACATTTAATATTATATGAAATTTCATAAAAATTCATATAAATAAATTTTAAACAACACTTTTTTTGCAAACTTATTTATATTTTTCAATATAAAAATATAGCTTTTATTCTAATTATCCTTAAGATGTAGTAGCTTGTACAATTAAAGTGAAAATTTATTAAATTCTGAATTTTAATTTTATATTATAAAAATCTTTTAATTTTAACTATAATTTCAATTGACATTTTCTTTTTATGAGTATATAATAGTAAAAACGAAAGGGGTTGGTAACTTTGAATAAACTAAAAGATAAAAAATCAATATTAATAACTTCTGATGTTATTGAAGAATGTCTATCTGAATCTCTAGATATTATTGAAAAAGAAGCTGCATCACATAGTAAAAGTAAAAAACAAGTAAAATAACTTTGTATACCCTATTCTATTTTTATTTTAAAAATAGAATAGACTATACAAGGTTTATCCTTACTACATATAATTACCAATTAATATTTTTATATAATGAATTTTCAATTCAACTTTAACCTTTCTTTTCTCATTTATTTCTCCTGAAAATAATTAATGTAAACTCTCATCCTATCTCCTATTATGTTATCTGATAGGATAGTTTTAACATATATAAAGAATATATACTTCTTAATTATTAATACGACTTGCTACATAAACATTTTGATTTTGAGTTAGTCTTATAATTAATGTCATAACCATTTTTTGGTTAATTATTTCAAAAAACGTTTTTCCGTTAAATTTATTGTAAGTACTTTGAATATCTTTTATGTTTATTTCTTCAAAACTAGCATGAATGAGATCACATGATATTTTAGACGGCTCATTATAACTTTCATAAAAAATTTGCTCACAATTTTGAGCATTAGCTAATGTGGATTTATTTTTATAATTTTTTTCACACATCAATGGGTTGACAATATATTTAATTTTAGTAACACAATGAAATGGAACTTTTATTACAATATTTCTAATTTGTCCATTTGATAAATTAGTATTATCTGCCACTAATTCTGAATACTCAATACTTTTTTTTACAATTCCACTTAAGAAAAGCTTTCTCACATTAGTGATTAAACTACATTGAGTAATGAAAACTGTTCTCCTAATAGACTTTATATAAGCAACTGGTTTTGAAAAACTTACAGTATTTTCAATATTAATTCTAACAGAAGGTTGTGATATTATAACAGGTAATCTTACAGGAAAAAGTCCATTATTGACAAAAGGTTTTACCATATTACTATTACATTCTACAATCATCTTGGAATTGCACATATTTGATTTTATTTCATCAGTTTTCATTTTAACATTAACTTTTAATGTCTCCTTATGAAGTTCACTATTTTTACTAACCTTGCTTTTATTTTCAGAAGTATCCTCCTGTTTTGTTTTAACACAGTATTTATTATGTTGATTTTTTACTACATTTGAAGAAGTTAAATATTTTTTGTTTTTGAATTTACTTTTTCGCATATTCTTGCTCCAATTTTGCTTTCCATTTATAATATGCATTTTAATATATTTTGTTGACTTAAGGGACTGGTTATAAATAACCAGTCCCTTTATAAATAATTACTATTTTCTTTGAATAAAATCATTAATTGAAAAATTCCAATTAGATTTTAATGGCATATCATCATTTCTAATTGATTTTTTTATATTATTTCTAGCACCACACTTGCCAGTCTTATCATCTAAAGACCAAACTTGCTGTTTTTGCAATAATTTTAAGCATAGATATACCACTGATTTATCAGTAAACTCTTGAAATTCTTCTTCATTCTTAAATCCATCAATTGGGATTCCCCTATCGTCGATATCTGCATCAAAAATTGCAGACCATTCGAGTTCACAAAAAACAGGCTCATTAAAAATTTCAATATTTCCCCTGTCTGCTTCTCTTATATTTTTTCCTTTTCTTTTTGCATCAAAATATCTAGCTACTACCGGAGGAAGATTTGGAAGAACTCTTGGTAAATTAGTGAAATTTACTTGAGTGTATGCTTTAATTGGAATATGAACGGTAGTATCCTTAATAACTCCACTTATTCCAGAACGAGTTGTGCATTCTTTTGTAGCATATTCTATATTTTTTCTTATATATCCCTGAATAAAAACTTTATCTGTTGGAGCGATATATCTGCATTCAGTTAAAAATATTTGTTTTTCTATTCTTTTTATTTCATAAGCAGGCTCATTGAGTCTGATTTTTGATTCTGAATCCAATTGAACTACAAATTCTGCAAGAACCTTTGGAACCTTGTATGCTCCTCTTGGTAAAGGATAATTATTAGCACCTGATAGTGTATCTGCGCTTATAACTCTAGCACTACAAGTAGGTTCAGGACAAAAACTAGAATTATCCATTTTAATATCTCCTTTTTAAAACTTTAGGATATTATTACAATAATTTATATCCTGATATATACTATTCTAAAGTTTCTAAAAGTTCCACTTATTAAATAAAAATATGAAATTTTTTGCTGCAAATATATGTCATGAAATTTTCTTAACTATAGTATACTATAAAAAATCACAACTATAATTTTCAAGCATAATATATAATGTAAATATTGTATACTTTTTAAAAGGAGGAAGGTTATGTCAATAAGCTTTAATAAATTCGTACCACGTCCCGGACGTGTAAATAAGCAAGGATGCCTACCAGATCCATCAGAATTAGTCTGCGTCGAGGTACCTAAGGTTTTTGACCAATGTTTGATTAAAAAATGTCTATCCTACTGCGAAGGACCTGATACAAATACTACAGATTGTGAATTGAGAAGTAATCCTTTAGAAAATCCTAAAATATTTTTAGGATGTAGAGATTTCAAAATTTCATTAAAATCTGTAGAAAAAATACCTATACCAAGAAAGAAGAATTATAAAAAACTAGTAATATGTTATGTAATATCATTTTATGCTGATTATATTGATTGCAATGCAGTAAACAGAAGTGAATTTTTTGAAATTAACAGGGAAGATGTAATTTGGAATTTTTATTGCCCTGATTCTGTTGCTAAAATGTCAAGCAGTAGAATGCATTCTAAAGGATTAGAAGATTGTGATACAAGTATGATAAAACTTGAAATGGTAGCAGATGCACTTCATGGAGAGATAACTAAATGTGATGATAACAAATTTTTAGATATCACTTTAGGTTATTATATAGTAGTTAAATGCCAAATAATAGTTCAACTTTTAATACCTGCTTACGATTATTGCGCAATACCTAAAGAACCTTGTCAGCCTGAACCAGAAGAAAATATCTGTAATAGATTTAATAAATCTCCTGTACCTAAATTTTATCCAAATCAAAACTTAGAGCCTCTATTCCCAGAATCCGATGAAGATGAAGACGAAGCAAATGAAGATGAAATGAATGGATGTGATTATGAAGGAAATGACCCTATGGAGTGATTGAAAATCTAGTGCACAAGTAAATTTATGGATAAAAGCTTATTTCAAAATAACATTAAATTTTAACTTTACTTATTATAATATTCATAATAGAGTAAAAACAATCATTATGGATCATGTGTAAATTATTTTCAAAATCAAACTTACCATGTAATTCTCCAACAGAGCATTTTTTATCCTTATGATTAGATACACTCAAACTAATATAAAAAATGGTATTAATCACCACAATGTTAAATGGCATTCAAATAAAGATGGGATTACAGATATTATGCATTACTAAAAAATCCACCTAGGACTTTAAACTCTAGGTGGATTTATTTTATTCTTTCTTCTTAAATAATTTATCTACAATAGATTTATTTTTTTCAAGTTTCAATTCCTGTTTAACTTTTAAATTTTCATTCATTAAATAAGTAATTTCTTGTTTCAATCTATTATTGTTCTTTTCCTTCTTATCCAAACTATTTTGTAATTTATTAATGAACAGTTTATAATTTTCCAATTGTTCTTTTGTATTTTCAAGTTCTTTTTGTATATTTTTCTTCACCTGTATAAAAAAATCGTAATTTTCTTTCAATATCTTTTTTTCTCCCCCAATTTTTATAAGCCTATTTTCATATTCATTTATACTAAGCTTTTTTTCTTTTATTTTCTTATTTAAAAAATCTATTTTTTCTTTAAGAATATTATTTTCATAATATATGTTTTTTGATTTTTGTTTTAGTTTCTCAACATATTCATCATAATTAGACATATCAGATTTTTCTTTGCTTAATGCTTTAACTGTATTTTTTGAAATTTCTTTAAAAGAGATAATTTTTAAACTGGTATTTTCTATTCCATATACTATATAAGCATCATTTAACTTTTTGTTGTTCAAAAAAACATATGCATTAATTGGTTCTTTTAAATCTTTATTAATTTCAATAGGCGTTTCCCACTTATCTAGATTATATTTTGAACAAAATACATTATTTTCTTTAAGCCAAGAAGTAAATAAAATACCATCTACCGAAAATATAATTGGTTCAACAGGCTCCTCTTTTCCTTCATAGATTTTATAACTTTTCATATTCATAGTATCTTCTTCGATACATACATGCTCCAATGAATATGTAAAATTCTCTTTCATCTTGTTGATTATATTTATAGTATAGTGAGTTTTTAGAACTTTAAATGTTACATTGCTGCCGTGAATCCCATAAAGTCTCTTTGAATCTGTCCATAATCCATCCTTATATTCAGAATAACCAAGAGAAAGCTCATCTTTATTATTTGAAGCGAAAAAAATTTTGATTAAATTTTTTTCTTCAGCATAAACTTGATAATATGTCTTAATTCTGTCTGACAAAACAATATATTGTATATTATACTGCTTTACTTTTTTTCCATCCCATATACAATGTCTTAAGATTCCACGCTTACTACCACCTTTTGATTTAAGCAAATAAAATAAATGCATTTTATCCTGTGAAATCAAAGCTTTTAAAGTTTGTATTTCAAAATTATTTTTTTGTATATCACAAATTTTTTCTCCAAACCACTTTTCATCTTTTCTAGTACAATATCTCAATTCATATTTTTTATTTGCATATACTATATGGATAGTTTGGTCTTGTATGCATATAGAAAACTCAACTACATTAGTATCAATAAGTTTTTCCTCTGTCCATTTGCCATTCTCATATATTATTTTATACATCAATTCACTTGAACTATTTAAATAAACTTTCCACATATTATTATCACTGCTAATAAACACCCACGGATAACTATTTTCCATATTATTTCACCTCTTTTATTTCCATAAAAAAATTTATTAAATCACAATTATATCAATAAAACATAATATATAAGTGATAATTATATATTTTTCTATTATATTAATATTTAAAAGGAGGATAATTTATGTCCATTAATTTTAATAAATTTGAGCCACGACCTGGTCTTGTAAACAAACAAGGACAATTACCTGATCCTTCCGAACTTGTTTGTATTGAAGTTCCAAAAATATTTGATCAATGCTTAATCAAAAAATGTCTTGTATACAGTGAAGGACCAGATACAGATAAAACAGATTGTGAATTAAGGAGCAATGTCATTATCGATCCAAAAAGATATATAGACTCCAGAGATTTTAATATAAAATTAATTTCTATAGATAAAATTCCTATAAAAAATAAAGAAGGTTTTAAAAAAATAATTCTTTCTTATATAATTTCATTTTACGCCGATTATGTAGATATTAATGGTGTAAATAAAAGTGAATTTTATGAAATTAATAGAACAGATTGTATAGAAAGTTTATATTGTCCTGATCCTGTGTCCGAAGCTTATAGCAGCATCAAACCCAAAGATCAGGATTCCAATATTATTAATTTGGAAATGGTTGCAAATGTATTAGACAGTGAACTTATCAAAGATGACGATGGTAATTACGTACTTGATATAACCTTAGGATATTATATTGTTGTAAAAAGTGAATTTGTTGTACAGCTTCTTATACCAACTTACAGTTACAGCGTGATTCCAAAAGAAGCTTCTGGAGAAAATGATAAAGAAAACCCACGTGAAACATTCGAAAAATCTCCTGTTCCAAAATTCTATCCTGATCAAAATTTAGAGCCGCTATTTTCCTATTGTAACAAAGAAGTTTCAAAAGGAGTTTCAAATGATGATTTCGACAAAAATCATATGGAATAGCAAAAATGATAGAATAGCACTAGCACAAAACAAATAAATTACAAAAACTATCATCACCTTTTTTTAATGAAATCATATATTATAGTAGAAGATAATAGCAAGATTGCCAATATATTTTGATGTTATTTTTAATCAACTTATTTCATTTTTTAATATAAAAAGGAGGATTTTATCCATGAATTCTATGTCAAGATATTATTATAAAGACGATTGCAACCCTTGCAAAGAGGATTTTGATCCTTGTAAACATCACTATGATCCTTATGTAAGTAAAAAGGTATGTGACACCATTATAAAATGTGGATGTCCTAGTTCAACTACAATACCTACTACAACTGCAGCTTCAGGAACAAAATTTACTATTACTTCTTTAACATTAGATACCTGTCATTTAAAACATCCATGCATAAAGCTTGAATTTGCAAGCAATGTTATTGCAGATGCCACTTTTGTTGGTACTTTAGGTATCCAAGTATTTAAACAATGCAACAACCAGATTACACCTACCCCTATAGGACCTGTATGGTCTCTTTCAATACCTGCTTTAACTAGTGAGACATTTTCCTTCTTCGTTTGCGACTGTGACTGCACCTGCTTTAATGGATGCTGCACTTACACAGTAATTGCAAATGCTACCGTAGATGTTACTGGAACTCTTGCTATCAACAATGCAACACTAGGAGCAATAGTTACATCTGGCGTAAATCCATTCTGCTAATAAAAGTACTATATAACTCAAGGGCAACCTTGAGTTTTTTTGTAAACAAATTTAATATACATACATATGCTATATTAGGTCATTATTAAAAGGATTTTAAGACAAAAGAAAATAAAAGGGAGATGTAATTATGACTATTATACAAGTTTCACCTAGTGATAATGCCTATATATATTCGCAAAGTCCAGCTGAAAATTTTGGAAATTCTTCACTCTTATTTACAGGGACTGGATCCCAGCTTTCATATAAATATAGAACTTTATTTAAATTTGATTTATCAGGCTTAATTCCTCCAGGCAATACAGTAACAAGCGCCTCTTTAGAATTATTTGTATATACAAAAAGCAAGCCTGACACATTATTGTCACCGCAAAATATAACTGTGTCAACTAATTCAGGTGATTTTTCTCAGAAAACCGTTACGTGGAACAATGCACCTCAAGCAACTGCAACACCTTACTCTATAAATGTAACAGATGCAGATGTTAACAACTATATCAGCATAGATATCACTAATGTAGTTATTGACTGGATAAATACTCCATCAAAAAATCACGGAATAACCTTAACAGGAATAGAATATGTCCCACAAAATGGAGTATCAAATATTACAAATTCTGTAATAAGCTATTTTCCTAATAGCCGTCCATTTCCAACCCAAAAACCATTTTTAAAAATAGAATACGCTCAAAATTCAACGCTTTTACCTGACCATGCCTATATATTCAATACGGGAACACAAAATATTGGAGTTGAAGCAGATATTCCTTTTAATACAAATGGATCATTATCGGGAATTACCCATAGTATAAATTCATCAAATATAAATATAAAGAATTCCGGATTTTATGCTGTATTATTCAGAGTTACAGGAGATCTTTCAAATCAATTTGCAGTATTTAAAAACAATACCCTTGTTCCCGGTACAATATATGGCATAACATCTCCAACTCTAGTTCCACCTGTTTCAAGTTATGGAGATAATACAGGTATAGCTATATTATCTGCTAACGCCGGTGATATATTAACACTGAGAAATCACACAAGTACTTCCAGTATAAATCTTGTCAATAATGCAGGTGGTACAGCAACCAACGGCGTAAGTGCCTCAATCTTAATCATAAGGATTGGTGAAAATAATCTGATAAATCCAGCTTTAAATGCTGTCAATACAGCATCAGCTACAACTGGAATGGAAACAGCTATCACAAATCCCGACCTTGGACTAGACCTAACTGCATTTAATGCATTGAGTGCTGCAAATCAAACAATTGTACTGCAAGGCATGATTGACGATCGCCCTGTATCAGGTTACCCTACAGTTCAAAGTGTACAAGATGCTTTAAATTATGAAATTAGTAAACTACCACCTCAGTAAACTAATAACAGTATATTATATTTGTAAAATCAAACTTTATTGGAGGAAACGTTCAGCCTCGCTAACCTTTCCTCTTTAATATAAACCAGTATAGATATTAGTAATAGCAGACCTGCTTATTTATAAAAGACAGGTCTAACTATATGTTAAAGTGTTCATTTTATTTGCCTTTCTCATATCATTTATTCCCAAAAAATAGTGCATTGTTTTAACAAATAGAAAATTTACTTAGTATCTGTTAAATTTATTACTGATAGTTTCCCAGTAATCAGAATTCTCCAATCCTAATCTCCATATAGAAATTCCACCTAAATCATAATTATTTACAATATCAAGTTTATATGAGATGCTTGTACTATTTTCAAAATATACAGTGTGGTATATACCTGAACTATCAGTATAATTAAAGTATGGACTTTTAGCTGCAGAATCCCATTTAACCTGGGCACCCCTTTGTGCGGCCATACTATATGCTTGACTTATGCCATAAGATTTTGCTTTTGCTCCATTTGATGGCCAATCATAAGCATAGGCTGCTAATCCCAATAGTATTTTATCTCTAGGAATAACTGTAATTGCATAATTTATTACATTTTGAACCCATCCTATAGATGCTATGGCACCAGGTTCTCCGCCAGACCAATGTTCATCATAAGTCATCAATATAATCTTATCTGAAACCTTTGCAATCTCAGCATAATCATAAGCTCCAATCCAGCTCTGCCACATACTATCACTTGTTTTAGCAGGAAGCGCTATTGTGACTTCAAATCCCTGTGGATTCAGTGTATTATATAGTTCGCTCATAAATGTGGTAAAATAACTTCTATCATAATAGTAAACATTCTCTATGTCAATATTTACACCTTTATAATTGTTTGCTTTTAAATTTTGTAATATATTATTTATAAGTTTTTGCCTATTTGTTGAATTTTCCAGTACACCTTTTGCTGTATCTGCATTAAAACTATTTGTTATCATGGCATATGTCTTAATTTTGTTATCATTTGCATAGCTTACCTGATTATGTGGTACTGAACCTTTTATATTACCTGTACTATCCATAATATAAGTATCTGTAGCAATTGAATCTATTGCCTGTGAATGATTTACTAAAGAATTATAGGAAGAACTATCTCCTACATAATAATAAGTAGTATACCCTAATACAGTTTTATTTGGATACAAAATAGACTGTACTAAAGCATCTGGCATAGCAAATGTACCACCTAATATCTTTAATGAAGATATTAAATCTATCTTTGATCTAATTAAAAACTGTGACCTTGTGTAACTTTTGCTAACTAAAACAATAGGGGCAAAGTCCTTTGCTGCTGCAGCTGAACCACATAAAGCATCCGGGAAATCTCCTCCATATGCTAAATATAGATTGTTAAAATTAAAATCTCCCAAAAATTCATTTATTACATTTGAATTCGTTTCATATCTATCTATTCCACTAAGCCTTTTCATATTAGGTAAATCTTTAACAACATTAGCATTTATTACATTAATACCACCAACTACATAACTTTTAGAAATACTATTATTACTTATATAATCTTTAACACTATCAGGTAATATTTTAGCTGGTGTAAGAAGTATTGGCATTTGTTTTGCCGCTGCTATAGAAGCTATAGATAAAGCATCTGGAAAATTTTCTCCTGAAGCTATCACTATTCCATTACCTGTGCCTATACTTTCTGCCACCTTAGTGCTCGTTTCATATCTGTCTTGTCCACTTATACGAGTAACCTGGATATTAAGAGCAGTTAATTGTTCTTCAATAGTTTTAGAGACTGCTCCTATACCACCTACTATAAAAACATTTTTAGCTCCTAATCTTTTAATTTCTTCATCTACATTAGAATTTAAATTAGTACCTTCTGTTATTAAAATAGGTGCATTATACTTTTTTGCAAGAGGTGCTGCAGAAATAGCATCTGGAAAATTTTCTCCTGAAACTAAAACTACATACTCTGATTTTTGAAAATTATTTTGTGAAACATTTACTGAAGTTTCATATCTGTTCATTCCACCAAATCTGATATTGGATGGAGCTGCTGCTGCATCTTGAACTGCCATAAAAAATATTATAAATAGAAAGCAAAATAAAATATGCACTTTTTTCAATTTATATCCCCCCAATATCAATTAAATATCAATTAAGTTATCGAACACAATATGTATAATTTGAAGAAGTATGTTCATTCCTGTACACCATATTAATGGAATTTTATACTGTGTATACCAACTTAATAAATGGGGGTATCATAGATTATTATTTTTTTCCCTAACCTATCTCCTCTAAAAATGAATTTTTTAAAATATAAGAATGGGTAAGTAAAGATTTTTCTATTACTGTTTTATTTATAAACTCTCCTTTATTCATATAATCATAAGCATCATATATGCAAAGTATGGATGCTTTAGTATTGTATACACCTTCAGTTAGATTTGTTTCAAAAGCTAAAAAGTCATTTTGAGAAGTGATTTTAATAGCATAAGAGGGTTGTCCAATCCATCTTATGCCACTATATTTTTTAACTTCATTACTTAAAAGTGCTTTATTAATTTGATGTTTTAATTCAATTAAGCCACCATATCTATTACCTTTAATTAGTTTTTCTACACTATTAAACTTAATATGTTCAACAGAAACCTTATTAACTTTCAAAAAAGCCAATAATTTATTGTAAAGACTTTTTTCCATAGAAACATATATAAGTTCATTATTGTTGATACCTGCAGTTATATAAAAATACAGACTAGTAAAAAGATGCTGGTATCCATAATAATAAAAAGTTGAATGCATTCCAAATACGTTTTTTAAATTTAGTTTAGAAATATATTCTAAACTTTTATTGCAAAATACACATCTATAAACTAATTCATCCAAATATTTACTTAACTTAATAATTTCTTCATCAAGCAATTCATACTCTTTTTCAGCTATTAAGTTATTCAACACAATTTTCATATTTTTGCATAGAATTGTGAATATTTTTATGCTTAATTTCTACATGAAATGAATTGGCTATTTTTATTTTCTCCTGCAAAATCATATGTAATAATATCTTATTTATGTAATTATCACATAATTTACATATCTCTTTTTTGAAATGATCAATCTTTTACTGGAAATCCTGCAAATCGAAATTTAATCGTAATTTATGGAGCTTCTACAAAGAGTATACCAGCTCAAACAATACCTTATATAGTTGTTGTTATTTGTCAAATTTAACATTTAATCAAAAATACTGCAGTTACTTAAAACTACAGTATTTTTGACTTAGTATCTTGGTTCTGGCACTAACATAACTTCTAAAACTGGAGATTTTCCAACCAGACCAACTGCATACAAGGTATAGTAATTATTAGGATCCAATTTAACATTTGGAACAGTTAATACTACATTGTCCCTGCCAGCAAGGCTAACTGTGAAAGTATACGTTCCTGTAGGAACACAGGCATAATCTGTAATATCTTTATAACCAACATCAGTAAATACCTTTGTGCCATCAGACAACTTTATATCAACAGCTGGTGCATTTGGAGAAAGATGAACAAATCTTATACAAGGCCTTCCAAAGTTTTGAGCAGTAGTTGGTTCTTGTATAGGATATAAACTAATATCAGGAAGAGTTCCTATTACAGCTACATTAAATACAGTATTTGCAGGAATATTTAAATCCGTATTTATAACAGGGTTTGTCATTTGTCCTGAAGGATAAACCATAATATTGTAGCTGCCGGGAGCAACCGAAATATATTGTGAGAGTTCCGTATAGGAAATATTTTTTACAATAAGTTTTCCATTGGCATAAACATCTACAGCTGGTGCATTTGGTGCAGCATGAAATACCCTAATAGAAGAATTCATTTGATTAGCCCTATAATAATTATTTATTCTACGAGCATATGGACAATAAAACATACACATTCTCCTTATATTTTTAACCACTATTATAATACGAAATAAATATCAAAATGTTCACTTAATATTTATTTCATATTATAATTCTATTTTACACAAATATATGGACGTTCTCGCAAAATAAACATGTGCAGCCACAACTCTAATTATATCTCAAATTTCATCACCAGTTCATTTAGTTTCTGTGCAAGTTCTGCCTGACTTTGTGCAGTTAAAGCTACCTGCTCTATTGCTTTTGTGGTTTCATCTATACTTCCTACTATTGTTTCTGTATATTCTGAAGATTTTTGTGCAGTTATTGTCATACTTTGAACTGCCTGACTTACCTGGTCAATTGTAGCAGTAAGTTCTTCTGACATAGATGCTATTTCTTCTGACATTTGGGTCACAAAATCAGAATCATCATAATATTGCTTTCCTACATTTTCAAATTGCTCAAATTGAGGGTCTACATTTTCATTAATAAATTTCAATACATCACTGCCATTTCCAGCCAGATTTTTAAATGCATTCTGAACCTTTATAATGGTATCCTGTATACCAGTAACTGCTTCGGATGATTGCTCTGCAAGTTTTTTCACTTCTTCTGCCACTACCGCAAATCCTTTGCCCTGTTCTCCTGCTCTTGCTGCTTCAATTGCTGCATTAAGTGCAAGTAAATTTGTTTGCTCTGCTATGCTTGCAATAGTATCTGCCATAATCTTAATGTTTTCTACTACTTTGCCTTCCTCTATTGCTTTTAGCATATTATTTTTCTTTTCTTCATATAGATTTTTTACTTCCTTTATAGCATCTTTACCTTGCTTTTCTACATTAGTAGCTCTATCTTTGGATTTGTTTGCATTATCGCTTCCTTCCACAGCTTTTGCAGACAATTCATTGATACTCGAATCTACTTCTTCTACAGAAGCTGTTATTTCCTCAGAAGACGAACTTGTTTCTTCAATTCCAGATTGTATTTTTGTTACTACACTGTCTATATTTTCAACTTTTGATGATAATTCTTCTACTACAGAAGAAAGCTCTTCACTTGAAACATCTATATGTTTTGAACTTGTAATTATTTCAGATATTAAATTTTTTGTGTTAGTAGTAGCCCTATTTAAAGCTTTAATTACTTTACCAATTTCGTCTTCAGTATCTATATCGATTGTTGAGGTGAAGTCTCCTTCTCCCATAGCTTCTGCAAAAATTAAAACTTTTTTTAAAGGATTTGATATTGACAAAGATATTATTAATCCCAATACAATTGCAATTATAAATCCTAA
Organism: Clostridium sp. 001; assembly: GCF_019056555.1. Taxonomy (NCBI): domain Bacteria; kingdom Bacillati; phylum Bacillota; class Clostridia; order Eubacteriales; family Clostridiaceae; genus Clostridium; species Clostridium sp. 001. Next base: position 4,382,016 of record NZ_CP020473.1, on the reverse strand, counting down.
CACACATACAGTAACCATGATTTCAGAAGATTTTAAATACAATGCGTCACTTTGTATTTTTGCATTATTTGCATCCTTTTGCGAACTTTTAATCAGTTCATTCAAAGAATTAGATACTTTATCTCTTGCATCGCCTATTGAATGACTTAAATTAGATGCTTCAGCATATTTTCCATTACTCACAAGACTTATAGATTCACTATCCAAGTCTTCGTATTGTTTTAAATAATTAGTCAATGAATTAAATGAATTTCGTTGAAAATTGCTTAAATAGTTATTTTTATATTCTGACAACAATTTACTATTATCTATGATTCTTTGAGCTACATCTTTTGCATCAGTAGTTCCAGTTACATTTTTATCTTCAACTATTCTCATAACCGAAACACGCATAGTTAAAGTGTTTACATATAGCTGCTGAAGATTTTTTATGCCAATAAAATCATTGTTGTATGTTGTATTATAATTAGAATTTATCTTTCTCATGTTTACTATACCAACTGCACCAACTATACCTATAAAAAGAGCTACTATAATAAAACCAGTTATGAGTTTTTGAATTACCTTTAAATTATTAAACCATTTCATTGCAATCCCCTCCTTATGAAATTAATAGCAAAAATAATTTACCTACTGTTCTTTGCTGTACCAATTTCTGATAACTGATGTACTTTGTTCACTAGGGTAATACTTTTTATCTCCCTCTTGGTTACCTATTGCAAATACAGAGAATCCTAAAACCCACGGTTCATTCTCAAACTCTATCTTGTAAGCCTCAAAACAATTAGCTTGCTCAACATTATTTACAGTGCTATTTTCCCGTGGATTCCATGGATGAAAGGATGCTTTATCAGTTTTAGGGAATCCAAGCTCTCCAAAGAAGATAGGTTTATTCCATTTATCATAAAAGTTTTTTATTTCTCGTTTTATATTTTGGTTTCTGACTTGTCCTTTATCAGATACTACTTGAGAACATTCTATTGCACTTACAAGATTTTCAACAGTATTTGTAGGATTATTTGTAAGCTCAAAATAAGCTGCAATAGATATAAAGTCTAATTTTGAAAACAGCTTATTATTTAGCTTATTTTCATAGTCAGTAATACTTTTAGGATCCCATGATGCTGTATCCCACCTATTGGTTCTATAGGTTACTAATCCTTTATAATATTTTCTAACATAATCTATAGTATCACACCAATTCTTTTCTTCGGGTTCTATATTTACAAAGTTGCTTCCTATGTTTAGTACATCTACATTGTATGGATTTGCAATATCATCTATTAATGATTTGAGTACATTTATCTTCCAATTTGAAAAGAAAGCACTTATATTATCTGGATTCCAATCTGTTTCCCTTTCTGCACCTTCAGCTATCCAAGGATAGGGCTCTAATATTATGTTTATATTCTTACCTTTTAATTGTTTTATCAAGCTTATTGCTCTATCCTCACTATCTTTATCAACCTCCATATTACTTGAAGATAGGTTATTTATTTTTATCTTTACAGGTATATTTAAAGTATTTAATTTAAGCTTATCTATATCACTTAAGGCTTGTTTAATATCATAATCTGTAGATAGGTTGCCTGACTTAATCTTTTTTCCGCTTAAGATTTTATTTTCATTACTCTTAATGTTAAATTTCAATTTGCATTCTTTATTCAACGTCTTGCCTTTTGTAGAATGTACCCTACTTCCAATGTTCAATATATAACTTTTTCCTACTGTATATCCACCTTGTGGAGCTGTCACTGTAATTGTTCTGCCATCTTGTCCCAGATGTAATCCTACATTTACTTTAGTACCTTTACTGTCTGTTACTGTTATACCTTGTTTAGTCAAATCGTCCAATCCAATATCACTTGTAAATTTAATTGTCCATGTTTTATTAGAATCTACTGTTTGATTATCTGTAAAGCTTGCTGCTTGTACATTAAACGATATTAGAAAAAAAAGGCTAAAAATAGCTGCCATTAAAATTATATTTTTAAATTTGCTAATTATATTATAGTTATTTACATATTTAACAATTTTCATTTTTTCTCCTTAACCTCCTTTAAATATAGGGACAACTAATTAGCCATCCCTGTATATAATGCAATATTCTAATAAGCTAATACTTGGCAATTCTTATGGGTCCAATTACCTTTTCTATCATCTATATAATATGGTAATTCCAATTTATCTAATAATAGACTTAAAACATTTACATTAAGTATTTTCTTTCCCTGATCCAATGAATTAATATTAGGTTTGAAATTTGGACAACATTTTTGATTATCAACTTTAGTATAAAAACAATAAACACCATCATTTCGTCTGTCTATGCCTAATATAGCTCCTGCTACTGTGTTTAGTTGTCTTTCACTAAAAACTGGTTTTACAACAATTTTCCTTTTTAAAAAATCATACTGTCCACCATCTTTAGCAAACCACTCAATCCATTTGTTAATAATTTTAACAATATACCTTCTAGCATAAAATGGAGAACTTAAGTCATAATTTGATTGCTCCTCAAATAGTTCTTTTGCATAGGCTAATGATAAAGGATACTTTTCACCTAAACTTTCTTCAATGGTATTAATATATTCATAATAGTTACTAATAAATTCATATATAGTATTTATTATATGAAAGTTTTCACTTGCTATGCCTGACTCATTGTATGACATATCCATTAAATTAGTAAGCTCAGATTTAAGAAATTCTTTTTCACCCAATATATTTCTACGTCTTTGCTCATTCATTATCCACTTATGCTGAGTTATACCATTTAGCAATAATGACAAAGATTTACTTGTCTCATCAGCACTTTTATCAAAAGAAGTTAATATAGGTAAAGTTTGATTAGCTGCAATATAAACATGTAATAATTCATGAGAGAAGATATAATCTGAATATAATTCTGGAGTAATATATATTTCAAAATTGCCTTTATCATTACGAATATATTGAGCTTTACTATTACCAATAGGAGGTCTTTGCATTATTACTCGCAGCGTTCTCCCTTCTAAACTCTTTGTTACTTCTTCGTATAACTTCAAGATTTTACTGCTTAAATTTTCTTTCTGCAATTCCATGATAAACATCCCCATTTATATATTTTTTATATCTAAGAAAATTATAGCATATTTTTACATACTAATAACTAAATTGAAAGACATATTTAAACATAAAGAAGTCATAGAGATTAACCTGCAATTTTCGTTTAATAGACTTTTACTATGAATATTAGCAAAAAAAAGAATTACTAGTAACTAACACTAGCAATTCTATCTTATAGTTAGGCTTCTTTATTCTGCCTTATATATTTACGAATAATAGTCTGTACAAGTATTTTATTATAGTTGAGTCCAATTCTTTGTGTATACTTTACCATCAAGGAATGTTATAGTAATAGCTTTCGTTTCAAATGTCTTTTGATAATGATAAAGTTCCATTTTTCCAATTCCAGGTGTATCACTTTCACTTACAGACGTTGGCTTACCTAATAATGCTTCAACTTGTTCTTTTGTCATATCCTTTTGAATTTTATCATAAGTTTCTTTTGTAATTCCTTCGTTTTTATCTTTTTTAGTATTGTTGTCTGTTGATACTGATTTTTGCGGTGTATTGTTTGAACCTGTTTTTGAACCATTTGAAACAGCACTAATAACAATAAATAATGCTGCAATAGCAACAATAACACCCAACGCTATTTTCTTTTTCTTTAATTTTGCACCACAATGAGGACAAATTTTTGCTTTTTTACTAACTTCTTTTCCGCAATCTTTACAATTAATCAAATTACCCATTCTAATCCTCCTAACTCTATTTTTCAGCCAAATTATATCATAAATATAGTATAAGAGATACGTGTAGGTTGTATCATAATATGTTATTGCATAGTAAAGTTAACTATATTTGTAACGCAAAGAAGCCCTCAAGTGCATCACTAACACTCAAGAACTCTCCCTAGCTATATTTTCTTTTCTACAAAAGTGTATAATTAAAGACTTTCTAAAAAATCAACTCTCCTGGTTTATAGCCCTCAGGCAATTCTTCTTCACTTAAAAACTTGAAATTGTCATCACGCAGTATTGGTAAAAATACTGCGTATGGTATCCTAGAAAACTCACAGGAATAGTCACTAGCTCCAAACCACTTGCCCTCTTTGCTGCTCAAGTTCAAGCCTCTGGCAAACTTTGTATGATTTGAGCAATCATGAACTGCTAAATTCCAGTTTTCTTCATCGGCTATTTTCATAAATTTCAAAGTTAATTCCCTACTCCAAATTGGAGATATATATCCTTGCCTTGTAATATACATGTTCTCCCCATAATAATTGTTTATGTTATTCTCATTTAAATGTAATTCTGCACAATTTATAAAATCAAGTTTTGTATCTAAGATTACTTGCTTTTTCTCAAAAAAAGCTTTGAAAAACTCAGGAGTCATTGGAGTTTCAATACCTACATTTTTAATATATTTTTTTGCTATTGCAATATTTTCAATAACTTTGTCTGAACAATTAGTGGCACCCAGGTTGAAACGTATCTCATCAAGACCAGCTTCACCTAATGCTTTCAATGTCTCTTCCGAAGCTAAAGTACCATTTGTATATAGATGTTGATAAATCCCTGCATCATTAAATTTCCTTATTATAGAATAGTATTTTTCAATTTCCATAAATGGCTCTAAATAAACGTAAGAAATACCAGTAGGTTTCTGGTGGATGGAAAGTAATAAATCAATATCCTTCTCATAAAACTTTGTACCTCCAATTTCCCACATACCTTCACCAATTGGAGGCATATCTTCTATCTCTCCATAATCATAACAGAACTTACACTCCAAGTTACATTTGTTGGTTTTCCTAATTGCACTTAAACCAGTTCCAAGCAAACAAGAACGACATCCTTTTGGGAATTTGCTTTCATTTCCCACAAAAAAAGTTCTATTCTTTAAAGCTTTCAAACCTCTAATTTCCGACATTAACGTATCATTTCTATGATCAATTGCTGCTTCAATTTGTGCAAAGGTAGCGTAAATGATTTCTTGTTGTTTTGTCATAACTTCCTCATCCTCTGGTAATATCGAAAAAAATTCAAACCATTTTAACGCATCCTTCTTTGAAATCTTCATAATGTATCCCCCTCTAATTAATCTTCCTGCTGTACTTTTTAACATATTCTTCTTCAAAAAATAAATACACTCCATGTGCTAACTTTTGAAATATATTACCCAAAACACTTTGCTCTATTTATATGTTTTCGCAATCGAGTAGGAGCTGAATAATTATTTTATTCAGCGACCTCTCACACCACTGTGCGTACCGTTCGGTACACAGCGGTTCATTAAGATTTATGAATTAGTTGATATCTCTTGGAAATACTTTTATATTTAAGACTTTCAAGATATCTATTATTTAGAGTTGTATTAAGAATTGGGCTGTTGGATATTCTCCAGTAGCTTTTTCTTGTGTTAGCGTATTCCCAAGCTTTGTACTCGGGTACTCCAAGTTTCATGAGATTACGACCTCTAGTCTTAACCTTCTTCCATTGCTTCCAGATACATGCCCGCAACCTTCTTCTTATCCATTCATCCAGTCCCTTTATTCTGGCGGAAGCCTTCGCTACTCCATAATAGTTAATCCAACCTACGGTATATTCGTTGAGTTTCTTTATCCTTAACCCCATACTTATACCCATATTTCGATTAGTTATCTCTCTAATCCTTGTCTTGAATCTTTTGTACGATTTCTCATGAATTCTTATATTTCCTCCACTTTTTGCAAAGTAGAACGAGAAACCTAGATATTTTCTTTTAGATACAAGGTCTACTGAACTTTTATTCTCATTAACTTTGAGTTTTAAGCGTCCTTCGAGTATATTTCTCATACCTTCCATTACCCTCAAGCCTGCTTTTCTACTTTTTACATACACATTTGCATCATCTGCAAATCTGCAAAATCTATGACCTCTCTTCTCAAGTTCCTTATCCACCTCATCAAGCATTATATTAGCTAATAGTGGACTTAATGGTCCTCCTTGTGGTGTACCTTCATCAGAATTTACTTTGATTCCATTTATCATTATTCCTGCTTGAAGATATGCCCTTATTAATTTTAGAACTCTTTTGTCCCTAATCTTCTTTGATAATCTTTCCATTAATATATCATGATTAACTTTATCAAAGAACTTTTCCAAATCCATGTCCACTACCCATCTATATCCTTCATTTATATATTCTTTTGCTTTAAGTATAGCTTGCTTTGCACTTTTATTAGGTCTAAATCCATAACTACTTTCTGAGAATGTATGGTCATAAATTTTATTAAGTTCTTGAGCTATAGCTTGCTGTATTAATCTATCAAGTACAGTAGGTATTCCAAGCAATCTTATCCCACCATCAGGCTTTGGTATTTCTACCCTCCTAACTGGAGATGGCTTATATCTACCTTCCAATAACTTTTCTTTAATTCTCAGCCAATTGTCAATGATAAACGTTCGAAGTTCATCGATTCCCATACCATCAACACCATGACTTCCTTTGTTTGAGATTACTCGTTTCATAGCAATAAGCATATTTCCACGCTCTAATACCCTGTCGAGTAAGTTACTGGTATCGTCTAACTCATCGTTTTCTCTTTCTCTCTTTGTAAACGCCAAATTTTCATTAAGCGCCCCTTGCTTATCTTGAAGTTCCACTTCTACCTCTACAAGGCGACCTCTATATTGAGTTATCTGCTTTTTATTTTGAATCTTTGAGTTTATCAAAGTTGAAAACCTCCTAATGTTCAGTCCTTCCCACGCTAACGGGTTTTCACGTGGTATTATGACCTCTGCTGACTTCTTACAATTCAGCCATATATCCCTATATGGGTTATCACCTAGAAATACATTTTTTGGTGATATATTTGTAAGACCTCCCCAGGTAAGAACGCTTACTTTCACTCCATATATCTGCTACATTTACACCGCCTGCTTCGGATAGTTTAGGGTTTCGTTTTGTCTTGCAAATTCACCCACAAGCATATGCCTCATATGTAGTTTCTGTTCGTCAGACCAGAGCTTTGCCGCTGACTTCCTTCAGATTCCACCTCACGGTGGACACCCTTGTCTTAAGCTAACGGTTGGCACTATCAACCCCCATATCGGACTTTCACCGACGAGTAAGCGCCCATGCTGGGCGCACCAGGAAGGCCCTCGAATGTATGTACATTCAAGGGCTTCAAACCATTCATATTACTAACTTTTATCTATAATATGTTCTTATACAATAAAAAAATCTATTGATTTTTTCAAGCTCTCTGCTCAAGATTTTCTTCTATATCTTCTTCACTTTTTTTATTTCAGTTTTTGTCTACTTTTATCCGATGACTATTTGATAATACATTATTTCAAGTATTATTTCAAGTTTTTTCCTCATTTTGGATATAACCACAAGAACGTATCATTTATACATATTAGTGCACGTATTTTACTTACTTAACATAAGATGATAAAAAGTCTTTGAAAGGAAATTATAATATGCATAAGACACATTCTTACTACTTTAACACTCCAATGTATAGTTTTTCCCCCATGTGTAATAGCTGCAAAATGTATTCATGCCCTCACTGCATTAATACACCAATGTATAACCGAAACTTCTCAAGACAATTCTCTAATTGTGCAAATGCTGAGGATACAAAGATAACAGGTTTTATCTCTACATTAGAAGACAGAGGTTTTATTGTTCAGGAAGGAAAACTGAAGTATTTAGATATACTTAAGCTAGTCAGTGAAGGTAAAATTGACACTGCCTTTGCGAACAATGCAGGTGCTCCTTATGCAACCTATCTCCTTCCACCGGCACCAAACCAAGATCCATCTCCAGCTCAGAAACCTCCAAAAGGATATAATCCTCAGGATCCTAATAATTATCCAGCTAATATAGAGTACACAGCACCTGGAATGGACTATAAGCTGCGTGCTGACGAGGCTATTGTATTAATCGGAAAGACCCCACCATCGGCATATAACTTTAGTTACAGAAGTTACCTTGGATTTGTGAAAAACGAACGCTCAAAAGATTACAGTGATACTATTACGGCAGGCAATGACAATACTGGTTTTTATCACAACATCGGTGCCAGCATGGGTGATCAGATCAATAACCATAATATCTGGACTGATAATACACCTTATGGTGCCCCTGGAAATCCGTTCAACAGCTCCACCATCATCATTACAACTGCAGACAGAGGCATTAACAAGCAAATGCGTGATGCTCTAGTTAAATCAGGATTTAATCTAGGTATTATGAACGATGACAACATCCCTATGGGACTTACGAACATTGGGCTTGAAAAGGGAAAAGATACTTTCTCGTTTATAATGAGGGCTGCAATTTGGTTAGATCATGATGCTGGCTGGGATTATATCAATAACCTTAAAAACTATGTGAAGGTATTACGTATTACTCCAAAAACTCCTTATCCCTATCTAAATCTCTGGCCAATACCGAACCTTAAGATGCATGAAACTGGCACCACTGAGTTTCAGATTGTCCCTTATGCAAGAAATGGACTAAATTACTTACGAAATGAGATAATTAGGAAATATGAAAATGAAGAATATGAACCTATAGATCTGGATTCAAAACTCTGGATACTTGATGGTTATGAGGGAATATTACAGGATGTTCCTGTGTATTATGATAACAGAGATGGCCTCTATATAAGGACAGACAAATTCCAACTAAAAACTGATGAGGATTTTGTGATACTATATGGCGTTGACCACGTACAATCCGGATTGGCAATATTTTTCAACATAAGCTTTTACGGCGAAGAGCTCTGGAACGGCGTTGTCGGAGCTAATATTACAGATAACTCAAAGTACCCAGCCACCGAGTATTTCCCTAAAGATTATAAGAACTCGAAATACTATTATGCAGTAAAGATGGCAAGAAAAGTTGAGGAAGGTAACGAAGTTATAATACCCTACAGTACCGGTAACCCCTCTGGATCAGCATACGGTGTTGATAACAATGAGGACGCTTATGTAGGCTTTAGGATTTATACAAACCCAGAAACAAATGTTGCCCCAGCTATCTTTGATGTTATCTGGAGTCGGGCAATTTTATTTAGGAAAAAGGAAAAACAATAATAGAAATATGTTATAGAAGATGATTACAGAATTCAATACTGAGACAATATTAAATATTGGATTCTGTTACCTAATCCTTTAACTCAAGCAGCCGACATGACCTACCCTTTATACCTGTCACTTCAGGGAAAATACTTCATAGATTTAGTTTCATAGGCTCTTATCATATCCTATTTGTCAAAAACATTATTCTCATCAAATCTCTTTTCTCTATTTTCCTTAAAAAATTTATAACAATGCTCCCATGATTTATATCGTGCATCTTTAATTCTGCTAATTTCTTCATGGAATTTTTTGATTTCCTTAATTATAAAATCAGTATTAATATTTTTCTTAGAATTTTGGAACTCTATAGATTTTATTTTAGATTGAGGTTTTTTTACACTATCATTAACTTTTATAAACGAAACAACTTTTTTCTTTAAATCCAAACTTTCAAGCTTATATCCTTCATTTATCCATGTATTAGGAAAAGTATGTGTATTATCTGCATGCCAATATGCTACATATTTATAAGCAGAAGGACTTAATGGAAACCCCAACATTTGTTCTATTTCATTAAGTGTTAAATATATATTTTTTTCTGAGCATGATTTAAAATAATTTTCTAGTTGTAAAAATTTATTCCCTTTTCCCATTATAAAAAACTCCTCATATTACTTTTACATAATTATCTCCATATTAGTCTAAAACAATTAAGTCATAACTAATTGTAGTATATCATGGAATTTAAGTAAATTAAATCATTTGCTTCTATCGTGTAAATCCTTATTTAGAAAAAATCTTATCAATGTCTAAATCTGTTAATTCCTTTATTATTTCATTGTTTGTCATCACTGCGTTTTGCTATATGACATGTGTAGATCTCCTCGAAGCATATTTGTTCCAATATCACTTTGGTCGAAGCAACGCCGCTTCTCATATTTTCCGATACCGACAATCCGGATGTCTCCTCCTCCTTGATAATTTGGCCAAACTGTGACCCTTACCCACTTTGATAGACACGAGGAACTCGTGTTATATTAAAAGTGAAAGGAATGGTAGGGTTATGAAAAAACAATATAGTGCAGAATTTAAAATTGAAGCAATAAAAAGATTAGAGAAATCTGGAGAATCATTAAATAAGATAGCAACAGAATTAGGAGTAAGACCAACAACAATGCATGGATGGGTAAAGAAGTATAGAGAATCACCTGATACACCTTTTCCTGGCAGTGGACATCTTAAGCCTGAAGATGAGAAATTAAGAAGATTAGAAAAAGAAATTAGAGATCTTAAAGAAGAAAATGAAATATTAAAAAAAGCGGCAGCCTACTTCGCCAAGAACCTAAAATAAAGAGGTTTGAGTTTATCAAGGCTAGTTGCCATAAATATAGAATAGCGAAGCTGTGCAAGGTTTTAAGCGTGTCAAGAAGCAGTTACTATGCATGGGATAAAAGACCTGAAAGTCAAAGATCAAAGGAAAATAAACAGTTATTAGAACAAATTCAAACAATCCACAAAGAAAATAGAAATGTATTCGGTTCTGTTAAAATTACTAAAATAGTAAATATGAAAAATGATAAACCTATTAATCATAAAAGAGTAGAACGTATCATGAATCAGAATGGCATAAAATCAAGGGTTTCAAAGAAATTTAAGGCTACTACTAATTCAAATCATAAACTTCCAGTAGCAAAAAATATTCTTAATCGAGATTTTACTGTGGATAAACCTAATGAAAAAATGGTCAGTGATATTACATATCTGTGGACAAATGAAGGATGGCTTTATATAGCAGCAGTAATGGATTTGTGTGGACAAAAAATAGTTGGTTTATCTATGAATGAAAGAATGACAAAAGAATTAGTAATCAACGCATTAAATGACGCATATCAACGTGCAGGAAGACCAACTGGTGTTATTCTACATTCGGACAGAGGGTCACAATATTGCTCAAATGATTACCAAAATTTAATAAATAAGTATGGATTTATATGCAGTATGTCTCGTAAAGGTAACTGCTGGGATAATGCTCCTATGGAATCATTCTGGGGTAAAATGAAATGTGAATGGCTTTATGGGAATCACTTTAAAACACGTGAAGAAGCTCGTGCTGCTGTATTTGAATATGTTGAGATATTTTATAATAGGCAAAGAATACATGCTTCTAATGGTTATGTAACGCCTGAAAAATATTATAACAATTCAAATAAAAAATCAAAAGCAGCATAAAAATTATGATAATCTACGAAATAAAGAGATATTACGAGTTTAAGATGTCTATTTTATTGGGGAAAGGTCACTGTGACTATGTTCTTACGTCGTCCGTGTGGGGAAACTGCCTCACAAATATACTCTCCTTTTTTTCTCTTGATGCATATGAATGATTTTTCTTTATAAATTCCCAGTTCCGCAAGCTCATCAATAATTATTTTGAGTAACGGCGGATAGGATGTATCCTTCTCTTTAATTTGAATTTCTGCAAAATCAGACAATTCAAGGTTCCTTTTGTAAGAGTGTTCGGTTTCTTTCATATCTGCTTTTGTATTCACTAGACTACTAGCAGTCTGTACACCAAATAGATTGCAACCTGGCATACTTAAACGATTATTCCAGAATATATCGAAATAAATGACATAAAATTCCGCTCCGAGCACCATACTTATTTCATTCGCCTTTTTCACAAGGTATCGCTGCATATCGTCGAACAAGGGTTTTTTTCTAATTTCCCCGAACGAAGAACCACGTGTCAAACCCCATCGATAAATACTTTCATTATCAAAAATGGATTCATTCTTAATAATCCAACTGTCTATCGGCAGAAAGAGTAACGGGGTTAGTAGCTTTCGAGTTTCATTATCAATTTCACTAGCCATGGACACGATATGCTCCAGATAGAGTTCCACCACCTTTCGAATTCGGTTATATGATTCTTCTATCAAAGTAGGTGTAGTATAAGCGAGAAGCGCCTCTTGTAGATTCATATACAATTCATGCTCAAATGTATCCATTGCTTCCTTTGTTCGAATATGTGAATGAATTTCGTTGATAATCCGGTATTTTCTCGAGAGAAAAAATTCATCACACACTTCCATTGCTTTTTTCTTATTTTCATAGAAATTGCCATAAGTAAGTTTTTTCCCAAATGCTTGTGTCGTGTTTAAATTCACTGCTTTTTTTTGAGTGCCATTAACTGTTACGCCTCTGATGATATCCTCATATTTATAAAGGACAGAAGGCTTCAGAAAGATTGTTTCTGAAGATTGCAAAGCCTGCTTGAGGATGGAAAGTCCTTTTAAACTTCTTTCAAACGTACTCATCATTTTTTCCCCCTATATCAGAAAATTTTTAATGCACTAATTTCTATATTCCCCTGCTCTTTTGCCAAAAAAACATCTAATCTGTTCTGTCGTGAGAAGCAAATATCTAACCTATTCTTCACTATCTAATAGAAGTAAATCCTTGAGTCATTTGGGTAAGTGATTCACCTTTTTGAACTCTAGAATTTTCTTTGCAACTTCGGCAGCATCTTATTCCCGCCAAAACTAATCTTTAGTATAACAGGTACTGTTGCAGTATTTTCGTTTCAATTCTGCTGCGGTGGGGTTATTTGTATAAATATATATAATCCAGCTTACCTCTATACAAATCAAAAGCTTTACCCTCTTTGCATAAAGAATCTTCAATTTGCGAATATGGACTATTTTTATTAAGCCCATATTTAAATAAAATCCTACTGTCCATATTAGGGATAATATTAGATATTATCATTTTATCAAAAACAATATCTTTTCTAAGTGTAGTTAATGTTAAGTATTTTAATGATAAAGCCAATCTTTGACCTTGTTCTACTTCTAAGATTAATCTACCTTCTTTTTCATATTTCTTGGCTACTATATAACATATTTTTCAATCCCTTTTTAGCTTCTGTTCCTGCTTCATTTCTATCACTATAATCCAAAGATATATCATCAACTTTAAAAGACGGCAACAATACCCATCTTGCAGTCTGTAGTGCAACCGCCGTCCACAAGAACACCTGATCTTTCGGATTCAAAATTGAGGTCTTTTTTACAAACTCAGCATCAATATCTGAAAAAATCTCATCCAAATTTTCATGATTCTCAAGCATTTTATTATTAACTTCAACAAACTCATTCATATTTGAGACGACACTTTTTGATATTTCTTGCCCATTCGTAACAGCAGTATTCAATTCATTATTTATCTTTCTATATTTTCTCAAATTAACATCACCTTCTCACCTATAGCTCATCATTAGGCTTTTCTTCTATATTTACTTTAATTATATACCAGTACAATGACATTGACTGTCAGTATTAATGAAAATTTGCTGACTTTATTTTTTGAATAATTTCCTTTTTAGAAGATAAATCTATAATAAAAATATATTACTAGGAGGTGGTATTATGAACCTAACAAGTATGCCCAATAGATTAATAAATGAGAACTCTTCATACTTGCTTCAACATGCACACAATCCAGTAAACTGGTATTTCTGGGGAGAAGAAGCATTTATCAAGGCAAAATCAGAAGATAATCCTGTATTTTTATCTATTAGGTACAGCTAGGTTCGTCTCTGTACGTGCCATTGGCGTCTTATCATAATATTTTCAATTATGAGAAAACTTATTAATCTGGAAAGTCCGAATCATTATTATCTTCATCGCCTGTGTAATATTCATATCCGTATCATATATATCATAATATTTATCACAAATTTTATAATTTGATTCGTCAATATCTAGTTCTTGTAATATACACTCATCAATACCATTCTTTACTTCAATCATAATTTTATGGTAGTATTTTTTTAATTCAGTAATTATTTGACGCTTACAATTGAATTTCTATTACCTCTCTATTTATTTCTAAATGCAAAAAAGCCTATACCATTACAGATACAGACTTTAGTCATATAATAAAAAATTTATGTACTCAAACTAATCAAATATTAACATATATTTTAATTTTCACAACAGATTTTTTTCAACATACATTTTTGATTTAAAGAAAAAAAATATTATTATTAAAATCGTAAATAAAGGTGAAATGTATTCAGGTACTTCAACGTGAAATCCTTCAAGAACCATAACAATGCCAAGACACAGTACTGAGTACATAGCTCCGTTTTTAAGATAAATATATTTTTTAATTTTCTCTATACTTCCCATTGTAATCTTTCTAACAACAATAGCCCCTAGACCATTCCCCAATATAATTAATGGAATTGACATTGTAAATGCAAATGCCCCTAAAACTCCATCAATTGAAAAGGTAGTATCTATTATCTCCAAGTACAATATTTTACTTATATCTGACATTTCGCTAGTATTGTTTAGCAATTTTTTCTCGTTTTCTTCGGCATTTTTTTTAAATCCATCAGTTATAAAAAAGGCAGATGATCCAATTACAGCCGATAAAGCAAGTACTGGATTGTATTTTAAAGCTAATGCTACAATACCAACTAAAATAACTGAAACAACAGCATAAAACCAAGTACCATTTTTTAAAAAGAATTCTTCAGTTACAAGTCCTAAATGCTTATCTTCAATAAATAACCAATGAAGAAACAAGAATACAAGAAACACCCCGCCTCCAAGCATAAGTATAGGTGTTGAATATTCTATAGATTCTATTATATGTGGATCATTTGAGAAAGTTGCAGTTAATGCTCCAATAGGTCCAAGAGATTGATTTGTAACCCATACAATAGCCCAAGGCAATAATCCTCTTACTATAAATACTGCAAATAATATTCCATATAATAAGAACCACTTTTTTGCCTTTTCAGACATGGTTGATAAAACTTCAGCATTTATTACAGCATTATCTATACTTGAAACTACTTCAAATAAACATAAACCTATTATGATCAAAACAATTGATATAATTTCCATAAAAATTGATCCCTTCAAATAAAAATTTCAGTTTTTAAATGAGCAAGCATATTATTATTATTCACTTTATTTTTTTATATATTTACCTTTTATGATTTATTTAACTTTGCATCTAGGAGAAAATATTACCTTAAGATTTGTTTTGGGCAGAATTTTGATTATTGGAGAAGTACTATTTAGCATTATCGGCAAAGACAAAGAAATTTCAGATTCTAAAATCTCCTCCGCTGCATAATTATTTAAAGTTTCTCTATACAAATACCTATAAAAATACAGGCATTCTGAGTTAAATTTTTACTTAAAATCTATGTATATATTCTTTTAAATTTTAAATCTCTGTACCATTTTACTCAGCTTTTGTGATTCTTCTACAAGTTTTCCTACTTCCTGAGAAACTACTCTTATTATGTTTTAGATGATATATAAAATCCTATAAAAGCTCCAATAATAAATCCCGTTGCATGGCCAATAAATCCCCCAATAATTGCACAAATTATAATAGTTCCACAACCAATATTAGATGAATTTGAATTAGTTGTTTGTTTACTGCTACCACAACTATTATTATTTGATGTTGATCCTGTTGTATTTGAATTATTAGTACTTTCTTCATTAAAGTCTGATGCTTTATAACTAAATTCTTTATGACATTTTGGGCAAGTTACAATGATTCTACCTGAGTTCTCTGGAACCCTTAGCTTTTGTCCACAATTTTCACAAAAAATAATAATTTCTTTAGAGTTTCTAGTAGTGGATTGATCGTTGCTATTATAACTATTGTTACTTGTCGTTGAATTTGCTGTATTTGAATTGTTATCTTTTACAGCTGCAGACCTTAACTTTTCTAAAAAATCTGGATTTAACTTATATAAATCAGGGTAATTAGATTTTATTCTATTAATACTGCTAATAATACTATTAGTAGCTTCATGATTTATGTCTTCTATTATATTTTTAAAATATTTATCTCGATCCTGTTCTGATAAATCTTCTGATAACCATAATGCAATTAATTTTATAATGCTATTAACTACAGTAGTATCATCTTTTAATCTATTCCACTGATCATCATGTTTTTTATTTTCTTGTGAAATGCGATATATATCTTCATAAAGTTCTCGCTTATAATTATACAATATATTGTATTCACTCTTTAATATATCAATAGATTTTATTACATTGATAAAATCTTCATCTACATAACTTTGTATTGCACGTATATTTTTGTCACAATTTTCTTTTAGTTCATCTTTTTCATATTCATCCGCATATAAGTAGTATGAAATGGGTCCTTTTAATGGTGCAATTATTCTTTCATCTTTTGATAGTGTTTCATATAAATCAAATGCTTCTCTAAGCTCTTTAGAATCGTTATATAATTCTTTAATTGCATCATTACTATCATCTATTTCAAGTGCCCTTTTAGATATTCTTTCAGATAAGCTATATATTTTTGCTTCATATAATTCATATGCTAGTTTTCCAAATTTCCATGCCACATATTCTCTTGATTCTGTTTCATCAGGGATTATTTTCTCAATTTCATCAATTATTTTTTCTATGCCATCTATATCATGTGCAAAAATATATACTTGTACCATTTGAAAATAATATATAAAATCTTGAAAATCATCATCTTTACTTTTTCCTATGCAATTTTTTAAAAATGCAATTGCTTTATCATATTCTTTTTTATCTATATATAATTCCGATAATGCTAAAATAATATCATCTTTTATAGGATCAATTTCATAAGCTTTTAACCATGCTTTTTCTGCTTTATCATAATCTAATTCTTCTTTATATACATAGGCAAGATTACTATAAAAAGTTGCATTATTAGAATTGATTTTAATTAACTCTTCAAATTGTACTAAAGCTTCGTCATATTGTTCATCATAAGCTAATGCTAATCCTAATCTATTCTTTGCAAAAGTTAGATTAGGTTCTATAATTAATATTTTTTTATACTCTTTTATTGCAGTTTTATAATCTTCATTTTCTAAAGCCTTGCTACCTGCTTTATCATGTTCATCTATTTCATCTTTATATTGCGAAAAGGCATCATATTCTGACCTAGATATTGGATCAATTAGTCTTTCATAAGCTTGGCTTAATTTTTTAAATTCTTCAGGTGCTTTCTCTGGAGGATACTTTCTTAATAACTTTGCATATGCTTTTTTAATTTGTCTATCGTCTGCTGTTCTATCAATATGGAGAATATCATATAAATCTTCTATTATAGCCACCTCCAATTTATTTAAAATAATTTTAATTATCTAAAATATACCTAACTTTTGAATTTATAAATATACTATTTGGAAACTCTTGCTGTAACTTTTTTAAAACATTCTTTGCATTATCCTTATATCCCTGCTTGTATAACATCAATCCATAATTATATAATGAATCATCATAGTAATTTTTACCGACAAACTTACTTATATAATTACTATAATATTTTTCTGCAATTTTATAGTTTCCCTTTTTTTCGTAACAAACGGCCAAATAATATGTAGATTCAGCCACTAAATCTTCTTCTATTCCATTACTAACAATATATTTAAAGTTGTCTATTGCTTGACTATACTCTTGATTTTTAAAATTTGAAATACCATTCTTAAATATTTCAGATTGGCTGCCGCTAAATTTTTTATTTTTTACATTTTTATTATCTAATGTAGTTTCTACATTAAATAAACCATTTTTTTGATTTTCATTTTTCAATTCATTTTCTGCTTTACTATACTGAGACTTACTTTTTTCAAGTGCCAGGTTACTATCATTTAGCTTATTTTTATACTCTATAAGCTTGCTCGACATTTGAATATATTTATTATGTTCATAATATAATACAATTGCAATCAATAAAAAAACTATTATGCAGCAAGCTGCTATTATATTGTTACTTTTGAATTTATTGTTTTTATCACTGGATATAATATTTTTACTGTTTATTTCATTCAAATACATTAAGCACTTAACATTTTCCCTATCCATACTAAGAGCAAGTTGTACATAGTGTTTTGCTGAATCATATTCCACTAGTCCATAATAGCAAAGTCCTATCATAACATACGGTTCAATTAATTCTTTATTTAATTGATTAATTTCTTTCAGTGCATTTATCGCATCTTCATATTTCAAATTATTGATATTATCAATTGCTAAATTGTATTTTTCAATAAGTATCTTAAATTCATCACTATTTAGGGAATTCAAATAATGACCTGCTCTATTATTTTGCATATCATACGTTAAACTTTTACGCCAATAAAAGTAGGACTTATCAAAATTGCAGAGCATGTATTGACAAATTCCCATCAAATTTAAAGTTTGTACATCTTTTGCATAATATTTTAAACATTTTTCAAGCAACTTAACTGCCTTTGAAATCTTATTATTTTTTACATAATCCAATGCATTGTTATAGTAAATATTTGATATTTCAATTAAGTTATTCATTTTTTACTCCTAAAAACAGACTTTTTAGCCAATATCAAAAAGTAAATCAGTTAATTCATCATCACACTTTTCAACTAACTTCTCATTATTATCTATTACTGCCTTTTTTAGTTTATCTAAAGTCTTTTGTACTTTTTCCCTGTCGTCATCATTCATTTTCTTCATTTTTCTTTCACATAAATCTATTGTGCTTTTAACTTTTGGTGCTAATTCACACTTTTGCCAATTATCTAAACTTTCCTCTTCAAAGAACATTGAATCTTTTTTATCAATACCTTGTGTATCTATAATTTTACTTACTGATTTTCCAGTGCTTAATATTTTAGCTGTTACTTCTAATATTCCATTTAGGTTATATGTGAAAGCTACTTCTATGGCTTCCTCACCTTTTGGTGCCTCCGGAATGCCTTCTAACACAAACTGTGCTATTTGTGTATTTTCTATTACCAGTTTTCCATCACCTTCATAAACATTAATATCCACACTAGTTTGGCTATCATGCATAGTGTAGTAAACCTTTTTTTCAGTGCAAGGTAGTTTACTATCTTTCATTATAATAGGATCAAAAATACCACCTCGTAATCTACCATTTCCTATATCTGAAACAATACTTATTCCTAATGTATAGTTGCATGCATCCGTTATTAATATGCTATCATCAGAACTAATCTCATCACTTTTTATTCCCGCTTGTATTGCTGCACCTAATGCCACAGCTTCATCTGGATTAATATTTGTTTTTATTTTATTGCCAAATTTAGTCTTTAATAACCTTTTTACACAAGGTATTCTGCTTGAACCTCCAACTGCTAATACAACATCGATATCCTGTGCACTATAACTAGAAGCCTTAAACGCATCTTGTATTTCTTTATCAGTAGATTCTACTAAATCCATTATAAGTTCTTCAAACTTGCTACGAGTTAATTTAATACTAAGTTCCAATGGATTTTCATCTTTATCAATAGCAATATAAGGTAAATCTATTTCAGTTGACTCCATACTTGATAGCTCAATCTTAGCTCTTTCAGATGCATCTTTTATCCTTGACATTGCCTTAATATTACCTCTTAAATCTATATCATATTTTTGTTTAAAATCTTCTATAACGTATTTTTCTATTCTTTCATCGAAGTCCTTTCCTCCAAGCTTATTGTTACCCCTACTGGCTTTTACATCTAGTACACCATCAAACAATTCAAGAACTGTAACGTCAAAAGTTCCACCACCTAAATCATATACTAGAACTTTTTCTTCAGATTCCAAATTATTAATTCCATATGCAAGTGCAGCGGCCGTTGGTTCATTTATTATTCTTTCTACCTTTAGTCCTGCTAATTCTCCCGCTTCTTTTGTTGCTTGTCTCTGTAAATTATTAAATTTTGCTGGCACAGTAATTACTGCTTCCGTTACTTTTTCACCTAAAAAATCTTCAGCATATTTTTTTAAATTTTTCAAAATCATAGCTGATATTTGCTGGGGCAAAAATTGTTTTTTTCCCAAGCTAACTTTTGTATCGGTTCCCATTAACCTTTTGACTTCTATTACAGTTCTTTCTGGTTTTAATATAGCGTGTCTTTTTACCAATCGTCCTACAATAATTTCATTATCATCAGTAAGTCCAACTAATGAAGGCGTTATCCTATCACCTAAGTCATTTACTATAATTTCTGGTTTACCATTTCTAATATAGGCGATTTCAGATGTTGTAGTTCCCAAATCAATTCCAATTATCTTCCCCATGTTCCTTACTCCTTGTCCCTATATATTTATCTAACAGCAATTACAGATGCTATTCTTATAACCTTTCCATTCATCTTATATCCTTTTCTAATAACATCAATAATTTCATATTTATTTTTTGTGTTATCGTGAACAGCTTCTACACATTCGTGCAATTCTGGATTAAATATTTCTCCTATTGTAGGTATTTCTTCAATTTCTAACTCTCTCAATTCTTTTCTAATAATCCTCATTACACTATTCGTGTTACTAATTAAAGCTTCATTTTGAGATTTTTCTGCAAATATACAAACATTATCTACCTGATCTAATATTGCCAAAACTTTTTTTACAAACACTTCCTCTCTTTTATTTCCATTAGTTAACTCTCTTTTTAAAGAAGCAATTTGGTCATTTTTTTCTTCTAGTTCTTCTTTCAATAACTCCATAGACATTATGTTTCTTTTATTTGTTTTGTCAATACTATTTATTTTAGTTTCTACATCATATAAATCATTTAAAGGTACCTCATATGTATTTATTGATTTTTTCTTAAATGATTTTAATTCATTTTCTATCGAAAACATTTTTTCTCCTATCTTTTATGTAATATTTTACAATTAAATATTGACGAGTTTGAACTATTTATTCAATATTATCCTAAAATATCCTTTACAAACTTACCGTTTTACAACATACAAAGGATTCAATTACAATTATACATAAAATAAAAGTAAATTTCCATATATTTTGCCATTTTTATCATCATACCATTGTTGATATTTCTATGGATAAGGTGGATTTCCGTTAGCCCTGTTTTCCAACTTTAACCCTATTTTTTTACCTCTTTGTAATCTCTTTATTTTATCTATTAGCAGTAATATCCTCAACCACTTTAGTTTTTGTTGATACCAAATCATAGCAATAGACTTCTTTATTATTTTTGCCCTTATAAAAATAATACTTATTGTCTTTTATTAATGTGTTCATGCTCCCATTATATCTGCTAGGATCACTATTTACATTTACCTCTATATTTTTAGAATCTTCTATTTCTATTACCTTATATTCACCATTAGTTAAATTGTACTCTCCAATTCTATTAAAAAAGTAATGATCACTATAATTATCTAGCAATTGAACATAAATACGATTGTTTTCAATTCCAGCTATGTACTTTGGCACTATTCCTATGAATGTTTTTTTAGGTGGAAAAATATTATGGGGATTTTCAAAAACATGAATAACTTCACATGCACCCGTAGTCAAATTCTTCTTTAATAAAACTCCCGTTACCCCATTAGCTTTTGAGGTTTCATATGCTTTTTCATAATCTGCACGTGAACTTGCAGTTCTATAACAGAAGGTAAAAATATCTACAATCTGATACAAGTTATTATCAGTTCTAACAATGTTGCCACAGGGAACAGCACCTAATTCCGAAAAAAGGGCTTTATTGTAATTTTTATCAAATAATTCTTTAAAATCTTCATAATTTTTATTTTCGAGTTCTCTTTCGCCCCATATAGTTGCATAGCTACCATAGTCCTTTTGTAGTTGTTTAACATTATTATTTCTAGTAGAATTTCTAACGAAAAAAGATGATAACACCCCAGTTATACTTACAAAAACAATCAGTGCTGCAATAATACTGATAATTAGTTTATTTCGTTTAACTCTTTTTTGTTTCATTCTAAGCGCTTTTTCTTCCCTTTCCCTCTCACGCTGCAACACTTTTTCCTCACGTTTTTGCTTAAAGATACTCAATTGTGCTTTATCCAAATATAAGGATAGTTCTTCTTTATTCGCTTTACAATTCCTACAATTTTGTTTTAAATTGGTGCTGCCACAAGCACACTGCCACCCATTGTTACCTATCTCTCGTTGCAAAAAAATTTCTCCCTCTAGCAATTTACAAGCTCTGCGATATATCTCTATATCCTCTTCAGATAATTCGGAAGAAAGACTCTTTTGCTTTTCTACCTTTATGTAGTCACTTTGTGAAACATTTGTAATGCTGTTATCCTCCCATACGATTGTTTTAACAAACACATCAACATTCCTTACTAACTCCGATGGTAATACTACTGGTGTCTTAGTGCCAAACGCAGAATGTGATTCACAATTAGCATCAATATAGGAGAACGAAAAATCTTTTTGGTTTATTATATTCCCCTGTTCATCTTTACAATTATAGGTTATATATAGGGATTTTAAATTTTTATCAGAATAGTTAAAAAATTTAAGCTGCATAATGCTATTCTTAGCTTTTCTATCCCAGAGCAATGCTCCTTTTTGTAACTCTACCTCACATAAAGGGCAAATTTCTAAAATGTCCAACTTGCAAATGCGCTTATACCTACTGACTTCTTGTCCCATTTTATATTCTCCTCATTTCTATTTGTAATCCAGCAAAGCATTTACTATAATTCTGGTAAATCCTCGTCATCATCAATTGTTTGCTGTGCTACTTTATTAGAATTAACACCTGATGCAATGTTGGATATTTCATCAGTCATAACAGCATTAACAGTATTTCCTTGTGCTAATAATCGCTGAATATCTGCAAGCCTTTGGTCTATTGACCCAAGAATTTGTACACGTTTATTAATTTTCCAATACCAACACCAAAACGCTCTTGTAAGCAAAAATATTATTATAATTATCAGTATATAGAAAATAAAAGCCCCTATACTAGCCTTAACTAAGTCTTCCATAATTCTACCTCCTAGTAGATTTTCTATTATTTACTTGTGAAGATGAAGTATTTATTATAATTGATGGTATATCAATAGTTGTCTTTAATTCCTTCTTTCCTGTTAAAGATATAATAAATAATACTGCCAATATAATAAATGGCAAAGTAAAGTTAATCAAAAAGAAGAATAGGACAATTATATTTGTAATTACTATTATTTTTCTATGTTTAGTTTTCCTTATTGTTGATACTATTGTTGGAGCTAGTATTACTACAGTACTAATAATGATGATCAATGACCCTTACCCACTTTGATAGACACGAGGAACTCGTGTTATATTAAAAGTGAAAGGAATGGTAGGGTTATGAAAAAACAATATAGTGCAGAATTTAAAATTGAAGCAATAAAAAGATTAGAGAAATCTGGAGAATCATTAAATAAGATAGCAACAGAATTAGGAGTAAGACCAACAACAATGCATGGATGGGTAAAGAAGTATAGAGAATCACCTGATACACCTTTTCCTGGCAGTGGACATCTTAAGCCTGAAGATGAGAAATTAAGAAGATTAGAAAAAGAAATTAGAGATCTTAAAGAAGAAAATGAAATATTAAAAAAAGCGGCAGCCTACTTCGCCAAGAACCTAAAATAAAGAGGTTTGAGTTTATCAAGGCTAGTTGCCATAAATATAGAATAGCGAAGCTGTGCAAGGTTTTAAGCGTGTCAAGAAGCAGTTACTATGCATGGGATAAAAGACCTGAAAGTCAAAGATCAAAGGAAAATAAACAGTTATTAGAACAAATTCAAACAATCCACAAAGAAAATAGAAATGTATTCGGTTCTGTTAAAATTACTAAAATAGTAAATATGAAAAATGATAAACCTATTAATCATAAAAGAGTAGAACGTATCATGAATCAGAATGGCATAAAATCAAGGGTTTCAAAGAAATTTAAGGCTACTACTAATTCAAATCATAAACTTCCAGTAGCAAAAAATATTCTTAATCGAGATTTTACTGTGGATAAACCTAATGAAAAAATGGTCAGTGATATTACATATCTGTGGACAAATGAAGGATGGCTTTATATAGCAGCAGTAATGGATTTGTGTGGACAAAAAATAGTTGGTTTATCTATGAATGAAAGAATGACAAAAGAATTAGTAATCAACGCATTAAATGACGCATATCAACGTGCAGGAAGACCAACTGGTGTTATTCTACATTCGGACAGAGGGTCACAATATTGCTCAAATGATTACCAAAATTTAATAAATAAGTATGGATTTATATGCAGTATGTCTCGTAAAGGTAACTGCTGGGATAATGCTCCTATGGAATCATTCTGGGGTAAAATGAAATGTGAATGGCTTTATGGGAATCACTTTAAAACACGTGAAGAAGCTCGTGCTGCTGTATTTGAATATGTTGAGATATTTTATAATAGGCAAAGAATACATGCTTCTAATGGTTATGTAACGCCTGAAAAATATTATAACAATTCAAATAAAAAATCAAAAGCAGCATAAAAATTATGATAATCTACGAAATAAAGAGATATTACGAGTTTAAGATGTCTATTTTATTGGGGAAAGGTCATTATGCCCTTCTCTTGACTTATAAAATTTTATGTTATCCGGATTACCTTGTTCTTTTGGATGGTTTGCAATATTTTTTTGATGGTGCCCTTCCGCTCCACGAACTTTACCATTTTCTCGAATTTCCTGCTGTTGTTTCTTATTCCAATTAGCAGAACCTTTACCTCCCATATCTACATCAGCCTTTTCATAATCCCAAGCTAACTTAACGCCATCATTTCTGGCTCCTTGATATGATGGGTCATTAGTTAGCCCTTCTGAAACCTTCCGGGCAATTCTACCTCTCTGGGTTTGTAGTGTATTAAGGAATCCATTTAGCTGATTGTTAAATTGCGTAGTGGTCGCAGATGTTGCATACACTGAAGTTGCAATTGCTGTTGCTCCTATTCCTCCAGCATAAGAGGATGACAGATGTGTGTTCTGTTGTATTGAAGTAGGTTGATAAAAAGTAAGACTTTTATTGTTCCTAATTTCTGAAATCATATCATCACCTCAATTTTCTCTCACATTCAATAGAGAATCGTGTCAATGCTAATTTTCCATCATCGTCAAGTTTTCCAAAGATATACGAATATACATGATTATAATAAATTAATGTTTCATTAAATAATCTTGCTGCATCATACGCAAATAGCGTTGATGATACTAAAGAAAACAATTGTGTCTGATTCTTATACTTTTCCTCATCATTTTTGAACATCTTGAATGCCTTATTATACGATTCCACGGCCTTTTTATTATAAGCAACATTACTTTTATGTTCCATTTTCCTCATCTTGTCACTGATGCAGGCCGTACACTCCTTATTAATTTGGTCATAATGTGTTTTTTGTTCATCTGTCAAGTAATCATGCTCAATTTTCGCATCAATCTGACTGATTTCCACAAGAACCTTATCAACCTCTTCTTGTGAGTTTGCTTTGCTCAAGACTTGCTTAGCTTGGTACAATTCTTTTATAAATTTATTATTGCTTGCTTCAATACCCTTAAGTGCCTTGGATGTTCTCTCATTTTCTTCTGTGATTAACTTGCTGCTGATTTCATCGATGCGATTCTTATATGTGTTAATTTTCTCTACTAACTCTACATTCAAATCAGCATTTTCCTCAAAAAATGCAAGAGTAACATTTGCTTGTCCAACAAACTGCTTTCTTTCATCTAACGAAGGGAGTCTTTCAGCCAATGATAATAGCAGTTCTAAATACGTACTAAATTTTTCCACATCCCCATGATCCTGATTAACCATGTTGCGTCCGACCATTAATGCTTCACTAATCTTTCCAGCATCTTTATACTCATTAAAAAGTGTTATCATTTCATTTCCTCCTTGTACCATTCCCAATTGTAATAAGTTGAAAACCAATATTTTACAATGGGATATTCTCGAAAAAAGACATTAAGTTCTTTAAAATTACTATATTTTTTTGAATTGCCTCAACATCATAATTATTTACAGTGTTTCTTAATGTTTGCACATAATTTGACCATTCTTCATCAAGTTTCTGTGCAGCCTGATCAAATGCATCTTCTGTTTTTTTCCAGTAATCAGTAATTCCTTCACGGAACTGTTCAACGACCTTGTTCTCATCATATGCTTTTACAAGTTTCTTCGCTACACTTTTTTCCCAGCCACCACCAAATAACTTAGCAATTCCAAGAGATGCAGCAATTATCAATCCTATAGCAATTCCAATAGGTCCAAATGATATGACTCCTCCCACTCCCATTGCCAATGCCATATCGCCAAATATGAATGCCATTTCACCTGCAATATAAGCACCTAATCCACCTATTATTCCAATTTTAGCCAAAGCTGATATAAATGCATAACCGGCATCAAAATCAACATCAACAGATGTTCCATCAAAAGCAGCCTTTATGCCATCAGTATATTTTTCAATATACTTCTTCGTTTCTTTCGACAGAACCTCGGCTTTATCAGCTAATATAACATTACATCTTGCTTGAATTATATCTTGCAATTGACTGGCGAAACATTCGACTTCTTCCTTCTTGTTCCTAATTTTTTTGTCTTTTATCATTTTCACCAATGAATCGGTATTTATTGTTTCAGCACAATACTGACTGAATTCATTGGTTGATTCCATTGAAAGCGTATTAATAAGTTCATATATTTCATCTTTTTGATTATTGTTTTCCTTCATTCTGTCCAACTCGCTGTTCTCTATTTGTTCTAATAAGACAACATACTTTTCTCTTTCAAGTGATATTTTCTCATAATGCTTGATTTCTTTTTCAAGATTAGGCTTTTTCACTTTAACATACTCATGAATAAATTCTCTTGTCCTTGCATCAATTATTTCTGGTAGTTTCTCAAGTATTTTCTTCAAGTCTTGATTGAATCCGGTACACAATGATGGAATATCTGTTGTATACGTGTAAAATCTCCTTGTCAATGCCTGCTCACAATAATTTTCAGTATTATATCCGGATATTTCTTTTCTCCTATCCCAATATTCAGGAGCCAACGTTTTGCAGAAATTTTCGTACCCCCTTCGAAGTATATTTGTTAATTCAGTAGAATTTCCATTGCATACAGTATGTGCTTGTGATGCAACTACAAATAAATTTGATAACGGTTTGAGGTCATTTTCTTCTTTTTTCTCCCATACCGGAAGGTTTCTAACATTTTCTTTAAGATATGTGATATCCTCAATACGCATAAACCCATTTGCCTGAGATAAGTAAATCAATACATCTGTTCTCTGTGCAGCCTTAAATGTAATTGTATCATCGCTTTCTTTTTCAGTACCAAATCCCGGCAAATCAACAATATCGCAATCCTGCAAAATAGGTGCATCAAGAAATATAACTGCAGAACCAGCATTCTTCTGAAACATATCACCTTGTCGAGTACCAAATGAACGAAGTATCTCTACGCCGCCCTGTGCAATTTTCCACTTCTTACAATACTCTTCATCGTATAATCTTTTGGGATCCCACAAATCTTCGCCATCCATATTATCTGCGAACACCCATACATCATCTTTGATAAATTCAGGCATGTCCTTAATATGCTTAATATACACAGCAATTGATGTTGTCGGAGTCCAAGATGTCGGCATCTTTTCCATACCAATAAGTGCATTTATCAATGTGCTTTTACCTGTATCAGAACGACTGACCTTTCCCCAATAAAATAGACATCTTAAACTCGTAATATCTCTTTATTTCGTAGATTATCATAATTTTTATGCTGCTTTTGATTTTTTATTTGAATTGTTATAATATTTTTCAGGCGTTACATAACCATTAGAAGCATGTATTCTTTGCCTATTATAAAATATCTCAACATATTCAAATACAGCAGCACGAGCTTCTTCACGTGTTTTAAAGTGATTCCCATAAAGCCATTCACATTTCATTTTACCCCAGAATGATTCCATAGGAGCATTATCCCAGCAGTTACCTTTACGAGACATACTGCATATAAATCCATACTTATTTATTAAATTTTGGTAATCATTTGAGCAATATTGTGACCCTCTGTCCGAATGTAGAATAACACCAGTTGGTCTTCCTGCACGTTGATATGCGTCATTTAATGCGTTGATTACTAATTCTTTTGTCATTCTTTCATTCATAGATAAACCAACTATTTTTTGTCCACACAAATCCATTACTGCTGCTATATAAAGCCATCCTTCATTTGTCCACAGATATGTAATATCACTGACCATTTTTTCATTAGGTTTATCCACAGTAAAATCTCGATTAAGAATATTTTTTGCTACTGGAAGTTTATGATTTGAATTAGTAGTAGCCTTAAATTTCTTTGAAACCCTTGATTTTATGCCATTCTGATTCATGATACGTTCTACTCTTTTATGATTAATAGGTTTATCATTTTTCATATTTACTATTTTAGTAATTTTAACAGAACCGAATACATTTCTATTTTCTTTGTGGATTGTTTGAATTTGTTCTAATAACTGTTTATTTTCCTTTGATCTTTGACTTTCAGGTCTTTTATCCCATGCATAGTAACTGCTTCTTGACACGCTTAAAACCTTGCACAGCTTCGCTATTCTATATTTATGGCAACTAGCCTTGATAAACTCAAACCTCTTTATTTTAGGTTCTTGGCGAAGTAGGCTGCCGCTTTTTTTAATATTTCATTTTCTTCTTTAAGATCTCTAATTTCTTTTTCTAATCTTCTTAATTTCTCATCTTCAGGCTTAAGATGTCCACTGCCAGGAAAAGGTGTATCAGGTGATTCTCTATACTTCTTTACCCATCCATGCATTGTTGTTGGTCTTACTCCTAATTCTGTTGCTATCTTATTTAATGATTCTCCAGATTTCTCTAATCTTTTTATTGCTTCAATTTTAAATTCTGCACTATATTGTTTTTTCATAACCCTACCATTCCTTTCACTTTTAATATAACACGAGTTCCTCGTGTCTATCAAAGTGGGTAAGGGTCAGACCAACAATAGAAATACTTGGTTTTACATAATTTCTCTCAATCCCATCTCGTAAATCATCCACATATTTGTATTTTTGCTCTTCTGGGACATCCATCTTTTCCAATGTATCTTTTATATATTCAATAATACTCTTTTTTGTAAAATCTGCTTTTTCCCAGGTATTCTTAGCATCAAAAGGCTTTGGTTTCGGCTTTTCATAACTCATAATTGTATTGAAATCCATTCCTGTTTTCTCAGCAATCTTTTGCAAAACAATCATTGATGGTTCGTTTGTTACTTCCCATTCTTTAATTCTTGAGATGTCCACATCAAAAGAATTTGCAAATTCTTCTTGACTTAATTTTAGTTTGTCCTCTCTTAATGACTTAAAGTTCATATTGTTTCCTCCGTTTTATTTATTGAATTACTTTGACTAAATTTCCTTGACTTCTTAGCTACATATCGATACCCTTTCCAAATAGTATGGATGGACTTGGTCTTATGCTGCGATTCTACATAATGAAATGTTTAATTACTTATGTATCATTTAAACATTACCTATACAACATTCTCATTTTTTCAATAGTTTCTACCATTTCCTCTCTAAATTTATCAGAACTTAAAATCTCCACGGAATCCCCCTGACTTAAAAGCCACATCTTTATACCTCTACCAAATACCTTTGCTTCTACTATGTATTCCCCATGGTTTTCTTTTCTTACTTCAGCATTAGGTAATCTATCTAAAACTGCTTCTATAGACCTACCTGTATATCTAAACTTAACCCTTTCCAATTCTCCTGCTTGCATGAATTGAATCAGTTTTCTAAACTCTCCATCTTGAAATCTTTTGCTATAATCCACTTTATATTTTCTATCCGTAACATCTATATTTCTAATTCTGTCCACTCTATAAATAGCAGGATATTCATAACTTTTTCCTTCAATAAACGCTATAAGATAAAAATAATATTCAGAAAATAATAATCCTTCTGGATATACAATTCTTCTAGAAACCTCCTCTCGCAGCTTTCCATCTGTACCCATCTTGTAATATTCCATATCCAGTATTTTTTTATCTTCTATTGCACTGCTTATTTGCCATAACTTGTCCAAAAGTCCTTTGCCATGCTTCGGAGGAACATAATTAGCTAGTTCATTACCTATAATATATTGAATACTTTTTTTATCTTCACATACACAATTACCAAGAAGCTTGCTAATCATATCTTTCATTTCATTCTCAATAAATCCTCTACTTTCTAAGAGAACTTTAGAAATCGCTAAAATCTCCTTTTCGTTGAGATTTTTTTCATGCTTTTCTTTAAGAATATACCCACCTTTTTCTCTATCTACTATAACTTTTTCACCTATGAGCTCATCATTAGGGTTTTCTTCCACAAAATCTTTTATATCTTTTATATATCTATAAAAAGTTCTTTCATTAATATTAAATTTGTTTATTATATCATTCTTTCTAACTACTTTTCCTTCTTGCAAGCCATTATAAATAAATAATAATACGTCTGATTTAAATCTTTCCATACTAAATATTTTACCTCTTTTAAATATTTTCACTTAATTTATATTATTTATACATTTATCGTCAAATTTCTCCTTTTTATTTAACTTTTTATTATACATTTTAAAATCAGCATTTTTTATCAAATCACTAGCAGTCATTTCACTTTGCCCTTCCTTTTTATACTCATAAAATCCACAGCTTAAACTTAAATTATACTTGCTACTATTCTTATTAATTTCTTCTATCTTTACATAAATTCTATGCCATATTTTATTAATCTCTTTCATTGTTGTTTCAGGAAATACTACTAAAAATTCATCTCCTCCCATTCTAATTACAAAGTCAGTTTTTCTAATACTTTCTTTTAAAATTCTTGCTGTGTTTATTAAAAGTTTGTCACCTTCTTCATGACCAAAAGTATCATTTATTATTTTTAATCTATCTATATCAATAAAACAAACAACCATATCTCTATCATTAATTTTTGATAAATTAAGCCCTTTATCTAGCAACTTTAAACCTGATCTCCTGTTTAGTACACCAGTCATTGCATCCGTATTTGCATAGTAGTTTAATTTTTCTTTTTCTAAACATAACTTTTTTAACATATCATCCTTCTGTCTTAAAATTTTAATAAGCATTTTCTTATCCATGTTTTCATAATCCACTTATGCCTCTGCCCCCAATATTTACATATCCTAAATTTTACTTTAATTATATACTATTACAATGACATTGACTGTCAGTATTAATAAAAATTTACGAACTTTATTTTTTGAATATTTTCCTCCACAAAAGATAAATCTATAATTTGTTTCTGTTTCGCAAAGTTTGTAAATTTAAAAATCCTATAACGGGGATTTTGGATATTTATAAGGTAATACTATGATAAAAAATATGTTATAATTTTTATATACGTTAAGCAAGATTTATCCGATCGCTACCATTGCTAACACCCCCATCGCACTCTGTGAAAGCGACTATCACCAAATCAAAGATTTGGGATATCTGCTTTTCTTCAAAGTGGGGGATAAGCACTGCTACGCACCTGGATAAGTTCTCTAAGGTTCAGATGAAAATTTCTACAATCGCACTTTTTATTGCTACATTATTTGCAAAATTAGTTTCAAATATTAATGATGTTAATTATACTCAAAACCTTATATATATTTTTAGAAATTGTATTAATATTTTATTCTTTTTAGCAGCTTATTTGGGGATAGGTAAATATTACAAAACGGCTCTTAATTTAGTGTCTGATAAAACCATAAGGTATATGTCTTTATACCCAGTTACTGCCTTTTTATTGCTAATTACTAACTTTACGACCCCCACACACATTGCACATTTAAGAAATTTTAATTCTGCATATGATATGATATTGTTTTTATTATTCATACTTCTAGGGTATATACTCGTATTTATGGGGATATCTTCAGCATCTCAAATAGTTTCCATGCAATGTAACCTAGAGAAGTTGGAGTTGATTTCAAAAACGGATTCATTAACTGGGCTATACAACCGAAGATATATTATGGAAAAACTTGAAAATGAGTTTATAAATTATAAAAAAAGCAAAAATAAATTTTCGCTTATCCTTGCAGATATCGATTATTTTAAGAAGATAAATGATAGCTTCGGACATGATTGTGGGGATCAAGTGCTGAAAGCAGTAGCACAAAACTTACACAATGCGGTTCGAGAACGAGGGTTTGTATCCAGGTGGGGAGGAGAGGAATTTCTTATCTTGCTTCCAGAAACAGAAATCCATGATGCCCACATACTTGCGAATAAAATTAGGGAAACTATTGAAAAAGAAATTATCGAGTATAATGGAATTCAACTATCAATTACATTGACCTTTGGTGTAACCGTTAATGAAGATTATGAAACGATTGGTGATACAATAAAAAAAGCAGACGATGCATTATATACAGGAAAAGGTGAAGGAAGGAACTGTGTTGTTTTATCATAATTTTTCAATTCAATTTACTTTAATTACATTTTTACCATCACTGCTTTTTTCTACCTTTATATGGCTTATCACTAAACATTGGAAATATAATTCCAAATATTAACATAAAGCTAAATGTTTTAAATGTATTATCATAAACAACATAATTGCTAAGAGCTGTATTATTCATATTATGGTTTAACAATGTAGCTAATACAGCAACACCAAGTACCATACCAATTGTACGTGAAACATTAGCAACTCCAGATGCTATTCCAACCTTATCCCTTGGTGCATTTCTTACAACAGAGGCCATTAAAGGAGACATACTCATTCCTACTCCAGCTCCACAAACCGCTAATCTCCACATTACATCTAAACGAGATGAACCAGCATCAAGAGTACCAAATAAATATACTGAAAGTGATGCAAGTATTATATCTAATATTGCAAAAAGGCGAGCTCCAATCTTATGTGAAATAGGTCCAGCTACAAGGGATAATACTACCATGGTAACTGGCATTGCAATTATAGTTAAGCCTGCATCAAGAACTGATAATTTCATAATACGTATTAGAAAGAATGAAACTAAGAACGAACCTGCCATCATACCAGCAGTCATGAAAATCATAGTTACAGAAGCACCAGTAAAATATTTAGATTGTAATAATTGCATTGGTAACATTGGTTCCTTTACTTTTACTTCAATAATTATAAATAAAATAATAGATACTGTAAATAGTATTAATATATATATTGAGTTCCATCCTTTATCAGGAGCTTGAATTAATCCAAATATTAGTGTTAACATTGAAATACTACTTGTTATAATACCTAAAAAATCTATGGATTTAGTTGCAGTTTCATCAAAGGATTCCTTTAAAAACATTGCAGATAGTATGAATGATATAACCCCAAATGGTACATTTACAAAGAAAACTGCCTGCCAGCTAAAAGTATTTGTTAATAATCCCCCTAATCCTGGTCCACAAGCTGAAGCACACCCTCCAACAGCACCCCATATACCAACGATAGCACCAAATTTTTCTACTGAAAAAATTTCTACTGATAATGGAATCGTTAATGGTACCATTATACCAGCTGATAAACCTTGTACTACTCTTAATACTATAAGCATTTCCAATGAATTTGAAAATCCCTCTAAAAGAGATGTAAGGGTAAATACAAATAATCCAAGTAGAAATAATTTTTTGCGACCAAACTGATCTCCAAGTCTTGATGCTGTAAGAATTATTACTGCAAGAGCTATATTAAAACCGTTAGATATCCACGTAATGTCTTGAACATTTGTATTAAAAGATTCTGTTATTTTAGGCAATGCAATATTAACAATTGTTGTATCAAGCATTGTCATAAAAAAGCCTATTACTATAGCTGCGAAAGCTACTATTTTTTTATTCTTAAAATCAGTATTTTTTTCATTATTCATATTTCATTTTTCTCCTTCATTTTATAAATTCTGATTAGTATTCACTTTTTGGATAACAGCGAATGTAGTTCTGGTATATAGCTTGTAATACTATTTATTGATAAATGTAATAAAAGCTATACACAAATGATATATTTTAATATAAAATATGCTTATACGTTACGTCAGATGCTACGAAAATATTAATATAAATATACAAAGGAGGAAGTAATTTGTGGCAAAAATAATAAAAATGAATAATAATATAGCTGATAAAAGGGAAAGTCTCCAAAAAAAAATTATAAGACAATACATGTGGATGAAGGCAGGAGATATAATAGTTAAAATATTTGCATTTATGTTTGCATTATTCTGTATAATGGGTTTAATGGGTATATCAGTTCATGCTTCTCAAAAGTCTTTTGAAGAAGTTAATCAAGAAATGCAACAGCAAGCTGAAAAGAGCAAACAAAAAAATCAGCAACAATTTGAAGAAAACAAGCAAAAAGCTCTACAAGAATTTGAGGCTGGTCAAAAAAAGTCTCAACAACAAGCAGAAGAATATAGACAAAAAATGGATGAAACATATGGTAAAAGTAGACGAATAGCAAACCAAAATGTAGCTTATGCTAGTGTAATGCTTTTCTTCGCTTTGATTTTTACTGCTTTTTCTAAAATAAATAAATTTTTTAGAAAAAGAATAGTAAAAAAGTTAAAAAAACAACTTGATATATATGAATCAGGGCTAACAGGAGAATTTAACACAGTTCAAAGTCTTGCAAGATTGTCAGATGATTATACTATAATAAGCAATCCTATTATAACTACAAACGGAAGCAGTAATGAATTAGATAATCTAATCGTGGGTTCAAATGGTATTTTCATTGTTGAAACAAAAAATCATTCAGGATTTATACAAGGTGATGTTAATAATCAAAATTGGAAACAAGACAGAATGAATAGTGGAGACCACGAATTTTATAATCCAGTTAAACAAGTAAGTCAGCATGGTAGAAGAATTGAAGAATTTTTAAGATTAAATGGATTTAACTTTAAAGTTCAAAAGATTGTTTATTTTTCCAATACTGAAGTTGCAATTAGTATAAGTGGACAAACAGATGTTAAGATTTTCTGTAATAGAGACTTAGATTCTATGTTAAGTAATATAGAGAGCTTTAAAAACAATACTACTTTATCAGAGAATGATAAGGCAGTAATTATAAATGCTATAATTAAAAATCAAAAGGAACAAAAATTTAATATCAAACAGTAAAACTATTAAAAATATTGTTGAGGTACTATCATTTGAAGATTTTATAAAACTTTATAAAACTTTATGAACCTAACAAGTACACCCAATAGATTAATAAATGAGAAATCCCCTTATCTCTTACAACATGCACATAATCCAGTAAACTGGTATCCCTGGGGAGAAGTTAACTATATATCTTCTCCCCTACAAAAATAACTCTATTGCATTTCACTTGCTTGTTCTCTTGTAATCCTAGCTCTGGTTATCCCTATAATCGAAAGCATTCCAATCCATACCACTAGTTGCATCATCTACTAACCAACGTCCATTTTCATAAATTAAAGTAAAACTACAATCAAAAGGACTTTTTTCTTTAGGATCATCCTCATAATAAGTACGTAAAGTTACATTTATTTTATTACCATCTACAGTTTTATTTTCTATTTTAGATTGTAAAAATAAAGGCCTTATTCCAGCATTACTACCAAAGAAATAAAAAATATTATTTACCTTTATAAACAAATTAGTATTTATAAAGTGATTTGATTTTTTTTCTGAAAAATATTTATTATAATAATTAAATAGCTTGTCATAGGTATTTACATTGTCTTTTAGTTTATAATAAGTTCCTTTATCCGTAGATATAGTATTATTCTCAGTAAGTCCTAGTATATCGCAGCAATATGTTTGATCTGCATTATATATTAATTCTTTTATTTCATCATCACTTATGCTTGGTATAAAAACTCCACTGACAATACTATTTATTACTGCATCTGTGACTACGCCTGTACCTCCTAAAGCTACTACATTATTATATTTTTCGTGTTGAGCTTTTATTGAAGATTCTACTGAAGGATCAACGTAGGTTCCTACTAAAATTAGAGGAGAGTTACTTGAAGCTGCTAGTACACTGCCAGATAATGCATCTGGATAATTTTCTCCTGATGCAACATAAATCTTATCATAACTAAAATCATTATCAAAATGGTCTAATATAGCTGAATTTGTTTCATATCTACTATTTCCGCCAAGCCTTGTAACATTGTTCAACTGTGAGGATATTTTATCACTTACTACTCCAGTTCCTCCAACTATATAACTTTCATTATAAGAACTATTATGTAAAAATTCCCTAATTGGTGTTGATAACTCATCCTTGGCAGTAAGTAATATAGGCATTCCCTTTTTTGCTGCTATAGGTGCTATAGATAAAGCATCTGCAAATCCAAATCCATTTGTTACTACTGCACCATTAATATTTCCTAAAGCCTTAGCTACCTCTAATGATGTCTCAAATCTGTTTTGTCCATATATTCTAGTAGTTTCAATATTCATATTTGTTATTTCAGATTTTACATTATCAGATACAGATGCTGTTCCACCAACAATAAATACTTTTTTTACTTTAAGTCTTGTTAATTGTTCTTTGGCCTCTGAACTTAAAGCATTCCTGCTAGTTAAAACTATAGGTGCTTTATTTTTCTCAGCTAAAGGTGCCGCACATAGTGCATCTGCAAAGCCTTCTCCACTTGCTATTACAGCATATTCTGATGATATCCAACCTGAGTCTACAATTTTAGAATTAGTTTCATATCTATTATTGCCGCATAATCTATCTTGTAGTGTTGCTGCACTTACAACATTTGATGTAAAAAATACCCCACAAAATATAGCTGCAGTAAAAATAATTCCTGATAATCTTTTTTTCATGTTTATCCCCCCTACTATAACCAGTATAACCATTTTATATCAATAATTCCACTTATTTTATGTCATAAAATTTAAGTAAATTAAATCATTTTATTAAGTATTTGCTGTAGGCAATGCTGTTTTTAAACGTTATGATGCTCCTCCTATCTATTAATTTTTCTATATTTTTAAATATAGAAAAAGATCCTCTACCACCAGGTATTAGCTTGAATCGTACAATAAAAAGAAAGAGTATTTATAGTAGATTTACAGTAGATACAAATAGTATATTTTAATATCAAAATTATAGAACTCTTTTCTAATATCTTTATAAATTCCTCTATATTCTCTCTTTTAGCACTTCGCTCTAACCGCTTTTCATTTATTCCTTCAAGTCTATTCTCTATAGCTCCATAACGTTTTGTTAATGAATTATAACGTTCTTCATATTCAGCTTGATCTAAAGCTATGTATCCATTTTCCTTCACGCACTTTTTTAATAATTCTACTACTTCACTTTATTTTTGAAAATTAGTACTTTCTTTATCAATCTTTGAAGTATCCGTTAAAGCTTGTATTATTTCTTCATAG
The DNA here is from genome assembly GCF_019056555.1 of Clostridium sp. 001. Classification (NCBI taxonomy): domain Bacteria; kingdom Bacillati; phylum Bacillota; class Clostridia; order Eubacteriales; family Clostridiaceae; genus Clostridium; species Clostridium sp. 001. The sequence continues at coordinate 4,344,620 of NZ_CP020473.1, read as the reverse complement.
TCTTTTAATACCTCATCTTTATTTTTAACAATGCTATTAAAATCCTATAAAAAAGATTCTTTTAAAGTATCCTCGTAAATATGACGTGTACCACACTTCTCATCATTTTTAAATTTAGAATTGCATTGCTATATAACCCTTCTATGTCTACTGTTGGAATGCCAAACTTTTCTTCCATAGAAGCTCGCTCAATTACCACAAACAATTTTACCTAAAAAACAATTTCATCTCAAATCCTTTATCAGTTCTAATTTCAATATTTTTCATAAACTGCTTTACTTTATTTTTAAATATCACATCCCACGCAAAACATACTTTTATTTGAATAATTTACTTCACAAAAGATAAATCTATAATAAGAATAAATTTTAGGAGGTGATTCTATGAACCTAACAAGCACACCCAATAGATTAATAAATGAGAAATCCCCGTATCTCTTACAACACGCACACAATCCAGTAAATTGGTATCCCTGGGGAGAAGAAGCATTTACAAAGGCAAAATCAGAAGATAGACCTGTGTTTTTATCCATAGGATACAGTACGTGCCATTGGCGTCATAATAGGCAACGATAATATGTACTTAAATCCTTACAGAAAATTTATTTCTATTTCTGCTTCCTTCGTATCTACTTTCCTCCATATCACACTATCTAATATAGTTCGATATAATTTGTTTTTATCTTTTACATCTTCTATTGAGTCAATATTTTCTAGGAAATAATTTATAATATTCAGCCTTTCTTCATCAGTAACCTGTTCTTGAAATTTCAACTACTTCTCTAACAGGGAAATTTGGCTTTTGGCTTCTAAAATTTTACTATTCCATTTTGATTTCCTTCTTAAAAATTCTTCTCTACTATAATCTCCTAAATCATATGAATCTTGTATTTTCTCAAGAGCCTCTTGAAATTTTTTCAATTCCCTGCGTTTTGATTTTAATTGATTCATGGTAAGATTTTTTCCTTTATTATTTATACCTTGCAGTTTGTTTAAAACTTCTTTTTTATATTGTATAATGGCTTTTTTTATTTCATCTTTTACTGGCTGTAAATATCCTCCTCTATTAATACACCTTTTCCCACTGCTATCTGAATATCTGCAGCACCTAATTAAATCTTTTCCATCCTTTTTTTTCTGAATCTGCATCGTATGTCCGCAGCATCCACATCTTAATACTCCCGTAAATTCAGTCTTTGAAGCTCTTGCCCCTGCTGGTATCAAAGTTCTTTTCTTAATTAGCAGCTGTATTTTATCAAATTCATCTTGTGTTATTATAGCCTCATGGCAGTTCTCAACTATTACCCACTCTTCTCTAGATAACTTTCTATAATTTTCAGAAGAAGACTTTTTTACTTTATGGGCATCCCCTTTTTGTTTATTGCTTATATGTTATTCATATATGATAGTGCATCTTGGTAAAAAATTTTTTAACGAAGCCTTATCAACATCACTTATTTTATTGTTCTTTAAATCAAGAAATTTTAAAATAATTAAATCCTTTAACCCCTTTATATCACTTATTTCATTGGAACTTAACCCAAGTGCTTGTAAATTAGTTAAACTATTCAACTCACTTATATCACTTATTTTATTGGAATCTAAATAAAGTTCTTGTAAACTAGTTACACCTTTCAATGCACTTATGTTACTTATTTCATTGTCAGCTAAAAAAAGATTTTGTAAATTAGTTAAATCCTTTAACATATTTATATCACTTATTTTATTGTCATCTAAAGAAAGGGATTCTAAATTAGTTAAACCTTTCAATGCGCTTATATCACTTATTTCATTGTTCTCTAACAAAAGCTTTTGTAAATTAGTTAAATCCTTTAACCCATTTATATCACTTATTTTATTATTCTGTAAATAAAGAGTTTGCAAATTAGTTAAATCTTTTAATCCACTTATATCACTTATTTGATTATCAGCTAAATTAAGTTCTTGTAAATTAGTTAAATCCTTTACCATACTTATATCACTTATTTGATTACTATATAAAGCAAGTGATTGTAAATTAGTTAAGTTTTCAATTCCACTAATATCTTTTATACCTCTATCCTGAGCACTTAATACAGTTATTTTTTCAACATCACTTTTATACAAAGTACCATTTGGTTTATCAATAGAGTCTCTTACTGCCTCTTCTAAATTTTTATCTTTAAAACTTACTATTGGCTTACCAGTGATAATGCCGTTTATGATATCAACTGTATCATTTGTAACAACACCTGTTCCACCTATAACATTTAAGTCTGAAGTTTTAGGTATATTAGTTTTTATGTAATCTATCGCATTTGCTGTTGCTTGTGATGTTTGGCTATCCAATAATACTAATGGTGCTCCAGTTTTTCCAGCTACTGCAGATGCTACTAATGCATCTGCATATCCATCATTGCTTGCATTCACGATATATACTTTATTAAAATTTAGTGTTGTACTGAATGCCGCTAATCCTTTTAAGTTAGTGTCAAATCTATCAGTTCCTCCATTAACCCTTGAAGTACCGTTAACTGTATTATACATTTTGTCACTTATTACATTTGTAGTTCCTACAACCGTAACTTTTGACTTATTTTTTGTTACGAAGTCAATTGCCGGTTTCATACAACTTGTATCATTGTTAGCTAACAAAAGAATCTGTCCTTTAGCTGAAGCTATTGGTGCTACTGATAAAGCATCCGAGAATCCTTCCCCTCCAACCATCATAACATTACTTGGATCTACTCCTAATTTAACTAATTCCGTAGCGACAGCCATATTAGTTTCATATCTATTTGCTCCACCTAATTCTGTTAGTTTATATTTGGATTTTAAGCTATCCCTCACATCCTGTGAAATTGAAGCATTTCCACCTATTACATATACATTTTTAGCTTCTAATGAAGATAAAGCAGCTGATGTATTTGGATCCAATGCATCAGCTGTTGTTAATAATATAGGAGCATCTAATCTCTTAGCTAATTCAGAGGCACTTACTGCATCTGAATATCTCTCTCCTGATACTAACACAACATTATCTGAAGTTGTCCAATTTGACGTAGCAACTTGTGCTGCTGTAGCATACCTATCAGCACCACTTATTCTTGTGACTTGACCTACTGATGCCTTAACTGGATTAGCTGATAAAACTGTAATTATAACTAATGACATAATTCCAAGACTTGCAAGTGGTTTCAGAATTTTTTTACTCATTTTCATGCATCCCCCTAATTTAGTATAAATCTTTATACACATACTAATTATAACAATATTCTATAATATATACAATATTTGGACAATACTACCATTTCTGTTACCAGGGACAAACTAAAAAAAGATATGATTGCCTTTTTAGTTAGTGAACAAAATTAGAATATCCTCAATTAAAGTTCTATATTATATTTATTAAAATGCAGCTAATTATCATAATCCAATACTTTATCCAAATTGCTTTTACTAGCCTACAAGTGCAAGCATTTTCTGTTTAAAAAACATAATGTATTATTAAATAAGTTTGTTTATCGTTCAGTTCGTAACTTGCCTAATTCTTTTCTAAAAGTTTCATTCGCATTACTCTTATTATCTTTCAGGTTAAGCGGTGGTTCGTAAGTATTAATTAAAAATATTTCAAATTCCATAGGATTATCAATTTTTACAAAATGCATAATTAAATTATTTTTCATCCATTGTGTAAGTTGTTCCTCATGTTTAGCACTGAATTTGTATTTATTATTATTTTCTTTATTTTCATATTCTTTTTCAAATCCAAATAATACACCAATACTTTTCCTTAATGTTGACTTTCTTGCTGTTCCATAAAAATGGTTCTTATAATCTCTCATCCTTAAACTTTTTACTTTTGAAGTAGGTCTACCCGCAATTCCCACATATATTACTGGTAATCCATAGACAGACTTAAAATCTAGCTCTTTCATTTTATCTGGTAAATCATTAATATTTTTTGAACATATAAGATATGCTCCTGGTGCATCTGGGAGCTTATCTGCTGAATCTATTTCTGGTATAAAACTATTTCTTAATAATTCTTCTAATAAAATTTTCATATTTATTCTCCTTCAAACGTCATCTAGTTACATATTATAACTTATTCTAGTATATCATGAAATTTGAGGAAGTTAGATTATTAAACATCACTAACTAATTTATGTTATAGTTAACCCTTATCTCCTTCAATCTTAAAACATCTGCACTTGAACTAACTTCCATATACCATGCAAGTCTTATCTTCTTATCTGAAAGACCAAGAGACGTCCATTGTGCTTCAGTAATTCCTTGAAGTGTTGTAATAGTCATTCCTTTAGTTTTTACATCCCCCATATTTGTTATATCCACCAGAATCCATAAACTTCCATTCCATACTTTCCATGAAACTCCAGTATCTATACTTACTATAAAAACTATAATTCCACTACTTGTATTCTCTAAAATCACTACTCCATTCATAATATCTTTTATATATGCCTTGCTAAATAAAATATTCTCCTTCATAGCAACTATTATTGGTCTAGGTTTAATTACCTGAGTTTTTTGGGTACAGTCAATTCATCTGAAGGTAACCATATTTTTAAGATTGGAGAAGCATCTATTATTCTTGTTCTTTCTTTGTGGTATATATCATCACCATAAGTTTTTAATATCCAAATACTGTCATCATTTTTTTCTATTTAAAAGAAATACTATAATTAGTTGTAATATTTTTATTTGTAAATAAATTAGAATTTACTACTATTTTTTCATTTAATGAAGATCGCGTTGGCACTTGTGATGTTATATTTACATTCTGTCCTGATACCTTATTTATATATAGGCCATTCATATTCACAAAACCCTGATTCTGTGAACATTCTGCATGTGGGTGCTCTGCACTTAAACCACCTTGAAGATTTCTTCCATCAATCATGCATTGAAGATTGAACATAGGTATATTTACTGTACCTGCATCTACTTTTAAAAACACTGCAATATAATGTGCTCCTTGTTGAACTTGTGGTATTCCAAGAGGTATGCCTATAACATTATCTCCCTGCTGTAATTTTTGTTTTGGTGTAAATGGGATATCCTTGTTATCTAATTGAATTTCTATTGTTATTGTGCATAAACTGCTGGCTGTGCAGTACATAGTAAAATTCATAGATAAGTTTGTATCTGCAACTGCTGTTATTCCTAAATATACAGGTTCAATTGATGCTGTACCTACAGTTAAAGCTGCTGGATTTGCATAATAAAGCATTGAGCTGAAGGATTCAGCTACTTTATTTCCAAGTTCATCTAATGTAGTCTTAATATTTGCTGTATCAAGCTGTTTTAATATACTGTCTTTGGGCTGTCCAAGTTCAACTTTAATATTTACGCAATTTAAAATATCTTTCTTTACTTTAATTACAGGCACTTTTACATCAATATTAAAATCTTTATGCCTTACTATAACTGAATCCCCAACATTAACCGTTTGAAGATGCTTATATTTATCATATTCCTTTGTTTTGCTAAGTTCTATAAAATCCACATCAATATTTACCCTGCTTAAACCTATTACACTTGCAGCTTCTTTTGCGAGTGCTCTTAAAGTAACTTCATCTCCAGCATCTTTAAATTCCACCTTCTTTATAATAGGAAATGGTGGATATGCATCACTATTCCAGTTGGGAACACTAATATATTTTTCAGTAAGTTTTATATCATTTTTTCCTACAGGATAAAGCTTAGTTGCAACACTTGTAGTATCTATATTAAATTTCAAACCTGCTATATTTTTACCCTGCGCAATCAATACTCCTGCATCTTTTCCTATGGCTTTCAATATTTTAATATCAAAGTTATCTCTTTTTAGTTCGCCGCAGCCCCATATATTTATTATTGAAAATATGGCTTCTACAGGATTCTTTTCTTCAACCTCAATTGTATTTTCAATTATAATATCACTATCTGCTGTATATATAGTTATCAAATCTCCTACTAAAGATTTCTGCATAGCTGTTTTTACACTGCAATTTTCGGCTTTCATGTTTTCTATAAAGTAATAGGAGAGGTCATAGAGGATATGTTTTGCCCATACCTTTAAAATTCCAAGACCATTGTTATCAAAGTTTCCTTTAATAGTTTTCTTATCGTAGATGCATATCATTACAACCACCTTTAATCAATTTAATTTGAGGCAATAAAAAAACTAGCTTACTATAACCATAATAAGCTAATTTAATGTAAAAGTTTTTTTATATTTATAATCATTCTATTTTAGTACTTTTCTTATCAACTCAATTTCATCAATGTCTAAATCTGTTAATTCTTTTATTGTTTCATTATCCATGCCTTTTTTTATTGCTCTTTTGACTATCTCTATAGTTTTTTCTTTTTTCCCCTCATCTTTTCCTTCATTTATTAAGCTTTTACCAAGTTCAGTCATTCTCAATTCCTCCCTTACTCTTTCTAAATCTTTTCCACTTAAAAATTTATTTGCAAAAGCATATAGTATTGATTCTACGTCATACTTATAGTCATTATTTATATCTTTTACTACATTTATAGCATTAATTATCTTGTCTACTGTACCTATCTTTCCACTCATTATAGGAGTAAATGTTAAAGATATTATATCTTGTTTTGTAATATCCTTACCAGATTTTATTTTTTCTACAATATCATTATAGATTTTGTCTCCATCTTTATCAGCCATAGATATAGAATTTACTTTGTATTCATTTATTCCTGTTTTTAAAGTATTTGCTGGATTTTTTATATTGCCTGAATAAACAACATATGTAATCACATCTTTTCCAGTCTGATGACTCAGCATTGATTCATAGGCTCTAAACCTTCTTAAATCTGCTTTTCCTTTATTAGTCGTCTGGAACTCAAAATGTATAAAAGTGTCATCTTCCATTAGGAAAGTGTAGTCCATGAACATATTTTTAGTTTCTAAAACTACTAATTCTGTTGGTCCTAATTCCTTAACTTTTTTGTTTATGCCAAAGAATTTTAATCCTTCCTCTGCAAATATATCCATTGCTCTTTTCATAATTAAATCTTCATAGTTTGTAGGCTTCATTTGTTCACCTTCCTAGTTTTTTATTATACCTCTATTTTAATTCATTAGTGTCAATACTTCAATTAAAAGTAAATTTTTTTATAACCACCGCCAGTTTGGTAAAAGCTCAACTTTAGTAACATTTCCTCTCTATTCTATAATATTTTCACCAGACTTCATTTTTAAGAATTAACCTGACATATTCTCATTTAAATTGTTTCCGGCATCATCATAGCAGTCCTGTATGACTGAATCTACTATGATTTTTTCAGATACACCTTAGAATTTATTACCTGTACAATATATTTTTTATCTGGCTGGAAGCTAATTTTCAATTATATTTCCATATTCTTAGCTTCAAAATTCTTTTTTAGGTGCTTCATTTTCTCCAAAAAACACGAAAATTCCCTGAAATCAAGGACTTTCTATTGTATCAATATTATAGTTTACATATGGCCGATTTATACATACCTCTGCTCAAAGCACATATAAATCTTTGCTCAACTATTATATCCCTTAAGCTATTATAGCAGCCCTTTTATCTTTATAACATACTGGTGATTTTTTCATTCTTTGATCTATGTCAATATAATAAACACATTTTTTACATTTTTAATCTGATTAATGTTTGTACGCGAACAATTTTCAAAAATTAATTTCATTTACTGTGAGATATTTACGTGCTTTCACCGCTAAACTGTGCGTTATACAGTTCAGCATAAAAGCCTCCTTTTGCAAGTAATTCCTTATGGTTGCCCTGTTCAATAATAGAACCATGATTCATGACCAAAATGCATTTTGCATCACGGATTGTAGAAAGACGGTGCGCAATTACAAAATTAGTGTGTCCTCTCATGAGTGTTCCCATTGCCTTTCGAATCAGCATCTCCGTTCGGGTATCCACAGAACTGGTTGCCTCGTCGAGAATGAGAACGGTTGGATTGGCAAGCATTGCACGCGCAATCGTCAGCAACTGTTTTTCACCTTGCGAGATATTTGACGCTTCTTCATTGATAATTGTTTTATAGCCTTCCGGCAAGTTGCGGATAAAGTGGTCAGCATAGGCAGCTCTCGCAGCATTGACGATTTCGTCGTGAGTGGCATTTTCGCGCCCATATTTTATATTCTCCTCAATTGATCCCTGAAACAACCATGTATCCTGAAGCACCATTCCGAACATTGTGCGAAGGTCGCCACGCCTTATTTCGCGCAGGTCTACTCCATCAAACTTGATTTTACCGCTGTTAATTTCATAAAATCGCATAAGTAAATTCACAAGTGTGGTTTTCCCAGCACCGGTCGGTCCTACAATAGCGATAGTTTCGCCCTCATTAATGTCGAGATTCATGTCTTCAATCAATGGCTTGCTTTCGTTGTACCGGAACTTGACATGTTCAAACTGAATATTGCCGTGCGGTTTTACAATCGCTTTTGTATCTTTCGGGTCAGGTGTTTCCTCTTTTGCATCAAGCACTTCAAAAACACGCTCGGCACAGGCGGTAGTAGATTGCATAATATTAAGGATACCGGCCACTTGGATGATTGGTTGGCTCAACTGACGAGAATACTGGATAAATGCCGTGATATCTCCAATACCCATCCAGCTCCTTGTAGCAAAAATACCACCAACAACACAAATCAATACATAGCCGATATTGGTAATGAAATTCATGACAGGCGATGTCATACCGGAAACAAACTGTGCTTTCCAATTTGCCGTATTGAGTTCTTGATTCATAGTTTCAAACTGAGCAATGGATTCATCTTCGTGTCCGAATGCTTTGACAACTTTGTGCCCGGCATACATTTCCGACGTATGGCTACTGAGTTTGCCAATGATTTGCTGTTGTGCGGCGAAATAATCCTGAGAACGTTTAGCAATGGCACCTGTAGCCAAGAGATACAGCGGCAGAGTACCAATTATAATCAACGTCAGGAGCGGGCTGATGGTCAGCATCATGACGATAAAACCGATCAGTTGAAATATCGACTGAATAATTTGTATCAAACTCTGCTGGAGTGTCGTGGATATGGTATCCACATCATTGGTCATTCTGCTTAAAATATCACCTTTTTGATGAGCATCAAAATATCGAAGAGGAAGTTTTGCCAACTTGCGGTTCACATCTTGACGAAGTTGATAGACAACTTTTTGCGAAATAGACACCATCATAAATTGCATAATAAACGTAAAGATGTCACTCAAAAAATAAATGAAAAACATAACCATCAAAAGCCGTCCAATAACATCAAAATGGACTGTTGTTTTGCCGATAACGCTTTCTGCCAGCTGGTTGACTGCAAGTCCACTGATTTTTGGCGATACAACTGCGGAAACTGCCGCAATGATGCTACAAATAATGACAATTGTGAGGCGTAATCGTTGTGGTCTCAGGTATCTGGACAGGCGTTTGGCAATTTTCCAAAAGTCAGCCATATTAAATTTTTTCTTGTTCATACCATTTCCTCCTCTGAAAACTGGGAAGACACAATATCCTGATAGATGCCACAGCTTTTTATCAATTCCTCATGTGTTCCCATACCGGCTACAGCTCCGTTATCCAGAACAATAATCCGGTCTGCATTCATTACAGTCCCGACACGTTGAGCAACGATGAATACGGTAGCATTTTCTGTTTCTTTTTGCAGAGCGGCGCGCAGAGCAGCATCCGTTTTAAAATCCAATGCTGAAAAGCTGTCATCGAAAATATAAATTTCCGGATGGCGCACCAAAGCACGGGCAATCGAAAGGCGCTGCTTCTGTCCTCCCGACAGGTTACCTCCGCCTTCAGAGAGCATGGTGTCATAGCCGTTTTCTGTCTCCGCGATAAAGTCCGCCGCCTGTGCGGTTTTAGCCGCATATTCCAACTCTTCATTCGTTGCTCTTTTCCGCCCATAACGAAGATTGTCGGCAATTGTTCCTGTAAAAAGCACCGCTGTCTGCGGTACAAAGCCGATTTTGACCCGCAGTTCTTTTTGTGCCATGTCCTTCACATTGATCTCGTCAAGTAAAATTTTTCCTTCACTCACGTCGTAAAAGCGAGGAATCAGATCCACGAGTGTGGATTTTCCACTGCCGGTGCCCCCAATGATTGCTGTGGTTTCACCTGGTCTTGCCAAAAAACTGATGCCGCTGATAGCCGGTTGTTCAGCTCCGGGATAGCGGAATGTAACATTCCGGAACTCCACTACTCCTTTCAAATTTTCCTCTGTTTTTGCAATAACAGGTTCAAGTATTTCCTGTCTGGTTTCAAGAACCTCCGAAACGCGCTGAGCGGCAGTCTGAGCACGGGGAAGAAAAACAAACATAATGGAAAACATGACAAAGTTTGAAAAAATCAGCACGGCATATTGCAGAAAAGCCGTCAAAGCACCAATATTCATTTCACCTGTGTTTACCCGGATGCTTCCAAACCATAGTATGAACAACACAATAGCATTGATTGCAAGCATAAAACCGGGCAGAAGGAAGGACATAATCTGGTTGGCCTTAATGTAAGTAGCAGTCAGGTCGGAATTGGCGTAATCAAAGCGCCTATTTTCATGGTCAATTCGATTAAACGCCCGGATAACCAGAATGCCCTTTAAATTTTCAGCCATCACGAGGTTTACCTTATCCAGTTTTGTCTGAACGTGTTTAAAGGCAGGCATCGCTGTCCCCATAACAATGGCAATCAAGGCAACCAGCACGGGAAACGCCATAGCAAAAATCACCGTGAGTCCTTTATCCTGACGGTAGGCAAGGATGATGCCACCGACTGCTGTCAATGGCGCGCGAAGCATCATGTTAAGCATTAATATTGTAAACGTTTGAATTTGAATAATATCATTTGTGGTACGGGTGGTAAGCGTGGAAGCTCCAAAATTATCGAATTCATGCAGTGATAAACTCTCCACACATCTAAAGACACGACTGCGCAGAACACTGCCAAGATCGGCTGATACGTGAGCACTCAAAAAACTTGCTATGACAGCACAGATGATTCCGAATCCTGACACAAACAGCATCACTCCTCCGAAACGCAGAATATATGGGATATTTTCTTCCATGATTCCATTGTTGATAATAGATGACATAAGAGTAGGTAAGTACAGATCACATATAATCTGTGCAAAAATCAAAACAATCAGCGTACACACATACGGGATGTGGTTCCGTAGATTTTGAAACATCTTAAACATGAGTTACCTCCTAAGTTAATCCTGGATATCCTCGATTGATTTGCATCTTTTTTTGCAGATATTTTCAAGTTGTATTCCATTTTGCTTTAAATAAAGATTTAAAGCCTTGGCTAAAAAGTCTTCAATGGATTTCTGAATGTCTTTCGTGCTTTCAGGCCAGTTATCAAGATCTCGCCCAGCTGAAAACAATGCTTGAAACATCTCCGGATCGCCGGAAGCAAAATCGCAAACCAAATTCCACCACTGTTCTGCAAGCTTCTGCCCTTCTTTTCCAGTCGGGTCGACACCTTTATGATAAAGGACGTCAAGCTGTGAAAAAACTTTTTTTGCAGCACCCTGTTTTTCCGGACTTTCCAACATGTGTCCGTTTATTTTTTTGAGCTGTTCATCATTGAAATAACGGATTACAAAAGAATATGGATTTCCTTGATTCATCAACTTTAGAATAGTAACGAGTTTATCCATACTAACTTTTTGTCCAGCTTTTGTTTCTGAGATCACTAAATCTAATATTTCAATAATTTTGTTTAAATTCTGAACCCTACTGAACATAATCTCACGCTGTCCTTCAAAAACTTTTCCTAAATCAATATAATTTCCATGATTTAGAATTTTACCACCGATTTTTCCAAGCGAAAAACCCAGTGACTTCAAAAACAAAATTTGCTGTAATTTCAACAGATCATCAATATTATATACTCTTTTATGACTTTTGTTATATGACGAGTGGAGCAGGTTTGCCTTATCATAATATTGAAGTGTCCTTACAGTAACTCCGACGAGGCCTGCCAATTCTCCTACTGTAAACACTCGATCTTTTTCATCATTCATATTTTTCACCTCTTGGTTTTAATCTTAGCACACGACGCTACGTCGTCTGCAATAGGTATTTTAAAATTTTTTATGCATGTAAGCCTTACCATCCTATAGAATTTTGCGATTTTTCCACACGAAGGGAGCCACCCGGCCTTTCTGGCACAATTTCAGGGGAAATTATACCCCTAGCACTTAAAATTTATATTTTGTAACTATTTTTGCAAACAAAAAAGGCCTAGCAAACATTGCAGCCCTTGACTTAGCATAATACAGAATAGACAATATACAGAAAAACGAATTATAAATGGTTTTGAACTTACAATTACAGTTAAAGCCATCAAGTCCTCCAATGAAGCCATAATCAGAAGTTTCAATATAATGGCACGAATAGTAAAAGAACTAGAACAAGAAAAGCAAACACACAAAAAAGGATTGAGGATTATTCCCCAGTCCTTCTTTTGTTTTGAGTGCTAAAGCCTGTTATATTCTACTACCTATAATCAGATTAAACATATCCAATAACTTATTTATTACATTCTTCATTTTGTAAGACTGAAAATACTTTATCTTGGATATACTATGTCTGTAAATAAAATACTAGGAGGTGATTCTATGAACCTAACGAGTACACCCAATAGATTAATAAATGAAAAATCTCCATATCTATTACAACACGCACACAATCCAGTAAACTGGTATCCTTGGGGAGAAGAGGCTTTTAATAAGGCTAAATCAGAAGATAAGCCTATATTTTTATCCATAGGATACAGTACGTGCCATTGGTGTCATGTTATGGAAAAAGAAAGCTTTGAAGACACAGAAACAGCTGAAATGCTAAACGACAGCTTCATATCCATAAAAGTAGATAGAGAAGAAAGGCCGGATATAGACAGTATATATATGGATGTATGTCAATCCATCACAGGAAGCGGGGGATGGCCCCTTACAATTATCATGACACCTGATCAAAAGCCTTTTTTTGCAGGTACCTATTTTCCAAAAAATAGCAGACATGGCCTCATGGGGCTAATGTCCATTTTAGACTACATTAAAAAGGCATGGAAAAACAATAGAAGTGAACTTTTAAATGCCAGCACACAAATATTAGATTCCTTAAAAAATTCAAAGGAAACTTCTAATGAAACCATTAATGAAGATATCTTTCAAAAAACTTTTTTAAATTTCAAATATGATTTTGATCCTATATATGGAGGTTTTGGAGACTTTCCCAAATTTCCTTCAGCTCATAATTTACTTTTTTTACTCAGATACTTTTTCAAAACTAAAGATCCTTCTGCTATAGAGATGGTAGAAAAAACATTGCACTATATGAGGGAAGGTGGAATATACGACCACATAGGTTTTGGCTTCAGCCGCTATTCTGTAGATAGAAAGTGGCTTGTTCCACATTTTGAAAAAATGCTCTATGACAATGCACTCTTAATTATAGCCTATATTGAAACCTTTCAAGCTACAGGTAATAAAAAATACTGTAAAACAGCAGAAGAAATACTAAGTTATGTACTAAGGGACATGACTTCAAATGAAGGCGGATTTTACTCTGCAGAAGATGCTGATTCTGAAGGTGAAGAAGGTAAATTTTATGTCTGGTCAGAAGAAGAAATAAAAGATATACTTCAAGAAGAAGATGGCAGCAAGTTTTGTTCTTATTTTAATGTAACAAAAGGAGGAAACTTCGAAGGTAAAAATATTCTAAACTCAATAAATAGTTCTATTCCAGAAGATGATATGCAATTTATAGAAAACTGCAGGGAGAAATTATTTGCTGAAAGAGAAAAAAGAATACATCCTTATAAAGATGATAAAATTTTAACCTCCTGGAACGGCCTAATGATTGCTGCTATGTCAATAGCTGGCAGAGTTTTAAACAACTCCAAATATACTAAAGCTGCCAAAAAAGCTGTAGACTTTATTTATAAAAACTTAGTTAGATCAGACGGCCGCCTCCTTGCAAGATATCGTGATGGAGAAGCTTCTTTTTTAGGGTATCTAGATGATTACTCCTTTTTAATATGGGGACTTATAGAATTATATGAAACAACCTACAGCACAGATTACCTAAAAAAAGCACTGGAACTCAATGAAGATTTATTAAAACTTTTCTGGGATAAAGAAAATGGAGGCTTCTTCCTATATGGAAATGACGGTGAGAAGTTAATTACAAGGCCAAAGGAAATATATGATAGTGCCATTCCCTCTGGTAATTCCGTAGCCACATTAAATTTGCTGCGATTGTCCCATTTAACAAGCAGTTATGATTTTGAAGATAAAGCTAAACAGCTATTTGACGCTTTTTCAAGAGAAATAAATAGCTTTCCAAGAGCATGCTCATTTTCTCTTATATCACTTTTATTTTCAAAATCACCTATAAGGCAAATTATTGTATCTGCAGGAAGCAACATTGAGGAAGGTAAGCAAGTAGTTCATATGATAAATGAGAAATTTAATCCTTTTACAATTTCAATTTTGTACTGCAATTTAAATAAAGATTTGAGCACTATTTCCCCTATTATAGAAAACTATATAGACATCAATAACAAAACTACCACATACATTTGTGAAAACTTTACCTGCAAAAAACCTATAACAGACATTAATTTATTAAAGAAAATATTATAATCAGATTTCTAAGTATCAGGTTGAGTTTTGACTCCACCTGATGCTTAAAAAAACTTAATGTGCCTGTTTAAAAATAATTTTATTACAGTAACCTTTTTGTAATAACCTGCATATTATATTATTATGTATAATTTTATCAGGAGGTAACTCATGTATTGTTACACTTACATGAATCAATTTACTTGCGTTTTCAACGAACTTCAACTGTGGTCTCATATTTCAAGTGACCATCCAATTTTTCTCAAAACTGTGGCTTCCCTTTCTAATATTAAACTACCAAAGCCTATAGTAGATGGATTAAATAATATTCACAATGCATTTTTAAAATTATATAACAATGCAGTTCAGCTGAAAAAATCTACAAGCACCAATCCTGCTCAATATACTATGCATATAAAAAAATTAATTGATGAATTTATATATTACGATACCCGTGCCCTATCTTTTTATCCTCAATTGCTTACTTTCGCAAAAGCAAATAAAGCTTGGCAGGAACTAGTTAGACACATAATTAATGAACAAGCCTTTATGCTTGAGCTATTTAAAAATTTAAGACAGCAAATAAGATAAACTTTTAAATACAATTCCTAACATATTAATTAAAAATGCCAATAACGTTTTTATTCAATCTTCTCCTTTAGTTTTTTATATATTGAAATTACATCAACTATGAGATGTATTATATCTGTTCATTTTGTAAAAACTAAATTAGATTTATGAATATAAATTACAAAATGAAGGAGAGGTTGATATACTAATGTTTAAACATGAGAAACCACTTTTAAAAGAAGTTAAGGTAGAAAAACCTAATCCACAGTATGCAGTACTAATGCAAGAACAATTAGGTGGTGGAAATGGCGAACTCAAGGCTGCCATGCAGTACTTATCACAGAGTTTTAGAGTAAATGATCCTGCAATAAAAGATTTATTTTTAGATATTGGTTCAGAAGAACTCAGCCATATGGAAATGGTTGCTCAGACTGTAAATTTGTTGAACGGTCATTCAGTTGATTTCAATTCAGTAGGTAGTGGAGAAATTGAAACTCATGTATTAGGTGGATTAGCACCAGTATTAATGAACTCTTCTGGCGAACCATGGACTGCAAATTATGTAACCGTTACAGGAGATCTTGTTGCAGACTTGCTTTCAAATATAGCATCCGAGCAAAGAGCAAAAGTAGTATATGAATACCTATATCGCCAAATCAACGATAAATATGTACGTGAGACAATAGATTTCTTACTAAATCGTGAAGAAGCTCACAATGCATTATTTAGAGAGGCCTTAAATAACGTTAAGTCTACAGGTTCAAATAAGGATTTTGGTGTAACCCAAGATTCCAAATTGTATTTTGACCTTTCAACACCAGGTAGATACTATGGAGACCCTAATCCTACAGAACCTAGCTTTGCAAATCCTAAGAGAGAACAGGAATTGACAGGGAAACATTAATAAATTTATTAAAAAAAGGGTTGTTACACTAAGAAATTTACATACAACATATTATTTTGTAATTTACTTGCTAATACAATATGTTGTAAAATTTATTCTCAGTGTGACAGTCCTTATTTTTGTATAACAATATAATGTATTTAAATACAATCATATTCAACTTATACCAACATATTATTAAACTTACCTATTGAATAAACCACACTTTCAATATTTTCTACAGGCATAGGCTTACTAAACAGGTATCCTTCAACTTTATTGCAGTTCATAGATCGAAGTATTTGAAATTGTTTTACAAACTCCACTCCTTCAGCAACTACACTTATATTCATCTTGTGAGATAGATTTATTATGCCATCTACCACAGAACAATCTCTGGAATTAAGATGAATTCGATTAATGAAAAACTTATCAATTTTCAGAGTATTTATAGGAAGTAATCTTAAATAATTTAATGAAGAATAGCCTGTCCCAAAATCATCTAGAGCAATGCTTATTCCAAGTCTTCTTAATTTTTCTAAGGCAGCTATATTAGACTGTAAAGATTGCATAACTTCACTTTCTGTAATTTCAATTTCCAAAAGCTCTGGTGGAAGATTACTTTCATGTAAAACTGTTTTTACCATTTTAAAAAAACTGGGATGCTGTAATTGAACCTTTGAGACATTTATTGATATAATACCAAAATCATACCCTTTATCTAACCATTGTTTATGCTGCTTACAAGCAGTTTCCAGTACCCACTTACCAATAGGAACTATTAATGATGTGTCTTTAGCTACGGGAATAAATTCAATTGGAGAAACGAATTCATTTTCCCCAACTTTCCACCTTAATAGAGCTTCCATAGCCTTGATTTTTCCAGTTTTACAGTCAATTTCAGGCTGATAATATAACTGAAATTGATTATTTTCTAAAGCAGTTCTAAGCCCCTCTTCTAGTTCCGCTTTTCTCGAAACCTCATAAGACATCCTTCTATTATAAAATTTATATATGCCTTTACATGAATCTTTTGCTTTATACATAGCTATATCTGAATTTTTCAGTAAAGAATCAGCTGTAGTCCCATCCTGAGGATACATGGAGATGCCTATACTAGCACTAATATGAATTAAATTTTCGTTTATTTTAAATGGTGCTTTAAATGCAAATATTATTTTATTACAAACTTTTACAATATCATTCTTATCCTTTATATCATGCTGTATTATCAAGAATTCATCTCCGCCTAATCTAAATACAGTATTATCTTCTTCCATAATATTTTTTAATGTATTTGCCACATATTGAAGAAGCTTGTCTCCACATTGATGACCTAAAGTATCATTTACCCTTTTAAAATTATCTACATCTATAAAAAGTAATGCCCCTTTTTTATCATTTTCACTAGAGCTTTTCAATACCTTATTTAGCTTATCTTGAAACATTTTTCTATTAGGAAGATCTGTTAAGCTATCATAATAGCCTAGATATTTATTTTTATCCTGTATAAGCTTTTGTTCTGTAATATCAGTAACATAGCCTGCTATTTTTAAAGCTTTTCCTTTTGCATTCCTAAGTGCCTTTGCTCTAATAAAAATCCATTTTTTCTTTCCACCTTTAGTTGTTAATTTAAACTCGCATTCATAAAAAGGAGTTATCCCTGCTAGGTGATTCTCCAAATAATTTAGCATTATCTTTTTATTTTCATCTGGTAACAATTTTTCTAATATGATCTTAAGATTATCATTTTTACTAACTTTGTACCCAGTAATTTCTTTCCACTTATCTGAAGCAAAAAAATTATTTTTCTCTATGTCATATTCCCAAATAGCAATGTTAGAACTTTCTGCAGCTAATTTATATCTTTGCTCCATTAAATTTCTTTTTTTTATATTTATATAAAATATAATTACAAATGATAATAGTACTGCAACTATGGTTACTGCAATAAAAAATACTGTTTTATATCTACTATAAAAAGAAACATATCCTGCAATTTTCAAATTTTCAATTATGGAAAATAGCTCTTTTTCTAAAGTACTCACCATAAATATAGCACCTTCCGTCCCAAACTGCCTATAGTTGCTATTATAGTATTCTCTATATCAAAAATCAATACAGGTACCATAATATAAATATAACAGCTCTAGTATGCCCTATTATACCTAGTCTTCAACATGATATTGACCGAAATATAAAAGTAAAATAGTATAAATAAACATCTTTTTCATCTTATTCAAGAGATTATTTTGTCTAAAGTTTGTAATAAAAAGAAGATTATAAATTTAAAAAATTCATAGTCTTCTTTTATTGCAAGGTAAATTACTCTACTCCCCAGTTATCAAACTTATCTATGAGCCACCTATTTCCATCGTAAACTAAAGTGGCATTGGCATAGGATAACTCTCCATAATAATAACCCTTTAATGTAATATCCGCTTTATTACCATCATATTTCTTAGAAACTACTTCAGAATTTTCAACAGTAAGTTCAGGTTCAGGATTTCCATATCTCATATAAACTTTACCATCAATATCCTTAAATACAAAACTTATTAGAGCACTTACAAAATCCTTCGTATAATAATTGTTCAATCCATAGTTTTCATTTAAATATTCACTTATAGAACTGTATTCCCCTATGTTATCTGTTACGGGAGCATAGCTTATGCCTGATACATCCATATAGGAGTTTCCATCCACATTAATTTTTAATACTTTCTTAAAAGCATCGTCACCCTGAAGCAGCAATTTTTTAGCATCCCCATTTGAAATAACAGCTTTGCCCTCTAAAGCATCTTGTACATCTTCACTTACAGCTACAGTGCCACCTACTAAAATAACCTTTTCACAGTTGGATCCATCCAAATATTGTTTTTGATCTGATATATTAGCTCCATCTGTTAATATTATTGGTGCATTGTTTTTTGCAGCCAGTGCACCTGCAGATAACGCATCAGGAAAATTCTCACCACTTGCAATGACAGCTTCATTTGAAGTTTGATTAAAGTATTTACATACATTTAAGGATGTATCATATCTATTCATGCCCCCTATTCTTATTATGCTATTACTATTGAGTGATGGGACAATTTCTTTTAACTGACTTACTATATTACCTGCTACTGATGATTCTCCCCCAATAATAAATACTTTAGATGGCTCTATATTTTTCAGTGTTTCTTTTGTTTCATCAGCTAAGTTAAATGAATTAGTCATGATAATAGGATATCCTTTTGAAGCAGCAATACTTGAAACACTTAAAGCATCTGCAAATCCATAAGCATTTACTATAACCGCTGGAGTACCTTTTTCTGTCATTAAATATCTGTCAATTATAAAATTTGTATCAAATCTATTTTTTCCACCTAATCTTTTAACGCTGCTGTATCCTAATGAATTAAAATAGCTCTCAAAATTTTCACTTACAGATGATTTTCCTCCTAATATGTAGATAGTTCCTTCTCTATCTAACTTATTTTTTATAAAGTTAATAGAATCTCCACTGGAACTTACATCTTTTCCTACTAACAATATAGGAGCATTTTCTTTTTTTGAAAGCACAGAGCCTGCTAAGGCATCTGGAAAATTATTTCCACTTGCAATAATTACATTTTCCAATTTGTCGCTGCTAAAACTATTTGCTATATTTACAGATGTTTCATATCTATTTGCTCCGCTTATTCTACTTACACCATAAGCAGTTTTAGCATATACAAATTCTCCTCCACATGTTGATATAACTATCGAAATTATGAAAGCTATGATTTTCTTCACTAATATCCCCCCTATTTTTAATATATTACTATTTATAGTATTTACATATTAAAAAAATTACAGCAGAATATTTAATTATTAGTTATATCGTAGTCATATTTTAGACCATATAACTATATACTATATATTGTTCCAATAAAAGGATGCGTTTTTAAATAATTTAGTTGACATATTCCCTTTACTAGAATATAATTAAGTTTATTAAGTAAAAGGAGGCGGTAATTTGAAAAAAGAAAATATATTAATAACACCTGATGTTATTGAAGAATGTCTAAGTGAATCTCTAGATACTATCGAAAAGAAAGCTTGTTCTTACAGCAAAAAACAAAAATCTTTAAAGTAATTTTCATATCTAAATATTCTTTTCCATTAATATACTTTGTCTATTAATGTATGAATCTCAATTTTCAGTCTGGAATAGTTATCATAGTCACCTAATATGACTGTGATAACTAAATAAAAACTAATCTATTTTTTTAATATTATAAATGGCATAAATAACAACTACTGCTCCAAAAACTTGAAGTAATGATAAAGGTTCCTTTAAAACAAAAAAGGAAAGAAACATAGCTGTAGGTATTTCTAAATTGCCTATTATTGAGACTTTTAAAGCTCCAATATGTTTAATTGCCGCGTAAAGCAAAGTTAAAGGTATTATCTCACAAAACACTCCCAATATTATAATGCAAGCAATTAATTTTCCATTCAAATCCTGTCTAAACACTTCCACTGGAAACTTAAAAATTATTAATGATAAAAATGAAAATATAATGGAGTAAAAGTTAACTGCAAGTGGATTTAATTCATCCATTTTTTTCTCCGTATATATATTCATAAAGGCATAAAATACTGCTGCTAGAATTCCATACATAAAACCTTTTGTTGAAAAGGTCTTTATGCCCTGGTTAAGACCTAAAGCTAAGAAACAGCCTATAAAAGTTGCAATAAGAGCAAAAATTTTATTAAAACTTACCTGCATTTTTTGAAATACTACTGAATAAATAAAAACCATAGCAGGATATGTATAAAGTAGTATAGTAACCATTGAAACATCCAGATAATTAAAAGCCATATAATAGAAAATAGTCATGAAAGTATTACCGACTATACCAAGAACTGCTGTGTGGTATAAATCCTTTTTACCTATTTTTAAAGCCTTACTATCTATTATAAGTATGCCTAGAAACATAATTGGAATTGACATCATATATTGAAGTGTCAATATATTTATAGAATTTGCCCCTTCTGAGAAAGCAATTTTTATTATGATTCCGCAAGTTCCAAATAATATGGCAGACAATACGGAATATATGTATCCTTTTTTCAACAAAACACCCCTATCTGAGTAATTAAATTTAGCAGTCAATGTTTTTATTCTAACATAGTTTTTCATTTTAAAGTAACAAAAATCATTCTGAAAAATAATCTAATATTGTACATAGTTTTATAATAATATCAACGGAGGTTATTTACATGTATTGTATTGATGCAGGAAGTGACTATTGTCCATGCCACTTGGCAGAGACTCTTGACTGTATACTATGCTCTCAACTTTCCGGTGAAGAGTTTTGCCAATGCAAAGACTGGTGTGGAGTTTGTATATATGAACAATATATTGCCAATGGTAAAAAAGCAAAAAATTTAAGGAAAACTTATGATTGTCCCATATTAGGCAAAAAAGTAGCTGAAAATTCTCTTTGCATGTTTACTTTAGAAGCACCAGAAAACCTAGTAAGAGAATTATCTAATGCTGGAAGCTTTGTATTTTTAAGAAATAAGGATAGTGTAAATTATTACGATGTACCAATTTCCATTATAAATGCAGATAATACAAATAATACTCTAAAAGTTGCAATAAAATCAAGCGGCACAAAAACTAAATCACTTTTTAAATTAAATAAGGGAGATACAATGCTAGTCAGAGGCCCCTTTTCAAATGGAATAATGGGACTTTCAAACATCTTTAGTGCTAAAAATGGTGTATCTCTAATCATAGCCCGGGGCATAGGAATTGCTCCTTCTATTCCAGTTATGAAAAAATTATACTCCAATAATAACAAGGTTATATCTATTATTGACACACAGTTTAATGAAAATTTTTATGAGGATTATTTTAAAAAATGCAAATCAAAAGTGCTAGATTGCACTATATTAGATGAGGGAAATCTATCTGAGAAATTCAAATTAATGCTCATAAAAATTCTACGGGAAAATTCCATAAACTTAGTACACTGTGGGGGCCCGGATATAATGAGTTATGAAATTATAGATTTTATAGATAAAATGAACAATTCAAAAAACAAATCCATAAATTTTTCCTGCTGCAATAATTCCAAAATGAGCTGCGGTGAAGGAATATGTGCAAGCTGCACCAAACACTATGAGGGTGACATAGTTAGAAGATTATGCAAGGTGCAGATGGATCCAAGAGATTTATTTAAAGGTAGAAGATTATTATAGGAGGTATTTTTTATGAAAATAATAGTAATTGGCTCAGGATGGTCTGGATGTGCCGCAGCTTTATCTGCCAAAAAAGCAGGTGCTGATGTAGTTATATATGAAAAAACTGACATGGTACTTGGCTTAGGAAACGTAGGAGGAATAATGAGAAATAACGGCAGATACACTGCTGCAGAAGAAATCACTGCACTTGGAGCAGGAGACCTAATAAGCATCACAGACAGCCTTACTAGACACAAAAATTTGGATTTTCCCGGTCATAAGCATGCTCCACTTACAGTATTGCGATCTTATTAAAATTCAAATAAAAGCAACATGTCAAAAGGTCATCTTTCTAGGATGTTTTGACATGTCTATAATAAGTATCCATATGGTTTCAAGAACTCTGTTTATTTTGCCGTACTTAAAATTCGGGCACCTTTGATATTTACCTGACAATTCATACATAACATTTTTCCAAATTTTTTATTGCTATAATCTGCTACTTTTTCCGATATGATGTTTCCACACTTTTCACAGTGAAGTTCATTTTTATTTATTACGTCTTTGTTGTCTATAGTAACTGTTTTACTCTGGTCACCAGCAGCTTTTCCTAAAGAATATCTTAATCTATAATAATTATCTTGAATTTCCAACTGATTAATTTCCCTATTCTTATTGTATCCTATTGACTTAACTTGAAAATGTACCTTTGGCGACAGAGTAACTTTACCATCTTTTTCAGCAAATTCTCCCTGCTGTAAACCGATCCATATAAAAGGAGCTGTATAAAGTTCTCTTCCTATTCCAATATTAAATCCTGCCCTTTTAAAACTATCACTAGCTTGACCCTTTTCTTTTTCCGTATAACTTTCCACTCCCACATCTTGCTTTCTAATCCACTGTTTCTTTTCATCATCCCAAATATCTATATTACAAAATAGTCTTCCATTTATAAGTTCATGGGTTCTTTTCCACCCTGTCATTCCAAAGGTTTCATCAAGTATTTTCATATCAACTCTTGCATCCTTATATAAGAGCAAAACACACCCTACACCATTTGGAGTTTTCTTTAAGCTCTGTACCCTTATTTCTATTTCATCTGCTTTTAAAAGCCGTACCTCCTTATTCATATTGCTTCACCTCCTCTATCTAATACTTAAACTTGTGGATTGTTTAATTTCCACACCATCTATCTTTACTTCTTGTTTTAAATCTTCTAATATAGCCGTTTTATCCAGTTTATATGGTTGAGGAATCTTATACTTTTGTGGAATAGCATCTTCATCTATTACATTGACAGCAGGTGGATTTTTTCTTATTGAAAGAGTAAATAGTTTACCATTTATTTTTTCTTTCTTTAATATCTTCATATGGTCAAATAAATAAAGTTTTAAATTTAAAACTTTATTTTCTGTTACCTTTTTCCTATCCTGAAGTCTTTTAATTTCCTCCTCCAAACCTTTAATGTCTGTGCCTTTCGATTTAATCATTTTAGCAATATTTTCAGCTTTTACATTAAACTCCTCGTTAATTGAATCTAAGGATCTTTCTATATCACCTTTGGCATTTTCTAACTCCGGATTGTCCAATAAATCTTCCAAATTTCTGTATCTCTCTGAAATCTCATATAGTTTACTCAAAATCATTCCTCCCCTGCTACTTTTTAAATATATATCCATACTATTAAAGGATTTTTCTTATCTATAATATATTTTATAGTTCTAAACTCTTTTAACTGTTTATCTCTCTGCTCTATATTTTCAAATCTCATTTTAGTTTTGTTTTCCATCTTATACCTCCTCCGAAGGTACACTCATTTTTTCATGTTCTTAATTTTAGTTTGAATGGTTTTCAATATGTCTATACTTATTTATTTCTTCCATGTTTGTCTTTCTTTTAATATTTTTATGAGTTTATCTATTTGTTCAACACGTAATTCGCTTATAAGTGCTCTTGCAAAAGCTCTTGCCTTTCTTGTTTCCAGTTCATCCATTATTTTAGGGTCTTTTGAATAATGCATTCTTACTTTTATTGGCTTGGCCATAAAATAACATCTCCCAGCTATTTTTTAAGCATATTTACCTACAATATTATATGCACCTCAACTTATTGTGTGATGAAAATTTTTAATTTAAAAAGGAATAAAAAGTTAATTAAAGCCATGTAATTTAATAGAGGACTATATTAATTTTTGAGGATGTGATTTTAAAAAATGATAGCAGCTATATACAGCAGAAAATCCACGTTTACATGCAAAGGTGAGTCTATAGAAAATCAGGTACAAATATGCAAAGAATATGCAAAGAATAATTTGAAAATAAGCAATTTTATAATATATGAAGATGAAGGTTTTTCTGGAGGCAATACAAATAGGCCTAGATTTCAAGAACTTTTAAAGGATGCTAGAAAAGAAAAATTTAATTTTTTAATATGCTACAGGTTAGACAGGATTAGTAGAAATGTTGCTGATTTTTCTACTACATTAGAATTATTACAGAAGCATAATATATCTTTTGTAAGTGTAAAAGAGCAGTTTGATACAAGTACCCCTATGGGTAAAGCCATGGTATATATAGCTTCTGTATTTGCACAGTTAGAGCGCGAAACTATTGCAGAACGTGTTCGAGACAATATGTTAGAACTTGCAAAATCCGGCCGCTGGCTTGGAGGCCAAACTCCCCTTGGCTTCAATTCTAAGAAAGTAACTTATTATAACTCTGAAATGAAACAAAAATCTATGCATAAACTTTCTCCTATAAAAAAAGAATTGGATAAAGTTAAATTGATATATAGTAAGTACATGGAATTTGGTTCTATATCCTTAGTTCTTAAATATCTACTTACTAATAACATAAAAGGAAAAAATGGTGGAGACTTTTCATCTATGTCAATAAATGATATCCTTAGAAATCCTGTTTATGTCAAATCAAACGATTCGGTTTTTAAATATTTAAAAAGCTTAGGTATAACTGCCTGCGGCATACCTAATGGCAATGGAATCATTACATATAATAAACGCAATTCAAAATATATAACTAGAACTACAAATGAGTGGATTGCTGCAGTTGCCAAGCATAAAGGAATTATTGAAAGTTCTACCTGGCTAGAAGTACAATTTCAATTAGATAAAAATAAAAAAAAATCTAATCCAAGACAGGGAACATCTAAAAAATCTTTGTTATCTGGAATATTAAAGTGTGCTTTGTGTGGTGCACCCATGCGTGTCTCTTACGGAAGATCTAAAAAAAATGAAAATAAAAGAGCTTACTATTATGTGTGTACAATGAAAGCCCATTCTGGAAAAAGCAGATGTGCTAACCCTAATGCCAACGGTTCAAAAATTGAAAAAGCTATTGCTGAAAATATTAAAAGACTAGACATAAATAAGCTTTTAAAAGAACTACAATGTCATAAAAATGAATCATCTTCTTCTATTAAAAATAATTTTGTTGAAATGCTAAAAAGAGAAGTTGAAGATAAAAGTAACCAAATGAACACATTATTGCAACAATTATCAAATATAAATGCAGATGACTCCCCTGCTTCTGAATTTATCCTAAATAAAATAGAAAATTTAGCAAAAACAATAAAGGATTTAAATTTGAAATTAGACAAGTCTAAAAATATTGAAGAAGAAAATGTAGATCTAGATATAATAGAAAAAGCCTTAGAAAAGTTCAATTCATCCTTTGTCCTAATAAAAGATATGTCAATTAAAAGGCTCATCTTAGAAAACATAATTGACAAAATCTATTGGAATGGCAATACAGGTGATATTGATGTTTACCTATGGGGAAGTGAAAAAACCCACAAGTTTCATCCTAGTATTTCCTAAACCTGCTGCAATACTATAAACCATGTTCATGCTTGGCTCTATGATGTAAATAAAATCGAACCAGCTGTTAGAAAATATATTTTAAGTAAAGGCATAAAACTAAAGCTAATATCAAGAGTAGTGGATGTAAAAATGGAAGGGACTAAAATAAAAGGTATATATACTTCAAATGGAGATTATGAAGAAGCAGATGCCTTTGTTGAGACTACAGGTTCCACAGGTCCTATGGGAAACTGTATAAAATATGGTAATGGCTGTTCCATGTGCATACTTAGATGTCCTTCCTTCGGGCCTAGGATAAGCATAAGCAAATGTGCTGGAGTAGAAGATCTTCACGGCGAGAGATTAGATGGAACTTATGGAGCTTTCAGCGGTTCTTGTAAACTTGCTAAAGATACTATAGATAAAAATCTCTTACACGAAATTGAAGAAAAAGGTGCAGTAGTACTTAAAGTTCCAGAAGAAGATGTAAATATGGATAAATTAAAGGCTAAAGTATGTCAGCAGTATGCTTTAAAAGAATTTGCACAAAATGTAATACTTCTAGATACAGGGCACGTAAAGCTAATGACATCTTATTATCCATTAGAAAAATTGAGGAAAATACCAGGACTAGAAAATGTCAAATTTATAGATCCCTATTCTGGAGGCAAAGGGAATTCTATAAGATACCTTTCCATAGCACCCGTTTCCGTGGACTTAAAAGTAAATGGCATAGACAACTTATTTTGCGGCGGAGAAAAAAGTGGTCTCTTTGTAGGTCACACAGAAGCTATATGTACAGGGTCCCTTGCCGGTCATAATGCAGTAAGATGTGCTCTTAATATTTCTACCCTATCACTTCCAACTAATATAGCTATTGGAGATATCATAAGCTATGCAACTTCCAAAATACACACTAAGGAAGGAAGAAAAAATAGGTATACTTTTGCTGGTGCAGAATTTTTTAACAGAATGAAAGAAAAAGGCCTATATTCCATAGACAGAGAAGAAATACAAAATAGAATTAAAAATACTGGTCTTTCAAATATATTTAACAGAAAATTAGTTTAATAGCTCGTTTTTCCAGCTACTATATGAGAAAATACTAACCATAAAAATATACCGTTTTTACCTTATAATACGGTATATTTTTATTTTCTACTCCACATAATAAAAATATGCTTATCAATAGTTTAAGATTTACAAAGGTATGCGTCCTAAAATATAACAAAATATTACCAAAACTGATTTGCATAATCCAGATAAGTATAGTATAATCAGTTAGATAATATTTTAACAATCTTTTTAAAAAATACTTTATGTACTTACAAGGAGGATAAAAATGGCAAGATTTACTTTACCAAGAGACATTTATTTTGGAGAAAATTCATTAGAGACCTTGAAAAACCTAGATGGAAAAAAAGCTGTTATTGTCGTAGGTGGAGGATCCATGAAAAGATTTGGATTCCTTGATAAGGTAGTAGAATACTTGAAAGAAGCAGGTATTGAATCAAAATTAATAGAAGGCGTTGAGCCAGATCCATCTGTAGAAACTGTTATGAATGGTGCTAAAGTAATGCGAGAATATGAACCAGATTTAATAGTATCAATAGGCGGAGGTTCCCCAATTGATGCAGCAAAAGCCATGTGGATATTCTATGAATACCCTGAGTTTACTTTTAAAGAAGCTGTAGTTCCTTTCGGCCTTCCTAAATTAAGACAAAAAGCAACATTTATAGCTATACCTTCTACAAGTGGTACTGCAACAGAAGTAACAGCATTTTCTGTAATAACAGATTATAAGGCTAAGATTAAATATCCTTTAGCTGACTTTAATTTAACACCAGACATAGCTATAATCGATCCAGCATTAGCTCAAACAATGCCTCCTAAATTAACTGCACATACTGGAATGGATGCACTTACTCACGCTATCGAAGCATACGTTGCAGGACTTCATTCACCTTTCTCAGATCCACTTGCTATTCAAGCTATAGTTATGATAAATCAATATTTAATTAAGTCTTATCAGGAAGACAAAGAAGCCAGAAATCAAATGCATTTAGCTCAATGTTTAGCTGGAATGGCATTTTCAAATGCCCTTCTTGGAATAACCCACAGCTTAGCACATAAAACAGGTGCAGTATTCCATATTCCTCACGGATGTGCCAATGCAATATATCTTCCTTATGTTATAGATTTTAATAAAAAAGCTTGTGCACAAAGATATGCGGAAATAGCTAGAAGTCTTAAACTTCCAGGAAATACTGATGATGAATTAGTAGATTCATTAACTAACATGATTAAAAGCATGAACAAAAGTATGGATATTCCTTTAACATTAAAAGATTACGGAATAGATGAAAAAGACCTTAAAGATAATGAAGATTTTATAGCTCACAATGCCGTATTAGATGCCTGCACTGGAGCAAACCCTAGAAGTATAAATGATGCTGAAATGAAAAAGTTGTTAGAATATATCTATTATGGTAAAAAGGTTGATTTTTAATCTACTTTATTCTATAAAAAAACCAGAAGCCTAAAGGCTTCCGGTTTTTTTTGTACAATTTTTATAATATTTAATTAACTTATCTAGTTAAATTCTTATAAATCAATCGTGTAGGGGTATCCTCACGAGTAATCATGGGATAAATATTAAAAAAAAGAGCATACTAATTATATTATTAATGCGGAGGTGAATAAATGTGCAGAATAAAGAACCTACAATTGATTCTAACATTAATAATATAAAAAATTTAATTGGTAATAAATCTGAACTGGTGATAAAATACATATTTATCGGAGATAAGAATAGTTTAACAGCCGCTGTCATCTATCTGAATGCTCAAACAGATAAAAATATTATAGATAGAGATATACTAAATCCCCTAATGCTCCACATACACGAGGATATATCAACTATTAAGAATCTAGATGACTACTTATGCAAAAAGTATATTTCTGCAAGTAATACGATTATAGAAACCGATATAAATAAGCTTCCAGATGACATAAATAGTGGAAAAACTGTAATAGTAATTGATGGTATTTCAAACTTTATTGTAGTAGATACGACAGGTGGTATGTACAGGCAGATCTCAGAACCAATTAATGATGTCTCGCTGAGAGGTCCAAGGGAAGGATTTGTAGAAAATATTGAAACCAATATAAGTATACTCAGAAGAAGGATAAAAGATAAAAAATTAACTTTACATAAGTTTAAATTAGGAAGAAGAAGCCAAAGTAATTTTGTAATTATGTATATTGATGATATAGTTGATAAAGAATTTTTAAAGAGTATAGAAGAAAAAATAAGTAAAATAGATAAGGATTTTGTATCTACAAATAGTATAATTGAACAACTTATAGAAGAACATTCTTATAGTGTATTTCCACAGACTATAGGTAGTGAAAGACCAGATATAATAGAAGCTGCTTTAATGGAAGGCAGGATAGCTTTTTTATTAGAAGGAACTCCATATGTTACAACATACCCAACTACGTTTATAGAATTTTTTCAAACAACAGAAGATTATTATGGAAGGACAGTCCAAACTGTTTTTATCAGAATAATAAGATTTATAGCTGCTTTTATAGTAATAACTGCTCCAGCAATTTATATAACTCTTACTAAATTTAATGCTGAACTCATACCCGTTGAATATATAGAGTCACTTATTGCAGCTAGAAAAGGAATAGCACTTACACCATTTATGTCACTTTTAGGTATGAATTTGACTATAGAACTTTTAAGAGAAGGTGGATTAAGACTTCCTGGTAAAATTGGCCAAACTCTTAGTCTAGTTGGGGGTATTATTATAGGAGATGCTGCTATTAAAGCTAAAATTGTAAGTTCTTCTACACTATTTGTTGCTGGTATTTCCACAGTTGCTTCTTTTGTAATATCAAATTATCAAATGTCAATTGCAATAAGAATTCTTTCTTATCCTATGCTTATACTTTCAAATTGGCTTGGTATACTTGGAATAATTATAGGATGGTTTTTTATATTATCATATCTTTGTGCATTTGAAAACTTTGGAGTGCCATATTTTGAGTTTAATAAAGGTGATATGAAAGATACTTTTATAAGAACTCCTGTAAAGAATATGAAGGAAAGACCTAAAATTATACCTAATGTCAATCCCTTAAGACAAAAGATTAGGGGGAAAAATAAATGAATAAAACTCAAAACACACTTATAACACCAAGTGAATTTACAATTCTTTTGATTTCAATTTTTACAGGTATTGGAATGTTGTATTTACCTAATGCAGTTATAAAAGATGCTAAACAAGATGGATGGATGAGTTGCATAATAGGAGCATTATACCCATTGTATACATTAATTTTAGCAAACTATGTGTGTAAGAAATTTCCTAATGATGATATATTTACTCTTGGTAGAAAGTGTTTTGGCAAAATTTTAGGAAGCATTTTAAATTTTGTATTTGTATTATTTTTTATATTTGTAGGGACTACAGAACTTGCAGGATTATCTAATGTATTCAAAGTGTATTCTACACCATTTTTAAAAGAATATCAAATATTTTTAGCTGTATTGGCTGTTATAGCTTATGTATCTTATAAAGGTATGAAACCTCTCGCAAGATTGTGCCAGGTGATTTTCTATATAACTATAATATTAGTTTTTGTACCTAGTGCAACTTTGAGATATGGAAGTTATTTAAACTTAATGCCTGTATTTGGTTCTGGTTTTAGAAATATATTAAAAGCTTCAAAAGAAACAGCCTATTTTTATGCCGGCGGCGAAATTATATTTTTTATTTATCCTTTTTTGCAGGATAAGAAAAAATTACTAAAATGTGGAACTATAGGTATTGTAGTCACTATGTTCATTTATACATGGTCTGCTTTTTTAACTATATATTATTTGGGTATAGAAATTTCACCTAAATATTTATGGCCAATGCTGACATTAGCTGATAGTATAAGCATACCTATTATTAATAGTTTTAGGTACATATTCATATCATTATGGGCATTGGTAGCATTAAGGTGTTTGTCTATTTATTATTTTTGTGCTTCTTATGGTTTGAATAGAGTTGTAAAGAAGGTGTCACCTCAAGCATTTACTATAATTTTATATCCTATAATTCTATATTTATCGGGTTTATATGAAAATCCTATTGGAAGGATGCACTATACAGATATGATACTGTCAATTTATTTGATATACAATTTGATTTTTGTTTCATTAATAGCAATTTTAATAAGTTTTAAAAAAGGTGATAATTTTGAAAAAAAGTAAGGTTTTTATGCTAGTCTCAATTATATTAATTTTTTTAATATCTTTTATAGGAACAAAAGGAGAAGTTGTTGAAAATTTAGATATACCTTCTGCAATTGGAAATGATATACAAAAAAATGGTTCAGATATTACTTATCTTGTACCAGTGCTTATACATTCAATAGAAAGTGGTAATAAAGTAGTAAGTTATGTGATACCAAGCCATGGTTCAACTATAGGAAAAACAAGAGAAGAAAGACAATTGATATCAGGTAAAAAATTTTTATTAGGTCTTAATAGGGTATTTTTATTTAGTGAAGAAACATCTAGAAATGGAATTAAAAACATTATAGATATAAATCTCAATAATCCGAGTTTGAATGATAGGTCAGTATGTGTAGTGTGTAAAGGAAAATCCGAAAACATATTAAAGCATAAAGTGCAGGGATATTCTAGTTCTGCAGAATATATTTATGGAATGGTAAAAAACTTGGGTGATTTTAATTTCCTTTCTTCACAGTGCACCATAATGGATGTTATAGTTAGAATAGATGCAGAGGGTAGAAATACAATACTACCGTATATAGAGATTATGGAAGATGGAATTAAGACGACAGGTTTAGCCATATTTAATAAGGATAAGATGGTCGCAAGAACAAACATGAAAGAAGCTAAAATTATAAGTCTGTTAAAAGAAGACAAGGTAAAAGGTATTGTAACATTACAACAGAATTCAAAAAAGTATACGGATTTTTATGCAACTTCTAAGAGAAAAGTTAAGTGTTACAAGGAGAATGGCAAATATAATTTTATAATAAATTTGGATTTAAAGGGTACTGTGATAGATAATGAATTATATAATAATATGTATAAAGATTTAAAAGAAACGAAGGAATTTGAACAAAGTATGGAAAGTTCAGTTAAGGAAATGTGTGATAATACTATAAATAAAATAAAAAGTCAATATAAAGTTGATGTTTTAGACCTGGGTAGGGTGGCTGCTGCTAAATACGGCAGAGAAACAGGTACAGATTGGAATAAAGTAATAAGCAATTCTAATATACAAGTTAATGTAAAAGTTAATGTAGATAGCCAGGGAAGAGGCGATTATTAAGCTCTATGTATTTATATTAACATGAACAAATATACCCTATAAGCAAGCCTTTTAAGAGGCTACTTTATCCGATGATTACCTGCTCTAATACTCCCACGCACTCTGTGAAAGCGACTATCACCAAATCAAAGATTTGGGATATCTGCTTTTCTCCAAGTGGGAGTAAAGAGCAGCTACGTCCCTGGATAACGATTTCTAAGCATCAGTTGGAGCTAAAACTCCATCTGATGCCAGGAACTCTGTTTATAGGGTATATTTTGTAAATTATAGATCAAATTTATTTTAATCAAGCTTTTCTAGGTTCTTTTAAGTCTTGTAATTGATTATGTTTTTCTTCATTATCACTGTTTTCCTTATCATCAGTATGAATACTATGATCACCAGCTTCAACATCATTACTAGCAGCATTAATGTCATTACCTGTATTTTCATGACAAACTTCAGCTGGAGTTAATAATTCTAAGCATTTTGAAACTTTTTTATTTATCATACTAACAGCTAATAAAACAATTGAAATACCCCCATATAGGGCAATTGGTTCAAATATTCCTGGAAGCAATTGTGATGAAAGAAGCTGTTTAGTAACAGTAGCAGCAGGATATCCTTGAGCCACATATTGAGTAACAGCTTTTCTAAACAAATAAATATTATTAACCAATGATGCAATTCCAAGAATTGCCACAACTAAAGCAGCAGCATTCAAAGTTTTTGAAACAGAAATCTTTTTTGATTTCTTTAATCCAGTTTTATTTCTAATTTTCATAATAATTTATCTCCACTTCTGTCTTTAACGGTTATATTACAAATTTAATTTTACCGTTATTTAATTTTTTTTGTAACATATTGTTTCATTGACTTATATTACTAAATAATTGTTTCATTTAGGTGTCAATATTGTTAACAATTTATAACTATTGATAATTCTTTAATGCTTCAAACATTCTTTTTGAAATAGCCTCATAGCCTACAGAATTAGGATGGAAATTATCTGCAGCAAGATAATTTCCAGAATTATATTTAAAAAGGTCATATGTAGGGACATATACAGCATTATCATCTAATGATACAAGTTGATCTGTTTTGTAATTCCACTCATTTAGAAGTTCCAATTTATCTTCAGTTAACTCATTTCCAAAAGGATTATATAATCCAATAAACACAATTATACTATTCTGATTTCTTCCTCTTATCAATTTAAGAACATTTGACAGATTTTTCATGTACTTACTTTCAACTGTCTTTAAGCTATCTGTCTGAACAGCAGAGGAAACTGTACTTGAATTTTTAAAATTTTTTATTTCATTTCCACCAATAGAAATAAAAATCATATTTGAATCCTGTATATACTGTAGGGTCTGCTTACTTTTTACTATATTTAAAAGTCCAGAAGATACATCACCATTAACGGCAATGTTGGTAACGTCTATAGGTTTTTTAGTTTTATTTTTCCAAAGCTTAGAAAAATCATTTGCAAATCCACTATTAGTTTCATCCCCGGTCCCTCTTGCCAATGAATCGCCCATAACTAAAATATTATAGGAATTACTGTTCAATTTCTTTATTTTAGTATCCACAGCTTTATTCTCACTTCCCTTATTTGTAACTTTACTACTGGTGCTGCCAGATGCATTAGTAATACTAATAGAATATGCAAATCCTGCTGCAAATACTATTGTAAATATAAATGCAATAATAGATAAAATCGTAAATTTTACTTTTTTGTGCATTGCATTTTCCCCCCCTACCTCTAAACCAATACATCCTGTTTTTCAAATACATTGAAACTTATAACTAAAGATGCAATTGACCATAAACACAGCACTGATGCAGAAAAAGAAAGGTTCATCCCAGAAACAGGCTGGTAAGATGCCGTTAAATACTGTGTTAAATTCAAATTTACAGCAAAGAAATATTTAATCAGCGGCCAATCCTGCAAAAACATCTGGAGGAATCCCCCTCCTATTAAAGTTGCTAGCATTATACCCACAGATGTGACAGTATTTCTCACTATTACAGAAATCATAAAAGATAAAGTTGCAATATTTACAGAAACAAACCATCCAAGTGAATATACTAAGATAGCATACTGCCACTGGTAAATTCTTATTACATTTGATGAATCCAGCTTATTTCCTATGACTTTAAATCCCGTTGCCATAGGCTCATTCCATCCACCACTGTGAAATACAAAGCTTGATATTATTACACACATAAGCGCTGACTCTAAAATTACTATACAGGATAAAATCAAAACTCCAATGTACTTGCTAAGTAGTATCTTCCACCTTGGAACAGCCCTAGTTAACAATACCTTTATTGTTTTGGAGGAAAATTCTCCAGAAACAGCATCTCCTGCTAATATAATTATGAGCAGTGGTAAAAACAAATAG
The DNA here is from genome assembly GCF_019056555.1 of Clostridium sp. 001. Lineage (NCBI taxonomy): Bacteria > Bacillati > Bacillota > Clostridia > Eubacteriales > Clostridiaceae > Clostridium > Clostridium sp. 001. Next base: position 4,309,730 of record NZ_CP020473.1, on the reverse strand, counting down.
ATTGCCTCATCCATAAAATCAATAGTAAATTTTGCACTAGTTGGAGTTATTGGGTTTATATTGTGATTTATATAATACTGCAACTGTTCAATTTGAATATTTATTGAATTTTTTCTGTCCTCTTTTATGTATTGGCTGTTCATAGTATTTTTTAAATATAGTATCTGCTGATTCACCATTGACTTCCAATTATAATTTTGAGTTTGTCCCGGTGTACCTGAAAATCTCATTATTGTATGTTTATATGATGCATTTTCTCCATAACAAAAAAGAGATACGAGTACAAGTAAAATTATAGAAATAAGAACTAGTTTCTTTTTTGAAAGCATCTTAAGTACTTCATTTTCAATTAATCTTATCAAATTTTATGCCTCCCAATTAAACAATTTGATTTCCCTCTGTCAGATTCAAAAACAAATCTTCTAGTGTCTTGTTTTTGTTGTCAACATACTTTATCATAAGTCCTCGTTCTACAAAGTAGGAATTTATCTCTTGAAGCTTTTCTAAAGAGACATTTGCTTCAAGCCTTTCTTCAACTATATTGCCTTTAACCTTCCAACTTTCTTCTAAAATTTTTCTTCCTTTTTCATTGTCACTTAAAACCCAGAAGACCCCCTGATTATTTAATAATTTATCTACATCTGCACTTTTCAAAACTGTTTCCCCATTTTTAATTATGGTTACTTTATCACACATAAGCTCTATTTCAGAAATAATATGACTTGATACAAGTACAGAAATATTTTTTTCACTTGCCAATTGCTTTACTAAGTTTCTAAGTTCACTTATTCCAGATGGATCAAGTCCATTAGTTGGTTCATCTAAAATGAGAAGTTTTGGATTATGCATTAAAGCCTGTGCAATTCCAAGCCTCTGTTTCATTCCAAGAGAATATGTACTTACTTTGTCTTTAATTCTATTCTTCAAACCTACCAAATCTACTACATTTATTATATCCTTTTCTGTAACATCTCTACTCATGGATGCCAGCATCTTTAAATTATCAATTCCACTCATATAGTTATATAAATCAGGTCCTTCTATAATACATCCCACATTTGACATAGCTTTTACATAATTTTTAGTTATAGAGTATCCACATATATCAATTTTTCCGGAAGTAGGCTTTGACAGTCCTACTATCATACGAAGTGTCGTTGATTTTCCTGCTCCATTAGGGCCTAAAAATCCCATTACTTCTCCCTGCTTCATTGAAAAACTTATTCCTTTAATTATCTTCCTGCCCTTTATTGTTTTTGTAACATTATCCAGTAACAATACTTCATCTCTCATCTTTATACCTTCTTTTTAAGAGTTATATGATATATACTTTATTATGAGTAAATTTATATTATATATCAATATCAATTGGCGGAATTTAATATTTTATTAATTTTAATAAGCTTCTAAAAAATAAACGTACATTTAGAACATATAATAAATACCTTAACTTTCGCAGTTTAAAAACTTTGCCAAGCAATTTTTTAAAGAACAAGGTTCAAAGTTCAAATATCAAATAAGGATAATTTTCTTCCTAACGTCATGAAATATTAAAATTATAGATTTCCTGAGGTACGAGGGAAATCATCTTTATCTGTTCTTTGTTATTTGAACTTTGTTATTTTCAAAAGCTTTGCGTCGTAATTTTCTTATATTAAGTCAAAATTTTATATGTACTAAAGTTGAGTAAATATATAAAATTAGAAATGCTGTGGTTTCCATATCACAGCATTTCTAATTTTATGATCTTTTAAATTATGTAACTTTACATATATACAACCGTTTAAATCCAATATATCATAATACATTGTCATTTAGGAAAAATATATTTTCCATAGGCAAAAGTGCTGCCCCATATACAGCTGCATTTTCCCCCAGATTTGAAAACATCACATTGCACTGACTTTCATCATAAAAGCTGTTATCCGTAAATATCTTTTTAATTAGTTCTTTTTCTATGAAATCCTTATAGGGAAATATCTCACCACCTATAAGGATATTTTTAGGATCTAATGTCAATATTATATTTTTAATGCCTTCAGCTAAAAAATCGATATATGTATCTAATACTGTTTTTGCTTTTAAATCCATTTCACTTTTCTTTAAAAAATCATCCAAGTTTCCATGTACGTCATCAAATGCTTCCCTGTATGCACCAAGTAGTGCCTTTTTAGAAGCATATAGCTCCCAACACCCTTTTCTTCCACAATTACACCTTTTACCATCCTTTACGATAGTCATGTGTCCAAATTCACCTGCACGTTTATTAAATCCCTTATATACGTTGTTTGCTATAACTACACCTGTTCCAATACCTTCTGTAATGGATATAAAAACAAGACTATTTTTTACATCGTTAAAATTAATAAATGTCTCTGCATAAGCTGATGCATTTGCTTCGTTTTCTATAAAAATAGGAAACTTGAAATAGTCCTCAAATTTTTTGAATGATACATTTTTAAATCCCAAATTAGGTACATTTTTTAATAGAAGTTCTTTTTCATTTACCGTACCAGGTAAGGAAAATCCTATTCCAAGTATTTTATCCGGTGAAATATTAAAATTATTCACCAAATATTCAATAGCCTCTGCCGTTTTACAAATCACATCAGTAAAATCATATAACTTTTCCGGCATACTAAAGTCTATTTCATGTATTATTTTAAAATTCAAATTTGTAAGTATAATTTTCACCTTATCTTTTGTAATCCACACTCCAAAAGAATATCTGCTGTCCGGCAGGAATTTAAGAATTGTAGGCTTTCTGCCACCAGTTGACTTTGCAACTCCAGCTTCCTCCAAAAAACCCTGTTCTATAAGTTCATTGCTGTTACTTATAACTGTTGGAATGCTTATATTAAGCCTTTGGGATATTTCCTGCTTTGTAAGTTTATTATTTCTATATAGCAAGTTCAATATTTTTTTCTGATTTAATATTCTTATTGTCTCTTGATCCACTGATTTTAATCTACTCATCTTAGTACCACCAATCAAATTTGAAATTGTAGCTATAATAATTTAATTATATCATTAATGTATATCATTTTTAAGTAAACGTTATAAACAGAGTTCTTGGTTTCAGGTGGAGTTTTTTCTGTTTATATAAAATGGGTGCTGATGATTTTCCACATCAACACCTAAAATTGTAGTTAATAAACAATTTAAATAATCTTTTTAACTAACTTTCTTTCCTTGTTCACCAGCACGTACTCTAAGAGTAGTTTCAATTTCTTCAAGTGATCGATTACGTGTTTCAAACACTTTGTAATGAACAAACCAAATTGCTGCAAAACAAACAACACCATAACCTATGAACAAATTACCAGTGCCAAAGAAACTTAATAATGTTGGAAATGTTAATGACACTACTGCATTAGAAGCCCAGTTAACTACACTGCCAAATGAATTACCTAATCCACGAATGTTTAATGGGAATACTTCACCAATCATAACCCACATTACAGGTCCCCAGGTAGCTGAGAAGAAAGCAATGTAAACGGTTAATGCAATAACACAAATAATTGAACCAATAAATGAGCCATTAGACAATTTCATTGAGAAGCTCATAATTAATAAAGAGACACCCATTCCAAGGCCGCCGTAAATCAACATCTTTTTACGATCAATTTTATCCATAATAGCAACAGCTACAGCTGTAACGATAACATTAAAAATTCCAATTCCTATGTGAGCAAGTAAAGCTGCTTGAACACCAAAACCAACAGCAGTAAAAATAGTTGGTGCATAGTAGAGAACTGTATTACAACCCATAACTTGTTGGAAAATAGCTAAGCCAACAGCAATAACCAATGCTGGATGAACAAATTTACTCAATAGTTCGCTAAGTCCACCACTTTTAATTTCAGCTTGTTTCTTAATCTCAACAAGCTCAGCATCAACAGCTTTTTGATTATGTTCATTCATCTGATCCAAAACTTCTTTAGCTTTATCAAGCTTTCCATCCTTAACTAAATAACGTGGACTTTCTGGTAATACAAGAGCACCTAAGAAAAGTATTGCAGATGGGATAGCCGCAAAGCCAAGCATCCAGCGCCAACCAGTATATAAACCTGAGAAACTGTAGTTAGTAATATAAGCTAATAAAATTCCACTCATAACCATTAATTGAAATAAACTTGACATAGATCCACGTTTTTCAGCAGGTGATAATTCTGCTAGGTATGTTGGAATTAATGCTGATGCAGAACCAACTGCCATACCAAGAATAATACGGGATATAATAAGTGTACTAAATCCTGTTGAAAATGCTGATCCAATTGCTCCAATAAAGAAAATAACTGCTGATAATAAGATCAACTTTCTACGTCCATACCTATCTGACATTGGTCCAATAATTGCAGCTCCAAGAACGGCTCCTACTAATACAGCACTAACAACCCACCCTTGCTGCCATGAATCAAGACTCATTTGTTTTTGGATAAATAAGATTGCTCCTGAAATAACTCCAGTATCATAACCAAACAAAAGGCCGCCAAGTGCACCAAAAATGTATACCATCGCACTATTAATTTTTACATTCATTAAACCCATCTCCTATTTTAATTTATATAGCCAAAAATTTCTTTCACAATCCCCATAATAATAAAATCTACTTATATAGATAAGTTATCTATTTCCTTAAACTTGTCTTTTAAACAACTATATAAAGATGAATAAACTTTATATAATTTATTATACTTTTCAACATTTTCTCTTATAGGCTGTATTTTATCCGTTGTCTTTATCAAAGCTTTACATGCTTCATCTACTGAATTAAAAAGTTTGCATCCAACTGCCGCAAGTATTGCTGCACCATAAGCTGGACCTTCCTTTGAATTTATAATACTTACATTTAAGTTGAAAACATCTGCAATTATCTGTCTCCAAAGCTTACTCTTAGAACCTCCACCACTTATTCTTACTTCCTTCATATCAACATTTAAATTTTTAAGTATTTCAAGCGAATCTCTAAGAGCAAAAGATACTCCTTCCAAAATGGATCTTGTCATATCTCCTCTTTTATGTGTTACATTTAATCCAATAAAACTTCCCTTTGCACAAGGATCGTTATAAGGCGTTCTCTCTCCTATTAAATAAGGTGAAAAGAATAGCTTATTACTTCCTACAGGAGAACTTTCTGCTTCTGAAAGTAATTTTTCAAATACATCTCCACCTATATCTGAGTTAACATTATCAACCCACCATTTAAGGCTTGATGCTGCAGATAGTATTACACCCATTTGATGCCACTTTCCATTAGCATGGCAAAATGAATGAAGCCTATTTTCCTTATCTACATAAAACTTTTCACTTGATGCAAAAACAACACCAGATGTTCCAAGTGCTACAGATAATACTCCAGAATCAACTGTTCCAGTACCTATAGCTCCAGCTGCCTGGTCACCTGCTCCAGCTATTACTTTTGTAGATGTTGATAGTCCAGTTTCACTTGATACTTCTTCTGAGACATTACCTACAACTTCATAGGATTCATAAACTTTAGGTAAAACATCTTCTTTTATCTCAAGTAAATCTAATACTTCATTAGACCATTTTCTATTTTTTACATCAAACATTACTGTTCCAGAAGCATCAGACACATCAGATGCAAATTTCCCGGTAAGTTTAAAACTTATATAGTCTTTAGGAAGCATCATATGTGCTATTTTAGCATATATATCTGGTTTATTTTCTTTAACCCAAAGTACTTTGGGAAGTGTAAAACCAGTTAAGGCCATGTTACCAGTATACTTTGAAAGTTTATCTTGGCCAAATTCTTTATTTAAGTAATCACACTGTTTTTGTGTCCTTTGATCACACCACAATATAGCAGGCATTAAAACCTTATTTTTATTGTCAAGAATTACAAGTCCATGCATTTGTCCACTAAAACTTATGCCTCTAATAGTTTCCGGTTTTATATTATGATTATTTATAAGTTCTCTAATTCCATCTTTAGTACTATTCCACCAATCATCAGGATTTTGTTCTGCCCATCCGACCTGAGGATAACTTATACCATAGTCTTTAGATACACTAGTTAAAAGTTCACCTTTTTCATTCATTATGATAAGCTTTACAGAAGAAGTTCCTAAATCAATTCCTAAAAAATTCACAGTAATCTCTTCTTTCATGAAATTATTGGTATTTCAGTAGAGGCAGTTTAAAACCACCCCTACATGTTTTAAATTCTATTTATCCTCAAGTATATATTGATTTACTACTGATTCTAAATATTCTTGTCTTCCTGATTTATTATTTATAACATTATTTTCCAAAGCATATTTTTCTAATTCATCAAATCCTACTTTGCCGTCTACTATGTCTTTACCTATTCCTGTAGAAAAACTTGAATATCTTTCTTTAATAAAGTTTTCAATAGGAGCATCTTGTAATAATTTATATGCAACTCTAAGTCCTTTAGCGAAACTATCCATTCCTGCTATATATGCTAAGAATAAATCTTCTGGTTCAAAAGATGCTCTTCTTACCTTTGCATCAAAGTTCAATCCTCCTGGTGCTATACCTCCATTTTTAAGTACTTCGTACATTGATAATGTCGTATCGTACACATTTGTAGGAAATTGATCTGTATCCCATCCAAGATGTGGATCTCCCTGGTTTGCATCTAAGCTTCCAAGTGCATTATTATTTCTTGCTAAGCATATTTCATGTTGAAAAGTATGTCCTGCTAAAGTAGCATGATTTGCTTCAATATTTATCTTGAAGTAATCTTCTAGCTTGTACTTTCTTAAGAATCCTAAAACAGTTGCTACATCAAAATCATACTGATGTTTTGTAGGCTCCTTTGGTTTTGGTTCTATAAGAAATTGTCCTTTAAATCCTATTTTCTTTGCATAATCTACTGCCATCTGTAGTATTCTAGCAAAGTTGTCCATTTCAAATCCCATGTCAGTATTTAGAAGTGTTTCATATCCTTCTCTTCCACCCCAAAATACATAGTTTTCTCCACCTAATTCATTTGTAACTTCTATTGCTTTTTTTAGCTGTGCTGCTGAATAAGCATAAACATTTGCATTACATGTAGTTCCAGCACCGTGTACAAATCTTGGGTTATTAAATAAGTTAGCTGTGCCCCATAATAACTTTTTATTATTCTTTTTCATTAAGTCCTTACACATTGCTACTATTTCATCTAAATTTTTATTTGTTTCTGCAAGGTCTTTTCCTTCAGGTGCTATATCTCTATCGTGGAAGCAAAAATAATCTATATCTAGCTTGTTCATAAATTCAAACGCTGCTTCCATTCTTGCTTTAGCAAGTTCCATTTTATCGTTTACATTGTCCCATGGTCTAACCATTGTTCCTGATCCAAACTGATCAGTTCCATTAGCAGTTAATGTATGCCAGTAAGACATTGAAAATCTTAAATGATCTCTCATCTTTTTTCCGCCAATTACTTCATCAGGATTATAATATTTAAATGAGTAAGGATTTTTCGAATCCGGTCCTTCATAATTTATTTTAGATACATTATTAAAGTACTCTTTCATCACAATCACTCCTTATTTTATTGTTGAATTTAGTATAACACCTTATCAAAACTTTTTCAAGTGCCTTTATAAAGTTATTTTATTAACATATTTCCCTTATATTTTATATATGTGCTATATTATTAGTCTTAAATATAGTAAAAAGGTAGCTTTATGATTAATAAAGCTACCTTTTAAAGGGCTAATATTACTAATTAAATTTTATTTTATCTATTTTCCTATTAGGAAATTTTATCTTCATTCTATCCAAAAATGCAGTATTTTTGAAAATCTTTTTAAATACAAAATACCCCAAAACCATTACTATAAGTTCTCCTAATGCCTGAGTAAAAAATGTGTAGAAAAAAGGTACTTTATAAAGTACATGTAGTTCCTCTGCTATAATTGCACTTCCTAAAACAGGCCATATAATTGAAACAAGCATATTTTTTGTCTTCCACATTGCATAAGTTGCCAAAAGAGTAGCAAAGCTTCCAACAAACACATCTACTATACTAAAGCTATAAAAATTTGCAACGGCACATCCTACAGTCAGTGAAATTATATAAAACGGATCTATAAAAGCCAGAAAATTAAGCATTTCACTAAATCTAAGACCTATTGGTCCCCAATAAGAAAGCTGTCCTAGCGCAATAGTTGAAACTATGTATATTGCAGCTACTATAGCTATTTTTACTAATTTATTAGTTCTACTCATTTATTTTGCCTCCAACTCCATCTAAATCCGCACCACATCTGGTGTCTATATCATCTAGTATCTCCACTCTATCATAATAGTTAGTCTGAAGAGATTGGAACAAATGACTATGATAAAACTCCTCTATGAGATCATTATCTCTCTTTACTTTTGTAGTATTTTCGCAAAATATATTTATTGTAACTCTTTCAAAATATTTTAGTGCCAATTCTACATCTCTTTGTAATTCCTTAATATTTTGTCCAACCATACCAAAGAGTAAGTTAACCCAATCAAAATTCTCAAATTCAGATGCCTTTCTATCCCCTATTCCTTTATTTAGCACATTTTCTCTATAACTTATATCAAAGCTCTCTGCTCCTACTATAAATTTTAATTCTGTAGGTCTAAATTGTTCTCTAAATAGTTTTATATCATTTTCATATTTAACATGACTTTCCATAATCAACTGCCCTATATTTTTGTTCCTACATAATTTAATAAGCTCAAATACAGTGGCAGCATCTAGTTCACTGGCACTTCCAGAGTTCATTATCTGAAGTACACCATATTTTCCCGTAACTTTTTGAAGTACTTTATGATTCAATTTATGATTTCTAAAGGCATTATAATCCTCATCCAAGTGGTAATCACAAAATATGCAGTTTCCCCAAAAGCATCCACTGCCCCTTAGAAGCACTACTTCCCTGGGCAATCTTTTAGTAACTTGCCCATATCTTTTTAACTTTGGTAAACGATTCATTTAACTTGTCCTCCTTGAATTTGAAAACATACATATAAGAAATGAAACTATCCTGGACGTGAAAAAAAGGCAGAGATATTTTCCACCTTTTAATTACAAAATAAACTATTTAAATAGTTAATCCCTAGTTTTATTTATAGACAGGATGGTTACGAACTGTCTTATACGATTTTTCTCAATTTATTATACGCTATAAAGTGTTTAAAATCAAGAATTTTAAGGGAAATATATATTTTATATTTTTTAACAAATGATACGAAATGTTATTAAATTTTGTGTTTTACGTTTGCAAATATGTTTGCAAACAATACTTTAGATTTATTATAATATATAACATATTTTCATATTACTTATTGGAGTTATTAATTTATATTGAATTTGTTGACAATTTTTGATATAATTCATATATCGTTTATTAATTAAATGTAATAAATATACTATACAATTTAATGCACTAGCGGAAAGATAAGCCCGGAAAGTAATCTATTTTCGGGCTTTTGTATTTTTAACAAAATTTATAAGTAAAGGCAAGGTTAAAATTATGTTTATGTATGTATTTTCAGTTGTACTTATAATTGCAGCAAATATCTTTTATAACATATGTCAAAAAGCAACACCACAAAAAGCAAACCCATTTATAGCGTTGTTCGCCACCTATGCAATAGCGTCAATAGTAACTTTAGTTTTATTTCACTTTTCTAAAACAGATAAAGGATTTTTGGGATCAATTAAAGATTTAAATTGGACTAGCATAGTCCTTGCTTTTTGTATAGTAGGACTTGAATTTGGATATATCATGGCCTACAGATCTGGTTGGAGCATAAGTGTATGCCCTCTAGTAGCAAACAGTATTCTTGCAGTTCTGCTCATTCCCATTGGGATATTCATTTTTAAAGAGAATTTTGAATTAAATAAGCTATTTGGAATAATATTCTGTATTATAGGTTTAGTACTGATAAACAGAAATTAAAATGACAAATATTGGTGGTCGTGATATAATTAACCTACTACTTAGTCATTATAGTACTCACTTAGATTATCTATATACTGAGATATATGGAGGTTAAAATAAGTGGTCTTTTTACAATTAGCTATTCTATCCCACTGCTTAGCAGATTTTATATTTCAAAGTAATGATATTGTACAATTAAGAAAAAGTTCTAATTTAAAGAAGTGTTTAAAAGGTAACATCATCCATGCCATAATCGTATTTAGCATATTATTTACCTTCCTAATTGTTGGATATAAATTTAAAACAACATTAGCTTATTCACTTCTAATAGGACTTTTTCATTTTACGATTGACTTAATTAAAAATTTACTTTCCCTAAAGATAAAATCTATCCATGATAGACCTATTTGTTATCAAAAAGCCTCTTTTCTTTATATTATTTTAAGTCCCCTTTTCCGATGGATTAATTCCTTAATTTTTATTACAGATCAAATCCTACATGTAGCAGTTATCGCTTTTATTTGGGGACAAACTAGCATACAAAGTAGTGAAAACATTATTAACTGTGTCTACCTAAGCAGAACTTCTACTATAGACATTCTAAGTTATTTAATTATATACCTGTATGTATGTTTTGGTGGAAGATTCTTTATAAATGTTGTTATATCTGAACTTTATCTTCAACCATATAAAAATAAGGCAATGAATGTTCAAATCATATCCCACTTAGAAAAGACTTCCGACAGTGACTATATAGGAATATTTGAAAGGTTTATTATAATCACTTTAGTTATCAATGGAGCATATCAGGCAATAGCATTTATATTCACAGCAAAGTCAATAGCAAGGTTCCGTGAATTAGAAGAAAAATACTTTGCTCAATATTACCTAGTAGGTACTCTATTTAGTACGTCTCTTGGCATCTTAGGTGGAATTTTATTGAAATATATAATCGATAAATAGTTGAATATTTTTTCTCACCAATTTTACTTACAAATCATAAAATATCACAAAAGATAATTTGTGCAAATATCACTTGAAAACGTGTTTTGATTTTTAACTAAACATTGTATGTGTTTTGATTAAAACCTAAACACGTATAATTTTATTTCACAAGATAACTATGTAACAAAAATAATGCAATGTAAGTATGATTGCATTCTAGGAGTGATATATTGAATTATTTAACTATGATTTGTGATTTAAGGAAGTCAAGAAAGCTTGTAAATCGAGAAAAAGTTCAATATCAGTTAATTGACCTGTTAAAGGAAACTAATAAAATATTTCAATCAATAATAGTTGTTCCTTTTATTATTACTATAGGTGATGAATGGGAAGGGTTGTTAAATTATGATTGTAATTACATGAAAATCTTAGATTTTTTTCATAAGGAATTAGAATCAGTTGACTTTTATTGTGGTATTGGCATAGGACCTGTTTCTATTAAGAATTTTCAATTAACTGTAAATCAATTAGATGGTCCATCATTTTACCTAGCTAGAGATGCCCTTATAGATGCCAAGAAGCAAAATCTATCTATTGTAGTAAAAACGTATTTATAATCCTATTACTTATTAAATAGAAATCAATAAATTTATTAATAGCTTTACCATTTCATGGTTTCGTTGAATAGTAAAATATTCAGCACTATTTAACTTTTGACTTATTCCTCCTATAGTCTCATTTAATTTATCTGCATTTTTTTCTATTATTTTTCTATAAGATTTATGTTTCATATATTCAATATATATTATCTTTTGCTTCCGTGTCAGCTTACTTTTTAGGATCTCATTATTTTCTATAACAACATTTATTATATCATCTAAAGAAATTAATTCATTACAATCTACTGCATCCACTGCAACTTCTTCATTAAAGGGAATGTTCCATTTTGTTTTAAAAAAATGATTTTGTACTGCTATGTGATTCATTATAGATTTTAAAAAAACCTTATTCGTTTTACTATAAATATATTTTGTCCTTTTTTTAGATGATTGTTTTGCAATATTTATAGCATCCCGGGCCATTATAAAGCATGACCCATCCATCCTTCGGGTATCTTCATAAATATCTGTCTTTAGTTCACCTATTCCAATTCCTGAATAAAATTTTACATCATCTTGCCAAAGCAGTCTTTGAAAATCATGAACAATATCATAGCAGTTTTCAGGCTTACTTGTAATAAGCTGCCACTCATCCCCAAGGGTAAAATTTATTTGAGAAACCAAGCTATCATAGTACTTTTCATATATTAAATCAAAATACCCTTTTAACTTTTGCTGCAGCATCTCACGATTTGGTATATTCCTAGAATCAACAATATCCATTGTCACTACACCATACAACTTCAACTTAGTTTTCTCCCTTCAACCTAAAAACAATTTTAACCATATTATACCACATAAATTCTCCAAATAGTAGAAAATAAAAAAGTATATAGAGTTTCTAGTTTGAAAGTTGACTTATGCCAGCCATATACTGACAAATTTCATCACACTAAAAACTTTTAATAAGTCTAAAGTTCAGTATTTTGAAAATCTAAAGGAGCTTATATAAACTCGTGCCTCAGACATATATAAGCTCCTAAGGTTTTCTAAAATACCTCACTAAGACTTATGGAAAAGTTTTTAAATGTGATTTCAATTTTGTCAGTATATTCTATGCATAAGTTCAAATTTCAAGCAGAAACCCCCGTATAGATAATTAAACTTTACAATCTATATATGAGTATTCTAACTAAAAAATCAACTTATATGCAGGCATATTTTTACAATAATGAAGCTCTTTTAAATATTTTGTATATAAGGCTTAGGGAAAAATTTTTTAAAAATCTAGAACTTTTGAATTGTTTGAGGTACGAGTTTTCAAAAGTTCTCAGTATTTTTTAAATTTTTTCCTTAGCCTTATCAAAATATTTGATCGAGCTGAAGGTTGTAGAAAATATCCGGAGTATAAGTTGATTTTTCGTTTAGAAACTCTATTATTTATTCTGTTATAATCTTGTGGATCAAAACTGGTTTTTCTGCATGAGAACTTATAGTGATATTCTCGTAAATCTTAGCTTCTACATCTTCTACATCTTCACGGTTTGAGTAGATAGTCATAAGTGATTCACCTTTTTCTGCCTTATCTCCTACCTTTTTATTAAGAACTATTCCTACAGCTAAATCAATTTTATCTTCTTTTGTAGCTCTTCCTGCACCTAAAAGCATTGCTGCTATACCAATTTGGTCAGCTACCATATTTGAAACATATCCACTTTCCTTCGCAGGAACAGGAATTTTATATTTTGCTTGAGGTAATTTTTCAGGATTGTCCACAACTGATGGATCTCCACCTTGATTTTTAAGGAATTCCTTGAATTTTTCTAATGCTTTACCATTCTTTATTGCTTCAAGTAATTTCTCTCTTGCTTCTTCTAACGTCTTTGCCTTTTTACCAAGTACAACCATCTGGCTTCCAAGAGTTAAAACAAGTTCTGTTAAATCTTCTGGTCCTTCTCCTCTTAATGTATCAATAGCTTCTTTTACTTCAAGAGCATTTCCAATTGCAAATCCCAAAGGTTGAGACATATCAGAAATTATTGCCATAGTCTTTCTGCCTACATTATTACCTATTTTAACCATAGCATGTGCAAGTTTTTCTGAATCTTCTTCTGTCTTCATGAAAGCTCCTGCACCAGTTTTAACATCAAGTACTATTGCATCTGCTCCTGCTGCAATCTTCTTGCTCATTATTGAACTTGCAATTAGTGGAATTGAATTTACAGTCCCAGTTACATCACGAAGAGCATATAACTTCTTATCTGCTGGAGTCAAGTTACCAGTTTGGCCCATAACTGCAACTTTACTGTTGTTAACAAAATCAATAAATTGTTCTTTTGTAAGTTCAACATGGAATCCTTTTACTGATTCAAGTTTATCAATAGTTCCACCTGTATGTCCAAGTCCACGTCCTGACATCTTTGCAACAGGTATACCTAGAGATGCAACCATAGGTGCAAGAACAAGTGTTGTTGTATCTCCTACTCCACCTGTTGAATGTTTATCAACTTTTACACCATCAATTGCTGAAAGATCAATAGTTTCTCCAGAATGAACCATTGCCATAGTAAGATCTGCTCTCTCCCGATCAGTCATATCCTGAAAATAAATTGCCATTGCAAGAGCACTTGCTTGGTAATCAGGAATTGAGCCCTTAGTATAGCCTTCTATAAAAAATTTAATTTCTTCTGTAGTTAATTCTCCTCCTTCACGTTTCTTTTCAATTATATCTACCATTCTCATTTTTACATGCCACCCTTATGTTAATTTTTGCAAAAAGCTTTCACCATATTTAGGCATCTTAACTTTAAAGTTATCCGCAACTGTTGCACCTATATCTGAAAAAGTCCTGCGTATTCCAAGATCTTTTCCTTCTTCAAATCTCTTTGAATAAACAAGTAAAGGTACAAACTCCCGGGTATGATCTGTTCCCATATATGTTGGATCATTACCATGATCTGCTGTAATTATAAGCAAATCATCTTCTCTTAACTTCTCAAATACTTCAGTGAGTCTTTTATCAAATGATTCTATGGCATCTCCATATCCTATTGGATTACGTCTATGTCCATAAATTGCATCAAAATCAACTAAATTAGTAAAGCTGAGTCCATGGAAATCTTCATCAAGTACGGAAATAAACTTATCCATGCCATCCATATTTGATCTAGTTCTAATTGCTTTTGTAACTCCTTCGCCATCAAATATATCTCGGATTTTCCCAATAGCAATTGAATCCAAACCTGCATTCTTTAGGTAATTCATTACTGTTTCAACAAAAGGTTTTAATGCATAATCATGTCTATTTGAAGTTCTCTTAAATGTTTCCGCTGTTTTTCCAACATACGGTCTAGCAATTATTCTTCCTAATTTATATGGTTCATCTAGTGTTATATCACGGCAATATTGACATATTTTATATAACTCATCTAATGGTATAACTTCCTCATGTGCAGCAATTTGAAGTACAGAATCTGCAGATGTATATACTATAAGTTCTCCGGTCTTAAGCTGTCTTTCTCCAAGTTTCTTTATAATTTCCGTTCCACTAGCTGGCTTATTTGCTATAACTTTTCTTCCAGAAAAATCCTCAATCTTCTTAATTAATTCATCTGGAAAACCATTAGGAAAAACTCTAAATGGCTTGTCAATATAAAGCCCCATCATTTCCCAATGTCCTGTCATAGTATCTTTTCCACGAGAAGCTTCCTGCATTTTTGTAAAATAAGCTTTGGGATGGTGAGCCTTTTTTACTCCTTTAATTTCATATATATTAGATAATCCCATAGCTTCCATGTTAGGTATATTTAATCCGTTCTTTTTTTCTGCAATGTGCGCTAATGTATTAACACCAACATCACCAAATTTTTCTGAATCTGGTGCTTCGCCAATGCCAACAGAATCCATAACTATTACATGTATTCTCTTAAATTCATTCATAAAAATCACTCCTTACATATATATTATACGATTAATCCTACAATAGTTGTTGCAAATACACTTACTAGTGTTGCTCCATATAATAATTTTAATCCAAAACGCACAGCTGCATTATTCAGATACAATAGCAATACCTGCACTTGCACCTATACGGGTTGCACCTGCTTCAATCATATCTAAAGCCTCTTGTTTAGTATGGATACCACCAGATGCCTTAACTCCCATATCTTTTCCTACTGTTTTACGCATGAGTTTAACATCTTCCACTTTAGCTCCATAGTTTGAGAACCCCGTTGATGTTTTTACAAAATCTGCTCCTGCTTTTTTAGCTATCTTACAAGCTCTAACTTTCTCCTCTTGTGTTAAAAGACAAGTTTCTATAATAACTTTTACTAGTGTCTTTCCTTTTGCAGCTTCTACAACAGACTTTATATCATTTTCTATGTACACATCATTTTTATCCTTTAGTTCTCCAATATTAATGACCATATCAACTTCCTGTGCACCATTTTTGATTGCATCCTTTGCTTCAAATACTTTTGTTTCAGTTGTATTAGCTCCAAGAGGGAATCCAATAACCGTACATACCTTAACTTCACTATCATGTAACTTCTCACTTGCTAGTTTAACCCATGTCGGATTTACACAAACTGAAGCAAAGTTATACTTCTTTGCTTCTTCTGTCAATTTAATTATCTGGCTTTTTGTTGTTTCCGGTTTTAATAATGTATGGTCAATCATTTTAGCAATATTCATAGTAAATCTTCCTTTCATACAATAATTCACAATAAATTTTAACATCATTTATTTAAATCTTCTTTGGTAAAGGCTCCTGGTAATAATTCATTTAATGTTTTAACTATATATTCACCTTCACCTTTTCCAAGTATTATCTCTGCATCCTTTGAAGCAAACTCTGCTATAACCTGTCTGCAAACTCCACAAGGGTATGTATAATCGTTCTCTACTCCTACAATCGCAATCGCTTTTATAGCTCTATTTCCTTCCGATATAGCTTTAAATATTGCAGTCCTTTCTGCACAATTTGTTGCGCCATATGAAGCATTTTCTATATTACAGCCTGTATAAACCTTTCCATCTTCAGCAAGTACAGCTGCTCCAACTTTAAAATTGGAATAGGGAGCATAAGCATTTTTTCTTCCCTCAAAAGCTTTAGAAACTAAATTTTTATAATCCATTGAAATTACATCCTCCCCCTCAATTACTGCTTTACGCTGTCCATAAATTCACTCTCCCCGTACTCTAACTTTCTCCTAATCATATTATATAGCCTTTTTAAACAAATCAAAAAATTTTTATTCATATCTTAAAGCTTCAATAGGGTCCAGCTTAGCTGCCTTGCTTGCCGGGTATAGCCCAAAGAATATACCAATTGCTGATGAAAATGAAAATGCTATAAATATTATCTTAAATGATACTGGTACGGGCATCTTTAAGAAAGATCCTGCAATTTTACCTATTGTGATACCTAATATAGTTCCAATAGTTCCACCTATAAGGCACAGTATTATAGACTCCATTAAAAATTGTACTTTTATATCTCTAGTTTTTGCTCCAATAGCTTTTCTTATGCCTATTTCTCTAGTTCTCTCTGTCACAGATACAAGCATTATGTTCATAACACCTATACCACCAACTAAAAGCGATATAGCTGCAATAGCACCTAATACACCTGTTATAACAGATAATGATTTATTTAGATTTTCAAGCTCTTTAAATCCAGTTTGAGCTGTATACTTGTTTTTGTTTTGATGTTTATTTTCAAGAATTTTTACCATTTTGGAACTTATTTCTTCAGCTTTACTCATGTCGGATAACATTACTGACATATAACCAATATCGGTATTTGTGAGTATTCTATCAGCAATAGTTATAGGTATAAATATTGCACCGGGAGCATTATCTGACATAGATCCGAGATTGCCATTGGGATCTTTACATACTCCAACTATGTTTAAATCTATATCTTGGTCATCTGAACTTAATTTAATACTTTCTCCAAGAGCATCATTTGTATTGTGAAATAACTTTACGGCTGTTTTTTCATCTATAATTGCTGCAGTTGACCTTATCTCTACATCATGTTCTTTTAAAAACCTTCCATTAACCATTTTTATGTTTGAAAGTTTATCATAACCTTCTGTTGATGCCACAATTTGGACACGCTTGGATTTATTTTCATTCTTCAAGTTTCCATCTCCTCCAAGCGTAGGAACAACTGATGTAACTTCAGGTATTTTCTCCTTTATAAGGTCTATATCATCCATAGTAAAATAATCTCTTTTTTCTATAGCACTATCTGAAGACTGATTAAGCTGGAGATTAATTACATTGCTTCCCATACCCTCAAATTGTCCTGTAATATATTGTTTTGCTCCAGCACCCATAGACACTATAGTAATTACAGAAGATATTCCAATTATTATTCCCAGCATAGTTAAAAAAGATCTTAATTTATTTGATTTTATACTTTGTAGTGCAGATTGAAAGCTTTCTTCAACATTCATATTACTTCTGCCCCCTAACTATGGTTCTTTTTTCTACTGGATTATCTGAAATTATAGTTCCATCTTTAAAAACTATGGTTCTTTTTGTATGCATAGCTATGTCAGGTTCATGTGTAACCATAACAATAGTTACTCCTTCATCATTTAATTGCTGAAAAATCTCCATTATTTCTTCACTAGAAACACTATCTAAATTTCCTGTAGGTTCATCTGCAAGTATTATAGTTGGATCATTTACTAAAGCTCTTGCAATGGCTACCCTCTGTTTTTGTCCACCAGACATTTCATTTGGTTTATGATGAAGTCTATGAGATAATCCAACTCTATCTAGAGCCCATTTAGCTTTTTTCTCTCTCTCTTTTTTAGATACTCCTGCATACATCATAGGCAATTCCACATTAGCTATAGCTGTAAGCTTTGGAAGTAAATTAAATGCTTGAAATACAAAACCTATTTTCTTGTTTCTTATATCAGCTAAACTGTTATCATCTAATGATGATATATCTACACCATCTAAATAATATTTTCCATCTGTAAGTTTATCTAAACAGCCAAGCACATTCATAAGAGTAGACTTGCCTGATCCTGACGCTCCCATTATAGCTACATATTCTGTCTTTTCAATTTCTAAGTTAATTTTCTTTAGAGCTTTAAGCTTTACAGCACCAGTATCATATATCTTAACTAAATTCTCCAATTTAATTATCACTTATTGTTCCCTCCTGCTTGAGTCTCTACAATATCTCCATCTTTAAGAGTATCTGGAGGATTTGATACATATTTTTCTCCTTCATTAAGACCATCTATAACTTCCATATAATCATCTGTCTCTATACCTGTGCTTATATATCTTTTTGAAACCTTATTTTTGCTGTTCACTATGTAAACATATTTTTTCTTTGTACCTTTTTCTTCTTTCACACTATCAAATCCCATAGAAACTATATTTCTTTTTTCATTAAATATAATTTCTGCATCTGCCTCATAACCTACTTTTATACTATCATCTGCGTTATCTAGAGTTACTATCACATTTACTTTGGCTTCCTGGCTGGTAGCCTTAGCATCAGCCTTAACTTGAGCTATTTGTCCCACATCCGTAACTGAACCAGTATATTTTTTTTGATCATTACCTTTTATTTTAACAATGGCTTTTTGTCCTTTTGCAACTTTCATAGCATCATATTGACTCATAGCTATAGAAACTTTGTATTGTGAAATATCGTCTACTATAACCATATCTCCTGCTTTAGGAACTTGATTTTCCTTAGCATCAACTCTCATTACTCTTCCATCTACATTAGCTCTTACATTACTTTGTTCTATTTTGGCATTTAAATTGTCTATTTCAGCTTTAATAGAATCTGTTTGATTTCCTACATTATCTTTACTAGCCCCTGGTACTGCTTGCGATTGTGATACTGCATTTTGAGCATTCTTTAAATCAATCTTTAGCTTTTTTAGTTCACTATCATAGTCAGATGTATCCATTTGAACTAAAATATCTCCCTTTGTAACCTGTTGTCCTTCAGTTACTAAAACCTTCGCTACCTTCTGGGTATTATTTAAAGTTATATCATTGCTATATTTCGGTTCTATGCTTCCTGAAACCGTAGTACTTTGAACTATATTTCTTTTGATTACCTTAGATATAGTTACTTTCTTACCTTGTGATTTCCTCGACTTTACATAAGAAGATATTCCTATAGCTGTAATTATAAATATAACGGCTACTATAATTGCTAATTTTTTCTTGTCTTTTATAAAATTTAATTTAAGTTTCATTTATTTTCCTCCCCATTTTTTCTACAGTCTTACTAAAAATTATAAACTTTTTTCCAAACTATTCAAATAAAGATAAAACTGACACTGTACAAAAACAATGCCAGCTTATGTAGCTGCACAAAGTACTATTCAATTTCAATAATGTTTTTAAACTAAAACTATAACAACTACTGAAAGGATATAAATTATAGCAACTATAGCTGCTGATTTTTTCATATTCATTTTACATACAACAGAAGTACCAATTGCTGATAAAACTATACTCCATATATAGAAAAAGTTTATACATGAAAATAACTTATAAATTGTACTTTTCATATCTGTTGATGAACTTAAAACTAATGTGAGGCTAGTTGAAATATTTTTTATATTTTGTGGTTCTGTAAAAAGCATTATTATTCCAGTTAAAATTCCAGCTATTAAAACTGGAACATAAGCTAAAATATTTACACAATATAAATTTTTAAAGTTTCCAGTTTCTTTTAAAATAGAAGCTATAACTTTAATCAATACAGTACTTATTAATGTTACTAGTGCTGGCGTAAGCAATGCCCCAATTATCGTGGAAATTGTAATTCCAGTTTTCATAATTGGAATTGCAGCTTGAGAAAAGTTTGGCATTTCCTGAGCTTGTAAAATAGTATAGCTTGTAAGCTTTGGTAATTCTATTATAGCAACAATTAACTGAACTAGTGTTACAGGTATTAAGTATCTCCATACTTTAGGATTTTTATTGACCCTTTCCATTGTTTTTCTTGGTGAAATTATAGCACCAGTAATATTTTTTAAAATTCCATCTTTATTTTCCTCTGACATTTAACTTTCCCTCCTATTTTTAAATAATTCTCCCCTACATTCTACTTGCTAAAGCATGTTTATATTGTATATATACATTATATACAACGTAAACATAAAAATCAATTTATTCATTTAAACAGTAAGCATTAGTTCACCCATTTGTAAAGAATTATTTATATCCATTTTTACCTCACATATATCATTTAATAATATATCATTAAATGATATATGTGTCAACAGTGATTATTTCGCGGAAAAGAATCCAGTACGGAGCATAGCTCCGTACCAGTAATAATCCGTCTTGAATCCAGCAATTCACGGAATGAATCCACTTGAAATTATAGCTTGTGTTTAGCACAGTACTCACGCATGTTCAGGGATCCTGTTTCAACCCAGATTGCATTATGTACTATTCTGTCCATGATGGCATCAGCATGAACACCACCACCAAGTCTTGAATGCCAGTCTTCCTGACGGTATTGCGTGCAGAAGATAGTAGATGTTGAATCGTGTCTGCGTTCAATCAGTTCGAAGATGAAATGCTGTTCTTCTTCAGAGATATCTTCAAGTAGCCATTCATCCAAAATTAGCAATCCATAACAGCTATACTTCTTAAGTAGTTTTGCTGAGCCCTTAGTGACTAGAGAAGCCTCATCATGCTCTACTAATAAGTCTGGAAGTCTTATATACCTAGTTTTGATCTGATATTTGCAGGCTTGCCTTCCAAGTGCACATGCAAGATATGTTTTGCCAGAACCGGTAAAGCCTTGAAAAATGACATTTGAATTGTTTCCAATGAACTGGCATGTGGACAATTCTTGAATCACCTGCTTTTCAATACCACGTTCTGAATAATAGATATCATTTACTTCGGCTTTGGGAAGCCTGAACTTTGAAAGCTTCATAAGTCGCTGAATCTTACTGTTATATTTCTCCTGGTAAAGATAATCCATCAGCCTTTGTATGCGTTCATCAAATTGCAGAGTGACACAGTTGATGTCTCGCTGCTGTATTTCCAATGCAGTAATGAGTTCACTAAGATTCAGTTCACGCAGTTTTCGTTTTGTTTCATCGTTAATCATTACTGCTACCTCCGTAATACTCTGCACCACGTACATATCCACCTGTATTTTTCTTGGGTTTTACGGATGCATTTTTATTTTCTAGATAAATCTGGTCTTGATTAGTAGCAAGAATAGATTTAACATGATGATAGCGGGGCGTTTTGACTCTAGTTAGTGCCAACTCGCAGGCAGTTTCCAGACGGGCTTCTGAATAGGTTTTGCTCAAGCGTAAAACGGACAGGGATGGGTTGTATCCCTGTTCTTTTATTTTTACTCCAGCAAATATCCTATCAATAACCTCACCGGTACTGCTTCCGATAGAATAAGCCCGTCGTCTGATTCGTGTATTATCCCATTCAGGTTGTTGGAACTGATCAGGCATGTCTTCAGCGTGTGTTGAATAACGATTGATTACATAATCAGGAAACTTTGTATGGGTAGCAACACGTTCCCTTGATATATATATTTCCAAGTTAGAATCGGTAACTTTTAGGTCTGCTGTTTTACCAACATATTGATAAGGGCAGGAATATCGATTCTTGTTATAGACCACGTGACAGTCAAGATTTACTTTTCTGCCATAAATCCATTCAGCGATTTCATATGGGATGATTGGAAGATTATGAAGATAACTCTTTTCTTCTTCAAAAACTGCCTTTCGGCTTCCCTCACGTTTTTGGAACTTTTTGTTATTAAAGTCCGTAAGGGCATTTGAGACACCCATCTTTAATTCATGAAATGAGTAATAGAGCTTATTACGAAGTTTAGCAATGATGGCAGTTGCTACCTTTCCAACAGTACCTTCTACTGATGCTTTCTGTTTAGGTTTTCTGACTCCGGTTGGCATGATTGCTGTCATGTAATGAGAACCAAGTGCCTCATAATTGTCGTTAAGTATGATATCGCCTTCTTTAGGATGGGATATAACACCAGTTTTGAGATTATCGCAAACAGTACGGATGGTGACACCACCAAAGAATTCATACATGTGAATATGACATCTAAGCCATGTGTCCTGCTTCATATCAAGACAGGGCTCTACATATGAATACTGGCTATATGGAAGTGTAGCAACAAACAGATATACGGTAATCACTTCACCTGTTGTAGCATCAACATAAGACATCCCTGGTCCTGACCAGTCTACTTCTGTGATGACACCTGGCTTGTGATCCAGATGATTAGTCAGTTTGTTTGCAATCGTATAATCACTGTATCCCTCGCAGAATTTAGTGTAGCCCATAGAGATTTCGTTGGAGCTATTACATTTATCACAGTATTCCTGCCAAAGCAGTTTTAATGTAACACCAACTTTCTTCAATTCTTTGTGAACATACTCATAATCAGGATTCCTATACATATTTTCGATGACATGCTTATCCGGATAGAAAATCCGATATACGATTTCCTCATCCATGTCTTTGACAGTATCGAAGGTAATGCCGAGAGAATCAGCGATGTGAAACACATCACTAACAGAGTTTTTAGACATATGCCTGGTAGCTGCAATTGTGTTACGTGACATACGTGCTGCTCGAAGCTCTAGGATGAGCTTCACTTTGATTTTATTGGCCATAAAAAGGCCTCCCTTCTGTAAAATTAGGTAGCTTTTAGCTCCATATTTATTGTACAGAAGATTTATGAATAAGTGGAATCATTCCACGAATGACCTTATAAAAAACAGAGTGGAATCATTATGCGAATAGGTGGCTCTCAATTGCGTATTGATGGCTCCGTGAACGCGAAATAATCAAACAGGGATAAAAATAGCTTTAACCTATTATTTTTTTGTGTATATATACAAAAATTAACTTTCTTTATTTAAAAAAGTCAGATTACCTTATCTGACTTTTCCATTCTACTATTTTAATTAATTTATCTATCTTTAACTGATTTAAACTTTCTTTTTTCTTTTCCAAAAGCCTTAAAGACTAAATTTTTGTAATACTATTAATTATTATTTCCATAAAGAAATTTTTTGATTTTATGGTACACATCTTCTTCACCTATTGCTAAAAAAATATCTCCTTCTTTAAATACAGCATAAGGTCCTGGAGAAAGTATTAAATTTCCTTCTCTACGTATACCTATTATAGTAGCATTTGTATTTTGCCAAAACCTACTTTCTCCTATTGTCTTTCCTATAATGCTGAGTCCCTTATATATTTTAAATTCAAAAGGCATGAATGGATTAATGTTTACAAACCTATTTGAGTAATCTAGGAGTTCATTAATTCTTTCTCCAATTTTTTTTTCAATTTCATTTCTCTCATTTAATAAGTCAAAAATTTGATTTTTAGATTTATTCATGGAACCTATGTCCTTAAATTTATTTATAAATTTCAAACAATTATCCACGGACTTAACAATAATTCCACTGCCCTTTATCACTTCTACAATATCCACTTCATTTAAAAGCATAATGGCTCTTCTTACAGTTTCAGGAGAAACATTATAATGACTTGAAAGAGATGATCTTCCATGAAGTTTATCCCCTATGGAAAAATCACCGTCTAATATTCTATTAGCTATATCAATTGCTATCTTCTGGTATACAGGTTTTGTAACATTTTGCGATGACATTTTAAATTTTACTTCAAATTATTTGTAACTTGAAGTAAAGCCTCCTTCCAATAAAATCCTTATAAACAGAGTTCTTGGTTTCAGATGGAGTTTTTTCTCCATCTGAAACTTAGAAATCGTTATCCAAGCGCGTAGCATTGCTTATCCCCCCACTTTGATAGAAGATGGGGGGTTAGAAATGGTAGCGATTGGATAAATCAACATTAAGTATAAATTATTATTTATACTATGTAAATAATAATTTAACAATTTGTTGGAATTAGTAATTAAAATTTCATATGAACCCTTGATCTTCACTAAAATAGAACTAATTCAAGTTATGTATAAATTATAAACACATATTAACTATTAATGACAAGTGACAACTTGTGTGATAGAATTAAGTTGTTACTAAATTTAAAATAGGATAAATAACAAAAATGACGTCAATACTTGAAACTTTTCTTGTAAGCGTCAAAAAGGAGGTAATTTATTTGATCAAAGTAGGTCTAATAGGTTTAGGTAAAACAGGAAAATATATCGCAGAAGGTGTTTTACAACAAAATAACATGAAAATAGTAGCTGCAATCTGCAGTCCTAACAGTGAAAAAAAGGGAATGAATTTAGGAGAGTTACTTGGCAATTCTAAAACAGATGTAAAAATAACTACTTCTAATGAACTCCAAGCTACTATTTTTAAAACGAAACCGGACGTTGTGGTAGACTTCTCAAATCCTCAAGCTGCCATAAAAAATGCAATCATACTATCAAAAATGAAAGTAAATGTAGTAATAGGTACAACAGGTTTTTCCAAAGAACATATTGAGAAACTTAAAAACATACCCTATAAGTTTAAAAACGGCATAGTTTATGCCCCAAATATCACTTTAGGAGTAAACGTTCTAATGTTACTAAGCAATATTGCAGCTACTATATTAAATAATTATGACTTTCAAATCGTAGAAATGCACTATAAAAACAAAAAAGACTCCCCATCAGGAACTGCATTAAAATTATACGATGAAATAGAGCATGGTCTTCAAATATCTGGAGTGAAAAATAAACCTATTCCAATAAATTCTGTACGTGCCGGAGGTATAGTAGGAAAACATTCCGTTCTTATAATTGGTGAACATGACAAAATAGAAATAAGTCATGAATCTTTTTCAAAAAAAGCTTTTTCACTAGGAGCCCTTAATGCCGTAAACTACATTTATAAAAAATCCGGATACTACGAGATGAAAGATGTATTAAATCTAAAAAAAATACTTCGTGAATACATTGACAGCCTAGACAATGAAGCAGTTAGTTCCCAAATTTAAAAATTAAACCATTTTACTGAGTCATATCTTTAATTCTAATTTATGACCACCCTTAAAATGGGTGGCCCGTTAAAAATCTCTATTTAGAATATTTGCTAATCCAGCTTACTATATCATCTATAATATACTTTGGTATATTACCCTTTCCATACTCCTCAGGAGTCATCTTGCCTTCTCCTTCTATAAAAAAGTGATTTAACTTATCATAAGAATTATATTCTATATTTTGTTTATCTTTTAATATACTTTTCCACTTTTCTAAATTAGAAGCAGCCACTTGATAATCTCTTTTACCTTGAAGAATAAGCAGTGGATCTTTTATATCTACTGCATCCTGTACTTGAGTTGAATTCTTAACACTCAACCAATAATAGGGATATGCATGAAAAATCATAGTATTTTCAGATATATTTTCAGGAAAATCTTTATTGTTTTTTACTAAGTCATATAAATTTTGTATATACTTTAGATTATCTTCATCCATATATCCTATTGAATTTAAATATTTACTTTGCTCTAAAAGTGTGTCTAAAAAATCTACCGGTCCTGCCATCATTATTCCACCAGCTGCACCGCTATTGCCGCAATCTTTTAATATGGTTGGCGTAAGCATTGCCCCCTGACTGTGTCCTAAAACAAAGACCTTGCTGGAATCAATTCCTTCAGTTTTCTTTAATAATTTCACTGCATCTACTGCATCATTTACTGTTTCCTTATTTAAATCAAGTTTTGTATCTATTGCAGTTAAGGATGGATATTCATTTGACCTCTTATTATAGCGAAGCACTGCAATTCCCTTTGAAGCAAGTCCTGCAGATATATCCTTAAATACCTTTGTGTCCCCATAGGTCTCGTCCATATCATTAGCGCCACTTCCATGGACAAGCACTACTGCCGGGAATGGTCCCTTTCCTTTAGGTATGCTCAATACTCCTGGGAGTTTATACTTTTCATCTCCTATAGCCACATTTTCTTCAGTAAAATTATCTGTATTTACATAAGTTGGAAGTTTGTAATTGCTTTCCCCCGGGGTAGCTTCAGATGTGAAATCATATACCTTTTCATCATTGTCATATTTTATTTTTATATCTACATTTGTAGGAAGTCCTTCTACTTTATAGGTTAACGTAACCATATTACCAAGAGGCAACTTTTCCTGCTTTATATCTAGAGGTTTTGTATCCATTCCTTTAAAGCTCATACTAGAAAAACAACTTTTCATTATGCTTTCTCCATATTCTGATTTTAAATCAGTGCTTAATCCTTTCACAGCCTCATCTATTTTTTTATTTAGTAAACATGTCATAAAATCCTGAGCTTTAGATTTCAAGTTTAGGGGATTCAAAATATCCTCTAAATTTTTAGAAATCATATTTTCTCCTCCAAGTATTACAATCTCATTCACCTTTTGATCCTGTATATAAGATTTAAGCTCCTCTACATTACTTTCATCAGTTATTACTATAGGCGCCTTAAATTTAGCTGAAAGAGCAATACCAGAAAGTGCATCTGGAAAGTTTTCCCCGCTTGCAACTACTAAGTTTTTCAAATCTTTATTGAAATATTTGCATATATTTATAGAAGTTTCATATCTATCTTTACCTTCTATTCTCACTACATTTTGTGATACTTCTTTCAATTTACTCTCTATATTGCTGCTTACAGAACTGATTCCTCCTATAACATATATATTAGAAGGTTTTATTTCCCTAATTTTTTCTTCTATCTCATTGGGCAGGTTTTCAGAAGGAGTTATAAAAACAGGATATCCTTTATAGGAAGCTATGCTTGCTATACTTAAAGCATCAGGAAAGTTGTCACCATTTGCTACAATTACTGGAGTTCCTTCCTTTAAATCTACTTTGCTTACTATTTTTACATTGGTTTCATATCTGTCTTTTCCACCTAATCTTATTATTTTATTAAACCCTTTTTCTTTAAAATACCGTTCAAATTCACTATTTACAGAAGCTTCCCCTCCTAAAATATATATAGTTCCTTCTTTTTTTAAATGATTTTCAATATAACCTAATGTTTTATCACTACTTTTTATATTTTTACCTACAAGCATTATAGGATAATTTCCTAATTTCTGTAGACATCCAGCTGAAAGTGCATCTGCAAATTGTTCTCCACTTGCAACTATTACACTGTCCAATTGTCCTTGCTGAAAATAATTAGCTATATTGCTGCAGGTCTCATATCTGTCACTGCCATATAACCTTTGTACACTAAAGTTGTCGTCTGCATAAGCAGGATAAGATAAAAAAGTACAAGTTGCTAAAGCTATCACAACACTTAATTTAGTATTTCTATTTAGCATAATGCTCCCCCTCTTTTATATACTATATTTGTTATAATTCTTATATTTGTTATATTTGTATTATAACAAATATAAATTAAAAAAACAACGGGTATAGTGTCTGGAGTTTGGTATATTACCCCTTAAATACATTTTGGCGTTAGATCATTCCAACTTTTGATGATTGATAACATATGATTGTATTATTATAATTTAATTAGGTTCTAATATTGAACGTTTTCAAAATATTCTTGAAAGGATGGAAAAAATGAAAAAAAGCTTAGCTAAAATTTTGCTTCCATTGATTGCATTTACCTCAGTGATGAGTGTACCTTTTTACAAAGTAAATGCAGCTTCACAAACTCCAATATCAAGAACTCAAGTTGAGCAAAGGGCCGCAAGCTTAATGGATTTAACTTGGACATACTCTGCAAATAAAAATAGTAATATATCTTCTCAATATGCATCAAGCGTTACACTCCCAAATCAGTTTAAAGGTGTAACAACAGCTACTTTTAAAGGTATACCTTATTCTTGGGGCGGTATTGACGGAATTAATACCAATTCTTACAACGCTCCGTGGACAAACTTTCTCGATGCAGTTAACAAAGGCGCCTTTACAGGAAACGTAAATACAGATGCAGGTCTAGGATATATACCTGGGACCGCAGGAATAGATTGCTCTGGTTTTGTACAAGCTTCTTTTAATATTTCAGACTATAAACAATCAACAAGCACCTTATTAAACAACTATTTTAAAAAAATTGATTTAAACAGTCTACAACACATGGATATCCTAGACAAGCCAGGTGATCACGTAGTTATTTTTGATAAATGGGGAACTTTAAATGGAGTACAAGGTGCTTTTACCTATGAATCAACACCTGATCAAACTTACGGTGGAATACAAGGTGCTAAAAGATATTTTATAAGCATGAACACAATTAACCAAGGATATATACCTGCACGTTATATAAATATAGTTGAAGATACAACATCAACTCCTAAATTCAAAGTTGGAGGGTACGCTCAGGTTTCTAATGTGACAAGTTATGCAAATTTGAGAACAAACCCCTCAACAAGTTATGCTATTTTAACCACTGTTCCAAAAGGTACTATTTTAAACTTAATCAATTACTCAAATGGATGGTATCAAGTTACCTACAACGGACAGACAGGATGGATCTGGGGAAACACCCTTGGTTCAGTACCAGCAAATCAATACGTAACTATTAGCGGTGTATACCAGTTAAATATAAGAGCAAATTCATCGTCTACATCACAAATAGTTGGGGTGCTCTCCCAAGGACAATATGCACAGAAAATTGGTCAAACTTCAGATGGTAGCTGGTATAAGATCCGTATAAATGGAATTGAAGGATGGTCTTCCTCAAAGTATTTAACCTATATTAAATAGTAAAAAAGATTGCACAAGTTTTACTTTACGTAACTTGATTGCAATCTTTTTATTTTTATGCAAATAATTTGATAAAATGTTATTATAATAATATATTGTTAGGTTTTATTACCTTAAGTAAATATCATATAAAGGAGATTTTAACTATGGAAATGATGAAAGCAATAGCAGTGCGTAAATCTACTCGTAATTATAAAAGCGAGCAAATTAGTGATGATTCTTTAAATATTGTACTTAATGCAGGTTGTGCTGCACCTGTAGGAATGGGTGCTTATGATTCAGTTCATTTAACAGTAATTCAAAATTCTACTTTACTAGATAAAATTACAAAAGCAACGGCAAACGCATTTGGCAGCCCAAATATGAAACCTTTTTATGGTGCTCCTACTTTAATTGTTGTTTCTGGTAAAGCAAATGATAAAGCACCTCACATTGAAATAGCTAATGCTGCTTGTGTTATCGAAAATATGGCTCTTGCTGCTACTGATATTGGTTTAGGTAGTGTGTATTTATGGGGATTTTTGGCTTCATTTTCGAAAGAGAAAGAATTATTAAAAGAACTTAATTTACCGGAAGGCTTCGTACCCGTTTCTGGTATTGCATTAGGCTATCCCACAGAGCCGCTGACCAAAGAGAAAGAATTAAAACAAACTATCAAAATCAATACTATAAAATAATACTTGAAACAAAAAGGCAAGGAATCCTAAAACTACATAGATTTCTTACCTTTTTATTACAAGTTAATGCTGTTTAACTTTTCTATAAACAGAGTTCTTGATTTCAAGTGGAGTTTTTTCTCCATCTGAAACTTAGAAATCGTTATCCAGGGGCGTAGCAGCCGTTATCCCCCCACTTTATAAGAAGATGGGGGGATTTTACGGCTGGTAGCCATCGGATAAAAAATTATCATAAGCACAACTGCAACAAGTGCCATGATAGCTGCATAATAAAATGGTGCTCTGTTATTTATATTATCATAAAGTACTCCTGCAATAACACTTGCAGAATGTCCAAAGTTTAAACTATTGATTTTTTAAGGTAATTGATTCTTATACTCTTGGTTACTTATTCTCTCTATAGGATCAACATATGTTTCATCCTCATCCACATATTCTTCAACTATATTTTTTCTTCTATTAAATTTGTTAACTGATTGGTAACTGTCTTCCATATCAAATTCAACCTGATCGTCGTCTCCATGGTATCCTCTATTCCAGGTGTCCTTGAGGACATCTTCTTCTGGAGGTCTGTTGTTCATTTCATCAGGTTTTGAATTGTCTATACTTTGTTGACAATGAATACAGCGCTGTGCATATGGAAGAAATTCTAATCTATTTAGATCTATTTCCTTACCACACATTTCACATATTCCATAAGTACCCTCTTCAATTTTCTTTAAGGCATCATCTACCTTTTCTATAATAAATTCTTCATTTTTCTGAAAAGCTAGCCCTCTTTCCTTGTCAAATATGCTGCTGGCATTATCTGCTGGGTGATTGTCATAAAAAGACAGTTCTGTAGATAGTTCTGCATTGGATTTTATCGTTTCATTCTTTTCCATCTGCTCTAATAAATCATAAGCTGCATCTTTTTGTGATTTCAATTTATCTTTAAACCTTTGTAATAATTTCTCATCCATAATTATTTACACCTCTCAATTATATTTCAGCATACATATATTTTAACTAAAAAAACGCCATTTATTCTATTACACCTATTTAGCCTTTTAATGGTTTTATGAATGCCAAATATATAATTAAAAATTAAGGGCTTAACTTTAGCACATATAAAATTTTGACCTAATATAAGAAAATTACGACGCAAAGCTTTTGAAAATAACAAAGTTCAAATAACAAAGAACAGATAAAGATGATTTCCATCGTACCTCAGGAAATCTATAATTTTAATATTTCCTGACGTTAGGAAGAAAATTATCCTTATTTGATATTTGAACTTTGAACCTTGTTCTTTAAAAAATTGCTTCGCAAAGTTTTTAAACTGCGAAAGTTAAATTAAGAATTAATAGTTATGGATATCTGTTAATTTATTTCAACAAGTTCATATTTTTTACTACCCAAGCCTATTTTTTCTGCATAATCAAGAGTATACCTGCCCCTTTTAAATACAATTCTATCATTATTTTTATCAAGAACATCAAGGCATGCTTTATCAATAGCTACAGGATCCGTTGAAGCAAAAACTCCAATATCATTTGCTATTGATTTCATATTGTGTCCTTCACAGTCACAATTTTTAGTTATATTAAAAGCAAAGGTTATATAAATATTATTTTTTTCCTTTGCTGCAGCATAAGCATATTCTGCAAGTCTTTCATTAAAAGATTTGGTCATAGATCCAATCCAGCTGTGGTAAATAGCTCCCTGTGGACATATTGCCATACAAGAGGCACATCCAATACACTTGTCTTTATTGATCTTTGCCTTTCTATTTACAGTTATGGCATTTTGAGGGCACTTTTTTGCACAAGCTCTGCAGCCTTTACACTTAAAAAAGTTAATTTTAGGTGTAGAATTTGCATGCTGGGCAAGCTTTCCTCCTCTTGATGCACATCCCATTCCAAGTTGTTTTATGGCACCTCCAAAACCAGCAAGTATATGACCTTTAAAGTGACTTAGGACAATAAGCTGTTTTTTGTTTGCAATTTGTTTTCCTACCTTACATTTGTTAAAATTTTTTTTACTGATTTCAATCTCCTCAAAATCTTCTCCATGTTCACCATCGGCTATTATTATAGGGAGTTCCGTAAACCCATGATCTTTTGCTAGTTTCAAATGCTTTTCTCTTGTAGTTCTTTCACCTCTATAGAGAACATTCGTCTCTATAAATGCACTATCTATGTTATTTTCCTTTAAATAATTTATTATACCAACAAAATTTTTTGATTGTATAAAAGTATTATTACCCTTTTCTCCAAAATGAACCTTGAGAGGTATGAATTTTTCAAGACTTATATGCTCCTCTTCCACTACTTTTCTTAAGAGTTTGCCAGCAGCATCACTTATCTCTTCTGTTTTGGAGTATGAATCAATAGCCTTAAAATAAACTTTTTTCATAGAATAAACCTCCAGCAATAAATTAAATTTTTTATTCTACTAAAAATTATAGCATAGTTTACCCAGCAAATCCCATAATTCAATTTTTGACTCTATCTCTATTGACTTTGACATTATGGTAAAGTTTAAAATATAATTAATCACTTCGAAGGAAATAAATATTAGGAGGTTTTTATGTACACTATAGGACAATTTTCGAAAATTGGAAATGTTTCAACCAAAATGCTCAGATATTATGACAAAATTGGATTGATCAAACCAACTTTTGTTAATCCAGAAAATCAGTATAGATATTATGAAAAGCATCAAGTACAAGACATTCTGAAAATAAATAGGCTTAAAAAATATAAATTTTCATTAGATGAAATAAAACAAATTATTAAGGATAAAAGTAACAGCACTTTAGAAAAATTCTTATCAAAGCAAATAAGTTTATTCGAAACTGAAATACAACAAAGCAACGATATTTTACTTCATCTTAAACATTCAATGGATCAATTGCAGAAAGGCGAGGATATAATGAATTCTAAAAGAAATTTCCATGTTTTAATTGATACTTTAAAAGATACAACAGTTTTAAGCATAAGAGACACAATTTCAATGGACAATATAGGCAACTTAATAGGTAAAGTTTTTGAAAATATTTATAGAAATGGTCTTTCACCCTTCGGAAATATAAGAACTATTTACTACGACCAGGATTTTGATCAAAATTCTGACAATGACTTTGATCACAATAATGCAGATATAGAAGTTTGCATTCCAGTAAACAGACAGCTAAAAACAGATACTGTATCAACTAAAGTTTTAAAAGGCGGCTTATATGTACACACAACTTTTATAGGTCCTTATAGTGAAATCGGTGAAGCTTATGCTGAACTCCTTGACTGGATAAATAAAAATTCCTATAAAATAGCTGGACCTCCTCATGATGAATACATCAAAGGCCCTGATTCTAAATGCAGTCACAATGAATTTGTAACAGAAGTGTATTTTCCAATAAATAAAAAATAATACCTAAAAATATGATGTATAACTTAAATTATACATCATATTTTTCTTCTATCTTTCATCATTCTCTTTTTTTCATACATTCTTTTGTCAGCTATTTTTAAAAGTTCATTAACATCATCTGAATCATCTTTAAACTGAGAAAGCCCATAAGCAAAACTAATCTTTTTTTTGTCCCCATTTAAATTAAAAGGACAATCTTTAAGTGTCTGAGAAGCCCTACTTATAATATCAATAACACTATTCTTATCCTTATTTACAAATACTACGGCAAACTCATCTCCACCAACCCTGGCAAAAATGTCCTCTTCGGAAATTTCTTTTTTGAACATATTTGAAAACTTCGCTAGAATGTCATCACCTACAATGTGCCCATAGGTATCATTAATAACTTTAAGGTTATTTAGGTCTATTATGCATATAATAAAAATACTGCCTGAAATTCTTGCTTTATTCAAAATTTCATCCAACAATTTATTAAAATAGCTCCTGTTATACACTTTAGTTAAGCTATCGTATCTAGACATATATAGAATATTTTCCAGCAATTGAGCATTTTTAAAAGCTATGGCAATATCATAGGACAAATACTTCAGCAGTTTTTTATCATCCTCATTGAAACTTTCTTTCTCATCTGTATTAAATATATCAATAAATCCCTTAACACATCCATCAATACATATGCCACAAGTTAAGAGCTCATAAGGACATTTAACAAATAACTTTTTCCATGAGTTATATTTATCTTTTTCATTAAACAAACCTTTTTCTAGGTTACTTATAACTATAGGATTACATAATTCTTTAATATTCATATTGCGAATTTTATATTGATACAAATCCTTCAATTTATATCCTATTTCTTTTACTTTATCAGGGAAATATCCTTTAGTTGCCTTATAAACTAATTTATCATTTTTCATAAATAAAATGCTTCCCATAGTACCACTTGGAATTACGTCTAATGCCTTACAAAGTATCATTTCAAATAAGCTATCAATTTCACAGGAAGACAACATATGACTATTTATTTCCATAATAGCTTTTGTAGCATTATTCATCTGCTCTACTTTACATTTTTGTTTTTCTAACACATTATTAGCCTCCTGTAATTCCTTTGTAACTTGATTTACAAGATTAGTAAACACTTCAATTACGCCGACATCTTTTCCCTCAAAAAAGCTTTTTGAAGAGTTTTCATTTTCATTATTAGGCATCGGTGCATTTTTATAAAAAGTTTGGTTGCCTTCAGATATTCCCAGTATTGTCATTGTTGTATTTAAAAGTTCATTTGAACGGTTAAAAGTAAAAAATTCACCATAAGTAAAAAATCCAAAAGTTGGGGCAATACTATTTACAGCAGATGTTTCAATGCCAATTTTATTTTGCATAAAATTTCTTCTCACTGAACAGGAATAAATAAAAATTGCTTCAATATTCTTATTTTTTAATCTATTCGCCATTTCTAAAGCTTGAGATGTTATCATATTTACATTTCCATAACCAAACTGGACCTTATCGTTAACTTTAACATCTCCAAGAAAACTCAAAGATCCATCATCATAACACCCAAAAGCCACTCTTGCTAAATAGGTACCACTTCTCTTAATCATTAATGGAAATTCAGTTGCAGACATAGGCAAATCTTTAGCCACTTCATCTCCAAGATATTTTTTGTAAATATCAATTGCCTTAATATTATCTATTGTAAAAACTCTATTATCTAACGCTTTAGTAACAGTCATTACTTTTCCAATAGGTGACCATGAAAAACTTCGTTCTGTTATAATATTTAAACCTTTTCCAGTAAGAGAAGCTGCAGCCACACCATTTTCTGTAATGCCTTCCTTTGTAAATACAAAGGTTTTCTTTAAATATCCATTGTCGCCAGCTTTGCCACCACAAACAATAATCTTATTATTTGCTGATTCTATACCTTTAATAATCTCATGCCCATTTGTAATCAATCCATCAGAAAATAATATAATAGCTTTTGTATCATCTTCACTTAATTCTTTAACAATATTTACTCCTAGCTTATACTCATTCTTATCACTTAAAAGCTTTGCCTTAATTTTTACTTTTTCAAAAATAGAAAACGATATTATTGTAGTTTTACTAAGCACGTTTCCTTCATATATTTCTCCAGCAGTTGTTGCACCTATAATTTCTGCTCTAGGCAACATGGATGTTATTTTATCTGTGAGGTCCCTAATAAATTTCATTTCTATTACTGCTGTAAAAATCTGAATCAAAATATTATCACTATTATTGATATTATTACCGTAAATAAAATGCTGCATTTTTTCAAAATTCTCATATTTTAATTGATATTGTTTCACAGCACTACCCTCCTTATGGAAAAGGGCCAACTTATTATCGCCTACTTTAAATCCATATAAAATATATACTATATATTTTTATTATACTAAATAATATATATAAATTATATATTCTCTTTAAAAGATTTCTACATAATATAATAATTTAACTCAACTTTCGCACATACGAAATTTTTTTAAATAACAAAGTTCAAAGTTCAAATATCAAATAAGGATAATTTTCTTCCTAACGTCAGAAAATATTAAAATTATAGATTTCCTGAGGTACGAGAGAAATCATCTTTATTTGTTCTTTGTTATTTGAACTTTGTTATTTTTAAAAGCTTTGCTTCGCAAAGTTTTTAAACTGCGAAAGTTGAGTAATTTAATTTACTGTCTATGACATCTACTTTCCAAATCCACAATTAGGGAATGAACAAACATCACATGAAAGGCATAAGCCACCATGTCCTAGGCTTGCAAGATCTTCTAGAGTTATCTTATCATCTGCCATAGCTCTTGGAAGAACTAGGTCAAAAATGGTACGTTTTGCATACATTACACAGCCTGGTAATCCTAAAATTGGAATTGTATTTTTGTAATATGATAGCAAAAACATTGCACCAGGAAGCACAGGAGCACCATAAGAAACAATTTTTGCACCTGTATTTTTTATTGCACTTGGTGTTGTATCATCAGGGTCAACACTCATTCCACCTGTGCATATTATTAATTCTGCTCCCTCATTAATAAAGTCCTTGATAGCTTGAGTAATTTCATTTGGGTTATCATTTAAAATCTTTTGTCCTAAAACTTCTGTATCATATTCCGCAAGTTTTTCTCTAATAACCGGACCAAAGGTATCCTTTATTCTTCCGTAAAAAACCTCACTGCCTGTAGTTACAATACCTACTTTTTTATGTTTAAATGGCATAATTTTTATAAGTGGCTTATCTCCTGCAACTTCAACAGCCTTATCCATTTTCTCTTGTTCAATTACAAGAGGAATAATACGTGTACCCGCTAATTTATCACCTTTTTTCACAGGAAAATTATTGTGACGGGTAGCAATCATCATTTCGCCAAGTGAATTGACTTTACAAAGCCTTTCAATGTCAACTTTAAGTACACCATCTTTTTCAGCAATTAACTCAATTTTTCCTTCCTTAATCTCAGAAGGACACATATAATCATTTTTACAAATATTATAAAGAATTTTTGCTGCTTCATTTTCGTGAAGCATTCCTTCTCGTTTTTCCCATATATAGAGGTTCTCTTTTCCTATTGATAATAAAACAGGAATATCTTCTTCAGTAACAATATGTCCTTTTTTAAATGCAACACCTTTTTTTACTCCTTTAATAATTTGTGTAATATCATGACAAAGTACATGACCTACAGCTTCTTTAGTTTTAATCTTTTTCATTGTAATTCAACTCCTCTCTAAATTACCTCTATTAATACCTCCATAGTTCCCCCACAAACCATTCCTTCAGATTCAGCAACATCTCCTGTCATATCCACATGCTCTATGAAAAAACTCCTTTCTCCTGTAGTTTTCCTCATCATTTCTCTTGCCTTTTGCAGCACAGAGGATTCACTGCATCCTCCACCTATAGTTCCGACACTCATACCATCAGGATAAGTGATCATTTTGGCTCCTGCTTTTCTAGGAACTGATCCCTTAGATGAGAGTATAGTTATACATGCTTTAGGTTTTGGTGATTTTTCAGATACATTTTTTAGTACTTCTTTATCAAACTCCGGAATAGCAAAATTTTTACCAAATTTGCTCATAGTTTCTTTATTCTTAAAGTTTATAAGCTGTGCTATTATAGAAATAGCTATTTCATCTGGAGTAATAGCGTTTATATCTATGCCGATTGGAGCATTAACTAATTCTAACTTTTCTTTGGAGAATCCCTCTTCCGATAGCTCCTTTTTCATAGCAGTTACCCTACGCCTTGAGCCTATCATTCCAACGTAACTAAGATCATACTTTAAGACTTTACGTAAAACAACTCCATCATATCTATGACCTCTTGTTACAATAACTATATAATCAGACTTTTCCAAATTAATTAAATCGAAGGATTTCTCAAAGCTTTCACAAATGACTTTTTCTGCTTCAGGAAATCTTGGTTTATTTGCAAAGAAAGGCCTATCATCTATAACTGTAACAGAAAATCCCACTCTTGATGCAAATTCTGTTACTGGCTTTGCTATGTGTCCACCACCAAAAACAACTAAACGTGGTTTAGGAACAAATGGTTCAATTAAAACATTCTTATTTTCTCCTATCTCAACCATTTCAAGTTTGCCGCTTTCTAAAGAATTGCATATTTTTTCATAAATATTATCATCAACTGGGAAAGACTTTTTTTCTATACTTTCTTTAGTTAGAATAACTTTTTTTATAATAGAACCTTCTTCTGTACTAAGTAAATCAATATAAGTTAATATTACACATTGATGTCCCTTGTCTACTTCATTTACTAATTGTTTATATATGTCTTCAAACATTTTTTTACCTTCTATCTAAAAAAATTTTTAATAGCAAAATACGTTTACATCCCCTTGTAACTACATCTGCAATTCCCAATTTCAATCATATTCATACTGAGAATTACAGATGCTTTAATAATGGTGAAATATTTAATGTTATTATTTATTGTAAGCAATATGTATGCCACTGCCCAAAGTATCCAAATTAGGTAGTTTTTTTATGTCACTTATTATAAGTGTGTTCATTTTTAGATCAAAATAGTCAAAAAATAGTGTTCATTTTTTGACTATTGATCGTTTTTTGAACGTGCTTTAAGTTTTTATATTTCTGTGAATTTATTAAACACTCAACTTTCACAGTTTAAAAACATTGCGAAGCAAAACGAGTAGTAAAAAGCTTAATCAAAGATTTTTTGTAGTGTAACGGGAAAAAATCCACATTAACTATTAATTCTTCATTCTTAACTATTAATTAGAAATATATTTTCTCCCACTGTAATGCATATGCCATGTATAGCCTAAAAATGCCTGGTTGACAATTGTACATCAATGCTTTATTATTAAAATGTTATAGCAAAATAGGTCGAATTTAGTAGCAAAATACGTCGAAAAGGAGGTTATTACATGGATTTACAAAATATGATAGAGCATGAAGGTAAAATGAGAATTATACAAGAAACTGTTCCAGGTAAACAAATTACCCTTGCACATATAATTGCTGGTCCTGACAATATTATATATAAAAAATTGGGCCTAAATCCTAATATTGATTATGGAAAAGCCGCTATTGGAATCATGACTATGACTCCTAGTGAAACTGCAATTATTGCGGCAGATATAGCTACTAAAACTGGCAACCTAGATTTAGGATTTGTAGACAGATTTAGTGGTACCTTAATTATAACAGGCGGAATTTCTGAAGTTGAGTCTGCTGTAAAATCAATTATTGACTATTGTAAAGAATTTCTTGGCTTTACAACATGTGAAATGACAAGAACGTAGGTGATCATACATGAAAAAATTAATTTTGTTTGGCAGGAGCGAATGCGGAAAAACTACTTTAACCCAAACTTTAAGAGGGCAAGAAATCTCTTACCACAAAACCCAATATATTAATAATTTTGATGTAATTATTGACACCCCAGGGGAATATGCAGAAAATAGATCGTTAGCAAGTGCTCTTGCTATATATTCTTATGAAGCAGATGTAGTAGGTCTATTGCTTAGTGCTATAGAACCTTATTCCATATATCCCCCTAATATTAGACCTCTTGTAAACCGTGAAGTTATAGGTATAGTAACGCAAATAGACCGACCTAATGCTAATCCAGATCGAGCAGAGGAATGGTTAAAACTTGCTGGATGTAAAACAATTTTTCGCATAAGTTCTTATACAAAAAAAGGAGTATGGAAAATTTTAAATTATCTTCGGGAGGACGGAGACATTTTACCCTGGGATAATGAGGATGATTTTATAGCTCAATTTACAGCCCAATAAAAAGTCATTTTCATAAATTTGAATGAACTCCCTTTCTATTTAATACATACACACAAACATATTTTTGTTTTTTAAGTTCCTGAAGCTAAGATTCAGGGTTAAAAATGGACGGCTATTATTTTTAGCCGTCCATTTAATAAGGCATTTGAAAGAAAATAACAAGTCAAAGATGCGACGAATATTTTTTTATCCGATGACTAACCCGCTCTAATACTCACACTTTCCCAAGTGTGAGTAAAGAGCGGCTATGTCCCTGGATAACAATTCCTAAGCATCAGGTGCCAAGAACTTTGTTTATCAGACAAGGAGACAGGTTCCGCAGATAGTGAATCCTATCTAAGGGTTCTAC
The DNA here is from genome assembly GCF_019056555.1 of Clostridium sp. 001. Taxonomy (NCBI): domain Bacteria; kingdom Bacillati; phylum Bacillota; class Clostridia; order Eubacteriales; family Clostridiaceae; genus Clostridium; species Clostridium sp. 001. Next base: position 4,269,806 of record NZ_CP020473.1, on the reverse strand, counting down.
CGACGCAGTATGATAAAAAATGGGCTAGCATACTGACTAGTTACTTCTTTGAAAATGCCTAATGCCTTATAACTCCAAACCCTTTCTTTTACTTAATATATGTGCTTCAATATTATCAGCTGCCTCTTTTGGATTATCTCCTAATGCAACTTTACCTCCTGTTAAGCTCTCTACATCCTCAGTAAGAAGCTTTACAAGCTGTTCTGCGCCTGTTAGAAATGGAGTTGGAGATAAATGTGTATATGTCCCATAGGCTACTGCAAATAAACCATCTATAGTAGCTTTTTGTTCCATCCACTCAGGAGCCGTTACAGCAATAGGAAGATCTGGTATATCTACATCAAGGTAATTAGCAAGTTCTGTAACAAGCATGGATATTCTTCCCGTATCTGTACAAGTTCCAAAGCTTAGAACTGGAGGAATCTTTAGCATATTGCATACTTCTTTTAGTCCTTGGCCAGCCATGTTTATTGCATCTAGGTTGCACAGCCCTGCTACTTCAAGAGCATGATTGCCGCACCCACCAGCCACAACTAAAATATCCTTTTTAATCAATTCCTTTACCAGGTTAACTGTATTCCAATCTTGAGGACCATTTCTTAGAGTTGAACAATTTGCCAAAGCCACAATTCCTTTAATCTTCCCTGCCTTAATAACATCAACAAGTGGATCAAGCTTATTTCCTAAAGCTTTTAAAACTGCTTCAGTAGAAAACCCTGCTATTGCTTTCTGTGTTATTTTAGGAACCTTTGGTGTAATGTTATCCTTTCTCTTTTTAAAATTTTCAATGGCCAAATCAATCAATTTATCAGCCATTTCACCCACTTTTTCAGGATTATATGGAATCATATGATTTAACCCCGGAATACCTATAATAGTACTTACACCTACTAAAGTTACCTGATACTTTTCAGCATAATGATCTATTGCAGGTGGAGAACAGTTTTCTTCCATTGCAAGAACATCAACTGTACCTGTAGCAAGAAGTGGTTCTATAGATAGCCAATCTCCCATTAAACCTACAAATACATCATCTACCTCAAATCTTTGTAATAATTCCTGTCCTGTTTCAATTGACCCAACTATTCTAAGCCCTTTTGCACCAGCTGCCTTTGCTCTTTCCTGTATCTGCTGCATCTTTGCCTTTTGAATAGTAGCAACACCAGCCCAAGGTTGATGTCCATTAAATACAATATTTATATACTCTGGATCCATAATTCCTAAGTCCACATTTACCTCATGGGGTGTAGGCGTGCCAAAAAGTATATCCTGAGCCATTTCAAGTCCTATTTGTGCTGTATAGATAGTTGACAGACCTAGCCGCAGCGCTTTTTTAGCTAATGATACATAATCCCCATCAACATTTGTTAAACAACTTGCTACTGCATTTTGCTCTTCGTGAACTACTCCTGAAGGATAAATTCCAAGATCTTTCCAAACTTTTTTTCTCTTTCTTGGTGAAAACACATCTACCATAACACTAGGTTCTTCTACATCTTTACCCATCTCAGCTTCCAAAAAATTTGCCAGATTCACTGCCATTTTATTGGTATCTCCGCTTGTATTAATTCCGACTTTCTGGCACATCCATTTGAGTTTATCCACATCTTTAATTGTAAATGGAGTCTTGCCTTCTCCAGTTTCTCTTAATGTTCTAAAGGCTTCATATGCGTGATGGCTATATGTACCAGCTCCCATTATGTTTTTAAGTAACATATTTCGCATTGCCATGGCATCTGGGCCAATACCACAAACACCTTTTTTCTGTTCTCCTTTAAGATTAATTCTGCAGGGACCTTGAGAACACAATTGACAGCTTAATCCTTCTAGGCAAAACTTACATCTAATTTTTTCTTGAGAGGACCATCTGTCAAATACGTTTGACATACCATCTTCCCTGATTCTTTTAAGCATTTCTTCCACAGAATCGTGATAACTAACTCTCCCTTCTGTTCTTTCTCGTATAGTTTCATTTTTTTCTAGTGTAGTTTGACTCATATAAAGCTCCTCCTATTTTAATATTTGTGCTGATGGATATTATACAATATTCCATATCTTATCTTTTATAGTTTTTCTAGTAAAAAGATATTTATACATAACAAAAGCACCATCATGAATGATAATACCCATGATGGTGCTTGCATTATTTTGTTTATTTAGTTTCTAATTTCTCATCTTCAAATTCTTCTACTTTCAGAGGAGTCCGCTTGTTAATGCCAAAAACAAAATAGCCAATAGTAACGATGACGCAGAACACCGCACCAACAAGTAAGGACATCTGAGTATCGGAGTTAAAGCACATGCCAATTAAAACTAGGAAAAGATACCCTACTACAATGTAGTTAGCATATGGGAAAAACTTTGATTTAAAAGGATGCCCTGCCATTTCGGCTGCATGTTCTTCTCGAAATTTTATTTGACTAATGCACAAAACAATCCAAGGAACCATGCCCGGAAGAACGCTGGCACTATATATAAACAAATAATTTAGAATTTGGACATATATAATTTAAAGCCACGCAGACGAGCAAACAAGCTAAAGTTACTTTAATAGCATTCGCTGGTACACCATCTTTAGTTACCTTACCAAGGAATTTAGGAGCTTGTCCATTTTTTGACAAGGTATAAAGCATACGACCGCAGCTGTAAATTCCACTGTTACAACCAGACATTGCTGCTGTTAGTACTACAAAATTGACGATTCCAGCAGCAGCAGAAATCCCAATCTTAGCAAAAGTCAGTACAAATGGACTGCCAAGAGCACTGATTTTATTCCATGGATAAATAGTTACGATTACAAATATAGCACCGATATAAAAAATCAATATACGCCAAATGATATTTTTCGTTGCTTTTCTTAATGTGTTTTTTGGGTCCTGTGCTTCTCCTGCTGTAATGCCGATAAGTTCTACACCCTGATAAGATGCCGTTACCAAGCATAAGGCAAATAACCAACCTTTCCAGCTGCCGGCAAAGAAGCCTCCGTTTGCTGTAAGGTTTGCTAACCCAATAGCTTGACCGTGGTTACCAAAACCAAAGAAAATCAATCCAAATCCGATTATAAGCATAGCTACAATCGTGACAATCTTAATTAAAGAAAACCAAAACTCAAATTCACCATAAAACTTAACTGAAGTCAGATTAGCAGCAGCAAGAATGGCCACACCGATTAAAGCTGGAATCCAGGCTGGTAAAGCTGGGAACCAATAATGCATATAAATGCCTAAAGCAGTAACTTCCGACATACCGACAGCTATCCACATAAACCAATAGCACCATGCTGTCATATATCCAGCCCAAGGACATATATATTTATTTGCATAATTTGCAAAAGAACCCGTCAATGGTTCAAGGTACAGCATTTCTCCCATAATTCTCATAACTATATACATGGCAATGCCGGCTACTCCATAAGCCAACAGTACCGATGGTCCGGCCCATTTGATCGTACTAGCTGATCCCATGAACAAGCCTACGCCAATTGTGCCACCTAAAGCAATTAATTCAATATGACGAGCTTTTAGTCCACGTGTTAATTCTTTTTCTTCCACTTGAAATATCCCCTTTCAAAAATGTGTACTAATAAATCAGTCCTTTTTTACTAACGCCTATTTATTATTCTGCAAACAATATTTTATCATAGTTCTATGCTTTTTTTTAATTTGTCAAAATTTTTTTAATTTGTCAAAACTCCATCTGATGCCAAGAACTCTGTTTATTTATAAGCCTTGTTCATAAGCTTTGTGACTTCACATTAGACAAGTTTCATGATAAAATTGTATAGTTGGACTTTATAATTAACTTTAGGAGGAAATTTTTATGAAAGAACTACTAAACAAGTGGAATCAATTAAGCTTAGTAAAACGAATAATCATTGGCTTGATTATAGGTATTATATTAGCTATAACAATTCCACAACAAGCAAAACCCATCGTAATTTTAGGCTCCTTGTTTGTAGGCGCCTTAAAAGCCATAGCACCTATATTGGTATTTTTCTTAATTATGTCAGCCATCTCTCAACATAAGAGTGGCCATGAAACTAATATGAAATCCATTATATTCCTTTATCTTATAGGAACATTTTCAGCTGGACTCGTTGCAGTTATTATAAGTTTCATGTTTCCGGTTACCTTAACACTAGCAAAAAGTGCAGAGAACGTTTCTCCACCAGGTGGCGTTGTAGAAGTCCTTAAAACCCTATTGATGAATATTGTTGATAATCCTGTGAAAGCCCTTTCTACTGCCAATTACATAGGGATATTATCTTGGGCAATATTCTTTGGATTTGCTCTAAAAAATGCGTCTGATTCTACAAAAACTATAATTGCTAATTTTTCAGATGCAACATCAACAATAGTTAGATGGGTCATTAATCTTGCCCCACTTGGAATAATGGGTCTTGTATTTGATTCCATTTCTACAAATGGAATTACCACCCTACTCGGCTATGGAAAATTACTTATAATTCTAATTGGTTGTATGATATTTGTAGCCCTTGTTGTTAATCCACTCATAGTATTCTTAAATATTCATAGGAATCCATATCCACTTGTATTTAAATGCTTAAAAGAAAGTGGTATTACAGCATTCTTTACTAGAAGCTCAGCTGCAAACATTCCTGTAAATTTAGGCTTATGTGAAAGACTTGGATTGGATAAGGACACATATTCTGTATCTATTCCATTAGGTTCCACTATAAATATGGCAGGTGCTGCTGTTACCATTTCTGTTTTAACCCTAGCAGCAGTTCATACTCTTGGTATCACAGTTGATATAGGTACAGCATTTATCTTAAGTGTACTATCTGCTGTCTGCGCCTGTGGTGCTTCCGGTGTTGCTGGTGGTTCACTATTACTAATTCCTGTAGCATGCAGTTTATTTGGAATACCAAATGATATCGCTATGAAAGTAGTTGGCGTAGGATTTATAATAGGTGTTTTACAAGATTCTTGTGAAACAGCTCTCAACTCATCTACAGATGTACTTTTTACTGCCACAGCGGAATTTGCTAAAAGGCGTAAGGAAGAGAAAAAAGAACTTGTTGCTTACAAGTAGTATTTAAAATCTATTAAAGCCTGCTATAACAATATATTATCTGTATAGTAGGCTAATTTATTTCTGTTTTTTTCAGTAAAAGTTTTATTTTCTTTTCTATTAATTTTTTCAAAGTTCTCTCCTTCTAAATAAGGTTAGTTCTTCTCCTTCAAGTTTCAGTAAATCTTTGCCTCTCATCCTTATCTTTCCTAAGCTTGGATACGATAACATTTATTTTTTACAGTTTAAAATGGTGTTAAATGCACAAAAATGCTTAAAGCTTTATATCCTCAAATTATAATCTTGATTTTGACTACATTTAATGATGTTGATTACATTATTGAAGCATTAAATTATGGTGCTTCAGGTTATATATTAAAAGACATTGAAGGTGATGAACTTATAAAAGCAATAAATGATGCTTACAAAGGCTCAATGATGCTGCCTTCAACTCTAGCTAAAAAACTTGTTCAAAGTCTTTCGTCAAATCCAAAGTTTAAACCAATTGAAAAAAAGTTGTTGCTGATCTTTCAGAAAGAGAAACTGAAATCGCTAAAATGTTGTCTATGGGCTTTAATAATAAACAAAAATTAGCTGTTTCTATGGCAAGAAAGCTGAATTGTCGTCTTTGGTAAAAATTTTAAAATTGCCTTATTAAGTTATGGTATTTCTGTTATAACAGTTTTAAATTTATGCTATAATATGTATGGCTTTTTTAAGTCTTTTTATTGACATCCAAAAGGAGGACAAATTTTGAATAATTACAAAGGAATAGCTTATGCTCTTTTATCATCAACAGCATTTGGGATTATGCCTATTTTGGCTAGAATTGCATATTTCAATGGTTCTAATCCAACCACCGTATTACTATTTAGATTTTTAATTTCAACATTAATATTATTTTTGTACTTAAACTTCAATCACATTAATATTAACTTAAAAAAAGGACAGGTACTGTTACTTATATCCATTGGTATTACTGGATATACTATAACAACTCAAGCTTTATTTATATCTTATAATTACTTAGGTGGTGGCCTTGCAACTACTTTGCATTTTATATATCCAGTTGTAGTTTGCATAGCAGGTTTTATATTTTATAAAGATAAAATGAGTACTAAAAAAATTATATCCCTATTACTTGCTGCAACTGGTATTTACACATTAGTTGGTTTTAAAAATAATACTATAAATATTTTAGGAATCTCCTTAGCTCTATTTTCAGGTTTTTCCTACGGGCTTACACTAATTGCCCTTAATTTAAAATCCATCAGGTCTTTAGATAATAGGGTTACTACTATGTATCTTTGTCTAGGTTCAACAATAGGTACAGCTTTATGTGGGCTGTTTAACAAAACTATAGCTTTAAACTTTAATTTTAAAATTGTAGTTTGCTATTTAGGAATTTCTGTAGTTTCAACTATATTATCAATAATTTTACTTCTAAAAGCTATAGAACTAATAGGAGTATCATCTTCATCCATACTAGGAACTTTCGAACCTATAGTTAGTGTATTGTTAGGTGTATTGTTTCTCAATGAGCAAATGTCATTTGCAATATTGGTTGGAAGCGCACTTATACTAATTTGTACAATTGTATTAGCAAAAGATAAATGCGTAAGTTCTAATTAGAAATTTAACTTGTATATGAAAAAGACACCCATTAACAAAAATTGGTGTCTTATTATTTCATTTACGTTTCATGCTTCGAATAATCACTTTTGCATCTTCTCCAACTCTCAAGGACTCCACTATTTTTTGAAGTGCCTTATTATATGTAAAATTATCTAATGTATTATTTTTCAAATATTCCATTGTTTTTTCTGGGAATTTAATATAACAAGTAGAAATGGCCCAGGCAACAGCCATTTTAACATAATAACCTTTATGCTTTACTTTATCTAATGATTCCAGCACCTTATCAAGGTAATTCTCCTTTATATAAAAATCAAGAAGCATTACAACAAAGAAACGGACTTCAAATTCTTTTTCAGAAGATGCATAAGGCTGTAAATACTCCCATACACGCTGCATATTGGACTTTGTAAATTTTAATCCACTACAAAAGCTGTCACAAACACCCCAATTATCAATTTTAGGGACAAAATTTGTAATATATCTTAACCTTTCTTCAATATCAGTTCTCACACACCCAATTACTATTCCCTGAAGCATAACTTCTTCATAGTATTCATTCTGTGCAGTTTTTATATAAGTACGCCAATCTCCTTTAGCTATTTCTCTGGCAAGATCTCTTAAAAGTGGAAGTCTTACTCCTACAATATTGTCATTGTCAGGGCACAAATTTTCTTGAAATTTCTTATATTCATTATCCGCCAATTCAAAAATTTTTTCTCTTATCGCCTTTTTATACAAATCATTTTCACTCATACCAATTTCCCCCATTACTAGAAAAATAACTTGCAGAAGTTCATATAATTTCACAGTTAAAGAACTTCAACCTTAACTATCTGCAATTTTGCTTCTCTATTCCTAAAAGTTTTTCTTTTATATGTAAACCACCTGCATAGCCAACTAATTTGCCATTTGAACCTATAACACGGTGACATGGAATACATATGGGAATAGGGTTCTTATTGTTTGCCATGCCAACAGCACGACAAGCCTTTATATTTCCTATATTTCGGGCCACATCTTTATAACTAAATGTTTCACCGTAGGGAATCTCCTTCAGTGCATTCCATACTTTCTTTTGAAATTCCGTACCCTGTGGTTCCAGAGGCAAATCAAATTTTTTTCTTTTTCCATCCAAATATTCTTGGAGCTGATTACCTGCATTTTTCAATAAATATGTTTCATTTATATATACATCTTGAAAATTCATTTTTCCAAAACTTATATGAGTAATGGCCTTTCCATTTTCAACAATACCTATTTTACCAATTTTCGTTTCATAATAAAATCCATTATTCATGACACTTCCTCCATATTTTTTCTTCTCTTTAATAATATAACTTTATTATAAGTATTTTTAAAACCTATGTAAAACATATTAATTATTTCCTATATATCTACGATAATATACTTAATAACGTGGTTATCAATGAATCTTACTTAGTGGGAAAAGCAAATATCCCAAATCTTTGATTTAAAGTGAATCGCTTTCACAACATACGTGGGAGTGTTCCAGTAGGTATCCATCAGATAAATATTCTCCAAGGGGTGAAGTATATGCATACTGTTCTACATATTGAAGAAAGTGAATTTTTTTGTAATATTGTAAAAAATACCTTAGTAAAAGGTAACTATTCCTATATATCCGCTGATAATTTCAATGAAGCTTATAAAATACTACAGGATTCCAATATAGATATTATTATAACATCTCTTTATGCAAAAGGAGGTTCTATAGAAAATTTTCTTAAGGATATAAATTACAGCAATAAAAAAGATATCCCCATATTTGTTGTAACAAGTAATGCAATTGATGAAACAAAGAAAAAGCTTCTGAACTTAGGTGTAACTGATTATATTTTAAAAAAGGATTTAAATGAACAAATTGTTCAACGTATAGATTCCGTATTTCAATCAGATGAATATATGGAAGATTTAAAGGAAGCAAAAATTGCAATTATAGACGACAGTAGTTTCGATTCTTTAATTGAAAAAGACCTATTTAAAAGATATAACATAAATAATGTGGATTCCTATAAATCTAGTAAGGATTTACTGAAAAGCAATAAAAAATATGATATATATTTAGTTGATATTATATTAGAGAATGAGTTTGGCCAAAATTTAATCAGAGACATACGAAAGTCCAATCTAAAATCTTCTATAATAGCTGTTACATCCCTAGACAATCCTAAAACCCTTGCAGCTATTTTGAATTGTGGTGCTGATGATTTTATAACTAAACCTATAAACGAACAGTTGTTTATATCAAAATTGAAGTCTAATATTAAAACTTATACTCTTAATAAGCAAGTCAAAAATATATTTAAAGAAATGAAAAAATAGCCCAGCCAAAATATGGCTTCTACAATCTAAAAGACATGTAAATTATTTTATGTATTCTCTTTCCCTATATTTGCTGTCTTGTCATATAAAAAAACTATGTTAGGTTATAACCCTAACATAGTTTTTTAATTTAGAGCCATCATAGTTCTGATACATAAAAGCAATTATGTTTATCTAGAGCTACTACTAAAATTCTTTATACACTGTTGTAGTTTTTATTTCGTTTGTTAATTTTTGTATTGCTTTGTTAAAACTTTCAAAAGTAATAATACTATTTTTGCCTTCTTTCGGGTTTAACTTTTCTATTCTAGCACTTTCCCTAATTATATCTAAAACGTCTTTCTTACTTACCAGTTTTTTTTCTTGAATCTTATCACTTAACCAAATTATAAATTCTTTAGAATATTTAGTTGAGTCTATTCTTTTACAATATATCAAATTACTTCCCACAAGAATTTTAGACGAAGCATCATATATACTAAGTTTTTCTTTTTCAATAACATTTTTTACAATTTCATCGTTACTATAAATACCATTAGCATACTTTGAAATTTGTTGAAAAATTTGTCTTATATTATCGATTAATACATCCTGATTTAAATAACGCCATGATAAATTTAACATATTTGCTTTTACTGATTTTAAATCATCTTTATATTTTTCATATTCTTCTTCATTAAATACTAATTTAAATTGAAATTTGTCATTTAAGTTTAAAATTTCAATAATTATTAATACTAATTCAATTTTAATATTATCTGCTACTTTGCTAAATCTATATTTTAAAATGTCATTTATATTAATATTTAAATATATTCTTTTTACATTTGATTTTTCTTCAATTGAATCAAGTATACTGCGAAAATTAGTTACTATACTTTTCAAGTAGTCTTTTTCATTTTTAACCCCAACATCTAAACGTTGAAAATAGTTTTCAAAATCCATTTCTATATTATGCTCTTTTTGTGGTTCAATATAATTATTACAATTAACTGCTGCTATTGCCAAAATGTTAGTAATTGCAGTAATAAGTGGCTTATTACTATTCGATAGCATCATTAATTCAAAATCATAAACCTTAAACTCAAATAAATTCTCTTTATAACCACCTTCATTTACTATATCTTTTAGTTTAATCTTATTGTTTTTTACAATTATATAATTGCTTTTATTGTTAAATTTTGACTCATCATTTGTAAGTATTTTACTAAAGTACTTTCCTTGTTCTAAATCATCTAAAATTTTATCTGATTTTTCTTTGTTAATTCTTATCCAGTTAGCGTTGAACTTATTAACTTCATCTTCCAATATAAGTTCGCTTATACACTTAAACTTATTTAGCCTATCCTCTAAAGGATACTTAGTTGCTACTGCAACAGCAGAATCGTATTCTATACCTATAAATTCCTGTTCTATATTAATTTCATCAAAAAATTGTCTAGCCTTTCTCTTACCTTCATCTGTTACATCTATTCTTGAAAATACTACTGTACATTTTTTTCTATCCTCAATAATATCTAAAATTAAGTTAATGCCATTAACATTTTCTTTATTAGGATAAGCAAACAAAATTATTTCATCTGCAATTTCTCCAATTGACAATGCTCCCCAATTATTTATACCTGTTCTTGAATCTATTAATGCATATTCTATCCCGTATTTATCTTGCAATTCATTTATTAAATTTTTTATATATTGATTTTCACTAATTCTTCTTTCCTTAAGAGATTCCAACATCTTTACATACTTTTTGTTTATATTACCAGCTGGTACAATATAAACATCACCTTTAGTATTTAATGAAAGTTTTGATACAATTGATGATACTTCTATTTTTTCTAAATTATATAATTTATTATATAAATAATTAACTAATCCATTTTCCGTTTGAATATCATCACTAAATATGTCATTAAAACTAGGTGCCTCTATATCCATATCTATTAAAGCTACTTTTTTTCCCTTAGCTGATAATAAATTCGCAGTTTGTACCAATGCAACAGTTCTTCCCACTCCACCTTTGTATGAATAAAATGATATTACTCTTGTCGCTTCTAATCTTTTATCATTTTTAACGCTATTTTCATTATTATCTATAATATCTCCAAAACTTGCTGTAACTTTACTCTTTTTATATGGCTTTTCTATTCCAAGAAAATCTGCCTCCTCTAGACTATAAATATTACAAAACCCAAGATATATTTTTTCAGCTTTACTTAAAGTTTCATTAAATGAATTTATATTATTTTTTATAAAGTTACTGCTCTCATCAGTTTTTTCATCTATAGAAGTAACTACGTCAACATCTATCCTATTTATATTTACCTTATCCACACTAACCCATTCATTTTCTTTATTTTTAACAAAATGCTTTTCTAAGATATCTTGGATTTTTTGTCTAATGTCTAATTTACTCATCCATCCTCACCTCGATATTTTTAGTGTTTTCTATTAACCATTTTAATAAACTTTTAAAACTTTCGTTCCATTCAATAAACAATTTATCTAACCTATCAACACTTTCTGGAGCTATATATCTTAGATCTATAAATCCATTTTTTGATTCCTTTCTAAGCGGATCTTGAACTACTTTTACATCTCTTAAAATCTTAATATTTGATGTAATTAATTCATTTAAAAAATCTATAGATCTAATTCCACCTTCAATTGCATGACCTGGATTTTCAGTACAAATATAATTTTTATATTTATTTTTACGCATATTTCCTTGTTTAATTATATAATTAAATCCATCCATTGTATACCATAAATTTCCACTACTGTTACACTTCTTTGCACCACTAATTTGCACTAATATATGTTTTATGTATGTTTCAATCACAATTCCACCCCAATGCATTAGTAGTATTTTAGGTACGTCTTCTAATTTATTTATTTGCATATATTCTTTAAGTCTGCTTTTATAAGTTAGATAAAAATTTTCTAAATCTTTAAATCCCTTATTATCCATCTCCATCTCCCGATACTATATGTATTTATAGTTAATTATAGCATATTGTATATGATATAAAAAAGGTATAAAAATAAGCTGTAGAGGATAAATGCAAAATCATCCGCAAGTTACAACTACATCTTTATTTGATTTTGAAGAAAGCGTATATGACACATATCTTGCAACTTCATCATCATTATGTCCTAAAAAAAACACAACTTACCACGTTATATCCAACGATAAAAGGGATTTCACGGGAGCATATAAAATATATTGCTTTGTATAAGTTATTTATAGATCTAATATTTAACTATTCTCGCCTATTTTCAGCTTTTTCTAATTATTGAATCGTTTCTTTTTTAAGTCTCCACATGGATAGAGCAAAGCTCCCGCAGCACATCACTGCAAATAATAAAATTACAGGTAAAATATCAAAAGCCCTAATTGTATCTCCAAATATTAATTTACGTAAAGCATTGATAACATGTGTAAATGGATTAAGCATTACAGTTATCCTAAGTCCTCCATGCAAACTTTCTAAGGGAAAAAGAGCTGTACTCAAGAAAAAGATAGGCACTATAATTGCAGTCATTATTGTTTCATATATCACCTCATTCGCTAGAAAAAGACTAATTGAATAGGCAAGACCTGACAAAAAAATGCTGTCATGAATATTATAAGTATCACTTATAAATTAGATAAAATAATCTTTTCTTTAGTAAGCAGTAATGAAAAACTCCATACCAAAATCCACATGATAAATGTTACTCCTAAATAAATCAATGAAAAGCTCCAAGATGCAAGATTAATAAAGCCAATTGTAGAACAAATGGGAATACCAATAATCAGACCAAATCCAATCAAATAGGAAGGTGCTATAGCTGCCTCCGGTGATTTAATCATAGATATCTGTATAGTAAATTTTGTTAGTTCATAACAAAACATGGGAGTTATCACAAATACAGAAAGCAAAAGAGTCATTGGAAAATAAAAAAAACCATAGTTTGAAATAGTTAAACTAAAGTTCACTACTATCATAACTATAAGTGGTGATAAGATAGCTATAATAAAGCCGGGTAAAAAAATGGCAAAACTTTTTCCTTTTACAATTTCCTTTGGATTTAACGGAGTTGCCAAAAGATTTTCTATTGTTCCATTAGTTTTATCTCTCACTAAAGGTACGGTAGTGAAAAGAGGTATATTTACAATTGGTGGAATTAGAGCAAGCAATAAAAGGGTATTATTCAAAGTAAGTTCAAATGTATTACTATCTTGAGTAGATGACAGAAATCTTACACACGCTGCAATAGTGATAAGAATAAATACTACTAACAATATTAATCATTAGCGCAGCTATACCAGACACAAAAATGATACCAATAGCCCCAGCATCCATAACTTTCCCAATGAGGCCAACAAGGTTCATAAGTAAACTTAAGCAAAAATATACAATAGGTAAAGCAATATAAGTACATACAGTAATACATTGATTTTCCCCGATTCAATAGCAGGGTCAATTACGGATTTAATTCCAATCATTCCAATTACTGCAGTACATATGAGCGCAATTCCAAAATAAATACTTACTAGTGATACTGACTGCAAATTGTTCTTTAGATTAGCATTTATTATTGAACATATTTTTTTCATAATAGCTATGCCTCCTTTACAATAGCCGAATACATTTCTTCCAGTGAAGCTTCATTTTTCGTAAACTTTTCGATTTCAACTTTCTCTTTAGATAGAACATCAATTATACGCTGTACTTTTATATTGGGAGTAGGAACAAAAAGGAGATTGTTTCCATTTCTCTCCTTAAGTCCTAACTCCTTGATATGTTTTATTTTTTTAAATATTACATCAGTAATTACACTGCTTGTCTGAACTACTACTGTGTCCTTTCCCATTTGTCTCTTAAGTTCATCTAATTTACCATAAAGCTTAATTTCGCCACTGTTGAGCAGAGCAATTCTGTTACAAATACGCTGTACTTCATCTAAATTGTGTGAGCTTAAAAATACTGTCTTGTGTTCATTCTGTGCGATATTCACCATGATATTTCTAAATTCTATCTGTGCAGAAGGATCGACCAGATGTAGGTTCGTCAAGTATGAGCACTTCAGGATCATGAACGAGTGCTCTTGCCAAAGCTAATTTCTGACGCATACCTTTGGAAAAGGTTCCTGCTTTATCCCTTGCCCTATCACTAAGTCCTACAAGCTCTAAAACTCTTGATATATGTTCTTTATTCACGGTCTTACCATATATTTTTAAATAGTATTCAAGATTCTCTTTGGCACTCATGCTATCATACAATCCAGTTCCATCAATCATAAATCCAATATTCTTTTTTGCTTCATCACTACCAACTCTAGATCCCATAATAGAAGCACTTCCTGAATCGGCATGGTAAAGTCCGAGTAATATCCTAATGGTTGTAGTTTTCCCGGCTCCATTGCGGCCTAGAAATCCAAAAATATCACCCTTTTCAACCTCAAAACTTATCCCCTTTAATATATCACGTCCTCCTAATGACTTCTTTACATCCTTAACCAAAATTGATGAATACATATTATCACCTTTCTTTATCTATTTTTATTAGATTTAATCTTTTGTTTACTTAGTTTATTATTGTAGTAAAAGTTATACTTGTTATACATATAATACTACAAAAAAATTAAACATTCAATAGATAAAAATCATACCTTTTTATAGTTATAATTATATGGTACTATTTTATCAAATGCACAACATATAACAAGGAGGCTGTTTTATGATAAAAGAAATACTATTACTTGGAAATGATGCTTTATACAAAAAAAGTTTACCTGTAGAAAAAGAAGACATGGATTCAATAAAGAAAACTGTTTCAAATTTACATGATACCTTAATTGACTTTCGTAAAAAATACAATGCAGGCAGAGCAATTGCCGCTCCACAAATTGGAGTATCTAAAAGATTGATATATATGTATATTGACAAGCCTATAGTTTTTATTAATCCAGTACTTAAATTTGATAATAAAGAAATGATGGACGTAATGGATGACTGTATGTCCTTTCCAAATCTTTTAGTAAAAGTTAAACGCTATAAAGAATGCACTGTAATGTACAAAGATATAAATTTTGCAGATAAAACATTGAAGTTCAAAGGAGATTTATCCGAATTAATACAACATGAATACGATCATCTTGATGGCATACTAGCTACAATGAGGGCCATAGACAATAAATCTTTCTATATAAAAAGCAAATGATCAAACTCCACGAGCCTGTGATAAAAAGTCTGTAAATAAAATAAAAACATAAAGCTTTCTATGATAAAATAAAAATTATAGGAGGCTTTTTTTATGGCAAGAAAAAAAAGATGTTTATAAGGTAAAACCAATAACAGATGGTAAGAGAAATATTATAACTTCTCTCATAAGTGAGTATGATATCAAATCTGCAGAGGATATTCAAGATGCACTGAAAGATCTACTGGGAGGAACTCTTCAGGAGATGCTGGAAGGTGAGATGGACAATCATCTTGGCTATGAAAAGTATGGACGTTCTGATGAAGCTAACTACAGGAATGGTAAGAAAAGCAAGAAAGTACGCAGTAAATATGGTGAAGTGGAGATCGATGTACCTCAAGATAGGAACAGTACATTTCAGCCGCAGGCTGTAGCAAAGCGACAGAAGGACATATCAAGCATAGAAGACAAAGTAATATCAATGTATGCAAAAGGCATGACTACAAGACAAATATCTGAAATTATTGAAGATATATATGGTTTTGAAGCAAGCGAAAGTATGATATCTAACATTACGGACCGCATATTACCAGAGATTGAACAGTGGCAGCAGCGTCCATTGTCTACAGTTTAGCCAATTGTTTTCATAGATGCAGTACATTTTTCCGTTAGAGATAACGGTATAGTAAAAAAGCTTGCTGCTTATATAATCATGGGTATAAATGATGCCGGGATAAAAGATGTGCTTTCCATAAGTATAGGTGAGAACGAGAGCAGCAAATACTGGCTTGGTGTTCTAAATGAGCTTAAAAACAGAGGAGTTAAAGATATCCTCATACTTTGTGCAGATGGTCTTTCTGGCATAAAAGAATCTATAAATGCGTCCTTTCCGGACACAGAATACCAAAGATGCATCGTACATCAGATAAGAAATACACTTAAATATGTATCTTATAAACACAAGAAAGATTTTGCAAAGGATCTTAGGAGTATATATCAGGCTCCATCTGAGGAAACTGCCCATAAAAATCTGGAAGTTGTAACTGAGAAGTGGAATGATAAATACCCAGGATCTATGCGAAGCTGGCTGAAAAATTGGGACGCCATAACCCCTATATTCAAATTTTCACCAGAAGTCAGAAAAGTAATATATACAACAAATGCCATAGAAAGTCTTAATAGCACATACCGCAGATTAAACAGTCAAAGAAGCGTATTTCCAAGTGATACTGCACTTCTCAAGGCACTTTATCTTGCAACATTTGAGGCAACTAAGAAATGGACGTCAGTCCTCAGAAACTGGGGTAAGGTTTATGGTGAACTATCCATAATGTATGATGGCAGACTTCCCGAGTAAAATTTTTATAAAAATAACGCCTTTTTTCTTAGGCGTTATTGACATACTCATTTTTAAATTATATATTTGAAATTAAGACAGAAATATTTTTTTACATAGCTGTCTTTCTAAAATATCATAGAAAGCTAATTTACAGAAAAAATCTCACACTCTCAACTCCACTGTAAAACAGCATTGTTTAATGTTCACTTCACATCCATAGATTTGTAAAAACCTATGGATGTTCTCAATTTAAATTATAGAAATGATTCTTTTCATTTTAACTATTATTTTTTC
The DNA here is from genome assembly GCF_019056555.1 of Clostridium sp. 001. Taxonomy (NCBI): domain Bacteria; kingdom Bacillati; phylum Bacillota; class Clostridia; order Eubacteriales; family Clostridiaceae; genus Clostridium; species Clostridium sp. 001. Next base: position 4,252,970 of record NZ_CP020473.1, on the reverse strand, counting down.
AATATCAGTTTTTTCCCTAAAAACTATTTCTTTTAAATACATAGCTTGTCTTTTAAATGCTTTTCTCAATTCCGCTATTTCTGCATCTACATCTGGATTTTTTTTGTTGAACTTACTCCTTAAAGATTGTGCCACTTCATATAAATTTTCATTTGGTTTTTCTACTAAATTATAACCCCAGGTATCATTATTTCCATGTGTTACACGCCTTGAAAAAAACTCATAGGTTATTCTATCAAAATCGTAGACATATTTATTAAAATCGATAGGCTTTATATATTTGTTAACAATTTCTTCTAGGCTCTCTCTTCTATTTTTCAACGCTTTAATTGCCTTTTTTAATAAATCAACATTTTTTTCATAGTTTTCATGAGGAAATACAACATTTACTTCCCAATTTAATCTTATAAAACTGTTCTGCATCATTTTGTACAATTGAAAAAGTTTTAAATTAAGATTAGTATAATCAGTATTTTCACCTGTAATGCTAGCATTTTTAAAATTTAATTTTTCTATTTTTGAAGATAATTCTTGTGCATAATGGGAAGCCTTTTTAATAGTTTTTACCAAAGATTTTTCTACAATATTAGAATCTATAGTTTCTCTCATTTTAAAGAAACGCTCATAAAAATCCATTGGTCTAATAGGCACAGCATCTAAATCAAACAATATTTTCCCATATAATATATGATTTAACTTATAAGTTTTAGTGTCAAATCCAAAAGCTTTGTTATCCATAGAACTATGATAAATATTAGTATAATATATACTAGATGTCATAGAATCTCTAGCTGTAATACAAGGAATACCTGTCTTAGTATAACAAAACTCTTCACTGCCAGTAGAAGTTGGTGATATAAATTCAAATTTATAGGCTGTATGATGCAAAATGGGTTTTACACTCTTTTTAGTATATTTTAGTAATTCATCGGATACCATTATCTGAAAATTTCTTTCATTAGGCACAGGAAAATTGCCATCAATATTAATAACAGCAAATGCTTTTTTTGCCCATTCTGGATGAATATGAGTAATTTCCTCGTAGGCTCCCATTGCCCAGTCATAATCTGAATTTTCTTTTCCCCATTCCTCAGCACCATGAGTAATAATTCGTACAGTTTTGTTAGGTTTATATCCACTATCTATTATTGCCTTTGCTATACCTAATATCGTGGAAACTCCAGAGGCATCATCAAAGTAAGAATGATAATATCCATCATAATGAGCCATTAAATATATAACTTCATCAGTTTTTCCAGGTATTTCTCCCCATATATTGTAAGAAGCTTTTTCTGACTCAACATAGGAATGTGCATTTAATTTAACTGTTATTTCCTTATCCGCAGATTTATTTATAAGGTTTTTTAATATATCAGAATCTCTTTTACTAATAGCAAGAACATGAGCATAAGATGGTCCTTCTACTGGCTGCGATATAAGGTACTCTTCATGCTGTACTTTATATTTTGTAACAACAAGAACTGCCTTTGCTCCTTTTAAATAAGCCTGATATGCTGGATACGATATCCAAAAGTCATTTAATGGATCAATACTAATTAACACTAATTTATTTGTAACATCCCCCAAAGATTTATAGTCACTTATTGTTCCATTTCCAGCATCTACAACTTTAAAAAAGTCATCCTTTGCTTCTATACTTGCAGCATAACCTCCTAAAACAATCTTCTGCTCTTGTCCATTTTCATCTTTGTATGAAATATTAGCACCTTTATAAGTCCAACCCCAACTGTAAAACTTGTCCCTATTTAGATTTTTCAACCCAATTCTTTCAAACTCTCTATAAAGATAATTTGCAGTTTCAGTACTTGCTTTCGACCCTGCAGAACGATTTCCAGTAGATTTATCATCTCCAAAACTTGATAGGATATCTATAATTTTTTGAGAATTAACTATATCAATATGCTTGCAAAATTCTCTAAATCCTGCCTTCATAAATAATCCTCCCATTTATTCTATTTTAATAGTTTATTTGCACTACATATTATTCTATATATTTCTAATTGTGATAGTCGCTTTCACTGTGTGCGATGGGTGTGTTAAAAGTGGTATTGATTGGATAAAATAAAAGAATACTTTGACATAATAAATAGAATATGTTGATTTTCTAAAAGTATATTGGTAATATATAAATGCTATTTTGTATTTACTATAATTGGGAGGATGATTAAAATGCAAGATATAAAGAGCTGCACAATTTTAAATAATGGAGTAAAAATGCCCTGGATAGGCTTCGGTACTTATAAAGCTGATGGTCCTTCTGTTATTAACTCAGTAAAAGGAGCTCTCAAAGTTGGTTATGGTCATATAGATACTGCTGCTTTCTATAAAAATGAAGATGGAGTTGGTACTGGGATAAAAGAAAGTGAAGTACCTAGAGAAAAAATCTTTTTAACAAGTAAAGTTTGGATTTCCGATGAAGGTTATGAGAAGACTTTAAAAGCTTTTGAAGCCTCTATTAAAAAACTAAAAACAGATTACCTTGATCTATATTTAATTCATTGGCCTAATCCACTACATAATGAAACCTGGAGAGCTTTAGAAAAGCTTTATAAAGAAGGATATGTACGAGCAATAGGTGTTAGCAATTTTACCACTGGTCATTTGAAAGACTTAATGGCAAATGCGGAAATTATGCCAATGGTGAATCAAGTAGAATTTCACCCTCTGCTAGTTCAAAACGATCTAAGAGAGTTCTGCCAAAAAAATAGTATACAATTAGAAGCATGGTCTCCTTTAATGAGGGGTAAAGTATTTGAAATTCCCCTTCTAAAAGAGCTTGCAAAAAAATATAAAAAAACAGTATCTCAAATCGTGCTTAGATGGGATTTACAAATGGGAGTTGTAACTATTCCAAAATCAACTACTCCATCAAGAATAAAAGAAAATACAGACATATTTGATTTTGAAATAAGTAAAGATGACATGGCTAAAATTCAGCAGCTTGATAAAGGAATAAGGACAGGTTCCGAACCGGATGAAGTTTATGCTAATCCAGATGCATTAAAAAAATAATACTACTAAAAAAAGTATGCCTTCAATTACCACCTATATGTTAAAACTATCTCTCATTATTGTTTTGTATTTATTCCTATTGTATAATTTAATAGAAATCCTCACTGCTAAAATTACAAATGCATTATTATTTCATAAAATTATAGAGGAGGTAATATCTTAATGTATAAAATTGTTTTTATAGATATGGATGGGACTTTACTTAAAGATGACAAGTCAATATCCAATGAAAATAAACGAGCTATTGAAGCTGCTACAAAAAAAGGTGTTAAAATTGTTCTTTGTACTGGAAGACCAATAGATGGAATTAAACATCATCTCTCTGATCTGAATTTAATAGCAAATGATCTATACAGCGTAACTTGTACTGGCGCTAATGTACAAAACAATACTGAGGATAAAATTATTTTTCAGTCGCCTTTTAACAGCAAAGATCTAGAATATTTATATAACATGGCAGAAGACTTAAATCTAGACTTATGTTTTTATAACGATGGTATGTACTCAGTTTATAAGAACAACTTATATGGTAAATTAGAATCTGTTGCAAACAATACAAGATATGAGCTAACTGAATTCAAAAACTTAGTAAAACGTAACAATATACTAAAGGTAAACCTAATAAATGAAAACTCAGATGTTTTAGATCACTATGTACATCATTTTGGCTTTGACATGTCCCCTTACAGTGATTTTAAATTTAGAAGTACCTATGATAAAAATTTGCTGCTAGGCGATAGTTTGCCACAACATTTTTATGAAAATTTTTCAGTACTTAAAACATGTACTTATACCTTTGAAGTATTGAGTAAAAATACTAATAAAGGTACTGGTGTAAAAAAACTGTGCCAATACTTGGACATACCTACTAGCGAGGTCATTTGTATTGGAGACTCTCCAAACGATTTGGACATGCTTAAATGCGCAGGTCTTCCTGTAGCCATGGGAAATGCTTCAGATGAAATAAAGCATACTGCTAGCTATATCACTTTAACAAATGAAGAAAATGGAGTAGCTAATGTTTTAGAAAAGTTCGTGCTGTAACCAGAGCTATATCATTTTTTTCTACTACAGCCTACGCATCCTTCATCTATGACCTTAGGAAGGAATGCTGTAGCCTGTATAGAGTTTAATATTACCTTATCTTAGACTTAGTGTGGTACTTTAGATTTTCTACTTTAATAAACATCTGTAACCTTTGCAACATAGTCATCATATCCTGATTTAGCTAGCACCATAATAGGATGTTCCTGATTCAGTATTTGAACTCGATATGCCTGTGCTTCATCCTTATCAAAATATTCATCTCTATTAACATTTATTTTGCTTCTATCTGCAACCCCATAATCTTCTAGTATTTCTGTAACCCTATTTTCTAAGTCTCCCGTTGGGCATTCAAGCGTCCTAATTCTATCAATTGCCTCATCAATTTTTTTCATTCTATTAACCTCCCATAAGGCATTTTCAAAGAAATAACTAGTCAGTATGATAAAAATATTTGTGGCATCTTTAACTTGTTATTTTTTTTAAATGCCTAAAATAGATTAGTTGTATTTTTATTATGTCCCCTTATTTTTTCTTAATTCTACTCATATCTTAACATTTTAAATTTATCTATTACTTATAATGTTAAAAAATATATATTGGCAACAAGACAAGTAGCAAGTATAATATAATCAATGAGTTAGGGAATCCTAAACTTATGTAAGAAGGAGATGACTAAAAATTAATAGTTTAAATTATTTTAATAACAGAGAAGATTGCAAAAAATTCTTGGATAGTTTTGATTTTAAATATTTTATACCTTATTTTTGTGATTGGGATGGTTATAATAGGTACACTGTCCAGCTTAATAAGGAATGTACAAAGATATTATATTGTTCTTTGGATTCTGTAAAAGATGGATTAGTTAAGGATTCTTTTTATTTTTTTAATGCTGAAAAACTCAAGGTTAAAAATAAAGAGGGAATATTAGTTGACGCTTTTCAACTTGCTGAAGCAGGAGAATCTATAAGAAGATATGTAAGAGGAAGGAAATATATGACAAAATAAGATTACAGTATTAATTCTATTTCTTAAATGTAAAGGTTTAGAGATGAGTATAGATTTATGTAAAGTCCAAATCTATGCTCATTACCTATGAATTCAATCACAAATTCAACAATTCTTTTACCCCGCTGATAGCTAAATAGTAATTTTCAACACTACCAAAACCGTACTTTGCAAATATAAAAGGAATTTCAGCAAGTACCGTTGCCTCATAATCTCCCTGGGTATCTCCAACATATACTACATCATTCAAATTGTTTCTTTTTATAACAAGCTTTATATTTTCTCCTTTGCCCTTACCTGTATTTCCAAAGCATTCAAAGTCTGTAATGTACTTTTCAATTCCTGCCTTCTTCATAAATAATTCAATATAACCGCATTGACAATTACTCACAATAAACAAATGGCATTTTTCTGATAATTTCCTAATGGTTTCTTTTACATCTGGAAACAGCAGGTTATTTGTATTTTCTCTCAAGGCATCCTGCTCATATTTACAACATCTATTAATTATCAACTTTCTTTTACTCTCACTAGCATCATAGAACAAATCATCTGCTATTACATCCATAGTTTTTCCAAACTCTTTTTTTAACACAGAGGATGTTATAAGTGGAGCTGCTTTCCCTACTTCTGAAATTGCCCTGTTCCAGGCTTTTGCTACAATTTCTGTTGTATCCCATAATGTACCATCAACATCAAATATTATATTCTTTATGATAAAAACCTTCTTTCTAATTCTCACTCATGAGAATATAATATTAAACAATGCTCATATAGTCAATACCTGGCGTTAATTATTAAAATTAGTCATAAATGAGCATAATCTACAAATGTAGATTTTTTCCTAATCATTTAATAATAATTCAGTTTTAAATGTTATTACAGCATCTCCAGAAATCTTAACTTCTACTGGTTCTTTATCTTCTATCTTTACCTCAACTTCAATAATTCCTGGCCTTGTTATAGCTTCGCCCTGCATAGCCTTAAATTTAAAGAAAGAATTATTGTGGTGAATAAGGTTGTGATGAACAAGATATGCACCCAAAGGACCATTTGCATTGCCAGTAACAGGATCCTCATTAATACCTATTGCAGGTGCAAACATTCTACCATGTATTAAAATATCATTATCTTGTGTACCAACCGTAAAAACATAATATCCATTACATTTAATAACCTTGCTTAGCTTAGAAAGTGCACCATAATCTGGCTGCAGTGCATTTAAAGTTTCAATACTCTTTATACCAATCATAACTTTAGAATGACCCGTAGACACAATTTCAATTTTATAGTTTTCCAGTAGATCGCTATTTTTTATATTAAGTGCTGCTAAAAGTTCTTTTTTATTCATACCATCAATAATGGTACCAAATTCAATTTTGCCCTGCGTCATAATAATTTTATAATCCTCATTTTTCTTTACTATATCAACAGGTAAAATTCCAGCACCCGTCTTATGATAAACCCTTGACGTATCAAGTCCATTTTCAACAGCACGGGCATAATGAGCAGCAATAGTAGCATGTCCGCAAATTGGCACTTCATTTGTTGGAGTAAAAAAACGTATATGAGCATCATACTCTCTGCTATTTGAAGAAAAGATAAAAGCTGTCTCAGAATTATTAAGTTCTCTAGTAATTTTTTGCATCTCATAATCATTTAATCCATCTGCATTTGTTATTACTCCTGCTGGGTTTCCTGTGAACTTTTCTTTCGTAAATGAATCAATTTGATATAAATTGTACTTTCTTGTCATGACTTTCCTCCCCTAGGTATACTATACATTTACAAATTAAACACTATTTTATTAATCCATAGCAATTAATATCTATGTATACTATAATAGTTTCGTTGGAGTAAACATACAAGTACGCACTTTTTAATCAGATACTTACCATTTGGAAAGAAGGATAGGGATATGAATAAGGACATAATTGAAAAATTTCCAAATCAAAGGAAAAGGCAAAAGGATTTTAAATGTTCTATAGGATTTGCAATGACTGTAATTGGAAGTAAGTGGAGAGCAATAATATTGTGGCATATATTGAAAACTGATCCTATAAGATATGGGGAGCTTAAAAAATCTATTCCTAATATAAGTCATAAGATACTATCTCAAGAATTAAAAAACTTGGAGATGGATGGTCTTATTGAAAGAATTGCTTATGCAACAATCCCACCTAAAGTAGAGTATATGCCTACAGATAGAGGAAAATCCTTAGAAAACATCTTAACTGAACTATGCCTTTGGGGTAAAAAATATATGAATCTATAATTAAAATAATACTGAAAAATATAAGCAAACTAATGCTATACTTACCCCATTACATTAACTTCAAATTGTATTGTTCACTTTATACTACACTTCAAATCCAGTTCTATCTTCTTCTGTAATTTCTCGAATTACTTTACATGGTACACCAGCTGCAACTACATTTGCTGGAATATCTTTTGTAATAACACTACCCGATCCAATAATTGTATTATCTCCAATAACTACACCTTGATTTATATGAACGCCTGCTCCAATCCATACGTTATTGCCTATCTTTACAGGTTTTGCATAACAGGCTCCTGCTATTCGTTCTTTTGCATCTGCTGCATGATTAGAGGTATAGATTCCAACCCGCGGCCCAAATAGAACATTATTTCCTATGTCTATCCCCCCGCCATCTAACATTATACAATCGAAATTAGCATAAAAATTATCTCCTATTGTAATATTGAAACCAAATTCACATCGAAAATTTGGTTCAAAATGAACCCCTTTTCCGATACTTTTCAATAGTTTTTTTAATATTTCTTCCCTTTCATGCTGCGGCTTACCAAAACTATTATTATATTCATTTGTAAGAAATACCGTATTTTCTCTTGCTTGAATTAGTTCACGGGTTAAATCATTATACATTTTACCCAATAAAATCAATTGTTTCTGCTCCTCTAAAGTCATAATATAACCTCCAAAACGACTGTAGTATTTTTTATCATAATATATAATTTATTTGCCTTTATATTTCATTTATAATTTAACATATAACATATATATTTTTTCATATCTATAAATTTATTCTATGTGGTAAATGCTTTTTTTAGTATACATTGTGTTATAGCAAATGAAATTCATAATTTTTTAACATATTTTGCTTAAACTTCTGATAAAAAGAATTTTGTTTATCAACTCAGTTTCCATCAAAAGCAAGCACTTTTTATCTGAATTTTAGGGCTAATTATAATTAATTTTTAAGTTTGACACATATATATATCTACCTTATAATTTAATTACGTAATTTGGAAAGGATAAGGAAGCGAAGATTAATATGATAAATATTATTAAAACTGCAATTGTAACTATAGTGATATCTTTTATATCAGGGTTACTGTTAGATTATTACAAAAATTTAGCACCTAGGCTATTATGTAATATAAGAAGTGCTATGCCTACAAAAAATAATAAAAGAATTCGTGCATACATTATTAGCATTAGTAATATATCTAGTAAAACAATCAATAAGTTAACCCTAAATATACAAAGCCAACAAGCCCACTTAAATATTACAGATGCAAAAATAACAAGAGGATTAAAATTTGATTCTTCACTAAAAGATAATACTTTAGATGTCTACATTCCTTTTTTAAGTAAGAATGATAAATTTTCAGTTACAGTATATGGAGATGATCAATATGCAATGCGCAATAAGCCTGCTATTGTACTCAGATCACCTGAAAATTTTAAACAGATAGATTCTTTAAGACAAAATGGAATTTTAGCTTTATTGTTTAATATACCCAAAAGTATAAGTGAGACAATCTCAAATACAGTTAAAAAACCTGAAGCAATAGTTTCTGATGAAAAGGATGACTTTACAAAAGTTATGAGAAAACCGTTAGGCACTGAAGAAACAGCAAATAGAAGAAATAGGAAAGTACGCTATGGAAATAAGAACCCTGGTAATACTAAAAAGGCACTGATAATTGTTGTATCAATTATTTTGCTTGTATTTGCTGGAGTTTTAGGGAAATCTTATTTAAAAGGGGCATCTGCTAATACCCAAACCCCCGATGCAGAAACTGTCGTTCCAAATCAATCCACTGATGCTACAAATTCATCAAAAGGAACAACTAAAAATTCAAATTCAAAAGCTTCATCTGGACAAACAACTAGAAATTCAGGTTCAAAAGCTTCATCTGGACAGACAACTGAAAATCCAGGCTCAAAAACTTCATCTGGACAAACAACCGAAAATCCAGGTTCAAAAGCTTCATCTGGACAAACAACCGAAAATCCAGGCTCAAAAACATCGTCTGGACAAACAACTCAAAATCCAGACTCAAAAACATCGTCTGGACAAACAACTGGAGGTTCAGATCCAAAATCCTCATCTGGACAAACAACTGGAAATTCGGATCCAAAGGCTTCATCTGGACAAACAACTGGAGATTCAAATTCAGGAACATCATCTGGACAAACAACTCAGAGTTCAGGTAACTAACACAGTAAAATAATATACACCTTATGAAAAATAAGCAGCTATCGCCAATTGATAGCTGCTATTCTTATGCTTTCTTTAGTCTAAGCACCTGAAGGTATCCAAAACTTTTTCTTTTTATACTATATATTTTAAGTTATTTATTTTAGAATACTCTAATTACCAGTTAAAATGTAATATATTGCATTTATATTCTAATTATGCTATCATTCTCGTGTGCATTATGCTGCTTACATATATTGAAAAATCAATTACATATGTATTGCTTCTAATTGAATAAGGTATTATTTAAACATTTGAGGAGGGCTATTTATGAAAGAAAAGCTACGTTTTAATCAAAATTTATTAATAGGTTCATTACTATTTGGACTATTTTTTGGTGCAGGTAACTTAATTTTTCCGGTGCAAATGGGACAAGAAGCCGGAAATCATACTTTAACAGCAACTATTGGGTTTTTAATTACAGGTGTAGGATTGCCTATTTTAGGAATTGTTGCATCAGCACTTTCAAAAAGTGAAAGTTTGCTTGATATGGCAGGTCCAATTAGTTCACGTTATTCAAAAATATTTACCTGCTTATTATATTTAACAATTGGTCCACTGTTTGCAATTCCTCGTACTGCCACAGTTGCATTTGAGGTAGGAATTCATCCTTTTGTTTCTAGTGGAAATTTGAAACTTGGATTATTTATTTTCTCACTAATATTTTTTGTCTTTACCATTTATTTTTCATTAAAACCAGGACAAATTTTGGATTGGATAGGTAAATACCTTACTCCTATTTTTTTAGTACTTCTATCTGTTCTATTAATTGCTACCTTTGTAAAACCGATGGGACAAGTTAGCCAATATGCGGCTCAAGGTAAGTATGTTACTCAGCCATTATTTACTGGTTTATTAGATGGATATAATACTATGGATGCCTTAGCATCTTTAGCTTTTGCAATTATTATTATTTCTAATATACGAAAGTTAGGTATTAAAAATCCAAATTTGATTGCTGTTGAAACATGTAAATCGGGTTTAGTTAGTGTTGTTGGTATGGCTGTTATCTATGCATCATTAGCTTATATGGGAGCTACTAGCTTAGGTAGTATAAAGCGCGCTGATAATGGTGGAAGTATTTTATCTATGGTAAGTAATCATTATTTTGGCTTTGTTGGCAAGATGTTATTAGCAGCTATCGTGGCAGTTGCATGTGTAAAGACAGCTATTGGACTAATTACCTCTTGTTCTGAAATGTTTAGTGAAATGTTTCCAAGGTCCATTCCTTATAAAAAATATGCAGTTTTATTTACAGTTTGTTCCTTTATAATTGCCAACTTTGGATTAAACAGCATAATTAAGTTATCCTTACCAGTACTTATGTTTTTATATCCATTAGCGATTACTTTAATTGTATTATCGCTATTAACTCCATTTATACATAAACAAAATGATATTTATAGATGGACAACTGTGCTGACAGGTATTGCAGCATTTTTTGACTTTTGTAAGGCACTACCTGATCCATTGGTAAAAAGTGAGATAGTAACACAGCTTGTTAATTTTGCTCATTTGTATTTACCTGGTTTTGATTATGGGTTTGGATGGTTATTACCAGCATTCTGCGGCTTTTTTATAGGATTAATTGTTTGGATTATTCGTGGAAAAAAAGCTAGTAACTTATAGTTAAGTTTTTGTTTCTGTCATACTTAATATATTTTTAATACTATACATATATTTTTGTAATTTGATAAGTTTTACCACTTTTTTAATAACTTCTATAATCTCAAGTTCATTAATTGGTGTAGTAATATAATATTCAACTCCTGATAAATAAGCTTGGGCAATAATTGTTTTATCACTTATGTCAGAAACTACTATAATTTTTCCATTAAATTTAGAAATTAATTTATTAATAAAAGATATTGGTAAGCTTATAATAAGAATATCAATATCTTTTAAATTTAGCAGATAACTATCTGAAATAAATTTAGAACAGCTATATTCAATTATTTCTCCAAGATTATGGTCTTCAATAATTTTAGATAAAATAGAACTAGTAGATTGGTCTTCACTGACAATAAGAAATTTTATGATAATCACCTCTTAAACATATCATTTATAGCTAGTATTGTACTCACATTTAATTTTAGTTCCGCTCGAATATTTAAAATGTATGAAATATATGATAGGTAATATATAAAGATAAAATGCATAAGGCAAGTACCCTGTTGTGCTTACATTCATAGTTGATGTAGGGACTAATGCAGCTATATTCCATGGGATAAGTGCAGCAATTAAGATTCCCGAATTTTCTAGATCTAAGGCAAACTGATATTTGCTAGTAGTATCATAACAGTCCTCCATAATTTTATCTGTCATAACAGTAGCAATTGCTTGATTACAGCCAAATGCCGCAGACGCTATACTAACTATTGACGTAATGCCAAATAACTTATATTGAGTTAATGATAGTTTTAAAAGCAAACTTTTTAGTCCATCGAACATTTTTATACCTTCAAATATCCCTGCAATAGAGCAAGATACAAATATTACCAACGAGGGTTTTAGCATAGACATAATGCCGCCGCCTTTTATAATATTTTGCAAAGATGTATGGTTAGTTATTGTGAATCCTAAAAGAATATCAGAGACTACCCCTTTTAAGCTATAATTCTGAAAAAATATAGCTAGAATAGAAGCTAATAGAGTACTAACTAGCATAGAAATACTAACTTTAACTTTACACAACACCAATATGAGTATTAAAATGGCAGGTGTTAATATAATAAAATTAATTTTAAACATTTTTAAAAGTTCTACTGATAGAATATTATTTACAACTTTTAATGGCTGAAACATTGAAAATATATAATAAAAAATTAAGGATAGTATAAAGGGAATTAGGGCTGAACGCATCATATTTTTAATGTTAGTATATATGTTTGTTTTAGTTAAGTTAGCAACTAAGTTAGCACTTGACGACATTGGAGAACATCTATCTCCAAAGTAAGCACCTGCTATAATGGCACCTGCTATTACATTTAAGTTAACATTTCCACTTCTAGCTATTATCATTAAAGGTATTCCAACAGTACTTACCGTTCCTAAAGAAGTTCCTATTAGAAAAGATGTTATACAGCAAATTATAAATGTTGAAAGCACAAAGGTAGAAGGATTTATATACTTTATGCAGTAATATATTATACTTGCTATTGTACCTGAAGCCATCCATGAACCAATAACTGCACCAATTAGTACAAATATTTTTAGAACTACAAAAGATTGCTTACCTCCATTAAATGACATTTTAGCTATTTGATTTAAAGTATACCCTTTTTTTAAAGCTATTATTGTAAATAGGATCCAACAAACAATTAACGTATATCCAATAAATATGTTTTTTAATACACTGAAAACTAAAAGAAAAAAAGAAACAATTAAGCCCACATACATTTTATATTTTATACCTCGCTTGACTTTATTTATCATTTCATTTACCATTATAACAAATAAATATATATACTAAAAATACGTATAAATTATTATACTTATACAAAAATATGTATAAATCTAATACATGGAGTGATTACTTTTATGGATATTAAGCAGCTTACTTACTTTCTTGCAATTGCTGAAGAAAAAAGCGTAACCAAAGCATCTGAAAAATTACATATAGCTCAACCACATCTCAGCCAGCAATTAAAACTTCTAGAAGAAGAATTAAATGTTAAATTGATAGAAAGAACTACTCGGAAATTTCAAGTAACTGATGCAGGCAAAAGATTATGTCATAGGTCTAAGCAAATAATAGAATTAATGGACTCAACAGTTAAAGAGCTAAAGGACTTTAATGAAGGAATGGAAGGAACGCTATCAATCGGTACCATATCTTCTGCAGGAGATATACTTTTACCTCAGCGAATATATAGTTTTAATAAAAAATATCCAAAAATAAATTTTGAAATACGAGAATGCAGTACAAATGAAATCTTAGAATTGTTAAAAAGCGGCGTAATTGAAATTGGAATTATACGTACTCCTTTGAATTCGGAAATTTACGAATCAATAAGCTTACCTATTGAACCAATGGTGGCTGCAAGTAGTAACAGTTTCTATTGGAATAATAAAAGAAAGATATGTCTAAACGAACTTGCAGGTAAACCTCTGTTAGTACATCGCAGATATGAAAAAATGATAATAGAATTATGCAAACAGACAGGATTTAATCCAAGAATACTTTGTAAAATTGAGGATACTCGATCAATATTATTACTAGCAGATACAGGAATGGGTGTTGGCATTGTACCAAAGGACTGGATTGAACTCATTCCAAATACAAATTTAAATTACAAGGAAATTAATGAACCGTCATTAGATACGAATACTACTATAGTATGGATGAAAGATCAATATCTATCTTCTGCAGCGAAGCACTTTTTGCAAACTTTTAAAGTATAGACAAGACTTTTTTTTAATATACTATAAACAGAGTTCTTGGCATCAGATGGAGTTTTGACTCCACCTGATGCTTATTAACAAGCTTCTTAGTGCTTCAGCACTTAGAAGGCGTTATCCTTTAGGAGAAATCGTTATCTATGGACGTAGCTGCTCTTTACTCCCACTTGGAGAAAAGCAGATATCCCTAATCTTTGATTTGGCGATAGTCGCTTTCGCTGTGTGCAAGCAGATATCCCAAATCTTTGATTTGGTGACAGTCGCTTGCACAGAGTGCGTGGGAGTATTAGAGCAGGTAGTCATCGGATAAATAAAAAATATTCATATTTAAAATTAGTCAGATATTCACATATCTGACTAACAATTTTTTCTTAATTATTTACCGCTGGCACCATAATTTGATAATACCCTAGCACTAGGATCGTTTACGTTACAGCCTTCCCATTCTTTGTTTGGCATCCAAAAATCTACTATCATATCTGCTTGTCCTGGATAATATTTTTCAAAAATTTCTCTGTATAACAGTGATTCTTTTGTAAATGGTTCAACGTGATATTCATATTTTTTACATAGCTTTTCAAATTCTTCATCAGAATAATATGTTTCTGCATATTCCTTTAAATAATCTACCATAGAATGCCCTACAGCATCACTAAATGCTGCTTTTTCACGATATAAAATATCATGTGGCAAGTAATCACCTTCAAATGAATGTCTCAAAAGATACTTACCCATGTTATATTTGTTTAATTTCTTTTCAGGGTCGATAGACATAACATATTTTACAAAATCTAAATCACCAAATGGTACTCTTGCTTCTAAAGAATTTGAACTTATACAACGGTCTGCACGAAGTACATCATACATATAAAGCTCTCGAATTCTCTTTTGTGATTCCTTTTGAAATTCTTCTGCATTTGGAGCAAAATCAGTATATTTATAGCCAAATAATTCATCAGAAATTTCACCAGTAAGAAGCACTCTGACATCAGAAATCTCATGTATTTTCTTGCAAATCAAATACATTCCCATACTTGCTCTTATTGTAGTAATATCGTACGTTCCAAGAATTTTAATAACCTCGTCAAGTGATTCAATTACTTCTTCTTTTGTCATATAAACAACAGTATGATCACTATGAATGTAATCTGCAACTTCTTTTGCATATTTTAAATCAATTGCATCTTCAGTCATACCTATAGCAAATGTTTTAATTGGTTTTTCAGGATTCATTTTTTGAGCAATTGCACATACGAGTGAACTATCTAAACCACCACTTAACAAGAATCCTACAGGAGCATCAGCATCCATACGTTTTTCTACACCAGCTACCAATTTATCATGAATATTGCTGCAAATAGTTTCTAAATCATCCTTGCAGTAATCACTTTCTGTTGCTGCTATATCACAATAGCACGTAAATTTACCGTCAGCATAGTAATGTCCTGGTGGAAATGACATAATTTTATATGTAAGACCAACCAAGTTTTTAGCTTCACTTGCAAACATGATCTTACCTGATGAAGAATAGCCATAAAATAAAGGACGAATTCCAATTGGATCTCGTGCTGCAATATATCTGTCCTTTTTTCCATCATATATAATAGTTGCAAATTCTGCATCTAACTTTGAAAACATATCCAGTCCATACTCATAATACATAGGAAGTAATATTTCACAATCACTGTCAGAAATAAACTTATGTCCTTTTTTTATTAGTTCTTCTTTAATTTTACGAAAGCCATAAATTTCACCATTACAGATAGCTGCATCTGTTTTCCTTGTGAATGGCTGCATTCCGCTAAAACTTAAATCCATAATAGAAAGTCTTTGAAAACCCAAAATACCAGATGGCAAAGTAAGAATTTCCGTCATATCCGGTCCTCTGGACTCAGTTCTCTGCAATGCCTCTGCAAATTTTTCATGCTTCATATCCGTTCCTGTATAGCACATAATTGTACACATATTAATATTCCTCCTTGGTTATAAAAACAGCATCAATTTATCCTAATAAAACAATAGGACGAATTGATGCTTATCCGCGGTGCCACCTAATTTACCATATAATAATGGTCTCCTTCCAGCTACTACTGGTATCCAAATAACGCATGGAATACGACGCTCCTACTTTAATTTGAACCTATCTCAAACATTCAGTTTAAGGTACAGTTTACAAATATTTCAGTTTGCAACTCCGGAGTGTTATTCAAAAAAACTCTGCCACTGGATTCACACTATCTCCAGCTCACTGTTGGTGAAATATTTTTTTTACTTATCTCCATCATCACTTTTCTTTGATGAATTTAATTTTAAACTGTGTACATGCCTTTGTCAACACTTTTTTAATTTTTTCCTACTTTTTTTAAATAAATCATAATATTCAGATATAAATTATGCCATTTGTTTATAAAAGAGTACTACTTTTAAACTTTTTAACTTTCATCTCCCACTTGTTGAAATCATGCTATATATTAACTTTTCTTTGAAATGTTTTAAGGCTAAACTATCCTTTCTGGGCCCACTTTTGTACAAATGCCACAAAAGCCTTTGTACTAGGGCTTATATATTTTCTGTTCGGAAGACAAAGGCAAATGGTTCTACTGACCTTAGGTTCCAATTTTCTCCTAACTAGTCCCTCGCATGAATAAGAATTTAACACTAGTTCTGGTAAAATACTGATACCACATTCACTTCGAACTAACGCAATAGTTGATTGATCGCTTAAAAATCTAGTATGTTCTAGTAACCTTCCCTTTGCTTGCCGCAAAATTCTTCCAATAGAATAATTAGTTCCTTCACTTGGAATAACAAAAGTTTCCCCTGCCAGTAGTTCCTTCGTAATCTTCTCATATCTACAAAGGGAATGGTGCTTAGACATTATTACATAATAGGGATCCGATATTAGTGGAATATCATTACCATTAGTCATTCCATTTTCTGCAGTAAAAGCACAATCAATTTCATCCTTAGAAAACCAGTCTTTAATCCATTCATAATTAATGGCATCATTTATCTGCAACTCTACCAGTGGATATTCCTTGCGAAATTTTCTAATTATTTTAGGCATCCATTGCACCGCTACACTAGTAATGACTCCAATTCGTACATTTCCTCTATATACTCCTTCCTGACCAATAATTTGATGTATCCTCTCATCATTTATCACAATTTCTTTTGCCAAGCTTAAAATCTGTTCCCCCTCTTCTGTTACAGAAACTCCATTTCTTCCACGATACAGAAGTTTAACTCCTAGCTCATCTTCTAAAGAAGAAATCATATGACTGGCCGCAGTCTGGGTATAGCTTAATTGCGTGGCAGCTCTTGTCAAATTTCCAATTTCAGCTGCTTTTACAAAAAGTGCATATTTGTTTATATCCATAAATACTCTCCCCCTTTTCATCATAACCTAATATATTACATGAAATTTCATCATGATTCCATTGAATAATCTGCATTTTATTTTACTATTTTGATATGCTAAAGTGTAATTTGAAATTTAAATTACATTTTTATGTTACAGGAGGTAAGACTATGAAAATTGCAATCTTAGGAGCTGGCGCTATGGGGAGTCTATATGCTACCTATCTTTCTAGTATCCATGAAGTAACACTGCTGGATAGTTATAAGCCCCAAGTAGATGCCATCAATACAAATGGTCTAACCAAGGTTGAAAAAGACAATACTGAATCAAATTATACCATTAAAGCTTCAATAAGTGGAACTGATATCGGAATTCAGGATTTATTGATTGTATTCGTAAAAAGTATCAACACTTTTGATGCAGTCAAAGAAAATCAAGCTATAATCGGCCCAAAAACCATTGTCATGACATTACAAAATGGTGCTGGTAACAATCACGACATTGCAAACTTTGTTAAAAAAGAACATATTATCGTTGGCACCAGCAGTCATAACAGTGTTAGCCTTGGGCTAGGTAAATTTTTTCACTCAGGCTGTGGCCCCACCAATATTGGTCCTGACTTTCTCTGCGATGAATCACAAAAAGCAGTAAAAATTATAGCGCAAGCCATGTGCCAGTGCAATCTAGACGTCAACATCATTAGTAATATTCAAAAAGTACTATGGGGAAAATTATTTGTAAACTGTGGCGTAAATGCCCTATCCGCAATAATGGAGTGTAATCTAGGCAAAATTCATTCCAATCCTTATCTCTGGGAAATCTGTACAAAAGTAGTTCACGAATGTGTCCTTGTAGCTAAAGCTGATGGCACATGCTTTAACCAAGCAGAAGCTCTTGAAACTGTGCAACATGTATGCATAAGCGATGCTGCCGGTTATGCCAGCATGTATCAAGACCGTCAGCATAAACGCCGTACAGAAATTGATAAAATTAATGGTGTAGTTGCCAATCTTGGACAAACTTACTGTATTGATACTCCTTATAATGAAATGCTTGTAAATCAAATACATGCATTAGAACGGTCCTATTTATTATCTTAATAAATATTAAGTACCTTTTCATATCTATATTATAAAATAAATTTATTATTTATCAAATATAACCATATAAGTATTTATGTCATTTTTATTAAAGATATTAATTTTATTGGAAAAAGAACATAGAGAGGGGAACTACTTAATAAGCAGTTCCCTTTGCTTTGGTTTTTTAAAGTTTTAGTAGTTTATATTTTGTATTGTGTTATCTTTGATGTATTCATTTTATCGTAGATTTTATTCTCTAATTAAGTTTTCTTTAAAACAATCCAAGTTTTTTCTCTAACTATTCAAAGTTTTTTCTGGGATATTACTTATCATACCCGATAATACCCCATCCATAGTTGTTGCCAAATAGAATTTTTATACAACTTATATTAACGGATCTTTTGTATGATGATAATAACTTACTGTTATATTTAAACTCGATTTTTGATTATAAAAACTATTCTAATGTTTTTTCTGATAATAAAAATCACAGCAGGTTCCACCTTTCGCTAAAGTATACTGCCGCGTAAGCACTGAACCTCCTCGCTTGGCCATATCATAATCATAGGAACACATTGCAGGTGTTATTTCTGATATGCCAAGCTTTTGAAACAGATAACATATTCCACAAGTATCAAAATACATGTAAAAACTATTTATATCAGGCCCAGCTTCATAACGAAACTTCCACGTATAAGGATTAGTTTTACTTTGACTTACTTTTGCCTGTTGTGCTAATTTTGTTTGTGCTTCCTCGGAATATTTATTTTGCTTTTTCATAAAATGTTTCATTACTACACTTTCATTCATAGCCTTATGATAATACATTGTAATATCATCAAGCTTTGGTTTTTCTTTAAGACTCATATATATAGCCGCTAACATAGCTGCATTTAAAATATTTGCAATGAATTTATCATTTTTATCAAACTCAGGAATCTCTTCTAAAATTGTTCGATAAATGACTTCTGCTTTCTTCATCACTATCTTTGGATTATCACCTGTCATAATATGTAACTGCTTCTGAAATGAACCATAAAAAACAAACCACATCATCCTTGGGAAAAATCCATACTTAATTCTATTACCTTCCTTTTTTATATAAAATAATAACTATAAATTTATTTATCCTAAAAAATATAAATCAAATCCTTTTACTCTTCTAAATTATTAATAATCTTCCTAAATAATTTAAATAATTCTTGCTTTTCTTCATCAGTATCAAGGGCATCCAATAGTCTTCCATATACCATATATTCAAAATCCAAATGTTCTTTTTGAGCAAGATGACCTTCTTCAGTAAGTTTTAGTCCATAAGATCTTCTATCTCTTTTGCTAATAATTCTATTTATATAGTTTCGCTTTTCAAGTCTATTAATAGCATTTGTCAGCGTACTTTTTGGTATATCTAAAGCTAGAACTATTTCACCCAAAATTACATCAGAATTTTTCGAAACAATATTAATTATACTAATGTCAATAGTTGTTAATCCATTTAACCGCTGAAATTGATCTTCTACATTTCTAAAATTAGATTTTTTAATAATTTGATGCCAAAGTTCACTAAATTCTTCGATTTGCTTTTTATTTGACTTGTTCATTTTTTTCTTCTCCCTTAATTTAAGTTATTTATTACTTATTTTGTTAAATAATTTTGATTTAACTATTTTCATCAATTAATGTTCAATTTACTTACTAAGCTTAGCAGTAACTATAAATGAATTATAATTAATTCTAGTCCATTCAACATAATCAAATCCACTCTCAAATAATAATTTACTTATTTCTGATTTTGAATATATTTTATAATCGCCACTACTGCTGTATTTTAATAACAAGTTAGTGACTTGCCTAAATGGTGTAATAATCCATGGATCCGCAATTATCATATGGCCATTAGTATCAAGCACCCTTGCCATTTCTCTTAGTGCCTTTTTAGGTTCAGGATAATGATGAAATGAATCTGTGCATATGACAGCATCAAAAATGTTATTTTCCCAAGGTAATTGTTCTGAATCTCCAATTTTAAGTTCAATCTTATCATCTAATTTTTGCTTTGCAACCCTTAACATCTCCTCAGATAAATCCACTCCTGAAAGATTAATACCATTATTTTTTGATAATAATGAAAGTATTGTTCCTGTTCCACAGCCTACATCTAAAACTTTTTTACAATTAAAATTATTAACTTTATCAATTACACTTCTATACAGCTTTCCTGCATGTTTACCATTATATGTTGACTCATAAATATCTGCTTGATTACTAAATGTTTGTTTGGATTTTTGTTTATATAATTCTTTACTATTATTCACATTGTCCTCCTTTAGTATAGTACCACAATCGTACTATGCCTTATATGAATAATACATCTCACGAAGTAACTTGTCAATCATTTTTTACCATAAAAAGAACAACCATAATAATTACTATGATTGTTTTTCACAAATAAACTTTTTTTAAATATTTTAATATAATAACATCATTTTGATTTTATTCATTAGCCCATTTTCTACATTGTTGAATTTTGGGTTTTGGATCAAAACCTTCTGCAGTCCCCATAGTAGAAAGCATCTCACATGGAAATTCTGAGCATTCTCCACAGTGATTTAATTTCTTACCTTCACAACATTTTTTTACACCACATTCTCCACCCCAGAATGGCTTTTCCATATTAATGCAACCTGTACAATTTACTTTTTCTTTTCTCTCACATTCATTACAACACACTCCACATCTTGATTGAAACATAACATTTCCTCCAATTACTCTTTATATTGTTTGAATTTAAGTTCATTTCACAAAAGTAGTTACTTTATTTCTACTTTTTTTGCTTATATAAAGAGCTTTGTCTGCAAAATCTATCAATTTATCTATAGAATAAGCATCTTTTGGGTATTTAGCTGTGCCAATACTAACAGTACAACCATTTAAAGCTTCTTCACCTTTTAATCGAATTACTTCTGCAATGGCTAGCAATCTTTCATCTGAAACATTGCGAATTACAACAGCAAATTCATCTCCACCAAAACGAAATACAGACCTATCTCCAGCAGTAGATTTCATTATTTGAGTAAGTTTTTTAAGTATGTCATCTCCAGCTAAATGCCCTGATGTATCATTCAGTTCTTTAAAACGATCAATATCCAGTAAAAGAACTCCTAAACTCTCCAAGCTATAATTACTTATTTCTTGTTTTAAAATGCTTAAAAGGTTATTAAATGCACGTCTATTATAAGCACCTGTCAAAGAATCAATATCAGCAGCTTCTTCAAGGTCATTATATTCTTCTTCTAACCTTTCAATTGTATGGTTATAAACTCTAACCATTTCCTGAAACTCCTTACCATAATTATATGGATCAATCTTTTTGTATTTTCCAGCTTTCAAAGCATTAAATGAAAAAATTAGTTTATCTAATGGTTTACTATATCGCTTTATTGTGTATATACCAAGTAAAATAATCAAAATACCCACTATAACTGACCCTATAAATGTTTCATAAACTACAATGTTCCTACTTGTCATTATATCAGCAGTAGGAGTAATAACAATTACATACCAGTTCAAATTTGGAACTTTACTAAATCCAACAAACTGATCTTTCCCTGAATAATCTTTCATGATCTTTGAACCTGATTTTCCATGCAATTTACCAAAAACTACATATTTTTACCAATTTCTCCTTTATCAGGATGATAAACAACATAACCATGACTGTCTAGAATGGAAATATAACCACTTCTTCCGAATTTTTTATTATCAAACATGGATGCTAAAGAAGTTCCTTGTAATTCAACAGTGCCAGCAACTACCCCATCAATGCTGCCATCTTTCACAATTGGAACTGATACTACAACTACCTTAGTTACACTAGCGCTTGTGAAAACATTACTGATATAAGTTTTACCATGAATTGCCTGATGAAAATAATCTGTGTATGCCAAATTTGAAACGCTAGGGCTATGTACATTGCCAGACATACGTAAAATGTCTCCCTTGGAATTAAGAATTGTTACTACATCTACTTCAGGTATAATTTCACTAAATTTATTAAGAAGTTCCTGATTTTCTCTAATTTCCTCATTTGCAGCAACTGTTTTTACAAAATTCTGGATTTTATTAAAATTTTCCACAAGCTGCATACTAACATTTTCTGAGGCTTTTTCATTAGTACTCAATAATAAAGAATTAGTATTAGCAATAAAAAATTTATTAAACACTACAAATTGAACAAAGCAACTTAAAGCAATTAAAATTCCAAGCCCTAATATAACTTTATATAAAAACTTCATTTAATCAATCCAATCCTTAATTTTTCCACTTAATCTAAATTTAAGATGTAGATTTATTTATTATATCATAATGCCAATTGCCACTGATAGCCTAATTTTTTTCTGCTTCTCAATGCTCACAAATTTGTTATCGTTCAGAACTTTTCAAAATTTAATCACAAAGTATAAATAATTCATCTACTGTAGTATTTAATAATTTAGCTAATCTCATGGCTAACTCTAATGTAGGATTATATTTACTATTTTCAATGGCATTTATAGTTTGTCTTGTTACATTTAAAGCATTTGCCACATCTTCCTGTCTAAGTCCAAGCTGTTTTCGTAAAACCTTTATATTATTTTTCATCTTTACCAAGCTTCCATTTCAAAAAATATTCAACTGCCATCAAAATAATAGTCTGAGTTGTTATAAGAAAACTAATTATTCCAAATTCTTTTCCATGAATAACATTGTATACCATCCAAATTGCCAAAAATATAATATTATAAGCCCAAGCAAATTTTATTGCCTTTAAGCTAATACTCATTTCCATTTCATCCATTTTTCTCACAATAATTACACCTCACTTAAATTTAATGCAAAAAACAAAAATGTAAAGAACTTTTTACATTTACATTTTAACAATTAGTACAAGTAAATGTCAATAGTTTTTTACATTCTTATATACAGCATCAACATAATGTGGGTCTATTTAACAAATAAGTTTTGAGCAAACTCTTTTGCATTTTGAAAATCTTCATTATTGGGCCTGCCTTTTGCAATTCCTCCAAATAGCTTAAATGGTCCAAAGGTATCATAGCCTTTACACGCAAAGCTTCCAACAACCTCAAAACCTTTTTCTTTCAATTTTTGTCCAATAAGGTTATTGTATTTATTCTTACCTTGTCCACTCGTAGAAAAAGTAAATGCTTTTTTACCAGACAAAGTTGGCAATTTATCAATCAGTTCAACAATATTTTTATGAAACTTCCCGTAATATATTCCAGAACCAAAACCAATTAAATCATAGTCATTTAGAGTATTTACATTTATATCATCAGCTTTTACCAAATCAGCATTTAAGCACTCTGCTACTATTTTGCCTATTCTTTCAGTGTTACCATGATGTATAGATTCATAAACTACTAACTTTTTCAACTTTAACTCCTCCTAAAATTGATTACATTAAATCTCAAATTTCCCTGCACTGGGATAAAAACTCAATTAATGTTTTACAATAATAGTATACTAACACTTGCTTTACAACTTTACAAACTGAAAATGAGTTTATCCACTTAAAAGACCAGACAAGCTTTAATTTCTTATTAACTCCAAAAACAAATAAGCTATTTGATAATACATTACCATCAATGAAATACTCAGATATAGCCTATGTGTCTATTATAATTAATGGACACAATATGCTGACGCTATGAAAAGTCATTTTCTTCTATATTAATTCCAGCTAATTTCATTAAATATATTGCAATTCTTGAGAATTATATCCACTATCTCCACATAACGCTTGTATGCAAATCTGAAAATAAAATTGATTTATCCAGGTTAGGATTCCTGTCAAAATGCATATCAGTCCATTTCCATATAACACTTCTATAATCAAACAGTATATCGCTTTTAACATCTCCATACTCTTTTGCAAGAAATTCTATGCTAGGAATTGAACTTTGCAATCTGCTATCTAAATCATGAAACATATCAATAATGGCTTCATCAGACATATCCATATAATTCTCAATGTTTTGAGGTGCAGCCACAAGAAAAAGCCCTCTTTTACTAAGTGGAGGATTCATTTTGTTTTCTATCATCTTAATCCATAGATACTCTGGTTTGAACCTATTTAAAGAATTTGACTCTTTTATATAGCTCGGCAACCTGTACAAATCCCGCTCTCTGATAAACTCATCTATTATTTTCTTTGCATTTCCACGATAATCAAATAAGCGATAATAGAATTCACTTCCTACTGCTTTTAACTTTTCGGTTAACACATCCATCTGTTCAATATTACTTCTTAATAGAAATACTGAGTTATTTTTGGGGATATTGTTTCTTGAAACTGCTTCCGATAGAGCCAATAAATAATCAAAATAACCTTTTCTATGAACAAATTTATCATGGAATTCTCTATCTCCAAACCATGAAAAATTTACTTTAGTTACTCCAATATTTTTTAAATTTTGAACCCATTTATCAAGTTCAATACCCTCTCTTATCTTTGTTCCATTTAAATTTACAAGACCTGCATATGGGTCAGATAACTGTTGATTAACTTTAATCTGCTCTGATAAGTTCCCATACTCAGCACAGTTATATACACATAATTGTGGTTGAAATCCATACTTCTCATCAATTCCTTTGAATTTCAGTGCTAATTCTTTTAATTTTTGAAAATTAATTTTTGAAATCTTATTATCACCAGAGCAGAGTAAACAGTGACTGCATTTACAATGACAAGCTGCTACATACCCATTAATAGTAAAATGGTCATCCTGTAATTCTATAAACAAACTAATTCCTCCCTTCGTTAAATAAATTAATCGTCTGTTAATAATAAGGCAACAATAATTTACCTTTGCGCATTAACTCTTGAGTAAACATAGGCGTCACCGCCCATGCTCCTCTGCAAAACCGTACGTGCCCTATTAAGGCATACGGCTTTTCACATCATATTTAATTATCTATAGAATAAGCTCACGCTTATTTTCGGTTCTAATAACGGAAAAGTTCTCAATAAACCATTGTAAAATGTTTCTATTGTATAGCTCTTCCTTTGGCTTCTTCTATTTAACCATTTAAAGAGTAACCATTTTACAGCATTCTGATAACTTTTCACACCTCTTGTATTATCAGTGACCCCATAATACTGATAGTGTCCTCTTAGTTTCTGATTAATTTTCTTAATCAATTCACCTACTGGCATTATCCTATTCTTCTTAATCCATTCTTTCATAGTCTTAACTTTACTTCTGAATTTCTTCTTACTACTCTTAACCTTACATCGAAAGAATCCTTTCTTACCATCTTCACTACAATAGAATGTAAATCCAAGAAAGTCAAAGGTTTCTGGCTTTCTTAATCCCCGATTTGCTCTATTTTTCTTTGCAAATCTACCAAACTCTAGTATCTTAGTTTTTTCTAAAGCAAATTCTAATCCAAATTTATCGAATCTTTTTATTAGCTTTTGATAAAACCCATCTGCCTCCCATTTATTTTGAAAACAACATACAAAATCATCACAATATCTTATCAAATAGGCTTCGCCTTTGCATTGCCTTTTGATTTTGACAGCAAACCAATAGTCCAGTACGTAATGTAAATATATATTTGCAAGAACTGGAGATGCTCCATTACCTTGCGGTGTTCCTCGTTCACTGTCTAGGTATTTACCATTTTCCATTATTCCAGCTTTTAAGAATTTCTTAATTATCTCTATAAATTTCTTATCTGCGATATCATGTTCCAGGAACTTTATTAACCATTCATGATCAACATTATTAAAGAATCCTTTTATATCAGCTTCAACAATGTAACTCACCTTATGGTATTGAACATCCTCTATGATTTCTCTAATTGCTTGATGGCAGTTTCTATTTGGTCTAAATCCATAAGATTCATTAAAGAATTTAGGTTCATATACCTCTATTAATATCTTTGCTATTACGTTTTCTACTAGCTTATCTTCATAGCAAGATATTCCTAGAGGTCTCATCTTCTTGCTTCCGTCTTTTGGAATATACGTTCTTCTTATAGGTTCTGGCTGATAACTCCCATTTCTCATTCGCTTTAACAAATGTTCCACATTAGCTTTTAGATTTACAGAATAATCATCTTTTGATACTCCATCAATGCCTTTTGCTTTCTTTCTATCCATTTCTTTATGGCTAGCTATAATAGTATTTTCATTGATATAATGCGCAAGATTTTGAACCTTTCCATCTAATCTAGCTTTTTCTATATTATATTGTATTCCAAGTAACTCATTAATCATGTTCTTCAGCTCTCCTGTCTGCATAATTTGAAGCTCACTTGAAGCTATGTTGTGCTAACCCCTTCCCTCCGCCTGCTTTCACAGGTTTCTACAGTACTATGAGTTAGTCGGACTTCCTATAACACTTTTGCTCATCTTGATCGTTCCCTTACTTGATTTTGCATACTAATTTCTCAGACATTATAGGACCTCAGCTGTTCTAATAACATACTTATCATCAAACTCGCCAAGCACTCAGACCCCGGAAGAGTTATATAAATCTTACCATATTGATTTGTATAATGTTGTCTGCTACACAAATAATTGTATCGACCTCTTCATTTAGATAATAATTTCGTGGCTCAATAGCTTCACTTTCGTTTTGGCTCGTTTTCTCCCTGTCCTACGCTTAAATCTAAGGTTACCGCTTCGACTCCAAGGACTCGGTACAGGCTACTGGTTAGGCATTACCTGATAGGATTTTCCTACTATATGTTAATAACTTACTAATGCCAACCAAATCACTTTCGTTGGCAAAAGGAAACATCACGCACTCGCATTCTGCTTCGCAGCTCGCACTATAAGTAAATTATATCACTTTGTTGCTTACCTACTTTGTCCACTTTATTTTCAACGCATCACATTTACATTGATTTAAACATTCCCCACATTTGATACACTCATTAGTATTCCATTTATTATTTTTAACCATATTAGCTACATCAAGACCCATCAAACAGTGCTCAGTACATTTTCTGCATTGAGTACATTTATCACTTTCACTTACTATTTTCAAGGTAGGTAACTTAAAAAATCTTCCTATCTTAATTCTAACATAATTAAATATATACATTGGACAGATGCATCGACACCATGTCCTTTTGCCTGCTGCTATTGTTATCAAAATAATAGATATGGTTACTATATAGTATCGAATTACGTCATGTACGCTGCTTATGGAAATTTTAGTGTTTTGCATATGGTAAGGCAATATTATTCTTTGAAAACCACTCATTACTATAGGTGCTACTATTAAAACCAGAAAAACACCTCCTGTTAACAATTTCAAATTAGGTAGTTTACCTTTGGAATTAGTATTGGGCAGCAAATCTTGTAACGCACCAAAAGGGCATATATAACTACACCACGCTCCTCCAAAGAAAACTGCGAGTAAAATCATTAATCCAAATATAATGTGCATACTTGTAAATGTCTTCTCAAAACTTCCTTGTACTATAAGAACCGGTGAAAAATAATTTAACGTAATTGGTAATAAAAAAAAGGATAAAAAACTAATTTTCTTTCTTAACTTCATATATATACCTCACTTATAATTTATTTTTAATCATACAAAAGCTTATTTAAAGTAGCACGTGCCTTCATAAATCATTAAAACATCAAAAATAAGCAAGTAACAATAGGTAAAAAACCCTTTATTGCATAAAAAATAAGGATAGGGAATACTCCCTACCCCTGAATTTACACAGTTTTTATACTCTTGACTAATGATTACTATGTTTAAATTCCTTGAATTCTAAAATCATCTGTTCTATACTATATATTGCATTTGAAAAAAGATTTATTCCATTAAATCTTTTCTCAAAGTAAAATGTAACGAAATGACATCTTTTTTATGAAAGATATTCATTTACTATTTTGTATTATCTCATTATTTACAGGTGTATCATCTATTTCAATTTCCTATTTTATCTACAATAGTAATAAAAAGAAATCTCTAAAATTTTTCATAGCCTTGAATCTTTCTTTTTTTGCTATTCAGAATTCAATAACATTAGGACTATACTCAAAATATGTAATTGAAGTAGGTTCATTTATTCCATGTTTATCTAAATTTTTAGATATTGTTGGCACATCATTTAGTTCTTTATCAGGACTGTTCTTAATAAATTATCTTTTTGGTATACAAATAACAAATTTTAAGAAAACATTATTCATTTCTATTTTTGTATTTCAATTTGTAGGAATAACAATATACTATTTATTTAGCGCCTACTATATTTTTAAGTTTGTAGTACGAGCTTCTATTATTGTTGTAATTGTATACGAGTTATTTATTGGACTAACGAATTATAAACAGGTTGTGAATAATGATTTAAGACAAGCAATAAAATCTTTTATTTTATTAACTATAGTATTTCTGCCTTTAATAATATTCGAATCATATAGGCCTTATATCCACCTTATTAAAAACATGGAAATTTTAAAAATAGCGGCACTTCCTTCTTATTTCCTTGCAATTAATATTTTTAATCTTAGATTGGTTTTAAAATATTTTAACGCTCCAGCATTTATTGTTGATAATAAACTTACAGATTACTTTAAGCAAAAATATGATATCACAGAAAAACAAAGTGAGATTATAGAACTTATCCTGGAAGGAGTAACATATAAACAAATTGCTGAAAAACTTTTTATATCCCCTAAAACCGTTGATAATCACATACAAAATATTTATAAAAAATTAAATGTTAATAGCAAAATGCAGTTGTCGAATTTTATACGTTCAAATGAAAAATAAAATTATTAATTCATTTTCTCTTCTAAATACTGCCATGTTACTCCATTATCTTTTGATTGGTACAAAGCTTTACAGCCTCCATTATAATCTCCGTCAGATCCTTGTCCAACCAAAACATTAAGACTTCCATCTTTCTCATAAGGCATTCCAGGCAAATCAAAAGGATTATACATTTCGCCACCATTTAATGTTACTTTCATTTCTGGGAAATTTACCTTTTTATAAGATCTACCTCCATCCTCCGTGCGATATAATTGCCCCTTACTTCCACCACTATAAGATAAACATAAAAATCCAAGCTTATTATTCAAAAATGTTATTCCTGCTGCTGATCCAAGGGACCCAGAAAATGGATCTTCGTTTATTGTCTTCCATGTTTGCCCACCATCGGTAGTACCAGTTAATGAATAAGATCTACTACCTGCTGCAGCTGCCGTTACTTCTAAACGATACCCAACTTGCTTTGATAAATAAAATTGATCTTCATCACTATTTGATTGATTAGGACTTTTTTTATTGTCCTTTGAAGGTCCTGCTGTTTTAACATTATTTAAATCATCTGTTAAATTGTACCTAACAGGAGTATATTTACTTTCTTTGCCCGGTACAAATACAGAAACAATATATCCTACTATTTCAGAATAGGCATTAACAGCTGAATTTGTATTACCTTTTA
This sequence comes from Clostridium sp. 001, assembly GCF_019056555.1. NCBI lineage: Bacteria > Bacillati > Bacillota > Clostridia > Eubacteriales > Clostridiaceae > Clostridium > Clostridium sp. 001. Next base: position 4,223,034 of record NZ_CP020473.1, on the reverse strand, counting down.
AATCAATATAAACAATACCATCTGTATTATATCCAAAACTTCGTTTACCAGAATAAAGAATACCATACTGCTTTTCAGGCCAGTTTCTCACTGTTTTCTTAAGTGGAATTACTTTCATTGTCTTAATTAATGGTTCTAAAAGTTTATCATCATTATAATTTGCATTTACATAACCATTTAAATATATAGTTATATTCCCTGAATTTTTGCTATTATAACTAATTAAATAGCTTTCTAACTTACCTTTAGCACTTTTTCCATAAAGGAATGTATCAAAAGATGTAATTTCTCCATTAGAATCAAATTTGAGACTAAAGTTATTTACAACATATAATTTTTCTGGCATATGAACTTTTTTATTAACATCTGCAAATATCCCTTCTATACCGCTTTCATATATATTATTATATTCAAGCTTTACAGTTCTTTTATTTTTTAAATCTCTTAAGAACCATGATAGTTTTCCATTGTAATTTATTGCACTATGGTATATTTTCACTCCATAAAAACATGTTATAAAAACTATAACTATTATAATTGTACAAGTCCATATAGTTTTACAACACGAATAGAACTTATATCTATCTACATTCTGATCAGCTGCAACTGCTGGTTTTTTCACAATTCTAATTATTAGAATTATAAACCAAGCCAAAAAGAATGCCATACATCCCAATAATACAGTTATATTATTCTTAAATCTCCCAAATTTACATAAAGTATATAATTCGTAAAATGCAATCCAATATACTAATGTAAATATTGAGTAGCCTACCATTGATGAAATTAATCCTCTTTTTGTAACTTGCTTGTACTTTCCCATTTTCCTCTACACTCCATCCTATTTTTATAGGGTTCATAATTTCTATATATTATACTGCAAATTTAAAGCTGCATTGAGGTTCATGCAGCTAAATTAGAATCTGTTTTAATATTATCTATAATATTGGTGTGCAAATTTCGCAATAATGCTTATTTATCATCTGCATAGCATAACGTTCAAGAATAGGTCTTCTATAATCAAATTTATAATTTCTTTTTGATAACTCCGAAAATATCTCCATCCATGCTTTTTTCACAGCATCTACTGTATGATTTATTTTAAATACGCAATATTTACCACCAATAGTTTTTCCAAATTTAATATACTTATTATCTACTTTAAATTCATCCGAAACAACTAAACATGTATCATAACGGCAATCTTTAGGTTCTGTGAATTGAGGATTATCTTGGGCTATTCCCAATATAATTGAATTTTCATTAAATGAATTTTTTTCTCTAGCCCAACTTTTTAATTGTTCCATTGTTTGAACATTTTCTGAACCATAAGGACCTGTTCTTCGTATATAAGCAATTTTATATGATGGTATCATTTCAACATTAATATTCATAAATTTACCTTCTTTTTTAAATAGATTACATCGATGTCTGAATTCATCATATAATGATTTAAAATGTATTTCAACTTATTTTTTAAAATTGGTAGATTACTATTTATCTGTATACTATACAAATAATTCTTAATTTTATATTTAATTGAATAATTTGGTTTTGAACGTTTTTCATCCAGTACAAAAGAAAGAATACAAATTAACAAAATCCATTAGCAATTTTCTATTCAATAATCTAATATTTATCTATAATTTTCAAGATATCATCGCCATACTTATTCACCTTTACCTCACCAAATCCAGCAACTTTCTGTAGTTCTTCTTTGTTCCTAGGCATCTTTAAAATTAAATTCTTTAATTGATTATTATTATAAATGAAGTAAGGTTTTATTTTTTCTTCACGACTCTTATGTAATCGGTATGCTTTTAATTCTTTAAAAATATCGGTTTCTTTTACTGTAACTTTTCCTGCTGTTATAGTGTTTCTCTCTGATACTGGAGTTGGTACTTCTTCATCTGACTTCTGTGATGTTGTTATATTAATTTTATACTGTTCGTATTTTCCAGTATAATGATTCTCAACATTCTTATGTAAATCTAAGTAAGATTGAGCCCAATCTAACATTCTATCTTCTGAATTAGTTGCTACTTTAGAATTTTCGTACATTTTCTTTATATATTTAACCAATTGATCAGCACGGATAACTTTTTCTTTTACTTCTTTCTTTGCATACTTTGCATTAAGTACAGTTTTGGGATTAGCCAAAACTACTACTGATTTATTAAAATCTTCAAAGTATCTTCCTGCCATATATTTCATCAATATATTATTCTTGCTGTCTGTCCTAATTTTCTTCATTAATTCTAAATGTCGTTGATTCTGTGTGATAGGTGAATAAATTCCCTCTTTTCTCTTTCTACCACCAAATTCTATAGTACGAACAAAGTCGCCCCTGCTATTAATTTCAATATTTCCATAAAGATTTTTACATTCGATAACAAAGCAAATCTTCTTTGTAAACACAAGATAATGACCTTTCCCCAATAAAATAGACATCTTAAACTCGTAATATCTCTTTATTTCGTAGATTATCATAATTTTTATGCTGCTTTTGATTTTTTATTTGAATTGTTATAATATTTTTCAGGCGTTACATAACCATTAGAAGCATGTATTCTTTGCCTATTATAAAATATCTCAACATATTCAAATACAGCAGCACGAGCTTCTTCACGTGTTTTAAAGTGATTCCCATAAAGCCATTCACATTTCATTTTACCCCAGAATGATTCCATAGGAGCATTATCCCAGCAGTTACCTTTACGAGACATACTGCATATAAATCCATACTTATTTATTAAATTTTGGTAATCATTTGAGCAATATTGTGACCCTCTGTCCGAATGTAGAATAACACCAGTTGGTCTTCCTGCACGTTGATATGCGTCATTTAATGCGTTGATTACTAATTCTTTTGTCATTCTTTCATTCATAGATAAACCAACTATTTTTTGTCCACACAAATCCATTACTGCTGCTATATAAAGCCATCCTTCATTTGTCCACAGATATGTAATATCACTGACCATTTTTTCATTAGGTTTATCCACAGTAAAATCTCGATTAAGAATATTTTTTGCTACTGGAAGTTTATGATTTGAATTAGTAGTAGCCTTAAATTTCTTTGAAACCCTTGATTTTATGCCATTCTGATTCATGATACGTTCTACTCTTTTATGATTAATAGGTTTATCATTTTTCATATTTACTATTTTAGTAATTTTAACAGAACCGAATACATTTCTATTTTCTTTGTGGATTGTTTGAATTTGTTCTAATAACTGTTTATTTTCCTTTGATCTTTGACTTTCAGGTCTTTTATCCCATGCATAGTAACTGCTTCTTGACACGCTTAAAACCTTGCACAGCTTCGCTATTCTATATTTATGGCAACTAGCCTTGATAAACTCAAACCTCTTTATTTTAGGTTCTTGGCGAAGTAGGCTGCCGCTTTTTTTAATATTTCATTTTCTTCTTTAAGATCTCTAATTTCTTTTTCTAATCTTCTTAATTTCTCATCTTCAGGCTTAAGATGTCCACTGCCAGGAAAAGGTGTATCAGGTGATTCTCTATACTTCTTTACCCATCCATGCATTGTTGTTGGTCTTACTCCTAATTCTGTTGCTATCTTATTTAATGATTCTCCAGATTTCTCTAATCTTTTTATTGCTTCAATTTTAAATTCTGCACTATATTGTTTTTTCATAACCCTACCATTCCTTTCACTTTTAATATAACACGAGTTCCTCGTGTCTATCAAAGTGGGTAAGGGTCAATAATCTATCTGGGCACTCAAATCCACATCCTTAAGATAAATATCATGCAAAATATACATTGGCATATGACTATTCTTTAATTCGAACTTAATATTCTTTTCTCCTGCAATTCCATATTCAAGGCATTTTATATCTTGTTTTATTATATTTTTCCCCTCTGCACTAAGTAAAGGTTCCAATGCTTTAAGCTTTTCTAATTGTACTTCTGCATCACTGCTTTCCTTAAGAAAAACTGGTTCTTTCATTCTATTAAATAACCCCATTCTATTGTTCACCTCACGTATGATATAAGCATATTGTACCATGTCTTACAAGCATTAGTACAATTGAATATGTTGCCTGTGGGCTACTGTGGTGGCTATCACTCATCAAACCCGCTTATATCCACATTTCCCACAAAAATCCTTGTCATTTGTGGTAAGGTTCACCGTAACGGGCATAATGTAGACTTTTTAATATATTGTTTTATTGCGTCATACAATTAATTATTAGAATCAATTATTTCTTTTAGGGTGATATTTTGATTAATGAATCTTGTCTTATTCTTTTCCTTTAAATAGCTTAATTCTATCAGCTTTACAACCTCCACAAAATAAAAATACTCTTACCAGTATTGCTAAGGTAAGAGTTTTCAATATTATAATATATATTTACAATTTTTATCATTACAATAAAGTCTACCTCATCTATGGTACGATTCTTCGTAACATTATCAAGTAAGGTTTGTTTATATTTAAATTGAAAGGAAGCTAACCTATGCTTAGCTTCCTTTCAATTTATATTTCCCATTCTCATATTCAGTCTTTTCCAAAATAGTGAACTTATTCTTCCTCCAGAAATTTTTATTCCTCCAAAGTTATAATAAATAGAATTCTTCCAAGACTGGTTTACATATTTTAGTCACATTATCTTCCAAAAAAGGATTTGACAAATTACTCTCCATTAACAATTCACGATAACCTTTACTTCCTCCATTTTGACATAAACGATTGTAGTCATTCCAAGATGCCTGGTAGTTCTGTTTGGAATGTGCATAAAATTCAAATACACTCATTTGTGCTACATCATATTCAATATAGTAAAAAGGATGTGTAAATAAATGTGATTGATTCGGCCAATAGGTACCATTCTTAATATCATCTGGATTTATCACACGCCACGGCATATATCTGCGAACAATATCTGCCCATAATTCACATCGTTTCTTTCGTGACATATCGATATCCTTGTAAATTGCATGTTCAAATTCGTCAATGGCACATCGATAAGGGAGATTCATCATGGTTCGATACAAATGATAACGTATACTATCTTTCTTTTGATTTCCAACAAATCTATCCAAATAAGGGTAAGCAAAATGCTCCATTGTCTTTGAATGTATCTCATTAATTGACGATGTAGATCGATGATAATCATACAGTTTTTGTTTTCGTGCAGCTGTATAAAACGCATACCCATGAGCTAATTCATGAATAAACATAAGGGCATCATAACTTCGGTTACTGTAATTTCCCATCGCAAATGGCATTTTAATATGAGCTAACATACTACAACTAAAATTATCAGAACACTTGTCCGGACGGTGTGCTAAATCATAATATCCACCCTCTATAATATCTTTAATATAGTGCCCACTCTCCTTCGATATATCTGAAAACATCTCTTGGATGGCATGGATTAATTCCGTCTCAGATTCAAACAATGTATTTACATCCTGAATTTCATTTGAACGCTTTATTTCATTACATACTGGGGTAAATAATTTATTGATTTGCTTGCGGAATACCAAAAGATCATTTTCGCCATAATCAAAACGAAGATTTTTTTTATAAGCCATATCAATATAACTAATATATCCTAGCTGACTTGCTATTTGTGTTCGTACTTTAATCAAGCGATCAAGGATCTCATAATATTGATCATTCATTTCCTGTGTTCTTCCTCGTAAAGCAAGCAGATGTAGATACTTTAAATTAAGATGATTTTCTTCAGCCTGTAATTCTTTTGCATCTCGATTTGACTGAAATTGATGGCTTTGCATTACTCTGACAATTTGGGATCCAAACTCTTCTTCAAATTCAGATAAAAACGATGAATCTAACAGAATCTGATTACATTCATTTTGTAATGCTTCCAACTTGGGAATTTCTTTATTCAAGATCTCAATCTCGGGACTATAAATTTCCATATCAATACCACATGTATACTTAATATATACAAATACTTTATTAAAATCAAACCGATACATGGAATCTTTCATCTCAATCCATGCATTACGTAACTCCTCATAAGACTGAGATTGTAACATTATCTTTTGTAATTGTAATAGTTTCTCATTTTGAGATTGATAATTTGGACGTTTATATTTTAAATCTGAAAATTTCTCCATAAATTATGTAACCCCTCCATATCATTTTTATTATTCATATAGTATAACACTTAATGCAGATGAATATTGTCACATTATGGTAAAACTAAAATAATTAAAATAGGAATAACCTCTTTTCCTAATCAACTTCATATATATCAAACCGTGACTCTCTTGAAACTACAATATACGCTGGAATACCCATTAAGACTGGATTATCTTTTAATATGTATGTCAACAATTTTTAGCCCGCACAAAATGGTGGGATACAATATAAGAGTGTATGCACGTATCAGTGCACACACTCTTCGGTATTGCTGAATTATTACATTCATATTACTTATGATTTTATCAAACAAGCACCCATTCAATTTTAGTAAAAACCTCATTTACTTATGGTAAGGTTCACCTTTCATTATCTTAAATCCCCTAGCATTACCCTAAAGAGCTGATGCGGAAAAGTCATCTTGGAAAAACACAGCTTGTAATCAGCCCTTTGTAAAATTTCCCTGGAAATACCTAGAGAACCTCCTATTATAAAGGCAATATTACTCCTGCCTTGAAGTCCTAAATTTCCAATGAAATCAGAAAACTGTTCAGAAGTCATAGTATTTCCCTTTAAATCCATTGCTACTACATACATACTATCACTTATGTGCTTTGATATTCTTGTTCCTTCTTTTTCCCTTATAATATCTTCATCTTTTTTAGAAGCATTTTCTGGAGTCTTTTCATCTTGAACTTCCACTATATTGATTTTACAGTATCTAGACAACCTTTTTGAATACTCCTCTACTGCATCTTTTAAATACTTTTCTTTCAATTTTCCTACAGTAATTATTGTTAAATTCATACTTTTCTCCATTTCTAAATAGTAACATGTACTATATCATAAAAATAGCACGAATTACTCGTGCTATTTCATCTTATAAACTATAGAATTATTTTGCAAGTTCATATATTGCATGGGCATATATTTTAGCATTCATTACTAGGTCGCCAATTTCAATATATTCATTAGCCTGATGATCAAGGTCTGGTTTTCCAGGGAATATTGGTCCAAATCCAATTATATTCGGAAGTTCCTTAGCATAAGTTCCTCCGCCTATTCCATAAGCCTTTCCCTTCTGACCAGTCTCATCATTATAAACCTTAAGAAGAATTTTAACTAACTCACTATCTTCTGCAAAATAAAGAGGTTCATCAGATTCTACTCTTTCTATTTTAGCACCACACTCTGCAAATTTCTTAGAAAGGGTATCCATGATCTCTTCACCTTTCTTGGTAACAGGATATCTCATATCTAGCCACAAATCTGCCGTCTCTTCATTGATTTCAGCAACTCCTACATTTAATGATAATTTTCCTGATGGTTGATCTTCACAGGCTATTTTTAGTGAAGTACCTTCTGTTTCAAATCCAACATACTTATTAAAGAAATTTATATAGTCTGCAAGAGGGCAAGATTCTTTTGCAATAGTTCCTAAAAAGTCAAAAGTCTGCATTACAGCATTTTTGCCTAGTTCAGGCATACTTCCATGAGCTCCTATTCCAAATGTATGTAAAACTAAATCTCCATTTACAATTTCAGTTTTCATATTGTATCCCTTTTTATCTGCAAATTCCTTTATTGCTTTAGCAATGCTTCCCGTATCTTTTGCAGCTATTACAGTTTCACATTTATCAGGAACCATATTAGGTCTTATTCCACCTTTTAATGACTTAATTGTAATCCCACAGCTGCAGGAGCTTAATTTTTTAACAACATGAAATCTTCTTATACCCTTTTCCGCATTTATAAGTGGATACATGGCATCTGGTGTAAATCCAGATATTGGAGCTTTTTCTTTCTTATTATAAACATGCATTTCAGAACTTCCTGTCTCTTCATTTGTTCCAAAAATAACCCTTACTTTTTTTGAAAGCGGCATTTTAAGGTCCTTTATAGCCTTTAATCCAAAGAGAGCTGCCATTGTTGGTCCTTTATCATCCAATGTACCTCTTCCAAAAATCTTATCTTCATGTATTTCTGCTCCATAAGGTGGATGAATCCAATTATCTCCTTCTGGCACTATATCCATATGTCCCAGAACTGCTACATAATCTTCTCCTTCACCATATTCTGCATATCCGTAATATCCTTCTTCTTCTTTATATGTATGAAATCCAAGTCCAGCTGCAATTTCAAGAGCCTTGTCAAGTGCTTTTTCTGGCCCTTCACCAAAAGGCATGCCTGGTTTTTCCTCATCTTGAGTACTTTTAATCTTAACTACCTCTTGAGTTGCCTTAACCAACTCTTCTTTCATTTCATCAACTTTTTTATTAAGTTCCATCTGTATTCCTCCTATTCTTAATGACCCTTACAACGAGTAATCTAAATTTCAATATTTTTAAATATATAAACATTATATTATTTGTTTTTTTAACATAATTTATCTAATATGATTATTGTATACCGTTTTCTATGCTTTTTCAATACATATGAATTATTTATTGGATGTTCCTATTTTACGTGCCAAATTTTATTCAATTGTCGGGCAAAATTTATTAAGGCAAAGCTCCAATGTTACTATATTTTAGATTTTGGGGAGTGTTAACGTAAGAAAATCACCCATAATTCTTAATTATATTTTATAAATTGAATGTAAGCCCTATATAGTGATTCTAATTGAAATTTAACTTATATATAAAATATACTAACAAAATATAAATCACACTTAAAAACTTTTTTTATAAGTCTTAGTGAGGTATTTTAGAAAATCTTAGAAGCTTATATATGTCTGAGGTACGAGTTTATATAAGATTCTTTAGATTTTCTAAATACCGAACTTTAGACTTATAAAAAGTTTTTAGTGTGATGATTTTTGTTAGTATATGGCTAGTATAAGTTTATTTTTCGTTTATACACCTTATAGAAACTATAAGTGAACTTTAAAATTATCCTCTGAGAGATGTTTCTCCCATTAAATATTTATCAACATTCTTTGCCACTCTTCTACCATCATTTAGTGACCAAACTACAAGAGATTGTCCACGTCTCATATCTCCTGCTGCAAATACCCCTTCTTTTGCAGTCATATAATTCACATCCGTTACCACATTACCTCTAGCATCATATTCTACTCCTAGACTGTCAAGCAATCCTTCATGCTGAGGATGCAAAAATCCCATAGCTAAAAGTATCAAATCAACTGGTTGTTCAAATTCTGTACCTGGTACTTCTACCATTTGTCTCTTGCCATTATTATCTTCCCACTTAACCTTTACACCTTTAAGTGATTTCAATACACCTTTTTCGCCTACAAGCTTTTTGGTATTTATACACCATTCACGTATACATCCCTCTTCATGGGAAGTAGTAGTTTTCAGAGTTTTGGGGAAAACAGGCCACGGCATTGTTTTATCACGATTTTCAGGTGGTTTTGGCATAACCTCATATTGATAAACCTCTTTAGCTCCCTGCCTTATAGAAGTACCAATACAATCGGAACCTGTATCTCCTCCACCGATAACAACAACTACCTTTCCTTTGGCATTTATTTCTTCTTCCGTAATTTTCTTGCCAGAAACTCTTTTATTTTGCTGCCTTAAAAAGTCTACTGCAAAATAAGTTCCCTTAAGTTCTCTTCCTTCCACCTTAAGGTCTCTTGGAATAGTAGAACCTCCCGTTAAAACAACAGCATCAAAATTATCTAAAAGCTCATTTACATCGTAATTTACTCCTACATTTGTGTTTGTTTTAAATATTATTCCTTCTTCTTTCATAATATTTACTCTTCTGTCCACTACATATTTTTCAAGTTTAAAATCAGGAATACCATATCTTAAAAGTCCACCAACTTCATCTGCTCTTTCAAAAACAGTAACAGTATGACCTACGGAATTAAGTTCTGCAGCAGTTGAAAGTCCAGATGGTCCTGAACCTACTATAGCTACCCTTTTTCCAGTTCTAACTTTTGGTGGATTAGGTTTTATCCATCCTTCTTCAAAAGCCTTTTCGATTATATTAAGTTCTAGCTGCCTTACAGAAACAGGTTCTCTATTTACTCCAAGTGTACAAGAACCTTCACAGAGAGCAGGACATATTCTTCCTGTAAATTCAGGGAAAGTGTTAGTTAATGAAAGTCTTTCAAACGCCTTGTGCCATTCATTCTTATATACAAAATCGTTCCAATCGGGAATTAGATTTTCAAGAGGACATCCCCAATTACAAAAAGGAGTTCCACAATTCATGCACCTTGCTGCCTGTACATTCAATTTATCCTTAGGAAGCTTATAGTATACTTCTTTATAATCTTTTACCCTTTCCTTTACAGGACGTTCTTTTGGATTTTCTCTTTTATATTCTTTAAAACCAGTTATTTTTCCCATAGTGATACCTCCTACATATTAGAAGCAGCAACTGCTTCTAATTTGGTTTGTTCCAGTATAAGTTTATACGCAGTAGGTATTACCCTCTTAAACTTGGTTTTATATACATCCCATTTTTCAAGAATCTTTTTAGCTTTTGCACTATTTGTATATTTATAATGTTCCTGTATTAAACTATATACTGTATTTACATCATCCTCATCTTCCATTTGCGCAATTTCAACCATTTCCATGTTGCATTTTCTATCAAAAGAATCATCTTCATCAAGTACATAAGCTATACCGCCGCTCATACCAGCTGCAAAATTTCTTCCCGTTTGACCCATGATAACTACTCTTCCACCAGTCATATATTCACAGCAGTGGTCTCCTACACCTTCAACTACAGCTGTAGCTCCACTGTTTCTTACTGCAAATCTTTCTCCTACAGTACCATTTACAAATACCTTTCCTGATGTAGCTCCATATAAAATGGTATTACCTGCTATGATATTCTTTTCTGCAACAAAAGTTGCCTTCTCAGGAGTTTTAATAACTATTTTAGCACCAGAAAGACCTTTTCCAACATAATCATTGGCGTCTCCTTCAAGCACTAGAGTAAGTCCATTTATTCCAAAGGCTCCAAAACTCTGTCCTGCTGACCCCTTAAAATTTAACACTATAGTATCTTCTGGAAGTCCCTTGGCACCATATTTCTTTGCAATCGTTCCGCTTAGCATTGTTCCAACAGAACGATTTACATTTTTTATCTCCAAATTTGCAGTAACTTTTATCTTATCCTGTACTGCCTTTTGTGTCATTTGAATGAGTTTATAATCTATTGCCTTATCAAGTCCATGATTCTGTGGTATTACACAGTAGGATTTAATTCTCTTTGGCATATATGGTTTATAAAGTACAGCAGACAAATCTAAACCTTTAGCTTTCCAATGAGTAATAGCCTTTTTTGTCTCCAGCATATCTACTCTTCCAACCATTTCATTCATTGTTCTAAAGCCAAGTTTTGCCATATACTCTCTAACTTCCTGTGCAATAAAAGTAAGGAAATTTATTATATGCTCTGGTTTTCCTTTAAAATTCTTTCTTAATTCAGGATCTTGGGTAGCTATTCCCATATCACAAGTATTTAAATGGCATTTTCTAAGCATAGTACATCCCATTACTACAAGGGCAGTAGTTGCAAAACCAAATTCTTCAGCTCCAAGAAGTGCTGCAATTGCAACATCTCTACCTGTCTTTAACTGTCCATCTGTTTGAATTCTAACTCTGCTTCGCAGATCATTTAACAGTAGTACTTGTTGTGTCTCAGATAATCCAAGTTCCCAAGGTATTCCTGCATTTTTTACAGATGACATAGGTGATGCCCCTGTGCCTCCATCATGACCACTTATAAGTATTAAATCTGCATGAGCCTTTGCAACTCCAGCAGCAATTGTTCCTACTCCTACTTCAGACACAAGTTTTACACTTATAGCTGCACTAGGATTTACATTTTTTAAATCATATATTAATTGAGCTAAATCTTCTATTGAATATATATCATGGTGAGGTGGTGGTGAAATAAGGTCTATGCCTGGAGTTGAATACCTTATTTTGGCGATATACTTATTAACCTTCCTACCTGGAAGTTGTCCACCTTCTCCTGGTTTTGCACCTTGTGCTATCTTTATCTGGATTTCATCTGCATTTGCCAAATATTCTGTAGTTACACCAAAACGTGCTGATGCCACCTGTTTTATAGCACTTCTTCTGGAATCACCATTTGGATCTAGTACATATCTATCAGGATCCTCTCCACCTTCTCCAGTATTGCTCCTTCCACCTATTCTATTCATAGCTATAGCTATAGTTTCATGAGCTTCTTTGCTTATAGAACCAAAGGACATAGCTCCTGTACAGAATCTTTTAAGAATTTCACTTACTGGTTCAACTTCTTCTATAGGTATCTCATTTCCCTTTTTAAATTGAAACAAGCCTCTTATTGTACATAAATTTTTATCTTGTTCATTTATTACTTTAGCATACTGCTTATACATACCATAGTCATTAGTTCTTGCTGCAACCTGGAGTTTGTATATAGTTTCAGGATTAAAGAGATGAAACTCTCCTCCTTTTCTCCAAGAATAGTTACCACCTACATTGAGCTCAGAAATAGGTTTTCTTATTTTATTAAAGGCATTTTTATGTCTTGCAAGTACTTCCTTTGCAACTACATCAATACCTATACCACCTATTCTAGATGATGTACCCTCAAAATACTTATTTACAAATTCTGAATCAAGACCTATTGCTTCAAATATTTGTGCACCGTGATAACTTTGCAGCGTGGATATACCCATTTTTGAAAGTATTTTAAGTATTCCTTGATTTATAGCCTTAATATAATTTTTCTTTGCTTCTTCTGGTGTAACTCCAACTATATCATTTTCCTTTATCATTTCATCTATAGTTTGATAAACAAGATAAGGATTAACTGCAGAAGCACCATAACTTATTAAAAGTGCAAAATGCGTAGTTTCTCTTGCTTCTCCAGTTTCTACGATAATTGAAACTTTTGTACGTGTTTTTTCTCTAATTAGATGGTGCTGCACCGCTGAAACAGCAAGTAAACTTGGTATAGCAGCCTCGTAAGAATCCACATTTTTATCACTTAAAACTAGTATATTGTATCCTTCTTTTATTCTCTTTGAAGCTCTCTCACAAATTTTTTCAAGAGCTTCCTTAAAACCTTCTACTCCCGTATCACATTTAAATGTAATAGGAATAGTAGTAGTTTTAAAGTTTTTATCTCTCAAGCTCTTTATTTTTGATATTTCCTCATTAGTTAGTGTAGGACTTTTTATCTCTATAAAAGGATCGTTTGAGATTTCTCCATCTTTACCATTTAATATATTAGCCTGGGTAGAACCTATATAATTTGCAAGAGACATTACTAATCTTTCTCTTATAGAATCTATAGGTGGATTGGTTACCTGGGCAAAAAGTTGTTTGAAATACGCAAAAAGCAATTGATTTTTATTTGAAAGCACTGCAAGAGGAGTATCATTTCCCATAGACCCCACAGGCTCTTTACCATCCTTTGCCATAGGTCCTATTATCTTGCTCAAATCTTCAAGAGAGTAGCCAAACGCCTGTTGTTTTTCCTTTAATACTACAGGTGGTATTTCTTCTCTTGTCCTAACTGCCTTAAACATATCAAGAGTAAATTTTAATTTAGGAAGCATTTCTTCATAAGGCTTACTCTTGCATATATCTCTTTTTAATTCTTCATCATCTATTATTCTTCCCTGAGCAGTATCAACCAAGAACATTTTGCCAGGTTTTAGTTTTCCCTTTTCCTCTATATCCTCATCATTAAATTCTAGCACTCCTGTCTCTGATGCAAGTACTACAAGACCATTTTTTGTTATCATATATCTCAAAGGCCTTAATCCATTCCTGTCAAGAGTAGCACCAACTTGTACACCATCAGAAAATGCAACCGCAGCAGGTCCATCCCAAGGTTCTACAAGAGAACCGTGATACTCATAAAAAGCCCTTTTATATTCTTCCATATATTCATTTCCTTCCCACGCTTCTGGTATAAGAAGCATAAGTGCATGTGGTAAGGATTTTCCATCTTCATATAATAATTCCAATACATTATCAAGAGATGCAGAATCACTTCCCCCTTCACTTATTATAGGGAAAAGTTTCTTAATGTCCTTTCCGAAAGCTTCAGATTTCAGTACACCTTCACGTGATCTCATCCAGTTTCGATTTCCTCTTATGGTATTTATCTCACCATTATGTCCAAGAAACCTAAAAGGTTGTGCCAAATCCCAAGTTGGGAAAGTATTTGTGCTGTACCTTTGATGTACTAGTGCAATGGCACTTTTAAAGTTTATATCATTTAAATCAATATAAAATTTCTTTATTTGATCTGCCAGTAATAATCCTTTATAAACTATAGTTTTACTTGAAAGACTACATACATAAAAAGATTTTGATGCACTTTCAAGAGTTTTTTTAACTTCATTTTCAACTTTTTTTCTGATTATATAAAGTTTTCTTTCAAAATCAGTTTGATTTTGTGCATTTTTGCCTATAAATATCTGTCTTATAATAGGTTCAGTACCCTTAGCTGTTTCACCAATACTTCTATTGTCTGTAGGTACATCTCTCCAGCCTAAAATTTTCTGTCCTTCTTCTTCTGCTGCCCTTTCAAGTATTCCCTCACACTGCAACCTTATTGCAGTTTCTTTTGGAAAAAATACCATACCTACAGCATATTCACCCGGTTCAGGTAATTCTATTCCTAAATTGTCACAATTTATTCTAAAAAATTCATCTGGAATTTGGACAAGTATACCTGCACCATCTCCTGTTTTAGTATCAGCTCCCACTGCTCCTCTGTGAGTTAAGTTAACTAAAATTTTAACACCTTTTTTTACAATATCATGGGTTTTTTCACCTTTTATACTGGCTATAAATCCTACCCCACAAGAATCCTTTTCATAAGCAGGATCATATAATCCTTGTTTTGAAGGGAATCCTAGATTATATTTCATGTTTTCAGCCCCCGTCTAAATTTTTTTGAACAAAAATGCATTTCTCTAACCCCTAGAAATGCATTTTGAAATTTTCTTAATTATTAGTTATTTAATTATCAAACTTGATATATTGCTGTAAAATACCAATTATGTTATAGGTCACTGGTATTTTAATAAGACTAATTTTATCATATTTTATTTCATGATGCAAGTTTTTTAAAAAAATATTTCAATTTTCTATTTATACTATTTTATTTTACTTTTCTCAATATAAAGCCTGGTATTAATTTTCGTGCTACACTAGGCAGCAATTCCATATCCCTTTTCCTTATGCCACCAATTAGTGCCATAGTAAAGACATATGTAATTATTCCTACTAAAACAGATACTATTGTAGAAATAGCATTTGGAATATACGCAATCTTTATAAATCCAAATATAAAATCCATGACAAACGAAGAAGCAAATACAACTATTCCCATCATTACAGAAGCAATTGCTGGTTTAACAGCATGTCTTATAAGACTAACTTTTGCATTTAAAGATTTTCTAATAATTATATGATTTAATATTATAGGTATAACAAATCCCACTATACTTCCTACTATTGCCCCTAATATATTTATATTAGGTATTGCAATAAGAACATAATTTATACATATTTTTACTACTATACCTATTACAGAATAAAAGGTAGCAGTAAACAGCTTTCCAACACTTTGCAAAATGGTAGTCTGTATTTGCATTATTGACATAAGCACAAGCACTATAGAACCACATTCCATAATATAATATGCTTTTCCAAACTTTAAAAGCTCGTATATATGGCCACTTAAAACCGAAAATCCAACTGCACAAGGTATTGCAATTAAGAAACAAAGTCTGAAGGAATAGTTTATCTTATCTTTTACCCTTTTTCTATCCTTAACTGCAAAAGCTGCTGATATTGCTGGAAGTATTGCTGCAGAAAGAGAAGATATTATAGCAATAGGAACATTCAAAAGCTGCTGATATTTGTTTAAATATCCATAAAGTATAGTAGCATTGGTATCACTTATCCCTCCAACTATAAGCCTTGCTTTAGTATTGGCTAAATCTACTATACTCCCAGCATAGGTCATTCCAACACATAAAGTTATAGGTACTCCATATTTTATAATTTTTTTCACAAGCTGTGATGTGGTGAGTCTTGTCCTACTTACTTCCACATAATTTTGAGGAAGCCTTATTTTTTTATTTTTTTCATAACAGTATATCAAAAATGTAGCAGAAGCGAGGGCTCCAAAAGAAGTTCCAATAGGTCCTCCAGTACAACCTACTTCCACTCCATATCTCATTAAATACGCTGCAAATGCAAGTGCAAATATGGTATTTACTATTTGTTCTATGACCTGTGACACTGCTGTAGGTGTCATGTTTGCCCTTCCTTGAAAATATCCCCTATAGGCAGAAGCAATGGAAGTGAAAAATATAGCTGGTGCCAGAGTTAGAAGCGATAAATAAGCCTTGTTATATTTTGTTATACTAGCTAAAGGTCCTGAAAATATAATTAGAAAAGATGCCATTACTATTCCCAAAATCACCAGAATAAATCTAGCTATTTTAAATCCTCTTACTGCATCTCTATAATTGCCTACCGCATTCAATTCAGATATAAGCTTTGATATAGCTACAGGTATACCTGCGTTCGTAAGTACGAAAACAAAGGCATATACCTGATAAGATGCGCCATACAATCCATAACCCTCTTCACCTATTATTTTCATCATAAGTGGTATATATATAACAGATAATATTTTTACGGCCATCCCTGCCATAGAAAGTATGGCAAAACCTTTAGTTGTTGACTGTTCTTTCATAATTTAAAACTCCCTATCAAAAACTATTAATATCCTAAAATATTAGAATTTATTAAATATATCCTTTTTTATCTTCTTTAATATAGGTGGAAGTCCCTCTGTTATGGTCTTGTTTTCCATATAATTAAGTTCTTCAGGACAGCTTCTAAAGTTTAACTTATATGCATATAAGTATTGATAATCCAAACCATATTTATTATAGAAAAAACTATTTATATTTGAAACACCATATTTACTGTCTCCTACTATTGCATTTCCTAAATATGCTAGGTGAGCCCTCAACTGATGACTTCTACCCGTAATTAGCTCAAGTTGTATCAGTGAATATATGCCGCAGGTGTTAACATTTTTTACTCTCATAGATATCTTTTTTGAATTTTTTTCCGGTGTATTGCTTACACTGGATTTGTTATTTGTTCTATCTTTTTTTATGTAACCTTCATAAACTCCATCTTTTATTTTTCCAATTACAAGAGCTATATAATACTTCTTTATACTTCTTTCCCTTATCATCTCATTCAATAACTTCAATGCTTCATAATTTTTTCCATAAATAACTATGCCAGAAGTATTCCTGTCTAATCTATTACAAGGTGATGGAGTAAAAGTAACCTCTTCTTCTGGATTAAATTCTCCCCTATCATACAAATGTGAAAGTACATAATCAGTTAAAGTAGCATCCTTGGAATTTTTATCTGAATGCACCAAAACTCCAGGCCATTTTTCTACCAAAAGCATATTTTTGTCTTCATAAATTATCTTTAAAAAAGCATTGTCTATTCTTTCAAATTTAGATTTTGTTTCCTTAGAAGTTATGTATTCTGCATTTACTATATCTCCCTCCAAAAGGAAATATTTTTCTTTAGCTTTTTTTCCATTTACTTTAATATCACCTTTTCTTATAGCTCTGTATATACCACTAAGTGGCACATCCTGAAGCCATTTTCTTGAAAATTTATCTAATCTTTGACCAGCTTCGTTCTTTCCTATCTCCAATTTCATATCAATCTCTCCTAAGTCTTAAAATTAACAACTCTCTTATATATCTGCAATTAGTAATTTAAGAATTCTATATTGCAAAGTTTTTAAAAAGTTTAAAGTTCTTTGTTATTAGCAAATTGTATTATTTACTATCTTATATGGACAACATCTAATTATATACTACTATTATTAACTAAATCAATAAATAAAAATATTTTTTAGCTTAGGCATTTGAAAGAAAATACCTTACATCTTTATACTTGTTTTTCTACATAAAAAATATACTTAAAGTTCATACCCATTACAATAAAAACTCTAAGTACATTTAAATACTGTACTATCTTAAAAAATCATAAGCTGCCTTGCACTGTATGGCAACTCCGATAGGAAGACAATCTTCATCTATATCAAATAAATTTCCATGGGCAGGATGTATTATTTGTTTTTCTTCATTTCTACATCCTAAATAATAAAAGGCAGAAGGCCTTTCCATAGAAAAATAAGCAAAACTTTCTACGCCCATGCTTGGCTTCTCAAGTATCTTTACTTTATCTTTACCTATAACATCATATGCTGCATTTAAAATATCCTGTGCTGCACTATCGTCATTATAAAGACAAGGATAACTCTCCTGTATGTCTATTTCACATTTTCCCCTAAAAGAATTAACTACTCCATTTGTTATTTCACAAAGCCTTTTCTTTACATATTCCCTATGCTCTGTCTTCATAGTTCTTATGATACCTGATATTGTGACTTCATCTGGTATTATATTTTGGGCTGTACCTCCATGAATTGATCCTATAGTTATTACTCCTGCATCTGTAGGAGGAAGTTCCCTACTTACAATTTCCTGAAGTGCTATTACTACATGGCTTGCTATTACTACAGGGTCAATTCCCATATGAGGTCTTGCCCCATGAGATCCAACTCCTTTAATTTTTATGTCAAAAGGATTAGAAGCTGCATTCACTACTCCAAGTTTAAGTCCTATATTCCCAACTTCTATATTTTCCTCTACATGAAGTCCTATTACTCTATCAACCTTTGGCTCTTCAAGTACTCCATCTTCTATCATTAACTTAGCTCCACCTGTGGTTTCTTCTGCAGGTTCAAAAAATAATTTTACATTTCCCCTTAATTCATCTTTTATAGAGTTTAGAATTTTAGCAGCTCCAAGAAGTATAGTTGTGTGCGCGTCATGGCCGCAGGCATGCATTTTTCCCTTAACCTCTGAAGAATAGTCACAAACTTTTTTATCTTCTAAAGGAAGTGCATCCATATCAGCTCTTATTCCTATAGTTTTAGTACCTTTTCCTCTTATTATTGCACATATTCCTGTGTGAGCCGTGTCCTTATATTCTATACCCCATTTGTCTAAAAATTGTTTTACTTTGCCAGAAGTTCTCTCTAAATCATATCCAAGTTCTGGATGCCTATGAAAATCCCTTCTCGTTTCAATCAATTCTTGTTTTATAGATTCTGCCATTTTCAAAAAGTTTTTCTGCATATTTGTTCCTCCAATATTAGTATCCATACCTATTCCCAACCTAATTCTATTATGTCTCCTTCAGATAACTTATCATAATAACCTGCGTTATTTCCATTTAAATGCAAATACAGCTTTCCCTTAATTTTTGTTAGATCAAATTCTATATGATTAAATATGTCCACAAATATATAATCCTTTTTCCCCGTAAGTACTACAGTTTTTCCATTTGCAACTACAGTTATTTCATTTGTATCCTTACTTTTTTCATTCAAAGTAGATTCATGCAATTCATTCTCTTTAGCTTTGCTTATATCTTCTTCCTTTGGAGCCACTTCCAAAGCCACTTCTTCTGAACTTAAATTTTCCTGTCTTTCTTCTTTAGAATTCTTTTCTTTTCCATCTTCTACTTTAGTTATTCTATAAATTCTGTCCCCTTCATTTATAATATATTTTTTATCTAATTTGTTTCCATCTAAATAATATGCAAATTCTTCTCCACTGTCAGTTGAAAAATATTTTTCATAGTCAGAAATGGTTTCCGGTAAGATTATATTTACATTATCCCCTTCATTTATGGTACTATCCAATTTTACTCTATTTTCATTTATATATGCTGCAGGTTCTAAATTTTCTATTAAATCATTTATAAAAAAGCTCACAGAATAGGACTTTTGTATGTAGTCTATCACTTTAGGCACAGCATTTTTCCCATTAATTGCATACTTTATTTCTATGTCGTCTCCTTCTTTAATTTCCTCATCCATGCTTTTTTCAATTCCATTCACAGTTATTTTGGTACTAGAAGCTAAAGTACCAAAAGCTACTCTTTTTATACCATTTACTGTAAACCTTATATTTTTACCGTTTTTCCCTATTAATGACTTAGGATTTATTCCTGCTTGCAGCATTACATCCATTACCGTATGTCCATGAGAATTAAAAAGACTTATTACATTTCCATTTAATATTACATCAATAAATCCATGTCCTAGTCTTCTTATTGAAATAAGTGCAATACCTAAAACAGTAACCCCTGTACTTCCAAGAGAATTGTCAAGACATACACAATCCGTAACCGCTTCTCTTCCCTTTATAGCAATTCTTTGGAGAGGCATGTTCAACTTTTTAGCTAAAAATTCCTTGAGTTCCGGAGTATGAGCTCCTCCACCCACAAGAAAAATTGCATTAGGCGGTTTATCTCCATTTAACTCAACTATTTTATTTCCAATTTCATCTGCTATCTTATTAACAACAGGATTTATGAGCTTTATAACTTCCTCAGAAGATATTTTATTTTCTATGCCTAAAACATCTGTATACTTTATAGTTTCATTTTCATTACACTGTTTTTTTATCTTTTCCGCAGTGTTAAAATCGACTAAATAATTTTGTGCTATAACTTCGGTAACTTCATCCCCTGCCTGAGATACCATGCCATAAGCACTTATAGTATCCTTACTGCTTATTGCTATATCCGAAGTTCCTGCTCCTACATCTACTAGCGCTAAATTTAAAAGCCTTAGATTTTGTGGGACTGCAGCTTCCATAGCTGCAATAGGCTCTAAAGTTAAGCTTACTACTTGAAGGCCTACTTTTTCCATAACAGAATACAGACTGTCCACTACAGACCTTGGAAGAAAGGTTGCTATAGCTTCTACCGATATATTTTCTCCTTTATGTGCCAATAGATTACTTATAAGATAACCATTTAGATAATAGCTTTTCACACTATACCCTACACAATACAATCTTCCCTTTGTATTTTTAGTTACCTGCTTTTCAGCAGACTTCACCGCAGTTAACTCAAGACTCCTTATGGTATCCCTATCTATTTCCTTATCATAATCAATGTTCATATGCTCTTTTACAGATACAGTTCTTAAAAATCTTCCTGCTGCTGCTATTGCTGTATTTTCCAATTTCATGTTTAAGTCTTCTTCTATTTTTTTCTTTATAGCATTTACTGCATTTGCCACAAGACCTACATCATGTATCTGCCCATCAATCATTGCTCTCTCTTCATGTTCCACGCAATGTTCTGATACTATATTAAATTTTTTATCCTTTACTATTCCAGCAGTACCTATTACAGTTCTTGTACCTATATCTAATGCAAATATTACATCCTGCGGATTAAAGTTAGTAATCTCCATAATATTTACCTCTTTTTCTGTAATCTAAAGGCCCATATTCCCAAAATATGAGCCTAATAAAATTATATAACAATACGACAAAACATTCAATTTATATTGGCAAAGTGATTTTTACTACAGTACCTATGTTTATTTCACTCCAAACATGAATCTTGCCATTATGCTTATCTATTATCCACTTTGAAATTGAAAGGCCTAGCCCTGTACCTCCACTACTTTTAGTTCTGGATTTATCAGCTCTATAAAATCTATCAAATATATGAGGCAAATCTTCCTTTGAAATTCCTGTACCATTATCTGCAATAGTTATTATAGCTTCATTTTCTCTTTTATAGGAATCAATTTTTATGCTTTCACCTTCCTCGGTATATTTGATACTGTTGTCTATGAAAATTCTTATAGCTTCCTTTATGAGTTTTTTGTCAGCATTGATGCTAAATTCATCATTATGTTCATTTTCTATTTTATGGACATCATCAATTAATTTTGTCTCCTTCACTATTTCATCTATCAGCTCATTCATCATGAAATTTTCTTCCTCAACTTTTTGAGTATTTTTATCTCCTCTTGCAAGAAATAAAAGTTTTTCAATCAAGTCCTTCATGCTTTTAGATTCACTTTTTATAGCATCAATAGATTCTTCAAGTACATCTTTATCATCTTTTCCCCAGCGGTCTAACATATTAGCATATCCTTGAATTACAGAAATAGGTGTTCTCAGTTCATGTGATGCATCAGAAACAAATTGATTCTGTTTCTCTATAGAACTTTGAATTCTGTCCATCATATCATTAAAAGTTTTTGCTAAATCCTTAAGTTCATTTTTTGATCCCTTAATATCAAGTCTTTTATCCAAATTATCTATAGATATCTTTTTTACTGTATCTGCCATAGTATACACAGGAGATAAAAATTTTTTACTGGCCTTTGAACCAATTATTATAATTATAATTAATCCTATAATATTCCATACTGCTAAAATTCCTAAAAGAACTACTATATAATTATCCTTTCTACCATTTTGCATATAATAATTAAAGCTTCC
Organism: Clostridium sp. 001; assembly: GCF_019056555.1. Lineage (NCBI taxonomy): Bacteria > Bacillati > Bacillota > Clostridia > Eubacteriales > Clostridiaceae > Clostridium > Clostridium sp. 001. The sequence goes on along the minus strand of NZ_CP020473.1, from coordinate 4,200,502 downwards.
AATTATGCCTAAAGTAATTAAGAAAAAAATTATCACAAAGGTGAATACATAGGTTACTGTTATTTTAAAGCTAATGGAAAATCTCAGTTTATTTTCTATACTCTCAACTGCCCTGCTTAAATATTTAGGTAAAATATTCAAAGCACGCTCTAATAGTAAGAACAAAATCTTTATGATTTTAACTATTATTCTAAATATAAGTTTAATCTTATTCATCCTTTAATTGATACCCCACTCCTCGAACGGTATAAATAAATTTGTGATTAAATTTATCATCTATCTTACTTCTCAAATAACGAATATAGACGTCTACTACATTAGTATCCCCTGTATAATCATATCCCCATACTTTTTCAAGAATATTTTCCCTTGAAAGTACTATATTTTTGTTTGCCATTAAATATTTTAATAGATCAAATTCTGTTTTTGTCAGTTCTACTACTTCATTATTATATGTAGTAAGATATTTACTCATATTAAGTTTCAATTTACCTATTTCTATAATACCAGATTTATCTAGTGTAACCCTTTTATGCTTAAATGTAACACGAATACGTGCAAGAAGTTCTTCTATGGCAAAGGGTTTTGTAATGTAATCATCTGCACCAATATCAAGTCCCATTACTTTGTCCATTATCTCATCTTTTGCAGTAAGCATGATGACAGGAACCTCAGAGTTCTGCCTCAACCTCCTTAGTACTTCCATTCCATTTAAAGAAGGAAGCATTACATCAAGTATTATAAGATCAAAGTGTTCATTTAAAGCTTTTTCTAGTCCATCTCTTCCATCTACCGCTTTATCTACAATATATCCTTCATGTTGGAGTTCCAGCTCAACAAACCTTGCAATTTTCACTTCATCTTCTACAATAAGAATTTTTTCACCGGCCATATTATCCTCCTGTACTTTTTTTAATTTTATTATACCTTTTTTATTACTCACAATCCTTATAATAAGCTAAATTCTAGACAAAAATAAAACCTGCTTTATGAAAAATCATAAGCAGGTTTTATTTTATGCATTCTTAATCTCTTCTTTTATTTTATCTTTGGCATTGTTCATAGCTTCAGTAACTTTATCTATTTTACTATTAATTCCGCATTCTTCTCCACTTTCTTTATGAAATCTTATCTTACAACTTGTAATTAAAGCAATGACTACAACAGCTATTGCAACAGGAAATGCAAATATACAAAGTAAAACTGCTAGAGTAGAAGGCAAATTTAAAATTGTTTTATCATCTTTAGATATTACAAATTTTATCTTGTTAGCCTTTAAAATAATATTTTTAATTTTTTTAATAAAAGGTGAGCCCTTTATGCTTTCATGCTCTGGCTTGATTTTATTCTGTTCCTCTAAATACAAAAGTGCTTCTACCAAATCACCGTTACATTTTTCAAGTGCCTCTTTGGCCTCCTTATAGCTTACATTTGCTCTTTTTCTTAATGAATCAATTTGTTCAATTGAAATTGTCATCTTAATTCCTCCCTATAACTATTTTTTAATAATGAATTTTCTCTATATCTATATACTACTGAGGAATAATTAGAAGACAATTAGTTAAAGATTAGAATTTGATTAGAAATCTGTTTATGTAATTAAATTTGATCAATTAATTATATTCTCTATTTCTTTTATTACTTTTTCAAAATCATTATTAAAACTATTTTCTATAGTTATGTCAGCTTGATCTATAACTTCACTTGCTGACTTTTTCATTTGACTATCTTTGGAATTTTTTATCATAATAAAGACGCCTGGATTAACAACTTTTCGTAAGCTATTTGATTCACATACTATAAGAACATTTTCAGGTATTTTAGTACTAAATGCCTTAAATGCTTCGTACATATTATCCTTCAATGCTTTTAACCAGTAAACATTCTCTGCTCCAGCAGCTAATAGTAAAGATGTATCCTTATTATTGTCTGAATTTAACTCTTCCGTTATCTCAAAGTTTCCTTTTAAGCTTGAACACACCCCACAACCTTCTCCTCCACGTATGCATTTTCCATTCTTCTCCTGGATAGTTGTTATTTTTAGTGCTACCACTGGTCTACTTAATTTATATTTATTTATTATTGAAACAGCAAGAGTAGTTTTTCCACTGTTTCTAGCAGTTGAACCAATTAAAATCATATTGGGGGCATTATATTTTTTAGTTTCCATTTTACTCCTCCTCTTCTCATGTACTTATTTACTCAATTTTCACACATATAAAAAATTACGATGTAACTTTTTTAGTTAATAGTTAGAAATTAATAGTTAATGTGGATTTTTTCCCGTTACACTACAAAAAATCTTTGATTAAGCTTTTCACTACTCGTTTCGGTAAAGCGAAACATTGCTGGTTAATATAAGTTTAAAGATTTTTTGCGATAGCTAAAAATCATCCTTCACTATTAATTCTTCATTATTAATTCTTAACTTGCAAAGCTTTGCTCCACAAAGTTTTCAAACTGCTAAAGTTGAGTTACTTATTAATAGTATAACTCAACTTTCGCACATAAAAATTAAGGGGAAAGCCTTGAGAATAAACACATAAAGCAAAGAAACATTCCTTTTGGTATAATAGAATTGCAAAAAACACCACACCAAGGAAAGGAATGTTTCTTATGAATACTATTATATCAAATGATACTAATGATAAACAATTTAATTTTACTATAAATAGATTTTTTAAAGACAACAAAATTGGACATATACTTAAGCAATGCAATTTTTCTAAAGAAAAAGGATTTTCATGTATTAAAATATTTCAATATATTTTTATGCTTGTTTTTACTGGAAAAAACTTATTTAGGAACTTGGAGTCTGGAAAAAATAATCAATTTTCAAAGGATACTGTATATAGATTTCTTAATTCACCAAACTTTAATTGGAGAAAGTTTTTGTTTTTACTTTCTTCATTAATCATAAAAAATATTATCGTACCACTTACTTCAAAAGATAGAGTTAATGTACTTGTAATTGATGATTCTTTATACAGTAGGTGCAGGAGCAAATCTGTTGAACTTCTTGCAAGAGTTCATGACCATGTTGAACATAAATATGTTAAAGGCTTTCGCCTTCTCACCCTTGGTTGGTCAGATGGCAATACTTTTTTACCTCTTGCTTTCACTCTGCTTTCTTCCGAAAAGGAGAAAAACAGACTTTGTCCTGAAAACCACAATATTGATAAAAGAACCAATGGTTCTAAGCTCCGTAAGGAGGCTGTTTTAAAGTCACCTGAGGTTATGATTAGTTTACTTCAACAAGTTTCAAAATATGCTATTCCTGCATCGTACGTTCTTTTTGACAGTTGGTTTACGTACCCAAAAACTCTTATACGGATTCTAGAACTCAAACTTAATACTATTGCCATGGTCAAAGCAATGCCAAGGGTTTACTACAATTATAACGGTAAGTTATTGAACCTTAAAAATCTCTATGCTAATTTAAGAAAAAAGCGTGGTAAGGCAAAAATTCTTTCTTCTGTTATTGTAGGTATTGGCTCTGACAAAAATGGTAATGAGGTAAAAGCAAAAATTGTATTTGTAAGAGATAGAAACAGAAGTAGAAAATGGCTTGCTTTAATTTCTACCAATATATCCTTAGATGACAATGAGATAATAAGAATTTACGGAAAACGCTGGGATATAGAGGTTTTCTTTAAAATGAACAAGTCTTTTCTAAAACTTGCTAAAGAGTTTCAGGGGCGTTCTTATGATTCCATGGTTTCACATACTTCTATAGTTTTTACCAGATACATTATGCTTACTTTAGAAAGCCGTAAGAATAATGATGTTAGAACTATTGGTGGATTTTTTTATCAGTGCTGTGATGAACTTCAAGATATCCAATTTTGTGAAGTAATGAATCTTATTGTAGATATTTTAAAAAATGTATTAACTGAAAAACTTCTTCTTTCAAAGGACGTTATTGACTCAATAATAGATAGTTTTATTGCTGCTTTACCTTGTTACATCAAGGAGAAATTAGTCTTTTTGTCCTGCGAAAGTTGAGTAGTATAATCTTAATTATAATTTGTAACAAATTTAAATATTCCTCATACAATAACGTACCTAGATTTGATTTACACAAATCTAGGTACATTTCTCCAAAAACGATCTTATTTTTGTTTTTTCATAATTTTTAAAGCACTGGATCGACGCCTATTTTTAATAGTATGATTTATAACTTCGGGCTTAACTATGGTGAAAGCATCAACTGGACAAACTTCTACACAAGCTGGGCCTCCAGGCCTACCTGCACACAAATCACATTTATGTGCTGCCATATTCTCCTTATTTTGCTTTCCTTCTTTAGTACTCACACTTAAACCCTGTTTTTGCTTTCGGCCATTTTTACACTTTAGAACCATATCCATAGCACCAAATGGACAAGCAAGCATGCATGCCTTACATCCAATACACAATTCTGTTTTTACAACAATTTTATTCTTCTTATGAACAATTGCGCCTACTGGACATGCATTTGCACAAGGTGCATCATCACATTGCCTACACTGCACTGGCATAGTAGCCCTTTCTGCCCGTACTAGATTAATGCGAGGTGAAAAAGGTGCATCTATTGCTTGTGCAGTAAGCACACTAATATCTAAATGTGCAACTGCACAAGCAATTTCACAAGACTTACAACCAATGCATTTATTAGGATTTGCAACGACAAAGGTATTCAATGTACTTACCTCCTTGGTGTATACGTAGTATGAAGCAAATGATGAATATTATCTTCTACCAAGAATTCTTTATAAATTTTCTGTATCTCAGGATTATCATGTGATTTTCTATATTCCATATTTTCATCATGTACATACGTACTGCACGTACGATTAGTATAAGCATCAGTTTTTTCATCAGGTATCAATATCTTAGGTTGTCCCCCTCCACTAACACATCCAACTGGACAGGTCATCACTTCAATGAAATGGAAATCTGCTTTTCCAGCTTTAATTGCTTCCAAAACTGGTACAACATTTTTCAGACCAGCAACTACTGCTACTTTTAATGTCAGATCTCCTACTTTAACTTCTGAACTTCTTACTCCTTCGCCGCCTCTTATAAATTTGAGATTGACATCTGGAATCTCTTCTTTAGTAATCAATTTATATGCCGTACGCAGGGCAGCTTCCATAACACCTCCAGTAGCGCAAAAAATAGTACCTGCCCCAGAATAAGTCCCAAGTGGCTTGTCAAATTCATTTTCAGGTAAAGCATTAAAATCAATGCCAGCATCTTTGATTAATTGTCCAAGTTCCCGTGTGGTAATTACAGAATCTACATCCTGATATCCACTGTCTTTCATTTCAGGACGTTCACATTCAAATTTTTTGCAAATACAAGGCATAACTGAAACACTATAAATCTTGCCAGCATCTACACCATCAACCTGTGCACCATATGTTTTAAGCAGAGCACCTTCCATTTGTTGTGGAGATTTACAAGAAGACAGATGAGGAATAAGCTCCGGATAATCCTGCTCAATAAATTTTACCCAAGCAGGACAACATGAAGTGAACATGGGCAGCACTCCACCTTCAGTAACCCTTTTAATAAGTTCATTACCTTCCTCCATAATAGTGAGATCAGCAGCAAAATTAGTATCATAAATTCGATCAAAACCTAGCTCTCTTAGTGCAGCTGCCATTTTCCCTAGTGTTAAACTTCCAAGTGGCATACCAAATTCTTCAGCAATAGCTACACGTACTGCTGGTGCACATTGAACCATAGTAAAAAGTTTAGAATTTGCTAAGGCCTCTTTTACTTCTATGGCATGGCCTGTATAGTAGGATGCAAATAAGGGCTCTTTAACAGAGGGGAGCATATTACGCTCTTTTATCTTTTGCTCACGAGGAGTAATATCTTCATCAAATGCAGATGCATAAGCACTGCAAATTTGTACACACTGACCACACAAAACACAACGTTCAGTATTAATTTTTTGAGGTTGTCCTTTTTCACCTTCTATAGCATCTACAGGACAAACATCTGCACATCGCCTACATCCTGTACACAACTCTTTATCAATTTTGACAATACCTTCAGTCTTAACTGTCAAAACAATCGCCTCCTATCTTATTTCAAATTAAGCTTCTAGTCAAAAACACCTTTCACCAAATTCCAAAGATTATCAACTGCCTCTATGTTTCGTTTCTTTTTTACTTGTTTTGGTACAATAAGTTCCAATGCTTTCTCTGGACATGCCCTAACACAAGCTGGTCCATCAGGCTGATCAATACACAAATCACATTTATGTGCCACAACTACTTCCTTTTTTACTAAACCATTATCCGTTTCAGACATAAGCACATTCTGAGTAACTAGTTGACCATCTTTATACTTAGGTACAAGGTCCATTGCACCAAATGGGCAAGCCATTATGCAAGTTTTACATCCTACACAAGCTTCGGTATCAACCACAATCTTATTATCAACCTGGCTAATAGCCCTTACCGGACAAACATTGGCACATGGAGCATCTTCACACTGTCGACATTGAATAGGCACAGTTACTTCAGCCGTTTTAACAAGAAAAAGCCGCGGCATAATTGGAGTCTCTACTGTTCCCACTGTCTTCCCATCATTGTCAGAATGAGAAGCAGCACAGGCAAGTTCGCAAGCTTTACACCCAATACATTTATGGGCATCAGCTACTACAAAAGAGTTAAGTTTCATATTCAATTACCCCCTTATCAGTTATTTTAGCCTTTAAGATAATTCTAAGGCTTTTATTTTTCTAGCCCCATAAGGACTAAAATTTATATCATAGGACTTCCTCGTATACATCAATAAAAATAGGAAATGAGAAAATCTCTATGTACCAACATTAAAAAATTCTTGATTTTTAAGCTTCTTTGTATTTAGGCATTTTCAAAGAAATAACTAGCCAGTATGCTAGCCTATTTTTTATCATACTGCGTCGGTAGAACCCTTAGATAGGATTCACTATCTGCGGAACCTGCCTCTTTGTCTGATAAAAAATATTCGTCGCATCTTTGACTTGTTATTTTCTTTCAAATGCCTTACTCTTCTTACGGAAAATCTTACGCTTTTGGCATCCAAAATCTGAGAAATCTAATTTTTTTACTTTTACCGAACAAACCTTAAACTCAGGTGTTCCAGTAACAGGATCAGGTGCACTATTAGTCAAAATATTAGCTGGACTCTCAGTAAAATGAAAAGTAATAAATGTTAATCCCTCTGGTACCCTAGTTGTTACTTGTGCTTTTGTAATTAATGAGCCACGGCGTGTTGTTACACTAATTTCATCGCCATCCTCAATATTAAGACTTTTTGCATCTTCAGGGTTAATTTCCAAAAATCCTTCTGGATCCGCACCATTTAGTCCCCAACAACGTCTCGTCATAGTCCCTGTATGATATTGAGTAACGATACGTCCAGTAGTCAGCATTAGTGGATATTCTTTATCAGGAAGTTCAGCAGGCTCCCTATACTCAATTGGAGAAAACTTACCCAAACCACGGGAAAACTTACCAATATGCAAAATAGGTGTCCCAGGATGATTTTCATTTGGACATGGCCATGGAATGCCCCCATCCTCCAACCGTTTATAACTAATACCAGCATAACTTGGTGTTAAAGATCTCATTTCATCAAATATATCTTCAGGAGAACTATAATCTGCTGGATAATCCATTGCCTTCATGATATCCCGGAGTATTTGCCAATCTGGAAGACTATTACCTATTGGTTCTACAGCCTTACGAATACGCTGCACTGTACGATCAGTACTACTAAAAGTTCCATCTTTTTCAGCATAGGATACACCTGGAAGAACAACATCAGCAACTTCAGCTGTTTCAGTTAAGAAAATATCTTGAACAATCAAAAAATCCAAATGTTTTAAACAATGTTCCACATGATTTATATCCGGGTCACTGCGCATTGGATTTTCACCAAACACATAAAGCATTTTCACCTTATCTTTTTCAATTGCATTCAAGATAGACGGAATATTAAGTCCGACTTTATCGCTTAACTTTGCATTCCATGCTTTTTCGAATTTCGCTTTCACATCAGGATTAGTTACTGATTGGTAACCAGTGTAGACATTAGGCAAAGCTCCCATGTCACATGCTCCTTGTACATTATTCTGACCACGCAGTGGGTTAACTCCTCCTTTAGGCTTACCAATATTGCCAGTAAGCATCATAATATTTGCTGTAGATAGTACATTATCAACACCAGTAGTATGCTGCGTAATACCCATAGTATAATACAAAGCAGCAGCATCAGCCTTAGCAATAATTCTTGCCGCTTCTATTATCTTTTTCGCTGGAACTTTAGTTATGCTGGCTGTATATTCCGGGTTAAATCTCAGTGCGACTTCTTTGAAAGCCTCAAAGTTCTCAGTTCTTTCAGCAATAAAGGCTTCATCAGCTAGTCCTTCTGTCAATATGACATATGACATTCCATTTAGAAGTGCTACATCTGTACCTGGTTTATGCCGCAGCCAAATATCAGCATGTAGTGCCACATCGGTTTTGCGGGGATCAGCCACTACGAGTTTAGTACCGCGCTCTTTAGCTTTTAGCATTTTAATGCCAATTATAGGATGACATTCTGTGGTATTTGTACCAATGGCAAAAATAGCATCTTTAGGTCCCATTTCATCAAGTTCATATATTGAGTTTGTCATTGCTCCACTACCAAATGCTGTGCCTAGACCAGACACTGTAGGAGCATGTCACAAGCGGGCACAATGATCGACGTTATTAGTGCCAATTACTGCACGCATTAATTTTTGCATAAGATAGTTTTCTTCATTAGTACATCGTGCGGAACTAAAAGCTGCAACACTGTCAGAACCATATTCTTTTACAGTTTTTTTGATTTTAGAAACAATAAAGCCAATTGCTTCCTCCCATGTAACCTCGACCAGCTTTCCTTCTTTTCTGATCAAAGGGTTAGTTAAACGATCTTTATGATGTACAAAGTCAAAACCAAAACGGCCTTTTGAGCAGAGCTTCCCTTGGTTTACTGAATTTGCATTATCATCCGGGGTTACACTAACAATTTTTCCATCTCTTACATTTAAGAAAAATGTGCATCCTGTTCCACAATAAGGGCAAGTAGTTAGTATACTTTTCATATTCTTATATTCCTTTCTTCAAATTTAGGCATTTCCGCCTTCTGAAAAGATAAACAGAGTTCTTGGTTTCAGGCGGAGTTTTTTCTCCATCTGAAACTTATTAACAGGATTCTTAGTGCTTTAGCACTTAGAAGGCGTTATCCTTTAGGGAAAATCGTTATCCAGGGGCGTAGCAGTGCTTATACCCCACTTTGATAAAAGATGGGGGTAGCAATGGTAGCGATCGGATAAAGATTTTCCACAGTTTAATATGATAAATTTTTTTGAAAATGATATAATATAATTGCTCTTCAATATAAAATATTGTAATTTAGTAAAAAATATCCTTAAAAATATTATATCATAAATTAATTAAATAAACAGAGTTCTTGGCATCAGATGGAGTTTTACTCCAACTTGGAGAAGTGGGAGTATTAGAGCAGGTAGTCATCGGATAAAATCATCTTACAGAGTTTTCCCTTGTCAAGAGCTTCATTTAGAATAAACATTTTATATAAAAATTATCTTGATAATATTTCCAATTAATTGTATAATATTGTAAAAGGAGTGGTAACTATGGAAAACAAATCAATAAACATAAGCGATTTCAAAATAAATACTTACAAGACAAAGGATGTTGCAAAATTATTAAACACTAGCACTCAAGCAATTAGAAATTACTGCCTTACCTTCAAAGACTATTTAAACTCCAATCATCACTGTAAATATAGAAATTTTACTGAAGATGATATTAACAAATTAAAAATGATTCAATACTTATCCAAAGAAAAACATTATACAACACAACAAATTAAACAATATTTCTTAGATAATGATTCTTCCCTATTTAGTAATCAAAAAGATTTAGAATTTGCAGCACAAGCAATATCCAATTTGATAAAACCTGAAATAGAAACTATTATTAGGCAATCTGTTTCAGATATTATGCAAAACAATACAAACATCATTAAAAGTGATATTGAAAAAAGCAGTTCTTTAATTAATGATAATTTATCTAAGATATTAAATGACAAAAATTCCTTATTTAATTCTATTACAGATACTAAAGAATTAGTTGAACAAATTCAAAATAATCAATCTGAATATATCAGCCGAAAGGAGAGAAAGAAACAAAAGAAACAAAAATGGTTTAAATTATTTAGATTTTGTGAGGAGTAGATTTATCTTCTGCTCCTCGCCAACTTAATGTTTCAAATATATTTCTTACTTAACTGAATTTCATATCTCCATTGTACATTTTTATAATCTTCAAAACTTATGTTAACCCTTCTGGCACCACGTTTAAAAAATTTTGTTGGATTGCCTTCTTGTATAACGTCCCAGGCTCTTTCCTTTTCAAGGATAACTGTACCAGCTAATACGTCAACCCCATAACTAAACAGCATTTCAGTCATAGGGACACTTGGTCCAACCAATATTACATTTGCATTTTTACTCAATTCAAGAAGCCTTGGAAGAGTTTTATTTATAATCGTTGTTCCTGTTATAAAAACATAATCCTGATAAGGTAAAATATACTCACAGGCTGGGTCAGGATAATCTCCCTCGTCAGGTTTTCTTTCTAGTATTGACAGCTTACATATTCTTCTAAGTGATTCTACTCTCGGAAAATGCCCAATTACTGTGACATTTTTTCCTATTATTTCTTCCTTTAGCGATATAAATGAAGATTCATTAGGTTGTCCATTTATATCACCGGGATAAATTTTAGAAACATTACTTTCAGTATTTATTACAGAATTTATTGCTGCCAATCCAAGTGCAGCCTCGTAATTATTCCAGGACTTTACATACCTGGCTATTTCACAAACCTTCATTCCTGCTATATGCTCAGGAATACTCACCTTACCATACACTTCTAAAGGTCTCATTGCCATGCCAATTCCCTCAGACTCCACTAAAAACCAATTTACTCCCATTAAACATCTTTTTATTTTTATATTTTCTGGTATTCTTGAAATAAGGTCATTATATATCTCCCACATAATTGCTCCCCCATTTTTGGTGTCAATTTTCATGTATTAAAAAGGATTGTTTGTCAGACTCTTTTATTATCTATGCCATCTAAATTCCAATATGGTCACAGCCTAAATCAAGACAAATTCCTTCATTTATTTTACTTTGTCTTCAGGTATTTTAACCATGAGTGCCCCGTTATTAAAAAACTCATGTCTACCACCTTCCCTAATTAACTTCCATACTTTATTACGTTCTGTAACTACAGTCCCTGCAAGCATATTAATACCATACTTATATAAGCACTTAGTCATAGGTGTACTAGGTCCTACAACTGTAATGTAAGCATTTTTACTAAGCTGAAGAAGTCTTGGTAAGGTTTTATTTATTAAAGTAGTTCCTGTTATAAACACAAATTCCTGCTGGGGTAATAAATATTCACAGGATGGATCTGGGAAATCTCCCTTTTGTGGAATTCTTTCAAGTATAGAAAGTTCACATATCTCAGCCAAAGGTTCAAGATCTGGGAAATGCCCTATAACGGCTACCTTTTTTCCCTTTATTTTATCTTTCATGTATTCAAATTCATTAATATTAGGCTGTTCACTTATCTTAATGCCACTAAATGTTTCTACATTATAAGGAGTATTAATTACAGAATTAATTGCTGCTAATCCTAAAGCCGCTTCATAATTACTCCAAGATTTTATAAGTTTTGCTACTTCACAAACTTTCATTCCAACCACATTACCCGCCATTTGCAAATAAGAATTTCCCTCTTTAGGCGTCATTGCCATCCCAGTGCCAACAGATTCCACTAAAAACCAGTTTAATCCTGCTACAAAATCCTTTATAACCAAATCCTTAGGTATTAATTCTATTAACTCATCATATATCTCCCACATAATTTCTCCCCCATTTTTAATTTATTTTTACATTAGTTAAAATATTTACTTTTGTTTCAATACTCATTTAAATTGGATTTTCACAATTTAGTATTTCTTTAACTTCATTATCCTTTAATTCATATCCAAAGAAATTTTTGTAAAAATATTTTGTTTCTTTTGCAATATCAACATCTTCAAATTTCTGTGGATATATGTTCTTAGCCATCCATAATAATTGCAGTGCTGATTCTGTTCCAAGTCTTGCCCATGAAAAAACACCACTAGGACTTACAAATACTTTATTGTCTTTTACTGCCTTTAATTGGTTCCATGAAGGATTTTTTGCTACTTTACTTTTTTTAAGATTACCATCTACTATTATCTCATCTGGATTCCACTTAAGCATTTGCTCCATGGAAACTTCTTTATATCCATCTACTTCATTAGCTGCTTCATTTATTGCTCCTACCATATTTATAGTTTCATTTTGAGGCATGTTTTTACCCCATACTGAAATACTTTCATTTTGCACAGATAGATAAATTACCTTAGGTCTTTCATTTTCAGGTATCTTAGAAGTTATAGAAGATACTTTACTTATATTTTTGTTAAAATAATCTTTATACTGTTCTGCTTTCTTATATTCATTTTCTCCTAGCACTTTACCTGTTATAACAACACTATTTATTATGTCTTCTATGCTATTATGTTTATAATCAATCATAACTACAGGTATACCTGCTTCTTTAACTTTTTGTATACTGTCGCCTTTACGTAAAAATGCTACATCTGGTTTAGACTTTACTAATTGTTCAACATTAGTCGTTTGTCCATTAAATGGATAAGATATATTTTTAAGTTGTGGATACAATTTAATAGCCCAAGGATAATATTTTTTGATAGCCGGAGATGTTGCAACTATTTTATTATTTTTGCCACTAACTGTAAAAAGTGCATTGCAAAATCCAGGCCAAGAAGTTGCAACTTTAGTAACCTTCGCAGGAACCTTAACTGAATTTCCATCCATGTCCACAATAGTTTTAGTGCTTTGTGATTGTTTATTTGAACTTACACTTGAAGATGAACTCTTATTTTCACAACCTGTAAGACCTGTAACTAAAATCGTGCATAAAATAACTAATAATATAATTAGATTGTTTGTTTTTAATTTTTTAAACATAATTACATCCTTCTCTCACAATAGTTAAACCTTTACTTTCTGCTCATCTGGCATAAGGAAAATAATATAAAGCGCATTTTTGCCCACATTCACTCCCTATAATAAAATTTATTATTTTCCTTTAGTTCATTAATTTGAAGTCCTTTTTCATCATAATTTATATAAGCATTTTCATATAACAAAAGCACCTAGACGTTATATGGTCCAGGCGCTCTTGTTTGTCTTAAATTACTATCACATTATTTCTGGTCAATTTTATTATCGCCAGTTGTGTAATAAATATTATTACATATATAACATATTTATATTATATTATATCTTTGTTAAATTTTCAACAAAACATAACATAACATATTAAAAAAATATATTATATATTTTTTTAGTTGTTTTATATTTACTTATATCTTGCTAATTTTTATTTAATTATTCTATCATACATCTTAATTGATCACAGGTACACAAGCTTTCATCTGTCCTCCATTTGAATTGGGTATGCTAATAATCTTTACATCAATACCATATGCTTCTTTAAGCATATCCTCTGTAACAACTTCATCTACATTACCTACTGTAAATACATTGTTTCTTTGCATAAACGCCACTTTCGTAGAGCATATAAATGCATGGTTAGGATAATGTGAAGTCATAACAACTGCTAGTCCTCTTTTAGAAAGCTTTTTTATTTGATCTAATACTCTAATTTGATTTCCGAAGTCTAAATTAGAAGTTGGCTCATCCATTATGAGCATTTTAGGACATTGTGCAAGTGCCCTGGCAATTAAAACCATCTGTCTCTCCCCACCGCTTATTTCCGTATATATCTTATCTTTTAAATAGGATATATTTAAAACATCTATAGCCTCCTCAGCAATATCTTTATCCTCTTTTGAAGGAGAGGAGAACATTGAAAGATGGGCAGTTCTGCCCATCAATACTACATCAAAAACTTTGTAGGGAAAAGGAGGTGTATGAGCCTGTGGTACATACCCAATATTTTTAGCCAACTGTTTTCTAGACCAGTTATGTATATTTTGTCCATCCAAGAGTATTTCCCCACCTTTAAGCTTTAAGAAACCCAATATAGTCTTAAAAAAAGTAGTTTTGCCTACACCATTTGGCCCCAGTAAACACAATATTTCTCCTGAACTCACACTCATAGATATATCTTTTACAACAACTTTTGTACTATAACCACAACTAACATTTTTTACTTCTAACTTCATATCCGTCCTCTCCTCCCTTTTATCAAATTATGACATTTAGGACGCTTCTATTTTAGTCTAAAGTACCACCAAGCTTTGTATAAGTAGTTCCATAAAACTTTTGATAAAAATCATCTACTTCTTTTGTTATGTTTGTATCTTTAAATACTTCAGGATTTGTTTTTGTACTTAACCACATTATTCCCAAAATTGTCTGTGGACAAGGCATATCCCATGAACTCATTTTTGAAGGTATCAAATAAACTTTTTTATTTTTCACAGCATTTATATCTTTTAAGCCAGCATTATTAAGTACATCCTGAGGTTTTACTCCAGAATATTGTGTAAGAATTATTATATCAGGGTTCCAGCTAATTAACTGCTCTGCAGATATTTCACTCCACTTAGCACTTTTACTTAAAGAACCTGCCACATTTATTCCGCCGCCTAATTCAATAAATGAATTTTGAAACATATTCTTTCCTGGGGTTAAATACATACTTCCTCCTGCCATATATACTTTAGGCTTATTTTTTTGATCTACACTTTTAAATTTATTATTAATAGAAGCTAACTTTTTTGTATAATAATCTATAAATTCATCTGCTTTCTTTTCTTTACCAGTAACTATTCCTAAATTTTTCACAGTAGATTTTAATTCATCAAGGTTCTCTGCATTTACAACAAAAACCTTAATATTTGATTTTTCAAGATTTGGTATGACTTGTTTACTCTTTTTTTGTATAAAAACAATATCTGGTTTAGCAGCTACTACTTGTTCCACATTTAACTCATTGTTGCCTTTAGAAGCAGCTAATTTACTTGCACCTGCTTTTGGTGAAAAGCTTAATGGGTTTTTCATAACTTTCCCATCTGCACCTAAAATATTATTTTGTTCCCCTAAAGCACATAATATCTGTGTTGCTATAGGATAATCACTTAGTACCTTTTCAGCTGGCTTGGATAGCTCTACTTTTCTTCCTAATCCATCAGTAACCGTAATTTTTTTATTATTATCTGCATTAGTTGTACTTGTAGAAGTTGTGCTTTTTCCACAAGCTCCAAAGGTACATACTATTAGTAATAGAATTAAAATTTTAGATATTTTTTTCATTTTTTCTTCCCCCCATGGTTTTTCAAAGTTATTTATAATTAATTCAACTTTCGCACGTATAAATTTTGACTTAATATAAAAACTTTGCGAAGCAAAGCCTTTTAAAAATAACAAAGTTCAAATAACAAAGAACAGATAAAGATGATTTTCATCGTACCTCAGGAAATCTATAATTTTAATATTTTCTGACGTTAGGAAGAAAATTATCCTTATTTGATATTTGAACTTTGTTCTTTGTTCTTTAAGAAAATTGTTTCACAATTTTCTTAAACTGTGAAAGTTGAGTAATTAACTTTCAACTATCAATTTTTCCTTCAACCTTACATCATTTTCTTGTAAAATATGAAGAATTTTACCTTCCATAAAATTTCTATTATTTTTATCAATTCTAATTACTTGTACATCTTCTCTCTCTGCTATTTTCTGTACGAAATCTCCATCACATTCTTTTAATACTCCTATAACATGCTTATCACTATTAAGTATTTTAAAAATGGTATCTTTGAATAATGGTGCATTTTCTTCCATAAAACCTAATTCATCAAGTACTATTAAATCTCTGCTATATAAGCTTTTTAAAAGTACATCATTAGCTATAACATTGAATATATCCATATCCATATGCATTTTTTCTTTTTTCATATCATATCTGCCCATAATATAATTATCATCCGGGTTATAAAGTGAAATAACTTTAAAAATTTTCATTCCTTCTGCAAACTCTTTTTCTTGAATAAATCCGCCTATAGAACAATCTATATTTTCAATAACTTTTTCTAATAATGTAGATTTACCTATCCCCTTCTCACCAGTAAAAAAAATTTTTTTCATATCCATCCTCTCCTTCCTTTAATCAAAAGATAAATAAAAAATGGTGCTCCAATTAATGATGTGAGAATTCCTAAGGGAATCTCCATAGAAAAAGCACATCTAGCTATGTCATCAACTAACAAAAGGAATGTACCTCCAATCAATAAGGAAGCAGGTAATAAAGCTTTAAAATTAGGTCCCACAAACATTCTTGCTATATGAGGTATTACAAGTCCTATCCAGCCAATAATACCACTGATTGATACAGCTCCTGCAGTAATTAGAGTTGAACAAAGTATTATAACTATTCTTAACTTTGAAGTATCTACGCCTAAAGATTTTGATTCTTCATCACCAAAGGAAAGTACATTAAGTTTCCACCTCAATAAAATTAACGGTATAATTCCTATTATAAATGGTACCGATAATATTTTGATGTCTTTCATAGTGACAGAAGACAATCCTCCCATCAAATAGAAAGTTATAGCCGGAAGTTTGTCATAGGGATCAGCCACATATTTTGTTATAGAAATAAAAGAAGAGAATAAAGCTGAAACTACCATACCTGTAAGCACAAGTACTAATGTAGCATTATTACCTCTTCCTATGATTAAACTTATTAAATAGGTTATACTAACTGCTGCAAGTCCAAATAGAAATGCTGAAATCTGTACACCAAAGCTGTTAAATGATAAAAGTATTCCAAATGCCGCACCAAATCCCGCACCAGAAGAAGCTCCAAGTATATCTGGAGATACCATTGGATTTTTAAATAAGCCCTGATATGCAGAACCAGCTATAGCTAAGCCTGCTCCAACCAGTAATGCCGACAAAATCCTAGGAATCCTGACATTAAATAAAACTGTGCTAATAGTTTCATATTTTGAATTACCCATCCCTGAAACATTTGATAATATAACATTAAAAAATTGTGATACTGATATAGGATATCTGCCTATAGCTAATGAAATGAAAAAAGAAAGTATTGGTAACAAGACAATAATTATCATAATATAAGTTGTCTTTAATTTTTTCTGCTTTGATTGTGATATAGATTTTTCAGACGAATTAGCCAGTTTCATTTCTTCTAGCATATACTTGTCCTCCTTTTAAACTATAATTAGCCACCTTACAAAGTTGTCCTTTATTATTTAGTATTTAATTCCTTGTTATAAGTTCTATGGGACAGCGCAGCTCAACTTCAACCTTATCTCCTGCTTCATATCCATCAACATCTCCCGGTATACATAAATGAGCATTTGCATGAATCAATCCTTCAACAACAAGTTTGTCACGGCCAATTACTGGCGTACCTTTATACTGCCCGTCCTCATATTTTACAATAATACGTACATAAAAATCGAATGGGCGCTTTGATACAATTGGCTTTGTAAGAACTACTTGTAACCTTTGCGGCTTTATGGTTGGTTGAAAAAGATATTTATTGATAAGGGGCATAACATACCAATCTACTGTATATTCAGCTCCAATTGGCGGGCCTACGATGCCAATTACAGGTTTTCCATAAGCCACAGTAAATGAAGTGTGTTTACCTGGTCCATGCTCTACTTCATGAGCTAGTACTTCTCCTACTTCTCCTAACATTTTTATATTATAGTCCTCAGTACCTTTTGATGATCCCCCATTGATTATTATAATATCCGCCTTTTTTAAAGCATCAAGAAGTGTATTTATAATTTTTTTAGGATCATCGGGAACGATATCATAAACTAGCGGCTGTCCTCCCCAAAGAACAACTTTTGTTCTCATCATTATACTATTAGACTCAACATTTTTACCTAATGGTAATGGTTTTCCTACAGGAACCAATTCATTACCTGTAGGTATAATAGCTACTACAGGTTTTTGCAGCACATCAATCTTATCAATTCCCCCCATAGCAAGTATTTCAAGATGAGATGGTGTAAGTAACGTATGGGACTTTACAAGTACATCACCTTTTTTCATTTTTTGTCCTGCAGGCTGAGTGAGCTCTCCTTTTGCTGAGGGTGCCTTTAGTATTTTTATGTTACCTGATTTGTCTATTTCGACTTCTTCTATTTTGATAACGGTATCATAATCCTTTTTAATAGCAATTCCAGTATTTGCAAAGTCATATTGTACTCCTCTTTTCCAACTAGAAGTATCAGGTATTCCATTCTCAAAATCATGGTAATATATAGCTATGCCATCTAGCCTACTAGTAAGACTATTAGGAAGTGTATTCATAGATGCAATGTCATAAGCACACACTCTTCCTAATCCGTCAATTAGAGATACTTTTTCTATTCGTGATTTTAGGTTACACCTTTCCATTATTCTCTTTAGAGCCTCATTTCCAGGTAGTGATATATGTTCCTCATTTTCACTTTTCATTACTTACCATCCCCCATTACTATCATAATTTATGTAAGTATTTGATAAACAGAGTTCTTGGCATCAGATGGAGTTTTAACTCCATCTGATACTTATTAACAGGATTCTTAGTGCTTCAGCACTTAGAAGGCGTTATCCTTTAGGGAAAATCGTTATCCAGGGACGTAGCTGCTCTTTACTCCCACTTGAAGAAGAAGTGGGGGTATTAGAGCAGGTAGTCATCGGATAAAACAAAAGCGCCCAGACATTTTATAGCCCAGGCGCCCGGCTCTGTCTTAACTTAATATTGCACTCCATGTGGTAAATTTCTATTTTGCCAGTTACGTAATAACATTTATTACAATTTTAACATATTTATATTATATTATATTTTCATCAAGTTTGCAATAAAACATAACAAAATATAATATAAAGTATATTTATATTTTGTTTTAAGTATATTATGTTATATTTTATACTGTTTAGTCTTAAAATCAATTGTATAATAAAGATTATTATATTATAATGAATGTAGTAGATTATTGTACCATTAAATCCATATTTCACCCAAAAGTTGACTATATTCTATAAATTAATACATATTATAATGAATTTTTATGGTACTCAGCTATAGGTAAATATTTCAAGAAGGATGTGTTAACTCATGAAAAAACTAAAATTCATGCTTATCACTGTTTTTGCAATTATTTTTTTAATAACGGGATGTAATAATGGTGATACATCAAAAAAAGCAAGTGAAAAAAGCACGCAGACGAAAACGATTACCGATACTGCTGGGCGAAAAGTGGACGTGCCTCTAAATATTAAAAAGATAGGAGATTCCTGGCAAGCTCATAATGAAGTTCTATGTATTTTAGGCCAAGGGAATAAAATTGTTGCCACCATTCTCACAGAAAAAGGAAGGCCCTGGCTCTACAAAGTAAATCCTCAAATGAAAAATGCAGTGACAGCATTTACTTCAGACGGTGTCAATACAGAAGAACTTATAAAAGCAAAACCTGACATTGTATTTACACCTTTAAATGATAAAAATGTAAATACAATATCAGACTCAGGAATTCCAACTGTAGAATTAAACTTTACTGATTTTAATAGTTTAAAAAAATGTGTTAAACTTACAGGTGATATTTTAGGAGCAGACTCAAAGAAAAAAGCAGATGAATATATATCCTATTTAGATAGCAAACTCAATACTATAACCAGCATAACATCTAAAATGCCTAAGGACCAAAGACCTAAAGTTCTCCATGTAACTTCACTTTCACCAATAACCGTAGATGGAAACAATACAATAATTAATTCCTGGATAGAAGCAGCTGGTGGAGTAAATGCAGCTTCAGAAGTAAAAGGAAATAATAAGCAAGTATCCATGGAACAAATATTAAAATGGAATCCAGATGTTGTAATATTAAGCAGCAATACATTAATGAAAGTAAGTAATGGTAAAAAAAATATAAACAATTTATTAAAGGATCCTTCCTGGCAAAAAGTAAATGCCGTTAAGAATTCAAAAGTATACTTCAATCCAGATGGAGCTTTTTACTGAGATAGATACAGTGCAGAAGAAGCATTGCAAATACAATGGGCAGCAAAAATAATACACCCGGATAAATTTTCTAACATAGATATAGTTAAAGAAACTAGAAATTTTTATAAAACGTTTTTAAATTATGACCTTTCGGAGGAAGAAGCAAATAGAATCATCAATGATGATCCTCCTACTAAATAAATATACTTTAAAATGCATTAGGTGAAGTTTTCTAAACAGCACCTGATGCATTATGTCTATCAATGAATCTTGCTTAGTGGAAGTGAGTATTATCGTAGGCAGCCATAAGATAAGGAAATGTATTTTAATATAAATTTTATTTTAGCATTTTTTCAAGAGTTGAAATATGGCTAGCCTCATTATTAATAATATGGGACAATATTGTATATGTTTTTGTACTTACATCACTTGTATTTTTGACAAATCTACCTTGTACATCAACAAGTAAAGAATACACGTCTTTCTCTAAGTCAAGAAAAGATTTCAAATAGTCTCTAACATTGTTGATTTCAGGTTTATATACTTTCCTGTTAAACTCATCTATTAAAAAAGACATTTTATCATATATTACAAAATCAATTTCTTCAAATTCCATACCACTTATTACTTTTTTTAGCTTCTCAT
This sequence comes from Clostridium sp. 001, assembly GCF_019056555.1. NCBI lineage: Bacteria > Bacillati > Bacillota > Clostridia > Eubacteriales > Clostridiaceae > Clostridium > Clostridium sp. 001. Next base: position 4,179,689 of record NZ_CP020473.1, on the reverse strand, counting down.
AATATTGAATACTTTTATCTAATTGTTTCACTAAAACAACTGACATTATTTTTATAGATTGCTTATTGCACCTTTTTCCTATGTCCTCATATTCAGCTTTTCTTCTAACTGCAATATTTATTGACTTATTAATTATATCTATAATATTGTATCCCATACCATCACTACCTCCAGCTCAAACTCTCTACTTCTTATTTCGTGAACTTTTATAAAAGTTTATACTTGTCTATATTATTGACATCATTTTTAAAGTTAATCACTAATTAGCTTTTATATTTTAAGGATATTAGGGAAAATTCCAACTTATACGATTTGTTTGTCCTAATTACTTCTATATAAGGCATTTTCAAAGAAATAACCAGTCAGTATACTAGTTATATTTTTTAGTTTACAGTAAATTTATACTTTATTAATACTATTGTAATTATTTCATCACATATCCATCACATACAAATGAGAAATTAGTATATTATAGAATAAATTTCTATAATATCAAAAAACATAAATGTATCTTTAAGATGTTATGGAAGGAGGAAAGAAAAGTGAAAACTATATTCAAAAAAATTCCACTTATATTATTAACACTATTAGTTGGATTCGGAACCGGCTCCACTATAATTGAAAATGGACCTCAAAATGCCACCAATAATAAATATGTTCTATCTAATTACTTTCCCAGACGGAATTTAGTTCATTCACTACCAACTCAGCAGCAACTACCAATTCATCAGCTGAAAAATAGTATATCTACAATAAATCTTCCTGCTAATACTGAAAAGTCTAGTAATTGGGCAGGATACATAGATACACCTACTTCTAAAAGTGGCAGCTATACTAGTATTTCTGGTAGTTGGACAATCCCTAATATTCCAACAAATAAGCAAAATACAGTAGCTGCACAGTGGATTGGTTTAGGTGGAGCAAGTTCTTCAGATCTTCTTCAAATGGGAACCTTAGAAGAAGTAGAAAATGGACAAGCTGTGGCAGAAGTTTTTTGGGAAAAGCTGCCTGATGTTGCTCAAAACATCATTAGTGTTCCAATTAATTCAACTATCAATGTTAGTATATCTAAATCATCCAATTCAACATGGAACTTAACATTTACTGTAACTACATCTGGTGGCCAGACACAAACTAAAACTATATCAACAACATTAGATTCTTCCTATGAACAAGGCATTGGAACATCAGCAGAATGGATCAGTGAGGATCCTTCTAACGATAGCAATCAACTATATCCTTTAGCAGATATGGGTACGATAAAATACCAGTCAGCTATGGTAAACGGTACTTTATTGAATGCTTCAAGTAACAATGTTAATCCTGTTGCAATGGAATCAAGTAATGAAAATGTTGTAATTTATCCTTCTACAATTGGAACAGATGGTGAGTCATTTACAACAACAACAAATTTAAGCTTAACTTCTAGACAAAGATTGGATAATTTCCCAAGACCTATTTTAAGAGATAATAGCAGCCGCCTTCACCCAAGAGAATATAGACAATAATTTTATTAGCTGTCTACCATCCATAACACTCCCACCACACAATGAAAGCGACTACCACTTGATAAAAAATAAAAGGCCAATTAGTTCACTATATAGTGAAAATTGACCTTTTGTTTTCTAATATGGCACCGAACTGTATATTAACCAACTTTTCTAATAAAAAAAAGAAGTCAATATTGGGGAATACTAACTTCAAATAATTAAATGGGTTTATCGCCGTTAAAAAATAATATGGTACTTTAATATATATTTCTATAATATAAATGTATACCATATAAATCATTCCGTCTAGTGCTTGTCATTGGATAAATATGAAACCCATGGAAACTATTTTTATCTAATGGCTATCATTTTAATAAAACCTTAAATAATAATTTGAGTTGACATTAAATTTAGCAAAGTATACTATTAATGTTAGAAACCTAATTGTTAGATTTCTAATCATTATATTGCTAATATCTTCATTATGAAGAAGATTAAAATATGAAATTAAACATATACTAGGAGGTTTTGTATATGGAATATACAAATTTAGCAGGGACAGGTTTAAATGTATCAAGAGTTTGTCTTGGAACAATGACATTTAGTGGACAGTTAAACGAACAGGATAGCATTAAAGTTATTAAGCATGCATTGGATAATGGAATCAACTTTATAGACACTGCAGACATTTATAACGGTGGACAAAGTGAAATAATTACAGGTAAAGGTATTAAAGGTTGCAGGGAAAATGTAATTCTAGCAAGTAAGGTCGGAGGGCCATCGGGTTCAGGGCCAAACGACAAAGGTCTCAGCAGAAAACATATTATTTCGTCTGTGGAAAATAGCTTAAAACGATTAAATACAGACTACCTAGATATTTATTATATGCATGCACCTGATCCTCTAACGCCATTTGAAGAAACAATGGAAGCAATGACTTCTCTTGTTAAATCAGGGAAGATTCGTTATATTGGAATCAGCAACTTTGCTGCATGGCAACTAATGGATGCCTTATGGACTTGCGACAAGCGTAACTTGATAACGCCAAGTGTAACAGAAAACGTTTATAACTCAATTACAAGGGGTATAGAGTCCGAGCTAGTACCTTGCATTAAGCAAAACAAGGTAGGCCTGGTTATATATAATCCAATAGCAGGCGGATTACTTTCCGGCAAGCACAGCAAGGATCATCCTGTTGAAAATTCACGTTTTTCCGATTTAGGTGGATATTATCAAAGATATTGGAATGATGACAGTTTTCAAGCAATGGAAAAGCTAACTCAGATTGCACAAAGCCATGGCATGAAGCTGCTTGAACTTGCATTGCGCTGGTGTATTTCTTATAGCTACGTGAACAGTGTAATTATTGGAGTAAGCCGCCTGGAGCACTTGAAACAGAATTTAGCATATTTAGAAAAGGGGCCGCTATCTAATGAAATTCTTTCGCAATGTGATGAAGTCTGGAAAGAACTGCACGGCAGCAGGTTTTCATATCATCATAATCTATAAGTATTTCTAAATATAAATTGTAAATCAATGTTTAGCACATTTATTTAACGTATCTATAGTATATCAAAAAAGAGCTTATTCAAGATGCGAATTGTTAGTCACCTGAATAAGCTCACAAGTAAATTTTTTCATATCATTTAATCCTTGAAATATTTCCTCTCTCGAAAAATTTGCTTTGGTAAGATCTTCATCACTTTTTAAAAGTAATATATTATAAAAATCTTTTCCTATTTTAATTAAATCATTTGAAGGATTCTTTTCCAGTTCTTCAAATAGCAAATTTTCTGCCTCATTATATTTACCCTGAAAAACAAGTTTTTTTAATAATATTGGTAACACATCTTGTATAGTCATTGATTGTACATCTATATTTTTAAATTCCTTACTCTGTTTGTTGAACAATACTTTTCCAGCAAACTCCCCTATAGATTCTATTATTCTCAATATATAATCATCATTCATATTAAACTCCTTCACATTTTATCTGATGGCTACCTACTGTAACACTCCCATTAAGTAAGATTCATTGATAATTCGATTAATATCAAAAAAAACTATCACCATAATTAATTATCGTCTTGTTTTTCAAAAATGTACTCAATATCTATTTTTAATATATGACTTATCTTTTTATACACTATTTTCCTTTCTCTAATATGAATAAGCCAGATATATTGGGAAAATATAAAATTGATATTATATTTTTCATTGATTACATAAACTCTCTACTTTTATATAGAGTTAGTGTTAAGGAGGTACCGCCGATGACTCTTGGAATTATAGATGTATTTCAATTACTACTTAAAACAACAGTAACGTTCATAGTGCTATTAACCCTAGCAAGAATACTAGTAAATATATTCCTTCTGAGATAATTGTTGATGGTAAAATAATAGACCATAACTTAGAAGAACTGAATTTACATAAAAACTGGTTAAAGAAACAACTTAAGCAACAAAATATTACCTCTATAGAGGACGTTTTCTATGCTGAAATTCAAAGTGATGGAACCTTGTTTATAGATAAAAATTAAGCCTTAGTTACATCTACCACATTATTTTTATACTATTAGCATTTCTTTTTATTTAAGAAACAAAAATCACAACATTTATGTCCTGTACCCAATGTTCCTTTCCGAATAAATTCTATTTTCTTCATTGAATCATAAATTACATGATCTGTATCACAGAAAATTTTGCAAAGTTCGAGACAATTGTTTTCCTTACAGGCATCATACCAAAGACATTTTGTTATGTTATATTCTACTGATACGCTATCATTTTTTATCACTTCAGTTATCCAATTATCACTTCTACTAATTGTTCCAATCATTATTTTTCTAAAGATATAAAAAAATCCAGGTATAGATTCAAATGCTAAATATTGTTTATTAATTTTTCGTCCTACAATAATAAACATATATTTCTCAACTGTATCATACGCCTTTTTCTGATCTTCTAATTCTTTTTGTAAGGCCTTATACAATACAATCCTTGGTAAAATTGTCTTTTCAAGAGTTTTTAACTGATTACTACTTTTTCCTATAGCAAAAGCAAGTATTGTTTGTAATTCTTTCTGTTGAATACTATAGATCTTATTACCTAAGTTCTTGCCAAATTCATTTATTAAAAATTGCTGCATAACATTTCTCCTTTACTCAGGCTACAAATAGCCATTTTTTAATTAATTTCTCATATATTTTAGTGTATTTAGTTGCTGAAGGTTATTTACAACATCGTATTTTTTTCCTATACTTAATACTTTATTTAAAATATACTCACGCTTATTCCTACATAACAAAACTGAATGAATACCAAGTTTATTTGCACCAATACAGTTTTTTAAGTTATCATCAACAAATATTGTATTTTGAGGCAGCACACCCAATTCATCCAATGCAGTTTGATACATAATACTATCAGGTTTAGTAACTCCTAGCATTGACGAAATAATAAATGTAGAAAAGTATTTTCGCAATTTTACTGCTTCAAATACACTATTTAAAGATGGCCATGCATCAGATACTACTCCTAATTTATATTTTTTACTCAGCATACTAATTACACCTGCTACTTCATCAAAGAACACATACTTTTTGGGGTTGTACACTAAGTCTTTAGCAACACTTTCCACATCATCCGTACTTAAATTTAATTCAGGAAATCCTTTAAAAAATATATTATAATATTCAACGAAATGCCTACATTCTTCTTCTTGCGTTTTAATTAACTTGCACGAATTTATATAATCATATGCTTTTTTAAATGAGAGTTTCTTTCTATGCCTTGAAATGCTGTTAAATACGTTTTTATCAACATATTTAAAAAAATTAGGTGTTATAAACCAATTGCCAGACTGAGGATAATTTAACACACGTCCAGAATCAAATAAAATTGCCTCAATATTTGTATTCATAATAATCTCCCTATTTTATTAAATATTCAAAACTTTTCCTTCATTAAAATATAATGATTATTACATCTTATTTTAACAATTATATGTTAGAATAATATTGTTTTTGTTGAAAATTTATGCAATATTCTACGGGTGATAAAATGTACAAGCTTTTAATAAATAAAAAAATATATAAAAATTTAGATGTAACTACGCTGTTAGTTGCAATCGCAATATCCTTTTTTGGCATAATGAACATTTATAGTGCCACATATAATCAGTCTAATTATTATTATACCAAACTACAGTTATTATGGGTTATATTGAGTACAGTAGTAATTTTTCTAATCTTACTTATTGATTATAGAACTATAGTTCAATATGCCAATTTAATATATTGGGGTGGTGTGGGAGTTCTACTATTTAATGATGTAACCAGTAAGGCAATAAAAGGTGCTTCTTCATGGATAAGAATCGGAAATAGAGCTCTAGAACCGGCTGAATTTGTAAAAATAGGATTAATATTAATTATTGCAAAAAAATTAGAAGAAATAGATTGCAATATAAATAACTTAAAAAATTTTTTAATACTGTGTTTTTATGCCTTTATACCAATTTTCTTAATAATAATACAACCTAACTTAGGTATGGCACTAATATACTTATTTATAGTTTTTTGTATCTTTTTCATTGCTGGTCTAAATTTAAAGTCTATAATAATAGGATTTGCTTCTTCAATACCCTTATGCATTATTATCTGGTTTAGCGGAATTCTAAAGGAATATCAAAAGCAGAGAATAACCTCTTTTATCAACCCTGGAGCATACCAACAGGATGTTAGTTTCCAGCTTACACAATCCTTAATAGCAGTAGGTTCTGGAGGATTACATGGAGCAGGATTTCTAAAAGGTGCTCAAGTATCTGGTGGATACATTCCCGAAGTACATACGGATTTTATATTCTCTGTCATTGGAGAGGAATGGGGACTCATTGGATCTACAATACTTTTAGCAGCATATGGCATATTAATATATAGAATCATAAAGTCAGCAAAAGAATCAAAAGATTCTCTAGGAAGATTTATATGTATAGGTATAGCAGCTTCTCTCATTTTCTCTGTATTTCAAAATATCAGTATGACTATTGGAATTATGCCTATTGCAGGAATAACTCTTCCCTTTGTAAGTTATGGAGGGAGTTCTAGTTTAGCTAATTTTATCTCATTAGCCTTAGTTTTAAATATAAGTATGAGAAAATATTTTAATATTTAAATTGTTTTAGTCATACTTCCAATTTTTTGTACAAAAAAGAACCTATATTTCTATAAGTTCTTAAATTTAAAAATATATATCATTTAATTAGTTTCTGTCATAGAATATGGACTATTAAAATCTAAATTAGTAAGTTTCATAATACCATCTTCATATTTATAATAAGCATTAAATCCTCCTAGTACATCAGCATGACAACTACCAGATACATCTTCATAAACCTTTAGTCCATAAGTACCACTATTATCTATATTATATAAATAATATACCGGTCCATGTCCCATCCAAGCTTGTACTCCTCTTCCATATACTTTAGCATTTTGCATTTGTCTGTCATTCTCTAAATTCACTGAACAACTTTTATTGAAATTTTTTGAATACATACCAAAAGTATCATATCCATTTAATTGAAATGAAAAATTATCCTCGCTCATACTTCCAATCTGTAATCCTGGCTTTTCACCATCATTATAATTATCTATTTTAGTCAAATTATTTCCATCCATAGTTTCAACATCGCAAGTTTCGCCTCCACTACTTCCCCCTTCTAACGCTATAGATATTATTTCAGGTGATCCATCCCCTGTCATATCTGCCAGCATAATTTGTCCATGTACGCAATCACTATCACCTACAACTTTTGATGCAAGTACATTACCATTTGAAGTATCTTGTACATATAATTTAACTTTACCACTATCATTTATATTATTGGTAAGTATAATGTTCTCAAGTTTCCCGTCATTATTTATATCTACAGTTTTTAAATCAATAATCTTTTCTCCTTGAAAAATTCCACCAACATCCAACTTTATACCATTAAAACTATTTTCTATATTTGAAGATATAGCCCCTTGTCCACCTAAAATGACAACATTATTACAATTCAAAGAATCTATATAACTTTTTTGGATGTCAGCATTTTGACCATCTGTAAGTACTATTGGTGCGTTTAATTTTGAAGCTAACGTGCTTCCTGACAGAGCATCAGGAAAATTTTCTCCATTTGCAAGTACTGCATATTTGGAATCTAGCTTAAAATAATTCGCTACCTTCAAGGATGTATCATATCTATTCTTTCCACTAATTCTTATAATATTTTCATCATTCATATTAGGTACATTATTTTTTAATTGACTCTTAATATCATCACTTAATACTCCACTGCCACCAACTATATAGACCTTAGAAGGACTTATAGAAGATATCTTATCAATTATGTTTTCTGGTATACTGTTATTTTGGCTCATAAATATAGGATACCCATTAGATGCTGCTATACCTGATATACTAAGTGCATCAGGAAAATCAAATCCATTAACTATAACTACAGGTGTGCCTTTTGCAACATTCAATTCATTTACTATAATATTATTAGTATCAAATCTATTTGTGCCACCCAATCTATTAATATTCTTATATCCATATTGCTTAAGCTCATTTACTATATTACTACTTATTGAACCCTCCCCACCAAGTAAATAAATAGTTCCACCTTTTGATAAATGTTTACTTATGTAATCTAAGCTTTCATATTCACATCCATTATTAAAATCATCTGCAAGCAAAATAGGTGCATTTAATTTTTTTGAAAGCGGCGCTCCAACTAATGCATCTGGAAAACTCTTACCGTCAGCTATTATTATATTATCCGTTACTGTAGGATTAAATTGGCCTGCGATATTAATAGAAGTTTCATATCTATCTTGTCCACATATTCTAGTAACATTGTAATACTTTGAAGATTGTGCAGAAACTCTATACAAAGGTGCTATAAATAAAAAAGCTGCTGCAAATACAATTATTTTCATAATCCTTTTATTCATTAATGTAACATCTCCTGAAATGTATATTTTTGTTTTACAAATATAAAAACACCGTAAAATTCAATTGAATAATACGATGTTTTTTAGTACTATACTACTACCAATTTTTACTTTCTATTTCAAAGTATGATTCAGGATGTGAGCATACAGGACATTTTTTAGGTGCGTTTTCACCAATGTAAACATATCCACAGTTACGACATATCCAAACCTTTTTCGCACTTTTACTAAAAACCTTGTTTTCTTCTATATTCTTTAAAAGTTCATTATATCTTTCTTCATGATGTTTCTCAATTTCTGCTACCATACTAAATAATCTAGAGATATCACTAAAACCCTCTTGCTTAGCTTCTTCTGCAAATTTTTTATACATTTCAGTCCATTCATAATTCTCTCCACCAGCTGCAGATTTCAGATTTTCTGAAGTATTACCTATACCATTTAAAAGTTTAAACCAAATCTTTGCATGCTCTTTTTCATTATCAGCTGTAAGTTGAAATATTTCACCAATCTGTTCATATCCCTCTTTTTTAGCAGCTGAAGAAAAATATGTATACTTATTTCTTGCTTGAGATTCACCTGCAAATGCAGACAACAAATTTTTTTCTGTTTTGCTTCCCTTTAATTCCATTTTATACCCCTCCAATTTAATTGATTAAATCTATTTTTAGGGACTCTCTATATAAGCAAGTCCAATTATTATGCTTTATTATTAGTTCAACGTTTTACCTTATCTAACATATTGTACTAATTTATTTTAGTTTTGAAATACAATTACATATTAATATTTTCTCCAATAAAAATGCTTTACTATTATTATACCATTTATTAGCTAAAAAACATATAAAAATTTTCAAATAATTACATAATTTAACGCGGATTCGATGAATTATCGGATAAACTTAAGGAAACCTGATAAACAAAAATGTTGATCAGGTTTCCTTAAATTTATGATATTGTGCTAAAGTGTTGGTTTTATTTTTATCCGATGACCACCTACTCTAATACTCCCACGCACCCTGTGAAAGCGACTATCACCAAATCAAAGATTTGGGATATCTGCTTGCACACAGCGAAAGCGACTATCACCAAATCAAAGATTTGGGATATCTGCTTTTCTCCAAGTGTACGTTGCGAGCAGCTACGTCCCTGGATAACAATTTTTCCTAAAGGATAACGTCTCTAAGTACTGAAGCACTAAGAATACTGTTAATAAGCATCAGGTGTGGAGTCAAAACCCCATCTGATGCCAAGAACTCTGTTTATCTTATAGAAGATATCAAAAATCTAAAATAACTAATCTCTACAATTGCATTATTTAATATTGTATCGTGACTTCATAACATCCTCAATCTTCTTTTCTATTTTCCATTTTATTTTCTCCCTTAATGGAATTTTATTCAAACTTTGAATTAAATTCTCTACGTCGATTCCATGAGCTGCAGCAGCATCTTCTATACTCTCATTTTGAGATGAAGGGCATTCAATACAACCCATACCAAAATTCTTTAATATTTCTATTGCCCTAGGCCCCATATTAACAATATCCTTTATTAATGTTTTTCGATCGACTTCCATAATACACATCTCCTTATTAAACATTGGTCTTGTCCATTTAATATGTCTAATGCAGCATAAAACATCAAGTATAAATACTTCACATCAATAAATTAATTTCAATTACTTTATAACATATAAAAATTACTTTGCCATTACTCCAAGTATATCCAACATTTTTTTAGGATTATTAACAAATGATTTCATTATCTGATAAGTCTCGGTATCTTCATAATTAACTTTTCTTAATCTATCATCCAATTGATAAATTATAGAATCTGGATAAGACAATACTATTGGCGAATGAGTAGCAATTATGAATTGAGAATTATTTTTAATTAAATCATGCATTCTTGAAACTAGAACCATTTGTCTTGTTGGAGACAAAGCAGCTTCTGGTTCATCTAAAATATATAAACCATTTCCTCTAAATCTATTCATAATTAATGACATAAAAGATTCTCCATGAGATTGTGAATGTAATGAATTCCCACCATATGAATCAGTAACATCTATATCATCAATATTTGAAGCTAAATTGTAGAAACTTTCTGCTCTTAAGAAAAAACCGTCTTTAGGTATTTTAGTTTCTCTAATCAATTTTAAATTTTGCCACAAATCAGAGTGGGTATCTCTTGTTGAAAAGTTAAAATTTCTAGACCCACCTTCAGGATTGAAACCACATGCTATAGCAATTGCTTCAAGTATGGTAGATTTTCCAGTCCCATTTTCACCTATTATATATGTTACTTTAGGGTGAAATTTTATAGTTGATAAATTTTTTATTACTGGTAAACAATATGGATATTCAGAAAACGAATTTACTTTTTTTGTATCTAATTGAATTTCTCTTATAAAATAGTTCCGATTCATTTTATTCCCTCCATATTGTTTATTATATCTATCTCATATGTGTTTATCAATTTAATTATGAGTCAATATTGTCTTACTATTCCATAAACTACATTTCATTTATGTGATTTAAATTTCCAAGACGTTTTAAACGACCTGTACATATTTGTAATACTCTTTAAGCGTTATACTAAATTTAACTTGGGTAATGATGCTGCGGGTATTGTATTTCAGCCATTCGTTAAATTTGATGAATCACTTAAATCATCATATGTTGTTCTACTTATAGTCAAGTACCACCAGCTAAGCTGATGGCTTGATTAAGCCCTATAAGGGCATGGTACTGGCAAGCGCTACTCGCGCCCTGAATAGACCGCCAATCGCAAAACATTTCCAGCGGCCACCCTTGGTGGCTGCTTATTTTCTTCTTTTTACTTGCTCACCTGTAAACGGATCTATATATTCTTTTATACTTATTTGTTCCACAATTTGATCTTCTTGTAATTGATTTTGTATATACTTTGTTATTGCTGTTTTATTTCTTCCAACTGTGTCTACATAATAACCTCTACACCAAAAATGACGATTTCCATATTTATATTTCAAATTTGCAAATCTATCAAATATCATTAAGCTACTTTTTCCTTTAAGTATTCCCATAAACTTTGATACACTTATTTTGGGTGGAATTGTTACAAGCATATGTATGTGATCTATACATGCATTTGCTTCTATTATCTCTACATTATTTCTTATACATATCTCTCTTAATATTTTCCCTATTTGTACCTTATATTTCCCATATATTATTTGCCTTCTATATTTTGGTGCAAACACTATATGATATTGACACCTCCATTTTGGTCGAGTAGGCAAGAGGATTCTCACCCCTAGTCTCTCACAGAACCGTACTTGATAGTCTCCCATCATACGGCTCTTATTATCAAGTCACTGGCATATAGCCCACTGACCAATGGTAAAATAAATTCGGCATCACTTTTGCGATTCTCTTCAACAATATCTGTGCTTTATGAATCCCATTTTTCACTTTCTTGTGAGTTCTTCTTAACCATCTCGCCAGTCTTAGATTCACGTAGTTAATTCCTTGCCTAAATGCTTCACTTGGATTGTATTTCAAGAAATAGTTCATCCATCCTCGTATAATTGGATTCAATATTTCAGACAAGATTTCAATTGATGTTGTATTAGCATTTATTATTGCTTCTCGTATTTTATTTCGGAAACTCTTTCCTGCTTCTTTGCCAACTGCTGGCGTAAAGCCAGTAAAATATTCACCAGTACGGCTCTTACAGCATCTACTTCGGAATGTATATCCTAGAAAGTTAAATGACTCATTTCTATAATGCTCATTAAAATTTTCACTTCTACAGTAGACTATTCTGGTTTTATCTGGATGTATTTCTAATTCACATTCTTTCATTCTTTTTGATAAACTATCCATTATGTATAGTGCCTGTTTTTTGCTAAGGCAGTGTATTACTCCATCATCTGCATACCTTTCCCAGGGGTTCCTTGGAAATTCTTTAGCCATCCATATATCAAAAGCATAATGCATAAACAGATTTGCCAAAACTGAACTTATGACTCCACCTTGCGGAGTTCCAGATTTTCTATCCTTAATATCTCCATTAGGCATTTGTATTGGTGCTTTCAAGAATCTCTCTATATATAAAATTATCCACTTTTCCTGCGTATGCATCTTGACTGCTTTCATCAGTTTCTCATGACTAATATTGTCAAACAAGCCAACTATGTCAAATTCAATAACCCAAGGCATTCTAAAACATCTTTTCCTTGCCATCCCTACAGCATCTAGTGCAGATTTATAAGGTCTATACCCAAAAGATTCTTTTAAAAATATCTTTTCTACTTTTGGTTCAAATCTACTCCTTACAACCATTTGTGCTATCCTATCCTCAATTGTTGGTATTCCTAAAAGCCTTGCTTTCCCATTCTTTTTAGGTATTTCAACTCCTCTAACAGCCTTAGGAAAGTAACTTCCAGATGCCATTCTATTCCATAGTTTATACATATTGTTTTTAAAATCTTTATCAAATTCTTCGAAGCTTACACCATCAATTCCCCCGACACCTTTGTTCGCTTTCACACGCTTGTATGCCATTAACACTTCCTTTTTCGTGATTCTAAATGATTTCCCTTCTATCAATTTAATCCTCCCATTTCTGGTTGTTATATTTCAGAAGTTAAGATAATAGAATTCCTTTGCTCCATTCCCATTACAGCAATTTCATCACTACTACGAATTCTTCCGCACCTGAACATCTCTTTTCTACTTTCACTCTCGTACTTTGGCAACTCAAATTTTTCGATTAACATAGATATTCAAGATTCTCCTGTTCCTTTCAAAAGCCTATACCATGCTCCTGTAGCCTCTACACCGATAGCCATCTGACCAGTAAACAGGTTCCCGTCAGACTTATCCTGAAGTCCACACAATACCTCAGTTTCGACTATACTTTAAAGTCTTAACGATGCTTAATCAGCTCTTCACTTTCGTTCAGCTTCATGGCATACACCTGACAGTTTTCCGCTGCCTTTTCCTCATGCGCTCAGCACCATAACTTTTGATTACAGCACCCATGGGTGGTTTATGATCTGCACCTGTATACCGACCATGGAAGGCCTACTTCCATCTTTTGAAAAGCATTGTCTTTGACATTTTTCTCTTTTTTCATTGTCTTTTGCATTCAGGACACACTATGTGATAAGCTTTCTATGTCGTTTCCCATAACGACACCTCCCTATGATATTTTAATTTTTGCGATTGTCAGTCGTTCAAATTATATCATAGGGGGTTTTTTATTGTTCAGAGCTTAAGCCCTTTTATCCACCGGCATTACCGGTGGTTTTCTTGACAAGTGAAATGAGGTCAGTATTTTCATACTGACCTCAAATGATTAAATGGGCTGCTGTTATTAAAACAGCATATATGTGATGTATATTTCTTACATAACAAATATATAATATTTAAATTATTTCATCTAGTATTTATTACTGGTTATATATGAAATTAATAGAAACTTACTTATAAACTAGGCTACACTTACCTTTAATCACAAACATTTTCTGGCAGCATCCTTCATCAACTGTCCATTATAAAGAACAGAAAAGTCAAATCCTATCTCTCTATTATCTGAAAATAATACTTTTAAGCAATTATCTCCCTTATCTATTATTTTCCCACTTCCAAACACTTTGTGAACTACATAGTCTCCTACTTCTAAACCGCAATTTTTCATAAGTTCTCCCGAATTTAACAAGTCACATTCCTCTATAAACCTGGATACATCTACTGCCTTTTTCCTAATAGTACTTGAATAACATAAAGTCAAATTATCTATGGCTCTTGTAACTCCTACATAAAAAAGCCGCCTTTCTTCTTCCAGGTTATTTTGTATGCTATTTGCATGAGGAATTAATCCTTCGCTGCAGTTTATTATGAACACATTCTCAAACTCCATACCTTTCACGCCGTGAATAGTACTCAAAGTAACTGCATTATCTTTCTTCTCAACTTTCTCTAAAGTTTGCCCCACCTTTTCAATATTATCTAGAAATAATTCTATACTATCAAATTCCTCACAAGCTTCCTTAAACTCTCCTATAATATCTTGAAGTTCATCCATATCCCTATTTAATTTCATGCAGTAATTTTTTAAATAATCCATGTAATCTAATTTGTCCAATATATAATCTACTCTATCCTGCTTCTTCATCCTGTTTAATTTTTTAATATTTCTTTCAAGCACAGTTATATTTTTAAGCTGAAAAATGGGTAAATCACCTACTTGCCTTAAAATATCAAAGCAATTTTCTTTTATTCTATTATCTATAACTTTTTTTATATTTACTTTCCCAATATATCTAAAAGGCTTATTTATTATTCTCATAAAACTGTTCTTATCACACATATTTACAGCCAATTTAAGATATGCTATTAAATCCTTACATATAAAATGTTCGTAGAAGTTATACTGACCATCCAAAAGTTTAAACTTTATATTGTATTTTAAAAAAGCATCTATTATACTTCTTGATTCTAGATTAGTTCTATAAAATACAGCTATGTGACTATATTGATATTTTCCTTTGTTTATAATTTCTTTGATTAAATTTGATACAAAAACGGCCTGTTCTTTTTCTCTTTCAAATATCTTAAACCTTATATTTCCTTCATTTTTTTTGTTATTTTCAATAAGTTTTACATTCCTATTTTTATTATTACATATAATCTTTTTGGACAATTCAACTATATTTTTAACACTTCTGTAATTTATTTTTAGGTAAATTTTTCTTCCATCTTTAAAATAATTATCAAAATTTACCATGCACTCTGGCTTAGATCCCCTAAAAGAATATATGCACTGATCTTCATCTCCTACTGCAAATATAAAGCCCTTACTTCCTATTAGTTGTAAAAGTTCTATTTGGAGGTTATCCGAGTCCTGAAATTCGTCAACTAAAATATACTTGAACAAATTCTGATAACTCTCTAGAATACATTTTTGATTTAGAAACATATCTTTAACTTTTAACTGTAAATCATCAAAATCCATAAGCTTATTTCTAGCTTTATAATTTTCATATTCATTAAAACATTTTAAAAATACACTTTTGTCAATTTTACTTTTAAATAAATCTATGTTAGTTTCACTATTTTTTAAAAGAGATATGTCATTTAAAACTTCCTTTACTTTCTCTTCTCCTATAAAGTCCAGATAATACATAAGTGCACTTTTAACTATCTCATGTGCCTTGTAAGGATCTATAATATTTATTTCTTTATTGTGTTTTTTCAATATATTATAAAATAGGGAGTGAAATGTTCCAAAAAAAGGTGATTTTTCTTTATTTCCTATAGATATGTATCTGCTTTTCATATTGAGGGCCGCTGCCCTAGTAAAAGTTATAACAATTATGTTCTGTGGATTTATTTTATTGCCATTTAACAAATGCTCAATTTTGTTTACTGCAGTCACGTCTTTAAAGGAACCATCCTTTAAATATTTCTTCATAATCTGTAAATCATCAGTCTTTATACAATTGGGAACATAATCTGTATTATATATAGGTCCGAATCTACACAAGTAGTCCACTCTATTAATAATAGTCTGGGTCTTTCCTGCTCCAGGACAAGCAATGACAATACAGTTATTTTCACCATTTAAAACCGCTTTTCTTTGCATAGGATCAAGATGTTCATATTGCCTTTCAAGTATTTTATCTCTCAAATACTTAAACTCTATTTTTAACATTTCCAGATTCATAATTTAACCACCTAAACAATATTAAACTGCGAAGTTAATCTTCGCAAGTTAAGAATTAATAATGAAAAATTAATAGTAAAGGATGATTTTTAGCTCTCGCAAAAATCTTTAAATTTATATAAATCAACAATGTTTCGCTTTAGCAAAACGAGTGGTGAAAAGCTTAATCAAAGATTTTTTGTAGTGTAACGGAAAAAATCCACATTAACTATTAATTCTTCATTTTTAACTATTAATTAAAACTATTGCTTCGCAAATTTTTTTATATTAAGTTAATTTCTTATGTGCAAAAATTGAGTATTAAACTAAAAAGAACATATTATAAATATGTCCTTTTTAGTTTACTATATTCAATTTATTATATGTTTATTTTTTCTTTTTTGTTTTCTTCTCCACAGTTGCCTTTGGTGTATCAAATGCATTTATATACATTTGTTTTATTTCTCCTATTAGTGGATATCTTGGATTAGCTCCTGTACATTGATCATCAAAAGCCAGTTCTGACATTGTGTCTAAAGTAGCATAGAATTTATCTTCTGAAACTCCTGCCTCTTTAATAGTCTTTGGAATATTTAACTTAGTTTTTAAGTCATCTATAGCATTTATTAGCAATTGTACTTTTTCATCATCTGTGCTTCCTCCTAAATTTAAGTAATCAGCTATTCTAGCATATCTTCTTTTAACATTTGGGTACTTATATTGTGGAAATGCCGCTTGTTTCCTTGGAGCCTCTACAGCATTGAATTTTATAACTTCATCTATCATAAGCGCATTGGCAATTCCATGTGGTATATGGTGCTGTGCTCCCAATTTATGTGCCATAGAGTGACATACCCCTAAGAATGCATTGGCAAAAGCCATACCTGCTATAGTTGAAGCATGAGCCATTTTTTCTCTTGCCTTTACATTAGTTGTACCTTCTGTATAAGCTATTGGCAAATATTTAAATACTAATCTTGTTGCTTCAAGAGCCAATCCATTGGTATATTCTGAAGCCATTATTGATACATACGCCTCCAGTGCATGGGTTAATGCATCTATACCCGAAGCTGCTGTAAGCCCTTTTGGCATTCCCATCATAAGTTCTGCATCAATTATAGCCATGTTTGGAGTCAATTCATAATCAGCCAGTGGATATTTAGCTCCTGTTCTTTCATCCGTAATTACTGCAAATGGAGTAACTTCAGATCCTGTTCCTGCGGATGTTGCTACTGAAATCATCATTGCTTTTTCACCCATCTTAGGAAAAACATATACTCTCTTTCTTATATCCATAAATCTCATAGCCAAATCTTCAAATCTTACTTCTGGATGCTCATACATTACCCACATGATCTTGGCTGCATCCATTGCCGAACCACCACCAACTGCTATAATTGTATCTGGTTCATAGGAAAGCAGTTCTGATGCACCTTTTTTAGCTGTAGCAAGGGTTGGATCTGGTTCTACATCTGTAAATATTTTATATGAAACTCTTAATTCATCGAGATTTTTTGTAATTTTATCTACATAACCTAATTGATAAAGAACCTTATCCGTTACTATAAATGCCTTTTTCTTCTCCAAAGTTCTCAATTCCTTTAATGCAACTCCAAGACTACCATATTTGAAATAAACTTTTTCAGGTACTCTAAACCAAAGCATATTTTCTCTCCTCTCAGCAACACTTTTTATGTTTAATAAATGTTTAGGTCCAACATTTTCTGATACAGAGTTTCCTCCCCAGGAACCACATCCTAGCGTCAAAGAAGGAGCTAGTTTAAAGTTATATATATCTCCTATAGCACCTTGTGCTGAAGGCATATTTATCAATGTTCTACCAGTCTTCATAGTTTCTCTGAACTTTTCTACTTTTACTTTTTCCGTCATTGAATTTACATATAATACAGATGTATGCCCAATTCCACCTCGTTCAACTAATCTTCCAGCCTTTAGAAGTGCTTCATCAAAATCTTTTGCTTTGTACATAGCTAAAACTGGAGACAGCTTTTCATGAGCAAAGGGCTCTTCTTCAGGTTCTACTGATTTAACTTCTCCTATAAGTACTTTAGCATCCTCTGGTACACTCACTCCTGCCATCTGTGCTATTTTAAAAGCACTTTGCCCTACAATGCCAGCATTTAGAGCGCCATTAATCATAATTGTTTTTCCAACCTTATCTGTTTCATCCTTACTTAATATATACGCTCCTCTATCTGCAAATTCTTTCTTGACTTCATCGTATATTGAGCTTACAACTACTACTGACTGCTCTGAAGCACAAATCATACCATTATCAAAAGTTTTTGAAAGGAGTATTGAATTTACTGCCATTTTAATATCAGCACTTTCATCAATTACAGCAGGTGTGTTACCTGGGCCAACTCCTATAGCAGGCTTTCCTGAAGAATAGGCAGCCTTAACCATACCCGGGCCACCAGTTGCAAGAATTAAATCTGCTTCTTTCATTACCACCTGTGAGAGTTCAATGGAAGGTTCATCTATCCATCCTATAATTCCTTCAGGAGCACCAGCTTTAACTGCTGCATCAAGTACTATCTTAGCTGCTGCAATAGTTGATTTTTTTGCTCTTGGATGTGGTGAAAAAACTATACCATTTCTAGTTTTCAAAGCTATTAAAGATTTAAAGATTGCTGTGGATGTTGGATTAGTTGTTGGAACTACTGCTGCTATAACCCCTACAGGTTCCGCAATTCTAACCATACCAAAACCTTGGTCTTCTTCTAAAACTCCACAGGTCTTTTCATCCTTATATTTGTTATATATATATTCTGAAACAAAATGATTTTTAATAACCTTGTCTTCTACAATTCCCATTCCGCTTTCTTCCACTGCCATTTTAGCTAGATCTATTCTAGCACTATTGGCTGCCATAGCTGCCTGCCTAAAGATCTCATCCACTTGTTCCTGACTATAACTAGAGAATTTTTTTTGAGCAGCCGTTACTTCATCTAACTTTTTCATTAATTCTTCAACGTTAGTTACCTTAGTTACCTTCATTAATGACACCTCTTTCTTATTTTTCATGCTGTTAAATATAAACAGATTTCTTGGCATCAGATGGAGTTTTAACTCCACCTGATGCTTATTAACAGTATTCTTAGTGCTTCAGCACTTAGAAGACGTTATCCTTTAGGAAAAATCGTTATCCAGGGACGTAGTCGCTCTTTACTCCCACTTGCAGAAGCTATACATTGCACATAAGTTTGGAATTTAATTGGTAAGTAACGTATACAGAGCCAAAACATACATTTGAACATTGATAAATAAATATATTAATATGCATATAAGATTAAATATTTCAGGAGGCTTATATGCATACTAATGATTGGGTACTACAGGAATTTAATGATGCACCTTTTGCAGATAATAGACTAAATGAAAGGTTAACTAAAATAGCTAATTCTTTCTACAAAAACCCTGAAAGTTCAATACCTCAGTCATGTAAAAGCTATGCTGCAACACAGGCAACATACAGATTCTTTAGTAACAATAGAGTTAAACCGGAGGCAATCCTAATGAGCCATAGAGAACAAACTATCGAGCGTATGAAAAAGTATGACACTGTCTTGGCAATACAAGATACCACCACATTAGATTATAAAGATCATCCTGCAACTAGAGGTTTAGGTATATGTGGTAACACAGAATATGACCTTGGGTTGTTAAATCATACTACCCTTGCAGTAACAGTAGAAGGTATCCCTCTTGGTATTTTATCAAGACATGTATGGACACGTGATCCAAAAAAACTTGGGAAACGGGTTACCAAACGTGAACGCTCTACATCAGATAAAGAAAGTCAAAAGTGGCTTGACGCTTTAGATTCAAGTCTCAAAGATGTTCCACAATACATAAATGTAGTTACTGTTTGTGATCGTGAAGCTGACGTTTATGATTTCTTCCATAAAGCAGTATCGGAAGAAAGAGATTTGCTCGTAAGAGTCACCCAAAAAAGGAGAGTTCTCGAAAACGGGAAGCATCTAATTCAAGAAATTGAGAGTAGTCCTGTAATGGGTCAAATCCTTACAAACATACCTAGAGACACTGAAAACAAACGTCCACCTAGAGAAGCTACATTATCTATCAAATATTGCCCTGTTACAATAAAACCTCCAGTTAATCGTAAAGATTCAAAGTTATTACCTAATCTTAAATTATATTTAGTTTTGGCAGAGGAGATAAATTCTCCCAAAGGAGTTAAACCTATATATTGGCTTCTTATAACAACATTGCTTGTAAAAAGCCTTGAACAAGCAGTTGAAAAAATCAAATGGTATAGGCAACGTTGGAAAATTGAACGTTATCATTATACTTTAAAAAGTGGTTGTAATATTGAGGAACTCCAATTAGAGACCTCAGAAAGCTTGCAAAACGCCCTTGCAATATATTCTATAGTGGCATGGAAGCTTCTTTGGTTAAAGCTCGAATCTGAGCAAAATCCAGAAGCAATATGCGATATAGTTCTGCAAGATCATGAGTGGCAAGCACTCCATTGCGTAATTAATCGAGTACCTATTCCACCAACTCAGCCTCCAACACTACAGGAAGCTGTACTTATGATAGCTAAATTAGGTGGATTTCTTGGTCGTAAAAGCGATGGTCAGCCAGGTGTAAAAGTTATATGGCGTGGTTTAATGCGCCTTAATGATATTGCACAAGGTTGGATTGCAGCTCGTTTACCAATTTCTTACCAATGATGTGTGCAATGTATAGCTTGCAGAAGTGGGAGTATTAGAGCGAGTAGTCATCGGATAAACAAGATTCTCACTTTTATTGTTTGTTTCTATGTTATTATTATTCATAATTGCTCTTTAAAAATAAAAATGGTGTTCAAATTTTATTTGAACACCATTTCTATCTTATTTAATAATTACTTTTCTTCATCTTCTACAATTGGTTCAGTTTTATCAAAAACATTTATATACATTTGTTTTATTTCACTTATTAGTGGATACCTTGGGTTAGCTCCTGTACATTGATCATCAAAAGCTAATTCTGACATTTTATCTAAAGTAGTATAGAATTTTTCTTCTGAAACTCCTGCTTCTTTAATCGTTTCTGGAATATTTAACTTAGCTTTTAGATCATCTATAGCATTTATTAATAATTGCACCTTTTCATCTTCTGTATTTCCTCCTAAGTTGAGACAATCAGCTATCTGAGCATATCTATACTTGGCATTTGGATACTCGTATTGAGGAAATGCAGCTTGTTTTATTGGATCATCTACAGCATTGAATTTTATAACTTCATCTATCATAAGTGCATTAGCAATTCCATGTGGTATGTGGTGCTGTGCTCCTAATTTATGTGCCATAGAGTGGCATACCCCTAAGAATGCATTTGCAAAAGCCATACCAGCAATACATGAAGCATGAGCCATTTTTTCTCTTGCCTTTACATTAGTTGTACCTTCTGTATAAGCTTTTGGTAAATATTCAAATATCAACTTTACTGCTTCAAGGGCTAATCCATTGGTAAATTCTGTAGCCATTATTGATACATAAGCTTCCAGTGCATGAGTTAATGCATCTATACCTGACGCTGCCGTAAGTCCTCTTGGCATTCCCATCATAAGTTCTGCATCAACTATAGCCATGTTTGGAGTTAACTCATAATCAGCTAATGGATATTTAGCTCCTGTTTTTTCATCTGTAATTACTGCAAATGGAGTAACTTCTGATCCTGTACCTGCGGATGTTGCTACTGAAATCATCATTGCTTTTTCTCCCATCTTAGGGAAAACATATACTCTCTTTCTTATATCCATAAATCTCATAGCTAAATCTTCAAATTTTACTTCTGGATGCTCATACATTACCCACATAATCTTGGCTGCATCCATTGCTGAACCACCACCAACTGATATAATTGTATCCGGTTCATATGACAGCAATTCTGCTGCACCTTTTTTAGCTGTAGCAAGGGTTGGATCTGGTTCTACATCTGTAAATACTTTATAGGAAATTTTTAGTTCCTCAAGAACTTTTGTAACTTTGTCCACATAACCTAATTGATAAAGGACTTTATCTGTTACTATAAATACTTTCTTCTTATTCATAACTTTTAATTCTTTTAATGCAACTCCAAGACTACCGTATTTGAAATAAACCTTTTCAGGCACTCTAAACCAAAGCATATTTTCTCTCCTCTCAGCAACACTTTTTATGTTTAATAAATGTTTAGGCCCAACATTTTCGGATACAGAGTTTCCTCCCCAAGATCCGCAGCCTAGCGTCAGCGAAGGAGCTAGCTTAAAGTTATATATGTCACCTATACCACCTTGAGATGAAGGTGTGTTAATTATAGTTCTTGATGTTTTCATCATAGTACTAAATTTTTCTACTTTTGCTTTTTCTGTCATTGGATTTACATATAATGAAGATGTATGTCCAAATCCACCTGCCCTAACCAGTTTATCAGTTTTTGCAATGGCATCCTCAAAATCTCTTGCCCTGTACATAGCTAAAACTGGAGATAACTTTTCATGAGAAAATGGTTCTTCAAGTTCTACTGATTCTACCTCTCCTATAAGTACTTTAGCTTTTTCTGGTACGTTCACTCCTGCCAGCTGTGCTATTTTAAAAGCACTTTGTCCTACAATACCAGCATTTAAGGCTCCATTTTTTAAAATTATTTTTCCAACCTTATCTGTTTCATCCTCACTCAATATATAAGCTCCCCTATAAGCAAATTCTTTTTTAACTTCCTCATATATTGAGTCTAAAACTATTACTGACTGCTCTGAGGCACAAATCATACCATTATCAAAAGTTTTTGAGAGTAATATTGAATTTACTGCCATTTTAATATCGGCACTTTCATCAATTATAGCAGGTGTATTACCTGGGCCAACTCCTACAGCAGGTTTTCCTGAAGAATAGGCAGCCTTAACCATACCCGGGCCACCAGTTGCAAGAATTAAATTTGCTTCTCCCATTACCACCTGTGAAAGTTCAATGGAAGGTTCATCTATCCATCCTATAATTCCTTCGGGAGCACCAGCTTTAACTGCAGCATCAAGTACTATTTTAGCTGCTGCAATAGTTGATTTCTTTGCCCTTGGATGCGGTGAAAAAATTATACCATTTCTAGTTTTTAAAGCTATTAGTGATTTAAAGATTGCTGTAGATGTTGGATTAGTTGTTGGAACTACTGCTGCAATAACCCCTACAGGTTCCGCAATTCTAACTATACCAAAGCCTGCATCTCTTTCTAAAACTCCACAGGTCTTTTCATCCTTATATTTGTTATATATATATTCTGAGGCAAAGTGATTTTTAATAACCTTGTCTTCTACAATTCCCATTCCGCTTTCTTCCACTGCCATTTTAGCTAGTTCTATTCTAGCACTATTGGCTGCCATAGCTGCTTGTCTAAAAATTTCATCCACTTGTTCTTGAGTATATGTAGCAAATTTCTTTTGAGCATCCTTTATCTCTTCTAGTCTTTTCATTAATTCTTCCACGTTTGTAACTTTCATTAATTAACGACACCTCTTTTCTAATTTTTAGCAGTTCTAAGTATTAACTATCATTCTTCCAATCTTATCAAAGTCAATTTATTATGTTTACAAAATTTATATCATAGAATTTCCTTACATCTTTGTTTTATTTTTACATTTTTTGTGACAAATAAACCCCTTGATGTTAGATAAAATGCAAAGAGCGGAATTCTCTATGTATCAATAAATAATAGTAGGCACTTATTCCAGCTATTTTTACCGTGCCTAGTATGCTAAATTTGGGAATTTTCCGAAAATTATAAAAACATTACACTATTTATTTTAAATAAATCATTTTCTTCTAAAGGAAATTATATTATTACTAACGAAAGATATGCTTCTAAGATGTCATATTATATTCATATATATGTAATTATGCTTAACTAATTGTTATCATGATATAATTATGCATAATTATTTATATCTTGTCAATTATTTTTTTGCATTTTTTTATTATAATTTTATTTTTTAGTGGATATCTTACAATTTAATACATAGGAACTCTACTTTTGTTCATATTTTTTGCACTTTTTATCCTAAAAGAAATAAATACATTACACCGTTTATGGAAATCTTGCACAAATGTTACACTCCTACAGCTATATTCACATAAAATAATACTAAATGCTAGGAGGTCATATTTATGGAAAATGAAAACATTTTATTGAGTTTTGCGCAGCATGTAAAACACTCACCTTCCAGTGGAATAAGTTTATTTAACAGAATTGTGGAACCAAATTCCACAGTAGTGGGAAATTATTATGGTAAAATTGTCATACCTTCAGGAGGATCACTCATCGTATATCTGCATTCTCCTGGTAGTCAGCATATTAAAACTGATGTTGCCTTAGGCTGGTGGGAGGAACCTCTATAATTTAGCTATTATATAGATTTAAATTAAGTGAACTGGACTTATAATATAGGTTCAGTTCACTTAATTTAAAAATACAATATCAAAAATACTTAAAAAGCACTTTATCCGATGACTAGCTGCTCTAATACTCCCACTTCTCCAAGTGGGAGTAAAGAGCAGCTACGTCCCTGGATAACGATTTCTAAGCGTCAGGTGGAGTTAAAACTCCATCTGATGCTTAGAATTCTGTTTATTATACATACTAAAAATTTCATTGGTTAAGATATATATAACTAAAAACATGTAATATGAAGAATTTTTTTAGAGGAGTTACCATGACAAACTTAAGTAACCACCAACTATTTACATTAATGTTTATATTTGAAGTGGGAAGTACTACGCTCTTTGCTCTAGGTATCAATGCAAAACAAGATGCATGGATTGTCATTTTAATTGCATTATTGATTGGCTTAGTATTTGTATGGATCTACACAGAACTTCAAAATGCATTTCCTGATAAAAATTATGCTGAAATAATTATCTCCATATTAGGGAAATCTTTTGGCATACCTCTTATTTTATTTTACATATTAGATTGCCTTTGGCATACAGCTCGTAATCTTAGAGAATTTGGTGAACTAATAAATTTGACAACTCTTCCTGAAACTCCATTATGGATTATACTTTCTCTATTCCTGTCTGTTAGTGTATATACTCTATTAAAAGGGGTTGAAACTTTAGCTCGTGCAAGTGAAATAATATTTCCTATTCTTATAATATTTATGCTAAGTATATACATATTGATTTATATATCAGGAGATGTAGATTTTAAAAAATTAGCACCAGTTTTAGGAAATGGCATTAAACCTATTTTGCAAACCCTACCCAGCGTAGTAATGTTCCCCTTTGGAGAAATCTTTATCTTCTTAATGTATTGGCATTATTCTAATGATAAAAGTTCTGTACGAAAAACTACAGCAAAAGCAGTTTTATATTCAGGAATGCTTCTTTGCTTTTCTTTAATAATCGATATTACAGTATTGGGTCCTAAGTTTACTTCCATTGCAACCATACCTTTTGTAGAAACCTTAAGGTTAATTAATATAGGAAATATAATAACCAATATAGATACTATAGGTATAATTATTATATTTTTTGGGGGATTTTTCAAAATGTCTATATACCTATATGCCATTATTACAATGTTAACTACTATATTTAAACTAAAAACTTATAAATTAACTCTTATTTTATTTAGTATTTTTTTGCTCTGGTTTTCTGTTGCATTTGAACCTAGTTATGCCTATCATATATGGATGTTTCCCTTTAATGTTCATTATTTTACCATAATTTATTCTAATATATTTCCACTTCTGCTATTAATGATTTATTGGATAAAAAAGAAAAGAGCTAAATTATAAGTATAAATATTATTTCAAGGTGGTAAAAATATGTGGATTATAGAATTTTTTAAAAAAGCATTAGAAGGAAGAGGGTTTTATCCTACCTTAATGGTTATACTTTCTTGGTCGTATACTGTTGTGGTAGTAGGAATATTACTTTGCCAGCTTTTTCTCTACCTCTTAGGAATAAAATACAATAATGATACCTTCGGCAAAGAGACATCTGAGAAGAAAAATGAACAATGAATAATGTCCTGTCAGTAAACAAATACTAATGCTATAAAATAAAAATAGAGGTAAATAAAGTGTTTAATTATATATATAAAAAGTTTAAATTCATGCAGCTTAAAAATACTAATGTAAGCGGTGAAAATTCAAAGGGGAAAATTCCACAACCAAAACTTTCTACTAGCCTTGAAGATAATCTAAATGTTTTAAAAAATATTTTAGGTTCAAGCAGTGATATAATTTACCGTCAATTTTCCTTTGGTTCTAAACTTCAAATAAATGCTGCAATTATATTTTTAGAAGGTATGACAGAAAAAGCAACTATAAATGAACTTATAATTAAACCTTTTATGTACGACAGCAAGCTGTGCAATTTAGAAAATAAATTAAAGCTAGACAGTATGAGCGTTATAAAAAACTGTATGCTTTCTGTTGGAAATGTTAAACAAGTTGCATTAGTAAATCAAATAATAGATGGTTGTTTATCTGGTGATACCATATTTCTGATGGACGGCTGTGAAGAAGCTTTAGTTATTCATTCAAAGGGATGGGAAACCCGCGGTGTAGAAGAACCTAAAACTGAAGCTGTAGTAAGAGGGCCTAGGGAAGGTTTTTGTGAAACTATGGCCACAAATATGACACTTTTGCGGCGTAAAATCAAAAATCCTAATTTAACCTTTGAAACAATGGAAATTGGAACTCAAACAAACACCAGTATATGCATTGTTTACTTAAAGGGAATTGTTAATCCTAAGCTTATAAAAGAAATAAAGCAAAGATTAAATAAAATTAATACAGATGCTATTTTGGAGTCAGGATATATTGAGCAATTTATAGAAGATGCCCCTTATTCCATTTTCCCTACTATAGGCAATTCGGAAAAACCAGACACAGCAGCTGCCAAAATATTAGAAGGAAGAGCTGCTATTTTAGTTGATGGTACTCCTTTTGTACTTACTATACCAATGCTCTTTATTGAAGGATTTCAAAGTTCAGAAGACTATTATTCTAGAACCTATTTTGCAAGTATTTTAAGAATTTTAAGATTTTTATGCTTTTTCATAAGTATATTCTCTCCGGCTACTTATGTAATGTTATCCACCTTTCATCAAGAATTAATACCTACTACTTTATTATTTACTATGGCAGCAGGTCGTGAAGGAGTTCCTTTTCCAGCAGTTATGGAAGCTGGCCTTATGATAATAACCTTTGAAATTTTAAGAGAAGCAGGCGTTAGATTACCTCGTCCAGTAGGTCAGACAGTAAGCATTGTAGGTGCTTTAGTAATAGGTGAAGCTGCCGTAACAGCAGGATTAGTATCAGGCCTTATGGTTATTGTAGTAGCATTAACAGCTGTATCCAGTTTTGTAGTTCCTGTGTATACAGATGTAGCTGCTATTTTACGAATGATATTTCTTATATTAGCTGGAATGCTAGGTATATTTGGGGTTGGTATTGGCATATTGATTTTACTTGTACACATCGCATCTTTAAGATCTTTTGGCACCCCATATTTAGCTCCTCTTGCCCCATTAAACAAAGAAGACTTAAAAGATAGTTTCATAAGAACTAACTTGTGGAATATGTCTACTAGACCTAAAACTATAGGGTGGCACAATTTGAGAAGACAAAAACCAGGATCAAAACCAGAACCACCATTAAAAGAAAATAGCAATTAGAAATACCATCACATTTTTATGAGGTGAATCTAATGAAAAAATACATAAATGCAGTAATAAAAATAATTATATGTATTTTGGTATCTTTAAATTTAACTTCTTGTTGGAGTGCCCATGAGTTAAATAAATTAGCCATAGTAATAGGAATGGGAATTGACAAAGGAAAAGAAGATGGCTATCCTGTAGAAATGACTGTTCAACTAGCTAATGTATCAGGTATTAAAAGTTCTTCAAAAGGAAAGGATGCTGGATCAAATAATACCGGTTACTTAAATTTAAAAGAAAAGGGGAAAAGTATCTCCGATACAGCAAAAGCTTTTAATCGTAAACTAAATCGTAATTTATTTTTTTCACATAATCAAGTGGTTATATTCGGAAAAGACTTTGCAGAAGAGAGTATTGAAAATTACATGGATTTCTTCTTGCGATATCGTGAAACTCGTCTCTTGACATGGATTTTAGTATCTAAACAGCCTGCTAGTGAAATATTAAATGTAAAACCAGAACTTGAAGCCACTCCTGGAAGAAATATAGGAGAATTGATTAAAAACCAACAGCAAGTATCTCAGATACCAGCTGTAAATTTAAAAGACTTTTCATCTAAATTGATGAGTAAAACTACAGCGCCCACTGCACCTATAGTTGAAATTTCAAATGACAATAATAGAAAAATAGCATACCTTTCAGAAACAGCAGTATTTAAAAAAGGCAAGATGGTTGGAAGCCTTAATGAAAAAGAAACCCGGGGACTCTTATGGTGTACTAATAAAATGAAGGATGGAATTGTCAGTATAGATGCATCAAATAAGAACATCAATGACAAAGTAAACATAATAACAACTCACGCAACAGGTAAAATAATTCCACAAGTAAAAGAGGGCGTCCTAAGTATACAAATAAAAATTAAGCAAGAAGGAGATTTGCAAGAGCAACTCTCTTCTGAAGACTTATCAAATCCAAAAGCTTTTTCAATTCTTGAAAAACGTGAGGAAGATACTATAAAAAAAGAAATAATGCTTGCATTAAAAAAATCTCGAAGATTAAATGCAGATATATTGGGTTTTGGAGATGCTATATATCAACATTATCCTGGTCATTGGACTAAGATTGAAAAAAACTGGGAAGAAACTTTTCAAAACATTCCTGTAAGCATAAATGTAGATGCAAAATTGAGACGAACAGGCAGAATTACTAAACCCATTATGTCTAAAGATTAACATTACTAATTATAATGAGGTATAAAAAATGATATTTTTATTGATAATCATTTTTATAAGTATGACATTTTACGAAGTTCCGGAGATGATTAAAAATAAATATTGGCGTGAATTAAAAATATTTTCTATATTCTTAATTATAGCTTTTATACTAAGCCTATCCTATATCTTAGGCATACCTATTCCTAATCCTGTAAAAGGCATGGAATTTGTAGTGAAAGATTTATTGCATTTAAATTATAAATAAAACTAATTTTTATTATAGAGGTAGTGACTTTTCATGGAAATTGAAAAAGGTACAATATCAGGCTCCCAATTATCATTTTTAATTATTGGTTTACTTCAAGCTTCTACACTTACTGCAGCTTTTATAAGCGGAATAACAAAAATAAATACTTGGATAGTCTTATTAGCAGGCTTTACTATAATGCTGCCTTTCTTATTAATTTATACATCTTTAAATAAAAGATTTCCTGATAAAAATTTGATAGAGATAAACAATGTATTGTATGGGCCCTGCTTAGGAAAAATTATATCTATATTATATATTTCCTACTTTTGGTATGTAGTCTCAGCTAATTTCAGATTTACTGCAGACTTTTTTTCTACATATCTTTTTACAGAAGTAGATATTAGTGTATTTATAGTAATACTTACAATAACTTGCATATATACTCTAAAAAAAGGATTGGAAGTTATAGCTAGGGTTAGTTTCATCTTAGGTATAGTATCAATTATTACGGATGTATTTATTACAATACTTACTATTAAAGATATGCATTTATCAAATTTTTTACCTCTTTTTCAAATAAACTTAAAAGAATTTGTTCAAGGAACCAATCTTATGATATCTATTCCTTTTGGTGAAATAGTTGTATTTCTAATGATTTTTCCACACGTTAATGATATAAAAAAAGTAAAAAAATATGCTTTTATAGGTTTAATTGCAGGAAGTATATTTTTTTTAAGTGTTATCTTGCGAAATATAGCAATGCTTGGGAATATAAGTTCTATTCATTTTCTTCCATCTTATCAAGTAGTAAGATCAATAAATGTGGGAGAAATTATTACGAGAATGGAAATATTAATTGCACTAATACTATTATTTAATGAATTTGTAAAAACATGTATCTTTTATTATGCAACAGTTCTATCCATAGCCCAATTTTTCAAATTACAGTCTTATAAACCTTTAGTTACTCCTGTTGGAATTATAAGCATTATATTTTCAATTATCATGTTCAGTTCACCAGCAGATCATGCATATGTAGCGTCTTCTATATATCCTATATATGTTATCCCATATATAATCTTATTTCCTTCTATCTCCTTTATCATAGCCTGGGCTAGAAAATTAGGTAGTTAGAAACTAAAATTTTACAATTAAAGTGGACTGCCTTCATAGACAGTCCATTATCATTTAACATTCTATTATAAAGATATAAAATAATCATAAGCTATTTTAGAAATCTTTCCAATTGTTTCTCTAGCAAAATTATTTGTAACAGCATCCCAGGTAAGTCCACAAAAAATATAATCAACATTAGGAAGATATACTATACCTGCATCATGGCTTATTCCATCTAAATCCCCCGTCTTATGGGCAATAAGTGTATCATCCGGAATATTAAGTCTCATAACACTGTTATCCAATTGAGCAGTCAATATGTTCTTCATAATGACACTGTGGGATTCCTTAGCCTTTTCACCTTTATAGATAATTTCAAAAAATTTTGCCATATCAGCAGCAGTAGTCTTATTTTCCCTGCCTTCTTTTCTTGCCTGTGAATCCATCATCTTTCTCTGAAGTACTGTATTTTTTATTTCTAAATTTTTAACATAATTGTTTACATTGTCCATACCTGCAAGATCCATCAGTATGTTTGCAGCCGTATTATCACTTTGAATTATCATTAAGGTTATTATGTCTTTTAGAGTATAGCTGTTTCCACTTTCCAAAAGATTAAGTATGCTAAAAGGTACTTTTACATTATCGTTTACCGTTATTCTCTGTTTAAGTGAAAGTTTTCCTTCTTTAACTTGATTCAATATCTCCATCATTATAGGTATCTTTATAAGACTTGCAGAAGGTACTACCACATTTTCATTATAAGCAATTTTTTCTCCTGTCTTAAGATTTTCTATGACAAATGCACAATTCAATTTTTTTAAATCTATTACATCTAATATTTTTTCATACAGCATGTCTTATGCCTCCTAACTCTTTAAGATTCTACTTTTTGTTTTGAAACCTTATTCTTTTTTTCATAATTGGAGTACAGTATAAATGCTACAATTGAGAAAAATATAGGACCTACAACCATCCATATGGTGCTTTGCATATCACCTTGAAATGCTGGAGCAATTATTGTAAATAAATTTGCAAAACCTATAGTAAATACAACAACTATTTCCCAAATCAATGAAGATCTGTGGCTTTTAAAAATTATAAATGGTTTATTAATTTCCTTTTTCTTCTTAAACGGAACAAAAGCTCCTGCTATAAACATATAGGGAATTGTCAATGCTACGTTTGTCATACTTACAACTATATTAAAGAACTTGGATGCTCCTTCTCCACCAACTGTGAGCAATATTAAAAATAAAACGATTATAATACACTGCGCCCACATTGCATTTTTAGGCATACCATCTTTCATTTCTGTCAGTTTTTCAGGAAATAACCCTTTTGGAGTACCTTCTATTATCTGTTTAAGCGGACCATATAATACAGTTATGATGCTTCCTGTCAGTGCAAGGAACATTGATAGTCCAACAAATCTTGCTATCCAGGCACCTAATGTAAGTGCTGCAGATTGACTTAAATTAAAGCTAACTCCTAACTGGTACCCCAGGTTTTGCATTATAACATATGCAACATTAGCTAAATGAACATCCGGGTTTGAAAGTACCTGTTTCCAATTTGTGAATATACCACACATAAATATGCCTATAGAATATCCTAGTGTTATGACTATTGCAGATATAGCCATTCCTTTTGCGAAATTTTTTTCAGGTTTTTCAGTCTGATCTACAAGTCCTGCTACAACTTCAATTCCACCATAAGCAAATATAGCAAATACTATAAATGATAAAATTGAAAGAGAACTACCATATTTGGGATTAGGAGATACTGTAAAACTAAGAGGCTGTGCAAGATGTCCATGGCTTGCTATGAGCACAATTACAGCTCCTATAATCAAAAAAACATTCAACAACATAACTGCAGTACCTCCAATTGAGGTAACTTTTGAAATGTCTTTCAATCCCTTACTAGCTATAAATGTTATGGCTACTATAAAAATAATACTAAAAATTCCTATAACTTGGGTAGATTTAAGTCCCCAAAATCCCCAAGTAGCTGTTACATCTTTCCCAAATATTAGATTTGAAAGTGGAATCCATATAAGAGAACACATATCAACTATTAGGACAACATATGAAGCATACCACATAAATGTTGCTTCAAAAGCATATTTAGGTCCTACAGATCTATTCATCCATGAATAAATTCCACCTTTTTCATCCTTAAATGCAGAACCAAATTCAGCCATCATAAATGCATATGGAATAAAGAATGCTATTCCCGATATTATATACCATGGAATAGATGAATATCCCATAAGGAGAAATGCTCTTGGCATGTTAGCAAAGCCAAACACTTCAGTAAAAATCATTAAAATTAGTGCTACAAGTGACAGTTTTTTTAAATTGTTTGTACCCATTTTTCCCCTCCTAAATTTATTAAAATATAATATTTATATAGAAGTTCTTAGGGATTTAGCCTAAGGACTTCATTTTAACTTATTAATAATTGATAGATTCTATTCCAAGTCCAGGTTTATCTGTAAGCGTTATTTTGCTTTCATTGAATATTGCCCCACCATTTATTGGATCTTCTCTGCATAAAACAGGTCCATCCAAATCGATTTTAGTTATGATACTCTTTGCACAAGCTAGGTGCACTGCAGCTGTTACACTTACTTTTGCTTCTAACATGCACCCTATCATACACTCAATTCCATGTATTTCTGCTAAAGAACATATTTTTAATGCATTGTATATTCCGCCTGTTTTCATGAGTTTTATATTTATTAAATCTGCTGCTCTTCTCTCTAGAACATTTAGGGCATCCATTGGTGAAAATATACTCTCATCTGCTAAAACTGGTATAGATACGTTGTCTGTAACAAACTTTAATCCATCTATATCATGTGCTATAACAGGCTGCTCCACAAACTCAATATTAAGCCCTGCATCTTCCATTTCTCTTAATACTTTTACTGCTTCTTTAGGCTTCCATCCTTGATTTGCATCTATCCTAAGGTCAACATCATATCCTATAGCCTGTCTTATAGCTTTCATTCTTTCCAGATCTTTTTTAGAATCTTTACCTACCTTTATTTTTAAAGTTTTATATCCTCTTTTTATAGCATCTATACTGTCTTTTACCATTTCTTCAGGTTCATTTACACTTATAGTTATATCTGTTGTTATTTCTTTTCTAAACCCACCCAAAAGCTTATACAATGGTGCTTTATATAACTGACCGTATAAATCATAAAGTGCTATGTCCACTGCAGCTTTTGCACTAGTATTTTTTACAATACACTTATTTAATTTCTGTATTACAGTCTCAAAGTTTTCCATATCCATGCCTATAATAGACTTTTTTATATGATCTTCTATGGCTCCTATTATAGATCCAGTAGTATCTCCTGTTATGACTCCAGTAGGCGGGGCTTCTCCAAAGCCAATATTTCCTGTATCTGTGTATATTTCAACTATAATATCCTCTACCCTTTCCACAGTACGGAGTGCTGTTTTAAATGGTGTCTTCAGCGGAACGGATATTCTTTTTATCTTTATATCTCTTATTTTCATTTAGAGAACCTCCTTGAAATTAATACAAAAAAAGCCCGCAAAAGCACATTAATATTGCTTTTACTGGCTTTCATTCACTTTAAAATAAGGGTAACTTATTTACCATAAACAAAACAGTAATTTAAAAATATTTTTTTTTCACTTCATTATATTTCTTAACTCCATCTCTGTAAGCTACAATAATAGCTTTTTGAGATGAACCGTGATATCTTTTTATAACTTCTTCTTTTAGTTTATCATCAAATATTCTAAGGTTTCTACCTATTAAAAGAGATCTTATAAATTCATCCGTAGTTCTTAGTGTAGAAGATGAATTTAAATCAATTATTTTATCTGTACTTAAATCTACTACAAAACCTATGTAAAAAGAATTAAATTTAATGGTAATAGCATTATCCTCATTAGTTTTGGCATTTCCAACTACATATACCGTATTTTCCATATACATAAAATCATCTCATTAACTGAAAATTAAGTTTAATTATTAATTGTTAGCTATTAAGTATATAATATGATAAATATTGAAAAAAGTCAACTAATAAACAATTAATCTAATAATTACGAGTACAACTATATCTAAAATACAATAAACCTTTTTCCACAGAAACAGAATAAAATTCAACTTATATCGGATAATAACTACTGTATAAACAATAGTAACACAGGAGGAAAATAACATTGAATGAAGGATTAGTTGTTTTAGTACGTTCCATTATCGCTTTTTTTACTTTACTTATCTTTGCCAAAATATTAGGGAAACAGCAAATAAGTCAGTTAACGTTTTTTGATTATGTAGTAGGTATTACAATAGGATCTATTGCTGCAAGCCTCACTACAGACTTATCAAGCAGAGCTTGGCCTCATTGGGTAGGTCTATTTTGTTGGGCAGCTTTAAGTTATTTAATGGAGTATATAACAATAAAATGGCGATATGCGGCAAAATATATAGGCGGTGAACCCACTATAGTTATAATGAATGGCAAAATAATGGAAGATACTTTGAGACAGATGAAGTATACAGTATCTGATCTTATGGAACTTTTAAGAAATAAAGATGTATTTGATTTATCAGATGTAGACTTTGCCATTATTGAACCTAACGGACAACTTTCTGTACTTAAAAAGCCTGAATGTGAACCTGTAACAACTAAAGACATGAATATTTCTAAAAAAGCATCAGGTATAAGTACAGAACTCATTTATGATGGAATACTTATTGAAGAAAATCTTAAACAACTAAATAAAACCAAGCAATGGCTTATGCACCAATTAAAATTACAAAAAATCAATAATATCTCTGATGTTTTTCTAGCTACTTTAAACCCTGGTGGATCTCTTTATGTAGATAAATACGATGACCATATGGTCAAGATAACCGATATCGGTGATTATAAGGGACCTTATTAAGGAGGAGCTATTATATGAGAAATTTTTTAGTTAAAACCATTCCTATAGTAACATTAACTTTATTTGTATTAGTGATGATTAGCGATAATTTTTTAAAAAAGCCTTTGACCAAAAATGATAACGTACCTAAGTGTATTCAGCTAGTTATGGATGATGTAAAAAATAATAAATGGGATGATGCATATAAGAAAAGTGATCAATTGTCAAATGCATGGAAGAAAGTAGTCACTAGAGTTCAATTTAGTGCAGAAAAAGATGAGATTGATGCATTTACCATGAACGTAGCACGACTGCAGGGTGCAATTGCTACCAGAAACAAAGCAAATGCATTTATGGAGCTCAATGAAGCCTACGAGCACTGGGATAACATTGGTGGGTAATAATTTTTCATTTTATCAAAAGCATAGTTTAAAAATCTATTACATAAAATGTAATTTTATATTGAATTTCATATTTTTTATTTGAAAACGTTGTCGAAATTTGGATTTTAATACATCTTATGTTATAATCAGCATTGCAAAATTTAATAGTTGGAGTGATAAAATTTATGAAAGCATTGTCAAATTTAAACATTTTAAAAAAATTATTGTTATCATTTACTATAGTAGCTCTATTTTGCTCTATAGTCGGTATTTTTTCTCTTAATAACATGAGAATTATAAACAACAATCTAAATAATATTTATAATATGGATTTAAAAGGTACAAACTATCTACAGGAATTAAAGACAAATACAATGAATATAAAAGCTGATATGTTAGGTATAATAGATTCATCAAAAAAAGATAGCTTAAATACAAAAATTGATGACATAAACAAATTGAAAAAGCAAAACAATGATATTATATCTAAATGTTCTTCTACAGTTATATCAGATAATGATAGACAGCTATTTGATGAATTTAAACAATATATGGAAACATGGAGGAACTCATACGAAGAATGTATTAAATTAGTACAAGCTGGTGACTACACAAATGCTCAAAAAAAACTTAATGCAGCATCAAAAGGCAGAGACGAAATGTTCAAGTGCCTTGATAAAGATATAGCTCTAAATATGGCCTATGCTTCAAATGACTATAATTCTAGTGTTAAAAAATATAATTCAGCTATTATATTTGCAATAATAATTATTATACTAAGCGTAATAATATCTATACTACTAGGAATAATTATTTCAAAACATATAAATGATCCTCTTTCCCAAATCAAGGAATTTGCAAAAAAGCTTTCAGAATTCGATATCTCTACAAAAATAAGTACATCCCGTAAAGATGAATTTGGACAAACCATAAAAGCTCTCAATACATCACAACAAAATATAATTAACTTAGTCAAAATGATTGCGGAAAATTCAGAAGAACTAAGTGGTTCCAGTCAGAAATTATCTGC
Source organism: Clostridium sp. 001 (assembly GCF_019056555.1). NCBI lineage: Bacteria > Bacillati > Bacillota > Clostridia > Eubacteriales > Clostridiaceae > Clostridium > Clostridium sp. 001. The sequence goes on along the minus strand of NZ_CP020473.1, from coordinate 4,142,911 downwards.
AACTTCAGACGAACTTTCTGCAAAATCTGAAAATATGGATAACGCAGCAAAAACTATAAATGCCGGCATACAGGAATCAACTGCTTCGTCAGAAGAAATAACTGCATCCATAGAGGAAATTAATTCAAGCATAAATGAGTTATCACAAAAAGCTGCTGATGGAAGTAATTCTTCAAATCAGTCAAAAGGTACTGCTAAAGCTGCTAAAATGGAAAGTGCATCTGCCGTAGAAACAGTTAATAAAATATATATAGATAAAAAGAATAAAATACTTAAATCTATTGAAGATGGCAAAGTAGTTAAAAATATAGACGAAATGGCTAAAGCTATTGCAAGTATAGCAGATCAGACAAACCTTCTTGCCCTAAATGCAGCAATAGAATCTGCCAGAGCCGGTGAACATGGAAAAGGATTTGCTGTCGTAGCTGATGAAGTTAGACAACTTGCTGAAGAATCTTCAAATGCAGTGTCTTCTATTCAAACTACTATCGATAAAGTAAATGAAGCCTTTAAAAATCTCTCAAATAATAGTAATGAAGTTTTGGCATTTATGAATGAAAAAGTGGTTCCTCAACTTAAATCATTTGAAAACATGGGAAATCAATATTATAGTGATGCTGAATTTGTAAGTAGCATATCAGAAGAAATAGCATCCATGGCTGAAGAGTTATCAGCTACTACAGAGCAAATAAGCAGTGCTATGCAAAATATGGCTTCTAATGAACAAACTTCATCTGAACATGCAAGTGAAATACAAGTAAGTCTTGATGAAACAGTACAAGCAGTATCTCAAGTTGCATTAACTGCTCAAGGTCAAGCAGAATTATCTCAAAAATTAAGCGAACTAGTTCAAAAATTTAAAATATAAAATTGTATTCAAAAGCTGTTAGCTAAATTATCAGATCGATTAACTCCCAAAAAGCATTCAATCTAAATATAGATTGAATACTTTTTTATATCATATCAACAATTTCATTACAAAAAAATATCCATTTATTACATTTTGTTAAAGTATATATTTTTTACTTCGATAGTGCAAGAGAGGGAGTACATAAAAACAATGTTAAATATAGCAATTTGCCATGATGAAAAAAGCACAAGGGATTACATAAAATCATTAATACTATCACAGAAAGTTTCCTGCAATGTTAAAAAACTTTAAAGATATATTTTTAAAAGAAAGGTGGAATTTTTATGTCTTTAGGACTATATACTAATTATGCTTTAAATAATTACAATCAATCAAATATTAATACAAAAACTGATGCTTCAAAATCAGTTACTGAGTCTAACTCAACATCTAAAACTACAAGTAATTCTGTAGACGAATATTATAAAAAGCTTTGTGCTAAATTTCCAAACTTAAACATCATGGTTGGTCATTTTTCAAAGGGAGCAATGATACCAACAAGTACCAACATAGATCATTCACCCATTACAATTGATCCAGCTTATCTAAAAAAAGCAGCAAACGATCCAAAAGTTGCAGCAGAACTTGAGAAAAACCTTGGCGATGAACCTATGGCTTTAAATTGGCTGAAAAATGCAGCTAAAATGGGTGGTAACAAAGTGACAAGTCTTGGCAGCTATTATGATGCAAATGGTGATATGTGCAGTGCTGGTAGCCTTGCAACTGACAATTCATCTTCAAAAAGCAGCACATCACTTATGACCCAGTTTGATGAATTATTAGAAAAAAGGTTAAAGAGACTGAAGGAACAGAGAAAAGCAGAAAATAGAATGCTCTCACAAGTAGCTGCAGAAGATATTAGGAAAGCAAATTTACAAAAGCAAGCTACTAAAAGTTACAATAATAACTTGTTTAATAATCTCAATGTGAATTTACTTGACTCAAATAGTTAAAAAAGAGTGTACCCGTATTTTTCATAAATGCAGGTACACTTTTTTTACTTAATACTTTGTTTATCTAAAATATAGTTTAAAAAGTCATCCTTACCATTAAAATAAGACGATGCTTTTAAAGTAATATTTACGTCAGGATAAATGGAGTCCGTATCTTTACTTGTTGTTTTAAAATATTTACTAGAATACTGTATATCTACATTTGTATTTGATAAATGTATCACCTTAACCTCACCAAAATGATTTGGCTTGCCTCCAGTTGGTTCCCCAATAAGCAGGGCATTTGTACTGTTTTTTAAATCCATAGTATTCAATATTGCAGAGGAAAATGTCTTTCTGCCTATGATGACAAATAAATTTCCTTTTTTATTTATATTGCTTCTCTTTTTTATTTCATCTAGAAAAGAATCAAACATTTTAGAATTTCCACCACCATTGTCACGTAAATCTATAACCAACATTTTAGCTTTTTTACTGTCAAGAGTTTTAAATACATCCTTTGTAAAACTTGAAAATGAATAATTTTTCATATTCGAACAACTATTGTATTTCACATAGATGGTACTGCTTTTTTCAATGTACTTAAACCAATAGTTTTTATCTGGGTTTTGTTTTGAAAGTGGAATATTATTTATATATTTGGGATCGTCAGATAAAAATTTAGTTTTATCAAATTCTTCTTTATTTAAAGACTTTACAGTAACACTAGTATTTGATGATCCCTCAAAAGTAAAAACTGTATCATCATTTTTTGCTATTCCTGCAAATTTAAGCACACCAGGAAACCTAAGTAAACTGCAAAATTGATTTTTCAAAATAGCTTTATTATCCTTAGATATAATGGGATCCAGTTTTGAATGTAATTGTTCTATAGAATACCCATTTACTGCCACTAATTTCTTACCCCAGAAATCTTTATATGCTAAAGATGAATTTATCAGGTAAATTCCATCTTCAAATTGGAAAAAGCTTACGGGATACGCTGATTTGGATTGCATAACAACAGATGTATGGCTGTCATTTATAGAACTTATTATTTTTGTGAGTTCCCATTTAATTTGCATATCATTGTATTTGTCAACTTTATTTATAAGTGAATTCATATCCCTGTCAAATTCGACCTTACTTTTTGAAAAGAACAGATTTTTATGTTTTTTAGGCAGTTCATTTTTTACAAACTTTAAATCCGCCGTCCACTTTTCATTTCTACTTGCATTATTGAGTACAGGCGAACTTACTTTTCTATTAAACAAATTGTAAGCAAATATTCCTGCTGCAGCAATTATAACAGCTGCTATTACTAGTATAACCACTAATTTTCTTTTCTTTAATTTCATAAATATCCCCCTATATATGAAAAAACTTGAACATTTTTAAGTTTTTTGTTTCTATAACTGTATTCATACACTTATTTTAGTCCATTTTTGTATATTATTCCATGGAACTAGCTTACATTTTACCATCTAAGGTTACATGTTTGTAATATTGAAATATTCCAGTAAAAAAGATACAGCTAATAAAAGTCTGTGTCTTTTTATTTGTAAAATTCTTACAATGGCTATTTTTTATTTAAATCTATATTGATTTTCAATATTTGAGAAAAGTTTTTTCATGCCAAAATATATTATCAAAAGTCCAATGACAGTTAATAGGACTATAACAAGAATATTTGAACTAATTAGCAATAAAATCTGTGGATAGTATTGAATTAAAATGCTTGTAATTGTAGTATAAAGTATATCTCCGATTATGCATAAATATAATGAATGAGTTTTTATATAAAAGTAACCTAATAAGATTCCAAGTATAAAAAAACACATAAATCCTGCAGGATTAAAAGTAGATATCCCGGATAAGAGTGAAGATAACAGTATCGCTTTTAGGCTGGAATTTTTTTTTGAAAGTCCGCCAACAATAATCCCCCTAAATACAAACTCTGTTAATAAAGGTCCAACGATACACCAATATCCAATAAAAAGTATAGGATTTTTATTAATAAGCTGCATGCTTTCTATAACTAAGCTAAATCCCGGAAGAACTTTATCTATTGGCATCAGAAGTGAATTAAAAAACATAAGATAAGCTAAAACAATCAGTACTAAAAGTAATGCATTAATTAAAGTAAATTTTTTTATCGGCCTTACTTTGATTTTATCTTTACTAAGATTCGTAATGTAGTATGAATAGAACACTGCAGTGACTGCAAAAAAAGTAACTCCTACTGCAAAAATAGATAGTAACAATTGTACTATACTATTGGTAAATGAATGAATTACACTAAAACTGATTTCCAAAGTAAACCCCGATATCAACATATACGAAATTACAGCAAGTACTGCATCTGTAATACTCAGCTTTTTAACTTCTGATTTTTCATTTTCAAGATTTGATAAAATTTTAAAAGGATTTAAGTTAGACATAATTAAACCTCCCTATAAAAATTAAATTTTATTATTTTAGCATACTTTTAATTTAGATTTTGAAGTTTATTCTTGATGAAATATACTTTCATAACTAAAACTGTAATTAATACAATACCGAATATAATGATTAAAGTTTCTTTTATGTGATTTGGGAAAAGTATACAACAAACAAAAAAACCGCTAAAGATGATATCGCATAAGACTATTAGAGTTAAAAATCCGCTTTTGTTCTCAATATTAATATATTGGTAAAAAGCAATGCATCCAATAATCCAGGAAATGTTAAAAAGTAAAGAAATAAGATTTTGAAAAATGAAACTGCCATTATTAGAAATCATGTGAATGGCAAGAAAAATACAGCCAATCATAAAAATAGCAATTGCTGTCTTTATAATCTTCAAAGTAGCCTCACTTTTTCTTGTCCATATGCTGTTCATTTCTAAAATAACATTGTTTTCTTCGCCAAAATTTTTTAAAACAATTTGTATACTTTCTTCTTCACTGAAACCTTGATTTTGAAGCTCTGACACCTCATCATTCAGGTTTGACGTCAGTTCCTCCTTAAGTATTTGGATATCCTTGTCAGATCCATTGAATTTGCTGCAAATACGTTTTACATACAAATCAATTTTATTCATTAATATTCACCCCCAAAAAATGATCTAATAATTCCCTAAGAGCCATCCATTCCTGAACTTTTTCTCCGAAAAAATTCAAACCTTCTTGTGTAATTCTGTAATAACGTCTTCTTCCACCGCCAGTATTTTCATCGTCATTCCAGTATCCTTCCAGGTAATTTCTCTTTTCCATTCTTTTTAAGGATACATATAAAGTTGCTTCCTTCATCTGAAAGTTTTTATTTGCCTGCTTTATTGTTTTTCCAATTTCATACCCGTACATATCTTTATGTTTTAAAACTGATAAAACGATTATATCAATATATCCTTTTAATAATTCCTTTTCAAATTCCATTAGAACAGCACTCCTAACTAAATTAGTTCATCATACAAAGTACGTCATAGTATAATATAGCTCTTTACTATATTATAAGGCATACTACTTAATAATATCAAGTACTTTTGTAAAAATTTTCTTTTATTGTTTATACATATAAAACTTTTCAAAAATAATAAAAATAGGTGCAGCTAATTTTACACAGCTGCACCTATTTTATACTATAGATACTCTATCTTATGCCAAGAACTCTGTTTATTTTACTGCAATGTCCCTATTTTGCGTCATATACCTAAATCATATAATTTCATAGAATTGTTTTCTCCACCAAATCCATTAGTTCTCTGATTTTTAGCCTTGCTCTTAGACGTATTAGAATTATTCCATTTACTATCTGGAACAACCTTTCCATTTTGCTTAATCCAATTGGCAATATCATTATTCGAGTTGCTTCCAGAACCCCCGAAACCCATAAAGCCTCTGCCATTGCCTGTATTTACCAAAGCATACCTTACAGCTCCATCACTAACTAATTTTTTGAACTGGTCTACTGTAAGTATAGGATCTGATCCACTAAATCCTCCAAGTGCCATTACAGGTTGGCCAGTTTTAAGTATTAAATCCGAACCATAAGAATTAGCTGAAGGCACTACAACAAGATACTTTTCATTTGTTTTATTATTCTCTAAGAATTTTATGAGTTTTGAGTTATTGGTGTTACCCATATCTCTTTGCTGATTACTCCTTGCAAGCTCCAATCCAGCTGACGGACTGCTTCCATTCATTTTGTAAACCATTGGGGTAAATGACCACACTGTAGGAGCAACTAAAATTCCTATAAAAGCAATACTAGCCAGTGTTTTACTTAATGCTGTATTATTACTAAAACCTGAACTTTTCTCTTTACTTCTAATTAAATTAATTATACATAATATTAGTGAAGATATAATGCATAAAATCCCTGTTATTATAATTATAATCTTGTACCCACTTGATCTATTATAATTATAAGATAAAATGAGTATCTCAGCACAACCATTTGCAATAAGTCCTATTGGTAAAATCCATGATTTTAAGCCACCTTCCTTATAAAATGTCCACATAGCTGATAATCCAATTCCAGTTAAAGCTGCAATAGATGGTGCCATTGTTGTTAAATAGTATGTATGCGTTACATTTTTTGAAAAACTAAAATATATGAACTCAGGCAATAACCACATAACCCATAATATTAGAGATAACTTTCTTTTACTATCAAAGGGAGCCTTTAACTTTTCCTTTATGGCTGCAACAATAAATCCAATCACAGCAAATAATAAAAACCAGGATATTTGATCTGACATGTTGCCATTACCAAATAATCTAAAAATACCGGACTTTGAGTTAGATCTCATACCACCTTGTGCATTATTAAAATATGGCTTGTTTTTATTTAATTCATTTTTTAATGTTTCTTGCTGCTTTTTACCTTTACCAGCATTTTTCCCGTTTATTCCAATTCTTTCTAATCCATTATGACCTATTATAAGTTGCATAACTGTATTATTGGTACTACTTCCTATATAAGGTCTGCTGCTTGCTGGCACCAAATCTACAACTATAGCCCAGGATAGTGATACTACTAAAAGTACAACTGTACCTAAAATAAGATCCTTTATTTTCTTCTTAAAACTCATAGTAGAAGCAAGAAGATATGTTATATATATAGCAGGTGCTACCATATAGGCTTCAACCATTTTTATATTAAATCCTATGCCTATAAGAACCAAACTCAATATAAGATAACCAATTTTACCTCTTTCAGCAGCTATCTGTGCAGCTAAACATGCTAGCAATAAAAACATAACAAGCAAATTATCAATAGTATTGTTTCTAGCTGCTGCTACAGATATTGGTGTTACTGCAAGACACAATGCTGCAATAAGTCCTGCCGAAGCTCCAAAAGATCTTTTAACAATATAATATATAATTACAACAGAAATTACTCCTGCAAGAGCCTGTGGAAGAATTATACTCCATCCACTAAATCCAAATATTTTTGCAGATATAGTTTGAATCCAAAAGCCTAAAGGTGGTTTATCAATGGTTACAAAACCTGCTGGGTCAAAAGATGCAAAAAAGAAATTTTTAAAATTCATCATCATACTTTTTACACCTGCAGCATAAAAAGTATTTGCATTTCCTTCTATACCCAAATTAGCAAAATTCAACACTGCAGATAATATTAAAATTAATAATAAAAAAACTCAACTTTCGCACATAAAAATTAAGGCGAAAGCCTTCAGAATAAACACATAAAGCAAAAAAACATTCCTTTTGGTATAATAGAATTGCTAAAAACACCACACCAAAGAAAGGAATGTTTCTTATGAATACTATTATATCAAATGATACTACTGATAAACAATTTAATTTTACTATAAATAGATTTTTTAAAGACAACAAAATTGGACATATACTTAGGCAATGCAATTTTTCTAAAGAAAAAGGATTTTCATGTATTAAAATATTTCAATATATTTTTATGCTTGTTTTTACTGGAAAAAACTTATTTAGAAACTTGGAGTCTGGAAAAAATAATCAATTTTCAAAGGATACTGTATATAGATTTCTTAATTCACCAAACTTTAATTGGAGAAAGTTTTTGTTTTTACTTTCTTCATCAATCATAAAAAATATTATTGTACCACTTACTTCAAAAGATAGAGTTAATGTACTTGTAGTTGATGACTCTTTATACAGTAGGTGCAGGAGCAAATCTGTTGAACTTCTTGCAAGAGTTCATGACCATGTTGAACATAAATATGTCAAAGGCTTTCGCCTTCTCACCCTTGGTTGGTCAGATGGCAATACTTTTTTACCTCTTGCTTTCACTCTGCTTTCTTCCGAAAAGGAGAAAAACAGACTTTGTCCTGAAAACCACAATATTGATAAAAGAACCAATGGTTCTAAACTTCGTAAGGAGGCTGTTTTAAAGTCACCTGAGGTTATGATTAGTTTACTTAAACAAGTTTCAAAATATGCTATTCCTGCATCATATGTTCTTTTTGACAGTTGGTTTACGTACCCAAAAACTCTTATACAGATTTTAGAACTCAAACTTAATACTATTGCTATGGTCAAAGCAATGCCAAGGGTTTACTACAATTACAACGGTAAGTTATTGAACCTTAAAAATCTCTATGCTAATTTAAGAAAAAAGCGTGGTAAGGCAAAAATTCTTTCTTCTGTTATTGTAGGTATTGGCTCTGACAAAAATAGTAATGAGGTAAAAGCAAAAATTGTATTTGTAAGAGATAGAAACAGAAGTAGAAAATGGCTTGCTTTAATTTCTACAAATATATCCTTAGATGACAATGAGATAATAAGAATTTATGGAAAACGCTGGGATATAGAGGTTTTCTTTAAAATGAACAAGTCTTTTCTAAAACTCGCTAAAGAGTTTCAAGGGCGTTCTTATGATTCCATGGTTTCACATACTTCTATAGTTTTTACCAGATACATTATGCTTACTTTAGAGAGCCGTAAGAATAATGACGTTAGAACTATTGGTGGTTTTTTTTATCAATGCTGTGATGAACTTCAAGATATCCAATTTTGTGAAGTAATGAATATTATTATAGATATTCTAAAAAGTGTATTAACTGAAAAACTTCTTCTTTCAAAGAACGTTATTGACTCAATAATAGATAGTTTTATTGCTGCTTTGCCTTGTTATATCAAGGAGAAATTAGTCTTTTTGTCCTGCGAAAGTTGAGTAAAAAAATGCTTTCTCTTGTAAATTTAATTTTTTTATTCACTATACCAACCTTCTTTCAAGTAAATATGAATAATCTGGTTCTAATTTATTCAAATTAAATTTACATTACAAATATGTTATTTGAGTGTCAAATTTATTAACAATGTGAAAATCGCATTTTGGGCATTAAGCTAATTTTAATTCTTTAATAAACTTTTTTACATTTTCAATTATATCATCTTTACTTTTTCCAGCCTCTATCTTTTTAATTACTGCACTTCCCACAATTATTCCTTCACAATAAGGCTTGAATTTTGCAGCCATCTCTGCTGAGGATATTCCAAATCCAAGTGCCTTTGGAACATTCGTATAACTTGAAATTATATTCATATATTCCTCAATATCAGTATTTATGCTGCTTCTCGTACCTGTAACACCATTTACAGAAACACAGTATACAAATCCACCTGCATCTTTTACTATCTTTTCTATTCTCTCTTTTGAAGTAGGTGCTACTAGTGGAATAAGATGTACATTATATTCTTTTCCAATAGCTGCAATGTCCTTTCTCTCTTCTATAGGAAGATCTGGTATTATAATTCCATCCACACCGCACTGGCTGCACTCTCTTATAAACTTTTCCATACCATACTTGAATATGGAATTATAGTAAACAAGATACACTAAAGGTATTTCTGTTTTCTCCCTTATCTTTTTTACCGTATCCATTATGCCTGCTATTTTCGTTCCGCCTTTAAGGGATCTATTTGAAGATGCCTGTATAGTAGGCCCATCTGCCAGAGGATCTGAATAAGGTATTCCAAGTTCTATTATATCTGCTCCTGCCTCCTCCATTGCAATTACTAATTCTACAGTAGTGTCTAAATCTGGATCTCCAGAAGTTATAAACGGTATTAGAGCTTTTTCTCCTCTTTCCTTTAGCTTTGAAAATTTCAAATCTATTCTATTCATTATAGTTCCACCCCCATTATATTAGCTATAGTATTTATATCCTTGTCCCCTCTTCCAGATAAATTTACAATGATTATTTTATCCTTGCTGAGTTTTGGAGCAAGCTTCATTGCATAAGCCAGGGCATGAGAGCTTTCAAGTGCTGGAATTATTCCCTCAACCTGCGACAAGTAGGTAAATGCATTCACTGCTTCTTTATCTGTAGCTGATTCATAAGTTGCCCTTTTTATATCATGATAATATGCGTGTTCCGGTCCTATTCCCGGATAATCAAGTCCTGCTGATATAGAATAAGCTGGAAGTATTTGACCGTCATCATCTTGAAGTACATAAGTCATCATACCATGAATTACCCCTACAGAGCCCTTTGATATAGTGGCTGCATGTTCATTTGTGTCAAGTCCTTTTCCTGCTGCTTCTACCCCTACCAAATTTACAGAAGTATCTTCTACAAATGGATAAAAAATTCCCATAGAATTACTCCCGCCGCCTACACAAGCTATGACATAATCAGGAAGTCTCCCTTCCTTCTCCAGAATCTGCTTTCTAGCTTCATCCCCAATTACCCTTTGAAAATCCCTGACCATAGTTGGATAAGGATGCGGTCCCATTACAGAACCTATTACATAAAAGGTATCTTCTATATTTGACACCCAATTTCTCATAGCTTCATTTACAGCATCTTTAAGTGTTCCCGTTCCCGAAGTTACAGAAGTGACTTTTGATCCTAATATTTTCATCTTAAATACATTAAGAGCTTGTCTTCTTATGTCTTCTTCACCCATAAATACTTCACATTCCATGCCAAAGATAGCAGCTGCTGTAGCTGTAGCTACCCCATGCTGTCCAGCTCCTGTTTCAGCTATAACCCTTTTTTTACCCATTCTCCTTGCAAGGAGCACCTGTCCTAGTGCATTGTTTATTTTATGTGCTCCCGTATGATTTAAGTCTTCTCTTTTAAGATATATTTTTGCTCCACCTAATTTTTTAGTAAAATTCTTTGCAAAATACAGTGGATTTTCTCTTCCCACATAATCTTTAAGGTAGTACTTATATTCCTCTATAAATTTTTCATCTTTTATTGCTTTGTTAAACTCCTTTTCAAGCTGCATAACTGCATTCATTATTGTTTCTGGTACATACTGTCCTCCAAATTTTCCAAATCTTCCATCCATTAAAAATTCCTCACTTTCTTTATAAATTCATCTATTTTTTCAAAACTCTTTATACCATTTTCTTCAACCCCGCTGGATACATCTACTGCATAGGGCTTTACACATTCTAAAGCAGTATTTATGTTATCTTGATTAAGACCTCCTGCGAGTACCAATTTCTTATTTATATTTAAGTTTTTCAATACATTCCAATTAAAGTTTATGCCCGTTCCTCCAGTCTTTCCTCCTACACTGCTATCTACAAGCACTGCTTCCACATTATAATTTGATATTTTATCTATCTTGTGTTTTACATTATCTAATATATCTTTTCCATCAACACTTACACTTTTCCATATTTTAAATGGATACAAGCTTTTTATATAACTTTCATCTTCCCTTCCATGAAGCTGGATTACATCTAACTTCAACATTTCTGCTGTATTTTTCACTTCTTCCAAACTATTGTTTTGAAAAATTCCCACTGGCCTTATCTTTTTATCTAAATTTTTAATAAGCTCTTCTGCTAATTTTAAAGTAACCTGCCTTTTGCTTTTACAAAACACAAATCCGGCGTAATCTGGAAGGAGCTTGTTTAAAATTTCTACATCTTCAATTCGCCTTATACCACATATCTTTACTAAAGTCATAAATTCACCCTTTTCAAAACTTGGACTGTTTTACAAAATCTCTTAACTTGTACTCATCTTTAATATTTCTCATAAAAGTTTCTCCTATAAGCACCGCACTTACGCCTAATCCTTTTAAATATCTTATATCTTCTGGAGCCTTTATGGCACTTTCAGACACTACCAAAGCTTCCTTCGGTATTTTCTTTATAATTCTTTCTGTATTTTTCAAGTCTTCTGTAAAATCTTTTAAGTTTCTATTGTTAATTCCTACAATGGAACATCCAGCTTCAAGTGCAATTTCAAGTTCCTCTTCATCATGGACTTCCACCAGACATTGAAGTCCAATACTTTGTGCTAAATTGTAATAATCTTTTAATTTATCTTTTAAGATGGCTGTTATAAGCAAAATAGCATCTGCACCTATAAATTTGGATTGATATATTTGATAGGTATCAATTATAAAATCCTTTCTCAAAATGGGCTTTGAATTTACCTCTTTTACTTTACTTATATATTTATCACTTCCCTTAAAGAAATTTTTTTCTGTAAGTACAGACACTGCATCTATATCTATGCTTTCATATATTTTAGCTGTACTTACCGGATCAAAATCTTCTACAATAATACCTTTTGAAGGTGATGCTTTCTTTATCTCTGCAATGATAGATATCTTTTCTTTGCCAAGTGCTTTTCTAAAATCTCTTGTAACTTTGCTGCTGCATCCTTCTATTATTTTAGTAAGAGGCATATTTTGTTTTTCAAATTCCAATTGAGGTCTTTTAGCTTTCACTATTTCATCAAGTATCATTTTTTCATGCCTCCTAAAAATTATTACTGCACTTTATGAGTTCATTCATCTTTTCATAAGCTTTTTTAGAATCTATAATACCTTCTGCCATCTTCACTCCTTCTTCCATGCTTTCACATGCTTTTCCAACATATAAAGCTGCTGCACTGTTTAAAACTACAATATCTCTTCTAGCACCTTTTTCTCCTTGAAAAATTTCCCGTATAAGTGCTGCATTTTCTTCAGCAGTATATCCTTTTATGGCATCCATACTGCATACATTAATTTCAAAATCTTCTGGATTTATTTTATAATCTGATATTTTTCCATCTTTTAATTCACTCACATAGGTATTACAAGTAGTAGTTATTTCATCAAGTCCATCTTCTCCACAAACTACCATAGCCCTTTCACAGCCTAAATTTGAAAGTACTTTTGCCGCTGTGTGAGTTAAATTCTTATCATATACTCCAAGTACCTGGCCTTTTACAAAAGCTGGATTCGTAAGTGGGCCTAGTAAATTAAATACTGTTCTTATACCCAATTGCTTTCTTGGACCGGCTACATTTTTCATTGCACGGTGGTACTTTTGAGCAAACAAGAATGCCATACCACTTTTATCAATACAATTGGAAACATATTTTGGTTCTAAATTTATATTAAAGCCTAACTTTTCAAGTACATCTGCACTTCCACTTTTACTTGATACTGCTCTGTTGCCGTGTTTTGCCACTTTCACTCCTGCAGCTGCAGCTACAAAGGATACTGCTGTGGATATATTGAATGTTCTTCCTCCATCCCCTCCTGTTCCACAAGTATCAATAACATACTCTGACTCTAGTTTTAAATTCTCCGCATTATCCCTCATCGCCCTTGCAAATCCTGTTATTTCTTCTGCAGTTTCACCTTTCATTCTCAAGGCTGCTAGAAAAGCTCCTATTTGAGAATCTTCTGCATTTCCCTGCATTATTTCATTCATAGCTTCATAGGCTTCACTTTCCTCCAAATTACTTTTACATATGATTCTCTCTATTGTCTGCTGTAACATTACAAATCCCCCCCAAAAAATTTTTTATTATTTGCTTTCCCTTCTCTGTAAGAATTGATTCCGGATGAAATTGGAGTCCATAAACTTCATATTTCCTGTGCTTCACAGCCATTATCTCTTTGTCATCCAAACTTTCTGCTGTCACCTCAAGTTCTTCTGGTAAAGTACCTTTCTCTATTATAAGAGAGTGATATCTCATAACATTTATAGAATTTTCCAAATTTTTAAATAATTTATTTGGAACTATGCTTATTTCTGATGTCTTTCCATGCATTATATTGTTTGCTCTCACTACTTTTCCACCATAAGCACATCCAATAGCCTGATGCCCAAGGCATATCCCCAGAATAGGGATTTTACCCCCGAATTTTTTTACAACCTTTATACATATACCTGCATTTTCAGGAATACCTGGTCCCGGGGAAAGTATTATTCCTTCAGGATTTAACCTCTCTATCTCATCCAGTGATATTTTGTCATTTCTAAAAACTTTTATATCCTTATATATTTCACCAATATACTGGTAAAGATTATAAGTAAATGAATCATAATTATCTATTAAAAGTATCATCTTATATCACCTCTATCATAGCCATAGCTTTATTTAATGTTTCCTGATATTCTCTTTCTGGAACAGAGTCATACACAATTCCTGCACCAGCTTGAACGTACGCATGACCATCTTTAAAGAGTATGGTTCTTATTGCAATGCAGGTATCCATGTTTCCATTAAGTGAAAAGTATCCAACTGCACCAGCATATATACCTCTTTTAGTATCTTCAAGCTCATCAATTATCTCCATAGCCCTTATTTTAGGTGCTCCAGATACAGTTCCTACAGGCAAACAAGATATTAATCCATCTAAATATCCCAAATCTTTTCTCAAATCTCCTGAAACCTTGGAAACTATATGCATAACATGAGAGTAAAAATCTACATCCATAAATCTATCTAGTTTTACACTTCCAAACTCACTTATTTTCCCTATGTCATTTCTCCCAAGATCAACTAACATCACGTGTTCCGCTCTTTCCTTTTCATCTTCTAACAATTCTTTTTTTAATTTTAAATCCTCTTCCAAAGTTTTTCCCCTAGGTCTTGCACCCGCTATAGGGTTAGTCATAACCCGTCCATTCTTTACACTTACTAAGCTTTCTGGAGAGGAACCTGCTACTTTAAATTCTTCAAAATCTATATAAAAAAGATAAGGTGAAGGATTTTTAGCTCTTAATCTTCTGTATACTTCAAAGGGATCCGAAGTACTTTCAAATTTCAGCCTTTGTGACAAAACTACCTGAAATATATCCCCAGCTTTTATGTATTCTTTTGCTTCTTCTACCATGCTGCAGTATTTTTCTTTTGAAACGTTCGATGTAAATTTTTTGCATTCTTTAACTTCTGAAAGTTTATGAATAACATTACTTGTACATATCATATCTTTCAAACTTTCCAGAGAGTCTACAATACTTTCGTAAGAACTTTCATCCTCTTCTGCCACATTGTAAATAAAATAAACTTCATGTTTAAAATGGTCATAGCATACAAAAGTCTTGTAAAACATAAGGTATGATTCTGGTGTTTTTAAAGAATCTTCATTTTCATTGGGCAGCTTCTCATACTGCCTTATCACATCATATCCTGCATAACCTATAGCTCCTCCTGTAAATGGTATAGAAAGTCCAAGGCTATCATAAGGTACATTTAAATATTTTTTTATATAATCCAGTACTTTTCCCTGAACACTTCTTACTCCGCTTTTATCTTCTACACGTATTTCATTTCCGCAGCTTTTTATCTTCCTATAGGGATTCATTCCTGCAAAAGAATATCTTCCTATTTCATTTTCAGAATATATACTTTCAAATAAGAATTTATTTTTTCCTTCCAAGCTATAGTAAATACCTATAGGGGTAATCTCATCTCCATTTATTTTTATAAATAAAGGGAAGGTCTTTTTCAAATTTTTATAATAATAAAATTCTTCTTTTTTAAGATTGATCACAAAATACCACCTCTTTGATTTAAATTTATACAAAAAAGGCCATTTCATCCTTAAACTGGGACGAAATGACCGCGTTGCCACCCAAATTAGCCTCTATTTATGGTGAATTTTTTTTAAATAAAAAACATCTCATCCTTAAAGGACGAAATGTTAAATTTCGTTATGCCACCTAAATACAAACTATCTTTTCCAGGTACAGATTTACTCGATACCCTGTCCTTTTAACGGTAGACTACCGGTTTTTGCTACTATAATTTTGCATTACACCTCCAAGACCCATTCAATACAGACTACAGTACTTGGCTTACACTACCCCAAATTCGCTTAAACTAAATTTCCATATTTACTATTTCTTTTCACAGGTTTTATATTACTAACTTGTTTTATATATTAAAGCTTTTTTTCCACGTTGTCAATACTAATTTTTAAATCTTTTGCCTTTTCTTTTTGAAATATATTTTTGGGAATGTGATGGAAAATGCCAGGAGCAAAATACTTAAAATATTTCCATATATATTAATTACAGCATAGTATAAACTCATGGATACAACTTTAAGAAGTATAGCACCCAAAATTACCTGACTTAGATTACCAAATCCCCATATTGCAGTAAGAAACCTCCACACAAATTTATGGTCTTTATCATTTTTCATCTTTTCTGGAGCATTTTTTAAATAACTTTGCTCTACTATTACTTCAATCAAAGATTTTCTAGACAATAAGGATAAAAAGAAGATTAAAGAAACCAAGGCGTTTCCAACCAGAGGAGATACAAAATAAAAGGCAGCATTTTTAGAAATAGCACTTCCCACCAAACCAATTCCTGAGAAAGCTGCAGCAATTGCCGCTAAAGCATTAAGTTTTTTCGTTTTAATAAAATTTATTATAACAACACCTATGCTCCACAAACCAGAAAATATGATTCCACTAAGAGTCATTTCAAATTTATCAAAAACATAAAATATTACAACAGGTACTATAGCACTTACAACAAAATCCCTATTAAATACATTTCTCAATATGGAACCTTTATTTTTCACACCATCGGCATATGACTTTTCCATAGCTAACCTCCAATTTATTCATTCCAATTTTTATTTGCATTCTTTAAATACGTTTCCGTATCAATAACATCCCTATCAAGTATAGCTTGTGTATCATCTTTTACATATCCACACTTTATAACTTCTTCTCCAGCTTTTTCTACCGCCTTAAAGAAAGGTTCATACAATTTTTTCACCATATCGTTATCTTTAGAAGCTGCAAGTACTCCACCTTTATCACTTAAAATTGCCGCTGCAAGATTTCCCTTAGTCATAACTTTAAAAGTTTCAAGTAAACCGGAAAAATTATATCTGCCGGGAAAACCACAATTTGAGATTAAAACAGTCTTTACTGGATCTTTTCTAAATCGACGAATATGAGAATATTTTTCATCTTTTTTAACCATTTCACCCTTATTCATAGGCAGCATACGATCCATAAAATCTTTCATTATTCCAGTTACAGTAAAATAATATAGAGGAGTTGCATATACCATTACATCTGTTTCTTTTATTTTGTCTAGCAATTCACTCATATCATCCTTATAAACACATTTTCCAGGAGTCTTTGTCCAACATGTAAAACAGCCTCTACAGTGATTTATCTTTTTATCCTTAAGATATATAGTTTCTACATCTGCTCCTGCTTTCGAGCATCCTTTAAGGAAATTTTCTAAAATAACTTCTGTATTTCCCTGTTCTCCCCTTGGACTTCCATTTAAAGCTAACACTTTCATTTTATACATCTCCTTAATCCTAATCTATCAATCTTCTATATCTTTTAAACTTTTCAGTGTTTCATCACACCACTTTAATTTTGCCTCTTCAGTATATTTTCCAAACCTAACAGTCGACTTCCACAAAGCTAAATTTTTTTCATCTAATTTTATCTTTCCTGTGTTAAATGCATCTTCAATTTTCGAATATTCCTCAAATTCTTTTTCACACTCTTCTTTTACACTCTCAATTTTTTGAATGACATTTTGCGTAGGTACATTTCCTGAAAGAGATATCTTCAGCAAAAGCTCTGACCTGTTAGGAACTCTTTCTACAGGAAGCATGATCCACTCTCTTAGTTCTTTTCTGCCCTTTTCTGTAATGGAATAAACATTTTTACTGGGTCTTCCTTCTGTCTGCTCAACCTGTTTTGTTATAAGTTTTTCTTCTTCCATTTTCTTTAGTACAGGATATATATGTCCATAATTCTCATTCCAAAAATAGTTTATAGAAGAATCACAAAATTTTTTAATATCATATCCAGACCCTGATATATGACTAAGTACTCCCAAAATAGCATATTTTGTTTTATTTACTTTTGACAATTCAATCTCACCTCTGTTTTATATATCACTATGATATATTATGTTATTTATTATATCATAGTGATATATAAAATCAATATTTAAATTAAATTTTAATAACAGTACTTACAAATAATAATTTAATCATAGTAACATCAATGGCTTAAGTATTAAACTATTATATGACTATTAAATACTGTTAAATGTGTATTAAATATCAATCAATTGCTGTCTTATATTTAATTTAGCTATAGAAAGTAGTATACTTAAAATATATTTGGGATGGCATAGACAAGGATATTGGAATTCCTGAAAATGCTGTTCTTCGCATCAGCTATAAACAGCAAAGAGATATTGAAAAACTGCAGTTTAAAATTTTTTGAAATTTACGTGAGGATTATAAGTTAGAACCAACTCAGAAGGAGATACCTTCATATTAAATTTTAGGAGGAATGAATTTTGAAAAACATTTCAAACGGGCTTCGCATGATTCTTATGATTGGATGCTGTGGAGCTCTGGCAATATTTAGTTCTACCATATCAAAATCTCCTATTTTACCCATATTTGCAAAAAGTTTAGGAGCAACTGGTATACAAATTGGCTGGATTGCATCAGCATCGACTATACCCGGAATTTTGATAAGCTATCTCGCAGGAGATTTGGCTGATCGTTTTGGATACAAGAAAATTCTTATAGGTTCCTTATTAATATTTGCCAGTGCACCTTTTCTTTATCTACTGGTGAATGATCCTTTGCAGCTTGGCGTTGTTCGTTTCTATCACGGTTTTGCAACAGCTGCATTTGGTCCTGTGGCCATGGCTACTATTGCCGCCTTTAGCAGTAAGAATACTGGAGAAAATTTATCTCTTTATTCCTCTGCAACAATAATTGGCCGTGCCTTGGCTCCAACTGTTGGTGGTACAGCCTATCAAAATGGTGGATATGTAAGTGTCTATCTTATTGCAGGTATTGCAGGTATTTTGGCTTTAACCTTTGCAATTCGGTTTTTTCATAAATCAAAAGATACCGAAAATAAAGAAACTGCTAAAGTAAAAAAATATAAGTCAGAAAATATTTCTTTCTTTAAAAAATTATGGAGATTGCTTAACTATCGTCCACTTCTTCTAGTGGGAATACTTGAAGCTTGTACGTACTTTGCCTACGGTGCATTTGAAATGATATTTCCACTATATGCAAAACAACTTTATATGTCTACAGGTGAAATTGGTATTCTGCTGGGTATACAATTAGTTGGAATAATTCTGTTCAAACCACTGTTTGGCAGAGCATCAGATCAATTGGGACGTCTGCCTATGATGGTTACAGGTCTGCTAACATGCAGTATATCCTTCTTTCTTCTGGCCATTTTGAAATCCACATTTGCCATTATTCCTTTAATATTCATATATGGACTTGGTTTTGCCTTAATCACTGCAAGTACCAGTGCACTAGCTGCAGATGTTGCTCACAAGGGACAACTAGGGGCCTCTCTTGGGATAATGAGTACTCTTATGGATGTCGGTCAAACTTTCGGTCCTCCGGTTATTGGCGGGATCAGCGACATATACAGCTATTCTGTTGGCATAGGTGTATTGGCAATAATATTTTTGATTGCCGCAATAGGATGCATTATCGCACTTATTAACCAGCACAGAACGAAACAGATGGCATAAATTAAAAAGTAAGTATTACTTAAAAATAAAAGCCATTCTCCAATGATGGCTTTTATTTTTTTACTCTATTTTTTTAAAGCAGTTAAAATAGGTTCAAAAGTTAAAATAACTGTTAATATAATTAACACTATAATAGTTACCCATCCTATTACATTTTTAGTTCTACCATTTACATATTCGCCCATAATATCTTTATTATTTACCATAAGCATCATACAAATTAAAACTACGGGAAGTAACACACCATTTATTATTTGTGACCATAATGTTATCTGAATTAAAGGTGCTCCTGGAATTAATATAATACCAATCCCAATAATAATTATTATAGTAAACAGTGTAAAAAACTGTGGTGCTTCTTTTAATGTTTTATTTATACCAGCTTCAAACCCAAAAGCTTCACAAATATAAAATGCTGTAGCCAAAGGTAGTATTGCAGCCGAAAAAATAGAAGCTATAAATAATCCAAAAGCAAAAATTTGAGAAGCAAAGGCTCCAGCAAGTGGCTTTAACGCTAATGCAGCATCTTTAGCCTCATTTATTTGGATTCCACTTTTATGAAGTGTTGCCCCACAAGCTACGATTATAAAGAAAGCAACTACTACTGTAATAACACTTCCAACAACAACATCCCAAAATTCGTATTTAAATTCTTCCATCTTAAGTCCTTTTTCTATAACTGCTGACTGCATATAAAACTGCATCCAGGGTGCAATAGTAGTTCCCACCATACCAATAACCGTACTTATATAGTCATAATTAGTTTCAATAGCAGGATGAATTAATGCATGTCCTATTTCATGCCAGTCTGGTCTAGCGAAAAATGCAGAGCCAACATAGGATAATAAAAATATGCTAAAAACCAAAAATAACTTTTCAGTAGTCTTATATGTACCTTTTACTACCAAAATCCATACTGCAACAGCAGCTAGTGGTACCGATATATATTTACTTACTCCAAAAATCTGCATGCTACCTGCTATACCTGCAAACTCTGTAGCTGTATTTCCTATATCTGCAATTACTAGCCCAATAAACATAAAGGAAATTACCTTAACACCAAAATTTTCTCTAATTAAATCTGCCAGCCCTTTACCTGTAACTATTCCCATTCTAGCATTCATTTCCTGCACTACAAGAAGCACAATAAAGCATGGGATTAATGACCAAAGTAATTTGTAACCATAGGTAGCACCTGCTACAGAATATGTTGTAATACCACCTGCATCATTATCTACACTACCTGTTATAATTCCAGGACCTAAAACACTTAAAAATATTAATAAATTTGCCATCCATGTTTTTCTCTTTGCATTCATCATTAGTGCCTCCATTATCTATACCTTTTATTGGACTTAGTAATTTCATAGAAAATATCATTTATATTAACAATCCCTATGATATGCATTTGTTCATCAATTACGGGTATAGAACATAGGTTATATTTTGATGCAGCATCTAAGTTAGAGAAAATAATTGCACCTGTATTTACATCAAAGTCCTCAATTATATCTGCCAGATCTGAAGGATGAATTGTGGATAGTTTATTATAACTTTTTGAAAGTAAAATGTCTTTTGAGGTAAAAGCCGTTTGAATATCATCCCATAACATTAGTTTACTTGATATTTTAAATCCTAATCTCTTTAATGGTTTAGCAATTCCAATCCTTCTTAATAGCCCATCCATACCAATATCTACTGCTGCAATAAACATACCTGATGGTAATATAACTAACCTAACATCGTTAGCTCTAACTACCTTTCTTCCATTAACATCAACAATCTGTTTGTCCAAAACATACTTTTTCAGTAACATACAGTCACCTAAATCTTTATCTTGAACTTCACTACACATTAAAACATACTGTCCTTTTTCCTTAGAAACACTGATATTATCAAAACCAATAAATTTTATTCCTTCTTTTGTTTTAACAACAGCTATGGTAACTTTTGGATTTTGAAAATTCACATCAACAGCTACATCCTTTAAAGTTCCTATTACTTCTTTACTAGTCGTATAAATTTTATTACCCAATATTCTGCTTAAATAAACGCTTGTAAATTGCATTGTATACACTCCTTTGCTTTCAGGATGCACAATGCAAATTTTTTAATGCAAGTACATCCCCTATAATATTTTTACCAATAAATCTTTAAGTTTTATATCATTGCATTTATGACACGGGTCACCGTCCATTAAATTCATCACTCTCCTTAACTTGGTAATTTATCCAATAAAAAAATCTCTTCGCAACAAAATGAAGAGATTGGATTCTTAATAAATTCCAAGACAAAAAATAGTACATCTTCACTCGTTGAGCTTTGACTCTGTAAAGCTTAGATCATAAGCATTCATATTTCTATGAATGTTGTCAGCTACATTAAGTAAAACCTTAATCCGGTAGTACCTGCTCACCCATTGGCGTCTCTCGACATTTCTGGGCAGTAGCGTATGTCTGTACAGTAATCTCACCTAACAATGTTATTAAATTATATTTTTAATTAGTAATAATCCGTTTCTTATTATATACATATATTCCTTAGTTGTAAATATTTTTTAAGAAATCAAATGTTAAAAATATGTTACTTAGAAAATATACTGCCTCAAAATGTATTTTGAGACAGCATCTAATTCTTCTAATTTACTTTTATATAACAATTAGTAAAATAATATCAATTAAAGAATTCAATTATACCAAGTGCTATTAACAATATGCCTGAAATTAATGGTGCATATTTACCAAATAATTTACCCAATACATGATTACCTACAACTTCACCAATTATAATTGTAAGAATACTTAATATAAATGTAAATATGACTGTAAATTGAATACTAACTCCTGTTATACTAGCTGCTATGCCAGTACCTAAATTGTTAAAGGTCAACCCAAATGCTATAAGAAGAGCTTCTTTTATATTTATATCACCGGAGTTGTCCAAATCTGACTTTTCGGCATATTCAATCATATCATTAATGTCTTTTAAAGCAAGTTCATTTGATTTTTTATTATTTATAAGTTTTATTATACTTTGTGTTATAAAATATACTCCCAATATAGCAATGGCTATAGAACCTAATGCATTTGCTATAGAGTGAGGTAAAAATTTTGATATATACACCCCAAGTGACATTGATAGAAATGTTCCTGTACAAGTTATAACTGCTATTGCAAGGTTAGGAACTACTCCTATCTTTATTTTCTTTATTCCATAAGCAATACCTACAACTACATTATCTAGGTTAGAGGATAAACTAAACAATAATGCAGATAAAATTAATGTCATGCATAGTCCCCTTTTTTATTCTTTCCTTTTTAGTATATGACTTTAAACTTTTAGTGTGCTTAGGAGTTCAAGAAAAGGAGATGTTTTAAATACATTGCAGTTCCAAGATAAAGTATATATAAAAAATTTACTGGGGATATTATAAGTACACAATTAAAAATGGAAGTGACTCAATTGCGAAAAAAGCAAAAAAGCAAAAGAACTCATAAAGTAAAAAAGCATACACTACTCAAAGTTTTTTCTGTATTTATAATAGTTATATTACTCTTTTGTATTAAGTATTTATTTATAGCAGTATCACTCTATAATGATGCGTCAGCTAAAGTAAATTCTATATCATATAGTACTTTTCATGGAAATCAAACAACTTATTTGTATGATTCAAAGAATACTGTAATAAATAAACTATATGGTTCAAAAAATTCTCTATATTTAACATCTTTTTATATACCTCAAGCTGTAAAAAATTCCTTTATATCTATAGAAGACAAAGATTATTTTAATCATGGTGCTTTTAGTATAAAGGCAAATCTCAGAGCTTTATATTCTATTATAAAAAGCAAGGGAAAAATTACACAGGGTGGAAGTACAATTACACAGCAGTTAGCAAGGACTGTGTTTTTAAATTTTGACAAAACTTATAAAAGGAAATTAGAAGAAATAATAATTGCTATAAAATTAGATCAAAAATATACTAAACAACAAATCCTAGAATTTTATATTAATAATATTAATTTTGCCAATAATGCTTATGGAATTGAGGGAGCTTCAAGAAGATATTTTAACAAAAGTTGTAATGAACTTAATTTATCAGAAATATGTTTTTTAGCTGCAATACCTAATAATCCTACTTACTATAACCCTATAAGGAATATAAACAATACATTAAAACGTAGAGATCTTATCCTATTATCAATGAGGGAAAATAATTATATTACAGATTATCAGTACACTACAGCAATTAACTATAAAATTGTATTAAATCCAGAAAAATATGATGGAAATGTATGGGTTGAATCCTATGCCCTTAATTGTGCTGCAAGGGTGCTTATGAAGCTAAATGGATTCCAATTTAAAAATACATTCGATACACAGCAGGATATGGCTAGTTATGATAAAAATTATTCTAATGTATATAACGAATGTATAAATGACATCCGCACTAATGGATATAAAATTTATACTTCTATAGATATGGATAAACAAAAACTTTTACAAGATTCCTTAGATAATGGTCTCCTAGATTTTACAGAGCAAAATAGAGGAATATATTCTCTGCAGGGTTCATCCGTTTCAATAGATAATGAAACTGGATATGTTATAGCAATAGTAGGTGGTAGAACAAGTCCCGAGAAAGATTATTTGAATAGAGCATTTCAGTGCTTTAGACAGCCTGGTTCATCTTTTAAACCTTTGGCAGTTTATACTCCTGCCTTTGAAAAAGGATATGATGACACAACTATTATAAATGACCATTATATAAATGGAGGTCCTCATAATGATGGTGATGTTTATATGGGAGATATATCTATAAGAACAGCTGTGCAAATGTCATTAAATAGTGTTGCATACCAAGTATTTAATGACATAACGCCTACTTATGGATTATCCTTCGTAAGGGATATGGATTTTAATAAAATTGTAAAAAAAGATTACACTCTATCTGCTGCATTAGGCGGTTTAACTTATGGAGTAACTCCCATAGAAATGGCCTCTGCTTATTCAACACTTGCAAGGGGAGGAGAATTTATTGCTCCTACATGCATACGTAGTATTGTAAATAGCCAGGGAGAAACTATTTATGAAAATAACTTAGGAAAAAGAAGGGTATATAACTATAATGCAAGTTATTTAATGTCGGATATTTTAAAAGGCACTTTAGAAAATACCTGGGGTACTGCATATAATGTAAGGCTTGATGGAATTACTAGTGCTGCTAAGACTGGTACAACAAGTAACCAGAAGGATGGTTGGTTATGCGGATATTCTGCTTACTATACTACAGTAGTGTGGGTTGGATATGATATACCAAGGTATGTTGATAACTTATATGGTGGAACATACCCAGGGCAAATTTGGCATAACTATATGCAGCAGGTACATTCAGGATTACAAGACAAGGATTTTTATACACCTTAGATAAAAAATATTTAATAAGTATTAAAAACAATTTTTCTATAATACATTTTGATAAAACATTGCAACCTTTTCCATAAATCCTTCTTGTAAAATTATAAAAATTTATTTTGAGCACAAAATACCAAGTATGACTCCTGCTATAACATCTGTTGGATAGTGAACATATAAATACATTCTGGATAAAACTATTAAAAATGCTATTCCTATAAATATCAACTTATACTCAGTAAAATACATGGATAACACTTCTGCAGCAGCAAAGGAAGACAAAATATGTCCTGAAGGGAAAGAATAAGATATGGGCTTTGAAATCAACATATTCAAACTATTTTGCTGATTACATGGCCTAGTTCGTCTTACTATGTGTTTCACTATTCCTTCTCCAGTAATTGTGCTCACAATTAATGTTAATATCACTACACTTCCAACCATCCTATACGGTTTATCTAATATTAAAATAATAGCTATAATAATCCAAACAATACCCAGGTTACCCATATCTGTCACTATAGTCATCAACATATCTATATATTTAAGACATAATAAAGCTGCACCCCTATCAACTATAGGAATGCAGCTTAAAAATAATTTAAAATTACTCTCGCCTAATGCATTAACTTTGTACATATGCTTTATTATAATTTTTCATATTATAGTTTCTAAATGATTCTTCTAATTCTTCCAAAGATTTATTGCGCGTTTCTGGTACAAATTTATAAGTAAATAATATATCAATAACGCCAAATACTACAAATACAATAAACGAACAAGTTAATCCAACTGTCTTCAATAATATAGGATACATAAACCCAACACAAAACGTACCTATCCATAAAAAGAATGTTGCAATTCCCATACCTAAGCCTCTTACTCTTAGTGGGAAAATTTCAGACATTTCTAACCACGTTACAGGACCAATAGTTCCTTGAAAAAAAGCCAAAAAAATCATAGTTAAAGCAATAACTAAAAAAGGAAGTAACACTGATCCTGTTAACTTAAACGTAACTATAGACAATGCAGCCATTGATAAAGTAGTAGCAGTATATCCTAATAATAACATAGTCCTACGATTAAACCTATTGGCCAAAAATTTCATATAAACCAATGCCGAAATAACAGACACTATTCCATTTCCTATATTAGCAATTAAAGCTGCTTTAACTCCAAATCCAGACTGCTCCAAAATCGTTGTACCATAATACATAACTATATTTACTCCAGCAATCTGCTGTGCTACACCTATACCAATACCAATTAATACAAGACGTCGAATCCATGGAGTACTTATATCCTTAAAAGTTACTTTTCCCAAACCTTTATCTTCCTTTATGTTATTTTGTATTAATTTAAGTTCTTTTTGTGCTTCTACTTCATCACGGATCATTTTTAAAACCTCAAGTGATTTAGCAGTTTTTCCTTTTGCAGCAAGCCATCTTGGTGTTTCTGGAACCAATAACATCCCAAACCATAATGCAACTGCTGGAATAGTAGCTATAGCTATCATATACCTCCATATTGCCGGGTTTTCAAAGATATTTCCTAAAATAGCATTAAATATGTAAGCTAACAGCTGTCCTAATACAATCATAAATTGATCTTGTGAAACAATACTTCCTCTAATGCTTGAGGGGGCCATTTCTGACAAAAAAGTTGGTACAATAGCTGATGCTCCACCTACTGCTAATCCTAATATAAATCTGCAAGCAATAATAACTGATGCAGTTGGTGAAAGTGCGCATCCTAAAGTTGCAAAGAAAAAAATTACCGCAAGTGCTCTAAGCAGCTTTCTTCTTCCATATTTATCAGATAAGCGTCCTGTAAACACTGCTCCTAAAGCTGCTCCTAAAGTTAGAGAACTTGTAACAGCACCTTGAGTAACAGCTGTTAAATTCAATTGATCTTTTCTTGACATAAAAGTAAGTGAGCCATTTATAACTCCTGTATCATATCCAAATAAAAGTCCTCCGAATGTTGATATAATAGATATCTTTTTCAAAAGCCTTGATTTTTGTATGTTAGAAGCCTGTACCATTTTAAATCATCTCTCCTATCATTTTTATAATGGTCATTTGTTTATTATATGTTGAGTATCTTCTGATTAAATGTTATCACTCTTCTTATAACTTAGTCAACATTTTACCATAATATCCTTTTTATTTATTCATAACTAGGTTTATTCTACTTAACTTGTAAATAACATCTTCTCAATTATTTACTTTTAATAATTTTTATATATAATTATATTTAGACTATGAATATATTCCCTGTAAAACTTACCAATGCTTTATGATGTTTTACTACTAACATATTAAATTTAGATTTTTGAAAGGTATGGTATTATGAAATCAAAGAGAATAAACCAGATAGAGGAATATGTATTAAATAAAAATACTGTAACCTTAGATACCTTAACTGATGTTTTTAATGTATCCAAAAACACTATACGTAGAGACATACAGGAACTAATTAAAAGAGGAAACATAAAAAAAGTATATGGAGGTGTTGCATCAAATTCTAAACTGTTATCACCATTTAATGAAAATCAAGTAGAAAATACCTACACTAAGGGTTTAATAGCAAAAGCTGCTTCACGTTTTGTTAAAGATGGAGATATAATATTTATAGATTCAGGTACAACAACTTTAAATATGGGAGATTTTTTGAAGGATAAAAATAACCTTACTATAGTAACAAATAATCTAAACTTTATCATAAACTGCTTAAAATATACTAACTTGAACATAATTTCAACTGGAGGAACATTAAATCGAGAAACAAATTCTTTTTCAGGAATAGATTCTTTAAACCTGCTTAAAAATTATAATATAAATAAAGCCTTTATGAATGCCACAGGAATATCCTTAACTAATGGAGTTACAAATTCTTCTCCACTTGAAAGTGAAATAAAAAAAATTGCAGTAAAAAAAAGCAGTGAAGTATTTATACTTGCAGATTATTCAAAATTTGATATTTGTTCTCTAGTAACTTACTGTGATCTAGATGATATAGATTACTTAATAACAGATAAGTTTCCACCTGAAGCGTATAACCAATTAATTGAAAAAAGTTCTATAGAATTAATTGTCTCAGAACAATTATAAAAATGAAGGAGATATAGGCATGAATAAAAATTATTTAGAAAGTTATTCAAAAATAGTTGTAAAATCAGGTCTTAATATACAAGACGACCAAATATTAGTTATAAATTCACCAATAGAATGTGCTGAATTTACCAGATTAATTTCTGAAGTTGCCTACAAAGAAGGTGCACGAGATGTAATAATAAATTGGAGTGATGAACTTTCAACAAAAATTAAATATTTAAATGGAAAGGACAAAATTTTTGATGAGTTTCCAAATTGGAAAAAAGAATTATATACATCTTATGCTAAATCCGGAGCTGCATTCTTAAGTATTTATGCCCAAGATCCAGAACTTATGAAAGATGTAAATCCAAAAAGATTAATGCGAGCAAGCAAAACCCAAAATATTGCACTTTCTGAATATAGAGAAAGGATTATGACAGATAAAAATTCCTGGTGTGTTGTATCAGTTCCAACTAAATCCTGGGCAAAAAAAGTTTTTGAAGACCTTTCAGAAGAAAAAGCAGTTGAAAAACTGTGGGATACTATCTTTAAGACTGTAAGGGCAGATAAACCAAATCCTATAAATGCATGGGATACCCATAAAGCAAATCTTAAAAAAAGTATGGATTTTCTCAATAAAAATAAATTTAAATATCTCATGTACAAAAATTCACTAGGTACTGATTTAAAAATTGAACTTTCAAAAGATCATATATGGCTTGGTGGTTCATCATCTACACCTGAAGGTGTAGAATTCATGGCAAATATACCTACAGAAGAAGTGTATACTTTCCCATTAAAATGGGGTGTAAACGGAAAAGTTGTAAGTTCAAAACCTTTAAATTACAATGGAAATCTTATAGAAAATTTCTCTTTAACCTTTAAGGATGGGAAAATTATAAGCTTTACCTGTGAAAAAGGTTATGAAACATTAAAAAATCTTATTGAAACAGATGAAGGTTCTCATTACCTTGGTGAAGTTGCATTAGTACCTTTTAATTCACCTATTTCCAATTCAAATATATTATTTTACAACACACTTTTCGATGAGAATGCATCCTGTCATTTAGCTATAGGTGAAGGTTACCCTACCTGCTTAGAAAATAGTGAAAATATGAATAAAGAAGATTTAAAAAATGCAGGTATAAATTCTTCTCTAGAGCACGTTGACTTTATGGTTGGAACAGAGGATCTAAATATAACCGGAGTTACAGAAGATGGAAGAGAAATTCCCGTATTTATAAATGGTAATTTTGCATATTAGACAGCTATTTTTTGAAGTGATTTTAACTTTAGCTGCCAAACTTTATCATGATATTTTTGTGTATGAGTTCAATCATTATTTTGAAACATCAGATATGAATTTTATAGTTTAAAAATAATCGTATACGCAGAAATATTTTTACAATAAACAATCACATTTAAATGTTTTGCATATAAGGCTTAGTGAAAAATTCGTAAAGATCTTAGATTTTTTGAATTGTTTGAGGTACGAGTTTTCAAAAGTTCTTAGATTTTTTAAAATTTTTCACTTAGGCTTATCAAAATATTTAACCGGGCTTGTGTTTGTAAAAAATATTCGGAGTATACGGTTATTTTTGCTTAGGAACTCTATATAAAGTTTGTGTATATCTACTGTTTAACTATTACAGCAGTTCCATGTAAATCGCATATTGGAACTACAAATACATTTTCTTCTCTGCAAAACTGTTGTACCGCCTCTCTTACTCCAGAAAATTGAGTGTTATTATAGTCATGTATGATCATATATCCTCCTACACTCATACGGGGATAAAAAAACTTTAATCCCTCATATATTGGCTGATACAAATCTGCATCTAAGCTAACCACTGCAAAATTTACGTCTATTCCATGTGCAGTATCAGGGAAGTATCCATTCTTAAATATAGCCTGTTCTTTATAAGGCAGCCTACTGGATACCATGTCAATACTGGTATCATTAAATTTCCCAATTTCACTACGGGAAAATTCATTTTTCTTTTCAATTTCTATATCGCGCTCGTCAAATCCCTCAAAAGTATCAAATAAATATATATTTCTCTTTGGAAATAGAGCGTTTATTTCAGCTGCAAATTTGCCTTTATATACTCCTAATTCTGCTACATCCCCTTGAATATTTCTTTGCTCTACTTCTCTAGCAATTAACTTTAAAACTGCAAGACGAATATCTAACTGCTGTCGATATTCAGTAATACTAATAATACTGCATTTGAGTGCTAATGCTTCAATTTGTAACTTTACTTCCTTGCAAGCATCTTTGTTTAAAATTGCTACATAAACATAGTCTGGTTCTATACCCAAAAGCTGCTGCTCATTAATAACAGGTATATTTCCAATCTTAGTCTCTTGCATTTTTTTATTATTGTCACAATACGCCACAACTTTCATATCTGGACTTAAGAGATTTTTCATCATTTGTCCGCCTTGTCCTACACCCCAAATTACAACCTTTTTCATTGCCATACCTTCTTTTACAAGTCATTTTTAATTTATTACTAGTATTATGCCTTTTAACAATGCAGTTTATCTAATACCCTTTCAATAAATACACCTATAAGTTCTGGATCAAACTGAGTGCCTGCATTAAGCTTTAGTTCCCCTATAGCAACTTCTTCTGGCAAAGCACTTCGATAACTTCTTTCGCTAGTCATAGCATCATAAGAATCTGCTATAGCTATAATCCTCGATTGAAGTGGTATTTCTTTTTCCTTTAGACCCTTTGGATATCCCTTTCCATCCCACCTTTCATGATGAGCCAATACATAGTATGCCATTTCTGACATATCATCTACTGTATTAAGTATTCTATATCCTATTTCTGGATGCCTTTTTATTTCCTGCCATTCTTCATCTGTAAGTTTTCCAGGCTTATTCAGTAGATGTTCCTCTATAGCTACTTTTCCTATGTCATGAAGCAATCCAACAGTTTTTAATTCCCTAATTTCGTGTTCAAGTAAACCGAGAGCCTCACCCATATCCTCGCATAATATTGAAACTCTATGAGAATGTTCTTCTTCTCTTTTATTTTTTTCATGAAGTGCAGTAATTATAGCACTTATGGTTTTTCCTATCATATTTGGCCCTTCAAAAAGCTTTTTTTTGTACATGTAATCTTCAGCTTTTTTGAAAGTTTCTTGAATTTTTACTTCTCTACTTTTCTTAGTTTCATAGCCAAAGGAAATAGATATGTCAATAGCACCTATCTTTTCTTTTGCTGCTATGGATTTAATACGTTTAAGAATTTGTTCTGTTTGAAAAGCATCTGTTTTAGGTAATAAGATTACAAATTCATCCCCTCCCCATCTAGCAACAATGTCTTCTTTTCGGCATCCCTTTTTTATGACTTCTGTCACCTTTTTAAGGAGTTTATCTCCCATAACATGTCCAAGAGAATCATTCACAAGTTTTAAGCCATTTACATCTCCCATAACAATTGTAAGTGGTAAACTTCTTTCCACATCTAGTCTATTTAATTCTGCTTCAAAAAACCTTCTATTATATAACCCTGTTAATTGATCACGGTAACTCAAATATTCCAATTTAAGTTCCATTTCCTTTCTATCTCTAATATCCCTCCATAAGGAATGAAAAACTTTCTTTCCATTAAGAAAAATAGTTGTTAACATAACCTCTACTGGTAATACATTTCCATCGGCCTTCTTATACCACCATTCAAATTTACATTTTCCTTTTTCTATAGTATTTTTACGCATTCTAATAACTTTTTCTCTAGTTATTTCTCCATCTGGCTGTTTTTCAGGATAAAACTCAAGTGGATCCTTGCCCAATATAAATGTCTTTGAATCATATCCTAATGCTTTAATCATGGCTAGATTACAATCAACTATCTTTCCGTCTGAAATTATAAATATAGCATCCGATGAGTTTTCAAAGAGGTTTCTAAAAGTGGCTTCACTTAATTTCAATTCCATTTCATTTCGTCTTTCATCAGTAACATTTCTCGATATAGCAAGTATTTCTTTTTCATTATTTTTTACCATTCTAATTTCAAAGTGATGTTCCTTATTATGAATCCACACCTTATATTCAAAGCTATCCAATATTCCTTCTTTAAGCACTACCTGCATTTTTTCATAGAGTTTTTCTGACATCGTTTTAGGAAAAATTTCTAAAATATTCTTTCCTATAAAATCTTTTTTTGGCATAAGCACATATTTTTCATCACTTGACATACAATCTATCAGATACCCTTTATCATTAACAACAAATAATGCATCGGGTAATGCCTTAATAATAGCCCTGTTTTTTTCTTCACTTTTACTTAATTTCTTTTCACTTTTAATGATTTTATTATATTGAAGTCCTAACTTTTCCTTGGAATCAATCAATTTTTTTACATATGTTTTAAGTTCTTCATTAACTAATGATATTTCTTTATAGCTTTCATTAAGTTTCTTTTCTACCAGATCAACCTTTTTTAAAAGATTACTTATTAATAAATATAAAACAAATGTAGTTACACCAACATATAGACATCCCTTATATATATTTATAGCTAGGAGCATATTATCATCACTAGCAAATTTAATTACAATTCTATCAGAAAAGTAAACCCAAGGTAAACTAATCCCTAAAAATATTAAACATATTCTTATACTTTCGTATTTCCACAACTTATTGTCTTTATTAAAAATTGAGTAGATTTTTTTTCTTATTGATACAAGCATACTATACCCCCATCTGTAATATAATTCTACAATTCCGCTCAATTTATTGACATTAAAATATTATTGGATTTATATTTTAATATCCCCTTATATGCTGCTTATTTCGATAAAATACAACAAAAATTCTTTAACTACATTATATCAAAAAATTAAAAAAGGTGATAACTTTTTTAATTATCACCTTTTCAATTAATTCATCCTATGTTAATCATATAAATTATTATTTAATCACACATATTTCTAAAATCGTATAGTATTATACTAATAATAACAAACAACTGGAGTACCTTTATCAATATTCTGGAATATTGTCCTTGCCAAATAATACGGTGAGTTTACACAACCATGTGAACCACTTGACATGTATATACTTCCACCAAATTCACTTCTCCAACTTGCATCATGAATTCCAATACCTCCATTAAATGGCATCCAAAAATCAACTGGTGAACTGTATCCTTCACCTTTTAAAGTAGCATGTCTTTCTTTATATTTCACCCAATAAACGCCTTCTGGTGTTGGGTGTCCCTGACTTACATTACCTGTAACAACATCCCCTTGTACTACTAATGAACCATTTTTATAAAACCATAAATGTTGATCACTCAAATCTACTTCTACATAAGTATTTCCTATATCATTAGCTCCATGAGATGCCGCAGTTTGACTATATGTTGGTTCTTTTTTTACAGTTCCACCTTGTTTAATGTAGGTGATCAAATTTTCTGTTTCCTTAGCGGAATTAATGTCCCAACCATAATCACCGCCGCCAACATTTATTGTTCTTCCCGAAGTTGTAACAAAACTTCTTGTCTTACCAATTGTATCGTAAGTTTTTGAAAGATCAAGCATATAATTTTTTATTTTGTCTTTGTCAAATTCAACTTCGAAATTATCATTAACTGTAAGCCAATTATTTATCTTAGAACCATCTATAGTTTCTTTTTTATCTCCAAATGTATAGATAATTTTAGAAGATACGTATTTATTAAGAAGATCCCTAATTTGGGCAGTTTTTGCTGATTTTACAGTATACTTTGGATTTACATAACAATTCATTGCTTCCAAATCCAACGTAGTTTGACCTTTAGATATTGCCTTTACTACATTATTATATAATGCAGTTTTATCTACTTTACTTCCATATACTTCACTTACAATATTATAACCTTTATCTGAGTATTTGAAGCTAGGATTTTTAGGTTCAATTACATTTTTGTTATCAAGACAAGACAGTTTATTTATTTTATCTTCCAATATCTGCTTATCATATGAAACTTCAGCTGTCATTTTAGTATCATTTGTATCTAAAAATGCTATAATCCATTTATAATTGCCTTGCTTATCCTTAAGTTTCCTAAATTCATCATCTGAATTATACTTTAACTTAATGTCAGATCCACTAATTTGTTCGCTTTTACTACCTCGCTCTTTTAAATTTAACTTATATGATTTTATCTGAGATATCAATTCCGTATTTAATTGCTCCGCAGTTTTACCTGAAACATTCACACCATTAATTTCAGATCCAAAATAAAAATGCTTTGTGAAGTACGCTGCCATCCCAAAATATATAATAAGTAAAATGCAAATAGAAATGATAGTACCTTTGATAATTTTATTGCGCTTACTTTGTCCCTCCTTCTCATTTTCCTTTTCTGCATCATTTTCCATAATACCCATCCCTTCTATAATTACAATAAAAATTAAGGCTTTATAGTCTTTAATATTAATTAACTTATATAGATAAAGGCTACATTATATTTTGTGTAATAAAACTCATAATTAAAACAATTATTACTTGATAAAACTGAAAAAATAAATAAACTAAAAGAACGGATATTAACTATTTATTCAGCTCAAAATCATATAACAACTTCCAAAATTATAGTTAATTCAAATAAAAAGTTATATTATCATGTACACATTTTAATTATAATACACAATAAAAATATATCACCTTTTAGTACCCAAAACAACAACCACCTGCAAGTCATTAAGTATCACTTAATACTTACAGGCAGCTTGTATGGTAAGGGTGACGAATTGTCTTTAAAATCCGCCACTTAAGTATGTATCAAAATTATTAATACACATCATTTCTACAACACATCTCAGGAAAACTTCTCTTCTTTATTTTACATTATTCCAATTTTTGTGTCTACCTTTTATTTAAAAGCAATATCCTAAGCATAACACCGTAATTTTACAGCATTATGCTTAGGTTTACAAATCCATTTATTTAGCAAATAATACAATTTTTATTGATGATCTACTGATTAAAATAATTATTTGCTAGATTCATCAATTATATCAAATTTATTTTTCACCTAAGTACTCCTCCAGCACTATATTCTTACCATATATTTCTTTTGCTGCTTTTACTCCAACATATCGTATATGCCAGGACTCATAATTATAACCTGTTATAGCTTCTTTTTCTTTTGGATATCTCATAATAAATCCAAATCTATAGGCATTAGCCTTTAACCACTTTCCCTCTCTTGTTTGTCCGAAGTCTACCATTAGCCTACCTTGAGCACCATCTTCATTGGTAACATCTATTGCAAGACCTGTTTGATGTTCACTCGTACCAGGATATGCTACATATTCATCAGCTTGCTTTTTGCCTACCCGTCGAACTCTCTCATCATATACTTGTTTTTGTGACTTATAAGATCTATAAGCTGATACTCCATATAAGTTTATACCTTTTTTATGAGCATACTTGAATAAATTTTCCAACTGTTCAGCTGCTTCACCTTGCATCATCTTTTCTTCATGAGATGCACTTGATGAAAATCCCACATTAGGCATTGTTAAATTTTCAGGTATATAGTTACTAGATAATCTATGATTTTTATTTACTAAAATTAAAAAACTTCCTGTATTTTTATTACTTCCATAAGTTACGCTGCTTAAGACTTCACCAGGCTTAAACATAATGCAAACTACTGCTGCCATGAGCAATAATGGCACTATTAATAACTTTTTCAAATATATACACCTCTATATTTTTAATTATTTTGTTAACTCTATTATGTAAGACACATTGTATATAAAAAAGGTTCAATATTTTGTTTAAAAAATATATAATTTCTCATTCATTACACACATTTTAAAGAAAAATTGCATATTAAAAGCATCTCTTTTGTAATGGTCTTGCCATAAACTCAAAAGAGATGCAGATTAAAACAATATTATGATTAGCCTTACAAATTTATTTAATAGAATCTGCAATTTTTATTAATTCATCTTTTCCAAATGCTCCTCTGCCTAATAAACTATAAAGTACCCCATTATTCTCCCAGTCCATACTTTTGTTATCAGACAATATTGCGTCTTTTCCATTAACTTTTACTTTTTCAATTTTTCCATCTGTTCCACCTTCATATTTAGTTTCTTTGCAAGCAAATCTTTGCTGCATGTAAATATACTTTCCTGTTTTTGCATTAGTAAAATATAAATCAATATATTTTTTACTTACGCTTCCATCTTTACCTTTATAAAATTCTGCTCTATCAAATTTATAATCTTTTGGTAAATATGAAGGCAGCTTAACATTAAAACAAGTATATTTATTTAAGCTGCTAGAATCTTTAACTATTAGCATATTTTTCTCAACTTTTTCATCTTCAGCTTTTGCCTCAGTTACTGTTACTATCTTTCCATTTGAAACTGTAGCAATTTCTTCACCTGATTTTGTATATAATTTCCCAGTATTTTTTGTAACCACTGTTACAGGATTTTTATTTTTATCAAAGATTTTGCCTTTTAAATCAGTTGGAATTACCATTTGCGAAGGTTCTTCTATTTGTTCCGCTGTTATATGACCAAGAGATATTCTATTTATTACTTTTTCTGCTAAACCTTTAGCAAAAGAAGTCTGAGTAAACACACCACCTACTACTAAAAATACTGCTGCTGCAGCAACTGTCTTTTTTATTCTATTTGATTTTTTCATTACATTATCTCCTTTGTGCTTATTTACATTTTTTAACGTTTTATTAAAAACAGCTTCTTTATTACTATTTTCACTGAAATTTCTATTTGCTAAAGTTTTTCCGATTTCTAAAAGTTCATTAAATTCTTCACTATTTGATTCATTAACATTCTGTATTCCATTAAGATAAGCATCCATATTCACAGAAAATTTATTCTCAATACTTTTTTTGTTCATATCTATACCTCTCTTTCCAATTCTTTTTTTAACTTTTTCATTGTCCTATAGAGTATTACCCCCACATTACTTTCTGTAATGCCAATAATTTCTGCAATTTCTTTATTTTTTAAATTTGCTCCAAATTTAAATGCTACAATATTTCTTTCTTTTGTATTTAAAATATTTATTGCTTTTAAAAGTTCATCATTAGTCTCTGATTTTACAAATATATCTTCCGGATTCTTTTCCATGGATATTACCTTTTTCAATTTATCCATAGAAAACACTTTATGCTTTTTTAATCTCCTGAAATAATCATTTATCACGTTTCTTGCTATAGCGAAAAGCCATACTTCAAAAGGAGATTTATCTTCACTATACGTGTTGATTTTAATCATTGCTTTTTCAAATATTTCACTTGCCAAGTCTTCTGCTTCTTCATTACAATTAATCCGGTAATATATATAGTTGTAAATTCTCTTATAGTAGGTTTCAAAAATATAAGTAAAATCTTTATCTCTAGATTTTTTTTCATCTAAAGCATTAATTAATGTAGTCTGTTCCATATATTTTAAAACCACCCCTTTCTCTGATTTTTTTACCTAGCTAAGTAATTCATCATATGTTAATACGTATAAACCCTAATTTCATTACACACATTTAAAAAAATTTCTAAAACAACTTGTAATATATAAGTTATCTACGTAAAAAAAGTAAGCTCTTTCGAACTTACTTCTTTTATATATGATATATTTCAACTATTTTTGTGGGTTTTCAACTTTTCCCATAAATACTATTACTCCTGTTTTACAATCTCTTATTGCAAAAACAAAAGGTCTGTCAATAGTAAAATCAACATTCTTGTATTCTGGCGGCATACATGCTGTAGCACCCATTTCTACAGCAGTTACCGCAGCAGCTGTTGTTCCCTCTTCATCTACGTTGATAAAAGTTTTATGTGTAATTTTACTTATATACAGTGGCATTTGCTGTGAAATTCCACTAAAATCAGCTTTACTTTTATCAAAAGCTGTAACTATACCTAACTTCTTAAGTATATCAACCATGTTGTCTTCTTCATATTCTAATTTAAACTTAGGTATTTTCATAGTAACTCTTGCATCATAGAAGTCATTCATCCATTTGTCCATGTTGCTTTTGCTAATACTTGATACAAAATTGTTTATATCTACTCCCTTATCCGGTAAAAACAAATCCATTTCTAACCCATCATAGTATGGAATTTTTACAGCTGCAAAATTATTTTCTTTTAAATAACTACTTACACGTGTATCTTCCATATTATCTGTTTCTATTTTTTGATCGCTAGATAAATTAAATTCTTCTGGTTTTGTATTGGCTTTAGGAAATTTATCTAACCAGGTTCCTTTAAAATTTATGGAGTTAATTAAAATTGCCGCATCTTCTGCATTAATATTATCTATTATCTTTTTTACTTGTCCATCTGTACTTTTATCTACCCATTTATTGATGATATCTCCTGAATTATTATCTTTGAAGTCTAACGTGCTTACTTCTGAATTATAATATTTTTGTGAAGTATCAACAAATTGCTTATTTAAAATTGTACCTTTATCAACCCATATGGAATCCGCTGTTTTTAGCTTTGTTGATTTTAAATTATTGTAATAATCTAATAAACTGTAGTATTGTTCATTTATAGTTTTATCGTCTGCATTACTTAACCCTATAGACTTTAATATTTCATTTTTTGTATCTCCTGCCGATCCATTTTGTGTCTCAGCTAATATGGTTCCTATGCTTAACGGTGATATTATTATATTTTTATTCTTGTCCTTACTTGTCAATTGCTTCATTAAATCAAATACAAACTTATTACTTGATACACTTACCAAACTATCTTTATCTATATCTATTGTCTTAATACCATTAACTGTAAATTTCATAGTAATTGGCTGCTTAAGATTACTTGTAGATGAACCTGTTTTACTATAAAGTTTTAAGTCCTTCGAAACATTCAAATAATAAGTTTCTCCTGCCTTATATCCATCCTTTGGTGGATATATTAAAATACTGTTGCCATAGTTTGCCTCATTAGTTTCCACATCAATTATGTTACCCTTTGAATCTGTTACAGTAATAGCCTTGTCCAAAGACGGCCAATCAACTAACAAACCTGATTTAAAAGTTAATTTCCACACTTTTTCTGTACTAACATCCTTTTGTTCTGTCCATTGTTTTATATTTTCCGCTGCATCACTAGCTTTTACCTTTTGCATATAACATTCAGAACCTGCGGTTGCAAGTATAATTGAAATTAAAACAGGTATAACTAGTTTCAATTTGAACATATAAAATCCCCCCCTAATTAAAAAACAATCCAATTTATAAACCTATAAGGTTTCTAAATTGAAAGCTGACTTATACTAAATCATATATAGAAAATCTTCAATTGAAAACCCTGTATAAATAATTTTTAATTATCCATATATATATTCTATCATATAAAACATTATTTACCACTACTACTATTAAAAGGCTAGTTTAAAAATTATATTAAACTAACCCATTTCCATCTTATTTACTTACAACACTAAATTAGCATTCTTGAATTTTTTTAAATTTTTTAAACACTAATGTATTAAATGATGTGGATAAATCTATGCTTGAAATCTGACTGCTATATTGAGGAATAATATTAACTAATTCCCAACCTTCTTTTCCATATTCTAAAAGTTTACTTTCTAAATCCTCTGCTCCACATAATGTTCCGTCCCACTCATATACTTTATACTCCCACATAAACTATGTACCTCCTAAAATCACATGATATTTTGCTATGTTGACTTAACTAGTGGTAATTATATCATATTTACACACAGAAGGTAATAAACATATTTACTTTTCCTGTTTTAAACCAAAGTACTTTCTTCCCCATAACAAAGCTACATTAACAAGTCCGATCATAACAGGAACTTCAATTAATGGTCCTATAACTGCAGTAAAAGCTTCCTGAGACTGAATGCCAAAAACTGCTACCGCTACTGCAATTGCCAGTTCAAAATTATTGCTTGCAGCCGTGAATGATAAGCTAACTGTTTTGTGATAATCTATTTTTGACTTATAACTTATATAGAAGGATACGGAGAACATAATTATGAAGTATATAATCAAAGGAACAGCAATTCTTACAACATCCATTGGAAGCTCAATAATGTATTTTCCTTGTTCCTTATAGTTAACTTTAGCAAGTGGTGGATACATCATAACTATAAGGCCTATAGCTATAGGATAGGTTTATTCTTCGGCAGATGTGAACCCAAAGATGAAAGAGTTAATAAAGCTATGGCTTTGTCTAAAGAACTACACGATATTTTTAAGGATAAACATAAATGTTTATGCTGTAGAGTTTTAACAATTTATAATAGATCTCACAAAACAGCTAATCTATTCCTACAGTATCACTTCTGCGTTCCATTAAAACTACGTCATACCATTTCTTATTGCACATCTTTCCTAGCTTCTCTCTTACACCTACTTCTCTAAAACTGCATTTTTTATGCAGTGCTATGCTTGGTAAATTTTCTTTTATAATTCCAGATTGTAAAGTCCAAAATCCATTTTTTTCAGATAATTTAACTAGATTATCTAAAAGGGAGGTTCCTATACCTTTTCCTCTATATTCTTCTCCTATATATATACTGACTTCTGCAACACCTGCATAAACACATCTGCTTGAAGTTGGACTTAAAGCTACCCACCCCAACACCTTATTTCCTAATCTAGCTACTAATCTACAGGATTTAAGGTGACTGCTGTCCCAATTTTGCCAAGAAGGTACTTCTGTCTGAAATGTAGCCTTTTTTGTATTAATACCCTCCAAATATATTTTTGATACTTCTTCCCAATCTTCTTTTTTCATACCTTCAATTTTATAATCCATCTTTCTCCGCCCCCACTTATTTATAATATATTTTTGTAATATTTTACTCTTTTAATTTAACAAATTGAAAGACACTATTCCTTTAACACAACTCCAAGTAGGCTAATAATCGAAACAGCCTGAGTATATGAGATTATTGCACCGCGAATATCTTCCACACCCGCAGCAATACCATCAATCCTACAGCTTGTAAAATCCATTCCTTTTAGTTTAGTATTGCAGAATTGACCTTGTGTAATATCAGTATCCTTAAATTCTAATTTAGAAAATTCACTTTTGTAAAAATCAACATACGGGAACTGACAATTGCTGAAGACTGCCTGTTTGAAATCTGTAAATCTAAAACATGTATATTGTCCACTACACTGATCAAACATAACATTTCTAAAAACTGCTTCCGTAAAATTACTTCCTGTAAGCTTACAGTTTATAAACTCTACTCTATGTATTGAAGATTCACTCAAATTAATATTAGATAAGTCGCAGTTTTCAAATCTTACATCTAAAAATTCTGCCTGCTCAAACGATATATTTATAAACTTTACATTTCTGAATATTACCTCATTAAAGGATACTCTTCTTGTCTTAAAATTTTCCACCAAGCATTCATCCACCAATACAGATGAAATCAAATCATAATCAGATATTCCTCCTTGTAATAAATCAAATTCAGGTAGATTGTCTTTAATCTTTGGCTTTAGTACTTTGGTAACATTTCTATTTTGAGCCATTTTGTTTTTTATCTCTCCCTTTTTTTAATTTCTACAAAAGTATCATAATAAGCTGCCTGCTTACCCATATCAGCAATTTGATTTTCCGTTAGAAAATTTGGATTTGAACTTTTTTCCCACCAACCTACATTCATATGGACAAGGTTATCTGGCACTTTATCCGTTATATTTATCTTTACGCGTATTTCTCCCCTTGGAGATCTTAATTTAACAATATCACCATTATGTATATCCTGTTTCTCTGCTGTATTTTTACTTATATTAGCTGCAGCCATGGTATCTACGTCTTTAAAGCTTTGAGACATAAGTGATTTTTTAGGATGAGTAGTCAAAAGTCTCAATCTATCACTTTTTTTGTCGTTAACATAAACTGGTATTGGACTCAATCCGTCTTTCTCAGCATCTTTAGAATATATCTCTATTTTTTTTGATGGTGTTTTAAATTTTAGATCACTCCAGGCAATAGAATTTTCCTGTATGGTTACATATCCATTTTTTATTTTTTCAAGAGTTATTCCCTTCTTTTCCAAAGGTTTTATTACTTGGGTTAAGTATTCCCTTTTAGGTACGTAAGGGTACTCTTTCATCCCCATCTTTTTTGCAAGTTCCATAAAAAAATAGTATTCATCCATTAATTCATGCCTTGGTTTGACACACTTTTCATTATATATTATGTAGGGATTACTCATAGAAGAATATAGCAGGTCTTCGCTTTCCAGGGTATTAGTACATGGAATAATCAAATCGGAATGTTTAGCCGTATCGGTCATAAACATATCTATGCACACCTTGAACTCTATATTTTCAAAAGCCTTTACAAAATTATTTAAATCAGGCCATTGGTTTAGTGGATTAGCCTTACTTACAAATATAGCCTTAATATCTTTCGAGCATTTAAGTAATTTATTAAAATTCCAGTTTCTATCCTTTAATGCATATTTATAACTGCCATAGGGGTCCAAATCTAATACTTTAGGATACACTTTGTTGGAATAATTTACTCCACCACCTCTTTTCCCTATGCTTCCCGTTATAGCAGCAAGAGCATCTATGCTCCTTACGGAATTTCCTCCATTTTTATACCTTTGAAGTCCATATCCCATACATATAGTACTATACTTTTCTTCAGCATAAATATGAGAAATTTCTTTTATAGTGTCTATGCTAACGCCGCATTCTCTAGACAAATACTCCATACTAAGAGTATCTAAATAAGCTTTATATTCCTTAAATCCTACTACATTTTTCTTTATAAATTCTGCATCCTGCAGATTTTCTTCTATTATTGCCTTTGTCATAGCCATAGCCATAGCAGCATCCGATGCTGGATTTATCTTTATATGAATATCACAAAAGCTTGTACTATCAGTAGAAATAGGATCTATAACTATTATTTTTGCCCCATTTTGCCTTGCTCTTTTTAAAAATGGCAGCAGCTGAATATGAGAATTTGCTGGATTTTTGCTCCATAGTATTATATTTTTTGCGTTCAAAATGTCTTCTATGGAGTTTGATTTATTATCTCCAAAATCATATTTTTGTGCCTTATTACCTGCACTCCAGCATATTTCATTTTCTATTTTAGTTGTGCCGCCATAAAAATTAAAAAATATATCTTCTATGCCTTTTAATACAGTTCCTGTTCCAGATGAACCATAATGAATTACAGAGTTTGAAGAATATTTTTCTCTGTAATACATCAATTTATCCGAAATTACATTTATGGCTTCTTCAAAAGTTATATTTACCCACTTACCATTTTGTTTTTTCATAGGTGAATACAATCTATCCCTGGCATTTAACCTCTTCAAAT
Organism: Clostridium sp. 001; assembly: GCF_019056555.1. Classification (NCBI taxonomy): domain Bacteria; kingdom Bacillati; phylum Bacillota; class Clostridia; order Eubacteriales; family Clostridiaceae; genus Clostridium; species Clostridium sp. 001. The sequence continues at coordinate 4,099,465 of NZ_CP020473.1, read as the reverse complement.
GATTTTTTGCTTTTTCACATACTATACCCTTTGTATAAGGATGGTTTTTATCTCCCTCTATTTTAACTACTTTATTATCTTCCACATATACATTTAATTTACAGCATCCAAAGCAATCCAGTGGACATCCATGCCTTTTCATAATCTATACGCCTCACTTAAAACATCTAATTTCATATATTTTACATCAATTATTTTAAAATTTTCTCCATTATATCTTTTTAATTCATTAAGTACAAGCCTATATTATTTTTTCATCCCAGTATAAACTAAAACTGCATCTCTTAAAAATTCTGCTGTTCCCGGCTGGTTTCTGTCATAATATGCTTTAAATCTTTCATCCTCTACATACATTTTAGCAAGACCTGCGTGAGCTTCTTTATTGTAATTTCCCCAATAAAGACTTATCCACTTTGCATGGAGAGAAGCAGCCCTTTGAGCCAGTTCACCCGCAGGATTACCTGTTTTATAAGCTTTACTCAGTGTTTCAAGTATTTCATTTTCAAGTCCGGTTGCCTCTTCATATTCCTCAGGTGTCATATTTTTAAGATTGCTATTTGTTTTATCTACAATTTTATCTCCGTATTTTTTTCTGATTTCTTCTCCATATTTTCTTTCATTGTCATCAATAAGTTTTTTCTTGAATCCTTCAAATTTTTCTCTATCACTCATTACAATTCTCCCTTCCATGGATTTAATTGTATTTTCAACATTAGAAATCAATAAATCCAGTTCAATTCTTTTTTCAAGAAGCTTTTTGCGATGTTCTCTCAGTGCTTTAACCCTGTCAAAATCAGGAGAGGTTATGATCTCTCTTATGTTTTCAAGCTTTATGCCAAATTCCCTATAAAAGAGTATTAGCTGAAGCCGATCTACTTCATTTTGGCCATAAATGCGATATCCTGATGAATTGATTTTTGCCGGCTTCAAAATTCCAATTTCATCGTAATATCTAAGAGTCCGTGCACTGACACCTGCCATGTGAGCTAATTTCTGCACTGTATATTCCACTGCTATCACCTCCTGACAATTTAACTATAAACTTATACGCAGCGTCAATGTCAATAAAAAATCTCTGTAAAATACAGAGATTTTTTATTATTCAAACCTGAGTGCATCAATTGGCTTGAGTTTTGAAGCCTTATAAGTTGATACTATAAATTGTTATAATTATTTAGAAAGGCTTTTAGATAATAAATCAGATAACAAGCAAAAACTTTCTATCATAGTCCTTCTTTGCTCTTGAGACATATTACTGAGAGCTTCTATCTCCGATGCTTTAAGTTGTTCTAATATCCCTTTTGCATATTTACTTCCCTGTTCTGTAAAGCTGACTACTTTATTTCTGCGGTCTTTAGGATCTAATCTTCTAGAAATGTATCCTTTTTTCTCAAGGTGGGATAATATTAAAGAAACCGTCTGTTTTGGCAGGCATAATTTATCACAAATTTCATTTTGACTGCAGCAAGTAGAAACTTCTATTACATATAAAATAAACAAAACCGTATCCTGAATACCATGTTTTTTTGACCAAATACGATAAATTTCATTAATTTTAAACCAGGATTCATAATAATCACTTAATAACTCAGTAACTTCATTTTCTTTATTCATATTTCATACACTCTTTTCTAATAGTAAAAAAATTAGTGACTAACACCGCTAAGATTTAATCCTACAACTCCTAATATAATAAAAAATATAGACAAAACTTTTAAAATGCTTATATTTTCTTTAAAAATAAAAATTCCTATTACTGATATAATAGTAGTTCCCGCAGCTGCCCATATAGCATATGCCACACTCACAGGTATCTTTTTTAATGATATTGAAAAAAGTACAAAGCACAAGCCATACGTTAGAATTGTCCCTAAAGCTGGCAGTAATTTTGTAAATCCATCAGACATCTTCATACAAGTTGTTCCTATTGTTTCAAGTATAATAGCTCCAATCAGGTAAATCCATTCCAACTATAAAACCTTCTTTCACTGTTTATAATAATATTAGTCTATTTATGGACTAATATTATTATAAGCTAAAAATTCTTTTTGTTCAATTATCAATGAATCTTACTTAGTGAGAAAAGCAGAGAACTTAAATCTTCGATTTAAAGTGAATCGCTTTCTCTTTAGAGTTTTGTTCCTCCCATTAAGTTTAGATGAATTATCTAGGGGCGTAGCTAATGTTAGCTCCCACTTTGATAGAAGTGGGAGTATTACAGTAGGTAGCCATCAGACAAATAATTTTACTGGAAATAAAACGAAACTATATAATAGATACTGCTCTTATTACAATCTCTATTGGCCTAAATTCTTATGCAGTGCTATAATAACATTATTAATTTTAAAGTACAGAGACTAACTATATGAAGTCAATACAATTTTAAAGGTTTTTTCATTTTTTAGCCTCTTAAAAAAGTGCATAACAAATAGAGCAACTAAGTTGCCAATTTTAAAAATAAGGATTACATTTGTGGAACAAAAGCTGTATTGGTTTTTAAAAGATAAAATATTACACGCACTAATTTTTTAGCAACATGACTCATAGCAACATAATAGTGCTTACCTTCAGATCGTTTCTTTGATAAATATGCAAAAAAGGTTGCGTCTCTCATTGAAACAGTTCTGGCAGCTGTAAGTACAGCCCAACGTAGATAAGTAGATCCACGTTTGACCATTGGGGTATGCGAAGCATTATATTTGCCAGATTGGTAAGTTGAAGGATCTAATCCTGCGAAAGCTAAGAGCTTACAAGGACTTGTGAACCTTTCTATATCCCTAATTTCAGACAATATTATTGCTGCTAGAGTATATGAAATTCCAGGAATACTAATCAGTGGTGAATTGATTTCAATAAGAATTTCTTTTATTTGAAGTTCTAAAGCATCAATTTCAACTTGAACTGATTGTATTAACCTAATAGTTTGTTGAAGTTCAAAACTTAAAGCCCTCGAACTAGTGCCAATAGAATCCACGGCAGATTTCTTTATAGAAATTGCTTTATCTTTACTATACTTGCCTTTGGAAGCTGTACTTAGTATGTTTGTAAGCTTAGTCAAGTGGCAAGCAGCTATCTCATCTGCATTTGGCAATATAGATAAAAGAGCATAGGAAGAACTTTGATGGATTGACCAAAATAGCTTAGGTAACTCTGGAAATATAATGTCTATCAATCTTATGATACAGCAGTCATGCTTATTTTTAGCTACATCAATGCCAATGTAAATCATAAAAACAACTCCTTTAAGTTTTAGTCCGCTATGCTCCACAAATCCTATGCTAAATGTATCCTTGCTCTATATAAAACGTCATGCGTTATCTAACTAATTAACAAATAAGCATAAGACAGTGGTTAGATCCTCAATTAAAATAGTCTAGCTATAGGTGCGAAAACTAATCCACAGCGTCTTATGATAATTATAGTAAAAAATCTTTAAGAAAGGAAAAGTATAATGAATTTTTTACTACATGTTCATTATACAAGGTGCAGATTATGGACAACACAACTACTGAATTAGAACTGCTTTATACTGATGCTAAAAAAGACCCTTCCTTAAGAAAGAAGCTGCTGGAAACTCGTCTGGCAGATGATCCTATGGATACATTTTGCAAAATAGCCTGTAATGCAGGACATCCTATAACTGTTGGAGGACTTCTGGCAGTTGGACAAGAGTACAGTGACAACCAATGCAAAAGCACAAACGGCGGGAATCCAGATCCCTACGATTCATTTGAAGATGCATACGAAATGTTTTTATCTTCCTTATAATCTCACTTAATACATAATTAATGGATTGCCTAATTTTAAGGCAATCCATTTTTGTGGTCTATAACTTTAGTAACTTCGTACATTTGCCGGACACTTGATAATGCAAACACGTTACCTATATTTAACCTCTCTAACAATTCGTATCCTACATACCCTATCATTTATGTAATACTTTTTTAATGTCAAATCCCCAGCATTTTGTTGGTAACACACATTTTTGAATTTAGATTTCCATTTTGCAGAACTAAAACTAAAAGTTACAGATTATTAATAATAATTTCCAGTTATTGATATTGAAACTAATATAATAATGTGTATAATAGTTAGTATAGCTAATTGTTAGACATACTAACTATTACTTATGCTAACTATCAGTATATTAAGTTAATAGGATTAGCAGAATAATATGAAAAAACATTTTAGGAGTGTTGTTTATGAATAAAAAAGATACCGATTTAATTAAGATTGATCCAATGGAGTTAACTTTTGAGGTAACTGACGAGATTATTAAAATATCAGATTTAATAAATAAAATTGGTGAAGAAGGCTATAAAAAGTTTGAATTAACACAGGTACAATTCAAAGTTCTGTATTACCTATATTTATGTGGTGATGAAGGAAGTACTTCATCTACTCTTAGTAAGAAATTAGGAGTAAAGAAACCTAGTGTAACAACTTTAATTGATAGAATGACATTAAAAGGAATTGTTCTACGACAGGAAAATAAAAATGATAGGAGATATACAAAGATTACTATAACAGAAGAGGGTAAGAAAATTTTAGCTGAGATATTACCAGATAAAGAAAATCTTATAGTGTCTTTATTAGGTGTTTTACCAGAAGAACAAATGCAAATTCTACATGAATCACTTGTAAAAATTAGACAGCGTTTAACTAACAGATTCTTATAAGTAAATATATTCGTTGGTTTGGGAGGATTTATATGAAAAGAAAAAAAATTGCATTAGTATTAGCTCTAACAATTACAACAGGTTTGTTTTCAGGATGTAGTAAGAATTTTGTTTTGACAGGAGATAAAATAGTAAAACAGCAAAGTGATCACTTAACTGTTCAAGGAGACATAGAGACTAAAGAAATAAATATAAATTCTAAAGCTGAAGGAAAAATAACAGCTATAAAGGTAGCTGAAGGTGACAGCATAAAAAACGGACAAGTTTTAATAACTATAGATAATAGTTCGCTAGTTGCAAAAGAAGCTCAATCAAAAGCTCAAATCGATGCAGCTACTGAACAAATGAAAGCAGCTGAAGCATCAAAATCAGCAACTCAAGCACAACTTCAGAAGGCCCAAAATGGAGCAAGACCGGAGGAAATTGATGAAGCTAAGTCTCAATACGATTTAGCGAAATCTACATACGATAGAATAAATGCATTGTATAGTAAAGGTTATGCAGCTAAAGAAGATTTAGATAAGGCTCAAACAGATATGGAGGTGGCTGAAAATCAATATGATGTTGCTAAAGATGGTTCAAGACCTGAAGATATAGCCGCATTACAAGCACAAGTAAGTCAAGCAGATGCAACAATACAGGGATATCAAGCCCAAATTAAACAAGCTGAAGGTGGACAAGATGAAGTGCAAAGTTATATAAATGATACAACAATAACAGCACCAGCAGATGGAGTTGTAAATCAGTTAAATGTAGAGGTTGGTGAACTTGTATCTACAGGAATGCCTCTTCTTGTAATGACAAATACAGTTGCACCCTGGGTTGAATGTGATATAAAAGAAACAGATCTTTCAAAAGTGAAGTTAAATGAAGAAGTGCCTGTGAAAATTCCTGCTTATCCTAATCAAAAATTTAAAGGTAAAATAGTTAGAATTAATAAGGATGCTGATTTTGCAGTTAAAAGGGCAACAAATGATAATGGGGATTTTGATATAGTGTCCTATGGAATTAAAGTTGAATTAATTGATATGAATAAACCACTTCATGCTGGAATGACAGCCTTTGTTGATTTTGGAAAGAAGTGATGATTATTATGAAAGAAAAAATATTAAGATTTAAGTATATGATAACTCCTATCTTAATGCTTTTTATAATTGGCATTGGGGGGGCTATTGTTTTAGCACTTGAATTTAGTGCTCATTCACTTAGTCAAATTCCAACTATTATTGTAGATCATGATAACTCTTTATTATCTCAATCTTTTGTTAGGGAAATAAGGACAAATTCAACATTTAATATAGTTGCATATAGTCAAATTGATAATGATGTTAAAGATTTAATAGACAAACAAGACGTAGCTGTAGGATTTATTATTCCTAAAAATTTTTCAAAGGATCTAACTGATAGAAAGAATCCCAACATTATGGTTGTTTATGATGGGGCACAAATGGCCATGACTGCTTCTAGTAAAACAAAAATTGCACAAATTCTAGGTACCATTAAATCAGCATATTTAATAAATGTAGCAGAGGATCAACTTGGATTAATGCCAGAAGTAGCTAAAAATTATATCAATCCTATAGGTTACAATTATAGGCTTATAGGAAATCCTACTCAAAATATGTTTAATTTTTTCATTCCAGGATTTTCAATCAATACTATTCAGGTTGGAATGATTATAGTTGTAATTTTATTAATAAACAAAGGTAATAGCTATAAAAAAATGTGGATTAAAGGTATTATGGTTGGACTTCTGGGATCAACTACTGTTTTGGCTATATTTGTAGTTTTTTGTAAATATTTCGGTTTACCTTATAGGGGTTCTGTTGAAGCAGGAGTTACGTTAACTATTCTATTTTGTATTGGAATGACATTTGTGGGAGTACTTTTAAGTATCTTGTTTAATGGAAATAAGATAGATGCAGTAGGTTTAGCAGGTCCAGTAGCAATAACTCTATTTTTGGTTGGATACACATTTCCAACTGTAGCTATGCCTGATATTGCTTCTATAATAACTAAATATATTCCATTTTACTACTATGCCATACCTCTAAGAGATTTATCACTTATAGGCGGAAGTTTTCAGGATAACTTATCTAATATATTCTGGCTTACTAAATTTATAATTTTTATGTGGGCAATTACATTCCTTTTATATAAAATAAAAGAGGCTAAAAGACTTAGAAATATTAGAATAAATGAGAAAAATAGTATCATTAATAGTCAAGATGAAGAGGTGATAACATAATGAAGAGTCTTTTTAAAATATTAAAAGAAGAAAGAAGCTCCCTACTTAAGACTATTATACTTACTATTGTAGCAACACTTATTTTTGGCTATGCCATGTCAAATCCTTATATAGAGCATCTTCCCTTTGGAGTAGTTGATCAAGATAATTCACAATTGTCAAGAACTGTTGTACGACAACTTAAAATTAGTCCAGGTTTAAATGTTAATTATTACACAGATTCGTATACTGAACTTGAAAAAGCAATAAGATCTCGTAGGGTAAATGGAGGTATAATAATACCTAAGCACTTTGAAAAAGATGTAAGCATGGCAAAATCACCTAGTGCCTTATTGTTAATAGATGGAACTGATCTCCCCATACTATCCAATATTTTAGCATATGCTAGTCAAGTTTTAGGTACGATAAATGCTGGTGCTCAAATAAGTGTTCTTCAAGGAAATGGTATGGTTCCATACCTATCTAAGCAAACTGTTTTAAACTTTTCTTATGTTGAACGCGTACTGTATGAGCCTCAAAGTAGTTATCTTAGATATTTAATTTATACTTTAATACCTTTAGTTAATCAAGGTTTTTTTGTACCACTACTTTTAGTACCTGCTTTAATGAAGAAGAAAGAGCAATTTGCACATATTAAGATGTGTTCAAAAGAAGGTGTAAAAGCTGTAATTGGTCTTATAGGAAGAATACTACTATATTCTACTATATGTAGTACAGTAATTTTCACTTGCTTATGTATTGTTGATAAATTATTCTGTGTACCACTTCGTGGTGATATATTAATATATATTGTTTTAATGAGTTTATTTTTTATTAACCTTACAGCTATGGGATTAGTTTTTACATCAGTTATGGATAACCTTGGCCATTTTATACTATTTTTTAATCTGATAAATATACCTATATTTCTAACCTGCGGTGTTATATTCCCAGATTATCTGCTTCCAAATGGAATGGCAGATACTCTCAATATTATATGGCCATTCAGACATATGACTGTAGCATTAAAGATGTTAAACTTAAAAGGATTAAGCTGGGGTCTTATGCTTCCTTATCTGCAAAATGAGCTTAACTTTGGTGCATTTTGGTTACCAGTAGGACTTGCGATGTATGCAGCTAAAATTGCCTTTATGAAATATAAAAATAGTAAACTACTACAGAAAGCTTAGAACTTTACATTTTTCATCGAAAGTTATTTCATATTGGCATTAAAATTTGTTGTTTCTGTGTTTCTTATATAGATCATAAAGTTTAAAGTTAAATCTATCATTACCTAAAATTGCTTATATAAGTCTCGGTTGGATTTATAACTTTAGCATTTAAATCAAGTTAGCAATTTGGAGCAGCTTAATTGTAGAGTTAACTATCTACACGGGGTTTCTAATTGAAATTTAAACTTATACATAAAATATAATGACAAAATTGAAATCACATTTAAAAACTTTTCCATAAGTCTTAGAGAGGTATTTTAGAAAATCTTAGGAGCTTAGATATGTCTGAGGTACGAGTTTAGCTGAGCTTCTTAGATTTTCAAAATACCGAGCTTTAGACTTGTCAAAAGTTTTTATAGTGATGAAATTTGTCATTATATGATATTGTATATGTTAACTTTCAATTTAGAAACTCTATATTATTTTACAAATTTAATAACTCCATCTTTTCTTTCATGTGCTTTAGATATGCTTTCAGGATATCCAACAGATGCCATCCCCCAAACAATATGATTTTCAGGTATACCAAAGCTACTTAGTACTTCCCTTACTTCTTTTTCATCACAAATAGTTCTCAATTGATTGATCCAGCAGGAACCTATTTCCAGTGAATTTGCCATTAGAAATATATTTTCAAGAGCACAAGCACAATCAGCAAGCCCATTTACATTTTCCTTCTCATTGGACAGCATAATTAAAGTTGGAGGTGCATAAAAATTATATGCAGCATCTATACCTAATGCTTTTTTAACTACTTTTGCAAGCAGCTCCATCTTCTCTTTACTTTGAACAACTGTAAACTGCCAAGTTTGTTTGTTCATACCACTTGGTGCATACACTCCAGCTTTTAAAATCAATTCTAATTCTTCGTCTTTTATTTGTTCTTCTTTGAACTTTCTTACACTTCTTCTTGTTAAAATATTTTGTAAAACTTCGTTCATAATGATATCTTCCTTTCATATATATTATAAGTTAGTTACCTATAAGAAAATCTAAAATATTCCATCCAGATGAAGACTGCGCCTTGTACAATTCTGTGTACCCACACTTTTTACAGCTAATAGTAATAAATTTCTTATTCTGTACATCAAATATCTTTGAGAAATTTCCTCCTGTTGCCTGGAATTGATCTGATTCATATTCTGTGCTGCCACATTTTGGGCAAACGTATTGTTTCTTTTCCATTTTAAACCTCCTCTTAACTTATACATGATTGTAAAGTAATTATACTCTTTTTAATAAACAAATTTCCACTTGCTTGAAAAAACTTTTTTCATATATTATACTGGTTATAATTTTAAAAAGCATTATTAGAGCTTGGCCCTTCTTTTCCCTAAAGAAGAAAGGAGTTTAATTAGGTAATTGCGAAACTCGCTAATAAAAATGAATAAAAGATGTTTAGAAGTTGCAAAAGTATTGTTAGAAGTTTAAAGACAAATTTTTATGATTTGAAATAGCCATATTGATAAAAAAGGGCGCACGAAATAAAGCAAAGTTGGGTTTCTATTTTTTACAAATAAAATTTATGCAATTAATGGTTTTAGGCTTCTAATATATTCATTTTTATGTATTTTATTTGCTACAATAACTGTTATTAGCTGAGTTATACCGGCTAGAAGTAAGTCAGAATGAAGCGTTAGCTCATTTTGTGTCTTACGATCCGCAACGCAATAACTGCCTTTGAAATGGTTGATGTTTTTCTCGACAGCAGTCCTGATTTTATAAGTGTTTTCCCATTGGAGAGTTCCACGAGTAGTTCCAGGATATGCACGAAGATTCTTTTCAGGATAAATGTAAAACATTCTGCCGCAAGAAGATTTTGTACATGGATTTTCACATAGAGTTACACGTTTGCTCTTTTTAGTTTTTTTATTGTATACCCATTTCATTTTGGGACATACGAATTTCATTGATGGAATTCCAGAACGTAAGTGTGTTTTACTGCCTTCTCGTTTCATTGGAAGCGAATGGTCATAAGGACAGCATGGAATACCATTTTCATTTAAAGGGCAGTCGAATTCTTTTGATGCAAGTTTAGTTTTTAATGGAATGAATGCCTTTTCAAATTTCAAATCATGCAAAAGGTATCGATAAATCAGAATGCTGTCAAAAGCAGCATCACCTAAAAAGATTTTTGGATTTATCAAAGGATGTTTTGCAAAGAAATCCATAAGAACAGGTATAAGAGCTTTAGAATCAGCAAGAGATTTATCTTCATCCGGTGAATCAGATTTTTTCTCAATAACAATATCAGGATGTGCTTTTAGAAAATCCTGATTGTAAAATGAAATATCTCTTACAATACCAAGTCCGTTGGTTACAATGCCAAATTTAAAAGCATAGCAAAAATGACCGTTAATGTACATTTGTTGAATGGCCGGATTAGCTGAAGCGTGTGGAGGCATAGAACCATAGGCAGCTTTATAAGGATCATAAGAATCATCTAAAGCATGTACTTTCTTAAAAGTCTTAAGCTGTTTTATGATGCGGTTAGCATACTTAGGGTTGTTTTCAGTAACAAAAGCTTCGATACCAGAAGTATCAAAAATAGTCATAGAAGCAAGTTTGGGGTCAATTTGCTGGCATATTGGTTCAGTAATATCAACGAGATTATCAAATATCAATTGTAAGTCCAGAATAAAATCCTGTTTAAAACGTGTGAATTTAGAAGCATCAGGGACTTTAAGGAAACCGCAGAAATCCCTTAACTCTTGAGAATATTTAAGAAAAATAATCAAAAGGGAATCCGTAGGAATAGAAAAAATGTGCTGCAAAATCAAAGCACGGAGCATGGCGTAAAGACTGTATTTACGGGGCCTTCCAGTAGAAGCATAAAAATGATTTATGAAGGAAGCAGGGATTAAATCATCAAGGTTAATAGTATTTTCAAGTAAAGAAAGAAACTGAGGCTTGTTATTTTCAAATTTTTCTTTGCAATCAGAAAAAATATCTGCCAAAGAAAGCTGTTTATATGGTATCATAAATATATAACTCCTTTCTGAGGTATATGGTGATTTTGTTTCTTTGCAATTCAATTTTACCATAAATCAGTGAGGAGTTATTTTGTTTTGTAACAAAAAATACACCGCATTTATACGGGTTGTAGCGTTTCGCAAACGCCTATTTTCCCTAAAGAAGAAAGGAGTTTAATATATATGAGGAGAAAATATATAAATTATCCTTTAGATATACCTGTTTCAATAAATTTAGCAAATATAATTAATTATCCTCTCCACTGGCATAGTTCAATAGAAATACTTTATGTTCTAAAGGGCACTCTTTACATCACCATAGAATCTGACAAATATGAACTCATAGAAAAAGACATAGAAATAGTAAACATAGATGAAACGCACAGTATTGTAAGCAGTGATGCAGATAATAGAGTTTTAGTGTTTCATATAGATCCTTATTTTTTTGAAAAATACTACAGCGATATTGAAAATATGTTTTTCTTTACCAATACCACAGATGACAGAGCTCAAGAAAGTGAAGAATATGATATTTTAAGAACCTTTTTAGCTAAAATAGCCTGTGAGTTAATTCAAAAGCAGGATAACTACGATGAAGAAATCGAAACCATTCTTATAGATCTTCTCTACCACCTCATAAACAATTTTCATTATTTAATGTATGAAAATGAAGATTTAAAGGAAAAAGAAGAACAGCTTGAAAGATACCATAGAATTTCTAAATATATATTTAATAATTATAACGATAATATAACACTGCAGGACATTGCAAAAAAAGAATTTTTAAGTACTGACTACTTGTCCCACGGCATAAAGGATGTAACAGGATACAGTTTTACAGATTTATTAAATTCAAATAGAGTTGAAGAGGCCCTAAAACTTCTTTTAGATACAGATAAAACTATATCTGAAATTTCAGAAGAAGTAGGATTTTCACATACCAGGTACTTTAACAAACATTTTAAAATTCAATATAACTACACTCCCCTTCAATATAGAAAAAAATTCAAAATGAATGATGAGACTTTTGAGAAGCAAAAAATCATTGAATTTTTTAATCTAGGGGAAAGCCTTCAATACATAACACATTATTTGGAGGACTATGACAGGTTCAATTATGAGGATAAAATAACAAAGATAAATATAAATATGGGAGATGACCTTGGAAATTTCAACAAAAATTTTAAAGATATATTAAATGTAGGAGATGCCTTTGAACTTCTCCTGGAAGATAACAAAGATATATTAGAAGTTCTTCAGGAAGAAATAGGCTTTACCTATGCCAGACTTTTAAATATTTTCAGCGAAGATATGTGTATATTTCCAGAGTCTAAGTTCTATAATTGGAATAGAGCTCGAGATGTACTTGAATTTTTAGATACACTTAATATAAAGCCTATTATAGTTTTAAATGATACGGGTTTCTCTACTTCAAGCTTTCTATTAGCTATAAAATCTTTCTTAAACTACTTTAATGACCTAGATAGTTTAAACTTAGATTCTTTTAAGTTTCAATTTGACTCTACTATAGAGCATGCTGTTATAAATAAAGTAACAGAACTTTTATCTACAGAATACAAACTAGAAATAATTAAAGATATATTTTATGCAAAAGATAATATAGATTTTATCTACGATACCACATATATGCTTCCCTATATTATACATAGTGTAATAAACAATACAAATTCTCTAAACTTTTTAAGAGCCTTTGATGTGTTAGATAAACAAATAAACTTAACTAATGAAGTGTTTTTTGGATACCCAGGACTTATAAATGACAAGGGAATAAAAAAACCTTCTTATTATGCCTATTACTTGCTAAATAAACTTGGAGACACTTTAGTTGCTAAAGACAAAGGATATATAGTTACAAAATCTAATAATGAGTATCAAATCTTGCTCTACAACCATCATGACAATATAAATAAACTGATTCCTTTTGAGAATTTTTCAAAACTTAGGGCTATTAAAAACGCTGCTGCACAAAAGCTTTCAATAAATATAGTAAACATACCTTCATCTATAAAAATAATCACTTATGAAATAAACGAAAAATCTGGTTCCTCATATAACTACTGGCTTGATATGGGGAAACCTAAAAGACTAAGCAAAGAAGAAAAACAGATTCTTCACAAAGCCTCTTTTCCAAGTATACATTTTAAAAGCTTTAAAAAAAGCACTGTATTTAATATACGAACTAAACTCAAAGGTTATGGTGCTCTATTAATTCTAATAAAAGAGGTCTAATAATATATTAAAACAGGTGCTATTATGCTATTTCAATAATGTGACTATTTTCACGCTATAACGACATAGTACCTTTTTATGAACCTTTAAGTGAATGTAAATTTTGCCAAAAAACATTATAATTTAACTATAGAAAAAAGTTAAGCCTACTTTTTAATAGCTTAACTTATTGAGGTGAAATTTATGGAAATTGAAAATAATACTCTTAAACAAGGTAAAATAAGAAAATTACTTTTAAAATTTGCCATACCTTCTGTGTTCGCACTTTTGGTATCTGAGCTTTATAATATTGTAGACACGGTATATGTGGGACACTACATAGGAGTTACTACACTAGCAGCTATTACTATAGCATTCCCAATTCAAAAATTGTTAGTAGCCCTTGGGCTTTTGATAGCTGTAGGAGCTTCCACTTATGCCGCTAGAAGTTTAGGTGAAAAGAATTATTCAGAATTTAAAAAAATAGTATTTGCTTCTTTTAGTTTGGTTCTAATATCACTTACAATAGTTTCATTAATTATTTTTATATTTAGAAGGCCAATTTTTTATGTATTAGGTGCAGACAATCTAACTTATCCTCTAGTTAACAAATATGTATCTATACTACTTTTAGGAGGCATTTTTCAGTCATTATCAGTAGTTGCCTGTTATATTATGATTTCTCTAAAAAAGACAAAAGCTCTTCTATATACTAATTTAATAGGTGTTACTTTAAATATTTTAATCAACTATATATTAATAGTTAAATTGCACTTTGGAATAGAAGGCGCTGCTATAGCTACTGTATTATCTCAAATAACTGCCTTTACTTTTGCATTTTACAAGTTTAAAAACATCATAAAGGAATTTCATATGGAATTTTCAATGCGTTCCATTCACAATTCAGTTACAAAAGAAATTATATGGGGCATAATTACCGTTGGATTCTCCACCTTTATAATAGAAATTGAGGATGCCTTAGTTACTGTAGTTCTAAACAACCTCCTTTATACTGGGGGCGGAGAATCTGCCATTGTCATGGTAGGAGTAATAACTAAAATTTCTATGTTTCTATTTGTAACCATAATAGGCATAAGTTCTGCCATGCAGCCTATAGTTGCTTATAATTTTGGTGCTGAAAACTATGATAAGGTTAAAAAGGTTTTAAATACTTCAATTAAAGTCGTTCTAATAACCTCTTTTGCACTTTGGTCAATCTTTATGTTATTTCCAAATTATATCATAGGCTTTTTCTTAAACGATGCTGCCCTTTTAAATAAAACAGTTAAAGCATTCAGATTATGCATATCTCTAATTCCCTTAACAGGAATATATTATGTAGTAATAAACTATTATCAGGCAATTGGTGAAGCTAAAAAAAGTTTCTTACTTTCAATATATAGAGAGATCATAGTGTTTATCCCTTTAGCCATACTACTTGTTCAGCTTTTTGGTATAAAAGGTGCCTGGGCTGCCTATCCTATAACTGATGCCTCCGCTGTTTTAACCTCTTTTTACTTTTTAAATAAAGCATTAAAGGAAGATTTTGATCAAGTTGGAGTGAGTGAAAAATCTTAATGGCTTACTTTACAGCCACATATATATCCACTTCGGAATTTTCACTCCCATCATATCTCTCATCATAAATCTCAAAATCTCCTGTATATGTTCTTTCAATATCAGCATTCCATATATATCCCCAGGCTTCTCCAATGCTTTCCGGCATTTTTCCCTTTACTGTTACCACATAATACTTAGATGCCGGTATTACTTTATATGTCATACCATCAGGTATGTTACCTATATCTTTTACTTGAAGTCCAACCATATAAGAATAATGTCCAAATTCTTTATTTTCATAATCACTATATAATCCTAGAATTTCACCATTTTTCAGCTTATTGGGTATTTTATCTTCAAGCTTTTGCTGGCTAAATTCTGTCCAAAGTTTTTCAATTACAGCCTTACATTTACCACCTTCATTAGTAGTCTTTATTTCTTTTCCAACCAATATAATTTGATTCTTTTTGACTATTTTACAGGTTATTTTGCTCTTTCTCCACCTTTTCAAATTTGGAAGACAGTTTCCCATAAGCTCCCTTGCTTCACTTTCCTTCATTCCCTTTGAACCATAAAAGGCACAGAAGCCTCAATCATCTGTTCCATAGTTAAATCTGGCTGTTTAAAATCTCCATTTTCATAACAGTAAATACAATATTCCTGATTTTTTTTATTATTCCTTTCAGTACCATAAAGTTCCTCACTCATTGGCATTCCACAACTTTGACAGTATTTTTGTTTCATATAATATTCTCCTTCCCTATGGGTTAATTTATATTTTTATTATACAGGGAAGCTTTGACAGCATTATGTCAGGTTTAATTTTGTTTTTCGTAAATAGCATTCATTTTTTTGCATCTATTTTTTATAATCTCTCTTACATGAAGAGGTTTTATTACTTCTACATATTCCCCATAGCCAAGTATCATGGAATAGATCCATTCATCCTCCAAAAATTTAATATTTACTATGATACTTCCATCTTCTTGAAAGGTCATTTCATCCTTATCAAAAGAATCTTCTACCCTATACCTAACTTTTTCTGAAAATTTAAGAGTAAGTTCTGTCGGCAGTTTTTCAACTTTATTCATGCTTAAATATTTTTCATAGGAAATTCTACCTTTATGAATATCTTCATTTAAAATACTCAAAGTATCCATTCTAGAGAGTTTAAATATCCTGTAATCCTGTCTTAAATTGCAAAAAGAAAATAAATACCACCCAAAACCTTTAAAAACAAGGGTTATGGGTTCTACCTTCCTCGAAATATACTCACTTTTTGCATTTCTATAGTTAAAAGTCATGCATTTCTCATTCTCTAAAGCCTCATTTATTATGTTATATTTTTCATTTTCTTCACTAGATTTTTTAAAGCCCCAGGGCAAAGTATCTATAAATATTTGTTTAAAATGCAAATTGAAATCACTCTTCTTTTCATCTGGCACTATATTTTTTACTTTTTCAATGGCTAAATCCACATTTTTATCATTTAAAACTTCATTTATGTTTCTCAAAGCTTCTACTATGGAGATCATGTCATCCAATGTTAAAAACTGATGGTTGATTTTATAATTATCCATAATGTAGAATCCCCCATTGTTGCCAGATTGAGATACTATAGGAATCCCAGACATGTTAATTGCTTCAATATCCCTGTAGATGGTTCTTACAGAGACCTCAAATTTTTCAGCCAATTCTGCTGCAGATATTTTCTTTCTATTTAAAAGCATGACAACAATTGCAATAAGCCTATTTATTTTCAAAACTAAAATCCTCCATATATTTTAATTACAGTTCTTCCCCTAAATCAATATCCATAATTATTTTTTCTATATTTTTTATTCTTTCTCCTTTTAGTTCTAGTAAAAAATCAATGAAATATTTCTGCCATTCATATTCCAGAGTATCTTTATATAAAAGAAGCCTTTCTGTAGAGATACTAAAAGAATTACACCTTAAATCATCATAAAATACATTTTTTCCAAGTACAGCAAGTGACATGTCATCAAGTGATCTAAATGCCTCTTTATATTCATCTCCAAATAAACATTCCAAATTTAAAATGTCCATGTAATCTTCAAGAGAATGTACATTTTCACTTATAATTTCAAGCTTGTCTTTAACGCTTTCGCACTTTGTAACCTCATCCACAACACAACTAAATTCATAATTATCCATTTTCCTGCCTTTTTTAAAGGCAACATAATTTTCTTCATTATCTTCTTTATCTATAACAACCATATTATAAAGATTGCCGCTGCTGCAGGCAATCAAAAACCTAGTTTTAAATGAATTCTCATACTTTTTTATATAACCTATAAGCTTCAAACTTTTAATATTAAACTTAGAAATAATTTTACTAAAAGCTCTGTTTACAATTAAAGATATCTCCTCCTTGCTTTTTCCTAAAAGCCTTTCACTTATTCTTTTAAACTCATCCATTGATATTGTAAGTTTCTCTTCACTGCTTTCTGATAAAACTAGAAAAACAGATTGGTCAATAAGTATCTCAAACACATTTATTGGAGCTTTTATAATATTTATTTTATACTTTTTACCATAATCTCTAAGTAATTTTCTTATAGCTGCCTGTGTAAAAAAGTTACAAAATTCAGTTTCAATCTTCAATTTCTCAAGGTATTGTTTTATATAATAAATGCCTTTTATATTCATATTATCAAATACAAGAGGATAATCCATAGTACATGTTACATCCTGTGCTGCAAAAATTATATCATAGCTTTCAAAGAAGCAAGTCAGCGCAGTATCTATCGTATAGTTATATATTTCATTTGGAATATGAAGCTTGTTTTCTTTTACTTCTCCATAAAGTTCTTTGCACTCTAACACAGATTTTTTAAGGATTTCAATGCCACTTTCATATATTTTAACTATATCATCTTGAAGCATCAAAGAAGATCCTTTACTGGAATTTGTGGAACTTTTAATGTAAGCATTTATTGCATAGTAAATTGAATTCAAAATACGAACTGCTGTATCCTCTTTTATGGAACTGCTTTTACCTTTTGTGTATCTTACTATTAGATTTTGAAGAACATATAATGCATCTGTGTTTCTATTTTTAATAAATTCTTTCACTATTCATTCTCCTCCCCTTCTTTTATATTATTAACATCTTTACCATTTCTAAAATTATCTACAATTTTAGAAACACCTTTGCCTTTTATAAGTTCCATCGAACCACCATAAACTGTATTGTAAAAAAACATTATAGTTTTTAATATTTCATCATCACATAAAAAATCTGACGTAGAATTTTTCACATAATGAAATACTTCATACATATCACTAATTGTTTCAACTAAATTGTCCTGATTTACATAAGAAGATTTTCCAAGCTCCTTTATAATAGATTTCATTACATCTAAATTTAGCTCAATCCTACCCTGAGCCTTTAATGCATTGTTTCTGGTATTTATTATATCTTTTGCATCTTTGACACTAAGAGCAAGATTATGGGTTCTAAGGTCATCATTTAATTTAGAAATTTCACTTATACTGTTTGATTCCTGTAACTTGCTGAGTGAATTAAATATTTCAGGTAAATTCATTGTTTTTCCTCCTAAAAATGAAAATAAAGCACTTGACACAAAATTCATTTTATGATATAGTAATATTGAATGGTTATATATATCTGTAATGGTTATTATAACACATCTCTAATTATAATTAAATAGATAATGTTCAATTTGCTATTTTTATAATGTCAAATCGATAAAATTCATTATAGTCTATATATTTCTACTTATGAAAATAAAATCCAGTTAAATATTTTGCATTTTGTTTAACAAAATACCTAGCTGGACTTTTACTTTTAACTCTATACAGTTGAAAATTTATTTGTACTAAATAATATAATGACAAGTTTCAAGTAGAATCACTATGTAGATTATTCTAACTAAAAAATAAACTTATGCGTAGGAGTATTTTTACAATAAGCAAGCACATTTAAATATTTTGTATATAAGTCTTGGTGGAAAATTTGTAAAAAAGCTTAGGACTTTTGAATTGTCTGAGGTACGAGTTTTCAAAAGTCCTTAGATTTTTATAAATTTTCTGCCTAGACTTATCAAAATATTTAATCGTGCTTGTGGTTGTAAAAATATCCGGAGCATAAGTTTATTTTTCGTTTTGAAACCCTACAGAGATTATAATTGACTTTACGACAGTTCAAAGGCGCCTGTATACAACTGATAATATTTCCCTCTTTGCTCAATCAAATCATTATGGCTTCCTCTTTCAATAATTCTGCCTTGTTCCAGCACCATAATTACATCTGAGTTTTTAACCGTTGAAAGCCTGTGGGCAATTACAAATACGGTTCTTCCCTTCATAAGCTTATCCATTCCCTCTTGAACAATAGATTCTGTTCTCGTATCAATACTGGATGTAGCTTCATCAAGTATTAAAACCGGTGGATCTGCAATAGCAGCTCTAGCAATAGTTAAAAGCTGTCTTTGTCCTTGTGACAGGTTTCCACCATCTCCAGTAATAACCGTATCATATCCCTTTGGTAAATGTTTTATAAATCCATCTGCATTTGCAAGCTTTGCTGCTGCAATTACTTCTTCCTCTGATGCATCCAATTTTCCATACCTAATGTTATCTGCAACTGTTCCCGTAAACAGATGTGGATCCTGTAGTACAATTCCAAGAGATCTTCTTAAATCATCCTTCTTGATTTTGTTAACATTAATGCCATCATATCTAATTTTTCCATCCTGAATATCATAGAAACGGTTAATTAAATTAGTAATAGTAGTCTTTCCTGCACCTGTAGCTCCTACAAAGGCTACTTTTTGTCCTGGTTTTGCATAAAGCTTTATATTATGCAGTATAACTTTCTCATCAGTATATCCAAAATCTACATCATCAAATACTACCTCTCCGAGAAGTTTTGTATAAGTGAGCGTTCCGTCATGATGGGGATGTTTCCACGCCCAAATTCCCGTATGTTTTTCAGTTTCTACTAATTCCCCATTTTCATTTTCTTTTGCATTAACTAAGGATACATAGCCTGCATCTTCTTCTGGCTTTTCATCAAGAAGTCTGAATATACGTTCAGCTCCTGCCAGTGCCATTATAACAAAATTAAACTGCTGGGACATTTGATTAATTGTAGTACTAAACGTTCTTGTCAATTGCAAAAATGCTGCAATTCCTCCAAGAGTAAATCCGCCAAATCCGCTAATAGCTAAAATAGAACCAAAAATAGCAACAAATACATAATTGATATAACCAATATTGCCCATAATAGGCATTAAAATATTGGCGTACTTATTTGCATTATTTGCACTATGATAAAGCTCGTTGTTTAACTTATCAAAATTGATTTTTGCCTCTTCTTCATGACAAAATACTTTAACAACCTTCTGGCCATTTATCATTTCCTCTATATATCCATTTACCATACCTAAATCTTTTTGTTGAAGTCCGAAATACTTTCCACTTTTTCCCCCAATATTTTTGATAACATAAATCATTAAAATTACAATCAAAATTTCAAATATAGCCAGTGGGAAGCTCAAATATACCATTGAGATAAAAGTACTGACAACAGTAATAATCGCTGCTAATATTTGTGGAATACTTTGACTAATCATCTGCCTTAAGGTATCCGTATCATTTGTATAAAGACTCATCAAGTTTCCATGGGAATGCGTATCAAAGAAACTAATAGATAGACTTTCCATATGAGAAAATATGTCATCTCTTATTCTTTTAAGAGATCCTTGAGAAATTATAATCATCACACGGCTGTATACATATGTTGACACAACTCCAACATAATAAATTACCGCCATAGTAGTTATCATTTTTAAAAGCGGTCCAAAATTAGGATTTGATTTTTGCAAAAGAGGTGTTATATAATCGTCAATTAAGTTTTTTAAAAATAATGTACCAATAACATTAGCAAGAGAACTTATAATAATACCTACTAATACAATAAGAAATAAAAACTTATATTCCTTGATAACATAAGCTAATAATCTTTTTAATGTTTTTAAAGAATTTTTACTAGGCTTTACATATCCACGATGCCTGCCCATTTGCCTAGGTTTACTATTATTATTTTGACCCATTGTCATCATCGTCTCCTTTCACTTGAGATTCATAAACTTCATGGTATATCTCATTTGTCTTTAGTAACTCCTCATGGGTTCCAAAGCCATCTATTTTTCCATCGTTTAATACAATAATTCTATCTGCATCCTGAACTGAAGAGATACGCTGTGCAATAATAATTTTTGTAGTATCTGGTATTTCTTCTCCAAATGCTTTTCTAATAAGAGCATCAGTTTTAGTATCCACTGCACTAGTAGAATCATCTAAAATTAATATTTTGGGCTTTTTTAGCAAAGCCCTTGCAATACATAATCTTTGTTTTTGCCCGCCTGATACATTTGAACCACCCTCTTCAATAAAAGTATCATACTTATCAGGAAACTTTTCTATAAATTCATCAGCTTGAGCCTCTCTACATGCAGCAACTATTTCTTTATCAGAAGCATTTTTATTTCCCCATCTTAAATTTTGCTTTATTGTCCCAGAAAACAATACGTTCTTTTGCAGCACCATTGAAACTTCATCCCTAAGAGTCTCTATATCATATTTTCTAACATCAACTCCACCAACTTCAACAGTTCCACATGTAGTATCATATAGTCTTGGAATAAGTTGGACTAAAGTAGACTTTCCACTTCCTGTTCCTCCTATAATACCTATTGTTTCACCAGAATTAATTTTCAAGTTTACATTTTCTAAAACTAGATTGTCCATACTCTTGTTATAGCTAAAACCAACCTTATTAAAGGATATAGATCCATCTTTTACTTCACAAATTGCCTTCTCTTCTGGATCTGTTAAATCACTTTTTTCGTCCAAAACCTCCACAATTCTTTCAGCAGATGACTTGGCCATAATTACCATTACAAATACCATTGAAATAATCATAAGACTCATTAATATATTAACGGTATACGTAAATAAACTCATAAGTTCTCCCGTTGTCATTGATTTTGAAACAATCATTTTTGCCCCAAGCCACGACAAAAGTAAAATACATGTATACACTGCAAATTGCATTGCAGGAGCATTAATTATTATTAATTTTTCAGCTCTTATAAAGTATTTATATAAAGTTTCAGAAGCTTTATAAAACTTGCTTTTTTCATGCTCTTCTCTTACATAAGCTTTCACAGTCCTTATGGCAGTTAGATTTTCTTGTACACTAGCATTCAAATCATCATACTTTTTAAAAACTTCCATGAAATATGGATGTACTCTTGTCATAATAATATACAATATAATTCCCAAAAAAATTATGGCACCTAAGAATACAAGAGCTAACTTTGCATTTATATAAAAACTCATTGCCATAGCAAAGATTAGCATAAACGGTGCTCTAACAAGCATTCTTATTATCATTTGAAATGCATTTTGAACGTTTGTTATGTCTGTAGTCAGTCTAGTTATAAGACCAGCTGTAGAATATTTATCTATATTAGAAAAAGAAAAGTTTTGAATATTATAGTACATTGCTCTTCGCAGGTTTCTGGCAAAACCAGTAGATGCTTTAGCTGCATATTTTCCTGATAATGCGCCGCAGGTAAGGGATACAAATGACACCATAAGCATTATAGTTCCAACAATGCACACATATTTTATATTTCCTTTTCCCACGCCATTATCAATTATCAATGCCATCAACAGTGGAATAATCGTCTCCATTATGGCCTCTAAAGCAACAAATACAGGTGTTATAATAGAATCTCTTTTAAATTCGCCTATATAACTTGATATCTTTCTTATCATAACCTTGTTCCTCCCCTTGTTAGATTCCTAACTAATATTAGGAATCTATATTCCATCGCCAATTTTTTCAGACAATCTGTCAAGTAAATCGACTAATATGTCTGTCTCCTCATCACTTAATTCATCCTTTAAAGATTCTTCCATTCCAAGAATAAAATCATATACCTTTTTTTGAATTTGCAAACCTTTTTCTGTTATTATTATCTTCTTAAGTCTTGCATCTTCAGAAACACTTACTCTTTTTATATATCCGTTTTTTTCCATTAGCTGAAGTACGCTAGTTACTGAAGAACGTCTAATATCAAGTTCTTCTTCTATATCCCTTTGAAATATATCTTTTTTATTGGACTTACAATATATAAAACCAAGTATTCTAGCTTGAACAGCAGTTATACCATACTGTGATGCCTCTTTATCTATTCTTCTATGAATTCTCCTAGAAAGTATACTAATTTTTCTTCCAATGTACATTTCTGTTTTATTGTTCATTTTCATGCCTCCACCATTTGTTAGATTTCTAATTGTAAGGTTTCTAACTATTATAATTTTAATTATACATTATGTCAATAATTTTTCGCAAAATAAAAGAACTATGAAGTTTAGATTAAAAATCTTTCTTCATAGTCTTTATCCGATTGCTACCATTGCTAACACCCCCAATCTTCTTCAAAGTGGTGGGATAAGCACTGCTACGCACCTGGATAAGTTCTTCTAAGGTTCAGATGGAGATGAGTATTCCTTATAAGCAAACTCCACCTGAACCTTAGAATCACTTGATATTACTCTATAAGTTCTCTTATCCATTTTTTTATTCTATAAGGTTCATTAGACCAATATTCGGCAATCTGAGGTAAAATTTCATATTGAATAATATTTTTATACTCCTCTTTGCTTAATGTATGCTTTGGCATACAAAAATAGCTGTGCCCTATGCGAAAATCTCCTCCTAATGAAGGATCATTTTCAATATCTTCGTTAAGTTTTACAAACTTTTCAATAATACTCTCTGCCAAATCTTCGTTCTTATTTTTCATATATCTTTTAAAATTCAAATTATTAAATGCAGGTTCAATTTCAATAAAAGCAAAACGTCTTCTAAGAGTACAATCAAATACTCTGGTGCTACCTTTACGTGCACTCATAGTGCCTATAATATAAACATTTCTCGGTATATAAAATAAGTTTTCAATATAAGGTAGAGATATTGCATACTCTTCTCCGCGCTTATCAGCCTCAACAAGCATAATAGCTTCTCCAAAAATCTTACTCAGATTTCCCCTGTCTATTTCATCAATTATAAAGTAATAGGGCCTTCTGGAATCATTTTGAGCTTGCTTGCAAAAGCGATAAAATATGCCATATTTAAGACTAAACCCATTCTTTTCCGGTCTATAACCTATGATAAAATCTTCGTAAGAATAGCCCTCATGAAACTGAATCATCTTAATCCTTGCATCATCTCTTTGCTCCATTATAGAGTAAACAAACTTTCGGGCTATAAAAGTTTTACCAACACCAGATGGACCTTTTAGAATTATGTTCTTTTTATACCTTAAAAGATTATATATAACATCATACTGACCTTCTTCCATAAATATTTCATTTAAGAAATCCTCTTTAGAATACGTAGATTTTGAACAAGCAGGTATTTCTAAATCTTCTTCGTTAATAACATCCCTGTTTGGCATAATTTCATTATATTTGGACTTATCTATTTTCATTCTCTCTATGCTTAATAATTTCATATCCAATACCTTATAATTTCTAAACAGACATTCTTCATCCCTAAACTTTTTAATTTTTCTAGTATTTTCAACATAATTTATAAGCTCTTTTGGATCTGTAAAAATTACACCTTTTTCTTCAAACAAAACGTAATCTTCAATTGTATCCGTGTTAATTATAGGGAAAATATAAGGTTTCAAACAATGAAGAATAACTGAAGCTTCCATCGCTTGCATACCTTTTATGCTAGTTTTAAAAGTTTCCTCAGCCATATGAAGAATTTCATTTTCATCATGCGATTTATGTATTCTTATACACAAAGATATAAATCTTCGTGCACTATCTTCATCTGATTTTGAGGTAAATGTGTAAAATCCAATACTAAACATTCCTACAGACCATTCGCCTACAATATTTTCATATTCATGCTTTCTAGCTCTCTCCATTACAAAATTAAATATTTTTGTTAGTCTTTTCTTTTCTTCTATAGGCAAATGACTATTTTGTATTTTTTGGATCTTATATTTTACCTTAACTTTCCATGTCCCCACAGTCATAAAATATAGCATATCCAAATCACTTACATCTATAACATCTATTGGTGTTCTTGAAAAGGACTCTACTGTTTCTCGGACAAGTTCATAGGACCCATCATATTTATTCGGATCTACATCAGGCATATCCTTTATTTCCTGAACAAGTTTGTTTTCTTTAAACTCCTCATACAACTTCAAGGAATTAAAAAGATTTTTCACTTTTATATTTTCATCATCCTCTTTTTCAGTATAAGAAAGTTTAGGAAAAATAGACTCACACTTATCCCTTGCATAAGAATCATCTAGATCTCCATAAGATTCTTCTATTATAAGGCAATTTGAAATTTGAGCATTACAAGTCATATCATCTAACTTTTTAATTATTTTTAGCCATTTATAAAATACGCTTTTATTCATAGGAATTCCCCTTTTTAGTTTATAATAAAAAGCAGCTTCATAGTTTATCCTTCCATTTTAATCGATATTATATTACATTAAATTAAATTTATATAATTTAACCTTCTAATATCATGGAATATTTTGCATTATACTTTAATGTGAAATGTGTTATAATCTTATTTGTGACTTTAACCATACATAAGTAATAACTCATATACATTCGGTAATATGGTCCGAAAGTTTCTACCTGCTAACCTTAAATAAGCAGACTACGAGGTAATATTTGAAACTTCATATACTTTTCAAATGTACCTCGTTTTTTATGGGGTATTTTTTATGTACTTAACTTTCGCAGTTTAAAACTATTGCGTCGCAATAGTTTTAATTAATAGTTAAGAATGAAGAATTAATAGTTAATGTGGATTTTTTTCCGTTACACTACAAAAAATCTTTGATTAAGCTTTTCATCACTCGTTTTGCTAAAGCGAAACATTGCTGATTTATATAAATTTAAAGATTTTTTGCGACAGCTAAAAATCATCCTTCACTATTAATTTTTCATTATTAATTCTTAACTTGCGAAGCTTTGCTTCGCATTATTTTTAATGTGTGAAAGTTGAGTTATGTACTTAAAATTTTATATTTCTAAAAAGGAGTCTATCATGGAAGCTAAAAGACAAGAAGAACAAACATCTGAAATGGAATTAATTTATGGAGTTTACGATAAGCCTAAATTATTATCTCAAATTTTATTAGGATTTCAGCATATTTTTGCTGCTTTTGGTGGAATTATTGTAGTCCCAATAATTATTTCATCTTCACTAAAGCTTGACTCCCATACATCTACAGCACTAATAAGTGCTGCAATTCTAGTAGCTGGAATAGCTACCTTCATACAATCTAGAGGCATTGGCCCAGTTGGAGCAAGAGTAGCTTGTATTATGGGAACGGACATCACTTTTGTAGCCCCGGCTGTAGCAGTTGGAAAAAGATTTGGACTTTCCGGCATATTCGGAGCCACTATATTAGGAGCACTTATTGTAATTATTTTAAGCTTTTCTATTAAATACATAATGAAGCTTTTTCCACCAATCGTAACTGGAATAGTCGTATGCCTAATAGGACTTACACTACTGCCAGTTTCAATAGATTGGGCAGCAGGAGGTTCTGGAGTACAAAATTATGGGAGTTTAAAAAATATAGGTATTGCGTTAACTGTAACCCTAATTACTTTACTTTTAAATCATTATGGCAAAGGTCTTTTAAGCAGTGCCTCAATTTTAATTGGAATGGCAGCAGGTTACATAATTTGTATTGCTCTTGGTATGGTAGATTTTTCATCTATTTCAAAAGCAAGTATAGTAACACTTCCAAAAATATTTGAACATGGTATCACCTTTAATTCAAGTGTTCTACTTCCGTTTATTCCAGCATATTTAGTTTCTGTCATAAGTACTGTAGGAAATTTAAGAGCAATAAATGAAATATCAGGTATTAAAGAGGATGATATTAGGATTTCACATGGTGTACTTTCTGATGGGCTTGGAAGTGTAATTGCTGGAATATTTGGGGCTATGCCAAACACTTCTTTTAGTCAAAACGTCGGATTGATCCCCCTTACTAAAGTTGCAAGTAAATTTGTCACAATGACCGCAGGAATAATACTTATTATACTAGGATTATTTCCTAAATTTGCTGCAATAATAAACGCGATACCTCAAGTTGTACTCGGTGGCGTTGGAATAGTAATGTTTGGAACAGTTGCTGCTGCTGGAATTCAAACTTTAAGTAAGGTAAAATTAAATAATAGAAACATTCTCATAATAGCAACTTCTATAGGTTTAGGTCTTGGAGTTACTTTCAGACCTGAAATTTTATCAAATCTTCCAGAAAGCTTAAAGATGATTTTTTCATCTGGTATCTCTACAGGAACTATTGCAGCACTTATATTGAATCTTATTTTAAAAGAAGAAAAATAAAAAATCGCGAGGTGTTAATTTATGAAGGAATTACAAAAAAAAATCTTAGAAGAAGGACATGCCTTAAGTGAATCAATATTAAAAGTAGATTCATTTTTAAATCATAAAGTTGATCCAAGCCTTATGTATTCCATAGGAAAAAGTTTCGCAGAACATTTTAAAGATATGGGAATCACAAAGATATTTACTATTGAAAGTTCAGGAATAGCCCCAGCTGTTATGACTGCACTTCAGATGGATTTACCTATGGTAATATTAAAAAAGAAAGAATCCAAAATATTAAGTGAAGATGTATATCAAACTACAGTTCACTCATTTACCAAGGATTCTGATTATGAACTTACTTTATCAAAAAAATACATATGCCCTGAAGATAATATTCTCATAATTGATGATTTTTTAGCTAATGGAGAAGCTTCAAAAGGTACTATACGCCTGGTTGAACAATGTGGTGCAAAGGTAACAGGAATTGGAATTGTTATTGAAAAATCTTTTCAACCCGGACGTAAACTCCTTGACAAACAAGGATATCATGTATATTCTCTTGCAAGAATAAAAAGACTTGCAAAAGACACTATTGAATTTATGGATTAATTAAATTTGTTTGAGTTTCTATTGTGACCTGGATGGAAAATAGATGAAAACCTTCATTTATTTTTCATCTTTCTTTTATACCCAGATAAAAATCAACTTATTCCTAGATTCCTTCCAAATTTAATTTCCATAAATATAAAAAGAACATACAATTTCCATAACCAGTTTTATAAATATTTATATCAGCTAATGTACTATAAAATTTTGATATGCGTATTTTATCTGACAGGAATTAAAGTTATCTATAACTCAGAAAACATCTTAATGTATTCTTCAGAAAAAGGTGGTATGTTACTAAGTAAACTATCCACTATTTCATCAACATTGTCATCTGTAATTTTTATTCCTTCCATACCATCTTCATCTTTTTTAATAAAATTTTCATCTTTAAATTTTGTTATTTCTTCTTCATTATCTTTATCTTCTAATTGTTTTACAAGTTTATTATATTGGTTTTCATAAACAGCCCTATAAGTATCATGTTCTAATGCTTCTGAATTACTTATACATTTATTTGATAAATAAATATTATCTTCCGTAAACATAAGGTTTCCATATACATAAGCTCTCATACAAGGAGCTCCACCACTTGTAGGTAAATTTAACTTTTTGTTTTCTTTTTGATGTATATTAAACCTATAATCAGATTCATGCCTTTGTAAATAACACTTAGAGTCCAGTTTTTCCAACTCTTTCATAACAAATTCAGATACATCTGGTTTTAACTTTTTTATTGCATTTTTAACTGTAATGCCCATACTATCTCTCCTTATTCATATCTTTTTTGGTGGTTAGTCATTAAGTACTTTTAGAATATTTAATGTATTTTTAATACTCCTATCTTCTATTATACTATTTATATTGATAATCTCAAAATTTGTAGTTATTTACAAGAAAAATTTTACACTTCTATATTTCATTTTACTTCAAATTTGCATCATTATTCAGTTCATCGTAAACTTTCTTAGACAACTGGGCAATAAATTCATCGCTTTCTCCTTTAGTCATAATTGATATTATATAAGGATCCTTTGCATAAACAATTGCCACATCATGATTATAACTTCCATTTATTCCGATTTTATGTGCTGCTTTCACCGGTAGATATTTAGGTATTTTAATATTATCCCAGCTTGTATTTTTTAAATTATCTGTAGCTTGTCCGCCTTGGAAATATATCGACTTCATAAATAAAGCTATATCCTTAGCCGAGAAGTCCTTAGAAAAAGTAGTTATATTCTTAGATAATATACTGCTAATGTAATTCTTAAAAATACCATCATTTTTATCACAGACATAATACCCCAGCATATTGGAAGCTAGGTTATCAGAATAACTGCAGGCATATTTTAATAAAGTGCCAACACTAACCACTTGGCCATCATGTATATTGTTTTTTAACACACCCGTACCACCCCTAATCATGGCTCCAGGTATGTCATTTACATAATCATGATACTGAAATTGAGTATTTACACTTATATCTCCTTCATTAATTCTTTTTTGAGTATATAAAATCTCTGGTAATTTTCCTGTACTGGCAGCATAATAAATTTTATCCTGATTTACTCCAAAACTCTTTCCACTATTTAACTCAATACAATATACTCCAACATCTTTTGAACCTATATATGCTTCAGCGATTTGCCGTGCCTTTTCAGTTTCATCAACCTTCATTTCAGATGCAGCTGTTGAGGTCTTCTTGGACTTATTATCAACTTTTTGGGGACTTTTATAAGATTTTGTTTTCTTATCTACATTTGCAACAGATACTTTCTTCTGATTCATATTTGTCTTGTAAATATTAAATTCAATCACAAATAATGCTATCAAAAGTACAGATATAATACTTAACGCCAATAGTGACCTCTTTCTTTTTTTCATTAAGTTTCCTCTCTCCTGTTAATCAAAACAAAATAAAATTATTTTTCTACAGCACTTGTCCTTTCCGCCAATTGATATGATTGTGTAGTATCATTGTATTTAAACTTATATATATTCTCAAAAGTTCTCGTCTTTGTTTGAGAATCAACTCCATCATAGTTTTCATTAATATCATACACCTCTGTTGCGTCTACCGTACCTGACTTACCGCTTGCATCCATCTTATACGAATTAACAACAGCAGAATCATACTTTTCATAAAAACTGCCATTACCTTTATAATAAGAATTTATATTGTCCATCTGTTGCTTATCTAATTTACTTCCCGGATACATATAAGATTCAAGCCGTCCTGCATTTCCAGAAGTCAATGCATCAGCAAGAGAAGAGGCATATCCAACTATCATATCGTTGATATCATTTTTCCGCTGTTCAGGTGTTTCTCCTCCTTTAGAATAATCAAAACTAATTAGATTATCATCATCTGTAAGATTAGCAGAAGAACTTTTAATCTGTTCTCCATTGTAATTTATAACTGCATAAATACTTGCTCCTGCTGCAACAGGTCCAATGGTATCCCCAGAATTTATAGATTTTTTAGTATCTTTGCCATTAACATATATTTCATTATTATCATAATTAGAATTTACTTTCAAATAGAGCCCTTTTAATGCCTCTGCAGTTTCATCCTGCTTTTTATCACTTATAAAATCTACCTTAGTCTTATTATCCATCTCACAAAAATCGCCGTGAGCCTTTCCCTCCACATTATAGAATCCTGGTATATACGGTCCAAATTGTTTTGAAAAATTTTGACCGTCAACCTTAGCCACTTTCTCACCATTTACTAAAATATCTGCTCCTTTAACATTTGAAGTGAGTGTTAAGAAAACGGATTTAAATGTAATTTTATATTTTGGGAAAAAAATCAAAGTTCTACCCACTTTCGTAATATACAAACTAGAATTTTGATTTTCTACGCCACCATTTTTTAAGTTTACAGCCTGACTATTTAAATCATTAATAGTACTTGAAAGCTCTGAAGGAGTGTTCTTAAAAGATTTTAAAAGTGGATCTATAGTATCTGATTTTAAATTTAACCTTCCATCAGTTGTATACAATATCTTAGATAATGCCGTAGTATCACTTTTGTTTACAGCACTTTGAAATGAAGCAACAGTTCTTTGAGGACTGCTAATTGTCTTTCCAATAAAAATAAATAATATTGTAAATGCACAGGCTGTAATTATACCAATTAACATTTTACTATTCAAAACCGATTTAATATTCTCTATTTTATTCTCAAACTGTTCCGTTTTTTCCTCTGAATTGTCTTCTAAATCTTCTTCTAGATTATCTTCTAAATCTTCAGATTTATCTTCTTCCTTAACATTATTTGACTTCGTTTTAAGGTTATAACCGCAATTGCGGCAAAACCCCGAATCTTCCTTAACACTGGCACCACACTTTGGACAGAAATTCATTTTTCACCCTCCAATCAAACTTTAAATTCCTAAATTTTTTATATCATTCATAGTTGATGAAACTATACTAGATAAAACAGATGGCATAAACCACCCAAAACACAATATAAGAGCAATAATAGTGACTAAACTTGCAAATGAGACAACAAATACAGTATTATTTTTAGAAATCACTAGTGATTCGTTTATAACCATTGCAAAACATATTAGTGAAAATATATACCCAAACAAAGCTGTGGCTAATCCAAGATCAATTGATAAATATGAAAATATAATAGAAAAAAATTCAAAATACAAAGCTGGAGCTGTAACTATAAGTGCTGTTTTATAATATTTAAATTTTTCAGGTGCCTTTTTAGATAATAAAGTATTTGCTACACAAATTATTACAAAAATAATTAGCACTGAAATTAAAACCAATGCACAATTTTGCAAGAATATTTCTCCGTAAGGTATTTTTATAAATGACTTTATTTTGCTTATTTCACCTGTTATTTCATTCATTTCACTAGAATTTATTATATTGGAAGAACCCTGCGGTTGTATCAAATTTACAATTTCTGCTGTTTTTCTAATAACATCCTGTATGACGTTACTTATACTTGAAACAATCTGATTTGCTCTCCAAATTCCTAAAAATCCTTGAAATGCTATAAAAAGTAAGGTTAATACAACTACTATATTCTTTTCTGTTTCATTTATAAATTTTTTTGCCGTTGTAATTGGTTTCAAGAACATGCCCACTATAATATTTATAATAATTTTATAGTCAATATTCCTGTTCGGTACAGTTTGTGATCTAATTTTTACATTGTCTTTTAGTTCTATATTTTTAGTTCCACAATCAGGACAATATATGTCACCTTTTTCAAGTTTTTTACCGCATTTAGAACAATATGCCATAATATTTTCCCCCAGTTCTATCTTTCTTCTTATTTACATATAGTTTACTTTAAGTTATTCTATAAAATCTTTTAAATTCCTCCTATGATTTTAAAAAAATTAGTTTTTAGACCATATTTTACATTATGCACCACAATTATTTTAATGCACTTAGTTTGTAACAAATAAATAGTACTTAAATATCATATATACTGGGGAACATATTAGACTCTTGCAGTAGTCTAATATAAACAATGGTTAGGAGGAAAAAATGATGTCTCATCATCATAAAAATAAAGTCAATATTCATGAATTAGAAGATACTTCTTTACAAACAGAAGATGTTTTAATAGGATCATCAGCTTATAATAGCTCATGCAATTTATCTGATAATGACAAAGGAGTTGGCGTACTGTATCAGCAGCAGGGTGCTGTAAAGATACACAACGGAAGAATAATCGGTTGTGATGGTCAGGGCTATATAGTACGACATTGTTCAGATGCAAGTAAGGGAAGTCCTTTTAAGTATGATAAATTCTATTTTTACAATGAAAAGTATTTTCATACTCATAATATTCAACACGCTCATGCACATGCCTTTATTAATATTGGTATAAGAGACAATAAGCATGTGTTTTGTTACTATGGGAAAGAAAAAAATGCTAAAAATCTTCACACTCATAATGGTGTATTTCATTCTTTTTCCTATAAAGATCCTATAACTAAAAAGTCTGTAGCCAGCAGTGATTTTACTACTTTTTTAAGTTTTCGTATGACACCCCATTTAGTAAACAGTATAGTTTACTATCATTATATTCAAGAGTATGACAATAAAAAACATCAAACTGTTTTTAAATATGTAACAACTTCAGCTGATCATATAAAGCATTATGGAGAAGTACCACACAAATAGATTATCTAATTATGTTTTAAATAAAGCGGATAGCTTTACCACTATCCGCTTTTCTAAAGAATTTAATTTTCTTCTTAGCAAACTCTATCTACATCATATCCTTCATCATTTAATGCCTTAACTATAGATTCTATATGCTCATACCCATTTGTTTCTACCGTAACTTCTAAAACCACATGTTTCAATCTATCAACAGCCTTAAACTGATTGTGATCCAGCTTTATTACATTAGCTCCTTTTTCAGCTAATATCTGAGATATTTTAA
Source organism: Clostridium sp. 001 (assembly GCF_019056555.1). NCBI lineage: Bacteria > Bacillati > Bacillota > Clostridia > Eubacteriales > Clostridiaceae > Clostridium > Clostridium sp. 001. Next base: position 4,066,069 of record NZ_CP020473.1, on the reverse strand, counting down.
GAAGTTGTCCTGGAGTGTCTTTAAGTTTAACTGAAAAACAGAATATTCTTCCTCTTGAAAATAATCCATTATTCAAAAGAGATGCTATTGTTACTACATCTATATTTCCTCCACTTATTAAGGAAACTACTTTTTTTCCTTTAAAGTTTAATCTCTTCAGTGCTGCTAAAGACATTACTCCCGTTGCTTCTGCTACAAGCTTATGTTTTTCCAAAACAACAAACACAGCTTCCATAAGTTCTTTATCACTTACTGTAACAATTTCATCTACATATTCTTTTATTACTTCAAAAGTAAGATCTCCAGGCTGCTTTACTGCTGCGCCATCAGCGATAGTATCAACTTTATCTGCATAGGTGAGTTTACCTGTATCAAAAGAAACTTTCATAGGATTTGCACCTTCAGCTTGAACTCCTATTACTTTTATATTAGGATTAATAGATTTAGCAGCTACTGCTATTCCGCTTATTAATCCACCTCCACCTATTGGTACTAATATAGCATCTACATCCTTTAGTTCTTCTATTATCTCAAGTGCTATAGTTCCCTGACCTGCCATTACATCTACATCATTAAAAGGATGAACAAAAGTATACCCATTTTCTTTCTCTAATCTTTTAGCTTCTTCATAAGCCTCATCATAAACTTTTCCTTTAAGTACTACATCAGCTCCATAGTTTCTAGTAGCTTGAACCTTTATAAGTGGAGTAGTTTCAGGCATAACAATTGTTGCCTTAATTCCAAGCTTTTGTGCAGAGTATGCTACACCTTGAGCATGATTTCCTGCAGAAGAAGCTATAAGTCCCTTTGCTTTTTGCTCATCACTTAGTTTTACGATTTTGTTTGATGCACCTCTTAACTTAAATGCTCCAGTAATTTGAAGGTTTTCTGGTTTTATATATACCTCATTACCACTTTCTCTACTAAATTCTGAACTATATATTAATTTAGTTTTTACACATATTCCTTCTATTCTTTTACTAGCCTCTAATACATCCTTTAATGTTAAATTCACTTTCATAATCTTCAAATCTCCTCTCTTATCCTAGATATAATAATATTATTACGTATTGCACTTTGCCCCAATTCTAAAAATTTTCTAATATAAAGTAAAAGCCCCCTATTCACTCACCTCTCAAATTTTCATTTTATAATAAAAAAATCTTTCGTTCTTATAAACATACTTTTAAATATGCTTATAAGGACGAAAGATTAACTTTCCGCGGTACCACCTCAATTGCAATTAGATACACTAATTGCCACTCCACTCAGGTCAACGTAAATAAAACATCTATTCATCGTGAACCCTAACCATATATCGCTGGTACACGTCCTCATTTACTTGGCAAAAACCTTTCTACTTGGAAGCTCCGGAGTGATAGTTACATATTTATGTTAACACCAACTTACACCAACGCTGGCTCTCTGCAGTTAAACATTAAATATTTCTTTCTCCATCAAAGCTTGTATTTATTACTAACTTGTTGTTAAGTATATTATTTTTTTTCCACATTGTCAATCTATTTTTCTAATTTTTTTCTAAAAATATTTGAATCTTTAAAACTTACAGTTTACAATTTTCTCTTATTATTGCATAATGATTTGAGAAACAAGTTAATTTGAAACAAAAAAAGAAAGGTAGGAAACACATTGATTAAAGTTCAATCATTAACTAAAATATTTAAAAAGATTTCAGCTGTAGATAATATTAGTTTTGAAGTTAACAATGGAGAAATAGTAGGACTTCTTGGTGAAAACGGAGCAGGTAAAACAACTACACTTAGGATGCTTGCAACTATGCTAAAGCCTACATCAGGAACAGCTTTAATAAACAATTATGATGTGAATAAATATCCAGAAAAAGTAAGAGGAGAAATAGGAATACTTTTTGGCGGCGAAGTTGGTCTTTATGATAGATTAACTGGAAGAGAAAATATAAGATACTTTGCAGAACTCAATGGAATGTCAAAGGAAAAAACCGAAAAGAGCATAAAATATTTAGCAAAAAACCTTGAAATGGAAGACTATTTGGATAGAAGAGTAGGTAAATTCTCAAGAGGAATGAAGCAAAAAATTTCTATAGCTAGATCTATCGTACATAATCCATCAGTAGTATTATTTGATGAACCAACATCAGGTCTTGATGTCAGTTCATCTAGAATAGTACATGATTTTATAAAAAAGTGTAAAGTTGACAATAAAGCTGTCATATTTTCAAGTCACAGTATGGCTGAAGTAGAAAAGCTTTGTGATAGAATTATAATAATTCACAAAGGAAAAATTATAGAAACAGGAACAATAGAGAATTTAAAGTCTAAGTATAATAATGATGACATGGAAGAAATATTTATGCAGTTGGTAGGTGATGTAATTGAAAACTAAAGTTGTATTAATAGTATTAAAAAAAGAACTTTTAGATATGTTTAGAGATAGAAAAACAATCCTCATGAGTATATTAATTCCCATGCTGCTTCTTCCTATACTTTCGTTTGTTATAGGAAAAGCTACAAGTACAAGTCATAAAAATGTAGAAAACAATTTAAAAATAGATGTGGTTGATAAAGGCAGCAGCAATTTAGGATCATTTTTTAAATTACAAAAGAATGTAAAAATAATTAAATCCAACAACATAAAACAAGATGTAAAAGATGGTAAAATTTTAGCAGGTATAACTATACCAGAAAATTTTGATGAAAATATAAGTAAAGATATGAATGAAAAAATCACATTAACTTATGACAACTCCAGCAGTGACAGTATGGAAGCCTTTGACATATTAAATTCTTACATAGATAAATATTCAAAGAATATAGTTTCAAAAAGATTGGAAAAAAGAAATATAGATTCTAAAATATTAACTCCAATAAATGTTGCTCAGGATACTATAGAAAAAAAGGAAAGTGGTATTGGAAAATTAATGCTTAATATAATGGTACCACTTTTATTGATCCTTGGTAGTGTTGGTAATACAGTAGCACCCTCTTTGGACTTAGGCGTTGGTGAAAAGGAAAGAGGTACTCTAGAACCACTTCTAACTACAAAAGCAAGTAGAATGTCCTTGCTTTGGGGGAAATTTCTCGCAATTACCATAGTGGGAATTATAGTATCACTGGCAAACCTTGCAGGATTATTTATTTCAATGAATCAGACAAATGGAATGTTTCAAGGTGCAAATGACATCAATATAGGATTGGAAACTATTATTTTGATAATGATTTTGCCTATACTTTTAACTATGGTTTTTGGGGCTTTAGGGCTGTCCATAAGTATTTATGCAAAATCATCAAAAGAGGCCCAAACATATTTAAGTCCTTTTACAATAATAGCTGTCATATTGGTTTATGCCACAATGATGAAGGATGGTAAAAGTATAGAAACTTATTTTTTTAGTATACCTATAGCTAATGCTTCCTGCCTCACAAAAGAGTTCTTAGTTGGAATACACAATACAGCACATATAGCTATAACCTTTGGCTGGATGATAGTGTATATAGTTGGTGCAATCTCATTTGCAAGATATATGTTCAATAAAGAAAGTGTTATTTTCAGATCATAATTTTCTAAGCAAAATTGACTCTTACTATATTGTAATCATAAAATAACTATAGAGACTAAACTATATTTTACACTTGGGGGATTAAAATTATGGATTATGATAAAAATACTATTTTAAATATTCTAAAAACTATTCTTTCTATACCAAGTCCTACAGGATATACTAAGTTAGTAATGCAATATCTCAAGGATGAACTTAACAAAATAAATATACCTTATAAAACCACAAATAAAGGTGCTCTTATTGTATCTTTTACTGGAATAAATGACGATTATCAAAGAACTTTTACATCCCATATTGATACATTAGGTGCAATGGTTAAAGGCATAAAAGAAAATGGCACTCTTTCCATGGTTCCTATTGGTGGATATATGATGTCAACACTTGAAGGTGAAAATTGTACTATAAAAACTTTAGATGATATAAGCTATTCTGGTACTATTCAAACTATAAAACCTTCTGTCCATATAAGCGGTGATGAAGCCAACAGTCTTAAGAGGATTCCTGAAAACATGGAGGTAATACTAGATGAAAAAGTGTTCTCTAAAAATGATGTGGTAGCTCTTGGTATTGATGTAGGAGACTATATATGCATAGATACAAGGACAACTATCACTGAAAAACAATTTATTAAAAGTAGATATCTAGATGATAAAGCTAGCGCTTCTATTCTTATGTATGTAATTAAATACCTTCATGAAAACAATATAAAACTTCCTTACACAACTAATTTCTATATAAGCAATTATGAAGAAGTCGGTCATGGTTCTAGTGCTGCTTTACCTGAAAAAACTAAAGAGTTCATAGCTGTTGATATGGGAGCCCCCGGCTGCGATCAAAATTCATCAGAATATAGCGTATGTATTTGTGCTAAAGACTCCTCTGGTCCTTATGATTATGATCTTAGGAAAAAATTAGTTTATACCTGCAAGAAAAATAATATTTCATATAAGCTAGACATATATCCTCACTATGGTTCAGACGCTTCTGCAGCACTACGTGCTGGTTGGGATGTTAGAACAGCCCTTATAGGTCCTGGTGTTTTTGCATCTCACGCCTATGAAAGAACGCATGTAGATGCATTGTTAGCTACAGTTGACCTTATCATAAAGTATATTACTGAAGCATAACCAAGCTTTATCCGATAACTACCTGCTCTAATACTCCCACGCACACAGTGAAAGCGACTATCACCAAATTAAAGATTTGGGATATCTGCTTTTCTCCAAGTGAGAGTAAAGAGCAGGTACGTTCCTGGATAACGATTTCTAAGCCGAGATCTTAAATTTTCGCCTTATAACCTATTTTAATTCATAATACACAATAAAGTTTATACAGTGCAAAATTTCATTCCTTATGATATTGATTTTTTATTTCTTTTTGAATCTTTTTTAAAGCCTTTTTAGATCCTCTTGCAATGTCTCTTTCTAACTTTCTATCTTTGTAACTTACAAATAGAGTATTTAGATCATAGTCCTTAGGATACAGATCTTCTGCTTTTAATTCTAGTCTAATTCTCTTTTCATTAACTTCTATAAAATTTTCTTTATACAATACAGTAACATTGTTAAACCTATCCTTTTCTTTATAAACAATAGCAAAATCTTCATAGTCCATAAGAAATACCCTATCTCCTATTTTAAAGTAGTAATAGTTTTTGTGTTCATCAAATTCTTCCTCAACTTTTCTATTTTTAATTTTGCTCTCTTTAACTAATTTAAAATTATAATCTCTATTTTTTATATAACTTTCTGCTTTCTCAAGTACAGAGTTTTTTATACCCATTTTTTTAGATATCCAAAGTGCATTGCTCTCTCCAGATTTACCTATAACTAATTTATACAATGGTTCTAATGTTTCACTTTCAAACTGCATAGCCGCATTTTGAAAATCTTCGTGAATTTCTGAAAAATTCTTTATTTCACCATAATGGGTAGTAGCTACTGTAATACATCCTTTATGATAAAATTCCTCTAATATGGCTATAGCAAGTCCTGCTCCTTCATTAGGTTCTGTTCCACTTCCTATTTCATCGCACAATATAAGTGTAGATTTATTGCTATTGCTAATTATATCTGCTAAATTTTTTATATGGGAAGAAAAAGTACTTAGTGCATTTTCTATACTTTGATCGTCTCCAATATCAACAAATATCTTTTCAAATACAGATATTTCCGTTCCTTCTTCAGCTGAAATATGAAATCCTGATTGAACTGCTAAAGTTAAAATTCCAACTGTTTTTAATACTACTGTTTTTCCACCTGCATTAGGTCCTGTTATTATTAAAGTTCTATAATCATCTCCCACCTTAAAATCTAAAGGTACTACATTACCTTTTAACAAAGGATGTTTTCCATTTATTATATTTATATATCCATAATCATTAATTTTAGGCTTCATTCCATTAATAGCCTTACTGTATTTCGCCTTAGCAAAAATCATATCATATTCTTCAATAACTTCCATATTAATTTTAATTTCTCTTAAATTATCAAATACTAATGCTGTTAAAGTAGATAGTATTTTATATTCTTCTATTGACTCTTCAGCTTTTAGTGCTGTTAATTCTTCTGTACTTTTACTTATATTATTTGGCTCTATAAATATAGTTGAACCTTTAGAAGAAGTTTCTACTATATTGCCTGGAACTTGATTCTTATATGCAGCTTTTATAGGTATAGTATATCTTCCATTTCTTTTGCTTATAAAAAATTCCTGTATATAGTTTTTATTACTACTATTTTTTAGAAACTTTTCTAATTTATCTTGTATCTTGCTTTCTGTATTTTCTATAAGTCTTCTTATTTTCCTTAATTCTTTGCTAGCGTTAGAATCCACCAAGCTGCCCCTTATAGAAAGTTCAATTTCTTCTTCTATAAATGTAAATTCTGTAATTGAATTACCATATGAACTTAATGTTGGAGCATAACATTCCTTATCTTTCATAAAATTCTTAATTTTTCTGCATCCTCTTAAAAAATTACAAAGAGTAGTCAAATTTTCTGGCTCCAGTACTATACCTTTTTCAACATTATCTATAATATTATCTATATTGAATATTCCCTCTAAAGGTATATAACTACAAGTATCTAATAAGGCTCTTCCTTCACTAGTTTCATTAAGCCTTTTATCTATAACATTTAAATTTGTACTTGGCTTAAGCTTATCTATTAACTTTTTTCCTAATCCACTTACACAATAAGATTTTACTATTTCCTTTAAGTCATTATATTGCAATTTATCAAAAGTGTTTGTATTCATTTTCTTTTCTCCTTACATAGAATTTAATATTCTATGAAGATACAAATTTTTAAGATAGATTTCACTTTTGACACATTGTACTTATTAAATATTATTTTTACAAAAAAAAGCTGTGGACATTTCCACAGCTTAAAATACATACCTTTAAGATAGCTCTAAAGAACTATCCTGTAAATATAATAACGGTATTTTTTATAGCTTTGTATCTCCATAGATTGCTTTAAATAAATCTATGACAAACAAAGGTATAAAACTACCTCTTTTTCAAAGATTTATTTAAATATAAAATTTAATCTATTTAGATACTACCACGCTCATAAAATACCTCTCTATTTTTATTTTAATGAAATCTATCTTTTTTAATTGTATTATATATATGTGTATATTGTCAACTAACTTATTCTTTACATATTTCTTTTCCATCCTGAATTATATCTAAATAATTTTGAAGGCCTATGCCCAGCATCCTTTGTAAACTGATTTGTTTCAACAACCATATTTGCAATTTTTCTTCTAAATGCAGCTGCTAAAAGTTCTTTTCCTTGTATAACTTCATAAACCTGCTGAAGTTCTGTTAACGTAAATAATTCTGGCATAAGATTAAAAGCTAAACTTGTATATTCAATTTTATTCCTTAGCCTATTAATAGCATATTCAATAAACTTACCATGATCAAAAGCAATACCTGTAGATTCCATAATTTCTCTACTTACTTTACCGTCTGGATTTTCTATAATTTTTATCTTGGCAGACAATTCCTCATTTTCATTCCAAAGTTTTATTTGTACTATCTGTTTGTAAATATACCCTTTCTCCACTGCTTCCTTTTTCTCCTGAAGCAAATTGTAACTGACATTAAACCATGCCGCATCTTCTTCATCACTTCCAGCTTTAATGCTTAATGAAGTGCTGTCCACAAGTGCCATATAGGATGAACTTATTACTCTAGTCCTAGGATCTCTATCAACTTCTCCCCAAGTATATAACTGTTCCATATAAATATCATCAATATTGGTTTCTGCTCTTAATACACGTAAAGCTGCTTCGTCCAAGCTTTCATTAATACCTACAAATCCACCAGGAAGTGCCCATTTCCCAATGCATGGATGATCTCCTCTCTTTACTAAAAGAATCTTTAAAGATTTTTCTGGAAGCTTCCTGTAATTTTCTTTTTTTTCGTTTATTACTGTAAAAATCAACATATCTACAGTAAGAGATGGTGTTTCATATATACTATCATCATATTGCTTTAAAAACTCTTCTTCAGTTAATCCTTGTTTATTTTTAATATCTACATACTTCATATTATCACTCCGAGTTTACTTTTAATTTTTGTGATATTATCATATTATCATTAACACAATTAGTTTTCAATTCCTATTTGTTTTACTAATTTTAAAACCTTTTCTGATAATTGTACTTCAAATAGCAGTTCACTATTATTAAAGTCAATGTTCGTTAACTCTATAATACGTTTAATTCGATATTTTAAAGTATTATAATGAATGTGGAGAGCTTTTGAAGTTAAAGTAACATCCTGATTATGTTTTAAATAAGCACACAACGTTTTAAAAAAATCACTATTCTTCTCTTCATCAATATGAATTAAAAGTTTTACAATTGGGTGGACAAGGATTTTAAGATGTGCTTTGTCTCCAAAACTTAAAATCATATGTGTCACTATAAAATCATTATAATTTAAAATTCGCTCAGAACTATGTATTTGATTTCCAATTGATAAACTAGTAATAGTTTGCTTATAATATTCTGATAAATCATATAAATTGTGAAAAACCTTACTGATACCAGCCCTACAATTGTGTTTCTCTAGTAATTTGCCAAATAAGTTCAATTCACTTTCATTAAATATATTTTCTCCTTTAACATCCAGTAAAACCACAATATATTTATCATAAATAATTACTGTATCTCTGTTAAAATAATTTTGCATTTTTCTTTTCAAGTAATAGATTTTATCTTCATTTCTATTTATATCATTTAATTCAATGGTAATAACATATAAATTATCATAAAGTTTTAAATTAAATGCTCTTGCACGTTCGCTAATGGCATCATGGTCATATAATTTCTGATTGAGCAATGCCGTAATAAATGAATCCACTAAAGGATTAGTGGATGAAAAACTTTCATTAGATCCCTTAATCGTCAAAGAAAGAAATCTGCAGAGAGTGATTAACATTTGTTCATCATATTTTGTAATTGGCTTATTGTATTCTAACATCTTCAAATATGCTAAAGGCTGCTTATTTTTTAAGACTCTTCCTACTAATTGTCTATGATTTAGTAATCCGGATTCCCATAAAATTAGACCTGAATTTTCATTATGCTCACTTTCTATATTTCTATCAATTTTATTTTCCATGATTGAATTAACATACGCTTCAGTTACATAGCCTTTCGAAAGTGTCCATTCCCACAGTGGTTCATTTTTTATAGTATTTCCTCCAGCATGCGCCATAAAGCAAAGAGAAATATCCACTAATAATAAAGGGTTGCCTAGGGTTTCATACCCAACATCCAAAAGCTGCTGAATAGTTGTACCCTCTTGACAAAGTTCTAACAATTTATTTGTTAAATTAACCATTTTAATCTCCATATCAAATAAGTCCTGCAAGATGTCTATGATAGAGGTAATGTCACTCTTGTTAGAAACTAAAATAATATTGGACGTACTTTCTTGCTTGTATAAAGGAGATAATGGAATATCTTCATATAACATATAGTTTGCTCTGCTAGAAGAAGGCATTTCTGCCAAGTTGGACACTTTCCCTATATACAAATAATCAGAAAGATATACTGAAACATCCTTATTTAAATATCGAAATCCTATCAATTCACAATCTTCTTTAAGATGGACTTTTATGCTGAATTTATCAAGTAATCCAGTAATTGTAGAAAATTGTACAGACATAAATTATCCCTTCTTTGTTGAAATATTAACTATCTTGCTAATCTAATCATAGCAGAAATTAACATAGTAAACAATTGCATAAGCAATAATATCCAATTAATACTTGTAAAAAATCACAAATCATATCATTCAAATTTTCAAACCTTGACGAAGATATTGAAAATATGCAGTGTTATAATTTTCTTAAGGTTGATAAAAAAATAACAATAATTGCTTGGAGGGATAAACATGATAAGAAGATATGGGCAGCTATGTACAGTAGCTTACGGCGCTGGTGCAATTAATTCAACGGGAGAAATTGCAAAAAAATTAGGGTTTACAAAAGTAATGATTGTAACAGATAAACAAGTTGAAGCTTTAGGGCACTCTCAAAAATCAATAGATAGCTTAAAAAAAGCAAATATAGAAACTGTCATATTTAATGGTGTAGAAATGGATGCACCTGATTACACAGTAGAAGCTGGTGGTAATATGGCAAAAAAGGAACACGTAGACGGTATTATCGGTGTAGGTGGAGGAAGTGTGCTGGACACAGCAAAAGGAATAGCTTGTTTTGCTGCAAACGAAATCACAGTTAGTGATATGATACATCATGCGCCTATGAAAAATCCACCAGTAAAATTTATTTTAATACCAACCACATCAGGTACTGGCTCAGAAAGTACCTTTGTAGCTGTCATTACAGATACTAAAAATCACGAAAAAGTAGGATGCTTTTCTGTACCATCTTTTTCAATTTTAGATCCAGAACTTACTCTCAGTTTGCCAAAGGACATTACAGTTTATACAGGTATGGATGCTTTTTCACATTGTACTGAATCCTTAACAAGCATGCAGCCAAATCCACATTCTGATTTACTTGCTTATGATGCAATTAAAAGAATTGTAAATTGGCTTCCTGTTGCATATAAAGAACCAGGTAATTATGAAGCTAGAGATAATTTGGCTTTAGCAAGTAATTTTGCAGGTAAATCCTTCAATGATTCTACAGTTCATGTTGGACACGCTATTGCACATTCCTTTGGAGCTAATTTTCACATTCCACATGGCATAGGTTGTGCATTAGTAACACCTACTATAATAGAATTAACAGCTCCAAAATTTCCTGAAAAAATTAAAAAAGTAGGTAAAATCATGGGAATTATAATTGATAGTGAAGATGGTGTTGTAATTGGAAAAACAGTTGCAGATGGTGTTCGTAAATTTATGAAATCCTTAAAGGTTCCTTCTTGTAAAAAGCTTGGACTTAAAAAAGAAGATGTTTTAAATTGTGCAGATTATGTACTCAGTGAGCCTTTGCGCAATTTTGCCGGTGTTCCTGTAACAGATGAAATGGTTCCAAAGTTGCTTGAAAAAATCTATGACACATATCAATAAAAGAATATAGGAGGATTTACTTATGAGTTATGAAAATTTATTATCTCCAATAAATATTGGAAGCTTAAAAATACGAAACCGTGTTGTAATGGGAGCCATGGGATCAGCAACGGCAAATGAAAATGCAACAATTTCTGAATGTGAATGTGCATACTATGCTGAACGAGCTAAAGGTGGAGTAGGACTTATTATCAATGAAGTTACTCGAGTAAACAACGATACTGGAATTATGATGCCCCGCCAATCTTCTGCAGCTACTGATGAATGTATTCCAGGTCTTAGAAAGCTTGCAAATGCAGTACATTATTATGATGGTGCTATCTTCATTCAATTGCATCATCCAGGACGTCAAACTGTATGTGAAGTAATTGGTGGAAAGCCAACAATTTCTCCAAGCGGCATTAAAAGTATGCTAACTCAAGCACCATGTCGTGAAATGACAAATGCAGAAATAAAGAGTCTTGTACAAGATTTTATAAATGCAGCAGAAAGATGCTACAAAGCTGGTATTGATGGTGTTGAACTTCATGCAGCACATGGATATATGCTAAATCAATTTCTTTCCCCATTTACAAACAAACGAACTGATGAATACGGTGGAAGTACCGAAAATAGAGCCCGTATTATTAAAGAAATTATCCAAGGAATTCGCCAGCGAATTGGCCGTGAATATCCAGTAATTATGAGGATCTCTGCAGATGAATTTTTAAGAGATTCTGTATTTCCAATTAAGGAAGATGGATTATTGTTAGATGAAGCTGTTGAAATTTGTAAATACCTTGTACCTTTTGGACTGGATGCCATAAACGTATCTGCTGGAATTTATGAAACAATGAATAAAGCTTGGGAACCTACTTCTTATCCAGAAGGATGGAAAATATATTTAGCAGAAGCTGTTAAAAAAGCAGTTGATGTGCCTGTATTTGGAGTAGGTACCATCCGCAATCCTGATTTCGCTGAAAAAGTTATCTCAGAAGGAAAAGTAGATTGCGTAACAATTGCCAGAGGCTTACTTGCTGATCCCGATTGGGTAAAGAAAACTGCTGAGGGCAGAGTAGATGAAATTCGAAAATGTATTTCATGTTTAAATTGCATGGATTCCATGGCAGTTAATGGTATGAAAGGTGAACCATTTTCTTGTGCAATTAATGCAAGAGCTGCTCGTGAATGGTTTTATAATAGTTCCAGACAAGATGGAAATGGACGTATGGTAGTTGTTGTAGGTGGAGGTCCATCTGGAATGGAAGCAGCACGTGTTCTAGCAGAACGTAAATTCAAAGTAATATTGTTTGAAAAAAATTCAGAACTCGGCGGACAATTATGTTTAGCAAACAAGCCACCTTACAAAGAAAAAATTAATTGGCTTATTAAATATTTTGAAGTTCAATTAAAAAAATTAGGTGTTGAAGTTCATTTAAATACACCAGCAACAATAGAATCTATTAAAAAATTGAATCCATATGCAGTGTTTATAGGCACAGGTTCCACGTCTATAGTGCCTAAATCTATTCCTGGTGTACAAGGTAAAAATGTTTGTACAAGTTCTGATATTTTATCAGGGAAAGTTAAAATTTCAAATAAAAAAGTAGCAGTTATAGGTTCTGGTATGACTGGACTTGAAACAGCTGAATTATTAGGTACAATGAACAATAAAGTATACGTTGTAGAAATGATGGATAAAATAGGTCCTGATGCTAGCTGGCAAAACTTAACTGATGTACAAGGTAGATTAGAAAAAATGAACACCTCTTTCATGCCATCTCACAAATTAGTAGATATTACAGACGAGTCAGTTATATTAGAAGAAAAAGATGGAGAAAAAAAGAAGCTTCCAGTTGAATATGTAGTACTTTCTTTAGGAGTACATGCTGATCAAACTTTAGCAGGAAAATTAAATGCAAATTTCCACAATGTAATTAAAATTGGTGACACTGCACAAGTTGGCAGGATTGCAAATGCAGTATCTACAGCGTTTGCAGAAGCTTATAAATTAAACTAAGAAATGTATTAAAATTGCTACTGAATAAATACTATGGGACTGCTGCACTAAGTAATTTACTCTTAGTGCAGCACTCTCTTTTTAAAGTTTTAGCCTAAATACTGTTTTGTATTTCTTACATTTTTCAAGAGTCAAAGTTCCTCCATGCTTTTGTACTATTTTATTTGCAATAGAAAGTCCAAGTCCCGTACCACCTTTTGTATACCTTGACTTGTCTCCTCTTACAAAGGGTTCAAATATATTTTCTTTTAGACTTTCATCAATGCCAACTCCATCGTCTGCAATTATAAGTTGTATTTTTGAATTGTCATAAGTTAACTCTATTTTTGCCTTTGTCCCGGCTTCATTGTACTTCAATATATTAGATATAATATTTGAGATAGCCCTTTCCATCTCTATTTTATCAAATTCATATATAATTTCATCCTCTGGTAAGTTTATTTCAAGTTCAAAATTCTTTTCTTCAAATTCATTATAGTATTCAGATACTATTTCTCGTACAAACTCACAAAAGTCGCATTTTTCCTTGCTTATTAAAAACTTGCTATTATCAAGTTTTGTAAACTCATGAAGATTTTCAATTAGAGAAACTGTTCTCTTTGATTTATTGTATATTATGTTTAAATATTGTTTAATTTTTTTATCATTTTCTACCACACCGTCATTAAGTGCCTTGGAATATCCCATAATAGAAGTTAATGGCGTTTTCAAATCATGAGATATATCTGATAAAAGCTGTTGTTTCAAATTTTCCATCCTGTTTCTTTCAAATATCGAAGTTTCAATCTTTTCAGCCATAAAATTAAAAGCATCTCTTATTTCTCCAAATTCATTTTCTGCATTAAAATTAATCCTTGTTGAATAATCTTCTTCAGTCATTCTCTTTATACCCTGCAGTATTTTTTTTAATGGCATAACTACTTTTTTAGTAGTTACATAAGCATATAAAAATACGGATACTGTTAGAAACACTATAATTATAAATATACCTACCAATATATAAATTGCAGCTTTTTTAATATACTTTTCCGGGGAAGGTGCTATGTCCACATTTAATGTCACTATTCCAGGAGGCACTTTCACAATGCAATAAAGATCTTGGCCATTACTATTAAAAGCTGTAACAGAATAAAAGTAAGAAGTGCCACTTTTTAAGTTATTATAGGATAAATCCATAAAATTCAAAAGTTCATTTTCAGTATAACTTGTTACCTTATCTTTTTTAGTTCCTATAACATAGATAACCTTTTTATTTGAATTAAGTATCTCAACCCAACCTTTTGAAGCAACAATTTTTGATGCATCAATTTTTTTATAATCACTTTTTACTATTTTCGATGCCATAAAAAATTTCTGAGTATCTTTTACGTAGTCTTCTGATGAAACCATCTTTCCTATGCTAAAAATCATAAAACCTATAGTGCCTGATAAAACAAGCAGCATTAAAAATACAAATATAATATAATTTTTAAACATAGTAATATATAATCTCTTAAACTTTTTTCTTAGGTTTTTTAATGTTTCAAAAAACATATATGATACACTCCATACCTTGATTACTTTTTACTTTCAAATTTATATCCAAGTCCCCTTATGGTTTTTAAATACACTGGTTTTTTGGAATCTTCTTCAATTTTATCTCGCAATTTGCTAATGTGAACCATTATTGTATTGTCATCACCATAAAAGGGTTCATTCCAAACAGACTCAAAAATCTGCTTTTTAGTAAAAACTTTTTTAGGGTTACCCATTAGAAGTAACAAGAGCTTGTACTCTGTGGATGTAATTGATATAGGTTTATCCCCTTTATAAATGACACAGGAATTAGTATCGAGTTTTAACTCTCCAACTACTATAGTTTCCGTATCCTTTTCTTCATTACAATTAAATTCAGAGCATCTTCTAAGCTGTGCCTTTACCCTTGCCATTACTTCCAGTGGATCACAAGGTTTAGTTATATAATCATCTGCCCCAAGTTCAAGGCCCAATATCTTATCGCTTATTTCACTTTTAGCTGACATAACAATTACAGGGATTTTATATTTTTCTCTTATTTTTTTTATAAGCTGATATCCGTCCATATTTGGCATCATTATATCAATTATTGCAATATCAATTGCTTTATCTTTTAAAATATCCAACGCTGAAAATCCATCATAAGCTCCAAACACTTCGTAATTTTCCCTTTCAAGATATAATGTCAGCAGCTCTATTATTTCTTGCTCATCATCAGCAATTAAAATTTTTTTCATAAATACAAGCTTTCCTTCCTTTAAAATGCTTTTTTGCATTTTCTATAATTTCTATAAGAATATAAAACATATATAATAAATAATATAATACCTGCAATCATAAAGCTAGAATTAACATTTAACAAATTGTTTCCGCCGCCGCTGCTTTTCAAGCCATTTATAAAAGTAATAAAATTGTTGCACATATGCAGTATAATTGAAGGAACCAGTGACTTATACTTATATACAAGAAGAGCACAGCTTATTCCCAAAAGTAAAAGCATAGGGTTGATATTTAAATGCATAATGAAAAAAATAACTGAAGAAAACAATATTGATTTACCCATTCCATATTTATTGTACAGCCTACCCATAAGTACTCCTCTAAAAATAAATTCTTCTACTATAGGTACTATAATAACTATTGACATGAAACTAATTCCTATAATAAAATTTGTATTTATTTTAGGAGATTTATTTACCAAATTTGACTGAACACTGCTTAACATAGTTGGGTTTATATAACTTACTAAAACTAGCATTATCAAAATAAATCCCATGCCTCCCATATAAGTTATTATTAAATTCACTGGAAGCTCTAATGCAAATCCTTTTTTAGAAGGTTTCTTTACAAAATCATAGACATTTATATTATTATTTTTCATAAACTTTAAAGTAATCAGAAACCATAGTACTGTTATTATAAGTGCACAAATTTCTATATAACTATCTGTCAAATGTACTTTAAAAATTTTCCCAAGTACTACAAGTATTCCTATACCTAACGCAAGTATGCAAAGCATTTTTAAAAATAAATATCTTGTCCTAGTCCCTTTAAGTAATTCAAAATCCATAAACATTCTCCTTTTATGCTGTAATTTCTTTATTCCAATTTGTTTTAACAAAATAAATACTCAAAGCTGTTCCTATAACAAAGCAAGCAATTCCAAGCACAAGCCACAATGAATTAAAACTATTTAAAGTAATGTTCTGTTTAGCTGTATTATTATCGATAAAAAATGATACAATTTGCAGAACAAAAACTATGAAATTATTTATAACATGGATTGATATAGTAACAAATATATTTTTAGTTTTCAAATATATAAGTGACATACATATACCAAAAACAACTGCAGATATCATTCCCACTTCATAATGAATAGCTCCAAATAAAATGGAAGACAGTACTACTGCTTTCATAACTCCAATTTTTGCTTTTAACCTGTTAAGTACAACTCCTCTAAAAATTAGCTCTTCTACTACAGGTGCTATAAATGAAGCTGCAATACCATTAATAATGATGCTATATAAGGAACTTGTATCAGTTTTATTTAGTTCTCCAAGAATTTCTTTCGTCAGTGAAGGTGATAAACTAATGAAAGCATAAATTATAATTATAAAAAGTCCAATAGTTATAGTAATATTTATTATAATACTAAGTGTTATGTCTTTGATAGTTAAATCTCTTTTCAAATTAAATATTTTATTTCTTATATCGCAGCCCACTTTTCTCAATTCTAACACAAACCATACTAAAACCCCTAAATTGCATAATAGTAAAAATAAATTTTCGTCTAATATTCCTGTTGATTTTACAAAACTTAGTTCAGAAATTATGCAGAAAAAAATTACTACAGCAGCATAAACCAGTATCACTTTTCTTATTTTCATAGTTTTAAAAAAATTATCCATATACATCCTACCTTTAAATTTAATTTTTACATATTTAAGTTTAAAGGTGTATACTTTCATGCCTCTTAACGAAACCTTAAAGTTCCCTTAATTTTTAAAATAAAAAAGATGAAGCGTTAAATAACACTTCATCTTTTCATCACCTTCATAATATCCTCAACTTTTCCTTATTAAAAAAATTTACTTTTAAGCATATACTTAAATACCCATTGCATAGAATGTTCTATACAATGGGTATTTTTACTTACCTGGCAGCGACCTATTCTCCCACAGGGCCTCCCCTGCAGTACCATCGGCACTGTGAAGCTTAACCTTCCTGTTCGGTATGGAAAGGGGTGTTACCTTCACGTCATTACCACCAGATTATTATCGAAAATTGCTATTAACTTCGCCCAGCTTCGTCAAATACCTCTCTACGGTGCTCAATTACCTCAGTAAGTTCCGCTCCTCGTTCAGCATTTTCCTCGCTGTACTCGTTACTATCAATTTTCTTATATATTACTTTTTAGAAATTCAAATCAAATTGAAATTAATGTCTTTAACTGTCAACTCTTCATTGTCAATTATCAACTTCATTTTATTTGTCCTCTCAAAATTGCACAGTAAATTTTTTTCTTTCGTTTTTATTTGGTCAAGCCCTCGACCTATTAGTATCAGTCAGCTTAACAAGTTGCCCTGCTTACACCTCTGACCTATCTCCTCGTGTTCTTCGAGGGGTCTTACTAGCTTACGCTATGGGAAATCTTATCTTGAGGTGGGCTTCACACTTAGATGCTTTCAGCGTTTATCCCTTCCCAACTTGGCTACCCAGCTATGCTCCTGGCGGAACAACTGGTTCACCAGCGGTCGGTCCATCCCGGTCCTCTCGTACTAAGGACAGCTCCTCTCAAATTTCCTGCGCCCGCGACGGATAGGGACCGAACTGTCTCACGACGTTCTGAACCCAGCTCGCGTGCCGCTTTAATGGGCGAACAGCCCAACCCTTGGGACCTACTTCAGCCCCAGGATGCGACGAGCCGACATCGAGGTGCCAAACCTCCCCGTCGATGTGAACTCTTGGGGGAGATCAGCCTGTTATCCCCGAGGTAGCTTTTATCCGTTGAGCGATGGCCCTCCCACGAGGTACCACCGGATCACTAAGCCCGACTTTCGTCCCTGCTCCACTTGTTTGTGTCGCAGTCAAGCTCCCTTCTGCCTTTGCACTCTTCGAAGAATTTCTAACCCTTCTGAGGGAACCTTTGTACGCCTCCGTTACTTTTTAGGAGGCGACCGCCCCAGTCAAACTGCCCGCCTAACATTGTCCCGTCTCCAGTTTCATGGAGCCCGGTTAGAATTCCAGTACTGTCAGGGTGGTATCCCAACATCGACTCGGTAATGGCTGGCGCCACTACTTCCTAGTCTCCCACCTATCCTGTACAGACAATACCGAAATTCAGTGCTAAACTGCAGTAAAGCTCTACGGGGTCTTTCCGTCCAATCGCGGGTAGCAAGCATCTTCACTTGCACTTCAATTTCGCCGGATTTGTTGTCGAGACAGTGCTCAAATCATTACGCCATTCGTGCGGGTCGGAACTTACCCGACAAGGAATTTCGCTACCTTAGGACCGTTATAGTTACGGCCGCCGTTTACTGGGGCTTAAGTTCTGACCTTCGCTTGCGCTAAGTCTTCCCCTTAACCTTCCAGCACCGGGCAGGCGTCAGCTCCTATACTTCAGCTTTCGCTTTAGCAGAAACCTGTGTTTTTGATAAACAGTTGCTTGAGCCTTTTCTCTGCGGCCACTTGCGTGGCTCTCCTTCTCCCTAAGTTACGGAGTTAATTTGCCTAGTTCCTTAACAACAATTCTTCCGATGGTCTTAGGATTCTCTCCTCACCTACCTGTGTCGGTTTGCGGTACGGGCACATAAAAGCTCCATAGAGACTTTTCTCGGCAGCGTGAAATCAGGTACTTCCCCTTGCGGGTTCCCCATCACACCTCATCATTGATATACCGGATTTTCCTGGTATACCTGACTCGGTGCTTAGACATACATCCATTTGTATGCACACCTTATCCTCCTGCGTCATCCCTTTTGTCAAACGCTTTTATGCGGTATCGGAATTTCAACCGATTGTCCATCACCTACGCCTTTCGGCCTCGGCTTAGGTCCCGACTTACCCTGGGCGGACGAACCTTCCCCAGGAAACCTTAGGTTTTCGACCAATAAGATTCTCACTTATTTCTCGCTACTTATGCCAGTATTCTCTCTCCTGTACAATCCACTGTTCCTTCCGGTACAACTTCAACTCATACAGGATGCTCCTCTACCACTCTTTCGAGTCCACAGCTTCGGTGGTAAGTTTTAGCCCCGGACATTTTCGGCGCATGATCTCTTGACTAGTGAGCTATTACGCACTCTTTAAATGAGTGGCTGCTTCTGAGCCAACATCCTAGTTGTCTTAGAAATCACACATCCTTTCCCACTTAACTTACACTTTGGGACCTTAGCTGGTGGTCTGGGCTGTTTCCCTTTTGACCACGGATCTTATCATTCGCAGTCTGACTGCCGGAATTCAAGTATATGGCATTCGGAGTTTGATAAGGTTCAGTAACTGTTGTCAGCCCCTACCCCATTCAGTGCTCTACCTCCATTACTCATTTCCGACGCTAGCCCTAAAGCTATTTCGAGGAGAACCAGCTATCTCCGAGTTCGATTGGAATTTCTCCGCTATCCACAGCTCATCCCATGGTTTTTCAACACCAACGTGGTTCGGTCCTCCACGGAATTTTACTTCCGCTTCAACCTGGCCATGGATAGGTCACTCGGTTTCGGGTCTACAACATACAACTTCGCGCCCTTTTCAGACTCGGTTTCCCTCCGGCTCCATACCTTAAGTACTTAACCTTGCTGCATATCGTAACTCGCTGGCTCGTTCTACAAAAAGCACGCCGTCGTACTTTACGTACTTCGACTGTTTGTGGACACACGGTTTCAGGTTCTATTTCACTCCCCTCCCGGGGTTCTTTTCACCTTTCCCTCACGGTACTCCTTCTCTATCGGTCACCAGGTAGTATTTAGCCTTGGGAGGTGGTCCTCCCTGTTTCCCACAAGGTTTCTCGTGTCTCGTGGTACTCTGGATTAGATCTGGCTGCTCTTTGCTTTCATTTACAGGGCTTTTACCTTCTCCGGCGGAGCCTTCCAGCTCTCTTCAATTAACACTTCACAGTATTTATGACCTATCCGCAACCCCAGGAACAAGTTCCTGGTTTGGGCTCTTTCCCGTTCGCTCGCCGCTACTTAGGAAATCGATGTTTCTTTCTCTTCCTCCGGGTACTTAGATGTTTCAGTTCCCCGGGTTTGCCTCTACAAACCTATGTATTCAGTTTGCAGTACCTAGCGTTATCTAGGTGGGTTTCCCCATTCGGATATCTCTGGTTCTCTGGCTATTTGCGCCTACCCAGAGCTTTTCGCAGCTTATCGCGTCCTTCTTAGGCTCCTGGTGCCAAGGCATCCTCCATGCGCCCTTTGTAGCTTGACCTTTATTATCGAAAATTGCTATTAACTTCGCATATCTTCGTCAACCTTTTCGCTGTGGTGCTCATTTACATAAGTAAACTCTGCTCCTCGCTCAAATCTTTCCTCGATCTGCTCGTTACTATCAATTTTCTTATTATCATCATATCATCTTTAAAATGATACTTTACTACAAAGGTTATATTATAACCTTAGCTTTACTTTATTTCTTATTTACTGTGCAATTTTCAAAGGACAATTTTTCAATTTACATTCCTAATTGGTTGTAAACTGAAAGAAGAATCTATCTGATCCTTCAAAATTAAACAGAGTGAAAAATTGCTATTAACTTCGTATATCTTCGTCAAAATCATTCACTGCGGTACTCATTTACATTAGTAAACTCTGTTCCTCGCTTATGTTTTTCCTTGATATACTTGTTACTATCAATTTTTAAGTATTAACTTACTTAAACCATCAATTTATAAGATAGATTATACTCTATCTTTCGACTCCCTAGAAAGGAGGTGATCCAGCCGCAGGTTCTCCTACGGCTACCTTGTTACGACTTCACCCCAATTACTAACCCCACCTTCGGCCGCGTCCTCCTAAGTTAGACTACGGACTTCGGGTGTTGCCAGCTCTCATGGTGTGACGGGCGGTGTGTACAAGGCCCGGGAACGTATTCACCGCGACATTCTGATTCGCGATTACTAGCAACTCCAACTTCATGTAGGCGAGTTTCAGCCTGCAATCCGAACTGGGGGCAGTTTTTGAGGTTTGCTCCACCTTGCGGTCTTGCTTCTCTCTGTACTGCCCATTGTAGCACGTGTGTTGCCCTGGACATAAGGGGCATGATGATTTGACGTCATCCCCACCTTCCTCCGCGTTAACCGCGGCAGTCTTGCTAGAGTGCTCAACTAAATGTTAGCAACTAACAACAGGGGTTGCGCTCGTTGCAGGACTTAACCTAACATCTCACGACACGAGCTGACGACAACCATGCACCACCTGTATCCCTGCCCCGAAGGGCTTCTCTTATCTCTAAGATATTCAGGGTATGTCAAGTCCAGGTAAGGTTCTTCGCGTTGCTTCGAATTAAACCACATGCTCCGCTGCTTGTGCGGGCCCCCGTCAATTCCTTTGAGTTTTAATCTTGCGATCGTACTTCCCAGGCGGAGTACTTATTGTGTTTACTGCGGCACAGAAGGGGTCGATACCTCCTACACCTAGTACTCATCGTTTACGGCGTGGACTACCAGGGTATCTAATCCTGTTTGCTACCCACGCTTTCGTGCCTCAGCGTCAGTTACGGTCCAGAGAATCGCCTTCGCCACTGGTGTTCTTCCTAATCTCTACGCATTTCACCGCTACACTAGGAATTCCATTCTCCTCTCCCGCACTCTAGATATCCAGTTTGAAATGCAGTGCCCGGGTTAAGCCCGGGTATTTCACATCTCACTTAAATATCCGCCTACGCACTCTTTACGCCCAGTAATTCCGGACAACGCTCGCCACCTACGTATTACCGCGGCTGCTGGCACGTAGTTAGCCGTGGCTTCCTCCTTGGGTACCGTCATTATCGTCCCCAAAGACAGAGCTTTACAATCCGAAAACCTTCTTCACTCACGCGGCGTTGCTGCATCAGGCTTTCGCCCATTGTGCAATATTCCCCACTGCTGCCTCCCGTAGGAGTCTGGACCGTCTCTCAGTTCCAATGTGGCCGATCACCCTCTCAGGTCGGCTACGCATCGTCGCCTTGGTAGGCCGTTACCCTACCAACTAGCTAATGCGCCGCGGGTCCATCTCAAAGCGGATTACTCCTTTAAATCAATTTCCATGTGAAAACTGATTATTATGCGGTATTAATCTCCCTTTCGGGAGGCTATCCCCCTCTTTGAGGTAGGTTACCCACGTGTTACTCACCCGTCCGCCGCTAATCCACTCCCGAAGGAGCTTCATCGCTCGACTTGCATGTGTTAAGCACGCCGCCAGCGTTCGTCCTGAGCCAGGATCAAACTCTTAATTTAAAAGTTTATATGGCTCTATAGAAAATCAATACTAACTTCGCATTTCTGCGTCAAACCTTTCGCTGTGGTGCTCATTTACTTAAGTAAACTCCGCTCCTCGCTCGAGGTTTTCCTTGAACTACTCGTTATTATTGATTTTAGAAAATTGCTATTAGCTTCGCAATACTGCGTCAAAGCTTTCATTCCGGTGCTCAATTACGTTAGTAAGTTCCGCTCCTCATTCAAACTTTTCCTTGTCTTGCTCGCTACTACCAATTTTTAATATATTACATTTCAGCTTGTTAGTAAAATATAATACATTATTCTTACGAAATTACTTTTTTAGCTGCTCTCGCAGCTCAAAAGAATTGCTGGTTTATTCTAAATAAGTTATACTTATATCTTCCTCTGTTTAATTTTCAAGGATCATTTTGCTGTCTCACTTCGACAGCTTTTATAGTATATCATCTTTGTTTCAACCTGTCAACTAGTAATTTACTATGAATTAAACTTTCTAAGTTATCGTTCAGTTGCGACAGGAATTATATCTTATCACATCTATTTTATCATGTCAATTAGTAATTTATTTCCAGGCTATTTATTACATTATATATTCTTTTAGTAATATAATTAATAACTTTTATATAGTACTATGCAAACTGAATTGCTGTAATACTCTTGGTTGCGGGAGCAGGACTTGAACCTACGACCTTTGGGTTATGAGCCCAACGAGCTACCAACTGCTCCACCCCGCGTCATTATACATTTATATTAACAACTATCCTTGGTTGTACTGGCCGCTTCTCGAAGCGACAAGTCATATCTTATCATATATGCAGATATAAGCAATTAGCAATATTCGGTGTTTACCATACAATATTGCAGCAATACCTCATTATTCTTCTATATACCCAATAATTCATATAGTGACACACCTGACATAGTTTGCTGAAAATAAGTATTAACCCTCAATTAGTATCAGTCAGCTCATTATGAAAAAGAGATTAGCAATTAACTGCTAACCCCTTTTTATCACTTTATGTTGCTAACCACACCATTTAATACACTTTTTCTAATTGCATACTGCTCCTTATATATATTTGAATTGTTGGCATTTGGACTATATTTATTGATAATTTTTAGATTGCTGACAAGCGCCTTCTTTAAGTCCTCTATATCACCTGCTGCGTATGCACCAATAATACAATCTGTAAGTACAGCACCTCCTGAGACTTCTAGTGTAATTGTTTCACTTTGCATAATGTCTGCTTTAATTTGATTCCACAAATCATCTCTACTTCCACCCTCGGTAACGGTAATTCTGTCTATTTTGATACCAGCATTTCTATAATCATTTGTAATTTCCATATAATCATAAGCAATGGCCTCCAAAACAGACCTCCATAAAACAAATTGATCTGTATCCAAGGTCATGTTGAAAAAACAGCCTTTTATCTTTGAAAATTGACCATATCCACCAGTTAAATATGGTAAGAAAATCACACCATTGCATCCCGGTACAACCTTTTCCGCTCCTCTGCTAAGCAGTTTATAATAGCTATCATCATCAGATTTTTGACAAATGTTATCCTTAAACCAACGCAGTGCCAGACCTCCAGTTCTAACAAATCCCCAGTAAAAATATGTATTTTCTAAAGTACCGCTGTTAAAAATCAATTCACTTCCTCTTTGACTAAGCTCTGGAATAATCCCATTTGTAGAGACACAGAACATGGCACAAGTTCCTGCAACATCTACAGCCTTATTTGCTTCAAGAATTCCACTTCCCAGCATGGACTGCATTGTATCACCTGCACCAGCACAAATTGGTATGCCATGAGGACATCCCGTTTCCTTTGCCGCACTTTCCGATAACGTACCAATAATATTCCAGGGCCTTACAATCTTAGGCATATAGCTTTTAGCTATCCCTAATATATCAAGCTGTTTATCAGACCATTCCTTTTCATATACACAATATCCAAGGCCCCATCCCGACATAGTTCCCCAATCAACAAAAGCATCCTCACTCTCTAAACCTGCAAGATTCATCAAAATATAGGGAGCATTATGGACAAATTTTTTGCCTCTTTTTTGAAATTCTTTATTATTTGCTAAGATCCATCTTGCATGCAGTGCTGGAAACATACAGTTTGGATCAGCATTTCCTGTTTCCTTTCCCCAAATATCAAGATTCAATTTCTTAAGGACTTCAGCATCACTCTGTGTTCTTGAATCCAAATAGTTTATGTAAGGTGTAATTGCCTTTCCACTTTCATCTATACCCACAATTCCACAAATAATTCCATCCCCCATAATTGCTTTAATTAAGCTAGGATCAATTTCTTGTTTTTTTAACTGTTCTACGCACTGCTTCATGCCAAGCTTTGTAAGTAAAAGATATTCATCTGCGTCCATATCAACCCATCCTGGATGAGGATATTTTAAAGTTGTCTTATTTGACGATTTTGCTACACACTTCATATTTTTATCATATACAGCAACCTTTACACTTTGAGTTCCTGCATCAAAAGCAAGATAATAATGTTCCATTTTATATATTTAGTGAGAGATACATAGAAATTGCAACCTCCCCCTAAAATTCGCCTCTTTTCTTTATCATACTATCTAACGTTTAATTTTAAGCAAAATAAAATAACCCCTAGGTTCTCCTAGGGGATTGTAAACATAATAAACATGTCCATCTTGTTTATCCACCTTCTTTCATCCAGACTATACTGTCGGCTTCGGAATCTAACCGAATCTGCCATATGGCTCGCGGGCTGTACCGCCGATAGGGAATTTCACCCAACCCCGAAGGATATTCTATATAACTTTACCATTAATATATCATTGTGCTTTTTCTCTGTCAATGCTCATATGATTTTCTTAATCTACAAGTGCAATCATTTTCTTTCCAAATAACATATTAGTTAAGGCAATAGCTCGTCCAACACCGATAACTGCCACTAAAGTTCCAACGCCAATTCCAACAATTTTTCCAGCACACACCAAACCAATAACTACAGTGATTATAACACTTGATATATCTGTTATATTTTTTGCCAGTCCAAGTCCTTTCTTAGTTCGCTCTGCTAATGCCTGTGTAAAACCATCTGCAGCATTTGGAACAATCTTCATTTGAACTGTAATATATGCTCCAATTCCAGTGAGCATAATTGCTGCTGCAAGCAAAAGCAAATTCATTATTAAGTTATCACAATTTATAACTATTATATCATTAAAAATATTAATTATACGGCTAAATACAATACTCATGGGAACCTGTAGTAAGTCAAATGGACGAAATTCCTTTCCACGCAGGGCTGCTTGTCCAGCTACACACAGTATGTAAATACACATAGTTGCATTTCCCAAGTTTATATTCCAAATTTTTGAGATAGAATATGGTATGGAAATTATAGGTGATACTCCGAGACCTGTTTTTGTATTCAAAATAATTCCTAATGCAAGTATCACAAGTCCGATACAGTACATCATTCCTCGATAAAATTTTTTCATATGCATTCCTCGATTCTTAATTTTGCTATAAATTTACATTTTTAAATTTAACCACTCTATTTAGTAGAAATTATAAATTTTAGCTACTGTTTATTTACTTTTTTCACTTCCTTCGTATATTGTATATAAATAGTAACAATACTATTATATAAACTTTATAAATTAAAAATCAACTTATATGGATACATATTCTTACAATAATAAAGTTCATTTAAATATTTTGTACATAAGTCTTAGTAAAAATTTTATGAAAATCTATGACACTTTTAATTACTCTCGAACCTTTTCTTTAACATATTTCCAACATTCAGACAGGATAATATACTTTGCAAAGGGCAATATATAAATGGTCATTATTTAAGGAGGTGTCTATATATGAGTATATTAAATGGATTTTGGGGAAACAATGATGATAATAAAAGAGATACTGACGAGGATGAAGCAAAACTTCGTCTCCGTAAGGAAGAACTTGACATTACTAAAAATAAAGTTCAAAAAGGTGAAGTAGAGCTTAGCAAAGAAATCATAGAAGAGAAAAAAAGTGTAGATGTCCCTGTAACACGTGAAGAAGTCGTAATTGAAAGAAGAAATCTAGACAATGAAGCCTCCGATTCTCCTATAACTGATGAGGAAAGTATTAAAATTCCTGTCAGTGAAGAAAAAGTTGATGTAAATAAGCACACAGTGGTATCAGGAGAAGTTTCAGCTCATAAGCGTGCCATAGAAAATACAGAGCATATAGATGAAACTCTTAAACGAGAAGAAGTTAAAGTAAATAAAATTGGCGATCCTAATGTAGTTGACAGTACAAGTAACCAGAGCTAGTTAAATTTGAGACACCTCACAAATTGTACACAATTCGTGAGGTGTCTTTCTAAACAATTGGAGGACAAAACTTATGGTAAATACAAATAATAGTACAACTCTTGAAATTAAAAAAGAACAACTTGATATAGCAAAAAAGTGGATACAAACAGGAAACGTAAAAATTCATAAAGAGACTTTCACAGAAGAAAAAAATTTTACTATACCTGTTGTACACGAAGAACTTGTAATTGAGAAAGAGACCTTTGCCTCAGCTGATGTACAACGTAAAAATATTTCTACTGAATTTATACGCATCCCTTTGAGTGAGGAACAGGTGGATTTTTCAAAACATAAAGTCATTTTAAAAGATGTATCCATATATAAACAACAAATTGAAGAAATCCATCATATTGAAGAAACCTTAAAAAAGGAGGAAGCTAAGATTAAAGTCTCCGGATCTCCAAGTGTGATTGACAATAAAAAATGAATTATACTACCTTTTCAATAAATATCTTTACAAGTTTTGGATCAAATTGAATACCTGCATTCTTAACAAGCTCTTCTACAGCTATCTCTTTTGATAAAGCACTTCTATAAGCCCTTTCACTTATCATAGCATCAAAAGCATCGGCTATTGCAATTATTCTTGATTTTAATGGAATTTGATCTCCTTTAAGTCCTT
Organism: Clostridium sp. 001; assembly: GCF_019056555.1. Lineage (NCBI taxonomy): Bacteria > Bacillati > Bacillota > Clostridia > Eubacteriales > Clostridiaceae > Clostridium > Clostridium sp. 001. Next base: position 4,038,506 of record NZ_CP020473.1, on the reverse strand, counting down.
TAGGATAGCCCTTTCCGTCCCATCTTTCATGATGTGCTAGAACATACTCTGACATCTCCGCCATATCATTAACAGAACTTAAAATACGATAGCCTATTTCCGGATGGCGTTTAATTTCTTCCCACTCTTCATCGATAAGCTTACCTGGTTTATTTAAAATGTTCTCATCTATGGCAACTTTTCCTATATCATGTAACAACCCTACAGTTTTTAGTTCTTGTATTTCACCATCTGGTAAATTCATAGCCTTTCCTAAAAGATTACAATATTCAGATACCCTATGAGAATGTTGTTCCTCTCTTTTATTTTTTTCATGCAATGTATTTATAATAGCACTAATTGTTTTTCCTCTCATACTTGGGCTCTCAAAAAGTTTCTTTTTGTACATAAAATCCTCTGCTTTTTTCAGTACTTCAAATACATCCTCCTCTTCATGGTACTTTGCTGCAAATCCAAAAGAAATTGAAAGATTTATTGACTCTACCTTCTCCTTTGAAGCTAATTCAGAAATACGCCTAAGTATTTTGCCTGCTTCAAGTTCATTTGTCTTTGGAAGCAGTATTACAAACTCATCTCCTCCTACACGTGATATTATACCTTTATCACCACAGGCATTAAGCATTACCGATGAAACCTTTTTCAACAATTCGTCACCAGCAGCATGTCCAAATGAATCATTTATTAGCTTTAATCCATTAACATCGGCCATAACGATAGTAAGAGGAAGGTTTTCTTTGTTATTTAATCTTTCAAGCTCTTCTTCAAAAAACCTCCTATTGTATAGTCTTGTAAGTTGATCGTTGTAGCTTAGGAATTCAATTTTCTTTTGATTTTTTCTTTCATCTGTAATATCTCTGCTTATTGCAATAACTTCATTTTCTCTACATTTGACTATCCGAAGTTCATAATATTTCTTACCTACTGGCATATCAACTTCGTATTGAAAACTTTCCAAAGAATTATTTTTAAGAGCAGCCTTAATTTTCTCAAAACCAGCTTCAGCTATTTTAGGTGGAAGTACATCCCAAAGAGTTTTTCCTATGAACTCATTTTTAGGCATTATTAGCACAGAAGTATCTTTTATTTGACAGTCTTTGAAAACAGCATTTTCATCTACAATAAAGATAATATCTGGAATAGCGGTTACTATTGCTCTATTTCGTTCTTCACTTTTCTTTAAATTTTCTTCACTTTTCATTAGCCTATAATATTGACTTCGAAGTTCTTCTTCTATTGCAACTAATTCATTATAAGAAGCCTCTATTTCTTCATTTGATACCAGCAACTCCTGTTTACTCTTTTTTAAAGCCTCATTTGCTTCTAATAGTTCCTTTGTACGTACAGCAACCCTTTTTTTAAGAGTTCTATTCCATAATATTAATAGAAGCATACTTGCCACTGATACCATTATTAAGCCTCTATACTCTATTACTGTCTGATAGAAGGTTTTTTCTTCATAAACCCCCAACCACTTATTATATATTTCATCATATTTTCCTGTAGCCTTAAGTACTTGCAAACCACCATTAAGAGCAAATAGTAAATTATCATTTCCCTTTTTTACAGCAATGCAGTAATCATCAGGGTTAATAACTAACCCATTACCCTTTATGTTTGAAATCTTATCTTTTTTCATAAAATAGTGGCCTATTACAGCTGAAACTACTGCATAGTCATATTTGTTCATAGAGACAAGTTTAAGTGCCTCCTCAGATGAATGAACTTCAATAAAGTTAATATTAAGATTTTGCTTTTTTAGATATTCTTCTGATATCTCTTTAGCTTGAACTACTACTGTCTTTCCTCTTAGCTCACTTATATTTCTTATACTTTTGCCATTTTTCGTAAATACATCAGCACCAGTTATTGTAGTCTTTGTTGTAAAAGAATACTCTTTTTCCCTATCTTTAGAATGGAACATACCTGCTATGACATCTATTTTACCGCTTTCAAGTTCATCCATAGCTTCACTCCAGACACCTAATTTAATCTTTACCTTAAATCCCATAGCCTCTGCTGCAGCCTTAGCAAGTTCTACATCAAAGCCAGTTGGATTACCATTTTCATCTATGAAGCTATATGGTGGATAATCTTTATCATCACCTATTATTATTGTTCTGTCTGCTTTTTTTTCATCATTACTTAGCACCTTGTAAATAGTTTCTTTATTAGGATCCACACTTTCCCTATTATCAGCAAACACTGCTTTTCCATAATTATTACCCAATAAGCAAGTTAATATTGCAATAACTACTATAATAAATACTTTAAGTTTTATTCCAATCATGCCCCCTTTCCTTTACAGTCATTTACATTTTACTGTTGCATTGAAAAGTATGTATGTTTTTACATTTATTTTTTATCTGATGGCTACCTACTGTAACACTCCCACTTCTATCAAAGTGGGAGATATTAGAACTCTTGAGCTTCAGCGATTTAGAGTTCTTATGCTGTGCATAACAGTAGCTACGCCCCTAGATAATTCATCTAAACTTAGTGAGAGAAACAAACTTCCACTAAGTAAGATTCATTGATATCAAAATAGTACATTTTTTATAAGTATATCAGATTTATTAAACTTCTACACTAACATTTTCTACTATATAAAGTAAAAAATCACTACAGGAACTTAATCCTATAGTAATTTTTATTTTATCCCATCTATTCTATTTTACACAAACCTATGGATGTTCCCTAGCTATGATAAAAATCATTAGATTTTCCAGTATAACTATCTCCATTGCTCCATTTAAAACTGCCTTGGCCTTGTTTTTTATTATTTATTGTAGAATTACTCAATACCTTTAGGATCTAGTCATTTGTAATCATATGCTGTCAATATGTTTTCATATTCAAAATTGAAAAAGCACTGCCATATAATTTGAACTGTGCCCTGTCTACTTGACAGAGCACAGTTCATTATAAATGATAGTGCTTTTTATATAACTTATCCTATTTCAATTTTATTTTGGTTATCATTGTCCTGCTCTAGCATATCAGCTGGAACCTTTTTCTTAAGTGTAAGCATAGTAACACCTGCAATTACCAGCGATACAGCCAAGCACATATATGCCACTGTATAAGAGCCTGTACTAGTTTTTACAAAGCCAACAAAATAAGGTCCAGTAAAGCCTCCTAAATTTCCTATAGAGTTAATTAGGCCAGTAGCACCAGCTGCTGCAGGACCAGATAAAAATGACGTAGGTACTGCCCACCATACTCCCATTCCTACATATACACCAATTGCAGTAACACAAGTGAATATAAAGCTTAATACAGGATTAGAAACCAAAGCTCCTAATGCCATACCTACAGCACCAATAAAAAGTGGAATAGCTACATGCCATCTTCTTTCTCCTGTCTTTGAGGTAGAATTACCATTAATTATGAAACCAATAAGTGCTGCTGTCATTGGTATTATAATTAGCCAGCTGACACTAGAATTACTCAATCCTGATACTGATTTGAGTACTGTTGGCAGCCAAAATCCAAATCCCCAAAATCCTGTAACCCACATAAAATATATAAAACATAATTTGAGAACGGTCTTATCTTTTAAGGCTTCCCATAATGTATATTTCTTTATTGAATTTTTTACAGCAATTTCTCTTTCATATTCTGTTCTTATTGTCTTTTTTTCTTCTGAAGTTAACCAATTGACATCTTCAGGTGAATCCTTGAGCCAAAAAATAAGAATGATTCCATAAATAAAGGCCATAGTTCCTTCTAAAATAAATAACATCTGCCAACCTTTAAATCCAAAAGCTGCAATACCTAATATTATGCCCGCTAAAGGAGAACCAATAATACTTGAAACCAACATTGAAGTTAAAAGTATTGAAAGTGCCTTAGGCCTCTCCTTTGCATTAAACCAACGAGGAACAATAGCTGAGTAACAAACTGGATAAAAACTTGCTTCTGCAGCTCCTACTAAAAAACGAACAATATAAAATTGAAGTTCCGTATGTACAAAACCCATAAGAGCAGTAACTATACCCCAAGTAAGCATGATTCTAACAACCCATTTACTTGGACTTCGCTTCTCTGCAAATACAGTTCCAGGTACCTCAAACACTACGTACCCAAAAAATAGAATTCCTGCTCCCATTCCAAAAACCTGAGCAGTAAATCCCAGATCTTTATTCATCGTCAAAGCAGCATAGGATATATTGAGTCTGTCAATATACGCCAGCATAGATGCGATAAACAATGGTAAAATAACATTTAAATATTTTCTTTTAGTAACACTACCTTTAATATTCATAAGATAAAGCCCCCTTCTTTTACTCCTGTATAATCATATTTCTATATTGTAATTTGCCCCAATTTTTCTAATATTCTAATATTAATTTATCCTCCTCTCCTATTACACATATTTTAATGAATAAAAAAATCTTTCATCCTTATAAACACATTTTTAAATATGTTCATAAGGACGAAAGATATATTTCCGTGGTACCACCTTATTTGCAATTAGATATACCAATTGCCTCTCAATTTAGGTCAACTTTAAATAAAAAACTTTATTTAATCATGAACCCTAACCATATATCGTTGGTATACGTCCTCATTTACTTGGCAAAAGCCTTTCTACTTGGAAACTCCGGAGTGATTTGCATATTTTCATTAACACCAACTTGCACCAAACGCTGGCTCTCTTAAGTTAATACATTAAATATTTCTTTCTCCATCACAGTTTATGGTATTAAGTGTATTATTTTTTTTTGAGATTGTCAAATGTTTTTTGGAATATTTATCTGACTCTAAGAATCACTTGATATCTTAAATTTTTGAACCATCTCATTAAGTTTTTGAGCAAGTTCTGCTTGACTTTGTGCAGTTTTCGATACCTCTACTATTGCTTTTGTTGTTTCATCAATACTTGCCTTTATTGCTTCTGAATGTTCACTAGAGTTCTGTGAATTTTCTGCCATATTCTGCACTGCATTACTTACTTGACTCACTGTGGCTGTAAGCTCTTCAGACATAGATGCAATTTCCTCAGACATTCTGCTAACAAAATCAGAATCACTGTAATATTGACTCCCCATGTTTCCAAAATCCTGAAATTGTGGATCTACATCTTCATTTATAAATTTTAATACATCATTACCATTTTTAGATATATTTTTAAATGCATCCTGAACCTTTACAATAGTATCTTGAATACCTGTTACTGCTTGTGAAGATTGTTCTGCAAGTTCTCTTACCTCTTCTGCAACTACTGCAAATCCTTTGCCTTGTTCTCCAGCCCTAGCAGCCTCTATAGCGGCATTTAGGGCAAGTAAGTTTGTCTGCCCTGATATATCTGCAATAGTGTCTGCCATAATCCTTATATCATCTACTATTTTTCCCTCTTCAATTGCCTGCAGCATATGATTTTTCTTCTCTTCATATAAGTTTCGTACTTCTTTTATTGCATCCTTACCTTTTTTCTTAACTTTAACAGCTCTTTCTTTAGACTGGTTTGCATTATTGCTTCCTTCTGCAGCTTTACCAGACAGTTCATTAATACTCGAATTCACTTCTTCAATAGATGCTGTTATTTCTTCTGATGACGCACTATTTTCTTCAATTCCAGATGTTATATTCTTTACTGCACCATCTATCTCCTCTGCTTTTGCTGATAACTCTTCTACTGTAGCAGAAAGTTCTTCACTAGATGCACTAATCTCCTGTGAATTTGACATTATTCCTTTAACTAGCTCAGTTAAATCTTTCTGCATCATATATACTACGTCGGCAAGTTCTCCTATTTCATCTTTACGTCCAAGTGGTACAACTGTAGTAAAATCTCCTTTGGCTATAACTTTTATATTTTCTACAGCTAATTTCAAAGGACCTGCTATACATGAATTTAGCAATAAAGATAAGCCTATAGCAAATACTAGTCCAACTATTATTAGTATAGTCATAATCTTATTGCTGCTTAAAAATACAGCATGGTTATTAGAATTTTTGATTTTTGCATTGTCAGTGTTTACACTAATTAGCTTATCAAGACTTGAAAACATGGCATCTCTTGTAGTTGCTATCTGCCCGTATTGTTTAACTGCCTTATCAAAATTTCCTGCATCAATAAGCTTAATAGTATTTTTCCTTAAAGTTATGTACTTATTAACGTAACTTTTAAATGTAGACCACATTTGTTTTTCTGTGTCATTCTTAGGAAGCTTTTCATAATTTTCTATATATTTCTCATCTTCATCTTTATTTAGTTGGATATCTTTTTCTAAATCACTTTTTTTTGAAGCATCTTTCACATAAACTAATTGCAGCATATCGCTTTTTATTTCCGTTAAATTTTGTTCCATATCTGTAAGCATATAAACACTCTGTAATCTATTGCTGTACATCTCTTCAGAATTTACATTCACTGTCCTTAGTGACATTATACCTATAGCACCAACTACAGCAATTAATAAAGCCATTATAATAAAAGATAACATCAATTTTGTTCTTACTTTAATATTTTCAAAAAAATTCACCTTGATTCCCCCTATTTACTTTGATTTTTTAATAAATCTTCCATTTTATTTTCTTTAAGCGGTTTACTAAAATAGTAACCTTGAATCAAATTACATCCCAAACCAATAATTTCATCTAACTGTTCTCTTGTCTCCACACCTTCAGTGATTACTTTATATTTTAAATACTTTGATAATTTAACTATGCTGCCAATTACAGCTTTGTTTTTATCATTATGGATATTAGAAATAAATGACTTATCTATTTTTAACGTATTAACTGCTAAATTAATTAAATAGCTCAAAGAAGAATATCCTGTTCCAAAATCGTCTATTGCAATGCTTACGCCGCTTTCCATAAGCTCATTTAATAATTCAATTCTGTCTTCTCCAATTTCAATTAAAGTTCTCTCCGTTATTTCTATTTCAAGTAAAGAAGGTTCTACATTGTGCTTTGCACATATGTTTAATATATTCATCTTAAAATCACTTTTTTCTAATTGAATTGGAGATACATTTACAGATATCGTCCTAAATTTATAACCTTTTTCTTTCCATGCACAAGCAGTATCTAAGGCTTTATTTAAAACCCAGTTTCCAATTTGTACAATGTATCCATTATCTTCAGCTACAGGAATGAATTCAGCAGGAGGTACATTGCCAAGTTTATTATTATTCCACCTTAAAAGTGCCTCAAAGCCGATAATTTTATTATTTAAAGCATTAATTTGAGGCTGATAAAAAATATCTAATTCGTTATTAATAATTGAATTCTTCAGCTCACTATCAATTAAAATTTTTCTAAAATAGGGTTGTGCCTTTTGTTTATCAAAAAAAGTACACTCATTTTTTCCCTTACCCTTAGATTTATATACTGCAAAATTGCAAAACTTTAATAGCTCATCTGGATCAGAGCTATCATCTGGAAAAACAGTTACCCCTAAACTTGTACTAATATAAATTTCTTTACCCATTATTCGAAAAGACTTTTTTAAACATTTATGAATTTTATTACACATTTTCTCTATTTTTTTTATATCATTAAACTCATAAATTAGTATTGCAAATTCGTCCCCTTCTAACCTGAATAATTCACCTTGCTTACCAAGTAATACAGTAATTGATTTTGCAAATGATTTTAAAATCCAATCACCAAGGTGGTGCCCAAAATTATGATTTATAATTTTCAAATTATCGATATCAATATATATAAGTGCACCTTTTTTATTATGAATTTCAGCCATTTTTATTGAATTATTGAGTTTTATCAAAAAAAATTCCCTATTAGGTAACTTAGTAAGACTATCCCATCTATCATAAAACTTCATATTTGTGATATTAAATATTAATACACCTAGTACACCAGAACTTTCTGTTTCATCTTTAAATATTTTCCCCTTAAGTAAAACCCATTTAATTTCTCCACATTTAGTCTTTATTCTAAATGTACTTCGATAAAATTCTAGAGATCCATTAATGTAATCATCTAAATCTTGTATTGCCATCATTTTGTCTTTTTCATAAGTTATAATATTAATAAATTCATTCATACTTTTGATAGAGTTAAATTCATATCCTGTTATTTTTTCAGAAACAACCATTTCGCCTGTATCTATATTCCATTTGCAGACTCCAAGATTCCCCATATTAAGTGCATATGTATACACGTTGTCATTTTCCAAATTATATTTATCGTTTCTACACATTTTACAATCCTTATCTATGCAAATAATTTTTCTTCTAAACTATTTAACACTACTGGTATTTGTTTATTTAAATGCTCATTCCTCACCATGTGATTAATATTTTGACTTATTTTTTTATCTACATTATTATTTATTTAGACGAAATAAATATATTGTACAATTATTTTGAAAAGAGGAAACTAAATGGAAAGAAATGGTGACAGAAAAATAAAATATCTTACTCAGGAGGAAACAAAGAGCCTTTTCAACGCTATCATTAATTTAGATAATATACATGCAGTTAGAAACTTAGCAATTTTTAGAGTTGCTTATAGGTGTGGGTTAAGAGCATCGGAAATTGCTTTAATTAAATTAGAAGATTACAACTCTTCAAAAGGTGAACTTTACTGTAAAAGACTAAAAGGCAGCTGCAATAATACCATAAGACTTGATAATAAGACAAAAGATGCATTAGATAAATATATACATGAAAGCAATTTGTCATCTAATTCTGAAGTTATATTTAAAAGTCAAAAAAATAGACCTATTTCCAGGCAAACTCTTGATTATCTTATGAAAAAATATTGTTCTTACTCTAATATTCCTGATAAAAGTAAATATCATTTTCATTCTTTAAAGCATACTACAGCAGTTCATTTAGCAGAATCTGATATGGATATAAAAGAGCTGCAATGGTGGCTTGGACATAGATCTGTTACTAATACAGAAATTTACTTTCAATTTACGACCAAGCAGCAAGAAAAAATGTATTCCAAGCTTGAAGAAAAAAGTGAAATGGTCTAGAAATATCTAAATTTAAAGCTAAAGTGCAAATATAGCATTTTAGCTTTAAGTTTATATTGACATAAAAAAACTAGATGATATAATTACATAAATTGAAACTTAAATCATATAAATATCTAAAGAAAGGATTTAAAAATATGAGTATGGAATTTATAAAAAAAATACCTACAGCACAGGAAATTATACAAGAAATGCCTCTGCCAAATCATATTAAGGAAATTAAAAAAAATAGAGATATTGAAATAAAAAAAATTTTTCAAAATGAAGATGACAAATTTCTTCTTATAATAGGACCCTGTTCTGCAGATAACGAAGATTCTGTTTGCGAATACATTGGAAAGCTTGCAAAAGTTCAAGAAAAAGTAAAGGATTGTATTATCATTATACCTAGAATATATACAAATAAGCCAAGAACCACTGGTGAAGGATATAAAGGAATGGCTCATCAACCAGATCTACATAAAAAGCCAGATTTAGTTGAAGGAATAAGAGCAATTAGAAGGATGCATATAAAAGCGTTAAGTGAATATCATATGCCTGCTGCTGATGAAATGCTGTATCCTGAAAATTATAAATATCTTTCAGATATGTTAAGTTATCATGCAGTTGGAGCTCGTTCAGTAGAAGATCAACAGCATAGATTTACTGTAAGCGGTATTGATATGCCTGTAGGAATGAAAAATCCTACCAGTGGAGATATCCATGTAATGTTAAATTCTATTAAAGCGGCACAGCTTGGACATTCTTTTATTTATGATGGTTGGGAGATTAAAACAAGTGGAAACCCTCTTGCACATGCTGTTTTAAGAGGAGCAGTAGATTCTTATGGAAGAAACATTCCAAATTATCATTATGAAAACTTGACTTACCTTGCCAGCGAATATGAAAAACAAGGGTTATTAAATCCTGCTATTATTGTAGATACAAATCATGCAAATTCAATGAAGCTTTATAAGGAGCAGCCAAGAATTGCAAGAGAAGTATTAATGAGTAGGAAATATAATTCTACACTTAAAAAATTAATTAAGGGATTTATGATTGAAAGCTATCTTGTAGGAGGTAGACAAGACGTAAATGATAATATTTATGGAAAATCCATAACAGATCCATGTCTAGGCTGGGAGGATACAGAAAATTTAATTTACTATATTGCTGAAAACGTGTAAATTTACAATAGATGAATTTATTTGGACAGACGTGAAACCTAAGCTGAAACTAAAAGTACCTCACACCTTAAGTTTCATGTCTATATTACTTTTAACCCCTGACTCTACCACCATGTACTACCTTGCCAACTACACTGCCTAATTTTCCCTTTTCTTCCTCATTGTTAATGTTCAAAGCCCAGAACACAGGAAATCTTTCACTGATTTCTGTCTTAATTATCTCTGGTGCTGCAAAGGCTATAATTTGAAAATTAAGCTTGTTTGCAATAGTAAATATGGGGTCCAATACATGAGCTCCAGAAGCCTTCCCAAAAGGATTATCCAGCATCAATACAGTCCAGGGATTTTCATTTCCTAAGGTCTTCTTCTTATAATTCATAAGCATCATGATTACAAAAGTATTTATGGATAACGTCTGTCCCCCACTGCCCTCTGGAGCATCTCCTTCTCCTGAATTTACAGCTTCCCAGGTAGCATAATGATAATTCATTGGTTTTGCATATAAAAATTCATTTTTTTCTGTCATTTTATATACTTCTAGTTTAGGATATTTTCCTCTAAGTGATTTTGAAAATATACTTTTGTCACTCATAAGTTTTTCTAATGTTTTATTATCCAGGTTATCAAAATCCACCTTTTTCTCTTCCAATTTTTCAATACACTGAATAAAGTACTCATTTAATAATACTTTAATATCCTCTTCTTCCTTTGGAAGGAATTCTTCTCCTTTAAGTCTTACAAGCTTAAAAGCATAGTTATTTTCATTAACATATACCATTTTATTAACCATTTCTTTTAAACACTCTGATATCTTAATGGCTTGCCTTGAAGCCCTTGAAACCCACTGCTCCCTTGCTGCTTCTGCCTCAAGCTTATCATTTTTTATTTGGTTCATTTCTCTTTCAGCATGTTCCTTCATACTTTTAAAGGAATCTCTATTATTTATAAAATTACCTACATTAGTCTTTTCACCTATAAGCTCTTTAATCTTATGCTTTAAGATCTCGTCTTTTATGTTATTTTCTAAAGCTTCCATAAAGTTCTCAAAATTCTTCTCTGCATTTATAGTATGATTTTTTATGCTTCCCCTTACAGACTTATACTCCTGTATCCATTTTGTAACTTCATTTTTTTCATTGTCTTTTATTTTATCCATATCATATTCCGAAGTCTTACCCTTGGATAAGTCAATGTCTTCCAGGTATTTAATTTCTGAAATACAATTATTTATGTTTATATTCCTTAATTCTAATTTCTTTAGAATATCTTGTGTATGGCCTAAATAATTATCATTATCCAATATATCAGCCTTTAACCTAAATTCCTTTTCCTTCAAATCCACTCCATCCCATATTTGTACAGCCCTTTTGTGATTTTCAAGTATCTTCTCTGATTGTTTCTTAATCTCTTTACTTATCTGTTTTATAAGTCCTTCCATTGTCTTTACTCTGGCATATTTTTCAACTGCCAGACCATCTTTCAATTTCAACTTTCTGTCAACATTGTCAAATTCAATTTGGGCAGTTTCTAAGGATATACTTTCCACCTTATATCTTTTCCAATTTAAATCTATTTTTTCAAGTTCCTTTATCTGTTGTGCTATGCTCTCACCAACTTCTCTAACGGTATCTTTTAACAAAGTAATCTTATAATTTTTATCTTCAAATTTTGCACTTACTATTTTTCTTTTAGAAATAACTGAAAATATGGCATCTTCCTTATAACTTTCATAATCTGGGGCTGCAGCATGCTGCCAGGTATCACCTGAATCTGTCTCTTTAAATCTGGCTTCTTCTATTACTCCATTTATATCCTTTAATTTTTCCTCCAACTTAATTTTCCAGGATTCATAATTCAAAATTTCATCTTTTATATTTCTATCTGAATTTTCTCTTTCCAGCTCCTTTTCTTCAAGCTGTACCACTATACCATCTAACTTTTCCTTTTCCTCTTTTTCTTCCTTTAACTTCTTATCTATTTCTATTTTTAAATCTATAAATTCCTTCAGCTTTTGAATTTGAACTGATATGTTCCCAATATTTTCTTCAATACTTTCCTTATTTGTTTTATTTATATTAAGACTTTCCAGTGCATTATTTATGCTTACTTCGACAGCACTTATTTCACCCAAAGCTTTACTAATATTAAGCTCCATTTCTTTAAGACTTTGTTCTAAAGAAAAAGAACTCTGATCCTTAAGCATATTATTACTATCATTTATAATTTTATCTATTTTTCTAATAGAACCTTCCACTATATTAATGGTTTCTTTAGTTCCAGTTTCGTTTCTACTTAAGCTTTCCTTCCACAGTTCATAAGCTTCACTGCTTTCTACAAATTTTAAAGCCTTATGCTGCACTAATTCATAGTTAACAGCTTTAACCTCCTGCATTTCTGTACGAATGTAAATTGGAACTGCAGCCCTTAACATAATGTCCTTTTCCAAATTATTATCTATAGTTTCCCATTCCTTACTATTTGATATAACTAAACCAAAAGGCAGCATAGGAAAATTTATTAACTGACTTTTTCTCTGCTTCTCAGAAAGAGCTCTTAAAAATTGTGTACCATAAATAACCTTTATTCCCAAAGCTTCTATTTTAGCTTTTATGCTGCTGATATCATTATTTGCTATCCAATATTCTTCAGTATTTAAGCTTAAATCAATGCTGTTTTCCCATAAATTTTTATAAAGTTCCTTCAGCTGAAAATTTTTTTCTTCCTTAAGCTCTGTTATTTTAAAAATAATATTTTGGAGCCAAGTTTCTGAATATGTCTCTGCTAAAGGGTCTATCTTACAAAGTTCTAAAATTCTTTCATAAAGATGCTCCTCTTCTAACTTTTGCTTATCATACTTTTCTCCAAGTATTTTTTTATCCTTTTCATACTGTTTAAGTTCCATTTCAAATTTAACTTTTTTAAGCTTAAGGGAACTTATTTCATCTTCCAGTTTTTTGCACTTTCTATTCAAACTAACTAATTTTGCATTTTCTTTTGCATTTTCTTTCTCAATATCTTCTAGCAATAATTCTGGATAAACTATTCTAAAAGGATTGAATTCAATTCCTAACTCTTTTTCCCTTCTGTCAAATTTTTCTTTTCTATTTTCAATGTCCTTTAAGTTAACTTGTATATTTTGTTCCTTCTCATTCAAATTCTTTATATCAATTTTTAACTTTAATTCTTTATCCTTTAAAAAAGCTTCATAAGCTTTGTGCTGTTTAGCTGTATTACTCCAATTTTCTTCTGTAAGCTTCCATCTATCTTTAATTTGTTCTTCCAGCTTATCCATTTCCTGCTTTATATCTTTTAAATCCACAGCATTCATAAGACCCGCTATTTCTTCAATCAAATTTTTCTTTTTGTTTAAGCTCTTTTCCATTGGAATAATAAGTTTATTTATTTCATATCTTTTTCTTTCTTCCTTTAAATCTTCCATTTCACCATTTATATAATCAAGTTTTCTCTGTTCTTCCTGCTTTTCTTCTTCATAATCATTTTTTGTCCTAATATTCTTTACATACTCTAAATTGTCTTTTTCAAATTGAAGTTCTAAAGCTTTGTTTTCTGTGTTGTGCTTTTCTTTTTCCCAGGTTTTTATTTCATTTAGTATGTTGATTTGAATACTATTTAAGCTGCAGTACAAGTTATTTCCTTCTATAATACAGTTGTTTCTCCTATTTCCATAAGTTATTCCAAGATCTGCATCTGCTATTAAAGGATTTAACATGGAAGAAATATTTTTGTAATCAGCTTCTCTATTTATAAGCACAGGAAGGTTTTTGGTTATAGAAATATTACTTTTAAACATGTCCTTAAGTACATTTTTATTTTCTTCAAATTGATTGTTAAGATTTTCAGAAATAGCTGGGATTATGTATTCATCAAAAATTCCTTTATTATCTTTAGCTTTTGAAAAGTAATCTCCAACTCCGCCTTCCACTTTGTTTATACGCTTTAAAATAGACCATTCTGAACGATATATACCCTGTCCTGCTAGATACTGATAATATTCAGAATTCGTACTTCTTGAATCCGATTCTAAAAATTTTCTAAAATCTCTTTTATTACTTGAAAGAAATTTCTCTAAATCTTCATAGCTTAATACCTCTTTTTCATTACTTGAGTAAAGTGGTATATTCTCTACTGTATATGGGCTATTTAAAAAATGTTCATGGGTATATAAAAAATATTTTACTCCTATTCTTTCCTCTTCTTTTTCCTCTTCCTTATTGGCCACTTTTTTTACTGCAGTAATACATATACCTGTTATCAACCATCTATCCGGTATTGTATCCAGTTTCCATTCCAACACTACATGAAAGGTATAAGGACTAAATTGGTTATTTCTATTTAAAAACATACCTAAAATTTTATTTCCATCATTTTTACCCCATCTTGTGTTTGGAAGCATTATCTGTGATATAAGCTGCATTATTACCCCTTTACCACTTCCATTATTAAAAGTAAACAAGGTATGATTCGGTTCTCCTTGCTTGGTTAAATCAAAAATAGTATTTTCATGGCACTTTTTAAAATTATCATACTTATTTCCTACTATTCTAATTTTACTTATTCTGGGCATTACTATTTTCCTCCTTTGCAGCTTCTATAAGTTCCATAAATTCTCTATATCTATCCTGGTTGTGATATACTTTATCCAATCTTTCATACAATTCCATTTTAGGGGTAATCTTAAGTTCTTTAGTATTATTATAAATAAGCTTTTGATCTGCTAAAGGCTTTAAAGATTTGTAAATAAAACCAAATCTGTTATCTGAAGTATTTACTACATCAATAGTCCCCTTAGTTTTGCTATTTTTCATTGGTGAAAAATCTTTAGTCCATACTTCATAAATTTCCTTAAGTGCTATACCAAATTCTTCACTAAAGCCTTCCTCTTTCTTGTCTCTAGACATCCATGAGTTTATAACACCATTTACTAAATCCTCCAATTTAGCATAGGATATTCCTTCTTCTTCCCATCTAATTCTTATATTAATTTCTTTATCTACTTCTGATAAAAATACACATATTATTAAATTAGCTAGATAGAAGTATTTCTTATTTTTTAATCCTTTATACTTTTCCTTCATTTGAGTGTAGGAATTTGCAAAAATAGATCCATTTGCTGAAGAAACTAAGTGAAGATTTTCCATAGTTTCTATTATTATAAGGTCTGCTTCCGCTGCCATAGTTTTTACTATTTGCCTCATTTCATTATCATTTGAATATTCTTCTGCGAGAGGCTCCTTTATAGATATGATATTTTCTTTCAAAAGCATAAAAAATAATGCTGAAGCCTTTTGTATATTTTCTGTAGTATATGCCATATAAATCCTCCAAATAACTAAAAATCACTTGATATATATTTTATAAGGTGATATAAACAAACTTCCAAGGTTTAAAGGTTTCTTTTCTTCCTCTAATTTTGAAACAATAGTGCTGCCAATAAGTTTTTTATACTTTTCATCTTTATTACATAACTTATCAAACAAAATCATTCTCTCATCCATCTCTTTAAATTCTTCGCTTATTTGACCAAAGGTTAATTCTGTAAGAACAAACATCATAAATATTTCTGTATTCTTTTTTTGACTAAGCCAGAGTTCTTGAAGAAAAACATCCATATTACCTAATTCAGTAATGCTAAAACCCTTTCCCTCTAAAAACCTATCAAAAATAGGCTGCCATAATTCTAATATGAGCTCCCAATCAACTTTTTTCTTATTTATATACTCTGTTTCTTCCTCTCTATTATAGGGTTCTTTAAATTCTTCTTCATTTTCCCTTACTGACTGCTGCTCCTGCCATGCCCAATCCAAGGGATATATAAAATCTAATTTCGGAGATAAAAGAGGTGTCACAAGATTTTCTAGATAATCAAAGCTTGGAAGTCCATTTTTAACCACTACATTTTGCCATATGTCTTTTTTAAAGGATACCTTTGAAGTTATCCAAAAGCTTTCTGGATAATTTACTCTTATTTTTACCTCATAAGCCATATTATCCACCACTATCTTAGCAAGCAAATTATGAAGTACCCTGGCTTTTTCTACTTCTTCAAAAAGTTTTTCTCCTTCACTTATTTTGTCACTTGGAAAACTTTCCAATCTATTTTTCCAGGACATCATCTCTTCAAAAGTCTTTTTTTCATCTTCAAATTGATTTTTTATTTCCTCATCTGTTTTCTTCCTATCTCTTTTCGTATCAAAAAATATTACTTGAGGATTTCTAATTATATCCTGTCTATAATCCATTTCTTTCTTTATTAACCTTCTCACTCTCCCAATCAAATTATTTACACTGCTTAAAGCTTTATTAAAATTTCCGCTTTTAATCAACTGCAGGGTATAAAATTGTTCCACATCAAAGCCAAATTCCTCCAGCATTTCTCTTGTTATAAATATTATTTTCTGTGCTTCTTCAGTAAGCATGTATACCGTACTGCCGCCCTGTTCCCATCTGGAATGTTCTCTATCTGGCGTTAAATATCTAAATTTATATACTTCATGTTCTCCAGTTTCTTCATTGTATATCAATGAGCTAAATGGATCTTGCCTGTCTGGATCTTTATACCAAAGTACCCCATCCACCATTCTCTTTATATTTTTGTCTGAAGCAGAAATTTTCATTTTCCTTAAAATATCTTCTACAATGTATATCATATCATTACGGGTTCTATTGGTGTTTTCAGTAATTTCCCTTCTAAATATACTTAACAAAAGATATAAGGCAATTTCATGGGCATAATTATTTAACTCTCCTACGTCCATTCCTGTGCCAAGCAATCTTATGGCGTTGATCTTTTTTAATCTATCATTCATACCACTTTCCACTAAATCCATTAATTATACTGCTCCTTCCAGCTTCAGCAAGTATTCATAGGTAATAAATTCCTGAGGTACTCTACAATTTTCTTTCCATAGTTTCTCTATATAAGGGGTATATTGTCCATAATTTTTTTCTTTAAATTCCTCTAAAATACTTTTTAGGCATTCTTCATTTTTTTGCTGATCTTTACTTGGATATTTTTTCTCCAATTTTATAAGTTCTACATAAGCTTTTACAAGTAAACTTATATCAACATCCCTGTATTTATCCTTTAAAGCTGTATATATAAAATAACCCTCAGGATCCATGTCTCCAAAGTAATATACTTTAATATGCTTTCTTTCTGCAATTTCATCTATAAAAGAAAAGCTCTTTATTATTTTCTTTCCATAACCAAAAATAAGGGCATCCGGCTTTATATTAAATATATTTATTCCCTCTTGTACTGTTTTTTTAAAGGAAAAGAAAGTAGAATGATTTTCTAAAATTATTATAGTTTTAATTTCACGAACTCCTCTATTCCAATATATAAAAGGTTCACCATATTCTTTAGCTTTTATATCCTGAAGATTTAAACCAAGCCTTTGGAGCACCTTATTGTCCTTTTTTCCTCTATCATTATCCGTCAAAAACTTTTCATCTTCAAAAAGTTCAAGGCACCTTTCTTCTACACTAGCCCAGGATCTGTTTTCCTTTTCTTTTAAAAATTTATATATATTTTTTATGTATGTCCATTCTTTCTTCGTTTGATATTCAGGATGCCTATTATAGGTTTTAAAATCTAATATATCAGAATATTTAATGATATCTTCGTCCTTCCATAAAGCTTCAGGCTTTGTACTAACTAAAGTCCACCTAAGCTTCATTGGAAGTTGTGCTCTGTTACTTTCTGACCTTGCAATTTCTCTTACAACTTTATCTTTTTTTAATCTTTGCATTTTATTGTAAAAAGTCTTATATCCACCAAGTTCATAATAATTACTTTGTCCACCACATTTTTCTATAATAAAATTTTCCAAATCGCAAATTTCAAATTTCTTGTTGTTTTTACATTCATTTTTGAAAAACAATTTTATAAATTTATCCATTTTGTATCACCATTTTACTATTTTTATTATATTTTATCACAAAAGCATAACCATAATATGATATTTTACATAGTATTGAATTTTAACGTTTATAAAAGCTAAAGTGCTGTACAATACACTTTAGCTTTTTGATCTGCTATTTCAATACTTACTTCATTTCTTTCTACTCAATTTTCTTTTTCATTTCATTCTTTAACGCCGGTCTCCTATTGTTTCGGTTTATGAAATCAATATAATAGGTTAAGGACTCCTCTTCTTTGTTTAATTTTCAATTATTCTTTCAAAGTATTAATTTATTACTACAATCATATTTATATGAATTTTGAACTGTTATTCAACTTATCATCTTTTACAATTAATTTATCTTCAGCAATATCAATAATTATTTTAGAAGCTTTTAGCAAATCTAGACCTAATAACCCATTCACTCTATCCTGTGGATCTATCTCTCCAAAATCAATCCTCATGTTGTCTATAGGCATTTCACCAATGCCTACCCTATCTATTCTTTTTCTTAAAGAACTACACTTACCACCACCTAAAGCATAAGCATTTACAATTTCATCATCTACTGCTACTTCCGTATCTATCTCTTCAAGAAATGCTGGGGATATTATGGTATGATATGCACCTGTATCTACTATAACATCTTCCACTAAAACTTCTTTTCCGTCATGACAAAGAAACAAATTTGTATATAATAGTCCATTCTTATATTTCAAATCAACCATTTACATTTTACCTCTTATACCAATATATTTAACTAACTGAATTTCAACTCTATTTTTAACTGTACTATACACATATTGACCAATTTTGCATTTTAAATGTTCCCTCATAGCTTCTTTTCCATCTTTAATAGGTTTAATAAAGGCAACCTCATCTACTATTTCCTTGTCTTCTTCGATATGAGATTCCACTATCTCAAACTTTACAAAAGTATTAGGATATTGATTTCTTACATCTTCCCATTTCATAATATCAACTCCCGTACAATTGTATTTTTCTAAATTTTAGCATACTAAAATATTTATATAAAGATATTTTTTATACTTTCTCGCCAACAAAAACATCCGCTAGGATAAGATGTACTTTAAGCAACAATCTCAATTAATCTTGTTTCTATATTATCCCACTTCATATTTAAATTTACTGTACATACCTTCAATACATGATTTTCCATAGTATAAGTTAAATCTAAGTCTCTATTTACCTTTGAATGCCTCAACTCTTTTTATAAAAGTTCCTAACAAAATTTTCAAAGAGATATGCCATTTTTCTTTCATCCTCCAAAAAGTTATAGAACCCTGATTCTTTGCCTTTTTCATCCATTAACATATTATCATTAATAAGCTTACATTATACAAAAATAATGGGTATAGATTTGGTTTTTACACAAATCTATACCCATTTTCATTTCAACTCTAGGTGATGTCATAGGGCATTTTGACAATAAACATTTGATACAAATAATCAAGTTTATAATAGCTTGCCATCAAATTATCTAACGTGATATAAACCAAGTTAGTAAAGATGCCAGCACAAATATCATTATCTCTAGTATATAATATTTGATATCTCCTTGTTTAATTATTTTTTTCTCCATTATTACCCTCCTCTGCAAAATAACATAATTGTTGATTTTATATATTTTTTCGACAATTTATATTTTTATAATACTATGAGTTGAATAAAGATGCAAAGGAAGAAAAGAATAAAAATTCCTTTAATTCCTCCTTAGAAAGCTTGCTCTATATCTTTTTCAGTATAATTATTAAAATTCTCTATATGCAAAATAATTCCGTTTCTATTATTTAGATTTTCTTTTTATTTTAAATTATTATATGATACTGCTATTTCTCCTATATTAGAGTTCACTTTCATATCTAAGGGCAATCCATTTACAGCTTCAGCAACAATGTGTTTGCTCTTATTTATTTCCTCTATCAAACCGGCCATAAATACTTGATATAAAGACAAAATAAAAAGAACTATAAGGAATTTAATAAAAAATTCACTTATAGTTCTTATATAGTAGAGCACATAATAATCTAAGTTGCACCATTATAGATAACATACATCACCTTATTATGATATTTCCACCACAATAAAGCAAGTCACTACCAATAATCATGTTTTCCTCGACTACATAAAATATCTACACAACTATATATAACCTCTCGGCTATATATAACCATCTCAACACCTCATATAATTTTAGCTCGACCCTATATCATAAGTTGGAACCTTAATATAATCAACTTTAATCAACTATATTAAAGCTTTTCCCCACAATATAGAATCTTCCCTCTGACTATATATAAGCTATTTATACAATAACCTATATACAATCGTCGGCCGACTTACACATACCTCTAATTGAAGCACATATAAATCTTGACTCAACTGTTATATACCCTATGCTATTATAGTAACCTTTTTGTCTTTATTATATACTGGTAATTTTTGATTAAATTTAAACAAAATTTTTTTCAAACTCCCATTAACCTTTTAAAAGTTAATGGGAATCTTTTAATTACTTACCAATTACTTGATAGATTTGTTGTTGAACATTCTTATCTACTACACCCTCTCCACCAAATATGGTTGCTCCAGATAACTTTCTATCTTTTAAATATAATTTTCCGTTATCTGACAATCCTGTGTTAACTAGAACGATTGGGGCATTGTGCTTTCCAGCATATATGCTTCCGGCAAGTGCATCTGGAAAATCATTACCGGATGCTATGCATGCTTCATTTCCAGCTAACTTAAAATACTTTCCTACTTCAAGAGAAGTTTCATAACGATCTGATCCACCTATTCTTGTAATATTTGACTTCTCTATTGGTATAACCTGTGCAATAGTATTTTCAACTTCTGGGTCTATTGATCCCTGCAATCCTATAATAAATACTTTAGTTGGATTTATAGTTGAAATTTCTTTCTTTATTGTATCTGGAATTTCATTTCTTCTAACTAATAAAATAGGATATTGGTTTACTGCTGCTGTACTGCTTATTGAAACTGCATCTGCATAATTTTCTCCCGAAACTACAACTACAGGAGTTTCTTTATTTACATTTAATTTTTCCGCTATCTTTTCTGAGGTTTCATATCTGTCTGCTCCACCTAGTCTTGTAATATTCTTAAAACCATTAGCTGTAACTTTATCTTCAAATTCTTTGCTTACTGCTCCGTTTCCTCCAAGTATATAAACCGAACCTGTATTATCCATGCAGGATTTAATATAAGCTAGTACTTTTTGCTGATCTTCATCCGTGCTTCCTACAAGCAGCATTGGTGCATTTAGTTTGTATGCTAGTACACTTCCTGACAAAGCATCTGGGTAATTTTGTGCTGAAGCAATTACTACATTTGAAATTTTCCCTGGATAAGTTGCCTTTGCAATCTCTAAAGCTGTATCTATCCTATTTTGTCCGGACAAACGCTGTACTCCTGTTACTTTACTTGAATCATCTTCTTTATTCATTCTTATATCCCATTTTACGATTTCCTGTTCTACAGAAATTGTAGGACTTACATATTTATAGTACCCATCTTTATTTACTACTACGTAGTAATCTGAATTTGGAAATACCATAAATCCATAGGCTCCGTTACTATCGCTTATTTGTGGATTCTTGTTATTATTAGGTTTAAATCCATCTATGCCAGGAAGTGGTACTTCTGTATCTGCTTTCTTCCCTGCAGCTTTATTTCTATCAGTGTTTGCATAATATACTGTTACATTTGCTCCTTCTATAGGTTTTCCTGTAGATACATCTGTTATTATTCCATAAGGGTCAATCAACTTACTTTGTAAGCCTACTTTTCCGTCTGTTCCAACCTTAACTTCCATGGTTCCAATAACAATCTTCTGCCCATTTCCTAAATCATAAGTTAAATTAAAATTGTTAGTTGTTCCCTTTGCTAAGTTTTCAACTTTAACTGTTCCGTCAGTTGCAATTGTAACTGGTGTTCCTTTATCTGTGGTAATACTTAATTTTGAAACATCTGTTAAATCACTTACAGTTCCGTCTGGTGTTTTTAATGCTGCTACCTCTGAAGCCTTCATTGAAACTGTACTATTACCCTTACTATCAGTTGTTACTTTAGCTGATATACCAGAAACTTGAGTCCCTGTCTTACCATCTACTACAGATCCTGTAACAGTAGTTTGAGATGAAGTATTTCCTGATGAACTACTGGAGCTTCCGCCGCTATGAGAATCTGGGATTGGTGTAAAAGCTAAATCAAAATCACTTTCTGTACTGCCCGGAATCATTCTTATACTTACATTATATCTTCCTGAAGTAATAGTGCTTCCAGCTGCAGTAATAGGACTTGATATAGTAACCGGGAGTATCACGCCGGCTATCAAATTTTCATTGGTTATGTTAGTCTTTGGAAATTCTCCACTTATACTTTTGCTTCCTTTGCTTATAGTTACATTAACTTTATCTGTATTTATTGAATTAACATCACTTAATAGAGCATCTCTTGTTCCATTTGGAAGTTTAAAGTGATATCCGCCTGTCATATTTGGTGTTACATCTAAGTTATTTACTGTTTCTACTGGTTTTCCTGTAACCTGTACTAAAAATGAATTTCCAGATGGAGGTGTGCATGCTTCTACCTTATATGTTTTTCCATTTGTCAAGCCTATTATTTCTGTTCCTGCCAATGCTGCTGCATCTGATTCATTATCTGATAATGTTCCATCTGCTTTCACATACTTAACTGCTCCATCTACTGTTACCTTGTATTTGCTTCCTTTAGTTAAGCCTGTTATCTTGCTGTCTCCTGCAACTGCTTCACTTACTGAACCAGTTGCTACTGTTACTGAACCTGTTTGACTTGGTACATAGACTTCTATTTTGTATGTCTTTCCATTGGTCAAGCCTATTATTTCTGTTCCTGTTAATGCTGCTGCATCTGCTTCATTGTCTGATAGTGTTCCATCTGCTTTTACATATTTTACTGCTCCGTCTACTGTTACCTTGTATTTGTTTCCTTTAGTTAAGCCTGTTATCTTGCTGTCTCCTGGTACTACTCCACTTACTGAACCTTCTGCTACTGTTACTGTACTTCCTGGAGTTTGTTCTGGTGCTGGAAGATTTACTGGACTGCTAGTTATCTGTGTACAACTTGCAGCATTAAATGCTAGCTGTGTTCCTGTAACTGCTGCTGAATTAGATGTACCAAGGTCAGTGAAATTTACAATTCCTGCCTTTGCTGCTACTGCTGCAGTTCCAGTTAACGTCCATGTTCCAGTATCATTTTTAGATGCTGTTACTTGTGTTGAGTTATCGTTTGTACATATGTTTAAATATTTATCCTTAAGAGTTACTTGAGGCTGCTTTGCAAACTGTCCTCCATTTGAAGAAGGTGCTGTAATATCCTGAGTTAAACTCATTGATGTTACTGCCGCTGGCACTGGTGTTATTGTAATAGGTTCTGTTATTGGCGTATCTACTCCTTCTACGGTAAATACTATATCTTGTGCTGCTGCATTATTAAGTGTCAAGTTTGCATAAGCTACACCCTGTTCAAAGTAGAAACCCAGTGTTGTAGAATCTGCTGCTAAGCTTCCTACTGGATTAATTTCACTTAAAATACTACCAAGTCCAACACCACAGCCAATAACTGGCATACCTAATGAAGCTATAGGACATTGCGAAAATTTCCCATAACTGCCATCTGGTGCTGCTCTGTAACCTGATACTGTAACGTTCTTTAAATCATTAAACTGAGTATCTATATTTCCATGTGAATCTTTCGCAGTTAATACAATTTGGTCATTTTCTCCTGCTGTTGGATTTGATTTTGTTACAGATACTTGTATTGATTCTGGTGCCGGTGCTGGTGATACAACTACCTCTACTGTTGCTGTATAGTTTCCAGTATTTTTATAGCCTGCTGGTATTGTTCCTAAAGTTGCAGTAAAAGTATAGCTTCCTGCTACATTAGGATTATAGTGATCTGTGTTCACCCATGTACTTACTGGTACAGTCACTGCACTATTGTTTGCCTTTACTGTTTTGGGTAGTGCTTTTATTACATCTGATGCATTTGAATAAGTTGTACTTCCTACATTTCCTGCTGATACATCATTTATTTTATCAAAACTTGTTATTTCCGTCGCTGCTGGTGCCGAATTAAACTGTTTAACTGTTATCTTTTCACTACCACCTCTATATACATATGCTGCATATAAATTATCATTTTTATCAATAGCTGCACTAATATCACTTATCATTCCTTCTGAAAATCCTGCAGTTCCTACAATTTTCCAGCTAGTTCCATCATACTTTTTTACCAATGCTCCCATATATGAACTCGAAACACTTGAATCTGTATTATGTGTATTATCTGTATCAATATATGATAAATAAAGATTATCCTTGCTATCAAAAACTATGTTTCCATTCCATGATCTAGATCCTAATAGTGAATCAGCTCCTACATCTATCCAATTACTTCCATCATATTTGTTTACATGCACATAACTCTTATCATCAGAAATTGTATAAGATAAATAAGGAGTACCTTTACTATCAAAAGCTAAACTATTATAAAAGTTTTGACCAGTGGTAAAATCCTGGTTTCCAAGATATCCCCAGCTAGTCCCATTATATGCCTTTACAGATCCTTTTAAGGCATTACTGTCCATATATGCTACATATGGATAATTATTTTTAGGATTTATAGCCATATAAGCGTTACAAATTTGACTCGATGAAACTCCTCCTTCTGCTCCAACAAATTGCCAGCTAGTCCCATTATATTTTTTTACAGAAGCTTGATAGTTTTTGCTATGATCATCATATAATATATAAGGAGCATCATTTTTATCAATAGCTAAACTAACATAACTAACATAATTATAAGTACCTGTATATATGCTATCACTTGCTACATCTTGCCAAGTTCCTGAAGAAAATTTCTTTACACTAATACAACCATATCCGATGCCATTATCCTTATATGCAACGTAGACTACATCATTACTGTCTATACATATATTTAAATTATCAGCTTGACCAGCTGAAAAATCTGGATCTCCTACATTTTCCCAGCTTGTTCCATTAAACTTTTTTACTGTTATTTTGCTGCCATTTGTAGTATCATCATATGCTACATAGCAATTGCCATGACTGTCTGTAGCCATCTTAACACTAGTAGCCGCCCCTGAAAATTCTGCAGTTCCTACGGTGTTCCAAGTATCCGCAGCCAAAGCTTTCGTGCCGGTAAAAAACTGTACTAATAAAAGTAGTACTGCACTAATAGAAACTACTTTTAAAAAGGATCTTTTTTTTACTTTCATATTTTATTACCTCTTTTCTCTATTTATTAGACCTTCATAACATATTATATAAAACATTGATTGTCCTACTCTTGGTCCATCCGTATAACAAAAGAATATTTTAATATTATATATTTTATTTTACAATATTCCAGTAAAAGAAAAGTAAAAGATTTTTAGTTCTTTCGTGTTATAAAAATGAAACCCTCTTCCTTCGTCACAGAAATAAGCGATTCACACAAAATCATAGATTTTGGTCCTCTGCTTAAATATAAATGAGGTATTAGAATCAATCTAATACCTCATTTTTCCGATCGCTACCATTGCTAATATCCCCCATCGCACTCTGTGAAAGCGACTATCACCAAATCAAAGATTTTGGATATCTGCTTTTCTTCAAAGTGGGGGATAAGCACTGCTACGCGCCTGGATAAGTTCTTCTAAGGTTCAGATGGAGAAAAGGTATTCCTTATAAGAAAACTCCACCTGAACCTAAGAATCACTTGATATTCACTAAACTTAATTAAAAGCCATTTATAAGTTTTCTATACAAATCTATCACAGCTGGTTCTGGACATATATCTAATTCCCTTTTTAACATTTTTACATAGCCTTCATAATGTTTCATTAATAATTTTTTATTCTTTTGTGCTGCAAATACCTTCATAAAAAGATAATTTGCCTCTTCCTGAAGCGGACTAATTTTAATTATCTTTTTTAAAATATAAGAAGCTTGTTCCATGTTACCATTATCGAAATAATATTTTCCTAGTTTTTTGGCTAAACTTAAATATTGATTTAAATATTTTTCTCTTTCTGACATACTCCAATAATAGGATCTATCTCCTAGTAGATCTCCTACATACATTTTCTCTACATTTAATGCTTCCTGAAGATTTGATGCATCTATTTTTTCAAGTTTCTGAATTTTTTCTCTAAAGTCCATGAAGTCCACATAAAAATCACTACATTCTAGCTTATAAGCTCCATTACTTGATGTAAGCAGTAATTTTAAGCCATGGTGTTCAATCACTTTCCTAATTTGATAAACAGCAGTTTTTAGATAGTTTTCAGCATTTTTTAAAGGCATGCCAGGAAATATATCTTCTATAACTATATTCTTTGGCACTTTCCTTCCTTCCTTTAAAAGAAGATATGCAAAAAGCTCCATACTCTTAGTAGAAAGCCATTTTACAGTGCCTAAGCTTTGGCTGCTTACATCTATACCTCCAAAAAGATAAACTGAAATATTTTTTTCTTTTGATAACGCTTTTTCAACTAATACTGATCTTTTTTTCAATGCCCTACTTATAGTACGCTGTAACCGCTCTGATAAAACTGGTTTTACAATATAGTCAAAGGCACATATATCAAAAGCTTCCACAGCATATTCTCTATAAGATGTAATAAATACAATATCAATTATTGAATTTGCTTTTTTTATTTTCTTAGCCAACTCAACTCCATTTTCTCCTGGCATATTTATATCCAAAAACACCATATCTATACTGAATTCTTTTAGAAATTCCAATACATTGCTTGAACTATTAAATGTATTTATTACCTCCACTTCTGGAATTTTATTAAAAATCCTTTTAAGGATAAGAAGCATAGCTTTATCATCATCAATAATAATAACCCTCATATTTATCCAACCCCCAACCTATTTAAGCTTTTAAGCACTTTTACCTGATAAAATTGTAAAACCAAAAGTACTTCCCTTGCCTACACTGCTTTGAGCCCATATTTTACCGTTATTTTTTTCAATAAGCTCCTTACAAACCATTAATCCAATTCCTGTTCCTTTTTCCCCTGAAGTACCAAAAGTAGTGTTACGACTAAAATTACTAACTCAACTTTCGCACATAAAAATTAAGGCGAAAGCCTTCAGAATAAACACATAAAGCAAAAAAACATTCCTTTTGGTATAATAGAATTGCTAAAAACACCACACCAAAGAAAGGAATGTTTCTTATGAATACTATTATATCAAATGATACTACTGATAAACAATTTAATTTTACTATAAATAGATTTTTTAAAGACAACAAAATTGGACATATACTTAGGCAATGCAATTTTTCTAAAGAAAAAGGATTTTCATGTATTAAAATATTTCAATATATTTTTATGCTTGTTTTTACTGGAAAAAACTTATTTAGAAACTTGGAGTCTGGAAAAAATAATCAATTTTCAAAGGATACTGTATATAGATTTCTTAATTCACCAAACTTTAATTGGAGAAAGTTTTTGTTTTTACTTTCTTCATCAATCATAAAAAATATTATTGTACCACTTACTTCAAAAGATAGAGTTAATGTACTTGTAGTTGATGACTCTTTATACAGTAGGTGCAGGAGCAAATCTGTTGAACTTCTTGCAAGAGTTCATGACCATGTTGAACATAAATATGTCAAAGGCTTTCGCCTTCTCACCCTTGGTTGGTCAGATGGCAATACTTTTTTACCTCTTGCTTTCACTCTGCTTTCTTCCGAAAAGGAGAAAAACAGACTTTGTCCTGAAAACCACAATATTGATAAAAGAACCAATGGTTCTAAACTTCGTAAGGAGGCTGTTTTAAAGTCACCTGAGGTTATGATTAGTTTACTTAAACAAGTTTCAAAATATGCTATTCCTGCATCATATGTTCTTTTTGACAGTTGGTTTACGTACCCAAAAACTCTTATACAGATTTTAGAACTCAAACTTAATACTATTGCTATGGTCAAAGCAATGCCAAGGGTTTACTACAATTACAACGGTAAGTTATTGAACCTTAAAAATCTCTATGCTAATTTAAGAAAAAAGCGTGGTAAGGCAAAAATTCTTTCTTCTGTTATTGTAGGTATTGGCTCTGACAAAAATAGTAATGAGGTAAAAGCAAAAATTGTATTTGTAAGAGATAGAAACAGAAGTAGAAAATGGCTTGCTTTAATTTCTACAAATATATCCTTAGATGACAATGAGATAATAAGAATTTATGGAAAACGCTGGGATATAGAGGTTTTCTTTAAAATGAACAAGTCTTTTCTAAAACTCGCTAAAGAGTTTCAAGGGCGTTCTTATGATTCCATGGTTTCACATACTTCTATAGTTTTTACCAGATACATTATGCTTACTTTAGAGAGCCGTAAGAATAATGACGTTAGAACTATTGGTGGTTTTTTTTATCAATGCTGTGATGAACTTCAAGATATCCAATTTTGTGAAGTAATGAATATTATTATAGATATTCTAAAAAGTGTATTAACTGAAAAACTTCTTCTTTCAAAGAACGTTATTGACTCAATAATAGATAGTTTTATTGCTGCTTTGCCTTGTTATATCAAGGAGAAATTAGTCTTTTTGTCCTGCGAAAGTTGAGTTACTAAATAATTTTTCTACCTTCTCTTCTTCCATTCCTACACCATTATCACTGACGGCTACATTAACTATTCCTTCAAATTCTTGCGCTGATATTTTTATATTTCCACCACTATTAGTAAACTTTATTGCATTAGAAAATAGGTTTCTTAACACAATTTCAATCATATCTCTATCTACACAAACAACAACCTTGTCCGATATTTCATAGGATATACTTATTTTCTTTAACTCCGCATTTTGTATTAAAGGAGTTATAGAATTTTTGACTATATCCAATAGTGTCCATGAAAGATTATTGCAGGTCATCCCATCCATTTGACTTCTAAACCATTGAAGTACATTTTCAACCATCTCATATGTACTTTTGCTATTCTCCTTAATCTGATATAGTATTTCTTTATTTTCTTCTCTGTAAATATCATCCTCATCTTCTAAAAGATCTAACAAACTTAATAAAACACCTAGCGGAGATTTAATATCATGGGAAACTATAGTGAATAGTTTATCCTTAAATGCATTGAGCTCAGATAACTTTTCACGCTGCAGCTCAATTTCAGTAATGTCATTTAGAATTAGTATCTTCCCTATGATTTCGCCAGTATTTTCATATATCTTGCTAATATTGATCTTATAATATCTTAACTGATGTTTATCTTTTATACTTATTAAACTTTCATTATTAGAAGTACTATTTAAAGCTTCTAGTATTGTTTTATATTCCTTAAATACCTCATCAATTTTTTTGCCTCCTGCTTCTATATCCTTCAATTCTGAAATGATATTTTTTGACGAGTTGTTAAAATTAACTATATTATTTTCAGGATCTAATATTATAACCCCATCCAACATATTGGAAAAGACTTTCTCCAGTGCTATTGGCGTAAGTTTTAAAAACTTAAATTTTAATACAGCAAAGCTATACATTATTGCGGAAATAGAAAGTGCAAGTGGAGCTAAATCCACATCAAAGTGAAGTAATCCAAAAATATAAATAATATCTGAAATCCACGGAATTATCCAAGCTATTATTAAAAGTAATATCTGTTTTCTTATAATTGTTACTGCCTTTAAATAAGCTTTTATAAAAATTATTAAACCTATAGCCATTAGTACATAGTTATACACAGTATGTACCCAATACCAGGGACCATGTATTACTTCTAAAATTGGAAAAATCCCATCATTGTTCATATACATTTTTTTATAAAACAAATGATGAAAATCATTTGTATAATTCACTATTAATATAATAACAGGCATAATATATAATAACATCAAAGTTCTCTTTTTAACTTTTTCTTTATACCCAGTAAAATTAAGTGCAAACATTAACCATAGTACGCCTAGAAAAGCCCCTCCTAAATATTCTACTTTAACCCAAAACTTTATCCACTCAATGTTTGTACATAATATTTCACATGCATATCCAAATGCATAAATTGATACAGGAAACAAAGATGCCGCCACATATTGCTTGTCTCTTTTCCATGAAAGGCATCCTATAAAGCCCATCACTAATGCTGATATTAATAATACCAAACTAAAAAAATAGTTTACCTTCAAAAACATCACATCTCTTTTCCCTTACAAGATTATAAGCTTTATCCAGATAACAAAATCCATAAACGTCTTTGAAACATTCTATACTTTTTATTTTGCTGGCTAATTATTGCAAATATGTAAACTTATTAACTTAATTGTTACATTTATTTAATAATACAACATTTAATACACCTGATTCAAGAAATTATTTTGCATTTTAATATTTAACAATATTTCCAGCAAATTAAAGACGCCAACTCACTGATTACAATAAGTTGGCGTTATGTCATATCTTTATCTGATGTCTATTTAACATCTTATTAAATTTTTCATACTTTTCGTTTGCTTAATAGCTCTTCCAGTAAAGCTTTCCTTTGAGTCAATAACATCTTTCAAAGTGCCTTCTACAATAACTTTACCCCCATCTTTTCCGCCTTCTGGCCCCATATCTACTATCCATCCTGCTGCTTTTATAACATTCAAATTATGTTCTATAACTATAAGAGTATGTCCTGCTCTAAGAAGTTTATCAAAAATAACAAGCAGCTGGGATACATCATGAAAATGCAGTCCATTTGTAGGCTCGTCAAAGATATATACAGTCTTTCCTTTAGCT
The DNA here is from genome assembly GCF_019056555.1 of Clostridium sp. 001. Lineage (NCBI taxonomy): Bacteria > Bacillati > Bacillota > Clostridia > Eubacteriales > Clostridiaceae > Clostridium > Clostridium sp. 001. Next base: position 4,007,629 of record NZ_CP020473.1, on the reverse strand, counting down.
TTTCTGCTGAGTTCCTTTGCAAGTTTTACTCTTTGAGCCTCTCCTCCACTTAAGGTTGTGGCACTTTGACCAAGCTTGATATATCCAAGTCCTACTTCTTTTAAAACTTCAAGAACTAAATGTATATCTTTGTAATCTTTAAAGAATTCTGATGCCTCATTTGCATCCATGTCCAGCACATCAGCAATGTTCTTTCCATTGATCTCATTTTTAAGCACTTCTTCTTTAAATCTCCTGCCTCCACATTCATCACACTCTATCCATACATCTGGTAAAAAATGCATTTCTATTTTTATCTGACCTTGTCCTTCACAACAAGGGCATCTTCCTTTTACTGAGTTAAAGCTGAAATAATCAAAGCCCATATGGTGCTCCTTAGCATATTTTGTATTTGCAAAAACTTTTCGTATTTTATCAAACACTCCTATATAGGTAGCTGGATTAGATCTTGGAGTTCTTCCTATAGGCTCCTGTGAAACATTTATGACCTTATCTAAGTCTTCATATCCTAAAATTTCGCTGTAATGTTCTACTTTATTATCCGCTTTATTTAATAAATTTTCTAAGACAGGTTTTAAAGTTCTGCTTATTAAGCTGCTTTTTCCACTGCCACTGACTCCTGTTACAACATTTAATGTATTTAACCTGAAGTTTGCTGTAACGCTTCTTAAATTATTTAAGTTTGCACCTTTTATTGTAAGGAATCTATTACTTTCTAAATTGTTATACATAGTATCATTGACTTTTAAAGTTTTACTCAAATATTTTCCTGTTAGTGAATTGCTATTATTTTTAATAGCATCTAAACTTCCCTGTGCTATTATTTCTCCACCTAAAACCCCTGCATAAGGTCCTATATCTACAATATAATCTGCATGCTTAATTATTTCTTCATCATGTTCTACAACAATTACTGTATTTCCCTTATCTCTTAACTTTAAAAGTGTGCTTACTAAATTTTCTAAATCCCGTGGATGCAGTCCTGTTGATGGCTCATCTAAAACATAAGTTATACCTGTAATCTCACTGCTAAGCTGGGCAGCCAGCCTCACCCTCTGGCCTTCACCTCCAGATAAGGTAGGTGCACTCCTGTTTAAAGATAAATAATGAAGACCAACATCATTTAAAAAAGATAATCTTTTATATATCTCCAAAATTATTTCCTTTGACATCTTGAATATAGAATTCGGAGCATGTTCATATACATCTTTGATAAAGCTTAAAGCTTCTCTCACAGACATATCTGAAACCTCCGATATTGTTCTTTTTCTTATCCTGACGCTATTTGCTTCTTTTGATAGCTTTGTACCCTTACAGACACTGCAAGTATTGAAGCTCATAAATTGTGCATACTTTTTTCTTGTTACCTCGGAATCTGTTTCATAATAAAGTCTAGTTAACTCCGTAACAATTCCTTTAACCGGTTTAAGTGTAGTTTTACCTCCCATTATAGATGGATACTTTAGCTTTTCTTCTCCTGAACCATACAGTATTATATCTTGAAAACTCTTAGGTAAATCTCTCCAGGGTGTTTCAATATCTAAATTATAATGATCAAATACAATATCTAAAGGCCCTGTTGGCCATGTAGTTTTACTATTTTCTCTAAGATTTCCAAACCAATTAATAGCACCATCTAAAATGCTTAAACTTTCATCACCAATTAAAAGCTTTAAATCAACTTCCTGCGTAACACCAAGCCCCTTACAACGAGGACACATTCCCTGAGGAGTATTAGAACTGAAATGTGCTGACATGAGAGGTTTAATAAAGGTATGACAGTTAGGGCATTCACTTTTGCTATTTTTATAAAGCAGTGTTTTTATTTCTGTTTTACAGTTTTCACAGGTTCTAATCCCTATTCTGGAATATAAAAGACGCAGGTAATCAGAAATTTCCGTCAAGGTTCCAACGGTAGAGCGTGGATTGCTGCTTACACTTTTTTGCTCTATGGCAAGAGATGGGGTTAAGCCTGAAATATATTCAACCTTTGGCCTTTCAATTTTTCCCACACTTCTTTTTGCAAAGGTGGATAAACCTTTAATAAATCTTCGTTGTGCTTCAGCATGTATTATATCGAATACTAAAGTAGATTTACCGCTTCCACTGACTCCAGTAAATACAATGAGTTTATTCTTGGGTAGTTTCAAAGAAACGTTTTTAAGATTATGATGCTTTGCACCTTTTATAACAATCATATTATCTTCAGATTCTTCATTAATACTTTCATTTATTATAAGTTCTCTAAGCTTAGTACTCATATTACACCTCTTTCAAACTTCTACTTGAAAGAATAATGCATCCAGTAACTGGAGAGTCAATACTTATTTTAATTATTGGAATACTGCACACTTTTTTCTTTTTTATTTATTTTTGATAATGCATCAAAAACCAGGTCAGGCTGATCCATCATCAAGAAATGTCCCGCATCAGGAATTATGAATATATCTTTATTTGGCGCCTTTATATCTTCAAAATAATCTTCAGCTATAACATGGGGAGCTTGCCAATCCCTTCCCCCCAAAATATAATATACCGGCACCTTATATTCTTTGGATTCTCTGCGTAGATTAAAGTCCTCAAGAAAACTGTAAACCTTTGAATTTGCTTTAAAAATCTTCATAAATGCTATAATATCGGAGAACTTAAAAATGGGACTTTTAAGTGCAGCTATCCATATATCAATGCCTATCTCCATACCTAATTTGTATTTTCCCTGAAGTTTACGAACTACATTACATTTTCTTAAAAACTCTTTATCAAAAACAGTTTTGCTGCCAGGATATTCACCTATACTTTCAAGCTTTTTTAATGATTTTTTATCATCTACTTCTTCAATCATTTCTTTAACTTTGTTATAGCCTACCTGCTCATTTTCCACCATACCAATAACCTGTCCAGCACCAATATAATACTCTACGTCTTCCGGATGCTTTCTGATAAATACCGACCCCAAAACACTTCCCCATGAATGTCCAAATATAACAATCTTTTTCTTGTTATACTTTTTCTTAAGATACTGAATAACTTCAAATAAGTCCTGAAGCATCAAATCTATTGTAGGAAGTTTATCTGGATTCTTCGTGAGAGTCTTCCCAGCACCCCTCTGGTCCCAGTGAACTACAGTATATATTTCTTCCCATCTATCTTGAAATAATCCTGTAAATAAGGATTCTGCCGAACCTGGCCCTCCATGTAAAAATAGCATTACAGGATTATCAAAGCTTGTTCCTAGATGATACAGGAACTGATCTATTCCATTAATCCTTACATATTCAGAAGTACATATTAACCTGTTGTTTTTATTTCTCATAATTTTTCCTATCCTTTCTTTGATTTTTTCTTATATTTTCAAACTCCTTTAATATTCTTGCTGCGTCATCTTTCTGACTTTCATCTACTTTTAAATTACTATCTTCTTCAAAACCATCTTGTTCTTCACCATCAAATCGATACAGCTTTTTAAGCATTCCCCAAATAGTTTCTAACTCTTCAGTTGAAAAATCCTTAAAAAGCTGTGCCATGAAAAATATTCCTTTTTCTGAAACTTGATATAATATCTGCTTCCCAGCCTCCGTAATTATTACATTGACAGCACGCCTATCTTCAGGATTAGGTACAATATCAACATATCCCTTTTTCTGCATGACAGTAACAATTTGTTTTACATTTTGCTTAGTGGAACCCAGTTTTCTTGCAATATTATTAAGTGTAGTTTTACCTTCAGATAAATGAGCAATTGCAACCATTGTCATATACTGCCTTGAAGTCAAATTTCCCAGGTATTCATCTCCTCTTACCTGAAGTTTATTGGCCAGTGAAAATAAGGTGGCATAGGTTTGTTCCATTAAAAATATTTCTCTATATGTATCCATAAAAATTTTCCTCCATTAGTCAATATATTGTCTAATTATAGTTTAATGATATTTTTTATATTTGTCAATATATTGTCTATTATTTTATCCGATGACTATATAATAAAAAACTCCCATACTACCAATACTATCTTAAGAATATAAAATGAAAGATGGTGAAAAAACTGCGGCACAGCAGGAAATATTATGGATGTATGCAAATTAGATAACGAAAAACTAAAAGAACTGTCTTCCTATATAGATAGTTTGGAAGGAAAAGAAGGTTCACTTATAAGTGTACTTCACAGAGCTCAGGATATATTTGGATACCTTCCTGAAGAATTACAAACATTTATTGCAAATAAACTTGACATTAGTGCAGCAAAAGTATTTGGTGTAGTTACTTTCTATTCATACTTTACAATGAAGCCCAAAGGTAAACATGTGATAAGCATATGTATGGGTACAGCTTGTTTTGTTAAAGGTGCAGAAAACATTTTAGAAGAATTTAGAAACCAACTTAAAGTAAAAGATGGATTTACCACAGAAGATGGATTGTTCACTATAGATATTTTAAGATGTGTTGGAGCTTGCGGCCTTGCACCAGTAGTTGTAGTTGACGGAACAGTCCATGGAAAAGTAAAGGTCGAAGATGTTAAAGGAATATTAAGTCAATATACCTTAAAATAAATATTAGAAATTTATGTGGAGGAAAATATATGGATAAGATAAAATCCTTTGAAGATTTAAAAGCTTTAAGAGAAGAGTATAAAGCTAAGATAGCAAACCGCACTTATGATAATGCAAATAAAAATATAAAAAAAAGCTTACTTGTATGCGGTGGAACAGGATGTCGTGCTTCAAGAAGCTTAGATATAGTCAATATACTTAAAACTGAAATTAAAAATGCAGGTCTAGAAAATACAGTTGATGTCATTTCTACAGGATGCTTTGGGTTTTGTGAGAAGGGACCTATCGTCAAAGTTGTACCAGATAATGTTTTTTATGTTGAAGTTAATACCGAGAGAGCAAAGCTAATTGTGTATGAACATATGGCCAAAAATACAGTAGTTGAGGAAGCTTTATATAGAGATCCTATTACTAAAGAAAAAATATCAAATCAAACGGATATTCCATTTTATAAAAATCAAAAAAGAATTGCTCTTAGAAACTGCGGCCTTTTAAACCCTGAAGATATTACAGAATACATAGCAATGAACGGGTACGAAGCTTTAGGCAGAGTTTTAACACAAATGACACCTGACAGTACAATTGATGAAATTAAAAAAAGCGGCCTAAGAGGCAGAGGGGGCGGTGGCTTTCCTACGGGTGTAAAATGGGAAATGACAAGAAAATCTAAATCTGATACAAAGTTTATGATCTGTAATGCTGATGAAGGAGATCCCGGTGCCTTTATGGATAGAAGCATACTTGAGGGAGATCCAAATTCTGTACTTGAAGCTATGGCTATTGCAGGTTACTGCATAGGTGCAAATAAAGGTTATATTTATATCAGAGCTGAATATCCTCTTGCAATAAACAGATTAAAAATTGCTTTAAAGCAAGCTTATAATTTAGGTTTATTGGGTGATAATATTTTAGGTACTAATTTTTCCTTCCATATAGATTTAAAATATGGTGCCGGAGCTTTCATATGCGGTGAGGAAACTGCACTCATAAATTCCATAGAAGGCGGACGCGGCGAGCCTACAGTAAAACCTCCTTTTCCTTCCCAAATAGGTCTCTGGAAAAAGCCAACTAATATAAATAACGTAGAAACTCTGGCAAACATCCCCCCCATTATATTAAAAGGCTCCAAGTGGTTTAGTTCTATAGGAACTGAAAAGAGTAAAGGAACCAAAGTTTTTGCCTTAGCAGGCAAGATCAATAATGTTGGCCTTGTCGAGGTACCTATGGGCGTAACCTTACGGGAAATAATATATAATTTAGGCGGAGGTATTCGCGGCGGTAAAAAATTCAAGGCTGTTCAAACTGGTGGTCCTTCTGGTGGGTGCATTCCTGCAGATCATTTAGATACTGCCATTGACTACGAAAGCCTTACTGAAATAGGCTCCATGATGGGTTCTGGTGGAATGATAGTTATGGATGAAGATAATTGCATGGTAAATATAGCTAAATTTTATCTTCAATTTAGTGTAGATGAATCCTGTGGAAAGTGCACTGCCTGCAGAATTGGAAATAAGAGACTTTTAGAAATTTTAGAAAACATCACTAAAGGCAAAGGAACTATGGAAGATCTTGAAAGTTTAAAAGATTTATCCTATGTAATAAAGGATTCAGCTCTATGTGGTCTTGGTCAAACATCACCTAATCCAATTATAAGTACAATGAAATTTTTCTGGGATGAATATGTAGCCCATGTAAAAGATAAACGCTGTCCTGCTGGAGTTTGCACTTCACTTTTAAAATACAATATAAATTCTGAAAAATGTATTGGCTGCACAGCTTGTACAAAGGTATGCCCTAAAGGAGCTATTTCTGGAGAAATAAAAAAGTCACATGTAATAGATAAGTCAAAATGTATAAATTGTGGTGCATGTAGTAGCATTTGTAAATTTTCTGCTATTACGAAAGAATAATAATTTAAAGAAAGGAGTTTGTAAAAATGGTAAATTTAACTATAAACGATATAAAAGTTTCTGTACCAGAAGGCACTACAATTTTAAACGCTGCAAAAAAAGTAAACATAAATATACCTACTCTCTGCTATCTTGATCTTCACGATATAAAAATGGTAAATAGAACTTCCTCCTGCAGAGTCTGTCTTGTTGAAATTGAAGGTAGACGAAATCTTGCACCTTCATGTTCTACAGAAGCTTTCGAAGGAATGGTCGTTAAAACCAACAGTCCCAGAGCTATAAAAGCAAGGCGTACTATGGTAGAACTTTTATTATCAGATCATCCTACCGACTGCCTTGTATGTGAAAAGAATACTCAATGTCAACTTCAATTAATTGCTGCTGAATTAGGTATAAGAAAAATAAGATATAAAGGTGCTATGTCTAATTATAAAAAAGATTCCTCAAGTGGAGCTATATATAGAAACCTGGATAAATGTATAATGTGCAGACGATGTGAAACCATGTGTAATGAAGTGCAAACCTGTCAGGTTTACTCTGCAGTAGATAGAGGTTTCGAAACTGTAGTATCCCCTGCATTTGGTCGTCCTATGGTTGATACGCAATGTACATTTTGCGGCCAATGTGTATCCGTATGTCCAACTGCTGCATTAACTCAAGTTAGTAATGTAGCCAAAGTATGGGAAGTACTAACTGATCCTGATAAATATGTAGTAGTTCAAACTGCCCCTGCTATAAGAGTTACTTTAGGTGAAAAATTCGGTATGGAACCTGGAACTATTGTAACTGGTAAAATGGTATGTGCCCTTAGAAGATTGGGATTTGATAAGGTATGTGATACCGATTTTGCGGCAGATGTAACTATTTTAGAAGAAGCTCATGAATTTATAGATAGACTTCAAAATGGTGGAAGACTTCCAATACTCACAAGCTGCTGTCCCAGCTGGGTTAAATTTATAGAGCATCAATTTCCTGATCTTTTAGATGTTCCTTCAACTTGTAAGTCTCCACACATAATGTTTGGGACTTTAGCCAAAACATATATGGCTGAAAAACTAAATATTGACCCATCCAAAATTGTAGTAGTTTCAATTATGCCATGTATTGCAAAAAAATATGAAGTAAGCAGAAAAGAGCTTCAATATGAAGGTCATAAAAATGTTGATCTTGTAGTTACCACAAGAGAGCTTACAGATATGATAATGGAAGCAGGAATAGATTTTAATAAACTCCCAGATGAAGACTTTGATAAACCGTTTGGAGAATCCACAGGTGCCTCTGTAATATTTGGAACTACCGGTGGTGTAATTGAAGCAGCTCTTAGAACTGCTTATGAATGGATTACTGGAGAGACTTTAAAAGAAGTAGAATTTCATGGTGTAAGAGGACTTGATGGACTTAAAGAAGCCAGTATAAATATTGGTGGTAAAGAAATAAACATTGGCGTAGCACATGGTCTTGGCAACGCAAGAAAGCTTCTTGAGGAAATAGAATCTGGTGAATCAAAATATCATGCTATAGAAATAATGGCATGTCCCGGAGGATGTATTGACGGTGGAGGTCAGCCGTATCACTTTGGCAACATGGATATTGTAAAAAAGCGAATGGAAGCTTTATACACGGAAGATAGAAATAAACCTCTTAGAAAATCTCACGAAAATCCTGAAGTTCAAGCTCTATATAAAGAATTTATTGGAGATGTAGGTGGTAAAAAAGCTCATGATCTCCTTCACACCCATTATATAAAAAGACAAAAACTATAACTTTATCTTTAAATATTGAAGTCCTCCTGAATTACTGTATTAAAATAAATACTAATTCCAGGAGGAACTATTTTTATCCGATTGCTACCATTGCTAATACCCCCATCGCACACAGCGAAAGCGACTATCACCAAATCAAAGATTTGCGACATCTGCTTTTCTATCAAAGTGGGGTATAAGCACTGCTACGCACCTGGATAACGATTTCTAAGCATCAGGTGGAGTCAAAACTCAACCTGATGCCAAGAACTCTGTTTATATGCTATAATATTATTATAATACATCTAATTCTAAGGAGGTGCAGCAGTTTGGGCATACTTAGCAATGTATTTTCTTCAAAATACAAGTCAATTTATAAATCCATTGAGGAAGGAAATATAAATGAAATAAAAGATTACTTAAAGGAAGACAATGATTTGGATTCCGACTTTGAAATTCAGAGTATACTTCATTATGCTATCGACAATTGCGGAAACAACTATTTTGAGACAATTCAGCTTTTAATAAACAGCGGTGCAGATATCAACAGCCGCCAAAGTAAACTCATGGAAACTCCCCTGCACAAACTTTGTGCAAGAGCAGCCCCCCATATTGACTTGATAACCATGATACTAAAAAGAGGAGCTGAAGTTAATGCAATCAATAGCCTTGGTAAAACTCCTATATTTTACTGCAGCTTTAATTATTCCGTAGAACTTTTGAATCTACTTGTAAAATACGGTGCGGATATAAATGCCCGTGATAAATATGAAAATACTCTCCTCCATGACGACTATATCAATTGTTTTGAAGAACATTTTGAAGAATTTTTAAAAGCACTCTTAAACTTCGGTTTTGATATAAACTTGAAAAATGCTTCAGGACTAACTCCCATGGCTCTTTGTAAAAATAAAAGAATCGAGAATATTTTATCAAAATATGGTGGAATTAAATTTTAAATTGAAGTAGTTTATTTTCATATGGTGCCTTGTGGAATTATCTTCATAAGACACTTCTTTTAATATAACTTTAACACACTTGTAGAAATTAATGTCAACATTCAACTGAAAAGTTCCTCGATATCCTTTTCTTCCATATTGGAAAGCAAAATTTCCTCTCCAGTATTTTCTTCTATAACATCCTTTATTATTTCTTTCTTCTTATCCTGTATTTTGTGTATTTTCTCTTCTATAGTTCCTTTAGCAATAAGTCTAATAACCTCTACCGTTTTCTTCTGTCCAATTCTATGAGCCCTGTCCGAAGCCTGATTTTCTACTGCTGGATTCCACCAGGGGTCATAATGAATAACTATATCTGCAGAAGTTAGGTTTAGCCCTGTTCCACCAGCTTTAAGAGATATTAAAAATATAGGGATTTGACCTTCATTAAACTCCCTAACCATTTCTCCTCTTTTTTCTGCTTTTACGCTTCCATCAAGGTACATATACTTTATATTTTCATTTTTGAACATATCTCCAATATTTTTAAGTACAGAGGTAAATTGAGAAAATAGCAATATTTTATGCCCATCATTTACACTATTCTGTACTATATCCATAAGAGCTTCCATTTTTCCATTATCACTTTCATAATTTTCTATAAAAGTAGAAGGATCACAACATATTTGTCTAAGTCTTGTTATTATAGAAAGTATCTTTATTTTGCTTTTATTAATGCCTTTATCTCTTATTTCATCATTCAATTCCTCTTTAGCTTGCCCAAGGTAAGCTGCGTATACTTTCTTTTGATCCTCTGTCATATCTATCACCATATTATGTTCAATTTTAGGTGGAAGTTCTTTTATGACATCCTTCTTAAGCCTCCTAAGAATAAAAGGTCTAATATGTTTATTCAACTCCTCTAAAGCTTTTTTATCACCATTTTTTATAATAGGCACTTCATATTTTTGACTAAACTTCCCGTGGCTTAACAGGTATCCCGGCATGATAAAATCAAAAATTGACCACAATTCTGTAATAGAATTTTCAATAGGGGTTCCTGTTAATGCAAAATAGCTGCCAGCTTTAATGGATTTTACACTTTGAGCATTTAAAGAATTAGGATTTTTTATATTTTGAGCTTCATCTAAAAAGCAATGTCTAAATTTTATAGCTTTATATTCTTCTATGTCTCTTTTAATAAGTGCATAGGAAGTTATAACTATGTCCGCCTCATTCATCTCTTTTAACTGACTTTCTCTTACATCCCTGCTGCCTGATACAACTAAGCATTTTAAATCCGATTGAAATTTATTTATTTCACTTTCCCAATTGTACACTAAGGATGTAGGACACACCACCAAAGAAGGCTGTCTTTCCTCATTTTCATCTACCTCTGATTTTATAAAAGCTATAGCCTCAAGAGTTTTTCCAAGACCCATTTCATCTGCTAAAATACCTCCAAAACCACAGCTTGAAAGAGTTTTAAACCACTTAAATCCAAATTTTTGATAACCTCTCATAATATTATCCAGTTTTTTTGGAATTGTATAATCAATGTCACCAATATCCTTTATATTATTTATAAGTTCTCTAAACTTCTTATTTCTTTGTACAAAAGTTATATTATTTTCCTTAAGACTTGTATCTATGTAAACAGAATTATATTTAGAAAGAACTATTTGATCCTTTTCAAGATCTGAAGTCTTGATGTTTAAATAATCTATCATATCCGACATATTTTGAAGTTCTCCAGCCTGCAGAGGAATAAAGCCTCCATTTTTAAGTCTGTAATATTTCTTCTTTTGTTTTAATGCATCAAATATGTGCTTTAACTCTTCTCTATTTACACCATCAATATTAAAGGTAAATTCTAAAAGATCCTCATCATTTAATCTTATGTTGGATTTATAGCTTTTAGAGGTATAAATTCTTATATCTTTAAAGGCGTCCGAATAGTAAATTTCTGCAGATTCCTGAAGTTTTTCCAGGCCTTCTCCAACAAAATCTAAAATTTTATCCTCATCCTCTAAAATAAAATTAGATTTTCCCTTTTCAAATTGAAAGGCAGTCAAGGTATCTACTATAGCTGCTTCTTCCTCAATGTCTCTAACCAATACCTTCTCATCATCTTTCCTTGCCTCATCATCCTTTAAAGGATTTATATCTATATCTCCATATTTAAATATTACATCACAAACTACAGCATCTTTATCCTTATCAAAATAAAGACAGGGCTTTAAAGGTTCTTCATAAAATTTGTCTTTAATACTGTTATTCACTGTTACCTTTGTACCTATCTTTTTTAAGGCTGGAATTATATAAGAAGCTATTTCTTCACTTTCATTTTGCTGAAAAGTAATTTCAGAGTTTTTTTGTTCAATAAAAGTATTGTAAAGTGCTTTATACACCCTTACCTGTTCACTTGTCGGCATATATATTTTGTTATTATAATAAAAATAATTTCCACTTTTAACTAAAGCTTTAGGCAACTTTGAGATTTGAGATAAAATTATATTATTCTCTCTGCTGTCTAATTTAAATTCTAAAGGGAAATTTTCTTTTACTACTTTAACCTCACTGTAGTTATCATCATTTATTACTAAATCTATAGCTGTTTCTCCTATATTATCAAGAAACTTTTTTAAGTTACTTTCCGTAAGCCTTGCCTTTTTTCCGCTTAAAAATTTCGGTGTTTTGCTATAATGATAACCATACATTACCATATTCTCCGTAACTCTGTCTATTTCATATAGATCTTTAAGCATACTCAAAATAAATTTGTCTTCATCCTTAAACCTGTGTAAATATGAGTTATATGTAAAACTTTTACCAAACTCCAGCTCATTATGTTCTATAACTGCCTCTAAAAAGCTTTTCATATTCTTTACTACATAAAGCTTTTCTTCTCCCACCTTTAATTCTAAAAAAGCTTCACTTTCTCTGCGGCTAATATTAAATTGAAGTTTACACTGCAGGTTTAAAGTCTTAGGTTCCATCTTTGTCTTAGGGGATATTAGACTTTTCTTTAATTGTTGAATTAATTTACTATTTTTCTTTATCCCTGATTTATTCTTTTCTCGAGCATATTTTATAAGCACCGCAGCTATATGCTTACATGGAGCATTATAATTATAATATGCCTTGCAGTCACAATGACAACTTATGTTTTCATTGGTATTTGGATATATTATTTTTACATTATATTTTATAGGCATTTGTGAAGAAGACTTCACTTTTCCTTCAATAGTAGTTTTTTTCCACCCTAATTCTCCTTCAGTACTTACACTCAAGTTTTCTACTTGACCATTTTCATAACATGTAATACCTTTTTCGTACGTTTCAAAATTTAAACTGTCCCTTATTATACCTTCATTTAGTTCAAACAAATTTATCCACTCCTGTTTAGGCATCTGAAATAAAATAATTTATCCCTGTTAAACATTCTAGCACATAATAATATTTTTAAACATGTTTCTAAATTATTCTTATTGAAATAATTGTAAAACCTATGCTAAAACTGTTGTTAAAGCATAGGTTTTTTATTACAAAAATGTTAGTCAATTTATATTTCATATCCTTTTATCCAGTTTTTAGAATATCTACTTTATCCGATGAGGTTTTAAGAATCCATTTTCAAAATTTATATCTTCCATTGGTTTTCCATAATAATATCCTTGGAATATATCGCATCCTAAGCTTTTTAAAGATTTTATTTGTTCTATTTCTTCTACTCCTTCTGCTACAACTTCATATCCAAAATAATGAGATAATGAGATAATTGTATTAACCATTACTACACTTGCTTCATTTGATGTTATATCATCAACAAAAGATTTATCAATTTTAATAATATCTATGGGCATATTTTTTAAATAATTTAATGATGAGTATCCAGTTCCAAAATCATCAAGGCTTATTTTGATTCCATTAGCTCTTATTTTATTTATATTATTTACAGCTTCATCAAAATTCTTGGCTATTGTTGTTTCTGTAACTTCAAATTCTATATACTCAAAAGGCACTTTAAATATTTTTATTATTTCCAGTAAGTTGTCACATAGTTTACTGTCAATGAGCTGTTCTGTAGATAAATTTACAGCTATTTTAAAATTTTTATAACCTTTATCAATCCAATTTGATACATTTTTACATACCTCAATAATAACTGATTCTCCTATATATTTTATAAGACCTTCTCTTTCTGCAAAATCAATAAATTCTGAAGGAGGTATAATCTTATTATCCTCTTTAATCCATCTTACAAGCGCTTCCGCACCTAATACCTCACCATGTTTTGAAATTTTAGGTTGATAAAAAACTTTAAACTCACCATTTTTAATCCCATCTTCTATTGCCTTTTTCTTTATTGTGTCTTCATATATACCAACATTTATAGCGTCATTATAAAAGCTATATACATGTTTGCCTATTCTTTTAGATTCATACATAGCATCATCTGCACGCTTGTACAAAGTTTCAAAATTATTTCCGTCTTTAGGAATAACTGCCACACCCAGGCTTGCAGTCACATAATCAACATTTTTTCCATAAATATTAAAAGGCTTTTTAAATACATTTAAAATTTCTCTAAGCATTACCTCTGCTTCATCTTTATTCTTAACAGACTTTATTAAAAATAGAAACTCATCGCCTCCATTTTGACAAATGTAGTCTTGAATATGCATTACCTTCTTAAATCTTCTCCCTGCCTGTTTTAAAAATTCATCACCTGAAATATGACCCAGCGTATCATTTACAGCTTTAAAATTATCCATATCCAAACTTATTAATATGGAATAGGTATTTATTTTAGGAATTTCTTTAACTAATGTGTTTAATACATAATTCTTATTGGGAAGGTCAGTAACACAATTATGAAATGCATAGTAATCCATCTTCTTACTTATTTTAGTAACCACAAACATCATTAAACTAAACAAAAGTATCATTGCAAAATTAATAGCAATTATTGCCCGTAAGGTGATTTCCTTTATAATTTCATTTTTATCACTTAAACTTTTTATATATTGGTCTGAATAATTTAATATTTCTTTGCTTAGTTCAATTCTTCTATCTCCTAAATTCATTATTTCTTTCTTTTCATCATTGGTAATAGCTTTAGATTCTTTTAGCTTCCCAAGCAATTCATTTAATCTATTTGAATATTTTTTATTTGATTCTTTAAATTGAACAACTAAATCTTTTTCTTCATTGGTTAAATCGTGAAGTGTGGTATATTTATTAATATTTTCTTCAATATCTTTTTCATATTCATCTACCTTATCTTTCATATCCATATAATCATTAACTGAATACAATGCGTATAATCGTATACTCCAAATATCTTCATTGATTTTATTTGCATAAGCAGAAGTTAAATATCCATTTTGGTACATATTAGTTTCATTGTTGTAACTATCTTTAAGTGTTTTATAAGAAATAAATGTAAATATTAGAAATATTGTCAAAGCTAACATTATAACACTATTAAATATAATTTGTAATTTTGGATTTTTTGAAATAACCTGAGCAAAAAAATTTTTTCTAATTTTATTAATTATCTTTTTTATCATAATTTCTCCTATTAAATACAATAATTCATATTTTAAACTTATCTATTACTTTTTTAAGCTATTTCATCTTCTTCAACATACAATTATAATAATTCACATACAACTCAAATATATAATATTATATATTTGAGTTGTATGCTTAGTCAATCTATTATTTCTTACAGTTTTCCCATTCTTATATAAACAGAGTTCTTGGCATCAGATGGAGTTTTGACTCCACCTGATGCTTATTAACAGGCTTCTTAATGCTTCAGAACTTAGAAGGCGTTATCCTTTAGGAGAAATCGTTATCCAGGGACGTAGCTGCTCGCAACGTAAACTTGGAAAAGTGGGAGTATTAGAGCAGGTAGTCATCGGATAGACCTTCAGTGATAGCCTGTTCAACATCTTACCTTATTATATCACGTCATTTATGTAACTTGAATTAATCTTTCTTTTGTTTTCAAAAATCTCCACAATAGTTTTTTCGGTACCAATCATTCCTGGAGATGCAATGCAACCCATATTCTTCATGGTTTCTTCAGGAGTTTTACCATTAATGCCGTGTACATCATCAATATATATACCGTTCATTGCAAAATCTACAGCTTTATAGGCAGCATCTACAGCAACAATTCCTTTCATAGTACATCCCTGATTTCCCCCATCGCATATCATACCAGTAATACTACTAGCCATATTGTTAAGCACATGGGCCATCATATCTACAGTTCCACCTCGCAAATATACCAATGCACATGCCATTCCAGAACCTGCTGCTATTGCGCATCCACAAAAGGCCGAAAGCTTTCCAGAATACTCTTTAATATACATGCAAACTAAATAGCTGAGTGCAGTAGCACGAAGGAGTTGTTCTTTTGTATAACCATTTACTTTATAAGCTGCATACAAAGGCATTGTAGCTATAATTCCATGGGCACCAGAACCTGTAATACTCATTGCCGGCTTATCCAAACCAATTACACGGGCTTCAATTGCCGCATTGCAAAGTAAAGATGCAGTAGACTGTTCATTTTTAGAGATTTCCTTTCCTCCATTGTTTTTCAGAAGATGTCTGGCAAATGTTGTTCTAGGGTTCTTTAACCCTTCACCATATAATTTAAGATTAACTTTATAAGCTTCTTTTATAAAACTTATTTCTTTAATATCAACAGTTGTAATATAATCGTATAATTGCTGAAGAGTATATTTATGTATATCAAATACTTCTTTTGACAGCTCATCACCGTCATCCTCTTTTTCACCTTTTTGTTCCATTTCTACTTTTCCATTTACAATAATCTTTGTGATATTTGTATGAGAATCCTCTATGGTAACAACAGCTGTATCACTTTCAGTAATAACTGCAGCTTCTATAAATATTTTACTTGTAATTCCCTTAAGTTCAATTGTTACAGCACCAGATTTTACGAGTTTATGGGCTTCTATATTGTCCTTCTCTGTTACATTTTTCAATGCTTCGAGGCCTTTTTTTGCATCTCCTGCCACGTAACCCAACGCTGCAGCAAAGACATTGCCAACTTCGCTGCTGTTTGGTATACCACAGGTAAAGGCATTCTTATACATGCCGCTGTTCATTGCCACATTTATTTTTATCACATTTCCTTTTGTATAGCTTTTTGCTTTTGCTACTGCAAAGGCAATTGCACCTGGTTCTGTCACCCCCAATGCAGGCTTCATGTCATCTTTAATTAATTGTGTTAATTCATGCATAAACATTTCCTCCTTAAATTTATATAATTATTATGGAAGATTTAAATTCGCTTTTACAAAATATACTATGTCTAAGATATATCCCATAGTAAAAGCCTATGAATCTATATTCAGACACTCATTTACTACACTTAGCCTTAATTTTGTCTGCATAATAAAAGCATGATATAATTTATTTGTTATGTCAATTGAAAACAAAAATATTATTTAAACGAGGTATAATATATGATCAGAATAATGTTTGTATGTCACGGCAACATATGCCGCTCACCAATGGCTGAATTTGTATTAAAAGATATAGTCAAAAAACGCGGACTTGAAGATAACTTCTTTATAGCATCCTCTGCAACAAGCACCGAAGAGATCGGCAATCCTGTTCATAGGGGCACAAGAGACAAGCTTTCCAAATTCGGTATTTCAACAGATGGAAAATATGCCATTCAGCTCACCAAATTGGATTATGAAAAGTATGATTATATCATAGGAATGGACAGCTATAATATAAAAAATATTCTCAGAATAATTGGACAAGATTCTCAAAACAAGGTTACAAAGCTTCTTGATTTCTCAGATACTTCAGGGGACATTGCAGATCCCTGGTACACAGGTAATTTTGATGAGACCTATGATGATATAAAAATAGGCTGCGAAGCTCTTTTAAAATACATATCAAATAAAGCTTCATGTAAAAATGCTTCATCCTTGATATAACAGGGGTGAAGTAAATTAATTTCAATTACCAATATATGATATTAAATTTATACTAATGCATTTCCTTTTATCAATTCACGTCTTACTTCAGTACGTCAAGCAGACCATAGATTCTGTAAACCTGTTCATCCTCAACCAAATTTAGGACTTAAAGAAATATTTCTTCAACATCAATAGCTCCTCTAACATCATCCCTCTGCCAATCAGGCAAGCTTTATTACATCAAATTTTAACCACTACAGTACCATAAGACTTTGCACGTTCTATTATATACTGATGACAGGTGAACAAAAGCATCTCAAAAACTAATTATGCCTCAAGTATTGAAATTAGTGGAATAGCTTTAATATCTCTATATACTTTTTCATAATTATAGTATAATATCCAAGTATAATTGAATATTGGGCTATCTACTTTCGCACATCTTTGTAATTTATTAGAACTCTTTTCTAAAAACACCTTAAGCATACCTAAAAAGCTTAAAACAGCTGATTATTACTACTTTTATCTAATCCCAATCAGGATACTGCTGTGGTGATTCTCCTTTGCTCTCAATGATTTGGGGAGTAGATTCTTCATTTTCTATAAAGTCCATTACTTGTATTTTAAATTCCCACATATCACCAAAGTCAAATAAATATATAAATTGCTGACCTTTATAAATGTCCGCCTCTTCTATGGTTAATTCTTCATATTCATCACTTTCACCAAATGGATCAGCTGAATACAACTCTTTTCCTGTTCTTCTACTTGTGCCAGTATAAAAAGCATACATATGATCATTATCAAAATCAAAAGCTTGTTGAATTAATAAATGTAATTCATGAAATGTCGTATTATGAGATAGTTTTAGCACTCTCCAAAGATTCTTACCTAATAAAACTTTTAATATATAAGTTCCTTTTTTATTAATTTCAACATTACAATTTATAGTTTTGCTAATTAACTTAGGTTCAAAAACCATTGATATAATTTCAATAAATGCTTTATCTTCTTCACTATTCTTAAGATTCAATCTTTCTTTAAGAATACTTATGATATAATCTTCAATATTTATATAATCTAAAGCTGTTATTAAAGTTTTACTTATTTCTCTACCAAAATCTGTTGGCATAATACTTTTTATGGAATCATCGTATTTACTTTTAACACTATCTATAAACTCTAATTCACATATTCCTAGTATTCTTAATATCCTTGTAATCTTAGAATAATATGAAAAGAAACCTCCATAACCAACATCATTTTTAAATATTTTGCTATAACTATTAGTTTTACTAATTACATTTAAAAGCTCGATAAACTCGAAAACATTATGTCTTAATTCTTCTTCAAAATCATATGTAGTCCAAAAAACTTCAAGTAGAAATACATATTTTTCATAAATATTTAAGTTTAAGAATTCTTCTAAACAAACTGTTTTTATTAGTTTGAACTTATTTTTATTATTGATCTGTATTAAAAACAATCTACTTTTAACTGCTAATTTAAAAAATAAATCTATAGCTATATATTGTTCTTGAGTATAACTTGCTTTGATTGCAGTCCTTTGAAAATGCAGGTGAGAATTTAATTCAAAACAGAGGTTTTTACCTAAAACTTGAGTTTTATTTGATAAATCTGGATCTTTCTCCAAAATAAAATTTATAAAGGCACCAAAATCTTCTATAAATGGTAAGATATCTTTTTCATATTTAGATTTCATTATTAAAAGTGTATTCAACTATAGTGGTAACTCCACACTTGGAACAAAAACGCTGTTTATAATAAGTTGTTGTATGTTTGAGTATATGTTAAAAATTTTTGCTTTTTGAATAAAGTACTTCAATAATGTCAGTCACCTTATCAGAACTTAAAATTTTAGATAAATCTCTAATAAATTCTGTTTCATTATTACAAGTATAATCAATGTCTATATAATCTTCATTATTATTTACTGAAATAGCCACCGGGTAGTTAGCTTCTGGATTTGAATATACTGTAAATAATGTATAGGTATAGTTGTCTAATTCTGGAGATACTATGTTAAAACTTGTAGCAAGTTTATATTCCTGCACATCATCATTGCTTTTTAATCTTGTATTTATGATTTTTGCATATAAAACACCCTTTATAGTCTTTTCAAAATACCTTGCTTGTTCCTCTAGTATTAAATTAGGAGAATTAGATACTTTTTTATCAATGTCTTGTAAGTTCCATAAATTATCCATTATTTTTCATTACCTCCATATTGAATTCAAATTTAATTGGCAAATGATCAGATATTCTTTTTTTGTCAGGTATATTATTTCTACTTATTAAACTGTTTTTATTAATAACATCAATTATTTTTAACTTATTGATATCAAATTTATTTATTAAATCTGGTCTTAATATAACTTGATCATACGTATACCAATAGTAACTTTTCATTTCAGTTGAATAATAAAATGTTCCCTTAGACAAATTTGAAGCATTTCCCATAAGGTGCCACATCGGATTATAATAAAATTTTCTTTCTTCTTGTAAAACTTTTCTGCTTCTTCTTTTAGCAATTTCCGGACACATAACTGCATTAAAACTTAATGCTGAAATCATTCCACTATCAAAAGGATTCATATTAAAGTCGCCTACAACTATACTATTTTCAGTATTACGTTCTTCTTCAAGCTGCTCAAATTCCCTTATAATTTGCGAAGCATACATGTTTAAGTCATCTTTTTCTTGTTTATATCTGCTTGGAAGATGTAATGTAAAAAGTAAAGTTTTTTTATCTCCATCATTTATATTAAATGCTGAATAATATTTACTTTCTTTTATAACATTTATTTGCCCTTCTGTATTATGTAAAAGCATTATTCTAGAATCCTTATTAATTCTTTCAACCTGAAAAAACATACCTTCATCTCTTAATTTTCTTATCAAGTAATCTACGTCTATATTTTTACACTCTGTTAAAATCAATATATTGATTTTATTTTCTACACATACATCTACAATATATGAAGAAATATTATTATTACAAACATTCCAATATAGAAAATTTATCTTAAACACCTCCATAAAAATTCACCATTATAACAAATATTAATTATAGAGATTTGTAATTTAGTCTAATAATTATTATATTTATTTCTTTATAATCCAAATTTATAATAAAGTCAAATAGAAAAATTACTTATTACATCAAATTTTAACTGCCTCATTAGTATAATGCTTTGCTCGTTCTATTATATTCTGATGGCAGGTGAACAAAAGCAGTTGAAATTCATCCCCTTTTTGAACTGCATAATCAGACAAAAACTTCAAGGCTGCATCCATTCTTTCGTCGTCATACTGCATCAGCACATCATCTAAAAATAAAGGTAAATAAATGTTTTTATCAGAAATAAGCTCTGCAATAGCTAATCTTAATGCCAGATAAACCTGGTCAACTGTTCCATTACTCAAGTATTTCCATTCCCTATAGTGTATACCTGACTGGATAGAAATATCGTAATCTTTTGTTACAAGAATATTCCCGTATTTTCCATTAGTCAGGCTTTTGAATATTTCTGAAGTCTTCCTGTTTAACTGCGGTCCAAAACTCTTACGCACCTCATCTGAAGCTTCCTGCATTACTTCTGATGCAATTTTAAGACAATCAAAGTATTGTGTCTTTTCATCCATATCTTTTTCCTTTTCATCTATTTCTTCTTGAATCTGACTTGAATTTTTATCCGGTGTCTTAATTTTTTTCTGCAAATCGAAAAATTGTTGTTCAATATTTTGAGACGCAAAATCTTTCTGTTTTTGTTTTAATTCTTCTATGGAATAATTAATATCTCCTACAGACTCAAATCGTTTTATTGATGCTTCCAATTTATTTTTTTCCTCATTTAAATGATCAAGTGAAGGAGAATCATATCCCATTCCCTTTGCTATATTGAGCACTTCATATTTTTCTCTTTCCAATTGAGAAATTTTTTCTTGAAGCTTTTGTACTAAAACTTTAGCAGCTTCATAGTCCGGTGTAATTTCATATTCATTCACTTTATCCAGAAATTGTCCGGCTTTTTTTAAGTACTCTTCCTGAACCCTGGTAACAGCATCATGATTTTTCATGTTGGAAGCATACTCCAGATATTTATTTTCATATTTTTTTATCGATGTACACGATTTTTCATTCATTTTTTCTTTAATTTCCAGTTCTACAGCATTATAAAGTTCCTCAATTTTATTTCTATAGCTGACAGCATCTATTTCTTTTAAATCTTCCGACTGTAAAACTGTAATTTTTGCTTCTGCATTTAAGTTTGAATTTCCCGAATATTTTTCAAGCATATAGTTCAATTCCTGGGAAAAAATGCTTTTTCTCGTATTTAGATAATTTAAAGCTATATCTTTCTCATTTTTCAGCTGTGAACATTTATCCATTGAATTCATGTAGGCATTATTATTTTCTATTAACGATTTTAACTTTTCTTCAATTCTATCAATTTTACTTGAAATATCCGCTATTTTATCCTCATAATCTTTTGTCCTGTCAGAAACCCTCCTGTCTTCCCTTTCACTTTGAACTTTGAGATTTTGCAATTCCTGCTTTAGATTACTTGTTGAATCATATTTATTGCCTTTTTCCGTTTTATCACTTTGTTTATCGGACTTGATTGCAAATACACCTATTCCAGCGGCAAGAACAACTCCAATTGCTGCAAGTGAACTGATTTTTACTGCAAGTATAAGTGAAATGACGCCAAGTATAACACTAAAAATCAGTAATAAATTTTTATTCTGGCTTTCTTTACCTGATGTTTGTGTCAATTTGCCCTGCATTGACAATTTTTCACTTGTAAATTCAATATGCTGCTCTCTCAGTTGTTTTTCGGAATTCCACTTTGCCCTGTCTTTTTCAAAGTCTCTTGTAATCTTCTCTTTATCTGCTATTCTGGTACTCTTTTCTTCTTCATAACTTTTATAAGCTTTATGAAATTTTTGCAATTGCCCTGCCAGTTCAGTTTCTTTTCTTAACAGTGTTTCTGCATTTTGATAACTATTTTTTGCTTCTATAAAAGACCTGAACGCCGGTAAAAAACATTCATCAATTCTCTTTAGCAAGTCTTTAAGTGTTTTTTCCTTGCTGACCAGTTCATTTAGACATTTATACTCCTTTTTACTTACTGGAATAAGCTTATTTCCATTACAATCTTCATTTTTAATTGATCCTTTCAGCTTTTCCAGGCTTCCGCTTACTTTTTCACTTTCATCCATCAGTGAATTGCATTCCGTTAAAAATGCCTTAAGACTTTTAAATGGAATATTTTCTTTTTCTAATTTTTTTTCTGATTCAGTGTACCCCATTATTTTTTCAATAAGAGAATTTACTTGCTTTAGTCTATTTCTATTTGTATTTAGCTCCAGCAAGTCTTTAATATTTTTTTGCTCATTCAACTTTGTTTTCAGGCACTGATATTCTTCCATGTTTTTTTTCTGTTCATCTTCAAGTATTTGAATATCCACCAATTCATTATGCAAAGAGTCAATTTCATTTTTAGCTTCAACGAGTATTCCCTTTTTTCCTCTCTTAGATTCCATATCTTCTATTGCATCATTAATACGGTTTATCACCAATTGCTGGGATACATTTTCGTCTCCTGAAAGAACTAAATTTGACATCAATTTTTCTGCAACTTCATCATTATTCCCATTGGAAGAAAAACTTCCGATATTACTTATATAAACACTGCGTTCAAACCCGTCCAAATCAAGGCCAAAAAATCTTTTTCCAATCTCTTCATTTTTACCAAAAGATACTTCCTCTCCAGTGTCCATATTGATGAGTTTTACTTTATCTGCTCCAGGAGTAGCCCCCATATCTTTCTGCAGGCGGTAACATGTTCCATCATGTTCAAATTCGATTGCTCCATTCATCATGGAACCATCCCATGGCTGGTATTTCTTCCTCAGATTTTTATTTATGTCCTTGCCCCTTTCCAGTTTGCTGTAAAACATTATTTTAATAAATGCCATCAAGGTTGATTTTCCATCCTCATTTTTCCCGTATATCAGTTGAAAACCATCTTTTAATTCTAATTCATAGTCCTTGAATTTGCCAAAACTGCCTATCTGCAATTTATTAATCTTCACTATATTTTACCTCCCCGAAAAATGCCTTCAATCCAAGTCTGAGTGCCTTGTTTAATTTTTCTTTTTCATCAGGTCCTGCATCATTTATTCGTTCCATCATCTTCCGTATAAAAATATTCCTAAGTGTCGTTTCCTCCGGAACCGCGTCAAAATCTATCTTTACTGTAGTATGATCTTTAATTTTAACAAAGAATATCTCATATAAAATTGCCTTGATATCATCAATATCAATACTGACATTGTCTGCAATCATTCCCTCCAGAATCACCTTGTAAAGATTTTCTGAATAATTTTCTTCACATCTTGACTTCATTTTATCCAGTATAATATCCGCAGCCATTTTTGAATTCTTTGCATCAGAAATGTCTACATGAAGTTCAACATTCATACGCTGGCACAATCTACGGTATTTTAGCCTGCACAGCCCTTTTGAAACTGTCCCGATGTAGACACCTTTTTCATCAATCTCATCAAATCCCCTTCCTTCCGGGCATCCTGAATAGGCATAATATGTATTGCCAGCTTTTAATACTTCAGTCTGTTTATGAATATGTCCTAAAGCAACATAATCAACTTTGCTATTTTTAAGCTGCGTTTCTGTAATTGGATTGTAATTGCTCTTTTGATGCGGGGCGACAAGTTCTCCGTGAATTACACAGATATTAATTAACTCATCATCTGGAATGGTAAAATTTTTCAACATGGAATCGACTTGATATGTTCCCGTAAAAGCTCCTCCCCACAGACGAACTCCCAATTTTTCAAGTTCTATTTTTTCTAATGCACCTTTAAAAATAATGACATTACGGGGCCAGAAATCCTTTAACAAATACGGTGAATCTTCAGTAATTGGATCATGATTTCCCGGTGCAATTGCAATAGTAGTATCTTCCAGTCCTGCAAACCCATTTTTTATTTCTTCCAGCATAGTTTTCTGAACATGAACATTATCAAATAAATCTCCCGCTATCAGCAATAATTGTATTTTTTCATCCTGACATAATTTTAAAATATTCAAAAATGTCCTTTTAACTTCAGCCCTCCTTGTCACTGCTTTTCTTCCCAATGTTGATAATTCTGCACCAAGGTGCATATCTGCACAATGTAATATTCTTATTTCTTTCACATTCATACCTCCATAGACAATTAATTCTCTCATTTCATTTAACTCAATATTAGTCAAATTTGATTTTAATGTAATATTGAGGCAACACGTTTAAAATACGTTAAGGTTATTCGTGGTAAAAAAACTGACAAAAAAGATGCGAAATGGATTGCTGACTTGTTTAAAAAAGTTCTACAAGAATTCTGAATAAGATTGTTGAAAATCCTTTTTGCAAAGAATTACACTCCATAGGATTCCCTAAATGTACCAGGAATTTTTTGCTTTACTTTTATTATGCGAATATCACGTTTTACTTGATTGTCATCAAATGGCATATCAAAGTCATTCATAAACCTGGGTATTTCATCCTTATATAAGATTTATATCCAGTTTAAAATTCTACAGGTGTTGTAGTCTTTCCTGTTTTTAGTACATGAGTATTACTGATTTTTATTTTTTCTGGCGAACATGGTATTATTCTTCCCTTTTCATCTTTGCTTATAAAAATTACTCCTTTTTCAAACTTACCTTGCTCAAAATCTTCTCTACTTCTATAACCATACATTCTTGAATGTTGCAGTACGATATCTTGCTGCATTTTTTGAGGTAATCTACCATAATAAAATCCTATAAGATTAACTATAGTAATATATAAAATGCTTATGTGCTTCAAACTTATTTTTATCATATTATAATAATGCAAATGTATAGATGTTTCGCAGGTGAAAACATCCTTTAATTATTTCCAATATAAATAAAAACATAACTATTCAGCTATACTAATAGCATACCTAATTTTTAGATATAACCAAAATGGTTATCACAATAAAAATATAACTTTTTAAAAAATTTAAGCTAATAGGCTTTCCTATGGATGCTCTCGTCATTTCAAAATGTTTAATGTATATTATTTTTTAATTTTCATACTGATAGTACTACTCATAAACCCTCTCCAACACAATTCCATCTTTAAATCCACCACGTTTTTCTTTCTTCTGCAACCTCATCTTCATCAAATCCTCTTCACTATACCCCAAATTCTCAGCCAAGCCAAAAAGCACTTCCATAACATCCGCCAATTCCTCTAAATTCTTATCCTCTAAAAATTCCTTAACTTCTTCCTCTAACTTAACTTCAAGAAGCTTATAGTGTTCCTCCTTATCTGCCTTCCTAACATCAAATTTCTTACCTGCAGCTTCTATTACCTGTGGTATTTTATCACGAACTAATTTATTATAAGTCTTCATTATATTAACCTTCCTTTACTCATTCTCACTTTTTCTTATTTTCTACTCTATTTTTATAATACTCTCTTGTTCTAAAATCTACTGCATCTTTAAAATGTTTCACAAAAGCTTTATTTGCTTTAAATTCCTCTAAATTTTCATTTAAACAGAAATCTTCTTTATCAAAATAGAAAAACTCTTTTTCAGTTTTAGCCAAAAACTTCAATGGATTATCCTTTGCCAGCTTATACCACTGCTTTTTATCCCAGTTTTTAAAACCTTTTGTAGATTTCTGATTTAACAAATCTATTGCATTTGACCCTTTTGCATAGAAGTTTTTAAAACTATTATAAATATCTTCTTCATCTATACTTAATTTTAAGTTTCCATCATTATAAAAAGCTAAAAGTACAGGCATCTTATAGGTTTTAGACATAGATGTTCTTTCTATCATATTTATAAATTCTTCTGCCTTTGTTCCCATAAGCTCAGCCTCATCTTGGTGAAGTTCCTCAATATCCTTTAAAAAGCCTAAGTAATTTCTAAAAGGATTTTTATCTGATGCATTTTTTATTCTATTATATATGTCATTTTCAATATAAGTTATAAACTCCACTCTTGTAGGTCTGCGTCCTAAGTCTTCTTTTATCCTATAATATTCCTCTTTTATTATATCCTGAAGCCTTTTACCCTGCTGTTCCATTTTCTTAAATATGTCCACAAGCCTAAAATCAAAGTCTACAAAACAGTCTTCTGGATATTCTTCTTCATCTGGTATAGTTCCTGAGCTTATAGAATTCTTTGGTTCCCCAGTAAGAAATAAAGGTACAAGATTTGCCTTTTTATAGTTTCCTATAAAATCTAATACATTTAAATATCTCTTTTCCTTATACTTACGAAGCCCCCTTCCAAGCTGCTGCAAAAATACTGTTGGTGACTGTGTAGGTCTTAAGAACATGACAAGATCTATTGAAGGAATATCCAGGCCTTCATTAAACATATCCACTGAAAATATTACCTTTATTTCACCTTTAGCAAGTTTATTTACTGCTTCGTTTCTATCTACACTACAGTCAGAGCTTCCTTCACTTACTACTGCACAAGCTTTTACACCTTTACTACAAAAGTATTCTGCCATAAATTCTGCATGCTTTCTTGATGAACAAAATCCTAAAGCTCTTTGACTTTTGTATTTACTATAATGTCCAATTATTAAATCTGCTCTTTTATTTATCATTAAAGCTTCTTCCAGCTTGTTATTATCATATTTACCATTTTTATAATCTATAGTTTCATAATTTACAAGTTCATCATATATTCCATAATATCTAAAAGGCACAAGCCACCCTTTATTAATGGCAGATTTCAGCCTAACTTCATAAGCTACATTGTTATCGCATAATGCAAATACATCTTTATTATCCAATCTTTCTGGAGTAGCTGTTAAACCTAACATAAATTTAGGCTGAAAATAATCAATTATATTTTTATAATTTCCTGCAGCTGCATGGTGAAATTCATCTATTACAATATAATCAAAAGCATCTTTAGCAAAATGCTTATCATTTAAATATTCAGGCTTTCCAAGAGTTTGAACTGTTGCAAATATAAAGTCGCTAGTATTATCTTTGTTATTACTATAAAAAAAGCCTATAGACTTATCTGGCCTTACATTCTTAAAAGATACTGCCGCTTGATTTATTATTTCTTCTCTATGAGCCACAAATAAAATTCTATTATAATCCTTTGAATCAAAAGCAGCTAAATACGTTTTTCCTATACCTGTAGCTGCTACTACCAGACCTTTATCATACCCCTCTTCTCTTCTTTTCTTTAATTCATATAAAGCTTCTATTTGTGCTCCCCTTGGTTCATAAAATTCAATTAGATTATTGTCCTTCTTTAAAGAAACATTTTCATTATCATCTATATGTTTGTATACCTTAGGTCTTACCCAACTTTCCGAATACTTTCTCATTTCTTCTTCATCTATTATTGTGGAATTATTTAAAAATAAGTCCTCGAAAGTACTTTTAAAGCTGTTAAAATCATCAATATTCTTATCTTTATTTAATCTATAATTCCACTCAATACCGCTAGTTAATGCAGATCTTGATATATTGGAGGAACCTACATATAAATCTCCATCCTTTTCATACTCAAAAATATATGCCTTTGGGTGAAATGACTTGTTAGGTATATTATAGAACCTCAAATCAACCTTATCTCCCATTATATCCTTTAACATATACAAAGCTTGTGGTTGAGTTATATTTAGGTAGTTACCCGTAAGTATTCTTATAGGTATGCTTTTATTTACTACTTCCTTAAGTTCTTCTTTTAAAAGCTTTACTCCTGACTCCATTAAAAATGCCACTATTATATCAATGCTTATAGCTTTCTTAAAGGATTCCTTAAGCTTAGGCAGCAAATAATTAGTGTCACCAGTAATACAGTTGGAATTTTCTATTTCTTTAGCTGTTATTGCGTCTACAGATATATAATCATAATTATTTTCTAATTTCAACTTTTTTGTCATGCTTTCACCTCTTCCAAGGTAGAATATTTTTATAATTTTACAATTTCACAAATCCATAAAATTTATTTGCCGCAGCTATATTAATTGCTCTTTTTATATAAAATTTCAAATTATACTGTTATTTTATAACATATTCATCTCTTTTTACAGTGAAAAAATGGAGACAAGTACTAACTCTTCTATAAAAGTTTATTAATAAAACTTCTAAAAGCTAAAACTTATCTCTAATTAGAATTTAAAGATGGATATTTTCCCAATATCTACTTGTTATCAATTTCCACTCCATTGCAACTGCACCAATCCAATGCAATTTTTCTCAAAGCTTCATCTCTAAACTCATACCATTTTTCTTCTATGCTAAGCCTGAAAACTGTGTCCTTAAATCTTCTAAAAGCTCCTTTTCCATTTAACGCATTTAATAGTTGGTTAGATATTTTATCATTATCCAACAAATAGCAAAATTTAACCATAATATCATACTCATTAATATCAAACTTTGATGGTAAAGCAATATAATAATTCCAGTTTTCTTCAACATCAATAGCTCCTCTAACATCATCCCTCTGCCAATCAGGTAAACTTTCTAAATCTTCCATGCTACAATCCTCAGCTAGTCTTCTTGTTTCATCATCCACATAAGTAATTTCACCTGTCATTTTATTATAATAATTGCTATCATCATTAACTAACTCCATAGCTTCTATAATATCTTCTAATTTAACTTTTTTCATCACTACAGCCCTCACTTTTAATTTATCATAAAGACTTTTCAAGGTATGAATTATCCTTTACCAATCTCCGTAACTACAAAAAATTTAATTAAACCATTACTTCAAATATCTTTTTTCCATCTTATTTAATCCACGCTGCAATATATTTTTTATTTCTATTAAATTTGAAAGAGCTTCTTGTATTTCTTCACAAAGTCTTAAATCATCCTCTACTGTAATTATTTTATATATGCTTACACACTAACGTTGCAAATATTGTATTTTACCCATCATACTCAACTAAAGCCTTCTTTAAGTTTCTAACTCCCCCTCTAGGATTTTCTACATCTCCCTTATATCTAGGGATTAGATGAACATGCAAATGCTTTATTGTCTGTCCAGCATAATAACCAATATTAACTCCCACATTGTATCCTGCCGGTTCATACTGAATATCTAACATTTCCTTAACCTCATACATAAGGCTATATATAGCTTTTATTTCTTCCTCTGAGGCCTCAAATAAAAATGGAAAATGTCTTTTTGGTATTATCAAGGTATGACCTTCATTTACGGGAAACCTATCCATTATAGCAAAAGCAAGCTTATTTTCTGCTATTATTTCTGATTTGTTGTAATTACAAAATATACAATCTGTCATTTTAATCCCTTTCTTCTCTAATTTGAAGCTTAATATTCTTGATATCATTTACTCCACCTAATATAACACTTTTAGAAGTTATGTCTTCTTTTGAAACCATAGCTAAATATTTATTTCTAAGCACTCCTAAAAACTACATAAATACTCTATTGCCACTACTTTTATCTACCTCATCAATGATTAAAACCATATCGTTATCATATTTATCAATCATATCAGTAATATTTTCAGATAAATCATTAAAATTTCTTGTTTTACTTTCGTAACCTTTTAATATCAACCATAAGATGTTTTTCAGGTATGCATAAGCCTATAACATTAAATTCTTTTTCCATAATATTATCACCACCACCTACATACTTATTTTATCAGCTTCTATGCCCTAGAAATCATTACTTCCTTACCCTTAAAAATAATTGCAATTTCTATTATGTTTTTTACATCTTTATCAATTAATTCTTCAGAATACTTCATGTCTTGTATTTGATTTAATGCCTCTACTTTTCCCTGTTCCATTGTTTCCTTTGACAACACATTTATTTACTTTAATTTATACTTTCAAATGATATTCTCTGCTTTACTGCAATTCCAGTCTTATTATTTAAAAATCACTCATAAAAATATCTGCACTTATCTCCAAATACTCATATTCAATTTCAGTAATTATACCATACAACAGCTTTCCGCCATCCATGAGCCTGGATATAACCTCATTTTTTGCTTTTGGCACATACCCTAATTTTCTATTTTTAGCATCATATATTTCTATAGCCAAATTATCATATTGATTTTTGGACTCCCTTTTTAACAGCAGCTTGTCTTCTACATTTAGTTCATCCTCTATGCTGTGTGCTTCATAATAATTCAAACCTGCAATCCATATATTTAATAAAAATATCTCATTAGTATATGGCATAGGTAAATTTCCTGTAGAAAAGGAATTTATCAGACTTGTCCCTGAAGTATTAATTTTAATTAACGCCTTGTCATCCATACTTCACATCCCCTAAAACTTATTTAAATTCGCTAAGTATAACCTTTAATTTATCCCTATAGGTTTTCAAAAACTGAATATTTATCTGAATTTCATCAATTTTGTCTTTCACCCACTGATCATTTGAAATCTCCTTTTCAATTGTGAATGGGAACACTTTCTTTATTTTGTCTATCTTATCCAGACATTTAAAGGCTAAATTCTTTAATTTTTCAATTTTATCTTCTATACTTTCATCTTGTTTATCTAATAAATCACCCATATTTTTGTCTTCCACTAAATACATCAAGTTCTCTAATTCTTCTAAGTCTCCATTCTTATAAGCCTCACAAACCCTTTGCCATAAAAGTTTGTCCCTTTCATCACATTTATGTATATCCGGATGCAAAAGCTTTATAAGTTTTCTATATAAGCTTTTAAATCTTTTGCTTTCTTCATCAGAAAGCTTTGGTAATTTCGCAAATATTTCTGCATCTTTTATCTGCTTGGAAAAAGCATTAATCTTCTCATGCCAAACCCTCAATTCTTCTTTCATAACTTGTTGGATATATTCTTCTGACACAACTTCTCCCCTATTTAATGCTGATTGTCTAAGGGATATTTCTTTTTTCAAATCCCTTATTTCAAAATTTAAGTTCATTCTGTCCATTTCATACTTTCCAATAGAACACATATATTTTGTTTCTATATTTACCTTTTTCACATTTAAAAGGAAATCTTTTTCCTCTATAAGTTTGGAAAGCTGCTCTATCAATGATTTAAGAAGTTTCTTTTTTCTTTCATATTCTATATTAAAGCCTACCCTATTCTCTTCCATTTCATCTACTCCTTAAGATAATAATAAAAACAACTCACTAAAATTTTTTTCTATAACTTATTCTTCATTGATTGCTCTTTTTACATAAAATTTCAAATTATACTATTATTTTATAACATATAAATTATTTTTTACAGTAAAAAAATGGAGATAAATACATCTATTATCCCTCCTTACTGCAAAGGTTCTATTTTAAATGGCAGCTCACTGTCCAGTACATACGTATAATTATTCCATAAACAGAGTTCTTAGTTTCAGGTGGAGTTTTTTTCTCCATCTGAAACTTATTAACAGGATTCTTAGTGCTTTAGCACTTAGAAGGCTTTAGCACTTAGAAGGCGTTATCCTTTAGGGGAAATCGTTATCCAGGGGCGTAGCAGCCGTTATCCTCCCACTTTATAAGAAAAGCAGATATTCCAAATCTTTGATTTGGTGATAGTCGCTTTCGCTGTGTGCGATGGGGGTATTACGGCTGGTAGCCATCGGATAAAATTATCACTAGCTTTAAAATATAAAATAATACGAATTCTTAAGATACCTTTCATCATATTTAACTGCCATCTTCCACAACTTATTTTTAACTACATTAATAGAAACTTCCCCTTTCTTATACTTATCAATGCTCCTAAGAAAACCTTCCTTTTCTCTACTATCCACTATATTTTTAAAATATCCCCATACATGCAGTGCAGCATTTATTGAATTACCCGGTATAACTTCCTCTTTCACAGCTTCATCTATATAATTATAAAATTGAACAACAGGGTAACTCTTTTTATCCTTAAGCAAATTTCTTATTTCTAAATAAACTTTAGGTGAACTTTCCAAAACAGTATACTTATACTTGCTCCATTCATTTTCAAGCTTGCTAATTCTTTTATCCTTGGTTATGGAATTTATGCATTTTACTGCTGAAAGGTTCTTATCTTTCACTTCAAGCATTATATCTATATCTTCTCTTTCCAAGCTTCCATAAAAATTAACAAATCTATCTACTGCTATAGTATTTGAATGTGAGCCCGGTTTCTTTGAAATATCCTGCTGTGAATAATGGATTTTCTGATATCCATCTTTATCCTTCCATGTATTTTTAGATTCATTTATCCAGTACAATTCACTTTTATCCTCATTAGATGGATTGATTTCATTATGCAAATTGTCAAAAATAACTGGTATACCTAGCTTTGTTCCTATTTCAATCACATCATTTATATTATAGGATTTATCATCATTTTCAATAACAAGTCTTCTCTTCACCCTATCATCCAAATTTCCATAATTGCTTATAAATCTATTTATTGCTTGCTTCTTGTCATTATAAACTCCACCAATATGAAGCACTATTTTATTCTCTGCATTAACCCCGAGACTATCTAAAACTTTAGAATGATAATTCAAATCTTCCACTGCTCTGTTTACTACATCTTTATTTGGAGAATTAAGCACAGTATATTGTCCAGGATGCATTGAAACCCTAATATTGTTCTCTCTGATCTTCCTACCAATTTTAGAAAATTCATTAGAGAATATGTCCCACCAATGCAGCTTATTTAAAGGACTTGATCCAAAAGATATTAAATCAGAACTAATTCTAAAGAGATGTATACTATTTTTAATGTTATACACAATCATATTTTCAAGAGATTTCAAATTATGTTCTATTATACCTAATAACTTCTCATCACATACATTTTTAGCATTACAGCTTTTTAAATTAGTATTTAAAACTCCTATAGTTAAACATGCATACCCTATACTCATCCTACCCACATCCCTCTCATTGAAACTATAGTACTTTATTTGTCATTTTTAGTGTACACTTCAATTTATCAATGAATCTTACTTAGTGGGAAAAGCAGATATCTCAAATCTTTGATTTGATGATAGTCGCTTTCTCTTTAGAGTTTTGTTTCTCCCACTAAGTTTAGATGAATTATCTAGGGGCGTAGCTACTGTTATCTCCCACTTTGGTAGAAGTGGGAGTGTTACAGTAGGTAGCCATCAGATAAACTATTTATGGTAACATTTTTTCACCTACTTGCAAGATATATTTAGTTTAGTCATATTAATTACTTATATACTATAGAGTTTCAAATTATACTGTTATTTTGTAATAAATTAATCTTTTTTACAGTAAAAAAATGGATACATACACGTGTTTTCACAAAACTTATACAGTATAAATATTATATGACTAAGAAAATACTGTAATAGAGGATGTGATAAAAGTGCATGGGCAGGTTTGTTTAATCCTAATAATTCAGGTGTTAACTTACATGTTTATTTTTGGCAGGTTGCAAATACAGGAGAATCACCCATAAGAGCACAAATATGGTTTAATAGTCAGCCATCAGGAAATTCAATAAGAGTTACAACAGTAACCCCTTCTAATACGGTCCTTTGTCCACCACCCAAACCAAGAATAGGATTCTTTGAAGCAATTAATGTAATTAATGAGCCCCTTGGAGGGAAAAAAGCATTTGTTAGAAGAGCCCTTCCAGATGTTACCGTCAGTGATGAAGAAGTTGGAAAGTTTATATTTCCTCCTGGGGGATCATTTTTAATTTTCTTGTCAAATCCTGAAACGCCTACTCAGTCTGCCAAAGCAACTGTTGGTTACGCGTGGTGGGAAGAAAAGATAATGTGTTAACAAATATAATAATATAGATGAATTATCTAGGGGCATAGCTACTGCTATGCACAGCATAAGAACTCTAAATCGCTGAAGCTCAAGAGTTCTTATATCTCCCACTTTGATAGAAAAACAGATATCCCAAATCTTTGATTTGGTGATAGTCGCTTTCACAGAGTGCATGGGAGTGTTACAGTAGCTGACTTACGGACAGTAAATTGGATTAAGGATGGCTATATTAGTTGTTCACATAGCCATCCTTATTGTAGACATCGGATAAATAGCAGCAAATCTTGTTCGTTTCACTTTGAATTTTTGAAAAGCGGCAGTTACTTTATATTTCAACTAATCAATATTTATATACTTTGCAAAATTATAAGATATTAAATTTCCTATTTTATTTTCTTTCCAGCCTTTCTCTTCATGAGAGTAATCAGAAATTTGTTTGCAATTAAAGTTTTTAAATCTCGCACTTACTTTTTTAGCAATTGCCATTGTTGCTCCTCCATTAGCTATTTAATTTTTTAAACATCTTTTGTCTGTATTAAATTCTCTTAAAACCATAAATTTTCTTCAATCTTTCTAGCATTTCAAAAACTACAGGACATACACTTGTAAAATCAACTATATTAAGCAAGCTAAATAATCTTTCTGGCTTATTTGTAAATGGATACTCCATACATCCTTCTGGTTTACATTTTTCAATCTCACAAGCACCATTTTTAGTTAAAAAACAACATGGTTTTCCTTTTACCTCATATCCATTACTAGTCTTCTCTATATACTTATCCATAAATTCTTCCTTGGTTATTTTAAGTAACATAGTAACTGGCTCTATTTCAGTTTCTTCAAAGCTTATTGCATACTCTTTACAACAATTTCTACATTTACTGCAATCATAATCTTTGAATAATTCATTATGTAATTCTAAAAATTGCTCATCTAACTCATCTGAATCTGCATGACTTTTTAAATATGTCCGAAATTTATAATTTTCTCTTTCAATCTTTTCGAATTCTTCTTTTATTTTTGATGGTTCTATCATAATATTTTCTCCTCATATTTAAAATCCAATTTCAAATTATTAGCACTCACATTTTCATTAATAACTTAAGATAGTAAAAGGTTGGGATTATATTCTATTATATAGAATACACAAGTACAAAGAACATATACAAATTTATCATTTTTTAGATAAAATAGCTGTTTTTCTAATATAAAATTTGAATCTATTAGCTCAATTAAATTAGCATTAATTACTATATCTTTCCATATAATAGATTTGCCAGTAGCCAAAAATATAGCCTTAGTGAGATTTTGCAAAATAATTATATTACATAAATCTTTACTTGCAGCAAATTTGCGATAATCATTACCCATACTTTCCTGTTGTACACGAAATTTATATTTTTTGTCTTGAAGCTCTTTCAATTTAACTTTTCTACTAAAATACTCATCATCTGGTATAGAACTTAAATGATAAAATGCTTCAATCATTGGGTAATTTAAATATAGTTTCCCCATATCTGAAGATTCACAAAAATAATCTTGCATTAATTTAATATTTTCAGGCACAAATTGGGGATCCTGTGGATCTAAATCAAAAATTAGTAGTATATCTGTATATCTCTTATCAAATATTTTTTTCTTCTCAATATTTTTTTCTCTAGCTTTTAATACTTGAAGTATATCCATATCCTCTAATCCATCAATACCATCTCTAAACATTTCTTGATAAAGTGTATATATATTGGTACAGTATGATACTATTTTATACTTAGCATCTATTTGATAAATATTAAATAGTTTCTCCATTACTTTTACATCTGTTTTAGCACCCTCTACCAAAACTAAAATATTCTTTTTTACTACCTTACTCATCAAATTCACCATTTATATAAAGCTTTTCTAAATTATGTCCTTCACGCAATTCTCTATTGGTAGCATTAGCCAATGATGTTAACTTATCTGTCGTTAATATAAAATAACAATCTGGACGCATAATCCTATTTGTCAAGAGATTAGTGTTATGAGAAGTTAAAATAGTTTGAAACTCCTTATGTTTTTCTAATAGCTGTACTATCATTTCTGAAAGTTCAAAATGATAATATGCATCAAATTCATCAATAAACAAAAATGATATATCTTTAGCCGTTGTGAGCCAATAATAAAGTGCATACAAAGCCTTAGTTCCATTAGAAGCAACTTTAAAAAACGGAATAGGAGTTTTTTTATTAAAGTATAAACGCTGTTTTCCATCAGGATCTTTTATAGCTACTAAATCTTCATTAACTCCTGCTGTATGAAGCAAATCCTGAAAAGTTTTCAAATAATCTTTTTCAAATATAAAGTTTATATAATCTTCACTTTCCTTTTTATAACCTATATATCTGTTTTCATCAAGACTTCGGAACCATAACATGTTATTTACAAAACGCATCAATTGCTTAAGAGGTGCAGCAGTACTAGATAAAGTATTATTAACTACATATTTTAAAATTGAGATATTCTCATTTTGGAATTCAAAATTCAAGGAAGGAGCTAATTTTTTAAGTCCTTCTAAATCTCCCGATTTTTTTGTATAATCATAAGTCATTATAACTTCATTATTTATTGAAATCTTTTCAAATGTTAGCTCTCTTACATCATTTTTTCGATACAAATAATCTATTTCTCCAGCTTCTAATTTGAATACATAATGAAACTCAGCAAAACCTGAATCTAAGTCTGCATTTAAATAGTAATCATATAAATCCGGTGTAACATTTTTATCAGCCAAATGTGTTGTAATATCGAATAGTGCTAGGCCCAAATTTGATTTTCCAACTGAATTTTTTCCATAAATTATTATTTTATTCAGTAAACCTTTACTGGCACACTGTTCATTAAATTTATAATCTCGTACATCTGAAAAGTCCAGCTGTATATTTTCTTTAAAGTTTTTAAAACCTCTTACTTCAAATTTTTTCAGCATAATATCACCCCCAAATTAAATTATACATTATTCTAGACTGAAATCAACGAAATTATTCAAGTTGTCGTAAAAAAATTACGGTAAATTAAGTTTATCTCTCTTTAGGTACAACATTCAATGTAACCTTTAAGCAGTTTTTATACTAATTTCCTTACCCTTAAATACGATTGCAATTTCTTGTTTCATTATATCCTACAATTTAATTTCTTTAAACAAAATATGTTAAGACCATTTCAAAATTGATTTATGAAACCCATCTATGCTAAACTTGTCTAGAAGAAAGGTGTGACTAAAATGAAGAAAACATTAAAAGTAGTTGGAGCTGTTATAGAAAATGAAAATAATGAAATACTATGTGCCCTTCGCTCTCCAAAAATGTCCCTACCAAATAAGTGGGAATTTCCAGGTGGAAAAGTTGAAAAAGGTGAAACTCTAAAACAAGCTATAGAAAGAGAAATAAAAGAGGAGTTAAAATGTACTGTAGAATACTTGGATGTATTTAATGACAATGCTCATGAATATGATACTTTTATAGTAAATTTGATTACTGTAAAGTGCAAATTAGTATCAGATACTCCTACAGCCAATGAACATTCTAAACTGATATGGCTAAAAAGAGAAAATCTCTCTTCTTTAAAATGGGCTCCAGCAGATATTCCTGCAGCTAAAAAGTTAATATCAGAAAGGGTATAGTAAAAAACACTATACCTTTTTTATAAACTCCGTATATAAATTTACTGAAATTTCATTTTGCAACTTTATTTTTACTGTTATAGGCTTTTCTCCTTCATATTCAACAACATTGCCCTTACCAATATAAATATAGGATTGTACAATACCATCTATTTGTTTATATTTCCTCACAAAAATATGTAAATTAACCTTTCTATCTTTGTTAAATATGATGTTTTTTCCCCTTTCAGAACTTTGAGCTGTATTATTAGGAGTTTGCCATTGAAAATACTGCCTGTCTAAAAACTTATCCTTATAATTTATCCTTTCATCTATATTTTCTTCTTTATGCAGATCCACAAATAAAAAATATTCTTTTCCATTAGTAACAAGTCCCTGTCCCCTAAAAGAAGTATGTATCTTGGTATAATTAGATAAAAGTGCTGCATCTATCATCTGGTATTGTTCATATAGCTTAAAAAATGGAACTCCATAATATTTATTGCCAAATTCCTTTCTATACCTTACAATGCCATAGTTTATAACATCTTCAATGTATATGATGTATTTTTTATTCTGCACTATTTTTTTGAAATTCCAGGTGGCACTTAAAACTCCATCCTTTAATTCAAAGCATTTTACATTATTTTTGAGTTCAGATGAATCATAATAACTTCCATTCAAACAATTCAAGCTGTGAATCACACTTTCGTAATCCACATTATCAATATACTTCAATATTTCACTTTTAGCATTTTCTACATCTATTTCATCACTATTTAACAGATATTTTAATATGCTGAATTCATATATTCTTTTTATTGGGAGACTTTTTGAAAGCCATTTAAGTATCTTTAAAAATTCTTCCTGTTCTAATAATTTTTTAAGTTCATCATCCTTTTCCATTTTAGCTACAAAACCTATATAAGTTTTTTCTTTACTTAGAAACTTTAATGGATCTGGCGAACCATCATATTTTATGTAATCCATCAATAGATAAGGTATCTTCCCACCATTCATCTTTTTAAATTCAAAGTACTCTTCCCTCAAATATTTCATTGAATTGAAATTTTCTTCATTTAACTGCTCTAGTATTCTTTCCTGAGATATTCTGTCCATTTGAATATTCGTACAGCCTGGAATGCTGGTAAACTGAGTTGCAACTGCCACTTTTAAGCTGTCTTTATCATAATACCTTGAACCATTTAATGCTATTGCAATTAGAAATGCCCTATTGTGATTTCCTATAAAGTCCAGTACCGTTAAGAATTCCTTATTTTCATATTTTCTAAGACCTCTTCCAAGCTGCTGTATAAATATTATAGGAGAGTTTGTTGGTCTAAGCATCAAAATCAAATTGACCGACGGTATATCCACACCTTCATTGAAAATATCTACTGTAAATATAACCTCTAGATCATCCTGATCTGACTCTAATTTTTTAATATAGTGGTCCCTTTCTTCTGTAGAATTTTCTCCTGTTAGGCATACACTTTTTATTCCTCTTTTATTAAACTCATCTGTCATAAACTCCGCATGATCAATTCCTACACAGAAACCAATGCACTTGCATTTTTCTCCGTCATATCCATAAAAATTCATCTTTTCAATTATAAAATCAACTCTTTCGTTAATCTTCAGTCTTTTGGATACTTCTGC
This sequence comes from Clostridium sp. 001, assembly GCF_019056555.1. NCBI lineage: Bacteria > Bacillati > Bacillota > Clostridia > Eubacteriales > Clostridiaceae > Clostridium > Clostridium sp. 001. Next base: position 3,968,401 of record NZ_CP020473.1, on the reverse strand, counting down.
TATATGATTAATTTTTACATCACTTAAGTCTACACCTTCAATATCAGTTATCCCAAAATAATGAAAAGGTATCACAAGATTTAATTCTAAGGCTTCACGAAGCCTTACTTCTAAAGCTATATTATCATCAAAAATATCAAATATGTTTTCACTGCCGCATCTCTCTGGAGTTGCCGTCATTCCTAATAGAAATTTAGGTTTAAAATATCCTATCACCTTTTGATAAGATGGACTTGCCGCATGATGAGCTTCATCTATAACTATATATTCAAACTCTTCTCTCTTAAATTGCTGAAAACTTGTACTCATAGATTGTATAGTAGAAAATAAATAATCAGCAGAGAAATCTTTACTGCTGCCAGCTAGGATACCTGTTGTTTTCCTCTTGTTTTTTACCAGTCTCTTAAAGGTTTTTTCTGCATTTTTTAAGATTTCTTCTCTATGTACCAGAAATAACATTTTTTGAGGATTACAATTTATAACATCAAATGCCGACATATAGGTTTTTCCTGTACCTGTAGCAGCAATGACTAAAGCTTTATTTTCCCCTGAATATCTTAACCTATCCAAATTCGCCATAGCCCTTTTCTGCATATCATTTGGTTTTATAAGTTCATAATCTGTAAAATCTATAGTTTTACTTTTTTCTACCTTTTTAAGTTCATTTATAAAGCTTTTATAACTATCTAGAAATTTTTCATTGACAATAGAAGTATCTTCCCACAATTTCAAATATTCTTCCAATACATATCTTGCAAAGCTGTCATCCTTTTTAGAAATCACTCTCACATTCCATTCAATATTACTCTTTAAAGCACGTTGAGTTATATTAGAAGAGCCAATGATTATTTTATATTCATCTTTATTTTCAAAAATATAGGCCTTTGTATGAAACCCTATTTCCTTAGTAGCCACAAATATCTTTAAATCAATATTACTAAATTTATTAATTTTTTCCAAAGCTTTAGGTTCTGTAAAGTTAAGATATGTAGAAGTTAATATTTTCCCATGAATTCCTTTTTCCTCAAGTTCTTTAAAGCTGTCGAGTAAAAGCTGAAGCCCACTAAAGTTAATAAATGCAACACTAAAATAAAATTTTTCACATTCACTTAAACTTCTTTTTAACTCATTTAAGAGATTACCTTCTTGTGAATTAATTATCAGTTTATTGCTTATTAAAAACTCTTTATTTTCTACTTCTTTAGGTTCAATACAAGATGTTTCTATTTGCTTTTCATGTACAGTATTTAATTCATCATCTAGTAACCCCATAACAATATCTCCCTTAGATTAAGTATTCTATTAGTATCACACAACAGCTTTTAATCTATTTTTTACTCCTATCAAATCTTCAAAATCATTACTTTTTTCCCTGAGGAGCAAGAATACTCTTTATAGTTTGGGACTCCTCTTAATTCGTGTTTTACCAAAATTTAGATTGTGTTCATTGGCTTTGCTGTTCATATTGCGCTAACCATTTGCTGAATACATCCATACCTTTGTGAATAAAAATTAAATTAACCACCATAATTATAAAGGATAAAATAGAGTACAAAACAACAGTATCTAACGGAAACAATTTCACTATATGCTTAATAATATAAATACATATAGGCAAACAAATAACGCTCGTAATAATAGCAGGGACATATTTTCTTACTATCAATGCTTGAAAACAATGTATTACTAAATGCAAAGTAAATGCAATAAACAATCCTACCCATAGGATATACCAATTCGTCACATAAGAAACAACTGTAATTATACTAATCAAAATAAATTCTTCTGCTACGCCAAATGCAAAAGATGCTGTTGTAATATTGTCAAAATGACACAATAACCTTTTTGATAATGTATGAAATCTTTCATATAAATAGCGTCTATTCTTACTTACCCACGATTGCATAAAAATTATTTCTTCAAAATCGTGAAAAATAAAAAGTATAGGAAACAGCCATACCATTACTTTTATATCATTCATCCTCATACCCTCTAAAAGCCTATTATATAAGTGATTTTCATGTGCTATTACAAATATGAATTACATTATAGTTCACTTACATGCTAATTATAACATTAACTTCAATATATTGTTATAATCAAACAAATACTCACATAAAAAGAACTATAAACAGATTTATTGCAAATCCACTTATAGTTCTTCTATGAATAAAGCACATAATAATCTAAGTTACACCATTATAAATAACAATATCATCCTATTATGATGTTTCCACCATAATAAAACAGTTCACTACCTATAATGATATATTCATTTCTCTGAAATACTTTACCTGCTTCCTAAAGAGTTTTAAAATTTTGTATGATAAGTAGTTTTATGATATAATTACCTATTGTCGTTAAACAATTACTAAATAAAAAATGTAAAGTGAGACTATTAAAATGAGAAATGAAAAATTAGAAAGAACAATAATCAAAATAGATAATGAAATTGCTGCTATGAACATAGCTAAAAAGTACTTATCAAATATAGAAGAAATAAATGAAGTAAAAGCGACTTTAAATAACAAAAGACAATTATTAGCCAATGAAATATATACCGAGGATCATAAATCCTATTCAGAATGCCGCGAAGTCATAGAAGGAATGTTAGATAGAGAATTAGAAAAAGAAGAACAAGTTGAATTGCTTGAAACGATAAAAGACAAATTTGGAAGGAAATCGCCAAATGTAAGTAAAGTAAGTAATGGACTTAATGCTTGGTTGAAAGAACTTAATGTTGAATACAGTTGGATTAATAATGAAGAAACTGGTTGGGATAAATTGATTATAACTGGATTTGGATTATATAAGCAGAACTAAATTTAAGCATCTATGCTAAACTTCTCCAGAAAAGGTATAGTAAAAAGCACTATGCCTTTTCCTATATTTACAAACTAAGTTGCAACTGCTACTATGCCTCGGAAATCATTACTTCCTTCCCCTTAAACACAATGGCAAGCTTTATTATATGTTTTACGTTGCAATTTATAAGTTCCTGTTCATATTTCATCCTATCTATTTGCTTTAATGCTTCCACTTTTCCTTGTTCCATTGTTTCCTTTGACAATACATTTATTTTCTTAAATTCAATAATAATTCCTGGTTTTGAGATATCCTTTGGAATTATCATTACATCATATCTCCCAAAGCCACTTTCTTTATTTGACTTCACTTCATGGGTATTTGAAATGGATACAAGCATTCCAAGTACAAAGGCATGGTACACTTTTTCCGGTTCTTTTCCTGATACATCAAAATAACTTAAGTTATTTATTACAAATTCCTGAAAAGCATAGCCAAAGTTTTCTATATCACCCGTGACTAAATTACTTAACATTTCTTCATACTTTTGATTGGTCATAGATTCTTGAAACCATTTTACTATTAAATTTTCATAAAATATATAAACTTCTTCATTTGGAATTTGGAGTTCACAGTTTAATCTTCCCCTTATTAGCTCTGTTTTTACAGCCTTCAAATATCCACTCAAAAGTAAAAAGCTCCAGATATTTTGGTTGGAATCTTCAACTTCTGCCATAACTATAGTATCATCAATTACCTTATTTATAGATTTCCCGTCGAGAAGATACTCTAAATCTAGTTTTACTTCTTTATCTCCTTTTAATAAAAGCCTTTTTATAAGATCATTACTGCTGCTGTTAATCCAGTAAGGCATAAATCCTTCTTCATTGTTATCAATATAATTTAAAACTGACCATGGATTATATATTACTTTTCCACCAAAAATATATCCATTATACCAACTTTTTATTTCTTCTGAGCTGTCTTTTAAATTATAATATTTTATAAGTTCTTTCATTTCCTCTTCTGTAAATCCAAATTTGTCACTAAATTTGAAACTCAATATAGAATATACTTTTAAGTTATTTAACCCAGAAAAAATACTTTCCTTTGCCACTCTAAGGATACCTGTTATTAAAGATTTTTCAACGTATGGATTATCTTTTAAGGCTGCTGTTAGTAGATTCCTTATTAGGACTATCATTTCATTGTAGTATCCTCTAAGATATCCTTCTTGTATTGGCACATCATATTCATCTATAAATAGCATTACTTTTCTTCCATAATGCTTATTCATGTACCCCATAAGAGAGCTTATCGCATCTGATACACTTCCTATAGAAGCTTTTCTTGAAATTATTTGCTTAAAATCATTTTTATCAAATTCAGTTAACTTATCACTATCCAGTAAATATTCATGCTCTTTATATAAATTTGATAATAATACTTTTATTCCATCTTCAAAATTTTCAAAAGATATATGCTTTTGATTTTTAAAAGTAATGAAAATAACAGGATATTCTCCCTGAAGCTTCATTATTTCCTTTTCCTTTTCTATTTTTAAGCCTTTAAATAAATTCTTAGTCTCTTCCTTAGTCCTTATATCAAAAAAGTATTTAAGCATACTTAAATTCAATGTCTTTCCAAACCTTCTAGGTCTTGGTGTCAATATTATTTTCGCACCATCTTCTATAAATTCTTTTATTAGTAAACTTTTGTCTACAAAATAATTATTGCCTTCTATTAACTCTTTAAAATCTGATGTTCCTACTTGTATTTTCTTCATTAATGCACCTTCCTTCTTTACAAAGATGTTTTAAAACATAAAAAAACAATTTCTTACTTTATTATATCCTACAACTCATCCTATTTAAACAAATACTCACATAAAAAGAACTATAAATAGAGCACATAATAATCTAAGTTACACATTACTGCATGATTAATAAATGTAGAATAAAACTTCCTCCTATGCCCAAACTAATAACAATAAAAATAGTGAAAGGAATAAAGTAGATGTTCTTAATAGTAAAAAATTTAAAGAAAAGCTATAAAACAACTGATATAACTACCACTGTTTTAAATGATATAGGAATGAATTTAGACAAAGGTGAAATTGGAGTTATACTTGGTCCTTCCGGTTCTGGCAAGTCAACTTTTCTCAATATTATAGGCGGAATTGATAAATGTGACTTTGGTACTGTTTTTGTAGATAACCTTGAAATTACTAAACTAAATGATACTGAACTTACGGACTATAGAAGAAAAAATATAGGTTTTATATTTCAATTTTACAACTTAATACCTAACTTAACTGCTGGGGAAAATATTGAGGTTGTTTCAAACATAAGTAGTTCTCCTCTTAATACTGATGAGGTTTTAAAAGCTGTAGGTATGCTTGATAAAAAATATAGATTTCCAAGGGAATTAAGCGGTGGTGAGCAGCAAAGAGTCTCCATTGCAAGAGCAATAGTTAAAAATCCAAAGCTTTTACTATGCGATGAACCAACTGGTGCACTTGATTTTTCAACCTCCAGGGAGATATTAAAACTTCTTCAGAGAATTAACAAGGACTTTGGTTCAACTATACTTATGATAACACATAATAATGCAATTAGTTCTATGGCAAATAGGGTCTATAGGTTAAGAAGTGGAGAAATTGTAGATAGTGAAGTCAATAAAGAAATTATTCCTGCAGAAAGGATTGAGTGGTAATGATTATAAATAAAAAAATTAAAAGAACCATGCTAGAAAGTAAATCTCAATACCTTGGTTCCTTGCTGCTTATTATTTTTAGTTGTCTTCTTTTTACGATGTTTAATTTGGTTTCTATAAATTTATCAAAATTATTATCTTCTTTTGAAAAAGACTATAAGCAAGAAGATGCAACCTTTATGACAAGTAAAAAATTAAATAATCCAGAGTCCTTAGAATCAAAATTTAATATGAGTTTGGAGGAAACAAAATCCTTTGATTATTCTATATCAGAAAATAAAACTTTAAGAATCTTTAGGGAAAATACAAAGGTTAACATACCTGCAATAATTGAAGGTAAAAATTTAAGCAATGGCGGTATCCTTATTGACCCTTCTTATGCAAAAGCTAATAAATTAAATATTGGTGACAGTATAAAACTATATAATCAGAATTTTACCATTTCCGGTTTTATGTCTATGCCAAATTATATATATCCACTAAAATCAGAATCAGATATTATAAATGATCCAAACGACTTTGGTATTGCAGTAATTAATAAATATGATTTTAATAATATAAACAGAGGAAATAGCTTTTATGCTGTGAGATTTAATGGCGATAGAAGCAATTTAGGTGAAAAAATATCTGAACTCAAGGGTTATTTAGGAAGCAAAAATATTATTATTTTAAGCTGGATGAATGTAACTGATAATCCAAGAGTGACTTATATGACTGCAAAGCTTTCTGGAATTGATAAGATGAGCTCCTCTATGCCCATGAGTATCCTAATCCTTACTTGTATTCTAACTGGTATAGTAATGCTGAGAATATTAAAAAGAGAAGCTGCTGTTATAGGAACTCTTTATGCACTAGGTTATAGAAAAAGAGAAATTATGAAACATTATCTAATGTATCCCTTAGCTGTTTCATTATTAGGCGGTATTCTTGGAACCATGCTTGGGATAATAACCTTAAAACCTATGATTTCCTATTATGTGTCCTACTTTAATATACCTGTAAGTTCTTTAAGCTTTAATATAAATTATTTGATAATGAGCATTCTGCTTCCTATAGTCTTTTTGATTGTCTGCAGCTACTTTGTTGTAAATAAATCACTTAAAGCTTCACCTGTTGAACTTATGAGAGGTGGAAGAGAAAATAATAAGGTTGGCTTTATAGAAAAAAATATGAAACTTGATAAATTAAATTTTAATACTAAGTTTCAAATAAGAGAATTACTTAGAAGCATACCTAGAAGTGTATTTCTTATGCTTGGAGTTATTATGGCAACTATGCTGCTTTTAATGGGTTTTTCAGCAAAAAGTTCTTTGGATTATCTTATGAAGGATTCTTTTAGTGAAGCCTTTAAATACAACTATCAGTATGTGTTTAATTCTGTCCAAAATGGCAAACCAGAAAAAGGTGAAGCTTTCTCTGAGATACCCTTTGCACTTAAATCAGATTCCGATTTAACTTTTACAGTGTATGGGGTAAGTCCTGATTCTAAATATATTTCCTTTAAAAACAAAGCAGGGAATGTGCTTAAATCAGATAAAATTATTATAACAAGACCTCTAGCTGATAAGCTTAATATAAATCCAAAGGATACCATTAAGGCTGTTAATAGACTTGATTCAAAAGAATACAGTATAGCTGTTGATGATATTGCTGAAACCTATGTTGGCAGCTATATTTATATGCCTCTTAATAAGCTTAATGCCATGCTTAAGCTTCCTCCTGGCAGTTATACTGGGCTTTGGAGTACAGAAAGATTGTCCATTCCAGAAAACAAACTGCTGGCTTTTGTAACAGTTGATGATATGAGAAATGCCTTTAACACAATGACAAAGCCACTTCAGGCTGTTGTAGGTGGTATTGCTTTTATGTCCTTTATAATTGGACTTATAGTAATATATGTTGTTACTGCTCTTACAATAGAAGAAAACAAAGAAAATATATCTCTTATGAAGGTTCTAGGCTACAGAAATAAGGAGATTTATTCTCTAATTTTAAACAGCTCCTCTTTTATAGTTATACTTGGCTATATTCTTGGAGTACCACTACTTCTTGCCTCCATGCGTGCTCTATTTAAGTCAATAACCAAAGATATGAATGTATCCTTTCCAGTAACTATAAATTACATTTATGTTATAGTTGGTTTCATTATTATATACTTGACCTATGAGCTTTCAAAGCTATTAAGCAGGAAAAAAATAAATAAAATTTCTATGTCCGAAGCTCTAAAATCCCGAATAGAATAAGCAAAGCCTCTTAATATCAAAAATAACTTCTTATAGGCAAATCTCTTATTCTACCTATAAGAAGTTTTGCTAGTTAATATATTTTATATTTCCAATCAATGTATATCCGTAAATGCCACCTGTTCTAACTGCCCCATCCTGAATAAGGTCTGAGGATCACCGTCAACAAGGAAGGCTTTTTTTATTTCTCTTTCTTTAGTCATAATCTGGCTGCTGCAGTTGTCTGCAGTTCTAAGTCTGCAGCTGTATACTATAGGAAAGTATTCCCTTACAAATTTTCCTTCTGCATGAGCTGTCAAAGCTATTATCTGAAAACCTAACTGCTCTGCAATAAAAAACACTGGACTTAACACATGGTCACTGGAAGCCTTTCCAAAAGGGTTGTCCACTATAACAGTTCTATAATGCTTATGGTTTGATACAATTTGTGTTCTCTTTTCAGCCAGATAATTTAGTATTCCAAGGAATAAAGTCATATTTTTACTCCATTTTTCTCCACCAGACCAGGAATTTGATACCTCCCATGAAAAAGGCATACTTTTAACCTTTTGATCATTGGTTACTTTACGACATTTTACTTTAATGGTGTTTTGCTTCATCACAATTTGTAACAACTGCTTTGATTGCAGCCATTTTTCTATGGATTTCCTAACTTGACTCTCCAGTTCAACACCATTTTCATCTTTAAACTGATCCTCTTCCAACTGCTTTAACATCCAGTCAATGTGCTTTGCCAGTTCTTCCTTTCCCTCTTTTTCATTCCATTCAGGTACAGTAAATAGAAATACTTCCTTCCAATCCTCATCAATTTTTATTCTTGTCTTTTTAGGAATTTGTTTAAGTTCCTGCACCATAGTTACCAAATAAGAATGTAGATGATTTATAAATTGCTGAACTTCTTTATCATGTTCACGAATATCATTTTCTGCAATTTCTATAGTACGCATAATTCTCTCATTCATCTTGTTTCGCCAATCAGTAATATCCTCATAGGATTTTTTATACTGAACTCCTGTAACCGCCATATCTTTTAGCTTTACATCTACAATTTCACCTTCACAAAAATTTATAAACTCTCTCTTTTTATCTTCTGTATCTAACTTTCTATCCTTTAAGAGCTTTTCAGTTTCTTCTATATTTTTAATTATTTCATCTACAATCCCTGTTCTCTTATACGGAAACTCATTTTTTATATTCTCCGTTAATACAGCTTCTTCTATCTCTTCTGGCAAATAAGAATATTTGAAATTATAATTTTCCAATTTAGAAATACTATTATTTATGTCTCTTCCTTCTTTTTCTATAACTTCTTGCTGTTCAAGGAAATACTTTTTCTTTTTAACTATATCTTCTAATTCCTCTTTTAATATAAATTCTACCTGTTCTAAAACTATAGAAAAAGATATTATTTTTTCATATTTATTATAAAAACGATTCTCTTCCATTTCATAAACAGCTTTTTCCTTATCATATGACGTTTTGGCTTCATCATAGTCTTTTTTTAGATTTTTCAAAGGCTTCTTTAATCTTTGCAATTCTTCTATAAGCCTTTCAATCTCATCATCACCATAAATGGGAAATCCCATTTCTTCATCCAGCTGAAAATCCGTCTGCTTCCTTAAGTTATCCATCTCCTTTTCTAAAGTTTCCTTTATTTCCAAAGCATTTTTCACGTTTTCCTCTAAAGCTTCCCTGCCCTTTTGTTTCTTTTCTAGAACATCCTTTAAGCTTTTTCTCTGCTGCACCAGTACCGCTTTACTTGTAGATGTATACTTTACAGACGCACCAATGACTTCTTTATATAAGTCATCTGCCATTAACACAGAATTTGCTGTTTTAATTTCATTAAGCCTTTCCTTTATATCATCCTTTGCACCCAGGCTCAACTTTATTTTTCTCTCTAATTTAAGATTTTCCCCTTTAGCAAGTACAAGTTCTTCTTTTATTCTGCTCTTTTGCTCCTCAGCTTTTTCCTTTTCATTTTTCTTTCTTGAATATTCCCTGGCTTTAAGTATTTTTTGTTCCAGAAGATGCTGTTCTCCCTGTGCTTCAGCAATTGCTGTGTTGATTCTCTTCCCTTCTTCATCTATATCTACTATTCTTACTTCCTTTTTATCAACATCCTCAGTGACTAAGACTACGTTATCTTTAAGTGTTCTCTGTTTCTTCTGCATTTCAATATAATCTTCATAAGGATATTTACTATAAAAATCTCTTACATTCCTAAGAAGTTCAATACAGTTTCTTAACTCTTCTTCTTTTTTCCTGCGTAATTCTGTAGCTTCAGAAGCTTTAATTGAAATATCATTTTTCCAGCTTTCAAAATTTTTCTGAACAATATTCTTATTCCACATTGAAGGGAAAACGATATTTTTCTCAGATAAAACAGTATTTTGCTGCACTTTATCCCTTGCTTCTTTTTCATTCATCACAATAACTGGATGGGAAAGCTCATCATGCTGATTCGATATTTTATCTATAAGTTTTTCCACTTCTGTTTCTGATGTAATTATAGATATTGTCCAATAAGGATAGTTCTTATTAAGCTCCTCTTCCGATTCACTAGTAGTTTTTACTACCCTTTGGATATATTCCGTTCCACTTTCTATATAATTAAAACCATTTCTCCAATTTTTTATATATCTTTCTATAGAAGGATCTGCTGTATATAATTCACTCTCACTATAATTATCCAGCCATCTGTGAGCTAATCTTTCATCAAAAATCAAATTTTCCTTCTCTTCTCTAAGCCTTTCCAGCTTGTTTTCCACCTGCTCCAATATGGTATTCTGCTTTCTATACAGGGAATCAAAATTAAACCAACTGTTTCTAAATTCCTTAACTCTACAAAGCAGATTGTCATGAATTTCATTGAGATTTTTAAATCGTTCTGACAATTCCGTCTCTTCTTTCTTCAGGACATTTAATTCTTCTCTTTTTACTGGTATACTTTGTAATAAATCCTGCTTTTCTTCCTCCATCATCCTTACTTGCTTATTATATTCAAATACATCATTTTCTAAATCTGATATTCTTCTCTGCCACTTATTAAATTCTTCTTCTACCCGTTCCTTACTCTGATTGTCTAACATTTCCCTTTCAAGGTTATCCATGTCTTTTATAAGCTGATTGATGGAACCATCTAGTTTAGCTCCTGCTGCAGATAACTCACTTTCTTTGTCTTTACTTCTACTAAATTCTTTTTCAAGATCTTTAATCTCTTTTTCAATATTTTTAAGCTGACCTTCAATTACTGATATTTCATTATCAAGCTTTTGTTCCTGTTCCTTATAATATCCCCTAAGTTCACTGCTATTTAGTTGCAATTTATCAGTAATGTCTGCAATATCCTCGTCCTTGTCCAGATCATCAATCTGTTCTTTTAAAAACTCAATTTTCTCTCTTTGTATTTTTATACTCTGTTTATATTTTGCTATTCTCAAATTTTCAAGTCTTTTTTCTTTTTCTTCCTTATCATTTAAAACCTTACTATATTTATCAGAAATCTCTATAAAACACTTCTCCACTTTAAGCATTTTATCTTTTAATAACTGTAACTTATATGAAGCTTCCTTTTGATTCCAGTATTCCTCTTCTTTCGCAGCCAAAAGCTGATCTTTTTTGTTTTTATCAAGCTTTCCTCTATTAATTTCATCTTCCTTTTTAGCAAATTTATACAGAGCTTTTATATATTCTTTAATTTTAATGAAACTGTGATTCACCTCATCATAGGATTTATAAACATTTACATAAGAACTTATCTGTTCTTCCACCAGCCTGCTTTCATCTATTCTGGCTTTTAACTGTTTATATTTCTTAAAATGTTCTCTCTGTTTTTCAAAGGTCTCCGCAAATTCTTTAGTTCCATTCCCGGCCAGTGCTTCTTCTACTGTAGGAATTAAGAGATTATCTACCAGCTGTCCCGTGGTTTTACATGCATCAAAAAATGCTTCCACACCTCCTTCTACAGCATTTATCAAAGCAATTTTTCTCCACTCTGATGGAATAATTTTAAAATTTTTCTCTATATATTCCTGGTAATCTTTAATTGTACTGAAGATATTTGCACTAATTCTATTCTGACTCATATTAGAATAATACTCACCTGCTTCTTCCTTTGTAGCAGGTCTCTTTTTACCATTAATGCTTTTCCTTACAAAAGGGAGCTTTTCTATAGAATTATCATCATCTTCTTCATATTCATAAACATATTTAAGAGAATCTACAGCTCCTTTATTCATGAACAGGGTTACAGAAGTTAAAGCATATCTTCTAGGCCTTTCACTTAATATCCACTCTATTGCTATATGAGCTGAACTGTTTTCTAGCATAAGAGTATTTTTAATTTTACGCTCTGCTAAATCACTATGAGGCAATATGGCTTGAATAGCTGTTTGTACAAAAACTGTTTTTCCTCCGCCATTTTCAATCAAAATTATTCCATTATGTCCATCAAACTGAAAAATATCATCATTATATCTTTTTTCTCCATTTTCATAAATCACATTTGTAAAACGTATTTTAGAAATTGCTGGCATTAGCTTTCTCCTTTTCTGTGATCAAGATTATACATAAAGTCTAATATTCCTCTATTGTAATCATATTCCATATAATATCTTTGAATTATGTTCTTAGCCTTTTCTGTAAGCTCCAGCTCCTCGCTTCCAATATCTCTTACAAGCTCCTGTGCCTCCAAAAATTGCTTTACAGTATTTAGGAAACTCTTTCTACTTATAGTCCTGGCATCCTGATTTTTTACTCTTTCCTTAATTTCGTCCATATCCATCCATTTTTCTATAATAGCTGACCAATTATAATCAAACTGACTGTCTAATTCTTTTAGTTTTTCAGCATCATGTTCACTTAAAGCCTCAATTCTCTCATTTATGCTGGATAGCCACTCGCTTATATTAATAAAATCACGGGTTGGCTCTGTGGTTTGATAGCTATCGTAGAATTCTCCAAATAGTACAATTATAGCTGTATACATTAAATATAAATCCAGATTTACAGCTTTTGCTGGAAGGTACTCTTTTTTAAGAGTATCATTTGATACGTGGAATATTGAATTTCTTGAAACTGGTATCATATATATATAATCTCCTGATGCAAAAATAGTGCAATCTACATGATACGCAAATTGATCAATAAGTCCTCTTATCATCTCATCAGATATGTATAAACGCAGTTCTTCTTTCTCTCCATAACCTTTAATTGAAAGTATAGAATACAGCTTGAATGCCTGCATTACTTGTTCATTATTATATTGAAGCATGTTTGTCCTCCAATTTTAGAATCATATTTTTTATAGTAAATCTTTCTGTAACCTTAAGTATTCCTTCAATTTCCCATACATATAAGACTTTTCCTTTATTAATTAATAAATTGAAGGCCTCTCCAAATAAAAGCTCTTCATTTTTCTCATCTGTGTCTATTGTTACCGGCGATTTTTGATGAAGTATAATCCAGAAATCATAAAATATCCGATAATCCAATATACTTTCATATCCATTTTCTTTCATATAATTCGTGAGCTCGCTAATGCTGATCTCATGTTCATCACCCATAGCTTTTAATAATATTTCTGCTATAAACTTAAAATTTTCTCTTTGAACTTTCATACCTAACTTTATCTCTTCATCTTCTGGTACAGATAAAAAATCTTGAGTTTTTTCCTGTTTGTTTCTATTTTCAATTCTTTGCTTGCCAAATACTGTTAATGGTGACCAAACTTCATACTTTCCTAAATACATAAAAGGTTCTATCAGCACTCTTGATGCATTTAGTGGAAGAGGTGATGAAAATAATCTGCTGGTAATTTCCTGATCAAAATTAAAAGAATCTATACCTACATAATAAAGTGCCTCTTGAGCAGCTTGAAGTGCAGAAGTCTTAAGAACTATACTTTCCTTAAAAAGTAGTCTATGATCATAGTGAACCTGTCCAAGTTCCTTATCTATTTGGATTATAAGCTCATATGCCTTTCTATCTTTGTCATTTGTGAGCTCATTGCCTACCTTGTCCCTGGTTTCCTTTACAAAAGACTGCAGTTCATCAAATTCTTCATTCTCACGATGCAGTCTCATATTTATATCTTCAATTATACTTTTATATCTTTCATAAGTCTCTGTAGATACTATATTTCTATTTACTTCATGCTTTATTCTTACTATTCTATCTTGAAGGTTTTTTACATCAAGTCTCATTTCATCAATTTGTCTTAAAGCACCTACAAATTCACCTTTCTCCAGTTGTTTCCTTAAAACTAACTGATTTATAGATAACTGAAACTCATTAAAATATTCCTTTGTAGCAAAAATCAATTCCAAACCTTGTTCATCAAGAGTATAGTATTGAGTATTTGTTTCTAAATCTGCCCTAGCCGCTTTTAATATGGAATATTGAACAATTTCGTCCTTTCTCGTTTCCCAATTATAAAATGTTTTAAAGTTTCTTTTTCCTGTAGGAGGTCTAAAAGTCTCTATGATTGTTCTTGCCGCCTTTTCAAATCCTTCATAATTTAAATCTATTTTACCTTGATTAAGTTCATATAAAAAGGAAGCAAGTTCCCTTACTCCTGTTTTTTTATTTCTCATAAGCATATTTTCAAAGAAAAACAATAAGCTAAGCAAACCTAAACTAAAATAATCAATTCCATTGCCACTGTTATCCTTTGAGTTTTTATTTTGCAGCTTATATAATGGATCAAACAAGACTAGCCTTTGAATTCTTTCCCCATAGTTTTCTGTTATATTTTTTATACTTATATCCACTCTGTATTCCTCCATATGTGCCCAAGTTCATCCTTGTTTAAAGCTTCCTGAGGCAGATATCCTCCATTTTCCAAAATTTCTTTCAGCTTTATCTTTTCTTTCTCACTAAAAAAACTAACAAAATTTTTTAAAGCCTTATCATTTTTTTGCTGCGTTTCTTTTCCCCTGCTGCAAGGCTTCTTAAGCAATTCTCTATAAAATTCAACTGCTAGGTAAGTATGCACTTTCTCATTAAGAGAATTCCATATGGATATTCCCTCATTGTCTAAATCTCCAAAATAATATATTTTATTATTTCCATTTATTCCTAATTGTTTTTCCAGCATGTCTATATCCGCTATTATTTTCCACCCCGAACCAAAAATTAATGAAGTAAACTCTGTTTCCTTTAATACCTGCATCAAAGCCATAAAAGTTGCCTTATTTTCCACAACTAGATGGAAATACTCTGGCCTTGAAAACTGCTTAGGATTAACTGCCATCATCAGCGGATCTGCACTATTTATTATATTAAGTTTTCCCCACAGCTTTATTCTATCTAAAAGTTTCTTTCCACCTTTTTCACCAATCCATTTTTCATCACCAACAATATGAAAGGATCTTTCTTGAGCAGTAACATAATCTTTAGGCATCCCATTTTCCTCAATGTATTTATTGATTTTACTAATATATGGGATATCTTTATTCCATATTTCCTCACTCAAATTAAGGTATTCCTGAAGATCAATCTCTCTACTAATATTCAATATATATCTTTGAACGTTATTTATATGCTCTTTTCTTAACTCATATTTGTTAATTCCAAATTTATAAGGCAAAGGAATATCTTTACCATTGTTATCTTTGGAATTTTTTTCAATCAATATGTTATTATTAATTAGCTTTCTGATATTTTCTGCAAATTTATCATATGAATAATTACCTGGAACTAACTTTTCTAGATTTCCTAAGGTTATAGTGCTATTCTTATATTTTTTTAAATAGGAGATTAAATCTTGATACATATTTCTTCACCTTTTAGCTTTTTTATTTAAATTATAGCATATTATTGCTATAATTTATCCTATAGGAAATACTCCTCATTTTCCAACTCTACTTCATCTCAACTATCTCTTAACAATTTAAACAAATACCCCACATAAAAAGAACTAGTATAATAAAAAAATTGCGAAGCAAAGCTTTTGAAAATAACAAAGTTCAAATAACAAAGAACAGATAAAGATGATTTTCCTCGTACCTCATGAAATCTATAATTTTAATATTTTCCAACGTTAGGAAGAAAATTATCCTTATTTGATATTTGAACTTTGCACTTTGTTCTTTAATTTTTAACTGTGAAAGTTGATCATATAATAATCTAAGTTACAACAACTATCATTTAATTTGTTAAAGTCTCTTAATCCTCTCAACAGCCTCTACTGTATTTTCGTAAGTTCCAAAAGCTGTAAGTCTAAAATATCCTTCTCCCATCGGTCCAAATCCACTTCCTGGTGTACCTACAATATTTGCTTTTTCTAACAAATAATAAAAGAAATCCCATGAAGTCATATTGTTTGGTGTCTTTAGCCATACATAGGGCGCATTTACACCTCCGTATACAGAGTAACCTGCTGCTTTTAATCCTTCCAAAATCATTTTGGCATTATTTTTATAATAATCAATTTGCTTTTTTATCTGCTCTTTGCCAGTTTCAGAATAAACGGCTTCTCCTGCCCTCTGAACTATATATGGTGTACCGTTGTATTTGGTTCCATAACGTCTTGCCCAGAGTCTATTCAAAGAAACTCCAGAACATTTTAGTTCCTTTGGGACAATTGTATATCCAAGCCTTAATCCTGTAAATCCAGCTCTCTTTGAAAAACTTTTAAGCTCAACGGCACAATTTTTTGCACCATCACATTCATAAATTGTATGACATACATTGTCTTCTGAAATATATGCTTCATAAGCACCATCATATACAATAACAGCTTCCACTTTATTTGCATAATCAACCAAAAGTTGAAGCTGATCTTTTGTAACCGTTGTCCCTGTTGGATTATTGGGAAAACACAGATATATAATATCTGGGTTTTCTTCTGGAATATCCGGCACAAAATTATTATCTGGAGTGCAGGACATATATATAACTTCACTCCACCTTTGTGCATCCTTATCATATGTTCCTGTCCTTCCAGCCATTACATTTGAATCTACATATACAGGGTATACAGGATCACAAACTGCAATCTTATTATCTACACTAAATAGTTCTTGAATATTACCAGCATCAGCATTTATTCCATCATTTATAAACACTTCATCTATTGAAATGTCCACACCACGAGAGTTATAGTCACCTTTTATAATTGCATTTTTTAAAAATTCATAACCAAATTCCGGTGCATATCCTTTAAAAGTATCTTTATGACCCATCTCATCAACTGAACTATGCAGTGCCTCTATAATAACCGGTGCCAACGGCTGAGTTACATCACCAATGCCAAGCGAAATAATTTTCTTATTCGGATTGCTTTTTTTAAAATTAGCTACCTTTTTTGCTATACTTGAAAACAAATATCTTCCCTGCAATTTTAAATAATTATCATTTAATTTACACATAATATCCTCCTTGCTGTCTTTTTCTTCTTGTTCTAAAGAAATCCCTTAAAGGTCTATTGTCTATAGGATTATTATACTCAGCTCCTCCATACTTTGGCACTTCATTTCTGTATCTAAAACTGCTATTTTCACTTTTTAATTATTTCCCCTATTTTTACATAATTCATCCTTGTACTTTGCAATTTATAGTATAACTCAACTTTCGCAGGACAAAAAGACTAATTTCTCCTTGATGTAACAAGGTAAAGCAGCAATAAAACTATCTATTATTGAGTCAATAACGTCCTTTGAAAGAAGAAGTTTTTCAGTTAATACATTTTTTAAAATATCTACAATAAGATTCATTACTTCACAAAATTGGATATCTTGAAGTTCATCACAGCACTGATAAAAAAATCCACCAATAGTTCTAACATCATTATTCTTACGGCTTTCTAAAGTAAGCATAATGTATCTGGTAAAAACTATAGAAGTATGTGAAACCATGGAATCATAAGAACGCCCCTGAAACTCTTTAGCAAGTTTTAGAAAAGACTTGTTCATTTTAAAGAAAACCTCTATATCCCAGCGTTTTCCGTAAATTCTTATTATCTCATTGTCATCTAAGGATATATTGGTAGAAATTAAAGCAAGCCATTTTCTACTTCTGTTTCTATCTCTTACAAATACAATTTTTGCTTTTACCTCATTACCATTTTTGTCAGAGCCAATACCTACAATAACAGAAGAAAGAATTTTTGCCTTACCACGCTTTTTTCTTAAATTAGCATAGAGATTTTTAAGGTTCAATAACTTACCGTTATAATTGTAGTAAACCCTTGGCATTGCTTTGACCATGGCAATAGTATTAAGTTTGAGTTCTAGAATCCGTATAAGAGTTTTTGGGTACGTAAACCAACTGTCAAAAAGAACGTACGATGCAGGAATAGCATATTTTGAAACTTGTTGAAGTAAACTAATCATAACCTCAGGTGACTTTAAAACAGCCTCCTTACGGAGCTTAGAACCATTGGTTCTTTTATCAATATTGTGGTTTTCAGGACAAAGTCTGTTTTTCTCCTTTTCGGAAGAAAGCAGAGTGAAAGCAAGAGGTAAAAAAGTATTGCCATCTGACCAACCAAGGGTGAGAAGGCGAAAGCCTTTAACATATTTATGTTCAACATGGTCATGAACTCTTGCAAGAAGTTCAACAGATTTGCTCCTGCACCTACTGTATAAAGAATCATCAATTACAAGTACATTAACTCTATCTTTTGAAGTAAGTGGTACGATAATATTTTTTATGATTAATGAAGAAAGTAAAAACAAAAACTTTCTCCAATTAAAGTTTGGTGAATTAAGAAATCTATATACAGTATCCTTTGAAAATTGATTATTTTTTCCAGACTCCAAGTTCCTAAATAAGTTTTTTCCAGTAAAAACAAGCATAAAAATATATTGAAATATTTTAATACATGGAAATCCTTTTTCTTTAGAAAAATTGCATTGCTTAAGTATATGTCCAATTTTGTTGTCTTTAAAAAATCTATTTATAGTAAAATTAAATTGTTTATCATTAGTATCATTTGATATAATAGTATTCATAAGAAACATTCCTTTCCTTGGTGTGGTGTTTTTTGCAATTCTATTATACCAAAAGGAATGTTTCTTTGCTTTATGTGTTTATTCTCAAGGCTTTCCCCTTAATTTTTATGTGCGAAAGTTGAGTAGTATAATAAAAGTTAGGCCGTATTCGTACGATGCTTCATCTATAACTATATTATTAAAATAATCTTGGGGGATGATTTTATGGAACAATCAAAAACAGAAAATCTATGGAACTTTTCATTTATTCTAATGCTAATAATAAATGCTCTCGTCTTTATTGGTTTCACTATGATGACACCAATACTACCTAAGTATACAATTAGTTTAGGTGCAACAATGTCCATAGCAGGTTTAGTTGCTGGTATTTTTGCAATTACATCTATTATTATTCGTCCATTTGCTGGATTTTCAACTGACAGATTTAACAAGAAACATTTATTAGTTGTTTCAACCATATTTCTGGCGGCTTCAGCATTAGGTTTAAAAATCTCGTACAATATATATACTCTTTTTTTCTTTAGAATTGTTCAGGGCATATCATTTTCAGTAAGTGTTACAGTAATTAATGCTCTATCTACAACATATATGCCGAAAGAAAGAATAGGTGAAGGAATAGGTTTCATGGGGCTTGGATATATTTTGGCAACTGCAATAAGTCCAAATCTTGGGCTGGAGATTTCCTCACAATTTGGATTTAAATATGTATTTTATTTATCTTTTATTGTTGTTATGATTGCAGCAGCTCTTATGACCATGATTCCATACAATCCACCAAACAAGGAAAATTTAAACACAAGTAAGCTTCATATTAAAATTAGTGATTTTTTTGCCAAGGAACTGATTGTTTTTGCTGTTCTTGCTTGTTTATTTACGTTTATGAATGGAGTTATCGGAAGCTTCTTAGCTTTGCTAGGTGATGAGAGACATATCTCAAATATCGGTTATTATTTTACGGTAAATGCCATTGTAATTCTTATTATCAGGCCACTTTCAGGTAAACTTCTTGATAATAAAGGTTTGTCAATTATAGCATTTTCTGCTTTTATCATGGCTATGGCCGCATCACTATTATTAGTAATTTCTTCATCTCTTTGGATGATATTAGCAGTGGCAGTTCTCTACGGAATAGGACAAAGTTCACTTTCACCAGCACTACAAGCTACTTGTGTTAAAAAGCTAGGTCCTAGTAAAGTAGGTATTGCCACAAGTACTTATTTTATTGGATATGATGCCGGACAAGGACTGGGACCAATTATAGGAGGAACCATAGCCGGTAAATTTGGTTTAACTTCTGTTTTTTATATTTGTGCTGCACTATTGTTTTCTGGAATAGTTATATACTATTTGCATACATTAAATGCAAAAAAAGCAAAATCCAAAATTGTTAGTGAAAATTTAAATAATAATTAAAAACTTATCCTTAGTTGACATGGGTTTTAGTAAGGTATAATATAAATGTTAGAAACCAAATTGTTAGATTTCTAACATATTTAATTATATTAGAGGTGAAAGAATTTATATATGACAGAAACAAAATCAAATTTAGAAACAAAAAAAGATATGAAACTGTGGAATTTCAATTTTATTTCCCTATTAGCGATTAATACCCTTACCTTCATGGCATTTTATCTTGTTTTTCCACTTTTAGCAAAGTACACTTCCAATTTAGGTGCCTCTCTAAGCACTGCAGGCATAATTGTAGGTTTATTTTCATTTACAGCACTGCTTATTGGGCCATTTGGTGGAATACTCACAGATAGAACTAGCAAAAAATATATAATGATAATTGGTACTTTTATAAATGGAATTGCAACACTAGGTTATGGGTTGTCACCTAATATTACATTTATAATTTTTTTCCGAATAATACATGGTGCTAGTTTCAGTATAACTAGTGCAACAAGTATCGCTTGGGCAACGGATTTCATACCAAAAAATAAAATGGGAGAAGGTATAGGTTATCTTGGAATCAGTCAAATTATTGCAACTGCCTTTGGTCCCGAAATAGGAATAGAAGCTTCTAATCGATTCGGAATGTCCAAAACCTTTATAGTATCAGCAGTACTAATTATAATAGCTGCAGTGTGTATGAATTTTTTGCCAAACAAAAATCAGATATCTATAAAAAATACAGTAGACAAAAAACATGCCATTCATTTAAAAGATATTATTGCATTTAAAATATTGCCACTATCTTTAATTGGCGGCTTATTTTTTATGGGAAATGGACTTGCCACTTCATTTTTAGTTTTACTGGGTGAAGAACGTAAGATAAATGGAATTGGAATGTATTTCACAGTAAATGCCTTGTTTCTTATTTTCACAAGACCAATGTCTGGAAAACTGTATGATAAAAAGGGACTTTCAACTGTTATGTATCCGGCATTATTGTTCAGCATCACAGAAGCACTGCTAATAGCTCATGCAAGTGCACTTTGGATGATACTTCTGGCAGCTATTTTTAAAGCATTTGGACAGGGAACTGCACAACCTGCTCTACAAGCAGAGTGTTTTCATAAATTGGGAAGTCAAAAAAAGGGACTAGCTTCAAGTACTTTTTTTATTGGTGCTAACCTGGGTCAGGGCCTAGGACCTTTGCTAGGAGGAACTATAGCTTCCTCATTGGGCTATGTATGGTTGTTTAATTTTAGTGCCTTAGCATTACTGTGTGGAATTTTTGCTTATGCAATATACAATAAAAAGACTTGCTCTTCGTATTTCTAAAGTAAAATAAAAAGCCACCAGCTGGCTCAATATATTGCCAATTGGTGGTTACAATTCATATTATTCAACAATTTTGTAATATACCCTGGCTGTCAAAGAAAATACAATTGTATAAATTGCTGCAAAAACAACTATCGTTCCTGCGGTTGAAAGTATAAATAAATTTATATTTTTTAATCCTAAAACAGCAAGCATCTTTGTAATCATTGGAAATGCAAAGGCAATATGGATTACTGTGAAAATAAGAGGCAAGAAAAATACCATTAATACCTGACTTCTTATAGTTTTCTTTATTTCTTTTTTATCCATTCCCACTTTCTGCATGATTTCAAAACGTTCCTTATCCTCATATCCCTCTGATATTTGCTTATAGTAAATAATAAGTACCGTTGCCATTAAGAATAATATACCTAAAAATATTCCTAAGAAGAACAAACCGCCATATAGAGAAAGAAATTGTTTCCTGCCACTTGCAGCACTTTCGGCATTAGCTTTAATTTTATTCTCTGCAAATTTTTTATTTAACTTATCAGATATTGATAGTATTTCTTTATTTGTACCATTAATATTAAAGGCAGTTGTATATTCCTTAAAGCTGTTATTTTCTACAGAATCTATATTATTTACAAATATTATATAAGTATCTATCAAATCTATCATGGAATTATTTAAACCGCCTACAGGTTTATCCAATCTTTGTTTAATTTTAAAGCTCTTATTATCAATATTAATTGTGTCATTAGTATAATTCTTTACTTTCGAGAAAAAAATCACTTCATTATCATGAAGGGTAATATTCTTTCCTTTCAATCTATTATAATCTGAAATAGGAATAACCTCTATCATAGAAATATTTACCTTGCCAGGATCTTTTTTGACAGATAAAAATTTGCCGTCTTTTTTTACAACTTCCAAACTATTATCAAAATAGTAAAGCTTACCTTTCATATCTATTTTACCATTTTTTAATTCTGAATTTAAAGTTTCATCTATCTTTTGTATTTGATTTTTATTAGTTTCTTTAGCAGTTACAACTATATCTCTCGGGTAGCGAAGCTTTAGAATATCTTCCATACCTGCATATAAAGAAATAGTAGTTGATAGCATTACAAGTACAGCAGTACTCAATATACAAATATTTGCAAGTCCTACTGCATTTTGTTTCATTCTGTACATCATACCGGAAATAGATATAAAATGCCCTGTCTTATAATAAAAGTTCTTCTGCTTCCTTAGGAACTTTAATACTGCAATGCTTCCTGCTGTAAATAGTGCATAAGTTCCTATCATAACCAAAATAACTGCACCAAAGAATAAGTTAAGCGCAGCAAGAGGTGATTTGACATTTAAAGCTATTCCATATCCACCGCAAAGAGCTGCTAATCCTATAATAGTCATAATCCATTTTGTTTTTGGCTCTTTTTCCCCCTGCTCTGAACCTTTTAAAAGTTCAATAGGCTTTAATATTTTAATCTGAAATAAATTTGATAATAATGTTACAAAAAAAATGCTGCAAAAAACAATCAAAGTTTTTATGATAGACGGCACCGAAATAGAAAATCCAAAGGATACTTTAAAATTAAGCATTTTTATGAGCAGAAGAAACATAAGCTTATTTAAAATAATTCCACCAATAAGTCCAGCCGTTAAACTGATAACGGAAGTAAAAATACATTCAAAACATAATATTTTTGCAATATGCTTTTTTTCAAGACCCAGCACATTATACAGTCCAATTTCTTTTTTTCGCCTTTTAATAAGAAAACTATTTGTATAAAAAAGAAATATAGCTGAAAAAATTCCTATTACTATTGTTCCCAAAAAGAGAAGCGTTTTTAGGCTCTCAGATCCACTTGCTCCATCCAATCCTTTATTTATTGAAATTGCATGCATTATGTAAAACATCATAATTGTACATATACAAGTGAGTATAAATGGAAAATATGTTTTACTATTCTTTTTTATGTTTATTACTGCAAGTCTCGGATAAAACAGCTTATTCATTTGCCGCACCTCCAGTAGTAATCACTGTAAGTGTATTTGAGATTTTTTCAAACATCTCTTCTTTTGACATGGAACCCCTATAAAGCTGATGAAACACTTCTCCATCTTTTATAAAAAGTACTCTTCCTGCATGACTTGCTGCCTTGGTACTGTGGGTAACCATAACAATTGTCTGCCCTTCATTATTAATCTCTGAAAATAATTTTAAAAGCTGATCTGTTGATTTTGAATCAAGAGCTCCTGTGGGCTCATCTGCTAAAATAAGCTGCGGATCTGTAATTAAAGCCCTGGCAACAGCCGCCCTCTGTTTTTGACCTCCTGATACCTCATAAGGGAATTTTTCTAGTATTTGCTCTATTCCCAACTTTTCTGCAATAGGCTTCAATCTTTTTGCCATTTCTCCATAAGATTTTCTTGATAAAACAAGTGGTAAAAAAATATTATCTTTTAAAGAAAAGGTATCAAGTAAGTTAAAATCTTGAAATACAAAGCCTAAATTCTCTCTACGAAATGCAGTAATTTCACTTTCTTTAATTGCTACAATATTCTTACCCTGCAGTAAAATCTCACCGCTAGTTGGCTTATCTAAAGATGCCAGTATGTTAAGTAATGTAGTTTTTCCCGAACCTGACTCTCCCATAATTGCTACATATTCTCCTTTTTCCACTGAAAAGGTTACATTACTTAAAGCTTGAACCTGGTTTCCTCCAAATCTTGATGAATATATTTTCTTTAAATTATTTACTTCTAATAACTTCATTTTCTTCCTCCCCTGTTCACTTTGACTATACTATAATTATAAAAAAAAGAGAAATGCAGAGCCATAACTTTGGCTTACATTTTCTCTTTTAACCTTACATCTTTGTAAGATAGAAACCATATAAAAGAAGTGAGACTGTATATAAGTCCCACTTCTTTACTTACTTTTTTAAAATTAGTGCAACAAATGCTATATCTTCAGTCCCTGTGTTTTTAACTCCGTGACCATTTCCATCTTCACAAAAAGTAACATCTCCTGCCTTAACAGGGATTTCATCTTTGTTATCCTGATACATTCCCTTTCCTGACAAAAAGTAATATGTTTCAGTCTCATCATGATGCTCATGATATCCAATTTCACATCCTGGTTTCAAAGTAATCTTTGAAAATAATTTACAGTGTTCTCCTAAATATTCAGGAGCTAATAAACTTTCTTTTAAAATATATCCATTTGCTCCATTGACATTGTCTTGTCTAATAATTTCTCTTTTTTCATTATTAATCATTTTTTCATCCTCCATAAATTTTTTAGTATTAAAATTTTTTAAGAATTGGCTTTTTTAAAATC
Organism: Clostridium sp. 001; assembly: GCF_019056555.1. Taxonomy (NCBI): domain Bacteria; kingdom Bacillati; phylum Bacillota; class Clostridia; order Eubacteriales; family Clostridiaceae; genus Clostridium; species Clostridium sp. 001. The sequence goes on along the minus strand of NZ_CP020473.1, from coordinate 3,943,622 downwards.
GGTATCTTGAGTCATACAATTCTCATTTATATGTTTCATTTCTAAGAATATAAAAATTCCAGTTATAAGGGCAGATAAAACATCTGCGATAGGCGGAGTCATCCATACACCTTCAGTACCCCAAAAGCGCGGCAATACTAGTAATAGAGGAATTAACACCAGCAGTTGTCTTGATAGTCCAAGGATCGTAGATTGAATTGGCTTTCCAACTGCTTGAAAATATTGAGAACTAACAATTTGAAAACCCGCTACAGGAAACATAAGGAAAAACATTGACATTGCATGGGCAGTTAGTTTATTCAATTTTACATTATTGTTAGAAAACATACCAGCAATTTGAGTTGGCCATAAGTGTACCACTGCAGTACTGAATGTGGCAATTACTATACCTACAATTATAGCTTTCTTCAAAGTTTCTTTCACTCTATCAAATTGCTGGGCACCATAATTAAAACCGATAATAGGTTGAGCTCCCTGACTAACACCAAGTATTGGCATAAACATTAAAGTAGCTATACTACCAACAATGCCCATAGCCGATAGTGCTATGTCTCCACCATAAGTCATTAATGCTTTATTCAAAATAACGTTTTGAAGACTGTTAGCCAATTGCATTGAAAAAGGTGCAAAACCAATACACATAATACTAATGACCAAGTTCTTCTGCAATTTGAGATTTTTTATTCGTATTTTGAGGAAACTAGCTTTCGATTGAAAATAACTTAATACCCAAATGGCTGAAAATGTTTGGCCACAAACTGTTGCCAGTGCAGATCCTTTAATTCCAATGCCTAGTCTCATAACAAAAATATAATTAAGGACTATATTAATTACCGTTCCAATTACTTGAGTATACATGGACATTCTAGGATTACCCTCAGCTCTGATAAAATTAACCATTCCCATACTCAGAGACCCCACCCATGATGCTAACATTATAATATGTGTAAATTCTTTGGCATAAGGCAAAACCTCAGCACTAGCTCCAAAAAAAGTCAAAATAGAATTACTAAAAAGAAAATAAATAATACTGATACACAGTGGCAATAAGATCAACAAAAATATAGCATTCCCCATAATCTTTTCAGCTTCCTCTGGCTTCTTTTCTCCCAAACGAATAGATATGAGTGAGGTAGCACCAACACCAATCAGCACAGATACTGCCATAAGAATAAGCATAATCGGAAAAGCTACAGTTGTGGCTGCAATTGCAATTGAACCAACCCCTCGTCCTACAAATATTCGGTCAATAATATTATACAGAGAATTTATCAGCATGGCGATTACTGCTGGCCATGAGAACTTCCACAACAAATTATTAATTTTTCCATTTCTAAGTTCATTTATATTGTCCATTTCTAATTCACCTTCCTAATTTTTTACATAGATTATTCAATTATAGTTTTCACAGAAGAAAGATTTATCTTTACCGTTGTTCCAACACCAACCTTAGAGGTAATGGTTATTGTGTGTGAAAGCTTATCTAATATCTTTTTACAAAGATAAAGCCCTATTCCCGTTGCCTTTTTATCGGCGCGTCCATTATATCCAGTAAACCCTTTTTCAAATACCCTTGGCAAATCTTCCTCTGAAATACCTACTCCTGTATCTTCAATTGCAAGCACCTTTCTAGAAGCTTCCTCCATATGTATTGATATTTTACCGCTGCTTGTATACTTTAATGCATTCCATAGTATTTGTTCAATTACAAATACCAGCCACTTTTCATCTGTAAGCACAGTACAATCCATGTCTTTTAAATCAAGGGCTATATTTTTCCTAACAAATACATGTGCATACTTTCTTATAACTTGTTTTATAATCTGAAGTAAACTATAGTTTTTAAGCATCAGATCCGATGAGGCACTATCAATCTTTAGGTACCCAAGCACCATTTCAACATACTGCTCAATTTTAAAGGTTTGCTCTAATAATTCCTTGTTTTGTTCAGTATACTCACTTTGCAGTATTAATCTCATTGCTGCAATAGGTGTTTTAATTTGATGTGCCCATAGGGTATAATAATCTATCATTTCTGACTGCTTAATATCCGTTTTTGAAATTAGTTCCATACTTTGTTTATAAAGTGTCTGCAAAACATTCTGATAGTCAGCTTCAATTAAATTATTAGCTGATGGCAACTTATCTAACCCTATATTTATCTTTTTCTCAATAATACACAGCTCATTATGCTTTTTATAGCACTTAATAAAATCGTAAATAATAAAAAGGAAAACTGCAATTGATGATAAAAAGAAGGCATACAAAACTGGCTCAAGCTGCAGTGAATATAATGAAAATACTACAGCAAAGATTCCAATAAAAATGCCGTACATTATTATTGCCTTTTTATGACCTTTAACATAACATAATAAAAGCTGTAAAAAAGATTTTTCTTTCATATTATTCCACCATATACCCAATTCCTTTTTTTGTCTTAATAAAATCATAAATGCCAGCATCTGAAAGTTTTTTTCTAAGACGGGTTACATTAACAGTTAAAGTATTATCATCTATATAGCTGTCACTTTCCCAAAGCCTTGTCATAATAACATCTCTTGGAATTGCCTTACCAACATTCTCAAGCAAAATTTGAAGTATCTTAAACTCATTCTTTGTAAGTTCAATCTTATTATTTTCATATTCAACAGCAGCACTGCTTAAATTTAGCACTACACCATTATGCTCAATTATATCCATCTTTCCGCCAAAGGAATATGTCCTTCTTAATAATGCCTGTACCTTTGCCACAAGAATATTTAAATCAAAAGGCTTGGAAATAAAATCATCACCACCCATATTTACGGCCATAATGATATTCATATTATCGGACATGGAAGAGATAAAAATAATAGGGACCTTTGATATCCTGCGAATTTCGCTGCACCAATGATATCCATTGAAAAATGGCAGGGATATATCCAAAAGTACAAGATGAGGCTCAAACTTAATGAATTCTGCAGTAATGTCTTTGAAATCAGTTATAAATTCAGTTTCATAATTCCATCCACTGAGACAATTTTGCATTGATTTTGCAATTGCCATATCGTCTTCAACAATTAAGATTTTATACATACTTTACCTCTATTTAGTATTTTTATATTTACTTTTTTATTATACAATAAATTTATATTCTTTTCACCTATCAACATTTTTTACTGTTTGTCCATACAAAACTTAAATTAATATAACTCAACTTTCGCACATAAAAATTAAGGGGAAAGCCTTGAGAATAAACACATAAAGCAAAGAAACATTCCTTTTGGTATAATAGAATTGCAAAAAACACCACACCAAGGAAAGGAATGTTTCTTATGAATACTATTATATCAAATGATACTAATGATAAACAATTTAATTTTACTATAAATAGATTTTTTAAAGACAACAAAATTGGACATATACTTAAGCAATGCAATTTTTCTAAAGAAAAAGGATTTCCATGTATTAAAATATTTCAATATATTTTTATGCTTGTTTTTACTGGAAAAAACTTATTTAGGAACTTGGAGTCTGGAAAAAATAATCAATTTTCAAAGGATACTGTATATAGATTTCTTAATTCACCAAACTTTAATTGGAGAAAGTTTTTGTTTTTACTTTCTTCATTAATCATAAAAAATATTATCGTACCACTTACTTCAAAAGATAGAGTTAATGTACTTGTAATTGATGATTCTTTATACAGTAGGTGCAGGAGCAAATCTGTTGAACTTCTTGCAAGAGTTCATGACCATGTTGAACATAAATATGTTAAAGGCTTTCGCCTTCTCACCCTTGGTTGGTCAGATGGCAATACTTTTTTACCTCTTGCTTTCACTCTGCTTTCTTCCGAAAAGGAGAAAAACAGACTTTGTCCTGAAAACCACAATATTGATAAAAGAACCAATGGTTCTAAGCTCCGTAAGGAGGCTGTTTTAAAGTCACCTGAGGTTATGATTAGTTTACTTCAACAAGTTTCAAAATATGCTATTCCTGCATCGTACGTTCTTTTTGACAGTTGGTTTACGTACCCAAAAACTCTTATACGGATTCTAGAACTCAAACTTAATACTATTGCCATGGTCAAAGCAATGCCAAGGGTTTACTACAATTATAACGGTAAGTTATTGAACCTTAAAAATCTCTATGCTAATTTAAGAAAAAAGCGTGGTAAGGCAAAAATTCTTTCTTCTGTTATTGTAGGTATTGGCTCTGACAAAAATGGTAATGAGGTAAAAGCAAAAATTGTATTTGTAAGAGATAGAAACAGAAGTAGAAAATGGCTTGCTTTAATTTCTACCAATATATCCTTAGATGACAATGAGATAATAAGAATTTACGGAAAACGCTGGGATATAGAGGTTTTCTTTAAAATGAACAAGTCTTTTCTAAAACTTGCTAAAGAGTTTCAGGGGCGTTCTTATGATTCCATGGTTTCACATACTTCTATAGTTTTTACCAGATACATTATGCTTACTTTAGAAAGCCGTAAGAATAATGATGTTAGAACTATTGGTGGATTTTTTTATCAGTGCTGTGATGAACTTCAAGATATCCAATTTTGTGAAGTAATGAATCTTATTGTAGATATTTTAAAAAATGTATTAACTGAAAAACTTCTTCTTTCAAAGGACGTTATTGACTCAATAATAGATAGTTTTATTGCTGCTTTACCTTGTTACATCAAGGAGAAATTAGTCTTTTTGTCCTGCGAAAGTTGAGTAATATAATAAAAACTTTGCGAAGCAAAGCTTTTTGAAAATAACAAAGTTCAAATAACAAAGAACAGATAAAGATGATTTCCATCGTACCTCAGGAAATCTATAGTTTTAATATTTTCTGACGTTAGGAAAAAAATTATCCTTATTTGATATTTGAACTTTGTACTTTATTCTTTTAAAAAAGTGTTGACCCTAACATTATGTCATAGTGTAATATAGAATCAGAGGTTAACAATACTAACAAAACTCATGCTGGCAGAGTGTTAGGCAGTATTAAAGCTCTAAAATCAAAGTTTGAGGTGAGGTTATGAGAACAGTAAAACAAGTTTCGGATTTAACAGGAATAAGCGTGCGTATGCTGCACCACTACGATAAAATTGGATTATTAAAACCAACTAAATTGACAGAAACAGGTTATAGGCTTTATGACGATGAGGCTCTTGAAACTTTGCAGCAGATTTTATTTTTTAAGGAACTTGATTTACCACTAAAGGAAATTAAAGAAATCATAACAAGTCCTCACTTCGATAAGATGGAAGCACTAAAAAATCATAAGAAACTAATCATTTTAAAACGAGATAGATTAAATGGTTTGATAGAGCTTATAAATAAGACCTTAAAAGGAGCGAATACAATGAGTTTTAAAGAATTTGATATGAGTGAATATTATAATGTACTAGAAGAATTCAAGAAAAAAAATAAAGATAGAGTAATTAAAAACTGGGGAAGTATAGATAAATTTGATGAAATGATTGAAACAATGAAAGCTAATGAAGCTGAAATTGCTAAAAGTGCAATAAAGCAATATGGAAGTATTGAAAGATATGTTGAGGCTGCAAAGAAAAATCTCAACAATAGTGTTATGCAGAATATAGCAGAACAATATGATAAATTTAAAAAAGACTGCTTGGAAAACAAGCACCCAAAATTAGAAGAACTATATAAAAAGCTTGTATCTAACCTAAGCAAAGCTCCTTCTTCAAAGGAAATCCAGCAAATTGCTGAAGAAATAACAAATACAGCTAAAAAAGATTATGAAATTTTTAAAGGTGATAATGGAAACGATCGCTGGTACTATATGTCAAAAAGTTATTTACTAAATCCTGAGTGGATAGAAGACTTCGATAAAAAATATGGCAGTGGTGCGTGCAAATTCATTGGAGAAACTCTAAAATTTTATTTAAAAGATTATCAACCTAAACTGGAGAAACTATATGAAAAGCTTGCATCTGATTTAAGCAAAGCTCCTTCTTCAAAAGAGATTCAACAAATTGTTTCTGAAATTGCAGATACATATAAAAAACAGCATAAAGCTTTAAACGTAGATATGGGAGATAACTTTTTGGGAACTATGGCTGATCTTTATTCAAAGCCTGCGTATATCAAAGTCTTTGATGAGAAACACAAAAGTGGTGCCTCTAAATTTATTGGAGAGGCCCTAAAATTTTATTGTGAAAATAGTAAGTAAATAATTAATCAAAAGGGTAACGTCGGGTATATAGAAATATCCTACATACCCCTACCCATCTCGATATCAATTCATTTTTGCCACATAATATGCAATTTAATATATTATACTACACACCAATCTTTTCTACTTTATTATTCTGTTTAACACAATTTTTTTCACATAAAGCACGACAACTGATCCAATGGTTAATATAATGAAAATTATCATTACTTTCTTTACTTGACAATAAAAAATAGCGGGACTATACTTAGTAAGTACTTACTAAGTAATAAATATGTACATTACAGGAGGATAAAATTGAAAAGTAATTCAAAATCAAGGATGAGCCGTGAGGAAAGAGCAGAACAAATTGTAAGCATTGGAAAAGAACTTATGTTAAAAAAGGGGTATGGTTTCACCGCCAAAGATATTGCAAATGCAATTGGAATTAGTGAAACTATGATATACTGCATTTTCCCTAATAAGAAGAAAATAATTGAAGCTATATATTCTAAAATTTTCACTTCAGTAGAAATTTTAGGAATTCCCAAAGAAGCAAGTGAGAATTATCGAAATGAACTTATAGATTATTTTATGTGCTTTTATAAAAATGTTACCGAAAGAAACATGTTAGAGTTTCATTATCTCTATGCTATGGATAAATCTGGAAACAGGCCAGATATTTCTCTACTTGAAAAATTAGCTCCAAATTTAAATGGTCCTCTAGAAAACTATATAATTTCAGGCATAAATAAAGGTTACTTCAGAAAAGTTAATGCAGAATCTGCAGCAGAATTCATATATAGTGCTTTTTTTAATTTTGTTTTTTTTCATGAACTCTTTTTAAGAGAAAAACTTTCTGCTGACGAATTAAAATGTAAAATTAGTACGTTTATAGACCTTTTCATAAATGGAATAAATAAGATTTAATTAGGAGATGTTTAATTTGAAAAAAATATTGTTTACACCAGGAATAGCCTCTGTTGAAGCTTTAGGTAGTATAACCAGATTAATTGCTATAGCAGATGAAATTAAAAAAAAGCAGCAAGATTGCAGCATACTATTTAGAGCTGCAGGAAGAGAAGCTGACTATGCCGCAGCCTGTGGATATAAAGTTATACAAGGATATAAGCCACCTATACCAAAATTATGGCAGCAAAAAAATTGTAATACTGTTAAGGAAAGTTCACACGCACATAAATTTTCTATTAGCAGCTTATGTGATGTAATAAGATTTAAAGGGCTTATTTCCAAGGAATATGTACAAAATACCTTTAAAGAAGAAATGGAACTAGTGCAAAATTTTAAGCCAGATCTAATATTCGGAGAATTTGAAACGGTGATGCCTATAGTTGCAAAGAAAATGGACATACCATATTTTTGTACTGGTGGTACTCCAGGTAAAAAAGATTTCTGTTATTTTGGATTTTCTAATAAAACCGATGAAGTATATGCTGAAGATTATAATGAGCTTTTAAAAACTTTAAATTTAAAAACTATTAAAAATATATGTGAACTTAATCAAGACTATAATTCCAATAAAATTTTTGTTCCAAGCATACCTGATCTTGAGGATTTAAAAGACAGCTCAAAATATATATTTCTAGGCTCAATAATACCTAAAAATTTTATAAAATCCAACTTTAATTTTGAAAAAAAGCGTCCATTAATATATGTGTATTTAAGTGCAGGAGCAATAACTCCAGATATGTACCAAAAAATAATTTTAGATACTTTCCTAGATTCAGAATTCGATGTTATAGTTACAGCAGGAGGAAATCCTAAATTTAAGGGTAGTATGGACTCTAATACTGGAAATGTACACTTTATGAATATTGTTCCATCAGACAAAGTTCTAAAAATGTCAGATATTGCTATTCACCATGGCGGTCAAAATACAACAGTACAATGCATTGAAAATGAAGTACCTGCAATTATTTTTCCTGGAAATCATTTTGAACGCTACTTTAATGCTGAGAAAGCCTCTGAAATAGGTTGTGCATTAAATCCTGGTATATATAATTTCAATAAAGAATTTCTTTTAGAAATGTGTACAAAAATTATTAAAGATAACACCTTCAAGCAAAATCTTAAAATATATTCAACTAAAATAAAAAGCTTGGGCGGTGCAGCTAAAGCTGCAGATTTTATATTAAATTATTAAATTCATATTATCAAATGGAGCTGCTTTTTCAAAAATCACATCTTATAAGCTGCATACTTGTGCTGCAATTTTGCCATAAAAGTGATTTTTTCAGCAGCCTCCATAAAACTGAGTCAAAATGTCACATATATTTTAAAATTGCCAGGAAGCAGATCTTAATTGCATTTCAGTCATATGCTTATATATCTTACCTTTTTCAACTAATTTACTAGGTCTTCCCTGTTCAGCAACAATGCCATCCTTCAATACTACAATTTTGTGAGCACCTGCTACTGTTCTCATTCTATGTGCAATAATAAGTACTGTTTTATTTTGAATAAGCCTGGATAATGCCTCCTGTATCATAGTTTCATTTTCAACATCCAGTGAAGCTGTTGCCTCATCTAACAATATAATTGGTGCATCCTTTAGAAATGCTCTAGCAATGGATATCCTTTGTCGTTCACCACCAGAAAGTTCAGAACCATTTTCACCAATCATTGTATTCCAGCCTTGCGGAAGCTTTCCTACGAATTCATCACAATGTGCAAATTTTGCAGCCTGTATAACTTCTTCATCTGTTGCATTTTTTCGCCCAATGCGAATATTTTCCATAATAGAATTATTAAATAACGTAACATCTTGAAAAACAATTGAATATAAAGACATTAGTGTTTCAGGATCAATCTTTGAAATGTCCATATTGCCTACCGTAATTTTCCCACTGCTGATATCCCAAAAACGTGCTGCTAATCTAGATACAGTAGTCTTTCCACCACCAGATGGGCCAATAAGTGCTGTCACTTCTCCTTGTTTAGCAGTAAAGGATACATCTTTTAACACAGTTTCTTTATTATCATAAGCAAACGCAACATGATCAAATTCAATATCATATCCTTTATTTGTAAGTTCTTCTGATCCTGTCTGCATCTCATGTCCGAGAATTTCATTCATACGTTCACACTGAATATTGGCTGAGATGATAGCTGCTAAATTCTGTAATGATAGCTGCATAGGATCATATAATCTTGATACCAAAAGCAAAAACATAAAGAAAGTCAAAACATCTAGGCTTCCATCTACAAGAAATATTCCACCAGCTAGTGCAACTGTAGCAATTCCAAGTTTTAAAATCATCTGCGCAGATGCAACAAAAACGGCAGTTCCAAGTTCTGTAATAATTGCACGTTTCTCAACATTTTTAATTTTCACGTCCAGTTCCTTCATATACGCTGTTTCTGCATTGTTTGCTTTCAAATCCCTCACAGATTCTAAGCATTCTTGAATTCCATCTGCACAAGCCATCTTTACATTCATCTGCTTTTTTCCCAATGTACACTGCACTTTTGATGAAAAGAGGACAATTGCAAAAGAAACAGGCAATACCCATAATGCTGCAATTGCCATACGCCAATCAAAGAAAAACAGGCACACTGCAATTATAAAAGTTGAAATAATAGAGCCAATAAGCTCCGGTATCCAATGAGAAGATGCTGTTTCTAGCGTAGAACAATCCACCATAATTGTACTAGTTAAATCTGATAAATCTTTTTTTCCAAAAAAGGAAAGAGGAAGTTTTCGTAATTTCTCAGCAAGCGATATTCGCCTCACTCCACTTTCCACATATGTTGTAAAAAATGTTGCATTATACTGAAAATATGTTGTTATGGATATTAACAAAAGGCATACTACTACTCCAACTGCGTAAAATGGCATATATTTTGAGCCCACATTATTATGCATCAAATCTCCAACTAAGTAATAAAGAAGACCCACAGGCATCATTAATACAATATTTGATAATACACAAGCCACAAATGCTTTTATCATGTCCCTTGTGCCTTTTTCTGAAAGAGCATATTTATGCTGCAATTTTTCAATCAATCTCATTTTGAACACCTACCTTCCATTTTGCAGTACTATTATATTCCTTCCACATATGTGCATATAGTCCATCTTTTTGTACCAATTTAGAATGACTTCCTGCTTCACATATTTCTCCATCTTTTATCACATAGATACAGTCGGCTCCTATTACGGTAGACAATCTATGTGCTATCATGATTACTGTTTTTCCTTTTGATAAAGTGGAAAACGCAGCTTGTACCTTTGATTCATTGTCAGGATCAGCAAATGCAGTTGCTTCATCCAGTATAAGAATTGGTGCATTTTTAAGCATTGCTCTTGCAATGGAAATACGCTGGCTTTCACCTCCAGATAGATAATTACCTTTTGTACCAATTATGGTGTCCATTCCATCTGTAAGTTTATCTATAATATCCTCACACCGAGCATCTTTTAACGCCTTTAATACCTCTTCTCGCGCGGCATCTGGTTTTGCAAGACGGACATTTTCAAACATTGAAGTTTTTAAAAGCTTACTATCTTGAAATACAAAGGAAACAGTTTTCATGAGCTCTTCTTTAGAAATATCCTTAACATTTACTCCACCTATTTTAACTTCACCACTATCTACATCCCAAAAACGAGCTATTACATTAGCTAAAGTTGTTTTCCCACTGCCGGAAGGTCCTACAAAAGCCACATGTTCACCCGGATTAATTTTCAGTGAAACATGCTTTAGTGCATCTTCATCAGCATCTTTATAGTGAAATGATACATTTCGAAGCATTATTGAGTTATTTCTTGGATGCCCTGGTGCCTGACTTTCATGTAATGGTTTTATATCCATTACACTATCAATCCTCTCAAGTGCATCTTCCACAATCATCATATTCTCACTGGAATACATGATTTTATTTAAAGTAACTGTTATAATTGGTGTGATAATAATGTAAAACAAAAGATTTAATAAGAATTCATTATTAACCCCATTTCTTGTAAAAAACAAAGCTGCTGCTATTAATACAGCAAAAACGGCATTAATAACTGTAGTGTAAAATGTCATTGGCATACGCAGATCTTTGGTATAAGAAATTACCCATTTTTCATAATTATCAATAGCTGTTTTAAATTTTTTGAAAGAAAAAACAGACTGACCAAAGGTTTTTACTACAGGTATACCACGTACATATTCTACTGCTTCATTTGACATCTGTTCCAATGAATTCTGATACTCTTTCATTTTCTGCTGCATCCTGCTTCCAGTCATTACTGACATAATGCAAAATGCAATTACAACCGGTACTAAACTTAAAATTCCTAAACGCCAATCAAATGCCAAAAGCATAGCAAGCAGGCCAAACGGTGTTACAATTGCAGCTGCACGGTCCGGCAATTGATGTGCCAAATAAGTTTCTGTTGCCGCACTAGACTCATTTACAATTTTTCTGATCTTTCCACTTCCTATACCATCCATGAATCCAAGCGGTAATGTAACAATATGGTGCATAGTCTTTGACCTAATATTTACCTGAACACGAAATGCTGCTACATGAGAGCACATTAAAGCTGCTACATAAATGGCCATGGACAAAGCAGAAAAAAGTACTGCCATATAACCATAATATGTGAGATTTTTTGCACCACTGAAATTTGGTGCAGCATTTAAAACCTCTTTAATAATTTTCCATATAAAAACAAATGGAAGCAGTGCCACAAGTGCACTTGCTGCGGACAAAACCCAGGAAGCTATGGTCAAGTACTTAAATTTTCCAGCATATCCAAATAACTTTGACATACTGGATTCTTTTTTTACTGCAATTTCTCTACTTTCACTTAAAACTTCCACCTCTACATCCCCTTTCTTTAGTTAGTTTTAGCTAACTTGAGTGCATTTTTTAATATATGTTTAGATTTACTTCCACCACCTTTTTAAACATCTCCGAAAATTTTCTTCTTTTATTTAATAACGTACATCAGTCACTTGTTACACTTTCCACAATATAACTTATTTCTTTCTTCCAACAAGGCATATCCAGCTTGTATTCTGTTTTTGGTCTTCTTGTATTACAGTAAATCCTGCTGACTTTAAAATATTTTTTAATTGAATAATGCTATATACTGTCATGCCTTCTATTTTTTTAGACCATTTATCATTTGCCGGATTACCTTCTTCACAACATATCATAAAACATCCTTTTGGTTTCAATATTCTTTCAACTTCTTTAAAATTTTCACATAAATTAGGCCAGAAATATATAGTTTCAAATGCAGTAACAATATCAAAGCTTTTATCTTTATAAGGTATATTATTAACATTACCTATTTTAATCTCGCAATTTTTTTTAATAAAATTTATATTCCTTTTTCTGCTGCACTTTACACTCTCTTCTGAATAATCTATACCTGCAACAAAACCATTTGGACAGCTTTCTAATAATTTGGCTATATTAGCTCCTCCACCGCATCCAACATCGAGCACATAATCTGTACTTTTTAGATTTATATGTTTAAGTCCCCAATCAGCAAGTTTAGCATGACCTGAATTCATCATTTTGAGAATCATTTTCCCACCTAATCCCTTTGGTTTACATGTATTTTGAAATAATCCGTCTAACATACTATCTCCTCCTTTAAAACTATATTTTGTAAATATGAAAATTGGATTATAATTAGCATTGACTAACTACAACACAAATTGTAATTCCTTTCAAATTGTTTTTCTACTCTATTTTGTCGTCAATACTCCATTTGGACATTTTTTCGATATACACTTGGATTTACTCCTATAACTTTTTTAAACGCTTCAGAAAATTTACTTGCATTATCATATCCAAGTTTTCCTGCAATCTCATTGATTTCCTCTCCGGTATATTTCAAAAGTTCTGCTGCCTTCTGCATCTTATATGTTTTTATAAAAGAATATATACTGTCCCCATATATTTCTTTAAACACAAGTTTCATTGTTGTAAGAGGAATTTTAAACTTCACTGACAACTGATCTAAAGTTATTTTTTCAGACAGATGAATTAAAAGGTATTTCTTTATTGCTTTTATGATATCTACCTGCCTTTTTGAATAATAATTTTTGCTCTGTTTTAATTCCTCTTGTTCCAGACTGCTTAAGAAAAGAAACAATTCTAAAACTTTTACTTTATAATATCCTTTTCTTATTTTTTCAGACACTGAATACAGTTCTGAAAAAATATGTTCAATACTCTTACTTTCTTTTATCACTAAAAATCCCTTATTATTTTCACAAAATTTATTTTTTAGTTCTAACAAGTTAACTGAAACATCCTCTAGAATACAGGATAAACACTTAGGTGATTTATCAAGATCCACAGCCACAGTAATTCCATGAAAATGATTTAAAGGAAACTTACAACTGTTTTTCATGTTATGTTTTTGATTTATGGCAAGGTTTCCTTTTGAAATGTAAAGATACTTCCCTTTTCTTGTCTTACATTCAATTATGCCTTCCTTACAATGATTAATTTCCAAAACATTCTTTGGTTGTTCTCCATCTATGTTTAACCACCTAGTATGAACATCATTATATATTAATTCAATACCCGGAAACACAGAATAGCTTGTCATAACAGCCTCACCATTTAAATTATTAATTTTATAAATTGTACAATCATCATTTCTTCTGATAACTTCTACTTTACTGCCATATAATTGTTTATCCCTTTCGCTTAGATTCATTCCATTGCCCCCATATAAATAACTTTCTATAATAAATATTAGGCCAAAAATTCGCTATTTACCTTCATGAATTTGAGTGATAACGAATTTCATTATCACTCAAATTATAACATATTATTTTAAAAATTCAAATTGCTGTTTCTATTCTCATTTGATACTGGCTTCGCTTATGGGCACCTTTATTGCCATATATTATCTTTAAATTTCCCAAGATTTAATGCTATTTTATTCTTTATTAGTCATCATCTCAATCCAATTTATAACCGTATCCAATAACAATTTTGTATTTCCCATATTACAATGGTTTGCAGCATCCTCTTTTTCTGTAAACAATCTAAAGGTTAAAGAATGTACATTAGTTAGTGCATCCATTTCCTCTTTAAATAATTTATAATCTATAAAATGATCATTACTAGCCCCAATAACTAAAACATCCTGTGTAAGCTTTGGTCCAACATCTATCATCTGAAATTTATTTAATTTCATAATATAATCATAGGGTGTTTTAGCTTCATATGCATACATTCCATGTTCTGCTCCCCACTTTACCATTTCATCTTTACTCATTGCCACTTTGAAAGCAAAGTTAATAATTCCCTTTGCCTTTAATTTCATGCATATATTAAAAAATAACTTTTGGCTTCTATTTGCCATAGCCATTACGACATCAAGAAAGTTAGGGAAAATTGACCATGCCACAACTCTTTTAATTCTTTTATCAAAAGCAGCCGCACGAGGAGCTAACATTCCACCTAATGACGCTCCCATTATCGTAACATCACAAAGCTTCAAATAATCTAAAATTGCACCTACTGGTTTTTCCCACTGATACGTAAAAGGTTTTCCTTGTATTCTCATAACTCCGCCTTGACCTGGTCCTTCAAATAAGTAAACATTAAAGCCATGCTCAGCTAAATAAAGCATTGCAAAAAATAATTCTTCATAATAAGAATCATTTCCACCATGAAGCAAAATAGTATCCTTCCTCACTCCAACAGCTTTAGCATACATCACTGGAAGTTTAACCTCTTCATAAGGCACTTCATATTTTTTTACCGTTCCATCTTCAAAATACTCTTTATAATAATCATAAAAAAGCTTAGAAGCCTTTACATAGTATTTCTTTTTATCTGGATCACCATCATACATAAAAAATTCACTCATTCTATAATAGGCAATTGCTTCTTTTATTCTGTCTTCTAACATAGCAGTGTCCCCTAATTTAATCAATTCCTTCTTCCAGGTTTTGCTATTATAAATTTTACCTGCCACTTTTTTAATATCTTCTATATCTCCTTCATTCCACATGACTACACGATTTAATTGATAATTAAAATTTGGATCTTTATTTAAATTATATAAGCCTCTTGAGAATGTTATTTTATCCTTTTTAATTTAAAACTCCTCCCATCAAAAAAAGACATTGCTAAGTCCAAAGCTATGTCTTTATTTTAACTTCTATGTTCATAATTTACTTGCAAATAAACGCTATTCTATTACAACATAACGGATATCATTTTTTACTTCATTAGCTGTTAATCCAAGCATTGCCTTATTTGTATTAGCAAAATGTGAAGAACTATTAAAACCTGCCTTAATAGCTGCATCTGTAATACTATATCCCTTGTCCAAATATTCATAAGTCTTTCTCATTTTTTCAATTATTAAAAACTGATTTAAAGATATTCTAACCTGCTCCTTAAACAAATGTGATAATCGGCTTTTTGACAAAAACACATGTTTTGCAAGTTCATCTAAAGTTCCCTCAGATATAGTATCTATACAATTTAAATACTCTATAACACTTTTTATTCTATCATCCTTATTTAAAACAACCTTAACTTTAACATTACACACTTCCATAATTTTCTTAAAAGCTTTCTTGTATGCACGCGTAATATTTTCTTTTTTAACCTCAATAAACTGACTCCATATTTTTACTATTTTCCTTACATTTTCTTTAGGTAATACAGAAAACTGTCTGTGCATAAAATATTGTTCTTGAACCTCTTTAGCAATATCTGAAGTTTCATCAAATAGAAAAACAAGAACCTGCTGATTTTTACTATCTATGGTGTGCATAATATTAGAATTAATTAAAATTCCATTGCAGCTTATACTTTTTTCCTCAATCGTGCAGCTTATTTCGTCCTTCAAACTTATAATTAAATGTTTTGCAAAATGCTTATGCAATTTAGGATCACTATAATCATCTAACAGTAAAATATGATCCATAGAACTATATATTTCTGTCAATTTCATCACTTTCCAATCTTAATGCCAAAATTCCACCATCTAAAAATCCATCAATTATGAAAAAGCGTAATGACATTTTTATTATACATATATTTTATTACAATTATTACACACATACCATTAATAATTTCATAAACTTTTTATATCATTTTTCCTTTTACAAAGTAGTAAAGCTCTTACAACATTAAAGACCTAATAATTGTTCTTTTTTCTTCCATTTCAGTAATAGTGCTGAGTTTATAATTACAAACACAGAACCTGCATTATGCACTAAAGCACCAACAACAGGATTTAGTATACCCGTAATAGCAAGTGTAATAGCAATAAAATTCAGTGTCATTGAAAAAGTAAGATTACACTTTATAGTGAACATCATCCGCTTTGACAGTGCTAACAAATGAGGAAGTTCCTTAACTTCATCATCCACCAATGCTATATCTGCTGCATCTACTGCAATATCGCTGCCAACTCCGCCCATTGCAATTCCAACATTTGCCATCTTTAAAGCAGGTGCATCATTGATTCCATCTCCAATCATACATACTTCCTGTTTCTTTTTCTGATATGCAGAAATCCAGTTGAGTTTATCCTCTGGTAAGCAATTTGCATGTACCTCTTCAATATGAAGCTGATTTGCAATCGTATTTGAAGCATTCTCATGATCACCAGTTAACAAAACAGGCTGGACACCAAGAGCAGATAAAGAATCAATCATCTTTGAACTTTCCATACGAATGGTATCAGATAACGACAAAAAACCAGTAAGCACTTTATCAACAGCAATATAAATTACCGTACATCCTTGTTTTAAGAAATCTTCTGATTGCACAATTACTGAAGATGCAATTGATACATCACTTTCTTTCATAAGTTCTACATTCCCAGCAAGTATTTCTTTTTCATTCACACTCGCTTCAACACCGCGTCCTGGAATCATGCGAAAATGTTCTGCAGTCGAAACTGAATCTGAAAATTTCTTCTTATAACAGCTTACTACTGCTTTTCCCAAAGGATGCTCCGAAAGTGATTCTGCAGCCGCTGCATATAAATATAATTCATCCGCTGAAATGTCTGAACTAATTGACTTGATTTCTAATACCTGCGGAGTACCATATGTAAGTGTTCCTGTTTTATCAAAGGCAATTTTCGATACTGAGGCAAGTCTCTCTAAGGCATCACCTTCTCGAACAAGAAAACCATGCTTAGTCACATTACCGATAGCTGCCATAATTGCAGTAGGAGTTGCAAGAACCAGTGAGCAAGGGCAGAACACAACCAAAATCGTAACAGCACGTATAATTTCTCCTGATATAATCCATGTTAATGCTGCAGCTGTCAAAGCTATTACAACAATCCATGTTGCCCACCTGTCGGCAATACCAACAATTTTTGCTTTTCCTGCATCTGCAGACTGTACAAGACGAATCATACGCTGAATAGAACTATCTTCTCCAACTTTCACAGCTTTCATTTCAAAAGCGCCAAATTGATTTGCAGTGCCGCTGGAAACGTTATCTCCTACTGTTTTATCAACTGGAAGTGACTCTCCTGTCATAACTGCCTGATTAATGGAAGTCTGACCAGATAATATAATTCCATCCACAGGAATTGTTTCACCAGGAAATACCCGAATGATATCATTTACCTTAACTTTTTCAGAAGGAACAATTTCTTCTTTTCCATCAACTAAAACTCTTGCTGTGTGCGGCGTAAGGTGAACAAGCTTTTCAATGCCTGCCCGTGCTCTGGAAACAGTTAAATCTTCCAGCAGCGCACCAAACTGCATAATGAAAGCAACTTCACCCGCGGCAAAATCCTGGCCTATACATACAGAAGCAATAAGGGCAATTGATACAAGCATATCCGCTCTAATATCAAAAGCTGTAACTAGTCCAATAACTGCTTCAATTATGATAGGGATTCCACAAAGAATAATTGCTATCCACGCCATATTAAAAGGCAGTGGAATCAAATTAAAAATACTTGCAATTAGAGCAATTCCGGAAATAATCAATAATATAATATCTTTTTTTGTGCCACCCTTTCCCAATAAGTATTCCAATTTTTCTGCTAATTTTTTCATAAATACCTCCCATTTGAATTATAATATACCTATAGGGGTATATGTATATTATACCTATGGGGGTATGGGTTGTCAATAATACAATAAAAAAAACAGCCATCTCTGACTGCTCCCAAAATTGTATTTATTAAGTCATATTTGCAAAGCGTTCAACTGCTTTAGTAAAATTTTCAATGGTCTTATCCGCATCACCATGCTCAATTCCATCTCTCACACAATGCTTTATATGTCCTTCTAAAATTACCTGCCCACATTTATGTAATGCAGATTTAGCAGCATTAATTTGTGAAAGAACATCCTCACACGGAACATCTTCATCTATCATCCTATCTACAGCCTGAACCTGTCCGATAATCTTTTTTAATCTTCGATGCAGGTTAGCTGAATCCATACATTGTTTCATATCTACGCCTCCATACCGTTAGGGGTATATGTATATTATATTCATAATACCAAACTTGTCAAGATTGCATCATCATTCTTTAATTTGTATATGATTGAATTGTGATAATATCTTTTTTCTTTTTACCATTTTATATCACCTTAATAATTCTTTAAATTTCATTTGCAAATTCATTTAGAATCGTAGCCTTAGATGTAAGTTCTTCAATAGTAGCAGTAACTTCTTCAAGACCAGCCGTTTGATCTTCCAATAAACTATTAGAACATTTAAATTTATCATATATTTCATTTATCGAATTTTGTATATTATTTAAAATCATATTTACTTCATCTATTGATTGTTTTGTTGAACTTGAAAGTTTTCTTATCTCTGATGATACCACACTAAATCCCTTTCCGTATTCCCCTGCTCTAGCTGATTCAATTGCAGCATTTAATCCAAGTAAATTAGTCTGTTTTGCAATACCCTTAATAAATGTTAGAACTTCATCAGTTTTTTTAGAGCTTTCTTTTGACTTTTTAATAAATTCTCCAATACTCTCATTGGTTTGATTTATTTGTTGAAACTTAGAAGATATTTCTACTACATTTGAACTCATTTGAGTTAATGATTCTGACAATGTATTAGCTAGATTAGTTATTTTTTCTCTTTTATTTGTTTTGTCAGTGCTCATGCCTATTACCATTGTGCCTTCTATTTTATTATTCACAAAAACCGGGATTCCAATTGTTTCTACAGGTATTCCAAACACTTCTTTTGGTACTGTAATATGTATAACTTCCTTTTTCTTTAAGCACACATCTGCAGCGCAATTTTTAGGTATTTCATCACCTGCTTTAAAATTGGTTGCTAAATTTTCACTATCTTGAACCAAAAGGAATTTTTTAGTATTGGAAATTGTAAATAATAATTCCATTCCAAAATAGTATTTAAAGTACGGCATCATATTGTAAAAAGATTCCATCAACTTATCTTCATGTATTTCCTTTATCACTTTCATTTCCTCTTTTCTCATATTAATTTTCTCACACACACTTTATTCCACATAACATTCATATGAAATGTTTAGTTTATCTTGCATTTATAATTCACTTCTCTATTTAAACAAATAACACATTAGACTATACTTTCGCTATTTATCATAGCTTAAAAATGGCATACCAAAAACATTCCTTTAGAATATTTTTGACATGCCTACAATCAATTATTATATTATTCATTTCATAAGCTTTACCCTGAATTTCAAATTTATACATTTAGTATCAATTGAGTAGGCTTATATCCCTCAAAAATAAGTCCAATCATCTTCTTCTTTATTAAATCATAGCTATTAAAAATAGCTTTAGCATTTTCCACATCATGGTAAACCTTCCAATAGCCTATCATCTTACACTTTATACTAGGGCAATCTACAAATGTTATTACATCTTCTATAGGGTACCCTAGAAATACACCTATCTCGTGTGGACATATTTTCTCAAATCTTTTACTTAAATGGCATAAACATTGGTTAAGATCCATTTCATTTGTATATCCAAACCTATTTAGAAAATCTATATTTTTTTGACACTTTATACTTGTCTCCAACATTTTATCGTTATAGAATAATACTGTTATATTTTTTTTATTCCTGCGCAATTCAAAAAAACTAATCTTTAAATTTTCTTTTATTCTATCCTTATATCTTTCCCATATTAAATTTAGCTTTCTTCCATTATCACTAAATATAATGAGGGAGGCTATTTTTTGTTTTTTTAAAGTTGGAGCGCAGTGGCATATTATCACATATAATAGGTATTCAAAGTCATTATACTCATTAATAATATTAAAAAATTTACTTACTTGTTCTCTACTCATAAACAACCTCCCCTATATTTAAAAATTTTTATTTCTCAGCTAATGTCTTACCTAATTTTTTACATTTTTCTAGTCCATCATCATCTGGTTCTTCATTTATTATAAGGCTTTCTTCTACGAGATTTGCTCCCTGCTTCTTCATCTGTTCTTCCCAGTTAGTCATCCAATCTCCACTACCCCAACCGTATGAACCAAATAAGGCAATATCTTTATCTTTAATATCCCCTAAAATGGATTCTATAAATGGTTCCATTTCGTTTTCTTCAAGCTGTTCATCACCCATTGCCGGGCATCCAAAAGCAACAGCATCTGCACCTGACACGTCTTCTAAACTTGCTTCGCCTACACCAACAAGTTTAACATCTGTATTTTCACTTTTGACTCCTTCTTGTATTGCTTTTGCCATAGTCTCAGTATTTCCTGTACCACTCCAATAAATAATTGATATTTTTTTCATAACTTAATCCTCCTTGTAATTGATTTTATTTTTAATATGTGACAAAGTCCATTTACAAAACATTAACTTTATCCACTCTAACCACCAACATACTCATATGCATCTTTTCTTTATTTGTTGACTATCATTCTCAATGCAGAATCAACTTTTTTTCCTACACTACTGCTTTTCCCTTCTCCGTAAGTTTCCATAAATCTATGCTTATATTGTCTTTACCACTGCAGCAACTTTTTTTCTTTTTTGAATCGCAGCACCCACAATCACAACCTGATGAAGCATTCATATTATCTCGCTTTATATATCCAAGTCTTTCAAGCTGGGATATCATTTGTTCTACCATGCTTTCATCTATTCTAAGTTCTTTAGCCATAATTTTATTTGAATACAATCCTCCTTTTGAGAGTCTCTTCAAAATTTTCATAATCATAAAAACCATCCTTTCCTCTAAGTTTTACATTTATCACATAAAACAGATAATATTATACTTACACCTTGAACTGAAACACAATCACTTTTTTCTATGGTTTTCATAAAACTATTTAAATTATCTTTAATGTATTTATCATCTAAATCCATAACTTTATTACATCTAACACATTTAGTATGAATATGAATTTTATATTTTCCAGTACCCTCTAATTCGTAATATCTTTTGTCAGAAGCATATATTTCTTTCAAAATTCCTATTTTTTCAAACAGTGAAACATTCCTATATACAGTAGTAACTCCAATATTTTTTTCTTTAAGTTTTTTATAAATTTCATCAGCAGTTATATGCTTCTTACTACCACATATAGCATTTAATATTTTAGCTCTTGAAGAAGTGAATTTATATCCTTCTGCTTTCAATTTTGCTTTCGCATTCTCAATATACTCTAATTTTCTCATATATCAGTATTCCTTTGCTTTAAAACTGGCTACAATTTTTCTAAATTGCAAATTATTATTTAAAACACAGTCTACTATCAATGGATTAAATAATATTGAATTTCATTCTCATCAAAAGTGTAATTTAAACAAATCCCATCAATCTTCCTACCTGATATACTATTACTGCACATATCCATCCAATTGCACAAGTATACCCTACTGCTGCCCATGCCCATTTACTTGAATTTGTTTCACTTTTTACTGCTCCTATAGTTGCAACACATGGTACATATAAAAGGCACATTACCATAAATGACATTGCTGTAAGCGGTGTAAAAGTATTTTGTATTGCATGGAAAAGATGTACTCCTTCGTCTACTCCATAAATTGTTCCAAAAGTACCAACAACAGCTTCTTTAGCTGCAAATCCTGTTATAAGTGCAACTCCTGCCTGCCATGTTCCAAAACCTGCCGGTTTAAATATAGGTGATATTAGTGATCCTAATCTTGCTAATATAGTTTTGTCTTGTGGTGCACCTGCTGGTAAATTAGTAAGAATCCAAACAACTATACATACAACTAAAATAACGGTTCCTGCCTTCTTTAAAAAGTGACTTGATTTTTCCCACATGTGAATCAAAATTCCTTTAAGAGTTGGTATACGATATGGAGGTAATTCCATAACAAAATATGAATTTTCACCTTTAAATACTTTTGAGCTAAAGAATTTTCCCATTAATATTGCAACTGCAATACCTAGAGCATAGAGTATAAATACAATAAGTCCGCCTTCACTAAATATACCTACTGTTTTGTTTGCAAAGAATGCTCCAATAAATAATCCATAAATTTCAAGTCTTGCTGGACATGAAATGAAAGGACTTATTAAAATAGCTATCATTCTATCCTTCTTGTTTTCAAGAGTTCTTGCCGACATTATTCCTGCAACATTACAACCTGATCCAATTATAAGTGATACTGCTGTTTTACCGTGAAGCCCAACTGCATGCATGAGCCTGTCCATTACATAAGCAGCTCTTGCCATATATCCGCTGTCTTCCAGAAGGGATATCAAGAAAAACATTATCAAAATCATAGGCATAAATCCAAGTACTGAACCAACACCGCCAAAAATACCATCTCTAACAAAATCGCCCAAAAGTTCAGGTGCCCCTATATGTTGAAGTCCAAAATCCACGCTAGCTCCAAGCTTACCTATCCAGTCATTTACTAAATCCGCAAGTGGTCCATTACCAAGGCCTATTGAAATCTGATAAACCCCAAACATTATAAGTGCAAATATAGGTATTCCAAGCCATTTATTAGTAATTACTTTATCTATTTTATCCGAAACACTTTCTTTAACAACTGTATTTTTCTTTACACTATCTTTAACAACATTGCTTATCTTTTCATACCTTTTGTCAATTATAAAAGCATCTGGCTCATAGCCAATAGACTTAGTAATTTTTTCTATACTATTTTGAACCTGTTTCTTTACTGCATTTGTTTTTACTTTCTCACCCACATATTTATTTATATATTCATCATTTTCTATAAGCTTTAATGCTGTCCAAGAAGATGGATATTCAAGATCTGCAGCTGCTTCTGAAAAAGCAAGTTCTATTTTTCCTGTTTCTCTTTCTACTTCAGCACCATAATCAATTTTATATAAATTATGCTCTTTTAAATCTCCAAGCTTAACAGCTTCACTTACTAATTCATTTATTCCCTGACCTTTAGTTGCTACTGTTGGAACTGCTGATATTCCGATAGCACTGGATAATTTTTTCGCATCGATTTGTATATCTTTATTTTTAGCTTCATCCATCATATTAAGTGCTAAAACTACTTTAGCTCCAGTTTCAAGAATCTGCATTGTAAGATATAAATTTCTTTCAAGATTACAGGAATCTACTACATTAATAACCACATCCGGTTTTTCTTTAAGTATAAAATCACGAGCTACAACTTCATCCTCTGAATATGCCCCTAAACTATACGTTCCTGGCAAATCAACTACTGTTATATCTCTACCTTGAAATTTTAATTTTCCTTCCTTTTTTTCAACTGTAACACCAGGCCAGTTCCCTACATGCTGTTTTGAACCTGTAAGTTCATTAAACAAACTAGTTTTACCACAGTTAGGATTGCCCGCTAAAGCAATAACCAAATTTTTATTCATCATCAAGCCTCCAATATATTAACTTTAAACTTCTCTAACCATAACTTTTTGTGCCATTGAACGTCCAAGTACAAGTCTGGTTTCACCAAGTTTTACTACTAAATGTCCTATGTCATTATTCATTATTTTAATTATAGTTCCCTTACTAAGTCCCATCTCCATAAGCTTCTTGCACATAATTTCACTTCCAACTACATCTTTTATTTCGGCGCTTCTCCCCATTGAAACAGCATTCAACGGCATATTGCTTTCAATCATATGAATCACCTCCTAACAAATTTTTTATATTAGCTCTACTAAAATATCTTTTGCTTCATTTTTTCTTAAACTTAAGCTGTATCCTCTAACCTGAAGTTCTATTGGATCACCCATGGGTGCCTTTCCTGCTACAATAATTTCAGTTCCTCTTACAATACCCATGTCCATAATTTTTTTTCTTACTTTACTTTCAGGTAATATTTGAACTACCTTAACTCTTGATTTAATTTTAACTTCATTAAGTCCTATACTATTGGCCATAATATCACTCTCCTAAAAATAGTAAAATTTCATGTACAGTTTTTATTAATTGATATTGATAATCATAATCAACTATATTATATATATTAGTACTTACTTCTAAATATGTCAATAGCATATTTGCTTATATATTCTATTTGAAGTTGGTAAAAATTCATAAAAATAAAGATGGCAGCTATAACATAGTGCCATCTTTTATAATTAATTTATTTTTTCTATATAGTGACAATTAACATCTATATGATTTAAAAATAACAACAATCTTTCATAAAGTGGGTGAGCTTTATCACCATACTTTGCTTCTAGATTTTCTCCAATAGCTTTTACAGTTTTCTTTCCATCTATCTGTAAAAACACATAACTTGCATATTCATCCAAAGTAATTTTTTTATATTCTGGAATTCTAAATTTAATTTTTCTAAAAAACTTTTGAATCTTATGATCTTGTTTTTCGAGTATAGTCACAATGCCGTCTTCATCTACCTCATATTCTAAATTATCAGAGATTTTAAATATTATATTTAAGACCTCTTCGTTGTTATTTGGCATTTTTTTCCTTACTCTTCATTATAGGTATTATTGAAGCTATTATTAGAGCTGCTAATATTACATATCCCATTCCATTAGAAGCAGCAAATCCACTTGGTTCACCTATTTTTATAACATTAGTTACTTGAAGTATTATACCAACAAGTCCTATTATGGAACCACCAGCAACCAGTCCAGATGATAAACTTACACCATTAGAAACTCTAGCTTCTTTTTGCTTTTCAGTTTTAGAAGTTTTTTCTACAAATAGACGAACAAATGCACCTATTAATATTATGGCATTTGTAGATATTGGCAAATAGAATCCTATGGCAATTGTCATTACAGGAAGTTTTAATAAGAACAAAGTAAATCCCATAACAATACCAACAATTATCATAACCCAAGGTAAACTACCTGACATTATACCGCCAGTTAATGTTGACATTAGATTAGCTTGAGGTAATGCAAATGGCACGTTATCACCAGTCATAGCAAGCTGGCTTGAAAGTAACATTATAACGCCAGTAACTACTGCAGCACCAACTATACCAGCTATAGCAAAGTATTTTTGCATTTCATTTTTGTCACCGCCAACTATAAAAGTGACTTTTTGTGATTGACAGTAACCTCCAGCTGCAGATATAGCAGTAACTATAAACGTACCAAATAAAAGTAAAGACCTGTTATTTCCAGGGTTTTTCCATCCCATTGTAACAAATAATAATGTTACAATAACTATAGAAGCTATAGTCATACCGGATACGGGAAGATTTGAAGTTCCTATAGTACCAGTTAAACGACCAGCAACTATAACAAATAATAATGATAATACTAGTGATAAAATAGAAGCAGTTATTGCCATTAGTATATTACCACCAGATATCATGAAACCACCTATAAAGCCTATTATTATACCACCAAATAATATTAAGTTTTCAGCAGATGAACTTCCAGAACCTTTTGATGACTTGACACCAAGAGTTTCTTTTATGGAAGATACTATAGTTGGTATAAGTTTTATAGCACCTATAAAACCTCCAGAAAGCATCATGCCTGCTCCAATATATTTTACATAGCTGCCTGCTATATGCTTAACTTGCATGGCATTTAAAGCAACATGTGAATTATTCCATACAGTTGCACCGCCTTTTCCAAGAGAAACAAAATAACCTATTAAAGGTGTAACAGCAAAGTTAGATAATATAGAACCCGCAAACATAGTTAAGGAAACATCTATGCCAACTATAAATCCTATACCTAATAATAGTGGATTGGCTTCAACTTCAAATTTCCACTTGTAAAAGGACTCGTTTACATAGCTTATAACATTGTTAGCTACATTTAAAAATGAACTAGTAAAAACAGTTATAATACCGCCTATTCCAAAGCCTATTCCCATGTACTTCACTGATTCTTTAGCACCTTCTGAAGCAACAAGTGTTTCAGATATAGCCATTGACTCAGGGTACATCAATTTACCATGTTCTTCAACTATTAAATAATTGTAAACAAGAGAAGCTACTCCTATACCGAATAAAACACCTCCTACACCAACAACAAAACCTTCAAAGAAAGAAACTTTTGAACCTATTAAAATTATTGCTGGTAAAACAAATATCATACCACTAGCGATAGATTCTCCACCACTTGACATACCTTGAACTAAATTTTTGCCAAGGATACCTTTCTGTTTAGCAAATATAGCTATAAATACAGAACCTATTATAGAACCAGGTATACCAGCAGCAACTGTAAGCCCTGATTTCATACCTGAATAGGCAGTAGATGCTGCAAATAGTACAGCTAGAATAATACCGATTGTTAATACAGCAGCATTTCCACCAGATTTAGAGCCACTGGAAATGTAAGGGACATAGTCTTTACCAGCTATGCCGCCATATGCATCTTTAGATAACTTTTTATTCATAATATGTACCTCCTTTATATTTTACAATCATAATTATAGCATAATTAATGCTAAAAATGCACTTTTAAATTTTTACAAATAATAGAATTGTTTCATTATGTAAATTAAAATAACTTTAAACTTGCAATAATGATGCTATTTGTGATCAACGATAACAAATTATTCATAATGTTTTTATTGGACGTGCTCTCACAAAACTTATACAGTACAAATATTATATGACTAAGAAGTGTATTTTCCATAAGAAAATACCTTAATAGGAGATGTGATAAAAGTGGAAAATTATAAAAATTCAATTTTTTTGCCTAATCCAATAACTCAAGTGGCTGATATGCCTTATGCTTTATATTTATCACTTCAAGGAAAGTACTTTGTAGGATATGCAGATGATATGAAATTTCAAGATAAAAATATAGCATGGGCAGGATTAGTAAATCCAGTTAATTCTAGAGTAAATCTTTATATATATGTTTGGACTGTTACAAATGTCGGAAAGTCGCCATTAGTAGCGCGAATATGGTTTAATGCAGAACCATCTGGTGAGCCTATTAAATCAGAATTAGTAACACCTGCCAACACTGCCCTTAAGCCATTACCAATACCAAGAGTAAATTTACTTCAAGCAAATAATGTGCTTAATGAGCCCTATGATGGAGACAATGTATTTACAAGGAAAGTTACTCCGGAAGTTACAATTGCAAGTGAAGAGGTTGGTAAATTTATATTTCCACCAGGAGGATCATTTATTATTTCCTTGTCAAATTTAGAGGAATCAAATCAAATTGGAGAAGGTCGAGTCGCTTTTGGATGGTTGGAAGAAAAAATTCAAGAAATCAAATAGAGAATAGGAGGATTATCTTAAATGGGAAGCTGCAATAACAACAAAAAATCAGTTTTTTTAGCAAATCCAATAACTCAAGTAGCCAGTATGCCATATGCTTTGTATCTATCACTTCAAGGAAAATATTTTGTTGGGGCTACAGATGAACTAGAATTTGGGAATAGTAAAAGTGCATGGGCAGGTTTATTCAATCCTAATAATTCAGGTGTTAACTTACATGTTTATTTTTGGCAGGTTTCAAATACAGGACAATCACCAATAAGAGCCCAAATATGGTTTAATAGTCAGCCATCAGGAAATGCAATAAGAGTTACAACAGTAATTCCTGGCAATACAGCTCTTTGTCCACCGCCTAAACCCAAAATAGGATTATTTGAGGCAATTAATGTAATTAATGAGCCCCTTGGAGGTAAAAAAGCTTTCGTTAGAAGAGCTCTTCCAGACGTTACAGTTGGTGATGAGGAAGTTGGAAAGTTTATATTTCCTCCTGGAGGATCATTTCTAATTTTCTTATCAAACCCTGAAACCCCTAATCAGTCTGCTGCAGCAACTGTAGGTTATGCATGGTGGGAAGAAAAAATAATATGTTAATAAACAGAGTTCTTAGCATCAGGCGGAGTTTTAAACTCCACCTTATGTTTATTAACAGGATTCTTATTCAATTTCATTTCCAATTGCCCTAACTTTAAACTTCTCATCACATACATCTTTAGCATACACTTCAATTTCTATCCCACTTATGATAACATTATATAGACTTAAATATACAAAGGAGTTACTATGTCTGAAACCACTGAAAATAAAAATGTAGTTCAATCTATTATTGAAAAAATACAAAATATGATATTACATGATGAATTGAAAATTGGCGATAAATTACCGCCTGAAAGACAACTAACAGAAATATGGAAGGTTGGACGTCCGGCTTTAAGAGAAGCTTTAAAAGCTCTCGAGATAATTGGCTTAATCGAAAGGAAACATGGTCAGGGAAACTTTATATCTAACAATATTAATGACAGTTACTATAAGCCGCTGTCCATATCCTTTAAATTGAGCAATGGGAGTATTGAAGACTTATTTGATCTTAGAGAAGTCCTGGAATCTTCCTCTGTAAAAGCTGCTGCCAAAAAGGCCTCAAACCAAGACATAAAAAAATTATATAAAACATATAAAAACATGGTAAATGAAAATGATGAAAGTAAAAAAGCAGAATTTGATAAAGAATTCCACTATGAAATCATCAAATTATCAGGTAATGAATTATTTATCACCACATGGAACAGTCTTTCCTACTTAATGGATATTTTTATTGACAAAACCGTAAATATTTCACTATACGAAGAAAAATCTATACATAATATATACGAAGAACACTTATGCATCCTTAAAGCTATAGAAAACCATGATCCCGATGCTGCCGCAGAGGCTCTTGAACATCATCTTAAGAAAATAGATATAGAATTGCTTAAAAAGCTTAAATAATTAGGTTACACTATATATTAATAGAATTAAATTATAAGTAGGTGATTATTAGTATGTATAGAGAAAAAAATAAAATTAATTTCTATTGTAATAAAAATGTTGAGATAATTAGGGAAAAAAGTTTCCATTCATTTCCAAGACACAGCCATAATGCATTCTGTATTGGAATAGTTACAAATGGAATAATACGATTAAACGTAGAACGACAAGAATACTTGTTGGAAAAAGGTGATGTATACTTTATTCCCCCACACATTGAACATACAATTTCTGCAATTAATAAAACTCAATATGAATATATAGTGCTATGTATGAATTCTAATGTAAAAAAATATAATAATAATTCCTTATGCAGGTATGTTTTTAAAGATAGAATAGTGGAAATGGCAATTTTAAACATGATACAAAATTATAATCATAGTAATAATACTGTTTGTTTTGAAAATATACTATTGTATTTTCTGAAACAATATATAAAAATAGATCATAATTGTAAAAAGCACACGAACATCAAAATAATATCATTAACTTCAGATTTCATAAAGGATAATTTGAATGAAACTTTTAATTTGCAAAAATTATCAAATTATGCCAATATATCAAAATATCATTTGTTAAGATTATTTAAAAATCAGATGGGCGTTACCCCATATCAATTTTATATTCAGGAAAAAATAAAGCAGATCCGAAAAGGGCTGCTAAAACAGCAGCCCATTTCTGAC
The DNA here is from genome assembly GCF_019056555.1 of Clostridium sp. 001. NCBI lineage: Bacteria > Bacillati > Bacillota > Clostridia > Eubacteriales > Clostridiaceae > Clostridium > Clostridium sp. 001. Next base: position 3,913,640 of record NZ_CP020473.1, on the reverse strand, counting down.
TTAGTATTTAATTTCAATTTTTCAGATGAAAGCCACCTGTGCAATACTTTTAAAAAGCATATTGGTATAACACCAATGCAATTTAAAAGCAGCTGCAGAAATTTTGATTAAAGAGCAGGTGTAAATTTGGCAAGAATATATATTCCGTTTTTTCCTGCTTCTACTTTATGAGAAACATTTTCAGGAATAACGCCAACAGTACCTACTGTATAATTAATTTTATTTTCACCAATATAGCAAGTTGCATCACCAGAAATAACTTCATGTATTTCTAAACTATTTTCATGTATATGAGTATCTAATGTGCAAAATGGCTCAACCCTAACTAAAACGCAGCTAATTTTATTATTTGTCATGTCTCCTGTTACAAGATTTTTTAGACAAACTCCTTTAAACTTTGGATGAGGATTAAAAGTCTTATCTTTTGATTTAATAATTTCAGATATAGTACCAATTTGTCCATTTTCAAAACAATTACCAATATTCATATTCATTACCTCCAATAATTTTATACGACTATAATATCAAATTGTTATATTTATGTATTGTAAGATATTGCGGTATTTGTAATAAACCTTTAGTAATTCGTTTTATGAACTATCTCCAAAATTATTAACATATATTATATATTAGAAATAATTTAATATATATTTAACTATATAGAGTTTCTAACTTAAAAATCAACTTATACGCAGGCATATTTTTACAATAATGAAGTTCTTTTAAATATTTTGTATATAAGTCTTAGTGGAAAATTTGTTAAAAAACTAAGGACTTTTGAATTGTTTGAGGTACGAGTTTTTAAAAGTCCTTAAGTTTTTACAAATTTTCTACTTAGACTTATCAAAATATTTGATGAACTGAAGGTTGTAAAAATATCCGGAAGTATAAGTTGATTTTTTGCTTAGAAACTCTATAATTTTACAGTTACATTTCCAGTACTGTACCTGGATTGAGAATATTATTCGGGTCAAATGCCCTTTTTATGCTTTTCATAAGCTCAATTTCCGCTTTCGACTTCTGAAGAGTTAAATCCTTTATTCTCAGCTTTCCTATGCCGTGCTCCCCAGTTAAAGTACCGCCATATTTAAAGCAGAGCTTGTACATTTTCATTTTAAGTTCTTCCAGATATTCAGGATTTTTGCCATCCACCATATAAATATCATTATGTACATTTCCATCAGCCAAATGTGCTGTTATATAAGAATTTGTACCATAAGAATCCACAAGCTTCCACAAATCATTTAAAAAGTCAGGCATATATCCTGCCGGAACTGCCATATCAAAAGAATAAGCAATATTCTCCTTTATTACTTCATAACTGCCGCTTCTTATAGCAAGCATTTCAGCCTGCTCTTTTTTAGTACCTGCAAATACAGCTTTACTTGCATTATATTTCTTGCATACATTATTAATTATTTGGCAGGAGGCATATAGTGCTTCCTCACTTTTCTCTGATAAAATAATAAGAAGATCCGCCATGCCCTTATCAAGAGGCCAGTGAAGTCCAAGTATTTCAGCAGATTTTACATTTAAATATCTGTCCTGATATTCTACTGCAAGTGGAGCAACTCCATTTTTCATAATTTCGAGAACTGCATTTGAGGCATCACTTATATTTTCAAAAGCCAATACTATCGAAGCCGTAAATTTATCTTCAGGATATAATCTAAATGTGATCTTTGTTATAATGGCAAGAGTTCCTTCACTTCCCATAATCAATTGTAAAAGGTTATATCCTGTATTATCCTTAAGCAATTTCCCTCCAAGGTTTAGTATTTCACCATTTGGAAGAACTACTTCAATACCTTTTATGTGATTTCTCATAATACCGTGTTTTACAGCTCTTGCTCCGCCTGCATTGGTTGCAACCATACCTCCCATTTGCGCTCCCTCGTCTCCAGGGTGCACAGGGAAGCATATTCCGCTGTGATTTTCCAATTCTTCAATCAGCTGAGCCAGTGTAACGCCTGCTTCAGCTACTGCCATCATATTTTTCTCATCTATTTCAATGATTTTATTCATTCTTTCCATTGAAATTACAATACTTTTTTTTATTGGACTAGCGCCTCCACAGAGCCCTGTCCCACCACCGTGTACTACAATAGGAATTTTGTTTTCACCTGCATATTTTACAATTTCAGATATTTCCTTTGAATTAAGTGGCTTTACAACTACCGATTCCATATTTACCTTAGGTCTTACATTGTGTTCTATTTCATCATACATATAAGATAACTTTTGCTCAGGATCTGTTATTACAAAATCGCTGCCAACAGTATTTATTAAATAATCAATTGTTCCTTGTTCCATCATCAAGCCTCCATTATTTAGTTGAGTTTATTTCTTCAATCATTTTCGGAATAACTTCATATAAATCTCCTACATATCCGTAGTCTGCAATATTAAATATAGGTGCAGAAGGATCACTGTTAATAGCAACAATAACTTCCGATTCCTTCATACCTGCTATATGCTGGGGAGCACCCGATATACCACAGGCAATGTATATCTTTGGTTTTACCCTGTTTCCGCTATAGCCTATTTGGTGGGCACTTCCAATCATTCCTGCATCTACAAGAGCTCTTGATGCTCCAATTTTGCCGCCAAGTAATGAAGCAAGTTCTTCAAGCATATGTAAATCTTCTGCTTTTTTAATTCCCCTGCCAGCAGCAACTACAACTTCTGCTTCTGTAATATCAAAATTTTCTTTCTTAAACTCCTGTATCCAGCTTATTTTGTCATATGACCTAACATAAGGTTCTATTACTGAAACATTTATATCCCTTTTTTCATTTCTCTCTGCCTCATTAAATTCTTTGTACCTCACTGTAGCCATTTGGGGAAAACCTTTGGATTTTATATGAGCAAAGATATTATTACTAAAAGCTGGCCTAACCTGTATAAGTTTTCCATCTCCATCCACTTTCAAATCTGTGCAATCTGCCGTAAGCCCTATTTTCAAAGCCGCTGCAATTCTAGGTGCAAGAGAACGTCCAAAATTAGTAGCGCCTATCAATATGGTTTCTGGTTTGTATTCTTTCACAAATTTAACTATGTTCTCCTTAAACAGATATTCTTCTGGATTTTCAAAACATCTATCTTTCATATAAAATACTTTATCTGCTCCACAGTAATTCAGCCCTTTAACATCTATGCCTTCATCTCCAAGGACTAGACAGCATAGTGGTGCATTACTCTGTTTGCAGAGCTCCTTTGCTTTATTAATGAGTTCATAACTTACTTTGTGTATAGTACCTTCATGTTGTTCCACATAAATGAGAATACCCTTATAATCTTTCATGTTGTCACCACCTCATATTATATTTTTGTCTTTCATCATATGAATTACATCTTTCATGTAGCAATTTAAATTACCTTTATAAATTTTACTTTCCCGCTTTACTTCCTTTGGCACCACTATTTTAACAACTTTAGTCTTAGAACCGTTAAAACCTGCTTCTTCTCCTTTTATATACCCATTAAGGTTTTCTAAAGAACATTTTTCTATTTCAATTTTTAATGATTCAAGCTTTCTTTCTAACAAAGGCAACTCAGGATAATTGACGTTCTTAGTTACACTTATTAGTGCTGGCATTTTCATTTTTCTATTTTGTTTCTTTCCGCAAATATTTTCAATGGTTACTTCAATTTCATTTCTGGAAACAGCATTAACTTTTTCAACATAATAAGCATGGGGTATATTTAAAAATTCAGCTACTTCTGCTCCAACTTGAGCTGTATCCCCATCAACAGACTTTTCACCACAAATAATAAGATCATAATCCTTTATCTTTTTTATTTCAGCTGCAATGGTATTGGCTGTTGCCCATGTATCAGCTCCACCAAATTTTCTATCCGTTAAAAGGATTCCTCTATCTGCACCTCTAGCATAGGCATCCTTTAGTGATTTTTCTGATCTTGGAAGCCCCATACTAATAACAGTTACCTCTCCTCCAAATTCGTTTTTTAAATTAACTGCCTCCTGCAGGGCATTTAGATCAAAGGGGTTGATTTCAGCTTCAGCAGATGACCTGTCCACAACACCTTTTTCACTATCAAATCTTACTTTTTCCATATCTGGAACTTCTTTTATAAGTACAATTATCTTCATAAATACTCCTCCTAGTGGTCTTACCACGTAGAATATCATTAAGACAGCACTAAGTCAATATAAAATATGAATTATTATGCAAAGAAAATAATAAAAATTTGCATATTTGTATTGATTTTAATTTTATAAGTGATAATATTATATCAAGAAACGTCGTTTCAAGTAATATAATTTTATATTTGTAATAGCGGCATATTCCCATTTACCATTAATATCAAATGATTATATGCATGAAAAATTTAATACTAACAGATTATGAATTTTTTTAATAAATATTCAAAAAAATTATATTTAAAAATCTATCAAGTATAGACAAATTTAAAGGAGGCTATTAAATGTTAACTACATTTGATTACGGTATTATTATTTTATACTTTATTGTAATGATAAGTATTGGTATTTTCTCAACAAAATTTACAAAAACAAAGGAAGATTATCTAGTAGCTGGTAGAAGACTAGGATTTCCAATGTTTTTTGGATGCATGGCTGCCCTTGCAATAGGCGGTGCAGCAACAGTAGGTGGTGCAAAATTAGGATATACATTTGGTATATCTGGTATTTGGCTAGCAGGAAGTTTAGGCTTAGGCTTAATAGCCCTTGGATTTTTAGTTTCCTCCAAGCTTTCAAAAATGAAAGCACTTAGTATTAATGAAGTTATAGAAAATAACTACGGTAAATCTGCAAGAATATTTAGTTCATTACTTACATTCGTATATACAATGATGATGAGTGTTGTACAAGTTGTATCTGTTGGAGCAATAATAAGCGGTATAATGGGCTGGAATACACAAGTTTCTATGCTAGTTGGCGGTGGAATTGTAATATTTTATACTTTTATAGGAGGAATGTGGTCTGTTTCCATGACAGATATTATACAATTTGTCATAAAAACTCTTGGTATTGTTATATTAATTCCTATATTTGCTATAGTAAAAATGGGCGGTATTCACCACATCTTAACATCAGTACCTCAATCACACCTTAGTATAACAGGTATAGGATATGATAGTATTGTAATGTATCTTCTAATGTATATCCCTGGTTTGATAATTGGACAGGATATATGGCAGCGTATTTTTACGGCAAGAAATGGAAAGATTGCTAAAAGAGGAACTATTTTAGCGGGGTTCTACAGCATGATATATGGAGCTGCTGCTATTTTACTAGGTATGTGTGTATACATAGCTTTGCCATCATTAAAAGATCCTCAAAATGCCTTTGTTTCAGGAGTTTCTTTATTCCTGCCAATTGGAGTTAAAGGTTTTGTTATAGCTGCTGCTATGGCTGCTACAATGTCAGTTGCTAGCGGTTCTATCCTTGCATCTTCTACTATACTTTACAATGATGTGTATACTCGTTTTATCAATAAGAATCCTGATGAAAAGAAATCAATTGCCATTAATAGACTATTTGCTTGTTTAATTGGAATTGGAGTTATGATAATAGCATTTTTGATTCAAGATGTACTTACAGCACTGGATATGGCCTATGCTTATCTGTCAGGATGTGTATTCGTACCTGTACTTGCTGCATTTGTACTTAAAAAATTCAGTCCAAAAGCAGGCCTTGTATCATTATTTTTAAGTACTATAGTAGTTTCTGGAACATTTTTTAAATATGGAGTTGATTCTAATTATCCAATAATCTTTGGTATAATTGTAGGATTACTTTCATATATAATTGTTAATTCAATAGATAAAAATAAAGTTGAATCTGCTATCGACAAAGAAGAAAACATTGCTTAATAAATATTGACTTTTTATCTATAGTGATTCTAAACGAAAAATCAACTTATACTCCGTATAAGTTGATTTTTTAGTTAGAATCACTATAAATGTAATGTCACTAGTTTAGTTTGGCGTTTTTTATCTCATCCATTAGAGCAAATACCTTTTTTGAACACATATCCATTCTTTCAAGGCATTCTTCTGACAGCTTTATATCATTTTTCTCATATGCAAGAGCAGCTTCTTTTGCAACTTCATGTAATTCTATATGTGATTTTTCTAACTCTACAAAGGCCTTGCTATTTCTAAACTTATCACTATCTATATTATAATACCACTTTCCAAGTCTGCATCCCTTATAATCTTCTACAGCACTAATATTTACTTTTTCGTTACCAAGAAGCATATTATATATTCTCCATCTCCAAAGTAAATGGTCAGTTTTATAGATTTCTACCATATCAGAATCTGTGAGACATTCTTTATTTTTAAGCATTTCAACTCTCATAGAGTCTATTCTTTTACTTAAATCATATATAAATTTTCCAATACCTTTACAATTACTGTCTATATGATCAGCATGCTGGGATAGCTCCATAATACTACTAGCAAAAGACTGGGTTGCTGCAGTTTGTTCCTCTGTATCTGCTGCAACTTGATTAATTGTTTCGTTAACACTGTCTATTGAATTACCAATTATATTGATTGAATCCAGTGAGCTGTTAACTAGATCTTTACCTGACTCTAATTGCTTAGCTGTCTGGTTGATTTTATCAACTGATGAGTCAATATCTTTTTGCAAATTCGAAACATTTTTTTGTATATCTAAAACTGAACTTGTAGTATTTTCAGCAAGTTTTCTTACTTCATCTGCAACAACGGCAAATCCTTTACCTTGCTCTCCTGCTCTTGCTGCCTCAATTGAAGCATTTAGTGACAGTAAACTTGTTTGATCTGCAATACCTTTTACAATATCAACTATTTCATTTATTTTATGAGTTTTTTCCTTAACACCTTTCATTTGCTTGTCTATTATGTCAATATCATCAAATGATTTTTTTACAAATTCAACTGAATCATACACATTTTTTATTCCTGTTTCAGATACTTTTTTTACATCACTTGAACTCTTTGACATTTTTTGTGATATATTAGAAACATCCTCAATAGATGCCTCTAGCTCTTCACTATTTTGAGACATGGAATGTAAATGCTCTGTTTGTATATCCACACTTTTGATAATATCTCTAATTGAATCCATCCTAATTACCATTTGTAATACATCATTTGTTTCAAGAATGCTTTTTTTTCTGGATTCACACATCACGTCTATAACTTCATTCCATTTTTCTACCACATCACTGCACTTTACATCTCTTAAACTTAGTTTTGTCATTTTACCTTGTGCTGCATCAGAAAAAAGTTTTACAAGTATGTCCTTATGTATATAATCTGAACTCACATATTGATCTTCTTTTGTATCTGTTTTTTTTAATAACTTATCAAACAAAAATGATTCCTCCCAATTATCATATACTAATTATTTTAATTTGAATAATTTTATTCATTTGTTACATGGCAATTATATCATTGTGGTCTAATTAATGCCATACACTTACCATAATTCTTCATAAAAAAACATGTTTTGCAAACAAAATTTTTGATTTTTTAAGTAAGCTTCAACAATCAATAGAAAAATTCACCATATAATTTATCTATTCTAATTTTTGTGTTAAAATGTAATTAGTTACATTTTAAAAATATTTTATAGTAAAAGGAGATACTAATTATGGATGAAGTTTTAAAGTTCTTAACTGACAACAAAGTTTTTTATCTTGCTACTGTAAATGGAGATGCACCTGCATTACGTCCTTTTGGATTTGCAATGAAATACGACAACAAATTATATTTCTGCACTGCCAATACAAAAAATGTATATAAGCAATTAAAAGCTAATTCTACAATGCAAATCAGTGCAACTTCTCCAGAAGGGAAATGGCTCAGGTTAAATGGAAAGGCAGTTTTTAATACCTCTAAAGAATCACAAGAAGCTGTTTTGAATACTATGCCTATGCTTAAAAATATGTATAAAGTAGGCGATCCTACTTTCGAGACATTCTACATAGACCAGGCTGATGCAACATTCTATGATATGCAGGGTAATTCTCACAACGTTAAATTTTAAAGAGTATAAAAGCTAAAGTGCAGATACACTTTAGCTTTTATAATTTACATTGATACTACTAGTCTAACTTCTATAGTCATAAACTTATCTTTGTCCCATCTTAAAATGGATTCCACATATCCCAAAGTATCTGAATTATAAAGTCCTATTATCCTCTGACCTGCTAAAAGATCAAAAATCCCAGACCCATTTATGCTTAAAGGTGAAAGATTGGAAAGTGACAGCACTCCTGCTGCTTCAGGTTTTTTAAGGGTCCCATCTTTATTGTAAATCTTTGATAAATATTCTTCATCTCTTATAGATTTAAGATCTATTACACCCTTCAAATTTCTATTTTGTGATTTTACACTTACCCTATAGAAATTTTCATATACAGCATCATACATATTTTCATCATTAAATTTATCATAATCAAAAACAAGGTTTGTCACATTGTTTTTAAAAGAATAAATATAATCAAAATAATATCTACCACTGCCACCTGAATCTATAGATAAAAATGCAAAAGGTATACTGCTCTTTTTATCAAATTTTCCTATAAATAATTTAGGATCATAACCAGAATTTTCTTTTGGTTTTACCTTTATATTTAACCCTGTCTTTTTATTTCTTACAACAAGAGCTATGTCATCTATAAAACCATTTTCTCCATAAGGTTTCTTTCCCGTAATAATTAAAGTTTCAACACGTCCATCCCCATTTACATCTGCAAATTTTTTGTCTATAATGTATACCTTATCTTTGTTTTTCATAAACTCATCAGGAAATCTAAAAAACATATATATCCTCTCTCAATTATTAATATACTATCATTCTATTAATAATTGAAAAAAGTGCTCTTTCCTAGTTGATTTTAAACTTAAAAATTTCTCCTGATAATGCTGTTGAAAGTTCATCTAAATGTTCTGATGCTCCTTTAAGATTTAAAAATATATCTTCCTGCTTACTTACCATATCTTGAAAAGACAATGCACTTGCAACTGCTTCTTCACTCATGGCAGACGTATTTGAAACTGACTCAAATATTTTGCTATTATTCTGTAATACTATTTTTGCTATTTCAGATACATTGAAACTCATAGTTTTAATTCTATCAATTTCTTTTTCAATTTCTGAGAATATAACTAATATATTATCTGTAGATTTAATCCCTAGTCCTACATAATTAATACTTTCACCCATTGATACTACAGCATTTGTTATTTTGCCTTGAATTTCTTGTATTTCCTTTGAAATTTCTTGTGCAGCCACTTCAGACTGTTCAGCTAACTTTCTAACTTCTTCTGCAACAACCTCAAATCCTTTACCCTGTTCCCCTGCTCTAGCTGCTTCAATACTAGCGTTCAAAGCTAATAGATTTGTCTGTTCAGCTATATCCGTTATAGTAGTTGTTACATTTGCTATAGTCTTAGACTTCTCTGAAAGTTCTGTTACAACATCTGATGAAATATTTACTTTTTGTTCCATTTTGCTTAATAATTCTACTGTGGTATGCAAATTTTTAGAGCCGTCTGAAGTTTTATCTTTTGCTTCAGCTATCATTTCATCAATTCTAGTACTTATTTCCGCAAGTTCTCTGGATTTATCTTCAACATCATTTACCGATACAGTAATGTTTTGTATTTCCTCCGCTATATTTTTTGATCCTGAAGTTAAATTATCTATTGATTGCTTAATGTTTTTTCCTTCTTGTACCACTTCTAAACTAACCTCTTTATAACTATTTGAAGATTCAACAACAACTTCTGAAACACTTCTTATTTTGATTATTATATTCTTTAAGTTATTTATCATTTTATTAAAAGTTATATTAATTTTACCAAGTTCATCTGAAGATTCCGGCAAAAAATTCATTAAATCTCCTTCTGCTACCTTATCTGCAAGTAAAGATATCTTTAAAAGCCTATTAAAAAACTTTTTCAGTAAAATAATCAACACTACTATTAAAAATATTATTGCAAGAACACTAACTGCTAATATTAAATATAATAATGAATTTAAGCTAGAAGTATACTCTTTTGTAGGAACCTGAAGAAGCATATACCAATTTGTTCCGTCTACATGAGCAGAAAACAGCATCTTCGTTCCATCCTTGTCTTTAAACTGTCCTAAAAAACTATCTTTAGACAGTGCCTCTTTAACTAACCCATTAAGCTCACTATTAGAACTCTTCAATAAATTAGTTTCATTAAGTCCATCATTACTTTGCTTATATAAAACATCACCTTTATTACTCAATATATACACTTTATCAGTTTGTCCTATATGAAAATTGGTATTTTCCTTGAAAACTGTAGAAACAAGGCAAGCACCACTCACAAGTCCAATTGCTTTTCCACTTTTTATGTCTTTTACAGGACATTCCATAGAGATTATTAAATTTGAAGGATTTTGCTTATCTTTAAATGGATCTGATATAATTTGTTTTCCTTGAATAACCTTTGGAAATGTATCTTCCGAGCTTATATCAATCGTAACATCATTTTGCATAACCAACTTTCCAGATGTATCAGATATTCCAATGCTATTAAAAACTCCGTTATAATTTTTTTGTTCTCTTTTAAAATAAGGTATTATTTCATTATAATTCATGCTCGATACCAATTCAGTATTTGCAATTACCTCCACCTGTGATAATCTAGCTTTAATCCATGAAGATAAATTTTGAGCATGAATTGTAACTGTTTGATGACTACCTGCTCTAATACCCCCACTTCCCCAAGTGGCAGTAAAAGAGCAGCTACGTCCCTGGATAACGATTTCTAAGCATCATGTGAAGTCAAAACTCCATCTGATGCCAAGAACTCTGTTTATAAACTATATATAAATCCTTATAGAAAATCAAGTAACATTTCGCAAAATAACATTTTATTTCGTAAGTTCTTCCTAAAAGCAAAACTTGATGATAAAATTATACTTAAGAATTTAAAGTTTTCATTGGAATCAATAAATTTTATTCATAACATTATATAAATTGGGGGAATTAAATTTTGAATGTTGCAATATGTGATAGCTTAGAATCTGATATGCAAGTTTTAATTCATATGATTAAAAAATATTGTAATAATTATAATTTTCAAATTGAAATTTTCACTTATAAAAGTGGAAATAAATTACTCTCAGATTTTACACTAGTAAATTTTCAACTGATATTTTTAGATATTTATATAGACGATAAAATTTACTCTAACGGTATTGAAATTGCAAAACAAATTAGAATTCATGATGAAAAGTGCATAATAGTTTTTGTTACCAGCAGTAAAAGTCACGCTCTTGATGCCTTCGAAGTAGACGCAATGCAATACCTTATAAAACCAGTTAGTTATGATAAGATTAAACGTTTACTGGACAAATGTCAAAATGAGTTTTCAAACAATATGCGATTTATTGAAGTTTACAGTAAAGGTATTTCTATGAAAATCCTCCTAAAGGATATATATTATATCGAAGTATATGATAAAACTTGTCTTATTCACACAAGTACTCACATTATAAAAACCTGTTCTTCTTTAAAAAAATTATGGGATCTCCTAAGTGGGTCATCCTTTTTAAGATGTCATAGAAGCTATATCATAAATATGTTTTATATATCTTCTATGCTAGAAATTGACTTCCTTTTAAAAAATGGTGCTAAAGTTCCTATTCGTAAGGATAAAGCTAGTATTATTAAACAAATTTATTCTGATTATTGCTTTGAACAAATAAAAAGCGGGAAAGTTGATGTTGATTAACTTTCCCAGTTTAAAAATACTGCAAAGCAAAGCAAAGCTTTACAAGTTAAGAATTAATAATGAAAAATTAATAGTGAAGGATGATTTTTAGCTGTCGCAAAAAATCTTTAAATTTATATAACTCATCAATGTTTCGCTTTAGCAAAACGAGTGATGAAAAGCTTAATCAAAGATTTTTTGTAGTGTAACGGAAAAAAATCCACATTAACTATTAATTCTTCATTCTTAACTATTAATTAAAAATTTGTATATACAAAAGCTGAGTAAGTTAAACATCTCTATTGTTAAATTCACACACTCCAACTAATGTAACTACTATAAATAAAATAACAGATACTACATACATATATGGTGGAAAATTAAAACTCATATTTGAACCACCCAGTAATACCCTTCCTGGATAATCCCAGGGAAAAAGCATCCAATACTTAGTATTGTCAATAAGAACTGAGGGAAAAGAAAAGGCTAGTCCTACTCCCAGCGGTACTGCAATATTTTTGAATTTCATACTCAGATAATATTGAACTGCTATAACAGGCAGTGAAGCTATAATTGCAAGCAGCGGAGCATATATCATTTCCCTTGGCATACTTTGACTATGTGGTGCTATAACTGCACCTGCTAAGATCGTAAGAAGCATAAATAATATAAGATTTAAAAATACTATACCGCAGCCTATAACAAGCTTTGCTATATATAATTCACTTCTTTTCACAGGCAGCGTCAGCATTCTTTTAAAATTATCTTCACTATTTTCTATTCTAACCAAAACAGCAATTGCAATTGTAATAAATAATCCTATGATAAACAATCCATAAAATATTGAACTTTGAGTATATACTTGACTCCATACATTTTGTCCTTTTTCCGTAAAAAGCTTTTTGTATCTTAAGAAATTTGTAAAACCAAGTATTACAAAAAACAGTGGAAGAAACATCACTATGTTAAGTATTTTTGAATGTCTTAATTTTAGTAATTCTACTTTATATATGTTTTTCATACTGCTCACTCCCTACTTAATATCTCTTTTATTAAATTCTAAAATTCCAATTGCAAGCCATAAGATTCCAGACACTATTCCAAAGAAAGCTACAGTATATACATCTTTACTGCCTCCTGAAGGCAGTGCCAGTAGAACATTAGCATATGGTACTATATATGAAAGTAATTTGCTCTGTGCAAACATATAGGCTCCTATACTTCCTGCAAATCCTACAGCTGCTGATGCTAGAGAATTTTTCATATAACAGCTTATAAATTGCTGAAAGCTTACTACACCTAAAACTGTACACAGTTCTAGCCCCGCATATTTAAAAATCACTGCACAGCTGCCATCTATATGAAACAAACTTTTTATAATCATTAAAAATACTCCATTTAACATCACTAATATAACTGCAGCTATAAGTACTACAATCCATTTGGATAAATAAACTTTTTTTCTTTCAACAGGCCTTGCTATTATTTGCTTCCAGGTATTTTCGCTGTATTCCGTATAATTTACGATAACTGCCACTACAACAATGGACAAATTTAAAAGTATGCACCATAACGTAGCAAGATGACTTTCATAGAGCAGAGCACCTACCTTACCGTAAATTCCAATTTCAGCTAAATACTTTATATGACTATCTGACATTAAAAAGCTGCATCTAAAATGCAAATCCATAAATAAAAGTACAAATGAAAGAATCGGAATAAAAAATACACCTTTCCACAACACTGATCTTTTGTATTTTATTAGTTCAGATTTTAAAATTGACATAAATCTCATATATTTTCTCCTCCCTCAGTAAGGTCAAGAAATATTTCCTCAAGAGATTTTTGTACTTCTACAAATTTAAATATTCTATTGCCGTTTAATATAAGTTGTTTTAAAATCTCATCCGGCTCTCTTCCTTCAGGTTTTAAGAAAATCTCTTTTTCCCTTACTTTATACTTATATCCACCACTATTTAACGTATCTTCTATCTTCTTTAAATCCTTAGATTCTATGCAAATTTGTCCTTTACTCTTTGAATGAAGTTCTTCAAGTGTTCCTTGAAACAACATCTTTCCTCTATTTATAATTCCAATATCATCTGCTATGAGTTCAATTTCACTTAAATTGTGACTTGATATAATAACTGTCATGTTATAGAGTTTGGGCAGTTCTTTAATGAGTCCTCTTATTTCATGAATTCCAGATGGGTCAAGTCCATTAGTAGGTTCATCCAATATTAAAAGTTCTGGTTTTGATATAAGTGCCTGGGCAATACCAAGTCTTTGTTTCATACCAAGTGAAAACTTACTGGCCTGTCTATTTTTCCATTCAGTGAGTTTTACAACTTCCAAAACCTCATCAATATACTTATTGTCAAGCTCTAAAAGTTCTGCTGTTACCTGTAAATTCTCATAAGCTGTTAGATTTCCATAATAGGATGGTGCTTCAACCATAGATCCTATTTTTTTCAAAATGCTCATTCTATTTTTTCTTAAGTCTTTACCAAAGACTTTAACTTGTCCCCTCGTTGGCTTTATAAGTCCCAGGAGCATTCTTATAGTTGTGGATTTTCCGGCACCATTGGGACCTAAAAATCCATATACCCTACCTTTCTTTATTGATAAATCTATTCCTTTTACTGCCTTAAAGTCCTTAAAATTTTTTGCTAAATTTTTTGTTTGTAAAATTTCTTGTGACATACGATTTCCTCCCTCAATTAACTTATGACCCTATAATAAAGCTGCAAGCTTAAATTTCATTTACCTAAACCTTAACGGAACCTTAAAATTTTTCTACTTAATTAAACAATATGTAAATAATGTTATAATAAAATTGACAATTGATAGTTAAAGGAGATAACCATGTACGATAACATTTTAGATAGGAAGATACTTTTAATAGACGATGAAGTGGAGCTGTTAAAGCTCCTGGAAACAGTGCTTAAAAAAGAAGGTTTTAGAAGAATATTTAAGGCTAAAAATGGCACAGAGGGTATAAAATTGTGCAAAACCGAAAAACCTGACATAGTAGTTTTGGACATAATGATGCCAGATATGGACGGCTTTGAGGTATGCAAAAATATAAGAACCTTTTCTTTTGTTCCAGTCATATTCTTATCTGCAAAATCTGATGATGTAGATAAAATACTTGCCCTTGGACTAGGTGCAGATGACTATGTAACTAAACCTTTTAGCCCTAAAGAAGTTGCCTTTAGAATTAAAGCTCATTTGAGAAGAAACATATATATTAAAAATGAAATGTCCATGAAAAAGGAAAAGATAAGTTTTGGAGATATAGTAATTGATCTTGAAAAAGGTGAAGTATCAAAATCCGATAAAAATGTAGTGCTTACTCCAAAGGAATACCACCTTTTATGCTATATGGCTCAAAACGCCAATCAAATACTAACCAAGCAAATGATATGTGATGAAGTTTGGAATGATGACTATGAAGGATATGACAATACAATAATGGTTCATATTAGAAAGCTAAGACAAAAGTTAGAAGATAACCCTTCCAATCCAAAATACATAGTCACTGCTAAGGGACTAGGATATAAATTGAAAATTTCTAAATAACAAATATTTGTTTTTGATATTTAGACTTTTATAATCTTAATTTTGAGGTAACTACAAATGAAATTTATAAGTAAAATTAAAACCAACTGGACCCTGACTACAAAATTTCTTGTAACACTAATATTTATAGTCATAATTGAATTATTCATAAATTTAATTGTTTGGAATGAGGTAATTGTATATACTAATGAAAATTTAACTAGTTTATCCCCCGAAAGGATTACCTTAAACTTTTCTGAATACATAGACTTTAAAAATGGAGTACCATTTGTAAAAGAAGATGGTAAAAATAAAATTTTAAAAAATAACGCGTGGGTTCAAATAATAGATGAAAATTTTAAAGAAGCATATTCTTTTAATAAGCCAAAAGCAGTCCCTACTAAATATACACCAATAGAATATACCCATATTTACAAATATGACATAGCAAATTCCTCTGTGTTTGTAAGCGAGAGGAAATACCATAATAGGAGTTTTGCCTATATAATAGGTTTTCCACTTAATCGTGTGGCAAAACATACTCTTACCTTTAATCCTTCTGCCTTAAAAAGTTTCTTTTGGAATGGTGTTATTCTATTACTGTGCATAAATATACTGGCAGCCATAATTATAGCTTATTTCCTATTTGGAAAGAGAATGGCTAAACCGCTTCAAAACATAATAAGCGGCATAAATAATCTTGCAAAAGGCAATTATGAAATAAATTATCCAGAAAAAAGTGTTTATAAAAGCGTCTTTTCTAACTTAAATAATTTAAGCAAAACACTTAGGGAAAACAAAACAAAAAGAGAAGAACTTGAAAAAATGAGAAACACCTGGATTTCATCCATATCCCATGATGTTAAGACGCCGCTATCTTCTATAAAAGGATATGCTGAAATAATGAAGGACCCGGATTATACTTTTTCTGAAAACGAAATTCACGAGTATTCAGAAATAATCTACAATAAATCCTCCTATATTCAGTCATTAGTGGAAGATTTAAATTTGACCTACAAGTTAAAAAATAAAGCTGTTCCTCTAAAAAAAGAAGAGGTAAATATAACCTCTCTTTTGCAAAATATAATTATAGGAATTTTAAATCATCCAATGTACTCAAATAGAAATGTAAATTTTTATCCCGAAAATGAAAAAATAAAAGCCTTTATTGATAAAAAATTTTTTAAAAGAGCCCTGAGTAATTTAATTTTTAATGCTATAACTCACAATAAGGAGGATGTCCAAGTTGATATTTCAATTTATGAAAAAGATAAGGTCTACATCATAATAAAGGATAACGGTAAAGGCATACCTAAAAAAGATTTAAGCTACATTTTCGAGAGATATTATAGGGGGACAAATACCAGTGCTTCAACAGAAGGCTCGGGCCTTGGTATGGCAATATCCAAGCAGATAATAGATGCCCACGGAGGAAGTATACATATAGAAAGCACTTTAGGAGAAGGTACAATCATAACCATAATCTTTTAATTTAATATCAAAAAAGCTGAACTTTTAAGTCCAGCTTTTTTGATAAAATTTAAAGTTTAAATTGAGATATAATTTCTTGCAGTTTATCAGCATTTTGTTTATTGTTTTCAGTAGTCGTCTTTACCGTACCCAACTTTTCATCTATATTAGTTATTTTACTAGCAATTTCAGTAATACCTTTTGCACCGTCAGTCACAGTATTTGCCACTTCACCCATAGCATTGTTTATTTCATTAATTGATGAACTCAATTTTTCTGCTAAACTGCTAAAATCGTTCATAAAATTGTTCACTGTTTCAGCATCTTGACTATACTCTTTACCTGTCTCAACTAACTTATTGTAGTCTTTTAAAACAATTTGATTTATAAATTCAAGAAGCTTTACTGAATTACTTGATAAATTCTTTACTGTTTCTGTAACCTCATTAACTACATTTTGAATGTTTCCAGCTGTCTTTGCAGATTCCTCTGACAATTGTCTGACTTCATCAGCTACAACAGAAAATCCCTTTCCTGCTTCACCAGCTCTAGCTGCTTCTGTTGAAGCATTGAGAGCAAGCAAACCTGTTTGATCAGTAATAGAAATTATATCCGTAGACAACAACTTTATTTTTTCAATAGCCTTAGAATTTTCAATAGCTTTTTCAAGATTATCTTTCACAGAGGAATATATTTCATTGGCCTTTTCATTTGACTCAACTGCATCTCTTTTTAATTCTTCTGCTCTCTTTTCAATACCGTTAGCTTTATTTAAACCCTCTACAGATTTTTGGGCCATGGAATTCACAGCATTTCCAATTTCATCAGATGAAGCTGAGACTTCCTCTACCGAAGCTGCATTTTGTTCCATACCAGCTGAAAGATTTTGACTTTCTGCTGATGCACCTTCTAAATTGAGCTTTAACTCACCAGTTAATTTTTCCACTAACACAGCATTTGAATTTATTGTATCCGAAGACATTTTCATATCTTTAACCATTGTTTTTAATGCTTTTCTCATATTTTCTATAGAATTAGCCATTGTCCCTATTTCATCATTATATTTACACAGTTTGTCAAAATCTTTTTCATGGTTCAAATCTAAATTTGCTGTTTTATTTATAAGATTAACTATTTGAGTAATAGGGGTGGTAATCCTCGTTGAAAACATATATCCTGCTGCTATAGCTAAAATTGATGCTATTATTGCTATAAGTATTATAATATTTCTCATAGATTTAACATCTTTTAGCACTTCTAATTTATCAGAAGTTACTACTATAATCCAATTTGTTTCAGGGATAACCTTATATCCTGCTATTTTATCTACATTTTTAAAATTGTATTCAAGGACATCCTCTCTTACATTTCCACCCTTATTTAATTTATCAGCTACATCCTTTATCTGAGGCGTTTCAACAGGTTTACCTATTTTACTCTTAGTTGGATGGTAAATGGTATTGCCTTTATAATCTAATAAAAATCCATAACTAGATGAAAAATTACTTACTTTAGAACCAGCTAGATACTTTGAAAAGCTACTTCCATATACTGCTGTACCCACATATCCTAAAATTTCACCATTTCCTACTACAGGATTCGTAAACACTATTATTGGATTTTTAGTTACTTTTGACATCATAACTTCACTTACTGAAGCTTTACCTTCCAAACTAGGTTTATTATAGGATCTATCATTTACGTTTTTACCAAGAGAGTTCTTATCACTGTCTGCAATTATATTTCCATTTGTGTCAACCAAAAATATGTGCTCAAGATTTTTGTTCTCTTTAACATAGTTTTGTAAAGTTAAATTCATATCTTGTTTTTGCTTATTTAAATCCTCAATGTTACTAGAATCTTTATTTGTCTTAAGTAAATTTACAACCACATTTTTTTCTGAAAATATTCTAACCCCCAACTTTTCTTTTTCAATTATTGCACTTATAGTTTGAGACGAATGATTACATATTTCTTCTATTTCACTTTCCGTTTTAGTTTCTATTAAGTTGCTGGATCTATTATCAATAAATATGGTAGTTAAAGTCATTAAAATGATAACAATTATTGCTACTAAAAGTGGAATTTTTCTTTTTATAGACATATAAGCATCTCCTCCATATACTGCATAAAATACATTATTTTATTTAACCTTATTTTCGTATATTTTGTCAAAATATTTAATAAAATATTAATTTACAAAACGTTGTGTTATGTTTAAGCACATCTACATCCCACGACTTTCTGTTTCCCCAACTAAATAAGATTCATTGATGCTTTTAGCAGCAATAAGAGTTTTTAAATATACAGATTATTTCCAATTAAATTCCACCTCATAATAATATTTTTTTATAAATGATATTTTATTCTTATGTTCAGCATATTTTAAGGCCTCACCATATACTTTACCTTTAGACTGTTTATCAAACTCAAATGACTTTATTGTGCTAATGTACATACCAGTTTTAGTTTGCCTTTTTACTACCTCCCATTTCATTTATATACCTCCAATTTAATTTTTTTACACACAAAGAATTCCACTAACTAAAAATTCTCTATACAATTATAATTGTATAGAGAAAAACTTTTTTTGAAAATACTCTATATGGAGTATTTTTTATGAACTTTTAAAAAACAATATTAACAATTATTTTTTAAGATGCAGACTTCTCCATATGAGAAGCATACCATTTACCCAATAGTATTTTTAGTGAAGCAGCAGTAGGTACAGCTACAAGCATTCCTATAAGCCCTCCTAAATTTCCACCTACAAGTATTGCAATCATAGTAAATACAGGATGCAGTCCTACACTATTTCCTACAATTTTAGGTGCCAATAAGCTATCATCTACCTGCCGAACTGCAAGCATTCCAATAATTGCCCATACTGCTGTAATAGGTTGTCCACCTAGTAGTGCCATAATTACTGCCAAAACAGTTCCAACAACAGCTCCTATATATGGTATCATATTACAAATACCTGCAATAACTCCTATAACTAAAGCATAATCTATGCCAATAAAATACAGTACAATAGCTGATAGAACTCCCACTATAGATGCCTCTAGCAATTGTCCTCTTATATATTTATAAAATGTAACATCCATAACATGTAATACTTCTTTTAATTTGCTTCCTGTTTTACTTTTTCCAAATACAAGGCTAAAAACTTTATTCCATAACCCTACAAAATACTCGGAATCTTGTATTAAATAAATACTTAATATTATAGCTATAAAAAATAAAGCTATATTGCTTACTATAGCTACAATAGAATTTGTCATTGCTCCTATACTTGCTGAAAAATAAGATTGTACATAACTTACTATTTGAGCAATCTTATCATTTAAACTTGTAGGTATTGAAATATTTAAACTTTTTAATTTTTCACTAACAGAACTAACTGACAATGTTGGGTTATTTAAATATTCATTTAAATACGACGCCATATTTGCTATATTTGTATTGTGAGAGAGTTTTCCACCAATCATAATATATATTCCACTTACAACGGCTGCAAAAATAGCTGCTACTAATGTATACACCCCTATAATTCCTATTACTCTTCTGTGTGATGCTTTTTTTAGTATCTTTTTCTTTTCTAAGAACTTTTCAATATTTCCCACTCCTGGTTTCAATAAGTACACAATTACTAGTGCCATAAAAAAAGGTTTTGCAAGGTTAATGATTCTTTTTAACAGATTCCACAGCAGAGCAAATATATTACCTATATTATTTAAAAATGCTATACCAATATAAATTAGAATCACTGTTGCTCCTGCATATATACAGTATTTTAGTAATTTTTTATCTATTTTCATTTTCCCCTCTCTCTCTTAAGCTAACCTTATGTTTCTTATCTCACCATTTACTTTATCATATTTCTGCATTTTTAGCTAATATATTTATTTTACTTAACATTTTTATCCGATCACTCCCATTTACTCCAAATTGAAGGCTCATATCCCACTGTAGCCTGTTTCCCATTTCTAACAATTGGAGTTTTATAAAGCTTTGGATTCTTTAAAAGTATCTCTTCTTTTATATCACTGCTCCTTATTAGTCCAATATTTAATTTATCATATTCTTTTACCTTACTATTTATCAAATTATCAATACCTACTGCTGCCTTCAAGCTCTGTAATTCCCTTTTACTTATTTCCTTAATATTTAAATCTATAAACTGATATTTAATTCTTCTTTCCTTAAAGTAACGTTCAGCTTTCTTTGTATCAAAACACTTTTTCACTCCAAATATTTGAATATTCATTTCCAACTCCCCTTAAAATTATTGCTCAACATAAATAATTCCGAATATATACTATTTGTCTGATGGCTACCTACTGTAACACTCCCACTTCTATCAAAGTGGGAGATAACAGTAGCTACGCCCCTAGATAATTCATCTAAACTTAGTGGGAGAAACAAAACTCTAAAGAGAAAGCGACTATCACCAAATCAAAGATTTGGGATATCTGCTTTTCCCACTAAGTAAGATTCATTGATAAAAAATAGACCTGCCTGGCGCAAGCCTATAATTAAATATCTAGAATAAATTTCCATTAAATCCCCAATCGCTAACTTCACTAAAGATTACATATATACTATCCTTTGGTATATTAAACTCTGATTCATAAAAAGAACATATTAAATCAGTAACCTTATTTTTATAAGCCCTTTCAGCCGTTCCACATATTTTTACTTCAACAAGGGCAGCCTTTTCCATTTTATTTCCTCTAAAATAAATTGTTTTATCATCATCAAAACTTACCATAAGCCACTCTTCGGATTTTCCAGGAATCTCTGAAATTATTTTTCCCATTTCACTTTTTATACGTTTTTTTTGCTCATATGAAAGCTTTACTGTTAATCTTGAATTTATATATGGCATAAACATTCTTCCCTTCTTTTGTTTACAATGGATCAATATTATTATACAGTAACTTTTCATTTTTTCATAATACTTTATTGTATTACTTCAGCACCATCAAAACCTATAGTAAGTGTTAATGGTGCTAACTTGTAATCACATATTTGCTTTTCTCAAGACTCACCTTTATTAGTCTCTCAGCATAAGCAAAATATTGTCAAGTGTAATTAAATGTAATATAATTGAAGATAAAAAAATTTCTCCATACAACTACAATTGTATAGAGAAAAAAATTTTTTAATATACTCCATATGGAGTATTTTTTTGTACAGTTTTAAAAAGCAATATTTACAATTATGGAATCAAGCGTAATCTATCTAAGTTTTCTAATTTCCTTCAAATCTTTTAAAATAGCCTCAAAATTATTACTTTTCCTAATAGGATCAAATACTGGATCTTCTAACACCTTCATCATGTTTTCATACAAATCCAAAGTAAAGGCACGTTCTCCTTCTGAAAGTTCATTGAAACACCAGGTAGATGAAAAATCCTTAGGTGCATTTATATCATTATTTTTAATGCATTGTATCCACTTATACAACATTTCTATTGCCTTTTTATTTTCGTCAAGCCTAAGATAAATTTGTGCAAAATTCATATATTCTACATGCATACCAATAACTTTATCACATTCTGGAGAAAATAACTTTTTAACACTTACAGCCAAATTGCAATATTTATCTATAACATCTGAGTTTTTATCTTTAATATAAGATTTAGCCAATGCTAAACAGGTAAAACTAATTCCAAATATATTTTTCCACAACTGACTTTGAAGTATTTTTCTCGCTTCTTTAATCTTATTTTTACTTAGGTATATATTTGCAAGCATAAAATCAACATTAAATTGATTTTTATGAATTTTATTTAATGCTTCTATTCCCTTATCATTTTCTCCAATGGAAGAATAAATACCACCAAGCTGAAATAGTGATTGCTCAACTAATTTTATATCATTACAATTTTCCACTACATTTTCAAGCAATTCAACAGAATTTTTAAGCATTATATTTTCTATTTTTTCTTCTCCCTTTTTCCACGAATACATGTTAAACAGGCATCCTATCATATATTTCAAATAATAACTTGATTTATATTTTGATATATATTCCATGGATTTATTAATTCCTTCATCAACTTTATCACTACTAAACAATACTTCACATTTCTTAAATATCTCCATAACTTCTTTTTCAGAGAGTTCAATTTTATAATTCAAAAGTTTATCTATAGAAACATTAAAATATAATGCAAGTACAGGAAGAAGAGTTATATCTGGATAGGAATTACCACTTTCCCACTTTGACACTGCTGCTGTGGATACTCCAATAAATCCTCCTAATTGATCCTGTGTAATTCCCCTTTCTTTTCTAAGTTTAAATATTACTTCACCTATCTGCAATTTATCCATATCATATTCACTCCATAATTTGATTATAAGGCCTTACAACACTTAGTATACCTTATTAGAGCTCTTATACCAATGGATGTATAGTTGAATTTATATAAAAAACTTAACCGCTAGTTAAAAAATCAAAATATCACTAATAATGCTTATTTGGAAATAAGCTGTAAAATTTCATTTTCTATTTGCATAGGTTCAACTGGTGATTCAAATCTTTTAACTACGTTTCCATTTTTGTCTATTAAAAACTTTGTAAAATTCCACTTTATTGAGTTTCCAATAAGCATATCAGGAAATTTTTCATTTAAAAATGTACTTAAAAGTTTGCCACTTGAACTACTTTCATCAAATCCTTTAAAAGGAGCTTTTTCTTTTAGATATTTATAGAGGGGATGTTCATCACATCCATTAACATTTATTTTAGCGAATACAGGAAATGTAACTCCATAATTTATTTTACAAAACTGTTTTATATCCTTATTTGTTCCTGGTTCTTGATTTGCAAACTGGTTACATGGAAAGCCTAGGATTTCAAACTTTTCATTTTCAATCTTCTTGTAAAGAGATTCAAGTTCTTCATATTGCGGTGTAAATCCACATTTACTTGCAGTATTTACAATAAGGAGCACTTTCCCTTTATATTTTTGCAGGCATATTTCATTATCATCTATAGTTTTAACTTTAAAATCATATATTAACATAAAATTTTTCCTCCAATCATATTCTTTTTATGTTTAAATTATATCACCAATTTAATTTTATGCAATTAAATTTTGCACAATTAATTTAATTGCTGTTAACAAAAAACTTATTTTCATTTATAATATATATTTAAAATAGATTTGAAAAAGGAGTTCATTTTAATGCAAAATAACGATCAACTTAAACTTAAAAATCAATTGTGTTTTTCTATATACGCATGTTCAAGAGCTATTACTAAAATATATAAGCCTTTTTTAAATAAACTTGGTATAACATATCCTCAGTACTTAGTAATGCTCGTACTTTGGGAAGAAAATTCTATAACGCTAAAAGATCTTGAATCTAAATTACACCTTGATTCAGGAACACTTACTCCCTTGCTAAAGAGAATGGAAAATATAAATTTAATCCATAGGCAAAGATCTTCCAAAGATGAGAGATTTCTTTTTATTACTATTTCTAAAAAAGGACAAAATTTAAAAAATCAAGCATTAACTATTCCCGAGTGCATTTTAAAATCTACAAATACAGATATAGAAACATTAAAAAAAATAAAGAAAGACGTGGATTTACTTCTTAAAAATGTAGTTAGTAATAAGTAGATTTATTATAATAAATCTACTTATTACTACGTTACTATTCTTCTATTTCAACATATATTCTTTTATTGATTTTTCCCTTGCTCTTAAACTTTACTATCTTAATCTTTCCAACTTCTGAAGTATTTCTTACATGTGTTCCTCCATCTGCTTGAAGATCAAGTCCTTCAATTTCAACTGTTCTTATTTCATTAATTCCTTCTGGAAGAAGATTTATTTTTGTTCTTATCAAATCTGGTATTTTAAATGCTTCTTCTCTTTTAAGAATATTTACCTTAATGTTTCTCTTAGCTTCTACTTCCTTATTGATTTTCTCTTGAATTTCATCTATTAACTCCTTATCAAAGTTTTCAAATTCAAAGTCCATTCTTGCACTGAGGCAATCCATATCTCCACCAGTAACCTGTGCTTTATAATCTCTCCACACCACACCGCACAAAATATGCATTGCAGTATGAGTTCTCATTAATTTATACCTATGCTCCCAATCTATTTTCCCAATACAACCTTCATTAACTTCAGGAAGCTTTCCATCAATATAATGATATATATTATTGCCTATCTTTTTAACTTTCTTCACAGTATAAAAGCTTTGGCCATTCTCAAGTATTCCAGTATCACAAGGTTGGCCACCTCCTCCTATGTAAAAAGCCGTTTTATCCAAAATTACAGCATTTTGCTCCTCATCTACACTAACAATGTTACATTTAAATTCCTTTAAATAACTATCTTTTTGAAACAACAATTCAGTCATTTTTAAATCCTCCTCATAAATATTTATTAATTTTTGAATTAAAATATCATCCTTAACACTGCTATAGATATTACTCCTACTATTACAGTTAAAAGCAGATTATTCTTTTTAACAGCTACTGCTACAGTTATAATTGATGCAAGTACAGTAGCTATATCTATAGAAAATTTATTATTTAAAATAAACAGTGATGACACTACAAGGGCTGTCAAAATAGAAATGGGAATATATTTTAAAAATTCCGCTGTTCTATCATTTATATTAATTCTCGAAATCAACATTACAGGAAGTGTCCTAGGAAGTATTGTTACTATACAGCCGCCTATAATTATGTACCAGATATACATATTCATTTTCTTATTACCCCCCCTATAATTACTCCAAGTATGGCTGCGATCATAATTCCCGTATTTGCAGATAAAAATTTAATAGAAATAAGCAATATTACAGCAGAGCAAATTATAATTACACAGGATTTTCTTAAATTAGAATTTTCCTTCACACTTGAAATCAATAAACCTATAAACATAGCTGGAAGTGCAAAATCAAGTCCAAACTTTTTATAGTCATATATCAAGCTGCTAAAACATGCCCCGATAAAAGTTGCAAATATCCAATTTATATAGGCTGTCAGATTTATTCCCATCATCCATTTGTAGTCTATTTTGTCTTCACTATTTGCCTTTGATGAAGCAAGTGCAAAAGTTTCATCCGTTAAAAGTGCCCCTACTGTAAAATTTTTTAAAAGTGAATTTTTACTAAAATAAGGTGCTATAGATGCACTCATCAAAAGATGTCTTAAATTCACTAAAAATACAGTCAAGACTACACCTGGAACTGATACTGATGACAGTATCATTCCTGCAGCAGCAAATTGAGATGAACCTGCATATATGAAAGTACTCATAGCCACTGTTTCTAAGATAGTCATACCACAGGATTTACTCACTACCCCACAGGCAAATCCTATGCTTAAATATCCAAACAAAGTTGGAATGCAATCTATTGCCCCACTTATAAAAGAATTCTTGTTTGAGTAAGTTGTATCTTGTTCAGCCATTTTTGCCCCCTAATATTTAATAGTTTCATTTCGTATGTTATAATATAAATATTGTACGTTATAGTTTAATTTGGTATACTATATTTATACAACCGTACGTTATATTTGTCAAGAGGTGAAATAAAATGAATTTAAATAATATAATTGCTTCAAATCTCAAGAAACTTAGAAGTGATAAAAAGCTAAGCTTAAGCAATCTTTCTGAACTCTCAGGTGTTAGCAAGGTTATGATAGGTCAAATAGAAAGAGGTCAATCAAACCCAACTATAAATACAATATGGAAACTGGCAAATGGGCTCAAAGTTCCCTATACAGCACTTATAGATGAACCTAAAAGTAAAACTACTTTAGTAAAAAAAGAAGATACTATAAATCAATGCAGTGAAGATGGAAAGTACAGAGTTTATTGCCACTTTTCTACTCAAAACGAGAGAAATTTTGAATTGTTTAGGGTTGAATTAGATACAGCAAGTTCATATACTTCAAATTCTCACGGTGAGGATGAGTATGAGTACATTCTGGTTTTTGATGGAGAGCTTACTCTTGAAACAGACAATAAAACATATGTTTTAAGTCCAGGAGATTCGATTTCATTTGATGCCTCTAAAACCCATACATATATAAATAATTCAAATGAAATGATTAGAATGACCATTTTAAATTATTATCCAATGAATCTTAAATACTATTTGCCATAATTTAAAGCAGGTAACCTTAACAAAGTCACCTGCTTTAAATTTTAAAATACTATATTTATAGGGTATCCACACTTAGGGCATTTATTGCTATCCATACGAACCTCAGTGAAATATCCCGCTCTCTCTACTAAAAGCTCTCCGCACTTAGGACAATATGTATAACTGTCAACACCTTGAACATTTCCAAGGTAGACGTAATTTAAATATTTTTTTGCAATTTTTTTTGATTCTACCATTACATCTATATCTGTAGCTGGTCTATCCATCTTATAAGTTGGAAAATATCTTGACAGATGAAGTGGAATGTCTCTATCTAAATTTCCAAGATAGGAAGCAATACTTTCCACCTCCGAAGCAGAATCATTTAGATCATTTACAAGCAGCGTGGTTACCTCTACATGAGTCTTCTTGGCTGATTCACTTATAATTTTAAGTACGGATTCAACATCTCCTCCACATACTTTTTCATAGTATTTTGGATTAAATGCCTTTAAGTCTATATTCATGGCATCTACATAGGGTAAAAGTTTTTGAAGTGGCTCCACTTCAATATATCCATTTGTAACAAGTACTACACTAAATTCCGGATAACTTTCTTTCAGCTTTTTCGAGGTTTCATATACATATTCATACCATATGCTGGGCTCATTATAAGTAAAAGCTATACCAATATTATCTTTTATATCCAAGCATGCTTCTATTAATTTTTCAGGAGATACATACTCACTTTTAGGTCTATACTGGGCTATGGCATAATTTTGACAAAAACTGCAGGAAAAATTGCATCCAAAACTTCCTACGGACAGAATGTTTCTGCCAGGTTTAAAATGATAAAGAGGTTTTTTTTCTACTGGATCAACTGCCATAGATGTTATTTCACCATAATTTGTAGATTGAAGTACACCATTTTCATTAATTCTAACAGAACATCTTCCCTGCTTTTTATCACCTATAATGCAGTTATGGGGACATAACATACATTTTACCCTATCATTCTGTTTTTGATAAAACAGTCCTTCGTGTAACAAAAGTTATCTTCCTCCAATACTCAAAAACTTTACTTATGCCTTATAACCTCAAACTTTTCAATAGTATAGTCTTCATTAGGAGATATGTTTCCCTTTTCAAGTGCAATTTGAAGCTGCTTATCTACAGTATCAACTCCTTCCAAATCTGGAAGTAAGAGACCACATCTAGAACCTTTTTGAACTATTACACCATATTTTTCAGGGTCAAGTTCCCCTTTTGAAGCTTCTTCTGGCTTTGTAAGCACATCTACGGAAAAATCTATATCTTCAAGTTCATCTTTTCTAACTGGCATAAACCTAGGATCATTTATTCCTGATGAAACGGCATTTTTGATAATTTCTTCAGCTGTATTCTTTGTTGTTGGAAAAATAGTTCCAATACATCCCCTCAGTTGGCCTTCCTTCTTCATTGATACAAAAACTCCCCTTTTACTATTTTTCATTTCGTCAGTTATATAATCAGGATTTTCTAAATATTTATGATAAACCAAATAAGAAGTTAAACTTTCACGAGCAAGCCTTACATAAGGATCTTCAGTTTTTCTTTTTACTGCAATTATTTTCTGTCTCTCTTCTATTAATTTACTATAAGTGTCCCTACCATCATCTTTAAGTGAAAAACTCATTACACCATATCCAACACCAAAGGGTCCTTCATAAGAGAGAATTTTACCTTTGATGTCACATCCATCCATAGCTCCTAACATTATATAGTAAGATCTAAGTCCGCATTCTCCTGCTTCACTTACAATTTCTTTATCCATGTTAAATATTTTGAAAACATCGCCTTTTTCAAGTAATGACGTTATTTCCCTATCAAACTTTTCCCCATAAGGGCTGTATTCATAAGGTCCATCTTTTATAAGCCTATGAGATAAATCTCCACTTGCAATGAATACTGCTTTGGTATTGACCTCATTTACAGCTTTTTTAATACACATTCCAAATTTATAGAGTTCCATTTTAGAAAGCATTCCATAAGTTATATGAACTAGCTTGTAATTTGGATACTTTTTATTTACAAAGTACAATGGCACTAAGGCACCATGATCTAATTCATATTCCATCCTATATTCCTGGGCAGACCTTGTTGTTATCTTTCCTATTAAAATATTTTGTTCTTTTGAATATTCTATTATCTTTTCTGTTAAAGGCAGATTTATATTTGAACTCTGACTTACCTCAGGAACCCCAAATTTTCCTAAATCACCATGTATATTATTCTCATAAGACACTGCAATTGCATCACTAAACATTGGGCCGTGGGGAGTAATTATTATTATTGTATCTGGTTTTATAGATGCTATATCTTCCCCAACTTTATAACAGGCATCTAATGTACTTTTTATTTTTGCCTCCTGACCGCGTCCTATTTCAGGAACTGCAATGGGCGGATGCGGCATTGTATAAAATCCATATATTTTTCCCATAATATCACCTTACTTTAATAATTTAATATTTTACGTTTATTATCTGCTATTTTTATCTAAAATATAATCTAGCAGATCTCTTTATTTTAGATTATCTTTACTATTTAGTTAATTATAACATCTTCTTTTAATTATTTGTAATCAATTTACAGTATGTGGATTTTTTAACTTAAAAATGAACTTATTTGCAGGCATATTTTTACAACAATGAAGCTCTTTTAAATATTTTGTATATAAGACTTAGAAAAAAATTTTTAAAAAATCTAGAACTTTTCAATTGTTTGAGGCACGAGTTTTCAAAAGTTCTCAGTATTTTTTTAAATTTTTTTCTTAGCCTTATCAAAATATTTAACGAGCTGAAGGTTGTAAAAAATATCCGAAGTATAATTTCATTTTTCGTTTAGAAATTCTATACATTATAATATAATCTTATGGAAATAGAACCTTAAGATACATATCATAAAAAAACATCTTGGAGTAAAACTATAAAAGGAGGTGTTTTCTATGACAAAAAAACTAGAAGATAAAATTGATAATAAAAAGGTAGAAAAATCAAAAAATGATGAAGAGCCTATAAATATAAATAACAATGACTTTGGTGCAAAAACACAGTGGAAGATTTACAGCAGTGAAAAAGGTTACCAAGTTTGTGGAAAAGACACCCACAGCAGATATTAACTTGTACACTTAAAAATAACAAAAGTGGTTTCTCCAAATAAAGTTGGAGAAGCCACTTTCATGTCTTTTCAAATTTATAAGATGCATAATTGCAATCAATTACTGTGATTTTTTGTACATATATGGCTTAGGTTTTACAGGTAAAAAAATAAGTCTGCCTTACAGCAGACTCACATAAATAAATATTATCCTTATTCTATAAATTCTGTTACTTTATCTATAAAGAGTATTCCATCTAAATGTTCTATTTCATGACATAAACACTTAGCTAAATCTCCTTCTCCTGTTATTGTAAATTCCTCACCTTTTTCATTTAATGCTTTTACTTTTACCTTTGCAGGTCTAATTAACTTTCCCCACTTATTAGGAATACTTAAACATCCTTCTATAACTTCCTGGCTTCCTTCTTCTTCAATTATTTCTGGATTTACTAGGCATATTATACCTTCACCCATATCTATAACAACTGCCCTTCTTAGGACACCAACTTGTGGTGCTGCTATTGCTGCGCCATTTTCTGTGTTATGCAGCGTATCTACCATATCCTTAAGTAAAGTTAAAATTCTATCGTCAACTTTTTCTACAGCCCGGCACTTCTTCCTCAATATTTCATCACCTAAAGTACGTATATTTCTTAATGCCATTTCAAAAACCTCCGTCACAAAATATTTTTTCACTATATATTATGCAATTTTTTTTGTCAATAAACAATACTTCACCATCTATAATTAAATAAGGTAAATTTTTACACATACCGTAAGAATTTTAAACTTGATACATTTTAGGATAACTAGATAATAAAATAATGGGTATAGATTTGTTTTTCAAAAAATTCTATACCCATTTCTAACTTTGTTAATAAAACACTATTAACAATTTTCTTCTATTATTTTAAATAAATTATTTGTGTCAATCTCTTCGTTACTATTATCAAATTCCTTTATCTTAACGTTTTTCCATAGACACTGTTTGGATTTTAAACTATCTATAAAAATATCCCAGTTTTTAAGTTTCCACTCATCCCTTTTAAAATTACGCTCTCTAATTCTCTTAAGTAATACTTCAGCTGATACTGCTACTCTTAAAACCAAGGGAACATAGTTTTCAAGGCTATATTTTTCTTTTAACTTATTTATATAGTTTTCATCTGTAAAATATCCTACAAATGGAGCATCCAATACTACTGATATACCACTTTTTATATTGTCTGCCGCTATTTGAAGCAAAGTCTCGTATTCTATCGGCATAATCCGCTTTTGATAAAATTCACAACCATCACGAGCATCAGGAGAAATTCCTTGAGTTTCTAGCAATTTACCCGTAAATTTATTACACACTACATCTTTATCTAAATATGCAAATTGAAAATGTGATGCAATAAGTTTTCCAACTGTTGATTTTCCGGAACCAGCAGGTCCAACTAAAAATACAACTCTCGGAGTCATTAATTTGCGCCTCCCCTATTTACTGGCTTTAAGAATATTCCATATGAAATAGCTCCAAGGATAAGGAGTCCTGCCCCTATTAAGAATACGCCGCCTATAGTTCCTGTTTTGTCAAGTATAATTCCTGTTGCTATTGGTGCTATCGCCGCTCCTAAAAATCCACCAAAATTTTGGATTGCTCCTAGCGATGCAACTTGATTACTTGGTGCAACATCAGCTGCAAGAGTCCATATAACTCCTGAAGGCAATTGTGATGCAAAGTATCCAACACAAAGAAGTACAATAATTACACTAGTACTCTTTATAAATGGAAGTGGAGCTGTAGATATTGCTGCAATAAGTGCTCCTCCAACTATAGGAAATTTACGTGAAGTTATAGCCTGAACACCTTTTTTAATTAAATAATCTGATATAGTTCCACCTAAAAGTACCCCTATAATACCACATATATATGGAAGGGAAGCTATAAAACCACTTTGAGTTAAACTAAAACCTCGCTCCTTTTGTAAATAAGATGGAAGCCATGTTAGGTATACCCATATAGTAAACATTATTCCGAAATTTCCTATTATCATAAACCATGTGTTTCTATGTTTAAATAATTCTCCCCATGAAGCTTGTTTCCCTGATTTTCTAACCTCTTGAGCAGCTTCTAGAGAACCTTTTATTGCAATTGTTTCTTCAGATGTAGGATCTCTATATAGTTTTTGCCATACTAACAGAACCAAAATACCAAGTACACCTATTATAACAAACATACTTCTCCATCCAAAAGCAACTAGCAAAAGTGTTAAAATTGGTGGAGCAATTGCATTAGAAATTTGTGAGCCTGTATTTATAATTGCAACCGGCAATCCCCTTTCTTCATCTGAAAACCACCTCTGATTTACTTTAAGTCCAGCTGTAAAAAATGGTGACTCAGCTACTCCCAAAATCATACGCATTAAATAAAATAGTGGATATGAACTTATAAAAGAACATATAATAGTTGCTGTAGACCAAAATCCTGATGCAAATGAAAACATCTTCTTAGGTCCAAATTTATCTACTAACCATCCAGATGGCAAATTTGCAATAGCATAGGGCCATAAAAATGCAGATAACAAAAGCCCCATTTGAGTTGATGATAAATGAAATTCCCTTGCAATAGTTGTATTGGCAACACTAAGATTTGCCCTATCTAAATAATTGACAATTGCCCCAATTAGTAGTAAAATGACAAAAGCCCAGCGAATGTTTAATTTACTTTTAGAATTATCCATAGATTGTGTATTAGACATGTTTTCTTCTTGTTTCATTATTAATCCTCCAATCATACTTAATTAACCGTTTTCATAATTTGCAATCGTTCTTTATGTGTGATTTCAGGTACTGCACTTACTTTTGCAAAGTTACACCGTCAAATGCCTTTGCAAAGGTGTCCATGCAATACGAGACAAATTGAATTTTTAATTACTTTAGCGGCTTTCTTTAACTACTTTTAAAAATAGTTCAGCTGCTTTAGTTACTTTTGTGTAATCGCCATCTTTTTGAGCTGCTTTAGTTATACCACTGCCAACTCCAAGGCATGTTGCCCCTGCTTGAAGCCATTCTCCGGCATTTTCTAGGGTTACTCCGCCGCTTGGCATAATAGCTGCTTGAACCAATGGACCTTTAACTGTTTTAACATAAGCTGGGCCAATGAAGTCAGTTGGAAATAATTTTACAATATCTGCACCTGCTTCTATGGTATTCACAATTTCCGTTGGTGTAAATGCACCACTAATAATAACTGTTTGATAGCGTTTTCCCATCTTAATCATTTCAGGATTTAAATTAGGACTTACAAGCATATTTGCACCTGCAAGAATAGCTGCCCGTGCGGTTTCTGCATCAAGAACAGTTCCTACTCCAATAACAAGTCCCTCTTCTTTATATTTTTCAGATAGTTTTTTAACAATTCCAAGTGCATTCGGTACACTCATAGTAATTTCTAGTGCCAAAATTCCACCCTTTATAGCTGCTTCAGCTACATTCATAGCTTCATCTTCACTATCTAAACGAATCATCAAAAGAATTCCAGTTTCTTCAATCTTTTTTAAGCTTTCTAGTTTTTCCCACATCTAAAAACTCCTCCTTTTTAATAAATTAAGTACTCCATAACATTTTATCCGATGGCTACCAGCCGTAATACCCCCTCGCACACAGCGAAAGCGACTATCTCCAAATCAAAGATTTGGGATATCTGCTTTTCTCATAAAGTGGGGAATATTAGAACTCTTGAGCTTCAGCGATTTAGAGTTCTTATGCTGTGCATAACGGCTGCTATGCCCCTAGATAACGATTTCTAAGTTTCAGATGGAGAAAAAAAACTCCACCTGAAACCAAGAACTCTGTTTATTAAAATAAATTTATACACATGGCATAATCTTATTTGTCCATGTATAATTTATTGCCCATATAACCAAGCCTTTTAGAAATCTGCATAGCAGTATCTGTTACTGCATTAGAAACAAATAGCTTTTTTTCATCATTCATTGAATTGTATAAGCTTGCAACACTTATAGAAGCAACTGCTTTGCCAAACTGATCATAAATTGCAGCACCCATACAATACATCTCTATGTTGTCTTCACGGTCATCTATTGAATATCCACGTTTTTTTATTTCATGCATATCTCTTAGTATCTCATCTACTGACGTATGTGAAAATTTAGTTTTGCCTAACAAAGGTTTCTTCTGAAGTATTTCTACAATTTTATCATCAGTATATGCAGCAAGTAATGCTTTACCAACCCCTGTTGTATATATAAGGCGCCTTGATCCCAATTTTGCTGTAGGTTTCATAATAGAGTGATTCTCAGCTTTATCAAGATATACAATATCTCCATTATCTTCTATTCCTAGAAATACTGTACTACCTGTCTTTTTATTAAGTTCTTGGATATATGCTCTTGCTACATCAGTAACACCTAAATTTGAAAGATATGCACTTCCTATTTCAAATGCTAGTAAACTTAATCTATAGGTTTTAAGTCTCTTGTCATCCATTTCAAGAATACCTTTACCTACTAGAGTTTGAACCAATTCAAAGGTACTGCTTTTAGGCCAATCCTTACTACTACAAATTTCATTTAATGTTAAAGCCTTCCCACTATGAGCCAATAGTACCAATATATCTACTACTCGTGCTGCTGATTTATTTTCTTTATAATTAGACATACTATCACCTTAGTTAATTATTGTTCGCATGTGTGAACCGCGTTCACAAACACTACAATTGTACTATAAACACTTTTTCATGACTTGTCAATATCTTTTTCAAAGTCTCTTTTTTTTAAAAATAGTCATATTTTTTTATAAATTGTAGGTTTAACTTAACTGACCCAACAAACAATAGCCTTTGGATAAACTACTTGGTTAAAGAAAAACTTTATGACTTATAAATATAAAAATTCCAGATAATTTAATTAAATCACCTGGAATTTTTATATTATTTACTTAAATTAATTGTAAATTTCAAGTCCTCTCTGAACTCCACGTTGCTAAAATCATTAGTAAATATAGTATATTTCTTGTTTGGGCCGAGTTTCTTAAATTGCCTTACAAATTCATTTGGCTTGCTGTCGTCTTTTCTTATATCATAGCTTTTGTAATCAACTTCTTTTCCACTAGAATCTTTTATCCAAAGATCTTGTGCCTGAAAGTATGGTGCTTTACCATCTACTCTGTATTTAACTGTAGTACCATCCTTATCCGTTTCTATACTTTCTATTGTAATCTTTCCCATTTTACCTTGAGAAAGTTCTATAGGATACACTCCATCAATTGTCTTACTTATTTCTACCGGCTTTTTAGCTTTAACAGTGTAATGTACTTCTTTGCCATTCTTATCCATACTCACACCACCCCCACCTGAAGGAGTAATTTTACATGGAACAATAGTTAAATATTTTGGGATCTTACTAAGTTTGTTATACTGCATTTCAATATTGAATATTCCTGTATTAGAATCACCGCTTCCACCACCTATTCCTTTAGGTATAAGTTCAACTCCCTTGTCATCATAAGCAGCCCAATAATCATAATCCATTAAGCTATCATCATGATTTACCTCCATATTCTTTTTAACCTTTTCCTTATCTTTATAATTTCCACTTACAAAGATAGAAGTATCTATAGGAGAAAAAACAATCTTATCTACCTTTGCAATGCTATTTGGAAAATCCAGCTTAATGTTCGGTTTAAATACAACACTATTTTTAACTAACTGGTCCTTGGATGCACTAAAGGCAAAATTCCACTTTCCTTTTATATTTGATATTTCATCTACATTTAAAGTTATATTGATCTTATTTGAAGCCTTCTTTAATAAGTCAGTATGAATTTCTTCACTTTTAACATAGGTGCAATCATCAATATAATTTCCTGCAGAACTTCCAGTAGAACCAGATGTTTTTCCATCAACTTTCAAAAACATACTCAAACTAAATGTTTCTAAATTTTCAATCTTTTTATTACTTTTTATCGTATAGCCTATCACAAGCTTTGAATCATCTGCTATTACTTCATTTATAGTAAGAGTTATCCCATTGCTCGTAACAGGTTTATTTACAATTTGAGAATACTCAGCATAAGATCCATGAGAACCAAATTCATCATTTAGTTTTTGTGTTATAGAATTTAAAATTGGAATATTTTCTGCAAAGGCTGGAGAAATAGTACCTATACCTATAGTACATATCAAACCTAATGCTGCTGCTATAGAAGAATATTTTAATGCTTTAAATTTTCTCTGACCTTTTATTCTTTTCTTTAAATTTTTGTTTATCTTCTGCTTTTCTATATCAGTAACTTCTTCATCCATAGGATCAAACTCGCTTTCTTCAATCTTTACATCGTTAAACAATTTATATATATCTTTTTCTTCCATATTAAAATCATTCATATTCATAATATTTCTCCCTTCAAGACTATAAGTTTTTCTTTCAAAAATTTACGTCCCCTTGAAAGTCTCTTGTCAATTAAGCTCCTATCAACTCCAAAGCTCTTTGCTATGTTTTCTATTCCTTCATATAGAAAATACCTTCTCACAAATATCTCCTTGTCCTGAGGTTTC
This sequence comes from Clostridium sp. 001, assembly GCF_019056555.1. Taxonomy (NCBI): domain Bacteria; kingdom Bacillati; phylum Bacillota; class Clostridia; order Eubacteriales; family Clostridiaceae; genus Clostridium; species Clostridium sp. 001. The sequence goes on along the minus strand of NZ_CP020473.1, from coordinate 3,877,046 downwards.
ATAATATCTAAAGCCTTTAAAAGTTCCTCCTTATTTTCCCTTGATATCAATTCATTTTCTACATTAAGTTCATCCTCAAGTCTGTAATCATCTATACTTTTATCTGTACCTTTGCTAAAAAGTTTTCTTTTACAATCTATGGATTTATACTTTGCTATAGCAGTAATCCAATATTTAAAGTTTCCCTTTTCGCTGTCAAAGCTTTCAATATTGTTCCACACAGCCCAAAACACATCATTTACACATTCTTCCGAATGCTGTGCTTCAAACTTAGAATTCAACACTGTGCGCACTACTTTAAATACCAAATTACTATATTTATCCACTACAAATTCAATAGCTTTTGGATTTTTCTTTTTTATGTGTTCTATAAAATTATTTTCATCTATCTTCACATTTTTCCTCCTTAAGAAGCTTCTCACATATTAATACGAAGATACAATATATTTTCTGACATCAATTTTTCTTAAATTTATGCTGAATTTAAGAACTATTATAACTTAAAAAAATGATTTCTATAAATATAGAAATCATCTTTTAATACAATTTATTTAGCTATAGAATTTATAAATTTTTCTGGATTAATTATATATCTACCTTCTGATGTAGTAGTCTTTGTTTCTATAAGCTTATCTAATATTTGATCAAACGTTAAATTTGGATTCACCTGCCATGCTAAAGCTGCAAGTCCTGTAACATAAGGAATGGCCCAGCTAAATCCTCCTTCGCCCCAGTAAACATAAGTATTATCAGAACTATTACCAGCAGTAGTTCTAAAATCTCCTGGGACAATTATATTGGACTTACTTACTTTTCTTTCATTTAAGTATTTACTAAGTTCATAATTTAGGGGATTATTTCTATCCTTTGAAGGATTACATCCTCCCCATGTAAATTTTCTATCATAAAGTAAGTTAGAATATACTACCGTAAGGCCACTAGAATTTGCTCTTTTTATAGTTTGCTGCCATTTATCATAGTATTTGGCCCGTTTACTTACACCATCTGATATGGATACAATTCGTATTTTTTCATTTTTGGAAAGTGATTTATTGACATCAATAATTTTATCTATAGCCTCCATATAATATTCCTGTCTATCTTTTGAATCTGGAGTTGCAAAGTAATATAATTTTGATCCACTTGCTACTCCACAAGTTTTACCTGCTAAAATAGAGGCACAAGCTAGTCCATGAAAATGAGGACTTGTTTGATGATCACCAACTTTATAATAATTCATCTTGCCCTTAAATTCATCGTGAGTTGACCTTATTGGCTTATCTATAACTGCTACACTAATTCCTTTACCTGTAATTCCCTTTTCATGAATTTTACTTAAATTGAGTCCTGGATCTTTACCAGTATCGAACCACTTATTAGGATCATATCCACCTGGAAGTTTGTTTTTTTCGGGCCACTTTGTAGACTTATCAAAGCTTATATTTGAAATAGCATCTAAAGAGACCTGTGACAAATCCTTTTTAGACATATCTTTATCTTGAAATCCATATATTCTCTCAAGATCTGAGTTGCATTTTTGCAAAACCCTGTCTGTTACTATGTCTGAAATTTTTGAAGGATTTATTCCCCAATTTTTAGGGTCACCTTCTTCCATAACATTTTTTACAAAAATGCCCCCTCCAATTGCAATCAAAATTACGATTGTAATCGTAATGATTAAAATTTTTTTCTTCATTTTTCATTCTCCTTCTATCTATAATTAATTTTTATTTCACTTTAACAAATTTTTCTTAACTATTACTTGAGATAATTGCATAATTCATTTTTTAATCAATTTTCATCCGCATATTGTATAGTTAACACTATTTAAGTACAATATGTTGTGATGATATTCTTGGATTCTCAATTATGCAATTTACTGACCTATTAAACTTTATAGACTTTCTAACTTAAGAATAAATTTATATGCAGGCATATTTTTACAATAATGAAGCTCATTTAGATATTTTGCATATAAGTCTTAGTAAAAAATTCGTAAAAACTTAGAACTTTTGAATTGTTTGAGGTACGAGTTTTCAAAAGTTCTTAGCTTTTTTAGAATTTTTTACTTAGGCTTATCAAAATATTTAACCGAGCTGAAGGTTGTAAAAATATCCGGAGTATAAATTTATTCTTTGCTTAGAAACTATAATGCATTTAAACCTTTTTCAAAACGTAGTAAACTGGTTTTCTACAGCCAAAAGCATAGTCGCCATTTTTCCACCTAAAAAACATATAACTTTCTCCATCTATATTTTTTATTACATATTCACTAGAAAGTTTATCACTTTTATTGATTGCAATTCCTTTTGTCCACGTTAACCAGCTTTTATCTGTAGTACCTCCATTAAAAAATTTAATTTCTTTTATATACATGTTATCCTTCCACTGTCTCTTATCTTTTTTGAAATCAGATATATTATCAACAATATCTACAGATTTCCAGTTTCCCAAAGCCTCAGGATCACATTCATAAGGATAACTTGTGTTATCCTCTATTCTATTTATTCCAAGTTCATCTACTACATATTTGGACGTTATCTGTCTATTTAACGCATCTTGTGAAAATACATTGTTTATTTTTGCTTCAGTAAGCATAATTAATATACAAAAGCAGAATACAATTATAGAGCTTATAATAGCCTTAGGTGAAATTCTTTCAAACTTCTTTATCATGCTAATTCTTTTGGCCATATATTTAGCATCTACAGATATGCCAACTGCCATACTTACTCTAGATTTTTTAACAAACTTTGAGTATTTTATGAGGTCTATCATAGTATATCCATATTCCTTGGTCTTCTCAGATTCTATATAATTAAGAGCTATAGAATCACAGGATAATTCCATATCCTTTTTCATTTCATTTGCGAAATACCATATAATGGGATTAAACCAATAAATTACTCTAGTTATTCTGATAACATAATTTACTAAAATATCTTTTTTCTTATAGTGCGAAAGTTCATGTAAAAATATATTTTTAATATCATTGTCATTCATATCTTTAATCACAGTTAAAGGCATCAATATCTTAGGTGCGATTATGCCAAAAATTGCTGGACTTTTTATATCTATGCCTTGTACAACATTTATATTCTTCTTTATATTCATATTGTTTTTGCACTTTTGCAAAATATCAATAATTCTTTTATCCCTTATTGATTCATATTTACTTACTTTTCTCAAACATGTCACATATGATATAAGTATATAAATCATGCCTAAAATAAAACCTGCATACCATATTTCAAATGTGACTTGCATATATGATTCGGGTATGTTAAATGTATCCCTAATAATACTTGGATTTAAGTAAGCATAATCAGTATCACCTTTAGCACTACCTACACTTTCCTCACTTACACTCTCAGTAAGATACTGATCATAATCAAATTTATCTATTGCCGATGTAACAGGCGGTCTATTAAAGTAAAACGGAATTATGTTGAATATGCTAAGTGAACTCTTAGGTAAAGCCGGCACAATAAGTCTTACCAAAATCAGAATTCCAATAATATATTGAACTTCTATTCTCAATCTCTGTTTTAAAACTTTTTTAGCAGCTAGAAAAAATATTATTAAAAAACTAGCTAGAAGTGATAAATATAACACCCATTTATATAAAATAATAAATTTAAACATAAGCTCCTAATCCCTATCATTTAATATTTTTTTTAAATCGTCTAAATCCTCTTCTGTCAATTTATTGTCTTCTATAAAATTCAATAACATATTTTTAGCAGCACCATTGTATACTCTTTTAATAAAAGAACTACTTTCCTGCCTTGCACATTCTTTTTCATCAAATAGAGGATAATAATAATAAGTTCTACCTTCTTCATTAAATCCAATCACATTTTTCTTTAAGAGTCTGCTTATAAGTGATTTAACTGTCTTAGGTTTCCAACTTGTACTATCTTCCAACTTCTTTACTATTTCATTTGCTGAACATGGATTTTTGTCCCATATGACTTTCATTACTTCCCACTCTGATTCAGATATTTTTGGTATATTCGTCATGATAACTCCTCCTGAAAGTATAATTACGTTTGTAATCTATGATATATATCATATCCCCTTTTTCAATAATTATCAATAGTATTTTATATAGTGCCTATCTTAAGATAGTATCATTTTTCTATATTTTCTAAATTATTTTTATTTAAAAAATTTATTAAATTATGTTGATTTTTGTTAATATGTACTTTATTATTTTATTATATTACATATTAACTAGAGTTAGCACTAAATTTTTAAGTGATTGGTATAAAATAATAAAGGGGGATTAAAATGACTTTTAAGGATTTCAAACTAAACAGTATTAGAACTAAATTAATTATTAGCTTAGTAGCAATTTGTGTAATTCCACTAGCTATAGGAGGCCTTGGTTCCTATATGCAATCAAAGTCAATTCTCACAAATAAGTTAATGCTTACAAGTACTCAAACTCTCACAGAAATAGACAGCGGATTAACTAATTACTTTAATGGATTTTCAGATATAATTGATCTTACTGCAAATAATCCCGGTATTATAAATATTGATACAGACAATAATACTCCAATGATATCAGATATGCTAAAAGGTATAAAAGAAAGCGATAAGGACATATTTGATGTATATTACGGAACTGCCTCCAAAAAGTTTACTATATATCCTATTTCAACAATGCCTGAAGGATATGATCCAACTACAAGGCCCTGGTATAAACAAGCTTTAACAAATAGGAGTAAAGTGGTAATAACTCCTCCTTATAAAGACGCTGTAACTGGTAAAACTCTTGTTGGAGTTGTACAAACAGTAGAAAAAAATGGTCAAATAGTTGGTGTTATTGGATTGGATTGTTCTCTAGCTACACTTACAGAAAGAATATCTACAAAGAAAGTGGGTACTACAGGATATGTGTTTGTTTCTGATGCATCAGGTAATACCTTAGCACATCCCCAAAAAGAACTTATCAATACAAATGCAGCCACTAAGCTATCTTTTTGGGATAAAGCAAAATCAGGAAACAGTGGATTTGTTAATTATACCTATAATGGTACCAGTAAATTTGCGGTATATCAGACAAATAAATTAACAGATTGGAAGCTAGTGGCGGCTTTAGATAAAAGTGAACTCACCAAGGATACAAACTCTATACTAGTTACAACTTTTTTAATAATAATAATAATGGGAATAATTGCAATATTTCTTTCATTGTTTTTAAGCAAAGGAATATCTAATAATATCAAAAAATTGGAGGAAGTATTTTCCAAAGCCTCAAATGGAGATTTAACGGTGTGTATAACTGCTTCCACAAAGGATGAATTTAAAGATTTGGCTGAATCATTTAACTTAATGATGAAAAATATATCCAAGCTCATGAATAATGTTCTAAAATCATCTAAAACAGTTCTAGAAACGTCAACAAGTCTTGCAAGTATGTCTGAAGAAGTAACCGCTTCTGTAGGCGAAGTAGCAAAAGCTGTTGAAGAAGTTTCCTTAGGTGCAACCGAACAAGCTAAAGGTGCTCAAAATGGCGCTTCTGAAATGGAGGATTTATCAAATAGGTTAAAAGAAGTTAGTATTACTTCTGATGAAATGGATAAGATTTCAAATGCCACTAAAAGATTAGGTACAAAAGGACTCTCTGTAGTAGATACTTTAACTGAAAAATCAAATAAAGCTAAAACAGTTACTACCTCTGTCAATGATATAGTTCGTGACATGAACGAAAGTGCTAAACAGATAAATAGTATATCTGAAACAATATCTGAAATAACAGACCAAACTAATCTTTTAGCATTAAATGCAAGTATAGAATCTGCACGTGCAGGCGAAGCTGGCAAAGGATTTGCAGTAGTAGCAGAAGAGATAAGGATACTCGCTGAAGAATCTCAAAATTCAACCAATGAGATAAAGAAAATTATAGAAAGTATACAAAATAAATCAGAGACAGCAGTAAGTGCTATTAAATCCGCTGAAAATGCAGTAGATGACCAATATTTAGCCGTAGATCAAACTCATAAAATATTTAAAGTAATTCTAAAATCAATTGAATCAATGATTGCTAAAGTTGATGAGGTAAAAACATCTATTTCCGATATAAATGAGAAAAAACAATCTACAATATCTGAAATTGATAATATTTCATCTATATCACAGGAAACAGCTGCAGCTTCACAAGAAACTACAGCTTCAACAGAAGAGATATCAGCCACTATGGAAGAACTTACAAAACATTCAAGTAATCTTCAAATATTGGCAGAACAATTAGCAGCTGAAATAAATAAATTTAAAATTAACTAATTGACAAAATTAAGCTGCTATATCTTATATAGTAGCTTAATCTTAAATTAATTACTCAACTCTCACAAATTAAGAATTAATAATGAAGAATTAATAGTGAAGGATGATTTTTAGCTATTGCAAAAAATCTCTAAATTTATACAAGTCAGTGATTAGTAATGTTTTGCTTTAGCAAAACGAGCCTTAAAAAATTTAATTAAAGATTTTTTGTAGTGTAACGGAAAAAAATCCACATTAACTATTAATTCTTCACTCTTAACTATTAACTAAAAAAGTTGCTTCATAAAAATCACTTGATAAATATCCTATTTACTAATTCTATAAGTTCATCCTTTACCCAATTCTTTTTAAAAAAGTAAGTGGCTCCAAGATCTTCACATATTCCATTTTCATCTGAAAAGTCTTTTTCCCCTCCATCCGAAAGAATAATTATTTTTAAATCTTTATACTCTTTTTTTAATTCTATAAGAACTTCTATTCCGCTTTTTTTAGGCATATATATATCCGTGATTACTAGATCAATATTACCGCTTTCTTTAAATACTTTAATTCCTTCTTCACCATCCCCTGCTTCATATACTTTATAATTTGCTTCCTCTAGAATTTTTCTTATAAATTGTCTCACACTTAAAGAATCATCAATTATTAATATATTTTTTTTACCCATAATTCTTTAAAACTCCCCTCATAAAGTTTATCTAATTTAATACTTTTTATCCGATCGCTACCATCTGTAACACTCCCATTAATTTTGTAAATCAACCATAAAGTTACCTAAGCATACAAATAATCACAAATTCATATTTTAATTATACAAAATATTAAAATAATTTTCTATAGTTTATGCCATTTTATTACAAACAATATTCTAAATCATTTACATATATAAAACTAAGTAGTATTATATACCTATAAATTAATAAATTGTTGCGGGGGTACCAGTTTGGTTGAGAAGGTAAAACCTGACCCTTTGAACTTGATGTAGTTAACACTACCGTAGGGAGGCAAATTAATAAAGATATATTTCAAGGAGTGTTTACAATATAAACACTCTTTTTTATTTTTAAAAACAAATTTATCCAGAAAATGAAAAATTGGGAGTCCATGATACTATGAACAAAAAATTATATGTAGTAACAAACAGAAAGCTTGTAAAAAATAAGAACATGATTGATATACTAAAGGGTTCCATATTAGGTGGTGCAGATGCCATAATCTTGCGTGAAAAAGATCTTACTTACAGGCAATTAGTTCCAATTGCTGAGGAAATAGAAAAAATTACAGGACCTAACAATATACCCTTAATAATAAACAGCAATATAGAAACAGCCTTAAAAGTAAATGCCAAAGGATTTCACACAAGTTATCAAAATTATATGAATAGCAATTTTAAATTAAAATGTACTGTAGGCGTATCTGTACACAATACTTTGGAAGCTATAAATGCACAAAAAAAAGGTGCAGATTATCTCCTTGCAGGACATATTTTTGAAACAGACTGTAAAAAAGGACTAAAAGGCAGGGGTATTTCATTTTTAAAAGAAATCCTAAATAACGTTTCAATTCCAGTTATTGCAATAGGTGGAATAACTGAGACCAATATAGATATAGTATTAGGAACCAAAGTTCGTGGTGCAGCTGTAATGTCTCTTGTAATGACTTCAGATGACCCTTTTACTACAACTTATAATCTAAAAAAACATTTTAAAAGATGAAGGTATCCATGCCTTACATTCTTCAATAAAGTTCAGAATTCCATAAATGTACAACCTTGTAATATGTTAATTTAAGTATTACAATGTATACATATGTATATTTTTTTATCATAATCAAAACATAGATAAGAGGAGATTTTCATTATGGAAAGCACAAAGAACTTTAATGTGAGAAACGAAAGAAACCTCACAATGCTAGTAGATTTCTATGAATTTACTATGGGTAACGGGTATTTGAAAACCAATATGGGTAATAGAATAGCCTATTTTGATATGTTTTTCAGAAAGATTCCAGATGAAGGTGGTTATTGCATAATGGCAGGTGTTCAACAAGTTATAGAATACCTGTCAAATTTAAGTTTTACAGATGAAGATATAGAGTATCTCAGGGATAAGGAACAATTTTCAGAAGACTTTTTAAATTACCTAAAAGATTTTAGATTTTGCTGTGATGTATGGGCAGTACCCGAAGGAACTCCTATATTTCCAAATGAACCGCTAATAACTGTAAGAGGTCCCGCTATTCAAGCTCAGTTTGTTGAAACCATGATACTTCTAACTATAAATCACCAGACCCTAATTGCAACAAAAGCAAGTAGGATTTGTAGAGCAGCAGGCACTAGACCTGTAATGGAATTTGGTTCTAGGCGTGCTCAAGCTCCTGATGCAGCTATATATGGTGCTAGGGCTGCGGTTATAGGTGGATGTAATTCCACTGCTTGTACTATATCTGAGCAAATGTTCGGTATGCCTGCAGTTGGTACAATGGCCCATAGTTGGATACAACTTTTCCCATCAGAATATGAATCTTTTAAGGCCTGGGCTGAAGTATATCCTGATAATTGTGTACTACTTATTGATACATACAATGTACTGAAATCTGGTCTCCCCAATGCTATAAAGGTTTTCAAAGAAATTTTAATTCCAAATGGTCATAAACCTAAGGGAGTAAGAATTGATAGTGGAGACATAACTTACTTAACAAAAGAATGTAGAAAAATACTTGATAGGGCCGATCTTGAAGATGTTAACATAGTTATTTCAAACTCATTAGATGAATTTATCATAACTGATGTACTTAGAGAAGGTGCCTGCATTGATTCTTTTGGTGTAGGAGAGAGACTCATAACTGCAAGATCAGAACCAGTATTTGGTGGAGTATATAAGCTATCTGCCATAGAGGATAAGGAAGGTAAAATAATACCTAAAATAAAAATAAGTGAAAATGAAGAGAAAATAACTAACCCTGGATTTAAAAAAGTATATAGAATTTATAGTAAAAAAGGAAATAAAGCAATGGCAGATTTAATAACTTTAGAAGATGAAGAAATAAATAAGGATGAGCCTATAGAAATATTTGATCCAGTTTTTACGTGGAAAAGAAAAAAAATAAGAGATTATTATATAAAAGATTTAAGAGTAAAAATATTTGATAAGGGGAAACTTGTATACACCTGCCCTGATGTGCTAGACATAAGAGATAGAGCAAAAGAAGAATTGTCCAGATTATGGCCTGAAGTGCTGAGATTTGAAAATCCTCATCACTACTATGTAGATTTATCTGAAAAACTTTGGGATTTAAAACATCAACTTCTCAGTAAATATTCTTCAACTTATGTAGAATAATATCAATACAATTTGTAGAGGAACAGGTAATAAACTTATTACCTGTTCCTCTGTTCTATGGCTGAAGCCTCTAGACAATGCTTTCTAAATGCTAAAAACATTAAGAATACTGTTAATAAGTTATATCTCATTTTTAATTATATTCGTAAATTTCTTTATTATTAATGCCGTAAACCCCCATATAGTATAATCTTTATATGTATAAAAATATGTTGGCATTTTCCCCCTCCTAAATTTGTAGTTTTCTCCACCTATTATCAGATTATAGGGAAAGTCATCTTTTGGGTGTGGAACTATCTCAATTTCATGTAATACAGGTTCTTTATCCATAAAAAAATTTAGAGGTACCGTAAATACATGATCTACTTCCTCCTTACTTGGACTTATATCTTCCCTATTTAACTTGCATACAAAAGGATACATTACAAAATTATAGGGAGTAACAATGTAATCCATATCTCCTATAAATTCTATATCCTTCCTATTTAAATTCAGCTCTTCCATAGTCTCTCTAATAGCTGTATCTTTTGGAGCCTCCCCCTTTTCCATTTTTCCTCCAGGCAAACATACATCACCAGGCTGATGTTTTAAATTTAAAGACCTTACTTCAAATAACAAATTTAATTCTCCATCCCTGCTGCATAAGGGAATCATCACTGAATTTTTATTATAATGTCCAATCATATTTGCTTTTCTAGATTTAAATATATCATTTATTTTATCTATCATTGTTTACCTCCTAAAATCAAATAATCCTCAATTGTAAAATGAATTTTATAATGTTATACTTTAAAATGTCATGATTAATTATATAATGTTTTTAATAAAACATATACATAAATATTAAATAAGTGGAGTGATGTACTTTGAAATGTAAAAATACTAGTTTATTACTTACATTTATTTTCATATTTTGTTTATCTTTTAATGTACTTGCTGATAATTCAACTGCTCTACCTGAAATATACGGTAAAGCAGCCATAACAGTGGACATGCAGACAAATGAAATAATATATGAAAAGAATGCAGATATTAAAATGTACCCTGCTAGCACTACAAAACTTTTAACAGCTATTCTTCTTGAAAAAAATAAAAAACCAGGGGATATGCTAACATACACAGCTGATGCTAAAGCTCAACCACCATCCTCTTTAAATAGAGATCTACACGCTATAGATGTAGGTGATACCATGTCTGCTGAAGATGTAATGGATGGGCTTTTAATGTATTCTGCCAATGACTTAGCATACGTCATAGCAGAAAATGTATCTAAGGATGCACCTACGTTTTCTGACAAGATGAATGAAGAAGTAAAAAAACTAAATTTAAAAAACACTCACTTTGTAACACCAAATGGTCTCCATAATCCAAATCACTATACTACACCCTACGATATGAGTGTTATAGCAAGACAAGCCTTTAAAATTCCACGTATACAAAAGGCTATGGAGAGACCTGCAAATACTATAAAAACTACAAAAGGACTTGCTTTTCCCATTAAAAACACAAATAAACTTTTAGGCAAAGATGGTTGCATTGCAGGTAAAACTGGATATACCGATCCAGCTGGAAGATGTCTAGTTGCAGTTTATAGCAGAAACGGAAAAGAAATGGTAGGAGTCGTAATGGGTTCAGTTTATGATCCTGCAGACAGTTATGTATTTAATGATATGGAAAAAATAATAAATTGGAGTTATTCAAAACAACCTGTTGTTTTACATAAAAAGGATTCTATAATAGGAAGAAAAGAAGTTAGCTACAATCCTATTTCTTTTATAGGTATTAAAAAAAGCTTAGAAGTACCTATTAAAATTAAAGATGATGTAACATATTATGATAATGATTTGAATAAAAAAGACTTGAAAGAAACGATAAGCATTAAAAATACTTCTGTGGAAGCTCTAAAAGGTGAAGTTCCCCTGGGAACACTTACTGTAAGCCAACGTGAGTTCTCCAAGGATTATAATATTTATTCGGATCTGCCAAAACAGACCTTAGATAAAAATGTTATTTCCTTTTACGCTGCAATTTTTATATTGGTATTGATATTTATTTTTATCCTGGCACGTATAAAGAGAAGACGTAATAAAAGGCGTCGTTATTTATAATAGTTTAGGCATTTTCAAAGAAATAACTAGTCAGTATGCTAGCCTATTTTTTATCATACTGCGTCGGTAGAACCCTTAGATAGGATTCACTATCTGCGGAACCTGCCTCCTTGTCTGATAAACAAAGTTCTTGGCACATGATGCTTAGAAATTATTATCCAGGGACATAGCCGCTCTTTACTCACACTTGGGAAAGTGTGAGTATTAGAGCGGGTTAGTCATCGGATAAAAAATATTCGTCGCACCTTTGACTTGTTATTTTCTTTCAAATGCCTTATGTAAAAAACTAACCAAGCTAATTTAAGATAAAAAATTGTTCCTATGAAATTTCATAGGAACAATTTTTTTATTGGATTTCAACTTGATTGATATTTTAAACTCCTTCTGCAACCATATCCATAGGTTTTTCACTAGCCTTCTCCATCTCACCTGCAACATAATTTGCCAGATCTACAGTTCTACAAGAATAAGCCCATTCATTATCATACCAAGATACTACTTTAATCATATTATCCTTTAATACCATAGTTGAAAGACCATCTACTATAGAAGACCTGTCGTCTCCTTTATAATCTATAGATACCAATGGTTCTTCAGAATATCCCAGTATTCCTTTCATAGATCCCTCAGAAGCTCTTTTAAAAGCTTCATTTACTTCTTCTACCGTAACAGATTTTGAAAGTTCACAGACCAAGTCTGTAATGGAAACTGTAGGTGTAGGTATTCTAAGTGCAAAACCACTTAATTTTCCTTTTAAATTAGGCAATACTTTTGCCACTGCCTTAGCTGCTCCAGTAGTAGTTGGAATTATAGATTCTCCTGCAGCTCTAGCTCTTCTCAAATCCTTGTGAGTTTTGTCAAGTAATTGTTGGTCATTTGTATAAGAGTGAACGGTAGTCATAAGGCCTCTTATAATTCCAAAATTGTTATCTAATACTTTAGCAAAAGGTGCTAAACAATTAGTTGTACAGGATGCATTTGAAATAATATTGTGAGACTCAACATCAAATTTTTCTTGATTTACTCCCATAACTATAGTTATATCTTCGTCCTTTGCAGGAGCTGTAATTATAACCTTTTTTGCTCCAGCTTTTATATGCTTGTATAAACTTTCTCTATCTTTAAACTTCCCTGTGGATTCTATAACTATATCTACATCCAATTTACCCCAAGGTAAATTTTCAGGATCATTTTCCCTAAACACTTTTATTTTAGAACCATTTACAATAATTGAATCTTCTGCTGCCTTTACATTTCCATTAAATCTTCCGTAGCAGGAGTCGTATTTTAGAAGATGTGCCAGAGTTTCGTTATCTGCTCTTGCGTTAATTGCTACAATTTCAATATTGTCCTTCAGTCTTTCTTGGGCAATTCTCAAAACCAACCTTCCTATTCTTCCAAAACCATTAATTCCAACTTTTATGGACATTATCTTTTCCCCCTATAAAAAATTTATGTACTTTTACTTTATTATTACATAACATTTATCTTTATATTTTTAAATATATGCTGTATAAATAATATATGTGCTATATTATTTATATCAATAGATAGCATATATGTCAAATTTATTTTCCTGCCCATTTATTATGATATACTTATTTTCCTTTCATATATTAATATTATCTACATTTAATATGCATTTTCTCTATTTTACAAATAAGTTCATAATAAACCTGCTTGACACAAAATCTCTATTATTATATTATTTAAGGGTAGTAGAAAACTTACAACCTTTCGTCTAAAATAGATGAAAGGTTTTTACTTTAAAATAATGGGAGTGAAAAAAATGGCTAAAGTTAGAACGAGATTTGCGCCAAGTCCAACAGGATATATGCACGTTGGGAACTTAAGAACTGCGCTGTATACATATTTAATTGCAAAACATGCAGGTGGAGATTTCATACTCCGAATTGAAGATACAGATCAAGAAAGGTTTGTAGAAGGCGCTCTAGATATAATTTACGATACTTTAAAAGCTACAGGTCTTAAACATGATGAAGGACCTGATATAGGAGGTCCTGTTGGTCCTTACGTACAAAGTCAAAGAATGGATGTTTATTTAAAATATGCAAAAGAACTTATAGAAAAAGGTGAAGCATACTACTGCTTCTGTACAAAGGAAAGACTAGACTCACTCAGAAATAATTCAGATACTTATAAATATGATAAACACTGCTTACACCTCTCAAAAGAAGAGATAGAAAAAAACTTAGCATCAGGAATTCCCTATGTTATAAGACAAAACAACCCTGAAGTGGGTGTTACTTCATTTAACGATGAAATTTATGGTAACATATCTGTGGACAATTCTGAATTAGATGACATGATACTTATAAAATCAGATGGATATCCTACTTATAATTTTGCAAACGTAATAGACGATCATCTTATGGGAATAACTCATGTAGTAAGAGGAAGTGAGTATCTTTCTTCTGCTCCTAAATACAATAGATTATATGAAGCTTTCGGATGGGAAATTCCAATATACGTTCACTGTCCCCCAATAATGAAAGATGAGCATAATAAACTCAGCAAAAGAAACGGTGATGCATCTTTTGAGGACTTGATAGAAAAAGGTTATTTAAAAGAAGCTGTGCTTAATTATATAGCACTTTTAGGATGGAACCCAAGGAGTGAACAGGAAATCTTCAATTTAGAAGAACTTGTAAAAGAATTTGACTATAGAAATATCAATAAATCACCTGCCATATTTGATAATGTAAAACTCAAGTGGATGAATGGAGAATATATAAAGAAACTACCTTTAGAAGAGTTCAATTCTCTTGCCCTTCCTTATTATAAGAAAGTAATTTCAAAGGACTTAGATTTTTTAAAGATAAGTAGTTTACTCCAAACAAGAGTTGAGGTATTAAGCGAGATACCAGACTTTCTAGATTTCTTTGAGAAGCTTCCAGAATACACTGAAGACATATATGTTCACAAAAGAATGAAATCAAATTTGGAAAGCTCACTTACAGTACTTGAAAAAATTCTTCCAAAGTTTAAAGAACTATCACCCTGGACTTTTGAAAATATAGAAAAATGCTGCATGGACTTAATATCCGAAATGGATGTTAAAAACGGAGTAGTACTGTGGCCTGTACGAATTGGTCTTTCCGGTAAAAAATCTACCCCTGGTGGCGCTTTTGAAATAGCCGATATTATCGGCAAAGAAGAATCTATAAAGAGAACAGAAATTGGTATTGAAAAGTTAAAAAATGCTCAATAATAAAAACGTACCTATACTTTAGGTACGTTTTTATTATCAGTTTTCTGCTCTGGCATCCCATGTGCTTTCTTTAATTCTCTTACAAATAGTATATTGTAAAATGTTACCATTGTATTATTATCTACTATAACAAATCCTTTACCTACATTTGTAACAGTCTTATTTTTTAAATGCTTAAAGCTTTCTTCACCCTTTGTACAAAGCTCTATAACTTTTCCCTTTAAAGAACTAAAATACTCTCTCATAGTTTTTTCAAGAGGACAGCTAATTTTATAGTTGTCTTCCTCTGATAGCTTTTCCATAGAGGACAGCTTAGTAGAATATAATCCTACTATATTTTTTATAGGTACTACAATATCAGAATCTTCACCATTAAATCTAACAAGTTCCCCATCTGAATGCACTACATTTACCTGTTTAAAAATATCACTTGTATCATTTTTAACATACAAGTCTAATTTTTCATTGCCTAATTTATTCAGCAAACCCATTACTCCTGAATTACAGTTTAAAAAACATTTATTTTTAAACATTATAGTACCATCTTTTTTAATTTTTCCATCCAACTTTTTTAAATTTTTATCTTTTCTATGGGAGCTATGTTTTTTTGATGCTTGCTTTTTATCGTCATTCTTTTTTTCCTCTGATTTATCTTTTTCTTCTTTCTTATCTTTTTCCTCTTTTTTCTCATTTCCCTCTTTTACATTTTTGTCTTTCTCAATAACATTTTTAGTCTTATCTCCTGATTCACTTTTTAATAGATCTATATTTTTTTCTATAATATTTTTCTGTATAAAATCAAATATTTCTTTATTGTCAGCATATTCCTGCTCATAGTACTCTTTTTCATTATCAGAATCAGCATACATCTTATTATATTTTTGTATTCTTTTCATATACTTTGGCACCATATATAAAGCTAATTGCATTAAATCATCTGCATTATTTCTTTTGGACAATTTAAAACACCTCCATAACTAAGGCTATAGGGTAATCCTATAGTATTAGAATATGAAGGCTTTAATTTAAGTTGCAGATTTAATTTTTATTTTTACATATTTATTCTATAGCTTAAGGCATTTGAAAGAAAATAACAAGTCAAATATCCTAGCATACTGACTAGTTATTTCTTTGAAAATGCCTAAACATCTATTTCAGCTTCTTCTCCTAAAATATCTTTGCTTTTATCAAGAAGAGGTTTTATTTGCTGCTGGATAAAGTCAACTACCTGGCCAGGTGCCCTACCTATAAACTTCTTAGAATCCACTAGTGAAAGTATCTCTTCTTCACTCATCTTAAAGAAAGAATCTCCTATTATTCTTTCCAATAAGTCGTTCTTCTTTCCCTCAACTTTTACCACTTTAGCTGCTTCCATAGAATGAACCCTAATTCTTTCATGAAGTTCCTGTCTGTCTCCACCTTTTTTAACAGCTTCCATTATTATGTTTTCTGTAGCCATAAAAGGAAGTTCAGAAGCCACATGAGATTCAATTACCTTAGGATAAACTACCATATTTTCCGATACATTCATATATAAGTTTAGCACTCCATCAAGAGCTAGAAAAGCTTCTGGTATAGATATTCTCTTATTTGCTGAATCATCAAGAGTTCTTTCAAACCATTGAGTTGAAGCTGTTATAGCAGGATTTAAAGCTGTTACTATTATATATCTTGCAAGAGAACCTATTCTCTCACATCTCATAGGATTTCGCTTGTATGCCATAGCAGAAGATCCTATTTGATTTTTTTCAAAAGGTTCCTCCATCTCTTTCATATTCTGCAATATTCTTAAATCATTGCTGAACTTATATGCACTTTGAGCAATTTCTGATAGGGTATTTAATATTATGGAATCAAGTTTTCTAGTATAAGTCTGTCCTGTAACCATAAACTCCTTTTCAAATCCCATTTTCTTAGTTACCATTGTATCTAATCTCTTTACTTTTTCTTCATCTCCATTAAAAAGTTCCATAAAGCTAGCTTGAGTTCCGGTAGTTCCCTTCACACCTCTAAATCTCATATTTTGTATGACAAATTCTATATTTTCAATATCTAAATAAAGGTCTTGAAGCCATAAAGTTGCCCTTTTTCCTACTGTAGTAAGCTGTGCAGGTTGAAGATGTGTAAAACCCAAAGTTGGCATATCTTTATATTTCAAAGCAAACTTAGTAAGATAGCTTATTACATTTATAACTTTTCTCTTTATTATATGAAGGGCTTCTCTCATAATTATAAGATCAGTATTATCCCCCACATAACAACTAGTTGCACCCAAATGTATTATTCCCTTAGCTTTAGGGCATTGTAAACCATAAGCATATACATGACTCATTACATCATGTCTTACTTCTTTTTCTCTTTTTTTTGCATCTTCATAATTTATATTTTCCATATTAGCTTTCAGCTCATCTATTTGCTCAGAAGTTATATTAAGTCCAAGCTCCTTTTCACACTCTGCAAGAGCTACCCAGAGTTTTCTCCAAGTTTTAAATTTCTTTTCATCAGAAAATATATAGCTCATCTCTTTAGATGCATATCTTGTGTTTAAAGGAGTAGTATATGTGTCTCTCATTTTAAAAATACCTCCGTACGTATGTAATATAATTGTTTTTATCATTCATATTATAACATATATTTTTCCTATATTACACGTTTATATTCACTAAAATAATAGATTTAACAAATTTTATCCAATAAATAAAGTATACAAACTGTTCTATTTTATTATATAGCTAATATACTTTAATTAAGAACTAATAAAAAAAGAAAGAGGTGAACTTTATTGGGTTTGGGCAGATTTACCCACCCAGTAAGCAAAATATGTATAAACTTAGTATCATAGATAAAGTTTCTTTAATTTTAGTACTTATCGGAGCCATAAACTGGGGACTAATAGGTTTATTAGATTTTAACATAGTGGAGATTTTATTTGGTGACCCTGTTAATTTAATTGGAAGAATACTATATATACTTATAGGAACTGCAGGAATAGATATGATTATACTATTTTTTAAAGCCAAAAAAGGCTATCAATGAATCTTACTTAGTGGGAATTTTGTTTTTCCCACTAAGTTTAGATGAATTATCTAGGGGCGTAGCTACTGTTAGCTCCCACTTTGATAGAAGTGGGAGTGTTACAGTAGGTAGCCATCAGATAAATAAATATAAGACCTATACTTTTATATAGGTCTTATATTTATAATCTTACTCTTCTAGTGAGTTTATTAATTTAATAATCTCTTCTACTGCTAGTGATTCATCATTACCTGATGCAGTAATTTTAACTTTAGAATCTTTAGTTACTCCTAATGAAAGAACTCCAATTAAACTCTTTATGTTAGCTTTTTTTCCATCAAATTCTATGGATAAATCTGATTTAAATGAAGAAGCTTTTTTTACTAATAGAGTTGCAGGTCTTGCATGTAATCCTGTAGAACTTTTAACTATAACTTCTTTAGAAATCATTTAATTCACCTCTATGCTTTAATATTATATACCACAATGTGACAAATCTTTCTCTACTTATTATACCATTTTTTGTTTACGTTTCAATACAATTTTTTTGTTCTATGACAAAAACTGTCATAGGCTATTTTAATTGAGATATAAACTTATCTATCCTATCCATTCCATTTTGTATATTTTTCATGGATGTAGCATAGGATAACCTTATGTATCCATCTAGTCCAAAACCCAGACCTGGAATTACTGCTACTTTTTCTTTCTCCAATAATTTCTGTGAAAATTCTAAAGAATTATTTATTACTACACCATCTATAGTTTTACCAAAAAGATTTGATATATTTAACATTACATAAAAAGCTCCTTCTGGATTCAAACAAGAAACATTTTTCATTTTATCTATTTTACTTACCATACAATCTCTTCTATTTTTAAACTCACTTACCATACTTTTAATCTGAGTATCTTTTCCATTTAAAGCAGCCACAGCTGCATATTGTGCTATAGAATTAGGATTTCCAGTAGTATGGCTCTGTATATTAGACATTACCTTTATTATATCTTTATTTGCTGCAGCATAGCCTATTCTCCATCCTGTCATAGCATAGGTTTTTGAAACTCCATTTATAACTATTGTTCTGTTGTAAGCATCTTCTGACAAACTTGCTATACTTATGTGTCCATTAGTACCATATATTAATTTTTCATATATTTCATCAGATAAAATGAGCAAATCCTTTTCCTTTGCAAAATTAGCTATTACTTTAAGTTCTTCTTTTGAATAAATAGTTCCTGTTGGATTATTAGGACTATTTAACAAAATCATTTTAGTATTTTTAGTATATGCTTTTTCTAAAGTTTCTAAAGTATATTTAAATCCGTCTTCTTCTTTTGTATCTGCAAATACAGGCACACCATCTGCAAGTTTAACTAGTTCAGGGTAGCTTACCCAATATGGCGTAGGTATTATAACTTCATCTCCAGGGTTCAATGTAGCTAAAAATGTATTTGAAAGACACTGTTTTGCCCCTGTAGATATTATAATCTGATTTATATTATAGTTCAGTTCATTATCTTTTTTAAATTTTTTAACAATAGCCTCTTTCAGCTCTGAAATACCAGACGCTGGAGTATATTTTGTGCACCCTTTTTTCATAGACTCTATTGCAGCTTCCTGAATATTTTCTGGTGTATTAAAGTCAGGTTCTCCTGCTCCAAAACCTATTACATCAATTCCATCTGATTTCATTCTTTTAGCTTCAGCTGTTATAGCTAAAGTTATAGACGGTTGAATTTTTTCAGCTTTTTTTGACAATATCATTTTCATTCCTCCATTACAATTTAATTTACAACATTCTTTATTTATAATAAGATAAGTCAGAGTTTTTTATTCTAACTTCTTGAAACAAGTATTACCCCAAGCATTATAAAAGCTACTCCTAATATTCTTATAAAAGATATGTTTTCCTTAAACATAAAATAAGAAAACACCATAGTTATTATATATCCTAAACTAACCATAGGATAAGCATAACTTAATTCTACCTTACTCAAAACCTTTATCCATAGTAAGAAACTTAATCCATAGGATATAATTCCTAGCATAACGGGTAAATTTTTTAATATGCTTAAAATACTTGGAATTAAATATTTTATAGTAAAGTTTAGATTGAGATTTACTACTCCATACTTTACAAGTACCTGTCCAATGGCTCCCAAAAAAACCGATATTAATATCAATACAATCATGCCCTTATCCCCTTAACTTTCAATAATAGATGCAATAAGTATTTTAAAGAAAAATAACAGCAATAAACAGCTATAAATATTTCTGGGAAGGAATACCTCCCTTGTCCTTCTGTTACAAAATAAACAGAGGTAAACATAAAAAATAACATTACTAAATAAAGTTTAAATTTATCTAATTCATCACTTCTGCCTTTAAAGATACTATAAAGTGTTCTTAACGAATATAACAAAACATATATAATAGTGGATAAAAACACAATTACCCTTATAATATTGTCAATTGCAAACAGAGTGTGAACATAGCTCTTATTAACTCCACTACCATAAGTACTATACGTTACATCATCACTCCAAAAATATGTATTAAGCAATCTTTTAAATCCCAATTCTATAAAATCAACAGGATGGCCTTTTATCCATTTTTTTGCAGCAGCACTTAACATCTTATTTTGTTCTGTTCTATTTGCCTTTTTATATTCAAGTTTATTTACAATAGAATCTTCCACATCTGCTGCAGGCATCCATCTTCCCAAATGATTTTGTGAGTTATTATTTATATAAAGTACTATTCCACCATTATTAGATACAAAAGTACGTTGTCCCATTAATTTTGTGTTTCTATATATCCAGGGAGAAATAACAATTATACTCATTATAAGAACAATAAGAGAATTTCTAAAAGCCCAAATCAACTTTTTATGCTTTATTACATCTACTAAAAATATAGCAAAGAAAAATACTATAAAAAAGGGCTTCACTATTGTATTAAGTCCTGTAAGTATTCCTATAAAAAAATACTTAAATCTCAAATCACTAAAATAAAGACAAGTGGCTGCAAGCATTATACTTGTAAAAATAAGTTCTGTACCTAAAATACTGTTAAAAAGTATGTTATTAGGGAACAACACAAATAATCCAAATATTATTTTCCTATCTATTTCCTTTAAGTTCACCTTATATAAGATAAACTTAAAACACAAGTAATTTATAAAAGTAATACACAAATTAAATATTTTAGCCGTTAATACACTAGCTCCAAATAGCTTAAATATCCCCCCTAAAACTATGGGATAGCCTACAGAAGTATATGTATCTCCCCAAGGAAGTCCTCTTGATATTTCCTTTGCCAAACTATAATAGTAATCAAAATCTGAAAATGGCTTAGCATTCACAAAAATTACCCACAGTATGGATAAAGCCATACCTAAAGCCATCATAATATAATAATACCTATTGTTATTATTGTAGTTATCATTTCTTGATTGGTAGTAATTATATTCAAAAACGTTAGATTTCATTTAAAACTGGTTTCCCTTCTATAATTTAAAGTATATTATAGCTATAACAACTATAATCCATATTAATATATCCGCAAGAAAAGGTATATCTTTTTGAAATACATCCTCCGGCTTTCCACCTATATTTTCTTTATCCATTAAATATTCATATCTGAGTATACCATACAATACAAAAGGAATAGTAAACATCATAGTTCTACTTTGTGTAGAACTAAAAGTATACAGGCAATAAGCCATAAGTACAGATGGGTTTACTATAGTTAACATTTTATCAATATTCTCAATTGAATATTTTTCTAATATCTTTCTAGAAGAACTTCTCTTGTCCTTTAAAGTTACAATCTCACTTTTTCTTTTGTTTAAACCTAAAAACAGTGCTAGAAGTATCGTACATAAAAACAACCAGGGTGAAACCTGAACTCCTGTAGCTATACTTCCACTTTCAACCCTTAATACAAATCCAAAAGCAATAGTCATAACATCTATTATAACTAAATTTTTAAGTTTAAAGGAGTAGAATATATTCACTATAATATACAACAAAAAAATAAGCAAAATTTCTATATTTAGAAATATATAAGTAAGGCATATTACTAAAATAAATAATAGTATATCTAAGGTGATAGCTTTATTTTTAGATACACGGCCACTTGCAATAGGTCTGTTTTTCTTATCAGGATGGCACTTGTCCTTTTCAACATCTACAATATCATTTAATACATAAATAGTAGAAGATGTCATACAAAATAAAATAAAAGTTAATATATTATTCTCTAATACACTGGTGTGTAAAAAATTTCCTGAAAAAATAATTGCAGCGAAAACGAAAAAATTTTTACTCCACTGCTTAGGTCTCATTAGTTCAATTATTGCTCCCATAACTTTCCTCCCTAGCTGTATATATGTTAAAGTTGAATTATGCGTCTTTTTACATTTTAACATAGTCTATATTATAGTCAATATGTCATTTTAATCGTAATATAATAAAGGACTTGAGATAAATCACAAGTCCTTTGATAAAAATTAATTTTTATTGTTATCTTGGCTGTATTATTAATTTAATTGCAGTTCTCTCTTCTCCATCTATTTCAATGTCCGTAAATGCCGGAATACATATTAAATCGATTCCACTAGGTGCTACGAACCCTCTAGCAATAGCTACAGCTTTAACAGCTTGATTTAACGCTCCTGCTCCTATAGCTTGTATCTCTGCTGCTCCCCTTTCCCTTAAAACTCCTGCTAATGCTCCTGCCACCGAATTTGGACTTGATTTTGTTGAAACTTTTAATACTTCCATAATTAAACCTCCTATATATTATAATAACTCTTTACATTAACTTTAATTATTACTACTACATATATATAGTATTCTACAAAAAATCAAAAATTCCTTTTAGGTTACAAAACCTAAAAGGAATATTTTTCTATGTTATAACAATACTATTTATTATTTTGCATATTCAATTGCACGAGTCTCTCTAATGACATTTACTTTAATCTGACCAGGATACTCTAGCTCTTCTTCAATTTTCTTTACTATGTTCCTTGCCATTTCAATAGCACCTGCATCATCAATATTTTCTGGTTTAACCATTATTCTAAGTTCTCTTCCCGCTTGAATGGCATATGACTTTTCTACACCTTCACATGTATTTGCTATTTCTTCAAGTTTTTCTAGACGCTTAATGTAAGCTTCCAGTGTTTCTCTTCTAGCACCAGGTCTTGCAGCAGAAATAGCATCCGCCGCTTGAACGAGTACAGCTTCTAAGGATTGAAATTCTACATCTCCATGATGAGCTGCAATAGCATTTACAATTATTGGTGATTCTCTGTATTTTTTAGCAACCTCTGAACCTATAACGGCATGAGGGCCTTCAACTTCATGATCCACTGCTTTACCTATATCATGAAGCAATCCTGCTCTTTTAGCTATAGTTGGATCTATGCCAATTTCTGATGCCATAAGTCCAGCCAAATAGGCAACTTCCACAGAGTGTTTTAAAACATTTTGACCATAGCTGGTTCTATACTTCAATCTTCCTAATAACTTTACTAATTCCATATGAAGGCCGTGCACGCCAGTTTCAAAAGTGGCCTGTTCTCCTTCTTCTTTAACATTATTTTCAACTTCTTTTTCAGCTTTTTGAACCATTTCTTCGATTCTTGCTGGGTGTATTCTTCCATCAATTATAAGTTTCTCCAGTGCTATTCTTGCAACCTCTCTCCTTATAGGATCAAAGCCCGACAATATTACAGCTTCAGGTGTATCATCTATTATAAGATCTACACCAGTTAACGTTTCAAGAGTCCTTATATTTCTACCCTCTCTACCTATTATTCTGCCCTTCATTTCGTCATTAGGTAAAGGTACAACATGTACTGTAGTCTCTGCTACATGATCAGCAGCACATCTCTGGATAGCACAAGTTATAATTTCTCTTGCTTTTTTATCAGCTTCTTCTTTAGCTTTTGTTTCAATTTCTTTAATCATCATCGCAGATTCATGTTTTATTTCCTTATTAACTTGTTCTAGTAAAATATTCTTAGCCTCTTCAGAACTTAGTCCTGATAACTTTTCTAGCTTTTCTCTTTGTTTCTTATATAATTCCTCTACACTTATCTGTAATTTATCTATGTCCTGCTGTTTTTTATCTAGGCCACTATCTCTCTTTTCAAGAGTATCACTTTTCTTATCTAATAACTCTTCTCTCTGGATTAACCTTCTTTCAAGTCTTTGATTTTCATTTCTTCTATCTCTAGACTCTTTGTCAAAATCATTTCTTAATTTATGAATTTCCTCTTTAGCTTCTAGTATAGCCTCTTTTTTTTGGGTTTCAGCTTGTTTTTTTGCCTCTTCCTTCAATCTATTAGACTCTTCTAAAGCCTGTGATTTTATAACAACTGCTTTCTTTTTGATCATATTGAATTGAACTATCAAGGCAGCTGCTATTAGTATACCAGCAATAACCTCATATATTATTATGGAATTCACATGAACACCTCCTTTGCTCTTATTATGTAAATCTATAATTCAGTTAAATATGCAAGCATAGAAAAGGTGCCATATTTATTCAATTGGTAATTCCTAAATACATGATAAACCAGAATTTGTCTTAATTTTATATTATATTTTAATTATTGTCAAGTTATATGCATTTTATTCTCTTAAACAAAATTTGGTACTTATTTTTACTTATAAAAGGGAGTAAATTACTCCCTTTTATAAGCTATTTATCAGAATGTTTTAAATTATCTTTTTTTGAATCAGTTTTACTACCAGCATTACTTTTATCTTTGTCTTCAAGAGAATTCTTTTTTAAAGAAGGTAATTTATATTTTTCCCTTATCTTGCTTTCTATCTCAACTAATATATCATTATTTTCTTTCAAAAATTGTTTTGCATTTTCCCTGCCTTGTCCAAGCCGTGTTTCTTTATAGGAAAACCATGCACCACTTTTCTGTACCAATTCTTCTCTAACACCTACATCCAACACATTTCCTTCTCTTGAAATACCTTGATTGTACATTATGTCAAACTCTGCCTGTTTAAAAGGTGGAGCTACTTTATTTTTAATAACCTTTACTCTTGTTCTATTACCTACTATGGTATCTCCTTGCTTTATAGAATCTATTCTTCTTACATCCATTCTAACTGAAGAATAAAACTTTAAAGCTCTTCCACCAGGCGTAACCTCAGGATTGCCGAACATAACTCCTACTTTTTCTCTTAATTGATTTATAAATACTGTTACACACTTTGATTTATTTATAGAAGATGTAAGTTTTCTAAGAGCTTGGGACATAAGCCTAGCTTGAAGTCCCACATGTGAGTCTCCCATTTCTCCCTCTATTTCAGCCTTTGGCACAAGTGCTGCTACTGAATCCACTACCAAAACATCTATAGCATTGGATCTTACAAGTGCTTCTGTTATCTCCATAGCCTGTTCTCCAGTATCTGGTTGGGATACAATAAGATTATTTATATCTACTCCTAAATTTTGGGCATAAGAAGGATCTAGTGCATGCTCTGCATCTATAAAAGCTGCAGCACCTCCATTTTTCTGAGCTTCTGCAATTATATGAAGTGCCACCGTAGTCTTACCTGAAGATTCAGGGCCAAATATTTCTATTACCCTTCCTCTTGGAACACCACCTATACCTAATGCTATATCTAAGTCAAGGCAGCCTGTTGAAATGGCATCCACATTTAATACACTGTGTTCTCCTAGTTTCATTATGGCACCTTTTCCAAATTGTTTTTCTATCTGTCCCATAGCTGATTCTATAGCCTGTAATTTCTCATTACTTAAATTTGCCAAGAAGTTCACTTCCTCTCTAATACGAACGCATGTTCTGTATAAATTATATACTATCTACACTATACAGTCAACAGTTTTTTTCATAATTCTGTATTTAGCTTTAATTATGAACACTTAAAAACATTTTAATCAATATGACTTAATTATCTGTCTGTCCTTATAACTTCTTTATTTTTTAGGAAGTAATCTATACCTGAAATTAAAGTCATTATTATAGCTATACCCATAGCAACATCTGTAACTAAATTTAAAACTTTGTGAGGACGGTTCAAAAATCCCCTAAGTAAACTTAATGATACATGATTATAAGTTAAATTTAAAAGAGCAAGAATTATAGCAATTATTTGTGTTGCAGTTTTAGCTTTTCCCCAAGGACTTGCAGCTATTACCATTCCTTCTGCTGCTGCAATTGTTCTCAGTCCTGTAACTGCAAATTCTCTAGCTACTATTATCACCGCAACCCAAGATGGTATTATATGGTACTCTACAAGACATATAAGTGCAGTAGTAACCAAAAGTTTATCCGCTAGGGGATCCATGAATTTTCCAAAATTTGTTATTTGATTTCTGCTTCTAGCTATATACCCATCTAATTTATCTGTAATAGATGCTAATATAAAAATAGCTATTGCAATAAGTTTACCATAGGGCATCCCCTTTACCGTTATAAATATTAAAAAAAACGGAATCAATATCATTCTAAGCATTGTAAGCTTGTTTGCTAGATTCATTTCATACAACTCCTACCAAATCATATTCAAGGCTATGAGTAATTTTTACATTAACCATAGTACCTATTTTTAAAGTTTTTTTACACTTTATGTATATAACTCCGTCTATATCTGGAGCCATTTCATAACTTCTTCCGTACCACAGTTCTCCCTTTTTTCCCTCTACAATTACTTTGTAAGTTCTTCCAATTTTACTCTTATTTATGGAACTCATTACCTTCTTTTGAAGTACCATAAGTTCTCCTTCCCTTGCAGATTTAATCTCCTCAGGAACCTGATCTCTCATTTCTGCAGCTGCAGTTCCTTCCTCTCTGGAATACTTAAATACACCTAAGTTATCAAATTTCATAGTACTTACAAAGTCCTTTAGTTCTTCAAAATTTTCTTCTGTCTCTCCAGGAAAGCCAACTATTATTGTAGTCCTAATTGCAATACCCTTTGCTCTAGCTCTAAGCTTATCTATATTTTCTATTATGTCTAATTTTCTTCCTCTTCTTCCCATAAGCTTCAGTATAGAATCACTTATATGTTGAATAGGTATATCTATATACTTACATACTTTATCATTTATTGAAATTTCATTTATAATTTCATCCGTTAATTCCTCAGGGTAGCAATATAAAAGCCTTATCCACTCTATTCCATTAATTTTAGATATTTTTTGAATGAGTTCAGGAAGCACTTTTTTACCATATATGTCTATTCCATATCTTGTAGTGTCCTGTGCAATAAGTATTATCTCCTTAACACCTTGATTAGCTAAATCATTACATTCGTTTATTATGTTTTCAATGGTTCTACTTCTATACTTTCCCCTTATTTTAGGAATTATACAATAGGTACAATGATTGTCACATCCTTCTGCAATTCTCAAATAAGCAGTGTGTGTTGACGTAGTAAGTATTCTTTTTCCTTCATTTATATTAGAATCACTGTAATCACAATTATAAATCCTACTGTTGTTAGTTTCAATACATTTCTTTATAGTTTCATTTAACTTATCATAATCATTTACTCCAAGCATTATATCTACTTCAGGTAATAACTTCATAAGTTCCTTACCATACCTTTGAGCCAGGCATCCTGTTGCCACAATTAATTTGCAATTAAATTTTTCTTTATACTGTGACATTTCAAGTATTGTATCTATGGATTCCTGCTTAGCTGATTCTATAAACCCACATGTATTTATAATTATTACATCCGCTAATTTAGGATCATGAACTAAACTGTATTCTTGATTTAAATTACTTAACATTATTTCAGAATCCAATCTATTTTTGTCACAGCCTAAACTTATTAGTCCAACTCTTAGTTTATCCACCAAACTTCCTCCTATTTAGTTATTTTTAATCTTATATAAAATATTACTATTGCATTAATTTACGTATTTTCATAATGATTTCTGTCAATTAGAATTTGTCTTGGCTTTGTTCCATCCTTTTTTGATATTATTTCTCTGTCTTCCATTTCTTCTATTATTCTAGCCGCTCTATTATATCCTATTCTAAGCCTTCTTTGAAGTAAAGATGTAGATGCTTGTCCTGCATCTACTACAATTCTAATTGCCTCATCTAAAAGTTCATCGCTATCACTACTAGTTTTCACTACATTTGTATCTATTTGCTCGATTATTTTATCCTCATAATTAGGTCCACCTTGTTCATCTTTTATATAATTTACTACTTTTTCAACTTCACCTTCGGATATAAAGGCTCCCTGTATTCTTATAGGTTTTGCTTCACCTACAGGATAAAATAACATATCTCCTTTTCCAAGTAATTTCTCAGCTCCAGCACTATCCAGTATAGTTCTAGAATCAATTTGACTAGATACTGCAAAAGATATTCTTGAAGGTATATTT
This sequence comes from Clostridium sp. 001, assembly GCF_019056555.1. Classification (NCBI taxonomy): domain Bacteria; kingdom Bacillati; phylum Bacillota; class Clostridia; order Eubacteriales; family Clostridiaceae; genus Clostridium; species Clostridium sp. 001. Next base: position 3,848,648 of record NZ_CP020473.1, on the reverse strand, counting down.
GCCTTAATTACTCCAGTAATTACATCTACAGAAGGTCTCTGAGTAGCTATAACCAAATGCATTCCAGCTGCCCTTGCCATTTGAGCGAGACGTCCTATATAATCTTCAATTTCATTTGGACATACCATCATTAAATCAGAAAGTTCATCAATTATTATAACTACAAAAGGAAGCTTACTATCTGTTTTTCCTTCTTGAAACAATTGATTATATCCCTCTATATTTCTTACATTATTTTCTGCAAAGAGCTTATATCTCCTTGTCATTTCTTGTACAGCCCAATTTAATGCACCTGATGCCTTTTTAGGGTCTACAACTACGGGTATAAGAAGATGTGGGATGCCATTATATACATTTAATTCCACCACTTTAGGATCTACCATCAAAAGTTTAACATCATCAGGAGAATACTTATAGATCAAGCTTATTATAAGAGCATTTATACACACACTTTTACCTGACCCCGTTGCACCTGCAATAAGCATATGTGGCATTTTAGTAAGATCTGATACTATACAATTTCCTCCTATGTCTTTTCCAAGACAGTAAGCTAGTTTACACTTTGAATTTATAAACTCCTCTGATTCTACAACTTCCCTTAAATAAACTGGTGTCAAATCTTTATTTGGCACTTCTATACCTATGGCAGATTTTCCTGGTATGGGAGCTTCTATTCTCACTCCTGAAGCTGCAAGTCCAAGGGCTATGTCATCTGATAAATTTACAATTTTACTTACTTTAACTCCAGGACTTGGCTGAAGTTCAAATCTAGTTACAGAAGGTCCCTTGCTTACTTGAAGCACCTTTGCATCTACTCCAAAATTTCCAAGAGTTTCTTCTAGCTTATTGGCACTGCTTATTAATTCCTTTTTATCATGCTTATTTAACTTTGACTGTACATTTTGTCTCAATAAATCCACTGAAGGAAAATTATATACTGAAACTAAGTTTTTTTCACTTTCTGTCATATTTTTTTCAAGCTCTTCATTTATTAATTCACAATTTTTTTTGTAAGTGTCATTTTCAAGTTCAGTAGGATACGTTAAATTTTCACTGTTTTCCTTAGGCTTTTCTGATCTATAATTATCCTTTATATCTGATGATTTCATAAAATCTAATATCTTTATTCTATTGTTTATAGTTTTAATGAAATCATCTTTGTTTACTTCTTCATTTTCAATTTTACCTTGATTTAAAATTTTGTCTTCTATTTTAGTGTCATTGTTTGTATTTTTTTCAAGGAAAAAAGCTTTTATATTATGTAATACATCGTATATAGTAACCTTACTCATTATTATAAAAGATATTATGTAAATTGATATAAATATAACATAGCAGCCTGTTTTTCCAAACAATTTAAAAAGTGGAACATCTATTAGGAAACTTATTATTCCTCCATGAAATACAGTATTTGATTCATACAATCGTTCTATACCTGAAATCAAGCTATATTCTACATAATAGTCAGACATAACTATTAGTTGTATGAATAACAGTGTATTTATAATAAAGAGTAAAATTCCATAAAATTTTTTGTTGAAATTTATCTTATTTTTCTTTGCTATACAGCAGCATCCTATAAATATTATAAAAAATGGTAATATATAAGATCCTATTCCGAATACTGCTATTAAGATTTTTTTTATAAATCTACCGATAATACCAGAGGAAGACGGTGAAAATACACTTATTATCATAAGCACGCCTACTGTAAATAGCACTATGCCCTTTATTTCTTTGTCAAGTACATGAGTTTCTTTTTTTCTGCTTTTAGCCATATCTATATCGCCTCCAGTAAATTACAGACACACTTTAATTTAAAAATAGATATTTCTAAATTAAATATTCTACATAGCTTTCCTTTTTCCTTTAATGTTTTTAATAGATAAGACTTTAAATATTTATATTAAAACATAAATTACCATAGGATAAATCCTATGGCTAATTTAATAAAAGTAAATTTATTTTGCCATCATTTCATTTAGTTTGTTAATAGCCTGACTTATTCCACCCACTTCATCAATTAAGCCTTGCTCCACTGCCTGTTTCCCAATCAATATAGTACCCATATCATTTAAAAGTTCATCTGTCTGAAGCATCAACTCAGTTAACTTTTCTCCAGTTATTTTAGATGTTCGAACTATAAATTCATTTATTCTCTCCTGCATTTTATTAAAATATTCAAAAGTCTGAGGTACTCCAATAACCATACCACTCATTCTTATTGGATGTATAATCATGGTTGCACTAGGAGATATAAAGGAATAATCAGAGGCTGTAGCAAGTGGCACACCTATAGAATGTCCTCCTCCTATAACAAGAGATACCGTCGGTTTACTTAAGCTTCTTATCATCTCTGCTATAGCAAGGCCCGCTTCTACATCTCCTCCTACAGTATTTAAAACTACAAGCAATCCTTCTACTCTTTTATCATTTTCAATTTCTATTAAATTTGGTATCACATGTTCATATTTAGTGGTTTTAGTTTCAGATGAAAGATTTACATGACCTTCTATTTGACCTATTATTGGAAGTATCTGAATATTGTCTCTTCCTTCAGCTACATTTACAGACCCTAGTTCTTTAATATTTTCCAATTTTCTATTCTTAGTTTCATCTTCTGGCATTTTAATCTCCTCCTTGAACAAGTTTAGCTTATGCATTTTAGGAGATTCATATACCTTTCTGAATGGAGCTCATAAGTTGATCTTTTATATTAAAATCATATTTATTTTAATGAACTCTTTTTAAAGATTTTTCTTCTACATCTATTATAATAGTCTTAGCCCCTATTTTTTTTACGTATTCCCAAGGAACTTCTATAAATTCGCTTTTACCAAAAATTGAAAATTTTGATTTACTTTCACTTAAAATAAGTATTTTTAAGTTTCCAGAAGAATCCACTATTATATCATTATTTCCAAGGCAATTGTATTTATTTCCATCATTTACATTTATAATCTCATATCTTTCCATTTCACTATAAAACTTTATATTTTCATCCATATTACATCCCCCTATTCAATTGTATATTAAATATTATGAGGGATATTTTCTCTTTATTACCAACTAATTTTTTAATAATTAAATGCTTTACAATAAATTGTGTTCTGATTTTGGAAATAAATCTGTATCTTTCTCTAATAAATTTTCCATAAGATATATATCTACTTTTTCTCCTACAAAAGCAGAATTTACTATTCCCTTACAAAAAGTATTTTTCATAACCCTTTTAATAGTATCTTGATCTATTTTATTTATTTTGTCTATTATATCCGAGGGAGTACTCAACTTATTTAGAAACAAGACTGATTTCCCATTACTAAACATTTTACTACTCATACTTTCAAGTCCTAGTACGTAATTTCCTTTTAATTGTTCCTTTGCTTTTTTCAATCTGTTAGAGTCTACGCCTTCTTTTACAAATTTTTGCAGTTCATCTTTTATCCTGCATATTACATCATAAGAATATTTCACATTTAATCCAGTATAAATATTAACTACTCCTATGTTATTAAAGGAAGCTGGATAAGAATAAATTGAATAACAAATTCCCATTTCCTCTCTTATTTTTTGAAATAGTATGGAAGAAGTCCCTCCCCCATACACATTGTTTAAAAGCAAAAGTGCATAAATATCATCATTGCCATTTTCAACTCCAGGTACACCAAGACTTATGTGTAACTGTTCTATACTTTTTCTTTTAAAAAGATGATTTTTTAAAAATTGGGGTCTAGAATAATTTATTAGGCTCTTTCCATTGGAATTCCATTTTTCAAAATACTTTTCCATCAATTTTTCAACTGTATTCATGTCAATTTTGCCTGCTATGGACACTACAGAATTTTCAGGTATATAATGAGACCTTATATATTCTAGCAGTTCTTCTCTTGTAAAAGATTTTACAGTATCAGCATTCCCCAGTATTGGTAATGATATCGAATCATCTCCCCACATAGCTTTGCTATGAAGGTCTGAAAGTACATCTTCTGGAGAATCGTCATTCATATTTATCTCCTCAATTACAACTCCCTTTTCCTTTTCTATGTCTTCAGGGGAAAATTTGCTGTTAAATAGCATATCAGATATAACATCTATTGCCAGTTCGAAATGTGAATCCAGTGCTTTTACGTAAAAGCATGTAGCTTCTTTACCTGTAAAAGCATTTATCTGCCCTCCTACATCTTCTATGCATTCAGCTATTTCAAGAGATGTTCTATTTGATGTTCCTTTAAAAAACATATGTTCTATAAAGTGTGAGATGCCATTATTTTCTTCATTTTCATTTCTAGATCCATTTTTTACCCATAGACCTACACTTATAGAATTTACATAATCTATATTCTCTACAATTATCTTAAGTCCATTATCCAATTGAAACAGATTATACATTGGCTTTTACTGCCCTATAGTGATATTAACCCTACACACTATACTGCAAGAGTTTTCACCCCTTTCATCTTTAAAAAATAAAAAGGCATATAAGCCCTTCTATTTATTACTTATTTTGCTTTAAGTTATTTTCTTTAGAACTATTTTCCTTAGAGTTATTTTCTTCAGAATCCTTTATCGCATCTTTTCTGGATAAATTTATTCTACCCTGATTGTCTATATCAGTTACCTTTACTAATATCTTATCTCCTACTGAAACTACATCTTCTACCTTATTAACTCTGGTAAAATCTAATTTTGATATGTGTACTAATCCTTCTTTTCCTGGAAGTATTTCTACAAAGGCACCAAAATTAGTTGTTTTAGTTACTTTACCTAAGTATATTTCTCCTGCTTTTACCTCTCTAGTAAGGTCCTCTATAATCTTCAATGCTTTCTTAGCACTACTACTGTCCTCTGACATTACAAATATTTTTCCGTCTTCCTTTATGTCTATCTTTACACCAGTTTCTGCTATTATCTTGTTGATAACTTTTCCGCCAGCTCCTATTACATCTCTTATTTTATCTGGAGATATAGACATTGTATATGTCTTTGGGGCATACTCTGATAATTCTTCTCTAGCTTCTGGAATACACTTGTGAATTTTATCCAATATAAATAACCTAGCTGTCCTTGCCCTGTTAAGAGTTTCTCTTATACAGTTTTCAGATAATCCATGAATCTTTGTATCAAATTGAATGGCAGTAATACCTTTTTCTGTTCCACCAACTTTAAAATCCATGTCTCCAAAGAAGTCCTCAATTCCTTGTATGTCAGTAACTATTTCTTCCTTTGACAAATCTTCACTAGTTATAAGTCCCATGGCTATTCCAGCTGCTGGTCTCTTTATAGGAACTCCTGCATCTAAAAGTGCTAGTGTACTTCCACATATACTTGCCTGGGAAGTAGATCCATTGGAACTCAATACCTCTGATACAAGTCTTATGGTATATGGGAATTGATCCTCACTTGGTATAAGTGGTTCTAATGCTTTCTCAGCTAACGCACCGTGTCCTATTTCTCTTCTTCCAGGTCCTCTTAAAGGTCTAGTCTCACCCGTACTGTACGATGGGAAATTATAATGATGTATATATCTCTTTGATTCTTCAGTGCCTACTCCATCAAGTATTTGTACATCACCTAAAGAACCAAGGGTGGCAACAGTCATTACCTGGGTCAATCCTCTTGTAAACAATCCAGTTCCATGAGTTCTTGGAAGAATACCAACTTCACAACTTATTGGCCTTATTTCATCAAAAGCCCTTCCATCAACTCTCCTGTGTTCGTTTAACATCATATTTCTTACTATTTCTTTCTTAATCTTATATACTACATCTGCTATATCTGATCCATTATCAGGATACTTCTCTGAAAATTGCTCATTTAACTCTTTATCCACATCTTCTAAAGCTGCATTTCTCTCGTCTCTATCCATTATGTACATGGCATCCTTTATTTTTTGAAATGCAAATTTTCTAACTTCTTCTTCTATGGATTCCTCTACTTTATAGAGTTCTGGTTCTTCCTTTTGTTTTCCATATTTATTCATAGTCTCTTTTTGAAATGCAACTATCTTCTTACATTCTTCAAATCCAAACATTATAGCATCATACATGGTATCTTCTGGTATTTCATCTCCACCAGCCTCTACCATCATAACTCTTTCATCCGTAGCGCATACTGTAAGATTTAAACTGCTTTTACTTCTTTCCTCTAAACCAGGATTTATTACAAACTTACCATCTACAAGTCCTACAGATACTGCTCCTACTGGAGTAGTAAAAGGAATGCTTGACATACAAAGAGCCAGTGATGCACCATTTATAGCTAATATATCTGGTGCATTATCTTGATCTACAGATACCACCGTACAAACGACTTGAACATCATTTCTATATCCTTTTGGAAACAGTGGTCTAAGAGGTCTATCTATTGCCCTTGCGTGTAATATAGCCTTTTCAGAAGGCTTTCCTTCCCTCTTTATAAAACCTCCAGGTATTTTTCCAACAGAATACAACCTTTCCTCATATTCTATACTTAAAGGAAAAAAGTCCACTCCTTCTCTAGGTTTATCTGAAGCATTAGCATTGATTAAAACTACCGTATCACCATAACTTATAAAAAAAGCACAATTAGAAAGTCTTCCTATTTTACCATAATCAACTTTCAAAGTTCTTCCAGCAATAGTAGTTTGAATAATTTCACTCATAAAAAACATACCTCCTCTCAATAGGTTACAATTTTGTTAAAATAATAGAGCGGTTACAGCCGCTCTAAAGATTACTTTCTTAAATTCAACGCTTTAATAATAGCACGGTATCTTTCAATATCTTGCTTAATTAAATAGTTAAGAAGACCTCTTCTCTTACCAACCATCATTAAAAGACCTCTTCTTGAGTGATGATCTTTCTTATGAATCTTTAAATGATCATTTAAATGATTAATTCTCTCAGTAAGTAATGCTATCTGAACTTCTGGTGAGCCTGTATCTCCTTCGTGTCTTGCATATTTCTTCATTATTTCTTCTTTAAATGCCTTTTCCATTTTGTTACACCTCCAATTGTTAATCCCCTATATTCCAAGAATGTCGTCGGCAATTCGGAATTCTTAGCATACGGATCACGATTGTAATTATAGCAAATAAAGTCGTTATTGTAAATTAATTTTTTAAATTAATTTCTATTCTTTTCTTACTTGCATACATCTTATCCTTTTTTAATTGATCTGCCAGTTCTGTTAAACTGCCAAATTTTGATTCATCCCTAATTCTCTCAATAAAATATATCTTTATATTCTTATCATACATGTTTTCATTAAAATTAAGTATATGTGTTTCAATGCTCAACTTATTGTCACAGGTAGTCGGATTATAACCTACATTTGTTATACCTTTAAACAAATCATTATTGCATTCAACTATAGTGTAATATACGCCACCTTTAGGTATAACAAATCTCTTGTCATAATCAAGGTTTACAGTTGGAAATCCTAATTTTCTTCCTAGTTGTTTACCGTGTATTACCTCACCCTGCAGCATAAAAGGTCTTGTTAAAAGTTTATTCGCTTTTTTTATATCCCCTTCATCGGATATAATAGTTCTTATTATTGAACTACTAACTACCTGACCTTTATATTTTACTGAATCTATAACATTTAAAGAAAACTTATGTGCCTTGCTCATTTTTTTAAGTAAGCTTACATCTCCCAAGTTCTTATACCCAAATCTATAGTTAAAACCAACTACGAGTCCTTTAGCTCTATAATTGTTTAAAAGATGAATAACAAAATCCTCAGGACATATTTTCATAAATTCTTCATTAAAGTTAGCCATATTTATTATGTCTAAACCAGCATCTTTCAATACACTTATTTTGGATTCATTATTCATTAAAATTTTAGGAGATACCTCAGGGTTTATTGTAGAAAGTGGATGATTTTTAAAGGTAAACACCATGCTATTTGCCTTGTTATTTCTTGCAAGTTTAACAGTTTTATTTATAAGGTTTATATGTCCTAAATGAAGTCCATCAAAACTTCCTAAAGCAATATATGTACTTTTCGTAAAATGTTTTTTAAAATTATCTTCCATTATTATCATAATTAGTTACCTCTAACGAATAATTTTACCATCTTAAATCCAAAAGTTCCCCTACTTCCAATACCTATAAATTTATTTTCATGTATATATACCCTATAGATTTTACCTTCTTGAACTTTATCTATAAACTCTTTGTCTTTTATTGTGATACCATTTAAAACGTGTTTTAAATATCTATCTCCAACTATAACCTTAGGATATTCTTCTAGTGCTTTATCTACTGGAATAATGTATTTTGATATGCTATCTTTCTGCAGGTCTTCTAGTAAAATGGAATTTGAAATATTAAAATTTCCCGTAGCCATTCTCTTTAGGTTCCACATTATGCCACCGCAATTTAATTTTTCACCAATATCATGGCATAAACTTCTTATATAAGTTCCTTTAGAACACTTAACTTGAAACACTACATAAGGTAATTTCATATTAATAATTTCTATAGAATATATGTTGATTTTTCTTTTATTTCTCTCTATTTCTATACCTTGTCTTGCTAAATCATAAAGCTTTTTTCCATTAATCTTGATTGCTGAATACATAGGTGGAAGTTGTTCTATTTCCCCTTGAAAACTTAAAATTGTATCTCTTACACTTTTTTCATCAAGCTTAACTTCTAAAGTATCTACTATAGTTCCTTCCCTATCATAGGTATCCGTATTAACTCCAAGCTTCAACTCGGCTAGATAAATTTTGTGGCTTTTCATTATATAATCTGCAAATTTTGTGGCACCACCTATACAAATGGGAAGTACTCCTGATGCAATAGGGTCAAGAGTACCTGTGTGGCCAACTTTTTTATTACCTGATATTGATCTAATTTTCTTAACTACATCAAAGGAAGTCATTCCAACAGGTTTATTTATGTTTAAAATTCCATCAATCATATCAGTTCTTTCTCAACCTCTTTTAATATCATATCTTTTACTTCATCTATAGATTTATCACTAACTGCAAGACCACTTGCTCTTACATGTCCCCCGCCATTGAATTTTTCTGCTATCTTTCTTACATCTACCTTTGATTTAGACCTCAAACTTACTTTTATCTTATCTTCTACTTCCTTTAACAAAATTCCAACTTCTACAGTATTCACCTTCATGCCTATATTTACAATATCTGAAGTGTCTGTATCTCCTTCTATACCAACTTGAGACAGCATATCTTTAGTGATACTTATTACACAGATACTGTCTTTTATAAGCTCCATACTCTCAATTGCTTTTCCATAAAGTTTTATTCTACTAAACTTCTTGTTTTCAAAAATTATCCTGTGAATTTCACTAAAATCCATACCTGTATTTATCAAATCTCCTGCTATAGTATGGGTTACACAAGTAGTTGAGGGATATCTAAAGGATCCGCTGTCTGTTATTATTGAAGTATAAAGACACTGAGCTATATTTTTATCCAGTTCAACATCCATAAGTTTTAATAACTGATATACTATTTCAGATACAGCAGCTGCATTAGTATCTACATAGTTTAAATTTCCATATAACTCATTTGTTAGATGATGGTCTATATTTATTACAGTATAGCTTCCTTGCTCAAATTTCAAATCTGCATTTATTCTTTTTACATCTCCGCAATCAAGCACTATAACACATTCTACTTCAGGGTCCACTTCAAACTTTTTGCCATTTATATTTTCACTATAGGGTAAAAAGCTGAAACTCTCCGGAATTTTTTCCTTTGAGAGTATTTCAACTTCCTTTCCCAATTTTCTCATGCCTTGAAATAGTGCTAAAGAACTTCCTATAGAATCACCATCTGGAGAAGAATGAAAAGTAATTGCAATTTTATTACTTCTTCTTATCTCACTTATAATATCATTCATTATCATTTTTCTCATTCTCCTTTATCTCTTGGAGAATTTTATCTATATGCATGCCGTATTCTATAGTATTGTCCAGTTCTATAATTATTTCTGGAGTATTTCTAAGTTTTACTCTATGCCCAACTTCTCTCCTTATAAAACCTGCTGAATTTTTAAGTGCCTCAAAAGTATCTTCCTTTGATTTGCCTTCACCATAAACGCTCACATATACTTTTGCATATTTTTGATCTTTTGTAACATCAACCTTAGTAACACTTATCATAGCAGTAACTCTAGGATCCTTGATATCATTTCTAATTATATTGCTTATTTCCTTTTTCATTTCTTCGTTTATTCTTCCACTTCTGTAGTTAGTCATAAACTACCACCTCACTATTTATAACTCTTTTTTCTTAATTTCCTCCATGGTATAAGCTTCAACTATGTCTCCATCTTTTATATCATTGAACTTATCAATAGAAAGTCCGCATTCATATCCTTCTGCTACTTCCTTTACATCATCTTTAAATCTCTTTAGGGAAGCAAGCTCAGACTCAAATATAACTATACCATCCCTTATTATCCTTACCTGGGAGTTTCTAACTATCTTTCCTTCCTGTACATAACATCCTGCAATAGTTCCTACATTGGATATTTTATAAGTCTGCCTAATCTCAGCTTTTCCAAGCACAACTTCTTTATAATCAGGTTCAAGCATACCAACCATAGCAGCCTTTATATCTTCTATTGCATTATATATAACTCTATAAGTTTTTATATCAACTGATTCTTTTTCTGCCGCTGCCTGAGCATTGCTATCAGGTCTAACATTAAATCCTATTATTATAGCATTTGATGCAGATGCTAATGTGACGTCTGTTTCTGTTATAGCACCAACTGCTCCATGAAGTACTCTTACCTTAACCTCTTCATTTGATAATTTTTGAAGAGATTGTTTTAATGCCTCTATAGATCCCTGTACGTCTGCCTTAACTATTATGTTAAGTTCCTTTACTTTTCCCTCTTTTATTTGATTGTAAAGATCCTCCAGAGAAACTTTATGAGCGGACTGCAGATATTCCTCTCTTACCTTTTGTTTTCTCTTTGCTGCTATATCCCTTGCAGTCTTTTCATCTTTAACTTGATGAAATCTGTCTCCTGCTGCAGGCACTTCTGATAATCCAAGTATCTCTACTGGTATAGAAGGTCCTGCAATTTTAATTTTCTTTCCTTTATCATCAAACATAGCTCTAATTCTACCATAAGTACTTCCAACTATTATAGAATCTCCAACATGAAGAGTTCCATTTTGAACAAGAAGTGTAGCAACTGCTCCTCTTCCCTTATCCAGTTTTGCTTCTATTACTGTTCCCTTTGCATTTCTATGAGGATTTGCCTTAATTTCCTGCATTTCAGCAGTTAAAAGTACCATTTCAAGTAAACTATCAATACCTTCTTTAGTATGAGCAGACACTGGTACACATATAGTATCTCCACCCCAGTCCTCTGGTATTAGCCCATAATCGGATAATTCCTGTTTAACTTTATCTACATTAGCTCCTGGTCTATCTATTTTATTTATAGCTACTACTATAGGTACATTTGCAGCTTTACAGTGATTTATTGCTTCTGCAGTTTGCGGCATTATTCCATCATCTGCAGCTACAACTAAAATAACTATATCTGTAATTTGAGCTCCTCTTGCTCTCATGGCAGTAAAAGCTTCGTGACCTGGAGTATCTAAGAAAGTTATCTTTTCTCCATTTATATTAACAGTATAAGCACCTATGTGCTGGGTTATACCTCCAGCTTCTGTCTCAGTTACTTTTGATTTCCTTATAGCATCTAAAAGAGAAGTCTTACCATGGTCAACGTGTCCCATAACAGTTATAACTGGCGGTCTTTTTTCTGAATTAGGATCATCATCCTCAGCATCTTCTTGTTCCACTGCTTCCTTATTAATGTCTTCTTCTTTTCGAAGTACGGTTACATCAAATTTTTCTCCTAATTTTTCAGCTGTACTAAAATCTATTTCTTGATTTATAGCTGCCATTACTCCCATAAATATAAGTTGTTTAATAACTTCTGTAGATGGTTTACCTATTTTTTCAGAAAACTCTTTTACAGTTATAGTGTCTTCCATTTCTATTTCAGCTCTTTCAGTTTCTTGTAACTCTCCATCCTTTGATTCTTTCTTTCCTTGAGTGTTTTTACTCTTAGTATTATTTTTAACACCTATAGTTTTCTTTTTAACTTTTGGAGAATTTTCCTGCACTAAATTTTTGTATTTATCCTCTATGCCCTCTTCTCCGTCTTCGCTGCTTTCATTTTCTTCCATAAATTCTTTAATTAGTTCTGCATCTTCCTCTTCTATTACGCTCATATGGTTTTTCACTTTTACTCCAAACTCATCTAGAAGTATGGATATTAATGTTTTACTGGATATATTTAACTCTTTGGCTAATTCATATATTCTTATTTTTGACAAATTATACACCCCCGAAACTAAAGTTTCTCATTTTTCTTCAATAAATTCATTAGTGCCTTACCCATGTTTTTATCTGTAACCCCTACAACTTTTATTTCACTTGATCCAATTGCATTTCCAATTTCTTCTCCAGTATATATTGTCTTTACAACTGGTACTTTATATTTATCATTGTAGTTTAAAAATTTTTCCCATGTATTTTTAGAAACATCTTGAGACATTATCACAAAATGCACTCTATTCCTCCTAATTGCTTCTTCACATTTATTATATCCTTCTAAAAGTTTTCCTGCACGCTTTATTAATCCCATAAACTGAAGAAATTTATCTACCATTTTCTATCTGTTCCTTTAAACTTTGGTATAAGGTTTCGTCTATCTGAATTTCAAGATTTTTCTGGAGCCTTTTGTTCTTAAAAGCTTTCTCCAAACATTCCACATTTTTGCATACATAGGCTCCCCTACCATTTTTCTTTCCTGTAGGGTCTACAGAAACTTCACCCTCTTTGCTTTTTACTATTCGTATGAGTTCTTTTTTGGGCTTCATTTCCATGCATCCTGTACACATTCTCTGTGGTACTTTTTTTTGCTTCATTCTAAACACCACCTTAATTAATTTTCTTCATCTTGCGTCTCAGCCTGTGATTTGCTCTTTATGTCTATTTTCCATCCTGTAAGTTTTGCTGCCAGTCTTACATTTTGACCTTCTTTACCTATAGCCAGAGATAACTGATTGTCATCTACTACAATTTGTGCAAATTTAATGTCTTCATTTAAATCCACATCTAATACCTTAGCAGGGCTTAGGGAATTAGCTATATACTCTTCTGGAAGTTTGCTCCATTTTATTATATCTATCTTTTCATTTTTTAGCTCGTTTACTATATTTTGAACCCTTACTCCTTTAGGTCCTACACAAGCTCCCATAGGATCTACATTTTCATCATTAGAGTGTACTGCAATTTTTGTTCTAGAGCCAGCTTCCCTTGCTATGGACTTTATATCAACCGTTCCATCAAATATTTCAGGTACCTCTAGTTCAAACAATCTCTTTATAAGTCCAGGATGAGTTCTTGATATTACAATTTGAGCTCCTTTTGTAGTATTCTTTACCTCAATAATATATAATTTCAGTTTGTCATTGAAGTTATACTTTTCTCCCGGTATCTGTTCATTTGGTCCAAGTACTGCTTCTGTCTTTCCTAAGTCTATAAGTACATTGTTTTTATCTTTTCTTATGACTGTACCTGTTATTATATCGTCTTCCTTTTCCGCAAAATCACTGTATATAATTCTTCTTTCTTCTTCTTTTATCCTCTGTATAACTACTTGTTTTGCAGCCTGTGCAGCTACCCTTCCAAATTTTCTAGGTGTAACTTCTATGTTTGCTATATCACCTACCTCATAACTTGAATCCATGCCTTTAGCATCTTCTACACTTATCTCACCGAATTTATCACAAACTTCCTCTACTACATTTTTTTGTGAATACACATGAATTTCTCCATTTTCTCTATTCATAGTAACCTTAACATTTTGGCTACCTACTCCATGCCCCATATAATTCTTTTTATACGCAGCTACTAATGCATCCTCTATGGTAGTAAATAGTAAATCCTCACTTATTCCCTTTTCCTTAACTATTTCTTTTAAGGCCTCTATAAACTCCTGATTCATTTTAAAATATACCTCCCCTAAAAATCACCTTTTAAATTTACGTTTAAAATTTTGTCCCTTGGAATAGCGATATCTTCTTCTTCACATTTTATCTTCAATTCCTCTGAATTAAAATCCAGAAGTTCCCCCTCATACTTTTTCTTTCCTTTTAAAAGTCCTGATATATTAACCTGTACGCTATATCCAATGTATCTTTTTAAGTGTTCTTCCGTATATAGCTTTCTCTCTAAACCTGGCGATGAAACTTCTAGGTAATAAGGATCTTTTATAGGATCTTCTTTATCCAACATATCACTAACTGCTCTACTTACACTTTCACAATCTTCTAACGATATGTTTCCTTCTCTTTTATCTATGTATATTCTTAAATAATTATTGTTACCTTCTTTTTTAAACTCTAAATAGTATAATTCATAATTTAAATTATTAACTATAGGCTGTATTAATGCTGACATTCTTTCCATAAAAGTATTTTTTGTCATTTAAATCCTCCTCTATTTACAGGTTATACGTTTATGTTATACAATCTTGCTAAAAAAAATGTTAAATAGCTAATTAAATTTAAAAACGCAACTTTCGCTGCGTTTTTCACAAATAGAAAGAGCGGGTTAAAACCCACTCCTACATTCTAAATAAACTTCTGTAGATTTACCATTTATATTTTAACACACTGTAATTCTTATTTCAAGAAAAATTATTCACAAGGTTACCCAAAATGTAAATAATTTGAATTAATCATGCAAAATTTAAATGTTTTTTATCTCTTCTATAAGTGATTCTACTAAATTTTCCTCACTTACTTTTTTTACTATTTTTCCTTTTTTAAATATAATGCCTTCACCTTTTCCACCTGCTATACCAATATCCGCTTCCCTAGCCTCACCTGGTCCATTTACTACACATCCCATAACTGCAACCTTTATGTTTTTATGCATATTTAAAAGTCTTTTTTCCACTTGCTCAGCTATTTTAATTAAATCAATTTCAGTTCTGCCACAGGTAGGACATGATATAAATTCCACACCTTCTTTTATAAGTCCACAAGATTTTAATATTTCTTTTCCCACTCTTACTTCTTCCACTGGATTTCCTGTAAGGGATACTCTTATAGTGTCTCCTATACCTTCCATCAAAAGAGTACCTATGCCTATGCTCGATTTTATAGTTCCGCGCCAAATAGTTCCTGCTTCTGTTACTCCAAGGTGAAGTGGATAATCTACAATTTGAGATATTTTTCTGTAACTTTCTACCATTTGATTTACATTTGAAGATTTTATGGATATGACTATATCATAAAATCCTACATTTTCTAATATTTTTACATGTTCTAAGGCACTATCTACTAGTGCATCTGAACAAACTCTACCATATTTATTTAAAATATCCTTTTTTAATGATCCAGAGTTTACCCCTATTCTAATTGGAATATTAGCTTCTTTTGCTGCTCTTGCCACTTCTCGTACTCTTTCTATGTTTCCAATATTTCCAGGATTTATTCTAAGTGCAGATATTCCATTTTCTATACATTTAAGTGCCAGCTTATAATCAAAATGTATATCTGCTACAAGTGGAATATCTACTTTTTCTATGATTTTTTTCATGGAACTGCAAGCTATATCGTCAGGCACTGCACATCTGACGATATCACAACCTGCTTCTTTTAGCTCAAATATCTGAGCTGTAGTGGTTTCTACATTCCTAGTATCTGTATTTGTCATAGACTGTACGGCTACTGGAAAATCTCCACCCAAAAATATATTGCCCACTTTTACTGTTTTCTTTTTTGCTCTATTCAAAATTTCACCACCAATTTATTCAATTCACAATTCACAATTCACAATTCACAGTTCACAGTTCACAATTTCGGTAGTTTTTTCATTAATACTATGAAAAATCTAAAAACTAAGTAGTATGAACATTAAATTTTTAGATTTTCTGTTACCACAGAAAATCATGCTTAATTGTAAATTGTGCATAGTACATTGTGAATTGATTTTTTAGTATTACTTAAAATTTTATAGGATAGAATATATCCTTTACTGTAACTAGTACCATAAGTGCCATAAGTATTGCAAATCCAACATAATTTATCATTCCGACCCTGTTTTCATCTACCTTTTTACCTGTTATTATTTCAAACAAAAATAAAAATATATATCCTCCGTCCAAAGCTGGAAAAGGTATTATGTTAAATATAGCAAGCTGTATACTTATATAAGCTGAAAATGCCATCAAACTCAATATACCTGCTTTTGCTGCTGCACCTGATATCTTTATTATAGTAACAGGTCCCCCTACATCATTCATAGATGCTTTTCCTCTAAATAGTGTTTTAAAAAAGCTAAATGTCTGCTTGATTAAGGATTTAGTTTCTATAAACCCATAGGATACTGACTGCCCTAAAGTAGGTTTAGTCACTTGAGTTGCTTCAATTCCTACAATATATCTATTCTCTTTTTTATCTTTTACAGGAGTTACTCTAACTTGATTTGTACTTCCACTACGTTCATAAGTTATATTAATTGGATTTCCACTTGTAGTATAAACTTCTGTTACAAAATCCTCCCAGGTAGATATCTTTGAATTATTCACTCTGGTTATTTTATCCCCCAATTTAATACCTGCTAAAGCTGCAGGTTGATTTGGGGTTACTTTATTTACTACAGGAGATAGATACCCCCTTGCAGAAGCTATTATTGCAAACAATATAACTCCAAGTACAAAATTCATTATAGGTCCAGCTATTACTACACTTAGCTTTCTAAGAGGGCTTTTATTATTAAATGCCATAGGATCATCACTTTCTCCCTCATCACCAAGCATTTTCACATATCCACCAATTGGAAGAAGTCTTATATGATATTCCGTCTCCTTGCCCTTTATTCCAAAGAGTTTAGGCCCCATTCCTATAGAAAATTCTTCAACTTTTACCCCATTTAATTTTGCCATAGTAAAATGTCCCAGTTCATGAATTATAATCAATACGCCAAAGGCTATTATCGCTGCTATTATATACAAATGGTATTCCTCCCAATCTTATTTGATAAATTTATCTTTTACATATTTCTTAACTTTTATTTCTACGTTAAGTAAATCTTCCAAAGTGTATTTATTTTGTGAAGTAAATTTATTCATACATTCTTCTAATATATTACCTATATCCAAAAAATTTATTTTATTTGCAAGGAATAAACTTACTGCTTCCTCATTGGCACAATTTAATATAGCTGGCATTGTACCTCCTGTTTTTCCTGCTTGGTAAGCCAATTTAAGTGGTTTAAATGTATCTGTATCAGGCTTTTCAAAACTTAAATTTCCTACACTATAGAAGTCCAATTTATCTATTACAGCTTCCTTTCTTTTCGGATAATTCAGTGCATATTGTATAGGCAACCTCATATCTGCAGTGGCAAGCTGTGCCATAACACTTCCATCCCTATATTCCACCATAGAATGTACTATACTTTGTGGATGAACTACAACTTTTATGTTTTCATAAGGTAAGTTAAATAGGAAGTGAGCTTCTATAACCTCAAGTCCCTTATTCATAAGAGTAGCAGAATCTATCGTGAGCTTTTTTCCCATACTCCAATTTGGATGATTCAACGCCTCTTTTACAGTTACTTGTGAGAGTTGATCTTTTGTTTTTCCTCTAAAAGGTCCACCTGAAGCAGTTAAAATCAAATTAGCAACTTCGTCAAAATTATTTCCTTGAAGGCATTGAAAAACAGCACTATGTTCTGAATCTACGGGAAATATTTTGACATTATTTTCCTGTGATAATTTTGTAACCAGCTCTCCACCTACAACTAATGTCTCTTTATTAGCTAAGGCTATGTCTTTCTTCGCCCTAATTGCTTTTATAGTTGGTACAAGCCCTATCATTCCAACTACAGATGTTACCACCATATCAACTTCAGGAAGACTAGCTATAGTATTTAATCCATCTACTCCAAATAATATTTTTGTATTTGATTTTTTATTACTAAAAATATCTTTAAGCTTTAAATAAGATTCTTTTTCGGTTAGCACCGCATACTTGGGGTTAAATTCATCTATTATATGTAAAAGTTTATCTATACTACTATTTGCAGATATGCCTATAAGCTGAAAATCTCCTTTTTGTTTTCTAAGTACATCAAGAGTTTGGGTCCCTATAGAACCTGTGGCTCCAATTATTGAAATTCTTTTCATTCATAACAACTCCTTATTTCCCTCTAGTCCTTATACCAC
The DNA here is from genome assembly GCF_019056555.1 of Clostridium sp. 001. Classification (NCBI taxonomy): domain Bacteria; kingdom Bacillati; phylum Bacillota; class Clostridia; order Eubacteriales; family Clostridiaceae; genus Clostridium; species Clostridium sp. 001. Next base: position 3,830,403 of record NZ_CP020473.1, on the reverse strand, counting down.
ATTACATAAGATTTTTAACATGATTAACTATACCATATTTATGCTATAAAATAAACATGCACATGATCTATATTAAACTCACAGCTAATACTTGAAATAAAATAATAGAGAAATATACCCCTTTTATAGAATATATTTCTCTATTATTAACTCAACTTTCGCACATATAAAACTTTTTTAATTAATAGTTAAAAATGAAGAATTAATAATTAATGTAGATTTTCATCACTCGTTTGGCTAAAACGAAATATTGCTGATTTATATAAATTTAAGAATTTTTTGCGATAGCTAAAAATCATCCTTCACTATTAACTTTTAATTATTAATTCTTAACTTGTTAAGATTTGGGTTCTAATTTTAGTAACTCCTTCTCCTTTCAGTGGAATGAGTAAGCGATTCACTCCAAATCAAAGATTTGGGTTCTCTGCTTAAATTACAGCTACAAAGGTTAAATAGTAATAAACTATAACTCCTGAAAAAAGTATGCTGTCAAATCTATCTAATATCCCACCATGACCTGGTATGAGATTGCTATAATCCTTTACTCCCACATATCTCTTTATAGAAGAAGCTGCTAGATCCCCGAACTGACAAAATGCTCCACAAATTATTCCCATTACTATATAATGATAAAATGATATGGGAACACCCCTTTGAATTGAAAAAAATCCAAAGATTCCACAAGCCACTGCACTACCAATTATTCCACCTATAGAACCTTCAATAGTCTTTTTAGGACTAACCTTAGGGCATAATTTTCTCTTACCTAAAAATTTCCCCGTATAATAAGCTGCTGTATCACAGCACCAGGAAGATATAACTATAATCCACACTAAATAGTTACCATAACTACTGCTATTTACTAAAACTATAGTGCTAAAAAATACTGCCACATACAGAAAACCAAATAGCGTAGTTGCTACATCTAAAAAATTATATTCCACATCTAAAACTGGAATACAAAGCGTCATAAAAATTGACACTATAATAGCAAAAAATACAAATTTATAATTTACCTCTACTCTTAAGGTTACATAGTAGGATATACAAAGCAGATATCCTACTATATTTATAGAATTTATATTTTTTTGTTTTATTACTTTATAAAATTCATACATTCCCATAAGTGAAATGATCATAATCCCATATTTTAAATAAATTCCACCTAAGAATAATATTAAAATAAATGGTATGAGTGCAAATGCTCCCAAATATCTATTATTCAAAGCTCCACCTCCATAGAATAAAGTATCCATGGGGATTTTAAGTAAACTAACTTACATCCCCAATATACAGTTATTTTAATCCTCCAAATCTTCTATCTCTATTTTGATAATCAGAAATAGCTTTATAAAGATGTTCTTTTTTAAAATCAGGCCACTTTATGTTGGAAGTCCAAAATTCAGAGTATGCACACTGCCACAATAGAAAATTGCTTAAACGCTGTTCCCCACTTGGCCTTATTATAATATCAGGATCTGGCATACCTCTAGTATACAAATACTTTGATATAGTGTCCTCATTTATATCTTCTTCTTTTATTTTTTTAGATTTTATATCTTCATACATAAGTTTAAAAGCCCTTACAATTTCATTTCTTCCACCATAATTTACCGCCAAATTTAGAACAAGTCCGGTATTAGTTTTAGTTTTCTTATGAGATATGATTAATTGCTCTTGACAAGGCACAGGCAGCTTACTTATATCTCCAATATAGTTTATAATAACATTATTTTCATTTAACTCATTTAATTCCTTTTTTAAATATTGAACTAAAAGTTTCATAAGAGCACTTACTTCATCCTTAGGTCTTTTCCAATTTTCTGTAGAAAAAACATATAGCGTTAAATATTTTACATTTAACTTACTGCACTCTTTTACAATCTCTCTTACAGCTTCTACTCCTGCTTTATGTCCCATAGCTCTAGGCAAGTTTCTTTCTTTAGCCCATCTACCATTTCCATCCATTATAATAGCTATATGTTTTGGAACATTGTTTAAATCAATATGTACTTCTTTATCATCTTGGTCTTTGTTTTTATTTAAGCCAAAAAATTTTACCATAGTACACCTCATTTCTTACAATACAAAGTTTTAGTGAAACCATATTTAACAAAAACCTGCGGATTTGCGCAGGTTTTAAAAATCTAAATATATTTTTGATACAATAACTGCTTGCTTTATAATGACATAATTTCATTTTCTTTCTTTCTAATTATTTCATCTATCTTTTTTATAAAATCATCAGTTTTTTTCTGAACATCTGCCTCAGCCTTTTTTATTTCATCTTCAGAAATATCATTTTCTTTTTTAAGAGCTTTAATATTATCATTACACTCTCTTCTTATTGCTCTTACAGCAACCTTTGAATCTTCCCCTGCTTTCTTTACATTCTTTACTATATCTTTTCTAGTTTCTTCTGTAAGTTCAGGTATAACCAATCTGATAACTTCTCCGTCATTAGATGGATTTATACCTAGGTCAGATTTCAATATTGCCTTTTCTATTGCCTTTAAGGCCGTTTTATCCCAAGGTTGTATACAAAGTACCCTTGGTTCTGGAATAGATATGTTTCCCAATTGATTTATAGGAGTCATTGAGCCATAGTATTCTGCCTCTATTCTATCAAGAAGTGCTGCACTAGCCCTCCCTGCTTTCATAGAAGCTAATTCACTTTTTAAAGCATCTATGGTCTTACCCATTTTTCCATCTGCTTTATTTAAAGTATCCTTGATCATAAGAAAATACCTCCTCATTTTTATTCTTTACAAACAAGTGTACCAATTTTTTCTCCAAGAACAATCTTTTTTATGTTTTCTGGATTATCTAATCCAAATACTAATATAGGTATATCATTATCCATACAAAGTGATGTAGCTGTAGAATCCATAACTTGAAGTCCTTTATCCAATACTTGAATATAAGTTAACTTATCAAATTTTTGAGCATCTTTATACTTATGAGGGTCTTTGTCATATACACCATCTACTTTTTTAGCCAAAAGTATAACATCTGCCTCTATTTCTGCTGCCCTAAGAGCTGCAGTTGTATCTGTTGAAAAATACGGATTTCCAGTGCCCGCCGCAAATATAACCACTCTATTTTTTTCTAAATGCCGCATTGCCCTTCTTCTTATAAATGGTTCTGCTACTTCTCTCATCTCGATAGCTGTCTGAACCCTAGTATTTACGCCTAAATTTTCCAGTGAATCCTGAAGTGCCAGAGCATTTATACATGTAGCAAGCATTCCCATATAATCTGCAGTGGTTCTGTCCATACCTTCTCCGCTTCTTCCTCTCCAGATATTGCCGCCACCTACAACTACTCCTACTGATATTCCCATAGATGTGAGTTCTTTTATTTCAATTGCTATACTTTTTGCTACATCAAAATCCAGCCCATATCCTTTTTCTCCTGCCAAAGCTTCCCCTGAAAGTTTAAGCATTACCCTTTTGTATTTAAGATTACCCATTTATATTATACCTCCAAATTATGATAAAATGAAATATAAAACTTAAAAAGTTCATACCCCAAAAAAAGAGAACACGGCGTGTTCTCTTTTCAGTTACTATTTACCTTCCATCTGCTTACGAACCTCTTCGGCAAAGTTTTCTTCTTTCTTCTCTATTCCTTCACCTTTTTCAAATCTAACAAAATCAGAAATCTTTATTTCAGCTCCAACTTCCTTTGATTTATCCTTAAGGTATTTATCGATAGTAAAGTCTGAATCCTTAACCCATACTTGATTTACTAAGCAGTTTTCTTTATAATATTTTTGAACTTTTCCCATAACTATCTTATCAACGATTTTTTCTGGTTTTCCTTCATTTAAAGCTTGAACTTTATATATTTCCTTTTCTTTTTCTAAAGCATCACTATCAACTGTATTCTTATCTAAGAATAGTGGATTAGCAGCAGCTACCTGCATAGCTACATCTTTTGCCACTTCCTTTAGAACAGGACTCTCATTTTCACATTCAAGTTTAACCAAAACTCCTATTCTTCCGCCACCATGAATATAGCTTTCGATTAAACCCTTTGAAACAGAAAACTTCTTAAATCTTCTAAGCGTCATATTTTCACCTAATTTTGCAATTAAGTCTACTAATGCATCTTTTACAGTCTTAGTATCATCTGCTATATATTTTTCTTTTTCTAATTCTTCTACAGTAGTTGCACTTGTTAAAGCTGTCTGTTTTGCTATATTATCTGCAAAACCTACAAAATCTTCATTTACAGATACAAAATCTGTTTCACAGTTTACTTCTACTATTGAAGCAATTTTTCCATCCTCTGAAATATATGTTTTAACTAATCCTTCAGAAGCTACTCTGCTAGATTTTTTAGCTGCAGCTGATAGACCCTTTTCCCTTAATATTTCAATGGCTTTTTCAGTATCACCATTTGCTTCATTTAAAGCTTTTTTGCAGTTCATCATTCCTGCTCCGGTTCTTTCTCTAAGTTCTTTTACCATCTGTGCAGTTATCATAATTATATTCCGTCATCTAAAAGCTATAGATTATTCAAAAATACAATAAAACCTTATAGCTTACTTCTCTGCTCACAGTGTCTGAAGCTTTGTCTTCTTTTGGTCTGACACTCCCAGAGCGTAAATTCGGATGCATTACACCCTACTTATATGGCAATCATAATTTTTAAGCAATTGCCAATCAACGGTTTTTCAGCTCCTCTCCTACTTGTATTCGACCTATATATAAACATTCTCTAATTTTCATATATTATTCTTCTTCAGCTAATTGTTCTCCCTGTCTTCCTTCCATTACTGCATCTGCAACTTTAGACGTAATTAATTTTACAGCTCTTATTGCATCGTCATTTCCAGGTATAACATAATCTATTTCATCAGGATCACAATTTGTATCAACTATAGCTACTACTGGAATGCCTAAAATTTTAGCTTCAGATATAGCATTCTTTTCTTTTCTTGGATCAACAATGAAAAGTGCTCCTACATTTTCAGCATTCATTGTCTTTATTCCACCTAAATTTTTCTCTAACTTTTCTTTTTCATTATTTAACTTTATAACTTCTTTTTTAGGAAGAACTTCAAATGTTCCATCTTCTTCCATCTTCTCTAATTCTTCTAATTTAGCTATCCTTGTCTTTATAGTTGCAAAGTTTGTAAGCATACCTCCAAGCCATCTGTTGTTTACATAATGCATATTGCTTCTTTTTGCTTCTTCTCTAATAGCTTCCTGAGCTTGCTTTTTAGTTCCAATAAATAATATATCTTTTCCTTCTGCTGCAACTTCCCTTATAAAATTATAAGCTTCTTCTACTTTTTTTACTGTTTTCTGCAAATCTATTATATAGATTCCATTTCTCTCTGTAAAAATATAAGGAGCCATTTTAGGGTTCCATCTTCTTGTTTGATGTCCAAAATGAACACCTGCTTCTAATAATTGTTTCATTGAAATAACTGACATTAATTTTTCCCTCCTAGGTTTTTCCTCCATCATCTTCATATTCACAAAATACCTTTTGGCACCTTTTTGTGAATTAGATAATGTGTGTATTAATTACCTTATGTAGTATACCACAAGGCTTAAATGTATTCAATAAAAAATTAGTATTTTTTATTTTATCCGATCGCTACCATTGCCAACCCCCCATCGCACACAGCGAAAGCGACTATCACCAAATCAAAAATTTGGGATATCTGCTTTTCTTCAAAGTGGTGGGATAAGCACTGCTACGCGCCTGGATAAGTTCTTCTAATGTTCAGATGGAGAAAAGGTATTCCTTATAAGCAAATTCCACCTGAACCTAAGAATCACTTGATCTTCTTCAACTCATCCATTAATTTTTCATTTAATATCTTAATATGAGTTCCCTTCATTCCAAGTGACCTAGATTCTATAACTCCTGCACTTTCAAATTTTCTAAGTGCATTTACAATAACAGACCTAGTTATTCCCACTTTGTCAGCTATTTTTGATGCTACAAGTAATCCTTCATTTCCATCTAACTCACTAAATATATGTTCCACTGCTTCTAATTCTGAGTACGACAAAGTTCCAATAGCTAATTGAACTACTGCTTTTTTCCTAGCTTCCTCTTCTATTTCTTCATTTTTAGATCTTAATATCTCAAGTCCAATTATAGTTGCACTATATTCCCCTAATACTAAATCATCATCTGTAAATTTTTCTCCAAAACTTGCCAATAATAAGGTTCCTAATCTTTCTCTATTACCTACTATAGGAACTATAGTTGTAAGCTTATTATCTATATCACAGGAAGTTCCATCTTCAAAAACACAAATCCCATTATTACTTAAATTGGCCAAAGTCTCATGTACATTTAAAAGCTTATTGTTATACTGCTCAGGAAATTTCATTTCATTTATTACTTTCTCCTTAACCATATAACATTCAAAACCATCTGGGAAATTATATCCTAATATTTTCCCTCTCCTGCTTATAATGTAAACGTTACATTCCAAAACTTCACTTAACAATTTACATATATCTTCAAAAGCTACTGGTTCTGTTCCTGATTTCTGTAATATCTTGTTTAATTTTCTTGTTTTGTCTAATAGTGTTGACATTTATAACCCTCCTTGTTACCGCTGCATTATCTCTTACACATAAACATTGCATATACATTCCTACCTATTAATAAAAAAGATATATCTTTTGCAAATATCCGTATAAAAAATTTTCTTTAATTACATTATTAATAATTTAGACTTTTTGAAATATTTAGAATTATTCTTTATCCACTAATTATGATAACATAATAATGATTCTAATTCAATATAATCATTTTAATTCGACTAGATTTTACCTTTATCTACACTCGAAGATTATACTTTTAACTAGTTTTTATTTTAAATGTTTATTAAAATGTAAAATATATAACTTTTACTTAGCTGTTTTTTCATCTCCATCTTCCACAGCTTTATATTCTCTGTGTTTACATTCTGAATTGGAACATTCCAAATAATTTCCTTTGGATTTATTGTACTTTTTTACCATATAATTTCCACATTCTTTACACTTTTCGTTTGTAGGTTCAAACCAACTTACAAAATCGCAGTCAGGGTAATTACTGCACCCATAAAATTTTCTGCCCTTTCTACTTCTTTTTACCAAAACTTTTCCCTGACATTTAGGACATTCTACATCCAACTCTTCCACTATTGGTTTTGTATTCTTACATTCCGGATATCCTGGGCATGCCAGAAAATCTCCAAATCTTCCATGCTTTATAACCATATTTCTACCACATTTATCGCACTTTATATCTGTAACCTTATCCTCTATAGTAATTCTAGCAACTTCCTTTTCTGCTATCTCAATGGATTTTTTTAAAGGTTCATAAAATTCACCTACTACTTTTCTCCAATCATCTTTTCCTTCTTCAACACTATCCAACTTAGACTCCATTGCAGCAGTAAATTCCACATCTACTACCTGCTTAAAATACTGACTTACTATATTATTAACTATATCTCCTAATTCAGTTGGAATTAAAGTTTTCTTCTCCCTCTGTATATATTTTCTATCCAAAAGAGTTGATAAAATTGGAGCATAAGTGCTAGGCCTGCCTATTCCATTTTCTTCTAAGGTTTTTACAAGAGATGCCTCAGAAAATCTAGCTGGAGGTTGTGTAAAATGCTGTTTTCCATCTATAGACTTTCTTAATAATTTCTCTCCTTCTTCAAGCTTAGGGAGGGATATATCGGATTTTTCTTCTTCTGTGGCATATTTGTAGACTTTCATAAATCCGTCAAATTTTATTCGTGATCCACTGACTTTTAATCCATAATTGTTATTCACTATGTCTATAGATTTAACATCGATCTGGCAAGATGACATTTGGCTTGCTACAAATCTATTCCATATTAAATTATAAAGTTTATACTGTTCTGGTTTTAAATTTTCCTTTGCCATTTCAGGTGTTATTTCTACATTAGTAGGTCTTATAGCTTCATGTGCATCCTGTATATTTTTTTTACTTTTAAAGTTTCTAGGCTTTTCTTCAATATACTCCCTTCCAAATTTATTTGCTACAAAATCTCTACAAGCTTCCTGAGCTTCTTGTGCTATTCTAACTGAATCAGTTCTCATATATGTGATAAGACCTATAGTTCCATACCCTTTTATGTCCACTCCTTCATATATCTGTTGGGCTATGGACATAGTTCGTTTAGTAGAAAAGTTTAATTTTTTATAGGCATCTTGCTGTAATGTACTTGTAGTAAATGGAGGAAGAGGAGTCCTATTTTTATTAGTATTTTTTATTGATTTTACAATAAATTGTCCTTCTTTTAACTCTTCTATAATTTTATCCACTTCATCTTTACTACCAATTTCAATTTTTTTCTTATTAAATGTAGTAAGCTTTACATTAAAACATTTACTCTCATTTTCTTTATTGAGCTCACATTCTATAGTCCAGTATTCTTGTGGCACAAAATCTACTATTTTCTTTTCTCTCTCACATATCATTTTGAGAGCCACTGATTGTACTCTTCCTGCACTTAGACCCCATTTAATTTTTCTCCAAAGTATAGGGCTTATCTTGTATCCAACTAACCTGTCAAGTACTCTCCTAGCCTGCTGTGCATTAACTAAATTTATATTTATTAATCTAGCAGATTTTATTGAACTTTTTACAGCATTTTTTGTAATTTCGTGAAATTCTATTCTACATTTTTCATTTTCATCTAATTTTAACGCATGAGATAGATGCCAGGAAATAGCTTCTCCTTCTCTATCAGGGTCAGTAGCCAAATAGACTTTTTCACTTTTTTTTGCTTCTTTTCTCAGCTTATCTAAAAGCTCACCTTTTCCTCTTATAGTTATATATTTAGGAGTATATTCATTATCTATATCAACTCCTAGTTGACTTTTGGGAAGATCCCTAACATGGCCCATTGAAGCCTTGACTACATAATTTTTACCTAAATATTTTCCTATGGTTTTAGCCTTTGCTGGTGATTCAACTATAACTAATTTTTGTCCCATTTATATATACTCTGGTATATTTAATCTCACCCCAGAGTGTACACCCCCCTTAGATTTTAGCCATCATATTTAAACCCTTGACTAAATATTATTTTTAATTAAATTATATGTACTATCTTGTAATACTCTCGCTGCCTTCAGCTTTTACATAATAATTACCTGCAAGACACATTATTTCACCTTTTAACTGCAATTCAAATAATAACTCATATAATCGTTTTATGTCAACATTAGTTGTTCTACTTATTTCATCTATATGCATGGGAATATGTCCTATTACATTACATATTTTTTCTTCTTTACAGCTTAATTTATTCTTTTTTTCACAGGTTTTATTAATATACTCTACAGGTAGTATATCAAATAAGTCCTCTAAACATGTAAATACATAAGCTCCATCTTTTATAAGTTTATTCGTTCCTCTACTCTTAGGAGAAAATATAGATCCTGGTACTGCCATAACATCTTTGCCCTGTTCCAAAGCACAGCTTGCTGTTATTAGTGTTCCGCTTTTATCCCCTGCTTCAATTACAATTACCACATCACTCAATCCACTTATAATTCTATTCCTGAGTGGAAAATTATAAGGATAAGGTTTTGTCTTAGGAACGAACTCTGACAGCACACATCCTCCCTTCAGAATACTTTCATACAATTTTCTATTTTGTCTGGGATATATAACATCTACCCCCGATCCAAGCACAGCACAGGTATATCCATTTTTTTCAACAGCTGCACTCTGTGCATAACTATCAACTCCTCTTGCCATACCACTTATTATACTTATATTATTTACAGCAACTTCCCTACTTATTAATGTAGCTAAATTTTTACCATACAAGCTACAATCCCTAGCACCTACAATAGACACACTAAAATTATCGTTGAGTTTTTTTATATTCCCTTTATAAAATAGAACTGCTGGAGAATCTTCATAATTTTTTAATCTCGCAGGATATACTTTATCACAAAAGTTTATAGCATTAATTCCATTTGTACTGCAGTATTGCAGCATATTCTGCAATTCATAGCCATTCCAAGCCTTTTTAAATTCATCGTATATTTTAGGATAACTTTTGCGTAAAAATGTAAAACCATCGTTGTAAATACTGTGAACATATACTTCTCTTGTACTTTTAAATTTTTTTAAGATAGAAATTTTCAACTTATTTGATATTTTAACACAAGCAAACCACAAATCATATATATTCATATATTATTCACATCCCATATCTATAATTATGTAAAAATTATGCTCATAATCCATACATTTTATTCAAATCAAAATTAGTATTAGCTTCATAATTTGATTTATTCTCACCTATATTTAAAAGTTTAAAATACAAATTTATTGTCAAGAATTAAGTAGAGGTGATAATAATTATGGCAGTTAAACTGAATACAGCTTCATTTTTAGGTGTAGAAGGAAATATAGTATCCGTAGAAGTAGATATAGAAAGAGGGCTTCCCTGCTTTAATATAGTAGGCCTTGCGGATACTTCTGTAAAAGAATCTAAAGAGAGAGTTAAAGCTTCTATCATAAATTCAGGTTTTGAATTTCCTGTAAAAAAAATAATAGTAAACTTAGCTCCTGCTGATATGCGAAAAGTTGGATCTTTATTTGACTTACCTATAGCCCTTGGTATATTAATGGCCACAAATCAAATAAATTTTGCTGATTGCAGAAACTTTTTAATTATGGGTGAATTGTCTTTATCTGGAGAACTTAACAAGGTAAGAGGTGTCCTTCCTATAACAATAGAAGGTATGAAAAACAACATTAAGAATTTTATAGTTCCTATAGGAAATGCAGAAGAATGCTCTGCCATAAATAAAATTAATTGCTATGCATTCAATAATTTAAAGGAAGTTGTATATTTTATAAAATATAGAGATTTGGTACCATTTAGCCATAAAACAATAAATATTGAAAGTAAAAATGCATTAGATTTCTCAGATATATTAGGACAAGAAAGCTGTAAAAGGGCTTTGGAAGTTGCTGCTGCGGGAAATCATAATATACTAATGATAGGTCCTCCAGGATCTGGTAAGACTATGATGGCAAAGAGGATTCCAACTATACTACCAAATCTGAGTTATGAGGATGCCCTAGAAGTAACTAAAATATATAGTGTAACTGGAAGTTTAAACAAAAATGAAGGTCTAATAACAAAGCCTCCCTTTAGAAATCCACACCATACAAGTACAACCGCTTCTCTAATAGGAGGTGGAAAAAATTTAATGCCTGGTGAAATATCTTTAGCCCATAATGGAGTGCTTTTTTTAGATGAAATTTTGGAATTTAGGAAAAATGTCCTTGAAACTTTAAGGCAGCCTTTAGAAGAAAAAAAGATAACTATAAATAGAGCATATGGTAGGGTAACTTTTCCCTGTAATTTTATGACTGTATTAGCCACTAATCCATGTCCCTGTGGAAATTTTGCCTCTAAAAAAGAGTGCAATTGTACTGAATTTCAAAGGAAAAGATATATATCAAAACTATCTGGCCCTATTCTAGATAGAATAGATTTATTTACTTTCGTAAATTCACTAGACTTCAAAGATATTGAAAACTACTCCAGAGGTGAACCTTCTAAAAATATAAAAAGCCGAGTAGAAAAGGCAAGAAAAATTCAAAAACAAAGATTTAAAAATGAAGGAATACACTACAATTCAGAAATGAGCAGCAAATTAATAAGAAAATACTGCTATCTAGATGAACGATCTCTGTTACTTATAAAATCAATTTATGTTAAGTACAACTTAACAACCAGAGCTTATAGCAGAATATTAAAAGTAGCCAGAACTATAGCTGATTTAAACAATAGCAAAAAAATACAAGAACCTCATCTAATAGAAGCTCTTCACTATAGAAAATTTTTAGATGAGAAATTTTTGTAATTTCCATAAAATTCCTGTAAAAGCTTTATTTTAAGTTTTAAAAATTGTATAATAGAATTAAGTTATTTTTTTACATAAAATCAATTTAATAGGAGTGATATGTATGTACTTTTTACTTGTTATACTTGGTATGTTTTTCAGTTTCATATTATTTTTTACTGGAATACAAAACAAAAATTCTGATACCATAAGTATTGGAAGCGTACTTTCTATATTCTTTTTATTGATTTTCATAAATATATATATACCTGATGTTGTACATAGTTTAAAAACAGGCTTAATAAGTATATCTAGCCTATGGTAATCGTATTCATAATTTGAAAAATAAAAGGAGATTTTTATGCATTCTTTTAATAAAGATATAGGTTCTCTAGGGGAGGATATAGCTGAAATTTACCTCAAACAAATTGGATATACTCTGCTAGAAAGAAATTTTCATTGTAAACTTGGTGAAATAGATATAATAGGAAAAGACGGCAATTATATTTGCTTTATAGAAGTGAAAACACGCTGTAATACTCTATATGGCAGTCCTGGTGAAGCCGTAAATTACACCAAACGTATGAGAATATGCAATACCGCTAAAATGTATATAACCCAAAAAAAGCTATTTAGATTCAATTTTAGGTTTGATGTAATAGAAGTTATGGTTAACCCTCATGACGGCATTTCATCTATAAGGCTAATTAAAGATGCCTTTGAAATATGAATTTATCTACAATATGTTTTTTAAAAAACTTACTCTATGTATTTTACAAATTCCATATTTTTTTATAGATTCTATATGATCTTTAGTTCCATATCCAGAATTTTGCTCAAACTTATAATTTGTATACAGATGAGAGTATTCTTCCATGAGACTATCCCTGTATACCTTGGCAATAATTGAAGCTGCAGCTATACTGGCACTCTTTGCATCACCTTTTATTACAAACTCATTATTGGTGGACAAGTTTTTTACCGCATATCCATCAGATAATGCCATAGCTACAGGTAATTTGAGGCCTTCTACTGCTCTTTTTAACACTTCATTATTACACCATGATATTCCCCTCTTATCTATTTCAATATTGTTTATAACTGCAATATTATAAGCAAGAGCCCTTTCTTTTATAGCTTTTGCAAGCTCGCATCTACGTTTTGGCGTAAGCTTTTTAGAATCCTTTATGCCTAAAATCAATTCTCTATCTTCACTATAATTCAAATTGAGTATCACTGCCCCAGCAGCTATTGGACCTGCCAAAGGTCCTCTTCCAACTTCATCTACACCAGCTGTATATATATGATTTCCAAAAGACTTATCAAATTCATACATTTTTCTTACCCTGGAAATCTCTAAATTTTTATTTAAAATAAATTTGTAAAAGCTTGAAGACAACGACCTCACATTTTTTCTTTTGTCTAACTTTAAATTTCCTATAACTTTTTTGATTTCATCTTGATTTAAGTCAAAATAGCCTTCTTCTAAATTTTTTATTGCATACTTTATTTTGTCAAATTTAAAATTTTCTAATTCATTCCACGAAAAATTTTCTTTATTTATATCAAAATCTACACTTTCGCTATCTTCCATTGCTTAAAATACACCTTTCAGAAGTTTAATTCAATTAAAATCTAATGGATCTTCAAGAGAGATAGGTCCTAGCTTTCCTCCTCTAAATTCATCCAAAATTATAACAGAAACTCTATTGTAATCTATTTTTCCTCCAGATACTATAGCTCCTCTTTTTCTTGCTATATTATCCATATTTACTAAAGGATCTTCACTTAGTTCAGATAACTTATATCTATCCATTAGCCTTTTAGGATATCTTTCACATAAGTCCTTCAAAAGGCTTAATGCAAGTTCCTCAATATCCATGATTTCATCCTTTATGGCTCCCGTAAAGGCTAAATGGAGCTGGGTTTCCTGGCTTTCCAGCTTAGGCCACAATATTCCAGGTGTGTCCATTAGTTCTATTCCAATCTTAGTTTTAATCCACTGCTTGCTTCTTGTGACTCCCGGCTTATCTCCTGTTTTTGCTATGCTATTTTTAGCCATTTTGTTTATAAATGAAGATTTACCTACATTAGGTATACCTACTACCATTACCCTATCAGTTATACCTGAAATGCCCTTATTTTTCATTCTATCATGCTTTTCTTTTAAGAGTTCATTTAATAATGGTTTTATACCTTTAATACCCTGTCCTGTATTTGAATTTACAGCAAGAGCCTTGATGTTTTTATTTGATAAATATTTAATCCACTTTTTGGTTACACTATCCTCACTTAGATCATTCTTATTTAGAAGTATTATTCTAGGTTTTGATCCACAAATATCATCTACCTCTGGATTTTTGCTTGACCTTATTATCCTAGCATCTCTCATCTCTATAACTGCATCTACCAACTTAAGATTTTGTTTCATCTCTCTTTTTGTCTTGGCCATATGACCTGGGAACCAATTTATATCCATATAATTTCTTCCTTTCTACTTATTGACTGACTTCAACGTTCCAAATCTGTTAAATGGATATATTCTAAAAGCAGCTCTTCCCACTACTAGTTTATAGCTTACAAAGCCTACATCAGAAAATCTACTATCCCTGCTGTTATTTCTATTATCTCCAAGTACGAATATCGTATCTTTAGGTACAGTAACTTCATTAAAGTCTCCTGTAACCATAGGTTCTAATATATAAGGTTCATCTTTAGCCACATCATTTATATAAAGTTTTCCATTTTCAATCTTAACTTTGTCTCCACCTACTGCAACTACTCTTTTAATAAACTTTTCTTTAGGATTTGCAGGGTACTTTATTACAACTATATCACCAGGCTTTGGAGCCCTAAAATAATAGCTAACTTTTTCTACAATTAATCTATCCTTATTATTTAAAGTTGGATCCATAGAATGCCCATCTACACTTACTGTTTCAAATACAAAAGTTATAATTAAAAATGCTGCTATTATAGCTACTAGTATGGATTTACCTAGATCTAGCAATTCCTTCATAAAAACTTTTCGCCACCTTAAATACAAAAAAAGGACTTATAAAGCCCCCTTTTCTTATTTTAATATCTCTTTAACTTTAGCTGCTTTACCTACTCTATCTCTTAAATAGTATAATTTAGCTCTTCTAACTTTACCTCTTCTAATTACATCTATCTTATCTATTATAGGAGCATTTACTGGAAAAGTTCTTTCAACACCGACACCATAAGCAACTCTTCTAACAGTAAAGGTTTCTCTTATTCCACCGTTTTGTCTTTTTAAAACTACACCTTCGAAAACCTGTACTCTTTCTCTATTTCCTTCCTTAATCTTTACATGAACTTTTACTGTATCACCTACATTGAATTTTGGAAGATCTGTTCTTATCTGTTCGCTTTCTATTTGTTTTATTATATCTAACACTGTGCATTACCTCCTAATAATTATTCAACGTTCTTATCCAGCTTATAGCAAATAGAGGAACGTCTGTATAGCACACAAAATACATTCTAGCATATTTGCATATCAAATTCAATATATAATTAAAAATTTACATTATATGTTTTTTTCATATAAATCCATGAATTTTTTGTCTTCTGTGGATAATTTAAGTTTTTCAAATAAATCTGGCCTCCTATTTTTAGTTATTACAAGCGATTTCATTCGTCTCCATTTTTTTATATTCTCATGGTGGCCAGATAAAAGAACCTCTGGTACGTTATCACCCTCAAAACATTCCGGTCTAGTATACTGTGGATATTCTAGTGATCCATTATAAAAAGATTCTTCCATATAACTTTCACTTTTAGCAAGTACACCAGGAATCATTCTACATATACTATCTACAATTGGGATACATGCCATTTCTCCGCCAGTTATTACGAAATCTCCTATAGATATTTCAGTGTCTACATATTTATAAACTCTTTCATCTATTCCCTCGTAATGTCCGCATAGAAATATCATTTCACTCTCTTTTGAAAGTTCTTTAGCCATAGACTGGTTAAAAGTTTTTCCTCTAGGTCCTAGATAAATCACTTTTCCATCATTTTGACATTTAACTTTTCTTATACAATCTACAATTGGCTGGGCAGCCATTACCATTCCTGCCCCTCCACCATAGGGATAATCATCTACTTTTCTATGCTTATCCCTAGTAAATTCTCTTATATCAAAAGTATTTATTTGTAAAATATCTTTACTAATTGCTCTTCCAATTATACTATAGTTAAATATGTCAAACATTTCAGGAAAAAGTGTCAATATATCTATTTTTACATCCATGTTTTCACCGGCTTTATAACTATCTTTTCTTTTTCTACATCTATACTAACTACAACATTTTCTATAGCAGGAATTAAAAGTTCATTTTCTCCCTTTATCCAGTAAACATCATTACTATGGGTATGAATCACATCTCCAACCTTGCCATAAAAAGTTCCATCCTCATCCACTACACTGCATCCTACTATATCTGTAATAAAATATGTTCCTTCTTCCAATTTAACTGCATCATTTCGTGGAATTTCTATATATCTTTGTTTATAAGCCATAGCTTCTTCTATAGAATCTATACCCTCAATTTTAAGTATAACCTTATTTGACTGGAGTTTACATTCTACTATATTTTTTAGTGTACCATCTATATATGCAGATTTTAATTTTCTAAATCTTTCAATATCATCAGTTAAAGGATATACCTTTAACTCTCCCTTTATTCCATGAGTATTTATTATCTGTCCTACAGTTATAAAATCTTTCATAGAACAATATCCCGAATATCAAAAATTAAGGTTTTAAGCTTAATTTCTAAAAGAGGATAATTTCACTCCCTTCGCCTAATTTTAAAATTATATATATAAATATAAGAGTTAGAATATCTAACTCTTATATTATCTCTACAACAACTCTTTTATTCTCTTTTATAGCCGCTGCTTTTACAACAGTTCTTATAGCCTTGGCTATTCTTCCCTGTTTTCCTATTACCTTTCCCATATCATCTGGTGCAACTTTTAATTCAAGAATTATAGATTGCTCACCTGCAATTTCATTTACTTGAACCATATCTGGGTTATCCACTAATGACTTAGCAATAATTTCCACTAACTCTTTCACTCAATACACCCCCAGTTACTACTTATCAAGTTTATCTTTTAGCCCAGCTTTATCGAAAAGCTTTTTTATAACATCAGTTGGTTGAGCACCATTTTTTATCCATTTGACAGCTTTTTCTTCATCAAATTTAACAGTGGTTGGATCAGTTGTAGGATTATAGTATCCTATTTCTTCTATAAATCTTCCATCTCTTGGAGATCTAGAATCTGCTACAACTATTCTATAAAATGGAGCTTTTTTAGCACCCATTCTTCTCAATCTTATCTTTACAGCCATTAATAATCACCTCCTTAAAATATTCAAGCATATGGCTTTCATATCAATGAATCTTACTTCTATTTTAAAAAGGCATTTTTCCAAATAATCCCTTTTTAAATCCTTTTTTCATTCCATTTAGCTGTTTCATAGTCTTCTTAATCTTTTCAAAATCCTTCAGAAGTTTATTTACCATCTGTATAGTAGTACCAGAACCCAATGCTATTCTTTTTTTTCTTGAAGAGGAACCACTTATAATAGAAGGATTTCTTCTTTCCTTTACTGTCATGGAGCTAATTATACACTCGATTTTTGCAAGTTCCTGTTCTCCCTTAGAAAAATCTATTCCCTTCAATTCCTTCATGTTAACTCCTGGTACCATCTCCATAAGTTTACTTATAGGTCCCATTTTTTTAGTCTGCTGCATTATAGCCAGAAAATCTTCAAAGTTAAACTCCTTGTTCAGCATTCTATTTCCTAACTTTTCAGCTTCTTCTTTATCTATAGATTGCTGTGCTTTTTCTATAAGTGAAAGCACATCTCCCATGCCAAGTATTCTCGAGGCCATTCTATCTGGATAGAATACTTGAAGGTCATTCATTTTTTCTCCCATACCTACAAATTTTATAGGTTTATCAGTCATAGATCTTATGGATAATGCTGCTCCACCCCTCGTATCTCCATCTAATTTTGTAAGTATGACCCCACTTATATTTAACTGTTCGTTAAAGCTGGAAGCCACATTAACTGCATCTTGGCCTGTCATTGCATCTACTACAAGCATGATTTCATCAGGGGTTACATTTTCCTTAATTTGCTTCAATTCACCCATAAGCTCTTCATCTATTTGAAGTCTACCTGCTGTATCTATTATAACTACATTTAAATTGTTGTTTTTTGCATATTCCAGAGCCCCTTTACATATATCTACTGCTGTCACCTTATCTCCCATTGAAAATACAGGAACATCTATTTCTTTTCCAACTACTTGAAGTTGTTTTATTGCAGCAGGTCTATATATATCACAAGCTGCTAGAAGGGGTTTTTTATTCTTTTTCCTAAGTTGAAGTGCCAATTTTCCACACATGGTAGTTTTTCCTGCGCCTTGAAGTCCGACAAGCATTATTACAGTCAATCCATTGGAATTATACTCAATTCCACTCTCATTTTTACCCATCAATAATGTAAGTTCTTCATTTACTATTTTTATAACTTGTTGCGCTGGAGTCAAACTTTTTAGTACTTCTTCTCCCATACATTTTTCACTGACACTTTTAATAAAATTTTTCACAACTTTGTAATTAACATCTGCCTCTAAAAGTGCCAATTTCACTTCTCTCATAGCATCTTTTATATCTTTTTCAGAAAGTTTGCCTTTACCTCTAAGCTTTTTTAAAGTTTCCTGAAGTTTAGATGCCAATCCTTCAAAAGCCATGATAACCCTCCTAAATTCAAATATTATCTATTATGTAATTCTTTATTTTACTAAGCATTTCTTTATTTTCACTACAGCATAATGAATCTATAAATTTTAAAAGAGATTGCTTGCTTTTTTTCAGCTTTTCATTCTTCTCTAACAAATGAAGTTTTTCCTCATACTGCAATAAAAGTTTGTGGCATCTCTTTATTATGTCATATACTGCCTGCCTACTAGTACTAGTGTGTTCAGATATTTCTGCTAAAGAAAGATCCTCATTATAGTACAAATCCATCACATCTTGCTGTTTCTCAGTTAAAAGCTTACCATATATATCAAGTAATATGGAAAGCTGTACTCTCTCTTCCATAATACCATCTCAACTTAAATTAATTTATTAGAAGCTGGACTGCCTAAATTAAAAGCTCTTCATCCAACGAAATATATGATATCAAAATTTGTGAGTGGTGTCAAGTATTTTTACTTAACAGATTTTAAAATAATGCCTCTACAAAATCTCTGCTACAAAATTCTTGAAGATCATCTATGCCTTCTCCAACTCCTATTAATTTTACAGGTATATCTAAACTGTGTTTAATAGATATTACAATTCCACCCTTAGCGGTACCATCTAGCTTAGTGAGTATTATGCCATCTATAGGACATACTTCGGTAAATTGTTTTGCCTGCTGTACTGCATTTTGTCCCGTAGTTGCATCTAATACAAGTAAAGTTTGTTTAAATGCCTCCTTATATTCTCTGTCTATTACCCTATTTATCTTACTCAATTCGTCCATTAAGTTTTTCTTGTTATGCAATCTACCTGCAGTATCACATATGAGCACATCAGCTTTTCGTGCTTTTGCTGCCTGAATAGCATCAAATATAACTGCTGCAGGATCAGAACCTTCCTGATGCTTTATTATATCAACACCGGCTCTCCTGCTCCACACCTCTAATTGATCTATAGCTGCTGCCCTAAAAGTATCTGCAGCTGCCATAATTACTTTATTACCACTATCTTTAAGTTTTGAAGACATTTTCCCTATTGAAGTAGTCTTTCCCACGCCATTTACTCCTATTACAAGGACTATTTCAGGAGTTTTTTCAGGTTCAATACTATTTTTTTCATCCCCCAATATGTCTATAATAACTTCCTTTAAGCACTGGTTTATAAGAGAAGGTTCCTTTATTTTTTGATCTTTTATCTTTTCTTTTAATTTATCTATAATATAAGTAGTGGTTTCAACACCTATATCTGCTGTTATAAGTATCTCTTCCAATTCTTCATACAAGTCATCATCTATACTGACAGCACTAGTTAACATGTCACTTATTTTTCCAGTTAAATTATTTTTGGTTTTTTCAAGCCCACTTTTTAATTTATCAAAAAATCCTTTTAGCATGTTTGACACATCCTTTCATCTTTTTTAGGTATATTTAATATTCGTCTTTTAAACTTACAGAAACAATTTTTGAAACACCTTTTTCCTCCATAGTAACTCCATAAAGCACATCACTTGCCTCCATAGTTCCTCTTCTATGAGTTATAACAATAAACTGAGTCTCATTTGAAAATTTCTTTAGGAAGCTTGCATATCGTGCTACATTTGCATCGTCAAGAGCAGCTTCTATTTCATCCAATATACAAAAAGGAGTAGGTTTTATCTTAAGTATTGCAAATAGAAGTGCTATAGCAGATAATCCTTTTTCCCCTCCAGACATTAGATTTATGTTTTGAAGCCTTTTTCCTGGGGGCTGAACTGTTATATCTATATTCCCACTAAGTTCATCTCCACCTGTAATTATTAAATCTGCACTTCCACCTTTGAACAACTCTTTAAACGTTTCATTAAAACTTTCTTTTAATCTATCAAAATTTTTTTTGAATACGGTTCTCATTTTTTCCGTCATAGCATCTATTACATTATTTAACTCTTCTTTTGATTTTACCAAATCTTCTCTTTGAGTACTTAAGAATGTTACCTTTTCTCTCAAATCACTATACTCCTGTATAGCACCCAAATTCACTATTCCTAATTTGGAAATACTATTTTTCAAACTTACTACATCTGAATTATATTTATCTAAATTTTCTATGTCCTTTTTATATTTTAGAGCTTCCTCATAGGTAATTTTAATTTCATTTTTTAGTTTTAAACACATATTTTCTTTTTCTGAATTAAGCCTAGCTAAAACTACCTGCACTTTATGAAGCTTTTCTTCTTTCTTATTTATTAAAAGAGTTAAACTTTCTAACTTTTCATTACATTTTTTTACGCTATCCTTTAATTTTATAAGTTCTTTATCATTTTCCTCTATACTATTTTTTAAAATTTCTATATTTTTATTTAAAACTTGTATTTTTTCTTTATTTTCATTTACCTTTAACTCTTGATTATGTATATTATTTTCACAATCTTTGTTTTGCTCAATTATACTGGATTTTTTCACGCTTAATTCTTGTATTTCATCTGTCAATCTCTTAAGCTCTCTGTTTTTATTTAAGATACTTTCATCTAATTGAGCCTTTTTTACTTTGAAATCTAAAAGTTTTTCCTTCATTTTTTCTATATTGATTTTATTTTCTTCCAGTTCCTCTTCTATTTTTAAAATAGAACTGTCATTTTCGTTTTGTTGTCCCAAGGAATTTTCTAATTTCTTCTTCTTATCCTCTATATTCTTTTCCTTCAACTCTTTATTCTTAGTCAAAATATCTATCTCTCTATTTGATATTTTCATATTTTCTATTAATTTAGAGCTTTCATTATCTATATTATTTATTTTTCCCTGAATCTTAGTCAATTCTATATTTTCAGAATAACCTTTTTCCTTTAAATCTAAAATTTCTTCATCCAATTCTTTTATACATTTTTTATATTCTTGCACCTTTGCATTTAAATCTTTTAGGGATTCACTTGTTTTTTTTATTTTAATTGCACTTTCTTCTATTTCACGCTTTCGCCCTATTATATTACTGCTCTTTTTTTGAAAACTTCCACCAGTAAGGGATCCTCCTGAATTTACTACATCTCCAGCTAAAGTAACTATTCTAAAACTATATCCACTTAATTTAGCTATTTTAAGTGCACTATCCATATCCTCACATATAACTGTCCTTCCAAGTACATATTCAAGTGCATTTTTAAATTTATCCTTATAATTTACGATCTCATTAGCGACCCCTATATATCCACTTATACCCTTAAACCTTTCACTATTAGAAATCTTTTTTCCCTTTATTATATTAAGGGGCAAAAAAGTAGCTCTTCCCATATTTTTATTCTTCAAATGCTTTATGAGAGCTTTTGCTGTAATTTCGTCTTCAGTTATTATATTGGATATGGCACTGCCAAGGGCAACCTCTATACAAGTTTCATACTCTTTAGGTAACTCTATAACCTCTCCAAGCAAAAAGCAGCTGTTTTCAGGCACTCTTACTGCCTTATCTTTTATATCCTTCATAAGTGATTTTACAGACCTATTATATCCTTCATAGTGCTGCTGTAAATTCAAAAGCACAGTATAATTTGCCTCTAATTTGTTATAAGTTCTATTTAATTCTTTAAGATTTTTTTCTTCTAAAACAAGATTAGTATTAGATTTTGAAATTTTCTTTTTATTTTCTTTAACTTTGTCTTGATATTCCGATATTAGTTTTTTTATACTAGATACTTTTGCAACCAGCATATCTTTAGTACTAGCATTTATTTTTATAGAATGAACATAGCTTTCGCAGGAGCTTTTCATATTATTAATTTTATCAAGTGTATCTTCTATTTCCTTTTGTGCAGAAGATATTTCATTTTTTAAGTTAGATATATTACTTAAATATTCTATCTGATCATCCTTTAATTTCTTATATAAGTCTTCTCTTTCTACTGCATTTTTTTGTACATTTCCTATATTATCGTTATACTCAGATATACTATTCTCTAACTTATCCTTTTCCTCTTTTAACTTAGAAATGCTATTTTTTTGAAGTTCCACCTGCTGCAGCTTTTTTCTCTTAGATTCTTCAACTTGTTTTAACTCTAAAAAATTTTTTTCTATAGTTTCCTTTAAATTTTCTATTCTTTGTTTTAAAAGTTTTATTTCACCCTCTGTTTGTTGAACACGTTCTCGGTCTCCATAGTAATTTGTTTTACAGTTAGAACTTTTATTATTAAAATCCTCAATTTGTTCATTTCCAGTTGCTATCTTACACTTTAAATCCACAAATTCTAAATTCAATTTTTTAACTTCTTTATCCATAAAATCTGTAGATTTTTGGTTTTCTCCAATTTTACTTTCTATTTTTTCCATAGAATGAACTAATAAATTTATTTCCTTTTCCTTCAGCTGCTTTGATAGTTTCAAAAATTCATTGGCCTTGTCATTTTCCTCTTTAAGTGATTCTAACCTTTCAGTATGAGTTTCTAAAATATCCTCTATTCTTACCAAATTGGCATCAGTATTTGATAGTTTTTTTTCTGCTTCTTCTTTTCTCCACTTAAATTTAACAATACCCGCGGCTTCTTCCAGCACACTCCTTCTATCTTCAGGTTTTCCACTCAATAAGGCATCTATTTTACCTTGTCCTATTATTGAATAACCTTCTCTTCCTATACCTGTGTCCATAAATAGTTCATTTACATCTTTTAATCTACACTGAGTATTATTTATGTAGTATTCACTTTCTCCAGATCTATAAAGTCTTCTTGAAACAGTTACATCAGAATAATCAATAGGAAGTTTCTTATCCTCATTATTTAAGGTAAGAGAAACCTGACATAATCCAACTGGTTTTCTATATTGAGTACCAGCAAAAATTACATCTTCCATCTTTCCGCCTCTAAGGCTTTTCACGCTTTGTTCCCCTAACACCCATTTAATTGCATCAGAAATATTGCTCTTTCCACTTCCATTTGGCCCTACTATAGAGGTAACTCCCCCTTTAAATATAAGTTCCGTCTTGTCCGCAAAGGATTTGAATCCTCTTATCTCTATATTCTTTAAAAACATCGAAAAGCAGCCCCTTATCTAAAAAGCATTGGAAGAAGCGTAACTAAAAACATAAGCACTACAAAAACTATCATTACCTTCATCATTTTATCTCTAGTATTCTTTTTCATAATACACACACTCCTTTAAAAAACTCTACCTTTCCTTACACTTATCTGCTATATATTCATCTATAGATACGGATTTAGTTACTTCCTCTTCAATTATAACTATGTTTTCCCTACTAATTGAAGGATCTTGAATAACTTTTACAAAACATTTACCAAATTTTTTTTTCATCTCATTAAAATATCTTCTTTTATTTGCATACAACTTTGAAATATCCCTATTGTTTATCTTTATAACTACATTTCCCTCATAAGACTCTGATATGCTGTCTTCTATCATATTATTGTAAATACTTCCTTCTACCAATTCCCTAAAGGCAGGATGAAAAGGACCCGCTATTACATCTTTACCTACATTTATTTCTTCTGTAGGCTGAAGTCCCATCCTTATTACATTTATTTTATTTTTCCGCAAGATATAATACAAATTTCTGCATATATCCACTGCTTCATCTAATGTATAAGGTTTATATACACCTTTTTTGTACATGGTCTCCATGAAAGTTCCCTTTATTACAAGAGCAGGGTATAATCTGTATATATCCGGATTCATAAGTACGGACTTTTTTACAGTTTCCATATCTTTTTTGAAAGTATCTGAAGGTAACCCCAGCATAATCTGGTGTCCTAATGTGAATCCATACTCCTTTATAAGAGAAGATGCTTTAACAACATCCTCCGCAGAATGTCCTCTTCCTGATTTTATAAGCACTTCTTCATCTAATGACTGTACACCAAGTTCTATAACGTCTACAGAATAGCTTTTTAAGTTATCCAGTATACTTTTGTCTATATAGTCTGGTCTTGTTGACATATGTATAAGATCTATATCTCCTCTATCTTTATACTCTTTAGCCACACTTAAAAGTTCATTTTGCCTTTCCATAGGAATTGCAGTAAAAGTACCTCCAAAAAAAGATACTTCTACTACGGAATTTTCGCGTTTTATAGTTTTTAAATACTCATTTATAGTATTTCTAGTAAAACAGGCATCAACTTTTTCCTCATTTCCTGTAATTGCAGTCTGGTCACAAAATACACAATTATGAGGGCATCCTTCATTAGGTACAAATATAGGTATTATATAATGTTTCATTTTGACTTATCCTCATTCCTAAAGCATACTTACTTTTACATTTAATTTCATCAAAGCATCCCGAGCTGCATTTTGCTCCGACTCCTTTTTGCTGTATCCTACGCCACTACCCAAAGCATTTTTTTCTGTACACACTTCAGTATAAAACTTTCTTCTATGAGGAGGTCCTTCATATTTTACGAGGTTATATTCTATAGATACATCCCCGTCTTTTTGTAAAGTTTCTTGAAGCTTGGTTTTATAATCCATAATTATTCTATTTTTAATAGCATTTTCTATAATATCTTGAAAATTTTCAATTATAAATTTTCCTGTCTTCTCATATCCAAAATTCAAATAAATTGCAGCAATAATCGCTTCAACACAATCTGCCAATATAGAGGTTCTTTCTCTTCCTCCTGTAATTTCTTCTCCCTTACTCATTTTTATGTATTTACCAACATTCCATTTTTTAGCTACATGATAAAGGGAATTTTCACAAACTATAAGAGACCTTTTTTTTGTAAGCTCTCCTTCAGGTTTACTTTTATATTTTAAAAATAAATATTCTGATATGCAAAGCTGCAATACAGAATCTCCTAAAAATTCTAATCTTTCATTGAATTTTATATTTTTTCTACCATTAGCATATGAACTATGAGTCAAAGCTACTTCTATGATTTCCTTATTGCTAAAACTCATATTGAATTTCTTTTCTAGTAATTCAATAAAGCCTACCTCTTCCATTTTCTAATTCTCCTTTTGAAGTTTATTCTTCAGTTTGCCATAGACCAACTATATAAAAAACAAACTCAAGAATAAATTCATTACTGTAATCAAAGATTTAAATTAAAAGTCCCGATTTAACGGGACTTTTAAGCATATACTCTGTTTATCCGATGACTATCTGCTCTAATACTCCTTGGAGTAAAGAGCAGCTACGTCCCTGGATAACGATTTCTAAGCATCAGGTGGAGTTAAAAACTCCACCTGATGCCAAGAACTCTGTTTATTCTTCAGTATGAGCCTTTATGTACTCAACTACATCTCCCACTGTTTTTACCTTCTCAGCTTCTTCGTCTGGTATTTCAATATCAAACTCTGTTTCAAGAGCCATTATTAACTCAACGATATCAAGGGAATCTGCACCTAAATCGTCAATAAAAGATGATTCCATTTTTATTTCATCAGAGCCAATTCCAAGTTGTTCAGATATTATTTTTTGTATTTTTTCAAAAATCATAATTTCGCCTCCAAAAATTTTTCATACATAAATAATATTACATAAGTTATATACCGTCAATAATAAATATATTTATTATACTAACTTATATTATATCAATACATTTATATTATATACTTTATATATTATTACTTTCTGCATTATGTATTTTTTCTATTTCAGATTTTATTTTTCCAACAACATTATTTTCATAACAGCTTATGGCTTGCATTACTGCATTTTTAAAAGCTTTTCCATCAGAACTTCCATGAGCCTTTACACATATGCCATTACATCCTAAAAAAGGAGAACCACCATATTCTGTATAATCAAATTTACTTTTTAAACTCTTAAAAGCAGGTTTTAAAATAAAAGCTGCCAACTTACTGCTAAAGGATTTCATAATCTCTTCTCTTAACATGGAAAATAAATTTAACGCTACTCCCTCATACATCTTTAAAACTGTGTTTCCTACTACTCCATCACAAACTAATACGTTCACATCTCCATTTGTAACATCTCTTGGTTCTACATTCCCTACAAAGTTAAAATCCATGCTTTTCAAAAGTTTATATGCACTTTTAGCCAGTTCATTTCCCTTTTCTTCTTCTTCACCTATATTTATAAGGCCTATAGATGGGTTATTTACTTTTAGTATGCTTTCAAAATATATCTTGCCCATAAGAGAAAATTGCTGCAAATACTGAGGCTTACAGTCCACATTTGCTCCTGCATCTATCACCATAAAGTTTCCATTTTTTCCTGGCATTACAGGAGCTAATGCTACTCTATCTACCCCTCTAATTCGCCCTACGATTAAAGTTGAACCTGCCATAAATGCCCCTGTACTTCCTGCTGATATAACAGCATCCGCTTTACCTTCTTTTACAAGATTCAGTGCCTTAACTAAGCTAGAGTCCTTTTTTTTCCTTAAAGCCATAACCGGGGATTCACCTGTAGTTATAACCTCTTTAGTATTTAAAATATCTATTTTGTCCTTAGGATAATTATATTTAGCTAATTCATTTTCAATTTGCTCTTTTTGGCCGGTTATTATTATATTTACGTCTTGCTTTTTAACTGCTTCTACCACACCTTCCACTACAGCGCAAGGTGCAAAATCTCCTCCCATACCATCCACAGCAATTATCATATTTTCACATCCTATCCTATAATCTGGACCTTTGTTACTTAATATGGTCTAATTTTTGTAGACCCCATGAACAAAAAAAGAAAGTCAAATGACTTTCTTTTATTTATTTTCAGTTGAAATGATTTCCTTACCCTTATAATATCCACAATTCTTACAAACTCTATGTGCAAGTTTCATTTCATGGCACTGAGGACACTCAACTAAACCTGGTAAACCTAATTTAAAAGTCTGTGCTCTTCTTGAATCTCTTCTTGCTTTTGATATTCTGCTGGCTGGATTTCCCACAGTAAACACCTCCTTAATCAGTGAAAAACATATCTTTTAGCTTTGCCAATCTCGGATCAATATCATCGCTTTTGCACTGACATTTAGAATTATTTAAGTTAGTGCCGCACTGTTGGCATAACCCTTTACAATTCTCGTTGCAAAGCCTCTTAATTGGTAAAATTAATATAATGTTATTTTCTATTATTTCCGTAATATCAATGATATTACTATCTATAAAGATGGCTTCATCATCCTTATTTTCCTTATTATTATTTGTAAATCTTTCAGTAATAGCAACATTCACAGCATAAGAGAATTTACTTAGACATCGTGAACAAGTGAGCTCTAGTAAAGTATTAATTCTTCCTTCTAACAGAAGAATATCTTCCTCTTTACTTAAAGTTCCGCTAAACTTTAGAGGCTCTAATAATTTTATGTATTCACTTCCATCATAGAATCCCTTTTCTTTTACTGTAACATTTACATTCTTTGTAACAACTTCTTCACTTAGTAAATCTGATACATTTAATTTCATATCACTCACCTCTATATATTAGCCACAACCTATTATATAGAGATGAGCATTAAAAGTCAAGTCTTATTTATTTTCAACTATTTCTTTTGTATCCCTAGCTATCATAAGTTCTTCATTTGTAGGAATTACTAATACTTTTATCTTTGAATCAGGTGTGCTTATTTCTAGTGCTTCTCCCCTTTTCTTATTCTTTTCTTCATCTATTTTAATTCCAAAATAGCTTAATCCCTTACATATAGCAGATCTGCTAGTAGCTGAATTTTCTCCAAGTCCTGCTGTAAATATTATAGCATCTGCTCCATTTAAAACTGCAACATAAGCTCCTATGAAAGATTTAACTTTGTGATAATACATATTTAATGCAAGTTTTGCTCTATCATTTCCTGAATTTGCAGCTTCTTCTACATCTCTAAAATCGCTGCTTACTCCTGATACTCCAAGTATTCCTGACTTTTTGTTCATTAAAGTATCCATTTCATCTACAGACATACCTGTTCTTTTCATTACAAATGGTATTATAGCTGGATCTATATCACCACATCTAGTTCCCATTACAAGTCCTGCAAGGGGAGTAAGTCCCATAGTTGTATCTACTGCTTTTCCCTGGTTTACTGCACATATACTAGCTCCATTTCCTAAATGACAAGTTATTAGCTTAAGATCTTTTGGATCTTTCTTTAACAACTTGGCTGCTTCAATTGAAACGAATCTATGAGAAGTTCCATGAAAACCATATTTTCTGATATCATACTTTTCAGATATATCATAAGGTATTGCATAAGTATAAGCATAATCTGGCATTGTCTGATGAAATGCTGTATCAAATACTGCTACCATTGGAGTATTTGGCATTAGTTTTTTACAAGCATCTATTCCCATTATATTAGCTGGATTATGTAATGGTCCTAATGGAATACATTCTTCTATTGCTTTCATTACATTGTCATCAATAAGAATGGATGCCGCATATTTTTTTCCACCATGCAAAACTCTATGCCCTACAGCAGATATTTCTGACATATCTTTTATTACACCATGTTTTTTATCTACAAGAGCATTTAATACTAATTGTATAGCAACTTTATGATCTTCCATTGGCTGCTCTGTAACAAACTTTTCTCCGTTAACTTTATGTGTTAAAACTGAACCTTCTGCTCCTATTCTTTCTACAAGTCCTTTTGCCACAACGCTTTCATCTTTCATATCAATAAGTTGATATTTTAAAGATGAACTTCCACAGTTTACTACTAATATTTTCATGTTTAATATTCCTCCTAAAAATGAATCATTTATGCTTTTTGTTATTACTTTTGAGCTTGTGCCTGAACTGCTGTTACAGCTACTACATTTACTATATCATCGGAGTTACATCCTCTTGACAAATCATTTATAGGTTTTGCAAATCCCTGGCATACAGGTCCTATAGCATCAGCTTTTGCAAATCTTTGAACAAGTTTATAACCTATATTTCCTGCTTGGAGATCTGGAAATACAAGTACATTTGCTTTTCCTGCTACTTCACTTTCAGGAGCCTTTAAACTTGCAACCTTTTCTACGATAGAGGCATCTAATTGTAATTCTCCGTCCAAACTTAAATCTGGTTTAGCTTTTTTGGCAATTTCTACAGCATTTCTAACTTTATCTACTAATTCGTGTTTTGCACTTCCCTTAGTAGAAAATGAAAGCATTGCTACTTTTGGATCCATTCCACATAAGTTCTTTGCAGTTTCTGCTGTACTTATTGCAATTGAAGCCAATTGATCACTATCTGGGCATGGATTTACAGCACAATCAGCAAATAGAAGTACACCATTGTCACCATATTCACAATTTGGTACTTCCATTATAAATGTGCTGGAAACTACTGATGTACCTGGAGCTGTCTTTACTATTTGAAGTCCTGGTCTCAAAAGATCACCTGTAGTATGCACTGCACCTGAAACCAATCCATCTGCATCTCCAAGCTTAACCATCATCGTAGCAAAATATATTGGATCTCTTACTATTTTATCCGCTTTTTCTGGTGTTATTCCCTTCTTCTTTCTCAATTCATAAAAAGCATCTGCATATTTTTTTAGTTTATCCGAGGTTTCTGGATCTACTATTTCTGCTCCATTTAAACTTACGCCTAATTTTGATGCCTTCTCCTCTATTACCTTTTCATTCCCTACAAGGATTAAATTTGCAATACCTTCTTTAATTATTTTTTCACAAGCTTGAAGAGTTCTTTCTTCTTCTCCTTCAGCTAAGACAATCTTTTTTTTGTCTTCCTTTGCCTTATTCCAAATTTTTTCCATCAATTTCATGTTTATTTCCTCCCTTTAAATTTAACACAAAATTACACACACTTATACTATAATCCTTTTTAGTTGTATTTTTCAATAAAAATTATTCAAAAATATAACTTTTGCTAAGAAATTTCACAGATTAAAGTATCACAAAATTTTACTAGTCAATACTTTACTCAATATTATACAATGTAAATCAAATAAGTAAAAATTTAATCTGAAAATAGATACTCTATTTAAAAATCCTACACTAATACTTATTTTATTGTTATAATATGTATATATTTTACTTAGGCATTTTCAAATAAATAATCAATCAGTATGCTAGCCTATTTTTTTAAATGCCCTGTACTCTGTACTTATAGTTTTCTAATGAAATAAACAGAGTTCTTGACATGGAATAAAATATTTTAGAAAGGAAAATTTCTATGAACGTAACTGGAATAATAGTTGAATATAATCCCTTTCACAATGGACATAAATATCATATTGAAAGTGCTCGTTCTGCTACAAAATGCGATGCTGTAATAGCAGTTATGAGTGGTAATTTCGTGCAAAGAGGTGCACCGTCTATAGTTGACAAATGGACTAAAACCAAAATGGCACTTCTAAATGGAGTAGACCTAGTATTTGAACTTCCTGTTATCTACAGTCTATCTTCTGCTGAATTTTTTGCCTACGGTGCTGTAAGTCTCTTAGAAAATTTGGGTGTAGTAAAAAATCTTTGCTTTGGAAGCGAATGCAGTAATATAGACTTGCTAAAATCTATTGCAAAAATTCTTGCAATAGAGCCTGACCAATTTAAGTTATTTTTAAAGGAAAAAATGTCACAGGGTATGTCCTATCCTTCTGCACGAAATAGTGCTTTAAATAATTTTCTATTAAATACTAAAAGTTCTCTTGCAAAGTACAATATAGATGAAATACTTCAATCTCCAAACAATATTTTAGGTATAGAGTATTTAAAAAATCTAATAAGGATAAAAAGCAATATTACTCCCATATCAATAAAAAGAATTGGAAGTTCATATAATAGCTTAAATATAGAGCAATCTTTTTCCAGTGCATCATCTATACGTAATTTCTTAAAATTAAATGGCAACATAAATGACTTAAGTTCTAATATTCCAGAAAATGTACTTTCTATTTTAAAGGAAGTTCAATCTACAGGATGTGGTTTTATTTTCGAAGATTGTATGGTACCTTATTTAAGATATAAATCCTTCCTATATGAAAATAGAATTAAAAGTTTACCTGACATATCCGAAGGAATTGAAAATAGAATACTTAGATCCCTACAGAATAATTATTCCTACAACGATATAATAATTAAATCCAAAACAAAAAGATATACTTACAGCAGAATAAGTAGAATATTATGCCAGTTTTTTTTAGGATTTGAAAATTTAAATTCTGAAATATTGAGAAGAAATATATGCCCCTATGGAAGAGTCTTAGGATTTAATTCTACCGGTATAAAAGTACTTAAGGAAATGAAAAATAGCTCTTCCATTCCAATTTATGTAAAGATTCCAAGAAAAATAAATGAAATGCTGCAATTAGACATACAGTCCTCAAAAGCCTATAGTCTGTTAAACAAAAACATATCCTTTAACAGTGACTACCTTCAAAGTCCTATCATAGCAGATCAAATTTAGAATAAGTTTCCTACTTTTTAAATATAATTTAATAAACTGTGTTCCTCCGATGACTACCTGCTCTAATACTCCCACTTCTCCAAGGAGTAAAGAGCAGCTACGTCCCTGGATAACGATTTTCCCTAAAGGATAACGCCTTCTAAGTGCTAAAGCACTAAGAAGCCTGTTAATAAGCATCAGATGGACTCAAACTCCATCTGATACCAAGAACTCTGTTTATATTCAATAAATTTTTTAAAAAGTAGGTGATATTCTTGGAAGTTTTATTTTATCTATTAATATTTGCAATATTAATACTCCTTTTTATTTTACTAAAAGATAAAAATTTACTTATAACTATAGTATGTTCAATTTTTATAATTGAAATTATACTTGCACCAAAACTATGTATAGATGGGGTAATTTCAGGCAGTCTGCTATTTTTTTACAAAGTATTTCCATCTTTATTTTCATTTTTAGTTGTATCCAACATAATACTCTCTTGTGATGGAGTATACATATACTCAAAATTAATAGGTAAAGCCCTGTGCAAACCCTTAAGGCTCCCAACTAGCTGCAGCTTCGTGTTAATCATAAGCACACTTTGTGGGTATCCCCTTGGAGCAAAGTATGCTTGCCAGCTTTATGAAAAAAAAATAATAGACCTTTTCACCTGCGAGAGGCTTTTAAATATAGCTTCTAATGCAAGTCCTCTCTTTATGCTAGGTTCTGTTGGAGTTTCCATGCTAAAGAGTCCTTTTATAGGATATATACTATTACTTTCTAATTTGCTATCCTGTATAGTTATGAGTTTTTTGATACCTTCTAAAAAAATATATTACAACCCTATTGCTTATAGAAATCATTCTCATGAAAGTGAAAACATCGGAAAAGTATTTAAAAACAGCATTGAAGATTCTTTAAAAAATTGCATATCAATAGGTGGATTTGTCATATTATTTTCTGTTTTAAATAGCATTTTAAAAAATAACATTCTATTTAATTTACTAATCAATAGTATTTCAAGTGTAACTCATATTTCGGGTAATATAATGGAAGGAATCTTCCTTGGAATGATAGAAATGACTAATGGATGCAGTTTAATATCGTCTTCTACTGCCTCCCTTAATTTAAAAATTATACTAGTAAGTTTTTTATTCACCTTTAGCGGACTATCAATTATATCCCAAGTATACTCTTTTACCTATAAATTTAAAATATCTTTAAAAAAATATTCTCTTAGGAAAATACTACAGGGAATAATATGCTCCATATTTAGCTTATCACTTTATAAGCTATTCTCACTAAAATTATCGCAAGAAACTTTTCTACCTTATTATAAAATAACTACATACTTCAACAACTTGTTTATACTTACTATACTTTTACTTATTACTCCCTGGATTTTATATAAATTAAAACATTTATTTCATGTCTCTTAGTTCTTTTATATTTGCTCTTATATCTTCAGTCTTTAGATCCATACTATTTACTAAATTGTTTAACATCTTTTGAAGCTCTACTTTCAGCGTTGCTAGCATCTCATCATTTTTCCTTGATAACTCATTGTCCAGCTGGCTTAATAGTTCATCTGCATAGTCTCGAGCGCCTAGTCTTATTGCCTTGGCGTTTTTCTTCGCAGATGATATAATTTCCTCTGCCCTCATATTAGCTTCTTTGGTAATATCATGATTTTCTATTTGACGTCTTAACAAACTCAAATTTTCTTTTTTCATAGTTTCAGATTCTTGTACAGCTTCACTTAAAATTCTCTCTTTTTCGTTTACTATCCATTGTGCCTTTTTAAGCTCGCTAGGAAGGTAATCAACTATTTTTTGTAGCACATCTAAAATTTCCTTTTTATTTACCATAACCTTCCCTGTCATAGGAACTTTTGCAGATGTATCTATAATTTCTTCAAGATATTCTATTAATTTAATAGCATCCATAATTTTTCCCCCTAAGATACCTTAGCACTTTTTATAAACTCTGTTAATCTTGTTTATAATGTCAAACCTTATTTCTTCAGGTACTAAACCTTTAATACATCCCCCAAACATAGCAACTTGCTTTACCGAGGATGAACTCAAATAGGAATTCATGGCACTAGTCATCATAAATACTGTTTCTTTATCAGAATCTAGCTTTTTATTCATAAGAGACATCTGAAATTCATATTCAAAATCTGATACTGCTCTCAATCCTTTTACTATAACTTGAATGTCATTTTTTTTCATAAAATCTATTAATAGACCACTAAAGCTCTCAACTTTTACATTAGGTATATCTTTCACTACCTTTTGAATCAATTTTACTCTTTCTTCAATATTAAATAGACCCTGCTTTTCAGGATTAATTAGTACTCCAACTATTAAATGATCAAATACTTTAGACGCCCTATTTATTATGTCTAAATGCCCATTGGTTATTGGATCAAAACTCCCGGGGTATACCGCAGTCTTCATAATAATTAATCCTCCTTATATTTATAAAAACATACCGTAGTTTTTCCATATTTTCTATGATCCATTAAAACTATATTAATATTTCCTTGATATAGTTCTTCACTGGTATCAATTTTAGTAACTATAATTCCATCTTTTTGCAATAAATTTTTATTTTCAATTATCTCTACAGCTGGTGGAATCATATCCTTTTTATAAGGTGGATCAATAAATATTATGTCGAACATCAAATTTTTTCTTGAAAGCTCCTGTAAGGCTTCATAAGAATCCTTATTAATAGTTTTACATATATCAGAGAACCCTAAATTTCTCACATTTTTGTCCAAAAAGCAAAAAGTGTCACTACTTCTGTCAACTAAATAACATTTTTCTGCACCACGGCTTGCAGCTTCAAGTCCTAAGCTTCCTGTACCTGCAAATACGTCTAATACTTTTGAACCATAGACTCTATTCTGAATTATATTAAACATAGCTTCCTTAACTCTATCTAAAGTAGGTCTTGTAATATCATATCCATTAGGAGACATTAATTTTCTTCCTCTGGCAAGACCTGCAATTATTCTCATAAATTTTCCTCCTATTTTATGTTTTTTACATACTATAGTCATTCTATAATATTTTAGCATATATTTTTATATTATTCAAAAATTATTTAAAATTAATAATGCACCCTGCACAATTCTCAATTACTGTGAATTATACATTAATTCATTTTTCATTTTTCATTATTCTTATATTAAGTTAATTTATCCGATCGCTACCATTGCTAACACCCCCATCACACTCTGTGAAAGCGACTATCACCAAATCAAAGATTTGGGATATCTGCTTTTCTTCAAAGTGTGGGATAAGCACTGCTACGCGCCTGGATAAGTTCTTCCCCTAAAGGATAACGTATTCTAAGTGCTAAAGACACTAAGAATACTGTTAATAAGGTTCAGATGGAGAAAATGTATTCCTTATAAGCAAACTCCACCTGAACCTAAGAATCACTTGATTATGCGGCCGATTTAAAAACTAATTAAAGCTTATAAATTTTGAAGTTCTTTCTAAGTTATTTAATATTTCTTCTTTTATTCTTATATCTTCCTCATCTTTACTTGCTAAAAGTCTTTTAGCTTCCCCATTAGCTTCCTTAAATACATTTATGTCCTCTACCAGATTAGAGAAAACAAGTCCATCTTCCCCGTGCTGCCTAAATCCAAAAATTTCTCCTGAACCCCTTATCTTCAGATCTTGCTCTGCAATAAAAAATCCATCATTACTGCTTCTCATTATCTCCATTCTTTTTCTTATTATGTCATTTTTAATATCTGCAATCAAAATGCAATATGATTTATAAGAGCCTCTTCCTACTCTTCCTCTTAATTGGTGAAGCTGTGCAAGTCCAAATCTCTCTGCATTTTCTATTATCATAACCGTAGCATTTGGCACATTTATACCTACTTCTATAACCGTAGTTGAAATTATAACCTTTATCTCACCATTTTTAAATTTATTCATCTTTTCTTCTTTAAGTTTCGGCTGCATTTTTCCATACAGTATATCTATCTGTATATCTTTAAAATATTTCTCTTTTAATTCTTCATATATATCTTCTACAGAACTTAAATCCAACTCCTCGTTTTCCTCTACAAGGGGACATACTACATATACTTGTCTTCCTCTCTTTATTTCCTCCAAAGCAAATTTATAAACTTTGTCTCTTGAATTTTTATCTCTATAATAAGTATCTATCTTCTGCCTTCCTGGAGGAAGTTCATCTATAGTTGATACATTTAAATCACCATATAAATACAAACTCAAAGTTCTTGGAATAGGCGTAGCTGTCATAATAAGAGTATCTACATGATCTCCCTTATTTACAAGTTTACTTCTCTGCATCACTCCAAATCTATGCTGCTCATCTGTAACTACTATTCCTATATTTTTAAACTCCACATTGTCTTCAATTAAAGCATGGGTTCCTATTATAATATCTATTTCACCCATTTTTAATTTTTCTTTTATTTCATCTTTATTTTTTGGGGTAACACTTCCACACAATAATCCTATACCTACATCAAAGCCCTTCAAAAGCTTCATAGCTTCTTCATAGTGCTGTTGTGCCAATATTTCGGTGGGAGCCATTAGAACTGCTTGATAACCGTTTTTTACTACATTAAAAATAGATATTAAAGCCACTACAGTCTTTCCACTTCCTACGTCTCCTTGCAGCAGTCTATTCATAGGAACATCTCTTTTTTCATCTATAAGTATTTCTCTTATAACTTTATTTTGAGCTTTTGTAAGTTTATATGGTAATTTATTCTTTAGTTCTATTAACTCTGGGGCTATTTTAAAGGCTACTCCCTTTTTATTTTTTCCAAAGTACTCTTTTAACATCAAAATTTTTAGGGAATAAGTAAAAAGCTCCTGAAATTTAAGCCTCTTTTTTCCTTCTCTCAATTCTCTAAAATTAACTGGGTTATGTATTATCCTTATAGCTCTATCCAAACTACAGAGCTTATATTTTGTAATTATCCACTTAGGTAAATTTTCATCTATACTTACTTTAGTAAGTGCATACGATATAAGTTTTATAAATGTATTGTTAGTTATTCCTGACTTTAAAGGATATATAGGAAGTATTTTTTCTTCCATTTTGCTATTTGAATTAACACTTACCACTTTAGGATTTGTTATAACACTACTTCCTCTGTACTGCTGAATTTTACCTGCTATTCTATATTCAGCATCTATCTTAAACTTCTTTTTCACATAAGGTTGATTAAACCATTTTGCCTTAAAAAGTCCATTTCTATTTTCAAAAACAATTGTAGAGATTATTTTACCAGTCTTAGTCCTTATATCTCTTTCTATTGAATTAACTGTACAATCTATCATGACTTTTCCTTCTGTATTCCCTTTTAAATCACTGCAGCTAGAAATAATGTCATAATCTCTTGGAAAATATAAGAGCAAGTCAAGTATGTTGAATATACAGCATCTGTTTAAGTTTTTACAAGTTACCTCACCTACTCCTTTTAATGATCCAATATCCTCCCTTAGATTCACAACCTCTCACCTGCCTTCTTATTAAATACCAAAAATAAAAAAAGCTTTACGCTTTTTTTATTCAACAGAAACTATAAAATAGTATAAAGGCTGTTTTCCACTATAACATTGTACATCCATTTCTGTATACTTCTTCTCAAACTCTTCTACAAAATGCTTTACTTTTTCTTCTTCACAATCTGTACCATAATATATACTTATAAGTTCGCTATCCTCTTTTATCATATGCTTTAAAAGCTTGCCACAAACTTCAAACATATCCTTTCCAACTTGCATTATCTTTCCATCAATAAGTCCTAATATATCTCCTTTTTTTATGCTTATATCATCTATTTCCGTATCCCTAACTGCATAGGTCACAGAACCAGTAGTCACTGTAGTTAGTGCCCTTTCCATAGTACTTATATTTTTATCTATATCCATATCTGAATTAAAAGATGTTATTGCCGTAATACCTTGTGGTATTGTCTTACTAGGCACAACCTTTACATTTTTATTGGATATCTCTTTTGCCTGATTAGCAGACATAATTATATTTTTATTATTGGGTAATATAATTATATTTTTAGCATTTACTTTATTTATACAATTTAATATGTCTTCAGTACTAGGATTCATGGTCTGTCCGCCTTCTATTACGTAATCTACTCCCAAATCCTCAAATATACTCTTAATTCCCTCTCCCATAGCTACTGAAATAAGTGCATACTTTTGTGACTCAGTTTTTTCTTCATAACTAAGTTTTTCACTATCATAAGCCTTATCTTCATTGGAATTTTCCTCAAAATTTTCTATACTTAAAAGATGTCTGTGCTGTTCTCTCATATTGTCTACTTTTATTTTTGACAATTCCCCTAGCTTAATTGCCTCTGAAAGAATCCAGCCCGGATCATTTGTGTGAATGTGCACTTTAATTATATCTTCATCATCCACCACTACCATGGAATCTCCCATGGTCTCTAATTTTTTCTTAAATTCATTTATACAAGTTCCTTTAGAATGGATAAAGAATTCTGTGCAATATCCATATTTTATATCCTGCTGTCCTAAATCTTTAACTGCAGATTTAACTTCTTTATCGTGAGCTTCTTCTACAACTACATTTTCCTTACCATCCCTTAAAGCTTCCTGCATTCCTTGAAGTATTATTAGAAGGCCCATTCCACCTGCATCTACTACTTTTGCTTTTTTTAGAACAGGAAGCATGTCAGGCGTTTTATTCAATATAGTTCTACTATAACTACATACATCTTGAAGTAACTCAGTTATATCCTTTTTACTAGACTTAACAGCACTTTCACCAGCAACCCTTATAACAGTTAATATGGTTCCTTCTGTAGGACGCATAACAGCTTTATAAGCAGATTTTGCCCCCTCCTGTAGGCTATTTGCAAACTCTTCTGAGTTTACCTGTTTTTTTCCCTGAAGACCTTTTGCTATTCCTCTAAATATCTGAGACAATATCACTCCTGAATTTCCTCTTGCCCCCATAAGCGCACCTCTAGCTAATTGTTTAGAGATACTTTCTATAGAACTATCTTTAGAATTACTTACCTCAAGTACTGCACTTTTAAAGGTCATAGACATATTAGTTCCCGTATCACCATCGGGAACAGGAAATACATTTAATGAGTTAACAAAATCTTTTTGATTCTCCAGCTTATTGCTAGCATTTACAACCATGTTGTAAAAGTGATGTCCATCTATATTTAAGTATTCCATTTTTACGAATTACCTCCCTAGACTCTAACACCTTGAACATTTACTGTAATCGTTGATACTTTGAGTCCTGTGTAGTTTTCTACATTATACTTTATCCTCTGTATTATACTATTTGAAATCACTGATATTTTTGTTCCATATTCCACTATTATATATAACTCTATTATAAGTTCGTTATTTTGAGAACGAACCCTTACTCCTTTATTAAAGCTTCCACCTTTTATTAATTCCCAAAAGCCATCTTTTGCGTTTTTGGAAGCCATACCCACTACTCCATAACATTCCATAGTTGATAACCCAACTATGTTTGCAACTACTTCTTCCGAATAGTCAATATACCCATTTTCTTCGGCAATACTAGCTATCATACAAAAACCTCCTTACTAAAGTATTGTATTCTATAATACCATAAACATATTTTATATTAAATAAAACATTTATTCAAGGAAATATTAACTCTATGAAAAAGGACATTTACTTAAATTTTACTATTTACTTGCACTTATTATGCCTTCTGTGATAAAATAAGTGGTGTTTGAATTTTAGAGGACTCATAAGGAGGTGTTTTTAATGTCAAAGAAGTGTGAAATATGTGGAAAAGGTGTAGTATTTGGAGTACAATACAGCCACTCCCACCGTCAATCTAAAAGGACTTGGACTCCAAACGTAAGAAAAGTTAAAGCTATAGTTAATGGAACACCAAAAACTATACATGTTTGTTCAAGATGCCTTCGTTCAGGAAAGGTTCAACGTGCTATATAAAAAATAAAAATGCAGTTGTTTATATACAATTGCATTTTTGTCTTTAAGTACTTATTTTTTTTTAGTAAAAAACTTTATAATCGCAGATAGAACTCCTGGAAGCTTAAATGCAATAATTTTCATTAAACTACCCCCTTATTTATGATAACTTATTAAATACCATCCACAATAAATTAGTCCCATACCTGCAGCTATTATCCAGCCCCATATTGGGATAATAACTGTCATTAAAAATCCAACACCTATAGATAAAGCTATCAATCCTATTTTTTTCTTTGTTCTTCTTCTAATACAGCTTTTCTTTTTCACGCTATTATCCCTTAAAATTGCTTTATACTATTATATGCATAATATCTTCATATCGTTACTACTTTTTATAATTGCAAGCTTTAAATCTATACCATTAGAAGTTTGTCTTATTATCTGTTCAATCCTTGCTGTGCATGCACAAAAGCATACCGCTATCAAATACTATACGTGCTTCCTCTTGAATAAATTCATTAGATACTGTCCTTGCATCACCTAAAGCCAAATCATAATTACTTAACTTATATCTAGCGCCTATTATATTTAGATTTTTGACTACATTACAGTAGGCATGAAGGGAAAATGTTTCGCCAGGATATCCTTTTATTGTCGTTGTCTTGCATAATAACTCAATAGTATTATGTTCATCCTTTATATATGCCTTCACTCCACTGCGGCTACATTTTAAAAGCATACCTAAGTTAGCTAAAACATGATCCACCCTGGTTCCAGTACACCCAAGCATTACTATCTTGTCTGCCTTTAACGCCAGGGACTTTTCTACTGCAATTTCAGTATCCGTAAAATCCTTAGCCCTAGGATATGTATCTATAGAACATTCTTTACTTTTAAAAAACGTTAAAACATCCTTGTCTATAGAATCAAAATCTCCAATTAAATAATCCGGTATAATTTTATACTCATAGAGACAATTTGCCCCTCCATCTGCACAAATCAAAATAGAATCTTCATCAATTTCCTCTTCAATTAATTTTCTAGATGGAGCACTGCCCCCAGATACTATAATTGCTTTCATTTTAAATTTCCCCTCTTAATAATCTTATGTTTTCTTCTATATTTCCACCCTTAAATACAGCAGAACCCGCTACTATTACATTAGCACCGCTATCTACTATTTTTGCTATATTGCCCTTTGAAACACCACCGTCTACCTCTATCATTAAATTTTTATTACATTTATTGCTTAATTCTTTTATGTACTTGAGTTTATCAGAACAATACTCTATATATTTTTGTCCTCCAAATCCTGGATTTACAGACATTATGAGAACCATGTCTAAATAAGGTATTAAATACTTTATATTATCTACTAAGGTAGCTGGGTTTAATGCAATTGCAACTTTTACTCCAAAACTTTTTATATAATTTATAGTTCTATCTATATGCCTATCCGCTTCGAAATGAACTGTTATAATATCTGCTCCTGCTTTTACAAAATCCTCCACATATTTTGAAGGTTCCTCTATCATCAAATGAACATCAAAAGGTAGCTTGGTGAGCGGCCTTATACTTTTAATAATAGGTACTCCAAAAGATATATTGGGTACAAAATTTCCATCCATTACGTCTATATGAATTAAATCAGCCCCATATTTGTCCAGACTTTTTATATCTTCCCCTAATTTTGAAAAATCTGCAGATAATATTGAAGGTGCTATTCTTATCATATGTTTCTCTCTCCTTAATTTATACTGCTATATGAGCAGCTCAATACTTTTTTTTACTTATAATTTCATTTAAAACCTTAATATAAAACTCATATCTTTTTCTATCTATTTTGCCATCTTCGACAGAAGCTTTAATGGCACAATTTGGTTCTTTATAATGGAAACATCCCGTAAATCTACACTGACCTATAAGGTCAGTAAACTCTGGAAAACAATATTGAAGTTTTTCCTCTGATATATCAGATATATCTAGAGAGGAAAATCCCGGAGTATCCACTATAAGCCCTTCTTCTAATTCTATTAACTCACTGTGTCTTGTAGTGTGTTTTCCTCTCTTCAATTTTTGACTTATCTCACCCGTTTCCATAATCTCTTTTCCTGAAATGGCATTTAAAATAG
This sequence comes from Clostridium sp. 001, assembly GCF_019056555.1. Taxonomy (NCBI): domain Bacteria; kingdom Bacillati; phylum Bacillota; class Clostridia; order Eubacteriales; family Clostridiaceae; genus Clostridium; species Clostridium sp. 001. The sequence goes on along the minus strand of NZ_CP020473.1, from coordinate 3,788,334 downwards.
TAGATTTTCCAACTCCCGATGGACCACACAGTACCGTAATATTTCCTTTAAGCTTTTCTTTAATTTTATCAATTCCGCAATTCTCTTTTGCCGTTAAAAATATTACGTCATAGCCTATTTTTTTCATAGTATTAGCTATATCGGATTTTTCCTTTTCTTCTGCTAAATCCAGCTTATTAAAGCAAACTACTATTTTCAAATTATTCAATTCACAGCTTATAAGAAATCTATTCAATAAATCTTCATTTATTTCAGGACGGGTAAATGCAAAAACTACCAGTGCCTGGGTTACATTAGCTACAGCAGGTCTCTTCAATTTAGTTTTTCTAGGATAGATTTTATTAATAACTCCCTGCTCTTTTTCTAGTGCAATATCCACTTTATCTCCTACCATAGGGGAAAGTGAATTATGCCTAAACCTTCCCCTTGCTTTACATTCAATTATCCCATTATCTGTTTTTATATAATAAAATCCTCCTATACCCTTAACTATAGTTCCCTGCATAAATTCCTCCTAATTTGTTTTATCTGAATTTCCTGTACCACCCGTACTTGTATTTCCGCTGCTTCCTGTACCTCCATCAGAAGAAGAACTACCTGTGCCGCTTCCACTATCGGATTTACTTCCGCTAGACCCGCTTCCGCTGCCTGTTCCGCTTACATCCTTACTTTGTCCGTTACTTCCAGTGTTTTTTCCTCCACTTTGATTCCCTAAATTACTGCTTTGATCATTTTGAGTTTCTTTATATTCATAATAAGTTAAGCTTACCGTAGTGCCTTCTTTAACTTGCTGTGATCCTCCTATGCTTTGACTTGTTACAACTCCACTCTGAGATTTATCTGAAGTAACTACTGGATTTTTAGAAACCTTAAGTCCTGAACCTGCCATTATAGAAGCTGCTTCTTCTATGTTTTTGCCTGAAACATCTGGTACCGTTACATATTTTGCATCTGCTCCCTTGCTTACCACAAGATTTACTTTTGTACCATTTTGAGCTTTGCTATCTGCTGTAGGATCTTGGCTTATAACGTCTCCTTCTGCTACATCCTCACTGTGCCTATAAGATACTGTTCCTAAAGTGAGTCCACTATTTGATATAATATCCTTTGCAGTTGCAAAATCTACTCCAACTAAATTTGGAACAGTCAGTGAATCAGATCCAGTGCTTATAATTACCCTTACATCTGAGTTTGCTTTTACCTTTGTTCCTGATTTAGGAAAACATTCTATTACTGTTCCTTCTGGTTTGTCACTTTTTTCTTTGCCTCCTACTACAAAATTAAGCTTTTTGCTTTCTACTAACTGTTTGGCATCATCCTGTTTCATGCCTACAATACTCGGCACAGTTATGTCTCCGCTGCTATATACCTTGTTATACCAAATATAGCCTGAAATTATACCTATTACAACTACAAGAACACCTATTGCAGTTGTCAATATTCTTTTTTTCTTTTTAGGATCCAAGTTTAATTTAACTGGTCTTCTTGCTGGCTCTACTTCTTCATCATAATCGTCCTCATTTTTATAAGCATTATTTACATCTACAGGATCCATTATCCTAGTCATATCACCACTTAAGTCATCATCTTCCAAATTGATTTTTTCATTATTTTCTATCTTTTTCAAGTCCACTAACATATCTTCCATCGTCTGATATCTTCTTATAGGCTCTTTCTCCACAGCTTTCAGAATAAGTCTATTTAAACTATCTGGTATATTTTCATTTAACTGATTTGGTGGAACTACAGGTTCTTGTATATGTTTTAGTGCTATCGACACAGGACTTTCTGCATCATAGGGAACACGTCCTGTAACCATTTCATACATAACTATGCCAAGGGAGTAAATATCTGTTCTAAAGTCTACAAAGCTTCCTTTTGCTTGTTCTGGGGAAAAGTAGTGTGCAGAACCCATTATCTTATTAGAATTAGTTATTGTAACTGAATCCGAGGCTTTGGCTATACCAAAGTCCGTTACTTTTACTATACCATCTTCTGTCACAAGAATATTATGAGGTTTTATATCTCTATGTATAATATTATTCTTATGGGCACATTTCAAAGCTTTAGCTATTTGAATAGCTACTTCTACTGCCCTTGCAGGAGGTATTTTCTTGTCTTCTTTTATTACTTGTTTTAAAGTCTTTCCAATAACACATTCCATTACTATGTAGTTTATATCCTTCTGTGTACCTACATCATATATGTTCACTATATTATTATCTGAAAGACTTGCTGCTGCTGCTGCTTCCCTTTTAAATTTCTCTACAAATTCTCCGTCACTTGAAAATTCTTCTTTGAGAATTTTAACAGCTACGTTTCTGCTCAAGAGGTGGTCTTTGGCTCTATAAACAATAGCCATACCTCCCTCTCCTATTTTTTCAAGCAACTCATATCTATTCCCTAGCATAGTCCCTATCATTTTTTACACTCTCCTTCAAATACAATAACTGATATATTATCCTTTCCACCTCTAAGTTTACTTAGTTCTATTAGCTGCTTGCAAGCATCTTCGTTATTGTTATTCATTATTATATCATACATTTCGTTCATATTTACTCCATTAGATAGCCCGTCAGTGCACATTATTACCCTATTTACATCTTCTAAATTTACTTTAAATATATCTACTTTTACAGACTTATTAGTTCCAAGCGCTCTTGTTATTATATTTTTATTAGGATGAATTGCAGCTTCTTCTTCAGTTATACTACCTTCATCCACCAGTTGTTGTACTAAAGAGTGATCTTTAGTCACTTTTGTTATACCATCATATTTTACAACATAGCAACTACTATCCCCTACATTTGCTACTATCATATCTTTATCTTTTACAAGGCAGACTGTTATAGTTGTCCCCATTCCACCAAATTGACTGTGGCTAATAGAAAGTTCATAAATTTTATCATTTGCTACACTTACAGCTTTTAATAAGTCTTCCTCCATATTTGATGTTTCATTTGATTTCATGTAAGAAATGGTTGTTTCCACAGCAATTTTGCTAGCTACCTCTCCTGCATTGTGTCCACCCATTCCATCTGCTATTACATATAAGTTAAAATTTTTACCATTATAGAAATCTACAAAATCTTCATTTAGCTTTCTTACCTTACCTACATCTGATAAGATCCCCACCATTTTCTACACCCTCTCTATAACTTTTTCGATTCTAAATAACTTCTCCTCAATTGTCCGCAAGCAGCGTCTATGTCTGAACCCATTTCTCTTCTTATAGTAGTCTCTATTTTATTCTTAATCAACCTATGGTAAAATTTCTTTACATCATCAGAAGAAGATTTTTTTAAGTTATTTTCCTTAACTTCATTGACTGGTATTAAATTAACATGGCACAATAATCCACTTATAAGTTCAGTTAATTCATCACAACATTCTAAACTGTCATTTACTCCACTTACCAAAGCGTATTCAAAAGATACCCTTCTACCCGTCTTCTCTATATAATACTTACATGCATCTATTATATCTTTTATGGAATATTTATTTGCAATAGGCATTATTTTTTTTCTCATAACATCATTTGGAGCATGCAGTGATATAGCCAAAGTTATTTGAAGGTCCCTATCTGCTAAATTCCTTATCTTAGGTACTATGCCACAAGTTGACAAAGTTATATGTCTCTGGCCTATGTTGAAACTGTATTCAGAATTTACTATTTTTAAAAATTTTAACACATTTTCATAATTATCTAGGGGTTCCCCACTTCCCATAAGAACTATATTGGATATTCTCTCTCCTACTTCATTCTGGGATTTTAAAATTTGGCCTAACATTTCTCCTGCTGTCAAGTTCCTAACCATTCCATCTATTGTAGATGCACAAAACTTACATCCCATTCTACATCCTACTTGAGTTGAAATACATATGGAATTACCATGTTTATATTTCATAACTACAGTTTCCACCATATTTCCATCTTTATATTCATATAAAAATTTAAAAGTATCTTTAAATTTTGACTCACATTTTTTAACTAATTCAGTAGTACCTATGTAAAAATTTGTTTTTAACTTTTCTAGTAACTTCTTAGGTATATTGGTCATATTGTCAAAATCGCATTGACCATTTTTATATATCCAGTCCATTATCTGTTTTGCTCTGAATTCACTTTCACAATTGTCATTCATCCAACTTTTCAATTCTTCCATATCAAAGTCAAGAATATTATCCATATATTGCACCTACCTATGTTTTATCATTTTTGCAATAAAAAATCCATCCATATTATCATCGGGCAATATAGTTATATATCCCTCTTTATGATAAATTATGTTGTCAAAATCACCACAATAAATTTTTTCTAGTTTATACTGGGGATTTTCTCTAATAAACCAATTTATGTTATCTTCATTTTCACTTTTATTTAAGGTACAAGTAGAATATATAAGTTTTCCACCATCTTTTACATATCTTGAAGCATTTAACATGATTTTTCTCTGCACATTTATAAGGCTATTTAAAGACTTCCTACTTTTATTCCATTTAATTTCAGGTTTTTTTCTTACTATTCCTAGTCCTGAACATGGCACATCTATTAGCACTCTATCTGCTGTAGCTTCAAACTGTTCTACATATTTTTCCGCATCTAACTTATTACACCTTATGTTTTTAATATCCATTCTATTTGCATTTTCTTCTACAAATCTTAATTTATTCTCATGTAAATCATAGGCATATATCACTCCTGTATTTTTCATAAGTTCTGCCATATGACAGGACTTTCCTCCAGGTGCACTGCACATATCAAGTACGGTCATATTTTCTTTTGGTTCTACAATATGTGCTACAAGCATGGCACTTTCATCCTGTGCTGTTATATATCCTTTTTTAAAAAGTGGATTTTTCTCTATATTGCTGCCTCTATTTATTACTACAGCTTCCTTACATATTTCACCTTTTTCTATGTCATATCCATTTTTTAAAAGTTCATCCCAAACACTTTTATAATCAATTTTTAATCCATTAACCCTAACTGTAACTTTAGGTACGTAATTAAGTGCTTGTAATATACTCTCACCTACAACTTCTCCATATTGATGAATAAAAAGCAAAGTCATCCATCTTGGAAAGGAATATTTAAAACACAGGTTATCTATTTTTTTGTCCTTATGTTCACAGTGCAAATTATCCTTATTTCTTAAGTAATTTCTTAGGACTCCATTGACTAATTTTGAGAGCCCCTTTGACTTTTTTTTTGAAAGTTCTACAGCTTCATTCACTACTGCAAATTCAGGTATTTTATCTAAATATCTGAGTTGATATATAGAAATTCTCAGTATATTTACTATATCTATATTCATCTTCTTTAAATTGCTTTTTATAAAATCACCTAGTATAGTGTCAATAGTATACATATATTTTAAAGTACCATATACTATTTCAGTAACTAAACCCCTATCCTTTTTGTTTAAATTATTCTTATTTAAATACGTATTTAAAATTTTATTAGAATATGCATTATTTCCCAATACTTCATTAAGTATTTCTACAGCTGTACTTCTTGCTCCATTCATCTTTTTACCTCTAACTTAAGGCATTTTAAAAGAAATAACCAGTCAGTATGCTAGCCTATTTTCTTCAAAATGCCTAAAATATATATTTTTAATCTCTGTCCCTACTTATATATATAAGTCTTAATAAGTTAGCTATAGCCGTTAATGCTGCAGCTACATAAGTCATTGCAGCAGCACTTAAAACAGATCTAGCTCCAACTAACTCATCAGAATATAATATATTTCTTCTCTCTAATATTTTCAATGCTCTACTTGACGCATTGAATTCTACTGGAAGAGTTATTATCTGAAACAAAACTACTAAAGTAAATAAAATTATACCTATATTCACAAGTCCCTTAATTCCTAAAATAATTCCTGCTAAAAATAGTATCCAGGATGCACTAGAACCAAAGTTAACTGCCGGTACAATAGAGTTTCTTATAATAAGTGGTACATACCCGTTTTTGTGCTGAATTGCGTGCCCTGTTTCATGAGCTGCAACTCCTATTGACGCCACAGAATTTCCATAATAAACTTCTTCTGAAAGTCTCATAACTCTTTTTGAAGGATCATAGTGATCACTGAGTTTTCCTGGTATTAATTCTACTGGTACATCATATAAACCACTACCATCTAATAGCATTCTGGCTACCTGGGCACCTGTATATCCATTTTGACTTCTATATCTTGAATATTTATTAAAAGTGGCCGATACTTTATACTGCGCCCAAACTGCTATTAAAATCGCAGGAATAAGTATAATAAAACTGCTGTCAAAGAAAAACATAGGTTAACCACCTCCACAAATTACTTTTTTAATACAATGTTTTTTTCTATAGAATGTCCCTTTATATATTCACTTACATTCATAGGTTTTCTTCCAGGAAATTGTATTTTCTTTATGAGTATAGTGCCACTACCACAGGCAACTTTAATACCCTCTTTAGACACATCTATTATACATCCTGGTTCTTTATCATAACTTTCATTTAAGCATTCTGCCTCATATATCTTCATATTATCATTCTTATATTGAGTATATGCAATAGGCCATGGATTTAAACCTCTCACAATGTTTTTTATATTTTTGCAGTTTAAATTCCAATCTATCTTTGCCATACTCTTGCTCAACATTCCAGCATATTCAGTTGTAGTTTCTCCCTGCTTTTTTCTTACAATATCGCCTTTTTCCAGTCCCTTTAATGTTTTCACCAATAGCTCTGCTCCATCTTCCATAAGCACATCGTGGAGTTCACCCGCTGTCATATTGTCTGCGATTTTAACACTGCTGCTTAAAAGCATATCTCCTGTATCAAGCCCTGCATCCATAAACATAGTAGTATTTCCACTTTCACTTTCTCCATTTATAATGCACCAATTTATAGGTGCTGCCCCCCTATATTTAGGTAAAAGCGAAGCATGAAGATTTATGCATCCATACTTAGGTATATCCAGCACTTGTTTTGTAAGTATCTGTCCATAGGCAACCACCACTATGAAATCTGGCCTTATTTTCGTTAAAGCAGAAATTGCCTCTGCATCATCTTTTAACTTAAGAGGTTGGTATATTGGAATATCGTGTTTAAGAGCCTCTTCTTTAACTTCGGAAAAAGATAGCTTTTTACCTCTCCCCTTTGGCTTATCCGGTTGAGTAAATACAGCTTCAACATTAAATTCCTCTATTAGTCTTTTTAAAGATGGCACTGAAAATTCAGGTGTTCCCATAAAAACTATATTCATTGCTTCGTTACCTCACCTTTTTTTATGATTTTATCTATGAAGAGTATGCCATTTAAATGGTCTATTTCATGGCAAAGTGCTCTGGCAAGCAGATCCTCACCTTCTATTATAATCTCTTCACCTTTCTCATTTAATGCTTTTACCTTTACTTTCTTTGGCCTTTCAACCTCTCCTTCACTTCCTGGTATACTCAGGCATCCTTCTATATCTACGGCTTTACCCTCAGAATATGTAATTTCTGGATTCACTAGCTTTAAAATTCCTTCTCCAACATCTATAACTATAACTCTCTTTAAAACACCCACTTGTGGTGCTGCAAGTCCTACACCATCTTCTTCATAAAGGGTTTCCTCCATGTCATCTAACAGTACATGGATTCTTTCATTTATTTCCTCTACTTTCCTACTTTTTTTTCTTAATATACTATCTCCATATTTTCTGACATTTCTCAAAGCCATATTATTCGCCGTTTCAATGAAATCTAATATATATTGATAGATTTTTTACGGCTTATTCAACTCCTCCCTGTTTTATCTTTATAATTGCATCTAAATTAATATATCTTACAACATACTGTTAGGATTTCTATCTATACTAACTCTTATATCATTATAAACATCTTTCAATAAATCATAAACTACTTTTTTAACATTTTGTGCAATATTTATGGTTATTTTTCCTTTTAATATTATCTGCCACCTATACAATTCCTTTATTTTAGATATTTGACAGGGACATGGTCCTAATATTTTAATTTTATCATCTTTTTCAAGAAATTTTTTTAAGAATATACCAACATTTTGTATATTTTTTATTAATACATTTTCATTTTTACTATTCATATTTATAAGAAGTATATCTGCAAATGGGGGATAACTCATATTTTCCCTTATTCCAATTTCTTCCCTATAAAAACTACTGTAATCATTTTTAGCTGCATATCTTATGCTGTAATTTTCAGGATTATAGGTTTGAATAATTACTTTTCCAGGCTTTTCTCCTCTACCTGCTCTTCCTGAAACTTGGGTTATAAGTTCATATGTCCTCTCTGTAGATTTAAAGTCCGGCAAATTAAGGGATAAGTCTGCAGCCACTACACCTACTAAGGTTACATTTTTAAAATCCAAACCTTTTGCTACCATTTGAGTCCCTATAAGTATGTCTGCTTTTCCCTGTTTAAAAGTATTATAGATATTTTCATAAGAATTTTTACTTCTTGTAGTATCAAAATCCATTCTAAGTGTTCTTGCTTTAGGAAAATAAGCTTTTATCTGGTTTTCCACCTTTTCTGTTCCCACACCAAAATATTTAACATATTTACTACCACATTTAGGACAAACTTTAGGTACTTCTATCTTGCTTCCGCAATAATGACAAACGAGTTTTCTTTGATTCTGGTGATAAGTATAGGATATATCACAATTATTGCATTTAAATACATAACCACATTTTCTGCAAGAAACAAAAGTGGAATAGCCTCTCCTATTTAAAAACAATATTATCTGTTCGCCCTTTGAAAGTCTATTACAAATATATTGATAAAGTTCCCTACTGAATATAGATTTATTGTTATTTATAAGTTCCTGTCTCATGTCTACAATTTCAACTTCTGGCATAAGTGCACCATCTGCCCTGTTTTTTATATCTATAAGTTCAATTTCACCAGTCTTACATTTATAATACGTTTCTATAGAAGGTGTGGCTGAACCAAGTATCATTTTACAATTGTATTGTTTACATTTCATCTGTCCAATTTCTCTAGCATTATACTTTGGATTACTATCTGATTTGTAGCTCCACTCATGTTCTTCGTCTATTATTATAAGTCCTAAGTTATTAAATGGAAGGAATACCGCAGATCTTGCACCAATTGCAACTTTCACCTTACCAAGCTTTACCCTCATCCATTCATCATATCTTTCCCCATCTGATAACTTGCTATGAAATACACTTATATTTTTTCCGAATCTTCCTTTAAATCTTTCAACCATCTGTGGAGTAAGTGCAATTTCCGGCACCAGTATTATAGATTCTTTGCCTTTATCCATAGCCTTTTCAACAAGATGCATGTAAATCTCAGTTTTACCACTACCTGTTACTCCATGAATCAAAAATATGTTTTTATCTGAGTTTATTATATTGTCTACTGCATACTGCTGCTCACTATTCAGTACTTTTCTAGAATACGTATTATATTGTCTTACATCATACCTATCTACAGTTTTCTCACTAATCACAAGGAATCCATGTTTTATCATAGTATTTATAGATGATAGGGATAATTTATAATTTTTGCTTATATAATTCTTAGTGTATACTCCATTGTTTTCTTTTACTACTTTATATATATCTATGTAGGGTTCCTTATTAAAGTTTCCTTCTAAATCTTTACCAATATGAATCAGGTTTTCCTTTTTCTTTTTCATTCCTTTAAATATTCCCCTTGGAATAAATACCTTTATACATTCTAGATATGTACACAAGTATACTTCTCTCATTTTTTCTATAAGAATCAGATCTTCCTTTGTAAAAAGCGGAAATTCTTCACATATATCACTTATTTCTTTAATCTTCCTATTTTCTATATCATCTTCATACAATCTAACTACAAATCCATCTAATTTATTGTTTCCCATACCAAAAGGTATTTTTACTCTAGAACCTATACTAATTTTTCCACTTAACTTGTCTGGTATTTTATAGGTAAAAATTTTATCTAATTTTACAGAACTATTGTTTACAATTATACCTGCATATGTATACACTAAATCACCCTTTATATAAACATTAAATAAGAGAGGTATTTTAAATTTAAACCCCTCTCAAACATTTAAACCGATATTTTAGATAAATCAAATTACCTTTGGGATAGTATATTGAATAAATTTCGAGCAACTTCTCTCTTACTCATCTTATTTAAATCTACCTTTTTTCCATCCCTTGATAGTATTGTTACCCTGTTGTCATCTGAAGCAAATCCTGAATCAGATGCCGTTATATTATTGGCAACTATATAGTCAAGATTCTTTTTCTCGAGCTTCTTTGAAGCATTCTCCAAAAGATCATTGCTTTCAGCAGCAAATCCAACTAGAATTTGGTTTTTCTTTAATTTTCCAAGCTCCTTCAATATATCCACATCACTAATAAAATCTAATGAAAATTCATCTTCACTTTTCTTTATCTTCCTCTTTGAATAATTTTTTGCTTTATAATCGGATACTGCAGCAGCTTTTATTACTATATCTTGTCCTTGAAAATTATCAAGCACAGCCTTTAACATCTGTGCATTTGTCCTTACATTTATAAAATTAATTCCAAATGGAATACTTAGCTTTGTAGGTCCAGATATCAAAGTTACATCTGCACCTCTGTCCCTAGCCTCTTCAGCTATGGAATAACCCATTTTTCCTGAAGACCTATTTGTTATATATCTTACTGGGTCTATATCTGCTATAGTAGGACCTGCAGTTACAAGAACCTTTTTTCCACGTAAGTCCTTAATGCCATAAAGCATACTTTCAATCACCTGAGCTATAAAATCAGCATCTGGAAGTTTTCCTTCACCACTATCGCCACATGCCAATCTTCCCACAGCTGGCTTTATGAATTCATATCCAAATTTCATAAGTTTGTTTATATTATCCTGCAGAATTGGATTGGAATACATATTTGTATTCATGGCAGGGGCAAAAATTACAGGAGCCTTAGTTGCCATAATAGTTGTAGTTAGAAGATCATCTGCTACTCCATTTGAAACCTTTCCTATTATATTAGCCGTAGCAGGAACTATTGCTACCAAATCTGCTTTCTTTGCAAGAGAAATATGCTGTATTTCAAAAGCTCGTGGTTCTTCAAACATATCAGTGTGCACTATATTTTGACTTAAAGTCTGGAAAGTAAGGGGAGTAACAAATTTTGCAGCAGACTTTGTCATTATTACATCTATATCAAAATCCTTTTTTTTCAACTTACTTATAACATCCAGTGCTTTATAAGCTGCTATTCCACCAGTTACCCCTATGACAACTGTTTTCTTGCCATTTACCATTATTTAATTCCCTCTTTTACAGTTTCATAGGTAATCAAATCTTGATCTATTTCATTAATAGCTATAGTAACTGGTTTAGTTGAATCCACATCTACAAGTGGTTCCGAATCCTGGATTAGTTGTCTTGCCCTTTTAGCTGTTATAGTAACTAAAGTATACCTATTATCTACCTTTTTAAGTAAATCCACAATAGATGGATTTATCATTGAATTATTCATATAAAATACCCTCCTTAGAATTTAATATTTCATCTTTAATTCTGTCTACTCTACATTTTTCAGCTGTAATTATGCTCTCTATATTTTCCACTGCATTGTCTACAGTATCATTTATAACTGCATAATTATATTTTGAAACATAATTTATTTCCTTATAAGCTGACTTAAATCTTAGATTCAAGGACTCAGGTGTTTCACTTCCCCTACCTACAATCCTATTTTTAAGTTCCTTCATTGAAGGTGGAAGTATAAATATAAACACTCCTTCTGGATAGCTTTCTTTTACCTTTAAGGCTCCCTGAATATCAATTTCAAGCACTACATCTTTTCCTTCATCTATGGCTTTCAAAACTTGAGACTTAGGTGTACCATAATAGTTTTCATAAACTTTGGCATACTCTAGAAAATCCTTATTTTTTATTTTATCCTTAAAAGTCTCCTCAGTCAAAAAATAATAATTTACTCCATCTACCTCCCCTTTTCTTGGAGACCTAGTAGTAGCTGAAGTAGAAATCCAAAAATCATTTTTTTTCAGTAATGCCTTGCAAACTGTACCTTTCCCAGTTCCAGAAGGTCCTGATATGACAATTAGCAATCCTTTTCTTGACATTATTCCTCAACCTCACCAATATCATCTTCACCATCTTTGGAAGACAATCTATGTGCTACAGTTTCAGGTTGAACTGCTGAAAGTATCACATGATCACTATCTGTTATTATAACAGCTCTTGTTCTTCTTCCATAAGTAGCATCTATAAGCATTCCTCTATCTCTTGCTTCCTGAATTATTCTCTTTATGGGAGCGGATTCTGGACTTACTATAGCCACCAATCTATTTGCTGAAACAATATTTCCAAATCCTATGTTTATTAATTTTATACCCATACATTTCCTCCTATCTTACTCCACGTTTTGTATTTGCTCTCTTATTTTTTCTATTTCGTTTTTTATATTCAATGTAACTTTAGTTATATCCAAATTTGTTGATTTAGAAGCAATTGTATTTGCCTCTCTATTCATTTCCTGTAATATAAAATCAAGTTTTCTTCCTACAGGTTCCTTCAATGTTAAGGTTTCTTTAAATTGTACTATATGGCTATTTAACCTTACAATTTCTTCATCAATACAAGATTTATCTGCAAATAGTGCTATTTCCATTGCAACTCTATTCTCATCTACTGGATATTTATCCAGCAAATCCTTCAACCTTTCTGAAAGCTTTTCTTTATATTCCTTTACTACTTGAAAAGATTTATTTTCTATAGTATTTAGTAAAGTTTGAATAGAACTGCATTTTTCAAGTATATTTTTTTCTAGTTTCTCCCCTTCTTTTTCTCTCATACCCACTAGCATTTGTAATGCATCATTAAAAGCACTTAATAAATACTTCCATATATTTTCAAGATCAGCATCGTCTTTTTTTACAGTTATAATTTCTGGAAATTTAGCAATAAGTGAAAGAGATATATTGTCTTTTATATTGTATTTTTCCTTAATAACATTTAAACATTCTACATAGCTATTAGCTAAACCTTCATTTAATACAGCCTTTGTAGACTGATCTTCAAAATTCATTTGAGTTATAAAAACATCTACTTTACCTCTGTTTATTTTTTGCTGAACAATTTTTCTCATTCTGTCTTCCAGAGGCATAAGACTTTTTGGCATTTTAATATTTAAATCACAGTATCTATGATTTACACTTTTTATTTCCACTATAAAACTTTGTTTTTCACTTTCTATAGTGCCTCTTCCAAAACCAGTCATACTTTTAATCATTATAATTTCATCCTTCCATGAAGCCTCATCAATCCACATTTTATTATACATACATATTAATAGCAATTTCAAGAAAAATTTACGAGTACTTTAATTTCAATTGATCTATCATAAACCTAAGTTTAAAAGCAAGATTTAAAATGATTATACCATAAAATATCTCCAACAAACAAACCTGGAAGAATGTTCAATAAAATTTATTTTGAGCTATATATATCATTTTAAATTATACTCAAAAATTTAGGACTCTAGACAATATCAAAATCATCTAAAACCCTAAATTTTAAAAGCACAGATGTTAAAATTTACGCCATTATAGATACTTTTAAGTAAAGTAAACCCCATGATGAAACATTAAAGTAAAATGCATATTAATCCGCCGTTACCTTCATTTATGATTTTTTGAAGTGTTTTTTGTATTTTAATTTGAATATCTTCTGGCATTTTATAAAGCTTGTTTTGTAATCCCTCTTTCACTAATATCTCTAGAGATTTTCCAAACATATTGCTCTGCCATATTTTAGATGGGTCGCTTTCAAATTGCTCCAAAAGAGATTTAACCATCTCTTCGCTTTCTCTTTCTGTACCCATAATAGGAGAAATCTCGGTTTCAATATCTGCTCTAATAAAGTGGAGTGAAGGTGCACTTGCCTTTAATTTTACTCCAAATCTATTTCCCTGCTTTACAATTTCAGGCTCTTCTAATTTCATTTCAGAAAGTTGTGGAGCAACTAGTCCATAACCTGTTTCCTTTACTTCCTTTAATGCACCTGCTATCTTATCATACTCCACTTTTGCACTGTGCATTTCTTTTACTATGTTTAATAAGTCACTTTCACCTTCGATTTTTTTCTCACAGACCTCACTTAATATTTTATAATAAAGGTCTTTTCTAGGTGTTAAATCAATTCTGGCAGTACCTTCTCCCATATTTATTTCTTTTACCATAGATTCTCCAATAAATTCTACATCTTTAAAACTTTCTAGTGACTTTGTTATATCTCTAACCTTGTATATATTACTACACATATCTTTTACTAGGCCTATAAAATCTAACTTCAACCAATGTGACGGATCCATTTTTTCTATCCATTCCGGCATATCAATATTTATCTCTTTAATAGGGAATTCTTTAAGTACTCTTTGAAATACATTTGTTATGTCGTCCTCTTTCATATTAAGTACATCCATAGTTTGGACAGGCACATCATATTTACCTTCTAACTCTTTTTTCAAGGCTACCGTATCAGGATCAAAAGGATGCTGAGAATTTAACACCATTATAAATGGTTTATTGATGGATTTTAGTTCATTAACCACTCTTTCCTCTGCTTCAACGTAATCTCCTCTCTCTATATCCGTTATAGAACCATCTGTAGTAACCAAAAGTCCTATGGTAGAATGTTCGTTTATTACTTTTTTTGTTCCTATTTCAGCTGCTTCTTCAAAAGGAATTTCATAGTCATACCATGGAGTAGTAACCATTTTAGCCTCTTCACCTTCCATATATCCAGCTGCACTTTTAACTATATACCCAACACAATCTACCATTCTAACTTTAAATTTAGTTCCTTCGTTTAAATTTATCTCTATAGCCTCATTTGGTACAAATTTAGGTTCTGTAGTGTGAATAGATTTTCCTGAGGAGCTTTGTGGAAGCTCATCTTTAGCTCTCTGTTTTTTATAGGAATTGTCTATGTTAGGAAGAACCATTATTTCCATAAATCTCTTTATAAAAGTTGATTTTCCAGTTCTTACAGGTCCCACAACACCTACATATATATCCCCCTGAGTTCTGTCTGCAATATCTTTGTATATATCAAAATTTTCCAAAATATACCCTCCAATAATCTAATATTATCAGTATATATATATTTTTATAGGGCATATTTTATTACTAATATTATTGATTAATGCACTTCATCCTTTTTTGCTCTGGTCATAAGCTCATATACGGTATACTTAGGCTCTTTTCCTTGAAACAATATACTGTAAAGTGCCTCCGTTATAGGCATCTGCACATTTAATTTTTCTTTTAATTCATAAAAAGCTCTGCAAGCTTTTATACCTTCTACTACCATTCCTACTTCTTCTACTGCTTTATTTACAGGAATTCCCTGTCCTATAAGTATACCTGCCCTTCGATTTCTACTATGAACACTTGTGCAAGTAACTATAAGATCACCTATACCTGTAAGTCCCGAGAAGGTTTCCCTTCTGCCTCCTAATTTTTCACCAATCCTTACTATCTCAGCAATTCCCCTAGTCATGAGAGCTGCCTTTGAATTATCGCCATAACCTATACCATCTGAAATTCCACAGGCAAGTGCAATTACATTTTTAACTGCTCCCCCAATTTCCACTCCTATAATGTCTTCATTTGTATATATCCTAAACTTATTTGTCATAAACAAATCTTGAATTTTTTTCGCATATTCCATATTTTCTGAAGATACAGCTACTGTAGTTGGTATATCTCTAGCAACTTCTTCCGCATGGCTTGGTCCTGAAAGTACCACTACCTTATTTAAAGGTAATTCTTCCTGTATAACTTTAGAAAGCCTCTTTCCACTTTTTTCTTCTATACCTTTAGCTATGTTTACAATTATTTGATCTTCCCTTATAAAGTTTTTAAAATTTATCAAAACCTCTCTTACTGCCTGGGATGGCACTGACAACACCAAGACTTCTCCTTTTTCAATTACATCCTTTGCATCATTAGATGCCTTTACATCTTGTGGAATAACTACGCCGTGCAAATACCTTATATTTTCTTTCTTTACATTTATATCTTCAACTATACTTTCATTTCTATCCCACAAGTTTACCTTTACACCTTTTTTTGCAAGTATAACTGAGAGGGCCGTTCCAAAACTTCCCCCTCCCAAAAAAGATACAGATGAATACACAATTATTCCTTCCTTTCCCTAAACTCTAACTTTATCCCTGTTCCCGTAAAGTCGAAGTTATTTCTCAATTGATTTTCGATATACCTTCTATAAGAAAAATGAACACAGCTAGGGTCATTTACGAAAAATACAAAAGTAGGAGGTTTATTTCCTATTTGAGTTACATAGTAAATTTTTAATCTCTTACCCAATATAACAGGAGGTTCTTTCATCATAACTGCTTTACTTATTATGTCATTTAACACTCCTGTTTTTATCTTCTTACAATAATTATCATAACATTCTTTTATAAGTTGTAAAACCTTATTTACTCTCTGTCCTGTTTTTGCAGATATAAATAAATAAGGAGCATATGGCATAAAAGAAAGACTTGTTCCTATTTCCGTCTTATATTTGTTAACTGTTTTTGTATCCTTATCTATTAAGTCCCATTTGTTAATTATAACCATAATAGATTTACTTAATTCATGAGCATAGCCTATTATCTTTTCATCCTGCTCACTTATACTGTGAACTGCATCCAATATAAGCACACACACATCTGCCCTCTCTATTGCAGTGTAAGTTCTTATTACACTATATCTCTCTATTTCCTCTTTAACCTTACTCTTTTTTCTAAGACCTGCAGTATCTATAAGTAAAAGCTTACCATAGTCCGTTTCCAGGTAACTATCTATAGCATCCCTTGTGGTTCCAGGAATATCACTTACAATAACTCTTTCTTCCCCTAATAATTTATTTATAAGAGATGATTTTCCTACATTTGGCTTTCCTATAAAAGCTATTTTTATATACTCACTGTCTATATCATCATCTTCATCATCTTTAAAGTTTTCCACTACTTTATCCAGCATATCTCCAAGTCCTAATGCCTGTGATGCAGATATAGCCATAGGTTCTCCTATACCTAAGTTATAAAATTCGTAAACATAATCATTTTGATTTATATTATCTATTTTATTCACAACAAGTACAACCGGTTTTTTACTTTTTCTAAGCATTTGGGCTACTTCTCTATCTGCTGCAGTAACTCCTTCTTTTCCATCTACTATAAATATTATTGTATCTGCAGTTTCTACTGCTACCTGAGCCTGCCTTCTCATTTGAGAAATTATTACATCAGTGCTTTCAGGTTCAATTCCACCTGTATCAATTATGGTAAAATTGTATTTTAACCATTCTGCTTCAGCATACACCCTGTCTCTTGTAACTCCAGGTGTATCTTCCACTATAGATATTCTCTTTCCTGCTAATTTGTTAAATAACGTAGACTTACCTACATTAGGCCTTCCTACTATAGCAACTATTGGTTTTCCCATTAGTTATTCCACCTCACTGTTTTCATTTATAATCTGTATTAAATCATTTCCTGTATAATCACATACCAGTATGTTTCTACTTAAAGTTTTTTCTAATTCATCTAAAGTTATATCATCTAAAAACACCCTTTTATCTGAATTTGAAAGTTCATATCCTTTTCTAAGCATACATTCTGGTATTACTATGTTTTTTCCTAATGTCTTATATTCTAATTGTTCCATTATATCTCTTGCCGTAATAAGCCCAGACACAGTTATAGTATGGCCAAAAAAATTATTTATTATTTTTTTTACATCAATTATTATATCTGGACTGTTTTCCATTATTTTTTCTGCTGCATCTTTTATTTCATTATAGGCTAACTCCCCAGTTAAAAATGTAAACGACCCTCGTGCACCTTTATTTAAACTTTTAAGATGACTTGAGATATTATCCCTAAAAAGTCTTACCATGCCCACACCATCTTCCAACTGGCTGTAATTTTCATAAAAATCAGAGTTTGGAATCTCAGTTTCAGAAACAAGATAAAATTCATCAGATAATCTTACAAAAGGAACTCCTATTTCTTCTATATATTTACGCTGCAATTCTTCTGCAATCTTTAATTGGTTAGATGCAGAATTTTTATCGTATCTAGATAATTTAAAAAGGTTCTGCCTGTACTTTGTAATTCCCACAGGAACTACTGCCGCATTTGTGACTCCAGGATATAATCTATACAAATCCTCTACAGTTCTTTTAAATTCTGCTCCATCATTTATACCCGGACATAATACTATCTGACAATTTATTTTTATACCATTTTGGGTAAGTCTTTTTAATAATGTATATATATTGCCAGCAAATTTGTTATTTATCATTTTAATTCTAAGATCTGGATTAGTAGTATGTACAGATACATTTATAGGACTTATCCTATATTTAATTATTCTATCTATGTCCTCATCATTCATATTAGTAAGTGTCACAAAGTTTCCTTGAAGGAATGCCAATCTTGAGTCATCATCTTTAAAATAAAGGGTATCTCTCATTCCTTTTGGCATCTGATCTATAAAACAAAATATGCATTTATTATGGCAACTTTTAGGTTTATCAATAATAGGTTCCTCAAATTCCAATCCCAGTTCTTCATCATATTCCTTTTCTATCTCTAAATCCCACACTTCTCCACTTTGCTTTTCTATTTCAACTTTAATATACTCATCGCTTATCAAAAATTTATAATCTATAATATCCTTGACTTTCTCTCCATTAATAGATAAAAGACAATCTCCCTTTTCTATTCCCATTTCCTCAGCAATGCTTTCAAATTTAATTGCTTTTATTTTATTTCCCATTTATACAACTCCCGAATAAAATTTATGATATGACACTTTTAATCTATTGGGTTACAATATTGAACTCTAGATACTTTAACATACATTTAGAATATAACCTAATATGCATATTTAGTCAATTATTAAACTTTTTAAATAAAAAATCTCCCTAAATTAATAGAAGAGATTTTGTTAAAATTATAGTAAATTTATTAAAAACAATATAATTCCTGAAATAACAGCACAACTTGGTATGGTAAATACCCAGGTTATAACTATATCTTTAACTACAGACCACCTAACTGCTGAAAGTCTTTTAGCTGAACCAACTCCCATTATAGCTGAATTTATTATATGAGTTGTGCTAACAGGTGCCTGAAACATAGTAGCCGTTAGTATTACCGCAGAAGACCCCATTTCCGCTGCAAAACCATTTACAGGCACTATTTTAGCCATTTTAGAACCCATGGTTTTAATTATCCTTTTTCCTCCCATTGCAGTTCCACATGCCATAGCAAGTGCACAGGTTATTTTTACCCATGTAGGTACTGAAAATTCTTTTATAAACCCAGCACTTACAAGAGTCATAGTTATAACCCCCATAGTTTTTTGAGCATCATTTTCACCATGATTTAAAGCTAAAAACATGGTAGAAAAGATTTCAGCTTTTGAAAATATCTTTGTTACAGTAGAAGGCCTCGTATTTACTAGAAATGCTTTTATTATATTCATAATAATAAATCCCACTATAAATCCTATTACTGGCGACAATATGAGCCACAAAATAACTTTCCAAAAAAGAGTTGACCAATTGACAATTAGAAATGTACCCTTATATATAATTGCTGATCCTACTATTCCTCCTACAAGGGCATGGGAAGAACTACTAGGTATTCCGAAATACCAAGTTATTAAGTTCCATATTATAGCTCCAATGAGGGCTGCTATAATTACTTCCTGAGTTATGTTATTAGGATCAACTATACCTTTTCCCACAGTTTCCGCGACTGAAACGCTTAAAAAAGCACCTGCAAAATTTAAAACTGCAGAAATTACAACAGCCTGCCTTAAAGATAAAGACCTTGTAGATACAGCACAGGCTATAGCATTAGCACTATCATGAAAACCATTAATAACATCAAATATAACTGCAATTACAACTATTAAAATAGTTATTACTAAAGTACTAGGCATTTTTCATTACTACTCCTTCAATAACATTAGCTAAATCCTCACAAGCATCTAAAGTATCCTCAAGATATTGATATATTTCTCTCCATTTTATAACATCTATAACTTCTATGTCTTTTCTAAATATATCACCAATAGCTTTTCTTGAAACTACATCTCCCTCTTCTTCTATCCTATTTACTTCTATTATTTTCTTTGATAACTGTTTACTTGTCTTCATATTTTTTAATTCTTCCATTATAATGATAAGTTCCTTGCAACACTGAACTATCATTTTGCTTAATGAAATAGCATCTTCCGTGCATTCATTTACATTAAACATAACAAATCTACTAGCTGTAGATTCCATATAATCAATAATATTATCCATGTCGTTTGCTATTGCATATATATCTTCCCTATCAATTGGGGTAATAAATGTCTTATTTAGCTGTTCCAATATCTCATGCTGTTTTTTATCTCCTTCATGTTCCACCTCTTTTAATTTTTTTAAATTTTCTTCTGAATTTTCCAAGTTATTTAAAAAATCTAACAACAATTTTGCTTCTGTATAGGCAATATTTGCAGTTTGCACAAAGAACTCATAGAATTTGTCTTCTTTTGGAGTAAAAGCAAACATTATATCCCTCCCTATTATTGAAAATATATATTTTCGACCTTATAAAGTATAACATATAATTAACTAAAATTAAATACAAAATTAACCTCTATATTATATGCGAATATACGATTAATATGCTAACTAAATGCATGAACTATACCATTTTAATATATTACATGACATTAAAAATAAAAAACAATTAAAAATTCTACAAGAATTTACTGATAGCTTAATTTACACCAAAGGCTAATATTTTGCAAAATAAATGCACCTAGTTTCCTAAGTGCACTGCTAAATATATTTATTCATTTAAATCTTTTTGTTCTCCTGTAACTAAATATATGGCCTCTTCACATATATTAGTTACGTGATCTGCTATTCTTTCTAAATATTTGCATACAAATAACAATTGGGCAAATTGATTTATCTTGCTTTTATCTTTATTCATCAATTCCAGCATTTCTTTAAATACACTTTTATATAATTTATCTACCTCATCATCCATTTTGCAAACTTCATACGCTTCTTCCACGTTTCTGTCCACATAAGCATCTAATGCCCTCTTTATCATCTTATTTATTATCTCAGCCATTTGAGGTATATATATAAGCTTTCTTTCATACTTTTCACTTTCCAGTCTCAATGTAACTTTCGCTATGTCTACAGCATGATCAGCTATTCTTTCCAGGTCAGTTACTAATTTAGATGTAGTAAATATTATCCTCAAATCCGTAGCAATAGGTTGTTCTCTTGCTGTCAATCTTATACACTTATTTTCTATTTCTTTCTGCAAATCATCTACTAAATCGTCATTTTTTATAGTTTGTTTTGCAATCTTTACATCTTGATTAACTAAAGCTTCTATACATTGATGAATTTGCTTTTCAACTACACTTCCCATCCTAAGTACATCATTATGCATTTCCGATAATTCATAATCAAATTTACTTCTCGGCACAATATCACCTCTCTTAAATATAATATATACTTTTATTTTAAAATTATAGTTTAGCCAAATCTTCCTGTAATATAATCCTCTGTTCTTTTATCTTTAGGTTTATAAAAAATATTTTCTGTTTTTTGTGCTTCTATAACTTCTCCATTTAGGAAAAAAGCAGTATAATCTGATATTCTACCAGCTTGTTGCATATTATGCGTAACTATTATTATAGTATATTTTTTCTTTAATACATCCATTAATTCTTCTATTTTTAATGTAGATATAGGATCTAATGCAGAAGTAGGTTCATCCATAAGAAGCACCTCTGGTTCTACTGCAAGAGTTCTTGCTATACACAATCTTTGCTGCTGACCACCAGAAAGCCCTAGTGCACTTTTATTTAACCTATCTTTAATTTCATCCCAAATGGCTGCCCCTTTTAAACTATTTTCAACTAATTCATCCAATTTACTTTTGTCCTTTATACCATGTATTCTAGGTCCATATGCTACATTGTCATATATTGACATAGGAAATGGATTAGGGCTTTGAAATACCATTCCAACTCTTTTTCTCAAATCTATTACATCATAATCCTTATATATGTCCTTGTCTTCAAAAAACACTTTTCCCTCTATCTTGACTGAATCTATTAAGTCATTCATTCTATTTAAAGTTCTCAAAAACGTAGATTTTCCACATCCGGAAGGTCCTATTAATGCTGTAACAGAGTTTTTTTCTACATTCAAACTTACTTTTTTAAGAGCCTGAGTAGACCCATAATACAAATCAAGATCTTTAGTATATATTATATCCATCAACTTTCCTCCTTATTTTTTACCAGTATAGGATTCATATATCTTTCTTCCAAGTACTCTGGCTAAAAAATTAAACAATAATACCATAATTACCAAAACTGCAGAAGCCTTATTAGCTATTTGTGCCGCATCTGGTACCATTCCCTCAGAATTTAACTTCCATATATATACTGCTATGGTTTCTGCAGGTCTCATTAAGCTAAAAGCAGAACCATTGTCAATCAAACTTACATAGGAAAAATTTAATTTAGGTGCACTCATTCCTGCTGTATATAGAAGTGCTGCTGCCTCTCCAAATATTCTTCCTGCTGCAAGTATTATACCTGTCAATATTTGTGGTATTGCCGAAGGAAGAACTACTTTTGATATAGTCTGCCATCTAGTTGCCCCAAGTCCAAGACTAGCTTCTTTTACAGGAATTGATGCTATCCTTACAGCATTTTCACTTACCCTAGTTAAAGCTGGCAAATTCAATATAGATATGGCTAGTGCCCCTGATAATAGCGTAAATCCCCAACCGGTCATATTTACAAATATGAGGAGCCCAAACAATCCTACTACAATAGAAGGCAAAGAAGACATGGTTTCTATGCACAATCTTATCATATTTAAAAGCTTTCCTTCTCTAGCATACTCTGCTAAGTATATTCCCCCTCCTATGCCAAAGGGAACACTTATAATAAGTGCAACTATTAACATGTAAAAGGAATTAAAAAGCTGAGGTCCTATACCTCCTCCTGCTTCTCCAAATTTTGCACTTCCAAATAAAAACGATGGTTTAAAAAATCCTATGCCCTTAAACAATATATATCCTATCAAAGCTACCAAAAGAGCTACTATAAAAACAGTTACTGCATAAAAGACTCCAGTCCAAATTTTATCTTTAACTTTAGCATCCATTATTTCATTTCACTCCTTTTTTCAATAGCTCTTATTATTATAATAAATATAAAAGAAATTATTAAAAGAAATAGTGCTAGAGACCATAATGCGTCATTCCATGCAGTTCCAGATACCGTATTTCCCATATCCATAGTCAAAACGCTGGTGAGTGTGGATGTAGGACTCAATAAACTTTTAGGGAATTTCACTGTATTTCCTATTACCATTTGCACTGCAAGAGCTTCTCCAAAAGCTCTTGCAAGACCTAATACTACTCCAGTCAATATACCGCTTTTAGCAGATGGAATTATCACTCTGCTTATAGTCTGCCATCTAGTGGCACCAAGTCCATAAGATGCTTCCATATAATTTTTAGGAATAGTTTTTACAGCATCTGCAGATATGCTTGCTATAGTAGGTAAAATCATTATACTTAAAACCAATATACCTGCAATTAAGCTAAAACCAATTCCTCCAAAACCTCTCTTCAAAAATGGAAGAAGCACACTAAATCCTACCCACCCATATACAACTGAAGGTATACCTACAAATAATTCTAGAGAAGGTTGTAATATCTTAGAACCTACCTTAGGAGATATATAATGCATAAATACAGCAAGTGCTATACCTATAGGTGCACTTATTATAACTGCTCCTACAGAAACAAGTATAGATCCTACGAAAAATATAGCTGCCCCAAGTTTTGGATTGCTGCTGTCAGGAGCCCAATTAGAAGTAAATAAAAATTCAGTTATAGGATATCTCCATTTTATAAATGTATTTATGCCTTTTGAAGCTATAAAAATTATTATGCTAAGCGTAAGAACTATAATAATTAGTCCACAAAGTGTGGCAAATCCTCTTCCTATATACTCATTTTTCAGTTTATTCCAAAATAACTTTTTTTCCATATTCACCGACCTCAAATTTATATTTTTAATGGCTGACTGCTTTTGCAGCCAGCCATTAAAATTTTCCAAATTATTTTTCATTCATATCACTCATTGGTATATATCCAAGTTTTTTTATAGTATCTTTATTTTCATTGCTAAGTACGTAATCTATATATGTTTTTGCCAGTCCTTTTGCTTCTCCCTTTGTATACATATGCTCAAAGGACCAGAAGGGATACTTTTTAGAAGTTATATTGTTTGTTGAAGCTTCAACACCTTCTATTTTTAAAGTTTTAACATTATTTTTTGCTGATCCTGTTAAATAGGAAAGGGCTAAATAGCTTATGGAACCTTGAGTAGTCTTGATTGAATTTTCTACATTTCCATTAGAATCTTGAGTTGTTCCAAGTCCTTCCTTTTCATCTTTTCCGCCCATTACAGTATCTTTAAATGTAGCCCTTGTACCAGATGACTTGGTTCTATTTATTACATTTATCTTAATGTCATCTCCACCTACATCCTTCCAATTAGTAATTTCTCCTGTAAATATTTTTTGTATTTGATCTTTTGTTAGAGAATCTACTTTAACACTAGGATTTACTACTACTGCAAATCCTATTGCACATACTTTATGATCTACTAACTGCTTTGCCTTATCTGCATCTAATTTTGATTCTGCTGTTACATCAGAATTTCCTATATCAGCCGTACCTTGAAGTGCTAGATTTAATCCTGTACCACTTCCTCCACCTTGAACATTAATAGTTGCCTTTGTATTTTTTTCAGAAAATGTCTTTCCAATTTGATCTGCTAAAGGCTGAAGTGCAGTGGATCCTGCTAATGTTATAGCTCCTGATACTTCCTGTTTAGATCCTTCTGATGTACTTCCTGAACTATTTTGATTTTTGCTTCCACCGCATCCAACAAATGCTCCTGCAACTACGGTAATAGTTATCGCTGCTACAAGAGCTCTTAAGCCTTTTTTCTTCATAATATTAGACCTCCTTAAAATTTGATCCCTAACAATGTGTTTTTATGAAATACTTAATTACTACAATGTTTATAATATCCCTCAAAGGTTACTCCTTTATTACATTCATGTTAATTAAAATTAACATCCATACTTATTTTTTAAGTACAGATGTTAATTCATTGCTTAACTATATATTTTCATTTTTACTATTAGCATCTAGAGGGATTTTAACTGTAAATTTACTCCCCTTTCCAACTTCACTTTGGAGGTCTATAGTTCCACTAAGTCCTATAACTATGTGTTTTACTATAGCAAGTCCTAGTCCTGTTCCACCCTGGCTTCTGGATCTAGCTTTATCCACTCTATAAAATCTTTCAAAAAGCCTATTTTGATGTTCTTCTGAAATTCCTACACCGTTGTCCTCTACCCATAGAACGCAATTATTGCCTTGAAGCATTGTTCCAACTTTTATCGTGCCACCATCATTGGTATATTTTATTGAATTGTCCATGAGGTTTATTACCATTTGCTTAAATCTATCTGCATCAGCCCATATGCTAGGTACTTTATCTCCTATTTTTTCTATCTTAATATTCTTTTTATCTGCTGCAGTTTTCATCATATAACATACATCTTTTATTATGTCATCTATTTTTACTTTTCCTAAGTTATCTATACTATTGCTTTCTATATGAGAAAGAGTTAATATGTCATTTATTAACCTGGTAAGCCTGTCTGCTTCATCGTTTATTATATTTAAAAATCTATTTTTATTTTCAGCATCATCTACATACTTTAAAGTTTCTGCAAATCCTTTTATGGAAGTAAGTGGAGTTTTTAATTCATGAGAAACATTAGCTACAAATTGAGACCTCATATTTTCCAACTTTTTTATATCCGTTATATCTTGAATTACTGCCACTTTACCTATTTTTTTACTGCTATTTATAATATAGGCTGTTTTTATCCTTAATTCTCTCTCTCTTGGCCATAGTATTTTGATTTCTCTGTAGTCATCCTCCATACTTTTAAATATATCTTCTAGTTCAAAATCCCTTATATTATCTATCAAACTTTCACCCATTATATCTTTTTTTATACCAAATATCTTTTTTGCATAGGGATTTATCATTATAATATTGTACTTAATATCAACAGCTATTACACCACTGTCCATACTTTTAAGTATTGCCTCTAGTTTGTTTTGCTTATCTAGAGAATCCTTTAGGGTACTTTGAAGAGCATCTGCCATATAATTAAATGTATTTGCCAATTCCCCTATTTCATCTTTAGAATTAATTCTCACTCTCTTATCCAATTCTCCACTTGCTATACTAGCTGTAGTATACTGAAGCTTTTTTATAGGGCCTACTATGGACTTTGAAAGCTTTAAGGCAAATACTATAGAAACAAGTATGGAAAAAAGGGTTATAATTATATAATATTTAAAATAATTATCCTCAAATCCCTTAATTGTCTGCATGGTAAATGCACTTCTTACTACATATCCATCTTTAAATATAGTGGCAAAATAAAGTGTTTTTTTACCCGTAGTATCACTCACTCTTATATCATAACCAGTCCCACTTTTTCTTGCTTCTTGAATTTCCTTTCTGTGATTGTGATTATTCATATCCTTTTCTACTGCCACAGAATCACTTATTACTTTGCCATTCCTATCTATTAAAGTTTCTCTTATAAGTTTATTTTCAAATTGCTTTTTAAAAAAACCTCCCCTGTTATCTATCTTTTCATTTTTCAGTACATTTATTATAATCTGGTTATTCACTTTTAAAGTTTGTTTCATGTTCTCAATGTATTCATGATTTTCAATTACTATAAATAATATAGTTGTTATAACCATATTAAATATAAGAGTACAAAGCATGGAAACCGTTAATCTTTTTTTCATTTTTATCACCAACTACTCTTCTGAGTTAAATCTGTAACCAATACCACGAATAGTTTCAATATACTTAGGTTTGTTGTCAAAGTCCTCTATTTTTTGTCTTAAATGCCTTATGTGAACATCCACTGTTCTAGTTTCTCCAACGTATTCATATCCCCATATTTTATCTAGCAGAAAATCTCTAGTCATTACTCTTCCCCTATTTTTTATAAGCATTTTTAAGAGCTCAAATTCTTTTAATGTTAATTCTACCTTTTCTCCATTTTTAATCACTTCATGTTTATCAAAATCTATGCTTACCTGTCCAAATACATAGCATTTATCTACAGGTTTTACTGCAGTTCTCCTGAGTACAGCTTTAACCCTAGCAACCAATTCCCTTATAGAAAAAGGCTTTGTCATGTAATCATCTGCTCCGAGTTCTAGTCCTAGCACCTTGTCAAATTCCTCTCCTCTTGCAGTTATCATTATTACAGGAATAAAAGATATGGAATTGTCCTTTCTTATTTCTTTACATACATCATATCCATCCATTCCAGGCAGCATTACATCCAGTAAAATTAACTGAGGCATCTCTTCCCTTACAATTTTCAGTGCATCTATTCCATTTCCTGCCACAATGGCCTTATATCCATTTTTCTCAAGATTAAATTTAATAAGTTCACAAATATGTTCTTCATCATCTACTATCAATATCTTTTCTTGTAACATAATAGTCCCCCATTTTTATTTTAGATAAATAAACGAAAACATTCTTCCATAGTCTTTATTTTTTCTATAAGAATGCATTTCATATTCAGTATTACAATAAGTACATATATCTAAATATTTTATATTTTCACTTTCTATATCTCTGTCCTGGAGTTGATACAATATACATTTTTTTAGATCAAGATTTCTATCTCTAAATACATCCTTAAATCTATAAAAATCAGAGTTTTTAAATTTGTCCATTACTTCTTCCCCAACTTCATAACAGCAGCCGTGAATATGTGGCCCTACACATACTATTATGTCTTTAGATTTACTTTTGAAATCCCTTTCAAGTTTTTCAATGGTTTTAGAAAGAATACAAGCTAAAGTACCTTTCCATCCACTGTGAACTGCTGCTATAATCTTATTTTTTTTATCATATAAAAGTATTGGAATACAATCAGCATTAAAAACCCCTACAGCTGTGTTATGCTCATTTGTAATTATTCCATCTGCATCCTCTTCATCTTTGCCCGTATAAACTACACTCTGGAACCCATGAACTTGATTCAAATATCCCACAGTTTTTAAATTAAACCATCTTTTTAAATTTTTAATATTTTCCTTTCCAGCATCTGTGGATTTATTAAAGCTTAAATCATTTTTAGCTGTTGAAAATATTGCTTCTGCACCTGGCAAATCTATTTTTATAAATTCATAACCTTCTACTGTAACTTTCTCCATATTAATCCTCCATCTAGAATTTATTTCAAAATCAAAAATATATTTAGAATTATCTTAAATATATTTTAACATTGTTTTTTTAATTGATGGGACTATAAATATCTTTTAACTTTAATTTAACATAAAATAAATGGTATGCCTTTAAGCACACCATTTATTTATTTGAAATAAGATTTTTTATTTCCTGCATAAAAGTATTTATATCTTTAAACTGCCTGTAAACAGACGCAAACCTGACATAAGACACTTCATCCACCTTTTTTAAATTCTCCATAATAATTTCCCCTATCTCCGAGGAACTTATTTCTGTAATCATATTATTATTTATCTTTTTCTCTACTTCATCGGTTATATTTTCAATTTGTTTTCTTGAAACAGGACGTTTTTCACAAGCTTTTATCAATCCTTTTAATATTTTTGTCCTGTCAAAATATTCTCTATTCATATTTTTCTTTACAACTAAAATGGGTACATTTTCAATTTTTTCATAAGTGGTATATCTTTTATTACACCTTAAACATTCTCTTCTTCTTCTTATGGCCATATTGTCATCTGTAGATCTGGAGTCCACTACTTTAGTTTCATTGTATCCACAATAAGGGCATTTCACTTTAATTCACGTCCTTCATATAAGATAGTATACATATTATAATTATATACTTATTTTGTGGAAACTTCTACTCCTCTACAAGATTTTTCCCATCGACTAAAATTACATCTACACCTATTTTTTTTACATTATCCCATGGTATTTCTATATCTTCATTTTTGCCAAATAACGATATTTTAAAAGTTTGAGATGGTAAAATAATTGACATTATCTTATGCTCTTCACAATTTATCTTTAGATCTTTTATAAAACCTAATTTTGCACCCGTATTTATATCTATTATTTCCATATTTCTTAGATTAGTTAAAGAAAATAAATCTCCTTCTAACTCCATTTATGTACATCCTCCCATTTTTAATTATTTCCTAGCTTAACTTTCACAGTTTAAAAATTTTGTGAAGCAAAGCTTCGCAAGTTAAGAATTAATAATGAAGAATTAATAGTAAATGATGATTTTTAGCTCTCGCAAAAAATTTTTAAATTTATATAAGTCATCTCTTAGTAATGTTTTGCTTTAGCAAAACGAGTGGTAAAAAGCTTAATCAAAAATTTTTTGTAGTGTAACGGAAAAAAATCCACATTAACTATTAATTTTTAATTCTTAACTATTAACTAAAAAAATTACGTCGTAATTTTTTATATTAAGTCAAAATTTCGTATGTGTGAAAATTGAGTTTATAATTATAATAAATTAAACATTATACCTATTTATATATATTTTCGCATATGCCTTAAGGCAGTTTTCTCTAACCTAGATACCTGTGCTTGTGATATGCCTATTTCATCTGCTACTTCCATCTGAGTCCTTCCATCAAAAAATCTTAAATTAAGTATCAATTTCTCCCTGTCATTTAATTTTTTCATGGCTTCTTTTATCGATATGTTTTCCAACCAATTTTCATCCAAATTTTTAGTATCACTTATTTGATCCATTACATAAATTGCATCACCACCATCATGATATATTGGTTCAAACAGGGAAACTGGATCCTGAATGGCATCCAATGCAAATACCACTTCCTCCCTTGGTATATTTAATTCCTCCGCTATCTGTGATATAGTTGGCTCTTTATTATTTTCCCTTATTAATTTATCTCTAACTTGAAGTGCTTTATAAGCAATATCTCTAAGAGATCTACTTACCCTTATGGAATTATTATCCCTTAAGTATCTTCTTATTTCTCCTATAATCATAGGTACAGCATAAGTTGAAAATTTAACATTTTGACTTAAATCAAAGTTGTCAATGGCTTTTATAAGCCCTATACATCCTACTTGAAATAGATCATCTACATTTTCTCCCCTGTTATTAAATCTCTGTATTACACTTAACACCAATCGTAAATTACCCTTTATAAACTTTTCTCTGCATTCATTATCTCCCTGTTGCATTTTTATTAAAAGTTCTTTCATTTCCTTTCCCTTGAGAACTGGCAATTTTGATGTATTTACGCCACAAATTTCTACTTTATTAATTATCATGTAATCAGCCCCTTTAGAATATATAGCATTTTAAGTATTTACTAAGAAGCTGAGTTTTATACTAAAGACAACCCTATAACATTTTATTTATTTCTTTTCTAAGTCTCTTTATTATTCTCTTTTCAAGCCTTGATATATAAGATTGTGATATTCCAAGTAAGTCTGCAACTTCTTTCTGAGTTTTTTCACTTTTGCCATTTAATCCAAACCTTAGATTAACTATCTCCTTTTCTCTGTCACTTAATTTTTTCATGGCTAACATTAGAAGCTGCTTATCCACTTCATCTTCTATAAAATTGTAAACTACGTCATTGTCCGTTCCTAAAATATCAGAAAGCAATAATTCATTTCCATCCCAATCTATGTTGAGTGGTTCATAAAAAGAAATTTCTGCCTTTGTTTTACTATTTCTTCTCAGATACATGAGTATTTCATTTTCTATGCACCTAGAAGCATAAGTAGCTAATTTTATTTTTTTCTCAGGATTAAATGTATTTACTGCTTTTATAAGTCCTATGGTACCTACTGATACTAAATCTTCCACATTTACCCCTGTATTTTCAAACTTTCTAGCTATATAAACTACCAAGCGCAAATTTCTTTCTATAAGAGTAGATCTTACCTTCTCATCTCCAGAAACTAGCTTCAAAACCAAATCCTCTTCTTCTTTTTTGCTAAGTGGAGGTGGTAGTACATCATTTCCCCCTATATAGTATATATTTTTTATTACAAATTTAAATTTTGTAAGTATTCTGTTCAACAATATTTTTAACCTAAGCATAATCATAGCCTCCATCATTTAATTTCCTTTTACATAAGCACATGATGCCTATATCACTCCCCTAGAAAGAAGTGCATGATAATCGTCAAATTTACTCAATTTATCCTTGCAAATAGCAATTATAACTTCTCTATATTTAGTCTCTTGTCCAAAGTCTATTTTTACTACATCTGGTTTAAATCCCTGAAGCTTGCCACACTTGCCGTTTATAACTCTATAGGGTATATAAAACTTATCCATTCCCTCCAGATTTATATTTTGGAATACAGATTTCTCAACTATCACTACTGGCAAATTGGTAGCTGGCTCCCTAAGTTCGTTCCCGGTATCCAAAAAAGCCTTTACAGTCTTGCTTTTGTTTTTAAATACAATATCTACATCATAAATTAGTTTAAACACCTTGTTCCTATCCTTAACATAAATTACTAACCTATCAATTGTTATGTACAACACCATGATAGAAATAAAAAGCCATTCATAAGGGAAATTAATTATCATATAATCTCCTGTATAGGAGCAATTACTATATTCCACAAACATACAAATACCTGCCAGCAGCATAGAATATAAAATAAATACAGCTGAAATTTTGAAATTACATATAAACCCCCTATTACCGAAAGAAATATAAATTAGCATAGCTGCTACCAAAATTTTAAAATAGAAAGCAGAAAATACATTTAAGGCTGGATAAATTAATGTAACCGTATAACCACTTCCTATGGCTGCAGCTAAAATCATAAATTTAAGTTTTACCTTTAACTTAAGAGTTCTTCCTGTAATATACAATAGAAAAAAGTTTACTATAAAGTTTATTAAAATTAGCAAGTCTGCATATACTACCAATTATAAACTCACCTCCACTTTTGTTTTCCTGTATTTACCTTTATTATATACTTATATATTTCAAAATTTTGTCATTTTCTAATCATATACAATATTTTTATTTTCTATATTATGCCAGAAAATCTTTTTTTAGTACTATTTAAAATCATTTCAATTAAAATGATTTACATAAACAGAGTTCTTGGTTTCAGGTGGAGTTTTTTCTCCATCTGAAACTTATTAACAGGATTCTTAGTGCTTTAGCACTTAGAAGGCGTTATCCTTTAGGGGAAATCGTTATCCAGGGGGCGTAGCAGCCGTTATCCCCCCACTTTATAAGAAAAGCAGATGTTCCAAATCTTTGATTTGGCGACAGTCGCTTTCGCTGTGTGCGATGGGGGGATTTACGGCTGGTAGCCATCGGATAAAGTTAGATAATAAAAAATCCGTGTATAGCTTTAAACTATACACGGATTTTTTCTACTTTCTCTGTCTCCTTAGGAAAGCTGGTACTTCCAAATTATTTTCATCAATTTTCTCATATTCCACGGAAGCTGCTGCTTCATCTTCATTATTCATCATACTTCGCCTTGAAGATTTGATATCAGATTTTGTATCCCTCTTAACTTCATCCTTTCCCGTTTCAAAACCTGTAGCTATTACAGTAATTCTTATTTCATCTTTTATTTCCTCATCTATAACGGCTCCAAATATTATGTTTGCATCAGGATCTGCTGCATCTTGAACTATCTCTGCAGCTTCATTTATTTCTAAAAGTCCTAGATCCTGTCCACCCGTTATATTCAAAAGTACTCCAGTAGCCCCTACTATGGAAGTTTCAAGAAGTGGACTTGATATTGCCTGTTTTGCTGCATCCTGTGCCCTATTATCACCATTTCCCTTACCTACGCCCATATGTGCAAGACCCTTGTCTATCATAATTGTTCTAACATCTGCAAAATCTAAATTTACAAGTCCAGGTATAGTAATTAAATCTGATATACCTTGAACGCCTTGTCTTAATACATCATCTGCAAGCCTAAAGGATTCCATTAAAGTTGTCTTTTTATCCACCACAGAAAGTAACCTTTCATTTGGTATTGTAACCAAAGTATCAACTTTATCCTTCAAATCCTTTATTCCCATTTCTGCATGAAGCATTCTCTTTCTTCCTTCAAAAGGAAAAGGTTTAGTAACCACACCTACAGTAAGTATACCCATTGATTTTGCAATTTCTGCAATTATAGGAGCTGCTCCTGTACCAGTTCCACCACCCATACCTGCTGTAATAAATACCATATCCGCACCTTTTATAGCTTGAGATATTTCATCCTTATTTTCCTCTGCAGCCTTTTTTCCTATTTCAGGATTTGCCCCTGCACCAAGTCCTTTTGTAAGCTTATCACCTATTTGTATTTTTTGCGATGCTTGTGAAAGCATTAATGCTTGCTTATCTGTATTTATGGCTATAAATTCAACATTTTTTAATCCTTCTTTTATCATTCTATTTACGGCATTGTTTCCTCCGCCACCGCATCCTATTACTTTTATCTGAGCAAATTGTTGAACATCAACATCAAAATCTAACACAATACCCTGCCTCCTTTATTAAAAAAAATCTGTAAAGAATTGTTTTATTCTTGATACAAAACTACTATCTTTATTTTTTTTACTTGTTTTTTCTTTTTGATCTGCTTCCTCATAATCACATATATCTTTATTTTTAATCGGATCTGTAAATGCCGTATTTTTAACTTTTATTGAATTTGAAACATCTTTTACTACTCCAACTGCTGTAGCATACATAGGACTAGCTGCTCCTATGTATTTTGGAATTCCAATTCTTACAAGCTTCTTCAACACATTTTCGCCAAATTTTTCTATTCCATTTATAGCAGCCATTCCGCCTCCTACCATAACTACTCCTGAAAGTTTATCATAATACTCAGAATTTCTTATTTCCTTATCTATTATAGAAAATAATTCTTCTACCCTAGCTTGTATAATTTGAACTAAAATATTATAATCAACTTTTACTTTGTTATTATAATCAGCATCGACTTCTATCTTAAAGTTTTCTTCATCATGGTTTATTTCAAGACTTCCATATTTTATTTTGAGTTTTTCTGCCTCTGAAGCAGAAAGTTTTAAACAAACTCCAATATCATTTGTTATTATATTTCCACCTAAGCCTATAGTACTTATACTCCTCAAATTTCCACCCTCATAAATATAAATATTTATAGACTCCGCTCCTGCATCAACAAGAGCTACTCCCCGTTGAATTTCATCTTCTTTTAATACTACTTCAGATATAGCTATTGGTTGAAATACTACCCCTAAAACTTTTATTCCTGCTTTATTTACACTTTTAAAAATATTATTTACTATTGCTGACTGAGCCATTATTATTTGTGAGTCTACTTCCAATCTTAATCCGCTCATACCTATGGGATCCTTTATTTTGTCGTAACCATCAATTATGTATTGCTCAGGTATTACCCCTATTATTTCTTTATCATTTGGAACCGTAATAATCTTAGATGCTTTTAAAACTCTTTTTACATCATTTTGTTTTATTTCACGATCTTCTGAAGATACAGCAACTACACCTTTATTCCAAATAATCTCACTTATTCCTCCTGGTAAAGATATATACGCTTCTGATATTTTAGTATCAAGCATTCTTTCTAGAGAACTTATACATTTTTTTATAGATTCTGAAGTATTATCTATATCTACAACTATTCCTCTTTTCACTCCCGTACAATTTGAAGAAGTTATACCCATTATCTGTACTCCAGCATGTTTGTCCACTTTTCCAGCAGCAGCACATATATTGGACGAACCTATATCTATGCCAATTATATACTCATTCATTAAAGTATTTTTTCCCTCCTTTGCATAAACATAATTCCTAGATTCAACTTTTTGAATCTTAGAAGACGTTATCCATGTACGCAACCGCTCCTCAATTTCATAAAGTAAAGATCTTTTTACATTCATACAGTTTTTATTATAAATATAAAATATTATCACATATTAGAGCACGAGCAGGTAGTCATCGGATAAAGAAAACTATAGAAAATACACATTCAAAATATATATTCAACAAAAAATCTAATTTTCCTCTTATATTTTATCACATTTTAATAAAAACTCAAATTAAGTTAAACAATATTAAATTAATTTGGGAATAAATCCTGTTCAAATACACCCCAATAAGGGGAAAAGACTTGCAGCCTTTTCCCCAATAAAAATTTATTTAATTAGCTTTTTCTAAATCCTTTATCTTTACACTTCTACTGTGAATAGTATGATTCCATTCTTTATCGTTTTTGTATATAATTCCTTGAAGAGAAATTGGAAACCATGTTATAACATATAGAGGATAAATTATGTAATACCCAAATATCCTAAGATCTAATTTTTTTTCTAAAATAAGTATAAAAGGAGTATATACAAATTGTAATATAGAAAATAGCACCGCTATAATCGTAAATAAATCAAAATTTATAGAGTATACAACTGTATTGAAATTAGATATTAAATTATATGTCTTCATAAAATATTGAATTACACCGCTTATAGCAGAAATTCCTATAAGAACAGTTACTATAGGTTGAATACTATAAAATGCACAATCAAGAAGTACAAAATTGCAACTTTTTATTGATTTTATCAAAAGTTTAAAAAAATATCTGCTAGATACATCTGCAAATCCCTGCATCCACCTTTTTCTCTGTTTCCAAGACTGGAAAAGTGTAAGTGGCTTTTCATCATATATTATGGCATCATGTGCCCATCCTACCTTATAACCATGCAATACCAATTTACATGTAAACTCTAAATCTTCCGTAAGACACGTGGCACCCCAACCTAATTTTTTTAAAACAGTTATATCTATGCAAAAACCAGTTCCACCAAGTTGAGTTGACAAGCCTAAATTACTTCTAGCTAGTTGAAACATCCTGTTACAGGTCCAAAATGCTATAGAATAACTTCCTGTAATCCACGTATCACAAGGGTTCTTACTATCCAAATAACCTTGAACAACTTTATAGCCTTTGCAAAGCTGCTTATTCATCTCCTTCAAGAAATTTCTATTAACCAAATTATCAGCATCAAATATAGCAACAGCATCGTACTTTTTTTTCATCTTAAAGATCTTATCAAACATCCACTCCAGTGCATAACCTTTACCTCTTTTTCCTTCGGTAAATCTTTCATACACAATGGCTCCTTTTTTTCTAGCCTTTAATGCAGTTTTATCTGTACAGTTATCTGCAATTACAAAAATGTCGTATAATGCCTTAGGATAATCAAGTTTTTTTAAACTTTCTATAATGTCATCAATTACAACTTCTTCATTGTGAGCTGCAACAATTAATGCAAAACTTTTTTCTGGTTTTACCTCTCCAGTATCTTTTTTTCTCCGTATGCCAAAAATTGATATAAACAAATAATAAATAGATATTATATAAACTGTATAAGTTAAAACACGAGAGGCATTATGAATTAATTCCTTAAAAATGCTCAATTTAATCCCCCCTAATTCAAAGTTATTTTAGCACAAATAAAAATTAATTACTATAGTAATTATAATAATTCAGAGATTTAGCACCTAAATTCCAGTGAAAATTTTATTTTTACTGGAATTATATTTTTTTACACTTATTTAAAGGTCTGGTAAGCCCTTAAACCGGTAGATCGTAAAAATTGTTATACACTCCCCTACCCCTAAAAATCTTAATGCAAAGTTTCCAGTTTTTATTTTAAAATTACGTCTTTATGAATAGTGGATTATCCCAATCATCTTCTATAGTAAATCTTTCATCTTTTATATCTTCAATAATATCTATTTGGAGCATTTTTTTCTTCCTAAAACCTCTGATACACCTAAAAAAATATAACTGCATTAAATTAAATGCTAGTATCATAAACATTAAAACTGTCTCTACCCCTGTAGAACTGTGAAGAAAACAATGATCTAAATGCCATTCAGTTTTCAACTGATGAAATACATTATTTTCAATATCCCATCTTTTATGCATTATTTTCCATAAAGTTTCTACTGATATAAATTTATCTGTTGTTATGATCCATTCTTCTTTAATTTCTGCTTTATCTCCAGTATGAATTTCTTCTATAAATTTTATGAATCTTACTTCTATACTTGAATCAGACATTTGAAAATTATCATCATCCCACGCTTTAATCTTTCTATAGGTATTTACATTTTCCTTTACAGTCCAATCTTTATCTGCCTCCCGGCATTTAAATAGGGCTAATGCATCTTTTACAATGTGCAGCCTTTCATCTTTTACTCTTACCAATGCATCCATTCCTATAGAAAGAACTTCTTTTATCCAAGTAGATTTACAGTAAAGAGCATCAGCCACTATGATGTCAGCGAAATGATGATACTTCTTATATAACTTCTTAATTAGTCGTTTACTACCCGTAATTTCACCTTCATCTTTACTTGAACTATCTTTTTTAGGTTCAAGCATCTCTTGACCTAAAATAATATGTGGGTCTGATCCTACTGTTGCACACACTACAGATCTATGAAAATAATGGGTAGTTCCATCTCTATTCTCTCGAGAAAGGCATTTATTGCAACATTTTTTAGTACTTTCAAATAACTCTACACCATCTATGGCAGCTACTTTTAAACCATCAATAGTACCATTTCGAAATACTTTGTTTTTTATAGTTGTTTTTATTATGCTGATATGAATGTTTTTCAAGCCATCCATATCAAAGTTACTTAAACACCGCCTGACTGCGTCAATGTGCAGCATTTTAGTATTTTTAGGTAACACTTTTTTAAATTTATTCTTTTCAATCCAATGTTCTAATCTATTGAAACTTCTTATTTGAAGCATGAATCCAAATAACACTACGAAAACTATTGTTGAAACTTTTACTGGAGATTTTACTCTTTTATCTTTTAAACTATTGATTTTTTCACCTATATCATATACTTTATTAATATAAGTAAGTAATTGTTTTAAATAACTTTTACTCATTTTATCAGCATCCTTTTATTTTTAGTTTTCAGCAAAACCATTATAAAAAGGATGCTTTTATTATGCAAATTTTTTCCGTATAATTTCCAGTAAAAATCGGAATCTATTACTTCTACTGTAAATATTCATAAGACTTTATAATCCAAAGGACTACCGTCCTAAAAATTTTTTAAGTGCTAAACTTCTGATAATAATTAATTAAAATATTTTATTTATGTAAAAAAGCAGCACTTAAAAGTTCTACCTTTTTATATAAATTCTCTATAAAGAAATTATTTTAGTTATTATATTTGCATCACAAGCATAGGCAATGGCAGATTCATAAGATATTAATCCTTTTTTATAAAGTTCCGCCAGTGCTATATCCATTGTCTTCATACCATACTTTGATCCTGTTTGCATTGAAGATTCTATTTGATAGGTTTTTCCTTCTCTTATCATATTTTTAATGGCTGGAGTGGCAATCATAGTCTCAACTGCTGCTACTCTTCCCTTACCATCTTCTCTATGTATAAGCTGCTGAGATACTATTCCCCTTAAGACTGCTGCTAATTGTATTTTTATCTGCTGTTGTTGATACGGTGGAAATACATCTACAATTCTATCTATAGTTTTAGCTGCTCCTATAGTATGTAACGTCGAAAATACCAGATGTCCAGTTTCAGAAGCCGTAAGCACAACAGATATAGTTTCAAGGTCTCTCATTTCTCCCACTAAAATTACATCTGGATCTTCTCTAAGCACTGACTTTAAGGCATTAGCATAGCTAATAGAATCTTTTCCTATTTCCCTCTGATTTATTATAGACTTGTTGTGCTTATGTAAATATTCTATAGGATCTTCTAGAGTTATTATATGTGACGCTCTTGTACAATTTATTTCATTTATCATAGCTGCTAAAGTTGTACTTTTTCCACAACCTGTAGGACCTGTTACCAAAATCAGTCCTTTTTTATAGGATAAAAGATTTTTTATTACCTGTGGAAATTTAAGTTCATTTAAAGTAGGTATTTTCAATCCTACAACTCTCACTGCAATGGCACTACTTCCCCTTTGCTTAAAAATATTTACTCTAAATCTACCAAGCCCAGCTACAGAAAATGATATATCAATTTCTCCAATTTTCATATATTTATCATAATCTTTATCTAATATTTCTTTACTAAATCTTTCTGTATCTGATGGCTGTAGTTTTTCCTTTCCAAGTACTTCAAGTTCTCCATTTACCCTTATTACAGGAGGTACCCCTACAGTAAGGTGCAAATCTGATGCCTCTTCTTTAATAGTTATTTCTAATAAATCTTTTAGTGATAGCAATTTAAGTTCCCCTCTCTAATCCATCTATATTTTCAATAATTATTTTATACAATAAAACTTTAACTCCAAAATTTAAAAGTTATTTATAAAATTATATTATACCTTATTATATTCGTCATTTATGTCTACTTTTTTATAAACAATTTTACTTTTGGCCAAAGTTATTTATAATTATCAAAAAATAAAATAAATTCCATATGCATTTACATAAAATTGTGCAAAAATACATAATGGAATTTATTAAAACCTTTACTCTCTAAGTTTGATCCAAAATTATCCTGTACCGTAATTTAATTCTTTGTACAACTTTTTTAAAGCCTTTTTTTCAATTCTTGATACATAAGATCTTGATATTCCTAGAAGCTTAGCTATCTCTCTTTGAGTCCTTGGTTTTCCCTCCAAAAGGCCATATCGCATTTCTACAACACTTTTTTCTCTTTCAGATAAACAAGTGTTTATTTTAGAATATAATTTTTTTACCTGTAATTTTTGTTCTACAATCTCAATTATAGAACCTTCATCACTACTGAGAACATCCATAAGAGATATTTCATTGCCCTCTTAATGTTATATGTATGTGTTTGAGTTCCTTCCTATATTATATGTTATAATACATAAATATTATTCTATATTATTACCATTATTATGCTTTTCTATTTTAATAACGTCCTCTGCTAAAAAATCAATCTTTTTAAGAAGTTGTTGTTGTTTTATCAAAATGTCTCTATTGTCTAATTTTTTTGCCACGTTACGCATCCCCTTAACTTTTGTTTTTTATTTTATGCAAAGCATATGCTTAAGAACCAAATTTGATTCATACTTATAATTTGTAAATTAGTTTTTAATCGTCCTGACACGCATGATTATACTATATTGTATAAAATTTTTCATATTTTTCGTTTCTCATAATTCGATTTTTAAATTCCATTAAAATACAAAACGGAACTGTGAGTTTCGTTTTGGAAATATATGTTGAAACCGATAGTATTTTTTGTTGAATATTGTCATATTTTCTTGTATAATTTTTTTGAGATTACATAAAGGAGGTACCTCGGTTTACCTATGCAAATAAAAATTAAGCCCTATAGAATTGCTTTTAACTTAACTCTATCTCAAATGTCTAAAAAAACTAATATATCTAGAACACATTTGAGTAATATAGAAAGGAATCTTGAATTGCCTTCACCATTAGTTTTTAATAGACTCTACAACATATTCGAAATATGCCCATATGATCTAATCGATTTTTGCAATGATTGTACATTAAAAAAATGTCCCAAAAATGAAGTTTAATGACGTCATAACGGTATGATGCTTTGATTGCATTATTTAAAATGTGAATGAGGTGTTATGTTATGAATGAAAAGACTACTTTATATTTAGAAGAGGATCTTAAACAAAACGTTAAAATACAGCTTATAAAAAACGGAGAAAATCAAAGCCTTTCTAATCTAGTAAATCAACTTTTATTAAAATGGTATCAAGAACAAAAACAAAAGGAGTAACATATTTACCCCTTTTTTAATTTCAACCTATAAGCTATGTAATAAACTTTTTCAATTCTTCCAATTCGTTCAACCCTATTTCGTCACTCACTTCTACTAGCTTTTCCTCACTTTGAGTAACTACATTATTATCAAGTAGCTCACTTTTACTCACTTCTACTGGCTTTGATTGACTTTGAGTAATTTCCGAGTGAGTAACTTTAAGTAACTGTGAATTACTATTACTTACTACACTATAGAGTATTTCTTTTATAGTACTATTGGGGTTTACAGAAGAATCAAGAAAATTAATTATGGCTTTTTCTTTTTCTTTATCTGCATTAAGTGTAAACTGAACCCTTCTACTATTCTTGCTTATTGCCACAGTTCCACACCTTCTTAGCAGCTTCCCACGCTCCTGTTACATTGCTTGTTTCTGCATTTTCTAATACAATACTACTTTTAAATTTTAATGATTCTATTTGTTCCTTTAGCATTAAACTTGTACCACCAGTCCAGTAAACTTTATAGGTATTAATATTTACATATGGCTTTATCGCGTTTAATATATTATCTAAAAAAGCAATATATTCTTTTGGATCTACTGTTATTATTTCATTATTTATTAACCTTTGTATATCCTCTTCAACATAATCTTTGTTTTCTATGTTTTTAATTTTAGTATAGAAGTCATAACTTCCAAGTTTAACTGTTTGCAGCTTAACGATTTTTCCATTTTCAAATATGGCAATATTTATAGTACGGCTTCCTATATCTAAAATGCAGATATCACCCTTTTTTTGTTCTTGTGTTAAACTGAAGTAACTTGCATAACCTTCTGGAAGGATAAGAGTATCTTTTATATTAACAGTTCTATCCTTTCCATTAAATTTAAAACTTAGATTCTTATATTTATTAAGTAAATTCATAAGTTTTTGCTTGTTTGCCATCTGCATTATAGGAAGTAATATGCTTACTTTTGTATCAATAGTTTTGTCCAACGCATTTGCCATGCAAATTCCATACATAATCTGTGTGATAAGATTCTCTTTATTGGTCTTATCATATTCCTTGCTAAATTCCCCTATAGTTAAGTAAGTAATAAAGCCATCTATTTCTACACGCTGAAAACTATCTGGATAACTCTGATAATCTGTAGTACATTTAGCACTAAATTTGCCTTTGCTAACTCCAATGTATTTCACAAAATAATTTCCCATATCCAACGCTGTTATTTTATTTGTATTTACTTCTTTACTCATTTACAAAACCTCCAAATTTTTAAATTCGTCTAAAAAATATTTAAAAATATTATCATTACTATCAGTCTTTTTAAATACTAACTTTTCAGGTCCATTACTTAAAATTATTTTTTGCCCTTTATTTTGGATTTTATAGCCACCTAAGTCTTTTATATCTTTTATAATGTATAAAGTCTCATCCTCTATTTTTTCTATCTCCTCTTTTCTTACTAAATATTTATGTATTAATCCGCAATCTATAAGCACATAACTTTTTTCCATAATATTCACCTTCCTATACAGGCAATTCATAAAATTTGCCATGCAGTAATGCACTTTCTAACTTTTTGAAATCATAAGTTCTCTGTTTGAAATTGTTGAATGAAGGCTTCTTTTTATTGCTAAATATATTTACGTGATTTGCCAGATTCTTTACTGCCCATTTGGTGTACTTAAATATATTTCTTACATCGTTTTGCTCTTTAGCATATTGGTAGCTCTCCATTACTTTAGAAGTATTATTATTAGCAGCTTCTAAAATTTCTTTAGATTGTTCATCTGTAAAACCTGTAGATTTAGAAATTATCTTTATGTCTAAATCTGTTACAGACATCTCTTGCTTTGTATCAAGCCTTTTTCCTGCCGCATTACCAACTGGCGGCTGTTTTTCTTCTGGCACTTTAGGCTTTTTTATTTCTTCATTAGTGTTTAAGACATACTTATAAATATATCTTCCTTTTTCTCTTAACTTAGCTTCTAGCAATAATCCCTTTTCTTTCAACTCCTTCCAAACTCTGCGGAAAGCAGTTTCACCATAACCGCTAATACCCTTTACGTAATCTCGCCTTATTATAAAATTAGGTATTGTAGATAAATGTTTAAGTATGGAATAAAGTCCTTTAGCTTCTAGGCTTAGACTTGAATTAAGTAATATATTGTTATCCACTTTTGTAAATCCTTTAGTCATAGCTCCGCTCCTCCTTGAATTATTATAAAAATTTGATATAATAAATTTTGTAACGACAACTAATTGTGTTGTAGTTATATGTGTGAGGAAATCTGTAAACTTTGGACGGTGAGCAGGTTTCCTTTTACTTGTTTGATTTTTTTAAGCTGAATTTGACTTCCTTTTGAATTTCAAAATCTCCGTTGATATAGCTTTCCATAAATGCTTCTAATACATCGTTCATTTTAGCCTTATTTTTAGTACAAGTAACTCTGAATTTATCTTGTATATTATCATCTATGGTAGTGGTAAATGGAATTCTTTTCATCTAACCACCTCCTATGTTTAAATTATATATCATTTAAACATATTTGTAAACATATTTGTAAACATATTTTTAAAAATATGTTTACTATGCTACTAAAAATTTGGTTAGTTGTTTATATATTATTATTTATAAATTCTTATTAAGTATAGTCTTATTAAGTGTGGTGTTATTAAATGTGTATGGTATCCACATGTTTGTTTTGGACGTGTGAATTTTAATATGTTTGTTCTAATAGGTTTATTATTCTTATGAACATTTGCTATATTTCTTACAAAAGGTAATTTAAGAACCTAGCAGATTTTATCACTGCTAGGTTCTTAAATTACCTTTTGTAATATTTTTTTCTAAGATCATCCTGTTCTAATTTTCTTTTTTCAACATCTTCTCTTAAATAGATTCCCTTTTTTATTGCTGTTAATTTTCCCTGCCTATTCATATCGGAAAGACGCTGTTTACTTATACCTAAGTATTCTACAACCTCACTTGAATCCATAGTCTTCTCCTGAACTAATTTTATAAGCTCATCACGATCCATAATTCACTCCTTATTCTGCTTTTTTAATAACTTATTTTTTTCATCTTCTAATTTATTCTTTTTTATCTTAACAAACATAAGTCTACATCCTAATGTCACAATTATTATTGCACAAATTATCAAAGAAAAGTTTAATATTTTCATATTATCGTGTATAATAAATAAGTAAATAAAATATTTTTTAGAGAGGGAAGTTATT
Organism: Clostridium sp. 001; assembly: GCF_019056555.1. Classification (NCBI taxonomy): domain Bacteria; kingdom Bacillati; phylum Bacillota; class Clostridia; order Eubacteriales; family Clostridiaceae; genus Clostridium; species Clostridium sp. 001. The sequence continues at coordinate 3,744,064 of NZ_CP020473.1, read as the reverse complement.
TCCCTTCCCTCAGTTTTTGGATTTCCAGCTCTAGTTTTTTAATTTCTAATTTCGTTTTCCTGTAAGTCGCGTTCAGTTGACGAATTGTTAGTATTGAAATAACTAGGGCTATTAATTTACTTATCCATTCCACTTCTTCACCTCCTTCTCCTTACAATTATATTATATCAAATCTACGTAAAAAGTCAATAGATATACTAGATTTTTATTACTTTTTTTCTAAAAAATATAAAAATAATATCCTAGAGTAATTTTTATACCACCCTAGGATATTATTTTTATATACACATCTACATTAATAATTTCTAATGATTAATTCACTATATTTATGATCTTTATTTTTGTACCTACCTATAAGATTATGATTTCTTGCAACCTCATCTATATTAAAATCTTTATATAGATTCCTTACAAATTCGCAATTATTATATGAAAGAATAAATTTTCCCTTTACATTTTTCAAACAATTACTTAACCTTATATGATCTTCTTTTGAAAACCTATTCTGATAGTACCTTTCAGTGCCATAGTATGGAGGATCTAAATATATAAGTGCCTCTTCTTTATCATATACCTTAAGTAAATTTTGAAAATCTTTATTTTCAATAACTACTCCTGAAAGTCTCTCTTGAATATCTGTAAGATATTTAGTCATTATATTAATATCTTTTTTAACACAACCGTAAGACTCTAAATTACTTCCATAGCTTGTCTTAATTAGCATAAAGAATCTTGCTGCCCTCTGTATATCTGTCATTCCTCTAGTGTTATATTGATTTATAAAATCATAAAATAATTCTCTTGAATTCAACATAAATGAAAGTTCTTTCTGTAATTCTCCACAGTGATATTTTACACATCTAAATAAATTAACCAGGTCACTATTTACATCATTATATACTTCCATATTAGCTAACTTATCTTTTGAGAATAAAACCCATGCCGCTCCTCCAAATACTTCTATGTACCTGTTAAATTTTTCAGGAAATCTTTTAACTATTTCTTTTCTTAACAGTTTCTTTCCACCTATCCATCCTATAAAACTATTCATTTATAATTTCTCCTTTGTATTTTTGAACTTATGTTCATCTAATAGTAAAAATATATAGTGGCCTGTAAAGACCACTATAATAAAATAAAATTTACTGAACTATTGTACTTCCAGTACCTTGAGAATTAATAGAAGAATTATCTAATTTTTTATTAGTATCTACTACATCTGCCATATCTTTTATGTTATTAAAAGCAGGAGCTAAAATTCCACTAGATACAACTCCTGCATTAACCTTTCCACAAATAGTTTCCCTGAAGTGATCCAGTTCCTCCTGAGATATTCCTGGTATTTTCTCAACTAGCAACTCATCAAATTTCTTTTTCTTTTGTTCTCCTGCTTGAGAAATAAATTTAAACTGTTGCTCTACTATATAGTAAATATCCTGTGCCATCTTATAATCTTCGTTGTACTGATCCGCACCAAGCTGTTTTATTAAAGCTTCCCTTTTCTTCTTAAGATAAGTAACTCCAACAGCTACACCATAAGAAGCTAAAGCTCCTAAAACACTTAATACTCCACTTGAAATTATATTTGCTACTTCATTTCCTAACATACTTTTTTCCTCCTAAAATTTTATTTATATTTTTTATAATTTATAAAAAGGCTATTTTACTAGCCTTGTAAAACAAAATTCTCATCATATCTTTTCATCAATAAAATAAGAATTAAAATAACACTTTAGATCCACCTTGACCTTTGTTATTGTTGTAAACTGCCAATGGTGCTCCACCTTTTCTAATTACTAAATAATTTCCTCTGTCTAGATGAATTCCCATATCGCCATCAGCTCTTGGTTCTATATAAAATTTGGTACCTGGAATCTGAAACACTCCTTCTGGAATTGTTTCAGGATATGTAGGTACTGGTTGTACTACTGCTTTAGGTGTGGTTGGTTGGCTTGATACTGTTTGCCCTGTAATTCCTTTTACAATAGCTGTTGCTAGTTTTTCAGGATCGTACTTGTCACAATCTGACTTTGTGTCACAGAAAAATGGTTCTATAAGAATAGCAGTCATGTTTGTATACTTTAATACATAAAGTCCTGTCCTTAATTGACTACCTCTGTTTCTAAATCCTAATGAACTAGACATTTCAGCACATATCCTATCAGCATAATTTTTACCTGAATCACTTATATACTCTACTTCACAGCCATTGGCCTTATCAGTTTCATAGGCATTAACATGCATACAAATATGGAGCTGTGAACCTATAGAATTAGCTTTGTTAACTCTATAAGCAAGACTTTGTCCTAAAGATAAGCCTGGGCTTGCTGAAGGCGTACAATCATAGCAGGTATGTCCTAGTTGCTGCAATTTCTTAATTACAAGTGCTCCATATTCTCGACAGTCATGTTCCTCGTTTCTATATCCAGATGCACCACGATCCTCACCGGTGCCATGCCCAAAATCGTAAGTAATTATCATGTTATTACTTCCTTCCTATTTAAATATTTTTTCTTTTATATCCTTGATATCATCTTTAATACCTTCGACAATATTAAATTTTTCAGTTAGTTTACTGATTATATTCTGGTTTTCCTTAATGGTTGCTTGATAATTCTTTTCTCTTTCCAAATTATCATTTTGCACTTTATCAACAAAATTTTTATAGTCTTGCCTTTGAAAATACCAAAATATTAACATCAGCGCTAATATTGGCGAAGCCTTTGCCACCTCCATAAATAGATTTTCCATCTTTAGCCTCCCATTTAAGTATTTTTAGGCAAAATAAAAAAAGCTATCTCTAGCTTCTATTTTGCCTTATATTCTAAACTGTTGTACTACTTAAAGCTGCTTGTACTGCTGCTTTATAGTCCGTATTTATAATATCATTTATCGCGAAAGGCTTTCCTGTTTTTATATTTATAGTCCCATTTCTAATAAAAGCAACTAGCCAATTTACGTATTCCTGATTCATTTATATTACCCCCTGTGACTGTAATAATTGCTGCTGCAAAGTTGCTATTTCTGCATCTTTGTCAACTGGTGGATCATAAAGTTCATCAAACACCACAGTTTTCGTTGTTACATCCACATGATAAGATTTAACCCTATTAAACTTATCACTGTCCTGGCCATATAGTAAATCAATATAATCAAGAGAATTAATAGCGACTCTAGGTTCTCCCTGACCTTCTCCTAAATCTAATAACACTTTTCCTGACACACTATCATATATTATTCTTCTTCCAATATTCATCTCAATCCCTCCTTATAATTCCAAAACTGTATAAGTAACTGTTCCAGTTAATGCATTTCCATTAGTTTGCCATACTGTTACTGTACCATCTGAGTTAAAATCTATATCTAAATTACCACCACTACTATTACCTCCACCTGTGCCAACATTCTTTATTCCATATGCTTTTGTATAACCTGGATAATTTGCAATTATAATACCAATAGTAAAACCTACGTCAATAGTTATTTTATATGTTGTATTCGAAGGATTTGAAATAGTTGAACTAGCATATTTTTTACCTACATCTAGTGAACCAGTAATACCACCTATATTTACATCCTTTTTTATATTACTAGCAATTAAATTAGCAAAATTTGCATTAATGCTACCACCTTTTGTATAACCTTCTGGAATACTTATAGATTGTCCTTGATTTGTGATAGTTCCACTTATGGCTCCATTATTAGCCATAGAGCCAGTCCTAAGTTTCCCATCTGAATTAGAAAAAGTAGCTCCACCTAATACTTCACTTTCTACCGCATTTCCCTGTCCTTTTGCTATAGCTTTTATGGCATTTATTACATCATCCCATGTAGCACTAGTACTTAAATTTCCTCCTTTACTATTTACGGCACTAATCGCATTAGATTTTACGTTAGTGCCAGATTGAAAAACCTCATTTATAGCATTTACAAAACTATCTTTAGCAGAAGTTTTTAAAGCAGTAGCATCCCCCAAATGTGAATCAATGGATTTTCCATCACCCATAAATACGGCGGATGATTTTGTTTGTGGATAATAAACATTTCCTGAGTCATCTTGTATCTGTATAGTCCTTTCCTCTGCCATTTACCTCACCTCCTACACCTGTTTGAAAAATAACTTAACACTACTTGCTGTACTATAATTTGTCCCATACTTTAAAGTATCTCCCGGATCTCCTTTGTCCCCTTTAGCTCCTTGTGAACCTGTAGGTCCAGTTGGCCCGGTTGCTCCTGTGTCGCCTTTCGTACCTTGCACTCCTTGAATTCCTTGAGGTCCAATAATACTAACTCCTGTTGGCCATAATCCACTTGCTTTAGGTCCAAAAATCTTATGTGAATTTGTGTTTATATAAAAGTCTCCATCCGTTCCAGTACTGGAAGTTGGATCACTTGTGCCATTCCATATAGTCTTTCCATCTGTACCCTTAGCTCCTGTTGCTCCTGTATCTCCTTTTTGAAGAACTAAACTTGATAGATATGTTTCTAAATCCTGTCCATTAGCAAGTTTTACTCCTTTGGCCTGGGTTAACGGGAAAGCATCAGAAACTACTTCTCCTGTAGTGGAATCTAGTAACTGTATTTGTATTAATGTATCAGCCATATAACATTACCTCCTATACTGTTTTTACGCCCATAGTAGGGCTTACTTTTATAGTTTCATTTGTTGTTGGTGCCTGGTCTGTAACTACAAAATAAACCGCACCCTTTTTTCTTTCAGCAACCGGAATATCTTCTTCAGTTATAACTACACCAGCCTTTTCAGCAAGTTCACGAAAATTACTATTCACCTTGTTATGCCAATCTGATTCGCCTTTAATCAAGTCTTCCATCTAAGCCACCTCCATTAAATTTATTAACATACTTTTAGTTTCTGTTTTATCACTAGAAGCTAAAATATATTTGCTGCTATTTATTTGTTGCAATACAGGGCTTCTAATTAAATAGTTTGCAGGTACATAAATTTTCACATTGTTTGTATCTGGATAACCTATTTTTGCATTAACCAAATAACTCTCTGTACCTCCTGCAGGTGTTTCTCCAGCTCCTCCTACTCCTGCACCATAATTAGTGCAAATGCACCTAACATTAGGGTATGAATTAAAGTTATGTGGAATTGTTATAAGCTCTTTATTTACCAGAGTTTCACCCTCAAAATAATTCAATCTATCATTTAAATTGTCAAAGGTTCCTCTAGCTGCAGATAATTCTAAGTTAGCATCTACATGCTGCATACCTACAAAAGCTGTCTCCCTTGCTGTCTCATTTTGAATTCTAGTAGCTTCATTGTTTTGCCTAACTATTTCATTTTGTTTTCTAGTAGTTTCGTTGCTCTGTCGGACAGCTTCATTGGACTCTCTAGTTTGCTCATTGGACTGCCTAATATCTTCATTTTGCTTTCTAATTGCTTCATCAGTGTCCATTATTTTTTTATAACCAGACCACTTATCATCCATTTTAGTTTCATAATCAGATTGTTCTTTTCTTTGAGCAGTTTGAAAGTCATTTTCATCTTTAGTCAAATCAGATTTATAATTATCAAATTCAGTATCTATCTTATTTTCATAATTTGATTGCTCCTTCTTTTGAGCATTTTCAAAATCTGCCTGTTCTTGATTTTGAGTATCTTCGTATTTATTAACCTCGTCTGCAATTTTAGTAATTCCATCTGCAAGACTACCTCTTACCTCTATTCCATAAGTTTTATGTCTTATATAATCAGCTTCTTTACTTACATCAACTGCCACCTTTATCACCTCCACTGCTCATATGAGCTAATGCGAATTGCTCTGTAGCAAGTCTCTGTCTTATCCCATTAGAATTAACAATAAATGCTACTCCATTACCATTACCATCATCAGCATTTATTTCAGCCTTTACCTCACCATTTGAATTTAATGCTTCTAATACTCCAAAATCTCCACTTTTAGATATGCCTAACTTAAAACGAGGTTTATCAGAACTCTTATTATAACCAATTAAAGTGGCTCCTACATTGTCACTACTCCCAGCTTCAACACCAATTTTAAAGACTAAATTACCATCTATATCATATATATTTTTAATGCCACCATATTCATTAAAAGTATTTTCTATTAACACTTTCCCATCTTTGGTTATTTTTTGTATACCATCCATTATTAAATTACCAGAAGTATCAATATAAAAAACCTGTTTACTATCATTCTTTATTTCAATTCCTACTTTTGGGTCTATGCTTATTTGGGTATTACCTCTATGGAGTTTTATATACCCATCTACCATATTTACATTTCCATCTGCATCCAAATAGAATACTTCTTTGCTGTCATTTTTAATTATTATGCCTTCCTTTCCATTTATAAGTATTTCTACGGAATTATCATGACTTACAACTCTAAGACCATATTTATAACCTAATTGAACTCCTCCATAAGTAGCCATTCTATTAATGCTATTTGATTGAATATCTTCTATAGTCCCACTAAGCTTTGAAGCCTTATTACTTATTGTCAATTTAGGATTCCATGGTTTAGTTAAATCATCATCAAGTTCCACTACCTTGTAGGTATCGTCAACTCCAAGAATTGGGCATCTTATATGGACGGATGTTGCTGTATCTATGCTGTCAACAGATGTATTTGCAAGAGTGCTCAAATCCAGTGCAGATATGTCAAGACTTCCTGCAGGTTGAGTATACTGACTTAAATCAGCAGTACACTCAGTCTTCAATTCCTCGTCGTCATCGATATCTGAGTAGTCAGCTTTCTTATAAATGATTCCGTATTTTTTAACTGCAGCAGGATCTTCGATATAGCTCTTATTGTCATTTACCCTTTCAATTGTCAGGCCATTAGAACCTACTGGAATGATTCTTGTACCAAATACCTGGCTATCATCTATGGTTAAAGATTTAAGATTTTGACCTATAGATACCTCTGCAATTTTATCCTGTGGAGGATTAGCCATATAGTCTAGATAATTTGTTCCGTCCTCAGTTCTAAATTTCAAGAAACCTTTATTTTCATCATAAACATATTTTTCAATTGCTTCTAAAGTCGTTTCAAAGTCTGTAGTAAAAAACAACCAATCCTCTACGTCTATAATTCCAGGTTGCACTTTCTTATAATCTTCAACCTGTGTATTATGGTAGTTCAGAAAATCAATTATAACATCTTTAGGTGTTTTATCTTCATATATAACGCTTTGTACAATAGTATCCTGAAGATAGTTCATTTTGCCTTCACATACAATATCCTTTTTAAATTCTCCACTTTCTGTCATACTAGGCTTAATGCTGAATATTCTACCGCTAAATATTTCTCCATCGTCTCTTACGTCTATACATCTTACCTTAGTTACGAACCTAGTGACTAAATTATATCCTGGATTATCCCAGGGAATAGAAAAAGTCAAGCTGCCTGCCTGACTTCTTTTTAAATTTAGATGCGGGTCTGAAACTTTTGGTGCTTCCGGATCTGGATAATGTACAACTATTTCATCACTTCCATTTATAATAGAAATTTTATACACTACAAAACCTCCCATCTAAACAAAATCTTTGCTGTACCGCTGCCACTGAATAATAAATCATTTCTGCCATTTTGTAGTTTTAAACCCCAAGGTTTATTGTCTCCTTTGGTAAGATTATAAGTTTTACCGTTATAGACTAATGTCATGTCAGAACTACAGTTTATTACTGGAGTTATTGACCTTCCATTGTTATACATAGTTACAGCATTTTCACCATTTATAGCAAATTCATTTGTATATTGGGTATAGTCTGTCAAAAAACAAAATGTATCCCAAATATCATCTCCCATATAACTTGTACTTACTTTGAATGGTTGTGCTGTAAAGCTTATTGTTAAAGTACCCATCTTTATAGTTTCTTCAAATTCTGGTGTATCTTCAACCTCTGCAATAAAATAGAATCCAGGTATGTTATCAAACATTAATTCCTGCCTTCCCGTATCTTCAAGCCATTCAAGAATAAGTTGATATACTATATATAACTCTTCCTTACTTTTAGTACGAAGTCCAAGTTTAACCTGTATTTTTCTTTCTCCATATACCTGATCTCCATTACTTCCAACAGTGCTAAAGTCATATGTGCCATTCATAAAAGGGACGGACTCTTTTATTTTTGTCTTTGCTGGAGGCTGTATTTTTTTCTCCTGAAGCCATACATTAAAATCTTTAAAAGAATGTTTTCCATTAAATATAAAGCCATCTTTTACACTCATTTTTACAACCCCCTTGCACTTAAAGCATTTATTGCGCCTAAATTTTTATCAATATACGGTGTTGATGTTTCGGCCACTTGTTTACCATCTAAATATGTTTTAGTTACTATAACTATAGGTTGGCTGCTCTGTATACTTTTAGGTGCAGTATAAGTTTGCTGTATATTACTTGTAACTGTATTATTTACGTTAGTTGAAAGTGGACTTATAGATGATAAATTTACATTGGTATTTAAATCATTTATTTGTGATTTTAAATTACTTATCATGTCTGAAATTGAAGTAAGAGAACTTTTAAATCCAGCTGCAAATCTATCTCCTAGCGATGAACCTGTAATCTCATAATCCTTACCATAACTTTTAAGCAGTGTTATTATTTCACTTTGGTTATCGTTTATTATCATTTTTTGTGCCTCAGCATCTATATTTGCATCCTTAAGTTTATCAGAGTAAAATTCTTCTATATTTTTAATCATATTATCATTGCTTTCCTTTAACTGGTCAATTTGCTTTTGCAAATCATCTTTTTGCTGGGTAATAGACTCTTTCTGGTGCCTTCTTTCCTCTGTTTTATTAAGATCATCAAGTTCCTCTTGAAGCTCCTTCTTCTTTGCAGCTCCATAATGCATAGATAACTGTCTTTCAAGTTCGGCTCTTTTATCAGCGTCGTCTTCGTCCTGATACTCTATGTCAAGGTCACTTTCTTGCTGATCTAAATTATCTATTTTTGCCTGTAATATTTTGGTTTGGGTATCTGTTGCAAGGTTAACCTGCTTTTCTGCAGCATCCTGCTCATCTTGATACCTTTGTTTTAACGCATCTTTAATCTTATCATCAACCTCATTTATACCATCTATCTCAGATTTTTTAAGATTATCAACTAAAGTTAAAATGTCAGTACCACTTTTTTGATAAGCATCTTTAACATCCTGTATTTTTTTTAGAGCATCCAATGCTTTGTCCGAGTTATACCCATATTGAGTTCCAAGCTTGTTATATTCCGCTGTAAGTATATTTATTTCTGTACTTTGATCTGTCATAACACCTAGCAGATTTCTTGTATCTGTTTCAAAATCGCCAGTCGAGGTTTGAAGATTTTTTATATCAACATCCAATTTAGTTACAGCAGCATCTGAAGAAATAACACCTTTACTATAATCTTCAAAATATTTGCTTCTTGCATTTCTTTCATTCATGACAGAATTGGCAAGTACTGTGTTAAGTTTAACTACGCTGTTATTTATATACACTTCATTGTCATTTAGAGCCTTAGCAAGTTCATTCTTAAACTCATCCCATGCATCATATTGTTTTAATGAGTTTCCAAAAGCATTACTTGCTGCTTTCCCAATATTGGACATTGCGTTACTTATTAAACTTATCTTGCTGCTTATTCCATCTGCTATACCTTTTATAAGTGATGCTCCTATTGTCTTTCCATTGCTATTTGATGAATTAGCACTTAAAACTTTTGATGTATCACTGGCATTTAAAATGGTCTCTCCTCCGCTAGGAGAATACTCTAATTCAGGGCCATTCTCCCCTACTATTCTCCATCCTGCCACAGCATTGGTTGTACCAGCAGCATAACCAACATATGATCCACCACTTGCCATACTCCTTATACCCGGTACGTTCCATATGCTTCCATAGGTTGCTATCATATATCTAATAGCTGCTACAGCATTATCTATAGGATTCCATATATTATCCATACCTGGAAGTGCATACTGCATGTTATCATCTATTAGTTGCATTAAACCTTTGGATGGATGACCTGCTGCTGCGTTACTATCCCATAAATTTATTGCCATGGGATTTCCTCCGCTTTCATGCATTGCTATTTGTTCAAGTGCTGGAAGTGCTGACATAGGCTGTCCTGTTAATGCAAGTGCAGCAGTTAGCCAACTTGCAATCTGTCCACTAGCACCCTCCGCAAAGTTAAGCATGCCACCAATTTTATTCTTAAAGAAATTAAGTACATCTTTCTTGGACATACCATTTATAAAGCCTTGTATTACATTTTCACCATATCCTGTTGTCTTTTTAGAAGGGCTGTGTATATCGAATCCGTCTGGTCCGGTAAAAGCATCTAAAACTTTTTGTGTAAGCTCATGGGCTATACTAACAGCATTGGCTTCGGCAGATTTCATTCCTTCAGAAAGGCCATTGGTAACATTCTGTCCTATCGGGTTTGCAGATGCAGCAAAATTATTTAATACATTTTTATTGTCATTTGATACCTTATTTGTTGCAGATAGTACATTGGGAGAAGCACTATTTATTCCAGCAGTCAGATTTGACATGGAATTAGCTCCATATGTCGTATGGAGCTGTACATAATCACTTAATATAACTTTATTATCTGTAGTTACCTTGGTATTTGCATCAGTAACTACACCTTCATTCCCTGTTATGGCAGTTCCAAGATTGTCCATAGAAGATGTCCCGTAATCAACATGAACCTTGGAATAAGCATCTAAAATACTCTCATTATCATCTGTTACCTTATTTACAGCATTATTTGCAACTGACTCATTTCCTGTTATCCCAGTTCCTAAATTAGATATTGAATCTTGTCCATACTTTGTAAAAGACTGAGTAAGATTAGACGCCGAGGTACCTATTTTCTTATTTAAAGTATTTACTGGATTTATTGCAGAGGCTGAACTTTGAGTTATGCCTAGTCCCATATTTTTACTACTCTGCTGTCCATAACTAAGATATTTTTGTATAAATGAAGTCATTAAAGTATTTACGCTATCTTGTAATACATTTAATGGTTTGGATACTGTAGATATGCTGCTTTCCAAACCATTAGCAAAATACTTATTTAAATTTTCTCCATACTGCTCTGTAGCTCTCAATTGTTCTCCGCTGTCATTTTGGGATGAACCACTACTACTTTTATTTACCTGGCTTAATATTTTATTAGTAGATTTTGCATCTATAACAGTTTCGCCACCAGCAAAATAATAAAGTTCAGGTCCTTCTTCACCAACGATATGCCATCCGGTTGATGCACTATCAGTTCCACTTGCTAAGCCAGGTATACCACCAAGACCATTTCCAGAACCTATACTACTAGTGGCCGGAATTTTTTGGTCTCCACTCCCACTGTGGGCAAATAAACCGCTAAGCCATTTTTTGAAATCTGTCCAAGCTTGTTTAATATTTTTAATTAATTTTGTCCATGGGGCAAGCATATTTCCAGTATCAGTATCCATGTTTTTTAATACTTCGCCATCCATTTTACTTAGATGATCTACAACTTGAGTTCTCTGCTCATTTGCTGCTTGTACACTTTGGTCTCTCTGATTTCCTGCATCTTTTATAACCTTATCAGCCTGGTCGGCAGTCATAGAGTGCGTTACATCTCTTTGATATATTGCATTAGCAACAACATCATTGTATTGTTGATTAGCTGCTGCTATAGCCCCATCACGTTGTTTATTGGCACTTTTTATTATATCCTGTGCCTGCTGCTCAGTTATACTTGTACCATAACTTTTTATTCTTTCTAATATAACCTTGCTTTCTATTTCATTTTGGCTTAAAGATTGTACAGCATTGGTTCTCATTTTATCTTTTAGAGAATTAACTTGCTGTTGTTCTTGCACAGTTAAGTCTCTATGATTATTTGAAGCTTTTTGATATATAGCTGTTATTTGAGCTTCATACTGAGTTATTTTTTGTTTTTTGTTATTATTGTCTTTCTGCATATTCTGCAATATTTTCTGCTCATCTTGAGTACTTAAAGCACTGCTTTTATCAAAAAAATTCTTAAGAGTTGTATATCTGTCATTAGACTGTTTATCCATACCTTCTTTTATTTTCGTACCCATAGCTGTAATTTGCTGGGTTATAGTATTTACTTGCTGCTGGGTTATTCCAACGGACTGCGTCAAGCCATCTCTGAAATTCTTAACCATAGCTTCTTTCTGCTGTTTTGTAAGCCCTGAAACTTTATTTACCATATCAGAATATTTTGCAACAATCTTTTCTACATTGTCTTTAGTCAAATTTCCCGTCTGAGATACCATCTGCTTAAATTGGTTAATAGAATCAGTTTTCATTCCTGTGTTTAAAATTTTGGTGCTATTAGTCATGTCAGTATATTGACTTATAACTGATTTTTTAGTTTGATCGGTAAATTTATCAGCATTAATGTATATGTCTGTCATGGTTTTCTTTACATTATCATCCATTTGGATATAAGACTGAACAGCTTTTTTAGTAGCATCCGATATTTTTATGGTGGTTTGCGTTGTGTCTAAGCCTGCTTTATTAACAGATGCATTAATGCTAGATGTTGATGATTTTATACTACTATCTAAATTTTTAAATGAACCAGAAGCTTTTTCAGTGTCATTTATAGTTCTGTCTGCAAATAGGTCTACAGCAGGTACTGCTTGTTCAGTCATAACATGATGCACAGCAACTCCTGCTGCCACAACACCGCCAATTGCCAATACATATGGTCCGGCTGCTAAAGCTACACTTCCTAGGCTTGCTATAAGTCCACCACTAGCAGCTGTTGCACCTGCCGTTTCAACTCCAGTTTCAGCAGCAGCAAGGCCTACTTTTTTTATCCCTTCTCCGGCTGCTTCAGATGCAACTTTCGCTTCGGCAGACTTTTTCACATGCTTACCTAAAAAATCCAGGATACCACTTCCGCCCTTCACTACACTACCTATAGTTTTCGATGCTACGCCTGCAACTAGAGTGAATCCAGCCACATCAGCTATAGCTCTCTGCATACCTGGGCTTAAATTTCCAAAAGCCTTTACAAGATTGGTAGTCTCTTTTACCATAGGAATTAACGTTGGCAACACATTCTGTCCAAATTCAACTCCTAGCGTATGGACGGATGCACTCAACTCTTTAAATTTATTTGCAGATGTATTTTTCATGCTATCAGATAATTTCTTTACTTCTCCATTAGCATTATCTGCATGAGTGGATAAATCACTTAAATAATCCCCACCTTTATGAACAAGAACATTCCATGTAGCAAGAGATTCTTTGCCAAATATAGCAGCAAGGGCGGCCTGTTTTTGTTCGTTAGTCCAACCTTTTGTACCTTTTTCTATGTTATTTAATAGAGCAGGTAAATCTTTCATATTACCTTTACTATCAAATACCTGTAAATTCATTTCCTTCATAGCTGCCGCCATTTGATCTGTAGGTTTTGTTAAGTTTACAAGTCCCGCTTTTAAGGCATTTGCAGCAGTACTTGCATCAATACCATTACTCTCAAGTATTCCTATAGCCGCCGCAGTTTGTGTCATTGGTATTTTCATTGCATAGGCTGTTGAACCCGTAATACTAAAGGCTTCACCTAAAGATGATATACTAGCTTTTGTATGGTTACTTATATATGTAAAAGCATCAGCCATATGAGCCATGTTCTGTGTTGTTTGAGCTGCATCATTTGTTTTCATTCCATAAGCTTCAAGAGAACTTCCCAACTGGTCTACAACTACAGCTAAATCTTCATTAGCACCACGAGAGGTATCTAATGATGTATTCATAACCTTTATAGATTCATCTGCACTATAGCCATCTTTAACAAGAGTTAACAAACCTTCATTTATATCATCTGTGCTTTGTCCAAAATCTCCAGACCACTGCAGGGAATCCTCTGCCATTTCAGACATAACGGAGTTTACTTTTTCAGTACTTGCTCCGCTTGCTTCAACTTCTTTTCTAATATCAGCTATTTCATGATCAAAACTTGTGGCTGCTTTTGCCGCAACTCCAAGTCCAGCTACTACAGGTGTGGAAAATTTTAATGCTGCGTCTCCAATTTTGCTAAACCCTTCTCCAACAGATTTAAATTTTTTACTTGTTTCTTCTAAAGAGGTACTGAGTGAAGTTAATTTAAAATTAGCAATTTTTTTATTTGTTTCATCCAATTGCCCTTCAAAACCCTTTAACCTGCTTTGTGCATTATTCAGCTGAATTGTGTATCCTTGTACACTCTTTTCATTATTTAAAACAGTTCGCTCATTATTTTTATACTTTTCAGTAAGATCATTGAGACTTTTCTCCAGCTTCTTTGTCTCTTCATTTTCTGATCCTAATGTAGCTTTACTTTCTTCATACGCAGTTTTAGTTGAATCAACTTTACTTTTTAATTCCATCATAGACTTAGAGCTATCTTCTAAAGTCTTCTTTGATTTTTCTAGTTGTTCTGAATAACTTTGAACTATTTTTCGTTGAGTTTCTATTTTATCTCCTAGAGATTGAGCATTGCTTTTCAGGCTATCAAGATTTTTGCCCCAATCTTTTACACCTGCAACACTACTTTTAAATTCACTATCAATTGTCCCTAAATTTCTTTTTAAGTTCTGTATACCCTTGCTAAAGCTTGAATCATCAAGTGCAACCCTTACCGCTAAAGAACTTATTTCTTCATTTTCTGCCACAACTTTCACCTCCTTCCTTGATTATTTTTAGATAAAATAAAAAAGCCTTATTTCTAAGACTTTTTATTACTCTTATTCTTTTTCAATTATAGTAGCAACTATATGGGGAGCCCCAAAACTATCTTTACCATCTACTGTTCCAAATATTTTAACTTTATTATTTTTTACTATATCTTTGCCTACATTACCATGGTCAATATCAAGCGAGGTAATTCCATACATTCCGTATCCATTACCTTCTTGTGCTGATATCGTAAATTCACCACCAGGATTATTTTCATTGGTCACATTAGAAACAGTGCCTTCAATAAATACTTTTTTGCCTTTATATTGATCTTCATGTCCATTGAGTTGGACAAAATCTGCCTTTGTAGCTTCTTTTTTTAATTTAGCATTTAATTCAGCTTGTGTTGGCTCATTTTTTGAAGGTTTCTTTTGAACAGTTTGCTTTGTTGACTCATTACCTTGTTGATTATTAGAAGTATCTCCGCATCCCATAAAAGATAAGCATACAATAATTCCAACGAACAATGATATTATTTTTTTCATAATATCCCCCCTAAATTTAGTATATATTTCTATAATACCAAAATAAGAGTATGTTTTCCATATGGCACAATGTTTCTATGAGTTTCGTGCTATATCTTTTTCATCAATCAAAATATTTATTACTATTTTTTCAGATATCTTATATTAAATTCTCAATAGTGGTTTTATTTACTTCTCTTTCTTCATCTTTATTTATTTTATATATAAGTAAATCTATATAATAAAAAAAGTCCATGTTATCTATTGATTCCATAGACTCACCAGCCGTTAATCTATCCAAGTATATTTCTTTTATAAAATCCTCCAGAGTTATTTTTCTTTTTCCTCCGGAGTTTCGCTGTTTGGGATTTTATTTAAATGTAAACCTAAATTTGATATTACTGCATTTACACACTCATCAAATTTAGGTTTTATGTCTTTAGCATCTAAACCGTCATATACGTCATCTATACTAAACTGTTTTCCAAATGTATCACATATATACTCAGCAATTTTGTCTAGATCTTCCGGCTTTACATTAGCATAATTTATCTTAGTATCATTTAAAAAAGCAAGAGTATCCCTTATAACCCTTGCTTTTGGACGTGGCATAATATATTCTTTATCATTTAACTTTATTTTTATAATTTTTATATCTTTCATTTAATTTACCTCCATTGGACATTTATCCTATATAATTACCTGTAAGTTAAGAAGTCACCCTAACAAGGTTGTATCATCTATACTGCAAAATTAACTACAACATTATTTGCAGGAGCTGACCCTTGTGCAGTTTTAATAGCTTTTGTTGCTATTGCAACATAATTTCCCGCATCCAAAGTGCTCTTAGGTTTCAATGTTACTGTCTTAGCATCTGTGCTTATTACTATAGTAGAATCTATTATAGTACCATCAGCTTTAATTAAAAATGCTGACGAATCATTTACAGTATATGAATTTATTGCTTTACTAAATACAAAGTTAACACCACTAGTTGCTGCAACTCCTGTAGCTCCGTCTGTTGGATTGGTCTCAATAGAAAGAGGAGTATTATCTATATTAGGCTGGTATACTGCATCAAACCAATGTTCCATTACATCATTATCCATACCATTGTTTTCATCAGCAATAAATTTCCAGTTATCATCATCCCTTGTAACAAATGTGGCCTTAAGAGATGGAGTGGCAAAATCAACTTTATCAGATTTAGTTTTATATTCCTCTGTTATTTCTTCAAATTTTCCCTTTAAAAGCCATATAAATCTATAAGTATTATCTCCCTTAAGAGATTTAAACCCTATCGCTACATATGGAGCATTATCATTTCCACTATGAACTAATACTCCTTTACTATCTATAGTGTGTCCTAGTAAATCTGCTTGAGATTGTAAAGGTACATCCTGTGTCTGCAATTCAACATCTATTTCACCTAATGTAGTTGCATTTTCAACTGACTTATCATCAGCATACTGTGTAGCAGTGTTAGTTTTTGGAGTTATTTTAGCTTGTATTGCAGGACTTAATATTTTAGGCGCATCGTATGTTATCCCATCCTCATGCATCTTTGCATAAACTAAATTCTTTAATCCTACTTGTCCACTATGCTTACTCATTATTATTCCTCCTCATTTTTTAATTAAATCTTTCATTTCATTTTACAAATAAAAAAGAACATTTCTATCAATGTTCCTCTGTGTACTTAAATCTTATTATTTTGTGGTTAAGCTTTGTGTCAGTTTCATAGTCTTCAGTCGCATAAGTTCGGCACCAACCCGCTACAATCATAAGATCTAAAACCTGCTTGTATAAATCTTCAAGTTTGCCTTTTGTAAAAATATTTATCTGAACCGAATACGCTGTTACTACCTCTTTATCCTCTGCAAAAACTTTACCATATTCATTGTAGAACTGGTATGTTATATAAGGGTCTTCCCGGCCTGTATAAAACAAGTGCTTAATTGGAGCACCTATAGATTTTAAAATACTTTCTATATCATTCATTTTAAAGCCTGCCTTATCTCTTCTTTAATAATCTCCACCGCTTCCTTCTTATGTCTTTCATAAGCAGGCTGTATAAATGGTTTAGCCACTTCATGGCTACTACCAAATTCTATAAATTTACCATAGTAAACTGCTGATATATCATTTTTATCAATACCTATCTGTATAGATTTAATCCCATTTTTACTTCTTATACTTCCAATAGATAAATCATCTCTTAAATCACCGCTTCTATCTTTAAATGCTTTAGTTGTTTTCATATCATCAAGTATAGGCCGTGCTCCAGCTTTTAACGCCTTATTTTCAACACTATTAAATTTAGCATTTGTAGCTTGAAGTTTTTCAATAAGTTCAGATATTCCAGTAAGTTCAACATCAACACTCATTCACATCATCTCACTTTCAATGTTAAATCTCTGCTAGGAGGGTTAGTATCATATTTATCCTGAATTATCATAATATCATAATCCACACTATCAATAGTTGCATGGTCATAGGTATCTATATTGTCAAGCTGCGGTATTTTTATTACCTTATCTACTTTCATTTGATTAGCATCAGCCTGAAAAAATCTTGTAAGACCTAAAACACACTTAGTAAAGCCAAGATTCTCATACTTGTTATTTTTGTTTCCATCATCATCCTCACTATAAATACTACAGACACCATCACTAAAAGAGACAAAATTAGTAGGTGTTTTTATTTTCATACCATCACCCCACTGTTACATCTGTTTTTCCTGCTCGAATTGCCTTATTATTTTCATCTACTTCAACTATTAAAATTTCATCACCTGAAGTAACTTCAATTTCAGAACTTCCATCCCATATTAAATATCCATTTACAAAATTACATATATCAAAATAGCCAGGGGGAGTAAGCTCTGCACCCAATTTGTATACATAGCTGTCGCCATCATCAAGTCCAGGTGATACAATTATCTTTGTGTGTCCCGCCATTGTTCCTGCTATAGAGACAGTCATCAACTTTTGGGGTTCTTTAAGCTGGTACTGCAGGTGCAAATCAAGAAGCTCACTTTCAAAGTTCTTTTCAAACATTTC
This sequence comes from Clostridium sp. 001, assembly GCF_019056555.1. Taxonomy (NCBI): domain Bacteria; kingdom Bacillati; phylum Bacillota; class Clostridia; order Eubacteriales; family Clostridiaceae; genus Clostridium; species Clostridium sp. 001. The sequence continues at coordinate 3,725,818 of NZ_CP020473.1, read as the reverse complement.
AAGAGCCTGGCTATTTGCATACCTGCAATAATCTAAAAGTAGAGACTTCGGCTGGTCATGTGTTATAAAATCAAGAGAAGGCACACCTGCAATATCTTGTAAACGTGCCATACCTCTACTTATGAAACCTTTTAAATTATTGTCCGTATTATCATCCTTCCAAGTTATATGAAGATATGATTTTACTTCCGATAATAATTTTTCTACCCCAATTGTATCAGCCATTTAAATCACCTCAATTAAGCCTGCTCTTTAGTTTTAACAACATTGTTTACTGATACTTGTAGTGTAGCTGGTTCAATATTACTTATATCAAGCAATATAAAAGCATTATCATCAAGTGCCCTGCCATTACCATACATCCTAGTTAAATAAACTCTTTCATCATCTAAAAACTTAAATTCATCAGAATATTCTATTTTACCGCCTCTTTCGCCTGAACCTAAGCCCATGAAATATTTATTTGCTATTCCCACAACAGCCTCATTGGCAGCAACCGCTGGAGATTGTATAACAGTAGTAGGAAACGGAAATACATCATGGCTGTAAGTTCCGTCCGCAGCTCTTACAGTTGTTGCTGGAAAAATCTTAGTAAAATAATCCGAAGGATTTACAACTAAAAGCACATTTGTAATTGGCCTTGTTTTGCCATTAGGTGCTTTAGAAAGTTGTCCCAATATAGCACCATATGAAACTGGATCAAATGCTGTTAATACTTTTGCAGTTTTCTTTGGGTATACTCCACCTGTTACAGTTACATCATCTGCAACACTTCTATCCATTCCTATAGGTTCATCCTTGCCGGTACCATCTATAATAGCTGTTTCTAGCGCAAGAGCTATAGCTTCGCTTAATGTTCCTCTTACATACGCATCTATCCATGTTGGTCCTACATTGAGCATATCTTTACTTATAGGCATATAGGCAGTTAATTTGCAAATAGTTAAATCTATTTTTCCAATAGCTCCTTCAAGTTCTTTAGTTATCTTAGAGTTTAAAGCACCCCACGAGGCTAGTTGAGAGCCTTGCTTATTTACAAGCATTTTAGTCAGTATAGTAGTATTAGTAAAAGTTATTTGATCTAATAACGGATGTGCTGTTGTTATATCATCTAAAATATTATCAATTATTGTCTCTGGAAAGGCTACATCAATGTCACCTATAGCCTGTTTAGGATTACTAGAAGTTGCCGCATTTATAAAAGCTTGATAATATTTTTCTTCTTGAGAAGTTAGTTGGTGTATGCCTCTTTTAGCTAAAATATTAGAATCCTGTGTTTTCTGATACGTGTTATATTCTTCAAGTACATTCTGCTGTACAGTCTCAGCAAAATTAGTGAAAGCTTGTGTTATAGCATCAGGATCTTCAGATTTAAATGCATCCGCCAAATTTTGTTTTAATTCCTGTTGTATTAAATCTTTACTTTTCATTGCCATATTATTTCTCCTCCATTTTCTTTTTAAATATTGCCATCATTTTTTCAGCATTAGTTTTTTGCTTTTGAAATTGTTTTGGTACCTCAATTTTATTTTGTACTTGCATTATCTGTTCTTTTAAAGATTGCTCAAATCTCTGCTGCGCTGCAGATACATTCTTATCTTCTTTGCCTGCTATTTCGTCAGCTAACCCATATTGAAGGCACTGGTCTGCAGTAAGCCATGATTGAGCATCTAAAAGTTGGTTCAAAGTATCTTCATCTAGTTTATCTCCCGCTTTTTGTAAATAACTTGAGCAACTCGATTTATCAATTACTTCAATATCATTGGCAGCTTTTCTAAGTTCATCAGCATTGCCAAAGGCTCCCATGGCTGCATGATGTATCATCATCAAAGTGTTAGGTCCCATAACAACCTTATCCCCAGCCATAGCAATTACACTAGCTATAGAACATGCAAATCCATCAACATACACTGTTTTTTGCGCCGGATGCCTTTTAAGTAAATTGTAAATTCCAAGCCCTTCTTTAACTTCACCGCCATAAGAATTAATATAAATATTAATCTGGCTGATATTTTGAGCCTGTTCAAGCTGTTCTTTTATATAATTAGCAGATGTTTCACTTTGTATAGTTTCACCAGTCCACCAATCTACACCATCACTTTGCACATAGTCATAAATATAAAGTTCTAGTGTATTTGGTTCATCTGCTTGTTTTATTAAAAAAATTGGTTTTGACATCATTTATCACCTCCTTCAATTGTATTTACATCTTGATAATTTTTAGTTATCCAATGCCTTTTACTCCAATCTGTATTCAAAGGTGTATCACCTGCCTTTATCCTTAAATCATCTATAGAATAACCTCCACTAGCAATAAGTTTGTCAAATGCCTCACTTATGTTAAATATATCTATGTGGCGAATACATGTTGTATCTACTTTTATATAGGACCCATTTATAAAAGCTTGTTTTCCATATCTTTTACGGGTGGCTTCCTCACCTATAATTGTTACTAGAGGATCTATACAGAAACTTAAAAAATTATCTGTAATCTTTTCTATATCCGCTATATCACCTCTTAATAAAGATGGTGGTATTCTAAAGGCTTGTGCTATCCTGTCAAAAGCTTCTTTGGTTATATTTTGGATATCTGTTATTTCGGATGTACTTTTCTTAGCTGAGGTATCCTGTTGCTCCGCATATTCCATACCACTATACAAATGTATAACTGCATTTTCAGCTTCAAAGTATTCTTTAAACTGATTTTTAAATAAATCATCAACTTTCTTTTGAAATTCTTTATCTCCATTAGCTGGTTTGTTTAAATGAACAATTCCCTTTCTGCCACCACTGCGTTTATATTTGCCCTCTGCCATATTATTTAGTTCTTCATAGCCATTCACCAAGTCAGCTAATAATGTACGTATATTGGTATCATTCAGCCTAAAATACATAACCTCAGACATCTTAAAGGTTCTGCTAAAATTCATTGTCTTCACAGATACATCTGTAAAATAATTTTCTACTACTGCATATTCAACTTGATTGAAACTATCTGCTACAAGCAGCTGACCATTTACATCTATAACCAAGGCTTCGCCATAAAAAAGTAAATGAGATATAAGCCTTTGTGAAAATTGTGTAGAACTTTCATTTAAATTTGGTTCTATATTCCACAAGTAGTATTCATCACCTTTTACTTCTTTACCGTTTAAAAAGGTTTTAAATTCACATTTGCTTACAGCATTTGCAATAAAATTAATGGCCATTACAATTCCAAACCTTTCTATGTTTAATTTATTGCTTTGTTCTATAGCTTTTTGTGTAATATAGATTGTGTCTTTATCAGGTCCAAAGAAATGTTTAGTCCAATCCCAAAATCCCAAATTCTCACCACCTTTCAAAATAAAATAAAAAAGCCCTTACCGGCTTTAATTATTTTAACTCTTTTTCTCTATATAACCCTTTGAATTCAAAACGTATTTCTTCTCCAAACGAATCATAAAGTTTTTCTTCACGTAAATTAAGAGATTTTGAATTGCAGTTATCTATAAACTCGCATATTCGCTTTTTATATTTTTCTTTCAATTGCTTATCTTTCACAGCTTTTTTATATGCTGCATCTGCAGCACCTTTATTATAATGCCATGCGTCACAAATAGGTATTACTGAGCTCCCACACTTTGGACAACATAACCCATCTTTATCATATCCTATAAATTCAGTATTACATTCTTTGTTTAAGCATTTATATACTATTTTTTTCAATGTACTTTACTCCTTTTTAATAAGTATAAACTCCTATATCAAAATCAACCTCTTCCCCGCTATCTTCAAGTCCAACTCCACCAGCACACATTGCAGCTATAAAAGCCATAAATCCATCTGTTTTCCTTGACTTAGGTTCTATCTTGCCATAAGTCATATTGTCATACTTTTCAGGATGCTTACATGTGTTATTTGTATACCAACGCATCAAAGGATTATCGCCATATACAATATTATGATTTACAAACAAGCTGTTTATAGTTGGAGCAACTAACATCTGGTTACTTGGCCTTGTGAGTTTTATATTATTTGCTCCCTGTTTGTCTGTATCAAATCCAACTTCTCTAAGAGCCTTAGCAAGTAGTGTATATCTGTAATTATCCATACCTAGAGTAGTTATATTATATTTTTGTCCCTGTTCTGCAAGCCATTCCGCAGGAATTGAGGGGGCTATTTCTACATCATTTATAAAAGTAAGTAGTTTCCCACCCTTTTCAGTTTCCCATTCTTCAAGCGGTGCTTTTATTCTTCCAAGGTCATTACATTTTCTACACACCCAAGTATGAGTAATCCAATAATATTTACCTTTGTATTTGAATAGCAAACCCGCTACAACAAAATCTGTAGTATACGCATAGTCAATTCCAGCAATACAAGTACATCCTGTAAGGTCTGGAATAGGTTGATTAGTAGCTAAAATATTATCCCATGAAGTAACTTCAACATCCTTATTTCCTTTAGGAATATTCATTCTTTTAGTCATAAAAGCACTGTTACTAATAGGGTCTTCCTTATAATCAATATGTTCCTTTTCTATTTCTCTAAAAAGTTCTTCATTGTAATGCAAGGTAGGATTAGCTTTATTCCACATTTTTTTATTGCTTGCTTCCTTCTCATTGTCCAACTTACAAATAAAAGGAATCATCCCATTGTCTCCACCCTGTTCATTTAATATTCTTTTTGCCCTTGCTTTTATATTGTCGAGTGGTCCACCTCTAACATCTCCATCAGTTGTAGTTATAGTAGTTCTAGGGTTCTTCTTTTTTCCCAAGCCAGTTTTAAAAACTTGTATAGATTTATAATCCTCATACTGGTGGTATTCATCAAAATCCACTTTTCCAGGTCTACCACCATCTTTTGTTTTAGCATTAGAAGTTCTAAACCTTAGTTTAGATTTTGTTCTTAGATTCTGTATATATTCTTTGTTCCAGTAAAAGTGTTTTTTTAATTTTCTTTCATTATCTTCAAGAACGTTATATACATCATCAAAAGAAGTCTTGGCCTGATCCTCTGCATTGGCACAAATATCAATGTCATAATTTTTAATTTTGTTATATTCAGATATCAAGCAAAAATCTTCAAAAGATAAGTATCCATTTTTGCCAGAACCCCTTCCAACATAAATGAATAAATCTGGCCATCTTAAAATACCTGGCTTTGAGTAAGTACAATTATGGAGAGTAAAGCAAAATACTTCCCATTCATATAAATCAAATGGAAAGTATTTCTGTAAACTTAAATATTTATGGAGAAGATCTTCATCAACAAAGAGATTTTCTTCTTCAAAACATTTTTCAACATAATCGCATAACTGAAACTGTTCTTTACATATTGCTATTGTTCCACTTCGAACTAAGTCAATATAATTTTGTATTTCTGGTATAAGTTTAGAGTTCATCCTCATCATCACTTACAACATTTTCTGTAGTCAGTTCCAGCTCTTTTAGAATTGCTAATTTTTGTTTATTGTAAAGTACTGCGTTTTTGACGGAGGGATTATCTTTTTCATATTCTTTGCCAGATGCAGAAATAGTTTCATAGGTATATCCTCGCTTTTTCACATCCTTTTGCATTAATTTTTCCTGATTAAAATACCAAATATAATCATCAATTAACCCTAAAAAATGCTCTACATTTGCACTTTTATCTTCAAGCTGTTTTATTAAAGATTCCTTGATTTTCTTAGCACTAGCCATACTTTTTATCCCTCCCTTTAAATGTAAATTTATGTCATATATAGGCCAATTTTTCTTCACGCGCGCGAGGCAGACATCTTGTCGTCCCTATATCCCGTTCTCCCAAAGCTCAAGATTTTTCCATTTTTTTGACCGGGGGGTGTGTTGTTTTGTCTCTGCCACTTGCTAAATCTATTCCAACATAGCCTATAAGAATTAAATGTCCCCCACATTTCTTACACATTCTTCTATGATTTGAAACTCTTACAATCTCTTGGCTGGCACATTCTAAACATTCATATAGCATATCCATATAATCACCATCTTTCTTTATTCAATTGAGGTTTTCGTTTACGATAAAATTTTTCTGGATGTTCTTCATCATGGCAACTATTACACAATGAAGTTAAATTACTTAATGTTAACGCAAGCTCTGGATGTTTCTTCAAATGTTCCTTATGATGTACACATTGAGCTTCACTATACAATCCTTTAGCTTTACACTTCTGACACTCATTGTTATCTCTCTCTAATGCTTTAATCCTTACACATTTCCAAAGTTTAGAATTATAAAAAGCTTTTATATTATGTTGCCTTATTAAAGCATTAATCCATTTTACTAACTGTACTGTGTCCATTTAGTTTTCCTCTTTATATTTTTTAATTAAAGTACATGACAACAAATAATTAAGCATAAGAAAAGCACCTAGCTTTTAACTAAGTGCTCTACAAATCTCTGTATAAATGAATTTCTACTATACTTAGTATACTACTTTAAATGGCTTCATTACTGCACACTTTTCAAAAACTTTTATATTCTTAGTCCTCTTTTTTCTGCAAACAACTTTCTTGCTTCTCTTAGCCAGTTATATATCCATCTTTCACTGGCGGGAATATATAACTCTGCTTCATGTACTCTAGTATGTATATCACCTCTTTTTAACTCCTTGTCCACATCTTTAAAATAAACAAGCTTTATAGCTTGTACAATAGCTCTGCCCTGAGTTTTAATTCTAAGTTCTGAAATGGTAAGCTCCACAGCTTCCATATCTCTAATTTCTGCTAGCTTCTTGTTAACTGCTTTTTCCGCTCTCATTATTGCGGCTTCTGTTGGACAGCTTACTCCGCTACCCTTTTGTTTCCTCTGATACTCTTCTAATGCTTCATCATATATTTTTTTCTTGTATTTATCTGCCGACATACTCTGTTTAGCATAAAACCTAAATGCAGCAGTTGCGTAATCTCTAATATGATTTTTCATATTGTCACCTCTAGCATTACGATTTTGTTATTTAAAAATATCCTGCATCTTTATACCCGCTTTTTCAAATAACTTTTGATAATATACACCTATACTATTTTTAGGGAAAGAATGTCCATGTATATATGCCGCTATTATCATTCTTATGCCAAGTTCTATTTCACTATATGCTTTACCTGGCTTATGCATTGTATAAGTAATAACTTTAAAAATATAATCTATCTTTCTTTTAGTTATTCCAAAAATTGTACACATCGGAAACAACTCAGGATATTTCTTTAAAAACAATAAATCTTGTTTTGTAAAATTTCTTTTGATATTTAATTTTAAATACTTTTTATTCTTAACACTTTTGTTCATGATAATTGCCCCTAAATTTAATGCCTCTCATTTAAATCACCTTCATATTCCCATAAACTTAATTTTCCCTTTGCAGGTATTGGATTTTTAAGTAATTCAACTCTATCTAAAATCCAAGCATATCTACCTGGAGTAAAATCTCCAAGCTCTAATTCATTTCCCGTTATTGCTTTACCATTTTCAAGAGTTGCTTTAATGACTTTTAATGAAGTATCTGAAAACCAATCTTTCATTTTTATACAATCAATAAGCTCACATTTTGCAATAATTAAACCTGTTGGAAGATTCTTTTCTGTGCATCCATGATTTTTTAAAGTCGATTTAATTGGTTCTCTTAAACATGATTTTTTATCAATACTTTTACCAGCATGAATTAATAATGGTCCACGATATTTACTTTTCCATGATCTAGTTTCAATTTTCTTTTTACCCAGGGCTATCAGCGTAGCCCAAGGTTGTCTTATAGTTAATGTTTTCACTTTTTTCAACACCTCCTGGACGTAAACTCTTTGTATTACGCATCTATCGCCTTGCATTTCTCTTCTTTATAAACTTTGAAATAAAAGATATTATCGATACATATACCTATAGTCGTTAAAATAAATGCAATGTTACTTGGTATATTAAATAATAAACTTACTGTAAATCCTATTAAACTACTGCCATTTGAAGCTACAACTATATTGTTGTCAAACTTTTCTCTTTCATTTTTTAAGTATCTAGTTGCTTTTAATTTGTTGTTTCCACAAATTAAATTTTTAGATACTATAGAAAATATAAAAGTATCTAGGATACAATAAGCTACATTACTTATAATATTATTTAGAATAAGCAACATCAAAATAATATACCCTATAGTTTCAGCTATTAGAAAGTGTCCATATTCTTTATATATTTTATCTGAAAACTTATTCCATAGAGTAGGAACTATAACACCTGATACACATACAACAATAGAATTAAAAGCTATTATTTTGCTTCCAACAGCAGAAATCAGAATATACTGTATGGTAGGCGCTGCTACAGAATAAAATAAATTGCTTAGAAAATTTGCTGTTATTAATTCATCTGTAAATAGTTTTTTAATATTCTTCACCTCCTGGACGTAAAAATTTCTTAGCCTATTTTAAATACCATCATTAGGTTGTGTAACTGAGGTACATCTGTAACTTTCTTATAGAATTTACCTTTCCCAGATATAAAACCATATTTTACTTTGCATGGCTTGTGTCCAAATTCTTCCCATGCTCCTTTTGCTCCAAGTACTCCATAATAATTAATCCAAGATTTCTTTTCTTTTTCAGGCAATTCATCCCATGTTTTATATAAACTATCTGAATCCTCTATATCACAGATCCTTTTCCATCCTGGATGCTCTTCACACCATTTCAAGGATTTTTGAGCTGCTTGTTCAGTAGTATAAGATTCTTTACTATTAGCATTAATACAATCATTTACAGTGCATCTATTTTCATATGAAGTCCTAACATTGCAATCGTCAGCAAGTATACTATATTCAGGGCAATTATCACATGTCTTATATATAAAGCATGGACATGTTTTACAATTATGCAATTCTATCACACTCATTCTCTCCACCTCCTGGATATACATAAAAATATCATTTTGCATATTAAATATTATCTTCTACAGTTTTGAAATTTCTTCCACAATTATTACAGATAACGATTCCATCATCCGTCCAAAATTCTAAGTCTTTCTTTTCTCCACAAAATGGACAACATTCTATTTCTAAAATATCAACTTCTTTTGCCATTTATAACTCCTCCCACTGAAATTTATTTCATTTATTAAAACAAAACCTTTAGGATCTATTCTCTTTATAGAGTGCCACCGCTTCTGGCATTGTTTTTATTCCATATTTTTTTATCTTTTCAAAAGTCTTATTTGCTTTTACTTTATCAGTTAAAAATTCATGTATATGGTTATAAATTAACTTTCTTAATGTATTTAGCTGCCTTTCATTTAATTCCTTCTTTTTCAAATAGACCACTCTCCTTTATTTTTGCAATTATTTCACATGAATCTAACAATAAGTTATCTCTTATACCTCCATCAAATTTAGTTACCATTTTCATATACATTGCATAATCTATTAAATCATTAAAAGTTTTTATTAGCTTTTGCATAAGCTCCTCTTTGTTAACTTCTTTACTCATTCAAAAGCCCTCTTTCATCTTAGCGACAATATCACAAACCGCTTCTTTATATTTTTCTTTAGCTTTATCATCTCGTATTTCTGATAAAGTATTAATTAATGCTTCAAATGTCTTAGTAAACTCTTTGAGGTATATTGAAAATTTAATTGTTGGCTCATTATTAGAGACTTTTTCTCTAAGATCTTGAAGTTCCTTTTCAACTTCTTCAGGAACTTTTTCAATAGATGCAACTACTTCTATTGGCTTTTCCTTTAATTCTTTTTTAAGCTCATCTATTTCTCCCAAAGCATCTTGAAATTTATTTTGAGTTTCTTCTAAAGACAATTGAAGTCTTTCAATTTCATCATTATCATTGCTAGATTGAGCTTCTAATAATTTTTCTTTACTCTCTTTAATGTAAATTCTAAGGTTTTCAATTTCTACTTCTTTATTAGTCAATGTCTCCTTATTGCGAACTTTTTCCTTTGATGCTTCTTCTTGAAGCATTTTTAACTTATTCTCTAATTTATGATTTTCTTTTATAAGTTTTTGAAGCTCTCTCGTTGACATATTCTCTACATCATTTTTTTCTATAAATCCTTCTCTTTCATCTTCTGGTATTTCTAGTAGAGCTATTGCCTGAGAATAGCTTAAATTGGCAAACGCTTGCGACTTTGAATTATCACCAATAAGTGTAATCTGATCCGCTCCATATTCTTGAAATATTCTCATGAGGTTATTTGCAGTTCTCTGAGAATAATCCACCGATTCTTTTAGCCATTTTCCCCACTCTCCATGAGCCAACATTTGTTTTGCTTCAACCAACCGTCTCCCAATTTCTATACTATTGTATAAGACCATTTTTCTGGTCTTCTCTTTTATATTGTTAATTTCTGCTGCTATTAATGTTACATCTCTATTTATAGGTATATCCTCTATAGAAACTTGGTCCACTTTAGGTTGATTTATTTTATCAATACTTTTAGGCTCTTTAACATCTTCTTTTCCTTTGGATTTATCACTAAGTAAATCAGCCATGTTAAACTTTTTACTCAATTCCCTTTTCCTCCTCTCTGGTTATTTTTAATCACATTCCAGATACTCATTTACTAAAGACAAATAATCTTTTGCCGCAGTACTATTTTTCGCATATTCTTGCAACGATTGACCTGTAAAAGTTGTTTCATCTACTTTTACCGTATTCCTTATAATGGTTTTAAACATAGGATAATTTCCATTATTCCTTATCCATTCCGCTCCCTGCATATTAACTTTATTTTTCCTAAACATAGTTATAAAGCATCCTTTAAATTGTAGATGTTCATTAAATTCCTTAACCTCTTCTATCTGTTCGGTAAGCTGCTCTAACCCCTGACTTACGGACAGTAAATTGGGCTAAATATGAAAGTAATACATAAAAATTATTTATTGTATTATAAATACAAATGAGTTTTATGTACAAATATCCTTATGATGATATTTATACTTATACATGAATTATCTTCAAGCTGAAATAGGTATACTTGTCCCATATTTTTAAGTAAGCTATTTACTTTTTTTACCATACTAAATATCGTAAAGTATAAAACTAAATTTTAACCTGTATTTTTTTCTATCAGAATCATAGCATCTATTAAACCAGGCTAATCCACTTCTAAATAGGCTGTATATTCTAACTGTCTTATTCTTTATTTTCTTAGTTACTCCTATGATTTTGCTCTTCTTATTTTTAGAGCAATCAGCACCTAATACTATCATCCATGTATATGCTATACATAAACATAGATACAGGTTTTCGAAATATACAACATTGTTTGTCCAGGTACCTTCCATATTAAATCCACTGGACTTTAGATCTCTAAACATTTCTTCTATATCAAATCTCTTTTTATATTCATTAACAGCCCTCTTGCTAGACATATTAGTTGCTAGATACCATGTATCCTCTGCTTCTTCAGCCTTACATACTGCTAAATTACATACGTATTCCTCTGCACTCAATAAGACTTTATTGAACTTTTTAACACTTTTCTTTAGAGGTTTTATATATCTAAGGTATTTTATTTTTTCATTTTTCTCTATTTTCACAAGCATATCATTAGTGCATCTTATACAATATTTCCATCCAAGCCCATCTATAAATCTGAATAAATCTATACTTTTAAAGCCTCTATCTGCAAGCAGTATAACTTCATAATTGTATGAAGCAAAAATATCATTGAGTTCTTTTATTCCCTGCTTTACATGTTTAAAACTTTTGCTGCCTCTTTCCTTATACTTGAATATTTTGTACCATAGGGGAATAACCCTTTTACCTACTTTCAATGAAAACTGCAGTATTAAGAATTTATCCTCTATAGTTGTATGGTCAAATATTATGATTATCTTATTATTGTTACTTCTCTTAATGTATTTTCCCATTACCTCAGCAATGAAGTTGTAATATATGTACTCTGATTTTATTATAGAACTTGTTAAAAATCTAAATATTCTTTTTATCTTGCTGGCTTCACTAGCTTCTGTATAATCATCTTTCAGCTTCTCTGATATTTCTGATAGTACAACTGATTTTGATAGTACTATTCCTACTACAATATATACCAAATTTTTTAGTTTGTTGGATGATATGGGTAAAATGTTATATAGTATTTTTCTTAATTCTGTTGTAATATATTCTTGATTGTTTAGCATAGCTAGTCCTCCTAATTTAGTTTTATAACTCATATTCTAGGACTTGGCTATGTTTTTTTCTACCACTTTTTATTGGTAATTTCAACTCATGTATGCGTTTTTATCCTTTATTTATAAACTTATCCTTTTTACTGTCCGTAGGTCAGGCTCTAACCCATCAAATGCAAACTTGTCCACCTTTATTGGTACTAATACATCATCACTAGCAACAAGGGCATTAATAATACTCATATTTATATCCGGAGCATTATCTATAATGCAATAATCATATTTGTATTCAATTTTCTTTAAAGCTCTTTTTAACCTTGTTTGCTGTGGTCTGGACACATCCATCAATATTTCTTTATTCGCCCTTAATAAAGTCATATTTGCTTGTACCACATCCAACCCACTATACTTTGTATTTTTTATTACTCTTTTTATATCGAAATCTTTTATTGTAAGTACCTCAGATATACCTGGTTCATCATAATCATGCACATTGAAAAACTTGCTTGTATTGCCCTGTTTATCATTATCTATAATCAGAACACTATTTCCTTTTGATGCTAATATACACGCTATATTTATAGAGCTTATAGTTTTACCTACTCCACCCTTTAAATTTATTAAAGATATTACTTTCATATCATTTCACCTTCTCCCAAATAATCTAATATTTCTTTTGAAGCTTCTTCCCATCCCTTACAAACTATTGCATAATATCCTTGGGCATTTAAAGCTTTAAGCCAACAATCTTGATTCTTTGTAGTTCCATTTCCTTTTTTCTTTTTAAGCTCTATGTATAATCCATGAAAGCCATTACGTGCAACTGGCAGATGAATGTCAGGTACTCCTGATTTTACGCCTTCCATTTTCAACCTTTTTGCTGTAGTAATATTTCTTTTTCCCCCATTAGGGATATGATGCATAAGTGCTAATTCTGGATATTTTCCCTCTTCATATGCTGCCCACCTAAATAAACATATTTGTTCTACACTTTCACTTGCTACTGGTAATTCATTTTTCCTCATAACATTCTCCTTTCATGTTGATAAGTTGTGCATAAGATGTTAATAACTTGTGCATATTTTTATTCTAGTTTTCTCACAGTCCCGTTAGGAATCTTTATCATGGTATAACTTAAATATCCATATCCAGTAAATTTGCTAATACCTTTTTTAATAGAATTTTTATCAATATAGTATCCTTTTTTTGGAATTACATTTGTTCTAAACCATTCCCTATGACTTACTATTGTTATCTTTGGTTCTGGAATTATTAAGTTTTTACTAGCGTTCCACTTCTTCCCTTGCAGCTCTTTACTTTTGCTAGTATATTTTATTAGATAAGCCGCTAATTCTCCATATTGACCAGTATCATCCAACGGAAAAACTTTAACTCTTCCTTTTATCCAACATTTTTGAAGTATCCTAGTATCTATATAATTTATAACTAAGTGATGATGTATTGCTCCCTTACTACCAATTTCTGCAACTTGTATATATTTCAATTCTCTTCCTTGCTTTTTAAATTCTCCTCTTAATTTTCTGAGAGCTTTATTTAAATCTTTTCGCATTTCTTCTTTTGTATGAGGTCTTTCCTCTTTTCTGTAATCAAATATTATATGGAAATCACCTTTACCAAAATTTGCATTTATCCTACGCCTTAATTTTTTTTCTGCTTGCCTTAAATTTATTTTCTCTTGTTCCTCACTAGTAGGATTTTTTGTTTCACCTCTCTTTACTCCTTTAGCTTTATATCTAAATGTGTAATATTTCTCTACTTCTACTGTCTTACCAGCTTTGGTTACACTCATAACATATGGCATATCTATAACCTCACTTTTTACTCTTCTGTAATATAAATTTTTCTATTTATGTCCTAAAGCTAATAGATTTATCAAGTCTTAAAGCCTTTATCAAAGCTTCATTTTATTTGATTTTTTGCCATACATTTGATATAATGTACTTAGTTAAAACATTGATAAATGTATAGCTTTATGGCTATGATTGTCCTGAAATCATAGCCATATTTTCATATCAAACATTTCATTCTCCTAGCAGCATCTTTTAAATGCAATAGCACATCTTTCAGCAACAATTATTACATCTCGTGCGCTAACTCTTTTACCAAAATCTACAAAATTGAATTTTATATCATCAGCTACCATTTTATTAATTTGTCTAAATTCTTCATCCGAGATAGTTTGTCCAATTTTCCTCTCTAAAAAACTTTTAAATATATTTTCTTTAATCTCTTCCTTTTCTAATCTTCTGGATTCAATTTCAAAAATAGCTTTTGCCATTATTATTTCCCCTTACTCTTTTAATATTTTGGTACTAATTTTCAGCCTATTACATAGAATATATTAGTTAGCTATTTTCATTTTTATTTATAAAAATTTTATAGGCTTTTCAGCCTACTTTATTTTATATGTGTTCTATTGTGCATTCCCCTTGTGTAATAGCTTCTAATGCCTCAATTACTTCTTTCAGGTTTCTCTCATTTTCTTCTTTTGAGATGTCAGGCTCTACTATAATTACTCTTGCCATTCTAAACACCTCAGTATTTTATATGAAATTATTAGTTGTAGTATTCATTGTTGTTTTTCTACAACCATTTGGATTTTTAGATTTTTCAGACAAGAAATCAACCTTTTTTAAAAGTTGCTCTTGCTTCTTTAAAATCTCTTCTCTATTCATTTTTTCCCTCCTCATACATTTCTTTTATAGCAGTAACATCAATACCATAAAAATTTGAAAACTTAGTAGCAACACTTGTTGTTAAATTTACTCTTCCTGCCTCGATATCATTTAAATGTTTGCCACTAATTCCAATCTTTGTGGCAACAAATTTTCTTTGAAATCCTCTATCAGATCGGAGTTCTTTTAA
This sequence comes from Clostridium sp. 001, assembly GCF_019056555.1. Lineage (NCBI taxonomy): Bacteria > Bacillati > Bacillota > Clostridia > Eubacteriales > Clostridiaceae > Clostridium > Clostridium sp. 001. The sequence goes on along the minus strand of NZ_CP020473.1, from coordinate 3,710,810 downwards.
GTCCATTCAAATCACCTTCTTTGTTTTCTGTGCTTATATATTCTCACATTTTGAAAGAATTGTACAACCTTATATTTAATCATTTAAATAAAATAACTCCTTAAAGCTTAAAATAATTACAATTTTCCCCATTTCTCACATTTTGAAAGAAAAAAATGTAGTAAAAATTCTCTTGAAATGTGAGAATATATAAGATATTATAATAGATGTTATCTATTATAATATCTATTATGATTACGAGGTGTTATTGTGAATAAATCATTTTCAGAAAGGTTAAAAGCATATAGGAAAGAACTAAGTATAAAGAGAAATGAAAAAGTCGGTCAGGTTCAACTTGCTAACGAACTTGGAATTAGTAAAGGTGCTATTGGTAATTTGGAATCAGGTGATCGAATCCCATCAAAAGCAATATTAATTAAGCTTGTAGAACATAGCAAAAAATCTTTAGAATATTGGATGAACGGAGTAGAAAACTATGAAGCACCAAATACCGTGGATTTAGTTTTAGATAAAATGATAGAAAAAAATGTAATTAAAAAAGGCGAGTCCATAAGCAACGAAGCTTGGGAAATAATAAAAGAAGCAGTTGAGCTGGAAATTGAAAGGAAACTTCAATAGGAGGCTGTGCTTATATGAAAGTGTGTATATATTTAAGAAAGTCTAGAACAGATGAGGAAATTGAAAAGACTCTAGGTCAAGGCGAAACTTTAAGAAAGCATAGAAAAGCATTGTTAAAATTTGCTAAAGAAAAGGAGTTTAATATAGTAGAAATAAAAGAGGAAATAGTCTCTGGTGAAAGCCTGTTTTTTAGGCCTAAAATGCTTGAGCTTTTAAAAGAAGTTGAATCTAAAACCTATGATGGTGTTTTAGTCATGGATATGCAGCGTTTGGGTAGAGGTGACATGAAGGATCAAGGAATTATTTTAGAAACTTTCAAAAAAAGCAATACTAAAATAATAACACCCATGAAGACGTATGACTTAAACAATGATTTTGATGAGGAATATTCTGAGTTTGAAGCTTTTATGAGCAGAAAAGAGCTTAAAATGATAAATAGGCGTATGCAGGGTGGGCGAGTTAGAAGTATAGAAGATGGAAATTATATTTCACCTAATCCACCGTATGGATATGACATCAAATGGATTAATAAATCCAGAATTTTAAAACCCAATCAAATTGAAAGTGAAGTAGTAAAGCTAATATTTAAAATGTATATCGAAGGTAATGGATCAGGAGCTATTGCAGATAATCTAAATTCTTTGGGGTATAGGACTAAGTTTAATAATGAATTTGAAAGAAGTTCAATTATATTTATTTTAAAAAACCCAATTTATATAGGCAAAGTTACTTGGAAAAAAAAAGAAATAAAAAAATCCAAAAATCCAAACAAAGTTAAAGATACTCGAACGAGGGATAAAAATGAATGGATAATAGCTAACGGAAAGCATGAAGCCATAATTAGTGAAGAAGTATTTAACCAAGCACAGGCCATATTGAAAAACAGGTATCATATTCCATATAAATTAAATAATACTCCTGTTAACCCTCTGGCTGGCTTAATAGTTTGTTCATCATGTGGAAGTAAAATGGTAATGAGAAAATTAAGAGGTATAAATAGAATACTCTGTGTAAAAAAATGTGGAAATGTGAGTTGTAAATTTGATGAATTAGAAAAAATAATACTTGATGAATTAGAATTGTACTTAAAAAAATATAAGGCACAAATTAAAAATAAATCAGTTAATAAAAACACTATTAATATTCATAAAAAGCAACTAACTATATTAAATAATGAATTAATAACTCTTAACAATCAAAAACTAAAATTGTTCGATTTGCTTGAACGTGGTATATATGATGAAAATACATTTTTAGAAAGAAGTAAAAACATAGATGAACGAATAGTAAAAGTAAATGCAGCTATATTAAAAACAAATAAAATTATCAATGACGAAGCAAAATCTTTTACTAAAAATGATATTATAACACTGAAAAATGTAATTACAGCTTATAAAAAAACATCAGATATAAAAAAGAAAAATCAACTAATGAAATCCCTTTTATATAAGATAGAATATAAAAAAGTGAAAAGAGGAAATGACTTTACAATAAAGATATTTCCTAAGATCAAGCCATAAACATATAACATGTTTATGGCTATTCATTTCCTTCTTTATCAACACCTATAGGATCTTCCAAGTATACTTCATTTCTAATTTTCTTATTATTTCTTATAAGCATCAATATCTCATTTTCTATACACTTTGCTGCATATGTTGCTAGTCTAGTTCCCTTAGACATGTCAAAAGAATCTATTGCTTTAATAAGACCAACAGTTCCAATGGAAATTAGCTCATCTACTTCTTTACTAGGATATGAATATTTTTTTACAATATGTGCTACTAGTCTTAAATTTCTCTCCACTAAAATACTTTTAGCAAGCAAATCTCCCTGTTCTAATTTTTTGAGATAATATTCTTCCTCTTCATCACTTAAGGGTTGTGGAAATGAACTACTATTTGTAACGTAAGCCGTCATAAATACTACATTTCCCAGGATATCTAATAAGCAATTTGTTAAAAACACTTGTTGCTCCTCCTAACAGTGCTTATTAATATACTATGAATATATTTTAAAAAAGTGCACACATAAATAAATTTATTTAATTTCACTTTAAATACTGCTGTACTTTCAAAATTATATTTTTAAAAATAGGAGCTGCAGTATTTCCTCCACTTTCGCTGTCTTTATTTATATCTTCAACAAAAACTACCATCGAATAATATCTTCCATTTGCTTTAAAGAAACCGGAAAACCATCCATCTGAATGTTCCTGTGCAGTTTTGCTGCTGCCAGTAAGTTCCACTCTCTGCGTGCTTCCAGTCTTTCCTCCTACTTCCTGGTCATTTATATACGCTGATTTTGCTGTACCCATGTCAACTACATTTATCATCTGCTTCTTCATTTCCTCTGCTGTAGATTTCTCAATTACAGAATTACTTGTAGTATTAACTTGTTCTATAACATTATTTTTATCATCTACGTAACTATCTACTACATACGGTTTAACATATACTCCATCATTTATAACTGTATTAGGTATACTTATAGCTTCTAGTGGAGTTATTCTTACATTTTGACCTATAGCTGCAAGTCCCAGGCTTCCATCACTATAACTTGGGTTTTTCACCTCAAATCGGCCCTCTTTTTCACTATCCAAATTTAACACTTTTTGAAACAATCCTTGGGATTTTGCATTGTCATAAAAATTGTTAAATCCAACCTTATTTCCTATTTGAGAAAATACATCATTACATGACAGTGTAAGTGCTCCCTCTGGAGTTAAAGTTCCGTGATGGGACTCATCTTTTTCTTCATAAAGTCCTCTACATGTAAACTTATCATTTACACTTATCATATTCTTATCGAGTCCTGCTTCCTCCACTAAAACTTTGAATATAGATCCAGGGAAAAATCCATGATTAGTAGAAACCCCTAAATTTACATTTGGCTTATTATCATCTTTCTGCACTAGAGCTTTTATCTTTCCTGTATTTGCCTCCATTAAAACTACACCAATCTGGCCATAGTTTTTATTTTCGCTGCTATTTAACACCTCTTTTATTTTATCTTCTATATCTTTGTCTATAGTCAACCTAACATTTACATTGTTTTTAGGTAAATTGGTCTTTTTCCCTATTATATTTCCATTTACATCTCTCTCAAATACTACCTGAGATTTTTCGTTGTTCTTAGTTTTATTATATATCTGCATTTCCAAAGAATTCCCAGATTTCATCTTATTATCCTTAGTTCTTCTAGGGTTTTCAAGTAAATTTTCTATGCTCCACACTCCACTCCTATTTAATGGGGAGTATATATAAGTATAAAATCCATTTACACCTTTTATATCTTTTAGTTTATTATATGTACTCGCGTCAATTTCATAATATACTTTTTGACTGCTATTTAGCACAGCTATCTTAGATAAATCATAACTACTATTATAATTTCTAAGAGTGTATACAAGTGTCAAAACTTTCTCTGAATCTGCATTTTGATTATCTTTTAAAAACACTTCCGGCAGTATTACAACATAATATTTTTTATTGTAACTCATAAGCTGTCTTCCATAAGAATCAAATAATTTATAATTGGCATCTGTTAGATCTTCTTTGTAGGAATACTGAGCATCCGCCATTACACTTAATTTGTTCCATCCAAAATATTGCACCTTTATTATTTTAAAATATAATACTGAAAATATTAAAATAATTACTATAAATAAAAAACACTGTCTTTTTCTAATTACATTTCTATTAATCTCAAACATAAAAAACACCTCATCTAGACTAAAATTTTGTCCAAAATAAGGTGTTTTATTCATAATGTTATGATTTTTACCATATTTATTTTTTACTTATCATTTTTTGCTTTTAAAAGCATATCTCCCTTTTCCATTTTGTTACTTACTTTAGCTGTAAATATCATTTGGGCTACGGGTGCCGATTCTATTTTTTCTCCCTTTTCATTTCTCATATCACAAAGGCGTATACAAAAGCCATCATCTTTAGGTCTAAGCACTTCTACTTCATCTTCGTTAAGAACCTTATTCCTCTGTTCTATAACAACCCTTTCTTCAAGGCTATCATAATCTTTCACTATTCCTACTATATCATAATTTCTTATATATGAAGAGGTTTCATATATCTGTTTGCCCGGATCTCCAAAATAGAATCCAGTATAATATACTCTATGGCTTGCTTTCATTAAATCATCCAACCATACTTTTTTAAATTTATATGAATCTGGATTTTCAAAATAAGCATCTATTGCCCTTCTATAGGCTTTTACTACAGTAGCCACATAATATGAACTCTTCATTCTTCCTTCTATTTTTAATGAATTTATGCCACTCTTAACTAGTTCAGGAATATGCTCTATCATGCATAAATCTTTAGAATTTAATATATAAGCTCCTCTATCATCTTCAAATACTGGGAAGTATTCCCCTTGTCTTTTTTCTTCCATCAAATAATATTTATATCTACATGGCTGGGCACATTGGCCTCTATTGGCATCTCTCCCTGTCATATAATTTGAAAGTACACATCTACCAGAATAGGACATACACATTGCCCCATGGACAAAAGCCTCTATTTCACAACTCTCCGGTAAATGGCATCGTATCTCACTTATTTCTTTAAGCGATAACTCTCTTGCAAGTACTATTCTCTTTACTCCTTGGTTGTGCCAGAACATAGCTGATTTCCAATTCACATTATTGGCCTGAGTACTTAAATGAAGTTCTAAATTGGGAACAACTTCTTTCGCAGTCATTATTATTCCTGGATCAGATACAAGTATTGCATCTGCTTTTAATTCATATAATTTTTTTAAGTAATCTTCCATTCCCACTAAATCTTCATTATGAGGGAACACATTTACAGTTACAAATACCTTTTTACCCCTTTTATGGGCGTACTCTATTCCTTCTTTTAATTCATTATCTGCAAAATTATCTGCAAAAGCTCTTAAATTCAGCTTACTGCCTCCAAGATAAACTGCATCAGCACCAAAGTTTATAGCTGTCTTCAGCTTTTCAAGATTACCAGCTGGTGCTAGAAGTTCTGGTTTTTTCATCTTAATTCCTCCTCACTGTAACAGCTATACCATCTCCCATAGGTATAATTGATGTTATAAATTTATCATGATCAGATATGGTATTTAAGTACTCTCTCATTCTTTTTACTATAGTTATCTTTCTTCTCTTCACCAATTCATCTGAAGCAATCATTCCTCTAAATAATGCATTATCTGCTACTATCATGCCTTCTTCATTTAAAAGTTTTAAACAATAAGGTAAAAAATGATTATAGTGTGCTTTGCCTGCATCCATAAATATAAAATCATATTGTTCCTTCATACTTTTAAGTACTTCCAGGCAGTCTCCTTCTATAATGTCAATGTGCTGCTCAAATTTATATTTTTTCACATTTTCCCTGGCGATTTCTATCATGTGCTTATCTCTTTCAACCGTTGTTATATGACTTTTTTTATGGGAACTTAAGCTCATGAGAATAGCAGAATAACCAATTGCCGTTCCAAGCTCCAAAATTTTTAAGGGCTTTTTAACAGTTATCATAAGTTCTAAAAATCTTGCCACTTCCTTATGAACTATTGGAACAGAATTTAATCTAGCGTATTCTTCCATCTCATTTAATATCCCATCATGTTCTCCTATCAATGATCTTATATAATTTTCCATGTATTCATATGCAACACCGCTCATTTTTTCCTCCAAAATAACTTCAAATTAAATAGTTATTCTTATGTTTAAAAACTTTTACTATTTTCTCCTTGCAGCCTTTTTTCTAAGATCTGTATTTAATATTCTCTTTCTCATTCTTATACTCTTAGGAGTAATCTCCACTAATTCATCCGATGCTATAAACTCTAGTGATTTTTCAAGACTCATTTTATTTACAGGAACTAACTTTAATGCATCATCTGCACTTGAAGTTCTTGTATTTGTCAAATGCTTCTTTTTGCATACATTTACCTCTATATCCTCAGCTCTTGAACATTCACCAGCTATCATTCCTTCATATACTTCTGTTCCTGGCTCTATAAAAAGAATTCCTCTTTCTTGAGCATTAAAAAGTCCATAAGTTATAGCAGTACCTGGCTCAAATACTACAAGTGATCCTCTTGTTCTTTCTGGTATATCACCTTTGTATTGTTCATAACTATCCAATACATGGTTCATTATTCCATTTCCCTTGGTATCTGTCATAAATTCGTTTCTGAATCCAATAAGTCCCCTTGCTGGTATTTTAAATTCCAATCTTGTATATCCATTAACTGCGGAAGTCATATTTACCATTTCAGCTTTTCTAGGTCCAAGCTTTTCCATAACAACTCCCATAAACTCTTCAGGCACATCTATAGTCAAATATTCAATAGGTTCTAATTTTTTTCCATTTTCTTCTTTAAATATAACTGTTGGTTTTGAAACTTGAAATTCATAGCCTTCTCTTCTCATAGTTTCTATTAAAACTGAAAGATGAAGTTCTCCTCTACCGCTTACTTTAAAGCAATCTGCTGAGTCAGTTTCCTCTACTTTAAGGGCAACATTTGTTTCAAGTTCCTTCATAAGTCTATCCCTTAAATGTCTTGAAGTTACATAATCTCCTTCTCTGCCAGCAAAAGGTGAATCATTTACCATAAAGTTCATATTCAATGTAGGTTCATCTATCTCTACAAAAGGAAGTGCTTCTGGTTCTGAAGCATCTGCTATAGTTTCACCTATATTTATATCAGGGATACCTGATACCGCAACTATATCACCAAGTTTTGCTTCATCTACCTCTTTCTTTTTAAGTCCATCATAAACATAAAGGTTAGACACTTTTACATTTTCTATTTTATTTCCTTTTCTTATAAGTGCAACTTGCTCATTTTTCTTTATACTTCCTCTTGTTATTTTTCCTACACCTATTCTGCCTACATATTCATTGTGGTCTATAGTTGTAATTAACATTTGAAGTGGCATATCTAAATATCCTTGAGGTGGAGCAACATGCTTTATTATTTCATCAAATAAAGGTTCCATATTATCTGATTCATCTTCCATCTCTTTTTTAGCAAACCCTGCTTTTGAAGAACAATAAACTACAGGAAAGTCAAGCTGTTCATCATTAGCACCTAACTCTATAAATAAATCAAAAATTTCATCCAATACCTCAGAAGGTCTTGCATCCGACTTATCTATTTTATTTATAACAACTATTGGTTTTAGTTTTAATTCCAATGCTTTTTTCAAAACAAATTTTGTCTGAGGCATAGGTCCTTCATAAGCATCTACTAATAATAAGACACTATCTACCATTTCAAGTACACGTTCTACTTCTCCTCCAAAATCTGCATGGCCCGGTGTGTCTACTATATTTATTTTAATTCCTTTATGCATTACAGAAGTATTCTTTGATAGTATAGTAATACCTCTTTCCTTTTCAAGATCATTTGAGTCCATGACTCTCTCTTCAACTTTTTCATTTGATCTAAATATATTGCTTTGTCTTAATAATGCATCTACCAATGTGGTCTTACCATGATCGACATGGGCTATTATTGCCACATTTCTTATATCATTTCTTGTAAACAAATTCATTATTACTCCTCCAATTTTACACTTAAACTGACTAAACATATTAAAATTCTGAATAAATACTCAAAAAAATTGGATACTTCCCTGTATCCAATTTAAAGTAACATATTTATTTTAATATCATAGTGTTAAAAAGTCAACTTTCTAAACATCATTCTAATGGTTTTCACGTAAAAACTATTTTTTATTTTTACCTGTTCCAAAAGAAAAGTCTATTCCTATGGCATCATTTAGCACCTTTAATATATTCTGCCACATAATACTGAATCTCTGTTCTGTCTGTATATAGTTATTTACAGAAGGATTCATAGATACTACAGAACCTATATTTTTAAATTTTTGTTTAGTTTTCTCAGAGACCTCTCCATTTTGCATTTGCTCTGAATAAGCCTCCATTTGTATTTTCCTAAAGTCATCTAACATTTTTATATTTGCTTCACTTTTTTCTATTTCCTTACTTGCCTCTCTTAATGCAGTCACTTCTTCACAGTTTTTAAGCTCTGCTGCAAGCTCACTTGCTTTATCGCATATACTCATTTCAACCATCCTCCCTAGACAATATTTCCAAATATTATATTTCCATAATTATAGGTAATATCATTGGTTTTCTCTTTGTCTTTTCGTATAAGAATGATCTAAGGACTTCTTTTACATTTGATTTTATACTTGCCCATTCAGTAATGTGTTTCTCCTCACATTCATTTAATGCACCTCGTACAAGTTCCTTTGCTTCTTCCATTAAATCTTCTGATTCTCTTACATATACAAATCCCCTGGATATTATATCAGGGCCAGCAATAACAGTGCCAGTTTGTTTTTCAATGGTAATTACTACTGTAAGTATACCGTCTTGTGAAAGATGTCTTCTATCTCTTAAAACTATATTTCCAACATCTCCTACTCCAAGTCCATCTACAAATATCTGTCCAGATACTACTGTACCCGTTTTCTTTATAGAGTCTCTTGAAACTTCTATTACATCTCCATTATCTGCTATAATTACATTGTTTGAAGGCATTCCTAAGCTTACGGCAAGATCTTTATGCTGCTTCAAATGCCTGTATTCTCCATGCACTGGCATAAAAAATTTAGGTTTTACAAGAGTATGAATTAATTTTAATTCTTCCTGACAGGCATGACCTGAAACGTGCACATCTGCCAGTGCTTCATATATTACTTCTGCTCCCTTTTTAAACAGTTGATTTATAACTCCAGAAACTAATTTTTCATTTCCAGGTATAGGATTTGCTGAAATTATTATTGTATCTCCTGGAATAATATTTACTTTCTTATGTTCGGAAGCTGCCATCCTGGAAAGAGCCGACATAGGTTCGCCTTGACTTCCAGTAGTTATTATAACTATTCTATTGCCAGGATATCTATTTATATTATCTATATTAATAAGAGTATTTTTTTTAATGTCTATATATCCCAAGTTCATAGCTACTTCCATTATATTTTCCATACTTCTCCCGGAAATTGCAACTTTCCTGTCATATTTTTCAGCAGCAGTAATTACCTGTTGTATTCTATGAATATTAGAGGCAAATGTAGCCACTATTATTCTACTTTTTGCAAGCGAGAAAAACTTTTGAAAAGTTGTTCCCACAGTTCTTTCAGACATAGTGTACCCCGGTCTTTCTACATTAGTACTATCTGCTAACATAAGGATTACACCTTTTTTACCTAGTTCTGCAAGCCTAGCAAAATCAATTACACTTCCATCAATAGGTGTATAATCTACCTTAAAGTCACCAGTATGAAATATAATGCCTATTGGTGTATGTATTGCAAGGGCAGTTGAATCAGCTATACTATGGCTAGTTCTTATAAATTCCACAGACATACTATCCAATTTAATTACGTCCTTTGCCTTTACACACTTTAATTTTACTACATCATTTAAGTTATGTTCCCTTAACTTACTCTCAACAATCCCCAGGGTTAACTTCGTACCGTACACAGGAACATTAATTTCTTTTAGCACATAAGGTAACGCTCCTATATGGTCTTCATGTCCATGAGTTAAAAATATTCCTCTCACCCTGTCAATATTCTTTTTTAAATAAGTAATATCGGGTATAACTATATCTATGCCCAGCATATCTGCATCTGGGAAACTCATGCCACAATCAATTACTATTATGTCATTTTTATACTCTATTACTGTAAGATTCTTTCCTATTTCACCTAGACCACCTAATGGAATGACTTTTACTTTATCTTTTTCTTTACGCAAAAAAATCTTCCCTCCTTTTTATATTTTAGTTTTTTATACTTATTTTGATTTTTTTGTACATTTATTACATATGCCATAAAATTTTAAACTATGGTTTAAAATTTTAAAATCATACTTTTCTTCTATCTTTTTTTCTAAAGGTTCCAACAAATCATCCGTCACTTCAATTATCTTAGAACATTTAGTACATATTAAATGATGATGCTGATGGTTTTCTTCTTCATGTACTATTTCGTATCTATTGCATCCATCCTCCAAATCCAATTTACATATAACGCCTATATCCTCTAAAAGCTGTACTGTCCTGTAAACTGTAGCCAAACCAATTTCAGGACATTCACTCTTAACCTGGTCATATATTTCTTCTGTAGTAAGATGTTTTCCTTCATTTCTTATTATAATATCAACTACAGCACGCCTTTGTGGCGTAAGTTTATATCCCTTTTCTTTTAAGCTATTTTTTAATCTCTCTATTTCTGAAGAGGAAAGTTTTGGCATTACTATACCCCATTTCAACCTAAATTTGTCCCATGACCACCTTTTCTGCTGCTCAACTGTGTGTGATGGTAGTATTACAGATGATAGCCATCGGATAAAAACACTGTTTAAAAATTACAATACTATAAGTTTAATATAGTATAAGGTTATTGTCAATTGAAAATCAATTAATATAAAAGCTAAAGGCTAAAAGCTATCTAAGCCACAGCTTTTAGCCTCTAGCTTTTATATTAACTAAGCTTCATTTCCAAATAAACTTTCATAAACTTCTAAAACCCTATCAAATTCATCCTCATCTTCTACTGTTACAAGAACTTCTTCTCCATTATCATCTTTTACTATTTTAAGTGCTATAGCTGTATCTTCATCAGCACATTCTTCAGGTACCGCAATTATATATTCTTCTTCTTTTATATCAAATTTAGTAACCACCTGGAACTTAACTTTTTTCCCATTTTCATCTTCTAACATTAAATCTGCTACGTTATTATCCATATTGAGTTTTCCTTTCTTCTAAATCCAAATTTATTCAATAACTACTCTCTTTAACACTTAACAATACTTTGTAAAAATCCTTCACAAAAATTATAGATTTTAATTTTCTGATTTTCTTCAAAACTATGATAAAGAGAGGCTGTGTCCCTAAATAAGTTCAAACAAGTTTCACTTAATACTATTTTGAAATGCTATCCAAATATCCTTGAAGTATATAAATAGCTGCCATCTTATCTACTATTTTTTTTCTCTTTGCCCTAGATAAATCTCCCTCTATCATAGCTCTATGAGCTGCTACAGTAGTTAATCTTTCATCCCACATCTTTATGGGTACTTCTATACTTTGCTCTATAATCTTGCAAAAACTTAACACTTTTTCACTCTGAGGACCTAACGTACCATTCATATTTTTAGGAAGCCCAGAAACAATAAGTTCCACACCGTATTTTTCACATATAGACTTTAATTCCTCAATATCCTTTTCCTGATTTTTTCTTCTCACAGTTGTAATTCCTTGTGCCGTTATCCCAAGTGGGTCACTTAGTGCCACTCCTATAGTTCTGTCACCTATATCTAATCCAAGTATTCTCAAACCTTCACTCTCCTACTTTATATTATTCTCATATTTAAAATAAAAATGTCCAAAAGGACATTTTTATTTTATGTCTAAGTATGCTTTTAAGACTTCTTCAAGTATTTCATCTCTCTCAAGCTTCCTAACCAATGACCTTGCTCCATTATAATTTGTTATATACGTTGGATCACCAGAAATCAAGTATCCTACTAATTGATTTACTGGATTATAGCCTTTTTTAATTAGCGAATCATAAACCTCAGTCAATATTTCCTTTGTCAATGCTTTTTTACTTTCAGAAATGTCAAACTGAATAGTATTATCGTTACTCATATATATCACCCCGCTAACATTCTAATAAATATATTATAAAACATATTTCATAAAATGTATACTACTTAACTAATTTTGTAATAATTGTACTACTTTTTCCTATAGCTTCTTGTAACTTATCTGGAAGCTTTCCTCCTGCTTGAGCCATATCAGGTCTTCCTCCACCGCCGCCACCTGTAATGGCTGCAACTTCCTTTATGATTTTTCCACAATGTATTCCACTTTTTACTGCTTCTTTAGTTGCCATAGCTACAAGCTGCACTTTTTGTCCTATGCTGCTTCCAAGCAAAACTACACAATTTCCAGATTTGCTCCTGATTTTATCAGCTAATTCCCTAAGAGAATTTCCATCTACATCTTTCAATATACCTGTAAATAAATCTACTCCTTTTATTTTCTCTACTGACTTTAGAATATCATCTTCTGCGCTTCCTGCAACTTTCAATTTTAATTCTTCAATTTTCTTTTCCAATTCTTTCAGTTCACTAGATTGCAAATCTAATTTATGAACAATTTCTTTTTCAGAACATTTCAGTTTGCTTGATATTTCTCTTAGTATATCACTTTTTGAATTAACATATTCAACAGCCATCTTACCTGTAACTGCTTCTATTCTTCTTATACCAGCTGCTATTCCAGTTTCAGAAGTTATTTTAAACAAGCCTATCTCCCCAGAATTACTTACATGAGTACCTCCACAAAGTTCCTTGCTGAAATTTCCTACGGAAACTACCCTTACTTCATCTTTATATTTGTTGTCGAAAAGTGCTATTGCACCACTTTCTTTGGCTTCCTCTAAGGACATTATAGTTGTTTTTACAGGATAAACTTTCATTATACTTTCATTTACCAAGTTTTCAATATTCCTTAATTTTTCATAGCTTACAGCTTCAAAATGATTGAAATCAAACCTTAGCCTAGATTCATCTACATAAGAACCAGACTGATGTACCTGTTCTCCTAAAACTTGTTTTAAAGCAGAATCTAATAGATGCGTTGCAGTATGATTTTTTCTTATATTATTTCTTCTATCCTCGTCTACACTCAGTTCAATTGTATCCTCCAAATTTATACTTCCTGAAATAACTTTAACAAAATGTAGTACCTTTCCTGCTAGGTTTTTCTTACAATCTAAAACTTCTCCTTTGAAGTTTTCACTAAATGCAGTTCCCCTGTCTCCTACCTGGCCTCCCATTTCAGCATAAAAAGGCGTATTGGAGGTTATAATAACTCCTTCTTCTCCTTCGTTTAAAACAGATACAAATTCTTCGTCTTTTACCATTAATTTAACTTTGGAACTGGATTTTAATCTATCATATCCTTCAAATAGCGTACTTATTTCAAAAGGAATTTTATTTAATACAGTATTTTCTGCTCCCATATAATTGGTCTCTGCTCTAGCAGATCTTGCTCTTTCCCTCTGATCTTTCATATTCTGATTGAATTCATCTAAATCTACAGTCATTCCTTTTTCTTCTAATATTTCTTGAGTAAGTTCTATAGGGAAACCATACGTATCATATAATTTAAATGCCTTTTCACCCTCAAGTATAGTATTTTTATTTGACTTTAAGTCAGATATAAAGTCATTTAAAATTTGCATTCCACTGTCTATAGTTTCATCAAATCTTTCCTCTTCTAGCTTTATAATCTTTTTTATATACTCTTCTTTTTCCTTCAATTCAGAATAATTTCCGCAAGAATTGTTTATGACAACTTCTGTAAGTTTATACAAAAATCCTTCCTTAATGCCAAGGGACTTTCCATGCTTTGCAGCCCTTCTTAAAAGTCTTCTGAGCACATACCCGCGGCCTTCATTAGATGGAAGTATTCCATCACTTATCATAAATGTAACACTTCTCACATGATCTGTTATTATTCTCATGGACATATCACTTTTTTCATTTTTACCATACTCTATACCAGCCATATTGCTTACTGCTTTTAATATGGAATTTATAGTGTCTACTTCAAATATACTGTTCTTACCCTGCATTATAGTTGCCATTCTCTCAAGACCCATACCCGTATCTATATTTGGATGAGAAAGCTTATTGTAGTTTCCTTCTTCATCTTTATCAAATTGTGTAAATACCAAGTTCCAAAATTCAACTACCCTATCACTATCACCTGCTTTTACAAATTCATCTACTGTAGTTATCTTTCCTTCGCCTCTGTCATAATGAATCTCCGAACAAGGTCCACAGGGTCCTGCTCCATGTTCCCAAAAATTATCTTCTTTTCCTAGTCTGAATATTCTAGATGAATCTATGTCCGTCTTTTTCACCCATATATCATAAGCTTCATCGTCATCTAAATATATGGTAACATATAATTTATCTTTAGGAATTTTTAAAACATCAGTAGTAAATTCCCAAGCCCAGGGAATTACTTCTTCTTTAAAATAGTCTCCAAAAGAAAAATTTCCAAGCATCTCAAAAAAGGTACCATGTCTGGATGTCTTTCCAACATTTTCAATATCCCCTGTCCTTATACATTTCTGACAGGTAGTCACCCTTTTTCTAGGTGGAACCTTCAATCCTGTAAAATAAGGTTTAAGAGGTGCCATTCCTGCATTTATAAGAAGTAAGCTCTTATCATTATTGGGGACTAAAGAAAAACTTGGCATTCTCAAATGACCCTTCTTTTCAAAAAAACTTAAATACATCTCTCTAATTTGATTTAATCCTAATTTTTCCATATGTATCTCTCCTCTTCACTCATATGTAATCAAATTTTGCCATTTTATTATATAAAAAATAATTTTAATTAAAAAGCTCCCATCCCTGAAAAGGGACGAAAGCTGAATCCGCGGTACCACCCTAATTAAACAGATATGTAAAATAAAAAACCTGTATCTCTTAAATTATATGTTATGACTCATAGATAGCTTCAATATATATTATAAGAAGTTTACACCATCCACTCCCTCTCTTTGTATAATAAAATATTTACTTTTTCTATTCATTGCCTATATTCCATTATGATACAAATTATAATTTAAATACACTTTTATGTCAATATTGTAGGCTTTTATAGTACCTTATACTAATTAAAAATTCTCACTAAAACATATAGTAATTCAGATCCTCATATATGACTTTAACTACAACTCCAAAAGGTACTGCTAATACCATTCCAATAAATCCTGATACTTTCCCTCCAACTATTAATAAAAGAATGACTATAAGAGGATGCATATCTATGCTATCTCCTGTGACCTTAGGTGATAGTATATTTCCTTCTATCTGCTGCAGGAGATAAAGCCATATCGCTGTCCATAAAGCCGTTTCTGGAGATTTTATAAGGGCTATAACTATAGCCGGGAGAGCGCCAAATATAGGTCCAAAATAAGGTATTATATTAAAGAATGCATTTAATATAGATAATATTATAGGAAATTCCACTTTTAAAAATATAAGTATAAAAAAAGTAGCTATTCCCACAAGGGCACTCAATATGAGCTGACTTGCTATATATCGTCCTAATATCTTATCTGCATGGCAGCATATTTTTTTAATAGGTTTTCTACTATTTACTGGGAATGCCGAAAGTAGACTTTCATTTATACATTTATCATCTGCTAAAAAATAATAAGTTATTATTGGTATAACTACTAAATACAATATATTTTCTCCCATATTCATTAAGAAATCAAATATTTTAGCAAATACAGAAGCAATTTCACTGTCAATCCTTCTATTTAAATTATTTACTAATAAGTGCATTGTCCTATTGCCCTGGATTAACTTTAGCTTTGCATAAAATTTGTCTATTAATGTCTGAATACTGGCGGCAGTGGCATTTAACTTTAAGCTTTCCTTAAACAAAGATGGTATAAGAAGGGCAAATGTAGAAACAACTAATAAAATCAGTATACCTATTATAATAATGGCACTAACTTTTTTATTTACTCCAGCATTAACCATTTTTATTTCTATAGGTTTTAGAGTATACGCTATTAAAAAAGATATAAAAATTAAATATAACATTTCCCTTAATACAGAACTTTTAGCAACAAGCAAAGCAGCAGCTGCAAATATAGCTATTATAAGTACATATTTGGCGACATAATTTTTACTAATATTCATCATATCATCTTCCACAATTTTAATTATATCTGAGTATTTTCCTTTCTTAGACATTTTCAAAGAAATAACCATTCAGTATGCTAGCCTATTTTCTTTCAGATACCTTATCTGAGTTAAATAGTGCATGAGGAGAATTAAAAAATTTTAAATTCTCCTTTTTCCCTCTGTAAAATAAGTTTTCTTCTCCTAAAGTCAAATCATCTATAAGCAATATTTTTTTTCCCCTTATAAAATTATTTATAAGTCCAGTGGAGAGTATAACTGCCTTTATACAAAAACTTTCTTCATCAAATAATATATCTTCCACCATTCCTATTAAACATCCTTTTTCATCCACTACATTCATTCTCTTTACATCATTAAATTGAAAATACTTATCCTTATTTGAATTAGTAACAACTATTACAGATGTTAAACTGACTATATCCTTTATAAATACGTTTAAACTTTTTTTAAATATGTTGTTAGGAGTTATAACAAACCCCTTTACTTGTTTTTTGTTAAAATCCAAAAATATATCACTTATAAATCCCAGTAAATTTCCCGAAAGATTTACTGCATCCATAAATATAAAATCTCTTATTCTATACAAAGATATCACCTTAATTTAAAAATATATACCTGTAGTTTATCCAAAAAATAAAAATATAACCTCATAAAGAGGTTATATTTTTATTTAATAAACAAAGTTAAAATTCTATATATTACAGATAACTTACTTATACATTATTAAATTATTATTAATTTCCATGAACATGTTCGTGGATAGTTTCAGAATGATTTTTAGTTGCCCATGGTTCAAGTCCCTGTGACTCTCTATAATCGTTTATTGCCTTATGGATAGCTTCTTCTGCTAAAACAGAACAATGCATCTTTACTGGTGGAAGTCCATCCAGTGCCTCTGCAACTGCCTTGTTAGTAAGCTCCCATGCATCTTCTAATTTTTTTCCTTTTATAAGTTCAGTTGCCATACTGGAAGATGCTATAGCAGAACCACAACCAAAAGTCTTAAATTTTATATCTTTTATCACATCATCTTCAACTTTTATATATATCTTCATTATATCTCCACATTGTGGATTTCCAACTTCTCCAACACCATTTGCATCCAGAATTTCACCTACATTTCTAGGGTGTCTAAAGTGATCCATAACCTTTTCGCTGTACATCATAATTGTTCTACCTTCTCTCCTTTATTTTGTGTTTTAAGAAAGTCTTCCCAAAGCGGTGACATTGCCCTTCTTCTAGCTACTACCTTCGGAATTACCTGCAGTGCATAATCTACATCTTCTTCAGTAGTACCAGCACCTAAAGTTAATCTAAGGGAACCATGTGCCACTTCGTGAGGTAACCCTAAAGCTAAAAGTACATGTGACGGATCCAATGAAGCCGATGCACAAGCACTTCCTGTAGAAACAAATATACCTGCATCATTTAAATCTAGAAGCAAAGTTTCTCCTTCTATTCCTATAAAGCTCAAATTAACATTTCCAGGGAGTCTCTTATCTCCACTAGGTCCATTTACTTTAGCATAAGGTATTTCTTCAACTAATCCTTTTATAAGTTTATCCCTTAATTCACTAAGTCTTTTACTTTCTGTATTCATTTCAGAAGTTGCTAATTCTATTGCTTTTCCTATTCCAACTATTCCTGGAACATTTTCAGTAGAAGCTCTCTTTCCTCTTTCCTGTGCACCACCATGTATCAGGTTTTCAATTTTTACTCCCTTTTTCAAGTACATTGCTCCTATTCCCTTAGGCCCATAAAACTTATGTCCTGCCATAGAAAGAGCATCTATATTCATATCCTTTACATCTATGTTAACATGTCCTACAGCTTGAACTGCATCTGTGTGAAAATATATCTTCTTTTCTTTACATATTTCACCTATTTCCTTTATAGGTTGAATGGTTCCCACTTCATTATTTGCAAACATTATAGATACAAGTATTGTAGTATCCTTAATTGCTTTTTTTAAATCCTCTAAATTTATAAATCCATACTCATCTACAGGTAAATAAGTAACTTCAAATCCATTTTTTTCAAGAAACTTACATGCATGTAGAATGGCATGATGTTCTATCTTAGTAGTTATTATATGATTTCCTTTATTTTTATTTGCAAAAGCTATTCCCTTTAATATCCAGTTATCACTTTCTGACCCACCTGCTGTAAAAAATATTTCATTCTTATCTGCATTTATTGCCTTAGCCACTCTTTGTCTAGCTGTATTAATTGCCTCTCTTGGAACATCTGACATTGAATACAGAGAAGATGGATTTCCAAAATTCTCAGTAAAATAAGGAATCATTTCTTGTAATACCTCGGGTTTTGTATAAGTAGTAGCTGAATAGTCCATGTAAACCTTCTTATCCATTTATATATCCCCTTTCGTTTTTTCTTGTTTCATTTGAATATAATCATCTACCATGTCTTGTAAAGTTGTAGACTTCATAACTTGTTCTATACTTTCTTTAATTCTACTCCATAAAAGTCTGGTAGCACAGCAGTCCATATTACTGCAGGAATTTTCATTATTTTCATCTACACAATCTGAGATTTCTATAGGTCCTTCTAAAACTTTCATTATATCAGCTACAGTTATATCTTTGGGTTCTCTGTTTAAAATGTACCCACCTTGTGCGCCTCTAATACTTTTTACTAAATTAGATTTTCTAAGGTTCGAAAATAACTGTTCTAAATAATATTCTGATATATTTTGTCTTTCCGATATACTTTTTATAGATGACGGCTCATCACTATAGTGAATAGCTAAATCTACCATAGCTTTTACCCCATATCTTCCTTTTGTGGATAGCTTCAATTAATCACTTCCTTAAACCAATGTATGATTTGATACTGTAATTAATATTATAGTATCAAATCCGAGTAAAATTGTCAACAATAAAAAATCAACTTTTTACCTTTATTCTTTTCTTAGTTTTATCCGATAATTACTTACTCTAAAATTCTTTTTTTAAATAAATTATATGAATTCAATAAAGTTTTACTTTATTGAATTCATATAATTTTGTGCAGACCTTTCCATCTTGTTCTCCCCTGGAATATAATACTTCACATCTTTCAACTTATCTGGCAAATACTGCTGATCTACATAATGATTTTTATAATCATGAGGATACTTATAATCTATACCCCTGCCTAATTTTTCCGCACCGTAATAATGGCTGTCTTTCAAGTGGCCTGGTATATCCCCTATATCCCTACTATTTATATCATTTAAAGCTCCGTCAATAGCTTTGTAGCAGGAATTAGACTTAGGTGCTGTAGCTAAAAGTATAACTGCCTCTGAAATAGGAATTCTAGCTTCTGGTAATCCCACATAAAGGGCACTTTGAACTAATGAATATACAATTCCTGCTGCCTGAGGATATGCAAGACCTATATCTTCAGAAGCTATTACAAGTAATCTCCTACAAATTGCAGATAACTGCCCACCTTTTATAAGAAGTGCCGTATAATATATAGAAGCATCCGGTGAGCTGCCTCTTATGCTTTTTTGAAGTGCACTTAATGCGTCATAAAAATAATCTCCATCTTTGTCAAAATTAAAACCTTTCTCCTGAAGACATTCCTTTACATTTTCTAATTTTAGATTTACCTCATTGCCTTTTATGGATTTTGTAGAATAAACTACAACTTCTAAAAAATTAATGGATCTCCTTACATCTCCACCACATATAGAAGCTATATACTCAAGTATACCTTCTTCAATACTTATACTTAAATTGTCTTCTTGTTTTAATATATTTAATATTCTATTTAAGTTTCTTATTATATGACATTTCTGAAGAGGCTTAAATTCAAATACTATAGATCTACTTAGTATTGCATTGTAAACGCAATGATAAGGATTTTCTGCTGTACTTGCAATTAGCGTTATTCTTCCATCTTCAATATATTCAAGGAGAGATTGCTGTTGTTTCTTATTAAAATTTTGTATTTCATCCAGGTAAAGTACTACCCCTTTGTAACCCATAAAACCATCTAAACTTTTAACTATATCTTGAATATCCCTAACAGAAGCATTAGTTGCATTTAATTTATACAACTTTTTGTCCATACTTCCAGATATTATATTGGCTACAGTAGTTTTTCCAACCCCAGGGGGACCGTAAAAAACCATATTCATTATTTTCTTGTTCTTTATCATGTTACTTAAAACTTTTCCATTCCCCAATATATGTTCCTGTCCAACTACATCACAAATGTCCCTTGGTCTCATTCTTTCCGCTAGTGGTTGCATTTTCTAACCTCCTTAAAATATTCATTTAAATCCAAAGTAAAAAATAAAACACATACTGTATAAATACTATGTATCAACCATCACGGTATTTATACAACATATGTTTCACCTATAAAAATTAAATATCTTTACAATGAGAACTTTATTTTTCATAGCAATTTACTATTTCTCCATAATAGACTGTATGATAATCTCCATCAGGATAACAATTTGAATCTACTTCCTTTGTCAAAAGTTCTTTTTTCATGTCCTGTTTATATATAACCTTACATTCATAATACATGTCACATCCTGCTATCACCGGACTATCTACACTTCTACCTGAATTAAGCTGTAAATTACACATCTTGAATTTATCTATATCTCTACCGGATTTAGTTCCACATATTGCAAGGACCTTCTTCATGTCATTGCTAAAAGGAACACTCACTGTAAAATTACCGCTGTTTTCTATAAATTCCTTAGTATATCTGGATTGTCTCACAAGCACAGTGAACACAGGTTTCCTCCACACAAAACCTATGCTTCCCCATCCTATTGTCATAGTATTTACTTTTCCATTATATTTACTTGTAAGGAAAGCTCCTTCTTTACCTAATTGCTTGATTACTTCAGCCGAATTATTCGTAAAATCCATAATCTACACCTCTTTATCATACTCTTCTTTTCTATTTTTAAAATATACTATTTTTAAATTACACCTTCTAGCAATTTCTACTGCTTCTCTAAAGTTACTTCCCATAGATTCTAAATTATGAGCATCAGACCCTACTGTTATGTATTTTCCTCCTAATTCATTAAATCTTTTATATATTTCCAGCATATTTTTTACTGAATCTTGATTTTTAAGTCTCCTGGTATTTAACTCCAAACATTTTTCTTTATCTATAATCACTTTGAATATCTCATCTATTATATCTGGAAAATCACTATAATATAATTCTTTATCCTCAAATTTAGCATATCTAGCTATATAATCAATATGACCCAAACTATCTATAAATTCAAATTGTTTTAAATTTTCTAGCATATCTTGCAAATATTTAAAATAAGCCTCTTTTTTACTTTTGCCTTCATAATAATCTGAATAATAGAGATCTAAGTTCTCCACTAAATGTATAGATCCAATTACATAATCAAAAGAATTATCCTTTATTAACTTTCTGCTTTGTTCTAAACAATCCTCCTTCATTCCAAGCTCTATGCCGAGAAGTAGATTATCATTTTTATATTTTAAATACTTGTTTAAATATTCATCTACGTCAAAACAAAACAGACCTTCTTTTGGAAAATTGATATCCATATGTTCTGTTATTATAAAAGATATGCTTTTTTCTTTTGCAGATTTTATAGCTTCTTCTATTTTCATATCAGAATCTGTAGAAAAATTAGTATGTACATGTGTATCAAACAATATGTAACCCTCCTTCAAACTTTAGTTAGAAATTGTATACATATAACTACAATAGGGATAGTAATCATTGAAATTATAGTAGTTATAAAAACGCTTCTAGCAGCCAATTTGCTATCTGCTCCATATTGCTGCGCAAGCACAGAAGCTAGAACAGCTGATGGCATTGCTTCAATTACAGCACATATTTGAATCATAAAACTGTCTGCCTTCATAAGTTTTAAGAGTAAAACAGTAACTAGAGGAACTAATATCAATCTCATAAATGAAGTATAATATACTTGGAATCCCGAAAAGATATCTTTGAGTTTCACTCCTGCCAGCATAGTTCCTACTATAATCATAGAAAGCGGTGTGGTCATGGAACCTACACTACTCAATGTGGTATCTACAACATATGGAAGTTTTATAGAAAATACAAACATTAAAAATCCAACAATAGTTGAAATTATAACTGGATTAGAAATTACATTCTTTATATTTTTAATATCATTTTTACCTGTATATATGGCAATTCCTACACTAAACATAAATATGTTAAGAGGTATATTAAAAATCGCTCCATAAAAAATTCCCACTTTACCGAAAAGTCCCTCTAATACTGGATATCCCATAAATCCACTGTTAGAAAATATAATAATAAATCTCATTACTTTCTTTACTTTGTCTTCATATTTATAAGCACAAACTTTACTCAACAATATAATTACTATGTGAATAATAATTGAATACAAAAATATACTTTCTGCATTAGCAATCATCTTTTCTGAATACCTATAGTTAAAGGAAGTGATGAGAAGTGACGGAAGAGTTATATTAACTAAAAAACTCGACAGACTTTTTTCTCCTTCTTCAGTTATTATATTTTTCTTTTTTGCAAAGACTCCTATAAGCATCATAAGTGATAAAATTATTACTTGGTTTATTACCCTGACGTTCAAAAACTTTCCCCCTAATTAGGCATTTGAAAGAAATCTACCGATGCAGCATGATAAAAATAGACTAACATACTGACTAGTTATTTCTTTGAAAATGCCTTTTGATGCCCCTAGATTTAAGTACATTAATATTAATCTTCCTCCATGTCAGCATACATTCCCATATCTGCATACTTTGAAATTAAGTCCGACATTTTTTTTATAACTTCATCAGTGTCGTCTTTTAATATATTAACTGCAAATTCCCTATTTTGAGATAAAAATTGATATATATTCAATACTATATAATCCCTTATACGACAATATAGATAATCTTCTTCCATATAGGCCAATCTTTCATTCATGTTTTTTATGGAACTATATCTCTCTATAAATTCTAAATCATCTTTATATGGTTCATCTCCATTTTTAAAAACTGCTTTTCCATTTAATACTTCTGTTTCACATTTCTTTTCCATATTTGAAATTGTTTCACTTATTTCCGATGTGGAAGGCATATTTTGCTTTTTACCCCAAGAACATAGAGTATCTAGTTCTTCTTTCCAGAGCCTTTTTATACTCAAAATATCAGCCTTTAATTCTAAAAAATACTTATTTTCATCATTTATAGAATCCTTCTTTGCCTTCAAAACATTGTACACACTAGCATGCCAATAATTTCTGACCTGAAGTACAGGTTTTGCAGCTACTTCCACCAGTTCATCTAACAAGGTGATTTTATCCATTTATATTCCTCCTTTAAAAGCCATATTTATATTATAATCTATTAGAATAAAAATTTGAATGTAATTTGTGTAAAATATTGTTCCTATGCCCTACTATCTGCCAAATTGAAGATTACATCAAATACCATATAACCAGAAGAATATTCTGCCTTTATTTTTCCACCTTGAATTTCCACAATACTTTTAGCAATGGCGAGTCCAAGCCCACTTCCTCCTGTATTGGAAGATCTGGATTTATCCAATCTATAAAACCTATCAAATAACTTACCAACTTCTTCTTTACTTACAGGCTCGCACTTGTTTTTTATAGAGATTACTGCAGCGCCTTTTTCTTCTTTTAATGAAACTTCTACATCTCCTGGTTTTATACTATATCTTATAGCATTTATAAATAAATTTTCAAACACTCTTGCAGTTTTATTCGGATCTAAATAAACAAGAAATTTGTGTTTTGGAAAATTTCTAGTAATAGTTACCCCTGTCTCTTCACAAATTGGAACCAATTCTTCTATAAGTTGCTCTAGTAATCCATTTAATGATATACTCTGCCTATTTAAATTAACTGCTTTATTGGTAAGTTTAGTGTATTCAAACAGATCATTTATTAATTCTTCTAACTTTTCAGATTTATTGTAAGCAATATTAATATATTGTTTCATTTGTGTTTCATCCTCATATCTTTTATCTTTAATAAGAGCTAAATACCCTTTAATAGAAGTAAGTGGTGTTCTTAAGTCATGAGATACATTAGTTATGAGCTCATTTTTTATTCTCTCCTCTTCCCTTTCAACTTTCATTTTATTGTTTAGTTCTTCTGCCATAAAATTTATATTATTTGATAGCAAGGCCAGTTCATCTCTTCCTTGACTCTTTATTCTATAATCTAAATTTCCCCTTGATATTTCTATAAGTCCAGAAGATATATTTTCTATATATTTCATTTTTTTATTAGTTATAAAATAAAACATTGTTAGAAATGATATAAAAGATACAATGGTCCCAGGAATGGGATTGTATCTTTTTTCATAAATTATTTCATATTGCGGCATACCCTTAATGACTAAATAGGCTTTTCCATCAATAAAATTTATAGGATAAAAACTGATATATTCTCTATTTTTACTTATTTCATTACCTCTATTAGTTGCATATATGTTTTGAATATTTTTCATCATTTCAAGAGAATTTTTTATAGAATTCTTTATAGTAGTATATACATCTATTTGTGTTTCATCTGCATTATTTGATTTGTACAAAACCTTTCCGTTTAAATCCGTAATCATTATCTTTTCCAAATCTGAAGTATCATTACAACTATCTATAATTTTTTGTATTTTATTCTTATCGTCTATACTTATACTTTTACTCTTTATTTCATCCCCTATTAAGTTGCCATTTACAGACATCCTATCTATACCTTTACTATAATCTATTCTAGCAGTGATATTCCTATTTTGTAAAAAAACGCCTGCTACTTTTCCAAGTGCAGCAGACGTGACAAAACAAAGGGCAAATACAAATATAAGTTCCAGCCTTATACTGTTTTTCATTTTACTCAAGCTAGATTCTAAAGATATTTTAAAATCATTTTTCAACTTTATATCCCACCCCCCAAATAGTCTTTATAAAACGAGGTCTTCTCGGATTTTCCTCTATCTTTTCTCTTATTTTTCTTATATGTACCATTACAGTGTTATCAGATTCAAAAAAATCCTGTTTCCATACAGATTCATAAATCTTTTCAATACTAAACACTACACCCCTATTTGAAGATAAAAGTTCTAAAATTTCAAATTCTCTTGGAGTGAGTTTTACATCCTTGTTACCAACTTTTACTTGGTGATTTTTAGTGTTTATCACTAAGTCGTCTACTTCAATTACTTCCTGGTCAACTTTTTTAGGTATATTTAGCCTTTTATACCTTCTCAGTTGAGATTTTACCCTGGCTACAAGTTCTAGGGGATTAAAAGGTTTTACTACATAATCATCGGCTCCCGTAGTAAGACCTAATATTTTGTCTAAATCCTGACTTTTAGCTGACAACATTATTATAGGCATGTTTTTACTTTTTCTTATTCTCATACAAACTTCAATTCCATCCATTTTAGGCATCATTACATCTAAAATTACTAAATCGACTTCATTATCACTTGAAATTTGTAAAGCTTCTAAACCATTGGAAGCTTTTAATACCTTATATCCTTCATTTACCAAATATATCTCAACTAAGTCTCTAATTTCTTTTTCATCGTCAACCACCAACACAATTTCTTTTTCCATATTAGTCCCCTTTCCAAAATGAAACCAGCAACAAACCTATAGATTATCTCTGCCAATAGTATAGCAAAAATCAGATCTAAAATCACATGCTGTTTTACAAAT
Source organism: Clostridium sp. 001 (assembly GCF_019056555.1). Taxonomy (NCBI): domain Bacteria; kingdom Bacillati; phylum Bacillota; class Clostridia; order Eubacteriales; family Clostridiaceae; genus Clostridium; species Clostridium sp. 001. The sequence continues at coordinate 3,684,687 of NZ_CP020473.1, read as the reverse complement.
TGAGTAGACACTATTACAGATATGCCCATAAAATTCATAGCAAATTTTATAAAAGGTTTTTTATCCAATTTTCTTGATGCTATCATTATTATATAACTTGCAAGCACATGTATGCTTGGAAAACAATTAAAAGGTTTATCCCAGCTATAGGTAAACCTTACAGCACGGGAAAAAATATCATTTCCACTAACAACAGGCCTTGGCACCATGGTCTGAAAGAAAAAATAGATTATATAACATGTAATCATACCTATAACCATAGTTATCACACATTTGTAATAGCTATTTCTATAATTAAAACACAGATATACTAGTGATATAAACATAAATGGGAACCACATCCAATATGCAATTATAAATTGTTTTATAAATGGAAGGGCCGTATCTAAACTAGTAACTAAACTATGGCATCCTCTAATTGTATTATTTAGTAGGCCATAGGACACATTTATTATAGGTATAATTAGTAGTAAACTCAATGGTAGTAAATTTAATTTTAAACGCTTCAATGCAACACCAACTCTCAAATTTAAATACCTAACTTTCTAAAATTATTATATAACATTCTATACTTATTATTATAGAAAAAATTTCTTAATATTTGTTAATTAAATTCTTAAAAATTTCTTAAATTATAAGATTACTCATAAAGTTTATAAACAAAAAATCAACTTATGCTGCGAATATTTTTACAATCACAAGTACGTTAAATATTTTGATACGTCTAAACAGAAAATTCACAAAAACCTAAGGACTTTTGAAAACTCGTACCTCAGACAATTCAAAAGCCCTAAGTTTTTTTATGAATTTTCTACTAAGACGTATATACAAAATATTTAAATGTACTTGCTTATTGTAAAATATTTCTACGCATAAGTTGATTTTTAAGTTAGAAAAGTTATAAAAGTAAGCTGTGTTTGAGCATAAAGAACACGGCTTACTTTTTTCATTTAAGATCAAAGACTATAAAGTTTTCAATTGAAATTTAAACTTATAGGTAACATGTAATGACAAAATTAAAGGAACATTTAAAAACTTTTCCATAAGTCTTAGCGAGGCATTTTAGAAAATCTTAGGAGCTTAGATATGTTTGAGGTACGAGTTTAGCTAAGGTTCTTAGATTTTCTAAATGCCAAGCTTTAGACTTATTAAAGTTTTTAACGTGATGAAATTTGTCATTACATGCTTTGTATAAGTTAACTTTCAAGCTGCAAACTCACACTAGTGTATTCCTTCTATGATATTTCTTTCAGGTTTTTTATTACATATTTTCTGTCTTCTTTTACCAAGTTCTTCTGATAAGTCATCTAAAGTTATATTTTGATTTGACATTAAAACTAAAAGGTGATATATCAAATCACATATTTCATAAACTTCCTCTTTTTTATCATTGTTTTTGCTTGCAATTATAACTTCTGCACTTTCTTCCCCTACTTTTTTTAATATCTTATCTATTCCTTCTTTAAATAAGTAACTGGTATAAGAACCTTCTATAGGATCTACTTTCCTCTCCTCTATAACTTTACTTAATTCCTCTAATATAGTTTGAAATTCCATAAAAATATTCCCCCTTCAATTTAATATAATTTTCTATAAAAACAGCTCCTGTTTCCTGTGTGACAAGCTGCTCCTATTTGCTCAACTTTTATCAAAATTGTGTCATAATCGCAGTCCACACTTATACTTTTCACATTTTGATAATGGCCTGAAGTAGCTCCCTTGTTCCAAAGCTCATTTCGGGATCTACTAAAGAACCAGGTTTTTCCCGTTTCGATAGTTCTTTTTAACGATTCCTCATTCATATACGCCATCATAAGTACTTCTTCATTTTGAAAGTCCTGGACAATTGTAGGTACAAGTCCTTTCCCTTTTTTAAAATCTATGTTCTTTAAAATTTCTCTTTCCATATTTTCACCTTTGTTCATATTTTTATACCCTCACTGGTATATCCTTAGTTTTTAAATATTGTTTAACTTCACCTACAGTAAGCTCTCCATAGTGGAAAAGTGAAGCTGCAAGGGCTGCATCTGCTCCTGCAGCATTAAATACATCATAGAAGTCATTTAAAGAGCCACATCCTCCTGAAGCTATTACTGGAATATTTACCAGATTAGTTACAGTTCTTGTAAGTTCTATATCATATCCATTTTTAGTACCATCTGCATCCATACTAGTTAAAAGTATTTCGCCTGCGCCTAAACTTTCTGCCTTTTTAATCCACTTTAATGCATCTATTCCTGTATTTTTTCTTCCGCCTTCTATAAATACATCCCAACCATCTCCTGAATCCCTTTTTTTAGCATCCACTGCAACTACTACACACTGTGATCCAAATTTGTCTGCTGCCTCATATATTAAGTTAGGATTCCTTATAGCAGAAGAATTTATTGATATTTTATCTGCACCTGCTCTAAGTATGTTTTTAAAATCATCTATCTGAGATATTCCACCACCCACTGTAAGTGGTATGAACACTTTTTCTGCAGTTCTTTCTACTAAATCAATTATGGTTTTTCTCTTTTCATGAGTAGCTGTAATATCCAGAAATACTATTTCATCTGCTCCCTGCCTATTGTAATGTTCAGCTATTTCAACAGGATCTCCTACATCTTGTAGGTCAACAAAGTTTATTCCTTTAACAACCTTTCCCATATTCACATCTAAACATGGAACTATTCTTTTTGTAAGCAAAATCTTAGCTCCTCTCTATCTCATCTATTATTTCTTTAATTTTATCTATAAAAAATTTCATATCTTCATCTGATCCTATACTTACCCTTAAGTAATTATCTATTCTATCCTTGTTAAAATATCTGACAAGAACTCCTTTTTCCCTTAACTTTGTAAAAAGTTCTTTTGCAGCATATTTGGCATGACTTATAAAAACAAAATTTGATTTTGAAGGTATGATATTAAAGCCCATTTTTTCTAATTTATTTACAGTTGTTTCTCTCGTATTTATTACTTTACTAACACATTTTTCAAAATAATCCTGGTCTTCAAAAGCTGCTATCGCTGCTGCATTTGAAACTCTGTCTACAGTATAGGAATTAAAAGAATTCTTTATTCTATTTAGTCCATTTATAAGATCTTCTTGTCCAAGTGCAAATCCCACACGAATTCCAGCTAAAGAACGTGATTTAGATAATGTCTGTACTACCAAAAGATTAGGATAGTTTTTTATAAGACCTACTACAGAATTTCCTCCAAAATCCACATAAGCTTCATCAATTATGACTACTTTATTTTGATTATATTTCAAAATTTCTTCAATTTTTTTGGTTTCAAGACATCTTCCTGTAGGTGCATTTGGATTTGGAATTACTATTCCTCCGTTTTCAGTTAGAAATTCCTGAAATGGAATTGAAAAATCTTCATTTAACTTTGCAAGCTTATAATTTAGATTATATAAATTACCATATACAGGATAAAAACTGTAACTTATATCCGGAAAAATTATAGTTTCATCCTTATTAAAAAAAGTTAGAAAAGACATAGCCAGAACTTCATCAGAACCATTGCCTATAAAAATTTGGTTTTTATTTAAACCATAGTATTTGGAAATAACATCCCTTAACTTATCGCAATCTGGATCTGGGTACAATCTCAAATCTTCATCTGCAGCATTTTTTATTGCCTCAATTACCTTAGGGGATGGTGGATAAGGACTTTCATTGGTATTTAGCTTAACATATTTTTTATCCTTAGGCTGTTCACCACACACATAAGGCTCTACACCCTTTGTAATTTCACTCCAATACTTACTCATGATTCATTCCACCTTCTACCTTAATTTTTATTTGCAAATTTCTATAGCTTCTTTTAAATCTATGTTTCCAGAATATATAGCTTTGCCTGTAATAGCACCGTAAATATCCATTTTACTTATATCCTTCAAATCGTCTATATTTTTTATTCCACCAGAAGCTATTATCCTGCAGCTTACACTGTTTTGAATTTTAAAGAGTTGATCTAAATTAGGTCCCTTTAGCGTTCCGTCTTTACTTATGTCTGTAAAAATGATAGTTTTAACTCCTATGTCCTCCATTTGTTTTGCAAAATCTATGTAATGGACACTGCTTACATTAAGCCATCCATTCACTGCAACTTTCTCATTTTTTGCATCTATTCCCACTGCTATTTTTTCTCCGTATTTTTTTAGTGCTTTTTTCACAAAATCAGGATTTTTTAAAGCTGCAGTTCCAAGTATTACTCTTGATATTCCTATTTCTATAAGCATATCTATGGTTTTTATATCTCTTATACCTCCACCAAGTTCTACTGGAATCTTACTTGCGTCTATTACTTTTGATATGACTTCTATATTTTTTATTTTTCCATCAAGTGCCCCATCTAAATCCACCATATGAATATACTCTGCACCGCTTTTTTTAAAACTCAGTGCTACCTTTACTGGATCTTCTCCTACTATCTCTGATTTTTCAAATTTTCCTTGATACAATCTAACACATTTTCCATTTCTTAAATCTATAGCTGGAAGTATCAACATACAAAAGCCCCCTTACATTATCCAATTAAGCTGTTATCTTCACAAAGTTTTTGAGCATTTCAATACCTATGTCACCACTTTTTTCTGGATGGAACTGAGCTCCATAAACATTATCTTTACTTACAACAGCTGGTATGTTTATTTCCCCATAAGTGCTATAGGCATTTAAATTTTCCTTAGATTGTAACTCTCCATAAAATGAATGTACAAAGTATACATAGCTATTTTCAGATACACCGTCTAAAATCTTACACTGTTTATCTATTATTAAATTATTCCATCCCATATGTGGTATTTTTATATCTCCATATAACTTTGTTATTTTTCCTGGTATCAGGCCTAATCCTTCACACTCTTCTATTTCTTCTCCTATGTCAAATAAGAGCTGCATTCCAAGGCATATTCCCATAAAAGGCTTTCCACTTCCTGCTTCCTTTTTTAACACTTTATCTAAATTTCTCTTTTTCAAATTTTTCATAGCCTCGGGAAAGGCACCTACCCCAGGAAGTATAATTGCTTCACTTTTTTCTATTTCACACTGATCTGAAGTTATCTTGCTATCTGTTCCTATATATTTAAGTGCTTTTTGAACACTCTTTAAATTTCCCATACCATAATCTACAATGGAAATCAATTTTACACACCCCTTTCTTCAATGCACAATGCACAATTATGGATAATTTTCTTCATCAACTTTCCACTCACTATTAATTATTAATTCTTAACTATTAATTTATTTATATAGTTCCTTTCGTAGACATTATTCCATTTATACTGCTATCTATACATACTGCTTCTTTAAGTGCATGACCAAATGCCTTAAATATTCCTTCTATCATATGGTGTGTATTTTTTCCGTAGATCACTTTTATATGAAGTGTCATTTCTGCATTAAAAGCAACTGCCCTAAAAAATTCTTCTACCAATTCCGTATCCATTTCTCCTACTTTTTCAGTTTTAAAATCAGCATCAAATACTAAATAAGGTCTACCACTCAAGTCTATAGATACCATTGAAAGACTTTCATCCATTGGTATAAAAAATGTTCCATATCTTTTTATATTTTTTTTATCTCCTAGGGAATCTTTTATACATTTTCCCATGACAATTCCTACGTCCTCCATAGTATGATGAAAATCCACATCAAAATCACCTTTTGCAGCTATATCAAGATCTGTCATCCCATGTTTTGCTATCATGCACAACATATGATTAAAAAAGCCTATTCCCGTATCTATATTGTATTTTCCACTGCCATCTAAATTTATTTTTACATTCACATCAGTTTCATAGGTCTTTCTAGAAAGTTCTCCTATCCTCAAACAAAACACCTTCTTTTAATGAAATATTTACTACTTAGTTCTAACTTTTATTGAATTTGCATGAGCTGTAAGTCCTTCTGTTTCTGCTAGCTTTATAATTTTGTCTCCTATTTTTGAGAGAGCCTCTCTGGAATATCGAGTAAAACTTGATTTTTTTATAAAGTCATCTACAGAAAGAGGAGAAAAAAATCTAGCTGTTCCACTTGTAGGAAGTATATGATTTGGTCCTGCCATATAATCTCCAAGAGGTTCCGGTGCAAAATCCCCCATAAATATGGAACCTGCATTTTTTATATCTCCAAGTATGGAAAAAGGATCCTCAACACATAATTCCAAATGTTCTGGAGCTATTTCATTTGCCACATCTATGCCTTCTTCTATGCTATCTACTATAATTATGGCTCCACGATCTTTCAGAGATTTTAGTATTATATCCTTTCTTTCCAAGGATTGTACTTGTCTTTCAAGTTCCAGTTTTACTTTCCCTGCCAATTCTTTCGAAGTTGTAACAAGTACTGCAGATGCAAGTACATCATGTTCTGCTTGTGACATCAAGTCTGCTGCCACATATTTTGCTTTTGCCCTTTCATCTGCAATTATAAGTATTTCACTTGGCCCTGCTATCATATCTATATCTACCTGGCCATATACGCTCTTTTTTGCCATAGCTACAAATATATTTCCAGGTCCCACTATTTTATCCACTTTAGAAATACTTTCTGTTCCAAAAGCTAGTGCTCCTACAGCTTGTGCTCCTCCTGCTTTATATATCTCATCTACTCCAGCTATATCAGCAGCTACTAAAATATTAGGATTTATACTTCCATCTTCTGAAGGTGGGGTTACCATTTGCAAATTTTTAACTCCTGCTACTTTTGCAGGAATTGCATTCATTAAAACTGAGGATGGATATGCAGCTGTTCCCCCCGGTACATATATTCCTACATTCTCCAATGCCCTAATTTGCTGCCCAAGTATTACTCCTTCTTCTTTTGTAATTATCCAAGAAGTTTTCTTCTGCTTTTCATGAAAAAATTTTATGTTTGCCGCTGCAGTTTTTAATGCATCTATAAACTCATCTTCTACAAACTCATAGGCTTTTTTTATTTCCTCTTGCGTTACTTTTATATTACTTTTAGTAACCTCTTTACTATCAAATAAGTTTGTATATTTTAGAAGAGCCTCATCTCCATTTTTCTTTATATCTTCAAGTATTTTAGCAACTTTTAAAGTTACATCTTCCTGTATACTCTCTTCTATATTTCTAAAATTTTTTAAATACTTGCTTCCTTCTTCCGTATCTAAATATACTGTTTTTACAATTTTATCTTCCATGAATTTTCCTCCTAATTTGTCAATATATCTCCTGCATTTATCTGCATTTGAACTCTATTTATTATGTCCTCTATTTCATTTTTCTTCATCTTCATACTAGCTACATTTACTACCATTCTGGCACTTATGTCACATATATTTTCATAAACCACCAGTCCGTTTTCTTTTAAAGTAGTTCCAGTTTCTACTATATCAACTATGGCATCTGCTAGTCCCAATATAGGAGCTAATTCCACAGATCCTTCTATTTTTATGATTTCCACATCCTGTCCCAGTCTTCTAAAATAATTTCTAGCTACGTTGGGATATTTTGTAGCAATTTTTTTTCTATTGTACCCGGAATAAAAATTAGAATTTTTAGGGCCTGCTACAGAAAATTTACACTTTCCAAAACCCAAATCCAGTACCTCATAAAAATCTCTATTTTGTTCCAGTAAAGTATCTTTTCCAACTATGCCCACATCAACTACTCCATGTTCTACATAAGTGAGCACGTCAGGTGCTTTCACAAGTACAAAATCTATATTATCTTCTTCATTGTGAAATATAAGTTTCCTGCCTTTATTTATAACTTCACTGCAATCTATACCTGCCATTTGAAATATATTTACAGCTTCTTTTTCAATTCTACCCTTAGTTAAAGCTATTTTTACCCTCTTCATGTTTGACATATCAATTCTCCGCTCCTATATTTTTGTAAATTCCATATTCTTTTTATCTGCATATTTTCTTGCTTCATTTTCATCTCTAAAAGGACTTAACTCTGCAACTATGCCCTGCTTTCTTAAACTCTCAGCTTTTTCATAAGCTTTTCCAAAGTTTTCTCCTCTATAATATACAAGAACCTTAGTATTTTTTTCGCAGCACAATTGTCCATTTTCTTCAAGTGAAGTGATTATTCCATCTACATCCATGGCAAATCCTGTAGCAGGCTGACTATCTCCAAATTGAGCTATCAAATTGTCATATCTTCCTCCACTTAATATATTTCCTCCAAACCCATGAGTATAACCTCTAAATATTATGCCAGTATAATAATCTATGTTGTGTACCATTCCTAAATCAAGAGCTAGATATTTTTCAAAACCAATGCTCCTTACAATCTCATACACCTTTTTTATACTTTCTAAAGCCTTCAATGCTCTCTTGTTATCTTCCATAAGATGAGAGGCTCTTTCAATTACCTCCATTCCACCAAATAACTTAGGAAGTTCTTCCAAAGACTTTAAAGAGCTTTCTTCAAATTTATCTTTGTTTTCAAGAAGTATGTTATTTAAAGCAGTAAAATTTTTATTATTTATACTCTTTCTAAGTTTCTCTCTTTCTTCATAATCCAAATCTACACCATCTACTAATGCTTTAAATAATTCTGCATGTCCAAGTTCTATTTTGAAATTCTCAAGTCCGCAACTTAAAAGTGCTTTTATTCCTGTTACTATAACTTCAGCGTCTCCTCCAATACCTTCTATGCCTATTATTTCAATACCAGATTGAGTTATCTCACTATTTTTTCCATTTAAACTTTCGCTGACTCTATACACATTGGAAGTATAACAAAGCCTTAGAGGATGAACTACTTCCTTCAATTTTGTACCTGCAATTCTAGCAATAGGGGTAGTCATATCTGCCCTCAAAGCCAAAATTCTTCCCTGGTTATCAATCAATTTATATATTTTTTCCTGCGGTAAAGTTGCATTTTCCCCATTAAACACATCATAGAATTCTAATGTTGGTGATTTTACTTCCATAAATCCACTTTGTATATAGATTTTTTTTAATATATTTTCTATCTTCACTTTTTCCGCACATTCATTAAACAAAATATCTTTTGTTCCCTCAGGTATATACTTTTTCCAATTAGTCACAAGTATCACTTCCTTATTTTATTGCAGTATCACTTTAATTCGATGTAGTGATAAATTAAACGTTATTGATATAATAACAGTTAATTTATAAAATTTCAATATGTTTTGCAAAAAAAATTACTACTGAATTTAAATACAGTAGTAATTTCTTATATTTATCCGATATTCATTTATCTTTTATTTCCCAAAAAACAAAGCGAAAGCATCCCACTACCGCAGTGAGTAGCCATACCCATACCCAGCGTGTTTACGATAAATTTATTGTTTGGAAATTCTCTCTCTATTATACTTTTTAAAAGCTTGGCATCTTCTATACAATTTCCATGAGATATACCTATAACCTGATTTTCATTATCTAAGGCTCTTTCTCTAAATCTTTCTACCAGGTATTTTATAGCTTTTTTTCTTCCCCTAACATTGGTTACATTTTTAAGTTTTCCTTGATTTTCAATATATATAATAGGCTTTACATCCAAAAGAGTACCTATAACAGCTTTAGATGAAGATATTCTACCGCCTCTCTTTAAATGTTTTAAATCCTCTACCACAAACCAATGATTCATCTTTAGCCTATTATTGTTTACCCAATTTATAATCTCATCTTTACTTAAACCTTGCTGTGCCATTTTACAAGCGTAGTATACTAAAATTCCAAGTCCAATAGAAGAACTTTTGCTATCTATCAAAGTTATATCTACATCTTCAAATTCGCTTAAAATTGCATTCTTTGCTAGTTTTGAGCTGTTAAAAGTTCCACTTATTCCAGATGACATTCCTATGTATATGATAGGCCTTTTCTGTTTCATCAATTCCCTGAATTTTTCAGTAAACCTGTATTCATTTATCTGTGATGTATATGGCATTTCTCCATTTTCAAGGCCCTTATAAAATTCCTCATAGCTTAAGGATTTACCAAAATTATCCTCATAATCTTTGCTTTTAAAGTGACACATCAACCCCAAAAATGGTATCTTATTTTTTTCCATAAAGCTTCCTGGTAAATCACAGGATGCATCTGTCATAATTATAGGTACTGCCACCAATATCTCCCCCAATATAAGATGTTATCTACACCATAGTTTCCTTACATATGTTTCCATATAATATTATATCAAAAATATAGTATATTAGCCATACTAACATATGTAAATTTCAAACAAATTTTTGATAATTGAGATTTAAAAGTATGAAGTTACTAACTCCTATGTGTTAAAGGCTTTATAGCATAATAAAAGCAGTATATCATTATAAATATTTCTGGAAAAGCATATCTTCCCTGTCCTTCTGTTATAAAATATACACATGTAAACATATAAAACAATATTACATTGTATACAGTATATTTATTTAAAAGATGGGTTTTTCTTTTCCATATAGCTCTTAAAATTGCCATACTATAAATTAATATATATATTATAGCTGGCACAAAAATCACGTTTCTAATACTATTAGTAAAAGCAAATAAATTAGCTTCGGCAGCACTGCTTATATTGCTTCCATGAGTACTGTAAAGTATGTCATCTCCCAGAAAATATACATTACATAATCTTTTGAAACCTAATTCTATAAATCTCATCGGATGAGACTTTATCCATTTTTTAGCCGCATTTGTGAGCATCTTATTTTTCTGCGTCATATTAGCCTTCTTGTATTCTTCTGTTTTCACAATAGAATTTTCTACTTGATCTGCAGGCATCCATCTCCCCATCTTATTTTGAGAATTATTGTTTATATATAGAACAATTCCCTTATTATTAGATATACAAGTATATTGACCTATAAGCTTTGTGTTTCTGCATATCCATGGTGCTATAGTGATAGCACAAACTATCAAAACTACTAATGAATTTTTTATAGAAGCAATAATTTTTTTCTCTATTAATAATTCCAATAAAAATATAACAAAGAAATAGACAATAAAAAAAGGCTTTACTAATGCATTTAATCCCACAAGCAAACCTATGTAAAAATACTTATGTTTAATATCTCTAAAGTATATAAAAGTAATAAAAATAAGTATAGTAGTAAATAAGGGCTCCGTCGCCACCAAACTATTGTAAAATATGTTATTAGGCATAAAAACAAATAATGCAAATATTATCTTTCTATCTCTTTCTTTTAAATTTATTTTTCTTATAACACCATAAAACAGTATATAGCTCGCAAAAGTTAAAAATAAATTAAGAAGCTTTGCCTTAAATAAACCTGCCCCTAAAAGTTTAAAAACTCCACCAAGAAGCATACAATATCCAACTGATGTATAAGTATCTCCCCATGGAAGACCATTTGCTATATCTACTGATAGTCTATAATAATAGTCAAAATCCGAATATGGTTTTGTGTCCACAAGCAATATCCATAATATGCATAATACCATTCCTAAGATCATTACAATTTTGTAATAATTTTCATTTTTAAAAATAAATTTTTTTATATTCAATTATTTCACCATCTCCCTAACTTTAATATAAGTAATCCCAAAATTTGTTTTAAAGTGTTCATATATATATTAGCTTTTTTTATAATTCTAAACCATTGAATAACATAACAGAAAGCTAACAGTTTTGTTACTTAAGCATCAGGAGAAAATCTATGATTTGCTTAATCGGCCCTATGAAAATAGCCAACCAATATTTAAAACCTTTTCTCTGCATATTAATAAATATGCACAAAATAAAGAGAGAACACAATTTGTGAACTCTCTTTATAAATGAATCTTACTTAGTGGCAGTTTGTTCTCCCACTAAATTTAGATGAATTATCTAGGGGCGTAGCTACTGTTATCTCCCACTTTGATAGAAGTGGGAGTGTTACAGCAGGTAGCCATCAGATAAATAAAATGTCAATAAATCTCAAATTTAAGATTTTCCCAACATAGAGGATAAAAATCCTTGTTTACTGTTCATTTTTAATCGTCAATTTTCAACTTTAAAACCTACAATTTAAAGTAATTTACACCTGCTTCAAATAACTTTTGGTCTTTTACTCCTGGAACATTTTTTATAACACTTTTTCCAATTCTTTCTGAATGTCCCATTTTTCCTAGTATTCTTCCATCAGGACTTGTTATACCTTCTACAGCAAAACATGATCCATTTGGATTAAACTTTATGTCATAACTTGGATTTCCTTGAAAATCTACATACTGTGTAGCTATTTGACCTTTATCTTTTAAATTTTTAATTACGGAATCACTTGCTATAAATCTTCCTTCTCCATGGGAAACAGGTATTGAATGTACATCCCCTACAGATACATTGCTAAACCATGGAGACAAATTTGAAACAATTCTAGTATTTACTATACAGGATACATGTCTTCCTATTTTATTATACGTAAGGGTAGGACATGACTCATCTATATCCCTTATTTCTCCAAAAGGTAACAGTCCCAATTTTATAAGTGCCTGAAAGCCATTGCATATTCCAAGTATAAGTCCGTCTCTCTTATTTAAAAGCTCCATTACAGCTTCTGCTATTTTAGGATTCCTAAAAAAAGTAGCAATAAACTTTCCTGATCCATCTGGTTCATCTCCTGCACTAAATCCACCTGGAAGCATTATAATCTGAGACGAATTTATTCCGCTCACTATTCGATCTACTGATTCTTCTATCTGATTTCCAGTTAAGTTTTTAATTACAACAGTATCAACTTCTGCTCCTGCATTTTTAAAAGCCCTTCCCAAATCATACTCACAATTAGTTCCAGGAAATACAGGTATAATAACCTTAGGTACAGGAATTTTTACAACTGGAAAACTTTTATGATTGCTTTCAAAACGCTCAAACTTTATTTTTTTATCTTCAACTTCAGTATGTGTAGGGAATACACTTTCCAAAGTTTTTACCCAATATCCTATCATATCTGAAATATTCATTTTAATCCCGTTTATACTGATACTTTGTTCTTTTTGTGTAACACCAAGAATCTTATAAGAAAGCCCCTTAAAGCTCTTTTCAAAGTCTACAGATGGATCCATTTCTACAACTATTGAACCATAATCTGGTGCAAAAATTTCTTCACCTTTCATAGGTTCTGTAAATTTCATTCCTATCCTATTTCCAAAACTCATTTTACTTACAGCCTCACATATTCCTCCTGTTTTAACAGTAGAAGCTGCTAATATTTCGCCTTTTCTTATCATAGAACTTACAACACTATACATTTTTTTAAGTTCTTCAAAATATGGTAACTCAAATTCATCTTTAGAAGCTTTCAAAAGTATTACATTATTTCTGTATCCTTTAAATTCAGGAGACTCAAGTTTATCTGCCTCCCCAAGTGCTGCAGCAAAAGATACTAAAGTAGGTGGTACATCCATATCTTTAAAACTTCCAGACATACTGTCTTTTCCACCTATCGCTGCTATTTCAAATTCTCTCTGAGCATGTAATGCTCCTAAAAGGGCTGAAAGTGGCTTTCCCCATCTAATAGGTTCTTTACCTAGTCTTTCAAAATACTCCTGAAAAGTTAGCTTTATACTATTAACATCTCCACCTGAAACTGCAATTTTAGCTACAGATTCAACTACCGCATACAAAGCTCCATGGAATGGACTCCACTTAGCTATATCCGGATTATATCCAAAACTCATTAAAGTAGCTGTATTTGTTTCACCATCTAATACCGGTAATTTTGCAGCCATAGCTTCTATTGGTGTATCTTGATACTTTCCTCCAAAAGGCATAAATACAGTAGAAGCACCTATTGTGCTATCAAATCTCTCTACAAGTCCTTTTTGACTGCATACATTTAAATTCTTTAGTGTTTCGATCCACTTATTTAAAATCTCGCCGTCATTCATATTCTTGTATTGCTTACTGCTCTCAAAATAACTATTTTCTTCTGGGGCTTTTATAACAACTTCTGTAGTTGCTCTAACTCCATTAGTATCTAAGAATTCTCTGCTTAAATCTAAAATAAGTTTTCCCTTCCAGTACATTTTAAGTTTATCGTCATCTGTAACTTCTGCTACTGTAGTAGCTTCAAGATTTTCTTCTGATGCATATTCTATAAATTTCTTTTCATCTTCCTTTGATACAACTACAGCCATACGTTCTTGAGACTCCGATATTGCAAGTTCCGTTCCATCCAATCCTTCATATTTTTTAGGAACTAAATCCAGATTTATTTTAAGCCCGCTTGTAAGTTCTCCTATAGCTACAGAAACTCCACCTGCTCCAAAATCATTACATCTTTTTATCATCTTGCTCACTTTTGATTTTCTAAAAAGTCTTTGAATTTTTCTCTCTGTAACAGGATTACCTTTTTGCACTTCAGCTCCTGAGGTAATAAGTGATGTTTCTGTATGTTTCTTAGAAGATCCAGTTGCTCCTCCACATCCGTCTCTTCCAGTTCTTCCTCCTAACAGTATTACCACATCAGAAGGTTTTGGTTCTTCCCTTTTTACATTTTCAAACGGAGCTGCACCTATTACAGCACCTATTTCCATTCTCTTTGCCCTATAGCCTTCATCATATATTTCAGAAACCATACCTGTTGCAAGACCTATTTGATTTCCATAAGAACTGTATCCCGAAGCTGCTCCTAAAGTTATTTTTTTCTGAGGAAGCCTTCCTTTTATAGTATCTTCTATTTTAGTTCTAGGATCACCACTTCCGGTAACTCTCATAGCTTGATAGACATAAGATCTTCCAGAAAGAGGATCTCGAATCGCTCCTCCAAGACAAGTTGCCGCTCCTCCAAAAGGTTCTATCTCTGTAGGATGATTATGAGTTTCATTTTTAAACATTATGAGCCATTTTTCAGTTTTTCCATTTATATCAGCATCTACAACTACGCTGCAGGCATTTATTTCATCTGATTCGTCTAAATCCTTTAATTTACCGTCTTTTCTGAGCTTTTTCATTCCAATAATAGCTAGATCCATAAGACATTCAGTTTTTTTGTTTTCCCCATATATCTCATCTCTTAAATTTAAGTAATTTTCATAGGATTTTTTTATAGGTTTGGAAAACTTTCCGTCTTCTATGGATACTTTACTTAATTCGGTAGTAAAAGTAGTATGTCTGCAGTGATCTGACCAATATGTGTCTATAACTTTAATTTCAGTTATAGTAGGATTTCTCTTTTGTTCTTTGAAATAATTTCTACAAAAAATCAAATCTTCCAAACTCATAGCAAGACCAAGTGAATTTAAAATGTCCTTTAACTCATCATCATTTTTTTCTATGAATCCATCCAAAACTTTTACAGAAGAAGGTGCGTCTAATTTTTCACTTAAATGATCTATTTTTTTCAAAGAAGCTTCTCTGGAATCTACTGGATTTATACAATAATTTTTTATTTTCATAAATTGTTCTTTAGATATGTTTCCATAAAGTAAGTATACTTTTGAAGATTTAACCTGAGTTTTCTCACTCTGGGTTAATATTTGAATACATTGAGATGCAGAGTCAGCTCTTTGGTCATACTGACCTGGAAGATATTCTACGGCAAAAATTTTAGCATTCGTTTCAGCTTGTAATTCTTCTTCATATATTTCATCTACAGTTTTCTCTGAAAATATTATATACTTTGATCTTTCATATTCACTATCATCAATATTTTCTATATCATAACGATTTACTACTCTTATATTTTCTAAATCATGAATATTGAGGCTTTCTCTAATATCTTTCATAAGGCCTTGAGCTTCTATGTCAAATCCTTTTTTCTTCTCTACAAATAGTCTTTTAACACTCATTGTACTCTCTCCTCATTACTTATTTTTCGAACGTTTTTTGCATTTTTGTCATAATAGTTCGTACATATTATATCATATATATATATCGTTGTGAATAATATAGTTATAAGTTATTATATTTTACATTAATCATATTAAAAAAATAACTAGCTACTATGCTAGTTTATTTATCTTTAATGAACCTTAATTGATAATACTTCCTTTACATTTTTACCTAAGTTATAATGCCTATTATAACAGCATCTATTTTTGGAAACTATGCCCTTAATTACATGTCCTGTAAAAGTAATTATTTCTGCCTGTTCTCCCATCTCACAATCTCTTAAACATGCACCTCTTGAAAATACCTTAATTATTTGTCCACCATCATAATATTTTGTATTTTCCACTTCAATTAAACTTCCTCTTTTTATCATAATAATATCCTCCCCACTATACTTCCTTTATACTTCCTTTAATATAAATTGTATGTACAAACATAATAAAATATTATTTCAATTTTAAACAATATACTATATGTGTGAAAGTTGAGTATTCAACAAACTATTGTATAATTGAAATATCAGAAAGGTTGGTAATTATAGTGAAATATTATTCCATAAAAGATGTTTCAAATGCAACAGGTCTCACCTCTTATACCATAAGATATTATGAAAAGATAGGATTTTTACCATGGTTAAAAAGAAACAAAAATGGAGTTAGAATATTTACAGAATCAGATATAAGGTATCTAGAGTGTTTGATATTTTTCAAAAAAATAGGAATGTCACTTGATGATATCAAGGAAATCATTAAAGAAGGCTGTATGATAAAAGATTTTAAAAATGGTTTAAATATACATGATATAATTCAGAAAAGATTAAATATATTGGACACTCACATACAAAAGCTAAAAAGGGAAAGAGAAGAATTAAATAAACTAATCGAAGTTTCTATAGACAGGAGAAATATCTATAAAAAAATTTTAAAATCACCATTGACTTAGAGTCGACTCTAAGGTTTATCCTCTTTATATACAATATATAGAAGGGATAGATGAAAATGATTATAGACAGCCATGAACATGTAATACTACCTACAAAAAAACAAATTGAGATGATGGATGAAGCAAAGGTTAATTTAACTATTTTATTTGCCACATCAATACACCCAGAAGGTGCTAAAACAGTAGGTGAAGTTAAAAATGGCATATTAGCTTTAAACAATATCTTAGTTGGTAATACAAATTCTTTAGAATCAAGGAAAATTATAAATAAAGAATTAGCTTCAGTTGTAAAAAACACCCCTAAGAGGTTCAAGGGATTTGGAAGTGTTCCAGTTGGTATTTCGGAAGATGAAACTAGCTATTTTATTGAAGATCAAATTATAAGAAACAACTTTATAGGTATTGGTGAATTTACTCTTGCTTCTGGATGTACGAACTTACTTAAAACTGTATTCAACTCAATGAACAATTTTAAGCCAATACCTATATGGATTCACACCTTTAGTCCTTTAACTTTAAGTGACATAAAAGGTATAGCAAATTTAGCTAAATTAAATCCAAATATACCTGTAATACTTGGCCATATGGGAGGACTTAACTGGCTTGATACTATTGAAATTGCCAAGGAAATAAATAATATATATTTAGATACATCTGCAGTTTATGCAACTATTGCGTTAAAGTTAGCTGTGGAAGCACTTCCAGAAAGAGTTCTATTTAGTTCGGATGCTCCCTGGGGAAATCCCCTAGCATCAAGAACTATGGTAGAAGCAGTAATTGAAGATAATGGTAAAAAGCAATTAGTGCTAGGTGAAAATATATTAAGCCTTATGTAATATTTACTATATATGAAATTAGCCGCACAAATCAAAGATTTGGAATATCTGCTTGCACACAGCGAAAGCGACTATCACCAAATCAAAGATTTGGGATATCTGCTTTTCTCCAAGTTTACGTTGCGATCAGCTGCGTCCCTGGATAACGATTTTTCCTAAAGGGTAACGCCTTCTAAGTGCTAAAGCACTAAGACGCCTGTTAATAAGCATCAGATGGAGTTAAAACTCCATCTGATGACAAGAACTCTGTTTATAAATTCACATTATATAGAGGAAACTTATGACATAGTTCAACTACTTCTTCCTTAATTTTAGAAAGATCACCATCTCTGTTCTCTACAGCACTATTTATAAAATAAGCTATTTTCTTCATTTCCTCTTCTTTAAAGCCTCTTGTAGTTGCCGCTGGAGTACCTATTCTAATTCCACTTGTAATATTTGCCCCTAATTTATCAAAAGGAACTGCATTTTTATTTACTGTTATACCTACTTTCTCTAGGACTTCCTCAGTATCCTTTCCTGTTATGTTTTTATTGGTGAGATCTACTAAAAGAAGATGATTGTCGGTTCCACCGCTTACAAGTCTAAATCCATACTTTGTAAGCTCTTCTCCCAAAATTTTTGCATTTTTAACAACCTGGTCTATGTAGTCTTTATATTCAGTTTTTAATGCTTCACCAAAACAAACTGCTTTAGCTGCTATAATATGCATTAAAGGTCCCCCTTGTATTCCAGGAAATATAGTTTTATCAAGGTCTTTACCATATTTTTCTTTACAAATTATAGCTCCTCCCCTAGGTCCTCTAAGTGTCTTATGTGTAGTAGTAGTAACAAAGTCTGCATAAGGTACTGGTGACATGTGCTTTCCTGCTGCAACTAATCCTGCAATATGAGCCATATCTACCATCATATAAGCTCCAACTTCATCACATATATCTTTTATTGTCTTAAAATCTATCTCTCTTGAATAAGCGCTTGCTCCAGAAACTATCATCTTAGGTCTATGTTTAAGTGCCAGCTCCCTTATCATATCATAGTCAATTCTCTCTGTTTCCTTGCTTAACCCATAAGAAACAAAATTATATAATTTTCCTGAAAAACTAACTTTACTTCCATGAGTTAAATGGCCTCCATGACTTAAATTCATCCCCATAACCGTATCCCCTGGTTTCAAAACTGACATGTAAACTGCCATGTTAGCCTGTGACCCTGAGTGAGGCTGAACATTAAAGTGTTCTCCTCCAAATAGTTCTTTCATTCTCTCTTTAGCTAAATTTTCAACTTTATCAACTACAAAGCATCCTCCATAATATCTTTTTCCAGGATACCCTTCAGCATATTTATTTGTAAGAAAAGAACCCATTGCTTCCATTACAGCTTTACTAGTAAAATTTTCTGATGCAATAAGTTCTATACCATTTTCCTGTCTTCCATACTCTTCTTTGATTATTTGATAAACAGCATTGTCTCCATTTTTAAGGCTACTAAAATCCATTTTTTTCTCTCCTTTTTCAAAAAATTTTCAGTATAATTACCTATAATAAAGAATTATACTGTCTAGTGCTTAACTTTATTAATATATTACTTTATAAGTTCCTTTTACACAAGTATAGTTTTTAATATTCCAGTA
This sequence comes from Clostridium sp. 001, assembly GCF_019056555.1. NCBI lineage: Bacteria > Bacillati > Bacillota > Clostridia > Eubacteriales > Clostridiaceae > Clostridium > Clostridium sp. 001. The sequence continues at coordinate 3,665,498 of NZ_CP020473.1, read as the reverse complement.
TTGCCATTATTGCTATAAGGTGATAGAATTTTTATGCTATATAAATGCATAGTTTATTTTTGGTATAGGGAGATTAAGCATGGATATAAATAGAATAATAAATTTGGCTGCTTATGCGGGAAAAATAATGCTAAAAAGTGGAGCTGAAATATATAGGGTAGAAGAAACTATAACCAGGATATGTAAAAGTTATGACATATGTGATGTAGATGCTTTTGTAACTTTGAATGTAATTATAGTTTCAGCATCAGATGAATATAATCAGACTATATCGATTGTAAAAAGAGTAAAGCAAAGAACCTTAAACTTAGAAAAAATATCCCAAGTAAACAACGTTTCCAGACATATTAAAGACCAATGCTATACTCTAGATTCAATTGAGAACAAGTTGTCTAAAATAGATTCAGTGAAACCTTATCCTTTTAGAGCAAATGTTCTGTTCTCTGGAGTTGCCGTAAGTTTTCTTTGTCTAGCCTATGGAGGTAATATAGTAGATTTCATAATATCCTTTATTATAGGCTGCCTTATAAGCTTGATTTCTACAGGACTTAACTCTCTTCAGACAAATGAATTTTTCATAAACATAATATGTGGAGCTACTGCTACCTTAATAGCACTTATGTGTACTAAACTTCATGCAGCATCCCATACCAATACCATAATAATAAGTTCTATTATGCTATTAGTCCCTGGTCTTGCAATAACTAATGCTATAAGAGATACAATATCAGGAGATTTAATCTCGGGAATTTCAAGGGGATTAGAAGCCTTTTTAGTTGCAGTAGCAATTGCAGCAGGTACTGGTGTTATATTGCGATTGTGGATTATTTTAGGAGGATTTAAATTATGATAACAAGTATAATAATAAATTCTGTATATACTTTAATTGCCACCCTTGGTTTTAATATACTAGAGAATGTACGAGGTAAAAACTTAATATTTACTTCCCTAGGAGGTGGATTAACCTGGTTTGTATATTTAATTAGTTCCTCCCACATAAATTTTTCAAGTGCAGTTTGCTTTTTCATAGCTTCAGTATTTGCATCTACTTATTCTGAAATAATGGCTCGTATACTAAAAACACCTGTAACAACTTTCGTCATAGGAGCAATTATTCCTCTAGTACCTGGAGGAGGTATGTATAACACAATGCTTCAATCTATACAGGGCAATATAAATGCTTCCCTTTCAACTGGTCTTAAAACACTAGCTACTGCAGGAACTATAGCTGTAGGTGTATTTTTTGTATCCTCTGTCTTTAAAGCTTCTTCACTTTTTAAAAAGAGATTGTTTAAGAACAAAAAATTTAAATTGCATTGTTAAGTATAGCTATCTCTATTTTAAAAACATAGTGAGAGTTGATACTAAAGATTCTATTTTATCATTTTTACATCTCGTGTCCCCTTCTTCAAAAAGACAGGTTTTTGCATAGTTTTGTATCATCAACCCTCCCACTTTGTTTACTGCTGCTCTCACTGCTGCAATTTGTATTAAAACATCCTTACAACACATATCATTTTCAATCATTTTTTCAATACCCTTTATCTGTCCCTCTATCTTCTTCAATCTAGTTTGAATTTGTTTTTTTTGTTCCAAAAATATCACTCCCAATATAATCCAGAATAATAAACCCATACAATTATATTATAACTTTCAGATAAACTTTTTTATAATTTCCCCTATTGCTCCATTATTATTATCCTTTTCTGTCACATAATCTGCAGACTTTTTCAAAAATTCCCTTGCATTGGCCACAGCAATTCCAAGACCTGCTTCTTTTATCATACTTTCATCATTTTCATCATTTCCCACAGCTATACATTCATTTAGAGGTATGTGGTAATAGTCTGCCAAGAACTTCAATCCACTCCCCTTAGAAACGCCTTTACTAATTATTTCAATGTTATGTATATCTGATTTTGTAGTATCAATTTTAGATACTTTATTTATCTTTTCCCTCAACTCATTTAAATAATCTATATCCTTATCTATTACTACTATTTTATTTATACATGAACCATTATTTTGTATAAACTCTTTAGAATCTTTTATAATCTTTATCTCCAGCCTAAAATCTTTATCCATATTCTCATTAAATTTATAAAACTTTCTTGTAGCATGACTAACTCTTTCACTATATAGTATATTATCACTGTAAAAATGATAATATGTATCTTTTTTTTCCCTTAAAATGTCTATAACTTTTAAAATAGCTTCTTTGTCTAATAAATTGGATTTTATAATATTTTTATTTTCATCCAGTACTATAGACCCATTACAGCATATTACAGGCTGATTTTTAAATACTGTATCTATATAAAATCCTAATGTTACAGGAAGTCTGCCAGAGGATATAACCACCTTCACACCTGATCTCATCGCTTTATGTATCATTTCTTCATTATATTTCGATATAGATTTATCATCACTTAAAAGAGTACCATCCATATCCATTGCAATTATTTTATAATTCATTGGTATCTATCTCTCCTTTTAACTATCAAAATTTTTTATCCGATCGCTACCATTGCTAACCCCCCATCGCACACAGCGAAAGCGACTATCACCAAATCAAAGATTTGGGATATCTGCTTTTCTACGAAAGTGGGAGATAAGCACTGCTACGCGCCTGGATAAGCTCTTCCCCTAAAGGATAACCTATTCTAAGTGCTAAAGACACTAAGAATACTGTTAATAAGGTTCAGCTGGAGAAAGTCATCCTTATAAGCAAACTTCATCTGAACCTAAGAATCACTTTATATAATTCTTTAATTTTTATCTTATATGGTATAAACTGCAAAACACAAACATAACTTTATCTAGAATACTTTTGTCAGGTGATATAAATGAAAAAATTTTTTATGTTTTTAAGTACACTTTTAATTATAATTATTGCATTTTCAGGATGCAGTTATAAATTAGGTAATTACATGTTTTCTACAAAAAAACCTAACAACTTTTATTATACCAATTTACTTGCTAAAAATCTTACCATGTCTTCCTCCTTAAAATGCATTATAGAAGAAAATAATTTTCACAACGAAACAGAACTAAAGAATGAAAATATTACAGATATAAAAAACATGTTAAAGTATCTAAATAAGACCAGTTTTATAAATAAACCAAAAGACCTTCCACAAAAAACTGCCTACATAATTTATTTTACTTTTAATAAAGAAAAACTGGTGATAAACGTATATAACGAAAAATATCTATCAATATATCCCTGGGACGGAAATTATCCTGTAGATTATATAGATATGAGCAAAGTACCTGCTTCATTAAATTTATATTATTTGGGAAAATATATTTTCAATGAGTATTAAAGTACTTTATTATTGTATCACAGATACTAAAATACACATATATTATTAGTGTATCAATTTAATGAAAGGTGACTGTAATGTTTATTTGCCCTTATTACAGCTATGAAAGTTTTTACAGAATGCCTGAAATAGATCCTATTTCTTATATAAGGTTTTTAAATGCCAGTCCTAATTCTCCTGCAATAGATGTGTATTTAAATGATAGACGTATCTTCAAAAATTTAACCTATAAATCTTTCTCTGATTATGTAAGTGTGCCTTCAGGGGTATACAACATAAAAATTTTCCCATCAGGAAATAATTTGAATCCTATTTTGGATAAAAGGTTGCCTATACCTGCTGGAAAAATATTTACTATTTCTTCTATAGGCAATTATCCAAATATGGGTTTACTATCTATAGAAGATGTAAGACGTCCTAAGATACCAGGTAAAGCTTTTATAAGATTTGTCCATCTTTCCCCAGACGCACCTAGTGTAGATGTAAAATTGCCTAATGGAAATGTATTGTTTCCAAATGTATCCTATAAAGGAATTACTAAATATCTTCCTGTAAGGCCTGGCAAATATACATTAGAAGTATTTACCTCTGATTCTGGTAAAAAAGTTCTTTATATCCCAAACATCAGAATTATTCCAAACAGATTTTACAGCGTATATGCCGTAGGTAATGTATCACGTGATCCTAAACTTCAAGTTCTAATTCCTCTAGATGGCAACAGTTATTTACATTAAAAACGATATATAAGCTTATACTAAATTTTTTATTTTTTCTACTCATAACTACAGAATTTTTCAGAACCACAGATAAACAGATTTCTAAGCATCAGATGGAGTTTTAACTCCATCTGATGCTTAGAAACAGGCTTCTAAGTTCTTCAGCACTTAGAAGGCGGTATCCTTTAGGGATTAACTCTATTTACAGCTGTTCTAATAGTTTATCACACTAAAATTTAAGTTTTTACTACAGTAACATTGTAAATGCCCTTTTGTTATAGTAAAATCATAGAGAGGTTACCAATTAATTTTCTGTAATTATACAAAGTATGGGAGTGTTTGTATGAAAAAAGGGGATAAGATTGCTGCAGTATTAATTTTAATACTAATAATTGCAAGTTGTGCTGGAGTATTTATATACCGTTCATATGTAAAGGGTTCACATAAAATAGCTGTAATAAAGCAAGATGGTAAAATTATAGATACAATAGACTTAACTAAAGTAAAAACCGCAAAAGAACTTACAGTAAAGTACAATAAATCTCACTATAATTTGATAGAAATAGAAAATGGTAAAATACGCATAAAAGACGCAGACTGCCCTGATAAAATTTGTGTAAAAACAGGATGGATATCTGAACCAGGTCAAAGTATTATATGTCTTCCCCATAAATTAATAATTAAAATAGAGGGAAATAATTCTAAATATGATGATATATCCAGTTAAAATTATATTTAAAATCAAGGTGTGATTAATGAACAAAACAAGGAAAATGGTTTTTTTAAGCTTTCTAACAAGCATAGCTCTAGTCATCTACATAATAGAAGCTCAAGTTCCAGTTTTATTTCCCGGAATAAAGTTAGGACTTGCAAATACAATTTCCCTAGCTGCACTTATACTTATAGGATGGAAAGAAGCCTTACTAATTATGTTTTTAAGAACGCTTCTAGGATCTATGTTCGGTGGAACAATGTCTACCTTTATGTTCAGCATAGCTGGAGGAATTTTAAGTAACATTGTTATGATTCTTCTATACAAATATTTTAAAAATTCCTTAAGTCTATGGACTATAAGCATATGCGGGGCAATATTTCACAATATAGGCCAACTCTTAGTAGCTTCTATAGTAATTCAAGACTTTAGAATATACATATATCTACCGGTGCTTTTAATCTCTGCTATAATCACAGGATACTTTATAGGTTGGTGCGTAAAATTTCTAACTAATAACTTATATAAAATTCCTATGTTTAAAGAATTAAAAAATAAATAACTCCACCATAGGTATAAAAAATGTGCTGCAAAATCGCAGCACATTTTTTATCCGATTGCTACCACTGCTAACACCCCCATCTTATTCAAAATGGGGGATAAGCACTGCTACGCACCTGGATAAGTTCTTCTAAGGTTCAGATGGAGAAAAGTGTATTCCTTATAAGCAAACTCCACCTGAACCTAAGAATCACTTGATATTACTCTAATTATATTATTAATATCAACAAATTTAAGCTTTGTTCCACTGCCATTATGAATTTGCAGCAGCTTCATTCTTGCTCTGCTGTTGTAAGTCTGTACCGCTTACAATAGCCTTAATAGCTCCTGTAGGACATTTAGCAAGACAGGTAGCTTCACTACATGACGCACAAATACTTTGGTCTACTACTGCTAGATTGTTCTCTACTTTAATGGCATCATTTGGACAATTTTTAGCACACAATCCACATCCAAGACATCCTACACTACATGCCTTACGTACAGCTCCACCTTTATTTTTAGAATTACAATTAACCATTACTTTAGAACCTACAGGCCTAAATCCAAGTACCTGTTTTGGGCACGCGCTTACACAGGTACCACAACCTGTACATATATCTGTATCAATTATTGGAAGTCCATTTGAACCCATTGCCATAGCTCCAAAAGGACAGCTCTTTACACATGTCCCAAATCCCAGACATCCATATTTACAAGCTTTAGGTCCACCTTCAAGTAAATTTGCAGCTACACAATCATGTATACCTTCATATTCAAAATTTTTAACTGCCTTTGTACAATCTCCACCACATCTTACATGTGCAACTCTAGGTTCAATAGGTGGAGCAGATTTACCCGTTAACTTTGCCACCTGTTCTGCAACTGCTGCTTTTCCAGGTACACAAAGATTTGGAGGTACACTCTCATCTAAAACAACAGCTTCTGCATAAGCTTTACATCCTGCAAATCCACACCCTCCACATTGGCCTTTTGGAAGTACATCTTCTACTAAGTCCACAAGTGGATTTACTTCCATTGCAAATCTTTTATTTACATAGGCTAAAACAAGTCCAAATATAAGACCTATAACAGTCATTACAACTAAAATCATAATTACAGTATTCATTTTATTAGCTCCTTTCTACATAGAAATCATACCTGAAAAACCAAGGAAAGCTAGGGCTAACATTCCTGCTAAAATAAAAGCTACTCCAAGACCTTCTAAAGGTTTAGGTACATCTGCTAATCTCAATTTTTCTCTAAGGCTTGCCATCAAAATTATAGCCATAGCAAAGCCTAGCCCAGATCCTATCGCATTAACAACACTCTGTAAAAAATTAAAGTTAGAATCAGCATTTAATATAGGTACAGCAAGTACTATACAGTTTGTAGCTATTAAAAGAAGGTATATTCCCCACATATTATATAGGGCTGGTGCCTGCTTTTTAATAATAGTCTCCAAAAGCTGTACAAAACTAGCAATAAGAAGTACAAAAACTACTGTCTTCAAGAAAGTTAAATTAAATGGTATAAGTACAAAATGATATACTACCCAGGCCAATATTGAACTCATAGTAATAACAGAAGTAACAGCCATACCCATACCTACAGAAGCATTTAAATTCTTAGAAACACCAAAGAATATACAAAGTCCCAAAAACCTTGTTAAAACATAGTTATTTACAACTACTGCACTTATAAAAAGAGTAAGGTAAGATGCCATTATGCTTCACCTCCATTTGCTTGTTCTAATTTTTGCATTTTAATTTTCTCCATATGTTGGTTATAAACTTTTACTATAGCAACTAAATATCCTATAAGTATGAATCCTCCAGGTGGAAGTATCATAATCAAAGCTGGATTATATGAAGCCCCAAATACATTAAAACCAAATATAGCTCCAGATCCAAATAATTCACGTATCATTCCTATTATAGTAAGTGCCAAAGTAAATCCACATCCCATTCCAAGTCCATCAAAGAAAGAAGGAACTACAGGATTTTTAGATGCAAATGTCTCTGCACGGGCAAGTATTATAGCAAATACAACTACCAATGCTAAATAAATTCCCAATTGCTTATATAATAGAGGTGCATAAGCCTGCATAACAAGTTCCACTACTGTAACTATAGTTGCTATACAAGTGATATATACAGGTACACGTACCTTAGGATTTACAAAATTCTTAATTATAGAAACCACAGTATTATTACAAGTTATAACAAATAGCACGCAGAGCCCCATGGTAAATCCATTTACAGCTGTACTTGTAGTTGCCAGTGCTGGACACAAACTAAGTGCAAGTACGAATATGGGGTTTTCTGCAATCAATCCTTTTTTAAATATATTCCACAAATTCTTCATAATTACTTACCTCCCGTAAACGTAGTAACTTGCCCAACAGCTTCTTTAACTCCTTTAGTTACAGCTTTTGACGTAATTGTAGCTCCTGTCATAGCTTGAATGTTTTTAGTGTTAGACTTATCTTTTACAACTGTTAAGGCATCCGCCTTTTTATCCTTAAACTGTCCCCTAAAAGAATCCTTTGAAGCATTTGCTCCAAGTCCTGGAGTTTCATTATGAGATACAATGCTGAAATCTATTACTTTTCCATCTGGAGTAACAGCTACCAATAGCTCTATAGCTCCACCGTAACCTTTACTCTCTGCAGGTACAACATATGCAATTGTCTTGTTTCCTTTTTGAGCTGCATACCAATCCTTTTTACCATTTACTTTATTAAATTTATCAGCATCATTGACTAAAACTTTCATGGTATCATTTTGTATTTGAACTTGTTTTTGTGCTGCCACTGGTGATGTTACATAATAAACCGCAGCTATTATAATTCCAGATATAAAACACGTAATGGTTAAGTTCTTAGTAATTGCAAAAATACTATTTTGATCTTTATCTTTAGCCATTAAAGCTTACCTCCTTGTCCCAAATTTAACTGGCTGTGTAAACTTATCTATTAGAGGAGTAACTGCATTCATAAGTAATATTGAATAACATACGCCTTCTGGATAACCACCTTTTAATCTTATAAGTGATGTAAGCGCACCTGCACCTAATGCAAAAATAACCTGTCCTTTAATAGTCATAGGAATTGTTACCATATCAGTAGCCATAAAGAAAGCTCCAATTACAAGTCCGCCTGCCATCATATGAAATACAGGATCTCCTGTAAAAAGTCCCGTAGTTCCTCCAAAAGCCCAGGTAAGTATTCCTACAGTACCGATCATTACTACTGGAATCTGCCAGTTAATATATTTTTTATATATTAGATAAAGTCCACCTAAAACAAGTAATATTGTAGAAGTTTCTCCTATACTTCCATTTCTAGTACCTAAGAACATTGCCTTGTAAAGTGCACCTTGACCTCCAAAAGTCTCAAGTAATTTTGAATAACCTTGAAGCTTTAAAATTCCAAGAGGAGTTGCTGTGGTTACAGCATCTACACCACTGGCACTTAATTTTGACCATGTTGTCATTGCTACAGGCCAGGAAACCATTAGTGCAGCCCTTCCAATATGAGCTGGATTAAATATGTTCTGACCAAGTCCTCCCATAGAATGTTTAGCTATTGCTATTGCTATAAAAGATCCTATAGCTACCATATAAGGTGGAATATCAGGAGGTAAACACATAGAAAGTAAAAGTCCTGTTAAAAAAGCACTTCCATCTGTAATAGTTATAGGTTTATTTCTAACTTTTTCTACAAGGTACTCTGTAACTACAGCAGCTATAATTCCTGTTATAATTACTTCTAAAGCATGAATTCCAAAATTAAATACGCCAAAAATCGCAGCTGGAGTTAGTGCTAAACAGACACTCCACATTATCTTAGAAACAGATTCATCACAACGAACATGAGGTGATGACGAAATAGTAAAAATATTTTTCTTTATCTGTGCTTCCGCCATTTTATTATCACTCCTTTATTATTTTAAGACCTCTTCTTTTTCTTTCTTTTCTTTAGCCTTTTCTGCTTTAGCCTTTTCCCTTGCCCCTGCAGCTCTATTTTCTGATTTTAAATATCTAATATACTGTACAATTCTTCGTTTAGCAGGACATGTATATACACAGCTGCCGCATTCTACGCAGTCCAAAAGATTATATTCTTCCTTAGCTTCTTGATATAAATCTTTTTGTCCAAGAATACTTAACATACTTGGATTCAAGTGCATAGGACAGGCTTTTAGACATCTGCCACATCTAATGCAAGAAGATTCTTTTCCATCATTTACATCATTTTTAGTTAAACCAAGTATTCCTGATGAACCCTTCATTATTGGAATATCCAAATTTGATTGGGCAAATCCCATCATAGGTCCACCTGAAATTATTTTAACTGGTTCTTCCTTAAATCCTCCACAAAAATCAATGGCATCTTTAAATGTAGTTCCAATTCTAACTAATATATTTTTAGGCTCTTTAATAGCACCTCCACTTATAGTTGTAACTCTCTGTATAAGTGGAATTCCTCTCTCCACTGCATCGCTTATTGCTATGCATGTACCTACATTTTGAACAACCGCACCTACATCTGCAGGCAATCCACCTGATGGAACTTCTCTACCTGTCAAAACATTTATAAGCATTTTTTCAGCACCCTGAGGATACTTGGTAGGAAGGCCTACTACTTGTACTTTTGTACCTTCAAAAGCTTTTTTCATAGCTTCTATGGCATCTGGTTTATTATCTTCAATACCTACAAATGCTTTTTCCACATTGAGGATTTTCATAATTATTTGAACTCCAGCAACTACCTTATCTGATTTTTCCAACATGGACCTATAATCTGCAGTTAAATAAGGTTCACACTCAGCACCATTCAAAATAAAAACATCTACTTTTTTATCTGGTGGTGGTGCAAGTTTAACATGAACAGGAAAAGTTGCGCCTCCCATTCCTACAATGCCTGCTTCTCTTATTATTCCAAGCATTTCTTTTGCACTTAGCTCTTTCCAATTACGTGAAGTTGGTATTCCTTCTACCCACTCATCTTTTCCATCTTTTTCAATAACTATAGCTTGACACTTTCCAAAACCAGGATGTGGGTAATCTCCTATATCTACAACCTTTCCAGAAGTAGATGCATATATATTGGCTGAAACAAAAGCATCACTCTTCGCAATAAGTTGTCCCTTTTTTACCTCATCTCCTTTTTGTACTACAGGAGATGTAGGAGCACCTATATGCTGTCTAACGGGAATAAACACCTTGTCTGGTATAGGTGCTATTTCTATAGGTTTATTAGCTGTGTACTTTTTGCTATCATCCGGGTGTACTCCACCTCGAAAACTTTTTAACACTCTTAAACACCTCTTTCAATAATTTTTACAGCATGTATATAAACGAAACTGCAAAATAAATATAAACATAATTTTTATAACAGATTATAGAATTTTCCATAATCCGTTATAAAATTATATACTATAGGAAATAATATATAATGACAATTTATCTATTAAATGTCAGTTAACTTTAAAAGATACTCTTATTAATTAAAGTTTGTACACAAATTACTTAATACAATATCTTTGTGATTACTGGTTTTGCATTTTCATTTTTGCTTGTAGATCTATCAAATATTTTTACATATATCAATGATAAAATAAAAAATACTACTCCCCCACCTATTTGAAACTCTCTTAAAGAATGACCTAATTTTCCACCTATCCATGTTCCTATTAATGCACCTATAAAGATTCCAATAAGCGGTAGTATATATACAATAAAGGCAGCCCATAACATATTTGCATCCTTTATTTCAAAAATAACATGTTGACCAGGTTTTGCTCCAACCGGATTTTTTGCATCTACAACTATAGCATTATCACCAGGACAAGCACCACAGCTTTTACAATCTCCGTGTCTACTAGCTCTTACTTTTGCAATACTTTCACTTATTTCAATTACAATACCCTCCGATTCTCTTTTCATATAATACATCTCCCTATTTATTTGTTAGCGTTTTCACGGGGTGTAAATCTAAATTATTATATTTTATATTATACCACAAATTTATATTTTTTTCTTCTGTATTATAAATTTTTTTTATCTGTATCGATATTGAACAGTATTACCTTCAATGCAACTATTATGTGTTATAATTTTTTTCTAATCTTGTATACATATTTTTTATCTAAATAAATGCACTAAAATATCCTAACTATCTCTATCTTACTTTTAATTATACATGTGAAAAATTTAATTAAAATAATATAATAAAAATTATTGATATAAAAAATTAACAATTTTTGTTATATTTATGTTTGATTTTTTACTTTATACTTAAAACAAAGTACTTTTTCTAATATAATATTGAATATATGTAATAATTATACATAATTATTACATATCAATTTTGCTTACTTAATGTATGCTAAAAGAATAACTATTACGCTAACTATTGATTTCAAGCAGTTTTATGCAAATTACCTTTTTCAAAATTGCATAAAAACTTGTTTATTTACATATCAAAATATGATTTAATAAATATATTAGGTTTTAAAATTAGGAGATGATAATAGATATGAGCATTTCTGAGAAAACTTTTTTAGAAAATGTATGTAAATATTGCATTAATAAATATACTATTTCAAATAATGGTCCTTTAATAGCTTCCCTTATATGTCAAATTTGCAAACATGAAGATATGGATGTTCCTGCTATGCAAGGCATATTGCGTATCTACATAAATGAACACTACAGTAGAAGTTTTGCCCATTGTTTTAATATATACCGAGGTATTATTGTCGATGCTTCACTATATCAATATGCACTTGTAAACAAGCCTATAGAAAATCTTTTTCCGATTTATATAGTAGATACTACTCCACCTCATATAGAATATACTATATATAATGAAATTAAAAAAGATTTCCAAATTAAATTTAGTGATAAGTTTCTAGAAAATGCTTTAAAAAGTATAAAAAAAAACGATCCGTATTCTACAAAAAGATTCACTTTACTAGAAGACTCAAAAAAAGAAGAACTTTTTTTCTGTCGTTAAATGGAAGTAATTAGTTCACAATTAAAGAAGATTTTCTACTGTCACAGAAAATCTAAAGAAACTTAGATTAAATGAAATTTGGTGGTGTTTCAATAGCAATTTTTAGATTGCTTTGAACAGTCCCTTAGTTGAACGTACCCAGGGATATAGCCTCTCCTTATCACACCTTGAAATTTTAACTTATATATAAAATATACTAACAAAATGGAAATCACACTTAAAAACTTTTTTTATAAGTCTTAGCGAAGTATTTTAGAAAATCTTAGGAGCTTATATATGTCTCAGGTACGAGTTTATCCGATGACTATCTGCTCTAATATTCCCACTTATCCAAGTGGGAATAAAGAGCAGATACGTCCCTGGATAACGATTTCTAAGCATCAGGTGGAGTCAAAACTCCATCTGATGCCAAGAACTCTGTTTATATAAGCTTCTTTAGATTTTCTAAATACTGAACTTTAGACTTATAAAAAGTTTTTAGTGTGATGATTTTTGTTAGTATATGGCTGGTATAAGTAAACTTTCTACTTAGAAAATCTATAGAATTTCTAAGTTAAAAGGTCCATTTCATAAATTTTTTCACTTTTATGCTATTGGAAGCTCTAAGGGACGTACTATATATCTTTTTATCCCCTTCATATATACAAAGCATTCCTATTCTATCACCCTCGTTAATTGAATATTTTATTCTTTGAGGTTTTATAATTTTAACACTGCACTTGAATCCATTTTTTATAGGCACTATAACATCATCTTCACACTCTAACTTTAAATCTTTTTTATTTACTCTTAGCTCTAGAACTTTATCTCCTTTAGAAAATAACTTGTTAAACTTAAAATTTTTATCAACATATTTATATATTTTTTCCGTTTCTTCCCATCTTCTAGGACAATTCAAAACTACTATTATAACATCGTTTCCTTGAACTTTTGTAGATGTAACTAAACATTTTCCTGCCTTACCAGTATAACCTGTCTTAACTCCATTTGCATCTGGAATTTTCCAAAGAATTTTATTGATATTGTGATAACTTCTTGTAAATCCATTTTGGGATCCATCCACATCTTTTGAACTAACAATTTCATTAAACAATGCATTGTTTTTAGCTATAGATGTAAGTACTGCAAGATCATAAGCTGTGGAATAATGCTCTTCTTTGTCTAGTCCATGAGGCGTCTTAAAGTGGGTATTTATTACTCCTATTTCGCTAGCATACTCATTCATAAGTTTTACAAACTCTTCTACACTTCCACTTACACCTTCTGAAATAGCTATAGCCGCATCATTTCCTGACCTCAACATAAGTCCATATAGAAGTTCCTTTAAAGTTATATTTTCTCCTTTTTTATAACCTACCACAGATCCCCTTATCCCTGACGATCTAGATGATATTTGTACTTTTTTATCTAATTTTCCATATTTCATTGCAACTAGTACTGTCATTATCTTAGTTGTACTTGCCATCGGTACTAACTCAGAAGCATTTTTTTGATACATAACTACTTTCGATCTACTATCCATAGCTATGGCACAGCGTGCATTTATATTAGGTTCTCGAAAAGATGAATTTTTATCATCTGCAAACGCAGTATAGCTGCAAATATTAAAAGTTATAAATATTATTACTATATATGATAAACTCTTTTTTAATTTCATAATTTCTATAGTTTATCTCCTTCCTCTCAATAGATTATTAAGTATTTTTCCCCAAAGCAAATATATTACTAGTAAAACTCATTCTAAATTAGTATATAATTCACTATTAAGGTAATAATTATTAATAATAAAACCTTTTAAATGGGGGGATTTAAATATTGATTAAATTACTTATTTTATTTATCTTAATATTATTTGTTTTGGTATTTATTCCTATACCTCTTAAAATAAAAATGAACTATAGCAATAAAACCTTCTCACTAAAAATCTATAATTTAAATGTTATAGATAAAATTAATTTAAAACATAACAAACCCCCTCTTGAAGGAAAGAAAAAGTCCTCATCCCTCATAAATAATTTCAAAGTAAATTTGAAGTCCCTTAAAAAATTAAAATTTAAACCCCATATAAAAATTAAGGTAAAACTCATTTATGGGTTAGATGATGCAGCCTATACTGCCATAACTTATGGGCTTATACCAACATTAATCACTTTTATATTTGCTCTAATTAAAAACATTTTTGTAGTGAAGAAAAAAGAAATTAAAATAAAACCTGTTTTTAACTGTTTTTATTTTAATTTAGAAATATCAAGTATAATTTACATTAGTTTAGCTAAAGTTATTTATATGTATATAAAACTATTTAAGCACAGCTAAAAGTGTAAAAAAACTATAATCTATGCATATTTTTGAGTTAAGAATTAATAACTAAGAACGAATAGTAAAGGAGGAATTTTTATGGATAATCATCCTATAGAAAATTTATTAAAAAGCACTATGGAAAATTTAAAAGATATGATAGATGTAAATACCATAGTAGGCGATGCTGTAGAGTCAAAAGACGGTTCTCTTATAATACCAATTTCAAGGGTATCCTTTGGGTTTGCATCTGGAGGAAGCGAATTCGACGTAAGCCATGAAGAATCACCTAATCCAGAATATCCTTTTGGTGGTGGCTCAGGAGCTGGAGTTACGGTAAAACCTGTGGCTTTTTTAGTCACAAAAGGTGACTCTATAAGACTTTTATCTTTAGACCAAAATAATACCTATGATAAAATAGTAGATTCAATTCCACAAGTAATGGATGTAATAAGGGGAATGATGAATTCTAAATCTTCAAAATCCAAGCATAACTCTGATAAGAAGAAGGAAGAAGAAAAAAGTGAAGAGGAATAGTCATTTCTTCTTCACTTACCATAATACACTATAATTTTTTGAATACACCTAAATTAATCAAGATGAAATTCCTCAATACTCGGAATTTCATTTATATTTTCAAGCCCAAAATATTTCAAGAACTCTTCCGTAGTACCATATAGTATAGGCCTCCCAGGTACACTCAATCTTCCATTTTCTTTTATCAGTTTTCTTTCAACCAAAGTTGATATTGCCCTATCACTTTTTACTCCCCTTATTTCATCTATATCTATTCTAGTTATAGGCTGTTTATAAGCAATAATAGCTAAAGTTTCCAGGGATGCTTGAGATAGGGATTGTCTTGAGTTATTCCCAAGTAATTCTTCAACATAATAACTATTTTCCGTTTTAGTAACTAAACTGTACTTATCTTCACTGTTTAAAATTTTTATTCCTCTAGATTTCTGTCTGTACTTAACTGTCATATCCTTAAGTAAATCCTTTGTACCTTTACTACTGAGTTTCATTATTGAAGCAATTTGCTTAAGAGTAAGAGGTTCACCAGATACAAACAATAATGATTCTATTATAGAAAAATATTCATCTTTTGTTAAGTCCTTTTCTTGAGTAATTTCGCTGCTAGTACTTTCCTCATTATTATTTCTCATTTTCAATTATCCTTTCCACATAGATTTCATCAAAATTTTCATACTGTATTACGGATACTACTTTAAGTTTTATAAGTTCTAAAAGTGCAATAAAGGTTACGACCTTCTCTATTTTAAAAGAACATTTTTTTAAAACAACAGAAAACCTAATTTGAGGCTTAGTTTGAATAATTTCTCGTATATATAACATCTTATCCTGTAATTTAAACTTATCTAAGGATATTTCCCTGCCCATGACATTTCCGTTGTTAAGTTTATTTACATAGCTATCCATAAGATGACTGTAAACCCGATACAAATCTAACATAGTAATTCCCTTTAAAAATTGTTCCGGACTTGTACTCATATTAACTTGTTCAATTATCTCTGGTTTTTTTCCAAACATTTTTTCTAAGCCTATCTCTCTCTTTTTCAAAAATTCAGCTGCTGCTTTAAATTTTTTATATTGAAGAAGCTTGTCTACTAATTCTTTTCTAGGATCTTTTTCATCCTCATTATCATCTTCATTTAACTGAGTTTTAGGTAAAAGCATTTTTGATTTTATTTCTATAAGTGATGCTGCTATAACTATAAATTCAGAGGCCACATCTAAGTCCATGTCTCTCATATTATTTACGTACTGAAGATATTGTTCCGTAATCTCATATATTTTTATATCATATATGTTCATTTTATTTTTTTTTATAAGGTGAAGAAGCAGATCAAAAGGACCCTCAAAATTTTCTATTTTTATATTTAAAGACATCTAAATAATCTCTCCTAAATTTTTTACTAAATATTTTTTTCCATACTTTATCATAGAATTTAATTCAATCTTTGTCATGTAATTTAAAACTTCTCCTATAGCTTTTCCATTTTGTATTCCAATAGAACTTATGAATTTTCCATTTAAAGACGATTTATAATGATACATATTATGACCATAATTATAAATCTTATACTTAAGTTTGTCATTCCATTTTAAAAGTATAAGTCCATAATCATTTATGTTCTTTAATATTTTATACAATTCATAATTATCCATAGCATTTAGAACTGCGCCGGTTATTTTTTGATAATTTTCTGTAAAATTTTTTATTGAAATTTTTAACTTACTATCTAAAACCGAATTTTCACCTAATATATGAGCACACTTTTTGTCTTCAAGCGCATAAAATAATCTTAAAATTCTTTTATTTATATTATTGTAATTTTCGTTTGCTATTTCTAATTTTTCTCTATTAACATTAAAAATCTTCAAATTACCGCACATTAAAATACTTTTTATCCACATTTTTTCCTCACATAAGAGGTATATTTCCTTCACTATTCTATCATTGCTTATCAAATTAAACACGCCTTCATTCACACAATTAATTATTTCATCCTTATCTTTTAAATCAAAACCATATCTTACTGCATACTTTACTGCTCTGAATATTCTAGTAGGATCTTCTCTATAACTATTTAAATGTATCTTTTGTAGGCTTTTATTTTTTATATCTTCCAATCCACCATAAATATCTATTAAACTTCCTGTTACTATATCATAAGCCAATGCATTAGCCGTAAAGTCTCTTCTTTGCAAGTCATCGTATATGTCCGACGGATCAATTATAGGAAGTTCACCATCTCTAGCATAGTATTCTTTTCTACACCTTATTAAGTCTATATTTACCTCATTTTGAAATAACAAAGAAGCTGTTTGGAATTTATCATAATACTGAAAGCATTTAATTCCATTCAATTTACCTATAATAAAATTAGGATTTTTGTCTATACATATATCAATATCTTTTACTTTATTTTCAAGGAACGCATCTCTAACGGCCCCTCCTACTATATAAGCCTTTATACCATTACTTTTACATATAGCTTTTATTAAATTTATAATTTGTATTTGCTCTATAGTAAACGCCTTTAAAATATTCATGTTTTTCTTTCCTTTCCTGCGCTTTAGGCATCTTTGGCTTGTTATTTTCCTTCAAATGCCTTAAACAAATCAACAGGAAATTCAACGAGTTTTAAAAATCCAATAACCCTAATCGAATTTCCTGTTTTCATTATACATTATATATTAAAAATATATAAACTATTGCCCTTTCTGTAAAATATTTTTTAAACTATCTTTAAAGTTTCCAAATATACCCAACTTTTTTACATCCCTGTCGCTATATAAATTAACTTTCCCTAAAGCCTCTCCATTTACATATACGTCACAATACCCAACTTTTTCACCTTTTTTGTATTGCTTTTTATTTTTATCTATTACACACTTATAAGTAATTTTACTTTCTTTTCCCTTTTCAACTACCACCTTTAAATCTTCTGAAGCTTTGGCAATAAAAAATCTATCTCCTGCTTTATTTAGAGGAATCTTTTCTACATTAGCTCCCTTTTTTAAAATATTCTTTGCAAAGTACTTGGAAAATCCATAATTCATCATCATAGATGCATCTTTATTCCTCACCTTATATGTAGGAGAGCCCATTATTACAGCCAACATTCTTGCACCATCTCTAGTTGCAGTTGCAGATATACAGTACTTAGCAGAACTGGTAAACCCAGTTTTTAATCCATCACATCCTTTAAAAAACCTTACTAATTTATTATGGTTTACTAACTCTATAGGACTTTTTCTGCCTTCTGATATTGTCTCCATATATGTTCCAGTATATTTCAGTATCCTTGTATGCTTAAGTAACTCTCTAGACATTAATGCTATATCATAGGCTGTAGTTAAATGTCCATCTTCACTAAGTCCTGTGCAATTTTTAAAACTTGTATCTTTCATTCCAAGTTCTGCTGCTCTTTTATTCATAAGCTGTACAAATTGATCTTCACTTCCTCCTAAATATTCTGCCATAGCAACTGCTGCATCGTTGCCTGAAGCTATTCCTATTCCCTTTATTAAATCTTCCACACTTCTAACTTCTCCAGTATCTAATAACATCGAGCTTCCACCCATCTTTTTTGCATTTTCACTTACGGTTACCTTATCGGACAATGATATTCTTCCTGAGTCCACTGCCTCCATAGTTAGAAGCATAGTCATTATTTTCGTAACTGAAGCAGGTTCTAATTTTTCATGAGAACCTTTCTCAAAAATTACTTTTCCACTTGCAGGTTCCATAAGCAATGCCGACCTAGCATTTATATTTAAACCTGATTCTGTACTATTCATCTCTTTTTTATGAGATTCACTTAAAGGTTCTGCATTAACAACTGGTAACCACACTACTGTAATAAAAAATAAAATTAATATATTGCTTACTATTCTAAAAGCTCCTTGCTTTTTCCTCATTTTATTTCTCTCCTCCTTTGAGATGTATTCTTTCCTTAAGTCAAGAAAATTATCACATAAAAATAAAGGATTTGATGTTAAAATTGGCTTTAACATCAAATCCTTTGTTCTCTTCATTAACTTTTAAATATTTCCTATGCTCTAGGATGATACTTTTTATATACTTGTGCAATTTTGTTTCTTTTTATCACTGCAGAGTATATCTGAGTAGCAGATAATTCTTTATGTCCTAAAAGTTCCTGTACAGATTTAATATCCGCTCCATTTTGAAGTAAATGTACTGCAAAAGAATGCCTCAGTGTAAAAGCATTTATATTTTTATCTATATTTGCCTCTTTTGCATAATACTTTACTATTTTCCAAAACCCCTGGCGACTCATTTGCACTCCCCTTAAATTGAGAAATAAAACATCCAAATTATATATATTTAATTTAGGCCTTATATTTAAATAATTTTTCAAATATTTCACAGCCACAGAACCTATAGGCACTATCCGTTCCTCTTCTTTTAAGCTTCTACACCTTACATAAGAAAGTTTTAAATCTATATCATAGATAGTTAAGCTTAAAAGCTCCATTACCTTCATTCCTGCAGCATACATAACCTCTAGCATAGCCTTATCTCTTATTCCTTTATTAGTATCTAAATTCGGTGATCCCAGAAGCTTGTCTACTTCTTCTATAGTTAATATCTTAGGAACTTTATGTTCAACTTTTGGAATTTGATAATACAAAACAGGATTTTCATTTAGAACACCTTTTAGCATCAAATACTTATAAAAGTTTCTTAAAGATACTATATTTCTTACTATTGAGGAGATAGCTCTCCCTTCTTTTTGAAGATACTGTACATATGCCATTATAGATACAACTTCTACATTTTCTACATTTTCTTCCCTATCTTTTATAAAATTATAAAACCTGGTTATGTCCCTCACATAGGCATCCATTGTATTTTTACTCATGTGTTTCTTTTCTAAGGTTTCTTCATAACCTAATAAAAGTCCATCCAAAATTACCACCTACTCTTCGAGAGTTATAATTTTAAAACTTAAGAAATTCGTTAAAAACAATAGTGTAATTATATATTATGTTCATATTTTTAGTAAATATGCTATAGACAAATATACTATTGTCATAAGAATGAGGCTTAACAACAAAGTTATATATAACAAAGTCTATACATCTAGGTAGAAATACGCCAAAAAATACAAGTATAAAAAAGCATTTTAATGTTACTATAATAAATTCTGACTTTTTCTCATCTAATATCATACTATCATCATCCCAAAACTTGCTGCAATAAGTTTAATCATATTTGGGGTTAAATATGCTTCCATAAAAAAGCCTATAAACATGACAGTAGTTACCAGTAAAAAACAAACAGAGTAGGATGTAAATCTAACCAAAACATTGGATTTCCATTTAAGTCCAGATCTATCTTTAAATATCATAAGCGAAAATTCCATAGCAAGCACTGATGAAAATATTATACAGGGTATATATATTATATTTTGTGGAAGTATACCTAAAAGTGAAATCCACATACCCTTTATTCCCATTCCACTTATTATAAAGCTCATAGCAAATCCAATGGTAAATCCCTTTATTATATCTATTATAAGTATTACTGGTATTCCTATCATTGTAAGGCCCAAAAACCAAACAGCTAAAATTATTGGAATATTATTTTTTAATGTTTCTAAAAAAATAGATTTATAATTTACACTTCCTGATCCTATTGTAGTCGTAAAATTTTTAAGGTAGCTCAAAAGATCACTTTTCTCAAATCCGCCCATGTATCTAACGCTATATATACCTAGTACTATCCCTGTAAATACACATAATATACTTATAACATATAACCAAAAATTATTTTTAATGTGTCCATTTATTAAACTTGATAGTTTATTTTCCAACATAACTTTATCCCCCTTTTGTTCATCATCTTTTTATAATTTATGATTTACAAAAGAGTTATATGACTATGTTATACCATCATAAACGCACAAATGGTCTTTGCATCTATTATTTCTCCCTTTTTTATCATTTCCTTAATTTTATTCAATTTAACTTCCCGCACATTTATGAATTCATCTTCATCGCAAATATCATTTCTTCCCTTATATAAGTCTTCAGCTTTGAAAATATATATATATTCATCACAAAAACCAGGGCTCGTAACTACCTTCCCCAGATATTCAAATTTTTTGGCCTTATATCCTATCTCCTCTTCCAGTTCTCTTCTTCCGCAGCTTTCCATATCTTCATTTTGCTCAATTTTACCTGCTGGTATTTCAAGAAGCACATGTTCTATAGGTTTTCTAAACTGTTCCACCATAAACAATGTATTACTGTCTTTATATGCCAGTATTGCTACTCCACCACAGTGATTTACTATTTCCCTTTTAGATTCTCTACCATTGGGAAGTTTTACAGTATGGACATTAACATCAATAATTTTTCCTTTGTATATGTTTTCTTGCTTTATAGTTTTTTCAGTAAAATCCATATTTATGCACCTCTTTATTTATTTTGTAAAATTACTACTTAAAACTCTATAAAATTAATTATTTTAATTAATTTTATACTTTACCAATCCCATTGTCAATTAAGAGAAGTTAAAGTTGTTTTTCTATGTTCTTTGCTAATGTTTTATAATATCTTATAATTTGTCTTAGCTCCTCTTCCTTATCTGAATCATTTGACATTTTCTCTCTAAGTTCATTTATTCTACTTTTAATTAAATTTTGTATATTCTTTATATCTTCCAATTCTAACTCTATTTTCATGGGTTATATGCTCCTTTTAAAAAACTTCCATTCTTTAAATTAAAATGAATGGAAGATATTTTAACTTTTTAGCTTACCTTATTTTTTAATCTTAATTTATCAGCAACCATAGCTATAAACTCTGAATTTGTGGGCTTACCCTTATCATTATGTATAGTATAACCAAAAATTTTATTTATAGTTTCCACCTGTCCTCTAGACCAAGCTACTTCTATAGCATGCCTTATAGCCCTTTCTACCCTACTTGCAGTAGTATTATATTTTTTAGCTATAGATGGATATAACTCTTTTGTGACTGCCGATAATAGTTCCATATCGTTTACTACCATGGTTATTGCCTCTCTCAAGTACATATATCCTTTTATATGTGCTGGAACACCTATTTCGTGTATTATATTAGTTATTTCCTGTTCCAAATTAGTAGGATCATCTCTTGAAAATCTTATTTCTTCATTATCCATAATGGATACGGTTTTCTTTACTTCATCTCCACTACTTATAACATTATTAAACATCTGTCTTATTCTCTTTGTAAACACTTCCATATTAAAAGGCTTTACTACATAATAATCTGCACCTAATGTTATAGCTCTTTGAGTTATTTTATCCTGCCCTACTGCAGACAAAACTATTACTCTTGGCATTGGACTCATATTCATATTATTTAATCGCTCTAAAACACCTAGTCCGTCAAGGTGAGGCATTATTATATCCAGTACTACTAAGTCTGGCTTTTTTTCTTCAATTAATTTAAGAGCCTCTATCCCATCCTTTGCAATTCCTGTAACTAATATATCCCTCTGATTTAAAAGATAATCATTGAGAATACTGCAAAATTCAGCATTATCATCTGCAATAATTACACTTATTTTTGATTCCTCCATACTATTTACTCCCCTCTTTTTAGTTATATTGCCATATCTTAACAAATAATAAATTCGACAAAGGAATTTTAATTCCTTCTTTTTATATAAATTACATGAAAATTTTATTACGAAAAAAATTAAAAGATAGCATATTAAATGCTATCTTTAGTATCATATACTATACTATTTTTATTTTACCATATTTTTTATAATTATTTAAAACATTTTGTACTCTTTATTTTGACATTATATTTGCATCTTTGAGCATCCAGTCTACATAAATTCCATATCCTACCTGAGGCTTATTTATAAGCACATGAGTAACAGCCCCCACTAATTTGTTATTTTGTATTATGGGACTTCCGCTCATTCCCTGAACTATTCCACCAGTTTTGGCTAAAAGTCTAGGGTCCGTTACTTTTATAACCATGCTCTTAGGTCCAGGTGAATTTTGTGATAATAGTTTTTCTATTTGTATATCATAATATTCTGGTTTTTCCCCAGATATAGTTGTAAAAATCTTAGCAGGACCTTCCTTAATGTCTTTTTTGGGGCATATTTTTATGCTTTTAGAACCCTTACATTTAAAATTTGTATTTGCCTTTCCAAAAACTCCACATTCTGTATTCCTTGTTATATCTCCTAGTTTCACATCTTCATTTACAAATATACCTTTTAATTCTCCAGGATTTCCCTCAACACCTTTCTTAATTGATATAATAGAGGCACTTACTATTTCTCCTGAATTTATATTTAGCTTTGTGCCTGTATCTATATCTGTTATAGGATGACCTAATGCTGCAAACATACCACTTTTTTCATCATAAAAAGTCAAAGTACCTATTCCTGCGGTAGAGTCTCTTATCCAAAGTCCTATCTTATAATTATTACCTTCTAATGCACTTACTGGCTTTACTGTTTTTTCTATATTTTTTCCATTTCTCTCTACTAATATTTTTATACTTTTTTCCTTTGCTTTATTTATTTCAGCTTGAGTTTGTTCGGCATTTTTTACATAAACATCATTTATTTTAATTATATTATCTCCTACTTGTATTCCTGCTAGTGCAGCAGGGCTTGTAACTTTTCCCTTTGAAGTTTCTATATCTGAAAGAGCTACTACCAATACTCCTTTAGTATTTAGTTTTACCCCAATAGGTTCTCCACCTAAGTATACATTAACATTACTGGCTGCAGCTGTATTAAATGCTGATTTAGCGTGAGAAACTTGAACTAAATTGGATCCTTTTCCATCATCATACAATGCATAATAGGCAGCTAACATCATAAACAGGATAGGAATGAACATCCAGCATAATCTGTTTTTAATTTTTTTACCCATGCTTTTACCTCCTGTGTTACACTGTTTTCTACATTTAAGTTGCCCTTTTAAATATCTTATTATGCTATCATATAGATGCATTTAAAGTTAATGTATTCTTCAAAAATATAAATTTTATTCAAAAAGTTAAAAGTCACCTCCTGACTTTTGGAGATAACTTCTTTAATTTCTACTATTTAATTTTACACTTTTTAGAATCTGCCATCCTAACAAGTTCTTTCGCATGTTCTAAAGTAAGTTTTGTAACTTTTTCCCCTCCTATCATTCTAGCTATTTCACATTCTTTTTCTATTTTTTTCATCTTTTTAACTTTCGTATAGGTTTTATTGTTACTAATATTTTTTGAAACCCAATAATGGATATCAGACATACATGCTATTTGAGGTAGGTGTGTAACACAAAAAACCTGATGTTTTTTAGATATAGCATACATTTTTTCCGCTACACTCTGTGCTATTCTTCCACTTATTCCTGTATCTATTTCATCAAATATAACAGATGGAATATGATCCTTATCTACAAATACAGTTTTTAACGCTAACATTATTCTTGAAAGTTCTCCTCCTGAAACTACATTTTCCAAAGGTTTTAGAGGTTCACCTGGATTAGTAGATATACAAAATTTTACTTTATCCATTCCTTTTGAAGTAAATTTATCTTCAAAGTTAATTTCTATTTTAAATATACTGTGTTCAAGTCCTATGAAATTTAACTCATTTTTTATATTTTTTTCTAAAACATGAGCCGTTTTACATCGCATTTCATGAAGTTTTTTACTTTTAACTTTAAGTAAACTTTCTAATTTTATTTTTTCCGAATCTAAATTTTTTATTATATCAGAGGCATTTTTCATTTCCTCATATTGAGTTTTTATCTTATCTCTATAATTTAATATGTCCTTTATAGTATTACCATATTTTTTTTTTAAACCATTTATCTGATATATTCTATTATTTATATATTCTAATTCATTTTTATCACAATAAACACTGTCTTTCATACTTCTTATTTCATCTATATTACCTTCTATAGCATAATATATATTTTCAAGTGAAGTGCACATATCTCCTATTTGAGGCATAATATCTTTTATGGAATTCAACTGTTTTAAAACTATTCCAAAATTATCATATATAGAATTTTTTTCTTCTTCTCCACTATAAAGGGTTATATAGCATTTGTTTATTACATTGTTTATTTTTTCAGCATTAGATAAAACATTAAATTTTTTATCCAGTTCTGTTTCTTCTGTTTCTTTTAAATCTGCTGAATTTATTTCATTTATCTGGTACTTTAAAAAATCTATTAACTTTTCTCTATCTTCACTTTTACCTGAAAGTTCATATATTTTATCTTTTATATTATTTAAATTCTTATAACTTTTTCTATATTCTTCCATTGTCTCAGAAATAAAATTTTCACCATAATAGTCCAAATAATCTATATGGTTTTGCTCTGAAAGCAAATTTTGATTATCATGTTGGCCATGTATATCAAGCAGTGTACTACTTATATCTCTTAAATCAGACAATAAAATAGATTTACCATTTATCTTTGCTACAGTTCTTCCTGATTGAAAAGATTCTCTGCTTATTATTACTAAATCTTCTTCTGATTTCACATCTTTTTCTTCTAGAATTTCAAAAGTTTTTGGATTTTCTATAGTAAAAACTGCTTCTACAAAAGTTTTATTTTCCCCTGTTCTTATCAAATTCTTATTAAATTTTCCTCCAAGTGCATAGTTTATTGCATCAATCAATATAGATTTACCTGCTCCAGTTTCACCAGAAAATACATTAAAACCTGATTCAAAGGATATAGTCAACTTTTCTATAAGTGCAAAATTTTTTATATTCAATTGAAGCAGCATAAAATAGCCTCCTACTCAGAAATCATTTTTTTCATTTTTTGAGTTATTATATGAGCATTTTCCACGTCTCTAGTCATTACAAATATAGTGTTATCACCAGCTATACTTCCAGCTATTCCAACAAAATTTAAAGAATCTATGGCTTCAGCTGCTGCAGAAGCAGACCCTGAAATTGTTTTTACTATTATGAAATTTTCTATATTTTCCACGCTTGTTACAGTTTGAGAAAATATATTTACAAGTTTATTAGATAAGAAATTTTTCGTATGTGAAATAGTTGCATATTTATATTTTCCACTATCAGATAATACTTTTATAAGTTTTAATTCTTTTATATCCCTTGAAACTGTAGCTTGTGTTACATTCATTCCGCTTTTTTTTAGTCTATCCGCTAATTCTTCCTGAGTTTCAATATCATTTGAATTTATAATTTCAAGTATCTTGGCATGTCTAGTTACCTTCATATACTTCACCTTCTTTTGCCTTAAAATTAATTTTATCTTTTAATGTGTCAAAATAATTATTATCATCAAATTTTATAAATTTCCTTTTATTCTTAGATCTTCTTACTTGTATGGTATTTAGACCATTTACTTCAATCCATTCCTGACCATCTATTGATAAAAATATATTTTTTAAACTTTTTCTAACTGCTATAGTTATACAGCATTTATTGTCCAGCACAATAGTTCTAGATGTTAAAAACTGCGAATACATAGGAGTAAGGCATAATATATCTAAAGATGGATATATTATAGGTCCCCCTGCAGAAAGATTATATCCTGTAGATCCTGTAGACGTAGATACAATAATACCATCACCACTAAATGTATTGTAAAAGTTCTCATTTATATAAACATCATATCTCTGTATTCTTGACTTAATTCCCTTGTATAATACTACATCATTTAATCCATCATATGTCTTTGGTCCATTTCCACTATCATAGATACATTGAATCATATTCCTCTCTTCAATTACATAATTTCCCTTAAATAATTTTTTGAGTGCGTTCTCTATACTGTTTACCTCTACCTGTGCCAAGAAGCCTAAATGCCCTATGTTTACTCCCAGTATAGGTGTATTTGAATCAAGTATATGTTTTGATGTATTTAATATAGTACCGTCCCCTCCTAATACTATAATTACATCTAACTCAGTGCTTTCATCCTTATCTAATCCATCACAATTTTCATATACTTTTACTTTCACACTTTTATCTATACTATGTATTGTTTTTTTTATGAAATTTAACATTTTTTTATCTGGATCTTTTGTTGTATTAACGTTAATTCCTATATTTTTCATAGTTCCTCCCCATTTAGTTCACAATGAGATGAGTTTACTATGTTTATTATATCTTCATCTATGAACGACTCCTTAAAATCACTTTTCTTAGTAAAATAAACCAAATACTCTATATTTCCTTCCGGACCCTTTACAGGAGAATAACTCAATGAAATTATTTTTAAATTATTTTCTCTCAAAAAAGTTATAATTTCATTTATCACATCTATGTGAGTAGATTTTTCCCTTACTACACCTTTTTTTCCTACCCTTTCTCTTCCAGCTTCAAACTGTGGCTTTATAAGTGCCATTATACTGCCATTTTCTTTCAGTAAGTTACTAACTACAGGTACAACTTTTTTTAGAGATATAAAGGAAACATCTATACTTGCAAAATCTGCATATTCACCTATATCCTCAGGCGTTACATACCTTATATTTGTTCTTTCCATACAAACCACTCTGTCATCTATCCTGAGTTTCCACGCAAACTGCCCATATCCCACATCTATTGAAAATACTTTTTTAGCTCCATTTTGAAGCATGCAATCTGTAAACCCACCTGTAGATGCACCTATATCCATGCATACTTTATTATTTAAGTTAATATTAAACTCTTTTACAGCTTTTTGTAATTTCAATCCTCCCCTACTTACAAAAGGAAGTTTTTCTCCTCTAAATTCTATATTGGAACTTTTTTTTATCTTCTGTCCACATTTATCTACTCTCTGTCCATTAATAAATATTTCTCCAGCCATAATACTGGCTTTAGCCCTCTCTCTAGATTGAAAAATGCCCTTTTCTACTAAAAGTACGTCCAATCTTTCCTTTGGTTCTGACATAATAAACTACCTCACTATTAAAATATATGACTTGCCTCTGCTGCTTTAAGTACACTATTTACGATACCTTTAGGATCCAGACCATACAGCTTATACAAAATATCCGATTTTCCATGCTGTACAAACTTATCATCAAACCCTAAGTTTACTATTTTTACTTTTTTATTTAATTTATTTACATATTCTAATATATAGGATCCTAATCCTCCTCTTATTATATTGTCTTCAACAGTAACGATAGTTACCTTTTCTTCAATTAAACTGTTTAACATTTCCTTGTCCAGTGGCTTAATAAAGCATGCACTTATAATCCTCACATCTATACCTTTTTCTTTAAGCTTTTTTCCTGCTAACACTGCATTTTGTACCATTTTCCCTTGAGCAATTATTGCTACACTGCCTTCATTTGAAATACAGTCCCACTTTCCAAGTTTAAAATTTTCTACAGGATTGAGACATACACTATCTCCTCCCCTTGGATACCTTATAGCTACAGGAAAACTCTGGCCTAATGCCCATTTTAACATATATGGAAGTTCATCTATACATTTAGGAGACATAAGCGTCATATGTGGCATTTCCGTTAAATAAGATAAATCAAATATTCCCTGATGTGTCTCCCCATCTTCTCCTACAATTCCAGCTCTATCTATAGCAAAAACTACTGGAAGTTCTTGCATACATACATCATGAATAAGTTGATCGTAAGCTCTTTGAAGAAAAGTAGAGTAAACTGCAAATACAGGTTTTAAATTTGCCTGTGCCATTCCAGCTGCCAGAGTTACAGCATGCTGTTCTGCTATTCCCACATCAAAAAACCTTTCAGGAAACTTTTGAGAAAAACTTTTAAGGCCTGTTCCGTCCCTCATAGCTGCAGTTATAGCCACTATTCTATCGTCTTTTTCTGCTAGCTTTACTATTTCATTTCCAAAGGCCTTGGAATAAGTATTTGAGGAGCCAGCATCAAGTTCACCATTGGCACAATTAAAAGGCCCTATTCCATGAAACTTACCTGGATTTTTTTCTGCAAATTCATATCCTTTTCCTTTCTTAGTTATTATATGTATAATAACTGGACCTTGTATGTCTTTAGCAGAAGCGAGTACATCTGTAAGTTCTTTTATATTATGACCATCTATTGGTCCTAAATACTTAATTCCCATATCTTCAAAAAACATTCCAGGCACTACCATTTGCTTTATTGCATTTTTTACCTTTTCAAGGTATTTTGCCATTCCTGTTCCTATATTCGGTATCTTTTTTAATTTAGCTTCTACATCTGCCTTAAATTTATTGTACTTAGGGTCCACTCTAAGTCTATTTAAATATTTAGATACTCCACCTACATTTTTTCCTATGGACATTTGATTATCATTTAATATTATTATAAGCTTCGTTTTTCTATAACCCACATCATTTAGAGCCTCTAGTGCCATACCTCCAGTGAGCGCTCCATCTCCTATAACTGCAACCACATTATATTTCTCGTGCTTTAAATCTCTAGCCCTAGCCATTCCAAGTGCTGCAGATATTGAAGTACTACTGTGCCCTGTTTCGAAAAAATCATATATACTTTCGCACCTTTTAGGAAATCCACTTAATCCTCCAAATTGTCTTAAAGTATCAAATTTATCCTTTCTTCCCGTGAGGATCTTATGAACATAAGCCTGATGTCCCACATCCCATATAAGTTTATCATAATTTAGATCAAATACACTAAATAAACTCAAAGTGAGCTCCACAACCCCCAAGTTAGACGCCAAATGGCCTCCTGTCTTAGATACTTTGTCTATTAAAAATTTTCTAATTTCTCTAGCTAGCTTTTTTTTCTCATTTAAAGACATCTTCTTTACGTCATTTATATCTTTATAATTATCTAATAAATTACTCATCCTTATCTATCCCTTTAACAAAGTAGTTTTAAAATTTTTAGCACAGCTTAAACTTCACTTTTCCCTATTTAATAAAAATGATGTTAAATCTTTTAGATAAGAAGTATCTCCACTTATCCCATTCAGTACTTCTATGCATTCACTTGTAATTGAATTACACATTTCTTTGCATTTATTTATTCCATAAGTACTTATAAATGTAGTTTTGTTATTATTTAGATCACTTTTTACCTTTTTACCTAAAAGAGCAGTATCTCCTGTTAAATCCAATATATCATCCTTTATTTGAAATGCCAATCCTAACTTTTCTCCATAATAGCTTAATTTATCTATTTCATCTTTACTTGCTCCCGCATATACTGCTGCAGATATTATAGATCCTTTTATGAGTGCTCCTGTTTTTTTACTGTGCATATAATAGAGCTGGTCTATAGGTATCTTAGTGTTCTCACTTAAAATATCCACTGTCTGGCCACCAACCATTCCATCAGCTCCTGCACTTTCAGAAATAATACTACAAGCTCTTATAGCATTATTATTTTTCCCAACACAATGTCTAAACATCAAACTCATTGCTTCATTTAAAAGTCCATCTCCCGCAAGTACAGCAATAGCTTCTCCAAATACCTTATGATTTGTAGGTTTACCCCTTCTTAAATCATCATTGTCCATAGCAGGTAAATCATCATGAATTAAGGAATAAGTGTGTATCATTTCTATAGCTGCTGCTATATCCATAACATCACTACAATCTGCCTTATAAAGCTTATAGGTCAAAAGAAATAGCAGAGGTCTTATTCTCTTTCCTCCTGCATCTAAGCTATACTGCATAGCTTCATATACCCTTTTATTATAAGATCCTTTTCCATCCATATAGTCATGGAGGTATTTATTCAATTCCTCTCTTAATGTTTCAATCACACCTTTAATTTCCATAATACATTCTCCATTCTATGTAAATAGCCTTATTAATTCAGCATATTATTCTCGAGGTTTAACATTAAAATCTTCTTCTCCTTCTTCAGTAAGAATTTTTATTTTTCCTTCCGCATCGTTTAATATCTTATATAATTTATTGCACAATTTTACTCCTTCTTCGTAACTCTTCATACTGTCTTGTAACGATAATTCCCTATTATCCATAGAATCTACTATGCTTTCTAATTTTTCCATTATATTTTCATAACTTTCCGTTTTCCTAGGCATACAAGTACCTCTTTTCTAATAATGAATTAGCTTAAATTTAGAAGTTCCATCTTTCATAGTTACTTTAATCTTATCTTTTTTATTGAGTTCTTCAATGGAGTTTATTCCATTATTCTCATCATCTTCTATTATAGAGTATCCCCTATTTAAAATATTTAATGGATTATGGGCAGAAAGCAGTGCATTTATCTTTGCTAATTTCTCTTTTTTCTCATTGATTTTAACATTTAGTTTGAAATTTAAGAGTTCTTTGAGTTTATCCACATTACTATACTGATTTGCTATATATATAAGGGGACTGTTTAAATCTAAAGTTTTTTTCAAAAAATTAAGTCTATTCTTTTCATCTTTTATTTTATCCTTAGCACAAGTGTAAAGTCTATTTTTATAATTATTGAGTTTTTGTAAAGTTTCTTCTAGGTTAAAAACCGCAATTTCTGCTGCCGCAGAAGGTGTAGGTGCTCTTCTGTCAGATACAAAATCCACTATAGTATAGTCAATCTCATGTCCAACTCCTGTTATTATAGGCTTCTTTGAGTTATAAATTGACTCTGCTAATTTTTCATCATTAAAACACCAAAGTTCTTCTATGGACCCTCCTCCTCTTGCTATAATTATAAGATCTACATCTTCTATAGAATTTAATACTTCAATTCCTTTTATCACATCACTGCTAGCATTTGCCCCCTGAACTAGTGATGGATAAATCAAAAGTTGTACCTTTTTGTTTCTTCTTTTAGTTACATTTATTATATCCTTAACCGCAGCTCCTGTAGAAGAAGTAATTACACCTATTTTCTTGGCATAAGTGGGTATTTTTCTTTTATGTGATTCATTAAACAATCCTTTTTGTTCTAACTTTACTTTTAATTTTTCAAAGGCTAAATACAACTCTCCCATACCATCTGGTTTCATTTCCTTGCAATAAAGCTGATATAATCCTTCCTTTTCATATAGAGACACCCTTCCTTTAACTATTACTTTCATACCATCCTCAGGTATAAAATTTAAATTCTCGGCATCTCCTCTAAACATAATGCAGTTTATCTTACTAAACTTATCTTTTAGGGAAAAATATATATGTCCGCTTGTATGTAATTTCAAATTAGATACTTCTCCTTTAATAGAACAGTTAGCAAGTATGAAATCATTATCCAAAGTCTTTTTTATATAATTGTTAATATCAGACACAGTTAATGTTTTAATATACATATTATTTAACCCCTTGCGTTTAATCTGTAATTTATTAACTTTGGCAGCTTAAAAAAATTACCATGTAATTTTTTTAGTTAATAGTTAAGAATTAAAAATTAATAGTTAATGTGGATTTTTTCCGTTACACTACAAAAAATCTTTGAATAAGATTTTCACCACTCGTTTCGCTAAAGTGAAACATTGGTGATTTATATAAATTTAAAGATTTTTTGCGACAGCTAAAAATCATCCTTCACTATTAATTTTTCATTATTAATTCTTAACTTATGAAGCTTTGCTTCGCAATATTTTTATATTAAATCAGAATTTCATATGTGTTAAAATTAAGTACTTACTGTTTACTTATGCTTTTGTCTTTTATCATATTTCCAAGTACACCATTTATAAATGGTGCAGACTTCTCG
Organism: Clostridium sp. 001; assembly: GCF_019056555.1. Lineage (NCBI taxonomy): Bacteria > Bacillati > Bacillota > Clostridia > Eubacteriales > Clostridiaceae > Clostridium > Clostridium sp. 001. The sequence goes on along the minus strand of NZ_CP020473.1, from coordinate 3,632,717 downwards.
GAAGAATACTTTTTAGCAAGTTCTATAGCTTCATTTATAGATACCTTTTCAGGAATATCCTGTTCGTATAAAAATTCATATGTACAAATTCTTAGTATTGCAGCATCAACTTTTGGCAGTCTGTTTAATTTCCAATTTCTAAGATATTTTTCAATTTCCTTATCCAAACTATCCTTATTCTCTTCTATTCCCTTTACAACCCTTTTTACATATTCCATATCAACGTTTTTTAGTTTGTCAACATTTTCAATGTAAACTTCCTCGGCACCATCAGTTTCTTTGCTCTCATTTTTTTTTTCTAAATTATCTTCTAAGTTTGCCAAAACACTTCTAAAATCTTCTCTATTTATACTCATTTCAAATAATAATTTCATTATCAGTTCTCTGGATTTTTTTCTATTCATATTTTCCTCCTACTTGGATATATACTCTTCTAAAAATAATTATTGTCATTTCAGATATAATTATACTTAAACTAATACACTAGTTCAAGTATACAAACATATCTTTAAATAGAAACACCCTCTGAATCCAGAGGGTGCATACTATTGCTCTTCTTCTATATTATCATTGCTCTCTTCTGTTTTAGAAATCATAACATTCTGCACATGTATGTTTATAGCTGAAACATCTAAGCCTGTCATAGATTGAACTGCTCTCTTTACATTTTCCTGAACTTTAAGTGCTACATCAGGAATTCTTACTCCGTATTCTACTACTACATATAAATCTATAGCTGCACTATTTTCTCCTACACTCACTTTAACACCTTTAGATAAGTTTTTCTTTCCTGTAAGTATTTGAGTAATTCCACCTACAAGACTGGCACTCATCCCAACTATGCCTTTTATTTCAGTAGTAGCAAGACCTGCAATTACACCTACAACCTCATCAGATATTTTTACAATACCCATATCAATTTCGTTATTCGTATTTTCCTCCATTGTTTCACCTCCTAGATTTTCACATCATCGAAAGACCCACATTACATACATTATATCAAATGGATATTTTTTTTACAATTAATTTATTTATGTAACAGAGATTTAGCACCTAAATTCCAGTGAAAATTTTATTTTTACTGGAATTATATTTTTTTACACTTATTTAAAGGTCTGGTAAGCCCTTAAACCGGTAGATCGTAAAAATTGTTATACACTCCCCTACCCCTAAAAATCTTAATGCAAAGTTTCCAGTTTTTATTTTAAAATTACGTCTTTATGAATAGTGGATTATCCCAATCATCTTCTATAGTAAATCTTTCATCTTTTATATCTTCAATAATATCTATTTGGAGCATTTTTTTCTTCCTAAAACCTCTGATACACCTAAAAAAATATAACTGCATTAAATTAAATGCTAGTATCATAAACATTAAAACTGTCTCTACCCCTGTAGAACTGTGAAGAAAACAATGATCTAAATGCCATTCAGTTTTCAACTGATGAAATACATTATTTTCAATATCCCATCTTTTATGCATTATTTTCCATAAAGTTTCTACTGATATAAATTTATCTGTTGTTATGATCCATTCTTCTTTAATTTCTGCTTTATCTCCAGTATGAATTTCTTCTATAAATTTTATGAATCTTACTTCTATACTTGAATCAGACATTTGAAAATTATCATCATCCCACGCTTTAATCTTTCTATAGGTATTTACATTTTCCTTTACAGTCCAATCTTTATCTGCCTCCCGGCATTTAAATAGGGCTAATGCATCTTTTACAATGTGCAGCCTTTCATCTTTTACTCTTACCAATGCATCCATTCCTATAGAAAGAACTTCTTTTATCCAAGTAGATTTACAGTAAAGAGCATCAGCCACTATGATGTCAGCGAAATGATGATACTTCTTATATAACTTCTTAATTAGTCGTTTACTACCCGTAATTTCACCTTCATCTTTACTTGAACTATCTTTTTTAGGTTCAAGCATCTCTTGACCTAAAATAATATGTGGGTCTGATCCTACTGTTGCACACACTACAGATCTATGAAAATAATGGGTAGTTCCATCTCTATTCTCTCGAGAAAGGCATTTATTGCAACATTTTTTAGTACTTTCAAATAACTCTACACCATCTATGGCAGCTACTTTTAAACCATCAATAGTACCATTTCGAAATACTTTGTTTTTTATAGTTGTTTTTATTATGCTGATATGAATGTTTTTCAAGCCATCCATATCAAAGTTACTTAAACACCGCCTGACTGCGTCAATGTGCAGCATTTTAGTATTTTTAGGTAACACTTTTTTAAATTTATTCTTTTCAATCCAATGTTCTAATCTATTGAAACTTCTTATTTGAAGCATGAATCCAAATAACACTACGAAAACTATTGTTGAAACTTTTACTGGAGATTTTACTCTTTTATCTTTTAAACTATTGATTTTTTCACCTATATCATATACTTTATTAATATAAGTAAGTAATTGTTTTAAATAACTTTTACTCATTTTATCAGCATCCTTTTATTTTTAGTTTTCAGCAAAACCATTATAAAAAGGATGCTTTTATTATGCAAATTTTTTCCGTATAATTTCCAGTAAAAATCGGAATCTATTACTTCTACTGTAAATATTCATAAGACTTTATAATCCAAAGGACTACCGTCCTAAAAATTTTTTAAGTGCTAAACTTCTGTTTATGTAATTGCTCCACTTTGTTTTAACCTTGTTTTACCTCAATTTCAACTTCCTGAATGTTTGAAATACTCATAACTACATCTTTTATCTGTCTTGTATCCTTATCTGCCAATTTATTCTTACCTTTAACTATTACCCTTGCCTTGTTGTCTTCTATAGAACATATAGCATCTTCATATCCCTTACTTTTTAGAGTATTTTCTATTTTCAATTCATAATTTGTATTCATGGCTAATGCAGTGTACTTTTTTTCAGCATCAGCACGATTTGGATCAGAAACATTTTTATCATCTATAAGACTTTTTAAAGTTTGAAGAGTTTCTGCATTTTTTTGATCCCTTGTAAGCCGTGTCTCCTCAAAGAATTGCGACTGTTCACTTTTAGATTGAGCACTTTTTGCTTGAGTACTCTTATCCTGTGAACTCTTATTATCGCTGCTATTAAAAGATACTGCACTTTTACCGCTTCCATTGTCCACACCATTTACATAATTTATAGGACTGTTTAACTTTGTAGCAACTACTCCCACACAAACAATTAAAGCTAAAAGAGTCACAATAATTACAGCTTGTTTTTTATTCATTTTAACTCCCCCCATTTATCTTCTAAAGAATTATATGCTAAAAAATATACTTATATACTACTTTTTCATAGGATATACGTTTACCTTATCTTCTGATATTCCAAACAAATCTGTTATAGCTTTTGATATTCTGAGTTCGGTTATTTTGTTTTCAGCTCCTTCAGCTACAACACATACACCTGAAACTTTAGGATTATATGTCTTAACTATAAGCGGCTGTGACTTGCTGCCATCATTTGTAACAACCACCGTACTTCCATTGTTTTTTTGGGTAGTATTTCTTGTACCACCTTCAGTATCCTTTTCTTCTGTATTATTCGTTGAATCAGTTATATTCACTGCCGGTACACTCTCCTCCCCACTTTCAAAGTTTATCATTACTTCCACTTTACCTACCCCATCCATTTTTTCCAAAGTATTTTTTAGATCTTCCTGCATTGATTTTTCATAATTCTCAGTCTTACTTTGTTCGGAAGATGTAGGACTCTGCTGCTTATTGCTCTTACTACTGTCATCATTTAAATTTTCAGAGGTATTTACACTACTTTCATTATTGTAGTTTTTAAAAAAACTTATTGTAACAATTATGAGTACTCCTACCAAAAATAATACAGCCAAATTGAAAATATTTTTTTTGTCATTAGACACCTTTTTATTATTAAAAAGTTCTTTTAACCACTTTTTTAAATTCATAATACTAACTCCTCCAACTAAGAATTTACATGTATAATATTTTTAGATACATTTAATTCCTGGCTTAAATAAGTTTTTAATTTTACATTTTTATCGTCATCTCCAGAATCCAAATTGCTGACGGAAGTACTTTTGGTATTTATATCAACCTTTTTTATTTTTTCCACACTTCCATCTTTAACTTGAACATTTACATTTTTTATACATACACTATTATTTTGTTCATCATAATTTGCATCTATTTTTACTTTATAACTTTCATCTGGATATTTTTCTTTAAGACTTTTTTCACACTTAGTTTCAAGATTCATTTTAAAAGTTTCAATAGTATCTTCCATACTCTTTTTCTTGTAATCATTAAATTCGTTTAATTGACTTTTACTGTTAAATCCCTTTTCAAAACTCTCTATAGCATTTTCAGTATACTGATTTATATCAAAATCTTTATTGAATATTTTCACTACTGGATTAATGAAAACTGTAATCAAAATGAGGCCCAATACAAATTTACAATATTTCTTCATGCTATTATCTGGCAATATCATTTCTATAGCTGTAATAAAAAATAGTGCAGTGCATATGTTTATCAGCCACTCCTTTAAAGATTGAAGCATATTGTATTCCTCTCTTTCACATTGTAATTTTCCCTGCTGCAGCTATTATACATATCATTATGAAAAACATAACAGATACACATATGAGACATGCCATTATAAGTACAATGGAGCTTCCTGCAGAGTTTATACAGTTTACAAGCCTTCCATCACTTATAGGTTCTATTAGAGCTGCAGTAAGCTTATATGCTACTACAATAATTAAAAGTTTTATTACTGGAAACAGCAGTATTGCTACAATAATTACAAGTCCTAAGCTGCTTAACGCATTTTTTAGTAAAATAGAATATCCTGCTACAGTAGATATGGCATCTGAAAGACTCTTCCCCACTATTGGCACAAAATTATCCACTGCAAATTTAGCAGTTTTTGCTGTAACTTCATCAATAGTTTTAGAAGTTATCCCTCTTACAGTTATAATTCCTATAAATACAGTCATTATAATTCCCTGTGCCCAAAGTGCTACCTGATTTAGGAGCTTGGTAAGTTTATCTATTTTATATTCAGAAGATAAATTATTTACAAACTGAAGTACAAAAGACATGGATATTATAGGAATTATCACATCCATAAACAAATTAGCACTTATAGTTATAGCACCTATTACAATAGGATCCATAATTGATGCTTCTACAAATCCTCCAACTGAAGCCACCAAAGTTATAAGTATAGGTATTAATGCAACCATAAAATCAGTCATTTCTTTTATAGTAGACCTAGCAATATCAACACTTATGTAAAAGCTTCTGGCCATTATTATTATTATTAGTGAGTAACATGCAAAATAAGCTATATTAGATAACTGTTCTCCATTAAAAGCTCTCTGCAAATTAGTAAGTAATGCACATATAAGTGAAATTACTATTAAAAGTACTAAAAGTTTTAATGAAGCTGCTACTTCTCTCACCCCATACATTGTAAGTGCACGTATAATTTTCTTTAAAGATGTATTCCCTGACCCAGTTTTTAGAAAACTTTTCACATAATCTTTTACATCTATGTCATTAAGGACCTCATTTTTTGTCTTCATATTAGATATATAATCATAAAATTTTTCTATCTGCTCTTTTTCAGATTCACTTTGTTTATTTTGAATTTTATTATATTTATCATCCTGTACACTATCCTCATTACTATTTTCTATTTTAATTTGATTCTGCACATTTGTTTCTCCATTGCTGGTGTCAAAAGCTTGTACATTAAAGCCTATTAATAAAACTATAACTAAACCCAATATAATCTTTTTCATATTAACACCTACATAATCTTTAAAATTGACTGAAGAACAGCCATAAGTATAGGAATTGCAAGTACTAAAATTAATATTTTACCTGCAAATTCAACCTTTGCTCCTAAATTTCCTTGTCCAGCATCTTTACATATTTCACTACAAAAAGAAGCTAAATATGCAATAGCAATTATTTTAAATACAGTGGTTAAATAAATGAAATCTATATTTGCCTTAGCAGCTAATTGCTGAATAAACTGAAGTACTGCCGTTATCTTTGCTATCATAAATAGGAATATAATTATCCCTGCAGCTATACTTATATAAACTGCTATGTCATCTCTCTTTCCTTTAAACAGAAGTACTAAAAACAGTGCTATAAAAGCAAATGCTACTACCTTAATTATCTCCATAACTTTCTCCTAAAGTTGGAACATAGTTCTGACTGTAGTAAATAACTTATTTACTAAGTTAATTACCATCATGAGGACAATTAAAATTCCTGCTAAATTGGTCACCACTGCATAATCACCTTTCCCACTGGCTTCTAAAACTTTGTTTATGAGTATAACAATCATACCCACTCCTGCTATTTTAAAAATTAAGCTTATGTCCATCATTTAATTATCTCTCCCTTTCATTTCTTATAAGAAATTTAATTAATGTGTACCTGCAGTTTAGACTAAAATTATCACCACCACTGCACCTAAAGAAAATCCCAGACATCTGTACATTTTCAAATTCTTATTCATTGAAATTTCAGAAATTTCAATTTGTTTTTTTATGTTTTCTAGGGCTAGGGAAAACATTCTTTTCTGTCCTTCTATATCTGATTCTCCAAGTGTTTTGGATAAATCTATTAGCGTTTCTATATCTTCATTTTTCAAATTTAGAACATCCTTTTTCTTTTCAAATATTGCATTAAAAGCCTCATATACACTGTCAACAGAATTTCCCTTTAACATATGAGATATTTCTTCAAGCACGTCTTTAATAGGATTTATACTTTTAGATGCTGTATTTAAAATAGCTTCTGGTAGTGGAGTATGTGTATATATTATTTCATTTTGAAGTTGATTGATGCATCTTTGTGCTTCCCTCAATTGCTTAACTCTGCCTTTTAGATTTTCTCCCCATATAAATCCAATTCCAGTGGAAGCACATATTGTCATAATACATCCTAGAAACTTTAACATCTTATCCCCTCCATATCATTGAATTTTTAGGGAAATCATATATATACTCCACTGTCCCTGCACCTTTTCTATTGCTAAGTACTACAGCCCTATTAAACACCTTATTTTCAACTATTTCTTTAAAAACAGGCCTGTTGTATAAATCCTCTATTCCATACCCGTGAATAGTTATAATTAGACTTATCCCTGAATTTAAAGCGGTCACAATACTATCCATATCCTTGTAAGTTCCTATTTCATCACAGACTATAACTTCTGGCGACATACTTCTTATAGCCATTATTATTCCCTGACTTTTGGGGCATCCATCTAATATATCTGTTCTGACGCCAACATTTAACTGGGGAACTCCGTTAAAACAAGCTCCTATTTCACTTCTTTCGTCTATAACAGATACTTTCTTTCCCGTAAGTCCTATGCTTTTAACACCTTGGGACATATTTCTTACAATATCTCTTACTAAAGTGGTTTTTCCACACTTAGGAGGTGAAATTATTATGGTGTTTATTATTTCATTTCCTTTTGAAATGAATTTCATAATTGAATCCGAACAATTAATTACTTCCCTACATATTCTGATATTTAAAGATGCGATATCTTTTATGGTTTTAACTTCATCTTTCTCCATAACACATCTTCCACATATTCCTACTCTATGTCCTCCTTTAATAGTTATATATCCCTGTTTAATTTCTTCTTCAAAAGCATATATAGAATAATTACTCATCCTTTTAATTATTGTCTTTATATCTTCTAATTTAGGAATATATTTGCATACAATTTCCCTTTCACCTAACTGAAGTATCAAAGGCCTATACGCCCTTATCCTTATCTCTTGTAAATTAGGGGATTCTATTAAATCACCTAAGGCAACTTTTAAATTTTCAGGTATAATGTTTAAAATTTCTTTAGTATCTATCTCTCTCATCTCCTTTACTTCTTTATATTAATTCCTATTTTGATTATGTAAAAATTATTCCACATAAATAAAAATAAATAAAAAAATCCTATTGAAGTTATAAACTTCAATAGGATTTAAAACTATTTATTTACTTTTTTTAAGTTCATCCTTAATAGGAATACTACTATGGCAATTTGGACACGTTAATTCTTCTCGTTGTTCTAATATATCCTTATCTACATATACGGTATCATTGCAATTTGGACACTGTATTTCAGTAAAGTTTTCTCCTTCATCCTTACACTTACAGATTTCATAATCATCATCATATAAGTTGTCTTGTAAATCCGCTAAATCTTCATCCATGGCATCCACATAATCTTCCATATCTTTTTGAGCTCTGGACATATCATCAATTTCTTCTGCCATGCTTTTAAGTACATCAACAATTTCTATTAGCATTTTTCCCTCATTAGTACTTTTATCAATTTTTAGTCCATCTACTAGACCATTTAGATAGGATACTTTAGATATAATAGAATTCACAATACCACATCCTTAAAGTTATTTTACCATTAGTATTGGCTAAACTCTTTCCATATATTCTCCGGTTCTAGTGTCAATTCTTATAGTTTCTCCCTCATTTACAAATATAGGGACTTGAACAACAGCTCCTGTCTCAAGCGTAGCTGGTTTTAATACGTTAGTGGCAGTATTTCCCTTAACTCCTGGTTCAGTATGAGTTATCTGAAGTTCAACAAAATTTGGAGCTTCAACGGAAAATGCTTCACCTTTATAAAACTTAATTATAGCAAACATATTTTCCTTTAAAAACTTTATTGCATCCTCTACCTTTTCATATTCCAATGGAATTTGCTCAAATGTTTCCTGATCCATAAAATAATACAATTCTCCATCTGAATATAAATACTGCATCTCTTTTCTTTCTATAACTGCCTCCTGCAATTTTGCAGTTGGATTAAAAGTAGTATCAGTAACTGATCCTGTTATAACATTTCTAAGTTTTGTCCTTACAAATGCTGCCCCTTTTCCTGGTTTTACATGAAGGAAATCCAGTACTGTGTACACTTGTCCATCTTGTTCAAAAGTAGTTCCCTTTCTTAAATCTCCTGCTGATATCATTATATACATACCGTTATGTAAACTTTTCTCTTAATTAAATATGTCTAAGATTTTAAGCTTACTTTCCCATTCATAGTGCCCGATTTCGCTATAAGCTACTTTCGCTTGGTCACACACTCCAGGGACGTAAATTCGGATATAACTAACCCTATATTTCAACACTTTTAAAAGCAGTGTTGGATTAACGGTTTTAACCCCTTTCTTATTCTTATTCGACCTAGTTTTGATTTTTATCTAATTTTTCATAGAACTTTCTTTTATATATTTAATATTATACAACATAATATGTTATATAAATATGTTATCTAAATAAAGTAATACTAAGAACTTAATTTATGCATATTAAATTCTTAGGTGACTTAGATAAGGTTTCTCCTCCATCTTCAGTTACCATTACCAAATCCTCTATTCTTACTCCACCAAAATCAGGTATATATATACCTGGCTCATCACTTACTACCATTCCTGATTTTAATTTAGAATTATTTCTATATCCAATTACAGGAGCCTCATGAATTTCTCTTCCTACTCCATGACCCAAACTATGTCCAAAGTACTGACCATATCCTTTACTAGTTATATAATCTCTAGCAATTGCATCCACTTTTGATGCTGGCATTTCTGGCTTATATTCCTTTAAGGCAAGTTCTTCAGCTTCTAATACTATATTGTATATCTCTAGCATTTTCTGTGATGGTTCACCTATTACAACTGTTCTTGTCATATCAGAACAATATTCTTCATAAATGCAACCAAAATCCAAAGTTAAAAATTCTCCTTTTTTTATAACTTTTTCTGTAGCCTGACCATGTGGTAGACTTGATCTCTCTCCAGAAGCAACTATAGATGGAAAAGATAAATCCTTAGCTCCTAACTTTTTCATATAAAATTCCAGCTCTAAACCAACTTCTCTCTCTGTCATACCAGGTTTTATAAATTTCACCATGTGGTCAAAAGCTTTATCTGCAATTTTTGCAGCATTTTTTATTGAATTTATTTCTTCTCTATCTTTCACAATTCTTATTTTTTCTACCATTCCATTCATTGGCACAAGTTCACAATCTAAATTACTATGGTAAAGCTCATACTGGCTGTAAGAAACTATATTTTCCTCAAATCCAAGCCTATGTACTTTAAGCTTGCCTATCAAGCCCGATAAAAATTTTACAAAAGAACCGCTTTTACCATATTCTAAAACTTCATAATCTTTAACTTGCTGTTTAGCCTGTTCAGTAAACCTGGAATCAGTTATAAAAAATGCTTTGTCTAAAGTTATAAGTGAAAAACTTTCATCTCCTGTAAATCCACTTAAATAATTTCTATTAGGATCTCCAACTAACAAAACAGCATCTAACTGTTGACTATCCATAGCCTCTCTCAATTTTTCAATTCTTTTTTTAAACATTTAAATTACCCCCCTAAATTTTAGCAGGGCATAATATTTTTATAATTACTTTAATTTATGGTAGATTACTCCCTGCTAAATTTGAAATCAAATTTAGCTAATAATTTAAATGATAAAATCGTTATTTTAATAAATAAAATTTAAAATAATATTATTCTATCATCATAGTGAACAATGTTATTTTATCAAAACTTGTGATTATTTGCAAATATTAATGTGCGCTTGCTTCAATCCACAATATAAAACTTTGACTTAATATAAGCAAATTGCAAAGCAATTTTCTTAAAGAACAAAATCCAGAGTTCAAATATCAAAATAAGGATAATTTTCTTCCTAACGTCAGAAAACATTAAAATTATAGATTTCCTGAGGTACGATGGAAATCATCTTTATCTGTTCTTTGCTATTTGAACTTTGTTATTTTCAAAAGCTTTGCTTTGCAATATTTTTAAACTACGAAAGTTAAGTTCTTTATAAACAGAGTTCTTAGCATTAGAGCAGGTGTTTATTGGGTAAATTTTACATCTGCTTTGGTTTTTACACCTTGAAACTTATCCTGTTCAATTTTAATATTATCTATGTTACTAAAATATTTGATTTTTTTAACTTTTTCTAGAATACTTTTGATTTCAGCTTGATTTCCTATTACTTCAAACTGTATGGTTAGTTTTCCATCATTATTGCTTGCAACATTAATTACCTGCATACCTTCTATACACTTTAGTTTTCTCAAAATATCAGTACAACTCACTTGTTCTTTATCTTTTATTTGATTTTTTAAGTTTTTTTCTACAAATTGAAGCTTAACATTTTCACTATCTATGCTTTTGAGCACATTATAATTTTTTATTAAAAGTACAGTGCAACTGCACACTAAAAATATTATAATAATTCTATATATATTATTTACCATATTCATTATTAATATTCCACCTTAATTAAATTTACAATTCACAGTTTACGTTAAACAACTTATAACAATTAGGATAAAACAAAGTCCTTTTATTTTAATTTTAGATTGACTTTCCACAGCTTCTTTCCTCCTTCATCATTTCCTATGAGCTTAAAATTTTTAATTATAAACTTATTTGATTTTTCTGCATCTCTAATTAGTGAAAAACATTCTTTTTCATTTCCCTCAAAATCTAAATTTAGACTTTTATTTTCTATATTTACATTTTTAAAGTTTCTTCCTAAATATATGTAATTATAAAAATCTAAATAATTTTCAAAAGTACTACTTTTATCATGTGATAACTTTTTTACAGAACTATGTTCTTTCAACCTAGTTTCTACATCATTTAATTGATTTTTATTCATCATAAGTATATCTAAAAATATTATGTTTACTATTAAAATAATCAAAATAAGTAACTTAAGACTTTTATTCTTTTTAGTTTTTCCTTTTTCTATACACCACTGTGGTAAAAAATATAAGTTTTTCATGTACCAAACTACCTCTTAATTTCATTATTTTAATTTCATAACACCCTATGACAACAACTAAAATAAACTATCTTAAATCCCCTAAATCTCTACATTTATAACTTGTAGAAAGACTTTCTATTATAGCTTTGTAAATAAAATTCACAAAGATTATAGTAGCAAAATTAAAATCTGGCATTAAAATATTTAATTTAAATCTAAATTGTTCTAAATTTTCTAAAAAATTATCTTTATATATATCTTTATATACATTATTCAATATAATCTTATCTCTATAGCAAGCCATGAAATATGTAATATCATTCATATTTAAAATGAATATGTAATTTTCATCTTTTATCCTGTTTTTATACTTTGACCACATATAAAACTGAATTGGTACTATTTGTTTAATATCAGCACCACTGTCACTACACATCTTTGCTATATCCATGTTATGCCAATTCATACAAGAAACCATTACTTTTAAATTGTATTTATTAGATTGAACTATTTCATAGGAAAACATTATATTATGTAGATTTTTAAATTTATTTTTTAATTCATCTCTTATGACTTTGTAGAGGAGTTTACTTTTTAATTTAGGTAATTTCATAAAAGTTACATATATCTCTTCTCCGTGTACTAATATGAACAATCTCTTATTTTTCAGATCAATTCTTATGTTCTCAATTTTACTTACAGGAATAACATTCTCATCTATTTTATTTTTCTTCAATAAATTAAATATAGAATGCTTTTTCGCCATTCTTCTATATGTTATATTTTTATTATTAATTTCTAAAATAGCTTTTTCATTCACTTTTCTAAGCCACCTTTCTTAAAAGAATAATCTATGCAACTATACAGTATATCTTTATTTTTAACTTCATACTCATAAGTTTCTTCTTTATAAAATTCACCATTAAAAATATACTCCACTTTAAAGCAATCCATATTCTTGTCATAGAAAATATAACATTCTTCAAAATATATTTTAAAATTATCTAAAGAAGATATATATTGCTTTATTCCATTATCATCACAAGATGGATTTTTACTTATATACTCATTTAGCTCCGTAAAAAGGTATTCTCTGTATTTTTCAGTTACATCCACCTGAATAGACTTTTTATGGCTGTTTAAATTGTTTGATCTAATATGCATTTCCATGCTGTAGCATCCAAGAGAAATTAAAATACACATACATCCTATAAAAAGCACATATATCAATATAAATCCTTTTTTAACTTTTCTCTTTCCATAGCAAAACATCTTCTATACAAATTACCTTTCTTTGTATTTATAGATATGTAGAACACTTTTCCCTGTCTTTCCACATAAAAGTTCTCAACATCTTTTAACACATTATTTACAGTAAAAGAATCAGGACTACCATAAGAAATTATGATACTAGATTTTCTGTCCTTTTTTATATAATCATACCCTTTATCATCATATCTCCTTAAAATTATCATATTGTTTTTTATATCTATGTATTTTGCAGCTTTTATCTGATATTCAATTATTATAAAAGCTTCATTTACATAAAAATTTTCCCTACTATAATTTATTTCTTCTCTGTGTAGCCTCATATATTTTGATATAACAATTATTTGTGTGGTAGTTATTGCAGTTATCAAAGCTATGACCATAAGCATTTCTATAATTGTAAATCCTTTTTTTACATCTAATCTACTTTTTATAATTTCCTTTATAAAAATCACATTCCTCAACCTTTATATTTCCATACATTTTAGCATGGAGCTGTAAATTTACCTTTAGCACTTTTTCACCCGTTACCTTTAAAATTATGTAAGGCTCTTTTAAAGGTTTTTCATCTGAAAACAAAGTAGTTACATTTATGTTCTTAATATGTTGAAACTTTAAATTGCTGCAGTCTATATATGTTCTTTCCTTCATCCTTAAATTCAATAAACTATCATAGCTGCAGTTATACATAATACTATTTTTCAGATATTCCATAACTAAAGTACAATTATTCATTTCCTCGTTATATGTTTTTACTTTAAGTGCATCTACCTGAATAAACAGTGCAGTCATAAATAATACCGAGAAAATAGTTATACTGCACAACACTTCAATTAATGTGAATCCTCTTTTGACCAGTATCTTTTTCCTATGAGGTAATATGTTTACCACAAAGTTTTTTAATTCACAAATTAATACTTTATATCTACGTAAGCTGTTCCCACGCACATAGTAATGCAATGCATTTCTCCCTTCCTGTCTTTAAATTTTATACTGCAGGCATCCTCTGTAATTCCCATGTTATCTATTTTTATTCTGTTATCCTCCCTTACATGGTTTAATACAAATCCTTCTGGTAACTTTAACTTAAATATTTCGGCCAATTCTACATTAAAAGTTATTTCATTGTTTTTTGTATCAAAATAAATGTATCCTCCTTCTTCTTTCTTGTCCCTACAGTAGGTTTTAGATTTATTTATAAAATTTAAAATATTGTTATTAGTAAAATCGACATCTATCTTATTCTTAAGATTGCTAAAAGTACCTAAGTTAATCAGACTAAAACTTAAAAGTATTGAAAATATGCTGAGTACTAAGAGAATTTCTATAACAGTAAATCCCCTTTTTTTAATTTTATCAGCCATAAAATTATTCTCCTCATTCAACAATTTTTACAAGAACAATTAAATATTAAATTATGAATTTTCTCATTTAGGAAATACCTGCTTATCTCCATCTTTAACTTTATAAGAGCTTTCCTGAGCATTTATTTCTAAAGTATAATCTTTATCATCACTTTTATAGCTTATAGTTATAAATTGATCACTGTCCCCAGCTGAAACTTGCGGGTTTTCTGCAGAAGTAAGCTTTGATAAACATTCCTGCACATCAGCTGTATCAAATTTTCCATCACTATTTCCATAGCTAGCCATAGCAGCTGTTTCTAGCTGTTTAGCTGTATTTATGGCTTTAGCAGTTCTTACCTTACTTTGATATCCAGAAAATTTAGGAACCAAAAATCCTAAAAGAACTAATATTATAGCAACTACAAGCATAAGTTCTATAAGGGTAAAACCTTTTTCCTTTTTATGTACCTTCATAATTTATAACCCAGCTTTCTTTTTAATTTATAGGGTAGAATCCATTATAGTAAAAATAGGCATAAGTGCAGATATAATAAATATTCCAACAAATAAGGATAGAATGATTATTATCATTGGCTCTATAACTTTAGTTGATTTTTCAAAATATCTATCCAATTCACTGCCAAACAACTTTTCCAATTTAGCAAACATTAAATCCATTTTCCCTGTCTCTTCTCCTGTGGTAATCAAGGATATAAATAATTTATCATTTATTCTCGCCTTATTTAAGGCATCACTCATGTTTTCTCCTTGTTCTATGTATTTTATTGAGTTTTCTAATCTTTCAGCCATAACTTCACTTCCAATCAAATTTCTAATTATTTTTAAAGCCTTCAATATGTTAACTCCTGATTCACTAAGTACAGTCATAGCTGAACATATTTTAAAAATAAACATTTTATTATACATCTTGTTAAAATAAGGTATTCTAAACTTTATACTCTCTCTAATTTTTCTTCCCCTACTGCTTTTACTAAATTTACAGCTCAACAATAGAATTAAACTTATAATTATAGTCCCTTGCAAATAGTACAACTTTAAAAATTGGCATATGTACATTACCACTCTGGTCAAAGTTGGTATTTCACCTCCATTTGACTGTATAATATCTGTAAATTGTGGTATTATTTTAATCATCAAAAACATTACAATGAATATAGAAGTTATCAAAGTTACTACTGGATATATAAGGGAAGCTTTTATGGTGGAAATTATATTGTTTTTCTTTTCATAATATTCAGATAATTTTGCCAATACTTCATCTAGCTTTCCACTAATCTCGCCCACTCTTATCATTTCAATCATAAAATTAGGAAATATATTTTTAAACTTTGCCATACTACTGTGTATACTTTGCCCTTTAATTACATCTTCCTTTATAGATTTTAATGCTAATCTTAAGGAACTTTTATTACACTGAGTTTCTAAATTATCAAGTACTCTTGATATGTTTATTCCAGCCCCAAGCATAACACTCAATTGACTACATAGTACGCTTATATCCATTGGTCCTGGATTTTTTAAAAAAATTTTCTTATAACTTTCTAAAGAAATAGTCTGGTATATAAAATATTTCTTTTCCCTTAAAGTATATTTTAAGCTTGTAAATGCAGCTTCTTCACATTTGCCTTTAATTTTTTTACCTTTTGTATCAATTGCCCAGTATTTTATTATGTTCCATCACCTAACCTTAATATTGTAATCAAATAAACAGAGTTCTTAGCATCAGATGGAGTTTTAACTCCATCTGATGCTTAGAAATCGTTATCCAGGGACGTAGCCGCTCTTTACTCCCAATTGAAGAAGTGGGAGTATTAGTGCGGGTAGTCATCGGATAAATTTAGCCTTAATAATTCTTCATAAGTTGTAATTCCTGATTTAATAAGCTCTATACATTTTTGTCTCAAGGAAATCGTATTTGATTTTTTTATACCATCCTTAAAATTAATTTTATCATTTTTTCTATACTGTCTTCTAATATCTTCACTGCTAACAATCTGGTATACTACTGTTCTTCCCTTATATCCTGTATGACCGCATTTAGAACACCCTTTTCCTTTATATAAATAACAATTAGAAGATAAATTTAGTTCTTTAACCTCTTGAAGTGAAGGTACATATCTGCTTTTACAATAAGTACATATTTTTCTAACCAGTCTCTGGCATATTACACCTACCAGAGCGTCTTCTATAAAATATTCTGGCACTCCCATATCTTGAAGCCTTATGACAGACTCAAGAGGATTATTAGTATGCAGTGTACTTAAAACCAAGTGTCCTGTTACTGCTGCCCTTATTGCTATATGAGCTGTTTCCTCATCTCTTATTTCACCTACCATTATTACATCTGGATCTTGCCTCAAAATACTTCTCAATCCTTCTGCAAAGTTAAACCCTATCTTGGTATTTACATTTACTTGATTTATACCTTCTAATGTATATTCCACAGGATCTTCTATGCTAATTATATTTTTTTCACACCTATTTATATTATTTAATAGGGAATATAATGTGGTGGATTTCCCAGAACCAGTTGGCCCCACAGCTAAAAGAATTCCATGATCACAACATAGCATTCTTTTTATCTTTTCTTCATCTTCTTTTGAAAATCCTAATGTAGCCATGTTTTTTATGTTTTCATCTCTATATAAAATTCTTAAAACTACTTTTTCGCCATATATAGTAGGAAGCGTAGATACCCTTAAATCATAGTTTAGATTTTGTTTAACATACTTTATCTTTCCATCTTGGGGTATCCTCTTTTCTGCTATATCAAGTTCTGACATTATCTTTATTCTAGTACACAAAAGAGGATAGATAGACTTTGGTATTTTAATATATTCCCTCATAATTCCATCTACCCTCATTCTTATGGTAACACTATTTTCAAATGGTTCTATATGCAAATCACTAGCTCTTTCATCTATAGCCTTGTCAATTATATAATTAGCTGCCTTTATAACTGGAGAACCTTGAAATTTATATTTATCTTGAAGTGGATTAGTAATTAATTCTGGAATACTCTCTTTTAACTTTATGTCCTTTAGTGCATGATCTAAATTTTGTTTGCAGTAGTACTTATTTATTAGCTTAAATATAACTTTCCTACTAGTCCTAAAAAATTTAAGTTCTTTTCCCAATATAAATTTTAGTTCCTCAATTAAAGTAAAACTTGGTACTTTATCTACGGCTATAAATAATTTATTTTCTTCCATTTTTAAAGCTATTAAACAATTATCCCTGGCTATTTCTTCAGGTATTTTTTTTATCACATCTATTTCCAGAGAAATGTCTTCTATATTTATATTCTTTAATTCTACAGGAAACATTTTATTTTCCTCTCTTCATTATTATTTACATATCTAAATTATAACCACCATTTTTGCTTTTAAACAATGCTGATAAAATATAATTAACTCAACTTTGGCAGTTTGAAAATAATGTGAAGCAAAGCTTCGCAAGTTACGAATTAATAATGAAAAATTAATAGTGAAGGATGATTTTTAGCTATCGCAAAAAATCTTTAAATTTATATAAATCAGCAATGTTTCGCTTTAGCGAAACAAGTGGTGAAAAGCTTAATCAAAGATTTTTTGTAGTGTAACGAAAAAAAATCCACATTAACTATTAATTCTTCATTCTTAACTATTAATTAAAAAAAATACTATAAAAACTACTTTAACTGTAATTTTCATAGTATCCTTATATTTCATTATTTTTATAAATTCTATACTTGCCAGAATGATCAGACATAACATTTATGGACTTTTCATCTGCATTATACATAAATACATCCACATTATCCTGCTGGTCTTCCTTTTCCATACCTGTAAAATACACATTACCATTTTCATCTTCAGCTATTCCTGAAGAAATACCAAAAGTTTGTGGAAAATCATAGGTAATCCTGTTTACTGTACCACTTTCTTCTTTAAACTCATAAAGTGCAGTGTTATTGTCCTTTTGATTTCCAATAAAAAATACACTTTTTCTCTTTTTATCTGATACTGAACTATATATTTCTGTAAATTCATCACTTAAAAGTGTAAACTGTTTACTTTCATTATTATAAAAATATAAATATAACTCATTGTAATTTCTCGATAAAAACAATATATCATTTCCTACTGGAATAAAATATATACAGTATCCTTTAATATCATTTAAATATATTTGCTCTCTGTCTGTATTAAAATCATATATATATGCTTTACTAGAATTTGCTTTTCCTTCCATGCTTCCATAATAAATTATTCTATGATCATCCAGCCACTCATATAAATCTCCAGAAACTAGAACCTTCGATTTAATATCTAAATATTTTTTATTTTTTATATCGTATACTTTCATTCCCTCAGCACTATATACCGAATTGTTTTTAAAAGTCCTAAAGGCAATCTTATCTCCTGTAGAATTTATTTTCATATTTCGTGCATTATAAAAATTTTTAACTTCATCCACAGAATCCTTAGTAATTATATCTATTTTATTTTTATTAGAACCTTTTTCCTTGTTTAAATAAATAAAAGTGGTTTTCTTTGTGTCATATAGCATTTCCTCTATATTATTTATATTGCTATTCGTTAAGTTTTGGGATAACTTATAATTACCCACATTAAATATCTTCGTATCAGTTTCTTTAGCTTCAACTGCTATAACATTAGAATAATGAATATTTGCTCCACTTTTACCTTTGTTTACATCTCTAAGTGTACAACTACTTAATATGAGAAATGTAAAAGACATGAAAACAAAAAAAATTATCATTCTAAAGTTTTTCATTAAATATCATATTCCCCTTTAAACGAAACCTCTGCAGGACCTGTCATAAAAACTTTATTGTCTTTCACTTCTATAAAAAGAATTCCTCCTGGAACCTGAGCTTTAACTTTTCCCTCTGTAAAGCCAAGCTTATTTGAAGCCACAGCACAGGCACAAGTTCCCGTACCACAGGCTAAAGTAGGACCTGCTCCTCTTTCCCAAGTTTTTATTTTAATTTCGTCCTTATTTAAAACTTCACAAAAGTTTACATTAGTTCCTTCAGGGAAAATAGAATATTTTTCAATAGCCTTTCCTTCTTTCACATCATACTTTTCAAGATCACCAAATATAACTGTATGAGGTACTCCCATAAACATTGAAGTAATACTATAAGTTTTTTCATTAATTTTTAATTCCTTTTTTACAACTTCATCACAGGAGTTTACTGGAATTTTTTTTGGATCAAAAGAAGGTGTTCCCATATCAATAGTGACTTCATTCACTTTACCATTTTCTACATTCAAAAATGCTTCCTTTATACCATCCCCCGTTTCTATCTTTATAGGAGACTCTTTTACTAAATTTTCTTCCCATACATATTTTGCAAAACATCTTATTCCGTTTCCACACATAGATGCATAAGAACCATCTGAGTTTATTATTACCATTTTAATCTGCGCAATTTCACTCTGGCGAACTATCAATATTCCATCTCCGCCTATTCCAAAATGTCTATTACAAAGCTTTAATCCAAGTTCTTTTTCTTTTCCTAAAAATCTATTCTCTCTGTCATCTATTACTACAAAATCATTTCCAGTACCTTGCATTTTAGTAAACTTCATGTTAAAATTTCACCCTTCCATAAAGATGCTGTATATTTCAAATTAAGTTTACTACTGTAATAATCTTTTATCAATAAAATTTTTACAACTTTATTTTAAAAATTCTAGATGATATAATTTATTAAATACATAACTTACGAGAGGATGAACAATATGGCTTTAGACGGTATTTTCATACACAGCATTTTAAAAGAATTGAAAGAAAAAATACTAGGGGGAAAAGTTGAAAAAATAAATCAACCTGAAAAGGATGAAATAGTATTAAGCATTAAAAATGGAAGGAAAAATTATAAGCTTTTATTAAGTGCAAGTCCAGTATATCCTAAAATGCATATTACAGTTAAAAGCAAACAGAATCCACTTCAGCCGCCTATGTTTTGCATGGTTTTGAGAAAGCACCTAAGCCCATCAAAATTAGTTGACATAAGACAATTGGATACAGATAGAATTGTTTTTTTAGATTTTGAAAGCTCAGATGAACTGGGCTTTAACAGTATATATACATTAGTAATAGAAATAATGGGAAGACATAGTAATATAACTTTAGTGCGAAAAAGAGATAACTTGATCATGGATAGCATAAAACATATAACACCTGAAATAAACACCGTGAGATCCCTATTTCCCGGGATAAAGTACGTATTTCCACCAACTTCAAATAAACTAAATCCCATTTTCTTTACAAAAGAAGATTTTAAAAAGTTTTTAACAACTACCTCAACAAAAATTGATAAAAGCTTTTTTTCAAAAGTGTTTACTGGCATAAGCAGTTCTTTTTCAAAGGAATTGTTCTACAAATTAAATAGTGAAAAAGATTTTTTAGGAAATAACAATTTAGACTTTCTATACGACTTTTGCAGGAAAATCTCTGATGAATTACTAAATGGGGATTTTTACTTTGCATCCTATATGGAAAATGAAAAAATAAAAGATTTCTACTGTTATAAATTAACCTATTTAGACAAATGCAAAGAAAAATACTATACTACACCTTCCCAGTTAGTAGAAGAATTTTACTATGAAAAGGACAAATGTGATAGATTAAGTAACAAAAGTTCTGACCTTTCTAAACTCATAAATATAAACTTAGAAAGATGCACCAAGAAAATAAAAATTCTAGCAGATAACATTGAGGAAGCTAAAAATAAAGATACTTTTAGAATATATGGTGAACTCTTAACTTCACAAATCTACAATATAAAAAAGGGTGACAGTCATATAGAAATTCAAAATTACTATAGTGAAAAAATGGAGTCTTTAGATATAAAACTTGATAAAAATAAAACTCCTTCTGAAAATATACAACGCTATTTTAAGAAATACAATAAATTAAAGAAAACAGAACAAGCTGCAAATGAACAGTTAAAAATAGCAAAAGACGAAATGGAGTATTTGACTTCTGTAATGACCAACATAAAAAATTGTGAAAACTACGATGATATTGAGGAAATAAAAAAGGAACTTATGGAAAGCGGGTATATAAAATTTAAAAAATCAAATACTAAAAAGAAGAGTAGGGACTCCAAACCAATGAAGTTTATATCCAGTGATGGAATAGAAATATATGTAGGTAAAAATAATCTTCAAAATGATTATCTTACCCTTAAATTTGGAGACAAGAGAGATATATGGCTTCATACTAAAGAAATTCCTGGGTCTCACGTAATAATAAAAAATTTTGGCAAAGTTCCAGATAAAACTTTGGAAGAAGCTGCAAATCTTGCAGCATACTACAGTAAAGCTAAAAATTCCTCCAAAGTAGCCGTAGATTACACAGAAATTAAAAATGTTCACAAACCAAATGGTGCCAAACCGGGAATGGTAATATATTATACTAATCAAACCATTTATACAGACCCCACAAAACCAGATATAAAACAGCTTCAGTAAAAATTTTCAAGTAGGTTTTTTTAAATAATCTTTTAAGACAAAATAGACCATATTTATTCTGTAAAACCAATGTAATGCCAAAAAAACTTGCAATATTAAAGAAACTATCTTATAATAAGTTGTGAATTTAATATCTTTTAAAATGATCCAGTGAGGTCAATAAAGTATTTTTATATCCGTATGACTATTATGTCCTTCACTACGTGAAGGACATTTTTTATAATACTTATACTATAAATAAAATTGAAATAAGCACAATTATAATTGTAAATTGTAAATTGTAAATTAAAAAAGAAGGGAGGGACATGTGTTGAAATTAAAAGCACTTATTTTAGATGAAAAGGCTATGAATAGAACTTTAAAAAGAATATCCCACGAAATATTAGAAAAGAATAGAGGAACAGAGGATATAATACTTGTAGGAATAAAAAGAAGGGGATACCCCTTAGCAAAAAGGATAGCCGAGAACATTTATAAAATTGAAGGAATAAAGTTAAAAGTAGAGGATGTAGATATTGGCCTCTATAGAGATGATTTAACCAGCCTTGCAGGACAACCTGTACTAAAAGGATCTAATCTAATAGATGTGGAAAACAAAAAAATTATATTAGTAGATGATGTTATCTACACAGGCAGAACTGCAAGAGCAGCAATTGATGCTATTATACATTCTGGCAGGCCAAAATTAATCCAGCTTGCAGTTTTAGTTGATAGAGGACATAGGGAGCTTCCTATAAGAGCTGACTATGTAGGTAAAAACATTCCTACCTCTAGAGATGAAATGATATCAGTGGAAATTGCAGAAATAGACAAGAATGATTCAGTAAAAATATATGAATTGTAAAACTTTTAAAATAGTCCTTGAGAGACTAGAAAAGGAGCGCGTAAATGAAAAATTTTGTTGATGTAGAAGAAAAATTACCTATAGGGGTTACCATACCTCTTAGTTTTCAGCATTTATTTGCAATGGTAGGTTCAACTATACTTGTCCCAATTTTAACAGGAATGAGTCCATCCATAGCATTATTTTGCAGCGGTGTTGGAACACTTATTTATATTTTATGTACCAAAGCGAAGCTTCCAGCTTACTTAGGTTCTTCCTTTGCTTTTATAAGTCCAATTCTTATAGCATCTAAAAGCTATGGACCAGCATCTATGCTTTCTGGTGTAATAGCAGCAGGTTGTGTATATTTAATCGTAGCTGGCATAATAAAACTTTGTGGTGTAAACTGGCTTAACAGAGCTCTTCCCCCTGTAGTTGTTGGTTCCATAGTAATAGTAATAGGCTTAGGTCTTGCAGCTACAGCTATAAACTGGGCAGGATTCAACCCTACTTATACAACTGATCAGATGCAAAGTATACCAAGATGGGCTTGGATGACAGTTTCTGCAATTACAGTTGCTGTAGCTGTTATTGGAACCATGTATTTTAAAGGATTTTTAGGAATAATACCTATACTAATAGCAATAATAGTTGGATATATATCTGCTTTAATTTTAGGTGTAGTGCCAAAGCAAGCACTAGATACTATCGTAAGTACCAAACTTTTTAAATTACCTCCATTTATGTTTCCTAAATTCAACATAAATGCCGTTATGCTTATGGCCCCTATTTCTTTTGTAACCTTAGCAGAACACATAGGTCACATTTACGTAACAAACAATGTAGTAGGAAGGGATTTCACCAAAGATCCAGGACTTCATAGATCTATATTAGGAGATGGATTAGCCACTATATTTGCAGGTTTTGCAGGTGGACCTCCAACTACAACTTATGGAGAAAATATAGGAGTTATGGCTATAACAAAAGTTTACAGCGTATGGGTTATAGGCGGTGCTGGAATAATAGCTATACTGCTTTCATTTATAGGTCCTGTAGCTGCTGTAATTGAGAATATGCCTATGCCTGTAATAGGCGGTGTAAGTATAGTGTTATTTGGAATAATAGCTTCCTCAGGTTTTAGAATATTTGTAGAGGATAAAATAGATTTTAGTAAAAATAGAAATTTAATATTGACATCTGTTATAATAGTAATAGGAATTGGTGGTGCTTCCATAAACTTTACTGTAGGTGGATCGCCAGTTCAAATATCCGGTGTAGCTCTTGCAACTATTATTGGAATAATACTTAATTTAATATTACCGGAACAAAGTGCTTCTGAAAAATCCAATGAAGAAGCAGTTTAAATTTAGAACAAAAAGCAGTCTAAAATTATATAGACTGCTTTTTTAATTCATATTATCCAGAATCTTTATCACTTTTTTAAAATAATCTGGTATTTCTGTTTCAAATTCTATGTACTTTCCTGTAGCTGGATGAACAAAACCAAGCTTTTTAGCATGGAGGAGTTGACCATTTAGTTTAAACTTCTGCTTTTTATAGCCATATACCGGATCTCCTACCAGAGGATGCCCTATATACGCCATATGTACCCTTATCTGATGTGTTCTTCCTGTTTGAAGTATACATTTTATCAAAGTATTATTTTTAAATCTTTTAATAACCTTATAGTGAGTAATGGCCCTTTTCCCATTTACACAAACTGCCATTTTTATTTTATCTTTAGGGTGTCTTGCAATAGGTTCATCTACAGTACCCTCATCTAGTTTTATAACTCCTTCTACTAAAGCTATATATTCTCTAGTCATAGAATGGTCTTTTAACTGCTTAGCCAATTTATTATGGGAATTATCGTTTTTAGCTACCACAAGTATTCCTGAAGTGTCTTTGTCTATTCTATGCACTATACCCGGTCTTGTCACTCCGTTTATACCTGATAGATCATTACAGTGATTTAAAAGAGCATTTACTAAAGTACCTTTATACACTCCTGGTGCAGGATGTACTATCATGCCTTGAACCTTGTTTACTACAATAACATCCTTATCCTCATACAATATATCAAGAGGTATATTTTCCGGCTGTATATTTAAATTCACAGGGTCGGGTATAGTAATTTCTATATTATCCCCTGACTTAACCTTATAATTGGATTTTTTTACTTTTCCATTTACTTCTACCAGCTTATCCTCTATTATATTTTGAATATATGATCTTGATTTATCTTGAAAACATTTAGACAAAAATACATCAAGTCTAATATTTTCTTCTTCATCACAAACTAAAAAATTTTTACTTTCCATATTTTTCTTCCTTTAATAAATAAAATGCTAAAAGTGCAGTTCCAATTACTACCATCACATCTGCCATGTTGAATACGGGAAAATAATAAATGTCTTTATAATGGACAGAAATAAAGTCAACTACATATTTATACACCATTCTATCCATCAAATTTCCCAAAGCCCCACTTATTATAAGAGAAAAACTTATCCTTATGAGCTTTGAACTTGGCCTATATTTTATAATATAGTATATCATGCCCATAACAACAACTATTGTAACTATAGTTAAAAAATAAAGCTTACCCTGTAAAATTCCAAAAGCAGCACCTTTATTTTGCAAATACAGTAATGAAAAGAAATCTTTTATTACTACTACCTGGGAAATGTTAGACAAAACTTCAATAGCCCATATTTTTGTGATCCTATCTAATAAAATTCCAAGTAATATTATAAGTATTTCCATTAGCTTCCTCCCTGCATACAATAAATAAAAGTTATAAACTCATAATCATGCTTTTAATTATTTGTGTAGAATTCTTTATGGCAATAGGTGCAAATTTTTTATAATCCATGCTAGCACCATTGTTTGCATTATCTGATATAGACCTTATTATTACAAAAGGTACATTGTTCAAATAAGCTACCTGTGCAATACTTCCACCTTCCATTTCACAAGCCAATGCTCCAAATTCTTTATTCAAATATCTTACTTTTTCTGTACTTGAAATAAATTGATCTCCTGTAACTATTCTTCCCACAAAACTATTTATATTTCCTAATTTTTTGCAGGCATCCTTAGCTTTTTCTACAAGTCTTCTATTACATTTAAAATCATATGTATCCAATCTAGGTATCTGTCCTACTTTATCTCCAAATGCAGATGCATCCATATCATGCTGTACCAAATTGTCTGCTATTACTATATCTCCTGGATATACGTTTTCTCCTGCACCCCCTGCAATACCTACATTTATTATGTAATCTACATTAAAATCATCTGCAAGTATTTGGGCACATACTGCTGCATTTACCTTACCTATGCCACTTCTTACTACAACTATATCTTTATTATAAATTTTTCCTAAATTAAATTTCATATTAGCTTTTTCTTCAACTTTCTCCAGCTCTAATTCAGATAAAAGTATTTCTACTTCTTCATCCATAGCTCCTATAATTCCAATAACCATGTTTGTATGTCCTCCTCATTTTTATTTCTATAATTACTAGCATATATTAAATCAACATTGATTGTCAAATATGCTTTGTTTACAGTGCATACTAAAAAGCCACTCTACTTTTAGAGTGGCTTTTTTCTATCCTTTAATAAAAAAGTTTTTAATTTCTTCGAGTTCATCCTTATCTTCAAAAATTTCTTTTTCCGTATGATTTGAGTCCTCTTTATTATTATCTTCATCAAATTCTTCGTTACGCTTTTCAACTAAAGAAATATCTTCTTTTTTTGGCTCTACTATTTCTATTTCCTTTTCCTTAACAGTACTATTTTCTACTTCATTTTCATTTGATTCATACCCTATATTATAATTCTTTACAAAATCTTTTTCCATATCATCAAACATTTCCATCTGAGTTTTCATAAAGTTTCTAAACTTAGTTCTAAACTTAGAAAATTCTTGTTTTACATTTTCAAACTCATCCGTAATTTGAATAACATCACTATGGGCTTTATCTATTATCTTTTGTGCAGCATCATTGGCACTTTTTACTACAAATTGACTTTCCTTTTTAGCATTTTCTTTAGCCTGTTCAGAAGCATTTTGAGCTAATAAAAGTGTATCTTTTATAGTATTTTCCATTTTGGTATAATGACTTATCTTCTCATCTAAAGACTGCATTTTTTCCTTTAGAATAGAGTTTTCCTTATATATAGATTCATAGTCCTCTGCTATTTTATCTAAAAATTCGTCTACTTCATCTATATTATAACCTCTAAGTCCCTTTTTAAATTCCTTATTTGTTATCTCTGCAGCAGTAATAAACATCACGAGCACCTCACAAATTAACTAAATTTTTTTATAAGAAGTTTGCATCGACCGCTTCCCGTCCAACCCGTTTCTCCCACAATTTTAAACTTTCCACAGCCTCTTACAGTTATTATACAATTATCTTCTATAGATTTATCTTTTCTTGTTTCTGGTAAATAATCTAAAAGAACTTTACCACGCTTAATCATTTCTTGAGATTTATTTCTTGATATATTGCATAGAGAACTAACCAAACAATCAATCCTCAAGGAAGAGACATTTAAAACAGAAGTTTTAAAATTATATAGGGGAATTTCCGCAGAACTAATATCTAAAACATTTACTTTGCAGCTGCTCTTTCCTACGCTATTTAAATTCATCTCTATGTAATCACTTATATCTTCACAAACAGCTAAATAACATTGCTTATCTTCCTTTAGTATTAAATCTCCAAATTTTTCTCTTTTAAGTCCAAGGGCCATAAGAGCCCCTAAATAATCCTTGTGTTGTAGTTTAACAAATTTAGACTTACATTCTATTTCCATCAGTTTTATTGGATAATTCCTTATATCAAACTTTGAAAATGCTATAAGTTTTCTTTCTGCATCTTCAAATATACCACAGCTGCGTATATTTAGGCCAATTTCTTCTCCTATACTTTCCAAAGTATTCCATACATTAGGAGTATAAAATGTTGAGGTATATACTGTATTATTAGTTTTTTTTGCTAAACTTATTTTATCATATATAGGTAATATTTCATTTTCATCGCAAAAATGAAATCTTTTTATAAAATTTTTTTTATCCATAATTATCCCTTAATTTGCTATCATTAATTCATATACTAGAGTATCGAAAATACAATTCCTCGTAATATATCTATTATAAAAAAGGCCACTATAGGTGAAAAATCTATCATTAACCCTGGCATAAGTTTTTCCTGAATTTTTCTTCCAGGTATCATAAGAGGTTCCGTAAATATATGTAAAAAATCCACAAATGCGTTACTTCTCCCCTGCATAACCCAGGATAAAATTACATCCACTATTATAGCACCTTCAAGAAATCTAAATAGTAATGATATTGCAACAGCTAAAGTACTACTTATCATTTTTTCCTCCATTTACTACTAAATATATCTACTTCCATCCAAATAATCCTTTTCCAGATAACTCATTTTTCAAATCACTGCTTACTTCTACACTAGATGGCGAAAGTATGTATACTCCCTTTTCTATCTCTTCTAAATTTCCTCCTAGCGCATAACTTGCACCACCCATAAAATCAAGTAACCTTTGAGCTATTCTGATTTCAAGTCCCGTAGTGTTTATAACTATTATCTTTCTATTTTTAAGTTCATCACATATATCAGCTGCTTCCTCATAAGTACTTGGCTTAACTATCCTTACCTTAGCTGCTATTGTAGTATGTATGCTAACAACTTTATTTTGTCTTTTACTATTTACAATAGGGTCTACCTCTGCAAAATCATTTACGATTTTTTCATTTCCTCCTCTCTTTGTTTCTTCTTCCTCTATATCTTCCTCCAAGTCATCTTCCAATCCTAAAAATCCCATCATTTTGTTTATCATTTTACCTGCCATAAAAAATACCTCCTATTTATTATTGTAATTTCTCTTTCCAAATATACCTTCGCCAATTCTCACCAGTGTTGATCCTTCTTTAATTGCTATTTTATAATCATGAGTCATTCCCATAGATAGTATATTCATACTTATATTATTAAACTTTCTTTTCTTCAAGCCATCAAAAACATTTTTTAGCTTTTGAAAATAATTTTTACAACTTTCTTCGTCCCCTTTAGGAATTACAGACATGAGACCCTTTACTTTAACATTGGTACAATTCTCACAGGCATTTAGTAAATCTTCCAATTCTTCTAGGGGTAAACCTGTCTTACTTTCTTCCAACCCTATATTTATTTGTATCAAAGTATTTGCAATTAACTTTTGATCTTTATAATGTTTTTCTAATTCATTAAGAAGTCTTATACTGTCCAAAGAATGGATAAGATAAACCTTACCAACTATATATTTCACCTTGTTTCTTTGAAGATGACCTATTAAATGCCATCTTATATCCTGTGGAAGATTTGGTATTTTATTTGTGAGCTCCTGTACTTTATTTTCTCCAAAATCTCTAATACCTGCATCATAAGCTTTTTGTACATCTTCAATAGGTTTAGTTTTTGAAACTGCCACTAAGGTTACATTTTTATCCTTTAACTCTTCTTCTATCCTATTCAAATTTTGTTCAATTGACAATATTACCGTCTCCTTTATTTAAGCACAAACATATACAATTATTAGTATTCTTCATAGACATCAAAATTCCTGCAAAAATTAATTATTTTTTTAATCATTTTCAACAAATTTATAAAATAATCTACTGTATCTCTTTCATAAATTCTGTTTTATACTCTCCCTTATAGGCAGGTATTTTTATATTATCTGATTTTTGTACCTCTACCACAATCTTTCTAGTTATCATTATTTTTAAGTAGTTTTCATTTGACATCATGTAAGTATAGAGTACTTCCTTATTTCCTATAGCATTAATCAAAAAAGGAGAAGCTATTTTTACTCCATTTACTCTTAAAAATGGACCGCTGCAATAAATTTCGGAAACCCCTACTATTCTGTGACCATTTATAGAAATTGCCTCGGATCCTGCATTTTTCAAATCATTGATAACCTGTATTATATCTGTATTATGTACAAGCTTCATCTGATACTGAAAACTATCAAGTCCATCATTCATAGGTGCATCATTCAAATATATATTTATTCCCTGACCTTTTACAGCTACTTTTCCAAGTACAATATTGTTTTGATTTAATTCCTGATTTATTCCAGCTACAACTTGAGCCTCATTCTTCTCACTGCTTCTATATTTTTTTAGCTTGTTATAGGTATCATTATATTGTTTTAATAATCCCGATATCTCACTGTGAAGCTGATTTTTATAATTATATGCATCTTGATACTGTTTTGCATTTAAAAACACTCTCTTATTAGTCTTACCTTTTGTAAAACTTATATTGGTGGATATTAATATACCTATTATTATAGAAGCTATAAAAACAAAAGTATTAGCTTCACTACTCTTCATTTATTTCACCTCATTGATGTGATTTAGCTTTTTCAATTAATACTCTTCTTATTATTGCAAAATTATTAAATATCCTTCCTCCAAAAACTATAACCACTGCCAAATATATAGGTACTCCAAGCTTATCCCCTAAATAAGCAAATGCTGCAGCAAGTACTGCATTTCCAAAAAATCCGGATATAAAAATATCTGTTTTAAAATTTTTAGACAAATTAGCTCTTATAGCTCCAAATACCGAGTCAAGACAAGCTAAGATAGCCACAGACATATAAGGTGAAAATTTATCTGGAATATTTACATTCCAAACCACACCTATAATTATTCCCAATATAAGTCCAACAAATCCTATCATTTTTTATCACCTCTAATTTATTCTTTCACAGGCTCTGCATACTCAAATTTATATGGTTTGTTATATTTCTTTATAGTTAAACTATCAGATTTTTCAAACTTAACATCACATATCGCTTTTAAATCTGAAAATACTTCTGGAAAACTCATGGCACTATATAACAAACTTTTGTCTCCTATAGCTTGTATAACTATTCTTTTTGATGGTGATATTTTTTCATCATTTATAAGTATATAATTTCCTGCTGTCCTTATACCCGTTCTTGAAACAACTCTTATGTCATTTATAGATATAGCTTCAGCACCTGCAAATCTCAATTCATTTACGAGATATACTAAATCTTTATCGGTTATGTGATTGTTAACACTATTTCCAAATAGATTGCTGTTAGGATTAAGATATATAACGACACCTTGTCCCTTTACATCTACCTCTCCTATAAGTATTCTAGAATTTTCTAATTCATCCAGAAGGTTTTTTGTAGAATCACTCTTGCTTGCTGCAGCATCTTCATAGCCCTTTACTTTATTTTGAAGATCATTTACCTTCGTTTCTAGTGCAGCTTTTTCCTTTTTATACTGCTCTATTTCCACAGTAACATCAGAACTATTTTGATTATTTAAATTTAATGTATTATCCTGTTTCATAAGTACTCTAAATTGGTAGGTAAGCATGAATCCAAGTATACAGCACACCAAAGCAACACTAATTTGTGAAGCAACTTTACGCATTTTATTTTATCCTCCTAATTTTCAATGTGAAATACAGGATTTCCATCAAATCTTACGTCTATGTATCCCCTGGCACTGCCCAATTTTTCATTTAACATTATATTTAAAGCCCTGTTTACCTTTTTACCTAAATTATCTCCTTGTCCCAATTCCACACACATATCTTTAAAGTAAACTTTAATATCCACAGAATTACTTACATCCATATAAGTAATTTCAAAAGGTAATTTATTATTTTGAATTATACTTCCTAGGGTAGTTACAGCCTTAATTTTATTATCATCTTTATTTAAAATACATTCTCCCACTTTAACTTTACTACAATCAATTCCATTTAACTTAACTAACTTCATATTATTTATGTTGTCTCTCCTTTGAAGTAAAACTCCATTTTTATCTACAATGAAATATTTTTTGCTGCTTTCTATATAAAAGGTTGCCTCTCTTTCTTTTACATTAATATTAATGGTTCCAGGAAGCTTTCTGCCTATATCAACATCTTCTATATATGGATTCTTTAATATATTTTCTGATGCATCTTTTAGATTAATATAAAAGATATTATTTCCACCATATACTTTTGAATCCTCAATAATGCTATTACTTGAAATACTTTTATTTCCATACACTTTAATATACTTTATATTAAAATAGGGCAATTTCAAGCAGAGTGTAAAAAATAATGCTATTAAAAATACCATAAGCATAAGAACTCGTTTTACTTTTACTTTTTTTCGTCTTTTCAAAATCAATTCATTATCTGTTTTCGTAATAATATGACTCATTTCCTATCCTTTCACTTATAATATAAAATAACATAAGATATATATATATTAACACTTAATAACAGTAATTTCATTAAAATAACCCTTAAATTTATATTAAATATTTATATACTTTACTTCATTAAAATTTGCTTACTCAACTTTTTTAGTTAATAATTAAGAGTGAAGAATTAATAGTTAATGTGGTTTTTTTTTCGTTACACTACAAAAAATCTTTAATTAAATTTTTGAAGGCTCGTTTTGCTAAAGCAAAACATTACTAAGTGCTAACTTATATAAATTCAAAGATTTTTTGCGACAGCTAAAAATCATCCTTCACTATTAATTCTTCATTATTAATTTTTAATTTTCAAAAGCTTTGCTTCGCATTATTTTTACATTAAGTGATTATCTTTCTAAGTCCCTAAAAGTCCACAATAGCATTACAAAAAAATTTGCAATGCTATTCTTAACCACTTTCTGTTTGCCTTGATATATTCAAAAGTATTCCAACTGCTATCATATTGATTGTGAGAGCCGAACCTCCATAACTTATAAAAGGTAATGGTACTCCTGTTACAGGCATGGCACCAGTTACAACTGCAATATTTATTATCGCCTGAACTGCAATAACCGAAGTTATTCCAGTTGCTAAAATGGTTCCATAAGTATCCTTCGCCCTTATAGCAATAATAATTCCTCTCCACACAAAAACTATAAATAATATAACAATTACAGTACATCCTATAAGTCCTAATTCTTCTCCTATAATAGAAAATATAAAATCATTGTGAGGTTCTGGTATGTAATAACACTTTTGCCTTGACCTACCAAGTCCCATTCCCCATATTCCTCCTGATCCCATTGCTAAAAGAGATTGAATCAATTGATATCCCTTTCCTTTAGGATCAGACCAAGGATTTAGAAAGCTTGTAAATCTAGCCATTCTATAAGGTTCAAATATTATACCTGCTATTCCCCCAAGGACTACAAGCCCAACTACGCCAAGTACATGGGTTATTTTAGCTCCCGATACATATAAAATTATGAGTGTAACTATCATTATTACAGCTGCTATACTTAAATTCTTTTCTGCAAATACAAGTCCTGCATAAAATGCAGAAACTAAAAGATATGGAAGCACACCATACAGCATGGTTTCTATCTTCCTTCCACCTTTAAGCTCTATACTTTTTGCCATATATAAAACCACAATATATTTTGCTATTTCAGAAGGTTGAAATCCAACAGAACCTACTGTTATCCATCTTTGTGCACCTTTTCTAGATTCAAAGGCAAAAACTGCAAGTAAAAATATTACAGATACTATCATAAGCAATTTAGTATATTTCTTTATTCTCTTATAATCAAATTTTACTGTAAAAAACATAAGGAATGTTCCAATTATTGCCCATAACCCTTGCCTTTTTAAATAAAACATGCTATCTCTTGTACTTTTATCAAAAAATGCTTTGTAAGAACTGGCACTATAGACCATAACAACTCCAATAGCTACCAATAACATTATAGTTGAGAAGAGCAAAAAGTCTATAGAGCCCATTTTAGTATTTGGTTTACTAATTCTCATAAAAATCCTCCTAGATTATTACTATATGAGGCTGACAAAAGCATTTAAAAATTACTATATTTAAAGATAACCTTCTTCTTTTCATTTTACAAAGATAGAAATCCTAACAGACACAATATTACTGTAATTATACAAAATATAGAAACTACTTTAGTCTCATGCCAACCTGAAAGTTCAAAGTGGTGATGGATTGGGGCCATTTTAAATATCCTCTTTCCTGTAAGTTTAAAGGAAGCCACTTGGAGCATTACAGACGCTGCCTCTATTACGTATATTCCTCCAATTATTATAACCAATAGTGGAAGTTTTAGTATCATAGCTACTGCACCTACTGCACCTCCCAGTGCCAGAGATCCTGTATCTCCCATAAATATTTGAGCTGGAAAAGCATTGTATTTCAAAAATCCTAAAAGTGCTCCAGCAAGAACTGCACAGAAAATAGCTAAAGTAACGTGTCCCATAGCAAAGCTTACTAGAGCTAAAAAAGTCATTATCAAAAGTGTAACTGACGTTGCCAATCCATCAAGTCCATCTGTTAAATTCACTGCATTTGTAGTTGCTGCAAAATATATTATTATAAACGGAATATAAAATACTCCTAAATTCCAACTTCTATGTGCAAAAGGAACTATTATAGATGTCCCTATATATGGATTATTGGCAGAATAGTAGGCAAATATTCCAGATACAATTAATAATAATATCATTTTTTGATAAGCTCTTAGTCCCAAATTTTGCTTTCTCAATATCTTTAACATATCATCAATAGCACCTATTACTCCAAAAGCCACAAAAGCATAAAGGGCTATCATAGCCTCATCTGATGGTTTTTTTACTATAATTGCCATAGTTATAAAAGTTGCTAGTATAAATAGTACTCCTCCCATAGTTGGAGTCCCTGCTTTTTTTAGATGACTCTTTGGGCCATCTTCTCTTATATTCTGACCAAATTTAAGTTTATGAAGAAGAGGGATCAAAATAGGTCCTTCTAAAATAGCTATAAAAAATGCAATTAGTACAGAATAAATTAATCTATACATATAATATTGCCCCGAACAAAAGGGCATTCACCTCCTAATTATTGCTGTTCTTCTTTAGTTCTTCTGCTATAATTTCAAATTTCATTACTCTAGAAGCTTTTACAAGTACTGTGTCTCCCTTTTCAATGTACTTTTTTAAAACAAACTCCAAAGCTTCTGCATAGGTATCAAAACTAATACATTTTCCTTTTTTACTTGTTAACTGGAATCCCCTTTTAAAATCTTCTACATATTCCCCAAGGGCTATCAAGATATCTATGCCATTTTCTCCTGCATACTTTCCTACTTCCTCGTGCATCTTGCAGGATTCATCTCCCAATTCCCCCATAGTACCTAATACAGCTACTCTCCTTTTTGATTTAAAATTTTTCAAAACATCAATAGCTGCTTTCATTGACTCAGGATTAGCATTATAACTATCATTAATTACATTGAATTTTTTTCCTTTACATATCTCCATTCTCATTGCAGTAGTCTCTATATTTTTTAAACCCTCTCTTATTTCTCCATAAGTCATATTTAAAATTCTCCCACAAGCAACTGCAAGTAGAGAATTCAATACATTGTACTTTCCAGGTACATTTACCTTAAACCTCTCTTCCATCTTAACATTGTTTTCACATATGTTAAAACTTATAAAATCTTCTTTTACCTCTATATCATAAGCTGATATATCTGAATTTTCTTCTAGTCCAACTCTTTTTATGTTAAATCTATCTTCTTTTAAATTGCCTAACATATCATTGTCTGAATTTATTACTAAAGTATTATCCTTTGAAAAAAAATCTGTTATTTCAAGTTTTGCTGCAAGTATGTTTTCTCTTGTTCCTAAATTTCCTATATGTGCCCTAAGTACATTGGTTATTACTGCAATATCTGGTCTGGCAGATTTTGACATGCTATGTATTTCTTGCCTATTATTCATTCCCATCTCAAGCACTGCCACATCATAACTATTATCCAATCTAAATATCATATGTGGAAGTCCTATTTGATTGTTAAGATTGCCTTCTGTTTTAAACACTTTGAACTTAGCACTTAATACAGATGCTATTAAATCCTTTGTTGTTGTTTTACCTGCAGAACCTGTAATTCCTATTACTTTTACATTAAGTTTACTTTTATAGAATTCTGCTAAATCAAGCAACGCCTGATTTCCATCCTTAACTTGAATTACACTAGTACACTCATTTATTTCACTTTTTTTAAAATATACTTCATCCACAATACATATAGAAGCACCTTTATCACTTGCAGCTGCAGCATATTTATTTCCGTTAAATCTTTCTCCTCTAAGGGCAATAAATATATCTTTTTCTTCAATTTTTCTAGTATCTGTACTTACATTTCTATATCCACTATATTTCCCAGAAATTATCACTTGTCCAGATACAGCATTTACTATTTCATCAAAACTCATGTATTCCAAATTTTTATTCTCCCCTCTTTTAGGCAATTATCTTAAAGTTAAAAGTTCAAATATCAGAGTTCAAATAAATGATAACTTTTTAAAGTCTTAGAATATTTTAGCCTAATATTTTCTTATACTAGAAAGTACTCCATCATTACCTGATATTTGTTCTTTGCTATCTGTTATTTATTTTTTCAAACTCTATAGGCTTTCTAATCGAAATTTGAACTTATACATAACATGTAATGACAAAATTGAAGGCAATTTTAAAAACTTATTAAAGTTTTTAATGTGCTGCAATTTGTCATTATATGCTCTAGTATAAGTTAACTTTCAAACTAAAAACTCTATAATTGTAAATTGATCACTGTGCATTGTCTAAAATTTCAGATATTATCTCTCTTTCATCAAAATGTATGGTCTTATCTTTTAATATCTGATAATCTTCATGCCCCTTTCCTGCAACCACAATTACATCTCCTTTTTGTGCCATATGTATAGCTTCCTTTATAGCTTCTTTCCTATTTTCAACTACCTTGTAATCATCTTTTTCAACACCATTTACTATTTCATTAATTATTGCCATAGGCTCTTCTCCTCTTGGATTATCTGAAGTTATAACTGCAAAATCAGATAACTCTGTACCTATCTTGCCCATTATAGGTCTTTTGGTATTATCCCTGTCTCCACCGCAGCCAAAGACAGCTATAAGTCTTCCTGTAGTAAATTCCCTAGCAGTTTTCAATATGTTCTCCAACCCATCTGGAGTATGGGCGTAATCTACTATGACTTCGTATCCAAGGTTATACCCTTTAGTAACTATTTCACATCTTCCAGGTACAGCATCCATAGATTCAAGTCCCTTTTTCACAACTTCTAAACTTATACCTTCGCAAAGGCATGCCCCTACACTTCCAAGAGCATTCATTATATTATATTTACCTGGTATATTTAAATTTATATGCGCTGTCTGCCCCCTATATGTTATATTAAAATTAGCTCCTCTAGAATGTATATTTAAATCATCAGCTTTTAAATCAGCTTCCTTATTTATAGCATAGGTTATCTTGGTTCCTAATGCATCTTCATATATTCTATCTCCATATTTGTCGTCTATATTTATAACAGAATTAATAGTATTTTTAAATAATATTAATTTGGCCTTATAATAATTTTCAAAGGTCTTGTGAAAATCTAAATGATCCCTCGTTAGATTTGTAAATATTGCCTCTGAAAATTTCACTCCGTATGCTCTATCTAGGTAGAGTGAATGAGAAGATACTTCCATAACACAATACTTAACTCCTTCATCCACCATCTGTTTAAATAACTTCTGAAGTTCTAAAGATTCAGGAGTAGTTCTATGAGAAGGTATTTTCTTGTCTCCTATATAATTTGCTATAGTACCTACGAGTCCTACTTTATAACCTGCTGTCTCTAGTATGGATTTCATCATAAATGTAGATGTAGTTTTACCGTTAGTTCCTGTTATTCCTATTATTTTCATCTTTTTAGAAGGATTATCATAGTAATTTGATGAAATAATAGCAAGTGCTTTTCTTGTATCCTTTACCTTTATCACAGTACAATCGGGTACATTTTCTACTTCTTCGCTTATTACAATAGCTGCCGCACCATTTTTATAAGCCTTATCTATGTATTTATGTCCATCTGTAACATATCCCTTTATACATACAAAAACATCTCCAGATTTGACTTCTCTAGAATCATATTGAATTTCCCCTATATTTAAATCACCATTTCCCTTAACAACTTCATATGTAAGTCCGTTCATCACTTTCTTTAATTTCATAGTATACACTCCCTAATTTAAAATTGTCTGATGACTACCATCCATAGTACTCCCATCACACTTTGTGCATAATCTACACATAGCATTGGCATGCAGACTTAATAAATAATAGTACTGCATGCCTTAAAGTAATTTTCTATCAAATCTTTCACTATTTTATTATAATTTTCTAATCACTTCATGTAAAGAACAAGTTAATTATTTTTATCAATGAATCCATCAGATAAATGCCTTAAGGTGATGTATCCCCTTTCACTGCAAGATAATTAAGTACATCTTCAAAAACCTGCTTTGCTGTAGGTACCGCAGTTTGACTTGCATAATAAGTGGATGGATCTGGTTCATCTATAGAAATTAAAATTGTTATTTTAGGGTCATTCGAAGGTGCCATACCTGCAAATGAAGAAACATATTTTCCTGTCTGATATCCTCCAACTCCAGCTTTCTGGGCTGTACCTGTTTTTCCTGCTATGTGATAACCTTCTATAAAAGTACCTTTTCCACTGCCCTCTGTAACTACCCTTTCTAGGTATGATCTAAGCTTTGCAGTTTTACTACTATCCAAAAGTTTTTTACTATTACCAGCTAAGTCATATTTTTTATCTGTAACTTCTTTGCTACTATTTTCATCATAATGTTCTATTTCTTTCATAACATGAGGAGTAATTAAAGTTCCTCCGTTTGCCACTGCATTAAAAGCTCTAAGATACTGAACTGCTGACACTGTATCCGTCTGTCCAAAAGAAATAGTTGCCAAATCTACATCGCTTATATTTTCCGTCTTTTTGATTATTCCTTTAGCTTCTCCTGGTAAATCTACTCCAGTTTTTTGACCAAATCCAAATTTTTGTATGTAATCATTTAATTTTTCTTTTCCTATTTTTTTGCCAAGCTCTGCAAAGCCTATATTGCAGGAATTTTTAATTATATCTGGAAAACCTTGTACACCATGTCCAGCAGATACCCAGCAATGTATAACTCTATTGCCTATGGTTATGCTTCCATTACATGTAAATGTATCACTATCACTAACTGAATTTGTTTCAAGCGCAGTTTGTGCAGTTATAACTTTAAATATGGAACCTGGTTCAAAAGTATCGCTTACTGCTCTATTTCTCCATATATTTTGAAGCTCTGAGTAAGATTTATTATCTACCCAAGGAGAATTTGGGTTGTAATCAGGTTTATTTGCCATAGCCAGTATTTCTCCATTTTTAGGATTCATAATTGTTATAGAAACTGCTTTTGCATTATAATCTTTAAGTGCCTGCTCTGCAGATTTTTCTGCAAAATGTTGTATCATTTCATCTATAGTAAGTACTATATCCTTTCCATCTACAGGTTTTGTAAATTCTGAAATAGTATAGGGAAGTTCTTTACTCTTTCTATCTAATTCTGCAATTCTACGACCTGGGGTACCTGCTAAATCCTTATTATAATAAAGTTCTACTCCTGTAAGTCCAACTCCATCTGAATTAGTATGTCCTATTACCTGTGCTAAAAAGTTATTATTTGGATAATATCTCTTAGTATCTGCAGATACAAGTACTCCATTTAAATTTAAACTTCTAACTTTATCCGCTTCAGCTTTTTCCACTCTTCTTTTAAGCGTAGCAGAAGCAATAGGTAGCCCTCCTGGAAGAGTTTTTTTCATTATTTTTGATACTTCTTTCTTATCCATAGAAAGAGCCTCTGCTAACTCTTCTGATATTTTATCTTCCGATATCTTCTTCTCTTCCATAGTGTCTCTCAACGTATTCATATCCAAATCAATTCTGTACACATTAGCACTTACTGCTAATTCATTTCCACTTCTATCTAAAATTCTTCCTCTTTTTGCATCAATTTTGACATCACTTGTCCATTGAGCTATTGCCATGGATTTAAGCTGTGGCGATCTGTATATCATTACATAACACATTCTCCCTACTAGTAAAAAGAAAACCATAAATAGAAAACTAAAAATAATTACCATTCTTTTTCTGATAATTACTCTATCTCTGTATTCCTTTTTAGCCAAAATTATTTACCTCCATATCAATTGCTTCAACTCACTTAATATCCCCTTGTGCATTTCTGATTCATCCGAATTTTCTTCTACTTTAATAACTTTCTTATCTAAATTTGTATATACTGCATTTCCTTTATCCGGTACCTTCATCTGTAATTTATTTATTGCATTATCCTCTATGTATCCCAAATTATTGTATTTTACAAGTTCTACTCTCAAGTTTTCATTTTGTTTGTTAATTTCACTTATATCGTTTTCTATAGAATTTAGCTCCGTCTGTGAATTGTATATTGCACAATATCTATAGACCAGAATAACACCTACAATAAAAACCACACATATGTTTCTAATTACTTTTAGTTTCTTTTTTACCTTTAACGCCCTATTCGGATCCTTAGTTTTAATCTTTCTTTCTTCTGTCTCTTTGTAAGGCTTGTACTCTGGCTGAAGGGCAGTATTTCCATTTACCATACTGTCTTTGTTCATTAATATCACTTTATTCACCTCTTTTAAATTTTAGAACTAAATTTTCTCTGCTGTCCTAAGCTTAGAACTTTTACTTCTTGAATTTTTCTCTTTTTCCTCTTCTGTAGGTATTATAGGCTTTTTATTTATTATTTTTACAATAGGTTTTTTGCCACACACACATAGGGGAAAATCCGGTGGACAAGTACATGGATTCTCTAATTTTTTAAATTTAGTTTTTATAATTCTATCTTCTAAAGAATGAAAAGTTATAATTGATATTCTTCCGCCTGTATTCAGTCTTTTTACGCTATCCTCTACTGCTTTGTTCAAT
Source organism: Clostridium sp. 001 (assembly GCF_019056555.1). Taxonomy (NCBI): domain Bacteria; kingdom Bacillati; phylum Bacillota; class Clostridia; order Eubacteriales; family Clostridiaceae; genus Clostridium; species Clostridium sp. 001. The sequence goes on along the minus strand of NZ_CP020473.1, from coordinate 3,591,998 downwards.
ATTTTAAGTTCTCCGTTTACTTCTATACGTATAGCTTGAAAAGTTCTTTTTGCAGGATGACCTTCTTTTTGAAATCTTGCAGGTATTGCATTTCTTATTATATCTACAAGCTGTAATGTTGTATTTATAGGAGCTTTTTCCCTTTCAGTTACTATAAACTTTGCTATTCTCTTTGAAAAGTTTTCCTCTCCATAGTCCCTTATAACGTTATAAAGATTTTCCTCACTATAATTGTTAATCACCTCATAAGCGGATAATGAACTATCCCTATTCATTCTCATATCAAGGGGAGCGTCCTTCATATAGCTAAATCCCCTTTCTGATTCATCTAGTTGATAAGACGAAACTCCAAGATCCATAAGTATACCATCAACTTTATCTATTTTAAGTTCTTCTAAAATTTCATCTATATAATAAAAGTTATTGTGAACATAAGTAATATTTTTAAATTCATTTAGTCTCTCCCTTGTTGCATTTATAGCAGATGTATCCTCATCTATTCCTATTAACCTTCCCTTATGGGATAACCTCTTTAAGATTTCAAAGGAATGCCCTCCTCCTCCTAAAGTGCAGTCTACATATATTCCATCTTCTTTAATATTTAAACTATTTATAGTCTCGTTAAGTAGTACAGGTACATGTTTAAATTTCATATAATACATCCTCCAATTTTGCTATAGCATCTGAAAAAAATAACAAGTCAAAGATATGACGGATATTTTTTTAAAGATGCTTATATTCCAAGTTCATTCATTTGTTCCGCTATATTATCAAAATTTATATTTAAATTATTGTATTCTATCCAATTTTCTTTACTCCATATCTCTATTCTGCTAGATACTCCTATACTTACTATTTCCTTATTTATATCTGCATATTCTAGGAGTGTCTGGGGTATTAAAATTCTCCCCTGCTTATCAGGTTCCATTTCATTTGCCCCGGAGAAAAAAAATCTTACAAAAACCCTTGCATTTTTATTAGTAAGTGGAAGTTTCTTTAACTTCTCTTCAAGTAAATGCCATTCACAAAGTGGGAAAGCATAAAGACAACTATCTAAACCTTTAGTCAAAATAAATTTGTTCCCTAATTCTTCTCTAAATTTAGAAGGTATAATTATTCTATTTTTACTATCTAGTGAATGTTCATACTCACCTAAAAACATCATTACACCTCTTACTTCTATTACGCTCCACTTTCAACCACTTTAATCCACCAAATTACTTATTCTATATTAACATAAAATTTCCTCTTTTTTAATAGACTTTTAATATTTTTTTTAAACCTATTAAATTTATTTTTTCATCAATTTTTTTCATCTCCTTCTACTAACCAGCAGAATTAGTTTATATTAACTACATTTATTGAAATAATATGCTCTGTAGAGTATAATTTAGATGAATTTTACACCAGTTAATTATATTTTAAGAAGGGAATGTACATAGATGAAACTTGGAATTGTGGGTTTGCCAAATGTTGGCAAAAGTACCCTATTTAATGCAATAACAAAGGCAGGTGCGGAATCTGCCAATTATCCATTCTGTACTATAGAACCAAATGTAGGAGTGGTTAGTGTACCAGATAAAAGATTAGATGTACTTGAAAAAATGTACAATTCAAAGAAAAAGGTATATACAGCTATTGAATTTTACGATATAGCAGGACTTGTAAAAGGTGCTAGCAAGGGAGAAGGCCTTGGAAATAAATTTTTATCACATATAAGGGAAGTAGAAGCTATAGTACATGTAGTTAGATGTTTTGAAGATGAGAATATTGTACATGTAGATGGCAGTGTGGACCCTATTCGTGATATTGAAACCATAAACTTAGAGCTTATATTTTCAGATTTAGAAGTAATGGACAGAAGAATTGAAAAAGTGTCGAAACTTGCGAAAAGTGGAGATAAAGAATCAAAAGTTGAATATGAAATTATGTTAAAAGTAAAAAAACATCTAGAAGAAGGCAATCCTGTAAGAACTCTAGATCTAAATGAAGATGAAGCCGAACTTGTTAAAAGCTTCTTTTTACTTACAACTAAACCTGTACTCTATGTAGCCAATATTTCTGAAGATGACTTAACTTCCGGAAATTTGGAAAATGATTTTGTAAAGAAAGTACAAGAATATGCAAAAATGGAAGGCTCAGAAGTAGTAATAATTTCTGCCAAAATAGAAGAAGAACTTTCTTCTCTAGAAGATGATGAAAGACTTGAGATGCTAAAGGAATATGGTTTAAATGAAGCAGGTCTGGATAAATTAATAAACAGCAGCTATAGGTTACTTGGTCTTATGAGCTTTTTAACTGCTGGAGAAAAAGAAGTAAGAGCATGGACCATAAAGAAAGGCACTAAAGCTCCGGAAGCTGCAGGCAAGATACACACTGATATACAAAAGGGATTCATACGAGCTGAAATTGTATCCTACGACAAACTCGTGGAATGCGGCTCCGAGACTTCTGCAAAAGAAAAGGGATGCTATAGATTGGAAGGAAAAGACTACATTATGCAGGATGGAGATGTAGTTAACTTTAGGTTCAACGTTTAGACAATTCACAATGCATAGTTAATAATTTAGGAACAAAATGTTAAAACATTTTGTTCTTTTTTTGCATATTACAATACAAATTTCTAGCAGAGAGTGGAAATTTAATACAATTCCAAATTGTACATCGTGAATTGCATTATATACTATTGCCTTGAAGCGACTTAATTAACATATCTATATATTTATACCTAACATTTTTATCCTTATAATTTAAATTAGAAAATTTTCTTGTTTGGTTATCAGATATTACAGGAAAAATTAAACTAGCAATTCCCTGCAGTGCCATCATGGATAATTTTTCTTCATCTTTAATTCCCGTAACTTCGGATAAAATATCTTTTATCTTAAAGACTCCTTCATCTTCAATAAATTTAATATAATCAAATTTCAAGTCATCCTTATATATAATAAGTTGATTGACAAAATTTCTAAATACATCTGGATACTCAACGCTAGCATCAGAGTAACTCCTAAGGAAATTCCTAAGTCTATCTATTGGTGCAATCTGCTTATTTTCGAGAATTTCAAAAGAACTCATAAATTTACTGGTAAGACATTTTAACGCCTCGTTAATTACACCTTCCTTTGAACCAAAATAATAATTAATTGACGCTACATTAACATCAGCTGTCGCTGCTATTTTTCTTATAGTAACATTTTGAAATCCTTCTTTTCCAATAATATAAAGAGTAGAATTCAATATTCGATCCTTAGCATTTGGAATATCTTTTGAATTATATTTCATTTAATATCCTCCTAAAATAACTATGTATTATGAAACATTGTTTAAAACATCTTTGAATATTATATTACTTATTTATATGTTTTTTGTCAATAGTTACATTCAAGAATTTTGAATTTCTAATGATAAATGCTGATAATATTAAATTTATATTGACAATCCTACTATAAAATACTATTATTTTATTAAACAATGTTTTAAACATTGATTAAAACATATATCTCTATAATAGATAAATTTCAATTTAAGGGGGATAAAAATGAAAAAGCTAATATCAACATTATTAATATGTACTTTACTATTTATTGGATGTTCTTCTCACAATGACAGTTTAGATTCATCTAACAAAAAAAATTCTACCTCATCATCCAAAGACATATACCTCTTTGGTGGAAAAATTGCAGCAAATACCTCTTCCAATGTATCTGCTAAGATCAACGCAAAAATATCTCAAATCAAAGTAGATGTGGGAAGCAAGGTTAACTCAGGAGATCCTATTATCTACTTAGATACAAAAGATCTGCAGGCTCAGGTAGACCAAGCTCAGGCATCTGTGGCAACCGCTCAAGCTAACCTAGCTAAAATCAAATCCGGTTCAAGACCTGAACAAATTGCTTCTACAAAAGCAGCCGTAGATGGTGCTAAAGACGCTTATGATATTGCCCAGAAAAATTACGATCGTGAAAAACAGCTTCTTGCAAGTGGTAGTGCTGCCCAAATAAATGTAGACCAAGCCGAGCAAGTCCTTTCCAGTTCAAAGGCTCAATATGAATCTGTAAGCCAAAATTTAACTATGCTTCAAAATGGATCAACCGAAAGTGATATAAATGCAGTGGGAGCTACTGTAAACCAAGCTCAGGCTAGTGTAAATACAGCAAAAACTTCACTTAGTTACGGAGTTATTACAGCCCCTATATCTGGAACAGTTACCGTTAAAAATGTAAATGAAGGAGAAATGTCTGGTGTTGGTCAAATTCTTCTTACTATAGTAAATGCTGACCAATTGCACGTAGATAGTTATGTTCCTCAGGAATTACTCACTAAAATAAAAGTTGGTGACCAGGTTAATGTAAAAGTATCTAACATCAATAACGGTATATTTCAAGGAGAAATTTCCGTAATAGACACCCAGATAGATTCTCATAGCAAAGATGCACTAGTAAAAGTTACTATTAAAGATGAAAATAATGTGTTAAAACCAGGAATGTTTGCAGAAATAGGCTGTAAAAACAAGGTAGGTGTTAAGATTGAAAAATAGAAAAGTATTGATAGGAATAGTACTGTTACTTATGATGATAGCTATTGGTGGAATAGTTACCTATTATGTATACAACAATATGTATTACGTTTCAACAGACGATTCCACAATTCAAGGAGATTTGATTAAAGCAACTCCTCAAATTTCAGGAAAGCTCGTAGAAATAAATATAGATGACGGAGACTACGTACAAAAAAACCAAATAATTGCAAGACAGGACATGGGAAATCTTCCTGATACAAGCTTAGACAGTTCCATTATAAGGGCACCAATCAGCGGAATTGTCCTCAAAAAAAGCGGCACTGTAGGAGAGGTACTTTCTCAAGGACAGCAAATTGCTATAATGGTAAATCCCAGCAATTTATACGTAAATGCCAATATAGAAGAGACAAAAGCAAGAAAAATAAAGCCTGGACAAGTTGTAGACATTACAGTAGATGAATATGGTGATAAGCAATTTAAAGGTAAAGTTAAATCAATTGGTAAATATGCCAATTCTGATCTAGCACTTATACCTACATCAACTAGTGGAACTTTTACAAAAGTTGTTCAAAAAATTCCTGTAAAAATTTCATTTGAAACTACCAACTGTGAATTGCTGCCGGGAACCAACGCAATTGTTAAAATTCATATTAAATAAGGAGGTAGTTTTAAATGGCAGAAGATAATAACTCAGATTCATATAGATGGCTTAGTCTTGCAGTAGTAATTATGGGCACATTTATGTCTATTCTCGATGGCAGTATAGTAAATATTGGAATACCTAAAATGATGGCAGTTTTCAATGTATCTTTGGATGATGTTCAGTGGGTCTTAACTGCCTATACCCTTACTTTAGGTGCAATTGTACCAATTACAGGATTTCTTTCAGAAAAATTTGGAAACAAAAAACTATATATTTTTTCCTTAATATCATTTACAATAGGTTCCCTGCTCTGCGGTATTGCTTGGAGCAACACAAGCATGATAATTTTCCGTATAATTCAGGCTATTGGCGGAGGAATGATCATGCCTGTAAGTATGACTATAATTCTTAAAATGTTTAATTTCAAAGAACGAGGACTTGCCATGGGATTTTGGGGAATAGCAAGCATGGCAGCACCTGCCATAGGTCCTACTCTAGGTGGTTACATTATAGAAAAACTAAGCTGGAGGTTAATTTTCAATGTAAATGTACCAATAGGAATTATGACAACAATTTTATCAGCACTACTGCTTAAGGAATTTCCACATAAAGCCCCTGAAAAAGTTGACATTTTAGGCTTTGTATTTTCAACAGTAGGCATTGTAAGTATTTTATATATACTAAGCCAAAATCCTATAGATTGGAGTGATATAAAAAATCCCCTTCTACTAACAATAGGAATTTTTAATTTAATACTATTTATTATAAACGAATTATCTGTTCCAGAGCCGCTTCTGGACTTAAAATTACTAGCACGACTAGATTTTTCTTTTTCCTTAATTGCTCTGGCACTCATAAACATGTGTTTAATGGGTGGAGTATATGCAATGCCTTTATTTTTTCAAAAAATTGATGGATACACTGCAATGCAAACAGGATTGCTTTTACTTCCTTCTGCCATTGTTACCGGCGTTATGATGCCTATAAGTGCAAAACTAATAGATAAAGTTAATGAAAAAATAGTAATACTACCAGGATTAATTTTATTACTTTTTTCTTGTTATCAATTAGGCATGCTTACCTCTAATACTTCAAAAGACACTGCAAATTTATTTTTGATACTTCGTGGAGCAGGAATAGGTCTCACTATGATGCCTCTATCTACTTTTGGAATGAATCTGCTGCCTCAAAAATTAGTGACTCAAGGTTCTACCATCCAAAATACAATAAGACAAATATCCGGCTCCGTTTCAATAACAATGATGACCCATTCCCTTAGCAGCCAGGCAGAAATATATTACCATAAGCTTTCAGAACAAATAACTCCTTTTAACAATACAGCTTTAAATCTTTTAAACCAAATTCAGCAAAGTCTTTCACAGATTGGACTATCTACAGTAGATAAGCAGGTTCAAGCTAAAAGTACCCTTGTAAAACTAGTAAGCCGTCAAGCATACTCAGATGCTTTTGATTATGCACTGATGCTGTGTACCATATTTGTAATCGTCGCTTTAATAGCAACTTTATTTATAAGAAATAGGAATCAACTTTCTTCTTCTAATGAAGAAATAAAATCCTAAAAAGAACTGCAGCAGATTTCTCGAGATCAGCTGCAGTCTTTAAGAATTCTGCTATTGTTCTTTATTTTTATAGTACTTTTTAAGCTCCTTCTTAGCCTCATGAATTACATTATCATAATTTTCTTCCATAAGAATTTCCACTGCATCTTTTAAGTTAGACATAATATAAATATGAAAATTACCATCTTCTATTTCCTTTTCCACTTCACTTTTTAATGCTAAGCTGCTTGCATTAGACTTTGGAATGAGTACACCCTTCCCTTTTGTATTATCTAATACTTTACATATTTTAAAGAAACCTTCTATTTTTTCATTCACTCCTCCTATAGGTTGTATTTCTCCAAACTGATTTATGGAACCTGTTACAGCTATATTTTGTTTTATACTTATTTTCGTAAGTGCAGATATAATACTAACTAACTCTGCTACGGAAGCACTATCTCCATCTACTCTTCCATATATTTGTTCAAAGCTTAAATAAAAATCCACAGGTACTCTATTATAACCACCGCTTAAATTTTTAACATGCCCCTTTAATATATTTATTGCCTTGTTATGAATTTTTCCACTTAAGTCACTTTCTTTTTGGATATCTATAATATTTCCATTACCTTTGTAACACGAGCAGGTTATTCTTATAGGCTTTCCAAAATTAAAATACCCTGTGTCAATTATCGACAGAGCATTTACCTGTCCCACCGTTTTACCCTTTACGTCTATAAATATCTGACCTTCTGTGTAAGAATCCACTACCTGACCCTCTATAATTTCTTCTTTATAAGCTGTATTCGTGATATCTTCTTCATTTATAAAATCCCTATGATCTTCACAAACTCTTTTGTCTGAAATTATTAAAATTCTTTCTAGATCATAGTCATCCATAAAAAATTTATCTCTATTTTCAGCTTTTCTGGATAAAAATTTCGCCAGCTCCTTTACAGCTCCCTCATCCGCAGGATGTAATTTATTGTTTTTACATATAGAAAGCACTTTATATAAGAAAGCTTTCTTTGCATCCTTATCCATCTGTAAAATAGATTTGCACTCAGCTCTTATTCTAAAAATCTTTTTAAAATCTTCATCATAAGTATAAAGTAAATCATAGGTACGGTAATCTCCTATAAGTATTATTTTTTCATTAAACTCTATAGGTTCTGGTTTTAATCCACTTAAAGACAATAATTCTAAATATCCTCTATTATAATTCAAGTCAACTTTGCCACTTATAATAGACTTTTTTAAATAATAATATGCTCCTTTATTATTTAAAAGACTGCTAACTCGAAGTACTAATATTCCACCATTTGCCTTTAAAAGTGATCCTGGTCTAATGAGGCTTGGATCAGTAACATAAGTCCCATTTTTATTTTCATATTCTATACTTCCAAGTAAATTATTTATAGACGGATCTTCTTCAAACACTATAGGTAGTTTGTCTTTATCACTATTATCTATGAGTACATTCACAGAATACCTATATATTATATTCCGTATATTATCTACATCATCTTCATAGTTTATAGAATATATCTCTTTAATTTCACTTTCTATATTGTTACATATATTGCTTAAAAATTCTAATGCCTTATTATCCTTACTAAATACGTTAAAATATTCTTCCTTTAATTTCTTTGTATCTTTTTTATAATGTTCATCTATGAGGATTTTAATCTTTTCCATTTCATAGGATTCCATATCTTTTAATTTATCTAATATCCTCTCTGCATGAATCTTAAGTACATTTACTTTGTTTACTATTTGTTCCTTTTTTTCTAAATCTAAAGACTCATACTCTATCTCATTCATCATTTTTCCATTTTCTTTTAAAGGAACAAAGCTAAAACCATTTTCCGTAATTTTTAATGAAAATCCTTCACTTTTAGACATTTCTACAATTTTACTTATCAAATAACTTCGTTTTTTTTGAATGTTTTGCACCAACAATTTCTTTTGTTTGTCCTCATATCCATTGTAAAATTCATAAGTAGAATTAGCATATATATTTTGTATTTTCTTTAGCATACTTTTTAGTTTTTTACCTTTCCCAGGCCTTAAAAACAATACTTTAGGATTTTTAATATCTTTCATAACTATATAGCATATATCCTGAAGTTCTATTTTATCTTTCATAGTTTCATTTATAAACTTGTTAATATTTTTAAGTTTATCTTTTGAAAATTCATCTATAAGATAAACATTGTATCCTTGTTTATCTATTGTTAATGCATCCTTCATATTTTCATATACTCTACTATACTCAGGCATATAATCAACATTTCTATTTAAATCATCTCTATCATCCTCGCTAAAGTCAATATCATCTAACTTAAAATCATATATGATTTGTTCTTTAGGTAATTCCCTATAATTCATATCCCATTCTCCTTGTATACTTAGTCTAATATAATAGTATTCTTAAAAAGTTTATTTAGGAACGAAAATAAAAAAATAAGTATATCAACCTCATATAAAAAACATACTAAAAATTATAGGCGTGTTTCAAAAATAAATATACTATGGTATAATATAATCAAATTTTGTCTGTTATTTCTAATAATCGTATAAACAAAATAAAGTAACAAAGGAGTTAGTATATACATGAGTTTTAAGGAGAAAATTGCTCAATATTACACAAAATCTTATTTAAAAAAATATGGCGACAGGTTAACTCAGGTTCAAGGCACTGTTGTATCTGTCAAAGTTAGTAAAAAAACTATATTATGGATATTTAATAAATTAACAGTAACACTTTTAGTAAGACCTGATAGAAGCAGAAACATAGTAAAATGCTCTTATATTAAAAAAAGATGGTTTAAGAAGCCTGATTTCATATCTATACATCAAGGCAATCTGGTTTTAGTTCAAGGACTTAAAGGGAAAAGAGGAAAAGAGAATAGAGAAAGCGTAGAACTTATAAATATACGAAATATGACCACAAAAAAGGACTTAATTCCTATAGAGGGAAAAATGCCCAAAGTTCAAAAAGTTCAAAGATTTAAATAAAAAAATTAGAATTGCTTTTAAGCAATTCTAATTTTTTTATTTAAAGTATAAGTAAAGACTGTTTAAAAATGCAATTATCCCAGAGAAAAACAAAACTATTGCCCACTGTGAAATTCTAAGTGCAGATGTATGAAAAACTCCACGTAAAAATGGCAAGTAAAGTATGCATAAAACCATAGTAATAGATGTAGCAACTGCAGCTAAAAGATAAACATTTGTAAATAAATTTATCTCAAATAATGAATGATTTTCTGATCTACATTCAAATACATGTATAAGTTGTGACATTATTAGAGTACAAAGTGCTATAGTTCTGGATGTCTTAAGTCCAAAGCCTAGATATAATCCTATTACAAAAGCAAGCACTGTGCACACTCCAATAAGTGCTCCCCTCACAATAATTTTTTCACTTAGTCCTCGTGCAAATATACTTTCATTTTTAGCTCTAGGCTTACCCCTCATTATATCTCCCTGAGGTGGATCAACTCCAAGAGCTATAGCAGGAAGACCATCTGTAGCTAAATTTACCATTAGTATTTGTATAGGCAAAAGCGGAGTATCTAAATAAAAAATAGAAGTAAGAAACATGGTTAAAACCTCTCCTAAATTGCAAGATAAGAGATACCTTATAAACTTTCTTATATTATCATATATAACTCTTCCTTCTTCTACAGCAGATACTATGGTAGCAAAATTATCGTCAAGTAGTATCATAGAAGAAGCCTCCTTTGTTACATCTGTACCTGCAATTCCCATGCAAATTCCTATATCCGCTTCTTTTACTGCAGGTGCATCATTTACTCCGTCTCCAGTCATAGCTACAATATTACCTTTAGCTTTAAAGGCTTTTACTATTCTAAGTTTATGTCCCGGATTAACTCTTGCAAATATGGATATGTCTTGTATCTTAACTGCAAGTTGTCTATCACTCAGCTTGTCTAATTCCTCTCCAGTTATAACCTCTGATTCATGTTTACATATGTCCAGTTCTTTTCCAACAGCAAAAGCCGTATTCTTGTGATCTCCAGTTATCATAACTGGCCTTATACCTGCTAATTTACATTTTAATACTGCATCTTTTGCTTCCTTTCTAGGTGGATCTATAATTCCCGCTACACCTATAAATATTAAATTCTCCTCCAAAGACTTACCTGGCACCACTTCTTTGTCCTTGTAAGCACCTGCTATACATCTTAAAGCATCAAAAGACATTTTTTCCACTGCTTTCAAAGCCTTATTTTTCTCATCTGAAGTAAAAATTCGTACTTCACTTCCATCTAATATATATTTGCACCTTCTTATAACTCTCTCCGGTGCCCCTTTCACATAACCTATCTTTCTTGAACCTTCTTTCATTATAACAGACATCATTTTTCTATCAGAATCAAAAGGTATATCATAAGTTCTCCTGGCCTTTCCTAAAAAGGTGTTTAAAGTTTTAATATCTTTGAAAAAAGCTTTTATAAGAGCTACTTCCGTAGGATCTCCAATAACCGCCCCTGAAATATCTGCTTTTTTCATATCAAAATTACAATCATTACAATATGTAAAAGCTTTTTTCATAAGGACATTTTCTGGTAAAATATCCTTGCCTATCCTATGTACCCTTCCATTAAAATAAAGAGCCTTTACAGTCATCCTATTTTCAGTAAGAGTTCCTGTCTTATCACTACAAATCACTGAAGTACATCCAAGTGTTTCCACTGCCGGTAGTTTTCTTATTAATGCATTTCTCTTTAACATTCTAGATACTCCAAGAGCTAGTGCTACTGTTACTATAGCCGCAAGGCCTTCCGGAATAGCAGCTACAGCTAAACTAACTCCTACTAAAAACATCTCATACTTGTCTTGACCTCTCCATACTCCAGTCAATGTAACTACAATACATATAGCAATACACATGACTACAAGCACTTTTCCAAGGGAAGCAAGCTTTTCTTTAAGAGGAGACCTTTCCTTTTCAATGTCCTGAAGCATACCTGCTATTTTTCCCATTTCTGTCTTCATTCCTGTTTCAACAACTTTTGCCCTTCCCTTGCCTTTTATCACTATGGTACCCATGTATAGTGAATTATTTTTATCTCCACTATCCTTTTCCACTCCTACAGATTCTCCAGTTAAAAGGGACTCGTCTACCATGAAATTTCCAGTAGAAAGTAAAATACAATCTGCTGGAACCTTATCCCCAGTTTCCAGAAGTATCACATCACCTATTACTAGTTCTCCTGCATTTATAACCTTCACTTTTCCATCCCTTATAACCTTTGAAGTAGGGGATGCCATTTCTTTTAATGCTTCTAAAGATTTTTCTGTCTTAAATTCCTGTACAAAACCTAGTATGGAATTCATAATTACAATAATGAGTATAGTTATTGCATCTGCTTTTTCCCCCATAAATCCGGATATAATTGTGGCTACTATAAGTATCCAGGTTATAAAATCATTAAACTGAGAAATAAATATTTTTATAGGAGATACTCTTTTTTTCTGTTTAAGTACATTGGCTCCATATTTTTTAAGCCTTCTCTCTGCCTCAACTTGAGTTAAACCACTTTCTAACTCCCTTTCATTAATCAATCTTATCCCTCCAAGGCATTTATTTTCTCTACGTTAATTAAATATATGCCCCTTTTGCCTTACATTATGACAGTCAATTCACAATCCACGGTGCACGATGCACAATTCACCATGCACAGTTCACAATTAAAGATGATTTTCTGTTGTCACAGAAAATCTAAAAATTTAATGCTCATACTGCTTAATTTTTAGATTTTTAATAACACTCTGGGAGAAAAATCTACCAAAATTATGCATTGTAAACTGTTAATTATAATAATATCTGGATATAATTAATATAAGGTTTTTAATTGAAATTTAAACTTATACGTAAAATATAATGACCTGTATAAGTTAATTTTCATTATAACCCTATATATAGATAATTAAGTGATTTTTTGCTATAATATTATGTGTATTTGTAACATTACTTTTGTAAATAGATATATTATTCATATATACACTTAGGAGGAAAAATTATGAACGATGTTGTATACATTACAGGGCATAAGAATCCGGATACAGATTCTATATGTTCCGCAATAGCTTATGCTGAATTTAAAAATAAAATAGGAGTTACAACAATTCCTATACGGTTAGGAGAGCTAAATAAAGAAACTCAATTTGTACTTGATTACTTTAAAGTTACCCCACCAAAACTAATGGAAAATGTTAAACCTCAAATTTCTGATTTAGATATTGATAATGTAAATCCTATATCCCCTGAAACCTCCATAAAAACAGCTTGGTCAATGATAAGTAAAAATAATGTTAAAACCCTCCCTGTAGTAGATGGAGACGATAAATTAATAGGTGTTGCATCTCAATCCAACATAACCTCCTGTTATATGGACATATGGGATTCCAATGTAATTCAAAAAAGCGGCACTACCCTTGAAAATATACTGGATACATTATCAGCCAAATGTGCTTATGCTTCCAATGAAAACATCAAGTTTACAGGAAAAGTCATAATTGCTGCAATGCAGCCAGAAAGTATCTGTGAATTCATAGAAGAAGGGGACATAGTTATATGCGGTGACAGGGTAGACGCACAGGATATTATACTTGATTCCAAAGCTTCACTTATGATAATAACAGGAAATCACACAGTAAATGATGACATACTGGAAAAAGCAAAAAAAGTTAATTGTTCCATTATAGTTACTCCTTATGATACTTTTACAACTGCTAGGCTAATCCCTCAAAGTATTCCTATAGGGTATGTGATGAAAAAAGATAACTTAGTCTGCTTTAAGACAAATGACTTAATAGAAGATGTAAGAGAAGTTATGCTTCAAACCAGATACAGAAGTTATCCTGTAGTGAATTTAGAAAATAAAGTTATTGGAAGTATGTCTAGATATCATTTAATATCACAAAACAAAAAGAAAGTAATACTTGTAGATCACAATGAAAAATCTCAATCTGTTGTAGGATTGGAGGATGCAGAAATACTTGAAATATTAGACCATCACAAGGTAGGAGATATCCAAACTGGTTCACCTATATATTTTAGAAATGAACCAGTAGGTTGTACAGCAACTATAGTTGCATCCAAATTTTTTGAAAATGGCATAAGACCATCTCAAAAAATTGCAGGACTTTTATGTTCTGCTATAATTTCAGATACCCTTATGTTTAAATCACCTACTTCCACAGATTTAGACAAAATGATACTTAGAAGATTAGCAGCTATAGCTGAAATAGATCCTGAAACCTTCTCTAATGATATGTTTAAAGCAGGTTCTTCTCTTGAAGGAGAAACTCCTGAAGAATTATTAAATCAAGATTTCAAAGCATTTAATATTTCAGAAGTAAAAGTAGGTGTTGGACAGATTTCGACTATGGATACAGAAGGATTTAAATCCATTAGGAAAGACATTATAAAGGTTATGGAATCAAAATGTAAAGAAGAAAATTATGGTCTTATAGTTCTTATGGTAACAGATATATTAAAAGGTGGATCTGAATTAATTGCCATAGGTGAAAAACAGGATGTAGTTTCTAAAGCCTTTAACATAACTTTAACTGATAATGGTGCCTATGTTCCTGGTATTCTATCAAGGAAAAAACAGGTTATCCCACCTCTTACTGCTGCCATGTCTTAATACAAATAAAAGGGCTACTGCAATAGCAATTTTTTGAAATTGCTTTGAGTAGTCCATTTTTCTTTTTAATCCTGAATATCCGATATATCTACAGTTCTAATTCTTGTACCACCATAACTGTCATCTACAGTTTCCTGTTCGTCTTCCATATTTTTTTCTTCTGGCTCTTCTTCCTCTTGTTCTGTTTCTTCTTGCAAATCTTCATATTTTTCATCGAAAGGTACATATTCCGTTTTTTCTTCAGAATCATAATATGGATATGTTGGTGCTGGTGTCTGCATATAATTTGTAGGATACATGCACCTCATATATGCATTCTTCCTAGCATTTAAAAACATAGGGCACATTCTATAAAAGTCAGGGGAGTACATATTCTGAGGATAGTCCATATCCCCATCATACATATAATCTTCTTCCATATATTCATCTTGGTCCATAAAAGGACATCTATACATAACACTGATCCTCCTGAAAATATTACATCTGTACATTATATGTATGTACCTTGCATATGTTTCATAAAATTATAGAGTTTCTCAGTTGAAAGTTGACTTATACAGATCATATAAGTTCAAGTTTCAACCCAGAATACCTCATACAGTGTTACTCTTGAAAATAAATATATATGAAGAAATACTTTATAAAGCTTTTTAACTTAAAAATCAACTTATACGCAGGCATATTTTTACAATAATGAAGCTCTTTTAAATATTTTGTATATAAGACTTAGTGAAAAATTTTTAAAAAATCTAGAACTTTTGAATTGTTTGAGGTACGAGTTTTCAAAAATTCTCAGCATTTTTTAAAATTTTTTGCTTAGCCTTGTCAAAATATTTAATGAGCTGAAGGTTGTAAAAAATATCCGGAGTATAAGTTGATTTTATGATTAGAAACTCTCTATCTCTTCATACCGTTTATGAGTCCCCACATTTCATCTGAAGTAGTAAGTCCTTTTGATGCAAGTTCAAAAGACCTCTGTGCCATTATCATATCTGTCATTTCTCTTCCAATATCTACATTAGACTGCTCCAAATAGCCTTGAACCACATGTGCTTTGGTATTTATATTCATTTGTACATTGTTTGCTGGCTGGTATAAATTATCTCCTATAGATTTCATGGAATCCTGCCCTACTGCATTATATATGTTTATCTTTCCATAAGGTACACTGTCATTATTAACATTCATGTATATTTGTCCAGTTTTTTCATCTACTTTAAAATTATCATTTTTAAATACCGTTCCTGAATTGAATAAACTACTTCCTTCTGCTGTAAGATTGACTTCAAGTTTATTTCCATTACTATCCACCAAATTTCCGTTTCTGTCTACAGTAAAATTTCCTGCCCTTTCATAAGCTGCTGTTCCATTTGCTAGAGTTACTTTAAAATATCCATCTCCATCTATAGCCATATCTGTTTTAAGCCCTGTTTCTTCAATTGGTCCCTGAGTATTATCTCTAATCCATTCTGTAGCCTTTACCCCTGTACCATTTATTGTATTTGTCCCATTAGGATTAGTAGGATATCCTTTTCTGTTTAAGGTTTCATATACTAGATCATTAAATTCTACATTTTCTTTTTTATATCCTACAGTATCTGAATTTGCTAAATTATTGGATATACTATTTAACTTATCCTGCTGTGCATTCATAGCACTTACACTATTCCATATAGCTCTAAGCATACAAAATCATTCCTTTTCTATTAATCATACTTTACCGCCTTCATTTATTAGTTTCTCCAAAGTTTCATCTATTGACTGAACTGCCTTTTGATTAGTTTCAAAAGACCTCATAGTAGTAAGCAATTGCGACATTGTATTTACTATATTTACATTGGATTTTTCAAGTGATTTCTGCCTTACCACAGCATTTGTCTCTTCAGCATTTGTTCCTGTATATAAATTGTCTCCAACTTTTGTCAAAGTATTATAATCATTAAAATCAACTGTATAGAGCTTATAACTTGGAGTTCCATCTATACTTATATTTCCGTAATCATCTGAATTCATCTCTCCATTTCCCACATTCATTTCACCTAAAGCACCTGTCCTAGTATTTCTTGCCAAAACACTGTCTCCCGCATCATTTACCAGTACTCCATTTGTATTTACGTGAAAATGGCCATCTCTCGTATAATACTCTTTTCCATCCTGTGCCCTAACAGTAAAAAATCCTCTTCCATCAATAGCAAAGTCAGTAGATACACCTGTAGAATCTATGGATCCTTGGGTAAATCCTGTTTTAACTGAATCAATTCCACTTCCAAGACTTATAGACCCTATTATATTTCTAACACTTCTATTTCCTTCTGTTTTGTCATAATTTTGTAAAAGCATGTCATTAAAGCTTTTCACCCTAAGGTCATCCTGCTTAAATCCTACAGTATTTGCATTTGCCAGATTATTTGTTATCACATCCTGTTTTGCCTCTTGAGTTATCATTCCAGATACTGCAGAGTAAAAACTTCTAATCATTTGTTTCCTCCTTTATCCATAACTTTCATTTCGTCAGGATAATGCATTCCCATTGATCTTGCCTTATCCTCAATTTGACCTTTACTCATTTGGTATTGGATCTTAACACCACTCATTATAAAAGTAGTTATTAAAATACCTATACCTATACCTATAAGTATCTTTCTATCACTAAAAAAATCAAAAAACATTTTTATTTTGCATACAATTCTTTTATTAATAGAACTTCCCCCTTGCCAATACCAGTTTTCTCAGATATGTCACTTACAGAAATATTATCTTTTAATAATCCTCTTATTTCATCAATTTTAACATTATTTGTATAAGCTTCAGTAACCTTATCTGAATTTTCACTTTTTTTTGGTTCTTCTTCAGTATTGTCTTCATCGCCTTTGATATCTTCAACTTCTTCTTCCACTAATTTTTCCTCTACTTCTTCAGATAAAATAGCTTCATAAGAATCATGATTACCCTGTGTTTTTAAATCTTCAATTTCTTTTTGAAGTTCAAGTATAGTTTCTGCAAATTCCTTCCTCATTTTGCCGATTTCCAGTTCACAGTTTCCCATTTCATTTTGCTTTACATTTAATTTGTCTTGAAAAGATTTTTTTTCTTTACATACTGCATTGAAATTTAATACTACTAAAAGTATTCCTGCTATAATCAATATGATTGGAACCATAAAATTTTCTCCTTCTTAAAAACATCTCTATACATACTTTAATTTAATCATGTTTTTTCTCAAATGTAAAATTGCCCTGCTGTGAAGTTGGCATACCCTAGACTCTGATACATTTAATATATGGCCTATTTCCTTTAAAGTCAATCTTTCATAATAATATAGAGTAATAACTAAATTATCTTTTTCATTTAAAAGTTCTAACGCTTTGGCTAAATACTCCAGCATTTCTTTTTTCTCCAGACTTTTTTCTGGGCTTGGACTTTTAGTATCTTCTACAGTTCCCATAAGTGGAATATCATCATCTTCAGAAAATATCAAATCTTCTAGAGATACTATAGATATATAGTTTATATAATTTTCAATTTCCATCATTTTTTTCAAAGGCATACCTAATTGATTTGCTATTTCTTCACTTCCTGGTTCTCTTCCTAATTTACTTCGAAGGGAATCTATGGCTGCATTGTATTTATTAAGCTTGTCCATGGCGCCTTTAGAAATAGGGCTATTTCTCCTAAGCTCATCTATCATAGAACCTTTTATTCTTATGGACGCATAAGTGGAAAATTTCATCCCTCTGTCCTTATCAAACTTGTTTATTGCGTCCATAAGCCCTAACATTCCATAACTAACCAAATCTTCATATTCAATGTATTTGGTCTTTCCAATTATAACCCTAGAAGCAATGTATTTTACTAAAGGAAGATACTTTTTTACCAATTCTTCTTTTATATCTAATTTATTTGCCAAAGCCATATTTTAATCCTCCTTTGCTCCTTTTTTTATGTGCTGCCTCATAATTTGAAATAATACCCTTATTATTCTTTCTCTACTGATCTTGTCCATATCTATAAAAGATAGTCCACAAGTCAATTTACTTTCATCTTTGTTGTTACTAATTCTCACTAGTTTTCCTTTTAAAGTTAAGCTGTCATTTTCCATTGGAATCGTCACTATAACAATGTCTCCATACTTTAATTTATCTTTCATTTTTACATCTACAACTATTTTCATTCCGCCGCCGCTCATGTCTACAGAACATGCTTTAAACACTTCAATCTGATCATTTAAATGATATAAGTCCTTTTCTAAAGGGAACATGGTACACAACACATCCAAAATCAAAGGTACTCTTACAAAATTCCTCCTTTGACAAATTTGAACTTTTTCAGGTTTTTTCAGCATAATCATAAGTATTCTCTCTATTTTACGTCCTACAACCACAGTATTAAATTTGTATACATTTTTTCCCTCATAATATATAACATCCACCTTTTCACCTTTTGAAAGGGGCATATACTTATGATTGTTTACGGGTATGCTTATACTTATACAATCCTCTGACACATCCTGAATATTACTTTTATATATTTCATTGTCCACGTCTATTTCAATTCTGCTATTAACTGTAAAATCAATGTTGGAATCCATCTCTTTCCTTCTCCTTATGAAAAAGTATTAAAAATCTTTTTAAATAAATCCTGTATACTACTTTTCCTGCTGTCTATTTCAGCTCCTGATAATTTACTAGCTATTAAATTTATATCCTTAGAAGCTTGAGAATTGGGATAATTTATCAAAAACGGTACTTGATTTCTAACAGCCTGAACAAGTTTTTTGTCTTCCAATATACAGCCTAGGTACTTCATTTCTACATCTAAAAATTTATTTACTACACTCTTAAATTTATTAAAGGTTTTCTCTCCTTCTTGAGCATTAGAAGCCTTATTTATAATTATTTGTGCAAAATCGTTTAACTTAAAATAATTTACAGCCTTTGTTAAACTATATGCATCTGTAAGAGATGTAGGTTCTGGTGTAGTAATTATAATAAGTTCCTGACAACAGGCAATAAATCCTAACACATCTCTATTTATTCCAGCACCTGTATCCAGTATTATATAATCCAAATCCTCTAATAATGATACCTTTTTTATAAATTGTTTTTTTTGGGATTTTTTTACATTTGCAATTTTTGAAATTCCCCTTCCCCCTGGAAGTAATTTTACTCCAAAAGGTCCTTGTATAATAACCTCTTCTATATTTCTATTCTCACATATGGCATCATATACACTGTATTTAGGTAAACACCCCATTAAAACATCATCATTACCCATTCCCATATCTGCATCAAATATAAGTACATTTTTTTTCATTTTTTGTAGTGCTATAGATACATTTACTACAAAATTGCTCTTTCCAACTCCTCCTTTTCCAGAAGTAACAGTTATTATCCTAGGTTTTGTACTGCTAGGTACTTTTTCTTTTCTTGTCTTTTTATCCTCCTGAGCTAATTTTCTAAGCTCTTCAGCTTGATCTAGCATATAATATCCTCCCCAAGTACAAGTTTAACTAATTCCTCTGAATTCATAACTTTTATATCTTCCGGCACATTTTGTCCTGTAGTAACAAAGCTTATAGGTTTTTTTGCAGCTTGTAAAATATTTAATATAGATCCATACGTAGATGTTTCATCTAATTTAGTTATTATAACATTATTATAATTAAGCTCCTTGTATCCTTCTACTATCACATCTATATCCCTGTTTTTAGTAGTACAACTTATAACTAAGTGTATATTATCCGTATTTACCTTATCTATAAATGCCCTGAGTTCTGATATCTGCATCTTATTTTTGCTACTTCTTCCTGTAGTGTCTATTAAAATTACATCACAATCTGACATATTCTCTATAGCTTTTCCCATGTCCTTTATGGTAAACACTACTTGAAAAGGTATATTCATTATATCTGCATAAGTTTTAAGCTGTTCTACTGCACCTATTCTATAGGTATCTATAGTTATAAGTCCTACTTTTTTCTTTTCAATAAGAGAAAGTTTACCTGCAAGTTTAGCAATGGTAGTAGTTTTCCCAACACCTGTAGGCCCCACTAACACCACTATATTTTCAAGTACTTTATCTTCTACTTTTATCATACTTGTAACTACTTCTTTTAATTTTTCCTCTTCATCCCTATCATCTTCTATTATATTTACTTTATTTAAAATTGTGCTCACTACTTTACTGTTGAAATCGCTATTTTCAAGTTTTATCTGAAATGCGCTTTTTCCTACATTGCCATAAGAGACCTTCATCATTTCACTTAGCATGCCTTTCATCTGCTGCATTTCTTTTATAATAGAGTCATTATTTTTATCCACTATATTATTTTCATAATTACACTCCGATGCATTGTAATTTTCTTTAGCATCATTATCTATAATTTTATCACCTTTTATGTCATTACATAAGGTGTTATTTTTCATTTTATCATTTACAAGTTTTTTTATTGCTGCAATGCTATCCTGCATATCTGCTTCACGGCTATTTTCCTTTTTCTTGTTGTCTACAGCTGCAGTAACCTCTAAAATTTTTCTAGAGAAAAAACCTAATATGCCAGGTTTTTTTATTTTCCTCTGGCTTATTATTACGGCTTCCTTCCCAAGTTCATACCTAATTCTCGTAATAGCTTCATTCATATTATTGACTTTGTATCTTTTAATGATCATTATATTGAAACCACTCCTTCGGTTTTTATCTCTACATCATTTGGTATTTCATTTAATGATAATACATTTACCGATGGAAATACCATTTCAATTAATCTTCTGAAAGGTGCCCTTATATTAGGTGAAACTAAAATTATAGGTTGATTTTCATAAAAATAGACTGATTCTAGTAAACTTTTAATTGAATTTAATATCTTACTTGTAGTATCCGGATCTACTGCTGGAAAAGAACCCTGCATTGACTTTTGAATATTGCTTCCTATTAAATCCTCTAGCTGTTTAGATAAAGTAACTACTGTAATAACTCCATTTTCATCTATAAGTGAATTGCATATACTTCTTCCTAATGCAAATCTAACATACTCTGTAAGTACTTCTATATCTTTTGTATTTCTTGAATTATCTGCAAGAGATTCCATAATAGTTACCATATCCTTTATAGAAACCCTTTCTCTTAAAAGACTTTGCAGTACCTTTTGAAGTTCTCCTATAGTGAGAAGGTCCGGTATGAGTTCCTCCACTACAGTAGGATACTTTTCTTTCACAGAATCCACAATAAGCTTGACTTCCTGTCTTCCAAGTAATTCATAAGAATGATTTTTAATTGACTCTGTAAGATGAGTTACCATAACCGTAGTAGGATCCACTACTGTAAGTCCTTTTATTTCTGCTTCTTCTCTTTGATCTTTATTTATCCATATAGCAGGGAGTCCAAAAGATGGCTCCGTAGTGCTTATCCCTTGAATATCACTGTTTGAATTAGTAGGATCCATACATAGAAGCATATTTGGCATAAGTTCTCCTTTTGCAATTACTGTACCTCTTATTTTTATTACATAGCTATTAGTATTTAACTGCAAATTATCCCTAATTCTAATTGGTTGAACTACTATTCCCATTTCAATAGCACACTGCCTTCTTACAGAAGTTATCCTCTGAAGAAGATCTCCTCCTGAACTTTCATCTGCTAGTGGTATCAATCCATAGCCTATTTCCACTTCCATAGGTTCTACAGATATTAAGTTCATTACATTTTCTGGTTCTTTATTTTCTATTTGAGTTATTTCCTGTTGTTCTATTTCCTGCTGCTGCATATTATGCTGCAATTCATCTTTGTAAAGTAGATATGCAGCTATCATACAGGATACTGATAAAATTAAGAATGCTGTATGTGGAAGACCCGGCACCATGGCTAGGAACAACAACACTGCACCTGCAATAGCTATTACCTTAGGAAATCCCGTCAACTGTTTAATAGCAAGAGTACCAAAACCTTCAGCACTCCCTGAACGGGTAACAAGTATACCTGAAGCTGTAGATATAAGTAGTGCTGGAACCTGAGATACAAGTCCATCACCTATACTAAGCTTTGCATAAGTTTGGGCAGCTTCAGAAGCTCCAAGTCCTTTAATTACTATACCTATTACAATACCTGCTATTATATTTATTACTACAATTAAAAGCGATGCCACAGCATCTCCTTTTACAAATTTGGATGCACCATCCATAGCTCCATAAAAGCTTGCTTCTTCTTGAAGTTTTTCTCTCTTATCTTTAGCACCTTTTTCATCAATTAAACCAGAGTTTAAATCTGCATCTATACTCATTTGTTTTCCTGGCATTGCATCTAAAGTAAATCTTGCAGAAACTTCCGCAACTCTGCCAGAACCATTTGTTATTACAACAAACTGTATGATAATTATAATCAAAAATATTATTACTCCTACTATATAATTGTCTCCTACTACAAAGTTGCCAAAAGCATTTATAACTTCCCCTGCATATCCATCTCTAAGTATAAGTCTTGTAGAGGATATATTTAAAGCCAATCTAAAAATTGTAGTTATTAAAAGTAAAGTAGGAAATATAGAAAATTGTAATACTTCCGTAGTAAACAAGGTTAAAAGTATAATTATTATAGATAATGTTATATTAAATGAAATCAATACATCTAAAAGTCCTGCGGGCATTGGAATTATAATCATAAACACTACTGTAATAACTACTAATGCCATTATTATATCTAAGTTATCTTTTAGTCTAAACTTTTTTTTACTTCTTTCCAAAATATCACCTCATCTTGTAAACCAACGCAAGTATTTCCGCCACTGCCTGATACATCTCAGCTGGTATTTCCATATCAATTTCAACTTCTTTATATATAAGCCTTGCAAGTGGCCTGTTTTCAATTATTGGCACATCATTGTCCTTTGCTATTTCTTTTATCTTAAGGGCTACAGCATCTAATCCCTTTGCCACAAGGACAGGTGCATTCTGCCCATCTTCATATTTTAAAGCTACAGCAACATGAGTAGGATTTGTAACTACTACAGTAGCCTTTGGAACTTCCTGCATCATTCTTCGCATAGCTAATTCTCTCTGTTTTTGTCTTCTCTTGCCCTTTATTTGTGGATCTCCTTCATCTTGTTTAAATTCTTCTTTAATTTCCTGCTTTGACATCCTAAGGTCTTTATTATATTGATATCTTTGAAACATATAATCAAGAATTGCAATTATAAGCATAATTAAAGTTATTCTAAAAAATATACCCACAGCTAAGCTTCCTATAGCCTTTGCTACAGCCCTAGAGTCCAATTGACCTAAGTTCAATATATACATATAATTGTCTTTTATAAATTTGTACCCTACGTATCCTACTATAGACACTATAGCGGTATCCTTCAAAAGTTCCATGACAGACCTAGCAGAAAACATTCTTTTAAATCCACTTATAGGATTTAATTTTGAAAAGTCTGGTTTTAAAGTTTCAAAAGTTATAAGCCCTCTTGTTTGAACCATATTTGCCAATACTCCTATCGCAAGTATTGGAACCGCTATAGGTAGAAAAACTATAGCTATTCTCCATATGGTTATAAACATTATTTTATTTACACTACTGTAATTAAGCGATGTATTTATATAGTCATTTAAAAAAGCTACCATTGTGGAACCAAGAGATGTTCCAACATATCCTCCTAGAACTGCTATAACTAAAGTTGATGCAAGCAGTGTCATAGTAAGTCCTATTTCCTTACTTCTAGCTATCTGACCTTTTTTCCTAGAATCACTTTTCTTTTTAGGAGTAGCCTCTTCTGTCTTATCATCTTTTGCAAATATCAAAAGCAACGGCAATGCCTTATAAAAACCATCTATGGAATTAGGTATAGCTGTAAATAAGTGTTCTATTAATTTAAGAAAAATTGGAAGTGCAAAACAAAATGATGCAAACCCTATCAGTACTTTAACAGGCAATCCTAATATCATTATATTTAACTGTGGAACTGTCCTTGCTATAAGTGACATTGTTAAATCTGTAAATAGGAGTATTAAAACTATAGGTATTCCTATTTGAATTGCAATGCCAAAATACTCTATGAAGGCTTTAAAAATTATATTAATTGAAGCTTGATTTAAAAAGAAACTTCCAAGTTTTATTACACTAAAACTTTGAATTAAAGATTTTATAAGCATATGGTGTCCATCTACTATAAAGAAAATAACCAAACTAAACCAATAAAGTAAACGCTCAATTAAAGTCGTATTACTATTTGAAGTAGGATCAAACATACTAACCATAGCAAATCCCATTTGCATATCCATAAGATTTCCCGCTATTCTCACCATAGAAAAACATAAGCTAGTTAAAAATCCAAGGGTAAGGCCCGCTGCTACCTCATTCAAGCAATTCATTACAAAAAACATTGTATTATCTATACTGCTTATGGAAGCATAATCTATACCTGGCATCAATATATATGCCATAACTACTGTTAGTCCCACTTTAACTACATTTGGAATTCCACTTGGGAAAAATATTGGAACCAATATGAAAAAAGAAAAAATTCTTATTGATACTAAAATTAAGGCGGTAAAATATAATGTATTTATCAATTTATTCCTCTCCAATTATACTTTGCAGCAATGTTCATTGTGTTATATGGGCTATATACGTAAAAATTCTCTCAGTAAAAGCTACAACCTGCTGTAACATCCAGCTTCCTGTAATAAGTCCTATTACAGCCACTGCAATAAGCTTAGGGACAAAAGTAAGTGTTTGCTCCTGTATCTGAGTAGTTGCCTGAAATATACTTATTATAAGACCTACCACCACTGAAACTATAAGTATGGGAGCTCCTACTATAAGTCCCGTTTGTACTGCATCTTTTATAATACCAATTACCATGTTTTCACTCATTCAATTCACCTCATGAAAAGCCTATAATTAAAGATTTTACAAGTAAATACCATCCATCTACCATTACAAATAAAAGTAGTTTAAATGCCAGAGATATCATAGTTGGTGGAAGCATGAACATTCCCATAGCCATAAGCACACTCGATACCACCATATCTATTACCATAAACGGTATATATATTAAGAATCCTATTTTAAAGGCAGTTTTAAGTTCACTTATCATATAGGCCGGAACTACTACATAGAGTGGAGCGTTTTGTCCATCTGCAGTAACCTTATAATTTAATTTAGCTTGATCTATAAATAGCTGTAAATCTTTTTTATATGTCTGCTTAAGCATGAAACTTCTAATTGGTTTAGCCCCTTCATTTATTGCCTGTTCCTGGGTTATTTTATTTTGCATATAAGGTACGATAGCATTTGTGTTTATTTTTGAATAAACAGGATACATAATAAAAATTGTCATAAATAGTGCAAGTCCAATCAAAATTGAATTTGGAGGTGACTGCTGTGTTCCCATGGCACTTCTCAAAAAACCAAATACAACTATAATTCTTACAAAACTTGTCATCATCATTGCAAAAGATGGAAGCAATGTTATAATTGTCAGAAATATAAGCAATTTTATATTTTGTACATACTGCTGTGGAGTAGAAGTACCTGCATTATCCATAGATACATTTATATTTGGTATTGGCATTGCCTGTGATGCATCTGGAGCTGCATATACACTATGTGCTTTGAAAACAAGAATGACAAATATTAAAATTGAAATAGTTATAAAAATCTTTTTATCTCTACTGTTCATCATTTATCTTCCTTTTTATCTATAAGTTTTTTTAAAGTTAACTTGTCACTTGCTCTTTTAACTAATTGCTCCATTCCTGATCTTGTATAAAAATCTTTTAAATTTTTATATTCTGGTATAGTACTTCTATTTTTGAACTCCGAAACTTCTTCTTCATTCAATTCATATATTATTTCAATTTTTCCTGATGCAGAAGATACAACATGCATTTTTTCTCCTATTTTTACTACAAGTAAACTATTTTCTTTTGACAGTTGCTCTCTTTCCATTATTCTTATAAATTTACCCTTTTGAACATTCTTAAGTTTTTCTCCACCATATTTTGCAGAAATATATATTAAAAAAATTACAAATAGAAGAGCTATTACTGTTCTAAAAATCATCCACATAAATTGTAAATCCATTTATATTCTCCTTTTTAGGGTAAACTTATCAATGAATCTTACTTAGTGGGAGTTTGTTTCTCTCACTAAGTTTAGATGAATTATCTAGGGGCGTAGCTACTGTTAGCTCCCACTTTGATAGAAAAGCAGATATTCCAAATCCTTGATTTGGTATAGTCGCTTTCGCTGTGTGCGTGGGAGTGTTACAGTAGGTAGCCATCAGATAAAAGTACTATTGAATCACAATATCCGTAAAATACACATTGTTTAGCTGTCCCTTTTCCAGCATAGGATTTATTTTCTGAATTATTTCCAATTTTATATTGTTCATATTTTTAGCACTTATATCTGCTGCTTTCTTTGTTCTTAAAACTTGAATAACTGCATCAGTTACAATTGGTTTTTTGGCAGTCAATTCAGATGTAAGCTTTTTTTCATCAAATCCTAAGTAAACTGCAACCTTTAAATATCTATTTCCACCTTCATCTGCTAAGTTCACAGTAACCTCGTCAAGTTGAAAAGTTTGGGAAGATACAACCTGATCTAATGAATTTACAGCTGTCCCCGTGGTTTGTCCATTATTTACCACCTGCTGAGTATTAACTTGTTGTACAGTAGTTTTAGCAGTAGTTTTCTTGTTTTTTAGAAAAGTATTATATCCAAAAAAGGCCCCTCCTGCTACCACTGCCAGTATTAATACGCCTATAGCAATGATTTTAATTTTAGATGAACCTTTTTTTTCTGCTTTATTTTCCATGATGTGTCCTCCTTACTTAATAATTAATAATAGGCGTTTGCGAAACGCTACAACCCGTATAAATGCGGTGTATTTTTTGTTACAAAACAAAATAACTCCTCACTGATTTATGGTAAAATTGAATTGCAAAGAAACAAAATCACCATATACCTCAGAAAGGAGTTATATATTTATGATACCATATAAACAGCTTTCTTTGGCAGATATTTTTTCTGATTGCAAAGAAAAATTTGAAAATAACAAGCCTCAGTTTCTTTCTTTACTTGAAAATACTATTAACCTTGATGATTTAATCCCTGCTTCCTTCATAAATCATTTTTATGCTTCTACTGGAAGGCCCCGTAAATACAGTCTTTACGCCATGCTCCGTGCTTTGATTTTGCAGCACATTTTTTCTATTCCTACGGATTCCCTTTTGATTATTTTTCTTAAATATTCTCAAGAGTTAAGGGATTTCTGCGGTTTCCTTAAAGTCCCTGATGCTTCTAAATTCACACGTTTTAAACAGGATTTTATTCTGGACTTACAATTGATATTTGATAATCTCGTTGATATTACTGAACCAATATGCCAGCAAATTGACCCCAAACTTGCTTCTATGACTATTTTTGATACTTCTGGTATCGAAGCTTTTGTTACTGAAAACAACCCTAAGTATGCTAACCGCATCATAAAACAGCTTAAGACTTTTAAGAAAGTACATGCTTTAGATGATTCTTATGATCCTTATAAAGCTGCCTATGGTTCTATGCCTCCACACGCTTCAGCTAATCCGGCCATTCAACAAATGTACATTAACGGTCATTTTTGCTATGCTTTTAAATTTGGCATTGTAACCAACGGACTTGGTATTGTAAGAGATATTTCATTTTACAATCAGGATTTTCTAAAAGCACATCCTGATATTGTTATTGAGAAAAAATCTGATTCACCGGATGAAGATAAATCTCTTGCTGATTCTAAAGCTCTTATACCTGTTCTTATGGATTTCTTTGCAAAACATCCTTTGATAAATCCAAAAATCTTTTTAGGTGATGCTGCTTTTGACAGCATTCTGATTTATCGATACCTTTTGCATGATTTGAAATTTGAAAAGGCATTCATTCCATTAAAAACTAAACTTGCATCAAAAGAATTCGACTGCCCTTTAAATGAAAATGGTATTCCATGCTGTCCTTATGACCATTCGCTTCCAATGAAACGAGAAGGCAGTAAAACACACTTACGTTCTGGAATTCCATCAATGAAATTCGTATGTCCCAAAATGAAATGGGTATACAATAAAAAAACTAAAAAGAGCAAACGTGTAACTCTATGTGAAAATCCATGTACAAAATCTTCTTGCGGCAGAATGTTTTACATTTATCCTGAAAAGAATCTTCGTGCATATCCTGGAACTACTCGTGGAACTCTCCAATGGGAAAACACTTATAAAATCAGGACTGCTGTCGAGAAAAACATCAACCATTTCAAAGGCAGTTATTGCGTTGCGGATCGTAAGACACAAAATGAGCTAACGCTTCATTCTGACTTACTTCTAGCCGGTATAACTCAGCTAATAACAGTTATTGTAGCAAATAAAATACATAAAAATGAATATATTAGAAGCCTAAAACCATTAATTGCATAAATTTTATTTGTAAAAAATAGAAACCCAACTTTGCTTTATTTCGTGCGCCCTTTTTTATCAATATGGCTATTTCAAATCATAAAAATTTGTCTTTAAACTTCTAACAATACTTTTGCAACTTCTAAACATCTTTTATTCATTTTTATTAGCGAGTTTCGCAATTACCTATAATTAATAATTATTAATTATTAATTAGTCAAAATTTCCTGTGTATATTTTCCTTTTATATTTTATAACTTTTTCTACGATTTCATCAGTAGATTCTTTTACTAAATATTTTTTGCCATTAGTTAAAGTTATTAAACTTTCAGGTATAGCTTCTAATTTTTCTATAATATCTGCATTTACAATAAATTCTTTATTGTCAAGTCCAGTTAATTTTATCATAAAAATCCTCCTAAATGTACTGTTATATATTATATTATAATTTCAATTTGGGCTGATATGTACAATATTTTCATTTAACAAGGATTTAAAACGTCTCTATTATTCTAAAATGTAATTTTTTAGTGATAAGTGACACTCTTTCTCTAACTTTGTCACTTATCACCTTTTACTAAAGAACAAATAACAAAGAGTAAATAACAGATAATGATAATTTTCTTCTTAACACCAGAAAATGTTAAAATAATCATTATTTGAACTTTGATATTTGAACTTTGATATTTAATTAATGCCTATCTCTTTAAATTAATTAAATCTTCAAGTATAGTATCATCTGTAGTTATTATCTTTCCATTGGCTTGGAATGCTCTAGTAGCCACTATCATATCTGTAAATTGTTGTGCCAAATCCACGTTTGACATTTCAAGGGCTCCTTGATTAAGAGTACCATAATTTGCACCAGGGGTGCCGTAAGCTGCCTCACCTGAGTTTGGAGATGATTCGTACAGATTTCCTCCATCTTTTACAAGACCACCTTCATTTTGAAAAGAAGCTAACGCTATTTGGCCCACATTGCATGAACCACCTGCAGTTTTTACAGTTATAATTCCTGTTGATGGCTCTACAGACCAGGAAGTAACCTTTTCCTTATCCGCAGTAGCTTGATCTTGAGGAGCAGGATCAATTGCTCCACTAGTAGCATCATAATACTGTGCAATTTGGAGACATTTTGGCGGCACAATATTATTAGTATCTGAAGTATCTGTAATTGCACCAGTTTTATAATCTACATTATATCCCATAACATGGTAGCCAGCTTGAGTTAAAAGATTACCTGCTTTATCTAAGGTAAAAGCTCCATCTCTTGTATAATAGTAACTTTTATTAGGATTCGGAGTAGCAGTACCATCATCGGCAATAGTATCTCCATTAGGACTAACTACAAAATAGCTTCCTCCCTGATTTGCCATAAAATCCAAACTTCTATTGGTAGTCTGGGTACTTCCTGCACTAAAATCCGTATTTATACCTGCTACTTTAACTCCAAGACCACTTTGTCTCCCATTTATTCCTCCAAGACCGCCGCTTACTGGTGAACTTGGATCCGAAAGATTTTGACTCAGCATATCTTCAAAAATCATATTTTTAGATTTAAAACCCGTAGTAGATGAATTTGCTATGTTATCTGCTGTTACATTTAACTTTTGTTGATTTACTCTAAGTCCGCTAATCGCTGTATATAATGATGGTAGCATATTTTCTCCTCCAATTTTTTATTAATATATTGTTGTCCTGCTTCCTTCACTCCACAGAACATGGCTTCCACTTAGGTCCAGCCATTTTTTATACTATTACTAAACTATCTATGTTAGTAAATATATTGTCGTTATTTGAATTCTTATCCAGCGCTGTAATTACTGTTCTATTTTTTATAGATGTAATAAATATTGAATTTTTATAAAGTAGAGCAGATTCACTGCATCCTTTATTTTCTGCCTTATTTATAGCAGAATTTATATTTTTCATGTCATTTTCATTTAAATTTATATTTCTGCTCTTCAGCCTTTCTGCAGCATGATTTGATATAGTAAAGCCTGAATCTTTATTAATTTCACTAGTTAAAGTATCCTTAAAAGATATTTTACTTTTAGGATCATTTACGTTATTTTTTGTATTATTTTTCCCGTTACATACAGCTTTTAAATCCGCTGCAAAATACAACTTACCATTAATAACTCTATAGCTCATAGATATTCACCTGCTTATCTATGAATTTTCTACGTCTGAGACGTCCTTAAAATCAAAATCCTTCGTACTTCCATCTGAAAGTTTTACTTTTACTGTTACTCCACCAAATAGTCTTGATACTGATTGAACAATCCCACTATAATTATTTCCACTGGAATCTTTCTCATCTACATTAACCTTTTTTCCTATAAGTGAAGTTGCATTTAACAACATGTTATTACTAACAGTGAAATTAGTTGTATCTCCTAAATCAACAATCTTTTTTGCATCATCTATGTTGAACTTTTCATATTTATCAACTATATTTCCATCTTTGTCTTTTCCCTGTCCCATAAGCACATTAAGCTCTATATCATCTCCATCTTTAATAACTCCAACTACCTGTCCACTTATATTATTTCCCTGCTCATCTGTATCACTAAAAGTCACATATTTATTCATAAGTGAATTTGCAGTACCCATCTTAGTTGAACTATTTAAGTTTGCCATCTGTTCTAGAGATGAAAATTGTGCAAGCTGACTTATATACTGAGTTGAACTTTGAGAATCACTGCTAGTTGGATCTTGATTCGCAAGTTCTGCAGATAGTATTTTTAAAAACATGTTTTTGTCTATATCATTTTTCTTTTTAACTACTTTAGTTCCATTTGAAGTAGTATCTGAACTCTTATCAGTAGAAATGGGATAAGAATAACTTTTCTGATTGGTACTAGTGTTATCTGTACCTGGAATAGGCATTTTGTTTTCCTCCTTTACTAAATTTGAAACTAGGCCAGCATATTTACATTGCTGTCACTATAATAGTCATTTTCCTCTGGAGCATCTTCATCTTGTATGCTATTTACGGCTAAATTTTTACTCTTTTTTTCATTATCTTGATTCTGATTTCCATTACTTCCATTTTTGAAGAAAGTTGTGTCTTCATGATATAAGTTCAATGAAAAACTCTGGACTTTTATGTCATTATTCTGAAGTTTATTTGACAAATCCTGCATATTTGAATTTAAAAGATTATAGGCATCTTTGTTTGAAGCTGTAAGAACTGCTTTCATCTTTCCTTCTTCCATAACAAGATTTATAGTTATATCTCCAAGTTCTTTAGGATTAATTTTAACAGTTAACTCTTTAACATTATTCAAATCCATATACTTGAGTGTTTTTATCATATCTGAATTAAAAGTAGCTTTATTTAAATTAAGATTTTGTACATTCTCCCCATTTACAAGTATATTGTCTCCCTTGACATTATTAAATTGCGTCATAAAATTAACTGCTTTAGAAATTTTACTGTCCTTAGTATCTTCTCCATCACCGCCTAGTATTTTATTTAATATGTCAGTACTTTTACTGTTACTTCCAGTAGAGTTTTCGTTACCACTTTCACTATTTGAAGAATTTTGAAGAGAGCTACCTGTTGTATCCAAATTCTCAATCATTTGTCTATTTTGATTTATAATTTGAAACAAATTGTTTCCTGATACATTTTTTCCTGAATTTAAATTGTCTGCTAGTTTGGGATTTAACTTTTGTAAAAGTTCAGTGTATATTTGAGATTTTAAACCACTTATATCATTTTCAGTTGAATTTGCAACAAGACCGGATAATTTTGATACAATATTATCTGTTATTTTTTGAGAAAGCTTTTGAGTAAGTTGTCCACTTTTATCAAAATTATTTAAAACATCCACTAAGAAATCAAGTTTCTTATCTACCGTCTTATTCAAAACATCCTTAATATTAGCTGCTATATCTTTATTTGAAGTATCACTAAGGCTTTTGGATATTTCCTGGTTTAAAATAAATTGCAGATAATTTCCTTTTGATGACCCTGACGAATTTTCATCTTTTAAAATGTTTGAAATTTCATCACTCAATTCTTTAGTCACTGTATTTAAAAAATTATTTGATTTACTTTGAATATCCTGATTATTTCCAAATAGCAAACTTAAAAGTGAAAGTACACTGTTTTTATCTATACTTCCCTCTTTAATCTTCTGTTTAATATCTGCTATTTCTTCATCTGTAAATCCAGCTTTTTTTAAATAAGTTTCAATTTTAGAATCATCATTTTGTTCACTATCTATATCATTTTTATTTTTGCTATGGGAATCTGACGATTGTATTTTTGTTGTATTTCTCTCTACACTTACGCTATTATTTTTATCTATAGATTCATTAGATGCTTTATACGTAGTGTCTTTAGTATCCATCTTACTGCTATTATCACTACTGCTGGATTTAACAAAAGAAGCAAAGTCATTATTTTCACTTAAAGAACTTGATTTAACTTTTGGTGCTTGTACATTCATAGAAGACATCAAATTTAACATATTTACATTCATTTATTTCACCTCCTTTCAAAGTAAAAAACTATTAGGCGTTTGCGAAACGCTACAACCCGTATAAATGCGGTGTATTTTTTGTTACAAAACAAAATAACTCCTCACTGATTTATGGTAAAATTGAATTGCAAAGAAACAAAATCACCATATACCTCAGAAAGGAGTTATATATTTATGATACCATATAAACAGCTTTCTTTGGCAGATATTTTTTCTGATTGCAAAGAAAAATTTGAAAATAACAAGCCTCAGTTTCTTTCTTTACTTGAAAATACTATTAACCTTGATGATTTAATCCCTGCTTCCTTCATAAATCATTTTTATGCTTCTACTGGAAGGCCCCGTAAATACAGTCTTTACGCCATGCTCCGTGCTTTGATTTTGCAGCACATTTTTTCTATTCCTACGGATTCCCTTTTGATTATTTTTCTTAAATATTCTCAAGAGTTAAGGGATTTCTGCGGTTTCCTTAAAGTCCCTGATGCTTCTAAATTCACACGTTTTAAACAGGATTTTATTCTGGACTTACAATTGATATTTGATAATCTCGTTGATATTACTGAACCAATATGCCAGCAAATTGACCCCAAACTTGCTTCTATGACTATTTTTGATACTTCTGGTATCGAAGCTTTTGTTACTGAAAACAACCCTAAGTATGCTAACCGCATCATAAAACAGCTTAAGACTTTTAAGAAAGTACATGCTTTAGATGATTCTTATGATCCTTATAAAGCTGCCTATGGTTCTATGCCTCCACACGCTTCAGCTAATCCGGCCATTCAACAAATGTACATTAACGGTCATTTTTGCTATGCTTTTAAATTTGGCATTGTAACCAACGGACTTGGTATTGTAAGAGATATTTCATTTTACAATCAGGATTTTCTAAAAGCACATCCTGATATTGTTATTGAGAAAAAATCTGATTCACCGGATGAAGATAAATCTCTTGCTGATTCTAAAGCTCTTATACCTGTTCTTATGGATTTCTTTGCAAAACATCCTTTGATAAATCCAAAAATCTTTTTAGGTGATGCTGCTTTTGACAGCATTCTGATTTATCGATACCTTTTGCATGATTTGAAATTTGAAAAGGCATTCATTCCATTAAAAACTAAACTTGCATCAAAAGAATTCGACTGCCCTTTAAATGAAAATGGTATTCCATGCTGTCCTTATGACCATTCGCTTCCAATGAAACGAGAAGGCAGTAAAACACACTTACGTTCTGGAATTCCATCAATGAAATTCGTATGTCCCAAAATGAAATGGGTATACAATAAAAAAACTAAAAAGAGCAAACGTGTAACTCTATGTGAAAATCCATGTACAAAATCTTCTTGCGGCAGAATGTTTTACATTTATCCTGAAAAGAATCTTCGTGCATATCCTGGAACTACTCGTGGAACTCTCCAATGGGAAAACACTTATAAAATCAGGACTGCTGTCGAGAAAAACATCAACCATTTCAAAGGCAGTTATTGCGTTGCGGATCGTAAGACACAAAATGAGCTAACGCTTCATTCTGACTTACTTCTAGCCGGTATAACTCAGCTAATAACAGTTATTGTAGCAAATAAAATACATAAAAATGAATATATTAGAAGCCTAAAACCATTAATTGCATAAATTTTATTTGTAAAAAATAGAAACCCAACTTTGCTTTATTTCGTGCGCCCTTTTTTATCAATATGGCTATTTCAAATCATAAAAATTTGTCTTTAAACTTCTAACAATACTTTTGCAACTTCTAAACATCTTTTATTCATTTTTATTAGCGAGTTTCGCAATTACCTATAAAAAACTATGTATTTTGAACATTTCTAATAAACCCATAAAGGGCAAATTCATCATTTGCCTTCTGTTCTATTCTATTCTGCTCTTTTATAAAGGCAGTTTCTTGCTTTTCCTTTAAAATATCCACTGTTTTCCTATCTATTTGCCTCTTTTGAAGTTCATTTCTCTTCATATCAACTACTTTTTCTTTATCCTTTAGTTCAATTTGGGCATTATCTATACTGTAAACTAAAGCTTTTAAATATTTATGGGTTATTTTTTGCTCAATAACACTTTTAAAGTTAGACATATTATTGTATTTCTCATAATTAGCTTTTAATAAATCTAGTTTTTCTTTTACTTTCAAGCTTTCTCTTTTAGCCTGCTGAAATTCTCTTTTGCTTTCTTCTTCCTTGTCTATTCTTATGTCAAGTAATTTTTGAAGCCTAAATTTATATTTACCCATATATCCCCCTCTATTCAATTCACAGTTCACAATGCACAATTCACAATTTAAGGCTGTTATTGAAATATTTTTTTCAATCCTTCAACACTTTCTTTAAAGGATGAACTTTCATTTACATCTTGCTTGAGATAGGCAATTATTTTATCGTAATAGGCTACAGCCTTATCTATTTTTTCGCTGCTTCCTTTTACATAAGCACCTATATTTATTAAGTCCTCGGAATTTTTATAAGTTGAAAGCATATCTCTTGCAAAAGAAGCCTTTTTTTTATGATCACTTTCAGCTATTTCAGACATAAGCCTACTTATACTTGCAAGTACATCTATAGCAGGGTAATGATTTTTATTAGCAAGAGAACGGGATAATACTATATGTCCATCAAGTATACCTCTTACTGCATCTGCAATAGGTTCATTTAAATCATCTCCATCTACTAGTACAGTATAAAAAGCTGTAATAGATCCTATATCTGATGTTCCTGCTCTTTCCATAAGTCTCGGAAGTTTGGCAAATACGGAAGGTGTATATCCCTTAGTTGCTGGGGGTTCCCCAATAGCAAGTCCTATTTCTCTTTGAGCCATAGCAAATCTAGTTACAGAATCCATCATCAAAATTACTTTCTTACCTTTATCCCTAAAATACTCTGCAATAGCTGTAGCTGTAAAAGCTCCCTTTAATCTAACCAAAGCTGGCTTATCTGAAGTAGCACACACTATGATTGATTTTTTCATTCCTTCTTCTCCCAGGTCCTTTTCTATAAAATCCTTAACTTCTCTACCTCTTTCACCTATTAAAGCTATTACATTTACGTCTGCTTCAGCATATTTTGCAATCATACCAAGAGTAGTGCTCTTTCCCACACCACTTCCTGCAAATATTCCTATTCTCTGTCCTTGACCACAGGTTATCAAACCATCTATTGCCCTTACTCCCGTAGGAATTACTTCAGTTATTCTCCTTCTCTTTAAGGGATCTGGGGGCTCTGTATCAAGTGGATAAGGTTCTCCACTTGATATAACAGCACCATCTAAAGGATTGCCGAGCCCATCAAGTACCTTCCCAAAAAGCTCATCCGAACATCTCACATTTAAAGGCATCCTCTCTGGTACTACTCTGCAACCTGGTGAAATTCCAATAAGTTCCCCAAGAGGCATTAAAATTACATTGCTTTCATTAAATCCAACAACTTCACAGGAAATCTTACTATTTTCCTCACTATAAATATGACATACTTCTCCTACAAAAGCTCTAATACCCTCTACCTCTACAGTTAAGCCAATAACTTTTTTCACAATTCCTTCTTGATAATTATAAGTAGCTTCCTTCACTTTTCTATTAAGCCTATCAAAGTTTATAGTTATCACAAAATATCACCTCTAACTGCAGAAACTTAACTTTCATCCTGAATTATCTTCCTTACTTTCTCATAGGCAATATCTATACCTAGAACCATTTTTCCATTATCTCTTTCTATAACCACACTACCTTCCTCTAAAGATTCATCTGGTATTATAAAAATATCACCTTTAAAAGGCAGCTGTTCCTTCCATAAGGTTACTTGTTTCTTGAATTCACTGCAGTACTTTTCTTTACCTTTTATTATAAAAGTGCTGGTTTTTTTCATTTGATTCAAAGCATCAAATACCTGAGCATTTAAACTATCCGCGTCCCTTACCTCACGTTTTAATATACTTTCTACAGAATTTAATATAAATTCTTTTATTTCCTCTTCCTTTTCCTCTAGGTACTTTTTCTTTTCTTCTACAGCTTTATTTAAAACATCATTTGCATTCTGTTTTATCTGATCTCCCTCTGCTTTTGCTTTATCAAAATTTTTCTTATAACCTTCCTCATAAGCAGTATTATAACCTTCTTCTTGACCTTTTGCATATCCTTTTTCATAGGCTTCATCATAAGCTTTTTTGGAGATTTCAGATGCTCTTTCATAAGCCATAGAGAGAATTTTTTCTTTTTTTATACTAGCATCTTGTAAAATAGTTCTTCCTAAATTTTCATAGCTTTTTAAAATAGAATCATCTTTAGTATTTTTTTCATTGGATGTTTTGCTAAATGTTTCTCTTATTTTAAACTCTGTGTGTATTTTTTGTGTTCCGCAATTGTTTATGCTGTCACCTTTTAATATAGCTTTATACGATGATTGCATCTTCTCCTCCTCTTGCCAGAACTATCTCTCCTGATTCATCCAATCTTCTTATTATACCTACAATTTTCTGCTGAGCCTTCTCCACATCCATAAGTCTAACAGGTCCTAAGAATTCTATATCCTCTTTTAATGCAGCAGAAGCTCTCTTTGATTGATTCCTAAATATTGCATCTGCCACTTCCTCAGAACATCCCTTAAGTGCAAGAGAAAGTTCTTTTGTATCCACTTCTCTGAGTACTCTTTGAATAGACACATCATCAAGAGTAATGATATCTTCAAATACAAACATAGATCCTTTAATTTTCTCAGCCAATTCTGCATCCTCTTTTTCAAGGCCTTCAGTAATATTCTTTTCTGTAGTTCTATCTACTTGATTTAATATGTCTACAATAGTTTGGACACCACCAATTACCTTCATATCTGACTTAACTATAGATGATAACTTGTCATCTAATACTTTCTCTATTTCTTTTACAACCATTTGTGAAGTATTACTCATTGTAGCTATTCTAAATGCTACCTCAGCCTGCACATTTTCAGGAAGTGCTGAAAGAATTTGTCCAGCCTTGTCCGCTTGAAGATAACACAGTACAAGTGCAATAGTCTGCGGATGCTCATCGGATATTATATTTAAAAGCTGAGGAGCATCTGCTTTTCTTGCTATAGCAAAAGGCCTAAACTGCTGGGTTGCCTCTGTAACTTTATCCAATATTTCAATAGCTCTTTGACTTCCAAGTGCCTTTGATAAAAGATCTTTAGCATACTCTATTCCGCCTTCAAGCAAATAATCCTTAGCCTTATTCATCTCTATAAATTCCTGAAGTATTTCCTTTTTTTGATCAGATTTTACAGAGTTGATATTAGCTATTTCATAAGTTATTTTTTGTATTTCTGCTTCTGGCAATTTTTTAATTATTCCTGCAGCAGCTTCCGGTCCAAGAGTTATAAATAGTATGGCCGCTTTTTGTACTCCTGTTAAATTCTTACTGTCCCTAGCCATTTTATCACCTCTCATCCTCTGCTATCCATGCTTTGATTATGTCTGCAACTTGATCCGGTTTATCCTTAGCATATTTCTTTATTTCATTCTCCACATGAGTATCTTCTGTTTCATTTTCAAATTCTACAGGCTTAAATTTAAGCTTATTCTGCTCTTTGGTTAAATCATCGTCTCCTATAACAGCATCAATTCCCTGGGTATTACCAAGCTCTTCATCAAACAATTCTTCCTCATCTTCTGCATGTTTTCTTCTCCATAATATAAATCCGACGATAGCAGCTATTAATAATGCTCCTGCTATAGATGCACCTATAATAATCTTATTACGATTTGCCTGGGCTTCAGCCTTTTGCATTGCATCTAAATCCTTCTTTGCATTGTCTTGAGCCGTAGTATCAAAAGGAATTGCCTCAACATTTATAGTGTCTCCCCTTGTTTGATTATATCCTATAGCAGACACTGCAAGATTTCTAATAGAAGTCTTAGTAGCATCATCTACAGTTCCATCCAGTGCAACCGATGCTGTAAGCCTCTTTACACTGCCCGGAGCCTTTATAGTTTTTTGATCTACCTTAGATACATCATAATTTCTCGTAACCTCATTTTGAGTTGAATTGCCACTATTTGTAGTACTTACAGATGTGTTACTCATATTATTATCTACAGGGCTTGTACTTGCATTATTTGTACCACCTGTATTTGTATTATTTACAGTATGCTCACTTACTACCACATTTTTGGGATCATAAGTAGTGGATTCCTGTTGCACTGCATCAAAATCCAAATCTGCATTTACCTTTACTTTTACTTTGTTCTTACCATATATAGGTTCCAGCATGGCAAGAAGTCTTTTTTCCATATCATTCTCATATTTTTGCTGCAATTCTTGTTGTTTTTCAGCAGGAACAGTAGAGTCACTATCCTTGCCATCTTTATTTTGATATAGATCCCTTGAAAGAAGGTTTAACTTATCATCTATAACTTCAACATTTTCTTTAGGTATACTTTTCACACTGCCAGATACTAGTGCTACCAAAGCTTTTGTTTGATCTTGAGACAAGCTTTGTCCAGATTTCAATTTTATAGTTACAGAAGCACTCCCTGGTTGTGTGTCCTTCACAAATTCAGTATTATCTGGGAGTACTAAATGAACTCTTGCATTTTCAATTTGTGGAAGTGATTTTATAGTTCTCTCAAGTTCACCCTGGAGAGCCCTTTGATAATTTACATTCATCTGCTGATCTGTTTGTCCGAAATTGCTTTTATCCAAAAGTTCAAATCCCTGACTTCCATTAGTAAGCTGTACTTCTGAAAGAGTCTGCATTCTAATTTTGTCCACTTGAGCTTTAGGCACTAATATAGAATTTCCCTGTACTTTTGCATCTACTTTATCACTTTGAAGCTGCTTATAAATTGTAGCTGAATCCGTAGCATCTAGGTTAGAAAATAATACCGCATATTTCGTTTTTCCTAAAGTTAATCCCCCAAATATCAAAGCTGCAACAATTCCTACAGCTATAACACTAAAAGCTATCTTTTTATTTCTGCTTAAATCTTTCCACTTGCCTATTAAATTTTTAAAAATCTGCGATATTTTACCCATTTAATCCGGTTCTCCTTCTATAACTGTGTTCTATTTATCTCCTGATATGCTTCAACAAATTTATTTCTAATTTGTACAGCAAGTTCTAATGACATTTTAGCCTGTTCAGCATCAAGCATAACGTTGTGTATATCGTTTCTGTCTCCTTCTACAAATTCCTGGATACTATTATTCGCCTGTACTTGGTCATTATTAACCCCATTTAATTTACTTTGCAGCAAGTTTGAAAAAGAGGCTATGCCATCTTCATTATTTACTATATTATCTTTGGAATCATTTGATACATTTTGTTTATAAGTATTTCCTCCTACTTTATCAAACACAGCAGTATCTGGAGTAAATTCATTTATCTTCATATTTTGTCCTCCTATTTACCTATCTGTAGGGCTTTCGAAAACATACTTTTTTCAGAATTAATAGCACTTAAACTAGCT
Source organism: Clostridium sp. 001 (assembly GCF_019056555.1). Taxonomy (NCBI): domain Bacteria; kingdom Bacillati; phylum Bacillota; class Clostridia; order Eubacteriales; family Clostridiaceae; genus Clostridium; species Clostridium sp. 001. The sequence goes on along the minus strand of NZ_CP020473.1, from coordinate 3,551,221 downwards.
TCATAAGACCTAACAGATACCATCATATCAGCCATTTCATTCAATATATTTACATTTGGCTTAGAAACATATCCTGAGGCATCAGCATCTGGATTAGTAGGATCATACTCTCTCTTAAAAGGTGAGGTATCTTCCTTTATTCCTACAACTTTTACCCCCATAGGAACATCTTCATAACTTCCATTGCTATTTAAAGCTTTGCTTAAATTTTCTCCAAAAACTGCAACTTTTCTTCTATAAGGTTGTCCGTTTGCACCACGAGTTGTCTCTGCATTTGCCATATTGGAAGCTATTGTGTCCATTCTCAGCCTTTCTGCTGAAAGGCCGCTGGCACTTATTCTCAATGTATTAAACGCTTGAATCATAAATATCCTCCCTTAATTTCCACTTATTACAGTTTTTCGCATACTTAACCTATTGTTTTCGAGGGTTATAAGTGCATCTTGCATAAGCTCATTTGCAGCTTGATTTACAGTTTCGACCTCAATATCTACATTATTTCCATCTGATCTCATACTAGTTGAATCATCTGTATTCGTATTTATTGCCCCATAATCATTACCTAACTTCATATGCTTTTTACTATCCGTTTTTAATTCTAAATTATCTATACTATTTTTGAGATTTTCTTCAAATGTTACATATTTTCTTTTATATCCAGCAGTATTAATATTAGCTATATTACTTGATATAGCCTTACTTCTAGCTGCAGTTGCATCTAATCCTCTTGTAAGCAAATTATTTACCAATTGGTCATTTGACATACTATTTATATTCAACCTAAATTCCCCCTTTCTAAAAATCATCAAATATGTTACAAGTCTTCTCTAAATAATTTAATTTTAAATTCTACTTTACTTTTAATTAAAATTCTTTTCTATATAGATACATTAACACAATTATAAATTATATTCTATATTTTTGTGACATTTTTATAAGTTTATTATCTTTTAATAGAAATATATTGCATATTGTAAATAATACTGTATTTGTAAGGTATTTTATTGTTTCTTATCCTTTAGTGGATAACCTTAGGGGTAAAACCACAAGAAAGATACCTAGGCTATAAAAGCAAGGTACCTTAACTTAATTTTTCAAATCTATTACTTTCTAAAACTTTGTATTATTTGTAAAACATCCTGAGGCAATTTGTTAGCCTGAGCGATCATTGCATTAGAGGCCTGTATTACTATGCTTTCTTTTGAATAATTCATCATTTCATCTGCCATATCTGAATCCCTTATACTGCTGTACGCATCAGTCATTTTTTCATTTAACTCCTGCATATTATCATAACTACTGGTAAATCTATTTTCCAAAGCCCCATATTTGCTTCTCAAAGATACTATTTTATTTAAAGAACTATCTATAACACTTAAAGCACTATCAGTATCTCCGCTCAATACATCTTTTCCTCCACCAGTCTTAATTTTATACAAGTCCGAAACAACACTATCTGATCCATTAGTCAAGTCTATTTGAGGTATATTTACATCGTCCCCAGCATTAGTTCCTACAGTCATACTAATAGTTTTGTTTTGACCTAATAATTTAAATCCATTAAATTCCGTGTCATTTGCCATTTCATTTATTCCATCCAGCATCTGATCTATTTCACCCTGTATTTTTTGTCTATCCTCATCATTAAAAGAGCCATCTCCAGCTTGCAGCGTAAGTTGTCTAACCCTCTGAACCATACTTGTGATTTCATTTAATCCACCTTCTGCGCTTTGGAGCATACTAACACCATCTTGAACATTCCTAGTTACGGTCTCAAGACTCTTAACTTGAATACTTATGTTCTCGCTTTGTACAAGTCCCGTTGGATTATCTGCAGCACTATTTATTTTACATCCACTGGATATTCTGTCTAAATTTCCACTTTGCCTATCTAAAGCTTGGTTTTGGATCATATGCATTATCAAAGCTGGCATGTTATAACTCAGTCTCATAAAATTTACTCCTTTCTACATACGGTAAGCACTTATTCTGTAGTTAATGAATAAAACTTAACCTTATGAATTATTATCGGAATCTCCTATAGAATGCTTTAGATTAAAACATTTATTCAATGAATTAAAATCATTTTCCATATACGTTACATATGAACTAAAAATTACATCGTAATTTTTTTAAAGAACAAAGTTCAAAGCTCAAATATCAGATAAGGTGAGTTTTCCTCCTTACGTCAGAAAACTAATTTATTTTTAAGCTTGTTTTGCTAATGCAAAACATGGCTTAAGCAGGCTTTAAAATCTGTGATTTTCAGATAATTACTTGCTCAGAAAGTACTTCTTAGAAACAAAAAAACATGAGTTTCTTTTAAATTAAAGATTTTTCGTAGTGCATCGGAGAAAAATATTCCTTCACTGTCCTCTGTCAATTGTCAACTGTCCACTAAAAAAGCTTTGCTTTGCAAAGTTTTTAAACTGCGAAAGTTGAATTAAATTATAGTATAGTTTTGTTATAGGGCTCTATCTTAACATACATTTGAAATAATTCAAGTGCATGTTCTTCAGTAATCTGGCCGCTATCTAAATTACGATATAGTATATACAAATTAGCATTTAAGTTAGGATCTACTCCCTTGCTTTCCTTCATCTTTTCTAATATTTGTTCTTTAAGAGGAATATTTTTTTGACTTAAATCTTCTTGTAGTAAATCTAAGAGTTTATCTACTTCTTTCCGCGTAGCTTTTTCTCTAGTAGTAATTCTTATACTTTTTAATCCTGAAACCAATTTATCTATAGACTCTTTAGGTATAAATATCTTTTCATGTTCACTCAAGTTAAATCCCCCTCTTTTATTCCATACTTTTTGTATCTATTAATTTACTTTTTAATTTAATCAAGTTATATATTATATATTATCAATGTACCAAGCATACTGTCAAATACTAATTCCATTAACTTCAATTCGTAGTATAAACAAATCCCCTTCTGTTAATAATTAGTAATGAAGAATTAATAGCAGTACCCTAAGCTAGCTCTTATACACTTTTATTCTACTTTAAATTTATTTACAACATTTATTAAATTCTTTGATGTAGAGTTTAAATTTTCAGCAGATGATGCCACTTCTTGTATGGATGCACTTACTTCCTCTGTAGATGCTGCTATTTCCTCTGTAGATGTAGTGGTGTTTCTTATTAAATTTCCAAACTGATTCATACTGTCCATAAATTCTTTTCTAGATTGTACTGTGCTATTTGCTGAAATAAAAGTTTTATCAACTAAAGGTTCAATCTCTTTAATTGAATCCACTATCATTTCAAAAGATTTCACCATATTTTCTGCCACTATATTCTGCTCATTTATAGATTCTTCAGCCTTTTTAGAATTTACAATAACCTCATTTGAATCACTATTTATATAACTCAACTTTCGCACATAAAAATTAAGGGGAAAGCCTTGAGAATAAACACATAAAGCAAAGAAACATTCCTTTTGGTATAATAGAATTGCAAAAAACACCACACCAAGGAAAGGAATGTTTCTTATGAATACTATTATATCAAATGATACTAATGATAAACAATTTAATTTTACTATAAATAGATTTTTTAAAGACAACAAAATTGGACATATACTTAAGCAATGCAATTTTTCTAAAGAAAAAGGATTTCCATGTATTAAAATATTTCAATATATTTTTATGCTTGTTTTTACTGGAAAAAACTTATTTAGGAACTTGGAGTCTGGAAAAAATAATCAATTTTCAAAGGATACTGTATATAGATTTCTTAATTCACCAAACTTTAATTGGAGAAAGTTTTTGTTTTTACTTTCTTCATTAATCATAAAAAATATTATCGTACCACTTACTTCAAAAGATAGAGTTAATGTACTTGTAATTGATGATTCTTTATACAGTAGGTGCAGGAGCAAATCTGTTGAACTTCTTGCAAGAGTTCATGACCATGTTGAACATAAATATGTTAAAGGCTTTCGCCTTCTCACCCTTGGTTGGTCAGATGGCAATACTTTTTTACCTCTTGCTTTCACTCTGCTTTCTTCCGAAAAGGAGAAAAACAGACTTTGTCCTGAAAACCACAATATTGATAAAAGAACCAATGGTTCTAAGCTCCGTAAGGAGGCTGTTTTAAAGTCACCTGAGGTTATGATTAGTTTACTTCAACAAGTTTCAAAATATGCTATTCCTGCATCGTACGTTCTTTTTGACAGTTGGTTTACGTACCCAAAAACTCTTATACGGATTCTAGAACTCAAACTTAATACTATTGCCATGGTCAAAGCAATGCCAAGGGTTTACTACAATTATAACGGTAAGTTATTGAACCTTAAAAATCTCTATGCTAATTTAAGAAAAAAGCGTGGTAAGGCAAAAATTCTTTCTTCTGTTATTGTAGGTATTGGCTCTGACAAAAATGGTAATGAGGTAAAAGCAAAAATTGTATTTGTAAGAGATAGAAACAGAAGTAGAAAATGGCTTGCTTTAATTTCTACCAATATATCCTTAGATGACAATGAGATAATAAGAATTTACGGAAAACGCTGGGATATAGAGGTTTTCTTTAAAATGAACAAGTCTTTTCTAAAACTTGCTAAAGAGTTTCAGGGGCGTTCTTATGATTCCATGGTTTCACATACTTCTATAGTTTTTACCAGATACATTATGCTTACTTTAGAAAGCCGTAAGAATAATGATGTTAGAACTATTGGTGGATTTTTTTATCAGTGCTGTGATGAACTTCAAGATATCCAATTTTGTGAAGTAATGAATCTTATTGTAGATATTTTAAAAAATGTATTAACTGAAAAACTTCTTCTTTCAAAGGACGTTATTGACTCAATAATAGATAGTTTTATTGCTGCTTTACCTTGTTACATCAAGGAGAAATTAGTCTTTTTGTCCTGCGAAAGTTGAGTTATATAACTAATTAAATCACTTATTTTTTTAGCTGAATCCTGAGACTCTTCGGCTAAATTTCTTATTTCCTCTGCTACTACTGAAAATCCCTTTCCCGCTTCGCCTGCCCTTGCAGATTCAATAGCTGCATTTAAAGCCAAAAGATCTGTTTGCTCTGCTATTTGTGCTATAACATCAGTTATTTCTCTTACTTTTTTTATAGACTCGTTAAGCTTGTAAACTTTATCAGAAACTACTGTAAAAGAAGAATCTACAGTGACTATTGCCTTTTTCAATGAATCCACTTCATTTTTCCCTAGATCTACTTTATTCACTGCATTACCCGTACTTACCTTTACAGAATTTAATTTATCATTTATGTTTTCCATGTGTTTGTTTACATTTTCTAACAAACTAAACATATTATCTATATACTTTTGCTGTCCTTCAGCACCTTTAGCTAAATCCTGAACTACTGCAGATACTTCCTGGGAAGAAGCTGATATTTCCTCAGAAATTGCATTTAAACCTTCAGCTTGTTGTTCAACATTTGAAGAATTTTTCTTAACATCTTCAACTAATTTCTTTATATTCATATTCATGCTTTGTACGTAATTGCTTATTCTTCCAAACTCATCATTTCTATTTAAAAACTTTTCAGGGATACTGTAAGTAAAATCCCCTTCCCCTACTTTAGCAACTATTACTTTTAACTTTTTTAATATCTTATATGCTGAGTTACCAATTAAAATAGCTACTACTATAGATATTATTATTCCTATAATAACTAAACAGAAAATAAATCTTCTTATACCACTTGTATCACTTATAAATTCAGCATTTTTAGCTGTGCCTACAATTTTCCAAGAATTTTTCTCATTTGTAGTATAAGCATACAGCTTCTCTATTCCATTATATGTATTCTTAAAATAACTAGTTTTATTTGAGCTAATATAGTCCCATTTACTTTTTTTAAGCTCACTGTCTTTCCCTACCTGATTAAAATCTGGATATACTATTATTTTACCTTCTTTATTAGTAATATAAACATATCCTGTGTTTCCTACTTTTATAGAAGCTATATCTTTAGATAAATTTTTCAGAGAAACATCAATAGCAGCTACTCCTACTACATTGCCATCTTTCTCCACAGTTTTTGCTACTGTAATCATAATCTGTGATGTATTTACATCTTTGTATGGATCCGTCCATACAACTTGTCCTTTTTTATTCATAGCGTCTTTATACCACGTTCTTTGTCTAGCATCATATTCTTTAGATGGCTGACGTATGTTTCCATCCATATTTATTCTCATACCACTGAGATCAGCAAAATATACACTTACCATATTTTCATTGCTGTCTTTAGTATTTTTAAGCAATTCTACTGCACTGTTTCTACTCCCATCATTACTAATATCTAATAGGCGTTTGCGAAACGCTACAACCCGTATAAATGCGGTGTATTTTTTGTTACAAAACAAAATAACTCCTCACTGATTTATGGTAAAATTGAATTGCAAAGAAACAAAATCACCATATACCTCAGAAAGGAGTTATATATTTATGATACCATATAAACAGCTTTCTTTGGCAGATATTTTTTCTGATTGCAAAGAAAAATTTGAAAATAACAAGCCTCAGTTTCTTTCTTTACTTGAAAATACTATTAACCTTGATGATTTAATCCCTGCTTCCTTCATAAATCATTTTTATGCTTCTACTGGAAGGCCCCGTAAATACAGTCTTTACGCCATGCTCCGTGCTTTGATTTTGCAGCACATTTTTTCTATTCCTACGGATTCCCTTTTGATTATTTTTCTTAAATATTCTCAAGAGTTAAGGGATTTCTGCGGTTTCCTTAAAGTCCCTGATGCTTCTAAATTCACACGTTTTAAACAGGATTTTATTCTGGACTTACAATTGATATTTGATAATCTCGTTGATATTACTGAACCAATATGCCAGCAAATTGACCCCAAACTTGCTTCTATGACTATTTTTGATACTTCTGGTATCGAAGCTTTTGTTACTGAAAACAACCCTAAGTATGCTAACCGCATCATAAAACAGCTTAAGACTTTTAAGAAAGTACATGCTTTAGATGATTCTTATGATCCTTATAAAGCTGCCTATGGTTCTATGCCTCCACACGCTTCAGCTAATCCGGCCATTCAACAAATGTACATTAACGGTCATTTTTGCTATGCTTTTAAATTTGGCATTGTAACCAACGGACTTGGTATTGTAAGAGATATTTCATTTTACAATCAGGATTTTCTAAAAGCACATCCTGATATTGTTATTGAGAAAAAATCTGATTCACCGGATGAAGATAAATCTCTTGCTGATTCTAAAGCTCTTATACCTGTTCTTATGGATTTCTTTGCAAAACATCCTTTGATAAATCCAAAAATCTTTTTAGGTGATGCTGCTTTTGACAGCATTCTGATTTATCGATACCTTTTGCATGATTTGAAATTTGAAAAGGCATTCATTCCATTAAAAACTAAACTTGCATCAAAAGAATTCGACTGCCCTTTAAATGAAAATGGTATTCCATGCTGTCCTTATGACCATTCGCTTCCAATGAAACGAGAAGGCAGTAAAACACACTTACGTTCTGGAATTCCATCAATGAAATTCGTATGTCCCAAAATGAAATGGGTATACAATAAAAAAACTAAAAAGAGCAAACGTGTAACTCTATGTGAAAATCCATGTACAAAATCTTCTTGCGGCAGAATGTTTTACATTTATCCTGAAAAGAATCTTCGTGCATATCCTGGAACTACTCGTGGAACTCTCCAATGGGAAAACACTTATAAAATCAGGACTGCTGTCGAGAAAAACATCAACCATTTCAAAGGCAGTTATTGCGTTGCGGATCGTAAGACACAAAATGAGCTAACGCTTCATTCTGACTTACTTCTAGCCGGTATAACTCAGCTAATAACAGTTATTGTAGCAAATAAAATACATAAAAATGAATATATTAGAAGCCTAAAACCATTAATTGCATAAATTTTATTTGTAAAAAATAGAAACCCAACTTTGCTTTATTTCGTGCGCCCTTTTTTATCAATATGGCTATTTCAAATCATAAAAATTTGTCTTTAAACTTCTAACAATACTTTTGCAACTTCTAAACATCTTTTATTCATTTTTATTAGCGAGTTTCGCAATTACCTACTAATATCTAAATTTTTCAAAACAGAACTATTGGCAATAACCTGAATCTGACTTTCCATACCGTTTAAAAATTTATTTATAGAACCATTTACATTTATGACAATTTGCTCAGAACTGTTTTGAAACTTTTCATACAATATCCCATAAGATTTTTCATAAATTGATATTCCAAGTATACATAATAATACCGCTGTTGTTGCAGAAATTATCAGTATTAACTTAGTTTTAATACTTTTAAAATTAAACATAAAATATTTTTCCCCCTTAAGTTAACACAAAATTTCAAATATTAATTTCAATTTTTATCTGATGGCTACCTACTATAACACTCCCACACACTCTGTGAAAGCGACTATCATCAAATCAAAGATTTGAGATATCTGCTTGCACACAGCGAAAGCGACTATCACCAAATTATAGATTTGGGATATCTGCTTGCACACAGCGAAAGCGACTATCACCAAATCATAGATTTGGGATATCTGCTTTTCCCACTAAGTAAGATTCATTGATATTTCCCTATCTTTAAGTAACTATGACCAAATTTATACATTTAAAGTTAAAATGTGATTAAAAGTTTTAGAAATCCACTTTTTCACTATATTTTCCTATTATATCATACTCTAGAATAATGTAAAAAACAATAAATAATGCACCTTTAATAGCAATTAAAAATTGGGGTAATCTTTTAATTTTACCCCAACCTATCCTATAACTGTACTTCTTAAATTATGCCAAAGCTTCCTTTTCGCGGTCTAAAAACTGAACCTTGTCTGCTTCTACAGTAGTGAAATATTTTTTTATATCGTCTTTAGTATAGCTTTTAGTAATTATTTTACCATTTACTCCTATAAGTCTTCCTTTTTTTAAATAGGGAAGCATTTTATTTCCATAATTAGTCCAATAGGAAACAGGAATAAAATCTGCTTCTCTTTCTCCAGTTTTACTTACAAAATCTCTGCCTACTGCCAGAATGAATTTAACTACACTTCTATCGTAATTTTCCAGCTGAACCAATTCTGCATCCTTAGTTAACCTTCCAATAAGAGTGACACTATTCAATAGATTTTACCTCCTAGTTATTTTTCTATAATTATATCCAGGAGAGAAGCTTTTATTCATATAACTCAACTTTCGAAGTTTAAAAATAACATGAAGTAATTAATTCTTAACTCTTATCTTGTTCCAGTAGAACCGAATCCTCCTTCTCCTCTTTCAGTGTCACTTAGTTCTTCTACTTCTTGTACATATACTCTTTTCACAGGCTTTATTACCATTTGAGCAATTTTCATACTTTTTTCAACTAAAAAAGGTTCCTGTCCTAAATTAATCATAAGCACTTTTATCTCACCCCTGTATCCTTCATCCACAGTACCAGGTGTGTTTAAAAGAGTTATGCCATGTTTTAATGCAAGACCACTTCTTGGTCTAACCTGAGCTTCTGTATTTGGTGGAAGCTGAATCTTAATCCCGGTAGCTACTAACTTCCTTTCCATTGGTTTTATTAAAACTTCTTCTACTGAAAATAAATCAAGACCTGCATCTCCTTTATGTGCATAAAATGGAGTTACAGCGTCCTCATTAACTTTTTTTATTAATAGCTTCATAAATTACAAACATCCTTTCACAATTAATCTACGTGTTTTTTAACAATTGATAGTTCTTAACTTTTAAGAATATTTATCTATAAGGTGAACTGTTCATATCAATCTAAAAAATTGCTATTGCAACAAGTCCCTTATTAAAATCACAATATAAATACCTAAAGTTTTTCCACTTCGAAATTCTCATTTATCCAAAGACCTATAACTTCAATATTCTTATATAATTTTTTTATTATGCAAACAGACTTTTTTATCTGCTCTAGATGAATTGTCTTATCTACTTTGTTTGCTGCACAGTCATAATGACCTACTACAAATGCAGTAGAAGCTCCATGAGAATTTATGGATATATCCATCTTATACTTTAATGAATTGATAAAATTTTCATCTTCGCTGCAAATTACTTTATCAATTCCTGGTTCTGATATTATATCTACATATTTTACATGAAAATTATCTCTTATCCAATTTATTGCAGGAAGCTGAGTCCTTCCATCCATACAATTTAACAATACAACAAAATCATTACTCAAAGCAATCCACCCCTTATAGTAAAATTAAAATTTTACTATAAGTTTATAGCAGCTTAAAGTAAAAATCAATATAGCTAACTCAACTTTCTCAAATACAAATAAGATTAGATTATTTAATTATATACAAAATATATTGCCTGTAACTATTACATTTTCCTTCAACATTTGGATATACAGATATTCATTTTCTACATAAAAGCCATAGAGTTCAGTTGCATCAGTAATTTCTCCACATTCGCCTATAAATTTTTCAAAAGAATACCTTCCAAATTTCACAGGCAGCTTAATAGAAGTTTTTTCATTATTTATAGATATTATATCTCCCTCAAAAATCTCTCTACCATTCTTATCTTTTAAGCCTGTAAACTCGAGGGATATAAACTTATCTTTTACTTTGCAGCTTTGTTCTGGATAGGGATTTTCACTTATATAAAAACGCTTTTTTTCCTTATCCCATATTTTAAATTTAAATTTTCTCATACTAAATCCCCCCAATCCACATTAAAATATTCCCTATATTGGCCAATATAGGGAATATTTTCATATAATTAAACTAGTATTCAAATTCTTTAACATTTGAGCATAATGATATTTTAAGTTTTTTATCTTTTACTACCTTTTTATAGGAGCACAAAAATTCATTTAACTCGGGATCTTGTAAATCTATATCTTTTTCACTTTTTAAAGTAAGTTTTTCTTCACTTATAAGTATACTAAGACTGTTCAAGGAATTATTTATACTATAAGTAGTTACTAAAGCACTGCCCATGCCTTGCTTATATTTTTCCTGAAATGATACTGTTTTTCTCAAAGATTCATAGTCAACATTTTTATTTACAGAAGGCATGTCAATTCCCATGTCTTTCATCTGCTTTTCTACATCTTCCATATTAAAGCCATATCTTTCCATAAGTTTTTTTTGAATGTTAAATAGCTTTTCTTGTGATATATTATTTTTTTCCATATATTCTTGAATGTCTTTATAAAAATCTCCCATTGATAATTTTCCCTGAGACATATCATAGGAAAGTCCATATACATAATCTTCAAATTTCTCTACATCTTTTTCCCTAGCTCTATTTTTAATTTCATCGAAGTTTACGATTCTATCATCCATAACAAGTTCTCCCCTTAAAAATACATTTTTAATATCTATTAACTAACCCTAATATAACTATTCTATCAAAACATATACTATTATACTATACAATTGAATAACTTTTTTCAATGAAAATTTATTAAAATTATTATAATTTTCCATGAATTATTCTCCTAAATTGCATTTTATTAAGTTGTAAATAGTATATATTATTACTCTGATATTTTGTCACTTTTACTATATGTTATATACTAACCATTGTTTATTATATTTTAGGAGATGATTTAAATGGAATCAACTATAATTTTAGTCATAATTTTAGCAGCTGCAGTTCTTGGAAAAGCAAATTCCGTAGCTCTAGCTGCCTGTATACTTCTATTTCTAAAACTTCTTAATATAGACAAGTATGTATTCCCAACTTTACAGGAAAACGGAATATTCTGGGGAGTAGTAATACTAGTAGCTTCAATTCTAATTCCAATTGCAAATGGAAGTGTGAAATATATAAGTATTAGAAATGTATTTACCTCATGGCTTGGAATATTCGCCCTGCTCATATCCCTTTTTACGACTTATTTAAGTGGTCTTGGCATGCAGTATTTAACTGTACAAGGTCATACTGAAGTAATGCCAGCGCTAATTTTGGGAGCAGTAATTGCCGCTGCCTTTTTAGGCGGTGTTCCCGTAGGTCCTATGATAACATCTGGAATGATTGCTTTGGGATTGAAATTTTTTCACAAAATAGGACTTTAATCTATTAAGGCAGCTGTTACATAAAAAACTTTTTCAAGTAACAACTGCCTTAGGTTAAATTGAATTTATTTAAAATCTTCAATTCTTATAATATTGTCTATTTGCATTACAGATTTCAAATCAACAATTTCTTTAATAGCAGAATTAATCTCTGCTTCTTCTATCTTATGAGTAATCAATACTATAGTTACTTTATCTTTTGACTCTTCCCTGCCTTTTTGCATTACTGAGCGGAGACTTACATTATGTTTTCCTAAAATTGTGGTTATTTCGCCAAGTACACCTGACTGGTCCATTACAGAAAGTCTAATATAAAATTTACTTGCACAATCTTTTATATTTTTTATTTCCCTATGCCATAAATTATTTTTCACTACAGAATTGAAATTTTCTATATCCATATTACTTCTCAATATAGCAATAATATCACTTACTACAGCACTACCTGTTGGTAAGCTTCCCGCACCTCTTCCATAAAACATCAGATCTCCCACTGCATTACCCTTTATAAATATTGCATTAAATGAATCATATACGTTAGCAAGTGGATGTGATTCTGGAATCATGGTTGGATGTACTTTAAGTTCAAGCTTACCTTCATTTTCTTTTGCAATAGCAAGGAGCTTTATTACCATGTTAAATTTTTTAGCATATCTTATATCTACAGATTTAATTTTTGTAATACCTTCTCTATACACATTATCTACATTAATTTTTGTTCCAAAAGCTAGTGATGAAAGTATCGCTAATTTATATTGGGCATCAAATCCCTCAATATCTGACGTAGGATCCGCTTCAGCATATCCCATATCCTGTGCCTGTTTTAAAGCCACATCAAAATCCAACTTTTCCAACTGCATTTTAGTCAAAATATAGTTTGTAGTTCCATTTACTATACCGTATAGTTCTTCAATTTTATTGGCAGTTAAACTTTCATCTATTCCATTTATTATTGGAATTCCTCCAGCTACACTTGCCTCATAGTTAAACATTACTCCTTTGCTGTCTGCTTTTTCAAAAAGTTCATCTCCACCAGTTGCAAGCAGCATCTTGTTTGCAGTTACTATCTGCTTCTTTCTATCCATACATTTGAGCATATATTCCCTCGCAGGATTTATACCACCCATAACTTCAACTACAATTTTAATAGAGTCATCTTCTAATATATCATTAAAATCCGTAGTTACAATTTCATCTGGGACTTCCACATCCCTATGTTTGTTTCTATCTCTTACAAGAATCTTTGCTACCTCTACTTCGTATCCTGATCTTTTCATTATTTCTTTTTTATTAGAATTCAATATTGTCCAAACTCCTGCGCCAACATTTCCAAGACCCATTAATGCTATTCTAACCTTTTTCATTTCGATTCTCCTTTCTAATGCATATTTTTCCTTTTCAGCATGTCATTCATTCCAAGTCTTATAAAGTATAATGAGAATATTTTAGCACATATAGTTGCTTTTTAAAATAGTGCCTGTCACCTCAGTGGGACATTTCTGTTCCATGTCGGTGACAGGCACCTTTCTAATTTAAAGTTACATTCATAATAATGTTATTTTTCGTAGAGCTTACATCCAATGTAGATGTTCCAAGCAATTTTCCACTATTATCATATAAATAGATTTGTAATGTATTTTTTGATACAAATGTAATAGTACTACTATTAATAGCAAAAAAATTATTATTTTCTTCTATTTTGTATTTTGTAACATTTGGTAAATTTGTAGATACCGTTATTTTCCTCAACGGAACCGATGGGGAAACTTCCACATTTGCTGAAGCAGTATAGCTATTATTGTTACTACCATTACCGCCATTATTATTACTACTGTTACCACCACTATTATTACTACTGTTACCGCCAGTATTGATACTACTATTATTAGAAGCTAAACTAAAATTTAGTACAGCAGGTTGTGATAAATGCCTTCCTTTTTTAGATTTAATATTTTTGTCTATGGTTAATTTATAATTATGCGATAATTTGTATCCTCCAGAAGGTGGATTAATCTTTGCTGAATTTTCATCAGTACCTGCTGAAACACTTACACTAACAGTACTACCATTTGTAATATCTTGAAGCTTTATATTGTTATTTAAAGAATTAATATCTACTGGTTCTCCAAATTTCACTGTCCATACTTTGTTTACGTCACTTATAGTTTTAGTTCCCATATCTTTAAAATCTGCTGCTGAAACACTTAAGGACCCATATGAAATACAGCAAATCATTACAAATGATAAAATTAAAGCAGCTCTTTTAATAACTTTTTTCAATTTTTCTTCCTCCTTTTAAGTATCGAATAAACTCAGAAACTCTATATAAACATTCATCTTGATGAAAAAAGCAGTCCTATTACTAGAACTGCTTTTTATATTTTTTAACTAGCACTTGACATCTTAATTAATATTATTAATTTGTTCCTGTAACAGATGTTATATCTGTAAATCCTAATTCAGTACCAATTGATCCGTTTCCCGTTGATGTTCCAGTAAGATCTATTTTAGCTGCGGTTCCTGTTGCTACCGTAGTAAGAGTTAACTTTCCTGTTCCATCATCGCCAACTTTAATAACTCCGCTTCCAATAGATGAATTTATATCTGTTTGTAATGCATTCTCTAACTGAGACAATGTTATTGCAGTCGTACTGCCATCTAATTTTAGAGTATTAGTTAATGCAATAACTTTATTATTTAATTCTAAAGTTGTTCCAGTTAATGTTGAATAGTTATCATTTAATTTAGGCGCTAATGCTGCAGTCTTAACTGCTGATGTTGCTGCTACTTGAACTGGTATATTTGTTATATTACCAGGCATTGCAGTTCCTGTAGCTTTACTTCTTACATCTATAGAACCTGACTGTGTAAATGTAACAGTAGTTCCTGATGAAGTAAAGTTATTCCATGTTGTTCCTGTTGTACTGCCAACATTTATCCTATATTCAAGTCCTGTAGAAAGACTAGTTAATTTAACTCCACCTGATACTTGAGTTGAAGTTACATTAGGTGCTGCTGCTTGAGCTATTGATATTGTTTCAACATTTGAAGCTTTAGTTTGACCACTTGCCTTAGTTCTAAGCTGTACTCCATTAGTTGTATTTATATTATCCGCATCTCCTGATTGCAAATTATTACTTGAATCTACATCTTTCCAGGTTAATCCACCATCTACACTGTATTGAGTAGTACCATTTGAATTATTACTTACATTACCAATCAATTTTCCATTTGTGTCATATCCATTAAATTTAAATGTTAAGCTTGGTGCTGTTGGTGCTGTTGTTAATTGAATAACCTGTGGATCTGAAGCTGGTGTACTTCCATTTGCTCTATACCTTACTTCTACATTAGTAGTAGTAGCCTTATTTAATAAATTCAAATCATTTGTTGAAGTAATTAACTGAGTTCCAGTTGATGTTACAGGTGTCCATGATTGTCCATTATTTACACTGTACTCTTCACTAGTATCTACTCCTGTAAATTGTGCAGTACCATCATTATTAAATGTAAATGCTGCATTTGTTGGTGCTGTCTTCGGATTTTGTGTTGGATTAGTATTTGTATTATCCATTTTAAAGCTAATAGTCTTTTCTACTGTAGCACCATTAATAGTATTAGTTGTATCTAATGTCAATACATAATTACCATTTACTGTTATTTCTTTTCCAGATACATAATCAGTTTTATAACCATCTCTCATTATTGTAGCTTTTGTAACATTATTTTCTACATCTGTTATTGTAATACCTTGTGTAGTAATATTGCTATCTCCATTATAAATTGCGCCATCTGATACTCCTGAAACTGATGGTGATGTTGCTACATCTGTTGTATCAACTCTAAATATCTTTGTAGAAACATTTGTTGCTCCATTTTCTCTGCTTGTAGATGTAACTGTTAATTTATAGTATCCTTCCTGTTGTATAGCAGTTCCTTTTATGAATGCTACTTTAGCAACATTATCCCAAGCTGCATCAGTTGCTGGTGCAGAATCTAATCTCTGAATAACAGTACTAGCTATAGTTCCTGCTAAATCCGTCCATGTTGGTGTTGCCTGATAGTAAGTATCAATAGTAGTACTTGCTGTACCTTTTTTCTCTAACATACTTATATCTACTGGTGCAGGTACTGCCGAGCTTACTGTAAATTTAACAGTAGTACTATTAGTTGCAGAACCCATTCCATCAACAGTTTTTGTTCCAGTTACTGTAAGAACATAATCTCCATTTGCAGTTGTATCTTTTACTAAATCTGTATTTGTAGTACTAGGTCTGCCTATATCAACAGTTGTACCATCAGGTTTAGTCAATTTAGCTGTGTATTTTACATTAGCGGAATCTTCTGACCATGTTACACTTGAAAAACTATTATCTGATGAATCTCCTGGAGTATATGTTCCTCCATCTGTTATTCCATTTATAACAGGTGACTGGAATAGTCCATATGATACAGGTTTACTTTCAAGTACTGGACCACTGCCTAATACTTTAACCGATACTTGTAATGATCTAGTCATAGCAATTGGTGTAGATCCTGCCTGACATGAATACCATGTTGCAGTTGAACTAGTTGGATCATCATAAGTGAATTCCATTCCTGTAGTAGTTCCCGTTATTCTTCCAAGATTTAGATCAATGCCTACATAACTAGGTACTGTTGCTCTGCTTATTTCAATTGGTGATGAAGGAGAACTATCCACATTACCTGCAGCAACTACTCTAAGCATTTGTTTTCCATCTTTATTGCCATCTATCTTAGATATCATATCAGGAACATTTATAACTCCACTGCTATTTGCCTCTGCAGAAACATCATAACTTGTAGGAAGAGCTGGCACTGTTCCATCTGCATTTTCATCTTGTATATAAACCTTATACAACTTATTGGCCTGTAATCCAGTTATATTTTGATTAGCTGCATCTACTGTAAATCCAGTTGGTGCCTCTGCCTGGTACTGAACTCCTATTTTATTACCCTCTTGTCTACCTGTTTTAGTTAAACTAATATATACATTTCCTCCATCAGCAGAAAGATTTAAGCCTGTCATATTTACTTTTCCATTTGCATCTACAACAGCTGATTTTAGTGGTTTTGTGTCAGTCATATTATTATAAACATTTACCACATCACCAGTAGTTAATCCAGTAATATTTATAGTATCCTTACTGCCAGTATTGTTAACAATTTTTACATTATCAGCATTAATAGTTCCAGAATCCAAAGCTACATTCATAGTAACAGCTGTTCCATATCCAAGTATCGTACCCTTAAATGTATAAACACCCTTTGATGCTTTTGGTATAGTTTTATTCCATGAAACCACTAGAGTCTGTTCACTTCCATCACTCATTATGCAAGAAACAGTTTCCGGGAAATTAAATTTTGTTATATCATCTGTAGTAAATGTTGGTATAGGATTGACACTTACTACCTTGCTATTTAATTTAGGTTTCGTTATTGAAACACCTTTTTGAGTTCCATCTCCATCTTTATCTGCAACTGAAATCTTTCCAGCTTTCATATAGTATAGACTATCATTTATTATATTTATATAATCTGCTGAGTCATTTACAACTTTATATCCATTTCCTGTGTTATCTAACTTATATATTTTATTGCCATCTACATAACTTATGTAATAAATATTATTGTCATCAGTAGCACATATAATTGTAGGTTTATCTGTTAATGCCTTATAAGTACTTGTTTTTGCAGATGTTTGTACATTTGTAGTCACACTCATAGGTACTGGAATCTGTCCTTGTGCATTTGTAGATCTATATAACACTCCATCATAGCCTGTATAGAAAACCAGATA
This sequence comes from Clostridium sp. 001, assembly GCF_019056555.1. Lineage (NCBI taxonomy): Bacteria > Bacillati > Bacillota > Clostridia > Eubacteriales > Clostridiaceae > Clostridium > Clostridium sp. 001. The sequence goes on along the minus strand of NZ_CP020473.1, from coordinate 3,533,350 downwards.
ATCATTACAAGCATTAATAAATTTTGTATTTATAGTACTTATCTTTGCTTTTCTACTATTTCTTAAATCATAGCTATATAACGTATCTGAATCTCCTGCATTAACATAGAACAAAAAGTTTCCTGTAACACTTAAATATTTGGCTTGGTCACTTAAAACCATTTTTTTACCTGTAGAATCCTGTACATATATTCTATCATTGTCACTATGATTTATATAATATATGGAATCTCCTACTACACTTACACAAGATGCCATATCATCAGAAACCTTTTGTCTCTCAGTTCCATCTATTTTAACCTTATATATCTTTCCACCATCGTTATAATTGCTATAGTATACCCAATCTCCTACTACATTAATATATTTTGCACTGTCATTACTAATGAGCGTATCATCTGTACCTGTTGCACTTCTTTTATAAAGTTTACCACTATCTCCTGTGTTACTGTAGTAAATCCATTTTCCACTTTTATCAATTGTAACAAATCCATTATTAACTATATTATAAGCTTTATTTCCTTGTGTAGAACTATCTACATCTGTTGAGTTTCCAGTTAACGTCAAATTAACTGTTAAATTCTTATCTCCTGATGCAGCCCCATTTGTAACTATATTCAAATATCCATTTGCTAATTCTGTAGCACCATCGCTAGCATATAAATGTACCATATTGCTAGCTCCAGTAGAAAGTTGTCCCATATAAGTAGCTACATCTGTTAAAGGAGTCATTGGACTGCTTCCTACCTGAAAATAAGCTGCTCCACTTACACCTGATAATTGACTGAGCTGACAAGTAAATAAATTTAATCCTTGTGCTAGTAGTTGTTTATAAGTAATATGAGCTATTACATATCCACCAGTAATCGTACTAGGATCTAAAAAATTATTATTTGCATCAGTAACAATTTTTTCCGTAGTTCCATTTCCAGGATAATATGTTAAAGTGTTACCAACTTTAGATACTATCTGACTATCATCTACAGTTGCTTCTGTAAATATATCCTTTGCTACACCTGTAGAATCTACATAGTATAATTTACCTAAATTGTTTGCTAGCTGATCATTTACCTTAGCAGTATTAGTACCACTAGCATCATTTGTAAAATAACTTATATCATAAACATTATTTCCTACTACTATGGAATTAGGTGGCAACTTGGCGTAAACACTAGTACCTATTCCAAGTACAATTGCTGCTGTCATTACCAATAGCCTAGTTTTCTTCATTATTTATTACCTCCATACATTATTGTGTTATAATTATTCACTCGTGAAATTCGCGGGTGTTAATTCACTTAATTTTATAATTTACTAAATATATCCAATAGAGCATTTATATTCTTATAATCGTAACAATTTGTAATTTTTTTACCTTTTTTATATGAAATCTAGCAACAATTTTTACATCATAAGAAAATATATTGTCAACCACTTAGTTAGTTTTCAATTTTTATTGTAACGGTCACAGGTGTGCTATAATGCTCTATAGTTGCCGTTACATAGTATGTACTAGCATCACTTATATCAACAACTGGTGGATCCCAAAGAAGAACATGTACATTTTTTGCTTCTCTAATTCCATTTGGCCCATTTATAACTGCATTTATTCTAGTTGATAACTCACTCATATTAAATACACCATTTGGATAGTAACTTTTCTTAATATTTATAGATACAGCTGGAACGTTGCTAGTTTTTCCATCTACATTAAGAGTAATAATTTTAGGAATTATTCCTATAGTTGCTTTAACCTTTTTATTACCACTTATAGTTCCATTCAAAGTAAATTTAGCAACTCTACAATCATCTAAATATTGATTATCTAAAAAAGTAGAATCAATACTAACAGCATCTGTCCATGTAACTGACACCTGTTTTCCAGTAGTTGGATCTTTCACTGTGGTTGGATATTTTTCATCTTGCATTATAGGTTCCAATTCTCCTAAGTCCATTACATTTGGATCATTAGGGTTAGTAGGATAATTTGGATCATTAGGATCTTTTCCGCCCTCTCCTGTAACTATAAGCATAAGGCCTACTTTTTTGCTATATCCGCTTACTGTTCCTTCGTAAGTATACACTCCAGTAGAATATTTAATTTCATTTGCCCAAGTTACAGATAAACTTTGTGTTGAACCATCAGTCATTATAGCTGATACTGTAGTTGGAAATACATAACTAGATTTAGTAGTTACAGTTGCCTTTATGTTATTTATAGTTTTTATAGTCTTACCTGTTCCATTATCAATTGTCGTTAAAGTAAGCTTAACCTTTTTACTGTATTTATCTACTGTTCCATAAAAGACATAGACTCCTGGTTTATTCCCAGACTGTGTACCGTAATCCCATAACACAGGTACATCAGTTGTTGTACCGTCCGTCATCTGAGCCGAAACAGTAGTTGGAAGTCCAAAGCTTGTCCTGCTAACCGCAGTTTGAGTTAAATCATCAATTTTATATGGAAGAGGTTTTACTGTAAGAGTTGCATATACTGTAGTATCTGTTCCTCTTAATTTTCCTGTAAAAGTATAAGTGCCTGGATTTGCAGTATTTACTTGACTTAAGTTCCAATCTATAGCAACTTCCTTTTTGGTACCATCTGTAGCTGTTATAACCATAGTCGCCCTTGGAGTATATTTCTCACCCTGCCATATAGTATCAGCTATATTATCAATACCGCTTACCCCTAATGTCATATTTTCAACTGAAGTTTCTGAATCATAACTTACAGAACCTGTTCCTCCTAATATTTTTAAATTATTTACTATGTGGGTTTTAAGAAAATTTGATGTAGCCTCATCCATTGGACTATCCACAAATAATACTGGAGATGATGTTTTAGGAGCTAAAGCTGATGCACTCAATGAATCTGGAAAGTTCTTAGCAGAAGCTACATATAAAGTACCAGTATTTACTTCATTTTGAAAGGCTTGTATTATGCTTACATTTCTAGCATATGCATTGCCTCCTGACCCTATTCTTTTAACATTAGATAGCCCACTTATGACATTGTCGCTTATAGTATTTCCATCACCTATTACATATATTTGAGCCATTTTAGCTGTATTACCTAAATATTTTTTAACAGAAGCAGGCATATGTTCTCCATCTGTCAATATTATAGGCATTCCTTTTAAAGCAGCTATCGATGCTATTGTCATTCCATCTCTAAAATCATTTCCATTTACTAATGCCACCTCACTGGTCTTACCAATCTTTGCTGCAACCTGAAGGGCAGTTTCATATCTGTCTTTACCACCAACTCTAACAACCTTCATTCCTTTAGCCACTAGTGAATCTTCTATACTTTGTGATACTACACCTTTTCCACCCACTATAAATACATTTTTTACATTTAATCTAATAAGTTCTGAAGATGTATAAGGATTTATCACTTCTGTGTTTGTTAAAAGTATAGGGGCATTGTACTTTTTAGCAAGAGGTGCAGCTGAAAGAGCATCATGGTAATCATCTCCATTTACTAATACAGCATAATCAGTATTAGTACTCCATCCAGCATCACATACTCTAGCAGATGTCTCATACCTATCCATACCACCATACCTATCTACTGTCGGTGATGCATATACTTTTGTAGTACCTAAAATACCTATAATTGCTGCAGAGGCAACTAATAGAGCCAATCTCTTACTTCTAAGCGTACCCTTCAATTTAAAACTATTCATATTAATATATAGGCAACTCCTTTCTTTAGTTTTGTTCAGAATCCCCATTGCTTGCATTTTTATTCTTGGTGCCTGTCACCTTGATAGGGCAATAAATGTCCCGCTCGGTGCCAGGCACCTAACAAGAAACATTTCCATTATTAATATTATACCTAATTTAATAGCAAATTTCACCATAAAATTAGTATATAATCTCCCACAAATTCCGGGAAAGAGTTTAGCTATTACAGAAATCTAAAATTACACAAATACATTTATGGACTTATCTTTGTCATCTTTACTGTCTTCACCGATATTTTTATCATATTCCTTTAAATTTTTATCTTTAAGTACATTTTGTTTATCACATACTTGCCTCTATGTGGCACATTTGCACTAGTTATCCTTTAATCCCATTATTTATTTTTCGTATAATTTACAAATTACTTTAATAAAAAGGTACCTGTCATCTAAGTGGAGTACTAACGTTCCCACTTAGTGACAGGCACCTTACCTACAATATTTTTTTATCTTCTGCTTTTCTACTTTCTCCATCTAACGCCTTAACCTGTGCTGCCAAATCATTTATTTTATCATTCAAAACTTTTAAGTACTTTTCGTCAATATTATCCTGTTTAGCTTGTTCTGCTATTTTTATCATTCTCAGCAACTTTTTCTCCATAATATCGAGCATTTGCTGCCTATACTTTACCCACTGAAGCTCTTCCTCCAGTTCTTGCCTTAATTGCTCTTTTTGATTCATTACCAATTTTTACACCCCTGGGGTTATGCCATTGCATCTAGATGACTACCTACATTAGGATCTACTGCGGAATTGCTCAACATTTCTGTCATACCAGCTGCCTTTTGTTCTCCTGCATCCATGGCAATTTTTGTAAGTGCTATACCAGCTGACTGCTGTGCACTCGATTGGCTCATTGCCACTGATAGCGCTGCTATATCCATATTTATCCCTCCAATAATTTTTTATACCTATATTATCGTAAATTAGGGAAAAACATTTAGCAATATCTTCTTTTCGATATCTCACGCTTAAGCGGGGCAAAAATGATCCCTTATAGTGACAGGCACCTTAGTGGGATCATTTACACCCCGCTAAGATGCCTGTCCTAATTAGATTTTATGTCTGAAAGCTGATATCCAGAAAATTGCTCATTGTACTTAAACGTATAAGTATAGTGAAAAGTCTTAGTACTAGGAGTAGTACTATCACTTTGATATATATTATAAACTTCCTCTGTACTTACAGTTCCAGATCTTTTATCATCACTTAAGTTGTATGAGATTACATTAAAAGATTTGATATCTTCCTTTATGCCCTTTTCGTAAGTAGTTGCCACATAACTTTTTTGGTCATTATAAAGTGGGCTTCCAGGATATAGATAATTCTCAATATCTTCAAAATCACCGGTATTTACAGCCTGTGTAAAATAGTAGGTGTACCAATATATTAAATTACGCATTCTATACTGATCAATTTGCATACTAGTTTGAGATTGAGTAAAGTCAAGTTTTATATAATCATCATCCTTTTTCAGAATATAGTCGCTGCTTCTCAATTTTTGTCCGTTTACAGCCGCAACACCATATACAGATGAATTAGCAGCCAGTGGTCCAAAATTACTGGCATCCTTTGCTTTAACTCCAGTATCCTTATTATTTAAAAATATTTCTGCATCTGGATAATCACTGTTTATATTGACATAAGAAACATCCTTAAACACTTCTACATTTTCGCTGTCTTCGTTTGAATTCATAAAATCTATATCACGGGATTCATTTAAAGATTCATAACTGTTTTTGTAATCTGCATTAAGTTTATATTTCCCGGGAATAAAAGGGCCGAGCTGCTTAGAAAAATCCTTTGAATCACTTTTTGCTATTTGAGTACTGTTTAAAGAAAATTGAACATCCTTTATTCCAGTTTTTACTGATATAAATGATGGCTTTATTCCTATCTTATAATCCTTGAAAAACAAATACTTTTTTCCTGCATAAACTATATCAAATTTACCTTTGGAATTAGAATTTAAATTTCCATTAGATCTCGCCACTTCATTATTTAATTGACTTACGACTTCATTTAAATAAGAAGGATTGTCCTTAAAATAATTAATTAAAGGAGCTACACTCTTTTCATCTATTTTCAATCTATTATCGCTACAATAAAGAATATCTACTAACTGTCCTTTATTACTGGATGCAACCGCTTTTTGAAATTTTGAAACCACATTAGAAGGTTTGCTGGCTGCATTACCTATTAGAAAAGACACGAATATTGTGATACATAAAACACCTATTCCTATAATTACTGCCACTTTTTTATTCAAACCCAACTTTCTTCTAAATGTATTAAATATACTGTCATCTACTTCTTCTTCATCATTAAAATCTTCTTTATTAAGATCTTCTTTAAACTGAGAATCATTATTTTGCTTATTTATAAGGCCAGTATTAAAAGTTTGAGTATTTCCTACATCATCCTCTTGTCCCTTTTCTACTCCAGATTTATGTCCACATTTTGGGCAAAACATATCATTATCTTCTAGTTTATTTCCACACTTAACACAAAATTTCACTTTAACGCCTCCTCATATCCAAGTTTCGAAATGTTGTAATTTTCGATTAATATTTTATTAAATTTATATTAACATATGTTAATAGTTTATTCTATATGATTTTTTTGCCATTTGGTGCCTGTCACCGCAGTGGGACATTTTTATTCCATTCTGGTGACAGGCACCTTAAAATAAAAAAGAACAACTATATTTAGCTGTTCTTTTTTATTTTACACCCCTATGATATTATTTTAGCAGTTTAGTTCCTTCTATCCAACCTTCAGTTTCTTCAATTCCCTTCTCCAATGTATATTCCGGCTCCCAATTTATAAGGTCTCTTGCCCTCTTATAATTGCACTTTAATTTCATAATTTCACTTTGGGGGTAAATATGCTTTACATGTCTTACTTTAACTCTGTTTTTCGTAATAATTTGGGCTAATTCATTTATAGTAACATCTCTTCCTGTACCAGCATTAACTATCTGCCCATTAACTTTATCACAATACCCTGCCATTGCCAAAAATCTCGCACAATCCTTAACATATAGAAGATCTCTAGTCTGCTCTCCTGAACCATATATATTTATATTTCTACTATGCAGCGAATTGTTTATAAATGCAGCAACTACGCCACCTTCTCCTCCAGTTTTCTGAAATGGTCCATAAGTATTAAAAGGCCTTACAACTACCGCTGGAAGTTTGTATGCATTGTAATAGGAAAGTACCATATTTTCTGCTGCTATTTTACTTCCGCCATAAGGTGACACAGGCTTTACTGGATGCTTTTCATCTATTCCTTCCTGCCCTGACACATCATAAACCATGCACGTACTAGTAAACACAACTTTACATGGATAAGTATCTTCATTAGCATCAAGGACCCAACCGTCTCCATCCATCTTTCCATTTCTACCAAACATTTGAACTCTAGCTCTCTCAAGTATATTAAAAGTACCTACTACGTCGTTATAAAAAGTAGTTCTTGGATCCTCAATGCTTTCTTGAACATTTATAGATGCCGCCAAATGATATACTATATCAAACTTTTTTTTAAATATTTCATCTAACTTATTTTCATCTCTTACGTCTCCACCTATAAACTTGAAATTAGAATTATTTTTAAATTCCTGTATATTCTCAATTCTTCCATTAGATAAATTATCAAAGGCTGTAACCCTATGACCATCTTCCAGCAGTTTTTTTACTATCCAATGTCCAATAAAGCCAGCTCCTCCTGTAACTAATATGTTCATCATATTCTACCTCTTTTCCGCATATAAAAATAATTAATAATTAAGAGTTAAGAATTAATAATTCTAGTTGTGAACTGATTACTTCATATTATTTAATTTATTCTATAAAAGTATTTAATATCCTCTTTTATCTTATCAAGTGATTCTTAGGTTCAGATGGAGTTTGCTTATAAGGATGACTTTCTCCAGCTGAACCTTATTAACAGTATTCTTAGTGTCTTTAGCACTTAGAATACGTTATCCTTTAGGGGAAGAACTTATCCAGGCGTGTAGCAGTGCTTATCCCCCACTTTAATAGAAGATGGGGTGTTAGCAATGATAGCGATCGGATAAATATGGCTTCGTCATATCTAAGCATTGCTAATTCTTCTCCCTTGCCATCATATTAAAGTAATATCCATTACTTTTTCTCTGCTGAGTAAAAGAATTGTACCTATAAAATTAACTTAGAAGCTGTGAAACAGTACTATTTTCTAACCTAGATGATTGACAATCCAGTGCATTAGCTGCATTTTCTAAAATCGCTTTGGAATTATTTAATGCAATACGTGCAGTATACTTATCCATAGCTTTTAATTGGCATAATTTTGTAACTGACATATCTACTACCATATTCTGATACATAGCATCATCTGCAAGTCCTCCTATTTGACTTTTTATATTATCAGAATATTTATCTAAAGGTTTTATCAAATTATTCTCTATTCTATTAGTGTCTTTCAATATATCTCTTATGCCTAGCTTCCCTTCAATGTGAAATTTTCCATCACCATTTTTTTTATTGTCTTTATCCACATCAGCATCTATACTTATATCAAAAGGTTTTAAATCTATAACAATATCAGATCCATGATTAGTTTCTACATTAATCTGATTCTCTCTAAAAGTATTATCTCCAAAAGTGGAGTTTACTACACTATTCATATAACTTATTATTTCATTGGCCTGTTTTTCTGCAGCTTTTCTATCTTCATCTGTCAATTTACCACTATTATATTCGGAAGATATTTGTTTCAATTTCTCAGACATATCTTCTAATGAATTTACAGCTTTATTTTCCTCTTGAAGAAAAGAAACTCCTTCTTGTATATGTTTCTCTGAAGTTTGTGCTTTACTTAATTCAACTTTTAATTCATTTACTTCTAAAGTATCAGCCATTGATTTTTGAGAATCTAGCCTTGTTTTTACTGCATTTGCCAATTTCTTGTTTTGATTATTGTAGATACTTAAAAAACTACTTTTAAATTTAATTTTTGAAATATTCATAATTACACGCCTTTCTACTTAAAAGTTGAGAATTAACAACGGATAGTTAAATACTTCGTTTCTCTTTCATTAACTATTTATGTTATCGTAGATAAATAGAAATCTTTATACCAAAGTAAATAATAAATAGTTAAGTTTCCCATATTTGTAACGATAAACGTTTTGGGAAGGTCTAATTATATAAAACCTGTTTTGGAGATGATTACATGACTATAAACTCAATTCAATCAAAAACTATAAATATAAATAGTTTATCTCGTGATAATAAACTAGACAAAAAAAACAAAAAAAATTCAATAAGTAATATTAAATCTAATAATAATGTAATTCAAGCTTTAGAAAAAGAAAAAGAATCAATTCAGAATCAAATCCAGGGAATTAAAGATAGCAATATGGATGAAAAAAGCAAGCAATCAAATATTAAAGATTTAAACAAACAAATTCAGCAAATAGATTCAAAAATTGCTGAAATCAAATCAGAACAAATAACTCATAAAAAAGAAAATGAAGAAAAACAAAAAAAGAAAGAAAATTCTACTGAAAAAATAGCATATGATGAGAACTCACAGAAATCAATACAATTAAACAATTTAATAAAAATTGCTTCAAATGTTTCTAAATTATCTAAAATGTATACTATTAAAGCTGGTATGAAAAGACAAATGAATGTTATCCTAAGTGAACCTGATCCAATAAAGGGAACCTATTCTAATTCTCAGACCGCTGAAATGGATAAACTATCCTGCAATATAGGAAGGATAGATGAACAGATTTCATCTAAAACAAAAGAAGTTAAAAATGCTGCAAAGAAAAATGTAGGAACTCAAGGAAAACAATCTTCCGAAAAAAGTCAAACGGATAATACGGTAGTCGATGATAATAAGAATATTTCTTCTTCCAAAAAAACTCACAAAAAATCCGGGAAGGATAAAATAAGTACTTATGTATAACTAACTTTCGCAGTTTAAGAATATTGCGAGGCAATATTTTTAATTAATAGTTAAGAATGAAGAATTAATAGTTAATGTGGATTTTTTTCCGTCACACTCTCAAAAAATCTTTGATTAAGCTTTTCACCACTCGTTTTGCTAAATTAAAACATTACTAAGAGGTGACTCATATAAATTTAAAGATTTTTTGCGATAGCTAAAAATCATCCTTCACTATTAATTTTTCATTATTAATTCTTAACTTGAGAAGCTTTGCTTCGCAAAATTATTATATTAAGTCAAAATTTTATATGTGCAAAAGTTAAGTATCTAGTATTATTGCACATACAAATTAAGCTACATTATAAAAGATTTTAATAACTGCGACATCCGTTCTGATGAATTACGATTAGCTTGTACCAGCATTGCCTGTGATGCTTGAGAAAGAATATTGTATCTTGAATAATTTATCATTTCCTTTGCCATATCAGCATCTTCTATTTTAGATTCTGATGCAGATATATTACTTGCTGTATCACCAAGACAATCTATCCTACACTGTAATACATTTTGAAGAGCTGCTCTTAAACCTACTCTAAAACAAGATACCTTTCCTATAGCATCACTATATATTTTAATAGCAGCACTAGCATTTTTAGGATCTGTCATATCTAGTGCATACTCTACAGTTTTATTATCATTTCCATCAGTAACTACATTATCTTTATCATTTGGATTTGCCTCTACAAGTTTTGCTGTTACTTTTCCATCCTTTGATGTAACACTTCCACCTGATTCTCCACTTATATTTAGTGCTTTAGCTTTCATATCTTCTACCTTGATCACATCGCATTGCCCTAAATTAGCTCCAGCTTGAGCCGCAAATTTAGAATTAACTCCATTATTTTTACCATCGAAGCTTAACAGCTTTATAGTATTAAACTCTGTATTGTCACCTATATCGTTAATTTCTGAGGTTAATTGATTGATTTCACATTGAATATTTTTTCTATCTTGATCTTTTAATGTTCCATTTGCAGCTTCAGTTGCTAACTGCTTCATTCTTTGTAATATTGAAGTAGTCACATCTAATGCACCATCTGCAACCTGTACAGCAGAAATATCATCTTGGGCATTTCTTGATGCCTGCTCTAGTCCTATAATTCGTGACTTCATTTTTCGAGAAACTACCAAACCTGACGGATTATCCGATGCACTATTTATGGCTAATCCAGAAGAAAGTCTCTTAGCAGCTTTTGCCATCTTAGACGTATTTATTGACATATATCTCAATGCATTTACTGCATTTATATTATGATTGATTACCATGTGCCTGCCTCCCTCCAATTTCCTCACATTGTAATTTTATCATAAATAATTACATTTAACAAAAATAAGCACCAACAGCTTATATGCTAGCTATCGATGCCTACTTACATTTTCCAGAATTTATACTCCCGGATTACTTTTAAGTAATTTCTCCAAATCATTAAATTCATTAATATACACCTTTTTGACTCTTTCAACTAATCTTTTCATTGTAAAACCTCACATCTGTTGATGTCTCTATTAACGAACTCATATAATCATATATAAGTTGCTCATAAATTCTATTATTTATTTTATAATCTTCAAGCTTGCTATATTTTCCATGTTTCTAGCTGTTACTACCTCAACTGTAGCTAAATCTTTTCTCATATCTTCAACTTTTCCTGAAAGTTGAATCATATCATTACTTAATTTATCATGCTCAGCCTTATTAGTATTAGCCTTATCCTCAAGTATTCTAAGTATAGTACCATGTTCTTTCTGCTGTATTCTTATAAGTTCAATATCATTTTTCATTCCACTAATATCACTTTTCATTCCACTAATATCACTTTTCATTCCACTAATATCACTTTTTATTTCTTTAATATCATCATTTATATATTTTAATTTTTCGTCAAGTAAATTACCCAATGCCTTTAATAATTCATTATCCATATTACACCACCCTATATCTAATATACATTACAAGTTTAACATGTCATTATTGCAAATTCAACATATAAATTTCTAGTGGAGTATCTAACAATAAACTTCCACTATATTCTTTATGTTCTTTTCCCTGCTGCCTACATTAATATTAACCTCATCCACTTTTTCTGATTCGCCCTTAGATTTTCTGAAGTCAAATATTAAAAGATATCCCTGATCCAGACTGTACTGATCCAAGTATTCTCCGAGCTGCATGAGTCCCTTTTTGTGATATTCTTCACCATGCCATATTTTAAGCTCTAATATATACATTTTTTTATTATAAGTTATAACTATATCAAAACGCTTTTCTTCTCCGCCCTGTACTTCTTTAAAAGCAAAGCCTGTGCCATTTATTATAGGACTTATAAAAGCTAAAAATAAGAGTCTTCCATCTGCTTCTAAAAATGACTTTCTTTTTTCTGAATACTCATGCTTCATAAATTGTTGAAATTTTAAAAATATCTTTTTTACATCAAGGTTTCCATCTTCTCTTATAAAATTTGACTTTTCATTGTAAAATCCAACATCAGTTGATGTTTCTATTAATGAACTCATATAATCATATATCAGCTGTTCATATATTCTATTATTTATTTTCAAGCTATTGTCTTCATTTTTAAATATTCCATAAAGCATTCCCATATTTATAATTGGATTACTTATATTGTAATTAATTTTATTTCCATCTATAATTAAACTCTTTACCATTTCTTTCAGTTTACTGTTGTTTTCAATATTTTTAATCAAACTTTGAAAATTCGTATTATCATCATTTAAAAGTATCTTTACAGCTTTATCCATATATTCTTTTTTCCACTCAAGTTCCCCTTCTGGCATTATTTTTTCATCTATTATCTTACATAGTTTACTTATAAGAAAAGGATAACCGGAAGTATAAAAATGCAGCCTTTCTGAAAAATATTCTTTATCAAGTTTTACTCCCTTATCCTTTACATATTCATCCATCATAGTTTCTATTTCTTCCTTTGAAAAACTCATATCCACATCAAACTCCGAGGCTATATTCCATGGACTGTTGTATTTATGTTCTTCATCCGATCTTATTTTGAACCTTAAACTTTTCACATCGTGTACGCCTGCAAGTATTACACTATGGAAAGTAATGTCTTCTTGTTCATTTCTTAGTAAATACTTATTTCGAAGCATTCCTAAAAAACTTAAAAAAAGCTGGTTATTACTGCTCTTATCCACTTCATCTATCATTAAAACTACCTTTTTATCTGCTTTCATAACTAATTTGGTTATAGCATTTGATAAATCATTTAAATTTTGAATCTTAACTCTTTCTTCTTCCAGAAAACCTGATAAATTTTTATTGTTTAATATTAAATTTCTCTCCACTATCTGTAAAAAGGCTCTTGAAAAACTTTTTTCATTTTCAAAAACAGAATCTCCTATGCCCTCAAAGCTTATTTTTATAGGTAAATATTGTTCCTCACTTTTAAGTTTTTTATTAAGTAAGAATAATGTTGTAGTCTTTCCGTACTGCCTTGGTCTGTTTATTACAAAATACTCCTCATTTTCTATAAGATTCATTATCTTTTTTATTTTATTAGAAATATCTACCATATAATGTTTTTCCGGTATGCAAGTTCCCGTTACATTAAACCTTTTTTTCATCACTTTCACACCTCACCTGTATCTATTTTAATAATATGTCTATTACATATTTTATCTGATGACTACCTACTGTAACACTCCTACGCACTCTGTGAAAGCGATTATCACCAAATCATAGATTTGGGATATCTGCTTGCACACAGCGAAAGCGACTATCACCAAATCAAAGATTTGGGATATCTGCTTTTCCCACTAAGTAAGATTCATTGATAATTTCTGCATTTATCTGCTTATCTTCATCTTCTACTTTATTATAATCTATAACAATCATCTTTTTCCATTATAAACAATATATTTTTATTATAGTCATAAAAAATTAATTTTATACAAACATTTGTTCTTTTCGTAATCATTTAGATATACTAAAAAGAGCAGCCATTTCAATGACCGTTCTAAAAATATTATTACATTATTTTACAGGTGCCTGTCACCATTGCTTAATCAAATTTTTAACTCTAATTACAATTTGTTCTCTGCCTATTTTTCTGCTCCCTAAATATATTGTTATATAAGAAGGCATAAATATCAGCACTACTGACATTGTAAAAAATAAGATGACAATACTGTCAGTAGTGCCGATATCCACGGCTGTTTTTGGTTGTCCCTACTATTTTTTCGTAGGATTAGTAGGGTGGAAACTGTGCCCTATTTGCCCTAAGCCTCCATAACAAAATGAGCACTTGACCTAATATTAGATTAGCATAAACAATAAAAATTACAAAGCATCAATATCTTTTATTTTTTACTATTTGAATTTCCTTATATACTTTTAAAAAAATCTTCAACTGTTATATTAGAATCCAAAATTTCTAACAAATTTTTAATAATGTTTCTTATCTTCTCTTTTAGTTCTTTATTATCAGATGCAAAAAATGCAGTTTTATAGTATTCTATTGCTTTATTATAGTTTTGATTCATCTCATAAACGTAAGCTAAATTAAACAATATATCTGCATTATCTGGGTCAACTTTTAGTCCTTCTAAAAGAATTTTTTCAGCTTCGCTATTTTTTTGCTGCATCATGTAAATTACTGCTTTCATTGAATATATTTCAATATCATTTTTCACAATATCTTCGTATTGTGAAATTAAAAATTGTGCATTATCAAGTTTTCCACAATCAATTAACTTTGAAATATTCTGTTTTAATTTAGTCTTATAATTTTCAAATTCTTTTTCTTCTTTGCCTGTTAAGACTTTTTCGTTTTGCATTAAAATTTCTATTCCCTTTTTCATATAAGTATATGTTTCTAAAGCTATTCTCAGATATTTGTAATAACCTTTCATATCATTATTATCTCTGCATTTTTGAGCATGATATAAATAAATAAAAAAAGCATCCTCATTATTCTTTACATCATATACTATTTTATTATCTATACACCACTTACTATATATCGTTGTCACGTAAGAAATACCAAACTTTATATATTTTTTAAATATATATTGATAGCTCTTATCATCTATGTTATCAATTAATAATACATATCTACAAAATAATCTATTAATCCTAACATTATTGTAATTATTAACATCATCATGCGAATTAATATACTCAATTAATAAGTTGGATAAATCCTTATGTGTATCATTTAAATATTCCATAAATTTATTGAGTTTAGAATCCCACACATTATACAACAATGACCCTATATCTCCACCAGCTTTAAGCATATAATATATCAAGTCTCCAAAATAATTTGGCTGCAAATTCATATCCATTTTGTTTACAAAATCAATAATAATTTTCTTTAAATCATTACTAGCTATTGCTTCTGAACTTCTTATTTTATTTAAATACGAATAAGAATTAGAATAGCCTGCAAACCTCTTTATCAAAAGTTCTCTCTTGCCTTTTTCTAATTCATTCATGCATTGTTCTAAAACATAATTAAATTTATTTTCAAACTGTATGCCATTTGGAATCATTACATCTTCATAATACTTGTTAAGTTCCAAATACCTATCTAATTTTATATATGAACTAACAACTGCTCCTATACTATTTTGTATAAATTCCTTTGAAGTTAATAATTTGCTATATTCCAAACATTTTTCATACATTCCAATCCCATAATATCCTACAACAAGATCATTATACGCTTCTTCTATTCTACCTAAAGTATATAGCCCTAAACTTACATTATACCTCAATTTAGAGTTATTGTATTCCTTGACCAGAGTAATATATCTCTTATAACTTTCAATGGATTTCTTAAAAGTTTCACTGAAAGCTTCAGATTTTGCCATATAAAATGCGAGATCAATATAATTATTATCTAATTTTAATCCTTCCCTGCAAACTTCTTCTGCTTCAGAATATTTTTTAAAATCCATTAAACAAATAACATACTGATAATAAACATACAAAAAATCCTTTTTATTAAAATGGCCTTTATTCATAATCTCATAAGTTTTTTTAATCTGATTTAGCGCATCTTTACAATCATCATGCATTCTATATGTAACAGAAAGTTGAAACCCATAATAAATATTATCTGGATCTTTTTCTAATTCCAATTTTAACAATTTGCTAGTTCTTAAAAACTTTCTTTCCATGAGATTTTTATCTTCATTAATATATCCATAATGAACTATCTTAGCATTTATTGTAATTACAGGATTTTTAAATACCGGGTAATTATGAACCACTCCTTTATAATGAAAATCTCCATCATTTTTAAAAAGCCTAGGGGATTGTATTACACTATAATCGTATCTATCCTTTATACTATTTAAATTTTCAACAGGCATAATTGCAGTATTATACTCATTACACTTTTCTGATTTTAAAAAAGTAATTAATTCATTTTCATTTGAAACTTCCTCATCTGCATCAATAATAAATATCCATTCCCCAGCTGCATAATTTATTGTTATGTTCCTCATGGATGAAAAATCATTATTCCATTTATGTAAGTAAACTTTATCTGTATATCGTTTTGCTATTTCTATGGTCCTGTCTTTTGAACCCGTGTCAACTATAATTAATTCTGATTCTATAGTACTCATTATAGTTTTTAAGCTATTTAAACATCTTTCTAAATTTTTTTCTTCATCTTTAACCATCATACATATGCTTAATTTCATATCAATTTATTCCTTTCAAAATATGATAAACAAAAGCCTTTTTGAGAACTGCATTTTCTACTTTATTATAATACATAACAGTTATCTCTTTCCATAACATAAAGTATATTGTTTTATTATGGTCATAAAAATTTAATTTTATATAAATATTTATTCTTTTTTCATTCCTTCAAAATATAAAAAAGAGCAGCCAATTCTAGCTGTTCTAAAAATGTTAAATCCATCTATCATGGAATTTTTTATCTTTCCCTACAACTACAGAACAAATATGTTTTCCACCGAAATTCTCATATCACGCTGTATGTTTTCAATGGACGGAGGATAGATACCAGATATCCTGAGCTTTAGAATCAATTTTATATTCTCTATTATAGGCATCAATTCCATCTCTTTGCATTAATTTTCCGAGACAAAGTGCAAAATCATAATAAGGTTTTAATAGATCTTTATTTTTCAGTAGATTGCAATGATAATTTAAAGAGTAAATAAGAGTCGTCATCATTACTGATTATTTCGCGGAAAAGAATCCAGTACGGAGCATAGCTCCGTACCAGTAATAATCCGTCTTGAATCCAGCAATTCACGGAATGAATCCACTTGAAATTATAGCTTGTGTTTAGCACAGTACTCACGCATGTTCAGGGATCCTGTTTCAACCCAGATTGCATTATGTACTATTCTGTCCATGATGGCATCAGCATGAACACCACCACCAAGTCTTGAATGCCAGTCTTCCTGACGGTATTGCGTGCAGAAGATAGTAGATGTTGAATCGTGTCTGCGTTCAATCAGTTCGAAGATGAAATGCTGTTCTTCTTCAGAGATATCTTCAAGTAGCCATTCATCCAAAATTAGCAATCCATAACAGCTATACTTCTTAAGTAGTTTTGCTGAGCCCTTAGTGACTAGAGAAGCCTCATCATGCTCTACTAATAAGTCTGGAAGTCTTATATACCTAGTTTTGATCTGATATTTGCAGGCTTGCCTTCCAAGTGCACATGCAAGATATGTTTTGCCAGAACCGGTAAAGCCTTGAAAAATGACATTTGAATTGTTTCCAATGAACTGGCATGTGGACAATTCTTGAATCACCTGCTTTTCAATACCACGTTCTGAATAATAGATATCATTTACTTCGGCTTTGGGAAGCCTGAACTTTGAAAGCTTCATAAGTCGCTGAATCTTACTGTTATATTTCTCCTGGTAAAGATAATCCATCAGCCTTTGTATGCGTTCATCAAATTGCAGAGTGACACAGTTGATGTCTCGCTGCTGTATTTCCAATGCAGTAATGAGTTCACTAAGATTCAGTTCACGCAGTTTTCGTTTTGTTTCATCGTTAATCATTACTGCTACCTCCGTAATACTCTGCACCACGTACATATCCACCTGTATTTTTCTTGGGTTTTACGGATGCATTTTTATTTTCTAGATAAATCTGGTCTTGATTAGTAGCAAGAATAGATTTAACATGATGATAGCGGGGCGTTTTGACTCTAGTTAGTGCCAACTCGCAGGCAGTTTCCAGACGGGCTTCTGAATAGGTTTTGCTCAAGCGTAAAACGGACAGGGATGGGTTGTATCCCTGTTCTTTTATTTTTACTCCAGCAAATATCCTATCAATAACCTCACCGGTACTGCTTCCGATAGAATAAGCCCGTCGTCTGATTCGTGTATTATCCCATTCAGGTTGTTGGAACTGATCAGGCATGTCTTCAGCGTGTGTTGAATAACGATTGATTACATAATCAGGAAACTTTGTATGGGTAGCAACACGTTCCCTTGATATATATATTTCCAAGTTAGAATCGGTAACTTTTAGGTCTGCTGTTTTACCAACATATTGATAAGGGCAGGAATATCGATTCTTGTTATAGACCACGTGACAGTCAAGATTTACTTTTCTGCCATAAATCCATTCAGCGATTTCATATGGGATGATTGGAAGATTATGAAGATAACTCTTTTCTTCTTCAAAAACTGCCTTTCGGCTTCCCTCACGTTTTTGGAACTTTTGGTTATTAAAGTCCGTAAGGGCATTTGAGACACCCATCTTTAATTCATGAAATGAGTAATAGAGCTTATTACGAAGTTTAGCAATGATGGCAGTTGCTACCTTTCCAACAGTACCTTCTACTGATGCTTTCTGTTTAGGTTTTCTGACTCCGGTTGGCATGATTGCTGTCATGTAATGAGAACCAAGTGCCTCATAATTGTCGTTAAGTATGATATCGCCTTCTTTAGGATGGGATATAACACCAGTTTTGAGATTATCGCAAACAGTACGGATGGTGACACCACCAAAGAATTCATACATGTGAATATGACATCTAAGCCATGTGTCCTGCTTCATATCAAGACAGGGCTCTACATATGAATACTGGCTATATGGAAGTGTAGCAACAAACAGATATACGGTAATCACTTCACCTGTTGTAGCATCAACATAAGACATCCCTGGTCCTGACCAGTCTACTTCTGTGATGACACCTGGCTTGTGATCCAGATGATTAGTCAGTTTGTTTGCAATCGTATAATCACTGTATCCCTCGCAGAATTTAGTGTAGCCCATAGAGATTTCGTTGGAGCTATTACATTTATCACAGTATTCCTGCCAAAGCAGTTTTAATGTAACACCAACTTTCTTCAATTCTTTGTGAACATACTCATAATCAGGATTCCTATACATATTTTCGATGACATGCTTATCCGGATAGAAAATCCGATATACGATTTCCTCATCCATGTCTTTGACAGTATCGAAGGTAATGCCGAGAGAATCAGCGATGTGAAACACATCACTAACAGAGTTTTTAGACATATGCCTGGTAGCTGCAATTGTGTTACGTGACATACGTGCTGCTCGAAGCTCTAGGATGAGCTTCACTTTGATTTTATTGGCCATAAAAAAGCCTCCCTTCTGTAAAATTAGGTAGCTTTTAGCTCCATATTTATTGTACAGAAGATTTATGAATAAGTGGAATCATTCCACGAATGACCTTATAAAAAACAGAGTGGAATCATTATGCGAATAGGTGGCTCTCAATTGCGTATTGATGGCTCCGTGAACGCGAAATAATCACATTACCAATGTATTTCTAGATTTTATGATATTTTACAGTGACAGAAATTGTTCTTTACCATTATCACTTACATAAAATTCTTCTTTTTCGGAGATATGCATATCTATAATATTAAATAAATCTTGAGTTTCCATTTTATCATTTTTATAATTACATTCTATTTAAATTCATTCTACATAACTTTCCATATTCCTTCTATAAGTTGCATAAAAATAAACGATTATTCGCTAATTAGTATAGTTTATACCTTTAAAATCTCCTAACAGTACTTATACCTCTACGTATATTTCAAAGTAACAATCTAAATTACAATTTGTTCTCTGCCTATTTTTCTGCTCTCCAAATATATTGTTATATAAGGCATAAATATCAGCACTACTAACATTGTAAAAAATAAGATGACAATACTGTCAGTAGTGCCGATATCCACGGCTGTTTTTGGTTGTCCCTACTATTTTTTCGTAGGATTAGTAGGGCGGAAACTGTGCCCTATTTACCCTACAAAATAGGAATAGCCTCCACAACAAAATGAGCACCAATAGCTATTCCCCGCCATTAATACTCATTCAAGTATTCTTCCATCTTCTGTTCTTCTACTTTCACTATCTAATGCTCTAATCTGTGTTGATAAGTCGTTTAGCCTAGCATTCAGTTCTTTTAGTTCTCCTGCAGTAAGATTACCCTTCTTAGCCTGCTCTGCTAGTTGTTTCATTTGTAGTAGCTTTTCTTCCATGATGTCTATCATCTTCTGCCCATACTGTGCCCACTACAGTTCCTTTTCTAATTCTTGCTTTGGTTCTTCTTTTTCATCGATCAATTTATCTCACTTGTTTACTGTTTTTTCCAAGCTACAGTTACCCTATAGAACACTTTCAACATATTGTTTATATAAATCTCTATTACCTTTAAAATATGATAATATAATTTCATTGTGTATT
Source organism: Clostridium sp. 001 (assembly GCF_019056555.1). Taxonomy (NCBI): domain Bacteria; kingdom Bacillati; phylum Bacillota; class Clostridia; order Eubacteriales; family Clostridiaceae; genus Clostridium; species Clostridium sp. 001. Next base: position 3,512,880 of record NZ_CP020473.1, on the reverse strand, counting down.
AGTTTTTCTTTTTCTTTACCAATATACATTGAATAGCTACTCCATCTATAATCCTCAGGTTTTTCTACCATCTTTGCTCTTACAGGGTTTAAATAAATGTATCTACTAGCCTCTAATACATATTCATCTTTCTCAATAATTTCTGCATTGTACCTAGATTGAAACAAATGCCCTACATAGTTATATTTGTTATTAAAGTTTCTTGCATAGGATTTATTTATCCTACTTATTAAGTACCATATATGTTTATCTTTTGTTTTTATTTGTAGGTGAACATGATTTGTCATTAGTGTATATGAAATAACCTCATAACTATTCTTATAATATTCTAGTGCTTCTTTTAAATTCTCCAAATACACTAAATAATTCTCTTCTTCTTTAAATATATCACTTCTCCCCTTACATTTATTTCTTTAGGAAGAATTATTGACATCTCTATTACTTTTAATCATTTACTATTTTTCCCAAGTCACAGTTACCCTAGTGGGATGTTTGCAGCCCACTTGCTAATTGGTTAGTTGGAAAATTTAGTTATGCGAAATATGAGCTGAAAATAAACAAAATTGCCTTTATATTAATATAAAAAAGAACAGCCATTTCTGACTGTTTCCAAAATTTACACCCCTGGGGTGCCTAAATAACTGCCTATTTTTTCTATCATATAATCAATTTGTTCATCACCAATTCCAGGCCAAACACCTATCCAAAATGTATTTCTCATGATTATATCTGTGTTCTTCAAGTTTCCAATTACCTTATATCTTACATCATTTTCAGTAAACAAAGGCTGCTTTAATATATTGCCTGAGAATAACAACCTCGTTCCTATTTTATTCTTTTCCAGAAAAGCAATCATACCATTTCTGTTAAATTTAGAATTTTCTTTTATAGTTATAGGAAATCCAAACCAACTTGGGCTACTGTTTTCTGTTGGCTCCGGTAAAATTAAGTACTCCTCAAATTGTTTTAACCCATCATACAATTTTTTATAATTTTCCCTTCTTTTTTTTATAAATTTAGGTAATTTTTCAAGCTGAGATACACCTATCGCTGCCTGCATATCAGTTACCTTTAAATTATATCCAAAATGCGAATATACATATTTATGGTCATATCCAAATGGTAAATTTCCATGCTGCTGTGAAAATCTTTTGCCGCAAAAGTTATCTGTTCCTGGTGGACATATGCAATCTCTTCCCCAGTCTCTTATAGAACGAATTATATTATGTAAATTCAAATCATTTGTAACAACAGCTCCACCTTCACCTATAGTTATGTGGTGTGCCGGATAAAAACTATATGCCGATATATGTCCAAAAGTTCCCGTATATTTACCATTGTATTCAGCACCAAGAGCATCACAATTATCCTCTATGATCCACAAATTATACTTCTTAGCTAATTTCATTATTACATTTAAGTTAAATGGATTGCCTAAAGTATGTGCTAAAATTATGGCCCTAGTCTTATCAGATATGGCATCTTCCATATCATCCGTTTTTATGTTATATGTTTTTAAATCTACATCTACAAATACAGGCACAAGATTATTTTGAATTATAGGCGATACTGTTGTTGGAAATCCAGCCGCAACAGTTATTACTTCATCGCCTGGTTTCAATCTTTTTTCTCCTAATTTATAAGATGTTAAGGCAGTAAGTGCTATCAAATTTGCAGAAGATCCAGAATTCACAAGTGAACAATATTTTACATTTAAAAAATGAGAAAATTTCTTTTCAAACATGTCTGCATATCTACCTGATGTCAACCACATGTCCAAAGATGCATCGATTAAGTTAGCTAAATCATTTTCATCCAATACTTTACCTGATGCTGGTATGTAAGTTTTACCTGGTATAAACTTATTTGTTGACTGCTTATTATTATAAAATTTCCTAGCTCTATTTATAATGTCATCTCTAGCAGATTTTTCATCAAAACTTGAGTTGTCCATTTTCATTCACTCCATATCAAATTATGTATTTTAGCTTGATTTTCATAATCTTCTATTTGTTTCATAGTATAATCATACATATTTTCATTGCTATCTTCATAATACTTTTTATACCATTGCATTGTATTATCCACGGCTTTCTCTACATTATATACTGGATACCACTTCAAATAAGTATTAGCTTTGCTTATATCAAGTTTTAACAGATTTGTTTCATGAGGTTGAACTGATCTATCTATTTCAATTTCGCCTTTTCCTAAATTTTTTACAGCAAGTTTTAAAATTTGCTGAACATTTAATACATCAGTACCTTTTGGCCCAAAGTTCCATCCACCATTATATTTTTCCTTGTTTTGAAGCATTAACGCACCAAGCCATAAGTAACCTGATAAGGGTTCCAATACATGCTGCCACGGCCTTATCGAAATAGGATTTCTTATTACAATTGATCTGTCTTCAGAGACTGCCTTTATAAAATCAGGTATCAATCTATCTTTAGCCCAATCTCCTCCACCTATTACATTTCCTGCCCTGACCGAAGACAAAGCAATACCACTTTTATTATAAAAACTATTTCTATATGCTGAGACAACAAGTTCGGCACAGCCTTTACTCGAACTATACGGATCATATCCACCCATAGGATCTGTTTCTCTATATCCATATACCCACTCTTTATTCTCGTAACACTTGTCTGTAGTAATAACCTCCACAGCTTGTACACTTTCTACTTGCCTTGCTGCTTCTAATACATTAACTGTTCCCATAATATTCGTTTCATATGTTTCTCTAGGTTTCTCATATGAAAGTCTCACAATAGGTTGTGCAGCCAAATGAAAAACTATATCAGGTCTGTATTCTTTGAAAACATTTATTAATCTAGAATAATCTCTTATATCTCCAATTATACTTGTAATCTCACTTTCTAGTTTACAAACTTCAAACATAGAAGGTTCTGTTGGAGGCTCTAGTGAATACCCCATAACCTTTGCGCCAAGTTTTTTAAGCCATATGGAAAGCCATGAACCTTTAAAACCAGTATGCCCTGTTACAAGTACCTTTTTCCCATCGTATATATTATTAAACAAACTATTATCCATGTATTTCATCTGCCTTATATTTATCATAATTTAATTTTACATTTTTAAGTTCTTTATTTATACTTAAAGGTTTAATTTTTAAAAGTAATATCAATTTTTAATCCTGCATTAATCGGTCTATTAGCAACTTGTCCTAAAGATTCTGGTTTTAATGTACTGGCAAGTACGCCTTCAGCATTAACTTTTAGCAAGTTTTTAACCAAAGTTTAAAACAGTCCATATTTGAAAAAAGCTTTGAAAATTTAGTTAAAAAGCCAAAGACATTAGGAATAATAGATGATACTAATATTGCTTTAGATTCTACAAAATAGATACCTACGAAAAATGTAATTCAAAATAAAATATAGTATTGCATAAAATATAAATTTCTAACTATGTAATTTCATCATTTAATAAATGCCTGCTTCATTTTTTAATTTTATTGCCATATTCATACCACTTAAGAAGCTTTGGTCACTCCATAAATAATCCCATTTACCAAATCTTCCAATACAATAAATGCCTACTTTTTTCAGATATCCTTGAATAATTTCTCTATTTCTATATATATCACTATAAAAAATAACATTAGCATAATCCACATTTTTTACATTCATAAAAAGTATATCATTTTTAGATGCTATGTTCATTTTTATTATACATTTTTCTATATACTCACATAAATTGCTATTACTCATGTTAACCTTTTTACAAGGTGATTCATATATTTCAAATTGTATAGAACTACATCCATTAGGAACATTATTCCTAGATTTTAAACTCGGTGAATATGCCCTTGCTGGCAAAATATCTTCATCATATATATAAAACCATAATTTATCAATAATATCTGGCCTATTAAATCCAACTGATACTAATTTCATTGACGTTGCCATTAATTTATTTGAAGCATATATTACCTCTCTTGGAGTATCTTTTAGAATACCAATTAATTCTGGTACTGGAATACTACTTATTAAAGTTTCATAATATACTTTAGTTCCATCCTTAAATTCTATATATTTATTTGTTGCATCTATCAGAATAGCTTTCTTGTTTAACTTTATATTTATATTGTTCACCATAGGATTTAAAAAACTTTTGTATCCTCCTTGTTTTGGATATCTCATTTCTTTAGCATAATATACATTTTCTGTCTTGTCACTCATAGCACCATATAATATTTCATCAATACTTGGCCTATACATTCTATTGTTAATCCATCCAGTTCCTAACTGACTTGCTTCAGTACACCAATATTTCCTTGTATATATTTTAGGAAACTTATCAGAAATATATTTACCATATTGATTATAAAGCCATTCTTCATAATTAGAAAACTCTTTTTTTGTATTTGATCTTTCTAAAAAAGACTTTATGCATTTAATTCTATCTTCAATAGATAATTGATATAAATTATTCTGTATAGGATGCCTAATCCATAAACCTTTATAATAATTATAAGGCTGAGGGTTAAATTTATTATAAGGTGTTTTGTCAAAAATACTTCTAACTATATGTGACTTAGTAAAAGACAAATGAACTGCTTTATCAAAAATAAATTTATTCACTTTTATATTTCCACATAATCCACCATATTCATTATCTTTCTCATATATAGTGACAAATTTATTATCCAAAAAATATCCACAACATATTCCAGCTATACCAGCACCTAATATAACATACTTATTCATATTTGTTTTCTCTCTCATATTTGTTTTCTCTCTCATATTTCTTTTTATACCATATATAAGTATTATATAATCCATATTCCAAACTATACTTTGTCTCCCATTTTGTATATTTTTTTAACTTTGTATTATCTCCTATAAAATGCATAACCTCATCTTTTCTATATGGTATACCTCCAAAAATAAATAATTTTTTATCCGCATTAGAAATTTCTGCGATTTTCAAAATAAGGTCTTTTAACTTAATTCCAATGCTACTACAAATGTTAAACTCTTCATATACTGAAATATCTCTAATTGCCAATTCTATAAAGCCATTAATTAAATCTTTTATATACATATAATCTCTTACTTGCTCTCCTCCTGTTAACTTCAACTCAGTATTCTTAATACAGGACATAATAACCTGAGGCATTAATTTATGTATTCCTTCACCTTCTCCAAAAACTCCAAAAGGTCTCGCAGTAATTAATTTTATGCCTAAATTTTTTGCATATGCTTTAGATAATATAGTTGTAGAAGCTTTAGCAGCAGAATATAAAGATTGTGGATTAATATTATAATCTTCTTTAATCTTTTCACCATGATTAGTACCATATTCAAAGCAAGATCCTACATTTATAACCTTACCTATTCCAACCTTTTTTAAAAACTTTAGTAGGTTTATTGTATATACTACATTTCCATCTATCATTTTATCTATATTCTGTTTTCTATAGTCTACACCATAAGAAGCAAGGTTAAAGCAAAAATCAAAATTCTGATATTTATTCCATCTATAACCTTCATATAATATATCTTCATAATAAATAATATTTAATTTATCTATAATATTTTGGATTTTTTTATAACCAATACTAGTCTTTTTTCTAAGTAAAACATACACTTGAAAATTTCTTTTTAATAATTCTCTGCATAAATTAGAGCCTATAAATCCATTAGCACCTGTCACTAAAGCCTTCATTTCTACACCTCTTTAAAAAATTCTTACAGCATTATTTTGTACTTTATTATTGCCATACTTTCCATGGTGCTTGTCCCTTATCCCAAATTGACTGAAGGGTTGTTTTATCTCTCATAGAATCCATTGGCATCCAGAACCCTTTATGCTTATATGCACACAATTGATTATCTTTCGCAAGTTTTTCAAGCGGTTCTTTCTCCCATATTGTATTATCATTTTCTATATAGTCAAATATCTCTGGCTCAAGCACAAAAAAACCTGCATTTATCCATCCACCATCACCAAGAGGTTTTTCAATAAAACTTTTAACTGAATTATTTCTACTTATTTCTAAAGCTCCAAATCTTCCAGTAGGTTGAACTGCTGTTATTGTTGCATACTTTTTATTTTCTTTATGAAAATCTAGTAATTTATTTATATTTACATTTCCTACACCATCACCATATGTCATCATAAAAGTTTCATTACCAACATACTTTTTTATTCTCTTTATTCTCCCACCAGTAAGCGTAGATAAACCTGTATCAATCAAAGTTACTTTCCATGGTTCACAACAATTACTATGTACTTGAATGCTATTTTTCTTTAAATCTATAGTTAAGTCACATTGATGCAAAAAATAATTTGCAAAATATTCTTTTATAATATATCCCTTATATCCAAGACAAATTATAAAATCATTTATTCCATAATGAGAGTAAGTCTTCATTATATGCCATAGTATTGGATATTCACCTATCTCAACCATTGGTTTTGGTTTTAAAACAGTTTCTTCACTTAATCTTGTTCCAAAGCCACCAGCTAATATTACTGCTTTCATAGTTATTATCACCTCTTACCCCAACATTCTTAGTTATATAATTTTTAAATTATTGCATTATCATTCATAATCTGATTGCTTATAGTATTTTTAAGTTTCATAAGTTCCACTTTTTCATTCTTAGGTATATATTTACTAGCATTTAGTATACACTTTATTATTTCTAGTTTTTCATTTAAATTATCATTAATACTTAAGCTATAATAACACCTATTATTTGCATTTTTATATGCCTGTTGAATTTCTACTTGTGTAAAATTAATATTATCAAGATATTTATCTAATAAGTAATAAAATTCTCTCACTCTAACAATCTTGGATATTTGCTGATTTGTTAACGATTTTCCGTGAGTCCTGATATACATATACTTTCTATTAATAAAATAATAATTGCCTAATTTACATAATTTTATCCACACATTATAATCACCCACATATTTAAATTCTTGCGAAAATAATCCTATTGATTTAAAAGATTTTTTTCTAATCATAACATTAGAAGGACATCCTACTATATTTCCATTAATAACCAATGCTTTAAAAAATACTTTACTTGGATATTTTTCAGAATTCATATGCAAAATTGGTTCACTAATTACTTCATTTTTCTCATTAATATGACAAAAATTAACACCGCATAAAGTTACATCCGGGTTTTTTTCCATTACAGTTACCATTTCTTGTATACAATTTTTATCAATAGTATCATCTGCATAAACATACTTTATATACTTTCCATTGGATAATTCAGCACATTTATTAACATTATTTGTATATCCTATGTTACTTTCATTGTTATACAGTTTTATTCTTTTATCATTATATGACTCAACTATCTTAACAGTATCATCTGTAGAACAATTATCACATATTATTATCTCTAAATTTTTATATGTTTGATTTATTACAGAATCTATAGTGTACTTTATATACTTTTCTCCATTATAAACTGGAATGCATACACTCACTAATGGCAACCTATCTTCTAATACTATATTGGTATTTATACCTTCTCCAACTTCAGATACTATGTTTTTAATTGTAGTTATTTGTTTCTTTAAAGAATAATTAGCTTCAATAAATTTCCTGTATTCCTTTGAATCGTAAATATTTTCATTAACCATTTTTTTAAAGTCATTCAAATCATAATAAATATATTTCTTAGGATAAAAATCTTCAGCTCCTGGAAAATAATGAATAACAGGCTTTAATCCACTAGCCATAGCTTCCATTACACCAACAGGATGTCCCTCTGCTATACTTCCTGTTACTAAATAATTTTTATTTTTTAGCCAGTTACTCATTTTATTATTTTCAATAAATCCGTCAAAATGAATATTATTCTGAATACCAAGTTTTTTTATTATATCATTTATATAATAGTACAATGATTCATCCTGAAATGGTCCTGCTAAATATAACTGATATCTTTTATCCATTTTAACTAATTCATTAAAGTATTGAATAACAAGCATAGGATTTTTCCTTAAATTTAAATATCCTATCCATGCCAAATTAAAGCCTTTTTCACGTTCATGATATTTAAATTTATTTAAATTTACACCATTATATAAAACTTCACACTTATTAACAGGTAATTTTACTTTATTAATAACAATATCTCTTATATGTTTGGCAACAAATATAATTTTATCAACATTATTCCAATTAACATTTTGTATATAATTTGTAAAAGCCTCATACCTATGCAATCTACAAATTATTTTCTTCTCTTTAGCAATAGGTAATTTACTCCCATATCCAATTAATTCATCACACCACTCAAACCAGCAGATATCAGCCCACTCCATACCATGATCTATCTGACTAAGATTTGTAACAATAACCTTTTTAATTTCATATTCATCTGAAATTCCTCTAATTATATCACCTAAGAAACTATCCATGCCTTGTTTTACAAAAAACACTATCTTCTTTTTATTCTCTATTTCCTTAATATTGTTTTCCTTTTGTATCTTTTTAATCATTTCACTAATTTCTTTTGTTGCTTGTTCATTATTACAATTATATAAGGCTTTATTATAATACCATAATGCTTGTTTAAAATTTCTTTCTTGATCATATAAATATCCAAGATTATAATTCAAATCAAAATTATTTTCATCTATATTTAAACCTTCTTTAAGAACTATCTTCGCTTCATCCATCCTATTTTCCATGATCAAAATAACCGCGTCCATAGAATATGCTTCAACACCATCTTTAGCTATATTCCTGTATTGTTCCACAAATAATTTAGCTTCTTTTAAATCTCCAGCATTAATTAAAGTCTGTATATTTTCTTTTATTTGAATTTTTATATCATCCTTCAAATTATCACCTTCTTCCGAATATCTTGATTACATTTTATACCTATTACTTGTTTTTAATTTCTCAATGGAAATCTGCGATTTAAATAAAACTATCTCAGCATCATTATCTACTATATTTTCATATTCTTCAATTAAAGCTTCTGCAGCTTCTATATTTCCATTTTTAATCATATTCTTAATATTTTCCTTGAATTCAACTTTGAGCTTTTCCATTTCTGAATTCGTATGTTGTTGTTTCTCATCTATCTCATTTAACAAAAGTTCTATTCCTCTTTTCATAACAGGAACATGCTCTAAAGCTTTCTTTAAATTTCTTATATAATTCAATTCATCATTTCTAATAATGCAATTATTAGCTTTTCTCATTATTAAAAAGAATATTTCTTCATTATCTTTCATTTCATATAAAAATTCTTCTTCTAAAATCTCAGTATTATACAAATTTTCAACATAACTAATACCATAATTAATATATAATTTGGTTAATTTTAAATAATCCTGGTCACTTAAACCTTCATCTGAAAGTAAAGTTCTAAGCAGTGTTTTTCCAACTTTATAAGCTCCAATATTTTCACTTTTTTCTAACCTTAAATAATTTGTAACGCTACCATTAAAATCTGTATGATATTCTTTAATATATTTTAAATAAGTACCTAAATTTTTTTCACTAACCTTTATAAATAACTTATCTAATGAAAAATTTATCTTTACAGCATAATAAAATATATCACCAAAGAATGCTGGTGCCTTATTTAAATTAATTTTTGATGCCAGATTTTCAATTTCACTACCAATAACTTTTCTATCACCGAGATAATATTCTAACCTAATTTTATTTAACGTACTATAATTAGACTCTTCATCACTGAACAACTTATAAAATCCAAGCCTGATACTTTCTCCTACTTCTTTTAGCAATTCTTCTACACTGTATAAAAAGGATTTATATGCAGTCTCATTTTCTCCTATAGCAAACTTTATATAATAATCTTTTAAAGATTCAAAATCATTATCTATAATGAAACACTTTATTATTTTATCAATATTATCAACTATAAAATTTATATCCTCTATATGATTTAACATTTCTTTAGCTTGTTCATAATTATTCTCTTCGTAATATATACTAAACAAATCTTTATATGCAATTTCAAACTTATCAGCAGTATAAACTATAACTGTCATATTAAGTTTCGATATATCTTCATTTTTTAAAATTTCTAGGTACTTTTTATAATATAGTTTTGCTTCTTCATGAAATTCTGTTACAAATTTCAATTTAGCCATATATAAATATAAATCCAAGTTGTTTTCGTCTATTGATAAAGCTTCTTTCACTATAGTTTCAATTTCATCATACTCTCCACTCTGAAGTAATTGCTTTACATAATTGTTATAAACAAACAAATAGTCTTTATAATCCTCAACATTTAAACCTTTCATGAAATTATATGACTTTCTAGCTTCTTCTAACGATTCTTTAAAATCTTTATGCATAGCATATGATACAGAAAGTTGATATCTATAATATACATTTTGGGGGTCCTTTTTTAATTCATTTATTAGAAGTGTGGATGTTCTTTTAAACTTTTTTTCCATTAATTCTAAATCATCAGATATATATCCATAATGTATAATATCTGATTTAATTGCTGCAGTTGGAAGTTCATAATGAGCTTGATTATGAACTGCACCCGAATAATAAAAGTTTCCATCATTTTTAAATAACCTAGGGGAGACAATAAGTGCATAATCTTCCGTTCGTGTACTTTGAATACTTTTTACCTCTAGTGTAGCAGAGTTATATTTACAATACTGTTTTTTTACAAAAAACTTCACCATTTCCTCACAATTATTTACTACTTCATCACCATCTATTATAAAAATCCAATCACCCTTTGAATAATTTATAGTTATATTTCTCATTTCAGAAAAATTGTTATTCCAATTATGAAAATAAACCTTATCAGTAAATTTTTTTGCTATTTCAACAGTCCTATCTGTTGAACCAGTATCCACAATAATTAACTCCGATTTAATTTTATTCCTTATTGGTTGTAGGCTTTTTAAACATTCTTCAAGATGATTTTCTTCATTTTTTACCATCATTGCTATACTTAAAAGCATAAATTTCATTCCTTTCATCAGTAAAATACTATCTTTATACAAGAACAATTATACAGAAACAGTTTATCATTGTCATTCTATAAAAATAGTAGTTTAAAAAAGAGTCAGAGACAAACCCTGACCCTTTATTCTTTTATTATCTTAAAAGTTGAAGAACCTGCTGTGGCTGTTGATTAGCTTGTGCAAGCATAGCTTGTGCTGCCTGCTGTAAGATATTGTTCTTTGAGTAATTTGACATCTCTTTTGCCATATCAACATCTCTTATTCTTGATTCAGCAGAAGTCAAGTTTTCTGATGAAGTTCCCAAGTTATTTATCGTGTGCTCTAATCTATTTTGATAAGCACCAAGTTGTGATCTTTGTGCTGATACCGCATTAATAGCATTGTCTAAAACCTTTATTGCTGCAGTAGCAGTATCATGTGACGAAATATCAAGAGAAGATTCAATATTATTATTATCAGTTCCATTTGATACTGTTTTAGTTGATGTAAACTTAGCTCCATCAATAATACCTTGATCACCACCTGCTGTTGTTCCTGATATATTAAGTGCTCTAGCTCTCATATCCTTAACATCCATTTCAAAGCTTTGTCCCATATTGGCACCTATCTGGAATACAGCCTTAAATGTTCCACCTATAGCAGATGAACCTGGAACAAAATCACCAAGAAGTTGATTTAAATTATCTCCTGATATTTCAACATCCGGAGCAATTCCCTGAGCATTATCTGCAGCAGCAGTTGTTGTTTTAAATTTAAAGTATGTTTTTGTATCATTAATATTATTTGGATTAGTTCCTATACTAGCAGCAACCGCACCTGATCCAAAAACAGAGCTAAATGCAGTATTAAAGGCAGCCTTCAAATTAGTTACTGATATTGTTCCTGCTGATGAAGTACCAATACTTGCTCCCAATGTAATGTTTGCAGTTTTACCATCATACGTAACTGTAAATGTTTTACCTGCCCAATCATCACGGTTTAACATATCCGTTCCTTGAATTGATTTTGTTCCAATTATTGTAGCTTCTTCTTGAACCGTTCCTTTACCTACAGTTGTTGTTCCTGCAGCTATGCCTAAAAGAGTACCAAACTGAGTAGATGTTGTTTTATAAATTTCTATATCCTTTCCACCTACTTTTGATGAAATAGAGAACTTACCATCATCAGAAACAGTAATATTAGCTACATCTGCAAGGGTAACTTTGCTTAAATTTGTTCCATTCGGCATTGTAAATGCACTTGATGATGATATCTCTCCCAATACTTTCTGTATTGCAGCTCTTCTCATATCATTAGTTGCATCTTTGCCTGCTTTTCCAGCATCTGTCTGATCATATAATGTTTTAAATGAAGCACCGTTTACTGTAAATGTAACAGCTTTAGAACCATTATCAGTAACAAGAAAAGTTAATGTTAATGCAGAATCATTTGTATTTGATATAGCAGAATTACCAATATCAATCGCATTTAAAGCTTTAATTTCTCCACCTTTTGCTGCAACTCCAGTTGCTTCTGTGCTTGAATTTTTAACTCCACTTGCTGAAGCTCCACCATCAAGTAACTTTTGAGTATTGAATTCAGTAGTGTTACCTATTCTGTTAATTTCTGAAGTCAATTGGTTCATTTCAGACTGTATTTGAGATCTGTCATCTCCTACGTTAGTATCGTTGGCTGACTGAGTTGCCAATTGTTTCATTCTTTGAAGAATTGAAGTTGTTTCATTTAATGCACCTTCAGCAGTTTGTATCATTGAGATACCATCTTGAGAGTTAGAAGATGCTTGATCAAGACCATTGATCTGTCCTCTCATTTTTTCTGATATAGCTAGTCCTGCTGCATCGTCTGCTGCACTGTTGATTCTAAGACCTGAAGAAAGTTTTTGCATAGACTTTGATGCATTACCTGAGTTAATATTCATGTTTCTTATAGCATTGTTTGCCATTAAGTTATGATTTATTATCATAATATTTCCCTCCCTGATTTTTTGAGACCTGCACTTCCTTGTGCTAGGTTTGATTTATTTATAGTTAAACCCTAAGGCTTTACTAACAAGTTAATTAATAATTAATAATGAAGAATTAATAGTTATGGATGATTTTCTTCCACTCTGCTTCAGAAAATCTTTTAAAATATTAATTTTAATCTCAATTATTTTTTAAATTTTGTCTTGTTGTCTTAACTATTGAGACCAGTATTTTACTTAACTCTTCACATTCACTTAAAATTATTTTTGATGTATTAATATCTATATAATTAGTTGCTGTTAAAAGTTCTAACCAATACATGGTTTCTGAAGATTCCTTAAGTGCTATGTTCATTTTTGATAGGAAATCTCTTTTACTTTGAGCAAACAAACCTTCCTTAACATTAGCACCTATACTTGTACCAGAACGTAACAGCTGTTTAGAAAGAATAATCTCCTTCTTTTCATTACACAAATATTTGTATAAATTAACTACTTTTATGGAAAATTTAAATGCTTTATTATAAATCAAACTATCCTTCAACTTTTTAATCTCCTAACTTTGTAAATATATCTAAAATTCTAGACATATTAGTTAGGATTTAATCAGTTTTATCTGATTTAACTAACTATTAATTATTAATTCTTAATTATTAACTAAAAAAAGGAGCCAACCATCTCCGCCCCATCAGCATCCTGCTGAATCACGGAAACAATTGACTCCTCCTGAGTTCTTATTTAACAGTTAATAATTAATAGTGAAAAATTAATAGTTATGGATGATTTTATCATCTTTTTCAAATATAATAAAAAACTTTTTCCAATAACTAATTCTTAATTATTAATTCTTAATTATTCACTTACTCTGCTGTTCCCAAACTTCACCTCTTGTGATTTCTACATCTTTAGGAGCATCTATAGCAAGTCTTAAATCTCCTTTATCACTTTTTACAACTTTAACTTTTATATTTTCTCCAATTACCACATATTCTCCTGGCTTCCTGCCTAATACTAACATTTAATGTCCCTCCCTGGATTCTTATAATCAAAAAAGCACAACTAATACACCTACTCACATCTGCCTCCTGCAGAGTATAATAGGTATACTAGTCATCCTGACTTTTTCTTTATAAACTTTTATGTTAAATTTTCGGTATATTTACAGGAAACTTTATATCCATTTGAGATATTTTTTTCTTGTGCTTCCTGTTGTTTCTACTTATTTAAATTTTCGTTTTAAATTTAAGAAACTTTATATAAAAAATAAAAAATTTTTATTTTTAAATAACCAACCTTCGCACATGGGAAAGTTTTGCTTAATAAGCAAAACTTTTAGAAAGTACAAAGTTCAAATACCAAAGAACAAATGTGGATGATTTCCCTCGTACCTCAGGAAATCTATAATTTTAATATTTTCTGACGTTAGGAAGAAAATTATCATTATTTGATATTTGTTCTTTGTACTTTATTCTTTAACTATCGTTTAACCAACACTTTTTTTCCTTCAAAAGCTATGCCAATTTCCTGTATATTTTTTATTCCCATATCTTCAAGTTCTACTCTATATTTCTTTTCCTGTATTTGTTTTAAAGCCTTATCTACCGCTTCTTCTATAGTTTCTTTTTTTCTTACTTTTTTAAACTCAATTATTGTACCTAATTTTTGTTTATCTCTTGGTATAATCATTATATCGTATCTTCCATAGCCACTTTCTCTATTAGATTTCACTTCATATTTATCATTTAAAGCAACAAGCATACCTAAAACAAAGGAATGATAAATTTTTTCGCTTTCATCACCACTTATATCAAAAAAGCTTGAACTTTTTATTATATAATCACCAAATATTTCCTCAAAGGTTTCTATATCTCCTGTAACAAGACTTTTAAGCATTATATTAAACTTGTCGTTATTTATGCTTTCCTTAAACCAACCTAGTATTATCTGCCTGTATAAATAATTTACTTCCATATTTGGTATGCTTAAATTACAATACATCTCTCCCATATCAAGTCTCTTTTTTACAACTTTCAAGTACCCGCTGAAAAGTAAGAAGCTCCAAACATTTTCCGTATCCTTATCTATTTCTCCCATAACTATATCTTCATTTATTCGCTTTTCTATAGGATTGCCTTTAATAAGTTCTTCTAAATCTCTCTTTAAATCAGCTCCACCTTTTGTAACTAGCGTTTTTACTAAGTCATTACTTGAGGTATTGGTCCAGTAAGGTTTAAAGCCATCTTTCCATCTCTTTACATAGTTTAATACAGACCAGGGATTATATATAACTCTATCTCCAAAAATGTATCCGTTATACCAGTTTTTCAACTCTTCCATGTTAGCTTCTATTCCATAATATTTTAGTGTTTCCTCTACTTCTTCCTCTGTGAAGCCAAAATATTCACTATATTCACTGCTTAATATTGTACATACATTTATATTATTAAGCCCGGAGAAAATACTTTCTTTTGCCACTCTGAGTATTCCTGTTAGTATCCCTTTTTCAAGATATGAGTTATCCTTTAAAGCTCCACTTAATAAATTTCTTATAAATTCTATTACTTTGTCATAGTAATTATTTAAATATCCACTTTGTATTGGTACGTCATATTCATCTACTAATATAAAAACTCTTTTATTATAATATTTGCTTAAAAATTTACTCAAATTTTTTAGGCTTAATTCATATTCACCTTCTGATGCTTCCCTATCTATTATTCTTTGAAAATAAGCTTTTTCAGGTTTTTCCAAGATATCAGCATCAAGTAATTTTATATATTTTGTATATTCTTCAATTATTAAATCTTTTATCTTTTCTACAGTTTTATCATAGCTGCTATCTTTTACATCTTTAAATGTTATAAATATAACTGGATACTGTCCCTGCTTTTTCATTATTTCTTTATCCGAATATATTTTTAAACCTCTAAAAAGCTCCCTATTGCTTTCTTCTGTTTTTTCAAAAAAGCATTTGAGCATGCTCATGTTCATACTTTTTCCAAATCGCCTTGGTCTTGGCAGTAGTATAACTGCACTTCCATCCTCCACTACTTCTTTTATGAATAAAGTTTTATCTACAAAATAGTAATTGTCTTCTATTGTTCTTTTAAAATCACTATAACCTAAGGATATTCTTTTCACTATCATCACTTCCCCATTGCTTATTCATTAAAAAGTTCAAAGTCCAAATTAGGTTGATTTTCAGCTAACGCTGAAAATCTTCATTTTTTGTTATTTGTTCTTTGTACTTTATTATTTACCACATACATTTTACCACATACATTTATCTTTAAGCACAAAAAAGGAACTGCAAAATTAAGATTTTGCAGTTCCTTTTTTTCTATAATTTTTAACTCTTAACCCTTAATTCTTTGATAGTATTATCTTAATAACTGAAGAACCTGCTGCGGTTGTTGGTTAGCTTGTGCAAGCATAGCTTGAGCAGCCTGAGATAAAATATTGTTCTTTGAGAAGTTTGACATTTCTTTTGCCATATCAACGTCTCTTATTCTTGATTCAGCAGAAGTTAAGTTTTCTGATGAAGTTCCTAAGTTATTTATTGTGTGCTCTAATCTATTCTGGTAAGCACCAAGTTGTGCTCTTTGCGTTGATACTGCATTAATAGCATTATCAATAACCTTGATTGCTGCAGTAGCAGTATCGTGTGTGGAAATATCAAGAGCAGATTCAACACTTACATTATCAGTTCCATTTGATACGGATTTAGTCGTTGTAAATTTAGCTCCATCAACAACACCTTGGGAAGCTCCTGCAGTTGTTCCAGCTATCCCAAGAGCCTGTGATCTCATATCCTTTACATCCATTTGGAAGCTTTGTCCCTGATTTGCACCTATTTGAAATTTAGCTGTAAATGTTCCACCAACGGCTTCGTTTTTCACACCTGCTGCACTTGTATTAAATGTAAACGTTGTACTGCTTCCAGTAGACAATGATGAAGAAATATCTCCTACATTTATTACAGCCTCGCCTACTCCATCTTGAGCTGTTACTCTAACATTTTGTTGACCTGAAACAACATTTACTGCACTACCTATTGTTCCATCTTTTTCAGTCAATTGTGCTTCATAGTGATTTTGAGTTACCTGGAATGTAACAGCATCTGTACCAACTGTAGCAGTGGCAGTAATACCACCTGTTGCAAGAGCAAATGTTAAATCACCAGCAGTTTGTGCTGAACCTGATATCGAAATATGATCATATCCCGATACAGTTGACCAAGTTGTTCCATCCGATCCTAAAACTTGTAGTTGAGCCATATCTACAGTACCACTACCATCATTAGTCAAACGATAAGTTCCTGTAGCTAAACTTGTATTAGCACTGATGGATAAACCTGTTAAATCACCAGCAGCAACTCCACCACTAACTGCACTACTTGAAGTGCTTGTGCTTGCAGCTTGGTTTGTAATAGTTACTGTTTGCTGTCCATCCTTAAGTCCCTTAGCTGAAACTACACTTTCATTAGTAAGCTTATCACTTCCAATAAAATTTGAAACAGCTACAGTTGAGTTATCTGAAAGCGTATATGCATTTCCTGCTATTCCTGTAGTCTTTGCAGTAATTTGTAATTTGGTTCCATCAGTCTTGCTTACATATTCATTTGGTAGATAAGAATCCCCATCAGCAACACTAACGCCAAACTTGTCAACTGCTGCACCCGTTCCATTGTATAAAGCAGAAACTATTTTATCCACTATTGCCTCAGCATTTCCAGCTCCTTTTAAATCAACTGCAAAATCTGCATATCCACTATAAGCTCCATCAGTACTATCATATAAATCTACTTTCTTACCATCAATTACAAATCCTGTGCCTTTTAAATCAGCTACAGTTTTGCCAGTAAAATCTATTGTAGCACTTGCATTAGCACCAGCTCCAGCAGTTGTAACAGCTTCAGCTACTGTTGCAGTCGCCATAGCAGCACTTGAACTATAAGTTACAGAGCCATTAATTCCAGCATCAGTACCCGTTAATTTTCCATTACTGAAGGATAATGCTTTAGCAACTACAACTACATCAGCATTTGAAGCTACAGTAAGTTGATATTTGCTAGATAAATCAGCATCAGCAGCAATTGCAAGTCCTAAAGCTTTTTCCACTGCATCAGCAGAATTGACATTAGTTGCTGTATCACTAATTCCTATTTGTGTTGCAGTTGAATTTGCACCTGAAATATTTTTGTTTAAGGTAAATGTTAAATCTTTTCCACCTAGATTAAAAGTTATTGTTTTTCCATCATCAGCAGTTGTAAAGTTACTAGTAATGCTAAAGGTCTTAGTTAATTGAGTTACACCAACTTGACCGCCTTCAAGCTGAGAAGGTACAGTCAAAGCACCTGCTTTAGAAGCTAACTTAGGATCAACTCCACCACCATTAAGTAACTTTTGAGTATTGAATTCAGTAGTATTACCTATTCTATTAATTTCTGAAGTTAATTGGTTCATTTCAGCCTGAATTTGAGTTCTATCATCACCTACGTTAGTATCATTGGCTGATTGAGTTGCTAATTGTTTCATTCTTTGAAGAATTGATGTGGTTTCATTTAGTGCACCTTCAGCAGTTTGCAGCATTGAAATACCATCTTGAGCATTAGCTGAAGCCTGATCAAGTCCGTTGATTTGTCCTCTCATTTTTTCGGATATAGCTAGTCCTGCTGCATCATCTGCTGCACTATTAATTCTTAAACCTGAAGAAAGTTTTTGCATTGCTTTACTTGCATTACCTGAATTAACATTCATGTTTCTGATTGCATTATTTGCCGCTAAATTGTGGTTGATTATCATAATAAATTCCTCCTTGAATTTTACTTGGGCGTCCTTGCCCGTTTTATTTATAGTTAAACCCTTAATCAGTTGACAATTGACAGTTGACAATTAATTTCAGGTCTACTAACAAAATCAAAGTTCAGAGTTTAAATATCAAAGTTCAAATTTAGGTTGATTTTCAGCTAAAGCTGAAAACCTTCATTTTTTGTTATTTGCTATTTGAACTTTGTTATTTACTTTACGCTTTGTTATTTATTTTATCGTTGCTATTTTTATTTACTTTACTACTTTTTTCGACTTTTAAATTGTTTTTTATTTATTTCTATAATCTAATTATATTTTTTTACTAAATATAGTAGTACCTATATGTCTACTATAACTTTTTGTTAAAGTTCTTTTTTGAGATATATCATCAATTTTTCTTCTTAAATCTTTTTTCTTTTCAAACATCATTTTTGATAATTTATTCTGAAAATCAATTATTTTAAATTGTTTGACTGCATCATTATATTGTTCTTTTGTACAATTCAACTCTTTTAAATTATCCAACAACTTCTGTCTTTCACTCATTAAACTTTCAAGTCCATCATAATCATCATTCTCAAGTTTATTAATAAGTTCACAGGTGATATTCCTTAAATTCTCCATATCTTTTTCCAAATATAAATCCATCATTTATTCCCCATTCTAATTTTTATATCAACTTCCAAGCATAGAAGATAATGCTGACTGTTGAGCATTTAATTGATTCATTACAGTTTCCAGTTTGGAGAATTGCTGGTAATATTTTTCTTGCTTAGTAGCCATTTTTGTTTTAATATCTTTTATTTTAAGCTGCTGTTCATATATTTGATCTGGAAGTGTATTTTTTCCTCCAGTTCCTGTAAGAGTAAAGTCGTACTGCTTATTTGCAAAAGAAGTCAGTATAGCACTATTAAAAGTCGTATTTGTATATCCAACATTTTTTTGTAATATCTTTGAAATTCTAGTTAAAATTCCATCTTCTTTATATTGTCCAAGGCTGCTGTCGTATTCTACAGTGCCATCTTTTGCTATAGTATTGGGAATAGCAGATATATTGGTAAACATTTTGGATATTTGGTCACCTTTAGTTGCTATAGCCGTTTTTAATTGTTCTGGGTCAACTATATCAATATGAGAAGGTGTAGTATAATCTTTAGATGTATCTATACCAAAATTATTACTGCTATAACGACCTAACGAAAGTCCAACATTATTTACTGCTGTAGTAAATGCCGTTGATAAATCATTGAGCATAGTTTCAAGATTATCATCATTTCTAAGAATGCCCACTTTAGCTTTAGTTTCCCAAGCTGTAATCTGAGAAGTGGTCATCTGTGATTTTTGTGCATCTGTCAAAGGCTTATAGTCCTTGTTTGGCTTTTCAGTGAGTTTTGTTTGAATACCGTCCACTATAGCATTATATTTATCAATAAATGATTTAATTTTGTCATATACCTTGCTCGTATCTGACCCAACATTTATTGATGCAGTGGCATCAGCTCCCTCACTTGATAACATATAATTCATTCCATCTATAGTAAAATTATTAGTAGACTGTGCATTACCATTTGTATCATTTAAAGTAATAGGACTGCCGCCTGGAACAGTAATAGTTACATCTGCATTTTGCGAATTTTGAATTGCAACTTTCGCAGCATCTGTGACTTTATAGTTACTTGCACTTTCACTGGTAATTTTCCAGTCTCCTGCAGTTACAGTACTCGTTGTAGTTACACCATCTTTTGTAACAGTATTAGTAATGGTTCCTGTTCCTTTATTTTCAACTACATCAGTAGAAAATCCAATTATACTAGACAGTGAAGCCGTAGTCCCACTTTTTATCGTTAAAGCTGAAGATTTCCCTGTACCAGCTGAAGATAATGTAAATTTTCCTGTAAGTTCGCTAAATTTCGCTTTTACACTGCCTGTACCTTGATTATTTATTGCAGTAATTAAATCTCCTACTGTAGCTTTTCCATCCGTATTATCTAAAGTAATATTTACATCGCTAACACCTGTATTTACTGTTAAAGTAATAACTTTCTTTAAACTAGTTGCTTCTGCTCCCTCTGCAGTTGTACCTGTTATATCAGTTAATTTTGTAGTAAGTTTTGTTCCTGCTGCTAACGTATTAGTTACTCCTGCACCTTTAGCTAATTGGGCAACTGATACTGTATATTTTCCTGTCTGTGCTCCAACCATTGGAGTAAATGTTGCCACTGATGTATCTACTGTAGACGCCCCATTAGCAGCACTTACAGTAAATGGTGCAAAATTTGATTGTGATAAAATATTTTTATCTGAAGTCCCTGAATCAAAAAAACTACTTTGCAGCTCCTTTATGTTCTTAATAATATCTTGATATGCCTCTTGCTTCCACTGCTCAGTCTGCTGTGTCTGCTGGGCCTCATCAAGTTTTGTCTGTTCCCCTGCCATCATTTTTTTTACTAATGCATCCACATCAAGACCTGATGCCAAACCTGTTAATCTAATCATATTACCGCCGCCGGCACCAGTAGTACCGGATGCTACTGAACTTACATCACTCACATTTATAACCTCCCCTTTTATTTAGTTAATAATTAATAGTCTATAGTTAATAGTTATGGATGATTTTCTTACCCTCTGCTTCAGAAAATCTAAAACTTCCTTAACTCTTAATTATTAACTCTTAGCTTTTACTTGCTTGTTTTAGAAATCTTATAGGCTTCTTCCCATGTGCTTCTAACATCTTCTATTAATGGAATTACCTCATCCATTATTTTTACATCTTTTTTCATATTTGCGTCTACTAATCTTCTAACTATAAAATCATATACGCTCATAAGAGATTGTCCCCATTTTCCTGCCTTGGAAACATCCAAAGATATCATAAGTTCATTAAATATATTCTGAGTCTTGATTATATTTTCGTGAGCTTTTTTTATATCCTTGTCCATCATCGCCTGTCTTGCTATTTTTGAAAACTTTGATGCCCCGTCTACCAGCATCAAAAGGAGCTGTTCCTTTGAGGCATAATTTACGCTGTTACTTTTATACGTTTTATAAGCATTTCCTGCATACATACAATAAACCTCCCTTTTTTAAGTTAAAAATTAATAGTTAAAAGTTAATAATGAATGATATTTTTTCTCCACTATACTACGAAAAATCTTAAACTTAAGTTTTTTCAAAGCTTTGCTTAAATAGTTCCATTTTAGATTTTCTGAAGTTTTAACGTAAGAAAATCATCCATAACTATTAATTCTTAATTCTTAACTATTAATTATTTTTTAACATCTAAAATATTTCCTCTTTCATTATCTATTGAAAGGTTTTCCTTTTCTTCTTTAAAAGCTTTTACTTCAACTTTTTCCACTTTACTTGCTTCTACAAAAATACGTTTTTTATTTTTGCCCTGTTTGTATTTGGTGAGTTCTGACTTAAAATCTCCCTGACTATTTTTTCCCTTACCTTTGTAATCTTTATTTATAAAAATCCCTGATTTATTATGAACTTTCCCTGCACTTGTAGTTTCTTTTACTCTGCGGCGAACTTCCAGGTCTACTTTATTTAACCTAAATTCCATTAAAATCCCCCCTAGAATAATATCAATGTCTTAAACTTTTTTGTCTAGAAAAATTCCAGCCAATTCACAAAGCTTATCTACCATATCCACTATACTCTTAGGTGGTATTTCTTGTATTACTTTATTAGTATTATTATCTACTATGCTTACCATTATATCTTTAAATTTTCCATACACTTCATATTTCAAATGAGTAGGCGTATCTTCCATTAACTTGTTTATTTTATCTACAGCTTTTTTTACATCTTTTTCATTTACATTTTCACTATTTGATAATTTATTATCTACAGTTTTGTTAACTACATCTGCATTTTGCTCAGTTTGCAAAACATCACTAGATGTATTAAAACTTAAAGATAGCTGTCTTCCTTGACCTACATCTTTAACTTCCATGCCAAACACCTCTTTATAATTTTTTAATAAAACTATTTTTTTATCTTTTTTAATACACTCATATCTGAAGCTGCCGCATTTTTATTTTCCTCTTCTACTTCCTTATAAAGTTCTTTTCTAAGTATTGTTATATTTCTAGGTGCAGATATAGAAAGTTTAACACTTCCTTCTTCTATTTTTACAATAGTTATTTCTATATCTTCTCCTATACGAAGCGACTCACCTTTTTTTCTACTTATAACTAGCAATTAAAACTCCCCCTTAAAAAGTGGGTATTTTATTGGATAATCTACATTATCCAGTATTAATTGTTCCCCAATATTTTCATTCTTATTTATTATTATGGGAGCTTTTAAATTAACTGTTATATTTTCTAGTTTAGTACTTAAGTTAACTGTATTTACTACAATAATATCTTTTTTGCTTTTTATATTAAGCTCGCATACCTTAATTTCGTTCAAATCAAATTCATAATTTTTCAATACATTAAAGGGTGAAACTACCACAATTCCTATATTAATATCTTCAATAGAATGAAGTATATAAAATAAATTATTTTCCTCTGCAGGAACCAGTATAAATTTTCTCAAGTTTTCAAAACCAGGAATGCCTTTTTTAAACATTAGTATATCTTCATTTTCATAGTTTAGTACTCCATGATATTTTGTGTTTAATTTCATTATTATCTCCCTCTATGTTTAATTAATAGTTAATAGTAAAGAATTAATAGTTAATGTGGATTTTTTTCCGTTACACTATAAAAAATCTTTAATTAAATTTTTGAAGACTCGTTTTGCTAAAGCAAAACATTACTAAGCGCTGACTTATACAAATTTAAAGATTTTTTGCGACAGCTAAAAATCATCCTTCACTATTAATTTTTCATTATTAATTCTTAACTTGCAAGGCTTTGCTTCGCATCATTTTATATTAAGTCAAAATTTTATATGTGCAAAAGTTGAGTTAATAATTACCTCTATCTAATATAATCTAAAAGCGTAGGCTGTATTACTTTTCCACCAGTTTGGAGACATGCCTGATAAACCGTAATAGACGTATAATATTCTATAGTTTTCTCGGTAATATCTATATCTTCTGTTTTTGAAAGTACTTCTTTTAAGTCAGTTATTGAAGCTGCATTCTGAGTACTCAAATCACTCATTCTCTTTTCTTTTGCACCTATCTTTGAGCGAACTTGAAGGACCTTTTTCGAGGCTGCATCTATATCTACAAGATCCTGCCCTATTAATTCTTTCTTTGCATCATTTTCACTATTTGCATCTTTTGTCCATACACCATATTTACTTATCGCAGTTCCATCATCATTCTTTACTGTAACTAATACAGCACCTGGTGTAGTACTAGTTATGGGATTATTATTACTATCCGTATAACGCATCACTTGTCCTGCTAAATGGTGCTGAACTCTATCCATAAGTGCATTTATACTATCTCCTGAAGTTGTATTATAGTCATTTCCATACTGCATTATATCTGATGCTGTTGCATTATAAGTGAGCACTACTCCCTGAGAAATTTCTATGTTTTTATCTGCACCTATGTTTTCCATAGTCATGTTTGAAAGCTGGGGTGATATATCAGATATATTAGTAGTCATCTTTATGTCACTACCATTTACCATCACTTTTATATTAGTGCCGTCAGTTTGAAAATTAACTTTTCCCTTTAAACTAGATGATTGTATTTGGTTATTTAAATTACTAACTATATCACTTGCAGTTGAACCTGAGGGAGTTAATTTTACTGGTGTATTTGTTCCGTCAGTAAAAGTTATATTTTTATCTGTTCCTTGCCAGTTACTCGATGTAAATCCGCTAGAAACTACTTCTGCTGTTCCAAATAAAGTATTTGTCATATCACCTACAGTAGTATTAGTCGAATCTATATTTATACTATCGCTGCTATTCGCAGCAGTAAATTTTATACTGCCATCTTCAGCTTTTGATATACTTATTTTTCCATTAATTGTAGAATTACTTTTTAACTGACTGCTTAAATCACTAATTACACTGTCTATATCTGTATCTGAGGAACCTACTGTTAATGTAGCCGACGTTCCATTTACATTAAAAGCTATATTTTTTCCTGTCCAGTTGCTTAATATAAATCCATTCGATTGTGCTGAAGAAGTTCCAGAAAAAGTTCTGGACATATCACTTATATCTGTAGACAGTTTTATATTGTCCGAATTGTTCACAGCTATAAATTTCACATTTCCGTCATTCGTTTTTACTACACTGATTTTATCTGTAAGTCCAGTTTTTCCTTGTATCTGGCTATTTAAATCCTTGACAACATCATCTATTCCTGAGTATGAAGACTTTAAATCCACCTGGTAATCAGTTCCACCAACATTAAAAGTTATACTTTTACCTGTCCAATTATTTACGTTAAATCCATTAGACACCACATCAGGAAGATTAGTTACAGCATTTCCATTTTTATCAGCATACTGTAACGTAACAATTCCATTAGCATCAGTAGTTGTAGTTATTGGTTTTGAAAGTCCTGCAGTTCCTCCAAATATATATTCACCCTGAAAGTTCGTATTAAGTAATGTAGCAAGCTGCTGCACTTCCTGGCTCACTGCATCATTAATTTTATCTTTTTCATTTTGTGTATAAACTCCACCTGCTTGCTCCAAATTGTTTCTTATATTACTAAGTACAGTTCCTATTTGTCCTAAAGTGGTGTCTGTCGTTTCCATCCACGTATTTGCAGTTTTTATATTAGAACCATACTGAGTGGTATAATTCACAGAACTTTGAAGCTGCATAGCTCTTTCAACATTTATTGGATCATCAGAAGGCTTTGAAAAATTCTTTGTAGAAGATACCTGCTGCTGTATTTTACTTAAATTTTGAAGATTTCTCTGCATATCTGCTAAAAAATTGTTCGATAGTGTTTTATTCGTTATTCTCAAAACTAAATCACATCCTTTATTTCAAAGTTCAAAGTTCAAATATCAAAGAAAAAATATAAAAAATATAATTGATATTTGATATTTGAACTTTGTTACCTATCGTTTAAGTTGGTTTATAACTACATCCAAAAGTTCATCCACTGTGGATATCATCTTTGCATTTGCCTGATAACAGTGCTGAAATTGAATGAGATTTGTCATTTCTTCATCAATTGAAACTCCAGAGTTCGCCTCTCTAGATTGAATATAGCTTTGACGCTTAACAGATTGCGTATCTACTGTTTGTTTAGCTTCCTGTTCATGGCTACCGACCTTATTTACAAGATCATTAAAATAGTTATCTAAAGTAGATCCTCCATTTACTTTTCCTATAGAATATACATTGTTTATTGTATTATTTGACGTAAATATATCCTTTAATAAATCACTTCTATCACTTCTAGGATCTGATGTTCCAGTTGAAGTATCCTTATCAGTATTTATGCTTCCAATATTCATAATACTATTGGCAAGCTGTGCTACAGCTACAGCTCTATTTCCATCAGTATTAGTGCTTAATGAATTTCCCTTTGAATCATATTTACTATCTACTTTTATTTTAGATGGATCATTCATTATTGCCACATTCACTGTTATATTGGCTGCTGTTATATTGTTTTCATCTGCTGCTGAATATTTAGATGAATCTTTTTGATCCGCATTTACAAAGAAATTATTTATTCCGCCCTCTGCAGAACCATCTGTAGGATTGTCTTTTACCCAGGTGCTGCTTTGACTTATTATTGCATTTACAGAAAGTGCCAGTCCCTTTGCAAATTTATTGAGTTCATCTTGATAATCATCTATATCCTTTTGTACTGATGTATAACCTTTGAGTTCACCTGTTGGAGGTTTAAAAAGAGCAAGCTCACTAAAACTTATGGGATCTGTAGAAGTACCATCTAATTTTCCTCCATCAGCAACTGCTGCTTTGCCTGAAGGATCCTGCCCTCCTGTAACTTTATAAGCAACACCATTTTGATCAGCCCAGAGCACCCTATTTTCATCCATTTCTTTTTCTTGATCAGATGTCATATTCACATATATGCTTACTTTGTTAGCATCTGTGAGGGTATCTCCTTTTTTATAATAATCTACTTTATATTTATATATGGTATTTCCACTACTGTCTTTTGTAACACTATCACTAGAATCCGTTACATTTGTTATACTAGTTATATAGGAAAATGTCGCTACGTTTGTATCATCCGGATTATCTGTTTGAACTATATTAAGTGGTTTGCCATTTAACAAAGGTGCAGATCCATTATCCTTTTCGACGGAAGCACTATTTGAAGTAGTCACATCAATTCCATCAAAGTCTTTATCCGTAATGCTTATTCCAAATTCACTGCTGAGTTGGTCTAAAAGTACATCTCTACTGTCTAAAAGATCATTTGGATTTTGTCCTGACATCTTTGTATCTTTTATCTGCTGATTTAAATTAGATATCTTTCCCAATATAGTATTTACATTTACCACCACATTTTTTATTTCTGTATTAGTATTGGTTTTAATATTTGAAATTTGTGAATAAGTGTGGTTTAATTCATTAGTAAGTTGATAGGCCTGCTCTTTCACTGTACTTACGTTCTGAGATGATGTAGACAGTGACTGCCAGGAACTAAAAAACTTCTGTATAAGTGAGGATATTCCACTGCCTGTTGACCCAGTATCTGTTCCCAGTACGTTTTCTACCTGACTCAAGTATTTATCACGTGCTTTATACTGTCCACTAGCCCCATTTTCTACCCTTATTTGATAATCCAAAAAACTATCCCTTATTCTCTCAATGGAGTCTATAGTTACTCCTGTACCGAGCTGTCCTGCACCAGCTGCACTATCCATACTTGGCAGAGTATAGGGCGTTGTGGTTACCATATCTGCCCTCTGCCTTGAATATCCATCTGTGTTAGCATTTGCTATATTGTGGGATGTTACGTTTATGGCAGTTTGCTGTGCAAAAAGTCCACTTTTTGCCGTATTAAATATTGAAAATAACCCAGGCATTTAATTCAACTCCTTACTTTTTATTTACCTGCTTCTTCCAAAAGCATTATAGGTTTTGGCTTGTTTGTTTGGGTTCAATGCCCTAAGCATTTGATTTGCAAAACCAAGCCACTGTTTTACAAGTGCTTCATTTGTATCTTTTTGAAATTTCATCTTTTCAAGCAAGTCCACTATATCTAAATATACTTTTCCTAATTTTTTATCTCCTGATTCTCTTATAATCTCCCTCATAGGCCTGTCCCCAGTTATCTTCCTTCTTTGAACTTCGAGCCTTGCTACATTTCTACTTCTTTCTTCTATGACTTTAACTATTTTATCTAATAAAAACACCTGTCTTTCCACAAGATATTTATTTTGTTCAATTAAAGCTTCATAAAGTGATTTAAGCATCTCATATTCTTCTAACATAATCTCAGACAGCTGCAGTTCCAACTACATCACCTCCCAGGTATATGAAAATTATACTTTACCCTTTATATTATCTATAATTTTTTGTGCCACAAGCTTAGAATCTACTTTATAAGTTCCATTTGCTACGGACTTTTTTATGCTTTCTACTCTCTCTTTAGAATTTACAAATTTATCATCTAGGGAATAAGGGCTGAGACTCTTTCCTATAGATGATATGTGAATGGAATCCTTGCTGTTTGATTCACTCTTTAAACTTTTCTCTACATTATTCCTATTGTAAAAGTTCACCAGCTTACTGGAATTGATCCCATTTATTTTCATAAAAATACACCCCTAACCATAACTACTTCAAATATCGTTTTTCTTTACTAGTAACATTATCGGGTACATATATTTAATATTTATACTTTGAATTGAAGATAAATTGCTTATTTTAAATAAAAAGTCCCTATATGTTTCCACTTTAATACACAAATAAATTTTATTATATTATAAATTAAAATAAGATGTGTATAGCTTTCACGATACACATCTTATTTCTAAATTTATCCATACCCATAATAATATTATTTTCCTAAAGATCTAATTTTTTCCTCATTGCTCACAATTCCCGTTATTCTAACTCCAAAGTTTTCATCTATTACTACTACTTCTCCATAAGCTACTTTCTTACCATTTACCAGTATCTCCACAGGTTCCTCTGCCAATTTATCCAATTCTATAAGAGAACCCGTTCCCAAATTCAATATATCTTTAATATTCTTTTTTGTTCTTCCAAGTACTACTGATATTTCAAGAGGTACATCCAGTATAAGATCTATATTTTTAGGAACAACTTCTGTATCTTGAGATCCACCAAGAGGCTGAAAAGATGCCTTACTGACTTCTACAGGCTGCCTATTTACATTTGTTTCTATAGGTTTCTCGTACACCGGCGTCCTTTGCTCCATTTGAGGCTGAGCTGGTGCTGGCTGAGGCTGCTGTATAGGTACTTCAGGTTGAAGTTCAGGTTCAGGTTGAGGTTCAGTACTAGTACCATCATTTTCAGGTACACTAGGAGCTGACTCCTCTGGTGCAGTTTCTTCCTGACCCATCATTATAGAAACTACTTTTTTAGCTGTAGCTATAGGTAATACCTGCATTATACTGCTATCTACTAGTTCTCCTATTTTAAGGGAAAATGATACTTTTACAACCGTCTCATCTTCAGATATTCCTTCAGTAAGAGGTTTTGTAATATCATTCCATACTTTAGACACAGGAGGGGATATATTTACCTCCCTCATTAGCATAGTAGCCATAGATGTAGCGGCAGACCCTATCATCTGGTTCATAGCCTCAGATACTGCACTTATTTCTATCTCGCCTAATTCTTTAATATCTGGATCTATTTTACCGTCTCCGCCCATCATAAGACTTGCAATTACAGCTGCATCTGTAATCTTCATTACCAGTAAGTTTTCTCCTATTATACCTTCTGTATATTTAACTTCCAAAGCAACATTTGGAACTTCAAATTCATTTTTCAATTCTTTAAGAGTAGTTACAATTACCACCGGAGTAGTTATATTTACCTGCTGGTTTATTATTGTAGAAAGTGCTGTAGAGGCAGATCCCATAGATATATTTCCTATTTCTCCAAGTAAATCTTTCTCTATATCTGGCAACTGTGGGTCATCTTGAGAATTTGTTTCTGATGGTGGATCCGGCGTACTTTCTCCTCCATTTAAAAGTGCATCTATCTCTTCCTGTGAAAGAAATCCATTACTCATAATTTTCCACATCCTTATCTAAAATATCTAATATCTCAACGCCCATGTTCTTGTCTATTACACCAGGCTTTCCATAATAATACACCTTATCTTCCACCATTAGTTTCACAGGGCTTGTAGTTTTTTCCTTTAGGGTCAATACGTCTCCCACATTAAGGTTCAAAAATTCTTGTACCGTAACATCTACAGTTCCAAGTATGGCAGTGAGTTCTACATCAACTATATCTAACCTATTTCTAAGCTTTTCTCTGGACTCATTCAATATATCTTCATCACTGTCCTGAAACCAGTATTGAACTACTAATTTATCAAGTACCTTTTCTATACTCAGATAAGGAATGCATATGTTTATAAAAGTACTACTGTTTCCCATCTCCACTGAAAAAGTTATAAGTGCAACAGGGTCATTAGGTGCAAGCGTCTGATTTAGTGCAGGATTTGTCTCAAGTCCTTCCACTTCTG
The DNA here is from genome assembly GCF_019056555.1 of Clostridium sp. 001. NCBI lineage: Bacteria > Bacillati > Bacillota > Clostridia > Eubacteriales > Clostridiaceae > Clostridium > Clostridium sp. 001. The sequence goes on along the minus strand of NZ_CP020473.1, from coordinate 3,482,534 downwards.
TTTCTATAGGCATTACATCTTCCCAGGCCAATTTCAAATTTGATATAAGCCCTGCATTTACAACTTTTATAATATTTTTATCTATATCAGTAAATTCCTTAACTTTGTATTTTCTATTACCACTTCCTCCCAAGAGCAAGTCTATAATTTGAAATACAAATTGAGGATTCACTTCAAACAAAACAGATCCGCTTAAAGGCGGCATTTTAAATATAGTTAAAACAGTAGGATTAGGTACAGAATGAATAAACTCCTCATAAGTTATTTGCTGAACAGATTCCACTTTTACTTTTACATTAGCTCTAACCTGCGCAGTTAAATAATTTGAAATTATTCTGGCATAATTGTCATGAATAAGTTCAAGAGTCCTTATGTGATCTTTAGAAAACTTCTGAGGACTTCTAAAATCATAAGGTTTTACTTTCTGCTTTTCCTCTTCTTTGGGTACTTCATCTGGAGTAAGTTCTCCAGCAGATAAGGCAGCTAAAAGGTCATCTATTTCATTCTGTGATAATACATCTGCCATTCTCTTCCCTCATTTCTTAAGAAAATTCTAATTTGAAAGAAGTTTGTCTATATCAATTAAAGTAACTATACTATCTTTAAAATTTATTATTCCCTCTATATAGACTTTTTTTCCTTCATCATTTATCTTTTCAATAGCATTTTCTTCTACATCTAAAACTTCATCTACCTGATCTACTGTTATTCCCACTAATTCATCTTCCATTTCCAGTATAAGTATACTGTTTTCGCTTATCTCAGCTTTGGGAATATCCATCAAGAGATTTATATCCAGGAGAGATATTACATTTCCCCTTAAATTTATAAGTCCCTTTATGTAAGCTGGCGCCTGTGGGACTTTTGTTATTTCCATAGAATTATTTATACTTTGAACTTTAGCTGTTTCTACAGCAAATTGTTCGTTATTTAATCTAAATATAACAACTTGCATATTTACACCTCCATATGCATAGGTACACAAACTATGTAACAAGTATCTTTGCATAAAATTTCAGATCTTAATTTTCTGCTTACCAGATGAAATCAGAAATTAAATATATGGAGTATACTATCTAGCTATTTAAGGTTTGAAATAAATTTAACTCTACTTGATAGTTTTCGTAATAAACCATATTACCTTTATACTAGCCATAAAATTTTAATTTCTGATTATCTGTTTACATAATTTACAAATAATTATATTCTTATTACTAAGAAGCTACTACTTTATTTATTGCCTCTAAAACTCTATCTGGTTGAAAAGGCTTTACTATAAAATCTCTAGCTCCAGCTTTTATAGCATCCATAACCATAGTTTGCTGACCCATTGCAGAGCACATTATAATTTTTGCACCTGCATCAAATCCTTTTATTGCCTTAACAGCTTCAATACCATCCATATCCGGCATCGTTATATCCATTGTAACTACATCTGGTTTTTCCTTTTTATATAACTCCACAGCTTTTAATCCATTGTTTGCTTCCCCCACTACCTCAAATCCGTTCTTTTCTAATATATCCTTTATCATCATTCTCATAAAAGCAGCGTCATCTACAATTAATATTTTAGCCATTTTCTTCCCTCCAAATTATTTACTACTAAATATTTATCCTATTCCTAAAGCACTTAAAATTTTTTCCATTGAACCGGGCACCGGAATATAGTAAAAATGCCCACTTAACTCTGAATTATTTTGCATAAAAAGTGTTTCTATGTCAAGAACATACTCATCATACTGTCCTGATTCTATAAATGTAGTTGAAAGTATTGCCCCAAGCATATCGCAAGTAGCTGCTGGGACAGATGGTATTACATGCAGTCCAGTAAATTTTGCTATAGAGTTCATATAGGAACTAGATATTATATTGCCTATTTCGCATATAACAGAGTTACCCATATCACTTAATTCCTCTTCCTTCTGACCAGTTAACATAGAAATCAGATCCATAGCAGTATCCTTTTCAAATATAAACAGTATATTTCCAGGTATATCGCCTAAGATTCTAACTATTACGCCTATAACTACCTCACCTTCACCAATATTTGTAAAGATGTCGTCAAAAGGCACTATATTTATAGCAGGTACTGTCATATCAACTTTTCTATTTATGAGTTGAGATAATGCTGTAGCTGCATTCCCTGTACCTATATTCCCAACTTCTCTTAATGCATCAAGTTGAATAGGAGTAAGGTTTTTATAGTCCATTATTTTCCTCCTTATACCAGGGCAGCAACATCCAATATCAAAGTTACAAGTCCATTTCCTAATATGGTTGCTCCCATATATTCTTTCAAATTTTTCAGCGTTTTTCCAAGAGGTTTTATAACAATTTCCCTCTGTCCAAGTAAGGAATCTACCATAAGTCCTACAGTTTTTTCTCCTACTCTAACTATTACTATATAATTTTTGTTGCTGTCTGATTTTTCAACACCAAGTTTTTCATAAAGTCTTATAAGAGGTATTACATTCCCATTATATATTATAACTTCTTTATTATTAGTCATCTTCACTAAATCATCTTTATAATCTATAACTCTGTCTACATAGCTTAAAGATATGGCCATGGTTTCATCCCCTACGCCTACAAGAAGTACTTGAATTATCTGAAGCGTAAGTGGCAGTCTTATTATAAAAGATGATCCCTTGTCTTTTTCACTTACAAGCTCTACTGTTCCACCAAGAGAAGATATTTTTGTCTTTACTACATCCATTCCAACTCCTCTTCCTGATATATCTGTTACCTCAGTATTGCTACTTATTCCCTGCATAAATATTAGATTCTTTATGTCAGCTTCTGTCATTCCTTCAGTATTTATACCTGCATTTTCTGCTTTTTCCCTTATCTTCTCTACAGGTATTCCACTTCCATCATCTTCAACTTTTATTACGGCTTTAGTTCCTTCCTGATAAGCAATAAGTTTTATTTTACCTACAGGATCTTTTCCCTTTGCAATTCTTTCTTCTTTAGATTCTACACCATGATCTGCTGCATTTCTAAGCAAATGAATTAGAGGCTCTCCAATTTCATCTATTACTGTTCTGTCAAGTTCTGTATCTGCTCCTTCAATTATAAGTTCCATCTCTTTATCAAGTTCTACGGATAAATCCCTTATCATCCTAGGAAATCTGTTAAATACAGTATCAAGAGGCAGCATTCTTATCTTCATTACTAAATCCTGTAAATCTGAAGTTGTCCTTGCCACCTGCTCTAAAACTTCATTTAATTCGTTTAACTTATAGCTACTGCTAATTTGCTCCATCCTTGTCCTATTTATAACCAATTCAGATACCATATTCATAAATTTATCTAATCTTTCCAGATCAACTCTTACAGACTGATGCATTTTTTTATGAGGTTCCTTTTTAGGAGGATTTTTACTTTTATTTTGAGCTATTGCTGCTGGTTTTGGCTTTACTACTTCCTGAGTAGCTTTCTTTTCAGCTTTAGCTTTTATCTCTTCTTCTTTTTTAGCTGAATCTGATCCCATTATCTTTGCTTTTTCTGTCTGGATGTCAACATCTTCCACAGTAACTTCTTCCACCTCAGATATGTTCATCAAAATTTTATGGATATCTTCACCAGTACTTTTAGTTAATAAAACAAGGTATATTTCAAATTCAAAATTTTCATTTTCTATATCCTCTGTACTAGGAATAGACTTTATTATTTCTCCTACTGCTTCCAAATCCTTAAATATTAAAAATGCCCTTGCAGATTTCAAAAGAGTACTTTCACTAAGTTTAATTTTTATTTCATAAGCGTTAAATTCCTTGTCCTCAGCTTGTTTAACTACATTTATATCATATTCATTCAATTCTACCATAGAATCTTTACCTTTAGATTCTACTGCAGCATTTTGTTCCTGGACATTATCTTCTTTTTTAGGCTTCTTAGCTTCACTGTCATCTTTTTGACCAGATATACTTTCCAATTCTTCAATGATACCTTGAATAGGGGTTTCTTCATCTACCCCATCTTCTATATTTTTTATCATCTGCTCAAGAGTATCCAGGCACTTAAATAAGACTGTAACTACATCTTGATTTACTTTTAGCTGTCCATCCCTAAATTCAGATAATACATCCTCCATTTTGTGAGTGAGTTCAGCCACTTCATTAAATCCCATAGTAGCTGCCATTCCTTTTATTGTATGTGCTACTCTAAAAATTTCATTTACCTTATCTATGTTATCTGGTTCTTGCTCAAGCTGAAGTAATGATTCATTAAGTGTTTGCAAGTTGTCCATTGATTCCTCTAGAAACATAGACATATACTGCGACGTATCCATTTTATTCCCTCCTTATAGCTTTCTATATATAAAGGTAGAAGCCTTCTCAAAGCCATAATCTCTATAATTGTATATGCTTTCAGTGGCCCCGACAAATAGTAGTCCTCCTTTTTTTAGTGACTTGCTAAACTTTTCATATATTTTATCTTTTACATCTTGATTAAAATATATTACCACATTTCTGCATATTATTAAATCAAAGTTACTTTCATAATTTTGCAATATTAAATCATGCTTTTTAAATGTGATTAAATTTTTTATTATAGGACTTATAATATATTTATCGTCCTTTATCGTAAAATACTTATCTAAATATTCTTTTTTTACATTTTTTACTTCTGATAAAACATATTCTCCTTTTTTAGCTTTTTCAATTATAGTATTATCTATATCTGTTGCAATTATGGTGTGTCTAACTCCATGAGACAATTCATCTAAATACATAGCCACTGAATAAGGTTCGGCCCCAATTGAACAAGCTGCACTCCATATTTTCAAAGTACTATTTCTAGGAAGTAGTTCTTCCTTTAATCTAACTTTTAACTCCTCAAATATATCCGGATTTCTAAAAAATTCAGATACATTTATAGTTATAAAGTCTAAAAACTTCTGTCTTTGCTCTTCATCCCTTTTTAAGAGTTCTATATATTCATCTATACTTTTCGCTCCTACTCTGGACATCAAGCTATTTATTCTCCTATGTAACTGGTTTGGTTTATATGCAGCTAAGTTTATATTGAATTCTCTCAAAACCCACTGCTTAAAATAAGCCATATCCATAAGTCTACCTCCCACCAAACTTTATTATTTTTACTATTTCATTTGCTATTTTGTTTATTGGTAAAACTAAGTCCACTTTCCCCGTGGCATAAGCTGCTTTAGGCATACCATAAATAGTACAGGTTGATTCATCTTCAGAAAGTGTAATTCCTCCATTTTCCTTTATCTCTACAGTTCCCTGTGCTCCATCTCTTCCCATACCTGTCAAAACTACACTTATAATATTTTCTCCATATACTTTTGATGCAGATATAAATAGCTTATCCACTGCAGGCCTTACTCCCCAAATGGCAGGTTCTTTGTTCAAATGTATTCTCTTATCTCTCCATACTTCCATATGAAATCCACCAGGTGCTACATAAACAGTATCCTTTTCAACATTCATACCATCCTCTGCTTCTAATACTTTTATTTTTGAATTAGAATCCAATCTGTCTGCAAAGGCCTTAGTAAATCCTGCAGGCATATGCTGTACTACAAATACTGGTACTCCCATGTTTTGAGGAAATTGTGTTATAACTGAATAAAGTGCTTTAGGTCCTCCCGTAGATGCTCCTATCACCACTGCATTTATATCTTTTTTAATTTTTCTATCTACATTTGAACTTGCAGCTTTTAATGTGGAAGCTTTTTCATTTTTTTGTATAGATAGTTGTATATTTTCTTGTGCTTTATTTGTTTTAACTGTATTTGCCAGGTATGCTCCCTTTATCTTCTCTACAAGCTCAGTTTTAACTTTATTTATATCCAAAGATATTGTACCTGAAGGCTTAGGTAAAAAATCAAAAGCACCCATATCAAGACATTCCATAGTACGCTTTTTCCCTTCTTTGGAGACACTGCTTAAAACTATTACAGGTATATTAATATTACTTTTTTTCAATTCTCCTAGTGCTGTTATTCCATCCATTTTTGGCATTTCTACATCTAAAGTTATTACATCAGGCATATTATTTTTAGTAAAGTTTAACGACAGTTTCTCTAAAAGATCCTTCCCATTTCTAGCAGTTCCTACAACTTTTATAGATTCATCTTCACCTATCATATCCGAAATAATTTTTCTCATTAATGCAGAATCATCTACTACTAAAACCTTAATTTTTTCCAAAGCATTATCACTCCATTAAATTTTTAAATTTCCTTTACCCCAATTCCTACTGTCTTTATCTTGACACCCCCATCATGAGTATCAAATATCATAGTTCTGCCTTTGTTTCCTCCTAGATCTTCTGCTAATATTGAAATAGAATATTCTCTTAATATACTTTTTACAGCTTCTCCATTCCTACTTCCTATATTCATAACTACACTTTTATCTGAGAAATTAAACATAGAAGCCCCACCTGCTATTTTAGCCTTCAAATTTCTTTTATTTACACCTAAGGCTTCTAATTTTTTTATTAAAATAGGAATAGCTAAATCTGCAAATTTCATTGGATTTTTTGTATTTGTAAATTGGGTGCTGTCCGGCAGCATTATATGTGCCAACCCACCTATACATTTTTCTTTATCATATAGAGCTATACCTACACAGGAACCCAAACCAATGGTTATAATTCTATCAGGAGAACTTGCAGTATTCATGTCTGCTATTCCCACTCTTATCTCTTTTATATCCATAAATATACACCTTTCAATTTTTAATTATATGAGTTCCTTTTCTTCCTCCGTAAGTATTTTATCAAGATTTAAGAATATTATTATCTTGTCCTTTATTTTAATAAGTCCTTTTATATATCTTTTTGATATTTGGGATGCTATATCAGGTGCCTCTTCTATATCTGCAGTATTTACATCCGTTACTTCAGATACAACATCAACTATTATTCCTATTTTATTTCCATCCTGTTTTGTAACTATTATCTTGGCCTCATTACTTTCCTCAGCTGAAGCAAAACCAAATTTCTTACTTAAGGATATTATAGGAAGTATATTTCCTTCATAATTTATGACTCCCTCTACAAAGTTAGGAGAATCCGGCAACTTCGTAGTCTCTTCATAACCCAAAATTCTCTCTACTTCCATAATATCTGTAGCATAGTACTCACCATTTATACTAAATATCAATACTTTTATTTCTTTGCCATCCATTTGAAATCCTCCTTAAATAATATTGTTAGCCATCCTTGTAAATCCTTATTTAAATCAATTATTACATAATTATAGCATATATCTACTTAAAATAGCATATATCATGCATTTTGCAACAGGATTTTTATAGAACAAATTTATCGACTACCATATCCCCTTCCTTCAAATATACATGTACATCTTTACTTGGAGAATCTAGAACAATTTCTTTGTTTTCAATTTTAAATACTGTATTGTGATAAGCCACATCTGCCCATATATGGCCATCTTTACTTCCTACTTGAAGTTTTGTAGAAACCCCTGCTACACTTCCTACAATCTTACACTTTATTTCATTTTCAGCTTTTAGTGTTCCCCCTCTTGCCACACTCTTTTCTTGCAAAAATTCAATGGAACCATTGGCAGCAATTTGTGACACATATTCTCCTTTTCCTTTTATTATTATATCACCAGAACTCTGTATATTGGAGTCCTGACAGTAAGATAAAACCACTTTCACAGGAAGTGCCCTTGTGTCTTTTAGTTCCTCTATTTTATCCTCAATAATTTTCATTAACTCATTTAACTCGGAACAACTTTTAATGCTTATGGGTCCCATTCCTATAAGTTTGGTTTTGATATACTTTACAATTTTATCCTCTCGATAATCATCATTTTCAACATTCAAGTCTGCAATTACATTTATGCCCATCTTAATAAGTCCCTTGAATTTACTTTCTAATAATATTTTTATTATTTCTCCATCCTTTTTACTTTTACCAAGCAGGTTATAGTCTTTTATCTCTTTTACAGCCCCCACTAACTGTTCCATATTCTTATTAAATTTGCTCAGGTGTTCCACAGCCTTAATTTTCTTTACGCTGTCACCACCACCACATATTTGAGAACTAACAACAGTTTGTCCTATACTTATATCTCCTTTTACATTTAAAGTAGCCCTTTCTACTTCTTTGTCCACAATAAGGTCATTGCCACATTCTACTTTCATGCCTTCTTTTACATTTCCATGTATAATTACATCACCAATAAAATTTATATTTCCAGTACTTATATCCACATCTCCATTAATCTCATGTACCTGATGGACATAATAAGTGTTACTTTTTATGGAGGGTTTACCATCTATTGATGCTTCAACAGTGTTTTCATCTTTAAGTATACATCCATTTCCAACCTTTACTTTAATTTGTTTTATTGGTTTGCATTTTAAAACCTTTCCAGTAACATCAAATCCATCTTTACCTAAAGTTCCATTATGTTTTACTGCAATTATATCTCCTTTTTTTACAACATTTATAGTACCTATACTTTTAAAGTCTATATTTCCCACTGTATCTTCTTTTAAAACTACCGAGGTTTGAAACTTATTCTCTAGAAAATCATCTTCACCATTTATAGCTTCTTTTCCACAAGCTACTACAAGTTTTTTATCACCGTTTACAGCTTCTTTCAAATTTTCTTCCATTATACCATAAACCACTTTATTATTAGATAATTCGTTCTTAATTTCATTTACTGTATACATGGGAGGCTTTATTGATTGAATTATTTCTCCTTCAAAATTCACTTTATGACTTTCATCTTTGTCTTTTAGTTTGTAAACGTTTTTAGTTATATATTTAACTTCAGCATATGCTTTCATCCTGTCATCAGATAGATATATATTCATTTGTCTTTTTGGTTCATCTTCCTCAAAAACTATTTCTATTTTATTTTTGCTAAATATTTCACATTTATCCTTAACTTCAGCTCCATCTACAAAAATAGATATATTATGTCCCCTATGCAATACTGCAGGTTCCCCATCTTCAATAGGATCCTTTACAATTATCTTACCATTTTCTAATTTTATGGTTCCATCCTTTTCATTTGTTTTTACAATTTCCTTCTCAATCCCAGAATTTACATTACTCTGGTCTTCTTCGCCAAAAGATACTTCTATTATTACTTTTTTTCTAAAAAGCAATTTGCTTTTCTTAACAACCTTATATTGTAATTTATCTTTTGGCAGATTTAGCTTACAGCTGGCAGATTCTAAGCATTCCTCTAGTGAAGTACCATGAAACAATTCTTTCATAATTATCTCCCCCTAATAAAAAACTTCAACACCATATATAATATATCTTAAACCCTCTATTTCTAATCTCTATCAAAACTTTCTATATCATCTCTTACTTCTTTATCGTATGCTTTTATAATTTTAAGCAGTACTTTATTATTTGAAGAATCAAATTTAACGTTTTCCACTTTCTTTATAGGCAGTACTTTTGGTGACGTACCGGATATAAACAACGCATCAAATTTTTCTACATCTTTATAACTTACATCTTTCTCTGACACCTCAAGACCTATTTTGCTGCATATATCCATTACAACCTTTCTCGTAGTTCCAGGAAGCACATTTTTTAATGGTGCAGTTACAATGGTATTACCCTTTATCATAAATATATTGGACTTACTCCCTTCTGTAATATTCCCCCTATTATCCACAAGTATAGCTTCAAACACCTTCTTTTCTTTTATCGTACTGTCTACCTTAGTTCTAAACTTATTATTTATCACTTTTGCATTTGGATTTTCTCTTTCTCCATGATAAAAGATTGTGTCTACTCCTACTTCATACTCTTCTAGAGATGGATAATTATAAGGCAAGAAATAAGCCAAAAATGTATTCTTTTCATAGAAATTAAAAATAATCTTTATATTACCTATGGAAATTTGATTTGCCTTTATAAGTTCTAATATCTTATTTTTAATATCTTTTTCATTAAGCCATAATCTTAAATTAGTTATTCTTGCTGAGTTTTCCATGCGTTTCAAATGTAACTTTAAAAAAAGTGGTTTTCCATCTATAATACGTATTACCTCATATATGGACTTTCCTTGCTTAAATTCACTTTCACTGAATTCCTTTTTATCTTTTAATTCATTATTATATAAAAAAAATTTTTCAATACATTCACTCATGTAAATCCCCTTTTCCTATATTTTATTATTATTTATAACAGAATTTAAGTAAATGTTGCCATTTAATCCTTATTATATTCTATCATTATCTACAAGTTATTTTCTACATTACAATGATTAAACTTAAAAACTTTGCGAAGCAAAGTTTCGCAAGTTAAGAATTAATAATGAATAATTAATAGTGAAGGATGATTTTTAGCTGTCGCAAAAAATCTTTAAATTTATATAAATCAACGCTTAGTAATGTTTTGCTTTAGCAAAACGAGTCCTCAAAAATTAAATTAAAGATTTTTTGTAGTGTAACGAAGAAAAATCCACATTAACTATTAATTCTTCATTCTTAACTATTAATTTAAAATATTGTTTCGCAACTTTTTTTATATTATAATTCTAAACAAAGTTCCCTGCACTAGATAAGGTTTTTAATAGCGGTAAAGTATGATATTATAATTAAATAAGGAAGTGATTTATTTGGAAAGACTCGCAATATTCGACGTAGACTTTACTCTAACAAATAGTGAAACCTTAATGGAATTTTACATATTTATGGTAAAAAGACGTCCTAGACTCATAGTATATGCACCTTTTAGCATTATGTCTGCCCTTTTATTTGTACTGAAGGTTTTTAGTGCTAAAAAAGCCAAAGAAAACTTTATTTCATTTATAAACGGAATAAGTGAAAAGGATATGGAACTTTTGACAAAAGAATTTTACGAAAAAAGATTGAGTAAAATATTTTATAAAGATGCATTGTATACCTTGAAAAAATTAAAAAATAGTGGCTGCAAAATATATCTAATATCTGCTTCTGCAGAATTTTATTTAAAAGAACTCTATAAAATAGAGGAAGTTGATAAAATAATAGGTACACGATTTGAAATTGTAAATGGAAAGCACACTAGAAAAATCCTAGGACAAAACTGCAAAGGAGAAGAAAAAGTAGCAAGACTTATGGAATCTTTAAAAAAAGACAATATAGAAGTTGACTTTAAAAATTCTTATATGTTCTCAGATTCACTATCTGATTTGCCCCTCTTCAAATTGGTAGGCAATCCTTATCTTATAAATTACACAAGAAAAGATAACCAGGGAATTGAAGTTTTAAGATGGAAGTGAAGTCAATTGAAAATCGACTAAATAATAAATATCAAAGAACAAATAACATATAATGATAATTTTCCTCCTAACGTCAGAAAATATTAAAATCATCATTATTTGAACTTTAAACTTTTTAATTGGCAACATATAGTTAAAAAAACTATATGTTGCCAATTAATTATTCTTCTTCCATTAATTTTTCATAGTACTTTGAAACTTCATCAAATTCGTTATCTTCTGGAATAACAAGTTCTCCTTCATTTTCTACTTTAAATAAATAAGTGGAACCATTCTCAGGATTCTCAACTACGGCATATTTTCCTTCTTTATATTCAAAACCATCAACTATTTCGCAGGAAACTATCTCTCCATTTTCATCCTCTAAATCTACTATTAAAGGATCGGAATCTTCACAGCCGCATCCACAGCCGCAGTCATGTTCATGTTCATGTGTTTCTGTGCAGCCACAATTTTCTTCTTTGCTAGTACAACCACAGTTGCATTCATTTAAATTTTCTTTATCCATAAAGTAAACCTGGCATTTATTATTTTAACAGTATGTTACAAATATATTTGCCAGGAATCTTCACCTCCTTTTAACTGTTATGTTCTAATTTTAACCTTAATTGCTCTATAATAAAAGTATTTTTTTAATATTTTTAAATGGACAAACTAATTTTTTAAATAACAAAGTTCAAAAGCTTCGCAAGTTAAGAATTAATAATGAAAAATTAATAGTGAAGGATGATTTTTAGCTATCGCAAAAAATCTTTAAATTTATATAAATCAACAATGTTGCGCTTTAGCGAAACGAGTGGTGAAAATCTTAATCAAAGATTTTTTGTAGTGTAACGAAAAAAATCCACATTAACTATTAATTCTTCATTCTTAACTATTAATTAAAAAAGTACCAGACAGCTTACGCCATCTGATACCTTTTATTAAATTGCTTGATTACTGTTCGCTGTCAAGCTTTTTATATCCTGCAATTCTTTGAAGAGCATCTTTCTTAGTCTTTTCAAATAATGCATCTGCCTGATCTGGGAATTGTTTAGCAAGTGAAGAGTATCTTACTTCTCCCATTAGGAATTCCTTGAAATCTGTAGTTGGTTCTTTTGAATCCAAACTAAATGATTTCTTTCCTTCTTCTTTTAATTCTGGATTGTATCTGTAAAGTGCCCAATATCCACAATCAACAGCTCTCTTAGCTTCTCTCTGGCTCTTTCCCATTCCAACTCTTAAACCATGATTGATACATGGAGCATAAGCTATTATAAGTGATGGACCATGATAAGCTTCTGCTTCATGAATTGCCTTTAATGCCTGATTCTTATCAGCACCCATTGAAATCTGAGCTACATAAACATATCCATAACTCATAGCCATCATTCCAAGATCTTTCTTCTTAGTCTTTTTACCACTTGCAGCAAATTTAGCTACAGCAGCTGTTGGAGTTGATTTTGAAGATTGTCCACCTGTATTTGAATATACTTCTGTATCAAGTACAAGAATATTTACATCTTCATTTGAAGCTAAAACATGATCTACTCCGCCGTATCCTATATCATAGCCCCAGCCGTCTCCACCGATTATCCAGTGAGATCTCTTTACTAAAAAGTCTCTATTTTCATAAATATCATTTAATAAAGCATTATTTCCCTTTTCTTTTTCAAGTAAAGCTGTTATTTTATCAGCTCTTTCTCTTGTTCCTTCACCTTCAGCAAAGTTTTTAATCCAGTCTTCAAAAGCAGCTTTAAGTTCTGCACTTAAACTACCCTTTAAAGCTTCTTCAATTTTATCTTGAAGTCTTTCTCTTGTCTGTTTAACTCCAAGGAACATACCTAATCCATATTCAGCATTATCCTCAAATAATGAGTTAGCCCAAGATGGACCATGTCCTCTATAGTTAGTTGTATATGGAGTTGCTGGTGCTGATGCTCCCCAAATTGATGAACATCCTGTAGCATTTGCTATCATCATTCTGTCACCAAATAATTGAGTTACAAGTTTAACATAAGGAGTCTCTCCGCATCCTGCACAAGCTCCTGAGAACTCAAGTAATGGCTGCTCAAACTGACTTGCTTTTACACTATATTTGTCCTTCATTGGATTATCCTTATGAGATACAGTATTAACAGCATAATCCCAAGCTTCTGTCTTTGACAGCTGAGTATCTACTGGCTTCATAACAAGAGCTTTTTCTTTTGCTGGACATACATCTTCACAGTTTCCACATCCTGAACAATCAAGTGGTGAAATAGCCATTGTAAATTTAAGTCCCTTTGCTCCATTTGCATCTTTAGCTTCAAATCCTTGAGGTGCTTTAGCTAATTCTTCTTCAGTTGTAAGAACTGGTCTTATAGCTGCGTGTGGACATACAAATGAACACTGGTTACATTGTATACATTTGTCTACTTGCCATTCTGGAACATTTATAGCTATTCCTCTCTTTTCATAAGCTGCAGTTCCTGCTGGGAATGTACCATCTTCCATTCCTAAAAATGCACTTACTGGAAGCTTATCTCCATCTTGTCTATTCATAGGGTTAACTATCTTTTCTATGAATGCTGGATCTTTCTTAGCTTCTACTGCTTCATCTTTAGCATCTTTCCATGAAGCTGGAACATCTATTTTAACTACTGCATTTACGCCCTTGTCTATAGCAGCATTGTTCATATCTACAACTTTTTGTCCCTTCTTACCATAAGAAGTTACAACTGCTTCTTTTAAGTACTTAACAGCATCATCTATTGGTATGATATTTGCAATCTTGAAGAATGCAGACTGACATATCATGTTTACTCTTCCGCCAAGTCCAATTTCCTGTGCTATTTTAACAGCATTTAGTGTATAGAAATTTATGTTATTATTTGCTATATATCTCTTCATTGAAGCTGGTAATTCTTTTTCCAATTCTTCTGGGGTCCAGATTGTATTTAATAAGAAGTTACCACCTTTTTTAAGTCCTTCAAGTACATTATACTTGTGAACATAAGATTTATTGTGAACTGCAATGAAATCAGCCTTATCTATAAGATATGGTGATTTTATTGGTGATTTACCAAATCTTAAGTGAGAAACTGTTATTCCACCAGATTTCTTTGAATCATATGCAAAGTATCCTTGAGCATACATATCTGTATGGTCTCCAATGATCTTTATAGCACTCTTGTTTGCTCCAACAGTACCATCTGATCCAAGTCCCCAGAACTTACAAGCTGTAGTTCCTTGTGGTGTTGTATTTATATCTTCTCCTATAGGTAATGAACTATTTGTAACATCATCAACTATGCTTAATGTAAATCTATCCTTAGGTTTATCTGATTTTAAGTTTTCAAATACTGGTAGAATATGTGATGGTAATACATCTTTTGAACCAAGTCCATATCTTCCACCAACTATAACTGGTTGTACTTCTTGTCCATAGAAAGCATTCTTAACATCTAAGTAAAGAGGTTCTCCAATTGATCCTGGTTCTTTTGTTCTATCAAGAACTGCAATTTTCTTAACAGTCTTTGGTATGTATTTCATAAAGTGTTTTATTGAGAATGGTCTATATAAATGAACTGTAAGTAATCCAACTTTTTCACCTTTTGCAGTTAAGTAATCAATTACTTCTTCTACAGTTTCACAGACAGAACCCATAGCTATTATAATTCTCTCTGCATCTTTTGCTCCATAGTAATTAAATAGGTGATATTCTCTTCCTGTAAGTTTAGTCATTTCTTGCATATAATCTTCAACTATTTCTGGAAGTGCTTCATAGTACTTGTTTGAAACTTCTCTTTCCTGGAAATATATATCAGGATTTTGAGCTGTACCACGAGTTACAGGATGATCTGGATTTAAAGCTCTTCTTCTAAAATCATTCAAAGCTTTCTGATCAACTAATTTTGCTAATTCTTCATACTCTAATAATTCGATTTTTTGAATTTCATGAGAAGTTCTGAATCCATCAAAGAAGTTTACAAATGGAACTCTTCCTTTTATTGCAGCTAAATGCGCTACTGCTGAAAGATCCATAACCTGTTGTACTGAACTTTCTGCAAATAGAGCAAATCCAGTTTGTCTTGTTGCCATAACATCTTGATGGTCACCAAATATGTTAAGTGAATTTGCAGCTACTGCTCTAGCTGATACATGGAATACTCCTGGTAATAATTCACCAGCAATCTTATACATGTTAGGTATCATAAGTAATAAACCTTGAGATGCAGTATATGTACTAGTCAATGCTCCTGCTTGTAGTGAACCATGTACGGCTCCTGATGCTCCAGCCTCTGATTGCATCTCCATAACTTTTACTTTTTGTCCAAAAATATTTTTCTTTCCTTTAGCTACCCATTCATCTACATGTTCTGCCATTGGTGATGATGGAGTTATTGGATAAATAGCTGCTACATCAGTAAATGCATAGGAAATATAAGCAGCAGCAGTATTTCCATCCATAGTTTTCATTTTACGCATAAAAATTCCTCTCCTTTTCAAGTATATAATTAAATCTTTTTATTAAACTAGCAATAGTATAACATAACCTACATTGTACTATTTAGATTTAATACAAAACATAATCTTAAATAACTATACTTACTTTTTACATACAATTAATACAGATATAGTACTACCATTAGTACAGTAAATAGCACAGCATTTTTTTACAATTAAAAACTTGTATTAAATATCTAAAAAAGTACATTGAAAAGTACTTAACTATCTTTATTAAATTAAGTATCTTATGTATTCTACTATTTTAATATACATCAAAATTCTAAACATGTAAAATACATTTTGGGAAAATTAAAAATTAATTTAAAACCTTATATTACAGGTGTGCATTTTTCCTAATACAGCTTTATCTTAATTTATAATAGTCTGTAAAAAGGAATACAAGTAATGCTTTTCACCTTCGTTTATAACTCTACATTATTCTCTACTATTTTTCAAGTAATTTATGGTATTTTTTAAATTTTTATGGTTGTTTTGCACTAAATAGCTGTTTAATTGTTAACATTTTTTTATATAACAGCTTTTTAAGACAGTTTTTTTAAGTTATTCTATAAACAGAGTTCTTGGCGTCAGATGGAGTTTTGACTCCATCTGACGCTTAGAAATCGTTATCCAGGTACGTAGCTGTTCTTTACTCCCATTTGAAGAAGGGGAGTATTAGAGCAGGTAGTCATCGGATAAATTTTTAGTATTAAACTTAAATACTGTATTTTTCTATTAAATTTATGATTTTACCTACTGCATCCTGTACAGGGCTTGCCTCCATATTATTTATATATTCATTTCTAGAACTATAGAGTTTAAAAATCCTATCTAAAAGTACCTGAGAAGTAAGTTCATCTTCCTGGAGGACCATACTATACCCACTTTTTTCAAAAGAAGCTGCATTTAAAATCTGATCTCCTCTACTAGATTTTTTAGACAGTGGAATTAGCAAGTTTGGCTTTTTCAAAGCAAGTAATTCAAATATTACATTTGCACCAGCCCTAGATATAACTATATCTGCTGCATTCATTATATGTGGCAGCTCTTCATTTATGTAATCAAACTGTACATATCCCTTTCTCTCCTTAAGGGACCTATCTAAATTTCCCTTTCCACATATGTGAACTATATTATAATTTTTCAAAAGCTCATTTAGTGAATTTCTAACTGTATTATTTATAAACGTAGAACCTAGACTTCCACCTATTATGAGAAGTACTGGTTTCTCATTATCAAATCCGCACATTCTCCTGCCTATTATTCTACTTCCATCTAGAAGTTCTTTCCTTATAGGAGTTCCTGTTAAAACTGAGTTATTGCCCTTTATGTTTTTTAAAGACTCTGGAAATGTAGCACAAATCTTAGTGCAATAAGGTGCAGACAATCTATTTGCAAGTCCGGGCGTTATATCTGATTCATGGGCAATGACAGGTACTTTATTTATATGTGCAGCAATTACTACAGGAACTGAAACAAATCCTCCTTTTGAAAATACTATATTGGGTTTTTCCTTTCTTATTATAAGTATAGCTTGAAGTATTCCCTTTAAAACTTTAAATGGATCAGTAAAATTCTTTATATCAAAATACCTTCGGAGTTTACCACTGGATATTATATGATACTCTATTTTTTGATCTTCTATTATTTTTCTTTCAATTCCATTTTCGGTTCCTATATACTGTATGTTATATCCTAGTTCTTTTAGTCTTGGAACTAAGGCCAGATTAGGTGTAACATGTCCAGCAGAGCCTCCACCTGTAAGTATTATTTTTTTCAAATTCTATTTCCTCCTCGTACAATTTTTCCAACTCTTAAATTTATTATAGTAATTATTTATACTTTGTACAACAATAGAAGCAACATACATATTTATGACTTAGGATTTTACATTATACGGAATCTAAAAAAAGAAAAGACCTATTTTACGAATTCACTTATACAGAAGAATATGTACTTTTCATTGATTAGAAATCATCTTTCTAATTTTTTCAGTCAAATTCAGGGCTGTTTTTTCATCTGTTGTTATTACAAATAATGTATTATTTCCAGCTACAGTGCCAATAACCCCATCGAAAGCCAAAGAGTCTGCAGCTTCTGCTGCTGCCTTGGCTGAACCAGATAAAGTTTTTATTACAACAAAATTTTTCATAGTTTGTACATCAATAACTGTTTGTGAAAATATAGCTACTATTTTATCAGGAAATAGTTTTCCTGTATGCCTTACAACAGAATATTTTGATTTTCCATTTTGGCCCACTACTTTTGTAATTTTTAATTTCTTTATATCTCTTGACACAGTGGCTTGAGTTACTTCTATTCCCGCACTCTTAAGCTCTTCTACTAGCTCCTCCTGTGTTTCTATATCCTTTGAATTAATAATTTCAAGTATTTTTGTATGTCTCGCAGTTTTCATATATAATCTCTCCATTTATCAATTTTAAAAAATATAAATCAAGTTTTATTTCTATTTTATGCTAATCTAAAATCTTTTAATATAAGCTGTATATTCTTATTTCCTTTATACTCATTAACAGAAGGCAAATATATAAAATCCATTTTTAGATTTTTAAAATCATTATTTAAAATTTTATAAGCTGCCCCACTTCCATAAGCTTTAAATACCAATTGTCTAAACTTTTCCCCTCCATCAAAAGATAGTGCATCAATTTTGTTTAAACTATTTTTCAGTCTGCAGAATAGTTTCAAAGTATTTTTGTCCTTACCTATGAAATAAATTCTGAATACATCCACATTTTTTTCTCCAAATACAGGTGTAGAATTTCCTTTACCAAAAGGCTCTAATCTCTTTATATCTTCTATCATTTTAAAAGATATGCTGTTTAAGGGAACCTGTTTATCTATTCTAATCTTAGGTATTATATCCTCATCTGTAAGTTTGCAATTTTTATTTAATCTATCTCTAAGTTTATCTATATTTTCTTCTTCTATAGACAACCCTGCTGCCAAAGGATGACCTCCAAATTGACACATTAGCTCCTTGCATTTTACAAGTTCTTCAAACATATTATAACCTTCAATAGATCTACCAGAGCCTTTAGAAAAATCTTTTCCATTAGTTATTACAATAGAAGGTACATTATATCTTTCTTTAAGCCTTCCTGCAACTATTCCTGCTATACTTTCATGTACTCCTTTTTCATATACCACAAGTACTTTGTCTTTTTTCAAATCTGACTTTTCAACTTTATCTATTATTTTATTTAGACTATCAATCGTCATATCCTGCCTATGAATATTTAATTCATGAAGTTTTTTGGCAAGTTCATGTGCCCTGTCCGGATCTTTACAAAGTAAAAGTTCCAGTGCTAAAACTGCACTTTCGAGTCTTCCCGTAGCATTTATACAAGGTCCGATTACAAATCCTATATGGTAAGAATTCAACATTTTATCTTCTAATGAAGTCTCTTTTATAAGTTCCCTTATTCCTAAGTTTTCTGTGTTATTTAACATTCCAAGGCCTTTTTTAGCTATAATTCTATTTTCACCTATGAGATCCACCACATCACATATAGTTCCAATAGCTGCATACTCTATAAATTTAAGTGCCTCTTCCTTTTTTATATTAAATTTATCATAAAGCACCTGAATAAATTTAAAAGCAACTCCTGCTCCACAAAGTTTTTTAAAAGGATATTTGCAATCTTGCTGTTTTGGGTCAATAACAGCATCTGCTTCAGGAATTAAAAATTTTCTTTTCCCATCTTCATCATCTGAAAAAGGTATATCATGATGGTCAGTTATGACTACCTGCATATTTAATTCCACAGCCCTTTTAATTTGATCCAGTGCTGAAATTCCATTGTCACAAGTTATTATAAGCTGTATTCCATCTTCTTTGAGTTTTTCTATACTATGAATATTTATTCCATAACCTTCTGTAATTCTGTCAGGAATATGATATTTTACCATAGCACCACACCTTAAAAGTCCACAGTATAATATATAAGTGCTCATTACTCCATCCACATCATAATCTCCATATACCGCTATATTTTTTCCCTCTTTTATAGCACTATATATTATATCCACGCCTCTTTCCATATCTTTCATGAGCAGCGGATTCTGGAGATCTCTCATGGATGGATTTATAAAACTTTTTATCTCTTCCTGTGTTTCTATTTCCCTATTTACAAGAATTGAAGCTACAACTTCACTTATCCCTGCCATTTTGGCAATAGCTTTTACATCTTTTTTACACCTTTTTAACATCCACTTTGCCTGCAATAACCACACCCCCTTTTTTAGTAATCAATTCACAATGCACAATTTGTGAATTGATTTAGTTTCCAGTTAAAATCTGTATAGAGGGTTTAACCATAACCTTGTTTGCAACTTCAATTATATCTTCTTCTTGGACATCATCTAAATTATATATATTTGAATAACCATCATATCTGCACCCTCTTTGCATAAGTTCAGAAGTAACAACTTCTTTACAAAATTCAATGGATCTTTCAAATTTTATTTCTCTCTTTAAATTTATACTTTTACTTAAAGCCTTTATTTTATCCTCAGTAAAATATTCTTTTAAACATTTCAATTTGTCTATTGTATCGGAAGTTATAGAAATTGCTTTTTTTACATTTTCAAAAGAAGTGCCCATGTTTATAGAAAGAAGTTTTATTCCCCTTTCATTTTTTATGCTGCTTCCAACTTCATAAGCCAGTGCATTTTCTGTCCTTATCTTATTAAAAAGAATACTATCTGTGCCTTGTCCAAGAGCAGCATTAAAAAGAAGCAGCGCTTTGAATTCCTTATGATTCAATTTTTGTATATCAAATATATATTGAATTTTAGCTCCAGTTATGCCTGGTACAATTTCTTCAAATACTCCAGTTCTCACTGGTTCGCACAAACTTTTTTCATGCACATATTTTTTAAAATCACTTTTCCATAATCCAAAATATGTGCTTATTATATCTATAATAAAATTAATATTTAAAGACGAACATACACAAATGGTACAATTTTCAGGAAAATAAAAGTCATCATAAAAACTTTTTATTTCATCTAAAGTAATTGATTCTATGCTGCTTTTATTACCTACTATAAGTTCTCTTATCCTTCTTTTTTTAAAGGAATTTCTAAAAAGAGTACTCTCACAATGCCTATACATATCATCTTCCCATTCCTTAATTTCCTGAAGTATTACATTTATCTCTTCTTTAAAACCTTTAGTTGAAAAAAGAGGATTCAAGAGCAAGTCGCTGTAAAGTTCAACTGCTCTTTCCAAATCCTCTGAGAGACAAGTACCATAGTAAATTGTATAGGGATAATTTGTCATAGCATTTTCAAATCCAAATATACTTTCAATTTCAAAATTTATCTGATTTTCACTTCTATTTTTACTTCCCTTAGATATAAGGTGTTCTACTGCATGAGCTGTACCTAAATGAAATTTTTTTTCTTCCTCTAATGCCCCTGCATTAAAACCTATACAGAGAGAAGTTAATTTTCCTGCTCTATATTCATATAACAATTTCAACCCATTATCTAGTATATATTCTTGCAAGTTTTGCCTCCATATGTATTTCATATTTTCTATTTACATTATAATACTGTTAAACTAAATTAAAAAGCATATCTTTCTTTAACTTTTCCAAAGTGTCCTTATCTGCTAAGTTTTCTAAAATTTTAAAGGCAAAATGCATAGCAGTGGCAGGGCCCCTACTTGTTATAATATTTCCATCTTGGACCACTACATCTTCACTATAGCTTACAGGTGCTATATCATTTTCATATCCTGGATAGGAAGTTACCTTTTTATTTTCAATAATACCTGCTTTTTTTAATACTATAGGTCCTGCACAAATAGCAGCTACTATCTTTTTAGAATTATTAAAGTCTTTTACAACTTGTATAACCTCACAGCTATCCCTCAAATTAGCTGCTCCAGGCATTCCACCAGGTATTATTAAAGCATCGTATTTATCCGTATCTGTTTTTTCTAACAGGCCGTTAGCTTTTACATGTATCTCATGGGTACCCATTACATCATCTTCCGAATTTATAGAACAAGTTATACAGTGTACCCCACCTCTCCTCAAAACATCTACACAAGTTAAAGCCTCTACTTCCTCAAAACCTCTTGCAAGTAAAACTATAGCCTTTTTCATAATACAATCACCTCAAATAAATTATAACACAGTATTAAATTGATAATTATACATGTAAAATTATAAAAACAATTTCATAAAGTCATCATTAGTTAGTTTTAAAACATACTTTGACACATCATTTTTTTCTATAATACTTTTTATCTCTGCAATATTAAACTTTTTATCAATAAATAGATCTTCCATTTCCTTTATAGGATTTTCCTCAAAGAAATCTCCCTCTACTTTAAATTCCTTCATTATTCCATCAATTACATTTACCTTTACACATATACTTCCTGCATCAAATCTCATTTCTTTATTATAATTAAACTTAGGAGATTTTCCAAAATTCCATTCCCAGGTGCCATACTTATTGTCAACAAGTTCATTTATCTTTTTCGTATCTTCCTCACTTAAAACATAATTTTTAGGATTTTCTTTTCTGCTTTCAAAAAAACACTGAATTAACATATCTTTAAATTTTATAAGTGATAATCCCTTATCAATATTTTCACTTATATTTGTAACTCTGCTTTTTACTGATTTTATTCCCTTAGATTCAAATTTTTCTTTTTTTACTTTTAATGCCTTTGACAATATAGTTAAATCACTTGAAAATAAAATCGTTCCGTGATGCAATAACTTTTCCTTATGAAAATACTGTGAATTACCAGAAAACTTTTTTCCATCTATTAAAATGTCATTTCTGCCGCTGAAAGTTGCTTTAACTCCCAGCTTATTTAGACAGGATACTACTGGCAGTGAAAAGAAAGAGAAATCGTTTTTATGCAGTTTGGATTTATTTTTTATTATAGTAAAATTCAAATTGCCAAGATCATGGTATACTGCGCCTCCACCAGACAATCTTCTCACAACTTTAATATTGTTTTTATCTACATATTCCAGATTTAATTCTTCATAAGTATTTTGATTTTTACCAACTACTATAACTGGTTCATTCTGCCACAATATTAATATATCTTCTCCTAAATCTTTATATTTCACAAAATACTCCTCAAGGGCAAGGTTAAAATATGGATTATTTGAATTATTAACAACGTTTATCATTATTTTTTCTCCTTTTCGCATATGTAATACATAATGATTTCTAGA
Source organism: Clostridium sp. 001 (assembly GCF_019056555.1). NCBI lineage: Bacteria > Bacillati > Bacillota > Clostridia > Eubacteriales > Clostridiaceae > Clostridium > Clostridium sp. 001. Next base: position 3,459,581 of record NZ_CP020473.1, on the reverse strand, counting down.
TTGAAAAGTAATTTATTCTCCGAATATTTTTACAACCTTCAGCCCGTTAAATATTTTGATAAGTCTAAGTAAAAAATTCTAAGCTTTTTACAAATTTTTTACTAAGGCTTATATACAAAATATTTAAATGTGCTTCATTATTGTAAAAATATATCTACGCATAAATTTACTTTTAAATAGAATACCTATTTAATATTTTTTTACTATAACTCAATTATACTATATATAGTTTATTAGTGAAAAGTTGAGTATTTAATATTTTATTTTAAAACTCACAGAAAAGAGCCATACTTTAAAAGAACCAGTTATGTTAGTTTAAAGTAAGACTCTCTTTAAATTTGGCAGTTTAAAAATATTGCAAAGCAATATTTTCAATTAATAGTTAAGAATGAAGAATTAATAGTTAATGTGGATTTTTTTTCGTTACACTACAAAAAATCTTTGATTAAGATTTTCACCATTTGTTTTGCTAAACCAAAACATTACTAAGAGCTGACTTATATAATTTAAAGATTTTTTGCGATAGCTAAAAATCATCCTTCACTATTAATTTTTCATTATTAATTCTTAACTTGCGAAGCTTTGCTTCGCATTATTTTTATATTAAGTTAATTTCATGTTCGAAAGTTAAGTAATTAATAAACCTTTTTAACCTTATCATCCATAACTATGAGCATAATGCTTTTGCCCCTTCCTGCTCTATTTTGAAGGACCACATCTTTTAAATTTATCTGCTCTTTGTTTCCTTTTTCAGAAATTAGGTTTAGCTTATAATCTTTGCTATCATTACCATCTATAAGAAAACAATATGATACCTTATCATCTTCCTTTAAACTTATAGCTGTAACACCTGCAGCTAATTTTCCCATAGTATTTACGGTGTTTGCTTTAAACTTTATTCCCATTCCTCTTTCAGTTATTAAAAATATTTCTATTTCTTCCTTGTCACTGTATTCTACATTTACAAGAGAATCTTTTTTATCCTTAAATTTATAAGCAGTAGAACATCCAGCAACCTGTTTAAATTCCATTAATGCTGTCTTTTTTACCATACCATATTGGGTAAAAAAGTATACATATCCACAATCAAAGTTTTCCACAGAAATTATCTTTAATATGTTACCTACGTCTATATTCTTCATAAATACCTTAATATCTATGCCACTATTATCTACATTCTGAAGCATAAAAGCAGGTATAGAAAAAACTTCTCCATCTAATGTAAATATCAATATGTAACTTGAAGAATTAGTAAACACACTTTTAGAAGATTTTCCTGAATTTAAAACTTTAATTATTCCAGACTTATTTACGTTTATATAAAACTCTTTATATTCTGGCTCTGTTGAAAAATCCATCTTTACTGCAAAATCTTCTCCTTGTAATGTAACAAGTGGTGTAGTAACTATATTTCTATCTTCTAAATTAAGTTCTGGACTTCTTACAGTAAACTCAAGTCCGGATTTAGTTTCTACTTTTATAAATTCTACATTTGCACTTCTATCAACAAGTTCTACCCCTATAAGTTTTTCCTCATTTTTTAATTTTAATGCCATAAGTTTTGTATAATTTGTGACGAATGACTCAATTCCTGTTCTCTTTATTCCACCAATGCTAGTAAAAAATACAAAATCCTTTTGCAAATTAAAATCTTTTATACTATATACTGAAGTTATATGATTTTCTTCTAAATTAATTCCCTTTATTAAATTATCCAGCTTTTCTCCTTTTTCCTTCCACTTAAACTCAGGAATATCCATTCCTCTAATCCTATACATATCACCGGAATCTGTAAAGAACATAAGGGTATCTTTTGTGCTGGAATTTATAAAATACTCGTTAAAATCTCCTTCTCTATATTCTATATCTTCGACTTTTCCACTAGATCGATTATAACTTTTTAAAGAGGTCCTCTTTATGTATCCCTCTTTTGACATAGTGATAACTATATCTTCATCTATTATAATTTCATCTACATCTATTTTTGCCTTTTCATCTTCTTCAACGATAGCAGTTCTTCTATCGTCCCCATACTTTTCTCTAACTTCAATAAGTTCCTTTTTTATAACTTTAAGAATTTCCTTCTCACTTTCCAATATTTTAGTAAGTTTTTTTATAACTTTCAAAAGTTTCTCATGTTCTTTTTCAAAAGAGTCTATTTCAAGTCCAGTAAGCCTGTACAGCATAAGCTCCAATATAGCCTCCGCCTGCGGGTATGTAAAATCAAACTGTTCCATAAGATTTGAAGCGGCATCTTTTTTCGATTTAGAACTTCTAATAGTCTTTATAATTTCATCCATTATACCTAGAGCTTTTATAAATCCCTCTACAATATGAAATCTCTTTTTTGCTTCTTCCAACTCCATTTTAGTTCTCTTTGTTATGATTTCCTTTTGGTATTCCACATAATATTTCAATATGAGTTTTAACCCCATAGTTATTGGCTTTCCATCTCCTAATGCTACCATGTTAAAAGATATATTGCATTGAAGATCCGTTTTCTTCAGTAAATATTTTAAAATCTTCTGAGCCAATTTCATATCTGTAGATTTTTTAAATTCTATTACTGCTCTTATACCACTTCTATCAGATTCATCTCTTATGTCTGATATAGGCTCTAGTGCCCTTGCATACCTTTTGTCTGCAGTCATTTCAGAAATTACCTGAAGTAATTTTGCCTTACTCCTTCTATAAGGGAACTCTGTAATAACTATTCCAAGTCTTCCGCTGTCCAATTTTTCTATGGAAGTCTTAGCTCTTAGTGTAACTTTTCCTTCACCCGTTTCATAGGCTGAAATCATAGACTTCTTACCTATAATTATTCCTCCTGTAGGTAAATCCGGTCCTTTTATGTAATTCATAAGTTCTTCTACAGTTATATCTCTATTATCAATATATGCTACAGTCGCATCTATTACTTCTTTTAAATTATGTGGGGGTATGTTAGTGGCAAGACCTACTGCTATTCCAAAAGCTCCATTTACAAGTAAGTTGGGATATCTTGCAGGAAGAACTTCCGGTTCCTTTTCAGATCCAGAATAATTGTCCACCATATTTACTACACCCTTTTCTATGTCTCTTATCATTTCCATAGCAATAGGTGTAAGTCTTGCTTCTGTATAACGCATAGCAGCTGCATTATCTCCATCCTGACTTCCCCAATTTCCATGACCATCTATAATTGGCATCCTAGTTGTAAAATCCTGGGCTAGTATTACCATGGCGTCATATACGGAAGTATCTCCATGAGGATGATATTTTCCAAGAATGTCTCCTACTATCCTGGCAGACTTATAATACGGTTTGTCTGGAAACGCTTTTAACATATATGAACCATATATTATCCTTCTATGTACAGGTTTTAAACCATCCCTGACATCAGGAAGTGCCCTATCCTTTGCCACTTCTACTGCATAAGGAAGATAATTGTCCGGCATAGCTTCTTCTATAGGAATTTTTATTATATTATTATCTTTTGGAATTACTGTGTTCTTAACCAAATCCATTTCCTCCGATTCTTTCACTTTAGGCTATAGGCTATCTAATAAAATTTCATTAACTGCGAATTGTGCATAATCTAAAATTGTGCATATTTATACATATATTTTTTCCTAGGTGCAACTACATCTCCCATTAAAAGTGATACCATCTTTTCAGCTTTAGCAGCATCATCTATAGTTATTTGCTGCAGTGTTCTCGTTTCAGGATTTAAAGTAGTTTCCCAGAGCTGGTCTGGATTCATTTCACCAAGTCCTTTGTATCTCTGTACAAGCACACCTTTTCCTATTTGCTTTTTTGCATCTGGCAGTTTCTCATCACTATATGCATACTTAATTACCTCTTTACCTTTATTCTGCTTATATACTTTATAAAGGGGCGGCAGTGCTATATAAAGGTGGCCATTTGAAATGAGCTGTCTCATATATCTATATATATAAGTCATCCAAAGGGATCTTATATGATATCCATCTACATCTGCATCACTTAAAATTATAATTTTATCATATCTTAAATCACTTTCATTATAATTTTCAAGTATTCCAGTACCTATAGCAGTATTAAATATCTTAAGTTCTTCACTTCCAAGGACGTTTTCAAGCTTCTGTTTTTCCGTATTCATAATTTTACCCTTAGAAGGCATTATAGTCTGAAATCTTCTATCTCTAGCCTGTTTTGCAGAGCCTCCGGCAGAATCACCTTCAACTACTATAAATTCACATTTTGAAGAATCCTTTAATGTGCATACAGCAACTTTTCCTGCAAGAGGAGCTGCACCTTTACCTATCTTTTTCTTTTCCGCATCATTTATCTTTTTTATCTTCTCTCTTCTTGCCGCAGCATGAAGAGCATTATTTATTATAGCAGATGCTATTTCTTTATTATCTTCTATCCATTCTGAAAGCTTTGTATAGGCAAGATCATTCATCATAGTATAGGCTTCCGTATTTCCAAGCTTTGTCTTGGTTTGACCTTCAAATATAGGATTAGTTATTTTTATCTTAACTATAGCTGTCATCCCTTCTCTTAAGTCGTCCCCTTCAAATTCCTTATCTTTTTCTTTCAGTAAATTTAATTTTTTAGCCCACTCTTTGAAAGCCCTGGTCATACCTGTTTTAAATCCACTTTCATGAGTTCCTGATTCTGTAGTAGGAATATTATTTACATAACTTGCTATATGGTAGGTAGTAGAATCCGTAAACTGCATGCACACCTCTCCATACATACTTAAATCATTTATCTTTCTTTCTCCTTCAAATAATATTGGATCTTTATGAATAGGTGTTTTACTCTCATTTAAATAATCTATAAAATCTAGAAGTCCCCTTTCCGAATGGTACTCCCTTTCTATACTTTCTTCTCCAGTATTATCAATTAATTTTAAAGTTATACCTTTATTTTGGAAGGCCAACTCTTTTAACCTTTCATCTATTACATCAATTTTAAAATCAATTGTAGAAAATACTTTGTTGTCAGGCATAAAGGTTACTTTTGTACCAGTATCACTTGTATCTCCTATTACTTTAATAGCTGTTACTGGTGTACCTGGCATATTTTTTTTCACTGATTTATCATAGGCATATTCAAATCTTTGTTTATATATATGTCCATTTTGCTTGACTTCTACTTCCATCCAAGTAGACAGAGCATTCACTACTGCTGCCCCTACACCATGGAGACCTCCTGAAGTCTTGTATACTGAATTATTGAATTTTCCTCCTGTATGAAGTTCGGTAAACACCATTTCCACTCCATTTTTTTTCTTTACAGGATGAAGTCCAGTAGGTATTCCTCTTCCATTATCCTGCACAGACACGCTGCCATCCTTGTTTAAGGTAACATATGACCTATCTCCAAATCCATTGGAAATTTCATCTATAGCATTGTCCAAAAGCTCCCATATGCAATGATGGAGACCTTTACTGCCAGTTGATCCTATGTACATTCCCGGTCTAACACGTACTGGTTCAAGTTTCTCCAATGAAGTTAAGGAGTTTACATCATAGACATTTCTTTCTTTGCCCTCCATAAAATTTCCCCTTTCAAATATTTATATTCATAATTAATAATTCTATATTTCCATCATATTTACGAAAAAAAACCTTCTCGAAAAAGAAGGTAGTTAACTTCAAAATTATTATATAAGTAATATTTAAATTATGCAAATTTATTTTCAAAAAATGTCATATAAATTTCATTCTAGTGGAACTTGAAGAGTGATTTGCCCTCCTCCTGTAATAGGTGAATTTCCTATATACATATCTCCTTTATGTTGCTTTAATATAGAATAGGCAATAAATAATCCCATGCCATAATGTGTTTTAGAGGTTCTACTGTTATCACCCATATAAAATTGTGCTGCAGCAAATTTAATGTCTTTATTTGAAAAGCCATTACCACTATCAGTAACGGTAAAGCATATGTTATCCTGAAAACCTGCGGCTTTAAAATAAATTTTACTATTATCTGGTGAGTAATCCACGCCATTAGAAATGACATTCATAATTGCTCTATATAGTAAACTTTCATCAATTATAATTTCTTGCGGCAAACACTCTTCCTCAAATTCAACTTGTAACTTTTTTGTACATGCAAGTGCATTTAATTGATTATGAATATTTTCTACAAACTTTCCTGTATTCACTTTACTTAGCTGTATGCAAAAGCCTTCTTCTGCTCTAGATAATTCAATAAGTGTTTTTATATATTTCTCAATTTGATTAGAATTTTTATGAATAAATGCTGTATATTCCTTCTGTTCCTCATTTAAAGGTGAATCTATTAATAATTCTGCATTGCCCTTAATAACCGCAAGGGGTGTTTTTATATCATGGGCAAGAGCTGAAATCTGCTTTCTTTTATCCTGTTCAATATGCCACTGCTCTTTTAGGGATTTTTTTAATTCCTCTTTCATATCTGACAGTGACAATAAAACACTGTCAAATTCTTTTATCCTTGAATGAGTTATCTCAAAATCCAAATCCTGTTCTTTAATTTTTTCTGATACTTCAAGTAAGGGATTTAACTGCTTTTTTAGCTTTCGTGCATAAAGCGTTGAAATTATAAAAATAATGGTAACAAATAAAAAAATATACACCAAAACAAACATTCCTTGAGGATTAGGTAAATTACTATTTAAAAAGTCAGAACTGTACCTCATTATGATATAATACTGAAGTATGCATAAACCATCTTTTCTTTGTATGATATAATACTGTTTCGTCGCCCAATGGTTATTATACCCCTGCCCCCTTGCATACCTTTTTGCTTCGTCTAAATCTTTAGAATTTAAATCTGTTTTAACTACTCTATAACTTTTATCGAAAACAACAAATTTGCATCCTTTAGGGATCATATTTTCTGTTATAGTCTGTGCTGATTGAAGTTTAGATTTTACATTTGAGGCTAGATTTTCACTATAATTTGCAGGTAAAAATACGTTAGCCTTTATAAGCAAAAAAACAAATTCAAGATACAATGCTGAAACAATAATAAATGTAATAGCTAACGTTATTAGATATCTAAAAAAAATTCTTCTCATTGTAACTGGTTTTTTATTTATTCCCATCTATAGCCAATCCCCCAAACCGTTTTAATTGGAGATAAATCAAAAATAGCAAGCTTTGCCCTTATATTTTTTATATGCTCTGCAATACCTGAGCTGTCACTTTCCCTTTCATATCCGTATACAGCTTCGTAAATTTGCTCTTTTGTAAAAACCTGTCCCTTACTGCGTACAAGAAATTCACAAATAGCATATTCACTTTTTGTCATAGGCACCTTTTTATCTTCTATAATAATTTCCTTACTTGCCAAATTGAATTTCATACCAGAGATAGAAATCATATTGTGCTTTTCTCTTTTTTCTCTTCTCAGATGGGCATTTACTCTAGCACGAAGTTCTCCTGTACTAAAAGGTTTTTTTATATAATCATCCCCACCTATTCCAAATCCAAACATTACGTCATTTTCCATAGTTTTAGCAGTTAAAAACAAGATTGGACAGTCTACTATATCACGAATTTTCTCACATAATTCAAAGCCATCTATATCTGGCATCATAACATCCAATAAAATAAGATCATATTTTGCGTACTCATTAAGCAGAATTTTTTTTGGATTATTGACAATTGTAACAACATGTCCATCTTTCGCAAGAACATTTTTTACAAGTACTAAAATGTCCTCTTCATCATCTATTACAAGAATCTTGGCCATAGCTATCCCCCTCAAATTAGTTAAGAATTAATAATGAAAAGTTAATAGTGAAGGATGATTTTTAGCTATCGCAAAAAATCTTTAAATTTATATAAATCAGCAAAAGCTTAATCAAAGATTTTTTGTAGTGTAACGAAAAAAAATCCACATTAACTATTAATTCTTCATTCTTAACTATTAATTAAAAATATTATTCATCACACTTGCGTCCTTCCCAAAAATTAAACCATAAAAGTTGCAGCATCAATATTCCCAAAGTATATGCACCTGTAATACACGATGCTTTTTGAATATTATATAAAAGATAAGGAATTTCTTTATGCATAGCTGCAGACATAAAATTCAAAGTAGCAAAATCACAAAACCTTACACCCCATGCCCAGGGAAGATACATCCAGCATCTATCTCCCAGTCCTGTAATCATTAGCGCAGCAATGAGCATACCTGCAATTCCTAGAAAAATAGATGCTCCTCTGCCAAACTTTAAACTGACAAAAAAACTTAATACATAAATAAATATATTACTAAAAATAAGCCATCCAAACGCCTGAAAATATAATAAATAAGGAATGTTGGATACATGTAAAAACAATTTTAATCCAAAAAGTACTATAGCAAGAGCTAAAAATAGTGAAAGCATTCCCATAAAAATTAAGGTAATCAGCTTACTTAAACATGAAATACTTCTTGACTTTGTGCTGCCGAGCAGCACTTGAAATTGACCTGCTTGTTCTTCCTGTGAAACAACCATGCTGCAAATTATTCCAATTAGAAGTGGAAAAACCATGCCAAGTAATTCAAAATAAAGTACGTGCTTCTCAATAGTCTCTACCTTGTTAAATAAATTGTAACAGACCAGAAAAAATAATGCACCTATTATCGGAATTACAATGTGAATCCAAAATATTTGAGTATGTTTTAACTTTTGAAAGTCAGCCCGTAAAGCTCTAAATAATGATAACATTTTATACTACCTCCTGATTTTTAAACCAACTTGATGTAATAGTAAGCAGCACAATAAATAGTAGAATAGATAACACAATTCCTACAGGAATAACACCCGGGTTAAGCATTGTATCTTTTCCTACTGGCAGCTGTCCATTTGGAAGTATACCAAGTATAGGACACATAAGACGACTCGTCCAACTATACGGACATATCCACCAGATGGATTTCACAGCCATTGCTCCATTAAGGCCTATACCTACTGCAACATTTAAAATAACCGGTACAAAAAATCCAAATTTCTTAGCTAAAAATAGACAAAGTGGAATTTGCCATAGTGACGTTATTGCAATAACAATAGCTGCTGTAATTGCATTTATACCTGGAATAGTAACTATAGAACTTAAAGCAAAACTTGAAATAACTTTTGGCAAAACATATTTTCCTACTATACCAACTCCTAACACCAAAAGAATACAAGAAAATAAAACATAAACAGCTATAAGAATAACTTTTGAAACCCAAACTTTTTTTAAATCAATAGGCATAGAGAAAATAGCTCTATATTTAATTTTCTTCTCTTCTTTTTGATTTACAAGTGCGCAAAAAAGTGAAACACCTCCCGGCAGCATAAGCATGTACCACCAATTAAATGTATTTAATTGATAATAAACTCCTGTCATAAAGCCAAAAAAAAGTGTGACAATTGGGAAAATCAAAACAAGTTTTTTAGTCATTGTCCTTTTTAACTTTAAGTTCTCTGCCTTCAAATATGAACTCATTTTAATTACCTCATTTCCCTTTTAGATTTTTTAACTACTTCCATGAAGAGTGATTCTAGATCCTCACCCGGATTAATTTTTGCTTCATATCCTAAAATTCCATTACTAATAATTCCAATGTGATCTGCAATAAGCTCTACCTCAGACAATATGTGGCTAGATAAAATAACTGTTATACCCTGCTCTGGAAAAGAACGAATAAGATTTCTCAAATCTTGAATACCAATAGGATCTAGTCCGTTAGTAGGCTCATCTAAAATTAAAAGCTTAGGGTGATTAAGTAGTGCAATGGCAATTCCAAGTCTCTGCTTCATACCCATGGAAAATTGACCTGCACGCTTTTTCCCTGTATCTGTTAAATCAACCGTTTGGAGTACTTCATCAATACGTGATTCCTTAAGTCCAAGTAGTGTAGTTCTGACCTTTAGATTTTCCCTTGCAGTTAAATTCTCATATAGTGGAGGAGCTTCAATTAGTGCCCCAATATCCTTTAAATCTTTTCTGCTCCAGGGATGTCCTTCAAAAATAATTTTACCTGAAGTTTTCTTAAGTATCCCTGTAATCATTTTTAATGTAGTAGATTTTCCAGCACCATTAGGGCCAAGCAATCCATAAACGGAATTTTCTTTTATTGCAAGTGAGATATTATTTGCCGCTAGCTGTCCTTTAAAATTTTTACATAAATTTTTTGTTTGTAAAATATATCTTTCCATCTTTATAAATCCTCCCTTATCAATTCATGCTAATTGTAAATACTAATTTTAAGGATTTTATAAGGATTTAAAAAAATGATCCCAGCAATTTTTTATCACTGAGATCATTTTTTGCAAGCTTTAATATACTTAATAACCCTTTTTCTTATATATGCTCTATTATTTTCCCTTTGTACATATCTTTTAAAGCTATTTTTATATTAAATGCCTTTTCATACTGTTTTAATAATTTCTGCTCTTTATTTGTAATTATGCATATAGACGTACCTTCCTTGCCAGCTCTTGCTGTTCTCCCTGATCTATGTAAATAATTGTCGGCATCTTCTGGTATATCATAACTGAAAACATAATCTACATCCTCTATATCAAGTCCTCTTGCTGCTATATCTGAAGCCACTAATAAATTAATTTTACCTAATTTAAAGCTTTCTAAAGCTCTTTTACGCACTTTCTTGTCTTCTGCTCCATATATAGCTTCTGCTCTTAATTTATGATATTTTAATTTTTCTGTAAGCATTTCTATTTCATCTGGCTTATTTACAAATACAATGGCCCTCTTTGGATTTAATATATGTACAAGTTTCCTTAGAATTAATATTTTATCTCTTCTTTCACACATAAAACACATATGCTTTATGTTTTCATTCATAGAAGTTGTTTGTTCTGCCTTTATAAATTTGTAATCTTTCATTAAGTCCCTTGCTATATCTAAAGTTCTATCATCTATTGTAGCTGAAAAAAACATTAATTGTCTTTCTCTTAATGTAGTTTTTATTATAGCTTTAACATCGTTTATGTTGTTCTTATCTAGAAGTTTATCTGCTTCATCTACTACAATGGTCTTGATATTATGCGATTTTAGTTTTTTCATTTTAATAAGTTGAAGTATTCTTCCTGTAGAACCCACTACTATATGCGGCTTTTCACTTTTTAAAATTTCCACCTGTCTTTTTATATTTACATTTCCTATTATAGCTGCAGACCTAACTGGAATACCTGAATTGTTAGCTAAATTTTTTATTACATTATGTATTTGAATTGCAAGTTCATGTGTGGGTGCAAGTATATATGCCTGAACATCTTTACTTTCAAAATCAATTTTTTGAAATATAGGAACAATATAAGCTAACGTTTTTCCGCTGCCTGTTTCTGATTCTCCTACTACATCTTTACCTAAAAGAGCTTCTGGAATGGCCTTATACTGTATTTCTGCAGCATATTCAATGCCTTCTTTTTTTAGTCCTTCTGTTATTTCTCCATTTATACCTAATTCATTAAACAAAACTTTTGTCATATGTTTTTCTCCTTAATTTTTAATACTTCTATTCTTCTATTATATCAATATAGAATAATTTTCAATCAAATAAGAATTATTTTATATTTTATATTGACAAGGAAACCGAAAAGGTTTATATTATTGTTATTGGATAACAATTATTTTTTAGTTAGTTGTACTTGTAAATAAATAGTATTAATTAATACTATTAAACTATTACAGTTTTTGATTCTTAGTATAAGTATTCTTAGTATCTTTAGCACTTAGAATACGTTATCCTTTAGGAGAATAATCCTAATCAGTAATTTTAATAATTTAATAGTATACTTAAATAGTATAGTTTGGAGGTTTTATTATGTCAAATAACAAAATTTGTAAGTCAGCAGATAAGGTACTTGAAAAGTTTATAGGTTCTCTAGATGGTGTAGAAACTTCTCATCATAGGGTAGAAAGCCAAAGTGTTAAATGTGGTTTTGGTCAGCTAGGAGTCTGCTGTAGACTCTGTGCAAACGGTCCCTGCAGAATAACACCTAAAGCTCCAAGAGGAGTATGTGGTGCTAGTGCTGATACCATGGTTGCAAGAAACTTTCTTAGAGCTGTAGCTGCCGGCAGTGGATGTTATATCCATATAGTCGAAAATACAGCTAGAAACGTAAAATCAGTAGGTGAAACCGGCGGAGAGATAAAAGGAATGAATGCTCTCAACACCCTAGCAGAAAAACTTGGTATAACAGAATCTGACCCACATAAAAAAGCTGTACTAGTAGCTGATGCCGTATTAAAGGACTTATACAAACCAAAATTCGAAAAAATGGAAGTTATAAATAAATTAGCTTATGCACCTAGACTAGAAAATTGGAACAAATTAAATATAATGCCTGGCGGTGCAAAATCAGAAGTTTTTGATGGTGTAGTAAAAACTTCTACAAATCTAAACAGCGACCCTGTAGATATGCTTCTAAATTGTTTAAAACTTGGAATATCCACTGGGATTTACGGACTTACCCTTACAAATTTATTAAATGACATAATTTTAGGTGAACCTGCTATAAGACCTGCAAAAGTTGGTTTTAAAGTTGTAGATACGGATTATATAAATTTGATGATAACAGGCCACCAGCACTCCATGATTGCCCACCTTCAAGAAGAACTTGTAAAACCTGAAGCTGTAAAAAAAGCCCAAGCAGTTGGTGCTAAAGGATTCAAACTAGTTGGATGTACCTGTGTCGGACAGGATTTACAGTTAAGAGGTAAATACTATACTGATGTTTTCTCCGGTCATGCAGGAAATAACTTTACAAGTGAAGCCTTAATAGCAACTGGAGGTATAGATGCAATAGTATCTGAATTTAACTGTACTCTTCCTGGCATCGAGCCAATAGCTGATAAGTTCATGGTTAAAATGATATGCCTAGATGACGTTTCTAAAAAATCAAATGCAGAATATGTAGAATACTCTTTTAAAGATAGAGAAAAAATAAGCAACCATGTTATAGATACGGCTATTGAAAGTTATAAGGAAAGAAGATCTAAAGTTACAATGAATATTCCTAAAAACCATGGCTTTGATGACGTCATAACAGGTGTAAGTGAAGGTTCCTTAAAATCCTTCTTAGGCGGAAGTTGGAAACCTCTTGTAGACTTAATTGCTGCTGGAAAAATTAAAGGTGTTGCTGGAATAGTAGGTTGTTCAAACTTAACTGCCAAAGGTCACGATGTATTTACAGTAGAACTTACAAAAGAACTCATAAAGAGAAATATAATTGTACTTTCTGCAGGTTGTTCAAGTGGTGGACTTGAAAATGTAGGACTTATGTCTCCAGGAGCTGCTGAACTTGCAGGAGATAGCTTAAAAGAAGTATGTAAGAGCCTAGGTATACCACCTGTACTAAATTTTGGTCCATGTCTTGCTATTGGAAGATTGGAAATTGTAGCAAAAGAACTAGCAGAATACCTAAAAATAGATATTCCACAGCTTCCACTTGTGCTTTCTGCACCTCAATGGCTTGAAGAACAAGCATTGGCAGATGGAAGTTTTGGTCTTGCCCTTGGATTACCACTTCACCTTGCTATATCTCCTTTCATTGGTGGAAGCAAAGTGGTAACAAAAGTTTTATGTGAAGATATGGAAAATCTAACAGGCGGCAAGCTTATAATAGAAGACGATGTAATAAAAGCTGCAGATAAATTAGAAGAAACCATACTTGCAAGAAGGAAAAGCTTAGGTCTTAATTAAAATTTAGAGGGTGATCTCATGAAAAGAATAATGATAAATAAGGATTTATGTACCGGATGCTTAAATTGTACTTTAGCTTGTATGGCAGAACACAATGAAAATGGGAAATCTTTTTATGATCTGGATCTCAGCAATAAATTTCTTGAAAGTAGAAATCATATATCTAAAGATGATAATGGAAACAAGCTTCCTATATTTTGCCGTCACTGTGACGAACCTGAGTGCGTAATGACATGTATGAGCGGTGCCATGACTAAAGATCCTGAAACTGGTATAGTATCCTATGATGAGCATAAATGTGCCAGCTGCTTTATGTGCGTCATGTCCTGTCCTTATGGAGTATTGAAACCAGATACTCAGACCAAAAGTAAAGTAGTTAAATGTGACCTGTGTGGTGACAGAGATACACCTAGATGCGTTGAAAATTGTCCAACAGGAGCAATTTATATTGAAAAGGAGGCAGATCTCCTATGAGTGGTTTAACAATAAAAATATTTTTTCACACAAAATATGTAATAATAGGAGCCAGTGCTGCTGGAATAAATGCTGCTAAAACTTTAAGAAAGTTAGATAAATCCTCCAAAATAACTATTATTTCAAAGGATAATGCAGTTTATTCAAGATGTATACTCCACAAAGTACTTGAGGGAAGTAGAAATTTAGATACCATAAATTTTGTAGATTCTGATTTCTTTGAAAAAAATAATATAGAATGGATAAAAGATGCAGATGTAAGCAATATTGATATTGACAAGAAAAAAGTCTTACTTCAAGACAACAGCAGCTTCAAATTTGACAAGCTCCTTATAGCTTCTGGTGCTTCCTCCTTTATTCCCCCAGTTAAAAAATTAAGAGAAGCTAAAGGAGTGTACTCCCTTAGAAATTTTGAAGATGTAACTGCTATACAAGACAAACTTAAAAACGCAAAACAAGTGGTAATACTTGGTGCAGGTCTTGTAGGAATTGATGCACTTTTAGGTCTTATGGTGAAAAATATAAAGATTTCAGTTGTAGAAATGGGAGATAGGATTCTCCCCCTTCAACTGGACAAAACTGCATCCACTATATATGAAAAGTTGTTAAAAGAAAAAGGTATAGATGTCTTTACTTCAGTTAAATTGGAAGAGGTAGTTTTAAATAAAGACGGAACTGTAAGTAAAGCAGTACTATCAAATTCAACTTCTATAGATTGCGATATGATAATAGTTGCTGCTGGTGTTAGACCAAATGTAAGCTTTATAAAAGACAGCAGGATAAAAGTTGAAAAAGGCATTGTCATAGACAAACATTGTAAAACCACTGTAGATAATATATATGCTGCAGGAGATGTTACTTTTACTGCTCCTATATGGCCTATAGCTGTAAAGCAGGGAATAACTGCTGCTTACAACATGGTAGGTATAAATAGAGAATTACATGACACTTTTGGCATGAAGAACTCAATGAATTTATTTAACCTTCCATGCGTATCCCTTGGTAATGTAAATATAGCAGATGAAAGTTATGCTGTTGATACATTAGAAGGAGATGGAGTTTATCAAAAAATAGTTCACAAAGATGGAGTAATCTACGGTGCACTTCTAGTTGGAGATATATCTTACTGCGGCGTACTAGGATATCTCATAAAAAATAAAGTAAATATAAGCAATATCCATAAAAATATTTTTGACATAGATTATTCTGATTTCTACAATGTTGAAGAAGATGGACAGTATAGTTATCAATTGAGGTAAATTACCTTATAGAGTTTCTAAGCAAAAAATAAAACTTATACTCCGAATATTTTTACAACCACAAACACGGTTAAATATTTTGATAAGTCTAAGAAGAAAATTTATAAAAACTAAGGCCTTTTGAAAACTCGTACCTCAGACAATTCAAAAGGTCTAAGTTTTTTTACAAATTTTCTACTAAGACTTATACACAAAATATTTAAATGTGTTTGTTTATTGTAAAATATTTCTACGTATAAGTTTTATTTTTAAGTTAGAAACGCTATAGATCATAAAATTAAAAATTAAATTCATAATTACTCAAAATTGTTAATTATAAATCTCGGATGAATTGATACATTTAGCATTTAAATCAAATTGGCAATTTGGCTAAGTTTAATTGTAGAGCTAACTACCTATTTAAATAATTTTCATACTGTTAATGATATTTATTCTTTCCAGTATACAATAACATCGTGAAAAATTAAATCACACATAGAATATTTAATATACATTTATTTTAATAATTGGAACATAATTTATAAATTCTATAGTAATTCTAATAAAATTTTAACTTATACATAAAATATACTAACAAAATTGAAATCACACTTAAAAACTTTTTTTATAAGTCTTAGTGAGGTATTTTAGAAAATCTTAGAAGCTTATATGTGTCTGAGGTACGAGTTTATATAATCTTCTTTAGATTTTCAAAATACCGAACTTTAGACTTATAAAAAGTTTTTAGTGTGATGATTTTTGTTAGTATATGGCTGGTATAAGTAAACTTTTTACTTAGAAACTCTATGACCTATAAATTCTTAACTATTAAGTCTCCCATTTCTTCTGTACCAACTAATTTTGAACTTTCTTTTGCTATATCACCTGTTCTATAACCTTCTTTAAGCACTTTTGATATAGCATTTTTTATATCTACATAGGCCTGTTCCATATCAAAACTGTACTTAAGCATCATAGCAACACTCATAATTGTTCCAATTGGATTTGCCTTATTTTGTCCTGCAATATCTGGTGCAGAGCCATGTACAGGTTCATATAATCCAAAGGAATCTCCCCTTACACTTGCAGAAGGCAGCATTCCAAGAGAACCCGTAAGCATTGAAGCTTCATCACTTAAAATGTCTCCAAACATATTTTCAGTTAAAATTACATCAAATTGTTTAGGATCTCTTATAAGCTGCATAGAAGCGTTATCCACATACATATAGTTTATTTCTACATCTTCATATTCCTTTGCTATGTTTCCCACTACTTCTCTCCACAGCTTGGAACTTTCAAGTACATTGGCCTTATCTACTAAAGTAAGTATGTTATTTCTCTTTCTTGCAATTTCAAAAGCCTTTCTGGTAATTCTATCTATTTCAAAGCTGGTATAACTTATAGTATCCCAGGCTTTTTTTCCACCTTCAATATCTATTCTGTTTTTCTCTCCAAAATACGCCCCACCTATTAATTCTCTTACTATCATAATATCTAGACCGCCGCCAAGTACTTCTGGCTTCAAATTTGAAGCTGCTATAAGTTCTGGAAATAGTATGGCAGGCCTTAAATTTGCAAATACCCCAAGGGCTTTTCTTATACCCAAAAGACCAGCTTCTGGTCTAAGTTTGCTAGGCAAACTATCCCATTTAGGTCCACCTACTGCACCTAAAAGTACAGCATCACTTTTTTTGCAAACTTCAACAGTCTTATCTGGAAGAGGAACTCCTGTGGCATCCACTGCTGCACCGCCTAAAAGTACCTCCTCACATTCAAAATCAAAATTATATTTTGCAGAGGCTGCCTTTAATACTTTTTTTGCCTGTTCAATTATCTCTTTTCCAATTCCGTCTCCTGGTATTATAGCTATCTTCACTTGTTTTCCACCTCTTCTTTTATATAGTTTATAAGTCCCTCTGATTTTATAATCTTATGCATAAATTCAGGGAAAGGAACAGCTTTATAAGTTTTATTTTTAGTTATATTTGTTATTACTCCAGAAACTGTATCTACAGATACTTCATCTTTTTCATCTATGTCCTTTGCAGCTTCTTCACATTCCATTATAGGAAGTCCTATATTTATGGAATTTCTAAAGAATATCCTAGCAAAAGTTTCAGCAATAATGCAGCTTATTCCAGAAGCCTTAATAGCTATAGGTGCATGTTCTCTAGAAGAACCACATCCAAAATTTTTACCAGCTATCATTATATCCCCTTTACTTATTTTCTTTGAGAAATCTTTATCTATATCCTCCATACAGTGAGAAGCAAGTTCCTTATGGTCACTGGTGTTTAGATATCTAGCTGGAATTATAACATCCGTATCTACATTATCTCCATACTTAATTGCCTTTCCTTTTATCATTATTTTACTACCTCCTCTGGTGATGAAATTTTACCTGTTACTGCTGAAGCTGCTGCTACTTCTGGACTTGCCAGGTATACTTCACTCTTTACATGTCCCATTCTACCTACAAAGTTTCTATTAGTAGTGGAAACTGCCCTCTCTCCTTCTGCCAGTATTCCCATATGTCCACCAAGACAAGGTCCACAGGTAGGAGTACTTACCACTGCCCCTGCTTCTATGAATATTTCAATAAGTCCTTCTTTCATTGCCTGAAGATATATAGCTTGAGTAGCAGGGAAAATAATAGCTCTTACATTTTCATTAACTTTTCTTCCTTTTAAAATACTAGCGGCTGCCCTTAAATCTCCTATTCTGCCATTAGTACAGGAACCTATGACAACTTGATCTATTCTTATGTCTCCTACCTCATCAATGGTCTTTGTATTTTCAGGTATATGTGGAAATGCCACTGTAGGACGAATTTTTGATAGATCTATTTCTATAACCTGGCTATACTCAGCATCACTATCTGCTTCATATACAGTATAATTTTTCTTTGAATGTTCTTTTACATAATTTATAGTATTTTCATCTACAGGGAAAATTCCGTTTTTAGCTCCTGCTTCAATGGCCATATTACATATAGTAAAACGATCATCCATAGTAAGTGAGCTTACTCCTTCACCTGTAAATTCCATGGATTTATAAAGTGCCCCATCTACTCCTATCATGCCAATAATATGAAGTATTAAGTCTTTTCCACTTACCCATTTAGTAAGCTTTCCCTTAAGAACAAATTTTATAGCTTCTGGCACCTTAAACCAAGCTTCCCCTGTAGCCATACCTGCTGCCATATCTGTACTACCAATTCCTGTAGAAAATGCACCTAAAGCTCCATAGGTACAGGTATGAGAATCCGCACCTATTACTACATCTCCACAGACTGCAAGGCCTTTTTCAGGAATTAAAGCATGCTCAATTCCCATTCTTCCAACTTCAAAGTAATTTTTGATTTCCATCTTCTTTACAAATTCTCTAACATATTTACACTGCTCTGCAGATTTTATATCCTTATTTGGTGTAAAGTGGTCAGGGACAATTGCTATTTTATTTTTGTCAAAAACATTGTTAAGACCAATTTTATTAAATTCATTTATAGCTACTGGCGTAGTTATATCATTTCCAAGTACCAAATCCAATTTAACCTTTATTAATTGTCCAGCCTTTACTTCATCCATTTTCGCATGGTGAGCTAGTATTTTTTGCGTCATGGTCATGCCCATGTTTATCAACTCCTATCAAAATTTTATTTTAACATTCTGCAGCTTTCTTTAAAGAATTTTCATAATGAATCTTGTTCATGGCATTTATAAAAGCTTTGCCACTCGCCTCTACTATGTCTGTACTTACTCCTTTTGCTGAAAAAACTTTACCTTCTTTTTCAACCTTTACAGTAGCTTCTCCTAATGCATCTTTTCCATATCCTACAGATTTTATAAAATAGTCATTTAAAGTAACATCAATTCCTATAGCTTTTTCAATGGCTTTAAAAGTAGCATCTACAGGTCCATCTCCACAGGAAGCTTCCTTTATACTTTTGCCATTGTACTCTATTTCTACAGTAGAAGTGGACATTACAGCATTTCCTGTAGAAACCTGATAATATTTTAAATTAAATACTTCTGGTACCTGGAAAATTTCATTTTTTACTAAACTTTCTATATCTTCATCTGATACATGCTTCTTTTTGTCAGCCAAGTCTTTGAATTCTTTGAATATTTCATCTATTTTTTCTTTACTTAAATTTTTATATCCCAATTCTTCAATACGTTCTATAAAAGCATGTCTTCCCGAATGCTTTCCAAGTACTATGAGACTTTTCTTAAGTCCTACAGATTCAGGAGTCATAATTTCATAGGTTTCTCTACAATTTAAAACTCCATGTTGGTGTATACCTGATTCATGAGCAAAAGCATTTGCACCTACTACAGCTTTGTTATTTTGAACCTGCATTCCAGTTATATGGCTTACAAGTTTGCTGGTCCTCGTTATTTCTTCTGTTATAATTCCTGTTTCACAGTTAAAACAATCAGATCTAGTTTTAATTGCCATTACTATTTCCTCAAGTGCTGCATTTCCTGCTCTCTCCCCTAAGCCGTTTACTGCACATTCAACCTGCTGTGCTCCATTTTCAATAGCTGCCAGGGAGTTTGCCACGGCAAGACCTAAATCATTATGACAGTGAACACTTATTATGGCTTTGTTTATATTTGGCACATTATCTTTAATTCCTTTTATTAATGCTCCATATTCACTTGGAGTAGTATACCCTACTGTATCTGGTATATTCACCACATCTGCTCCTGCATCTATAACAGCTTCCACTACTTTATATAAAAATTCAGGTCTTGTTCTTGTAGCATCTTCTGGAGAAAATTCTATGCTAGGGCATAAGCTTCTAGCGTAAGTTACCATTTCAACTGCCTCTTTTAAAACCTCATCAGGTTCCATTTTAAGTTTATATTTCATATGCAAATCCGATGTTGCAATGAAAACATGTATTCTAGGCTTTTTAGAGTATTTAATAGCTTCCCATGCTCTAGATATATCATTCTTTACAGCTCTTGCAAGGCCTACTATAACAGGTCCTTCTATATTTTGTGCAATAGCCTTAACTGCTTCAAAGTCTCCTTCTGAAGCTATTGGAAATCCAGCTTCTATTACATCTACAGATAACTTTTGAAGTTGTTTTGCAATAGTGAGTTTATCATTTATGTTTAAACTGACATTTGGTGTCTGCTCTCCATCCCTAAGTGTAGTATCAAATATATTTATCTTACTCATAATTAAATCCTCCTAAATTTATTTTTATATAACACAAGTTTTTTATTGGCCAGTAAAAAAACTACTATCTGAATATTTAGGGGTATAAAAAAAACAGGCCTCTCTTGGGGCGAGAAGTCTGTTCGCGGTACCACCCAAATTATTACTCAATTCAATAACGGCATTTTGCCGATACAGCTTACTGTAATTTCAGCCTATAACTCAAGGATGAGTTCAATGTACAACATCTATGGGTTTTCACCTTTTACCCACTCTCTTTAAAATATAAATTACATTTACTATTTCCTATCACAGTTTTCTTATTTTCAGTTTTTTATATACCGCAAAATTATAATATAAAAAACAGGCTTCTCTTGGAGCGAGAAGTCTGTCGCGGTACCATCCAAATTTATACTTAATTTAATAACGGCTTTCGCCGGCTCAGCTTACTGTAATTCAGCCTACAACTCCAGGGCGAGTTCAAAATATACTATATGTGGATTTACACCTTACACCACTCTCTTAAAATATAATACAAATCTACTGATCCCTATCTAAGTTTTTATCTAAAAATTATTATGTTGTAAGTATAGTACAATTCATTTTTGTTGTCAACTGTTAATTTTATTTTTATGTTCATTATATTTTTTTAGTATATACAATACATAAAATATAAATTATCTACAAAATTTTACACAAAATTTAGTATTTGCACTAATTTTTTCACTCATACATAACGAATAAATAAAAGTAAAGGAAAATGATGAAGAATGCAGAAGCATAGGATAATTATGTTACTAATTATCCTACAAAATTTGAAAGGAGACACAGATGTTTAAAAAATTAAATTTAGCAGTGAAATTAAGTATTATACTTGGCATAGTAGTACTTTTAGGAATTGTTATTATTGAAGGAGTTACACTTAAAAAAGTTCAACAAAGTTCTTATAACCAAGCCAACGAACAAGCAAAGCAGGTATCAGATGCTTTCGCAAAAGATATACAGGGGGACTTTAAAGTATCACAGGCCACCGTGGAAGGAATAAAAAATACTGTCTTATATTGTAAAAAATCAGGAAGTTTAAGCAGAGAACAGGTAATTGAGATTTTAAAAACTACACTAGAAAAAAATAGCGATATACTAGGATTATACACAGCCTGGGAACCTAATACATTTGATGGGAAAGATAGTTCCTATATAAATAAAGATGGTTATGATGCTACTGGTAGATTTGTTCCCTATCTCGTACGAGAAAATGGAAGTATAAAACTAGAACCTTGCTCAGGTTATAATGACGAAAGTAGTGGAAGTTATTATTTTCTTCCAAAGGAAACGAAAAAAACTTGTTTAATAGAACCATATACATATAAAATAGATGGCAAAAGCACTTTAATTACTTCACTAACAATGCCTATACTTGATGATAGTGGAAATTTTTTAGGAGTGGTAGGAGCAGATATTAAACTCCAAAATCTACAACAAACTGTCAACAAAGCAAAACCTATGGGTGGTTATGCATCAATAGTTACAAATACAGGTAAAATTGTTGCAAATGGTAAAAATCAAGAATTAGTGAATAATAATGTAGTTGATTTGGATAAAAGTGAAAAAGATACTTTGGATAAAATTTCTAATGGTGAAAGTTTCCAAACGCACAAAAAAGCCATAGCAACAGGAACTTTATCACTAAAAGCATACTCTCCAATAGTTTTAAATGGAGTAGCTAACAAATGGGCCTTTGTCTCAATAATTTCAGATAAACAAATGTATGTTGAATATACCCAACTTTTCAGAATAATAATGCTTATGGCTATAATTATTACCCTAGCAGTAATTGCATTAATGTTTATGCTTATTAAAAGAAATATTTATCCTGTAACTGTAGCATGTAATCATCTGGAAGTACTTTCAAATGCTGATTTTACTGAAAAAATGCCAGAAGAGTTTTTACATAAGGAAGATGAAATAGGTATACTTGCAAAATCCATTGATAAAATGCAAGGTTCTATTGGTGAGCTTGTTCTAGGGGTCAAAGATGAGTCCTCAAATGTAGAAGGTGCAGTTATAGATACTGTAAAACATATGGAAGAATTAAATTCAAATATAGAAGATGTTGCTTCAACTACTGAAGAGTTATCAGCAACTATGGAAGAAACAGCAGCATCTACAGAAGAAATGAATGCTACATCAAATGAAATAGAGAAATCAGTGGAAGTTATAGCTAACAAGGCTAAAGAAGGTGCAGTATCAGCTAAAGAAATTGATGATACTGCTAAAAAATTGAAGGCAAACTTTTTAGAATCAGAGAAAAAAAGACTTGAAATTTATGAAGAAACAAGTGAAAAACTTAAAAATGCCTTAGAACAATCAAAATCTGTTGATGAAATTACTGTTCTTTCAAACACTATAATGGAAATAACCGAACAAACTAGTCTTCTAGCTCTTAATGCAGCAATAGAAGCAGCAAGAGCCGGAGAAGCCGGTAAAGGTTTTTCAGTAGTTGCAGATGAAATAGCAAAACTTGCAGATGATTCTTCTAATGCAGTTTCAAAAATTAAACAAATAACAGAAAAAGTAATAGCCTCAGTAAATAATCTTGCACAAAGTGCAAATGGTATGATGGATTATATGACAAATAACGTTAAACTAGATTACCAAACTATGCTCAACGCAACAGATAAGTATAGTTTAGATGCAAATTTTATTAAAAACATGGTTTCAGAATTTGATGATGCATCAAACCAAATTCTTGATTCAATTAAAAATTTATCGGAAATAATAAATGGTGTAACAACTGCTGCAAATGAAGGTGCAAATGGAACTACTACTATTGCTGAGAAAACTAATACAATAGTGGAAAAATCAGAGAAAGCTAAGCATCTTTCAGAATATGCTAAAGAAAGAAATGAAAAGCTTAAAGGATTAGTTTCAAAATTAAAAATATAATATATATTAAAAAGCATGAAGTTACTAGAGCTTCATGCTTTTTAATATTTTACAAAATTCGAAATGGGTATTACGTTTATAACCGGTTCTTCATAAGGATGAACCTTTCTTATAGTGCTTATAGCTTTTTCTACTATTTCACTTTTACAGCAAAACTCTACTTTACATTCCTCTTCTCTACTTACTTCACCCTTTTCTCCTTTAAATGGATTTGCTCCTGAAAGTGGTCTCCAGTACCCTGTAACTTTAGAAACTGACATACAGTTATCATAATTTCCGCCTATAGTCAATGCTCCTATATCATTCAAACTCTCTCGAAGTTTTGTCACATATTCCTCAGGTATAAAAGTTTCCATCTTATAATTTTTATATTCCAAAATTATTCCTCCAATTATATTTAAGTTTAAAGTGGATAATTGAAAGTAAATAATAACTTTCAATTATCCACTCTCAATTCTGAACTATACTAAAATAGATTAGAAAAAAAGTTTTTAACTGCATTAATAATTTTAGCAAAAAATCCCTGAGTCTGTTCGCTAGATAAAGTACCCTTTAACTGATCTGCAACACTACCTAACTGACTTTTTATATCTCCAAAATTCAAATTTAAACCATTTATTTTATTCATAACATTGGTTATTTTATCAATATCTCCAGTACTCAAATTTAAGTTATAGTTATTAGTTACATTTTCAACTATCTTTCTTACCCCAGCTTCAGTTGTAGGCTTATCTTTAACTACTTGTGTTTTTATATCATTCATTACACCCGCAGCTTTGTCTTTTCCTATCTTATCTCCTAACTCTCCTGTAGTAACCAATTCATCATTGGCAGCTTTCTTTTTATTTTCATCAATTTTGCCGCCATTTGCACTATTTTCAAACCCCTTTAAAATTCCAGTAAGAGCTGCTGTTCCAGATACATTAAAAGGAGCTGCTGCCTTAACATTTGCATTTTTTATTCCTGCAGTAATCAGTGCATTTTTTATCATGCTGCTGCTTACCCAATATATGTTATTTGTAGATACATTTAATCCACCACTTGATGTTGGTTCTACATAAGCACAGGATATAGATTTTGTACCTATTTTATCACTGCTTGCAACATCTCCTAAATACTTTTTTTCTTCATCTATATTGACATCTATTACATTAGCATCCTGTTTGGTAACTCCAAAATACTTAAGCATTTCTTGTTTTTGGCTATCTGTTAGATCTCCTCCTAAGGTTACAACTTTATAGGCATCTGCATAAACTCTATTCCCTGAAATAGGTGAAACTACAGTTATAGCCATAAGCACTATCAATAATTTACTAAAAATTGTTTTTAATTTCATGTGTTTAAACTCCTTTTTAATTTAGTTTTATAAATACTCAACTTTCGCACATATAAAATTTTGACTTAATATAAAAAATTACGAAGCAATTTTTTAATTAATAGTTAAGAATGAAGAATTAATAGTTAATGTAGATTTTTTTCCGTTACACTACAAAAAATCTTTAATTAAGTTTTTGAATGCTCGTTTTGCTAAAGCAAAACATTACTAGACACTGACTTATATAAATTTAAAGATTTTTTGCGACAGCTAAAAATCATCCTTCACTATTAATTATTAACTATTAATTATTAACTTGCGAAGCTTTGCTTCACAAAGTTTTTAAACTGCGAAAGTTGAGATAAATATTAATACATATTATAAATATAATATACTATATTTATGAATAAAAGAAGTATAAAATTATAACCAAATATAAAATTTTAATATATTATTAAGATATTTATTCTTTCCTTGAATACTCTTTAAAACAATCTAAACATACCTTTTTTCCATTCATTATTCTAATTCTATGTTCAGCTGTATCTTCTCCACAATTTTCACATACTATGTTATTAAATGACCTAGCCTTTTCCGGCACAGAAAATCCTGGTTTTTTATAATAAAATAATTTTTCACAAGGACAGTTTAGCAAATAATCAATATCTTTTTGTCTGTCCCCACTTCTCGGCCAATTTTTTAATACCACTCTCAGGGCATCACCATTTTTTCTATTAAAAAAACTAAATGCCATTTTACCGCGGTCTCTATAAATTAAGTTTCCCTTTCCCATGGTACACCCTGTTATCACCTGAACCGCATCTACTCCACAGGCATCGTTTTCAGTTATGCACACTATCTCCTCATCTTTTGAAAAAGAAATTCCCATTTTTTCTTTAGCCGCCTCACTGGCTTTATAGCCTATTGCAAGTCCAGGACATAAATGTCCGTGAAATTCAACACATTTTTCCCATAATTTTTTATCCATTTTGTTCCCTCCTGACTAAATCGTTTATATAAATTATACGTCATTTATCCGATGGCTACCAGCCATAATACCCCCATCGCACTCTGTGAAAGCGACTAGCACCAAATCAAAAATTTGGGATATCTGCTTTTCTTATAAAGTGGGGGATATTAGAACTCTTGAGCTTTAGCGATTTAGAGTTCTTATGCTGTGCATAACGGCTGCTACGCCCCTGGATAACGATTTCTCCTAAAGGATAACGCCTTCTAAGTGCTGAAGCACTAAGAATCCTGTTAATAAGTTTCAGATGGAGAAAAAACTCCACCTGAAACCAAGAACTCTGTTTATATAAAACTTTACAATAATATAATTCATTTCAAGTATATGTAACAATTAAGTAATGGGATCAGCGACCCCCTTACTTTCTTTAATTAAGATTTTACTATTGTGAAAACTTCTGCACCTGATATTTCATCTGAATAGTAGGTCAAATTATAGTCTCCATAAATATTATATTTAGTAACTATTTGCTTCAAGTTTTTTGGCACATTGTAATTTGTAGAATTGTAATTTAATATTTTAATACTAAAAGATTGCCTCTGACTAATTACATAATTTTTTAATGCATTGTAAAAGTCATTATAATTATCTACAACCTTTATATCATTGCCATATTTGTCTTTCTCAGTTACACCTAGTTTAGAAAAACTATAGTCAGTACTATTACATTCAGGGTAATCTGATTTATCCCACTCGTGATTTTTGGCAATCTGAGAATCAGTTATATTAAAATAAGAATGTGAAAGAAGCTTGGATCCATCATTTGTAACAGGATCATCCCAGGTAGAGTCCACCTGATAATACTGCCCCTGTATTTTTACTATATTCCAGGCATGGCTTATCCATCCATCTCCATCATTTCCCTGTCCTATTACCATTTTACATTCTATATCAGCAGCTGCAAGAAGCCTGTCCATAGCATCTGCATAACCCTGACAAACTGCTGTTTTATTCACTAAAACTCCATAAGCAGTATAGGAATCATTAGGCATATTTCCTGTAACTGCCCTTTGATCATATTCTGTATTGTTTACCACATAATCATGAAGCGCCAATTCTTTTTCATAGTCTTTCATTTGAGGTGTTGTGACACTGTTTACTACCTGATCGACTTTTTGCTGTATTGCATTTTCCTTAGCTATTAAATTTTGCTTAGTATCGTCATACTTAAAATTTATAGTCATTTTAGTAGAACTGGAACTCTCAACATTACTTCCTGCACTTGAATACCAATCTCTTAAATTTGGATTGTCTTTCAAAATCTTATCTATGACACCCAAATTATAAGTACTTCTATCATAGTTTGTTATGTTTAAAACTAAAGTATCCTTATAATTAGAAAGTGCATCCTTTACAGCATTGTAATACTGAGTATAATTTTGTATTGAAATTTCACCATTGGATCCATTTTGCCCATTTACTGTAAAATTATATTTTACTCCTTCATTTAATTGCTTGCCATCAGTAGATTTTAAGTTATTATCTATTACCAAAACGTATTTTTCGCCAGAAGTGTAGGGATTTTCAGGTGAAACCTGCACAACATCTGATTTTGAACTCACTACATTAACTGCTACTGATTGATTATTGTCCTGCTCATATACTTTAATAGAGTTTTTTGCTGAATTTATATCAATATTTTTATTAAAACTTATTGTCCATGTCTTGTTATTGGCTACATTAGAGGTGGCATCGTTATTCCAAATTTTATAATTTTCTGCAGCATAGCAATCTTTACCCACAAATAGAAATCCACACACCACAGCTACCACAATAAATTTACCTATTTTCTTAAACACAATACCATCTCCCAACAACAATTATTTTTTAATTTCATACATTAGATAATGCGTTTCTTTCATTCCTTTGGACTTATAAGTATCTTTAGCTCTTTCATTTTTCTTTTCTACATATAATCTCAAACTGCACACATTATTGCTGCGTTCAGCAAGATATTTCACATAATCAAACAATTGTGTAAATATTCCTTGTCCTCTATAATCTTTGTTTACATATACACTCTGTATCCACCAATAATCTCCGTTTCTCCAATCACTCCATTCTTTAGTTATCATGATCTGTCCCACTACCATGTCGTCCTTTTCATATACAAAATAAATTCCATTTCCATTGTCTTCTAGTGCAGTTCTTACACCTTTTTTCAATATTTCTTTATCTAATTCCAGATTTTCTGTTTCTTTAGCTAAATTATAATTGTATTTTACTATAGTGTCCAGATCTTTTATATTTCCTCTTCTTATCATTACAACATCTCCTAATATCATAATCAATTCACAATTTGTGAATTTTAAATATCTAGCTTAGACAAAGATTCACTTTTATGAGAAAAAGCCACTTTTAAAAGCACAGGAGTTATAATTGTCGTAAGTATTACAACCATTAAAGTTGGAAGAAATATTTCCTCCGATATAATATTTTTTTGTAATCCTATATTTGCAGTAATTATAGCAACTTCTCCTCTAGAGATCATACCTACTCCAATTTGTAAAGACTCACTTTTACTCATTTTAAGAACTCTAGCCGCACCACCACATCCAATTATTTTTCCAACAACTGCAATAACAAACATAACTAAAGTAATAATTAGTACTTCTAGATTGAGACCCTTTAAATTTGCTTCAATGCCCACACTTGCAAAAAATATAAGTGATAAAAATCCAGAAGAAATTGCTTTGATATTTCTTTCTAAATACTTTTTATGCTCAATAGAAGAAAGTACAAGTCCACATATATATGCTCCTGTAATAGCCGCTATTCCAAGATACTCTGCAACACATGCTATTAAAAGTGCAAATGCTAGTGAAAAAGTAAGC
The DNA here is from genome assembly GCF_019056555.1 of Clostridium sp. 001. Classification (NCBI taxonomy): domain Bacteria; kingdom Bacillati; phylum Bacillota; class Clostridia; order Eubacteriales; family Clostridiaceae; genus Clostridium; species Clostridium sp. 001. The sequence continues at coordinate 3,430,907 of NZ_CP020473.1, read as the reverse complement.
ATCTCTTTACCTGGCTTTACATCCCTGGTAAATTTATTTATATACTTAGGTAAATACACTATACCCAATATAGAAAATCCACAAAATAAAATTATTTTTACAAACACAAAAACAAGTGACATCATCCCGGAAGCTGAGGCTCCAGAGCCAGAGCTTTGGGCTACTGCAAGTACTATAGATATGAGAATAAGCCCTAAAACATCATCTATTACAGCAGCTCCCAAAATATTTATACCAGCTCTTGTATTTAGCTTACCAAGTTCCTTAAGAGTTTCCACACTAATACTTACACTAGTGGCCGTTAAAATAACTCCAACAAATACATTTTCTAGGAAATTATTAAAAAATATATATGCACTTAAAGTTCCTAAAACAAGAGGTAAAATAATACCACACATGGCAATGATAAAAGAAGATAATCCTGCTTTTTTAAATTCTTCAATATTAGTCTCAAGACCTGCAAGAAACATGAGCATAATTACTCCTAAGTTTGAGAGAAGTTTTATATTATCATCATACTGAACAACATTTAAAATAACAGGACCAAGTATTACACCTGCAATAAGTGCCCCTAAAACCTCCGGCATCTTCAACTTTCTACTAATGATTCCGCCTATCTTTGTACATATAAGAATTAATACTATATCTAATAAAGTTTTTTCCATTATATCCTCCTTATTTTAGCTTAAAAAAGTAGAAAGCCCCCTAAAGGACTTTCCACCCCAAAAGTCATATTATCATCTTGAAAACAAATAAATATTTGTCCAACCGAAATACAAATTATTTTTAATTTTAATATGGACATAATATCACAATTATGTCAATTATTCAACATATAAATTGTTTCACTAAATTTTAAATTTATTTACAGCTCGTTTAAGCTGTTCAGATAAATTGGCTAAATTCTGACTAGAAGAAGTTATTTCCTCCATAGATGCATATAATTCTTCAGTTTCTCCAGATACTGTTTGACTTTGAGATGCAGTGTCCTTTGATATCTTATCAATTGCCCCTACATTTAAAACAATTTGTTCACTACCTTCTGCAAGCTGCTGCAAAGTTTCCGAAGTACTCTGAATTTGCAAAGAAACATCATTTACAAGCTTTAATATTTCATTAAATGAATTTCCCGCATTGTTCACTACTTTCATCCCATCATTTACATTGTCCATACTGCTTTTCATAGAAACAGTAGCTCCTTGAATATTTTCTTTAACTTGCTGAATAAGTTTTGCAATTTTATCTGCAGATTCACCTGATTCCTCTGCAAGTTCACGTACTTCTTCTGCTACAACTGAAAATCCTTTTCCCTGTTCTCCAGCACGCGCAGCCTCGATAGATGCATTTAAAGCCAATAAATTAGTTTGATCTGCAATATCTGAAATAGTATTTACAATTTCTCCAATAGCCATAGAATCACAATTAAGCTTTTCCACTGAATCTTTTACTATTTCCGTTGAATTTTTAATAGATTCCATCTGGCTAACAGCCTGCAATATAACATCACTGCCTTTTTTAGCTGCCGAAGATGCATTACTTGCAGCATTTGCTACTTCCTGAGAATTAGCTGCCACTTCCTGAGAACTTGCGGAAATTTGCTCAACTACTGCAGATGCTTCTCCTGAAGATTTAGATTGATTTTCAGCTCCTTCAGCCACCTTGTTAATGGCATCATTCACATGTCCTACAGTATCATTTAACTGATGGGCGTTATTATAAAGTTCTTCTGAAGATTCAGTTACCTCATTAGAAACATTTAGGACCAGTCTTACAATATTTTTTAAATTTTGTGCCATTATATTAATTGAAGTAGCCAGTTCTCCTATTTCGTCCTTTTCTTCTATTTTTATAGGTTCAACTACCAAATTTCCATCAGCTATCTGTCCCAGGGAATCTACACACTTATCAAGTCTTACTACAATTTTATTAGAAATTTTCATTGCTGCAAAAATGCTAGCTGCAATACTTATTAAAAATATAATACCCATAATCCATTTTGCTCTAGATCCTGCATTTCTAGTCTGTGCCCATGCATTACTTGTAATTTCATTTATCATATTACTAAGTTTAGTATACACATATTTATAATCATCCATATATACTTTTCCATCTTGTAGTCTATCCCTTGCTATTTGAATTTTTCCCGACTTAACTAAGTTTATTTGATCTTTAAAATAGTTATCTATTACCTGAATATTTGGTATAACTTCATTTTTTATAGTAATAGCTAAATTATCATCTACGTAATAATAATTTTTTATATTTTCTATATCCTTTTGAATATTTTCTTCACTTAAATTATAGGACTCTAAAAATCTGTTATCTCCATCGCTTGCAATATAACCTCTGACTCCTGACTCTTCATTTATCAGTTCACTGCTAATTTGGGACATAATATTGCCTATTGGAATAACATCTTTTGAAACCCTGTCTGTAGATTTTTCAATACGGTTAAAATTATAAAAGGCGCCTATTGTAGCAAAAAACATCATTATCAAAATAATACTAAATCCTGCGAAAATTTTAGTTTTAACTTTTACATCCTTTATCACAATACTCTCCCCCAATTAATCCTATTTTGCATCCTGCACATTTTCTTTTGTAATCATTTTGTAATCAATCCAGATGTATTTTCCATCTGTAATCTTATACTTAAAATTACTTTCATCAGGAGTTTTCCCCTTGGAAAGCATATATGATAAATCAAAAACAGCATCACCCTGTTTTGCAGCATCGTTTAAAACAGTCCCGAGAAGGGTGCCATCTTCAACAGCTTTAACTGCCGGTGCCGTAGCATCTACACCTACTACAGGTACATATTTTCCTCCATTAAAATATCCAGCTGCTTTTAGGGCATCAACAGCTCCAAGGGCCATGTCATCATTGTTTGCTATTACACAGTCAAAATTTGGGCCATATGACGAAATAAACGAGGTCATTTTTTCCTGAGCCTTTGTACGATCCCACATGGCAGTATCTTCTGCCACCTTTTGCACCTTAAAGCCTGAATCTTCAAGAGCTTTTATAGAATATTGTGTTCTCTCTTCAGCATCTTGATTTCCCGTTTCCCCTTTTAGCATAATATATCTAATAGTGCCATCTTGAGTAGGATGGTCTTTAAAATAATTTGTAAGCATCTGCCCCTGTATTGTTCCGGATTGCTCCGCTTTAGCACCTACATAGTAAACTTTATTCCATTTTTCCATGTCTTCTTTTTTAGGTTGACGATTTACAAATACTGCAGATATATTTGCTTTTTTACATTTTTCAATAATCTGTCCTGCAGCATTAACATCCACTGGATTTATATCAAGCACATTTACTTTTCTATTTATAAAGAGATTTATCTTGTCATTTTCAACTGTTTGAATATTATCTCCACTCCAAATATCAACTCTAGCTTTTCCATTAGATACCTTATAAATCTCATTCTTAAGTTCAGTTATCCATGTGTTATTAAATTCATAGGCAACAAAACCAATTACAGGTTCATTTTCATTTGAAGATAAAGAATTTGAACAGCCTGTCCCTAAAATAATAGCTAATAAACCAATAACAGCAATTGATTTCATACATTTCTTCACAATCAAAACCCCCTAAAAATATCTAAATTTTCCCCTTATATGCAACCTGCCAATAATCGATTAAAATTAATCGATTATTGGCAGGTTGCACCACTAACTCCAAACTCTCCAGGTGCCCAATTATAGAGAATTTTTCATTGTTTCCAACTTTTAAAAACATACTAAATTATTATCTAATTTTACTGCTAAAATTGAAAATAATCAATAAAATAGAGCCAAAAGTGCAAAATTTACACTTTTGGCTCTATTTTTATAGTGGCTCTTTTCTGTAAAATTGATTATGATACATATTGTAGTACATACTCTTCTTTTTAATTAAATCTCTATGACTTCCTTTCTCTACTATTTCTCCATTATCTATTACCATTATGACGTCTGAATTTTTAATAGTGCTTAATCTATGGGCAATAATAAAACTAGTTCTTCCCCTCATAAGTTTATTCATGGCATCCTCTATCTTAAGTTCTGTTAGTGTATCCACATTACTAGTAGCTTCGTCTAAAACAAGTATTGCTGGATTTGAAAGTATTGCCCTTGATATAGCTATAAGCTGCCTTTCACCTTGGCTTAAGTTATTTCCTCCTTCATGAATTAAAGTATTGTATTTTTGCGGGAGTCTTTCAATAAATGCTTCTGCATTAGCAAACTTAACTGCCTGCTTAATTTCAGTAAAATCTGCATCTAATTTACCATACCTAATATTTTCAAGTATTGTCCCTGCAAAAAGATACGTATCCTGAAGAACTATACCAAAACATTTTCTAAGACTATCTCTCTTATAATTTCTTATATCCTCTCCATCAATTAAAATTTTACCATCCGATACATCATAAAATCTGGTGACCAAATTCACAATAGTTGTTTTACCAGCTCCTGTAGGTCCAACAAGGGCGACTTTTGTACCAGGATTTATATCAAAACTTATGTTTTTTAGTATTTTAACATCTTTTCTATAGCAAAAGCTTACATTTTCAAAAGTAACCTGCCCTTTTACATGATCAAATACTTTTGCATGAGAAATATCTTCCAACTCCTCTTTTTCATCCAGCACTTCAAATACTCTTTCTGCACCTGCTGCTGCTGATTGAAGTGTATTAAATATACTAGCTATATCATTTAATGGTCTTGCAAATTGCCTTGAATAACTTAAAAAACTAGCTATAATTCCCACTGTTATAATATTTTTTAAAGCTAAAATCCCACCTACACCTGCTACAGCTGCAAAACCTATATTGTTTATTACATTCATAATTGGCATTAAAAATCCTGACCAAACTTGAGCTTTTAATCCTACTTCACATAGGGAATAATTTATTTTATTAAACTCCTCTACACTCTTTTCGCCATGATTAAAAGCTTTTACTACTTGAAACCCGGATATTGTTTCTTCTATATGTCCATTAAGTTTTCCAAGTTCTATTTGTTGGTTTTTAAACAGCGGATTTGTTTTTTTTGCTATACTTTTAGTTAATAAAAAGACCATAGGCACTGTAATTAAAGTCACAACAGTAAGAAACGGACTTAATATAAGCATCATTACAAACGATCCTAAAACTGTTATTACACCTGACATAAGCTGAACAGTAGATTGTGATATAGTACTACTTACGTTTTCTACATCATTTGTAAGTCTACTCATAATTTCTCCATGAGTATTCATATCAAAAAAAGATAGTGGAAGATTTTGAAGTTTACCAAATAAGTTTTTTCTAAGACCCATTATTATCCGCTGGGCTACCCCTGACATAATCCATCCCTGAAAAAAAGTTAAAATAGCATCCACTACATAAGTTAATAAAAGCAACATAATTATTACCCAAAGCATATGAAAGTTTACTTTTCCATAGGATTCTGACATGGCATCAATAGCTTTTCCTATAAGATAAGGTCCTATAAGTCCTACTAGAGAATCTATTATTACAGATATGAGTATTATAACTAACAATTTTCTTTCACTTCCAAAATATTTCCACAGTCTTAGAAGCGTTTTTCTTAAATTTTTTGGTTTTTCTACAGGTCCAAGTCTTCTTCCCCTTCCTCTCTTTCTAGACCCTAAAGGCACTGATATGTTATTTCTATCATACTTTCCCATATCCTCTATATGTTCTCCTTTCCAAACTGAGATATGAATATATCTTCATAAGTTTTACAGGTTTTCACAAGTTCATCGTGTTTTCCAATACCTACTAACTTTCCATCATCAATTACAAGTATTTTATCTGCCCATATTATAGAAGATATTTTCTGTGAAATTATGATACACGTTAAATTTATTAAATTTTTTCTCAAATTTTCTTTTATCTTAGCTTCTGTAACTGCATCTAATGCACTTGTACAGTCATCAAATATAAGTACTTCAGGCCTTTTAATAAGTGCACGTGCTATGGAAATTCTCTGTTTTTGACCACCTGAAAAATTAATTCCTTCTTGTCCAATTTTAGTATCATATTTTTCAGGAAATCTATCTATAAATTCATTAATTTCTGCAATTTCACAAACTTTTTTTACTTCTTCTAGAGAAGCATTTTCTTTACCCCATCTTATATTCTCCAAAACAGTTCCAGTAAACAATGTTGTTTTTTGAGGCACTAACGCTATTTTATCCATCAAAGCTTTTTCATCTACATTCTGTACATTCACTCCATCAATTTTTATCGTTCCAGAAGTTACATTATAAAATCTAGGTATTAAATTCACCAAACTGCTTTTACCTGAACCTGTAGGTCCGACAATACCAATTGTTTCTCCTGGCATACAGGTAAAACTAATATTATTTATAACTTGATGTCCATCTGAATAGGAAAAGCATACATTATCAAAATCTATTCTTCCTTTTTCCGTAAAATTTATAGAGGCTCCATTAAATTCCATGTCATCCTCTTCATCCAATACTTCAAAAATCCTAACTGCTGAAGCTTTAGATCTAGCAAATACATTGAATACAACAGATATCATCATAATAGAAAAAAGTATTTGTGTCATATAATTAGTAAAAGCAATTATTTTTCCTACCTGAATGTCTCCTGTCTCTACATACTTTCCACCAATCCACAAAACACATATTATTCCTATATTTATAATCAAATTTCTTCCTGGAGAAAATAAGGACATGATACGCATTGCAGTCGTAGTTAATTTTCCTAAATTTTCATTTGCAATTTTAAATTTTTCACTTTCATAATTAAATCTATTAAATGCCTTTACCACCCTTACTCCGGATAAATATTCCCTCATAACAGAATTTATTTTATCAAGTGATACTTGAACCTTCATAAAATAGGGATATCCTATTTTCATATTTAACAATATAAGTAAAACTATAATTGGTATTATAATAAACAAAATGACTGCTAAATGTAAATTCAGTTTGGACGCCATAATAATACTTCCAACACAAACAATAGGAGCCTTTACAAATATCCTCATAAGTCCATTTACAAAATTTTGAACTTGAGTTACATCATTGGTAAGACGTGTTATAAGTGAACTGCTTTTAAATTTATCAATACTATTAAAGGAAAAGCTTTGAATTTTTTTAAATAAATCTTCCCTCAAATCCCTACTAAATTTTTGAGATACACTTCCAGATAATATATTACGTCCTGATGCACCTAAAGCACCTAATCCAGTAATTATCAGCATTATAAATCCATGTTTAACTATATAATTCATATTCTTATTTGCTACACCTATATCTACTATTTTTGACATTATAGTAGGCTGCATCAAATCACACATTGCTTCCACAGCAAGACAAAATATAGCAAGACAAAAACCTTTCCAGTATTTATGTATATATTTTTTCATATATTTCAATGGACACACTCCCAAAATTTTATCTTATTCATTGATAATATTACTTTTTAATTGTAATTTCAATTATGAACATAAGATTAATTAAGCTTCTTGTCTAATGCAAAAATACTAATTATACTGTATAATTATCTAGAAGTTAAATAGAATATTATGTAAACCTATGAATATCAATCTAATTTAAAGAGGCGATTACTTTGAGAAATTTTTTAAATAAACTTTCCTATTATTTTAGAGGAAGTTATGGCATTGATAAACTTTCTACTCACCTTTACATTGGCGGAATTGTTCTATCTTTATTTAGACGTACAGCTACACTAGGATTTGTATTTTTCATATACAGTACCTGGAGGTGCCTTTCAAGGAATAAATACAGAAGATACAAGGAACTTGAGGCTTATGAAAATTTCATCTCACCTATAGCTGAAAGATTTAGTGGATTTACCTATTCTATGAACAATCATAAACAGTATAAAATATTTAAGTGTCCAAACTGCTCCCAAAAATTAAGAGTTCCTAGACACAAAGGAAAGATAACCATAACATGTAAAAATTGTGGTACTTCTTTTAAAAGGAAATCTTAATCTTTTTCATTAACATAGTTTATGATAAAATAGAATAAAAACTTGAAAAGTAGGTGCTGCTATTGGGTGAAAGAAGAATATTTGTGGCAGTTTTTAAATTTGTAATTTTAATATTTTGGACAATGTTTCAATTTGTAGCTATTGCACTAGTTTTCAATTCATTTAATATATCCTTAATATATTACTTTGTCTTTTTTGAAATCATAAGTGTCATTTTCGTAATTCATTTAAACTATAAGGATAAAAATACTTCTTATAAAATAAGCTGGATAGTTTTAATTCTTCTCATTCCAGTAGTGGGAGCACTTATTTATATTTTTTCCATGATTGGAATAAAACGTAACTTTAATAAGATAAACAAAATAGAATTGGATAAAGACGTATTTCCAAAAGAAGACCAAGATATGCTTTCTTCTTTTAAAAATGAAAATAAAATGAGATACAATGAAACAAGACTTATAAAAAATATTAGTGACTATGGATGCTATATAAATACAAAAGTTGATTACTTCTCGTCAGGGGAAGACATGTATAAAAAACTTTTAGAAGAATTGAAAAATGCCAAGAAGTTTATTTTTTTAGAGTACTTCATAATCTCAAAAAGTAAAATGTGGGATGAAATTTTTGAGATTTTAAAAGAAAAAGCCAATAATGGTGTAGAAGTAAGAGTACTAGTAGACTATGTTGGTTCTCTTGTTGTTTTACCAAAAAATTTTAAAAGGTCTCTTAAAGTCAATAATATAAAATTAAAAATATTTAATCCATTTAAAATAATTTTAAATTTTATGCTAAATTACAGAGATCACAGAAAGATAACTGTAATTGATGGAACTGTTGCTTTTACTGGTGGAATTAATATAGGCGATGAGTATATAAATGAATATAAAAAATATGGTTACTGGAAAGACATGGCTGTATGCTTAAAAGGAGAAGCAGTTTATAGTTTTACAATTATGTTCTTAAGAATGTGGCAATCAATATCAAAAAAGAAAGAGGACTTTTCAAAATATAAGACTTCATTCAAACTAGAAAAAAGTCAGGGTATTGTAATGCCTTATAACAGTGGACCCATAAAACCTGATGGCGCAGCAGAATACGTGTATTTAAACATTATAAACAGTGCTAAAAATTACATTTATATTACTACCCCCTACTTGGTAATAGGATATGAAATGACACTGGCACTTTGCCTCGCAGCAAAAAGGGGAGTAGATGTGAGAATAATAACCCCTTTTATTCCAGATAAAAAAATCGTACAGATTCTCACTAGATCTCATTATGACAACTTATTAGATTCAGGAGTAAAAATATACGAATATACACCAGGATTTATCCATGGAAAAACTTTTGTATCTGATGGGGAATGTGCAGTAGTTGGAACTATAAACTTAGATTACAGAAGTTTATATTTGCATTTTGAATGTGCAACCTACCTGTACAATGTCCCCATAATAGATAATATTTACAAAGATTTTTTAAGAACTATAGAAGTATCAAAAAAGATAAACAAAGATGTATGGGAAAAAAGAAGTCTTTCAAAAAAAATTGTAGAATCAATTTTAAGAATGTTTGCTCCATTAGTATAATAATTACATTATCCTGCTTTTTTGACTTTGCAAATGCAAGCTGCAAGTATGGTAACTATAGGTAGTGTATAACACAGCAAAGCATAGGGTGCATACTTAATGGTAGAAATACCTGTAACTGCTAAAATTAATAAGGAATTCACATTCCATGGAACTAATGGAGCAATAACAGTTCCAGTATCAGATATTGTTCTAGCTAATATCTTATTTTCCACACCTAATTCCTCGTACTTGTGTCTCAAAAGTTGTCCTGGTAATATTATGCCAACAGTTTGATCACAAGCTATTGTGGACATTCCGCTTATAGCACAAGTCTTTATAACCAATTCTTCCTTTGATTTTATAGTTGAAATTACTTTATCCACTATAGGTTTTATAAGTCCTGTTCCTTGAAAAATACTATTTAACGAAATAGCTCCTGCCATTATAAGTAAAACCTCAACCATAGAAGTTATTCCACCACCAGTTAATACCTTATTCAAATACTCATATTTCGTATTTCCCACATAACCCGTAGTTATTTCCATGACAACACCCCAAATGCTAGTCTTTTGTACTGTCATAGATAAAATCACACTGGCCACTAATCCAAGTGAAAGTGAGTTAACTATTTTTACACCTAAAAAAGACACTATAAAAATTACTGCAGGTATTAGTAAAAAAAGTGGTGAAATTACAAAACTCTTTTTAATGGCGGTAGTATATCTATTTATATTTGAAGAATTAGAACCCAAACTATACCTTTGTCCAATGTAAAAATATACAGAACCAGCTATCAAATATGCAGGAAATAATATCTTAACCATAGATGACAACATATTTTTATAGGATGTTTTTACAGTGGTTAATGTAAGATTTACAAGTCCTGAAATTGGAGACATTTTATCTGCTAAAAATGCACCTGAAACAATTACTCCTAAAATAATATAATCTGGAATTCCAAAAGCCTTTGCCAACCCTAAGCTTGCAATTCCAATAGTACTTATAGTTGCAAAAGCAGACCCTATAAACACTGCTACAGCAGACGTAAGTATAAAAATCGTAAATAAAATATTCATGTGCTGCATATATTTGAAGCCATAGTACATTATTGTAGGTATAACTCCAGATGAAAACCATACAGGGATTAAAGCCCCTATCAATAAAATTAAAGTAAGCAATTGTCTACAGTCAAGAAGGCTATTGTTTACCATAACTAATAGCTCCGTAATACTAAACCCACTTTTTACAAAAACACAGGTTGAAAAAATTATACTTATAGTAAATGCGTAAAATAATGATGCCTTAAAAACTATAGAGCTGAGTATGGCCATAAATGTAAAAATTAAAACGATGTACCTATGCCTTTCCTTGATGTTCTTATTGCACATAATACGCCTCCAAAACAATTAATAATTATCTTAACTTGCAAAGTTTTTAAACTGTGAAAGTTGAGCAAATATTTAAAAAACTCCCACATTTTATATTATATTATCTTTGTTAAAAAAGTCTAGTAATTTTTATAAAAAATAGAAGGTCATAATAACCTTCTATGAGATAATTCTATATAGTTATCTTTCAAATTTATTAAGCAGTCTTTCTAGTTCCCGTGCTTGCAGGGCAGATTCTTCTGCAAATTTTTTAAACACCTGATTTATTTCTTTATTCTCTATCTTACCAGAATACTCCTGGTAATCTCTAACGCTCTCCTGCTCATCAAGAAGTTTTTGCTTTATCATATCTTCAACTGTTAATTTCATCCTTATCTCTCCTTTCTACCAATAGTTTTTGTTACATAAAAAGGTTTTATTCATTATTAATCTGTTTATATGTTACAAAAATAAAGATTGAAATAAAAATAAAAAATATTATCCATAATAGCTGATAGCTTATTTTAGCAATGACAAAGCCACTAAAAGCACTACCCAATCCACCACCACAAAATAAACCAAATCCAATTAATCCTGAAGGTAATCCTTTAGAATCAGATGCCACATCAAAAGCCATAGTAGCCAATGTAGATTGAACAAAAATATATCCAATACCCAAACTGATAGTGGCAACCAAGCCCATTTCCCAGCAGTGAAAATTTATTAAAAATAAAGTCGTGATTAATGCAAATATTTCACCTAATATGATCACATCTTTATATCTCATTTTTACATTTAACTTTCCCATGATAGAACCTGCACCAAGACAGGCAAATCCATAAAACATTACAATTATTCCACATTCCATATAATTTAACTTTAAGGCATAGTGAAAATAGGCACCCAAATAACTATACAAACCCAAAAATAAAAATCCAGCTATAAATGCCATAGGAAAAATTATTTTCCCATTTGGTGTTAAAGTAACACATTTAACTTCAGTAAAAAACTTCTTATTTACAGGAACAATATTACCTTTAGGTATGGTAAACAAAAGAAATACCGTGCATATTGCAGCTGCCACAAAAAAAATAAATAATACACGCCAGCTGACGTATCTGGCTAATGTTCCACCTAATCCAGCGCTAAAACCTTGTCCTAAAAAAACAATTCCCATAAATTTCCCAACATATTTTGATCGCTTTGAAACTGGAACAGTATCTCCAATCAAAGCCAAAGATACAGCTATAATACCTGCAGCAAAAAATCCTGTTACTGTCCTCCATACACTCAGCACAAATAAAGATCTAGCAAATGCGCACCCACAAGTTCCTAAAGCAAATCCACATATAATCAATTTAAGTATTCTAACCTTACTGTAACGATCACTAAAATATCCATAAACAGGCTGCATTATTCCATAAGGTATCATATATAATGTCAATATAATACCAGTTTTAGAAATCGATGCATTAAATTCTGAAGCTATAGCCGGAAGTATTGGAGACACAAACCAATTATCAGCAGCAGAAATAAATCCTCCAATTCCTAAAATTACAATTAATATATCATATTTTAAGCTTACTTGTTCTTTATTTTTACAAATTAAATGCTTCATATTTTATATCTCCTTATATAGTATAATTAAAGTATAGGAAATATATATTTTCTATACAATGCAAAAAATACTAATGTGGCCTAGTACAGATTCATAGGAAGTAGGTAGTTTTATGAAATATGACGTTATTTACACATATATAAAAGAACAAATATTTAAAGGATATATTAAACCGGGTAAAAAATTGCCTTCTATAAGAAACATATGTAAAAAATTTGAATGCAGTAAAATAACTGCTGCCAAAGCATATGACTTATTGATAAAAGATCACATAATATACTCTGTACCTAAAAGCGGATACTACCTTATTGAAAATAGTCTAAATATGAATAATAATTTTGATAATAAAAGTATAGATTTTTCAACATCTGCTCCAGATGAACGTATTTTGCCTTATAAAGAATTTCAGGATTGTTTAAATCAAGCATTGAATTTATATAAAAAAAATCTTATCTCTCCTCCTAGTATGCAGGGAGTTGAAAACTTAATTTGTACCATACAAAAGCAGCTTCAAAATTATCAAATTTTTACTGACAAGCAGTATATATTTATAACAGCAGGCTCTCAACAAGCTATAAATATACTCACTATGATGGATTTCCCAAATGATAAAAAAAATGTGCTTATTGAAGAACCTACTTATTATGGGGTTATAGAATCTTTAAAACTTAATAATGTAAATATTATAGGTATAAATAGGACTTCAAAAGGAATAAACCTTTATGAACTTGAAAATATATTTAAACACAAAGATATAAAATTTTTTTATATTATCCCGCGTTTTCACAATCCTACAGGATTTTCATATTCAAATAGTGAAAAAAAGCAAATATTAAAACTTTGCCAAAAATATAATGTATATATAGTTGAAGATGACTATTTAGCTGACTTGGATATTGAAAAAAAGTCTAATCCTATATATGCTTTAGATCCTTACTCAAAAGTTATATATATAAAAACTTATTCTAAAGTATTATTGCCTGGATTGAGAATTTCTGCAATTGTACTTCCAAAAGAGATACTAAAAACTTTTGGGAAATATAAAAAATGGAATGATTTAAGCACATCTGTACTTTCACAGGGAGCCTTAGAAATTTATATAAAAAGTGGTATGTTTGACATACATGCCAAAAAGCTTAGGGGGGTATATTCTAAAAGAATGGCCTGTCTTAATAAATGTGTAAAAACTTGTTACAACTCTAATATAATTTGGCACGTTCCCCCTTCAGGTTTTTTTGCCAGTTTTGAGGTCGTTAACAGTACACATATAGACTATATAATTAATGGGTTAAAGTCAAAAAACATTCTTCTCACCGATCCAAATATATTTTATTTAAATACTAATGTACCAAAGAAATTAGTAAGACTGAGTGTTAGTAGAACTAATAGTATTGAAATTAAAAAAGGTATAAACAAAATTTGCACTATGGTTAAGTAACTTGAAATCATCTTAATTAACTTCAATTTTTAAATTATTGTTGAGTTTTCCATTTTTTATGTTATCATTATATTCATAAAAGTTACTATTAAGATTATTTTTACTATGTTGGCCTTTATATCATTAAGTGACGTATTGTCGTTATATTAGATAAACTATAGAGGGGATGATTATTCAATGATTAAAAAAATTTTTTCTTGCATTCTAATATCAACTTTTCTCATATTTTCAAATGCAGCCATTGTAAGTGTAAATGCAAGTCCCATAAAAGCTACCAAATCAGCTTCAGATGTAATTACTGTAAGTATAGATGGAAACAATATTTCTTCAAAAGATGGACAGCCTTATCAAGATTCAAATTCAATAGTTATGGTACCTCTTAATGCAGTAATGCAAAAGCTTAGCAATAATTCAAATATCCAAATAAAAGATGATTCTGCTACACTTAGCACGTCTAATTACACTATAAAGCTTGAAAACAATAATAAAAAGGTAGTTATAAACAATGAAATTTTTAGCTTATCCACGGCACCTATTATTAAAAACAGTACTATTTTTGTGCCACTGGAGTTTTTCAGTCAATTCCTTGGTAAGACAATAGATTGGGATAGCAGCACAAAAACAGCTAAAATTCTTACTCCTGTAAAAAATACAGAAGAATATTTTCAAAGTGCATTAAATTCCAGCAGATATTTAGATACTGCACAAAAATTAGACAACTATTTAAACTTACTCCAAAGTGCAGATAACTTCCACGGAAGTGTACTTGTAGCTCAAGATGGAAATATACTTATTGATAACGGTTATGGTAAATCAGATGCAGAACAAAACATCAAAAATACGCCCCAAACTGAATTTCCAATGGGCTCCATGACAAAGCAATTTACTGCAATGGCAATACTGCAGCTAGTTGAAAAGGGATTAATCAATGAAAATGATCCCCTATCCAAGTATGTACCTGATTTTCCTAAAGGTAACACTATAACAATAAAAAATCTTCTTACCCATACGTCAGGAATTCAAAATTGCACTAACTTTCCTGAGTTTTGGTCTATGAAACTTGACTCTTTTAAAGATATAAACAATGTAATCAACTTATTTAAAAATAAACCTTTAGAGTTCACTCCAGGAACTGATTTTGACTATACCAACTCCGGATATATCTTACTTGGATATATAGTTACAAAGGTAAGTGGAATGAGTTACATTGACTACCTTCAAAAAAATATATTTGATCCTCTTAATATGAAAAGTACAGGACTAGGTTATAATGGTGCTGATAAAATGTATACATCTACAGGCTACAGTGGTTATTTAGACCAGTATCCTATAAGTGACGAAATAACTTTAAATGGTGCTTATGGTGAAGGTGCTCTATATTCAACTACAGAAGATTTATACAAATGGGACAGGGCGTTATATACTGAAAAATTAGTAAAACAGCCCACTTTAAAAAGGATATTTACAAATTATGTGCAGATGAGTAAAAATGGTCCTTATTACGGCTATGGATGGATGTTAACTGACGGCAAATATGGAAGAGAAATATATCATGGTGGAAATGTTCTAGGTTTTACAGGAAATATAGCAAGATATCCAGATAAAGATTTAACCATAATCATGCTTACAAATGTAGGATATTATAATGTAAATTCCCTCAATGATGCTTTATCAAATATCTGTATGGGTGGAAGTTATGAGCTTCCAAGTGCAAAACAAGTAGTAAAAGTGGACAGTAAAACTTTAGATAAATATGCCGGAAACTATGCTATTCCAGGAGGGCTAAATATATCTATAACAAGTAATGGAAGTCATCTTTATTATGAACAGGATGGCAGTAAAGCAAAATACCAACTCTTTCCAGAATCACAGAATAAATTTTTTCTCAGAGTATCCAATGTAGAAATTAAATTTAATGTAAATGTTAAAGACCAGACTACGGGATTAGATTTATATCAGTTAGGTGAAGATATCCAAATAGATAAATCCAAATAAATATAGAGTTTCTAAGTGGAAAGTTTACTTATAACAGCCATATACTAACAAATTTCATTACACTAAAAACTTTTAATAAGTCTAAAGCTTGGTATTTTGAAAACCTAAAGGTACTTAGATAAACTCGTACCTCAAACACATCTAAGTACCTAAGGTTTTCTAAAATACCAAGCTAAGACTTATTTATAAAAGTTTTTAAATGTAATTTCAATTTTGTTAGTATATTTTATGTATAAGGTAAATTTTCAATTAGAATCACTATGTAGGCTTTTTCTAACTAAAGCATTACATAAATTGTAAAGTCGCAGCTTAAAATCCCTGTAATTTATTTTACTCTATTAAAATTTAAAATAAAGCAGGTACCCTTGCCTTCTTCACTTTTTACATCAATACTTGCAGAATGGAGAATCAATATGTTTTTCACAATAGTTAGTCCTATACCGCTGCCCTCAACTTCATTTCTACTTTTATCTCCTCTATAAAGTCTCTCAAAAATAAATGGCAAATCTTCTTTTTTTATACCTATTCCACTGTCTTTTATACTTACAATTACATGTTGTCTGTCAAAGCTTAAATTAACATATATCTTGCCTCCAGGCAAAGTAAACTTAACCTTTTTCTTATACTTTGCATTTCTATTCACCACCAAATTTGTAACCTAATTTTATTACAGTTATAATATACTTTGGAAATCGCGTATCCCTTTCTATTTTTTTTCTAATATTTTTTATATGCACATCTATAGTTCTATCCGAACCTTCAAAATCAATACCAAATACCTGCTCAATCAACTGATCACGGCTTAAAACCCTGCCTCTATTTTTAGCAAGGACGTATAAAATATTAAACCCATTAGGTGTCATAGGTATTTCTTCTCCCTTTAGCTTTACACATCTTTTGTCATGGTTTATTACTAATAATCCATCTCTAGAAATAATTTCAGGTTCTTCAGCAGAAGATAGTCTTCTAAATAGTGCATTTACTCTAGCTGTAAGTTCCCTTGGACTGCAGGGTTTAGTTAAGTATTCATCTGCTCCCATATTTAAGCCTTGTAATTTATCTGATAAAGTTGCCTTAGCTGTCAGCATAAATATATGTACATTAGATATTCTTCTAATTGTACTGCATACCTCCTCGCCATCAATATCTGGAAGCATTAGGTCAAGTATTACTAATTTAAATTCAATTTTATTGAATAATTTTATTCCTTCAAGACCCGTGGTAGCACAATAAACCTTATATCCTTCTCTTTCAAGATAAGCTTTTATAACATCTGATACTTTTATTTCATCCTCAATAACTAAAATAGAATTCATAACATACCTCCAATATTATTGAAACAGAGTTTTAAACATGTTCTAATACTTATACACTTATATTTGTTAGATTTTGTTGTTACTATATGTCTTATTCTATGCTATCAAAAAATTATGTTGAACTTATAAAGATGATTTAAATATCTACATAATATCTACACATTTTCTTGATATATTGTACAGGAAGATGTGATTATAATTTATCAATAAAACTTTTAGGAGGTACTTAATTATGGATATGACTCATTACATGTCACTACTTGCAGCCAATCAACCTTGGAATTTAATAATTTTTATGGCTATACCTGTAATATGTGCTGAAACTCTCACCATTACAGAATTCTTTATAATTTTCAATAGGATAGAAAATGGTGGCATTAAAACTTTAAATAAAATCGTTGGTATTTTCGATGGGTTTTACTTTACCGGTATATTTATCTACCTATTATTTAATGCCGTAATACCTTTAACTAATACTGGAGGATGGCATACATGGGTTGATGTGGTAGCAGTTGGTTTTTATTTAAGCGGCGTTGTGTTTCTTTTACCTATAGCATTGATGGAACTTAATATAATATTTAAGAATAAAACTCCAGAATCAAAAATGAAGATCCATTTTATTCTTGTAGGAGGATTTCTTGTAGTAGCACATGTAGCAATGATTTTTGGCATGGTAAATCCTGAAATTATAAGCAGTATGCCAACCATGCACAATATGTAGCTTATAATTTAAAGAACACAATTCAACTTTTTAATTAAAAATAGACTTATACTCTGTATAAGTCTATTTTTACTATTATTCTTTTTAAAGCAATTTTAAAATATCTGCTTTCATTTCTAAAAGTTTTTTAGAAAATATTCTGTTTTTCTTGTTCTCACTTTCAAAATCTACGTTAATTTCTTTTTTAATCATTCCAGGTTTAGAGGATAGCACATATATCCTATCGGAGAGCAAAATGGCTTCTTCTATATCATGAGTTACAAAGAGTATGCTTCTTTTCAATTCCTGTTTCATATCAAGAATCCATCTTTGCATTTTACCTCTAGTTATAGAATCCAATGCACCAAAGGGTTCATCAAGCAACATTATTTCCTCAGAAGATAGAAAAGTCCTTAAAAAACTTGCCCTCTGTCTCATGCCTCCTGAAAGTTCATAGGGATATTTCTTTTCATAGCCCTTAAGACCAACTATTTCAATATACTTAACTGCCCTTTCTCTCGATTCTCTTTTATTACTACCTCTTATATCAAGTGGAAGTACTACATTTTCCATTACAGTTTTCCAGGGCAAAAGCAAATCCTTCTGCTGCATATACCCTAGATCCCCTTTTACTGAAACCTCTCCACTATCTTCTTTAATAATACCAGTTATTATATTAAACAAAGTACTCTTTCCGCATCCACTTGGCCCTAAAATAGAAACGAATTCTCCCTTTTTTAAGTTAATGGATATATCTTTTAGTATAAGATTTTCCTCAAAACTTCTACTCACATTTTTAACTTTTATAATGGAATCATCCTGTTTATTTTGGTAAAAATTCATTTGTGAAAGCATCGCTTGTTTTTAGCTCCTTTTTAATCAACCCTTTACTTTGCAAAAATTTAGCATATCTACTCCATACATCAGATTTCATTACACCCCATCTAGGTGCATCTGCTATGTACTGTTTTGCCATATATTTCTGACTTTCTACAGCCAATTTCCTATCTATTTCTGGTGCATGTTTGACAAGTATTTTTGCACTTTCATCAGGATTTTTTATAGCATATTCATATCCCTTTGCTGTAGCTTTTAAAAATTTTCTAACTTTATCTGGATTTTGACTAATATTTTTATTACTAGTTATTAAAATAGGTGTATAGTAATCAAGTGCAGGATCTAAATCTTTGACAGGTATAAAATTTAAGTCAATACCTTTTAGTTTTGCTTCAACTCCAGTCCATCCTTGGTAAATCCATGCAAAATCAACATTTTTCTTCGTAGATGCAAAGAAATCATCAGTTCCCATATTCACAATTTTAAGTTTACTGAAATCTGCTCCATTTTTCTCCATAACAGCTTTAATTACAGCTTCTTCTGAAGGAGATCCCCATCCTCCATAAACTTTTCCTTCAAAGTCCTTTACACTTTTTATGTTTTTGGTTTTAGGTGACGCAAAACCTGAAGTGTTATGCTGTATTATTGTGGCAATAGATTTTATAGGAAGCGGATCTTTGTTTGTAACTGCATAGGTTACATCTTCCTGATAACTTACACCAAAATCTCCTTTGCCTGCAGCTACAAGATTTGTCACATTACCTTGCGAAGGTTGAACTATCTTCACATCCAGTCCTTCCTCCTTATAATATCCTTTATCTAGTGCTACATATAATCCTGTATGATCTGTGTTTGGAGTCCAGTCAAGTATTACTGTAGTTTTATCTAAAGAAGCAGCTGCCTGTTTCTTTTCACCCGTTCCACATCCTGCGAATACTAAGCTTACAATAAACACAGTTAATACTAAAAATATAATTTTATTTTTTTTCATATTCGTCCCCTCTATTTCCAATGTATTATTTTTTTACCTATAAAATCTATAATATAGATTATTATAATGCTTACGATAACAATGACTAAAATTGAAGCAAAAACCTTGTCCAATTGATAGGCATTTTTTGCCCTTACCATATATACCCCAATGCCATTATCTCCTCCAAGCCATTCACCTATAATTGCAGACATTATCATATAAGTTGCTGCTATTTTTAAGCCTGAAAAAAAATTCACCATAGCATAGGGAAGCTTTAAGTGATAAAATGTCTGTAACTTTGAGGCTTTCATAGTGCTAAATAAATTTATATAATCCCTGTCTACTTTCTCAAAGCCATCTACGAGGCTTACAACTATCGGGAAAAAGCATACCATTACCACTACTATTATTTTAGGAAGTACCCCAAATCCAAACCATATTATAAACAAAGGCGCAATTGCTATAGTTGGAATAGTTTGAGATATTAGTAAAATAGGATATATTGACTTTCTCACAATTTCAAAACTATCCATTATTACAGCTAATATAAAGGAAAATATTATAGATATAAAAAAACCTATAAAAGACTCGTACAATGTAGTTTGAGTATTTTCCATTATATTTTGAAAATCTGATACAAGAGTTTTTAAAATATCCAGCGGAGAAGGAATAATATACTGAGGAACATGGGCAAAGTTTATTGTTAACTGCCATATAAGTACAACTATTACTATTGTAGCTATAGGATATATTTTACTTTGAATGTTTTTTGTTTTTTCCATATACAAGCACCTTCAGTCTATAATTTTAATTTATTAAAATTGTCATAAATTTTTTCTCTAACTTCTTCAAACTGGAGATTCTTTATTAAAGAAATTTTTCTTACAATATTTATAACTTCAGATGGATATCCATATTTTTTATTCACCCATTCAAGTGAATTAGGACCATCAGTTTCTGTTAAAATTCTGCCTAGAGGAAGAATCTTTACTATCTCATCTGTAAGTTTAGAATATCCTATATCAACACTTATTGTAAAATAACACCCATACTCCAAAAGCTTTTTTAGTATATTCAAATCTCCACTATACCAATGAATTATAGGTGTTCTTAAATCATATTTTCTTATATAATCCAATACCTCCTTTTCTGCTCCTTTAGTATGAATGTTTGTTATTTTGTCATATTTCTTAGCTTTACCTAAAAAGTATTCAAATACTAGATTCATATAAGGATATTTTTCTTTCTCCAAAACCCAATAGTAGTCAAGCCCTATTTCTCCAACAATTTTACATTCCTTTACATAATCATCGAACTTATCTAAATCCTTGTAGTTTTTATGTGCCTCCCAGGGATGTATTCCAAAACATGGAGTTATATTTTTATTATCTTTACTTAATTTTTTTGTAAATATATAACTCTCTAAATCCATAGAACATCCCAAGGTTTTGATATTGCTGTAATTTATACTATCAATTGCATTACTTAAATTGTCTTTATAAAAATCCATATGATTATGCGCATCTACAAACATTTTATTCTCTCCCTATACTTTAACAAAAATAAAAAGCACTATTATAAAAACAGTGCTTTGAATCCAATATTAAAGTAGCTTTCCTACGTCGGCGTTACCCGAATCAGGTTCAAAGGGTTAAAGTTTTCACTTTTCTCAGCACAAATGGCACCCCTGGCACTATAAATAATTTTAGATTAATTACATTTTTATACTAACACTTATCCAAATAAATGTAAATATATTATTTGCTCTTGTCCAAATTTAGTTTTTTAATTAAATTATGTCTCAAAATATAATCTGAATAACCAAGCTGATTCAATATGTAATCTTCTTCTTTTTGAAGTTTATCACTTTTAGAAATTTTATTTCCCGTATTTACATCATAATAAATATCATCTTGTGAAGAATAGTAACAATCTTTATCTATAAAAGAACCATTTCTAAATGTAACTCTTTCGCTCTCAGGATTAAAGAGGTCTTTACCAAGCATGTCTTCTTCCTTAAGTTTAAATAAATTGCATACCGTAGGATATATGTCCATCTGACCTCCATAAACATGGTTTACTCCTTTCACAGATTCATCAGGGAAATGAATAAACATAGGAACCTTTTGAAGCTTTTCCCACTCTAAATCAGATTTAGGACTCGTCTTCAAAAAGTTAAAAAGCTGATCTTGTTTATCTTTAGGTATTGCATAATGATCTCCATATAGTACAACTATTGAATTTTTTAAAGTACCATTTTTATCTAGTTCATCTAAGAACATTCCAAGCTGTTCATCTGTATAATGTACTGCCTTCATGTAATTTCCAATAAGACTTCCTTTATAATCTCCTACATCAAAGTCCCCATATTTATTTACATCATCATAAGGGAAATGACTTGTTAGAGTTATTAAAAAAGCATAGTATGGGCTTTTCATCTTTTTTAACTTCTCCACAGATTGAGTTAAAAAAGATTTATCACTTAAACCAAGTCCTATAGACTCATTTTGCTTATAACTTTTTTCACCATAAAAATTATCAAAGCCAAATTTTCTATACATTACATTCCTATTCCAAAAGCTTTCCCTAAATCCGTGTAAAGCTGCAGTGTAATAACCTTTACCCTTAAAATTTTTCGGCATTGCATTGTATTCATTGCCAGAGTAAAGCAAATAAGCTGCACCTGCTGATGCAGGATAAAGTGAATTGTTTGTCATAAATTCCGCATCAGAAGTTCCTCCAGCTGCCACCTGATAGTAAAAATTATCAAAATATTCTGAACGTGATATCCATCTATTTAAATTCGGGGTTATCTCCTTTCCATTTACAGAAGAATTTATAACAAATCCTTGAAGTGCTTCTACCTGTATCATTATCAAGTTTTTACCTTGTCCGATTCCATTTAAATTCTCATGACTGGACTTGCTTTTATCTATAAAATACTCTATAGCCTGAAACTTGTCCTTAGACACGGGAGTTAGTCTATTTATATTAGCAGAAACACAATTATAAATATCCAGGCAGTGATAATTTACTGTACCCAATTTTTTTGCTATATACACTTTATTATACATAGTTGTAAGAAGTCTTGGTTGTTCTTTTGATAAAACGTAAAAGCTTTTGAAATCAATAAAAATACCTACTAAAATAAATACTAAAAACATTGATATTCTAACTTTTGTAGAAAGCTTCCTATTGTGGCCTGCCAAATACCTATTTATAAATGGAATTATAAATACAATATCAAAAAGATATAAAAAATCTTTAAAGTCCAGTAGATTAGCAACACTAGATTTTACTGCATTTAATTGAAATCCGCTTATCAGAACAGATACAGATATGATATCTTTAAAATACTTATAATAGATCAGGTCACTAACTATGAATATACTTATAATACAATTACATATATACAAAAATCTAGCACGACCTCTGGTTTTAAAAATGCAGGCAATGGATACCAAGACAAATACTGAAGCTAATGCTGGAATAAATGAGCTTTTAAATGAACTCATATGTTTTCCATATACTAATATTTTAAACATTACTACAATTACAAAAAAAATTACATCTATAAAATTTGTAAAAAAAGATTTAATTTTATCCACATTACTTTCCCCCTATGGACATTTGTAATCCTAAAATTAATGAAACTAATATGTATAATTATAAAACAATATGTTAACAAAATGAAAGTATTTTTTCGTACCTATTTACATAAATGCCATAGTGTAGCATAATATATTTATTACGAAGAAGTTAAAAGAATTAGGAGGTTGTATTTTTAATGGGAGAAAAAGAAGATAACATAGAAGATAATATAGAAGAACTCTCAGTAAATGAAGAAGACAAAAAACAATTTTTGGAAGAACTTAAAAATAAAAATTTAGAAGAAGAGAAAAAACTTGAAGAGCTTAAAAATAAAAAATTAGAAGAACAAAAAAGGCTTGAGGACGAAAAAGCAAGATTTGAAGAAGAACAGAAAAAGAAGGAATTAGAAGAACAAAATAAACAAGTAGAACATATTGAAGAACATATTAATGAAGAAGTTCCAAATAAAATTGAACCTAGTGAGGATAAGTCAAGTGAGAAAAAAGGAACTCTGATGCGAAATTTTAAAGCTTCTTTCATAGACACAGCTGTATCAGCTGTAATTTCAATAGCAGCTTTATATTTATTTGACTTGATATTAAGACTCATATTTGGATACTATGTTTCGGATATGAAGGGAGTATTTATTATACTATTTGTAGTAATACTAATTCTATATCCTATTATAATGAAAAGTTCCAAATTAAATAAAACATTAGGTGAAAAGTTCGTCAAAACGACATCCATAGAAAGGAAAGATTAAAAGTTGAAAAAAGGCAGCGAATATGAATTTTTCATAGAAGAACTACAATTTCCAGCTATAGGAATAGCAAAAAAAGATGATATGGACGTACTTATAAAAAATACTGTTCCAGGTCAAAAGGTAAAAGCTAGAATTACAAAGAAAACAAAACACTATTTAGAAGCGAAAGTTACAGAAATACTTGAAAATGTAGATTATGCCATAGATCCGTTTTGTCCTCATTTTAATTTATGCGGTGGATGTACATCTCAGTTTATACCTTATGACAAGCAATTAGAACTAAAAGAAAAACAAGTCTTAGATTTATTTGAAAAGGCATCCATTTGTGGCTTTGAATTTCTAGGCATAGAAAAAAGTCCTGAAAAAATAGAATATAGGAATAAGATGGAATTTTCCTTTGGTGATGAACAAAGGGGAGGACAGCTCACCCTTGGAATGCATATAAAGGGAAGATCTTTTGGCGTTGTAAATGTAGATAATTGCAGCCTAGTAGATGCAGATTTTACACTTATTTTAGATAAAGTTGTGACTTATTTCAGAGAAAAAAATTTACCATATTATAAAATAAAAAACCACGAGGGATATCTGAGAAATTTAGTATTGAGAAAAGGCAGAAATACTGGAGAAATACTTATAAACATTGTGACAACTTCTCAAATACAATTTGATTTAGATGGTTTTAATAAGTTATTGCAAGATCTCAACTATAAAGGCACTTTAGTTGGGATACTTCATACTGTAAACGACAATCTATCAGACATGGTAAAAGCAGATAAAGTAGAAATACTATATGGTAGAGATTATATTATAGAAGAAATTTTAGGATTGAAATTTAAAATATCTCCTGAATCTTTCTTTCAGACTAATTCAAGGGGTACAGAAAAACTATATGCTATAATTAAAGATTTTCTTGGAGATGCTTCCTCAAAAACAGTTTTTGACTTGTACTGCGGTACGGGAACTATAGGTCAAGTCTTAGCTTCCAGTGTAAATAAAGTAATAGGAGTAGAACTTATAGAAAAGGCTGTTGCTTCTGCCAATAAAAATGCCAAGTTAAATAATATAAAAAACTGTAGCTTCATAGCCGGAGATGTAAAGGATGTTTTAAATACTTTAGAGGATAAACCAGATGTAATAATACTTGATCCACCAAGGCCAGGGGTTCATCCTAAAGCATTAAAATATGTAATTGATTTTAATGCACCTGAAATAATTTACGTATCCTGTAATCCTAAAACTTTAGTTCAAGATTTAAATGTATTAATTGATGCAGGTTACAATGTAGATAAAGTAAAACTTATGGATATGTTTCCTCATACTCCCCACGTTGAAACCGTGGTTAAACTAAGTAAGTAAAATTTAAAGTGTACCTTAAATTTTAGTTAATTTTCTAACATTTAAGGTACACTTCATTCATAATTTTTTTCACTAAAACTATATTGTATCCACTGTTTCTACCCAACCAAAAATATCTTCATCTTCACCATATTGGATGTTTACAAGTTTATTATAAAGTTCTTCTGTTATTTTTCCTACCTTGTTATCACCAGCATAAACAGTTTCTCCTTTATAACATAAACCACCAACAGGAGCTATAACTGCTGCCGTACCTGTTCCAAACATTTCAGTAATTTCTTTATCTTTAATTCCTTTCACAACTTCATCTATTGATATATTTCTTTCTTCAACCTCATATCCTAAATGAGCTGCCAATTTTATTACAGAATCTCTAGTTATACCAGGAAGTATTGAACCTGTAAGCTTTGGTGTTACAAGCTTATTTCCATAAACGAAGAAAATGTTCATAGAACCTGCTTCTTCTATATATTTATTTTCTTTAGCGTCTAACCAAAGTACCTGAGAAAATCCCTCCTTCTCTGCCTTTAAGCCTGCTAGAAGGCTTGCAGCATAATTTCCTCCTGTTTTTGCATCTCCAACTCCACCTACAACTGCACGAACAAGTTTATCCTCTACATATAAGCTAACAGTATTGAAACCACTGCTAAAATATGCTCCGACAGCAGTTATAAAAATGCAAAAATTATATTCTGGTGAAGGATGAACACCTAAAGCCACTCCTGTTCCCATGAGCGTAGGCCTTATATAAAGAGATGTTCCCTTTTCCTTTGGAAGCCACCTTTTATCTATTTTAACAAGTTCCTTTACAGCTTCTACAAAAACATCCTCTGGAACTGGTGTCATACACAATCTTTCAGCAGACTTATACATTCTTTTAGCATTATCAAATGGTCTAAATAAAAGCACTCTTCCATCTTCTGAATAATATGCCTTCATTCCTTCAAAAACTTCTTGAGAATACTGTATTACCACTGATGCAGGATCAAAGGACATTGGCTCATATTTTTTAAGTTCCCCCTTTTCCCATCCCTTTTCCTTAGTCCATTTCATAGTAAACATATAATCCGTATAAATCATACCAAATCCCAAGCTATCATAATCTTTATACATTAGTTTTAATTCATTATCTGGAATTTTCTTTGTCAAAAAATCCATTATACTCACTCCTATCACTATATCGCATTTTCTTCATTTTCTTCATATAAATCTTCATGTAATAACTCTTCATGTGAAACTTCATGGCTTTTTCTATAAATTTGACTAAACACAAATCCTACAATTGTCCATCCTAATACTATATAAGGAAAGAGATTTGCCGGATAGCTTGGTACAGGATAAATATTAGAATAGAAAGCAAAAGCAAGTCCAAATAATCCTACTGTGGGAAGTATCAAATTATGAATTTTCCATATATTTTTAGCTTTAAAATATATTATAGCCCCAAGACATGTTAGTAAATAAGATATCAATAAAGCTAACGCACCAATTGTCCCTAAATATCCAAAAGTAGTTATTCCATCATTTTTAAACATTAAACAAATTACAACTACTGCTGCTGCTAGCATTACATTAAGTGCTATATAAGGCGTACTGTGCTTATGATGAACTTTTGTAAATACATTTGGGACGTTGCCATCTCTGCTCATTGTAAAAAGAATTCTTGCACCTGCTGTTAACGCACCTAATGCTGATGAAAAAGCCGATAAGCTTGCTCCAAATGTTAGTACTATAGCAAATGATTTTCCTATATATTTTTGGGATAAATCTACAGTAGTTGAAGAAGACTTTGTAAGAGCCTCTAATCCGCCTTTAGTAATTCCAAATCCTATAACCTGAGCATAGCTTACAAAAATAAAGAACAATCCAGTTACTATAACCGTACTTGCAAGAGCAAAGGGTATTACTTTTTTAGGATCTTTACTTTCCTCTCCTAAACTTGATGCTCCTTCAAAACCACCAAAACATAAAAGTGCAACAACTCCAGCACTACCTATACTTCCAATGCTATTTCCATTAAGTTTAAAAGGTGCCAAACTTAAACCTGTAGTCATGGCAGTTTTTGCAATTATTACAACAGAAAGCACAAGTATCATTAATATTGTTATGCCTTCAAATGCTAACATTACCCTTGTACTTATTGCTACTTCGTTAATTGAAATGTACCACATAGTAATGCCACATATTATTGCAACTGGTATCCATGGGAGGTTAACTCCGCTAATTTGATTTATAAATTCTGTAAAAAGGCCAGAAAAGGCACAACAGCATCCAGTAAAGAACATAAAATATGCCAAAAATAGTATCCATCCCGAAGCTGTTCCTGCTTTCTTACCCAAGGATTTTTGAACAAAAGTATAAACAGAACCTGCAGTTGAAATATACTGATTAAATTTTACAAAAGCTATAGCTACACATCCTATCACAAGTGTGCTTACAAAAAACACCAATCCAGTTGAATATGAAGCAATACTAGCCATTAAAGTTACATTCATAGACATAGCAAAGGTTGGCGCTATAATAGCAACAGATAGTGCTATTACCTCAAGATAATTCAATTGGTTTTTCTTTAATTCATTCTTAGCCAATGCAATTCCCCCCTCAAATTTAATATCTTAATTGCCTAACATTGGATTTCATTAGTACAAGGATTCTGTAACCTTAATAATATTGGTAAGTGTACTATTTATAGGTGTTAAAACATTGTACTTTTTGCCAAGTTCTACTACTGTCCCACCAAAAATCTCAATCTCTGTTTTTCTCTTAGCCAGTATATCCTGGCACATTGAAGTTTTTCCCTCAGGTGACAGTTTATTTAAAACCTTCACCCAATCTTCTATATCTTCTTCTGTGAGATTAACTCCTGCCTTTTGAGATACTAAAATAACTTCTTCCATAGCATTTCTCATTATATTTATGGCAGCTTGTTCTCTTTGAAATACACCATAATTTGCCTTTAAAACAGCTGATGTTTGGTTAATACCTACATTAACCATGAATTTCCACCACAATGATCTAAGCATATCCTTTGGAATCTTGTTTTCAATTTTAGCCTTATTGAAAAATTCTTTAAGGGTTTTGACCTTGTCCGTTAATGTATCATTGCTTTCCTCACCAAAATCTATATATCCAATATTTTTAAAGTTTACATTTTGATGCCCTTCCCTTACAGCATCTATTCCTGCTGATATTGAATAAAGCACTTTATCCTTTCCATAAACTTCTCCAAGTATTTCTTCACTGGTAATTCCATTTAACAGAGACATTATAATGGTATTATCACCTACATGATTTTTAATCTGAGTAACTGCTTCTTTTAATTGATTATACTTTACCGCAACTATTATTAAATCTGCAGCCTCACATTTTTCATCTGGTTCTGCAACATCATAAAAATATTTCTCTCCATTTATTACAAAGCCATCTTTTCTATACCTCTCAGCTCTTTTTCCTTCGGCAATTATCTTTACGTTAATATCTTGTATATTTTTAAAAATTTGGCTTGAATAAGCACATCCCATTGCACCCATTCCAATTATAGATACATTTTTTATTTCTCTAATCATTACAATAGGAACTCCTTTTACTTATTTATTTGAAAATGCCTTATTACTCATTAACTATTGCAAAAGCACGTACTGGAAAACCTGGTGCATTCTTAGCTTTTGGAACCACACAGAAAATTATTGATCCTACTGGCGGAACCTTATCCAAATTCGTCATTACTTCGATTTGATATTTATCTTGATTTAATATATAATTTTCACCTTTAAAGCCATATTCAGCTTGTCTTATTGGAGCATCTGTATCAAATGGTTCATGTCCACTTGCTGCTATCTTTCGTGTTTCATATAAAAATTCCAATGTTTCATATGCCCATCCTGGATAATGAAGATTTCCTTCACTGTCTGCATTTGAACATTTTTCTTGATCTGGCCAATTTTTACCCCAATCCGTTCTCATTGCTACAAAAGAACCTTCTGGAATAATACCGTACTCAGCTTCAAATGCAAGCAAATCTTCAAGCGTAAGCTCATAATCAGGATTTTCTTTAAACTTTTCTGAACAATCAATAACTACAAGAGGAAGAACCATTTCTTTAAGTTCTATATCCTCAATAAGTCTTTTACCTGCTGCAAAGTGTCCTGGGGCATCCATATGTGTTCCATACTGTCCTGGAAAAGTATATTGATTGACAAATATACCATCCTTCTCAATTGTAAAAAGAGTTTCAATTTTTTCAGCCTTAAAGCCAGACCACTTTGGTGTATCTGAACCAAAGGCATGTGTTAAATCAACCCATTTGCATTTTTTTAAATCAATTAATGTTTTCCACAAATCTACATTTATTGTCATTTTTCATCTCTCCTCTGCATTTTTATTCATATTTTGTAAAATATTCGCGAATCGTAAATCTTTATTATAATATATATCCATTTATCAAAATAGTCAATACTTTTTTGATAAATTATCATCATTAACTCACGCAAATTTTCTTATTATTAAAAAACACATAGTTACATTGATAATTAGTCAATATAACTATGCGTTATAAATTAATATATACAACTATATTTTATATGATTTTTTAAGCATACTAAAATGATACTGAATTGATTCCAAGTTCCAGCACTTGTATTTCCATTTCATACTCATATTTGGTTTTTGCCCTTAAGTCAAAACGCTCAAAAATCTGTATAGCCGTATCAGATAAATTAATTCCATTATTACTTGCAAATTTAATAAGTTCATATATAACCTGACAGGAAAGTTTCTCTGAATATCTAAATTTACAACATAAATAGCGACCTTCAGGTAAAATGAGATATTCTATATTTTTAAGACGTTTATCTGTAAAGTATCCAATCTGTGATACTAGTAAATCATGCATCTCAGGTTTATAATCTTTTTTCTTGTAGATATAGCACATTGTATTTCCTTCGGCTGAAATAGCACTTTCAAATAAGTCTTCATTTCTTCTACAATATAAATCGATATCATAAATTGAAACATTGACATTTTTAACTGCAACATGACGTGACATAAGATATTGCTCATATATTTTCAAATCCATAGCACTGTTATCTCTATTTTTAAGGTTATTAATTGCCTCTGTAATAACTTCACTTGAATATTGCAGTTCTTGAATTTTTTTCTCAACAGATACTTTATGATTGGATAGACACTCTAGAAGGATTTCATAATCATCAGAAGAATTCAACATAAATTTAATCTCTTCTAACGATACTTTTAAACCTTTATTCATATAGCGAATCAAATCAATATAAAAGAACTGATCATAGACATAGTAACGATAATGTGTATTTTCATCAATATGAAAAGGTTTTAATATACCCATTGAATCATAAAGACGTAATGCTTTAATAGGTATACTCATTAGCTTAGATACCTCACCTGTAGTATATAAATCTTTCAATTCAGATACCTCCCCCTGAAATCAAATTCATCTAATCTTTATTATATAATGCTTTATTTTCTTAATCAAACCATTTGAAAAATATATAAAAGGCTATTGACTCTTCCCCTGGGGCAGACTATATAGTTTAATTGTTAAAACAATAACTTAACAACTTGATGAAATACTATGAAAATGGAGTGAAAATAATGAATACAGTATCAATTACAATTGATGGTTATACGTTACAAGTAGATTCAGGAAAAAGCATTTTAAGTGCATCACTAGAAGCAGACATATACATTCCTCATTTATGTCATCATCCAGATCTACCTGATATTGGTGCATGTAGATTGTGTGTTGTTGAAATTGAGGGATGTAACGAAATAAAAACAGCATGTACTACTAAGGTAGAAGACGGAATGATAATACATACAAAAACAGAAAAATTAAATGCAATGAGAAGATTATCCATGGAATTAATGTTAGCCAATCATGTTGACGATTGCACTACTTGTCCTAAATATCTAAAATGTGAATTACAATCATTAATTCAATATTTAGGAGTAAGTACTTCTCGTCTAAGAAGAACACTAAACAGTGTACCTGTAAACACATCTAATCCGCTTATTGTAAGAGATCTAAATAGATGTATATCCTGTGGACGATGCGTAAGAATGTGTAAAGAGGTTCGAGGAGTAAACGTTCTTAACTATGAAATAACAGAAGATGATAGAATCATGGTTGATATTCGTAGTCACAATTCTTTAAAAGAAGAAAACTGCCGTTTCTGTGGAGCTTGCGTAGAAGTATGTCCTACAGGTGCACTTCAGGACAAAGAAGGAGTATTCAAGAAAAATTTAAATCGTGAACTAAATCTTATCCCATGTAAAGCAGAATGCCCAGCAAATATTGATGTTCCAAAATATATTCGATACATTAAAGAAGGAAAATATCAGGATGCCATTGCAGTTATTCGTGAAAAAGCACCCTTTCCACATTCATTAGGGTATGTGTGCATGGCATTTTGCGAAAATGCATGTAGAAGAAAAGAAATCAATAAAGCTTTATCCATTAGAGAATTAAAAAGATTTGCAGCAGAGCATGATGAAGGTCTATGGCGTGATAAAGTTACTTTTAAACCTAAAACTAATAAAAAGATTGCCGTTGTAGGTGCTGGACCAGCAGGTTTAACATCAGCATATTATTTAGCAAAATGCGGACATAAAGTTACAGTATTTGAAAAATCACCAGTAGCTGGAGGAATGATGACAACTGGTATTCCAGAATATCGTCTTCCAAGAAAAGCTGTTCAGGATGAAATTGCAGAAATAGAGCGTGCAGGAGTTACTATATTGACCAATACAGAAGTAACTTCACTTGAGAATTTAAAATCTAAAGGTTTTGATAAGATTTTACTGGCAATAGGAACAGGGAAAGGTGTACGATTACCAATTCCAGGAGCTAACTATAAAAATGTATATGAAAATATAGAATTTTTACAAAGCGTTTCTCTTAAAAGGCCATTAACTGTAGGTGAAAAAGTAGTAGTTTTAGGCGGCGGAAATGTCGCATTTGACTGTGCAAGAGTAGCAAAAAGGTTAGGAGCAAAAGATATTACAATGGCTTGTTTAGAAAATAGAAAAGCTATGACTGCAAGCGATGATGAGATAAAAGAAGGATTAGAAGAAGGAATTAAAATTCTTAATTCAAGAACTTTTATTTCCATAGAAGGCAGCTGCAATATTGCTGCAGGAGTAAAGTGCCAGAAAGTAGCATCCTTTAGTTTTGATGAAAATAAAAGATTGAAACTTGAAATAGCACCAGATTCAGAACATATAATACCGGCAGATACAGTTATTTTTGCTACAGGTCAAAGAGCAGAAATACCAGAAAAGTGGAATATACCTACTGGACGTGGGAATTCAATTATTACTGAAGATGGAATGAAGATCAGTGATAGTGATATGTATGCAGTTGGTGATGCAGTATATGGAACGAATTCTATAATTAGGGCAATTGCAGCTGGACGTAAAGTTGCATCTGCTATAGATATCGAACTAGGTGGAGATGGAGTAATTGAAGATAAATTAACAGAAGATATTGTTCCTAATCCATATATAGGTAAAGATGAAAATTTTTTATCCATAGAAAGGGCAAAAAATGAATGTGAAAATATTCAAAGTCGTATTAAAAATTTCAAGGAAGTAAATCATTGTTTAAGTGAAACTTCAGCTTGCAAAGAATCAAATAGATGTTTACAGTGTGATTTACGTACACAAATTAGAAAGCCAAAATTATGGGCTCAGTATAAAGTTAAATAGAAAGGAGTGGAAAAGTATGGCATTAATGCAAAGAAAGTTATGGAAACAGGCATCTTTAGAAGAAATAAAAAATTTTATAATTGAAGAATATAAAAAACAGTCAGAAAATCCATGTCCTGTTGATAAAATGAGAGTATTTACTGATAGTACAAGACGTACAAGCTGTGGAGAATGTGTAATCTGCCGAGAAGGAATATTACAGCTTAATGTAATAACAGAAGCAATTTCTCAAGGTAAGGGTCGTGATGGAGACATTGAAATTCTAACTGAAATATCAGACGATTTAATACTAGGATCATGCTGCAGTTATGGTAAAGAGGTTGGAAAAATTACTAAGAAAATAATTGAAGAAAGCAAAGAAGAGTTTGAGAAGCATATAAAAAGAAAAAGATGTGATGCTTTAGTATGTAAGAAATTTTTCAGTTATTATGTTTCACCAGAAAAATGCAGTGGCTGTAATAAGTGTGTGGAAGAATGCCCTCAAAAAGCAATTGCTGGAGATAATAATTTGATTCATGTAATAAATTTAGATATTTGCGATAGATGTGGAAAATGTACAGTAATATGTGAAAACGCAGCAATTCAAAAGGCAGGCACAGTTGTACCTAAGCTTCCACAAGAGCCAGTACCAGTTGGAAGTTTTAAGGCTGAACCACAAAATGGTGGAGGATTAATGGCTGGCAGACGAAGACGCAGACGAAGCTAATAATACAAATTTCATATATCAATAATATTATTAAAGGAGGAAAAAGTAATGAGAGAGTTTGAAACAGATGTTGTTGTTGTTGGAGGAGGAGCATCAGGGCTTGCTGCAGCAGTTACTGCTGCTGAAAATGGTGCAAAAGTAATGGTGCTTGAAAAAGCTAATACTACAGGTGGATGTGCTAATATGGCAATGGGCCCTCTAGGTGTTGAAACAAGAATGCAAAGAGAAAGGCTTATAGATATATCTGTAGATAGAGCATTTAATAAGTTCATGGAATATTCTCACTGGAGATCAGATGCAAGATTGATAAGAAGATATTTAGAGCAGTCAGCAGGAACTATTGAATGGTTAGAAAATATGGGAGTAGAATTCGCATTACCTTCAAAATATTTTCCAGCTTCAGAAGCAACTTGGCATATTGTTAAACCTAAAACTGGAAAACCAGGACTCCGTGCAGCTGCTACTATGATTAAAATCATGACAGAAAGAGCAGAAGAATTAGGCGTTAAAATATTATTAGAAACACCTGTAAAGAGTATTATTAAAGATCAAGGAGAGATAATTGGCGTAACAGCTAGCGATAAAGATGGTGAATTAGAAGTATATGCTGGAGCAGTTATCATCGGTACAGGCGGATTTGGTGATAATCCAGATTTTATTAAGAAGTATGTTGGACTTGAATGGGGAAAAGATTTGTTCTCATATAGAATTCCTGGATTAACTGGAGATGGAATCCAGATGGCTTGGGATGCTGGCGCTTCAAAAGATTTTATGACTATGGAAATGGTATTCTTTGCTCCTAACACTGGTGGATATGCTCCTATAGAGTTACCCTTCCGTCAACCTAACCTTTTAGTTAACCTGGATGGTGAAAGATTTATAAATGAAGAAGTTATAGAAAATCCTGTATTTACCGCAAATGCTATTGAAAAACAAAAAAAGAAAGTTGCATATTCTATAATAGATGAAGAGTTAATCAAGCATTATGAAGAAAAAGGATTAGATCTTATAAATGTAGTTACTTCTAGTATGGATATGAGTTATTTTAGACAAGAAGAAGAAGAAGCAAAGAAAAATGGAAGTGATGTATTATTTATTGCTGATTCTATAGAAGAGTTAGCTAAAAAAACCGGCATTGATGCAGAAAACTTAAAAAATACCATTGATACTTATAATTCTTATTGTGATTCAAAGGATGAGTTATTCCATAAAAATCCTAAATACTTATTACCAATCAAAGGCCCTAAATATTATGCATTAAAACTTGGTTTAAGTGCATATGGAAGTGCTGGCGGTATAAAAATAAACTATAATACTGAAGTTCTTAATGATGATTTAAATGTTATAAAGGGACTTTATGCTGCTGGAACTGATGCTAATTCACTATACAATCCTGATTATGCTTTTGTACTACCTGGAAATTCACTAGGTTTTGCTTTGAACAGCGGAAGAATAGCAGGAGCTAGTGCTGTTGAATATATTAAAGCAAATCTTATGGAAGAACAATAAACTTCATATAAAATATGCATATTTAACCTATAATCCAAATTTATGAGCGAATAATATCCGTCTATTGCCAGTTAAGGCTTAGTATGATGTTATTCGCGTTTTTTACTACTTATTAAAATTAACGGCAGAAGTTTAGCACTTAAAAAATTTTTAGGACGGTAGTCCTTTGGATTATAAAGTCTTATGAATATTTACAGTAGAAGTAATAGATTCCGATTTTTACTGGAAATTATACGGAAAAAATTTGCATAATAAAAGCATCCTTTTTATAATGGTTTTGCTGAAAACTAAAAATAAAAGGATGCTGATAAAATGAGTAAAAGTTATTTAAAACAATTACTTACTTATATTAATAAAGTATATGATATAGGTGAAAAAATCAATAGTTTAAAAGATAAAAGAGTAAAATCTCCAGTAAAAGTTTCAACAATAGTTTTCGTAGTGTTATTTGGATTCATGCTTCAAATAAGAAGTTTCAATAGATTAGAACATTGGATTGAAAAGAATAAATTTAAAAAAGTGTTACCTAAAAATACTAAAATGCTGCACATTGACGCAGTCAGGCGGTGTTTAAGTAACTTTGATATGGATGGCTTGAAAAACATTCATATCAGCATAATAAAAACAACTATAAAAAACAAAGTATTTCGAAATGGTACTATTGATGGTTTAAAAGTAGCTGCCATAGATGGTGTAGAGTTATTTGAAAGTACTAAAAAATGTTGCAATAAATGCCTTTCTCGAGAGAATAGAGATGGAACTACCCATTATTTTCATAGATCTGTAGTGTGTGCAACAGTAGGATCAGACCCACATATTATTTTAGGTCAAGAGATGCTTGAACCTAAAAAAGATAGTTCAAGTAAAGATGAAGGTGAAATTACGGGTAGTAAACGACTAATTAAGAAGTTATATAAGAAGTATCATCATTTCGCTGACATCATAGTGGCTGATGCTCTTTACTGTAAATCTACTTGGATAAAAGAAGTTCTTTCTATAGGAATGGATGCATTGGTAAGAGTAAAAGATGAAAGGCTGCACATTGTAAAAGATGCATTAGCCCTATTTAAATGCCGGGAGGCAGATAAAGATTGGACTGTAAAGGAAAATGTAAATACCTATAGAAAGATTAAAGCGTGGGATGATGATAATTTTCAAATGTCTGATTCAAGTATAGAAGTAAGATTCATAAAATTTATAGAAGAAATTCATACTGGAGATAAAGCAGAAATTAAAGAAGAATGGATCATAACAACAGATAAATTTATATCAGTAGAAACTTTATGGAAAATAATGCATAAAAGATGGGATATTGAAAATAATGTATTTCATCAGTTGAAAACTGAATGGCATTTAGATCATTGTTTTCTTCACAGTTCTACAGGGGTAGAGACAGTTTTAATGTTTATGATACTAGCATTTAATTTAATGCAGTTATATTTTTTTAGGTGTATCAGAGGTTTTAGGAAGAAAAAAATGCTCCAAATAGATATTATTGAAGATATAAAAGATGAAAGATTTACTATAGAAGATGATTGGGATAATCCACTATTCATAAAGACGTAATTTTAAAATAAAAACTGGAAACTTTGCATTAAGATTTTTAGGGGTAGGGGAGTGTATAACAATTTTTACGATCTACCGGTTTAAGGGCTTACCAGACCTTTAAATAAGTGTAAAAAAATATAATTCCAGTAAAAATAAAATTTTCACTGGAATTTAGGTGCTAAATCTCTGAATTAACGGCACTAACGTTGTTATTATTGATAATGTAATGATATAATGATATGATTTATATGGATTTCAATTCTGTTTTCTAGTAAAGATCTAACTAAATCGGAGGAAATTTATGTTATCTAAAAAAGTTATAACTACTTTAATAATTTCTACAGCACTAATTTTTTCAAAAACTACTGTAATCAATGCTCAGTCTCAAGGTCCAACTATAACAAGATTATCTGGTCCAAATAGATACTCAACTAATATGAAAATAGCTGACTATGGCTGGAGCGGTCATTCTGATTCTGCAATTATTGTTTCAGGTGAAAATTTCCCAGATGCAATTTGTGCAGCACCTTTAAGTGCTAAGTACAATGCACCTTTATTGATGACAGATGGAAACACTTTAAGTCCTGAAATGCAAAATAAGTTGACAAGCCTAGGTGTTAAAAATATATTTTTAATAGGTGGTACAGGTGCTGTTTCAAATGAAATAGAAAATGAATTAACACAAAAAAATTTAAATGTAAAAAGATTAGGTGGAGCTACGAGAATTGAAACCTCCATTGAAATTGCAAAAGAAGTTGGAGGTAACCAATTATTTGTTGTTTCATCTGAAAGTTTTGCAGATGCACTATCAATTTCATCTTATGCTTCAAGTAAAGTTGCACCTATTGTTTTAACTCCTAAAAGTGGTGTTCCTGATGTACTTAAAGACTATATAAGTACTTTAAAATCTTCGAAAACCTATGTAATTGGTGGACAAGGTGTTATTCCTGACGATACAGCTTCTTACTTTGGTGATTATGAAAGACTAAGTGGTCAAACCAGATATGATACAAATGCAAATGTAATTAAAGAATTTTATGATCTTTCAAAAGCATCAAAAATATATGTAGCAGCAGGAATAAATTATCCAGATGGACTATCTATTTCTCCTCTAGCTGCCAAGAATAACTCACCCGTAGTACTTGTAAATGACAGCATGTCTTTCGACCAGATTAGAATGGTTAGAAGCAACAAGGCTACACTAAAAGAATGTATAGTAGTAGGCGGAGAAGATGTTACTCCAAACTATCTATTAAATAGATTTTTCACAGATTCAGAAAATATTACGCCTAATGACTTCATAGATTCTTATAATAAACAAGCTTCTTCTGATGAACTAGCTGCTTTTAAGAATATAGTTTTAGGTATTTCATTATATCCTAACGATTATAATTTAAAGATGGCTTTTGACCATGATGCCTACAACTTATTAGATACTGCAGTAAACATTCATAATCAGGGAAATTATGATTCAGCTTTAAACATCTATAATTATTTGCTTCAATTGCCAGTTCCTGAAAATATTAAAATTAATGCTACTATATATAAAAATGTTGCACTATCAAAAAATCCTATAATAAGTAAATATATCTATAAGGAAAGTTCTAAAGCAATAGTTCAAGATGCTGTGGAATATTATAGTAAACTTAATTTTAATTTTGATAATACAATTAAGTACGACCCTACTCAGGAATATTTAAATATTTACAAGGATAATCATTTTAATTTGCCTATATTCACTTTTGATGAAAATGGTATTCCAATGGTAACCTATGTAGAATTCGGAACCCAGTATAATTATGTTAGTATATGTAATTATGCACTTTATTTACATGCCAAATATTTACATGGAGATACATCTGTATTAAGTCAATTTATAAAGTGTAGCGATTTTCTTCTGGATCACATGGATAGTGATGGAAGTTTTAGATATAAGTTCCCATTTTACTCTTATGAATCCCTTGGAACTAATTGGACTTCAAGTATGTCTCAAGGTGAAGCATTAAATGTTTTTTCTCGTGCTTACGAAATAACTCACAATCACAAATATATAGATGCGGGAAATAAAGTATTTAATTACTTAATAACACCAATAAGTCAGGGTGGAGTTATGGATACCCTTGGAAGTCTGGAACCTAGATTCAAAAATGACATATTTTTTCAGGAGTATGTAAATACAACACCTACCTATACATTAAATGGATATATGTTTACATTATTAGGTATATACGATTGGAATCAACTTTCAAAAACAGTATCTAGCATAAGCGGTGATCAAACAAGTTATTATTTCAATGAAGGAATTAAAACCTTGAAAATAGTATTACCTTACTATGACATAGGTGGTTTCACCAGTTATGATTTAAGCCATCTAATGACATCTAGGGATGCTAATCCTGCTTTAGATTATCATAAGGTTCATATAGATTTATTAGAAGCAATTTACTCTATAACAGGTGATAATTACTTTATGGATATTAGAAATCAGTGGGTTAACTACATTAAACATTAATTAACCTAACTTTGGGGGTAATAAGAATGGATGTAATACTGGACTTTGATTTTAAATTAAACAAGGATCAAGTAATACAAACTTTAAAGTCCTATGGCAGTATACTAAAAGATGAAGAAATAGAAGGTTTATACGAGAAACTTCTTCCTATTTTATATGAAAATATAGAACCAACAGGAATATTTGAAATAGAAAAAAGGGAAGATAACTTTAACTTTGAAGCTGTAAAAAATTATGAATATATCGTGTATTGTATTATAACTATGGGTGATAATTGTACAAGTAAAGTAAATGAATTCTTTTCCTATGGAAATATGAAGGAAGGTATGATGCTTGATGCTATGGCTTCATCTTACTTGTTTGAACTCAGCTCTCAACTCTTTAGCCACATATACGCTAAAGTTAAAGAGTTGCATTTAGGATTGAGTTGTAGAATATCTCCTGGAGATGGGGAAATTCCTCTTAAATGTCAAAAGTATATACTAGATAAGCTAGATGCGGAGAATTTTTTAAATTTGACTGTAAATGAAGACTATATGCTTTCTTCCATGCGTTCTATGGCGTATATATATGGAGCTGATAAAAATATAAAATTAAGTAAAAAAGATCATGACTGTTCCAGATGCCCAAATAGGAATTTGTGCAATATGAGAAAAAGTTAATGCTAAAAGGTCTGTACATAAATTATACAGACCTTTTAGCATTAACTTTTACTTTTTCTTATCATTATGTTTAAATCTCGTTTTTTTATATATAAAATCCCAGGTAATACCTACAAGTAAAACTGCTGGTAACATTATTTCTAGTCTATTACCAAATGTAGGATTTATAAAAATAATTAATTGAAATATTAATATTATTCCTCCCAGTATAATTAAAAAATTAGCCTTAAAATTAACATATTTTTTATCTACACCTTCTGCATCTAATTTAAATTTTGTCCTCACAGCTTTGCTATGTTTCATTCCAAGTCCCTGCATAACACCCATGAATCCCATAAACATAAGTAACCCTGTCATAGCTGAATCCATTTAAAATACCTCCATTTAAAATTATCTTAACGTAAAAATACCTATTAAAAATTATATCATTATAAATCCTTAATTTCAAAATTTCATTTCATATTGGGAACTATATTTGTTTTAAAGATAAAATATGTTATCATCTATGTATGCAAAATAATAATTCAAATATTTCAAGGAAGTGTTTTTAATGACTTTAAATAAGATAAAAGGAAATACCTATTACATAGATGCCCCCACTAACTGTGGAGTATTCATATTTAAAAATAAAAACTGCCTAATTGTAGATACAGGCATAAACAACACTGAAGCAAAAAAAATAGAAAACTTG
Organism: Clostridium sp. 001; assembly: GCF_019056555.1. Lineage (NCBI taxonomy): Bacteria > Bacillati > Bacillota > Clostridia > Eubacteriales > Clostridiaceae > Clostridium > Clostridium sp. 001. Next base: position 3,390,036 of record NZ_CP020473.1, on the reverse strand, counting down.
CTTATAGAAAACAGCCTACATCCCAAGTACATAATAAACACACACAGCCACTTAGACCACTGTGGTGGAAATTTATACTTTAAGAAAAACTATCCAGGCTGTCTAGTATATACATCTAAATTAGAAAAATTATTTATGGAAAATACAGAGATCTTTTCCTCTATTCTTTCCTCATCCTACCCTTCAAGAGCATTTAACCGGAGTAATAAACCTCTAGAGGTAGATTTCATTTTAGAATATGGCATAAATAAATTGAATGACGAGAAATTTAACATTATTGCACTTCCTGGACATTCAATAGAGCAAATAGGAATAGTAACTCCTGAAAAGGTATGTTTCCTTGGAGATTCCATATTCAGCAGTGAGATACTAGATAAATACTCCTTCCCATACTTATATAATATAGAAGATAGTCTCCTGTCATTGAATAAAATTAAAGACATAGATGCAGATTACTTTGTAATAAGCCACTCCAAAAAGGTACTGGATAAAAGCGAAATAAATTCTTTAGTTGACAAAAACATTAAAAATATAGATAAATATAAAAATCAAATTCTAGATCTTTTAGATCAACCGCTGACTAGGGAAAACATATTAGAAGACATAACTATTTTAAACAATTTATCTTTAAACTTTCATGAATATCATTTGAATTTTGGAGGAATATCTGCATTCATATCCTATTTATACAATGAAAAGCTCATAGACTATTCTATAGAAGACGGTAACTTATACTATTTTAAATCCAACTAAGGCATTTTCAAAGAAATAACTAGCATAGCCGCTAGTTATTTTCTTTCAAATGCCTAAAATAGACTGTTTGTTAGCTTTTTGCCGTCCTGGCTTATTACTCCATATTTATATACAGATACAAAATTTCCTGAATACTTGGTAACTTTGCCTGTAGTAATATCTTTTACCTGACTATTTTTTGAATCATTTATATATATATTACCACTTCTTGTAACATATATATTGTTTTTATTCACAGAGCCTTGAAGTGTATATTCCTTCCAGCTGTTTTTATTTGTTTTAAGATTTGCCACAAATACTTTATTAACTTTATTGTCTTCCCCATTTCCTATGTAAATATTGTCATTGTTGTCTGTATTCAACAAATAATGCATAGCATTTTCACCAGTAGCTATTATTCCACCCCTGCTAGTTCTTATTCTATTAGAAGTTCTATCTTCATATATAAGTTCATCACCATTTGTGCCATTTATAGCAGCCATGTTTCCAAGCTGGCATCTTACAAAATTGACCAAATTCATCCTAATCATTACATCAATTCTATATATTCTACTACTGCCTTCTCCATTAGTATCACTGCTAACATAGATTACATTGCTAGCTCCAGAAAAAGCTATATGTTTTACATCATAAGAATTATCTGGAAGTAATATTGAAAGTTCCTGCTTCTTCTCCTCATTCTTCAATGGATAAGTTGAATCACGTTTTGCATCATAAGTCTCAAATTTTAAATTTCTTGATTCTGATCCACCACTTGTCTTTTCTGCTACAAGTATGTTATCTGTATCCAAGTTCCAGGTATAATAGGATAAATCATTTTGTAAGTCCACTTCTTTTTTGCTATTTTTTAATGTATCAATTACTTGTAAAGATTGGCCATCATAATATGATATGTAATTTCCACTGTAGGATACTTTTACCATCTTTGCATCTTCAGGTATTTTTACACTAATTTTGTTGGCTGTCTGTTTTGAAGTAGTATCTACTTTTTTTATATTGAAATTGGAGTCGCCACCAAAATAAAACTTATCTACTAATAAAAGGCCTGCTAATTCCATAACTATAGGAATCATTGTCCACACAATTATTCTCTTAAGTTTTTTCATCTACCACACTCTCCTCTAAGGTTTTACATATATAGCTGTAGCTACAGTTCTCTCACCATTCCAATCACAAGGATTATTTATTACTTCTCCATTAAAGTACATTGTAGTGGATGAACCTCCATCTAAATTGCTTGCATTAATTACACCTTGCTGCAAAAGTATATTTTGTACTTCTTTTAATGAAGCTCCCATTTTCAATCCTTTTCTACCATCTATAGCCAGCATGACTATTGTTCCATCTGCCTTCTGTCCTATAGCTGTTCTAGGATTTAAACCTTCATTTTCTACTGATACAGTCTTGCCATTTATTATAAGTGAGTTTCTAAAGGAAATTGCCTCTGTTACACCATCGGCAAGGAGTTCCTTAAGTGTGTGGTCTCCAACTATAAGTCTTCCAGTTGGAGTAAAAGCTGTAACATTTATTTTCTCATTAGATTTTACATCACTGTATATTACCTTACCACCAGATATTATAATTCCCTCTGGATAGCCTCCTGTTCCTACCCAATACTTCCCTCCAGATTTATCTGTAAATCCACCTCCATTTATAGCTGCAACAGCTCCATTTCTCTGTGCTATTTCACTTGTTCTTTCTCCAACTTCTCTTAATTTACTAGTATATCCTATACGTATTCTCTTAGGATCTTTTATCTCTAAAATATAACCATCAAATCTTGTGCTCGGTATATCATACCTTTTTATGTCCTTATCACCTACATGATTTATATTTACATCATTTAAATCTTCAGCTTCCTGGCTAGTAGTTTGGCCACTCTTACCTTCTTGGAGTATTTTATTTATTTCATCCTTTGACAAAAAAAGAGTAGCTATGTATTGATGAGTAAAGGTAGCCATAGCCGTGCTTACTATCTGGTTTTTTACATTTTTAAATGGCCCATAAAATACTAGCAAAGGACTAGTAACTACAACTACTATAAGCTCATAAATTATAAACAAAAAGAACAGTCTAGGAGAAAACTTTTTCTTTCTCTTTATATTTTTCCTTCGTCTATTTCTCGAATCATTCATTTAAATTAACCTCCATACAGTATAGAACTATTTTACTATTATTTTTAAATTATTTCCACTGAAAAATCTTTTACATTCTGTTAATTTAAAAAACTGACCTGCCTTATGAAAATTAAGACAAATCAGTTTTTCTAAATTTTACACTAAAATTATAATTTACTTTCCTATATCTGTTCTAAAATACATACCCGGAAAACTTATTTTTTTCAAATTACAGTAAGCAGCTTCCACAGCAGAATTTAAATCATTTCCAACTCCATAAGTTACTAAAACCCTTCCACCAGATGTTTTAAACTGTCCATTTTCTTTTTTAACCCCTGCAGCAAAAACATTACTGGACTTTTCCATCCCTTCTATTTTTAAACCAGTATCATACTTTAAAGGATACCCTTTAGACGCAGCTACAACACAGCAGGAAGCTCCCTCTTTCCATTGCAAATTAAATTTATCAAGTTTTCTATCTATAGCATTTTCTACAAGTTCCACAAAATCACTTTTCATAAGTGGAAGTACAGCTTGAGTTTCAGGATCACCCATTCTAACATTATACTCTAACAAATAAACTCCTTTTTTTGTTATCATAATGCCGAAGAAGATTATTCCCACATAATCTAAGTTTTCCTGCTGTATTCCTCTTAAAGTAGGTTCCATTATATTTTTCTCAAAATCTTTTAAAACTTCCTCCGTGCAGTATGGATTTGGAGCTATAGCTCCCATTCCACCTGTATTTGGTCCTAGACCCCCATCATATATTTGCTTATGATCCTTTGAAGATATAAAAGGAAGAATAATATTTCCATCTGTTATTGTAAGTATTGAAGCCTCTACTCCCTCTAGAAATTCTTCAATAACTACATTTTTTCCTGCCCCTTTAAATACGTCCTTTACCATAAAATCATTTAATGCAGTACTTGCTTCCTCATAATTCTGACATATAGAAACACCTTTTCCTGCCGCTAATCCGTCAGCCTTTATAACTACAGGATACCTACAATTTTCTATGTATTTTAAAGCACTGTCTTTATCATCAAAAGTGCAATATTCAGCAGTTTTAATTCCATACTTTTTCATAAAATCCTTAGAATAGATTTTACTTCCCTCAAGCTGAGCAGCTTTTAAACTTGGTCCAAATATTTTAAGTCCCTTGCTTTTAAATTTATCCACTATGCCTTCTGTAAGTGGTCCTTCAGGGCCTACCACAGTTAAATCTATATTTTCTTTAGATGCAAAATCTATAAGTCCATCTATGTCTGTTATATTCAGATTACTGCATTTATCTACTATATCCGTTCCTCCATTTCCTGGAGCACAAAATATTTTATCCACCTTGGAACTTTGAGATATTTTCCAGCAAATAGCATGTTCTCTTCCACCGGAACCTATTACAAGTACCTTCATTATATAAAATCCCCCTTTTCATAGTAGACATTTTCAAAGAAATAACCAATCAAGATGCTAGCCTATTTTTTATCATACTGCGTCGGTAGAACCCTTAGATAGGATTCACTATCTGCGGAACCTACCTCCTTGTCTGATAAAAAATATCCGTCGCATCTTTAACTTGTTACTTCTTTTAAACGTCTTAAGAATTAATGTTTAAAATGTCTTACCCCTGTAAACACCATGGAAATTCCATTTTTATTACATTCAGCTATAGAATCCTCATCCTTTATGGAACCTCCTGGTTGTATTATGGATTTTATTCCATGCTTTGCTGCTTCACATACTACATCGTTAAATGGGAAAAATGCATCTGAGGCAAGTACTACCCCATCTCCTGCCCTATCAAGTGCCTGGCATGCAGGCCATATTCTATTTACCTGTCCTCCACCAATTCCTTTAGCCATGAAGTCTTTAACTACTACAATAGCATTTGATTTTACGTATTTACAAACCTTCATTCCAAATATCAAATTGTCCATTTCTTCTTTTGAAGGTTTCTTTTCCGTAACTACTTTAGTCTCATCTACCAATTTATCATCAGCAGATTGTACAAGTATCCCACCATCTAATTTTGATATTTCAAAATCATTAGTAGGTTTTACATCACACTTAATTATCCTTAGATTTTTCTTTGCCTTTAATATTTCAACTGCATCCTTATCAAAATCCGGTGCTATGACTATTTCAACAAAAATCTTAGCTATTTCTTCCGCAGTTTTTGCATCTAATTTTCTATTTACAGCTATAATACCTCCAAAAATAGAAGTAGAATCACACTCATAAGCTTTTACATAAGCCTCATGTAGGTCTTTTCCAAGGGCTACACCACAAGGAGTATTGTGCTTAACTGCAACACAGCATATTTCCTCAAATTCACTTACTGCCTTCCATGCCATATCCATATCTCTCATATTATTATATGAAAGTGTTTTACCACTTAACTGCTCAAAATCTTTCATAGGAGCTTTTCCTACAGTTTCTGTGTAATAAGCTGCACTTTGATGTGGATTTTCTCCGTATCTTAAGCTTTCAGATTTTTTATAGGACAAGCTTAAGTATTCTGGATATTCATCTTCAAGTAGGAAATTACTTATAGCTCCATCATAGGCAGACATCAAATTAAATACTTTACCTGCAAGTTTTCTTCTAAATTCATATTTTACGTCTCCAGAGGTTTCTATCTCCTTAATTATTTGTGAATAATCATTTACATCTGTAACAACTATTACATCTTGAAAATTTTTGGCTGCAGCTCTTATCATAGTTGGACCGCCAATGTCTATAAATTCTATTTTTTCATCAAAAGTTATATTATCACATACCTTGTCGAAAAAAGGATATAAATTTACGACTACCATATCTATTGGTTTTATGTTCTTACTCTTTATAGTATCCATATGTTCTTTATTATCTCTTTTGGCAAGTATACCACCATGTATAACTGGATGAAGTGTCTTTACTCTGCCATCTAATATCTCATCAAATCCAGTAACTTTAGATACTTCTGTAACCTTTATATTATTTTCCACAAGGTATCTATAAGTTCCACCTGTAGATATTATTTCAACTCCCCTATTTATCAAAAACTTTGCTAAATCCAATAATCCATTTTTGTTATAAACACTTATTAATGCACGATCTATCATAATTTGCGCCTCCAATTATTTTAATTACAAACTTTTACTATTCTGTTCTCCACCACTATTTTGTTTTCAGAAATAAGTTTGATAACTTCAGGAAGGGCTTTATGCTCTTCTTCTAATATTCTCTTTTGAAGCATTTCTGGAGTATCTTGAAAATATACAGGAACTGTCTTTTGAATTATTATAGGACCACTGTCTGTACCCTCATCTACAAAGTGTACAGTACAGCCTGATACTTTAACTCCATACTCAATTGCCTTTTCATGAACCTTTATGCCATACATACCATCTCCGCAAAAGGATGGTATTAAAGAAGGGTGTATATTTACTATTTTATTTCTAAATTCTGAAATCAGCTCTCCTTTAAGTATGGAAAGCCAACCTGCACATACTATTAAGTCAACTTTGCCTTTAAGCATCTTTAATATTTCCTGAGAAATATTAGACTTATGTATTTTCTTATCTAATACATAGGATTTTATATTATGCTTTTCAGCTCTTTCTAAAGCATAAATTCCAGGTCTGTCACCTATTACAGCTTCTATACTGCAACTTTTTATATATCCGCTCTCAACTGCATCTATTATAGACTGAAGGTCAGTACCTCCTCCAGAAACCAAAACTGCTATTTTAAACATACTGATTTTTCCCCTTTTTTTACACTTCCTATTATATATGCCTTTTCGCCCATTTTATTTAATTCTTCCACTACGTTTTTAGCATCTTTATTATCTACACATAGTACAAATCCTATTCCCATATTATAAGTGTTGTACATCTGCTTTTCTTCTACCCCTAGTTCCATTAAATGCTTAAATATAGGTGGCACTTCAAAGCTTTTCTTATCTATAACTGCAGTAAAATCATCTTTAAACATTCTAGGTATGTTTTCAAAGAATCCCCCTCCAGTTATATGGGCCATAGCCTTAATTTTAAATTTATCCAAAAGTTTAAGTACAGGTTTTACATATATCTTTGTAGGTGTCAAAAGTACTTTTCCTATAGGTGTACCTAAAAAGTCCTCATCAAAATCTTTTACAACTTTTCTTACTAATGAATATCCATTACTGTGAACTCCACTAGATGCTATTCCTACAAGGACATCTCCTTCTTCTACTGTGCTTCCATTTATTATATTGTCTTTTTCCACAACTCCTACGGTGAATCCTGCCATATCGTAGTCTCCCTTGGAATAAAAGCCAGGCATTTCAGCAGTTTCTCCTCCAATTAGAGCACAACCTGCCTGAATACATCCATCTGATACACCTTTAACCAAATCTGCCGCAACTTCTGCTTCCAAATTAGAGCAAGCTAGGTAGTCTAAAAAAAACAGGGGTTTTGCACCATGGCATAAAACATCATTTACACACATAGCCACACAATCTATTCCCACTGTATCATAAGTTTTCATTTGAAATGCTATTTTTAACTTTGTTCCTACTCCATCTGTTCCAGATACAAGTACTGGATTTTTATATTTACCAAGTTCAAACATACCTGCAAAACTTCCAAGTCCATTTAAAACCCCTTGGGTAAAAGTCTTAGATGAATATTCTTTCATAAGTTTTACTGACTTATATCCTTCTTCAATATTTACACCGGAATCTTTATATGTTACCACAGCAAACCACCTCTTACTCTAAATAATTTTTATCTTTTTCTATAGGTACAGATATTGGGTATATTCCATTAAAACACCCTAAACAATATCCTTTTGACTCAGTACATTCAAGAGATTTTAAAATTCCATCTATACTTATATAGCCTAAACTATCTGCTCCTATTTTATCCCTTATTTCCTCTATTTTTGCATTAGAACCTATAAGTTGAGACCTATAAGGTGTGTCAATTCCAAAATAACAAGGATACTTAACTACAGGAGATGAAACTCTAAAGTGCACTTCAGTAGCTCCAGCTTTTCTAAGTATTTCTACAAGTTTTCCACTGGTAGTTCCTCTAACTATGGAATCATCAACAATTACCACTCTTTTTCCTTCTACATTTACCTTTAAAGGGTTTAACTTTACAGCTACTGCTTTAGACCTAAGTTCTTGGGATGGAGCAATAAATGTTCTTCCTACATATTTATTTTTTATAAATCCTATAGCATAAGGTATTCCCGATTCTTCTGAATATCCAAGAGCTGCTGGTATTCCAGAATCAGGGACACCTATAACCACATCTGCCTCTACTGGGTTTTCTCTATAAAGTATTCTTCCTGCTTTAACTCTTGATGTATATACGTTTATATCATCTATAGTACTGTCTGGTCTTGCAAAGTATATATATTCAAAAGAGCAGGTTTCACATTTTGTCTTTTCTGCAAAATTTATAGATTTAATTCCATCATCGTTTATAATTACAATTTCTCCAGGCTTTACATCTCTTATAAAATTTGCTCCTATAGAATCCAGGGCACAGCTTTCAGAACAGAGTATATAATCTCCGTTTAATTCACCTATACAAAGCGGTCTTATCCCATTTGGATCTCTTACACCTATAAGTTCATTTTCCGTTAAAATAGTAATGGCATAAGAACCTTTCACTGCTTGAACTGTATCTACTACAGCTTTACCTATATCTCTCCTAGCCTCTCTTGCAATAAGACTTAAGATAACTTCTGAATCTACAGATGTCTGAAAAATATATCCTGCATCTTCTAAAAGTCCTCTTATGACATCTGCATTGACCAAAGTACCATTGTGTGCTATAGCAATAGATCCAAGTTTATATTTCACCATAAGTGGCTGAGCATTGTTTAAAGTACTTGAACCTGCTGTAGAATACCTTACATGACCTATAGCACTTTTTCCTTTAAGTCCTTCTAATATATCCTTATTAAATACATCTGCTACAAGCCCCATACCTTTATGATACTTAAATTCACTTCCATCAGAAACTACAATACCTGCACTTTCCTGCCCCCTATGCTGGAGAGCATATAGTCCATAATAAGTTAAAGATGCTACATCTATATTGTTCTTAGAAAATATTCCAAATACACCGCATTCATCCTTGAATTTATCTTCCTCCAAATCAATACAGGAGCAAGTATTAAATTTATCATTTAAAGTGCACATCAAAAATTCTCTCCTTTTAACCATAAAATTAAGGCAGCTGCTAATTTTTACTTATTCTCTTCAATATTTCTACATAGGCTTCTTTTACATTTCCCATATCTCTTCTAAATCTATCTTTATCTAATTTTTCATTAGTCTTTGCATCCCATAGTCTGCATGTATCTGGTGATATCTCATCAGCTAAAACTATTTTTCCATTGAATTTACCAAATTCCAATTTAAAATCTATTAGTTTTATTCCCTGTTTCAAGAAAAATTCTTTTAAGATATTGTTTATGGATTCCGTCATATTATATATAGTTTTAAGCTCATCAAAAGTAGCAGCTCCAATCGCAACTGCATGATAATCATTTATAAGAGGATCTCCAAGTTCATCATTTTTGTAGCTTATTTCATATACTGTAGTCTTTAATGGTGTACCTTCTTCTAAGCCTAATCTCTTTGCCATACTTCCTGCTGCTACATTTCTAACAATTACTTCTAGAGGAACTATTTCTACCTTTTTACAAAGTTGTTCTCTATCATTTAATTTTTCCTCAAAGTGAGTTTCTATACCATGTTTTTCAAGTAACTCAAAGAGCATTGAAGTAATTGTATTATTTAATACTCCTTTATCTGATATCTGTCCTTTTTTCTCTCCGTTAAAAGCTGTAGCATCATCTTTATAATAAATTATTACCTTGTCTTTATCTTCTGTTTCATATACCTTTTTTGCTTTTCCTTCATATATCATTTTTCCTTTTTCCATATTATAATTCCACTCCTTTTCCATTTTCATTTATAAACTTTTCTTTCATATTTTTTCTATATTCAATTAATTTCTTTTTAATTTCAGAATATTTAAGTGCTAAAATCTCTACTGCCAGCATGCCTGCATTGTAACTGTTATTTATTCCAACTGTAGCTACAGGTATGGATTTTGGCATCTGTACTATTGAAAAGAGAGAATCCAATCCAGAAATAGCTGCATTAAGTGGAACTCCTATAACTGGAATAGTTGTATTAGCTGCAATAACTCCTGGAAGATGTGCTGCAAGACCAGCACCTGAAATAATACATTCACAGCCTTCTTCTTCCAATTTTTTTACAGTTTCTAAAAGTTTTTCCGGAACCCTGTGGGCTGATAAAATATATGCCTCATATTGAATGTCAAATTCTTTTAAGGCTTTGGCAGCTCCTTTCATCTTGTCAATGTCGGAACTACTTCCAAATATAATTGCTACTTTCATATTCGTCCTCCTTAAACAACAAATGTTAGATTATATCACCAAAAGTATAATAAAAAGGTTTCAATAAAATCTACAATTGAGAATCTATGTGAAACCTTAAGCTAGTCACCTTAACTAAAACTTGGTATAAAAATATCCAGCTTTAAATAAAGTTATCCATAGCTATGAGAATTTTACGGTTCCCTGTAGATACTCCTAAACCTCATTATTAGGATTATATGGATATTCTATTCATTTATTTATGATATACTTATATTATCATATCAAATTATATAATTCAATACGTTTATGCTAATTTACTACATAATATTCGTATATTTTGAGATTGTAAGAAAATATATGGTGGTAATGTTCATACCATATCGAACATTATTTTACGTTTCAAAAATTGAAAGGAGATTGTTTAACTATGAAAATGGTATGTATAGGAGACAGCTTAACTGCTGGATATGGTGTTTCTAACAGTGAATGTTTTGTATCCATTCTAAGAGAAAAACTTCAAATAGATATTTTAAACAAAGGAGTATGTGGAGATACGGCTTCGGGATTGTTGTCACGTTCTTATAAAGATGTAATTCAAAATAACCCTAGTCATGTACTCATTATGGTCGGATGTAACGACTTTATGACTGGAAGATCTCTAAAACTAGTAACAGACAATTTAAAAGAGATTGTAAAAGAAGCCTTATCTGCAAAAATAATTACAATAATAGGCATAGAACCTCTCGTATACAAAAAATTAGCTAAGGAAAAGTGGGATAGTACCTTAGATTATGAGAAAATAAGTGAGCTAGAAAGTGAATACAGAAATTGGATAATAGATTTTTGCACTAAAAACAGTCTTTTTTATGCAGACTTTTATAGCCGCTTCCAGGAAAAATTAGAAACAAACACCAATGACGATTTGTTTATAGATGGAATTCATCCTACAGCACTAGGCCATAAATTAATGGCAGAATGTATACAAAAAACACTTACTCTGATAGAAGCACAAAATGTATATAAAAAAATACTTGCTTTCAAAGAAGTACATAAAAAATAATATGTTTATAGACTACTCTTTATTGAATTTTTTTGCATATAATGCTATACTAAAAGTAGAGATTCAGCGTATATATTACACTTAAAAAGTTATATATCATATAATATATTAAATGTTAGTACTATATTATAAGGGGGATTTGTTAAAATGAATACTACCTACTGTTTTTCTAAAATACCAGAGGACTTACAAAAACAAATTGAAGGTTTAATAGAAAAATCCGGAATGCCTGCAAAAGAATTCATAAATGCATTAGCTGAACACTATGATGTAAAATACTCCAATATATCACCTGTAGCAATTGATTATTCAAATTACTGGAATAGTTTTGTAGACTAAAGACAATACAATATATAAAAATAATGCGAATCAAAGCTTCGCAAGTTAAGAATTAATAATGAAAAATTAATAGTGAAGGATGATTTTTAGCTGTCGCAAAAAATCTTTAAATTTATATGAATCAGTAATGTTTGGCTTTAGTGAAACGAGTGATAAAAAGCTTAATCGAACATTTTTTGTAGTGTAACGTAAAAAAATCCACATTAACTATTAATTCTTCATTCTTAACTATTAATTAAAAAAAATAACTGGTTAGAAAATAAATTTTCTAACCAGTTATTTTTTATCTCTAATTATGAAAGCATAGCAAATCTAAATATAAATAAAGCTGCAAGTACATATACTATTGGATGAACTTCCTTATATTTTCCTGTAACTATTTTAACTATTGGATAAAATATTATTGCTGCTGCTATACCATTTGCTATACTGTAACTAAAAGGCATAAATGCTATAGCAAAGAAAGCTGGAAGTCCTTCTGTAAAATCACTAAAGTCTATTTTAGTAACTACTCCAATCATAAGTGCCCCTACAATTATAAGTGCTGGAGCTGTAGCTTGGGTAGGAACTATTCCGACTAGTCCACTAAAGAATAATGAAAGTATAAATAATATTCCAACAACACATGATGTAAGTCCTGTCCTACCTCCTGCAGATACACCTGAAGTAGATTCTACATATGTATTAACAGTACTTGTTCCTAGCATTGAACCAATAGTAGTTGCAAGGGAATCTGCAAAAAGAGCTTTGTGCATATTTTTAACTCTTCCATTTTCATCAACCATACCAGCTTTTTCAGCTGTTCCAACAAGTGTTCCTATAGTATCAAACAAATCTACTAAAGTAAATGTTATGACTACCATAATTATGCTAGTTAAACCTCCAACTACACCTGCTTTTCCAATTCCTAAAAGGCCTTTAAAATCAAAAGCAAAGAATGTAGGTGCAAGTGATGGTGGTGCACTTACAACTTTTATTCCTGTAAGGTGTGTCACTCCTAAAGGTATACCAACTATAGTAGTTAATATTATTCCTATTAAAATTGATCCTTTAACATTTCTTGCCATAAGTATAACTGTAATTAAAATACCTATAATTGATAGCAAAACAGGTGCACTAGTTAGTTTTCCAAAAGCAACCAGCGTAGAAGGATCTGATATTACAATTCCTGCATTTTTTAATCCTATAAGAGCTATAAAAAGTCCGATACCTCCTGATATAGCAAGTTTTAAGTTAAATGGAAGAGCATCTACAATTTTTTCTCTTATAGAAGTTACCGTTATTATAATAAAAATTATTCCTGAAACTAAAACTGCTGCCAGTGCTTGATGCCATGTATAGTGCATACCTAAGCAAACACTGTAAGTAAAAAATGCATTAAGTCCCATTCCTGGTGCCTGTGCAAAAGGTAAATTTGCGTAAAGTGCCATTATGAAAGTTCCAACAGCCGCTGCTATACAAGTTGCCGTAAATATAGAGCCTACAATAGGATCGTTTATTGCAGATAACCCAGCTTTAACCGCTGCATCTCCCATAAGCCCATGTACATTCATTCCTGCCTGCATAAGTATAGTTGGATTTACAAAGATTATATAGGCCATAGTAATAAAAGTAGTAACCCCTGCTAAAATCTCCGTCCTTACAGTAGTATTGTTTTCCGGCAATTTAAAAAATGATTCTAAAAAAGATAAATTGCCACCGTCATTTTTGTTCGCTTTTTCAACATTCATGTAATTCCCTCCAAAATTAAAAAATTTCTAACATGAATTATAGGATAATTCAAGTTAGAAAATAGCTAAAAAAATACCATTTTCACGGAATTCACCCATAGTCAAGGATTTTTGGTACCTTGGTAGATACTCTTGAACCATATTATCAAGATTATACGAATGTTCTGTTAAAAAAATTATTTAATGTACGTTTTTATATTATCATCTTGTTCATAATAAGTCAACATTTTTATAAACTATCTCTTGCTAAAATGTAAAAATCCAAGTATAACAACGAATATTAAAAAAGGTAGTGAAAATACTATTTTAAAAGCAAATCCTATAATGGCCATTATAAAAGCTAGAAATATAACTATGCCTACAAGTGGAAGTACTATAATCCCTAACAAAGAAAATACAATATATATAGCAAAAATTGCAAACAAAATGCCAAATAATGTAATCATAAATTGTCCCCCCTTATCAACTATTTTATTTGGATACTTATCAAATCTGAAATACATTAAAGCTTAAAATTTTTCATATTCTTCACCATCCTTAATAATTATATTAGGGAGAACATAGCTAAAAATCAAGTACTTTTTTGTATGCAGAATGTGAAACAGCACATATAAAATTTTTAATTAATAGTTAAGAATGAAGAATTAATAGTTAATGTGAATTTTTTTCCGTTACACTACAAAAAATCTTTGATTAAGCTTTTCATCACTCATTTCGCTAAAGCGAAATATTGATTAGTTATATAAATTTAAAGATTTTTTGCGACAGCTAAAAATCATCCTTCACTATTAATTTTTCATTATTAATTCTTAACTTGTGAAGCTTTGCTTCGCAATATTTTTAAACTGCAAAAGTTGAGTTAATTTTTTTCAATATCACTTAATATAATACTTCTATAATTATGATCAATATTATATAATTCAAATATCTCATCATCTAATATTTTCTTCAACATATTTCTTTCATCATTATCATCCATAATTTTGTAAACTAATTTTTCTATATCTTCTTTAGTTTGTCTGCTGCAGTGCCTTATTGGTATTTCATCTAAATTACATTTTTTAATTTGTGGAATAGAATTAGAGTTGGTAATTAAAAAATTTAAATAATACCACTGAATTAGCTCCGAATTCAATATTGCCAAAATATACTGGGGTGAAAATTCCTCATTTGTACTTATTATTCCATATAGGGATTGTTCTATTATACGTCCCTTATCATCCAAAGCTGCTATTAAATTTTTTCCAGTTTTCCTTATTACTAATTTATTCTTAAAAGTAAGCTTTTCTATATTTTTAGTTCCACCTATTATGTTTTCAGGTACAAAATCATAATAGTAATTGTTTAAAACTTTAAATTTTTTTATGTTTTCCCCTTTTAATACTTCAACCTGATGTTCATTTTTTTTAACAGGGGTTATTTTTTTACTATAACCTATAAATCCTGTAAAAGTCTTGCAAATGCTTTCTAATTTGCTACTATTTTTCTCTATACAATCCTTTATGTTTAAGTTTTGATTATAACAACAATATGTAAACTTAAATTTTGAATTTCTCAGATATTCATGCTGATACATTTCATATGTCCTCTTCTTATAAATATCTATTTTTATTTTATTTACTTTTTTATGTTTATTTTCTGCTATTATAATCATAGAATCTGTGTTTATTTCCGGAAAATCTATCTCAAACACAAGATTTAATATGGTGTACTTTTCAAGTAAACTCTTTCTAAGTTCACTGTATTGAAGATTTCGGGACAGCCTATCAGGAACTACAAATCCAAATCTTCCTCCAGATTTTAATATTTCCATAGACCTTTTTATAAAATACTCATACAAATTAGGTAAATATGTATTTCCATTATAATTTTCACTATAATACTGTAATAATCCATCCTCTATATTCATCTTATTCTTTCGACTTAAAGATACCCAGGGAGGATTCCCCAGTACATAATCATATTTTCTGTTCCAAAACTTAACAACAGATTGAATATTAGATTTCTTATATTCTTCTATATTATCAATTTCATTCCACTTTATAAGACTGTTGCAGCATATGATATTGTCCTCTATGTTAATGTTTATGCCGCTAACTTTACTTAAATTAATTTTTGTAAGTCCTACAGCTGTACTGTCTATATCTGCGCCATATATACACTTCTTTAATATATGAAAACTTAAATTTTCCTGCTGCCAATAGTGAACCCCATCTATTCTCTTTAATCCATCTTCAGTTTCAATGGTATAAGTTTTATCTTTAAAAGTATTTCTAATGTGATCTAAATTTTCACTGAACTTTTCCATTAAAATCTCATATACTCTTACTAGAAAATATCCACTTCCACAAGAAGGATCTAATACTTTTATACAAGGATTTTTTTCAAGATCTAAATTTGACATAATGTTCTTCACTATATAGTCAACTATATAATGGGGAGTATAAAAACTCCCCTTCCGTTTTCTCTCTTCCTTTTCCATTGATTTTTCATACATTTCTCCAAGTATAGATGAATCACGCCACTTATGCATACCATACCTCTTTTTTTAATTCACAATTCACAGTTCACAATGCACAATTACTGTAAATTGATTACTTTGCGCATTCTGCAGATACTTCTGGTGAATGCACATTTTCTTTTGCATTTAAATTTAACTTCTTAATTTCAAAATATAAAAACAAAGCCGTCAATATGGAAGCTACAGCATCGGATACAGGAGCTGCCATCCACACTCCATTTAGCTTAAATATTCTTGGGAGTATAAGAAGCATAGGAATAAGAACTATTACCTGTCTTAAAAGTGCTAAAAACATAGATATTTTAGCTTTTCCTATAGCTTGAAAAAAGTTAGAGCTTACTATTTGAAATCCTATTATAGGAAACATAACCATAAATATTTTTATTCCATTTACAGTTATATTAGTCAAATTCATATCAGACTTATTAAACATATTTACTAAAGCTGTAGGGAAAATTTGAACTGCAATTCCTCCTGCAGCAGATATAACAGTTGCGGCTGTAATTGCAAGTAGTAATGCTTTCTTTACACGTCTATGCAATCTAGCTCCATAATTAAATCCAATTACTGGCTGTGACCCTTGATTTATTCCAAATATAGGCATAAGTATAATAGTAGCTATACCATTTATTATGCCCATAGCACCTATAGCTAAATCCCCGCCATATATTCCTAAGCTCTTGTTCAATATCACATTTACTAAACTTGCAGCAATCTGCATTGCAAAGGGAGACATTCCTATGGAAAAAATACTTGTAACTATATCTTTATTTAAACGAAGATACTTCTTTTTTATTCTAAGCATACTATTTCCCTTTAAGAAATAATAAAGTACCCATATCATATTTATACCTTGGGAAATTGAAGTAGCTATAGCCGCTCCTCTTATTCCAAAATGAAGTATATATATAAATAGGAAGTCCAATATTATATTACATATACCACCTATAAGCATTGTATTCATTGCCGTCTTAGGATCGCCTTCTGAACGTATTACATTATTTAATCCAAAACCTACAGTTTGAAATATAGAAACAGAAATTAAAATAGTTATAAACTGCCTAGCATAACCTATCGTGTTATCACTAGCTCCAAAACCCCTCAACATAGGGTCCACAAAAATAAGTCCCAAAATTGTAATTGCTATAGAAACTATAATCAAAAGTACAAATGCATTTCCTAATATGTGCTCTGCTTCATCTTTATTGTTTTCTCCCAGTTTTATAGATATTCTTGCTGCAGCACCTATTCCTACAAGCATACCAAAAGCCATTATAAGTATGGATATAGGGAAAGTCAAACTTACACCTGATATAGCCATAGCTCCAACAACTCTTCCTATAAATATCCTGTCTATTACAATATAAAGTGAGTTAACTAGCATGCCAATTATAGCTGGTATAGAAAATTCCAATAGTAATTTACCAACCTTTTCATCTCTTAATTTTACCGATCGTTCCAAATTAATTCCTCCTATAGAAATAGTTAATAGCCTAAATATTTTAGGCTGTCCTACAATAAATTCTTATTCAATTTTTTCAGTCAGCAAAGCATGAGCTCCTTTTCTTCTTTTGAAAACCCGTTACTTAATATTTCCTCTATTTCATCATTTGCTGACATACATTTAATCCTTATGTTTTTTCCTTCTTCTGTAAGATAAATTCTATTTATTCTAGCATCTTTAGTGTCCTCTCTTCTATCTATCCATCCCTTTGATACTAAAGTATTTACAAGCCCTGTAATGGAAGCTGGTCTTAATTGAAGTTCTTCGGCTATTTCCTTCTGAGTTAACCCATCTTCTATCCATAAGTGTACAAGTACTCCTACTTGTGATGTAGTCAAACCATATTTAGCAAGTTTACTATTATGTAAATTTGTCATATTTCTATAAATTACCCTAAGCCAATATGTTATAAATTTATCACAGGGTTCACATTTTACTTTGCTTTCCATTTAGTTAGCCTCCTAATTAATTGCACAACCTATGTTATAATAATAAATAAGTATTGTCAATACTCTTTAGTAAAATTTCAAGCAAAATTGTCACAACTCATTAACACTTCTGTCATACAACTGTAACAAAACAACTATACTATATATACATAAAATAAATAATTAAGAGATTCAACTTTTGCAGTTTAATAATATTGCGAAGCAAGGCTTCGCAAGTTAAGAATTAATAATGAAAAATTAATAGTGAAGGATGATTTTTAGCTATCGCAAAAAATATTTAAATTTATATAAGTCAGTGCTTAGTAATGTTTTGCTTTAGCAAAACGAGCCTTCAAAAATTTTTTAATTAAAGATTTTTTGTAGTGTAGCGAAAAAAAATCCACATTAACTATTAATTCTTCATTCTTAACTATTAATTAAAAATATTGCTTCGCAAAGTTTTTATATTAAGTGAAAATTTTATATATGCGAAAGTTGAGTTAAGATATTATTATAAGGAGGTACTTACATGGGTAATTTCAACAACGAATATGATACTTCAAAAATAAGTTTAAAAACTAAGTTCAAAGACAACCTTAAAAGAAGTAAAAAATTTATGTCTTATATAGCTGTAGGATTAATATGCAGTATATTAGGTGGAAGTATTTCAATTGCAGGTGCCTTATATTTCGTACCAAAATTAGGTATGTTTAAGAGCACCCCATTATATCAAAATCTAGCTTTTCAAAATACAGGAAGTGAAAAATCTTCTACTATAAATGCTTCCCCTATATCAACTGCGAAAGGTGGCCTTACTGTATCTGAAATAGCAAAGAAAGTAGGTCCTGCTGTAGTTGGAGTATCTATAAAAACTGCTTCACAGTCATCCGACATATTTGGATTTTCTGGTAACAGCCAATCTAATGAAAGTCAATCAAACGGAGGCAGTAGTGACAGCCAGGATGATGGCATGGGCTCAGGTATAATAATAAATGAGGATGGATATATACTTACAAATTATCATGTTATAGAGTCTGCTGAAAAAGTAAGTGTAATATTTAACAATAAAAAAGAAGTAACTGCAAAAGTAGTAAATTATGATGCAGGCCTGGATCTAGCCATAATTAAAGTAACTACCAATGAAAAAATGCCAGCTGTAGCAGAATTAGGTGATTCAAAGAATCTTCAGGTAGGTGATTCTGTAGTAGCTATAGGAAATCCTCTTGGTAAAGAATTATTAGGTACTGTAACTACTGGTGTTATAAGTGCAACAAACAGACAAATTAGTGTTGGCAATACTACTCAGTCCTATCTTCAAACAGATGCTGCCATAAACCCAGGGAACAGCGGCGGTGCACTTGTAAATTCTGCAGGTCAAGTAATAGGTATAAATTCTGCTAAAATAGGTGGAAGTGGAGTAGAAGGAATTGGATTTGCAATACCAATAGACACTGTAAAACCTAAATTAAGCGGTCTTTTGAAACCTATTTTAAAGATAGGTATTGCAGGTAGAGATATAAATTCACAGCTTTCCCAAGCATATAATGTACCTGAAGGTGTATATGTAGCAGAAGTGCAAGAATTTAGTGCCGCAGAAAAATGTGGACTTAAGGTTGGAGATGTTATTCAAAAATTTGACGGTAAATCTGTAAAGTCTATAAGTGAAATAAATGATATAAAAGCTACTCACAAATCTGGAGATACAGTGGAAATTGTAGTAAACAGAAACGGAAGTACCAAAAAACTGAATCTAACATTGACAGAATAAAACCTGTAAATCAAAAATAAATATTCTAAACAAAAATAAGATTATGCTCCGAATGTTTTTTACACCATTCAGCTCGTTAAATATTTTGATAAGTCTAAGTAAAACATTTTGAAAAAACTAAGGACTTTTGAAAACTCGTACCTCAAACAATTCAAAGGTCCTAAGTTTTCAAAAACTTTTTACTAAGACTTATATACAAAATATTTAAATGTGCTTCATTATTGTAAAAAATATATTTGCGCATAATCTTATTTTTAAGTTAGAATGTATCTTTATAATACAGTAAATGTTAAACGTCTAAAATAGAATTTATGACTAAAAGTTTACTTATACTTGGGAAATATGCTGACAAAATTGAAATCACGTTTAAAAACTTTTTTTATAAGTCTTAACTTGTATTTCAGAAAATCTTAGGGACTTAGATATGTTTGAGGTACGAGTTTATCTAAGTCCCTTTAGATTTTCAAAATACAAGTTTTAGACTTATTAAAAGTTTTTATGGTGATGAAATTTGTCAGCATATGACCGATTATAAGTAAACTTCAGTGATAAATATCTATAATGAGTTTGTATTTTTCTTGTGCTTTAAATATATGAAAAAGCCTATGCTAAATATAACTCCTGTAAGACTAACTAACTGTGCTATTCTTATACTTCCAAGCATTAAACTGTCAGTTCTAAGTCCTTCTATAAAAAATCTTCCTAATGAGTACAAACCTATGTATGCTGCTATTACAAAACCTCTATCATGCTTTCTTCTCAAAATATATACGAGAATTATACACACAGTTAAATTCCACAGAGATTCATACAAAAATGTAGGGTGATAATAAGTTCCATCTATAAACATTCCCTTTTGTATAAACAACGGAAATTTACTTATAAATTGATAACTTACAGGTCCACCATGAGCCTCTCCATTAAAAAAGTTCCCCCACCTTCCTATTGCCTGAGCAAGTATTATAGAAGGTGCTACACAATCAGCTAATTTTATAAAATCTATTTTTTTATGTCTGGTATATATGTACGCAGCTGTAAGCCCAAATATAAGTCCTCCATGAATAGCAAGACCTCCCAGCCTTATATTGAACACATCTATAATATTATCCTTATAATCTTGAAACTGAAAAATAACATAATAGGCCCTAGCTCCTATTATAGCAAAGGGAAAAGATATTAAAAAAGTATCTACTATATTATCAAAATTGTAGTTTTTGTTTTTACAATTGAATTTAGCTAAAAAAAGTGCTGCCATAACTCCTAAAGCTATCATTATACCATACCATCTTATTTGAAAGCCATTAATAGAAAATGCTACTGGGTTCATAAAACATTACAACCTTTCTAAAATATAATTTTGTTATTATAATCTTATATCCAATTGTACCAATGTTTTTAATTAAATACAATTTATTCACAAAAAATAAGCACTGCCAATTATCAGTGCCTATTTGAATAATAGAGGGGACTATTATTTTACTATTATTAAACTTTACCTAAGTACATTTATTATTTTATACAATTGATGTGACAGCAATATGTCACATATATTAAATAATTGTTTAGTTTCTTAATATTGTATTAACTTTTAACTTAATTTTACCTTTACTCAGGATTTATCCTACATACTTTTTATCATAATAAGTAAAGATAGATATATATATTTTAAAATTTAAGGAGGATGTCCATGCAAACTAAAAATTTACAAAAGCTGTTACTAATAACAAGTACCATAGCAATATTTTCAATTATATTGTATTCAAATAATTGTTTAAAATCATCCTTAAATTCTCCACCACCTCAAACCACAAGTTTTTCAAGCAATACTGTCATCTCTGAAGATACAGATATACTGAAAAATATAAATTTGGATCCCAAAATTTATTCTGAGTATTACATTGAAAAGGTTACAACTTATGTAAATTCATACAGAGAACAAGGTAAAATAGTATTTTTAGGAGACAGTCTTACAGATATTGGGCAGTGGAATGAGCTATTAGATAATCCTGATATATTAAACCGCGGTATTAGTTCTGATACTACTTCTGGAGCTTTAAACAGATTAAGTGAAATTACAAAATTAAAACCCCGAAAAGTTTTTATTATGCTTGGAATAAATGACATTGACAAAGGATTATCTATAGGAGTGATTATTAAAAATTATTCCAGGATACTACAAAATATAAAAACTGATTCTCCTAACACTTTAATATATGTAGAAAGTGTTCTTCCTATAAATAAAGATATATATAAAACCAGAACAAAAGATAATCAGATAATAAATTTAAATGCATCCTTAAATAACCTTTGTAAAAACTCAAATGTACAATATATAAATCTGTATCCCCTCTTTACTCTGCCAAACCAAAACAAACTTTATAAGGAATACACTATAGGCGGATTGCATGTAAATGGGAAAGGCTATAAAGTATGGAGAGATGCTATAAAATCCTATTTATAAAAAAAATTCCAATAGATTTAATTTATATAAACTAAATCTATTGGAATTTTTTATATTTGGGTCTAGCGCAAATACATGATATGATAAAATAAAGGATGTGTAAAAAAATGAACTTGTTAACTGCAGAAAATATAAGTAAAAGTTACAGTGAAAAAATATTATTTAAAAATATATGTCTAGGTATAAATGAAGGAGATAAAATAGGTGTTATAGGTGTAAATGGTACAGGAAAATCTACACTTTTAAAGGTAATTGCAGGATGTGAAACTTCAGATGGAGGTAAAATTACTAAATCAAAGGAAGCTTCTATAGGATACCTTCCCCAAAATTCTGATTTTACAAGCAGTAATCTAACAGTTCTTGAGCAGATTTTTAGGGGCACTTCTCCTGTTATGAACCTTTTACGAGAATATGAAAAAACTCTTAAGCTTATTGAAAAAAATCCAGAAGACAAGAGTCTTCAAGCTAAAATTGGAATCTTAAATTCCAAAATGGATGCACAAAATGTGTGGGAAATTGAAAGTCAGGCTAAAACTATTTTAACCAAACTTGGAATAAATGATTTTAATGAAAAAATATCTGTGCTCTCTGGAGGTCAGAAAAAGAGAGTAGCCCTTGCATCTGCTCTTATAACCACTTCAAATATTTTAATACTTGATGAGCCTACAAACCACCTTGACGATGAAACCATAGAATGGTTAGAAGATTTCTTAACAAAACGAAGTGGTGCCCTGCTTATGGTAACCCATGATAGATTTTTTTTGGACAAAATAACTAATAGAATGTTTGAACTTGATAGGGGAAAACTCTATAGTTATATGGGAAACTATAGTAATTTTCTTGAAGAAAAAGCTGAAAGACTTGAAACTGAAAATGCCAATGAAAGAAAAAGGCAAAATCTTATAAGGAAAGAACTTTCCTGGATAAGAAGGGGTGCAAAAGCAAGAAGTACAAAACAAAAAGCCCGAATAGAAAGATTTGAACAATTAACTACAGAAGGTACATCTTTAAATAAATCAAAACTTAATATTAGCCTTCAGAGTACAAGAATCGGTAAAAAAGTCATAAACCTGGATAACATAAGCAAAAGTTTTGGTGAAAAAACATTAATTAAAAATTTCACTTATAACGTACTAAATAATGATAGAATAGGTATTATTGGACCTAATGGAAGTGGTAAATCCACTCTTATGAATATTTTAACTCAAAAAATTCTGCCGGACAGCGGTACTATAGATATAGGTGAAACAGTAAAAATAGGATACTATTCTCAGGGAATTTCTGATATGGATATGAACGAAAGGGTAATTGAATACATACGTGGGACATCAGAATATGCCTCAACTTCATCGGGTGAAAAAATAAGTGCTTCTGCTGTACTTGAAAATTTTCTATTTGAACCTTCAGTTCAATGGACTCCCCTTGGAAAACTTTCAGGAGGGGAACGAAGAAGATTATACCTTCTAAAAATACTGATGAATTATCCTAATGTACTTTTGCTGGACGAACCAACAAATGATCTGGATATAGAAACACTTACAATCCTAGAGGATTATATTAATGATTTTGAAGGAACTGTTATAGCTGTATCCCATGACAGATACTTCCTTGACAAAACAGTTGATAAAATATTTTCTTTTGAAGGAAATGGTAAAATCGCTCAATATACAGGAAACTACTCCCATTTTCACGAAACTGCAAAAATACCACAAGAAAAAATAACCACTAAGAACAATACAGCTAAAAACAATTATAGGTTGCAAAAAGAAAAGCCTTTAAAATTTACCTATGCAGAACAAATGGAGTTTGACAAAATAGATGAGGTAATTGAAAATCTAGAAAAATCTATATCTGAAAAGAAAATAGAAATGGAAGCTGCTTCATCTGATTATGCACTTCTTGAAGATCTCTTATCTGAAAAGAATTCACTGGAAAAAGAATTAGAAGAAAAGATGGACAGGTGGACTTACCTAAATGAACTCAATGAAAAAATTGAACAAGAGAAAAACACTAGACATTGTTATTAACACTGTCTAGTGTTTTTTCTATCAATACTTTATTTTTCAACACTTGTTATCTCATCGTTTCTATCTTTCACTTCCATATTGTAAAAATTTTCATTTTTAGGAAGTTCCATTCTAAAGCAAGAGCAATTCTGTACATAAGCCTTTACACTTTCAATAGAAAATTCGCTTACATGTCCACCAAATTTCTTATCTTTATTTATAAAATGGAAGTGGTATCCAGGGACATTAAGACCTTCAACATAATCGGGACATCTAAATCCAACCACATATCCATCAACATCATTATATTCAAACATAGGTTGATTTTTAACAGCTTCAGCCATAGGCTTATAAGGCATATTCTGTTTTACAACAGTACGTGTTTTTACATAATTAAATTTACCTTCCATATAGAAAGCATAAAATATATTTTTACTTTCTATAAAGCTGTCCAATTCTTTTCTTATATCTTCATAAGAAGTACAATTTTGAATATTATAAGTGTTATAATTCTCCATTTCAGTGACTACAGCAAAAGGAACGGATACGTTTTTGGAACATACGTATACACTGCCATCAGGTTTAGTCCTATAAAAAGTTCCATTTAAGAGAGTTAGTTCACCATCTAGACCTTTAAAAGTACCTATACCAAAATTTCCTTTTTTTAGAAGTTTAGATAATGAAACACAGCCATCATATAGTCCCGAAACAAGTGCATTTATTGTAGACATTTGATATATATGGTTTGGGACTTTCACCTCATCATCCATATTACATTCACCTCTATGTCATTATAGCATAGCAAATTCCTACTTTCTACTCTTAGAATCTGTCACTACAATTAAACACATTTGCTTAAACCATTTAGAAGGTTGATCAAATTTACAAATCTGCAAAATTTAAATTCATAACATTTAGGAATAAATTTCTTTAATGTTAACCTATGCTAAATTTCTTTTGCTGTCTTCTCCAGTTTCCTTTTTTGATTTAAATATCTTGTAAATCACCCCAAGCATTATAAACCATACAGGTGTTACAAATAGAGCTACACGAGTTTCATTATTAAGTGCCAATGTAACTATAACAAAAGCAAAGAATGCTAGAATTATATAGTTCATGATTGGATAAAGTGGCATTCTAAATTTATTCTTGGCAGCAAGTTCAGGTTTAGTTTTACGATATTTCATGTGGCAGATAACTATAATTGCCCAAACATATATATAGCAAAATGTTGATATACTTGTAATTAGTACAAATACTTCACCTGGCATGATATAGTTTAAAATAACTGCAATTAATATAACGGCTGCAGAAAATATTGCAGCATTGCAAGGTATATGGTTAGAAGTTAATTTTTTCATTGAATCAGGTGCATTTTTTTCTTGAGCAAGAGAGTAAACCATACGGCTTGTACTGAAAATACCACTGTTACAAGCAGATGCAGCTGATGTTAGTACAACAAAATTTACAATGCTTGCCGCTGCTGCAATTCCAACTGAGGCAAATACCTGTACAAATGGGCTTTTAGCCGGATTAATTGAGTTCCATGGATATATGCCCATAATAACAGCAAGTGCTCCTACATAGAAAATAATAATTCTAATTGGAATGTTATTAATAGCCCTTGGAATAACATGCTCTGGATTTTCAGTTTCACCAGCTGTTAAACCAACCAATTCGATTCCAGTGAAAGCAAACACAACCATTTGAAATGAAAGTATAAAACCATTTACCCCATTTGGTAACCAACCGCCATGTCTCCAAAGGTTTGAAAAGCTAGATGCACCAGCACTTGTAGAAAATCCTTTAATAATCATAAATGTACCAACTATAATAAGTGCTAAAATTGCAACAACTTTAATTAATGCAAACCAGAATTCCATTTCACCAAACAATTTCACCGCAGTAAGGTTCATAATTAGTAAAATTACAAGAACTATAAGGCTTGGCACCCATCGAGGTATATTGGGAATCCAGTATTGTACATATAGTCCAGTGGCAGCTACATCGGCCATAGCAAGTGAAATCCAGCAGAACCAGTATGTCCATCCAGTAATAAATGCTGCTCCTTCTCCTAAATAATCGTACACAAACTCTACAAAAGAATGGTAGTTTAAATTAGAAAGCAATAATTCGCCAAGGGCACGCATTACAAAAAATAAAATAATTCCTGTTATAGTATATGCAAATAAAATAGATGGACCAGCCAAGTGAATAGACCTGCCTGAACCAAGAAATAATCCAGTACCAATTGCACCTCCAATTGCAAGTAATTGGACATGACGATTTTTTAGTCCTCTCGATAAATTTTGATTTTCTGATGTTAATTGATCCATTTTATCCCTCCATCTTAGTTAAAAAGCATGTACTAAAAATGCCTTTTCCTATATAAATATTTTATGATTGGAGATACAAATGGGAATAGATAAGATCCAAATGAAGTAATTGATTATGTATTACTTTTTATAAGATATGTTACCTTTCCCCTGTCCTTTTACCTGAGAGTTTCGCCCTGCGACTTTCTCCTTCGGTGCTCAATAAGAGTCTCTCCAAGGATTCATCCAATAGCGGTCATCTCTATAATTAAATAGGTACCTGAAAGATTTACTTCTTCGGTGAATGGCAAAAGCCATAACTCTCCCACT
This sequence comes from Clostridium sp. 001, assembly GCF_019056555.1. NCBI lineage: Bacteria > Bacillati > Bacillota > Clostridia > Eubacteriales > Clostridiaceae > Clostridium > Clostridium sp. 001. Next base: position 3,363,309 of record NZ_CP020473.1, on the reverse strand, counting down.
ATCTTCATCTGAATTATTAATTTTATTATATACTAATACATATTTAATAAAATTGCAACAACTTCTTCACTTTTAATAAATAAAAATTATATTTAGTCATAATTTCTAAAAGTATTTATACTAAAGTGACCATATTAAGTTAAAACTAAATAAAATTAGAGAAATGAAAATGCTTTTCTATTTAATTAATTCAAATCTCCACTTTTGGCTTACTTCAGGATACTTTTCATGATCTACTTCACTAACAAACATGTCTATTGGTCTTGCGAATACACCGCAGTTACCGTAAAGAGCTTTATATATAACTAATTCTTCTTCTGTCTCAGTATGTGTTGCAAAATCTAATATTAAGTAATTTTTATTTTTAAAGTGTCTAACCATCTTTCCTTTATGATTTCGTAATTCTATTTTTCTTTTTTCTAATTCGTCCATATATTTCACACTCCTTAAATTTCTTGGTATTCACATAAAAATTAATAGCAAAGAAAAAAGTAATCCATCTGGCAAAGACTAGCACCTTTTTCCTACTAATATATTAATTACTCAACTTTCGCAGTTTTAAAACTTTGCGAAGCAAAGCTTCGCAAGTTAAGAATTAATAATGAAAAATTAATAGTAAAGGATGATTTTTAGCTGTCGCAAAAAATCTTTTAATTTATATAAATCAGCAATGTTTCGTTTTAGAGAAACGAGTGGTGAAAAGCTTAATCAAAGATTTTTTGTAGTGTAACGGAAAAAAATTCACATTAACTATTAATTCTTCATTCTTAACTATTAATTAAAAAAGTTTATATGTGCGAAAGTTGAGTTAATTAGAATCCAATATTCCTAAAACAAAATAAACATTCTAGGATTGATTAGTGTTATCGGCACTTTCAATTGGAATTATAATTGCTTGGATAATATCTCAACTAATATTTTAATGAAAAAAATCGTAAGTACAATTATAATTACAGGACGTACTACTTTTGATCCGCTTTTTGTAAAATAACCAGAGCCAATGTAATTTCCAGCAATACTAAATAAGCCTGCGACTAAACCCAAAACTAAAAATACCTTTGCATTTATAATGAATGTTACTAAACTAGCTACATTTGATGATAAATTTATAGCCTTTGTAATTCCTGCAGAAGTATTCATACTCAAATTTGCAATGCTCGTCAATAATAACAATAAAAATGTTCCTGTTCCTGGGCCATAAAACCCATCATAGACTCCTAAAAAAAATGCAATTAGCATACATGTTATGTAAGTTTTATAACTAATTGATGTTTCCTGTTTATTATCTTCAAGATTATGCTTATGTAAAACATAAAATGCTGTTATAGGCAAAATGAACAACATTAAAATTTTAAAATAGAAGTCTTCTATTCTTAAGGAAATAAGAGCTCCAAGTGGCGACCCAATCAAAGCACAGACTGCACTGCAAATTCCTAGTTTCAGCTTTATATATCCATTTTTAGCATAGCGACATGTAGCTATAATTGTCCCCATACAAGAACTCATTTTATTTGTACCAATAGCAAAATGAACCGGAATACCTGAAATCATATATGCCGGAAGTGATATAAGTCCTCCTCCGCCTGCAATTGCATCTACAAAACCCGCAATAAAAACTAGTGGGCATACTATAATATATGTAATCATTTCTAACCTCCCCATAAATTCATACAATATTGATATTACCAACTTTTTAATATATAATCAAATTTATATATTTTACTTATCATATAAATTCAATTTATACTGAGGTGAAAAGTTTGTTTGAAAATATGAATTATGTTTACGATATATATAAATCCGGAAGTTTCTCCAAGGCAGCAGAGAATTTATATATAACACAGCCTGCCTTAAGTATTGCAATCCGCAAATTGGAACATAACCTTGGCCAATCTTTATTTGAAATAGGTAAAAAAATTTCTAAATGCAGCATGATCTCTGCTCAAATAAAAAAACAATCAGCATCTTTCTGCTAGTCAATCTGCAGTTGACTTATATGAGCTAAAAGATCTTCCATTTCTTTTATTAGAACCAAGCAATGAAATTTTTAGAAGAACTAAAGCAATTTTTAATTATTATCAAATTACACCTTTTGTAAAAATGTCATTTAATCAACAGATGACTTCATTTGAATTTGCTTCAAAAGGTCTTGGAGCTGTTTTTATTTCAGATACGCTGGTTAAATATTCGCCAAATGCGCAAAATTTTCGCTTTTACAAACTAAATTGTCCTATGCTAAAACGAGGAGTTTCTATTGCCTATAACAAAAATCAATATCTTTCTAATGCCTCTAAGAGATTTATCGATTACACTATTAAATTTTATAAAAGTAAATTTCATTAATCAATCTCTATGGTTATTTTTGACATATACTAAAAAATATTATATACTAAAGAATAGAATATGTTGACTAACTAGTTAGTCTAATTTTAACTTGTATAAATAGGAGGTAAAAAGGATGCATAAATTGATCGATTTAACAATCAATGAAGAACAATTGAAAAAAACAGCAGCCAGTGCCAAAGAAAAAAATATCATTATTCCAACACTAGCACAAATGAAAGATTCCAGCAAGGTGCCTGCAAAAATTAAATCTAGATTAAAAGAAACAGGATTATGGGACATAGATCCCATTAATTTATTTAGAATTTCCTGGTATAATGAGCCTGTAGCAAAAGGTGGTTTGTACAACAAATTACCAAACTATATTGAAATTCCTCCTGAAATTTCAGGTGTTAAAGCTAGAATTTTTGCTATGGCAGGAAAGTTCTTTCCAACAGGAGCTCACAAAGTTGGGGCAAGCTTTGCTTGTCTAGTTCCACGTTTAGTAACTGGTCAATTTGATCCTACTTACCATCAGGCAGTATGGCCTTCAACTGGTAACTTCTGCCGTGGGGGAGCTTATAACTCAGCATTACTAGGCTGCAGTTCAATTGCTATCTTACCGGAAAATATGAGTAAAGAGCGTTTTGATTGGCTCAAAAAAGTAGCTGGAGAAGTTATTGCTACTCCTGGTTCCGAAAGTAACGTAAAAGAAATCTATGATAAAACATGGGAACTAAGAAGAACAAGAGATAATGTTGTTATATTTAATCAGTTTGGTGAACTTGGTAACCATTTATGGCATTATGAAGTTACTGGCAGTGCTATGGAATCAGTCATTAAAGCTGAAGCTGGTGAAAAGGGAAAATTTGCTGGCGTATGTTTAACATCAGGATCAGCTGGAACTTTAGGCAGTGCAGACTATCTAAAGGATCAATATCCAAATGCTAAATTTGCAGTTGGCGAAGCATTACAATGTCCGACTCTGCTTAACAATGGTTTTGGCGAACATAGAATTGAAGGTATTGGAGACAAACATGTGCCGTGGATTCATAATATAAAGAATACAGACATGGTCATTGCAATAGATGATAATGATAGTTTAGCTCTGTTCCGTCTATTTAATGAACCTGCTGGACAAGAATATCTAAGGTCTACAGGAGTTAAAGAAGATGTAATTAAAAAGCTTTCATGGGTTGGTATATCAGGCGCAGCAAATATACTTTCATGTATAAAATTCGCAAAATATTATGAATTAAATGAAAATGATATGGTAATAACAGTACTTACTGATTCAGCAGAAATGTATCAATCAAGATTACAAGAAATGACTGCTGAAAGAGGAAGAGATTATGAAGTTGTTGATGGTGCTATAGATCATAATAGAAATGTTTTAGGCGTTAGAACTGATAGTATGGAAGAATTAACATATCAAAGTAAAAAGCGTATTCATAATCTTAAATACTATACATGGATTGAACAGCAGCAATATGATTTAGAAGAATTAAATGCACAATGGTATGATTATGATAATTATTGGGGTAAGCTGCACCAAATGGGACCAGAACTTGATAAATACATTGAGGCCTTTAATGAGAGAACTGGTTTAACAAAGAATCTATAATGCTTAGTAATAAAAGTTGTATGTTAAGGGGTATATTGTACATATATCCCTTTTCTTGTCTCCTAAATTAACCATTCATAATAATTCTAAAGACATTTCTACTACCGCAAATATATAATCCCATGTAAATAAAAAAATGCAAAACGTACTGCAAACAAATTAGTAAATTTGTTTGTGAAGAACGGCACGGCGGAAGAATGTAGGCAAAATAAAAAAGCACCAGGTCAAAACCTAGTGTTTTCTAGTGGGTAAGCAAATCTATAAGCCGAGTTCTGTATTAGACAATCATCTATCTAGGCCCATTGTTACCAGTGGGCTCAAGCGATACTACCCGAAAGCAAAGCGGGCCGCTTTTATATGCTTTCCTATTCGATCTTGCTTCAGATGGGGTTTACATAGCCGCAAAGTCACCAATGCGCTGGTGAGCTCTTACCTCGCCTTTCCAACCTTACCGAAATAAAATTTCGGCGGTATATTTCTGTTGCACTTTCCTTCAGGTCACCCTGACTGGGTGTTACCCAGCACCCTGCCCTATGAAGCCCGGACTTTCCTCTCCTGTATTTCTACAGCAGCGATTGTCTGACTTACTTACGAGTTACATAATATCATAACTAATAAAATATTACAACAAAAATTTTAATTTTTTAATGTAAGTTATTCAATTGAATGGTTATAATGTACTATTCTACCGCAATTATCGCAATAAACTATATGCTTATTCTTTTTGATATCATCTACAGTAACAGCAGATACCTTCATTTTACACCCAGAACAGACTCCTTTTGAAATTACGGCAGCTCCTGTCCCCTTAACAGAACATAGTTCATTAAACTCATCCAAAAGTTTTTTAGGAATACGTTGTTCAAATTCCTTAATATTACCTTCTGCCTTAACTATATTTTCTTTAGCTCTAACTCTGTTCTCACTGCTACTTTCCTTACAATTATAAAACTTTTCTTTTAAATCCATCAACTTTTTTCTACTTTTAGACTTTTCTTTTGATGTATTCTCTTCTTCATACATAAGATTTAAACTATCTTCTTCCAGTTTCTTCATATCATTTTCTTTCAATTTAATGGACTTCTCCAGTGTTTCCATAAACTTTAAATCATACTTCATGTCTCCATATAACTTATTCTCATCTATCTTTATATCCCCTTTTAGCTTACTTATTTTTTCTTCTAGTTCTTTCATATCCTCTTCTATCTTTTTAAATTTATTATCTATATTTTTGTAATTTAGCTTTTCTGCCTCAAATTCTTTTTTCATCTCTTTCAATAAGCTAACATTTGAATCTTCTTTTATATCTTTCTTATTTTTCTTTATAATCCCCATATTTTTCTGAATTTCAATAAGTAAATTTATCATATCTTCCTCCCATTAATTTAAATAAATTTTTTAAATATAATTCTAGAGTAAATAACACCATACTGTGAAATACTTTCCATATTTATTTTAAAAAAAGTAGAAATGAATTCAATTTTCATTTCTACTTATATTTATACGGACTTTTATTTACTTTTGATAAAATTACAGTATTCTCAAATCCTCTTACTTTTATTTCATGTCTTAAAAAATCAGCTATAATTTCCATAGCAGGCCATTCTGTTCCGAAATGTCCTGCATCAATTACAGCTATACCTTGTTCTTGAAAATCACTTACATAATGATAAGTAGTATCACCTGTAATAACACAATCTGCACCTAATGCTTTAGCTGCATCAAAATAATCCTGGCCACTTCCGTTTACAAGAGCCACTTTACTTATAATTTTAAGTTCATTTCCTGAATATCTAATTGAAGAGATATTCAAACATTTCTTTACCTCATTACAAAACTTAGCTAAAGTCATAGGTTCGGTAAGGCTTGCAATTCTTCCTATACCACAATCATTTTCGCCATAATTCTTAATTCTAGAAGGTTCAATAACCTTATAATTGGTAAGTCCAAGCTTTTCCATAATAATATCATTTATTCCACCTTTTACAGAATCCAGATTAGTATGACTGGAATATACATTTATATTATTTCTTATTAACTCTATTATTTTTTTTCCTATTAGAGTATCAGTAGTTATGCTGTACGGTCTTTTAAAAAGTAGTGGGTGATGGGTAAATATAAGATTACAATTATTCTTTACAGCTTCTTCTATTACTTCTAGTGTGCAATCTAAAGCCACAAGTATAGATCCTACTTCAGATTTCATATCTCCTACCATAAGCCCTACATTATCATAGCTTTCTTTAAGTATAGAAGGTGCTCTTTTTTCCAATATATCATGTACATCCTGTACTCTTAAATACATTCTATCAACTCCTGCAGCTTCTTTATTTTATTACATAAATCTTCTTTCCTTCTTCTCGCTAGCTCTGTATTGTCTTTTATATTTAAAATTATTTTATTATAGGATTCAATCTTACTTTTTACAAATTTTAAAAGAAGCTTATGCTTTTTATCTATCAAAGCCTTTCCCACTTCATAGAATATACTATCTACTTCTTGTTTTTCATTATCATATCTTATTTTTATTATCTCATAAAATCTGTTTTCGTCAATACATAATTCTTCATCTATTATTTTAAAACCACTTTTGTATATATATTCTCTAAGAACTTCAGAATTTCTCATAGGTTGAAGTATTAAAGCATCTGCCCTTTTAAACACTTCCATACCGTCAATAATTATGTCTCTTATAAGATTGCCTCCCATACCTGCAATTATCACATACTGAACTTCTCCAGGCTTTATAGAGGCAAGTCCACTACCGAGTCTTACATCTATTTTATTTTCCAATCCATGAAGTTTTATATTAAATCTGGCTTTTTCTACAGGTCCTTTATTTATATCTGAAGCTATAGCCCTTTTACACACCTTACTTTCTACTAGATAGATAGGGACATATCCGTGATCTGTACCTATATCCGCTGCACATTCACAATTGTCTACCATACTTGATACAGTTTTAAGCCTTAAACTAATTTCCATATAATCCTCCATTCCAAAATAATATTATTTAAATGTACAAAGTATTCTTATCTGCATAATTAAAAAAAATGCTGCCACTACCAATGCAGTATATATAAACTTATAAAAAACCTTTTTATCATATTTAGAAAAAATATATGCGGCATAGTACATACAAAACAGAAGTCCCATATTCAAAAGTCCATATGTCATTTGTTTAAATGCAAACTGCTTTCCTGTTCCAAATTCTACAGCTATAAAATTGGGATTAAAGCTTAAAGGCATTCTATCTGGCAAGTTTCCATAAAGATACATGATTATAGGGTTTAATGTAAGCATTAGGACTGTAAGTGCTGCAATTATAAATGGTACAAGAAACTTGGGTTCTTTTCTTAATTCAATACCCTTATTTAATTTATTTTCCCACTGTAAATTTTCTATATGTCTTTCTTTTATTTTTAATTCAAATTCTTGAAAGTTTTCTGGTGATATTCCATAAGTTATATCATCTGTCTTTAAGTATATAACATTTTTAGTTGAAGTAACAAACATATATGTTCTACCTACTTTATGAATAAACGACCTTCCTATGGCAAATTTACTTTTTCCATATCCTGATAGCTTTACTCCTTTAATGTATCCATTAGATTTTTGATACATTCTTATATCTTTAAAAGGAATTTTTTCATTCTTAAATTTAAACATACTGGTTATATACAAATTTTCTTCATCTATAGAGTATTTTAAAGTTCCACAAATTATAATATAATAAATTTGGTATGCATTTATAGCTATAAATGCTAGTTTAAAAAGATTAAATATTTCGTAGGAATTTATAAAATTTATAAGAACTATCATAAATACATTGTATATAACTGTTATGCCTGCTATAGCCCATACTCCTACTCCTTTTGCAGATTTATAAGTAGTTTTCATATTTGCTCACCTTCTTTATTAAATATTATATCATAAACAGAGTCCTTGGCGTCAGATGGAGTTTTGACTCCACCTGATGCTTAGGAATCGTTATCCAGGGACGTAGCTGCTCGCAACGTAAACTTGGAGAAAAGCGACTATCACAGAGTGCGTTGGAGTATTAGAGCAGGTAGTCATCGGATAAAGTTATATTCTGCTCCTATTTGAAAGTTTGCAAATTAGTTTTTCAGACAAGTAAAAGCACCTTGGAAGGGGTGCCTTAATCTAAATAATCTTTTAATTTTTTACTTCTACTTGGATGCCTTAGCTTTCTAAGAGCCTTGGCCTCTATCTGCCTTATTCTCTCTCTAGTTACATTAAACTCTTTTCCAACTTCTTCTAGAGTTCTAGCTCTTCCGTCATCTAGCCCAAACCTAAGTCTTAAAACTTTTTCTTCCCTTGGAGTTAAGGTATCCAATACATTTATAAGCTGTTCCTTAAGCATTGTAAAAGCTGCGGCCTCTGCAGGTGCTGGCGCCTCATCATCTGGTATAAAGTCTCCAAGGTGACTGTCTTCCTCTTCTCCAATAGGGGTTTCAAGAGATACAGGTTCCTGTGCTATTTTCATAATCTCTCTTACTTTATCTACAGGCATCTCCATTATTTGCGCTACTTCTTCTGGATGAGGTTCTCTTCCAAGTTCTTGAAGTAACTGTCTTGAAACTCTTACAAGTTTATTTATGGTTTCTACCATGTGAACAGGTATTCTTATTGTTCTTGCCTGATCTGCTATTGCCCTTGTAATTGCCTGCCTTATCCACCATGTAGCATAGGTACTAAATTTATATCCCTTTCTGTAGTCAAACTTTTCTACTGCCTTTATAAGTCCAAGATTCCCTTCTTGAATTAAATCTAAGAAAAGCATTCCTCTACCTACATATCTTTTAGCTATGCTAACTACTAACCTCAAATTAGCTTCTGCTAACTTTTTCTTTGCAACTATGTCTCCCTCTTCTATTCTTTTTGCAAGAGATATTTCTTCTTCTGGTAAAAGCAGCGGAACTTTTCCTATTTCTTTTAAATACATTCTTACAGGATCATCTATTGCAATTCCATCAGGAACCGATAAATCTAAGGTTTTCTCATTTGATTCTGTTCCATGTTCATCGCCAGTTACTTCTATTCCCATGGATTCAAGAGCTTCATATATTTTTTCTATTTGCTCGGGACTTAAGTCCACCTCTTCTAATTCGTCCATTATTTCTTTATAAGTTAAGGTGCCATTTTTTTTACCTTTTTCTATGATTTTTTTAACTAACTGTAGTTTTGCACTCTTACTTTTCATTTTATTGCCTCCTTTTACCATTACTGCATTTCACCAATCCTTTTTTGTATTTTAATTAATTCTTGTGCCAGTTTTAGAGATTCATTCAAATTTCCCTGAGCTTCACATTCTTTTATTTTATTTATAATGTGTTCCTTGGATTTTTCCAATCTATGTCTTTTTATTTTATCTATATAATTATCTATCATATCTTTATAATTGCTGCTGTCATATCCGATTTTAGTTTCCATAATGTTAACCCACTCTTTAGAGGTATCTACGTCATGGCAATTTAACTCTATAATTTTTTTTCTTTTTTCTATATCATATTTCACATTTTCCACTATATAACTATATATTTTTTTATGACTTTCTAATATAATATTATCAATTTCTATTTTATCTAACGCATATTTAAACACTTCTTCATTTTCTAAAATAAGTTTTAAAAGAGCTCTCTCAGCCTTTAAATATGCTGGCTCTAAATATAATTTTTGTCCAAAACCATCATCTATATTCACTTTTTCATTTTTTTTTACATTTTTTTGAATATTATCATTCAACATATCATATAGTACTTGATCCCTTATTCCCGTTTCTTCCGATATCTTTTTTATGTATATTTCTCTTTCTATAGGATCTAATTGAGACAATATTTTTAGTGCTTTTTCTACATATTTTATAGTATCTTCAGAATCATTAAAATTCATGTTATTTTTTATACTTTGAATTCTATACTCTATAAGTGGAAGAGCTTTATCTACAAGTTCTAAAAAAGCATCTTTTCCATTATTTCTAATAAATTCATCAGGATCTTTTCCTTGTGGCACTACTAAAACCCTTACTTCCAATCCTACACTTTTTAGTATATCTAGGCCTCTAACCGTAGCTATTTGACCTGCTGCATCTGCATCATAAGATATTATAACTTTATCAACATACCTAGCCATAAGTTTTGCCTGATTTATAGTAAGAGCTGTACCTAGAGAAGCCACTGCATTAGTTATACCATATTGATGAAGAGATATACAGTCCATGTATCCTTCCACAATTATAAACATTCTAGAAGTATTATTTTTTATGGCAAAATTTAATCCATAGAGATTAATACCTTTTTTAAATAGATGAGTTTCTGGAGAATTTAAATACTTTGGTTTAGAATCATCTAATACTCTACCTCCAAATCCTATTACTTTTCCTCTAAAATCAAATACGGGAAAAATTATTCTGTTTCTAAATCTGTCATAGTAATTTCCCTTTTTACCTTTAATTATAAGTCCATCTGATAGCATATCCAGTTCAGTAAATCCTTTTTTCTTTAAGAAAATCAACATATCATTCCAACTATCAACAGAATATCCGATACCAAATTTGTTCATGGTTTTTTCTGTTATTCCTCTATTTAACATGTAGGATTTAGCTATTTTATTTTTATTTAAACAATTATAAAAATATCTGGCAGCTTCTATGTTTAGTCTATAAAGTTTTTCATAAGTATTTTTTCTATTACTGTTTCCATTACCGGTTTCATCCAGATCTATATTTGCTCGATCAGCTAAAATCTTCAATGCTTCGGGAAAAGTTAACTTTTTCAGTTTCATAACAAACGTTATTACATTTCCTGCCTCACCACAACCGAAACATTTATATATTTGCTTATCCACAGATACACTAAAAGATGGGGTCTTTTCTTGATGAAAAGGACATAATCCTAAATAATTTCTACCTGCCCTTTTTAGCTTTACACTTTCAGATATGATATCTACTATATCACTTGCATCTTTTATTTTTTGAATGACATCTTCCGATATCACTAACGAATCCCCACCTATCTTAAATTATTATGTTCAAGAATAAATATATTCGACATAAATTACTATATTCCTTCTTCAAAAATAAATATTTTTTTTCTCAAATAAGGAATATACTATATATATTCTTTACAAAAATTAAATATCCTTCAATAAAAAAAATTTTTAATTTTAAAACTGCATAATTTTACTTATAAATATATAATATATAATATAATTCTGTAACTTTACTGTAAATGCTATATATTTATTCCTATTTTACCCACATACTAGTAAAAATTATTCTTCTCTATATGAGAAATTTGTTACATTTTATTTTCTGAAACTTCTTTTTTTAAGAATAATGTATATTATAAAAGGTACCTTAATATTATTATAGAGGAACAACTTTTGAGGAGTTTTTGTATGGATTTGTTATCTGAAAAAACTGTAAAAAAATATGTACTTCCCTATTACAATATGAATGATGCATCTATAGATAGAATCAAATTTAAAAATACAGATAAGCAGAGGGCAGTATATAAAATAAGTCATCTAAATGAAAATTACTGTTTAAAGAAAGTATATTTCGATGAAGCAAATTTACTTTTTGTATATTCTGCCATAGAGTGGTTTTTTAGAAATAACATTAGAGTTCCTAGAATATTACCTACAATTTATGGAGGTCGATATGTAAAATATAACGACATGCTTTTTATGCTTACTCCCTGGATAACGGGTACTAAATGTAATTACAACATTAAAGATCATCTTTTAGTGTCCATCTCTAATTTAGCAAAAATGCATAAAGTAAGCAAAAACTTCACCCCCATTAAAGGTAGTATTGAAAGGATTAATTTTGAAAAAACATATATATCCTTTGAAAAACATTTTAAGCAGCTGTTAAACTGCTCAAATTTAGCAGCTAAATATAAAGATAAATTCTCACAATTATTTCTACAATATTTTGAAATCAACCTTATATTGGCACAAATGTCCTCTAGAATATCTTCTTCTATAAACTATGATAATTTAAATACCTGCCTATGCCATCTAGATTATGTAAATAAAAATATAATATTTGATGATAACAATAAAATTTGGATAATAGATTTTGATAAATGCAGCATAGACTATTGTGCTCATGATATCTCCTATTTCTTAAGAAGATTTCTAAAGCGAAATTCTACTAATTGGCAGCTAGATATAACATTAGAATGTTTAAATTTATACGAAAAAACTTTTCCGTTAACATTAGATGATTATAAATATATAATATCTTATTTAGCTTTTCCTCAAAAATTTTGGAAAATATCTAGAGATTATTATAAAAACATATCAAAATGTAATCATAATTCTTTTTACTATTTACTAAAAAAGTGTTCTAATAATATTGATCAGCTTAAATTTATTATAAGTTTGGGGAAATACGTAGAAAAAAAGTTTCATACTATTATTATTTAATAGTATGAAATTTTATATTCAGTTTAATCAACTATTTATTCACTACAAATTTGATGCAACCTCATAAGCATCCCAAATAGCATACATGATGTTTGAAACCTTCCTGGCATCGCCTAAAAGTCGTATATCAGGTATTTCATATTTAAGGGAATTATAAAGTTCTTTATTGGAATTATATCCTATGGCAAAAACTATTGAATCTGCTTCAATCTCCCGCTTACCACTACCCTCTGTATTTACAAGAACACCTTTATCCGTAGTTTTTACAGCCTTTGACGAAGTTAGAACATCAATATGGTTGTATGGAATAAGAGCCAAAAGCATTCCCATGTTAGCAAAACAGCTTGGACCATTTAAAGCGAGCAAACTATCCATAGCCTCAACAATAGTAACTTTTTTACCAATTTTTTTTAGATAAAGAGCTGTTTCACAACCAACAAGGCCCCCACCTAAAACTACAACTTTATCACCTATTTGCTTCCTGCCACAAAGTACATCTGCAGCAGCAAATACTTTGCTGTTATCTCCTAGGTTAAAAATCTTAGGTTTTGAGCCTGTAGCAATTATTACTACATCTACACTACTATTTCTGACGACTTCTGGTGTAACCTTAGTATTAAGTTTTATTTCCACACCCAAATCTTTTAAAGTATTTTCATACCATGCAATAAGTGCTCTGTCATCTTCTTTAAAGTCAGGAACTCCACCTGGAATTAAGTTTCCTCCAAGTCTTCCCGTTTCTTCATAAATTACTGGTTCATGCCCACGAAGTTTAAGAACTCTCGCTGCTTCACAACCTGCTACGCCCCCACCTACTATCAACACTTTTTTTGGTTTAAGTGCTGGAGTAAGAAAATTAATACCTTCTCGGCAAGCTTCAGGATTAACAGCACAGTTAAGGGATCCATTTTTTACCATACGTCCTAGACATCCTTCATGGCATGAAAGGCATGGTCGTATCAACGCAGTTTTACCCAAATGCAACTTATTTACATAATCAGGATCTGCAAGAAGAGGTCTTCCAAGTCCTATCATATCACAAGCACCTTCATCTAAAGCAGAAAGTGCAAGATCAGGATTGTCCATACGTCCTGCACATATTATTGGGACATCAACTGCTTGTTTCATCATTTTTGCATAAGGAATATATAATCCCTTCTTTTGGTACATAGGTGGATGATTCCACCACCATGCATCATAGCATCCAACATCTACATCCAATGCATCATAACCATATTGTACAAGCAGCTTTGCTCCTTGAATACTTTCGTCAACATCTCTTCCTTTTTCCTCAAATTCTTCACCCGGCAGTCCTCCCTCTCGCCAGTTTTTTATAAAACTCTTAGGACTGTAACGCAGTATAACAGGAAAATCATTACCACAACATTTCTTTATTTCTTCAACAACTTCACGAGCAAAACGCAGACGATTTTCGATGCATCCACCGTACTCATCAGTACGATGATTAAAAAATGAAATGGCAAACTGATCCAGCAGATAACCTTCATGTACAGCATGAATCTGTATACCGTCAAAACCGGCACGTTTTGCATTTACTGCTCCTTCACCAAACATTTTAACAATATGATGTATTTCGTCTTTAGTTATTTCTCTGCAGGTTACATCAACCCATCGATTGGGAATAGGAGAAGGTGCTATTGGTGATACATTTTCATTTAATGGTGGAGCCACTCTCCCAAATCCTGCACTCATTTGAAGAAAAACCTTTGAATCATAGGCATGAATACGTTCGGTCATTTCACTAGCTGTTCTTATAAAGTGAATTGAATTATATGTAGAACAAGGTACACCAGGCATTTCATGTTTTTCTACTTCGTTTTCAACAAATGTTACACCTGTAATAATGAGACCAGTGCCTCCGCTAGCACGTTTTACATAATAATCTACGCCACGCTGATTAAATCCACCCTCGGCATCACCAAGTCCTTGTGGGCCCATAGGTGCCATGGCAAAACGATTTCTAATTTCAACGTTTCCAATTTTAACAGGTTCAAATAATTTTTTATATTTATAAACCATACATAAACCTCCTTGTTAAATTAATATATTTCACTTACTTACCTAAGGCCCTAAATCTTTTGGCCTTGTAAAAGCTATTACTAGAAATATGAGTTTTTCAATAAAAACATGGCATTGTACTTAAAATCAATGGTGAAATTAAGTTACAATGCCATAGTACAGATAGCTTCAAATTGCCCTTTTATAAGGTTTTTTAAGCTATTACTATACTTTTAATTACTTTCTTGGATTCTTTATTTGAGCTTGAGCTGCAGCAAGTCTTGCCACAGGTACCCTAAATGGTGAACAAGATACATAGTCAAGTCCTACATTGTGGAAAAATTCTACAGAAGATGGATCCCCTCCATGTTCTCCACATATTCCAAGATGAATGTCAGGTCTAGTCTTTTTACCTAATTTTACAGCAGTCTCTACAAGTTTTCCTACTCCAATCTGATCTAACTTTTGGAATGGATCAAACTCATATACTTTTTTATCATAATAATCATTTAAAAATTTACCTGCATCATCTCTTGAAAATCCAAAAGTCATTTGAGTTAAATCATTAGTTCCAAATGAGAAGAACTCAGCTTCTTTTGCTATTTCATCAGCTGTAATAGCCGCTCTTGGAATTTCTATCATAGTTCCTACTTCATATTTTAAATTGACTCCCTCTTTTTGTATTATTTCATCTGCTACCTTTACAACTACATCTTTAACATATTTTAATTCTTTTACTTCTCCTACAAGAGGTATCATAATTTCTGGAACTATATCATACCCTTTTCTCTTCTTAACATCTATAGCTGCTTCTATAATAGCCCTTGTTTGCATTTCAGCTATTTCTGGATATGAAACAGTAAGCCTGCATCCTCTATGTCCCATCATAGGATTAAATTCATGTAGAGAATCTATAGTATCTTTCAATTCTTGAAAACTTACTCCCACTTCCTTTGCTAAAGCCTCTATATCCTCAGTTTCAGTAGGTAAGAATTCATGAAGTGGTGGATCCAAAAATCTAATTGTGACAGGTTTTCCTTCCATTGCCTCATATATTCCAATAAAATCTTTCTTTTGTCTTGGTAGCAATTTATCTAAAGCTTTTCTTCTCTGCTCTTCCGTTTTTGAAACTATCATTTCTCTCATTTCTGGTATTCTATCTTCATCGAAGAACATATGCTCTGTTCTACAAAGTCCTATTCCTTCGGCACCAAAACTAATAGCCTGGTTTGCATCTCTTGGTGTATCTGCATTGGTTCTAACTCCTAATTTTCTTATATTATCAGCCCATCCCATGAAGATTCCAAAATCTCCCGATATTTCTGGTGCTACAGTCTTTATAGGCTCTCCATAAACATTTCCAGTACTTCCATCTAAAGATATGTAATCTCCTTCTTTATAAACCTTATCTAATCTTTTGAAAAGCTTTTCCTTTTCACTTACTATAAGATCACCACATCCAGCTACACAGCATGTTCCCATACCTCTTGCTACAACAGCTGCATGAGATGTCATACCTCCTCTAACTGTAAGTATTCCTTCAGAAGCTGCCATTCCTTCTATATCTTCTGGGGAAGTCTCTAACCTTACAAGTATTACCTTTTCACCTTGATCATGATGTTTCTTAGCATCATCTGCTGTAAAATATATCTTACCACAAGCTGCTCCTGGTGATGCAGGAAGTCCATTTGCTATTACAGCTGCCCGTTTCAATTCATCACTGTCAAAGTTTGGATGCAATAGTGTGTCAAGCTGTTTAGGCTCAACTTTAAGTATGGCCTCTTCTTTAGTGATGAGACCTTCATCTACCATATTTACTGCTATTCTAAGTGCAGCCTGAGCTGTTCTCTTACCGTTTCTCGTCTGAAGGAAATATAATTTCCCCTGCTCTATAGTAAACTCCATATCCTGCATATCTTTATAATGATTTTCGAGTTTATTCGCTATACTCATAAATTGAGAATAACATTTTGGAAGGTCTTCTTTTAGCTTTGTTATAGGTTGAGGTGTTCTTATCCCTGCAACTACATCCTCTCCTTGAGCGTTTATGAGATATTCACCAAATATGGACTTTTCCCCTGTAGATGGGTTTCTAGTAAATGCAACTCCTGTTCCTGAAGTCTCTCCCATATTTCCAAATACCATTGATTGAACATTTACTGCAGTTCCCCAATCACCTGATATATCGTTTAACCTTCTGTAAATTATTGCTCTAGGGTTTTCCCAAGATCTAAACACTGCAGTAACTGACTGAATTAACTGTTCCTTAGGATCTTGAGGAAAGTCTTCCTTTACTTCTTTTTTGTAAATATCTTTAAATTTCTGGATTATATCCTTTAAATCGGATTCATCTAAATCTGTATCGTATTTTACTCCTTTAGCATTTTTTACGTCATCCAGCACATCTTCAAATTCTCTCTTTTCAATTCCCATAACTACATCTGAAAACATTTGAATAAATCTTCTATAAGAATCATACGCAAATCTTTCATTTCCTGTTAGCTTTTTAAGTCCTATTACAGTATCATCATTTAATCCCAAATTTAATATAGTATCCATCATTCCTGGCATAGAAACTCTGGCTCCTGACCTTACTGAAACTAACAGTGGATTCTCTATACTTCCAAACTTTTTTCCTGTTGTCTCTTCCACATTTTTAAGTGCATCATAAATTTGATCTATAACTTGCTGTGATATGGATTTACCATCTTCATAATATTTGGTACATGCCTCTGTGGATATAGTAAATCCACCAGGAACGGGTATGCCAAGATTGGTCATTTCTGCAAGATTAGCTCCCTTGCCTCCAAGTAAATTTCTCATGCCAGCATTTCCTTCATTGAAAAGATAAACGTACTTCTTACCATTCATACAAACATCTCCCTTATAAAGTTTTTAACATTTTTGTATATTAACAGGATTTACCTGAATAATCGGTTTATTTACTTTCTCCTATCTTTACAAAAAGTCTTGTTATGTTGGTTTTGGATACTTTTCCTATAATTTTAAATGTTTCGTTTTTAGATTTATCATAAGATTTTTCTACTACTGGAAGACTATCTACTTCATGCTCCATTATTTTTTGAGCTGCTAAATATGCGGGATCATCCTTCTGCACACATACTATATTGGGCATTCTTGTCATTATTACACCTACAGGTATTTTATGCATATCTGTACTGCCCATAGCTATTTTTATAAAATCTTTTCTAGAAACAGCTCCTATCAAAACACCATTGTTTTCTATAAACAAAGTTCCCACATCATTTAAAAACAAGTATAATATTGCATCATATACAGTAGTATTTTCATCTACCATTACTGGTTTTGACATTATATCTTTTACTTTTATTTCCATTATATAATCATATAATAAACTGTAAGAAGGTTTTTGAGAATATATATATCCAACCTTTGGTTTTGCCTCTAATATGCCTGTCATTGTAAGTATGGCTAAATCAGGTCTTAAAGCTGCCCTCGTAACACTCAATTTGGACGCAAGCTGTTCACTTGTTATTGGTGCATGTTCTTTTACTAATTCTATTATTTTTTCTTGCCTTGGTGATAATTTTATGATGTCCACCCTCTCTCTTCATAGTAAACCAATCAATTGTAAAAATATTTACTAAGAGGAATCTACAGTCCATAACTGTATTCTTAAAGCTATTATACCACATATATACAAATTAATAATATACTCTTCTTTGTTTTATTCAAAATTGTCAATATATTTTAAATTGTATATGAGTTGCACCTAAAATATCTTTCAAATACAACTTAATAATAAAATTTATTGCTTATCACTACTTTTTTCATCATTTTCTCCATATCCTTTTTCATCCTCATCAATGTCATCAAATTTTACAGTATACTTGTATGAGTTTTTATCTTCATCATCATTTTTATTAGAAAATTTATCTTTTACAGAAGACGCTGCATTAAAAACTTTATCTTTTACATCACTTACAGTGCTCTTTACTCCACTTTTTATTATCTTATCTACTACTTCTACACTTCCATCATCTTTTATTATCTCTATGCTCAGTTTTGTAAACACAGCAGTCAATATGCCTATAGCTATAAGTGGCGGCCATACAAGTGCTGTTAATGTAGCTGCAATACCTGCATTTACTGGAATATCAAGTACAGTTCTATCCTCTCTTCTTATTTTTATCCTAGTTACATTTCCCTTTCTAACCAAATCTTTTAACCAATCAAGAAATTCGTCCTTTGTAGTATACATACTATCCTTAGTTGATTTTTCAGTTTCTTCTATATATATAAGTGCATCAACCACATTTCCTTCACAATTTTCTAAAGCTTCCTTTGCTTCGGCATAAGTTACTCCAGTTCTCTCTCTTATAATATCAATTTTTTCTAATGTTATTTCGCTCATAATTTTCTCTCCTTTTCAATTTTTATTTTTTTCAAAACTTTGAAGGCAATTCAAAACGTCTAAACTTTTAGGTTTTCTAAAATAGTTTTGAGAAATAATTAATGTCAAAATTTTATATAGTTCTTTTTTTACATCTTCTGATAATATAACCTTATACACATTTTCTAAAGGAATTTTAGACAAATATTTGAGGGCACTTGAAGTAGCATATTTTATAGGTATACCATTTACCTTTTCACATTCACTGCAAACACCGCCCAAATACTGAAGATTTAAATAATCAAAAGATGTAATTTTCTTTCTACATAGAGCACACTGATCAAAATTAAGACCATATCCTGTAATCTGTAAAATTTTTAGTTCAAATGCTCTGGCTAAAGTTTCTACATCAACTCCATGACTTCTTATAAGATAAAAAGAAGTAACCAGATATCTAAATAATTCACTGCTAGTTTCACCGTCATTCATTGCTATATCCGTAAGTTCACAAAAATAAGAAGCATAGGTTAAATCATTTAAATCATTTAATAAATCTTGAAATGAATCTATTAAACTACTTTCATTTATTACATACAAGTTCTTACCTTTATAGACTACGTAATCTCCATAACAAAACTGAAGTGTAGTAGAAAATAGAGAGTTTTTACTACTTTTTGATCCTCTAGCTATAGTTGCTATCTTGCCTAATTTTTCAGTAAAAAGCCACACCAATTTATCTGACTCTTTTATATCTTGAGTTTTAATTATGACAGCTCTAGTTTTGAATATGTTCAGAAAATCATCCCCCACTACAGTTCTAATTATATTATGTCCTTATTTTAAAATAAATTCCCATACTATTTATATCCTAATTCTTTTAACAATCTATCACTATCTCTCCATTCTTTCTTAACTTTAACCCATACCTTTAAATAGACCCTTGTATCTAAAAATTTTTCAATATCTTTCCTTGCATAAGTTGAAATTTTCTTCAACATAGCACCATTTTTACCTATAATTATACCCTTATGAGAATCTTTTTCACAGAGTAATGTAGCTTCTATATTGTAAATTTCCTTCGAGTCTTTTTTCATTGAGTCTATCTCTACTGCTATTCCATGTGGAACTTCTTTTGAGAGAAGCCTGAGTGCCTTTTCCCTAATTATCTCGGATACTATAAATTTTTCCTGTTTATCCGTAATCATATCATCCGGGTAATACTTAGGCCCTTCGGGTATATACTTTACCATAAGATCTATTAATTCTTCCACATTCTTTCTCTTTAATGCAGATATAGGTATTACCTCCACAAAATTAAATATAGCTGAATAATTTTTTAAAGTTTCTGCCACTCTATGTTCTGGATTTTCATCTATTTTATTTAAAACTAAAAACACAGGTACATTGCATTTTTTAAGTTCTTCTAAAATATATAAATCTCCTTTGCCTGGCTCTAATTCAGGAGTAGTTAAAAAAAGCACCAAATCTACATCTTTGATGGAATCTTCAGCAGCTTTAACCATATAGTCCCCCAGCTTATGTTTTGGCTTATGTATACCTGGTGTGTCTACAAAAACCAACTGAAAATCATCCTCTGTTAGAATAGTCTGTATACTGTTTCTAGTAGTCTGCGGTCTACAAGATACAATAGACAACTTTTCCCCCATTATATTATTCAAAAGCGTTGATTTTCCCACATTAGGTCTTCCTATTATTGTAATAAATCCTGATTTAAACATAAATTTTCTCCTTATTTTCTAAATCTTTTTTGCAAAAGTTTCTACTAAAATTTTTTCTATATTCTTATCATGCAAATTTTCATATGTCTTAAATAGTATACTTTCCATATTTCTGATGAAAATTCTAAAATTACTTGTCTACATAATTCATATTATTCCCCTAAAAAACATATAAATATAATATTTAAATTCTCCTTTTAGCTAAATACTCTAAAAAGGAATACAGTTATCAAAACACCAAATGCTCCTCCACAAACTACTTCTATGACTGAATGAGTATCTGAATCCACCCTGCTTTGCGCCACTATAAATGCCAAAAGGTAGCTCAATATTACCACTGCTAATTGCTCTGATATAAGCGCTATAGTAGTAGCTATAGAAAAAGCTATGGCACTATGACCACTTGGCATTCCTCCTTTTAATGGAGTTCCTTCACCAAAAATTGCCTTTATAATTATTGTAGTTATAAATACAATTGCAAGTATTATAAATATTACATAAGGATTTGTACTTTTTACCTTTCTCATGACTATAAAATTAATATACTTTAGTTTATCCCAAAATATTATATATCCTACCACAACAGCATTTACAGCAGCAACTAGCACTCCACCAGCAGCCACATTTTTAGCAATTTTAGCAAGTGGATGATAGTAGTTTATAGTGGCATCTATAGCAGATTCTACAGCAGTATTAAAAAGTTCCGCAATAATAACAATACTTATCGTTATTATTACGGCTAATATCTCCATTTTACTTAAATCATAAATAAAGCATATAACTAATACTAAAAGAGCTGCTATCATATGTATTTTCATATTTCTCTGAGTTCTTACAGAATATATTATACCTTCAATAGCATAGTTAAAACTATCCAATAGCTTTTTAACCTTCATCTCTATTCCCCATTTTATGTAATTTTAACTTATATACATTATTACAGTTTGAATCCGCTTAAAATTTCCTCTTCCCTCTGCCTCATGATTTTTTTATCACTTTCTTCCATATGATCATACCCTAAAAGGTGAAGTACTGAATGTACTGTTAAATAACAAGCTTCTCTTAAAAATGAATGCCCAAATTCCTGAGCCTGTTCCTCTGCTCTTTCAAGAGAAAGTGCTATATCACCTAATACTAAATTTCCCTCATCCATATCGCTTTCTTCAAATTCATGATTTACATATACCTGTTTAAATACAGTGCCTTCTGGATACTCTAACATTGGAAAAGATAATACATCTGTTACCTTATCTATGTTTCTATTCTCCATATTTATATTTTTTATCTCTTCATTATCTATAAAAATAACACTTATTTCACAGGGAATATTTACATTCTCTTCTTTTAGAGCACATTGTATTACACCTTTTATATTTTCTTCTAGCTCCTGTGTTACTTCTATTTTATTTTGTCTATTATCTATAAAAATCATTTGCGTTCCTCCCAATTTAGTATGTAAAAGTTCTACTTTAAGTAGAACTTTTTAATTAATTGATAGATTTTTGAGAAAATTTAGGTATTTGAAAGAAAATAACAAGTCAAAGATGCGACGAATATTTTTTATCAAACAAGGAGGCAGGTTCCGCAGATAGTAAATCCTATCTAAGGGTTCTGCCGACGCAGTATGATAGAAAATAGGCTAGCATACTGACTAGTTATTTCTTTGAAAATGTCTTATCCTCCGGGTATTCTATTCTATGGTGATATATTCCTTGTAAAGCTTTTATAAATGCAACTTTTATTTTGCCTATATCTTTTAAAGTAAGCTCACAATTATTAAGCTGTCCTTCATCTAATCTGTCTTTAATTATGTTATTTACCATTTCCTTAATTTTATCCTCAGTTGGGTCATTTATTGATCTTACAGCAGCTTCTACACCATCTGCTAACATTATTATACCTGATTCCTTTGTCTCAGGTATTGGCCC
The DNA here is from genome assembly GCF_019056555.1 of Clostridium sp. 001. NCBI lineage: Bacteria > Bacillati > Bacillota > Clostridia > Eubacteriales > Clostridiaceae > Clostridium > Clostridium sp. 001. Next base: position 3,340,845 of record NZ_CP020473.1, on the reverse strand, counting down.
TGGGTATCTAAAATCATCCTCTTTCACATCCTCTGGTTTTTCACTTGAATTTTTCATAGTAACATAAAAATATTTTACAAGAGACGTGCCGTGATGCTGCTGTATAGCATCTATTATTATTTCAGGAAGCTTATACTCCCTAGCCATTTCAATTCCGTCTTTAACATGGGATATTATTATTAAAGCACTTAAGCTAGGAGTTAACTTACTATGAGGATTATCTTTTCCCAATTGATTTTCTTTGAAAAAATAAGGTCTTCTTATTTTACCTATATCATGATAATAAGCCGCTACCCTGGCCAAAAGTGGATTTCCACCTACTTCTTCTGCTGCTACTTCTGCTAAATTTCCAACTAGTAGACTATGATGATAACTTCCCGGTGCCTCCATGAGCAATCTCTTTAGAAGTGGATTATTAGGATTAGATAGTTCTAAAAGTTTTATAGTTGTAACTATATTAAATACTCCTTCAAAAAGAGGCAAAAAACCTATAACTAAAATTCCAGAAATTATAGTTGAAATTCCAATATATACTGCCTTTTCAACTACATCTGCCATATTATCACTGATTAAAAATCCCATTGAAAAAGTAAGTATAACATTTATTACTGTCATATATAAACATGAAAATAATATATCCATTCTCTGCTGCATTTTTTTAAGAATAATAGCCCCTAATACAGCATTCACCACAGCTAGCACTGTTATGTCCAAGCTAAATTGTACAGCCACACTTATTAAAACACAATTAATAGTACTTATTACTAACGAAACTTTTTTTCCAACAAGAAGTGATACTATCATAGGTACAAATGTAAGTGGTATTAAGAAAGTAGAAATTATGCCAATGGTTCTAGCCATCAATATAGCTAGTAAACTCAGTATATTAACCATTATAAGCATTTTTAAGTCATTATATATTTTAGGACAATATATGAAAAAATATGTCCATTCCAATACCAATACTAAAAGAATCAGTACACCTAATGAAATATAAATGTGCCATTGAAAATGTGAACTATTATTTAGAAGTCCTAAGTCTCTTAATACTTCTATTTGATATTTTGTTACAGGTTCGCCTTCTTTTACTATAATTTGATCCTTTTTTATTATAACTGGTGAGACTTTTTTTACAGCTTCTTTTCTAAGTTCTTCTGTCTTATCTTTATCATAAAAGAAATTTGGTGAAATTTGAGAATATCCCATTTTAGTAGCTATATCCTTTAAGTTTTTTGACAAACTATTAGAAGTACTAACTTTCAACAATATAATTTCCTGAGCCTTTTTTATATCTTCTCTATTATCCCTTTGTGTATTGTCGCTTATATTATTGTTATCATACATATCTGAGAGAGATTTTTGCAAAAAATCCTGAAGCTGTTTTAATTCATCTTTATTCAACTTTATTATATCCTGATAATCATCATCTGCTAATCCTATATTATCTTCACTTTTTAATTTTTGTATTTTATCCTTTTCTTCCAATTGTGAACTATTTACCTGATCTATTTTAGAAAAAAAACTATTTAATTTACTGATAACTCCAGTTTTCACTTCAGGTTTTTTATTGTATTGAATTGGTACAGAATCCTCTGCCTGTCGAATGCGCGTTTCTGTGGATAATTCATCCTTAACTTCCCTTGGTGCTTTTATATCGACTTTGGCAATATCTCCTTCCTTCAAGTTATATTTTTTTGTCGTTAGTCCAGTTACAAGTAGTGAATAAATAAATATAAAACTTATCATAAAAACAATTATTTTATTAACTTTTTCTTGTAAAAAAACCTTTTTTAATGATAGTTTTTTCAATTAAGCTCACCCTTTATTCTTCATTTTATACGTAATCTCTTTATATAATCTTTAGTTATATTTTGCCCCTAATTTGTAATTGTATCTGGAATGGCTATATTTTCTTCTGCTGTAACTTGTACTTTAACCTTACAAGGATCCTGACCTTCATAAGTAACCACCTTATTTACAATTTTTATAGATTTATCCAAATTGCAAGATATATTATTGTAAAGTTTTTCTCCAGTGTCTTGTACTATTTTTTGAAGATTTCCTTTTACTGTGACTTGTTTAACTTCAAAATAAGTCTCTTTCCCAAAGATGAATTTACTTTCCTCTATTTTATCATATTTATTAAATTTATTATTATCTTTTTTTAGATACTGTTTCTTTCCCCTGAAATTAATATAATAGTTTTCTATTTTCTTGCCTGTTCTCTCATTTTTTATATTATTTACTTTTACAGTTTCAGATGCCTCATAGGTAGTCGTGCATATAATATATCCTGCAGCATGAACACTATAGGTTGATCCTTCCACTCCTTGTTCACCTTTTACAAGTAGCTGTCCCTTTTTTACATCATCCCCTAGTTTTACAACAACAGTTCCTTTAGTGGTATATGCCCTTACAACTTTTCCGTCCCTTTTGGCTATTAAATTACAAGGAGTATTTTCTTCCACTATATTAGGAGGTGATTTTCTCTGAACTACACTTACATTTAATTCAGAACCCTGTATTCTCACCTTGGCCCACATTATATTGTCATTATCCCTTACTAAATCTTTTTCTATTTTATATACATTTATTTTATCTTTGTTAATACCTGGCTTTACGCCATAGGATTTAAGCTGCTGTCTTATTATATAAGGTGGCAATCCTTCTTCAGAATTTATTTTTACACTCCATATAAAAGTAGATAAATAATATATTGTTCCTATAAATAAAATTATTCCGGATACTAAAGTTATTTTTCTCTTAAGCTTAATTATAAAAAATATAGGACCCCTTCTATTTATTATCTTTATTCTAGTTCCAGTTCTCCTTGCTATATCCTCTATCTTATCATAATCTCTTAAATTTATCTCCATAGTCATAGTTGTAATACTTTTCTTTTTAATATTTTTTATGTAGATATTATTTTTCCACATAACGTTAATAAATTTTTCAGGTATAAGGGATTGTATTTCCAATAAAATTATTCCGCTTCTATAGTTTTTAAAACTAAATTTACTTGTTTCCTTCATAGACTATAGACGTAAATCTTCCTCCTATAGTTATAGTGCTTCCTCCCATAAAAAGCACTTCAAACCTACTTCCATATATGGATATCAATCCTATACCTGAATTAACTTTTATTTGACTTTCATCAAATGTTATAATACCTCTATGATTTTCAATTATTATTTCATTATCTCCTGTAATTTTGATCTGGGGCATATTTAAGATTATATCTCCGGGCAAATCCAGTTTATGTGCAATATTCCGTTTTGCATTGTATATCTTGTCTCCCATAGTATCACCTCTAAGAATTTATATATATTAGCTTACTCCTAATAATTTATGAAATATGTATATAATAAATTACAGAAAGTTCCTAAGTTTATTAGATATATATAATTACAATCTTTGAGGCATACCGGAAGTAAAAAAAGGTTGAGATACAATCTCAACCTTTTACTTATTTAATTTAAATGTTCTTTTACTATTTGACTTACAAGTTTGCCATCTGCTCTGCCCCTAGTTTTAGGCATAACAATTGCCATAACCTTTTTCATATCTTTAATACTTTCTGCACCCACTTCATTAACTGCATTCCGAATAATTTCGGAAATTTCCTCTTTACTTAACTGCTGAGGAAGGTATTCCAACAAGATATCTATTTCAGATTTTGCTTTTTCAACTAGATCCTGCCTTTTCCCTTTTTCAAATTCAAGTATAGATTCGCGCCTCTCTTTGACTTCTTTTGCTATTATATCTATAATTTTCTCATCATCAAGTTTTTTTCCATCAGTTTTTTCTACCAACAAAACAGCCGCTTTAGCCATACTTATAGTGTTTGCTTTAAATTTGTCTCCAGATTTTAAAGCATTCTTCCAGTCTTCTTGCAATCTTTCTTTAAGAGACATTACCAGTTAATACCCTCTTTCAAAGAATTCTATTTAAATTTTCTCTTTCTTGCAGCTTCTGATTTTTTCTTTCTCTTTACACTTGGTTTTTCATAGTGTTCTCTTTTTCTAACTTCTGAAAGAACACCAGCTCTAGCACATTTTCTCTTAAATCTTCTCAATGCACTTTCTATAGTTTCATTTTCTCCAACTTTTATTTCTGACATATTATCTCCCTCCCTCCGCTAGCTCAATTCAATTTAAAAAATCAAATACAGTTAACATGGGTCAAATAGCACATAGCCATTATACAATAAACCTTTCGATACTGTCAACAATTTCATAACTCTTAAATTGTTCTAAATTTTAGCCCGGAGGCCATGCAAACGATCTACCACCTAATAAATGAAAATGAACATGATGTACTGTCTGTCCTGCCTCTTCTCCACAGTTAGTTACAATTCTATATCCTTTTTCATCTATACCAAGTTTAGCTGCAATCTGTTTTGCAACTAAATATACATGAGCAATTATTTTAGAATCATCTTCGGTAAGATCATTTATACTTCCTATATGTTTTTTAGGTATTATAAGTACATGTACCGGTGCAGCTGGTTCTATATCTTTAAAACTTAGTACCATATCATCTTCATATATTTTTTCAGATGGAATTTCACCTTTTATTATCTTGCAAAAAATACAGTCTTCCATAAATTTCACCTCCCTTAACAGTATAATATTCAATAATTAATGATAAAATCCTGCTAAAGTCAAATAAATTTTTTCAACTTTCCTTCTATATATCCATCTTTTGTACTTTCAAGTTGTGTACACAAGATTTTGCCTTCCAAATCTAAAGCTTTTTCGCACCTTGTTACTACCTTTATATAATTTGGCGTATATCCTTCGAAATATGTTCCATCATTGTCAATTTCTTGTTCATAGAGTACATCCATATTATATCCCAAAAATTTATTCATAAACTTCTTTTCTAATTTTTTATCTAACTCCAATATCTTACTGCTTCTTTCATCCTTAATTTTACCATCTACCTGTCCGGGCATATCTGCAGCTTTAGTCCCACTTCTCCTGCTGTATTTAAATACATGCATCTTGGAAAGAGCTATTCTATTTAAGAAATCGTAAGTTTTATTAAATTCTTCTTCTGTTTCCCCAGGGAACCCAACTATGATATCTGTAGTTATAGATGCATTTTCTATGGCACTCCTTATTTCATATACTATTTTTTCATATTCTGAAGTGGTATATCTCCTGTTCATTCTCTTTAAGGTTTCATCGCATCCACTTTGAAGTGAAAGATGAAAATGAGGACATAACTTTTCTAATTTTGACATTTTCTCTATAACGCCTTCTGTAAAAAATTGAGGATCTATAGATCCAATTCTAACTCTATCGATGCCTTTTACTTTATCTATTTCCTGCAATATTCTTAAAAGATTCCAGTCTCCGTCTATATCTGTACCATAAGATGCAATATGTATACCTGAAAGTATAATCTCTTTAAAATTATTATGAGATAATTTCTCTACTTCCTCAATTATTTTATCTGGAGATTTACTGCACACAGCTCCCCTGGCAAAAGGTATTGCACAATAAGAGCAAAATCTATTACACCCATCTTGAATTTTTAAAAAAGCTCTCGTTCTCTTTTGGTATTCGTCTATTTTTAAGTCTTCAAATGTTTTATTTTTCAATACGTCATTTACTCTGACTATTTTTTTTCCTTCATAAGATACCCTACTTACCCAATATACTACGTCTCCCTTATTTCTAGTTCCTAGGACTACATCTACCCCTTCTATTTCTGATACCTTGTCTGGTGCAATTTGAGAATAACACCCTACTACAGCAATTACAGCGCTATTATTTTTTTTCCTAGCTCTATGTATCATCTGCCTAGATTTTTTATCTCCCATATTGGTTACAGTACAAGTATTTACCACATACACATCTGCATAATCCTCAAAGTTTACAATATCATATCCTTCTTGTATAAATTTTTCAGCCATAGCTTCAGTTTCATACTGATTTACCCTGCATCCTAAAGTAGACATACCTACTTTTTTATTTCTTCCATAAGCATTAAAGAATTCTTTGTTATCAAGGGTTAAATCAAATTTTTTTTCATTAATTGAATTCACCTAGTAAAGACCTCCTAAATCTCCTAATTCATACATGATAAGTGATATGCATACAAAACCTGCCGTTTCAGTTCTAAGTATTCTTGGCCCTAATGTAACTATATGAGAGTTTATATTTTTAAGTTCATCTATTTCTTGTTCTTCAAATCCACCTTCAGGTCCTATCACAATAGCTATTTTCTCTAGATTACTTTTATCTTCTATAGAATTTACTATTTTTTTTACACCTGCATTACTTTCATTTTCATAGGGAACTACTATAAGGTCCATACATTCCCCTTCACTCAAAAGTTCTTTGAAACTAATTGGAACATTTACCTTAGGAATTATGCTTCTCTTACACTGCTTACAAGCTTCCTTAGCAATTTTATTCCATCTATCTACCTTTTTAAATTCTCCTGAATCATTTTTTACAACAACTCTACTTGTAACAACAGGCGTAATTTCATAAACTCCAAGTTCAACAGCCTTCTGTACTATCAAATCCATTTTACCGGACTTAGGTAACCCTTGAAAAAGATAAATTTTAATATTGCTTTCATTATATAGCGTAAGTTCTTCTATAATATTTACAACAACTTCATCTTTATCTATTTTCTCTATAGCACCTAAAAATTCTTTTCCATTACAGTTATTTATGTTTATCTTGTCTCCACATTTAAGTCTAAGTACTTTTCGTATATGTTTTACATCTTCGCCCCTAATATAGGCTATATTAAAATTTATATCTTCCTGAGGCACAAAAAATTTATTCATAACATACCACCTATTTCACTGATGCTACTATGCACACCCATTCTCCATCTTCATTTATTTCTTCTATTTTAAATCCTGTTTTATTTAATTTATCAACTACCTCTTCTTTTCTCTCTAATATTATACCGGAGCATATAAAAACTCCTCCTGGAAGCATAAAATTCTTAACTCCATCAGCTAAAAAAATTATAACATCTGCAATTATATTGGCAATTACAATATTCACCTTGCCTTTAACTACATCCATAAGATCTCCGTGAAGTATATTTACATTTTTAATATTATTATATCCAACATTTGTTGATGCAGACTTTACAGCTACAGGATCCAAATCAACTCCTGTAACCTCTTTTGCTCCAAGTTTTGAAGAAGTTATTGCTAATATACCTGAACCAGTTCCTATATCAAATACAGTATATTCAGGTTTAATATATTTTTCTAACGCCTTTATGCACATTTTTGTAGTTTCATGAGTGCCAGTACCAAAAGCCATACCTGGATCAAGTTCTACTATTATATCATCTTTTTCTGCTTCATAATTCTCCCATATTGGTTTTACTACTATATTTTTCCCAACTTTATAAGGCTTATAATACTCTTTCCACTTATTCTCCCAGTCTTCTTCATTTACTTTAGATACCGTAATTAAACCTTTTCCTTTATCTATGCCAAAATTTTCTAAGTTGTTTATACTATCTTTTATGTATTTTAAATATCCATTTAAGTTATTATCTTGCTTATAATATCCTTTTACTACTGCTGTTCCATCTTTTATTTTAAGCAAGCTTTCATCAAAATAATCCCAATCTTCTGGATGTTTTTTCTTAAATTCTACATCCTGAGAATCTTCTATAGATACACCTTTAACTTCAGTATTGTAAAGTATTCCTGAAACTGCCTCTACTGCCTCGCTGCTAGTAGTAATTGAGACTTCTATCCATTCTTTGTCCATAGGTTTCCTCCTATACAAAATTTTAACTTATACGCAGATATATTTTAAATTAATAATTCAACTTTCGCAGTTTAAAAAAAGTGTGAAACAAAGCTTTTAAGTTGAGAGTTGAAAATTGATAGCTGAGAGTAAAGGTTGATTTTTTGTAGTGTAACGGAAAAAATCCACATTAACTCTCCACTTTCCACTCTCAATTCTCAACTAAAAAAATTCAGTTAATAATTCTTCATTCTTAACTATTAATTATTAATTATATTAGTGGTGATGTTTAAGTTTATCAAAGATAGACTTTTTTCCACTTTCTCCTGCAGGTATTTCTCCACTTGCCTCCATAAGCATTACAATGGCTTCTCTCTGCTTTTCATTTAAATCCTTAGGTACATCAACAATTACATTTACGTATTGGTCACCTCTACCATGACCATTAACCCTAGGGACACCCTTGCCTTTAAGCCTAAACACAGTTCCTGATTGAGTTCCTGATGGTACATCATACTTTACATCCCCATCTATAGTTGCAACTTTTAAACTAGTTCCAAGGGAAGCTTTACCAAAACTTATATGTGTATCTGTATATATATCAAATCCATTTCTCTTAAACTTAGAATGAGGTGAAACCCTTATATTTACATAAAGATCTCCTGACTGTCCTCCATTCTTGCCACTTTCTCCTTGTCCCCTTAATGGAATTATATTTCCATTATCTACTCCTGCCGGAACCTTCACTTTTATCTTTCTATGTTTTCTTACTGCACCTTTTCCTCTGCATTCTGGACAAGGATCTTTTATTATAGTTCCTCTTCCACCACATTTATCACAAGTGCTCATACTTACAAAGCTTCCAAGAGGTGTATTTCTCTGAGTTCTCATCTGTCCTGTTCCACCGCATTTATCACAAGTATGGGGCTGTGTTCCTTTTTTAGCTCCTGTTCCACCACAAGCCTCACATTTTTCATTTCTAGCTATATTTATTTCCTTTTCCACTCCAAAGACAGCTTCTTCAAAAGTCAAATTTAGAGTATATTCAAGATCTGATCCTTTTTGTGGTGCATTTCTTCTTCTGCTGCTAGATCCAAATCCGCCACCGCCGCCTCCAAAGAAAGAATCAAATATATCTCCAAAGCCTCCCATGTCTGAAAAATCAAAACCTCCAAAACCTCCAAAGCCTGCATCACCGCCGCCATTGAAGTCAGTTGTTCCAAACTGATCATATTGCGCCTTTTTCTGAGGGTCTGAGAGTACTTGATAGGCTTCATTTATTTCCTTAAATTTTTCTTCAGCTTTTTTATCGTTGGGGTTCCTATCTGGGTGGTATTTCAATGCTAATTTTCTAAATGCTTTTTTTATATCTTCATCACTTGCACCTTTTTCAAGTCCAAGTACTTCATAATAGTCCTTCTGTGCCATTTTTTACTTTTCACCACCTAAAATATTTTCATTGAACTAAAATTTGAGTTCTAATTTGTGTAACTCCTTTTCCCTTCGGTCAAATGAGTAAGTGATTCACACCAAATCGAAGATTTGGGTTCTAATTTCTGTAACTCCTTCTCCCTTTGGTCGAATGAGTAAGTGATTCACACCAAATCGAAGATTTGGGTTCTCTACTTAAATTAAGGGAAGAGTATAAAAACTCATCCCTTAACTATTACCATTATACACACTTATCATATAATCGTGAAGAGGAAATATTATTTATCATCATCTACTTTATAATCTGCATCAACTACATTGTCATCTTTTTTTTCTGATGCACCTTGAGAACCTGCTCCTGCTCCTGCTCCTGGATTCTGTCCTGCTCCCATGTTTGGATCTGCTCCTGGATTTTGACCAGCTTGAGCATTCTGACTATATATTTTAGATGTAATTCCATAGAAAGTTTGAGTTAAATCTTCAGTAGCTTTCTTTATTGCCTCTAAATCTTCTCCATCTTTTATTTTCTTTAAAGCTTCAACTTTTTCCTCTACAGTTTTCTTATCTTCAGCTGATACTTTATCTCCCAAGTCCTTTAATGTCTTTTCTGTCTGATATACAGATTGATCGGCATTATTCTTTATATCTATGGATTCTTTTCTCTTTTTATCCTGTTCTTCAAACTTTTTGGCTTCATCTACTGCCTTGTTTATTTCATCATCACTTAAATTAGTTGAAGCTGTAATTGTTATATTAGCTTCTTTTCCTGTTCCTTTATCTTTAGCAGATACATTTACTATGCCGTTGGCATCTATATCAAATGTAACTTCAATTTGAGGAATTCCCCTTGGAGCTGGAGCTATTCCTGAAAGTGTAAATCTTCCAAGAGTTTTATCATCAGCAGCCATCTTTCTTTCACCTTGAACTACGTGAATTTCAACTGAAGTCTGGCCATCTGCTGCAGTTGAAAATACCTGACTCTTCTTAGTTGGTACTGTAGTGTTTCTGTCAATAAGTGGAGTAGCAACTCCTCCTAAAGTTTCAATTCCAAGGGTAAGTGGTGTAACATCAAGGAGTAATACGTCTTTTACATCTCCAGTTAAAACTCCGGCCTGAATTGCAGCTCCTACAGCTACACATTCATCAGGGTTAACTCCCTTTGATGGATCCTTACCAGTAAAATTCTTAACTGCTTCTTGAACAGCTGGTATTCTTGTAGAACCACCAACTAATATGATTTTATTTATATCATTTATTGTAAGTCCTGCATCATTTAATGCTTTTCTCATAGGTTCAATTGTCCTTTCAACTAAATCTTGAGTCAACTCATTAAATTTTGCTCTTGTCAAGTTCATGTCTATATGTTTTGGACCAGTTGCATCTGCTGTAATAAATGGTAAGTTTATATTTGTTTGAGTAGATGCTGAAAGTTCAATTTTTGCTTTTTCAGCCGCTTCCTTTAATCTTTGAAGTGCCATTTTGTCATTTCTTAAATCTATACCATTCTTAGCTTTAAAATCTTCTGCTATATAGTCCATAACTTTCTGGTCAAAGTCATCTCCACCTAGACGAGTATCACCATTTGTAGCTTTAACTTCAAATACTCCATCTCCAAGCTCTAGTATGGATACATCAAAAGTACCTCCACCTAAATCATATACAAATATCTTTTGACTTGTATCAGTTTTATCAAGTCCATAAGCAAGTGATGCAGCTGTTGGTTCATTTATTATTCTACGTACATTTAATCCTGCAATTTTACCTGCGTCTTTAGTTGCCTGTCTCTGACTATCATTAAAATATGCTGGTACTGTTATAACTGCTTCAGTTACAGTTTCTCCTAAATAAGCTTCAGCATCTGCCTTTATTTTTTGGAGTATCATTGCAGATATCTCCTGTGGTGTATAATCTTTTCCATCTATATTTACTTTATGGTCTGTTCCCATTTGTCTTTTTATTGACATTATTGTCTTATCAGGGTTTGTTATTGCCTGTCTTTTAGCAACTTGACCTACCAATCTTTCTCCATTTGCCTGGAATGATACCACTGATGGAGTTGTTCTTGCTCCTTCTGAATTTGCTATAACTGCAGGATCTCCACCTTCCATAACTGCAACACATGAATTAGTTGTTCCTAAATCAATACCTATTATTTTTGACATATTAACTTACCTCCTAAATTTAACTGCGTTAAAATTATCTTGCATATATTTAATTCAAACAAATTTAATTTGTATGTTTTAAACTTAATTTGCTACTTTAACCATACTGTATCTAATTATTTTGTCTTCTCTCTTGTATCCTTTTTGCAATACTTCTACTATAGAATTTTTATCATATTTATCATCTTCTATATGCATAACTGCATTATGTAGATTGGGATCAAATTCTCCTTCGCAAGGTATTTCCTCTACATTTAATTTTGAAAGGGCATTATTAAATTGCTTCATTGTCATCTCTATACCTTTTTTCAAATCTTCTGCATTTCCTTCTACATTTACTGCCCTTTCCAGGTTATCTAACACTGGTAAAACTTCTTTTAATATATCCTTACAAGCATCGGAATAAATATTATCCTTCTCTTTAATAGTTCTTTTTCTAAAGTTATCATACTCTGCCATAACTCTTGCAAGTCTATCTTTAGTAGAATCCAATTCATTTATGGCCTTCTTATTTTCATCTTTTAATTTCAAATTTTCTTTTTTTAATTCTCCTAGCAAACTTATCTCTTTATCTTCTGTTTCTTCTACTTCCTCTTCTGAATTATCCTCTGTGCTTTCATCTACACTTTCATTATCTTTATCTTTTTTTTCATTTTCTGAATCATTTTCACATTCTTCATTAAGGTCTTTTACATTATCACCTTTATCCTTTAACATTTAGATATTTCCTCCAATCTAACATTTATACATATTTTACAAAATTTATTCTATTTTTCATCAGAATAAGCATTACTTAAAATATAATTCATTTCCTTTACTACATTTGCAAGTATTGATATGACTTTAGAATAAGGTATCCTTGTAGGTCCTATGACTCCAATTTCACCTATAGGTCTTTCATTCAAACTGTAAACAGCAGACACAACGCTACAATCTTCTGCACCTTCTGTATAATTTTCCTTACCTATTTTTACTGAAATATTTGAATTACTGTTCAGTAAGCTGCTAACTTTATCTTTATTATCCATCATAGATAAAAATTCTCTTGCCTTTTCTATATCCTTATATTCCGGATAATTAAAAATATTTGTAGCCCCCTGGGTATATATATTTGAATTATCTACACTATTTAAACTATCATACAATGCAGAAATTATATTATTGAATATATCTTCATATCCTTGGAAATCATTTTTTAAATTATTTATAACTTCCAAATTTATCTGTTCAGCACTTAAATTCTTTAATCTGACGTTTAGCATATTACTTAATTTAACAAGAGTATCATCTGAAATAGTTTTTCCTACCTTTATCAAATTGTTCTTTATAATACCGCTATCAATTATAAGTACCAATAATATATTGGTGCTTGATTCAATGTTTATTAACTGTACATGCTTTATATAGCCCCTTTTAACTGAAGGTGCTCTAACTATAGAAGTAAGTTTAGTAAGCTCCGATAAAAGACAAACAGCCTGCTTTAATATTTTATCAACCTCAAATAAAGCTGCATCTATAATCTGTGATTTTATTATATACATTTCTTCTTCGCTCAAATTTGGTATCTGTATCAATTTGTCAACATACAACCTGTATCCATTATTAGAAGGTATCCTTCCTGAAGAACTGTGAAGTTGTTCTAAATAACCCATTTCCTCCAGATCCGCCATTTCATTTCTTATAGTAGCTGAACTTACACCTAAGTTGTATTTTTTAGCTATGGTTCTGGATCCAACAGGCTCTGCAGTGTTTATATAATCATTTACTATTGCCTGAAGTATTTTTATTTTTCTTTCATCCATTTCCATAATATCACCTCTTTATTAGCACTCATTGTTGTTGAGTGCTAATTGCTATGATTAAAAAATATCACTCATAATTTTTTTTGTCAATACTATATAACTATATTATGAAGTTAAATAATATGTTTTTTATAATTTAAAATGAAATTCATTGAGGTTTCTCACATTTACTTAAAATATCTAACTCACTTGAAATTATGTCAATATAAAGTCACACATTACACTATTAGATACTTCTATTCCTCTTTTACTTAAGTACAACATATGTCCCTCTTTTATTAAAATACCCATGTTTATGTACTTTTCAATTACATTACCATATACAGAATAAATATTCTTGTTAAATCTCTTGTAAAAATCTTCTGTAGAAATTCCATCTATTTTTCTGAGACCCATAAATACAAATTCCTCCATACTGTCACAGATAGAATTTTTATGTTTATCTAATCTTAAAAACTGGTTTAAATTTCCCTGTAAAATATATTCTTCTATATTTTTTGTATTTCTATACCTGTACCCATCTACATAGGAATGAGCACCTGCCCCACAACCTATATATTCCTCTAAGTTCCAGTAAATTAAATTATGCTTGCATTTTCTATATTTTTTCGAAAAATTGGATATTTCATATTGTTCATATCCCATTTTAGACAAAAAATCTAGTGTAAAATAATACATCTGTCTTTCTTCTTCTTCTCCAGGCAAATTCAAACTTTTTGACTCATGTGCTTTGTAAAAAGGAGTACCTTTTTCCACTATAAGGCTATAACAAGATATATGTTCCGGATTCAACTTAACTACATTTTGCAGAGATTCTTTCCAATCTTTTATTGTCTGACCTGGAAGTCCAAACATAAGATCTATGTTTATATTTGAAAAACCAAATTTTCTTGCCATGTCATATGTCTTTAAAAAATCTTCTAAAGTATGAATTCTACCTATACATTTAAGTATAGAATTCTGCCAAGCCTGAAGACCTATACTGAGTCTATTTACTCCCATCTTCTTTAAAGCTTTAATTTTCTCTTCTGTAAATGTACCCGGATTACCTTCTACTGTAAATTCTAAGTCATCTTCTACATTTATTTTCTTTAATACTTCATATATGTTATTCCAGGATTCTAATGATAAATAGGTGGGAGTTCCCCCACCTATAAATATAGTTTTTATTTTTCTATCTCCTATAGATTCTATATCTTTAGCCAGTGCTTTTGTATAATTTACCATAAGTTTTTCTTTTCCACTATAAGATGGGAAATCACAATAGAGGCACTTTTTTTTACAGAAGGGTATGTGTATATATAGAGCCACAGCCTTTTTAACATCTATATTTTTATCTTGCATAAAACCACTTCCAAACTCCTATTTTCCTAACAAATTTGCTATTAGCTACTAATCCTCAGTTTTAAGTATGGCCATGAATGCTTCCTGAGGGATTTCTACGGAGCCAACCTGCCTCATTCTCTTCTTTCCTTCTTTTTGTTTTTCAAGGAGTTTTTTCTTTCTTGATATATCTCCTCCATAACATTTTGCAAGTACATCTTTTCTCATAGCCTTAACTGTTTCCCTTGCTATAATTTTTCCACCTATCGCTGCCTGTATTGGTATTTCAAAAAGTTGCCTTGGGATTATTTCCTTTAATCTTTCTGCTATACCTCTACCCCTTTCATAAGCTCTCTCTTCTGGAACTATCATGGACAATGCATCTACCACTTCTCCATTTAAAAGTATGTCAAGCTTTACTAATTCAGCAGCTTTATATCCTTTTAACTCATAATCAAGTGAAGCATAGCCCCTTGTTCTAGATTTTAATACATCAAAAAAGTCATATATTATTTCATTTAGTGGAATTTCATAATTTAAAGAAACTCTGGTAGTTTCTATATACTGCATATCCTTAAAAGTTCCCCTTCGATTTTGAGAAAGTTCCATAACTGCTCCCACATATTCAGAAGGTGTTATTATTGATGCCTTTACTATAGGTTCCTCCATGTACTTTATTTCTGAAACTTCGGGCATATTTGTTGGATTTGTAAGTTCTATTACAGTACCATCTGTTTTTCCAATCTTATATATAACAGAAGGAGCTGTAGTTATTATATCAAGGTTAAATTCTCTTTCTACCCTCTCCTGTATAACATCCATATGCAAAAGTCCTAAAAATCCACATCTAAATCCAAACCCCAATGCTATAGAAGTTTCTGGCTCAAAGCACAAAGCTGCATCATTTACCTGAAGCTTTTCCAGTGCATCTTTAAGCTCACCATACTTTGCTCCATCTACGGGATATATACCACTATATACCATTGAAACAACAGGTCTGTATCCCTTTAAGGGTTCTTTGGCTTCTCTAGAAGCTTCGGTTACGGTATCTCCTACACGTGCATCTCTTACATTTTTAATGGACGCAGTAAAGTATCCTACATCTCCTGCTTTAAGTTCGTCTCTTGGCATAAAATTAGGAACAAAAATTCCTGTTTCCGTAACCTCATACACTTTTCCTGTAACCATAAGTTTTATCTTCATTCCAGGTTTTATTACACCTTCCATTACTCTTATATGACAAACTACTCCTCTATAGCTATCATAATTTGAATCAAATATAAGAGCTTTTAAAGGTGCATTTTCATCTCCCTCAGGAGCTGGCACTTTGCTTACTATTGCCTCTAAAACCTGTTCTATATTTAGTCCAGTTTTTGCAGAAACTGTTGGTGCATCAGATGCTTCTATTCCTATAACATCTTCTATCTCATTTTTTACCTCTTCAGGCCTTGCACTTGGCAAATCTATTTTATTTATTACAGGAACAATCTCCAAATCATGATCCAGTGCCAAATAACAATTTGCAAGGGTTTGTGCTTGTATGCCCTGGGTTGCATCCACAACCAAAATAGCACCTTCACAAGCTGCCAAGCTTCTTGAAACCTCATAGTTAAAATCTACATGTCCCGGTGTATCTATAAGATTTAGTATATACTCTTCTCCTGAAGGCCTTTTATATATAAGTCTAACAGCCTGAGACTTTATAGTTATTCCTCTTTCTTTTTCCAACTCCATATTATCAAGTACCTGGGAGTCCATCTCCCTCTCAGTAAGAGTTCCTGTCTTTTCAATTAATCTATCTGCAAGTGTAGATTTACCATGGTCTATATGAGCAACTATAGAAAAATTTCTTATATGTTTTTGTCTTTCGCTCTGCATACTATTTTCCTCCAATACCTATGAAAAGTTAAAAGATTTTCATTACTTGATCAATCTCTAGCTTTCCTGTACGAATAACTACAGTAAATTATATCATAACAAATATGCAGTGAAAAGTACATTATTTAGGGAGCTTACTTTCTAGATTTTTAAATGTCTCTGAAGTTTTATTTATAATATAAGAAGTACCTGAATGTACTTTTTCTCCCACTATATTTATAACTTGTTTAGATCCGTTTTCAAAATTATAAACTATTTTATTATTTAAACATAATGAATACTCCCCTACATCAACTGTAAAATCAAAGGGAGAAACAGTATAATTTATTTTAAAATTAGATTTATCTTTTATATATTTAGGTAGTCCTGCTGTTATAGTTACAAATCCCAAAAGTACTATTATAATGCAAAATATTATCACAACTCTAATACCTTTTTTACTCAAAAAAAATCACCCCACATAGAAACTAGATTTAAAACCATAAAGTTTCTATTATAAGGATGAACACTTCTACTAATTTTATACAAAAGTTTTTAAATTTATCACAACTTTCGCAGTTTAAAAACTTTGCGAAGTAAAGCTTCGCAAGTTAAGAATTAATAATGAAAAATTAATAGTGAAGGATGATTTTTAGCTGTCGCAAAAAATCTTTAAATTTATATAAGTAAGCTCTTAGTAATGTTTTGCTTTAGCAAAACGAGTGGTGAAAATCTTAATCAAAGATTTTTTGTAGTATAACGAAAAAAAATCCACATTAACTATTAATTCTTCATTCTTAACTATTAATTAAAAATATTGCTTTCCAAAGTTTTTATATTAAGTCAAGATCCCATACGTGTGAAAGTTGCATTATTATTTATTATTAAGTACCTCTGCTATTATTCTAGCAACATATTTACCTGTGGCTTTGGATTCATCCGAAGTGTTTATATCTGCTCCAATCTCCATCAGTATTGCATTGTTACTCTTATCCTGATTAAAGTACCTTGTTCCATAATTATAGTAACAAACTCCCTTGCAAAGTCCTGGAAATAGCTTATTTGAAGTATTTATCACAGAATTTGCCATAGCCATGTTTTTATCAAAATGAGGATTTTTTCTAGCCATAACCAACATAAATTTAGATATATTTTCTCCATTCATCCTAGCTGTAACTGATTTTTTATCATCTACAGAATCTCTGTGTAAATCTATTATAAGCTTAAAATCACCATACTTTTTTAAATACTTGTCAAGTGTTACAGCAGATCTGGAATAACTTTGGGTATAAGCTTCTGCATCATGCACTGTCTTATCATTTATTGCAGATATACCATAGTTATTTTGAAGTTCATTTACTATTACATCTCCTACTGCACATACATTTTGGGTAGTATCAAAACTATTTGCATCACCTGGTTTATAGCTTTCCGTAGTATGTGTATGATATATTAACACTTCAGGTTTACTCACATCTAAAGTTTTTTTAAGTTTTGGGTTATACACAGTTACGTCCTTATTTTCTAGATTCAAATCATTTTGAGTATTTGATTTAGACATACTTCCATTTTTTTTAACCTGTTTGTCATCTAACTTAAACTCATTAAAACTTACATCTTCATTTTTTGAATAGCTTAATCCTAAAAAAGCCACCTCTCTTCCTAAAAGAGATTTTGGATTATTTATATCTAATCCTACAGTCTTCAAAATAGTATTTCCTATAGAAAAACAATTTTCTGCCATATCATCTTCAGAAAAGGAAGTAGTCTTTACTGTTGGCATGGCATAGTTTAAGACTTCAACATAGAACATATTTCTCTTTACATTGCTGCTGTACGAATTGGCCTTTGCTATGCATGGCAAAATGATAACTAGTATTACCGTTAACATTAAAATACACATTTCTAATTTAGAATCACCTTTAAAATTAAATCTTCTGTAATTCAATATTTGACTGCTTTAAAATTTCTTAAAGCAATTCCCCCCTCTCATGTAAACTTAATACTGTTAATTTATATGAGAAGAAAATTAAAATTATCACAAGTGTAAATTAATTTAAATAAGTATTTATGTCCTCCAAATCAAGAGCAGGTTGAAGTGCTATGTTTATACCACCAGCAATTATTTTTGAAATTGAATCCATTACTAAATCCACGTCTTTAGGAGTCACTATAATATTTTCCCCGTAAGGTTCCATTATCTCTTGTATAACCCCTTGTTTTTCATCTTTATCCACAGATTTTAGCATTTTGTAAAATTCACTTCCACCTTTACTTTTATTTATAAGATCATCTAAAAGTAAGTCAATGGTATCATTGGCCATAGTAGCCGCATCTACCACCGTAGGAACTCCTAGAGCTATTACAGGCACTCCTAAAGTCTTCTGGCTCAATTCCATTCTCCTGTTTCCTATACCCGAACCTGGAGATATTCCTGTGTTACCTATTTGTATTGTTGAATTTACTCTATCCATCTTTCTGGATGCCAATGCATCTATACATACTATT
Source organism: Clostridium sp. 001 (assembly GCF_019056555.1). Classification (NCBI taxonomy): domain Bacteria; kingdom Bacillati; phylum Bacillota; class Clostridia; order Eubacteriales; family Clostridiaceae; genus Clostridium; species Clostridium sp. 001. The sequence continues at coordinate 3,322,020 of NZ_CP020473.1, read as the reverse complement.
AAATCTGGCTTTACCTTTTCACAAACTCCCCTTATAATTTCTCCTGTCTCAATTCCCGTAATTCCTAGTACTCCAGGAGATATGACACATACTGGCCTTATACCTTCATCTATTTTGTCAGGCACAAGCTGCTTTAAATGCCTTGTTACCATTAATTTAGAAACAACTTTAGGTCCCAGTGAATCCGGAGTTATATTCCAATTTCCCAATCCTACAACTAATACCGTGGCACTATCTTCTATTTTTATTACTCCTGATAACACTTTTCCAACCACTTTACTTACCTTATCTCTGATTTCACCATCGTAGTGGGTAAACTTAGGCATATCTATAGTTATATAAGATCCCTTTGGCTTTCCCATAACCTTTTCTCCTATGTCATCTACTATGTTCACATATGTTATTTTTATGTCATCTTCAATTTTTTCCTCTGTCTCTACACCTGGAACTTCTTCTCCTCTTTCTTTTCTACATACTTCTCTTGCCTCTACTGCTAGATCAGTTCTCACACTAAACATATTATCCGCTCCTAATTCAACTTTTATTTTTATCCGATGGCTACTATCCGTAACACTCCATCCACTTCAGATGGGAGATATTAGAACTCTTGAATTTCAGCAATTTAGAGTTCTTATGCTGTGTATAACGGCTAGTACGCCCCTGGATAAGTTCTTCCCCTAAAGGATAACGTATTCTAAGTGCTAAAGGCACTAAGAATACTGTTAATAAAACTTAGATGGAGAGATGTATTCCTCTTAAGCAAGCTCCACCTAAGTCTAAGAATCACTTGATAGGACTTTAAAATAATTAATAAATTTATTATTAGCTGTTTTCATACTCAATATACCAACACATAATTCAATTAACAATTAACAATTGACAGTTCACAATGCACAATTAATGAAGATTTTCTACTTGAAGTAGTTGAAATTTAATGCTATAATATCATTTGTTAAATAGAATGACCCATTAGCAAGTTTCCCCAACGCTGTTGAGGTCTATAAAACTAATAAGGGGGTGAAAGCATGGCAAATATAAAATCAGCAAAAAAAAGAATAAAAGTTATTGAAACTAAAACACTTAGAAATAAAATTATAAAATCTTCATTAAAGACTACTATAAAAAAATTCTTAGCTTCTGTTGAAACTAAAAATGTAGAAGAAGCTAAAGTTAATTTTACAGCAGCTGTAAAAGCTTTAGATATGGCTGAATCAAAAGGTATAATCCACAAAAATAAAGCATCAAGAAATAAATCTAAATTAGCTTTTAAGTTAAATAAATTAACTGCATAATAAATAAACCGGTTTTAACCGGTTATTTATTATGCAGTTGTATTTATTATCAAAAGTTCCATTTCAGTTTTCTCATCTATAGATAAACTCTTTATTCTCTTTTCTGTATTCAAACACAATACCACTGCTCTTTTTAGTTGACTTATTGTAAACTTTTTACTCTGCTTTACCATAATGCTGTAACCATATTCTGATTTTATGCTTAATTCTTTCATAATTTCTTCTTTGGTTATTCTCTCTTCCAGGCATATTTTTATTTTAAAAAGAAGGTTGAACTGTCTCTCTACCATAGATAAAATATAGCTTATTTTATACCCTTTATACATAAGTTCATTTAACATGTAAAGTGCATCTTTTATCTTTTTATCAGATATTGCATTTACCAAATCAAATATATCCTCATCACCGCTTCTTAAAAACATCTTTTTCATGTCTTCTCTCTCTATATTTTTTCCATAAGTGTAACAGCATAATTTTTCTACTTCATTTTCTATTATGCTCAAATTATTTTCGTTCATAAGGCTGCAGAATATCCTTAAATCTAATTTTTTTATATCTTTTCCACGCTCATAGAAAAATTCTTGAACTTTATTTTCCAGCTGTTTTCCCTTTACTTTATCAGCTTTTACAACACAAATGTCCTTGTCAACGCTATATATTTTTCTTCCTGGTTTATCCCTTTTACTTTTAAATACATAGTAAAATATTAAAATACAGTGCTTAGGTAGGTTTTTCAAGTAACTGTGTATGGTCTTAAATTCAGTGGACAATTTATTTTTATCTTCGCCAAAAAAAGAAGCTCTATATACAAGTACAACTTTTTTTTCACTCATAAAGGGCAGTGTCTCACAGGCATTTATTACAGGATCAAAACTTTCAAGGGAACTTCCATCAAATTTCATATAATTTAAATCCATAAAATTAGGATTTATAACTTTTTTAATTAAAGCTCTTATATTTTCTTTTATAAGTAGTTCATCTATACCACAAAACAAGTAACAATTCCCCAAATCTCCCTTTTCTAAATTTTTTTCAAAGGTAAATATGTCTATCAATTTTACTCACTTCCATTTTAATCGCATATTGTAGGTATTTTAAAAATCATATTAAATATTATAACATAAGAAGTACTGCCTTCTAGTGGATTCTCATACTTTTTAGTTGAATTTTTATTTTTAGATTTAATTCTAGGAATAAATATGCAATTGTTTCTATTAAAGACTTCAGTATCATTTTTATTTCCATCATCAAATAGAATTTGGAATTCCTTATTTCTTACATGAAGTTTGGGATTCATATCATTATCTGTCTTTAAATAGGAATTACTATTTATTATATATGTAAAATTTTTTATGGGATTGGTTATTACTTTTCCTATATACTGATCATCTTTTATATTTGTTATCCAACTGGAATGAAAGTCATCATAGCTGCATATCATAACTTTGCTTATTCCCTGTTTTATAATTGCAGCCTTTCCATTATCATTATTTATGAAAGTTATATTCATAAATGGTGCATAAACTCCCAAAAACATTAAAATAAGACATACTATTGGGACATATTTTAATTTTCTATGTCCTTTTTTATACATTAGGAAACTTACAAATACTGCAATAAAAGCAAGTCCGTCTATATACTTTAAATATATAATTTCAGGACATAGTTTCAAAACAGCCATATTGGCACCATCTATAGCTGTAAAAATAATGTCCATGGCTTTACACAATAATTTAAATAAAGGTTCTACAAAGCATACACAAAGTGCAGCATTTCCTAAAACAACTATAATTGAAAAAAGGGGAAGCAAAAATAAATTGCCAAGCATAAATCCCCAACTGAAATTTTGAATTGTAAAAGCAATATAAGGTAGTGTAAATATTTGAGAACTACAAGTTAAACTTATACTAGATGCCACTTTTTGTGGAAGCATAAAAAGTTTTTTATAAATTTTTCCATTGTACAGAAGTATTCCAAGAGTTGCTAAAAAAGAAAGGTCAAATCCTAAATCCATTACATAATATGGTTTTACAGCCATTAAAATCAGAGCTGACAAGCTAAGAGAGGATATGCTGTCATATTCTTTAAAAAATATTTTTGATAATTTAAATAAAAATATCATTATAAATGATCTCATAGTTGCAGCTGCCATACCTGTAAAAAATACATAAAGTGCTGATACAATCACAGCTATTTTAAGTCCTGCTATACTCTCCAATACCTGATATATTATAGCCATATGAAAACCTGACACACTTACTGCGTGAATTACTCCAAGTTTTTGAAACTTCTGCATTTCATCTTGACTAATATATGAAGTTTCACCATAGCATAATGCCATAACAAGAGCTGATCTTTCTTCGCCTATGACTTCTTTAAACTTTTCATATATATTTCTTTTAAATTCATACATGGAGTATATAAAATCTTTTTTTCCAGTCTCATATTTTTTTATATAGTAAGTACCTATTATACCTTTTTGTGCATTTAATTCTCTTTTAAAATTGCCATATACCTTTATATTCTCTCCTTCCTTTAACTTATCTAATTTATTTTTTAGCATGATTTTTCTTCCTCTATAATCTCCTATAAAATAGTAGTTTTTCTTTTCCACTACCCTAATTTGAGAAGTATTTTGAGGCCGTATATTAAAATACACATTGAAACTTACCACTCCAAAAATAAAAAAAATAGCATTTAAAATACAAAATTTAATTTTCAAGGTATAAAACATTATTATAAAAAAAGAAGCTGCTATTGCTGCAGCTATAAAAACATTATCTAAAAATACCAAAGCAGACAAAGACCCTAATGCCAAGGAGATAGAGTAAAACACCAATGGTCTTTTCATATCTTCCTTAACCTATTGTAGTAATAATCATAATATAGTAAAGTCAAAAAATCCACCTCCTGTTACTTTATATTATCCAAAAAATAACAGGTTAAACATACTCATTTTTACTAAATTTATAGACCATACAAAATATAAACCAAATGACAGTGCCAATTAAAAAAATCTTCCAGTAATTTATGTCAAATAAAATCTGAAAATTTCCTAAAACTAATATACCAATCAACTGAACAATAACATTTGTGATTACAATTGCATTTGAATATATGTTATTAAAAAATTTTTCATTTGAAAAACTGTATATAAATAACACAGCACAGGTATTTAGTAACGAAATAGAAGTAAATAACGGAAATCTATTTTTTTGTATACTAGCAAAGTAAAAAACTCCAAACGCTAAAACCCCCATTAAAAATCCTCCAAAAACAATAAAACTCATGTTTTCTCTAATTATATCTTTATCAATAGTATACGTATCATAGTCTCCTTCTTCTTCCTTGTACTGACACATAAGAGCTAGGGATGATAAAAATACAAGTGCGCTGTTGAACCAGAGTGACTCCACAATCATACTATTGGAAATATTAAGATCAAACAACAAACTTATCATTAAAAACGCAAAAAAACCGGTACTACAACTTATAATATACACAATCATTTTTTTTATCATATGCATAATTTTTCTTGAATCTTCTATTGTATCTATAATACTCATGAAATCCATATTTTCTGTAAATATATCACATAATTTTTTTACTATGTTGCTTTTAGTATTAGTTATTCCAACATTAGACATTTTAAGTGCAGGCAAATCCGTTAACTTCCACCCAGTTATAGCAGTTATATATCCATAACTTTTTAAAGCCTTAACTATCTTTACTTTATGCTTAGAATTTATCATAGAAAAAATACTAACTTTTCCTCCAATACGTTCAAATTCTTCATCTGTCATATTATCTATCTCCACACCAGAAATTATTTGTGAAAGCCTAGATACAAAATTTAGCTTTTTTCCTACAGATAAAGCTGTAAGTTTATTATCTTCTGTAATTATAATAGGTTTAATTGAAAGTGAAAGAGCCTTCTTTATAGAATTTACTGCATTTTCTTTGAGCATATTATCAAAACCAATTAACCCTACAAAAACTAAGTTACTCTCAATGTTTTCTTTAAGACTCGGTTCATAGTTGAAATTTCTATAGGCAAATGCTACCACATAAAGGCAATCATTAGCCATACTAATATCCGCATCTTTTATAGCCTTTATATCTTCTTCTGTTATCTCAACTTCTACCCCATTTTTCATCATATGAGTACATCTATCTATAATGGAATCCGATGCTCCCTTTACATGAGCTCTATATTTGCCATCCATTCTATTTACAGTTGTCATTATACGTCGTTCACTATCGAATAAAATTTGAAATATTCTCTTATGCCTTCTATCTAAATCTTTTTTATCCATTCCATTTTGTTGGCAAAATTTTATAAGAGCCTGTTCTACTAAATGTTCTCTAGAGTTTTCTATATTACCATTTATAGATTTAACATCATTGCATAGAAGCCCTATATGCATCATTCTATACAAGCTTTCATGTATGCCGTCCTCTAAAGATTCCTCACTAATATCAATAAATCCAGTACTTCCATAAGCTTTTACAATATCCATTTTATTTTTAGAAAAAGCCCCAACTTTATCTGTACAGACAGTGGATATCTCTGAAAGTTTTTCTACACTAGATAAATCTTTAAAATTTATATTCCTTTTTTCTAGATTTTTAAATAAAATAATTCCCATAAGTAAAATTATTACTGACAATGTCTGAGGCAAGGAAAGTAAATATACATTTGCCACTCTCTTTAAGCTATAATAGATTTCATGATGAAATATGTAATTGGATACTCCTCCAGCAATTAAAAGGCCAAAAATTAAAATTTCACTAAATGTATTAAAAATCTTATTGAGCCTAAAGCCTAAAGATTTTCTGTCCGCCTCTTCTTTCAGTAAAAGTTTTACCATGTTAGCTACTTGAGTATCCATTCCCACAGCTACAACTATCCCTGTACCATCTCCTGAAACAACAGAAGATGATTTAAATAGTACATTTTTCATATCTGAAAGTGTCAGTTCATTATCATCTATTTTGGATTCATATTTTTCCGATATAAAGCTTTCTCCTGTAACGGAGCATTCATCTATTTTTAGATCATTGCTTTCTATAATTCTCATATCAGCTGGCACTAATTGACCCTGTTCAACTATAACTATATCTCCTACTACCAATTCTTCAAAAGGTATCCTCATAGTTCTTCCTTCTCTTATTACCCTAGCTGTTCCGAAATTTAATTTCCTCAACTCTTTAAAATTTCTCTCTTCCTTATATTGTTCTAGTGCTACAGCAAAAATATTTAAAAATATTATAAGCAGAGACAAAGATGTCTGTATAAACATACCTAAATAGGAAAATATGGCAGCACATAAAATTAAAGATATAACCCATATCTCCTTAAACTGCACCATAGTAAGATAAAACAAACTTTTACTATCCGGCATAACAATGTGATTTTTCCCATACTTTTCCCTAAGAGGGCTAATTTGATCTTCATCAAGTCCATAGTATGTGTTACTATTTAATTCCTTTACTATTTCACTCCAGGAGCGTTTGTACCACTCAATCATATATTAACACCTTCCGTTTCCAGGTCTAAAGCTATTAGCAATTTATACTTAAGGCATTTTCAAAGAAATAACTAGTCAGTATGCTAGCCTATTTTTTATCATACTGCATCGGTAGAACCCTTAGATAGGATTCACTATCTGCAGAACCTGCCTCCTTGTCTGATAAACAAAGTTCTTGACATCAGATTAAGTTTTTAACTTCATCTGATACTTAGAAATTGTTATCCATGGACGTAGCCACTCTTTGCTTACACTTGGAAAAGTGTAAGTATTAGAGTGAGTAGTCATCGGATAAAAAATATTTGTCGCATCTTTGACTTGTTATTTTCTTTCAAATGCCTAATATAATTATCATCTTTTTAATAATCGTTTAGTTCCATTACATACTTTAATATTACGTCTAAAATATGGTATAATGCAAACATTATGTTAAGTTTTTTTCATATTTACTTTGGAAGAAGGAATGACGTTGGCAGTGCAGATAATACTTGTAATGTTCATAGTTGGAATTGCACTTGGATTTGTAGGGGCAGGTGGTTCTGGATTTATAATATCCATTTTGACTGTAATTTTTGGTTTTACCATTCATGTATCCCTTGGAACTGCTTTAGCTGCAATGATTTTTTCATCCATATCTGGAGCTTTTAGCCACTATAGAGAAGGCGATGCTGTACTAAAAGTGGGACTTGCCGTAGGAATTTTCGGAGCTATTGGCTCTTGGACTAGCTCTAATTTCTCTGCAATTATACCTGCCAGTGAATTAAAATGGATGACTTCAGGGATGTTATATTTGTCAGCCTTAATTTTATGGATTCGTATGTTTATTATAGAAAAAAGACATTCTTCTCAGGATAAAAATTCTTTACCTAATGGCGCTAGTTTCTGGATACGTGCCTGCGGAATAGGACTTGTTACAGGGGCCATTTCAGGTTTATTTGGCATAGGCTCTGCTTGTTTTATTCAAATCGGATTGATGTTTATTCTAGGTATGTCAGTACGTCAATCTGTAGGGACTACTATGATGGTAATTATACCAATTGCTTTAGCTGGAGGAGCAGGATATTATCACTTAGGATATTTAGACATACACCTTCTCATTGAAGTAGTTGTAGGTACAATAACAGGTTCTTATATAGGTGCTAAATTTACAAAAAGAGTACCTATACCAATATTAAAGGTTGCAATGCTTTTAGTTCCTATTACAGCCGCCACCTTGCTCATAATTTAAACTTTTTTACAAGTCATCAAAATAGAGACAAGGGATACAATTCATCCCTTGTCTCTGTTTATTTTTTACTTGAAATGCTCCAAGCTCTCTACTATTTTCTTACCCTGTTCCATATTCATGGAAGGATCTTGTATAAGCATATCATAATTAAATCCATCTTCACTCCATGATATACTTTTTATAGTATCCTCCATAGAAGTTCCATTTTTACCTCTTATAGTAATATCTTTTTCTCCGTCAAGTTTTAAATCATCTTTATTAGAAGGTATTTTGTTATCATTAAAAATTATAGTTGTAAGAATTAAAGCTTCTGCCCCATTTTTTTCATAGGTCTGATTTATCTCTTTATGCTTAACTGCCTTTGCATCCAAGTAGGTAATACTTTTCAACTTGTATCCAGATTTTTCATTTAAAGTTAATATAGGTTTTCCTGCTATCTTTTCTGCTTGCTTCATATCAATTTTATTTTCATTAAGTTTTTCATCAATCTGTTCTATCTTAACATCAGAAGGGAGCTTTTGAGTAAATAAGCTATTATCAAACTTAGGTGAAAAATCAAGCTTTGTATACTCCATACTTGATTTGGTATTAGCATTTTCCGACGTATTTTTTACTAAGAACCAATTGTCCTTATCTATCCAAAAATTCACTTCTCCTATTAAACTCTTTTCCTGTTTTGGTTTAGCAAATATGTGGTAAGTTTTAAATCCATTTATAGTTTCCTCACCTTTATAAAACAAAGTATGAGTTTTTGATATTGCGTTAAGTTCCTTCATAAGTTGAGATTTATAATCAACACTGTTGTCAGTCAAATCCCCATCTGCTTTCATAGTCATTGCCTTTTTTTCTTTTTCCATGTATATGAGCATTTTGCCTCCATCACTTGTAGATATCACTTTACCTGATTCGTTGTCAACTTCTATACGCCTTCTTATTTTATTGTTTGAATTATCTGTCCATTCCTTTATAGTACCATTCATAACCGCCTTGCCATTTTCATAATTCTCCATCTTTGCCTCTCCGTAATAGGATTTAGGCTTTTCATATGCAGTCATAGCCTTACTTATAACATCTCCAGGTATTATAGTGTCTTTCTTTAGTCCATCACATCCACTAAATATACCTGCCGTTAATATCCCCATCGTCAATATTGCTATAATTTTCTTTTTCATAATAAATTTCTCCCTTCAATATCTATTTAATTTTCAACCATAGGTATAGCACATATAAAAACAGTGCTGTTTTCTTCTGAAAATACTTTTACTTCACCACCATGTTTTTGTATTACAAGTCGTACAATACTTAATCCAAGCCCTACACCTTTCCACATATTTTTAGTTCTAGAATCATCACTTTGATAAAATGGCATAAATACTTTTTCCTTTTCCTTATCTTTAATTCCACTTCCTTCATTTTTGATTAAAATCAAGAGCCTTTTTTCTTTCCAGCTTTTTATCTCCTTATGGAAATTAATTCCAAACCAATTAGGAAGTTTCTCATCAGGTGAAAATGCTCCCATGTATATAGCTCCTCCTTCTTTTGTATATCTAAATGCATTTGCCATTAAGTTATCTATTACCCTTGTCATTTGTCTCACATCTACATTGTACTTGCCATTTACTTCTATATTTGAAGTAAGTTTTATTTTCTTTTTTTCACAAGACTTATCATATCCTGAAAAGAGCATTTCAAATAACTCTGATCCTTCAAGTTCCACAAATTTCATTTCATAATCTGTTGTAAGAAGATTGTACATCATTAGATCATCTATCATATTTTTCATATAATCACTTTTGCGAAGTATAATAGAAACTTTATTTTTTAAATCTTTCATATCTAGGTCTTCTTCACATTCCATTGACTCCGCATAAGCTCTTATTGCAGTAAGTGGCGTTTTTAAGTCATGCGATATTGCGGATATCATGTACTCCTTAGATTTTTGCTGAAGTTCTATGGTTTTTCTTTTTTCTTCAATATCATTTTTCATATTGTTAAAGTGGTTTATAAGCTCTCCTATTTCATCACTACATTTGTAATTTAAATTATCCTCATCTCCAACAGCAAACTTATTCATGCCTTCTATTAAGAGTTTGATAGGCTTATTAAATTTTTTATTTAAAAGAATTACTACTAATGCGAATACAACTAAAACCATAAATATAAAACATAAAATAACTAAAACAGTTCTATAATTTACAGCTTGAATAAAGTCATCTCTTGTCATAACTATTTTATAAAAACCAACTAATTTACTATCTTTAAATACAGGCATTTTCAAAGTATTGGCTTTAGATCCTGTTTGTATTTTATATAAATCAGAATAAATCTCACTTTTGTCAATATATCCTAACATGTTATCATCTGAGGAATATATCTGCTGACCCATTGCATTGTATACTTCTATTGCAACAGAACTTTTATCTTCATCCATTACAAATTTTTTATTCATTAAAGAACTGCCATCATATATATTAGGATCATCAAGTACTTTCTCGTATGCCTTAAATTTGCTCATGGTAGATATATAATTCATAACCTGTGTATTTCTGTTGTAACCATTTATAATTACAAACAAAATTAAAGCCAAAATTATAGGTGTCAGCATAACTGCTAAATGAGATAATATAAGCCACTTTTTTAATTTCATATCTTTCTCCTAACCTGTACAATATCATTATACAAATACTTTTCATTTCTTTATAAAACTTAATAATTTCTTTATAATTAAGAAAAAAGCCATATCACCTGCAAAAATACACATTTTGATACAACTTTTTTATATTTTGCTAAAAGCTAGTTAGTAAATTCATTTTACTTTAAATTTTTAACTTGTCCTATAGTTAAACCTGTTTTATCTGCTATAATTTTCACATTCAACACATCCTTCAATTTCTTTGCTATATTTACTTTCTCTTCTAATCTACCTTCTTCTATATATTGATTTATCGTATATTCTTTTACATCTGAAGATTTTTTATTATTTTTCCAAACAATCATAGCCTTTTCATTAGTTCTTAAACGCTTTACCCCTTCTTCTGTTATCTTTATTTCCATTTCTCTCATGATTCCAAATTTACCGCTGTAATCAATTTTCCCACACTTAACTAATTCTTTCACTCGCCAAAATATATAGGTATCAGAAATTTCTAACTCACTATTGCCCATTGCTGATCCTACAATTCTAGCTGATTTTCTAAATTCCTTTGGTATATATTTTAATATATCTATATCAAAATAATTTTCATCTTCACTTTTTATTTTTTCATTTTTGAAAATACGCAGCATAGAGTTATCTTTTTTTAATAACTCCCATGTACTTAGTAATTCTTCATATTTATTTGAATCCAGTTTTTGCTTTGCTACAGCATATTTCTTTATATCTTCTGGATTAATTTGTCCAACACTTCTAACAAAATACACATTATCTTTATGTTTAACAATTGTATCTGTTACATTTATTAAATATATATTCAAGTTTCTATCCTTTAAAAGCTCTAAAGCATATAACATACCACATATTTCTTGACCAGAACCATACCATAAATATAAAATATTACTATTCTCCACTTTAGAAATTTCATCATGAAATGTATTATAATTTTCCTTTAAATCTTCCACACCACAATTAGCAAAATACTCATCTTGATCAACAGTACTCCACCAATTAATTCTTTCTTCAATGTCTACTTCATCTTTTATAGGTCCATGTGAAAGATCATCAGAAAAAACTATAACTTTTTGATTTTCTGGCAGTTCACCCATCTTAATGGCAATTTTAAATATTGCTCCTGCACATTCTGAAAAACACATATTGATTATATTATTCATACTTATCCTGCTCCTTATTTAGTTCTTGCTTTAAACTATCGATGTATTCCTTAGCTTCAACTAACCCACACCCTGTAGACTCTCTATATAATTTAATTGCTTTAATTCTTTCATTCTCTAAAATAAGCTTTTTTAATTCATCCTTTAATGTATCAAATGCTCCTATTTTTCTAGCAATCCTATTCAAAGTTGCATTCATTCTCATATTATCACTTCGTATTTGGCTTATATCAGCCACTATCCATATTAGAAATCCTGCTGCTGCAAGCATCAGAACAATTTTATAATCCATAATTTCCCTCCAAACTTTTAACTTGTTCTATACTTAATCCTGTTTTATCTGCTATAGTCTTACCATCTAAAACATCTTTCAATTTTTTCGCCATATCTATTCTTTCTTCCATTCTACCTTGTTCTCTGTATTTATTTTCTGTCTCTTGTTCCGCTTCTGATTCTTTTCTATCCTCTTCCCAAATCTTCATGGCATCTTTATCCTTACTTAAATATTTTAATCCTTCTTCAGTTATTTTTATTTCCATTCCTATAACTCCAAATTTACCATTGTGTTCTATTTTTCCTGATTTAATTAATTCTTTTATTCTCCAGAATATGTATTCATCTGAAATTTTTTCTTCACTTTTGCCTAATACATCTCCTATTGTTCTTATGAGATTTCTAAATTCTTTTGGTGTGTATTTTAGTATATCTATGTCAAAATAATTTTCATCTACACTTTCTAACTTTCCATCTTTAATAACACGTAATATGGAGTTATCTTTTTTTAGTAATTCCCATCTGTCAAGAAGCTCCCTATATTCATTTGAATCCAGCTTTCTTTTTGCAGCTGCATATTTTTCTATGTTCTCCGGTATAATTTCTCCAGTAGACCTAGCCTTAAATTCAATTTCTTTACGTTTAATAACTGTATCTTTTACATTTATTAAATATATATATAAATTTCTATTTTTAAAAAGCTCTAAAGCATATAACATTCCGCAGAACTCTCTACTAGAGCCATACCATAAATATAAAATATCACTATCATCTACTTTAGAAATTTCACCATGAAATGTACTATAATTTTCTTTTAAATCATCTATATCATAATCAACAACTGGCTTTAATTGATTTTCTCTCTTAAAAATATCATACCAATTGATTCTTTCCTCAATATTTATTCCATCCTTTATAGATCCTTGTGAAAGATCATCAAGAAAAAATATTACCTCTTGATTATCTTGAAGTATTTCAGTACTAATAGCATGTTCAAAATTTCCTTTTGCACTTTCTGAAAAACATATGTTAATTATCTTGTTCATAGTTATCCCCCTACTGATTTTTTACTTTTAAATCTGTAATTAAATACAAAATACCTTTCAAAACTTTTAAAAAAATTGCAGCTACTTGAATATAAAATGTTTCAAATAACTGCATTAAGCATTATCTTGTTTTGTTCCATATTATATCTCTATACATTCTTTTCTCCTATAAACTTATAACCTACCCCCCATACGGTTTTTATAAAAGTAGGATTTTTGCTACTGTCTCCTATTTTTTCTCTAAGTTCTTTTATATGTACAGTTACAGTATTGTTTCCTTCAACATCCATACTATCCCATATGTGATGATATAATTCTTCTTTTGAAAATACCTTATTGGGGTTTTGTGCCATAAGACTTAAAAGTTCAAATTCTTTTATAGTCATTTGAATTTCTTTTTCATTCACAGTAACCTTTTTTTCTTCAGGTATTATAATAAGTCCATTTTTAAATTTTAATATTCCATTTATGGCAGACTCTCTATCTACCTTTTTATACCTTCTTAAATGTGCTTCAATTCTTGCAGAAACTTCAATCAAACTAAAAGGTTTTGTTATATAATCATCTGCTCCAAGCTTTAATCCTTTCACTTTATCCATTTCTGTTTGTTTTGCACTTACTATCATCACAGGTATATCTTCATTTATCCATCTTATATTCTTGCAAAGAGTAAAGCCATCCATTTCGGGAAGCATTATATCTATCATTACAAGTGCAAATTCATATGTCTTAAAGTCTTCTAGCCCCTCTTTGCCACTTGATGCCCAATTAACTTCATACCCTTCCTTTTCAAGGTGTTCCTTTAATATGTTTGCAATTGCCTCATCATCTTCAACTATCAGCAGCCTTTCGCCCATTAATCAAACCTCCATCTCTAACCTCTAAAATTATAACATAAATTTTCCATATTTACATTGTATATATATTTTCTTTACGAAGAAGTAAAATCACATTTGGAATATTTAATGAAAATTAATCATGGCAAAAAGGTTGTTGTATTCCTTGATAATGCTAAGAATCATACTAGTTTCCTAATTTAAAGTTTTTACCAAAAGGTTAAGGAAAAACTGAAGCTTATTTATCTTCCACGTTATTCACCATATATGAATCCTCAGGAGAATATATGGAATTATCTTAAAGCTAGATTGTTTAAACCTTCTTCTAGAAGTTGTATTGAAGAGTTAACTTTTAAATTGAAAACCCTATATGTGTAAGTTTTCTAACTTAAAAATCAACTTATGCATAGAAATATTTTTACAATAAATAAGCACATTTAAATATTTTGTATATAAGTCTTAGTGGAAAATTTATAAAAATATTTAACCGTACTTGTGATTGTAAAGATATTTGAAACATAAGTTGATTTTTCCTCTACAGACTCTATATATAGCCATTCTAATTGAAATTTTAAATTATACATAAAATAATACTAATAAAATTAAAATCACACTTAAAAACTTTTTTTATAAGTCTTAGCGAGGTATTTTAGAAAATCTTAGAAGCTTATATTTGTCTGAGGTACGAGTTTATATAAGCTTCTTTAGATTTTGAAAATACCGAGCTTTAGACTTACAAAAAGTTTTTAGTGTGATGCATTTTATTAGTATATGGCTTGTATAAGTAAACTTTCTACTTAGAAACTCTCTATATATATTCTATCTTATTTCAATATAGCTTTTAAATCATCATCTACTGTTGTAGTAGGCTTTATGCTAAATTTATCAACTAAAACATTCAACACATTTGATGAGAAAAATGCTGGAATAGAAGGTCCTACATAAATGTTTTTGATTCCAAGGGATAGTAAAGTAAGCAGTATACATACAGCTTTTTGTTCATACCATGACAGTACTAGTGTAAGAGGTAAATCATTTACTCCACATTTAAATACATTTGCAAGTGCTAAAGCAATCTGTATAGCAGAATAAGCATCATTACACTGACCAACATCAATAATACGTGGAATACCTTGAATATCTCCTAAATCTAAATCATTAAAACGATATTTGCCACAGGCAAGAGTTAATATAAGACTGTCCTTTGGTGCTTTTTTCACAAATTCAGTATAATAGTTTCTTCCAGGTTTTGCTCCGTCACAGCCTCCTACCAGGAATATGTGCTTAATTCCTCCATTTTTAATTGTTTCTACTATTTTATCTGCTACACCAAGCACTGCATCATGGGCAAATCCAGTTGTGAGAACACTTCCACCATTTATACCTGTAAAATTTTTATCTTCAGTATATCCACCAAGTTCAAGTGCTTTATTTATAATTTCACTAAAATCTTTTCTTCCATTTTCATCTGCCGTAATATGTTTAAGTCCAGGGAATCCTACAACATCTGTAGTAAATATCCTATCTGAATAATTTTCATTTGGAGGTACAAGACAATTAGTTGTAAATAATATAGGTGCAGGAATATTGTCAAATTCCTTTTTTTGATTCTGCCATGCAGTACCAAAGTTTCCCTTTAAATGTTTATATTTTTTAAGTTCAGGATATCCATGTGCAGGAAGCATTTCTCCATGAGTGTATATATTTATTCCTTTTCCCTCTGTCTGTTCAAGGAGCATCTTTAAATCATATAAATCATGGCCTGTAATAACTATAAATGGTCCTTTTTCAACATTTGTAGTTACTTTTACAGGAGCTGGTTGTCCATAAGCAGATGTATTAGCTTCATCTAATAATGCCATACACTTTAAGTTGACACCGCCAAATTCCATTAAAATGTTTAGCCACTCTTCTACTGAATGCGTTCCCCCAACTGCTCTCATACCTTTATAGAACCAATCCATAACTTCTTCGTCTTTTTTACCAAGCTTATAGGCATGATATGCATATGCTGCCATACCACGAATTCCAAAAAGAAGTGTAGAGCGAAGGGATACAATATCAGTATCTCCATCCCAAAGTCCATTAAAATTAAATTTGCTGTCAGCTTGAAATTTTTCACTTTGTACTTCTACGGCATTTATAATTTCATCAATCCTTGATACATCAAAATTTACATTAGTAACAGTTGAAAACAAACCTTCCATCATAACTTCATCTGCAGCTTTATCTCTATTTTTTCCTTCAGCAGCATAGGCAAGTTCTATGAGTTTACATGTAAGCTTATCCTGTTTATTTGCAACATCAGGCTGCTTTCCACATGCCCCTACTTTTGTACACCCACTTCCACAAGCAGTTTGCTCGCATTGAAAACAAAACATATTATCCATATTTACACCCCATAACCTTATTATTTTTTAATTGCTTTTATGAGATGAGTATAATATAATAATGGTAATAAATCGGTATCCTCTGTTACCAAATTAAAGGTGATTAAATGTTTGAAAAATATGTAGATATATTATCAAAAATTAGCTTATTTCAAGATATTACTAAAGAAGATATTACTGTCATGCTAAATTTCATTAAACCTAAAATCAGTCAATTCAAGAAAAATGATTTGATTGCTATAAGTGGAGATGAATTTAAAAGCGTTGGAATTGTAATAGCTGGGAAAGCTGTTGTAGTAAAGGAAAATGCTGCAGGAAACAGAATGTTTATGACAAATTTGAATCCAGGAGACATGTTTGGTGAAATGGCTGTTTTTTCAGGAAAATCTGTACTTCCTGCTACCGTTGAAGCCCAAGATAAGTGTACAGTTTTATTTTTACCTGGTGAAAAAATTATAGGTGAATGTAAAAACATGTGCTCATGGCATCGTACACTTATCCGTAATATGTTTAAAATTATATCCAATAGGGCACTAGTACTAAACAAACATGTAGAGTATTTAAATATCAAAAACTTGAGAGGTAAAATAAGTACCTTTTTAATAGAACAATATAAAAAATCAGGAAAAAGTACTTTCAAACTTCCCTTAAAACGAAATGAATTAGCCGAATTTTTAAATGTTTCAAGGCCTTCCCTTTCACGGGAAATGTGTAATATGAGAGATGAGGGACTTATTGATTTTAACAGATCATCTTTTCATATTAAGGATATTGAAGGATTGAAAAATATGTCAGAGTAAACATAAAATCTATAAGTAAAAAATCTCTATTTAATTTGTATTTAAAAAAGTAATAGTGAAAACAGTTCCCTTACCTATCTTACTTTTTACATCAATCATACCACCGTTTCCATCGATTATGGATTTTGAAAGGGCAAGACCAATTCCAATAGATTCAGTACTTTTATTCGTCTTTCCCTTATAAAATCTTTCAAAAACATGTTTAAGTTCTTCTTTCGGTATTCCTTCTCCATTGTCTTTAACTATGATCCTGGTACAAACCTGACTTACTTCAGTAAACACATTAACTTCCCCACCAGACTTCGTGTGTTCAATTGCATTCTTAATTACATTTACAATTGCTTCACTTATCCAATTATGATCATGCTTTAACATAATTTTATCTCTGCCAGGATAAAATTTGAGTTTAACATTCTTACTTTCTGCTTTTATATCTAAGAATTTTAAAGATTCCATTACAGTTTTATTTATATCTAAACTTATCATTTTAAACTTTATTGCACCTGCATCTAATTTTGCAAGTTGGAGTAAGCTTTTCACAAGCCATTCAATTCTATTTAATTGGTTTTTACTATTTTCTAAAAATTCAATTTTCTTATTATTGATTATTTCGCGTTCACGGAGCCATCAATACGCAATTGAGAGCCACCTATTCGCATAATGATTCCACTCTGTTTTTTATAAGGTCATTCGTGGAATGATTCCACTTATTCATAAATCTTCTGTACAATAAATATGGAGCTAAAAGCTACCTAATTTTACAGAAGGGAGGCCTTTTTATGGCCAATAAAATCAAAGTGAAGCTCATCCTAGAGCTTCGAGCAGCACGTATGTCACGTAACACAATTGCAGCTACCAGGCATATGTCTAAAAACTCTGTTAGTGATGTGTTTCACATCGCTGATTCTCTCGGCATTACCTTCGATACTGTCAAAGACATGGATGAGGAAATCGTATATCGGATTTTCTATCCGGATAAGCATGTCATCGAAAATATGTATAGGAATCCTGATTATGAGTATGTTCACAAAGAATTGAAGAAAGTTGGTGTTACATTAAAACTGCTTTGGCAGGAATACTGTGATAAATGTAATAGCTCCAACGAAATCTCTATGGGCTACACTAAATTCTGCGAGGGATACAGTGATTATACGATTGCAAACAAACTGACTAATCATCTGGATCACAAGCCAGGTGTCATCACAGAAGTAGACTGGTCAGGACCAGGGATGTCTTATGTTGATGCTACAACAGGTGAAGTGATTACCGTATATCTGTTTGTTGCTACACTTCCATATAGCCAGTATTCATATGTAGAGCCCTGTCTTGATATGAAGCAGGACACATGGCTTAGATGTCATATTCACATGTATGAATTCTTTGGTGGTGTCACCATCCGTACTGTTTGCGATAATCTCAAAACTGGTGTTATATCCCATCCTAAAGAAGGCGATATCATACTTAACGACAATTATGAGGCACTTGGTTCTCATTACATGACAGCAATCATGCCAACCGGAGTCAGAAAACCTAAACAGAAAGCATCAGTAGAAGGTACTGTTGGAAAGGTAGCAACTGCCATCATTGCTAAACTTCGTAATAAGCTCTATTACTCATTTCATGAATTAAAGATGGGTGTCTCAAATGCCCTTACGGACTTTAATAACAAAAAGTTCCAAAAACGTGAGGGAAGCCGAAAGGCAGTTTTTGAAGAAGAAAAGAGTTATCTTCATAATCTTCCAATCATCCCATATGAAATCGCTGAATGGATTTATGGCAGAAAAGTAAATCTTGACTGTCACGTGGTCTATAACAAGAATCGATATTCCTGCCCTTATCAATATGTTGGTAAAACAGCAGACCTAAAAGTTACCGATTCTAACTTGGAAATATATATATCAAGGGAACGTGTTGCTACCCATACAAAGTTTCCTGATTATGTAATCAATCGTTATTCAACACACGCTGAAGACATGCCTGATCAGTTCCAACAACCTGAATGGGATAATACACGAATCAGACGACGGGCTTATTCTATCGGAAGCAGTACCGGTGAGGTTATTGATAGGATATTTGCTGGAGTAAAAATAAAAGAACAGGGATACAACCCATCCCTGTCCGTTTTACGCTTGAGCAAAACCTATTCAGAAGCCCGTCTGGAAACTGCCTGCGAGTTGGCACTAACTAGAGTCAAAACGCCCCGCTATCATCATGTTAAATCTATTCTTGCTACTAATCAAGACCAGATTTATCTAGAAAATAAAAATGCATCCGTAAAACCCAAGAAAAATACAGGTGGATATGTACGTGGTGCAGAGTATTACGGAGGTAGCAGTAATGATTAACGATGAAACAAAACGAAAACTGCGTGAACTGAATCTTAGTGAACTCATTACTGCATTGGAAATACAGCAGCGAGACATCAACTGTGTCACTCTGCAATTTGATGAACGCATACAAAGGCTGATGGATTATCTTTACCAGGAGAAATATAACAGTAAGATTCAGCGACTTATGAAGCTTTCAAAGTTCAGGCTTCCCAAAGCCGAAGTAAATGATATCTATTATTCAGAACGTGGTATTGAAAAGCAGGTGATTCAAGAATTGTCCACATGCCAGTTCATTGGAAACAATTCAAATGTCATTTTTCAAGGCTTTACCGGTTCTGGCAAAACATATCTTGCATGTGCACTTGGAAGGCAAGCCTGCAAATATCAGATCAAAACTAGGTATATAAGACTTCCAGACTTATTAGTAGAGCATGATGAGGCTTCTCTAGTCACTAAGGGCTCAGCAAAACTACTTAAGAAGTATAGCTGTTATGGATTGCTAATTTTGGATGAATGGCTACTTGAAGATATCTCTGAAGAAGAACAGCATTTCATCTTCGAACTGATTGAACGCAGACACGATTCAACATCTACTATCTTCTGCACGCAATACCGTCAGGAAGACTGGCATTCAAGACTTGGTGGTGGTGTTCATGCTGATGCCATCATGGACAGAATAGTACATAATGCAATCTGGGTTGAAACAGGATCCCTGAACATGCGTGAGTACTGTGCTAAACACAAGCTATAATTTCAAGTGGATTCATTCCGTGAATTGCTGGATTCAAGACGGATTATTACTGGTACGGAGCTATGCTCCGTACTGGATTCTTTTCCGCGAAATAATCATTATCATCTATCTTTCTATTCAAAAGTATATCGTTATATATTATAAGGGACGAAATTGGAGTTTTTATTTGATGTGATATATCCGACAGAGTGTTAACTAAAAAATCTTTTTCATGCTGTATTTGTGAAAAATTATTTTTTAAAATCACCCTCATGTTATCAAAAGCATAGGCGAACTTTGCAAAAGTACCTTCTGCATTTTCATAAATTCTTATGTCAAAATTATAATCTAACATATTTTTTGCTGCTAGTATAAGTTTTTCAAGTTTTTTATATATTCTTATATATAAAATAGCATTTGTTAAAAACACTATTGCAAAAAAACAAACCATAGAAGTAAGTAAAAATTTAATTAAATTTCTATAGTTATTTTCCAATTGAGGCATCAAGCCTATATTCAATTCTGTGCTATATCCATAATATTTTAGTATTTCTCTTCCACTTTTTATATCTTCCCCACTGCTATTTTTCGTTATAATAGCTACCACTTCATTTTTCAATTCAGGATGAGTCTTTACTATTTTACCAACAACAGCTGCATTATTATCTACATAACTATCCTTTATTCTTTCATAACTCTTATCAATAGTATAAGAACTTATAAGTATTGACAATAAAGCTAAAATCAATATAATACAGGAACTTTTCCTAATTTCCGGATTTTCATAATACTCCTTCATATTTTACTCCTTTTCAACTTCCAAATCCCACTCATATCCAAATCCTCTTTTTGTTTTTATATACTTAGGATTTGAAGAGTCCTCCTCTATTTTTTCTCTTATCCTCTTTATATACACGGAAAGCGTATTTGTATCGAAGTAATCTCCACTTCCATCACTAAGCTTGTCTAGTATTTCTTCTCTATTCATAGCCCTTTTTGGATTAGTCATAAAAAGCAATAACAATTTATACTCTTGCATAGAAAGGGACATATCACATCCATTTCTATAGGCTTCTAATTTGGTTGTATTTAAAACAATTTTTCCAGATTTTAATATATCACTCTTATCCGAATTGTTTTTTTCCGTTCTTCTCAAAATTGCCTTAATTCTAGAAATGAATTCTTTTACTCTAAATGGTTTTGATATATAATCGTCCGCACCTATATCAAGTCCTAAAACAACGTTTACTTCTTCGTCACAAGCAGTTAGAAATATTACTGGAATCTGACTTTTTTTACGTATATATTTACATACATCATATCCACTTCCATCTGGTAACATTACATCCAGTATAATAATATCTAAAGTTTCACTGTCAAAAATTTTTTTAGCTTCACTAACACAGGAACACCTTTTCACTTCATATCCCTCATCTTGAAGAGTAAAATCAATTCCAAGTGCCAGTGCCTCATCATCTTCTAGAAGTAATATTTTATTCAACTTAGCACCTCCACAATATATCTTTAAAATATATTCTATACACTAAATAAGGTTTTTGTCTAGTTATATACACAAATTGATAAGCACCAGATGAAATATTTTTTTATCTGGTGCTTATCAATAGTTATCCGTGTAAATTCGCAGCCAATGGCACTGTATATTTAATTAGAGAAACAATTTGTTTTCTTTACTTTTTATTTGACTTTCTATCTTTTACAACCATAATAATTATAGCAGCGCAAATAAGTCCAGCAACAAACATAAAACCAAACCTCATATAACCACCTTCTACAAGATTAATTTATGGGATTCTCAGTGAAATTTAGCAGCATATGGCCTATATCAAACCAATTTTTAATCTAGAAACCCTATATAATATATTACACTTAATCTTCTTGTCTTATGACATCTATTATATTTTCTCTTTTAATTCTAGCTAAAGGTTTTATTACAGATATTAACCCTATAAATATTGCAGCTAATCCGCTCACAAGTATCAAATTCCATGGAATATTCCACTTAAAATCAATAATTTTTCTCATAGGTGATGATACTGCATAAGATAACAGACTGCCTACAATACCGCCATAAAATGCACCATATAATCCATATAAAACTCCTTCTTTTAATATCATCTGTCTTATATTTTTATAAGTCATGCCAATAGCACTTAAAGATGCTATTTCTTTTTTTCTTAAAATCAGGTTTGTAGTTATAGTATTTATTATATTAACTGCACCTATTAGGGAAATTACAGCTATAAATCCATACATAAGTACCATAAGCTGCAGTGTATTCCCCCTAGCAGCTTCAGCTTGTTTGGATATATCAACAGCCTTTACTCCTTCTTTATCACATATTGGTTCAATAAAACTATTAAACTTATCCTCATCTTTTTTATCCTTTAAACGTATTTCAGATATTTTAACAGGCATCTTATTTAAATCTCTGCCAGTAATATTCTTCATCACATCTTTTGTCATTATAATATGAAAAAGTTTGAGATTATCTGAATAAAATTGATATGGTGCATCATCTACTACTGCTGCTACTTTTACCTTTATCATATTGTCTTTATTAAACTCTTCATTTTCCTTTTTGTTCTTATCAATATAATCTTCTCCCTGTACTGGTCTATACATCATATTTTTATCAATATAAATAGTATCTCCAACTTTTAAATTAGTAATTGAACCATTATAGTATTTTTTATTTACAGTTAACATACTATTCTTTACTATGACAACACCATTTTCCTCAGCCATATTTGAAGTATCTACCTTACCAGATTTAATATAGCTTTTAATGCTTCTAATCTTGTCCTCATCATAAATATCAAACAATGTTGTTATAGAACTCATCTTTTTATTTTCAAATGTTACATCACTATAAGTCTTAGGTGCATTTTTGACTAAGTAGTCATTTCTCTTTTCATTTGGAATCAACATACTAGAAGAATAAGTTCCATAGGATACATATTGTTTATCTACAAGTTTACTTTGATTTACTTTGTTTATAATATTTTCTTTAAGAGAGCTTGCTCCCTTTTTATCAACTACACCAATTAATTCAAAATTCATTTTTACATCTTCAGACTGTGAACCTGTAAAAATTGTCATCATATTTATAAAAGATGAAAAGAATATAAAAAGTGTTATACTTATTACCATTGAAAAAACAGTAACTCGGAATTTTTTCTTATTTCTCTTTATATTTTTAAATGCCATTAAACTTTCAATGTTCAAAAATCTTTTTAAAATATTTCCCCTCTTTTTGCTTATCTTTTCCTTTGATATAGATGTCCTGCTGCTTATAGCAACTAAAGGTGATACCTTTGATGCAGCTCTTGCTGGAATAAATGCAGATAAATATATTGAAACCACTCCAACTAATGCACTTATAACAAGCACATAGTAGGGAATTACTATTTTTAAATTGTTAAACGCTGTATCTGACATTATACTAAATATCTTGCTCACTACAAACATTGCAAATATTCCAGACAAAAGCCCAAGTGGAATGCCTATTGCACTTATTATGGATGCTTCTCTCAAAACTATTTTTCTAATCTGTGCTGGTGTCGCTCCAACAGCTCTCAAAAGTCCAAATTGCTTCATTCTCTCAATTACACTTATCTGAAAAGAATTATATATGACGGCTATCGTTGCTATTACAATTATACCTATTATTACACCTGCTATACCATATAATTGTTTATTTAAATTACTACTGCCTTCACCTGAATAGTCCAATAAATCTTTATTTAAAATACAGTTGTCTTTAAATTTATTACTTAATTCTGATACGGTATTTGATATTCCTGCCTTTTTGTATATGCTCACATATACTGCAGATTTTTCTATATTAAATATAGTAGAATAAGTCATGCCTAAAGCTGTACCATTGTATTGAGTTTCAGCCTGATTTTGAATAATTCCTGTAATTTTAAATTTTTTTTCTTCTCCTTGATCTGTCTCAAATTTTATAGTATCTCCTATTTTTAGATCACCCTTCATATAACTAAATGCCCAGTTTTCAATTGCTATTTCTCCTTCTTTTTCAGGAAGTTTTCCCTTTACTGCATTATAGCTTTTAGGTAAAAATCCTAAAGCAGATTTATTGTATTTATTAATTTCAATCTTTTTTCCATCTTTTAAATTACTTTCAAACCACTTTTCTTGGATACCTACTTTTTCAATTTTAGGATTAGCTTTTAACTGGTGGTAATCATCTGCAGTCATTTTTTGAATCTTAACGTGGTAACTTCCATTTTGTTTTATAGCATTTTCAACAAAGGAATTTTGGAGACTTTTAATAAATAATCCTACTGCCGTAATCAATGCTACAGAAAGTATTACTCCTAAAATAGTGAGCATTGTTCTCTTTTTGTTGTGTTTTAAATATTTATTTGTTATTTCCTTGTAACTATTCATCTTATATCACCTCCCTACTTTAAATTGATTTATCTGCTTTTATTTCTCCATCAAATATAGTAATAACCCTATCTGCTTGTTCTGCTACATTTATATCATGGGTTATGATAATTAAAGTTTGATTATATTTTTTTGATGATAACTTTAAAAGTTCTATTACTTCTTTACTATTTTTGCTGTCTAAATTTCCAGTTGGTTCATCTGCAAGTATAAGAGCTGGTTTATTTATAAGAGCTCTCCCAATTGATACCCTCTGCTGCTGACCTCCTGATAACTCGGATGGAAGGTGAGTTATCCTTTCTTTTAATCCAAGCATACTTATTACTTCATCTAAGTAACCTTTATCTGCTTTCTCCCTATCCAAAAGTGATGGAAGAGATATATTTTCTTCTACATTTAAAACTGGTATGAGATTAAAAAATTGAAATACAAACCCAATATTTCTTCTCCTGAATATAGCTAATTTTTCTTCATTTAACCTATATATATCTTCATTTTCTATATACACTTTTCCAGATGTTGGCCTGTCAAGTCCTCCCAACATATGTAGAAGTGTACTTTTTCCAGAACCAGATGCCCCTATTATTGCTACAAATTCACCTCTATTAACAGTAAATGATACATTCTTTAGAGCTTCAACTTTATTTTGTCCCTTGCCATAAGTTTTTGATAAGCTTTCAACTTTTAATATTTCATCCATATTGTTATCCCCCTCTATATCCTGATTTACTTTAAATGACTAAATAAAAAACTTTTTATTATGTTTTCTTAATTCATTATATTTTTTTAAGTAATCTATAACAATAACTAGACTCTTACAATTAAAACATGAAATCTTACATTTCTGTAAGTATACAATTTTGCAATTTAAACTCATATAATAAAGTCTAAATATTTTTGACATTAAAAGCAAAACCCCAACTTAATTTTAAGTTGAGGTTTTGCTTTTAAAAATGTACTAATACTATAACTTAAATTTACCTATTTCTTCTTTCAATTTTCCCATGCTCTCACTTGACATTGCTATTTGTTCAACTATACTGTTAGTTTTAGAATTAACATCATCTATCTTTTTGGCAACATTTGTTGTACCTTCAGCTCCCTGTGATGAGGCTTCAGCTATCTGATCTATAGTTTTTAGCATATCACTTACTGATGTTGAAAGGTGCCTTGAAGTATTACTAAAGTTACCAACAAGATTGTTTACAAAGCTGGCATCCATACTATAACTTTCTGCTGCCTTAATCATAAATTTGTAGTCATTACTTATATCCTCAGATAAAAATTTTAACAACTTATTTGAACTTTTGGATAAAGTATCAACTGCCCCAGTAACTTTTTCCGTCATATTTTTTATCTCAGTAACTGTACTATTGGATTCTTCTGCAAGCTTTCTTACTTCATCAGCAACTACAGCAAAACCTTTACCAGATTCCCCTGCTCTTTCAGCTTCTATAGCTGCATTCAATGCTAGTAGATTAGTTTGTTCCGTTACTTCCATTATGGTTTCTGAAAGTATATTTATTTGCTGAACTATCTTAGAATTTTCAATGGCATCTTCAAGTTCCTCCTTAGTCTTTATAAAAATAGATTCAGTTTTTTTCTGTGATTTAGTTACATTTTGCTTAGTTTCCTGTCCTCTTTTATCTATATTATTAGCTTCTATATCACCATCTTGAGATTTCTTTGCAATGTCCTCTATAGCCTTTCCAATTTCTTCTGATGCAGCGGCCATTTCCTCTGAAGAAGCTGCTGTCTCCTGCATTCCTGCTGCAATTTCTTCCGTTGTTGCAGATACATCTTGTATATTATTTGACAGTTCATTAACATTATTGTTTATGTCCTCATTTATTGAAATAACGTTTTCAATTGATTCATTAACTCCCTTCATTATTTCTTTTATATTGAATATAAATTTATTTAGGCTTACAGC
The DNA here is from genome assembly GCF_019056555.1 of Clostridium sp. 001. NCBI lineage: Bacteria > Bacillati > Bacillota > Clostridia > Eubacteriales > Clostridiaceae > Clostridium > Clostridium sp. 001. Next base: position 3,295,369 of record NZ_CP020473.1, on the reverse strand, counting down.
TAATTCACCAATTTCATCTTTGGAATCAATCTTTATTTTTTGTGTTAAATCTCCACCCCTTTCTGACAATAAGTCCAATTCCTTCTTCATAATGCTTAATGATTTTACTATACCTTTTGTAACTGTTAGTCCAAATGTAAGTAATAATATGGATAAAATTAAAATAATAATTATGTATACATTTCTAGCTTGTACATATATATTATTACCTTGAGTGCTTGCTGAAGCAGCCATCTTTTTATTAAAATCAACAAGCTTTGAACAGGATGAAGAAAACTCATCAAATGCTTTTTTTGAATCACCATTCATAATTTTCATAGCATCGTCAGTCTTCAATTCTCTACTTAACTGTATAACTTGCTTATGCATATCAATATACTTATTCCACTCATTCTTAACATCCTGAATTAAATTTTTGTCTTCAGTATTATAGATGGACTTTTCATATAATTTGATTTCACTGTTTATCTGAGTAATTTTGCTTTGCATTTCTCGTTCCTTTTCATTCATTGTATTAGAATCCACAGCAATTATATGTTCATACTCTAAAACTCTAAAATCAGAAGTCATATCGCTAATGTTTTGTGAATGCTGCATTGCCGGCATCCATGTTTCATCTATAATAGTAGACTTTTTATTGACTGAATCTAAAGTTATCAGCGAATATATTCCTAAAGATGTAATTGAAATAATCACAGCAGCAACTAATAGTATTAGCTTACTCTTTATTGTTTTTGGCATATTATCCTCCCCTAAATTTAAACTGTTTACACATTTTGAATTAATTTACATCAATTTAGTTATAACTCCCATTAACTAAATTACATTTGAGTTATATATCGTGCCCAAATTTAATTCCTTTACATAATAAAAGTAATTGACAACGCTTACTCTTTTAATCCTAAAAAATCCATTACAGTTTTACAAATACTAAAAAAGGACTTCTATAACATAACTATTATAGAAATCCCTTTCTTTATCTTTATCCGATGACTACCTGCTCTAATACTCCCACTTCTCCAAGTGGTAGTAAAGAGCAGCTACATCCCTGGATAACGATTTTCCCTAAAGGATAACGCCTTCTAAGTGCTGAAGCACTAAGAAGCCTGTTAATAAGCATCAGGTGGAGTCAAAACTCCATCTGATGCCAAGAACTCTGTTTATATAGCTTTTTTAAATCCTTTTCCCATTATTTCAGAAGCATCAGATATACTTATAAAAGCTTTTTTATCACAAGAAGTAACAATCTTTTTTAATTCAGGTAATTGAGATAAAGGAATTATACAAAAGAGTATCTTTTTTTGTTTTTCCGTATAGGCACCTTCTCCATAGAGCATTGTTACTCCACGGTTAAGGTCTTCAAGTATACGTTTAGTAACCTCTCTTTCTTTATCAGTAATAATGATTACCGATTTAGATTTATATAACCCTTGTACTACTTTATCCAGTACAGCAGATGTTAAATACATGGCTATTAACGTATAAAGAGCATTGGATATTCCAAATATAAAAGCACTAATGGAAACTATAATAAGATTTATACCAAAAGATGTTTTTCCTATATCAAAATTAGAATACTTTTTTCTAATGAGCATAGATATTATGTCCAAACCACCTGTAGACCCATGATATGAAAACACAATACCAAATCCTATTCCATTTAAGACTCCCCCATAAATACAATAAAGTAAATTATCATTAATATGTAACATGTTTGATATAGGTTGTGTAAGAATTAATCCTATAGAAAACGTTAACATGCCTATCAATGAATAGATAGTAAATCGTTTATTTAATTTTACTATGCTTAATATAAATAGAGGAATATTTAATATAAGTACAACATATCCTGCTTGTATTTTAAATAAATATTGTATTATTAAAGCTATTCCAGTAACACCACCGCTTAATAAATGAGCATGAGTTAAAAACATGTTGACACTAATACATCCCAAAAAACTTCCCAGAATAATAAGCACTACATTTATAATGTCATCTTTTTTTATAAATTTCATAATAAATTTCATATCTTTATAATGACCCCCCTCGCTAACTAGTATATTTATTATAATAGTTTTTTTCCACGGGTTCAATATTATAGAAATTTAATCAAGTGATTTTTAGATTCAGATAAAGTTTGCTTATAAGGATGACTTTCTCCAGCTGAACCTTATTAACAGTATTCTTAGTATATTTAGCACTAAGAATACTGTTAATAAGCATCAGGTGAAGTTAAAACTCCATCTGATGCCAGGGACTCTGTTTATAAGGCTTTACAGATATATATATAAATTAGCATAAAAATTATTTACTCTCTATTTTCTAATAAAATATTATTCTTTTCTTTTTACTTGTCCTTTAATAATGTTAGGTTGTGATAAGATGGCTGCAATACTACAATTTTTATCAACGAAATCGTTCATCTTTTCAATTTCCTTGTCATCTGCATCTGTTTTAACTAAGATATCCACTTTGATGTTTAAGCCTATTCCATTCTCAACTTCATCAAAATCACTGCTGATTTGAGCTTCACATTCTTCTAAATTAATTCTCCTTTTCTGAGCATAACTACTTATCACCATTAGCTTGCATCCAGCCAAAGCCGCTAATAGCATTTGGCCTGGTATCGCACCCTCATCCTTTCCACCATTTTCAATTGAATGGTCCATAATATATTCATGATTTCCTACTTTAGCACGTACTTTAAATGTTCCATCCAATTTTGCATTACATTTAAGTGTTAACATTACAAACTCACTCCCTCAATAATTTATCATTCTAAGTTAATCTTTATTTGCATTTTAATGTGTTTGTATATAATATGTAACTTTCTATTGTAATGTAAATAAATCTTTATAATTTTTTTACTCTACCTTCAAGTTTATCTGATGGCTACCTACTGTAACACTCCCACGCACACAGCGAAAGCGACTATACCAAATCAAAGATTTGGAATATCTGCTTTTCTATCAAAGTGGGAGCTAACAGTAGCTACGCCCCTAGATAATTCATCTAAACTTAGTGGTAGAAACAAACTTCCATTAAGTAAGATTCATTGATTATTTACTAAAGAATAAATTACTGGAACGACAATAAATGTTAAGAAAGTAGCTGTTAAAAGACCAAACATCATAGCAACTGACATAGGACCAAATAGTGCACTTCCTGAGAAAGCTAGTGGTATAAGTGCTGTAATAGTTGCTACAGAACTCAATATTATAGGCCTGAATCTTTGGCTTACAGCATATATACAAGCGTCATCTACAGAAAGCCCATCTTCTCTACCATTATTTATATATTCAATAAGAAGTATGGCATTTCTTATAACAACTCCAATTAAACTTATTACACCCATAAAAGCTGTAAGTGACAAATCCATTCCAAAAGCGTGAAGTCCTATTGACACTCCTATAAGGGACAGCGGCAGTGCACACATTATTACAAAAGGTTGTACAAATGATTTAAATTGAACAAATAAAAGTATATATACTATTGCTAAAATAAGTACACCTGCTATGCCAAGGCTTGTAAAGTACTTACTTATTTGAGCCTTTTCCCCATCATATATAACTTTTACTGGTTCTAAATTCATTCCATCTATTTTTTGCTTTAATGCATTTTCTATATCAACTGAATTATATCCACTTTTAACATCACTATAAACAGTTATAGTCCTATCCTCTTTATAATGCTTTATCTCATCCAGCTCTGAGTTAAGCTTAATAGATGCTACCTCATATAAAGGCACTTTCTTCTTAGTAACACTTGATTCAATATATAAATTTTTAAGGTCCCCTACAGATGAAATATTTGTTTTAACCATGATGTCATATTCACTACCATTTTTCCTATAAACAGAAGCTGTATAACCTTTAAGTGCAATATTTATCTGCTGCAGAATATCTGATTTCAATACTCCAAGTTGTGATGCCCTATCTTCATCTATATTTATTTCATATTGATAACTTTTTTTAGCTGCATCATCTCTTATATTCATAGTTCCAGATATATTTTTCAATTGCTGCTGTATTTTTTCAGAAGCATTCTCAATCTGATCTAAATCATCTCCAGTAATTCTCAAGCGCACTGGTGCCCCTATAGGTACTGCTTCTTCAAGTTGTTTTACTGTAGCTGTACCTCCTGAAATTTTGCTATCCAATTGTTCTTGAATATGCTCAACCAATTCCTGTCTTGTCTTGAACCTTTTAGTCTTATCCAAGTCTACCTTTACCATAATTTGAGCTTTATCATTAGAAGGATTAACTGTAGGCAATGTTACATAAAATGGAGGCATACCACCACCTATAGCTGAAGTATAAGTTGTAACTTCTTTTTGCTCTTTTAATACACCTTCTATATTTTTTACAAGCTTACTAGTACTTTTTATATCGTCAAATTTTTCATTTGCAACATCTATATATACTTCATTCTTATCTACATATGGAAAAAGCTGCATTCCGAGTGTTTTAATTAAAATTAATGCTACTACAAAAACAGCTAGTGCTGCCCCAATGATACTCTTCTTGTGTTTAAGTCCATATTTTAAAAGGTTCTCAAACATCATACGAATTGGATTTTTTCTGGTACTTTCCTTGCTTTTTCTAAAAAACAATGCAGACATAACTGGAGTTACAAACAATGCAGATAAATAAGAGCAAATTACACATATTATAACAACCTGCGGCAGGCTTTTTAAAAACTCACCTACTTCTCCTGATATTGATAATAGAGGTAAAAAAGCTCCTACAATAATTAGAGTAGATGTAAATACTGGAACAAACAGCTTCTTTATGCCATTAAATGCTGCTTCATCCCTTGTCATGCCTTCATCTATTCCAACCTGTATGACATCTCCTATTACTATGGCATCATCAACAAGTATTCCAAGGGCTATAATAAGTGCTGTAGTTGACATCTGCTCAACTTTAATTCCAAGTGCATACATAATGATAAATGTCATGCAGATAGATATAGGTATAACTGCAGATACTACCATTGAATTTCTAAAGCCCATACCTATAAGAACAGTTACAATTACAAGTATTATTCCATCTCTAAGATTTTTCATAAAGAAAGAAACAGAATCGCTTACGTCTTTAGGCTGAAAAGTAATCTCATCTATAGTTAAATCCTTTGGCATCTGCTTTTTTATCGTATCTAATTTTTTTGTTATATCTTTTCCTATTGGAACTATATTTTTATTTTTTTGAAAATACCCTGCAAGTAATACCGCATTTTGGCCATTGTCAATAAATTTATAATTTGAATCATCATCATAATCCATATATACTTTAGCTATATCCTTGATTCTTACGGTTTCACCAGTACTGCTTGAAACTCCTACAACAGTATTTTCTATATCATGCAGTGAACTAAACATACCGGTTGTATTTACTTTTATTTTACCTGTTGCTAAATTTAAAGATCCCGACGGTATGTCTACATTTTGTGCACTTAATACAGAACATACATCTGCTGCAGATACTTGATACTTATTTATTTTGTTCCAATCTACCTGTACTTTCACTTGCCTGTCCTGCTTACCTTTTATATCTATTCTTGAAATACCACCAGTATCACGAAGCTGCTTCTTTATATCATCAGCATAACTTCCTAATTGTTGATAAGAATAATTATTGCCTGATACACTTATTATGATACCAGCCGTTTCTGCAAGGTTAGTATTAATCTCACTATCATTACATCCATTTGGAAGATCAGACTTTAAATCCTTTACTTTGTCTCTTAAATCTCTCCAGGCTTTATCTTGATCAGCATCATTGTTTAAATATATGATAACTATTGATGCATTGCTTTCTGAATAAGATTCTACATAATCACATCCATCAACTTCTTCAACTTTCTGTTCAACTTTTTTGGTAACTAACTTTTCTATATCACTAGATGAGGCACCTGGATAAACCGTAGTAATCATAGCTGCTGAAGATGCAACATCCGGGGTTTCCTGTTTTGAAATACCACTATAACAGTAAAAGCCACCAATTATAACTATAGCCACCAGGAATAATACAATCTTTTTATTTTTTATAGCTGCCTTAATTAATCCCATATTATATTCTCCTCTTCCTTTATTTAACCGTAACTTTATATCCTGACTTTAGGCTTTTCATTCCTTCAACTACGAGTTCATCTCCACTTTTTAAACCGTCCACTGAAACTTTATCTTCATCAGTATCACCTAAAGTTATATTTTTCTTAACAGCATGTCCATTTTCAATCACATAAACATAATCTTCGCCATCATTTAAGACAGAACTAATTGGAATAGATATTGCATTCTTATCTCCCATATCTATATAAACTGCTGCTGTTTCTCCTATATAATATTTATTATTATCTATTAGTTTTGAAAGTTTAATTTCTGCACTATATGTTCCAGACTTACTGTCAGCCATTTGAACTACATTTATAATTTGCCCTTCTGCACTGTCATCCCCTATCTTGACCTTTGCATTTGTACCAACTTTTACTTTCTTTACATCATCATCTGAAAGTCCGACTGTAATGACTTCATTTTCACTTCTAAACAAAACTACTGGGTCTCCTGCCTGCTGCATTTCTCCTTCTTTGCCCAGTACATCTACCACATATCCATTTTGGTCTGCTGCCATAGAGGCATCTTGAATTAAATTTTCTTTTGAATCGTAATTTACTTTTGCTTCATTTAATTGTGCTAACAGTGCCTTTTTATCTTCATCTCTAGAACCTTTTTGCACTTGTTCAAGGCTCTGCTCTGCACTATTTAATGCATTCTGAGAATTGTCTAATTGTAACTTGACATCATCTAATTCTTGTTTTGAAATGGCCCCTGAACCACTTAGTTTACAGTACTTATCATACAAATCTTTATAATAATTATTACTGTCTTGTGCATTTTTAACTGCTATCTGTGCTTTACTTACATCTTCCTGCTGTGCACCGTTTACCGCCTTATTATACTGTGCAGAAGCAGCATCAACTTGAGACTTAACAGCTTGTGCTGCAAAATTAAGATCGCTTTTATCAAGATCTACCAGCTTGTCACCTTTTTTTACATGCTGGCCTTTAGATATATATATTTTTAAAATCTTAGCTGAACTTTTAAAGGATAATTTTCTAACTTCACTACCTCCAGTTAGCCCCTGATATTGCAGTGACATAGGATAACTCCCACTCTTAATTTCTAAAGTCTTTACTGGATAACTCCTTGCATACGTTTTTTCCTCATTAGATTTTCCACCAATTATAAAATATGTGCTTAATGCTGCTATAGTAACAACAGCCAAGCAAATGCAAATTATTTTCTTTTTTTTATTTAATTTTTTTACTGCTGAACAAATATACTTAAATTTATATATAAATTTCCTCATGTTATACCTCCTTTAGCTTAAACACCGTTCACAATTCAAAATTTCAGTAGATTTTTAGATTTCCTGTGACAACAGAGAATCATCCTTAATTTTGAATTGACTACTAACACAAACAATATCAATGATAAGACGCTTGTATTTTTATCAACATGCGTTTATTATAAAATGTGTGTTGTATAACTTCAATCATTAATCTATTGCCCTTTTGTTGGTTATTCAACATATAATAGACATATGTTGAATAATTATTGAAATATTTTTTGTGGAGGGTTTTTTATGGAGGGAAAAAAACTTGATAGGCGTGTGAGAAAAACTAAAAAGGCTCTACTTCAAGCCTTGACAAAACTTATGTATAAAAAGAAAGTTAATAATATTACAGTAAAGGAACTTACGGACTTAGCAGATGTTAATAGATCAACTTTTTATCTTTATTATAAAGACATATTTGATATGGTAGATATGATAGAAACTGAATTGGTTAATGATTTCAGTGAAGCTTATGACAAATTTTCAAAGGAAGCTACCACCTATGATGACTTACTATCTTTTTTTGTATATCTATTCGAGTTTGTACAAGCTAATGCTGAAATGTTTAAAATATTTTTGGGGTATGATGGGAACTACGCTTTTATAGAAAAATTTAAAGATGCTATAAAGCACTGCAAGATTCCCCTAGACGATACATCCTCAGAAGCAGAAGCTCACTATGTTATGCCTTTCGCTATATCAGGCTGTATTGGAGTAATACAGCAGTGGTTGAAAGATGACATGATTATTTCTTCTGAAGATATGGCTGCCATTCTTGTTAAAATGCTTTAAATTAGAGACTTTACGGCACCAATTCCATACTTAATATTTGTACCTTAAGTTCTTTTTTGCATAAAAAACATTTTGGATTAATTTATTTCTAACATTAATCCAAAATGTTTTTTATTTACAAGAAAAATGTTTTATTTCAGTTATGTAGCTTAAAACATTTTTTTACTCATTTCATCTATTGCCTTACTTACTGTCTCATATACATTTGGGAAATATCCCTTAGGTAAACCCGCAGTCAGGCATGGAATAAAGTATTTCTTTCCATTAGCTTTGCAAGCTTCTTCCACATGTTTGATACAATTTTCAAGTGTCCAATCCGGGAAATCAATCAAACCGCTGTGGAGTCCTCCCATAAAGGATATTTTTCCACCATATTGCTTGATTAGTTCAGGAATGTTATTAGTATTCATAACGCCTTGCCATATATCGATGCCCATTTCGATCATATATGGGACCAGGTTAGCGGCATAAGAATCGCTGTGATGAACAATCAATTCAACACCATTGGCTTTATAGTAACCATAGATTTTTTTATAAGCCGGAAGAAAGAACTCTTCAAACATTTTAGGAGCCACAAAAGAGTTTTTTTGACTTCCCCAATCATCATGATGGAAAATGCAATCCGGATGAAGTTTTTCAACTATCACTTTTGCAACATCCAGCTCATGCTGCGTAAGTGCATCAATTAACTCATGCATAGCTTCAGGTTCTTCATATAAACCCATTAACGCATCTTCCATACCCATAAGATGATGTGTCATTTCAAAGACACCTGGGGCATAGAAAGGTGCCACAAATTCCTCATTACGGTCAACAGAATTGGCATGAGCAATAGCTGGAGCCCAAGCTTCATCCGAAGTCTCGACTTCAGGAATTTTAACATATTTCTTCCATTCAGTAACATCTTTTAAAACTCTGTGTTCGTCATCATGAACAGGGAACGCACCAAGTTGACCTTCTGGCCATTGCCATGTTATCCCCCAATTATCTTTCCAAGTACAACCGTAGTTAGATCTACTTCCCAAAGGCATTTCCATGATCATATTCAAAAATTCATATTGATTAACAAAACGATCTGGATTTCCACCTTTAATAGTTTCAAGTAAATTCTGTCTTTTAGTTAACATACAACAATACCTCCTTATATTATTTATGATATTAGGCGTTTGCGAAACGCTACAACCCGTATAAATGCGGTGTATTTTTTGTTACAAAACAAAATAACTCCTCACTGATTTATGGTAAAATTGAATTGCAAAGAAACAAAATCACCATATACCTCAGAAAGGAGTTATATATTTATGATACCATATAAACAGCTTTCTTTGGCAGATATTTTTTCTGATTGCAAAGAAAAATTTGAAAATAACAAGCCTCAGTTTCTTTCTTTACTTGAAAATACTATTAACCTTGATGATTTAATCCCTGCTTCCTTCATAAATCATTTTTATGCTTCTACTGGAAGGCCCCGTAAATACAGTCTTTACGCCATGCTCCGTGCTTTGATTTTGCAGCACATTTTTTCTATTCCTACGGATTCCCTTTTGATTATTTTTCTTAAATATTCTCAAGAGTTAAGGGATTTCTGCGGTTTCCTTAAAGTCCCTGATGCTTCTAAATTCACACGTTTTAAACAGGATTTTATTCTGGACTTACAATTGATATTTGATAATCTCGTTGATATTACTGAACCAATATGCCAGCAAATTGACCCCAAACTTGCTTCTATGACTATTTTTGATACTTCTGGTATCGAAGCTTTTGTTACTGAAAACAACCCTAAGTATGCTAACCGCATCATAAAACAGCTTAAGACTTTTAAGAAAGTACATGCTTTAGATGATTCTTATGATCCTTATAAAGCTGCCTATGGTTCTATGCCTCCACACGCTTCAGCTAATCCGGCCATTCAACAAATGTACATTAACGGTCATTTTTGCTATGCTTTTAAATTTGGCATTGTAACCAACGGACTTGGTATTGTAAGAGATATTTCATTTTACAATCAGGATTTTCTAAAAGCACATCCTGATATTGTTATTGAGAAAAAATCTGATTCACCGGATGAAGATAAATCTCTTGCTGATTCTAAAGCTCTTATACCTGTTCTTATGGATTTCTTTGCAAAACATCCTTTGATAAATCCAAAAATCTTTTTAGGTGATGCTGCTTTTGACAGCATTCTGATTTATCGATACCTTTTGCATGATTTGAAATTTGAAAAGGCATTCATTCCATTAAAAACTAAACTTGCATCAAAAGAATTCGACTGCCCTTTAAATGAAAATGGTATTCCATGCTGTCCTTATGACCATTCGCTTCCAATGAAACGAGAAGGCAGTAAAACACACTTACGTTCTGGAATTCCATCAATGAAATTCGTATGTCCCAAAATGAAATGGGTATACAATAAAAAAACTAAAAAGAGCAAACGTGTAACTCTATGTGAAAATCCATGTACAAAATCTTCTTGCGGCAGAATGTTTTACATTTATCCTGAAAAGAATCTTCGTGCATATCCTGGAACTACTCGTGGAACTCTCCAATGGGAAAACACTTATAAAATCAGGACTGCTGTCGAGAAAAACATCAACCATTTCAAAGGCAGTTATTGCGTTGCGGATCGTAAGACACAAAATGAGCTAACGCTTCATTCTGACTTACTTCTAGCCGGTATAACTCAGCTAATAACAGTTATTGTAGCAAATAAAATACATAAAAATGAATATATTAGAAGCCTAAAACCATTAATTGCATAAATTTTATTTGTAAAAAATAGAAACCCAACTTTGCTTTATTTCGTGCGCCCTTTTTTATCAATATGGCTATTTCAAATCATAAAAATTTGTCTTTAAACTTCTAACAATACTTTTGCAACTTCTAAACATCTTTTATTCATTTTTATTAGCGAGTTTCGCAATTACCTATTTATGATATATTTATGCCGTTGCCAATTCTTTAGCCTTAACTGCAGCACTACCTGCATCAGGTGTATATGCATCTGCCCCTATTGAAGCCGCAAATTCAGCTGTTACAGGAGCACCACCAACCATTATCTTGAATCCTTTTAATCCACTTTCTCTTAAAACCTTAACTGTTTTCTTCAAAGCTGCCATTGTTGTAGTAAGAAGTGCTGAACATGCTACTATTTTTACATTTTCATTTGCCTTAACTGCTTCAACAAATTTAGCATCAGGTACATCTACGCCAAGGTCTACTATTTTAAATCCAGTACTTTCCATCATCATTGCAACCAGATTTTTTCCAATATCATGTAAATCCCCTGCAACTGTTCCAATAATACATGTGCCTAAAGAAGTTGAAGCTCCGCTTGCAAGATGAGGTTTAAGCACTTCTACACCTCTTGACATTGCTTTTGCTGCTATTAGCATTTCAGGTACGAATATTTCTCCTGTGGAGAATTTATCTCCTACAACACCCATTGAGTCAATCATAGCTTGAAGTATATCTTCTGCTTTGCTTCCCTCATCTAGTGCTTCCTGCACCAATCCTTTAATAAGTTTAGTTTTACCTGCCTCTAAATTAACTTTCACTTCTTCAATTTTAGACATTATCTTTTCCTCCTTATTATTTTATGTTTATTTCTTTTTACCAAATATTCCTTCTCTATATGCTCTAATATATTCCATGCAGTACTCGTCTTCACCTAATAGTGCTTCTGTTGCAAACAACATCCCTATTAAATCCTGATTTAATGGATCAAGAATAAAGCTGTCCATTCCTGCATTCATAGCCAATACTGCAAATGCCTGATTTACAATTTTCCTGGCTGGAATATTAAAGGAGATATTACTAACAGCTCCAACAACATGAATCGTAGGATACAATTCTTTGATTTTCTTCATAACTTCGGTTACCATGGTAATCCCTTCTTCTGATGTACACAGCATTTCAATCAAGGGATCAATATGCATTCTGGACGGATCAATGTTGTATTCTTTTACTTTTGCCATTAACTCTGCAAATACATCCAAACGGTCTTTAGCAGTCTTTGGGATTCCTTTGTCGCTGTTCAAGAGAGCAACACACTCCCATTTTGTATCAGCTATTGCAGGGAATGCTACATCAATCTTGTCCCCTTCCATTGACACGGAATTGAAAAGGCCTGGCTTCTTACAGTATTTCATGGCTTCTACGCATGTGTGGGGATTAGGACTATCCACTGCAATAGGCACATCGGTTGCATCCTGTACGATGTCTATAAGCCATTTCATTGTTTCCAGTTCGATATCATCATCCACTGAAGCACAAACATCAATAAAATCTGCACCTGCTTCTGTTTGCTTTATTGCAAGATTTCTTATAAATTCTGCATCTTTTGCTGCAATGGCTTTACCTGTGGAAGGAATCGCTCCATTAATTTTTTCACCAATTATTATCATAATATGCACTCCTTCTTCAAACATTTATTTTAAGTTACAATTATATCAATTAATACTACAACACTTTAAATTTCTTTGATTTGTACCTTATGCTTTTCATCTAAACTTTTTCCACTTTTAATAAATCCAATCACGGCAAATATGCCGGCCACAAGACAAATCACACCTATTATGGCTGGTTCGCTGATAATAGCATTAACTAAATTATCATTTTTAATACCTAGTATAAATTACTTACAATAGGTATCACGACCATATCACCCATTGTACAAATAGTTGATAAAAATAACACAGTGAGATTCAGAAAAATGAGATTAGGTGCTTCTACAATATTTTTGTATATAATATGTTCATCATCCTACACCCAAAAAATCCTATTAAACATTTACATTAAGAAAATACAGGCCCTAATCAGGATATGTATCTGCTGCCTTAATTGAAAAGATATGTCATAATCTCTAATTCTCCTGACTAAATTTATGCATTTTTTATTATCGTATAAGTAACAGAAGAACCAGCAGAAAGCGTTGTAATTTATCAACCATTTGATATAATTATATTATAACAAATGGAAATTTGTAATTCTATTTGCAGAATATACATTTTTTAAAAAATAATTTATACAAAATGTATGAATTAGAGGTGCTCATGAAATTAAATACATATATTATCAAAGACTACGTATCATTTCCTATAATCACAAGTTTTTTGAATTCCAATCCTATTGATTGCAACCTGGAACGTGTGACGGTTTACCATCAGGATAAAACACAGCAATCTTTCGATTTGACTTTGATTAAATTAGATGAGTTAATCTCACTTCGAAATTCTGAGCAGGATGGGGCATATATTTGTTTTGGATATGATAAAAGTATAGAATTTCACAAAAACATGGATATTATTTTTGTAACCCCAGAACTTAATCCACTAGAAATAATGGAAAATCTACAGGATACGTTCAACCTGTTTTCAAATTGGGAGAAAAATCTGCTAGAGTTGTTAGCCAATAATGCTCCACTGAGAGAGCTAGGTGAATCTGCACTTCCGTTCATAAACAACCCAATTGCAATATATACGCCGGGACTTCGAAACATTTTTTTCTGTGAGAGAAAAAAAGCGAGAAATCTGATGCTGTATTCAGAGGAAGACACCAATAAATATTTAAGTCCCGAAGAAATCGATGAACTAAAGTTTAATCCGGAATTTATCAGTACAATAGACGCTACGGAACCGACATTGTTTTCTGCAGAAATGTGGGGATATCGAATTCTGTTTTACAACATTCGCATTTGCGACATTTACGTAGCGCGCATCGTAGTCAGTGAAACAGAGCGGCCATTCAAGATGAGCGACTCACCGTTACTGAAATTTTTAAGCAGCATATTAGAAGTTTCCATGGTCAAGCAAGATTTCCCGATGAACGATCATCCTAAGGGCTTTGAAACAATCATCAACCAGATTTTAGATAAACAAAGTGTGGATGAATCAAAACTGCAGAAAATTTTACACTATAAGAACTGGAATATAACGGATCGCTACTTCTGCATTGCAGTCGAAGTCAGTAGATATGACCAGGTGATTCATACGGTTTCAACTATTGGCTCCATACTTGAGGCAAATATTCCGGGAAGTGTAGCTTTAGAGCAGAAAGACTATATTTTGGCGATTGTGAATTTAAATGCAGCGGCTAAGACAAGAGATGAACTTCTATCCGTATTGGTTTATATTTTAAGAGATGGACTTTTGAAAGCTGGTATAAGCGAAGAATTCCACAATTTTAAAAATCTCAATGAATACTATCTTCAAGCATGTGATGCAATCCGTATTGGAAGCATTTATGATGAAACAATTTGGTGCTACCGTTATGAGCAATACGCTCTAAAGCGATTAATTCTCCGGGCGGCTGCTGAATCAAAGATAGAAGCTCTCTGCCCCCAGGGCTTGCTCAGGTTAATGGACTATGATAAAAATCACAGGCGGGAATATACCAAAACCTTGAAAATATATTTGCAAAATAACCTGAGTGTTGCAAAAACTATCCGGCATCTTTATATGCAGAGGGCAACATTTCTATATCAATTGAAGCGGATTCTTGAAATATCGAAATTGGATTTAGATGATCCTAAAGTCAAGCTTCATTTGCTAATCGTATTTGAAATAATGGAAGAAAGAAAATTAATTTTGAATGCCAAAGAACATCCTTTTAAAATTTGATATAATTCCTTTTATATAAAAAGCTGTTGTAGGAACAAGCTCAAAGAATAGCACTCCGGTTTAACATAAGCGTAAACACTCATAATAACATAGATGTTTCTCATATAGATTTTTTTAATAATATTTCTGTTAACAAATATGGAATTAATGATTTAACTATGAATTTAGTATACAAATTTAATTTTGATAAATCCTTATTTCTATAAAACAGCATAACAATTTATTATATAAAAAAGAGACCTTTATAAATATAACTATTTATAGAAATCTCTTTTTTGGATTTCTAAGTCTCTCATGTATTAAATCTTTGACTTGTTATTTTCTTTCAAATGCCTTAATCCAGTATCATAGAATCTATAAAATACTCCTGAAAATCTTTTCTTTTTGATAACTCTATATATGTCGTTTTATTAATAATATCTGCTGCATTCTCTCTTATTTGTTTTGATAGCAAATATGTTTTAGCTCCACCACCTGCACAATTACCCACAGATTCAATCTTACCCTTGAGCTCTTTGGGTATCATGCCTATATCAACAGAACTTTCTATATCCATATAATTACCAAATCCACCGCCAATGTACACTTTTTCTATTTCATTAAAGTTTATGTTCTTTTCTTTTAAAAGTATTTTGATACCAGCGCATACAGCAGCCTTTGCTAATTGAACTTCTCGTACATCCTTTTGTGTAAAGGTAATACTTTCCTCATGTATACTATTTTGTACTAGAATAAACTGTCTCATATTATCTACCTCAACAATCCTATTCTGATAATCCTTGTTTTCCACTTCGTCCGCTCCTGCCATTCTACCTGCTTCATCTAATATTCCAAACTTCACAAACTGTGCAACAGCATCCAACACTCCTGAACCGCATATTCCGCAGGGTTTTTCATTTCCTATTGTTTCATATATTTTATCCCTTGATAAATCAACCTTGCTTATAGCTCCTTTTACGGCACCAATTCCATGCTTAATATTTGTACCTTCAAAAGCTGGTCCAGCAGCCGTAGAACAAGTTACTACTTCGTTTTTATTGCCCAGCGCAATTTCTCCATTAGTTCCAAGGTCTAATAACAATGAGTATTTTTCTGAATTTAACATACCACAGGATAATATACCCGCAGTTATATCACTTCCTACAAAAGCTGATATACCAGGAAGTAAGCTTACCATGCCTTTAGTCTTAATTCCAATCTCCTTAGCTTCAAGTTCCAGTGCCTTTGTAACCACTGGAATATATGGTGACCTAGTTATATTTTCACATGGAAGTCCAAGTAGTAGGTGAATCATAATAGTGTTTCCAACAATAACTATATCATATATGTTATCTTCACTTATGTTATTTTTTTTACATAACAGTTCTATCATATCATTAAGCTGACTTACAATATTATCCTTCAATATACCTAATCCCTTTGGATTCTCAATAGTAAAATTTATTCTTGAAACCACATCAGCACCATAACTCCTCTGATTATTAACTCTTGAATCTATATCTATTACTTTCCCATCATTTAGATTTAATAAATAGATTACTATAGTAGTTGTGCCTATATCTACAGCTAATCCATAGTTTTGTTGCAAACAGTTACCGTTTTCTAAATGTAAAAGACGATTCTTATAAAGTGATGCGGTAACATTAAAATCAGTTTCTCTTAACAAATTACTTATTTGAGGTAAATATTGTAAGTCAATAAGTAAATCATCACTTTCACAAGCATCACTTAACCTTCTATAATCATCTCGTTGATCATTAATGGATGGTTTCTCAATTACTAAATATTTTTTCTTCACTACAGTATCTAAAGTATATTGCTGTTCTGTCCCATTTATTAATACTTTCATATCTTTATTCTTTTCTAAAAGTACTATTTCTGTATCTTCATTTATAGTAAAATTACAGGATAACCTAAATCCACTTTCTAACTCTTCTTTAGCTAACTGTTTTATATCAAGTGGAGTAGGTTTCTTTAATCCTTTTATTACTTTAACTTTACATTTTCCACAAATTCCTTTTCCATTGCAGGGACTATCTATAAATATTCCCTTATCGATTAATACATTAAATAAATTTCCCCCTGATTTAACCCTTATGATATCTTTACCCTTTTCTGAATTAATAATAAGTTCAATTTTCTTATTCAAAATATTCATGTAATTCCTCCTATGAAGTATTTTTCTTTAAATATAATTATATTCTACTTGAATATACATAATTTAAGTTTTAGAATATAGGAGTTTCCTATATATTAGACAATAAAGTGAGACTCGTGCTTGACCTTGTAACAAACAAAAAACTCTCAGTAGGAAAAAACACATGTCACAAAGTGTCATCAACCGGCTGTGAGCCAGCACTTAAAGGTGATGAACTGACTTATGGAATGTGCAGAACCTATGGAGTAATTGAAATGTCATTAATAGAAAATGGTGATATAAGGTAATTAACTTCTTTTTTGCATAAAAAACATTTTGGACTAATTTATTTTTAACATTAATCCAAAATGTTTTCTATTTACAACAAAAGTGTTTTGTTTCAGTTATGTAGCTTAAAACATTTTTTTACTCATTTCATCTATTGCCTTAGTTACTGTCTCATATACATTTGGGAAATACCCCTGAGGTAAACCCGCAGTCAGGCATGGAATAAAGTATTTCTTTCCATTAGCTTTGCAAGCTTCTTCCACATGTTTGAGACAATTTTCAAGTGTCCAATCCGGAAAATCAATTAAACCGCTGTGGAGTCCTCCCATAAAGGATATTTTTCCACCATATTGCTTGATTAGTTCAGGAATGTTATTAGTGTTCATAACGCCTTGCCAGATATCGATGCCCATTTCGATCATATATGGAACCAGGTTAGCAGCATAAGAATCGCTGTGGTGAACAATCAATTCAACACCATTGGCTTTATAGTAACCATAGATCTTTTTATAAGCCGGAAGAAAGAACTCTTCAAACATTTTAGGAGCCACAAAAGAGTTTTTTTGGCTTCCCCAGTCATCATGATGGAAAATGCAATCCGGATGAAGTTTTTCAACTATCACTTTTGCAAAATCCAGCTCATACTGTGTAAGGGCATCAATTAACTCATGCATAGCTTCAGGTTCTTCATATAAACTCATTAAGGCATTTTCCATACCCATAAGATGATGTGTCATTTCAAAGATACCTGGGGCATAGAAAGGTGCCACAAATTCCTCGTTACGGTCGACAGAATTGGCATGAGCAATAGCTGGAGCCCAAGCTTCATCGGAAGTCGGAATTGTAGGGAATTTAACGGATTCCTTCCATTCAGTAGCATCTTTTAAAACTATGTGTTCTTCATCATGCACAGGGAAAGAACCAAGCTGACCTTCTGGCCACTGCCATGTTATTCCCCAATTATCTTTCCAAGTACTACCGTAATTGAACTCAACTCCCAAAGGCACTTCCATAATCATATTCAAAAATTCATATTGATTAACAAAACGATCTGGATTTCCACCTTTAATAGTTTCGAGTAAATTCTGTCTTTTAGTTAACATACAACAATACCTCCTTATATTATTTATGATATATTTATGCCGTTGCTAATTCTTTAGCCTTAACTGCAGCACTACCTGCATCAGGTGTATATGCATCTGCTCCTATTGAAGCCGCAAATTCAGCTGTTACGGGAGCACCACCAACCATTATCTTGAATCCTTTTAATCCACTTTCTCTTAAAGTCTCAACTGTTTTCTTCAAAGCTGCCATTGTTGTAGTAAGAAGTGCTGAACATGCTACTATTTTTACATTTTCATTTGCCTTAACTGCTTCAACGAATTTATCAGCAGGTACATCTACACCAAGGTCTACCATTTTGAATCCAGTACTTTCCATCATCATTGAAACCAGATTTTTCCCAATATCATGTAAATCGCCTGCAACTGTTCCAATAACACATGTGCCTAAAGAAGTTGAAGCCCCGCTTGCAAGATGAGGTTTAAGCACTTCTACACCTCTTGACATTGCTTTTGCTGCTATTAACATTTCAGGTACGAATATTTCTCCTGTGGAGAATTTATCTCCTACAACACCCATTGAGTCAATCATAGCCTGAAGTATATCTTCTGCTTTGCTTCCCTCATCTAGTGCTTCCTGCACCAATCCTTTAATAAGTTTAGTTTTACCTGCCTCTAAATTAACTTTTACTTCTTCAATTTTAGACATTACTTTTTCCTCCTTATTGTTTATAATAATTATTTATCCTTATTATTTTGTATAATTATTTCTTTTTACCAAATATTCCTTCTCTGTATGCTCTAATATATTCCATGCAGTACTCGTCTTCACCTAATAGTGCTTCTGTTGCAAACAACATCCCTATTAAATCCTGATTTAATGGATCAAGAATAAAGCTGTCCATTCCTGCATTCATAGCCAATACTGCAAATGCCTGATTTACAATTTTCCTGGCTGGAATATTAAAGGAGATATTACTAACAGCTCCAACAACATGAATCGTAGGATACAATTCTTTGATTTTCTTCATAACTTCGGTTACCATTGTAATCCCTTCTTCTGATGTACACAGCATTTCAATCAAGGGATCAATATGCATTCTGGACGGATCAATGTTGTATTCTTTTACTTTTGCCATTAACTCTGCAAATACATCCAAACGGTCTTTAGCAGTCTTTGGGATTCCTTTGTCGCTGTTCAAGAGAGCAACACACTCCCATTTTGTATCAGCTATTGCAGGGAATGCTACATCAATCTTGTCCCCTTCCATTGACACGGAATTGAAAAGGCCTGGCTTCTTACAGTATTTCATGGCTTCTACGCATGTGTGGGGATTAGGACTATCCACTGCAATAGGCACATCGGTTGCATCCTGTACGATGTCTATAAGCCATTTCATTGTTTCCAGTTCGATATCATCATCCACTGAAGCACAAACATCAATAAAATCTGCACCTGCTTCTGTTTGCTTTATTGCAAGATTTCTTATAAATTCTGCATCTTTTGCCGCAATGGCTTTACCTGTGGAAGGAATCGCTCCATTAATTTTTTCACCAATTATTATCATAATATACACCCCTTCTTTAAACATTTACTTTAATTTGCCACACCCATTATTCCAATTGCTGTACCCTGCATATTTTCCGGCACTACTTCTAATCCTAATGCGGCGCCCATAAAAATCAAATGGCATATCAACATATAGTAATCGTTGACAATTACACTGTCAACGACAGAAGTAAACGTCAACAAGACAAAGCTGATAATGATTAACGTCTTTTTGTTTATTCTGTCTACTAAAGCACCGCTAATGAATCAAAAAATAACACCTATTATGGCTGGTCCGGTGATAATAGCATTGACTAAATTATCATTTTTAATACCTAATATAAATTACTTGCAATAGGTATCACGACCATATCACCCATTGCACACATAGTTGATAAAAATAACACAGCAAGATTCAGGAAAATGAGATTAGGTGCTTTTACAATATTTTTGTATATAATATGTTCATCATCCTACACCTCAAAAATCCCATTAAACATTTACATTAAGAAAATATAGGTCCTCAGCTGTTCACAACATTTAATTGACCCTAATCAGGATATGTATCTGCTGCGTCAATTGAAAAGATATGTCATAATCTCTAATTCTCCTAACTAAATCTATACATTTTTTATTATCGTATAAATAACAGAAGAACCAGCAGAAATCGTCGTAATTTATCAACTATTTGATATAATTATATTATAGCAAATGGAAATTTGTAATTCTATTTGCAGAATGTACATTTTTTTAAGAATAATTTATACAAAATGTATACATTAGAGGTGCTCATGAAATTATGAGCAGGATGGGGCATATATTTGTTTTGGATATGATAAAAGTATAGAATTTCACAAAAACATGGATATTATTTTTGTAACCCCAGAACTTAATCCACTAGAAATAATGGAAAAGCTGCAGGATACGTTCAACCTATTTTCAAATTGGGACAAAAATCTGCTAGAGTTGTTAGCCAATAATGCTCCACTGAGGGAGTTAGGTGAATCTGCACTTCCGTTCATAAATAACCCGATTGCAATATATACGCCGGGACTTCGAAACATTTTTTTCTGTGAGAGAAAAAAAGCGAGAAATTTGATGCTGTATTCAGAGGAAGACACCAATAAATATTTAAGTCCCGAAGGAAGTGTATCTTTAGAGCAGAAAGACTATATTTTGGCGATTGTGAATTTAAATGCAACGGCTAAGACAAGAGATGAACTGCTATCCGTATTGGAAACATTTATGATGAAACAATTTGGTGCTACCGTTATGAGCAATACGCTCTAAAGCGATTAATTCTCCGAGCGGCTGCTGAATCAAACATAGAAGCCCTCTGCCCCCAGGGCTTGCTCAGATTAATGGACTATGATAAAAAGCACAGGCGGGAATATACCAAAACCTTGAAAATATATTTGCAAAATAACCTGAGTGTTACAAAAACTATCCGGCATCTTTATATGCAGAGGGCAACATTTTTATATCAATTGAAGCGGATTCTTGAAATATCGAAATTGGATTTAGATGATCCTAAAGTCAATCTTCATTTGCTAATCGTATTTGAAATAATGGAAGAAAGAAAATTAATTTTGTGTGCCAAAGAACATCCTTTTAAAATGTGATATAATTCCTTTTATATAGAAAGCTGTAGAAAAAAATTAAAAAATAAAAATCTTACGTCGTCAAATCCTAAATTTTGCAAAATAAAAAAGCCTTAAAAAAATTTAATAAACTCTTCTAAAGCTTGTAACATCAATTGGCGGGAATATGTGAGAATCGAACTCACCCATCGTGGTATTAGCACGACAACACAGTTTTGAAGTTTCACTTATACCCCTTAGATTACTTGTTTATTTACATATTGCTACAATTACAATATAAATAGTATATTCTACACATCAAATTGACATTTGAATTGTTTTAAGCATAACTCTTCATAATTATCTTGTCAAGACAGATTTACCACCTTGCTGCTAATTTTATTTTTATAGTTCCACTAATAGAAGGATTTGTTTTGCTTGTAGCAGTTACAGTCAAATATTGACTTCCAGTACCTTTTAAATTATTAATACTAAAATTATTACCATCAATTATAGTCAAAGTATAATAACTAGGATCACATCCACTTCCTGTAACTGTAAATGTATCATTTATAACATTATTATTGCTATCAGTTTCGCTAATAACATAACTTTGTGTGTGTCCTAGCTTAATCTTATTAGGATTAGGACTTTCAGTATCAGAAGTTCCTAATGTAATTGCTATAGTTTTAGTTAATACTGCATTAATTGTAACAGCTATAATCTTAGTATATGTATTACCATCTTCGCCTACATAAGAAACTATAATATTAGCACTCCCAACGCTTATACTAGTAACAAGTCCTGTATTATTTACCGTTGCAACTGCTGTATTATCTGAGTTATATGTAAGAGTTGGATTACTTACTGCAATTCCTTTATCTGTGACACTAGCTGATATTTGTTGTGTACTCCCATTCTCTACTCTAATAGATGCAGGGCTTACAGATAATATGTAATTATGTGCCTGAGCAACTGCTACAGGTATTGTTTTAGAATAAGTTTTATTGTCCAATCCTATGTAATTTACAATAATATTAGCACTTCCAGAAGCACTAGCAGTTACCAATCCACTACTATTTACAGATGCTATAGAATTATTATCACTTGAATAATTTATAGTAGGATTATTTACTATAGTTCCATAATTAGTTACACTTGTAGTAATTTGTGAAGTTTCTCCTACATTAACAGATATGGTTTCTGGTGAAGCACTCAATACATAGTTATATTCTGCTGCTACAGTAGCAAGAACATTTCCATTTACTATGTCATAATCACCATGATAAGTTACATCTATATTACAAGAACCTTCATTAACTCCAGTAACTAATCCGTTTGAATCTACTTTTACTATATTTTTATCACTACTTGTATATATTAATGTAGGATTTTCTATTGTAGTTCCATTTTCAGATACAACTACAGTTAATTGTTGTGTTTGTCCCTTCTTTATATTTACAAGATTAGGTGTAATATTAAATGAATAAGAAGGTTTTTGATCATTATTAGGTATTTCATTAATTATATCATCACCTGGTGCTATTTGGTCTTTATCTGCATTAACTTTGATTATTCCATCTAAACTTTTATCTAATCCAACTATTGTCCATGCACTCCCCATAGCAATAAATCTGTCATTGACTGCTAGTTTATCCGTTGTATTATTTCTACTTATGATTACAATAATTTTTCCAGTAGGCAATATAATACTCTGATTGGTTTGTACATCTATTGTTTTTGTTTGAATAATGCTGGGTATTTTTTGAAGTATATGCCCTGCTTCAAAATTAATAAAATAAGGTTGTTTTTGTATTGTATACTTATAATAAACTCCATTTACTTTTTCATTTCTTGTCATAACCAAATAATTTACATTACCACATGATATTTCAGTACCTTGATGCAAATCTTCCATAGCAAAAAGATATTTACTATCTATAGACTGTAATTTATCATCAATCTCCTTTATTAATCCTTTAAAGAAGATAGTTTTTTTATAATTATTGAGTTGTGAGCCACTCCTTTTTATACATTGGTTATAAAAATTTAATACTGTATTCATTTAACCACCTACCTATCTGATGTAAATAACATAAAAACGTTAGAATCCTCACCTGTATCATCATTTGGATCAGGTAAAGTTGTTATTTTATCTTTGATTCTTTCAATTCTCTGTTCAAGGAGTTTTGAACATTCAGATATACTCATATTATTAGTAGTATCTTCAATTTTTCTCATCATATCAACATCATTAGAAATTGCTTCTAATATATCAATTACTGTAAGTAATAAATTACGCTGCATAGTAGTTTTATTATATGTATCTGTAGAATTTAAACTATTTTCTGCCAAATACATAGTATATTCATCATCCGTAAAATAATCTTTGTGATTTAATTCAACTTTTAATCTATCTAATATTGTCATTTATATATACTTCCTTTCTTATTTACATAAATAATATTGTAGTTGCCCTGACATATCACCAGCAAATTCAAATTTAACGTTATTGATAGCAAAGTCCTTTAATACTAATTCATTTAGTCCATTGTTACCGCCAACTAATATATAATCTGTAGAATTATTAATATATACTTTGAATTCACCTGTAGTCATGTACACTCTTATATATTCATAGTTATCACAGTCAAATTCCTGTATTTTAGTTGCATCTGAGCTGTTGAATTTAATTACACCATTGCTAGATTTTATTTTGCTATATTTTACAGTTCCCATTTATATCGAATCCTTTCCATTTTTTTAAATTTATTTATTTTTGAGTATAAAAAATAGGCATTGCTATGTAGCAACACCTTTTAATATTATTTATTCATTAAAATTTAGTCCATTATATTTATAAAATCATTATTAATTTTTATTTTTTTGTGAAACTTACTTTGAATCATTGCTAATATATTCCACTACAAATTTTCTTATTTCATTCATCTCTTGAAAATCTTGGCTACTAACTATTATATTATTTTCATTAAATATTAAAGCTCCTACATATTCTTTTTGAA
Organism: Clostridium sp. 001; assembly: GCF_019056555.1. Lineage (NCBI taxonomy): Bacteria > Bacillati > Bacillota > Clostridia > Eubacteriales > Clostridiaceae > Clostridium > Clostridium sp. 001. Next base: position 3,270,925 of record NZ_CP020473.1, on the reverse strand, counting down.
AACACACTAAAAAGCAATTATTTTTAACAAATAAATATATAATAATAAATTTCAACTTTGTACAAATATTACTACACAAATTAATTTTAAATGTATAATCATATTGTTTACCATTAATATCAATAGTAGCTATATTATTATCTAAATTATTAATATCTATGTCTTTCTCTTCTAATTTAATAGTTTTTAGTTCATCTAAATAATAAACGTTTGATTCTTTATCCACCATACTACATAATTTTTTTGCTTCATCTTTTAGATCATTTATAGTATCATCTTTATAATGATCCATCTTTTTTAATATACGTTGTAACAATAAAGCTGCAATTAGTATTATCATAATAATAATTGCTATATTCACTACTTTATCCATTAATAACATCCTTATCTATTATATTTTAATCTTTCAATATATCATCCATTGATTTTTTAAGTTTCATTTTTTCATAATAATCTTTACCTTTTTCATCAATTATTCTCAACTCTTTTTTAACTGCAAATTCAATTATACTCATATTTTCTCGATATCTTTTATATGAACAAACTGCATCTACATCAACACCTTTATATTCGGTTCTTATTCTCAGAGTATCATCCCACCTACTTATTTGACATACAATTTCTTCATCTTCATATTGGAATGGATCATACTCAAAATTATCAGTTGTCATAAAATCACTCTTCCTTATACTTTCAATTTGTAAAAATTTTTACCGAATTATACATTTTGTACTTGCCTAAAACAATCTACTACTTTATTACTACATTACCACCTATATCCGCATTTGTTACATTCATAAGTTTTTGTTAATTTACCCATTGAAAAAATACCAACTAAAGCAACTGATCCTGCTTTACTTAAACCACTAATTCTTTTTACATTAGTTGATCTACAATTAGGACATTTAATTACATTGTCTTCAACAGTTTGTCTATCTTTAATATCTTGAGCATATTCAACTTTTTTAGCTTCTTCAATATTTTTATCATCCTCAATGTAATTATTATCTGAATAGTTTGTATAACTATTTTCTTTATCAAGCTCAATGCTAATTGTAGCACCTACACCTTCCAATTTACTCTTATAATATTTTGCTTCTCTTAATATTAAATCATCTAATATTAAGTATGGTGGATATTCTGTCATTGAAATAGCCGTATCCATATCAATTCCAAATAATTCTACTAATTTGTTGTTTACACCTTCTGGTGTTTTACCTGTTTCTTCTAAAATGATAGAATATTTATCTATTGTTTGAGGTTCTTCTTTTTGCACTTCCTTTGGTTCTTCTCCTTTTTTCATTGGTTCACCACAATTAGGACAAAATAATGCATTTGGAGAGATCATTTTCCCACACATAGGACATTCTATTAAATTACCCATATTATCACCCCTATTAAGTTTCTATATTAATATTATACTTTTACATTTTCTACTCTTTATATTATCAATATTCTACAATTTAAAGACAAATCCTGCTAAAATATTCTATTATATTAAAATTTTACTGTAAATATCCATAATAGAATAATAGTATTAAGAGTATAAAAAATGCCCTCAAACCTACCCCATTAACACGTTTAAAGACATTTTATATTTAAAATTTGTATTTGTAAAAAGTCAAATTTTTCTGTGGGTAAAAATTGTACTAACTGCAACGATTTTTTTAAATTTAGAGTGATTGAGTTATTTTTAATGCAATTTTGCTTCAAAAAATAATAAAAGACATACCTCTATGCCCTTCTATCAAAATATTTTTATACAATATTCTATGAAATTTTATACATTTATAATGCAGTACCTAATTGATAATATAATTCAATTAACACATCAACTTCGCTAAATAAATCCTTAGCGAACTTAGTCAAGTACCTTAAAATGCCTCACATCCGTTGATATAACTTGTTTATCGCAGTTTCGCTTTTTTATTTCGTTCAATTATGTCATTGAGAATAAGGAAAATTGGTAATTATTTTACCTTTTAATGCCATATATTGCATTTAATGTGATATATTTTGCTATTTATTGAAATGAATAAGTTTGCATGATTAAAGTATATAAATACATAACATACGTTTCCTATTTTTATACTTTAATATAGTCAATTTATGTAGTTATAAATTTAAAATTGTTTTTTATAATTCTTGTTCGTGATTTTAATTTTTTAAAATTTTTACTTTATAAAAAATTTTTTGAGATACCTTAAAATTGACTTTTTTCCATAACAATAGATTTTTAAAAAACTGACTGACTAGTCAGTATTGCTCTGTGTTATGTTAACCTCTTTACTATTATAAATTTATACTTATTAATTATTATCAGTATTCATACTACTATTGCCTTTACTATTTATATTATCACTTTCCCCTTCTTCTTTCAATCTATCTAATTCTTGCGTTACGTCAGTTGTTATAGGAGATTTCTCAATAATAGTTTTCTTTGATATAGCACCCATATCATATTGCTTATTTAATTGATCTAGTAAGTCACTAGCATTTACTGGTCTACTATAATTAAATTCTACATCAATATATTCATCATCACTAAACGTTACTCCTTTTAATGACAATAACTTATCAAATACTTCAAACCTTTGGATTAATCCTGTCCTTATACATTGTTCATTGACCATTGCATATACGTCAGCCAATTGATATAGTATCTGTAAACTAACTTCCGATACATTAGATATATTACCATTACCACCAGTTGCAATGCTTGGCATATGTGCTACAAAATTGAGTTTCTGTTCCAATTTATCAAGATACATTTTAATGGTATTATAATCCATCGTAGCATTTACATATTTCATATCACTAGCATTTTCAAGTGAAATAGAATAACCTACTGCATCCTTATCAATTGTACCTTCTATTTGTTGCCCTGTAATTACTGGAATAGGACTTAGTGACAATGTATATATACTATCACCTAACTTAGATAATAAGTCCTCTATTTCATCTAATATAGGTAATATATCATACAATAGAGACTCTCCATAATTAATATTCCAATCATTTTTATTGTGGTAATGTATGGGTAATCCACTTAGATTGGGACTACTTGATATTAGATTAATACCTTCGTTTTCATTATTATAAGAATCCACCCTATCTGGATAATATACATTATAATAATCAATACCATTTACAGTCCAGTATTCAATAAAAGCAACATAATCATTAGTTTCTGTAATTACTGGATAACCGTCTGCACTATCTATTATTTTAGATACAATGTTCTTCTTATCATCCAAGTACATATATTCATAGGCATCACCAAACTTGCCTATATTATCTATAATATCATAGTCTATCTGATTATAATTGCCTTTTCTATATATGTCTTGATATGCAGATACTTTATTTTCTGAACCCGTTAAACTCAATGGTTTTCCTAATAAATATGTACTATGAAAATTTAATATTGTTTTTGCTTCCTGTATAATTAATTTCTTTGTCTTATATTCCTTACCTTTATACTGCATATCCTTTTTTTGTAATATTCTATGTATTCCATGCAAATATTCTTTATTGCTTATTACTCTGCTAATTCTATCTAAATGAAATCCCTGATTTGCTTCTTGAACAAACCATTCAGGATCACCACTATATACTTTATTAATATATTCATTTATATCCATTTAATCAATCCTTTCTACCATTTATAATTTATTCCATGCTTTATGATATATAATGCAAGTGCTGTAGCCATTACACTATCATCATGCTGGCCACTAACGGCTCCCATAGTTCCACTATCATTAATTTCAAATACCTGCATTTCCTGAAGCAATCTTGCCGAATTAATTTGTATTGCTCCAGTATCAAAGTTTTCTACAAAATCATTTATAATAATTCCCTTGCTTTTAGAATTGGTATCAAATCCTAGTCTAGTTATCATTTTATTGTTTTCATCAAATAATTTTTGCTTGTATATTCTCTGATATTTGAAAGTATATCTCAATCTTTCAATAACACTATTACCACCACTGGCTCTTTCAACATTTAATATTGCTTTATTATAGTAATGACCTAATGTATCAATTATTTCTGCCATTTGATAAGGTTTAATCTTATTATTATAAAACTCTGCTACCTGTTCACCATCTTGGGAGAATACTTCACATACAGAATAATCTTGTCCTACACCTTCAGACATATCTACTCCAATAAAATAATGTTCTCCTGCTTTCTTCGTCTTATAAACAAAAAATGACTTGCCATAATATTTTTTCAATAATACTGGCAAGTCAATCAAATTATCTTTCTTTATGTAATTATTCTTTGGAATACTTCTTTGTACTTCTGTAATTCTTTTATTGCTGAATATATTTGCACCTGTACTTATAAATGCTTCTATATCTGTAGAAGGGTATTCCTGGTGAAAAGCATCTAATCCACTACTAGCAACTTTTAATCTTCTCCACATTAATTGTTCCATACTAGCACCTAATTTAATTAATCCTACTTCTTCATCATCTAATTCTTCTTTAATAAGTGATTTGTTATTATGTTTTGCTTTATATATTTCAACACTATTTTTATAATCTTTTTCAAATAATGTACTGCCATCAATCCAATTAAAGAAGAATGATTTATAACTGTTCTCATTATTTTTTGCTTGAAAGTATAAGTCATGAAAATAATTCAATCCATTTGCAGTAGATTCAATAATTAATTTTCCATCTGGTGCTAATGCCTGAGTAATACTATTTAATTGTTTCTTGGACATTTTCCAAAATGCAAATTCTGATAAATGTACTAGATGCAATGTATCACCTCTTGCTACATCTTTATTACCTGCGCATACACAAGTAATCTTACTACCATTTGTCATTTTAATTTCCTGTCTATTGTTGGCAATTGTCTTAGGTCTTAACCAATCGGGTAATGAATTAAACTGCTGCTTTAATTTATCGAAAATAGTATTGCAACTCTTCTGGTCATGACTAACCAATAAGCAGCAACTATTAGGATATACAATACATTGTCTTATAGATAAAGCAACTGTACATACAGATAGTCCTAATTGCCTACTTTTAAGTACAATATTAAATTTATTTAATCCTTCAACAAATTCTTTTTGCTCTTTTGTTAAAATAAAAGGTACTAATTTTGTATCTTTATTAACTATTTTAATAAATGCTCCTACCCATTTAATTTCGTGTCCATCTTGCCACAAATATTTTAACTTTTTAGCATTGTCAATACTTAATGACATTATTTATCACCTTGCAGTCCAGGTATATTAATTCCATCAAGATATTCATTAACTTCATCTTCTCCATTTTTGAAGAAATCAGATTTAAAAAAATCTTCGCACCATTTAGCTGAATTTACATCACCTTTTTTGATTGCTTTATTGTACATACTATTATAAATATCAAGCATTTTTAAATTCTTTACTTGCTTCAAATATGCTTTTATTGCTTCCTGTACGTCTTCTCTCATTATCCAATCTGACATAGCAGTTTCATACTCAACTGCTGTACAATTTTTTATCTCTTTATCATAATTTTCTTTAGTTCTATCACTATCTATATACCACTTAACAAAATATGAGATTTTTTGGCTATTACCATGTAACATATTCTTTATATTTTCTGGTGGAGTTTTTTTTGCCATATATATATTACTTCCCTTCTTTATTATTTTGTTGTATTAAAAAAGACACTATAAAATATAGCATCTTTAAAATTCTTATATATCTATTGAAATCTCCTTTTAAAGTTTTTAAAGTCAACTTGAAAAACTTTAAAACTTATTTTAGAAGATTATCTCACATTTTTTGAACACTTTCTATCCACTTTCTTATTTGACACTTACAGTAATTTTATCTTGCCACTAACAATATCCTAAATTATGTTCTAACCATTTTAATTTTTCAACCTTATAACCTCTTCCAAATTTCATATTTTCACATACTTCGTAGGATAAGAATGATTTATAGGGTCTTCAGCAAAGGCAGCAGAAACTTCTCCATTTAATACTAATTCTCTAAATTTTTTACCTACCATTTTTTCATTACATCTCATCCATCTAACATTTGGTACTAATTGATTCAAAGTGAACTGGAAACCACTATTAAGAGTATTTAAATTCATTTTTATTTCATTTATAATTTCATCAACACTTATTTCACTTAACATTTATATTACTTCCTTTCTAATATTTTAGAATCCTTTATTACATTATATATCTAAATATATCGAAATTTCAATATTTACCATATCAACTTTTCAATGTCTTCCTCCATCTTAATAAAAGGAATAATTCTAATTTTTTATATAAAAAAGGAACCTATATTTCTATAAGTTCCTTTTTTTATAATTTAAAAACCATCTTAATAAATTATTTATATATTATCTTTAGTTCTCCTTCACCTTTTCTAGTAGGAATGAACCAATCACTTTTTTTAGTAGCTTGATTTCTTGGTATTGTCGTAACTTTAATACCACATTTATTTTTCAACATGGCTGTAACTTCTTGATTTCTTCTCTTTCTAATTGATGCAGATAGTGCCATAATAACACCTCCCTGTTTATAGTATACCATACTTTATTATTAAATTTCTAAAATATTTTTTAATATTTTTTCTAATTCACAACATAAACATAAAAGTTTACTTTCCCAATTATCTTCACTTAATAACATAGGATTACATGATATTAATAAAACATATTTTTCTTCATTTAAAGATAAACATTTAGATATGTATGCTCTCCCATTTTTGTCACTTAAGCCATCATGCTGAAAGATAAAATAATCCTTTCGTAATATAGCTTGGAAAATTCCCGTTCTCTTTTTTAATTTTATTTCATTAATATCGACATTTCCAAATATCTCTTCAATAATTTTAATTCCATTATTTTCAGTATCTTCACAATTACATATATCATCCTCATCTTCATATAATATAGAAATAATAGTTTTCAAAATTGCATATAAATCAATATCTTTGTCCTCAAAATCCATTTTAGATTTATTCCTTAATTCATTTTTTAAATTACTTATTATATTTTGGGCAATACGATCTATAGATCCAAATATCGCAAATATATATTCTTCACTATCATTTTCCGATTCTTCCAACTTTTTATATAATTCTATTATATTATTTAAATTCTCAAGTATGTGTGTTGGAATAGTATAATACGATTGCATAATACAATTAATATTTATATCTTCCTTTACATAACCTCCATCATATCCAACTTGTATTATTGTATCTTGCTTTTTCGGAATATACTTATATTTATATAACTGAGCTGATTCAACTATGTACTTACTATCTATAAATTTTTTTAAATTCTCTTGTAATATATCTCTTATTTTAAATTTTGTTAGATCACTATATCTACTTAATAGTTTTCCAGCTTCAGTTTTTAAATCATTTTTCAATTCTAAATTATTATCTTTTAAAATTTTAATTTCATATTCCTTATTTTCTAAAGTTTTATAATAAATGCTGTATATTATCGTACATAGTAACCATATAAAAATTATAATATATACTAATGTAACATTAGAAATCATAGTTTCTGAAAAAAGATAATATAAAATTTTTTGTGTAAACTTGGTACTTGAAGTAATTGTTTCAGGAGCTACTTTTGAAATAGCTAATGAAATTAATGTCGATATTGCAAATATTATAACATTAGATGTAGGATCAATTTTAAAAAATTTACATTTAATAATAATCCGCCCCAATCTTCTCTAGTATTCAAATATTTAGTATTTTCTTACTTGCCTTAAAATTTCACAGACACCTTTTCTATATTATAACATTTCATGTATACTTTGACTTATTATATTCAAAAATTTGCTTTAATTTTTACCATAAAAATAGGTAATTACATTTTATAACATTTCAGAAATTCTTATACACCAACCCTTTACACTCCTATAGATAAAACCTCTATAACCATTGATATATAAGGATTTTAGCCACTATAGTTCCTATATCATCAAATAAATAAATCCTGTATGCAGTATACGACTAATTATACACATTTATATTGTAGTCAAATTATATAATTGACTATAAATATTAAAGCACAAAAATCCACTAAAAGATCTTAATATATATACCTTTTAATACAAAATTTGTGCATTATAAATCTATAAATATAAATTCCCATTTTTAACGCAGCATCCAAATATATAATCATTGTAATACTGATGTTCATCTAAAAGCATTTCTTTATTTTCATCCCAGTACTGTGGGTTTATATCACTTCTATAGCAATGTAATATGTCCGAAACTTCAAAATCAAAGTTTTTGGTATCCTCTACTAAGTTGTATGCTTCTTTTATAATTCTTTCCTTTATATCATTTAAAGATCTTTCTCCATCTACCATAGTTAACGTATAGTACCCTTTATGATTGGAGTAGTTACACATCACTTCATCATTTATTATTAATTTAAAATATATTACCATGAATGGCATTTATTAATCATTCCTTTCTTTTTTTATCTATTATAAAATGTTGATTCTCCTTTATTTCTTTGATAATTTCCATATTATAATTAACACTTTTTAACACGTCTTTATTATTTTTGTCCATATAATTTCCCTTAATTTTTTTGTATAAAAAAAGATGCTACTTATTATGTAACATCCTTTAAAATTATTTTATTTGATTTTTAATATCATTTATTAATCCACTACTATCATCAACTTGAAGAATTATATCTTCATTTTTATCTTCCCTCTCATAAGAAATAACCACATATTTAACTACATTAGTTTTGGATTTTTTAAATGCAAATGCAAACAATCCAAATAAAAATACTTTTGGTACAGTTACCCTATCCCCTATAGATTCTTTTGTATTAAAATTTATATCTACTACATTCTCCATAGGAATCTCTATACTATATCCATAACTTTCCTTATCAATTTGTTTTATATAAATAGAATCAGTAAATATAAAAATTCTTATTTTAAATCCTGCATCATACACATCTGAACAACCTTTTATATAAATTCCTTTATAAGAATTCACATAATTATTACCTAAACTTTTTATATATTTTTTTCTTTCTAATTTATAAAGTATATAAAGTATTACTATAACTGTAACTATTGCTAGTAAAACTGTAAATGTCGCATCATCCATATATTAATATCCCCCAAACAGTATATTATCACATCTATTAATTTATAATAGCAATATTCTAAGTTTATTTATTTAAAGACATTACAATTATGTGCCAAACTAAATAGAAAAAAACACCAATCATGAAAAAACACATTTGTCCTTTTCCAAGCTTATTTGCTTTATTAGAATTTGATATCATTGCCTCTCTAATACCTTCTGAAGCAGCTTTTATAAGCTGTGGGTGAATTCCAACTTTTGGATGTTGACCACTTTCTACTTTTAATAATTCACTATTTGCATAAAGAGTTGAATTAACATATTCTCTGTTTATGCAACCACATAAAAAACTAATACCCCAACTTATAACACTTATTAATAAAGGTATTTGATTAATATTCAATTTCAAATTTTGAGTTCTTGTAATTGCAAAACCAATTGCTGCAATAGTAGTAGCTAAAATAAAATAAACATATTTATCTTGACTATTATGTAAAGTTTTATAAACTTCTCTAAAATTTTCGTCATTCATAATTTAACTCCAATCATATTTAAATAATATTTTTAAAAATTAATAAATATCATTTAATTCAAGACATATTGAACCTGATCTTTATCTAATGTTGCAGTTGTACCATCCATATATGTTATATCAATTTCATTTATTTGAGCTTTAACTATTGTATTATTGTACCATGCATTTTCCCATACTTTATTTTCGCCATAAGATTCACCTGGATTAATCGGCCCTGTAACTTTTCCCTTAAAGCTTGGATCATGTCTTATAGTACACTCCTGTGGATCTCCAACTGAATTATACGGAACCACCTGAAAACTAGCATATTTTACAACTTTACTAGATTTATTTATCCATGTAATATGTAAATCAACTCCACCAGCAACATTAGGTTCACTTGTATATATACTTGTCACCTGAATTATGCTTCTTGCATTATTTATAGCATCCTGTTTATCTTTTTTCTGCAATTGTGATTCATATTGACTTTTTAACTGTTTGGCTTGTGATTCTAATTCATTAACCTTTTCATTATCTGAGCTAATTTCTAGAACTTGAGCCATACAATTAATTGCATCTTGATATTCTGCTTTATTTGCTGAATCTTTTGCTTTGACTATTTGATCATTAATATATAAAGTTGCACTTTCATCAGCTTTAGTTTTAGCTTTATCATATCTTTTCTTATCTTCTGATATTACTTGTTTTAAACTATTATAAGCATTTAAATAATCTTTCTTATTAAAAAAATTCATTCCATCATTAAAATTATTATATGAAGATTGCATATCATCACATAATTTTACTTTCTTTTTTATGTCATTATCATCTTTATATTTTAAAGCAACTTGATAGTATTCTTTAGCTTTAGTGAATTGATCTAATTTATAGCTATTTTCAGCTTGCACAATATTATTATTAAAATTTCTATTATCAGCATATACTTTATATTGATAACCTCCAAATGCTGCAATAAAAATTATAATAACTACTGTAAAAACTAAAATCTTATGCTTCTTTAAAAGCAGTTTAATCTTCCCCATAATTAATCCCCTTTACTTTTTAACATTCATTGTAATTTTTTCATTCCTTCTAAAATCGATGTATTATTGTTTCATAACCAATTATAAATATATAAAAAATTAACAAAACATACAATAATATTCATAATTATATTTATTTTCTTATTCATAATATAAACACTATAATTGATTCAACTTATTATAATCAAATGATTGCTTTACTTCTTTTCCATCTGGATAAACAACAATAATCTCTAATTTTTGAGGATTTAATTTTACAATATCTTTAGCATTAAAAGTTCCTGATATCCCTCCACTATATAAAGGATTATTAGGAAAAAATTTAGATGTATCAGCTAATTTTGAATTACCATTACCTATATATATTTTTTGAGGTTGTAATACTTTAGTCTCATTTTTACCATATACTCTTAATACCATATGCAAATTTTTTAAAAAATCAATACTATCTCCTCCAACACATGCTATACATTGAAATGTATTTATATCAGTATTCCCATCCTTTAATGTTTGTATAGTATTTTTATCCGTAATATCTTTATATTGTTCAGCATTCTTTTTACTTGCATCTATTACTTCTACATAAGGAGTATAAATAACAAATATTCCTCCATATGTTTTCTGAAATGTATTTTGATCATTTGTTATTTGATTAATTCCTTCTATGTTTGTATTTTTATTTTTATATTTTTTTCCTAATGATTCTGCTTGATGAAATTGATCTTTTGTAAGTGTATTTCCAAGATCTAATCCATCAATTTTATTTTCCTCTTTGATTTTTTGTTGTGTTACTGATATCGATTGTCCAATAGTTGTCTTGTTAGAATTTTTATTGTTATTTCTATTAGCAAAATAATATCCTCCATAGAATAACAATACTAAACAAATAATACCTCCTATAATAATTCCTATTTTCTTTTTCATAATAGAAATCCCCCTCGTATGCTTATACCCATTCATAATTTATTCATATATCATTAATATTCTACAAATTTATGGCTAAATCCTTCTAAAACATATTATTACATACAATTTTTACTTAAAATGTTTTTAAATTATTTTTTTGTATTTACGACACTGAGTGGTACAAAATTTTAACCATCTATTAAGGCCACTGCATCTGAAATGTTTTGATTTTTATTTAGTCGATTTTAATTTTTTTAAGCTTTCAATTTGATGATTAATTTGTAGATAGATTTGAGGATTAATATAGGGTGTATACGGTCTACAAATTAGTACTTATAAATGGCTTGGTTGAGCTATTCAATAATCTCAATAAGAAATATAGGAAATACATGAGAATATAAAAATATAAGATTTCTACTCGTCCCATTTCAAAATAACCGACCTTCATGTGCAGAGCAATTATTACCTTTTAAAGGAATTGTCCATCGTGGCCATCTCCTATTATGGGGATTTAATGTTTTCATGGACTGATAATATTTTTACAACCTATTTAAGACAATTCTATTTTACATATAAGTATTTAAACTCAATCTCATCATTTCCAGCATCAGTAAAAAACGGTATACTAAAATATTTTATCTGATCTCTGTTAATACAAATAGTTTTCTTTTTCTTATAATCATTAAAAATGAAATATTTATTATTAAAATTTTCTTTATCTTCTATTTTGTTACTTTGTATTGCTTTATTATTGTTAAGCCAATCCACAAATTCTGTAGATTCTGCTATAGTAGTATATATATTTATTTCCTGCCTGAACCCTTTCAATAGGATATTTACATCTATAAGAGTTGTATCTAAATTTATTTTATATTTTTTTATTTTTGCCATTATCAAATCTCTCCTTTTCCTATATTCAAATTTAATTTTTATATATAGTAACTGTACTTTCCACTATTTCTATATGTAAGTGCATAGCTAAATAATTTTGTATTTTTATTTGGTGTTCCTGTACCTTGTCCAAAATTTTGGCAAATAAAAAACTCCTCTTTAGGGAGTTGCAATTTAATTTTAAATATTTCATTTAATTCTTCTAATTTAATATCTGTATGTAAATATCCATCTTTACATTTAATATTTGAATGTAGATTATATTTTTCTAATATGTTATAAAAATACTCTTTCGTACGATTCTTTAGTATATGTATAAGTTCTGGATAGCCCAAAATATCTGATATGTAGTATCGAGCCATATTTTTATCGAAGTAATATGATTTGAACATACAATCAACAGAAAGTAATATTTCCTGCTGCTGTTCAGTAAAATTATTTATGTCAACATTTAGCAAACTTAAAACCATAAGAATTGTATTGCCAGCATATTTAGATGTGTAATTAATACTCTCAATTCTCGCAAATCTATTAAGATTGATACAATCTTTATTACTATTATTTACTACGTGATTTCCGAGGCATCTTCCTTCTAGTAAATCAATATCCACACCGATACATTCATTTCTATTAATTTTAGATTTACAATATAGCCTATTAAAATCATAGAAGTATTCAATGCTCCAATCCTTGTACATTGATAAATAATAGCATGACATTAAACTGTCAATATCATCCGAAAGACAAAGATTATATTTTCCTTTCTCAGTCCACCATCCTGGTATTTGTTCTATGTATTTGTTCATTTTTCGTTAGGGAATTATAAATATCTCTAACTCTTCTGTATTTTACTCATAATCTTTTCTTAGTTACATATTATTTCTTAAATCTACTCTCATCTACTCATAGAAGAGTAGATTTATGTATTATTGCCCATTTTTTCACACCTTTCTTATCATAATTAATTAAAATTTACTTATTTTTTCTTCTATCATTTTTGAGTTTTCTAGCAGTATTTATTTTTGTTTTTAATCTATTTTCTTCAGATCTCGTATGCTTTTTATGCTGAGAATCTTTAATTATTTCACGACTTTGTTTCTTGAATTGTTCCATCATTAAATTAAATTTTTCTTCTTTACTTAGTGGCTTCTTCTGTTGTATCTGATTTTTCAACCTTTTCACCCTTCTCTTTATCTTTATTATCTTGTTCAACTTCTTTGACATCATCTAATATTGCAGTAGTATCTTCTTTTTGCTTTTTCTTTGCTGTAGATACCGCATAAATAGCATTTATATATTTTTCATACTGTTCATGTGAAAAAGTATGTTTCCTATTTTCAATCTGAGATATATAATTTTTTGAAACTCCCATATAATCTCCAATATCCTTCTGTGACAAATTATGTAATTGGCGTAAAAATTTCATTCTTTCTGGTGATAACATTTATTTTATTCCTCACTTTCTATTACTTTACTTATTCTATCTAATACTTCATTATTTTTTTGAAACTGTATGTTGTCTTGATTTATTTGCTTGTATAATTTTTGTATCATGTCTTCTTGTTTTTGTATTAAATTTACATAGCCATCTACAATTTGTTGTACTTCTTCTCTTGTAAATAAATCTTTTTTCATACAAAACGCTCCTTAATTAATTGATTTATGTTAACAAAATCACTAAAAAAAGTAAGAACCTACACTAAGTAAGAATAAATAATAAAAATAAGGTAAAATATATAATATACCTTACCCTGCTCTTATTATTTATTCTTATTTGACATAAATTCTTACTTCTTAAATATGTATAAATTAATTATGCTATGGTCTTTTTAAGCATAACTATTCCATCTGTAAGCATTTTAACTGCGTACATATACGAACCCACGATATCAGAACAATGAAGTTTTTCTTCACGTTCTTCTACTATGTTTATTGCCTTCTTTTCCTTATAACCTAATGCATCTTTCTTTATGATAAATGATTTACATTCATTTGTCGTAGAATCAAAAGTACCATGATTACTATGAAAAACTGGTATACCCCTAAAATATCCTATCATACCATTTCTAACTATACCATTTCCTGTCTGTGTAAATGTTTTATTCACATCAACAAATTCATCCATTGAATAGAAAGAACTATCTATTCTACTATTTACAACAATTCCTGCCATATCATCAACATCAGCATCATCACCATAATTAGCTAATGCAGTATCTAATTCTGCTGCTGTTATCGCTGTCGCACTTGCTGTAGCAGTTTTAAGATCTGTAGTTGAAGCTTCTATACATAAATCTGTATCCAATGCCCTCGCAAACACTACAGCTTGTTGGCTTGAAGCTTCTTCTAACTGATTGCCAATTTCAGTAACACTATCATAGTCATAGCATCTAACAATTTTATCAATAAACTTGATTTTTGCAGTAGAATCATCCTGATCTAGTGTTTCTATTGTAGATTGAGTACCTTTGACAACTTCCGTTGCATCTCCTATTATTTTCCACTTAGGAAAATGTATTGTATCTCCCTGTTGTGCAAATTCTGGTAAATCACCTATAGGTGTTGCAAGTAAAGCAACCCTTATTTTACCTAAAAATTTTTCTCTTACTAGCTGAGAATAAACTTGAGGTATTATTAATGCCATAAAATATCATTTCCTTCCTTATTTAAAATTTTGATTATAATAAAAAAGTCACTTACCTTTTTATAGATAAGTAACTTTTTATTTGCTTAATTTTTCGTATAATTCCTGATTTGTTTTGAATAAATTCATTCTATCCATTAAACCCATCTTCTGAAATTGTTCTTTAGTTATAGAATCTTCTTTAGATTTATGTTGGTCTGGTTTAAAACCACTTTGAATCTGAGCATTATTAAATAATTCCTTTAAACTTCCAATTTCAGTTTCTACCTTATCATTTTCAACACCTGACAAATATTTTGCTAGTTGTTCTGGTAAACCCTGTTCCTTTAATTTAGAAGAAATATTCATAACCTTCTCTTTCCGAGCAACTTCTTTTTCCTTATCTTCTAACACTTTAAGACGTTTCTCCATTTCAATTTCTGCTTCAGATTTTTGGACTGGCTTGTACTTATTTATTTCATCATTTGCATCCTTTAATTTTTTTGAATATTCAGTGCGAACTTTATCAGTTTCACTCTGTAGTTGCTTATTTAAGTCCTCTTGAGATACATAGTCCTTAAATGCTTCCTTTGCCTTTGTAACCTCACCTGTAACATATTCAGTAACCTTTGCTCCCTGTTCATCATTTAGACCTAATTCTTTAATATCCATATTAATATCCTTCCTTTCAAAGTTTTTAATTTAGTCCCTTAATGAGTTACTTCATTAAACCCTTATTAAAATTTTTTATTTAAATGCTATAAAGCATTATAATCATATATATTTTTATTATTAAAATTAGCAACATAGTTGAGGTACTTTTAGTGTACCTCAGATCTATGCAAGTATAATCCTCGTATGCTTTATACCGTTTGGATTGCTACAGATAGCCTATACTTGTTTTGGAGGAGGCTAAGGATTTGCACCTGCTACAAGGCTATCGGAACTTACTTTTTCATGTCAAATTATATATACAATATGCACAAAAAACTATTTTTCAGCATCTATAGAATAAATACTGAAAACAAGTACCTAAAATATAGGTAACTCTTATCAATATTTATTTTTAAAGGGATGGATTTTTTACTCCACCCTGTATTATCAATTTTTATTTAACTAAGCATCTTTAATATATTTTTTCTTTGTTCTCGTTTTATTCTCATACCTTCCTTGTATTCTTCTATAATATTGTCTATACTTTCATTACATTCAAATGCAAATACAGATAATTTCTTATCATATCTGTTAGGTCTTAAATCTACTATACTGTAACCTTCTTTTAATAACTTTTTAGCTAATATAGGACTTTTTACTATTCTTATTTCTGGTGGCTCCATTTATATCTCTCCATTCATTTTATTTTTGTTGGAGGAACTCATTGAGTATTCACCCTTTGCAGTTCCTCTAAAGTTTATATATTTAATTTTCATTATTTACATTATTATGTTTACTGAGAAGTCGCTGACTGGCGACTTATTCTTCTTCATCCTCATTCAAAATCTTATCGTAAATAGTAAAATATTCTTCCTTTTCTCCATTCTCTAACAACTCCCTCAATTCTTCTGTATCCATATAAGCATCTATAAAACACCACATTCCTAATCCATATAAAGCAAAATCTTTAATTTTGCCATTTATACAATCATTTTTATTAATTTGGTCTAGCAAAAACCAATTGTTCTTATTTATTAGTATAATTACGTCTAATATTTCTCCACCTATGTCTTCTACATATTTTTTTAAATCTTCTTTAGTTCCTGTGTTCCAAATGTCTAAAACATTCTTCATTGCTTCTTTTATATAATTTAACTCTTCTTTACTAAAATTTATCATCAAATTTCTCCTAAAAAATTATTTAATATCCATAATAAAAAAGAGATACAATTAATGTACCTCTTACATTTCAATCCCATATTTATTAATTGTGAAACTGTCAAATCCATGTTCATCTTCATTATGTGATACAAATAATTTTTTATTTTTTAAACTTACATAATCAATATCATCTATTGCCACTAATTCTCGTATATTATTTGTTCCATTATCTCTTATATAAATCATATCTCTATCACAAAATAATTTGCACCAATAATTTAATTTATTAAATTTTTCTACTACTTTTTCAATAAAATCTACTGTTATTGGTTCAGCATTATCATTTTCTTCAGATTCTATAGTTCCATCAAGCAGATTAATTTCAAATTTTTCTTCATCTGAATAAATTTCTAATATATTATTAATTTTATCATTGGCAATATAATCTACATCATTCAAGCTTATTTCATATTCATTTCCATATAAGTATCCATCGAATATGTATAATTCTTCTCCCTGAAGTTCACTAAGTATGTCTATTATGTATTTTTCTTCTGGAGAAGCAATATGTTCATTGTTCCATTTTTTATTTTTCATACAATATATTACTGTTTCAAAATATTCTTCATTTGTAGCATCTATTGGATATTTTAAATTTATTTCCTTATAATCATAATCATTTTGATATATATGTACTGTTATCCCTCTTTTAAATGTTTCATATCCTAAATTTGTATAAACCATTTCTACTTTATCATATTTTTTCTTTAATAATTTCTCCAACTCTTTTCCTATCTGTTTTTGTTCCTCATCTAATAAGTCCCATTTACTCATTTTAATTTTGTTTACATTTTTATTTTTTCTCATAAATTCATCATTCTCCTTAGAATTAATTTTTATGTTTGACTTGGATCAACTAAGTTTTTTGCATAACAAAAAGACAAGTAAGATATAATTCCCACTTGTCCAAAGTTGTCCATTAATTGTAAAAGAAATATCATAATGAAGACATATGATTAATTCATCAATCTTCACTTATGAGGACATGACTATGTCCGATATTTAATTATCATCATTAAAAATCACATAAACAATTTCATTATAGTCTACCATTGTAAATATATTAAATAATAGACGTTCTTTTACCTTTTGTATGACCATCTCTTAATATAAAGGGCTAGTACGTCACTACGTTCCTACTATCCCTAATTATATTAAGACCTAGCCGTCAAAAGGTAAGCCACTAGGGCAAACCAAAAACGGCTACTATATTTTCATTTTTTTCAGTCCCCGTCTGTAGTAAACTATATAAATAGTAAACAATTTATTTTCATATTATCTAACGATAAATAATTTAAATATAACTTTTACTATTTTTATTATTGACATTAATATATACATATGTTATCTTAATAGTGGATTATTATTTTGAAATTTTTGAAATTCCTGATTTAATTTTCATATAATAATCTTTGTAGCCGTTGATATATAAGAGTTTGAGAGGGGTTGCCACTTATTCCTATAATAATATAGTATTAATGTGGCAACCCTTTAGTAAAGCTAATTATATCAATGCCTTTCGCAATTTAATAAATACCGATTTTTATAATTCTAAATTAATATTGTATTTACCTGTCAAGGTCAATCAAAGTGAATTATTTATAATTCATCTACACAGTACAGACGGGATTTAGGCAATCAATATATATGCTTGTTCCTTACCCATACCAACCTTAATATTATTTTTATTCATCCAATCTTGTATTGATCTCAATTGTCTGCTTAGTTTATCTTTTCTTAAATTAACCGTTGTACATAGTTCATTTTTTTTAATTTTATTTTTACCATTGTTTTTTGCTTGAAGTATATAGTCCTTTATTTGTTCAATTCTTTCATTATTTTTTGGTTCTTTTTTAGATTCCTTTTTTACATATAGATCTATAGTAACATCATTTTTATATCCAGCTTTAATATTTTTAAATTGTGTAATTAACAATTTAAAAATACATTCATCTGTTAAGAATACATTAAATGTACATTTCCTTCCGTCCCTTGCTATACGCTTTAATGCTTGGTAATATTCTCCTAACACTATACTATTTTTAAATTTATTAAATTCATTATTTTTAAATACTGTATAATTTGAATATGTACCTTTTACTAGTCTAATTTCACAACTTGTATTTCCATTTAAATCTTGATTACTGTAAAATAAATATTGCAATATGTACTGAATCCATGAATAATATGGAGTTTTAATTATCCATGCATTGTTATAATTTTTCCAATCATTCTTTCCTATTAAAGCCCCAAAGTGTGTTATAAATATGCTATACATTTTATTATAAGTTTCTTTTTGAAAATCTGTCAATCTATCTTCTGTATCAATATCTGCTACGATTAAATGTTCATCTTCAGAACAAAAATCTTCTGGTAATTCAAGATTTGATATATGATTACATACATCTAATAATATATTTTTATATTTTTTTAGTGCTGTTTTAGTAGTAGGAATTGGATACATATTTATTGTACTATTAGAATAATCAAAAACCTTTGATTGATTATCTAGTTTAAATAAGTCAGGTCTTAATTTGTACCTCATATCAAAAGCTCCATTAGCATCCAAAATCACATTATTTTCTTTTGCTAAAATATAATCTACATAATGGAAACTATATAGCATTGGATATTTTTTACTTCCGATCCGTTCTATTGTATAAACACTTGAATGGCTAAATAATTCTATTACATTTTTAGCTATATCTATAGTTATTTTATGTGCTATTATATTGTCTTTTTCAGCTTTTTCAATAATAGTTTGTAATACTTTTATGTACTTTTTAATATCTAATTTTTGAAGATTAATAATTTTCATTTCAGATTTTCCATATTTGTTTTCTAATTCATTTAATTTACCATTTATAAAACTGACCATTTCTTCTATATCAGATTTTTCCTTATCTGTAATCAGTGTAAATCCTTGTAGTCTTGTTAATTCTAGTTCAGATATATAAAAGCTTTCAAATAAATTAGGAAATTCATCTATTATCATAACATCAGAATTTGATATAAGATTACCACTTGGACAATTTTTACATATTTCTAAATATCTTTTATGTGTTATACATATTACTTGTTTTTCACTTAGTATTTTTTTATGTAAATTCTGATTTTTAGAACATAAATATCCTGATATATTTTTGCCTGCATATTTATTTATATCATTTACTGTTTCCTCTAATTCTTTTGTATCCTGTTCTTTACTATCTTTGTGTGCAAACATCTGAATATATATTATTTTTTTATCCGTTGTAGTAGCTAATTTAGCAATTGATTTTTTAGTTTCAACACTTTTACCACTTGCTGCTTCATTATTCATAACTCTAAATTTATCATTATACCAATAATTTTTATTTATTATCACATCATCTAAATGTTTTAACTGTTTCTCCAGTTTTTCTTGTATGACACCCATATATATGAAACCTCCTATTACTCACTTAACAATTGTTTAAACTGATTATATTTACTCATACAATTTCTTATCTGTTTAGTATCTTTAAATATGTAGATTAATTTATTAGATTCCACATTATCGTTTTGTTCATATAATTTATGAAAGCCGTTAAATTGTAACCATCCTGCCATTTTTTCATTTTTAATTATTAATTTTTCACACATAAATCTTTTTTCGCTCCCTTTTAAAAGGAGGGAGAGTTTTCTCCCTCAACCCGCTTATTTATATAAATCTACAATTGCATTAAAGCTTGTCTTATTTAATTTGTTATTTTTACCCTTACCTGAAAATAATCTTTCAATTTCTTTAACTCTAACTTTATAACCAGATTTATTAGGAATGTCTGCTTTACTGTAATCTAATGCTTTTGAATTAATTCCTATTACTATATTTCCATTCATATCTGCCACCTGAACAAAAGCATTTTCTTCCTTTAAAATAAATTCTTTTTTAGTTATATCTTTTAGTAAATTTTCAACATAATTTTCTTTATCTTCCCTGTAATGCTGCTTATTTGCAACAAACAAAAGCTTAATATCCTCTATTTGTTCTATATCTGTATCAATAATGTAATCTTCTAATTTATCTAGTGACATATCCTCCTCCTTATAATATTTTATTTCATCATTAGTGATTGTTAGTGTATACTTCCTGCCAAAGTATCCAAATGTATTTGTATCTTCTGAATCAGCTAAACTTACATTATATTTTTCGGTCTGTTTATTTTGCAAATTGTATATAAATCCTTTTTCTGCAACTGTCCACGCATAATTAAAAGCTGAACTCTCTTCACTGTTGTATACATGCTGATATAATGCTTGTGCTAGAACTAAATCATTGCTGCATATTTTTCTAGCATCCTCCTTAGTTCTAATTGCTAAGTCCTTAAATTTTAATCTATTTTGCAGTCGAGCTTCCTTATTTGCATCATCTTTACTAAATTGATTAATGCTCTTTTTTTCATCAATTAGTTTTTTGTTTTCATTACTATAGGATTCAATTAGCCCTTTAAATTGTTCCTGTATTTTTTTCAATTCTACATTATTATTTATTTTAGAATTTTGAATAAGTTTTGGGGTGAAATATATTGAATGATTTGATATATTTTCTCTTACTTTGCTTCTAAATAGCTTAGATATAGTTGAATTTAACCCTTGTATTTTCTTACAAAAACGATCCATATGAGAATTAAAACTCTTATCTAAATTATTTTCATCTTTACCTTTCATTACATAAAATCTAGGTTGACTTTTATATATTTTGCCTAACATTTCAGCTATCTCTACAACTCCACCTCTTTTACTCATATCAATAATAATTCCTTGAAAGAACTTGCAGTATTTGTTTGTTAATCTTAACTGTTTTCTTCTATCCTCAAGTTCTTCTTCATTTAATCCAGTATATTTATAATCTTTAAATTTATCTTCAACATTATATTTTTCATAAATTTCTCCAAACCACAATGCAAAATAATCTTGTAATATAAGTGAATTTAGTTCGTTTAATGCAATTGTATTATAATCTGTAATTATTCCTGTTTTATCATCACTATTTACAAGGAATTTATGAATATTATTAGTATTCCATTCCTGGCCTTTAACCGTAACTCCATCACTTGGATTTACAATTATTTTGTTATCATCTGATATTAAATCAGCTAATGTTACAGTTTCTTGATCTTTAAATCTAGTATTATAGTATACTTCCATCTGTTCTTTAATCCTATCTAAGTTAGTCAATTCAATTTTAGTTTCTTCATCTTTTTCAGATTGTTTTACTTCTTTTATAAAATCATAATTAATTAACCAATCAAGATTATAATTTTTAAGGTTATGATCTAAATGAATTAACTGCATTTTATCTCCATCTACATCAAATGTAGCTTTTTGAAATGCATATGTGTTCATTGGAGCCTGTATAATATTACTAAGATGTTTAATGTATTTATAATCCTCATTTTTAGATAAATCCACAAATACTGGTTTAAATATTTCTCCTTGATACATCATAGGGTTTCTATACATTACTTTATTCCCTACAACACCTTCGCAAAACCATTGGTTCTTACCTAAAGTTCCTTCTATTTCTGTTGAAGATAATTTCTTTCTATATTCTTCACCTACACATTTGTCATTTGAAAATTGACTAGCATATTTTAAAAATCCTAGAATATCTGTTGTTACATATAAATAATTGCTTTTAACCTTTATTTGCCCTATAGATAATTGATTTAGTTCTCTTTCAATTTCTTTACTTAAAAAATTTGTAAATTTCTTATCAAAAATCATATTTCTATTAAGGTCTATACATTTTATAGCTGTAGCAACATATTCATCTTGATCCTCAGTAATATACTTTTCTTCAATTAAATTTTGCAAGTAACATTTAATATATTTAATATCTTCCCAATTTATCTCTTGCCCTGATCCCCTATTCTCTCTATAAATTTTAATAACATTATAAAGCATCGTTCCATGTTCCTGTGCAAGTGCTAATAATTCGTACTCAGTAGCATTTAAAGCTTCTAAAAGCTGATATGTAAGTGTTCTGTATTCATTTTCTCTTCTTGGATGAGTATAGTTAGCTATGCCTATGCAATCATACCCATTAGACACAATATTGTCCCTGTACTCTTGATAACTGTTCCACATCCATTTCTTATTTTCTCCAGTTTCATCCGTTTCAATTTTTGCTTTAAATGTAGATTCTGCTGCAATAATATCAATATCTTCTATGTTCCATTTGTAACCGAATTTATCATATATGTATTCAATTTTATGATCCCTGAAATATCTTTTAAAATCCACTATTGTATAAAATCCCTTTTGCTGTGGTAATCTTAGCTGACAACCATTTATAGTATAATCATACATATAGCTTCTAATATAATCACCCAACTCTAGAGATAAAAGTCCAAATCCATCAAAATTATTTATTGGCAAACTTTCATTATAATCTACTACTTTATAACCTAGTGACCATTCATCAATTTCAAAAATGTTATATTTTAATTCAATAGTCTGGTTTTCTGCATAGATTATTCTATTTTTATCACTACGATACAAAGGATTGTCTACTTCCTCCAACATAACAAGTTTATTATTTTCAGTTAACCATCTATTAGGAGTTTTATATGCATTATAGTTTGTTTTAAGTTCTAAATTTTTAAATTTATCCTTATTTTCTTCTTTTTTAAATTCTTTTTTTACTTGTGCATATTTCTCTTTCATAGCTTTATAATCTTGAAAATCATCATATTTTTGTTTTTCTTCATCTGTAAAATCTCTATATTCATATGGAATTAAAGTTTCAAGCTTATTCGGGAACACCTTTTCAACTTCATTATCTGGCAAAATACACACATTTAACATATCTAATGAATATGGTATCTCCCATATAGCAGTTGTTAAAAGTGCATTAGAAGTTAATCTTTTAGGTATAATACAATGTTTCAAGTTTTTTAAATTAATTCTTTTTTCTACTTCTGAATGTATTTCTTCCTGCACATAAAATTGTTTTACGTGTTTTACATGACTTCCACCTACGGCTCCTATAAATTTCATGTTAAGGTTGCTTAATTTAAATCCATTTTTAATACATTTTTCAATTAATTCTTCATTCTCCTTAGTTACCTTACCAAACTCTATAGAAGTAAATTTAACAAATGCATCTGCTTTAAATTCTCTACTATCCATTTTAGTCAGTAATTCATTTAATCTCTTAATACTTTTATGTACTTTATTTTCTAATTCTATTTTCTCAATTTGTCTTAATATAGTCGTTGCACTCGTTTGAACAAAATTATATTTATCAGGTTTTGCAATAACTTCTCCTTTAGCATTTATCGTTAAATCTTTTTCGCTTAATTGTATTACCACAAATTGTCTTTTCTTTATTTTAATATTTTGCAAACTATCGCTCCTTTTGAATAATTTTTATTTTTTAGAATACTATTTACTTTGTTTAAGCTGCAATGTTATTTCTGTTAAATCTTTTAATAATTCCTGGTTTTCCTCAAACAAAAAAACTTTAAATCTATTATTTTTCAAGTTAGTCTCTGTATCTTTCAAATCATGACCTCTACGAATTAAACACATTGCTACAGATTTTTTAAATATCTTTTTTATCATTCTGAATTGCTTCCTTTATTTTAAATTTGAGTATACACTCACTAAAGCCCAAGTGAATACGCAGGGCTGACATTATAAGAAGTAAGGGGAATTATCTTCCCCATGATCCAATATGTTTAATTATCCATTTCTATATCTATGTTAATATCATTTTCTTCTAAAAAATTTTCAAATTTATCAGTAATTATGTTTTCTATATCTTTTTGATCAAACGCATATATAAATGTTTGGCTTTCATAAAAATTACATTCCTCCCATTTATCCCAAATATTATATTGATGATATATATTTTTTTTATCCCCAAATAGCTTTGTAAAATTTTCTTTTAATCTTGTAAATACTTCTTCTAAATTAGAATAATTTTTAAATTTTTGCATATTAAATATTATATTAAATTTTTTTAAATGTTTAAATTTATCATTATTTTCTATTTTTTTGTCTAAATAATTAAGAAATTCTTCTGAAATATCTTCAGCACAATCATCTAAAATTAAAAATTCATTTTTCTTTGTAGTTTTCCATTCTAATTCATTTTCAATAGCTGCATCTTCAAGCATTATACAATCATTAGAAAAATTTTTACCTGCATAAACATACCATCCTTCCCCTTGCCATTCTATTACTGATCCAATATCTTCTTTTGTTACTTCTTCATCATATTCATCAAAATATTTAACCCAATTTTCAATTAACTCTTCTTCTGTTTTTGCATATATTGTATCTTCTTCATAATTGTCTTCATTTAATTTTTTTAAAATTCCTTCAATTACTTCTGTTTTCATTTTTAACCCTCCATTTGCCTTTGAATTTTAACACTCAGCCCCTTGCCTATCGTTTTTTGTGGAATTGAAATACTCTTAATTCCATCACTAAAAATTTTATGGTCGCCTGTTTGCCTTACTTCTTCAAAGCCACTGTTTTTTACTAACTTATTTAACTTTTTATAATCAAAAATTTTTTTAACTTTAGATTTCTCTACTTTATCTGGATATTCTTTTATAATAGAAGTAAATTCTTCTCCTTTATCATGCAAAATTTTTGAAATATCGTCTATTTCTTCATTTAATATTTCATAATAAGGATTCACAACTTCATCACATACTGTATTAATTACAAATGTTATACGTCCCATAGTTTGTATAGTTCTGCAATGTATTGTATTTGATAATTTTTGCATATCATTGTAATATGCTAAAGCTTCTAATGTCATTATTTCATCAGAAAGATTATCTACCTTATTATTTAAATCATCTACAATTTCAAAATATATGTTACTTTTACAAATTTTCTTGATTTCTTCTATTTTGTTATGAATATTAAAATACTTCTCTCTAATTGTCTTATCAGCAAAATCAGATAACTTGTCATTGCCATCTTCAAACCAATAATCCTCCAGTTTCTTCTGTATTTTTTTAAATTCATTATTTAACTTTACTTCCATTGGATTCAATGTATATTCCCTCCTTCATTTAATCTTAATTTACATAAATTTACTTAACTCGTTCAATTCATTTTGTTTGATTTGTTCTAATTCTTTATCTTCATTATTAGTAGATTTCACTTCTACTACTTTATCTTCAAAGTTATTTAAATCTAATGTAAAATCATCATTTTTAGTGTCTTTTACTGAAGTTGGCTTACTATCAACTTCTTGCATTACTTTTATATCATTGTTAGCACCTTTTACTATCTCTGAGTTACCGTCACTACTTTTAACTATCTTTGTATCATTATCAGTAACAGTGAGTAACTTCTTATCACTGTTACTTTTTTTAACTATCTTTGATTTACTTTTACTACCTTTAAGCGACTTGGATTGTAAATTATTATCCGTTACTAATTTAGTTTTACTTTTAGGTTTTCTCCCTCTTTTTGTAGAACTTTGATTGACTACATATTCATAAAGAATCCTTTTAATCTCATTATTCTCATTGAAACTTGCTGAGAGGTAATCCATAATTAACCTCTCATGCTCTTTGTTCCTATTTAATGTTAATTGAATTCTTTTGCTACAACTGCTTATTGACATCACGCAACAGCATCCTTTAACATAATCTTACTAGCTTCCATTGCCCCAATAATGTTTGAATATATAGCTTCTTCATGAATTTTAAAATTTGGTAATTTTAACTGATTTATATATTCAGATAACATAATGCTTCCTCCTCCTGTAAATATTACTTTATAGGTTGCTAAATTAATAATAGGTTTGATCCTCTCCAATATATTATTCAAAAATTCTATATATTGCTTTTGATATACTTTGATAATTCCTTCATCAATCAATCTTTTTATATCTTCCTCGACAAACCTTTCCCCTTTTCCATTTTCAATGTCTTTTATCTTTGAAAAGAAATTATAAGTACCTATTGGAATAGTATTTATTTTTTGAATTTTTCCATTATATAGCACTACTAAGTTAACCGTCCTTGATCCAATATCTACCAGTGCCACTGAACCTTTCTTATCCGTACTGTTTAAGGAAAAATATGATACATAACCTTCTGGCAATATAAGTACATTATGAATTGAAGCTATAATATCTTTTCCATTATATTTAAAATTAAATTCCTTATTTTGTAATTTGCTTGTTAATTGATCTTTATTTTGCATCTGGATTGCTGGGAGCAATAAAGTAAGATTGGTCTCTAATATTTCATCCGTTGGATGTGATTTACACAATGCATATAAAATTTGTGGTATCAAACAACCTTTTTCTATCTTATTAAATTCTTTTTGAATTTCTCCTACTTCAAAGAATGTAGTTTGGTCATTATATTGTATTCTCTGAAATCCTTCAGGATAAGATTGATATTCCGTGCTAATACGACTTGAAAATATTCCTTTAGTTCCATCATTATTCATCCACTTCTGATTCCAATTACCACTGTCTAACACTGTTATTTCAGTAACCCCTTTAATTTCTTTCTCATTTTCATTTTTTACAGTCTCTTTTTCCATAATATAAACTCCTCCTATATACTCTTTAATATTTTTTAATTTTGTAGTTTAAATTTAATTAATTGTGTATAATATAAATAGGTTTAAATTTTTAGATGGTAGAAGTTAAGTTTGCCGACTTAAGATCTACATAAATAATTACATATTTTTATTTAGGGCATGGTATTTTTCCATGTCTTTTCGTTTTTATCTTCATAACCTTCCACCACCTTTCAATATTAATTATTTATACTAAGAGTGTTTTTAAAATACTCTATTGATTATCATCTTCCCATAAATCTTTTACTTCCTTCAAATATTTCTTGTTTTTCTCTTCTTCTTCCTTAATGGCTTCCATTACTTTTCTTATAAATTTATCACTTTCAAATCCTTTTCCATAAGCTAATCTAATAGCCAGTAAAATTTTTCTAATAGTATTTTTATTAATATTTTCGTTCCTCATTATATCTGCAAACTTATCAAAATCTTCTAATAAAGTCCATGCATCATGCAATCCACCATCCATCGAATCATCATCATCGTTAAAGCAGTTGTCCAAGGTTCTTTTTATTTTTGCATATAATTCTTTTTCTTGAATTTCATAACTTAAATTCTGCAAATAAAATTCTTCTCCACTACCTAAATAAGTCCTAGTAATTGTAATTTCTTCTCCTGTTTTTTCATCAATAATAGTGTCCTCATATTCTGTTTCATCCATTTCATTTTCAATTTTCATCTTTTGAATTTTCAATTTATCAATATCACTAAGTTCTTTTTGAAATATTTCTTCTGGAATATTAAACATTTTAGATACAATAGGTAAATATTTTTTAGGAATTTTATTTTTGCCTCTTATCCATTGATTAATGTTTTGTCTTTTAATTCCTAATTCTTCAGCTAATTTAGAATGATTTATATTATATAGTGCTAATATATATTCTAACCCTATCATTTATTATCTCTCCTTGTCATTGTCAAGTACAATATTATAATACAATTTTTGCTTGTCAATGTCAAGTAAATTTAGAAATTTCTTTTCGTTAATTTTGTCTCTGATATTAATAATTAAGTCATTTTATTTTCCTCCTATTCAATTTTTTTAATAAAAAAAGTGCTATTACACACTTCAAATAGAAATAGTTCAACTAATAGAATTATCTTAAAAATAATTCTAATTACCAAACTATTCTATTTTTATTATATGTAATAGCACTTATGGCTATAAAAATACCAAACGGCAATAATCTCTTTATTTACTTAACATTTATCATTATATTACCTAATTATAGCCATGTGAACACATTTTTTCTAATTTTTATTTTATCTCTTCATAAAATGCTACTACTTTTAACCTAATAAATATTATTTTGTCATATTGCTAATTCTATTCATTTACAGTTATATTCAATCTAGCCAGTTCCTATACTCTGTATTTAACAATCTAAAGATTCTATGATATTTATGCTGCTTATGCATCTGTAAAAGATTCTTTATATTCCAACCACTTTCATGATTCAATAGTATATCCTTGATTATTTTAAATTTACTATTACTCAAATATTCCTGAAATGTTTGTTCTAAAAATTCTTTTAGGTTGACTATATTAATATCAATAATCTGTTCAATATTTGCATCAATTAATTCTTTCCTATACTTATACATCTGATATACTGGTCTATTACTATTTAGTATGCTATTAACTTCCTTACCACCTGTTAATAGCATATATTCGTTATAATTAGTCTCTCCAACTGATTCTAAAACTCTTTCTTTAATATTTGCTTTTAACATATAACTGTCTCCTTTTTTAATTAGCATATTTTACAAAATTCCTGATAGCTAAGTTTAGATTTGATTTTTACTGGTATTGTTCCTCCAATATAAGCAGTAAATACATGTTCATTAGAATTAGGTTTATTTTTGTAATCAAATGGTACAATCTCACCTAACTTGTCCCTCAGCTGCACTCTTTTAACTTCAAAAATGTTATCCATACTACTCCTCCATCTCAATATAATCCTGTATTTTTTATCTCCATAACTTTTTAAAACTATATAATCCATTTACTGTAGCTTGTTTATGTTTTGATTTACATTGTTGTACATATTCTATTAAAATATAAACACTCATTTTTTTATGTGCCTCCCTTCAACACTTACTATAAATGTGAATTAAATAATCTTAATTTGATTTTACCTAACCATTAGTGATATACTTAAGTTGCGAGTTCAAGTATTCAGCTTCTATAGGTTGGGTACTTTTTATTTTGTAAATTTCACCTTTTAGTTTTTTAAACTATAAATTACAATAGTAGAAAACTTTATTCCAACTATGATTGTTTTCTATAATCTCATTATACTCTCTCAAGCACTATTGGTCAAGCACTATATTTAAAAAATAGATCTTTTTATTTCTCTTGACCAATAGTGCTTAAAAGTATATAATTGTAATATAGTAAAAATTACTATATTAGGAGGTAATGATTATTATGATAAATATTAAAATAAACGATCAGCTAAAAAAACAAGGAAAGACAATTTATTGGTTAAGTAAAGAATGTAAATGTAATTATGCTAATTTAAAAAAACTTGCTGCAAATAACACTGATTCCATAAAATTTTCTTTGCTTGAAACTATATGTGAAGTTCTAAAATGTGATCTTCTTGATATAATGGAAATAGTTAAAATTGACAATGAAGAAAAGGTAGAGAAATAATCCTCTACCTTTTTAGTTTTTAAATCTATTACTAATTTAATCTTGACTAGCATAAAGTATTTGTAAAGCATATGAAAAATCCCACATCATATATAGGTATTTGGTCAATTTTTCATCAAAATTACCATCAATATTATCAATACGCCTATTAAAATCTTCACTTGGATATGCAGTGAATCTCTTCAAATCTTCACTTAATTCCAATGAAATACTACTATTACTAATGCGTAAAGTAAATTTATCTTTGAAACCTTTTATAAATTTTATATGATATGTAGTTTTTTTATTAGGAGTATTTATATAATACAACAATCCTTCCTTAAGAGGAGATTTTCCAAGTATAAATAGTGATTGTTTTTGATTTTCTTCTCCAAATGTAATGCTCCCATTATTTTTTTTAGCAAAATCCTCTGCAACAATAAGTACTTTAGAAATAAAATTTTGAAATTTATCTTCAGTCATAGTACAAAGCATCTCCCTTCTTTTGTAAGTATTCTACAAATTAAAGGAAAATCCTCTATTAAACACCATATAATTTAAACTCTATAAAGATAATTTAAACTAAAATTCCATTAATTGTTTCTAATTAAAAGGAATATTTTTAATGAGTTTTATATATACTACTACTGAAAAAAAATTGAAAGGAGATTATAATTTATGTATAATAAAGAACACTTATTTAAACAATTAAAAAATTTAAAATTGCAATACCAAAGAATTATTAAGATTCATGGGGAAGACATAAACGAAGAAACTATAAAAGTTAACATAGTTAAAAAATTTTTAACTATTATTGGCTACAATGAAGATTATTTTTATTTTGAACTTGTTCTAGGAAATAAAGACAGGGTAGATATGGCTATTAAAAATATCAAAACGTTGGTAGAAGTTCTTTATGTTGAAGTAAAAAAAGTTCGCCATAAATTTACGGATGACGATTTTACTCAATTAGCTAATTATCTTAATGCAAATAACATTAATTGGGGAATATTAACTAATGGGAAAACTTACATTTTATTTAATCAATTAGTTAATGGTAAAGCTAATGAAAAATTTATTTTAACGTTTAATTTATTTAATAATGAACTAAAAAATGATTTTATTATATCTAATTCACGAAATATTAATAATTTGAAATTATTATCTTACGATTATCTAATTAACGATAGTAAAAGTAATTATTTTATTCAATTAGCTAATTTTAGGAACACATTTCAAAACGAACATTCATTTAGACAATATGAAAGCACTTTATACAATTATTTAAATTATCTAGCAGATAACACTACCTATAATTTAACTAATATTAATCCAGATACTTTTAAAAAATTCTTAATCAAGGATTTTAAATTTTCCTCAGTAAATAACAAAAAAACAAATCATAGAGAGACAATAATAAATAAGTTTTCCCATGTGAATAGTTTCTATACTAAGGTTATAGAACCAATGGAAAAACGAAATCCTTTTAAAATTTTAACACAAACTGATTTTTTAAATGATATATTAGGGTATCACCATGATTTAAAAGAAAAGGAAGCAATACATGCACCATCAATTACAATAGAAGAATTAAATATGCTTTTTAAAACCCTCGATAATAACAGACATAGTTTAAGAAATAAAGTTATACTATTGTTCTTTATTTATGCTGGATTAGATAAAAAAGATTTATGTAATTTAAAAATAAAAGATATTAATATAAACTCAATGAAACTAACTCTTGCAAATAGAACATTACCTATTCCTATACATTTTAAAGGAATTTTAGAAGAATATTTGAAGGAAAGAAAATCTATTAATACGAACTGTGATTATTTATTTTGTGGTGGCAAATATAACGAAAAACATACTAAGATATCAGATTCTACCATGAATACAATTATAAATGATCAATTCAATTCACTTAATATATGTGAAGGAAGGAAAAAAATATTAAACACTTCTTTTATCAAAAGATCTTTAATAAAAGATATGTTTAATAATCAAATTCCTTTACAGGAAATTGCTAAATTTACTGGTCTATCATTGTCATCCTTAGAAGAATATATAACAAAAGATGATATTGAGAAAGTTAAATTAAATAAAGTATTAAAAAAGCATCCCTATAATGAAATGTTTGACTCATTATAAATCATAGTATCTAATTTTAAATATACTTTAATGTAGACATATATAAAAAACGAGTTAACCATATATGTCTACATTATTATTTGTAAAAAAGTCGCATATGTTTTATATTGGTGCAGTAATATATCTTATAAGGTTTTTTCCAAACTCTGTTGTCCTTGAAGCAAAAACTCCAGACGAAGTCATCATCGTTCCACTTAAACGTTCTATGGTAAATAATCCTTTTTGATAAAGCTCTCTTGCAACCAAATTATAAAATTCTTGCCTACCCCCTAATTCTTCATAAGCATCTTCTAATATATCAGATGGTGAACCTGTATAAACATCAGGAATGTTTTTATTATGTTTTTCAAACCATTCAGTTGGATTTTTAAAAAATTCAAGTATTTTTAAATGCCATGGAGTTAATTCATCAATATAATTTATATACATTAATTGTACTGAATCATCAATATCAATATTCATTGCAGAATTTAATACTGCATTTTTTAAAGCTTCCAATTTTATTTCATGATGATTTCTAATAGCAATTTGACTAGCATTCATTAGAGCTGTAACAAACATTTCATTATTACATAAATTATTTATATCAAATCCATTTACTTTTTCTGAAAGATTATCTAACTCATTTTTAATCTTTATAAGCCAATCATCTCTTCTTTTTGAAATTGGTTGGGATACTATCGTAGAAAAAAACTCTCCAAGTGCAGATCCAACTAAAGGGACTGAAGAAATTCCCGATTTAACTATAGTATGTAAATAATCACCTTTTGTATTTTTTAAATCTTTTTCTATTTCATCTGACATTATTATAATAACCTCCTACCTATATCTAATCTAACTTATTATTATTTTACCTTATTTTACAATTTGTGTACATACTATATAGTTAATTTTAGCACCTGATTTTGATAAAAATCTATATGAAACCAGCACATCAAACTTCTAGCATACCAACTATACCTATATCCAATTACTTACTCCAATTACTAATAAATTTATTAAGGAATCTACTCTAAATTTTGATTATACACTTTACTTTAGGTTCAGGTCTTATATACTTGCGGTTTGTTAAGCACTTTCTGGAATATAGTTTGCCCTAAGAAAAGGGCAAAAATAAAAATATACTTGTGTATGTGCTGAAGTATCCTGTTTATATTACTGCTATTGTAGTATATTTTTAATATTTTAATTGCTACCCTAAAATACTTATCCACACCTGTGGACAATTAATATACTGCCGATATTTCTATATCTAGCAAACCTACCTATCTAATTTATTAGTTGGTCAGATACACCCAACTGAGGGGCAAATAATACAATAGCAGTAATATTGCTTGTCCCCATGAATTTTATAGCATCGGCTTCATGTAACCTACTAGAATTATTTACCGTTGTTCCAGTGTAAGCACAACTCACATATACCTTAAAAAAGGGTATAGGAAATACACTTGCAAAATCTTAGTTTTTTTGATAAACTATATATTAGTTGGATATAAGATTATCAATAATAGTTTTGGTTTTACAAGACATATTGTTGATATTAAGTTGTAGTCACCTTTTGGGTGGCTTATTTCTTTTATATACCTTTACATGCTCCATATAGCCATTCTGAGAAAGTCCATTTTGTAGATGTATATTTACTTGTCTACATGAATTAAACGTCTTATATATGCCAATTCATGTGATTATTTTCTAAAATATCTATCAACAGTATTAATTTTGTTGTGATTTCTTTTTAAATCTTTTGTTTCTAATTGTATATACTTTCTAGTGGTCACAATTGAAGAATGTCCCATGATTCTCTGGAGTGTAAATATATCCATACCTGACTTCACTGCATTTGTGGCAAATGTATGCCGAAATAGATAAGGTGAACATCTATGTTCTAATCCAACTTTTTTACCTATTTTTTTAAAACTTAACATTAGGTTCTGCTTTTTTATATATCCACCATAGGTATTTTGAAACATGTAATCCCCACTCCCCATTTCTGTTACAACATCTATTAATTCTCTTAATACTTTTGCTGTTCTAGTTGAAATCGGTAATTCTCTTGATACTCTCGTTTTAGAAACATCCGCTCTTACTTTAACAAGTCCATCTTTTAAATCAAAATCACTAATTCTTAATTCCGCTGCTTCACCAATCCTAATACCGCAATCCAAAATCAAAAGCATCAATGAAAAATCTCTAAAACCTGTATAGGTATTTAAATCACATCCATTTAATAATTTTTTAACTTCAACATCAGTAAGTGGAATTTTTGCATCATCTGGTGTTTTTTGCAAATGGATCTTTATTGCTATATTTTCTGTAATATAATTGTTGTTGTAAAGCCATCGTAAATATGCCAATAAAGTTCTTAATCTTAAGTTAACTGTAAAAGGTGAATATTTTTTTTCAAAGGTCATATAATACACATAACTTTTAAAAATATCTGAATTTATCGACACATCAGTTTTTTCAAACTGTGTTTCACTATCCATATATTTTTTAAAGTATTTTAAGTGAATTCTATATTGTTCAAGTGTTCTTTCTCTAAGGTTTTCCAGCTCTTTTTCTCCCATAAATTTCTCATACAAATTAAAAAATTCAGATATAGTTATATTGTCAGTCGTTCTACCTACTTTTTTTAAATTTGTAATATGGCTTAACCTAATTTTCCTCTTAGCCATTGATATACATATCCTCCTTCCTTTTCATAATTTTCAACACAACATAACAGTTTATTATATAAAAAAAGAGACCTTTATAAATATAACTATTTATAAAAATCTCTTTTAAATATGTAATTAAATCAAGTAATTTCAGTGCTTGTAACATCAATTGGCGGGAATATGTGAGAATCGAACTCACCCATCGTGGTATTAGCACGACAACACAGTTTTGAAGACCATTTTAGCCGTGAAATGAGCTGTAACCAACTAATTTTAAATTGAATAAAATTCAGTAATATCAATGCTTATATGTTTTTTGTTCAATTTAATTAGAACCAGATTAAACGTAATTATATATGTGTTGTCGTCAAATGGTCGTCAATAAAAATATAACTCCAGCTTAGTTTTAGGCTGGAGTTTATCTATTTTAATTTATATGTGACCATTCTTTACAATGCAAACTGTAAATCATGTAGAAGAAAATACTAAGCATTTCCATATAAAAAGCTCGTAGGGCTTAATTAAATTAACTGATTTTAAATTGTATTTTAACTTTATCACTAAATATATTGTCTTGGTACTGTAATAACATTCCTTTATCTTCTACTGGTTCTTCAAAAATAACGCTTCCTTCTACTTCTCCACCTGGTGCTAATTCTCCAGATTTTAAAGCAGTATCTTCATTTACAGTTGAGAACGTTTCATCTTCAATTTGTCCTTTGCTGTTTTGCATTTTAAAATACAAAGGATTATACGATAGTTTTTCCTTAGCATTATTTTTTATTTTCACTCTAGCTATAATAAATTCTTTTCCATCTTTAGGTTTATCGTACTCTGAACCATTAGACTTATCAACTTTTGTTACTGTCATTTCTACACCTTTGTATTTTGCAGTTTCTCCAATAGCATAAGAATCTTTCAATTCATCTTTCTTAGGTTCTGCTTTCTTTGTTTCAGTCTGACTGCTTTTAGTACTTTGGTTTGTAGCAGTTGATTTATCATTATTTCCACCTCCTAATGCTGATCCAATACAACCTAGTACAATAATTACAATTACTACACTTACTATTTTATGTTTCATGAAAAAATTTCTCTGGTCCTTGCCGCAATGTGGACATTTTTTAACACCTTTTGCAATTTGCTCACCACATGCTTTGCATGTAGTCATTTTATTATTTTCCACTGTAGAACCCCCTTAATTATGTAACTTTAATTACATTGTAACAAAATATTCATATTATGTCTATTTTGCTAAATTATATTTTTTAAGGAAAGCTTGACTTTAAGCTGAAGCAATTTATGCTTTGGAGGAGGTTAAGCAATTGACGCAATTTCCCCTAAAATCAGGGGAAAAAGAAAAAAGCATAGCAATTTATGCTTTGTTATCGAGTTGAAGTTTCTTTTAGCACTGCTATTGTATTCTGTATCTTAATATGTTAAAAACTGCCCTAACATACTTATTAACATATTATACACATCTTGTCCATAGCTATCTGTTAATAATTATATAGAATCCTGTCTTTCGACCAGTTTACCTACCTGTATAATTTAGCATAGACGGTCATACACACCCGACTGACTAACAAGTAATACAATAACAGGAATATTACTTATCGGAGCTTATTTTCTGCGTCAGCTAAGCTAAACTATACAATTTATTTAAAGTTGCTTGTATGCTTAAACAACTAACCTATACTATTTTAGGATATAGGAAATAAAACTATTGAAAACATCATTTTTTTAAAATATAATATAGTTGCGTAGTTTAATGAAGTTTAATAGACTTTATTTAGCTGTATTTATAGGGTAGGTATGCCAGTACCTACTCTATTTATTTTTATATGTTATATTGTATTACTAAGTGCGCACCTTGTCAACATCTTAACGTAGTGATATAATTATTTTATAAAGTACTACAGAGGTGAATAAAATGGCTATTCCAGAAGGAAAAGAGAGAATAACTCTCACTCTACCTAAAGAGTTAAAAGTAAGGTTCTTAGAAATATGTGAGCAAGAAAAAAGGACTCCAAGTAAGCAATTTGAAACTATTTTAGAAAAATTCGTAAAAGATTATGCAAAAGAATAAGCCCTAGGCTTTTATCCCAGGGCTTAAATTACCTTTTGTAATATTTTTTTCTAAGATCATCCTGTTCTAATTTTCTTTTCTCAACATCTTCTCTTAAGTAGATTCCCTTTTTTATTGCTATTAACTTTCCTTGTCTATTCATATCGGAAAGACGTTGTTTACTTACACCTAAGTATTCTACAACTTCACTTGAATTCATAGTGTTCTCCTGGATTAATTTTATAAGCTCATCACGATCCATAATTTACTCCTTATCTTGCTTTTTTAATAGCTTATTTTTTTCATCTTCTAATTTATTCTTTTTTATTCTAACAAACATAAGCCTGCATCCTAATGTCACAATTATTATTGCACAAATTATCAAAGAAAAGTTTAATATTTTCATATTATCGTGTATAATGGATAGGTAAATAAAATATTTTTTAGAGAGGGAAGTTATTTCCCTTCCCTCAATTTTTGGATTTCCAGCTCTAGTTTTTTAATTTCTAACTTCGTTTTCCTGTAAGTCACGTTCAGTTGACGAATTGTTAGTATTGAAATAACTAGGGCTATTAATTTACTTATCCATTCCACTTCTTCACCTCCTTCTCCTTACAATTATATTATAACATATGTGCGTAAAAAGTCAATAGATATACTAGATTTTTATTACTTTTTTATACATAAAGTACTATTTTTTTAAATAAAAGAGGATTCTTACTTATTTTATAGAATTTATTATTATAAGCAAAATTAACATAAAGGGAGACTTGAACATGAATAAAAAAGTAAAAATTTTATCATCTACGCTAGCAGCTCTGTTACTAACATCTGGTATTACATTAACCAATGTACAAGCTCAAGGCGTTCAAAACAATTCTTCAGTGAAATCAGTTTCTAATATTAACACTTTAGGAAAAACTCAGTTTTTAGAGTATATGTGGTTTCCTCATAATCAAGTTGAGCAAATGTCTTCATTTCTTCAAACAACAACCAATGTCAATGATTTTGTACGTTTTCTAACAGGTGACATCATAGTTTCAGGATCACTAGCAGAAAAAGTAGGTCCAAGTTTATTTTTCTTTGGGAAAAACAATATATTAGCACAAGCGGATCATGGGAAAGGAGTACTTCTTTATACACCCTCCCAAGATTATTGTAAAAAGTTCACATTAGTACCATTTGGCCCTGCAGGGGAGGATAATTTTGATGTTTACTATACACTTACAGGTGTACAAGCACATGAAATAGAGAATTATATAGACCTATATAATCCTCAAAACAGTACCCAATTAGCAAATTTTATGGTAGAAAAAAGTATACTTTCTGATCCAACATATGCAAAAGGCGTTGCTACAGTAATATTTCAAAGTGAAAGTTATTTTAAAGCTAATGATCAGAATGGTGTGTTAATTTTACAAGCACAATCAAACCCTGAAATAAAATATGTTGCTACTTCTGCACGATAACTATACTAAAAATCATCCTTCTAAGTTTTGCAATTATTTAGCAAAAATAAAGATTATAGAAATGAATAGCCCTAGGCTTTTACACCTAGGGTATAAATCATTTCTATATTTATTGAGGCGTGTTTTGAGGTTGTGCAGATGTTAGATTACTTTGTACATTTGATATAGTCTGCTTTAATTGAGCATTTTCATTTGTTAATGTAATAATTTTTGCCTGTAATGTCTGTTTCTCAGCTTCCCTTTCTGCATCCGTCTTATCCTTATGACCAAGATCATTTACCCAATACTGGATAACATCATCTATAATTTTTTGCTGATTTTCTGTAGGATTAATGTTTAATTCTTTTAAATTAGCGCAAACAGTATCATGGGCGGACTTGAACCTATCTTTATCACTTACTAGTTTACCTGCGTGATATAATTGTTCCGCATTTCCCACACCAATTTTAGCCCAATGTTCTATAAGGTCAGCTGTAGTTACAATAGGATTTAAAGGTGCTATTTCTTTGCCAGCTGAAATAATAGGCTCCACAGCTGTAATAACTTTGTCTACATTATCCAAATCTTTAGATATATTTACACCTTTCTTATTAAGAAAAGCAAATACTCCTCCAGATCCTAAAACTATTCCAACTACTCCACCTGAAATTAACATTTGTATTGTTTGTACACTTAACATAAAAATTTCCTCCTAAAAATTTATTTTTGATAATTTAAAAAAGAGCTTTATAAGCTCTCCTAATTATTTAAAAAAATGTTCCATGTCTCCATCCTCATAATACCGTCAGTAGGCTTTCCCCAATTCTTTTGAAGGTTGGTTATTGCCTGGAATGTCATTTCTCCTAGTATTCCATCATCTTGTCCATTTTTTAGGTATCCCCACTTTATTAATTTTTGCTGCATCCATTTAACTACATAGCTCTTATGACCTTTAACTAATATATTTTGTATTCCTCGTAATGCATCTAGGGTTTCCTGCCATATGTTACCGTCAACATAAATTAGTTTTGCATTATATTCTGAATTAAGATCATATTCCAGAGCCTTAATTTGTTGTATCCTTGTTGGATCTTTTACATTTTCAATAAGAGTATCGGCGGCAGAATTATCTGCTACGTTACCTGAGCCAAAGAACATAGCAGCTTCTTCTTTTCTACGTCTTAATAGTCCTGGTAATACTTGTCCACCAGCTTTATCCCACATTTCAAAATCAAATGTTATCGTATCAGCATCTCTTATACCATTACAAATATTACGATATAGCGTAGAACTCAGTACGCCACCAACGCCAATGTTATAAGCCATTGAAACAAGTGCATCAAATTGATTTTGACTAAGACTTACTCCTCTACTATCTAGGTCATTTTTAATAGGTGCAGCATATTTTCTATTTAACCAATCTTCTAGCATATTAGTTGCTTGTTCTTCTGTTACTGAAGTTAATCCAGTTATTTCTTCACCTGTCATTCCATAGCCTAAAGTCGGAACACCTACTTCATCCCGATAAACAGTAGAAGAAAATCCTTCAAACCCTTTAACAAAATCAACAAGTTGTTTTGATACTAATTTACACATTTTATATTCCTTCCTTTCTTATTTTTTTGTAAAAATAAACCCCAGTATTGTTCCAACTATTCCAGAACATATTGAGGTTATAATGGCTAATTTAATTTTTGAGTAATCCTCTGAAGGCTTTTCCTCTATCTTTTCAAGCTTTGAACCAATATCTTTTATGCTGTCTTTAATTTCATTAAGTATTTTAAATATCATCTTTATCTGTTCACCACCTGAAGCAGAAAATTTTTCAACAACAATTACCCTTTCATCTAAACTTTTAAGCTCACTTTTCAGTGAACTTACATCATCTTTTAAGTTTTGGATGTAAGGACACTCTTTACAATTATCATTCATTCTAGGCCTCCCATTTAAGTAATTTTAAGTAAAATAAAAAGGCTTACATCAATAAGTCTTTAGTTCATAAAATTATTTATAATATTTTAGATATTGGAGCTGTGTATAAGTGTATTTATATTTTGATTTATTTCAGTATAAACATCTTCAACTTTTTTGCCCTCTTTTTCTCCAATTAGATGGCAACAATGGACAGTAACTATATGCAGAACTGCTTTAAGTTCATCTCTATCCTCTTTCATAAGTCTAAGTTTTTCTTTTAAATCACTAATTTCTTTCATTAAATTTTCCAAACTTATTCCTCCTAAAATTTGAAGGATACTTTTTTAAGTATCCTTCAATATAATTATATTATTCTTCTTTTTGATTTGTAGATTCTTTTGTATCTTCTTCTGGAATTTCCTCTGACTGTTTTTCTACATTGGCTTCTTTTATCAATAGTGTTTTTGATTCCTCTAAATATTTTTGTTTTAAGTGATCTTCTAATGAGAATATTTTATCATCAATTTTAACTTTGGCAGTTTGTCTAACTAACGTTCCAATGGATTTCACTAATTTATAATTATATTTATAAGCATTTTCTTCATTGATATCAATTCCTAGTTTTTTATATTTTTCTGTAATCTCTGCATCTTTACCAAGTAAATCTAAAATTTGTTTACATCTTAAGACTTGTCCCTCAAATGTATATTTATTAAAAACTAAGTCAATTGTCTTTTTCATTAAAAATGCAAATGCACTAATAACTGAGGCACTACCAATAATTGATAAAAATAAAGAACCTGATTCAACTTTTAATATTTTTAACTCATGTTCACTTAAAGATACATTAAGTATTTGACACATAATTTCATAGCTATTTTTAACAGCTTGGATGTTTTTGATAAAATACTCAGGATTAATGTGCTTATCATAAAAATGCAACTTTAGTATTTTTTCGTCCTCTTTTTCTTCTATTTTATTTTCTGTTTTTAACATAAAACTCTTAATATTTTGATAGTTACTAACAAATTTATTATAGTTATTAACTATCAAAGATGTTTTATTAATTAATTCAACAATTATAGAATTGCTTCTTGATTTTACATATTGGTAAATTGTCGAAGTCACTTGGTCATACTCGTCTAGTAAATTAATTATTTTGTTTTTTTCATCTTCTAATTCTAATTGATATTTTTTAAAAATTGTTTCAATAGCATCTCTAGACCTTATTAGTTTTTGATGATTTCCTAAAATATCAAAGTCCATTGCAAATTTTTGTACGCAACTAATAACAGCAGCTTTTCTAGAACTTAGCTCACCTAATATATTCGCATTATTTATGTCAAAAGTATCTGGATAAATAAGATTTAGTAAATTATCTTGATTTTTATTAATTTCATTAAGTAAACCAGATAATGTATCGTTATATGCGCTTAGATTTTGCATTTCATTAAGTAATTCCTCATAAAAGTCTAATAATTCATATGATGTCATTTTTATTCCCCCTTATGCTTACTATGTCAAAATATAACACTTAAATTCTAACATAAATACCCATCACATGAAACATTGATAGTAATTATCTTTTAGTTCGTAAAAATATTCTATTGTGGGTTAATAGTATTTAATATTTCTGCTTTTTCTACATCTGTAAGTTTAGTATATCTAGTAATAACCTCAGCAGCAATTTTATTTTCCTGTAACATTAAAGCCTTAATAGCATTTACAAAAATACTTTTCTTCCAAACCTCCATTTATTACACCCCCATCATATTTGCTACAGCTACCTCAACTGCAGATAACCTATCTGTTATTTGTTGTGTGTTTTGTTTATTTTTAGTTTCTATAGCTGTTTTTTCTGAAGTATAATCTGCCTCTGTTATTTCTACTATATCAGCAGATAATGTTGTTAATTCTTCATTTGTTGCAAATATTGCGTAAGTAACATTAGGTGGATATAATTGACTTCCTGCACATATTTGATTTAAATCTAATCCTTTATAATCAGGCTGATCAAATTTATTGTAAAAATTGTTTATTTTTATATATTTCATATAATCCTCCTTTTATAATACATAACCAATATATTGTTTTTCAAAACCTCTACCTATAAATGTAGAACCACTAATTATATTATTCTGTACGTCTATAGAACAAATTGCACTACAAGAGTTTTTAACAAAAATCATATCACCCATTGGTATAATAACTATATTTCCACTACTAATAATAGCAGACTGTTTCAATGCACTAAAACTTAAACTATAAATTTCAAACCACCCATATGATTTATTTACAAACATAATTCTACTATTTTTTTCATCTATATAAGCTCCAGATATATCAAAAGCCCTAGATATAGTTTGTAGTAATGTACCACTCTTATTATATAAGCATACAACATTACTATTACCTGCTAAAATATAATTTTTAGATATATAATAAATACTGTACAACGAATTTAAAGTTACAGTATTTATTACATTACCATTTAAATCATATTGTTTAGCTATATATTTATTATTATTATCAATAAACCAATTTTCATCTGCAAAAAGTGATGACACCATTGTTAAATTATTTGAAATTAAGCTATTCAGTAAAGTTGCTTTATTGGGTTTTTCTTCTGCTGTTCCTATAACTCCAAATATAGATTTATCTTTTAATATGTTTGGGGATTGTAAATTAGAGTCACCCTTTATAGTGATAGTGGCATCATAAATACCTGCACCTTTTACAATATCAGAGTTTCCAGGTGTTACTGTTTGTGCTGCTGTAGCCTGTACAGCTAAACTTCCAGTTATTTTACTACCATTTACGTATCCTACCTTTCCACTTCTTACTGTACTTGCTGCAATAGGATTAGCTGATTCTGTCGTTTCTACTACACTAGATTTTCCTGATACTCCAAATATGGAAACACCAGACTTAATATTAGACGTTACTAAATTAGTATCTCCCTTTACATAACCAGTTCCTGGATGATAACCTTGTGCTATAGCTTGATTTACAGTTGTAGGTGTAAGTACTACTGTTCCATTATTAGGCATACTACCATGTCTTAAAATACCATCTGAATTACTAAAATCTGCTCCACTTAATACCTGGTTTTCTACAGCATTCCCTTGTCCTCTTGCTATACAATTTATAGCAGCTATAATTTGATCCCATGTAGATGTGGTACTAAGACTTTGTCCTTTGCTGTTTACGGCACTAATCGTATTAGATTTTACGCTAGTGCCAGATTGAAAAACCTCGTTTATTGCATTTACAAAATTATCTTTAGCAGTTGTTAGTAACTTACTTCTATCACCAATACCATGAGCCGTATTATCTGCCTTATGTGTATCAAAATCTTCTTTAACTGCTTCTAAAGTTTTCCCATCTGCAGCTAATACATTTGATGCAGTAGTCGTTGGATTATACTTTGTATAATTACCATCACTTTCTTTTTTTAGCATATCTAATTTTTTTTGCTGTGTTATACTTCCCATAAAATCACTTCTTTCTTAGTTAGTTTTATACCACCAATCCCCTACATTTAAACTTGGTTCTGTTGTACTTGTTACTATCTTTGTTACCTGGTCTGTATTAACCAACTTCCTCCATATATTGCTTCCACCAGGAGTAATAGTTCTATAATAAATCGTATCATCCCAAAATCCTTGTGCTATCCATAAGTTATATGGATTGTATTGACTATCTGGATTACTTCCAGTGTGACAATTCACTATAAGATGCCACCATGTATTATATGGCATCCCTGATGCACTATTTTGTGGAA
Organism: Clostridium sp. 001; assembly: GCF_019056555.1. Classification (NCBI taxonomy): domain Bacteria; kingdom Bacillati; phylum Bacillota; class Clostridia; order Eubacteriales; family Clostridiaceae; genus Clostridium; species Clostridium sp. 001. The sequence goes on along the minus strand of NZ_CP020473.1, from coordinate 3,226,720 downwards.
CGTTGTAAAATCCCGAAGGCAATATATTGTTACCAGGATTGCTAATACTTTTAGTTTTAGTATTGCTATCTCCAAACACTAACCTTGAAATATCAACATTTCCTATAGTATTAGCGTTTCCACCATTTGCTGGCAATGAAGTTGGTTTAATACTATCTGCATAAGATTTTGCATTACCTTCGGCTTTGTTTGCTTTTTCCTGTGCACCCTCTGGAGTTTCTTTAGTACCTATTAAATTAGTTATGGTTGTTGCAAAGTTGGGATCATCATCCAAAGCTTTTGCAAGTTCCTGTAAAGTATCAAGTGTCTGTGGTGCTGAGTCAACTATACCTGCAACTTTATTGTCAGCATAAGTTTTAGCAGAACTTAGTGTATTCGCATCTCCTGTATCTGAGTATTTTTTAGCATTACCCTCAGCTACATTTGCTTTCTGTTGTGCACCAGATGTAGTTTCAAATCCACTATCATTTTGAATCTGTCTTGTAGATGTAGGTATTTGATTTTCAGTAGCATAATTCTTATCATTCTGTAACTGGCTAACTTTTGTGGGTATATCAGCACTCTCAGCTAATCCTGCATCATTTTCAAGCTGACTTAATTTTCTTGGTATCTCTACAGAACTTGATTTATTATTCTTAAACTTATCTAATATAGTTGGAATATTAGTACCCAAGGTAGCTTCTAAACTAAATCCACTGACCTCATATATTTCTTTTAGCTCAATTATTTGTGCATCCATAGTTATGTTTAATTTCCTATCCTGTGCTGTTATGAAATCTCCTAAATCATAATCCTGTCCATAAATAAAAGAGCCTTCTGGTATTACTTGTACCTCAAAGCTCTCTGTCTTTTTCAATTCACCTAGCTTTTGTGATCCCAATGTTAAAAGTTCATTGGCATCCTCTGCTGAACTACAGTCTATAAAAGTTTCTATCCTTTCAAGTCCGGAAACTTCACCTATTTGTTGTATAAGCCTGTCTTCATTTTCTCCCTTGCCACCACAGTATCCTACATTCTTAGCATTAATAATGCTACCAATATATTTTCTGTTTTTTATGCTGTTAAAGTCTATAGAAAAAATTACAGGCGGTAAAATATCCTGATCTGTAATTAAATTCTTGCCTTCTATTACATCAAATACCCAGGCATTATTATTAGCATCTAATACAACATCCCAACCTATCTTGGCATATTCCCCAATTTCATCTAACTTATCTGAAAGTATTTCAAACCTAGAACGCCACTTATCTTGTTTTCCTCTCTGCTGATCTGCTGCTATTGTAACCTGTGGAATTTTTCTTGATGCATCTGCAGGATTAACAACACTATTATTTACAAATGCTTTTAAAATAGTTTCTATGTTTCCAGTTTGACTGTCATAGCCATTAGAATTTACAGGTGGTACTATAAGTCTTCTGGACATAACACCTTTTAAAGTAGGACCTTTTATAATTAATGTATCTGTAGGCTCTCCATTTTGGTCATAACCACTTTCTCTGTGCATTATAATTCCAACTTTATTAAAGCTACTACCTAAGAGTATTAAATTATTCTCCTGCAACTTATCTGTATTGTTTTTATTTATATTAATATGGAGTTCAAATTCTCCTACCTTGTAAAATCTTCTAATAAATTGCAATGACTCATAATCATCTATTTCTCCAAGCAGTTCAAAATTAGGACTTATTATTCTTATAGGCACATTGTCCATGCTATGTCACCTCTTTTAGCCATATATCCCCTGTCTTAATATCTGTAGGCTCTTCAGTTCCTGTAAACACTTTTGGTATAGCAGTTATCATATTGTATAAATTGCCTGCTGCATCACCACTAAGAACAGTTTTAACATTTTGAAACCATGTATTAAAGTCATTTTGAAATTGTGATTTTATAGCATCAACTTGATTTTGTTCGCTTGTCGTCATACTACTATACCAATCTTCATATGTTTTTTTCTTAGCATTTGTCCAAGTGGTAAAATCAGTGTCATATATACTTTTCTTAGTATTTAACCAATCTAAATATTGGTCAAATATAGCTGTAGTATCTACTTGATTTACAGTTCCATGCACTATACCACATAAGTCCTTGTTTAATCTCAAGTCTGTTATATCAGCCTGTGCTATGCCTATTGATCCAGCTTTAATGCATATGTCTGCTATTCCTAATTCATAAGCATCTGCATCCCTTTGCAATACTTGTGCTACTGGAGAACTTGCAAAAGCACCTTTTTTTACTGAAGCTCTTATTTCTCGATTTACTACATCATATTTAAGAACTACCCTATCAATTCTATTTAATACACCATCTGCTACATCTACATTAAGAATTAGGTCATCTGTATTTATATAGATAAATCCATTAATCCAACCTCTCCCAGCTTTAAGTATAATAGTCATATCATTATTATTTGATACAACTTGCAAGTTTGTAGCTGGATTAGGAAACACGCCATTCCCTATAAAAGTAGCAAAATACTCTGCAAAATTTTCAGCCTTGTATACCCTATCCCATGAATCTCCTACTTTCATAGCATTAAAAAAACCTGACTTTTCCAAAATATCACCCCCTAAACTCCTACATATAGTGGCCTGTAATATACCGCCATTTCTAGGTTATCCAATCCCTTTTCCGCATCATACCTCAAAAGGTTATCTCCTACAGCTAACTGTAAAAATGTAGTTTGCAGGTCTATCCAGTTAAATACATTAGTTACTGTTCCATTGCTTTTAACAATCTCTACTCTCTTATTAGCAAAAGATGTGTTTATATTAAGTTTATCTCCTGCCTGCAGAGTTCTCCTAACCTTTATAAATTTTCTAGTATACACATTAAATAACGAAGGATTAACCACAGTTGCTAGTGCAGTAAACTCAATTCTCATGCCACATTCTACGTCACCTTTATTACACACATTTACTATTAAATTACTTATCCTATGTCCCATAGTTATTCCATCCGGCGGAATTATAAGTGGAAAATGAAAATCGCCAACCCAAAGAGCAATTTCTTCTTTAGATTCCTGGACGTCCATCCAGAACGGATTAAAACAATCTAGCTGTATTAAAAATTGCTGAACTGGTTCATGTCTATCTTTTGGAGTAACACTGTTAACTCTGCACTTTATAATATATTCTCCTGATCCATTACTATAAAAAAGAGTACCTTCCAGTTTAGGATTAAACGCAGAGTTTAATTGTTTTTTTCTTACAAACATATCCTGACTGTTATCTCCTAGTACAGCAACCTGTATGCTTAACACCCTTTCATCAAGGAGTACTCCTTGAACGGTTTTTCCATCCTGTCCAGGTGCTTTTGTTGTAAGCATTGTAGTTTTAGGCGGATCTGGATCAAACTTTTGTAACAAAAAAGGGCCTGAGTTTTTTAATTTTATACTCTGACCTCTCTCATTTGTAAATATTAAATTCTGCATACTTTATTCTCCTTCTTATGACATTTTAAAAGCAAGCCTTTGCAATGTGGCTTCCATGTCTGTACGCTGTTGGCTTGGAGTTTGTGCTACAGGACTTGATATGTTTACTTTATTATTTACTACAGTTTTAGTTTCTGAATCAGAACTTCTTCTGGGTACTCCTTTATATGCTGGAGCCATAATACTTACAGAATCAGAAATTATAGTGTCTTTTACCTTTTGTATAGCACTATCTCTGGCATCATTTATTTGTGCTGTTATACCACTAATCATCTTTACTATATCGCTTATTTTCTCAGCAAAACCATCATAAAGTTTTTGGCCAAGTGTTCTGCCTGCATTTTCATAGTCAGGAGAATAAGACTCTAATAAACTAACTATATCTTTTTGACTATCATTCATAACTATCCATTCAGCCTCTGCTTCTAATTTTACTGAATCTAATTTTTTATCATAGAAGTCTTTTGTATCCTGCAGCTTTTTTTCTAAATCAGTTTTATTAGCTTCATACAAAGTATTTAAGTTATCAAGTTGATTTTGCTTTTCCTGTTCAAGTGCTGCCTTCTGGTCTGCTATTTCCTGCTCATGAAGCCTTTTAGTTCTATCAGCTTTAGCTTTACTCAGCTGTTTTTGAAGCTGCTCTTTATTATATTCATTATGCTCATAGTCAATATTTCCCTGTAAATCATTAATATTTTTTAATTCTTTGGCATCTGTTTCAACCCTATCCTCTGCTTCTTTTTCCGACTCCAAAGCTTTTATTTTGGCATCATATACCGCATTAATGTTTTTCTCAGATTCAGTTTTCCACTTTTCCAAATTAGATATTTGAGTGTTTATAGAATCTTCCTGAAGCTTTTCCTCTTGAGTATATTTTTCCTTTAGAGCGTCTTTTATCTTATTTGTAAAATCATTTATTCCCGTAATTGTATCATTTTCAATTTTGTCTGAGGCATCATCCATTTGATTTTGAAGGTCTTTAATATCTTTGCCTAATTGAATAACAGCATCTGAATCCTCTCCAAGCAAATCGCAAAGTTCTTTATACTCCTGCTTCATACTTAACAATTTTAAATAATTAAGTGTGTATACCTGAGTCTGCCTGTCTATCTCTTCGCTAAAATCACTGCATGTTTTGCTTAACTTTTCAATATCAGAATCAAGTCCGTTAAGAGACTGCTGGTATTTATCTGTTATAGTATCCTGCTGCAATTTTTTAGTATTATTTTCTATTTCTACAGTAAGACTTGCTATATCTTTTTCCAGTGAAACTGCACTATCGTCAGCCTCGCCAACACTATCTACAAGTTCATTATATTCTTGTCTCATTTCAGAAAGCTTTCTATTTCGCAAGTCAAGTGTATCCTGCTGTTTCTTCAATTCCTCTGTGGTACTGTAAGTATCCTTACCTAACTTAACATTTGCTAAATCTATCTCGTCAAAAATCTTTTTATACTTGTCTTCCACCTTTTTAGCTGGATCTTCATCCTCATCCATACTTCCCATACCAGAATTTTTCCATTCTGCAAAAATATCTACACTGTCAGTTTCCATACCTGCAAGCTGTGCTCCGGATGCTCCTACACTAGCTATTTCTTTCATTATGCTGCTTAATGTGCCCTGTACATTTACTGCTGCGGTTTTTACTTCTGTCTGTACATTCTTCATGGCATTTCCAACTATCCCAGGAACTAAATCAGTCCAGCTCTTAACACCTTTTGTAAGTCTTTCACCTAATGTCATTCCAGAATCTTCATACAAATTTCCATATTTATTTAAAATGCTTACAATAGCATCCTGATTTTTAGAAGTTATTAATTGCTCTGCCTGTGCCTGTATGGCATCTTTATCTAATCTTTTTTCATAGTAGGTATTTACATATTGTAGTAAACTGTTTAACTGGTCTTTTGTAAGCTTTTCTTCCTTGACCTTAACCTTAACACTTTCTAATGTAGCCTCTTTTTCAGCTTTTAATTTTCTTTCAATTGCCTTTTCAAGAACATCATTAAGCTTATCAATAGTACTTACTGCTTTTTTCTTAGCCTCAAGCTCCTGCTGTATCTGTTCTTTAGACATTTTGCCTATTTTTTGTATCTGCTCTATTTCCTTTTTAGCCTGTTCTTTTCTGAGTTCTATTTCATCTTTTATAGTTTTCTTTTTTGCAGTATATTCATCCTGAATAGAATATCGTGAAGAGCCTTTAACTCCTCTAAGTGAAACACTCTCCTGCTGGTTTAAATTAGATAACTGATTGCTTAAATCTTTCGTTTCACTTGCAAGCTTATCTTTTATAGATTTTATCTGTTGCGATACAAGGTCAGCTACTTTTTTAACAGCATCTGTTGGTTTGTCTGAATTTTCTTCCATAGTATCTGCCAATAACTGCATGAAGTCACCGCCGTAAGTATCCGCATCACTTAGTGGTCCAATATCAGGAACTGAGAAATGAAGATAACTTCTTATTGTATTTGCTACCCCACTTACAGTGCTTTCAATACCGCCAATCATAGATTCTATACCATTTATCAAGCTTTGTATCATATCAGCACCCCAAGAATAAAATTGAGATGGTAAGGACGTTAAAAAACTTATGGCACTACTAAAACCACTTTGAACAATTCCGTAAAGTGCAGATAAAGTGCTGGAAATAGCACTATTCATGGCATTAAACATTGCACTTCCTAAACTAGCAAGTGTGGATGGTAAACTACTAAAGAAACTTAAAATTCCATTCCATATGCTTCTTATAGTCGCACTGGTTGCTGTAACGATACTTGATATAGCACTTTTCATTGTGTTCCATGTACTTTCCGCTAAACTTACAAGTCCTGACCAAAGGCCACTTAAGAAACTTAGAATTCCATTCCAAACGGCACTTACAGTTGCACTAATACCCTGCCAAGCAGCACTTAATAATGAAGATATTGCCTCTATGGCTCCAGTAAATACTTGCTGTATACCCTGCCAAATATTAGAGAAAGCAGTTTGTAAGTCATTCCATATTAATTGAGCATCTTGAGATAATTTAGTAAAATTTCCGGTAACTAAGTCTAGTATTAACAGTACAGCTCCAAGGAATATTGTCTTAATAGCTTCCCATATACCAGTAAAGAACTGTGACAAGCCATCAAATATAGTCATTATTCCTGTTTTCATACTGTTCCATAAACTCAAAACACTAGATACAATAGGAGTAACTACAGCTATTATAGCCGTCTTAATTCCATTCCATATCCCTACTACAGCCGTTTTAATACTGTTAAATATTTCTACAGCTCCACTTTTTAAACTATTCCAGATAGATGTTAGGGAAGATTTAATACCATTCCACACATTCACTGTTGTCGATTTAACTGAGTTCCATACATTGCTTATAGTTGTTTTTATGTTATTAAAGTGTGTACTTATAGCTGTCTTTAGTTCTCCAGCTTTGGCTTTTATGGTGTCCCAGTTCTTATACAATAAAACTCCTATAGCTATTGCTGCAACTATTCCTAATACCCACGGATTAAGCAATGTTCCTAGTAAGCTTTTAAGTCCACCAAGCTCAGTTATTTTAGTCTTAAGTTTGCCAAATGCGGTTATTGTTTTACTTATTCCAGTACCTATACTGCCTATCTTTTCAATTAACGTACCAATAATAACTAAAACCGGGCCTATAACTGCAGCTATAAGTCCCAATGTAATAATTGTTTTTTTAGTACCATCATCAAGACTTGCAAAAGATTTAATCATGGATGTTATTTTTTCAATTACAGGAGTTAAAGAAGGCATTAGATCCTGACCAAAAGCTACCGCCAATGCATGTGCAGATTCTTTCATTTCCTTCAATTTATTTGCATTAGTATTTTTCATGCTGTCAGACAGCTTTTTAACTTCTCCAGTTGAGTTTTTAGCACCATTAGCAAGGCTTCTTAAATTGTCTCCGCCTTTATTTAAAAGTACATTCCAACTTGCAAGAGATTCTTTCCCAAATATAGTTGCTATAGCTGCTTGCTTTTCTTGGTCTGTCCAACCTTTCATACCATTTTGCATATCATCAAGTATCGTAGGAAGGTCTTTCATCTGGCCCTTTGCATCAAAAACTTTTAACTTCATTCTGTCCATTGCTTTTGACATATCATCTGTAGGTTTTGTTAAATTAACAAGACCTGCTTTTAATGAGTTTGCAGCTGTAGATGCATCTATATTGGAACTTTGCAATTCACCTATAGCTGCCGCAGTAACTTCCATTGGTTGTTTTAATGAACTTGCTGTTTGTCCACAAATACTAAAGGCTTCACCTAAACTGGTAACACTAGCTTTTGTATGGTTACTTACATAAGCAAAACTATCAGCCATATGTGCCATATTCTGTGTTGTTTGGGCAGCATTATTAGTTTTCATGCCATAGGCTTCTAATGATCCACCTAAACCATCAACAACTGTTGCCAAATCTTCATTGGCTCCACGTGCTGTGTATAAAGAAGTTTTCATTATATCCATGGCCTCTGAACCTGAATATCCATCTTTGACAAGAGTAAGCAATCCTGCATTTATAACATCTGTACTTTGGCCAAAGTCTTCCGACCATTTCAAGGATGAACTTGACATATTAGCCATCAAAGAATTAACCTGAGTAATAGGCATTCCAGTAGCTACTATTTCTTTTTTAATATCAGCCATCTGGTGGTCAAAATCTGTTGCAGCTTTACTGGCTAATGCTAATCCGCCTACTATTGGGGCTGTTACTTTTCCGGACATACTAGAACCAACACCAGCCATTTTTTCTCCAGCTGAATTTAACTTTTCTCCAACTTCTCCAGCCTTTACTCCTAATGATTGCAATGCCGGACTTGTGTCAATGGCTTGTTTTTGCAAATTTTTTAATTTATTTTCAGTTGTTTCAACTTCCCTTTGGAAAGCTCTATACTTATCCTCACCAATCTTGCCATTTGCAAACTGTTCATCTACTTGTTTTTGTGCCGCTTTTAAAGTTTCAAGCTTATTTTTTGTATTTTCTATTTGTTCACTTAGTATCTTTTGCTTTTGTGCTAATAATTCTGTACTAGATGGATTAAACTTTAAAGCTCTCTCAACTTGTTTTAACTCACTTTGTAAATTTCTAGTAGTACTATTTACACTTTTTAAAGCTTTGTCTAATGGTCCAGTATCACCACCAATTTCTACGGTAATTCCTTTTAAATTACCTGCCATTTATCTACCTCCTTTCCTCTAAAATAAAAAAGGAAACCAATAATTACATATCAGTTTTCTTTCATCTTTTCTCTTAAACTCTTCCTATCAGGTTCAGTCTGCTCTATTCTCCAGCAATTTTCTAGATACTCTCTGCCTTCTTTAGTTTGTTTATAGTTATAAATAACTGCATCACGCAACAACAGCCAATACTCAAACACATTTAATTCTTCTAATTCTTTAAAAGTATATCCACTGTATTCACATACAACTTTTTCTTCAATAGTATTAACTTCATAGTGGCCCTTATCATCATCCTTGTCCTCCGGGTAATAAGGGATCTTTAGTTTGGGGAATTCTTAGTGTTTTTTATCCAATTAAAATATTCAGATAAAATTACAATTATTTCATCTATATCTAATCCGTCAGTAAACTCTTTTGTCACCTTATAGTGAGTTTTATTTTTATTCAGGATCATATTCACAGCTTCATATAAAGTATCAGGTGCCTCTATGTCTTTAACACCGGACAAAGAAACTACTTTATTAAGCATTTTCTTTGTTGGTGCTTCAAGCTGCAGTCTTACATTACGCACTTTTATATCAAAGTATCTTTTACTTATTTTGTTTAAATCAAACATTTATATCCCTCCTATACTGTTTTTGAAGTTACAGTTGCTTTTCCGGCATTAACAGCTTTAAATGAACTATCAACTTCAACTATTAATATGTCATTTCCTGATACCGCTGTAATCTCATCAGTTCCATTCCAAGCTGTGTAACCTGCTGTTGTGTTACAAACATCATTTAACTTAGGTATTGAAGTATTCGCTGCTATTTTATACATATAGCTGTTTCCATCTGATAGTGTTGGAGTTACAGCTATTTTTGTTTTACCAGTTGTTGATCCTGCCGTAGATACAACATTCAAAGCTCCTATTGTATTCTCTGTTACCTGCGGAATGTCTTCTTCATATATAATTTTTGTACCTTCATCATCCATAGGAGCTGCCTGGAATTCTGCATCTACTACAGTTTCCTTTCCCTTTGTAAATTTAAAACCAAATCCAGCTTGGTTATTTCCAACTATAGTTACACGAATATTACCATCAGCTTTATCTTCATGTACAAATCTAATTACATATAACTTTCCATCATAATTTGCCAACCCACCTATTTTAACAGTCCTTTTTCCTTTCTGTTTGTCTTCGGATACCCTTGCAGTAGAACATAATCTTGCAAGTGTCTTTCCATTCCATGTAAGTACGCCACTCTTAAGTGTTACGGTTTCCTCTGTTAAAATACTTTTTCGTATAATTCCCAAATCATCTTCTACTTCATAGAACTTTGGTTTATACTCTAGATCTGCACCACCAGAAATAAGTCCTAATAAATTTTCATTAGTTTCAATAGTTTTATCATCTGGTATTGTATCATTGAATAACATTGTATATAATTTTCCACTGCCTAAAACAATTTTCTCGTCTGCTGTTGACATCTATATTACCTCCTAAAATTTTTCTAATAAATCAAAATCGTACACAGTTTGAAAGAATTTTTCACTATCAATCCATGTACGATCTTTTTTATAGCTTATTGCTTTTTCGTTTAATAAAGCTTCAATTTTACTTTCAGAAACATAGTCTATGCGCTCTGAATATAGTTCAATACTTATAGCTCTATTAGCTATACAATTTTTTTCATCTGCACCACCTACATCTCCACTCTCTGTAAAAACAATATAAGGTAATGGTGGAGGTTTTAAAAAAAGCTCATTTGCAACTTTTAGCTCTGTTGTTTGAAACCAATTCTTAATGTCCAGCATTTTCTACCGCCTCCTTTGCTAATTCTACCATCCGCTTTTTAGCAAGTTCTTCTCCATACTTTATATGCGGGTATGCTTTTGCTCTGCCGCCTTGATGAAGAGCATGACCATTCTCTAATAAATGCGTTAACCTATACTGGCCATTTCCAACATACCATGTATTAACTTTCTTATATCCATCTTCATATATCTTTTTAATTCTAAAAGCTTTTACATATTTACCTGTATGCTGTTTAAATGTAATATGATTTTTTATTTCTTCATTTACCTCTTTTGATACAGTATCAACGGATTTTTTAATACCTTGCGTTACTTCTTCAGTATAATTGCTCATATATTCAGCTATTAAATCAGCCATTTCATCAACCTTTACACTACTCATGATTTAACCTCAAACATTTCTACTTGTCTAAGTGTCAAGTCAATACTTGGTGGGTTTGTTGTAAATATAACTTGCGCCAATTCAATATCATATTTACCAATATCAGCAACTTCTACAGTATCATGTATATCAATACCGATTACTTGTGGTATTCTAATAACTGCATTGGTTTGCACCTGTACTGCTTTTGCGGCAAAAGCTCGATTATACCCTAAAACCCTATTAGTAAAACCTAATTTTTTATATTTATAAAGTTTGTTGCCTTCTTCATCCTCTGTATAAATGTCACATATTCCATCAGAGAAAGAAATAAATTCAATATTATTTCTTTTAATTTTCATGATTTTCTTCACTCTCCATTGCTGCAGCCTGATATTTTAAGTGCAGACTTATTAACTCTGATAAAAAATTCTTTTCAAACATTTCAAGAGCCTGACTATTTGCATACCTGCAGTAATCAAAAAGTAACTGTCTTGGCAAATCTTCTGTTATAAAATCTAAAGAAGGCACACCTGCTTTATCCTGCAAATATGTCTTTCCTCTATTTATATATCCAGTTATATTCTTATCTGTATTTTCATCTTTCCACGTGACATGTAAGTAAGCTTTAACATCTAGTAATAACTGCTCGTCTGGTGTCATTGTATCTAACATTTAAATCACCTCATTAAGCTGACGCTTTAGTAGTTACAGTTCCTTCAACTTCTTTAACTGTTACTTCTAATGTAGCAGGTTTTATACCACTTATATCCAAAAGTATAAAAGCATTATCATCTAACGCCCTACCATTTCCATACATTCTGGTCAAATAAACTCTTTCATCATCCAAAAACCTAAATTCATCTGAGAACTCTATTTTTCCACCCCTTTCACCAGAACCTAATCCCATAAAATATTTATTTGCTATTCCCATAACAGCCTCATTGGCAGCAACTGCTGGAGATTGTATAACAGTAGTAGGGAATGGAAATACATCATGGCTGTAAGTTCCATCTGCAGCTCTTACCGTTGTTGCTGGAAAAATCTTAGTAAAATAATCAGATGGATTAACAACTAAAATCACATTTGCAATTGGCCTTGTCTTATCATTAGGCGCTTTAGAAAGCTGTCCCAAAATAGCTCCATATGAAACTGGATCAAATGCTGTTATTACCTTCGCAGTTTTTTTTGGATATACTCCCCCTGTTACTGTTACATCATCTGCTACAGACCTATTCATTCCTATAGGTTCATCCTTGCCAGTACCATCTATAATAGCAGTCTCAAGTGCAAGAGCTATAGCTTCACTTAATGTTCCTCTTACATAGGCATCTACCCATGATGGTCCAACATTAAGCATATCTTTAGATACAGGCATATAAGCAGTTAATTTACAAATCGTAAGATCTATTTTTCCTATAGCACCTTCAAGTTCTTTAGTAATTTTAGAATTTAAAGCACCCCATGCCGCTAATTGAGAACCCTGTTTATTTACAAGCATTTTAGTAAGTATAGTGGTATTAGTAAAAGTTATTTGATCCAACAATGGATGTGCTGTTGTTATATCATTTAAAATATTATCAATTATTGTCTCAGGAAAAGCTACATCAATATCAGCTATAGCCTGCTTTGGATTTGAAGATTTCATAGCATTAATTAATTTATCATAATATTTTTGTTCTATAGAAGTTAACTGGTGGATTCCTCTTTTAGCTAAAATATTGGAATCCTGTGTTTTTTGATACATGTTATATTCTTCAAGTACATTTTGCTGTACAGTTTCTGCAAAATCAGTAAAAGCTTGTGTTATAGCATCTGGGTCTTCGGATTTAAATGCATCCGCCAAATTTTGTTTTAATTCCTGTTGTATTAGATCTTTACTTTTCATTGCCATATTATTTTTCCTCCATTTTCTTTTTAAATATTGCCATCATTTTTTCGGCATTAGTCTTCTGTTTTGTAAATTGCTTTGGTACCTCAATCTTATTTTGCGTTTGTGTAATCTGTTCCTTCAAAGATTGTTCAAACCTCTGTTGTGCTGCTGTTATTTGAGTATCTTCCTTCCCTGCTATTTCATCAGCAAGTCCATATTGGACACATTGTTCAGCATTAAGCCAGGTTTGAGCATCTAAAAGTTGATTTAACGTTGCTTCATCTAACTTATCACCAGCCTTTGTAAGATAACTTGAACAACTTGCCTTGTCTATTACATCAACATCATTTGCCGCTTTTCTAAGTTCATCAGCATTTCCAAACATGCCCATAGCTGCATGATGTATCATCATTAAAGTATTTGGACCCATAATAACTTTATCTCCCGCCATTGCAATTACAGAAGCTATAGAACACGCAAATCCATCAACATAAACAGTCTTTTGCGCCGGATGCCTCTTTAAAATATTATAAATTCCTAATCCTTCTTTCACTTCACCGCCATAACTGTTTATATAAATATTGATGTTAGTTATGTTATCACCTGCCTGTTCAAGCTGCTCTTTTATATAATTGGCAGATGTCTCACTTTGTATTGTTTCTCCAGTCCACCAGTCTACGCTATCACCCTGTACATAATCATAAATGTACAGTTCTAGTGTATTTGGCTCTGCTGCCTGTTTTATTAAAAAAATTGGTTTAGCCACTACTCTCACCTCCCTCCAAATTATCTATTTCTTGATAGTTCTTTGTAATCCAATGCTTACCACTCCAATCCGTATTTAACATAGTATCCTTTGCTTTAGTCCTTAATTCATCAATACCATACATACCACTTGCTATAAGCTTGTCTATTTTTTCAGCTATTTCAAATACGTCTATGTGCTTAATGCATGTAGTATCTATACTTAAATAGCTTCCAGCTAGAAATGCTTTTTTACCATATCTTTTTCTATTAATTTCTTTCTGCAGCATATTACATAATGGATCTATACAAAATGTTAAAAAATCATCTACAAGGCCATCATCATTCGCTATATCTCCTAAAAGCAAACTTGGCGGTATTTTTAAAGCTTGTGCTGCTCTTTGGAAAGCCTCTTTTACTAATGATTCAATATCAATAACGTCACTTGTTGATTTCTTCGTTGTATCTCCAGCATTTTCTTCATATTCAACGCCTTTAGGTAAATTTACAACTGCATTTTCTGCTTCAAAGTAATTTTTAAATTTATTTTGAAATAAATCGTCAATTTTCTTTTTATACTCTGTATCTCCGGAAGGTGCTTTGTCTATTTTTGCTATACCTTTTCTTCCACCGCTGCGCTTATATTTTCCTATGGACACATTGATTATATTTGTATAATCATCAAGTAAGTTAATCAATAATTTCTGCATATCAGGATTATCCATCTTCAAATACAGAACATCACTCATGTAAAAGGTTTTATTAAAATTCATAGTACCGCTTGTAACATTAGTAAATGAATTTGGCACTACTGCATATTCCTGCTGGCTAAAACTATCTGCATTAATCAGTTGTCCATTAACTTCAACTGCCAATGCTTCACCATTGAATAGGAGATTTGTTATAAATCCTGCTATAAATTCAGGTGCATTTTGATTTACATTAGGTTCAACATTCCAAAGATAATATTCATCACCTTTAACCTCTTTGCCATTTAAATATGTTTTAAACTCACATTTACTTATTGTATTTGCGATAAAACTTATAGCTAAGGAGGTTGCAAACATTTTTACATCAAGTTGAGTTTCTTGATTTTCTATAGCCTTATCATTGACATAAACTGTGTCTTTATCCTGACCAAAAAAACCCTTAACCCAATCCCAAAGTTTCAATTCCCCACCTCCCTTCTAGTCAAAATGAAAAAGCCTTATTCATTCTTTTAATACGTATAAACTCCAATATCAAAGTCGATCTCTTCTCCGCTATCTTCAAGTTCAACTCCACCAGCACACATAGCAGCTATAAAAGCCATAAACCCATCTGTTTTCCTCGACTTAGGTTCTATCTTACCAAAACTAAAATTATCGTGAGCTTCTGCTTTTCGGCAAGTATTATTTGTATACCACCTCATTAAAGGATTATCTCCCCAAACAACATTATGATTAGTGAATAGACTATTAATTGTTGGATATATAAGCATTTGATCGCTAGGCCTAATAAGTTTTATATTATTAATGCCTTTTTTATCTGTATCAAATCCCACAGTTCTCAATGCTTTTGCTAATAAAGTATATCTATAATTATCCATTCCTAAAGTAGTTATATTATATTTCTGTCCTTGCTTGGCCAACCAATTAGCTGGAATGTCTGGAGATATTTCTACAGCATCCACAAAAGTTAATAAACCAATGTCTTCCCATTCTTCCAAAGGTGGTTTAATCCTTGCTAAATCATTGCAATTTCTGCATACCCAAGTATGCGATAACCAATAATATTTCCCTTTATATTTAAATAGCAAACCAGCACATACGAAATCAGTAGTTTTAGCATAATCTATTCCTGCAATACAGGTGCATCCTGATAAATCCGGAATTTCCTGATTAGTTGCCAAAATATTTTCCCATGAAGTAACTTCAACATCCTTATTGCCTTTAGGAATATTCATTCTTTTAGTCATAAAAGCACTGTTGCTAATAGGATCTTCTTTATAATCTATATATTCCTTTTCTATTTCCCTAAAAAGTTCTTCATTGTAATTCAGAGTAGGATTAGCTTTATCCCACATTTTTTTATTGTCTACTTCTTTCTCATTGTCCAGCTTACAAATAAAAGGAAGCATACCATTATCTCCACCCTGTTCATTCAATATTCTTTTTGACCTTGTTTTTATATTGTCGAGTGGTCCACCTCTAACATCTCCATCAGTTGTAGTTATTGTAGTTCTAGGATTCTTCTTTTTCCCTAAACCAGTTTTAAAAACTTGTATAGATTTATAATCCTCATACTGGTGGTATTCATCAAAATCCACTTTTCCAGGCCTGCCACCATCTTTTGTTTTAGCGTTGGAAGTTCTAAATCTCAGCTTGGATTTTGTTTTTAAATTATATATTTCTTCTTTATTCCAGTAAAAATGCTTTTTCAACTTTTTTTCATTAGATTCTAATACATCATACACATCATCAAATGAAGTTTTGGCCTGATCCTCTGCATTGGCACAAATATCAATATCATAATTTCTAATTTTGTTATATTCACTGATAAGGCAAAAATCCTCAAAACTTAAATATCCATTCTTTCCAGAACCCCTGCCAACATAAATAAATAAGTCCGGCCATCTTAAAATACCAGGTTTACTATAAGTACAATTATGCAGAGTAAAACAAAATACTTCCCACTCATATAATTCAAATGGAAAGTATTTTTGTAAACTTAAATATTTATGGAGCAACTCTTCATCAACAAAGAGATTTTCTTCTTCAAAACATTTTTCAACATAATCGCATAACTGAAACTGTTCTTTACATATTGCTATTTTGCCACTACGGACTAAATCAATATAGTTTTGTATTTCTGGTATAAGTTTTTTACAACTCGTCATCATCATCACTGCCCACATTATCAGTTGTCAGCTCTAATTGTTTCAAAATAGCAAGCTTTTGTTTGTTGTACATAACTGCATTTTTTACGGAGGGATTTTCTTTTTCATATTCATTACCAGATGCAGACATAGTAATATAGGTTCTACCACGAATTTTAATATCCTTTTGCATAGCTTTTTCCTGATTAAAATACCAAATATAATCATCAATTAAGCCTAAAAAATGCTCTACATTTGCATCTTTATTTTTAAGTTGTTTTATTAAAGATTCCTTGATTTTCTTAGCACCAGCCATGTTTTTAATCCCTCCTTTTATTGTAAATTTTTGTTATTTTACAGCCATTTTTCCTCACACGCGCGAGGCAGATGTTTTGTCGTCCCTATATACCGTTCTCCCACAGGCTAGTACTTTTTGATTTTTTTCACCCGGGGGTACTTCTACCACCTCTCAATATTTAACTGAGGTTTAAGGCTTGGAACAATCTTATGATGTATATTATAATGACAATCCTTACATACCACTAATAAATTACTTTTAGTCAGTGCTAATTGTGGGTACTTACGTAAAAATTTAATATGATGCACTGTATTAGCTGGCACATATAATCCTTTAACTTTACATAGTTGACACTCATGATGCTGTTCTTCTAATACCTCAACTCTTATATGTTCCCATAGTGCTGAATTATAAAAAGCTTTTATATTATTATTTCTTATAAGTGTATTAATCCATTGAACTAGCTCTATGCTATTCAATTTTCTTAACTTCATGATTCTGAAAATACATAGGATTTTTAAATCCATCAACTAGAACATGTAGTCCTGGAGAATTGCAAACCATAGTGCCATAACCTTTTACATCCCATGTATCGACATAAACACGCTCCCCTACATTAAACATAAAACCATACCCTCCTTTACACTTAACATAAATAAGACACTCAGAACTTAATCTAAGTGCCTTTCTAAATATTTTCTATGATACTATTCTACATCCATATTTAACTATAAAAATGTCAGCTTACAGTTTTAAAACAGTTAAAAAACAGTACTAAGACAGATTAAAAATTGTAAATTAACTTTCCTAAAGACTCTATTATTTCACATCTCTTTCTACAGCAATAGTCTTTATCCATATTTAGTTTTCTACCTATGGCAGTCCATGTTTGCTTACCATTAAAATATCTAAGTTTAACTAATTTGAATGATTCTTCAGGCAATGTTCTTAAAGCATTATCTATTTTTCTCTTTAAGTTTATATTGTAGTTCTTGTCTCTTTCTAATTCTTTTATTAAATCACCTATGTTTTCTTCTCTGTTTATAACTTCATTCTCTACAACCGAATTAAATTTATTTGTTGATTGAGACCTTTCCTTATAACTTATAGGAGCTATACCTTGATAGTTATTTTTAAGAGATTCTATATCAATATCTAAGTTTGTTATTTTAACTTCTAAATTTTTATAATTATATAAAGTAGCTTCCGTTTTTTTAAACAAATTTTTATTACATTTGTCCATCTTATCAGCTCCTTAATTTACTCTAATGTTTTAATTCGTTTTCCGCATTCTGCTTTTTCTGCCTGAAGCTTGGCTACTTGCTTAAAATCTTTTCTATTCTCAGCATCTAAAATATCAACTTCAATTTGCTTTATTTTTGTTTTATAAAAATCAGTAATTTCCAATTTAACTCACCTCATTTTATTTACATTTAATTGAATTAATTGTTTTAAATCACTTGTAATTAATTCCATACGACTTATTTGTACTACTTTTTTATGCTAAAATCTCTTATTTTTTTATTTTACTTAAAATACATTTAAACCATTGATACAACTAACTCTGTAAATGTTTTTATATACTCAGGTTACCTTTTTGGTTACCCTATTGAGTAACCTTGGAACGCCAGTATTACCAAGACTTTAAGACATATTTTCATTGGTTACCTTTTTATAAAAATACTGTGTGTATGTTTTATATGTGTGTATGTAAACCTCACATAGAACATATATATTTATATTTTAAGTAACTTTTATATAATAATATATATAAAGCCTTGATAATACTAGCTTGCAGAGGTTACCCAAAGGTTACCTTTTAGTATTTGCAATATTCTAATAGCAAGCTTCAAACCCTTTATTAGCAATGTTTTCTATTGGTTACCCAAATGGTTACCTTTTGGTTACTATTTTATTTAAACGGAATTATGTTATCTACTTCTGTGACATCTTCCAACTCAGGTGGAATAATAGAATTAACTTTCAATTTTCTTAACATTTCTTTGCTATAAGTATCAAATTTTACTGATTTATCATTAACTTTTATGACTTTATTTGATACTCCATTTAAATATCCTGCCTTCATTGCTTGCTTTCTAAAGTCCTTAACTCCCAGTGAAATTACATCAGTATTACCAACCTTATTTATATACTCATTTATCTGATTTATCATTTCAGTAGTTTTTATAAATATGCCATCACCTCTATATTTGACAACATTCTCATATTCATAAGCTCGGCCATCTTCTATCAAGTCATTATATAAATTAAGCATACTTTCCACTGCTGAATATATCTCAACTCCATTTTCCAGCACCTCGGTTTTTATGTTTTCCATGACATAATCTACATAGTTGCTTATTGGAGCTATATCATTTTTCTTAAGTAGAATATTAAATATCTCAATGCCGCAGCATATATTTATTGCAGTATTTGAAGGTCTATCCTTCAACCCCTTAATAAGCGGAATAATACTTTTTCTGATTTCTGCATATTCTTCTACCTTCAAATTCAAGACAGTATCAATTAAACTCCTGCCAAATTTATTTAATATGCTTTCATTTTCCGTGATCCACTTCATAGCCTGGGTATGTTTTTCAGTTCTTTCCCTTTTTCCTAAGTAAACTATGCAGCTTCTTTCAATTAAGGCTTTTTCTTGATTGGGATAGCTTTCTTCTCCTGCAATTATTACAGGCCTATTTAATTGATAGTACTCTACATTCAGAGATTTATTTCCCCTGGAAACTGTATCTCTATCATATAAATTTCTTAAAATATCAGATATTTTTAATATCTTATACCTGTCCATTCGTGAAGGTTTAAATTCATCATATATCTTAGGGTAATTTCCTAGACTTAATCCCTTTATCATTCCAAAAGGGCTTGCAGCACCTATGGCCTCTTTAGCATTTTTAGGGTAATTTAAAATTGGAATTATAACATTTTCAATTATGGTAGATTTTCCACTTCCTGATTCTCCAACAATTAATAAGTGATGTAGCTTTTGCTTTATCTGTTGGTTTTGATAAACTGCTAAATCATTTATTACAGTTCCAATTATGGGAATTGTTTTATCTGGAGTAGCAAACTTAAAAATGTGTTTTTTAATTTCTTTTAATTCTTCTTTATTTATAAGATCTATTTCCATTATGTTTACATTGTCTTTTCCATTGGATTTTATATTTTTAAATACTTTTCCATTTCCTATAGCTCCATCATTAGTGATAAAAATAATGTTTCCATTTTTATCGGTGAATTTAACTCCCTGGTGGATTTCTTCTAATTCCAGAGCAAAATATTTATTTATCCAGTCTTTTAAATCGACTAATTCCTCAACCCTGCCCTTAAAACTCAGGTCCAACGTTCCTAAGAAATTTCTAAAACTCCTCACATCATCAAAAACCGTTGAAACTCCTACTTTTTCTATAATATGACCGGTGGGAGATTTTAAAACTAATTTAACTCCTTCCTGATCCTCGTCCTCAAAACTTATTCTAGTTGCTTCAACTAAATTGAAATTAGTTAAATACTTTTTATACTTTTCAGCATCTTCACCCTTGCCTTTATAGGCTATTTTATATATACCGCCTTTATTTTGTTGAAGTTCATATTCTGATTTTAAATCTAAGGATCTATCAAAAACATTTAGTAAATCTTTTTTATCGTGGCCAACTTCTAACCAGTCAGTAACATCTTTGTTATCTCCTAGATTTTTTATTCCAGGTAAATTTATAAATTTAAATGACTTGGCTGTACGAAATAGCTTTTTATATATTGACCACTTGTATATTTCTCCTGCTTCTCCCGTATCACCGCAAATGTATAAGTATGCATTTTCATACATAGACAAATCTTTTGCATTTTTAACACTGGTAGCAACACAATCACTTCTTTTAAGTACAGAGTTAAGATTATTTACATCTTTTTCGCCTTCACATATAATTATTACTTTTCCATTTTTAATTCCCTCTATGACGTTATACAGGTTATATGGTAACTCTTCAGAACCACGTTTATTAATTACATTGTCGCCTTCAATATGATAGTAAGAAAGTCGCTTTTCGCCTTTATCGTTCTTGAACTTGGCTTTAAAATATGCGATTTCGCCCTTATCGTTCGTAAAAGGAAATAATCCTATAAGCTTATCCTTCCACTTATTTTCTTTTATCTGCCAATCTATGAAGCCTTGTACCCTTTCAACTTGCTGTTCTTGAACACTTTTTTCAACTGTAAGCCCCAAATACTCCCGGGCTTGGTTATATGTCATGTTTTTAATTTTTTCTATAAAGTCTATTGCATCCCCTACTTCTCCACAACCAAAACATTTAAATTTATATTTGTTTGCATCTGGAAAAAACTTAATAGATAGGGAAGGTGTTTTTTCATTATGGAAGGGGCACTTTATGTACCCCTGTCTATTAAAATGTTCTCCTGTTTCTCTTTCTATCAATTCTTTTAAGTCAATGTCTTGCAGTTCCACCTTCTCACCTCTTTTCTAAAGTACAAATTTAATTATTATTGAGCTTTAACTTCCAGTTCCTTTTCCTCAATAAATCCTTTATGAACTAAAATATTTCTTACGCCGTACCTTAGAGTGTTGTATATCTCACTTGCTATAACTTCTTTGCTATAAGGCCTTATTATTGTATGAAATTCTCTTTCCAGAGCTTTAAGTCTTGCATATAAAGTATGAGATTTATATTGGGACCTGTAATTACCTAATCTAATATTCTTATCAAAATTCTCATCTTCTAAAAAAATGTAAAACTCTATATCATGTCTATTCATATTAGAAAATTCATATTTAAGCCTGTTGTAGTCAGTTTTAAGAACTTTAGTTAAATATTTTTCTCCTAACAACTCAATTGTTTCCTTTTTTATTTCATTTAAATTAGTTTTTTTATCTTTTAAATTCATTGCCAATTCATCAATGCAAAATTTTCTTTCTATTATCAATTCATCTGTAAAATAAATATCTCTTGTTTGTCCTCCAAAACTTCCTAAAGGTAGATAACAGCTATAATCACCATAATCAAGTTTTTGTATTTTATATTCTTTTTTATTTTTGCTTAACCAGCTTAATATATGGAGGTTGACCTGTTCTCTTGAATCCACTAAGATTACTATATTGTTTAATATTTCGGTTATTTCCTTGTTAGTAAATTTATAAATCATTTAATCACCTGCCTAGTTTTCTTTTTCGTTAAGATAATCTTCAAACAATCTTTCAAAGAAATGTAATTGCTCTAACAACTGTTCATCTGTCATTTTTTTGTAATCAGGCCCATGTCCAGGTGCAAATCTATATTTAGATAATTTCTTTAAAATCTCTTTTCTGTCCATTAAACTGGCCTCTTTTAGAACGGTATGTCCCCATCGTCCTCAACTTCTACATACTCAGCGTTATTACTTTGCTGAGTATTTTGACCTGAATTATTATTTGCCTTATCTCCCCATTCTAAGAATTGAACTTCATCAGCAACTACTTCAGTGACATATCTTTTAGTACCATCTTTCGCTTCATAATTTCTTGTTTGAATTCTTCCTGCAATTCCTGCTAATTTACCTTTTGTTAAATAATTGGCAGCACTTTCAGCTTGTTTATTCCAAACCACTATAGGTACAAAATCAGCTTCCTGCTGTCCTTCTTTTTTAAACCTTCTATCAACTGCTAATGTAAATTTTGTTACTGCTGTACCATTGCCGGGTAAAAACTGCAAGTCAGGATCTTTGGTTAATCTTCCCATTAAAACAACTCTATTCAATTAAAATCACCTCTAAGCTTTAAATGACATTTGTTTTGAACTTTCGCCAGGCTCTAAATGTACCTCTAGTAAATAACTTGTCTCCATATCTGCCGTATGAAGTGCAACTGCTGCCGGAAATATACTGTACGTATTATTTAAATTCATTTGCATTTCTTTAGGCTCTGAAGCTCCCATGTGCCACCTTATTAAAAATATTTCTTCTCTGGTCAGTCTTATAAAATTTTGGAGCATTATAACTGATTTCTCACCATGTCCTATAGGAAAATCATCTTGTACTTTATAGCCTTGATAACTTTCCCACCTATTGGAGTCATTCTTTCTCCAGCATGTTTGCTTATTATAAAAATTAATTTTGCAAAAATCATGTAATAGTGAAGATATAATTACTGTTTCATCAGACAATCCTAAATCAAATCGTTTATTCTTTTCTGAAAATAATGTGTGAACATTTAAACTATGTTCTGCCAAACCACCATCATAGTTGCCATGATATTTAGTGGAGGCAGGAGCTTCAAAGAAGTCGCTGCTCTCCAAATATTTAAGGACTCTATCCATGCCTTTTCTTTCTGTACTATTTAATAATTCAATTATTTTATTTTTAATTTCTTCCGATTTCATTTTTTACTCCTCTCTAAAATGGATCTATATCATCATTTTCAGTATTTTCCTCTACTTCTTTAACTGGTTGCTCTTCCACAACTGGCTCAACATCTATAACCTGCTTATATTCTTCAAGAGCTTTTAATAGCTCATTTGCACTGTCATAGGTTAGTTTTCTAAGACTTGCACCCCGTTCATTAGCAAATGTTTCAAGCTTACTTATATCTGCTTCTCTGCCTTCACCTTCTACTAATCCTTTTTGTTCTCCAAGCTGCATAATATATTGCTTTTGTTCTTTTTGAGCCGGCTTTGGTGGGTCTGGTATTTCGTTCTCTTTTTCAAGTTCCTTCTCTGGATCTACTGGATCTGTTTTCAGGTCCTTATCATCAATATTCATTTCTTCAGCTACATATAATCCTTCAAAATCTTCTGGATATGCTTCTCTAAGTGCTTGTACTAAAGCTACTTTTCTTATCATTGTGGCTGGTCTTTTGGTCCAATTTGAATTAGTGGACCCATCTGATTTAGTACCTATATATTCATCAAGAGTGACAGTAATTTCAGTAGGAAATTTTTTATTTTTTCTATAAGCTTTGGCCCAACCACCAACTAATTTTTCCTGACCTTTAAGATAAAATGTTCCACTTCTTCGTTCAATTTCTTTTTTTAGGTTTATTACTATTATTCCGGCTTCATGACCTTCACTATCTGGATTCCTTGATTCTCGTTTTGTAAATGTATCTTTTCCAACTATCATAGTAGCTGGCTTATTACCATATTTGACAAGGTATGCTTCTCTTAAAAACGGATTTAATTTCTGTCCTTTACATAATTGAAGGAAAACCCCTACTTCTTCATTTGTAACTTTTGTTGGATCTCCTGATACTAAATATTTCTTTACTATAGAAGATGTTAATTTTACCTTGCTGCCATTAACCTCATATTCAACCCTTGTCATTGCTTGAACTTCATCATTATTTAATCCTTGCATTATTTAAGTACCTCCACCTCTAATTTTTTATTTTCAACAACTCTAGCTATTAGCATTTGTGTATTTAATTCTTGTATTTGTGTAATACTTTCAGCATTATCAACGAATACTGGGAAATGTAAATCTAGCATATTGGCTATAAAATTACTCATTTCAAGACCTGCTTTAATCTTTTCTGCATTAGATAACTTATTGAATTCTCTACCTTCATAAAGAATTTTAAAATCATCCTTAAGTTCGCCATCTTTGTTTAATTTCTCAAATTGGAGCTTGACCTTATCTAAATATTTACCTATCATTTCAGACTGTTTTTTTAACTTTATAGAGTTGTATTGTTTACCTGCATCTATAACAACTTTTAATTCTGCTATCTTAAGTTTAGAATTTTCAATCTCTTTTTTAGATTGTTCTACATCATGCTCAATCTTTTCATTCTGCTTTAGCAGAGAATCTATATTTGCATTATGAATTAAAACTTGCGTTTCTTCTTCTTTAAGTTCTGACAATCTATCTCTCATTACTCGCAATTTTTCTTCATTCTCTTTGTTAATTTCATTTGTTTTATTTCTCAATTCTTCTATTTTTTTATCTATAACCTCAAGCTGCTTACCAATTAAAGTTTTCCATTTTGCAGATGCTTGACTGTTCTTCTCTGTAATTTTTTGATTTTCACTTGAAATCCTATTTATCTCAGCCTTTTTAAATTTACCTTCCTGAAGTACTTTTTCTAAATTGATACTTAAACTTTTTCTTATAGTTTCATTAATATCTATTTCATTACCGCACTTACCACATTTCACTATATTTTTACCTAAGTTGTCTATCTTTACTTTAATATCTTTATATTGTTTTAATAGTGAGTCTTTTTGAGCTTTCATAATAGATATATCTGTTGTTTGGGTTCCCTGAAATCCTAATGATAATTCAACTTCTAAATTTTGTTTTTCTTTTTCAAAATCTTTTATCTTAGGATCTTCAGGCAATATTTTTATAGTCTCTATTTTTGATTTAAAACTATTTAATTCCTTATCATCAAATACTTTCTTTTCTGGAATTTCTATAGGCTTGGATCCTTCAACAACACCTTCACAGAATATAATATTTTCTTCCTGCTCTTTCAGTTCTCCCCTTTTATCACTTAAAAATGTTTCAGGTACCTTAAATTTATTTTTTACTAATTTCTCTTTTAAAAAGTCTCCAAGTTCTTTAAATATCTCTTCCTTGTCTATAGGTTTTAATATGCTGCTTAATAAACTCTTTGCATTTTTAGGTGCTAACTCTGGAAAATAATAAGGATTAAATATGCTTAAAAAAATATCTTTATTCTTATATAAATCCCTTGTTAAATCATTATTACTTACCTTATCTTCATTCCAATAAATCTCGATGCTAGAACCTTTCTTTCTTCTTGTCAATGTTTGTGCTTGACCATCTAATTCAAATTCCATCATAACCTCAGTTAACTTGGGTTTTTTATCATTTACAAGTTTGGTAGTAGCCTTTTCATTTCCACTTATATCACAACCTGTCATGCACCAAACTATTGCATCACCTATACTTGATTTTCCAAGTCCATTGTCTCCAGTTATCTCAGTTCTATATCCTAGTGGAAACTCTACTTCTTTTAAATAACCCTTAAATCCTTTGATTGTAATTTTGTTTATTTGCAATTTCATCCTCTCTACCTCCCCTTATTTACCTGTATACTTACAATTAATCGTTTGGCTATCTGTTTCAATATCTAGCCTATTTTTATCATGTATCCATACGCATATCATCTGACAACTTGGATCTATCTTAAAATTAAGCTCTTTAACAAGCTTATTAGCTAAAAATTCAACTTTCTTTTGTTCAGGAATTTTATTCAATTTAATCTCAAGCCTATATTTCCAAAACTTAAATAGTTTTTTAAACATTCCTCTACCCCCATTGACTTATTTTCAATCCTATATTAAGATTGAACTAGCAAATTTTTTATTTTAGTCCTTTTGATAAGGGCTTTCTTTTTTTACTTCAAAACTAAGATTGCAGGCACTATTTGTACTCTTACAAGCATTAGGACAATTTTTATTTTTTGTACAATAAATACAACATAAAGCTTCTTTTAAATCTCTCGGACATCTGCCAACCTTACAATAAATCAACTTACTACCACCCTCTTTATTACCTTATAAGCTCTTAGAGCTATATGAGATACTTCATTTAAGTTTGTCCTCTTACCAAATTTAATGCGGTTTTCTCTTATATCATCTGTAGTCATTTTTAAAATTTCTTTAAACTCCTGGTCTGTTACTTCAATGCCTCCATTCTCAAATAATTGTTTTATCATGCTTTCACCTTCTTTCTAAAAGCTTTTAACCTCCTAAATGTGGCGTTCATACTCATTCCAAATATTTCACCAATAGATCTATATGTGAAACCTTGATTCCTTAATCTTTCCATTTCCATTAGATCCTTGACTGTTAGCTTTACATGCTTTTTCTTTCTACCAATAATCCTCTTTCCTCTATCTAAAATCTGAAATGCCTGCTCTACAGTAACCGGAAATTGGCTTGCTATTATTAAGGCGTACCAATTCTCATTCAACTTTTTCACCCCTTTCCTTTAATACCAACTTCCATCTTTTAAGATATGCAGCCAATCACCATCACTTAAAGTTACTTTTAAATATCCTTTAGATTTTTCTATTTTTACTGGTGCGTGGTCTTCTGGATGTTCCCATACCTTGTAGAACTTCTCACAAAACCATCTAAAAAGTTTCTTGTCTGCATCATTCAGCTTACTAAATCCTTTTACACTCTCAGCTTTAAACATTTTTCTTCCTCCTTTCTATGCTCCACACTCTTCCTCAAAATACTTTGCTACTTCATCAGGTGTATCAAAAGTTATACTATGTTTATAAATAGATGCCCCACCATAAGCACTTTTAGTCCTAACTAGTTTTATAAAATCATCACCCTCATTGTAATAATAGTTGTTAGTATAACTCGGATATATTTTGCTTTTTACCATATTTAATTCACCTCCAAACAATCTTCTAAACAATCTTCTAAATCAGCTCCGTTTAAATATGCCAGGCAATCCTTTAAATCCTTAAAACCTTCTGTCCAGGCGTCTCCTGTCTGATTGTCTATAGCTGTAAATCCTCCCTTGTCCAATACTAAAAACTGACCTATAGGTTTTCTAGTATCAATTACCTTGCCTGCTTCTTTTTCTGAAATTATTTTAATCATTTAATATCACCTGCTACTAACCATTAATTTTTCATTTTCATTTTGCTTAATATGTGTATCCTCCAAAAATACTTGACTTATTTTTAATAACTTTAATTGAGCTGTTTTAAGCTGTTCTTTTAACTGATTGTTTTCTTTTTCCAGTATTACTTCTTCCTCGGTCTTATAATCATTTTTTACAATTTTCATATACTCACAAAGCTGCTGTTCACTTACTCTTCTGTCAGAACCAACATAAAAACATTTAAGTTTATTTCTATTAATTTCATTAGTAACTGTTCTAGTTGTAACTTGTAAGATGTTAGCTACTTCGCTAAGTTTATAGGCCTTCACTGTTTTCTTAACCTCCTTTTAAATAGGCTTACTGTTAAAACTATTGATTAAATTTCTACCCCTCCTTTGTTTCAATATCTTCCATCTTTATGTCACTCAATTTTATAAATCCTCACCATCTTTCTTTTTTTTATTAAGCATTGCACTTAATTTATGTTATACAAGAGCTGTCTTTCTGAAACTTTTAGAATGGTTGCATTTTACTCATATAGCGTAATCTTATTCTAAAAAAGTATCATCCAATGAAATGTTTAATACCTTAGCTATAGAAACCATAACTGGCATACTAGGTTTTTTTCTTCCTTTTTCTATATCACAAACAAGTGATGTACTCTTGCCTATAGCTTCAGCTAATTCTGTTTGAGATATATTTTTAATTTTTCTAGCACTTATTACTGCATCCTTAAATTGTTCTTTAATTAATTCGTCCATTTTATCACCTCGTTTTTTTATTTTATTTACGCTTCATGAGTAAATTATAGTACGCATACAGCGTAACATCAAATTTCAAATATTCCGCTTTAAGCCTAAAACTTAAGATTAATAAAGGTATTCTTACTCTATCAGCGTATATCTAATTATTTCGCTGTTTTACGCTTACAGTCAATGTTTACACTAAAAGCGTAAAATAATATAATAAATACATAATCTAACAGGAGGTTAGTAATATGAAATTATCTGCTAAATTGAGAGAACTTAGAAATACAAATAATTTAACTTTAAAGGAACTATCTAAAAAAAGCGGTATTTCAGTATCCTTTATATCTGATATAGAAAATGGCAGACGTAATCCAAGTATAGAAACATTAAAATCATTAGCTAATGCACTTGGTATTTCAGCTGATGAATTCTTAAAGACAGATAACAATTCAAAAGAAAAACCTATAGATAAAATAAATAAATTAGTTAAAGATAGTGGGATAAACACAATTGCTGCTCATTTTGAAGGTGAAGAATTTACAGAAGATGATAAGGAAGATATAGAAAATTTTATAAAGTATGTGTTATCAAAGAAAAAGCAAAAATAATTTTTAGCCGAGGAGATGACATATGGAATACACTGACTTAATTAACGAAGTTGAAAAAGAAGGTATTGAAGTAGTTGAAATGAATTTTAAGGGTAAATCTAAAGGATATTATCTAGGTAATACAGTTGCTATAAATTCTAAAATAAAAACTACAGCTGAAAAAAAATGTACTTTAATTGAAGAAGTTGGACATGCTAAAACGTCTTCTGGTAATATCCTTGATAATAGGGACGTGAGAAATATTAAGCAGGAAAAAAGGGCGAGACGTTGGGGCTATGAAAAACTTGTAGGTATAGTAGATTTAATAAATGCTTTTAATGCTGGTGTTCATGGTAGATACGAAATATCACAATATTTAAATGTTACAGAAAACTTTTTGCAAAAATCTGTTGATTATTATAAAGAAAAGTATGGTATATATTTTGAAATAGATACTTATATAGTATGCTTTGAACCAAGTTTAACAATTTTTAAGAAGTATTAAGGGAGGTGGTACGCATGTAGGTACTATATATTTTTTAATTTTACAAGAACATTTGTTTGTAACAAAGGAGGATAATTTAAAAATGAGGGGTAGTATACGTAAAAGAGGTTCATTATGGGAATATACAATTAATCTCGAACCTGATCCTATAACAGGAAAAAGAAGGCGTAAAAGTAAGGGAGGTTTTAAAACTAAAAAAGATTGCGAAGCATCTATGAATAAAATATTAGTTAAAGTAGAAAATGGCGATTATTTTGAAGCATCTAATATGAATATTAGAGAATTTTTAGACCATTGGATAAACATTTACAAATCCAATATTGAAGCTTCAACTTATGAAAGGTATAAAGAATTTAGTAAAAACATAGCAAGCCATATTGGAGGAATGGAATTATCAAAATTAAAACCAATTCATATACAGAACATGTATAAAAATCTCGAAACAAATCTATCTAGTGGCACCGTACTTAAAATACATCGTATGTTTCATCTAGCTTTAAAACATGCAGTCAATTGGCAAATGATAAATAATAATCCTACTGACTATGTAACAGCTCCAAAACGAAATAAATTTGAAGTTAAAGTGTGGGATACTGATACATTAAATAATTTTTTAAAAGATATATATGGTACTAATTTATATATTCCTGCTATGCTGGCACTAACTACTGGAATGAGGGAAGGTGAAATAGCAGCATTAAAATGGGACAATGTAAATTTCAAGGAGCATTTTATTTCAGTAACCCATAACTTTCAAAGAGTTGGTAATAATTATGAGCTTAAATCTCCAAAAACAGCTAAATCCAAAAGGAATATTGCAATGATGGATTTAACATTTAAGGATTTAAAAACTCATAGAAAATCTCAAATAAAACATATGCTTAAAAATGAAACTAGTTATAATGATGAAGGCTTTGTATGTGCCTGGGATAACGGTCAGCCATATAGACCCCATTATATATCTGATATGTTTAGAAACAGTGTTAAAAAATTGGGATATCCAATTATAAGATTTCATGATCTTAGGCACACTCATGCCACCATGTTATTATCAAAAGGTGTTAACCCTAAAATAGTAAGTGAGAGATTAGGACATTCTACTGTATCTATAACATTAGATATCTATTCCCACGTATTGCCTAACATCCAGAAAGAAGCTGTAGAAAGACTAAATGATATATTCAAATAAAAATCTCATGTCGTCAAATGGTCGTCAAGTCTAAAATTCCTCAAAAGAAAAAAGCCTTAAAAGAATTTTATAAATCCTTCTAAAGCTTGTAATATCAACTGGCGGGAATATGTGAGAATCGAACTCACCCATCGTGGTATTAGCACGACAACACAGTTTTGAAGACTGGCAGGCACACCAGCACCTATCTACTCCCATTTCAAATCACCAAGTACTATTATAAGTAAACCAAAACCCAATGTCAACGAATTCATATGTGGTTAATAAAGGATTCTTTTATCTTCCATCCTCTTGGTAAACTTTATAGTATCAAAATGCTCCATAAGTGCTAAAGCATACTTTCTGCTGGTTTGTAGTTCATCTCTAAATTCAGCAATTGATATGTTTCCATGCTCCTTTATAAAATTTATTACAATATCTTTAGCCTTTTGATAGTACTCAGAGAGAAGCCAGAAATTCTCAGAAATTTTAACTATATCTTCCCTATCAACTAAAGATTCAAATACCATTCTAAATGATTTTTTATCCTTGCACCTACTCTCTAAATCCGAGTACTTTGGTGGAATAAACTTTTGCTTTTTAAACTCACTCAGTATATTTTTTCTAATATCATTCTGCATATCATTGTATTTAGGTTTAAAATCTATTAGGGATACAAAATTTTTGTAAGTATTTATAACATTTTTATCCTCTAAAAACTCCATTATACAATCATATATTTTTTGCTTAATTTTTTTCCCAAATACTTTATTTTTAATTTCTTCTTTTGATATTCCTATTTTTAAAGGATTATTTTCATGAAACTTTTCTAATATATCCTCTAATACATTAATTTTTTCATTCAAAAAATCTTTATGAAGATATACATTTTTTTCTCCTCCATTTAATATTACTATTGTTCCACTATCTACTAGCTTTTTTAACTGATTCTTTATGCTGACTTCGTTTTTACCCAAAGCCTTTAATATATCCTCTTCTTTAGGATAACTTTCGCTCAAATTTTTAATGACACCTTCTAGTATATTTTGTGTATTCCCTTTTTCCTTTATTCTTAACTCTTCTATATATTCCTCATTAAATCTTTTAGCTTTCTTAGCAGAAGGTTCTATTATGATTCCTCCACCTATTGTACTCATAGGAGAATAACTTCTTATTACAAATCTATCTTTTCTCTGGGAAGTAAGCTGCTTTTCCAATCTAAATTGAATGTAAGAATCTTCTCCTGGATTTACTTCCTTCTTATCAAGTATCACTACCCTACATATGATTTCACTGGTACCATGGTAAATCCTTACCCTTTGTCTATTCTTCAGAGGTTTTGGTGCACTCTTTAAATAATGTAATTTGCAATCTATCATGAGAGATGGTTCCATTAAATTTTCTAATGATATGACATCTCCCCTATCTATACTACTAGTTTTTACATTTGCTAAATTTATTCCGCATCTTTCACCTGCTTCAGCTTTTTTTACCTGTTTATCATTTATTTGTATGCCTCTCACTTTAGATAATACTTTGGAAGGATATATTTGTACTTGTTCACCTTCTCTAATACTTCCACTAATTACAGTACCCGTTACAACTGTGCCAAATCCACTTATAGAAAAAACTCTGTCTACAGGAAGCCTAAAATGTCCTCTTATATCTTTACAGGAAACATCTTCTGTAAGTCTATCTATTTCTCTTGCCAGAGAATCTAAACCAATTTTAGTTTTAGAAGAAACTTTGCATATGGGAGCATTCTCTAAAAAAGTTCCTTTAAACTCTTTCTTTATATCCTCTATTACCATATCCAGCCACTCTTCATCTACTAAATCTATTTTAGTAACCACAATTATACCTTTATTTACATTTAAAAGTTGAAGTATTTCAAAGTGCTCTCTAGTCTGCGGCATAACTCCCTCATCTGCTGCAATCACCATAAGTACTAAATCTATACCACTAACCCCAGCTAACATATTTTTTATAAATTTTTCGTGACCAGGTACATCTATAATTCCAGCTTTTTTTCCTGATGGCAAATCAAAGAAAGTAAATCCAAGGTTTATTGATATTCCTCTTTCTTTCTCTTCTTTTAAAGTGTCAGTTTCCCTTCCCGTCAAGGCTCTTATAAGTGCAGTTTTGCCATGGTCTATATGCCCCGCTGTTCCTATTACAACATGCCTCATACAAAATTACCTCCAAACTGAAATGTATCAAGTTAGGCATTTCAAAGAAAATACCTTAAGCTACAACTCTGTAAAAGCATCTACCAAAATATCAAAATCCCTATCTAGCATAGTTCTTAAATCCATTATAACTTGATTATGCGCTAATCGTACAATTATAGGTACTCTTCTCTTTCTAAACTTTTTATCAACCTGTTCTGGTGACACACTGCTGCTTTCTGCTTTAATTACATAGGTAGGTATTTTTTGTCCTGGCATGGATCCCCCTCCTACCATGGAATAATCTTCTTCTACAGTAAATTTAAAATTCAAATTCTTATCTTCAAGTTTCTCCTTCAAAATAAGAGCTCTGCGTTTTTGCTCGTATTCACTTGCAAGTATCATATGCAGTGTTGGTATATTTTTTATTGCTTCACTTTCATCTAGATAATATTTTAATGTGCCTTCAAGAGCTGCAAGAGTCATTTTATCTATTCTAAGAGCCCTTGTAAGCTGATTTTCTTTCATCTTGTCTATATATTTTTTCTTTCCTACAATTATGCCCGCCTGAGGCCCTCCCAGCATTTTATCTCCACTAAAAGTAACTACATCAACACCTTTATCTATGCTTTCCTGTACTGTAGGCTCATACTCAAATCCATATCTAGAAAAATCTATAAGTGTTCCACTTCCTATATCCTCTACTACCGGTATCCTGCTTTTTACTGATAGTTTCACCATTTCTTCTAAAGACACCTCTTCTGAAAAACCAATTATTTTAAAATTAGATGTGTGAACTTTTAAAAATGCTCCCGTATTTTCACTAAGGGCATTTTCATAATCTCTCAGATGAGTTTTATTAGTTGTTCCTACTTCCACAAGATTGACTCCACTAAATTCCATAACTTCAGGTATTCTAAAAGAACCCCCTATTTCCACCAGTTGTCCCCTAGACACTATGGCTTCCTTTCCACTGCAAAGAGTATTTAAAACCAAGACTACTGCAGCTGCATTGTTATTTACAACTAAAGAAGCCTCTGCTCCTGTAATCCTTTTAATCAGCTCTTCTACGTGGCTATACCTAGATCCTCTTGTGCCTTTTTCCAGGTCATATTCTAAATTACTATAATTATGAGCTGCATCAATTACATTCTTTAAAGCACCATCACTTAAAATGGATCTCCCTAGATTAGTATGTATGATAACTCCCGTAGCATTTATTACATTTTTCAAGTTGGGCTGCTTTTTTTCTTCAATTATTATTCTAAAGCTTTTCAATATACCTTCTTTTGTAAAGTCTTCAATTTTACCCTTTAAAATAAGATTTCTATAATTGTCTACAGCTTCTCTTAAAGATTCCATTACAATTTCTTTCATTGTAGTGCCAGTCTCTAATTTTACAATTTCTTCATTCAAGAGTTCATCCATTTTAGGAAGTTTTCTTAATAATTGTTTTTTATCCACAACTTGACTTTCACTCCTTTAAACCATTATTCTACTTCTATATATTTCTTCTCCTGAAAAGGTACGACTTCACCTATTACAGAAGATTTTACTTCAAGCTTTGAAAGTTCCTTCATAATTTTAATACCTTCTGATTTGCTGCAGGTTATAAGAAGTCCACCAGACGTCTGTGGATCAAATAAAATATCTTCCATCCACTCAGGTACATTTTCTATTGAATATTTACCTTTCAAATAGTCTTTATTTCTATATGCACCTGCCGGTACCAATCCCATTTCGGCATATTCTCTTGCCTCTTGTATATAAGGTATTCTACTTGCATAAAGCTTTAATGTAACACCAGATGCAGAAGCCATTTCATATCCGTGCCCCATAATTCCAAAACCAGTTATATCTGTACATGCACTTACAGAGTATTTACTTACTATTTCTCCTGCGTACTTATTTAAAGTAGACATAACTTTAATTGCCTTATCATAAGCTTCTTTAGATGCCATTTCTCCTTTTATTGCAGTATTAATTATTCCTATACCTAAAGGCTTAGTAAGTATAATTACATCCCCTACTTCAGATCCACAATTTTTAAGTATGTTACTAGGATGTACGAGTCCCATAACTGACAACCCATATTTAGGCTCATTATCCTCTACAGTATGGCCTCCAACTACTACTGCACCTGCTTCAATAACTTTATCAGCACCACCTCTTAGTATTTCTCCTAGCACCTCTTCAGGAAGACAGGAAGGAAAACAAACTATATTAAGTGCTACTTTAGGCTTTCCTCCCATCGCATATATATCACTTAGAGAATTTGCTGCAGCTATTTGACCAAAAGTATAAGGATCATCCACTATTGGTGTAAAAAAATCAAGTGTTTGTATTACTGCTGTATCATTATCTAATTTATAAACCGCAGCATCATCCGAAGTCTCTATTCCAACCATTAAATTTTCATTTTCCATTCGAGGTAACTTACCCAGTATTTTAGAAAGGACCTCCGGTCCTATTTTAGCTGCTCACCCAGAAGTTCGAGCAAGTTCTGTTAGTCTCTTATGCTTCAAAATAACACCTCCAATAGAAATTCATTCTCTACAATATTGTACACCATTTTATAACAAACTTCATCTATCTATATCTACCTTACCTCTATCTTATCCTTTATCTTTTCAATGGTTTTATCACCTATTCTTCCTACCTTTTTTAAATCCTCAATAGAAGAAAAATCCCCATTTTTTTCTCTATAGTCTATTATCTTTTGAGCAGTAACATCTCCAACTCCAGGTATTGTTTTTAATTCTTCTTTGGAAGCTTTGTTTATATTTACCTTTCCATCCTGTCCTACTCCTCCACTACTGCCTCCTTTCCCACCAGATTCAACCTTATTTGTCCCATTCTCTACTTTTTTGTCTACATATATATAATCTTCATCCTTTAACTTCTTAGCTAAATTTAGTTTACTTGTATCCGCTGCAGCTGTAAATCCACCTGCTTCCTTTACAATATCCTGTATTCTACTATCATTTTTCAATTTATACACTCCAGGATTTTTAACTTCTCCATTTACATATACGGTTATGCCTTTATATGGCTTACTTTTAGAGGCTTCTCCAGCATTATCCTGATCTTTAAATACTTCTTCACTCTTCACTGCAGTATTACTGGATGGTCTCGAGTTCACATACCCTATAATTAAGAATAAGGCAAATACAATCAAAATAACAATTGAACCTACAATTTTTTTCTTATCTCTCATTACTATTCCCCTCTTATATAATTGTAATTTGCAATGAAATATATTTATGTTTATAATTTAAATTATTGACAATTTAAAAAAATTATGTCGCATATATATTATTTTTTTGATATAATATTTAGGAATTGTCCTAAAGGAGGAAAAAATGAAAAGAATAGTCACATTTGCACTACTGTTTTTGCTTATTTGTTCTAATAATCCCTATGGAGTAGTTCATGCTAAAGAAATGCCTCCTCCTGTTTCAGCTGATGGCGCTGTAATTTTGGATGCAGCTACTGGCCAGCTTTTGTATTCTAAAGACCCAGATACTGCGTATCCACCAGCATCCACTACCAAAATAATGACTGCACTTTTAACACTTGAAAATACAAATCTAAATGATAAAGTTATAATCGGTAAAAATCCACCAAATGTAGATGGAACTAGAGTTGGACTCTGTGAAGGTGAGCAATTAACTGTAAAGGATTTGCTATATGGTTTACTGCTAGCTTCAGATAACGATTGTGCAGAAGCACTAGCAGAACATATAGGTGGTACTATGGATAAGTTTGTAGCTAAGATGAATAAAAGGGCTAAGGAACTTGGAGCTAAAAATACCAATTTTGTAAATCCTACTGGATTATTTGATGAAAACCATAAAACCT
The DNA here is from genome assembly GCF_019056555.1 of Clostridium sp. 001. Taxonomy (NCBI): domain Bacteria; kingdom Bacillati; phylum Bacillota; class Clostridia; order Eubacteriales; family Clostridiaceae; genus Clostridium; species Clostridium sp. 001. The sequence continues at coordinate 3,190,521 of NZ_CP020473.1, read as the reverse complement.
CAGCAAGAGATTTAGCTCTAATGATGAGAGCACTATCTAAGCATCCTGAATATTCTAAGATAGCTACTACTATATCTTATACTATCCCAGCTACCAACAAATCCCCACAGCCAAGGGAAGTATGGAATGAAAATAAATTGATACAAAAACAATCCACCTATTATTACAGTGGATGCCTAGGCGGTAAAACAGGATATACCGTACAATCATTTCACTCCTATGTATCTACAGCTACAAGAAATGGACAACAGCTTATAGTGGCACTAATTCACGATAAAAATAAAACTTTTTTCCCTGACGCAGTAGCTTTATTTAACTTTGGATTTAACAATTTTACCTTTACCAAGTTATACCAAAAAGGAGCTTTAGTCACAACTTATAATAAAGATGGACTTTCTATTCCACTGATTGCTGCTTATGATTTTTACTATATCAAAGCTAAGGATGATACAAATGTACCTCAGGTAACCCTAAAGGATAAAAACTTAATGTTTAGATTCTTTAAAAAGGGAGATATAGTTGATGAAGCTTCTATATCCTTTGAAGGAAGAGAAATAGGAAAATTAAAGCTTGCAAGCAGCATAACTCATGGTGAAAAACAAGTATTAAATTCTAACAATATGCAAAAAATTATTATGAAAAATAAGTATTTACTCGCTGTACCACCTATCATTATAATTTTAGCTGTTGTATTTGTGTTGAAAAGACGTGTATTCTCTAATAAATAATTATATTAAAATAAGCTGAAACTTAAAATACATAGAGTTTTAGCTTATTTTTTCTATTAATTTTAGAATATCTTCTGGGATAGCAGTTTCTAGCTCCAATATCTTATTTCCTCTAGGGTGTGGAAATTTAAGCCTATAAGCATGAAGTGCCTGCCTATTTATATACATACTGTCGTTCTCTTTTCCATACAATGTATCTCCATAAAGAGGATGACCTAAATAACTTAAATGTACCCTTATTTGGTGGGTTCTTCCCGTTTCTAACGTAAGCTTTAATAACTGATCATTCTTAAAATCCTTTATTACCTTATAGTGAGTAATGCTTTTCTGTCCTCTTTCATCTATAATTCTTCTTATGTCTTCTCCTTCTTGTCTATATATTGGCAAATCTATAGTTCCTTCATTTTCTTCCATCTTTCCATGAATGACAGCAATATAACTCTTTTCAAATTCTTCACTTTTCATGTCTCTTGCCAGAGCCATATGAGCAAATTGATTTTTTCCAACTATTATAAGACCTGAAGTATCCATATCCAATCTACTTACTAATCTTACTATACAATCTTCTCCCTTCTCCTTAAAATAATACATAAGTCCATTAGCCAAAGTACCTGAAGGATAACTTCTTGTAGGATGCACCACTATACCCGGTCTTTTATTTACAACTATCAGATCATCATCTTCGTATGCTACTTCTATATCCATTTTATCAGGCTCTACATTTTGAGACTCCTCTTTTACAAGGTTTAAAGATATACTTTCCCCTGACTTTACTATATGGTTTAATTTTACCCTTTTATTGTTTATCTCTATCCTTCCACTCAAGGCCGCCCCTTTTATAAGTCTGCCTGAAAGTTTTTGAACTCTTTGCAGGTAGTATCTCAATTTCAATCCTTCATCTTTTTCATCTACTATAAATACTATCTTATTTTCTTTCATATAACTTTTCCTTTCTGCAGCAAACTGCTAAATACAATTAAGAATTAATTGTTAAGAATTAATTGTTATGGATGATTTTCTTTCGTTAAAACTCCAAAAAATCTAAAATATAATGCTGCTGATGCAATCTTAAATTAGAAACCCTATATGTAAATTTTCTAGCTTAAAAATCAACTTATACTCCGGATATTTTTTCAACATTCAATTATAGGGTTAATGATATATAGTGGTTCTAATTGAAATTTGAACTTATACATAAAATATACTGACAAAATTGAAATCACATTTAAAAACTTTTCCATAAGTCTTAGCAAGGTATTTTAGAAAATCTTAGGAGCTTATATATGTCTGAGGTACGAGTTTATATAATCTCCTTTAGATTTTCAAAATACCGAACTTTAGACTTATTAAAAGTTTTTAGCGTGATGAAATTTGTCAGTATATTGCTTAGTATAAATCAACTTTCAAACTAGAAACTCTACAATTAATCAACTAATGCTATTACTTCTACTTCAACCAATGCATCTTTTGGAAGCTTTACTTCTACACAAGATCTTGCAGGCATATCCTTTTTAAAGTATTTTGCATATACTTCATTTACAGCTGCAAAATCTGACATATTTTTTACATATACGGTAGTCTTAATAACTTTATCAAAACATGTTCCTGCTTCTTCTAGTAAAGCTTTTATGTTTTCAAGTGATCTCTCTGTTGCCTTTTTAATGTCACTTGAAACTAATTCTCCTGTAGATGGATCCAGTGGAATTTGGCCTGATGTGAATAAAAAGTTTCCAACCTTAACAGCCTGAGAATAAGGTCCTACAGCCCCTGGTGCTTTTTTTGTGCTTATTATTTCTTTTTCCATTATAAAAAAACCTCCTAAAATAAGCTTAAAATTTTTAATATACTAATTATAGCGTATTTATTCGCATACAATTAGAATTTATTTATGAGCTTTTTTAAAAACCAAATAATTTCTGCCGCTAATTGTATTTACATGCAAGAGTTGTCCCCTATCAATTACAACTTTTATAGTATTATTAAAGGCATCTAAGAGTGCAGTATCTAGATCTGTAAACGCCTCTTCTCTAAGTATTGCTACTCCTGGAAAATTTCTTAAAGGCTCTATGTAATCTGCAATATACACTATCTTTTCTAAAAGATTCATATCTTTCTTACCTGTAGTATGACAAGCTACTGCACTCAATATTTCCTCATCATAAATCCCCATAACATTTTTTGCTATCACTGCAGCAATATTTCCATGGAGAAGTTGAGGATTTAATGCACTTACTTCATCTATAGGAACCTGATTCTCATGTGCCATAGACAACATTTCATCATTTGACATGTGCTTAGCACAATCATGAACAAGTCCTGCTGTACTTGCCTTTTTAACATCCGCATGATAAAATTCAGCTAACTTTATTGCCGTATCCTGTACACTCAAACTATGCTCATATCTGTTTTTCTTCAGCTTCTCATTTAAATATTCTTTGATCTGTTCTTCACTCCACATCCCTTATCACTCCAAAAAATTATTTAATTTCATTTATAAAGATTATGTTGTTTAATAATGTCATAAACACTCTCGGGAAGAAGATAACTCACATTTCTGCCCATTTTAATATTTTTTCGTATATCTGTAGAAGAAATATCAAATAGAGGAGCATCTAAATATATAATTTTAGTAGAATACTTTTTTTCTACTTTTTCTTTCTGTTCTTTTATGTTTTGTGCAGTAAAATCTGGAAACCCTGGCCTATTAAATACTATAAATTGGCACAACTTAAATATATCCTCTACCCTGTTCCAATTTTCAATGTCCATTAGACAGTCTACTCCCGTTAGGAAATACCATTTGGTTTTCCTTTCAGCTTTATTAAAATGTTTTAAGGTATTATACGTATAGCTTAAATTAGGTTTATTTATTTCATATTTACTTACAGAGAATTTACTTTCCGTACCTACAGCTGCCTTTACCATCTCGTATCTCAAAAAAGCACTTGTTACATCTTTGTTCGCTTTGTGGGGAGGATTACCTGTCGGTATAAATACAATATTATCTACTCCCAATCTATATAAAGTTTCATAAGCTATATGTATATGTCCATTGTGTATTGGATCAAATGTTCCCCCAAAAATAGCTTTTTTAACCATCTATTTTCTCTCCATTTATTTTTTTATTACATTACATAATCAAATTCAAAATCATTCAGCTTAACTACATCCCCATCTTTAATTCCCATATCCATTAATTCCTGCATAACTCCTTTGTTTTTAAGTACCTTATAAAAATATCGTAATTCGTCAGGATCATTTACATTTACGCTTCCAAGTAACCTATCAACAAAGCTTCCTTCCACTATAAAAGTATTTTCTTCTTTTCTTATGGTATAAGTAAATTTCTTTTCTTCAGGTACAAATTTATCTTCTTCATTTATTTCAATATTTTCTACAGGTATAGTACCTAGTATCCTAGCAGCTTCCTTCATAAGTTCTTTAACACCCTGTCCTGTAGCTGCAGATATTTTAAATACCCTGTCATATCCTAACTTGCCAACTTTTTTTCTAAAGTTTTCAAATAATTCATTGTCATATAGCATATCTGATTTGTTTGCAGCAATTATCTGAGGTTTATCCCAGAGTTTCACATCGTACTTTTTTAATTCCTTATTTATTTTGGTAAAGTCATCGAAAGCATCTCTTCCTTCAATTCCTGATATATCTACTACATGTATTAAAAGCCTTGTCCTTTGGATATGTCTTAAAAATTCAATTCCAAGACCTACTCCTTCTGCTGCACCTTCTATTATACCCGGTATATCTGCTATTACAAAACTCTTTATTCCTGAAATATTAGTTACCCCTAGATTAGGGGACAATGTTGTAAAATGGTAATTTGCAATTTTAGGTGTAGCCTTAGTCACTATAGACAAAAGAGTAGATTTACCTACATTTGGAAATCCCAAAAGTCCTACATCCGCCAGTAACTTAAGTTCCAATGATATATATCTTTCTTCTCCTGGCATTCCTGGCTCAGCAAAATCTGGTGCCTGCCTTACAGAAGTTGTAAACCTCACATTTCCTCTTCCGCCTCTTCCACCTTTTGCAACTATGCATTTGTCTTCAGGATGGGCAAGATCTGCCATTATTTTATTCGTTTTCACATCCCTTACAACTGTTCCCATAGGTACTTTTATGTAAAGATCTTTTCCATTTCTTCCAAAACACTTAGATCCTGCTCCATTTTCACCTTTTTCTGCACGATATTTTTTCCTATATGCAAAATCCAAAAGTGTAGTACTTTCTGTATCTGCTACAAGTATAACATCTCCGCCTTTTCCACCATCTCCACCATCTGGTCCTCCAAAGGCTACATACTTTTCCCTTCTAAAAGAAATGGATCCATCTCCACCATCTCCAGAGGTTACAAATATTTTAGCTGTATCTACGAACATGCCGCTCACTTCCTTTCAAAAGTTAATTATATTAAATTAAAAAATCACTTTATTCTAAATTTTATTATTCCCACAGATAAGTAAGTAATTCACTCTAACCTCAGTATACAACTTTTTTCTTAAAATAAGGAATTTTAAAAAAGCACCCTCATTAGGGTGCCTTAATAATACTATTCAGCTGCTAATTCTTCTAACTTTAAAGGATATACGCTGGCCTTCTTTTTAGTCTTTCCTACTCTTTCGTATCTAACTACACCATCTATCTTTGCAAATAAAGTATCGTCAGATCCTCTTCCAACGTTAGTTCCAGGATGAATTTTTGTTCCTCGCTGTCTAACTAATATGTTTCCAGCTAAAACAAACTGTCCATCAGCAGATTTAGTACCTAATCTCTTGGATTCACTATCTCTACCATTCCTTGAACTACCTACTCCTTTTTTGTGGGCAAATAGTTGAAGATTCATAATTAACATAAAATTACACCTCCTCTACCTTTACATTTATATATTCACCAAAATTAAATTCAATACTTTTCAAACCAAGTAACATAGTTTCCATAAGCACCTGACATTTTAAAATGTCATCCTCTTTCATATCTTTTAAAGAAAAGCTTAAAAATCCATCCTTTATAGAGTACTTTAATTTAAGCTTTAACACTTCTGTTATTCCTATTACAGTAGTTTGAGATATGGCAGAAACAGCACTACACACCATGTCATACCCCTGGTTGACTGACTCTGCATGGCCTTTAAGTACAACTGAAACCAAATTACAGGATTTCCTTTTAAAAAATGCTTCAATCATAATTACGCATCAATTTTTTCAATTTGTAATTTAGTGTAAGGCTGTCTATGTCCCTGCTTCTTTCTGTAATCCTTTTTAGCCTTATACTTGAAGACTATAACTTTTTTAGCTTTTCCCTGTGCCAATACTTTAGCACTTACTTTAGCTCCTTCAACTACAGGTTTTCCAATAACTACACCTGCGTCATCTTTACCTACTACTAAAACTTTGTCAAGTTCAACTGTTGAATCAACTTCAGCATCTAATTTTTCAACATATATAACGTCTCCTTCTGAAACCTTATACTGTTTTCCACCAGTAGCTACAACTGCATACATTTAAAACACCTCCTCAATCCAGTCTCGCCTAAAAGGTATATAGAAAATCCATTCTTTCTATAATTTATAAAACCTTTTTTGAGCGGTCTACAGATGTCATTTTAACACATATGTTATTGTTTGTAAAGTTTTTTCAATTTACTTTAAACTCTTTCAGATGCTCTATCTGGCTCATAAACTCAAGTGGTTCTATCTTATAAGATACTTTCTTTTCATAAGTAATATATATTCTCTTGTCCCCAGCACCTATGCCTTTTATGAACCTATCCATATTATTTTTAACATCCTTTTCATAAGATACATCTATCTGTATGTGAAAATCTTTTACATTCCTGTCACAACTTATATTTGAAATTTCATTTCTTATGAGAACCATCATATAAGATAGTTTTATTTTTTTTCCTGTTCCATCACAGTACCTGCAATCTTCCTCTATATAATCATATATTGGTTTACCCTGTCTTTTTCTAGCTATCTGCACTAGATTTAACTCTGTAAAAGGGTATACAACAACCTTACTTTTGCTATTTAAAAAACCAGCTTTAAGTTTGTCCATAACCTTTTTCTTATCTACCTCATCCTCCATATCTATAAAATCTATTAATATTATTCCACTTAAATTTTTAAGCACTATTTGCCTTGCAATTTCTTCTGCCGCTTGCAAATTAGTTATAAATACTGTTTTATCCATTTTATTATTTCTTATGTTTTTACCCGAATTAACATCTATTACAAACATAGCTTCTGTTTTATTTATAACTATATATCCACCACAATTTAATTCTATTCTATTATCTCGTAAATTTAATATTTCATGTTCCATATTATAATGAGACAGAAGAGTTTTTTCACCCGTATACAGTTCTAGGTGTGCATTTACATTGCATACACCCTTTAGAAAATCCTCTATATATTTATAATCCACATCATTATTTACATATATCTTTAAATTACTGTCCCACAATCTATCTCTAAGTACTTCACCAAGTGCACCCCCACTATCAAACATGAGTTCAGGCTTTAGAGCATACTGAGCTTTATTTTTTAACTTATTATATATATCATTCAACTTATGTATTTCTTTGTTTATAAATTCTGATGGAATATTCTGGGCATCGGTTCTTATCATTACCCCAATACCTGATGGTATTTTTATTTTCTCCAGTATAAGCTTCTTAAAGGATTCATCCTGTATTTTTTGTGAAAACTTCATGCCTTTGCTAAAATTACTTAAAACACAATATTTACCTGGTAAGCTTATAATTTTGATAACTTTAGCTCCTTTTCTTCCATAATCTTCCTTTGTGACCTGTACCAAAATTTTTTCACCTTTTTTTAAGTTAAGATTTCTAAATTTGCTATCCATATACATATAGGCATTTCTCCTGCAGTTTATATCTATAAAAGCACATTTTATAGCTGGTACTACATTTTTAACTACACCTATGTACACTTCTCCCGGGTAAGCATTGCCCTTTTCTTCCTGAATGTGGCATTCCTTTAGAATACCATTATCCTTTATAGCAATTCTCAAAAAACCTTCCACACTTCTTTCAACAAATATTTCTTCCAAACCATAGTTCACCTCTCCTTCAGGTTAATATAAGTCTGATACATACTCATATAATGGGAATAACTTATTTTGTCTTCTCCCATATACTTCTTCTCTCATTATATCAATAAAACAATCTTTATCAGAATTTTCCGTATTGTCTTGTATAAAACTTGATAAAAGTTCTGGAGATAAATTTTCTACACTTCCACAACTTATCACAGTTTCTAATCTAAGCTTATTTTCAAAAACATCATAGTCCAATTTTTTTACTAACTTTTTTATATCTACTTCTTTCTCTCCCTTCTTGGTCTTCTTTATTGTATTCCAAGTTGGGCATTTCATTAAGTTTTCCATATTTTCTTTAAGCTTACTTACATCTTTATATTTTATGTTAATTATATACTTAGCTGCATTTATTTCTGCCATGGATTTAAACACTTTTTTATTTTCTACATTTTTTACCTTATCTACCCTTAACACTTCTATTCCACTAGGTGCACTTTTATTTAATTTTTCTTTAATATGATCTTCTAAAACTTCTTCTTCAAAATATAAGTCCATATATTCTCCGCAGGAATAAACTCCTACAGCTAGAGGCTGTGCTATAGACATATTTATATGTGGATTAAATCCCTTAGAATATTCTACAGGAAGCTCTGATCTCTTTATCATCCTCTGTATGGTTCTCAATAAATCAAGGTGCCCTATAAATCTTATACTATGTTTTTTACTGAACTTTATTAAATACTGCGCCCTCAAAGCATTCACCTCCTAAATTAACATTAACTCCACAATTTTTACATCCCAATCTACAATCTGGAGTTACTTCAGCCTTTTTAGCTCTTTCATTTTCTTCTATTAGGAATTTCTTATTTACTCCTATATCTATGAAATCCCAGGGAAGTATTTCTTCATAACTTCTATTTCTATAAGCATAAAAATCCCCATCTACATTACATTCTTTAAAAGCTTCTTCCCATAAATCAAAATTGAAATACTCCGACCAACTATCAAACTTAGCTCCTTTTTCGTAAGCTTTAATAAGTACTTCACAAAGCCTTCTATCTCCCCTTGCAAATACAGCTTCCAAATAGCTTAAAGGACTTTCATGCCAATTATATACTATATGTCTACTGCTTATGGAAGATCTCAATTCTCTAATCTCTTCTTTAACATCTTCCATTTTTATTTGAGCCGTCCACTGAAATGGTGTAAAAGGCTTTGGTACAAATATGGAAGTACTAACTGTTACTTTTAATCCTTTTTTTCTTTTATCCTTAGGTACTTTGAAATATTCATCCACTACTTTTTGGGATAAATGTGCAATTTCCTTTACATCTTCCATAGTTTCGTAGGGAAGCCCTATCATAAAATACAACTTTATTGTAGACCATCCAGACTCAAAAGCACTGCTTACAGAATCCATCAAATTTTTCTCTGTAACACCCTTATTTATTACATCTCTCATTCTCTGACTTCCTGCCTCTGGTGCAAAAGTAAGTCCAGTTTTCCTAACCTTTTGTATTTCATTTATAAGTCCTACAGAAAAAGAATCTATTCTAAGTGAAGGCAAGGATAACCCCACTTTGTCTTTTTCATGTTCATTTATAAAATTAACAACTAAATTTTTTAAATCTGAATAATCACATATGCTCAAAGAAGTAAGTGATACCTCTGAATATCCTGTACTTTTTATAAGTTTATCTGCTGTTTCTAAAAGTTTAGATGTTTTTTTCTCCCTTACAGGTCTGTATATCATACCTGCCTGACAAAACCTACAACCTCTAGTACATCCCCTAAAAGTCTCAAGAGTTATCCTATCATGTACTATATCTGTATAAGGCACTATAATTTTATCTGGATATTCCACATCATTAAAATTTTTGATTATCCTTTTAGTAATCTTAGGTGGCACATCATCATAAAGCGGTTTAAATTCTCTTATGGTTCCATCTTCATTATAGTTTACATCATAAAGAGAAGGCACATATATACCCTCTATATGGCACACCGCCCTTAAGAACTCTTTTTTTCTTCCTCTATACTCTTTGTAAAGATCCATAATCTCGTTCATCTGTTCCTCAGATTCACCTAAAGCAAACATATCTGCTATATCAAAGAGAGGCTCAGGGTTATAGGCACAAGGCCCTCCACACATAATTATAGGATCTTCTTCTCCTCTATCAGAAGCTCTAACAGAAAGTCCAGCCAAATTTAACATATTTAAAATATTAGTATAACTCATTTCATATTGAAGAGTGAACCCTATAAAATCAAAATTCTTTATAGGATCTTTGCTCTCAAGTCCATAAAGTGATATATTATTTTTTCTCATAAGTTCTTCCATATCAGGCCAAGGTGCAAATACTCTTTCACAATAAGTATCTTTTCTTTCATTTAGTATGTAGTAAAGTATTTTCATACCAAGGTATGACATTCCAACTTCATATACATCCGGAAAGCAAAATGCATATCTAATATCTACTTCATCTTTATTTTTTACATAGGAATTCATTTCCCCTCCAATATAGCGGGCAGGTTTTTCCACTTTAAATAATATATCATCAGAAATTCTATTCATTAAAAATCCTCCTCTTAGGTATCATTCCTATATTTTAGCATAACCAAAAATAATTTAAAATATATAAACCTAAGGCAAAGACAAAATCTATACAATCTTGCTCCTTCCTTAGGTTAAAAAGTATTATTTATCATTTAATATTTCAATAAATTTTTCTAGAGTTATATTTCCATATAACTTCAACCCTTCTATAATCTCTTCTTCATATATTGTATCCATTAAATTCATCTCATCATCTAAGACCATAAATGTATTATACTTATTCTTATCAAACAACCCCATAGCTGTAAGCAAATCCTGTCTATAGTGTATTGATAAAGTTCTATTTTCAATATAACCTCTCTTTATAAATTTATATCTTTTTCTAATTATATCACCCATAATTATATATGATATCCTTTCATTTTCCCTTAAAGAAGTAGTAACTATAAATATCCCTATTATTCCTATACTAAAATTGCTATATCCATTTAAAAATAAGAGAATGTACATAAACATAAGTGCTATTCCAATAAATATACTTGTTATTATCATAATTCTATTTGCTTTTCTATAAGTCATTTTTAAGTTTAGAATACTTCTCAATATTCTTCCCCCATCCAAAGGAAAAGCCGGTATTAAATTAAATAATCCTATAGCTAAATTTATAGAGAAGAGCATATAGAAAATGCTTAAATAAAAATTTTTATATGCAAAATAAAAAACTGCACTAAAGATTAAATTAGCTGCAGGACCAGAAATTGAAATTATTAAATCCTCTCGTGGAAATGCTTCATCTAGATCCTTAAGTTTTATAACTGTCCCTATTGCTATAAATTCTATGTCAAACCCAGAAAATTTATAATATCTAGCAACTAAATAATGAACCATTTCATGGAAAAAAACTATAATAAAAGTATAAATAAGTTTCCCTTTATACCCTATGAAAATCAGGAATATCACATATGGTATAAAATATTTACTTATTTTAATCACAGAAATACCTCTTAAAATTTATTCTTCTTCATTTACTCTAATTCGATTCATTACATTTTCAGCCCCGTTTTTAATATCATTTATATTTATATTTTTGAGTTGAGTTTCTATTTTGCTATAATCATAATTTTCATCCACAATTTCCTTAGAATAACTATATACACTTTTAGTCTGTGGAGTCTGTATAATTTTACAAACTATAACGAATGCAAATAACACTAAAACTCCTATTAGATCCCTTATAATTCTCTTGACCAAATAATTACTCTTTTGAAAAAAGAAACCCCCACTACTTCTCATTCTATCATGGTGCGGTGAATAATTGGCTCTTCCTTTTAAAGAATTATAATAATTTTGGTATTCCGAATCATAATTTCCCAATATAGATTCCCCCATTTAAAATGATACACATAATTATATATATTTAAGGGGCGACCTATTTATTACTTAAGCATACTTTCAATAATTAAAAATTAATAGTTAAGAATTAATAGTTATGGATGATTTTTTTCCGTTAACACTTCAAAAAATCTAAAACATAGGCTATTGAAGCAAAGCTCCAATAGCCTATGTTTTAAATGTAACGTAAAAGAATCCACATTAACTATTAATTCTTCATTCTTAACTATTAACTAAAAAAATATAGCTTGTCTATTAATTATGTGACTTTAGTGCTTTTACAAAAACTTCTGCAGAACCTAGATTAGTAGCTAGAGGAACACAGTGAACATCACAGATTCTAAGCAATGCAGCAATATCTGGTTCATGTGGTTGTGAAGTTAAAGGATCTCTTAAAAAAATAACTATATCCATTTCTCCCTGTGCCACTTTACTTCCTATTTCCTGGTCCCCACCTAAAGGTCCTGAAAGAAATCTATTAACTTTTAGACCTGTCATCTCATTTATAAGTTTTCCTGTAGTTCCTGTAGCAAAAATCTCATGGCCTTCAAAAACATCTCTATATCTTTTTACAAAATCTACTATATCATCTTTCTTTTTATCATGTGCTATAAAAGCAATTTTCATATAAATTCCCCCTTAAAAATTAATTTTTTTCCTTCTCATACCTATGTTCAAAATTAAGGCTATTTCTATAAATGCTGCAAGCAGTGAACTTCCACCATAACTCATAAAAGGCAATGTTATACCTGTTATAGGAAGTAATCCTATAGTCATACCTACATTTTGAAAAATTGAAAATAACATCATTGAGGCTATTCCTACACATACTATAGATCCAAAAATATCTTTAGCTTCCCTTGATATTTTTATAAATCTATAAAGTATAATAACATAAAATACTATCAAAGCTAAAGCCCCAACAAGTCCCCATTCTTCTCCAACTACAGAAAATATAAAATCTGTATGTGCCTCTGGTACATATCCTCCTGATATCTGGGTTCCTTTTAAGAATCCTTTTCCCCAAATTCCACCTGAACCAATTCCTATTTGTGATTGAGTAACTTGAAGTGAATAAGACATTTGATATTTTTCGGGACTAAATAGGGATATAATTCTCATTTTTTGATATTCTTCTATAATAGGTGTATTTAAAGCTATAACTATTAAAATAGTTAATGCTAAAAGTCCTCCTATTAATACTCTTAAATCCAATTTTGCAATAAAAACTATTCCAAGAACTGCAAAAAAACATACCATTGTCATTCCCATGTCAGGCTGCTTTACAATTAGAGCCATAGGAATAAGTGGATAAATCATAAGCTTGATAAAATTTTTTACATTGTTTATGTTTCCTTCCATATCCTCTAGTTTTTTTGCAATCATTAATATAATTCCTATTTTTGCAAATTCAGAAGGCTGCATGCTAACAGGACCGATTTTAATCCATGATGAAGCTCCATTAACTGTAGACTGAAATGCCGGTATACAATTTATTATAAGTAGAAACACACCAAACCAGTATATTATACCAACATAACCTTTTATCACAGAATAATCTACTAGAAGTATAAAATAAGTTAGTACAAGCCCTACAGCCGTATAAATAAGCTGCGATTTTAAAAAATGAGTTCCATCACTCATATGGGAGGCACTATAAATATTTAAACTTCCAAAGATACATATAATTATGGCAGTAATTAGTATAGGAAAATCAAATTCCCTTAAAAGTTTCCTGTTTATGACAAATTTTTCAAGCATTTTATATATCCCTCCAATGCAACTATAATGATTATAACACAGGAACATAAAAAAGCTATGCATAATTTATACATAGCCTATTTATTATACTTAACCTTTTTTATAGGTATACTGGCCACAAGTGCTGCTGAATTTCCCGTTAATTCCTCTGAATTTGTCATTTTTACATCTATTTCAGAACGATCTATCTCCATATACTTTGAAAGTACTTTAAGTATATCATCCTTTATATTGTCTAATACTTCCTTTGACATATCACATCTGTCGTGTATTAGTATTAATCTCAATCTTTCTTTAGCTACATCCTTGGAAGATTGCCTAGAGAACATCTTAAACAAGTCCATTCCCCACTACCCCCTTATTTAATACCAAATAGTTTCTTTATTGACGAAAATAATCCTTCATGGCTAGTATTCAAATCCATAAGAGGCACTTTTTCTCCCGTTATTCTTTTAGCTATATTTCTAAATGCTTGTCCTGATAATGATCCACTGGTCAATACTATAGGTTCACCCTTATTCGTAGAAATAGTTATATTTCTGTCATCCGGCACTACTCCTATAAGTTCTATAGCCAAACTGTCTAATATGTCATTTACATCCAGCATATCCCCATTTTTAGTCATTTCATAATTTATTCTGTTTACTATAAGTTGATGCTTTTCAATTCCCTTAGCATCTAACTTTCCAACGACTCTGTCAGAATCTCTAACCGAAGTAACTTCAGGATTTACTACAACTAATGCCCTATCTGCCCCTACTATTGCATTTTCAAATCCATGCTCAATTCCTGCAGGACAATCTATAATTACGTAGTCATATTCACTTTTTAATTCTTCAATTAAATTTAGCATATCTTGGGTACTTATATCATCTTTATCTCTTGTTTGTGCTGTAGGCAAAAGATACAAGTTTGGTAATCTTTTATCCTTTATAAGAGCCTGCTTTAACCTACACTTGTCTTCTACTACATCAAGTATAGTAAATACAATTCTATTTTCAAGTCCCATAAGAACATCTAAATTTCTAAGTCCTGTATCTCCATCTACTACTACTACACTTTTATTCAAAGCAGCTAATGCAGTACCTATATTTGCCGTAGTAGTAGTTTTTCCAACTCCACCTTTGCCTGATGTTACTACAATTGCTTCTCCCATCTATACTACCTCCATCAAATAAATTTATTAGGTAAATCTCCCTTGATATATGAACGTATACAATTAACTATAATCATCTAAGCAATAAAACCATCTATAGAATATTATACTAGACATAACAAGAATAATCCAGAATATTATTCAGTACAATTTATACCAATTATATAGCTTTAAGGTTACTAACAAAGAACTTCAGCACAAAATGAAGCTGAAGTTCTTACTAACTATGAGATATCAAATAAACTTATTTGGCAAATAGGGTTCTACTATTATTATATTTTCCCTAATCTTAGCTACTTCTGGATACTGGGGTTTAATATTATCCTCTGGTGATCTGGTAACTATGTCTGCAATTTGAAGCATTTCCGGCTGCAAACAAATTGAAGCAACTATAGCTTTTGAATTTCCCCCAAATCCAGCATGGGCATATCCATGAAGTGCTCCAAAAACTATTATATTCCCCCCTGCATATATTTCAGAACCTGCATTTACATCTCCAATTACAACTATATTTCCCGAATAATTTACTATTTGACCACTTCTAACCGTCCTATGCAAAAATTTAGTTCTTCCTTCGTAAATTCCCGAAAATACTTTGCTTGGTTTTTCACTGCTGTCCTCAAATATACAATCCTTTATGAGAAATTTTTCAAACAATATATTTTTAAGTTTATTAAATTGCTTTTCATTTACACTCTTTAATTCCGTTGTTATTTTTAGAGTGCATCCCTTATAAAACATTTTCCCAGTTGAGAGCCTTTTAATTAAACTTTCAAGCATTTCATCAAAATCTTTAAAACCATTATTATTTATAATTATATTTATTCCATCTCTATTGCCCTTAATTATTATATTATTATTCCTCATAATTAGCCTCCATAAGTCACCTCATATACTATTTCAACACCCTTTACGTAAATCCTTCCTAATTTCCAATTTTATTTTTTAATATAATACTTGTTCTTGAAATTCTTATTTAAGCTAAATTCTAATTAAAATTATTATCATATAAAATTTGCGAATAGCCCCTTCTATTCGCAAATTCTAGATTCTAATTACTGTTTTGTTGAGTATTTGTACTAGTAGATGTACTAGTAGTTATGCGTCCTGTTTCAGTAAAATATGATGAAAAAATATCTCTTGTTACAGTAGCTGCACCATATCCTCCTTGACCACCATCAAATAGAACTACACATACTGCTATTTCAGGTTTATCAAGAGGCGCAAATCCAACATATTCAGAATAGTCTGTTCTTCCTATTTGTTCCTGATTTCCTAAACTTGCAGTACCGGTTTTTCCTCCTGTAGATATAGGGAATCCATTAAATACCTGCGCTGCAGTACCTCCTTCATTAACTGATCCCATTCCAGCTTTAATGGCTTCTACAGTTTCTTGATTAATTCCAGTTTTCTGTATGACTTCCGGTTTAACCTGCTCAATAATTCCTCCATTAGAATTTAAATATTTGTCTACCAAATGTACTTTATATCTAGTTCCACCATTCACAAGAGTAGCAATATAATTTGCCATCTGAAGAGGAGTAAACTGGTTAAGTCCCTGTCCTATAGCAGCATTTTCTATATTAGCCGGTACCTTTAACTGAGCATTTGCATCTGAAACAGTTATGCTATATATGACATCAATCAAATCATCCATCTTCTCATCACTTATATCCTTTTTGTTATTAGGATCTTCCTTTACAAGTTCAGAAAATAATTCTTTATATTTTGCTTTATCAAAAGCACTCTTTCCATCTTTTACAGAATTCTTTATCAAAGTTTTGATATCATTTTTAATTTGCTTTACCTTGCTTGAATCACTGCTATTATCATATAGATTAACTGAAACTACCTTATGACCCTTATCATCCTGGCCATCTCTAAGATCAGCCATAGTTTGCCATAAATAAGTACTGGCATAGGTATTTTTATTTGATACTGTATTGTATACCTGCCCAAACTTTTCTGGAATCTCTATCCCAGTGGATGCTTTTACATCACTATTTACAGGAACGCCCAAACCAAACTTCCAGGCATATTTAGCAAGTCCATCGTCTCCAATAGCATCGCGAATGCGCTTACCTACAGTCATAAAATAAGGATTACTGGATACTTGTAGAGCCTTCGCCAAATCCACTACTCCTTTTGGACCATCCAATATAAACTTTACAATTTTTCCACCCTGATCAAACTGTCCCGTATCATCTACACAAAAGCCTGGATTTATTACTTGGCTTTCAAGACCTGCAATAGCAGTCATTGGCTTGAATGTAGAACCCGGAGGTATTAAAGATTGAGTAGCATAATTATAAAACGGTTTTGGATATATGTCATAAACATCTTGTCTTATAGTAGTGTTATTTTTTATACTTGTATCAAGTGGAAATAATGTATTTAGCACCTGATCTTCTGTCTCTCCTGGAAAATTTGAAGTTATATTTCTCTTTTCTATATATTCCTTCCCAAAAGCTCCTAAATCCGGATTGAAATATTGCCTATATAAATCTTGAGAAATCATTCCAGGAACTGCAAACATATTTGGATCATATCCTGGTCTGCTGGCCATGGCAAGTACAGCTCCCGTATTCACATCAAGTACCACTGCTGCCCCTCTAGTTGCATTGGTAGTATCAGATCTCTGCTGCCCGTAAGGATTAGATCTGAGACTTGCCATAGTAGTATCGAGTGCATCTTCTGCTGCTTTTTGAACTTTGGAATCCACTGTTAGCTGAACTGTTTGACCTGGGTAAGAGTCTCTTGTTCCTAATTCTTGAACTATTTTCCCATTTTTATTCAGCTTTACTATTTTTCCTCCCTTTGACCCTTTCAATCTATCTTCAAGTGCACCTTCTATACCTGACTGACCTACGTAATCACTACTTACATCGTAACCTTTTTCCTTGTATTTATCATAGTCAGAAGATATTTTAGATATATATCCTATAAAACTAGATCCTAATTCATTATTAGGATAATATCTTATAGGCTGGGTATCTACATCTATCCCAGGAAGTTCATTTGACATTTGTAAAAATTTAAAGGCAGTATCCTTCTTTATATTACTTGCAACTGTTACAGGTTTATACCCAGAATAACTCTGCATTTTTAAAGTATCCTTAATAATCATATATCTTCTCTGATCTTCCAAAGAATATGTACTACTTATTTTGTACTTGGCAATAAGTTTTTTGAAAGTATCCTCTGGAGTTATTTTTAGTAATTCTTTATTCACTAGACTCTTCAAATCATCCTCAGATATATTTTTATTTTTGCTTTTAATTTTCTTTTCTATTTCGTCATTTAATCCTCTATCCCTTTTAAACTTAATTTCAAGATTTTTTCTAGTTTGTTCATCATCACTTCTAAATTCAAACCTATAAGGATTTATCTTAAGTTCAAAATCATCCTTCTGACTTTCCCCACTCTCATCTAATATCTTAAATACTTTACTCATAGTAGGGAAGAAGGTCTTATCATTTTCATCCGTTTGATTGTATATGAGCACATAACTTTGGTTACTAGTAGCTAAAATATTACCATTCTTGTCCAAAATTTTTCCTCTTGGTGCCGCTTCCTGTATTTCTGTCAAAGATTTATTATTGGACTGCTCTTTATATTCCTGGCCCTTTACTACTTGAAGAAAGAGAAGTCTTCCAGTAATAGTTGCAAAAATAGCTACCATAATAACTGCTAGTACAGTATATCTTGTAATATTAGAATGCTTCTTCTCTTTCAAAAAATATCATCTCCACCTTTAAAATTTCCACTTAGCTTCCATATAATCTTTACTACAAAGATTATATATTGGCTTATACATAAAGATACACAAAATCATATCATAAATTCCTGTAAAAAATACATTTTTTATATTCACATACACTCCACATGAGTATAGAATACCCATTATTAACAAGCCCTTAAATAAGACAAGTAAAAAACAAGAAATGACAGGAATAAGTCTTCTTTTTCTAAATATACTATTTCCTACAATACCTGCAATTACACATACTATCATATTTGTAAACGAGTTTATTCCAAACCCATATGAAAAGTATATATCCTGAAGCAACCCTGCAAATACTCCAAGCCACATACCTTCCCACGTTCCATTTACAATAGAATAGCAAATTACAAATATTATAAGTAACCCTGGATAAAAACTCTTTACCGCAAAAAAAGGCATCAGTGAATTATCCAAAATAAATAGCAGAACTGATAATAGAACTAATACTAATAATTTTTTCATTTTACATCCACCCTAGTATTTTATATCCGTTTTGTCTTGAGGCACTACAATAAGTAGCTCCTGAAGCTTATCAAAATTCACATAAGGTTTTATCAAAGCATTTTTCATTACTTTTCCCTTATCATCCTCTACACTTATTACAGTTCCAATTCTTATTCCTCTAGGATATGAATTATTAATTCCTGATGTTAAGATAACATCTCCCTTTTTTATAGTAGATTCCTGTGGAAGATAATATAACTTTGCTAAAAATTGATTATTACTATCACTGTATCCTTTTACCATACCACTATTTGTCACATCATTTGCATCTGATGCAGCACCTTCAATAGTTCCACCTACTGCTAAATTTTCATTAGCCAGAGACTGTACTATAGACCAATTGCTTTCCACATGGACAACCTGTCCCACCAACCCATCTGCAGTAACTGCAACCATCTGCTTTTTTATACCGTCCTTACTGCCTCTATTTATTGCAAATTCATTTAAAATTCCATCACTACTTCTGCCTATTACGTCACAGCCTATATAATCATATTCCGATTTTTGGCTTTTAAAATTCAGCTCTTTTCTTAGCTGGGAATTATCATTTTTAAGTGAATTATATTCTACTAATTTATTTTTTAATGAACTATTTTCCTTCTTCAATTCTTCATTTTCACTTTTTACCCTAGAAAAGTTTATTATAAAACTCAGAGAATTTTTTATACTATTATTGACCTTGTATAATCCTCCTTGAAAAGAATTAAAAGTAACACCTATGCCATTTCTTACAATTGAGTTGCTATTACCCTTGATACTAAAAGAGATCAAAGCTAAAAAAATAATTGAAAGTACTATTATAGCTAATACAAGTTTATTTCTCAAAAATCTCATAATACGTCACTATTTTCTACTAGCTACTATTTTATCAATAGTATCAAGAGCTTTTCCAGCGCCTAGTGCAACACAATCAAGAGGTGCTTCAGCTATATGAACAGGCATATGTGTTTCTTGATTTATTAACTGATCCAATCCTCTAAGCATTGCTCCACCACCTGCAAGCATAATTCCTTTGTCCATTATATCTGATGCAAGTTCTGGTGGTGTCTTTTCAAGGGTAGTTTTTATAGCATCAATTATTGCTACTACAGGTTCCTTAAGAGCTTCTCTAATTTCACCTTCTGTTATATTTATAACCTTAGGTAACCCTGATATTAAGTCTCTTCCTCTTATCTCCATAGAATTTTCTTCGCCTATATCAAAAGCTGAACCTAATTCAATTTTTACATTTTCCGCAGTTCTTTCACCTATCATTAAATTGTATTCTTTCTTTATGTAGCCTATTATAGCCTGATCTAACTCATCACCAGCAATTCTTAAAGATTTGCTTGTAACAATTCCTCCAAGTGATATTATAGCTACTTCTGTAGTACCTCCACCTATATCTACAATCATACTTCCTGTTGGTTCATTTACTGGAAGTCCTGCACCAATAGCAGCTGCCATAGGTTCTTCCATTAAAAGCACGTCCCTTGCGCCTGCATGTTTTGTTGCCTCTTCTATTGCCCTTTTTTCAACTTCAGTAACTCCAGATGGAAAACATACAAATATCCTAGGGCTAGTAAATGCTGACTTAGGACTTACTTTTTCTATAAATTTTCTAAGCATAGTATGAGTAACATCAAAATCAGCAATAACACCATCTTTTAATGGTCTTATAGCCACAATATTACCAGGAGTTCTTCCTATCATTTCTTTTGCTTCATTACCTATTGCCATTACCTTCTTTACATCATTGTTTATAGCAACTACAGAAGGCTCTCTAAGTACTATTCCCTTTCCTTTAACATATATGAGTGTATTAGCTGTTCCTAAATCAATTCCCATGTCTCTTGACATTCCAAAAAATCCCATTTATATTACTCCTTTCAATATCCAAAAATTCCTTTTTGTTTTAAACTAACATATATTTCGTTTCCTATTATAAGATGATCTAATAGCTGTATGCCTAAAAGTTCACCGCATTCTTTTAATCTATGTGTTATATTTATATCCTCATTACTAGGTGATGGATCTCCTGAAGGATGGTTATGGCACACAATTATAGATGCACTATTTTTCTTTATAGCATAGTAAAATACTTCCCTTGGATGTACCAGCGCAGAATTTAAACTTCCTATAAATACATCTCTAATGCCTATAACTATATTTTTTGTATTCAACATAATAACTTTAAAATATTCCTGCTTCAATCCTTTCATTTCTTCCATGACAAGCATTGCTGCATCTCCTGGATCGCATATCTTATAATCATCACCATCCCTATAGGATTTGAATCTCTTTGCCAATTCCACCACAGCAAATATTTTAGCAGATTTTGCCTTTCCAATGCCCCTAATATTCATAAGATCTTCTAAATTAGAATTAAAAATTCCATTTAGTCCTCCATTGTCTTTTATAATCCTGCTACTTAAAGATATTATATTTTCTTTTTTTGTACCTGAACCAAGTATTATTGCCAAAAGTTCTGAATTAGAAAGAACTTCTGGTCCATATCTGAATAACCTCTCCCTAGGTCTTTCATTTTGTGGTAAATCCATAATTTTTACTAATTCATTCATTTAAAAACTCCTTATTATAGATTTAACCCCATCTCACTTAACATATTATACAACTTATTTAAAGGTAATCCTACTACATTATAATAACATCCATGGATTTCTCTTACAAAAATTCCTCCACGACCTTGAATGCCATAGGCACCTGCTTTATCTTTATATTCTTCTGTTTTTAAATACTCCTTTATGCGTTTATCGTCTATTTTAGAAAATATTACACGAGTACACACAAAGTCCTTAATTATTTTATTTGAAGATTTATCTATAATTGCTATGCCTGAATATACCTTATGCTCATTTCCGCTTAAGGACTTCAGCATATGAAAACCTTCGTCTATACTACCTGGTTTTCCAAGTATCTTTTCTTTAAAAAATACTATTGTATCACATCCTATTATTATAGAACTACTGTCTTTCAACTTTGAACACACATTTTTAGCCTTACCTTCAGCTAGCTCCATAACATAAGAACCACAATTTCCATCAAATTCAACAGAATTTTCATCAAAATCACTTACCATAACTTCAAAATTTCCTGTTAATCTCTTTAAAAGTTCCTTTCGCCTACTGGAAGCCGAAGCCAATACAATCTTCATGTCATCACTTCCTAATACCTTCTATATAGTATTATAGCCACAATTATACCAATTATAGTCATAATGTTTATACTAAACTTTACTCCTAAAGTCAATACTACAACCTTAAGATTTAATACAACTGGTTCGGTCATCCCCACAGAATAAGAATTTTTAAAAAAGTTTAGAAAACTAAAATTATTCCCAATAGCATCTCCTACAAGGCTTCCACATATAGCTCCTAAAATTATAAGAAACCATAAAAAGCTCTTACCTTTTTCAGCCCCTCTCACAAAAATCCCCTACCTTAATATTATATCTTATATAGTTTATCATTTAATAAAAGCATAAACAAGTACATATATTATTGTTCAAAAAAATTTTTTAATTAAACATAAAAATGACAAGTATTGGTGTAAATGTCCCCGTACTTGCCCTTATATTATAATCGATTATCTTAACAATATAGAATTAATTAGATTTCACTTTTTTTAATATATTAAATATATAAATATAATTTTCTTCAGCTTTATCCTTCGTTATTTCTTTAGGAAGTTTACTTACATATTCCGTTAAATCTTTTAAAACTAATTTATTATTGCCATCTTCCATTTTTTTACTCTTTAAAGAAGAACACCATTTTTTTAATTCATCTGTTTGTATAGATTTTACATCCTGTTCTGAAAGCTTATTTAGTATCTCTAAGTTTGCATTTATTATTTCCGCTATTTCAACATTACACAGATCATCCCTCTTTATTGTAAATGCCATTTTTGAATTGTCTACTTTTTGGTCTGTAAGAGATTTCATCATTTTCTCTCCAACATCCTCTTGAAACACGCCTAAAAATACCCTCGTCTTATCTGAATCCTGTACAGAAAAAGGAAATCCATATTTAGTTAACAAACTTTTTTCCTCTGCTGCGTTATTTTTATCTTTGTAAATTCCACCTTGTACAGCTATAAATTTAGTAGCTTTACCATCTACAGCGGAACTGCTCTTATTAGAAGTATTTTCAACTTTATTTTGAGATACAGTATTGGCCGCATTGTCATTTAAATTTCCTGATGTTCTAAATACCACTTTAAATATAAAAGTTCCCAATATAAATGCAGCCGCAAGTATTATACACGTAAAAAACACAAAAGGCTTAGTACTTTTCTCTCTTTTTAAATCATATCGCGTGTACTTCATTTTTTCACCCCTAATTTTATACTATTTCTATATATTAATATTAAGGGATAAAAAAATTATTACTGTTAATTATTAAATTTTTTTCATAATTATCATGTCCATGTGCTTTCCATATATGTCATAGAAATTCTTTACTATTCTAATAGCTTTATACCCAGCACTTTTCCAGATATTCATATTTTCAATTTCATTTTTAATTGTTCTAGCAAAAAATTCAGTCACATCATATTCTCTAGAAAAATACTCTATTATTTCTTTTATTAAGATGCCCCCTAAATTTGTATTTTTATATACTTCAGATAGATAAAAATACCATATCCAAAGTTCATTTTCATTTTTAAACTCAATTCTCCCCTTTAATATTCCTATTAAAATACTGCCCTTTTCTATTTTTAAAAAGAATTCACACTGACTTATATAGCTCTCCAAAAATCTCTCTCTTAGATCTTCTAAATTTGTTTCTCCCTCTAGAAAATCCTTCTTATTCATCAATTTTTGTATGGACACTAAGTCTTTTTCTTGCACATTAGAGATTTTTATATCTTTATATTCTATTTTAACATCCAGCATTGCTTCACCTCTTTTGTACATTTAATTTGATTTAACTCTATTAAAGGATTATACTTTTAAAATTCTACACAAATTTAAAAATTCCTTTATTTATTAAATCAATTGGCATAAAAACAACACTGAATTCTTAAATTACTAATTCCAATTAACTACATTACCATTAGTAGACTAATTTAAAACTCTAGCTCCCTGTAAATCTGGATCAAGTAAAATAACCTTCCAAGTATCTTCTAGTTCATTCAAGAAATTTTTCATGGAACTTACAAATTTCTCTGCATTTTTGTCTACTACTGCCATAAGTGTAGATCCTGAACCACTTATAAATTCTCCTATAGATCCTAAGTCTTTGGATTTTTTAAAAACATCATCAAAATTTCTTATCAAACCTTTTCTATAAGGTTGATGAATTTTATCTTCAAAACATATTCTAAGTTTGTCAAATTCATTGTTATAAAGAGCACTTATAAGCATAGCAGACCTAGACGTATTAAATATACAGTCCTCTTTTAAATAAGATTTAGGCAGAACTTCCCTAGAAAGAGCTGTGCTAACCTTAAAAGATGGTATCATAGCAACAAATTTTAATTTATCTGGCACATTTACCTTTGAATGTTTTATATCCTCGCCCACTTTTATAGATATTACCATTCCTCCAAGTGCTGCAGGTACAACATTATCAGGATGTCCCTCTATCTTTGTGGCCAAATCAATTATATCTTCCATATCCATTTTATTTTGCATAATTGCATTTGCAGCTGTTATGCCACCGACTATACAAGCAGAGCTACTTCCAAGCCCCCTTGACATAGGTATGTCACATTTAAGCACATTTATTTTAAATCCATTATAAGAATATCCTTGTTCATTCATAGCACTCACTATACTTTTGTATATAAGATTTTCCCTAAAATCCTCTTCTGACCTTAATCCACCATTATATATTTCAGTTTTTCCACTTATTTCTTCAACTTCAATTTCATTATATAATTTAAGTGCCATACCTAAAGTATCAAATCCCGGCCCCATATTTGCTGTAGTAGCCGGCACCCTAACCTTCACTTTAGTCATATCTAATATTCCTCCAATTTTGTAAATATTTTTGCTAAAACTCTATTCTCATTATTTATCCAAAACCAATAACTTCTTTACAAACTGTGCATGCTTTTCACTTTTTACTTTTTTAATATAATCGTCTATTAAATCTTCGTTATCTGCATTTACAAAAGCTACAACTTCTTTTTTATTTCCAGAAACACTATTAGATAAAATATAGCAACTTTTAAAGCTTGAAGATATACTTTCTATAATTTCTACTCTATTTTGTGTTTTAATTCTCAAAAGCCACTTACTTTTTAAATCCCAGCTCTTATTTATACTAGCCTTTTCACTACTAAAAGTAATAGTTTTTTCTCTTTTATTTTCAACTATATCTGCTATATCTGCAAAAACTGCACTAGCCGTAGGAAACATCCCTGCTCCTTTTCCTGAAAACATCACGTCCCCTACTGCATCTCCTTCCACTAAAATAGCATTGTATTCATTCTCAATTTTCCCCAGCATAGAATCTTGTTTTACCATAACTGGCATAACAGCTGCATATATATCATCTTCAGATATTTTGCTAATTCCAAGAAGTTTTATACTGCACTTTTTCATTTTGGCATATCTGAAATCATCGCTATCAATTTGTGTAATCCCCTCTATATTTATATCTTTCCACTCCACTCTTCTGTTATATGCAATAGTAGATAAAATTGAAAGTTTTCTAGCTGCATCATATCCTTTAACATCTGATTCCGGATTTGCTTCTGCAAAACCTAGTTCCTGGGCAAGTTTTAAAGCTTCTTCATAACTCATACCATTATGGCTCATTTTTGATAATATAAAATTTGTAGTACCATTTAATATAGATCTTATACTCTTTATTTCATTTCCCACAAGACATTCATTCATTGATTTCAGTATAGGTATTCCCCCTCCAACACTTGCCTCAAAATGAATGGTAACTCCATTTTTTTTAGCTAACTGCAAAAGCTCATATCCTCTTTCTGCCATCAAATCCTTATTAGCTGTAACTACATGTTTTTTCATATTTAAAGCTCTTTTTATATATTCATAAGATGGATTTAGCCCCCCCATAGCTTCCACTATGATATCCACCTTTTCATTGAATATATCCTCTATATTTTCTGTTAAAAGCCCCCTGTTTTTATTGTTTAAGTGTTTATCTACATTTCTAACCAAAATTTTTGATATTACTAGTTCCTCATCTAATTCATCTTTAAATTTATATCTATTTCTAGATATAAGTTCAGCTACTCCGCTTCCTACTACTCCATATCCAAGCATTGCTATATTTGCCATTTTACTTCCCCCTAATTATTTAATCTTATCAAGCTATTCCTAGGCTCAAATAAATTTACTTAAGTATTAAGTTACCTTCTAATGTTAAAAAAAAACTCTTCCCCACTGGGACGAGTTTTATCGCGTTTCCACCCAATTAACAGTGTAAATTTTTAGTTATTACTAAAATAACTAAACCCCATACAGCCTAGGATATTTATCCATTACTTAAAAGCCATTACTGTCTCTCAATATCCATAACGCAGACCTGCGGAAATACCTACTGTTAAATTTCAGTATACAACTCAAAGGTGGTTTTCAATAACATTAACTTAGGGAATATTACAGCCTATGAATCCCCTTCTCTAAAAGCAATGCATTATTTACTTTTCCTTTTCATTGTTTTTGCACATAATTAAAATAAACTTCATCTATTCCACTGCTACCAAACTTACACTTATAACGCTGTCTAACTTACCTATCTCTTCAACAAGTTCATTAATTTCTACTTCCAATTTAGAAGCATCAAAAGTTATAGATACAGCAGCAGCATTATTTATGGGTATATCCTGATTTAAAGTCAATATGTTGCCACTTCTCTGCGCTATTTTATCAAGTATATTTGATAGTGACCCAGTCTTATGAGCTAGTATAAGTCCAATAGTTACCTTGTGACTTGTTATACCTTCAGATAATGTAAACACTGAATCTTTGTATTTATAATAACTACTTCTACTTATACCTACTTTCTTTACACCTTCTGATATATCTTTTACACAACCAGTTCTCAAAAGTTCTTTTACCTTTACAACTTTGTCAAATACATCAGGAAGTATTTTAGTATCAATTATAAGAAATCTATTATTCATAAAACCCCGCCTTGTCCGCCAATCAAATACACATGTATGTTGTTGAAGTATATGAATTATAATATCATAATAAAAATAAATATTCAACAGTTTTTATAAAAATTTTTATCTCAAAATGCAAGTAATCCTTTACACACAAATTATATTTTAATTAAGAGTTAACTCAACTTTCGAACATATAAAATTTTTTAGTTAATAGTTAAGAATGAAGAATTAATAGTTAATGTGGATTTTTTTCGTTACACTAAAAAAATCTTTAATTTAAAAAGTGCTGTTGAAGCTTTGCTTTAACAGCACTACATTTTAGATTTTCTGAAGTGTTAACGTAAGAAAATCATCCATAACTATTAATTTTTAACCCTTAATTTTTAATTATATTTTGTCAATTATCTATAAAATATCCTTAAAAACCCTATACGAGTGATTCTAATTGAAATTTTAACTTATATATAAAATATACTAACAAAATAGAAATCACACTTAAAAACTTTTTTGTTAAATATAAGCAATCCTTTACACACAAACATTACAAAATCAGATATAAAGTTTTAACTAAAAAATAAACTTGTGCGTAGAAATATTTTACAATAAGCAAGTACATTTTAATATTTTGCATATAAGTCTTAGTGAAAAATTTGTAAAAAAACTTAGGATTTTTGAATTGCCTGAGGTACGAGTTTTCAAAAGTCCTTAGATTTTTGCAAATTTTCTACTTAGACTTATCAAAATATTTAACGTACTTGTGGTTGTAAAAATATTCGGAACACAAGTTTATTTTTCGTTTAAAAACTCTCTATTTCCTTTAATCTTCAAATATTATATATGGTACTGTAACTATAGCTATATTTCTTCTTCTCAAAAGCATGGTTTTAATAAATAATGCTGTTTGATTGTGAAGTATATTTCCCCACCATTTTGTAACTACAAATTGTGGGAGAACTACAGTAACTGTATCTTTAGATCCTGCTGAGTATTCTTCGGATTCTATGAATTTAACAAGAGGGCCCACAATACTTCTGTACGGTGATTTTTTTACTATTATAGGTATGTCCACATCATATTCATGCCATTTTTTCAAAAGCTTATTTGTAGCTTCATCGTCTACAGAAACGTGAAAAACTATTATATTTTTAGAAATTGTTCTTGCATAATTTAAAGCTTTCAAAAAAGATTTATTCAAAGTGTCTATAGGCACTATTACGTATCTCTTTTGTTCTGCAAAGTTTATTTCCTTAGGTTTTTCATCAATAGATAGTCTTAACTGTTCTGCTACTTTGGTATAATGTTTTTTTATAATCGCCATGAAATATACTATAGTTGGTATAAGTATAAAAACTATCCAAGCTCCACTTGTAAATTTTGTTATTCCAAGTAAAACAGCTGTAAATAAGGTTACAGAAGCACCTACACCATTTATAAAAGCTCTGTGAACCCACCCTTGTTTCCTTATTTTAACCCACCTTACAAGCATTCCAAACTGTGATAGTGTAAAAGATATAAAAACTCCCACAGCATAAAGAGGCATTAAATAGTGAGTTTCACCATTAAATAATACTACTAATAAACAAGATATAACTCCTAAAGTTATAATTCCATTAGAATATCCAAGTCTTTTTCCCCTTTTAGCAAACTGTCTTGGTGCAAAACCGTCCTTAGCTATATATGCTAACAACATTGGGAGTCCTGCAAAGGCTGTATTACTTGCCATAATAAGTATAATTGCAGTAGTTGCTTGAATTATATAAAATATAACATTGTTTCCAAATACCTGAGCTGCTATCTGAGCTACTACGGTTACATTAGAATTAGGAACTGAATGATACAATGTTGCCAGGTAAGATAAACCTAAAAATACTATAAATACAGTAAAAGAAAGAAGTCCTAATACTTTTTTAGCGTTTTTCTGACACGGTTCTTTAAAGTTAGGTATTCCATTACTTACCGCTTCAATACCTGTTAAGGCTGTACATCCTGAAGAAAAAGCCCTTAAAAATAAGAAGAGAGTTATATCTCCTGTAGCCTGAGGTATTTTATAAGCAGCTACTGGAGTATATCCAAAAATTTTAACCTTACATATTCCCCATATAATCATAACTAGTATAGATATAATAAACAAATATGTAGGTACGCCAAACATTTTAGAAGATTCTCTAAGTCCTCTAAGATTCCCTATAGTCATAAATAGTATTAGTAATAAAGTTATTTCAACTTTATATGGAAAAAGTGACGGAATTGCAGATGTTATTGCTGCTGTTCCTGCACAAGCACTAACTGCAACAGTAAGTATATACCCTATAGTAAGTGATGCACCTGCTACAAGTCCCGGGGTTGTACCTAGGTTGTCTTTGGCTACAATATATGATCCACCACCGCCTGGATAAGCATCTATAGTTTGTCTATAAGACATAGTAACTAAAAACATTAAAAGTACAATACACAATGTAGCATAAAACATATATTTATATGACATTATTCCAATTACAGGTATTAATACCCAAAGTATTTCCTCTCCTGCATAAGCCACTGAAGAAATAGCATCACTAGATAATATAGGTAGTCCCCAAAATACATTTAATTTTTCACTTTTTAATTCTTCAGTTTTTAAACTTTTTCCTATTAAAAGTTTTTCTAATTTAGATCCCATTTTTTTGCTCCTCTAAAAGTAAATTTTCTTTTAAGTTTAGTATGGAATGATTATATATTATAATTAACTTTTATCATAACCTTCTTTTGAATATTTAAAGCTTATTTTAAATTAAATTAGTCAACCTAAAGCTTAAAAATAGGTTATTTATCTATATTATTCATTAATTCTTCGATTTAATACGATTTTAGTATATTAGTAATTATTGACTATTAAAAATAATAATTATTTTTCACATATAATGTATTTATAATTCTAATTAACCAAGTAAAAACTATATTTATATGTGTTATATAAATATAGTTTTTACAATTACCCTATAATTGCACAATATTATTGCATTCTAAAATCAATATATCAAACTTTCAATATGTACTTATTTTAAATCATGTGCCAATTCTTTCATCTCAATAGTCATAGATAATACTTCCTGTAACCCAGAATTAATTTGCTGGATAGATGCTGCTTCATTTTCAGTAGTTTTTGATGTATAATCGGAAGTTTCCAAAGTTTTTGAAACAGAAGTCTGAATATTTGAAGTAAGTTCTATAACTCTAGCAGCAGTTTCCTTTGAACTATCCGAAAGTTTTCTTATTTCGTCCGATACTACACCGAATCCTTTTCCAAATTCTCCAGCCCTAGCAGCTTCAATAGCTGCATTTAATCCAAGCATTTTTGTCTGATCTGCAATACTCTTTATAGAACCTATAATTTCATATATTTTAGACGACAGTTCCTTTATACTTTGAATCTCCTTATTTAAGGATTGTTGATTTTCTGAAACCGTAACAGCAGAAGATGCTAGTCCTTGCATAGCTTGAGATATTTGCTGTAAACTTTCGTTTATGTTTTTACCCATATGTTCTAACTTGTATTTATTATACCCGAGTTTGGATAAAGTATTTGCCATCATATATAATACCTTCGCTATAGCTTCTACTCTATCTTTTTCTACAACTTTTACTTTTCTAAGTGCCTCTATATATTCATTTGGATCTACTCCTATTTCTAGGGCTATTTTTCTAAACTTGTCTTCATCAGGTGGTGCTGTCAAAACTTGTCCTCCAATAACGCTGCCAATAACTTTGCCTTGTAATACTATAGGAGCTGCATAATCCGTAAGTCCAGCGTGACAAGTATAAACAGCAGGTTTACCTGTTCTATAAGATTCTTCTCCACCTTTTTTATCGCATTCCTGGCACCTTTCATTGCCAATTTTACATCCTCTTGTAAGCTTCATGCAGAAATCGGTAAAACAACTTCCTTCTGTTACAGGTGAACCTGTATCATCTATAGAAATACTTGCAGTTCCAGTACCTTTAGAAAAATTATCTTGAAGCTCTTGCAAAAACTTCAAATCGATTATGTCCCCTATTTTTATTTCATTAAAATCTTTTTGCTGAGTTTTATTATCCATATCGACATATATCCCTCCTAATTAATACAAGCATACCTTATTGTATATTTATCGTAATTATAATCCATTTACTTTATATAATATAACTCAACTTTCGCACATATAAAATAATGCGAAGCAAAGCTTCGCAAGTTAAGAATTAATAATGAAAAGTTAATAGTAAAAGATGATTTTTAGCTATCGCAAAAAATCTTTTAATTTATACGAACCAGCCATGTTTCGCTTTAGCGAAACGAGCTATCAAAAATTTAATCAAAGATTTTTTGTAGTGTAACGGAAAAAAATCCACATTAACTATTAATTCTTAACTCTTAATTTTTAATTATATTTATCATCTAACGTTCATCCCATTCAATAGAATCTACAATACCTACGATAGAAGCATCTATTGGTATATCATTTTGAGAATCACTAGAATTTCTTGATCCACTTCCTGTAACCACAATTACAGTGTCATTAGCACCTGCACCTACAGTATCTACAGCAACAAAATGATCACCTATTAAATTTTCTTTTTCATCTATTTTTTTTACTATTAATAATTTGTTTCCTATAAGCTTTTCACTTTTTTGGGTAGAAACAACCTTTCCAACAACTTTACCTAAAAACATACATATTCCCCTCTATTAATTTTTTAATCACTAGTATTATACAATTAAGATATTTAGCAATATTTTTAATTGTTTACATGTTATTTTTCGCTTTTTTATTATATTTATTAGTATTATAACTATACTTTAATTTTAAAGTTAAATTAATTTTCAGATTTATCATTGTATAAATTCAAATCTATACAATACTTAGTTATTTTTCTGTATATAGTCGCCTTACCTATTTGTAATAATTCAGACGCCTTCATGACATTTCCCTTACAATATTGAAGTGCATTTCGAATACACCGTTCTTCTACTACTTCCAAAGGTAAAACCTCTTTTGATAAATCATTACTTATTGGTGCTTCAGCTTTTCCACCCCTACCAATAAGGTACTTTGAAGTTATCATTGTATCCTCACAAAGATAATAGGATCTTTCAACTACATTTCTAAGTTCTCTTGTATTTCCCTCAAAATTATATCTTTTCAGCTTTTCTATGTAAGAAGGGTCTATATATTTGGGATCACATGGATTCTTAATATTAAGCTGACTCACAAAATACTGAGCTAAAAGTTCTATATCCTCCTTTCTATCTCTTAGAGGAACAAGATGAATATTCATGACATTAAGTCTATAATAAAGGTCTCCTCTAAAATTTTTGTTTTCAACCTCATCTTTAAGTACTCTATTTGTTGCCGCAATTACTCTTACATCAATAGATTTTTCATAGTTTCCTCCAACTCTAACTATCTTAAGGTTATCTAATACCCTCAAAAGTTTTGATTGAATATCAAGTGGAAGTTCTCCTATTTCATCTAAAAATATTGTACCTCCATCTGCTAATTCAAATTTTCCTGGATTTCCTCCTTTTGACGCACCAGTAAAAGCACCTTTTTCATATCCGAAAAGTTCACTTTCTACTAATTCTCTAGGTATTGCAGCGCAGTTTACAGCTACAAAAGGCCCCTTACTTCTACTGCTGTAATTATGAATAGATTGCGCAAATACTTCTTTTCCCGTGCCGCTTTCACCTTCTATGAGTATATTGCAATTTGTTTTAGCTGCTCTTTTAGCTAACTTTATAACAGTTTTCTCCCTTTCATTTTTTGTAATAACATCATCAAAAGTAAATGAGGCCTTATAACCCACTAAGTTGTTTACCATTTTATGCAAATTTTTAGTATCTCTAATAGCAAGTACCAATCCTATAATTCGTCCTCTTAATTTTACAGGCACCAAATTTACAACACATCTTATCCTTTTTCCATCTATATAAAAACTGCAATCTTGTGACCACTTGTTTTCTCCAGTAAGTACTACAGTTTTTAATATTTCATCCTTTAATATTTCATTTAAATAAGTTAAATATAAAGTTTCTTCTTTTACTCCCAGTATTTTAACAGTTGTTATATTCACTTTTTTTATTAAAAGGTTTTCATCTGTAATTATGAGACCATCGTAACAGCAATCAAAAATAGCTTTAAGTATAAAAGATGATATATCATATTCCAATATACTGTCCATATCAATCCTGCACATACTACCTACATCATCTAGAAAACTCATATCTTCCATTCTATAACCTCCTCAATATGTAAATCTTCTATTTAGTTTTAGTATATCACATTTTGAGAATAATCATAAAAAATTATTGTATCATTATGATAAATATTTATATAATATCATAATGATATTGACTTTTTGTGTCATTATGATATTATATAAATATAAAGCGTCTTGTTTCAATAGGACAACAATTGGCACAAAAATTGCTTTAATATAAATGTGAATATATGTTTGAAAAAACATTTTAATAGCCCTAAACCTAAAAGCCTAAAATCTAAGTAAAAATACTCCAGCATAGTTAGACCCCTATGCTGGAGTATTTTTTGCTTATCCAAATTACTCAACTTTCACACATATGAAATTTTGATTTAATAAAAAATAATGAAAAGCAAATTTTTTAAAAAGAACAAATTTCAAATAGCAAAGAACAGATAAAGATGATTTCCCTTGTACCTCAGGAAATCTATAATTTTAATATTTTCTGACGTTAGGAAGAAACTTATCCTTATTTGTTCTTTAATCTTTGTACTTTGATATTTAAGAAATTGAGTTAAGTTATATACAATAAAAAGCTAAGAGCTTTCACCATATGCTATGATGAAAGCTCCTAACTTTTATTTATAATTTTATATAATCTTTAGCCTACTTCACGTTCGTCGTCATCTTTTTTTTCAACTATATTATTATTGTCATCATAAGTAACTAATTTGAGAGATTTTGTAGGACAAACTTCTATGCAAGCAGGTCCTCCATCCCTATCCTGGCAAAGATCACACTTATTTGCTACCACTCTTCCTTTTCCATTTACAGTAGGATTACCTTCCTCACTCATCTTAAGTCCCTTTTGGTCTACAACTTCTCCATCCTTATATTGAGAAGCTAATTCAATAGCTCCAAAAGGACAAGCTAACATGCAGATTTTACATCCAACACATACATCTTTATCTACACTAACATAACCATTTTCATTTGAAATAGCGTTAACTGGACAAGCTTTACCACAAGGTGCATCTTCGCATTGTCTGCATTGAACAGGAGCACTTACTTTAGCAGTTTTTATCACATTTAAGCGAGGATTAAAATTAATTTTGGATACATTTGTATTAAAAAAGTCCCCTCCTGAATGTGCAATACCACAAGCTGCTTCACAAGTCCTACATCCTATGCATTTATTAGGATCTGCTACTACGAGGCAATTCTTCATTTTATTAACTCTCCTTTTTTCTTGAGATATATTTAGTGTGCAATAATTCATGAGACTTAGCTCCTAATGGTTTGTCTAAGAACTCATCATATATTTTCTTTATTTCTGGATTTTCATGTGATTTTCTATAAGTAAGATTAGCGTCATGATTATATAGTCCCTTTTTCCTATTATTATAAGCTTCTTCTTTATCTGAATCAAGTATAACCTTAGGTTGTCCTCCACCACTTATACATCCTTGAGGACAAGTCATAACCTCTATAAAGTGTAAATCACATTTACCTGCCTTTACTGATTCCATAACATCTTTTACATTTTTTAAGCCGGAAACTACTCCTACTTTTAGTCTAATATCTCCTAAATCTACTTCAGCAGTTCTAAAACCTTCTCCACCTCTTACCATAGTAAGATCTATACTTGGAATAGTTTTTTTAGTATAAAGTTCATATCCAGTTCTAAGTGCTGCTTCCATAACTCCACCTGTAGCACCAAATATAGTTCCTGCACCAGTATACATACCAAGAGGAGTATCAAACTGTTCTTCTTCAATAGTATTAAAATCTATATCAGCATCTTTGAACAGTTGTGCTAATTCCCTTGTAGTTATAACTGCATCTACATCTCTGTGTCCACTGTCATGCATTTCTTCTCTTTCACTTTCAAATTCCTTGCATGTACATGGCATAACAGATACATTATAAATTTTAGCCGGATTAACCTTATTTATCTCTGCTCCATAAGTTTTAAATATAGCTCCAGCCATCTGATTTGGAGACTTACAACTTGAAAGATGAGGTAAAAGTTCTGGATATGTTTGTTCTGCATATTTTACCCATGCTGGACAACAAGAAGTAAACATTGGCAAAACTCCACCTTCAGCTACTCTTTTTAGTAACTCACTACCTTCTTCCATTATAGTAAGATCTGCACCAAAGTTTGTATCATATACTTTGTCAAATCCTAATTTTCTGAGTGCAGCTGCCATTTTTCCTTCACTTAAAGTTCCAAGAGGCATTCCAAAATCCTCTCCTATAGCAACTCTTACAGCAGGTGCACATTGCACAATTTTAAATACATCTTTGTTTTGTAAAATTTCTTTAACTCTCTTTGCCTGACCTTTATTATATGCTGCAAATAATGGTTCATCTACTTCCTTTAACAATCCTCTATCAAATAACCTTTTGCTAACTGGAGTAGGAATATCATCGTATACAGATTGATAGCCTTTACAAACTTGAATGCATTGTCCGCACATAACACACTTTTCAGTATTTATCTTCTGAGGTTTACCCTGTTCACCTTCTATAGCATCTACAGGGCAGACATCCGCACATCGTCTGCAGCCTGTACATAATTCTTCATCTATATTTATCATAGAAGTACTAGTTGGCATATTTAACATTCCTTTCTTTTCCGGATTTTTATAACTTATAAATTAGAGATTTGCGTTTATATTTAACAGTTCCATAGCAGCTTTCACACTACGATCTTTTTTATCTTCTCTAGGATCTACTAACCTTAAGGCCTCTTTTGGACATTCTTTGACGCAGGCAGGTTCTCCTCCCTCTTCCTTACATAAATCACATTTATAAGCTGCTGCTCTTACTTTAACCTGAATTCCTCCTGTAACTACTTTACCTTGAGTTCTAGGAAGTAAACTTACAGCACCTACCGGACATACTATTGTACAGGTCTGACACCCTATACATGCACTTTCATTTATAATGATACTTCCATCTTTTTCAACTATAGCATTAACTGGGCAGGCATTTAGACATGGTGCATCCTCACAATGTCTGCATTGTACCGGCATTACATTTCCTTTATTTTTAACAAAGAATAACCTTGGAGTAACTTTATTATTCATAGTTCCAATAGTTTTTCCTTGAGTATCTTCTCTATGTTTTGCAGCACAGGCAATCTCACAAGATCTACAGCCTATGCACTTGTCAGGATCGGCTATTACAAAAGAATTAAACTCTGGTTTCATTTAAATTACCACCCCTCTTTTAATTTTCACACGTTCTCA
Source organism: Clostridium sp. 001 (assembly GCF_019056555.1). Classification (NCBI taxonomy): domain Bacteria; kingdom Bacillati; phylum Bacillota; class Clostridia; order Eubacteriales; family Clostridiaceae; genus Clostridium; species Clostridium sp. 001. Next base: position 3,153,993 of record NZ_CP020473.1, on the reverse strand, counting down.
AAAATATTTTTGACATCTTTGGCTGTAACTTTCTTCTTGCAGCTGCTGCACATAAGCTTTTCTGGCTGCTCTTTTCCAAGCCTATTGTAAGCATATTTTACGTGTTCTTCTGTAGCAAAATATTCTCCGCACAAATCACATTTAACCATCTTGAATTTTTTGCCCCATATTTCTCTTTCTCCATCTTTATCCACAACTTTTATTGCATTAGTTGGACAAACATTTGCACAGGAAGCACATCCTATACATTCTGGTGAAGATTCGTGATATGGAGTTGCTACTTCTTTATACATACCCCTATTAACTGTTGAGATTGCTCCAGTACCTAATTCCTTGCAAGCTTTTGCACAAAGTCCGCACAAAACACAATTTTGTTCTGGATCCAATTTGAACCTCTTTACTCTCTTTTCCTCTACTCCAAAGGCTTTAGCTAATTCATTTACTTCTTTATTTTCAGGGCATCTTACTTTTAAAAGCATAACTATGTTTTTTCTCATTCTCTTTATTTCATCGTCATTAGTTATAACTTCTACTTCCTTACTTACAGGGAATATACAGGAAGTTACTATCTTTGCACGTCCCCTATCTACTACTTTAACTATACACAGTCTACAGCTAGCAAGCCCAGGCAATGCATCACTGTGGCACAGTGTAGGTATATATATATTATTTCTTCTTGCTATTTGTAATATGAATTCTCCTTTTTCAGCTTCACAAGCTTTTCCATCTATTGTAATTTTCATATCTACATTCACCTCCCTATAAAACCTTAACAGCATCAAACTTACAGATGTTCATGCAGTTACCGCATCTCAAGCACTTATCAGCATCTATTGTATGTGGTTTCTTAATTTCCCCTGTTATACAATCAGCTGGACAATTCTTTTTACACATATCGCATCCCTTACATTTATCTTGATCTATACCAAATGTAGTAAGTTTCTTACAAACTCCTGCTCTACATCTCTTATTCTTTATATGTTCTTCAAATTCATCTCTAAAATATCTTATAGCTGCTTTTACTGGATTTGGAGCACTCTTACCAAGACTGCACAGAGATGCCTTGCTTGTCATGGAACATATTTCAAGAAGCTCTTCTATGTCTCCTTCTTTTCCATCACCATTGCATATATCAGTGAGTATTTCAAGCATTCTCTTTACGCCTTCTCTACAAGGTACACACTTTCCACAAGATTCTTCAGCTAAGAAACTCAAGTAATATCTAGTTACATCTACCATACAGGTTCTATCATCCATTACGATCATTCCGCCGGAACCCATCATAGAATCCGCTTTAACCAAAGTATCATAATCTACTGGCAAGTCTAAATATTCAGATGGTAAACATCCTCCTGAAGGTCCACCTATTTGAACTGCCTTAAACTTTCTGTCGTTTAATACTCCACCGCCAATATCATATATTATTTCTCTAAGAGTAGTTCCCATAGGTACTTCTACAAGTCCAGTATTCTTAACTTTTCCAACTAATGAGAATACTTTTGTTCCCTTACTCTTCTCCATAGTTCCTATAGCATGATACCAATCTCCACCTTTTTCAATTATTATAGGTACATTGGCCCAAGTTTCTACATTATTTAAAACAGTAGGTTGTCCCCACAATCCTTTTTCTGTAGTGTGTATATATTTAGCTCTAGGTTCTCCTACCATACCTTCTATAGATGACATAAGTGCAGTAGACTCACCACATACAAAAGCTCCTCCACCTCTTACTATCTGTATATCGAAGGAAAAGTCAGTTCCTAATATATTATTACCTAATAAATTTTCATCTTTTGCTTTATTAATAGCTTTCTGCATATTTTCTACAGCAAGTCCATATTCATCTCTTATATAAGCAAAGCCGTTTGTACCTCCTACTGCATAGGCACACAATGTCATACCTTCTATAACACTGTTAGGATCTCCCTCCATTATACTTCTATCCATAAATGCTCCAGGATCTCCCTCATCACCATTGCATACTACATATATAGGTGATGTATCAATATCTGCAGCAGTTTTCCATTTACGTCCTGTTGGGAATCCTGCTCCACCTCTTCCTCTAAGACCTGATTTTGTTATTTCTTCAAGCACATCTTCAGGTTTCATGCTGCTTATTGCTTTTTTAAGAGCTTTATATCCGCCTCTTTCAACATAATCTTCCAAACTTATTGGATCTATTTCACCAACATTTCTGAGAGCAATTTTGTATTGTCTTTTACAAAATTCACTTTCTTTATGATTTCTTAATCTCTGTTTTGTAGCAGTTTCAAAATATAATAATTTTTCAATTATTTCCCCATTCATCAATGTCTTTTTTACTACGTCTTCTACATCTTCTACTTTAACTTTAAAATATGCAATGTCATCTGGATATATTTTCAGTACAGGACCTTTCTCACACAATCCATCGCAACCTGTTGCTTTTAATTTAACATTTACTTCTGCATTTGCCCCTAATTTAGCTATTTGTGCCTTCATTTCTTCATATACTTCCTTGCTGCCTTTAGCTAAGCAACCTGTTCCACAACATATATTGACAATTTTTTTATCACTCATGGCTTTCACTCCTATACTCACTAAGAATTTCTTCAACCAGTTTAGGTGTTAAATTTCCAAAATATTTGTCATTTATCATCATGACAGGAGCTATTGCACAGCATCCTATACAGTTAACTGTATTTATTGAAAATTTAAGATCTTCTGTAGTTTCACCTGGTTTAATTCCTATTGCCTTTTCAAGTTCATCCATTACAACCATAGAACCAGCAACATGGCAAGCGGTTCCATCACATACAGTTATTATGTTTTCCCCTTTTGGAGTAAGGCTCAATGCCTTATAAAAAGTAGCCATACCATACAGTCTACTTACAGGCGTGTCCAAATACTTAGCTAAATTCTCCAGTGCTTCTCTGGGTATATATTTGTACTTTCTCTGTATATCCTGTAGTATAGCAAGAGTAAATCTCTGCTCTTTAGGATATTTTTCAATTACATCTTGTCCAGACAGGTCTTCATTTTGCTGTTTAGTTAACATTAAATACTTCACCCTCCCATTTGAATATTATAATTGATTTCCCCCTTAAAATATTAGAAGGAATAAGATATTAGCTCTAAATCAAAGATTTGAGCCTCTATGCTTAAGAAATAATTTTAAAACATATAACATATTTAATTTAAAATTATTTTAATTACCTTATTTAAAAATTAAAATATAAATTTAGTCCTATTTAATTAAGAACTAATTATCAACATTAAATATTATATTATTTTTATATAACTATATGACTAATTTTTTAAGATTATATTCAAAAATGTATTATCAGAAATTACTATATTATTCTCTGTGGATTTGTATATACATTCATTCTTTCTCCCCTTACAAATCCAATTAATGTAACATTTAAAGCTTTTGCAAATTCTATAGAAAGATTTGTAGGTGCAGATTTAGATATTATTATAGGTACCCCAAGTCTAGCAATTTTATATACCATTTCAAAAGATACCCTGCTGCTCACAAATATTATTTTATCTTTTAAACAAATATTTTTTATAAATGCCTCACCTATAAGCTTGTCTACAGCATTGTGTCTGGCCACATCCTCACAAATAGATATTACTTTATCTTCATCACAAAGAGCTGCACAATGTGCTCCTCCAGTGAGTTTAAAAGTCTTGGAATATCCAAGATTGTCCATCATTAAGCCATAGATTTTATCAACATGTATGTAAACATTATCATTATTGATTAGACTAATTTTCATGGAATCAATAATATATGAAAAGAATTTACTTTTTTCATTTTCATTAAATGTTGTAGGAAGTACTTGCTTTGAATACAACTCTTTATTAAATTGTCTATTTTTCAAGATTACCCTGGACGCTCCACTTTTTTCATCTATCTCTAAAGATTTTATTTCATCTAGAGATTTTATAATACCTTTAAAGACCAAGAAACCTATTGTTAATTCCTTAAGCTTTTCAGGAGTACATAAGAGCACTGTCAAATGTTCACCATTTACAAATACATTTAAAGGATATTCGCAAATAGTTGATTCCTCCACTGTCTTTTTACATTCTTTGTCATATTTGACTACATGAAGTTCCATGGTTTTCTCCATTTTTGTTACCTCCTATAAAGTTGCTTTCAATAAAATCAGCTACTTTTTTTGTATCATTTATATCAAATACAGGAATATCAGTTATTAAATTTTCATTGGTTACAATAGCTACAAAATTTTGAAAATTATATTCAGAATTTTTGTAGAGTAAACATTTACTTGCATTTTTCCTGTATACTTCTATTTTAGGAAATTCGTTGCCCTTAAAACCTTCCACTATTACAATATCTACATCCTGAAAAAGCAACAGCAATTCTTCTATACTTTTTGGTCCACTTACTTTTTTTATCATAGCCACTGTATTATCCGATGCAATAACAACATTGTCTGCACCTGCCTCTGTAAATCTAAAGCTGTCTTTTCCTGGATAATCTATCTGTAACTTATGAGCATCATTCTTTATTGCACCAACCTTATATCCTCTGCTTTTTAAAATTCTTATTATTCCTTCTATTAAGGTAGTCTTACCTGAATTTGAACTAGATGAAATAATAGAAATTACTGACCTCTTATTTGAATATAAATTTTCCATTTAAAATATCTCCAGCTTTTGCTATACTAGTTCCCTTTTTCATGATAACCACGCCATTTGACTTAGTAAGTGTAAAAAGGCCATTGGAATCTTGTCTTCCTACATCATAAGCATAATAATGGTTATCTTCCTTTTTTATATCTACATACATATAACAGTCTCTTTCTTTTCCTGACTTAAAATCATCTTTTAAAGTTACAGGAAATTCTTCAGGAAATGCATCATCTCTTCCAATCATTTTTTTAATAGATGGTGCTACAAAACTTTCAAATGAATTTATTACTGAAAGTGGATTTCCTGGAAGTCCAAAGAATAATTTATCTTTAAAAGTTGCAAAAACAACTGGTTTTCCTGGTTTAATAGCTACCGAAGTAAATTTTATATCTGTTCCTATTTCCTTAAGAACATCTTCTATAAAATCGTAATCACCCACAGATGCTCCTCCAGTAGTTATGATTATATCTCCCTCTTCAAATGCAGTTTTTATAGCATTAAAAATTTTATTCTTATCATCTCTTATTATCCCATACGATTTAACTTCTGCGTTTAAATTTTTAATAAGGGCAATTAATGTGTATTCATTACAATTTCTTATTTTACCTTGCATTAAGTTTTGATCTATATTTATAAGTTCATCCCCTGTATTTATTATTATAATTTTAGGGACTTTGTAGCATTTTATTTTAGTATAACCTAGTGATGCCAATAACCCTATTTCTGCAGGTCTTACGATTTTTCCCTTTTTTAAAGCAACATCACCAATTTTTATCTCCTCACCAGTTTTAAATATGTTGGTTCCAGGAGATACCTTTTCCAATACATGAAGTTCTTTTCCTTCTACTTTTACTTTTTCTATTTGAATAATTGCATCTGCACCTTTTGGTACTGGAGCTCCTGTCATTATTTTTATGGCTTCACCATTTTTTAATACTATATCAGAAAAATCTCCCGCCTTTATGCTTCCCTTAATTTGAAATTTTGACATTTTTTCCTTAGTATCTTCACTTTTTAAAGCATACCCATCCATACAGGATTTGTCAAATGGGGGAAGATTATCTTTTGAGCTTATATCCTCTGCCAATACCCTGTTAAGAGAATTTATCAGGGACATATCTTCACTTTTAAGCAGTTTTGTATTATTCATTACTATATTGAATGCTTCATGTACGTCTATCACAGTCTATCAACTCCTATTGATTTAAAGCTTTTGGCTAAAAGACCTTTTAATCAAGGTCTTTTTAGCCATCTTTATATTAAACATTCATCTTTTTCTTTATTGAAGCATATTGATCTTTTATAAACTTTTCAGCTTCTTTCTGATCTTCTATAGCTTCTACCTTCACTGCACAATACTTTAATTCAGGAGTTTTTGATACTGGATCTAAATTATTAGCTGTAAGCTCATTACATGCACCTACCCACCATTGATAGGTCATATAAACTGCTCCTTTATTTGCCCTTTCAGTAACAAGTGCACGGGCAACCACAGAACCTCTTCGTGAACTTACTCTCATAAGCTCACCATCTATTATTTTCTTAGCCTTTGCATCCACTGGATTAATTTGTACATATCCTGGTTCATCAGCTAACTGCTGGAGTGCTCTACAGTTTCCTGTCATTGTTCTTACAGAGTAATGCCCTACTTCTCTAACTGTAGAAAGAACAAGTGGATATCCTTCATCTGTCTTCTCTATAGGAGGTCTCCATTCTGCTGCAAATAAATTTGCTTTTCCAGTAGGTGTATTAAATTTATTTCCTTTGTAGAGATAAGAAGTTCCTGGATGGTCTTCAGATGGACAAGGCCATTGAATTCCTCCTAATTCATCCAATCTCTTATAAGTTGCTCCTTTGAAATTTGGACATAAATTTATAAGTTCGTCCCATATTTCCTCAGTATTGTTATAATGCATATCATAACCCATAGCACATGCGATTTCTGAAATTATCTCCCAATCTGGTTTAACATCACCCTTAGGTTCTACAGCCTTTTTAAATCTCTGGAATCCTCTATCAGCAGAACTGAATACTCCTTCATGTTCTCCCCAAGACGTAGAAGGTAAAATTACATCTGCATGGAGTGCAGTTTTATTCATAAATATATCTTGAACTATTACAAGTTCCATTTTATCAAGTGTTTCCCTCATTTCATTAGAATCAGGATCACTTTGAACTGGATCTTCGCCCATTATATAATATGCCTTTATTTTATTCTCTTTAAGCGTTAATTCAGGAACTCGCGTTAAGTGATAACCAACTTTGTTTGAAAGCTTAACTCCCCAAGCTTTTTCAAATTTTTCTCTAATTGCATCGTCAGTTACACTTTGATAACCTGGGTACACATTAGGAAGTGCTCCCATATCGCAGGCGCCTTGCACATTGTTTTGGCCTCTTACAGGTCCTATGCCTACATTAGGTCTTCCAAAATTTCCAGTTAATAATGCTATAGAAGCTAATCCTTTAACTACATCTACAGCTTGAGCAAACTGGCATACTCCCATACCATATAATATCATAGCATTTTTAGCACTGGAGTACATTTTCATAGCTTCTACTATATCCTCTGCAGGTATACCAGTAACTTTTTCTGCATATTCAGGAGTATAATTCTCAACTATAGATTTATATTCTTCAAAACCAACAGTATGATCTTCTACATATTGTTTGTCATAAAATTGCTTGTTTATAAGTATATTGGCAAAAGTATTTACAAGAACCATATTTGTTCCATTTTTTATAGGGAGCCATAAATCTGCTATCCTACCAGACTCTGTTATACGTGGATCTACAACTATTACCTTTGCACCCTTTTGTTTTGCACTAACTATTCTCTTAGCAACTATTGGATGCGAAGCTGCTCCATTATATCCAAAAATAAGCAGTAAATCTGTATCATCTATTTCATGTATTCCATTTGACATAGCACCATTTCCTAAAACGTAAGCCAGACCGGCTACAGAAGGAGCATGTCAAACTCTGGCACAGTGATCTATGTTATTGGTTCCAATAACCGCCCTCATAAACTTTTGCATTACGTAGTTTGCTTCATTTCCAGAACCCCTAGCACATCCTGTTCCCATTATAGAATCAGGTCCATATTTCTCTTTTATTTGTGACAACTTTGAAGCCGTAAAACTAATAGCTTCATCCCAACTTACCTCTTCTAACTCTCCATTTTTTCTTATCATTGGATGTTTAAGTCTAGATGTCAATATCTTAGGATCGTTTAGAAAATCCCAGCCAAATCGTCCTTTTAAACACAAGGACCCTTCATTTGTCCTACCATTAGCAGGTTCTGCTTTAATTATATTACCATCCTTTACATGCAAGTATAACTTACAACCAGCACCGCAGTAAGGACAAACAGTTAAAACTTTTTTATCCATTGTTTAACCCCCCAATAACTTTATATATTAAATTTGCCTATAAATTACTTTTACCGATTACAATTTCATTTTAAAATATTCAGAATTTAAAGTCAAGGTTACTAAGGTTACTTTTGTTTAATTTTTTTAAATACTTTATTGAGATTTTATTGCAATTTAAAAGAATAGTTCCATTTTTTCAAGCACTTTTTAAATATGCTTTTAAAATGGATTAAAACGAAATACAGATACATTATGTTGAACATAAAAAGAGAGATCTCTCAACCTCTCTTTAGAAATCATAATCTTCACGATTACTTTTATTTTATCCAAAATACCGTTTAACCTTACTTTGACACCTATCCAAAAATAGGTGGATGTTCTCACAGATGTCTCCATCTTCCTAAACTTTCAATTATAAGTAGGCTTCATGTACACATCTAAATATTGAACTTCCGTTTATATAACGTAGGTTCAAAACTAAAGCTTACGTATACTTCAGATCTTTTATAAATATTTAAAATGCTTTGATAACGTTTTTACAAATTTATTATATAATAAGTCATTTGACCTGTCAATTATACTTTATATATTTTTTACAATATCTTTTGTAACTGTAAAATATACACATATCTGTACTACTATCATATATATATCTGTACCATTATTCTAGTAAATAGTTCCATATAATTCTTCAAATTTTGCAACTATTCCTTCGAAATTTTACTTTCCAACTCTTTCTTCAATATCCTTCCAAACTTCTTCATCTTTTTTATCTCTAATTATCTTATATTCATTTCCTTTTATAGATGTATCAAATTGGCAAATAGCAGAATAAATACAATAACTACATCCTGTCTTGCTTTTATTTTTATATGGAACTGCCTCTATATCCCCTTTTAGTATCTTTTCACTTAAGTCTACTATTGTGCTTCTTACATATTTCCTTAGTAATTCAAATTGCTCCCTAGTTGCTAGAGATGATTGAACCTTTGAAAGGTTACCATCTTTCTTTATGGAAGCACATATAATATCTGAGGTTTTTTCCATTTCGCTATCCATTTGCCTTATTATCTCAGGATCATTTAAAAGCAATCCGTTCATCCTAAGACTCTTAAGTATCCTCTTCTCTATCTCAGAGTCACTTATATTCCCTTCTGTTTTTATTATGGGATCATCCAATTTAAAATATAATATTCCTCCCGGTATACCTTCTTTATTAAATTTTTCATCCAGTTCCGCAAGTATGGCATCCAAATATATTAAAAGCTGCATTTGAAAACCATAATATATATCTGACAGCTTAAATTCCTTTCTACCAGATTTGTAGTCTATTATTCTAAGATATACAACTGAATCCTGCTCTAATAAATCTATTCTATCCACTCTTCCTATGAGACTAACTTCTTCTCCAGAGTGAAGTTTTATTGAAATAGGAGGTATATCTCCAGAATCTCCAAAAGAAAGTTCGTAAGCCCTTGGTACAAATTTACCTCTTTTCATATGTTCTGCTATAAGCCATACTGACCTTGTAAGTATCTTTTTTAAATTATCTGTAATATGTTTATACTTCTTTGAACTGTTCAATATAGACCCTGGTATACCACTTAAAGTACTATCTACTACAATTTTTACATTTTCCTCACACCAATTCTTATCTATATCATTCCAGGTTAAATTTTTTTCTTTTAACTGTATGGAAAACTTTTTAAGTATATCATGCATAAAGCTTCCCAAATCCGGAGAACTTAAATTATACATTTTTCTATCTTCAACTTTAAGTCCGTACTGTACAAAATATGCAAAAGGGCACTCTGAAAATTTCTCTAGTCTTGAAACACTTATATTCAAGTGGCTTCCATAAAGTCTTCTAACTTTACTTTTGTCTAAAATTTCAATGTAATTATTATAGGAAAATCCTTTTAAAACAGTTTCAACTTTCTTACTCCAACTAGTATTATTTTTATACCATCTATATACATTAATCCAAAGTGGATCTACAGAATTGTTATCTTCTATACTTCTTCTTATATTTGAAATCAATTCACTAAATGTATCTTTAGGTCCATTTACAGCTTCTATCCCTGCTCTCTCTCCCAAAATACCTTTTAAATTACTCTCTTCTTGAATCTTAGGAAATAATTTCTTTATAATAGATATGACAATAGATTGTCTTTTACTTTTTCCTTCTTCATCACTCATTGAATAGCTCAGTGTTAAATATTTATCTGCTTTAGTAAGTATTCCATATACTAAAAGTTGTTCTTCAAAAGCCCTGCTTCTAGTATCTTTTGCAAGTTCCATTCCTCTTTTCCTCAGTTCATCCCTGTCTTCATCTGTAAATACTCCATCTGCAGATATAGATGCTGGAAATATTCCATCATTAACTCCAACAATATAAAGTATTCTTACATCATGACTTCTTAACCTAGTTACACTACTGACTAAAACTTGATCTAATGATGCAGGTATTACTCCTATTTCATATTGGGAAAAGCCATTTGCAAGCACTTCACTAAATAGCCCCATTCCAATGGATTCATCCCCTATAACAACTGCTATTTGATCTAATATGTCTACTACTATATTCCATATTTGGCTATACTCATTTGCCTTATCTAATTTAGAAGTATTTCTAAACTCCTTTATAAGTGCCTCCACTTTTTCTGGCACCTCTAAATTGAGCAAAAAATTATATAGTCCTTCACACATCTGTTGTCCTGTCTTCTTACCTTTTATATCTTCCGAAAGCTTTAAAATAGGTTCCCTAACTTTATCCCTTATACAGTTTATATTTTTTAAATATTCTGCCTCTTCTTCAGATATTTCTTCATCAAAATTTCCATAGTTTATTCTATAATTCCACGGTTTTGGATCAGTCCATTTTTTTCCTCTTATTCCATTAGCAAGCACATAATTTTCTAGCATATCTATCTCATCAAATTCTAAATTCAAAAGTCCTGTTTTTAAATATCTAAATACAGATTCATAGGACCAATTTTTTGAAAGTATTTCTACGGCTGAAATTATTAAAATTATAATAGGACTATCATCAATTTCTCTTTTTTTATCTATAAAATAAGGTATATTATATTGATTGAACACAGCTTTTATAATATTTTCATATCCATCCAAATCTCCCGTTACAACTGAAATATCTCTAAATCTAAAACCTTCATCCCTGCACATTTTTAATATGTCCCGAGCACTATTTTCCACTTCAGTATATTTATTTAAGGCCTTAAATACCCTTATGCTTGAATTTGATCTTTTATAAGTTTTGTAAGGATATGAAAAAATATATTGTTCTAGATGTCCAATCTCTGCATTATCTTTAAATCTGCCATAAGAATTGGATTTTAATGATTTTGGTTTGTCATAGGCTATATTATTATTTTTAGCTATTTCTAAAAGTTTTTTTTCGGTAACTTTGGTAGGTAAAAATAAGTCCATACTTTCAAGAGAAGAATTCTCACTTAAAATATCTGTACATAAGGTTATATTTGTCCTATATGATTTACATATAATCTTTTCCAGTACTTTATATTCCTGAGGCGTAAAACTATAAAATTCATCAATCCATACTTCCGCATTGTTAAAAAAATTAGATCTATCAAGTTTTTCATATAGCAGGGATAGTATATCCTCAGAATCTATATAATTCTTATAAAGCCTCTCCTGAAACTCCGAGTAAATTATTATTATATCTTCTAACTTGTTTTTCAGATTTATATTTTCTATTCTATCTAGACTATCTTGTAAGAGTTTAATTGATATGTTATACTTTTTTAATTCAGTTATCATATCTGAAATCATATTTACAAAACCTTGTTTTTTAGTAGATTTACCAAATACCTTTAATTTCTTTTTATTCCTCTCTATTATTTCATAGAGAAGTATAGCTTTTCCTGAATCATTTACATGCTTTCTTGTACCACCACCTACTTCACCAAACACTCTTTCTGCAGCTCTCTTAAAACTCAGTACCTGAGCTTTTAACATTCCCTTTTGTCCTACTGATTTTAATAAATTTTTCTCTGCTTGAAAAGAAAATTGTTCAGGTACCAAAAATATGAGATTTCTATTTTCATTTTCTTCTATTCTCTTTTTTATGCTCTGAAGGCAATAATAACTTTTTCCACTTCCTGCCCTTCCATATATAAACCTTATGCTCATAATAATCACACACCTGTAATATTAATTTTTCTTCATATTCTTAATTAATTTATTCCATTCATCTACATAACTTCCCAATGACCATTGAGACATAACTGCTGTTTCTCCATTTTTCAAGTCAAACTCCCTGTCTAGTTTGCCTATTTTTTTATTATTTAAAGAGTAGATTTTTAACTCAGTTTCAGTTAAAACAACTATAAAGTCCCTATTTGGAGAAGTATACGCATCCACTGCATCTGGTATCTCTTTTTTTATTACATCAAATGATGGATATAAATCATCATAATCAGTTAAAATTGTAGGAGCTGCATACATTACATCAAAATTACCATAAGGAATTCTCCCTCTTAGCATCCACCTGCCGCTTCTCCTATCTACAGACCAATTAGTTTGCAGCTTATTTTCATCTATTTTATTTTTACTTAAGTTCATCTTTTTTAAATATAAATCTGCACTATATTTTAATCTACTCCCTGCATCATCCCCAAAAGCTTTAGAAAAATCCATCCTATTTCCATTGAAATTATCTAGAGGAAGTACACTAAAATCTCCATTTTCAAATCTTTGGTCACCATCATCATCATTATAAACTTTTTTGTCATCCATAGAAATATATTCTTCACCTACAAATAATATTTCGCTGCTAATCCCAGAAATATTACGATACTTAATTCTTGAAGTTTTGTTGTTTCCAAGGGTTTCGCCCCAAACAATATCCTTTTTCACACCTTTTTCCCATACTTTTTTTACTCCAACCTTCCAAAATCCACTTTTCCTTGGAATTACTAAATCTTTTATATTCACAATAGGCATAATCTTCCCATATGAGGAACTTATCCACAAAGTTCTATAATTACACCCTAGTCCCGACTCATCAATACACTTAAGTCCTAAAAGCAATCCAGATTTAGAATTTGTCTCTTTTTGACTCTTGGGAATTATAATCTTAGAATTATTTTTATCTATATTTTTAAATTCAGAATTGTTTATTTGTGTGCCATCCTTAACGAAAAAAAATATTATTCCATCTGTAAACTTTAACATTACGTTTCTATTTATCTGAATGAATTCATCAAAAAAATTATCTTCAGAAGACACAGTAACCACTTTTATGTACTTTTCATTTATTCCTATGGAAGAGGGGTCAATTTTAAAATTACTTTGAAAATAATCCTGACTATCTAAAACTTTTACTTTAAAACTAGGATTTTTACATGTCAAATTATCAAAGTATACTCCCTTATCACTGAATTCAGCCTTTTCACCTAGCATACTTTTAGCCTTGTCCTCAGAAATAGAAGAATCCCCTGTAAATACATATCTATCTAAAATCCATGTTCCTGCAATAGGTAAATTTATATTCTTTACGGGAACAATGTTGGGATTAAGAGAAGAATTTATATTTTTATACACTACAAATACTATACATACAACTAAAATACCAATAAGTGCAGTAAGTTTTTTCAAAAATATCACCTTTTCTAAAATTCTAGTTGTCTTCTACTGGAATGGTCAAAGTTATTTCAGTTCCCTTAACCAATTCACTTGTTATTTCAATTTTTCCTCCATGAAGTAAAACTATTTCTTTGCATATTGATAGTCCTATTCCGTTGCTGCACTTATCACTTTTGCCTTTAAAAAACTTCTCAGTGACTTTTGGGAGTTCATCTTCAGGTATCCCAATTCCAGTATCACCTACTATCACAATTAAGTTTTCATCTCTCATAAAAGCCTTTAAAGTTACCTTTCCTCCTTCTTGCGTAAATTTAAATGCATTGTCCAGCAAATTGTTAAGCACCTGTTTAATTCTATTTTCATCCAGTAAAACCAAAGGCATATTATCCTGAACTTTTACAGAAAAGTTTATATTTTGTCGCCATGCCCTTAGAGAAAATTGCTTTTTTATATATTCTATAGTACTTTTTATATCTACATAATCTTTTTTCAGTGTAATTTTACCAGATATAAATTTAGAAAAGTCTAAAAGTTCTTCTACCATTTTAGTTAACCTATCACTTTCATTTTCTATTATCTCAAGTCCAGTTTGTAATTCTTCCCTATCACTGAAATCTCCAGTTCTCATAGTAGAAGCCCATCCCTTTATAGATGTAAGTGGGGTTCTGAGTTCATGGGATACGGAGGCTACAAATTCGTTCTTTAGCTTCTCATTTTTTAATATCTCATCTGCCATAAAATTTAGTGCATCAAATAGTTCCCCTATCTCATCATCTCTCTTTTTTTCAATTCTCTCATTAAATCTTCCACTCGCCATTTTTCTTGCCATAGCTGTGACCTCTCTTACCGGTCTTGTTATACTATTTGAAATGAACACGCTTACAATTCCTGCCATTACTATTACTGCAATTCCTATAAATATGAGCATAAAAGATATTTTTTTTATTATCGTGTCCACTTCTGAAAGAGAAGTAGCAAATCTAAGTACTCCTTCAACTTTTCCATTGGATTTTAAAGCTTTAGATACATACAACACTTTTTCACTAGTTTTTTTATCTGTTTCTATAGAAATGCCTAAATCTCCATTTAAAGCATTTTTTATGTCTTCCCCTTTCACTTTACCAGGTATAAAGTTTCCTATAGAATCCATAAGCATTCTTCCTGAAACATCTATTACTTGAACTTCTGCAGAAGTATTTTTCCAAAATATATCTGCATTGTCACTTATATTTTTTTTTAAACTGGAAGAAGCTAGATAGCTATTATAAAAATCTACAGAAACTTTTATTTGATTAGAAACCATATTCTCCATATTTTTATAATAGTATCTGCTAATGGAGAATATCAAAAAAGATTCAATTATCACTACAGTAAAAATTATTATAAATAGATAGCTTCCTATCATTCTTTCCTTTATTCCATTTAACATATTATTCTTTTCTCCATCTATACCCTACTCCCCAAACAGTCTCAATATATTTTGGTTTTGAAGAATTTTCTTCTATCTTCTCTCTAAGCCTTCTAATATTTACGTCAACTATTTTTGCATCTCCAGGATAACTATACCCCCAGACAAGATTTAGGAGTTCATTCCTATTTAAAGCTTTTCCTTGATTTTCTATAAATATTTTCATCAACATATATTCTTTTGGGGTAAGTTCTAATTCCTGTTCACTTCTATAGACTTTCATGGCTCCTTCGTCTATTTTAAATTCACCCGATACAAGCACTTCATTTTTACTATCACTTTGTATTCCTATTCTCCTCAAAAGTGCATTTACTCTAGCTATTAACTCTTGGGGATTGAAAGGTTTTATTACATAGTCATCTGCTCCAAATCCAAAACCCATTATCTTATCCATATCCTGACTTCTGGCTGTAAGCATTATTATACCCATTTTAGGAAATTCTCTTCTAAGTATTTCACAAGTCTTGAATCCATCCATTCCAGGAAGCATTACATCTAATATTGTAACTATTGGATGTTCAGTTCTTGCCTTTTCTAAAGCTCTTTCTCCCGTACTTGCTTCTATCACTATAAACTTGTTTCTTTTAAAATTTATTTTTAAAAATCCTCTTATAGAAGCTTCATCTTCTACTATTAAAACCTTTTTCACACAAACTTCCCCCATATTTCAATTATCAATTTCAATTTAAAAGTATATAACCTCTCAAACTACAATTTTTTAACTCTTAACTAAAGTTACTAACTGCTTTTGATTTCAGATATCTATATAAGATTTCCAATTGAAGTTTAAACTTATACATAAAATATAATGACAAATCTCGATTAGAAAGCCTATAAGGATTCTCATCTTAAATTTGAACCTATTCGCAGAGATATTCTTACAATAATGAAGCTCTTTCAAATATTTTGCAAATAAGTCTTAGAAAAAATTCGTAAAAACTTAGGACTTTTGAATTGTTTGAGGTACGAGTTTTCAAAAGTTCTTAGCTTTTCTAGAATTTTTTACTTAGACTTATCAAAATATTTAACGAGCTGAAGGTTGTAAAAATATCCGGAGAATAGGTCAAATTTTAAGCTGTAACTCTTATAAAAATTACTTCTTCTGAAGCATATCTGCTATTGCTGCTATATTGCCAAGAGAAGAAATGGACTCATTTGGCAATATCAATTTATTTGCCGGATTTTTAGCCATTTCTTTCAATGCTTCTACTTGTTTAAGTGCTATTACCTTTTCATCTGTACCTGAATCAATTATAGCCCTATTAACAAGATGAATTGCCTTAGACTGTGCTTCTGCTACAGATTCTATTGCCTTTGCTTTACCTTCTGCCTCCAGCATTTGAGATTGTCTCAATCCTTCAGCCCTTCTTATATTTGCTTCCTTTTCAGCTTCGGCTTGCAGTATCTTGGCTTGCTTTTCACCTTCGGCTCTTGCTATATCACTCTGTTTTTGACCTTCTGCCTGAAGTATAACAGCCCTTTTATCACGTTCTGCCTTCATCTGTTTTTCCATGGCTTGCTGAATCTCAGCCGGTGGAATAATGTTTTTAATTTCTACAGACAATATTTTTATGCCGTAGGCATCTGTTATATCATCTACTACTTTTAAAAGCTCTGCATTTATTTTATCCCTTCCCGACAGTACTTCATCTAAAGTCATATCTCCTACAATATTTCTCATATTGGTTATTGTTGAAAAAACTATACCTGCTTTGTAATCCTCTATATTATACACAGCATCCTTAGCACTTAATATCTTATAAAAAATAACATTGTCAATAGATATCTTTACATTGTCTTTAGTTATAACACTTTGAGGTTCAATATCCAGTATCTGCTGCTTATTTGAAACTTTTCTTCTTGCAAAATCAGCAAAAGGAATTAGAAAATGCCATCCTGGTTCCAATACCCTATGAAATTGTCCAAATCTCTCTATAATAGTTACATAACCAGTATTTACTACCTTCATAGAAGAAACTATAACTGCAATAATAACTACAAGTACAATCAAAATAAAAATTTTACTTATCATATATTTACATCTCCTTTTTTATAATAACTTTATTTCCTTCCATTCCAATTATCTTTACGGTATCTCCATCCTTAATAGTATATCCTTCGTTCTTTATATTCCAGTACACCCCATCAACCTTTATTCCATTATTTTTTACCATTTTCTTATCTATAGTAATCTTTTTTCCCACATAAGTTTTTTCCCTAAGCAAAGTAGGCTTTATAGATTTTTTAATATTTTTTTTAACTATTGGATAACAAACAACTGTAAGCACTATGCTAACTACTAAAAACACTATAAGTTGAACTATAAAGGAATATTTTAACATTCCTGCTACAATGGCAGCAATTGCTCCTATAGTAAACCATACAAATAAGAAAGCACTAGTTACCATGTCTACAAATAGGGCTACTAAACCAATTACAGTCCATAAAATAATATTAAACATGTAAATTCCAACCCCCTATCAAAATTTTTCTATCTTTAATATTATAAATAGTATACTATATCTATTCATCAATAAATCTGATTTTATATAAATTTTATTTTTGCATCCATAAATTAAAGCTGGCATCTGAAGGCATTCTCCAATCTCCTCTAGGAGATAAACTTACAGTACCTACCTTAGGTCCATCTGGAATTGCAGATCTCTTGAATTGTTGAGTGAAAAATCTTTTTGTAAATACTTTTAGCCATTTACAAATAACATCATTAGTATAATCATTTTTAAAAGCTTGTTTTGCCAAAAACAATATCTTTTCCGGTGAATAACTATGTCTAACAAAATAATACAAGAAAAAGTCATGAAGCTCATATGGACCCACTATGTCTTCTGTTTTCTGGACTATCTTTCCATTTTTATCTTTAGGCAAAAGTTCTGGACTTACTGGGGTATCAAGTATGTCTATCAAAATATCCGATATATTTTTTGATACCTCTTTATCTGCTACATATCTTACTAAATATCTTACCAGCGTTTTAGGTATGGAACAATTCACACTATACATAGACATATGATCGCCGTTGTAAGTGCACCATCCAAGTGCAAGCTCAGAAAGATCACCTGTCCCAATTACAAGTCCCCCTTCCTTATTTGCTATGTCCATTATAATCTGCGTCCTCTCTCTTGCCTGAACATTCTCATAAGTTACATCGTGTATTTCTCTGTCATGGGATATATCTTTAAAATGTTGGAGACATGCATCTACTATATTTATTTCTCTAAGTTCCGTTCCTAAACTTTTACACAAATCTACTGCATTATTATAAGTTCTATCTGTAGTACCAAACCCTGGCATAGTAACAGTTATTATATTGTCTCTCGATATCTTTAACATATCAAAGGTTTTCACTGTAACAAGCAAGGCCAAGGTAGAATCAAGTCCACCCGATATACCTATAACCGCTCTTTTTAAATTAGTATGACTTACCCTTTTAGCAAGGGCAGAAGTTTGTATATTAAATATTTCCCTACATCTAAGTTCCCTTTCATCTTTACCTGAGGGTACAAAAGGATGTTTGTCAACAGCTCTATCAAATTTTCCATAATCCATAGTTTCAAATTGAAATTTCACTTCTATAGGTTTCTCCAAAAATAACTTTACGCTGTCCCTAAAGCTTACATTTCTTAAACGCTGCCCAGCTAATCGTCCTAAATCTACAATTGTAGTAATAACTTGATTTTCTCTTTTAAACCTTTCACCAGATTTTAGAATTGCTCCATTTTCAGAAATACACATATCCCCACTAAACACTAAATCTGTAGAAGATTCAAATACTCCACAAGATGAATATATATAAGAACACATGCATCTGGCACTTTGAGATGATATTAAGTTTCTCCTATAAGTGGATTTACTTACAACTTCATTAGATGCAGAGAGGTTTCCTATAATATTTGCACCCATAAGACATAAATAACTGCTTGGAGGTACTACTGTCCATAGATCTTCACATATTTCAATTCCAAATTTAAAATTACCACAGGTAAATATCAAGTTTGTTCCAAATGGAATATCTTCCTGAAAATAAAAGTTAACTTTTTCATCTATAACCTTTAGTCCCTCTGTAAACCATCTTTTTTCATAAAACTCCTCATAATTTGGAATATAACTTTTGGGAACAATACCTAGAATACTGCCCCGAAATATTATGTATGCACAATTATAAAGACAACAATTATATGTAAGAGGTGCCCCTACAGCTATTAGTATGTCTATGTCTTTTGAGTAATCACACAGATTTTTTAGAGCTTCTACGGATTTCTCCAAAAGTAGCTGCTGTTCAAAAAGATCTGCACAAGTATATGAGGTTATACAAAGCTCCGGAAAGACTACAAGCTTTGCTTTTTGTTCTAAAGCCCTACCTATACAAAGCTTTATATTATTTAAGTTAAATTCTATATCTGCTACATTTGTTAAAGGACATGCTGCAGATACTCTTACAAAATCCATTGATGACATTATATTTTCCTCCCTAATAATCTTTTAACTTTTATTATATACTTTATATTATAAGTGATGTAAAGCAAATTTAAAGCTATTTATGAGTTTAATCTTAAATCATAAGAAATTGCCTTTTCATTTAGATAAGTGTAAACTGTACAAGGATATTTTTTACTTAGGAGGAGGAAAATATGACTAAAGATAGATTAGCAGAATTAGACATAATGAGAGGAATCGCCTTTATTTTAGTAGTAATACAACACACTTTTGGCGGTTATTCTTTTATAAAAGATATTTCTCTAGAAAATAGACTTATTTCAAAGCTTATTTATTCAATAGGTAAAACTGCTGTACCTATGTTTGTAGCATTAACTGCCATATGCCTCATTTATGTATATTATGATCGTATGGATGTATTAAATTTCTATATCAAAAAATTAAAATTTTTAATTTTACCTTATATTTTTTGTTCCCTTATAAATGATTTAATTTTAAATCACAGCACTTATGGTTTTACCAACTTTATAGGACAAATAGTTACTGGTAATTCTGCCTACCATTTATGGTATATGGGCATGATAATCAGATTATATCTATATATACCCTTAATCTTTCTATTTATAAAGAAATTAAATAGTACAAGCACTTTCATAAAAAAATCGTTTTTTATATTTTCTTTTGTACTATACTACTTAATACTGAAAAACAACAATTATGTTACTTCTACAATTGGAAAATTATTATTTGGAACCCCATCTAAATTGCAGCAAAGTTTTATAAATATAACACCTCTACTATGGATTTTTTATTTTGTAGTTGGAGCATATATGATTTTTAATTATACAAATTTAAAAGTTATGATAAAAAAATACAAATATTCACTTATTGGTGGATACACTATACTTTTATCATATTTTTATTATGATGATATAAAAGATTTTATAGGTAATCCACTGCCATTTATAAAATTTGACCATGCTTTATATATAGTATATGTAACTACAGCAATAATTTTCTTCTATATGCTGTCTCTATACATAGATACTGTCAGCAAAAAAATTAGTATTTTACTATCATTTGTAGGAAAATATTCTTTTCCAGCATATATGCTCCATATTATTGTTATTCAAAAATGGTCAGAAAAGATACCTTCAACTCACTATCTATATAGTCCATTAATAAAACTTTTAGTAACTATAATAATAACTCCTATTATTTGTTGTGCAATAAGTTACATTCCTGGTAGCAAGTACCTGATAGGTATTAGATCAAAATTTAAAATCAAATCTACAGTAGTACAGAAGTTAAAAATAAATGTTAACAGGTAGATTATTTTTGTTTAATATGAATTTATTTATTCTTTTTGTGTACTAACATTAAAACAAGTGAAAAATAGGGCATTGTACTTAAAATTAGTTATAAAATTAAGTTACAATACCCTATTTTTATATTAAATTTTGCTTCAAAGTTGCATAGAAATTTTATCAAAAGCAAGTTACACAAATACTAATTATGTAAACATTTAAACAAATCATAGTGTACAGAAGCATCATTTCTACATTCATCAATAAAGATGCGATATAATATTCTGTCATTAATCAGAGTTTGTACAAATACACCATTTGAATAAATTGCATACTGCTCGTCTTCAAATTCAAATATGTCCTTATTAGTTTTAATAGTTTCAATCATAACTTTGTCAAACGTCTTAATTTTTTGAAAAAAACTTTTCTCAGAATTAATTATCATAATGCACTCCCCTTTATATTAAACTTAGATTAATAAACAATTAGCATGTTCCTTTTTAATATTTAATTAATTTACAGAATTACCTAACTTAGATTTAAATCCATTTTCGACCTAATATTCTTTATTAATTATAGTATATTTTTAAATCTTATTGTCGAAAGTTTACATTTCTTAAATATATTTAACGTAGAATTAACATAACACTAACAAGTAATTATTATGTATTATTCAAATTCAATAATATTAATAAAAAAGAAGATTTTGAGAGAAAATATTCTAGAGAAAATCCAATACTCCATTTCAAAAAAGCCAACTACAGTTGGATGTAAATATATTTTGGTAAAGTTCTTCTTATAAATCCTACTTTAAATACTAACTTAACTGGCAGTAACTATGATATTATTATATAATATGTTTGAAGTAGAAGTATTTTAAACATTACAGAGGAGTGAAAATATAGTTGATACTAATAGGGAAATTTAACAAACTAAGAATAACCAGGGAAGCAAATTTCGGATACTACTTAGATGCAGGAACAGGTAGAACTAAAGATGATATACTTCTTCCTAAAAGCGATATTACTGAGGATACCCTTTCCATTGGCGATGAAGTCAATGCATTCATATATAAGGATTCAAAAGACAGAATAATATCCACTTTAAAAAAACCTAAGGCAGAAATAGGTGAACTTGCCTATTTAAAAGTTGTAGCTAATACTAGTTTCGGGAGTTTCGTAGATATAGGCTTGGAAAGAGATGTACTTGTACCTTTAGCAGAACAAAAATATAAGCTGACTCCAGAAAAATACTATTTATTTTATCTATATGTAGATAAAACCAATAGAATTGCAGCTACTACAGACATAGACAAATATCTGCTTACCTTAGATCTTGAGAACAATGAAAAAGATGAAAAGTACACACTTGGCAGTGAAGTAAAAGGGACTATTTATGGATTTCAAACCAATAACAGTGCTATGGTTGCCGTAGACAATCTTTACCGAGGGGTTATATTGAATAATGAATATTTTACGGATATTTATCCCGGGGATGAACTTAAGTTAAGAATAAAAAAAATATACGAAGATGGCAAACTAGGACTCACTCCTAGAAGCGTACCTAAAAATGAAAGATTATCCTTAGAAGAGTGTATATTAGATTATTTGGAAAATCATAATGGTTTCATGCCATATAATGATAAAAGCTCTCCAGAAGATATAAGAAATACCTTTCATGAAAGTAAAAATTATTTTAAAAATGCTTTAGGTGGACTCATGAAAAGACACCTTATCCTACAAGACGAAAACGGAACAAAGCTTAAAAACAACAAATAATATGGAACTTCTAAATAGAAAGTTAACTTATACCAACCATATACTAACAAATTCCATCACACTAAAAACTTTTTATAAGTCTAAAGCTCGGTATTTTGAAAATCTAAAGAAGCTTATATAAACTCGTACCTCAGACATATATAAGCTTCTAAGATTTTCTAAAATACCTCACCAAGACTTATAAAAAAAGTTTTTAAGTGTGATTTCCATTTTGTTAGTATATTTTATGTATAAGTCAAAATTTCAATTAGAATCACTATATACAAGGTTTATAAACGAAAAATCAACTTATACGCAAGCATATTTTTACAATAATGAAACTCTTTTAAATATTTTGTATATAAATCTTAGTAAAAAATTCGTAAAAACTTAGAACTTTTGAATTGTTTGAGGTACGAGTTTTCAAAAGTTATTAGCTTTTTTAGAATTTTTTACTTAGACTTATCAAAATATTTAATGAGCTGAAGGTTGTAAGAAATATCCAGAGTATAAGTTGATTTTTTACTTAGAAACTTTACATTTTCTATAAACAAGCTTTATAATTTCATTCACTAAAAGAGGTACCAAAGAAAGTGCTAATACAAATATCCAATCATTTATTGTAAGTTTAAACACTTTAAATACTGAAGATAAGAATGGCACTGTAATAACTATACTTTGCATTATTATACCGACAACTATTGCACCTATTAAATACTTATTACTGAAAATTCCAACCTCAAACATAGATTTTTCATGATGTCTAATACTTAAAGTATAAAATAGCTGTGATACACTTAACACTACAAAAGCCATAGTCTGCGCGTGTATAAGTGAATTAGTATACAGCTTAGTTCCTATATAAAAAGCAGCTAAAGTAAGTACTCCTATCAGAACACCATTCACTCCCAAAAATATCCCACTCTTGCCTGAAAATAATCCTTTACGTGGATCTCTAGGTTTTTCTTTCATTATATCAGGATCATCAGGATCTACTCCAAGAGCCAACGCTGGAAGACTATCCGTTATAAGATTTACCCAAAGTAGATGAATTGGTCTTAAAATTGTAGGCCACCCCAAAACTATTGCCATAAACAATGCTATTATTTCTCCTATATTACATGCAAGAAGAAATACTATAGATTTTCTTATATTATTATATATATTTCTTCCTTGTTTTACAGCTTCCACTATAGTTGAAAAGTTATCATCTGTAAGCACCATATCTGCAGCACCTTTTGCCACATCTGTTCCCGTAATTCCCATAGCTACACCTATATCTGCAGTTTTTAATGAAGGTGCATCATTTACACCATCTCCTGTCATAGATACTATATTCCCTTTTTTCTTCAATGCCTTTACTATATTTACTTTATGTTCTGGAGACACCCTTGCAAAAACTTTTAAATTATCGATTCTATCATGTATATCTTTTTCTGATAATTTATCAAATTCAGCTCCTAATATAGCCTGAGATTCATGATCTGCTATACCAAGTTCTTTTGCTATAGCAAAAGCCGTATTTTTATGGTCTCCGGTTATCATAACTACCCCTATACCAGATTTTTTACACTCATCTATAGATTTTTTTACATTTTCTCTAGGAGGGTCTATCATTCCCACAAGACCCACAAAGGTCAATTCACTTTCCATTGAATCAATTTGAATTTTAGGTGAATTTATAACTTTAAAAGCAACTGACAAAACCCTAAGTGCTTCATTTGACATAGAATTTGCAGCATTAATTACATTTGACTTTAATTCTTCTGTAAAAGGGGCAACCTCTCCCTTTAAATATATATGTTCACAAATTTTAATTAAGTTATCTACTGCACCTTTCGTAATTATACGATACTCATTCCCATATTTATTTAAAGTAGTCATAAGCTTTCTATCTGAATCAAACGGTATTTCATTTACCCTACTGTGTTCCTTGCTTTCATTAGATTTAAATATATTGAATTTAACCCCCATTTCTAAAAGTGCAATTTCAGTAGGATCTCCAGTCTTAGAACTTTCCGAATAGGTAGCATCATTACAAAGTACCATGTTTTCTACAAGTTCTTTATGTATATTATTTTTTAAATCAACAGCCGAAATGTTATTTAAAATATTGTCTGCATAAAACTTTGTAACAGTCATCTTATTCTGAGTCAAAGTCCCTGTCTTATCTGAACATATTATATTTACAGAACCGAGTGTTTCTATAGCTGGAAGTTTCCTAATTATTGCATTTTTACCTATCATCCTCTGTACTCCTACTGCAAGCACTATAGTAACCATAGCTGGCAGACCTTCCGGAATAGCAGCCACAGCTAAACTTATAGACGTTAAAAACATCTCAAATAAATCTCTCTTTTGAATCAATGATGTTATAAACATAAGTACGCATATAATAATAACTACAAAGCCAAGCATTTTGCCAAGCTGGCTTAATTTTCTCTGCAGTGGAGTTAAATTTTTTTCATCATTATCTAACATTTTGGCTATTTTACCTATTTCAGTATTCATGCCAGTTGCCACAGCCACACCTACACCTCTTCCATAAGTGGCTAGGGTGGACATAAATGCCATATTTTTTTGATCTCCAAGAGCTATATCCTGATCTTCTAAAATATCTTCTACATACTTATCAGAAGGCACAGATTCTCCTGTTAATGCAGATTCCTCTATTTTCAAATTTCCGGTTTCAACCAGTCTTAAATCACAAGGAACGTACTTACCCGCATCTAATATGATTATATCTCCTACTACTATATTTTCAGAAGAAATCTCTATAACTTCTCCATTTCTTTTAACCAATGCTTTAGGTACTGAAAGTTTTTTTAGAGAATCCAATGCTTTTTCAGCTTTTGATTCTTGAATTAAGCCTATTACTGCATTTAATACAACTACAACCATTATTATGATTGCATCACTTATTTCACCAAGTGCCGCTGAAACCACTGCCGCTGCAACCAATATATATATAAGTACATCATTTACTTGTTCAAGTAAAAGCTTTAAAATTGATTTCTTCTTTTTTTCAATTAACTTATTTTCTCCATATTTTTTTATTCTAATTGAAGCTTCCTCAGATGTTAATCCATTTATTACATCTGTACCCAATTCTTTTGTTATTTCTTCAATACTTTTTTTGTACCACATAAAATCCCCTGCCTTTCATTCTATTTTTTGAATTCACCGCAATCTTATACACATTAAATAATTATTGTTGTTACAAAATAATACTCTACAGGATAATATATGTTGATATATTTTTAAAATCAAAAAATATGTATTTTAATTTAATTTTCAATACAATTAACTATATTTTTCACAAAATATTATATATAATAAATATATAACTCGACTTTCACAAGTTAAGAATTAATAATGAAAAATTAATAGTGAAGGATGATTTTTAGCTGTCGCAAAAAATCTTTAAATTTATATAAATCAGCAATGTTTCGCTTTAGCGAAACGAGTGGTGAAAAGCTTAATCAAAGATTTTTTGTAGTGTAACGGAAAAAAATCCACATTAACTATTAATTCTTCATTCTTAACTATTAATTAAAAAAATTTTATATGTGCGGAAATTGAGTATTTAATAGTATCACTATCTCAGATAAATAAAAATGTGGAGGATTATTATGGAAATTTCTAGAATTGGAGTAACTTCTAAACCTTCTTCAAGCAATAAAAATATATCTGTTAAAAAAGACTTTTCCCAGAGTTTTAATTCCCAAATGGAGAAAAAGTCAGAGCAAGAACTTAAAAATATGTTTGATAGTATAAAAAAGAAAGGAAACAGGCTTGCCATAACAAAATGCTATTCAGATGTAAGATCTTATAAAAAAATGATAAAAGAATACCTTGAATCCGTCTTAAGTTACATGTATAGCATAAAAAAAGATATAAGCTTCTGGCAAACTCAATATTTCATAACTGTAGATACTATAGATAGTAAATTAGAGGATCTAACTAATATGCTCATGAGTGAACAAAAAGATAACTTAAACGTAGCAGCTACTATAGACGATATAAGCGGTCTTTTAGTAGATATATATAAATAAGCACTTATTTATATAACTGAGGCTAGCAAAAGAATTTCTTCATTATCATTATATATTTTGGAAAATTGGGTTATTGGAAGTGGATTAGTACCTTTTCCAACTTCTATAGTAAATCCAGGTCTGCCATGGCTTTTTATGAACCAATCCTTATATCCTGAATAAGATGTTATTCCTGAAGTCTGTTCTAATCTATATCCACTTACCCTGGCAAACAATTCTCCTATCCTCCTTGATTCTGGAGGTGTAAGTGCATTGTACTGCCAGTAAATAACCTCACCCTGACTGTGATATGCCAAAACTAGTCTAAAATTATGACTATTTGTAAATGCTACCATAGACCTAGTTTCAGGTTCTGATTCAGGATAAGACCCTGAATACCTGGTAGGCCCTGGACCATATACACCATAACTAGGCTCTGCAGCTTTTGAAAGCTCCCACCCTGCATTATAGTTATGATTAATATCTACTCCTCTATTGTTAGCTTGCCAATCCTTAGAAAAATCAGTTTTTCCTTTATTCCACCTTATAAGTTCATTATAAAATGGATTACTTCTCTGTAATCCATTTAAAACTAAATCTACACCATCTGGATTTACCATTGGAACTATATATATACTACTTCTCCTCCATATATCAGCTGGATTATAACCTCTTATATTCCTGCCCTCTGCATAAGCTTTTGCAAAATTTTCTATAAACTTCATTAAAAGTGGGGTAGTAATCCATTCCAAACTATGATGAGATCCATTATAAGATACCTCATTAGGACCCACTCCAAGTCTCACATAGTAAATCTTCCTTCCAAGCACACTTTGTCCTGCATTTCCTATAATTATAAAAGGATATCTAGCTTCTAGCCCAACTAAGTCTTGTTCCAATATATCATAAGTGTAATTTATATTTGTATCAACTACGTCTATATTATAAGGTACCTTAAGCATTGTTCGCGGAATCAACCCCAATGCCTGTACTTGTGGATTAGCTACTGTTATTTTGTAAACTTGAGTTCTATATTTTTGGGCTATATTATACAATGTATCCCCAGGCTTTACGATATACGTATCATAACCAAGTATAAAATTTCGTAAAGCCCTATACGTATTAGGACCTATTATGCCATCAGGAACTAATCCATTATTTTTTTCAAAATTTTTAACTGCTTCCTCTGTTTCTCTGCCATATATCCCATCTATGGTATTTAAATTGTATCCTATTTTCCTCAGCACAGCTTGTATTTTCATAACCTGAGTGCCTCTGGAATTCAGTTTAAATATTGGCATATGAATTCCCCTAAATATTATTACTATATTATTTTTATGCAAACTTTATAAATATGTGATTAATATATTGTTTTCTAATATTCACTATAATTTTTAGCCCTTTCAATGTAGTCTTCTGCTGACCGTCTAAGAGACTTCTTTTCTTCCAAAGTAAGTCTCCTAATTACCTTTGCAGGTGAACCCATGCATAACACCCCTGAAGGTATTTTTTTATTTTTAGTTACCAAACTTCCTGCTCCTATGATGCTCTCAGAGCCAATTTCCGCATTATCTAAAATTATAGAACCCATACCAATTAAAGAATTATCTCCAATTTTAGCTCCATGTATCACTGCATTATGACCAACAGTAACATATTCTCCTATCTCTGCTGGGCTTTTTTCACCAGTATGAACAGTGCAGTTATCCTGTATGTTACTTCCTTTTCCTACATATATATTACTTACATCACCTCTGAGCACAGCCCCAAACCATATGTTTACATCTTCACAAAGTTTAACTTTCCCTATAACTTCTGCATTATCTACTACAAAACAGCTTTTATCTATATCTGGTATGTAATGTTCAAATTTTCTTATCATATAATTTACTCTCCTTAAGGATTTAATATTTTGAAAATCTATATTTAAATTATAAATCATTATAATTGCAAAATAAAAACATATGAAGAAAAAAAACTATATTATTTTAAAAATATGCTAAAATATAATACATATCATGAATTGAGTTTTTGTAAAATATATCATATAATATAAATACACTATATATGGTATTTATGCAATCTTATTTACACTATATATGGTATTTTTTATTTAAGCAGCTATACATAATAAATAATTTTTCTATTATTAGCTTAAATAAAATTCTTAAATATTTTTAGGAGGTAGATCAATTGGACTGTGTAAAAGACTTGTTTAAAAGATACTTTACAAAATCTCTTAAACAAAACAATAATAAAACAGTATATGATTTATTTAAATGGAAAAAAGTTGACGTGTTCTTAAAAGATCATAAAACAGGAAAAGTATTAGTTGATATGAAGAATCTAGAATTCCCTGAAAATTATTCTCAAAATGCTTGCGATATAATAGCTTCTAAATACTTTAGAAAAGCTGGAGTTCCTGGAGACAATGGTTATGAAAATAGTATGAAATCTGTAACTCACAGGATGGTAAATTTCTGGTGTGAATCACTAAAAGATG
Source organism: Clostridium sp. 001 (assembly GCF_019056555.1). NCBI lineage: Bacteria > Bacillati > Bacillota > Clostridia > Eubacteriales > Clostridiaceae > Clostridium > Clostridium sp. 001. Next base: position 3,124,823 of record NZ_CP020473.1, on the reverse strand, counting down.
AAGGACTTATAAAAACAGAAGAGGAGTCTTCTATTTTTTATGATGAATGTGCATATGCTCTTTTAAATCAGATGTGTGCTCCTAATTCTCCTCAATGGTTTAATACAGGTCTTAAACTATCTTATGATATATGTGGTGCTAAACAGGGAAATTACTACTTCGATGAAAACCTCAATAAAGTAGTAGAATCTAAAGATAATTATACAAGAACCCAGGCTTCTGCTTGCTTTATACTTTCTATTGAAGATAAACTTTTAGGATCACATTCCATATCAAATCAATTTGTCACAGAGACAAAATTATTTAAAGGAGGTTCTGGAACTGGCACTAATTTTTCTACTATAAGAGCAAAAGGTGAAAAATTATCTGGTGGAGGTTCTTCTTCCGGACTTATGAGTTTTTTAAAAGCATTGGATAAAAATGCAGGAGCTATTAAATCTGGTGGTACTACAAGAAGAGCTGCAAAAATGGTATGCCTTGATGTAGACCATCCCGAAATAATGGACTTTATAAACTGGAAATCCAAAGAAGAAGATAAAGTAAGAGCTCTTGGTAAAATGGGATATGATACAGATATCGATGGTGAAGCTTACGAAACTGTATCTGGCCAAAACAGTAATAATTCAGTAAGATTCTCCGATGAATTTATGAACAAAGTAAATAAATTAAGGGAAAACCCGGATGATACTATTGAACTTATTGGTAGGGTTGACTCAAAACTTAATAAGGTAGAAAAAGTAAAAAACATATGGGATGCCTTTAACAATTCTGCCTGGAAATGTGCTGATCCTGCACCTCAATTCAGCACTACATTTAACGCCTGGCATACCTGTCCTGCAGGTGAAGATGGAAAACTAAATGCTCCTTATAACAGGATAAATTCTACAAACCCCTGCGGAGAATATGCTTTTTTGGATGATACTTCCTGTAACCTTGCTTCTATAAATATATACAAGTTCTACAATATAACCAATAATACTTTTGACATAGAAGGATATTTGCACATAATAGATCTTGTTCAGCTTATTCTTGAATCTTCAATACACTGGGGACAATTTCCTACAGAAGATATAGCTAGAAAAACTTACCTTTTTAGAACTACAGGACTTGGTATATCAAATATAGCTTCGTTATTTATGGTTATGGGTTATCCTTACAATTCAGATGAAGCTAGAACTTTAGCTGCATCACTTGTTGGAATACTTACAGGTGAGTCTTATTACGTATCTTCTCTTATGGCAAAAGAAATAGGTGCCTTTAAAAAGTTTGAAATAAATAAGCCCTATATGATGAAAGTTTTAAGAAATCATGCCAGAGCAGCCTCTGTAGATATAGAGTCTCTCCAAGCAATTCTAGGGAATAACTTTTCAAATGAATTTGAAGATCTAAATTATGTTCCGTTAAAAGTAAAACACAGCGTTCTAAAAAAGGAAGGACTTTCTTACATAGGAAAGACTTTAAAAGATTGCTGGATAAATGCACTTAAAAGTGGTATCAAATTTGGATACAGAAATGCCCAAGTTTCAGTTATAGCACCTACAGGAACCATATCCTTCGCCATGGACTGTGGAGCTACTTCAATAGAACCATTTTTCAGTCACATTGTTTATAAGAAGTTATCCGGAGGAGGATTTATGACTATTATAAATCCCGTAATAACCATTGCTCTTAAAAACCTAGGCTATACCCCTGAACAAATAGAAGACATACTATCTTATGTACTTGAAAAGGAAAATGTATCTGAAAATGACTATACTTATGAAAAAATACTGGATGGCAAAATAGAAGGTGCACCTCATTTAAAAGATGAACACCTAAGTATATTTGATACTTCAAATAAATGCGGCAGCGGTGAAAGATATATTGATCCTATGGGACATGTAAAGATGGTAGCTTCTTTGACCCCTCTTATATCAGGTTCTGTATCTAAAACTGTAAATTTACCTAAAACTGCTTCAGTACAAGATTTTAAAGATGTAGTTCTGACTTCCTGGAAATTAGGTGTTAAAGGTATCACCCTTTATAGGGATTCTTCTAAAGCCGCTCAGCCTTTAAATACCACTTTATCAGATTCCAATGATATAAAGATAGAAGATTTTACATATAACCAACTTTTATCAAAAGTGAAGGAATTACAAAAAGGAATAAAATATTCAAAGCGAGATAAAATCATTGGAATTCGCACAGGAACTACCCATCCTGCTCAAATAGATGACGTTAAAATATACACTACAGTAAACAGAAATTCTAATGGAGAAATATCTGAAATATATATAACTACAGATAGAGAGGGTACCATAATAATGGGACTTTTAAATTCCCTGTCTAAAGCAATATCCGTTATGCTGCAATACCATGTTCCGCCTCAGGATATATCACGAATGCTCAGGGGACAAAAGTATGAGCCTTATGGATTTGTTCAGAAGCATCCTTATATAAAATATGTATCCTCAATTTCAGACCTTATAAGCAAGGTAATTGATATAGAATTGGGGGATTATTCAAGATGTCAAGTTAAACCTGAAAACTACGATAAAGACAGCTTAGTTTTAGGCAACTCTTCACCTGAATTAAACACCATAAAAACTAATGTAAATGAAACAAAAATAAAAAAAATAGATGGTGAAAAAGTTTATGGTGCAGTATGTCCTACTTGTTCAAGCACTCGAATGGTAAGGAACGGCACCTGCATGGTATGTCTTGACTGCGGTTCCACTACAGGATGCAGTTAATTTGGTAAAGTAGTTGGTTCAAGGTTTAAAAAAATTGCGAAGCAATTTTTTTAAAGAACAAAGTGCAAAGTGCAAATATCAAATAAGGATAATTTTCTTCCTAATGTCAGAAAATATTAAAATTATAGATTTCCTGAGGTACGATGGAAATCATCTTTATCTGTTCTTTGTTATTTGAACTCTGTTATTTTCAAAAGCTTTGCTTCGCAATTTTTTTATATTATTCATTAATATTTAAATAAGTCATAATGAAGAAAAAATAGAACAGTAGTAACTAATGCCGTATCAATATCTCCTTCCTAACAATATAATTTTATAAGAGTTGATTTAAAAGATCATATTCCTTATCTTTTCCTGAATCTACACAATTTACTTTTCTAAAGTCCACATCTATTATTTTGTTGTTTCTGATTCCTACAGCTCTGCATCTCTCTCCAAGTATTAGCAGTTCTACAGCCCTGACACCCATTTTGCTTGCTAGAATCCTATCAAAAACTGATGGTTCCCCACCTCTCTGTATATATCCTAAGACTGTACTTCTTATAGTAATATTCAGCTTTTCCTGTATGCATTTTCCAAGTTTTTCTATGTCATACATTCTTTCGGTTATTATTATTATGTTATCAAGTTTACCTTTGTTTATGTTATCCTGCAATTTTGAACATATAGTATCTAAATCCAATTTTCTTTCAGGAGTAGATATTATCTCGCCACCGCCAGCTAAAGCAGAATACAACGCCAGATCTCCACAGTATCTTCCCATAACCTCTACAATTGTTGTTTTTTCATGAGACGAGTCCGTATCTTTTATTTTACCTATACAATCCATAACAGTGTTTAAAGTTGTATCAAATCCTATAGAGTACTCGGTATAAGCTAAGTCATTGTCTATTGTTCCAGGAAGTCCTACAACATTAACTCCCAGCTCGCTGAGTTTTTCTGCTCCATTGAAAGAACCATCTCCTCCAATTACAACTAATCCTTCTACACCAAGCTTTTTTATGGTTTCCACAGCCATTTGCCTTCCCTGCTCTTCCATAAATTCAGGACATCTGGCAGTTTTCAGTATTGTTCCACCATTTTCTGCGATTCTATCAACCTCATGATCACCTAGCGGTATTACCTCACCCTTTATCAAACCTGTGTACCCATGCTTTATTCCTAAAACTTCTATACCATAATGATTTGCTGATTTAACTACCGCTCTAATAGCAGCATTCATTCCTGGAGAATCTCCTCCACTTGTTAAAACACCTAATCTTTTCATTCTCATATCACTCTCTTTTATTTGAATATAATTCACTCAAACTTTTAGTAATTCCAGCAACCATTTTAATCCAGCTGCCGGAATCTCATTTTACCATTTAATATTTATATTAAACTATTTTTCTCCTCTTCATCAAGGACTACAACTTCACCTGAAATCTTAATTAAAAATCCAATAATAATACCACCTAAGGCTAACACAACTGCAAGAAATATCATACTTGCATTGAAGGAGCCTGTTATATCTTTGATGTATCCAACAATATAAGGTCCAAAGAATCCTCCAAGGTTACCTATACTGTTTATAAGGGCTATAGCACCTGCTGAAGCAGCACCAGTTAAGAATGAAGGTGGAATTGCCCAGAATGGTGAATATGAACCAAATGCTCCACATACAGAGATAGTTAATAACACGAAAGCTCCTATTACACTGAATTTTGCAACATAAGCACTTGCTACCATTGCAGCTGCACTTATTACTAAACATCCAAAAACATGAAGACGTCTTTCATTAGTCTTGTCAGAATGGTTACCAACCAGATACATAACAACCATAGCACAAAGGTACATCGCTCCTACAAGCCATCCTAACCCCATAGTGCTGAGCTTAAATGATGCAGATATTCCTTTAGTAATAGTCGGAAGGAACATATTTATTCCATAGTAACCTGTCATCCAGCAAAAATAACCTAAGGACATTACCAGCACATCCCTATCCTTTAAAGCATCCATGAATGTATAGCGTTTTGCTTTCTCTTTATGAAGTCTTTCCTTTGTTGTAACATCTATAAGCCAATTTAATTCTTCCTTTGTCAGCCACTTTACGTCTTCGATTTTATCATCAAGATAGAATAGACATATTATACCTAAGATCAGACATGGTATACCTTCCAATACAAACAGACTCTGCCATCCTGCTAACCCAAACACATTTGTACCTAACAATACAGTCGCTATTGGAGAACCTATTGCATTGGCTGCTGGTATTGCAAGCATGAATCCAGCTATAGCTTTAGCATGATTCTTACTTTGATAGAAATTACTTAAATACCATACCATGCATGGATAGAAACTAGCTTCCGCTGCTCCTAAAAGAAATCTAATTATATAGAATTGTACCGGAGTTTTTATAAGAGACATAGCCCCTGCAATGAATGCCCAAGAAATCATTATCCTTGCAATCCATTTTCTTGCTCCCCATTTAGTCATTATTGCACTTCCTGGTACCTCAAATATAAAGTATCCGATGAAGAATATTCCAGCACCAAATCCATAAACAGCACTGGAAAAACCAAGCTCTGCGTTCATTGTTAATGCAGCAAATCCAATGTTTACCCTATCCATTATTGCTATTGCGAAACATATAAACAGAAACGGAATTAGTCTTAATGTGACTTTTTTGACCGTTGAAGCCTCAATCTGTTTTACATCCATAATACTACCTCCAAATAAATTTATAGCATTTTCTAATTTTTCATCAAATATCTTCATTCTTCATTAATCAATTAAGTATATATATCTTCACTTCTATCCTAGGCCAATCTCGCTTATTTCAAAATATGAATTTGATACAATTTTAAGATAATTCGTAAACGATTACTACTGTATTTAAATTATAGTTGTGGAAATTAATTTCATTATTTTGATATAAAAATGTAAATTTATCAAAAAGCTATTAAGAATATCTCGTTTATAATATAGGATATCTTAGCACTCAACCAGATATCCTATACTATAATATAGTAAGGAATTTTATGGGTTAATCCATATGTTGTCCACCATTGATGTCTATATCCTCACCTGTTATGTATGAAGCTTCTTCTGAAGCAAGGAAAGCAATTGTTGATGCAATTTCCTGTGTTTCTCCTGGTCTTCCTATAGGTATATTCCCAATAATTGCGTCAGCCTGTTCTTTGGGAAGTGATTTCCATATTTCTGTGTTAATAAGTCCTGGAGCAACACTGTTTACTGTTATTCCATCAAGTGCTACTTCACGAGCAAGGTTCTTTGAGAATCCTAATACTGCAGCCTTTGATGCTGAATAGTGTGCACCACCAAATATTCCGCCACCTCTTTTGCCTGATACTGAAGAAAGACTTATTATTCTGCCGTATTTCTGTTTCTTCATCACTTTCATTACAGCCTGAGTACACAAGAATAATCCGAACACGTTTACATTAAATATTCTCTTCATATCATCTAATGTCATATCTTCAACAGTAACCTTCTGTGAGATACCTGCATTGTTTATAAGGATATCTATTCTTCCATATTCTTTAAGCACCTTTTCCACCATAGCTTCGTTTGATTCCTTGCTTGTAACATCCAATGTTACTCCTAGCGCTTTTCCACCGGCTTCTTTAACAACTTTTACAGTATCCTTTACACCTTCAGTATTCAAATCTGCTATAACAACTGCAGCTCCCTGCTTTGCAAGTGTCAATGCTATAGTACGTCCTATTCCTTTTGGTGAACCAGCTCCTGTTACTATTGCTACTCTTCCATTTAATTTAAACATAAATTATCTCTCCTCACAATTTATTTAATGTATAATTACATCTTTACAATTTTTTATTACTTTAGCATTTCCTTAGCTGTTTTTACTATATTAGTTATAGTAATTCCGTTAATTTCCATAAGCTTTTCATAAGGTGCAGACTGTCCAAACTGATCTTGAACCCCTATTCTTACTACTTTACCTTTTCCTTCTTCGGCAACTACTTCACATACTGCACTCCCTAGACCATTTATAATGTTATGGTCCTCAACCGTAATTATCTTTCCAACATTCAAACATTCAACTACTGCTTCTCTATCTAAAGGCTTAATTGTATGCATATCTAATAGCTTTACAGAAATTCCTTCCTTTTCTAATTTTTTAGATGCTTCTAATGCTAGATATACAGTATCTCCATTAGCAATAATAGCTATATCTTTTCCGTCTTTTATCTTCTTTGCTTTGCCTATTGTAAACTCTTCATTTTCATCATATATTACTGGAATAGCATCTCTTGTAAAACGAAGATATACAGGTCCATAAATTTCTGCTGCTTGTTGTACTAGCTTTTTAGTAGAATAATAATCAGCACCCATAACTACTGTCATGTTTGGCAAAGTTCTAAGAACTCCCATATCCTCTATACATTGATGACTAGCACCATCATTAGCAGGAGTAAGTCCACCATGAGAACAAGCAATTTTAACATTTAGATTTGGATAACAAACCTCTTGTCTTATCTGCTCACCCATTCTTAAAGAGCCAAATATAGCATATGTACTTACAAATGGTATTTTCCCAGTTGTCGCAAGCCCTGCAGCAACTCCACAAGCATTTTGTTCAGCTATACCAACATTTATATGTTGATTAGGTAACTGCTTTGAGAATTCTCCAGTTTTGCAGGATTTACCAATATCTATATCAACAACATATATGTTTTTATTCTTTTTTCCTAATGCTAATATTTCATCTCCAAAAGCTTGTCTTGTTGCTTTTTTCATCATACTCATTACTTTAAACCTCCTTCTAATTCTTCCATAGCTTGTTTATATTCTTCATCATTAGGGGCAACTCCATGCCATGAAGCTACATTTTCCATAAATGATACTCCTTTACCCTTTACAGTATTCATTACAATACATTTAGGTTTTCCATTCTTTACTTCTCTTATATAGTCTAAAGTTTCAACTATTTCTTCCATAGAATGTCCATTAATTCTTCTTGTTTCAAAATCAAATGCATTAAATTTCTTTTCTATATCTTGAGTTGGCATAATATCTTTACAAGCACCATCACATTGAAGTCCATTATCATCAACAAATACAACTAAATTATCTAATTGATATTTAACTGCAGTTTCAACTGCTTCCCATATCTGCCCTTCCTGGCTTTCTCCATCTCCTACTATAACAAATACCCTGTAATCTTTTTCATCTCGCTTACCAGCAATCGCCATACCAACTCCTACAGAGAGACCTTGGCCTAGAGAACCAGTAGAGATGTCTATGCCTGGACACTTATTCATGTTTGGATGTCCTTGAAGGATTGATCCATACTGTCTTAATGTGTGTATAGTTTCATACGGAAAAAATCCCTGTAATGCTAATGCAGCATACTGAATTGGACAAACATGACCTTTAGATAAAATAAATCTGTCACGATCCTCCCAATTAGGATTTTTAGGGTCAATATTCATTTCCTTAAAATAAAGTGCTGCTACTATATCAGCTGAAGATAGGGAGCCACCTGGGTGCCCAGATCCTGCTTCATAAATCATAGTAAGGGCTGTTTTCCTAAGTTCAATAGCTTTTTGTTTCAATTCTTCAACACTTATATCTTTCATATCAATCACCTCGTTAATATTTATTATATTGTATACTTGTCTACTAAGTATCCTATGATTTTATTATACTTTGGATTCAACTTTTGTCAACAATAAATTTAAAAATTTTTTCTCTTTTCTTAAATTTCAGAAAAATAAAACGTTACTGACACCACACTATATCTTGATTTCTGTGAAATCGTTTTATGTGAAAATTTTTCTATTCTTATATGAGCAAAACTTAGATAAATAAAGTTAGAAAAGCTCAGATATGCTGGCATGATTCCAGGTTTCTTAGTTAATGAGCACTTCCTAAGAATTAAGAGAGAGGTACATAACATTCTCTATAGAAAAATGTTGAAGAGATTACATGGTATTGCGAAGAATATTATAAATAATGGTATTCCGATAAGACAATGAAAATATAAGTTGTTCAGGATTATCTTTGTTAACATAATATCAAACAAAAAAACTAGGAGTTGTTGAACCAAGAATAAACTCTACAATATGTTGCATTGGTTTTTAATTTATAAAACAACATATTGTATGTTAAGTTACTTAGTGCAACAACTCCCATTATATTATCTCTTATTCCTTCCAGTACCTGTCGTACAGGTTATTCATGTGTTTAGTCATTTTTTCCATTGCCTCTTCACCATTTCCACTTTCAATGGATTTGACAATCTCCTTGTGTTCACTTACATTAATATCCCTGTATTCTGGTTTAGTAACGGTTCTATCACGAAGGAAAACCCACATTTTCTGATCTCTCATCACATTGTTTATATCATTTATAAATTTGATAAACAAATCATTATGAGAAGCCTTTGCTATCTCACTGTGCAATTTTTCATCTGTTTCCGGATTGTAAATGCCCTCATTTGCTTCTTCTTCGAATTTATTTTCAATCTTCTTTATGTTCCTAATTTCCTCATCTGTAGCTCTTTCAGCTGCAAATTTAGAAATTATAGGCTCAATATTCATCCTTGCTTCAACAATCTCTTCCGGAGTCACCGATTCCATCATCACATTTGACTTATTGTCACCGATATTTGGCTGGGTACTCATGACAAAAACACCTTCACCCTGACGGGAATAAATATATCCGTTCAATTCTAAAGCACTTAGAGCCTGCCTGACAGGTGCACGGCTTACATTGAATTGCGTACACAACTCTCTTTCTGGCGGTAATTTGTCTCCTATCTTAAATATCCCCAACTGAATTTGTGAAAGAATCTGATTGTAAATCTGAAGATATAATTTTTTACTCGATACTGGATTAAAACTCATAGAAATCACCTCATAGAAAAAATATAATTTTTATTTATATCGAGAACATAACTTTGTATATTTTTTAACTTTATATAGTAGGTCGTTTAGTATTTTTTCCTTTTTCTCAATATAAAGTATATTATATTTTTTGTAACTTGTCTACTTACTTAACAAATCACTTATGATAACGTGAATTCGACAAATTAATAGGCATTCTCCTTTCACCCAAAATGTCAAAATAAATATTGTGAAATACTAACTATATTATCCGTATTAATTAGTGATAAGATAAGACGAAAGGAGTTAAAAATGAAAATTAACGATAAAAACTTTTTATTAGAACTTAAGGGAAAAAATCCTGCAGCCTTAGAATACATAATTAATACTTACTGCAATTTAGTTTTTAAAATTGTACTAAATGTACTTGGAAACGATAATTACGAAAATGCAAAAGAATGTATTAATGATGTATATCTTTTAATATGGAATAAAAGCCACTTATATAATCCTGAAAAATCTTCATTTAAAAATTGGCTTTTAGCTGTAAGCAAATATAAGGCTATAGATTATAAAAGAAGCTTAGCTAAACAGGACAACCTTCAAATAGAAGAACAAATGTTACTCTCTAACACTGATGTTGAAAATGAATATATATTGAAAGAAAAAAAAGAAGAATTGATAAAGCTTTTACAATATGAGCATACGCTGGACAGAGAACTGTTTATACGAAAATACATTTTGGATCAAGATATGGACAGCTTGTGTAAAAATTTTAATTTATCAAAAGGAGCTATCTACAATAGGCTATGGCGTACTAAAAACTCGATTATAAGAAAATTAAATATTTCGGGTGAAGTGGAGGTATCAAAATGAATTTAAATTTAAATGAAGATGATGTTTTAAAACTTTTAAATGATGTTAATATAAATGAAAATGAATTTAGTAGTAATGACCTCAACGAAATTGAAAAGAAAAAAATCTGTAAAGATATCATTAGTAAAATAAATCCTAAGAAATCTAAGAGTAAAAGAAATTTTATTGCAGCAGCAGTCATCTTTCTGATAATTATTCCTATACTCATATCACAAAAGAATGTTTTAGCTAATATGATAGAAAAACTCACTGTCATATCTGGTATTGGAGAAGTAAAAGTTTCTTCAGATAAGCCAAAAATTCTTAAAAACAGTATTCAACAAGATAATATAACTTTAGCTAATATGTATGTAGACAAAAGCAAAATTATAGTTACTTTAACCATCGAACCAGAAGAACTTAAGCGATCTTATTACACTATTAAAGACAATCATGGTAATTTCTACAAACTTCGTAGAAGCAACAATCTTGCCATGATGCCAGATAATCGCATAGGTTCATACAGAGCAGAATACAATGGTAAAGTAAAAAAAGCTAATAGTTATACTTTAAGTATTGTAGATAATGATAAAAAGTTTACTAAAGCAACTTTTAAACTAAAAAGTTCTGATTTTAAAGAAGCTGCTAAATTAAAAATTTTATATACTGCAACTAATGGAATAACTACACTAAACGTGACTTCATTAAAAAGAGAGAGAAATATTTTAAAAGTAGATTATTATTTTACAGATACCTTACCAGATTTTAAATCTAAAATGATAGATAAAGTTAATCGAGGAACCTTTGAAGAAAGTAAAAAATTAGGATTAGAAGAACCAATTAGTGCAAAATTAATAAATAATAATTCTATACAAGATTCCCATATTATAATTTCTGATGAATATAATAACGCAGTATATGGACATAACAATATTAATTATTTAGATCAAGGAAATGAATCTTTATTTGATTTAAGCAAATTCACTGGCAAAAAGTTAAAGTTAACTGTTTCAAATGTAGTTTATCATACTGATAGTATTAATTTTAATGCTATTAATAATGATCTTAATAATTATAACAATGAAACTTCTGATTTTAACTTAGAATTAGATGTTCCCAAATCAGGCAAAAGCATTTTAAACAAAATAGTTAACTATAAGGGATTTAAATTCAAAATTATTAGTATAAACCGTTTATCAAATAACAGTATAGAATTAATTTACAATTATATAAATGACAGCAATTCAAGATTACAAACTTTAAATATTTTATTTGAAAGCGTTACTGATGGAGATGGTGAGAGTAACATTAGCCAAAATAATGGTAATATTAAAGTCTTTTATCAACTAAAAAATGAAATAGGAGACAAGTTAAAATTAAATCACATTCAATATACTTTCTCCTCAGTTGGTCCTTTTGAAATAGACCTAAATCCGTCAACAATTAAATAGCTTTTTAGTTTATCACTAACCAAAAAAACAGCATGTCAAAAATATTCTTTTTTAAAATATTCTTGACATGCTCATAATTAAATTTAGTCTATTGGTTTTGAATCAACAAATCCTTTAACTATTTCATCCTGGTTTGCTATATTTGCCATTATTAAAACTTCACAATAAAATCCATTTTCTTTCCAAACATAAGTATCTTCCTTTATTTGTTTATTTGCTTCTGATTTTTCATAAGTCTCATATTTAAGAACTTCTTTACCATCAATTTTTATCGTATTAGCTTTTTTACTCATATCATCATATGCTTTTGAACTTTTCCCCTGTGTAAATGTCAAGAATCCATTTTTTAAATTATAAAATGTATTCAATTCATAACCCATTTTTTTATTTTTTATATCAGAGTCTCCTGAAATTCCTACTGCTGAACCTTTTATAGTTATATTCTTATTAATACTTAATGGAAATTTTGGATTAAATTCTAAAAGTTCCTTAGCTTTTTTCAAATCTTGTTTTTCATATATTGGTAAAGTTGCAACTTCAGTAGAAACATCTTTCGGTATGGAATAACTTACATTTTTAACATCTTGATCATATTTTATAGAAGTTGCAATTTTTCCTACATCATCTATAGGAATACCTACAGTTAAGCTTTTATTTTCTTTACGTTGAGTTTCTATACTGTATCCTATACTATACCACACGCCTTCATTTTGCCATATAAAACATTTATCTATTATTTTATAATTATAACCCATAGGCAATGTACTTTTTATTGTAATATTATATCCGTTTATTCCTTCCAAATTCATTGCTTCTTTATTAACTTCAACTTTTCCTTTGCTTTGATCTTCTGCAATCTGTTTTAAACATTGTTCCATGTCAACTTTGGAAGCTTCAAAATTAAAAACACCATCCTTTTTTGAAAAAGACACTTCTAAAGAATTGTCTGTATCAGAAACTTTTATAACATGAATACTTGCTAATACGTATTTTGTCGGAATATAATTGGGTACTTTAACTTTAAAACCTGTAACTTCTTCTGCCTTTTTTAAGTTATCATAATATTTAATTGGTGCATCAATAAGAAATTTATTATTTTGATTTTTTACTGATGATTTATTGCTACTAACCACTGCAGTAGTTTTATCTGCTTTCATACTTTTAGCATTTACAGCAGTTGTAAGTATAGCTCCTGAGGCTACTACACAGCATATTACTGCAATAGCTGACATTTTATAGGAACCTTTTTTAAAATTTTTTATCATTTCTATTCTCCTTTTAATTTGATTTTTCGTTTCAAAAAAACTGCTAATCGTGGGATCTTATTGCTTGACACTAATTTTGAAAAATTAATTAACGTCATTCCATAGTCTTCAGCCTTCTCTTCCCCAATAATCTCAAGCACATAAGTATCACAAGCACATTCCCTTTGAAGTTTCATTTTCTTCATACAAAACCACACAATAGGATTAAACCAATGCAGTATAACGGCAAGAACAGCAAAAAAATTATAGGCTAAATCCATCCTTTTATAGTGAATTAATTCGTGTAAAAGTATATAATATAATTGTTTTAAATTATTTTTAGTACATACACACTTAGGAATATAAACTTTGGGTTTTATTATTCCTAATGTGCATGGACTTTTAAAATTATCACAAATATAAACAGGTATATCCCTAGTTATATTTGCTTTGTTTTTACACTCATTCAGTAATTTTATACTTTCCAAATCTCTTACTTCTTCCAAATTTATAATTTTCCTTTTGAATTGCAGTCTAACTGCTAATAAAAATGCAGCTATACTGAAAACTCCTACTATCCATATAAAAGAAGCTATACCTAAAATACAGGAAGTTATATATTCTTTTATTGTATTTTCTCTACTATAAACCATTTTTGATGGAGATTGGTTTATCTTGGATATTTGATTCTTAGAAGTATAGCTATATTGGATTTTTCCTTCTCTTAAAAAATCAGATGCAGCGTAAGTCATACTTTTTATTGTACTTTTATTTTCAATATTTGAACTATTTTGATGATTTTCATGTAACAAATTAAGTAAGCTTAAATTACTTTGAAACTCCACTGGTATTATTAATCTTATAACAACTATGATCCATAAAGCATGTTGAAGTCTTACTGAAATGTGTTTATCAAATAACTTTAAAATTAAAATTATTAATAATCCTGCAATGCTTGCTGTTATGGAAGCACGAAAAACCCATAAAAAGCTTCTAATCAAAATATCCATATTTAATATCCCCCTATTTTTAGTTTCAAAAGCTTAAACCCTACTTTCCTTGTTTTTTATTTTTAAGAATCTGTTCTAACTCTTGAATCTCTTTTTCTGATAGAGATTCTTCCTCTAAAAACTTGGTAAAGAGCATACTTACAGCCCCGTCATATACCTTTTCAAGAAAAGATTGATTTTCAGCCCTTACACATTCATCTTCAGATATTAATGGATAATAATTATATATTCTGCCTACTTTTTTAAATCCTATTGCTTCTTTTTTTGAAAGCCTTGTTATAAATGTTTTTACTGTTTGTGCCGACCAATTCATTTTAACTGTTAAAGAATTAATTATTTTTTCAGATGTTAAGGGATTTTGTTTCCAGAGAAGCTTCATTACTTCCCACTCAGCTGCTGAGATTTTTGGCATTTCTTTCATACTTACTCCTCCATTTTTAGTTTACAAGTGTAGATCTACAATTTCAGTCTACATATGTAAACTGAAATTGTCAAGGCAAAACTTATATTATTTACATCTTTTTATTTTACAATTCTTCTTTATAACAAAAAACTTCCAGTATACTTAGTACACTAGAAGTTTTATTTTTTGTTTGAATCACTATACTATTCTATTTTTTAATCTTAATCATACTTAGTTACAACAAATATCTGAATTATTACCCTTATCTATCTTTTCACCTTCTGATCTTACTTTAATCAGTTCTCCCACAATACTTACTGCAATTTCTTCTGGTGTTTCTGCTCCTATACTTGTACCTATTGGTGAGTAAACACTTTTAATTTCTTCTTTTGTATATCCCTGATTAAGTAATTGAGTAAAAATCTTATCTCGCTTACTCTTACTTCCTATCATGCCAATATACTTGGCATTGCTGCGAAGTACCTGCTCTAGAACAACTTTATCATAAAGATGTCCCCTAGTCACAATCACTAAATAACTATCTTCATCAATATGTAAATTTGGTAATTTGTTAAATGAATCAATGGTCATAAGTTCTGTAGGCTCTGAAAATCTTCTTCGATTAGCATACTCTTCACGATCATCTAATACTACTGTTCTAAAACCAACTGTCTCACTTAAAGGTGCAATTCTTTGAGATACATGACCTGCCCCAAAAATATAAACTGTTCCTTCAGGACGTAAAGGTTCTACCAAAAAACGCTGATTATCTATTACTTCAGCATGTATTGATATTTTTGCTGGTCCAGCTATCAGTTTCTCTAAGATATTTGGATCACAATCAATTTTACCAATAAGAGTTTTATCTGGTTTTACTATGCATTGTTGGCATCTCAAATTAGAAGTACCAGAGACATTATCTAGCACTGTAATAAACCATGCTTTTTCCCTCTTTTTCTGAATTTTTACTACTGTTTCATAAATCATTCGATTATTTTCATTCTGAGCATCTATAAAGTCTATTAAAACCTCACCTTTGCCACCACAAATCATATCCATAGAAGCTACATCATTGTGAGTTAAGTCAAAAGACTGTATTACAGTTTGTTTTAAAGCCAGTGACTTTTTAGCAAGATCTATAGCATTAGCTTCTAAACGCCCTCCCCCTATAGTTCCAATAATTGAACCGTCATTTCTAACTACCATCTTTGCACCAGCAGTACGCGGTGCCGAACCAGTTTTATCGAATATAGTCGCTACTACAAAACTTTCTTCTTTCTGTAAAAGTTTTACCATCTCTTTGTATAATTCTTTCATTTACATACCTCCATATTCATTAAATATAAGATAGATTAACGTTTCAAAACGTTTACTCTTAAATTTTATAACAAAATTTGTAATTGTTCAACTTAAATTATTTTAGGCTCTATAGCTCTAAAATTAGTTTATCTAGCACATTTTTATAAGTTTCAATTTTCCACTATCAACTGTAGACTGTTTAAAAACATGTATACGTGTTAAAAGGGCTGATATACTAATTAATTAGTGCACCAGCCCTTTTTCTAATATTTATTTCATTCTGAAAACTCTGTAATAATTAAATCCTACTTTTATTGACTAACCCCGTGTAACTTAATATAATCTCCTCTAAAGTAAGTTATTCCAAACCCAATTGGCTTGTCTTTAACATCATTTAATTTTTGCTCTACAACAAATAGTGCAACCTCATCATACATTTTTAAAAGTTCTTTAATCTCTTCTCTCGGCATTTTAGCATACATTACAATTTCCTTATTCAAACTATAAAGAGAAGCCCTATTGGACATCATTTCTGGGAAAGTAGCATTTTCAAGCTCATTTTCTATAATTGGAACTCCCTTTTGGTATATCAGATATTTTAAATCATAAGCCATGGCATCTCCTTGTGTATAAAACAATCTTCTAATTCTTATTATCTTTCTATTTTTACTTATACGAAGATTAGTTGCAAGTTTATCATCAGGCAAAACAACATCTACAGATAGAAGTTTTATGCGATCCACATCATTTATCAAATTGTTTCTCTCACTATAAAAAATAGTATATTTGTTGTAATTAGGCTTTTGAACAAAATATCCTTTTCCTGGTATAGAATATATGTATCCATCATTGGATAAAATGGAAAGTCCCTTTCTAACCGTCATCCTGCTTGTACTATATTCACTGCATAAAGCTGTTTCAGAAGGCAAATCATCCCCTGTTTTAAGTTCGCCACTAATAATTTTATCACGTATATCATCAGCTATTTTACAATATATAGAGTTTTTCATTATTTACTACTCCTTATTAAATTTCATCTAATCCATATAAAACAATTTTAACATAATTATAATATTAGAATTATAAAACGTCATTGTCAATATTATAGGCTTTTAAAAATTAAGTCATTAATAAACAGAGTCCTGAGCATACATAAAATTTAATTTCAAGTACACTTAGGACTCTATGATCCAGATGCATATTTGCCTCTTCTTCCCAAGTGATAGCTCAAGTAATCACTTTATTATCTAGAGATGGGGGTCTCAGAAATGGAAGTTTAAAACTAAATAATAATCTGGTAAATATAAGCTGTAATTTATTTACTAAAAAAATTACAGATATAAGCTATATATTTTTTAATAAGGTAACAACTTGTATATACATGTTAGTATATGTATACCTTGTATTTTTATTATATATCAGTTATTTGTGTTTTGTCAACGTTTTTATTACAATTCTTACTACTTCCGATAATATATTTAAGTAAAATATACGTTTCTTAATTCATACGTACTGTTTCATAATTAGTGTCGAAAAATAGCATTTATAAATAAAAAATATTGATTTATGTAAAAATCTATGATATTATGAACATGTATTAAAAGGTTAATAGATATCCCCTATTTATCCACATGCTCCCCCATGTGGATTTTTTTTATACAAATTAAAAGCCTACCTATAAGTAGACTTTTAATTTGTATAAAAAACTTACTTTTTGTTTTTATTATGTTTTGCTCTATTTGGTTTAGCCTTAGGCTTTATCTTTATGTTCTTTTCTTTTTGTGAACCTTTTACATCATATATGGCGCCGCTTCTTAAATCCACAAACCATAAAAATAAAACTAAAAATACAGCAGAAGATATGTATTGCCATACACTCCCATTTAAATTATATCTAAAATAGGCTGCTATTATTGTAGGCAAGAAAAAAGCTGCTATAGACAATAAAAGAATTATCCATCTGTTTGGATGAAACTTGTATAAAATACGTATTTTTAATTGATTATATACAAATAAAAATATTATTGCAATAAATGCTACCTGTAATAGTACTTGTAACCATAAAGGCATTTGCTCTCCCCCCTTAGTTTGTCTATATATATTATTATATACTTTCTAACTTATATCAATACCTTTTCTATTTATTTGTCTGAAAACCTACATGACAGTAAAATTTCTAAAAAAATAACTAAAGAGGCTGTCCATTTTAGACAGCCTCTTTTTTAGAATATATATTTTTCTTTTCCTGGTTTTCTGCTAAATACAGTCACATCATCAATTTCTTGTTGTTGACATACAAATCTAGTCATTCTTTCAACTCCGAAACCAGCTCCTGCTGTTTTAGGGAGCTCTCCTCTTTTCGCAAGCTCAATGTAGTTTCTAAGTAAACTCTCATCCGTTTTAGCTTCTCTCATTCTTGTAATTATTCTATCATATTTATATTCTCTCTCTCCACCACTTAATCCTTCTACATAACCCATAGGCCATATTAAATCATAGTTTCTATACGTACCCCTGTTATCCAAATCCTCAGCATCGTAGAATTCTCTCTTATGGTTTATTAACCAGAATGGTTGTGTCGCTTTTTTTGAAGCTATAGCTTCAAAATCATCTCCATATTTTGCTTTTAACTCTTGAGTTGTATGTCTCTCAAAAGGACCTGTTATATCTAAGTGAGATGTTCCTATTCCTAATTTTTCAAACTTGTCCTTACATTCTTCTTTTATATAGTCAAATGCATATTTTATAAGACCTTCCATAAATTCAAATACTGTGTCCATTGTACCATCTTTAAATTCAAAATCAACTTGAGTAAACTCAAATAAATGTCTTTTATCTCCTCTTTCTGGCAGCTCCAATCTTACATTTGGAGATACAATATAAATTTTTTGTAAGTTTGGATTTGAAAGAGCTATTTGTTTATGAAATATCATGGACTTTGTTAAGTTAAATTCTTGTCCTTGATAAGTAATTGCACACTCTTCTACGCTGTGACAAAGTGGATCTGTTATAGGTGCCAGCATGTTAGGTAAAAGTCTAACTACTCCATTTTTATACATATAATCATCTACTGCCCTCAATATAGCTTGTTGTATACCAAGTATAGTAGGTAATTTTTCTCTTCTAACTTTTTCCATAGTTTCATCCAAAAGTTTTAATTCCTTTTCATCTTCTAATACATATGTTTTCATATATGTGGCCTCCCTAAACAATTTATATAAACTCTCAATGAATATTTTTTCTCTAGTTTCATTACCAATATAATAATACTTTTTCATGTATTTTGCAATATCATTAATTAATATTATAATTTTTTATAAATTTATCATTTCGTTATACCTAAAATTAGAAATTCATAAATTATTTATTAATGATAAGGTTTACAATTATTAATTTATCAAAATTTCTGTTATAATGTTATTGTACACATACTAATTTAAAGTTTTCATAAAAAATACGGATAACTTTAAAAGGAGGAATATAAATTGAGCTTAAAAATTAATGGTTTAGATGACTTAGACCTTCAAATTCTTGAAATTCTTTTGAAGGATTCAAGGACTCCTTTTCTAGAAATAGCTAGGCAATGCCATGTAAGCGGTGGAACCATACATGTTAGAGTTAAAAAAATGGAGGACATGGACATAATAAAAGGTACTAAGCTTATAATCGACAATTCAAAAATTGGATTTGACGTATGTGGCTTTATAGGCATTTATTTGGATAAAGCTAAGTCTTTTAATAATTCACTAGATGAATTAAAACAAATAAAAGAAATCGTGGAAATCCATTATACAACAGGAGATTATTCTATATTTGTAAAGGTTCTATGTAAAAATATCACTGACTTACAAAATCTACTTATGAATAAAATTCAATCTGTAGATGGAGTTCAAAGAACTGATACAATAATATCTTTATTTCAACCTGTAGATAGAAGCATTGATATCGATGTTTTAGGTGAATAGCTTACTACTTACCTTCTTTTTTCATTTTCTTTTTATTTAAACTCATAAATTTTATAAAATATGCAAATAATATTTTTGTATAAAAATAAAAAGGAGATGTAATTATGAGGACATTAGATATAATTGCACTAGCATTAGTTGTAATAGGTGCGTTAAATTGGGGACTAATTGGTTTTTTTAGATTTGATCTTGTAGCGTCACTATTTGGAACAATGTCCACAGCTACTAGAGTAATATACGCTCTTGTAGGACTAGGAGGGTTGTATGCACTTTCGTTTTTCGGAAATGAAAGAAGCACTGGGGATACAAAAGAAGTCAAATAAGGCATTTGAAAGAAAATAACAAGTCAAAGATGCGACGAATATTTTTTATCAGACAAGGAGGCAGGTTCCGCAGATAGTGAATCCTATCTAAGGGTTCTACCGACGCAGTATGATAAAAAATAGGCTAGCATACTGACTAGTTATTTCTTTGAAAATGCCTAATTATAAGCGTAAGTAGAAAACAATTATAAAAGTCTTCTACTTACGCCTTAATTTTACATACTATCTGAGATTTTTCTTAATTCCTCTATTTAATGTATTTTCATAGTTTATAAACTCATATACATCATCTGAAAAAAGAGAGCTAAACTTTTTCAGTTCATCTACAGAAACATCTTCTATAGCCTTATCTCCTTCTTCACAATACAATACAATTTCACCAATTACTTTGTGAGCATCTCTAAAAGCCATTCCTTTATTAACCAAGTAATCAGCTGCTTCTGTAGCATTTAAAAATCCTCTCTTAACAGCTTTAAATGTATTGTCTTTTTTGATTTTTAATGTGGAGAGCATACCACTCATAACTTTAAGACAGCTTAATACAGTATCTAAGGAGTTAAAAAACTGTTCTTTATCTTCCTGCATATCCTTATTGTAGGCAAGAGGAATGCCTTTCATTGTGGTAAGCAGTGACATGAGCGAACCGTATACTCTCCCTGTTTTGCCCCTTATGAGTTCTGCAGCATCGGGATTCTTCTTCTGGGGCATTATGCTGCTTCCTGTAGAAAATTCATCATCTATCTGTACAAAATCAAATTCTTTACTGCTCCATAATATAAGTTCTTCACTTAAACGGCTTAAGTGCATCATTATTATAGAAAAATTCGATAATAACTCCAGGACATAATCCCTATCACTTACACCGTCTAAAAAGTTATCTACAGGCTTTTTAAAGCCCAATTCTTTTGCAGTAAAACTTCTATCTATATTATAAGTTGTTCCAGCAAGAGCACAGCATCCAAGTGGATTTTCATCCATAATTTCAACTGCATTCAATATTCTTGCTTTATCTCTTTTTAACATATTGTAATACGCCATTATGTGATGCTTAAAAGTTACAACTTGTGCCCTTTGAAGGTGTGTATACCCAGGCATCATTATATTGTTATTTTCTCCAAGATTTTTGATTACATCTTGAAGTTTCTCTATGTTCTTTATAACTTCTAATGCACTTTTTTTACAGTATAATCTAAAATCCACTGCTACTTGGTCATTTCTACTTCTAGCAGTATGCAGTTTCTTTCCTACCTGTCCTACTCGCTCTATTAAATTCACTTCTACAAAAGTGTGTATATCCTCATAATCTCCTTCTATTTTAAGTTTTCCATCTTCAATGTCACTTAAAATAGATTGCAGTCCTTTTAATATGGATTCTCCTTCTTCTTTAGACAATATATTGCATTTGGAAAGCATTTTTACATGAGCCATGCTTCCCTCTATATCTTCACTGTAAAGAAGTTTGTCAAAGCTAAGAGAACTATTAAAATCCTCCATAAGCTTGCTTTCAGATTTTTTAAATCTTCCTCCCCAGAGTTTCATATTAATTTTCCTTTTCCTTTTTTACCGCAGCTCTTATTTTAGAAGGTAAACTGAAGATTTTAATAAATCCATCTGCATCTTTATGGTCATATAAATCACTTGCACCAAAAGAAGATATACTTTCATTAAATAGAGGATGTAAGGCATCTATACTTGCTGGCATTATATTTCCTTTATATAACTTTAATTTTACGGTTCCTGTTACATTTTCCTGAGTAGACTCAACAAAAGCATCCAGTGCCTCTCTAAGACTTCCAAACCAAAGTCCATCATATACAAGCTCACCATATCTTTGAGATACTAATTGTTTATAGTGAAAAGTATCCTTGTCTATAGTTAATCTTTCAAGAGCAGTGTGTGCAGCATATAATAATGCTCCACCAGGAGTTTCATATACACCTCTTGATTTCATGCCAACCAATCTGTTCTCTACCATATCAACTATTCCAATGCCATTTTCTCCACCTATTTTGTTTAGCTGTTCCATCATATCTAAAGGGCTTAATTCTTTTCCATTTAATTTTTTAGGCTCCCCTTTTTCAAAATAAAGTTCTATATATGTGTCTTCATCTTTTGCTTTTTCAGGTGTAGTAGTCATAAAGTACATACTTGTTTTATGCTCATTTCTTGGATCTTCCAAATCCCCACCTTCATGACTTACATGCCAAATGTTTTTATCATTTGAATATATTTTTTCCTTAGTTACAGGAACATCTACTCCCTTTGAATTTGCATAATCTATAGCATCTTCTCTGGACTTTATGTCCCATATTCTCCAAGGTGCTATTATCTTTATTGTAGGATCAGAACTTGCTACTCCAACCTCAAAACGTACCTGATCATTTCCCTTTCCTGTACATCCGTGAGCTATATATTTTGCTCCTTCTGCATGAGCTATTTCAACTAATCTCTTAGCCATAAGTGGTCTTGCAAGAGATGTACCTAAAAAATACGCATCCTCATACAATATATTGGCCTTTACTGCCTTAAATAAATAGTCTTTTACAAATTCTTCTTTCAAATCTTCAATATATACTTTAGAGGCCCCTGTTCTAATGGCTTTCTTTTTTACTTCTTCCATGTCATCATCTTGTCCTACATTTATACAAGCTGCAATAACCTCTAAGTCATAATTTTCCTTTAACCAAGGAATAATAATTGATGTATCTAATCCTCCTGAATATGCTAACACAACTTTATCTTTCATGAATTCGCCCTCCATATATATTTAAATTTTAATAAACAGCTTAAACAAATAAAAGTAATTAAAATCACAGCTAAAATACTGGCTTTTTATTTTAAAACTTTATTTAAAAATTCCTTAGTTCTATCTTCTTTCGGATGTGAAAATACTTCCTCTGGAGTCCCCTCTTCAACTATCTTTCCTCCATCCATAAATATAACCCTATCAGCTACTTCTCTGGCAAACCCCATTTCGTGAGTTACTACTACCATTGTCATACCTTCCTTAGCCAGATCCTTCATTACATTCAAAACTTCTCCCACAAGTTCAGGATCTAAGGCTGATGTTGGTTCATCAAACAACATTATATCCGGATTCATTGCAAGAGCCCTCGCAATAGCAACCCTCTGCTGCTGTCCACCTGAGAGTTTAGATGGATAATATTCCATCTTATCTGCAAGTCCCACCTTACTTAAAAGTTGCTTAGCTCTTTGTAAAACCTCTGACTTTTTTTCTCTTTTTACAACTAGTGGAGCTTCCATAACATTTTGAACAGCTGTCATATGTGGAAACAAATTAAAATTTTGGAAAACCATTCCCATCTTTGTAGTTATTTTTCGAAGCATTTTTTTGTCCTTAGGGTTTAGCTTATCCCCTTCTATAACTATAGTTCCACTATCCAATTCCTCCAGATGATTTAGACATCTTAAAAGTGTACTTTTCCCTGATCCTGAGGCCCCTATAACTACAAGGACCTCACCTTTCTTTACTTTCACATTTAAATCTTTAAAAACTAAAAGATTATTAAAACTCTTAGTTAAATTAGATGCTTCTATCATATATTCATTTTTATCTAAATTTTCGCCATTATTTAAAATAGCATTTTCCATAAATCAAACCTCCACTTAAAATTACTCTAATTTCTAACTGTAAATGGCCAATCTTCTTTCGAATATTCCAAATACAGTTGTAAATACAGTTGTCATTATAAGATACAATATTGCTGCAGTTAAAAATACAGATATTGGATCAAAGCTACTTGCATATATCTGCTGAGCCGACCTCATAAGTTCAACCATAGCTATAGTAGATACCAATGAAGTATCCTTTAATATGGATATAAATTCATTTCCTACTGGTGGTATTATTATCTTCCAAGTTTGTGGTAAAATAATTTTTCTCATAGTCTCTACATAACTAAATCCAAGAGCTTTTGCTGCTTCAAACTGTCCTTTGTTTATGGATTGTATTCCACCTCTTATTATCTCAGCCATATATGCACCACAGTTTAATCCAAGTCCTAATATAGCTGCAGTAAAAGGAGTAAGCTCTATTCCAATAAAAGGTAATCCATAGTAGAAGAAAAATAGCTGCAAAAGTAAAGGCGTTCCTCTAAATATCCATGTATAAAAACTTGATACTAATTTTAATACAATATTTTTAGACAATTTCAAAAGTGCCAAAAATACTCCAAGCATAGTTCCTAATATCAAGGTGATTACTGTAAGTTCAATTGTCATTACACTACCCTTTAATAAAATAGGTAATATATTTTTAATAAATTCTATGTTCACTTACCTTACCCACTTTCTTTTTGCATATACTATTTATATATATCTTCTCCAAACCATTTAGTAGAGATTTTAGACATTGTTCCATCTTTTTTTAACTCATCTAATGCTTTTTGTACTGATGTTTCAAGTTCCTTGTCTCCCTTTTTAAATCCTATTCCCATAGGCTCATTGGTAAGTTTTTCATTAAGTACTGTATATTTTCCTTTCTTGTCAGGGCTAGATATATAATATTTTCCAACTGGTTCATCTACTATAACAGCATCAATTCTTCCTATTAATAAATCCTGAAGTTCTTCTGTAGTCTTATCATATTTTTTAACTTCTTTTATGCCTTGTAACGTTTGAACAACTTTTTCACTAGTTGTACCAAGTCCTACTCCTACTTTCTTTCCAGCTAAATCTTTTGAAGTCTTAATTGCTTCATTTCCAGTTTTAGTAACTATAATTTGTGCATTTTGTATATAAGGCTCTGAAAAATCTATTTGCTTTTTTCTCTTTTCGTCAATACTAAGTCCTGATATTATAACATCAAATTTTCCAGAGTTAAGTGCTAAAATTATTCCATTAAATTCAGTACATACAAATTGAGTCTTTACTCCCAGCTTTTTGCCTATGGCATTTGCCATATCTATATCAAAACCTTTAAGTACGTTTTGGTTATCTCTAAATTCCATTGGTGGAAAAGAATCTTCAAGACCTACCTTTAGAACTCCTGCTTTTTTTACCCTCTCTAAAGCATTCTGTCCTTTTTGTCCATCTCCACTATTACTGTTACTGCTCCCGCATCCTGCAAATAAAGCAGCTGCAAAAACAATTGTCAACATTACAATTATTGTCTTTTTTAACTTCTTCATTTTTTTTCCCCTTTTCTATAATTATTATTTTTAACTCCTTAGGTTAAATATATAAATAATTATACATTTATTTTTATATTTATTCAATACCTTTTTTGCTTTTTCATAGTATTTTATTGTATTCTTATATATTTTTAAACTGCAAAAGTTAAGCTAATTAAAAATAAGAGGGCTGACATACTAGTTAACTAGTGAAGCAGCCCCTGTTTATCCGATGACTACCTGCTCTAATACTCCCACTTCTCCAAGTTGGAGTAAAGAGCAGCTACGTCCCTGGATAACGATTTTTCCTAAAGGATAACGCCTTCTAAGTGCTGAAGCACTAAGAATCCTGTTAATAAGCATTAGGTGGAGTCAAAACTCCATCTGATGCCAAGAACTCTGTTTATTACATATTCCTGTACTTTTCCATAGTTCCCTTAAACAATTCTGCCGTAGAAGGAGGACTATAGGAAATAGCATTTGCACCTGCTTCTATAGTTTCCTCTATACTTTCCTTAGTCCTTCCCCCTGTAGCTATAATAGGAATGTCCTTATATTTTTCTCTTATTTTTCTCACAAGAGAAGCACTATTCTTACCTGCAGATACATTTAATATGGAAGTTCCCGATTCCATTCTCTTTTGAATATCATCTCTTTCAGATACTACTGTAACTATAATAGGAATGTCGATAGCCTCTCTAACAGCTCTTACAATTTCATTAGGTGTAGGACTATTTAAGACTACCCCCATAGCTCCAGTAAATTCAGCATTTAATGCTAAGTTTACAACTCTTTTTCCTGTAGTAAGTCCACCCCCTACACCGCAAAATATAGGTACATCAGAAGCTGTAACTAATGACTCTGTTATAACTGATTGGGGTGTAAAAGGATAAACTGCTAAAATAGCATCTGCATCTATATTTTTTATAACTGCTATATCCGTAGTAAATGCAAAAGATTTTATCCTCTTTCCAAAAACTATTATGCCGCTGGCCTCTCTTATTACACCAGGAAAATTTATCATATGTCCTCTAAGTACTCCTCTTATTTCTGGTACATACTTAACATCTTTTTTATTAATCTTCTCACCCATTTTTATATCTCCCAAAACCTATTTTTATATTATCTCTCTTACATATTATTGTATATTAAACACATCAAATATTCCATAAAAATTATTTTTATTCTAAACTGAAAATAATTCTTCTGCTATCTTTACAGTTTCTCTAGCATCTTTAGCATAATAATCTGCACCTATCATATCTGCATAATTTTGATTTAATACTGCTCCACCTACTACAACTTTACATTGAAGCCCCTTATCTCTTATAGCATCTATAGTCTTTTTCATATTGCTTACGGTAGTTGTCATAAGTGCACTGAGCCCTACTAACTTTACATTATTTTTTATTATAGCATTTACTACTTCGCTAATATCTACATCTCTTCCCAAATCTATAACTTCAAATCCATAGTTCTCCAAAAGTACTTTAACTATATTTTTTCCTATATCATGTATATCTCCTTTAACAGTAGCAAGTACTATTTTTCCCCTAGATATCTTATTTTCGCCATTTTTAAGCATATCTTTCTTTATTATTTCAAAAGATTGCTTTACAGTTTCAGCTGATTGTATTAACTGTGGTAAAAATATATCCTTGTTCTCATATTGTATGCCCACCTCATCTAGCGCCGGGATTATATGGGAATTTACTATATCTACTGACTTCTTACTTTTCAAGAGCTTACAAGTTAGCTCTACTGCTTCCTCTTCCATTCCATCAATAATCGCCTGTTTTAGATTTTTATCATTTTCACCTGAATTAGGAATATCACTTCCCCATTTTGCTTTTTCGCCTTCAGATTTACTGCTATATTTTTTTACGTATTCCTTCCCTTCTTTATCTATGTTTGTCAATACCTCAAAAGCTGAAATAATATCTTTCACACCTTTATCCGCTGTATTTATTATTGGCAAGTCAAGTCCTGCCTGAAGGGCAAGTGCAAGAAAAGTTCTATTTAATATACATCTTCTAGGTAGTCCATAGGATATATTGCTTACTCCAAGGGTAGTTTTTACTCCAAATTGTTCCTTTAAAATCTTTATAGCCTTTATTGTTTCAAGAACTTCTTTTTGCTGGGCAGATGCAGTTAACGTAAGACAATCAACTATTATGTCCTTTCTCTTGATGCCATAGTTTTCAGCAGTTTTGATTATCTTCTCTGCAATCTTTACCCTCCCCTCTGCGGTATCAGGTATTCCATTTTCATCTATAGTAAGTGCTATAACACAGCCTCCATACTTCTTTACTATTGGAAATACTTCTTCCATACACTTTTTTCTACCATTTACTGAATTTATTATAGGTTTACCGTTATAAACCCTAACTCCAGCCTCTAAAACTTTAGGATTTGGACTATCTATATCTATAGGCAATTGTACTACTTTTTGTATTGCCTTTACTGCTTCTTTCATAGTTTCAACTTCATCAATCTCAGGAAGTCCTACATTGAGTCCAAGTATATGCGCCCCTTCTTCTTTTTGCTGCACTGCTTCTTTCTGTATAAAATTTACCTTTCTTTCTTTAAGCTCTTTCTTATAAATATCTCTACCTGTAGGATTAATTCTCTCTCCTATAAATTTTATCCTATTACCTAAAAACACAGTATTCCTAGCTGAACACACTGCGGTATAATTTTTTTCTTTTATCTCTAAAGGTACTGTATTTTTCAAACTTTCTACCATAGTTTTTATAAATTCAGGACTTGTTCCGCAGCATCCTCCAAAAAACCTAACTCCTTTTTTTGCCATAATCACTACGTTTTCTGCAAACTCATCTGAAGTTATATCATAAATCGTATTTTCACCATCATACTTTGGGAGTCCTGCATTAGGCTGAACTATAACGGGTATAGAAGAATACTTTAAGATTTCATCTACAATATCTTGCAATTCTTCCGGTCCCAAGGAACAATTCACTCCAAGGGCGTCCACCCCCAACGATTCAAGCACAAATACCATAGTTTTCGGATCTGTTCCCATTAGAGTTCTTCCATCCTGCTGGAAAGTCATTGTACAAAATATTGGAAGAGAACTATTTTCTTTTGCTGCAAGAATAGCTGCCTTTGCTTCGTACAAATCAGACATAGTTTCTATTAGGATTATGTCTGCTCCCGCTTTTTCCCCTATAATAACCTGACTTTTAAACAATTCATATGCAGATTCAAAACTTAAACTCCCTGTAGGCTCCATAACCTGTCCTGTAGGTCCTATATCAAGTGCTACTAATTTATCCTTTGCCTCTTCCTTTACAATTTTTACTCCAGCTGTAATTACATCTTTTATTGTATAATCAGAAGAACTATACTTAAGTTCATTGGCACCAAAAGTATTTGTTATTATGATATCTGATCCTGCATTTAAGTATTCCCTATGTACTTTTCTTATGATCTCTGAATTTGTGATATTTAATGTTTCTGGAAGTTCACCTACTTTAAGCCCTGCTCTTTGAAGCATGGTTCCCATAGCTCCATCAAAAAAAACAAATTTGTCGTTAAACTTATTTAATAAATCTTTAAATAACATTCGCTGCACTCCTTTTTCAAATACAAGTTTCATGTTCAAATTATTTAATCCATTACTTCTTGTATAAAATTTTAAACTTTAAACAAATTTTCTACAATACATCAAATTATTTAATATTTTATGATTGTATAAATATACATTAATATTATTTAAAATTAATATTTATTTACTCAACTTTTTTAATTAATAGTTAAGAATGAAGAATTAATAGTTAATGTGGATTTTTTGCGACAGCTAAAAATCATCCTTCACTATTAATTTTTCATTATTAATTCTTAACTTGTAAAAAATTGCTTTGCAATTTTTTTAAACTGCGAAATACATTTTTATTAAATTATACAAAAAAGCTGCCCTTCAATCAGAAAAGCAACTTTAAATTTGACAAAATCAACTTTCCTTATCTTTCAGAATTTGTTTTATTCTGCAGGAATTAGCACCGATGCACTTTAGTGCCGGTTGTTGGGTTTCACTGGGCCAGTCCCTCCACCTCTCGTGATAAAAGTGCTTTAATATTAATACTTTAACTATCAATTGTCAATACTATTTACATGACTATTTTACTATAATTCGTAATATCAATGAATCTTACTTAGTGGGAAAAGCAGATATTCCAAATCTTTGATTTAATGATAGTCACTCTCTCTTTAAAACTTTATTTCTCCCACTTTGATAGAAGTGGGAGTATTACAGTAGGTAGCTATCAGATAAAATTTTCTAAATATTTTTTTATTTTTCTATTGACAAACCTTATCTATGTCTGGTATGATTTTCTCAATCGAATACGGAACTTCTTATCCAGAGTGGCAGAGGGACTGGCCCTATGATGCCCAGCAACCTGAATGATCATTTTCATTCAACGGTGCTAATTCCAGCAGGTGTAAACCTGAAAGATGAGAAGCATGAAGATAGAATCTTCTTGTAACTTATCTTACAAGAAGATTTTTTTATTCTGCCAGGTTATAGAAGTTTCGTCCAAAATATTAAAAAAAGTATTAGGAGGAATAACCAATGAGTGAAGAAAGAAAGTTATCATTTGAAACATTACAAGTACATGCAGGCCAGGTGCCTGACCCAACTACAGGTGCAAGAGCAGTTCCAATCTACCAGACTACATCCTTTGTATTTAAAGATGCCGATGAAGCAGCAGACTTTTTCCAGCTTAAAAAACCTGGAAATGTTTATGCCAGAATAATGAACCCTACAGAAGATGTATTTGAGCAAAGGGTAGCAGCCCTTGAAGGCGGCAGTGCAGGTCTTGCTACATCTTCCGGACTTGCAGCAATACTTTACGCTGTATTAAATGTGGCAAGTGCAGGTGACAATATAGTTGCAGCTAGCACACTTTATGGTGGAACTTATGAATTGTTTTCAGTAACTTTAAAGAAATTAGGAATTGATGTAACATTTGTAGATCCTGATGATCCTGAAAATATCAGAAAAGCTATTACAGATAAAACTAAAGCAGTTTATGCAGAAACAATAGGTAACCCTAGAATAAATGTTTTGGATATAGAAGCTGTGGCAAACATAGCCCATGAAAACAAAATTCCTCTTATTATAGATAATACTTTTGGAACTCCATATCTAGTAAGACCTATAGAATATGGTGCAGACGTAGTTGTTCATTCTGCAACTAAATTTATAGGTGGTCATGGAACTACTTTAGGCGGAATTATAGTAGATGGTGGAAAATTTGACTGGGCAGCAAGCGGAAAATTTCCTGACTTTACAACACCTGATGAAAGCTATAATGGACTTGTATATGCAGACCTTGGGCCTACAGCTTTTGCTACAAAAGCCAGAGTACAACTTTTAAGAAACACAGGAGCAACATTAAGTCCACAAAGTGCTTTTTATTTCTTACTTGGACTTGAATCACTTTCTCTTAGAGTAGAGAGACATGTAGAAAATACACGAAAAGTAGTTGAATTTTTAAGCAAACATCCAAAAGTTGCATGGGTAAACTATCCTGAGCTTGATGGAAGTCCATATAAAGAATTAGCTAGGAAATACCTTCCAAAAGGAGCAGGTTCAATATTTACCTTTGGAATAAAGGGTGGATCTGAAGCAGGAAAGGAATTTATAAACAGCGTTAAATTGTTCTCCCTACTTGCAAATGTAGCAGATGCAAAATCATTAGTAATTCATCCTGCAAGTACAACTCATGCAGAGTTAAATGAAGAACAACAAAAAGCTGCTGGAGTTACTCCAGATCTTATAAGGCTTTCAATAGGTGTAGAAAACATTGATGATATTATATACGATTTAGATCAGGCTCTTGCAAAAGCTTGATAAATAAGAGGCTGACATACTAATTAATTAGCATATCAGCCCCATATTTGCTATTGTCATCATCTTATAATTAAGTACTAAAGTTTTGCACATATAAAACTTTCACTTAATATAAAAAAATTAGGAAGGAAAGCTTTTGAAAATAACAAAGTTCAAATAGCAAAGAACAAATAAAGATGATTTTCCTCGTACCTCAGGAAATATATAATTTTAATATTTTCTGACGTTAGGAAGAAAATTATCCTTATTTGACATTTTAACTTTGTACTTTGTTCTCTAAAAGAATCGAATTAAGTATACTTAATTACAATTTTCAATTTTCTCTATAATAGCTTCAGTAAATCCGCTTGTAGTGGTATTCCCTCCTAAATCCTCTGTTAAATATTTACCTTCTCTAAGTACAGCTTCTACAGCTAGCTCTATTTTATTTGCCGCTTCTGTTTCACCTAAATAGTTAAGCATCATAACTCCTGAAAGTATTATAGCTGTTGGATTTGCTTTGTTCTGTCCTGCAATATCTGGAGCCGAGCCATGGGCAGCTTCAAACACTGCTGCATCTTCTCCTATATTGGCTCCTGGCACTAATCCAAGCCCACCTATAAGGCCTGATGCCATATCTGATAAAATATCTCCATACAAATTAGGCATAACAAGTACATCATAGTTCTCTGGATTAAGTACAAGTTTCATACTCATAGCATCTACTATTACACTTTCAAATTCAATGTTTTTATATTTTTCTGCTACTTTTTCAGCTGTTCTTAAAAAAAGCCCATCTGAAAGTTTCATTATATTAGCCTTGTGAACTGCGGTAACTTTCTTTCTTCCATTTTTAATTGCATACTGAAAAGCTGCCTCTACTATCCTTTCACTTGCTTTTTTAGATATTATTTTAACGCTTTCCGCTATTTCATCGTTTATCATATGTTCAATCCCTGCATACAGATCTTCTGTATTTTCTCTAAATATTACAAGATCCACATTATCGTATCTACATTTTACTCCAGCATAAGTTTTTATAGGTCTTATATTTGCATATAGATTTAAATTTTTTCTAAGAGTTACATTTACACTTTTAAATCCTTTTCCCACAGGGGTCGTAACTGGTGCTTTAAGTGCTACTTTATTTTTCCTTATACTTTCTATAATATTATCCGGTATTGGTGTTCCATATTTATCTAGAACTGAGGCTCCCGCCTCAAATATTTCCCAGTCAATATCTGCCCCACTCTTATCTATAACTTTTTTTGCAGCTTCACAGATTTCTGGTCCTATACCATCACCTTTAATAAGAGTAACTTTATGTGTCATTTTTTATCCTCCATTGTTATCTATTATTCTAAATTTTATACCTACTCTAACTGGCTCTTTCCTCTTTTTTTTGTGAAATATCTGGCAGCATCTTATCAACTAATAATTCTAATTCATCATTTCCTATTATGCTAGTTCTTCCTGCTTTATATTGTTCATCCACCCATTCTTTAATTTTAGCAATTCTAGTATCCCATTTATCAACTTTTTCTTCATTTTTTAATCTATAATAGGTATTAATCCAGGCTGCAATTCCAGCGTGACCGGAATATTGATTTACAGCTACTACAACTGGTCTTCCTAAAATTTTATCTGTATCAAATATATTATAGATTTCTTCATCTTTTAATATTCCATCTGCATGTATTCCAGCTCTAGTTACATTAAATTCTTTTCCCACAAAAGGGGTTCTAGGTGGAACTGAATATTCCATTTCTTTTTTAAAATACTCTGATAATTCGGTTATAACCTCAAGTTTCATATTTTTAGTATTTCCTTTTATCTGCGCATATTCAAATATCATAGCTTCTAGTGGACAATTTCCTGTTCTCTCCCCAATTCCTAAAAATGAGGTATTTACAGCTGATGCACCATATAGCCAAGCTGTTGTCGAATTATTCACTACTGCATAAAAATCATTGTGTCCATGCCATTCTATACATTCTGAAGGAACACCACAATTGTTCCTA
The DNA here is from genome assembly GCF_019056555.1 of Clostridium sp. 001. Taxonomy (NCBI): domain Bacteria; kingdom Bacillati; phylum Bacillota; class Clostridia; order Eubacteriales; family Clostridiaceae; genus Clostridium; species Clostridium sp. 001. Next base: position 3,091,677 of record NZ_CP020473.1, on the reverse strand, counting down.
AGTCCATGCATAATAGCCTGTACGCTTCTTGGTAATTCCACGCCACTATAGGATACTCCCAATCCAAGAGTATCACAGGCTCTTATCTTTATAGGAATGCCTGACTGTTTCGATAATTCCATTAATTTATTTACAAGTGGAACTACAAATCCATAAAAATCAGCCCTAGTTATATCTTCTAGATGGCATCTTGGACGAATTCCATTATCCAACGCTTCTTTAACTATACCTAAATACATATCCATAGTTTCTTTTCTAGTCTTTCTCAACTTTTTAAATATATGATAATCTGAACAAGACATAAGCATTCCCGTTTCTTTAATTCCCATTTGTTTTACCAACTTAAAATCTTCTTTATTAGCCCTTATCCATGAAGTAACCTCCGGGAATTCATATCCTCTTTCCATACATACCTGGGCAGCTTTCCTATCTTTCTCTGTGTATAAAAAAAATTCCGTCTGTTTTATTATTCCCGAATTGTTATCCAAATCATGAAGGTAATCAAAAATTCTAATTATCTGCTCTGTAGTATAAGGAGGCATTGACTGCTGACCATCTCTAAATGTAGTGTCCGTAATATATATTTTTTCAGGTAAATCTTTAGGTATTTGTACTCCATTAAAATTTATTTTTGGAATTTCATCATAGGGAAATATATTTTTATAAAAATTGGGACTATCTACATTATTTAATTTATATTCATAGGAACTTTTTTTCATTTAATTCATCTCCTCGGATTAATATTGGACCTATCTTTTAAAATGGCTTTTTGAATTATTTTATACATTATATTTCATATATGAATTTTGCGCCTATTTTTTGCAATTTATATTTATGTACTATTTTTGAATATTTATAAGTATATTTATGGCTTATTAGGACTATTTCTATAATAAATATGCTTATATTGTATCACTTTTATTATTGATAAGCAAATATTTATTTGTTATTTTTGACGCTATTTTATATAACGTATTCATTATAGATCTTTTATAGTGTGCAATAGGATTTTTAAATCAAATATTGGCTCCATACTAATTTAAAGTACTGTATATGTTATAATAAATGTTGTATTATCATGAACTCATAATTAGAATTTTCAAGGAGGAATAATTTTATGTTAAAAACTTTTTTATTTTATGTAGTTTTTTTCTTGTATATGGTCTATTCATTAGTTAAAAAATTAAAATTAGACAGAATTAGAAAAAGTGGTTCTGAAAAAGAAGCTGAAAATTATATATATATATCTGTGAAAAAATGGTCTGATTTTATATTAAAGCTTATAAATGCATCTGTAAAAGTAACCGGTACAGAAAACATCCCACAGGTTCCCTGCCTTTTTGTTTCAAACCATCAAGGTTTTTTAGATATACCTATAATACTATCTTCTTTAGATAGGACTGTAGGATTTATAGCTAAAAAAGAACTAACAAAGTTCAAATTAGTTTCTTACTGGATGAAGCAAATTAATTGTATTTTTATAAATAGGGAGGATATAAGAGAATCCATAAAGTCTATAAATAAAGGTAGTGAACTATTAAATAATGGACATAGTATGGTAATATTTCCTGAAGGCACCAGAAGTAAAGGCCCTAGAATAGGAGAATTTAAAAAGGGAAGTTTAAAACTGGCTTTAAAATCTAAAGTACCTATAGTTCCAATTGCTATAGATGGAAGTTATAAACTAAGAGAGGGAAATGCACATTCTATGATAAAATCTGCAAATGTAAATGTAACTATATGTAAGCCCATCTATACAGATTCTCTTTCGAGAGAAGAGAGGGAATCTTTAGCAGATAACATAAAATCAGAAATAAGTAAACATATTTATTTAGAAAATTAATATAGGATTCATCCGATGACTACCTTCTCTAATACTCCCAGAGTAATGAGCAGCTATGTCCCTGGATAACAATTCTCCCTAAAGGATAACGCCTTCTAAGTGCTTATCCCCACTTTGAAGAAAAAGCAGATATTCCAAATCTTTGATTTAGTGATAGTCGATTTCACAGAGTGCGATGGGGGGTTAGCGATGGTAGCAATCGGATAAAGGAGGACACTGAATGAAATTTATAAAAAAATACTTTAATATACTATCAATTGTATTTATTTTCATATTTCTAATGTCAGGATGTACAAGTAATACAAATTCAAATACTACTTCCAACTACAGTGGACTTAAAGTTCATTATATAGATGTAGGACAAGGAGATAGTGAATTAATACAAGTAAATGGGAAAAACCTTTTAATAGATGCTGGTCCAAATGAAAGTAGAGACAAATTAATGTCTTATTTAAGTAAACAAAATATTAAAAAACTTGACTTTGTAATTGCAACCCATCCTGATGAAGATCACATAGGTGGCATGGGAAATGTAATAAAAAAATACACTGTTGATAAGTTTTATACTCCTAAAAAAATAGTTAATACAAAAACTTTTGAGTATATGATTCAACAATTAAAAAATAAAAATATGAAAATAGATACTCCAACTCCTGGATTACAGTTAGACTTAGGTAAAAATACAACTGCAGAAATACTTGCACCTAATAGTAAGAGTTATCCAGATACAAATAATTATTCAGTAGTATTAAAACTAACTTATGGAAATACCAAATTTCTTTTTACAGGGGATGCAGAAAAAACAAGTGAAATGGAAATGATAGATAAAAATTATGATCTATCAGCTGATGTATTAAAAGTTGGTCATCATGGTAGTTCAAGCTCCACTTCACAACAATTTCTGGATAAAGTTAATCCTAAAATAGCAGTAATAAGCTGCGGAAAAAATAATAAATATGGACATCCACATAAAAAGACAATAAATAAACTTAAAAAGAAAAATATACAAATATATAGAACCGATGTAAGTGGAACAATCATACTCACTAGTAATGGAACTAAAATAAATAAACTAGATTAATAATCACAGAAAGGAATTGCAATGAATGCTCAAATTACACTAAAAAACAATTCAAGAATGAAAGGAATACTACTAGTAGTATCTGCTTCTATACTCTGGGGCGTTTCAGGACCTGTAGCTCAATATCTTTTTCAAAAAAAAGATATTAGTCCAGAATGGCTTGTAGATATTCGTCTTTTACTGTCAGGATCACTCCTACTTATATTTCTATACTTAAAGAATGGCAAAAATATCTTTAATATATGGAAATCTAAATATGGTAGAAGAAACATTATTCTCTTTAGTATCATAGGATTAATAGGCGTACAATATGGCTATTTTGCATCGATTAAATATGGTAATGCTGCTACAGCTACAATACTTCAATATCTTAGTCCAGTAATAATTGTATGTTATGTGTCCTTTAAATCTAAAGAACTTCCTTCCTTAAGGGAAACATTATCAATTCTGCTGGCTTTATTAGGTACGTTCTTCCTCATTACTAGAGGTAATATACATAGCCTAGCTATTTCCAACTTAGCTTTATTCTGGGGAGTTTTATCAGCATTTGCTGCTGCATTTTATGTAGTTCAACCTGCATATATTATTAAAAGATGGGGGTGTGATATTGTAATTGGTTGGGGAATGCTTTTAGGTGGAATATTCTTTAGCTTCGTTCATCCTTTTTGGAGAATACAAGGAGAATATTCTACTGATTCAATTTTAGGAATTACTTTTGTGGTTGTTTTTGGAACCCTTGTTTCCTTCTATTGGTATTTGGATAGTACAAGGTACATTAAAGCTTCAGAAACGAGTTTACTTTCTTGTTTAGAACCTATGTCTGCAACTACAGTGTCAATACTATGGCTTCACACTCCTTTTGGTATATTTGATATTATAGGAAGTATACTTATTTTAAGTACGGTTTTAATTTTATCCTACAACAAAAAATCTTAATAATAGATGCATTAAAATAAAGCAGATTAGTTAAACTAATCTGCTTTTATGTATATTCAAATTTATTGCTTTTAATTCAAAAAATAAAAATGGCTCCGTGGAGAGGGCTCGAACCTCCAACCCTTCGGTTAACAGCCGAATGCTCAACCATTGAGCTACCACGGAACAATAATTTTTTTACCTGGCAGCGACCTATTCTCCCACAGGGCCTCCCCTGCAGTACCATCGGCACTGTGAAGCTTAACCTTCCTGTTCGGTATGGAAAGGGGTGTTACCTTCACGTCATTACCACCAGATTATTATCGAAAATTGCCATTTCTATCAATTTTCTTTTCTATTATCTTTTAAGAGTTCAAATTACTCTGTCCTCTCAAAATTGCACAGTAAACTTTTCTTTCGTTTTTATTTGGTCAAGCCCTCGACCTATTAGTATCAGTCAGCTTAACAAGTTGCCCTGCTTACACCTCTGACCTATCTCCTCGTGTTCTTCGAGGGGTCTTACTAGCTTACGCTATGGGAAATCTTATCTTGAGGTGGGCTTCACACTTAGATGCTTTCAGCGTTTATCCCTTCCCAACTTGGCTACCCAGCTATGCTCCTGGCGGAACAACTGGTTCACCAGCGGTCGGTCCATCCCGGTCCTCTCGTACTAAGGACAGCTCCTCTCAAATTTCCTGCGCCCGCGACGGATAGGGACCGAACTGTCTCACGACGTTCTGAACCCAGCTCGCGTGCCGCTTTAATGGGCGAACAGCCCAACCCTTGGGACCTACTTCAGCCCCAGGATGCGACGAGCCGACATCGAGGTGCCAAACCTCCCCGTCGATGTGAACTCTTGGGGGAGATCAGCCTGTTATCCCCGAGGTAGCTTTTATCCGTTGAGCGATGGCCCTCCCACGAGGTACCACCGGATCACTAAGCCCGACTTTCGTCCCTGCTCCACTTGTTTGTGTCGCAGTCAAGCTCCCTTCTGCCTTTGCACTCTTCGAAGAATTTCTAACCCTTCTGAGGGAACCTTTGTACGCCTCCGTTACTTTTTAGGAGGCGACCGCCCCAGTCAAACTGCCCGCCTAACATTGTCCCGTCTCCAGTTTCATGGAGCCCGGTTAGAATTCCAGTACTGTCAGGGTGGTATCCCAACATCGACTCGGTAATGGCTGGCGCCACTACTTCCTAGTCTCCCACCTATCCTGTACAGACAATACCGAAATTCAGTGCTAAACTGCAGTAAAGCTCTACGGGGTCTTTCCGTCCAATCGCGGGTAGCAAGCATCTTCACTTGCACTTCAATTTCGCCGGATTTGTTGTCGAGACAGTGCTCAAATCATTACGCCATTCGTGCGGGTCGGAACTTACCCGACAAGGAATTTCGCTACCTTAGGACCGTTATAGTTACGGCCGCCGTTTACTGGGGCTTAAGTTCTGACCTTCGCTTGCGCTAAGTCTTCCCCTTAACCTTCCAGCACCGGGCAGGCGTCAGCTCCTATACTTCAGCTTTCGCTTTAGCAGAAACCTGTGTTTTTGATAAACAGTTGCTTGAGCCTTTTCTCTGCGGCCACTTGCGTGGCTCTCCTTCTCCCTAAGTTACGGAGTTAATTTGCCTAGTTCCTTAACAACAATTCTTCCGATGGTCTTAGGATTCTCTCCTCACCTACCTGTGTCGGTTTGCGGTACGGGCACATAAAAGCTCCATAGAGACTTTTCTCGGCAGCGTGAAATCAGGTACTTCCCCTTGCGGGTTCCCCATCACACCTCATCATTGATATACCGGATTTTCCTGGTATACCTGACTCGGTGCTTAGACATACATCCATTTGTATGCACACCTTATCCTCCTGCGTCATCCCTTTTGTCAAACGCTTTTATGCGGTATCGGAATTTCAACCGATTGTCCATCACCTACGCCTTTCGGCCTCGGCTTAGGTCCCGACTTACCCTGGGCGGACGAACCTTCCCCAGGAAACCTTAGGTTTTCGACCAATAAGATTCTCACTTATTTCTCGCTACTTATGCCAGCATTCTCTCTCCTGTACAATCCACTGTTCCTTCCGGTACAACTTCAACTCGTACAGGATGCTCCTCTACCACTCTTTCGAGTCCACAGCTTCGGTGGTAAGTTTTAGCCCCGGACATTTTCGGCGCATGATCTCTTGACTAGTGAGCTATTACGCACTCTTTAAATGAGTGGCTGCTTCTGAGCCAACATCCTAGTTGTCTTAGAAATCACACATCCTTTCCCACTTAACTTACACTTTGGGACCTTAGCTGGTGGTCTGGGCTGTTTCCCTTTTGACCACGGATCTTATCATTCGCAGTCTGACTGCCGGAATTCAAGTATATGGCATTCGGAGTTTGATAAGGTTCAGTAACTGTTGTCAGCCCCTACCCCATTCAGTGCTCTACCTCCATTACTCATTTCCGACGCTAGCCCTAAAGCTATTTCGAGGAGAACCAGCTATCTCCGAGTTCGATTGGAATTTCTCCGCTATCCACAGCTCATCCCATGGTTTTTCAACACCAACGTGGTTCGGTCCTCCACGGAATTTTACTTCCGCTTCAACCTGGCCATGGATAGGTCACTCGGTTTCGGGTCTACAACATACAACTTCGCGCCCTTTTCAGACTCGGTTTCCCTCCGGCTCCGTACCTTAAGTACTTAACCTTGCTGCATATCGTAACTCGCTGGCTCGTTCTACAAAAAGCACGCCGTCGTACTTTACGTACTTCGACTGTTTGTGGACACACGGTTTCAGGTTCTATTTCACTCCCCTCCCGGGGTTCTTTTCACCTTTCCCTCACGGTACTCCTTCTCTATCGGTCACCAGGTAGTATTTAGCCTTGGGAGGTGGTCCTCCCTGTTTCCCACAAGGTTTCTCGTGTCTCGTGGTACTCTGGATTAGATCTGACTGCTCTTTGCTTTCATTTACAGGGCTTTTACCTTCTCCGGCGGAGCCTTCCAGCTCTCTTCAATTAACACTTCACAGTATTTATGACCTATCCGCAACCCCAGGAACAAGTTCCTGGTTTGGGCTCTTTCCCGTTCGCTCGCCGCTACTTAGGAAATCGATGTTTCTTTCTCTTCCTCCGGGTACTTAGATGTTTCAGTTCCCCGGGTTTGCCTCTACAAACCTATGTATTCAGTTTGCAGTACCTAGCGTTATCTAGGTGGGTTTCCCCATTCGGATATCTCTGGTTCTCTGGCTATTTGCGCCTACCCAGAGCTTTTCGCAGCTTATCGCGTCCTTCTTAGGCTCCTGGTGCCAAGGCATCCTCCATGCGCCCTTTGTAGCTTGACCTTTATTATCGAAAATCGTCATTAACTTCGTCCAGCTTCGTCAAATACCTCATTCCGGTGCTCATTTACATAAGTAAACTCCGCTCCTCATTCGGTCTTTTCCTTGCTGTACTCGTTACTGCCAATTTTCTTTGTATCATCTTAAATGTTTAAAACGATACATAAATTGTATTTCAACAATGAAATACATCTACTACAAAGGTTATTTCTAACCTTAGCTTTACTTTATTTCTTATTTACTGTGCAATTTTCAAAGGACAATTTTTCAATTTACATTGTAAACTGAAAATGGTTTTCTAATGAAAACCTTTGGTGGGCTTAAATGGACTCGAACCATCGACCTCACGCTTATCAGGCGTGCGCTCTAACCAGCTGAGCTATAAGCCCTAAATGGTGGAGATAAAGAGATTCGAACTCTTGACCCTCTGCGTGCAAGGCAGATGCTCTCCCAGCTGAGCTATACCCCCAAAATATTTTTATTCTATTTTTAAAAAATTGCTATTAACTTCACAATCGACCTCAAAACTTTCATTTCGGTGCTCATTTATATAAGTAAATTCCGCTCCTCATTCAAGTTTTTCCTTGTCTTGCTCGTTACTATCAATTTTTTATTATCATCATATCACTTAGATTTTAAAAGTGATACTGTGAAGAATCTATGATCCTTCAAAATTAAACAGAGTGAAAAATTGCTATTAACTTCGTATATCGGCGTCAAAATCATTCGCTGCGGTACTCATTTACATTAGTAAACTCTGTTCCTCGCTTATGTTTTTCCTTGATACACTCGTTACTATCAATTTTTAAGTATTAACTTACTTAAACCATCAATTTATAAGATAGATTATACTCTATCTTTCGACTCCCTAGAAAGGAGGTGATCCAGCCGCAGGTTCTCCTACGGCTACCTTGTTACGACTTCACCCCAATTACTAACCCCACCTTCGGCCGCGTCCTCCTAAGTTAGACTACGGACTTCGGGTGTTGCCAGCTCTCATGGTGTGACGGGCGGTGTGTACAAGGCCCGGGAACGTATTCACCGCGACATTCTGATTCGCGATTACTAGCAACTCCAACTTCATGTAGGCGAGTTTCAGCCTACAATCCGAACTGGGGGCAGTTTTTGAGGTTTGCTCCACCTCGCGGTCTTGCTTCTCTCTGTACTGCCCATTGTAGCACGTGTGTTGCCCTGGACATAAGGGGCATGATGATTTGACGTCATCCCCACCTTCCTCCGCGTTAACCGCGGCAGTCTTGCTAGAGTGCTCAACTAAATGTTAGCAACTAACAACAGGGGTTGCGCTCGTTGCAGGACTTAACCTAACATCTCACGACACGAGCTGACGACAACCATGCACCACCTGTATCCCTGCCCCGAAGGGCTTCTCTTATCTCTAAGATATTCAGGGTATGTCAAGTCCAGGTAAGGTTCTTCGCGTTGCTTCGAATTAAACCACATGCTCCGCTGCTTGTGCGGGCCCCCGTCAATTCCTTTGAGTTTTAATCTTGCGATCGTACTTCCCAGGCGGAGTACTTATTGTGTTTACTGCGGCACAGAAGGGGTCGATACCTCCTACACCTAGTACTCATCGTTTACGGCGTGGACTACCAGGGTATCTAATCCTGTTTGCTACCCACGCTTTCGTGCCTCAGCGTCAGTTACGGTCCAGAGAATCGCCTTCGCCACTGGTGTTCTTCCTAATCTCTACGCATTTCACCGCTACACTAGGAATTCCATTCTCCTCTCCCGCACTCTAGATATCCAGTTTGAAATGCAGTGCCCGGGTTAAGCCCGGGTATTTCACATCTCACTTAAATATCCGCCTACGCACTCTTTACGCCCAGTAATTCCGGACAACGCTCGCCACCTACGTATTACCGCGGCTGCTGGCACGTAGTTAGCCGTGGCTTCCTCCTTGGGTACCGTCATTATCGTCCCCAAAGACAGAGCTTTACAATCCGAAAACCTTCTTCACTCACGCGGCGTTGCTGCATCAGGCTTTCGCCCATTGTGCAATATTCCCCACTGCTGCCTCCCGTAGGAGTCTGGACCGTCTCTCAGTTCCAATGTGGCCGATCACCCTCTCAGGTCGGCTACGCATCGTCGCCTTGGTAGGCCGTTACCCTACCAACTAGCTAATGCGCCGCGGGTCCATCTCAAAGCGGATTACTCCTTTAAATCAATTTCCATGTGAAAACTGATTATTATGCGGTATTAATCTCCCTTTCGGGAGGCTATCCCCCTCTTTGAGGTAGGTTACCCACGTGTTACTCACCCGTCCGCCGCTAATCCACTCCCGAAGGAGCTTCATCGCTCGACTTGCATGTGTTAAGCACGCCGCCAGCGTTCGTCCTGAGCCAGGATCAAACTCTTAATTTAAAAGTTTATATGGCTCTATAGAAAATCAATACTAACTTCACATTTCTGCGTCAAACCTTTCGCTGTGGTGCTCATTTACTTAAGTAAACTCCGCTCCTCGCTCGAGGTTTTCCTTGAACTACTCGTTATTATTGATTTTAGAAAATTGCTATTAGCTTCGCAATACTGCGTCAAAGTTTTCATTGCGGTGCTCATTTACTTAAGTAAACTCCGCTCCTCATTCAAACTTTTCCTTGTCTTGCTCGCTACTACCAATTTTTAATATATTACATTTCAGCTTGTTAGCAAAATATAATACATTATTCTTACGAAATTACTTTTTTAGCTGCTCTCGCAGCTCAAAAGAATTGCTGGTTTATTCTAAATAAGTTGTACTTATATCTTCCTCTGTTTAATTTTCAAGGATCATTTTGCCGCCTCACTTCGACAGCTTTTATAGTTTATCACGTCTTTTTTATTTTGTCAACATCTTTTTTTCTACTAACAAAATATAAATTCACGCGGCTCTCAAACAACATTTATCATCTGCTCAAGCAACGTATGTAATCTTATCATATTTCTTATAACACTACTGACATTCTATATTCAAATATTACAAATTATGTTGTAAATAATCAATATTTCTCTTTTATACTCAATATTTCGCACATAGATACACCCGGTAGAGATTATACTGATTTTAACCCAATTATAGTGTTTATCAGATAACTATCATCTCTAATACTCCTACACACTCTGTGCAAGCAACTATCAGCAGATCAAATACACTAAGAAACCTGTTAATAATCATCGGATAAACTTATTTTTGTTTTGACCCGCTGCATCATTGAAAAACATATCCCTATTTTTATATAATAATTGTAGGATTACAAAATTAATGAAAGAGGCTTTTTAAATGAATATATCTAAAATACTTGTTATAGAGGACGATGAAGAAATAAACAATCTAATCTATAATGCTTTAAAAAATGAAAATTATAATATAGTACAAGCTTTTGACGGAAAAGATGCACTTGAGAAATACAACAATTCTTTTCAATTGATTATTCTAGATTTAATGCTTCCTTATATAGATGGTATAGAAGTTTTAAGAAAAATACGAGAAAATAGTACTGTACCCGTTATTATTCTTTCCGCTAAAAATGAAGAAACCGATAGAGTTATAGGGCTCAGCATGGGTGCTGATGATTATATGATAAAACCATTTTCCACAAGAGAACTTGCAGCTAGAGTCAAAGCTCAGCTCAGAAGATACATATATTACAATAACGTTCATGATAAAAATCCAACTTTAACATATAAATCTTTAAAATTAGATGCTTCAAATCATAAGTTCTTTAAAGAAGGCAAAGAACTAAACTTGACTCCAAAGGAATTTGAACTTCTAAAGTTTTTTCTTAAAAATCCTGATAGAGTTTTTACAAAAGCACAAATATTTAATGGAGTTTGGGAAAATGACTATTTGCACGATGATAATACTGTAATGGTACATATAAAGAGGCTTAGAAACAAAATTGAAGATAATCCAAACAACCCTAAATACATAATTACTGTATGGGGAATAGGATATAAACTTGGTGAATAATATGAGTATATTAAATTGCGTTTTGATATTCATAATAATTTTTCTAATACTTATACTAATGAGCTTTTATAAAAAAGCAAATTATATTTCAATAGTCATTGATCAAATATTAAATGGAAATTTAAATCAAAGGATAAGAACACAAACCCATGTAAAAGCTTTGAGTAAATTGATTGTAAATATAAATGGATTGATAGACGAACTTCAAAAAGTACAAAAAAAAAGTAATACAATTGAAGAATCTCGTAAAAGGATGATATCGAATATATCACATGATTTGAGAACACCACTTACATCAATCCTTGGGTATATAGAACTAGTGTTAAATGATAGTAATTTGACTCAAAGTGAAAAGGATCGTTATATAAAGATAGCTTACAGTAAGGGAAATTATCTTTATAATATGATGGAAGAATTTTTTCAAATTTCAAAGATGGACTCAAATGACTTTAAACTTGATGTAAAAGAAATAAATATATGTGAAATTGTAAGACAAAACGTATTACTTTTCTTTAGTGAATTTAAAAAGATAAATATTGAACCTGAATTAAATCTTGAAAAAGACGATGTTTATGCTGTGGCAGACGAAAAATCACTAAATAGAATTTTGGCAAATCTCATAAATAACGCATTAAAGTACGGCTCACATGCCACTAAAATAGGTATTGATTTAAGCTGTGATAATGATAATGTTTTTATTTCTGTATGGGATAATGGACCTGGAATACCTAAAGAAGATTTGCCTTATGTATTTGATAGATTGTATACCGTAGAAAAATCCAGAAAGTTAAACTTAAAAAGCAGTGGATTGGGACTTACAATAGTAAAAAAGTTGGTTGAATCATTAGGTGGAAACATTTTTGTATCCAGCATTCCTTTTGAAAGAACAGAATTTAAATTTACGGTGAAGCAGAATTTAAGAAAATTGTAAGAACTTATTAAATAGCATGTAAGGATTATGTTGTATATTATAAACATAGTCCTTTTTTATTATATATTATATGGAGGTATCTCAATGGATGACATTCTTACAACTTATAATTTGACAAAAGAATTTAAACACTTTTGTGCAATTAAAAATTTGAATATACACATAAAAAAAGGTGATATATATGGCTTTCTTGGGCAAAATGGTGCTGGGAAAACTACAACCATAAGAATGGTTATGGAACTTATAAAACCAACTTCTGGAGAAATTGAACTCTTCTCAGAAAAAACCTCAAATAAAAATAGAAAAGTTCTTGAGAGAATAGGTTCAATGATAGAATATCCAGGATTTTATCCGAATCTAACAGCAGGTGAAAATTTGGAAATACACAGACGGATGATGGGAGTCCAGGGTAAGAATTGCATAGATGAAACTTTAAAAGTAGTAGGTATAAGTGATGTTAAAAATAAAAAAGTAAAAGAATTTTCACTTGGTATGAAGCAAAGGCTTGGGATTGCAAGGTCACTTTTGCATCATCCTGAATTTTTAATATTGGATGAACCAACTAATGGGCTTGATCCTATAGGAATTAAAGAAATAAGAGAACTTATTATAGACTTATGTAAAAAGCAGGGTATTACGTTTTTAATATCAAGTCATATATTAAGCGAAGTTCAGCAGATGGCAAATAAGATAGGCATAATTCATAAGGGAGAGCTCCTAGAAGAAATATCCTATGACGAACTTCAGAGAAGAAATAGACATTATATAAATATCAAAGTGGATAATGATAAAAAAGCTTCTTTTGTGCTTGAAGAAAAACTTGGAATAAAAGATTATGTCATATGGGGAAAAAATAATTTTAGGGTTTATGAAAAGCTTCAGGAAATTTCAAATATAAATAAAGCTTTAGTTTCAAATGATTTACTTGTAGATGAAATATGTTTAAAAGTGGACAGTCTGGAAGATTATTTTATAAAGCTTACAGGGGGCAATTAGATGTTTAACATAGTATACTCTGAATTTTTAAAGCTTAAAAATTCATATCTGGTAATTATAACTTTAATTGCTGCTATTTTTGTTCCAATACTTGAATGTATTCAGTCACTTTCAAACAACTATAGTGGTAGTTCAGAAACACTAAGAAATACTTTATTTATGAATTATAGGGTAAACATAGAAGTGATTTGTTTTCAGTTTTTATATATAGTTTTTTTCTCATTAATAGCAAGTTATGTTTTCTCAAGAGAATTTACAGATAAAACTGCAAATACTTTATTTGTTTATCCATCTTCTAGAATAAAAATTTTCATTGGAAAATTAATTACAGTGTATGTAATAATTGCATTTGCATATTTCATTCAATTTATATCCACATATTTGACACTTTATATATCATGGGGAAATTTACTTCCATCTTATCTTATTGTTAAAGATATAGAAGTCAACTTATATTCCATGCTATTTCAGTTTTTGCTAATGCCGATTCCAATATTAATTGGGAACTTAACGAAGAACATTATCTTTCCTGTAATATATGGCATACTTGGAGCTGTATCTTCTGCATTTATGATGCTTATGGGCATATATATGCAGGTGAACCCACTCATGTTTCCTGCATTGCCTATATATTATTTTTATAAAGGTGATCCAATTGATTATGTGCTTGTAATTTCAAGTATAGTTTTAACTTTTGGTGTATCTATATTTCTATGTTTATATCACTATATTAATGGAGATATAAACTAATTTTAATGGAGGAATTCTAAAATGTTAAATATGATATACTCAGAATTTTTTAAATTGAAAAAGACTTGCATTGCACCTCTTATTTTGATTGGCGGAACAATTATGACAATACTCATGTTTGCTGCAAGACATATAACTGAAGTTAACATGTCTTTTGAAAAATATGCTTACAATATAGAACAGACAAATTTTATAATGCTGTTTATAGTATTATTTTCAATAATATCGGCATATGTATTTTCAAGGGAATTTACAGATAAGACAGCTAATGTATTATACGCTTATCCGGCAAGCAAATTAAAAATTTTCATGTCAAAATTAGTTGTAATATATATATTGATTTTTTTAACATATGTTATCGAAATCATATCAATACCATTAAGCTATTACTTTTTAAATGGAAATTTACCCGAGATAAATGTTATAACAAAGGATTTAAAAGCAAATATATTATCTATGTTATTTCAATTTTTATTAGTTCCAATTCCTGTATTAATTGCAAACTTGAGCAGGAATATTATAATGCCAATGACTTATTGTATATTAGGGTTTATTTTGTCATGTCTACTTAGAACTCAGTCTTTTTCATATTGTGCAAAATATATTCCACTACTGTCACCATGGCTTTCAGTAGATTATTTTTATTCAAATGCGCATGTTGATTTGAATTATATTACAATTTCAAGTGTTTTGTGTTTTATATTTTTTATAAGTATTTCTATATATGAATTTAACAAAAAAGATATAAACTAAAAGGAGTTAATGATGAATAAATTTATAAAATTAGGCTTTTGCTTTGTATTACTTTTTCTTTCTATGGTTGCAGTAGGATGTGAATCTCAGTATTTAGGCGGAGATAGAAATACAAAGTGGAAAAAGGATTTAAGTTATATGCAAAAGGCTCTTCCTAGAAAACATGTAAACCTATTTTTTAAAACAAATGAAGAAAAGTTCAATGATGAAATAAATACACTAAAAAATTCAGTAGATAATTTAAATGACGATGAAATAGCTGCTAGTATCTATAAAATAACTGCATCCATAGGAGATTCACATACATCTGCATATAGGGAAACCTTAAATGCATATCCAATGGAATTTTACTATTTTAAAGAAGGTGTATATGTTGTAAATACCACAAATGAGTATAAAAAAGCTCTTTATGCAAAACTCATAAAGATAAATGGAAAAGATATGAAAAATGTCCAAGAAGCCATTTTACCCTTAATAGTAAATGACAATGAAGCAATGATTAAAAAAAATATACCAAAATATCTATCGAATCCTGAAATTCTTCACGGCATAAAAGTTGTATCTGATACAAATAAAGCGGTCTTTACTTTTGAAGGCAGTAATGGAAAAACTTTTAATTTAAATATAAACCCTATGGATAAACACAAAATTGGTGAAAAATTTATTGTAAATGAAAAGTATAATAGTTCATATCCTCTTTATATGCAAAAGGGTAACCTGAATTACTGGTATAAATATTTGAATGATGAAAAAACAGTATATTTTAAATACAATAAGTGCCAAAGTGATGAGGACTCAGGTAAATCCATAGAAGATTTTATAGCTCAAATGTTAAATTTCATGAATACTCATAATACTAATAAATTTGTAATTGATATGAGAGATAATTCCGGTGGAAGTGATAAATATATAAAACCAATTATAGACTGGCTTAAAAACAAAAAGTTAAATTATAAAAATCATCTATTTGTAATAGTTGGAAGAAATACCTTTTCATCTGCAATAGTTGATACTGTGCTACTAAAAAAGGATACTAATGCAACTTTTGTAGGGGAAGTTACTAGTGGTAAACCAAATCACTATGGTGCTGTAAAGGAATTTGAACTTCCAAATTCAAAGATGAAAATAAGTTATTCCACACAGTTTAATAAAAGTTCCAATGACAACAGCAGTACCTTTACACCTGATAAGATAATTGAATTCTCTATAAAAGATTACATTAATAAAACGGATCCTGTTTTGAACTACATTTTAAAATTCTAAAATCATATCATACCACTTAGCACCACCATGTACTGATTTGGATACACCTTTATTTTTATACCCAAATTTCGAATAATAAGGGATAAGTCTCTCTTTACAAGTCAAGATAACTCCTTTTCGCCCTGCTGACTTTGCTGATTCTATCATATGATTCATTAACTGAGCTGCAATTCCCTGATTACGATACTCTGGTATAACATCGAGTCCGAAAATAGTCTGATAGTGTCCATTTGGAACATGAAACGTAGAATCTTCAAATAGTTCATCACATATAACAGTTTCATTTATAATGCACCCATTTATAAAGCCAATTATTTTGCCATTTACTTCTGCTATAAAAAAACTTTGAGGAAATGTTTTTATACGCTGGTTAAAGGATTCTTTTGTAGCTGCTTCTGCCTTTGGAAAACAAATACTCTCCACTTCTGATACTGCATTTAAATCCTCTATAGATACTTGTCTAATTTTAATATCCATTTCAATATTCCACTCCATTACTAAAATTGTGTTATGTTTGTATATGATATATTTATTACTATAACTTAGTATTATGTATCAAAGTATATATTCTAAAAAATAATTTTGCATATAAACTATATGCAAAATTATTTTTAACTTACAACTTTACAATTCTTGTGTTTTTTCTAACTCATGAGTCAAATTTATGATTCTATCATTTAAAACAGGATGAATAACATAAGGTGCAATATCTGACAATGGCTTTAAAACAAATAATCTCTCATGCATTCTTGGATGGGGAATTATAATCTTTTCTTCTGATGTAACCAAGTTATCATATAATATTACATCCAAGTCTATAGTTCTAGGCCCCCATTTTATTATTCTCTCCCTTTTTAACTGCTTCTCTACTTCTAATAAAAAATCCATTAAATCTCTAGGCTCCATTAAGGTTTTAACCTCTAGAGCACCATTTAAAAAATTATCCTGATCTAAATATCCCACGGGTTTAGTTTCATATAATTTAGATATTTTTGCTACATTATTATAAGGTGAAGAATCTATTATATCTATGGCATCTCTTATATTTTTCTCTTTATCACCCAAATTAGAACCAATTGAAATATAAGCTGTATGCCAGCACCTATTTATTTCTACCGCTACCCACTTTAATGGCTTTCCTATAGGTGCCCAAGGCTTTTTTATTTTAACTGTCACTTTTTCTATTGCTGTATACTTTTTCAATATAAAATTAGCTAGTGACTCTGCAGCCTTTTCAATAAGATCATATTTTTCCCTTTTAAATTCTTCCTCTACTTCACAGCATAATCTAGCGTAATTAATAGTTTTACTCAGGTCATCACTTTTTCCTGCTTCACTTAAATTTAAAAATATTTGTAGTGATATAAGAAATCTTTGCCCCATATCTTTTTCAGCTTGATTTACCCCATGATAAGCATATACTTCTAAATCCTCCACATATATGGCATCCATACATAACATCCCCTAACTAAAACTAATCAATATTTAATACTATAGTTTTTCTTTTCATCTGGCCAATTACAATCTGAAATAGATTTACACATAAAACAATTTCTACATGCTTTGTCACTATCATAAAATATATTTTGAATTAAGTTATCAGAATTCTTTTTTCTATGATTACTTATCAAATCAAATATTTCATTTTCTTCTTCGTTGTCAAATCCGCACTCATCCAAAATATCTTTTCCTAACTTAATACTAGCTAATTCATGAGGTATGCCCTCTTCATATTGCTGCCATCTTCCTATATCATGCAGCAGAGCAGCTGCATATATAATTTCTTTTTCTACATGAATATTTTGTTCCAACACTTTTATATAAGTAATCCTAGCCACATCCAGTAAATGTTGAATACTGTGTTTGCAATACTTTCTATTTTCTTCAAGCTTATTAATTTTAGATAAATAAGTACAAAACTTACGGTTTTTTAAAATAGCATTAACTTTTTTCAAATTCAACACCACGCTCTATTCCATATTTATCATTCTATAAACTTCATCCCTAAGTCTAGGTTCACTTTTAAAAAGTCCCCTAGCAACTGCTGTAACAGTCTTACTTCCAGGTTTTTTTATTCCCCTCATAGTCATACACATATGCTCAGCTTCAACTACAACCATAACTCCCTTAACTTTTACATATTTCATCATTGCATCAGCAATTTGAGCAGACATTCTCTCTTGAAGTTGAAGTCTCTTTGCAAAAACTTCAACAGTTCTAGCCAGTTTACTTAGTCCTACAACTTTCCCATCAGGTATATACGCTATATGTGCTTTTCCGTAAAATGGCAGAAGATGGTGCTCACACATGGAGTAAAATGTTATATCTTTTTCAAGTACAATATCATCACTATCTACAGTAAATACTTTTCTCAAATGTTTTTCAGGACTTTCATCCAATCCTTCAAATATCTCTTTATACATTCTAGCAATTCTATCAGGTGTCTCAACCAATCCTTCTCTTTCAGGATCTTCTCCTATAGCTTCAAGCATCATTTTCACTGCTTCTCTAATCTTTTTTTCATCCATGATAAATGTATATTGAGTTTAAAAAAGCTTACCCAATATTTCTCCTTCCCCTGAAACATACTTAGTTAATTAAATAACAAGATTATATCATTTAAGCTGGCATTGCACAAGTGATTTAATTCACTTAGCAAGGCTACCTTCTTACTATAGCATCTGCCATTACAGCAGCTCTTTTATTTTCCTTTACATCATGAACCCTTACAAAATCACACTTTTTCATTATTCCTATTACTGTAGTAGCTACAGTTCCTTCTATTCTTTCATTTACCGGAAGATCTAATGCATTTCCTACCATTGATTTTCTAGAAGTTCCTAAAAGTACTGGATACCCTAGTTCTGAAAGCCTTTCTAACTGATTCATAACAGCTAAATTTTGTTCATAATCTTTAGCAAAACCTATACCTGGATCTGTTATTATATTTTTGGCATCAACTCCAGCTTTTAACGCTATATCTATGCTTTCCTGTAAATCAGTTAGTACGTCATTCATCAAATTTTTATAATTTCTATTATCTCTGTTATGCATCAAACAGCAAGGAACTCTATAATGTGCAGCTACTTCTGCCATATAAGGGTCTCTTTTAAATCCCCAAACATCATTTATTAAGGATGCTCCTGCTTTTATAGATTCTTCTGCAACTTTTCCCTTATATGTATCTATAGAAATAGGAATGTCTACACACCTACTTAATTTGCCTATTATTGGAATAACTCTTTCTAGTTCTTCCTGCTCAGATACAGGATCATAGCTTGGTCTTGTAGATTCTCCACCTACATCTATTATATCTGCCCCTTCTTCCTCCATCTGTTTAGCATGTTTTATAGCCAGCTCTATATTGTTAAATTTTCCGCCATCAGAGAAAGAATCTGGTGTAACATTAAGTATACCCATAATGTAAGTCCTTTTTCCTATTTGAAAATCTTTTTTGCCTATTGTAATTACTTTATCCATGATATCCCCTCTTATCATTAAATTCAAAACTTTTATTGAAATCGTCTCCAACATTATAACATATTTTACTAAAAACATACATAATAGATGACTATTTAATTGACTTTAAATATGACACTTTCCTTATGTATTACCTCTTTTTACAAGCTTCAACTTTTACATGGCAAATTTCCCTAGGTTTCACCTGACATATAATCATACCTGCAAGCATAAGGCCACATCCAAACATTGCCCTTAAACTTAAATATTCATTCAAAACTAAAAAACCTCCAATAGCTGCAAAAACTGATTCCATACTCATTATAATAGCTGCATGTGTTGGTTCAGCATTTTTTTGTGCGACAATTTGCAATGTATATGCAATTCCCACTGAAAATATACCACCATATAGAATAGGTATTGCAGCCTGTAAAACTCCACTTATTGTTATACTTTCAAATAAAATAGCTGTTATTAAACTTAAAACCGAACAAGTTATAAATTGAAAAAATGCCAGTTTGAGTGTATCAAACTTTTTAGAAAAAATATCTATTAAAATTATTTGAACCGCAAAGAAAAAGGCACTTCCAAGTTCAAGTAAATCACTGTGTGATATAAAAAAACTACTTGTAACGCATAAAAAGTATAATCCTACCACAGCAATTAAAGCTCCAATCCATGAATTCAGCCCTATATGTCGTTTTAAGAACATACCCATAATTGGAACAAATACAATGTACAATCCAGTTATAAAAGCAGCTTTTCCTGCTGTAGTTCCTATAAGGCCTACTTGTTGGAAAGAAGAAGCTAAAAACACTATTAATCCTGTAAAAAGTCCAGATAAAAATACGCTTTTAAAACTTTTATTTTTTTCTTTATTTTTATCCTTTTCTTTATAAAATATTATAAGTGGAAGTAAAGAAAAAGCACCTAGTCCAAATCTTACTCCATTAAAAGTAAACGCACCTACATAATTCATACCCACTCTTTGTGCTACAAATGCAAATCCCCATATAGCAGAGGTTATTAAAAGCAACATGCTAGATTTTAAAACACCTTTATTCATATTTCACATCCCCTTAAAAAAAATCGTCACATCAATAAGTTTTCTTTTATACGAAAAAAAAGCCTCACATATAACTTGAAGCTTTTTTAATATAAACTTTTGGTGGCCAGACCAGGAATCGAACCAGGGACACGAGGATTTTCAGTCCTCTGCTCTACCGACTGAGCTATCTGGCCAAAAAAATTACCTGGCAGCGACCTATTCTCCCACAGGGCCTCCCCTGCAGTACCATTGGCACTGTGAAGCTTAACCTTCCTGTTCGGTATGGAAAGGGGTGTTACCTTCACGTCATTACCACCAGATTTATTATCAAAAATTGCTATTTCTACTAATTTCCTTATATATTGTTTTTTTCTTCGCTACAATTTAGTATTATACTGTATTTTTAGCTAGCTGTCAATACTTAATAGCAAACTTTTAAAAAGTTCAAAGAACAAATATCAAAGTTTAAATAAGAAATTCCTCATCATCTGTTATTTTTTATTTGCTATTTGTTCTTTGATAACCTACATATTAAATATTAACTTACTTAAGATCATCAGGAAGAACCCAATATCCTTTAGAATTATGTGTCTTTATGTAATTCTTAAAATCTTGTGATTTATAAGCTTTTATTATATCCTGTGCCCATTTAGCATTTTTATTTTTTCCATCCACTGCAACAGTTATATAAAGATCATCTGAAAGTGTTTCTGAAATAAGTGCTTTCGATGCATCTATTTTTGCCATATATTCAATAGCCCCTGGAAGTACGGCATAATCTGCTTCATTCATAGAACGTGGTATTTGTGAAGAATCCATTTCAATTATTTTTATGTTATTTTTATTCTCAACTATATCTTTTTGAGTTGCAAGTGTCTTTACTACACCTGATTTTATCTTAATCCATCCTGCTTTTTCAAGTAATGCATAAGCTCTAGCTGCATTTGATGGGTCTTTAGGAATAAATACTTTATCCCCCTGCTTAACTTCACTCATTGATTTATGCTTGTTCGAAAAAATTCCTGCCCTCACTGTTGGTATTTTTATTATAGAAACAAGATTTGCCTTTTTCTCCTTATTATACGCTTTAACATAAGCATTATGTTGTGCAACGTTAAAATCAACACTTCCTTCTGTCAGGGCAACCTCAGATGAAAGAAGTTCCGAGAAATTTACCAAATTAACCTTATAACCTTCTTTTTCAAGAATAGGTTTTACGCCTGCGTTAAAAAGATCGTTGTAAGGTCCAGGAGAAACTCCCAGCTTTATCTCTTTCTTTTCGCTTGAATCACTGCTGTTTTTTGATCCACATGCTGACAATCCTATTGCCGACGTAATTATAAGCAGTGATGTTATAGTAGTTTTTAAAAATTTTCTTATCATTATGTTTTCCCCCTCAAAATTTTTAATTTCTTCTTACTTTTCTAGCTATTATATTACCTATTGTCTGTATAAATTGTACAAATATTACAAGTAAAATTACCGTAATAACCATTACTTCTGTATCAAATCTCTCATATCCATAGGATATAGCTACATCTCCTATTCCTCCACCACCTACAGTTCCTGCCATTGCAGTAGCTCCTATAAGACCTATCGTAGCAGTAGTAAGTGAAAGCACAAGTGATCCCATTGCTTCAGGAAGAAGGAAATGCCATATTATCTGAAAAGACGTAGCACCCATTGCCTCCGCAGCTTCTATAGTTCCACTATCTACTTCCAAAATAGAATTTTCCACAAGTCTTGCAATATAAGGAGTAATAAAAATAGTAAGAGGAACTAATGCAGCACTCGTACCTATAGATGAACCTACTATAAGTTTAGTAAAAGGTACTATTGCAACCATTAAAATTATAAATGGCAAAGAACGAAATATATTTATAATAGGATTTAAAACATTATAGATGTATTTATTTTCCAGTATTCCATTAGGCCTTGTTACTACCATTAATACTCCCAAAAGAGTTCCTACTACAGATCCTATTAAAAGTGGTATGAAAATCATGTACAGTGTTTGTAATATTGCAGTATAAATCTGCGATATAGTTATAGTCTGCATTTTATGCCACCTCCTCTACTAAAATATTTTTACTTTCAATATATTTAACAATTTCTTCAGCTAAAGTAGAATCACATTCGAGTTCTATTACCATATTTACCATAGGTGTGTCCTGAAGTTCTGTAACACTTGCATTAAGCACGTTTATTTCAGCATTAAATTTTTTCGTTGCCATAGATATCATAGGTGTAAGTGTTGAATTTCCCATAAATTTAAGCCTAAAGAATTTTCTATTTTGACTATTCTGTCTGTTGTTTTTAATAAGATTTAATATGCTTATTGGAATATCGTCATTAGTTACACTATGTACAAAATCTTTTGTAACTTTTTCTTTTGGATTTCCAAAAACATCTATTACTCTTCCCTTCTCTACTATCTCTCCTTTCTCCATTACAGCAACTTTGTTACAAATTTTCTGTATTACATTCATTTGATGGGTTATTAGCAAAATAGTAATATCATATTCTTTATTTACTCTTTTTAAAAGTTCGAGTATTGATTCCGTAGTTTGTGGATCTAAAGCAGATGTAGCTTCATCACATAATAGTATTTGTGGATTTGTAGCAAGTGCCCTGGCGATCCCAACTCTCTGCTTTTGTCCGCCTGATAGTTCATCTGGATAATTTTTTGTTCTATTATCCAGGCCTACAAATTTAAGAAGATCATTTACCCTATTTGATATTTCATTTTTAGGAACATGATCAAGAATTAAAGGAAGAGCTACATTTGCAAAAACAGTTTTTGAATTTAAAAGATTAAAATGTTGAAAAACCATTCCTATTTTTCTTCTAGTACTTATAAGCTGCTTTTTATTGAGTTTACTAATATCTTGCCCATTAACAAGTACACTTCCAGATGTAGGTTTTTCAAGAAAATTAACCATTCTTAAAAGCGTACTTTTTCCTGCTCCACTAAAACCTATAACTCCATATATATCTCCTTTATCTACTTTTATGTTAATTCCTTTCAAAGCCTCAATTTTCATACCATCCCTATTAAAGGTTTTATACACATTTTTTAAGTCAATCATCTCACGGATTCCTCCTATAAAGTATTTAATCCCTTTTGCTATTTAATACTATTAAAGCTTGTTCTGCAAGATTTCTAAAATATTTTGTACTTTTTTCAAGAGCTAATTCATCTATTTTAAATTTGGGACTATGAAGAGATTCTCCTTTTCCAACTCCTATATTCACAAAAGTACCTGAAAGAGTTTTTTGATAATAAGCAAAATCTTCTCCTCCCATTTTAGGAGATATAATTTTAACCTGATAACCATCTTTTTTAGCAACACTAATTGCCACTTCTGTCCAATCTTTATCATTGTTAGTTGCTGGTGGTCCTTCATACCAGTTGAAATTAGCTTTTGCCCCGTAAGCCTCAGCGATATTTTCCGAAATCATCTTTATTTTCTCAGGTATGAGCTCCCTATCTTTCTCATTAAGTGTTCTTACAGTACCTTCAAAATATGCTTTTTCAGGTATTACATTCCAAGTATGTCCACTTTCCATATGAGTTACACTTACTATTGCAGGATTTAAAGGATGCATATTTCTACTTACAATGGTCTGAAGTGCTGTTATTATATTAGAAACAGCAACTATTGGATCTGTTCCAAGCTCAGGGTGTGCTGCATGTGTACCCTTTCCTGTAACTTCAACTTCAAATCTATCAACAGCAGCAGTCACAGGACCTACATTTATGCCAAGCGTTCCAACATCCCAATCAGAATTGCAATGTAATCCAAATATGGCTTGTACACCATCCAGTGCACTAGTTTTTATAACTTCTTCAGCACCATGACTAGATTCTTCTGCAGGTTGAAATAAAATTCTAACATTTCCTTTAAGCTTTTTTTGATCTCTTTTTAGCAAGTAAGCCGCACCAAGTATAGTTGTCATATGAAAGTCATGACCACAAGCATGCATTTTACCTTTATTTTTCGATTTGTATGTAAGGTTTGTTTCTTCCGTAATTGGTAAAGCATCTATATCCGTTCTTATTGCAATGGTAGGTCCACCTTTCTTTCCTTTGATTTCAGCTACGAGACCTGTCTTCATTGGTAGATCCAATATATCTATATCACCTTCTCTTAGAAGTTTTGCTAATTCTTTAGTTGTATCATATTCCTCGTAAGATAACTCTGGTCTCTGATGGAAATATTCAAAAATATCTTTCATCTTTTTATTAAATTCAGTATCTTCTGAATTTTCCAAAAATTTTACATTTTGTTGTGTCATGTAGAGGCTCCTTTCTATCTTTTAAATAGACTTCTATCTTGTAATAAAAAAACGGATTCAACACCCCACTAAAGGGACGAAAAATCCGTGATTACCACCCAAATTCATATAAGCCTCACGACTTATACCTCATAAAGTACTTCAACAAACAATTGCTGATAATACCCTGTCACTATAACGTATGATAACGTAAAAACCTACATATCGGCATTTAAGCTCCAAGTGCACGTTCAGAAAATCTTTCATATCCTCTCTCACCATACAGGACTCTCTTTAATGATTTAATTAACTTACTTCTCTCTTCATAGCCATCATTTAACTGACGAAAATTGTTACTATCAATTTTCATATATATTAACTTTTAAGAGTTGAAATTACTCTGTCCTCTCAAAATTGCACAGTAAACTTTTTTCTTTCGTTTTTATTTGGTCAAGCCCTCGACCTATTAGTATCAGTCAGCTTAACAGGTTGCCCTGCTTACACCTCTGACCTATCTCCTCGTGTTCTTCGAGGGGTCTTACTAGCTTACGCTATGGGAAATCTTATCTTGAGGTGGGCTTCACACTTAGATGCTTTCAGCGTTTATCCCTTCCCAACTTGGCTACCCAGCTATGCTCCTGGCGGAACAACTGGTTCACCAGCGGTCGGTCCATCCCGGTCCTCTCGTACTAAGGACAGCTCCTCTCAAATTTCCTGCGCCCGCGACGGATAGGGACCGAACTGTCTCACGACGTTCTGAACCCAGCTCGCGTGCCGCTTTAATGGGCGAACAGCCCAACCCTTGGGACCTACTTCAGCCCCAGGATGCGACGAGCCGACATCGAGGTGCCAAACCTCCCCGTCGATGTGAACTCTTGGGGGAGATCAGCCTGTTATCCCCGAGGTAGCTTTTATCCGTTGAGCGATGGCCCTCCCACGAGGTACCACCGGATCACTAAGCCCGACTTTCGTCCCTGCTCCACTTGTTTGTGTCGCAGTCAAGCTCCCTTCTGCCTTTGCACTCTTCGAAGAATTTCTAACCCTTCTGAGGGAACCTTTGTACGCCTCCGTTACTTTTTAGGAGGCGACCGCCCCAGTCAAACTGCCCGCCTAACATTGTCCCGTCTCCAGTTTCATGGAGCCCGGTTAGAATTCCAGTACTGTCAGGGTGGTATCCCAACATCGACTCGGTAATGGCTGGCGCCACTACTTCCTAGTCTCCCACCTATCCTGTACAGACAATACCGAAATTCAGTGCTAAACTGCAGTAAAGCTCTACGGGGTCTTTCCGTCCAATCGCGGGTAGCAAGCATCTTCACTTGCACTTCAATTTCGCCGGATTTGTTGTCGAGACAGTGCTCAAATCATTACGCCATTCGTGCGGGTCGGAACTTACCCGACAAGGAATTTCGCTACCTTAGGACCGTTATAGTTACGGCCGCCGTTTACTGGGGCTTAAGTTCTGACCTTCGCTTGCGCTAAGTCTTCCCCTTAACCTTCCAGCACCGGGCAGGCGTCAGCTCCTATACTTCAGCTTTCGCTTTAGCAGAAACCTGTGTTTTTGATAAACAGTTGCTTGAGCCTTTTCTCTGCGGCCACTTGCGTGGCTCTCCTTCTCCCTAAGTTACGGAGTTAATTTGCCTAGTTCCTTAACAACAATTCTTCCGATGGTCTTAGGATTCTCTCCTCACCTACCTGTGTCGGTTTGCGGTACGGGCACATAAAAGCTCCATAGAGACTTTTCTCGGCAGCGTGAAATCAGGTACTTCCCCTTGCGGGTTCCCCATCACACCTCATCATTGATATACCGGATTTTCCTGGTATACCTGACTCGGTGCTTAGACATACATCCATTTGTATGCACACCTTATCCTCCTGCGTCATCCCTTTTGTCAAACGCTTTTATGCGGTATCGGAATTTCAACCGATTGTCCATCACCTACGCCTTTCGGCCTCGGCTTAGGTCCCGACTTACCCTGGGCGGACGAACCTTCCCCAGGAAACCTTAGGTTTTCGACCAATAAGATTCTCACTTATTTCTCGCTACTTATGCCAGCATTCTCTCTCCTGTACAATCCACTGTTCCTTCCGGTACAACTTCAACTCGTACAGGATGCTCCTCTACCACTCTTTCGAGTCCACAGCTTCGGTGGTAAGTTTTAGCCCCGGACATTTTCGGCGCATGATCTCTTGACTAGTGAGCTATTACGCACTCTTTAAATGAGTGGCTGCTTCTGAGCCAACATCCTAGTTGTCTTAGAAATCACACATCCTTTCCCACTTAACTTACACTTTGGGACCTTAGCTGGTGGTCTGGGCTGTTTCCCTTTTGACCACGGATCTTATCATTCGCAGTCTGACTGCCGGAATTCAAGTATATGGCATTCGGAGTTTGATAAGGTTCAGTAACTGTTGTCAGCCCCTACCCCATTCAGTGCTCTACCTCCATTACTCATTTCCGACGCTAGCCCTAAAGCTATTTCGAGGAGAACCAGCTATCTCCGAGTTCGATTGGAATTTCTCCGCTATCCACAGCTCATCCCATGGTTTTTCAACACCAACGTGGTTCGGTCCTCCACGGAATTTTACTTCCGCTTCAACCTGGCCATGGATAGGTCACTCGGTTTCGGGTCTACAACATACAACTTCGCGCCCTTTTCAGACTCGGTTTCCCTCCGGCTCCGTACCTTAAGTACTTAACCTTGCTGCATATCGTAACTCGCTGGCTCGTTCTACAAAAAGCACGCCGTCGTACTTTACGTACTTCGACTGTTTGTGGACACACGGTTTCAGGTTCTATTTCACTCCCCTCCCGGGGTTCTTTTCACCTTTCCCTCACGGTACTCCTTCTCTATCGGTCACCAGGTAGTATTTAGCCTTGGGAGGTGGTCCTCCCTGTTTCCCACAAGGTTTCTCGTGTCTCGTGGTACTCTGGATTAGATCTGACTGCTCTTTGTTTTCATTTACAGGGCTTTTACCTTCTCCGGCGGAGCCTTCCAGCTCTCTTCAATTAACACTTCACAGTTTTTATGACCTATCCGCAACCCCAGGAACAAGTTCCTGGTTTGGGCTCTTTCCCTTTCGCTCGCCGCTACTTAGGAAATCGATGTTTCTTTCTCTTCCTCCGGGTACTTAGATGTTTCAGTTCCCCGGGTTTGCCTCTACAAACCTATGTATTCAGTTTGCAGTACCTAGCGTTGTCTAGGTGGGTTTCCCCATTCGGATATCTTTGGTTCTCTGGCTATTTGCGCCTACCCAAAGCTTTTCGCAGCTTATCGCGTCCTTCTTAGGCTCCTGGTGCCAAGGCATCCTCCATGCGCCCTTTGTAGCTTGACCTTTATTATCGAAAATCGTCATTAACTTCGTCCAGCTTCGTCAAATACCTCATTCCGGTGCTCATTTACATAAGTAAACTCCGCTCCTCATTCGGTCTTTTCCTTGCTGTACTCGTTACTGCCAATTTTCTTTGTATCATCTTAAATGTTTAAAACGATACATAAATTGTATTTCAACAATGAAATACATCTACTACAAAGGTTATATCATAACCTTAGCTTTACTTTATTTCTTATTTACTGTGCAATTTTCAAAGGACAATTTTTCAATTTACATTATAAATTGAAAATGGTTTTCTAATGAAAACCTTTGGTGGGCTTAAATGGACTCGAACCATCGACCTCACGCTTATCAGGCGTGCGCTCTAACCAGCTGAGCTATAAGCCCTAAATGGTGGAGATAAAGAGATTCGAACTCTTGACCCTCTGCGTGCAAGGCAGATGCTCTCCCAGCTGAGCTATACCCCCAAAATACTTTTATTCTATTTTTAAAAAATTGCTATTAACTTCACAATACTTCGTCAAAACTTTCATTCCGGTGCTCATTTACACTAGTAAACTCCGCTCCTCATTCAAGTTTTTCCTTGTCTTGCTCGTTACTATCAATTTTTATCATCATCATACCACTTAAATTCAAAAGTGATACTGTGAAGAATCTATCTGATCCTTCAAAATTAAACAGAGTAGATTTTCTAACTTACTTAAACCATCAATTTATAAGATAGATTATACTCTATCTTTCGACTCCCTAGAAAGGAGGTGATCCAGCCGCAGGTTCTCCTACGGCTACCTTGTTACGACTTCACCCCAATTACTAACCCCACCTTCGGCCGCGTCCTCCTAAGTTAGACTACGGACTTCGGGTGTTGCCAGCTCTCATGGTGTGACGGGCGGTGTGTACAAGGCCCGGGAACGTATTCACCGCGACATTCTGATTCGCGATTACTAGCAACTCCAACTTCATGTAGGCGAGTTTCAGCCTGCAATCCGAACTGGGGGCAGTTTTTGAGGTTTGCTCCACCTTGCGGTCTTGCTTCTCTCTGTACTGCCCATTGTAGCACGTGTGTTGCCCTGGACATAAGGGGCATGATGATTTGACGTCATCCCCACCTTCCTCCGCGTTAACCGCGGCAGTCTTGCTAGAGTGCTCAACTAAATGTTAGCAACTAACAACAGGGGTTGCGCTCGTTGCAGGACTTAACCTAACATCTCACGACACGAGCTGACGACAACCATGCACCACCTGTATCCCTGCCCCGAAGGGCTTCTCTTATCTCTAAGATATTCAGGGTATGTCAAGTCCAGGTAAGGTTCTTCGCGTTGCTTCGAATTAAACCACATGCTCCGCTGCTTGTGCGGGCCCCCGTCAATTCCTTTGAGTTTTAATCTTGCGATCGTACTTCCCAGGCGGAGTACTTATTGTGTTTACTGCGGCACAGAAGGGGTCGATACCTCCTACACCTAGTACTCATCGTTTACGGCGTGGACTACCAGGGTATCTAATCCTGTTTGCTACCCACGCTTTCGTGCCTCAGCGTCAGTTACGGTCCAGAGAATCGCCTTCGCCACTGGTGTTCTTCCTAATCTCTACGCATTTCACCGCTACACTAGGAATTCCATTCTCCTCTCCCGCACTCTAGATATCCAGTTTGAAATGCAGTGCCCGGGTTAAGCCCGGGTATTTCACATCTCACTTAAATATCCGCCTACGCACTCTTTACGCCCAGTAATTCCGGACAACGCTCGCCACCTACGTATTACCGCGGCTGCTGGCACGTAGTTAGCCGTGGCTTCCTCCTTGGGTACCGTCATTATCGTCCCCAAAGACAGAGCTTTACAATCCGAAAACCTTCTTCACTCACGCGGCGTTGCTGCATCAGGCTTTCGCCCATTGTGCAATATTCCCCACTGCTGCCTCCCGTAGGAGTCTGGACCGTCTCTCAGTTCCAATGTGGCCGATCACCCTCTCAGGTCGGCTACGCATCGTCGCCTTGGTAGGCCGTTACCCTACCAACTAGCTAATGCGCCGCGGGTCCATCTCAAAGCGGATTACTCCTTTAAATCAGTCTCCATGTGAAAACTGATTATTATGCGGTATTAATCTCCCTTTCGGGAGGCTATCCCCCTCTTTGAGGTAGGTTACCCACGTGTTACTCACCCGTCCGCCGCTAATCCACTCCCGAAGGAGCTTCATCGCTCGACTTGCATGTGTTAAGCACGCCGCCAGCGTTCGTCCTGAGCCAGGATCAAACTCTTAATTTAAAAGTTTATATGGCTCTATAGAAAATTGATATTAACTTCGCCCAGCTTCGTCAAATACTTCACTCCGGTGCTCAATTACGTTAGTAAGTTCCGCTCCTCGTTCAGCATTTTCCTCGCTGTACTCGTTACTATCAATTTTAGTATATTACTAAATGTAATACACCAAATTACGAAATTACTTTTTTAGCTGCTCTCGCAGCTCAAAAGAATTGCTGGTTTATTCTAAATAAGTTGTACTTATATCTTCCTCTGTTTAATTTTCAAGGATCATTTTGACGCCTCATCTCGACGACTTTTTTAGTTTATCATGTATTTCTAACTCTGTCAATACTATTTTAAAATATAAATTCATAATTTAAAAAATATATTCTAACTATAATTAGTATCTGACAATTAGCAATAATGGACAATCAATAAAGATTTTTCTGATAACACAGAAAAATCTTTATTGATTGTCCATTATAAATTATAAATAGTGACTCATTTATATGTATGGATTGAGTCAAGCCTTACATCTTCTTACATAGCATTAAATATTTATAACTTTAGCAAAATACAATATAAGTATTATTGCTCCTATAAATATTCTATATACAGCAAAAACTCTCATTGGTTTTCTCTTTAAAAAATTTATAAACTTTTCTACTACAACTAACGCTACTATAAATGAAACTATAAATCCAACTGCCAGAGCAATAATTTGAGAAATATTCATAGATACATTTACTTTTATAAGTGACCATCCTGATGCTGCTATCATAGTAGGTATAGCAAGGAAAAAGGAAAACTCTGCTGCAGCTACATTTGTAAGTCCGCTTACCCATCCACCCATTATTGTGGACGCAGATCTAGACATTCCTGGCCAAAGTGAAAGGCATTGAAAACATCCTATCTTAAATGCTTGTACGAGGTTTACATTTTCAATTGTATTTGTACTATTTCCTTTCCTGTATTTGTTCTCCATATATATCATAAGGAAACCACCAAATACTAGTGCACAGGCAACAGTAACTGGATTAAATAATTTACTCTTAATTAAATCATTAAAACGCAATCCTAAAACAGCAGCAGGTATAAAAGCAACTAAAATAGTAAGCCAAAGTTTAAATCCCCATTTGCCCGGTTTAAGATTTTTAAGCGAATTAAAAATCTTATCCCAATAAAGTACTACTATAGCAAGTATGGCACCTAGCTGAATTACTACTTCAAACATATCTATATAAGCACCATTATATGTTGGTGCTTTGAAGTTTATCAGATTTCCTACTATTATCATATGACCTGTTGAAGATATTGGCAAGAACTCTGTTATTCCCTCGACTACTCCAATAGCAGCAGCTTTAATAATAAATAATAATTCCATTAACTTCACTCCCTATTAAATTTATAAACAAGTATTATTATACTATTACCGTAAGCTTTTTCACAGCATATATATTATTAATAATTTGTTACATAAGTAAAATTATCTTTTATTTCATATATGAATAAAGGATTTAGTGATGAAAATAAAATCAACTCATCACTAAATCCTATTTTTCCATATAAATTTCACTTAGATTATCTATAATAAATAGTTTAAGCTTCAGGTCCAGCTTTTGCTATATCTTCGGAAACATCTTTAAACTTCTCAAAGTTTTTACTAAACTTCAGCGCCAGCTTTCTCGCTGTCTCATCATATGCTTCTTTATCTTCCCATGTATTTCTAGGATTTAATATTTCATCAGGTACACCTGGACATCTTTTAGGCATCATTACTTTAAATACAGGATGTTCCACAAATTCAACATCCTTGAACTTCCCTTTCAAAGCTTCTCTAATCATAGCCCTTGTATAGGAAAGTTTTATTCTATCTCCATTTCCATATCCTCCAGATAGCCATCCAGTATTCACTAAATATACCTGAGTGTTATACTTGTCTATTCTTTCGCCTAACAATTTTGCATAGACAGCAGGATTCATTAACATAAACGGTTCACCAAAGCAAGAGGAAAAAGTAGCTTGAGGTTCAATTATTCCTCTTTCAGTTCCAGCTATCTTGCTAGTATATCCAGACATAAAGTGATACATTGCTGCTTCTTTAGAAAGCCTTGATATAGGTGGCATTACACCAAAAGCATCTGCGGTTAAAAATATTATAGTCTCTGGATTTCCTCCTACACCACTTTCTTCTATATTATCTATATAATTTATAGGATATGCTGCCCTTGTATTTTCAGTATATCTAGCATCATTATAATCAGGTACTCTATTCCCATCTGCCACTACATTTTCAACTACAGTTCCAAATTTTATGGCATTGTATATCTGACTTTCCTTTTCCTTATCAAGTCTTATAGTTTTAGCATAACATCCACCCTCAAAATTAAATACACCTTCATTAGACCATCCATGTTCGTCATCACCAATCAGTCTTCTTTCACCATCTGCTGATAAAGTAGTTTTTCCTGTTCCTGACAATCCAAAAAATAAGCAAGTTTTATTATCTTGTCCTATATTAGCAGAACAGTGCATAGGCATGACTCCTTTTTGTGGAAGCAAGAAGTTCATTACTGAAAATACTGATTTTTTTATTTCTCCCGAGTAACTGGTTCCCCCTATTAATATAATTTTTTTATCGAAATTTACTAAAATAAAGGCATCTGAATTTAAACCGTCTTCTTTGCCCTTAGCCTTAAATCCAGGTGCCGATATAATATTAAATTCAGGAGTAAAACACTTTAAATCCTCCTCCGTTGGTCTTCTAAACAATTGATTTGCAAACAACGCCTGGGATGCCCTTTCGCATATTACTCTTATAGGAAGGGTATATTTTTTTAAAGCTCCAACAAATCCATCAAACACAAAAATGTCTTTATCACTTATATAATTTAAAATCTTATCATACATTTTATTAAAAATATCTTCTTCTATAGAAAGATTTACATTTCCCCAGTTTATTTTGTTCCTAATGCTTTCTTGATTAACTATAAATCTATCTTTAGGAGATCTTCCTGTGTACTTTCCAGTATTAATCATAAGAGCTCCCTTATTTGATAAAAATCCTTCTCCTCTTTTAATTGAAAATTCCGTTAATTCTGATGGTGATAAATTTTTATACATATTTCTATATTTATTAATATTTAAATATGATAAGTCAATATTCATGATGTTTCCCCCTAAATTAGTTTATATTTATATATTACACCATTTATAGAAAAATGCAATAAAAAAATTATTTTAAATTTAATTATAAAGTATTTTATATATTTATACCTGTAATACTACACTATATACTTTGTGTATTTTTATATGTACTACATTAATTCTATGTATTTTTGAATATGAGCTATACTTTTTATTTATAAGTTAGGTCTATAATGAATTTTATCTTATTTAAACTTGCAAAACTACTTGATAAATTACTTCCATATTATAACTTATTTAACTATGCCCTTATATTATAATTTTAACAGTCTTATATATATACATTTATAAATCATACATTACTGTGGATGTTTATTTCCAAATTCTATTATTCAGCTTAAGAAATACAGTAAATTTACAACTTTTTAATGTAAAAATTATAATATTGTATTATAATATTAAGAGTTATTTACTTGCTCGTGTATTTGTTGTGTACTATAATAGACTTCAATCTTAAATTTAGGGCCTATAGACTTATGACAAACAATATGTAAAGTAAATAAACAAATGCTTTACTTAAGTTGAAGGTGGTGTTAAAAATTAACATAAAATCTTTTTTTAGTATTATTATTTCCAAGATCGTAATAAAATTATCAAAATTTTTATTTAAAGGAGGAAGTAATTTTCCTGGAAAAGTTGCTTTAAAATTAGATAAGAATATTCTTAAAACCATATGTAAGGATTATAAAATTATACTTATAACAGGTACAAATGGTAAAACTACAACTACAAGTATGGTCTACAACATGCTAAAGGATGGGAAAAAACGTGTAATTACAAACAATACAGGTGCAAATATGCTGACAGGTATAGTTTCATGTTTTATAGAAAATTATTCGTTTAAAAAATGTAGTGAGACAAACTATGCAGTTATAGAATGTGATGAAGCAAATGTTCCTTTATTTACAGATTATATAACTCCAGAAATTATAACTGTAACAAACTTATTTAGAGATCAACTTGACAGATATGGAGAAGTTTACACTACATTAAACAAAATTCTAAAAGGTATCAAAAAAGTACCTCTTTCAAATTTAATACTTAACGGAGACGAATCTCTTCTTGGAGATCTAAATTTACCAAACAGAACTATTTATTATGGATTTAATTGTTCTCCAACAAATATAAAAAAAGTAGATACTAATGCAGACGCTAAGTTCTGCAAAAAATGCAAAAATCCTTACAAATATAATTTTCTTACATATAATCATTTGGGCGATTACTACTGTGAAAAATGTGGTTATAAAAGACCTGAATTGGATTATACTTTAGATGAAATAAAAGAGCAGACTCCAGATGGATCATTAGTAATAATTAATGAAAAGGAATATTATATAAATCAACCAGGTACATATAATATGTATAATGCCCTATGTGCTTATTCTATAGCAATGGTTTGTGGAATATCTACTTCCTGTATATATGATTCTCTAAAAAAACAAAAGAGCAGTTTTGGAAGACAGGAAGTCATAAATATAGAAGGTAAAGAAGTTAAAATAATCTTAGTAAAAAATCCTGCTGGTTATGATCAAGCTATAAATACTTTAAGCCTTGACAACAGGATCTTTAACCTAGCTGTACTTCTAAATGACAATTATGCAGATGGAAGAGATGTATCTTGGATATGGGACGTGAATTTTGAAAAGCTGTCTTCACTGGATATAGATAAAATAATGATTTCAGGTATAAGACTTTATGACATGGCCGTAAGATTAAAAGTAGCAGGATTACCCCAAGACAACTTTATAATTTGTAAGCACTATGAAAATCTAATTGATGAAGTAAAAAGTTGTAAGTCAAATACAGTATATGTATTAGCCACTTATACTGCTATGATAACTTTCAGGAAATTTCTCAATTTCAAGGGATATATCAAAAAGCTGTGGTAAAATATTAGAGAAATAGGGAGTGTATCTAAAATGGAATTAAACATATGTCACTTATATCCTGATTTATTAAATGTATATGGAGATTTAGGAAATATACTCATATTAAAATATAGGGCACAGCAGCGGGGTATAGATATAAATGTATTTAACATATCTCTTGGAGATCCCTTTGACAGCTCTAAATATGACATAACTCTTTTTGGTGGTGGCCAGGACTATGAGCAGTCTATAGTATCAGAGGACCTTGTCAAAAATAAAAGAGAAGGTATCGTAAGTTACATTGAAGATGGTAAAGTATTTTTATCAATTTGTGGAGGCTATCAACTTCTTGGAAAGTACTATTCTACACCTGATGGCCAAAAACTGCCAGGTCTTGATGTACTTAATATATATACAGAAGGCGGCAGCAATAGATTTATAGGAAATACAGTTATATATAACGAAAAGTTTAAAGAAACTTATGTGGGCTTTGAAAATCATTCTGGTAGAACTTACATAGGAGATTTAGAACCTCTTGGAAAAGTAATTGTAGGTTATGGTAATAATGGAGAAGATGGATACGAAGGCTGCATATACAAAAATTGCTTTTGTACTTATTTTCACGGTTCTCTCCTTTCTAAAAATCCTGAATTAGCAGATAGATTTATATATACAGCTATTTCTAAAAAATATGGTGATACAAAACTTGACCCTCTAGATGATACCTTAGAATTAAATGCTAAAAAATTTATAATAGAAAGAGAAACCAAAACTAAATCTAATTAATTTACATCTTTATGTAGAGTTTCTAAACGGAAAATCAACTTATACTCCGGATATTTTTTACAACCTTCAGTTCATTAAATATTTTGATAAGTCTAAGTAGAAAATTTGTAAAAACTTAAGGACTTTTGAAAACTCGTACCTCAAACAATTCAAAAGTCCTTAGTTTTTTAACAAATTTCCTACTAAGACTTATATGCAAAATATTTAAAAGAACTTCATTATTGTAAAAATATGCCTGCGTATAAGTTGATTTTTTAGTTAGAAAACCTATATAGGGTTTCTAAGTGATAATTTAACTTATACTAGGAAACTTCTAGCATAAGCTAATGAATGAATCTTAGCAAAATTAGAATTAAGTTCGTCAAAAAGAATTTTAATATCTGATACTAATTCCCATATACAACTTCTAGCAGATGGTTTAAACAACTTTGCTTTTAGGTTTCTCCATATATTTTCTTGAGGGTTCATATATGGGGAATACCTTGGTAGAAGTACTACCTTCAATTTATCTTTGTTATCATAGTAAAAGCTTTGCATTAGCTTACTTGTATGGGTTTTAGCATTATCCATAAATATTACAATTTTTTTATTAGGATTAAGTTCCATCAGATATTCTATATGCGACTTAATTTTTTCAGATGTTATAGATTCTTGGGAAGAATAAACATCATTGACAGTATGAAAATTATTTAAAATTGAAGTAGACCCTACAATATTTACCCCTTTATGCGAAGCATTCTTCTCTAGTATAGGGGGATTACCTACAGGGCTCCAAGATGAATAGTTGTCCGACTCTATGCTAATACCAGTCTCATCTAATGCATATACAATAGTATCAGATGAAGACTCTAAAGTATCTAGCAGTTTTGGCATTTTTTTTAAAAGCTTCTTGTTCATCTTTATCAGCTTTTGTAGGTTTAGGTTGAGATCTTTTATAAGATATATTATGAGATATTAAAATGGATCTGATAGTTTCATTACAAACTTTTACTCCATATGTTTTTTCAACATATAGAGCTAAAAGCGCTAAAGTCCAAGTATGACATGTAAAATCAAAATCTATAGGGGATTTTTTTAGAACTACGTCTATAAGATCATCAACTATTTCTGGTTCTAATTTAGCTTCACTACCGCCACGATGATCTTTTATAGCTTTGATGCCAACTTCGTTCCAATTTTTAATATGTTTAACTATAGATACTTTACTTAGACCTGTTTCTATCATAATATCTCTATTTGAGCATCCTCGATATCTCATAGTAACCACAGCTAATACTAATCTAGTAAATTTAGAATTCGTAGTGTTTTTTAGCTCAATTAAATCTTCAATTTTATAATCATACAGTGATTCTATTTCAAATGATTCTATTTCAAATGATTTTCTTCCCATAATTAAAACTCCTTTCTCCGTACATTTAGTATTTGGAGAAGAATTTTAATTATTCTGTATAAGTTAATATTTTAGTTAGAAACCCTACATATATTGTAAAATTTAATTGCACCCTTAACTATTTATATGAATGATTCTAATTGAAATTTTAACTTATACATAAAATATACTAACAAAACGGAAATCACACTTAAAAACTTTTTTTATAAGTCTTAGTGAGGTATTTTAGAAAATCTTAGAAGCTTATATATGTCTGAGGTACGAGTTTATATAAGCTTCTTTAGATTTTCAAAATGCCGAACTTTAGACTCATAAAAAGTTTTTAGTGTGATGATTTTTGTTAGTATATGGCTGGTATAAGTAAACTTTCTACTTAGAAACTCTCTATAATTTTAGTCATCTATTAATGATTCCTTTATCTGTCATTCTAAACTCCTCTTCTAAAGTTATACCATCAAAAGTTCTAAAAGCAAAGCCTTCTTTTTTTAAATAACTTATAATATCTGGCAGTGCTTCTACTGTAGAAGTTTTATAGTAAGAATCATGCATTAAAACTACTGCAATTTTTTTATTCTTGCATCCATCTATTACATTTTGTTTTATAATATCTTTGGACACAAAACGTTTATCTGCATCCCCTGAAACCACGTTCCAATCTACATACTTCATTCCGTTTCCCTTTAAAGTCTTCTTTATAATATTTAAATTGCTTACACTTGCTACTAAGTTATCTGACCCACCTGGAAGCCTCACAAATACTATAGAATCTTTTCCCGTTATATTCTTTATTATATTTTTACAAACTCGAAAATCCTCTAAGTATGCATCCAAACTGCTGTACATCTCTTTATAATTATGAGAATATGTATGTACTCCTATACTCATACCGCTGTCACTTAGCTGCTTTAATATAGAAGGATTTTCTTTTGCCTTTTCACCTACTATAAAAAAAGTAGCTTTTACTCCATTTTGTTGTAATATATTTAATATCTTTGTAGTGTTATTTACAGAAGGACCATCATCAAAAGTTAAGAATACTTCTTTAGAATACGTTGGTGCATTATCTTTAGCTAAAACAATATTTTTTCTCTCTTCCGCAAAATTATATTTTACACAATCCCATTTACATATTAAGCTTATACAAGCAATTACAAATAAATAGATAAAAATACCATATATGATTGAATAGACAGGTTTTTTCATAAAAAACACCCTCTTTTTTAACGTTCTATCATATATGGTAACCTTTATTTTAATAAATAATTATAGTTTTTCTATTTTAAACTTATCATTTTCATAATCTACTCTTACCTTGCAGCCTGTATATATATCTCCATTAATTATCTTCTTTGCAATAGATGTTTCCAGAATGTTTTCTATATATCTTTTTAAAGGCCTTGCT
The DNA here is from genome assembly GCF_019056555.1 of Clostridium sp. 001. Taxonomy (NCBI): domain Bacteria; kingdom Bacillati; phylum Bacillota; class Clostridia; order Eubacteriales; family Clostridiaceae; genus Clostridium; species Clostridium sp. 001. Next base: position 3,052,850 of record NZ_CP020473.1, on the reverse strand, counting down.
CCATAAACAGGATCATAACCTTCTTCTGCCATAACTTCTTTTGCTTTTGGGGTTATTTGTATGGATATATTTTTCTCCTTAAGCCTATTTTCTATATCCTTTAGGAATATATCTATTATGAATTTAATTTCTTCTGTGTTTAGGGGCTTAAACATTATTATATCATCTAGTCTATTTAAAAATTCAGGTTTAAACTTAAATTTCATGTCACTCATTACTTTGTCTCTTACATCTTTATCTATTCCATTACTGCTTTTGTTCTGTAATAAATAACTGCTTCCTATGTTAGAAGTCATAATTATAATAGAATTTTTAAAATCAACTACCTTACCCTGATTGTCAGTAAGCCTTCCATCATCTAATATTTGAAGGAATATATTAAACACATCTTCATGAGCCTTTTCTATTTCATCAAATAATATTACACTATATGGTTTTCTTCTCACTGCCTCCGTAAGCTGACCTCCTTCGTCATATCCTACATATCCTGGAGGAGCTCCTATAAGTCTCGAAACAGAATACTTTTCCATATACTCTGACATATCTATTCTTATTATATTTTCTTCACTATCAAACAGAGTCCTTGCTAAAGTTTTTGCAAGTTCAGTTTTACCTACACCTGTAGGTCCTAAAAATATAAAAGAACCTATTGGCCTTTTAGGATCTTTCATACCCGCTCTTGCTCTAAGTACCGCATTTGAAACTGCTGTAACTGCTTCCTTCTGACCTATAACTCTCTTTGCAAGTTCATCTTCTAATTTTACTAATTTCTGTCTTTCCCCTTCTACTAATTTTGAAACAGGTATTCCAGTCCATTTAGATACTATCTGAGAAATTTCTTGTTCTGTAACTTCTTCTTTTAACATTGCAGCTTCATTGTTTTCTTTAATAGATTGCTCTTTTTCATCTATAGTACTTTCCAGTTTTGGAATAACACCATATTTTAATTCTGCAATTTTATTTAAATCATATTCTCTCTCTGCTTTTTCAATTTGTCCTCTTGCCTCATCCAGCTGTTTCTTTAAATTTCTAACCTCAGTTATATTTGCCTTTTCCTTTTCATACTTAGCAGTCATCTCATTATCTCTATCTTTAAGATTGCTAAGTTCCTTTTCTACTGCTTTAAGTCTTTCCATTGAAGCAGTGTCTTTTTCTTTGGAAAGCGCCTCTTTTTCAATCTCAAGCTGAAATATTTTTCTTTTAACATTATCCATTTCAGTTGGCATGCTGTCAATTTCAGTTCTTATCATAGCACAAGCTTCATCAATTAAATCTATAGCCTTATCTGGAAGGTATCTATCTGTTATATATCTATCTGACAGCTTTGCGGCAGCCACAATAGCAGAATCATGAATTCTTATACCATGATATATTTCAAACTTTTCCTTAAGCCCCCTAAGTATAGAGATAGAATCCTCTACAGTAGGTTCATCTATAACCACCGGTTGAAATCTTCTCTCTAAAGCCTTATCTTTTTCTATATATTTTCTATATTCATCAAAAGTAGTTGCCCCTATGCAGTGCAATTCACCTCTTGCTAGCATTGGTTTTATTAAATTTCCAGCATCCATAGAACCTTCTGTTTTTCCAGCTCCAACTATGGTGTGAATTTCATCTATAAAAAGCACTATTTTTCCTTCGCTTTTCTGTACTTCTTTTAATACGGCCTTTAATCTTTCTTCAAATTCTCCTCTAAATTTGGCACCAGCAATTAATGCTCCCATATCTAGTGAAAATATTATCTTATTTTTTAAGCCTTCTGGTATATCTCCTCTTACAATTCTCTCTGCCAAACCTTCAATTATAGCAGTTTTTCCTACCCCTGGATCACCTATTAGTACAGGATTGTTTTTAGTTCTTCTTGAAAGTATTCTAACAACTCTTCTTATTTCTTCATCTCTACCTATAACCGGATCAAGTTTATGTTTTTTTGCCTCTTCCACGAGATTTCTCCCATACTTTGCAAGTGCTTCATAAGTTCCCTCTGGATCCTGAGTTTCAACTCTTTGATTTCCCCTTACTTGAGACAAGGCTTCTAAAAATGCATCTTTTGTAATATCAAATTTCTTAAGTATACCGTCTACGTCAGAAGAGTGAACTTCCATGATACCAAGCATTACGTGCTCTACACTTATATATGAATCTTTGAATTTTTGAGCTATCTTTTCTGCTTGCAAAAAAACATCTTCAAATCTTCTAGTTGCATAGACGGAGGAACTTTGTGCTCCTTCTCCCAGCACTTTAGGCATCTTGTCTAATACATCTTTAGTTTCCTTTACCAGAGATTTTAAATTTACAGACATCTTTCCAAATATATTTGGAATAAGTCCATCTTGCTCAAACACTAAAGCTGAAAACATATGAATCACATCTACCTGTTGATGATTATATCTCACTGCTGTAAGTTGTGCTTCATTCATTGCATTTTGAACTTTTATTGTAAGTTTATCTATGTTCATAATAAAAATACGTCACGCAAAACTTAAAACAAGTTTTAACGCAGCTCCTCCTTTCTAAACCTCTTTAGATTAATTTAATTTATATGATAACTACCCACTCTAATACTGACACTTAGCGAAGTGTGAGTATTAGAGCGGCTATGCCCCTGGATAATGAGTTCTAAGCATCAGGTAGTTAAAACTCCACCTGATGCCTAGAACTCTGTTTATTAAACAAGAAAATATAATTTTTTCAGTTTTATAAGTAAACCTATAAAAAATTATATTTTTGTTTTAAATCAATGGCAATATTAAAATATTTAAGAGCCTCCTGAACCTTTTTCATATCATAATACATACATCCTATTTCCATATATCTTTCATACATGCAGATATTTGTTTGAAATTTCGATAGAGCATCCAGTGAAAGATTCATATACATTTCCCCTTCAGCTAACTGACCTTTTTTTATAAATATCAACGCTTTATAATAGTATGCTCTTTCTATAAGAACTATATCATTTAACTTTATAGAACAATCTAAAGCTATATTACATATACTTTCAACTATATCCCAAATTTGATTTTTTATCAAAATACCTACTATTTTGATTACAAAATTAGCAAATTCCTCTGCATGCTCTTTAGGATGTATTTTCAATGCTTCATTTATATAAAATACTGCCTTCTCACTCATATTTAAAGTAAACATAACTTCAGCATATTCAACCATAGATGTGGATTTATCTTTTAAATTATCTTTATAAAATTCATTTGCCTTTTTTTCATATACTTTGAATTTTTCAGTATCATTTTTTAAAGAAAGTATTGCTAAAATATGATAAACTTTTGCTTTTTTTATGTCTCCATCTATCATGTTTATAAATTTTGTAATCGTATCAGACAATTCATAAGCCTTTTCATAATCATTAAGAGCAATAAAACAAATTATTTTATTATATGTAATTTTTCCTAGTAATTCATTACTACCAGTTTCTGCTGCAATGTCTAACACATTATCATAATAATTTATAGCCTGTGAAAATTCTTTTGTTTTAAAAAAATATTTGCCAACATCCATATAATACAGGATTGCTTTTTCTTTAGAAAAATTTTTTTGTAAATATTCATAATACTTTACAATTATATTATACAACTTTTCTAATTCACTTTTTTCTAGATAATAGTTAAATAAGAGATGTATTATCCTAAAACATATATTATCATAGTTATACCGTTCAGCAAATTTAAAATTATATACTAAATTTTTTTCATAATTTTTTTTATCTTGTTTTTTCTCAATATCATCTATATTTTTTATTATTTGATTTTTTATATCTAATTTCAGATACTCAAAACTAATTTCAAGTTTGTCTGATAAAAATTCTAAAATCCAATCTTCTGGTTTTATTTTATCATTTTCAATGCAGCTCATTTTAGAAATTGATATCTTACTATTACACAGTTCCTTCAAAGTATATCCCTTATATATGCGTGCTCTTTTAACTTTTTCTCCAGTAGAAAGTATCTCCATAATTATCACCTATTTTATTTAATACTCTTTTAATATTCCAATTCTTTTAAAAATTTCAACACCTTCACTTAAATACTTAGCTGCTTCCTTATCCATCTTGCTATCTTCATAGAATTTTCCAAGTTTTATTGATATATCTGCAGCTTCTTTAGTATAATTCATTTTTATCGCAAAATTCAATGCATCAATTAATGTATTTTCTGCTTCTTTTTTATTACACTCAATCATATTTATTCTAAATTTCATCATGTAATAATATACTAATGATTTATTATTTTTTTCGTCTATCTTGTCCCTTATTTCTTCTAGAACTTTCTTTGAATTTATAATATCCTTTAATTTTATATAATTTTCACATATATTTATAAGTGTGTCCACAATTTTGCCATCTTTACATTTCATTCGCAGCTCTTTTGCTTTATTTAAATGTATAAATGATTCTTCAATATTATTAAACTCTCCAAAAAGTTTACCTAGATTATTTTCAATTCTTGCAGTATTTATTACATCTTCTAATTTTCTGTATACATTTAATGTTTTTTTAGAATACTTTATTGCATTATTTATATCTCCCTTTTTATTATACTCTTCTGCAAGTAAAAATAAGCTTTTAGCATATTCTTCCTTATTATCTATCTGCCTAAACTTCTCATTTGCCAGATAAGAATAGTTTATCGCTTCCTCCATATTTTCTAATTTAAAATTTATACAAGCTGTATAATAATATATTTGTCCAAGCAAGAAATCATTTCCTATATTATTTTCCTTATATACATTCTCCGCCTGCTGCAAATAACTGCTGGAAGCATGATATGATTTCATGCTTATTGTAATCTTCCCCAAACTTATAAAAGTTTTTATAATTTCTTCATATTTATTATTTTTTATAAAAACAACATTAGCAGACAATAAAAGCTGTTGAGCAATAGGATATTCTTTTCTCGCTGTATAGATTGTCCCCTTTAAATATAAATTCTTTGCTTTTTCATATTGTAAGGAATACTTTTCTGAATAATATATAGCCTCTTCTATATACTTTTCCGATTGACTCAAATTTCCACTTATTATATAAGATTCGGCTATATTTTCAAAATAAGTACATATTTTTTGTGCTTGAGTTTCTTCTGACTCCATTAAATACTCAATGGAAGTATTCAATTCACCTGCTAAGTATTCCAACAAATCCATACTAGGATTTGACTTTCCTGATTCCACCAAACTTATTTGTCCAGGTGTAATTCTATCCCCTGCCAAATCTTTTAAAGTCATATTGAGTTCTTTTCTTCTTCTCTTTATTTTTTCTCCTAAAGAAAGTATTTCCATCATTCACTCTTCCTTTATTAATCACAATTTTTGTTTCATGCCTACTTGTTCCAATATGTTACATTTTTTTCAATATATAAAAAATAAAAGCTACACCTTGGGATAACAATATCTAAATATTACATATAATTAAAGTTATATGTAATGTGAAGATTTTTGTTTAGGATAATTTTTAAACCATATTAAAATATTATCCTATATTAGTATCATTATAACATATTTTTAATTATAATATGAAAACTTTAAAAAATAAAAGCATATTGCCACAAACCTAAACAATATAGTCTAAATTAATAAAAAAACAATGTAAAATGCACATCTTTATTATTAAAAGCGTACATTTTACATTGTACTTATTAGGATTCTATACTATCTCATCCAATTCATAACTCCACCGTACATATTTCCTGCAGTATTTCTTAAGTATCTAGAAGTTTTTCTTATCATTCTCTTTTTAGATCTATCTAATTCTGGTACTACCATCATTCCTACTGCTGCACCAATTACTGCACCTGCTACAAACTTTCCACGCATTTTATTACACTCCTCTCTTTAAAAAATGCTTTTTCTTTTACAGAACTATGATTTTTTATGTTCTTTAGATAGATTATGCAAATTTATTTTTTTTAAACAGCTTAATTTTTACATTTTCATATATCAATAACCTTTATATTTTTTTCACCTTTAGGTGCAATTTTTAATATCTCATTCTTTACCTCATCATTAGCTGTCTTTATCTCATTATTCATTAACCATTTTTGAACACTTTTTTTTGATTCTATTTGTAACTTTTCCTTGCACTTTTCATCTGCCAATTCATTAAACAAATCCCCAGTATGACTATCTACTTTAACAAATATAACCTCAATGTTTTTCATAAGCTCGCTCATTTCTTCGTAATATTTTATAGATGAGGCTTCTTTTCTCTCCCATAGCCCAAGGGCGTGCTTGCAGGTTCCTTCATAGTCGTGGAACAAAACGACTTTTTTCTCTCCCTTAGACAAAGCATATTGTACTCCTCTAACAGCTGCTTTTAATTCTCCAGATATTTGCCTTATATTCTTACCTTCTTCACAAGAATGTGAATCGCTTTCTATATAATAAACTACATTACCTTTAACTGCCACCAATGCATAAGAATACATCTCCGTTGAAATGTTATAACTTCCATCCACATATACATGTAAACAATCTTTAGGATAGTTGCCCTCAGACTTTTTTAAAATCTTATCCTCTCCTTTTAAATATTCCAAAGCTGAATTTGTATCCTTAAAACTCTTATATGTAGCACCTTTAACACCTTTTACACGTTTTAGACATTCTCCCCAGGTGTTTACTATAATATTTTGAACCTTTTCATTTTTTTCAAAATCATATCCTTCTTTTATAGCATATACTTTTTTAACCATATCAATTTACGTGTTATATCAATCCCTTATGTAACACTTCTCCCCTCTTTTTCTTTTCTTTCAGATGATTTGAATACATTGCTTAGCTGATTTAAAACCTTAGAAACATTTGCACTTCCAATTATTTTTGTAATATATTGTACTGCTTCTCTTGTAACCAGAATTATATTTTCCTTACCCTGCCAATTTTCAATTATGATTTCTTCTGGTATTTCATCTATTATAGTATTAAGTGCAAAAAACGCCAGAGCAACATCATCTATTTTCCCAACAAAAGGTATAAAATCAGGTATTATATCTATAGGACTTGCAAGGTAAGCTATTACGCCTGACAGCATAATCTTAACCTTTATTTTAACCCTTTTGTCCTTAAATAATCTTATAAATAACATTATAATATCCGGTACAAGCATCCCATACTCTACGATTTTTTCATATTTTTGCGGCACCTTACTTACAACTTTTTTTCTAAACTTATGATACTTATCTAGAATAAGTATACTTCTTTTCTTTTTCTCTATGTTTGGAAATTTCTTTTTTTCCTCATATCTTATATCTTCTGCTTCTACCTCTAGTGCTCTAGGAAGTATTTCTACTTTTTTTAATTTAAGATTAAAGTAAGGTATCAGCTTTACTGCCAGATTTAAATCCACTCTTACTGTATCTCTGTCCACCTCTACCCCATAAGGAGAAAAGTTATCTAATAATTTCTTAAGGACAATATTTTTTACATTCTTAAATACCCTAAACTTATACACATGTACATCAAATATTTTTAAATTTATTATATTGTTATTTATATTTCCTATTCCCATCTTAACTTGAAAATTAACAGATATTTTGCTCTTATATGTCCCTTCTATTGTTATTATTTCATTTATACTTATCTTTTCTATATTAAGTCCTTCTATATTCACATACTCATGAACTATACCAAGTATGTCTTGTTCTGTCAAAATTGCTTTTCCAAAGGACACTTTCATATATAAATCTCCTCCCTAAATTTACAAACTTCTTATTATAAAGTATACAGTAAATTAAATTTTCTGCAATAAACAATTCTAAAATTCCCATACTAGTTCCATAAATTACTTTAGCAAAATTTATGATTTTAATTAGACTAATTTATAAAAATATTATAATATCATTATATGATTTTATAAAGTTTCGTTTGTTTTTACAAAATTCGACTATAGAACTTATAATTTTAAGTTAATTCATATAAATCACTGTAAATAATCTATCTCAAGAAAGGAGAACTTAAATGAAAAAGATAAAAAATAAGTTTATAATAATTCCTATTTTAACCTTTATTTTATCTCTTTGCATGTTACTATTTATGAATTATAGTAACAGCTCTGTACCCTATAAGTCATATATTTCGTTTCAAAAAGATGTATCAAAGAAAATAGTTTCAACAGTGTATATGACAGATTCCTCCCAAATAAGAGTAAAATTAAAAAACGGAAGCATATATGATACGGATAATCCTAGAACCCCTAATGCTAAAGAAGTACTTTTAAACGATGGAATAAGTGTATCTGAGCAATATACTGTAAATAACAGGCAAGCTTATCCTACTGCTATACTTATAATTTCCATTATGACAGCTGTTTTTATGGCACTTAAGTTTTCTAACAAATCTTCTAAAAAAATAGTATCTCTCGATTCCTTAGATGCTTCTGCCATAGAAGATTCTAATTGTAATTTTAAAAGTGTAGCGGGAAATGAGGAAGCTAAAGAGAGTGTCCAGGATATAGTTGATTTCTTAAAGAACCCTAAAAAATATGCGTCTTATGGTGCAAGAATGCCAAAAGGGATTTTATTATTCGGTGAGCCAGGAACCGGAAAAACTCTCCTTGCAAGAGCCATTGCAGGTGAAGCAGAAGTCCCATTTTATGCTGTTTCAGGCTCTGATTTTGTACAAGTATATGTAGGTGTAGGTGCCAGCCGTATAAGACAGCTATTTAAAAAAGCTAAAAGCAATAAATCTGGAAAAGCGGTTATCTTTATAGATGAAATAGACGCTATAGGTAAAAAAAGAGATGGCTCAGGAAGTACCGGAGGCTCTGATGAAAGAGATCAAACTTTAAATGCTCTGCTTACAGAAATGTCTGGATTTAATGAAAAAGAGGGAATTGTAATAATAGCTGCCACCAATAGGTTAGATATGCTAGATCCTGCCCTTTTAAGACCTGGAAGATTTGATAGACATATAGAAGTAACTCTTCCTGACGTTTCTTCAAGGGAAAAAATTATATCTCTCCACTTAAAAAACAAACCTGTAGACAATATAGATGTACATGAGTGGGCTCAAAAAACTTCTTACTTTTCAGGTGCAAAAATTGAGAGCTTAATAAATGAAGCTGCAATACTCGCCTGTAAAGAAGATAGTACTTATATAGAAAACAAGCACATTGATAAAGCTTTTTCCATAGTACTAACAGGGTATGAGAAAAAAGATAGGGATTATATAAAAGATATAGATAAAAGAATAACTGCTTACCATGAAGTAGGCCATGCTCTAGTATCCTCAAAAGTACTTCCAAATGAAAAGATTTCTAAAATAACAATCATTCCAAGTACTAAGGGAGCTGGAGGTTATACATTAAGTATACCTGAGGACAAGCTCTATCAAAATAAAGATTACCTACGTAAAAGAATAATGGTACTTTTAGGTGGAAGAGCTGCTGAAGAAGTTATCTTTGGAGCAGATTACGTAACCACAGGTGCCTATAATGATCTTCAGCATAGCACAAACATAGCCTTTAAAATGGTAACTCAGTATGGAATGGGAAGCACTTTAGGTCTTTTAAATATGAGGGAGCTATCAGATTTAAATATAAATCAAAATGAGATTATCAAAGAGTGTAAGTGTCTTACAGATTCAATATATAATGATGTAAAAAATATTCTTATTGAAAATAGACACTGCCTTAAAGCCACAGTTCAGTTGCTTATGGAAAAAGAAACCTTATTTTCAAATGACTTAAAAGATTTATTTATTTAGCAATTACTCACCTTTCGCACATACAAAATTTTCAATTAATAATTAAAATTTACGAAGCAACGCTTCACAAGTTAAGAATTAATAACGAAGAATTAATAGTAAAGGATGATTTTTAGCTGTCGCAAAAAATCTTTAAATTTATATAAATCAGCGATGTTTCACTTTAGTGAAACAAGTGGTGAAAAGCTTAATCAAAGATTTTTTGTAGTGTAACGGAAAAAAATCCACATTAACTATTAATTCTTCATTCTTAACTATTAATTAAAAATATTGCTTTGCAATTTGCTTAAACTGTAAAAGCTATTTATTGGGCGATGTTTTTTACATTGCCCAATAAATATGTTATGACTACTCCTCCTACAAGCCCTCCTAAGTGTCCAAAATTATCTACATTTGCTATAGAAAATCCTATTATAAGGTTTACCACAATTATAGATATTACATTCATTAAAAATTCCTTACCAATTTTATGTTTCATTTTTATAGCAAATACCAATGCCGCACCTAAAAGTCCAAATATTGCTCCTGACGCTCCTACTGAAATAGATGACGAAAACATAAAACTAAATACCGAGGAAACTAAACCTGATATAAGGTACATCACTATGTATTTAACTTTACCATACACTTTCTCAACAAAAGAACCCATTATATAAAGTGAATACATATTTACTCCTAAATGAACTATTCCAGCATGTAAAAACATACAAGTAAAAAGTCTATAATACTCACCTGAAGCTATAAGTGAGTTAACCTTAGCTCCCATAAATACAAGTACATTTATATTACTGTCAAATATATTTCCAGAAAGGTATGCAGTTACCGTATATACAGCAACATTTAAAGCTATTATGATCCACGTTACAATTAGGTCTTTCATTTTATATATATTTTTTGACTGCTTATTTGCTAAAGTACTTTGTTTTACATAAATCATACAATTATATATTTCTTTAGCTAATTGCTCTAAATCAGGAGTATACAAAGTTATTTGATTAAAATAAGGATTTAAAAAAATTAATCCACATTGTGGATTATTATTTTCATCCACTGTGACATGTACTTCCCTATCTAACACTATTTGTACAAGTCTTACACTTTTACTGTCAAACAGTTTCTTTAAACGTAACTTTATATCTTCAGCATTTATATTTCTATAACTTTCCACCCTAGAAAAGAAAACTACCTGCATAATAGAATTTTGCTCTCTGCATAACGCCCATTTACTGCATGTTCCATTTATACCTTCTAGCTCTATAATATTAAAATTATAGTTTTTGCATAACTTGTCTATTAAATTATCAATATATGAACTCATATTTTTCTCCTCAAAAAAACGAATACACAGTATATTATCATAAATATTTTGATATCTATAACACACTGTGTAACTTATTTTTCTCAACTTAATTCCATTTATACTATTTCTTCTACGATTATACTTAGATTTTTAAGTAAATCGACTTCATAACCTGATATGTTATCTCCAGTTTCAGGATCTTGTAATACCCTTATCACCGGTCTATCCGGAAATCCTCTGTTTTGCCTTACAACATACCCCTTAACTCCATTTGATAACTTAACGCAGCATCCAAGTGGATAAACAGCAAATGTATTTTTGAAATAGGATACTATTTCCTGGTCAAAACTACTTCCACTTCCTGAAAGTATAAGTTCATAAGCATCATTAGGGCGAAACTTTTTTCTATAACATCTATCGTTACTAACAGCATCATATACATCACATATGCAAACCATCTTTGCAAAATTTGTTATCTGTTTGTTTGTAAGTCCATAAGGATACCCTCTACCATCAACCCTCTCATGATGCTGTTCAACTATTTTAATTATAGGACTGTATGTACCAACCGTTTTTTTTAAGATTTTTGAACCGTATACAGGATGTTTTTTTATTTCAGCAAATTCTTCATCCGTCAACTTACCTTTTTTATTCAATATCTCTATAGGCACCTTTGTCTTTCCTACATCATGTAGGATAGCTCCCACACCAAGTTCCTTTATATCAAATTCATTGTATCCTGCGGAAATTCCTAAAAAAGAAGCCATAACACAAGTATCTATTGAGTGTACAAAAGTATAGTTATCATACGTCTGTATGTCATAAAGGCTTTTATTAACATCTCCAACATCAACTATGTAATTAATCATTTCTTCTACTGTTTTTAAAGAATGTCTTAATCCTTTTTCATCATAATTATTTAGATTTACCATTACTTTTGACATACTTTTCATAGTGGACTGTTTAAGTTGCGACAATTTTTCATCTTCGACATATACATCTTCTAATCTTTCATCTTCGACGTATACATAAAATACACCTAATTTTTTTAATTTATCTATATAGTTACTATTCAACTTTACTCCTGCTCGTAATAAAACTTGTCCTTCACAGGTTAATATACTCTTTCCAAGCACATCTTCTTCCATAACCCTATCTATAAATTCCAGTCTCATAATTTCACCCCAATAAAGTTTTACATTGTAATGTTTGTTAATAAAATAATACCATACAACCGTAAAAATTTAAATAATTTAAAATTAAAAATGCCTTAGCCTTCAAATAAATCATAACTCTACAAAATATTTTTCTAGATAAATAAAAATATGTATTTACTTATTTTGTAAATTTGTATATTATAATAATGAAAGCATTATTTCCATTATATGGAGGAGAATTATGAAAAAATTTATTATTATATTTATAAGTATTTTACTCACTGTTACAATAGTGGAAAAAGTATATGTGTCCTATAAGTGCAGAGATATCAACTACGCAGTTAAAAACTATTTTACTACTGGCATCTTTAATAAATATAAGCTGTGCAACATGGGTGATATAAATATGTATTTTTCCAATGGAACAGTTGCATTTATTAAAGTTTCTGGTATGTCTACTAAAATGCCTCATGAAAAACTAGAATATACCGTATTTATACAAAAAAACGCACGAGGAGTGTGGAAAATAAAAAAAGTATATCCTGCACAGATAACTTTAAAATAAAACTCTTTAGTTTTTACTACTTTTTCTCTTTCTACAATCTGCACATATTCCATTTAATTTAAAATCCAGTTCTTCATCCTCAAATACAAAGCCTGTTTTGCTTTTTATAATTTCCTCTATTTGCTGCATAGGACAGTCTATTTCTACTTCCTTATGACATATTTTACACTCCAATATATGTTTATGCTTTTTTCTCATTATAGCGTAACTATATTTATTTTCACCCAAATCAAATTTTCTAACAATTTTCTTATTTTCAAACAATTCTAAGGATCTATAAATAGTGGATAAATCTACATTTATGTTTCTTTCTCTACACTTTTCAAATAAATTATCAACAGTTATAGCATTCTCACTCTTAGATAATATATCTAAAATATTTAATCTTGCTTTTGTAACTTTTATTCTACGTTTTCTCAAGTACTTTTCTACATCCATAAATTCACCCCAAATTTTCACTTAAAAAACATCATTTTAATACCAAATATAATAAGTATTACTCCCCCTATATAATCTGCATATTTACTTACAATATGTATTTTCTGGAGGTACTTCGAAATAAAAAAAGCAAATAAACACATAATGAAGGTAATTAATCCTATAAACACAGTGCTAATAAGTAGATCTATCCTATTTGCTATATTATTTAAAGTTGTAAATCCTATTACCATTGCATCAATACTTACTGAAACTCCAAGCACTAGAATCATTCCTGGTTTAATGAGTATGCATTCTCCTTTACTCCCCAAACCTTCTTTAACCATAAAGATGCCTACTATAGATACTAATGCTCCTCCAATTACCTGGGGAACAGATGCAATATATGTATTAAATAAAAAGCCTGCATAAGCACCGCATATAGCAAAAAAAAACTGAAAAAATCCACATGAAAAAGAAAGTTGAAACTTATTTCTTTTCTCCACTGCGCCATTCAATCCCACACACAGTGAGACACCAAAGGCATCTAAAGAAAGTGCCACTGCAATCAAAAGTAAAAAATAAAATTTCATATTATTTTCCTTTCACAATTAAAATTACTTACTTAATTTTACTTTATTATTTTTCTAATGTCTATAAGTTTACTTACTATTCATATGTATTTTTCTGGAAAATTAAGCATATATCCATTACATTTAAGCCATTTCCTTCTGTTTTTGTATTGTGGAATTATAGATTCTACTAATCTCCAGTAATCTCTAGAATGATCCATATATACCAGGTGGCAAAGTTCATGCACAACTACATAATCTATAACTTCCATAGGTGCCATTAATATTTTGTAATTGAAACTAATATTACCGTTAGAGGAACAGCTTCCCCATCTAGTCTTCTGACACCTAATTGTTATTTTTTTTGGATAAACATTTAGATTTTTGTGATAAATATCCACTCGTTCTCTAAAAATCACCTTAGCCCTTTGTTTATAAAATTCGCATATGCTCTTTTTAATATTTTCTTCATTTTTTAATAAAACAGCTTTGCCATAAACTATAATTTTATCTTCTGCAATTTCTACATAACATTTTTTTATGTCTGCCTGCTGCATTTCTATTTTTAAAAAATTGCCCATCCATAAAAGTTTTTTCCCATCTAACAAACCCATGGACTTCATATTGTAAATTCTATTTTTTGTAATTTTTATATTTTCTTGTATCCATTCTATTTTATTCTTAACTATCTCCTCTATGGATAGATAACTAACATTAAGAGGCGATATTACATATACTTCACCTTTTTCATTAATTTTAATAGTTATGTTTTTTATATTCTTCTTTATTACCTTATATTCAAATGAAGAAAGTCTATGAGTTGTTTCCATTTTTCACCTTTCATTAATTTTTAACAGTAACTGGCTTTATAGTGTCTTTAACCTTTATATAGTAGGTCTTTCCTTTTTCTAATTTTTCCTGTGGCACAATAACTACTTTGTTGTCTTCTACGCTGCCTATTTTAAAAGCAACCCTTTTACCAGTAGTACCATTTATAATTTCCATATTTATTTTATCCTTTATATCAGAGCTTATTTTTTTGTTAAAAATTACAGTAAATGCTTTGTCCTGTGACACCTGCTGCATTGTATCTAAAACCTTATCTTCTGGATAAAAAAACTTATATATATTGCTAAAGTATTCTTCCGGAACCTTTTCCCATCCATCTTTAGTGCCTATACAAATTTGTGATCTATCTATATTATTCACTATATACTTAAAAGCAGACCAATATTCCTCATTTTTAGCAATACTTAAATCTATATAAAATTTTTCATTATTTATTGTAACTTTTAGAAGTCCTTGCTGGTCTGTTCCATCTTTACACTGTCCTGACAATAATTGCGCTACTGCCAAAGAATTCTCATTACCTGTATCAAAATCAGGTTTTATTCCTACTTTTTGTATTGTATTACCTGCAGGTGAATAAAATTTTTCTACAGTTAACTTCAATGCTCCTCCATCTGAAAGGTCAAACATCTGCTGTGCCACACCTTTTCCATAAGTAGTATTTCCTATAAAAAAAGCTTTTTTATAGTCCTTCACTGCTGCAGACAGTATTTCAGAAGCACTGGCAGTATATTTATCTGCCAAAAATATAGTAGGCTTGTCTATCATACTTTGTTGTTCTCCTGCCAGGTAGCCTATTTTTTCACCGCTTTTATTTTGAACTATAAGTGCTAAATTTTTTCCTATGAAATTTCCTGCTACATTTAGGGCAGAATCCATATATCCTCCACCATTATCTCTCAGGTCTATTATGTACCTTGCAGGCTTATTTGCTTGAAGCTCTTTTAACTTTTCATTAAACTTTTGTGATGTGTCTTCTCCAAAAGATGCTATGTGAATATATGCAGTATTACTATCCAACATTTTTCCATCTACTATTGGGATACTTACCTCTCCCCTTTTTACAGAAAAGCTTAATACCCTGTCCTGCCTTTGAATTACAAGATTAACATTTGTATTTTCGTCTCCTTTAATATATGAAGAAGCTTGATCAAGTGTTATATTGGCAAGTGAATGGGAATTCGCTGAAATTATAATATCCCCTTCCTTAAGTCCCACACTTTCTGCTGGAGAATTTGCAACTACAGAATCTATTTTTATCCCTGAAGGAACCTGAGACATATATATGCCTATTCCATAGATTTTATTATTTATGGAATTTAAAAAATTTGTTTCTTCTTCTTTAGAAAAATACTCAGTATATGGATCATTAAGTTTTTTCAGTGCTTCATCTATACTAGATGCATTTAATACCCCGTCTGGTATATTGCCTACATAATAAGTTTTAATATCGTTTTTCACTTCATTTAGTACTTGTGACGAGTCCGCTGCCGCTGCCGTAAATGAAAAGCCAAGTAAAAAAAATACAGTCCAAAATACCACAAATAAATTTTTTGCATATAATCTCATATCTAATTTTCTCATTGAGTTACTTTTCATATAGTAATCCTCCCAAAATTATTATAGGTTGTAATTGAAGCTTGAACTTATTCGCAGAGATATTTTTACAATAATGAAGCACATTTAAATATTTTTTACTTACACTTATCAAAATATTTAACGGACTGAAGGTTGTAAAAATATTCGGAGAATAATTCAACTTTCAAGCTAGAAACTCTATAATTAATGAAATAATTATATCATTATTGAACATTTACTTCCATTGAAATTTATCTTATTTACTTACTGTCACTCGGGAGGATAGGGCATTAATTTGGCCTTCAGGAACCTTGTCATTAGTTATTATAAGATCTTTTAATTTATCTAAAGAGTTAACTGCACTTATATCAGATATATAATTATCACTAGCATCAATACTCTCTAAATTATAAAGAGATGATACAGGAGACAAATCCGAAACTAAATTATTTCCAAAAGATAAAGTTTTCAGATCCTTCATTCCTCTAACTTCACTTATGGTACCTATACTGTTTTTATCGATATATAACCTCATAAGATATTTCATATTTTCAAGACAATTTATATTACTTATGTTGTTACCATATAAGTATAAGTTTTTCATATAAATTAGATTAGAAAGAGGACTTATATCACTTATATAATTTGACTTTAAGCTCAAAGTCTCTAAACTTTTCAAATTTGATAAAACACCTATATTTTTTATACTATCATTATCTAATCTTAGTTCCTTAAGTTCAGTTAAATTTTCAAGTCCACTAATAGTTGTAAGATTATTACTGTCACAAACAGTAATCCACTTTAACTTTGTAAGATTATTTAGGGATTCAAAAGTACTTATACTAGTTTTATTTGCAGATAATCTTTCCAAATCCTTAAGTTTTGAAATTGGACTGAGATCACTTACTTTATCTTCATTTATATTCAAATCTGTGAGATTTAAAAGATAACTCAGTGGAGATAAATCTGAAACTTTAGTTTTATCCACATCCAGCGACTCTAAATCTGAAAAATTTTCTATTCCTGAAAGTGAAGATACATTTGTGTTTCCTAAATTTAAGGTTTTCAAGTTAACCAAATTTTTAATACAAGAAATATTTGAAATACTCGTATCTGTAGCTTCTATACAAGTAAGATTAGTTAAATCTTTAATTGGATCTAAAGCACTCACATCAGTATCTGTAATATATAGATTTTGTAAACTTTCTAAATCCTTTAAAGGGGTTAAATCAGATATTCTATTTTTACCTATATTCAATACTTTAAGATCTGTTAAATTTTCTATTCCTGAAAGATCTGTAATACCTTTATCCCAAAGATTTAATTCTACTACATTGTCAAGTTCTCCCTTTTTAATATCTCCTTCAGTTTTTTCAATTTTATTTCTAATTTCTCTTTCTAAACTAGCATCTTTAAAGGTTACTACTACATTTGGATCTTCTACTAACTCATTTAAATTGTCCATACTATAAATTTCTTTGTTTCTGTATTTTACCCACTGCAATTTTTTAAATTTTTTTAGCTCCTTTAAGTCACTTATTTTATCCTTGTCCAAATTAAGTTTTTTTAAATTTGGAAGATCCTTCAGGGGGCTTATTTCTGTAAACGGATTCTCATCAAGGTAAAGTACATTTACATTTTTTAAATCTTCTAAATCTTCTATATCATCAATACTATTTTTACTTAAAATAAGGGTACTAACATTAGTTAAATCCTTAACTTTTTCTCCATCTTCTATAACATTGTTCTCTAGATTTACTGTTTTTAGTTTCTTTAAATCTTTAAGATAGCTAGGATTATTTATCTGATTCTTTGATAAATCAATTTCCTTTAAATTTTTCAATTTTGAAAGAGGCTCTATAGTCTTAATTTTGTTATCTCTTAAAACAATTCTCTCTAATTTATATAACTTTTCAAGAGGAGTTAAATCTGATATTTTATTTTTATATAGATTTAATTTTTCAAGATACTTAAGGTATTTAATAGAAGATATATCTTCTATTTCATTATTGCTCAAATCTAAAGTTTTAAGATTTTCCAAATACTCGATTCCCGAAATATCCTTTATTCCTTTGCCTTCTATATCAAGTTTAGTTAAAGCATATACATTATTTTTAGTGATATTTCCTTCAGGTTTATTTATTGCTTCCCGTACAGCCTTATTTAAATTTTCATCTTTAAATTGTATATTATTCGTGTTTTGTATGTTAGTTCCAAATACCTTATTAAATATAGCATTTGTATCCTCTATTCTTGTGGGACCTGCTAAAGCTGAAGTACTATATACACAAGCTATTATTCCTGCAGCACATATTGAAATTTTAATCTTATCTCTATCCACAAAATTACCTCCTTCTTAAAAACATAGGACTTAGGCATTTTCAAAGAAATAACTAGTCAGTATGCTATGATATTTTCTTTCAAATGCCTTAATCCGTTACATCTATGTCTTTAGATATTGAATTTATTATATACTTAGGTACATCAGTATTTGTAAGAGTCAAATTCTTAAGTGACCTCATGCTATTTATAGGACTTATATCATAAATGCTGTTATCTCCTACATCCAAAGTCTCAAGCTTTGTAAGGTTCCCAAGCTTTGATATACTTGTTATATCGTTCTTGCTCAAGTACAAGGTCTTTAGATTTTTCATGCTTGAAAGTGGAGCTATATCACTTATTTTATTACTATCCAGATACAATCTTACCATATTGTCCATTTCTGAAAGAGGTACTATGTCACTTATTTTGTTATTTGAAAGGTATAAACTTTGAATGCTCTTTGCATTTTTAAGTGATGTTATATCACTTATTTCATTTTTTATAAGACTTACAAGTTGTAAATCGTTTAATTTCTCTAATGCGCTTATATCCTTTATTTTGTTTGAGTCGCCGCGTATTTCTTTTAATTTAACTGTAGAATTTATACCCTCTAAACTTGTGAGTTTATTTTCATCTGCTAATAGCCTAGTAAGTTTTGTATTGCTCTTTAAAGGAATCAAAGAAGTTACTTTATTTTTATTTATGGACAGTGTTTCAAGTTCAGGCATAAAAGCAGTACAATTTATACTGGATATATTATTTTCATCTAATGAAAGGGAAGTTAAATTTACCAAACTCTCTAAGCTATCTATATCTGTAATATGATTTTTACTCAAATCCAAACTTTCCAAATTTTTAAGATCTTTAAGGCTTTCTATATCCGTTATATCGTTATCACTTAAATTCAAGGTTTCAAGTTTTGTCAAATTTTCAATAGGACTTATATCTGAAATTTTTGCTCCACATACCTGCAGCTTCTTTAGGCTAGTTAAATCTTCCAAATCGTCTAGTTTTTCAATTTTACTTCCGTTTAGGTACAACTGTTCCAAGTTGTCCAGATATTTTATATTGCTTAAGTCTACTATGTCATCTTTACTCAAATTTAAAGATTTCAGCCTTGCTAAATTTTCTATGCCAGAAAGGTCCTTTATCCCTTTATCAAACAAATCCAAATCGCTTATAAACTCCACATCATATTTATAAAGACTTCCAGAAGGCTTATCTATTTTATCCCTAATTGCTTTTTCCAAATTAGTATCTTTAAATGTAACTTCTACATTGGCATCATCCACTATATTATTTAATTTATCAAAATCAGTTATTTCCTGTCCGTCATATTTAAGCCATACTAAATCTTCAAATTTGCTGTTATTAAAATCTTTTATATTGTCAATCTTATCTTTATCTAAAGATATTCTTTTAAGATTTTTAAGTTCTAAAAGTGGTTTACCATCATTAAATGGATTTTGATCTAAATATAGCTTAGTTAAGTTTGTCAAATTATTTAAAGGGGTTACATCCTTTATATTATTTTTAGAAAGGTACAAACTTTGCAAATTACAAAGATGCTTTAAATATACTACATCTGATATTTTATTATCATCTAGCATAAGAGTCTTTAATCCATTTAAACTCCACAGTGCTCCTAAATTTTCAATTTTATTGCTACTTAAAGTAAGTTCTCTCAAGGAGTCCCTTCCTGCTAGTGGATCTATATTTTTAATTTCATTATTTGATGCATTTAATTTTTCAAGATGTTTTAAATGTGCAAGAGGTGTTAAGTTTTCTATTTTATTTTCATATAGATATAAAGTATTAAGTTGTTTTAAATTAGCTATAGGAGTCAAATCTTCTATTTTATTAAAGCTTAAATCTAAACTTTCTAGATTATTTAACCTCTCAAGTCCGCTTAAACTTCTTATGTCCTTATTTCTTATACTAAGTTTAGTTATACCTGAAAGGTCACTTATAGTTATAGGCTCATTTACTTTATTAAGTTTCTCCCTTATAGCTTTATCCAAATTTTTATCTGGAAAAACTATACCACTGTCTATACCCTCATAATATAAACTTGAATCACCATTATAGTCCCGTGCATATACTTTAGATACTAAGGGGGGACAACATGAACATACAAAAGTAATTGCAAGTATTAAACATATCTTTCTCCTATTCATAATTTTATACCGGAATATATTCCGATATATTCACCTCTTTTCAATAAAATTTTACTTTTTAGTTGAAAGCTTATTCTTGTTTAAATTTTCCTTCATGGCCTTCTCTTCAATTTCTCTAAGATCCAAAATTAAATTAAACTTTATAGAATACTTTTTGAATACTAAAGAGCAAATTAAAGATGCTGCTAAAAATATAGCTAACACTATCACATCATTTTGGAGGACACTATAGTCTATTCCCCAATCTATCTCTCTCATGGCAGATATAGAATATGTGAAAGGTAAAAACGGACCTATAGTTTCAAAAAATTTAGGTAGTAATTCTCCAGGGAATGTACCATTTGAGGAAGTAAGTTGTAATATTAAGGCTATTATTGCCATAAGCCTTCCTGCATCCCCAAATAAAAATACGAAATTTTGTATTATAGCTATAAATACAAAAGACAGAAATATATTAAAGGCAAAATATATTGTAACATTAGAAGGCTTAAGTCCAAGTGCCATAACTGCAGCACTTAAAAGTACAGCTTGAATCGTTCCTACAGCACAATAAGAAAGATATTTGCCTATAATCCTTGCAGGAAGCTTAATTTTTAAATTTGGATTTACATTCTCACTAATTAAAAAGAACATCAAAAGCGCACCAACCCAGATTCCCAGACTTATAAAGTATGGTGCCAGTCCTTGCCCATATCCACCTACATCATATAAAGGCTTATCTTTTACATTTAGTGGACTTGACATAAAATTTCCCATGTCCTTGCTGCTTGGAACCATTTTATCTGAAAGTTTTTCAGCGCCATCTGCCAATTTGTCATGCAGCTCTGCCACACCTTCATACAATTTATTTACACCATCTTGTAAATCAGGTATTTTATCTTTAAGAGTTTTTATACCATCTCTAAGAGTACCTGAACCATCATGTAATTTAAAAAGTCCATCTGACAAATCTGTAGATCCATCATAAAGTTTCTGAACACCTGACTCAACATCTGGTACCTTGTTATTGAGCTCTCCCAATTTATCCGTTAAAGTTTTAGAACCATCCTGTATTTTAAATAATCCATCAGATAAATCTACAGAGCCATCATAAAGGGTATTAACTCCGTTACTAAGTTCTGGAACAGAGTCTTTAAGCCTGCCAATTCCATCTGTTAAATTTTGAGAACCATTATATAGTGTATCTGTACCATCTTTCAAATCTTCAGTCTTATCATATAGTTCACCTAATCCATCATTTAATTTTTTTGCACCCGCATCTAGCTTATCGATTCCATCTATAAGTTGTTTTGCACTTTCTAATGCTGATTTTATATTGTCTACAGTACTTTCTAAAAACTTCACCTGAGTATCAAGCTCACTGCAAATAGCATATGTATTGCTGCTTTTATCTAATTTACCCATTAAGCTTTCTATACTAGTAGAAACACTTTGAAGGTATGAATTTGTATTATTTAGGGTACCCATTGTCTTAGAATAATCTAATTCTCCACCATCCGCCAAGTCCTTCAATTGTCCCTGCAGCAATTGCAAATTGTAGATTATAATTTGAGATATTGGCTTTAAACTACTATTATCTGGTATTTGTTTATCTATAGTACTTGCAATATATGTTAATCTCTGAACTTCAGGGTAAACATTTTGTACAATATATTGCCTATTTTTTTCTATTTGACTTTTAGCTGTACTTTCTGCATCTCCAACTCCAGATTTAACTTGATCAAGTCCATCTTTTAACTGCTTTGACCCATCTTTAAGTTTTCCCACACCATCCACTAAATCAGGCATATTGTCGTCCATTTCGTGAAGTCCATCTTGTAGTGATGTAGATCCATCATAAAGTTTGTCAATTCCATCCGATAAATCAGGAATTTTATCATTTAATGAATTAATTCCATTTCTAAGTGACTTACTTCCATCTACAGCATCTCCCATTTTATCAGTTATAGTAGCAGAACCTTTTAAGAGCTTGTTCACCCCATCTATAAGATCAGGCATTTTCCCATTTAAAGTTCCAAGTCCATCCCTCAGCTCATTACTTCCGTCTGCAGCATCATTTATTTTATTGGTTAAAGTGGAAGCTCCATTATATAGTTTGTCCATACCATTTCCCATAGATGGAACAGCATCTTTCATATCCGTAACTCCATCTTTAATCTGGGAAGTTCCATTAGATGCACTTTCCATTCCATCTCTCAATTCATACATACTGTCATAAACTTTTATTCCAATATTATATATCATACTTTTATTTATACTATCTTTTACTGCAATAGCTGCCTTATCAGATATAAGGCCTACTACATAATTTTTTTTCTTATTAGTTATAAATATTAAATTAGGCTTTTGTAAAATTCCTTTATCAGCTTGTACCATATGTTCTGTAAAGTCTTTTGGTATAATAAACATTGCATAATACTTACCCTGTTCCAAATACCCTTTGGAGTTCTTAAGATCTTTAGAAAATTTCCATTTAAGATCTTTATTATCTTTTAAATTATTTACAATATCATTTCCATAATTTACTTCTTCATTGTCAATTTTACCACCTTCATCTATATTTACAACAACCACTGGAATATTCTCTGTTTTTGAATATGGATCCCAAAAAGCTGCAAGATACATACCTCCATATATAAGAGGTATACATATTATAGCAAATAATCCAAGCAGCATAAGTTTACTACTAAGTATATTACGAATATCACCCCATACTACTTTAAAAAAGTTCATGCTATCTCCTCTCTTGAAACTTTATAAATAAAACTAATGTTGTAAATGTAATAAAATGTATAAAGTTTGCAATTTATAAATATGCCTAATTTAATATGACTGACTGGTCAGTTATATTAAACACCTTTTTTATATTTCTGTCAATAAGTTACGGCAAACTTAATATTGAGATTTAATTACATACAATTCTACATTATTTTGTAATATATTATCTTACAATAATTCATAATATTGAAATATCAATTTATTTATTATATAATTAAATCATATAATAAATGATATTAAATTTATTATTATAATCACATAATAAAAGGAGCTATACCATGAAAGAACAACTTTCTCCAATAGAAGTGCATAAAAAGCATATAAAAACTGCTACTACAATTTTTTTTATAGCATTAATATTAGCAGTATCTATAATAACCTATATCATATCATCCACTTAAAATAGAAATGGCAGAACCTTAAAGTTCCGCCATTTTTATTTTACACCTACATAATAACTATTTAATTTTTTTGATACATTAATTATTTATTCTAAATTTAGTTATATTGCCCTTAAGATTTTCTGTCATACTTTCAAGGTTTTCTGCAACTTCGTATACTTTATTTGCAGACTTGCTCATTTCAGCACTGGAAGCAGCTATTTCCTCAGTAGATGCAGCCATCTCTTCTGCAGTAGCTGAAGTTTCTTCTACACTACTCACTATTTTATCTTTGCTTTTTTCTAGATTATCTACAGATTTATTTACTTTTTGAATTTTAGGCATTATATTATTAACCGCATAAGTTATATTAGTAAAAGCTTCTACAGATTCATTTATAGAACTAGTTTGATTTACAATTTCATTGTCCATCTCTGAAGTTTCCTTTACTATATCCACTATTTTATTAGAAAGCAATTTAATTAAACTATCTATACTTGTAGAAGACTCCTTAGTCTGTGCAGCTAATTTTCTTACTTCCTCTGCTACAACTGCAAAACCTTTTCCAGCTTCTCCAGCCCTAGCTGCTTCTATAGCTGCATTTAAAGCTAGCAAGTTAGTTTGATCTGAAACACTGTTTATAATATTAGTTATGTCATTTATTTTCAGCACATTACTGCTAAATTCCGTTATATTGTCCTTAAACATTCTAAAAGAATCATTTACCTTTGTAATAGACTTTTCTATATTAGGCAGTTTTTCACTATTTTCTTTTGCCATATTGTCTATTTCATTAGAGCTTCTGTCTATTTCATTTATATCCTCAACTATCTTAGACAATTCATTGCTAAAGGAATCTATAACCTCATTTACAGCAACTAATTCTTGTGCCTGATTTGTATTTGCTCCAGCCACCTGGTTTATAGTCTGGGATACATCACTTGAAGATCCAGATAATTCTTTAGAAATCAAAACTAAGCTATTTGATTCATCAACTATAGTTTTAAAATCATTTCTAA
The DNA here is from genome assembly GCF_019056555.1 of Clostridium sp. 001. Lineage (NCBI taxonomy): Bacteria > Bacillati > Bacillota > Clostridia > Eubacteriales > Clostridiaceae > Clostridium > Clostridium sp. 001. The sequence continues at coordinate 3,028,022 of NZ_CP020473.1, read as the reverse complement.
TAGTATACAACAAATTATTCACAGATTTTCTCATACTTTCTATACCTTTGGCTAAAACTCCTCCTTCATCTTTATAATTCAAGTATTCTCTAGGAACTTCTTTAGTAAAATCTCCTTTTGATAAAGTGTTCATATATCCTGCAGAATAAAGTAATACTTTAGTTATCTTAGATACAAAAATATTTGCTGCTATAACAGACAATATAGCTATTAGTATCACAATAATTCCTATGCTTTTAAAAACTTCAAATATTTGATTATTTATTACACTTTTACTAATGCCTATAAAAAACATTCCCAGTACATTTCCTTCATTATCCTTGATGGGTTTATATATTACCTCATAAGGCACATTCAATATTTTTGTTTCTCCCCTAAAGTCTTCTCCAGATTTCAACACTTTATTTGAAACCTCAGATAAAACTTTTGTATTTACAGCTCTATTTCCTTTGTTCATTACCGTCGTAGAAATCCTTGTATCTTTTAAAAATATAGTAACTTCTTCACCTGTCTCCGCTTTTATAGAATCTACAAATTTAGTGTCTCCACTTATAAGTTTACTTCCCTTGTATAATTTTCCGTCTTTCTCTTTCCATGCTCCACCGTATTTTTCATCTAATAACTTTAAAGCCATACCAGAATTTGACTTCAATTGATTGGAATAGCTTTCATCTGTTATATTAATCAAATTATGATGTACTAATATAAGAACTGACGCACTCAAAATCAAAATGATACATACTATTAAAAGATTTATTTTACCCCTAACTTTTAGATTTTTCATTTACACTCCCCCTGATAATATAAATATAATTTTATGAAAACGTTTATTTAATTTATTTAAAAAAAGTCAGAGCACTGCTTCCGACTTTTTGTCCTGTTTTTAATTTCTTTCATCTTAAATAAATTAAAAATTTATTCATTTCCTTTATATACTATTATATCAAAAATTTAAATTATATTCCACATTGCAATTAAACTTATCAGCGAATCCTATTTAGTAGCTTTCACAAAGTTCATGCAAGTGTTATAGTAGGTAACCATCAAACAAGATATAACCCTATCTTACTTGTTCAAAAATACTTTTTACTATAGGAACCACATAATGGCTTCCTCCCTTTTCTTTAGCATTTTCCACCATAGCTATTACTAAAAGTTTTGGATTATCCACGTTAACTACAGCAAACCATCCAACTTCTGTTCCACTAGTGTCCTCCTGTGAAGCCTTTATCTCTGCAGTACCTGTCTTTCCTGCCAAAGTCATTCCAGGTATACATGCTTCATGACCCGTCCCTTTAGGGTTTGAAACTACCTGTTCCATGTCATTTAAAATAATATTTGCATCTTCTTTAGGATATACAGCTTTTTTCCATATCTGTGCCTTGGCATTATCTTTATATATAAGGTATGGTTTTATAATATTTCCTTCATTCACAAAAGAATCATACATTGCCATTAAGTGAACTGGGTTTAATAAGATTTCTCCTTGGCCATATCCGCTGTCTGCCAGCTGCACCTCTGTTTTTATATATCCTTTTGAGGCTAATTGTGATTTAGAGAGGCCATACTCAAAAGGCATTTTCTCGCCTAACCCCCAATTTTTAAGTTCTGTTTCCATAGTATCTTTTCCAATATCCAATGCAGCTTTTGCAAAATATATATTATCCGAATAAACAAGAGCATTCAAAAGATTGCTCGGCTCACCATAATCCTCAACTCGTGTAACATAATACTTTCCCCAACTGCTGTCTTTTTGCCATTTAAGTCCAGAAATATTTTTAGACACTTGTGAATTTAATTTACCACTCTTTAAACCTATTGCTGCTGTAATAGGCTTGAAAATAGATCCAGGAACTACATTGCTCTGAAATCTATTGTATAAAGGTCTTCTTTTATCTTCGTTTAAAGCCTTCCAAGTATCACTTGACATACCCATTACAAAATCATTAGGATCAAAAGAGGGCGTACTTACAAGGGATAGAACCTCCCCCGTTTTAGGATTTATACTAACACCCATGCCAGCATCTTGCTGCAATTTATTATATAGTAAACTTTGGATCTTAGAATCTATAGTAAGTTTTATGTCTTTTCCATTATGTACTTTTCTCTTTATAAGAGTCTTTTTTTTCTTATTGTTTTTATCTACAATATAAATTTCATATCCATTTTGAGATCTTAAAGTACTTTCATATATTTGCTCTAATCCTGATTTGCCTATTACATCATCAGGTCCATAATCTTTATTTATTTTTAAATCTTCTGCAGTAACTTTATGTACATATCCTGTTAAATGTGCAGCTGCATTTTTCAGTGGATACACTCTCTCCTTTATATATTGTACTTTTACTCCAGAAATTCTTTGAAGTACAGCTAGACTACTGTCATCTTCCTGTATTACCTTTATAGGTACAAACATATCCTTTTTTACATAAGATGCAGAGAGCTTCTTATTTATATCTTCTTTTGAAATGTTTAAGAGAGTAGCTATATTCTCCTTAGATTTTTCATCATTTTGTTCTAAAGCTTCAGGTACAATCCCAATTTGTGCTGCCTGCCCATCCTCCGCTATAGGATTGCCATTTCTATCATAAATTGTACCCCTTTTTCCCTGTACAGTATTTATTCTTATTTTATCTCCTTCTTTTAAATCTGGAAATATATTAGAAGGACTCCACTCTACTTTCCAATCTGTTTTGTCATTGTCCTTCTCCTTTTTTAAACTTATACTGTTTGAAAAATCTAATTTGCCTGCTGCAGTATCCATACTTATCTTTATTGGCACTTTTGCAATTCCATCTTCATATTTTATGTCACTGCAGCTGTCAATCTTTACATTTATATTCTTTGCTTCTATTCCACTATAAATATTGTTGTAACGACTCACAAAATCTTTTTTAGCAATCGTAGATTTACTCTCTTTATCCATTTTACTGTACATTAAATCATAATTGCCTTTTGTCCATGCATCTATGTAACTATTTAAACTACTTTTTACCATATTATTTTTGCTACTACATGCAGTGACTGTAAATATAGATAAGACTATGAAAATACACCATAAAAATTTACATTTCATAAAATCATACCTCTAAGACAAATCCATATTATTTAATATGTTTTTTAACTCCCTCAGTTCCTCTACAGTTAGGGTAACTCCTTTTCCCATTTTATCATGTTCTTGTGACCAATCTCTTATATCGTATTTAGCCGTTCTATCATTCCAGCTGACTAAATTTAATTCTTTCTTCCATCCTTTAGGGGATTCTGATAATACTCCTTTATTCTCTTTTATTTCATATTTTATACCTGCCATTTTATACACCTCTCAAAATTAAAAAAATTATTTTCTATATTATACCATAATTATGGAATACTCTCCATTTAAGAATTTACATGAAAAATTAAACTTCTGAGTACAAAATTCTCAGAAGTTTAGTTTTAATTTAATTAAAATCCCTATTTTCGTATCTGTCCTTCTCCATAGACTACATACTTTGAAGTAGTAAGTTCATTTAATCCCATAGGCCCTCTTGCATGAAGCTTCTGGGTACTTATACCTATTTCAGCACCAAATCCAAACTGCTCACCATCAGTAAATCTAGTAGAGGCATTTACATAAACTGCCGCAGCATCAACTTCATTTAAAAATCTTTGAGATGCATTGTAATCATTCGTTATTATAGATTCAGAATGTTTTGTTCCATATTTATAAATATGATCCATTGCTTCATCCAGCGAATTCACTACTTTTACTGCCAATATTAAATCTAGAAATTCTGTATCATAATCTTCTTCCGTTGCCAATTTTGCATAGGGAATCAATTTTTTCGTTTCACTGCATCCTCTTATTTCAACTCCCAACCTTTTTAAAGTTTCTCCCAAATGAGGCAAGAACTTTTCAGCAGCGTTTTTGTGTACAAGCAATGTCTCCATAGCATTGCAAACTGCTGGTCTTTGAGTTTTTGCATTTACCACTATATTTTCTGCCATATTTAAATCTGCACTTTCATCCACATAAACATGACAGTTTCCTATACCGGTTTGAATTACAGGTACTGTTGAATTCTTTACTACAGAATTGATAAGTCCCCTGCCCCCTCTTGGTATGAGCACATCTACATATTCGTTAAGTTTCATCAAAGTTTCCACTGCTTCTCTTTCAGTTATATCTATAAATTCAATAGCCCCTTCTGGAAGTCCGGCACTAACAGCAGCTTTATTTATTGTATTGTATATAGCTACATTAGAGTTTATTGCTTCTTTTCCTCCTCTTAAAATGACTGAATTTCCACTTTTAAGACAAAGTGCAGCAGCATCCACAGTTACATTTGGCCTAGCTTCATATATTATTCCTATTGTTCCAAGAGGTACTCTCACTTTTCCAATACGTAGTCCATTCGGCCTTTTCCACATTTTAGACACTTCACCAATAGGATCTGGAAGTGAGGCAACTTTAATAAGTCCACCTGCCATAGAATCTATCCTTTTTTGGTTTAATTCAAGCCTGTCGATAAAAGCTTTACCTTTACCTGATTTTTTAGCATTATCGAGATCTACCTTATTAGCTTGTAAAATAAGTTCTTTGTTGTTTTGAAGTGCCTCTGCCATATCATTTAAAGCTTTATTTTTTAAATCAGGACCCATATTAGATAATGTTCTTGCAGCCCTACTTGCAGTTTTAGCTTTTTCTACAATATAACTATTTATATCCACCTTTGTAAGCCTCCTTTTATTTTTCTGCTTCAAATAAAGTTCCAACTTCTTTATTCGAAACTATATCTTCTATGACAGCATCTTGGGATCCATTTGCTATTATCATAGATATTCCCGATGACACTGCTATTTTTGCAGCCCTAATTTTAGTATACATACCACCTGTTCCAACACTACTGTGAGACCCCTTACTGCAATCTTCAATTTCCTTAGTTATTTTAGGAACACAGCTTATTAATTTAGCATCTTTATTCGATTGGGGGTCAGAACTATAAAGCCCATCAATATCTGAGAGCAAGATGAGGATATCTGCATGAATGGTCTTTGCAATCAAAGCTGAAAGAGTATCGTTATCACCAAATTTTATTTCCTCTACTGCAACTGCATCATTTTCATTAACTATGGGTATTACTCCACGTTTTAAAAGTGCTGTGAAGGTATTTTGGGCATTAGTATAATTGTCCACAATATCCAAATCATTTTTTGTAAGTAAAATCTGAGCAACTATTTTACCATGTTCTGAAAATATCTTTTCATATGTATTCAAAAGTATTCCCTGCCCAATAGCCGCAGCAGCTTGCTTTTCACATATGTCTTTTGGCTTTGTTTTAAGTCCTAATTTCAAAAAGCCAACACCAATAGCCCCAGAGGTTACTAAAACTACACTTTTACCTTGATTTTGCAAATAACAAATTTGCCTTACTATTTCCTCTATTCTATATAAATCCAAAGATCCATCTTCGGTTATAAGAGTAGAAGTACCTACCTTAACTACAACTTTTTTAGCATCTTTTAAATATTTTTCTCTAATGTTCATTTTTTACTCCCCACAAACAATTTAACTTTTATATACTCAACCTTCATAAGTTAAGAATTAATAATGAAAAATTAATAGTAAAGGATGCTTTTTAGCTATCGCAAAAAATCTTTTAATTTATACAAATATGTTTCGCTTTAGCGAAACGAGCTATCAAAAATTTAATCAAAGATTTTTTGCAGTGTAACAGAAAAAAATCCACATTAACTATTAATTCTTCATTCTTAACTATTAATTAAAAATGTTGCTTCGCATTATTCCTAAACTGCAAAAGTTAAGTTATATGTTTACCAATTTGCATTTCAATTTACGCATATTTTTTAAAATGCCTTAATATTATTAAAAGGGTATACTCTCAAAACAACATGCCCTCTTATATCTTTCAAATTTATTGGTCCAAGTATTCTGCTGTCAGTACTATTTCCCCTATTGTCTCCAAGTACAAAAACATATCCTTTAGGGATTACATATTGTGTAATAAGAGAATTGGGTTCAGTAATAGTTCCTTTAGGAAGATAATCTTCTGAAAGAAGTTGTCCATTTAAATATACCTTTCCATCTTTTATTTCAACTTTATCTCCAGCTATTCCTATAACTCTTTTTATGTAATCATCATTATTTTCGTCTTTAGAATAAAAAGTAACAATTTCTCCTCTACTTATATGACCGGTTTCAGTGCTCACTTTTTCCAAGAACACAGAATCCTTATCGTGAAATGTAGGCTGCATAGAAGGTCCTATCACAGTTGTTCTTGCAAAAACATATGTTCTAAATGTCAATGCAAATACAACTGCTAATATAACATAAAATATATACCCGCCTACATTCCTTAAAACTCCCTTATGTTCCATTTATCATACTCTCCTTTAATATTACAAAAATTATAATTAACATTTATTATAGCATAATATAAATTAACATACAGTTAACTTTATATAATATCAATTTAATTTCGAAAATATATAATAAGATTGTCAAATGGAAAATTAAGTTAAGGGGGGGGGATATTATGAATAAAAAATACTTATCAATGATAATAGCTGCACTTATTGCTGCTACATCAACAATAGCTCCAATATACCCAGTTCATGCGGCTTACGATAGTACAACTATTAATACTAATTTAAATTCTACTGTAAAACCTGATCACATTACTTTAACCTGGACTAAGGGCCCTAAAACTACACAGACAATCACCTGGAGAACTAGTACAAATGTAACTAAAGGATTAGTTCAATATAAAAACTTGACTACTGGAGAAATAAAAACCTTCAATGCTGCTAAACAAAATTTTTCCACATCAAGCACTGATATAAATACTGGATATATGAATCTATTTTCAGCTACTTTAGAAAATCTTACTCCAGGAACTAAGTATAGTTACAAAGTAGGAGATGGCCAAAATTGGAGCACTGAAAATACATTTAAAACAGAATCAAACAAAGAAGATGAGGTTAAGTTTATTGTTTTTGGAGATTCTCAAAGTGGAAATGCTGATGTTCCAAATTATGCTCCCTGGAACAAGACAGTTCAAAGTGCCTATTCTAAAAATAAAGATGCAGATTTCATGATAAATATGGGGGACTTAGTTGAAAAGGGTCAGGATTATAGACACTGGAATAACTGGTTTGATGCAGCTAAAGGTGTTATTGACAATTTGCCTGAAATGCCCGTTCAAGGCAATCACGAAACCTACAACGCAGTTGGTTGGGATTCGACTAAACCTAAATATTTTACAAATCAATTTAAAGTTCCGATGAACGGTCCCGATGGTTTCAAAGGGCAAGTATATTCTTACGATTACGGAAATGTTCATTTCGTTATGTTAGATAGCCAAGAAGATGAAGAATCTCCAAATAATGATGAATTTTTAAAAAAGCAGGCATCCTGGCTTGATGCAGATTTAACTGCAAATAAAAAGCCTTGGACAATAGTTTTCTTCCATAAGACTCCATACTACAATAAGGCTTCAAGAGCAAATGTAACTTTAAAAAATATAATAACACCTGTATTAGAAAAACACCACGTAGATGTGGTTCTAAATGGACATGATCATGCAATGTCAAGAACTTTCCCTATTAATAATGGCAAATACTATAACGATTATTCTAAGGGAACAGTATATTATGTAACTGGTAGAAGTGGAGCTAAATATTATTCAGATTTATCATCTAAAGTTTGGGATGCATTCTTCTTTGATCCACAAGATATGCCTTGCTATGAAGTAGCAGATGTGAAAGAAAATGTACTTGCGATAAATGCTTATAAACAAGATGGTACCTTAGTAGATTTCTTTGTAATAGATAAAGATCATCCTCAAAACAGTACAAAAGTAGTTCTTCCAACTGCATACAATGTAGATATGAATAATAAAGAACTAGCAGCCATAGGTGCTGATCCAAGACTAGTTATATATGGAACGCCAATTGCATTTGGAAGTAATCAAGCTGAAATCATAAAAGGTAAAGCTTATGTAAATCCAAATTATATAGCTATGTACTTAGGTGGAAGCTATGATTCGTCTTTAATGAAATTGACTATAGATAAGCAAACTTATAGTTTTAATTCCAAAGATCTTTCTCCTAGTAAAAATGTGAGCTTAGATGCTTTAATTAGAGCAGGTTTTAATTGCAGCTATAATACCCAATTTAACATGATTATGATAGATAAGTAGTTAAATTACTAACTTTTAGATTTTCTGTGACAGCAGAAAATCATCCTTAATTGTGAATTATGTATTATAGAATTTCTAACTAAAAAATAAACTTATGCGTAGAAATATTTTACAATAAGCAAGTACATTTAAATATTTTGTATATAAGTCTTAGCATAAAATTTATGAAAAAACTTAGGACTTTTGAATTGTCTGAGGAACGAGTTTTCAAAAGTCCTTACGTTTTTGCAAATTTTCTGCTTAGACTTATCAAAATATTTAATCGTACTTGTGGTTGTAAAAATATTCGGAGCATAAGTTTATTTTCGTTTAGAATTCCATAAATTGTTTTCTATTTTACACGGATCTTGACACTTGCATTAGTTCCTAAAACTAATCCCTTAGTCTTATTGAACTGAATTTTAACGGGTACTTTTTGGTTTACTTTTTCAAACTTACCATTTTTATCTTTAGAAGATTGATTTAAACCATTTTGTGATACTAATCCAATGGATTTTACTTTTCCATTAAACTTTTTGCCATTAAATTCATCCAACTTAATGGTAACAGCTTGACCAACTTTTATATTTTGAATTTCTTTTTCATCTATATTTGCAGTTACATAAACATTATCTTCATCTGCTACAGTAGCTATAGTTTGACCAGCTAATTTAAATTCTCCCTGAGTACTCTGCTTTTTAACAACTATACCACTTATAGGAGCTCTCACTAAAGATGAATCTATACTTGAATCCGGGGTATTTGTAACTTCTTGTCTGGCCAATATCTCATCTTTATTAACTTCATCGCCCTCATTTATATCAAACTCTAGTAATTTACCTTGAATTTGAGTATTTACATTAACTGAATCTGCACCCACTACTGCATCATTTGTTGAAATATAATAAGTATTCTCATACCAAAAATAAGATATTATACCGCACAATATTACTGCAATTCCTACTAATATTCCAATAGCTGCTATTTTATATTTCTTAATCATACTAACTATTTTATTAACCATGCTGTATCCCCCCTTTTCACTACTCTAATCCTATTTCCGCAAACATACCTGGTTTCAAAGATGGATTTTTACCATTTATAGTAACCTTTACTAGAACATCTGAACTTTGCGGCTCTACCTTAGAATTTATGACAGTTACTTTTCCTTGAAAATCCTGATCTGGAAGGTCAGGTACCCTAATAATTACATTTTGACCAACGGTAATCTTATTTAAAATGTAAGATGGCGCATATGCATTTACATATAATTTATCAGAATTAACTATTGAGATAAGCGGTTTACCTGGATAAGCCATATCTCCAACATTTACATTTTTAGCACTAACTGTTCCTGAAATAGGTGATGTAATAGTAGCATTATTAAGCGAATTTTGAGCAGCTTTTAATGCAGACTGTGCCTGATTTACCTGACTTTGATAAGTACTTATATTGGATGATGCAGAACTACCTGTTAGGCTTGTACTATTATACGCACTACTTTGTGCACTAGTTAAACTTGAATTTGCAGCATTTAATGCATTCTGTGCTTGATCAACTTGATTCTGAAGATCTTGGGTATCCAATTTTATAACAACTTGTCCATCTGTTACTTTTGTCCCTATGTCTACAGATACTTCTGAAACCCTTGCCGAAATGTTTGAAGTTATTTGAGTATCTTCATTTGTTGTAATCTTTCCTCCCATTATAAACGAACCCTTATCATTCTGTTCATTAGAATTTGTAATTGTCTTTGTAGGAGCTGAATTTTTATTATAACTACAGCCACCTAAAAACACTCCCATAACTACTAAACAAACTAAAATAATTTTTTTCATTTCCATCCTCCTCTTATGTAGGCACTGTAAAATAACTTTTTAACATTTTTATTATAAGCTTAATGTTGTTTAAAATAAAGAACTTTAGTCTAAAACTTCAAAATAAATTAAGTAAGCATTTCCTCCAATATCCAGAAAATCTTCAACTTCATTTATACTAAGGTTTCTAAGCAAAAAATCAACTTATACCAAATCATATAATGATTATTCCAGCTATAAGATATATAATTATATAAACAAAACTATACAATTTCATAGTACTACTTAAAAAATTTCTGAAAGGGGATTAGTATATGATTAAAATAGGTAATAGCGCAATTGAAATCAAAAAAGGAGATCTAACAAAAGAACACAGTGATGCCATTGTAAATCCTGCAAACAGCAGATTACAACATGGAGGCGGCGCAGCTCTAGCCATAGTCTCTGCTGGTGGATTTGAAATACAAAATGATAGTAATAAACTTATATCAATAATTGGAAGTGTTCCCGTTGGAAAGGCAGTCATAACATATGGACATAAGCTACCTGCCAAATTTGTTATACACACTGTAGGTCCCGTAATGGGTGAGGGCAATGAAAATGATAAGCTTAAAAAAGCTGTAACAAGTGTGCTCAATCTGGCAGAGTGCTATAATTTACATTCTATATCCATGCCAGCCATAAGTTCTGGTATATTCGGCTTTCCAAAAGATAAGTGTGCAGAAATACTTCTTGAAACCACTATAAAGTTTTTAAAAAATAAAGATACGAGTTTAAATAAAGTTGTAATGTGCAATTTCGACGAAAAAACCTATAACATTTTCCTTGAAAAATCAAAAAAATATCTACTTAAATAAAATTAGGCTTCCTTTTTGTCTTAATTTTATTTTATGAACCAAATAATAACTCAAGTAGAAAATAAAAATTCCAATTAAGCTTCCCAAAAAATCTATGAGTACGTCACTTACAAGGGAACTTCTGCCAGGCACAAACATTTGATGAAATTCATCTGTAACAGCATAAAAAAGACATACAAACATTATGTATATTAAAGCTTTTGCACCTTTTACATTAAATTCAAATAACACTCCACTAACTAAAATAGCAAGTATAAAGTATTCGAATGCATGGGCATTTTTCCTTATAATTAAATTCAGCTTTTCTTCTCTATTTTCTGTAGGATTCATATATACACTTTTAACTTGATCTTTTTGAGTTTTAATTTGAACATTGCTATTTACATTTTTGCTTACAATTTTGTTTTCCTTGATTTGTCTGTACTCTTTTCTTAAATTGTCCAATATATTATAACTTCTTTCGTTAGATATATTGCCATTATTTGATGAGTTATAAAATATAAATCCCATCCAAAGAATACATAAAATAATCAAAATTATCTTTTTAATACTTGTCACCTTCTTTGTCTTAATGCAATTATTATACCTCAAATTTAGGTAACAAGCACCTTCTATTTTACACTTAAATGAGGTATAATTTGCTATAATAAAACTATTATATATAAAGCATTTTCAAAGAAATAACCGTCGCATCTTTGACTTGTTATTTTCTTTCAAATGCATAAAGTAAATTTGCTGAATGGAGGAATAATATGTCATACACCAAGGTTAAGTATGAAGATATAAAAAAGTTGTGTAATTTGGTTTTTGAGAAATTTGGATTCAACCAGGAAGATAGTAAAACCATAACTAGCGTTTTGCTTTTATCAGATCTATATGGAATTGAATCACATGGTATCCAAAGGCTAGTCAAATACTACAGTGAAATAAAAAGTGGCCTTATAAATATCAATTCTAAAATGAAAATAGTAAAGGAAACACCTGTATCTGCAACAATAGATGGCATGGGAGGTATGGGACAACTAATTGGTAAAAAAGCCATGAATCTGGCAATTAAAAAAGCTAAAACTTCAGGAATGGGTATGGTAGTAGTTAGAAATTCAAATCACTATGGTATTGCAGGCTACTATGCCAAAATGGCTGAGGAGGAAGGACTTCTTGGAATTTCAATGACCAATTCTCCAGCTGTAATGGTACCAACCTTTGGAAAAGATGCTATGCTTGGTACAAATCCTATTGCCATATCTTTTCCAGCTAAACCCTACCCATTTTTAATGGATATGGCTACTAGCGTAGTTACCAGAGGAAAAATTGAAGTTTATAACAAAAGGCATGAATCTCTTCCACTTGGTCTCGCTTTAAATAGTGACGGTGAAGATACTACAGATCCCCTAGATGTACTTCTTAATGTACGAAAAAATTCTGGAGGAGGCCTGCTTCCTCTTGGAGGATCAAAAGAATCAACTGGAGGACATAAAGGTTATGGATTTGCACTTGCAGTTGAAATGTTTACAGCAATTTTGTCTGGAGGATTTACTGCAAATAAAGTTAGCTTAGATAGAGAAAATGGATCTGGAACATGTCATTATTTCTTTGCAGTGGATTATGGTATATTTGGGGATAAACAATCCATTGAAGAGAACTTTTCCAGTTACCTAAATGAACTTAGAAATTCAAAAAAAGCAAAAGGCGCCACAAGAATATATACTCATGGTGAGAAAGAAGTAGAATCCTATAAGGATAAAATGGAAAATGGAATTCCAGTAAATGAGACTACTCTTAAAGAAATATACGACATATGTGACTACTTTAATATAAAAGCTAGTGATTATGTAACTAAAGTAATATAATTGTAAATTATTAAAAAGGGGGCAATATTTTTGAATTCAGAAATAATTGAAAATCTAAAAAAGATTACCGGTGCAGACTGGGTTACAAATGACCTATCACAGATGCAAAGTTACTTACAGGATGAAACAGAAGCTTTAATTCGTGTTGAATCCTCAAAAGATTGTGTAGTAGTTAAACCCGGTTCACCAGAAGAAATATCCAAAATACTAACATATGCAAATGAAATCATGATACCTGTAATTGCTAGGGGCGGTGGTACAGGTGTATGTGGTGCGGCAGTTCCCATAAAACCAAGTATAATCTTATCTCTGGAGAGATTAAATAAGATCGTGGAATTTGATAAAAAGAATCTAATGATTACAGTGGAATCTGGCGTAACTTTAGCAAATTTACTTGAAGAATTAAATAAACAGGATAAATTATTCTTCCCAATACATCCCGGTGATGAGGGAGCACAAATTGGAGGAATGGTAGCCGTAAATGCAGGCGGTACAAAGGCTGTAAAACATGGAATTATGAGAAATCATGTTAAAGCTTTAGAAGTAGTTCTTCCTACAGGAGAAATAGTCACTTTAGGTGGAAAACTAATAAAAAACAACATGGGTTATGATTTGCTTCAAATGATGATTGGCAGCGAAGGAACTCTTGGTGTGATCACAAAAGTAACTTTAAAATTATATGCAAGAAATAAATACACAGGTACACTCATAGTTTCCTTTGATTCACGAAGAGATGCCTGTGACTGCGTTCCTAAAATACTTCAAGAAGGAATTACACCTTTAGCTATTGAATACATGGACAGACCTATTTCAGAAAAAGCTGCAGAACACCTTGGAACTAAATGGCCTGCAACCAAAGGCTCTGTGGATTTAATGCTCATGCTAGACGCTAAAACTGAAGATGAACTTTATGATACTAGTGAACAAATTGTAGGAATATGTGAAGAACATAATGCAGTAGACAGCATTATAGCTGAAACTTCAAAGGATCAGAAGGAAATTTTAGCTATAAGGAGCAATGCCTATACTCCTTTTAAAGACCATGTAGCTGACGGACTTGACATGGCAGTTCCACCATCCGCAGTGCCTGATTTCTTTGATGATATATCGGCTTTATCTGAAAAATACCATACTGAAATCCCAGCAGTTGGCCATATAGGCGATGGGAATATTCATAATTTCATACTAAGTGACAATGGTAAATTGCCTTCTTACTATGAAGAGTTTAAACAGGAAATGTACAAAATTGCATTGAAATATGGTGGAACAATAACTGCAGAACATGGAACTGGAAAAACCAGAAAAGAATATATGCCTCTTCAATTTACCAAAAGAGAAATTCAAATTATGGAAGGCATTAAGAAAGCATTTGATCCTAATGGAATTTTAAATCCAGGTACTATAGTAGATTAAAAATAGGGGGACAGTATTCCCCCTATTTATTTTTCAAGCCTATCAATGTTTTGCAGATGTTGTTTACATCTTCATTAGACAAACTATCAAAGTCATCTAACTCTTCCTTAATGGTATCCAAAACCTTGTATTTAAAATTTTTACGTACTTTTTTAGCCTTTCTATCTATAAAATATGCAGAAATGGTACTTGTAAGCGTTCCTATAAATCCTATACCTGTAAGCATTAAAATGGACGCTATTATCCTTCCTGCTGTAGTGGAAGGAGAAATATCACCGTATCCCACTGTAGTTGTAGTTACAAAACTCAGCCAAATTGAGTCTCCCAGTGTCCTGCCTTCTGCAAAATGCATTCCCACTCCACCTATAAGTATAGTGGCTGCGGTAAGCTGAAGTATATAATTAAATTTATTAGTTTTTATCAATGAATCTTACTTAGTGGGAGTTTGCTCCCACTAAGTTTAGATGAATTATCTAGGGGCGTAGCTACTGTTATCTCCCACTTTGATAGAAGTGGGAGTGTTACAGTAGGTAGCCATCAGATAAATTCATTTAAACATTTTTGAAACTTAAAGAAGAATGCCAGAGCCCGTAAAGATCTTAAAAAATTTATTAATTTTAAAGTTTTAAATAGTTTTGTACTTTCAACTATCCTTAAACTTTGAAATATCATATTAAATGGTATTATGGCAATTAAGTCTATAATATTTTTCTTTATGAAAGTCTTTTTATTGTCTGAAATTATAAGTCGTGTAAAATAGTCGACTACAAAAATCATCCATATTATATTATCTATTTTGTGAGCTGTATCCAGATCTCTAGCTGTAAGATTTCCTGCATCTTCAAATATAAGTATAATTATAATACTTAAAGACAGTATTCCTATAAAAACATTGTAAACTAATTTTAAGCTTTTTTTAGAAATTCTATGAATCATAACTTTCCCCCGGATAAGTTTCTCTTCTGTAAAAATATTTCTAATCTAGTGTATTCAAAATGTCCTTTATTTTTACCACCGCAAGTCCAATAGAATTATCACATATTCCATAATATATATATAATTCATCTCCACGCAAAACAACACCACAAGGGAAAATAACATCTGAAAAGAAACCCGATTTTTCATAATTTTCTTGAGGCTTAAGAATGGGATCTTTACTTCGTCCGACAACTTTTTCTGGGCAATTTGTATCAAGTAAAAGTGCTCCCATAGAATAATGTTCCATATCATCTACCCCATGGTATAATTCAAGCCATCCTTCATCTGTTTTTATAGGCGGTACCCCTGCTCCTATTTTTGCAGAATCCCAGGAGTTTTCTCTAGTGCATGCCACTATTTTGTGATTTCCCCAGTTGATCAAGTTATCCGATTCAGATATCCATATTACAGGATTGCCGGTACTCTTTGATACCGGCCTATTTAATGCAAAATACTTTTCACCTATTTTTTCTGGAAAAATCACTGCGTCTTTATTTTCAGTATTAAAAATATTACCTAATTTTTTATAACTTTTAAAATCATTAGTTACAGCTAACTCCACTACAATACCATACTTGGATACTGCGCTATAAGTCATATAATAATTATCGTCTATTTTAGTTATTCTTGGATCTTCAACTCCAAAACTTTCATATTTGTTTTCCGGGAAAATAAAAGGAACCTCGTCTATTTCAAAATTTACACCATCGCAGCTTCTTGCAATTCTTATATGTGACATAGAAGTAAGATAGTCAAAATCAACATTGCTACCTACTTTTTTTATAACTCTTGAATCACTAAAATCATAGTTTTCATCTTTTTTATTTATTGTCAGCAATTTAATTTTATTATTCTGATCTAAAAGGGGGATTCTCATATAACCTTCCATTTCCTGCTTAACTCTTTCAGCTATTCTCAAAGCTAAAACCACTTCTCCATTACACTCTGCTGCTCCTGGATTAAATACCCCTACAACCTGAAAATCTTTACTGGAGGGAGTTACCTCACTGCAGGTTATAATTGGATTACCTTTATATCTTCTTATATCCATTTTTCCTCCTATAAATTATCGAAGTATAATTCCGGATTTTTATTCATATAATCATAAAATGGATTATCTATTTCGAGTGTTTGTGCTTCAATGTCACTTATTCCTGCATATAAAATGGCCTTCTTGCCTTTAAATGTGAGTCCTCCACTAAATACTACATCATAAAGTGTTTCATTTTTACTAGGTCCTGGCAAAAAATCATTTCTACTTGCAATTATCTGTACATCTTTATATGCCATAGAATTTATATCAAGTACAAAAGTCATGGAATAATAGTGCTTCATTCCCTTCTCGTCTACTTTTGCTATATGCCCTAAAAGTCCTATATTATTTTGATCAATAGGATATATGCTATTGATTCCCCCCCATTCATCATCATTAAAAAAGTCATTTAAAATAGGGGCGTCTTCAATAACTCCCATACTCAAATCATTTAATCTTTTAATCTTTGCAAAGCCTATCTTTCCTCTTCCACCTTTAGCTCCTTGAGGGCGAGTTAATACACCTATGGTACCATCTTTTAGCTCAGTTATGCGTAAATCTTTCATTCCTTCAGGTCCTACAAAAAAAAGCTTAAGATGAAAAATGTCCTTACCTTTATATATCATAGTTCTCCATATAAGATTATTAGGATCATTTATATCATTAAACACTTCAACTCCACCTACTACCATTTCATTACCTATTTTTGTAAAAAATGGATCTTCCAAATTCATAATAGGTGATTCTATTATATGACACCACGCATCTTCATATTTTTCAAAAAAAAGAACCATGGAATCGTTGCTTCTCTTTGATTCAACTCTACCAGCTATTACTGTTCTACCATTGCTTAAAAAGGGAGCTGTTATATTATAGACATCCTTGTTAAATATTCCTACAAATTTAACTCTCTTGGCTATCTTTTTTGCTTTTTTATTATCATACTCCTTCAATAATTTATCGCAAGTAACAAGCATATTTTCACCTTCTTAGTTTTAATTAACCTAATTATATTATAATTCTTATTTTTTTAATTTTCTATATTTTTACCAAAATAAAACCAGAAAGCATAATTTCACTTCCTGGCTTCATAGAGTTTCTAAACGAAAAATCAAATTATACTCCGGATATTTTACTGTTAATTGATAAAAACATAATTAAAAATTAAGAGTTAATAATTAATAGTTATGGATGATTTTCTTCCGTTAGCACTTCAGAAAATCTAAACTATAACACCATTGAAGCTTTGCTTCAATGAGCTTTAAATTTAAGATTTTTCGCTGCTCTGCGAAAAAAATCTTCATTCACTATTCACTATTCATTTTTAATTATTAATTATTAAATTTGCTTCCCATATCATTTATATATTGAACAAAAGTTTGTCCAATATCATCCAGGGACCAAAGACCTGTAGCTTTATAACCATATTTACTATACGCAGTATAATCTTCATAATTTATGCTGTAAGTTTGTATTATAGGATACAATGGCTTGTCCAATCCGTAAGCTTTATAATCTGCAGCCATTTGATCCAAACATCTATTTACAGACCACTGCATTTCTCCCCAATAACACTGAGGTGCTGAAAAATCACAGTATTTGTTAAAAACTGAATAAGCTATATTCTGGTGATAGCTGGCTATTGGAAAAGATGTATACCCAATTATTGCATTAGGACACTGGCTTCTTATAAGCTCACATATTTCCTCTGTCTGCTCGGTTTTATTTTCTACAGCATCTTCTGCATCAAATACGTAGTAATCACTGTTATTTAATGCTTCTATAATTAAATTACCCTCACCTTGAACATCATCAAAATGATTGTAACCCCATGTTCCTACTTTAAATCCTGCCTCTTTGAAATATCCAACATACTTTAAAAAATCATCTCTGAAATTGGTGCCTCCACCTGAAGGCTTGGAACCCTCATTGTATTTAATACACACGTTATTTATTCCCATAGATTTTAATTTTGCTATTAAATTATCTATGCCTCCATAAGCATCCACTTGATTTTGAAGTTCCCATATCCACATAGAAGTAGAAGCTATACTATCCACATTTTTAGTGGAAGGGTTTATAGTTAAGGACAAATCAACCTCTTTACTATATCCTTTTACCTGTCCTTGATAAACATAATTTCCCGGTGAAGCTAAGGTATTTACTTTTTTATTCCATTCAACTCCTATCTGCACTTTTCCTCCATCAGACATAACTGCAGTTACCTCATCAGGCAGCTTATAACTATCACCTTGATTTATTGACACACTGATATTATCTATATTCTCTATTTTTGCCCCAGTTTTAAAATTCATGGTAAGAGCAGTTTTTAAAACTTTATTATATCTACCCATTAAGTTATTATCAATTTTCAATATATAATAACTTTCAGGATCATAATCTGAAACTGTAGATACAGTCATATAACTATCGTAATTGCTTAAAGATATATTTATAGGCACTTCTGCATTAGTTTTTTTGTTTATAATTTTTACATTTTCTTTGGCTGAAGACAAATCTATAGGTTGGTTAAAGTGAATTATCCAGCTTTTATCCACAGGAACGTTGTCCACATTATCCGCATTTGCTGGCAAAAGATTACCGCTGCTTTCACTTACTGGAGAACTAGAATTACTTTCTGATATGTATTTAGATTCCTCTTGTGATGCTAAAATTTTAGATGTGTCTTGCAATGTTTGAGATTTTGAATTGTCTTTAGTCGATACTACTTGAGTTTGGGATTGAGTTGTATTAGAAATATCACTCGCTAGTACAATGTTACACGGATTTAGCTGATACATTACAACAATTGATGCAAACATTAAAAGATTTTTTAAATTTTTAATCAATTTTTTCTCTCCTTTCAGATAAGCAAAAAAAATTTTCTATTTTTTGCAAATTTCTATTGACTTTTAATATACCAGTATATTACCATATTATCTCCTCAAAATCAACAATAGGTGGACAATGTATATTACACCACTTATTCCATATGATCTTTATAAATACATAATTTTCAAGGGAAAAATCAATGAATCTTACTTATTGGGAGTATTAGAGCAGGTAGTCATCAGATAAATAGTGGTAGCATTGTATTTTGTTATGAATATACTATAGGAGTAACCATACTATAGGAGGAACATAATGCACTTATTACCTTCATTTTTATTTGCCTTATCCGCAAATATAGACAGTTTCACTGTAGGAATATCCTATGGTATTAAAAAAATGAAAATTAGTCCATTAAGTACTATTCTAATAGCCCTAATTGCTACTGCAGGAACATTTCTATCTATGGTTCTAGGTAAATTTCTAATTAAGTTTATGTCTGAAAATATAGCCAATATCATTGGCAGCGGTTTTTTGATAGTAATGGGCATATGGTTTATAATTGACGCTGTTATAAAAGAGCACTGTAATGAAAACGAAAAACTGTGTAATGCTGAAAATAATCTTTTACCCTATAAAAATCTTTTGGACAATCCAGAAATAGTTGACGCTGATAATTCAGGCTATATAGATGTTAAAGAATCTATATTTCTAGCCTTCGCCCTCACAATAAATAATGTTGGAGTAGGTATAGGCGCAAGTATAACCGGTATCAATATATTACTTGCAACTATATTTACCTTCATTCTCAGTACAACAGGCCTAGTTGCAGGATGTGTTATAGGCAGCAGCTGTTTGTCTAAATTTTTCGGGAAATATGCTCCTTTTGTGTCTGGCATTAGTATTATAATTTTAGGTATCTATGAACTAATCATTTAAATTTCCATTTTGCTTATTGGGATAGTCCCTTTCCTGTCCTATGGGTATTATATAGGGCTTCCCAGTAACTGGATTTTTTATTATGCATACATTTATTTTATACACCTTTTTTATGTTTTTTTCTGTGAGTACTTCCCGAGGAGCACCTTGCATCACAACTCTTCCGCTATTTACAAGTATTACATGGTCACTATACTGGGCTGCAAAATTTAAATCATGAAGTACCATTATAACTGTTATCTTTTTGCTGAGTGATTTAACATTATCCAAAATTTCAATCTGATGGTATATGTCAAGATTAGATATGGGTTCATCCAGCAGTATAATATCTGTATCTTGTGTAAGCGCCCTTGCTATTAAAACTCTCTGCTTTTCTCCACCGCTAAGCTGATTTATATACTTGTCATGGAATTTCCAAGTATTAGTCATTTCCATAGCATGTTTGGCAATCACATAGTCATTTTCTGATTCACTTTGAAGTTTCGAAAAATAAGGAGCTCTTCCCATCAAAACTATATCTTGTACGGAAAAATCCATATTCAAATCACTGTTTTGGGGAACTACCGCAAGTTTTCTTGCCAGTGCCTTATTTTTTAAATCAAGTATATCCTTATCTTTTATAAAAACCGTGCTCTTATAAGGCTTTAAAGTTTTAGCAATATTTTTGAGTAAAGTAGTTTTACCGGAACCATTAGGCCCTATAATCGAATAAAATTTATTTTTTTTAAAATCTATGTTTATATCATGAAGTATATCAACTTCATCAAAACTGTAATTTAAATTTTTAACTTCAACTGCACACAAATTTGAATTATTCATTATATCACTCTCTTTTTAGATTTTATTAAAAGATAAATAAAATATGGAGACCCAAATAAAGCAGTTACAGCGCCCACAGGTATTTCAGAAGGAGCAGCTATAGTTCTTGCCACCGTATCGCAAATAATCATAAACACAGCTCCAATTATCAATGAGAAAGGCAAGAGCACCCTATGGTCAGGTCCAAATACCATACGCACTGCATGAGGAATTATCAGTCCTACAAATCCTATTACACCACTTATAGACACACAGGCTGCAACAATTATTGAAGAAACAGCAAGTACTATTTTTTTTACATTTTCAACTTCTATGCCCAAACTTTTAGCAGTATCATCCCCTGTAAGCATTATATTTAAATCTCTTGAAAATAAAAGTATTATAATTATACCCAGGAATATGAAAGGTATTAGCATCAATATTTGATTATAGGTTGCTGCAGAAACACTTCCCATTGTCCAAAAAACAATTTTTTCAACCTGCTGTCTGTTGAATACCATTATTATAGATATTATTGAAGATAAAAGGAAGCTCACAGAAACACCTGCCAGAAGCAGTGTAGTTGGTGGTATCTTGTTTTTTACCCTGGCTATGTTATAAACCAAAACAGTAGTTGCAATAGACCCTACAAAAGCCATCATAGTAATGGCTGTAGACCCTAGAAGCAAAGTATCCAGCTGCAGCATAAATCCAATTGCAGCTCCAAGAGCAGCCCCTGAAGATACTCCAAGTACGTAAGGATCTGCCATTGGATTTTTAAATATTGCCTGAAAGGATGCACCTACTACTGATAATCCCATTCCAACTAATGCTGAAGTTACTATTCTTGGTAAACGTATCTGTAATATTATGAGCATGTGATTTTGTGACATACTTGCTGTAGAAACTAAATTTCCCACAATAGGTATTTTACTTAGTATCACATATAGTGTTTCCTTGAAGGATATGTCTGCAGAACCAAGCATAGCTGATATTACTGCCGAAAAAAATAATATTACTATGCAAATGCAAAAAAACAACTTAAAATGCTTTTTCCGGGAAAATTTCATAAGCACATTCCTCTCTTATATATACTTAAAATGCTTCAGGATGAATTATCTTTGCCAGGGATTCTAATCCATCTGCAAGTCTAGGTCCCTGTCTGCTTATAATATCTTCATCCATTTCAAAAAGTTTATTTTTCTTTACAGCATCTAAATCTTTATAGCCCTTTGTAGACTTAATTCCATTTTTGCTATTAAATTTATTGGAACATATAAGTATATCAGGATTTTTTTCAACAAGCTTTTCAAGGCTGTAATTCCAACCTGTAACATCAGAAGCAGCATTTTTGCCTCCTGACATTTCAATCATCTTGCCTATAAAAGTGTCTTTTCCCGCAGTAAAATCACCACTTGTACCATAGCTTACTACATAATATACTGTAGGGGTGCTCTTTCCTTTTACCTTTTCCTGTACAACTTTAACCTTTTCTTTCATATTTGAAACTATACTATATGCCTTTTTATTAGCATTCAATACTTTTCCTACATTTTCTATATTGTTATAAGTATTCTCAAAGCTTTCATTTTTTGAAATAGTTAAAACCTTTATATTAAGCTGCTGCAGCTTTTTTAAAATATCCGGTTTAGTTAAATTAGTAGCTATTACCACATCCGGTTTAAGCTGAACAATTTTTTCAAGACTTGGGTCAGTTATAGTACCCACAGATGGTATTTTAGAAGCTTCTGTAGGATAAGTGCAAAAGTCAGTTCTACCTACCAAAAGATTTTGTTTGTTTAATGCATAAATTGTTTCTGTAACATTAGGCGATAAAGATATCACCTTTTTAGGCTCACTTTGAATTGTAATTTCCGTATTAGTTGAATCTTTTAATTTTAAAGGATAAGTGGTATTTTTAACAGATTCACTTTTGCTGCTGTCTATATTAGAATTGCTTGTATTAGATGCTCCGCATCCTGCTAAAAACACCGTAATCGTAATCATAATTAGTAAAACAAATTTTTTGCTACTCTTAAACATTAGTTACTCCCTCCAATTAATTAAATAAACAGAGTTCTTAGTATCAGATGGAGTTTTAACTCCACCTGATGCTTAGAAATCGTTATCCAGAGACGTAGCTGCTCTTTTACTCCCACTTGGAAAAGTGGGTGTATTAGAGCAGGTAGTCATCGGATAAACGAAAAAAACTATTACCCATAGATAACAGTTTTTAAGTAAATTATTTTACTTTAAAGCCTATCCACGTAAGCTATCCGTAAATTTTAGGCAGGTCTCCTGGCTTTGATTCATTGTATATTTACGCCTTCCCTGTTCCCAAGTGGCAAATTCATAAATATACTCCTCATTACAGTGGCGGGACCGCATAAGTTCTTCACTTATTTCCCTTTTAAACTTAACAATCAAGTACCTAAAATTCAATATTAAATTATAGAATAAGTATATCATTTCTCCTATTTTATATCAAATTCTACTTTTTATACCCCAGGCATTTTCAAAGAAATAACCAGCCTATTTTTTATAATAATCTGCATCATATCCAGGTGATACATATTTTCCACGGCCTTCTGCTGTTAATATGACCTTTACATTATGTCTCTCAAGAGCAGAAAGTTCCTTGCCATCATTGGTATACTTAGGATTAGGCTTATACCAGGACCTACTTGCAAAATAACTCTTATATGGTTCTGTAGGGAATGTATAGCCATGCCTTGCAAATATTTCATTTCTAGCAAGTGCCAGCTGCTTTTTACTCATACCTTTCAGGTCATTACTAGTAAGTGCCCTTGTATTGCTGTAAGGTATCACGTATTCTCCTGAATTATTATCTGAATCATTTTCATCATTATTATTTAAATCAGAAGAAACGTTTTGCTTGGATTCCACATTTGAAACATTTTTGCTGGGACCTTTACTTATAAGTGAGGATACCATCTTAAAGGCAACAACAAATACAATTATAGTTAAAATAGTTATACCTATCATTTTGAAATTAAATGGCCGTTTATCCTTAATTGGAGTATCATCTAATTCCTTGGTAAATTCCTCTTTATCTTTTCTATCTATCCTCTTTTGTCCATGAGATGAACTAAAATCAAAAGTATCGCTGTCTTTTAAACTATCCTCATGCTTTTTATCTTCTTTTTTATAGTTATTATTTTCTTTTCCATAGTATTTTGTATCGTCATTTTTATCCTCTTCTCTTTCATGTCCCTTTTCCTGCTTTGCACCACAGTATACACAAAACTTATCATTTTCATTAAGCTCTGTACCACATTCTCTACATTTAGCCATCTACTTGTCACCTCTAATCTTTATTTGAAAATAACTTCTTTAAAAAATACACTAGATTATGTTTATGTTCAACTTGTTCATTTTCCTTCATACATATAGGACTTTCTTTAACTTCTTCATTTTGAGAAGATGGGCATAAAATATTATCATACATATCAATGGTAAATTTTTCTCTAGAACAATCATTATCTGCCTGAATAAAAAATTCATTTAAAACCCGTTCATTTTCTATATTATTCATAACAAAGTCTATAAAAATATGATGTCTTTCATCAATTCCTTCAAGATAGAAATTATTATCTGCCATATCAAAAACATATCCTGCTTTTACATCTTGAGTAAGCCTTTTTATGCTTCCTTCAAGGAGAAATTCAATATTTATAAACTCCTTTATTTCAGGCTGCTTCACATAAGTTGTAAAACCAACCTTTCTCCTTACTGCAAAAGGAAGTGCCCTATACAAATATTTTAGTATTCCTTTTATAACTTTATCCATATTTTTATTATAAGAAACCACAATATATATCTTTTTATTAAAAGCAGCTGCATCAAAACAAGCTTTTACCATATTTATAAATATATTTTTATCTATGGAAGCAACTAAAAACAAGTCTTCTATAGAGTTAAAAACATCATAAGTTCTATCAACTTTCACTTCTCTCAAACTTTCTATGGAAGTTCCCTTATCCATATCATAATTTTCTACAAATCCTGAGGCGTATATTATTTTTTCAGGATTTTCTATGTATAACTTTCTTTCGTTCTCAGGTATTATATAGCAGTGAGTAAAATACCTATTCCTTTTTAAGGTATAGTCCTTCCCTGCAAAAGCTGACTGTCCTATTATAATTTCTCCATCTCCAGCATTTGCATAAAAAAGTGCCTTAGGATATTTACTTAAATCTTTTTCTCCGGCTAAAAATGCAGGAGCAGCATAAAAGCATAAACTGTGAATAGTGTCTTTTATGAATTCATCCTCAAGTTCGCTGCTTTTTGCAATAGTATCATAACCTGGAGTACTGCTAAATATTCCTCTTTTTTCCCTAGTATAATACTGCTGCTCTATCATATCTATTCCCTGCCCCCATCCAGATAATTCATTTTATAAAGCAGCCACAAAAAAGGCTCATCCACTCTAATAGGATTTATACTGCTGCTTCTATCTATTTCAAGATGATTGGAATTAGAACCCAGAGAAGATACTGCAAAATAACCTGCAGTTTTAAAACAAGCATCCACTGCACCTTTAAATGGGGCATCAGCTTTCAATAAAAATTTTCTAACTTCACCATCAATATTTTCAAATTCATTTAAATTAAAAAATCCTTCATGATTGTAATTTTTAAATATATTACTGTTCTCTCCTATATATTCTTCATCCTTTAAATTCTTAAGCATATCACTTTTAGTAACCACTACTGCCGTAGGTATATGCGTTTTTTCTTTAGATTCCTTGGATATAAAATTTTCAAACAAATACACTATTATATCCTTTGGTTCCTGATACTTTTCCGTAAAGTCACCTTTTTCCCTATTTACAATGCTTAACTTTTTCCTCAAAGTCCTCATTTGAAGTGGATCTACAAGAAATATTATTCCATCTGAATTCTTTATATGTTCTGCATGATTTTCCATATAGGTCTTATCTGTCATACCCTCACCTGGTATATCATAAAAAATAAGAGTCAAAGGTGGAATTTTATCCTCTTTAAATTTCAAATTTTCTATTAAAGGTTCTACATGCTGTTTGGGAGTAGGATCGAGCATTAAATTTTTCTCGAAAATTCTCTCTTGATTTTCTCTTATCTCATCATTATACCCGGAGTTTCCTGCAATAAGAGAGGCCCCTATTCTTTCACAAGTATACTTTTCAAGAACATAAAGAAGAGTTGTCATATATACGGACTTCCCTACTTGAGAAGCTCCTATAACGGATATAATTTTAGAAGGTCCTCTTCCTGAAGTTATAGGCAAATCATTGTGACAGTAAGGACATAATCTTTCATCTGTACTTGCATCGTATTTATCTTTAATTTCAACTAGTACTTTGTCCACTCTCGTCTTATTTCTTTCAGGAAGTGCCTGAGCCTTAACAATGGGATTCATTGGCCCTAATGTTCCTTTTCCTATCTTTTTATAGTATCTATTAAGAAGCTCATCCTCTACCTTTTCATATTCAGGATCTCCCTTTTCCGAGTGGGAAGCCCTAAATACTACATGATCTGATTTAAACTTTTTAAAGCAAAAAGGACATGTTATCATAAAAGGACCTCTTTCATAAGTTGCCTTCTCATAAGTATTTCTAGGTTCACTATTACCACTCCTGAAAAATTTAAAGATTTCCATAATCTCACTCCTCCATATTAAATCTTCTAAGTTGAAAATAAACACATAGTGCTTGCTATAAATATTTCTTCATATTTTCAAGAATAACTGAATATGCATTTGGCCACATATGTATACCTTCTATTGAAAATTCTTCTTTCAAGTTTCCTTCTTCATCCATTAATCCATCATTTACATTAATAAATTTGTAATTATGTTTTTTAGCTAATTTTTCAACATCTTCATTTGCTTCTAGAATAATAGCATTTGTACGTGTCTTAAATCTACTTTTTTTAAATTCTTCATCTACTCCAGGAAAGTCAGCTTTTGCATTCAATGGATAATAAGCCATTAAATACACTTCGCAATGGGGGAGCTTTTCACTTATTTGAGTTAAAATCTTATCATAGTTCCCAATTAAATTTTCCTTCTTATAATCTGGTGTATTCATATCATTTGTTCCTATATTAATAAATATTTTTGATGGTTCCAATTCAAAAATACATTCGTTCATAGAAGCTAATAATTCTGTTGTTACGAAACCTGCAATTCCACGATTATAGATAATACAATCTTTCTCTAAAGTTTGCTGCATCTCATTAATTGGGAAAAATTCCATTAATGAAGAGCCAACAAATAAAATTTGCCCTTTCTTAACAGATTGATTAAGTATCTTATAACTTTTTAATTTGTTTCTCTTTTGCCCCTGTATATAATTATATAATATAGCCTGACGTACACCCTTCATATCTTGTTTCCTTAGTATTTCCATAGTTTTTTCATCCATCACTTTAATACCCCTATTTCATTGATTATTTTAACTATACTTTATTGTTTATACCATCTTTAAACAAATTACTAAATTAAATTATAGACTTTATAAGAAAAATGAAATTTTAATTACAACACCAAAGATAAATATGCTGCATAAAATTAATAGTATCCCATCTGATTTTTTACCCTGCTTATAAAAGTGCAAACCATTAAAAATTTGAAAAACACCTAAACAAGTAAGCATATACGGCATTACTATTCTACTATCAATGTTGCCAATAAATATGCTTATGGCTAATATAATTATTAATATTCCAAGTATAAACCTAACTATTGAAAAATTTCTTTTCAAAGTCCTCCCCCTTTTGATATTTATATTTGGTTCGATTTGAATTCAAATATTGCTAATTATCAAATAGTTTCGGGTATAAGTACAATAGACATCCATCTACTATTCCAAGTATAATATAATTAATTAGATTACTTTTTAGTTTGATAACCTCAAATCCTATAAAAAATGTTAAGAAAATAATTACGAAATTTATTAATGCAAATAATTTATTCTTTTTCATATTTTACCACCTATCATCCATTAGTAGTTGAGAATCTAATATTGACTATTTATATATGTAATTGTAAGTAAAATTTTACTTAAAACCTACAAAGCTTTTGAAAAAAGCAGACTATTACCTAATTGATGTTTATTGGACTATTGGGTATATTTCCAGAAATAATTTCTAAAAAAAGATTGCCAATTTGCGGCGTGAAAAATTCTTCGTTCGATGATACTATCTCATCTACGCTCCACCATTTATAACCCTTTAGAGTTCTTACCTCATTGGGTGTCATGCTTTTAAAGGATATATCTGTATTCTCTGATTTAATAAGATAATACCTCTCATAACTAACAAAATCTCCTTTTTTGCCATTAAAGACTACTTCTCTTGTCCATATCCAAGATCCTATTGAATAGAATACCAAGCCTGTTTCTTCAAATAATTCTCTTCTTAATGCTTGTTCAAAGTTTTCGCCTTCCTCAACTCTACCACCAGGAGTCACCCATAAAACCTTCTCACTTTGATATTCCAATAGGACATGACACCATACAAAATCCACAAGAATGTTTTCTATGATGTGTTTTTATATAAAGGCTTCTTTTCTGATTACATAATTTATAGTTAATTAATTTTTCACGTTTTGTATCTATGTTCCATTTATAACCACTTAAAGCCTTATGAGGACAAGCATTAACGCATATATTACACTCTGTTGGACATTTACTCTTTGTAATTGGGCTTCCTATTGGCAAATCAAAATTAATTAGTATTGCAGATAATCTTACTCTTGGTCCATACTTTTCTGTAATCAAAACACCATTTTTACCTATCCACCCTAACCCTGCATTAACACTTGCAAATTTAAATGAGAATGGTGCAATGAGTGTTTCTTCATTTGATTGTGCAACGGGTGGTATATAATATTGAATTTTGTATTTTTTTAATACGGTGGTAATTTTTTCTAATAATAATTTAATCCTATCACTTGATTCCCGTATTAAATTTTCAAGTTTCTCTTCTTTATAACTATTTTTACTCAATAAATTCGTATGCGGAACACCAAAAACTAATGCACATTTATAATCTGATTTATATTCACTAAAGTCTATATTTGAAGTACCAAATAGAATATCAGAATTTTTCTTAAAAATCTCCAAAATATCATTGTATAAGTCGCTCATATATATTGCTCCTTTTATATAAAATATTTTTCTTCATCATATTTTACAAATGCAAACTCTCTCATAAATTGCTAATAAAAATATCTTATAGTAGTTGAGACGCTAATATTGACTATCTATATGTGATCTTAAGTAAAATTTGAACTTATACGAAGAGATATTTTACAATAATGAAGCACATTTAAATATTTTGTACATAAGTCTTAGTAAAAAATTTTTAAAAAATCTAGAACTTTTGAATTGTTTGAGGCACGAGTTTTCAAAAGTTCTCAGTATTTTTTTAAATTTTTTGCTTAGACTTATCAAAATATTTAACGAGCTGAAGGTTGTAAAAATATCCGAAGAATAAGTCAAATTTTACTTACAACCTACAAAGCTTATAACTACCACCATATTTATCAACATCCTTTATAAACACTTTTACATATTCATCTTTTTTTACTGTTATTTCTGGCATTTCATTTATGCCAACATGAATATCACAGATAAAATCAAAACTTATTCCATCCTTATTGTTCACAGGATAAGAATCTCTCTTTTTTACATAGCACAATACATCCTTATGGAGAGGAATTTCTGACTTTATAGTTATCTGCAATTTTTTATCCTTGGAAAATAAACCTTTTAGAGATTTTACTTCTTTTATATCATAATATATATCAGGTTTTCCTGTACTCACTACAATTTGGTTTTTACCGTTATTCTGCTTTACAAAAATTATATCATCATCACTTTCAACCGCTGGAAAAACATAGTACCTATACTGATTTATTTCTTTAATGGTCTCACAATACCCATTGAATTCTTTATACTCTTCCATGGTATATAATTTTGCACTTTTCAACTCTGCATCATTCAAGGAAAAATCATCTAAGTTGTCAGTTTTCATTACATACACTATATCTGTATCTTTAGGCCATTTCCATCTTATATAAAGCCTGTCTTTCTCAACTTCACAGCTAATTTCACATATTTCATTGGAGCTATCTTCAAATTCAATTATCTTCATTGCTATACCACCCAATTCTAAATATAATTAATAGTTAAGAATGAAGAATTAATAGTTACTGTGGATTTTTTCCGTTACACTACAAAAAATCTTTGATTAAGATTTTCATCAATGTTTTGCTAAAGCGAAACATTGATAAGTTATATAAATTTAAAGATTTTTTGCGATAGCTAAAAATCATCCTTCACTATTAATTTTTCATTATTAATTCTTAACTTGCGAGCTTTGACTCGCAAAGTCTTTATATTATGTGCAAAAGTTGAGTAATTACCTAAAAGTATTACCTTTAGTTTTGTCAAAACTAGTTCTCTGATTTCCCCTCAAATAACTACTTTTAGAATAATCTTTTATATCAACCATAACTGGAATAAGTGTAAATATAAGCGCAATCATAATAACTAAAAGTGCCCTATAAAGAGAACCATGGTCTGGGTAATTTAAAAATCCTACTTCCATAATAAGTCCTCCTAAAAATCCAGCTGCAATTCCACCTATTAAAAATCTCTTAAGTAAATTTTTATTATCAAATACAAAACTTATAGACATTGTTATAAGTCCAGATATAATTGTAATTAAAAGTACTCTAAGTATCATATATAAAGTAGAAGATTCAGTTAATCCATCTCTTCTGTCTACTAATAACCTCTGCTGAGTTGCATAATATATCTTACTAAAGGTTCCCTTTAAATCACTGGCATTTTTTACATTATAATATTCTCCATGAGTATCTTTTGCAATTTTCTTAAGGGTAGTAAAGTTATTTTCATTAGACATGCCTATTGTATAAATAGATATATTTGAATCTTTAAAAGGTTTAAGAGTCTCATCAAATTTTTTATTTAATCCAAAATTGTCTTCACCATCTGAAAGCAAAATTACCGCAGCCTTTCTTCCAGGTTTTTTAGTTGAATTTATTTCATCATAAGCACTGTTAATGGCTTCTCCCATGTTGGTATTTCCAGCTGGAGTTTCATATTGTTTCAACTCTTCCTCAGCATTTTTCTTAAGTGAATCTGAAACCTCTGTCATAGGTATTATTCTCTTTGAAGTATCATCAAACTTATATATTGAAACCCTATTTTGTGTGTTCATATTATCCATAAGATTTAAAACCGAAGAAAATCTCTCATTTTGAGGATCAGTATTTGCCATACTTCCTGAAGTATCTATTACAAAAACTATATCGTTCACCTTTTGAAACTTCAATCCGCTGCTTTCATATATAAATTGAAAAAGCATGCCAAATACAAAAATTGCAATAAAAGTACAGGGAATCAAAAATTTAAAAGAAGTCTTTAAGTAATTGTTTTTCCACGTAACTCCATTCAACCTTGGATTTATCATCTCTCCTACAAGGCAAAAAGTACCTATGCAAAGTGCTATGATTCCAAAGTAAAACCCCATAAGTATACTTCCACTCATCTTATACTTATAAGCATTTATAAAAATTTCCCCTATAATAAATCCTATGATACCTCCTATTAAACTCATAACAGTCATAGTTAAATTTACTCTTTTTTCTACCAACTGGATACCTCCTACTTGTTATATAAATATTCTAAGTAAAATTAGATTTATATATAAAAATCTTTTACTCTTAATGGATAAAAATACAGTTAATAGTTAAGAGTTAAGAATTAATAGTTATGGATGATTTTCTTCCGTTAACACTTCAGAAAATCTAAAATGTAACGCCATTAAAGCCTCGCTTTAATGAGCTTTAAATTTAAGATTTTTCGTAACATAGTGGAGAAAAATCCTCATTCACTATTCATTCTTAATTATTAATTCTTAACTAATTTCTGGCAGCAGTTTTTCATCTACTCCATGGATCAAATATCCATTTTCCATACAATAATTATAAAATTCCATTGAATTTCTTACATAAATAATATCCTTTGCTCCAAAACCACCCATTAAATTCAACTTTTCAATACCACTGCTCTTTATTTCATCTATGTATCCTATTTTATAATTTCTGGTTTTCCTGTCAAAATCAAAAGCATACTTTATAAAATCACTGCTGTAATCTCCAAAAAAGTATTTTTCCATGTAGGGCTTTACATCATAATTCATTATATAAATTTTCAAAGCTGAATTTTTATCCAGCATGTCGTAAAGCTTTCGGTATAATTCTTCTTTTGAAAGCACCTTAGTTTCCAAATTAGGAACATTCACATTGGCCCTTTCATTAAATTCTTCTTCAAAAGATTTTTTAAACTGATCCTCACTTAAAATATATTTAGTGCAAAAATATATTACCTTCCCCAGAAATTTTTCATCCGATTTCTTTAAATTTTCTACTGTATTTCCCAGGTATTTATCTTCTAAATAAAATGCTTTTCCAAAATTTTTTTCAAGTTTATCCAATATATCATTTACTACATTTTCATAGTAAGCCCCTACATTTTGAGCTGTATATTTATCCTGTTTTTCTATAACTTCATTTTCACAACTTTTTATTGTCTGTCCTAGATCCTTTATCCTATTTATATAACTTGAAACTTCACTGTGAACCTTTAAAAGAACATCCTCGTAAATATCAAGAATTTTCTTTGATATATTTAATTTCAATATTTCTAATTTTCTCCCATATACATCCAAAAATATTTTCTCCTGAGCTTCTTTTACCTGAGCACCTTTTGAAAAAAAACTTTTAATACCAAAGCTAGGAGCAAATCTTGTCTCATATATATCCTCAATTTCATCATTTAACTTACTTACAAATTTCAAGATAGAATCTCTTCTATTTCTTATATAACTTACAGTTTCTCCTTCCTCCGAGGTCCAGTTAAAGGCACAATATAAATTAAGCTTATTGTCCTCAAGTATATTTTTTCTAATCAAAGTCCTCATATTATTTTCTAAATCACAGTTTTTCACCGATTCCTCAGAAGGCTTTTGAAAGTTTTCAAAGAAAAACTTTTCGCATCTATCATCGTATAACTTTTCTTCTATCTCCCTTAAGTTAAAGCTTGATATTTTTTTCTCTACCTGTTTCAAATTATCTGCCATAATCCCCTGCATGTCTTCTATTGTTACTCCCCCAGGAAGTATTTCTTCAACTTGAAGTTCAATACTTGCCTCATCAATTTTTAAAACTTCATTTATAAATTCCTTCTGCTTTTTAGAGAGTGTATTCATTTCATTTAACATTCTTCCATAAAATGCTCCAAGCACAGAAATAGCAATGGCACTATTAGGTCTTTTCACCTGTGAAAGTCCTGCTGAAATATACCTATTCATAGAATTATCATAACTTATGTTTGATTTAAATATATTGTTGTCATAATACTGATTTTCCGTATCCGAATAGGCATTTGATGATGCCTCCCTATTTTTTATAAGATTTATATAGGAAATTATTTCATAGTTGTTATCCATGGAACATTTAGGAATTATGCCCTTCTCATTTTTTTCCTCCAGAACATAGGTAAGATAAAATAGAGGCCCTTCCCAGGTAACATTAAGCTGTGTCTCATCTCCATAAACAGCTATGTCTTCTTTAAAGCTAAAGCTATCCTTTTGAAAATATTCCACTTCCCTAAAAAATCCTACTGTAACTGCCCCTTCATAGACCTCATCCTCTAAATTTTGACTTTTAATTAAAACATAGAGATCTGCAGAACTGAGTTTAAATACCTCCAGCATCCTCTTTTTTAAAAGTACAGTCACTTCTGTAAGTATTACATTCAATGGATCCTTAGACGTAGTAATTACAGAAATATTTATGCTGTCAAAGGAGTTAAACATGTCCCCCTCTGACAACAACTTATCTCTAGCTTCTGTAATTTTTCGATTTAAACTTTTAAGATCTTCCTTATTACTGTAAAATCTATCTCTTATATCTTTTCTCAACGTCTTTTTATTTTTAAAATTTTCATGGAGCTGGATGCTAAAAGAATTATCCGTATCTTTAACAGATTTTGTGGAAACATTTATAAAAACTGCACCTCTGCCATTGCCCCATTTTTTATTTATACTATTTCTAATATACTCATAGGCATCTTCAGTACTATTTCCTATAAAGAGAAAAAGTATGGGGTTATTCACATTCCTTTTAGTGTCACCATCATATATTGTTTTTTCCACCTTTAAATCATACTTTTCCACAAAATTTTTTAAAACTTCTTCCATGAAAATTCCTCCCAATTACAGATCCATATTATCTAAGCCAGCAATTTTTGTACTTCTTGAAGTCTTGAAAGTATGTCATTATAAAAAGCATACAATTCGTCACCATCTACCATCTGATACTTTCTAGTGTCCAGCTCTCCAACAGATGATTTAACTTCTTCTATAATAGAACTTACTTTTGATTTTAATATTTCAACTCCATCTCCTGTAGAAAGCTGTTCTAACTTTCTATCTGAAGTTTTATCTACAATAGTCTTTTCTCCCTTATCTAAAGTCTCATATTTATCAAATATTGCTTTATACTGATATTCCTTTTGTTTTAATACATTTATAAAAGGTTCTATATCTACTTTGCTATCTTCATTTCCATTATAGACATAAAGCAAACCCTTCTTTATTATAGTTTCCGTATAAAGTGCCCTTAAAAAACTATCTACATTAGCTTCAGCTTTGCTCAAATCTGATATTATATTTTCAAGCTCCTTTTTCTTATCTATTATTTTTTCATACTTTTCCACTTCTTTTTTTACGAGCTCTGTAAGCTCTGGAGTTCTTATCAGATCAATTTTAGCCTTTTCGCTGCTGCTGCTTTCATAAATATAATATTTCTGGCTGTCACTATCTTGTACAGGGGTCAGCTTATCCTGAATAAGTTTGTTCATATCCCCTATGGCCCTTTTTACCTCTCCTATATTTACCTTGTCACCCTTCATATCCATATTATAATTTTTCATAAAATCATCTATATTAAATTCTTCAGTAATAACACACTTGTATCTTTCATTGCTCCCCTTTTGGGTATCTACTATGCATCCAAGTTCTAAGGCTCTGTCAAAGAGATTCCTTACTTTTTCATTATATTCTTTTACTCTATCATTTACATAAGTTGTACCCCAAGCTTCTTCTGGAATAGGTGATGGAAGGTATACCCAATTTTTCTCTCCATTTTGATATAAATGCCTTCCTATTCCATCCCGTTCAAACATAGTCTTTTCGTAAATCTCTTCGTAATGTTTTATAGGAGCATAGGAATACAATGGAACTCCATTTTTAGTATTAAGCCAGAATATCCTATTTGTAACCATACTCTCCTTGATGTTAATGGCATTGCCTTTATTGGAGTTTTTCTTATATTCCCTAATTCCTTCAAGAATTTTCTTTGCATTTCTAGGCACTGAAACCATACTCCATGCTGGGAAATTCAATGCCTCCGTATTACTTAAATGGAAAATAGGCACTGCATCCCTATCAAGCTTTGGTGCAATTTCATCCTTAACTATATTTATTATGGATTTATCTTCTCCGTATTCTAATGCAAGGAAATCTTCCATGGATTTTGTTATTACATCTCCATATTCTTCTGAGACAAAACTTGAAATTGAGCCAACTACATCAATATGCATTTCATCAATCCATTTTTGGGATTCCTCTAAAAGTTTCTCAGAAAATCTCCTTACAATGTCATCTGCTTCTTCTTTATTCACAACTTTTTCAATATAATCTACTAAATCCGGAACTTTTACTACTGTCCAAGAATAGGTTCTTCCAAGAGCTCCTTCTATTTCCTCTCCCTTTACAAGTACATCTCCATCTTCTTTAAATATCCTGTTCAACTCATTTAATATTTCAGTATATACCCTATAAATACTGTTATTCAGTTTGCTAAGTTCTTCAATTACACTGCTATAAAAGTCAGCCATCCTCATTATTCTCTGTTCTTCAGATTTTAATAAATACTCCTCACTTTTAGCCTCTATGTAATCATTTTTCTTGCCTTCTTTAGTAAACAATAGGGCTTTTCTAGCTTCTACAAACTTATCCTCAGCTAGTTCTTCTGCAGACTTTATTTCCGTAGAAATATTCATAAGTCTTTCATTTAAAGAAGCTACCTGTGTCTCTAAAGTCCTTACAACACAAAATCCATCTGAAAACAATACTCTAGATGCATAAAAAGGTCCTTTTTTAGGGTCTTTAAAAATTTGATTCACCATATCCTTAACTAGTTTTAAAATTTCACCTGGATACTGTGTTTTCACTTTGTCATATTCGTTAGTGTAGTCCCTCAAGTACTCTTTCATCTCTTCATCTATATTCACGGACTGCTTTTTTATTACATTGTCGTAATTAAACTTTTCCCTGTTTTTATAACCTGTTAGTGGCTTTCTATTTTGAAGATGTTCTTCAAATCTGTCTATTACAGAATCCTCATCCAATCTTGCCTTCCTTATAAATTGGTCTATTTCCTGTTCTTTAGGTATGTTCTCAAACATATACTGTATTTTTTGAAAAAGTTTATAAGCCATATAGGTAGTTATTTCTTCAAGAGGAAGTACTGCAGAAGAAGCACCTATCATTACATATTTGTAATTGGCCATATATGGTTTTGCCATGTTGTCTGTATTCTGCTTCAAGTTGCTTATATAATCCTGTATTGCAAATACTCCTCCAGATTCTCTAACCTCATTTGACATGAAGTTTACAATATTTTCTGCAGTTACATTCATGCAGTAGTCATAAGCATTGCTCATAGGTCTGCCGTCTACATTTGTAGCAGAAATAAGATGACACAGATTAAAAGGAGGCATAGGTGAATCAACTGTAAGCCTGTTTCTGTATTTTTGAGTAAATCTCTCATGTCTGTCTCCAATACCCATAAGATAATCCAACTCTTTAAGTGCTGCAAATCCATTTTTTATAATATAGGATTGTGCAGATTGGTTGTCAGAAGTCTTAGATAAGTTAACATCTGGCATAAATAAATAGCTCATAATATTTACCTTGTCATCGCCTTTTGCTCCGTAAATATTATTCATTATTCCCCTTACTATATAGGCAATATCTATGAATGTTCCACTTCCAGTTCCTCCTGAAAGTCCAGAAAGTACAAACACATGTAAAATTTCCTCTGTATCTTCCTGAAGAAGTCTTATTTTCTTTTCTAAGCAATCCACAATCTCATTAATTTTTGTAAAAAGCAGCAATCTTCCAACCTGTCTAACTCCACCAGCACCATCAGTACCGCTTTCAGAAGATAACTCTGGTGCCAGCCACTCTTTTATACAATCATCCAGTATCTTACGATCGTTTAATATAGACCTGACTTCTGCATTTGAAAGCATGACAAGTTCACTTTGAGGATCAAGTCCTACCCCACCATTCATGGGATATCTCTTATTTTTTTCTCCCTGATTTGTTTCAAAACCTAAGAATTCAACTTTCTTAGGCTTATCTTTTCTTGTATTTGAAATACTGTCCTGCTCCAGCACAAATCTTTTATTTATTTGATATTTTAATCTCAGCATAGCATCTATACCTGTTCCTCCAAGTCCTATTACAAGAACTGGATTAGGTATTGTTTCTATACGTATCTTGTCACTTATTATTCCTCCACCTTTGCTAACTTCAAGGTCTTCCAGGTGTTCCCTAACTCTAGTATTCATATTCTACCTCCCTTTGGCACTATTTTGAGTGAAATTCTAATGTTATACTTTTTGTTACTTTATTTAAAAACACTGTTACTTTATCTCTGTTATAAAGAACTAGCTTAGAACTTTCCTCAAGCTTTCTACCAGACTTTTGAAGTACACAGCCTGACTTATTTACAATTTCTATGCTGTCATCTTCTTTAAATATAAATTTTATATTATCTGTTTCTGCATACTCTTCTTTTAATCCTAAGACTTCAAAAAGTGTAAAACTTCCATTGTAATTGTCCAAGTTTCTAAATTGAGGTGAAAGAACCTCACTAGTATTTTCATCCTTAATGTGAATTTCCAGTCTTCCAAATCCCTGTACACGTCTTTTCTTCATCAGTACAAAGGCTGCAAGGCCTATAATAATTAGTGCTGCAGCCACAGCTGCTCCTATGGCCTTTGGACTTTTAAGTGCAGACTTATTGCCTTCAATATTTCTATCTGAAGAATTTTGTTTTCCCTGATTTTTATAATTAAATACATAACTTATCTTTATATTGCTGCCGCTTACACCTTTTACCTTTAGATTCCACTGACCGCTTGCAGGTTTTACAATCTTAAGTACTGAATACTTCTTTGACTTTGTAAAAACCACATCACTTGAAGGTATCTGTACTTCCTTACTTGAAGGATTTATAAGCTTTAATTCTAAAGGTTTGTCTGTAACCATGGATATATTGGCTTCCAAAACATTTGACCCTGGTACATTTATTTTAAAATCCTGAAAGGTTCCATCAGCCACAATATTTCCCTGATCCTGAACTTTTACATTTGCGCTGTCTCCATATATATCCTTTAGTATGTCTGTAAGGTCTGATGCCTTATTGGTTATATAATTTTTTCCCTTTGTCTCACTGGCTATTTGAGTTAACTGTGCTTTATCCACAGTTCCATCATAGTTGAGTCCTATAGTGTACACAGGATAACCTTTGCTTTTGCATGTGCTTATTGCACTATTTAAATCCTTTAAAGATTCACTGGCACTCCTTTGAGAATCATTTTTACCATCGGACAGCAGTATTATAAGTGGTCTATTATTGCTATTATGTCCACTATCTAATACTTTTGCACCTTCCAAAAGACCTCTTCCAATATCGGTTTTCTGCCCAAGAGGTATATTAGAAGCCATTTCCTCTATTCTCTCTTTATCCGATTCAGAATTTATTGCATCCAGGTTATGTTCTTTTATTATGGTATCTGAATAAGCCACAAGTCCTGCCTTGTTTCCCTGTACCTGTCCCATATCCAAAAACATCTTTATAGCTTCTGTCCTTATCTCTTCTGGATCACTTTGTTTCATAGATCCACTTGAATCAAGCACAAAAACTACATCTACATTTGGAGATGATGTACTGGCATATACCTTTTGTGAAGGTATAAAACTCAATTGGAGAACATACACAAAAACTGCAATGAGAACCATCTTAGCTCTAGTTTTCACAGTAAATAACACCTCTTTAAATCATTTTTTAAAAAGATCAAGTATACCCTTTTTCTTGCCCTTTTCCTCTGCTTCTTTTTCAATTTCAAGCCACTTTTCTCTAATATAAACTTGACTTTTTAATTTACTTGTCTTATCAACAATATAGGCAGTATACTCTTTTAACTTTTTTTGAGAAATTTTTATAAGTATTTCTATTACTCTATTATATATAATATTTTCCCTTTCTTCACTTAAATTTTTCTTATTTTTATATAAGGTTATGAAAAAATCCAAAAATATTTTATACCTCTCATTATATCGAGAACCCATTAAGTTTTTATATTTTTTTGTAAAAAGTATATCCTCTATACCATTAAAATATACATTGTAAAAGGTATCTTCATATTTGGAACAAAAAAAAGTCTTTTTTACCTTTATATGGCCTGTAAATCCAGAAGACTGCACTAATATATTAGGTAAAAGCCAGCTTAAGTATTCTCTATACTTTTCCTCACTCATATATGAAAAGTTATATTTGACCTTCTTAAGAAGTCTTTCATTATAGTCCATATCTGGATTTTCAATTCTCTTACCAATATACAAAAGTTCTGATATATTACAGATGGTTGTAATATTATATTTTCTTTTTAATTTTAAAATTGTTTCAATAAGTGCATTTTCTTCTCCTGCATTATCTATACTTAACTTTTCTTCCACATCCGTTATAAACTTCTCCATTACTTTTTTATCCACAATGTGCATATTTAAGTTCTCAAGTATATAATTCAGTATGCCTTTGTAACTTTCAAGGGCTGCGTCATCTCCATTATAAAATTCCAAATATAATTTAAAAGCATCTGAAAATTTTTCACTTCTGTATTCTTCAAAAGAATTGAATATTTCACTACAGTAATTTATAAAAAAGTCCTGATTTTCAGTATTTTCTTTTAGCTCAAAAACATATAGAGAAAATAAAAAATTATAGGAGTTTGGAAGGTTGTACATATTTAAATAGACTTTTTTCTTCCAATTGCCATCCTTATTTCCCTCGTCTACAACAAATTTCGCAAGCAAATCCAAAATAGCTTCGCTTCTACCTAAATAATAGTTTATGCAGTAAATTCTAATAATAATTTTTGAGATACACTCACAATCATTTTTAAAATAATTGAGCACATATAAAGTGTTGTCCTCAGATAATATTAAAAATTTTATGCAGTTATTTAAAAGCAAAGTAACATTTTTATCTCTAAAAGTGTAACCGGAGTAAATTATATCTGATATTGTAGAAATTGAATAATAAACCGGGTTTTCTTTTATATAATCTTGAATATTTTTTATTCTATCTGGACTCAGAGAAACTTCTAGAAATTGGCAGATATTATCCACTTCATCCTGTGCCATTCTTTTACGCAAATTCAACATTTCATAAATATCAGTATCTTTGCTGTAAACTGCAATATAATCAAGAGAGTCAAAGAAAAATTTATAAGCCTTTACTATATAGTTATCATCATCTATGTCTCTGGACACTTTAAGTAAAAATGTAGTTATCATATAGCAAAGCTGTACATCTACCTGTGTGCTTATCTTTTCAAGTCTTGCATTAATCTGATGAAAGAGTTCCTCATAGGCATCTTCCGATTTATACTTAATTGCAAAACTAAGAGCCTTTTTCACATCTTCTATGCTGCATTTTTCAAGTCCCTTTTTTACTATATTATAAAGAGTTACACAATTATCCACTTCTTCATCCAGTTTATTGTACTCAAACTGATCTAAAAATTTTAAAAAAGGC
The DNA here is from genome assembly GCF_019056555.1 of Clostridium sp. 001. Classification (NCBI taxonomy): domain Bacteria; kingdom Bacillati; phylum Bacillota; class Clostridia; order Eubacteriales; family Clostridiaceae; genus Clostridium; species Clostridium sp. 001. Next base: position 2,987,333 of record NZ_CP020473.1, on the reverse strand, counting down.
AGAAATACTTCTTTTGAAACAGTGTATCCTACTTCAGCCCGCTTTGAAAAACTGCTTTTGCTCCTTGGACAATCTTCTGAAAAATTCATAGCACTGTACTCATACATCTTTCGATTGTCTGCAAAATTAAATTTGCTGCCATTTTTACTTATACCACAGAGTATATAGTCTGTATTGTCTGGGTTATAGCTGTAAGTAGTAAAACTAAATTGCAGCGCCAGCTTTTTAGGTAGTGACATACAAACTGCCCCAATCCAAAAAGGAATGTTTTCTTTTACATCTGCAAGTATAATTCTTTTTTTGGAACTATTATACATCACAACACGTTCTAAAAGACTTGTAAATTTCTTACCCTTATCTCCTCCACTGCCTTTTAAAAAATTACTTATTTCATCAAAATCAACTACATTACCTAGTGGAATCTCCGTAATTTCAGGAAGATAGTCTATTTCAACAGCATTTTTTTCTTCTTCACTCAAACAATATCTAAAAATAGGCGATTCATAAAGCTCTATGGGATAAGATTCCCAAGCATTATTCGATATAAGTACATGGCAAAAGTAATTTCCATATCTCTCTGAATAATCTTTTCCCACATATTTAATTTGTGAAATACAGTACTTTCCATTTTCAAGTCTAAAAGAAGAAAAAGATATAGGAAACAACCTGTCTATCTCTTCCTTGGTAGGTTGTGTTGGAAGATTAGAAGGCGGTATGTATATGCAGTGGCTTTCTATTTCCATTCTCTCGTTATCCGTAATGCCCTTTGACATGGAATAAGTTTGAAATCCCATTCCAGAGGACAAGCCTTTTTTACAGGACGTATAAAAAAGCTGCTGAACTGCCATTATCTATCACTTCCTCTTTTCTCCCTTAATAAATTTGTATTTATAGAGAAGCCACAAAAAAGGATCTTCTACCCTATGTGGTCTAAGCTTAGTTATTCTATTACTTTCAGGATTGCATCCAAGAGCTGTCAATCCAAAATAAGCGTACTCTTTAAAATTTGAGCTAAGCTGATTTGCAAAATTTTCTCCGCCCCAGCTCCTAACTAAAGATTCCATTGTTCCATTTACATCCTCAAAATCTGCCAAATCAAAATATCCCTTGCTTACATGGCTGCTTGGATAATTTATGCAGCTTGATGGATCAATCAGTGATTCCACTGCATCAATTTTTGAAAAAGCCACGGCCACAGGTATGTCTATAAGCTTATCCATTCCTATACCATTTGCCTTTCTAATGAGGTTTGCCGTTCTAGAAAGCAAGTCTTCTATCTCTGTATTTTGCTGCGGCAATTTAATATTTTTAGGCAGTTTCCTCCTAACTTCTTCCAGTTGAAGAGGGTCAAGCAAAAATATTATACCTGAAGAGTTATATATGTACTTATTTACAGTTTTCATAGTATTTTCAGAATCTAAATCCTCACCTGCAGTATCAAAAAAAGCAATAGTAACTGCATTGCTTATCCTCTTACTTTTTAAAAAGCTTCCAAATATTCCGTTATCCTTAAAAACAAGATTATATATAAGAGGCTGCTTTACAGAGGCATCAGTTTTAGCAGAATGAGTTACTCCTATAATTTCATTTCTCTTAAAAATAGGATTATAAAAATCATTTCTATATCTATTCATAGTAGCATCATCAACTGCTGAAAGACTATAATTGAAGGCCGAAGCTATCTCATTCATTATCTTTTGAATCAAAACTGCAATGTAATGGCTTTTTCCTGCCTCTTTTGCACCAATTACTGCAAATATTAAATTATCATATTCTCCAATTGAATATGGAAGTTCCTGGTTACAGGTTGGGCATACTTTTATATTGGTTTTCTGTCCACACTCATTGCAAAACACATAATCCGGCATTTCATTTTTGTCCTCAACGTTCTTTGGTTTTATGGGCGTTAGGTTTCTTGCATTTTCACATAAATCAGGATCATTTTTGCATATAAAATTCACTTCATTTAAAGCATGTTTAGAAAAACAATAGGGACATATATAATCATCTTTTTTTCTAAAGTTAAGTTTCACAGTTAATCCTCCCCTTATGTAATTAAAAATTAATAATTAATAGTGAAGAGTGAATGATAATTTTTCTCCACTATGTTACTAAAAATCTTAAATTAGAGCTTATTGAAGCAAAGCTTCAATTGCGTTATGTTATGATTTAGATTTTCTGTAGTGTTAACGGAAGAAAATCATCCATAACTATTAATTCTTAATTATTAATTCTTAACTAAAATATAATTTCTATTTAAAGTACAGCTTTTCCTTAGCTGGTGAAACTATCCTGTATAACTTACTGTTAGAGTCATCTACAAAGAATAATTTCACATACATATTTTTTTTTATATTTTCAATAGGCAAATCAAAGTCTATGATTTCATCATTTTTTAAAGTTTCATAATCTATATTAAACAAAGTTTCTCCATCAGATTTTTGAATAGGCATATTCCCTATCTTACTGATTAAAACAAGCTGCGGCAATTCTATTTCTCCCTTTGGAGAAGATTTAGAAGATGGCGCAGACAAGCTTATCTTAGCAGATTTTAATTTACCCAAGAGACTTCTTTTTAAGTCTATTTCATAAAATATTTCCTGAGGTACTTTATTTACCACAAGCCTTCTCTGACCTTCAGAATATAATGTCTTGTTTTCATATTCCACCACAGCATAAATACAGAAATAATAATTTCCTTCTTCTATTTTACTTATGGTATAATCTCCTGTTTCGAAATCTTCCTCTCTCTCTATGATTACATGAGAAGCACTGGAATCTGAAGGTGTCTCTGGAAATCTATCCATCCTGCAGCATAAAAGTACTTTGTCTATACCTTCTGGCCATCCCCATTCCAGAGACAGTTGTCCATATTTTATTTCTGCTCTTACAAAGGGTACATCCGGAATGTTTCCATCATCAAAAATGGGTTTAATTTTATTATCCTCTGATTTCTCAGGTAATTCATCTATATGTAATTGTAAATCATCATTTACATTTTCAATTTTATCTTCATCCAGTTCTTCTAGAGAATCTTCAACTTTTACTTCATTGACACTTTCAGAGTCTATATTTTCTGTGGAGTTTTCATCTTTTTGATCTGAAGACGAATCTTCTATATAGGAATTATCTTCAGTAATTTCTGATATTTTTTTTCGTATATCATCTTCAGATAACTCAGTAAATTTATTTAGGAAGTTATTTATTTCACTCTGAGAAATATTATCTTTAACTGAAAATATTATGTCGATTTCCTCAGCTAATTCTTCCATTTCCCTCTCCTTTTTTTCGTCCATTTTACTCATACTCCCTTCAATATTAGTATATACCATTGTATTAGGAGTTCAAAATTAAAATTTTGTAAATATAAAAAAGTTCCTTGTTGTAGTCATTTCAATATCTACAACAAGAAACTCTATATACATCTTACTTTTTAAGCATTATAGTTCACATAGTTAGAACAAATTACCTGTCGACCTGAACTCAAAAATTTTATTTCAGGTCTCATATACATGCAATCATAAGATGACTTTTCACAGTTCAAACAAAAAGAACATCCTGTTCTAGGCATATTATTAATGCTTTTTATATATTCTTTAATCTCAGATGATGCTTCCGCAAACTTCGAATTGTTTTTATAAAAAAGAATATATTTCGTATATGGGTGAATAGGATTTTTCAAAATTAAGTCCTTTTTTCCATATTCAATTACAGTTCCTCTATACATAATTGCTATATTATCTACAGCTTCAGCTACAACCCTAGCATTTTTGGATATGAATATCAAACTAGTGTTATTCTCTTCCCTTAACTTTTTAAGTTGTGCCAACATATAATTCTTTATTTTATTATCCAGTCTAAAGATAGTATCATCTAATATTATAAGTTTTGGTTTAACTAAAAACGCCATGGCAAACATAAGACGCTGTTTCTCATAAGCTTCTAATTTAAAAGGAAAAGCTTTAAAAATAGTCCCACTATTATCACAACCTAATGTGCTCAACATTTCTTCCAATTTAGATTTTGATTCTTCAATAGTCAATCCAGTGTACCTGGAAATAACTTCAAAGCACTGTCTTCCCACAGACTTTATAGGGTTTAAGGATGTTAAATAAACTTTTATCAAAGATATAAATATATTGTCTATTGTTTTAGTGTACTTTGTTGCAATATCTATAATGTTTTTACCTTCAAAAGTAATTTTACTGTTTTTAGATAATTTTTTCTTTCTATTTACAACTAACAATGCATCCCCAGGTTTTACATCAATATCAATGGTTTGTTTTGATAAAACTTCATTTTTTTCCACAAATATGCACCCCTTTTAATAACTATATATCATGTTATTATTTTAACATTTCATTTGTTACTATTTTAACATTACTTTTCAGAAAAGTCTATATATTTATAAAATTGTTTCTATTTTAATAAAAAAAATAACATTGCAAATTTATTTTACAATGCTATTTCCTATATAAGAGCTACGATCTTACTTGTCCATCTTTTATCTGTATTATCCTATCAGTTTTATTAGCTATACTTACATCGTGAGTTACAATAATAAAGGTAGTACCAAACTTATCATTTATTTGTCGAAAGAGTTTATAAATACTCTCTGCATTTGTAGAATCAAGATTCCCAGTGGGCTCATCTGCAAGAACTATGCTGGGATCGTTCATAAGTGCCCTAGCTATAGCAATTCTTTGCTGCTGTCCCCCTGATAAGTCATATACCTTCTTTTTCTTGCATCCAGAAAGTCCAACTAGTTCAAGAAGTTCTTCTGCCTTTCTCTTAGCACTTCTACCGCAAAAAAAATGCTTTATTCTGTAAGGCATAAGTACATTTTGTATTGCATTAAACTCGGGGAGAAGATAATGAAACTGAAAAACAAAGCCTATACTTTTATTTCTCACTGAAGCCCTTGAATTTCTTCCTATACTTTTTATACTTTTACCCTGTATGTACACTTCTCCTGTTGTTGGCTTATCTAGCATACCCATTATATTTAAGAGAGTGGTCTTTCCACTTCCCGATGCCCCTATAATGGAATTAAAAGATCCCTTTTCTATAGATATATTTACTTCTGACAAAACTTTATTTTTAACTCTTCTTCCATATATCTTATTTACATTTTCAAGTTGAATGATATTATCCATTTTTTATTACCTCCACAGGATTAAGTCTAAATGACTTAAATGCCGGAAAGAGTGCTGCAAAGGTTGACGCAGCTACATCAATAATAGATGATGCTAAAATAAATTTATGGTTCACAACTATATTAACTAGAGGCAATCCTTCAGAATTAACTATATATCTGTTAAACCCTTTTATATACAACCATGTAAAAAGCAGTCCCAAAGCCGTTCCCAATACTCCAAGTATAAAAGCTTGTACAAAAAATATAAAAGCTGCACTTCCATCCTTTATACCCATGGCCTTTAATATACCTATCTGTTTATATTTTTGAACTACACTTATACCCAGTATACTTATGATGCTGAGAACTGCTGCAAGAAGTACAAAGAATTGAATTATTATTGTACAAATTTTTTCTCCAACCATTCCACTGGCTAAAAATTTATTCTGATCTTTCCAATTCTGCACATTAACGCTGTTATCAGAAAGTATTTTAGTTATTTTCTTTCCTTCCAGGTCTGCATTATATATATCCTTAACTGCAATTTCCATAGAAGTAGCCTTGTTTCCAAAACCAATTAAATTTTGAACATCACTTAAATCTGTAATAACCCAAGTTCCATTTATTTTAGTAGCTCCAAGATCAAAGAAACCAACTATGTTTAAAGTCAACTTTTTTCCACCCATGGTAAACAAATCTATATTATCTCCAAGCTTTAAATCAAGCTTCTTCTTCAAATCTTTTCCTATAATAACTTGCCCACTATTTTCATACATTTTTCCTTCATATATACTGCCTTTTATGTTATAAAGTGAGTTAACATCTTCAGGCATAAATCCTCTGATCTGAACAGGTTGGTTAGTATCTTTTAATTTAATAAAAACCTGAGAATCAACTACAGGCGCTGCAGTCTTTACATTTTTATCTTCTTTTACAATTTTATTTTTTATATCACTCCAATTTTCTATGCTGCCGTTATTAGAATAAACCGTAACTTGAGCTGAATTTCCTGCAATTTTATTTAAAATAGTATTTTCAAGTCCACTGCTTAAAAGTCCTATAAATATTTGCACAGAAACTCCTACTGCAATTCCCAGTATTATAACAAAGGTTTGCAATTTACTGTGTTTTAAAAATTGAAGAGCCACTTTTGATGATATAAACAACAATTATCTCCTCCTTAGAACATATTATCCACAAATTTTATATTATTACTAATTTTTATTAAAGACAAGATAATTATTTTTTCTATACATAATTAGCTTTTACACATATAAGGTTTTTTTAATTAATAGTTAAGAATGAAGAATTAATAGTTAATGTAGATTTTTTTCGTTACACTACAAAAAATCTTTGATTAAGCTTTTCACCACTCGTTTCGCTAAAGCGAAACATTGCTGGTTTATATAAATTTAAAGATTTTTTACGACAGCTAAAAATCATCCTTCACTATTAACTTTTCATTATTAATTCTTAACTTGCGAAGCTTTGCTTCGCAAAGTTGAGTAATCAATAAACGTTAGTACAAATAGGTGCCTTTTTTAAATATTTATAAAGTCCATTCTCCATATTTAAATCCAGCATACCTTTTTCATTAAGATATCTCACATAGGATACTAAAATTGTTTCTGTTAATCCATATTTTACTCTGTTATCCAGGTTAATGTTAAAATCTTTAGTTACTGATCTAAAAATTTCTTCCATTGTCATGCTTCTATTTCTATCCATTACATCATATATGCTATTTGCCGTATCTTTATAAAATTTTATATTGTCCTTTATGAGCTTTGTAATATCATCATATATGTCTTTATGTGCCACAATATATTTACTGCATTTTAAGTCATAAAGTTTCTCTTTGCTTTTCAAATCATCCGTAAGGGAATAGGAATAAGGCATTTTAGCTTGCTCCATTAATTCATATCCAACAAGGGCATCTCCTAAATATGCCACATCATCAGGAGTAATAACACATATATGAGCAGCACTATGTCCTGGTGTATGAATAATTTTGAATTTGACACCACAAACATATATATTTTCTTGATCAGGTGTAATCATAATATCTGTTTTACAAACCATCTGTCCAAAATGTTTTGCAATTTCAGCCATGTTATAATTATTATGATAAAACTTCAAGTTAATAATTGAACTGCAAGTAACAGCTTCACATTCCGGCATAGCAATAATACAATTGTACTTTTCTTTCAAATATTCAGCATTGCCTATATGATCCATATGAGCATGAGTGCATATTATAGCAGCTACTTTTAAATTATTCGTTTTTAAAACTTCAGCTATACCTTCTCTTTCTCCTCCTCTTGGCCATCCAGAATCCATCATAATTATTTCTCTATAATTGATCTTATAAAAAGGTATGCATGCCATTTTAGTATCAATGCAAAATGTATTTCCCTTTATATTTTTTATTTCCATATATCATTTTAGCAGCAAAATTACTTAACATAAAACTGCTAAATACTCGCTTCCCTTCTTTATGATATTTTTCATTCAAAATTTTATTATAAAGAACCTTCCTAACATATAAAACCAATTTCATACATTAAGAAGGTTCTATTTGCAAATTAATAATTGCACATAGCCTTATTCTTCTTTTATCCGATGACTACCTGCTCTAATACTCCCACTCCTCCAAGTTTGGAGTAAAGAGCAGCTACGTCCCTGGATAACGATTTTTCCTAAAGGATAACGCCTTCTAAGTGCTGAAGCACTAAGAATCCTGTTAATAAGTATCAGGTGGAGTCAAAACTCCATCTGATGCCAAGAACTCTGTTTATGGTCTAAACTGCTGATCCATTTTCATTACTTTACCATCTTTAATGAATAAATTAAATACAGGCTTATCTTCGTATTGACCATTGACCATATCAATGAAATTAGGTTGGTTATAGAATATATTTCCATTACTATCAAAATGAATTAGTTTTATGCTCACATCACTATCTACCTCTAATTTTACCTTATCACTTATGGTCATGTCAAAGCCATCATCTAATATAAACCACTGTCCATTATCTTCTTCAACTACACTGCTATCTCCTGTTCTCTTTACATAATCTAAAGCTTCATTTATATCTGTAACATATTTTAAATAATTACCTTCTATATAATACTTTCCATCTTCACCTACATACTCATTGGTTACTTCAAATAGCTTCTTTTCTATTCCTTTTAATTCATTTTCCGCATCTTCACTTACAGCACCACTTCCCCCAAGTATAATTTCATCTGTATACTTTGTGGTATCTATATACTCTTTTTGAGTTGATATATTCTTTCCATCAGTAAGCAAAATAGGTGCCTGAAGTTTTGCTGCTAAAGCACTCCCGGACAAAGCATCTGGAAAATTTTCTCCATTTGCAATAACTACAGTACTGCTGTCCAAATTAAAATATTTACATATGTTTAATGAAGTTTCATATCTATTCTTTCCCCATATTCTTATAATATTTCCATCCTCTATAGTTGTGTCCAATTTCTTTATCTCAGAAATAATATTATCACTTAATGCACCTTGTCCTCCTATTATGTACACAGAAGAAGGACTTATTGTGCTTATCTTTTCTTTTACTTCATCCGGTAGTGTATCTGTATTGCTTAAAATTATTGGATAACCTTTCATACCTGCTATGCTTGATATACTCAATGCATCTGGAAAATTACTGCCATTAACTACAACTAGAGGGGTTCCCTTACTTACATTCATATTTTCTACTATTACTTTGTTAGTTTCAAATCTATTTTTTCCACCAAGCCTTTTAATATTGTTAAACCCCAAAGATTTAATATAATTTATATATTCATCACTTACAGAAGCATATCCACCTAGAACGTATACAGTTCCACTTACATCCAAATGATCTCTTATATAATTAATAGAATCCTGACTGTCACTTAAAGACTTGTCTACCAAAAGAATAGGGGCATTTAATTGTTTTGAAAGCACACTACCAGCTAAGGCGTCGGGGAAATTGTTTCCACTGGTTACAATAACATTTTGTACCTTCCCGCTGCTAAAGTTGTTGCAAATATTTATTGAGGTTTGGTATCTACTTGATCCGTAAATTCTGCTCACATTATGGCTAGCAGCAGCAGATACAGTTCCAGGGAAAGCGAGTCCTAAAATTATTGCTTGCCCTAAAGCCAGTTTAAATATTTTTTTCATATGTTTTCCTCCAATATTATAGTTTGCTAATACTCAACTTTTGTACATATAAAATTTTTTTAATTAATAGTTAAGAATGAAGAATTAATAGTTAATGTGGATTTTTTTCCGTTACACTACAAAAAATCTTTGATTAAGCTTTTCATCACTCGTTTCGCTAAAGTGAAACATTGCTGATTTATATAAATTTAAAGATTTTTTGCGACAGCTAAAAATCATCCTTCACTATTAATTTTTCATTATTAATTCTTAACTTGCGAAGCTTTGCTTCGCAAAGCTTTTAAACTGCGACAGTTGAGTTAATAAAAAAAACAAATTATACTCCTTCTTGTCTCTAAAAAACTTTATTCTATGTTTACATCCCTTACATAAGGAATCCTCAGAAGATTTACCATCATATCCTTCATTTCATTTTGATTTCTGGTGTAAATTTTAAAGGTAATCCTTGCTTCTAAATCCTTATTGGTTTTATTATGATGCCTATTAACCTGAATATTAGATATTTTCATTTTTGAATTTTTTAATATATCTAATGTAGAATTAATACCTTCTTCTGATAAATTTGCCCTTCCTATAGAATATACCTCGTTTTTTTGAAATTTGTTGAATATTTCAAGTCCTATAACTATAAGCACTGTAGCTCCTACACCAGGTATATACATACCCGCACCAATTGCTATACCAATACCAGCTGTAGCCCACAATCCAGCTGCCGTAGTCAGTCCTCTTACAAATTGGTGTTCTACAATAATAGTTCCTGCTCCTAAGAAACCAACACCACTTACAACTTGAGCAGCTACCCTACTTGGATCTAGTGACACCGAATTCATACCAACTAAATCCCAAAATCCATATTTAGACACAAGCATAATAAGGGCACTTCCAACTGCTACGACAAAATGAGTTCTAAGTCCTGCTTGCTTAGAGTGGCTTCTTCTTTCAAATCCTATTAAAGCCCCAAGTACTCCCGAGAGTAGCAATCTGAGTATCATTTCCCATTCTCCCATAGTATACCTCCGATTTTAACATTATAGATTTAATTATAATATATATGGCAGATAAAATACATATTTTTATAAAAACTTTTATAGAGTTCATAAATAGAAAGTTAACTTATACCAGCCATATACTAACAAATTTCATCACACTAAAAACTTTTGATAAGTCTAAAGCTCGGTATTTTGAAAATCTAAAGAAGCTTATATAAACTCATACCTCAAACATATATAGGCTTCTAAGATTTTCTAAAATACCTCACTAAGACTTATAGAAAAAGTTTTTAAGTGTGATTTCCATTTTGTTATTATATTTTATGTATAAGTTAGAGTTTCAATTAGAGCTTTCTAACTTAAAAATCAACTTATACGCAGGAATGTTTTTACAATAATGAAGCTCTTTTAAATATTTTGTATATAAGTCTTAGAAAAAATTCGTAAAAACTTAGAACTTTTGAATTGTTTGAGGCACGAGTTTTCAAAAGTTCTTAGCTTTTTTAGAATTTTTTACTTAGACTTATCAAAATATTTAATGAGCTGAAGGTTGTAAGAAATATCCGGAGAATAAGTTGATTTTCATTTAGAAGCCCCTATATTGAAACTCTACTCAGTCTTCTACTTGCCTGGAGTTTATTGTATAAGACGTATACTTGTTATCTGTATAAACAATAGATACATTTGCAATTATGGTACAAGTTTCAGAGCCAAAATTTCCTTTGGAATAAAAATCAAATGTATAGGTCTTTATATAATCACTATCTTGTGGCATTGAGATATCATGCATAAGTTCAGCTTTATATACTTCCATATTGTCATTATAAAGACCAGCTTTGTTATAATTATTAGTTATAGAGTTTCCTGAAGATATATCAAGTTTATTGTTCTTAATATTGTTTTCAATATCATCATTGACATAATTTATAAAATCATAGATACCTGTCTCAGCACTATAATATGCCCTGGTTTTATCAGAAGTATCTGAAGCTGCTCTATTACTTTTAATACTAGTATCTACCATAAATGCAGCCAATAAAAAAGTTACTGTCATAATAATAATAACAACTATAAGGGCAGAACCTCTTTTTTTCATCAATATCCTATTTCTCCTTACAAATTAATTTGCCTGAACATTAACGGCAGTAGAACTTTCAACCTGTATATTCCCCTCTGAAGCTGAAACACTTATAAAAATTAATCCATTTTTATATGAAAAATCAACTGAATCTATATTAAAGCATTTATTTTCATCATTATCCTGAAGAGTTTTACTTTTTATATCATAATATATATTAGAAGAAGGAACATTAGATGCTGTTGGATTTGAAATCAAATTAATTATATCCTTATTAGCTGCACCAGCATCACTAACAGGACTAACTTCAATTTTGCCATCCTTGTCTTTAGATCCTAATTTAAGAATCTTGTTTCCATCTGAAGATGTTAAAGTTTTAGTATCATTAGTTGAGCTATAATTTCTTATTTGATCCGTAAGCATATTTAAAGCCTTATTTGCATTATATTGAATATCTATATTATTCTTAAAGTTAAGAGATTGTTTTATCTCGAAAAAAAAAGTTTGATAAAGGTATACTGAAAATATAGAAAATATAGCCAAAGTTATCATAAGCTCTACTAAAGTAAATCCTCTTTTTTTCATACTGAAAACCTGCCACCTTATTTTTTTAAAAAATGTGATTTTAACACCACTTCATTTTCCTCATCATCAATATTATTCCTAACTTTTACTGTAATTTGGAAAAGATTGGGTGAATCAGCCTTAACCGGTACTGAACTTATATTAATATAATAACCGTCCATCTTTTTATAACTATCATTTTTGTATTCACTACTGTCCGGATTATTTTTACTTTCCTCAAGACATTTTTGTGCTTCCATCATCATATTCTGCTTTAAAACCTGTTTGTTTACATTTTTATTAGCTGTAATATTAAGTCTAATAACAAAAGCAGATAACATTATAAATACACTGATGGCCATCATTACTTCTATATAAGTAAATCCTCTTTTCTTCATTTTGATCCCTACTTCTAAATATTTTAGATATATCATTTATCCGATCGCTACCATTGAACACCCCCAGCGCACTCCGTGAAAACGACTATAAGCAAACTCCATCTGAACCTAAGAATCACTTGATTTTACCTTAGTATAATCATACTTACTTCCTGTATAATCTATACCATAGACTTCATAACCACTGGTATCCGAAAGTACGTCTACAATAACTGTGCCCTTGTAATCAGTAACATAATTTCCCGGAGTAAGTTCTATAACTAATGAAATCCCATTATCTTTGTCAAAATTATAAGTATCTGTCCTTGTGCCAGTCCAATCTGGTACATAGGAGTTTTTTAAATTCAACTGCTGAAGTTGATTTTCTGCCAGAGACTGCAGCTCAGTAGTTCTGTGATAGGTGTCCTGAGGATACTTATCATATGCTGATTTAAGATTTGCAGTAAGGTTATTCTTTAGTATCTCAGCAGCAGATTTTACATTATTTTTTAATGCAGCAGTCATATCTCCTGTTACTTCAGTAGAAAGATTAATTGGAGTTTTATAAACCGTTTTGCCGCTCTTATCAACTCCGTACACTACATATCCCATTGGATTTTTGCTCACATATACTACTACATTTCCAGGATAACTAGAATATTTACTATCTATATTTGAATAATCATAAGGGTTAGCATTAACTATTATAGAATAATCTCTATTTATGCCAGGGTCTCCATTAGTATGATACCCATCATCATCAATTGCGTCCTTATTCAAATAATATGGATTGACAATATGCCTTGAAGCATCTCCAGGAGTAAATTTATTGTTCAAATCACTATATAGTGGTCCCTGGATCACATCATAAATTTTGTTTTCAGGCACTCCCATTATTATCCTTCTTATTGCATTAATTCTTATATAGTTAACTACTTTATTAACATTTGTTTCAACACTGGAATCATTTCCACCATCATCTGACATTTTATCAATTGCTGACAAAGATTTAAATTTGACAATATACGAATTAACTATTTTGCCGCTGTTACCTATTCCATACAATACATAACCTCCACTTTTATCCTGGGTACTTCCATAGACAACAACTACCACATTTCCCTTCTTATTCTCCCCACTAGGAAGAGTACTGTCACTCGCTATCTCATTATCTTTTGGTAAAGTATTGGATGAATAAGAAAGTAAAACAGATGAATCTCCTGATAAATTTTTAGTAACAGATTTGCTATTGTTAAAAGGATTTATCAAAGAATTACTTCCAGAAAAATTAGAATTCATGTCTTTTTCAATATTGTTTAAAATAACAGTAAGAGCTTGATCCTTCGTTTGATTTGCACTAATAGACGATTTATAGGAGTTTGTATCTTTTGCCGATCTGTTTTCAAGATAAGTTCTGACTAAAAGTACGTTGGTATTTACACTATTGTCTTTGGACTGCAGCTTAATGGCCCCTATCTTCGGTACTAAAATTATGGAAAGTAACCCTGTAATTGATAATATTATCATAATTTCTATTAATGTAAAACCTTTTTTCCTATTCACAATCTGCACCCCTTACAATCAAAAAATTTTACTTGAACATATCAGCTATACTGTTAAATCCCTGTTTTTGGCTATCATAAAAAATATAATTATCGGGGACTTTTGTATTGCTGCTTCCGCTGCCCTGTATATATTGATAAAAAATAATTTCTCCGGGAAGTTCATCTCCATTTTTTGTAGCATTATCAACAGATTTATTACTGTTATCCGTGCTCACTTCTTCATCAGAACTTTTTAACTCACCATTGTCCATTTCTTCATCATCACTAGAACCAATAGTAATGCTTTTTACATTAAGCTTTCTTTTGGTAACAGTATTTAGATTTCTTATAAAATTTTCTATATTTCCCTTGTTTCCTTTAATCTTTAAGTCTATTATAAGAGTATGAAAATTGTTACTATTTGAACTGCTATCCCCATTCAACAATTCAAAAGAGATATTTTCTCCATTTACTCCAAATAACTTGCATCCATTATAAAAATCATATATAAGCTGGGGTGTATCTATTTGCTTAGGAACCATACTATCAAAACTAGAAGTCTCCTGTCTCAACTTTTTTAACTCCTGCTGCTTAGTCTCAATAGATTTTTTCTTAGCCTTAAGAGAATTTAATTCTTTTGTTTTTAAAGCATACTTATTTTTAGCCTGCTTCACCGTATCTAATTTATAAGTTATAAAATATGTATAAATCACATAATTAAATCCTATAAACAATATTGCTATTAAAATCATCAAATCCCTTTTATTTTTTTCCATCTTTATTCACGCCTTTATATGATTCTAATAATTTCAATTTAAGTTCAACCTCTTTTACATCATCATTAAGATCTACCTCGGGAAGCTCAACAGGCTCAAATGCATTCATAGAATTTATTGCCACAATAAGTCTGGCCGCATCTATTGTATTTTTATTCACATCAAACACAACATTTATATTTTGTTTATCCATGGTAATCCCTTTTATAGTTACACCTTTAGGTAAGCCGTTCCTCAAAGTTTCTAGTACTCCTATGTAGTCGAAATCATCACCTTCAATTTTCTTTATATAATTAGCTTTATCCTCATAAGCTTTGTTTTCCTTATCTAATTTATTCACATCATTTTGTACACCACTTAAAACAGCTATCTGTGAATCTATGTCCCAAGTATCATACTTTAATAAATTTAACTTTGTATATATAAGTGCTGCTCCTATTATAATAATAGTTATTAAAAAAAATAATTCTATTTCATGTATAATTAACTTATTTTCAAATTGTTTCTTCTTATTTTTTCTATAAAACCTATCAAGAAAGTCTATACTTTTATTATATATATTTTTTACCGGTATAGAATCTCCAAGTATATCAGGATATATGTTTTCATCTACTGTACTCTTTTTAATTAATTTTGATGCTTTAATATTGAATCCTATATTAGTTTCTATTGAAGTTTGAGTACTAATAAGCTCACAAAGCTTTGAATTTGTATAAAGTTCTCCTAATACATATATCTTGTCAATCTTACTGCCGAAATGCCTTGTTGAATAAAAATTAAAAAAATAATCAAGACTTCTCATTAAGTCATTAAAATCTTCATCCTCTGTTTCATTTAATATATTGGAATAAAGAAATATTTTCCCCTTATCCAGTATAGTTAAAGTAGTCTTTTCTACATTTGCATCTATGACAGCTATACTGCAATAATCTTCATCTAAAAACAAATTTGATATGGAATCAGGATATATCCCTATTGACTGTGGGACCAATCCACAATATTTTATAAAATCTAATACCTGCTTTAATTTTATTCTAGGCACAACTGTAAGCATAATGGCCATTTTATCTTTATTGGTTAAGGAAATAACTTCATAATCATAAAGATATTCATTCATGTTAACAGAAAAGTACTCTTCTATATTATTCTTTATAAAACCTACAAGTTCCTTTTTATTCATAACTGGAGTTTCTATTATTCTTGTTATAATACTTTCCCAATTCAATATTATTCTTACATTTTTATTTCTAATTTTTAACTTTTCTCTAATACTTTTGATCTTATTTAAATTATATTCATCAGCATAGGGTTTTCCCCCAGAAATAAATTCATTCTTCTCATATATTCTACTTATTTTTTTTATTTTTGTTTTGTTTATTATCTTTGATGCAACAGCCACATCTGCATAATTTTCCTTAAAACTAAATATAATTTTTATTTTATTTCACCCCCTGTGCCATTTGAACTATAGGTAATGCTACTCCTAATATAACTACCCCAACAATTAAACCTATAACCAGGGTTAAAATAGGTTCCACAAGTGACATAATTCTAGCAATACCTGTTTCTACTTTCTCATCATATATGTCAGCCAGTTTAAACATAATCTCATCAAGCTTACCTGTTTCTTGTCCTACTCTCATCATCTGCGTCACAAGAGGCTTGAAAATATTTTCACTTTCAATAGAATCAGCAAAAGTTGTACCCCCAATTAGCTGGTTTTTAACTTTATCTATTTTTTTTGACATAAACATATTTTCTACAACAAGCTGCACATTATCCATTATAGTTATAATAGGAATTCCAGACTTTAAAAATATTCCCATACTTCTGGTAAACCTAGCTGTTATAATATCTAGCTTAACATCTCCTAAAATAGGAATCTTTAACTTAAACTTATCAACAAAATATGCAACTTTAGAAACTGTATTTATATATTTCAAAAAAATTACTGCTATAATCGTACAAATAATTATATACAGATAATTATTATCAAAAAAATTCATAATACCAAGTACAATTACTGTTATAGCAGGTAATTTCATGTTTTCAAATAGATTTTTTATTTCAGGAAATACAATAAAATTAAAGAATACAAGCATTCCTAGTGCTACAATTAAAATTAACATAGGATACACAGCTGCACTTTTAATTTTACTTTTTATACTGGCTTCTTTTTTATAAAAACTCTCCATATTATATAATACAGTATCTAAATTTCCACTGATTTCTCCTGTTTTGACCATATCAATTAATAGTTTTGGAAATTTCCCGCAGTTTTCCATAGATACATCCAAACCATTGCCTTTTTTTATACCATCCGTTATATTTAAAATTATTTTCTTCATATTCTTATTTTTAATTTGCTGCTCCATTATTTCAAGTCCATTTAAGAGAGTTATTCCTGAATTTAAAATCATAGCAATTTGCCCACAAAAATTAGCCAAAATTTCATTATCAAGTTTCTTATCTAAAAACTTAAATCTAGATAAACTAAATTTTTCTTTTACATATATTACTTTCAACCCTTTACTTTTTAAATTTCTAAATGCTTCATCAGCATCAATATCTTCAATTTCTTCCTTTATTACATTAAATTCATCATCCCAAGCTTTATATATAAATTTTTTCATATATTATCTCCATAAGTAGCCCTTAACATTTCTTCAACAGTAGTTACTCCATTTAAGACCTTATTTATACAGGATTTCCTTAAAGTATTCATGCCCTTATCCACAGCTAATTTTTCAATTTTATTTTCAGTATAATCTGTATCTATGATATTTTTAATGTCATTATCTATTTCAAGTATTTCAAATATACCTATTCTTCCCCTGTAACCTGTATTATTGCACAAGCTGCATCCTTTACCTCTCTTTAGTTTAACCGGTTCTTTAAGTCCAAGTATTCTCATTTCTCTCTCATCACTCATATATTCTTCGGCACAACTTGGGCATATCTTTCTAACCAGTCTCTGAGCTACAACGCCTGCTAAAGTAGAAGATATAAGAAAAGGCTTTATGCCCATATCCAGAAGTCTTCCAATAGTTCCTACTGCATTATTGGTGTGGATAGTTGATAGTACCAAATGTCCTGTAAGTGCAGATCTTATAGATATTTCCGCCGTTTCATTATCCCTTATTTCTCCTACAAGAATTATATCGGGATCCTGCCTTAGTATACTTCTTAACCCACTGGCAAAGTCAAATCCAATCTTAGTATTTACCTGCATCTGATTAATACCTTTTAAATTATATTCTACGGGATCTTCTATTGTTATTATATTTTTTGATACGTCATTTAATATGTTTAATATGGAATATAGAGTTGTAGTTTTACCACTTCCTGTAGGTCCTGATACCATTATTATACCATATGGACTTGCAACCATCCTCTTTAGTTTCATTAATTCATCGTTTTCCAGTCCAATTTTTTCAAGATCCATTGAAAAGCTGCTCTTATCAAGCAGTCGCATTACAATTTTTTCACCTAAAATAGTTGGGATGGTGGAAACTCTAATATCTATTGTATGCTGCTTAACTTTAAAGTTAATTCTGCCGTCCTGGGGTATTCTATTCTCAGCTATATTTAAACTGGCCATTATCTTTACCCTGCTTATTACAGCAGAAAGCATGTCTATGTCCGTTCTCATAATTTCCCTCAGCATACCATCTACTCTAAATCTAACTCTCATTTCTTTTTCATCCGGTTCTATGTGAATATCCGAAGCATTATATAGCATTGCATTTTCAATTATGGTATTTAGAAATTTTATGATTGGTGCAGCTGTTTCATCAGCTAACTCCTGATCATTTTCCACCGTCCTATTTGCAAAGTTTTTTCTATAGTCCTGTACTGCTTCTTGTGCCTTACTTTTTCCATAATATTTTTGAATATTTTTCAATATACTATTTCTAAGTGCTATAGCTGTTTTAACATGATAGCCTGTCGATACTTTTATATCCTCTATGGCAAAATAATTTAAAGGATCACTCATAACTACAAGTAAAGAACCATTTACAATGTCTATTGGAATAGCCTCACGTTTTTTTGCAGTACTTACAGGTAAAATATCTATAATATTCTGGGATACATTGATATTATCTAAATTTATCAAAGGTATGCCAAGCTGTTCTTTTACTGCATTAACTATCTGTTCATCTGTTGTAAATCCCATATTTACAAGTACTTCTCCAAGTTTTTCACCTGATTCCTTTTGCATTCTGAGAGCCTTCTCCATAACTTCTTCAGTTATAACTCCCTCATCTACAAGTATCTGTCCCAGACGTTTTTTTATTTTTGGCATAATAAACACCTCTAAAAATCATTATATTATAAAGAACATGGAAAAACCATGTTCTTTAATTAACCTATTTAACTTTTAATGGTTGAGTAGGAGTTCCACCTTTATCATAACCAAAAACAGCATATCCATCACTATATACATAAATTACAACTGCGCCCTCATGACTAGCATCGTTACCATTTACAGAAGCACTAGTAACTGATCCTCCTCTACTAATAATTACAACCGATGCATTTCTTTTAGCAAAAGGATTAATTAATTGTTCATCCGTCTTGGTTGTATCTGTAGGACAAAGGTCTCCTGCTTTAGAATTATTAGGTGCTGATAAATTAAAGTCTGATTTCATCTTCGATATAAGTTGGCCATAGTGTAAATAGCCATAAGCTCCTCCGTTATTTGTAACTGTCGTTTCCAAATAACCTCTTACAGTATTCACATTGGTAGTTACACCTGCATTTTTAGAATTGCTTTTAAATATTTGCGACTTAGGAATTAAAACTACAGCAAGTATGGCAATAATAGCAAGTACTATCATGAGTTCAATAAGTGTAAAGCCTTTCTTCTTTTCTAATGTCATTACATTTTCCACAGACATCCCATCCCTTCATTAATTAAAATAACTCAATAGCTCAGCTTTCCCATATATGGAATTTGGGCTTAATATAAAAAAATTGTGAAACAATTTTTTTAAAGAACAAAGTTCAAAGTTCAAATATCAAATAAGGATAATTTTCTTCCTAACGTCAGAAAATATTAAAATTATAGATTTCCTGAGATACGAGGGAAATCATCTTTATCTGTTCTTTGTTATTTGAACTTTGTTATTTTCAAAAGCTTTGTTTCGCAATATTTTTAAACTATGAAAGTTGATTTAAAATAACATACTATAAATTAATATATGTCTTACAACACCCTTTTGTTATAAATACCAATTTACAATATTTTGTCCACAAAATACTGTAATAATAGATGCCAGTACAATAAATGGTCCAAAAGGTATGTAGTCTTTTCTTGACTTCTTTCCTGACAGAATAAGTATTACTCCTGCAGTGGCTCCTATAATAAAGGATAAAAACAACATTAGGAAAGTAAGTTTAAGCCCAAGAAACAAGCCGCACACAGTACAAATTTCTGCATCTCCCCATCCCATGCCACCTTTTGTTATGAGAATGATAAGAGCTAAAAGTCCACCGCCTACTATACCTCCATATACATATGTCTTTATAGGCAGGCCATTATAATAATATATTACTAAAAATATAAATGTAGAAATCAGACCTACTACTGTGGTTTTAAAATAAATGTCAGTGGTATTCAAATCTATCATTCCTACCACAATTAAAATACTTATAAATACAATATATTTTACAATATCTATGCTAATTCCAAATTTAACATAAAGCATAGTGTACAACAAACCAGTTGTAAATTCTATAATAGGATATCTTGCAGATATCTTCTCTCCACAATTTCTACATTGTCCCTTTAAAATAACATAGCTTACTATAGGAATTAAGTCATACCATTTAATCCTGCTGCCACAATTTGTACAATGAGAAGGTGGATACACAATAGATTCCTCCATTGGTATTCTATATATGCATACATTTAAAAAACTTCCTATTATGGTTCCAAAAACAAAAACAATAATACTACAATAAATATACATATGCACTCCATTTTTAGGGTTAAATAAAGCCTTATGATTATAAAAAAGTTCTATAATCATAAGGCCGGTTGCATCATTAACTCAATACACACCAGATGCCCATATAAAGTGCGTATTTCATTGTTTCCCATTAATATATTAAATCATTTATTATGATTTTACCATAAACTTCACCAAAATATAAGTGTTTTTAAAACTTTGTACTTTATTTTTTGCTTTCTGAAAAGATGCTATTACCTGGCTTACTAAAGTTTGATGTTTTCATAAAATTTACAAGATCATTGGAACTAAGAGGTTTTCCAAAGAAAAAGCCCTGTACATTAATGCAATTAGCTTTTTCTAAACATTTAAGCTGCTGTTCTGTTTCCATACCTTCTGCCACTACCTCCAAATTTAAGTCATTTGCAAGATTGATAAGATGTCTTACAATAGTAAACTTTTTTTCAGATTTATCTATACCATTAATAAAAGATCTATCTATTTTTATTCCATCTATAGGCACACTGTATAGGTAATTTAAAAATGAATATTGAGTTCCAAAATCATCAACAAATATTTTTATTCCCATATCTTTTATATTTCTCAAGGCAGATGTAATTTTTTCAGTAGAATTAATAGCCGTCCTCTCAGTTATTTCAAAATTAATATATTCAGGCTTAACTTGCGTTATTTCCAATATATTTTTAATAAAAGTAATAAAAAAATCATCTTCAAATTGTCTTATAGACAAATTAACAGACATAATTAAATCGGAGTATCCAAGGCTATGAAGTCTTTTTGCCTCAAGACATGCCATATAAAAGACAATTCTGCCTACTTTCTTTATTTCGCCATTTCTCTCTATTCCATCAATAAAATATGAAGGTGTTAGTATCCCAAACTCTGGATGATTCCATCTGATAAGAGCTTCCACTCCATAAATCTCACCGCTGTTAACGTTTACCTGTGGTTGATAATATAATATGAACTCATGATTAATCAAAGCATCTTGTATATCAGTTCGAATTTTTTCTTCCATAGCATTATTTTCATACATATTAACATTAAAAAATTCATATGTGCTGCCGCGTTCTTTATTTGCACAATTTAAAGCTATACTTGCATATTTAAATACATTACCAAGCTTCCTATCATCATAGGGATATAAAGAAATTCCTAATTTTATTTCCAATTTTAATTTTTTATCTGCCAATAGAAACGAATCATCACTTATTTCCATTATTCTTTCTACAATCTCTACAGAACTGCGTCTAGATTTTATATTAGGTACTATAATAAGCAATATGTTCCCGCCAAACTTATAAATATATGATTTTTGATTAATAAGACGTTTTATCCTGTTCACAATATTATGCAATAAAACATTGCCGTATTTGTACCCTAATATATAATTGCATAAACCTAAATTAGACATATTAAGAAGGCATATTGAGAAGCTATCTTTTTCCTGTACATATTTATACATAAATTCATCAAAATTATAGATAGAATAATTTAAGTCATAATTATAAGGTAAGAAATCCTTTTTCATGGACAATATATCACCGCCCTTATATTTTGATAAATGCTCCAAAATATAATTAATTTCATATTTTAATAATTTATTATATCATACATTTAGATTTAATTCAAATTAATAGGATAATTGTATAAAATTAACTTGCCCAAGTAATACTTTGAATAAAATTAAAACCACCAATTAGCTATCATATAACTAACTGGTGGTTAAGCAAATCCTAACTCTTTTGAGTACTCTGATCTTACCTGAATATTCATCACCCTTTTTCAATTACCATTACAATGTATTAATACACTATAAAAATTTAATTTATTATTTTTTTCAAACACACTTCTAAAAAACTTCAATTAACTTTCTACCAAAAGACTTACCTTTAAAACTATACTGCTTTATTACATAACACTTTAATCTAAACTTACCAAATTTCATACATTCTTGTTGAACATTCTTACAAATTAAATATTCACAAGTATTTTTCAGATATTCCTTATAACTTACTCCAGTGAATATTTAATCATATTTACTTTCGTTCTAAATAAGTGTATTAATATCTGATTTTTTAAACTTTCTACTTCTTTAAAACAATTTCCTTAGTACTCTTTTCGAGTTAGGATTGCTAGAAGAAGTTATATCTTTCTTCTTGAATTTATTATATAGTAAACGTTTATATAAGTCAACACTTTTTTATATTATTTTTGCACTCTTTTAGTGTAGGCCATAATTTATCCCTTTCAGAAAAAATAATATTGTCAATTCCCTCAAGAGGCCATTTTATATTTATATCAGGATCATTCCATATAATACCGCCTTCATCTTCAGGATGATAAAACTCAGTACATTTATAGCAAAATTCTGCTTCGTCTGAAATAACTAGAAATCCATGGGCAAATCCCTTTGGAATATAAAATTGTTTCCTGTTTTCTTCAGATAGTGTAACTCCTATCCATTTCCCATAGGTAGAGGATCTCTCTCTTAAATCTACAACAACATCAAATACCTCTCCTTTTTCTACTCTCACCAATTTTCCTTGAGAATAGTTTTTTTGAAAGTGAAGTCCCCTTAAAACGCCCTTCTTAGATTTAGATTTGTTATCCTGAACGAACACCTCATCAAGACCTGCCGACTTAAAATCATTATAGTTATACGTTTCCATAAAATAACCTCTATTATCCCCAAAAACACCTGTTTCTATTATGTACACACCTTCTATATCTACTGGTTTAAAATTAAATTTACCTATTTCAATCATATCCCTTCCTGTTCAATTCACAATTCACAGTTCACAATGCACAATTGAAAGTTCAAATATAAATTAAAGTTTAAAGTTCAAATAACAAATATCAAATGTGGAAAGTTTTCTTCCTGTGTCAGAAAATAATTATATTGATTTTGCTATAGCAAAATTTCATTATTTGTTCTTTGATATTTGATCTTTGTTATTTATTTTTGTACAGTTTTTCAATAAAGGATTTAAGTGCATCTTCCCACTGTCTCATGCCATCACCAATGCTGCACCGGAGCATCATATTATCAAGAGAAGAAAATTCCGGTCTTTTAGCTGCCCTGTTGAGTTTTTCCGAAGTCATAGGAGATACAGTGCAGTCTATGCCAGCATGCTCCACAATTTTGCAGGCAAAATCATACCAGCTGCATTCACCCTTACCACTGCAGTGGTATATGCCATATTCACAAGTAAGAGCAAGCTTTAAAATATGATAAGCAAGATCCTCTGCATTAGTAGGATTACCTCTCTGATCATTTACCACATCTAAATGTCCTTTTTCCTTTGCAGCTTTTAATATAGTATATACAAAATTTTTACCGTATAAACCATAAAGCCAGGACGTCCTTACTATAAAATACCTGCTGTAATTTTCTCTAATATACTGTTCTCCTAAAAGTTTAGTCTTTCCGTAAACACTAACAGGATCAGGTGAGTCATATTCCCTAAAAGGTATAGTACCCCTGCCGTTAAAAACATAATCAGTAGAAATATGTACAAGTTTTATTCTTGTATTTTGTGAAGCTAATGCTAAATTTCTAGCTCCTAAGGAATTTACTTTAAAGGCACTTTGAAAATCAGTTTCACACTTATCTACATTAGTATAGGCAGCACAATTTATAATTATATCTGGAGCATAATCAGTTATAAAATCTCTGACATCATTTAATTTTGTTATATTCAATTCTTCTTTACTGGTGAATCTTACTTCAGCATCAGAATAAACTTTATCAAGTGCTCCTATTTCAGATGCTCCTCTGATTAAAATCTCTCGCAGCTGCCCAGCAAGCTGTCCTTTTCCTCCTGTAATCAATATCTTCAATTGTATTCACTCCTAAAATATGAATGATGCTGTTTATTCAACAATCCTAAAATATACTTTCCATAAGCAACTTTTTTAAGAGGCTCTGCCAACTTTATCAGTTGATTGTCATCTATGTATCCTTCTCTATAAGCAATTTCCTCTATACAAGCTATATAAAGTCCCTGCCTTGTCTGAACAGCTTCTACAAAATTAGCAGCATTTAAAAGTCCCTGGGGAGTTCCAGTATCAAGCCAGGCCATTCCTCTTCCAAAGAGCTCTACTTTAAGTTTGCCTCTTTTTAAATACTCATTATTTATGTCTGTAATTTCAAGTTCTCCCCTTGAAGAAGGTTTGATATTCTTTGCTATGTCTACCACATCATTTGTGTAAAAGTAAAGTCCTGGTACTGCATAATCGGACTTTGGCTTTGAAGGTTTTTCCTCTATGGAAATAACATTGAAATCATCATCAAATTCCACTACACCAAAATTTTCAGGGTTACTTACATGATATCCAAAAATAGTTGAACAATTATGTCTGTCTGAAGCAGCCCTTAACCTTTCCGTAAAACCATATCCATGAAATACATTATCTCCTAAAACAAGAACTACATCGTCATTTCCAATAAATTTTTCTCCAACTATAAAAGCCTCAGCAAGTCCCTTTGGCTCATATTGCACTTCGTACTGAAAGTGAAGTCCAAGCTGACTTCCATCACCAAAAAGTTCTTTAAAAGCACCTGTATCCCTTGGTGTGGATATAATGAGAATATCGCGTATTCCAGCTAGCATAAGTACAGAAATTGGATAATAAATCATAGGTTTATCATATATTGGAACAATCTGCTTAGATATTGCCTTAGTCATTGGGTAAAGCCTGCTTCCAGAACCACCGGCCAGTATTATGCCCTTTCTCAAAGTTTAACACCACCTTTTTTAGTTGAGAATTAATAGTTAAGAATTAATAGTTATGGACGATTTCCAATTGAAAGTTTAAACATCAATTAAAGTTCAAAGTTCAGATAACAAATATCAAATTAGGAAAATTTTCTTCCTGCGTCAGAAAATAATTATATTTATTTTGCCTATAGCAAAATTTCATTATTTGTTCTTTGATATTTGAACTTTGCTATTTGTTTTTATACATTTTCTCATAGTATTTCTTATACTCCCCAGAAGTCACATTATTCATCCAATCTTTATTATCTAAGTACCATCTTATAGTTTTTATTATTCCGTCCTCAAATTTTGTTTCAGGATACCAATCAAGTTCATCTTTGATCTTTGTAGGATCAATGCCATATCTCCTGTCATGTCCTTTTCTGTCTTCCACATACTTTATAAGATTTTCATCTACAGAAGGATCTACATTGTCATGTATATATGAAATTATTGTTTTAACTATATGAATGTTTGTTCTCTCATTATGCCCGCCTATGTTATAAACTTCACCATATCTCCCACTATTAATAACCTTATCTATAGCCCTGCAGTGATCTTCTACATAAAGCCAGTCTCTTATGTTAAGTCCATCACCATATACAGGAATATCTCTTTTATTCAAACAATTGTTTATGACAAGTGGAATGAGTTTTTCAGGGAATTGATAGGGACCATAGTTATTGGAACACCTAGTTATATTTACAGGCATTTTATAGGTATCAAAATATGCCTTTACCATCAAATCAGCAGACGCTTTACTAGAAGAGTAAGGGCTGTGAGAATCCAGTGGAGTTTTTTCCGTAAAGTAGCCTTCCTTTCCAAGCGACCCATAAACCTCATCTGTGGAAACCTGAATATATTTTTTGTTCTCTTTAAGACCACCTTCTATAGTCCATGCATTTTTTGCAATATCCAAAAGTGCCACAGTTCCCATCACATTCGTTTTTACAAATACTTCAGGATCTCTTATGCTTCTGTCTACATGAGATTCTGCTGCAAAATTTATTACATAGTCTATATCATGCTTTTGAAACAACTGTTGAAGTTTTTCTCTATCACATATGTCTCCTTGGATAAATCTGTAGTTAGGATTTTTAGATATGGTCTCTAGGTTTTCAAGATTACCTGCATAAGTGAGTTTATCGTAGTTTATTATTTTTACATTTAAGTATTTTTTTAACATGTAATGAATAAAGTTAGAGCCAATAAAGCCTGCTCCTCCTGTCACCAGGTATGTTTTCATATAGGTATCCCTCACTTTTTTAACTTATTTAAAGTTGTATAACTCAACTTTCACAGTTTGAAAATAATGTGAAGCAAAGCTTCGCAAGTTAAGAATTAATAATGAAGAATTAATAGTGAAGGATGATTTTTAGCTATCGCAAAAAATCTTTAAATTTATATAAATCAGCACTGTTTCGCTTTAGCGAAACGAGTGATTAAAAGCTTAATTAAAAATTTTTTGTAGTGTAACGGAAAAAAATCCACATTAACTATTAATTCTTCATTCTTAACTATTAATTTAAAAAATTGCTTCACATTATTTTTATTTTTCTCAGCACATCAGTCATCATCAAATCTTACAATATCATCTTCTTCTAAATAGTTCCCCATCTGAACTTCAATAATTTCAAGAGGTATCTTCCCTGGATTCTCAAGTCTGTGTTTTTGTCCAGGTTTTATAAAAATACTTTCTCCTGCAGGTACCAGCTTTTCTATATCATCTATTGTAACTTTTGCCATACCCTTAACAACTATCCAATGCTCACTTCTATAATAATGCATCTGATAGCTTAACTTTTTACCCTGGCTTACTTTAATCCTTTTAATTTTAAATGAATTTTTCTCTTGCTCTAGAACTTTATAATTCCCCCAGGGCCTGTAATCCTGGACATGATATTCTACCCTACTATCATTTCTTTCTTTTAAAGCTTCTACAACTTTCTTTACCTTTTGTGACTGGTCTTTTTTACAAATAAGCAAGGCATCTCTATTATCAACTACAATTAAATCATTAATACCCACAGCTGCAACTAACTTGTCTTTTTCCGAATATATGTAATTGTCCTTTGAATCAATGAGTATACTATCAGCATGAGATATGTTATTATTTTCATCTTTATCAAAAACTTCATAAAAAGAATCAAAACTGCCAAGATCATTCCAGCCTATATCTACAGGTTTAACCGCAATATTTTTACTTTTTTCCATAATGCCGTAGTCCATTGAAATTTTTTTATCTATTTTTCTAAAAGCTTCCTTTATGGTATTACTACTTTTAAAAGCATTATATATATTTTCAGCATAAAGCTTTACTTCATTTATAAATATCTCAGTATTAAACATAAATATTCCTGCATTCCAATAATATCCCTCATTAACATATGTAACAGCTGTCTCATACTCCGGCTTTTCTTTAAACTCTTTTATTTCATATCCATTTAATTTTTTATTTCCCGGTGCAATATACCCATATCCGGTATTCGGACTATCCGGTTTAATTCCAAAGGTTATAATTGAATCTTTAGTTAACGGTTCTGAACTTTTAATAATATTTGCAAATTCCTTACCTTTTATAATCATATGATCAGAAGGAAAAACAACTACTGTATCGTTACCTTTTTTAGCTATTTCATAAACACCTGCGTAAATTGCAGGGAGAGTATTTTTAACTTCAGGTTCAACAATTATATTAGATTCATTATATTTATAATCTAATTCTTCAACTTCACCCATTACTAAAAATTTATACTTTTCATTGGTTACTACATATATATCATCTAAATCTGCCAATAATAAGCTTCTCTTAAAGGTTTCTTGAAATAAGGATGGTTTATTACCTTGCAATTTAATAAATTGTTTTGGATATCTGCCACGACTCAGCGGCCATAGTCTTGTTCCACTTCCACCTGCCAGGATTATTACTTTCATTATATCAACTCTCCCTTTAATTCAGCTGCTTAATTTAATACATTTGTTACTACTATAACTTTCCCATATCAATTATCATATTTCTTAAATTTCTATAATATAAAATAAACGTTATAGCACTAAGAGTCACAATATATAAGATAAAATTTATATTTATAAAGCTAAGAGCTATACATATAACTGTAAATGATGTAAATTTTAGATATACCTTTAAAGTATTCCTTATGAAGCTTATTTTTAAGTTTAATATCTTTAGATATATCAAATGCTGCATTATGGAATACAATATATTGGTCATCAAGGTTGCCAAGGAAACTCCAATTATCCCCATGCCTGATTTAATGAAAATATAATTAAGAATAACTGCTGCTGCAGTTGCTAAACATTGTAGATACACTGAATATATCTGCTTTTTATTTGATACGGTAAAAACATTGGCAAAATAGGATATTTCGCTGAAAACTCCACCAAAAACCAATATTCGATATATATCAATACTTACAGAATATTTAGGTAAAATTATATTGGTAAAAGGTTTTATTAATATTATGCCTACTAAGCATAAAACTACTCCTAGAACTTCTACATACCTAGTATACTGTTCTATTCTTTTTAAAATTTGTCTTCTGTCATTATTTCCATTAATATATAAATTTTTTATGACTTTAGGATAATATAAAAACAAAACCGAGGATATGAATACCATAGTCCCATTTACAAGCTGATTTGAAAATGTGTAGTATCCTAAATTCCTGTATCCTAAAAAATTAATTGTCATCAACCTGTCAACTGTTGTTAGAATATAAAATCCCAAATTATATATAAGTAATGGAACTCCAACTATTATTAAATCTTTTAAAACTTTTTTATCTATGCTCAGTTTAATCTTTTCACTATTTTTATAACCATAGATAAAAACTATAATATCCGCTATGAACATAGCTATTAATACAGAATATATTTTAAAATATTTTATAGATATGATTATCAGCACAAATGATAATACATTATTGATAAGCTCTATAAAATTTATCTTTCTAACCTTATTAACCAGCCTATAATAATTAATATAGAAACTTCTATACTGCTCTAAAATTCCTATAATAAAAACCAACAAAATATAATTGCCTAAATTATCATTATATATGAACTTAGCAATTATACCAGCTGCTATTAATAATATTGACAATATGAATAATGCCGTAAAAGATGTACTAATAACTTTACTCGCTTTATCTTTCTCGTTAGTTGATTCATATATGACATATTCTCTATTCATGGAATATAATATTCCCAGATTAGAATAGGATAGATAGCTTAAAATAAGCAGCAGATTGCCGAGTACACCTAATAATTCAGGTCCAAGTGCCCCAGCATTAACTATTCCTTTTAAAAATGCAATAATTAATGCTATATATTTAATAGAAGAATACTTTAATAAGATATTGATTCTACCATTACTAAAAATTTTCTTAAGTTTCATTACTATATATACCGCCTTAACTATTTTATAATAGCGTGTTCATTTAAAACATTTCATTAATATTTTTACAAAGCTTTTCAGCTCCATTTTTATCAATAACTATACTCTGGTTATAATTCATCTGTTTTCTCCTATTTAAGTCACTACACAATTCTTCTACTGTATTTACCAACTCTTCCTTATTTAATTTATCTATAGGACCTAAATTGATTATCAATTTTTCTTGTTCCATTTTTTTAGCTATTTCCTTTTGGTTTTCTGCAATTACCAATCCTAATGTCGGCACTCCGCAGGCTGCCAATTCATACAGCGTGCTCCCGCAGGTTGATATAGCCACATCACACCTATCCATTAAATCTTTCATATTTGTGTTAAAGTGTAATTTAATGTTACTGTTCATTTTCTCATAGTTACTAAGTTCATCTATATATTTAAAAGATGGTCCTACTACAACATGAAAATTGTATTTTAATTCTTTTATAAATTGTAAAATCTTTGATGTATAGTTATTAAAATCTGACCCACCTAGAGTTATTAAAATATCTTTTACAACTTCATTTACCTTCTTAATTTTTGATTTTCTAAATTCATCTCTGAATAAAGCAAAACCAGGCCCTAAAAATAGCACTGTCCTTTTGTCAGTATTATAATTTAAATCTTCTGCATTTATATTTTGATTTATTATAAAATCCACATCAAAATGATATAAATTCATATCATCAAAATATCCCGTCTTTTTAAATAACTTTTTTGTTTTAGTAAAATAATGCTCATCTACATCATAACTGTCTGTTATCAGACAATCACACTGAATCCTTTCTAATTCCCCCAATACATTATTTTCGTCTATAGTAATTACTTTAAAGCCTTCTTTTTTAACTTTTTCTATGCCATAACTATACCTGTCACTTAACGCTTTATCTATTCTGCATAAATAAAAAACATCATTAGTTTTCGCAAGTTCCTTAGCTAAAACCAATGTTCTCATAATATGCCCCATACCTATTTGAGAGCCCCCATCTGCTCTTATTGCAATTGCAGCCATATAATCACCCTATTTAACATACTTCCAATGCAGTGGAGTACCTTTCAGTAAATTTTCACCAGCAGTTCTTCCTAAAATGTCATCAATGTATTTAGGAGGTAATCCAAATGCCGGTCTTATTGATCTAACATTTTCCTCTGTAAAAGTTTCCCCTGCTTTAATATCTTTTACTGCAAATAAAGATCTGGAGAATTCTCTGTTTTTCATCTGCTTTTCTGTTAGTTCATAGCTAACTTTTCCAATAGCTTTCTCAGTATTTCGAATTGATTGAACCATACTTTTTAATTCATGTGGTTCTAAAGAAAATGCAGCATCCGGTCCTCCATCTGCCCTTGAGAGTGTTATGTGTTTTTCAATAACTTTTGCTCCAAGTGTTACAGCTGATATAGGAACTTCTATACCTAACGTATGATCGGAAAGACCCGCTATTACATCAAAAGTTTCTCTCATATTAGGAATAGTTTTTAAATTAACTTCTTCAAATGGAGCAGGATAGGCACTAGTACATTTAAGAAGAATTATCTGATCATTGCCAACTTTTTTACATGCATCTATAGCTAATTGAATATCTGAGATTTCTGCTATACCTGCTGCTATTATCATAGGCTTTCCCCTGGAAGCCATATATGTAATAAGTGGTATATCAGTAATTTCAAAAGAAGCTACTTTATATGCCGGTACATCCATATCTTCCAGAAAATCTACTGCTGTTTTATCAAATGGTGAAGAAAAACAAACAAGACCATTTTCTTCAGCTATTTTCTTTAATTCAGGCTGCCATTTCCAGGGCATATATGCCTCCTCGTACAGATCATGAAGAGTTCTTCCATCCCATAAAGTACCCTGTTTTATTTGAAAATATCTATTATAACAATTTATAGTTATAGTGTCTGCAGTATATGTCTGTAATTTGACAGCATCTACTCCTGCATCTTTTGCAGCATATATAAGCTTTACTGCATTATCAAAACTGCCATTATGGTTAGCTGAGATTTCTCCTATAATAAATGTTTTACTAGTTTCATTGATTTCAAAATTTTTGATTTTTATATTTCTGTTCATTAAAATCTCACCTGCTTAAATCTTTCTCAAACTTCATATTATAATCATCATTTTCTACCAAATTATAATGTAACTTTTCAAATATTTTTACGGAGTATATGTTTTCTCTTTTAACATAAGCTGTCAGTACAATATTCTTGTTTTCTTTCATAAGCTTATCCTGAAGCTTTTTCAAAATCTTATATCCATAACCTTTTCCACGAAATTGTTTTGATATGCTATAACTTACTACATTTTCATTTCCTTTTTTCTCAATTCTCACTATTCCTATGTTTTTATTGGGATCGGCTAATAGATAGATAAAGCAATCCGGGTCCTTCAATTTCTTAAAATACCAATTTACATGCTGGTCATAGGGTATTTCATTATTATCAAAAGAATTTTTTCTTACCTCATCCTCATTTACCCATTCATATATTAAATCACAATGGCCTTCACCAGCAGGTATCAAAAATAAGCTGTCATCAATTTTTTTCTGTTCTATACACTTATTGATTTCTTTTACTTCAGGGTTTTTCTCTAAAAATTTTACTATTTCATTCATGCCAAAATAATCTCTACCTTGAAACTGTTCATATATTATTGATATTAACTTAAAATCCTCTTCTGTATCTAGTGTCCATCTTAAATTTGAATAATCCATTTCATTTTTATATTGAAAAATATTGAAAATATTATCGTTATCCCAAATATAGGGTGTTACATGTTCCCTGTCTCTTTGAGATGTTGATTCATTAAAAGCTTTCTCCAATGCGTAAAAACTAAATACCTCCGTGTCTAATCCTCTTGGATAAGTCCTGTCTATAGTATTGCTTACATAATCGTATTTTTCTCTATTTTTCATATAGCACTGAATTATACTTTCAGTAACTTCACTATCTATGAGTGGGCAGTCAGATGTAACCCTAACAACCACATCCGCATTATTTTCCTTAGCAGCATAATAATATCTAGATAGTACATCATCTTCCGAACCCCTAAAACATTTTACCTTTAATTTTTCACACTCTTTTACAATAGCATTATCCTTTTCTAATGTGGTTGTAGCTATTACTATTTCATCTATATTTTTTATTCTTCTTAATCTATCTACATCGTGCTCCAGAACAGTTTTACCACAAATCTCTTTTAATACTTTCCCTGGAAACCTTGTAGAACTAATCCTTGCCTGTACAATACAAACTACTTTCATTTCAGTCACTACCTCTTATAATAGTTTATTACTTTTTTAACTCCGTTTATAACATCTGATACATCTTCATCCGTCATCTTAGGAAATAATGGTATAGTTATCATTCTTTCATATAATTCTTCTGCATTTTTGCATAGCCCTTTTCGATAACCTAGCTTTTGGTAATAAGGATGTAAGTATACAGGAAGGTAATGTACATTCACTCCTATATTTTCAGCCTGCAAAGCTTCAAAAATCTCTTTTCTTGTACAAGTTAATTTTTCCAAGTTCAATTTGATTACATATAGATGCCACCCTGAGTTAGAAAATTCAGCTTCATAAGGAGTAGTAATTTCATCTACATCTTTAAAAGCTTCATTATATGTTTTAACTATGTCTCTTCTTCTGCTTATGAATTTATCTATTTTATTCATCTGACTTGCACCTAAAGCACATTGAATATCTGTAATTCTATAGTTATAACCTAAGTCTATCTGTTCATAGTACCATGGACCTTCATTATGAGTTATCAAATCTTTATCCCTAGTTATTCCATGACTTCTAAAAAGAATCATTTTTTTATACAATTCATCATCATCCGTAACTACCATACCACCTTCGCCGCTGGTTACAGGTTTTACCGGATGAAAACTGAATTCTGTCATTTGTGCCTTTGTACCTACTTTTTTACCTTTATATTCACTTCCTAAAGCATGCGCAGAATCTTCTATTATCATAAGATTATTTTTACCTGCTATTCTTCTTATTTCATCTATATCAACGGATTGTCCTGTAAAATCTACTGGAATTATTGCTTTAGTTTTACTTGTTACTTTCTTTTCAATTTCTTTTGGGTCTATGTTATACGTCTTAGGATCTATATCCGCAAATACAGGTGTACCTCCACAATATAGAACACAATTAGCTGAAGCTGCAAAAGTTATAGGTGATACTATTACTTCATCACCTTCTTTTATTCCTGCTGCAAAACAGGCCATATGCAGTGCTGCAGTGCCACTAGCAACTGCCACTGCATGCTTTGCCCCTACATAGTCTGAAACTTTTTTTTCAAACTCTCTCACAAAAGGACCAGTGGTTAGGAAATCACCTTTCAGAACTTTTACTACTGATTCTATATCTTCTTCATCTATATCTTGCCTTCCATAAGATAAATATGTTTTCCTTATTGGTCTTCCACCATTGATTGCCAATTCATTCATTAATTATCTTCCCTTTCTATTTAGTGGGCATTACTTCATCATAGTGTATATCATTAACTTTATATGCATCAAATATACCTAATCTATACATTTCCTGTCTTAACTCATTTACTGTAAGCCACTGCGTGTTATTTCCAGAATTATATTCAAATCCTTCTTCTATTAGCTTTCCGCCAGATGTAAAATGTTTATCAAAACTCCACCAATCAAAATGAGGATAGATAATATAATGTTTTTCATATTCATAAGTGGTTCTTGAATCATCTCTTGTTATCATAATTTCATGCAGCTTTTCGCCTTCTCTAATTCCAATTTCTTTTATAACAACATTATCAAGCATTGCTTTAGCTAAGTCAGTTATAGTGAAAGAAGGTATCTTAGATATATAAGTTTCTCCACCTTTTGATTCATCTAATGCCTTAAATACTAATTCAACACCCTCCTCTAAGGTTATCCAGAATCTCGTCATTCTACAATCAGTTATGGGTAATTCTTTTATTCCTTTTTCAATTAAAGACTGAAAGAAAGGGATAACTGAACCTCTGCTTCCTGCTACATTGCCATATCTAACTACAGAAAATACAGTTTCATTCCCGCCTGAATAAGCATTGGCCGAAATAAATAACTTATCTGAAACAAGTTTTGTACCTCCATATAAATTAATGGGATTGACAGCCTTATCTGTTGAAAGTGCAACTACCTTCTGAACTCCTCTGTCTAAAGCTGCATCTATTATATTTTGTGCTCCATCAATATTAGTTTTTATTGCTTCGAAAGGATTATATTCGCAAGCTGGAACCTGTTTCATTGCTGCAGCATGTATAACATAGTCTACACCATTAAATGCCCTGTAAAGTCTATCTTTATCTCTGATATCACCTATAAAAAACCTAAGCTTATTTATTTTATCAGGACATCTTAACATAAAATCCTTTTTCATTAAATCTTGCTTAAATTCGTCTCTTGAGTAAATAATTATTTTCTTA
Organism: Clostridium sp. 001; assembly: GCF_019056555.1. Lineage (NCBI taxonomy): Bacteria > Bacillati > Bacillota > Clostridia > Eubacteriales > Clostridiaceae > Clostridium > Clostridium sp. 001. The sequence continues at coordinate 2,952,043 of NZ_CP020473.1, read as the reverse complement.
GGATTATATCTTTTTAAAATCATCTCAGTAAACTTTTTTCCAAAAGAGCCAGTTCCTCCAGTAATTAAAATTGATTTATCATTAAGCATTTATTGTCCTCCTATTATTTCATCTTTTATGCTGTTAACTATATTTTTAATATTTTCATCTTTAAAAAAGGTTTTATCAAGCAAGTGACTATTTAAATTTCCATTTTTTAAACTTCTTATACAAGCTAATATAAAACAATTTCTATTATTTATCCTTTCGCCCTCGCATCTATCCCAATCTCTTAATCCAGTTATTATATTATCTCTAAATTCCTGAAAATTATTACATTTAAAGCTGTAATCGTATTCATTGTAAAACACATTTCCAAATACAAACACCGGCTTATCTTTCACTATAGCCTCATATCCTGTTGTATTTGTCAATGTTACTACTCCCATAGACTTTTCTATTAGCGCATTCATACTGAATTCAGGATGAACTAACTTTATATTAGGTATTTTTTTTAGCTCCTTGTAAAATGACAATTTTCTATTTGCGAACATTGCAGGATGTTCTTTAACGTAAATATAAGTTCCACCAGGTATGGACTTTGCTAGATTTTCTATAAATGCAAGCTGATTTAAATAGTACGGTGCAAAAGTCATTGTGGATGATTCAGGCTGATAATGCAGTGGTGTTAAATAATATCTTTTATTTAAGTTCACATTGTCGTAATATCTCTTGAGTAATAGTGACTTTATTGGGAACACAACTTTTTTAAGCCTTTTATTTATTTTTTCAGATATTTTTGGAGATTGATCTGCGGAATATTTTAAATCTATTTGATAGGACTTCATATATTTCTTTAATCTAATTACAGGGTTTTGCATATATAACTTTCTAAATAAATTTTTAAACTTAGTCTGCTTGCTAAATTTCATGTAATCAGGTACAGCTTGTTTTTTAAATCCTTCCAAATATTTATTAAGATATTCTCTTTCCTCTTGTGAAAAGCCATTTTTTTTATAATTAATATAAAGCTCTTTCAATCCATGACGTCTGCCTAATACATCTGAAAACTCCATCTTGTTACTGATTCTGCCATGCCAAAAAAACAGGTACTTTATCCCCAAATGCTTGCTAAGATAGTAAGATATCAAATCGCTTGAACTAGACAGCTCACCTATAATGACTTCGTATTGTGTTTTTTCAAGCAGCATTAAAGAAAATTTAACAAGCATATATATAATTTGTTTTCTATGACTTTCACTGTAGTTTATAACAAGCCTATCTGCATATAAAATCTTATTTATTGGTAAGTTATAATTTAATTCAAATTTATACAATTCATCATCTATATTTACATTTTCTTCCGTGTAAGTCTTACAGAATTCCGTAAAGTCATATATATTTCTAAAGACCTTTTCCTTCTCATTTAATTCATAAGCATCTAAATAGTTGCGGTAACTAAACACACAACTGTCAACAAAGCTGTTCTCATTATCAGACAATATTTCTTTAGAAATAGTATATTCTCTTTTGGGTGCCTGCTTAGTTAAATATAAAATTTTCAATTTACTCACATCCATCTATTCTATATAACTTTTCAAAACATCTAAAACAAATATATTATATATTTTTATCAAATAACTATAATCCATATCATCATAAATTCTATTTTCACTGCAAAACTGACTTACTAACTTATCTAGTCCTAAATTTATGATTGCCAAATTATTTAATAGTGTGCTCTCATTTAACCTGTCTTTTACTATCTTTCCAAATTGGTCGTTAAAATATAAATGAATTGTACTGGAAACTGCTTTTTTTCTTCCTGCTAAATTAATAGGCACATTTTCATCTTTTAACATTCTCATCAGTAAATATTTATTATTTATTGTAAATCCATTTCCGAACCCTGATTTGCCAATATATCTCTTGTTGGAATATTTAAATGGTATGGAAGCACTGACTTCTGCCAATTTAATATCATAAAAAGGAAATTGGCATGTATTATAGTAGTGATTGCATAAACTATCCATATATTTAATGTCATCTGTGTACTGCTGACCCCATCTTAGCCAGGTAATTTCATTAAATAACTCTTGATAGCTTAGCTTTTCATATTCTATATTCTCTTTTATCTCTTCTTCTAACATGCTGTTTACATTATTGTTATCTATGAAGCAATGTAAAAAATATTTAATCAAATATTTCTCCATATGTTCGGCATCCTTACATCTCTCCAGGGCTCTTGCAATTTTTTTGTTAAGTTTTAAAGTTGCAAGCTTTTTACCTAAAAAAGGAAGTACCTTAGAATTAATTTTATTTTTAAATATTATATCATCTAAAATATTGACATATGGCGTGTGCAGTCTTGTATCCTGACCTGTAAACACATTATATTCCTTTAGTTTCAATGATTTGAAAATACTTCCTATATACATTACACCCCAGTAAGGAAAATTGAGGTTTACTATATCTTCTAATATTTTTTCATTAATATCAGATGGATCTATTAACACTTCCCTATGCTTTAATCCAAAATAATCTGCCACTTTTTTTGCATATGGAGCTTCACTATTTTTTTGGTTTTTCACTGATACATTAAATGATTCCAATGAACTGGTTGTGCAATTTTTCAAGGCATAACACATAACATTAGAATCTATACCACCTGACAACATTATTCCATTAATTGAGCCTACTCGTTTTTGATGAGATTTTATTATTTCATTTTTTAAAGTTGCTATGGATTCTTCCAAACTGATATTATTGTTAATTTCATATTTAAAACTATATGCCTTTTCTTTTTTTAAAGAATTATTATTTAAGTCAAATTCATAAATATATGTCCTGCCTATTTCATAAACACCTTCATATAATGTGTATGGCTCCATTAAACAGTCCATTACATACATCTGTTCAATTGCAAAATCACTAATTTCAACCTTTTTAATAGCTTTTGCAATACTATGAACATGCATTGACATAACCAATGTGCCATCTTTATAAAAATAATACATAGGTACAACACCATTTGGTGTTCTGAAACTATATATTTTATTCTCTACTTTATCTATGATAATAATCGCATAGTCAACCTTATATAATAAAGAATTAAATAACTCTTTGCAGACACTGATATCTATAAAGCTTAAATTTTCAAATAATTTTCTTATATCATACTTGCTCTTGGAAAAAAACAGGATTTCATATCTATCCTTATGTTTAAAATATTCAACTGTTTTAGTGAAATATATATTGTACCTATCTTTTTTTATATTACTAAAATTATATTGTTCTTCAATAAATTTGCCATTTAATTCTACATTACTATCATAAGAATTTAGAAAAAATAAATTGTCCTGTAATCCTATATCCAAGTTATCTCCTCCATTAATCAATTATTTTTCTATATACCTTCTTATTATTAATAGTGCCTATTTCTTTGTAACCAATTTTTTCATTATTCAATTTTGATATCGGTTTTGCCGGAATACCACCTATTAAATATCCTTCACAGTTAATTGATTTAGTTAGTATACTGCCCATTCCTACAATATTATTACTATTTACTTTTAAACCAAAGTTAAATTTTACACCTGCCCCAATATATATATTATCCAGTAACTTGATTTGACCTTGAACCCTATTATTTCCCAGGTCAAATCCATGTGTCCAAAATTCAGTGCCATTACCTGCAATTGTGCACTTATCACCAATATAAATATCATCCGTTAAGTCAAAATAATGCTTGTTAACAATAGTACTAAAATTTCCTATAATAATATTGCCGCCGAATCCAACACCTACATTATCGTTGTGTAAAAATTTATTATCTCTTACGATTACTGTATTGTTTCCAATAATTATGCTCTTACAACTTTTGAAAAAATTATACTTTAATATTGTAGAATTTTCTTTTATTACTATTTTGTTACAATTCTTAATTAAATTAAAGTTTCCTATGATACTTCCCCTGCCCAATTCAAGGTAAACAGCATCAATATAAGAAAAACCAATTTTACAGCTTTTATCTATTTTGTAATTCAACAATTTATTGTATAAATATATCTTCAACCTATTTATTGGAATAAACATTAATAAGCAATTTTTAATTTTCATCATGACACCTCTGCTCTCTCTTTAGCACTATCACTTAATATTACTCCATAAATAATCCAATTAATTGGATTGGTAAAATATCCTCCTCCTATTTGATATAAAAATATGAATATTAATAGTGCATATTTAAAAGTATCATTATTAATATGTTTCCACATATAAACAAAAAGGTAACTCAGATAAAATAAAAACAATAATCCTCCTTCTGCTATTGCATACATAAAGGAGTTTGCTATTTTGCTTACTAATCCATATGAAAGCAGCATATATTCATAATAGTCCGTGTTTAGATTGCCAAAGCCAATTCCTAAAAGTGGATTAGACGCTAAACATGCTTTCATTCCATTAAATCCTTTAAATACTCTATAGTTAAAGGAAGAATCTGATCCGCTCATAATAGCTTGAAGCCTTAATACTATAGAACTGTGAAAATAGTTAATGAAAATAAAAATTATTGGAATCATACATAGGATTATATATATATATACAATTTTTCTTCCAACTGTAGATTTTTTTAAATTATCACGACTTAATATAAATATAACTGTAAATAAAACTAGTACAATTCCACCTAAACCGCCTGAATATGCCATAATTACTAAAAGGATAATTAAATATAATAAATTCTCATAGTCTATAAAAAGCTTCTCACAATTATTATTGTAAAATAATATAAATAATGCTAGCACTGCGGCATGAAATGATAATTCACTAGGCTCTATATATAAAAGTTTTAATCTGGTTGTAAGAAATTTATTAGTTAAATCATTAAATACCCAAAAAACATCTGTTTTCACAAATAAGCTGGTAACAAATAGTAACATCAATAGTAAAACAGCATATTTATATAGTTTAGTAACATTAATTCTGCTAAAATTATTTTTTACTGCATTTAATAAGTATAAACATAAGAACATCTTACCTACAGATGCTATTCCTTTTTCAACATTCAGGTCATGCAGCATAAGAATTTGGAGTATAAATATAATGATTATGGGCAGTAAAAATATAAATGTAGTCGATATATTACGATACCTAAAAAAAAGGATATCTTTCAATATCAATAACAAAGCCATTATATAAAAGAGGTCAAAATTACCCCCAAAAAATTGATGTGTAACAAATAAAATACTAAGTAACCATTCCATGGTATGCCTCCAATGTTATTTGGGCAGTTTTTTTCCAAGAAAAATCCAGTGATCTTTTTAATCCCAGTTCACTTAACTTATTAAGCATATCCTTATTATTTATTGTAGTAACAATTTTTTCTTCCATATCTTCCACATCCCATGGATTAAATAGCACTGCTGCATTTCCTGTTACTTCAGGTATAGAAGTAATATTTGAAGTAACAACAGGAGTTCCACATGACATTGCTTCTAAAGGCGGCAGTCCAAAGCCTTCGAATACAGAAGGATATACAAACAATTTGGCTGCATTATAAAGTAATGCTAAATCTTCTTCTGACACATAATCCGTAAAAATTATATCTCCCTTATACTTTGATTCATTGACAAACTTGAAAATATCGTTGAACAACCAGGCTTTTTTACCAACAACAACAAGTTTTTCATCAATCAATTTTTTGTTTCTCAAATTAATATAAACAGTAAACAATCTGCTCAAATTTTTTCTTGGCTGAAGATTTCCTACAGTTAAAAGAAATTCTCCATTAATATTGAATTTTTCCCTGGTTTGTATTAATAATTCATAATCCTTTATAACTTTATATTTTTCACTGGCCGCCAAATACGTAACAACAATTTTGTCAGAATCAATTCCATATTTATTGCTAATATCCTGCTTTGAAAAATTGGAAACAGTTAAAATTTTATCAGCCTGTTTTGCCAAAGCAGGTATCAAAATCTTATTCATCAATAAATTTTTTTTAGTAAAATACTCTGGATAATGTTCAAAAGAAATATCATGTATAGTACCTACAACCTTGCACTTTTTCTTTATTACCGGAAAATACTGCAAATGAAGTACATCAAGTTTATCCCTTTGTACGTAATCCGGTAAATACTTCATATATCTCTTAACTGCATTAGAAGTCTTAAAGCTTTTTATTTTAATATTATCTTCATTGTCAATATTAATAAGTGATGCTTTTTTTAAATCATTGAAATATAAATAAACTTCTTCATCTGTAATTAATTTAGCTATTTGTTCTATTAAATTTCTATAATATGTTTCATTACCCCCGGATTTATCCCCTATAACATGTGCATCAATTCCTATTCTCATAAGTGCCCCCTAATAAGGCATTTTCAAAGAAATAACTAGTCAATATGATGGCCTATTTTTTGTTTTCTTTCAAATGCCTAAATACCAAATAATTCTTCATAGTCGTTTACAATCTTATTCCATGAATAACTATTAATTATTCTATTTTTAGCATTTTCAGATAATTTATTAATGTTATTTATATCCAACTTCTCTATTTTTTTAATTAAGGTTGATAAGTCACCCCTACTTTTCTTAAAATAAATAGCTCCATCCCTGCCAACTTCCCTATTAAAATTAACATCTACAAGTAAGTTTAACTGAGTACTTGCTAAAGCTTCTAATAAAGAAGGGTTTGTTCCTCCTACTTCATGTCCGTGTATATAACCATAGGCATTTTCCCTGATTTTCTTAATTAACTCCTGATCATAAACTGTACCAACAAACTTTATACGTTTATCTTTATCAAAGTGGGTTTTTAATAATAACTCATCATAAAACTTATTTTTTTCAACATTTGTTATAATAACTAAATCTTTATCAGTTTTTGATGCCATAATTTCTCTAATCATAACTTCATAATTATTTTCAGGAACAAACCTTCCAACAATCAAATAGTATTGTTTAGATTTAATACTATTTTTATAAAACCAATTCAACAGCTTTGGATCATCATCTGATAAAGTTGATTTTTCGATATCTGCACCATAAGCTATAAATGTAGTATTAGGATTATATTCTTTATAATTTTCCTTTATATATTCTTCAATTCCAAGTGAATCACATATTAAAAAATCTGCGTGCCTCACCATTAGTCTTTCAGAATACTTCCAGTATGCCTTTACTGCTTTGTTCCACTTGCTCCTTTTCCATTCATGTCCATCAGGGTTAACATATACTTTAATGCCCTGCTTCTCTAACTTTTTTTTATAAAAAGCTAAAAAGGGACCTATTCTACAAGCTAGTATATAAATAATAGAATCTTTTAAATTATTTTTCTTTATATATTTTTCAGCCATTTTTAATGCTTTTATATCATATAGAACAGCCCTAGCACTTCCTATATTTTTTACTTTAACATTGAAGCATCGTGCATTATTATATTCAAACTCTTTTTCATCTTCTGCCAAACATGCTATATGATACTTAATATCAATATTTTTTTTATGAAAAGTAAGTTTATCAACAAATGTCTCAAAACCACCATATCTTGCAGGTATGCCTTTTGAACCTATAATAAAAATATTTTTCATTTTTCTGTATTCACCTCAGCAAATTTTATATTTTTAGTTCTTAGCTTGCATTTTTATCTCCAAAGAATACACCTAAAGTTTTAAATATTAACTTTATATCTAAAAACGTGCTCCTATCCTTTATATATTTCAAATCTAGTTCCATCCATTCATCAAAATCAATGCTGCTTCTGCCCATAACCTGCCAGTAACACGTAAGACCTGGCTTTGCTAAAAGTTTAATTTTTTGCTCGCAAGTAAACTTTGCAACTTCTTTCGGAAGATTAGGTCTCGGACCTACCAGTGACATTTCACCTTTTATCACATTAAACAACTGTGGAAGCTCATCAAGACTGGTTTTTCTTATAAACCTTCCCACTCTTGTAATCCTTGGATCTTGCTTTATTTTAAATATGGGTCCTGTCATCTCGTTCTTATGTTGAAGGTTGTCCAAAAGCTGTTCTGCATCGTGAATCATAGATCTAAACTTGTACATTTTGAAAAGTTTACCGTTTTTTCCCACTCTAGCCTGTGAAAATATAATAGGCCCTTTAGAATCAAACTTAATTGCAACTGCCACTACAAACATAATCGGAAAAAAGGCAATAATTCCAACAAAAGAGAAAATTATATCTATAATTCTCTTAAGTAAATGGTAGTCAGCACTTTTTTCATACTTTTCCATACTTTTCACCACTATTTCAATAGATTCGATTTGCAGCCCATTCAATGAAAAATCCCCACCTTTTTTAACTAATTAGGTCTACATAACCCCCTCATATATAATAATAATGTGATATTTGAGTATAAACAAGTTTAAAATATAAGCAGTTCTGTCAAGTTTAATGAAAAAATACTAAACTATGATTTTTTGTTAAATTGGGGTAGATATATACCGCAATTTGTCTAGAAAAGTATGTAATTTTAGGCAAAAAAAAAATAACCATCAACTTAGTAGGGTTTCTAAACAAAAAAATCAACCTATACTCCGGATATTTTTTACAACCTTCAGTTCATTAAATATTTTGATAAGTCTAAGAAAAAAATTCTAAAAAAGCTAAGAACTTTTGAAAACTCGTACCTCAAACAATTCAAAAGTCCTAAGCTTTTACGAATTTTTTTCTAAGACTTATATGCAAAATATTTAAAAGAACTTCATTATTGTAAAAATGTGCCTGCGTATAAGTTGATTTTTAAGTTAGAAAATACACACTAACTGATGGATGTTCCCAAAAATAAAAACAGGGTAAATTACTCTACCCTGCTTACTACTTTCTTAACATATTCAATGTCAATGTCATTTATATCTGCTATATATTCTACCGTGAGTCCTTTTTTATATTGTCTTAATATTAGCTGTCTAATTCCTTCTTCTTTTCCTTCTTCTATTCCTCTTTCTATTCCTCTTTCTATTCCTTTTTCTATTCCCTCTTCTATTCCTTCTTGTTTAAGTTTTTTATCCAATTCAAGCTTTTTCATCATATCAAGTAGAAATTCTCTATTATCTTCGCTCAATTTCACTCTTCCCATATTTTTATATCCCTCCAATATTTCATTTGGATTTACTTCTGCAAGTACATCCATTATTACCGCATACAGCGGATTCTTTATATTATCTATGTACTCTGCTATCCACTTTTTTATCAAATTTTTATTTTGATAGTCAGTTTGGAGTAATTTCAAATATTGTGATCCTTCATCGTCTAATTCTTTTGATACCAAGAGTTGTGTTTCTATGTCTGTATTCTTTATATAGTATATACCATTATCCACAGCTTCCACTATGGCTCCCTGTTCACTTTTCAAGTACTCTACCAATTTTCTGGGATATTTATTTGATGTTAATGTTACTGTCATTTCTTTTATATTTATCTTATTAGTTCCTTCCGATAATGCTTTGTAGAGATATGCATAGGCCTTTACTTTGCCTGATGGCTACCTACTATAACACTCCCACTTCTATCAAAGTGGGAGATAACAGTAGCTACGCCCCTAGATAATTCATCTAAACTTAGTGGGAAAAACAAATCTCTAAAAAGAAAGCGATTCACATTAAATCAAAGATTTGGTGATAATCGCTTTTCCCACTAAGTAAGATTCATTGATAGTAGTCATCTATTGATATATAATCTGTAGGTGACTTATATTCAAATATATTGTATTTTCTAAATATTTTCCCCAGAGATTTAGTTATTCTTATATCTTTCAGTTTCTTTATCACTAACACATCTATTCTCAAAGGTTCATCTGTCAACTGGTACTCTGTTACAAATTCCAAGTCTTCCCTATATTCTTTTAGTTCGAGCTGTATTGCCGCTGCAAAGGCTGGATGCCATTTTATTTTTTCATTTGCCAATCTTATCACTCTACCTTAGTTTTATTTATATTATTATATCATACTGTATTTATTTATAGAATACTCATTTTATAAACCTTTCTGTATATCATCAAATGCTTCTTTAAATGGTCTCACTTTTTTCTTTTCCAGCGCATCTACACCCTCATCAATCAATTTATACAATTGAAATTTGCCCACAAGTTTTTCATAAGTTTCAATGCTCATGACAGCTAAATCTCCCTTACCATTCTTAGTTATATAAACCGGTTCATTGTATTTGTGGCAAAATTCTGATATTTCTCTGTAATTGTTTCTTAAATCTGAACTTGGTCTTATCGATGGCATAACGTATACCTCCTAGTTATGATATCAATATTATATCATAACTAGATTTTTTAAATTGATCTTATTACCTATAAGTACGATGACTAAATTTATAAAGACTGCCAAAAATGATAGGACAATAAAAACTACTATAATCAAACTTATTTTCTTCCATAATCATCTTCAAATCTTACAATATCATCTTCCTCTAAATAATTACCCATCTGAACTTCAATAATCTCAAGAGGTATCTTCCCTGGATTCTCAAGCCTATGCTTTTGTCCAGGTTTTATAAAAATACTTTCTCCTGCAGGTACCAGCTTTTCTACATCATCTATTGTCATTTTAGCCATGCCTTTAACAACTATCCAATGCTCACTTCTATGATAATGCATCTGGTAGCTTAACTTCTTACCCTGGCTTACTTTAATTCTTTTAATTTTAAATGAATTCTTCTCTTCTTCTAGGACTTTGTAACTTCCCCAAGGCCTGTAATCTTGAACATGATATTCTACTCTACTGTCATTTTTTTCTTTTAAGGATTGTACAACTTTCTTTACCTTTTGTGACTGATCTTTTTTGCAAATAAGCAAAGCATCTCTATTATCCACTACAATCAAATCATTGACACCTACTGTTGTTACTAGCTTGCCTTTTTCTGAATATATGTAGTTGTCTTTTGAATCAATAAGTAGGTTATCCTCATCAGATATATTATTATTTTCATCCTTATCAAATACTTCATAAAAAGAATCAAAGCTGCCAAGATCATTCCATCCTATATCTACAGGTGCAACAGCAACATTTTTGCTTTTTTCCATAATGCCATAATCTATTGAAATTTTTTCATCTATTTTGCTAAAAGCTTCTTCTATGGTACTGCTGCTTTCAAAAGCGTTGTATATATTTGAATCATAGTGTTTTACTTCATTTATAAAAATATCAGTATTGAACATAAATATTCCTGCATTCCAATAGTAGCCTTCATCCACATAGGTCGCAGCAATTTCAGCTTCTGGTTTTTCTTTAAATTCTTTTACTTCGTAACCATTTAATTTTTTATTTCCCGGTGCAATATATCCATAGCCAGTGTTTGGATTATCCGGTTTAATGCCAAAGGTTATAATTGAATCTCTAGTTAATGGTTCTGAACTTTTAATAATGTTTGCAAATTCCTGACCTTTTGTAATCATATGGTCAGAAGGAAAAACAACTACCGTATCATTACCCTTTTTAGCTATTTCATGAACACCTGCATAAATTGCGGGTAAAGTATTTTTAGCTTCAGGTTCAACAATTATATTAGATTCATTATATTCACAGCCTAATTCTTCAACAGAACCCATAACTAAAAATTTATATTTTTCATTTGTTACTACATATATTTCATTTACATCTGCTAATAATAAACTTCTTTTAAAGGTTTCCTGGAACAAGGATGGTTTACTGCTCTGCAACTTAATAAATTGTTTGGGATATCTGTCACGACTAAGGGGCCATAACCTTGTCCCACTTCCACCTGCTAAAATTATTACTTTCATAATACTAGGCCTCCTTTTAAATTCAGTAAATCTCTATAATGCACACTTCTGATTTATACTTATGTTATTAAATTTTTAATTTTATATTCTGTTCATTGCAATAATAACTGTTGTTTACAATATTAAACCTCCAAAAAGTTTACTTAGTAACTAATCTAAAAATTCAAACCTGCCCTTACACCCACTCTTACAATAAAATTCATTGTATATTACAACATATACCTTAAGTAACTAATAAAATATATCTTCACTAGATCTTATCCTTATCTCTAGAGGTGTTGTAATGGAACCTGCGATTAATCTTTCTAGAAAATAGGTGACAAAATGAAACCATTTTTCGATAACTTATAACTTTGAAAAGTAAATTAATAATATTTATTTGCTTAGAAATATAAAGATATATAATATACATAGCTAAAATCACTAGTCCCTTTATTATAAAAGAAATAAGATTGCTAGTTATCGCTAATTTTGAAAAAGTAACATAACCTATTCCAGCAATCATAACCATTGCAATTAAATCGCCAATGAAATGTTTAGCAAATTTCCAAAATGATTTTTTTAAGCCTTTATTTATTAAAATATAAAATGTTATAATCATATTTAAATAATTAGCAATAGATACACATATTGCTACATTCCTAACTGAACCGCTGATAACTCCTATTATGATAAAAGTAATAGTTAAAATACCATTAATTAGACCAGCTTTAAAAAGTAGTTTAGTATTTCCTATACTTTGGTATATTGCACCAGTTGTTGACATCATAAGCATTGGCCAAACGCCTAAACTTAAGAATTTAAATAAAAGAATAGAATTTCTCCACTGATTCCCATACATTATTAAAATAATTTCAGACCCAGTACAAAAACACAATGGAGTAACAAAGGTACCTATTAAAGATAATAACTTACTAATATGAATATATTTGTCTAACAGTTTTTCTTGCTTGTCTTGATAATCTGATAAAATAGGATGTAATACTGGTGTAATAATTCCTGCCAAATTACTAACTGGATAACTCATCAAGCGATATCCTTTATCGTAATATGCCAACATATAATTTCCCATTATTTTGCCAACTAATAAATTGTCTAAATTTCTTTCAAAATAATTTACAAAGCTAAATAAAAATTGAAATACACTATATGATTTTATTTTTTGTATACTCTTTTTATCAAATTTAAATATTAACCTTGGTTTAGTGCTATGATAATTCCAAATAAAATTTGCAATAGAAAAAATCACAGATTGAAAAACTAAGGCATAATACTTTGCACCTAATAAAGCCATAATAATTGTCAATATATAAGATAAAACATTGACAATAACCATTCTAACTCCAACAAGTACAAACTTCTTATCTTTCATAAGTAAAGCATTTGGAACCATATTAAGTGTATTAAAAAAAATAGATATAGATAGAATACAACAAATAGGCTTATAAACACTATTTCCATACAAAATAGATATCGGTATAGATAAACCACAAAAGGATATAGCAAGAATTATACCAATACGTGCTGTTAATCCAAAAATAATTCCCAAATCACTACTTGTCAAATCTTTACGTTGAATTATTGCTGCACCAATCCCCATATCACACAATACAGCAAAAAAAGCAGTAAAAACAGTAACAATGGCCACAATACCATAATCTTCAGGTGATAATATTCTAGCTAATATAGCAGAAAACAAAATGCTCATAATAACACTTGAATATTTTGCTATTGCATTTATGATTGACGCTTTTTTTATTGACATTTCGTTCACGATTTTAGTCCTCTTATCCACTAAATTTATCTGCTAGTTCTATACCAAGTCCAACAGTAACATCCGAATTATAATGCTGATGTTCACCCCATCTGCCAAGTCCATAAACATTTTTACTTTTAGACCAGTCAAGTAATTTCTTCATAATTTGAGGTTTACCAATTGTATTAAGAGGATAGGCATACTTATTCATGTATTTAAAGTTAGTATTCTTTGTTTCCATATTAATTCTATCACTATTAGTTTCTGTCCAGTATCCTCTAGAATTGGCACAAAAATTATGTCTAACAAGAATTCGATGATAAGAAAACTTCGGGTCAGGATAATAAATCCACTGAGCAGTTGTATCCAAATTCTCTCCAAAGTATTCCGTCTGAATAGAACTAAATTTCAGCTTTTTAATGCTCTCCTGGATTGTTTTTGGCATGCCAATTATTTCATAAAACTCCATCCATGGAATAGTTGTAATAATTACATCGGCAGTATATTTATCACCATCCGTAGAGGTAATAGTCCTTGTGTTAAAGTTAATACCATTAATACATGTATTATACTTGATATTATCTTTAATAGCATCTGACATACGAAGCCACAGTTCACCATATCCATAGTTTTTTGGATAATAAAACTGAGTATGACCAGGTTGCTTACCATAAGCATGTTTTGTTAAACAACTAAGAAGCGTTTCTTCAAAAGACACATTTGGTAGCTTATCCAACCAATATGTACCTAATTCATTAAGTTCTTTTCCAAACATCTTCTGGTTGTATGGAATCATGTAATCATCAGCTATTTTGTTACCAAGCTTCCAATAAATCCAGTCCACAAAATCTTTTGGCATTGGTGTTCCAATGTTACAACCAGCTACTGCAATAGTTTTTAAATACTCAACCTGATCTTCTAATTTCATCTGCCATATATTTGCTTCAATTGGGCTATTAATCATATTATCATTAATACTTATACGGCTATCACGATTATACATATTCCATTCACTTTTTCCCATATATTGAAATAAGAATTCATTAACTTTCGGTCTTCTAACGTCAAGAAAGTGGCCACCACCGATATCGAATGATGAACCATCAACAACAGTAGAACGACAAAGACCACCTGCAGTTTCTTCTCTTTCTAATATCAAGAAGGAGGTCTCTCCTAATACTTTTAATTTATTTGCAAAAGCTAATCCAGCAGGACCGGCTCCGAGTATTAAATATTTCATTATTATTATTCCTTCCATTTTGATAATTTTATTGGATGCAAATATGCATATTCTTCAGGCCAATAATCCGTCATAGAGTATATTCTGTAATCGCATTGTTTAGAAAATTCTTTCACTGTATCAGTAATCCACCATAGTTTTGGGGTTTTCAAATTAACATTTGTAGACGTTTTTAAATGATCCTTACTTACTGTAAACATTATGGCAGTCGGTATTGATATTTCTACAAAAAGCCTCATCGCGGCAAAGGTACCTGATAATCTACAAAACTCCTTATATATGTCATTTGGTAAAATGATGAAATCACTATAACCCGTTACTAATGGATAATCTAATCTAATAGGTAAAGTAAATCGATAAATCAAATCTTTAATCTTAGCATGCAATCTTTTTATCGGAACCTTTGTATATTTTAAATGATTTAATGAAAAATCATTGAACCCATATGCTTGTGCCAATTTTTGAGCTTCTTCTTTACTAGGTATCTCATCCTTATAACTTGTTCCATCCTGTTTAAAGGCCCTATCGGCATCAATAAACCTTTCTCTATACCAGTAATAAGTTTTATTTAGAGGAGTTAAAGACTCAATAAATGCATCACCATTATCCATGCCAAATTTGTCTAAAATATTATCCTCATTAAGTGCCGGATTCAAAATTAAGTCATCCCCTATAATTAAGTAATGAGAATATTTCTTATTTGCAATCTTATCATATGATTGTGCTAAATAACCTTGAAATTGATAAGAAGATTCATATACTGGTACCACATCTTCGCGAGTGCCATTATAAAAAGGAACCAAATAATAAATATTATTGAATCTATTTCTATATAATTTATCAAGTTTTTCCAAATTGCTATCATACCTATGATTAAAAATAACGATTAAGCAAACACTCATTAATATATCCTCCATTTTTCATGCAGTATTCTCTTTATAAAATAGTTCATCTTTTCTTTTATTACATAAACAAATTCCTGAAGAATTTTCATGTATTCGCCTTCCGAAATAGACTGGTTCAATTTAATCCGTTTCCTCCAACCTGAGGTTTTCAGCATCATTCAATGAATATGTTAAAAATTAGAAACTGCCAATAAATAAATTGGAATACAATCTTTCTTTTCCTCAACCGGTATAATTGTGATATATTTTTTCACATATTTTGCCAAGTCTTATTTCAACTATCATCAAATCAATTTTCCTACCACTTCAGATGTTATCTTATTCTCATGAAAAGCCTTAATATTAGACTGTATCCACTCTTTATCATGGTTCCACCATGCCAACGTACACAATTTTTCGATTGTGTCATCATCAAAGCGTTTACGAATTACTTTAGCAGGAATTCCACCAACAATAGCATACGGCGGTACATCTTTAGTGACTACTGCCCCAGCTGCAATAACTGCACCATCTCCAACTTTTACTCCCTGTAAAATAATAGCATTATTACCAATCCAAACATCATTTCCAATTTCAACTATTTGTATAGGCTTGAACTCACTGAGATCCCTAATATGAAATACTAGGTTATTCAGAGGGAACGTACTTATTTTAGTCAGCCAATGTTCTCCTGGCCCTATCGACACGTTATTTCCAATAGAGCAATACTTGCCAATTCTACACGCATATAGATACCCAGAATTAATGTAGCTATAATCACCAATTTGAAATGGTGCTTCCTTATCAGAAAACACGCATCCACTTCCTATCCTTACTTCTGTTCCTATTCCCATCATTTGGCGCTGTGAAATATCATAAGCTTGAATATAGCAAGAATGCTCATGATTATACCTTTTCACCCTAATCACAGAAATAAACATTCTAATTAACCTTGTTATCATTTTTCACCTCGAACTTAACTTGGATACAACCCAAACAAGTTAAAATAAAAGCTCACATTTGCAACAAACATCATAATTGTAAATTTTAGTAATACAGTTCCTGTTCCAGTTGCGTAATACAAAGATTTATAACATCCTGTCTCTTGCATTTTATAAGCTATGGCTGCCATAATAACAATTATCCAAATCTGTATTAAAATAGCAAACCGTAAATAAAGCCAATAATACATATTGGACCCTATAGTTAGACATGTAGCCATTAATAAAAACGTTATAATATCTGAATTAACTTCGCCAACCTCGAACGTATTTATTCTTTTGCGGACAATTCTAATTTTTCCTGATTTAATTGAAAAGGCTTTTTTAGTTATTCCAATATGGCCTGATTTTCCATAGAACCGATAAAAATAATATATAGATAAAGCTGAAAATATAAGTAATCCTATATTTGATATAATCATCTTCATATAATATGGATTCACAACGACATTCGTGCTTGTATCACCATTTTCAGTATATACCGCTATTTTCCAAAGAATAGAATTAACAATCGGTATATTGATAAATTTCCCTAGATAAACCATACCTACATTCAGGAAATTACTCCAAAACAACATAATACCGGAAATTGTTATCTTTACTTTATTGCTTGGTATAAATAAAATTAACCGTAAAATAAGGATGACATATGCACTTTGGTGAATCATACCACATAAGACATAACCTATTAAGCTCAATATCTTGTTCTTATTCTCCATTAAATCTTCATAGAGCACATAAAGTGCAATTGTAAATGCCAGCTGATTTCTAATTCCTGACATCATCCAACGCAGCTCTCTCAAGAATAACATAGTTATAAATAGAATCACAAAATTTCTATTTGACAAGTTAAAATGACGTCTAAGCCTATTCAACAATTTAAATTCCAAGTAGAATTGGAATCCTACAACAGTAGCCGGGAATATATTGTATACTGGAAGATGCGCAAAAATATAGTATATCAACTGTGACACATATATACCATTAAACTTACTAGATGTAACTGTGCCTACCACATTACTCTCAAAAAAATGAGCATTCTGTTCAAAAAAAGCCCACCCCATTTCCCTAATACCATCAAGACACGCATATTCTCGTGTTAAATCATCTGATGAAAGTGGCTGATATGCAAAAGATAGTATTGCTAAAATAAATATAATAAATAGTTCAGCTGCTTTTATCTGCCTTCGCTGAATTCCAATCATAAAAACACATATACACACTAAGTAAGTAACTCCTGTTTCAATCACTATTCATGATGCCTCACTTCCTCTGATAAAATTCATAATACTTTCTGCCAATACTGGTCATCGAAAAATTAGCCAAAACATAATTTCTGCATTCATTCTTCATACTAGTATTCAAACAATAATCCATTCCATATGCCAAGTCTTCTGCCGAAAATGGGGTTGCCAAATACCCATTCTTTTTATGCACAATCATATCGGGCATTCCTCCAATCTCAAAAGCTACAACCGGCGTTCCACAAGCAAGTGATTCCATGACTGCATTTGAAAGGTTTTCTTGTTTTGATGGTGCAACAAAGACATCTGCCAATGAGTAAAGTTGTGCAAGTTTTTCATCTGAAATAACCCTTCCCACGCCTATCATTTCAAAGCCATCAACCGTATCACCTACCTTGGAACTATTACCAAATACTATCGACAAATATTTATCTCTATCTAAAAACGCTAATGCGTCTTTCAAATATTCAAATCCTTTTCGTGGATCAGAATCAGCTGATGCTGCCCCAAATAATATGATCTTTTTATTGGTATTAATGCAATATTCATTTAAAGCCGATTGTTTGTTCAGAGGTTTAAAAACGTCTGTATCAATCGTATTTGAAATTGCTACTACATTCTTTTCATTAACAAGTTCACTTTTCTTAGCTGAATCAGCAATCCAGTTACTGCATCCCACGAATGCTATGTTCCCACTATCATACCCCTTCTTCTTAATCTCATATTGTTTCCTTATAAAAGTCTCAATTTTGATATTTGACTTGGCCAATGGGCATTTTTTACATCCATCAGCAAACTGTCCGCATCCAGAATCATAGTAGCATCCTGCTGTAAATGGAAACATATCATGCATCGTCCAAACTATTTTCTTTCCGCTTAACAGCAGTTTTCTTAAAGTTCTATGACTCAGCATACCATCATTTATCCAATGTAAATTAATCACATCAGCACTTTTTACAATGTCAAGTTTTAATAAATCCAAACCGAATCTTGCTTCGTAAAATACTCCTGTCAAATTATATTTATTGATATGCATATTGTTAATCTTGCGAATTACTTTAAATGCATTCCAAACGCTTCTGTTCTTAATACAGGGTGCTATACCTCTATTATTACTATTCGTACTCTTATGTAAAACTAAAACAACCGAATCCACCTCATTTAGTGTTAGGGCGTTACTAATTCTTATAGCAGCTCTTGCAGCTCCTCCTGTATCATTAGCAACTATATGAACAACCTTCATTGCATCCTCCATTTCATATATCAATTGTTAAGCTAAAAATACTATTTCTCTCTAAAAATTTAATGTATTAACAACATAACCTTCAACAGCACTTTCTTTTCTTATCACTTTCCCCGGATTTCCGATTACAATACTGTTATCTGGTACATCAAAATTAACAAATGCACCAGGTGCTATTAATACATCATTTCCTACTATAATATTACCTACAACAATTGCATTAGAACCTATCCATACACGGTCACCAATTATAGGATTACCTTTGCGAATTCCCCTACGCTCATAACCTATTGTGACACCTTGTAGTATTTCTACATCTTTTCCTATAGTTACTTTGCTGTTAATAGCAATGCCGCCAACATGGCGTACAATAAAACCGGGTCCTATAACAGCTTTGGACCCAATATCAACACCATATTTCGTTATATAATGTTCATACAATGCACGATAGAATAAGAACTTTACTTTATTATTGCGAGTCATCTCACATTTCCGTTTTAAGTATACTATTCTATACTTTGACACCATAATCCACTTCATAAATGTTCTAATATCAGTTTTTCCTGTCCATCTATATAAATCGTACAAATACGGCTTCTTTTTACATTTTTCTTCGATTACAGTACGCATTTTTATCCTCTACTTTTTACGTTTTGAATTATTTTATAAAATGCAGGAACTTTCTTAATAGTATTCTTAATTTTTACCATTATATAGCTTCTGCCAAAGATAAACATAACTTTTAAACACGGTACACCATTTTCAATAGCAATCTGCTTTCCCTCATAAATAACGCCTTTTAGATTTTTATCGCTCACACCACCAGCGGATACACTTGCTAATATTTTATCAACATATAAAAACTTTGCCCCCATCTTTTGCATTCGGGCAAGTAATTCTTTATCCATGCAATATCTAAATTCTGTGCGAAATCCACCATATTTCTCATAAGCACTTTTCTTTACATATGCTGCTGGATGTAATATTTTCATACATATATTAAGATCTCTTAAATCAACAGTAGATTTCCTGATATATGTAACATTCTTTTCCTTATCTTCCCAACGGCAATTTCCATACAACACATCCACATCTTCTGGAAATTTCTCGGCTATATAAACAAGTGCTCCTTCTTCTATGGTATCATCCGAATTGGTAATTCCTATAATCACGCCTGTAGACAAACTAATACCTTTATTAAATGCATCACTAATTCCATTGTCTGGTTCCGAGATGAACTTAACCTCAATACCTTCACTTTCTAATTGTGGAATATATGTTTTAATAATGGAAACCGTTTGATCTTTTGAACATCCATCGATAAAAACATATTCTAGTGGCCTATACTTCTGCTTCAGAATGGACTTTATTGTCTTTTCAATTGATTTTTCTGAATTATAAGTAATTGTAATAATTGATATTTTTATACCCATCCTGACTCTCCTTCACTTTAATTTCTAATCCTAACTACTCTACCTTTTGCACCACAGAATACAGAATTTTCAGGAACATTTTCAGTCACTACTGTATTAGCTCCAATAATGCTGTTATTCCCTATGGTTACACCCGGAAGGATAATGGACCTTGCACCGATCCATACATTATTACCGATTTTTACTGGACAATATTTCTTTTCGCCTTGTTTATTGATTGGCACCGCTAAATCTTTATATTCATGAGAACACGTATAAATGATGACATCTGGCCCCATCGTCACATCATTGCCAATTACGATATCATTATCCATAATGCA
Source organism: Clostridium sp. 001 (assembly GCF_019056555.1). Classification (NCBI taxonomy): domain Bacteria; kingdom Bacillati; phylum Bacillota; class Clostridia; order Eubacteriales; family Clostridiaceae; genus Clostridium; species Clostridium sp. 001. The sequence continues at coordinate 2,931,163 of NZ_CP020473.1, read as the reverse complement.
GTTTATTCCAATTTGCGAGTTATCACCTATTCTTATTTTTGCGCCATTACCAAAATATGCATTACGCTTAATTAAAACATTTTCGCCTATTGCTTCAAAGATCTGCTTACAGATAAAATATTTAAATTTATATGCAAATTGATATCCTGGAATTGGGTACTTAGGAAGGAACCGCCCTACTAAATAGTAAATAGCACATGCCACCCCCCGAAAAATTTTCGATGTATTGTTTTCTCTTATTATAAATCATCCCTCCAAAATTGAATCATATACCTTCATCATTACAGCAATGTTGTATTCCCAAGAATATACTTTTTCAACTCTTTTACGAGCTTCAACACCTTGCTGCCTAATTCTATTTCTATCAGCAGCATAATTTTTTATAGCATCAACTATATCGACCTTAATTTTCTGATAAGATGTAACATCAACTAATGTTCCAGTCTCATTTGTAACCATTTCCCCTGCACCATGATGGTTTAAAGTGATTACCGGCAGGCCATGTGACATAGCCTCTAAAACAACATTACCAGAAGTGTCTCTTATACTTGTAAAAATGAAAATATCAGCTTTATCATAATGGTTGTTTACATCTTGATAACTTAATGCCCCTGCAAAATGTACATAGTCTTGAATGTTATATTTTTTGACAAGTTTCTCGCAGTCGTTCCAATCCTCACCATTTCCAATTATTTCGAGCTCAAATTTTCTGAAGTTGGATTCCCCAAGAGCATCAATTAATACTTTAAGACCTTTTCTTGGCCATATTCCACCAACCCAGAGTAACTTAATATAATCTATATCTTCTTCGCTGTAGTCTTTAATGCTATTGCGGTCAAGATTATATGCTGTTTCCAGCAAACGAATATACTTCCTATTTTGCGGCATTATCTTTTCTGTTGATTGATCCGCTATTAAAATCGCAGTTGCATACTTAACTGCATTTTTAATATCAGTTGAAAACAGCAAATAGCATTTATTAATCAGATTGCGGAAACGTTCTTTCATTAAATTGCTCTTATGGAAATATGCTTTCTTAAACACAGGATTATAGAACTGGCCTCCTCCTATTGGCCCCCAAACAAATGGCTTTTCAAGCTTATATAATTTTCCCGGTGTCCTAAACTCATTAAATGTAATATGGTGAACTATATCTATATTTTCTTCGCTAATGATTTTCTTGGCGATAGGTAGAATTTCGCTTTGCCATTTTTTATAATAAAGAAAAATACCATTCGGTAATTTTTTTACTTTCTTCATCATTTTTGAACAGTCATGATAATAAAAAATAAGATGTTCCACCGAATGTTCTTTTAAATATTTTTCAATAGGATTCTTGTTGTTGGCTCTAGTAATTACATACACTTCATAGTGTTCAGCAAGATGAATAGCCCAATTCCACCCAACACCTGGTTCTGATCCCTTATTTGGCTCGCAAGCATATGCAGAAAGCAGTATTCTTGTTCTCTTTTCACCGGTTACCATTTTCTTCTTCCTCGCATAATATCATTACACTTTTTCAGCATTTTATTCACACAATCGTCAACTGTAGTATTTGTAGTATCAATAAATACCGCGTGTTTATTGGAACAAAATGCATTTTCAAGGCGTCTTTTTTGCTCATTGATTTCCTCAATAGTGATTTCGTATTTGCGTTTCAAAAGTATTTTACTATCACCAGTCAAAACAAAAATTGCATCTGGTTTTTTAATAAAATGTCCAAAGAATTTCAAGAAACCATCCGACAAATTCAAATTATAGCGTACTTTATCGATGGTATAATCATAATAATATCGTTCGACTAAAACTAAAGAACTCCTAATTTTTGCCTTTGTAATGATAGCATTACCAATAAGGAAATCCAAAAAATAGTATCCAAACTTAACTACTGAAACTATCTTTCCCGCTTTATGTTTCTTGCCATGTGGATGACTCGCATCAATTGGCTCAGCCCCTGACTTCATCTGAGATATATCCTTTAGAATCCTTACACGAGAATGATAGTGGTTAATTCTTCTAAAAGCCGTAATATACCGTTTCATAAGTTGATCTGAAATTGTAGTTTTACCGGCACCGTCAACACCAAGTAATACAATAAACAGGCCAGTCGGATGAAGAATTCGATCAATTTTACGTTTAGTATCAAATATTTTATAGTGCAGATTTGAAATGAAACCAGAGGTTTTTTTCAACAACTCCTGATGTGCTAACATTAAGTCAATAGAGTCATAATTGCTAGTTTCAATTTTTGCAACAATATCGTTTATTACTTTATTGCCAAGAAACCTAAGCAATGATTTTTTAATTGCCTCTTGATCTGAACCGCTCATATTTTTCCATAGAGTAGTCAACTGTTCTCTACTTCCATCTGAAAACTTCTTTTTTAATATTTTTTTGACTAAAATATATATAAATTGCGTTTGACAACTCGGAACATAAAAGTTTTTGTATTTCTGCCTATTTGATACCAATTCTTCAACCGACATCACAACACGTCCATTACGCTCATAGTGAGTGCAGAAATCAACTTGCAAGAATTCAATGTCATTTGAAATGACACAATCAGCTGCATAGTTTTCATGACGCCAATATTGGATTACTCGCCATCCGGTCCCATTTAAAGTTTTATCCAGTAAATCAATTGCATCTTGAATTTTTGCCACACTGATTGCCGTATCAATATCCGTGTCGAATTGTTCAGGTAGTTTGCGATAAGAATGCAAAATTACATAATCTACTTTTTGCTTTTCAAATAATTCATATATATGATTAAAAATTTCTTTACTGTTCATCTATTTTCCCTCATTATCCAAGTCTAAGCCTACCATATTCTTTAAGGAACAAACTCCTATCCATGTTGAACTCAGGCAAAAATTTTCTTATCATGCCAATTGCTCTGTCATATGCATCTGATAGACTTGCTCCGTTAAGCATGACATCAGATACAACTACATAATGCATCAAGTCAAATCCCTTCATTCTCATGCCACAATGCTCCCAATCGAACACCACATAGCCATCTTCCTTTTTCTTGATATTCCAAGGGGCAAAATCTCCGTGTGAAAACTCGTATTCCTGTCCACCAATCGTTTGCGGCGTTCCCGCAATTTCATGATATATACGAACGATATCTTCTGTCAATTCCGGTTCAACTTTATCGCCAACAAACTCTTTTGTTACCTGAATATTAAATGGGAATTGTTCGTCTCTGAGTTTGCTATCTAAAATTTTCGGAACAGCAAATGACGTGAAACTGTGCTTTTCACTCAAAAAAGCAATTTCAGCCCGCATCTCACTTTCAGTTGCATCATTTCCGATTTTTATGAAAACCGCCATCTTTTTTGTTCGAACGAAGCATTGTAGCACCAGTTTTTGCTTTCCACCGTAAGTTCCAATTATCATATTCCAGTCATCAGAGACTGTTTGTTGATATTGCTTTTCTATTTCAGAGTGAAGAATTGCCTTAACATAATACCCAAGGCCTACTACTTTCAAAACACTAAATGACAGGTAATTCAACATTTTCATCAGCAAGCTTAGCTTATTTGAATACGTAGCAATATTCTGGCTCAGTCTTTGTTTTCCGCCCTGCAAAGCAATCAAATAGCGAATCTCATCACCATTACATAGTGCAAAATGTGTCGCTGATTCCTTATTCACTTTTTCTATCTTAACTACCTGCTGTAAAATGCCTGAATTATTCATTGTAGTACCTTTCCCTCGCCCACAGATGCACTGTATATTTTCATTAAGTACTTATAGTTTTGTATTCTGGTATATTTCTGATCATAGATTTTCTTTGTTATACATTGAATATTCTTATAAGATGCAAGCCTATGTATTGCTTCTACCAGTTCATTCGGAGAGTCGCACTTAAACTTACAACCAGTTATGCCTTCCTTAATCAAACTCCCTGCATTTCCCAAATCAGAAGTGATTACCGGAGTTGCCACAGCAAACGCTTCTGCGATTGTCATGGGAAACCCCTCATACCACTGCGTTGGTAATATAAGAGCTTTCGAATTGGCAATAATTTTTCTGGATTCACTATTAGGTACAAACCCCTTCATTTCCACGCTTATCAAGCCATTCTCAATAATGTACTGTTTGCACCATTCTTCCATTGGCCCCGTACCACAGATCACAAGTTTCGGAGCTTCTTTTTCCATTTGGTTCCAAGCTTTAAGAAGGATATCAACACCTTTTAACTTGTCAATTCTTCCTGCAAACACAAACTGGTTTTCTCTACACTCATATGGGATAATTTCTTCACTACTCTCAACAAAATTTGGCTTCACAAATACTCGTTCTGGCCTGATCTGCTTCAATTTCAACAGCTTCTGCTTATTAAATTCTGTCAAACAGATATAATTCAGCTTTCCATAGATGCCAAGCATTCGATGAATTTTTGTGCTTATTACACAGGCAAGAGTCTGCATTTTACTTCCACGATAACAACTGTGTTTTACAGCACATTTCAATCCATTATTAATGCAATCCTCGCAAATATATCCGTCCCTATAAAACGTGGCTCCTGGGCAAAGTAATCGAAAATTATGCACAGTTTGAACCACTGGCTTTTTGCAGGAAAGAGCAGCGTAATATACAGACGGACTAATTAGGTTTAATGTGTTGTGAACATGCACAATATCAATCTGCTGCTCCCTGATTATCTTCTTTACCTCTCTATATGTCCTTATATTGAATACCGTTGTAAAAGGAAGTAACAACTTTTGAAATTTCGATAGTTCTTTTAGCTCAGAATTGTTTCTCGTATATAGAATTACTTTATGGCCATGTTTCTCTAACAATTTCCTTTCATTGGCAACAACCGTATCTTCTCCACCTGGAATTTGATAATAATTGTGGACAATAAGGATTTTTTGTTTTCCTTTTTCCACCCTCATTTCCCCCTTATCACAGCATTCCAGATAAACTTTGTGTTAGTGTGCCAATAGCGATTAAACAGTCTTCTCGGATCCTGAATCAAGCGATAGACCCATTCCAAATTGCTCTTTTGCATCCACTCTGGCGCTCTTTTCAGCTGTTCTGCATGGTATGCAAATCCAGCACCAACCCCCACCATCAAGCCATCAAGTTTTCCCTGATGGACTGCCATCCACTTTTCCTGCTTCGGAGCACCAAGCCCGATCCATATAAAATCGGGTTTTGTCTCGTTAATTTGCTTGATAACAGCTACATCTTCCTCTTCTGTTAGTGGATGGAACGGAGGGCTATACATTCCGGCAATTTGAATGCCTAGGTACTTCTTCGTAAGTTTTTGATATAGCGCTTTCAACGTTTCATCTGTAGAGCCATAGAAATAATGGCGATAGCCATTCTCTGTTGATATTTTGAATATCTCGCCCATCAGATTTGGCCCGGTAGTACGATGCATATTCTTATAACCACGCTTATTGCCCACAGAACTCAAAGGTCCACCATCTGGAATTGCCATAATGCCACCGTTTTGAACAGCACAGTATTCTGGATTCTCATACGCCGTTACTGTGGTATGAACGTTGGCTACAGTTATGTAATTGCCCTTTAACTCTTTAATATTAGCGTTCAAATAATCCAGAAGCCAATCCATGTCGATAGCAGCTATATTGACACCCATGATATTGCAGGTAGGGATTTTGCTTTTATCTACTTTTATCTTGTATTCAGTCTCTATCATCTTGGTGCCGCTTCCCTTTCCTACGTTTTCATATGTCGAAAGTTCCATACCTATATTACCCTTCTCCCTGAACTTTAGGAAAAAGGATAATACAATCTAAATAATTAAGAATCTATAACCAAAATAGCCACAGACAAATATCTCACCTGTCCCGATGTTCTTATCATCCAGTGTTGCAGTTAAATCCAATTCTTTTTCAGCCATGTGTTTTTCTATGTATTCATTCTAAATTGATGATTTTCTTTGGTTGAATAGATCAACCTTAGTTTCAATTATGCCTACAATTGTTACTTTATGATGTTGTATACACAAATTAGCAATTGACAAACAAACACATTTTCAATTCAATATCATAAATGTATAACATACAGAATGTAAACTAAAAACATTTATAGTTTTCCTTATACCATTCATAACTTTCTTTTAACCCATCCCTGAGTTCAATCTTGTATTTCCAACCTAAACTTGTAAGCTTGGATACATCAAGTAATTTTCTTGGAGTTCCATCAGGTTTATCAGGATTAAATTTCAATTCACCTTTGAAACCTACAACTTCTTTTATCATCTCTGCAAGTTCCCCTATAGTCAATTCCTTACCTGTCCCAATGTTCACATGCTCTTCACCATCATATGTTTCCATTAAATATACACAGGCATCTGCCATATCATCAACGTGTAAAAACTCTCTTAATGGCTTTCCAGTACCCCATACCTCAACAGAAGGCGCGTTACTTATTTTTGCTTCATGAAATTTTCTGATTAGTGCAGGTGCAACATGCGAGGTCTGAAGGTTATAATTATCATGCGGTCCATACAAATTTGTCGGCATCACGCTTATAAAATTATCTCCATACTGTCTTTTAAAGAACTGGCACATTTTCAAACCTGATATTTTCGCAAGGGCGTATCCTTCATTGGTAGGTTCAAGATAACCTGATAAAAGGTATTCCTCTTTAATTGGCTGAGGACACATTTTAGGATATATACATGAACTTCCTAAAAACATAAGTTTTTTAACCTTAAAATCATGGCACGCTTTTATTACATTACATTCTATCTGCAAATTTTCATAAATGAAATCTGCTGGGCATGTATTGTTTGCATTTATTCCACCTACATGTGCGGCAGCTAGAAAAACATATTCTGGTTTTTCTTCATTAAAAAATTTTCTTACAACTTCCTGATTTGCCAAATCAAGCTCGCTGTGAGTTTTTCCTATTATATTTATATAACCTTTTGATTTTAAATTTCTTACTATGGCTGAGCCAACCAGTCCCTTATGTCCAGCTACATAGATTTTATTGTCCTTTTCCATTATTACATCTCCCAAAATTATAGTTAAAAAATTTTATCTGGATGCTGCAGCTTCACTTTTAGCTAAGTCAATTCCAGCAATTTCCTTCATATCACTTTCAACCATCATGTGGATTAAATCCTTAAAGTAAACTTTTCTTTTCCATTTTAAAGCTTTTTCAGCTTTTGCTGGACTTCCTAATAATAAATCAACTTCTGTAGGCCTGAAATATCTTGGATTGATTTCAACCAAAGTCTTGCCGCTCTTTTTATCATAACCTTTTTCTTCTACACCTGTTCCATTCCATCCTATTTCAATGCCTGCTTCTTTAAAAGCAAGTTCAACAAATTCTCTTACGGTATGTGTTTCTCCAGTTGCCAGGACATAATCATCAGGCTTGTCTTGTTGAAGCATAAGCCACATACCTTCAACATAATCTCCTGCATATCCCCAATCTCTTTTTGCATCAAGATTTCCTAAAGTTAATACATTTTGTTTTCCTGCTATAATACTTGCAATGGCTCTTGTAATTTTTCTTGTTACAAATGTTTCTCCTCTTCTTGGAGATTCATGGTTAAATAAAATGCCATTACAGGCAAATACGTTATAAGCTTCTCTATAGTTTACCGTAACCCAGTATGCATATAGCTTTGCTGCTGCATAGGGACTTCTAGGATAAAATGGTGTTTTTTCACTTTGAGGTGCTGTACCAGGAATACCTCCAAATAATTCTGAGGTTGAAGCCTGATAATATTTACATTTAAGGCGGTTTTCTTTTATTGAATCAAGAATCCTGAGTGTTCCTAATGCATCTGTTTCAGCTGTATATTCAGGAACTTCAAATGAAACCTGAACATGGCTTTGTGCTCCCAAATTATAAATCTCATCTGGATTAATTTTTTCAATTACCCTGTTTATATTACTTGAATCTGTTAAATCTCCATAATGAAGAAATAATTTCTTATTCCCTATTTTGGGATTTTCAAATAAATGGTCTATCCTTTTAGTATTAAATGTACTTGCTCGTCGTATAATTCCGTGAACTTCATATCCTTTATCCAGTAAAAACTCAGATAGATATGAGCCATCTTGCCCTGTTATTCCTGTTATAAGTGCTTTTTTCATTCTAATTTCTCCTAACCTATACTACTTTTAATATTTCTTATACCTTTCTTACAATTTCTACACCAACACTAACGTCCATAATCCTTCCAAAAAACTCTATTTCTATTACTGCTTTCCTTTTATGCCTATCAATTCTTTTTATAATTCCTTCATAATCCTTCATCGGGCCATCTGTTATTACAATCCTGTCATTTTCTATATATCCATAGGACATTTTAATAAAATGATCTTTTTTTCCAAACCTCATTAAAAATTCTATTTCTCTATCATATAGAGGTATTATCTCATTTCCATCTCCAAGAATTTTAATTAATTTAGGAATCTTTTTCACATTAAGTAGCAAATCATTTATGTGGTCACTAATCATAAATATATACCCAGGAAACAATATTTCATTTGTTATATGCCATTTACCCATATATTTAATTTTCTTCTCATAATAAGGTATAAAACATTCCTCTAGAACATCATTAGATATCAACTTATTACAAATAAATTTTATCTTTTCTTCCTCTCCTGTTCTAACCTGAACTGCATACCACATAATTGTCCTCCTTTTGGGCAGGCTTCGCCCATCCGCAGCTAAAATACAACCTTTTTAACTGTGAATTCTATATATTTATGACATTTGGATAATCAAAACGCGGCAACGCGACGATTTTAAATATCTAAAATTTGTATTATAATGCAACTTTCTATGCTGCATTTTCATCTCCAAAGAATACACCTAAAGTTTTAAATATAAGCTTTATATCCAGCACTATACTTCTATCCTTTATGTACTCTAAATCCAATCTCATCCAATCATTAAAATCAATGCTGCTTCTCCCCATAACCTGCCAGTAGCACGTAAGTCCTGGTTTTACAATAAGCTTTTTCTTCTGATATTCATTAAACTTCATTACCTCCTGTGGAAGATTAGGTCTAGGTCCAACCAGTGACATGTCCCCTTTAATTACATTAAACAATTGGGGAAGTTCATCAATGCTGGTTTTTCTTATAAATTTACCAACCCTTGTAACTCTCGGATCTTTTTTTATCTTAAACATAGGTCCTGTCATTTCATTTTTACCTCTAAGATTGTCCAAAAGCTCTTCTGCATCATCTACCATAGAGCGAAATTTATACATTTTAAAAGGTTTTCCATTCATACCAACTCTCATTTGAGAAAATATAACAGATCCTTTGGAATCCAGCTTGATTGCAATAGCCACCATCAGCATCATAGGAGAAAAGGCAATGATACCTATGAAAGATAAAATTAAATCCATACTTCTTTTAACAAAATAATAAGCAGCACTTTTTTTATACTTTTCCATATTTTCTACTGTTACTTCCATAGGTCTGCTTTGCAATTCTGTCATATAATCCCCCCTACTTATACAATAACCAAACTCACATAACATTTTTTAAACAAAATCTTTATATCTATATGCCACTTTCTTCAAATCTAGAACTAATTTTATGTATTATATTAAACTCATCAATTTTAATCATTGCAAAAATAAACCTGTTATCAAACGTTTTATGAGAAATTTACTTCATTTAAACCTCTCATAAACAGAGTTCTTGGCATCAGATGGAGTTTTGACTCCACCTGATGCTTAAACCTCTCATAAAATTCCTCATCTGATCTGAGGCCTATTAATTCTAAATTGATATTTTCCTTTGTAACCTATTCAATTCTATGTCAAAAGTCATATATTCTAACCAATTTATCCATTCTTTTCACTAATTAGATTAATATAACGCCTTTACATTTAATTATAATACCCTACTTAAATATAGACAACCTTTAAATATAACTTATTTGCAAAATTCAAGAAAAAAATTAAGAAAAAATTTATATTTAATTTTAATTTTACTAGAATTAAAATTAGACAATTTCTAATAAATTACTTTTAAAAAACCTTGTCACATTATCCTGCTTTTTTAAACACAATTTGCATTTAAAATAAAAAATAGCGTCTGGATTTGCCAGACGCTTCAACTTTTCTTTTAGACTTTCTAATTGAAATTTGAGCTTATACACAAATATACTAACAAAATTAAAATCACACTTAAAAACTTTTTCTATAAGCCTTAGCGAGGTATTTTAGAAAACCTTAGAAGCTTATATATGTCTGAGGTACGAGTTTATATAAGCTTCTTTAGATTTTCAAAATACCGAACTTTAGACTTATAAACAGAGTTCTTGGCATCAGGTTGAGTTTTAACTCCACCTTATGCTTAGAAATCGTTATCCAGGCGCGTAGCAGTGCTTATCCCCCCACTTTGATAGAAAAGCAGAGGCCCAAAATCTTTAATTTTGTGTGAATCGCTTTCACAGAGTGCGATGGGGGGTTAGCAATGGTAGCGATCGGATAAAAAGTTTTTAGTATGATGAAATTTGTTAGTATATGGCTGGTATAAGTCTTAATAGAAAATTTATTAAAAAGCTTAGGGTTTTTGAATTGTTTGAGGTACGAGTTTTCAAAAACCCTTAGGTTTTTATAAATTTTCTGATTAGACTTATCAAAATATTTAATCGTACTTGCGGTTGTAAAAATATTCGGAGCATAAGTTTATTTTTTGCTTAGAAACTCTATATATTTTTTTAAACTCTCCAGGGATTTTCTCTTTCTATATACCGCAGTTCTATAAGAGATCCTCTCTTTTTCAGCATACTTATTTAAGCTTTTATCTTGAATATAGTACCAATCTATTAAATCCCTTTTATCCTCAGGAAGCTTGTCCATAGCTTTATTCAACTGAATTATGAGCTTTCTTTTTATCAAATCCTCTTCAATATTTTCATCTGAAGCTATCATATTTATGAACTCGCAGCCTTCCTCATTTTTGCTGTAAAGGCTGCAGCAACTTACTTTCCTTATATTGCTTCTTATCATGTTATAGAAATTCTTTTTAACAGAACTTTTCACATAGGCGGCAAATGGATATTTAGAATTTATATCATACATTCCAATTGCTTTTATAACAGAACATCGCCCTTCCTGTATCAAGTCCTCCATATCATATCCTTTTATATAAGTACATTTTGCCATATTAATTACCATACCATTGAATTTAATGCATATATCCTCTACTGCATTTTTGTCTCCACTTTGGGCTCTTGCAAGTAAAATTTCAAGCTGTAGATTTTCCATACTTTTATCCTCCTATTTTCAAATTTCATCAAGTCCGATTTTTAAGTAATAGTTCTTTCTAAGCTTGTTCAACTTTTTCCTGAGCCTATACACTCTTTGCTTAAGTGCACCATAATTGCAATTGTTTTTTCTAGAATATTCCTTCAAATTGTCATAGTGAATAATTAAATACATAGTTTTTCTTTCTTTTTCATTTAATTGTCCATTAAGATATTCAAGCATTTCCTCTAAAATAATTTTATTTAATATCTCATCTTCCATAGTCATGCTTCCTTTATGCCTAATGCACATATAGTCCATTGCATTTTCTTTGGTGAAATCGTTTTCTAAATTTAGTGTAATATTTTTTACCTTACAATTACTATTTATAGCATTTACTATGACACTGCTTATTATCTTTTTGTTGTAGCTTGTAAATTCACTCCAGGTGCTTCCCCTGAATTTTTCACAGTATACAATCATTTTGTAAATACATTTATTTATCACATCTTCTTCATAAATACTTCCACAGTGTTTAAACATCTTTTCATCATAAAGTTCTTTTACAATCTTTATAAAGTGTGTTTCTAGTCTAGCTATCCAGTAAGGTTCTCCATTTTTAACTCCCTTTATAAGCTCCTTCAGGTGGATGTCATTTTCCATAGCCATTCCCCCAATACAGTATTTTTAAAGGTAATATTTACAACATAACATCTATACCATTTATAATTGAAATGCATACTATGTAAATTAAGCTAAATATGAGAATATATACCTCTACTATATAAGACCACATTTTATCCATAAAAGTAACACTTTTTATCCAACTTTTTGTAATAAACTAGAAACAGCGGATTTAGACAACACTAGTCTAAATCCGCTGCTTTTTACTTACCTATGCCTATTTTACCTCAAGTTCCGTAGTTGAACTATCTAAAATATGTGCTGCATCTATGGATTTTAAATCTCCACTTTTTGAAGTAAATACGTTTTTTGCAATAATTGCAGTCATAGCATTTTTTACTTCCAGGTCTGTGATGCCCTCTTTTACATTTTGAACTTTTATGGAAGTTTTTTTGCCTTGCTCATTAAAGAAACTCATAACTAATGATTTACTCATATTTTTCCCACCCTTCTTTTCAATTCACATTTCACATTTCACAGTTCACAATTTTAAGTTTAAGCAGTTACTGTTATGGCATTCTGATCTTGTTTTACAAGTTCATTTAATGTTTTTCCAAGAAGCTTTTCTATTTCCTTTGCAACATCGTAGATATCCTGGTCTGCAGCAGTTGTCTTGATGTTTGAAAATCTCTGTTGTTTAATTACCTCTTTTCCTTTTGCGTCTAAACCATCCTTATACTTTAGTATTAATGAAGTTTGTAATATTGTTGACTTTACATCCATGTTTATCAACCCCTTTCAAGTAGTATATATGCAGCTTTAAAAAAACAGGCAAAATTTTTTCAAAAAAATAAAATGGTTAGAATATCTAGCTTAGAATTCCAACCACTTTTTAAAAATATGTTATTTTTTTGTCTTCTTCTTTTTCTTTTTAATTTTAGTTCCATCACTGCCATAATAATAATGGTAGTAATAGCCGTAGTAACCTTTTTCCTTTATCTCCAGCTTATTTAAAACTACTCCTATTACATTGGCATTTACCTTTACAAGTAATTCCTTAGCCTTTACTGCTGCTTCCTTTTCTACCTGGGAAGATGCTATTACAAGCAGGCATCCATCTGCATAACGGGACAAAAGCTGGGCATCTGTTACTGCGACTACCGGAGGCGTATCTATTATTATGTATTCATATTTTTCCTTCAAGTCCTGTAAAAAGTTTTCCATTTTCTTTGATCCCAAAAGCTCTGATGGATTAGGCGGTCTGGTACCGGAAGTTAACAGGTTAAGGTTTTCTACACCTGTTTCCTTTACAGCGTCCTCAAACTCAACTTTTCCAGCCAAAACATCTGACAATCCAATTTCATTTGAAGTCAAAAATATCTTGTGAAGCCTAGGTTTTCTTTGGTCACAATCTATTATAATTGTTTTTGAGCCTGACTCTGCCATAACTACTGCCAAATTTGAGCAAGTAGTTGATTTTCCTTCTCCAGGCCCTGAACTGGTGAGCATTATAGTCTGTATCTTCTTATCAAAAGAAGAGAACTGAATATTGGTTCTAAGTGTCCTATAAGCTTCGGCAATAGGATCTTTAGGATTTTTTACAGTGATTATATCTGGTTTTTCCATTGTCTTCACTCCATTTATCTATCATATGGTACCTTTATCTATCTTCTAAAGAAACTAAAAATACCCTTTCTCTCTTTTATTCTTTCCTCTGGCAGCTGTATTATTTCATTTTTGAGCATTTTTTTGCAATTATCTAGTACTTGTTCTTCTATATCCTTGTTAAATCGTAAAGCTTCCTCTAAAGCTTTACTGATACCTGGGCATCTTCCTCCTGTGGAATGAGCATCTGAAGCTATAAAGCTGCACACTCCACTTTCTATGAGAAGTTCTGCAGTTTTTTTTACTTTTTTCCCAAAGAGACCTAAAACACTTCCTGTATTTACTTGAAGTAAACATTTTTCATTCATAAATTCATTTATTTTAGAAGGTGTGTCTATAATATACTTATACCTTTCAGGATGAGCTAAAATTGGATGCACACCTCTTATTTCAAGTTCATATATAATATCCAGAGCATTTTTGGGTACATTCATCATTGGAAGCTCTACCAGCATATAATTAGTTCCTTCAATGCATCCTATTTCCCCTGACTTAAAGTTTTCAACGGTATGCCTATCCAAAAACACTTCCTGGGCTGAAACAATATTTACACATATATTCTCCTGCTTAGCTTCATTCCTCACCTTGTCTACTAATTCAATCACATCTTTATAGCTTTTCTCATAATATCCTTTATAAAAATGAGGAGTTGCGGCTATAGTTTCCACCCCATCTTCTTCTGTAAGCCTAAGCATATTCATAGTATCTTCCATGGATTTTGATCCATCATCTATACCCGGAAGTATATGACTGTGTATATCTATCATGCTATACCCCTTTTCAATGCACAACTTTCAACTCTCAACTCTCAACTCTCAACTAACTATTAACTATTAATTATTAATTATTAATTATTTACATGTTGCCTTTTGGTATTATCCCTATTACAGGCATTCCCAAAGTTCTATTTACATCTTCTTCTGTCTTTATAGTATTGTCCATGTATTCCAGCATAAAGCAAAATCCAATAGATCCCATAAGTCCAACAAAGAATGCAACTGCCATATTAAGCGCTTTTTTAGGCTTTACCGGTTTATCCGGGAATTGGGGTTTATCCATAATCTGTATATCTCCGCCTGTTGGAAATACTTTCTTGGATTCAGCTATAAAAGAATTTGATACTGCATTTACCATGTTTACAGCCTGGGATGGATCTTTGCTCTGTCCTTTTATTTCTAAAATTTGTGTACCTTGCTGTGGTGTGACCGTAATAATATTTTTAAGTTGGCCTGCACTTATAGAGCCCTTCATCCTATTAGAGGCACTTTCCATAACAGCATTTGATTCTGCAATTTGTGCATAGGTCTTTACCAAATTTTGATACATCATAACATCATTATATTGGGTATTGGATTTTTCGCTGTTTTGAGGTTTCCCAACTATTATAGTAGTACCTGCTTCATAAGTTGGTTTTATTACAAAGAAGCTTAAAATACCTGCTAACAAAGTGCAAGCTACTGTTACTATAACTATAAGTTTAGACCTTTTTTTTAGTATATAATAAAAGTCTCTAAGATCTATTGTTGTTTCTTCTTCCATTAAGATATTCCTCCTTAAACTTGATGCAAATTAATTTCCTACCACGCCGCTTAACATACTTGCAGCAGATGAGTCTACATTAGCACCTACAGCAGCTTGCAACTCGGCTTTTTCCTGGGGAGACAATTTACTATACGCAGCTCTAACGCTGCCCTCTGCTGAATAGGGATTATATGAAGAATTTTTCATATTATTTACTATAGAAATCATCTGTGATATAACTGCCTTCTGACCTCCTGTACTTACCGCACCTGAAGCTGCACTAAGGCCACTTGCTACCCTATCTAAAGCCTGCTGTCTTTCTTGTGAAACAGAACTTTTACTGCTGCTTGACTGAGTACTACTGACGGATGGAGTACTATTATTATTTGATTTTACACCTGTGCTCTCACCATTAGTTTTCGTGGAAGAGTCTAAATTCTTTACATTAGAAAAATTTTTTATAAAATTTTGTAACGAACTACTTATTTTCCCTTTAAGCATATCTTCAATATTAAGCTGTTTCTTTTCAAGAGTGACTAAAAGTTTCTGATCTTTTACATTTATATCCTTAATGCTTATTGGAAGTCTACTAGTACTAATAGTTATAGAATCCCCTTCAAGGGCCATTCCATTTTTCAACTTAGGTTGTAATTTCTTTAATACATAGGACTTTGGTAAAGTAATCTTACCTAACTTAAAGTATTCAGGGTTATATATTATCTTTCCCTTTTCAAAAGAAACATCGCCTTGAGATGACAAAAACAGATTAAAATTTTTATAGGTAACAGGTACAAAAAATACCATCTTATCGTCTTTAAAATCTGCTTCCACTGACTTTACTACAAGGTCACTAGTTTTATACTGCTTAAAATAAAGGGATATAACCCCATTCACCTCATCTTTTGAAAGTTCTGCAGTTCCACCGCTCTCCTGAGCTTTTAATACTTTTGTCAAAAGATCCGCTGAAAACTTATATTTAGGTGAACTGTAGGACGAATTCCAAAAAATAAGTTTGGCAAAGACTACTACTGCCACAATCAATAAGGCAATTATAATTAAAATCACCGGTTTTTTTCTACTTTTCAATTTACCCATACTATTTTCTCCTAAAATTTAAAAATGATTTAATAAGTTATCCTTAAATACATCACTTATTATAACATATTTAAAGATAACTTATTTACAAAAAAATTTTATTTAATTGATGTAAATTAAAACTTTATAATCCAAATTTATTTCTAGTATAATCCAAACTTATTAGCAAGTGTAATGCCTTCTGACATACTAATTCCGGCATTTACCACAGCTGTCTGAAGGCTGCTCTTTTCATCATGTGTAAGATTATTATAAAGCTGTTTTACATTCTGAGCATCTGTATTATAGTTATAACTTGAATCCGCCTCGTATTTGTCTAAAGCAGTTATAACATCTGAAATTATAGTCTTTTGATTAGTGTCTAATTTAGAAGTATCCATAGATTTAAGTTTACTTAATACCGAACTCAAATTGGCATCGTCAGAAGAAGATGACCCTCCTCCAGGTGTTGGAGGATTTTGTATGCTTATTCCTGATACAGTCTGCTCCACATCACTTACCAAACTATCAGGAACTGCTGCAGCTCCACCAATAGCTGTAATACTTGCAGTTTTAGGCACATTTGATTTTATAAAGTCTTCCATTCCAGAATAAAGTGTATTATAAGTCAAAATTATAGGTGAAGATGTTTTTGCTGCAGCTGCAGATCCAGAAAGAGCATCTGCAAATTCATTTCCAGTAGGCCCATCTGCTTTAACTACGTATAAATTATTAAAGTCAATACTACTTTTAAAATAAGACAATACCTTTACATTGGTATCAAATCTATTTTGACCACTTATTCTAGCAACTGTAGGCAGTCCTGAAATAGCACTGTCGCTTATAACTCCTTGTCCACCTATTACATAGGAGTTCTTTATAGAATCTTTATTCTGATTTATATAATTCTGTACAGCATCAGACAGTGAGTCCTTTCCCGTCAAAAGTATTGGTATACCCTGCTCTGCAGCTATCGGTGCAATGGACAGGGCATCTGCAAATCCATATCCTGAAGTTACAACTACTTTAGTAACATTTTCCAGAGAGTTTGCCACAACTACAGAAGTTTCAAATCTATTTTGTCCTCCTAAACGCTGTACATTAAGTTTCATGGACTTCAACTCATTTTCTATATCACTTGAAATGGAGGCTTCTCCACCTATTTCTATTACATGAGTTGCCTTAAGTCTTGTTATTTCGCTTTTAACACCTTCATTTAACTCTTTGCTTCCAGTCAAAAGTATAGGTGCATTGTATTTTTTTGCAACAGGTGCTGCACAGAGGGCATCTGCATAGCCTTCACCGCTGGCAAGTACTACGTAGTCAGAAGTTGCCCAACTATTTTTAGATACGGCAGTAGAAGTTGCATATCTATCCTGTCCCCATAATCTACTAGATGCTGCAAACACATTTTGCCCTGCAGCAAATACTGTAGATGAGGCAAGAAAAACACCAAGTATTAATTTTGAAATCATTTTATTTCTTCGTAACATAAGTATATCCCCCTTATTCAATTCACAATTCACAATTCACAATTCAATAGTAAGTCTTAAACTTTATTTTGTCTACCACTATTGTTTTACATGTCATGGTAATTTTAAGATTTTCTATTATATTTATACTTATTAATAAAACTCAGGTTTTAGGCCTGAGTTTTATTGAAGTTTTCAGTTTTTATGCTTGGTTACTACTTTGAAGTGCAACATTTACTAAAATATAATCGCCACTATTTAAGTATATATAGTAGTTTCCTCTAACATCAGTGCCAGGTAGTACAAAATCAACTAGATAATTTGCAGCTTCTTGTGTTGTAAAATTATTATTGTACAACAATTCAGTATCTTTTTGTACTCTATTTATTTCATATCCCAATGCAGATATTACAACTTTTTTATCTTTTGATGAATTATCAAAATAGTATCCTACATTTCTCTCCAGGTCAGCCTTAAATTTATTAAAAGCAGCATCTACATCACCATTGTATTTTCCAGCTTCAGTCTTTATTTCATCTACAATGGCATCCGCATTTAAAGTACCATCATTTGCATTAATGTATTTTGATCCTGAATTTTCTAACACATATTGTAATGTTTTACTATTTACTGTAATCTTATTTAGGCTGCCATATGAATCTTTCATCTTGTCATTAATATATTGTATATCGTTTCTTATTTGAGATTCATCAATATTTCCTGTTTCATTGTATTTTTGCTGTGCTTTTTCAAATATATCCTTAGCAGTTGTGACATTTTCCTTTAATTGTACATTTATAACATTATCGCTATCATTTGCTATTGTAAAATATTTATTATAAAGGCTATCATTTGGATCATTCAATTTGCTTACGATAGTCTTATAATTTGAATTAGATTTCACTACAGAATTAGTTAAATTTTGTCCACTAGTGGTTGATCCGCCGCTACCACCATTGCCACCATTATTTGGTGTTGATGAAGTTCCAATATCACCTTTAATATCACTGGCAACTGAATCAGGTATACTAGCTGTTCCTCCTAATACCGTAAGAGTACTATTTGTAAATCCCTTTTCCTTAAGGAAAGTTGAAGTAGCAGAACTTATTGTTTTTCCTGTTATTATAAGAGGATTTCCAAGTTTAGCAGCAAGTGCTCCACCTGTAAGTGCATCTGCAAATTCGTTACCTAAAGGTCCATCTCCAAGAGCTGCACAGACGCTGTTGAATTTAAAACTTGAAGCAAATTCTGTGAGTACAGCTACATTTGTGTCATATCTAGTTTGTCCACCTAACCTTTTTGCTGATGGAAGTGAATTTAAAATAGAATCACTTATAGATGCTGTTCCACCTATTACATAAGTTTGAGTTATTTGTGAATGTGATTTAAGATAGTTTGATATTGTATCTGGTAAACTACCTGCTCTACTTAAAAGTATAGGCATTCCATTTATAGCTGCAGCAGGTCCTGCTGAAAGGGCATCTGCATAGCCTTCGCCACTGGCAATAACTGCTTTCGTAGGTGTTCCAAGCTTTTCTGCTATTTTTACAGAAGTTTCAAATCTGTCTTGTCCACCTATTCTTTCTACATCAGTTACCTGTGCTTTTATGCTATTTAAAACGCTGTCAGGTACTACTCCTGTTCCTCCAATTACAATTACATGTTTTACGTTTAATTTTTTAAGTTCGTTTAATGTATTTTGTTCTAAACTATTACTGCTGTCACCTGTAGTTAAAAGTATAGGTGCATTGTCGGCTTTTGCAAGAGGTGTAGCACAAAGTGCATCTGCATAACCTTCTCCATTTGCCACTATAGCATAATCTGATGAAGTCCACCCTGAATCAGCAACTTTTGCAGCTGTTTCATATCTGTTAGCCCCACCTACTCTGTTCACACCAGAATCTGCAGCCTTTACCCCTGTGGAAACTGCCGTAGTCGTCACAAGTAAAGATGCTATGCTGCAGGCTGATAGAACTTTTTTGCTCTTTTTCTGCATAAATAATCCCTCCAATTATTATATAATTCTTCATAAATTATTTAACACAACATTGAATAATTCATTGAATAATTCATTACTTTACAATTTGTTACATATACATTATAGCTCAAATATATATTTTTTTAAATGTTATGCAAAAATTATGCACATATTTATATTCGTACAATTTACAATTTTCTATAGGTCAATGTAAAAATTATTTTCTTTTTACATTGACCTTACCGTTTATCTTAACCAGCTTATATGCCACAGACCATCCATCTAGAGCCTGATTTTGTTCCGGATGTACATCTGTAGGAAATGCAAAATTACATATCTTTGCTCTATAAGGACTTACTGTAAAATCTTTCAATTCAAAACTTTCAGATTTAACAGCTCTCTTCTTAGCATCCAGTACAGTCATAGGCATTTTACTTATAGTAATAGGCTGATTTGAAGCATTTCTCATAACAGCAGTTACTAAAATATTCCCATTTGTTTGAATTCCAATGCTAAAAGTTGATATACTAAACTCTCCCTCTTCCATTTCAGGAAGTTCAGCTAAAAATTTATTAAAAACCAGTTTGTCTTCATCTCTCATTCCTTCAGGAAGACCTTCATATATAGGTCTTACAGTAGATCTAACATTAAACTCTCCATTTAAAGCAACCTCCCAGTCGTCCTGAGGAATCTTGTCTACTTTAACATTTTTTTTATCAAAATAAAGTTTTATAGGTCTTGCAGAATGAGGTGGCAGTTCTCCAAGACAAGCTAAATTGAATTGCTGTGCTGCCAGAATATCTCCTTTAGAGTTCTTAATTACAAAAGGTATCATCTTTAAATTCAATTTATCTGAAAGACCATTTCTTACATATATTTTAACTTCAAGCTTGTCTCCTACATCATAAGCATATACACCTGATACATTAAGTTGTCCCTCTTTTATAGGTGGCAATTCTTTTATTTCATCTTCAAAAATCTCTTTTTGCACATCTGAAACTACATTTTCTTCTTCATCTAAAAGTGAAAGAACTGTTGAAACATATTCTTCACCGCCCTGTGCCCTGTCTTTCTGTGCTTTTTTAACCATATTATACCTCCAAATTCATATAATAAATAGCTTTCACTCATTTTAATAATATCTTAGTTAAATATATCATTACCATTTTAAGTTGTCAATTTTCAATCACTAGTAAAACTATGGTAACTTTTCCATAAGCAAATTGCAAGCGGATAAATTTTATTGATCTTAATTCTAATACCATAATATAAATGGTATAATAAGCTAAAAATATATTTAAGGAGGAAAGAACTTTGAAAAAAGTCTCTAAAAAATATTTAAGCTTAATATTCACTTTTATACTCTTATCTAGCGCTGGATTTACTTTAAACTCGCCAAGAGTGTCAGCATCAAACAACTTAAATTATTCAATTACGAATTTGAACATGTCCTGTGCCAATGTATATTCCTTTGAAGGAAACCTTGCAAAATTTCAAAATAACAATTTTTATGGGTTGATTGGTAAAGATGGTAGTGTAAAACTACCAGCGGAATTCACCTCCATATCTTCCTTTAAAAACGGGTATGCAAAAATTGCCAAAGGTTCTAAATTTGGATTTGTCAATGAAAATGGATCCATTGTAGTAGAACCACAATTTGAAGAAGTTTCAAACTTCTTCACAAATGGACTAGCTGCTGTAAAACAAAATTCCAAATGGGGTTTAATAAATAGTTCCGGTAAAATTGTAACTGAACCACAGTACGATACCATTTATGAATTTTGTAACAGATTTATGAGAGTTAGAAAAGGCAGTAGTTATGGATTTTTAAAAAGTGACGGCACTTTACTTTCTGGATGTAATTATGCCAATGCCTATAATTTTAACGATGGATATGCTGCTGTGGAAGAAGGAAGTACCTGGGGTCTTATAGATAAAGCAGGAAACTTCAAATCCTTTTACTTTGATGAAATAAAGTCTCCAATTCTTGGACTTGTTCCTATAAAAAAGGATAAACACTGGGGTCTTTCAGATATGAGTGGAAAAATAGTTTTAGAACCTAAATACACTGACATATCATATTTAAACAGTAATTTAATAAAAATATCAAGTGGAGACAAACGTGGTGCCATAGATAAAAAAGGGAACTTGATTCTAGATTTAAATTATGACAGCATAATACCTGCAGATGATGGAATGTGTCAAATAGTCCAGAACGGCCAATATGGTCTTATTGACCCTACAGGTAAAATAATTGTTCATCCTCAATTTAGCTGGATAGACACTTTTCAGGAAGGAAAAGCTATTGTATGTTCCCAGGATCAGTATGGTTTCATAGATACTAAAGGAGAACTAACTCACGAAAATCAATTTGACAAAGTATATGCTTTTAAAGAAGGCATGGCAAAAATAGAAAAGAATGGAAAATATGGATTTATAAACTCAAAAGGTGATGTGGTAATAAGCCCTATATTTGAAAATGCTTCAGATTTTAATGAAGGATATGCTGCGGTAAAGAAAAATACTGGTTCTTCTTCTGTTGAAAGTTCTGATGATTCAGAGCTTAAGAAAGAGTATATAAAATGGGGTTACATTGACAAACTTGGCTCTACTTTTATCTCTTATGATTTTGATAGTACCTCCAGTTTTAATGACGGCTGTTCCCTTGCTGTAAAAGATGGTAAGTGTACTATGATAAAAAATTCAAATATAAAATCCATACCAAACACTGTAATAAATGATCCTTTTAAAACCTGGAAGATAAAATTTTCTAAAGCCATAGATGGAAGACACACTCTTTCAAACAAAGACGATACAGTTTTAAATGACATAGACATGACCATGACAGACAATATTAGTGTTACTGACAGCAGCAAAAAATACGCAAATGTTTCCTTTACTTTTGAAGGCCCTGATACTATAGTGATAAATCCACCTTCTAATGGCTATACCCCTGGAGAAATATATACCATTACAGTTCTAAGCAATGGTAAGTATAATATACAGGATATATCAGGAAACAAATTAAAACCTAATGTTACAGAAATGAAATTTCAAGTATTAGATAACTAGTATGGAATTTTTTCGAGTTGACAGTTAAGGTGGGTGTTTTTCCGCTGTGCTGCTAAAAATAAAAAAATTGCGAAGCAAAGCTTCGTAAGTTAAGAATTAATAATGAAGAATTAATAGTGAAGGATGATTTTTAGCTGTCGCAAAAAATCTTTAAATTTATATAAATCAGCAATGTTTCGCTTTAGCGAAACGGGTGATGAAAATCTTAATCAAAGATTTTTTGTAGTGTAACGGAAAAAAATCCACATTAACTATTAATTCTTCATTCTTAACTATTAATTAGAAATATTGATTCGCAACTTTTTTATATTAAGTTAAAAACCTTATATTACATTATATTATATTGCATTATAATGTACTCCATTACTTTACAGTCAAATTAACTATATTTTTGTTGTCTCTTACAGCCATAACTCTAACTTCCATGTTTTTATATTTTTTCTTTAAATCCTGTGCATACTTCTGTGCAAGATCTTTAGCTTCTTTGTCACTAACTCCACTTTTAATTACCATTGTAGCTATGGCTTTGTTATTTTGTACATATACTTGGCCATTAAATATAGACTTTTCCTTTTTAAGCTGGGCTGTTTTATCAGTGTCTGTTGTTATCTTAGCTGCTTCTTTCTGCTTTGCTGTCTCCTTCTGCTTTTCTGTCGTACTTTTTGCAGCATCATTTTGGGAAGATTGTTTTCCAAAGGAACATCCCGATAGAGATATAAGCAGTGTTAATATCAAGGCAAGTATTCCTAATTTTTTAAAATTGTATTTCACATTATCACTCTCCATATAATTATTTCAAATCTCATTTTATCATATATGATTCAATTTTATAGTATTTCTATTTATTTTAATAAAAATTTAATTTTCTGCAAAAATAAAACTATGCTAAGTACCCTCAGCATAGTCTTATTTTATAAAATTACTGTGTTAAGTTATATTCAAATTGCTCTACTGTCACCATATAATTGTTTATGGCATTTTTTAAATTAATTTTTTCACTTTTAAGTGCAAGAGCTGCAGAATCTGCTTGAAGCTGTATGGCAACTCCCTGCTGAACTTTTGCTTCTACAGTATCGTAAGTTGACTGAGCACTTGCTACTTTTGCTTGTTCAGTTTCTACAGTGTCCTCTAAACCTTTTAATCCATAGTAGCCATTCCATAAATTAGTTTTAATAGTTAATATAGTATTGGTACGGCTATTTTCAAGATCCTCAATACTCAGTCCTGTGCTTACCTCACCTGACGCATCATTATAAGAATACTTCTTATATATACCTTCCTTTATTCTCAATATATCCAGATTGTTATTTATCTTCCCTATATTATAATTATTATCCACAGCCTTATTAATCTTATCTTCTATATTGCTGTCATCATATTTTACAAAAGACTTTTCCGCTGGAACCAGAGTCAAATCCCCATCAAGATCCATATTTATAGTCTGCTTAATAGATAATAAATTTTGTTGAAGCTGCGCTTTGGGCTGGTTTAAAGAAGCCTGAAGCTGACTTTCTTGAACTAGTAAAGATTGCAAGTCATTATTTGTAAGTTGCCCATTTGCTATTTTTACCTTGGTCTGGGCAATTTGTTCCTCAACATTTTTTATCTGATCATTAATTGTATTTATTTGGTCTTGATTAGTAAGAGCACTTAGATATTGCTGCTCTGTAGAAAATTTAAGATTCTGCAGTGAATCATCCTTATCATGTTTTGCATCTTTTATGTTCTGTTCATCTGCCTTTGGAATTACATCTGTAACAAGCTTTATATTTACATATTGTCCAGCTGGATAACTGGCCTCACTTGTTCCACTATCGTTTATAAGAGCTGCATTCATATTGTCCCTGTCAAATTGCCTCTGATATAAAAGTATCTTTTGTCCTTTAGTTTGAATAGATACGCTATTTTTTTCTATGTCATTAAGCACCTGATCTAAACTCAAAGTTGCATTACCAGTAATGCTATTTACAGGTGTTATAGTACTATTATTTGCTGCAAAACATGTACTACTTGCACTTAAAGCTAATGTTAATCCAATTGCTATACTTAGTTTATTTTTCATTTTTTTCCTCCCTTCAATATGAAAACCTCTAATTAATTAGAGAGCTTTGAAGTATCACTTCCTGCTCCACAAGCTAATTCCAACTTAGTCTGTGCCATCCATATACTTCTCTCTGCAGACTTCAAATCATTTTGTGCACTCTTTAAATTAGCAGCCTGAGTATCAAAATCTATCCTACTAAGTACCCCCACATTATACTTTATTCGGGCGGTATTATAATTGGTCTGCACTAAATTCAAGGCATCCTTTTTCGATCCAAGTATTCTAGTTTTAACTTGAAGATCATTATACAATCCGTTAATCTCCGAAGTTATATTCAATTTTTGAATCTCCAAGCTATCCGAAGCATTGTCTACATTAGCCTGGGCAAGTCTATTTGGAACACTTTGCTTATCAGAGAAAACCCCATTTACAACATCATATTTAAATTTTTGAAGTTCTATATTTTTTTGTCCAATTAAAATTTCTGCTCTATTTTTAAGGGCATCATTTAAATAATCACTGTAACTTCTTATGTAAGGTGATTCTGTAAGCTTGTCTTTAAGAAGAGTACCATATTGTGTATATATATCAATTCCTGCAATTTTATTTAAACTCTGAATATCTGAATTATACTGTCTCTGACATTTTCTGAGTTGATTTTTTTCCGATATATAATCTGCTTCAGCCTTTTTTTCATCTGAAGGAGATATAGTTCCAAGGCTCAGTTTAAGTTTAGCACTATCATACTGTTCCCCGGCATTTTTAAATTTTTGATTTTCCAAATCCACTGTATCCTTGTCATTCATAATGGTTGTATATTGATTATAAGCGGATAACTTTACCTGATTTTCAGCTACAGTTTTTATTTGAGTATATTTATATTCAGAAAACTTGTCCTGCTGCTGGCTGTCGCTGATATTCTCCATCAACTGTAATCTAGTATATTGATTTAATGTCGCTCCACCCTGATCCAATTGATCAGAATAAGAAGCTGCATTTTTTGTATCACTATTATAGGAGTTTTGGGCCTGTTTTATCGAAATATCTGCACTTTTAACATCATAAGAATTTTGAATAGCAGTATTAATAAAGCTATCTATATCTAATGTATTTCCATCTGCAAAAACTGCAGTGCTTGTACAAAGTGTTAGTGCAGCTGTAAAAGCTAATATCTTAATTTTATTCATTTCTTCCTCCTTCCATATATTAAATTATTTTCTTCCAAAATATAATGTTTCAATGATAACTAATTCTATCACAATTATATTTATATTTCCATGGTAAAGTTAACCTACAATTTTGTTTAAAATTGTATCTGATGACTACCTACTGTAACACTCCCACTTCTATCAAAGTGGGAGATAACAGTAGCTACGCCCCTAGATAATTCATCTAAACTTAGTGGGAGCAACAAACTCCTACTAAGTAAGATTCATTGATAAGTTTATACTTTGTTTATATCTAATTTATACAAATTAGACATACTCCTTTTATAATTAAACTATGAAAGTCTTTCATAAATAAGGCATTTGAAAGAAAATAACAAGTCAAAGATGCGACGGATATTTTTTATCAGACAAGGAGGTAGGTTCCGCAGATAGTGAATCCTATCTAAGGGTTCTACCGACGCAGTATGGTAAAAAATAGGCTAGCATACTGACTGGTTATTTCTTTGAAAATGCCTAATCATAAAGGAGCAATACAAAATGAAAATAAATAAAAAGGCAGCAATGCTTATAAGTTTTACTATTGGAATACTCATGTTTGCCAGTACAGCCTTTGCAGAAGTAAATTCAAAAAGTGGATATGATATACTTAAAGATTCCCTTAAATATACTGCTCAAAACTGCACTAGTAAATTTTCAAGCTTTACTGTTGATTCTTCATTTTTAGTGAAAGATAATGGTTCGATTATATATTCTAAAAATATGTTAAATAAATATAACTTGTCTAACAAATCTGTAGAAAATACAAGCAAGACAAATAATGGTACTACTGTATCAAACGAACTATACTATAAGGATAAAAATACTATTATAAATAATAATACTTTAAATGGTAATATGTATTATGTAACCAACATAACCGATAAAACTAAAGCAGATGATTCAATTCTTTCAGATCCTTTTAAAGAAAACAGAACATCTGATATTGAAAAAATAGTAGATGCTGCTATTGGTAATTTAAAGGATTCTATATCTGTAACCGAAAAACCTGATGGAAGTAAAAAACTACTTACTTCTTTAAACGAGAACCAAATACCATCACTTATAAATGCATTAATATCTTTTAAATTGAAAGAAGATATTACTAATATTAACAAACAACATTCACAATCAGATTCGTCTTCTGTAAAACTTCCACAAATTTCAAAAGACGTATTTGTTAAGAATGCCTCTGCTGAAATTACTACAGATAAGAATGGATCAATACGAAACGGACATCACAATAAAAAAAGAGGATAAATTTCAAAAAATAGGTGAACGATTTATAGAAATCAACAAAATAGATAGTAAACATGTAGAAGGAAAATATTATGAAACATTTTTAAAAGGATATGAAAATTACTCTTCAAACACAAAATCATTCAACTTTAAAGGTAATTTTCAGGATCAAAGTACTTCCGCAGATTTTAGTACTACTACATCTTACGGAAATAACATTAAGGGAAACATATATATTTCCCCAACATCTGCAAATATAAATTTTAATATAGATAATGAACCAGAATTTGATACTGATTCTTCATTTAATAAGATACTCAATTGATTAAGTGAATTTTTAATATAAAATTTGGAATATGTGCTGACAAAACTCATTGTCAGTATGTTTCCAAATGTAAGTTAAAATTTGATAAAGCATCCAACGAGGAGGGATTGCCCTTTGGAAACAGTAATTGAGATAAATAATTTGAGGAAATTATATAAAAATAATAGAGGTATAAATCATTTAAATTTAAAAATAAATAAAGGTGATATTTTTGGATTTTTAGGACCTAATGGAGCTGGCAAATCAACTACTATGAAAATTATGACAGGTCTTGTGAAACCGGACAGCGGTGATGTAAAAATTTTTAACCATAGTATTTTAGATGATTTTGAAAATGCAATAAAAAATGTAACCTGCATTATAGAAACTGCCCAATCCTATGGATATCTAACTGCATTTGAAAATTTAAAACAAACTTCAAGATATTATAAAGATGTAAATGATTCAAGAATTAATGAAGTTTTGAATTTACTGGGTCTTTCAAAATATAAAGATGAAAAAACTAAAAAGTTTTCTCTTGGAATGAAACAAAGACTTGGAATTGCTTCTGCAATTTTGTCAAAGCCCAAAATAATTATTTTAGATGAACCTTTAAATGGACTGGATATAGAAGGCATGATTGATACAAGAAATATTATAAAAAATATGGCTCAAAAAGAGCAAACTACATTTTTCATATCAAGTCATCTAATACATGATATTGAAATGACCTGTACTAAGATAGGCTTATTATATAATGGCACTTTAATTAATGTTGATACTACTAAAAATATTTTAAAAAATTATTCTTCACTTGAAAACTATTTTGTCAGCGAAGTAAATAAGAATGATAGAATTTAAAGCTGCTTTGATAAATGAAATTGAAAAATTGTATAAAAAGAAAAAAATGCTTCTATCTGCAATAATATCATTTATAATTATTATATTGGGTCAAATAGTAATTATTGCAATGAGAAATGGATTTGGACTTAGAGGGGTTTCAAACACAGAATTTCCAATATTAGTTTTATCCCTTATGTCAAATATTGTTCTACCACTATTTACCGCTCTAGTTACAATAGATAGTTTTTCGGGAGAATTTTCACATAACACAATGAAAATTTCACTTACAATGCCAATTACAAGATTGAAATTATTTACTGCAAAATTAATTTCAATAACTGTATTTATATTATCAAATCTTTTTTTTGTAATGATTTTTTCAATTACAGCAGGTTTGATTTTTAATTCAAATACGGTAACTTTATTAAGTATATTTAGAATAATTCTCTCTTATACTGTTACAATATTTCCAATGATCGTTTGTGCATTGATGGTCATATTTTTATCAAATATTTTTAAAAGTGGCATAAGTGTATTCTTTTTATCCATTTTAATTTTTATGTTATTCAAATTTTTAAGCATTATATTTTTTCAGTATTCATCTTTGTTCTTTATAAGCTTATTTGATTGGTACAAGCTATGGATTATGATAACAACGTAATCTTTAACTCTATGGATATAAATAAAATAGACATTCAAAAATTTTTTCAAGAAAATAATCGTGAAACAATTTCAATTGATGGTAATCAATATATTTTTCATATAATCCCACTTAATTATGACGATTCTTCAACTAAAACAATACTTGTGGTTCCACTTGGAAATGACAGCAATGTACTTAAAATTTTTATTATAACTATAGTAAGCATTTTTATATTTTCTTGTATAATAACAAATATAATTGTTTCCTACTTATTTTCAAGAAGAATACTTTCTCCAATAGAAAGTTTAAAAAAAGCAACCTCAGAAATAAGTCATGGTGACTTATGCTTTGAAATCGTAGAAGACGGTGACAGTGAAATAAAGGATTTATGTTCCGACTTTGAAAAAATGAGGATACAACTAAAAAATTCCATACATATGAAGATGAAGTACGATGAAGATAGAAAAATATTGGTATCAAGTATATCA
The DNA here is from genome assembly GCF_019056555.1 of Clostridium sp. 001. NCBI lineage: Bacteria > Bacillati > Bacillota > Clostridia > Eubacteriales > Clostridiaceae > Clostridium > Clostridium sp. 001. Next base: position 2,901,767 of record NZ_CP020473.1, on the reverse strand, counting down.
CATGACTTAAAAACTCCAATTACATCCATAAAAGGATATGTTGAGGGTATTTTAGATGGAGTTGCAAATACTCCGGAGAAACTTGAACATTATTTAAAAACAATTTATTCTAAATCACAACATATTATCAATAATTCTAAAAAGTATATGGGTGATACTAAAAATGGCAATATATTAATCTCCCTCAGAGAAAATAACGCAAGTATACTAATTGAAATAAAAGATAATGGCTCTGGAATAAACCAAAATGATATAGATAAAATATTTGACAGATTTTATAGGGCAGATTCTGCAAGAACAGAAACCAAAGGAAGTGGTCTCGGTCTTGCAATTGCAAAGCAAATTGTTGAAGGACATAATGGCAAGATATGGGCTGCAAGTGAAAAAAATAATGGTACAAGCATAACTATATCTTTACCAAAATTACATGAGAGGTAGATGGCTTGTTATGAAAAAAATTTTAATAATTGAAGATGATGTAAGCCTTGCTGAACTCATAAGAGATTATTTGGAACTTGAAAACTTTGAAGTTGTAATATGTACTAATGGAATAGAAGGTTTAAATAATTTTAAAGAAAATAAATTTGATCTGTTAATTTTAGATATAATGCTTCCTCAAATAGACGGTTTTAGTATTTTACATAGTATACAGGAAGAAAAAGAGATTCCCGTACTACTAGTTTCTGCAAAAAAAGAAGAAATTGATAAAATAAAAGGATTAACTCTCGGTGCCGACGATTATATAACTAAGCCCTTTAGCCCAAGTGAACTAGTTGCAAGAGTCAAATCCCACATTAAAAATTATGAAAAAATAAAAGGTAAATTTGTTAAGCCTTCAAAAAATAATATTATTATAAGAGGTTTGGAAATAAATCAAAATTGTAGACAAGTTTTTGTAAATGGCAAAGAAGTAAATTTAGCTCAAAAAGAATTTGAAATACTATCATACCTGGCTCAAAACCCTAATAGAGTTTTTAGTAAAGAAGATTTATTTGAAAAAATTTGGGGATTAGATGCAATAGGTGATACTTCCACTGTTACTGTACATATAGGACGAATAAGAGAAAAAATAGAGTCTTCTCCTTCCAATCCTCAATACATTCAAACTGTATGAGGTGCTGGATACAGACTACGAGTTTAATCGAAAACAATTCTTTAATTTATTATGTATAAAAGTTAAATATATAAGTATTTTCTTTCTAATTTTCTCAATATGATTAAGTAAGTTAAATTTTTCTTATAGGTTTTTTTGTAGCTTTATGCTAGAATTAAGTATATATACTTTAAAGGGAGATGGAAGGATAGTGAAGAAAATACTAGGAATAGCTGCAGCAGCGGCTATAGTATTGGGTATGTCAAATATTACCTATGCTAAAACTACGTATAATGTAACACGACTTGCAGGGAACAACAGATATGAAACTTCTGAAAAAATTGCAGATAACTTTGAAAACGGAACAGTTCAAAGTGTAATAATAGCCAGTGGAAAGGACTTTCCTGATGCTCTAGGTGGAAGCGTACTGTCAAAAATATACAATGCGCCAATACTTTTATTAAATGATGACTTTAAAAATTCTTCAAATGCAGTAGATTACATACAAAACCATTTAAGTAAGAGCGGAAATATCTACATTTTAGGAGGTACTTCTTCAGTAAGTGATGATTTTGTAAGCTACATAAAAGGACTTGGCTATGGAAATGTAACACGATTTGGCGGCAGCAACAGATTTGAAACCAACAAATCTATCATTAATTCCATGAATGTTCAAAAAGGTACTCCTTTAGTTATTACAAATGGTTGGGGATTTGCAGATGCTCTCAGCGTATCAAGTGTAGCTTCATGTTACAAATACCCTATATTTATGATAGATAATGGTAAACTTTCTGAAAGCAATAAAGATATTATCTCCAGCATACAGCCATCCAAAATATTTGTAATAGGTGGACAAAGTTCTGTAAGTGACAGTGTAGTAAATGAAGTAAAAAATCTTCAGCCATCCTTAACGGATAGTAACATAGTAAGAATAGGTGGAGAGACTAGATACGATACATCATTAAATATATGTAAATACTTTAATTCAAATTCAAATTCAGCCGTATTGGCAAATGGTGCAAACTTCCCGGATGCACTATCTGGAAGCGCATTAGCTTCTAAATTAAGTGCACCTATAATGCTGACAGATGGTAGGGACATATCAAAACAAAAAAGTTATATAGATGAAAAGGGCTATAATGATGTATTCCTTTTAGGTGGACTTAACTCTATAGATTTATCAGTAGAATACTTGCTAGAGCCTACTTCATCAATACCTAAAACTGAAATAGACTATATAACTGCTTTAAAAGGCTACTGTGATTCCTATGAAGATAAGACAAGCACTGTTTCAACACAGATGGAGGATATATATAATAAAACAACTGATATAAGAGTAGCTATTACCTCTGCATCAACAGCACAGGATTTATCAACAGATATAGAACAATTAATTACTTTGTTCAACCAGGGTAATTCTTATTTATCCTCTTACAAAAATGATCTCACAACACTTAAAAATAACGTTTCAAACCTTTCAGTACCTAGTGGGTTAGAAACTTACAATAGCCAGTACCTAAATAATATAAATACACAAATTAATTACGTAGACATAACTATGAAATATACAACTACTTGTCTTGACATATTTACTGAAATGAAAGATGCACTGGACAATATGGATATAGATAAATTAGAAGAATCTACTAACGCACTTGAAAATATGGGTACTGATGGAAATAGTATCTCCAATATTGAAAATGGTAATAAGGGAATAGATGATTTACAGACAAGACTTGGAAATGCTTTAACAAGTTATGGGCAGCAATAATAAAAAAGAGGGGTTTCCCCTCTTTTTTATTTTACTGCAATTACATTATTTCATTATTTGGTGACAGGCACCGAATGGGGGCAAAAGTATCCCACTATGGTGACAGGCACCAAATGGGAATTTAAATGTCCCACTATAGTGACAGGCACCGAATTGGGGCAAAAACATCCCTGTGGTGACAGGCAAAAATTCATATAATAAAAATTTTAATTCAAAAACTGTTATTATAATAGAAGAAAAAGGCTGTTTACAGTGATTTGAAAAATCGCTAATGCAACAGCCTCTCTGTTTATTCTCCTACCGTTATAACCTTACCTGAAATATCATCATCAGATGGAGAATATATTGTATATCCTGAAGTATTGTGATTTTCACTTCTTATATTTATCTTAGAACTATCACTATTGGCACGTACTAGAATGCGATCACCTTTGTTGAATGTGCTATTGTTGAATCTATAAACAACTGTCCTGCTATTAACCCAAACTGATGTAGGCGTTAATTGCTGTCCAGTTTCTTCATCTGTAAATAAGAAATCATCATTATAAGAAGTAACAATATCATCATCAATGTCCTGATTAAATGCCACATTTATAACATTCATACTAGAATTAGGACTAGCAGACCACATATCCTGATTAGTCAAAGGCGGAATATACACTACAGTAGAACCAGACTTTATATTACGTCCTGCTGCATCTACAGAACTTGTATTTTCTATGCTTACATTAGTCATACTGCCTGCATTTTTTATAGCATTTATTTTTTGATTATTTTTAATTCCTGATTGAAATACAAGTGTCACATCATTTCCACTTGTAGACCCTGTATCCGGTGCATAACCTGCTACTCGAAAATCATTTAAAGATAATACATCTAGCGGTTTTGAAAGTGATACTTTTACATATATATTCTTATTTATGAAAGTCATCTGTGCAGTACCTGCTACAAGTCCTGGTCCATCATTATTATCATCTATAGTTATATCTCCCATATATGATCCAATATCCAGTGGATTTCCATCTACATCCTTAAGATTTTTTACTCCCATCTTAATTACACTGGAGCCGCTGCTTCCTGAGCCTATAGTATAGCCAGAATTAAATTCTATAGTTACACTTTTGCCATCAATGCTTGAAGTAACCATAGCACTAGATGGTAAACTTCTTGTATTTCCCTGGCCATCTTTAAACATATAATTAGCTGAATTCTCTAAAGAAGATTGATCCATAGACTTGCTGAAAAATATTGCAACAGCATGAGGATTATCTACCCTTCTCAATATCTCTGTTACATTTGTACCTTCATTGTCCATTCCAGATAATGTAGTAGTATAATTATCCATTATATTAGGAGCTGACTCTGTATCAATTATGTTTTTTACAGTTAAAGTATATTTTGAACCTTTAAGATCATTATCCTTAAACTTTATGTCAAAAGTCCTTTTACTATTTCCATCTACAGTTATAGAATTTATATAATCAATTTTATAAGTTATATTTGTACCTGTAGAATCAAGTATAGTATAATTTCCCTTATTTTCAGCATAACTTGTGGAAACATCTTTGTTAAACTTGATTCTCATTGTTTCTTCATCCAAAATACTAGCTGTAGTTACTGCAGGTTTAGTTGTATCCCCTCCTACATAAAGGTTCATATTGGATTCATTTATATAGTTTCCAAAGGTATCTATAACATTTCCCTTTGCAGTAATTGTATTTTCTCCAGATTTAAGCAAATCTCCAATTTTTGTGATTTTTACTACAGTGTCACCAGAACCCGTATCAAAAGTTACGTAAGAATCATCTACATTCACCGTAGTTCCATTTATTTTGTAATTAGATGGTTCAAGAGCTGTCTGCTCATCCATAGGCCTATTATACTTTACATAGATAGTATCTACATTGTTACTTGTGACACTTTGAACTTGTGGGTTTCCAGATACAGAATTTACAGTAAAATCTTCTGACGTACTGCTAATTGGTATGTTAGCCGCATTGCTAAATTTACCACCAGCTTCTCCATTTGGTACAGTAAAGGTATTTTTACCTATTGGAAGTGGAGAATTAAAATATAAATCTACACCATCTGCCCATATTCCATCTAATGATTTATCTCTAAATTTAGTAGAAGAATCAGAAGTGTTTATTCCAAAAGCAGTTATACTCTGTCTATTTATTTTAAAAGAAGATAGGTTGCTGCTGTCCATTCTAATTGGCTCTGAAAATTTTACTCTCAATTTATTTCCACCTATAGGCGTTATAGAGTCAAGAGTTGGAGTACCTACAGATGAAAAAGTAATTTGCTTATCATATTTTGGTATAGTAACTCCTAAATTTTTTGTATTTACAGCACTTTTAACAGTAAAAGTTACACTTTTACTTAAATTAAAAGGATGGGAAAATGTAATCAAAACCGTTCTATTGTCTTCTTGAAGTGTTGCTGTAGCTTGAGTCTGTGCAGTATATCCAAGGTGATCTCCATCAATTTCATAATTTGCTGCCCTCTCTGCAGAATCCTTGTCCACATCTGTATTAAATACAACCTTTACCTGATTAAGTCCATTTGTAGTTACAGAACCTACTGTGGCACTTTCAACTCCACTACCTGAAGCTGCTGCATTTATATCTGATATAGTTTTGTCAGAAACCGTTCCATTTTCTTCTACAAGGTTTAAATCCGTAGTTTTTCCTGCTTTATTTTTAATATAATTCATTGCATTTGCAGTACCATTGTCATCCTGTCCAGCAACGAGTACAAGAGGCGCATCATTAATTCCAGCTACAGAGGCTGCAATTAATGCATCTGCATACTTATCACCAGAAGCATTTGCTATATAAATTTTATCTGATTTAAGTTCACCGTCAAATTGATTCAATATATTCAAGTTAGTGGCAAATCTATCTGATCCTCCAGATATCCTGTTTACAGCACCTATACTTTTATATGTAGAATCATTTATCAAAGTTTGCGTTCCCACAACAGTAACTTTAGAATTGTTACTTTTTATAAAATCTGTTACAGGGCTCATAGCCTGAGTACTATTTACTCCAAGTAGTAGTATCTCACCTTTAGCAGCTGCTACAGGCGCAGCAGATAGAGCATCTGGAAATCCTTCTCCACCTACCATCATTACATTATCTGCACTCATTCCAAGTTTTACAAGCTGCTTGGCTACCTCAATATTAGTATCATATCTATTTTTTCCACCTAATTCAATTAAATTGTAATTTTCACTTTTTAATTCATCTCTTGTTTTCTGGCATATTGAAGCCGTTCCACCTATTATATATATATTCTTTGGTTTTAACTTATCCAGTGCAGACTTTACATTGGAATTAAGTGATCCTGCCTCAGTTAAAAGCACAGGTGCATTCAATTGTTTTGCAAGTACTGCAGAGCTTATGGCATCTGCATATCCTCCACCTGAAGCTAATATTACATTGTCAGTACTTGTCCAATTTTGTGTGGCAACTACAGCTGCTGTTTCATAACAATCTGCCCCAGACAATTTTGTTACTTCTCCTGCTGCCGCTTTAGCAGAAGTAACAGGAAGTGCCGGTGAAAGCAGCAGCGATAGTACAGCCGTGGTGCTTATTGCCTTTATAGCATTTCTTTTCATATACTTATTACCTCCTACCTTATTTAGCAATATATGAATATTGTACCATACATTTTTGCTTTAATGATAGGATTTATTTATTTTACTTCAATTCGTAATTTGAAAATATTTAAAAATAGATGATATAATATTTACTTAAAAAATGATTTTTAAAACCCTTTGTAGAATTATATAATAGAAAATAACAAGATCAAAGGAGCTATTTTATATGTTACAATTAAGCCAAAATGATAAAAACGAAGTATTAAAAGCTATAAAATCCGGAAAAATTGATGCTGCCGATGTAAGTTTTCCTAACCTTATAGATACAATAATATTGAAAATGAAAAATATAGGACTTATAAACAAGTTATCTGAAAGCTTTAAAGATAAGAGAAAACAAAATAAACATATGCCTTTTGACATACTTATTGCGCTAGCAATTACAGCTAAGATGAAGCTTAAAACAAGCTTGACTGATGTTGCTTTTGCTGTAACTGATGCAGAATTGTTATCAGAGATTGGTTGGAACATATGGGATACAGATAGAAACCTTGAAGAAGGTTTATTCGCCGAAGGCGTTATGAGAAATCTAATTACTCAATATGGCACTACCGAAAAAAATGAACTCATAAAATCTTACAATCATTACATTCAAAATGTTGTATTTCCATCTCTTGATATATCTCCATCCATACATATTCTTGATTGTACTAAAATAAAAGTGAATTTAAATAATGCAAATTATGAAAATTCAGAAGTTATAAAAATTGATGGAGAATCTGTACGTGGATATAAACTTGGAACTCTAAGGGGACTAATGGATGATTCCGGTATCATTGAAGAAATAGTTCTTGATTCTATAAAGCCTCATGATTTAGAACTTTGTAGAGATATGATTTTAAACAGTAAATGTTTAAAAAATGGTGATATTCTCATAAATGACAGAGGATTTATTTCACGTGATGTTATAAATTCGTTAAAGTTTAAAAAAGGTGTAGATACATATATCCCAGCAAAAAATAGCATGACAATATACGAAGAAGCTGTAAAAATAGCTGTCTCCGAAGATAAATGGCAGAAACATCCTAACAAAAAACGAAAAACTCAAGAAATACACCTGGTTAAAGATTTAGGTATGATGTGGCAAAGTGATGAACCTAATAATGATGTCGATTTGTGTGCTTGTGTTGTTCATGACAAAAAAGATAATGAATATTATGTGTTTCTAACTACAGACACAACTAAAACTGCAAAGCAAATAATAAATACTTATGAGTTAAGACCAGAAATAGAAGAAGACTATCGTCAGATAAAGGACATTTGGAAGTTAGAAAATTTTAAGAGTACAAAATATAATTTTATAACTTTCCATATAGTAATGACACTTATCGGTTATATGTATTTTCAGTTATTTAAAAATATGGAGGAGGGGCGAAAATTTTCAGGCAAGTCCCTCCCAGTAGTTCTTAAGAACTATAAAGAAGATAAGCAAAAGTCCGTTATAATATATTCTGGCCAATATTTTGGTGTATTTTCTTTTATTGAATTTATTCAATTATATGCTGGCTGCTCCGCAGAAGTTAGGAAACTTCTTGATCCAACCTTGGCTTTAGTATAGCAAAATCAAAGGGCTACGCCCAAATTACGAATTGAAGTTATTTTACTGCAATTGCATTATTTGGTGACAGGCACCAAATGGGGGCAAAAACATCCCACTATGGTGACAGGCACCGAATGGGAATTTAAATGTCCCACTATAGTGACAGGCACCTAAGTATTTCCTAAGTATTTGTTCAATATTTAAAGGACATACTTTTTCGCCTTCAAACATATCTAGGGTTTGGGCAAACCTGATAAAGTCACAGTTACCTGCCCTTTCTCCTACGCCTGAAATTGTACAGTTTGCAAACTTAGCTCCTGCTTCCACAGCTGCAAGAGAATTTGCTAGTGCCATTCCAAAATCATTATGAGCATGAATTTCCATTTCTATAGGTACTTCCTGAAGTAATTTTTTTATACTATAAAAAACTTTCCTTGGATAAGATATGCCTACAGTATCAGAATATCTTATCCTTTTGATCCCAATTTCAGAAACAACTGTGCAAAATTCAATTAAAAAATTTATATCAGACCTTGTGGCATCCTCCATACCTACGGTTACTTCATACCCTTTTTCTAAAGCATAGGTTGTACATTTTTTTATACGTTCTAAAACCCAAGCTTTATCTTTTCCAAGTTTGGATTTAATCTGTAAATCAGATGTGGGAATAGATATATGAACTATATCTACACCACAATCTATGGAAGCATCTATATCTTTAATATTTGCCCTGTTCCAGGATGATATTTTACTTTTCAACCCCAACGCTGCAATTTTTTCAATACTTGCTTTTTCCTCTCCACCCATAGCTGCCGAACCTGCTTCTATCTGATAAATACCTATATCATCTAAAATTTTAGCAATTTTAACTTTTTCATTTATTCCAAGGGCTATGCCTGCTTTCTGTTCGCCATCTCTTAAAGTAGTATCTACAATATTAACATCCATATGAAGCACCTCCTCTTTTAGTTAAGAATTAATAATTAATAGTGAATAGTTACTGAATATTTTTAAAATCATTAAACATTGCAATCAGTTCCTTATCAAAAATGTTTCTCTTAAGTTTAATACTGTTTTTCCTTATCTCTTCCAAAAATTCTCCAATATCTACCTCCTGATAGTTTATATTAAGTTCCTTTAGTTTTATCATCACTGCTTTTTTTCCGGAATGTTTTCCTATATACATGATTCTCTTCTTTCCAATATCATAAGGATTATAGGGTTCATAAGTATCTGGATTTTTTTCTATACCATCTACATGAATACCGGATTCATATTTAAAAATATCTTCTCCTATTACAGCTTTCATAGGATGCACTTTTTGGCGGGTAAGTTTTGTATACACTTCTGCTAGCTGCGCCATAAATTTTAAATTTCCACACACTTTCCCATTTTTTATGACCTTTAGACCTAAAATAACTTCTTCTAAAGATGCAAATCCGTAAACCTGTCCATTAAAAGCTGCAGTTACAACATCCGCTCCATCAACACAGGATTCAATGCTTACAGAAGTTGCCATATAAAATTTATCATCTGCACAAAAATCCACGTATACTGAAAACCGATTTTTTATATTTTCTATAAGTCTGTTCCACCCAGCTATATTATACTTTACAACGCCCTTTATCCTGATGCTTACTATATTAAGTTTACTAAAAATTTTACAGTTATCTTCTACATTGAGCTGCTCTAAAACTTTAATATCTACTTCTAGTACTATCTTTTTATTTCTTATCTTATTTAAAAATTCCTCTGTTAATGTTTCTGCTTTTTCGTAATCTATAATTAAATGTTCAACTTCATACACATCTAATAGATCCCCCACCCTATATACGTAGTCTACATTTTCAGGAAGTTTTCTAATTTTGCGAAGTACTTCACCATTAATTTCTATAAAATCCACACCTATATTTTTAATGAGTGCTATAAATTCACCCGCTAAATCCTGGTCAACTATCTCAATCCTTTTTACAACTTCAGGTAAAGTTCTGTCTACAATAAATTTTTTTTCTTTTCCTAATATAATGGACACACATACACCCGCCTTTCAATTCACAATTCACAGTTCACAATGCACAATTAAAGTTAAAAGTTCAAATATCAAAGTTCAAATAATGATGATTTCCTTCGTACGTCAGGAAGAAAAATTATCATTATCTGTTATTTATTCTTTGTTATTTGTTCTTTAACAAATTATATATTACGAATTGCATTCATTTCCGAATGGATTTTATCCTTTCCCAATATTTTTGCAGCTTTTACTATACCTTTGTTTATAGAATCATACATCTCAATAACTTTAATTCCTCTTTTTTCTAACTTTTCTGTTGGTTCAATACCTGCCCTAAGTACAAGGACTGCATTACAGTCACCTATGGTCTTCATAGTTTTTTCCATTTTGTCTTCATGTTCATCACATTCATACACTCCTGTGCAGTATTTATCCACATTCCTCTTTTCCAAAAATTTTGTAGTTCCATCATTATAAGTATAAATATAAAATTCAGCAGCGTGTCCAAAATGTTGGTCTATATTAATGCCCGATTTAGAGGATACTGCAAACTTGTATTTTTCACTTTTAGCTGCATTTTCAGAAGTTTTGTTTTCTTCTATATTTTTATCATCAGAACATTTGCCCAAACAGCCTCCACAGCCTACATTCCTAAAATCTATAGAACGATCTTCTGAGAGTGTTCCTATGGCATCTGCCCTGCACTGTCTGCAGTGGTACATTTGTTTCATATTCACTTCACATTTTTTTCTCATTTCATTTAATTCTATATTGGAAACAAGAGGCAGCTCTTCAAATACACTTCCCGAAACTGGTATCATCTGCATTATATTTGTCATATATACGCCGCATTCCTTAACTTTTTTAACTACTTCTTTTATGTGATTATCATTTATTCCCTTGAGCATAACTATATTCACTTTGCATATTATACCTTTGGAGCACAGATATTTTAGTCCTGTAAGTTGGTTGTCTAAAAGTATTTTTGCTCCTTCTTCTCCAGTATATTTGTGTCCTAAATAATTTACTTCTTTATATATTCTTGATCCTATTTTACTGTCTACTGTATTTATTGTAACTGTGACATGTGACACACCAAGCTGTACCAGTTCATTTGCATAGAATGGGAGCATAAGTCCATTAGTAGATAAGCAAAAAGTAGTTTCAGGAGAATACTCTCTTATAAGCTGTAGTGACTCTCTAACCTGATCAAAATTTGCAAGGGCATCTCCAGGACCCGCTATACCTACTACAGTTAAATTTTTCATTTTACTCTTAACAATTTTGAACTTTTGGAGAGCTTCTTTTGGACTTAAAATCTCACTTGTTACTCCCGGCCTACTTTCATTTACACAATCATATTTTCTGCTGCAGTAATTACAACTTATATTACATTTTGGAGCTATTGGTATGTGCATTCTTGCAAATTTATGTGCATTATCTGAAAAACAAGGATGTGTACAAGTCTTATCAACAGGAATCTGCCCTAGATCTTCTTTTTCTGTCTTTTTTGCAAAAGGTGCATAAAAGTCGTTATAAGCTTTTTTCCTGTAGGTACTTTGAGTATGTGAAAGCATAATATTTGCCACAGAATCTATTAAAAATGCAGATCCACTATATGCTGTTATTACCTGCCTCTGTCCTCCAACTCTATCATGGATAGGAAACCCTATTCTTATTATTTCAAGATTCAATTTTTGTGCCATTCTTCTGCCATCTGAATTTCCTATAATTAAATTTATTTTAAGCTTTTCAGCATAATCTTCCATAGTTTTAAAATCAGTATCATCTAAAACAATACAGTCCTCTTTTTGAACCTTTAATTCTTCCTTCAACTTTTCTCTAAGCATTTCATTTTTAGATCCCATACCTATCATTTTTATTAATATTCCATTTTCTTCGCAAAGCCTTGACACTGCATATACAAGTTCCGGCTCTCCGTACAAAAGTATCCTTGCCTCACCTGTATACTTATGGTTATCAACCATAGCATCAAGATATCTTCCCTTTTGAACCAGGTATTTATCTGGTATGGAAGTGCCCATTATTTTAGATATGAGTTCAATAAATTTATTTGTATTTCTAAAACCTATTGGTATGGGACATTTGTAAAGAGGCACTTTGAATTTATCTTTTAAATATGTGCCGGGAGATTTATCATCTGATATGGTCATGCCCATTTCAATAGTGCCTACTGCTCCAGACATCTTTTTAATATCTTCTATTTTAGTTCCTCCAGATGGAATTCTCTTATATTTCTCATTATGAGCAGAATCAAGAGTATTAGATACATCCGGAAAAATCGTATATTCTACTTTAAAATCATCTAGTATTTGTTTTATATTTCTCACATCACCCGGATTTAAATTGGCACATATTATATTTAATTTTCCTGTATTTTCAGATTTTTCACACACTTGTTCAACAATACTTCTTAAAACCTGAAAATAACCTTCTGCCTGGGTAGCACCATATCCCGGTGTGGATGCTGTTATTATCTTTATATTTTTAATTTTCTCATTATCTTTTTCTTCATTATAGAACTCTTCTACTATCCTCTTTGTATCCTCTCCTATGGTTTCTGCAAGACAGGTTGTCATTACGCCAATAGTAGTAGGTTCATACATTTTAATCATATTTCTAAGACCTTTTTTCAAATTTTCAGTTCCACCATATACAGTACCCTGTTCCGTAAGAGCAGATGATGCTATATCCACAGGCTCATTATAGTGGGTGGCCATGTGTCTTCTGATATAAGTGCTGCAGCCTTGAGAACCATGTAAAATTACCATATTATTTTCTATTCCCTTAAAGGCCATTACTCCTCCCATAGGCATGCACATTTTACATGGATTTATATCTACATTTACCAATTTCTTATTGCTCATCTCCATCATCCCCTCCATAAAATTTATATATATTGCCAAACAGGACTATTTACAGTCAAATCTATTTCCTTAGCAAAATTTATAGCTCCCTGAAATCCTCCAAGTATGTGTTTTCTCTCATGATTGTGGTCACAAAAAGCAACTCCAAGTTTATAGGCAAGAGGTCTTTCCTTAACTCCTCCCACAAGAACATCTGCTCCCTTTTCAACCATGAATCTTTCAAGTTCATAAGGATTTGCATCATCAAGTATTACAGTACCCTCATTTGTAATTTGCCTTATTATTTCATAATCTTCTGGTTTTCCAGTTTGAGTTCCAACCATTACCGTTTCAATTCCAAGATCCCTAAATTGTTTTATAAGTGATATGGCTTTATAGCCGCCTCCTACATATATTGCAGCCTTTTTGCCTTTAAGCCTTCCCCTATAATATTCAAGTTCAGGTTGTATCTTTTCTTCCTCTTCTTTTATGAGTTTTTCTGCCTTCTTTACAGTTTCTTCATTTCCTACAAGATGTGCCACCTGTAAAAGTGAATTTTCAGTATCCTCAAGACCTACAAAACTTGTCTTTATAAATGGAATATCATATAATTCTTCCATTTTTTTAGCTAAATATCCCATAGAACCAGCACACTGAACTATGTTAAGTTTTGCCTCAGGTGATTTTACTATTTCATCAACTTTCCCATCACCTGTAAGTTTTGAAACAATGTCAATTCCTATTCTCTTCAAATAGTTTTCTACTACCCATACTTCTCCTGCCAGATTAAAGTCGCCAAGATAGTTGATTCCATTTAGCTTTTTTTCACTTTTTTTATTTCCTATGAGTTTCAATATGGCATTACAAGCAGCTCTATAACCAGTAGATTTATTTCCTGAAAATCCAGGAGACTTTACAGGTATTACTCTTATTTTGTATTTTTCTTCGGCCATCTTGCAGACTGCATCTACATCATCTCCGATAACTCCTACAATACAAGTTGCATATATGAATATAACTTTTGGATGAAATTCATTTACTATTTCATCTACAGCTGCTCTTAATTTTTTTTCGCCTCCAAATATAACGTCGGTTTCACTTAAATCCGTAGAAAAGCTATTTCTAAATAATTCAGAACCACTTGACAAGCTTCCACGAAGATCCCATGTGTAAGCAGCACAGCCTATTGGCCCATGTATTAAATGAAAAGCATCTGTTATAGGATTTAAAACTACCCTTGCTCCACAATACACACATGCTCTCTGGCTGACAGCTCCAGAAACACTGTTTTCCTCACATCTGATTTTTGTATCTTTGTCCTTGGAGTTATAACAGACAAATTCTTTTCTATCTTCTATGATTTCTGACTTTCTAGCTTCCAATTTTAAAAATCTATCTCTATTTTTTTCGTGAAGGTCATGATAAAAATCTTCTTTTATTTTTTCCATAAACAACCCACCCCTTTTCAATGCACAATTCACAATGCACAGTTCACAATTATGGATGATTTTCTTCCGCTAAAACTTCAGAAAATCTAAAATGTACTCAGCATTTCAGCTTCGCTTCAATAGGCTTTAATTTCATTTATTTAAAGGTTCAAGGTTTAAATAATAGTCATTTCGCAATTTAGTTGACAATTGACAATTGATAATTGACAGTTAAGGTGGATTTTTTTCCGTTATACTCCAAAAAATCTTTAATTAAATTTTTGAAAGCTCGTTTTGCTAAAGCAAAACATAGCTGAGTTGATTTATATAAATTAAAAGATTTTTTGCGATAGCTAAAAATCTTCCTTCACTGTCAATTGTCCACTATCAACTTTCAACTCTTCACTTAGAAGTCTTATCTTACTGTTTCAAAGTCTTCCTCCGCACATTCTCTCTCTTCTTTATCAAGCATGGCGTTTAACATTGTCTCAACTAATTTTATTGCACCGTAATATCCAACTTTTGGAGTATATTGATGCCCATATCTGTCCATTACAGGGAATCCAAATCTAACAAACGGGATATCTTCTGCCCTAGCAATAAACTTACCATAGGTATTTGAAATAAGAAGATCTACTCCTTCATTTTTTATAAGCTGGTGCATTTCAAAGAAATCGCTGTTGGCTTTCACAATTCCTTCTAAACCTGCCTCGTCCATCATAGCTTTAATTTCCTTCTCAAATAATGATCCTGGAGTACCGGTTATTACATATTTAGGAATCATGCCTAAAGTTATGGCAAACTGGGTAAGGGAAATGACCACATCTGGATCACCAACTATAGCTACTTTTTTACCATTAAAGTACTGGGCACTATCAATCATCATGTCAAGAAGCTGTCCTCTTTCTTCCTCAAGTTCTGCTGATACTTCCTTACCTGTCATTCTGACTAAATTCATAAGTAAATCATCCATGGCATCTATTCCAATAGGCGTTCTTAAAGTTTTATATGGAACTTTACACTTATTTTCAAGAGACTTTGCTGCAAGTTCTGAAGCATAATTTCCAAAGGCTACAGTAAAATCTGAATTTCCAGCATCAACTATGTCTTCAATTTTTGTTCCACCTTTAGGATACATCTTGTAATCTCCTGTATTTGGAGTATCAAATACTCCATTTGTATCAGGAAAAATTATATATGGAATGTCCATAAGTTTAAAAATTCTCTTCATTTCCTTCATATCTGCAGGACCTACAAATCCAGGTATTATATTAAATTTTCCATTTTTCTCTCCACTACTTTTTGAAAGATATTGAACCATACCATTTACCATATTGGAAAATCCAGTAACATGGGATCCAACATAACTTGGTGTATTGGCATGAATGACAATTTTACCTTCAGGTATCTCCATCTCTCTTATATAAGTAGGCAAATCATCTCCTATAGTTTCTGATAAACAGGTCGTATGAATAGCTATAATATCTGGATCATACATGGCAAATATATTTTTAACAGCTTTTTTTACATTAGCTCCTCCCCCAAATACACTGGCTCCTTCAGTAAATGAGCTTGTAGAAGCCATAGCAGGTTCTTTGAAATGTCTTGAAAGTACAGTCCTGTGATAAGAACAACATCCTTGTGAACCATGACTGTGTGGAAGACAATTATGAATTCCAAGGGCTGCATACATAGCCCCAACAGGTTGACAGGTTTTAGCCGGATTTATTCGCAGTTGCTTTCTTTCTACTAATTCTTTTGGTGTTGCATCTAGCATTACTGTTCACCTCCTACAACTTTTCCTTCCAATAAGGATTCCTTTTTCCAAGGGGGAGTTAAATACTTCCATGCTGGAGTATATATCCCCCCTGCAAGCTCCCTTGCAAATATTATTGCCCCCTTAAATCCTGCATAAGGACCTGTATAATCATAAGAATGAAGCTGTCTTGACAAAACTCCCATTTTTTCAATAGCATATTTCTCTTTTATTCCTGTGAGGAACATATCAGGGTGAAGTTCCTTTATCAATTTTTCCATTTCATGTGCGTTCATATCATCTATTATTACCGTATTTTCATCCATTTCTTTTTCCATTCCACCATAGTAAGCAAGAGGTACGCCTTCTGCCTTGAGGGCTTCTACCCTTTCTTTAGGTAAAGCCACATGATATTTTTCCTTGTCAGGATGTACAGTCAATTGGGGAATATTTTTACTATCAGCATCAATCTTTATTGTAGGAATAACTTCCCTGCCTTCATAATCATCACGATGGGCAAATTCATATCCTGCAAGAATGGTTTTTACCCCAAAATCTTTCAAAAGCACCTGATAAGTGTGTGACCTTGATCCACCAACAAACAAACAAGCAAGCCTACCTTCAAGTTTTTCCCTATAATACTGTATATCTACCTGAATATCTGCAAGTTCTTCTTCAATGACTTCTTCAGTTTTTTTATACAAATATGGATCATCAAAAACTTTAGCTAAATCCCTTAAAGTATCAACAGTACCTTGTACACCTATAAAGTTACATTTAATCCATGGTATCCCATACTTAGTTTCCATCATCTCTGCTATATAGTTTATTGATCTATGACACTGCACTAAGTTTACATCCGCAGTGTGGGCATTTTGAATACGTTCGTAACTCCCATCACCAGTAAGAGTTGCCACTACGTTATATCCTATTTTGTTTAAAATTCTTTCAATCTCCCAGGCATCTCCACCAATGTTGTATTCTCCTAATATATTTATGGAATACTTTTTATGCTCACCCTTTCCAGTACCAATGATCTCACTCATAACAGTATTGTTTGCTATATGATGTCCTGCAGATTGGGTTACTCCTTTATATCCTTCACAGCTAAAGGCAAGCACATTGATTCCATAAAGTTTTTTAGCTTCCTGCGCCACTGCATTTATATCATCACCTATAAGTCCAACGGGACATGTAGCATATATACCTATAGCTTTAGGATGAAAAATTTCAACTGCTTCCTTTATTGCCTGCTTAAGCTTTCCAACCCCACCAAAAACTATATCTTTTTCTTCCATATCTGTACCAAAAACATATTCCATAAAATTTTGGCTGCCTTCTTCATTTTTAGCTTTGTTTCTCCTTCCACCCCAGCTATAAAAAGAACATCCTACCGGTCCGTGAGTTATATGAACCATATCTTTAATAGGTCCCATAACAACACCCTTGCAGCCTGCATAACAGCATCCTCTAGATGTAATTACTCCAGGCACTGTCCTTATATTTGCTTCAATGACTGGGCTTGGATCTTCCTTTGTCTTTACAACTATATGCTTTTTTCGATTCTTATAGGTTTTAGCTGGATACGGCTCCAAAACTTCATCTACTATTTTATTTAGTTCTTTTCTCATAAAATCACATCCTTCCATAAAGATTAAACAGCTTCATCTCCTGTTTCTTCTGTCCTTATTCTCACAACATCAGTTACATTTATTACAAATATTTTTCCATCTCCAGGGTTTCCTGTCCTATTTGTCTCTATTAAAGTATCAACAACCTTTTTTATTTCTTCATCCTTAGCCAGTATAATGATTAACCTTTTTGAAATTAATCTGTGTGCTTCAGATATCTGCTCTGCAACTTTTTTATCTGAAAAATCCACTACATCGCTTCCAGATATATAATCTTCGATTATAGAAAAATCCACCTTTTTCTTACCCCGTCCAACAACTTTTTTGCATGTAATAGATGGAAATCCAGCTGCAGCAAGGGCATCTTTTGTCTTGCCCACCATATCCATTCTAATAATAGCTATAACTTCTTTCACCTTACATGCCTCCTTATAATTCATTTGTGCCCGAACTTATTGTATATACTTCCTCCACAGGAGTTACAAATACTTTTCCGTCTCCAAAAGCTCCTTTATTACCGGTTTTTGCACTTTTAGTAATGATTTTTATAATATCATCCTTATCTTCATCTTTTACTACTATGAGCAGCATTTGTTTTGGTATTTCATCATAAAATATTTCTCCTACTTTCACGCCTCTTTGTTTACCTCTGCCTACTACATCAAATTTAGTAACTGCCGGAAACCCCGCATCGCATAATTCTGATAAGACTTCTGATGTTTTTTCAGGTCTAATAATAGCTTTTATCAATAACATATTGAATACCCTCCCCTTTTGTGTTACACTATATAAAGTTAGAATTTGACCGATTCTGACTTATTTTTCGGGTATATCTCTTGGCGTTTCCATTCACAAACTAAGAGGTATACTCTAGTGTTTTTTGTTTTATTTTTAATATTCATTTTAATCCATCAACCCATGTTCCATAAGTATAGCTTCCAAATCGTCTTGTGCCATTGGCTTTGGTATTACAAACATATCATTTCCATCTATAGCTTTTGCAAGCGCCCTATATTCATCTGCTTGTTCAACTTCAGGACTAAACTCTATAACAGTCTTCTTATTTATTTCTGCTTTTTGAACATCGTGACTTCTTGGCACAAAATAGATAAGTTGCGTTCCAAGTTTTTTTGAAAAAGCTTCAAGTAATTCCCTCTCATTTTCAACTTTTCTACTGTTACATATAATGCCTCCTAATCTAACTCCACCACTGTTTGCAAATTTACTTATCCCTTTTGATATGTTATTTGCCGCATACATGGCCATCATCTCACCACTAGCTACTATATATATTTCCTGTGCCTTGCCTTCACGTATTGGCATTGCAAAACCACCACATACAACATCACCTAATACATCGTAAAAAACATAATCCAAATCATCATCATAAGCGCCGAGTTGTTCAAGCATGTTAATTGAAGTTATAATACCTCTGCCAGCACATCCAACTCCAGGTTCAGGTCCACCTGATTCAACACATTTTATTCCACCATATCCTTTTTTTAATATTTCCTCTAAGTCTACGTCTTCTCCTTCTTCTCTCAAAGTATCGAGAACTGTCTTTTGTGCAAGCCCTCCTAGAAGTAATCTGGTTGAATCTGCTTTAGGATCACATCCTACTACCATTATTTTTTTACCAATTTCTGCTAATCCTGCAGTTAAGTTTTGTGTAGTAGTAGATTTTCCTATACCACCTTTTCCATAAATAGCTACTTGTCTCATTTTACACTCACTCCTCACTTATAATTTTTTTATGACAATTATTGTTTAATAAGTTATAAAAAATATATCATACCTTTTTAAAAAAATCAACGTTTAAATTGTTAATTTATTAAAATAAATATGCTATAAATGTTAATATATTTAAAATAAGAGTATAAAAATTATTATTTTAATAATTAGTCACTAACTATTGTTAATAACTTATCATTAATGCTATATTTGTTTATACTATGTTATATAACTCTTAGCAATTAATTTTACTTCTTTAATATGTAGTTATATTATATAATATTTGTATAAGGTGACAGGCACCGAATGGGGATAAAAATGTCCCACTATGGTGACAGGCACCATTGAAAGGAAGGATAATTTATGTTAGAAAATACAACCTTAACTCCACAGGAAGTTGCCGATATGCTAAAAATAGCTAAAAATACAGTATATGAATTAATTAAAAGAGGAGAATTGAACGGCTATAAAGTTGGCAAAAAAATTAGAGTTGATTTAAATGATGTAGAAAATTATAAAAATAAGACAAAACGCACTACACAAAATGAATCCAGTAATGTTAAAGAAAATGATCTATCTTCTCCTGATATTTTTTATCCTACAAGAGATACTACAAATGGAGGCTTTATAATATGCGGACAGGATGTACTTCTCGATATTTTATCCAGATACATAGAAGTTCGCTGCCCTGGTACTAGAACTTTCCGTTCCTACGTAGGAAGTTACAGTGGACTTTTATCACTTTACATGGGTAAAATACAAGTAGCTACCGCTCATCTCTGGGATGGTGATTCAGATCAATATAATATACCATTTGTAAGAAGATTAATTCCCGGAATTCCAACTGTAATAATTCATCTTGCCTGTAGAATGCAAGGCTTTTATGTAGCCAAAGGTAATCCTAAAAAAATTAAAGGTTTTGAGGATTTAAAAAGACCTGATATTACCATGATAAATAGGGAAAAAGGCTGTGGTACAAGAATCCTCTTAGATGAGCATCTTAGATTATTAAACATAAGTGGTAGTGATATAAAAGGTTATACAAAAGAACACTTTTCTCACCTAGAAATAGCTAGTACTGTGGCTAGAGGTGATGCTGATGTAGGACTTGGAAACGAAAAAACAGCCCTTCAAGTTAATAATGTGGATTTTATACCTATTCAAAAAGAAAGATATGAATTGGTAATGAAGAAGGAAGACATAAATAAAGCTCCCTTTAACTCAATACTTGAAATACTCCGTTCAAATCAATTTAAATCAGAACTTCTAGGAATAGGCGGATATGATCTTACTGAAATGGGAAATATAATAGCAGAACTTTAGGGTTTGTAACTATTTGGACGTTAAATATAAACAATTTATAAAATGGATAAATTTTCTTTTAAAAAGATATATAATAACATATATACAAATATAATATTGGGGGGAAGGAAGCAACTAAATAAAAGTTATAAAACTTTATAACCTATAATATATGTAAGAGGTAATTGATTATAAAATATTATTCAATAGCAGAAATGCCTAAAAGATTGAATGTGTCAGCACAAACTTTAAGAAATTGGGATATGATTCAGATAGTAACTGTATTCAATACTAAACTCCAAGGCAAAAGAGCAAATAAAGCTAAGAAAATGATTAAGGAGTTGATTGAAGATGATACTATCAAAGAAGATTAGAATTGTTCCAAATATAGAACAAGAACAAAAATTATGGCAATCTGTTGGAACAGCAAGATTTATTTATAATTGGACACTTGCAAGGCAAGAAGAAAATTATAAAAATAGTGGTAAATTTATAAGTAATAATGATTTAAGAAAAGAAATTACGATACTAAAAAAAGAAGAATTACCATGGTTAAATGAAGTATCTAATAATGTGGCAAAACAGGCTGTTAAAGACGCTTGTAATGCTTATAAAAGATTCTTTAAAGGGTTAGCAGATAAACCACGATTTAAAAGTAAAAGAAAATCTAAACCATCATTTTATAATGATACTTCAAAACTTAAAGTAAAAGAAAATTTAGTACTAATTGAAAAAGTAGGCTGGATTAAAACAGTGGAGCAGATACCTATGAATGCTAAGTGTACTAATCCAAGAGTAAGTTTTGACGGAAAGTATTGGTACTTATCTGTAGGTGTTGAAAAAGAAAATCCAATGGTAGAATTAACTGATGAAAGCATTGGTATAGATGTTGGCGTAAAGGATTTAGCTATTTGTTCTAATGGAATGACTTTTAAAAATATTAATAAAACAAGAATAGTTAAAAAATTAGAAAAAAGATTACGCAGGTTGCAACGTAAAATATCAAAAAAATATTTAATGAATAAAGAAGGGAGCACGTTCGTCAAAACAAGCAACATTATAAAACTTGAAAAGCAGATTAGATTACTTCATAGAAGATTATCTAACATTAGGAACAATCACTTACACCAAGTAACTACAAAGATAGTGAAAACCAAGCCATCAAGAGTAGTTATGGAAACACTTAATATAAAAGGTATGATGAAGAATAAACATTTATCTAAAGCGATAGCACAACAAGGGTTGTATGAGTTTAAAAGACAAATACAATATAAATGTGAGTTCTATGGAATTGAATTTGTTGAAGCTGATAAATGGTATCCATCATCAAAAATATGCAGTAAGTGTGGGCATAAAAAGACTAACTTATCACTATCAGAAAGAACTTATATCTGTGAAGAGTGTGGAACAGTAATTGATAGAGATTTTAATGCTTCAGTTAATTTAAGCAGATATTCAGCATAACTACTTAAACAGTTATGTTTGAGGTGTAGGATTCGTTGTATCCGAAGTTAAGCCCTCGGAGTGCTATACAAACCAAAGTAGCTTAGGCAAAATGGGGCACACTGAATAGGGAAGTAAACAAGCTTTATAGAGTTTTATAAGGTTTTGGCAACGGGACATATATAATGAAAATATTTTTTAAAAAAACAACAACTGTTATTATAGCATTTTTTATGCTGTTTTCTTCTTGTAATATGGCATTTTCTAGTAAAACTGTTTATG
Organism: Clostridium sp. 001; assembly: GCF_019056555.1. Taxonomy (NCBI): domain Bacteria; kingdom Bacillati; phylum Bacillota; class Clostridia; order Eubacteriales; family Clostridiaceae; genus Clostridium; species Clostridium sp. 001. The sequence continues at coordinate 2,879,249 of NZ_CP020473.1, read as the reverse complement.
CCGCAGATACAAATGTTACAAGCTGTGATGAAATTGGAAAGACCTATTATGGATTTCAACTTACTTCAGTGAAGGATATACCAAAAATTAATTCCACTGTCATGCAGTTTACTCATGTAAAAACAGGTGCAAAATTAATGTATCTTAAAAACGATGATACTCAGAGAGTTTTTGATATCAGTTTTCGCACCCCTACTTCAGACAACAGTGGTGTAAATCATATTATTGAACACTCAGTTCTTGATGGTTCCAAGAATTATCCTGTAAAATCTCCATTTCAGCAAATGCTTAAGAGCTCCTTGGGTTCTTTCATCAATGCCATGACAGGTGCTGATTATACTACATTTCCTGCAGCAAGTACAAATGAGCAGGATCTTAAAAACCTTATGGGAGTATATTTGGATGCAGTATTTTTTCCAAATGTTACTACTGATCCTAATATATTTAAGCAGGAAGGCTGGAGGTATGATCTACCATCTAAGGATTCCGCTCTTTCAATTAATGGCGTTGTGTACAATGAAATGAAGGGTGACTATTCAAATCCTCAGTGGCTTTTACGTAATGCAGTAAATCAATCACTGTTTCCTGATACTTCTTATAAGTGGGATTCAGGTGGAAATCCAGAGAATATTCCTTCTCTTACAAGAGATCAGTTAATCTCAACTTACAAGAAAAACTATACACCGTCAAACAGCTACATATATTTATATGGCAAATTAGATATAGGACAATATCTTCAATATATTGATCAAAACTACTTAAGCAAATTTGACAAAGTTAATGTAGATACTTCCGTTAAAACCGAAAAATCACTGTCTAGTATACCTGATAAAATAGCTTCTTATCCTGTTCCTAAAGATGGAGACACAAAAAAGAAGACTTATCTTTCTTTAAATTTTGTTACAGGCAATATAGGTGATAAGGAAACAAATACAGCATTAAGCTTTTTGAATTATTTACTTATGGGAACAGATAATGCCCCTCTTAAAAAAGCACTTACAGACAAGGGTATTGCAGAAAATGTAAGTTCTTCATTTAGTATGAATGGGATTCAGCCAGTATTTTCAATTAATGCAACTAATTCTGATGAATCTTCAAAAGACGTTTTTGAAAAAACTATTTTTGATACTCTAAAGAATATTTCCAAAAATGGATTTGACAAAGATTTTCTTAAATCTGCCCTTGAGTCCTATGACATAAGCGATCGATCTGAAAAACTTGTAACACCTATGCTTGGTGGAAACGGTCTTGTATTATCCCAGACTGCATTGTCCACATGGGTATATGATAAAGATCCTACCATGTATTTTGATACAAGTGACATAATGGAAAAGATAAAGAAATCGGATTCCAATAAGTATTTTACAAGTTTAATTGACAAATACCTGATTTCAAACAACTATCACTCAATGGTTGTATTAAAGCCTGAAGCCGGTCTTGAAAGTAAGAATACTGAAGCTGCAGCTAAAAAACTTGCAGATTATAAAAATCAAATAGGAGAAGCAGGTATTAATTCACTTTTAAAAGATACTGAGGATTTTAATGCATGGCAAAAAAGTGGGGATTCAAAGGAAGCTCTTGAGACTTTACCAAAGCTTTCTCTTAAGGATATCAAACCTGAATTACCAAATTTGAACTACAAGGTTGAAAGTCAATCAGGTATGAAAGTTCTTACCCATAATGCAGATTTAAATGGGCTTTCAAACATAAGCCTTTACTTTGATACATCAAAGGTTCCACAAGATAAATTACATTATTTGAGCCTACTTTCATCTTTGCTTGGAAATGTAGATACTAAGGAACATAGTTATGATCAGCTTTCAAATGAAATGCTGCAGTATGTAGGAAGTACTATTGGTTTTACACCTTCAGCAGTATCAAGCAATAAAAATCCTAATAACTATAGTCCTAAACTAACAGTATCCCTTTTAGCGCCTGATGAGAATATTTCAAAGTCTCTTGATTTAACTGAAGAAATTATAAATGACAGCCAGTTTACAAATAAGCAGAGAATAAAACAAATTATTGAGCAAAATAAGTCAGCCTTACAGGCAACTTTGACTTCAGGATCAGGTGCGGCTGCAATTATGCGAATGAGTTCCTATATGAGTGAAAGTGGAAGATACAGTGAAGATCTTACAGGGCTTTCCTATTATAAGTTCTTACAAGACCTGGACAGCAACTTTGATTCAAAGTGGGATGAGATCTCTAAAAACCTAAATGATACACGCAAGCTTGCATTTAACAGAGATGATCTTATAGCAACTTACAGTGGAAATGAAAATTCTTCTGAAACATTTAAAAACGAGTTAAACCGTATAAGCCCTAAGATTAACTCTCAGGTACTTCCACAACAAAAATATACTTTTGCACAACCTGATAAAAATACAGCTTTTTCTTCCACTGCAAAAGTACAAACAATAATACAGGTTGGAGATTTTAAAAAAGCTGGCTATACCTATAGTGGAAAGATGATGGTACTGCAAAACGTATTGGACAACGGATATCTTTGGAATAAGGTAAGGACAACCGGCGGTGCCTATGGAGTCCAATCTGCATTATCACCTAATGGTGAAGTTATACTTGCTTCAATGAGAGATCCAAACCTTAAAGAAACCTTAGATGCCTTTCAAGGTACGGTAAACTACCTTAAAAACTTTCAGGCAACAGACAGCGAAATGACAAATTACATCATAGGAGCTATTAAAAGTTTTGTAAATTTAAAATCCAGTGGACCTCTCGAGGAAAGTTCGCTTTGTGATTCAATGTATCTTACAAATTCTTCTGTAAATGATCTTTTGAGCTATGAGAAAGAGGCACTTTCAACTACACCAGAGGATATAAGAAATTATGGAAATATGCTGGATCAAGTTCTAAAACAAAATATATACTTTGCAGAAGGTTCTGCAGATAAGATTGAACAAAACAAACAATTATTTAATGAGATTATAAATATGCAGAAATAACTTATAAGGTGCCTGGCACCGAATGGGATCTCAAATGTCCCACTCGGTGCCAGGCACCAATTTTATTCTATTCCAGTTTTTATATTTTTTATGCAGGCTTTGTGTATGCCTTTTTCCTCCATGGCCTTCACTGTTTTTTCATAGTCATAAGTGAATTCTACAATGTCACTTTTTACATCCTCGTCTGGTTCCATTATGAGGTAGGTTCCATTAGGTCTGCCTATTTTAGGTTTTCCAATGCTTCCATCATTTAAAAGAATTTTATCACCATATTTCTTTCTATAAGGAATATGAGTGTGAGCACATATTAGAACATCTTCTTTTAGCACACCCATTGCCTCTTCTGCTTCTTTTGAATTTTCCTTTAAATATTCATTTATGGATCTATTGCTTCCATGTACAAAATGAAATTTTTTATTTTTAAAATTAAGTACTATTTCTCCAGGAAGAGACTCTAAGTAATCCCTGTTTTCCTCTGATAATTCTTCTGCTGCCCATGGCATACAAAATTTATTGACTTCATTGTCCCTTATATAATTAAATTTTTTCTCAAGCACTGCTGCATCATAGTTGCCAAGTATGTTTAATATGTGCTTTTCTCTTACAAGCTGAATTACTTCATTAGGATAAGGTCCATATCCCACCAAGTCTCCAAGACATATTATAGTATCAATGTTTTTCTTTTCTATATCACAAAGTGCTGCTTTAAGTGCTTCTAGGTTTCCGTGTATATCGGAAATAACTGCTATCTTCATAAGTTTATCATTCCTTTCTCTGTGGTGCCTGGCACCGAATGGGGTAATAAATGTCCCGCTCGGTGCCAGGCACCACATGGGATAAATTTTTATATATGTCACAAAATATACTGAGGTGATTTCATTGAAAAAAAACTTTTTAGCAAGTTTAGCATTATGTTTTGTCTTGTCCACAGGTGCAGTTCATGCACAATCATCAACTTACACCGTAGTATCTGGAGATACCATGTGGAAAATTGCAGTAAAAAACCAAGTGGGAATAAGTGAACTCATATCTGCCAATCCGCAGATTGCAAATCCTGCCATGATAATACCAGGGCAGAAGATATCTATTCCAAATATAGATGTAAAAACAACGGAAAATCAAGTTATAAAGCTGGTAAACCAAGCAAGAGTAAATGCAGGATTACAACCATTTACATCAAATTGGGAACTATCAAGAGTGGCCAGATACAAATCTCAAGATATGGCTAACAAAGGATATTTTGATCACACATCTCCTACCTACGGTTCACCTTTTACCATGATGCAAAATTTTGGTATAAAATTTACTGCCGCTGGTGAAAATATTGCAATGGGACAAAGAACTGCACAGGAGGTAATGAATTCCTGGATGAACTCTCCAGGACATAGAGCCAATATTTTAAATCCAAGTTTCAATCAAATAGGAGTTGGTCTCGCTAAAAATTCTAATGGAACTTGCTATTGGACCCAGCAATTTATAAAGTCCTATTAAGCAATAAGGTGACTGTCACCGTATTGGAACATTTATATTCCACTCAGTGACAGGCACCAAAGCACAAAAAAGGAGGTTACCCCCTCCTAAATTCACACAATTATTTAATTGATCTTCTATTTTCAATTAGTTCTCCAACTCCATTAACTGTACCTTCTATGTGTGCTACTTTATGAGTTAAATTATCTATCTCAGCTTTTCTTACATTATTGCTGTGTTCTATTGCTTTTACTACATTATATATCTCATCTTGTCTTTTTTCCATGTTGCCAAGTCTTTTTTCCACGTTGTCAAATCTTTTTTCAATGTTATCTAATTTTTGCAAAGCAAGTTGAAATATGTGATTTGTTTCCTTATCCAAATTTTTCACCACCAATAAAGATACTGTTTTTACATTATAGCATCTATAATTTTATATTTCAATCTCTAAAATATGGCAGTTTATGCAGCCATCTCTGACTGGTACCTGTCACCCTAGCGGGATATTTATAGTCCACCAAAGTGCCTGTCACCTTATTGCACTCTCCACATACATTCTATATAGTTCTCTCTTTCTGCTCTGTATGAAATAAGAAAGTATTCTATCCGAATTAATTAGTTTTTCTTTTCTTTTACCTATTAACATAGGATAACTGCTCCATTCATAATCTTCTGGTTTTTTAACTATGTTAGCCCTCACTGGATTTAAACTTATGTATCTACTTGCTTCTAAAATATAGCTGTCACTATCTATTATTTGAGAACCATACCGTCCCTGAAAAAGGTGCCCATGATAATCATATTTATTATTAAAATATTTAGCATAAAAAGTATTTATTTTTCCCATTAATTTTTTTATATGAACATTTTTTGTTTCAATTTGAAGATGGATATGATTAGTCATAAGACAGTAACTTAATATTTGAAATTCATTATTATAAAATTTTATAGCATGCTGTAAATTTCTAAGATAAACACAATAATCTTCTACACTTTTAAATATGGCTTCCTTTCTGTTTCCTCTAACTGTAATATGTAAAATTGAGCCTTCACGCCATAATCTATTTTTTCTTGGCATTTTTATACCTCACAGATAAATTATTTTTCTGTGATTATAACCAAATTACTGTGTTTTAAACAAGGTGCCTGTCACTTAGGGCATTTTTCATCCCATTAGGTGCCTGTCACCGTATTGGAACATTTATATCCCACTCAGTGACAGACACCTTTTAGATTAGCTGCTTTTTTTCATTAAAAAAAGCAGTATAATACAAGTAACAAGCTATAAAAGACGCTATAGATGTAGTAGAGAGCAGCATAAATGTAACCATTATTTGATACCTAACAGCGTTAACCGGTGAAGTTCCCGCCAAAATAAGTCCCGTCATCATGCCTGGCAAGGACACAATTCCAAGAGTTTTCATAGAATCTATTGTGGGAAGCATTCCTGTCTTAATAGAACTTCTTATTATTTCCATGGAGGATGGTAAAATATCTGCTCCAAGAGATAGTTTTGTCTCCACTTCTTCTCTTTTGTTTTTAAAATTCGAGTTCATTTGATTGAAACATAAACCTAGAGCTACCATTGCATTACTTATTATCATTCCACCTACAGGTATTATTTGATAGGGTTCATATTTAATAGCCTTTGAAAACAAAAGAATGGATAATGTAATAACAGTCCCTATTGATATGGATATAAACGATATCCACAAGCCATTTTTAAATTTTTTGCTTCTCTTTGCAGAATTATAGGAAGCGTTAAAAATCATAAATATCAACAAAAATGAGGTAAATAAAGGATTTTTTAAACCAAATATGTAATTTAACAAATATCCTACTACACTAAGTTGAATTACAGCCCTTATTACACCAATTATTGTTTCTTTTTCAAGCTTCAACTTCTGAGAATATGAAAATAAAAGAGAAATAAGTACAAGTACTGAAGACATTAAAAGTGAATAAATATCCATATTTACTCCGCCATTCATTTTAACACCTCCAAAGACTTTGCTCTGCCATTTTCTATAGTCAATACTTTATTTGCATACTTTTTACTCTGCTTAGGATTATGAGTTACCCACAAAATCGTAATACCATTTTCGTTTAAAGATTCAATCACACCTTCAACAATCAAGGTATTGTCTACATCCAGTGCTGATGTAACCTCGTCCAATAAAAGTATATCTGGTTTAAATAACAATGTCCTTATAAGTGCTATTCTTTGTTTTTCTCCACCAGAAAGATCTCTTACTTCCCTTTTTAAATAATCTTCGCTAAGTTTAAAATCTGTAAAAAGCTGTTCCGCCCTGCTCAAATCAAATTTAGAACTTCTTATTGAATAGGGAAATTTTAGATTATCCATAACAGTATCCCCAAAAAGATAGGGGGTTTGAAAACAATACGCTATCCATTGTCTCCATTTTATTGGATCATATTCCTCATAGCTTCTATTTTTATAAAATATGCCTCCTTCAGTAGGACTTATGAGATAGGAACACAACTTCAAAAATGTACTCTTTCCGCTGCCAGAAGATCCTACGATAGAAATAAAATCCCCTTTTTCTACATCTACCGATATATTCTTTAGTATAGTCTTATCATCTTTAACATATGTTACATTTTCAAATTTAAGTAACGTCATTATAACACCTTTTTTCTAATATAAATCTAATGGAGTTCTAATCAAAAATCAACGTATACCCCAGATATTTTTTTCTTAGTTTTAGTTAAAGTTTATCATATTATTATGTTTTTATCCATATAATACTTTTTCATGAAATGTGGAACAAACATTGAAGTGGGAATAACTGAACTCATAGCTGTTAAACTAGACATTACAAATACTTCAATGATAATCCGGGGCAAAAGATATTTATTCCAAATATAGATATAAAAACAATGGAAAATGAAATTGTAAAACTTTTAAATGAAGCAAGGATAAGTGCAGGATCAGCCATTTAGGGCAAATCGGGGGCATTTTCCATCCCATTAGGTGCCTGTCACCATATTGGAACATTTATATCCCACTTGGTGACACATTAACTAAAAAAAGAGAATATCCTCAAAGGATACCCTCTATTATTGATTTGACTATTAAATTTTTCAACCAGAGTAAGACTTAGCTATTTTTATGCTTTAAAGATATTTTAAGATATGGTAATATAATTCATCCGTTCATAATTATTGAAAGGAAACACGCCTAAAGGTGCTGCAATCCAGTCATACAATAGGAAAAGGAAGGTTGTACTTCCCTTACTCCCCTCTATTTCTTGCATTCACACATTCTCCAAGGTATTTAATTCCTTTGCGAGGAAAGTTTTTCCAAGCTTGTTTTCACTGTCCATAGGTCAGCCCCCTAATGTCTTTGTGAAATAAAATTTACCGCGAAAAATTTTAATTTTTCCATCCAACTCCATTAAAGACAGCTTTTCTAAAACATCTACTTTATCATCATTTACAATAACTTGTAGTTGCTCTATTGTTTTAGGTTCTTTATTTATAGCATTTAAAATTACTTTTTCTATATGGTCTACTTTTAAATCGTTTTTAACTACATTACTTATACAATACTTATTTTTACTTGTAATATTGGAATATGAGTCTAGTAATTGTTGCTGGGATATATACAAAGTTGCTCCATTCAATATCAATTTATTACATCCTCTGCTTTCTTTTGAAAAAATATTATTAGGTACTGCAACAACTTCTCTATTATATTTTTTAGCAAATTGTGCTGTTATAAGAGAGCCACTCTCTTCACCAGCTTCTACCACTAAAAGCTTATTACTAAAAGCTGAAATTAATCTATTCCTTTTAGGAAAATTCTTCGAATATGGCTTTGTTCCTGGTGGATATTCTGAAATTACTGCACCATTTTCGATAATTTTCTCCATAAGTTTTATATGTTCTTTAGGATAAACTAAATCAACACCACTACCTAAAAAAGCAATAGTATATCCTCCTGCATTTATACATGCTGTATGAGAATAACCATCTATTCCTTTTGCCATACCACTTATGACAGAAATATTGTTCTCTGCTAAAAACTCTGCTGCTTCTTTAGCTATTTTTTTACCATAACTAGTACATCTTCTAGAACCTACTATTCCTACTCCCATACAATCTTTAGTGATTGTACCTAAATAATATAAAAGTATAGGAGAATCTTTAATATTTTTAACTTCTGAAGGATATAGAAGATCATTTATAGTTAGTACCTTTATATTAGTTTTTTCACATTTTTTCAATATAGCCTCTGCTTTATTTATGGTTTCATTCTTAGAATTCAATATTATCTCAGCTACTTTTTCTCCTATACCATCTATATTCATTAACTCTTCTTTATCAGCATCAAATATGTTTTTAGGAGTTTTAAATTCTTTTAAAAGCTTCTTTGCTATTATATTTCCAATATTCCGTATTTCACTTAGCCATATCAAATAAATGTCCATTCAACTTCTCCCTTATACTACTATCATGTTTGCTTGTTCTTTATCTAATTCTCTACACATAAGTGCTTTTGCTACATGCTTCTTTAATATATTTTCTGATTCATCCATATCTGCAAAGGTTCTAGCTACTTTTAAAAACTTATGAAAACTTCGTGCACTATATCTAAATCTATCGTAAGCTTTTTCTAGCAAACTGGTACTTTCTTTATCCAATTCACAAAATTCTCTAATCATAAATGGTGTCATCTGAGCGTTGCAATTTACTCCTTCTATGTTTTGAAATCTATTGATTTGTATTTTTCTTGTTTTTTCAACTCTTTTTCTTATTTCTTCAGAAGATATTCCTCTTTCATAACTTGAAAGTTTCATAAATTCAACTGGCTGTATATTCTTTTGTATGTCTATTCTATCTAATATAGGTCCTGAAATTTTTTGCCTATATTTTAAAACTTCATAATCAGTACAATGGCATCTATCCTCTCCATAATATCCACAAGGACAAGGATTCATTGCAGCTGCTAGCATAAAATTAGCTGGATAGGTATTTGTGAATTTAACTCTAGAAATAGTTACCTTATTGTCTTCTAAAGGTTGCCTTAAAGCATCTAACGTTCTTTTATTAAATTCAGCTATTTCATCTAAGAAAAGTACCCCATTATGTGCAAGAGATATTTCTCCTGGAAGTGCATTATTGCCCCCGCCTATAAGTGAATTAGTTGATGCATTATGATGAGGTGCTCTAAAAGGTCTTTCTGTAATAAGCCTTCCTTTATTTTTTAATAAACCTGCTACACTGTATATTTTAGTTACTTCTAATGCTTCCTGCTCCGTCATATCTGGAAGTATTGTTGGGATTCTCTTTGCAATCATTGACTTACCACATCCCGGAGAACCAGAAAGTAGTATATTATGTCCACCAGCTGCTGCTACCATTGTGAATTCTATAGCTTCATTCTGACCTTGTACATCCTGAAAATCTACAAGAAAACTTCGTCTTATCACCTGTTTATCTTTAAAATCTTCTACATTACTATAATTAGAAGTTTCCTCAAGAAAATCTACTACTTCTTTTAAAGTTTCAAATCCAAATATATTTATATCATTAACAAGAGATGCTTCCCTTAAATTTTCTCTAGGAACTATTATATTATTTATACCTTTCTTTTTTGCTTCAATAACCATAGGTAATACTCCACTGCAAGGTCTTAGATCAGCATTTAAGGATAATTCCCCTATAAATCCAAAGGAAGATAAATCATTTGCACTTATTTGCTTTGACTGTATAAGAAGGCCTACTGCCATACCCAAATCAAAATGTGATCCTCTTTTTTTCATATCACAGGGCGAAAGATTTATTACTATTTTCATTTTTGGAAATTCATATTTTGAATGAACAATAGATGCTTCAAGTCTTTCTCTTGCTTCCTTTATTGCAGTATCTCCAAGTCCTACAATAGAAACAGATGGCTGACCGTAAATAGTATCCGTTTCTATTTTAACCACATATGCATCTATTCCACTGATAGCAAAGCTATTTACTACTGAAGCCAAAGATTTCATCTCCTTTTTTATAATCTTCTAGAATTTGCTACAAAACAATTTTGGTCTTTATAGCACTTTCCACAAACTTTTTATATAGCTCTCTTTCATTCCTTTTTTTAAAATATGAAAGCACTTCTTTTGTTGTTATTAGTTTTTCTTTCTTTTTTCCTATGTACATGCTATAGCTACTCCACTGATAATCCTCAGGTTTTTCAACCATATTTGCTCTTATTGGATTGAGATGAATGTATCTACTAGCTTCAAGCATTTGTTCATCTGATTTTATAAATTCTGGATGATATCTATCTTGAAATAAGTGTCCTATATAATTATATTTTTTATTAAAATACTTTGCATACATGGCATTCACTCTACCTATAAATTGTCCTGGTGCTTTATCTTTAGTTTTGACCAGTATATGCACATGGTTATCCATTAAACAATAGCAAATTATTTCATATTTATCATACTCAAAATATTTTAATGCTTCTTCAATTAATGTTAAGTAATATTCAAAATCTTCTTCATCCTTAAATATATCATTTCTATGATTTCCTCTTGCAGTTATATGACAGCTAGCTCCGGGAAACCAAGGAACTTTTGGTGTTGACAATATAAAACCTCCTCTTTGTTATTTATTTAAAACTATTGCCAATTACAATAATTTTACACACATTAAGTCAATTTTACTACAAATAATAATCAATTTTACATAATGAACTTTCATATAAAATTAAAAAGAGTATGTACTAAAAAGTGATTATTTCTCACTTCAATACATACTCTTCTCTATTTCAGTTATCTATTACAGCTTGTTGATGGAAAATTTTACACCCCTGGGGTCTTTGCGAGACCTAAAAGGTCGAGCTTGCTACTCTTTCCGCTGCCAGAAGGTCCTACGATAGAAATAAAATCCCCTTTTTCTACATCTACTGATATATCTTTTAGTATAGTATTATTATCTTTAACATATGTTACATTTTCAAATTTAAGTAACGTCATTATAACACCTTTTTTCTAATATAAATCTAATGGAGTTCTAATCAAAAATCAACATATACTCCAGATATTTTTTACTTAGTTTTAGTTAAAGTTTATCATATTATTATGTTTTTATCCATATAATACTTTTTCATGAAATGTGGAACAAACATTAAAGTGGGAATAAATGAACTCATAGCTGTTAATCTGGAGATTACAAATCCTGCAATGATAATACCGTGGCAAAAGATATTTATTCCAAATATAGATGTAAAAGCAATGCAAAATCAAATTATACCGTTAGTAAATCAACCAAGGATAAGTGCAAGACCAACCATTTAGGGCAAATTGGGAACTATCAAGAGTGGCCATATATAAATTTCAAGACATAAACAAGAAATGATACTTTGATCACACATCTCCTACCTACGCTTCACCTTTTACCATAATACAAAACTTCGGCATAAAATTTACTGCTGCCGATAAAAATATTGCCATGGGACAAAGGACTACCCAGGAGGTAATGAATTCCTGAATAAACTCTCCATGACATAGTGTCAATATTTTAAATCCAAGTTTGAATCAAATAAGGGTTGGCCTTGCTAAAAGCTCCAATGGAACTTGTTATTGGACACAGCAATTTATAAAATCCTATTAAACAATTGCTTTTTAAACAAGACGTCTGTCACTGGGGTATTTTTCATCCCATTAGGTGCCTGTCACCATATTGGAACATTTATATCCCACTTGGTGACACATTAACTAAAAAAAAGAGAATATCCTCAAAGGATACCCTCTATTATTGATTTGCCTATTAAATTTTTCAGCCAGAGTAGGACCTGACTATTTTTATGACTTAAAGATATTTTAAGATATGTCAGTACAATTTCATCCGTTCATTTATATTCAGTAAAGAGAACAGTCATAATGACCGTCCTCTTTTACTTATATATCACTTAGTTGCCTTTAACTGCTCCTATTGTTCCAACTGTAATTGTTCTAAGTTTAATATCATCACTTGATGGAACATAACTTGCATGTTCATCATTTTGATCCTTTAATGTTCTAATAGATACAGAAGGCTGAGCTATTACACCAATCTTATCTGTACCAACAGTGTCGAAATAGGATGCTACAGGATTATTGTTAAATTTAACATCATTGCCATCTTCATCTTTAGTATTAAATAAGAATCTAACAGTATTTCCTGAAATAGCTATATTATCTGCTTTAATATTTCCTCCACCTACTGAGAAAGTAAATGCATCTGTTGTAACTCCACTATTCGGATCTATTGGAGTATCAAATGTAATATCAACATATGCTTGATCTGTAGTACCTATTTTTAATTTATCAACAGTTCCTTTTGTAGCATCAGTATTGCCGACTATTCCTGCTGCCCAACCATTAGTAGTATCATCTGCAATTGTCTTTGGAGCTGCATCATAATAATAAGGTATTATTTTATCTGCAGCAGTTATTGATTTTATAGTTGCACCAGTTATATCAGTTGTTGCAAGTGTTTTATCAGGAACAGTTGTAAGTTGAGCATCTACTCCTTTTGCTTTAACTGCTTTTAAAGCATCTGATCCATCATTAAATTGAAGTATTACTCTGTCTCCATCCTTATAACCACTAGATGGAGCTTGACCTGCTAATAAGAAATCTGAAGCATCAAAATTATCTATTGCAGTATTAAATTTAAGACTAACTTTAAGGTCATCTGAATTATCTTCATAATATACTTTAAATGAAGTATCATCTACTGTTGTTCCAGTTGCTGGAGGATTCTCTACTTCTAATGTTGAAGAAACATCTAATGCAGTTCCATTAGTATCCTTAACCCCAATTACAGCTATTTTACTAACAGTATTATCATCACTCTTACCAGCTAATTTAGTACCATAAGCATCTGGGAATTTTATAGTTACACTCTTATTATCAGATCCAGGAGTTAAATCTACATCACTTGGTAATGTTTTTGTATCTCCACTAGCATTTTGGAATTTATAACTTGATTTATCTGTAAGCGTACTTGCATCCATTTCCTTGTTAAATGTAACAACTACTTTTCTATAATTATTAGCATCGGATGTATCTTTAATTGCATATGCCTTTAAAGCTTCTGGTGAGACATCACTAGAACCATCAAATGTAGTAGTATAGTCATCCATCTTATTTGGTGTTGAAGCAGTATCTATTATATTTTTGATTGTTATTGTATATTTGGAATCAGAGAATTTATATTGATTTCCACTTAAGTCTTTACCTAATTTAATATCAAAAACATCTGCTGAATTTGATGATGTATCACCTGCTATTATAGGTGTTGTTAATCTATTAGTTATATCACTTCCACCATTATCCTGTAACTTGTAATTGCTAATATTTTTAGCATAAGTAGCATCTACATTTTTATTGAATCTAACACGAATTGTAGTATCACTAAGTGTAGTTACAGAAGTTACTGCTGGTTTAGTATCATCCTCTGATAAATCGAATGATTTATAAGTATCATCATCTACTTTATTTCCATAAGCATCTTTTACATTATCTTTAACATATAATTTATTTGAACCTTTATTAAGTCCTGATACTGAAAGTTTAATCTGAGTATCATCCTTTTTAAGTTCTGCTTTGCTTATATTAACTTTTCCATCGTTTATTTGATAATTATTCAATATACTAGCATTAGCTGGATTAGTTACATCTCCTACAGTTGTCTTAGGATCCATTGCTCTATCAAAATTTATATAAACTTTTCCATCATCATTAGCTGTTATACCTGTTATTTGTGGTTTAGTAGTTAGTGTATCAATATTAAAATCTTGTGTAGTTTCTTGGATAGGGAATCCTGCTGCATCTTCTAATGTTGATGAATCTCCAGTATCAACTTTTAAAGTATTATTTCCAGTTTTAAGTGCTGAATTAAAATAAAAATCAACTTCGTTTGACCACAAATTGCCATTAACCTTAACAGAATTCTTTACTTCTGAAGTATTAGTGTCTAATCCAAAACTACTTAAACTCTGATCATTTATCTTAAATTTACTTGCTGCAGAACTAATAGTTGCACCTAAATTAACTGGTTCAGAAAATTTAACAGTTAATTTTTTGTTTCCTCTAGCTTCTACTGAATCTAATGTAGGTGCAGTAGTATCATTAAATGATACAGTCTGAGTGAATTCAGGAACAGTAGTTGATTTATCTGCTGATAATACTCCTTTTTTAACTTTTACTTCTACATTATCTCCTTGATTTCTCTTAGTTGCAAGAGTTAATAAAACAGTCTTATTATCATCTTGTAATGTTGCATTATCCACATTTTGTGTAAGTGAAGATCCATCCACCTTATAATTATTTACATCTTCTGCTGTATCAGAATCAACTTCGTTATTAAATACAACTTTGATTTGTCTCAATCCATTAGCACTAATTGAATTAACGTCATAATCAGTAGGGTTTGTTGTTTGTCCTGAAATTTCACTAATTATTGAATCAGGAACAACGCCTGTTCCTCCTATTACTTCTATATCCTTTGCATTTTCGCCCTTAATATAAGCTACAGCACTATTAGTTGCATCTGTACCATCTTTATCAACTAATACTAATGGTGCAGTATATTTTCCAGCTAATGCGGAAGCAACTAATGCATCTGCATAAAGGTTGTCTGGTGTAGCTGCGCTTGCATTTGCTACATATAACTTGTCAGCTTTTAAGTCACTCTTGAATGCATTTAATACCTTTAAGTTAGTATCAAATCTACTTGATCCACCATCTACTCTCTTAGCAGTTGTTCCAAAAGCATCCTTTATTGTATCACTTATAACATTTGTAGTTCCAACAATTGTAGCATTTGACTTATTGTCTTTTACAAAATCAATTGCTGCTTGAGACGCACTTTTATCATTATTTGCTAATAATAATATTTGTCCCTTTGCTGCTGCTACTGGTGCTACAGAAAGTGCATCTGCAAATCCTTGTCCGCCAACTACCATAACATCGCTAGCACTAACTCCTAAACTAACTAATTCTTTAGCTACTGCTACATTAGTTAAATATCTGTTTGATCCACCTAACTCTTTTAAAGTATATTTGGATTTAAGGCCATCTCTTATGCTCTGTGAAATTGAAGCATTTCCTCCAATAACATATACATTCTTTGGTTTTAATGTAGTCAATGCATTTTCTGCATCTGAACTAAGTGTATTTCCTGTAGTTAAAAGTATAGGTGCATTTAATTTTTTAGCTAATGCTGAAGCACTTACTGCATCTGCATATCCTTCACCTGATACTAATACAACATCATCTGAAGTTGTCCAGTTTGTTGTTGCAACCTTTGCAGCTGTTGCATATCTTGTTTGACCACTTACTCTTGTTACTTGTCCCTGTGCTGCTTTAACAGGACCTGCTGATAAAGCTGTAGTTAATACCAAGGACATAAGTGTAGCACTTGCAAGTGCCTTTGTACTTTTCTTACTCATATTGTAATACCCTCCTCGATTAAGTGAATTTTAATTAAAATTCTTTATATATATATATATATTTTAAATATATACTTTCTTAAAATGTATTTCCAAGTGTTAAGTGCTATTTAAGTAATTTTTACAATTATGTATGTATTCTTTTACAATCCCATTCCTTTACACTTATACTGCTTGGTCAACATTTATGAAACAGACCTTATTATACCACATATAAACTACACATTCTACTAATTTTGTGCAATCTTACGTGATTTTTCATAAAATTTTAATACTTATATAACAATAGTAACAAATTCATCCTCTATTATATCATAATAAATCCATAATTTCTACGGTTTACACCTTATGATAAAGGATTTATAAATTACTATTAATAAGATATGATTCAATTATACAACATCATTTCTAGTTTTTCCATACTTTATGCCGTAGTAATTTACGGTTATATGGGAAATATATTCCTATTATATGTCTGGAAATTAATAATCTCGTTTAATTATACTTCTAGCACTTATATATTATTCTACACAATCTATAAAAATCCTTTTTTTCAATTCATAGTTCACAACTTCCTTATTGAAGCAAAGCTTGTAAAAAGTTTAAAGTTCAAATATAAATAAACATAGTCATTTACTATACAAATGACTATGTTTATGAGAAAATGACTATATTAAAGATATGATTATTAATAGACTCAACTTTTTTTGAGAGGACAGATGACAATTGACAGAGGACAGTGAAGGAGTATTGTCCTCTTGAAAAAGTTATGTCGTAATGTTTTTATATTAAGCCAAAGTTAAATTATTAATTCTTAATTTAAAAAAAGAGCCCAAAGGCTCTTTTTTACTCTATTCCTATGATTTGCAAATCATCGGTGCTTTGAAGGGTATTTTGTATGTCCTGGGAAACAACATCTGTTCCACCAACTATTACTACATTTGAGTTATCCTTAGCATTTGCAAATATATAACTATTGGCATCTATTACCTGCGCCTGTCCTGCTCCTAAACCTGTTAAAACAACTGGTGAACCAGTTTTTGCTGCTGCCGCAGACGCTACAAGTGCATCTGCAAATTGATCTTGTGCTGCTCCACCTGCTGCTACATATATGGTACTGAAATCTAAACTATTGTTGTTTTTAAAATAATTTAAAACTGCCAAGTTTGTAGCAAATCTATTGGCACAATCTGTATCACTTGTAACTTTATTTCCACCTACGGAAGCTACTACAGCTTGTGGTAAAACTCCACTTCCTCCTACTGCTTGTATAGTTAATCCTTTGGAAGTTATTACATCTTTAACTACAGGTGCTACTTGAGTTTTAGATGCAAATAGTACAGGATATCCTTTTTGAGCTGCAATTGAAGCTACTGAAAGTGAATCCGCATACCCATCTTGTCCATTTACGAGTATTGCATTTTTTTGATTGCTCATACTAAGAACTTTTTTGGCAACTTCTGCATTAGTTCCCATTCTAGTGTTATCTGTAACACCAGCTATACGTTCTACGTCATATTTATCTTTTAAAGTATTCTCTATATCTGTAGATACAACTCCTGTACCTCCAACTATATATACCTTTGTTGCTCCCAAACTACTTATAGTTGAAGCAACTTCAGATTCTAAATTATCTCCATGAGTTAAAAGTATTGGGGCATTAAGCTGCTTTGCCAAAGGCGTAGCACTTACTGCATCTGCATATCCGTATCCATTTACCAATATTACATTTTGAGATTTACTAAACAAATCTAAAGCTACTTGATTAGCTGTGCCTATTCTTCCTCCAGCCCCACCATCTGTTCTTTTTACTGCAGCAGCTTGTACATTTGCAGCGCCTAAAGTAACTGACAGTACAAGGGCAGTCAATATAGGGCTTAAAAACCTTCTCTTTTTCAACATTAGTTTACCTCTCCTTCAATTAATTATTAACATATATAAATTAATTATTAACACATATAAACTAATTATATAACAATAGCAGTTTTTTTTATAGACAATATAAAATTTTTTAACAAATATATTACTATTCCTAAATACTGGTTGTAACTTTTTAGTGCCTTTTTAAATACACTAGTATTGTAAGCAAAATATACGAGGTGAAATCATGGCATTTTCATATAGGGAACTGCTGGCCAGAATTATAAAATGTGAAGCAGGCGGTGAAGGGGAAAATGGTATGAAGGCAGTGGCAACTACCATTATGAATAGAGTTAGAGTACCCTATGGAGAATATCAGAGACTAGGTCAAGGTGACCTTAGAAAAGTGCTTTATCAAAAAGGGCAATTTGACTGTATGCGTACTGAAATAGGGGGCGTTCCCAATCCTCAAAATATCTGGTCAATGGTACCTGAACAAATACACTATGACATAGCAGACTGGGCACTTGCAGGTAACAGATTATTTACTATAGGCTACTCTCTCTGGTACTTCAATCCCTTTGCCCCATGTCCGTGGACTTTCCCTTACACTGGCACAGGAAGTTTTCAAGTGAAAGTAGCAAATCACTGCTTTTATAATCCAACAGAACTATATGCTAAAACTTGATTATTAATAAATATGGAGGTATCTTAATGATTTCAAATTATCCCAATTACTTTAGAACTATGCCCATGACTCCTGAACCTGAACCAGAAATGCCTGAATTTGACTCCAGTGATGAAATACGCCAAACGCCAATACCATCTCATCCACCAATGCCATCCCCTAATCCTTTTGAAATGGCTCCAGGTTCTCCAGTACAACAAGACACAAATTACACTCAAGGTTACTTAAAAACCCAAATAGGTAAAAGAGTAAGAGTAACTTTCCTTTTGGGTACAGGAACACTCCAAGATCGTACTGGAATATTGGATAGTGTGGGAATTAGCTATATAATAATAAGAAATGAAGAGACAAGTACAAGAGAGCTGGCAGACATATATTCTGTAAAATTTGTGACCATTTTTGACTAGCTTCTTCAATACACAATTCATAACTGGCAATTTTTAGTGTAAAAAATAAAGAGTTCCTTTCATAGGATCTCTTTATTTTTCATCATCAATTTCTTCTATTTCAAATTTATCAAATTCAACTTCATCTATAAAATTATCAGAATTAAAAGACGTCTTACTTCTCCTATTATATTCTTCCAAGTTAGCAGGAAGCCAGTAAGGCTTTTCTATGTCAAATTTTCTGCACAATTCCAGAATACAACTTTTTAAATCTTCCTGATAATTTTCTCCGTCCTCTGATACAACTACTTCATCTTTTATTATTTTATTGTGCTTAACTAACTTTCCCCATATTTTCAGCATATGACACACCCTTCAATAATCGACATTTTATTATATATAACTGTACTTTCGCAGTTTAGAAATAATGCGAAGCAAAGCTTTGCAAGTTAAGAATTAATAATGAAAAATTAATAGTGAAGGATGATTTTTTAGCTGCCGCAAAAAATCTTTAAATTTATATAAGTCAGTGCTTAGCAATGTTTTGCTTTAGCAAACCGAGCTTTCAAAAATTTAATTAAAGATTTTTTGTAGCGTAACGGAAAAAATCCACATTAACTATTAATTCTTCATTCTTAACTATTAATTAAAAAAATTATCTTTATTTGATATTTGGACTTTAAACTTTTTTAATTCTCAATTAATTATCAACTATTTCTTTCATAAGATTCTATAAATGAATGTTTTTCTCCATCTTTTTCCCAGCCTAATATAGAATCTATATTTACATTTTCAGTGGCATGGAAAATTAATTTATCTATATCCTTATTAAAATCCTTTTTCAACTTCTTTATCATATCCTTAATTTCATAACGCTTGTTTCCTATTCTCTTTGCTGCAACCATACAAGCACAATTGAGAGGCCATATGCCACTTGATTGTATGAAACGCTCAATGTAAGATTCTTCTACATAATAAAGAGGTCTTATAAGTTCTATTCCTTCATAATTTTGAGATCTTAGCTTTGGCATCATGGTTTTAAAGCTTCCCGAATAAAATATATTTAAAAGAGTTGTTTCTATAACGTCATTAAAGTGATGCCCAAGTGCAAGCTTATTGCAGCCAAGTTCTTTTGCTTTAGAATACAGTGCACCTCTACGCATTTTTGCACACATATAACAAGGATAATCTTTTGCAATATTGTCTACTACATTAAATATGCCGGACTCAAAAATGTGCACTGGAATATTTAAATATTCACAATTACTGACTAAAAGATTTTTTATATCTTCATGATATCCCGGGTCCATAGCAATAAACTCCAATTCAAAGTTTACTTTCCAGTGTTTTTGAAGTTCTTGAAACAATTTGGCCATAGTCAAGCTGTCTTTTCCACCAGACACTGCTACCGCAACTTTATCTCCTTCTTCTACCAGTTTAAACTCACTTATTGCCCTTACAAATTTAGACCATATATGCTTTCTATATCTTTTTGTAATACTATGCTCTATCTCTTTTAAGGGCTTTCTTTCATTAAAAGGAACTAATATGTCACATCCAGTTCCTGCAATTTCATCCATACTATCACCGCCTTTTTTACCACAACAATTATAACATTTATAATTTGTAAAATAAACGTAGTATAGACATTAAATTTTAGGACATATATCCGAAAACTCTATGCTGAGCTGTTCATCCATATTTTCACTGAAAATTATCTTATTGGGCTTTTCTTCTACAACTTTAACAGGAAGCTTTACAGTAAATGTACTTCCCTGTCCTACAGCACTCTTTACGCTAACTTTACCACCGTGCATCTCAGCAAAACATTTTACAAGATAAAGTCCTATGCCGTTTCCCACTTTACCATTTATAGGTGATTTATCACACTGCTTGAATTTCTCAAACACAAATTTAAACTTATCATCAGGTATTCCTACACCTGTATCTTTCACACTTATATATACATTATCGTCTTTGTCTTCAACCCCTATGCATATAGTACCTTTTTCAGGTGTAAATTTAATTGCATTTGAAAGTAAGTTTAAAATAATTCTCTCTATTTTATTATAATCTAAAGCCATAATCCTCTCTTCTACATTGGTATCAAAAATCAAATTTATGCCTTTGCCTTTAGCATAAGGAATTAAAGATAAAGTAATATCTTCAACAAAACTTACAATATTTCTGTTGTGCAACTCCAATTTGGCAAATCCTGAATCCAATTTGCTTAAATCCTGTAAATTATTTATAAGGCGCATAAGCCTATAACAATTTTGTTTAATTATTTTAAGATACTGACTCTGCTTCTCTAAATTTCCTTCATTTTTATATTCCGTGCACAATGACATTACCTGTACTGCAGAAAAAATCACATTTAAAGGTGTCTTAAGTTCATGGAATAAGCCATATATAAACTGCAAAATTTTTTTATTGAGTTCCTGACTTTCATTTAATTTCTCACTATTTTTTTTTTCATCACTTTTAAGTTCTTCTATTTCTCTTTCGAGACTTAGAGTATAATTCATCATAATTAAATTTTTCAGCTGATTTTCACTAATTCCATCGTCTTCATTAACATTCTTCATAAATCTCACACCCATTTCCATATCATTAATAATTACATTTTATTACACTAACTTTGTTAAATGTATATATAAATTATATTAACAATTATTGCACTATATGAACGTTTATGAGAAACTATCCTTAATTGTAGTGGAAAAAATACCATTTATGCTAATTATATCACCTATAAAATTAAAAAGAAACATCCTAAGTGGAAATTTTATGTAATTTTTTAATTTTTATGTATTAATTTTACAAAACATAATTAACTATTTATCAAATGATTCTTCGGATAAATAAAATCAGCTCCACCTCTTTTGAAGTAGAACTGACTTACTTTTTCATTTAAATTTTAAATTTTTGAACTAATTCGTTTAAATTCTGAGCTATTTCTGCTTGACTTTGTGCTGTAATAGCTATCTGATTTACAGCTTTTACATTTTCCTCAATGCTCTGCTGTATTGAATTTGAACTTTCTGAAGATTTTTGTGCACTAGATGCTACACTTTGTGTTGTTTCATTTACCTGCCCTATAATAGCAGTAAGTTGTTCTGACATGGCCGCTATTTCTTCTGACATCTTACTTACAAATTCAGAATCATCATAATATCGCTTTCCCATATCACCAAATGCTTTAAATTCTGGATTTACCTTTTCATTGATAAATGCCAATACCTGCTGGCTACTTGCAGAAAGATTTTTAAACGCATCCTGTACTTTTACAATAGTCTCTTGAATTCCTGCAACTGATTCCGCAGATTGTTCTGCAAGTTCTCTTACTTCTTCTGCCACTACTGCAAAACCTTTCCCATGCTCACCTGCGCTGGCTGCCTCTATGGCTGCATTAAGTACAAGTAAATTGGTTTGATCTGCTATTCCTGCAATAGTTTCTGCCATTTCTCTTATTTCTTCTACTACTTTTCCATCTTCAATAGCTTTTACCATATTCTCTCTTTTTTGCTTATATAATTCTTGTGTTGTTTCTATAGCTGTTTTTCCCTTACTTTGTACAGCAACAGCATTTTTTTTGGATTCATTGGCTTTACTACTTCCATCTACAGCTTTTGCAGACAATTCATTTACACTTGAATCCACTTCTTCTACAGATGCAGTTATCTCTTCAAATGCCGCACTTGTTTCCTCTACATTGCTTACTACAACTTTCACTGAATTATCCATATCTTCAGACTTCGCTGAAAGCTCTTCTGCAGTTGCAGATAATTCTTCACTAGAACTGCTCATTTCATCAGAGCTTGCCATAATTGTTCTAATTAAATCAGTTATATTCTTTTGACCTTTGTTAAGTGCTAAGGCAGCTTCTCCCAATTCATCTTTTCTGGACATTTCTATAGGTGAAGAAAAATCAAATTCAGCAAATTCATTTGCAAATTTTTTAATTTTTAAAATTGGAGTATTAATATCCTTTGCAACAATAAATCCAAGTAAAACAGAACAAACTATACTTACAATTATTCCAATAACCATCATGCTAAAGGAAGACTTGTACTGACTTATGCTGTCTTTATAATCAGCTTCAGCCATTTTCATATTTAAATTTATTTCTTTATCGAGCACTGTAACCATTTTTGCTCTATAAGCTTCAGACTTAACAAATTGCTCTTTTGCAGCTTCATAATTTCCCTGCTGAACTAAACTAATAACATTTTCACGGGAATCTCTCCAACTTCCTAAATATTGTTCAAATTGTGCAAACAGCTGCTTATCTTCATCAGTATTGATAGTAGCTTTATAATCTGATATTATTTTAGTATTTTTATCTTTTAAACTACTAATTTCATCTGTTATAACTTTTAAGTCACTCTTATTTGAAGGATCAGTAATTATAAGCATATCTCCTCTAATTGCCATTAAATTTCCCTTTAATTGTTGAAGATCGTTTGTCCCCTTTAAATCTACATTATATATATTGTTCAAATTTCCATTTATTTTTCCCATCTTGATAATAGAGATCATTCCAACTATTCCTGTAAGCACTGATACTATAATAAATGATGTCAGCAGTTTTTTTAGAATTTTTATGTTCGAAAACCATTTCATATAATAACCCTCCTATTCATGTGTGTGAATAATATTATTCATCTAATTATATTATAGTATATCGACACTTTTTACAATAAATTTATATTAAAATAAAGGGACTGCACCTACTTTGTTTCCTTTATTTCATATTAATTGTACACTTCTTAATTTTAACCATTTAATTTGCAAATAAAAGAGCCTACGGCTACTTTTGAAAGTAGCTGTAGGCTCTTTTATTTGTTGACTCAACTTTTTTAGTTAATAGTTAAGAATTAAGAATTAATAGTTAATGTGGATTTTTTGCGGCAGCTAAAAAATCATCCTTCACTATTAATTTTTCATTATTAATTCTTAACTTGCGAAGCTTTGCTTCGCAATATTTCATATGTGCAAAAGTTGTTACTTACTATTTAATTGACGAAAAGCTTGTGGTTCCTCGTTTTGAACAACACTGTGAAATCTTCCATAAGTAAAGTACACCACTATACCTATAACAAGCCATACGCAAAATCCTATCCAGGTTATTGCACGCATTGATACCAAAAGGGCCAGACAACACAATATAGTTACTATAGGCGTAAAGGGTACTCCCGGACATTTAAATCTTCTTTCAATTTCTGGCATAGTTTTTCTAAGATATATAACTCCAGCAGACACAACCATAAAGCTCAATAATGTACCTATACTTACAAATTCCATAATAATATCAAGAGGTAAAAATCCTGCTATAGCAGCAGCTATACTACCTGCTATTATTGTGGCAATGTATGGAGTTTTATGTGTTTTGTGTATCTTGCAAAAACCCTCAGGAATTAACCCATCTCTAGACATAGCCATAAATACCCTAACTTGTCCATATAAAACAGCAATCATGGTGGAAATCATTCCAAGAATAGCCCCAACTCCTACAAGAGCTGAGCCCCAGTTTATTCCGATTCTTTGGAGTGCAGCAGGCAGGGCATTTTCTGAAATTATCTCTTTATAAGGTACAATTCCTGTAAGCACTGCTGCTACTGAAACATAAAGGAAACAAACAACCATAAGACATAGTATAATTCCCCTTGATACACCTTTTTTAGGATCTTCTGCTTCTTCTGCAGATGTAGCAATTGCATCAAATCCTAAAAAAGAGAAAAATACTGTACTTGCTCCTGTAAAAACACCCTTCCAGCTATAAGGCATGAAAGGTTTATAATTAGCTATATGTATATGTGATAATCCCAAAACAATAAAAAGAAGTATTATAAATATTTTCACACCAACAATAATATCATTTACTTTTGCACTCTCACTCATTCCATAACATAAAAGCCCTGTTAAAATTAATATTATAAGAACAGCCGGAAGATCTATTATCCCACCTTTAGATGGAGATGCACTAATTGCCTGGGGAAGTGTAATTCCCACAGATTGCAAGATGCCTCTAAAGGTTCCAGACCATCCAGATGCAACTGCACTAGCTGCAACTGAATATTCAGCAGTTAAACACCATCCAATAATCATTGCCACAAATTCTCCAAATGCTATATACGCATAAGAATAAGTACTTCCTGCTACCGGGAACATAGTTACAAGCTCACAATAACACAGACCGCATAGGCAAGCCACTATACCAGCTAAAATAAATGAAAGTATAATTGCAGGGCCAGCTGCATGAGCTCCTTCTCCAGTTGCTACAAAAATTCCAACTCCCACAACAGCTCCAATTCCGAGTGCTGCTATATCTCTTGCTTTAAGATTTCTCTTTAAATCTGTTTTTTTTACACTATCCATCAATTGATCAATAGGTTTCTTTTTAAAAATATTCATAAATTTCCACATCCTTGTGCATTTAAAATGCAATGTAAATAGGTATTAAAATTTAATTATGCGCTGTGGGAACTCTCGTCCAAATTTTCGTTCTGAACAACACTATGAGTTCTTCCATAAGTAAAGTAAAATACTATACCTATAGCAAGCCATACACAAAATCCTATCCAGGTTATTGCACGCATTGATGCCAAAAGTACAAGGCAGCACAATACAGTTATTACAGGTGTAAAAGGCACTCCCGGACATTTAAACTTTCTTTCTATATCAGGCATTGCCTTTCTCAAATAAATAACGCCTATTGATACCACTACAAAACTCAACAATGTACCTATACTCAAAAACTCTACAATAATATCAAGAGGTAAGAGTCCAGCTATTATGGCAGCTATAACACCTGTTAGTATAGTAGAAATATATGGAGTTTTATGTACGCTGTGGATTTTTGAAAATGCTTTAGGAAGTAATCCATCTCTAGACATAACCATAAATATTCTAATCTGACCATAAAGCATAGCTATCATAGTGGAAATCATTCCAAGAATGGCTCCGACGCCTACAAGTGCTGATCCCCAGTTAATGCCAATCCTTGCAAGTGAAGCAGGAACAGCATTTTCTGAAACTATTTCCTTAAACGGAACAATTCCAGTAAGTACAACTGCAACGGAAATATATAGTATACTAACTACTATAAGACACATTATAATTCCACGTGATACATCTTTTTTAGGGTTTCTAGCTTCCTCTGCTGCAGTTGAAATAGAATCAAATCCTATATATGAGAAGAAGACTGTACTTGCCCCTGTAAAAACCCCTTTCCATCCAAAAGGCATAAAAGGTGCATAATTAGATGGTTTTATATGAGATACTCCAAGAAAAATAAATAAGAGTATTACAAATACTTTCACACCAACAATAATATTATTAACTTTTGCACTTTCCTGCATTCCATAGTATAAAAGACAAGCTAATACTAGTATTATAAAAACAGCTGGCAAATCTATTATTCCGCCCTTAGCTGGAGATGCACTAATTGCATGAGGCAGTGTAACCCCTGCATTTTGCAAAATACCTCTAAAAGTTCCAGACCATCCAGATGCAACTGCACTAACTGCAACTAAATATTCAGCAGTTAAACACCATCCAATAACCATTGCCACAAATTCTCCAAATGCTATATAAGCATAGGAATATGTACTTCCTGCTACCGGAAACATGGTAGCAAGCTCACAATAACATAAGCCACAAAGACAAGCTACTATTCCACATAAGAAAAATGAAAGTATGATTCCTGGACCAGCTGCATGAGCTCCCTCACCAGTTGCTACAAAAATTCCAACTCCAACAACAGCCCCAATTCCTAAAGCCGCTATATCTGTTGCCTTAAGATTCTTCTTCAAACCTGTCTTTTCTACACTGTCTTTAAGTTGTTCAAGCGACTTTTTCTTAAAAATGTTCATAAAATGCCCCCTTTATTAATGTTTAAAGTATCAATGAATCTTACTTAGTGGGAGATTGTTTCTCCCACTAAGTTTAGATGAATTATCTAGGGGCGTAGCTACTGTTATCTCACACTTTGATAGAAAAGCAGATATTCCAAATCTTTGATTTGGTATAGTCGCTTTCGCTGTGTGCGTGGGAGTGTTACAGTAGGTAGCCGTCAGATAAATTTCATATATTTTTATTAAATGCATAAAAATATACCATATTGCAAAAGGGCATGCAGTTGGTGTAATTACTCAAACCTACACGCCCTTATATAATTTATACATTATTCATTATACCTTATAAAATGCCTAATTTCAATATAAAATGCATATTATTACAATAAAGTATTCATTTTTAGAACAATGTATTTTAAATAATTACAAAATTTTATTCATATTTATTTAAAATACATTTTAAAAAATCATTTTAAACAGTTGACAATTGATAGTGGAAAATTGAAAGTTAAGGGACTGTTCAAAGCAATTTAAAAAATTGCTATTACAACAGTCCCTCTCTGTCACTTTCTATTTATCTTTAATATATTCTATCCATTTCAAACCTTTTCTTTCTTCTTCCAATATCTGTATAAACTTATCTAGAAGTCCCATCTTTTTAAGTTTCCTAAAAAAGGACTTAGGATAAGGTATATATTCTTCATAACTCTTTCTCGGGTCTATCAACATAAGCGTACCATCTTCTTGAACAAATAGGTGTGGAAATCTAACTTCTAATTTCGTAAATCCTAGTTTTTTCATATGATCAACTAAATCTACTACTTTTAGTGCAAAGGATCTGCTCAATCCATATTTTCCTATATAATCATACACATTCATTCCACCTACATATTCTCTTATCATATAATGATCTCCCAATTCATAAGCCTTGGGAAAATGGGGACTTCCTTCTACAGATTTTAATATATCAAATTCAGCTTTGCAGCTAGTTGAGCTTTTAAATATTTTAAGAACTTTTCCATCTGGCATAAGATAAACTCTGCCGCTGTGGCCTTCTCCTAAATATTTACAATCTTTTAATTCAACATCATGAAATTTAGAATGAGAATATTCTTTTTTCAAAATAACACCTCCTTTGTTTTTATGTAGCATAAAAACAAAGGGCTTCAACTACGAATTAAAAGCTTGTATACTATATAGTATTAAAAATATTTAATTCTGCTACATCATTTCTATCATGCTTTCTCAAGATTTTTTAATGCCTCAGGTTCATAAGCTTCTGGAACTGCCTTTATCATAAAAATTGCAGTCACAAGAGAAAATATTAGTACTATGGTAAGAAGTATATAATAGTAAGGAAATTTATCTAGAACAAAGCCATATATAATTGCCCCTAAAGGAATAGCTCCCTGGCAAAATATACCTAGTATTGCAAAAAACCTTGAACGCATTTCATTTGGGACCATCTTTTGTAAATTTACACTCATAGGAGTATTGATTCCTGAATTAGATAAACCTATTAAAAATGTTACAATACCCAAAATTACAAATAGTTTTAAGTCATGTCCTCCAAAATATTTTACTGAAGCTGGATGCAAGGAAAATGCAAATATGAAAAATACACCTGCTTCAAATATAAGTGCCCTCTTTATAATTGTCTTTGTGCTAAATTTATTTAAGTAAGTTCCAAGAGCTATATTTCCTAAAAGTATACCTAAAGTAAAGAACGAAATTAAATACCCATACTGCTGTGAACCAAACCCTATACATTTTTTCAATACAAAAGGAAGTACTATATCTGCAAAAGGAGCTACAAGTAAATTAGCTACCATGAAAAATACAGTTAACTGCATTAAAGCTCTACTTTTCCTTATAAAGCCTATTACCTCTCCATTTTCTGTAAAAAAAGACTTTACAGTTATTTTCCCTTTTTCTGTATCTATATTTTTATAAATTATGAGCATAGAGCATACTGCTGATATTATAAAAGACAGACCATTTAGACAAAATACTGTCTTCATACCAGCAAGCCCATATATTATACCTCCAAGAGCAGGCCCTATAATCATAGAAATTGCATCACTTCCTCCTCTTAAGGAAGTTGCTTTCATAAGTTCATCTTCGCAAACAAGCTCTGGAAGAATTGCCGTAGATGAAGCTAAGAAGATTCCATCCATAATTGAAATAAAGGCCTGTAGTAAAAACAGCATATAGATACTTAAATTTTTCTCAGCAACCAAAAGTGCTAAAGCTAATACTAAAATTCCTCTTCCAAAGTCAGCTAGTACCATAATGTTTTTTCTGTTTTTCCTATCCCCTAAAATACCTGCAAAAGGTAAAGTTATAACATTAGGGACTAAATTAACTGCTGAAAATATACCCATCATAATTCCAGAATGAGTTATATCCAATATATACAGCGGTATTGCTACCTGTTGTATTCCCGTACCAATATAAGATATAAATCTTCCGAGCATATAACATAGTAAATTTTTATTATTTTTCATTTCTATCGCCTACTTAATTAATATAATATTTGAAATATTGTGAACTTTGTCTATACAATTATGGCAACATAACTGCCATCTTTGGATTTTACTTCAACAAGTTTTAATCCTCTGTATTCTTTTAAAATGTCCATACACTTTGAAAGTTTCTTAAAATCAATCATATTTACATATCTTTTATCTTTCTCAGGAATATGCTTTTGTATAAAAGAAGATCCTGCAATAGAAAGCCCAAACTTTAGAAAAGCTATAGGGCAAGGTATTACAAATCTAATTTTACCTGACTTGATGTGAACTCTCATAAATTTTCTCCTTTACTCTATACTAACTTCCACTATGTCACCATTTGCACTTTTTACATCTACTATCTTTCCTGAAAGTCCATTGTTTATTGCATCTGCAATAACACTCAAATCCAAATTTTCCATACATTTTGCACTTTCTGGTATAGGAATTTTTCCTATAGTTTTAAGCATGGTCTTTACAAATTTAACAGGTAAATTCACATTTACATTATCTCCATCGTGAGAAATAACCTTTATTTTAAGCATTTTATTTATAATGTCAGCATCATTTGAAACATTGCTGCAAACGTCCAGAGAAGTATTTTTATCGTTTAGTGCTTCAATAAGTTCCTGAGCTTTGTCAGAGGTAATTTTTCCTTCTTCCACCATTTTCAAAATCTTTGATATTTCCTCATTCATTTTCTATTTCTCCTTTTCAATATATTTATTCATTCAACATTTTAATAGCCTGATCTGCAGTTATTTCACCTTTATCAAGCATATCTACTACTTTCTTTTTATCCACAGTGTTGGTTTTTGCCACATTATATCCAAGTGCTGTTATGACCTCATCTAGTTTTGCCCTCACAGTAGGGTAGGATATCCCAAGTTCTTTTTCTACATCCTTTATGTTCCCTCTGTTTTTTAGGAAAACTTCTATAAATTTCAATTGGCTGTCTGTAAGATATTCAAACTTTGACATTTCAAAATCATTTTCAATTACAGTATTACATTTAGGACATTTTATCTTTGAAATTAAAAGTTTAGAAGAACAAACAGGACATTTGCTAATAATTTTATATGTCAAATTACCACTCTCCTTTTCTATGTCTATAATATACCACTGTAAATTAAATAAATCAATATTAATATTAAATATTTTAATATTAATTTATTTACATATTAATATTATTAAGTTTTATATTCGTAAAATTAAATTATGTGCTTTCTAACTTAAAAATCAGATTATATGCAGATATATTTTTACATTTAGTAACATTTTAACCTTTTACAAATACCTAGAGTTAAAATTTGCTTGACATTTTTAATAGACTGGCATATTATTAGTATGCTAACTATATGTAAATTAATTATATCTATCCGATGACTACCTGCTCTAATACTCCCACTTCTCCAAGTGTGAGTAAAGAGCAGCTACGTCCCTGGATAAGTTCTTCTAAGGTTCAGCTGGAGAAAGTTATCCTTATAAGCAAACTCCATCTGAACCCAAGAATCACTTGATATCATATATTCTAGGAGGCAAAAAGCTATGAGTTCTCTTGATAAGTCCATTGGTATGTATATAAACTCTGTTAATAGAAAAATTTTAAGATTTTTATCTTTAAACCTTAAAAAATATAATATAACCACAGAACAGTGGTCAGTATTATTGTCTTTAACAGAAGAAGACGGCGTCAACCAAAAACAGCTAGCTAAAAAGGTTGACAAAGATCAGGCAACTTTAGTTCGAATACTAGATATTCTTGAAAGAAAAAAACTAGTAGTACGCAAAAAAAGCGCTGAAGATAGGCGCTCATTTTTAATTTACGTTACACCTGAAGGTAAAAAATTAAAACAGGAAGTATATCCATTCATTGAACACTTATTTACAAACATTACAAACGAAATTTCAAAAGATCAATTAGATTTATTTATAGACACTTTAAATAAATTTGAAAAAAACATATCTATAGAAGAGAAGAAAATTAGCAAAAAATAATAAGCTATTTACCTTTATAAAACATGGTTAAACCTCCTCTGTTATGATTTTTATTTTGTATTGTAACAATGTATTTTTCATAGTGGAGGATTTTTATATATTCTAATATCTGCACAACTGTGCAAATGACTAATTTAATTACTAACTAGGAGGAAATTTTATGGAAGAACGTTTGGAAGAATCAATTTATGAAGAAAGGAATTATAATGTAGTACCAATAACTGTCGCACTAATCATGGCAGGATTTTTATGTATGTTAAATGAAACCTTGCTAAATATGTCATTAAAAAATTTAATGGTTCAATTTAGTATATCTGCGAATACTGTACAATGGCTTAGTACAGGATATATGCTCATTATGGGAATAGCAATCCCTGTTTCTGCATTACTTATTCAAAGTTTTACAACAAGACAGCTATTTCTAACCTCTGTAACCATATTTTTGGTTGGAACAATTATAAGTGGTTTCTCTACAGCTTTTTCAATTTTACTAGTAGGCCGATTAATTCAGGCTATTGGAACTGGTATTTTAATACCTAATATAGTAAACACTTTATTGATTATAAACCCTATAGAAAAGCGTGGAAAGGCTCTTGGTATATTTAATCTCGTAATGTTTTGTGCACCAGCTATTGGGCCAACCCTTTCTGGTTTAATTATTCAATCTCTTACCTGGAGATGGTTGTTCTTTATAATACTACCTTTTTCAGTTATATCTTTAGCTTTAGGTTACAAATATGTCGAAAATGTAACAGAACTTACAAAACCACCTATAGATCTTTTATCAATTGTACTGTCTACTATAGGATTCGGTGGATTTATATATGGTGTTAGTAATATTGGAAGCTCTTATACATATTTAATAGCAGCTCCTATAATTATTTCTTGTATAGCATTAGCCATATTTGTGCTGCGTCAATTACACATGAGTGAACCTATGCTGGACATGCATCCATTTAAAGAATCTATGTTTAGCCTTGGCTGTATACTTATGATAATTATGCACATGATTAACTTTGCTACTATGCTTATTTTACCAATGTTTCTTGAAGGTGCCCTGGGTTTAGCCGCATTTACTGCTGGTCTTTTAATGTTACCTGGTGGATTTATAAACGGAATTATATCACCAATTTCAGGTCATTTATATGACAAGTTTGGCCCTAAAGCATTAATTATACCTGGATATGCAATATCAACTATTACATTCTTTTTGCTTTCACGTTTTGTATCTATGAGTATAACTATTCCTGTTATTATTGTGCTCCATTGTTTATCTCTAATAGCTGTTGGACTTATAAATACTCCTATACAAACCAATAGTTTAAATCAATTATCTCCAAAATACTATCCTCATGGAACTGCTATAATGAACACCTTACAGCAAATAGCAGGAGCATTTGGAACTTCTTTATTTGTTGCCATAATGAGTGCATCCCAAAAAAAATACTTATTTGCTGCAGGCAATCCATCTAATGCAAAGAGTCAAGCTTTAAGTTTAGTATTCGGAGTAAAGCACGCTTTTACAATTGAAACTTTCGTTCTTGTTATTGCTCTAATTTTATCTTTATTTATAGCAAATAATGCTATTAATAAAAAATCTAAAAGCATCAGAGCCTAATAGCTTTAGACAAGGAACATCACATGTTTTCGGCAACTTGCAAAATTTCAAACAACTTTTTGCAGTTGATATCTGTCTGTATTCCATTGTTATCCCAATGATTTTTGCATCCGCAATAATCAAGGATAACACATTGTGGGACAAGATTTAAGTTTCTAGCCTTTAACCCACCTTCTATTAGGTTGAGTACACATGCTACGCCTACAACGCCTACATCTCCATATCTAATATTTTTTGCATTTGAAAAGGCATCAGTTTCGTGGGGAACAATTAGAACCTGGCAGTTATGGGATTTACCAAGCTTCGTAAGCTCATTTACCCTGCAGCTTTTAGAACAATTTCCACACAAGAAACCATCTTTGACCTTTTTTCTCTTGCATACCCCTTCCGGTTTCAAGCAAATGCAAGCAGGCAGGAGTACTTTTCTTTCCTTTGTCTTAACAAATAACTTTCTAAATGCATTACTTAATATCTCTGCTCCAACCATATTTAGATGGTACTCAACTTCCTTCCTACCACAGAAAACATTATCCTCTCTTATTCCATAGGACCTATAGTTGGTGTTTAAAAATTTCTGTACATTTGGAGTATATAATCCAAGTACCTCCATAGATCTTTTTTCAAACCACAGTGATATTTTAAAGGCACGCTTGTTTACTTTTATAATATATTCTTCACTGTTATTTTTTAAAAATAGCAGCCATGTGTTCATTCTCCTGCACTCATACTTGAATTCCCCTGAAGCAATTAACCAGAGTAGTAATTTTTCAAAGTCACTTTCATCATAAGACACAGAAGAAGGCTCTACTTCTTTCTTTAAAAGATATTTACAAGCAAGCCTTCCCCTTAAATTGTCCACACTTTTCCTTAAAAATTTTGATTTTGTCCTCAAATTAAATAGAAGTTTTAAAACATTCAAGGACATTCTATCTGCATTTAAAGCTTTTGTTATATAGGTTTTCCATAGAACTCCAATGATTAGAAATTCAAGTTCATACTCTTCTCTACTTCTAAGTTCTTCTATACTATTATTCTTAATAAAATTTATAAAATCTTCTATTATATTATTTGCTTCGATTTCAATTTTTTCGATAACTTCATTTGAAAAATTGGATATACATTTGTAATATTCATTTGAATTTTTAGATTCATCTCTAAGAAAATAGGTTATACAATTTTCCATAATATTCTCCTATTTAATCACTTTTGAATTTTTGTTATATAACTATTTGTTATATAACTATATTATCACTTTTAATAAGGAGAAGTTATGTTATCAATTTTCATATATAGAACTTTTTTAATTAATAGTTAAGAATGAAGAATTAATAGTTAATGTGGATTTTTTTCCGTTACACTACCAAAAATCTTTAATTAAGCTTTTCACCACTCGTTTCGCTAAAACGAAACATTGTTGATTTATATAAATTTAAAGATTTTTTGCGATAGCTAAAAATCATCCTTCACTATTAATTTTTCATTATTAATTCTTAACTTGCAAAGCTTTGCTTCGCAATATTTTTAAACTGCGAAAGTTGAGTTATGTTTCAAGCAATTGATAGTGTAAAATTGAAAGTTTATGTCAATAGTCCCATCTATTTAATATGGATATGTTCTGGAAATACTGTTAGAATAGCAAACATAGACAAGCCTAAATCTCAAGAATGAGATGCGGGGGATAATTATTTTTTTGGGGTTAATCTTTTTTACTAAAAAGTAGGGGTATCCCAATCCCGAACCCGTCAACTAACCTCGTAGGCAAAATTAAGGGGGATCTATATTTATGAATTTTAAAAAAATCAGGACAATGTTATTTGCCGCATTTCTGTGCACATTATCTTTTACCCAAGTACATGCAGCTAGTTACACTGTAAAACCTGGTGACTCCTTATTTAAAATAGGAGTATTATTTAAAACAAATGCAACTACAATCATTAATGATAATAGTTTAAGTGGAAATAGCATATATCCAGGTCAAGCTCTATATGTTAATTCAAAGACTTATACTGTACAAGCCTCTGACACACTTTACTTGATAGCAAAAAAATTTGGAATATCTCTTGACACTTTAATTGCTGCCAATAGTAATGTAAGCAGTTATATTTACCCTGGACAAGTATTAAACATTCCTGCAGGTTATGTTTTTAATGTAACAACCTCTCCAAAATATATAATTTCCTGTACTGACAGCGAGGTAGATTTGCTTGCAAGACTTGTAACTGCTGAAGCAGAAAGTGAACCTTATACTGCTAAAGTAGCCGTAGCCGCTGCAGTTATAAATAGAGTTCAAAGTTCTCAGTTTCCATCTACACTAAAAGATGTAATATACCAAGTATCCTATGGATATTATCAATTTACTCCAGTATTAAATGGATGGATAAACAAGCCTGCTTCTGATAGTTCTAGAAAGGCTGCTTTAGAAGCATTATATGGTTCTGATCCAACAAAAGGAGCTATTTATTATTTTGATGATTCCACTACAAATAGTTGGCTCTGGTCAAAGCCCATTGCTTTAAGAGTTGGAAAACTGGTATTCACATACTAGAATTTCTAGATTGAAAGTCCACTTATACCAGTTCATATGCTGACAAATTTCATCATACTAAAAACTTTTTATCCGATGACTACTCGCTCTAATACTCCCACTTCTTCTGAAAGTGGGAGTAAAGAGCGACTACGTCCCTGGATAACGATTTCTAAGCATAAGGTGGAGTTAAAACTCAACCTTATGCCAAGAACTCTGTTTATAAGTCTAAAGTTCGGTATTTTGAAAATCTAAAGAAGCTTATATAAACTCGTACCTCAGACATATATAAGCTTCTAAGGTTTTCTAAAATACCTCACTAAGACTTATAAAAAAAGTTTTTAAGTGTGCTTCAATTTTGTCAGCATTATTTTCGGGTATAAGTTCAAATTTCAAACTAGAATACCTCAATATAAATAGTAAAATTTAAAACCCAATTAGCACTTTAGAAAGGCTGCATTCTAGAATTAACGATTTATAGATCGTAAAGTTTAAAGCTAAATCTATAATTACTCAAAATTACTAATTATAAATCTTAGTTGAATTTATAACTTTATCATTTAAATCAAACTGGCAATTTGGATAAACTTAATTATAGAGTTAAGTATCTATATGTAGATTCACAACTTAAAAATCGACTTATACGTAGGCATATTTTTACAATAATGAAGCTCTTTTAAATATTTTGTATATAAGTCTTGGAAAAAATTCTTAAAATTTTAGAACTTTTGAATTGTCTGAGGTACGAGTTTTCAAAAGTCCTTAGATTTTCTAGAATTTTTTGCTTAGACTTATCAAAATATTTAACGAGCTAAAGTTTGTAAAAAATATCCAGAGTATAAGTCGATTTTTTGTTTAGAAACTCTATTCTAGAGATATTTCTTTGCAAGTTTATCAAAACTGTCTAAAGACTTTTCTATTTTATCATAAGAAATGCAATATGAAAGTCTAAAGTGACCAGGACATTTAAAGGATGAACCTGGAACTATTAGCAAGTTAAATTTCTTTGCTTCCTTTGCAAATTCAACATCATCAGCAATTAATGACTTAGGGAATAAATAAAAAGCTCCTTCTGGTTTAACACAAGAAAATCCTATTTTAACAAGATGATTGTATAGTAAGTCTCTATTCTTCTTATATATATTCATATCTACGCTTGAATCCAAACATTTTGCAATTACCCTTTGAAATAAAGATGGTGCATTTACAAAACCTAAAATTCTATTTGCCACATTAAGGGCAGGCATTACATCTTTAAAATCATCCATATCACTACTGCAAACTACATATCCTATTCTCTCACCCGGGAGCGAAAGGGATTTGCTATAAGAATAGCCTACAATAGAATTTCTATAATAATTCAATATGTATGGAACCTTTACTCCATCATATGCTATTTCCCTGTAGGGTTCATCTGAAATTAAGTATATACTAGTACCAAATTGTTCCTGTTTCTTGTCTAAAAGCTGTGATAAATCTTTAATAAGCTTTTCCGAATAAATTATTCCTGTAGGATTGTTTGGTGAATTTATGATTATCGCCTTTGTTTTAGCATTTATAGATTGCTCCAATGCATTTAAATCTGGCTCAAAAGTTTCTGTATTTGAAGGTACTATTACAAGCTTTCCAGCAAAGTTATCTACATAATTCTCATATTCCCCAAAAAAAGGTGAAAATGTAATAACTTCATCTCCTGGATTTAAAAGAGTTTTAAAAATTATATTAAGTCCTCCTGCTGCACCGCAAGTCATTACCAAGTTATTTTCAGTAAGCTTCAAATTGTATTTTTTATTTATGTTTTCTGCAATTTTAGCCCTTACATCTTCATAACCTGAATTGCTCATGTAACCGTGAACCATATTTGGAGATTCCTCGGACATAATTTCACTTACAGCTTTTTTTATATCCTCTGGTGGTTCTACATTTGGATTTCCCAAACTAAAGTCAAATACATTTTCTTCCCCGTAAATCGAAGCTAGTCTCTTTCCTTCTTCAAACATAGCCCTTATTATAGAACTTTTAGATACGTGTTCTTTCATTTTATTGGATATCATAAAAATTGCCCCCTTTTTTCAATTCGTAATTATAGATTCTCAAAATTCAAAGTTAACTTATACAAAGCATGTAGTGACAAATTTCAACACCATAAAAACTTTTGACAAGTCTAAAGCTCAGTATTTTGAAAATCTAAGAACCTTAGCTAAACTCATACCTCAAACAATATCTAAGCCCCTAAGATTTTCTAAAATACTTCGCTAAGACTTATGGAAAAGTTTTTAAAGGTGTTCTCAATTTTGTCATTACATTTTATGTATAAGTTTAAACTTCGATTAGGATCTCTATAAACATAAAGTTAAGAGCTGAAAGTAAAGGTCAATTTTCCAAAGTGTTAATAGAAGAAAATCATTCATAGCCCTCAACTTTCAATTTTTAACTATATTTTATCATTATATAAAATATTTTAGCACATCAACTTGCAAATGTGAAACTTTAAGCGATTTATAGTTTTAAGGTGAATTTATTCCAAAGTATATAATAATAATTTTCAATTAGAATATCCATGAATTTTCTAACTTAAAAAACAACTTATGTGTAGTCATATTTTTACAATAATCAAGCTCATTTAAATGTTTTGTCTATAAGCCTTGGAAAAAATTTTTAAAAAATCTAGAACTTTTGAATTGTCTGAGGTACGAGTTTTCAAAAGTTCTCAGTATTTTTTTAAGTTTTTTACCTAGGCTTATCAAAATATTTAATCGAGCTTGTGGTTGTAAAAATATCCGAAGTATAAGTTGTTTTTTACTTAGAATTCCTATAGAGATTCTAAGTATTACTTTCCACTAAATACAGCAAAAACTATAGTTACAATTATAATCACAATACTTCCTATATATATCGCCATTCCAAGTGGTCTGCCTGCATTTATAGTCCAGCCTATGCCAAATCTTTTTTCTACAAATAAGGATGGATCATTCTTGTTATAATATATACTATTTCCCAGTACCCAGCACTTATCATCATCTTTATCTCCAAAATTGGATTTGGCATTTTCACCATCACCTTTAAATCTTATATTGCTTCCACCCTGTCCAATCTTTAAGGATAAAGCTATACTTCCTAAAATTGTAATTAATATAAAAGCTAATATTATGATGTTTGAAAAAGTATTACTTACATTAAATATTCTAAATATCTGAACAGTAGCAACAGTTAATAGAAGATTAGTCACTACAGCAAAGGTAACCATATACATGGACCAGCTTCTTCTAAATATACTGTTTTTCCTTACAGATGCTTCTGGATCTATAGAACTAATCTGCTGTTTTGACCATCCAATTCCCTTATAGACTATAAAAAACATAAAAGTAGTAAAAATCTGAGTAAGTGGCATTTCCCAAATTAGAAACCTGGATTTAAATTGATATCCTGTTACATTGCCGGAAAAATCCCAGTGTGTAGGGATTTTATAAGGTAGAGAATCATAATTCATATATCCTAAAATTATATTTACTATAATGATAGCTGCAGGTATTAAGAAAAACCAAGCTGATACAAGCACATTGCTTTTGCTTCTAGAAAAGCTAGTGTCTACAGTTACAACTTGTTTTTTGCCTTGAAACCACAACTTTTGTGATTTAAGATTTTTCATAGCTCTGTTTGATATAAGATATATTAGAAAAATTATAAATACAAAGGCAAAAGTAGTAAACAAAATCATACCTACGTTTAAAAAACTATAATTTAACACACTAAATAGAATAATAAAGGGAATTCCTATAATTAAATTATTCTTTACAAATTGTGCTTTTATATGCTTAATTTCATCTGAATCAATCTTATCTTCAGGAATTCTCACTCCAAATACAATTTCTTTTCTCGTAAATTTAGGAGTCAACATATTGATTACGAGTATTATCACAAAAATAAAAAATAAATATATACACATAAACAAATTATCTTTCATTTAATTTCACCAACCTTAGTAGTTATTTATCTTTTTTAATATATTGCTTAAATATATCAGAACACAGATCCAAAATATCTTCCATATTTTTTCCCCTTAAATGAGCTTCACATATCAAGTAAGTAAATTCTTCCTTAAGTTTTTTGTCAAACTCCTCCGTACTTTCAGGAAACGTTCCACTTACTACAGCTCCTGTTCTCCTATCTACATTCAAGTAACCATCTGACTTTAACGCATTATATGCTTTGTTTACTGTATGAAGATTTATTCCAATGTCTTCTGCCAGTTGTCTTACAGAAGGAAGGCTCTCTCCTAATTTCAGATTACCAGAGGCTATTCCTTCTATTATTTGCCTCCTAAGCTGTTCATATATAGGCATTTCCGATTCAAAATCTATTTGAACTAACATAGCGTCCCTCCTTTTCTATTTGTTATATATAATATATAACAAATAGAAAACATGTGCAATAGTTTTTTTACATTTTTTTGTGGGAAATTAAAAGTTAATGAAATGCAAAAAAATAAAGGCCATTTCATAATGAATTTTTGTTCATTACACAATAGCCTTTTTAAGTTTTTATTCTACAATTACTCCTAGTCCATCTGGTATAACCACAACTTTAGCATCTTTCCCCATAATATCATATGCCCTTTCTAGAGCTTCTTCAAAAGTATCTGCCTGCTGCATATGCATATTCCTTATTATTTTAGGATCACACATATCTGTTACAACAATTACTGTATGTTTTGAAAGTATACTCGCAAGCATCTGAGATGCCCACTGATCAGGTACAGTTTTATTCCTGGGAACCTTTGAAACTTTTTTTAAGAATTCTTCTGGAGTATTTAAATTAGCTAAATTGTTATAAAAGGTTTCTCCACCATGACCTTGACTGCAAGCAGACACCATTATTATTACACCGCCATCCCTGCAATTGGCTTCAGCTGCTGCCATCCCCTTAACAGATTGATATATATTTTGATCAAGTGGATACCCTCCATTAGTAGAAATAGAAATATCACCTACTAATTTACTCACTTTTGATAAATTATGCACAAATT
Source organism: Clostridium sp. 001 (assembly GCF_019056555.1). Taxonomy (NCBI): domain Bacteria; kingdom Bacillati; phylum Bacillota; class Clostridia; order Eubacteriales; family Clostridiaceae; genus Clostridium; species Clostridium sp. 001. The sequence continues at coordinate 2,838,880 of NZ_CP020473.1, read as the reverse complement.
CACAGCCTTTTACATGGGCATCATTCGTATCTCCTGCAAAAGCATTTATTATCTTTTTATCTTCATCTAGTGCTACATTTATTATGAAAGCCAATCCTGCCTTTTTAGCTGCATATAGCATGTCCTTATGAACAGGATTACCCTTTAAATTTCCAACTCTTGCAGAAGGATGTGCTACAAATTCAGCACAGTGATTTGCCAGGATGGTCTTGGCAGAGGCTATTCCAGGCAGTACACTTTTTCTACCTCCTGAAAAGCCAGCAAAACAATGTGATTCTATAAACCCCTCTGCAATTAGAAGATCTGCTTCAACTGCAAGTTTATTTACTATAAGTTCACCACCAGATGGTAATGTACCGATTTTTACCAGATTGTCTTCATTCTGCGCATCATGTACTACTATCTTTTCATTTTTTACTATATCTTCTCCATATTTATCTATGAGTTCCCGCCTAGTAGTAGCTCTATGAAGACCTGTAGCTATTAATATAGTAATATTAGCATCAGAATTTGTACTCCTTATTCTTCTCAAAAGTGCAGGCATAATAATTTTACTAGGAACAGGTCTTGTATGATCGCTGCTTATTATAACTATATTTTTTTTATTCTCAGCCAATTGTTCAAGTCTTGGTGAGCTTATAGGATTATCAAGGGCTTTTTCCACTATTTCCAATTGACCAAGCTCTGCTTTATATTGGTTTGCTTTTGATTCAAGTACCCCAAGTAAGTTGTTGTCATCTATTTCAGCTTCTATTATTTTTTTATGGTATGGTAATTCTATTTTAGCCATTCTAATTTCCTCCCATAAATATATTTTTAAAGTGACTCTACAATAATTACTTTACCAAACAAATAATTATTTGTTTAGCTTTTTATATATAAGATTTCCTATAGTTTGAAGTACCTGGACAAAAATTATGAGTATTATTACAGTGTATACCATTATGTCAGTTTGAAATCTATAATATCCATACTTTACTGCCACATCTCCAAGTCCACCTCCGCCTACTGTACCTGCCATAGCTGAACATCCAACTACACTTATTACAGTGAGTGTTATACCAAGCACTATAGATGGCAGTGCCTCTTTAATCATAACTTTAAATATTATCTGCATATTACTTGCACCAAACGATTTTGCAGCTTCTATTATTCCCGGATCTATTTCTTTAAGTGAAGATTCAATTACCCTCGATGCAAAAGGTGCTGCTGCTATTGTAATAGGAACTATTGCTGCTGTTGTACCTATGGTTTTTCCAACAATAAGCTTTGTAAAAGGAAAAATTGCTATCATAAGTATTATAAAAGGAAATGATCTCAATAAATTTACTATTACATCCAATACCTTGTAGACTACTTTATTAGGCTTTAATCCACCAGGTTCAGTTACAACTAGCAAAATAGCAGGTATAAATCCTATAATTACTGCAAGTATTGTAGAAACTATAACCATATAAAATGTTTGTCCAATAGCAGGAAGTAGTATTTCCTGAAATGTTTCACTAAATCCCATGTTTACTCTACCTCCCAGTTAACATTTTTTGAAGAAAGATAATTACATATACTTTCCTTGTCTTTATCATTTACATTTATAACCAGACTTCCTAAAACATCACTGCGGAATCTTTCAAGTTTTCCCCATACTATAGAAAACTTTATATTCAAATCTATAGCCATAGAGGTTATTAAATTGTCCTGGCTTATTTCCTTAGGAAAGAATATTCTTATGTTTATACCTTCATCTGGAAGTAAACTATCATTTCCAAGCAGCTTCTTTAGATTTTTTCCTGGTTTTAAAAATATTTCTTCTACATTTCCAGAAGTTTTGATTTCACCTTCATCTATAATAGCGATTTTACTACATATTTCTTTTATAACTTCCATTTGATGGGTTACAACTACTATGGTTATTTTAAATTCATTGTTTATTTTTCTCAAAAGCTCAAGTATTGACTTAGTAGTATTTGGGTCAAGTGCAGATGTGGCTTCGTCACAAAGTAGTATACTTGGATTTAGCGCCAAAGCTCTTGCAATAGCTACTCTTTGCTTTTGTCCACCACTTAATTCAGACGGCATGCTCTTTGCTTTATCACTAAGGCCTACTAAATTTAATAATTCCTTTACCCTAGTTTTTATTTTACTTTTTTCTAATCCCCAGACTTCAAGTGGAAGTGATATATTATCATATACATTTTTTCTGTTTAATAAATTAAAATTTTGAAATATCATTCCCAAGTTTTTTCTAAAAGTCCTTATTTCTTTACCTTTTAAGTCTTTTACTTCTTTACCCATTACCTTTATGCTTCCTGTGTCATAGCTTTCAAGACCATTCAAGCACCTTAAAAGTGTAGATTTTCCAGCACCACTGTGGCCAACTATTCCAAATATTTCACCTTCTTGTATATGAAGATTTATACTTTTCAGCACACTTTTATTGTTAAAACTTTTGCCTACATTATTAATATCTATCAATATTCTTTACCCTCCCATATCAATTTTAAGAAAAAATAAAAGCCTGAGAAAAATCTCAGACTTAGTTAACTTAAAATTTCTCTCATCTTTCAGCTATCGCTGCAGGATTTAGCACCATTATACACTGTACTGGTTGCTGGATTTCATAGGGCCCGTTCCCTCAATCACTCTTGATAAGTTCAAGATTTATATTTAATTATGCTTTTAATTATAGACGTGACCATTTATTATGTCAATACACCCTATCTAAAAATGTTATAATTGTCTTAACTCAAAAACTCTGGAGGAATACCTATGAACAAAAATATAAACATTTTAATAGTAGAAGATGATACAGATATAAATAAGTTATTATGCAGGATACTAGAAAAAAATAATTACAATGTCCGCGGGGCTTTTTCAGGTACTGAAGCTGAAATGTGCATTGAAAAATATGACTTTCAGCTAATTTTACTTGACTTGATGCTCCCTGGTATTACAGGAGAAAAGCTTATAGAAAAAATACGAAAGATTAAAACTATGCCTGTCATTGTAATATCTGCAAAAACAGCTCAAGAAACAAAAATTCAAGTTTTAAAACTAGGAGCAGATGATTTCATATCAAAACCTTTCGATGTAGAAGAAGTACTGGCAAGAGTTTGTGCACAACTTAGAAGATATATGATATTTTCAAACTCAAATGAAAAACAAAACATATTAACCTATAAAAATATGACCTTAGATCGGGAAAATCACAAAGTTTTTATAAGTTCTCAGGAAGTAATATTAACTATAAGGGAGTTTTGTATACTAGAACTTCTAATGTCTTACCCCAAAAAAGTATTTACAAAAGCTAATTTATTTGAACATGTATGGAAAGATAAATTTATAAGCGATGATAACACCATAAATGTGCATATGAGCAACCTTCGCTCTAAAATAGCTAAAATTGACCCGGACACAGAATACATACATACCGTTTGGGGAATAGGTTTTAAGATGAAAGATTAAACTTAATGATTTCTTAAGTTTTTCTTTAATGTATCTTGCTGATTTTGTTCTAATATAAAATCAACAAGAAAATGGAGGTTGATATCATGAATGATTTAGTACTTCATACAAAAAATCTTACTAAAAAATACAAAAATCACAAGGCACTTGATAATGTAAATATTAAGATAAGTAAAGGTGACATATACGGTCTTGTAGGCAAAAATGGCGCTGGCAAGACAACCCTTATGAGAATAATAACAGGTCTTTCTTTGCAAGATAACGGTGATATAGAATTATTTTCAAAAACAAGCAAAGACGAATTAAACAAAGAGCGAATGAGAACAGGATGCATAATAGAAACACCCAGCTTTTTTCCTTATCTCTCAGGCAAAAAAAATCTTGAATACTATAGAATTCAAAAAGGAATTCCTGAAAAAGACTGTGTGGATAAAGTACTTAATACAGTAGGTCTTTCGGATACAGGTAATAAAAAATTCAAACATTATTCTCTTGGCATGAAGCAGCGTCTTGGCCTGGCCCTAGCTTTAATTGCAAGTCCAGATTTTTTAATTTTAGACGAACCTATAAATGGTCTTGATCCTGTTGGTATAGTGATGTTTAGAGATATATTAAAAAAATTAAATAGAGAAAAAAGTACAACTATATTAATTTCGAGCCACATTTTAGGGGAACTTTCTCAGCTTGCCACCACTTATGGCTTTATAGATAATGGGAAACTCATAGAACAAATTTCCGCAAAGGACTTAGAGGAAAAATGCAGGGAATATTTGTCGGTAAAAGTAGACGATGCAGCTCATGCTTCTCTTATACTTGAAAAGAATTTAAACTGTACTTCCTATCAAGTGCTTCCTGAGAACGAAATTAAGATTTTTAAATACCTGGATAAGCCTGAAATGGTAAGTGAAGCTTTTATAAAAAATGGCATTAAAGTATATTCCATAAGTAAGACATCTGCAAATTTAGAAAATTACTTCATGGATTTAATTGGAGGTGGCATCAATGCTTAATTATATAAAAGCTGAACTTTACAAAGGTTTAAATAGACTTTCTTATAAAGTTACTCTATTAGTCTTAGTTTTACTATCAGTGAGCGCAAATGCACTATTTACAGGTCCTAAGGTCACAGCTTTGGAATCTATGTATATGGCCATGAGCTGTCTTCCTGCAGTAGCTTTTCTAGTTATGATGTATATTGATGTCACAGAAGAGTTAAAGGATAAAACCTTAAGAAATGTAATGGTTTCAGGCTTATCAAGAGAAAAACTATATATTTCAAAAGTAATTATTCCTATAATTATATCTTTTATAACCTGCACATTGGTATTAATTTTTTTTGTAGGAAGCACCTTTTTATTTCTTAAACCCGGAAATTTAAGCCCTGTAATTTTAATAAACTTATCATTAAGGATTTTATGCGCCATACCGCTTTATATAGCTGCAATTAGTTTTGGTGTATTCCTCAGCTTTATTTTAAAAAATCAATATGCATTTGCCTATACTTATGCAGCTATATTTGCTTTAATGGGCAATTTTATAAAATTACTTTGTGCACTTGTATCCAATAAATTTTATGGAATTTACAACCTTTTAATTACTACTAACATAAGTGTACTAACTCCAATAAAAAATCCAAACTTAACTTCACTGCAAATGCTCCACTCTGCAGGACTGGGATTTGCATATACTATTATTTTTACTATAATAGGTATTATAATATTTAAAAAAATGGAAATCAAATAACTTGAAAGGGTGATACATATGTACTTGTTTATTATAATTTTATTAGGAATTTTAGCAGGTATAAGTATCACCCTGCTTTTTCTTACAAAAAGTGAGATCAAACATATAACTGGCAGCCTGAAGAAAATAAACGACATAGATACAAACCAAAAAGTGACATTGTCCTTTCAAAACCGCAGTCTTCAAAATTTAGCCCGGGAAATAAATAAAAATATAGACAAAAAACAGCAGACAGAAGTAAAGTACAAACATATGGACATGGAGCTCAGGCAGGCTATAGCAAATATTTCCCATGACCTGCGTACTCCTCTTACCTCCATTATAGGATATATTCAACTTATAAAAAGTGATGACCTATCAAAGGATGAAAAAAATGAATATATAGACATCATACTAAACCGTGCAAAATCTTTAAAAATGCTTATAGCAGGTTTTTTTGACCTATCAAGACTTGAAGCTAATGAATATGCTTTTGAATTAGAGTCTATCTCACTTTCAAATATACTCTGTGAACTAATAGCATCTTTTTACAACGATTTTACAAATAAAGAAATTGAACCTTTAATTGAAATTGATGAAAGTGTACCTGAAATTATAGGGGATGAAAATGCAATAAGACGTGTATTTTCAAATCTCATTCAAAATGCTTTAAAACACGGTGATAAGTTTATTTCCGTATCTCTAAAAAAGGATGAAAATTACATTGTAACTTCATTTACAAATAATGCTAATAACTTAAATCCAGATGATATAGATCACCTATTTGAAAGATTTTTTACAGGAGATCGAACGAGAACAGGCAAAAACACTGGATTGGGTCTTGCCATAACAAAAGCCTTGGTTGAACAAATGGGACATAGCATTACTGCTAATTTTAAAGACAACAAACTAAGTATAATTATAAAGTGGAAAATTTCTTAATTTAAATTTGATATAAGGGGGCTCGCCCCCTTATAAGCATTTTTTCATCATTTCAAGAGCTTCTACATCAGTCTTATCGTATATTTTTATAGATCGTACAAGCTCCTTATAAGCTAGTTTTGGATATCCATTTTTATAATAAAGTTTTCCCAGATATAATAAAACATCCTGATTCTCAATTAAGTTTAAAAGTTGAAGACCCTTTTCAAATTCATCAAAACAATTTATTTTTAACAAAATGGCAAGCAGATTAAATATAAGTTCACAGAAATCCTTTGAATCCTCAGTATCTTCTGAGAGGTCTGTACACTCTCTTCCTTCCAATAAATCCTTAAACTTCATATATATCATATACTTTTTATTGTCAGGTATATCCTTAGGCTCATCTGTCAATACGTCTTTAGTGGATACGGTGTCATCAAAGGTATTGCAAAGTATAGTATAATAAAAAGCCTTATCTATAAATTCCTCTGAACTTATCTTTTTTAGAAAGCCATAAGCGTCCTTAAATTTTTTCTGATAAAACAAACAAACTCCCTTATAGTAATATATTTTAGACCTGTTAATTTCATCTTTACATATTCTATCAGCTCTATCTGCATATTCATATGCAATATCAAACTTATTTTGACCATAAAATACATCTGATAAAACTAAATATATATTTGGATCCGAACTTTTATCAACATAACCGTCAAACCTAGATTTCATTTCATTTACAGAAGCCTTTTTAGCCGCCATTATTTCACAGAATTTATAAATAGCCTTCACATATCCTGGTTTCATCTTTAATATCTTATCACAATAATAAAGGGACGAGTCATTATCTCCTAGATATAAATATATGCTGCACAAAACCATATAGCTTCTATAGGAGCCCACTCCAACTAATTCATTTATCTGAATAGGAGGTTCCCCCATCTTAATACATTTTTTTAGTGAACTTATGGCCTTAAGATACTTTTTTTTACTAATAAAAGTATTGCCTCTTATAAATTCTAAGTCTGTAAAATTAGGATAATATTTTAACCCTTGATCAACAAACTTATATTCTTCTGCAAAATTTTCAAGTATTTGATTACAGGAAACAATCCTCAATATGAGTTTAGAACTAAAGCCTTCCATTGGATTAAACTGTTCATAGCTTTTCATATAGTATTTCAATGCCTTTTTATAATCTTCTTTAGCATAGTACTCATTTCCCATATTAAATAACATAAATCCATTGTGAGGATGCTTATCCAGCTCCTTTTGAATTATAGCCATATTTCTCTGCCTTTTATCTTTGGATTTCACAATTTCATTTAAATATCCATAATGATAAAATCTTATATTTTCAATTTTTATATCATCCTTACTAATAATGTGCTCTGGTGGAGGTATAAGCTGTTCATGTATGTCACCTACAAACTTGTACCCTTTTCTATTTTTCACAAGTCTTACATTCAAATTAAGGGTAACATCACCGCTGCTTATATTATCTCCTGAATAGCTTAAAGTTTGCATAAAATATACATTAGTTTTGCTATTTTTATCGTTAGTTAATTTAAGAAGCTTATTTGTATCCTCTTTTTCAAATTCATCATCTGCATCCATTATAAGAATCCAATCTTTCTCAGCCTTCTCCAATGCACAATTTCTTGCATTAGAAAAGCTGTTATCCCATTTATAATAAAAAATCTTTGCGCCATATTTTTTAGCAACTTCTACAGTAGAATCAGTAGATCCCGTATCCACAATTATAATCTCATCTACAAAGTGTTTTACACTCCCAAGACATCTTCCAAGGACATCTTCTTCATTTTTAACTATCATGCACAAACTTATGGGCACATCTATAAACCTCCTTTTTAGAGTTCTATTAATATGGTGCTGCCTAAAAGGCAGCACCAATATAACTAAACTCTTCCATTAAAATAAGCTTCAAGATTAGCGGTATTAGTTCCCGTATCATAATAAAGCCTTGTATAATTCATATAATACTTGGTAGTTAAAACTGTAGCACTACCTTTCTCAAGTGTTACCGGACTAACATCATTTACAAAATAGGAGTCCGTATCAGTTGGGGAAACTTGCAGCACTACTGTAATTGCATTTGCAGCATCATTATTCTTAATATAATAAGAGTACATTGATTGCTGAGAAGTATCCTGCTGAAGTACCGATTTTATGCCTGTTCCTGTGGTTATGGCAGTGCTGGTTGCAGTAAATCCAACTCCAGTAGTTACTGAACTTACAGTACCTGCTACTGTTACTGTTCCTACTGTTACAGCTACTGTATTTCCTACACTTACGGTTCCTTCCACTGTTACTGTATTTCCTACACTTACAGTACCTGCTACTGTTACTGTTCCCACTGTTACAGCTACTGTATTTCCTACGCTTACGGTTCCTTCCACTGTTACTGTATTTCCTACACTTACAGTACCTGCTACTGTTACTGTTCCCACTGTTACAGCTACTGTATTTCCTACGCTTACAGTTCCTTCCACTGTTACTGTATTTCCTACACTTACAGTACCTGCTACTGTTACTGTTCCCACTGTTACAGCTACTGTATTTCCTACACTTACGGTTCCTTACACTGTTACTGTATTTCCTACACTTACAGTACCTGCTACTGTTACTGTTCCCACTGTTACAGCTACCGTATTTCCTACAGTTACAGTTCCTGCTACTGCTAAATTACCACCCGATATAGTTAAAGCCTCAGCTTTGTTTGTACTACTATTATAAGCATACATTTGGGTTTTCAAATCACTAGCTGTGCCATTAAATATCAAATTATTAGGCCTGAATTCCCATCTCCTCTTTATGGTTTAATTGATTTGAATGGGCCTTATTTTTCAGGCCTACTAATATGTTATTCTTTCATCTATTAATTGTGATACATTTTATCCGATGACTACCTACTGTAACACTCACACTAAGTAAGATTTATTTATATTTTCTACAGCTTTAGCCTAGGAAAGTGGATATATACCCGAAACTTTCTATTGATAAACCTGACATATAAAGTTAAGTTTTGCAGATGCAAATCCAGAACAATTGAACTTCACCCTATAATATTTTCCATAGTATTTAGCTATTAAAACTTGTGACTTATTGGCTCCAACAACCACTCCTGTATCTTCAATCCAGTGTTTTGAATCTACACTTACTTCTACTACTGCCTTAATTTCCACACCGCTAGTATTTTCAATAAAAAATGTACCATTTATAATACGTTCTACATTTACTATAGGTGAACGTGCTGTATTAAAAATCTTTAACTCCCAATACTTTTCTACAACATTTACAATCTTCTGGTCGTGGTTTATTTTTGAAGAACAAATCACTAATTTAGGTGCACCTTCATAATTAGGGTTTGAATTTGAGGAAAAGTTAGCAAGTGCCCTGTGTTTTTCACCAGATTTTAAAACTAATCCATTGTTCTTTATAGAATTATCATGCCACTCATCAAACATATGAGTTATATCTACATGAATAATTCCATGAGAGTTTTTATTTAACTCAAACTTTACCTGTTTTTCATAATACTCAGGCTGATTTTCAAATGAAGTATTTAGATCAAAGTCCTCCTTAAGTGGGTGTACATAAAAATTTGTTTTAGAATGCGGTATATTAATTTTATTTAAGTATATTTCTAGTTCTGCAGAATCTACAACTATATTTTCAGATATGTCATTTATATTAAAATACATATAAGTTCTATATGTATTTTTCCCTGTAAACCCAACCTTTAACTCATTATCCTCTACATAATTTTTAGAATTTGAATTCGTTATTGTAATACATTTTTTACATAGAATTTGTGTTTTTTCACAAGGCATACAATTCCCCCCTCATAACTAGAATATGTGTAAAGCTTAAAAAGGCTTACAAAGTTTATCTTTTTTTAAGCCTTTTTTAAGTTTCATGAGCCAAAATATAGTTAACTAAACTTTTTAATTAATAGTTAAGAATGAAGAATTAATAGTTAATGTGGATTTTTTTCCGTTACACTACAAAAAATCTTTGATTAAGCTTTTCACCACTCGTTTCGCTAAAGCGAAACATTTCTGATTTATATAAATTTAAAGATTTTTTGCGACAGCTAAAAATCATCCTTCACTATTAATTTTTCATTATTAATTCTTAACTTGCGAAGCTTTTCTTTGCAAAGTTTTTATATTAATTCAAAATTTTATATGTGCAAAAGTTGAGTATTCAACTTCTAAGAGAGGAGAGTGAAATGATAACAATGTTTCCAAAAAAGAATTTATTTAAGGTAGGTCTTATTTTTCTAATATTACTATCCGCATTTTTTTGTATTTACAGTATAAAAAATTACAAAGCAAATACTATTACATCTAAAAACAACGTACAGCAATTTAGCAATAATAAAAGCAACAAAAACATACCTGTTCCAAAAGATAATACTAAATTTTCAAATGGAACCAGGTACGGTGAAAAAAATAACATTCAAAAGCAGCCAGGTAATAATATGAATTTTGGCAAAGATAGCAGTAAGAGATCTGAAAATGGTACACATCAAATGCCTGGTGGAGGTATGGGAGGAGGCCTTTCATCTACCAAAAGCAAATATGCACCTTTTTTAACCTTATATTTAATAGCATTTCTAATTTTGTGTGCTGGAGCTTTCTACTTTATAACTCGTAGAGATTTAAAAATAAATAGAAATAATATAAAAATATTGATTTTTTCATTATTGTGTATAGGACTATTTTTAAGAATTTCATTATCTACAGTTATGGAAGGATACGGCGGAGATATAAATTTATTTAAAGATTGGGCATCAACTGCAGCAAATAGTTTTTCTCAATTTTATACAAATGCAAGATCTGGCGACTATCCACCTTTATATATGTATGTACTATTTTTAATTGGTAAGATTGCAAGTATAAGTTCAATTAATCCATATTACACACTACTTTTGAAACTTCCATCAATAGCAGCTGATGTGATTACAGCTTATTTTATATACAGGTTAGCTAAAAAGTATTTATCACTAGAATTCAGTATTCTCCTTAGTGCATTTTACATTTTTAACCCGGTTACTTTTATAGACTCTGCACTTTGGGGACAAGTAGATTCTTTCTTTACACTAATTATAGTACTGTCACTGTTTTTGTTATCGGAAAGGAAGACGGTCCTGTCATCTATAGCTTTTACCTGTGCAGTGCTTATGAAACCTCAGGGAATTATATTTTTACCGGTTCTATTATTTGAACTAGTACGGGAAAGGGATTTAAAAATATTTATAAAATCAGTAATTGCGGGTATTATCACAGCTTTAGTTATAATATTACCTTTTTCCTACAACCAAAATGCCCTGTGGATATTTAAATTATATTCAAAAACTATATCAGAGTACCCTTATGCTTCTGTAAATGTATTTAACTTTTTTAATTTAATTGGAGCGAATTACAAAAAGATTTCAGAAGTGTTTTTTATATTTAACTATCAAATTTGGGGAATGATTGCAATAACTGCAATTACTTTATCTTGCTGGTACTTATATGCAAAGAACAAAAACAGGATGTTTGTCTTTGCTGCAGCACTTGTCCAAATTTCAGGTGTTTTCACATTTTCTACAGGAATGCATGAAAGGTATTTGTTTCCTGCTGCTGCATTATCAGTTATAAGCTTTATATACCTAAAAGATAAAAGACTGTTAACTCTAGCAGTTGGATATACTATAACAATTTACACCAATATTTATTATATTTTATTTGGTGGTTCAAGAGGAATGAATTCAGATTCTCACAGTTTAATAATAGATGCTATTTCACTGCTGAACATTATTTTGTTTATATATCTTATGAAAATATTAATAGATAATATGAATTTAATTCACAATTCACGATCCACATTTCACAATTGTTGAGTTAAGCAAATAATAGAAAGGACGTGTAACTCATGAAAATTAAAAAAGCAATAATTCCTGCTGCAGGACTCGGTACAAGATTTCTTCCTGCTACAAAGGCTCAACCTAAAGAAATGATGCCTATAGTAGACAAGCCAACAATTCAATATATAGTTGAAGAAGCTGTATCTTCTGGAATTGAGGAAATATTAATAATAACAGGCAAAAATAAGAAATCTATTGAAGATCATTTTGACAAATCCGTAGAACTTGAAGATCAACTTAAAAAGAATAATAAAACCACTTTATTAAAGTTAGTTCAAAACATATCAAACATGGTAGATATATATTATACAAGGCAAAAAGAACCTAAAGGATTAGGTCATGCCATAAGCCTTGCTAAAAATTTTGTAGAAGATGAACCTTTTGCAGTTATGTTAGGCGATGACATAGTTGACAGCAAAACACCTTGCCTCAAGCAGCTTATAGATTGTTATGATAACTACAATACTTCTATTTTAGGCGTTCAGCCTGTAAAGGAAGAAGCTATATCAAAATACGGTATTATAAGTGGCATTGAAGTTGAAAAGGGAACTCTTAAAGTCAAAGATATGGTAGAAAAGCCAACAGCCCAGGAAGCTCCTTCAAATATTGCAATTCTAGGGAGATATATTATAACTCCAAAAATATTTGAAATACTTGAAAAAACCAAACCAGATAAAAAAGGAGAAATACAGCTAACAGATGCCCTAAAAGAACTTGTAAAAACTGAGGCAATATACGGATATTGTTTTGAAGGACAAAGATATGATGCAGGAGATAAATTTGGTTTTCTCCAGGCAAATATACACTATGCACTAAAAAATAATGTCTTAAAAGATGAGCTTTTAGAATATTTATCTACAATTAAAACTGCACTTTAGGAAAGCTCTAAGTAGAAATTTCAAGTCATATAAAAACATGCTGACAAATTTCATCACACTAAAAACTTTTTATCCGATGACTACTCACTCTAATACTCCCACTTCTGCAAGCTATACATTGCACATAAGTTTGGAATTTAATTGGTAAGTAACGTATACAGAGCCAAAACATACATTTGAACATTGATAAATAAATATATTAATATGCATATAAGATTAAATATTTCAGGAGGCTTATATGCATACTAATGATTGGGTACTACAGGAATTTAATGATGCACCTTTTGCAGATAATAGACTAAATGAAAGGTTAACTAAAATAGCTAATTCTTTCTACAAAAACCCTGAAAGTTCAATACCTCAGTCATGTAAAAGCTATGCTGCAACACAGGCAACATACAGATTCTTTAGTAACAATAGAGTTAAACCGGAGGCAATCCTAATGAGCCATAGAGAACAAACTATCGAGCGTATGAAAAAGTATGACACTGTCTTGGCAATACAAGATACCACCACATTAGATTATAAAGATCATCCTGCAACTAGAGGTTTAGGTATATGTGGTAACACAGAATATGACCTTGGGTTGTTAAATCATACTACCCTTGCAGTAACAGTAGAAGGTATCCCTCTTGGTATTTTATCAAGACATGTATGGACACGTGATCCAAAAAAACTTGGGAAACGGGTTACCAAACGTGAACGCTCTACATCAGATAAAGAAAGTCAAAAGTGGCTTGACGCTTTAGATTCAAGTCTCAAAGATGTTCCACAATACATAAATGTAGTTACTGTTTGTGATCGTGAAGCTGACGTTTATGATTTCTTCCATAAAGCAGTATCGGAAGAAAGAGATTTGCTCGTAAGAGTCACCCAAAAAAGGAGAGTTCTCGAAAACGGGAAGCATCTAATTCAAGAAATTGAGAGTAGTCCTGTAATGGGTCAAATCCTTACAAACATACCTAGAGACACTGAAAACAAACGTCCACCTAGAGAAGCTACATTATCTATCAAATATTGCCCTGTTACAATAAAACCTCCAGTTAATCGTAAAGATTCAAAGTTATTACCTAATCTTAAATTATATTTAGTTTTGGCAGAGGAGATAAATTCTCCCAAAGGAGTTAAACCTATATATTGGCTTCTTATAACAACATTGCTTGTAAAAAGCCTTGAACAAGCAGTTGAAAAAATCAAATGGTATAGGCAACGTTGGAAAATTGAACGTTATCATTATACTTTAAAAAGTGGTTGTAATATTGAGGAACTCCAATTAGAGACCTCAGAAAGCTTGCAAAACGCCCTTGCAATATATTCTATAGTGGCATGGAAGCTTCTTTGGTTAAAGCTCGAATCTGAGCAAAATCCAGAAGCAATATGCGATATAGTTCTGCAAGATCATGAGTGGCAAGCACTCCATTGCGTAATTAATCGAGTACCTATTCCACCAACTCAGCCTCCAACACTACAGGAAGCTGTACTTATGATAGCTAAATTAGGTGGATTTCTTGGTCGTAAAAGCGATGGTCAGCCAGGTGTAAAAGTTATATGGCGTGGTTTAATGCGCCTTAATGATATTGCACAAGGTTGGATTGCAGCTCGTTTACCAATTTCTTACCAATGATGTGTGCAATGTATAGCTTCTGCAAGTGGGAGTAAAGAGCGACTACGTCCCTAGATAACGAGTTCTAAGATTTTCTAAAATGCTTCACTAAGACTTATAAAAAAAGTTTTTAAGTGTGATTTCAATTTTGTCAGCATGTTTCCTTGTATGATTTGAAATCTTCATCTTATAAGTTCCTATCAAAATTAAATTTGTGATATAATTTGCATATACAAATTTATGAAACAAATATAAACTAATGAAGCCATAAGGTGGTAAGAAAAATGACAATACAGGTATATTTAGTTTTTATGCTAACTTTTATTATTTATGTTATAGGAACATTGGCATATTCTACTAGAATTGTGGGAATAAGAACTGGTAGAATTGCGGTATCTTTTGCTGTATTTAATGTTTTTGTACTTATACAAAGAACAGCTAATACTATTCAAGCTCCATTGTTAGCAAAAACTATTGAAAATGGTATAAATACAGGTCATTCTAGTAACTTACTGTATATTTTTAGATGGATAGTTTTTTCTATTACTTTAGCCACAATAGCTGGTGCAATTTTAATGCCAACTTTTATAAAAGTGTTTAATAAATTGGTTGTATCATTTAGTGTTTATAGGTCTTTACCTAGATTGATGCTTCATGCATTTTCGAAATCAGGAATTGAGCAGTTTAAAAATAGCATTTCAATTCCTAAAAAAGAAAATTTATCTGAATTAAGGAACTTTAGGAAAACTCCTAAAAAGGTAATTTTACTAAACATTATTGCATTTTCTATATCTAGTGTAAGTATTTTATCATCATTATATGCTGGATGTTTAAGTCCTAATTTAAGAACTACCTGCAGCACTTTAGCATCTGTAATTAATAGTATTTCAACAATATTCATGGTTATATTTATTGATCCATATTTATCTATGATGACAGATGATGTGATAAGAGGAGAACGTACAGAATTGGAATTTAACCGCTGCATAATTTTTATTGTTGGTGGATTGATTATCGGAAGTATATTAGCACAATTAATATTAGTGCCTGCTTCACATGTGATAGTACTTATAGCAAGATTAATTTAGTTGATTTGAAAAAGATACGCGGTAAAGCTAAAATACTTTCTTCTACAATTATAGGAATTGGTTCTTACAAAAATTGAGTTACTAATAATCTATTGATATGTGCAAATTTATTTTAATTTTCAAACTGTAAAGTTTAGTTTCTAACTTAAAAATAAACTTATGCGTAGAAATATTTTACAATAAGCAAACACATTTAAATATTTTGCATATAAGTCTTAGTAAAAAATTTTAGAAAAACTTAGACCTTTTGAATTGTCTGAGGTACGAGTTTTCAAAAGGTCTTAGGTTTTCAAAATTTTTTGGTTAGACTTATCAAAATATTTAACGTGTTTGTGTTTGTAAAAATATTCGGAGCATAAGTTTATTTTTTGTTTAGTAATCTACATCCTAGACTTCAAATGTGCTGAATGCCTCTAAGAATTTATCAATATCTTCTTCAGTATGCTTTACATTTAAAAATATAGCTTCAAATTGAGAAGGTGCAATATAAATGCCTTTGCTTATCATATGTTGAAAATACTTTGCAAAAAGAGAAGTATCACATTTTTTAGCATCTTCATAATTTCTAACTTCTGAATCTTTAGTAAAGAATATAGCGAACATTGCTCCGCACCTATTTACTACAACATTTATGCCCTTCTTTTTTGCTATGTCCCCTATACCCTGTTCCAATTTTGCACCTAATTTTTCAAGATGTGCATAGTAATCAGGATTGTCATGCAGCTTCTTTAAAGTTGCGATTCCTGCAGCCATTACAAGAGGATTTCCGGACATTGTTCCTGCCTGGTAGACAGGTCCCATTGGCGAAAGTTTCTCCATTATTTCTTTTCTTCCACCATAAGCACCACAAGGAAGACCTCCACCTATAATTTTTGCAAAAGTAGTTATATCCGGCTTTATTCCATAAATGCTCTGGGCTCCTTTATAAGCTACTCTAAATCCACTCATTACTTCATCAAAAATAAGCAAGCTTCCATTTTTATCACAAATACTGCGAAGTCCTTTTAAGAAATTGGCATCTCCAGGAATTACGCCCATATTTCCTGCTACTGGTTCTACTATAATTGCTGCAATGTCTTTACCATGCTTCTCAAAAATTTTCTCCACATTAGAAAGATCATTATATTTAGCTATTAAAGTGTTTTTCACACTGTCCTCAGGAACCCCAGCGCTTCCTGGAATTCCTTCTGTCATGACTCCAGAACCTGCTTCTACTAAAAAATCATCAAAATGACCATGATAGCAGCCTGCAAATTTTATTATTTTATTTCTTCCAGTACATCCCCTAGCAAGCTTTACTGCACTCATAGTTGCTTCTGTTCCCGAATTTACCATTCTAAGCATTTCTACATTATCTAAAGTGGTACATACATATTTTGCAAGCTCCAATTCAAGCTCTGTAGTGGCGCCAAAAGATATAGCATTTTCGCTTGTATCCTTTATAGCCTTTACCACATCATCATCACAGTGTCCTAAAATCATAGGCCCCCAGGAGCATACAAAATCTATGTATTTATTACCATTCTCATCATAGATATAAGCCCCTTTCCCCCTCTTTATAACAGGTGGATTCAAAGGCACATCTTTAAATGCTCTAACAGGACTATTTACTCCTCCTGGCATATATAATTTAGATTCATTAAATATATCATCATTTCTCATTAAGTTTTACATCTCCATTTCTTCATCATTAACAGAATATTTTATTTATAAGCTTTAAATATTCATCTTCTTTTCCTTGAAGTTTTGCTTCTTTTAATACATCTATAGCCCTGTTTATATACACTTTGGCTGTACTCTGTATCATAGTTTGTACGAGTACTTCATTATCCTTGGTATACCTTTTATTTTTAAAAGTCTCTATCCTCTTTTCACATATTTCACTTCCAAAACTTTTCATCTTCTGTATTTCCGGTGAAAGCTCATCTAAAGACTGCCATTTTATAAATTCATCTATATATTCTTGGATAATATACCTGTACTTTTCCATTTTTTCTTTTCGCATAATCTTATTATTTTCATCAATACTGCTTATATTATCTATGTCATATACTTTTACACCTGGAAGACTTAATACACCTGCATCTATATCTTTAGGTACTGCAAGATCAAATATGAGAAATTTCTTTTTAGGAAGTTCTTCTTTATAAATTATAGCATGAGGTGCAGAAGTACAACTTATAATACAATCCACATTGCTATAATAAGCTTTTCTTTCTTTAAAAGTTATGAATTTAATCCAATTACAATTTTCGTATAAATCTTTAACTTTATTCAAATCACGCACTACAATATATACAATTTCAGTATTCAAACCAGCTAAATATTTGAGGACAAGCTTTCCTATTTCTCCAAACCCAATTACCATATACCTTTTTATTTTGCTTTTTTCTGCTTCTTTAACAGCTATTGATGGTACAGATACAGGTATTTTATACATTTCACAGTCATTCTTAAACTTCTTACCACAGGTTATTGCATTCTGAAACAGCCTCTGAAGCTGTCCTTTTATAGTTTTAACTTTTAATGCCATATTATATGCAGTCTTAATTTGTCCTAAAATTTGATCTTCTCCCAAAATTTTAGAATGGAAACCACAACTTACTTCCATTAAATGCTTAATAGCATCTTCACTTTTTGCATAAAAGGTATATATAATAAGTTCCCTGCTCCAACCTAAAGCATCAAATACAGCATTTATTAGTTCTTCCCCTTGTGTATTAGAATCCACATATATTTCTGTTCTGTTGCAAGTACTCAAAATTAAAACGTTTCCTGTAATTTTATAAACATTCTTTAATTTATCTTCTAATTTTGACGATACAATAGAGAACTTCTGCCTTATTTCAATATCACATTCACTTTTTACCCCTATAAGTTGTATCATTTTATCAACTCCAATATTACAACTATATTATTATAATTAAAATATAACTTTACTATATACCTAAAAAACCTTTTAACTAAGTGTTAAAAGGTTTTTACACATAAACATAAGTAATAAATGCTTTATTTATTACAATGCCCCCTATCACTTGTAGAGTTAACGGCCTATTATATAGGCAGGTCTTCTGACTTAAGCTTCATCATCTAAGTATGCCTTCCCTATTTACAAGTGGCTTGTCCTACTTAAATTCACCTAATACAGCTACAAGATAGCTCAGGATTTCCACCTGATTCCCTTTTAATTAAATATACTTAAACCTATACTATTATTTATTAAATTTTATTTTACAACATTAATTTTCATTTTAATTATAACATTATCATAAAAAGAATCAACTATAGAGTTTCTAGATTGAAAGTTGACATATACCAGTTCATATGCTGACAAATTTCATCATACTAAAAACTTTTTATAGGTCTAAAGTTCGGTATTTTGAAAATCTAAAGAAGCTTATATAAACTCGTACCTCAGACATATATAAGCTTCTAAGATTTTCTAAAATACCTCACTAAGACTTATAAAAAAAGTTTTTAAGTGTGATTTCAATTTTGTCAGCATTATTTTCAGGTATAAGTTCAAATTTTAAGCTAGAATACCTCAATGTGGATTTATAACTTAAAAATCAACTTATACGCAAGCATATTTTTACAATAATGAAGCTCTTTTAAATATTTTGCATATAAGTCTTAGAAAAAAATTCGTAAAAACTTAGAACTTTTGAATTGTCTGAGGTACGAGTTTTCAAAAGTTCTTAGCTTTTTAGAATTTTTTACTTAGAATTATCAAAATATTTAATGAGCTGAAGGTTGTAAAAAATATCTGGAGTATACGTTGATTTTTTTGTTTAGAAACTCTACCTCTATTTTACAGTGCCTTTTAAATCATACAGCGTTTCATTGTTCATGCCGTCCATTCCTTGATGCTGGAAACTACTATTTTCTTTTGAACTATTCTCTTTTTTATTATTGTTATTAGAATTTACACTTTTTTGAGCTTGAGAACTAGTAGTATCTTTCCATTCAGTAGTTGAAACAGCTTTGCCGTTTTTCTGAATCCAATTCATTATATCCTGGGAGTCTCTTCCTCCCATACCTCCTGTAAGTACATATCTTACCTCACCTTTTTTAACCATTTGTTTAAATTGATCAAGAGAAAGTATCTTGTCAGATCCTGAGAAACCTCCAAGGGCCATTACGCTTTTTCCGCTTTCAATTATTATATCTTCAGCAGAAGCAGAACTTGAAACTACAAGTGCATATTTTTCGTTTGACGTATGATTTTCAAGGAATTTTATAAGCTTTGAATTCTTACTGCTGTTTTGTCCACCCATCATCATGGAATTTCCTGATTTACTATTTGACAGGAGCTCCAATCCTGCAGCTGGCAAAGAACTTAAGCTGTGAGTTATAGCAGCAGCAGAACCGATAGCAGGTGTTACTAAAATTCCTATAAGAGCAAGTGCTGTAAATATCTTAGCAAGCCTTCCACTATTACCCTGATCCAAATTTCCTTTCTTTACTATCCTGTATATTATAAGCAGTGCAGCAGATGCAAAACACAATATGATAGCTGCTATAATTATACATTTTATAGTAGTGGATATAGTAGTAGTAAAATAGGATAACATCAAAAGATGTACCAATCCTTCTGCAATAAATGCTGCAGGCATTATCCATGATTTTATGCTGCCTTCCTTATATAGCTTCCACATAGAAGTAAGTCCTATTCCACATAAAGCTGCAATTGGAGGGGCTAGCATTGTTAAATAATATGGATGGAACAATCCTTTTGTATAACTGAAATATATGAATTCAGGTACCAACCATAATGTCCATAATGTTAACCCTAATTTTTTCTTGTTATCAAATGGGAACTTAAGTTTTTCTACTATTACAGATGCAGCAAGTCCAAATATAGCTAGAGGTAAAAACCAAACTATCTGGTCTGACAAAACATTTTTAGAAAATAATCTAGTAACACCTGCTGTTGTCTGTCCCCCAAAGCTTCCTGAAAGTCCATTTGATCCGCCAGGTCCGCCGCCACCAGGTCCTCCACCTTGATTCTTGGAATTGCCTTGTGTAGTCTCACCTCCCGGACCTCCTTGTTGACCTTGAGCAGAATTTCCTGAATTTTGTGGAGGTGTCATTCCACTAGGAGCATTACTGTTTCCACTTTGTGAATTTGCCTGGTTTTTGCCGAAATTACTTCTAAATTCTTTAGATTGAGGATTTCCTACCTTTCCTGATGGTCCTCCACCCATACCACCATTAGTACTGCTAAGTCTTTCCAGTCCATTATGTCCAAATATAAGTTCAGTAACGGTGTTATTTGTACTACTCCCTACAAAAGGCCTATTTTGTGATGGAACCAAGTCAACTGCCACTGCCCAGGATAAGGATATTACTCCAAGAATAAGTGTACTTATAATCAAATGTTTTATCCTCTGTTTTACAGGTACAGCTGAAGAAATCAAATAAGTTATATATAGAGCAGGAGCTATCATATATGCCTGAAGCATTTTTATATTAAACCCTAATCCTACAAGAACCAAACTTATTATTAGATATTTAAGCTTGCCTTTTTCAGCAGCTTTGGATAAAAATAAACAGGCAAAAAGTAATGTCACAATTAATAGATTGTCTATAGTATTATTCCTGCTGGTTGCTACAAAAACTGGTGTTATTGCAAGGCACAGAGCCGATATAAGTCCTGCTATCTCCCCAAAAGATCTTTTTACTATATAATATAAGATTCCAACTGAAATTACTCCGGCAAGTGCCTCGGGAAATAATATACTCCATCCACTAAATCCAAATATTTTTGCTGATATAGTCTGTATCCAGAAACCTAAAGGCGGCTTATCAATGGATACAAATCCCGCGGGGTCAAATGATACGAAAAAGAAATTTTTAAAATTCATGAGCATACTCTTTACACCTGCAGCATAATATCCATTTCCGTATCCTTCTATAGTTAAATTCGCAAAATTCAATATTGCAGATATGGCTAGAATTATACATAGTGCAAATCTTTCTTTTGTAAATTTAAATTTTTTCATAAGTTTTCCTCCTTAATTGAATACCCATATTTTATATAATAAAAAATTTATTACCTGAGCTATGAGTGTTACGACTATTTTTGATAAATACACGTTTAAATTAAAATCATTTATTAAAAATTTCATAAATACGAGTGTTGCAATAAGTGAAATGAGATTTACTATTGCAAATTGAGATAACTCTCGAATCACCTTTTTTCCAGAACTTTTGTATTCAAAAGTCCACTTTTTATTGAATATGAAACTATTTACAACTCCAAAACTATAACCTATAACCTGGCTTATTGTATAATGCAGTCCAAATACACTTTGACAAAGAGTAAATACAGCAAAATCTATTATTGTATTTATGACACCAGTGGCAGAAAAACGGCTTAGTAGTTTTAGTTTACCATTGAAAATAGAATCCATAGTTTTAATTAATTGATCCATATTTATCTGCTCCTTTCTACTAGGCATTTTCAAAGAAATAACCAGTCAGTATGCTAGCCTATTTTCTTTCAAATGCCTTATTTACTATATTTTCAATAACATAATTAGGTCTTCCTTTACTTTCGTCAAAAATTCTTCCAATGTACTGGCCTATTATACCCATGCAACTTAATATTGTCCCAAACATCACCAAATCAATTGATATTATGAGTCCAAAATTTACTATGCTCGTTTTTTGTAATACACATTTTGTAAACTCAACTATGATTGAAACAAATCCAATAAAAAGTGACAGTCCTCCTAAATATCCATAAAGCATAAGCGGTTTATAAGAAAATGAAGTTATACCATCAAAGGCCAGTTTCAGCATTTTTTTAAGTGGATACTTGCTATCCCCTGCAAATCTTTCATGCCTTACAAATTCTACAAAGGTCTGTTTATACCCAACCCAACTTACAAGCCCCCTCACATATCTGTTTTTTTCCGGCAGTGAGTTTAATGCATTGCACACTTTTCTATCTATAAGTCTAAAATCTCCAGTGTCTACAGGAATATCAATGCTAGTCATACTCTTTAATAATCTATAAAATGACCTTGCTGTAAACCTCTTGAAAAATGATTCTCCTTCCCTCTTAGCTCTTTTTCCGTAGACGACATCATAGCCTTCCTTCCACTTCTTAATCATATCTAAAATAACTTCTGGAGGGTCTTGAAGATCTGCATCTATTACAACTACAGCCTGGCCTATAGAGTTTTCCATTCCTGCAGTTATAGCACATTGATGACCAAAATTTCTCGAAAAATTAATAAGTCTTATGTTCTTATCCTCACTGCATATCTTTTCCGTCTTTTCCCTGGTCTTATCGCTACTTCCATCATTTATAAATATAATTTCATAACTCTCTAAAGTAGAGTCCATAACTTTTTTAAGTCTTCTATAGCTTTCATCTATTACTAGCTCCTCATTATACAGCGGTACTACTATAGAATACATTACATTTTCATTCATGTTATTCACCTCAATTTAATGTTAGGCATTTTCAAAGAAATAACCAGTCAGTATGCTAGCCTATTTTTTATCATACTGCGTCGGTAGAAACTTTATCGATCTAGCTTAGTTATTATTTTGAGGTTTCAACCTTAAAAGAAACTTAAAAGAATAATAATAAATTTAAATTAAATTTAAAATCACATAATTTATAGTATAATAATTAGATATAAGGAGGGAAATTTTATTATGAGATTACTTTTAGTTGAAGATGAAGTCATGCTTTCGGATGCCTTAGTCTATATCTTAAAGAAAAACAATTATGTTGTAGATGCAGCTTACGACGGAATCACCGGAGAAGAAATGGCAGAATCCGAAATATATGATTTGATAATACTTGACAGAATGCTTCCCGAAAAGGACGGACTTGATATTTTAAAATTTATAAGAAAAAAGGGTATTGAAACCCCGGTACTCATGCTTACAGCTATGGATTCCATTGAAAATAGAGTGGAAGGACTTGACAATGGAGCAGATGACTATCTTGTAAAGCCATTCTCTAAAGAGGAACTGCTAGCTAGAATAAGGGCTCTCAGCAGAAGGCATACAGACTTTATCCAGCATGGAAGCATTAAGCTGTCCTCACTAACTTTCGATCCACTGAGGGGAGAAATTGAATGTAATGGTAAGAAAACTAAACTTACTACAAAAGAGTCCCAACTTCTAGAACTTTTAGCACGTAATAAAAATCAAGTTCTAACTAAAGATCAGATACTAGATAGAGTATGGGGCCTTGATTCCGACGTAGAAATGAATAACAATATTGAAGTTTACTTTTCCTATTTGAGGAAAAAACTAAGGGAATTAAAATGTAATGTAGTCATTGAAACTATAAGAGGCATAGGCTACTGCTTAAAAGAGGTTTAAATTATGTTTCGTAAATTAAAAATACAACTTATTCTAATCAATTTAATACTTACAAGTTTAGTATTAATAACCATATTTTCAGGCATATATATACTTATGAGCACAAGTTTTGAACATTCTGCCTATATGCGTATGAGTAAAACAGCTGAAATGGAAAATATTCCACCCTCTGGACCTCATGATAAAAACATGACTGCTTCTGAGAGTTTTTTTATAAAAATAAATTTCAAAAATGAAGTTGAAGAAATATCTCCTAATTCTCCGTTATCTGAAAAAAGCTGCAAGAAACTATTAGAACAAATATTAAAGAAAACTAAACCAAACGGTACTACAACATATGGAAATTATATTTTAAGGTATATTAAAGTCCCTAAAAGTTACGGCTTTATTGTGGTTTTTCAAGATAAGTCCTTCGACGATGAAGTACTGCGTCGATTAATTACTATATCTGTAACGATTTATATAATAAGTCTCGTTTTTGTATTTATAATAAGTTTATTCCTTGCCAATATGTCTCTAAAACCTATTATAAGTGCGTGGAAAAAACAAAAAGCTTTTACTGCAGATGCATCCCATGAACTTCGAACTCCCCTTGCAGTTATAACCACTAATTTAGATATAGTACTAGACAATAAAGATGAAACTGTAGAAAGCCAAGATAAATGGCTTAAAAACATTAAGATTGAAACTACACGAATGACTAAGCTTATAGAAGACCTTTTATTTCTTGCTAGATCAGATTCCCATAAAAATGGATTTGATACTTCTGCATTTGATATAAGCAGTGCTGTGACTAAATCTGTAGTTCCTCTTGAACCAGTTGCCTCAAAACATAAAATAGCCATTTTATCAGATATTCACCCAGATGTAATTTTTTTAGGAAATGAGGGTAGGATCAACCAACTTATAACTATCTTAGTTGACAATGCAATAAAACATACCCCTGAAGGCGGCTCCATCAGAGTAACTTTAGAAAAAATAAAAAATAAAATTGAAATAACAGTGTCTGACACAGGGGAAGGCATAGCTCCAGAACATCTAAATAAAATCTTTGAGAGATTTTACAAAGTTGATAAATCTAGATCAAGTAGGCAGGGTAATTTCGGACTTGGACTTTCCATTGCAAAGTGTATAGTGGAAGAACATGATGGAACTATAGATGTATCAAGTACTGTAGGTAAAGGAGCTACTTTTAAAGTTATATTTCCAGTAAGTTAAAATATAGAGTTTCTAAGTATAAAGTTTACTTATAACAGCCATATACTAACAAATTTCATTACACTAAAAACTTTTAATAAGTCTAAAGCTTGGTATTTTGAAAACCTAAAGGTACTTAGATAAACTCGTACCTCAAACACATCTAAGTACCTAAGGTTTTCTAAAATACCAAGCTAAGACTTATTTATAAAAGTTTTTAAATGTAATTTCAATTTTGTTAGTATATTTCATGTATAAGGTAAAATTTGAATTAAAATAACTACAAATCATAGAGTCTATAAACGAAAAATCAACTTATACTCTAAATATTTTTTGCAACCTTCAGTTTATTAGATATTTTAATGTGACAACATTAAAGAATGTTTGTTTTATATTGCATATTAACGAATTATCATAGGGATATTGAAAACACTATTTCACATTACACCACTCGATGTTCTTTAAGAAATAATGATGCTATAAAACCACTTAAAGCACAAACTGCACCTAATGCAAATACTCCAACATAAGAATTAGTTCCCCTTATAATGTAACCAGAAATTACTGGTGCTGCAGCACCAACCAATTGAGCTACAGTATTCATAAATCCTCCTACTACAGCTCCAGCTTTTGTAGGAAACATCATAGTCGTAAATGGCCAAGCTAGGACCCACATATTAACAAATAGCGCAAATAAAACCATGACAGTCATCGTAACAGCTAGTGGCAATCTATTTCCCATTGAAGCAATGAAAACAAATACTAATGAAAATGTTGCTGCAAGGAGTAATGCTGCTGATGTTGCTTTCTTATGGCCAATTTTATCAGATATCATTCCACTTAATGGCTGACTAATAACAGATGGTAATGTTGCAGAAAGTGCCCATAAAAGTGCTGCTGATTTAACGTTAACCATATAAACCTTTCCTAAATACGTTGCAAACCATGTAAAGACAAAATATTGTGTTCCAAGAAATCCAGCATAAACTATACCCATTATATATGGGTATGGGGAATGCTTCATGATATATCCAATAGTTGGTTCATTATCAGTTTGTTTTGTTTTAGTCTGATTATCAAGTGAGACCAAACCAATTTCCTCTGGCCTATTTTTAATTATATTGGGGACGATAAAAAGTATTAAAAGTCCTGGAAGGGCAGAAAGTAAAAATCCACTTTGAATATTTGGCAATCCAAAAAAGCAAAAACTAGAGAGTAAGGCTGGCATACATGCTCCTCCAACAAAGGTACCTAAAGTTCCGCCTATTCCAAGTATTCCTGTTTGCAATCCTCGATGAGATGGTGCAAACCACCTTGCAAGCATTGGATTTGCAGGAACCCAAATTGCAGCAGCACCAGCACCAATTAGTGCACGTGCAACAATACCAACACCAAGATTAGAAATATTAAATGCGAAAACAATGCTTGAAAAAACAATTAACCCGGTACCAACAGTTATTGTCCAACGTGCACCAAGCCATCTCTCACTTATGTACGCCCAAGGCATTTGCATTAGCGCATAAGCCCATAAATATGATGAATCCACCCACCCAACAGTGGCTGCATCCCATTTATATGTCTTCATAAGCGTTGGTATAACCGTTGGAATATTATATCTCATAAACATGTCCACAAAATAGGCACAAATCATAATAATAAGTATAGCCCAAGAATATTTGTAATATCCATTATTATTTTGAATTCGTTTACATGTATTCGTTTGCATTTAAAGAACCTCCTTAATATGATATTAATACAAAATTTATATTAGTAGGAAATAAAAACTACAGTAAAAAATGGTCAGTACTTATTTTTACTGATGTATTGTTATCTGATGTTGAAATCATCAGATAACAATACATCAATTTCCTTTAAAATAAACAAATCATTGATAAGATTTAACTCTCCTTCTGCCAAAGTTTAGTTAGTTACCTTTAGGAAATACTGCACTTCTTCCTGTTGAATATTTCTCTTCTATTTCACGAATTTCTGGTAACCCTATTAATCTATTGAACTCCTCAAATGTTATCATTTTATCAAAATAGTCACTTGTTGTACCTGTTTTCTTTAAGTGTCTCATTAAATCGGTTACTGCCTTTGCAATAACATAGGTTGATGATACACAAAATATTGTTAAATCATATCCTATCTTTTCAAGCTGACTTGCAGAAAGTAACGGACTTCTTCCGTGTTCCAGCATATTAGCTAATACAGGAACATTAAAACTACTTGTAACTGTTTTCATTTCATCTTCAGATTCAACAGATTCTATAAATAAAATATCTGCCCCTGTTTCTTCGTAGGCCTTTCCTCTTTTAATAGCTTCTTCTAATCCAAAATTAGTACGTGCATCTGTTCTTGCCATAATCATTAAATCAGGATTTTGTCTTGCATCACATGCGGCTTTAATTTTTCCAACCATTTCGTTTTGTGAAATAATTTCTCTTCCTAGCATATGTCCGCATTTTTTTGGTGCAACCTGATCTTCTAATTGGATACAAGAAACCCCTGCCTTCTCGTATTCACGAACAGTTCTCATAACATTAACGGCATTGCCATATCCTGTATCTGCATCAGCAATAAGAGGTATATTTATTCTCTCAACAATATTTGCTGCACGACGTACCATTTCACTCATAGTTAATAATCCAACATCTGGTCTTCCAAGTATACTTGCAGATGTTCCATAGCCTGTCATATAAACTGCTTCAAAACCTTCTCTTTCAATAATTTTTGCTGTTAGAGGATCATAAGCTCCTGGAGCAACAAGTATTTCTTTCTCCTTTAATCTTTCACGTAATTGTTTAGGCATATTTTTCATTTGTACCCATCCCTTCATAATTTTTATTTGATAACTAATGCCGGCTAATTAGTATTACTATTGATTAGAGCAAATTCTATGCCAAGTTTTATAATATTCTCAAATATAAATTAAAAAAAGCTTACATTTTGCACTCTGCCAATATTAAGATAATACGTAAATATATTAAATATTATCTTAATATATTTAATATATTTACGTATTGTTTCATATTGTTTCATATCGTTTTATGAAAGTAAAACATTATGAAACAGTGTGAATTACATTACTTTCAAATATGCCATTTTTAAATGCATTTGCAGTATAATAAATGTGAATAGAAGAATTTAATAAAATTGTTTTTTAGATTTATCCATAAATATGTGCTACTAAAGATTATTTTAATGATAATAAAAACTATTAGGAAGGAATTTGTTAAGATGCAAGAGCAAGTAACACCTATATGTTTAATATCTCCATCCAAAGAATTAGTTAAATTAGCTAATAAAATTATAAATAGTAATAATAAAAAAATTGATGTATTTATCAAAAAGTTAGACGAGGCACTTGAGTTTTCTAAAGAATTAATATCTAAGGGAGCTAGAATAATAATCAGCAGAAAAGGTACAACAGAAATATTAAAACAAGACCTAGATATACCCACCGTTAACATAGATACAACATTATCTGACTATATTCCAATTATGGAGAAAGTCATAAAAGTTAAAGGTAAAATAGCTTTTTTTTCATATTCAGAAATATCTAATGACGTAAAAACTATGTGTTATTTATTAAACATTGATGCAGATTATTATACATTTAATACTTTTAAAGATTGTGAAATATGTATAAAGAATGCAATGGCAAAAAACATTGTTTTAGAAATAGGGGGAACTTCTACAGAATACTTTGCAAGAAAATATGGGCTAAATCATATCGTTGTTGAGAGTTCCCCAACATCTGTAAAAAAAGCAATAGAGGTAGCAGAACAACTATTAAAAGTGAAAAATAGGGAACACATAATACAAGAAAAATTAAAATTAAAGATGGAACGATATAAAACTATATTTAACTATACTCATGATGCTATTATCGCAGTTGATACTACAGGTAAAATTGAGATTTTAAATAGTCTAGCTGAAAAAATAGTAAAGTCAGATTCAAAATATTGTATTGGAAAGGATATAAAAGAAGTAATTCATAATACCAGGTTACATGATGTAACTAAATCAGGCATAAAAGAAACAGATGAGATAATGAATATTAATGGTACAATGGTTTCAACTAACCGAATACCAATAATTGTTGATCAACAGATAAAAGGAGTAGTAGCAACATTTCAAGAAATAAAATCCTTACAAAAAAGTGAACGAAAAGCAAGAGTACAATTACATAAAAAAGGATTTGTAGCTAAACACAATTTTGATGATATAATTGGCAGTTCAGAGCAGATAAAAAAAATTAAAAAAATAGCATATAATTATTCTCTTTCAAAATTTACAATACTAATTACTGGTGAAACTGGAACTGGTAAAGAGCTATTTGCTCAAAGCATACATAATACAAGCCCTCGGAAAGAGGGACCATTCGTAGCAATTAATTGTTCTGCGCTATCAAAAAACATACTTGAATCTGAACTTTTTGGATATGAGGAAGGTTCTTTCACAGGAGCAATAAAAGGTGGAAAGCAGGGTGTATTTGAGCTAGCTAATGGAGGTACTTTATTCCTTGATGAAGTAGGAGAAATGCCTATGGAAATTCAAGTAAAACTTTTGAGAGCTTTACAAGAAAATGAAATTCGCAGAATTGGAGGAGAAAGCATAATACCAATTAATATCAGATTTATTGCAGCAACAAATAAAAACTTATTTAATGAAATAAAAGAACATAGATTTCGTGAAGATTTATATTATAGACTTAACGTACTTAATCTTACAATTCCTCCATTACGTAATAGAAAAGATGATATTATTGAGATAGCTAATAATATTTTAAATGAATTGAACTATGAAAATAAATCAAACATTAAAATAGATTTCAACTCAATTTTCAGCAAATTAACTAATTATGATTGGCATGGAAATGTTAGAGAACTAAAAAGTTTTGTTGAAAGATTATTTGTTGTATCCAATGAGGAAAACAGGAAAAATAAAATCGATGATCTAATTAATGAATTAATTAGACAACACACCAAAATAGACAAACTAGATAAGCATGATCAAAATGATTTTGATTTGACTACATTTGAAAAAAATAATATTATAAAAACCTTAATGACGAATAACTTAGAGATAGGAAAAACTGCAGAAACTTTAGGATGCAGTAGAACAACCTTGTGGAGAAAAATGAAGGAATATAAGATAAATATAAAACGGAAAAATTGATATCAATATTATAGGTGCCAGGCACCATAGTGGGACATTTATGTTCCATCATGGTACCTGGCACCTAATTTAGTAATTTCAATGCAGCATTGCTCATGACTTCTACTCCGTAGGCCATGGCTCTCTCGTCTATATCATACTTAGGATGATGCTGAGGGTATATAATACCTTTTTCAGGATTACCTACACCTACAAAGATGAAGCATCCGGGAATCTTTTGCAAATAGTAAGAAAAATCTTCACTGCTCATAAAAGGCTCTATAGCATGAGCTTTATGTCCAACCATCTCTTTACCTGCTTCCAATACTACACTGGTAACTTTAGGATCATTTGCAAGAACGTAAGTACATCTATCTCTCTCAATTTTGCATTTTGCACCTGCCATATCACATACATCCTCTACAATCTTTTTTATATGGCCAAATACTTTTTCTCGTACATTTTCATCAAGAGACCTTATGGTTCCCTTTAGTTCAGCTCTTCCTGCTACTGAATTGTAAACATGTCCCGAGTTAAATACACCAACAGACACAACAGCTTGCTTCATTGGGTCTACATCTCTTCCAACAATTGTATTCAATGCCACCACTATTTGGGATGCCGTTAATATAGAATCTATAGTTTGATGTGGCATGGAAGCATGCCCTGCTTTTCCTTCAATAATTATTGTAAATTCATCACTTGCTGCCATCATGGGACCAGCAGATATTCCTACTGTCCCAAATTTAACAGGCTGCCATAGATGTGCTCCTATAATGGCATCTACATCTTTTAGTCCACCATCAGCTATAATTGCCGCTGCCCCTGATCCATCAGCTACTTCTTCTTCACTAGGTTGAAATATGAATCTTACAGTTCCCTTTATCTCATGACGAAGATTACTAAGTACTTTTATAACTCCCAAAAGCATAGCAATATGTCCGTCATGGCCACAAGCATGACATGCACCCTTATTTTGTGATTGATAAGGCTTTCCACATTCATCTTCTATGGCAAGTGCATCCATATCTGCTCGAATTGCTATAATTTTACCTGGTTTTTCACCTTTTAATTCAGCAATAACTCCTGTACCAGCAGCCTTTCTAATGTCTAAGTCCAAACCCTCAAGTACTTCAATGATTTTCTTTTGAGTAGCAAATTCTTTTTTGCTTAACTCTGGATATTTATGAAAATATCTTCTTATCTCAACTATTTCAGGGTAATACTTTTCTGTAAGTTCCTTTATATCACTCATAATTACAAACCTTTCATTATTATTTTAGGTGCCAGGCACCATAGTGGAGCATAAATGTCCCACCATGGTGCCTGGCACCTGATTGTATTTTTACTTATACTCTGAAAATACATCTAATTCATCACTATCTACATCTTCTGATTTGACATAGGTCATAGCTCTAAATGTATCTAAAGAAGTTATTACTTGAATGTTTCTCTCTACGGCAGTTCTTCTTATATGAAATCCATCTCTTCTAGAATCATTCCCTTTAGTTGGTGTATTTATGACTAAATCCACCTCTTCATTTTTTATAACATCTATTATATTAGGATTTTCTTCATTCATCTTTCTAACTTCTTTAACTTCAATTCCATTATCTCTTAAAAGTTTTGCCGTATTTCGAGTAGCCATAAATTTTATTCCCATCTTGTAAATCTCTTTAGCTATAGGTAAAAATTCTTGTTTATCATGATCTCCTATAGTAGCAAGCATTACTCCGTTTTTCATATTAGAAAACATTCCTGCAGCTAAAAATCCTTTATAAAGTGCTCCTGTAAGAGTATTTGAAACACCTAGTACTTCTCCAGTTGATCTCATTTCAGGTCCAAGTGATACTTCTACATTTGGAAGTTTCTGTGTAGAAAATACAGGCACCTTAACTGCCACTATATTGGGTTCTTTTGAAATTCCAACTCCATACCCAATATTCTTTAGTTTTTCACCCAAAGTTACTCTAGTTGCAATATCAACTATAGGTACACCGCTCACCTTGCTTATATATGGAACTGTCCTTGAAGCCCTTGGATTTACTTCTATTACATACAGATTGCCCTTATACTCTATAAACTGAATGTTAATCATACCTTTTATTCCGATTCCAGTTGCAAGTTTTTCGGTATAATCTAATATTTTTTTCTTCATTTCATCACTTATATTCTGACTAGGATACATAGTTATACTATCACCAGAGTGTATACCAGCCCTTTCAAGATGCTCCATAATTCCAGGTATAAGCACATCTTCTCCATCACAAATTGCATCTACTTCTATTTCTCTTCCCATCAGATACTTATCTATTAATATAGGATTTTTCCTATCTTTCTTAAAAGCCATGGATAAGTAGTAAGTAAGTTCTTTATCATCGTAAGTTATTTCCATTCCTTGACCACCAAGTACATAGGACGGCCTTACAAGTACAGGGAATTCTAATCTTCTTGCTTCTTCCAATCCTTCTTCTACAGACCAAACACCTTTTCCCTTAGGTCTGCTTATATTTAGTCTTTCCAAAAGATCATCAAACTTTTCTCTGTCTTCTGCCTCATCTATCTGATCCGCTGTTGTACCCAAAGTAACTATATTTTTTTCCTTTAAAAATTCTGCTAATTTTATGGCAGTTTCTCCACCAAATTGAAGTATTACACCATAAGGTTTTTCCTTATCTATTATGCTTAGTACATCTTCTTCAGTTATAGGTTCAAAATACAATTTATCTGAAATATCAAAATCTGTACTTACAGTTTCAGGATTGTTGTTTACTATAATAGTTTCTATATTTAACTTTCTAAGAGTCTTTATACAGTGAACAGAAGCATAGTCAAATTCTATTCCCTGGCCTATTCTTATAGGTCCTGAGCCTATTACAATAACTTTCTTTTTATCTGAAACCTCAACTTCGTCATATTGTTCATAAGTAGAATAATAATAAGGTGATAGGGCTTCAAATTCTCCCCCACAGGTATCTACCATTTTATAAGCAGGAGTTATACTCCATATATTTCTAAGCTTATATACTTCTTCTGGAGATACTCGGAGCATATCTGCTATTCCCTTATCTGAAAATCCCTTTTTCTTAAGCAAAGTTAGCCACTCTTTATCCATATTGGAAATATCACTGGACTTTAATTTTTCTTCTTCATCTATTATCCACTGAAATTTCTTTATAAAGAATATATCTATTCCTGTAATCTCAGCTAATTTTTCAATTCTATATTTTCTCCTAATCATTTCTGCCATTGCAAATATTCTTTCATCATCAGGATATGCTATTCTTTCTTTAAGTTCTTTCATGGTGAAGTCTTTAAATTTTTTATACTCCAAGGAATAAGCCCCTATTTCAAGAGATCTCACACCTTTTAAAAATGCAGCTTCAAAGTTACTACCTATTGCCATTATTTCACCTGTAGCCATCATTTTTGTGCCAAGTTCCCTATCTGCATTGTGGAATTTGTCAAAAGGCCACTTAGGAATTTTTACTACTACATAGTCAAGAGATGGCTCGAAACAAGCATAAGTCTTTTTAGTAACTGCATTTTTTATTTCATCTAGGCCATATCCAAGAGCTATTTTAGCTGCAACCTTTGCAATAGGATATCCAGTAGCCTTTGATGCCAAAGCTGAAGAACGACTTACCCTTGGATTTATCTCTATAACTGCATATTCAAAAGATTTTGGATTAAGTGCCAGCTGAACATTGCATCCGCCTTCTATTCCAACCTCATTTATTATATTAATAGAAGCAGTTCTAAGCATTTGATATTCCTTATCAGATAATGTCTGGCTAGGGGCTACTACTATACTGTCTCCTGTATGAATTCCAACAGGATCTACATTTTCCATATTACATACAGTTATACAGTTTCCAAAGCTGTCTCTCATAACTTCATATTCGATTTCCTTCCAGCCTTTTATACTTCTTTCAAGAAGTACTTGACCTATGGAACTAAGTTCTAGTCCCGATTCCAGTATGGTCTCCAGCTGTTCTTCATTTTCAGCTATTCCGCCGCCTGTTCCACCTAAGGTATAAGCAGGCCTTACTATAACAGGATAACCTATTCTGTTTGCAAATTTTTTACCGCTTTCCATATCCGTTATTATTTCACTTTCCACAACAGGCTGATTTATTTTATTCATAGTATCTCTAAAAAGTTCTCTATCTTCACCTTTTTTTATAGCTTCTATTGCGGTACCTATTATATTCACGTTATATTTTTCAAGTATTTTCTTTTCATATAATTCCACTGTCAAATTTAATGCAGTCTGTCCACCCATACCTGCTAAAAGACTGTCAGGTCTTTCTTTTTTTATAACTTTTTCTACAAATTCAACCGTAAGAGGTTCAATATAAACTTTATCCGCAACCTCCCTATCTGTCATTATAGTTGCCGGATTACTATTTATAAGTACAACTTCTAACCCCTCTTCCCTAAGAGATTCACAAGCCTGAGTTCCAGAATAATCAAACTCTGCTGCCTGACCTATAATTATAGGGCCAGATCCTATTACTAATATTTTTTTAATATTTTTATTTAAAGGCATAAAAACCTATCTCCCTTCTACTCAATGCACAATTCACAATTCATAATTTTCATCTATAGAATTTACAACTTAAAGACAACTTGTGTGCAAGCATATCTTTAAGTTAAGAATTAATAATGAATAGTGAATGAAGATTTTCTGAAGTGTTAGCTGAAGAAAATCATCCATAACTATTAATTCTTAACTCTTAATTTTTAATTATATTTTATCAATTAACAGTAAAATATCCGGATTACAAGTTAACTTTCAAACTAGAAACTCTATATTTTAAAGTGAGTATTTCATAAATTCATCAAATATATAGTTGTTGTCTTCCGGTCCCGGACATGCTTCCGGATGAAATTGTATTGAGAATATAGGAAGACTTTTATGTTTCATTCCTTCTATAGTTCCATCGTTTAAACTTACATGAGTTATTTCCATATCTTCAGGCAGTCTGTTCACATAATAGCCGTGATTTTGAGAAGTTATATGCACTTTACCGCTTATAAGATCTTTTACAGGATGGTTGCATCCTCTGTGACCAAATTTGAGTTTAGCTGTGCTCCCCCCAAGGGCTAATGCCAAAAGCTGATGTCCAAGACATATTCCTGTAATAGGTTTTTTGCCTATAAGCTTTTTTATATTTTCAATTTCACAGGTAAGATCATCTGGATCTCCCGGACCATTTGATAAGAATATCAAATCTGGATCAATTTCAAGTACATCTTCTGCTTTAGTATTTGAAGGAAATATAGTTACCTTACATCCTCTATCTGCAAATGCTTTTATCATGGTTTTTTTAATTCCAAAATCCAAAATAGCAATATTTTTTTTGCCTTCACCTACAATATATTTTCCCTCTGTACTCACCTTAGATACTGCATTTTTATTGGAAAAAGACTTAATTTTATCTTCTACAGAGACAAAGTCTAGATTTTCTATAGTTATAATTCCCTTCATAGTACCATTTGTTCTTAGCATTTTTGTAAGTGCTCTCGTGTCGATTCCAGAAAGTCCTACAATTTTATTCGTTTTAAGGTAATCACAAAGTTCAAGTTCAGATCTAAAATTACTGGAATAGCTGCATAACTCTCTTACAATAAATCCCTTTACCTTTGGGTTGGATGATTCCATGTCTTCCAGATTAATTCCATAATTTCCTATAAGGGGATAAGTCATCGTTACTATCTGACCATAATAGGATGGGTCTGTAAGTATTTCTTCATATCCTGTCATTCCAGTATTAAATACCACTTCACCTACACTATCTTTCAAATACCCAAAAGCTTCTCCTTGAAAGATACTTCCATTTTCTAATATAAGTTTTGCTTTCATACTATACCTCCTGCATTTTTACTAGTAAAAATACACCTATCCATCTTAAAAAACAAAAAAGGCAATAAAAAAATTATTTTAAAAAACAATTTTTCTATTGCCAAAGTTTTCATATTCAAATACAAAACTATTCATTTTTTTTAGGATATAAAAAAGCTTACCCATCACATACCTCTTTCTGGCCTCACAGGACCAATTTAAAGTGTATTTTTCACTTAAATTCTAACCTTTATTCTAATTAAAATATGGCCATATGTCAAGTATC
Source organism: Clostridium sp. 001 (assembly GCF_019056555.1). Classification (NCBI taxonomy): domain Bacteria; kingdom Bacillati; phylum Bacillota; class Clostridia; order Eubacteriales; family Clostridiaceae; genus Clostridium; species Clostridium sp. 001. The sequence continues at coordinate 2,802,425 of NZ_CP020473.1, read as the reverse complement.
AAAAAATGTATTTTTTAAATTATCACTTGGAATAATATTCTTGAAAATGAAAATAAACAGGTATATAATAAAAACTGTTAATACACGAACAGTTTTTATGCAAATAATATCTATATTAACCATTAAAGGAGGTTGTATATGAAAAAAGCTATTTTATTTAGCCTGGCTGCAGCAATATTTTTGACAGGCTGCGGTTCTACAAACACTACGAGTAAAAATATTAAAAACATCAATCAAAATACCAGTGATCAATTTTTAATGGGAGGAAAAATTTCAACAAATGAACAAGCAAATATAACTTCAAAAGTTTCAGCAAAGGTTTCTGAAATATCCGTTGACTTGGGTTCAAAAACAAATGAAGGCGACGTACTTATTAAACTAGATACAAAAGATCTTCAAGGACAAGTTGATCAAGCCCAAGCAGCTTTAAATACCGCAAATGCAAATTTAACTAATGCCCAAAATAGCACCCGTCCTGAACAAGTCGCTGAAGCTCAATCCTCTGTAAGCAGTGCTTCTCAAAGTTATGAAACAGTAAAAAAGAACTATGACCGTGTACAGGCTTTAGTAAATGCAGGAGCAGCAACTCAGCAGGAACTGGATTCAGCCAATCAGCAGCTTGCTACAGCAGATTCACAGTATAAAACTGCCCAAGAGCAACTTGCTATGCTACAAAATGGCCCCACAAAATCATCTATAGATGTTTACAAAGCACAGGTAATCCAGGCTCAAGCAGCTTTAAAAACTGCACAGACATCCTTAAGCAATGCTATTATTACGGCACCTATTTCCGGAGTAGTAAATACCAGAAATGTCAATGTAGGAGATACAGTATCCCCTGGTGCAACACTTCTTTCTATAATAAATTCCAGCAACCTCTATGTAAATGCCTATGCACCTTTAGATATTGTAAGTCAAATTAAAGAAGGACAAGAAGTAGCTGTAAAAGTATCTGAAATACCAGACAAACAATTTAAGGGTAGAATAGCCGTTATAAATTCTAATTTAAATTCTGAAAGCAGAGACATTTTAGTTAAAGTAAGCCTAACAGATAAAGATTCACAGCTAAAACCCGGTATGTTTGCTGAGATTGGACTTGAAAAATAGAGAAAGAGGGTATTTCAAATATGAAACAAAAACGAAAAATATTGATTGTAGGAATATTAGTAATAATCGCAGTCGCACTCAGTAGTATAGGATTTTATTATTGGTATGAAAACACCTACTATGTTTCAACAGACGATGCAAAAGTAGATGCAGACCTAGTCAACGTAACTCCACAAATCAGTGGTAAATTGCTAGAACTCAATGTAGATGAAGGAGATATTGTTATTAAAAATCAAATATTAGCCCGTCAAGAAATGTCAGACCTATCTGACTCAAAGGTAGATCAATCTTTAATACGATCACCTATAAATGGCATAATTATTAAAAAGCAGGGAACCATCGGTGAAATTTGGTCTCCTGGTCAAACCCTAGCTACTTTAATAGATCCAAATAAACTTTATATAACTGCTGACATAGAAGAAACAAAGCTTGGAAAAATAAGAGTTGGACAGCCAGTTAGCATTACTATAGATGAGTATGGGTCTCAAAAATTTACCGGTAAAGTAAAATCTGTAGGAGAAGCAGCCCAATCTGCACTATCTATTATACCAACTACTACCAGTGGTACATTTACAAAAGTAGTTCAGAGAATACCTATAAAAATTTCTCTAGACAAATTTAACAACAAAATACTTCCAGGTACCAATGCCGTTGTTAAAATTCGCATAAAGTAATGGGGTGATATAATGGAAGAAAACAACAATGAATCTATATACAGCTGGCTAGCATTAATTGTTGTAGTAATAGGAACTTTTATGTCCATACTTGACAGTAGTATAGTTAATATCGCTATTCCAAAGATGATGGCAGTCTTTGGAGTATCAATGGATGATTCAAAATGGATACTGACATCATATACCCTAGCTCTTGGTGCAATTATACCTCTTACGGGATATCTTCAGGAAGTTTTCGGATCTAAAAAAATATATATGTTTGCACTTGCAATGTTCACTTTGGGCTCCATGCTATGTGGATTTGCCTGGAACAATACATCTATGATAGTATTTCGTATTATACAAGCTTTAGGTGGCGGCATGATAATGCCTGTAGGTATGTCCATAATATATGAAATATTTCCTAGAGATAAAATAGGCCTAGCCCTTGGAATTTGGGGGATAGCTTCCATGGCAGCACCTTCCATAGGACCTACTTTAGGTGGATATATTATTCAAAATATGAACTGGAGACTTATTTTCAATATCAATGTTCCCATAGGTATACTAGGTGTAATTTTAGCTGGAATTTTACTAAAGGATCCTAAAAAAGTTACATTTAAATCTTTTGATGTAATAGGATTTTTATCTTCTACAATTGGAGTAGTAAGCATTTTATATGTACTTGGGGAATGGACTTCAATTGACTGGAGCAAAGTACAATACCCGCTGCTTTTGACTTTAGGATGTCTGAGTCTTATACTATTTATAGTAAATGAACTTACCCACCCGCAGCCACTTTTAGACCTCACTGTATTTAAATTATTTGATTTTAGTGTATGTCAAATAATAATCTGCGTTTTGACTATGGCACTTATGGGTGGAGTATACGTGCTACCCTTATTCCTCCAAAATATAAGAGGATATACAGCAATGGAAACAGGTCTAATCATGCTGCCTGCTGCACTTGTAGTTGGAATACTAATGCCTGTAAGTGGTAACTTGTTTGATAAAATTGGTGCCAAGCCCTTAGTTATACCTGGGCTTATAATACTAGCCTTAAGTTCCTATCATCTTTCAGTTTTAATAAATATGAATTCCACTAGAGAAATGATAACTTTTATTCTATGTGTAAGGTCAATTGGGCTAGGATTTACAATGATGCCAATTAATACTGCAGGAATGAATGTAGTACCACAAAACTTGATTGGAAAAGCATCTGCTCTCTCCAGTACCATAAGACAAATAGCAAGTTCCCTCAGCGTAACAATAATGTCCGCCATAATACAAAGCAAAACTAACTACAATTATTTAAAACTATCTGAGCAAATAAATGTCTACAATAAACCCGCTAATGATACGATAAATATACTTACGAAATCATATATGCAAGAAGGCCTACCCCAAGGCACAGCTAAAGCCTCTGCATTATCTACGTTAAGTAAATTGCTTCAAGGACAGGCTACCATAGACGCTATGGCTTATGCAGTTGCTATTACTTCTATTATAGTAATTGTCACTATAGTCTTAACTTTAATGATGAAAAGTAAAAAAACAGAGAAAGGAGCTGAGCACAATACCAACACAAAAGAACTTGCCACCACAAAATGATGACTTAATATTAGAGCAATCGGATAAAATAATTAATCTTTTTAAAATTATCCATAAAATTATTGGTCATAAATTCAGAGAAATTGCAGGACAATTTGGTTTTACGGCACCTCAACTGGCAGTTGTAGTTCATCTGTATAAAAAACCTGGTATGACATTAAATGAGTTGAGCAATCATTTAATGCTTGCAAAGAGTACAGTATCTGGTATAGTAAACCGTCTGGTAAATCAGGGTGTTGTAACCCGAGAGATACCTGAAAGCAACAGAAGAATTGTAAAACTATCTATATCTGAAGAATTTAAGAAAGTTAATGATATATTAGACATAAAGCAAACTTTAATTTCCAACTGTATATCCGATACTATAAGAAATATGGATAGCAAATCAGTAGATCAATTTATTCATGCATTAGAACATTACAAATCACTATTAGAAGATATTAAATAAAAGGGAAAATACTTCAGCAAAACTTGCTTACTGCTGTCGTGTTTTCCCTTTACCTTTCTCTTCATCCTTATAAACAGAGTTCTTGGTTTCAGGTGAAGTTTTTTTCTCCATCTGAAACTTATTAACAGGATTCTTAGTGCTTTATCACTTAGAAGGCGTTATCCTTTAGGGGAAATCGTTATCCAGGGGCGTAGCAGCCGTTATGCACAGCATAAGAACTCTAAATCGCTGAAACTCAATAGTTCTAATATTCCCCACTTTATAAGAAAAGCAGATATCCCAAATCTTTGATTTGGCAATAGTCGCTTTCGCTGTGTGCGATGGGGGTATTACGGCTGGTAGCCATCGGATAAACAGAGTTCTTAGCATCAGATGGAGTTAAAACTCCACCTGATGCTAAGAATCACTTGATTGAAATCACAAGTGCTATCAATTATTATACATAATAAATGCCCATGCTGCGTAGTATTTAATAGATATAATAAAAAGGAGAGGAGAATATGAACTTTAAGGATATAATTGAAAAAGACAGGGAAATAAGAAAAAAGCATGAGTTTAAAGGAACTTTTCTAGAGTACTTAGAAATTGTAAAAAAGAACCCTAAAATCGTAAAATTATCTCATAGAAGAATGTATGATATTATAATGAATAAAGGTTATGAAGTTTTAAAGCCTGAAGAAAATCCAAGAATAAAAAAATTATATGGAAATGAACCAATTAGAAGGTATAACTTTTTCAAAGATGACTTTTTTGGAATTGACAAAGTCATAATGAAACTAGTTAACTATTTCCACTCTGCAGCAATGATGGGAGAAGAATCAAGACAGGTGCTTTACCTAGTAGGTCCTGTAGGAGCTGGTAAATCATCTTTAGTAGAATCAATTAAAAAAGCCCTTGAAACCTCAGAACCTATTTATACTCTTGAAGGATGTCCTATGAGAGAAGAGCCTCTGCACCTTATACCAAAACATTTAAAAGGAAGTTTTGAGAAAGCACTCGGTGTAGAAATTGAAGGCGATTTATGTCCTGTTTGTAAATATAGGCTAAAGCATGATTACGGCGGCGAATATGAAAAATTTCCTGTAACTACTACTGACTTTTCCATACGATCAAGAAAAGGCATTGGAGTAGTACCCCCAGTTGATCCTAATAACCAAGATACATCCGTACTCACAGGTTCCATTGATATATCAAAGATGGATATGTACCCTGAAGATGATCCTAGAATATTCTCGCTAAATGGTGCTTTCAACGTAGGTAATAGAGGGCTTGTAGAATTTATTGAAGTTTTTAAAAATGATGTGGAATATCTTCACACAATAATTACAGCTACCCAGGAAAAATCAGTTCCATCTCCAGGTAAGGGTTCAATGATTTATTTTGATGGAATTATTCTAGCACATTCCAATGAATCTGAATGGAACAAATTTAAATCTGACCATACTAACGAAGCAATACTAGATAGAATAGTAAAAATTGAAGTTCCTTACTGCATGGAATTAAATGAAGAAATTAAAATATATAAAAAAATACTTGGCAAGAGTCAATTTAATGCACATATAGCACCCCACACCATAGAAATAGCAGCAATGTTCGCAATTCTATCCAGACTTTCACCTTCCAACAAGGTAGATCCTATGACAAAATTAAAAATTTACAATGGAGAAGATATCGTTGAAAAAGGCACAACTAAAAAAATTGACTTTTCAGAATTAAAAGAGGAAGCAGGTTCTAGAGAAGGAATGACAGGAATTTCCACTAGGTTTATAGTAAAAGCCTTAGATAGTGCACTTTCAAACTCAGAATACAACTGTATAAATCCTCTTAGCGTAATAGAAAGCTTAACAAAAGCAGTTAAAGATTTGGATATAGCTGAAGATGATAAACAAAGATATTTAACTTTTATAAAAGATACCATTAGAAAAGAATACAACAAAGTATTGGAAAAAGAAATAACCAGAGCTTTTATTCACAGTTTTAAAGAACAGGCAGAAAGTCTTTTTGATAATTACCTAGATCATGCAGAAGCTTATGTAAATAAAAATAAAATTAAAGATCAATCTACTGGAGAAGAATTAGAACCAGATGAGACTTTCATGAGATCTATAGAAGAACATATTGGCATCTCCGAAAATTCTGCAAAAGGATTTAGAACAGATGTAACTTCATATATGTTCTACGTTATAAGAAATGGAGGAAAAATCAGCTATACTTCCTACGAACCTCTTAAAGAAGCTATTGAGAAAAAACTCACTGCATCTGTAAAAGAACTATCCAGAGTTATAACTAAGTCAAAAGTAAGGGGCAAGGAACAAAACGAAAAATATAATTCCATGGTTGAGGAAATGAAGGCAGATGGATATTGTAACCACTGCTGTGACGTTATTTTAAAATACGCTGCCAACAACCTATGGAAGGATTGATATTATGGCTATTTTTAGAGAATTTGATCCAAGGGATCACCATGATAGATCCTTAGAAGATAGAAGGCGCCACAAGCAATTAGTAGAGAAATCCATAAAGGATAATCTTGCAGATATAATATCAGAAGAAAGCATTATAGGTCAGAGTAAAGATAAGAAAATTAAAATTCCCATAAAGGGCATTAAAGAATATCACTTTATATATGGAGACAACAGTCCCCAAGTTGGAAGTGGAAATGGATCTCAAAAAAGAGGAGATAAAATTGGAAGATCCCTAGCGAAAAATGGAGGCAAAGGCAAAGGCGGTGCAGGTAACGAAGAAGGGGAAGATATGTACGAAACGGAAATTACCTTAGAAGAACTTATGAATTACCTTCTTGAAGATATGGAGCTACCTTTGATGGACAAAAAAAAATTTTCAGAACTACTGTCTAAAAAATCCTTAAAAAAAGCAGGATATCAAAGAAATGGAATAAATCCAAGGCTCGCTAAGAAAAGAACTGTTATAGAAAAGCTAAAAAGACAGCAAAACTCTAAACGAGATATTAGAGAAGCTTCCAAAGACCCACTGTTTAAAAATAAAATTATTTCTAAAGATATAGACTCAAGATTTCCTTTCAGGCAGGAAGATTTAAGATACTTCAGGATAAAAGAGAAAAAAAAGCGTGAATTAAATGCTGCTGTTATATGCGTAATGGATACCTCAGGTTCCATGGATAGCACAAGAAAATTCTTAGCTAGATCCTTTTTCTTTATTCTGTATCAATTTGTAAAAGCTAAATACAATAATGTTGAAATTAAATTTATTTCTCACTCCACTAAAGCAAAAGTAGTTACTGAAAATGAATTTTTCCACAAAGTAGAATCTGGTGGAACCTATATATCCAGCGGATTAAATAAAGCTCTTGAAGTAATTGAAGAAAATTATAATCCTGCTTACTGGAACGTATATACCTTTTATGTAAGTGACGGTGACAATTGGGATGAAGACAACGAACGTGCTTTAAAAGCTGCCAAAGATTTATGTGAAGTCTGCAATCTTTTTAGCTATGCAGAAATCATACCCAGCTATTTTGGAAGTAATATAAAAAACATTTTCCGTCGAGGAATAGATAAAAATAACTTTTCTACTGTAACTATTAATGAGAAGCAAGACTTATGGATATCCCTTAAAAAAATATTGAAAAAAGAACTGGAAGGAAGGTGATTTTTCTGGAATATACAGGTACAGATTTAGAAAAATGGTGTGACATTATAGAAGATGCATCTAAAAAATCAGGACTTGACTTTTATCCTCAAGAATTTGAAATTGTAAGTTATACAGACATGATAGGATACGAAGCCTATCTGGGAATGCCTGCTAGATACCCTCACTGGAGTTTTGGCAAATCCTATGATAGGACAAAATCACTTTACAAATATAACCTTACAGGACTTCCTTATGAAATGGTAATAAACTCAAATCCCTGTCTTGCTTATTTGATGAAGGACAATACACTGTTACTGCAAATTCTAACAATGGCTCATGTATACGGACATAATGATTTCTTTAAAAATAACAGATTGTTTAAAGAGGGTACTAAAGCATCCTATACTCTTGAAATGTTTAAAAATGACGCAGATATGATAAGAGAATATATAAATGACCCAAGCATCGGGTATGAAGGAGTAGAAAAAATTTTAAATGCCGCTCATTCCATAAGATTTCAAACAAATAGGGCTATAGGATTAAAAAAAACAGAAGAAGAATCAAAAGAAGACTTACTAAACTTTATTATAAATCACAGTGACTTAGAAGAATGGCAAAAAAATGTTTTATATGTAGTAAAAAAAGAAACTGCATATTTTATACCTCAGGTTGAAACAAAGATTATGAATGAAGGTTGGGCAAGTTACTGGCACTACAAGACCTTAAATAGACTGGACCTTTCGCCTTCACTTCACATTGAATTCATTAAAAGACATAATGATGTAATTACACCTATTATGGGAGGAATTAACCCCTATTATATTGGCTTTAAAATATTTGAAGACTTAGATAAAAGATACGGACAAAATAAAATATTTGAAGTAAGATCACTGGAAAGAGATGCCTCTTTTATTAGAAGATACTTAACAAAAGAGCTGTGTTATGAACTAAATTTATTTGAATATGCAAAACAACGCAGTGACTACGTAATAAAAGAAATTCCTGATGAAAAAGGATGGATTGAAATCAGGAATACCCTATGCAATAATTGTGGTATGGGTTCCATTCCCAATATTGTCGTTGATGATATTTTAAAAAAGGACAATACCCTCGTATTAAAACATATTTACGATGGGAGAGAATTAAATTCAAATTATATGGAAGCTACTTTAAAATGCATTTATGAATTGTGGGGATATCCCGTGAAATTAAATACCAAAATAAGCAAAGAAGATATAGAAGTATGCTGCAGCGAGCCTACTACTATTACTTATAAAACTTTAAGATGTGATTAATATAGGGTTTCTAAGTAGAAAGTTTACTTATACCGGACATATACTAACAAAAATCATCACACTAAAAACTTTTTATAAGTCTAAAATTCAGTATTTTGAAAATTTAAAGAAGCTTATATAAACTCGTACCTCAGACATATATAAGCTTCTAAGACTTTCTAAAATACTTCACTAAGACTTATAAAAAAAGTTTTTAAGTGTGATTTCACTTTTGTTAGTATATTTCATGTATAAGTTAAAATTTCAATTAGAATCACTATATAGATTTTCTAAGTTTAAAGCCCTCTAGATAGTTAACTCTAGAATTAACCTTGTCCAAATTGTCAGTTTAATTTAAATGCTAAAATTATAAATTCAACCAAGATTTATAATTAGCAATTTTCAACACTTATAGATTTATTTTTAAACTTTACAATCTGCGTAGGTATTCTAACTTAAAAATCAACTTATATGCAGGCATATTTTTAAGTTAAGAATTGATAATTAAGAATGAATAGTGAAGGTCAATTTTTCTCCTCTACGCTACGAAAAATTTTAAATTTGAGTCTTTGCGTAAGTGATACCATATTTTAGATTTTCTGAAGTGCTAACGGAAGAAAATCATCCATAACTATTAATTCTTAACTCTTAATTTTTAATTACTAAAAACATTCGGAGTATAAGTTGATTTTTGGCTTATAATACCTATGATGCTTTAATTAAAGTCCTTCCATTATTTGTCTTGCTATATAATCCCCATCTATTTGATCATCCACTTGAATATTTATAACTTGGCTTTTGCCTGAAGCCTCCCCTGTCATATATAATATTTCTCCTGAATTATCATCTATTTTTTTAACTACTACAGCTTTATCGCCTTTTAATACTTTCAGCTTTTTACCACCTTCTACTGGTAACCAAAAGCTTTGAGTAAATTGAATTTCGTGTCCAATTTTATACTTCATAAAATACCATTGCCAAAACATTATAGAACTCTATAAAGCTTGTTTAATTCCCTGTTCGGCCTATCCCATTTTACTATAGAGCTACTTTGGTTTGATATAATAGTCCGAGGGCTTAAATTCCCATACAACGCATGGTACATATTAGTAGTATCTTTTAAGTGATTAGCCTACTAATTCATATCTTGATAGATTGATACTTGCATTATAATCTCTATCTATAACACAACCACATTCCTCACATATATATGTCCTTTCAGATAGTGAAAGCTTTGACTTTATATGTCCACACTCACTACAAGTTTTTGATGAAGGATACCATTTGTCTGCTTCTACAAATTCAATACCATTAAACTCACATTTATATTGCATTTGTCTTTTAAACTCATACAAACATTGTTTTGCTATTGCTTTTGCTAAATATCGGTTCTTCATCATTCCTTTAATATTAAGTGTTTCCATAACAACTCTCGATGGCTTGGTTTTCACTATCTTATTTGTTGCTTGGTGAATATGATTACTTCTTATATTTGCTAATTTTCTATGAAGTAATTTAATCTGCTTTTCGATTTTTATAATATTACCTGTTTTGACAAACTTACTCCCTTCTTTATTTTTTAGGTATTTGCGAGATACCCTACGTTGTAATCTACGTAGCCTTTTTTCAAGTTGCTTTACAACTTTTGTCTTATTGATATTTTTAAAAGTCATTCCGTTAGAACATATAGCTAAATCCTTTACCCCAACATCAATACCAATACTTTCATTTGTTAATTCTACTATTGGATTTTCTTTTTCTATACCTACTGATATGAACCAATACTTTCCATCAAAACTTATTCTCGGATTAGTATATTTACAGTTCATAGGCATTGTATTTTTCTTTATATCTATCCAACCAACCTTTTCAATTAACACCGAATTTTCTTTAACTTTAAGCTTTGATGTATCATTATAAAAAGATGGCTTAGATTTTTTTCTACTCTTAAACCTTGGCTTATCAGCTAACTTTTTGAAAAACTTCTTATAAACATCGCAACCATCTTTAACAGCTTGTTTAGCCACATTGTTAGATACTTCATTTAGCCAACTTAGACTATCTTGTTTGAGTATTGTTATTTCTTTTCTCAAATCATTATCTGATATAAATTTCCCACCATTTTTATAATTATCTTCTTGCCTTTCAAGGTCATCTTTTTGTTTGTGGGAACTAACTCTACAATATCCAATTACTTTTTTAGTTTCAATACCTTTTATACCTAAAAAATGATTAAGTTGCTCTTGTGAATAATATCTATACCCCACTTTATCTAATTAAGAGTTAATAGTTAAGAATTAATAATTAGAGTTTAAAGTCCAAATAACAAAGAACAGATAAAGATGATTTCCCTCGTACCTTAGGAAATCTATAATTTTAATATTTTCTGACGTTAGGAAGAAAATTATCCTTATTTGATATTTAAACTTTGAACTTTGTTCTTTACTAAGGTTGCGACGCAATATTCCTATCTTAAGTCAAAATTTCTTATGTGCAAAAGTTAAGTTATACAATCTTACAAGTCTTACTTATCTTCCATTATGCCATACTTTTTTTGAAATGTTAACTTCCCCTCTACAAGCCTGGATATTACCATACTAGCTACTGTGTTTCCTGTAGAATTAAGCACAGTAGCTGGTGCATCTATTATTACGCTTATAACTGCAATTATAGGAAGCAGCTCCGTTGGAAGTCCGTACACACTTAATATAAGCATCTCACCAATCATACCTCCACTAGGTATAGCTGCCATTACAGCTCCAACTAAAAAGGATACAAAAATTATGGAAAGTATAGCTGAAGGACTAGTCATATTTCTTCCAAATAGTCCAAACAAGAAAGTAATTTTCATAACACCACCAATTACAGAACCATCTTTATGAATATTTGCCCCTAATGGAATTACAGTTTCAACTATATCCTCTGGTACTCCCATTTTTTTTGTACACTCTAAATTAACAGGAATACTTGCTGCACTTGAGCAAGTTGCCAGTGCTGTTATCGTTGGAGCTACAGCGTTTCTCCAGAATGTTTTAATTCCAATCTTGCCACCAGCTAAAAATGCATAGAAAGTAAAGAACCCAAAATAGTAAATAACTGATATAACTATATATAGAAGAAATACTCTTAAATATCCCTGTAGTATTTGTGGTCCAAGAGATCCTATTACTGCAGCGAAATAACATCCAAGACCTATTGGAGCATAGTACATTATTATTTTAACCATTTTCATCATTACATTAGATGCCGCCTCTAAAAATTTTGCAACAGGTTCAGCCTTTTCCCCAAGAGCTGAAGTCGAAATACCAAAAAGCACTGAAAATACAATGAGCTGCAACATATTACTTTTAGAAAATAAGGAAACAAAATCTGAAACAGTAAGAGTATTTACAATCTGCTGTAAAAGCCCTACTTGCTTCACTTTATCAGCAGCACCTCCTCCAGCTGTTACAATCTTTTTAAGAGCTGAATAATCTATGCCTCTTGCAGGATTTACTATTAAAGCACCTATAAAACCAATCACAGCCGCTGCAAGCGCAGTACATATAAATACTACAAAGGTACTTGCCATAATTTTACCTAATCTTTTCATACCTTTCATGTTTGCTATAGCAGAAGTAACACTAAAGAATACCAAAGGTATTATCACCATAAACATTAAATTTAAAAATAAGTCTCCAAAAGGCTTTAATACTAGTGCCTTAGATCCTAACAATACACCTACAATTGCACCTAAAACTATTGAGCCTAATAATATAATGGAAAACTTGTAGTTTTTAAAAAAATTTTTCATTTTCTATCACTCCTTTCTACAAACTATTAATTTCTATCCTAAAAGTCCGTAATTTTTTAATTCATTTTTTAATATTTTTAAGTTTTCATCCGTCATAGTAGTAAGCGGAAGTCTCAAGTTTCCAACATTTTTGCCTAAAATATTCATAGCAGTTTTTACTGGAATAGGATTCGTCTCTATAAACATTGCCTTTATAAGTGAATATAAATCCAACTGTAATTTAAGTGCAGCCTTTATATCACCTTTAAAGAATAATTTGCACATTTTTTCCATATCACAGGGTACTATATTTGCCATTACAGATATTACCCCACATCCCCCTAAAGACAATATTGGAATTACTTGGTCATCATTTCCAGAATATATATCAATTCTGTCACCACAAAGTGCTTTCATTTCAGCAATTTGACTTATGTTGCCACTGGCTTCTTTTATTCCGCTTATGTTTTTAAATTCGCATAATTTTTTCAAAGTTTTTGGAAGTATATTTAATCCTGTTCTTCCTGGAACATTGTAAACTATTATAGGAGTTTTTACTCTATCGTTTATTACTTTAAAATGTTCTATAATTCCTTTTTGTGTAGTTTTATTGTAATAAGGAGTAATTACAAGGAGTCCATCTACCCCTACGCTTTCAGCCCATACGCTCATATCTACAGCCTGCGCAGTACAATTACTACCTGTACCAGCTATTACTGGTATTCTTCCATTTACCGTATCTACAGTAAACTTTATAGTATCTTTCTTTTCTTTTTCCGTCATTGTAGTGGCTTCACCTGAAGTTCCACAAACAACTATGGCTTTTGTACCTGATTTTATATGCCATTCTAAAAGTTCCTTTAATTTATCAAAGTTTACAGTGCCATCTTTAAATGGAGTTACAATTGCAACTGCAGAACCAGTAAATAAACTCATAAAAACACCTCATTTTTTCATTTAATCTTTAAGCATCTTCAAATAAATAACTGGTCAATATGATAGCCTATTTTCTTTTAAATGCCTTATACTTATTATATACTGATTTTTTACTTGTTTTATTGCGAAAAGTGCTTGAAATATTGCGAAAAATGCTTTAGCATATAAATATAATATAGTTGAGGTATGATTGAATGATTGAAAATACAACTCAAAAAGTAAAGAGAGGTTATTTGAAAAGTGACTTTGAAATATTTCACTTAAAAGATAAAAGAGATATTAAATTTCAATTTCACTATCATAATTTTAATAAAATAGTAATATTTATATCAGGCAATGTAACCTATTTAATAGAGGGTAAATCCTACAAATTAAAGCCCTGGGATATACTTCTTGTAAACAGCAATGATATACACAAAGCTATAATAGACTCAAACGAAACCTACGAACGTATAATTATGTGGCTAAATTCAGACTTTTTAGTAAGATATAATCATAACTGTAATTTATTAAGCTGCTTTGAGCTGGCATCAAAACAAAGATTTAATTTATTGAGACTTGAAGGTGCATGGCTTGCAGATGTAAAAAAAATACTTTTTCAAATTGAAGATACCTTTAAAAACAAAGAATTAGGTTACAGCGTACTGAGGATTTCCTATTTTCTACAGTTTATAGTCTATATAAATAGATTGTTTTTGAAACAAAAAAATATTTCAGAATCCAATGACATAAAATATGATAAGAGCATGGATAATATTCTAGATTATATAAATAAGAATTTAAGCAAAAATCTTTCTGTAGATGCTCTATCCTCTAAATTTTATGTAAGCAAGTACTATTTAATGCACAAATTTAAAGAACAAACCGGGTATACACTTCACAATTATATACTTCAGAAAAGATTGATTATGGCCAATTTGTTGATATCAAATGGTGAAAATGCATCAGATGCCTGCGTAAAATCTGGTTTTGGAGATTACTCCAACTTTGTGCGAGCCTTTAAAAAGATGTTTGGACTTTCTCCTAAAAAATACTACAAAAGCTAATCATTATAGAGTTTCTAGTTTGAAAGTTAACTTATACAGATCATGTAATGACAAATTTCAACACTTATAGATTCATTTTTAAACTTTACAATTTGCATAGGTATTCTAACTTAAAAATCAACTTATACGTAGAAACATTTTACAATAAGCAAGTACATTTAAATTTTTTGCTTAGACTTATCAAAATATTTAATCGTACTTGTGGTTGTAAAATATTCGGAGTATAAATTGATTTTTTGCTTAGAATCTCTCTTTATTTCTGTGTAATTTTATTCAATATATCCATTACATTATCTACTATATAAGTTGGCTCTTCTTCTTTTAATTCTTCTAGAGATCCATATCCATAGGTTACTCCTATAGAATCCATGTTGTTTTGTCTTGCCCCTATCATGTCATATTTTCTGTCTCCTATCATTACAGCTTCATTAGGGTTAATCTTATACTTTTCTACTACATGCTTTATTACTTCGCCTTTTGTACATCTTGTCCCATTCATATTGCTGCCAACAATGGCATCAAAATAGGGGGTTAGATTAAAGTTATTTAATATTATATTTGAAAATTTAGTAGGCTTTGATGTCGCTATAATTAATTTTAATTTCAGCTCTTTCAATTGCTTTAGTAAATCTTCAATATAGTCATACACTTTGTTTTCCATTATTCCTTTTTTCTCAAAATATTCTCTGTAATACTGCACTGCCTCAAGAGACTTATTTTCATCAAAACCATAATATTCACTAAATGAATATTTTAATGGTGGTCCTATAAATTTTTCAAGCAAATCAAGACTTTCCACTATAATACCAAATTTCTTCAATGCATACTGTACTGATTTAGTTATTCCTTCCTTAGACTCTGTAATTGTTCCATCCAAATCAAATAATATATATTTATATTTCATTTTATACTCCCCCCAAATGCTATATAAGTTAAATTATATCAGTTTGGGGAGTTCATCATCAAGGGTTTGCAAAAAAACCTTAATCTTCTGTCTATCTTTCTGTGTACCACAAAAGTTTACACTAAAAGTGAATTCATCATCAAAGGTAGTAAGTGCAACTTGAAAATAAGGATTATATTTAATAGATCCATTCATATAAGCATCTTTAATCCCAGCTCCATAAAATGAAAGCTTCTTTTTATCTATAATTCCAATATTGGTCATAGCTATAGGAGGATTGTGGAATGACTTGAATATAAGTGATTTTGCAAATTTATAAGGTAATAGAGAAAATATAATTTCAAGCATCATTGGACCATTAAGACATGAAAAACTTTTCTTTTCATGTTCCATGGATTTTTTTACCTTCAAAAGAGTTTCTTTATAATTTCCACCTATATCTTTTCCTATATCACATACCATATTTGATGTTAAGTTACATATTCCTTGTGCCTTCTTTTCTGGAATGTATCTCCTAAGATCCACAGGACAAGGAAGAGCTATATGGCTGCAATGTAATTTCTTGTAAAGAGCCCTTATATATGATGCAATAACAATATCATTTATAGTTGTTTTACTTTCCTTAGCATATTTTTTTATAAATTTAACTCTATCTTTGGTAATCTTATGAATAACAACAAAAGGACTATTATTATCCCCTTCTAAAGGGAAATAGACGCCCCCATTGTATTTGGATACCTGTGATGAAGAGAAAAATATTTTAGCCTTATCCAGATTACTAAAATTATCCAGTACCTGTTTTGCACTTCTAGAACTCATCTGAAAACTAGGGGTATAGCCCGGGTTATCTTTTAGGTTGGAATATATAGAGCTTAACATGTAAAGATAATCCTTAAAACCTGCAGCATCACAGAGCATATGATTAATTATTATACAAAGACAATCACAAGTACTACTTCTTATAATATTTACCCTAAGCTGCGGTCCTTTAAATGTATCTGTTTTTAGTACAATACATTTTTCTATCTCCTCATAAATCTTTTCAGTTTCAATTATTCTTACAATATCATCTGTTGTAAATTCACAACTTTGCCAATAAGGTGAGGATTTCTTTTCTACAAACTTACAGGTTAATAACGGAAATTCCCAAGTTGACATATGTACTGCCTTTTTTAAACAATTTTCATCAATATGGCTATCCAATTCAATTACACAATGAAGTTGATGATCATTGAACTTTTCAAACATAAATTGCATTATATCAAAAGTTTCAGCTTTATACCTTTTAACATCATTCATTAACATATCTCTCACTCCTATTAATATCTCGTGTAGCATATGCTAAACATATTGATTTTTATAGCTTTACACATAGACTACATATAAACAATGTACTTTATATTTTTTCATATAATTTACCTCTGAGAATTTCTAATTGTTCTTTTAACTTCTTGTTTTCTTCTTGTAATTCATTAATCTTTTTACCTTTAGCCATTATAATAATGTCTTTTGATTTATCAGTTTTATCATATTTAAGTTTTTGTTTTATAACTTTTTCTGTTTGTTTATCTCTAAGTTCCTCAATTCTTTGCTTAATTTCAGCATTATTATAAAGAAAAGTTTTAGATACACCACTTAGATTGCAAACACTATTGAAATTAATTTTTTCACCTTTCAAGGAAAGCTCTCGAATAGATTTGTCTACTTTTTCTAAAGTAGCTTCTGTTTTGTGTTTTGCATATTCTTTTAATCCTTTTGTACTTCCCATTCTAAGCTTCCTCCCTTGATTTACCGTTTTTATGAACGATTTTCTGTTCCTTAACTCTTAATAAAGTATCTTTTAACAGTTTTAAATATGTTTTATTTTTCTCAGCCCATAATTCTCTACCACATCTTTCACTAACCTCTATCTGCTTCTTAACATGGTCTATTTCTTCTTCATATTCTGGTATATTTTCAACAGTGGTGCAGAAACTTGCACAGGTTAAACAATGATTCATTTGTTGCTTACAAGGTAATTTAGAAGGTTTAAAGCATACACCAAAAGGTACTCTAACTGCATCCAGATTCTTCTTAACATACTCATATCTTATTAGGTTTTCTCCATCATCAGAGTTTAAATCTACTTGTTCAAGTTTGTTGGTTTCAGTATTAACTCTAAATAAGTCTAAGTCCTCAGTATTCTTCCATTTCTCGTAGAGTATATTTTCTGTTACAGTAGCATAATGAACTGTCATTTGGAGACTCTGATGACCTAAAATTTGTTGTATGATACTAATCCCCATACCTTGTTCTACATATTCCTTAGCTCTTGTATGCCTTAAAGAATGAAGTCTAAAATAATATAACTCACCATTAACATCCCTAATATCCTTTTGCTCAATAAGCCTTTTTATAGCGTTTAGTAAAGATGTCTTATTTAATGGCTTTCCTTTTAATTTACCTTCATAGGTATTAAACAAATATTTCTTAGGATTATTTTCTTCTGTACTAAGTTCTTTAGATTTATTAATAGATTTTTGAACCATTTCAGCAACCTTATCCCTAATTGGAATTTTAAGTTGTGCTATACCTGTTTTAGTTATTTCACCACAAAGATAATAATTGTATTTGTCTTCTTTACTATTCCAAATCTGTTCTAAACAATTATCATATCTAAGATTTAGTATATCCGTACCTCGCCACCCAGTTTCTCTAAGAAGAATATAGATAGGTATATACTGTGGTCTATCTAATTCCATAATATTGTTATCTAATTGCTTTAATATAGGCTCTGGAATAAATTTAACTCTTCTCATTTCGTCTCGTACAAATTCTCTTCTCGGAATATCATCTTGAAATATTAAAAATGACACTTCTTTTTTAGGTGCTTTATCATATTGAGCTATTTGAATATATTCTAAAAATGTTCTTATAAAACTTACATACTTTGAATTTTCTGTTCTATTTTTACCTTTTCTGTCATTGCCTATATAGTATAAATACTTTTCTATGTCATTTCTATTTAAATTTTCAATAAACCCATCACTATAACTATTAGAATAAAAATAGTTAAAAAAGTAATTTAAATATTTTAAAGTATTATTACATGATGACCAATTCTTTTTAGTTATAATAGTTTTAAAATACCTTTTAACTTCATCACGATAGTATTGTGGTATAGCTGTGAAGTTAATAGATAGATACGTTCCATGGCTTGCTCCACTTGCAGGAATTTTAGCACCTTTAATATTCTTTGAATACCATATATCTTTTTCGGTTTCTTCTCTATTATCGTAAAAATCTTTAACAAAGTCTAAAACACAATCAAAAAAGTTATAGTATCTTGTATTAGACTTTCCACCATTTATACCGTTAGTTCTTAAAAAAACTTTCCACTTTATCTTAGACTTCTCTAAGTCAAATTCTAAAAAGGACTTGTATTTATCCGTAAATAATGCTAACTTTTGAATACTCGGATTTAAAGGTGCTATTGTAGATTTCTTTATATATTTATTTTTTAAGTTATATACAATATAAAACTTAACTTCGTTCTTTAATTGCTCATAGTTAACGTTACTAAAGTCTAAATACTTAAAAATATAGCTATGCTTTTTTCCTATAAAAAATTCTTTAGTTAAATCCCATTTATCATTATCTAACCAATAACTATTATCTTGTTTCAAATATTTAATTATTTCTTCATACTTATTTAATTGGCCAGTTCTAATTTTTTGTAAATTGTTATTCATTGATCTTCTCCCCCATTATATATATCCAAATCTAAATTAGGTTTAGTCTTTTCAAATGCTTTCGTTATATCTTCTTTTGAGGGATGAATATATGTATTTAAAGTAGTATAAATATTCTTATGGCCAGCCCTAATTCTAAGCAGCTCTGGTTGCCATCCTGCCATTCTGAGTGTAGTTAATGAACTATGTCTAAACATATGTGGTGTAACATATATTCTTGTTTTCTTTTTAAGGGTTCTAAACAAGTTATCTATATTTACATAGTCCATAGCTTTGTTTTTGTTTTTTCCACTAATTTTTATAAAGATATGATTGGTTTCAACTTCTTCAGTATGATATTCAGCTATATATTCCATAAACATATCGGCCAAATTCTGAGATATATCTATTCTACGAGGACTTGAAACTGTCTTAATCTCTGCATTATTTTCAAGTTGGCCACGATCTTTGAGATCAATTACCATATCACTTATATCAATATCTTCAATCCATAATGATAAGGCTTCGCCTATTCGTAATCCTGTCTCATATAAGAGTGATAATAAAAATTTATCTCTAAAGTTATTGCAAGCATTTATAAGTATAGTTATTTCTTCTTTAGTTAAAGTTTTAGGTTTAGATTTTGGAACTTTAAGTTTTAATATATTACTTGTAACTTTCTTTTGTTTATAGTCTATGCCAAATAAAAATCCTTTGAAGTTTCTACTTGGAGTAGAAACAAATTTTTTAAGTCTATCTGAAATATTATTGCTATACTCTTCATACCTTAAAACATAGTCATAAAACATCAAAACAGTATTTACTACAATATTTATGGTTCTTGGACTCCTTGCTGAATCAACCTTATTAGTTGGTATTACTTTTAAACTCTTATAAGGATTTTGCAACCAATTCACAAACAACGCCAAATCATCTATAGTAACAGCTTGAAAATCCAATTTTCTTTGCTCTAAATATTCAAAGTATAATTTTAAATGCTGGCAATACATCCTTAACGTATTTCTTGCATAATTAGTATTATCCTTAAACCTTATAAATTTCAATATTGACTCTATAGGTAATCCATTATCATCTGCAACAAAGTATCTCTCTTTATTATCTTCTGTCTTTACCTTCACTACTTCCATACTGTTATATATCCTCCTATGATTTACTTATTTCAATCATAGTTTCTACTATACTCACTTTAATTATTCTAACTATTTTTATAGTAATTTAAGTTATATTCTTATATAAAAGTAGTACATGAAATACTATAAACACTATTTGTTCTGATAGGTAAAACTTTGATGTTATCTCCACCTTTTCCCCCAGTTAACACCGTACTTGAGACTTTCGAACTCATACGGCGCCCCAACAATTTATTACTTTCTAATTAAAAATAACTGAATTTCCTACTAACTTTCTTAAAGAATTGACACGATTTAACCCTTTTTCATCAAGGGACAATAAACCTAGATATTTGTTTATAGTATCTTGTTTAGTACTATGAATAAGCTTGTGGGCTTCTCCACATATCCAAACAAGATTTTTATATTCATTTGTTCCACCATCACATTTTTGTTTTTTATGATGACATTCCATGTTATCTATTTCCAAGTCTAACCCTGTAATATAACATTTACCCTGTTGTCCAGCAATCAAAGATATTCTATTATCGTCAAATTCAGCAGTTTTATTTCCATTTGTTGTTCTTAGTAGGTGGTTAATTAAGTGTTTATAGCCTCTAAGATTTTTATGGATTTTTTCTCTGCCAAGTTTTGTATAATTACAGATATCTTGACTAAAACTCATAGGTGGTTTTGTTTTACAACCATAGATTGGAAATATCGTAACATCATGAATCGTTCTGATTTTTCCATTGTAGTTTCCATATAACCGTTCATAGGTTTTCGAAAACTTAGGTTTATCTGATATATAACTCCTTAAACGTATTTCCAAGGTTTTTATAACTAAGAAATTTATTTCTCTAAAGTCTAATGATACATTTGTAGCACTATTATAATAATTGTGACTTCCTAATATCATTGAATTCAATTTATTTACTTCTATACCATTGCAATGCTTTTGGATTTTCTTAATTTGCTTCTTTAGCTTGTCAACAGTATTCTTTTTAGCTTTATCACACATTCTACTTTGACATACATATTTACCTCTCTTGGGTTTTAGTGTTAGTTTAAATCCTAAGAACTCTGTGTAATTCTTTCTTAAGTTGGTTATCTTAGATTTATCAGGACTTATATCTAAATCCAATCTCTCTTTTAACCATATTTTTGTAGCATTATAGATTTTCTGTGCAGTTTTATAGTCTCTACAAAAAATTTTAAAATCATCTGCATATCTTACTAAGAATATTTCCTTGAGATTTGTTTTCTTTAATGCTTTATCTTTGTTATTTTGTGTGTAACTATGTTTTGTTTCAAAAGTTTCCCATTGTGAACTAATCCACCAATCCAGTTCATTAAGAACTATATTTGATAACAATGGACTAATTATGCCACCTTGTGGTGTACCCTTTGTTGGTATTCCTATTCCTTGTATTTCTGATTTTAGTATTTTTCCAATTATGCTAAGCAAGTTTTTATCTTGAATTCCTAAATTCCACATTTGTTTTTTTAATTTACTATGATTGACGTTATCGAAGAAACCTTTGATGTCTATATCTACTACGTAGTGTAGTTTATTTATATTCATTAGATACATGCTTCTTGCTATTGCATGGCTTGTTGACCGATTAGGTCTAAAACCATAACTATGTTTATGGAATTTGGCTTCACATATAGGCTCTAACACTTGTTTAATACATTGTTGGATAATTCTATCTTCGATACATGGTATTCCTAGTGGTCTAGTTTTACCATTTGGTTTAGGAATTTCCACACGTCTTATACTTTTTGGTATATAGTCTGCTAGTTTATTTCGGATACGTGTAACAAATTTGTCTGTTTTCATATCCTTGAAGTAGCTTATATCAAGATTGTCAGTTCCAAATGTTGTTGAACCTTTGTTTTTCTTGATATTTCTATATGCCAGTAAGATATTATTCTTAGAGGTTATATACTGCATTAGGTCTGTAAACTTTTTATTGTTACAAGATTGATTATACAGATTGTCAAATGTGCCTTGAATTGTGTAATATTCATTATTTCTTAGTAACTGTCTTTTCTCTAATTTTAAGCTTTCCTCCAAGTCTGTTTTCTCCTTTAACGGATTTAACATCTCTTAGTCTTACTCGAACCTTGGTTTTATTCAGTATTTAATTTTCATATAACAAATTGTCTAGTGGCTATTACTAATCTATCATTACGATAGTTATCTTTGCTTCATGCCACCACCATCACTTAGATTAAGATAAGTTATAGATATACTCTTTTCCTTACCACTACTTCATAGGTAGTAAAACCTCCATATTCTAAGCTTTCCTTGTTCCGTTATTATTATCTTTACATATATCCTTAGGTTGTTGGTATAAGCCTGTAAGTTTGATAATGCCTATAACACTATATGGATTTTCATAGTAACTAATTTTACTCATCCACACTTACCACACATATGTGTTATATCCATTTCTAGATATTTGTAGTTTAGACCTGTACATTCCCAACTTTGTCAGTTGCTAAGCAACATCCTAACCATAGATATTTTATAGACACCCGTCCTATCACCACTCGACTACCTCTAGTTCGCATTTCGTGTAGGGATTATTTCATCTACTTACAGTGGCTCTCAGTCGTCTTCACCGAGCTTTCAACCTCTTAATATTTACTTATTAAGACGCTAATCGGAGTATTAGTGGAAACCCTTCAAGGCGTTACTCTATCATTTGATTTCTCGTAATAACAGTTCTAATTTCTGAATTTAATCAGCTAATTAGTCTAAGCTTTTTACTTAGAAACAAGTCGCACAATTATCTACACTATATTTCTATTAAAATATACGCAAAAATTTCAGGTTTAATGTTAAACATCAAACCTGCTTCTGTCAATTACTATTTAAAATTAATTTAATAGGATTTTCCCTATTTAAAAAATGATCTTACATTGGGGAAAATGAAGAATTATAAACTGGACACCTGCCATACCCATTGAAAAAACAGATAATAATATTACTAAAATAATGGCACCTGCATCATATTTCATCTTTTCTTCATTATTTATTATATAACCTGCAATAATTTCAATACCTAAAAGTACTAGAATAATAGGCCACAATGACACTATTAGATAATAATTCATATTTGGAAGCATCCTATTTAGCAAAAACATTGTTCCAAACATAACGAGCACTATGCCTGCCGTAAGGGTGCCAACTCTACGACCTTTAAACATCTTTATCCATCTCCCTCTTTTTACCTTTGATCAATTTTATACCTGCAGCAATTATTGCAATGCCTATGATTATTCTAGGTGCAGTTCTCGTTACATCAGAAAGCATCTCATATATCTCATTTGGAATATGCCCCCATAAAGTATTCATTACATTATCCCATATTAAATACAATCCAAGGAATAAGCATACTATACCTACAAATAATCTTTGTTTTGTAAATACTTTTTGATCAATTTTCAATAGCTTATCAAGTGAAAACAAATAATTATCTTCTAGATTTAAAAATTCTTCATCTGAAGAATAGCGTTTGTTTATACAATCAAAAAAGGAATAAAACCAAATAAGAGGTAACACAAACAAGAGAGGACCTATGTTAAGCCAGCCAGCTATAAATATTACAAAAAAGAAAGCTGACATAAAAGATATTCCCATCTTCATAAATCCCATATACATATGTCCTGCACCAGGTAAAAGTGAAAAAATAAATGTTGAAATCTTACCTTTTTTCATTCTCATTACTAAAACCCTCCATATTAATTATCTTCTGAGAAAAATTACTTATATTTGTATTTATTGAGTTTACGATACTTAAATTTGGCGGTGCAATACCCGCTACTTTTTTTGAATTTACTATAAAATTTAATGTATTTGAAAAAACAATTACGAGTGCCATACAAGCTGCAATTGAAACCCTAACTGAGTAAAAAATGAATTCATTGCTTTTCCTTTTTTTTATTTTATTCTCTACCTCATCACAAAATCCAGAAGGAGCTTTTACAAGTTCAGTATCATCAAAACCATCAGCAAGATAGGCACTACACTTTTCACATTCAGAAACATGATCTAAAATCATGATACTCTCCTCACTATTTAAGGAACCATCCTTAAGGCATCTTATGGATTTTTCAGTTAAATGTCCATTTTCATCAAACAGAACTTCACTCACATAAACTCCTCCTTCCATAAAACCTTTAATAATTTTTTTGATCTATACAAATGCGTCTGCAGAGTTTTTAGTTTTTGCCCCGTAGATTCAGCCATATGGGAAAGTTTAATATCTTTACAAAAATAATTTATGGCTACAGTCCTGTAAGGCTCCTTTAATTTATTGCACAAGTCATGTATCTTCCGTGAAGTATCATTTTCTATTACAGTATCTTCTATACAACTTTTCTTGTCTTCCAGACATTCATATTCTTCATCAGTTAAACTATTTATTTTTCGTGCAGGACTTTTCATATAATCTTTACACTTGTTTACAGCAATTTTAGTAAGCCAGGCTTTAAAATTTTCTCCTTGAAATTTCTCATAATCTTTATAAGCAGCCAGAAAAGTTTGTTGTGCCAAATCCTCTGCATCAAAATAATTTTTTGTAAAAGATAAACATATAGTAATGATTAAACGTTCATATTGTTTTATATAATTTGCAAATTCATCTCTTTGAATAATCATCACCGCCCTTTTTATCCTTACACTTACTATAACGATTCAGAAACAAAAAACACTTCATTAAATTTAAAAATTTTTTAAATGTGCTTTCAATTTTGTCAGCATATTTCTATTTATAAGTTCAAATTTTATTTAGAGTAATCATATGAGGATAATTATCGGATAAATCTCTAACTTAAAAATCAACTTATACGCAAGCATATTTTTACAACAATGAAGCTCTTTTAAATATTTTGTATATAAGTCTTAGGAAAAAATTCTTAAAAAATCTAGAACTTTTGAATTGTTTGAGGTACGAGTTTTGAAAAGTTCTCAGTATTTTTTTAAATTTTTTTCTTAGCCTTATCAAAATATTTAAGGAGCTGAAGGTTGTAAAAAATATCCAGAGCATAAGTTGATTTTTCGTTTAGAAACTCTATAGGATTAAAGTTTAAGTGCAATTTCACTTAATTTTTCTGACATAGTAGTTATCTCTTCTATACTTGCTGTAATTTCTTCAGTCGCAGCAGCCTGTTCCTGACTTGAAGCTAGAGATCCCTTACTTTTCTTGCTAGATCCATCTACTTTTTCTTCAATATTATCCGTTAATTTCTTAATCTTAGGCACTGTACTCTTAGCTTGTTCAGAAAGTTTTCTTATTTGATTTGCCACTACACCAAAACCACTGCCAGCTTGTCCTGCTCTAGCAGCTTCAATAGCAGCATTTAGTCCTAACATCTTTGTTTCATTTGCAATATCCTCTATAAAAGAAGATATCTTATTTATTTCTTCTGATAATTCTGTTATCTGACTTATATCATTATTAAGTTCCTGTTCATTGGTATGTATTTGTGATGCTGATGCTGCCAATTCTTCAATAGCAGAAGATATCCCTGTTATACTTTCCGTAAGATTGCCTGACATATTACGTAACTCTGCTTCAGTCTCCTTTGGCATAGCTATAACAAAACTACCAACAACCTCATTTGAATCTTCATCAATTAGTGGATAACCTAACATCATAACAGGAGTACCATACTTTACAGCATCTATTTTTTCAACTTTGGCTTTTCCTGTGCTTATCACTTTTTTACTGATAAAATCTGATTCAAATTCATCTCTTATTTTTATAGAATTAATATCAAATTGTTTTGAAGATTGCACATATACAAATTTTTCAAGATCAGTTAAGCATAAAAAAACACCTTCTGAAAACATTTCAGCTAATATAGGTGCAAAATTTTCAAAAGCTTTTGCTACAGGATGTAATCTTGGAAAAGCCATAGAAAAAACACCAACAGCCTCATCATGTTCGTCCACTATAGGAATTGAAGTTATTGAAAGTCTCATTCCATAAGCGGAACGAGGAACTTTCTGAGACAATACTCTTTTTTCTCGAATTGCAGTAAGAGATGTACTATTACTATCAAATTTTTTACCAACATGAAATACATCTATACTAGATAAATCTGAAGATTGTACCCATTTCATGGTATCACCTTCTATAATCCCGTACACAACTCCACCAGATACTAAATTTGCTTGAACTTTAGCAAATTCTTTTACACTGTCTATTTGATTTACCTTGATCATATCCTCACTATTCCCTTCCATTCTATATTAAACATTTTAATTAAACTGTGGTACTATAAAATATAATTTACATTATTAGTACATAATAAATATTTTGTCATATTATTGTGAAATTAAATGAATTTTTTTATTATTAGTAACAAATTTTATCTACAATTTTACATAAAATTACATTATAAGTAAATAAATGTTACTCTTTATGGTACTTTTATGTAACTATTTTAATAAAAACTGGATTTAAGACTATATTATGTTATAATAAATTAAACAAAATATTTATTATGTCTTATTTTTAATTTAAAAATATTCATGGGGAATTAAGATTATAAAAAATAGAATAAAAGTTTTATTTGAAATTACTCACATGTAATTACTCTCCTTTTTTATCTTTCTTATGATCAGTAATTTCCTCAGAAAACTCTGTAAGTAAATCAACTATTTGCTTTTTTACACTTAACTTATTATTCTCATTTATAGCTTTCCTAGTTCTTTTATAGACTTCTACACCTAAATATATAAATAAGTATACAGCTATAATTATAATTCCAGCTATAAGACCTGAGGTTTGCCCTGAAATAAAGGGCATACTTGCAATAATAACAACAAGACTTATTAAACTAATCAATGAACCATAGGGATATCCTTTTCTCTTTAACTCTTGTAAGTTTTTTTTGCGAAAACGAATATGGGAAGCTACAATAATTGCATAGGTAAAGAGTAATGCAAAACCTCCTGAACTTACTAAAAACAAATAAACCTTTGGAAATAAAAGTCCAATTATAAGCCCTAAAAGCATGGAGAATCCTGAAAACATTATTCCTCTATAAGGCACATCCTTTTTATCCCTCAATAATGCAGGTGCATAACCTCCATCTGCAAGAGAGCGAACCATCCTTCCAAGTCCAAACATAGCTGCTAACATTGTAGAAAGTATAGCAGTAATCATTATTATGTTCATAACATTACCTGCCCAACCCATTCCCCAATTATTAAGGGCTGCTACCATAGGACTCACATTTTCACTAATGGCAGCTGTAGGAATTAAAAATATAATTACAGCTGCAGAAACTATATAAAGGCCAACAAGGCTTAAAACAGTATATCTAATGGCTTTCGGAATTACCTTTTTAGGATCTTCAGTCTCTGAAGCAGCTAAACCAATTATCTCAAAACCAGCATAGGCAAACATAATTGTAAGCATACTTCCTGCAATGCTTTTTATTCCCCCAGCAAAAAAAGGCTCTCTTCCTAATTGACCTAATTTAACTTGTGAGACTCCACCTATTAACCCTGTAATTAGAAGTATGCCAATAATAACAAAACATAGTATGGCAGCTATCTTAAAAGAAGCAAGAGCACTCTCTAGCTTGCTCAATTTACTTGCACCCAACAAGTTGAGCAATGTAATACAAATAATAATAATACTTCCTATTAAAGATATGGATACTTTAGGAAACCACCTGCGAATTAAAATCGATATTGCTGCTGCTTCACTGGACATAGCTAGAACCATTCCTGTCCAATAAACCCATCCCACCATAAATTCAGTTCCACGTCCAAAAGCTTTACCTGCATAGGTAGCAAAGGATCCTGGAGCTGGGCTAGATACAGTCATCTCAGAAAGTGCAGAAAGAATAAAATATACTAAAATTCCTCCCAGTATGTAAGCAATAATAATAGAAGGACCTGATGCATGAATAGCCACAGCAGAACCTAGGAAAAATGAACCACCAATTACAGTTCCTAAAGCCATCATTGTAAGCTGACCTACTGAAAGTCCTTTATGATTACTTTTCATTAATATACCACCTCAAGCCTATATAATCTTAAGGATAGTATTTGTTAAATTTGAAAAAACATTCAATACTATTACCACCTTAATTTTTTAAGTTAACCCTATATTTTTCTAATTTTTATAAACTAAATATAGTGATTTATTTTCATTATTACGGAGTTTTCTTAATTTTGTTTACTGTTTTAAATTAACAGGTTATTATTAAATTAAAAGAAAAAGCATTTACAATTTATAAATTTAAAAATAAAGGTGGGGAATATTTATGGATTTTAGAATTGAAAGTGATTCCATCGGTTCAAAGGAAGTACCTACAGAGGCTTATTATGGAGTTCAAACATTGAGAGCAGCTGAAAATTTTAATATAACAGGATATAAATTAAATACAGAGCTTGTAAAAAGCCTTGTTCAAATAAAAAAGGCAGCAGCTATAGCTAATTATAAAGCAGGTCTTTTAAATGAAAACATTGAAAAAGCAATAATTGAGGCTAGTGATAAAATACTCGGAGGTAATTTGCAAGATCAATTCATACTAGACCCTATTCAAGGTGGAGCTGGTACCTCTGCAAACATGAATGCAAATGAAGTAATTGCAAATGAAGCTATCCAGCTTTTAGGTGGTAAAAAGGGAGACTACTCAATTGTACATCCTAATGATCACGTTAATATGGGACAATCTACAAATGATGTCTTCCCAACTGCAGGAAAAATAACTGCTTTAAAACTTCTTTTAAAAGCTATAGAACAACTAAAGAAATTAGATATGAAATTGGAAATAAAAGCAAAAGAATTCAATAATATTATAAAAATGGGAAGAACTCAGCTTCAAGATGCAGTTCCCATTAGATTAGGACAAGAATTTAAGGCTTATAGTTCCGTTATAAAACGAGACATTTCAAGACTTGAAGCCGCAAAAAAAGAATTAGAAGTATTAAATTTAGGTGGTACTGCAATAGGTACTGGAATAAACGCAGATAATAGATATATGAATACAGTCGTACCTATACTCAGTGATATTATTGGTGTACAATTAGAACAAGCTGATGATTTGATAGATGCCACACAAAATTTGGATGGTTTTGTGTCAGTATCTGGCGCCATAAAAACCTGTGCCGTTAACTTATCCAAAATGGCAAATGATTTAAGACTTATGTCATCAGGTCCAAGAACAGGTTTAGAAGAAATAAATCTTCCACCAAAACAAAACGGATCTTCCATAATGCCAGGAAAAGTTAATCCTGTAATTCCAGAAGTAATGACTCAAGTAGCCTTTAATATTATAGGAAATGATGTTACAATAACAATGGCTGCTGAAGCTGGTCAACTGGAATTAAATGCATTTGAACCAGTTATATTCTTTAACTTATTTGAATCCATAGAAACTCTTACTAACGGTGTAAAAACTTTTACAGAAAATTGTATTTCAGGTATAACAGCAAATACAAATAGATGTAAGAAGTTAGTGGATAATAGTGTTGGCATAGTTACTGCCATTACACCTTATGTTGGATATGAAAAGGCTGCCTCAATTGCAAAAAGTGCTATAAAAACAGGAAAGCCAGTAAAAGAGATCATACTTCAAAATGGTATTTTAAAAGAATCTGAATTAGATCGTATACTAGATCCTATAAGTATGACTGAACCTAGGGAATTAAAAAAATATGAATTTGCTTAATATAGGTTTAGAAAGCCTATAACGTAATATAATTTCCAGTAACCTGTTTTTCATTTATTATTTTGGTTGCTGGAAATATTTTTTATCACACAAGGAGGTTTACATATGAACAATTTAAAAGAAGAAGCATTAAAGTTTCATAAAGAACATGAAGGTAAAATAGAACTTAAAAGTAAAGTAGCTGTTAAAACAAGAGAGGATCTGGGTTTAGCATATACTCCAGGTGTTGCTGAACCATGTCTTGAAATCAACAAAAACTATAATGCCCTATACGATTATACTTCTAAGGGAAATTATGTAGCAGTAGTAACTAACGGCAGTGCAGTTTTGGGACTTGGAAATATAGGTGCTGCAGCTGGCTTGCCTGTAATGGAAGGTAAATCTATTCTATTTAAGACTTTTGCAGGAGTAGACGCTTTTCCTATTTGTGTTGACAGCAAAGATCCTGACAAGATTGTAGAAACAGTAAAATTAATAGAATCCACATTTGGAGGAATAAACCTAGAAGATATAAAAGCCCCTGAATGCTTTGAAATAGAAGATAAATTAAAAAAGGTCTGCAATATACCAGTTTTTCATGACGACCAACACGGAACAGCAGTAGTAACTTTAGCTGCTATGATAAACGCGCTTAAAATAGTAAACAAAAAATTTGAAGACTTAAAAGTAATAATAAATGGTGCAGGAGCTGCAGGTACAGCAATCGCAAAGCTGCTTGTAAGTAGAGGAGTTAAAAACATTATTGTATGCGATAGAAAAGGTGCTATATCAAAAGATAGAGAAAATTTAAGTGCTGCAAAAAAAGACCTGGCAGAAATTACAAATCCTAGCATGGTAAAAGGTGCGCTTAAAGATGTACTAAAAGAAGCTGATGTATTTATAGGTGTATCTGCTCCTGGAGTAATTACTCCTGAAATGATAAAAACAATGGATAAAGATCCCCTCATTTTTGCTATGGCCAATCCTAAACCTGAAATCTACCCTGATGAAGCAAAAGCTGCAGGTGCCAGAGTAGTTGGTACAGGAAGATCGGATTTTCCAAATCAAATAAATAATGTTCTTGCATTCCCTGGAATATTTAGAGGAGCACTTGATGTAAGAGCATCAAAAATAAACGAAGAAATGAAAATAGCTGCTGCATGTGCTATAGCAGATATAATAACTGAAAAAGAACTTAATGAAGATTATGTTATACCAGATGCTTTCGACTCAAGAATAGCACCAAAGGTAGCTTACTATGTAGCAAAAGCTGCCATAGAAAGTGGAGTTGCAAGAAGAACTGACATCACTCCTGAAATGGTAGAAGAACATACTAAAAAGCTTGTACAAGCATAATAAACACAAAAATTTAAAGTCTGGTTTTCTTCCAGACTTTAAAAATATTATCTATACAATTCCTTTATGTTCAATAATAGTAGAAAGAATAATAAGAGTTTGTGTATTACCATACTGCTGAATTTTACCTACTAATGTTTCTAACTCGGACGTCTCTTTGACTATTACTTTAACAGTCATGGAAAAACCTCCTGTAACATGATAACACTTAACTATACACTTACTTTTTCTTACAAAATCAATAAATTCTTTTCGTTTACCTGCTTTTAATGTAATATTTATAAGAGCTTCTATATTCATTCCCATCTTCTGGGGATTAATAACAGCCCTATATCCCATAATAACATCTGCTTCTTCAAGCTTTCTTATGCGTTCTGCAACTGCAGGAGGAGTTAGACAAACTATTTGCGACAATTTTTTTATTGAAATCCTACCATTTTTCTGCAGGCACTTTACAATTTGACGATCAATCATGTCCATTTTCTATTCCTCCATAATGTAAAAAATGAGACGAAAACAATTTTCTTCTGAATATCTCTTATAGGTAAATTTAATCAAAATGTAAACATTTATATGTAAATTTATTCCATTAAAATGCTACCATTTATCCAATTGTAGTACATTTTTATTATAGTTTAAATATACTATATGTCAATAAATTATCCTCAATAACTTTTAAAATAAACTTTTTCATCCTCCCAATTAATTTTTTTAATTTAATATTTAATTTACCAACTAAAAAAACAAAATAATCTATATTCAACTTTTGAAATAGCTCAACTTTCGCATATATAAAATTTTTTTAGTTAATAGTTAAGAATAAAGAATTAATAGTTAATGTGGATTTTTTTCCGTTACACTACAAAAAATCTTTAATTAAATTTTTGGATGTTCGTTTTGCTAAAGCAAAACATTACTAAGCACTGATTTATATAAATTTAAAGATTTTTTGCAATAGCTAAAAATCATCCTTCACTATTAATTTTTCATTATTAATTCTTAACTTGCGAAGCTTTGCTTCGCAATTTTTTTAAACTATGAAAGTTGAGTAAATAATATTCCAATTATGAAAACAACATACAGTAAAGCATTAAGAGATAGCCTCCAAGCTGATAAATGGCTTTTTCTTAAAGTTATCCATAAAAATAAAATTGCTATAAAAGTTATAAAAGCTGAAAGAGCCAGACTTTTATCAAACATCCATGGAGTAAAAATAATTCCAAGTGCACTTGGCACAGTAGCTTGAATCATCATAGATCCACTGATGTTTGCAAGTGCTAAATTTTCCTTTCCCTGTCTTACCCATATAACTGCATTTAGTGTCTCCGGGAGTTCTGTTGCCACAGGACTGAGTATCAATGCTATTATATGCGGTGGTACTCCAAGGAAGCTGCTTAGTGAGCCTAAATTGTGTACGAATATCTGAGAACCTGCAAAAATAAATACTAGAGATACTATGGTTTGACCTAAAATCATAATTTTTGTAGGATGTGTATTTTTAGGACTAATCTTTAAAGGTTCAAGTTTTTCTTCACTTTCTTCCTCATCTGCCTTTAATTCGCCATAAGAATAAAGTACATAAACGGCCAGAAATAAGAATCCCAACCAGTGCTTTATGGAAAAAGCTGCAAATCCCAATGCCACTTTAAATGCAAAAATACACATAAACCAAATTTGGTCTCTTCCTAACTTTCTTGCGTTAATTTTAATATGCTTTCCTATTTTTCTCTTACTACTAAACATAATTATGCTTATTCCAACCACTGCATAAGCAATGGTACTCAGTACAAGAGGGCCTCCCAAGGCTGAACCAACTCCGATGTCCTTTTGGCTTGAGTTTGCCCCAAATACTACTGCAATTAAAGTCACAATACTTTCAGGTAACGCAGTACCAAAGGCTGCAAGTACAGTTCCTACTGCATTTTTGGATATATTAAAGGCCTTGCCCACCCATTCAATACTATTAACAAAAAATTCGCAGCTAAAATAAATTAAAAGAGCTGACAAAACCATGATAATGCCAGATAAAATCATTTTAAACGCCTCCTCTTAAAGTAAAAAATAAAAAAAGACTCCTGGTGTATTAAATTAAATACACCAAAAGTCTCGTTACACATAATTGTGGATAATGCCAGGTTTTTTAAACCAATATGTTGACATTATCTTTCAAACTACTCCCTCTTGACAATATATCAATTTATCCGATGGCTACCAGCCGTAATCCCCCCATCGCGCACAGCAAAAGAGACTATCACCAAATTAAATATTTGGGATATCTGCTTTTCTTATAAAGTTTGGGATAACGGCTGCTACGCCCCTGGATAACGATTTCCCCTAAAGGATAACGCCTTCTAAGTGCTAAAGCACTAAGAATCCTGTTAATAAGTTTCAGATGGAGAAAAAACTCCACCTGAAACCAAGAACTCTGTTTATTATATTCTACTTACATAACTTTATATTGTCAATTAAAATCTCAACATTTCATTAAAAACTCTTATGGCAAAGTTATCCGTCATACCAGACGTATAATCTATGATAGCCTGGATATAATCACGATAATTCTTTAAATCATAAATTTTTTCATTATCTCTCCATCTTCCTTTAAATTGAATACAATATTTTTTTAGCCATCCAGAAAATCCCTCATGCAGCGAAGGATATATCCTTTTAAAGTCTTTAATTTTGTCTAATGTCTTTTCACCATCATAATAACCCATTAAAGTATTTAATATGGTATCTAAAACTAATTTTACATAATTTTTAAAATTATTAAGCCTTTCATGATTATAAATATTTTCATAATTAAATTCCTTTACAAGATCAATAAAATTCAAATATTTGCTTGACAATACAATACCATTATCTGGACTACTATTTTGACATAAATCTACAATAAAATTGTGCATGAGCACCGTATTGTTTATTTCTCTTATACTGTGTATACCAACAGTATCTTTTGTTATTTTATATAGTTCTTTTAATTGACTTCTCTTTAATATTCCAAGTTTAAAAGCATCTTCTATGTCCCGACCCAGATAGGATATTTTATCTGCTATTTTAACAACACAACCTTCCCAGGTATAAGAAGATATTTGTAATGTTTTTTGTATATCGTTTAAATCTACAACCTGATCTCTTGGAAAAATTGCCTCTGCCCTTACCTCTCCACAGTGACATACAATTCCATCCCTTACAGCATAGGTTAAATCAAGGTTGCTTTGTTTTCCCGCAGGGTTTGGCAAAGTTTCTATTTTATCTACAAACCTTAAACTATTTTTTTCGTGCCAGAATTCATTGCCTAAATGTGCTTTAGAAAAGTCTCCTAATATTTTTTCACCTTCATGTCCAAAAGGGGTATGTCCTAAATCATGTCCAATGGCAATTGCTGTAGTAAGCTGTGTATTTAAACCCAAATAGTTGGCGATAGTATAGCTCACAGCAGAAACATGGTTTACATGTTCTATTCTTGTGCATATATGGTCATTATCTGTTGCAAAAAATACTTGAGTTTTATGTTTTAGTCTCCTGTATGAAGTAGAATGCAATATTCTATTATAGTCTCTTGAAAATTCGCTTCGGAGCTCATGGTTTCTTTTATACAATTTGTTTTCTCTAGAAATGCTTTGTTTCCATTTTTTATTATTCTCTGTAGTAGCAACATCTAAAAATTTTTTTCTCTCCATTTTTCGACCTTCCTTTTTGCAACTTGTATGGTGTAAATATTATACCATAATTTAAAATATGCAATGAATGAATTTCATTAAGTCCCCTATACATTATAAGCACATAATAGTATGATAAGTGTTGTTAATATAAAAGTATACGAGGTAAAAAAAATTATGGATAAACTAAAGTTTAAAGATTTCGCATTAAGTGAAGATATATTAGAATCAATAGAAAAATTAGGATATAAAAATCCGTCCCAGGTTCAAGAAAAAGTAATACCACTTATTTTTAAAAATAAAGATATTATAGTAAAGTCACAAACTGGCAGTGGAAAAACAGCAGCTTTCGCCATACCAATCTGTGAAAAAATAGAACTTGAAGAAAAAAATCCTCAGGTATTAGTACTTGCTCCTACAAGAGAGCTTGCACTACAAATAAAAGAAGATTTTTACGATATAGGAAGATTTAAGAGAATAAATTGTACTGCAATCTTTGGAAAAGAGCCTATAACAACTCAGATAAAAGAACTTAAACAAAGAACCCATGTAGTAGTTGGGACACCAGGAAGAACACTAGATCATATAGAAAAAGGTACTCTTTCCCTAAAAAAAATACAATATTTGATCATAGATGAAGCAGATGAAATGCTAAATATGGGGTTTATAGATCAGGTCAAAGCTGTCCTAGATAAGCTGCCTAAAAATAGAGTAACTCTCCTTTTTTCTGCAACCATTCCCCAAGAAATACTTAAATTATGTGCTGCATATATGAATAATCCTATTAATATAGAAATAGAAGCCGAAAATCCTGTAATAAATAGAATCAATCAAATATATTATCAGATAGAGGCATATAAAAAATTCGATTTGTTAAATAAGCTAGTATATACTCAAAGGCCAGAAAGTTGTATGATATTTTGCAGAACAAAGAAGAATGTAGAAGACCTTGTGCTTCAAATGAAAGGTAAAGGTTATTCCTGCAGTGCCCTTCACGGAGGAATGCTTCAATCTGAAAGAATTGATGTCATGAAAAGATTTAAGCGAGGAGAATTTATTTTTCTTGTATGCACGGATGTTGCAGCCCGTGGAATAGATGTAGAAAATATAACCCATATCATAAACTATGATATTCCTATGGAAAAAGAAAGTTATATTCATAGAATAGGAAGAACAGGCCGTGCAGGAAAAAGTGGAACTGCCATAACTTTCGTTACACCTAAAGAATATAGATTTCTAGAAGAAATAGAAAACTCCTTCAATCTTACTATTGAAAAAGGTGACGTTCCATCAAAAGAGGAAGTGGAAAAAGGCAAGGATATATATAGAGAAAAGTTAAAAGCTGCTCCTAAGATAAAAAAAGATAAATCCAATAAACTAAATAAAGACATTACAAAAATATATATAAGTGCAGGTAAAAAGAAAAAAATAAGGCCAGGGGATATTGCTGGGACTATATCCAGCATTGATGGTATTAACCCTGAAGACGTTGGCATAATAGAAATTCAGGATAACTTTTCTTACGTGGATATACTATCTGGGAAAGGCCGCACAGTTCTCGATGGACTTAAACACAAAACCATCAAGGGGAAATCTGTAAGAGTAGAAATAGCTCAAAAATGATGCTAAACCTATAGGTTTTCTAAGCAAAAAATCAACTTATACTCCGAATATTTATACAACGACAAGTACGATTAAATATTTCTACGTATAAGTTGATTTTTAAGTTAGAATACTTATATGCGTAAAGCTAAACTAGATTAAATTCAACATTTACACGATTTTGTAAATTCTTATTAGGTTCTCTTATAGGCTTTATTGCTATTAATTCAACAATCATTTCCCTTACAACATTTCTAAATTTATTTACTTCCTCTAAAACCTTATAAGGTTCAACACCTTCATATTTATTTTTATCAACTGTTAAAATAAGTCTTTTTACTTTCCAATCCCCTCTATAACCATAGTCAGCTCTCCAATAAAACGGTTGTCCAAAATATCCAAAAGAATTTAAAAAATATTGTCTAACATGAGTAGGATCTTCAAAAGCTTCATCACTAGATCCATAAGGGCACCTAAAAATAGCTTTAGCATTTGGCTTTGCTATTCTATGAAGTTCCTGCATCATAGACAGTGGATTCTTTATATGTTCAATTAAGTGACTTGCATAAAACTCTTCAAAATAGTCATCCTCAAATGGAAGCTTAACATTAGCACATTCGTCTAAGTTTGCAGCTACATCCACACCTGGAAGCTTTATAAGATCTAAGTTTATCCATCCTTCAAGTATAGTTCTTCCGCAACCAAGATGAAGTTTCCTATACCCTTTATCTTTATAGCAATTTTCTTTTTCATTATTATATTTCGTTATAAACCACCTCCTAAACATTTACTGGAAAATATTCCTCCATACTTTTAATATATATTATTTATGACTACATAAAAGTGTGAAAAACATCCAATGAATTCATACTTTCCTTACTATAGTTATATTAAATTTTTATATTAATGTACCTTACTTTTTCCTATTATAGAATTTCTAAGCAAAAAATCAACTTATACTTCGAATATTTGTACAACCACAAGTGCGACTAAATATTTCTATGTATAAGTTGATTTTTAAGTTAAAACTCTATACGGCATTTCTTAATCAGTAATAACTTCTTTACTCTTAATCTTTTTTTCTAGTTTCGTATTTACCATAGAATAAACTACAGGTACTACCACAAACGTAAGAAACGTAGCTGTCAAAAGTCCACACATCATAGCAACGGACATAGGTCCAAAAAGTGCACTTCCTGAAAAAGCTAGTGGTATAAGTGCTGTAACTGTTGCCGTAGAACTCAATATTATAGGTCTAAATCTTTGGCTTACAGCAAACATACAAGCATCATCTACAGAAAGTCCATCTTCTCTACCATTGTTTATATACTCAATAAGAAGTATGGCATTTCTTATAACAACTCCAATTAAGCTTATTATACCCATAAAAGCTGTAAGTGACAGATTCATTCCAAAAGCATGAAGTCCTATTGAAACTCCTATAAGGGACAGTGGCAGAGAACACATTATTACAAGTGGTTGTACAAATGATTTAAATTGAATAAACAAGAGTACATATATTATTACTAAAATGAGCACACCTGCTACACCAAGGCTTGTGAAGTACTTACTTATCTGAGCCTTTTCACCATCATATATAACTTTTACTGGATCTATACTCATTCCATCTATTTTTTGCTGCAATTCTTTTTCTATATTAACTGAATTATATCCACTTTTAACATCACTGTAAATAGTTACAGTTCTGTCTTCTTTATAATGAGTGATCTTATCTATTTCCGAATTAAGTTTAACAGATGCAACCTCATATAAAGGTATTTTATTCTTGGTAACACTTGATTCAATATATAAATTTTTCAAGTCTCCTACAGATGAAATATTTGTTTTGACCATAATATCATATTCATTACCATTTTTTCTATAAGTAGAAGCCTTATATCCTTTAAGTGCAATATTAATCTGCTGCAGGACATCTGATTTTAATAAACCAAGTTGTGATGCTCTATTTTCATCTATATCTACTTCATATTCATAAGTCTTTTTAGCAGCATCATCTCTTACATTCATAGTCCCAGGTATATTTTTTAACTGCTGCTGTATCTTTTCAGAAACCTTCTGAATCTGATCCAGGTCATCTCCAGTAAGTCTCAAACGTATCGGTGCACCTATAGGCATGGCTTCCTCAAGTTGTTTTACTGTAGCTGTACCTCCTGAAATGTTGTTATCTATTTGATTTTGTACATATTCTACTAACTCCTGCCTAGTTTTAAATCTATTTGTCTTCTTTAAATCTACTTTTATCATAATTTGGGCCGTGTCATCAGCAGGCGCAACTGTAGGAAGTGTTACATAAAACTTAGGCATACCACCACCTATAGCCGAAGTATAAGCTGTAACTTCTTTTTGCCGTTTTAATATACCTTCTATTTGGTTCACCAACTTGCTAGTACTTTTTATATCTGCAACTTTTTCATTTGAGACATCTATATATATCATATTTTTATCTACATAAGGGAAGAGCTGCATTCCGAGAGTTTTAATTAAAATCAATGCCACTGCAAAAACAGCTAATGCTGCCCCAATAATAGTTTTCTTGTGCTTAAGTCCATATTTTAAAAGATTCTCAAACATCATACGAATTGGATTTTCCCGTTTGCTCTCCTTACTCTTTCTAAAAAACAAAGAAGACATAGCTGGTGTTACAAACAACGCACATAAATAAGAACAGATTACACATATTATAACAACCTGCGGCAGGCTCTTTAAGAACTTTCCAACAACTCCTGATATTGAGAGCAAAGGTAAAAAAGCTCCTACAATGATTAAGGTGGAAGTAAATACTGGTACAAATAGTTTTTTTATTCCATTAAATGCCGCTTCATTCCTTCCCATACCATCATCTATTCCAACCTGTATGACATCTCCTATTACTATAGCATCGTCAACGAGTATTCCAAGGGCTATAATAAGTGCCGTAGTTGACATCTGTTCAACTTTTATTCCAAGAGCATACATAATAGCAAAAGTCATGCAGATTGATATAGGTATAACTGCAGATACTACCATTGCATTTCTAAAACCCATACCGATAAGAACAGTTATGATTACAAGTATTATTCCATCCCTAAGATTCTTCATAAAAAATGAGACAGAATCACTTACATCCTTAGGTTGAAAAGTAACTTCATCTATTTTGAGATCACTTGGCATTCCCTTTTTTATTGTATCTAATTTTTTCTTTATATCCTTTCCTATTGGAATTATATTTTTATTTTTTTGAAAATACGTTGCAAGCAATACTGCATTTTGAGCATTGTCAGTAAATTTATAAGTTGAATCATCATCATAGTCCATATATACTTTTGCTATATCTTTAATTCTTACCATTTCACCCGTACTACTTGAGACTCCTACAACAGTATTTTCTATATCATGCAGTGAACTAAACATCCCCGGCGTATTTACCTTTATCTTACCCGTAACCAAATTTAAGGAACCCGATGGTATATCTACATTTTGTGCCTTTAATACAGAACATACATCTGCTACAGATACTTGATATTTATTTATTTTATTCCAATCTATATCTACTTTTACTTGTCTATCCTGCTTACCCTTTACATCTATCCTAGAAACACCTTCAGTATCACGAAGCTCCTTCTTTATATCATCAGCATAATCTCCTAACTGTTGATAAGAATAATTATTACCTGATATGCTTATTATGCTACCGGCTGTTTCTGTAAGATTAGTATTAATTTCACTATCATTACATCCACTTGGAAGGTCAGATTTTAAATCCTTTATCTTATCTCTTAAATCTCTCCAAGATTTATCTTCATCAGCATCATTGTTTAAATAGAGTATAACTATTGATGCATTGCTTTCCGAATAAGATTGTACATAGTCACATCCATCAACTTCCTCAGCTTTCTGCTCAACCTTTTTAGTAACCAACTTTTCTATATCGCTAGGTGAAGCACCTGGATAAACTGTAGTAATCATAGCTGCTGGAGATGCAACATCTGGGGTTTCCTGTTTTGAGATTCCACTATAACAGTAAAAGCCACTAACTATAATTATAGCCACTAGAAATAATACAATTTTTTTATTTTTTATAGCTGCTTTAATTAATCCCATATTATATTCTCCTTCTATTTAACTGTAACTTTATATCCTGATTTTAAGTTCTTCATTCCTTGAACTATAAGTTCATCTCCATCTTTTAGACCATCTACTGAAACTTTATCCTCATCAGTATCACCTAAAGTTATATTTTTCTTAACAGCATGTCCGTTCTCAACTACATAAACATAATCTTCCCCATCATTTAAAACTGAACTAATTGGAATGGATATAGAATTCGTTTGACCCATGTCTATGTAAACTGTTGAAGTTTCACCTACATAATATTTACTGGCATCTATAGCCGTAGACAGCTTGATTTCAGCACTATATGTTCCAGATTTACTATCTGCCATTTGGACTATATTTATAATTTCTCCTTGTGCTTTATCGTCTCCAATATTTACTTGCGCCTTTGTCCCAACTTTTACTTTCTTTACATCATCTTGAGATAGACCTACTGTAATAACTTGATTTTCACTTCTAAATAATATTACAGGGCCACCTGCCTGCTGCATTTCTCCTTCTTTACCTAACACATCAACAACATAACCGTCCATATCTGCAGTCATAGTAGCATCATTAAGTAAACTTTGTTTTGAGTCATAGTCAGCTTTTGCTGTATTTAGCTGATCTAGGGCTGCTTGTTTATCTTCTGGCCTAGATCCATTCTGAAGCTGCTGTAGACTTTGCTGGGCACTGTTTAATGCATTCTGAGTACTGTCTACCTGAAGTTTTGTATCATTTAACTGTTGATTTGAAATAGCTCCCGATTGATTTAATTTGATATATTTATCATATAAATCCTTATAATAATTATTGTTATCCTGTGCATTTTGTACAGCTATTTGAGCTTTATTTATATCTTCCTGCTGTGCTCCGTTTACTGCTTTACTATATTGTGCCGAAGCTGTATCCATTTGAGATTTAGCAGCTTGTACTGCAAAATTCAAATCAGTTTTATCAAGGTCTGCTAACTTTTCACCTTTTTTTACATGCTGGCCTTTTGATACATATATCTTTGAAATTTTAGCTGAGCTCTTAAAAGATAATTTTCTAACTTCACTGCCTCCTGTTAATCCTTCATATTGGAGTGTCATAGGAAAACTTCCGCTTTTAATTTCAGCAGTTTTTACCGGATAACTTCTAGCAGTAGTCTCTTTTTCTTTACTCTTTGAAAAAGCTGTAAAATACGCTGTTAATGCAATAATAACTACAACAACTAAACAAATAATAGGTACTTTTTTTCTTGAAACATCATTAGGTACCTTTTCTCTTATAACATTAAGAACTTTGTTTGGCATAATGCACCTCCTAATATAAGAATGATGAGTCGCGACCGTGTGGTCAATTCAATAAATTATACCACCTACGTACTTTTACTGTCAATACTAGAAAACTTTTTTATAAATGTTATAATTATTATTGAGACGATTACACAATTGGAAGCCGATTACTTAAATTGCATTAATTATAAAATTAGGGGTGATAACCTTGCCTAATAAAACTTTTTTTAATTTACCTAAAGAACGGCAGGAAGAAATTATAAAAGTATCCATCGATGAATTTGCAAATCACGATTTTGATTCATCTTCTTTAAATAGAATTATAACTAATTTAAAAGTTGCTAAGGG
This sequence comes from Clostridium sp. 001, assembly GCF_019056555.1. Classification (NCBI taxonomy): domain Bacteria; kingdom Bacillati; phylum Bacillota; class Clostridia; order Eubacteriales; family Clostridiaceae; genus Clostridium; species Clostridium sp. 001. The sequence goes on along the minus strand of NZ_CP020473.1, from coordinate 2,760,195 downwards.
AAGCTTCTACAGATATTTTAGTAACAAAACAGACCTATATATCTTTCTTATTGACTATACTTTAAGCAAGCAGTTATCTTATATAACCAACTTTAAACCAGAAGAAGAGCATTTAGATGCCCTAACGTTGTCAAAAAAACTTGTACTACATGTATTGGAATTTGATTTTATGTATTATAACTATGCTAGCTTTCTTTTTCATGCCTGTAAAAGTAAACAATTTAAGTCATACTTACCAGTAAATCGAAAAGAATTTATAGATATAATAGATATATTTCAGGATAAAAAATTGATACGTAGGGATTTAGATAAAAATATTATGATATTTTATATATTTAGAAATATGGTACTTCTCAGGGATTTCATTATGGAAAGACTCAATATACCAGAAGTGGAATTTTCCAAAGGGTATGCGGCATATAAAAAACATGAAAAATCTATAAGTGAAATCACAGAAAAATATTGTGACTTACTACTAAATGGGATAAAGCAAAAATGACTTATACATAATAAAAGATATATAAGTCATTTTATATACGTTAGGCAGTTAATTATGTTTTGGCTCCTCTCCAAAATACTGATAATAATAACATTTTAATTTGCCATTATATAGTTTCCTATTCTTATCTGATTTTTTTCCAAAATGTTTTTCAAATCCATCATGAGCGATTATTATAAAATAAGACCAATTTTGAAGTTTTGAAAATACACTGCCCATATCCTCATAAAGTTTCTCCACTTCTTTGACATCTCCAAGTCTTTCGCCATAGGGTGGATTACTTATTATAAACCCATATTTCTTTTTTGAACTGAAATTTTGCACAGGAATTTTTTGAAATTCAATTTGTTCTGCCACTCCTGCTTTTTTAGCATTATCTTTTGCGGTTTTAATTACCCAGCCATCTATATCTGAAGCTAAAATTTTAAACTCTTTATTATTTATAGAATTTCTAGCATGCTTTCTCAAATCCTCCCATAAATCATGAGGAATTATACCCCATTTTTCCGACACAAAGTTCCTATTTAAACCTGGTGCTATATTTTTTCCTATCATAGCAGCTTCAATGGCAATAGTTCCAGAACCACACATAGGATCTACGAGTACTCTAGAAGGCTCCCATTTGCTCAAGAGAACTAAAGCTGCTGCTAAAGTTTCTTTCATAGGTGCTCCACCTGAGTTTTTCCTATATCCCCTCTTGTGAAGTCCTTCGCCGGAAGTATCCACAGTTAAAGTTACTATATCCTTTAATATTGCTACTTCTATTTTATATTCTACTCCATCTTCACTAAATTTCTCTCTGTTATACTTTTTTTTCATAGATTCAATAACAGCTTTTTTAACTATTGACTGGCAATCCGGCACGCTATGTAGTTTCGATTTTATAGATTTTCCAGTTACATGCATAAACGCATTTTCAGGCATTATGCTTCCCCAATCTACAGCAAGTGTTCCTTGAAAAAGTTCTTCAAAACTTTCAGCTTTAAATTCTGACATTTTTATAAGTACCCTGTCTGCAGTTCTAAGCCACAGGTTACAGGTAACTATATCCATCTCATCTCCAGGAAAAGTAACTTTACCATTTTCCAATTTTAAATCATCATATCCTAAGTTTTTAAGCTCTTTAGCCACTACAGACTCAAGTCCAAAAGTTGATGTGGCAATTAAAGTATAGTCCATATTATCCTCCTAAAGTTATATGTATAAATCTAGCTTTCCTTTACAAGTTCTATAGTTATTATATCAAATGTAGTTCTAATTTATATAGGAACTCAAACTTTCGCACATATAAAATTTTGACTTAATATAAAAAACTTGCGAAGCAAAGCTTAGCAAATTAAGAATTAATAATGAAAAATTAATAGTGAAAGATGATTTTTAGCTGTCGCAAAAAATCTTTAAATTTATATAAATCAGCAATGTTTCGCTTTAGCAAAACGAGTGGTGAAAAGCTTAATCAAAGATTTTTTGTAGTGTAACGGAAAAAAATCCACATTAACTATTAATTCTTCATTCTTAACTATTAATTTCTAACTTAAATACTAATCTTACACAATATATTTACTGCAAAAACAGTTATCATTTCCATCTACGTTTTTTGCAATATACATTGCCTTATCAGCCTTTATTATAAGTTCATCAATACTTTTGCCATCCTGAGGATAAAAACTAACTCCAGTACTAAGAGATATATTTATTTTATTACCACCTAAATTTATAATTCTCTTTTTAGTATTTATAATCCTAGAATGTATTATTTTATAATTATTAAAATTTTTTATATCTGGCAGCAATACTAAAAATTCATCTCCACCAAATCTAGCAATTACATCATTTTTTCTCGTAGCTTTCTTCAATATATCTGCCACCTTGGCGAGAACGTTGTCACCAGTCGTATGTCCATAGGTATCATTAATACTTTTAAAATTGTCTACATCTATGAACATTAGCCCTAACATATTGTTATTTCTACGGCAACTGTCAAGTATTTTCTCTGCAATTTCATAAAATAACACCCTGTTTCCCAACCCTGTTAATTTATCATAATAAGCCAAATTTCTAATAACTTTTTCTTTATCCTTTAGTTCTTTATTTAAAAGAAATAATTTATTGATATATAATTTTAATTGATTAACTCTCTCAAATTCATTGGTAACGTTAATAAACTCCAAAAATAGGAACCTCGATTTGCCTTCTTCTAACTTGCTTATCTTTAAATTAAATTTTCCATTATCATTAACTAGATCCTTATGCATGGTGGCTGAAAAAAACAGTCTATATTCATTATTCATTAAAGACTTTATAGATTCATTAAAATAATTTCTATTAAAACTTGGTAGTGCTTTATAAATACTTTTACCTATAATATATTTTGTTCCAATTCCAGTTATATGTTCCATATAACTGTTCCAAAATAAAATTTTAAATTGCTCATTTAAAATTACTACTCCTTCATTAACATTATCCAGAGCATCAAATAAAATTCTATTCATAAAGTTCATCCCTTACTTTATCAATTTTTTTCATCAATTCATTTAAGGATTTTAATGTTAAATCAATTATTACAGCACCCTCTATTTCCACATCATCTATGAGAAAAGTTATGTATAAAACCAAGGTATACATATAACTTTCATTTTTAATGTCTTTGCTAAAATCTATTACATTAAATACTTTTACTTCCGGTAAAGTATATGTTAAGTTGATATTTAAATAGTTCCCAACTTCACCTAAGATACAATTTAAAATTATATTTCCTATTTCTTTAACAGTATCAAAATCTATGTCTGTAAAATTCATATCATAATATTCACTATTTTCTTGTTCCTCGTTTAAGCAAAGATTTATAAAAGTTCTCATTTTTTTAGCCGGAAAGATTAAATTTGCTTTTCCTTTTAATTTTTTTTCAAAAGAAATAGAAGATACCATTAATGTTCCATCTATTTTATCAGGTAAATATCCATTTATTTTAAATTTTTCATCTTGAGAATTTAATATTTCTATATTAGGAACATCTAACAAAATCTTTTTATTTGTTATTTCCGAAAGAATACTTGCAGCCTTGCCAATACTAATATTAAATAATTCCCTTAATATATCATATCTTAAGGCATTACTATTCATTTTTATCATTCCTCATTTTATCACATATGAACTTTGCTTTTTCCTGATTAAACGGTTTATTTATAAAGTACATTATGTTATATGATTCCATATCTTCTCTTACGTTTTTTTGTACATCTGCAGAAATAACAATTATTTTACAACTAGCATCATATTCTTTTATTAATTTTATCAACTCTTTACCATTTACATTTGGCATCAACAAATCTACAAATACATAATCCGGTTTAATTTCTTTGTATTTGCTAAAGCCTTCTCTTCCATCACTTGCAAAAAAGAACTCAGCATTATCCAAAAAACTTTTTAATAAATTAGATATTATCTTTTGAGAAAAGTTAGAATCATCAACAATTAGAATCTTTAACATAATAACTTTTATTCCCCCCAGTAACCTTAAAATAAAAATAAAGCCAACAATTAATAAACATTATTAATTGTTGGCCGGGTGCACTACTAGCTTTAAAATTTCCAAGTGCCCAAATAGCGGAAATTTTTCATTGCTTCCAACTATTATTAAATTATATTCATTTTACTATCAAATATAAATAAAGTCAAATAACACTAATAACACCAATATCTTAATTAAGCTCTAATATATTCCTAAACTCCACTATATCTCTACTTAGTTTGTCCGATGACTACCTGCTCTAATACTCCCACGCACTCTGTGAAGGCGACTATCACCAAATCGAAGATTTGGGATATCTGCTTTTCTCCAAGTTGGAGTAAAGAGCAGCTACATCTCTGGATAACGATTTCCCCTAAAGGATAACGCATTCTAAGTGCTGAAGCACTAAGAATCCTGTTAATAAGCATCAGGTGGAGTCAAAACTCCACCTGATGCCAAGAACTCTGTTTATCATTACCTTTTATCATCTTTGTTATATTGCAGAGCAGCTTTGCCTTCGTCACCAGTACTTATTCGTATAACATTTTCTACATTATATACAAATATTTTTCCATCGCCCATTTCTCCAGTGTGGAGAACCTTTTTAGCAGTTTCAATAACTTTCTCTACAGGTACTTCACAAACTATTATCTCTACTTTAACTTTAGGCAATAAATTAATATCCATAGTTAACCCACGATAATATTCTTTATGACCTTTTTGCATTCCACACCCTAAAACATTCGTAACAGTCATACCTGAAATTCCTATATCTCCTAATGCTTGTTTCAGCTCTTCAAATCTTCCTCCAGAAGTAATAATATCAACCTTAGTAAGTTTGTCTCCCATTATTTTACCTCCTTTAAACATATATTTACTTTCATAATACAGCTTATGATGTTTTATGAAAATTAACTCTCTAATTCAATTCTTATTTTAAACTAGAGTTCCCTTTCTTACAATAAAATAGTCAATTGTTAAATATTCATTCCTCCATAAGCTTCTTCACCATGTTCTGTAACATCAAGTCCAATCTGTTCATCTTTATCAGTTACTCTTATTCCACTTACAGATTTAATTACTTTAATTATTATAAATGTAACTATTGCAGAATATACAACACTTGCCAGAACAGCTGTAAGTTGAATTAGAACCAATTTAGGATTCCCATGTATAAGTCCACTCGCACCGGCAGAGTTTATTGCTTTCCATGCAAATATTCCTGTAGCAATTCCTCCCCAGATTCCTCCTATACCATGACATCCAAAAGCATCAAGTGCATCATCATATCCAAACTTAGATTTTGCAAAAGTAACAGTAGTGTAACAAATAGCTCCTCCTATTAATCCAATAAGTATTGAAGCTAAAGGACTTACAAAACCTGCGCCTGGAGTTATAGCTACAAGACCTGCAACTATTCCACTGGCAACTCCAAGAGAAGTAACTTTCTTTCTATAGAAGAGTTCACAAACACTCCAACTTATTGCTGAAGCTGCTGCGGAAGTATTTGTAGTTATAAAAGCATTTACTGCTACATCATTTATAGCAAGTGCACTTCCAGCATTAAATCCATACCAACCAAACCAAAGTATTGCCGCTCCTAAACATGTCATCGGCAAGTTACTAGGTTTTCCTACATTTTTCCTTTTACCAAGCATGAGTGCTGCTACAAGTCCGGAAATACCTGAACTAATATGAACTACATTACCACCTGCAAAGTCTAAAGCTCCGAGATTTTTAAGCCATCCACCTGTTCCCCATACCCAGTGAGCAATAGGATCATAAACTAAAGTTGTCCAAAGTAAAACAAATGCTACCCAAGGCATAAATTTCATTCTTTCTGCAATGGATCCTGATATAAGTGCTGGAGTTATTATAGCAAACATAAGCTGAAACAACATATATACTTGCTGTGGAATAGTAGCTGCGTAATCTACATTTGGTGCAAATCCAACTCCTTTTAAACCTGCAAAATTAAAGCCACCTATGATTCCCCCAATGTCTGTGCCAAAACATAATGTGTATCCTATAAGTATCCATTGAATAGATATAACTGCTAAAGCTGAAAAACTATGAAGAGTGCTGTTTAAAGTGTTTTTTCCTCTAACCATTCCTGCATAAAATAAGGCCAGTGCTGGAGTCATTATCATTACTAGTGCTGCGCTTATAAGTACGAAAACTGTATCTGCTCCATTTACTCCGTACATAAAAATACCTCCTTTTAAAAAATAATTATGAATTTTGTAAAACTTATATATATAATACTAATTTTTAGATAAATTATCAATAGTAATATCAAAATTTTAATAATTTATTATAAATAGTGTATTTTTATTAACAATTGCAGAATTTGATTCATTAATATGCGTATAAGAATTTATTCCTATATATTTCAGTATTGTATATAAAATTAAGAAATATACTAATCATTATCAATGAATATTATAAGTTAAAATTATTCATTTTAATTGTTAAAAAATTATTTTTATTTAATGAATAATTACTAAATTTTATTATAAAATTTACAGGAATTATTAAAATTTTGTAGAATATATTATACAATAATAATTTAAAGTGCTTATAATATATAAATAAATTTTATCTATGCTAAAAATCTAAACTGTATTATTTAGCAAAAGGGGGCAGCTTATGATAAAATTAAAATTAATGTATTCATTAAATAAAAAAATCAAAAATCAATCTAGACAGGTATTTGAAGGTATATCAAAAGGAAGAAAAAAAGCGTTAGACAATTGGTTTAGGGATAAATGGATGCAGCTTGAGAATACAGAAAATATTATAAAAAACTTTGATGAAGATGACAGTAACTTACTACAGGAACTGGATAAAAAATTAAATCAATATGATGATTTTTGTGAGCTATTCATATTAGATGAAAGTGGAAAAATATTAAGTTCTACTTGTAAAAAACATATAGGTATTGATATGAGTACTTTTCCTAATTATAAAAGCGGCATAAAAAATGAAAAACTCATGTATGGTCCTTATGAGGATGCGTTTACTTTAGACATAGATTTATCCAAAAAGAAATTTGCAGATGAAGTAACTTTACTTTTTTCTACACCTTATTCAAATTGTTCCGGTAACAAAAGAATACTTTTAGGACGAATACTCAATGACGATATGAGTAATGTAATCCAGGATGAAGATACTCATATATACAAGGATTCCGGTGATAATTATTTATTTATGGTAAAAACAAACAGAGATATATTACCTGGAACTGCTATATCCAGAAGTAGATTTGAAGATAATACTTTTACTAAAGGAGAAAATCTTAAAGATGGTGTAAGGACTTCTAAAGGAAGTATTGTTAAAATTAAAAAACATACAGAATTTGAAATAAGATTTACAGATCCCGAAACAGGAGATCTACACCAGGGAGTTAAAAATACCATTAAAAATGGTGAAAACCTAGACACCTGGCCAGGCTATCCTGACTACAGGCATATACTTGTAGGCGGTAAAGGTACCCTTATAACTCCTCCTTACAGCAATGAAACCTGGGGCATGATGTGTGAAGGGGACATATCAGAAATATATAACTTTAAAAGTATAAATCTAAGAATACCTATTATAATATCAATTGCTTCAGCTTTGGTTATAGCTATAAATAGTGCAATTTATTCTTTAAAACCCGATGCTGGAATCATATCCTCCATACTAGCATGGTGTATACTTACTTTAGTAAGTTATACAGTGTCACAAAAATTAGTGGTAAAACCATTAAACAGGACTGTGGATATACTTCACATGATAGCTGAAGGTAAAGGAGATTTAACAAAAAGAGTAGACAAACTTTCTTACGATGAAATAGGTGAACTTTCAAGATGGTTTAACAAATTTATAAATAATCAAATGTCTATGATAAAAAGAGTTGGTATTTCTTCTAAAACATCAAAAGACTCTGTTGAAGTAGTTTCCAATTTGACTAATGCAGTAAAGGATAATATGAATACAGTAGCTAAAACTGTTAATGGTCTGGTAGATGTTTCTCAAAAGCAAAATAATGTGTTTCAAGGTACTAAAGAACACTTTAATAATCTGTCTGCATCAATACAGGAAATGGATACCCTCATAAACCAGGTTACAGACAAGATTGTAAATACTAGTGATCGTGCAGTAAAAGCCAATGATTATTTTAACAGTATACTTAACTCTATAAATGATCTAGAAAAAGCTATGAAAAAAACCCTTACTAGGATAACAGTACTTCGAGATCATTCAAATGCTATAACCAATGCAGTTACTACAATAAACAGCATCAGTAATCAGACTCAACTCCTAGCATTAAATGCCACTATAGAAGCAGCAAGAGCTGGTGAAGCAGGAAAGGGATTTGGAGTAGTAGCTGAAGAAATATCAAAATTAGCTGTTGAAACAGAGGACGCAACAAAATCCATAGGTACCTTAGTTGTCAATATTCAAAATGAAATTAAAAATACTTTCCATGAAATTAATGAAATTGGTTCTAAAGTTGAAGGTTCTACAAGCAGTGTAAAGGATAGTATAGGTACTTTCAAATATATTATAGGAAACATAGAAGATATAAACAAAAAAATGGACAATATATTCCAAATAACTAATAAAGAAAGCGAAGATGTAGATAACATGGTTATAAATATAAATCAAGCTGCAGATGAAATAAATATAAGAACCGTTAAAGGTACTAACAGCAGTGAAGAATCCCTAAATTTACTTGAAGAAATACTGAGCAAAACAACAAGGCTAAAAGAAATAAGTGATACTTTAGAATATTCATCTGACAACCTTCAAGAGATGGTAGGTGCATTTAAGATAAATTAAAAAAACAGATTCATGAACATTTTACTTTCATGAATCTGTTTTTATGACTTATTTTTATATTTTAAATTGACTTACTATATCTGTAAGTTTTTCTGCAAGTTCTGCCTGACTCTGAGAAGAACCAGATATATCTGAAATAGCCTTAGTAACCTCATTTACACTACTGGAAATTTCCTCAGATCCAGCCGCAGACTCCTGTGCAGTAGCTGCTGCACTTTGAATACCACCATTTACCTCAGATACTATCCCGCTCATCTGTTTTGAAGCTACAGCAATCTCCTCTGACATCTGATTCATAAATTCTGCATCCTTTTCGTACTGCAGTCCTGTATCCATTAGAATTTGATAATTTGGTTTAACACTATTTGATATATAATTTAAAATTTCTTTGCCGCTGTCAGACAAATTATTAAAAGCATCTTCCACCGCAAGTACCATTTTATTTATGTTTCCAACTGCCTCTGAAGATTCTTCTGCCAATTTTCTAACTTCATCTGCAACTACTGCAAATCCCTTGCCATGCTCGCCTGCACTTGCAGCTTCAATAGCTGCATTTAATGCTAGAAGGTTTGTCTGCTCTGCTATATCACCAATAGAAGCTGCCATAATTTTAACTTCTGAAACCACTTTGCCCTTTTCAATAGCCTTTATAATATCATCTCTTCTTTTATTATATATATCAGTACCTTCTTCTATACTTTGAGCTGCCTTTTCCTTTATGTCCACAGCACGTTTTTTTATTTCTGTTGAAGATTTTGTAGCTTCATTTGCCTTTTGGGTAAGTTTATGTGTATTTTGTTCCATTTTTTCACAAGAGGCACTTATCTCTTCTGTAATCCTACTTAAATCTTCAGATCCATCTGCTATTTGTGAAGTAGACTCATTTACAGACGTCATCATAGAAGAGATTTCCTCCGTAGTAGCAGATAACTCTTCACTAGAAGCACTTATATTCTCAGTACTTTGCGTTATCTCAGTTATCAAATTTCTAATATTTTTATTGGCCTTACCTAATTCTCTAGCTATAGTTCCCATTTCATCTTTACTCAATGCCTGAATAGATTTACTTAAATCTCCCTGACTTATAGCATCTGTAAATTTCAAAATATTATTTGCTTCTTTTGAAATTGATGAAGCAATCTTATTTCCTAAAAAGAAAGCCGCAACTATTCCAATTAGAGTAATTATCATTATCATATACAATGACTTATTATACGTAGCTGTATTTTCAATGTTCTTATTATCAGCTTCCTTTACTGCACTTTCACTTAACTGCTCGATAGTAGCGGTCAATTTACTTCTATAGGTAATAGCTTCTTTATTTAAATTTGCTGCTTCATCATATTTTCCCTGACGCATAAGCTCTACAATCTTATCACATATGCTCCTCCAGTCAGTTAGCTGACTTTCTAACTTAGATAGTAAATTCTTTTCCTGTAAAGTCAAACTAGAGCTTTTATATTTATTAAGCAGACTATTATCTTCATTTTGATAAATGGTTATGGTCTGCACAGTATCCTCAACTTTATTCTTATCCCTGCTTTCTACAAGATTCATTAATTCTAGACGATGATGCATTATATCGGCATGAACCTTATCAAGATTTTTAACATTTTGCAAGTTAACACTGTACATACTACTTGAAGCTTTATTTATTCTATACATATTTAGTGTGCCTATTGTTCCTACTATTACAACAAATAAAATTACTGTAAAAAAACCTATAACCTGTTTTTGTTTAATTTTTAAATCATTAAACCATCTCATATTATTTCCCCCTCGTAAGATATTAAATAACTTGTCCTAAATAGCGTAAAATTTAAATATATTACTAAATTTCCATCTTAATAAATAATGTAAATTAATATTATATTATTTAAATAGAACTATTGCTTACAAATATGGAAATTATTAAATTGTAAAAACAAAACTTCACACCTATAGATTATAGATGTAAGGTCGGTTGTATCATTAACTCCGTATATGTCTGATACCCAAATTACGGCATATATATCATAGTTTCCTTTACATTGTTAATAATATTAACACATATATATACCTTATTCAACAAAATTCTGCTTAAATTTATTGAATTCTTATTTAACTTTCTACTTCTCCAACCCTAGCCCTACTCTTAGCTGTAAAAGAAAAATAGGATCCAATTAATATGAAGCATATACCTATGACAGTATTCATAGGTATTTTTTCACTTAAAGCAATTAATGCAAAAATAGGTGCAAGCGCCGGTTTAATAAAGAAAACTATAGATGCTGTGGTTGCTGAAGTCTCATCCATAGCCATAAAATAAAACATATATCCCAATCCTGTTACTACAATTCCTAAAAATATTACTGGAATTATATTAGCAGCACTTATTCCATAAATAATTGGTATATGAGACATAAAACTTAAACCACCCTTAGGATTTATTATGCTGCTAACTACTGGAAGATTTGATAATAATATAATTAAAAGCATAATAACATCTCCAACTAAAAAACTAACACAGTTTAAAGTAATACTTCCATACTTTTCAGATCTCAGCTTTCCAACTACACTATAAAGTGAAAAAGTAACCGCTGCTAAAATAGATAATACTATACCTTTTACATCACTAACTGTACCAAAAGGATTTAGTATGCACACTATACCAACCAGACTAAGTATAATTGATATAATAGTACCTCTATTTAAATCTTCTTTTAAAAACAAATATGCAAACATTACTGTAAATACAGGGTTTGTACTAAAAATTATGGCAACCGTAGATGCCTTTGTAAATGTAATTGCCAATTGAAACAGGGACATACTGAGTACAACACATAAAAATCCTGTACCTAGGAAATAATATAAATCATCTTTTTTAAACTTCATCTTTTTATTTCTCATAGCTTTAATAGTTGGTGGAAATAAAATTAATCCTCCTATTAAAAATCTAAGAAAATTTAATTGCAATGGATTTAAACCCACAGCTAATTTGCCTACGATTTCCATCGTACTAAAAATTACAGCAGCTAAAATAATAAATACGTAACCCACAATTACAAACATCCTTTCATGAAATATTATTTAAATATACTAATTAAAAAACCTTTTTTAATTTTACTTATACCTCCTTTTATTCAACTTATATACTTTCAATTAAAAAACAACATCAAAAAACAGCATTAATATACTTTAAAATATATTAATGCCGTGTTCCTGTCACTTTTATGCAAAGGGATAACTTTACACCATAACAAAATGGCAATTCATTAAATTTATATTTATTTGTCTTCATTACCGCTTTTGGTAATAAGTATATATCTTTCATAACAGTTTGTCAACGATGCTATTATAGCTTTTTTAGCGATTCCGAAATAATTATCAGCAATATCTTTTACCATATCATCTATATCATTTATGTTTCTACCAGCCAGCAATTTTTTTATATATTCTCTTGCTGTATTCGTTACAAGTGTACACTCTATTTCATATATTTCCCCTGTAACCCTATCTAAAACAGCTGTCATTGCAATTTCAGTATAAACTTCAGTTGCAGTTATTCCACCTGGAAGTTTTGCATAACCACTAACAAATATCTTATTTCTTTTCAACTCACTTATCTCCTAAACTTTAATATTGATGAACCTTTATGGCAAAATTTCTAAACAACACCATTATATCATATTTATCGTAAAAAAACTTTAGATATGAACTCTTCTAAATCTTAAATTTTTGTACCATTTCGCTGAGTTTTTGTGAAAATTCAGCCTGACTTTGTGCAGTCAAAGCTACCTGATCTATTGCCTTAGTTGTTTCACTAACACCAATTTTTATATTTTGTGCATTTTCACTCGATTTCTGTGAAGTTGACGCCACATTTTGAATTGCATCGCTTACTTGACCAACTGTAGCAGTAAGTTCTTCCGACATAGATGCTATTTCTTCCGACATCTTACTTACAAAATCTGAATCCTCACTATAGTAATCTATTATGCCTCTAAGTTGATCAATTTTTCCATATATCTCTTCATTTATGAATCTTAACAAATCACTACCATTTTCAGATAACTTTTTAGATGCATCCTGAACCTTTAAAATAGTATCCTGTATACTTGCTACAGCATTTTGGGATTCTTCTGCAAGTTTTCCTACCTCCTGTGCAACTACCTCAAAGCCTTTTCCCTGTTCTCCTGCCCTAGCTGCCTCTATAGATGCATTTAGTGCAAGCAAATTTGTCTGTTCTGCAATACCTGAAATAGTATCTGCCATAACCCTTATATTCTTAACAACCTTTCCATCTTCAATTGCCTGCAGCATATTGTTTCTCTTCTCTTTGTACAAATTTTGTACCTGATCCATAATTTCTTTTCCATCTTCTTTACCTTTGGTTGACTTCTCTTTTGCATTGTTTGCATTATTGCTTCCCTCTATTGCTTTTCCAGATAACTCATTGATGCTTGAATCTACTTCTTGTATAGATGCAGATATTTGTTCTGATGATGCACTTGCATCTTCAATTTCAGATGTTATATTTGTTACTGCATTGTCTATTTCTTGAACTTTGGATGACAATTCTTCTGATGTAGAAGAAAGTTCTTCACTAGATGAACTCATATCCTGTGAATTATCTATTATTACCTTTATAAGTTCTTTGATATTCTTCTGGGCTTTTATAAGTGCTTCACTGGTTTTACCAAATTCATCTTTTCTATCAACTTGATACTCATGGGTTAAATCAAATTTTGATAAATTTTCTGCAAAATCTAATGTTTCCATTAGTGGATTATTTATATCCCTTGATATAAATAACCCAAGACCTATTGCAATTAGTAAGCCTATTATCATTAATATTATCATAGATCTATTTGAATTTATATATAATAAATGGTTATCTACATTAGATGCCTTAGCAATATCATTATTTATACTTATAAGTTTTTCAAGGTTGCTAAACATTTCCGTTTTATAACCTATTAATTCTTCATACTGCCTTACTATCTTATCATTATTTGCCGTATCTACAGATTTTACAACGTTTTCTCTTAACGTTCTATATTGATTAAGTTGACTTTTAAATGTAGGCCATATTTGCTTTTCTTCATCATTCATGGATAACTTTTCATAACTAGAAATATACTTATCACTTTCAGCTTTATTTTGTTGAATATCTTTTTCTAGATCATCCTTTTTAGAATTATCCTTTACATACACCAACTGTAATATATCAGACTCAGCCTGTGTCAAATTTTGTTTCATATCTGTAAGCATGTACACACTCTGAAATCTATTGCTGTACATTTCCTGAGAATTTGTATCCGCAATTCTCAATGAATTTATACCTATAATTCCAACAATAACAATTAATATAGATATAATAAGGAAACATAAAATTAATTTTATCCTTACTCGCATATTTTTAAAAAAAGCCATATATTATCTCCCCTTTCATTCCCCTATATACTATATATTACAACAATACCTAATAAAATCCAAATGACTAACATAACATTTATAACTATCATATACTACCTTATAAGAATCATTATATTAAGAAGGAATTATATGAGTATATTGAATCCTAAAAAACTTTCAGTGGAATTTAGAAAAGGAATTACTACTACGGAGCCTATTGTACCCAGACACTACACACTTACCCATTCTGATATAACTGCCGAGCTTTTTTTGACTATTGGGCTAAGCTATGCCTATGATAAAATTAATCCTACGAGAGATGAAGTTCTTGGTAAATGGATTAAAAAAAGTAAGAGCTACTCTTTTTATATACATCTATATGTAGGTGGGGCATTCAGCCCAAGGGTTATAACTATGCGAAATTATATATTTAGACGTGAATTACCTCTTGCCTTAGAAGCTATTAGATATGGAGATAAAGAATTTTTTAGTGCACATCCTGAATTAGATAATTCTCCAATAATAGTTTACTTTATGTCAACTATTTCCGAGTTTAATAAAATAGAAAACTGGGGAACTTTTTCAAATTACAATATTAGTAAACCTTCCAGCATATAGACATCTCTTATTTTAATTGTAGATGAGGTCATTGCTTATATTAAAAGCACAGGACTTAGCATGCTGTTGGTCCTTTTAGATAACTAGTGCTTAAAGATATACTTTAAAAAAGCTTAGCTATATTTTTACAAACTAAATTTAACTAAGCTTTTAATATTCCACTTTTCTCTATATACAACCATATCATCTTCTTTAATACTATATAAAACTTGATGTCTATAGTAATGGGTATAACTCCTTTTCTTCTCTATCTATTCTATCTGATAAGACCTTAAAAATTTGTATTGTATCTTGTTTAAACCCTTCAATATTATTCCTGATCTTATTAGATGTATTATATTTTGATTTATAATTTTCATATGCTTCAGTAACTTTCTTCATTTCTTCACTATACTTTTTACCAAACGTATTCAATGCTTTATCTGGACTGTTTAAAAGATAAGGATACAAGTATTTATCTTCATTTAATAAATGTATCTTAAGTTTGCCAGTAATAGTATTTATATTTTGAGCAATTTCATGTATGTTTTCATCTACAGTACACTTTTTAATATTATTCAATATATAATTAGCCAAATCCATTACTTCGCTATGCTGCCTTTTTAAACTTACTATATCCATATTCTTTCCTCCTTAGAATTGATTTACTATTAGTTTATCACTGAAAAATTATAAGTTCAGTATCATTTGTTACCATCCTTTTTAACTTATTTTAATACTTATTTACTAAATTTTACAAATGGAATTGATTTAAGTATACATTAAAAATATACTTAAAGTATACTTCTCTTAACAGAGTATATAATTAGATATATAGAAATTTTAAAGGTGGCAAACTGTATTTATAATTGAACCATAGACTACCATACAATGCCCCTCCACACATAAAAAATAGGACTAAGGTATTTCAACTCCTTAATCCTATTATATTTCTATGTTAGTTCCTCATATCCTACATTCTGCAAACAGAAATGCTGATATTATCATCTAGTAGTTTTCTGCTGAATCATATTCTTTACTTCTTCTTGTGTTAAACCGTCAGCATTAATAACAGGAACTTTTGTAGAAGTATCACTAAAACCCATCATATCTGTATTATATCCTGCTGTAACAATTGCATCTAAATTTTTGCACTTTGAAACATTATTCTCAAGATCTTCTCCTAAAATTTGCACTGAATATCCTTGAGAATTTAGATAATCTGCCATTCTAGACAACCCTTTTTCCACACCAATGTTTTTCATATGTTATCACCTCATATTTATTTTTCCACTCATAGGTGTGGATATACATACTTATCACGTTTATTTTAATAAAAGTTGTTTGTTTCATAATGGTGTATTATAATTTTATAATTTAAACTTACTTACACTTTCATCAAGTTCCTCTACAACTTTATTGAGCTTCTGTACAAAACCAGATACATTGTCATATTCTCATAAAAAACTAAAAACACTAGGAGTTTAGCTCACTAATGCTTCTAATTTTTTAAAGTTCGTTATGGCTTGTTTTAAAATTACTCTAGATGATCTATACTACCGAACCTTTTGAAAGCTTCCTCATAATCTTTTTTAGAAACATTTTGTTCATTTATTCTATAAGCAGCCTTAGCCTGTTCCGAATCACCATATCTAGCTTCATTACTAAAAGCTGTAAATACTTTCTCACAATGTCCATTCTCTAACTTATATCCTGTAATATAATTAGAGCCGCCTCTACCACCATGAGTAAATAGTACCTTTTCAGATTTACTATAGTCTGCACTATAGTTATGATCACTTGGTAAATGTTCTATTTTAATGTTTCCATTATTATATGTAATTACAGACATTGTTAAGTTTGCCTCACAACTCCCATGATGTACTAACATTTCATATACTCCATCCTGATCTATATCTATAATCCAATGATTGTCTATAGTACTTTTACCATCACCAGAAAATATAATTCCATTATTTCTCTGCCAATCTGTATCATTTAATAAATTATTATATACTTGTAATTCTTGGTGAACTTTATCTGCAGCAACAGCAGTATTATTATCACTGTTATTACTGTTTACATTACTGTTACCTGTAATTCCTGCAACAACATCATTACTTAATACTCCAATTCCTCCTAGTATAGTTACGTTACTTACATTGTTATTAGTAATGTAACTGTTTACACTGTTTTGATTACTATCGCCAACTAGTATAATAGGATTTCCATTCTTACCTGCTAATACTGAACCCGAAAGAGCATCTGCAAAACCTTTATCAGAAGCCAAGTAAACTGTACTTAAATCTAATTGCCCCTTATAATTATTTATTAAAGCTAAATTTCTATCATATTTAGTTGATTGATTATAGGTTTTAGTAGGATTTAATGAACTTACCACATTATTAGATAATACATCCTGTCCACCTATAACATTTATTTCTGTATTATTAGTTTTTACTTGATTATTTATATAGTTTTTAACCATATCAGACACATAATTTTGATCTACTAACATTATAGGATATTGTAATTTAGCTGCAATTGGAGCTGCTGAGAGTGCATCTTCGTAATGCTCTCCATTTACAATAAATACCCCTTTAGAAGTACCTAGTTCTTTTGCTACATTAACAGAAGTTTCATACCTATCTTGTCCGCATATTCGTTTTACACTAATATCCATACTTTTAAGTGTATTTTCTACCTGTGGGCTTACAACTCCTACACCACCAATAATAAACACATTTTTAACACCTAAGCCTTGTAATTTTTCTTTAGTAGAATTAGTTAAACTGCTAGTATCAGTTAAAAGAATAGGTGCATTAAATTTTTTAGCTAAAGGTGAAGCAGTTATTGCATCAGGAAAGTTCTGACTATTTACTAAAATTGCACAACTTGATTGTGTCCATCCTTGTGAAACTATTGCATTACTTGTCCCATATCTGTCTTGTCCTGCTAACCTATTAACATTATTTTTTGCAAATACACTAGTTGAAGTAGTTAATAGACTTGTCCCTAAAGCACATAACATGAATAGTAATTTAATTCTAATTTTCATTTTGTTTCTCCCTTATTATAGTATGATGTAAATATTATCTTTAAATGAGTAAAAATGATAACAAAATACCTACAGAAAATAATATAACACATGATAAATCAATTAACAATTTGTTTTGCTAATGGAGCTATACTATTCAAAAAACACAACCGCCTGTAAGCATCTATTTAAGCCACCTACAGGCGGTTCATTGGTTTATATATGTCTAACAATTATAATTTTCATTTTTATAATTTAAATTTACTTACACTTTCATCAAGTTCCGCTGCAACTTTATTGAGATTCTGTACAAAACTAGCTACATTCTCAGATGATGCATATAGTTCTTCTGATGATGCTGATATTTCTTCTGATGATGCAGAAGTCTCTTCTGACACAGCTGTAAGTGATTCCATCTTACTTGAAATAGTATCTTTTGATTTCATAATAGTTCCAACAGAACTATAAGTATGATTAATTAAAGTACTTATATCTTTAATTGCTGATAACATATCTTCAAAAGATTTCATAGTATTTTTTGCAATATCAGATTGGTTTACAAAAGCAACTTTAACATTGTTTGAAGTTTCAATTACATTTTTTGTTTCTCCTGTTATATTCGTTATAAGCTTGTTTATTTTTTCAGTTGAATCCTTTGACTGTTCAGCTAAATTTCTAACTTCTTCAGCAACTACTGAGAAACCTTTTCCTGCTTCACCAGCTCTTGATGCTTCTATTGCAGCATTAAGTGCCAATAAATTAGTCTGCTCTGAAATACCATCTATTACTCCAGTTATTTCTCCTACTTTAGAAACACTATAACTTAAACTTTCTATTTTATTTATCACTACCTCAAATAAACTATTAACTTCATTTATTGATTTAAGCAAAATATTTATTTTCTCATTACCATCTTTAGCTTTGGTTTCCGTAAAGCTTGAACTTTTATTAACCTTTGAAAGTCTTTCACTCATATCATCAAGCTCTTTTGCAAAATTAGATACTATATCAGAAATATTCATGAGATCATTTGACTGTTCAGTAGCCCCTTTAGCTACATCCTGTATAGCTTTTGCAACTTCACTCGCAGCATTTTTCACATCATCAGAATTCGAATTTAATTCAGATGACATTGTATTCACATTTAACGTTCCACTTTTTATCGTGGAAATAGTATTTTTTAAATTTCCTACCATATCTCTAAATGAACTTGCAAGTAATCCTATTTCATCTTTACCATTTACATTTATATCATTGTTTAATTCCCCGTCAGCTATTCTTTTTGAAACATTAACTAAATCATTTAAAGGAATAACTATTCCTCTTGATATTTTAATAAGTATTAGTGCAAATAGAAGAAACATTACAATAGATACTAATACTATGATAACTATAGTATTACGGATAGCTGTGCCTACATTTTCCATTGACATACCTATATCAACAGAACCAATAAATTCTCCATTTTTATATACAGGAACCATTATATCGTACACATTAATATTTTTATATCTATATTGAGAACAATAAGTTGCTCTTTTTTCTATAGCAGTTTTAGTTGCACTATCTTTTAATGTTGTCCCTATTTCATTCTTATCACTATCTGCTTCAACTTTTAAATCTTTATTCACATATAAAGCATACTTTATAGATTTATCTTTAACCATGTCGTCTATTAAAACTTGAGTCTTTAGTGAATCAGTTAATTTTTGAACCTTATTTGCAATAATTCCTACTTGAACCATACCACCAGTTGGATCTTTTACAGCCCCATATTTATAATAGTCATTATTATCAGTACTTTTTCTTATATTCTCCATTAATTCTTGCTTTTCACCCTTAAGCACAGCATATGATGCATCCTTGCTGGTAAATGGTGTTAAGAAACTACTTTCTAAATTCGAATATGTTACTTTTCCAGATGCATCCGCAACATTTATTTCATCTACATTAAATTGCTTTGCTAAAGCTTTTAAATAATCATTATTTAAATTACTTTTATTTGCAATTACAAATCCTGCAAGTGTCCTTATTCTTTCATCAATAGATTCATTCAAGGTATCCACTGCCATATTATTTTTTCCCATATCCTTAGAAACTTGATTGCCCATATTAATTCCATCAGATTTCATTTGAGATAATATTTTATTTCTTGATGCGGCTATTGATACCGATGCTATAACTGCTATAATTACAAACATTACAATCATAGGTATAACTAAAATTTTTACTTTTATTGAATTATTTAATTTTTGTTTCATTCCTTACCTCTCACATAAATATTAATAAGTTTTTAAACTAATTACCTTATTAATATAACTATACCACTTTTTTGTCTACTAATGACCATTTTTATGCATAAATTGCTAAAATGTGATTTATACCTTTCTATATTCTCTACAATAATTTAATTATATCCTACACTACTCATGTACTTTTATTTCATCAGTAGATGTATGTTTGTCTATAGTTTCCAATTTTCTAACAAGAATACATCCTAGTATACTAACTATAATAATAAACACTGCTGGAAAATAACTATTTATTCCCCATAATATGCCTGTCAAGGTTCCACCCGCAAATGATCCAATAAATTGTACTGTATTGTAGATACCAGTAATAGTTCCTCTAATTTCCTTTGTAGAAAGTTTCGTTACACTTCCCGGGAGTATTGCGCTAAGATTCATATATCCTGCCATGAAAAAAGTAGTTCCCAAAAGTATAATATAAAAATTGTTAAAGAAGAGACTTCCTCCTCCAACCAATATACCTGTAAATGAAAAAAATGCTATCATCGATAACTTTCCTCTGTCTGCCAATTTTGAAGAAACAATCATGATGATAATACCTGTTAAAGTTGCTGGTAAAAATACTTTCCACATTGAAGATGCACCAATACTTTTCTCTAATAATTGAGGAACGATATAAAATATGCTTACCATTGTATAGCTTGCAATGAAGCCTGAAATAGCTAGTTTTGTAAATAACTTATTTTTAAATAATCCTATATAATCAACTTTTTTTCCTTTCTCTTTTGTTTTCTTAACATCATCTTTTTTAAGAAATATCACTATATAAATCCATGATAAAAACACTAGAATTGAACAATATGCAAATAATTTAGGAACTGAAAGTATGTTATACAAAAAAGGTCCTCCAACAAACCCAACTACTCCTGCAGACCCACTAAAGATACCAACAATACTCATGGCTTGATTTCTTTTTTCATCTGCAATATTGTCACCAATCCACGAAAAACAAACAGCAGCTACTGCACCTACCCCTTGTAATGCCCTTGCTAGTATAAGTAAATAAATATTATCAGCTATTGCCGCCAAAGTTAATCCTGCTGCCAAAAATAATGAACCAATTGTTATGACATTTTTTCTTCCAATTTTGTCGCTTAAACTACCAAAAGGCATCTGCATAATTCCTTGAATTAAACCATATATTCCAATGGCTATACCTACAAGTGCTGGAGTATTATATAATAATGTATTACCATACACAGACATAAATGGAAGTATCATAACCATAGCAAGCTGTCTTAAAGCCATTGCAATCCCTAAACTTACAACAAAGTTCATTTCATATCTGGTAAAAACACTTTTTTCCGTAATTACTCACTCCCTTTGAATTTCAAATGATATTTATTTAAATTATATTATATTCCTTATAATTCCAAATTTCTATATAGGAATTTTACCTTATCTTGCAGCTATAATCTTTGATGACATAGGCAAAATCTTAAACTCATAATTTCTCAAACAATAATAAAAGCCCTAAGAGTTCTATCTCTCAAGGCCGATAATTCTTATTCTTTTCCTATACTACTATAATAACACATATGGGCCGGACAAAACGGACAGATTTTAAATTTAAAAAAATTTTATTTACCATTACCTAACTGTTTTCTATTTAAGTCCTCTAGTTTTTTAACGCTCTTATTATCTAATAGTGATTTTAACTGTGTTCTTGCTATTTTATTTAACTCTATAAGTCTTTTTCTTTGTTCTAAACCTTTTTCAATAAAATTGGCATTCATATTTTCCAGGTTTGCCATTACAATAAGCTGCTCAATTGTTGCATAATCTCTTATATTTCCTTTTAAATCTGAGTTCTCATCACGCCACTGTTTTGCAGTTTTTCCAAACAGAGCCATATTCAACATATCTGCCTCATTTGCTTATGTAAATCCTATTTGCTTATTTGTTAAATCGTTAGAAATTAAATTTTCTTTTATAGCATCTGTATGTATCTTATAATTTACTCTAGAAAGTACACGATTTACATTCCATTCAAGAGATAACCTACTATTTTCATCTTGTTTTAATCTTTGATAGTCCGTAATTATATAAAGTTTAAATTCTGGTGAAACCCATGAAGCAAATTCAAAAGCAATATCCTTATGAGCATATGTTCCACCGTACCTACCTGATTTTGAAACAATACCAATTGCATTTGTTGCTGATACCCATTTTTGTGGTGACAACACAAATACATTAGAACCAGCTTGATTTTTAAACTGGTCGAATTCGACCAGTTTAAAATCTGAATTGTTCATCTTCTCCCACAATCCTAAAAATTCTATAGTACTTCTATTTCTTAACCAATTTTTAACTATATCGGCGGGATAATCTGGATTTTTATGTTTTGCAATATCAGTTAAGCTTATATAATCATCTTCATTTCCTTTTGAGACAACAGAAATATTTGTTCCATTTGCATGTATAGTTTCTTTATACTCTTTCTCTTTAGGCATTAATTACACCTCGCTTCTTGCCATTTAATAATATTATTTTATCATATAGCTAATTAGCTTGTCTTATTTTCCCACTACCAACAAATCTAACTTTTTACACCTAAAATCTTCAATTGTTCATTAATCTCTGCTTCAAGTTCTGCAATTTCCTTATTATCTTCTTCTAACTGCTTATTTACTTCTTCCAAATCAATTGGAGCTTCTTCTTCAAAAGTGTCAACATAACGCGGAATATTCAAGTTAAACTCATTTTCCTTAATTTCATCAATTGATGCTACGTGAGCGTATTTATCAACATCTTTACGTTCTTTAAATGTATTGATAATTTTATCTATATTCTCATTACTTAAGTTATTTTGATTCTTACCTTTTTCAAAATCATTACTTGCATCAATGAATAATATGTCTTTCGTTTTACGATTCTTCTTAAATACTAAAATAATTGTTGGGATACTTGTTCCATAAAATAAGTTAGCTGGCAAGCCAATAACAGTATCAAGATAATTTTTTTCAATCAGAGCTTTACGAATTTTACCCTCTGCTGCGCCACGAAATAGCACGCCATGAGGTAAAACAATAGCCATTGTACCAGTATTATTTAAATGATATATGCTGTGCAATATAAAAGCATAATCTGCTTTTGAAGCTGGTGCTAATTTCCCATAATCGCTAAAACGTGGATCTTTTAATTTGGTTTCATCATTATCCCATTTTGCAGAATACGGTGGATTTGCAACCACTGCATCAAAACTGCGTGGGTGGTCAATCCCTTTTTCATCTGGTCCATCTGGCCAATCACTTTCCAAAGTATCAGCATTGTTTAGTGTCATATTGTTATAAGACACATCGTGCATCATCAAGTTCATACGAGCCAAGTTATAAGTTGTTGTATTCAACTCTTGACCAAAATACTTCATAGGCGTGCCATTAGGCAATTCTTGTCCAACAGTAAGTAGTAAGGAACCTGAGCCCATTGTTGGGTCATATAAATTAAAAAATTCATCTGATTTTTTTACACCGCTCGCAACTACTTTAGCTAAAATTTTACTTACTTGATGAGGTGTATAGAATTCTCCGCCTTTTTTACCCGCACTTGCAGCAAATTGACCGATTAAATATTCATAGATTTCACCTAGAATATCTTTTCCATCATCCCCCTTGTATTCAACTCCATCAACTAACTTAACTATATTGTTGAGTGACTTTGCACGTTCATTTGTAGAATTTCCAAGACGCGAATCTCCCAAGTTAATATCGTTGAATATACCACGAAAATCTTTCACCGCTTCTTTATTTAATTCCGCATTTTTATTAAAGTTATCAAAAATAGTTTGATAATCACTAGGAATAACTTGTGCATCATTAATTTTATTAATCAAAGACTCCCATGTATCATTTGGTGCAATTGCGTACCCCATACTTGATGAAATATCTTCTAAATAATCATCCAAATCTTCACCTACCGCTTGTTTTAGATAAGCATCATTGATAGATTCTCCCTCTACAACATCAATAACATTATTTCCTACTAAATACTTCTCTTGATGTTCTGAAAGGTATCGATAAAACATAAATGCCAATATATAATTTTTATACTCTGATGCATCCATTGTGCCGCGCAGTTCATTTGCCATAGCCCAAAGTTTACTTGTAATTGCTTGTAGATTATTACTCATTGTTTTAATTCCTTTCTACTTTTAAATTATTTTACACAAACATCTGTTGCAGTAATGCTTTCTTTTGTTCTTGCAAGTGATTTAACTTACGTTGATGAAGGGTGATAAGATTGTCTAACTGTACAAAAAATTCACCAATCTTAATTTGCTCCTCAAAGCTTGGTAGCTTCAAAATAAACTTTCTTAAATTCTCCATACTTAATGCTGGTTGAGATGACGTAGCTATTAATGGAAATATAACTTTATCATAATATGTTTTGTTTCCTATCATTTGAATAACAAATTGTGAATTTATTTCTTTTTTTAGTCTGATTCTTGCGACATTAGGAGCTAGATAGTATTTATTATCCACAGGTATTATAGCTAATTCGCCTACCGTTCCAACATAAGTGAATAGAATATCATCCCTAAACAACTTACTTCGATTTAGTTTAGAAAAGTCACTTTGATCAATATATTTCACATCATCTAATATTATTTTCCCATTTTTAACATTCAATCCCCTTAATGCAATTATTGATCCTTCGTCAGAATAAATCACATATTTAGTAAATTCAAAACCTGCAAGTTTAGTTACATCTGAAATATCTCCCAACTTACGCTGTTCCCAGGGGTCAGTAAATCCTGGGAAGCGAAGTTCTGGAAAATATTTTCCATTTTGGGGAAACATTTTTTGTAACAAACTTTTCTTCTTATCTTGCAAGTGATTTAACTTACGCTGATGAAGGGTGATAAGGTTGTCGATCTTATCAAAATATGCACCAATTTTTCTTTGTTCTTCTACTACTGGTAAATTCAAGGAACACATACATAGCTTATTATAATAAAAATACATACGAACCCCACCTTCCTGGTAGCGTTCAATAAATTTAGGAAATAAATCTGATTTGAACCAATGCCATAGAAATCTATCATCTATATCATCTGATGTTTTGAACACCTCATAAAGTGAGCTAACTATTACATTTTCAGGCAAATCATAGTATCCAATAGACCCTACATTTATTCTTGCCGGATTATATGCAAATGAATTTGGTTGAACAATAAGATACATACTTTTATCAGCTTCTTTCATTGTTCCACCATTTTCAAATTGCTCATCTTGTGGGATAAAGCCTTTTTCATTTGATATAGAATAACTTTGATATGGAATATTGTCTCGATTCTTTTCTCCAGCCAGATATGTTATATCTGAAAACCTATGCTGTTCCCAAGGGTCAGTAAATCCTGGAAACCTTATTTTAGGTACATTCGCTTTATTTTTATCCATAGTTTATCTCCTATCTTAACTGTCAATCAATAGTCAACAGTTCAATAATTAATTTTAAAGTGTCATTAGATATAAATTAACTTTCAGCCTGATCATCAGCTAATTCATAAATAGCATCACGCAAGCCATTACGGTACTTGATTTTAGACAAAGCTTGTATCCCTTTGCTGTGTGCTAATGTCTTATAATCCGCGGTTGCTTTAGCAATTATATCTCGAATTTGACCAGTATCGTCTAAATCTTGCACACCATAACGATGACGACTAAATAATTCACGCATCTGAGCACTTGTGATAATATCTGTAATTCCCCACTTCACCCGGAAATCTAGAAACATTCTATCAAGGCTGACATTGTTAGCTGCTTGAATAATATACTCGCTATCTCTCAATTTTACTGGATATTTAAGGTTATAACCTTCCGGTGGAAAATGCCCTTTGATAATAGCTATTACTGCATTCATAATCTTCACAGCATAATTTCTATCTTCCAAACCATTGGCAAATTGATCAATTTTTTCTTTCGTAGCTTGTGCTTCCTTACTCTTGCCCTCATGCACCTGGTTTAATAATTGTTCTACCAATTCAGTTAAATAATCATAATCTATTTTCACATCCTTGACATGAGTCATCCTTAACTCAATTTGATCAAAAGGAATTTTCTTTTCTTTTGATATATGTTGTTTAAGCTCATTGGTTAAAACTGTAGTAAGCATGGTTTCCTCTTCACTTGTCATACCTAATTTTTCAACTAACTCATCAGGATTTTCGTAATTGAAACCAACTGTATTTCCATCAACTTCTTCAGGTGCATATTGTTTTAATTTAGCCATACCAATATTATAATCTCTAAGCAAATCAAGCATATATTCTTTTTGCCTTTCAGATGGCGGTAGTTGTTGAAACCCATTAGTTAAGCTGCCTAATTTCTGAGCTACCTCTTTAACTTCATTAAATACATCTTCAAAAGGTTTAGCAATGATACCATCCTTTTGGTTAGATTTATGTTGTTCATCTTCTGATAAAATTGCAGAATCTTTATTAGCATAAATTGCGAGAGCTTTATTCATTAATTTCTCATTTTGAGCAGGCCAACGATAATTTACAATACGCCCCCAAGGTTTTTCTTGCATATCAGCAATACGATTCGTTCTTGAATAGGCTTGAATAAGTCCAGCCCCTTTAAGTGTTCTATCTACATAAAGAGTATTAAGTTCTGGTGCATCAAATCCAGTCAAAAGTTGATCTACCACAATCACAATATCTAAAAACTTCTTGTCTTTAGCAGTTTTATTCAAACGATTAGTAACATCCTGTGTATATCCTGCTACATCATCCATGCCAAAGCTTGTACCAAATTCTTTATTATAGGCTTTAATAGCATCATGTAATCCTTGATTACTGGCAAGCATATTATCATTATTGGATGAGTTTTGGCTAAATGTAACTGCTACTTTTAATGTTTGCCCACCATTCTTCTTATTCTCATCATTTACCCGCCCAAACTCATTAAAATACATCATTGCCATTGGAGTACTGGCTTTTCCACCACCAACATGAGTGGTAAAAAGTGCATTATACTTACCTTCGTTTGAACGATTTCGCCAGTTTTTAAAAATATCTTCAACCACTAACTTGATGTGATCTGGATTTTCATCATAAAAACTTGGTTCAACTGCATCATCCATATCTTCTTGACTTAGATTATTAATCTTCTCTATAATTTTTTCTTTAGTCCACTTAGGATAATGTTCTCGATAGAAATTTGGTAGATATTTTAATTTCATTTGTTCTTCATCAATGGTTGTTTCAAAATCCACTTTAAAACCTAAAACATTTCCATCTGCTATTGCTTCACGAATAGTATATGCATGTAACAAAGGTCCAAAAATATCTTCAGTTCGTAAACCACTAGTAGTTTCATCAAACATCGGCGTTCCTGTATAACCAACCCAGGCAGATTTCTTAAAAGCCTTTTGTATCTTTTCAAAATTTTCACTACCAGTTGAACGGTGTGCCTCATCTACTATAAATACAATATTTTTATCAGGTGCTTTAAAAGACTTACGTTTCACTAAGGTATCAAGCTTTTGGACAGAAGTAACAATGATATTATTATCTTTGCTCTTTAGTTTACGACTCAAGTCAGTAGTATTATTAGTATTTTCAACACTACCAATCACATCTTCACTTGCATCTGGATCATATGCCCTATAATTTTCATTTGTTTGTTTTGTTAAAGCAATTCTATCTACTACAAATACAACTTTATCAATTTTCGGCATGCGACTTGCAAGCCACGCAGTTTTAAAACTGGTTATAGTTTTACCAGAACCAGTGGTATGCCAGATATACCCTACTTTATTTGTGCCGAGCTCAAAATCAACTTGTTTTAATTTTTCAATTACATTCTGGGTAGCATATACTTGATATGGACGCATTACTTTTAACATTTGTTTGTTTTTCGTGCCATCCAAAATCATATAATTAGTAGCCATCTGATGTGCCATTGGAATACTTAACATTGAATCAGCAAACTCTTTCCAATTACGCACAATCGTATTATCACTTTTACGCTGCCAGTTAAAAGCAAAGTCCTTATTGAACTTATCCGGCGTAGTATTCGCCATATACTTTACGTTATTTGGCGTAATTGCCACCAATATTTGTAAAGTGGAAAAAATATCACGATATTGGTTTTCTTCGGAATATTGATGCATTTGATTTAGTGCTTCATTGACATCATGTGTATCACGTTTTTCTTCAATTTGTATTATAGGTAAACCATTAATAAGAAGTGTGGTATCAAAACGACGATCTTGTTTTCCAGTGATAACTGCAGGGCGTTCAATTTGATTAACTACTTGATATACCGTATCTCCAGCACCAATTTGTTTTTGATCAAAAACTGTTAAAAACACATGATGACCATCATCTAAATCAATTTCAATTTGAGATACACCATTAAGTCCATATAAAAATTGCCCCGCTTCATATGGTGTTTTAATATCACATATAATCTTTTTAACTTGATTAAATTCCACAGTACTTAGTGGATGATCAAGTGTATTTTGATTGTGCATTTCAAGAATCTCTTTAAAATTATCCCAAAGCTTTTCTGTAGTTTTAATTTTTGGTTCATACTTCCACAACTTTGTTTTTATAACATAATCAACAGATGTTTCACTAACCATAAAGTCACTGATTCCTTCTATGTGTTCAGGTTTAGTTATGGTTCCACTGGTAATATATTGTATTAACTCAGTTTCAAATTGATCTTCATTCATTTCTCACTTACCTCCTCTAACTTGGACAATCTGATTTTTGTTTCAAGTTCTGCTGCTCTATTTTTAATGGCTTGCAGTCTTAACTGATTAAAATAGACTTGTCCTATAATTTTTTGCTTATCTATGGAAGGTGTTTTCGGTATTTCAAGCTCTTTAAGTTGCTTTAGAGTATATTTTAAAACTTGCGAACCTTGCAGTCCAAGCACAAACTGTTTCCTGATTGTTTTATTTTCATTAATGAGATAAACCAAAAACCTTGAATCAATGTTATTGCTAGGTAATAACTTAACATAGTTTTGCGTATAAAGATATCCCTCGTGCTCTTTTCTTACTATCGTTGCAATTCCTGTGATTAAACTAAACACCACATCACCATGGCATAAGGTATTTACTTTATCATTGGTTCTGACTTGTTTATTATCCACATCATTTGAAATAATACCTACCAAATCATCTGTTAAATCTGTTTGACTATAATAAGTAAAAAGAGGTGTTTTTTCATCAAACACTTCAGTAATTCTAAACTGGGGCGATCCACTTACTAATCCAACTAATTCACTCAACTTTTTCATAAAATATTGTGCCTTTCTAAAATTACTTTATTTGCCATGATGTAATCATATCGCAAAACGAATTTTATTTCAACTATTAAAAATGTAATTTTAAAAAATTACATTTTTAATTATTCTTTTACTAATTACTTTCACTAAAAAGTGAACACGCCTTGCACTCTTTTATACACCTCCAGTGCATTTTTACTATTAAGCATTAATTTTAATGAAATAATTTAACCTAACCAACATATTAATTTTAACAAAAAACACTGAAAGCCACTGATTCCAGTGACTTTCGATTGTATAAAAATTTTAGTTCTTATTTTGTAGAGGTGAGGGGATATTATACTTGCTGTTTCTGGTGGTTAACATTTTTTCACCTTGCAAAAACACGCAGTGCTTTTGCTCTACGTGTAAAATCATTAAATATTATCTTAGTTCTATATGAATTTCTTTTCCTAGACCTTTTGCAAGCTTACTTAAAAAATCTAAAGAAGGATTGTAATTTCCACTTTCAAGCCTGCTAATATTTGATTTTTGAGTTCCCATTCTAGAAGCTAATTCTTCTTGTGTTAAATTTAATTCTCTTCTTGCTTTTATCACCTCAGAAATCAACTCATATCGAGGCTTTAGCTTATTATATTCTTCTTTAAATTCGCTATCCTTCATAAGCTCTTCTTTAATAACAGAGAAATCAACACTTGCTTTACTCATCTTCACACCTCTTTTCAAAATCTTCTTTATATCTTTTTGCTTTTTCAAGTTCTAGTTTTGACGTTTTATCTGTCTTTTTAAGAAATCCATTGAGCAATACAAAAGTATCTCTATGATAAGTGAAGTAAAATATTCTTGATGCATCTGAGCCTAATTTTATTCTTAATTCATATATTCCCTTGTATTGTTCCCCTTTAATCGGTTTTACATAAGGTTCTTTTAAATAAATGCCATACTCTTGTAAAAGTTCTATTTCACTATATGCTTTTGCTCTCATTTTAGGTGAGAGTGATGATAAAAATTCAATTACAGGGATGTTACCATTTTCTCTTTGGTAGAATTCAACCTTCCAATCCACGTTTATATCTTCTCCCTCTTATATAATATATGCATTTATTAATTATATGTTATCATATATGATAACCTTGGTCAATATTTTATCTTCTGTACTCTACAGGCTTGGTTAATTTTATTACAGCTGCTAATTATACAAATATAACAGTAGTGGAAATGGCAAGTATTGCTTTACCAAAGCTTGTAAACATCAATGTTTGATACCTTTTTTTATTTAGATTTAATGTTTGAGTTAATAATATTAATATCAACTTAAATTCATATACTTATAACTCTAGGACGTTTTTTCCAATCACTCAACTCTACAGTCCAATATCCTGACCATTCTCGCATTTCTCTATATTCTGGAGAGTTAGGATTCATCATAATTTCACGAAAGTCAATAAATCCTGGTAACCCTCCCACATCCTCTGGTGGCGTTTGACCACTTGCCTCTAACAAATATGGCGACTCCTTATCGTATTCATCTATTACATTTATAAGCTGGATTTCGTGCTTCCAGTTGTCTCCCATATCATAGGTATAGACTATATATTTCTGCTCAAACAGAAATTCTGACAGGGTGTGACCTTTCATCAAAATTGCTTCTTGATCATACTCTAAGTCTTCCTCAAAAGGGACAATTCTGGTAGTTGGCTTACTCTTGTCTATATCAAAAACAGTAAAGTCATATAGATGATAGTTTCTCCAGTCAAACACTGACTGCAACACCTTGTGTAATTGTGTAAATTGTATATCAGCAGGTACAAGAATTTTCCTTACCACCTTGTATATGTCTAAATCAAGTGTGACAAGTAACTCAAAGGCACGGTATTTATAGGCTTGCATTCCAGTAACCTTAGAAATTGCATCAATCATTTCCTTGTAAGGGTAGCACCTCTCTTTATTAGTACCAGAACATTTGACAATGGTTCGGTTTGCAGCAACACCTATTGTATCACTAAACATTTTTTCAATTCCATTATATTCATTTCCTACATAAAAAGCACATTCTTTTCCCGCTTTTGTTATCCAAGATGCTGCCTGTCTGCTACTATTTTGAACGAATTTCACCTCACCTGACAGGCGCATATATTCTGCCACAAGCTCTTGATTTAAATTCATTGAAAGAAGTGTGTTTGAAATGGCTGCCTTCATCATTTCCGCCACATTTTTTAGCAAATTTCGTTTAACTTGATAAATAGCAACAGTAAAGCGTGTCGCATCATTCACTAGAACAAGCATATCCTCTGTT
The DNA here is from genome assembly GCF_019056555.1 of Clostridium sp. 001. Taxonomy (NCBI): domain Bacteria; kingdom Bacillati; phylum Bacillota; class Clostridia; order Eubacteriales; family Clostridiaceae; genus Clostridium; species Clostridium sp. 001. Next base: position 2,728,477 of record NZ_CP020473.1, on the reverse strand, counting down.
CTACGATTATCCCAAACTTTAGTCCAGTTTGCCGTCCAGGAAAACAATGGATTTACAACTTCATGAATAGTCGGTGGATTTATTCCCATGGCAACCGCCAGCTTTTTTGTTAGTGCAATTTGCATATTTTCTCCTCACCTTCATCAATATTTTTTAAACACCTATCTCACCTACTCGTAAAAGCCACATCTATACTAACTTCTCAACCTCTACGGTATCTATCCTGCCTACTATACAAATATTATAATCCTTAAAATATTTCTCTTAAAAATAAAAACAAGGATTTCCAACTAAAAATCACCCCAAAAATAAAATTTATGGTTATACTCCTAATTTTGAAAACCCTTTATTTATCAATGATTTACACACTTTTATTTATCTATTCTTTATATCTTTACTAACACCTACACAGGGTGAGAACGAGGGTTTTTATATTCTAATAATGATACTTACTGTTTCCTACCCCTGTATCACCAAACATAAACAGTCTTTACCATTTTCTAACTCCAGCTATACCAATGCCTCTACCTATCTTTCCTTTCAAGCTTAACTACACACTCCACATGAGCAGTCTGTGCAAACATATCCACAGGCTGCACTTCCTTAGTCATGTATCCAAGTTCCATCAAAACTGCTAAATCCCTGGCAAGAGTTGCAGGATCACAGGACACATAAACTACAGTTCTTGGTGCCATATCTGCAATTGCCTTAAGGAGCCCAGTATCACATCCCTTTCTTGGTGGATCAACCACTACCACATCAGCCTTTATTCCTTTGCTTATGAGTTCTGGTATCACTACTTCAGACTTTCCCATTATAAACTCTACATTATTTACCCCATTCTCTTCAGCATTTATTCTTGCATTTTTTATAGCTTCATCTATTATTTCCACACCATATACCTTTTTTGCCTTTTGAGATAAAAATAAAGATATAGTTCCTGTACCACAATAAGCATCAAACACAACTTCATTCCCACTTAAACCTGCATATTCCAATGCTTTACTGTAAAGCACTTCCGTTTGAAGAGGATTTACCTGAAAAAATGAAAGAGGGGATATATTGAATTTAAAATTACCTATAGTATCCCTTATAGTATCCTGTCCCCATAGATTTAAACACTTTTTACCTAATATCACATTTGTTTTATTATTATTTATATTATGTACTATACTTTTTATTCCAGGTACGTTTTTACACATAAGTTCTATAAGTTCTTTTTTATGAGGCAAGTTTTCAGTAAAAGTTACAATTACCAGCATAACTTCACCTGTAGCAAATCCTTTTCTAGTTATTATATGTTTTATAGTACCTCTGCCTGTTTTTTCATCATAGGGCTCTACATTATACTTTTCAATCCAGTCTCTCATAAGTTTCACTATTTTATCTGAAGTTTCATTCTGAATAAGACAGCTTTCCATATCTATTATTTCATGACTTGCCTTTGCATAAAATCCTATATTTATTTTTTTATTACATTTACCTACTGGTAATTGTACTTTATTTCTATATCTATAGGGATTTGTCATACCTAGAGTGTTATACAATTTTACTAAAGTATCTTCGCTGCTTTTCTCTAAAACATTATCTCTAAATATTTTATCCTGTTCCTCTACTTCAAATTTTCCTATTCTCTCTAAACAATCTTTTACTCTCTTTTTTTTGAAGTCAAGTTGCCCTTCATAAGACATATGCTGAAGCTGGCATCCGCCGCATCTTTTATATATACTGCAGAGTGGATTTGCTCTATAAGGAGATGGTTCAAGTACCTCTACTAATTTTCCAAAAGCAAAATTTTTATTTACCTTTATGACTTTTACCTTTACCTTCTCTCCCTGAATAGCTCCCTGTATAAAAATTGTAAACCCGTCTACCTTTCCAACTCCCTCTCCCTGGTATCCCATGCCATCTATTCCAATTATATATTCTTTATTTTTTTCTATTTTTTCACTCATATATTCACCTACTTAAACAAAATCTAAAACTAATCCAATTTGTCATTCAAAATTTCCATAAGTACAGTATACAATTAAAAAAGCACTTTGTACAAAAAAAATTGCACCCGCAAAGGTGCAAAAAATAGAATCAGTTGTCTTACTTTCTCTGTTATATAATTTTAGCCACATATTGTTATATTATACATTAAAGTCATGTTAAATTTCAATAAATATTTTATATATGCAAAAATATAACTACATTATATTTACTCTGCCATTATATACTATTCCTCTTATGACGTCCATAGTAATAAATGTGCCTGTCTTTAATATTTCAGTAGCACCTCCTGCATTGCAAATAATAGGTATTTCTCTTGTAAGACATTCAATAGCAAGGTGAGAAGTTAAGCCACCTTTTTCTGATATGATTCCTGCAACTCTATCCAAAATATTAATATATCCTTTATCCAAATCTTTAACTACTAAAATATCGTCCTTTTCAACTACTTCATCTGCTTCTTTCGGACTACTTACTATCTTTGCAGTTCCATAACCCGGTCTAGTTCCTGAGCCTCTTCCCTGAGCTAGTATATCTCCTACTATATGAACTTTAAGCATATTGGTAGTTCCTGAATAACTTACAGGTATACCTGCTGCTATGATTACCAGGTCTCCTTTTTTTACATATCCACTTCTCAAAGCTATTTCAACAGAATTTTCTATCATTTCATCTGTAGACTCTACTTTTTTGGCAAGTATTGGAAATACGCCCCAATTTAAAGCAAGTCCCCTGGCTACTTTACCACTTGGAGTTACAGCTATAACATGACATCCTGGTCTGTATTTTGAAACCATTCTAGCAGTATTGCCGCTTTGAGTAGCTGTTATTATAGCAGAAGCTTTTAGTTCCGAAGCCGTAGTACATGCAGCAAGGCTTATAGCATTTGGTACATTCTGTATATGTGCTTCTCTCTTTTTCTCAAGCAAAGAGTCATAGTTAATTTGCTCCTCTGCTCTCTTGGCTATCCTTGCCATAGTTTTAGCAGCTTCCACAGGATATTTTCCATTAGCAGATTCTCCACTTAGCATTATAGCATCTGTACCATCAAATATAGCATTAGCTATATCAGAAGCTTCTGCTCTTGTAGGTCTAGGATTTCTTATCATAGAATCAAGCATCTGCGTAGCAGTTATAACAGGTTTTCCTGCCTTATTACATTTTTCTATTATAAATTTCTGAATCATTGGTACTTTTTCTATAGGAATTTCTACTCCCATATCTCCCCTTGCTACCATTATCCCATCAGAAAATTTTACTATTTCATCTATGTTGTCAACGCCTTCTTGACTCTCTATTTTAGAAAATATCTGTATATCTTGTCCTCCATTTGCTTCAAGTACTTTTCTTATAGCCATAACATCAGCTGCTTTTCTTATAAAGGATGCAGCTACCATATCTACTTCCATATAACATCCAAATTTCAAATCATCTTTATCTTTTTCAGTTATAGCAGGGATAGATATAGAAACTCCAGGTACATTTACACCCTTATGATTGCCAACTGCCCCGCTATTTTTAACTGTACAATTTATTTTATTTGCTTCAACACTTTCAACTTCAAGTCCAACTAGACCATCATCGATAAGTATACTGTCGCCCTTTTTTACATCATTGCTCAATTCAGCATAAGTTATAGAGCATTTAGTCTCATCGCCTAAAATATCTTCTCCACAATAAACAGCGAACTGCTGTCCTTCTTTCAATTCTGCCTTATCTTCCTTAAAATCACCTGTTCTTATCTCAGGTCCCTTTGTATCAAGCATTATTGCTATTGGCTTATTGTATTTTTCTCTAAGTTTTTTTACCATATTTATTCTCTTCTCATGTTCTTCATGATCTCCGTGAGAAAAATTATGTCTTGATACGTTCATTCCAGATTCAATAAGCTCTGACAAAACCTCTTCTGAACCACTTGCAGGTCCAATAGTAAAAATCATCTTAGTTTTTTGCATAGTAACACACTCCTTAACACAAAATTGGTTTAAAATATTATCTAGGCTAATGCATAGGCTATTTCATACAGCTTTTCATCAAACCTTCTTGGCTGGCTTAATGCCTCATCTATATCCAAATCAATAACTTTACCATTCCTAGTTCCAACAACTCTAGAAGACTTTCCTTGCTCTAACAATTCAACAGCCCTATATCCAAATCTTGAAGCCAAAATTCTATCTGAACAAGTAGGACTTCCTCCTCTTTGAATATGTCCAAGTTTTGTAGCTCGAGTTTCTATACCAGTAATATTCTCAACCTTCTCAGCTAAAGCTTCAGCTCCACCAATACCTTCTGCAAGTAATATTAAATTATGCATTTTCCCTTTCATCTTTGCTTCTAATATACCTCTACACAATTCTTGTTCATCATATCCTTTTTCAGGTAAAATTATATTTTCAGCTCCACCTGCAAGTCCCGAATAAAGAGCTATATCTCCACAATTTCTTCCCATAACCTCTACAATACTTACTCTTTCGTGGGAAGTAGAAGTATCTCTTAACTTATTTATAGCATCTAAAACGGTATTTACTGCTGTATCAAATCCTATAGTAAAATCTGTATATGCCAAATCATTATCTATAGTTCCAGGTAATCCTATGGTAGCTATTCCTAATTTAGATAATTCATTAGCCCCTCTAAAGGATCCATCTCCACCTATAACTACTAATCCATCTATCCTAAATGTTTTTAATATATTTACTGCTCTTTTTCTTCCTTCTTCTGTTTTAAATTCCTTAGATCTAGCAGTTTTTAATATAGTTCCTCCCCTTTGTATAATGTCTGCAACACTACTTCTCTGCATGGGTACTATTTCGCCATTCATTAATCCACTATATCCTCTTTTAATTCCCATTACGTTTAAGTTTTTATCTAGAGCTGTTCTCACTACTGCCCTTATAGCAGCATTCATTCCAGGAGCATCTCCTCCACTTGTTAATACAGCTATTGTTTTCATACGCACACCCCCTATGACCGCAGGGACTATTTATGTCCCGCTTTAGTTAAAACCAACTTAATTTACTACAATTACAATCATAATTATAACATACAATTATGTACTTTTCACCACATTATGAACTTTATTCAAATAAAATTCTAACAACCAAAATATTATAAGAATCTCTTTCTTCTAGTATTTTGGTTGTTTTATCACAAAAATATACTTCTTATCTATATAATTTTTACATTATTATCTCCAAAGCTTTTTCTCAAAAAAGACATAAGTTCCAAATCAGATTTTATCCATAATTCCCTATCCAACCTAAACTTTTTTCTTTCTTTTTTTGTACACAAATATACAGGAATATTTCCTTTAAAGTTTACAAATACGGATCTAATTCTCTCTAAAGCCTCTTTTAAAATATCTTGATCTTCAATCAAAATATAAAGTTTTTCTGTATCTATTCTCACCAGAGGCTCTATAACTTCACAAAGAAGTTTAGGCTGTTCATCTTCCCTTACACTTACTCTTCCTTTCACTATAATCATATAATCATCTTCAATTAAGCTCTTGAATCTCTGAAACACTTTGGGAAATACTATTATCTCCATAATTCCATAGAGATCTTCTAACTTTGCAAAAGCCATCATATCATTATTTTTAGTAATCTTTTTAGATACTTCGGAGAGTATCCCACCAACTATAACTCTATCTCCATCTTTTACTTTAGCTTCTTCTATAAGATTCTCTTCTAGAGTCTCCCCGCTTACTATGTCAGATATTTTAGTATCTGTTTGTAATTCTAGTGTCCTTGCATATTCATCCAGCGGATGTCCTGAAAGGTATAATCCAGTCATTTCCTTTTCCATAGCTAGCATATCCATTTTCTTAAATTCTTCTATAGAAGGATACTTTATTCTTACACTGCTGTCTTCAATTTGAGAAAATAAGCTCACCTGTCCTTCTATATTCTTTTTTCTAGAATTTATAACGCTGTCAATTACTTTTTCATGTACTGCTATAAGTTGAGACCTCAGCACTCCAAAACAGTCAAAAGCACCTGCTTTAATTAAACTCTCCACTACCCTCTTGTTTATAGAATTTAAGTCTATACTATTACAGAAATCCACCAGGTCTTTAAACTTACCATGTTTTGACCTTGATCTAACTATACTATCTATTACATTTTCACCTACATTTTTTATAGCAGATAACCCAAATCTTATATTTCCATCTTCTACTGTAAACTTTGTACAGCTTTCATTAATACTTGGAGGCATTATTTCTATTCCAATACTTTTGGCAAACCTTATATAATAGGCTACTTTTTCACTATCTCCTTTTACACTATTTAGCATAGCTGCTGTAAACTCAGTAGGATAATAATACATTAAATACGCCGTTCTAAATGCCACTACAGCATAGGCTGCAGCATGTGATTTGTTAAATGCATAGGATGCAAAATCCATCATAGAATCAAATATGTCATTGGCTATTTTTTCAGATATACCATTGCGCACACAGCCTGGTACCTGTATTTCTCCTTTTTCATCTACAATTCCATATACAAAATTATGTCTCTCTTCCTCCATAACATGGTGCTTCTTTTTTGACATAGCACGTCTTACCAGATCACTTCGACCCATGGAATATCCTGCTAAATCCCTTACAATTTGCATTACCTGTTCCTGGTATACCATGCATCCATAAGTAACAGAAAGAATGTGTTCAAGCTGAGGGGTTACATATTCTATTCCCTCAGGGTTATTTTTGTTTTTAATATATTTGGGTATTTCTGACATAGGTCCTGGTCTATAAAGGCTTATCCCTGCTATTATATCCTCCAAAGAATCTGGTTTTAGTTCCTTCATAAAAGAACTAAAACCAGGCGATTCAAGTTGAAATACCCCTACAGTTTTTCCTTCACCTATCATATTGTAAACAGCTTTATCATCATAATCTATAGTATCTAAATCAATTTCTATACCCTTATCCTCTTTAATCATTTCAACAGCATCTCTTAAAACAGTCAACGTACGCAATCCTAAAAAGTCCATTTTGAGAAGTCCTAGCTCCTCCAGAGTGTTCATAGTAAATTGTGTAACTATATTATCTTCATTTTTTTGAAGTGGCACATAATTTACAAGAGGTTCTGAAGCTATAACAACTCCTGCCGCATGGGTAGATGTATGCCTTGGAAGTCCTTCAAGTGCTCTAGCAATATCTATAAGTTCTTTAGTTCTTGACTCACTGTCATAAGCTTCTTTAAACTCAGGATTCATATCAAGTGCTTTATCTATAGTTATATTGGGAATTGAAGGTATCATTTTGGCTATTCTATCTACTTCCCCATAACTGTAATTCATCGCTCTACCTACATCTCTTATACACATCTTGGCTGCCATGGTTCCAAAAGTTATAATTTGAGACACACTGTCTTTTCCATACTTTTCTACCACATAATCTATTACTTCTCCACGCCTTTCATAACAAAAATCACTGTCAATATCCGGCATAGAAACTCTTTCAGGATTTAGGAAACGTTCAAATATAAGCTTATATTTTATAGGATCTATTTTAGTTATTTCAAGTGTATAGGCAACTATAGAACCTGCTCCACTTCCTCGTCCAGGTCCTGTCATTATCCCATTTTTTCTCGCAAATCTTATAAAATCCCATACTATAAGAAAGTAGTCAACATAGCCCATTTTCTTTATTATACCCAGCTCATATTCCAGCCTACTTTTCAATTTATCTGTTACATCATTATATCTTTTATAAAGTCCCTTATAGCATAAATCCTTCATGTACTCATAAGGATCTGTATCTTCCGGTAGGGGAAATTTAGGAAGCTTTGATTTATGAAACTCATAGTCAAAATTACATTGATCTGCTATTTTAATCGTATTCTCTAGAGACTCTGGCACGTTGGAAAACATATCATACATCTCATCTGGCGACTTTAGATAAAATTCATCCGAAGGATATCTCATTCTATTTTCTTCATCTACAGTTTTACCAGTTTGTATACAAAGTAAAATATCATGAGCCCTGTAATCTTCCTTTTTTATATAATGCACATCATTTGTAGCAACCAAAGGTATGTTTAATTTTTTAGACATAGAAATCAACTGTTCATTTATCTTGAGCTGATCTGCTATTCCATGATATTGAACTTCTAAATAAAAACCATCTTTAAAAGTATTTTTATAAAACAAAGCTGTCTCTTCAGCTTTATCTATATTTCCTTTTAATATATTGGATTGAACTTCACCACTCATACAAGCACTTAGTGCTATTAGCCCTTCACTGTGATTTTTCAAATAATTATGGTCTACCCTTGGTTTATAGTAAAATCCTTTTATAGAAGCTGTGGATACTATTTTCATTAAATTATGATATCCTTCTTCATTTTTCACCAAAAGTACCAGATGGTAGTTTTCATTTTTACCATTATTTTGCTTTATAGTCATATCTCCCTGAGATACATATATTTCGCAGCCTATTATAGGCTTGATTCCCTGTGCCCTTGCTTCTTTATAAAATTCCACACATCCATACATAACGCCATGGTCTGTTATTGCCATACTATCCATTCCAAGTTCTTTTGCCCTAGCTATAAGTTCTGGAATTTTAGCTGAAGAATCCAGGAGGGAATATTCTGTATGTTGGTGTAAGCTTACCCATTTATGTTTTCCTTTGTCCATTAAACATTACCTTCTTATCATTTTTGCAGATAAAATGCTTTTTCCCACTATATCATTTTTATCATCAAACATATTAACTTCTACTCTGCAGTAATTTATACCCTTTCCTATTATATCTACATATATAGTAATTTCGTTATCAATTTGTACAGGTTTCATAAAATATGTAGCTATGCTATCTACAAGTATATTGGCATTATTTTTCTGCCTTAAGATTACAATTGCCATGGTAGATAAAAGCATATTCAAAGTACCCCAGGAGCCTGTTCCCATAGAGTCCAACATTTCAGGGGTTATTTTTCCTGTAAAACAGTTTCTTCCATCTTTAATTTGGAATTCAAATTTTTTCAATATAGCATCTTCAAGGGTTTCTGCTAATTGAGGCTGCCTTGCCATATATTGAAGTGCTTTTATTACATCTCTCCTAGTTATAACTCCAACTAATTTTTTCCCCTTTACTACAGGAAATAATTCTATACCGTCCCAGCCCATTATATGAGCTGCATAAGCTACTGTAGTTTTAGGTGTTACTGTAATTGGTTCCTTAGACATCACCTTGCCTATAACTTCATCATCAGAACCATGACTTGGTAAATCCTTTGGTGCAACAATTCCTACTAGTTTATTTTCATCATCTACTACAGGATATCTGTCATGTTTAAATTCTTTCATCATTTGCTTCCATTTAAGTACCGTATCTTTAACGTTAAGATAAGACGGGTTAATTTGCATTATATCTTCTACAAGTACTATTTCCTTTTTTATTAAATTTTCTGAAATAGCTTTATTTATCATACTAGCTACAGTAAAAGTATCATAGCTAGTAGATATTATAGGAAGACACTTTTCGTTAGCCAGGTTCTTTATCTGATTGCTGCATCCAAAGCCACCAGTTATAAGAACTCCTGCATCGTTTAGAAGGGCAAGTCTTTGGGCTTCTTCTCTGTTTCCTATTATGACTAAACAATCTTTTTTTATATACTGTTTCATGGCCTCTATGGTCATAGCTCCTATTATAAATCGATGTAGTACTTTGTGTACTCCATTTTTTCCCCCAAGCAAACTTCCATCTACTATATTTATTACTTCACCATAAGTTAGAGACTCCATATTTTTCTTTTCAACTTTTTCAATTCTCACAGTTCCCACTCTTGGAATTGTAGTGACTATTCCAAGGCTATCTGAATCTTTTATAGCCCTATATGCCGTTCCATCACTAACCCCTAACTCACTTGCTATACTTCTCACTGAAATTTTAGTACCAGTTTCTAGTGAAAGTATGTACTTGATTATATCCTCATGCTTTGACATATAATCTGTGCCTACCTTTCTTTTCTCAGTTCATCTGCTATTTTCTCAATTCTCCTAAGTCTGTGATTTACTCCAGATTTACCTACTTTAGGATTCAACATTTCACCTAATTCCTTTAAAGATTCATCTGGATAATTTAACCGAAGCTCTGCAATTTCTCTTAAATTTTCAGGCAGCCTACTTAACCCTATTTCTTTTTGTATAAGCTTTATACTCTCCATTTGTCTTACTGCTGCATTAACAGTTTTACTCAAATTTGCAGTCTCACAATTAACCAACCTATTTACGTTATTCCTCATTTCCTTCATTATCCTTATGTTCTCTAATTCCAAAAGAGAAGAGTGTGCTCCTATTATATTCAAAAGATCCACTATCTGCTCTCCTTCTTTAATATACACTATAAAACTGCTCTTTCTCTGTATTACTTTAGAACTTAATCCATATCCATTTATAAGTTTACTCAAATCCAATGCATAATCATTGTCATGGGTTACAAATTCAAGGTGATATGTCTTTTCCGGATTACTTATGCTCCCACCACCTAAAAAAGCTCCCCTTATATAGGCCTTTTTTAGTTTTTCATTTTCACTAATACTTTTTGTTATACTATAATCCAATGAAAAAACATCCTCTTCTTCCTTTAAAAGTCCTACTTTTTTAAGTATGGATCTTACATCTGTATCTTCCGTTATCATTATTACGTACACATTATTTTTTTTTAAAGAATTACTCCTTTTAACCAGTATTCTAGTATGTATATGAAAAATATCCTTCAATATCTTAAATATGAATCTGGCAATTGCAGCATTTTCAGTAATTATCTTAAAGCTAAACTGCCTATTCCCTCCAAGCATTAAAGTTCCACTAACCTTCATTATGGCAGACAATTCTGCTATAGCTTCTTCCTCATCTATATCCGAATACCTACAAACTTCATTTTTTACCTTCAATGAAAATGACATATATATCTCCCACTTATCTCCTATTTTCCTTTAATCTTTCTGATAAATAGAAATACTCTATTATCTTCTTTCTATCAAATAACAGCTTTTTATCCATAATAGTTTCTATAAGTATGGAAGCTAATTTTTCAGAATTATGCCTTATAAGTCCATTCTTAATACTTATAAAATCCCCTTCAATTACTTTTACCCCCATAGAATCTACTAAATCTTCATTTATTTTAACTAAATGAGATTCTTCTTCTTTATATTTCCCTTCTAGCTCCGTATTTATTTTACCTACATTTATAATTACATAATCTATTACAGGAGCACCGACATGGTTAAATATAGCCTTAATATGGTCTTCTACAGAAAATCCATCCGTTTCTCCCGGTTGGGTCATTATATTTGAAACATAAAGTTTTACAGCATTTGTATTTTGCAGTGCACTAGCTATATCACCAACTAAAAGATTTGGTATTACACTAGTATACAAGCTACCCGGTCCAAGTATTACCGCATCAGCTTCTTTTATGGCTTCTACAGCTTCTTTTAATGCCCTGGCACCTCTAGGTTCTATAAAAACTTTATCTATTGGACTATTTCTTTCTATTGCTTCTTGGGGAATATTTGATTCTCCCTCTACAATAGATCCATCTTTTAATCTGGCCTTTAAAGTTAAATTGTCAAGGGTAACAGGCATTACTCTACCTGTTACCGCAAGTACAGAACTCATTTTATGGACAGCTTCTTCAAAATTTCCAGATATTCCATCCATAGCTGCCAAAAATAAATTTCCAAAGCTCTGATTTTTCAATCTTCCATCCTTGAACCTATACTGGAGTAAATCTTCCATAAGTGGTTCAGTATCAGCAAGTGCCATTATACAGTTTCTTATATCTCCTGGTGGGAGCATTCCAAGATCCTCCCTTAAATCTCCGGAACCTCCTCCATCATCTGCTACAGTTACTATAGCAGTTATATTAGACGTATAGTATTTAAGGCCTCTTAGCATAGTGGAAAGGCCAGTTCCTCCTCCAATGGCAACGATTTTAGGACCTTTTACCAAAAGACGTTTTTCATATATTAAATTTTCCAACTTCCTGGAATCTAACGACACACTTAAATATCCTTTATTTATAAGTGCTATTATAGACCTCATACCTTGAGTTATGGAAATATACACTACAAATATCCCAGATATGATTAAAAATACATAAAATGATATATAGTAAAGGCTGTAAAATCTTCTATTTACAAATTCTATTACTCCAAATATTATAAAGAGTACTCCCATGGCTCCAAGCATAACCCACCTTTTAACTTTTATGCCAGGTCTAAGCCAATCTACAATCTTCATAATTTTTTACCACCTTTATTAACATCTTCTTCTATATCTCTATGATCAATATTAACCTTATGTCCATTGTTTTTTAGTCTGTTATAAATGGCATTTGCAATAAATACAGAACGATGCCTTCCCCCGGTGCATCCTATAGAGATAATCAGTTGTCTCTTTCCTTCTTTTAGGTAATTTGGAATCAAAAATTCTAACATGTTTTCCAGTTTATTTATAAATTCATTTGTTTCCTTAAAACTCATTATATATTTCATTACAGAGGTATCCTTGCCTGAATATTCTTTTAACTCAGGTATATAGAAAGGATTTGGTAAAAATCTCACATCAAATACTAGATCTGAATCAACAGGTATGCCATATTTAAATCCAAAAGAGAGTACGGTAATCATAAGCTCTGTTTCCATCTGTCCTTCTTCTGAATATATCTTAGTTATCTCTTCTCTAAGTTCCCTAGTTACTAAGTTAGATGTATCTATTATGTTGTCTGCCCTGTCTTTCAATTCTCTAAGTTTGTTTCTTTCCATAATTATACCATTTAGAATTCTTCCATCAGGTGCTAGGGGATGTTTTCTCCTGGATTCTTTGAATCTTTTAATAAGTACTTCCTCTGAAGCATCTAAAAACAATATTTCATATTTATAACCCTGTTTCTTTAGATAATTCAAGCTTTCAAATATATCATTAAAAAATTGACCTCCTCTTATATCTATTACCAAGGCTATTTTATCTATTTTCCCATCAGTTTTATAGCATGCTTCCGCAAATTTCGGTATTAGTGTAGGAGGAAGATTATCTACACAAAAGTACCCTAAATCTTCTAAACTTCTTATAGCCTGAGTTTTTCCCGCTCCAGATAATCCTGTCACTATAACAAATCTCATAGTCACATCCCTCCATTTAAAAATATTTTTACTTTTTCTAATTATATCACAACAAACTACAACAATAAATATAACCTAAAAAGGGGAATCAGTGCAATACACAGCACCAATTCTCCACTCTCTACTCTTCCCCTATAACTCTAACTTCAGTATACAAATCTACATTAAATTTTTCTTTAACTTTATTCTGCACAATAGCTATTAAATCTAAAATATCTTTTGCTGTTGCACTCCCTTTATTTATTATAAATCCTGAATGCTTCTCAGATACTTGGGCGTCACCTACACTCTTCCCTTTTAATCCACTGTCTTCTATAAGTTTTGCAGCAAAATAACCTTCTGGCCTTTTAAAGGTACTTCCTGCAGATGGATATTCTAGAGGTTGTTTTTCATTTCTCCTTCTATTTAAATCTTCTACACGGTTTTTTATCTTCTCATAATCCCCATGCTCCAAATTAAAGGTTACTTCTAAGACAGTATATTTGTATTTTAAAATGGAACTGCTTCTATATTCTAACTCTAATTGTTTTCTATCTAATACTTTGATTTTTCCATCATTATCTATAACTTTTGCACTTTCTACAACATGTGAAATTTCACCATTATAAGCACCTGCATTCATTGTAACTGCCCCACCTACGCTTCCAGGTATACCACAGGCAAATTCAAAGCCTGATAATTTGTTATTAAGGGCAGTAGTTGAAATATCCTTTAGCGATACGCCGCTTCCTGTAATAATCTTATTGTCCTCAACTTTAACTTCATTTAGTTTTATAAGTTTAATCATTATGCCTCTTATTCCGCCATCTTTAACAAGTAAATTAGAACCATTTCCCATTATATAATAAGGTATATTATGTTCTTTACATAACGTTATAACATCTACTACTTCCTGAAATTTTTTAGGAGTAACTAATATATCTACAGGACCTCCTACTCTAAAAGAAGTATGTTCCTTCATAGGTTCGTCTATTTTTATGTCTTCTTTATCTAATATTTTCTCTAAATTTGTAGCAAAATCTTTAAACTTATTCATTATAAATATTCTCCTTGAAAATTAAAATTAAGCGTTACACTATGTAATTATAATATACAATGCAATTACAAATTGTATCATATTTTCTTTTATCTATCAAACTAAATTTTTTTCCAAAATAAAGTAAAAAAATATAGGATTTAATTTCCATTTTTTTTAAAGTATGAAATTATACTTTCCGCCGTACGTCTATCTATTGAAGGCGTATCCATAAGTTCATTCATGGTAGCCTTTTTTATATTCTCTATACTCTCAAATTTTTTTAACAATTCTTTTCTTCTCTTGTTACCTACATTAGGTATGTCTTCTAATACAGAATGGAGTACTCTTTTGTTTCTCAAACTCCTATGATAGGTTATTGCAAACCTATGAACTTCATCCTGTATTCTAGCAATGAGTTTAATTACATTGGAATGTGGAGATATCAAAACTTCTTCATTTTTATATATAAGCCCCCTAGTCCTATGTCTATCATCTTTTACCATTCCACACACAGGTATGTCTATGTTAAATTTTCTTAACACCTCTAAGGCCGCATTTACCTGACCCTTTCCACCATCCATAAGAATTAAATCTGGAAAGGCACAAAACTTTCCTGCACTAAACTTCAAATTTTTTTTCTTTATTCTTTCTATTTCATCAAAGCCATGCTTAAACCTTCTAGTCAGTATTTCCCTCATACTATCGTAATCGTTAGCTCCTTTTACAGAATTTATTTTGAATCTTCTATAATCGCTATTTTTAGCTCTTCCATTTTCAAACACTACCATAGTACCTACTGAGTCCACCCCCTGAATATTAGATATGTCATATGCTTCTATTCTGTGGGGTATATCTTCCATATCTAACGCTTCTGTAAGTTCTTCAAGAGAAGTATTGTACATCTTTTTATCTTGAATTAATTTTAATTTAAAATTTTTTAAAGTTGTCCTGGCATTTTCCTCCACCATATTTAAAGTAGCCCTTTTTTCTCCTTTTTGAGGTATTTTAATATATACCCGGGCATCTTTTTTCATACTAAGCCAATTCTGGAGAAGCTCAATTTCGTCAACTTCAGGCACATATATTGTTTTTGCTATATATGCAGTTCCCCCATAAAATTCCTCTATAAAATTTGACACTATTTCACCCTTAGGCAAATCCTGAGTATTTTCTAAAATAAAATGCTCTCTTCCTATTATTTTCCCGGATCTAGAAAAAAATACTTGAACACAGCTGTCCACATTATCTGAATACATATTTATAAAATCTTCATCTTCAAATCCTCCAGTGGTTATCTTCTGTTTTTCAATTATCTTTTGCACTGCTAGAATTTTATCTCTCAGCTCTGCAGCTTTTTCAAATTCGAGTTTTTTCGAGGCAATTTCCATATCTTCTTTAAGTTTTTTACTTATGTCTCTATTTTTTCCCGATAAGAAATCCATAACTCCACTTACGATTTTTCCGTATTCCTCTTTAGTAATATATCCAGTGCAAGGAGCCTTACACAATCCTATATAGTAGTTTAAACAAGGCCTTCCCTTCACTTCTCCTTCTTTTATTGACAGTCTGCAAGTTCTAATTGGAAATATCTTTTTTATAATTTCCATAGTTTCATATACAGCAGAAGGACTAATATAAGGTCCAAAGTATCTACAGCCATCCTTTACCATATTTCTAGCGGATATTATTCTCGGAAAATCCTCATTTACTGTTATTTTTATAAGGGGATATCCTTTATCATCCTTTAAAAGGATATTATACCTAGGTCTATATTTTTTAATTAAATTACATTCTAAAATAAGAGCTTCCATTTCTGAATCTGTAACTATATATTCAAACTCAGCAATATGTTTCACCATAGCCTTTACCTTTTCAGAATGATTCTTAGAATTTTGAAAGTACTGCCTAACTCTATTTTTTAAAATCTTTGCCTTTCCAACGTATATTACCTCACCTAAAGAGTTTTTCATTAAATATACTCCTGGTTTATCTGGTAATACCTTTAATTGATATTCAAAATCAAACACTACATCCACTCCTAAAACTACTTACAAAATATGATTGGAAGCTTGTATATTGTAAATAAAAGTCCAAATATCATTAAAAAATCCTCTATTACACAACCAATTTTAGAATTAGTATTATAAGTTAACGGCAGTTTAAATTTTTTATTCTTAAAAGGGTAAAAAAGGGGCACCCCTCTATTCGTAACCATATCACAAAGCAGATGCATTCCATATCCTATCATAAAATAGTACACCAAATAGTGTACATTATACATGTTTCCTAAATATCCTATAATAAAAGAAAACAATATCATCCCCATCAAGCTGTGAGTCAATCCATTTCTATGAGAAGATACAGCTATTATTATAAATGATATACCAATAGCTTTAATAATAGGTGCCTTAGTATAAAGATAATCGTACCAAAGTAGTCCTATTCCTAAAGAGCTATACACCATAATCTTACTTGTCTTATTTCTAAATGGAAGTATATATTTGTTTATTATACTTTTAGGGTGATCCACATCTGGAAGTATTGATGAAAACGCCACTATTAAAAGGCCAATATAATTAAATTTCCCCGGAAGTACGTTGTAAACGGACAAAAAAGTAACTATTCCCACTTCTGCATGAGTTTTCCCCTTCATATTTTCTCCTTTTTATCCTGTCATAATGTTAAATGTTTTTGCATATAATTCGATAATCCGCTTATTGCCTATATTATAACATTAAATTTACAACAAACTTACTTTTTACAACAAAATTTCCCGGGGAATTTTAAAATTTCAATTATTTTCGTAATGCTGTTCTTATAACTTGCGAAGCTATAGAAGCCGCTAACTTTCCTCCCTGTCCTCCATTTTCTACAATTACCGCCACAGCTATCTGTGGATCATCATAAGGTGCAAAACCTATAAACCATGAATGAGGTGCTGAACCCGGTCCTTCTGATTGATTATCTGCTGTTCCCGTTTTTCCTGCTACTTCTACACCTTCCACAGAAGCATTAGTTCCTGTTCCAGATTCTACAACAGATTTCATAAGGTCTTTCATAGTATTTGCTGTATTTGAAGAAATTATTTGGCCTACTTGTTCTGCTTGTATGTTCTTTACTTCTTCACCTGTACTTGTAAGCACATCGCTTACCAAATGAGGCTTCATCATGACACCACCATTGGCTATAGTGCTTGTAACTACCGCCATTTGAAGTGGACTTGCCAAATCGCTGCTCTGCCCTATGGCACTCTGAGCTATACTTCCCTTTTCATAGGATTTTAACATTGGAAATTTACTAGGTTCTACAGGTATTCCATCTGTAGGTATTTCCTTGTTAAAGAAGAACTTTTCAGCAGTTTGTTTTAACCTGTCATTCCCGAGCTCAATTCCAAGTGATCCAAAATAAACATTACTAGAATGAGTATACGCTTGTTTAAAATTAATACTTCCAAGAACCTCTCCTTCAAAATTGTGCAGAGAATATCCTCCACCTAAAGGAAGTTCACCATTATCCTGAAAATATCTATTTTGAATTCCTGATATATTTTCTAATCCACTTACAGCAGTTACAGTTTTAAAAGTAGATCCAGGTGGATAAAGTCCTGCTGTAGCTCTATTTAAAAGAGGTTTAGTTTTATCCTGATTTAACTGCTGCCACGTATTTGCAAGGTCATTAGGATCAAAAGAAGGTCTTGACACAAGTGCTATTACTTCACCAGTCTTTGGGTTTAATGCCACAACTGCCCCTTTATTTCCATCAAGCAGGTCATAAGCCATTTTTTGAGTTTCCAAATCCAAAGTTGTTTTTAAACTATTTCCAACTTTCTTTTGAGATTTTCCCTTATTCTGGATAAGGCTCTTTATACTATCCTGAATATTACTGGACATTAACTGTTCATCATATTTCTTCTCAAGTCCTGTAATTCCATATTTTTGATCCACATATCCAAGTACATGGGCAAACATTGCCCCCCCTGTGTATTCCCTTTTCTGAGTTTCAGAATTTATAGGATCGCTCTTAGTAAGTGCATTACCATTTCTATCATATATGGTTCCTCTAAGCACCTCATTTCTCTTTATCCATAATCTTCTGTTATAAGGACTATTCTCTATCTTAGGTCCCACTACCATTTCAAAATAAGTCATATAAGAAATAAGTGCTATAAAGCATATTAAGAAGACCATCATCACTTTTTTTATATTGTTCACTATGTTATTCATAATGCTACCTACCCTCTTCTGATATCTTCTGAATTATACCCAGTGAAAAAAATGTTATTAGCATAGAACTTCCTCCCCTGCTTACAAGAGGTAACGTTATACCTGTAAGTGGAATAGCATTCATAACACCACCAACTATAACTAAAACCTGAGATGCAATCATTGCACTATAGCCTACTGCCAAAAGTCTTGAGAATTTATCATTTCCATAGACAGCAGCTCTCATACATCTATAAAACAATAAAAAGTACAGTATTATTATGGCAAATCCTATAAGTATTCCAAGTTCTTCACACAACACCGCAAATATAAAATCTGTAGTATTAATAGGCACATATTCCGGATGTCCTAGTCCAAGTCCCGTTCCAGTAAGTCCTCCAGATGCTATAGAAAACATAGATTGGACAATTTGATAACTCTGATTATTTGCATAAGGCCAAGGATTTTTCCATATCATAACTCTAGTTCTAACATGATTAAACAACCTATAGCTTACTACTGACCCTGCTGCTGAAAGCAAAAAACATATAGCTACATACCTAAATTTAGAAGTAGCTATATACAGCATAGTTACAGATATTCCAAAAAATATGAGAGCAGATCCAAGGTCCCTTTGAATTACCATAAACACTAAGGATAGCATTACTACTGCACAAGGTATTATTAAATTTTTAAAATTTTTGTAATCCTTTAATTCTGCCGCTAAATAGGCTACCAAAAATAGTTTTCCAAATTCCGATGGCTGAAACTGAATTCCACCTAGGCTAACCCAGTTTTTTGAACCATTAATTTCAATACCTGAAAAAGTACCCATTGCCATAAATATTAATGTAACTACTAAATATATATATTTATACTTGCTGAATCCACTAGTATCTGGCATTAACACAACAATGAGTATGAAGCCAGTAACTCCAATTGCGAACCAAATTATTTGTTTAATAGATGCTGCAGTATCTATTCTATATATCATCACCATACCTATAACTGACAATATACTAGAAAAAATGAATATATATTTATCTCCGTCGGAGAAAAATTTTCTT
This sequence comes from Clostridium sp. 001, assembly GCF_019056555.1. Classification (NCBI taxonomy): domain Bacteria; kingdom Bacillati; phylum Bacillota; class Clostridia; order Eubacteriales; family Clostridiaceae; genus Clostridium; species Clostridium sp. 001. Next base: position 2,709,054 of record NZ_CP020473.1, on the reverse strand, counting down.
ATTACAAAGTAAGAATATCCTATAAGAAGACAAGTTACCAGTGCCATTATCATAGCACCTTTGTCAAAAGGTTGCTTTATAATTGCCAAATTGAGGAAGCATACAAAACATAACAAATATGTATATCTTAATAACTTTTTTTCATCTCTAGTAGTATCCAATATTCCACCACCCACTTATTCATGATAGTTTTTAAAAACTAATTATATTTTATCATCCTATAACTTTAAAGGATGTGTTTCCAATTTTAATTTCATCACCAGAAGCCAAATAATGCTTGCCTCTTAATTTTTTACCATTTAAAAGAGTACCATTTGTACTTCCCATGTCCTCTAGTATACATTCTTTTCCATTTTTCACATAAATTCTTGCATGGTGTCCTGAGGTATATGGATCCTCTAGCATAAGTTGATTATCGCTTTTTCTTCCTATGGTTATCTCCCTTCGCACTGGAATTACAGCACCTCTTCTAAGATTTGCATTTTCACCTGGATTAACTACTTCAAGTCCAAAGGATTTCCTATTGACATTTCTACCTCTCTTGCTTCCATTTTTAACATCCTTGTACATTATTCTCAGTGCCCAAAATATTATAATATATACTATACCTATGATAACAATTTTAAAAACTATACTCAATTTACTAAGATCCATTTAAATATCCTCCCTTAATACATTGAAAGACTAGCATTATAGGTGTGCTTATGCTAGTCTTTATGTAAATTATAACATCTTTTTTAAGTATTGTCCTGTGTAAGAACTCTTATTTTCAGATATTTGTTCTGGAGTACCCATGCAGAGAATGTTTCCTCCCTTTTCTCCACCTTCAGGTCCAAGATCAATGATATAATCCGCACACTTTATAACATCTAAGTTATGTTCTATAACCACAATTGTATTACCTACATCTACAATTCTCTGAAGTATATTTATAAGTTTATTTACATCATCTATGTGAAGTCCTGTAGTAGGTTCATCAAGTATATACATTGTCTTTCCCGTACTTCTTTTAGATAATTCATGGGCAAGCTTTATTCTCTGTGCCTCTCCACCAGACAATTGTGTGGAAGGTTGACCTAATCTGATATATCCTAGCCCTACATCCATAAGAGTTTGCAGCTTATTTTTTATTCTTGGTATATTTTCAAAGAATTTTAATGCTTCTTCTACAGTCATATTTAGTACATCATCAATATTTCTATTTTTATACTTTACTTGTAGAGTTTCTCTATTGTATCTTTTGCCCTTACAGACTTCACAAGGTACGTATACGTCTGATAAAAATTGCATTTCTATTTTTATTATTCCATCTCCGCTGCAAGCCTCGCATCTTCCTCCTTTTACATTAAAGCTGAATCGTCCAGGTTTATATCCTCTCACCTTGGATTCAGAAGTACTTGCAAACACTTCCCTTATTATATCAAATACTCCTGTATAAGTTGCAGGATTGGATCTTGGAGTCCTTCCTATAGGGCTTTGATCTATATTTATAATTTTATCTACATTTTCTGTTCCCAAAATATTTTTATAATGTCCCGGCCTATCTTTTGAATTGTTTAATTCCTTATGTAGTGCTTTGTATAATATTTCATTTACCAAAGTGCTTTTCCCAGATCCAGATACACCGGTAACACAAGTAAATATCCCTAAGGGAAAGGAAACGTCTATATTTTTTAAATTATTTTCTGCAGCACCTATTACTTTTATATATTTTCCATTGCATTCTCTTCTATGTTCAGGTATTTCTATCTTTTTCTTTCCGCTCAAATACTGCCCTGTTATGGATCTATCACATTTTATAATATCTGAAATAGGTCCTGCAGCAACTACCTCTCCACCATGTTCTCCTGCTCCTGGTCCTATATCTACTATAAAATCCGACTGTTTCATTGTATCCTCATCATGTTCTACTACTATCAATGTATTTCCAATGTCTCTTAAATGTTTTAAAGTAGATATAAGCCTATCGTTATCTCTTTGGTGAAGTCCTATACTTGGTTCATCTAATATATAAAGTACTCCAACCAAACTTGAACCTATTTGGGTTGCAAGTCTTATTCTTTGGGACTCTCCTCCGGATAACGTTCCTGCAGTTCTGGACAATGTCAAATAATCCAATCCTACATCTATTAAAAATTGCAACCTACCACTTATTTCTTTCAATACTTGATCACTTATAATCTTATCTTTTTCCGAAAGCTGTATCTCCTTAAAAAATTTCAATTCATCTTTTATAGACATATTACACAGCTCAAATATGTTTTTTTCTCCCACTGTAATTGCTAATACCTCAGGTTTTAATCTGGCGCCCTTACATTTTGGACATGGATTATCACTCATATAATTTTCTATTTCTTTTTTTATATAGTCGGAATTTGTCTCCATATACCTTCTCTTTAAAGTATTAACTATTCCTTCATAAGAATGATTAAATTCCATCATTCTGTTTTCTTTTCTATACTTTACTCTTATTTTCCCGCCTCTTAAACCATAAAGTAACATGTCTACTACTTTAGAATCTAATTTTTCTATAGGTGTATCCAATTTAAATTTAAACGTACTTGAAAGGGCCTTCAATATACTAAAAGTCCAGGAGCCTTCCTTTAAACTTGCTTCTCCCCAGGCTGTAACAGCACCTTCCAATATACTCTTTTTTCTATCAGGTATTACTAAATTCTCATCTATCTCAAGCAAGGTACCAAGACCATCACAAGTATCACATTTTCCAAAAGGTGAGTTAAAAGAAAAAGTTCTAGGGGTAATCTCTCCTATACTTATACCACATTCCGGACATGCAAATTTTTCACTGAAAAGTATGTCCTCCCCACCTAATACATTTACAATAAGTATCCCATCGGATAATTTTAAGGAGGTTTCTATAGAATCTGCAAGTCTGCTTCTTATTTCACTTTTAATTACCAACCTATCTACTACTATTTCAATAGTATGCTTTTTATTTTTTTCTAATTTTATCTCTTCATCTTGAAGATCTACTATTTCTCCATCAATTCTAGCTCTTACAAACCCATTTTTCACTATACTTTCCAGTACCTTTATGTGTTCTCCTTTTTTTTCCTTTATTACAGGTGAAAGTATCTGTATCTTCGTTCTCTCAGGCATTTCCATAATTTTATCCACCATTTGATCCACTGTCTGCTGGGTTATTTCCTTGCCGCACTTTGGACAATGGGGCACCCCTATACGTGCATATAATAGCCTCAAATAATCATATATTTCTGTAACTGTTCCTACTGTAGAACGTGGATTTCTACTTGTAGTTTTCTGATCTATAGATATAGCAGGTGATAAGCCTTCAATGTATTCCACATCTGGCTTATCCATCTGACCCAAGAATTGCCTTGCATATGCAGATAATGATTCAACGTATCTTCTCTGACCTTCTGCATAAAGGGTATCAAATGCTAATGAAGATTTTCCCGAACCTGAAAGCCCAGTAAAAACTATTAGCTTATCTCTCGGTATAGTCAAACTTATATTTTTTAAATTGTGAACTTTAGCACCTTTTATTACTATGCTATCTTTCATAAACTTAACTCCTTAGTTATCTAATTCTCTTATCCATATTATTTGTTTTTTTGTTTCTTTAACTTAAGTATTGCATCCCTGAGTTTAGCAGCTTCCTCAAATCTAAGTTCTTTTGCTGCCTTTTTCATTTGTCTCTCATGAGCTTCAATGAGTTCATCTATTTTTTCATTGTCCGCCTTTACTGCCTCTTCTAAACTATTATATTCTTCTTTTTCTTCTAAAACCATAGTTGACTCTATAACTTCTCTAATTGCCTTATTAATTGTTTTTGGAACTATGCCATTCTTCTTATTATACTCAATTTGTATTTTCCTTCTTCTTCCAGTTTCACTTATAGCTTTATCCATAGATTTTGTAATAACATCGGCATACATTATAACTTTGCTTTCAGAGTTTCTTGCAGCCCTTCCTATAGTTTGAATGAGAGATTTTTCTGACCTTAAAAATCCTTCCTTATCTGCATCTAAGATTGCAACTAATGCAACTTCAGGTATATCAAGTCCCTCTCTTAGAAGATTAATTCCCACTAAGACATCAAATTCTCCTTTTCTCAAATCCCTTATTATCTTCATCCTATCTATAGTAGCTATACTGGAATGAAGATATCTTGCCTTGATATTCATGTCTTTAAAATAATCTGTTAAATCTTCTGCCATCTTTTTAGTAAGCGTAGTAACAAGTATCCTATATCCTCTTGATATAGTTTTTTGTATGCTATTATACAAATCATCTATTTGTCCCTTAATTGGTTTCACTATGATTTCAGGATCTAAAAGTCCTGTAGGTCTTAATATTTGTTCTGCCACATTTTCGGAATGTTCTAACTCATAGTCTGACGGTGTAGCACTTACAAATACAACCTGATTTATCTTTTTTTCAAATTCTTGAAATTTTAAAGGTCTGTTATCGTAGGCAGAAGGAAGTCTAAAACCATATTCCACTAATGTATCTTTCCTAGATCTATCTCCCGCATACATGGCTTTTACCTGAGGAAGAGTAACATGACTTTCGTCTATAAAAAGCAAAAAATTATCTGGAAAATAATCAATAAGGGTTTGTGGAGGGCTTCCCTTAGCTCTTCCATCCATTATTCTAGAATAATTTTCAATTCCACTGCAATATCCTACTTCCCTCATCATTTCTATGTCAAAATTAGTTCTCTGTTTTAATCTCTGTGCTTCAAGCAATTTATCCTGAGATGTAAGTTCTTTAAGTCTGTGTTCTAATTCTTCTTCTATCTTTTCTATAGCTAATTCCATTTTTTCTCTTGAAGTGGCAAAATGAGATGCTGGAAATATATTTGCATGTTTTCTAAGTCCAATGGTATCTCCTGTGAGCACATCAAACTCCCTTATCTTATCAATTTCATCTCCAAAAAACTCTACCCTTATAGCATGATCTGTAGATGCCGCTGGAAATATATCCACTATATCCCCTTTTACCCTAAAGGTCCCTCTTACAAAATTTATATCATTTCTTTCATACTGTATTTCTACTAATTTTTTTAGGACTTCATCTCTATTTTTTATCATTCCCGGCCTTAGAGACAAAGTTAATTTTTTATATTCTTCAGGATTTCCAAGTCCATAAATGCAAGATACTGATGCCACTACAACTACATCTTTTCTTTCCAGGAGTGCAGAAGTAGCAGAATGTCTTAATTTATCAATTTCATCATTTATAGATGCATCTTTTTCTATGTAAGTATCTGTTTGAGGTATATATGCCTCTGGTTGATAATAATCATAATATGATACAAAATATTCTACAGAATTACTTGGAAAGAAATCTCTGAATTCTGAACATAACTGTGCTGCCAAAGTTTTATTATGTGCAAGCACTAGTGTAGGTTTCTGTACTTTTTCTATTATGTTAGCCATAGTAAAAGTCTTACCGGATCCAGTTACTCCAAGTAATGTTTGAAATTTATTTCCTTTTAAAACACCATCCGCTATACTATCTATAGCTTGGGGTTGATCTCCAGTAGGTTTAAATTTAGAATGTATTTTAAAAACTCCCATTTTTTAATCATCCTTATCCTTATCTTTATCCTTATTTTTCATATCATTTAGCATTTGAGAAAATCGGCTTTTATCAAACTTTACAACCATACTGTCCTTAGGCACTTTTCTGGGTACAAAAACTATTCCAAGCCTCTTATCTTTGTTCATCTTGTTATAGCTAACCTGTTCTAAAGCTCCAGATACATTTTTTACTTTAAACCAAATAAAATTTGAATATTCCTTTACTATTTCAGTTATTCTATCTTCACTTTCAATTTTTTCACCATTCACTTCCACCAACAAATCTCCAGTTTTTATTCCCATTTCACTTGCAGGTGAATTAGGTGCCACAGCAAGTACCATAATCCCTTCACTGCTGCTTATATATTTAGGTGCCCCTTTATTTTCCAAATACCTCTGCAGGATAATAATTCCTTCATGAGCTAAAGGTGCAAATATAACTACAAAGAATTTCAATACAATATTTAAAACTGCCAATTGTGCTACCCCAAATAAAATAATACCGTATAGCATTACAATAACACCAGATATTCGACTCTTTTCCTTTACGCTTTTAGTAAAAGTCACACTATTGTATCCCACTACAGCATAAAATGGCATTAATGTAAGAACTGCATTCTTCAAAATATTAAACGGTATAGAAGTTTTTACTATAGGCCACCATCCAGGAAGAGACACCTGCCACGAACTTGCTATTGCGGATTTATCATGAATCATAAAAAATATAGCCACTGGAACTATCCAGTATCTTCGCAGGGCAAATCCACCTATTATACTACCACCTTTACTTGTAAAAACCGGAATAGATCCTGTCTTTCCGTCCAATATAATTAAAATTCCCTCTACAAAATGTATTATAGCTACCATACTCATAAGGGCAACTACATCTATCTTTAAGAAATTCAAATTTGGAAGGTTAAACTTTGAAGATAATATAGCCATCGTAAGGCTTAAAAATCCAAGTACTGCACCAGAGTAAGAAAAACATATGAACCTTGGATTAAAAAACATAAATATTATAGATGCTAAAAATACTAAATCTACAGAGGAACTTTCATCAAAAACTATTCCTAAATAGGACATAATAGTAGTAATGACAACCCCTGCAAAAATTCCTATTACGATTTGTGATATTGTAAGTTCAAAAGGAGAGTTAATTCTTTCTCCAATTATCATCTTTTGCATTACAGTTATCTGCTTATTTTTTCTGTATAACACAAGTGCAAGAACAGCTAAAATAATTATTAAATACGGTTCTGTCAATGCAAAAGCTATGGACTTCAATGTATACAATAATATCATTAAAATTAGTTCCCCTCTCCATAAATTAAGTTAGACAGAACCAATCTGTCTAACTTAAAACTTCAAATGCCTAAATGCTTTCCTAGTTCGTCAAAATTTAAATCTATTTTATTTTGCTTTTTGCTATTTCAAGTGCTTTGCTAAATTGAGGATCTTTGTTCCTATCATAAGCAGCTTTCTTAAGTTCTTCAGGATATATCACTTCTACATTAGGTTTTATCCCCTTCTTGTGTATGTTTTCCCCATTTGGAGTATAATATTTTGATATAGTAACTTTGAGTGCAGTGCCGCTTCCTGTATCAAGTATAGTTTGAACTACTCCTTTTCCATAGGTTTTTTCTCCAACTAAAGTTCCAATTTTATAATCTCTAATGGCTCCTGAAAATATTTCCGATGCGCTGGCACTATTTCCATTAGTCAATACTGTCAAAGGTAAATTAGTAAAATCCCCACCTTTTGATTTATACTCTTTTTTATTGTTGTATTTATCAACTGTAGAAACTATAACTTTACCACTAGGTACAAAATTAGACACCATATCAACACATTGATCTAAAAGTCCACCTGGATTATCTCTTAAATCTATAATCAATGATTTCATACCCTGACTCTTCAATTTGTTCAACTGATCTTTAAAGTTTTTTGCAGTATTTTCGTCAAACATACTTACTTGAATATATCCTACATTATCCTGCAGCATTTCACCTTTTACAGTAGCAATGTCTATTTTCTGTCTTTTAACTTTTACATCAAAATTTCCTTTGCTCTCTCTATATAATGTCAGTGTAACTTCTGTATTCTCCTGACCTTTCATTAAAGATACAGCTTTATCTAGATCTTTTCCACTAACACTAGTACCATTTACTTTCTCAATTATATCATTTTTTATTATTCCCGCCTTTTTTGAAGGAGAATTATCAAATACATCCATTACAACAATATTACTGTCTTTTGCTCCAACCTGAATTCCAACACCACTATAATTTCCCTGAGTTTGAACATTAAACTCTTCAAATTCTTTTTTATTCATAAATACAGTATAAGGATCATTCAGCGATGAAGTCATTCCCTTAATGGCACCTTCAACTAAAGTTGAATCGTTTATAGGTCCATCATAATATTTATATAATTGACTTCTAATTTCAAATAATTTTCCAAAATTTCCTACAGTATTTCCCTGAGCGCTTGTTATAAAACTTGTAGTTCCAAACATTGTAAGGATATTTGTTATAAGTACAATTGCTATAGTCCATCCTATCCATTTTCTCTTGCTATTCAATTTGCTCACCTCATTTTTTGAAACATTCACTATTATAGTATTTATGTAAATCTTAAATAATTATAACACTAAAAAAAATAAATTTGTAAAACTATTATAAAATTGGCATGCAAAAATAAAATTTCTGCATGCCCTATATAACTCTAAAATTTAATTAACTATCCTATACTAATTTAAACTTCTAAGAATTTTCTAATAGATAATGCACTTCCTGCAGCGCCTATAATAATACCCACCAGAATAAATATTCCCAAAATACTAGTGATTACATAAGTAGGACTAATTAACTGCATTATCACAAGAGTGGACGCTGCTTTAACATATAATATTTTATATAGATAATAAAGTATTATATCTGATACTATTCCCCCTGCAATACCTATTATAATACCTTCTATAATAAAAGGCCATCTTATAAACCAGTCTGTAGCTCCAATGTATTTCATTATTCCTATTTCTTTTCTTCTAGAATAAACAGTTATCTTTATTGTATTTCCTATTAAAAATAGTGAAACTCCTATTAATATTATAAATATAATAGTTCCTACCCATTTTATAGTTCTAGTTATAGCTATAATTTTATCCACAATTTCTCTGGCATCTTGTACACTATATATTCCGGGCATTCCCTGTACATTTTTAACTACCTGGGACACAACTTGGGGATCTGAAACCTTCACTATGTATGCACTTGGAATTGGATTGTCCTTCTCAAGTCCCTCTACTAAAGATTTATTTTCCTTTCCCAACTGATTTCTAAACTTATCTAGTGCCTGAGATTTTGTTTCGTAACTTACATCCACTACTCCATCTGTAGTATTTATTTTATCCTCGATATTTCTCTTCTGAATTCTAGTTATATTATCCTGAAGATATATCTTTACCTCTACTTTAGATTGCACTTCCAATATACCTTGTTTGATATTCATCATAGCAAGTAGGTATATACCGAAAATAAAAAGCGTAGCTGCTACCGTAGCCGCAGATGCTATACTTATAGTTTTATTTCTATTTAAATTTCTAAATGCATCCTTAATAGAAAAACTTATAGTACTAATCCTCATATCCGTATGCACCCCTTTGCTCATCTCTTACTATAATACCCTTTTCCAGTGCTATAACTCTTTTTCTCATAGAATCAACTATATCGCTTGCATGAGTTGCCATTAGTACTGTTGTTCCAGCCTCATTTATATCCTTTATTGTTTCCATTATGTCCATAGAAGTATCTGGGTCCAAATTTCCTGTAGGTTCATCAGCTATTAATATGGATGGGTTATTTACTATAGCTCTTGCCAGTGAAATTCTCTGCTGTTCTCCTCCAGAAAGCTCATGTGGAAATGACTTGTATTTATTTGCCAGTCCAACTAAAGAAAGTACAACAGGTACTTTTTTTCTTATTTCTTTTGGATGAGCTTCAATAACCCTCATTGCAAATGCTACATTTTCATACACATTTAAAGTAGGTATCAGTCTAAAGTCTTGAAAAACTACTCCTAATTTCCTTCTATATAAAGGTATCTTACTTCTTTTTAATTTTGTAATATTGAGATTGTTAACTATAATGTCTCCTGATGTAGGTTGAACTTCTTTCAAAAGTGCCTTTACAAAAGTAGTTTTTCCCGCTCCACTAGGTCCAACTAAAAAAACAAATTCCCCTTTTTCAATTTTCAGATTTATATTTGACAGTGCGAATATGTTATTATTGTAAACCTTGCTTACGTTTTTGAACTGTATCATTTAAATCTCTCCTTATATTTAACAAGTTTTTCAGCTTGCTACATTACAAAATTCATTATATCATACGGAAGGATGAAACTAAAAATTAAATATATGAAATTATTATTAACAAACTAAGGCTTAAAGTTTACTTTTATCTGATGGCTACCTACTGTAACACTCCCACTTCTATCAAAGTGGGAGCTAACAGTAGCTACGCCCCTAGATAATTCATCTAAACTTAGTGGGAGAAACAAGCTCCCACTAAGTAAGATTCATTGATTAAAAAAGACGATGTTATACGAAATCATAACATCGTCTTCTACTAAATTACTATTTTAAAGCTATACCTTTTTTAACAGCTTTCACTATATCATCTGCTGTAAGTTTATAGGCTTTTAAAAGTTCTGCCGGTTTTCCACTTTGACCAAAAATATCTTTTATGCCTACCCTTACCACTGGAGTAGGTAAATTTTCACTTAAAACTTCACATACAGCTGATCCAAGTCCCCCAATAACACTGTGTTCTTCTGCAGTTATAACCGCACCAGTTTGTCTTGCTGCATTTATTACTGCTTCCTTGTCTATAGGTTTTATTGTATGTATGTTTAAGACCGATACTTTAATGCCTTCTTCTGCTAGATTATTATATGCTTCCAGTGCTGCATCAACCATTATACCAGTTGCAATAATAACTGCATCTTTTCCTTCTCTAAGCTGTACTGCTTTTCCTATTTCAAATTTATAATCTGCATTGTCATTTATAACAGATACTCCTGACCTACCAAGTCTTACATAACAAGGTCCATCCATTTCAGCTACAGCTTTAACCGCAGCTTCTGCTTCTACCGCATCACTTGGACATATAACTGTCATATTAGGTATACTTCTCATAAGCGATATATCTTCTACAGACTGATGAGATGCTCCATCTTCCCCTACTGTAATACCAGCATGAGTAGCGCATATTTTAACATTTAATTTAGGATAGCATATAGAATTTCTTACCTGCTCAAATGCCCTTCCCGTTGCAAACATGGCAAAAGTGCTTACAAAAGGTATCTTATTGCAAGTAGACAAGCCTGCTGCTACTGCCATCATATTACCTTCTGCTATTCCCATATCCATAAATCTATCTGGATATGCATCTTTAAACTTAGCAGTTTTAGTAGATTTTGAAAGATCCGCATCAAGGACTACTACTTTTTTATTTTCAGCTCCCAATTCCACTAATGCTTTTCCGTAAGCTTCTCTAGTTGCTATTTTATTTGACATTACTCCTCACCTCCAAGTTCAGCTAATGCTTTCTCACATTGTTCTATATTTGGTGCTGAACCATGCCAGCCAACTTCATTTTCCATGAAAGAAACTCCCTTACCTTTAATAGTCTTACATACTATCATAGTTGGTTTGTTTTTAACTGTTTTTGCTTTTTCAATAGCATCTATTAGTTCTTCAAAACTATGTCCATTTACTTCTATAACATTCCACTTAAATGCCTTAAACTTATCCCCAATTGGGTATGCTGACATTACTTCTTCGCAAGGTCCATCTATTTGAAGTCCATTAGCATCTACAAAAGCTGTAAGATTATCTAGTTTATAATGTCCTGCAGCCATAGTTGCTTCCCAAACTTCACCTTCTTCAAGTTCTCCATCACCTAGTAAAGTATAAACTCTGTAATCCTTTTTATCTATTTTCCCAGCTAATGCCATTCCTACAGCTGCAGATATCCCCTGACCTAAAGAGCCTGTAGACATATCTATTCCTGGTACTTCATTCATATTAGGATGTCCTTGAAGCATTGATCCAATCTTTCTAAGTGACTTTAATTCCTCTACATTAAAATATCCTTTTCTTGCAAGGGTACTATATAATGCTGGTGCTGCGTGTCCTTTTGATAATACAAATCTATCCCTATTTAAATCTCTAGGTTGCTCTGGATTAATATTCATTTCATAAAAATATAAAGTGGTTAAAACCTCCACTGCAGATAATGAACCACCTGGATGACCTGAACTAGATTCGGTTAACATTTTTATTATGTCTTTTCTTATAGTTACAGCAATCTTCTTAAGTTCTTCTATGTCTTTTTTCACACCCTTAACCTCCTAAGCTATATAAGCAAAAACTATACTTATTATTTTAACACAAAATTTTATTTTTATATATAATCCTGGTCATAAAATTTCACCCCTACATTTAAGATGCAGGGGCCTATAGTTCACAATATTAACTATAAAATTCATAAAATATTAGATGAAATTGGAATACTTACTGTAGTCCTACACTCACTAGAAGTGCACCATCTACCTTTTTCATATCTACATCTGTCATATGACCAATTTTTTCCTTTAATCTTCTTTTATCTAAAGTTCTTATTTGTTCAAGCAGCACTACCGAATCTTTATTTAGCCCATAGGCTTCTGAAGAAATTTCAACATGAGTAGGTAGTTTTGCTTTATTTATCTGAGAAGTAATAGCCGCAACAATTACAGTGGGACTGTACTTATTACCTACATCATTTTGTAGGATAATAACCGGCCTTACCCCTCCTTGTTCAGACCCAACTACAGGGCTCAAATCAGCATAAAATATATCTCCTCTTTTCACTACTGTTGTCATCTGACAAATCACTCTCCGAAAGCTTCGCTTCATATTCTTTTAATTCCTTTATGTCACTTGCAAAGCCCATTTCTGCGAATTCAAGATTAAGCTGCGCCATTTCCCTATATCCTTTTTCCATTTCTGATATTCTATTTAACCTTTTTTTCTCATTAATATATAATATGATAACTTCCCTAATAAATTCACTTCTTTTTTTGCAATCTTCTTTAAGTGCTTTGTTAAATTCATTGTATAGTGTTTCTGAGAGGTTTACCACCAATCTTTTAGAATTTGACATATACAAATTAATACCTCCTATTACCCTAAGCGAAAGATATATACAACGTAATTATATTACCAAATCCACAAGTGTGTCAAAGAAATTATCTTTAATTTCAACATTTTTCTACTTGTATTTTTTACATAGGGCTTTTCATATCTATATTGATTTAATATAACTTTTGCCATGTTTCTATTTAAGTCTATTATAATTTTATATGTAACAATTTCAGATATTAATTAAATATATATGTAATAATTCATTGTAGTTACTTGCATATTGTATAATATACTTTTTACACCCAATTACTAATTTTATGTTAATCTCATGGTAATCATTTGTAATGCAAATCAACTTTATGAATAAAATTTTCATTCATTAATCTTATTATTATCCTATACCAATTTCTAAGCTTATATTCATAATTTTCTGGTGTGTATATGTCTATATATCAGATTGGAAAATATGTTTTAAGAAATGTTTCAGTTTTTTCATATACATAATTACTTATATAATAATTATTGAAAACGCAGTTTGTCAAAAGCCATATGCAAGTATCCCTTTCTAAATATGTAATTAATTTAATTCTATGATTTTATTTATTAAAATTTATTTACAATTAAGATATAACTGCTGCATATAGCAATTATCTTAACTTAAAAAGTAGAGTACATATGACAGTTAAAAAAATATATATGAACTTGTTATCTTCTGTAATTTTAACTACTTTACTATCTTTTGTATTAGACTTCAATCAACTTTTTTTAGCTCTTGTCCACATCGTCTGATTGAAGATACCTATTATATACAACATCACTTTAAATTAATTTTTACTATATATGCCTATAATGCTTAACTATAAATATATCACCCCCTAAAATACCTTATTGATTAAAAATATTACTTACATGTTCTTATACTAAAACTAATTTATCTTAAACATATCCTCTTTTAATTCCACATTGGCTTTAAAATCGGTATATTTAATTTCTATCCGTTTTTTATATTTAGAATCGTATATTATGACGTATGCAGGAACATTATTTTTTATATTTACATACAACTGGGCTTTATACATATTTTTATTATTGCCAGGTATGTCTAAATTTATAACTTGATATTCTTCATTTCCCACCTTTTTAAATGAATTTTCAATCTTTTCATTCGTATAAAGGAGAGAGATATATTCTTTTATAAAACTAAACTTAAATAAACTTTGAAAATTTTTATCTATATTATAGGAATTTCCTCGCTTAATATCTTTAACATGTATCTTGCTTTCTTTATAAATAATTATTCTATTGTTGTCTAAATCAAACCTCTCTCCATATCTACTGTCATAAAATTGCTTTCCATTGTAATTTATCTGCTGTTTGTCATTTTTTATTAAAATATTTACATTGCAGTTGTAGCTGTTCAAATTCTTTAAATAATAAATTATTTTCTCTGTATTTTGAGGGTCTTTACCACAAGATGAAAAAATTACACTTAAAATAAAAAACATAATTCCTAATATCAGTAGTCTTTTTCTCACTTCGTTCCTCCAGTTTTCACAACTTTTTACTACTAATCTATTCTATTATGTTTTTCTATATTACTTTTTTATGAAATAATTATATGAAAATAAGACTATTCTGTTAATTTTTTTATTGAAAAAGGCAATTGATGCAAAACATGACTGGCATTTACAGAATACATATCTTTGGATAATTCTTCTCCCACATACCCATGTATAAATGCAGCAATAGAAGCTGCTTCAAAAGGGCCTTGTTTTTGTGCAGAAAAAGAAGCTATAATTCCCGTTAGACAATCTCCCATACCACCTGAAGCCATAGCTGAATTTCCTGTAGAATTTATGGCAACTAAGTTTCCATCTGTAATAACCGTGTTATATCCTTTTAAAAGTACAATTACATTATACTCCTTCGCAAAGTCTTTGGCTACTTTAATTCTATTTTCGCATATATATTCAATTCCTAAACTGGTAATTCTAGACATTTCTCCCAAATGAGGGGTTAAAATCACATCACATTTTTTTTCTTTTAAAATGTTAAGATTTCCACTTAAAACATTGATCCCATCTGCATCTATTACTACCGTTTTTCTGAAAGTAGTAATAACCTTTTTCACCAAGTTTAAAGTACTATCATTAGCTCCCATACCTGGTCCTATAGCAATAGCATCGCTTTTTTCTATAGTCTTTTCTAATTTTAGATTTTCTTCCAAATCTATAGTCATACCTTCAACAAGCTTTTCACTAAGTATAGGTTGTATATCTTTATAACATCCTAAAGTAACAAGCCCTGCGCCACTTCTTATTGCTCCCTGAGTACATATATAAGCTGCTCCTGTAAATCCTCTAGATCCAGCTATAACAAGTACTCTTCCATAATCTCCTTTATGACTAAACTTATCTCTAATTTTTAGTTTTCCTTTTATAAAATCTTGATCCATTATAAATTCAGATCCAGAAAATCTTTCAACAGCTAAATTTGGAATTCCTATGTCCTCTACTATCACTTCACCTGTAAATCTATCACTTCCATATTTTAAAAATCCCATTTTATATAGCTGAAAAGTAATAGTTTTATTAGCTCTCACACAGTTGCCCATAACATTTCCAGTATCACCATTAAGCCCTGAGGGAATATCTATAGAAATAACATAGCTGCCATACTTATTAATAAGATCTATTACAGAATCTTGTATTCCCAGTATATTTCTAGAAATTCCTGTTCCAAACAGAGCATCTATAGTAACATCACTTTCCTTTATACACTCTTTAAGTTGTACAAGGCTTTCTTCTGAATCTACTACATTCAAATTAATTCTTAAATTTTTTAAAATATTGTAATTTATGCTGCAATCTTCACTCATTCCGCTTTCTTTTCCAACTAAAAATACATGAACCTTTTTGTTTAAATTATAAAGATGTCTTGCTACCGCAAAGCCATCTCCACCATTATTTCCCTTTGTACAAATTACACAAAAAGAATCACATTTTTTTAGATCTATGTTTTTCACTACCTTTAGTGCTGCATTTTCCATAAGTACAATCCCTGGTATTTTTAATTCATTTATACTGTACCCATCTACAGCTCTAGCTGTTTTTACAGTCGCTATCTTCAACTTCATCTACCTCCATTACGGCATAGGCTATAGCATTATCCACTCCATGAGATATACTGAGATGAATCTTATAATTTCCACATTTATTAGCTATTAACTTTGCCTTTCCCTTTAATACTACAATTGGTTTACCTAAAGCAGTTCTATCTACTTCTATATCTCTAAAATCAAAACCACTAAATCCAGTTCCTAGTGCCTTTACTATAGCTTCCTTAGCAGCAAACCTTCCTGCTATAAATTCAGGTCTTAAATTTTTGTTTTTAAGATATTCTACTTCATTTTTGCTAAAAATTCTATCTATAAAATTTGAATGTTTACTAACAGCCTGTTCTATTCTCCTGATTTCAACTATATCAACTCCAACCCCAAATATCAAAATATAACACCTCCAATTTTAATACCTTTAATTATATACCTATTATACCTATATTATATTAATTTTTTAATATAGGTATAATAGATATATCAATTTTTTATATAAAAAAAAGAGGATTTCTCCTCTTTTCTATTAAATTAATATGCTGCATAATTTTTTTGGTTGTCAAAGTCCATAATGTAGTCGTCTACATAATCACCTATTACATCAACCAAGTGGAGCGGTGAAACTTTATTGTCATATAGTAATTTCAGTAAATTATGTACTTTATACTTTTCAGGACTTATATTTTGAATACTATCTCTTTGCACATTTATCAATTTTCCATCTAATATATCCTGTCTCTCAACTTCAATTCCATAAGCCTGCACCTCTTCAACATCCTTATGGGAATATGAAATAGCTATTTTCCCTTTAAGTAACCTATAAAAGTATACATACTCAATTTGTTTTACTTTCTCATTACTAATAAAATTCTCTATTATCATAAATTCTCTCCCCCCATAACATAGCTCATTATTGTCTTAAAAATATATTAGCACACACAGGGAAAAAAATGTGTCACTTCCTGATTAGCTTTTCTTAGAAATTATCCCTTATATATGACAATAAAAATCTATTGCTCACTTATCTTAGAAGCATATATATTTTTATCCTATTTACTAACAATTTTTATTAAATGATCCTGTCGAAAGCTTATCTATTTTGACTATCTATTTTTAAACTATCTGCAAAATCTATGTTTCCCTATAATTTTAATAAGAGGTCTCGACCATATCCATGAACTTGTTGCTGTAGAGGGATTAAAATAGTATATTGCTCCTCCTGAAGGATCCCATCCATTTAAAGCATCTCTTGCTGCATTTATAGAGCTCTGTTTCATATTTGCATGTATTTGTCCATCCACCACAGCAGTAAAAGCTCCTGGTTGATATATAACTCCTGCTACAGTAGATGGGAACCTAGGATCCCTAGTTCTATTTAGTATTACAGCTCCTACGGCTACCTGTCCTTCATAAGGTTCTCCTCTAGCCTCTCCATTTATCAATCTAGCTATTAATGTTACGTTTTGGCTATTTCCACCAGTATTGCTTCCAGTATTTATTGCAAGGGCTGCTAAAGTTGCATCTCCAACTATACCATCAGACTTTAATCCATTTTTTGATTGGAAATACTTTACTGCAGTGTAAGTTTGATACCCGTATACTCCATCTACACTACCATTGTAATACCCCCAGCTTCTAAGTTTTTGCTGTATTTGTATTACCATATTTCCTCTTGAGCCATAGTAGTATGCCACAGCTTTTACTGCATTATTATAGGGGAGCAAGAATAGAGAAGTTGATGCATATGTAAACACTATAGCAAGTATTAATACTAATTCTCTTTTAAATCCCATAATTTTCTTACCCATATGACCATCTCCTTTTAATGTTGATTCTCCTAAATGTAGTCTGTACACAAACGAAGTAAAAAATACATAAAAAAATGCTATCAATTTCACTTTAAATAAGTGGAATTGATAGCATTTCTTACCCTACTTTTCTTAGCCTTTTTCTCCAATTTGGTATTAATATGTCTTCTACTAAGTCATTCATTATAACTATGCCACATAGCTTTTCTTCATCATCTATTACAGGTAATGAAATAAGATTATATTTTGAACACATCTCTATGGCTTCATCTATATTTTCCTTATGATTTATACTTACTACATCCTTCATCATTATCGCCTTTAATGTATCTTCAAAATCTGACAATATCAAGTCTTTCAAGGACACCACACCTTCAAGCTGCTTTTGATCATTGATAATATATATATAATGTGATACCTCATCTTCCGGATTAATTTCTTTTAAAAACTCAATAGTATCTTTAACGGTTATATTTATATTAAAACAGATAAAATCCTTATTCATTATACTTCCTACAGTTTCTTCCTTATATTCCATAAGTGATCTTACTTCATCCGCATCATTTTTTTCCATATTTATAAGTATTTTTTCTGCAGTATCTTTATCTACTTCATCTAAAATGTCTGCTATTTCATCATTGGGCATATTGTATAACACCTCGTCCCTTTTAGACTGACTCAAATTTTCCAGAATATCTAGCTGTACTTCTGGATCTATTTCCTCTAATGTATCCGCTGCTAGATCCTCATCTAAACTTTCAAAAACTTTCTTTCTGTAGTTTACATCCATATCTTCTAGTATATCTGCTAAATCAGCAGGGTGGAGCTTAGACAATTTTTTATATGGTACGGAAAGTTTTAAATTGTTATTTATCATTTCTAGTGATTCTACATTATCCCAAATTATAAGGCTATCTTCAGGCTTTTTGTTAAATAAATCATAGAACTTTTTTATGATTTTTTCTATACCAAGCCTTCTTCCTAAAGCAAGAACTCCTGTATCTACTGCTACAACTCTATACTCTCCTGCCATTTCTGCAATTCTGAGGTCATTAACTCTTACAAGTTTTTTCCCATTTATATCCACTATCTGTCTATCTAAAAGATGTTTTGATAAAAGATAGGAATAACTTTGAAGTATTATTTCCCTTATACCTTCTCCTTTAATTATAACCTTATCGTTATCGTCATAAAAGTTTATGTTCCTACACTCACAATTAAGTATTTCTTTGCCCTTTTTTATCTTATATCCTATGGCTCTTGGCATTCCATGATCAGAAGATACATAAACGTCCCAAAGTTTCCCTACATATTCGTCAAATTCATTATAAACCTTTTTATAAAGAACTTTACTCAATAAGAAACTAGATAACTTTTTCATAAATATTCCTCCTTATATGCAGAGAAATATTTATAGAATCTACATGAACGTTTTAAAAGTTATCAATAGCATTGCCATCACCAATTAGATCTAATACTTCCCTGCACTTCTTCTATTAAATTTTCTTCTAAGATGCACCGACCTCCATAAGGTCCGTTTTCCATTTAACACACCACCTAAATTAAAAATTCAAATATATGCAAACAACTAAAAAAAGCCCACAGGGCTCTTAAACTAAAACTTTTTTAATCGTACGAGTTTTAGCACTATATAGCTTTAGATTTTCATCCAGCTACATTAAGTAAAACCTTACTACGGTAATACCTGTTCACCCATTGGCATCTCTCGATGTTTCGGGGCAGCAGCATATGTCTATATAGGAGCCTCACCTAACATAATTAAACATAAACATTTACTTTTATACTATAATTATATTACAAATTCACTATAATGCAACTAGTAAATATTAAATTTATTTATATTTACCTGTTATGATACTTTAATTTCATTTTGCTCATTTTAATGTAAAATATCATAATTTATCTTTGCATATTTATATTATTTATTTAGTGTGTGTCTTCTTCTCCTTATCACCATTCAAAATCTACATATTCCTAAATATTTATCTCATAATATAATATGTTATACTAAAAATAAGTGAAACTAATCTGAAACATAAGAACGGAGAATGTAAATTGAATTTAAATACTAGTTTTTTATCTATATGTAAAGATGACATGAAAGCAAGAAATATAAGTCAGTTGGATTTTGTCCTTATAACAGGAGATGCTTACGTAGATCATCCTTCTTTCGGCTCAGCTATAATATCAAGGGTGTTAGAAAATGAAGGTTTTAAAGTAGGAATAATAGCTCAGCCTAACTGGAAAAATGCAAATGATTTTATGAAGCTTGGAAAACCTAAATTAGCTTTTTTAATAAACTCTGGGAATATGGATTCTATGGTAAATCATTATACCGCATCAAAGAAAAAAAGGCATGAAGATCTTTACTCCCCAGGAGGTAAATCTGGTTACAGACCCGACAGAGCTGTAATAGTATACTGTAATAGGGCAAGAGAAGTCTATAAGGATGTTCCAATAGTAATTGGTGGAATAGAAGCCAGCTTAAGGAGATTTGCCCACTATGATTACTGGAGTGATAATGTAAGAAGAAGTATTCTTTTAGATTCAAAGGCAGATCTACTCATATATGGTATGGGAGAAAAAACCATAGTACAAGTGGCAAACCTATTAAAATACGGAATGGATATCCACAAAATTACAGATGTAAGAGGTACAGTATACCCTTGCAAAGATAAAGCATTCATAAAAGACTATGTGGAAGTACCTTCTTTTGAAAAAGTAACACAAGAAAAAGGTGCTTATGCTGAAAGCTATAAACTAGAATATTACGAACAAGACGCATTAAGGGGGAAAACCTTAATACAAAAACATGGAGATCATTATGTTGTCCAAAATCCACCACAGTTTCCATTAACAGAAGAGGAAATGGATATAGTATATGATTTACCCTACATGAGAACATACCACCCTATATATGAAAAACTTGGTGGAATACCTGCTATAAAAGAAGTAAGTTTCTCAATTACAAGCCACAGGGGTTGTTATGGCGGCTGCTCTTTTTGCGCTCTTACTTTTCATCAGGGTAGAACTGTCCAAAATAGGAGTGAAAAATCTATAATTGATGAAGCTAAATTATTAACTACTTTAGATGATTTTAAAGGATACATACATGATGTAGGAGGTCCTACTGCAAATTTTAGGCATAAGGCATGCAAAATACAAGAAAAGGCGGGAGTGTGTAAAAACAGGCAATGTCTCTTCCCTTCTCCCTGCAAAAACTTAATTATAGATCATAGTGAATACTTAAATCTATTGAGAAAAATAAGAAAAATTCCTGGTATAAAAAAGGTATTCATACGTTCAGGAATAAGATATGACTATCTAATAAATGATAAAAATACAGATTTTTTTGAAGACTTATGTAAATACCACATAAGTGGACAATTAAAAGTAGCTCCCGAACATATAAGCGAGAGGGTTCTAAATCAAATGGGAAAACCTAAGATGGACGTATACAATAAATTTGTGAAAAAATATTTTGAAATAAATAAAAAAATAAATAAGAAACAATATCTAGTTCCTTACCTCATGTCCAGTCACCCAGGGAGTGATTTAAATGCAGCTATAGAACTAGCTGAGTATATAAAAAGCATGGGTTATACCCCTGAACAAGTTCAGGACTTTTATCCTACACCTGGTAGTTTATCTACAACTATGTACTATACAGGCATTAATCCTTTAAGTGGTGAGAAAGTATATGTACCTAAATCACAAAAAGAGAAAAATGAACAAAGAGCACTCTTACAATTTTCTCTTCCCAAAAATTACAATTTAGTAAAAGAGGCTTTAATCAAATGTGGTCGTGAAGATCTAATTGGATCTGGTCCCCACTGCTTAATACCGAAAAATCCTCCAAGAAGACGTCATCGTAAAATCAGTCATAAGAGCTCTAAGTAAGAAATTTTATAGAATTTTTCGATTAGAAGTTAAACTTATACTAAGCTATATAATAACAAATTTCGCCACGTAAAAACCTTTTAATAAGTCTAAAGCTCGGTATTTTGAAAATCTAAAGACCTTAGCTAAACTCGTACCTCAGACATATCTAAGCTTCTAAGATTTTCTAAAACACCTCGCTAAGACTTATGGAAAAGTTTTTTAATGTGCCTTCAATTTTGTCATTATATGTTATGTATAAGATGAAACTTCTATTAGAATGATTACATATAAACAGAGTTCTTGGCATCAGATGGAGTTTTGACTCCACCTGATGCTTAGAAATCGTTATCCAGGGACGTAGCTGCTCTTTACTCCCACTTGGAGAAGAAGTGGGAGTATTAGAGCAGGTAGTCATCGGATAAAATTTCTAGCTTAAAAAATAACTTATGCGCAGAAACATTTTTACAATAATGAAGCACTTTTAAATATTTTGCATATAAGTCTTAGTAAAAAATTCTTAAAAAAATCTTAGAACTTTTGAATTGTTTGAGGTACGAGTTTTCAAAAGTTCTTAGATTTTTAGGATTTTTTGCTTAGACTTATCAAAATATTTAACGTACTGAATGTTGTAAAAATGTTCGGAGCATAAGTTATTTTTTACCTAGATACTTTACTAGGAGCTTTATAATTAAGGCTATCAGATGTTTTTTTCACTTTATTCAAAGCATATATGAAAACAACAATCCAGCCTACATCTCCAAGTATATTTTCTGCTAAAACTCTAATACCCATAAGCCATGCTATGAGCTCTGATATAGTTATGCAAGCTGCCAACAATACCATGTATATACCAAGTTTGTTGGCATTAGTTTTTTTAACAAATCCCAAAACAAAAAATATTACTAAAGTATTAAATACCAAGTACCCCCAGTATATATATTGATTTGATAAAACGAGAGTATATCCTAAAATAAACTTGTATTCCTCTAAGTTTTGCAGTACAGCTTCACACTTATACATCATCATAGCATATGCAGCACAAAGTACTGCAGTTATTATAAATATGTAATAAAACTTAACATTATCTTTTCTTACAAAAATATAGAGCACTGTAAAAACTATAATTGGAACTGATAGTAAGTTCAAGAAAAAGGGAACTTTCAGCAAATATAAATATTTCATACTACTGGAAAAGTACATGATAAAAATAGAAATGTACCTTAACAACATAGCCCCTATAATAATAAAAGCTACAACTTTTATTTTATCCGATAAAAATCTAATTAAAATAGCTCCTCTAAAGAGCATTATAAACATGATAAGTAATAAAAAAACATAAACGTAGAATGCCATATATTCTCCTTCTTTATTAATAGTATTCTAATTATATTTATTAATATCGCCTATCTTATATTACTATTTTTAAATAAATTTATAATTTTATCTCATCTTTTAATCCTAAAACTTCCATTCCGCCTTTAATACACTCTATAACAAGTGGGAAATCCGGTCCCCTTTCACCATCTATGTCAGTGACTATATCTTCATCACAATACACTTCTATTTTATTTGATTTAAAGTATATAAGTCCAGAAGTATCTTCCAAGTGATCTCCTCTTAACATTTTTATAAATAGTGCTATAATATCCTTTATCATTCCTGCTTTTATTATAATTACATCTAAAAGTCCATCTTGAATTTCAGCTTTATATGCAAACTTAAAGTTTCCTGCCATCTGTCCATTAAATATGAGCATAAGATACATGTCACCATCAAAAATTGCGTTCTCAGACTTGACTTTCACCTTAAGTTTTCTTAAATTTGGAAGTTGTTCTAACCCTTTAACATAATAGGCTAACTTTCCCATAGTATTTTTCAAATTTACATCTGTTTTTTGAGATACATCCGTAAATAGTCCCGTACTAGCAACATTTATGAAATATTTGTCGTTTACCTTTCCTAAATCTAATTTTTTAGGAACACTGTTTACTATCTGTTGGCAGGCCTTTTTAATGTTTTGCGGCATTCCTATAAATTTAGCAAAATCATTGGCAGTTCCTACTGGAAGTATGGCTATAGGCATATCTATATTTAACCTTTTCATACAATTTACAACATTGTCTACTGTTCCATCCCCTCCAGCTATTAGTATGTATTTGTAAGTTTCATCTATATCTTCAAATGCCTTTTTTATGTCAAATTCAAAACTTATTCTAAAAGGAACTATTTCATAACCATATTTTTGATGTATCATAATAACTTTATCTATATTCGATATTATTGTATTTTCTCCTGAATATGGATTATAAATAAATTTCACTTTATTCATATTAAACTCCTCTAATTATATAAATTACAAACCTTGATTCTTTATTTAAATATATCACCTGATATTATATCACCTAAAGTAATAAATCCACAAGATTACTTGTAAATCTTGTGGATTTATTTACAAATTATTAAATTCTAGAATGCTGAGTAGTTATTTTCCGATATACTACTCAAGGCATCTCCTGCCTGAGTGTTTGATTTAGGATTTACTGCTAGATCTCCCAAAGATACCATTCCAACTACATTTTTATTTTCAACAATAGGTAACCTTCTTATTTGCTTGTCACTCATTACTCTAGATGCATCTTCTAAATTCATATCAGGTGATCCAGTTACAGGATTTGCCGACATAATATCTCTTACAAATTTGGATTCAGCGCCTCCACTCTGGGATGCTGATCTTATAGCTATATCCCTATCTGTCACAATTCCTATAACTTTTCCATTTTTACAAACTGGAACAGCTCCTATATTATTTTGCTGCATAATTTGTGCTGCTTTTTCCACAGTATCGTCATCATTTAAACTTATTACAGATTTAGTCATTATATCTTTAACTTTCATTTCAAACACCCCTTTAGGCATTTTCAAAGAAATAACTAGTTAGTATGCTAACATATTTGACTTGTTATTTTCTTTCAAATGCCTTAAATTGAATTTCATATTTATTATGTCCTAATCTAAAGATTATGTTACTTATAAATTATTGGTATCTTTAGACTTTTTTTTATGCATATATATAGAAATGGATGATATAATAAATAAAACTATTATGGGCAATATAAATTTAAATGAAAACGGCCTTGTCAAATTTCCTCCTATTAAGGAATAGGTTATCATTTCAGGTAAAATTCCTATTAAAGTTCCAAAAATAAAATCTCTATATTTAATTTTTGTAAGTCCTGCAGCATAACTAAGTGGATCATAGGGGAATACAAAACTTAATCTCATTGCAGTCATAATCCTAAATCCATACTTTTCTATATTGTCATTTAACGTTAAAGCCTTTCCTTTAAGAATCTTATTTACAAAAGATCGGCCTAAAAATCTGGATAAAAAGAAAGCTAGTGTAGCTGATCCAAAGCATCCGATCATACTGAGCAAAAGAGCCATATATGAATTAAATATGCTCCCCGCAATTATTGACATAAGAGATGCTGGCAGTATAAGTACTACAGGTCTTATAGTATAAATTAAAATAAAAATAATATCTGAAAACTTTCCGTAACTCTGTATATAACTTCTAATGCTATCCATACTTATCCTATATAAATTTCCTTTATATTTGTATAAAATAAATATAATAGTAAAAATCAAAAAAGATACTATCAAACACTTAAAAATACTTTCTTTACTATTTCTCATAAATTAACAACTATCCTTTTTTTTAATTTTAAAAGACAAATTAAATTACTAAATATATAATAAAATAAAAGGTAAATTCTGTATATAGTTTTTAGTATTATAACTTATACATGTAATATTTACATACTTTTGATAAATATTCAATAGAAAATGTATGACCTATTTATTACATTAAAGACTTTTCCAAAATGATTTTAGTTGTGAATTGAAGTTTCTTGTATGTTTTTAACAAAAAATTTACAAGTTTGTCATAGAAAAGACACAGACTATGTACTTAACTATTTTCATAAAATGAGGTATAATTATCTTATGCAATTATATACTTTTTAATAAGTTAAGGGAATATAATTTAATTTTGTTATTTTTAAGGAGTGGTCACAGTGGCTAAAATAGCTAGAAGTTCAGTGCCTAATGCGTTTACGTTTGCTAATCTTAGTTGTGGTGTAATGTCTCTAATGATGTCTTTTCAGGAAAATTATTTATGGGCCGGTATATTTATACTACTTGCATGTTTAGCTGATAGATATGATGGAAGAGTTGCTAGATTTTTAAAAGTGTCCAGTGAATTAGGTAAACAACTGGATTCCCTTGCAGATTTAGTTTCTTTTGGAGTTGCCCCATCAGTTCTTACATTTAATATCTATAACTTTTCTACTTTTGGATTATTAGGTTATATGTTAGTATTGTTATTACCAATATGCGGAGCATATAGACTTGCAAGATTTAACATTACTGATTTTGATGGACAATTTTTTGGTATTCCAATAACTTTTGCAGGTATGTTTATGGCTTTATATTGTCTGATTACATTTAGACATCCTGTTCCTGCAGAATTTACCATTTTACTTGTCATAATACTTTCTTACCTTATGATTTGTAAATATAGGTTTAAGAAGTTTTAATTTTAGTAAATAACCACATTTTATAAAAGAGATTAAGTAAAAATGTATTTTACTTAATCTCCTTTTGTATCATCATCCTCATCCATATCATCTAAATTATTTAGAAACAATTCTTCATCTATTTCTGTTTCCACATATTTAATTTGCATTTTTTCTTTTATAACTTCAGTAGTAAGTTTACAGTATTCTGAGTATACTTCAGTAGAATCCTTTAATGTATCCACAACTTTATCAATTACATTTCCAAGCTTATATACTCTCTTTAAAGAATCTTTAACTTCACCTTTATGCACTCCTGCTATGGAATTTAATTCTCCAGCTCCACCTATTAGCAGTCTGTAGGAATTAGTTAATTTGGATAATAGCTCTGCTAAATTATTTACATCACAATAATAATCTTCAATTATTTTTCTATGGGACAATATTTATCACCCTGCCTCAAATTTAAGATTTTCGCAACATGGTGGAGAAAAATTTTTTAATTAATAGTTAAGAATGAAGAATTAATAGTTAATGCGGACTTTTCTCCGTTACACTACAAAAAATCTTTGATTAAGCTTTTCACCACTCGTTTCGCTAAAGCGAAACATTGCTGATTCATATAAATTTAAAGATTTTTTGCAACAGCTAAAAATCATCCTTTACTATTAATTTTTCATTATTAATTCTTAACTTACAAAAGTTAAGTTATATATAAATCTAGCTTCCACTTAGAAAACCTATAGTATTACTATATTATCTATATTATTATTTAATAAAATTAATGCACTAATTATAAAAATTTATAATTAGTGCATTAATTTTACTCTTATATATAATTTAATGGTATTGAATTTAATGTAAACATATTTATTTAATTCTTATTAGTGAAATTAAATACAATATAGCTTTAAAAAAACATATAATTATTGTATCATTAGAGTATATCATTTATGTTGGTAGTATTCAGTCCCATAATCTTCAAAAATTATTTTTATTATTTAGTGTGTACAGAGGTGGTATACTTTGAACTATAAATCAGGAGAAAGTGAACTTTATCACAAAGGAACACTTTACCTAGATAGTTTAAAATGCTTTACTAAACGTAAAGCACATAAAGAAAATTATAACTTATGGATTTTAGAAGGAGTCTTAAAAGGTATTACTGATATTATAAAGGTTTTTGACTCCAATGGTAGAATCCTATTTTTTAATGAAGCTGGATGTAAGTTTTATAAAAAAACTAAAGATGAAGTTAAAGGTAAAAAGTGTTTTGAAATTTTAAACATGAAAGAAAACTGCAAAAACTGCGGTTTAGAAGAAGCCCTTAGAACTAAAAAGCTAATAAGAATAGAAAGGTATTTTCCAGAGTATAACAAATTTATGGATTGCACTTATAATCCTGTGATGGACAATTTGGGAAAAGTAGCATTTATTGTAGAACAGCAAAAAGATATTACCAAGAAAAAAATATTGGCAAATACAATTAGAGAAAGTGAAGAAAGGTACCGCAAAATTATTAATCTTTCACCAGAAGCAATCATTATAACAGTAGATAATAAAATTGTACTGGCAAATCACAAAGCCTGTAATTTAGTTGGTACAGACTATGATAAGATAATTGGAGAAAATATTTATAAATATATATCAAAGGAATTTATAAAAACTGCTCACAAGCGGATGAAACAGATATTAGAAGGTAAAAAATCTAAATCCATATCTGACTATAAAATTGTACGCTATGGTAATACCCTAATAGATGTAGAAATATCAGCAAGTTATTTAATGTATAAAGGCAGCCCTGCGATTCAAGCAATAATTAGAAATATTTCTGATATGAAAAGGAGACTAAATGAAGCATCTAAGCTTCAAAGAAAATACATTGAAGATGTATCTCCTATACCTGAAAAACTTCAATTAGAAAGTCTGTACATGCCTGCTAAAACAGTAAGTGGAGACTTTTTTAGGTTATACAAGGTAAACGAAGATTTAATTCTTGGAATAATTGGAGATGTTAGTGGCAAAGGAATTACAGCAGCCCTTAACGTACTAGCATTTTTTGTTTTATTTCGTGAAGCAATTTTAACAAGCTGTGATCCACTTGAAATAGTTAAAATTTTAAATAAAAAAATTGCTGACTATTTAAGTGACAACCACTGCATCGCTGCTTGCTGTTTTAGTTTAGATTTTAAGAAAAATGAAGCAAGAGTAGCAGGTGCTGGGATAAGCCAGTTTATGTTTCAAAAAAGCAACTGCAATCCACAAGAATTCATAGTTAAAGGTCCTTTTCTAGGTATGTTTCAAGATGCAGTATTTGATGAAAATGTGATTTCCTTTAAAGAAGGTGATAGATTTTATTTTCCTACGGATGGGTTAGACTTCATATTTAATGATAATGAAATTAGAAAAAATTATCTTAAATCACACACATTAACTGAATTTATAACTTACTTGAAAGCTAAATTAAATGACATAATCAATGAAACCGGAGCATTAAAAGATGACAGTACAATAATCGCTTTGGAAATAAAATGATTTTGGAGGATATATATGAAAAGTAATGAATTTATTTTATATGGTTTGTCCAAGTACAAACAAATTATCGATAAAATCACTGCTGAGTTAAATGCTTCAAAGTACAATTTTGATATTAAGCTAATACTTACAGAAGCTTTAACTAATGCCTTTAAGCATGGTAACAATATGAACATGGACAAACCTATTTATTTAAAATATGTATATGATGATTCAAATGTTCAATTTGAAATTAAGGATTGTGGTACTGGATTTAAAGATACAATAATTAACAAACAATTAGATAATGAAAACATACTAGAAGATGAAGGAAGAGGATTATTTCTCATTAAGAATCTTTCAGATCACATTGAATTAAAACAAAATACCCTAATTATAGAAAAATCCTTGGCTAGCTAGGAAATAACAATAACATTCATCATTATAATTGTTTGAAAAAACTTATACAAATACAAAATCTATTTATCTCCCATTTTATTGAAGATGGGAGTTTTAGCCATTAAACGAGAGTATGATAGTTCGGAGGTATTTTAATGAAAAAAAGTTTAAAAAATAAATTAGGTTTAATGTTCTTTGTATTTATAACTGTTCCTCTTATTATTTTAGGAAGTTTCTCTTATATTAGGACTTCTAGTTTATTACAAAATACAGTTAAAAACCAATTAGAAAGTACTTCAAATCAAACAGTGCAGTCTATAGATGAAAAAATAGATTCGGTAGACAAGTATATTAAAATTTTAAGTTCTGATGAGAGAATGGCAAAAATTGCCTCAGGCGATACCACTTACAATAATGAAGTCTATAATTATCTACAAAAAATACAAAAAGAAAACAGTAGTATAATAGAACGTTTAGTTATCACAAATACATCAGCTAAAGGAATTATTAGTGACTCAAGTGAAAATTATAACGCCGACTATAGTGACAGAGACTACGTCAAAGACGCCTTAGAAGGCTCTAAAAACACTAATAAAAAAACTGTTTTAATATCAAAAATTACAGGCAAACCTGTAATAGGAATTGCCTATCCTTTAAAAATTGACAATAAGATTGTAGGTACATTAATCGGAATAATACCTTTTAAAGGAGTATCTAACGTCAAATTAGGTAACTTTGGATATGCATATATGATTAATAAAGATGGACTTATTATCTCCCATCCTAAAACAGATAAAGTATTTAAAGAGAATATTTTAAATAGCACTAACAACCAATTAAAATCTTTAATAAATGAAGCTAAATCAAGTGGAACTTCCGAAGGATACTATAGCTATAACGGATCACGTAAGTTTGGAAAATTTGTTTCCAATAATAATTGGATTATAGCGGTAGAAGCTGACTATGGTACATATATGTCTCCTGCTTCAAGTATTAGAAACTTTACAATTATAATAGCTATATTAGCTTTACTTATTACAATATTTTTAGCCTATAGATTTTCTATAAGAGATATAATAAATCCAATTAAGGAATTAGAAAGTTTAATGACCAAAGCTGGTGATGGTAACTTAACTGTAAGGTCTAAAATAAATACAAAAGACGAATTACAGACATTAGGTGAATACTTTAATAAGATGATTGAACATCAGGATAATACAATACATAATGTCAGAGATGCATCAGAAAATTTGGCTGCTTCTTCAGAAGAACTAGCCTCTTCTAATGAAGAAATAAGTTCTACAACAGAACAAATGACTGGCACTATAGAAAAAGTTGCACAAGATGCTGAAACTCAAAATAACTCTATTGTAGAAGTATCAGAAGTTTTGGTTCAACTGTCAAGCTTGGTTCAAATATCTCAAAATAGGGCACTCACAGCTAAAAAGAATTCCAAACATACCATGGACACTGCGGAAGAAGGAAGAAATAAAATTGAAAATACAGTTGATGCTATTGAAAATATCCGTAAATCATCAACTGCAACAGAAACTACTTTAAAAGTCCTGCAAGAGCTTTCCAAAAAAGTAAGTGGAATTATTGATACCATAAACAGTATTTCATCTCAAACTAACTTACTAGCGCTAAACGCAGCTATTGAAGCAGCAAGAGCAGGAGAACACGGGAAGGGCTTTACCGTGGTGGCAGAAGAAGTTCGTAAACTTTCAGAAGAAACTAACACTGGAGCAAATGAAATATCTTCATTGGTAAGCGAGATGGTAAATGAAATAACCAAAGCTGTAAAAAACATGAATTCCAGCAAAGATGCAGTTGAATCTGGTGTAGTAATAGCAAAAGATGCCGATAAATCTTTTGTAAGTATCATAGCCGCCGTAAATCAAATATCAAGCAACGTAAATGAAATAGTAGATGTTACAAAAGATGAAGTTGCTACTTCTGATAAAATAGTAAATCTTATTAATACAGTTGCTACTATTACTGAAAACACTGCAGCTAGCAGTGAAGAAGTTGCCGCATCTGCCGAAGAACAAAACTCAGCAATTGAAAATGTGGCAGCTAGTGCTGAGGAATCTAGCGCATTAGCCGTATCCTTAAACAATCTTGTAGAAAAATTTACAATTTGAGGTGATTTAAAATGAAGGATCTAAATATTGAAATACCAGAAAACTTTGCTGTTGACGAAGCAGATGATCTTAGACAAAAACTTAATTCTTTAATAGATAAAGGTGAAAAAAATTTTTCATTGGATTTTAGTAAGTGTACCTTTATTGATAGTACTGGACTTGGAGTTTTAGTCTCAATTTATAAAAAGTGCAAGAACATGAATGGGAGTTTTAAACTTTATTCAGTTAGAAATGCAGATGTTATGAAAATTTTTAATATGACACGATTAGATAAGGTATTTGAAATAAATAATTAACTAAAAAGGGCCTGTTACACTAGTTTATTAGTATAACAAGGCTCTTTTAACTTACCTCCACAAAATATAATAAAACAATCCTAAAGCTTGTTTATAATACTAGCAATGTATCCTGCCCCAAATCCATTATCAATATTTACTACACTTACTCCGCTGGCACAACTGTTAAGCATTGAAAGAAGAGCAGCTACTCCTCCAAAACTTGCTCCATATCCTACACTTGTAGGTACTGCAATAACAGGTTTATCAACAAGACCTCCTATGACACTAGCAAGTGCACCTTCCATACCTGCAATTACTATGACTACTTTAGCTTTTCTTATAATATCTAATTTATTAAACATCCTGTGTATTCCGGCTACACCTACATCAAAAATCTTTTCTACTTTATTTCCAAAAATATTAGCAGTTTCAAAAGCCTCTTCTGCTACAGGTATATCTGATGTTCCTGCTGTAACTATAGCTATATATGATTCTGTCTTATCTTTAGAGTTTTTTACTATAGTTATAGTTCTCCCTGATTCATTATACTTTGCATAAGGGCAAATTTCTTTTACAGCTTTATACATTTCTTTGCTAGCCCTAGTCCCCAATATATTATTATCCTTGGTAAGCATAAACTCAACAATTCCCTTTACCTGATCTACAGTTTTACCTTCACAATATATTACTTCAGGGTAGCCAACTCTTATTTCTCTATGGTTGTCTACCATAGCATATCCTAAATCTTTAAATGGAAGATCCTTCAGTTTTTCAATTCCTTCTTCCACCCCTATTTTGTTGTCTTTAATATTTTCTAACAGATTTCTGAGTTCTGATTCATCCATTTTTTCACCCCATAAAGTAAAGTTATTTATGCCACAACAATTATCAACTATAGAAACAACTTCCCCCCATAAATTCTCTCAAAATGGAATTATCCGGAACAAACTTAACATCCACTGATTTAAAGAAATGGAGGAAACTTTTAAGTCTCAATGCTTCATAATATACAGGACTAGAACTATTTATACCATCCAATTCTTTAAGTGCATAATCCTTTAGCACGCATAGCTCGTACACTAACGTAGAATTAAACATAACATCTGCATTTTCCTGAAATACAAATATATTTTTTTCTTCTCCATTTTTTATAGAAGGCCACATCTTTAGAGTATCTTCCGCACTATAGCCTCTAAAAAGAGAATCTCTAACTATTCTCCTTATAATTCTCACATCAGTAGTAGCTATTCTATTATGATTATCCAAATTTAGTTGAGTAAGAGCACTTATATATATTTTAAATTTATTCTCTTTTGGAATGGCAGAAGTAAGAAGTTCATTCAATCCATGTATTCCTTCAATTACAATTACACCTTTTTCCGGCAGCTTCAACTTGTTGCCAACCCATTTTCTACATCCTGTTTTAAAATCAAATGTAGGTACTTCAATTTCTTCTCCCCTCATAAGTGCTTCCAAATCATCATTAAAAAGTTTTAAATCAAGGGCATATATAGATTCAAAATCATAATTTCCATTTTCATCTTTTGGAGTATGGTCCCTATCTACAAAGTAATCATCCAATGAAATTGGAACCGGTATAATTCCATTGACTCTTAATTGTATTGAAAGTCTTTTTGAAAAAGTAGTTTTTCCAGAAGAACTTGGTCCTGCAATCAACACAACTTTTACATTTTTTCTTTCGCTTATCATATCAGATATATAGGCAATTTTCTTTTCATGAAGTGCCTCAGCTATCCTTATCATGTATGCAATTTCTTTATTTTCAACCTTATGATTTAGAGATCCTACATCTCCTACTTCAAGTATATTTCCCCATTTTTCAGTTTCATAAAATATCTTACTTAATTTTTTATATTCTACAAATTTAGGCAAATTATAAGGATCAGATTCCACAGGATGCCTTAGTATAAATCCTGGCTCATAATACATTAAATCAAACACCTTCAATACTCCCGTAGAAAATGCCATAGAGCCATAAAAATAGTCGTATCTACCATCTAATTCATATAATTTTACTTCATCTGTATTTACATAGTTTAAAAGTCTTACTTTATCTTCCATGCCATAGTTTCTAAAAATTTCTATTGCATGTTCTTTAGTCATCCCTATTTTTTTTATAGGTATATCCTGTTTTATTATCTCTTCCATTTTCTTTTTTATCTTTTTTATATCTTCTTCACAAAGGGGGGTATCTTTATGAATTTCCCCAAATATACCTTTACTTAAAGAATGCTCTATAGTAACTTTTGCCCCATTAAATAAATCATATACAGATTTAATAAGAACAAATTGAAGTGTTCTTGCATAGGTTTTGTTTCCTAACTTGTCCCTTATATCTACTATCTTAAAAGTTCCAGATTTCTCTAATGAATTAGTAAGTTCAAAATATTCTTCATTGACTTTTGCAAGTACCACAGGTATATCTTGTACAGGATAATTGTCCTCAAATATTTTATACAAACTGGTTCCCTTTTTAACCAATATATCTTTCTGACCAATCTTAAGATTTAATACATCTTTTCTGTCTTTCTCTTGTATTTCACAAATATCTTTGTACATCAATTTAGTACTTACCTTCCCCATATAATTCATCCCCTTTGACCTAAATATCCTACTAAATTAAGTGCTACTATCATTATACTTCATATTTATTCTAAAATGTTCTCGTTTTTACTTATATTTTTTTGTATTAATGTAAATATATAAATAGATATATATTTTCAATATATAATTTGCGACTTGAAGGGTGGTATTTTATGTTCATAGTACTTTTTAGAACTATTGTCTTATATTTACTAGTTGTAATATCCATGAGGCTTATGGGAAAAAAACAGATAGGTGAAATGGAACCTTTTGAATTAGCTGTAGCAATAATGATATCCGAATTGGCTTCTCTTCCAATGCAAGATACCAGAATTTCTATAATTCACGGTATAATTCCAATAATAACTCTTTTGACTTTACAAACTCTTTTAGCACTACTCCAGCTTAAGAGTGAAAAAATAAGATTGTTTTTTAGTGGAAAACCAACCATATTAATTGATAAGGGAAAGCTGGACTTAAAAAAATTAAAGGATGAAAAATTTAATATAAATGATTTAATGGAAGAACTGAGAATGCAGGGATATTATAATTTATCCGATGTAGAATATGCCATACTTGAAACCAGTG
The DNA here is from genome assembly GCF_019056555.1 of Clostridium sp. 001. Lineage (NCBI taxonomy): Bacteria > Bacillati > Bacillota > Clostridia > Eubacteriales > Clostridiaceae > Clostridium > Clostridium sp. 001. Next base: position 2,674,371 of record NZ_CP020473.1, on the reverse strand, counting down.
GCCAACTTTCTGTTATACCTAAAACCGAACTTGCCCCTGTAACTAAAACAGATTTAAAAATAAAACCTTCTCAAGATGTGCTACCCATAACACTCATAATGGATGGTAAAATAAACTTTAAAAACCTAATTATAGCAAAAAAGGATGAAGCTTGGCTCAAACAAATGATGAAGAAAAACAGCATAGTTTCCACAAAAAACATATTAATAGCTTTACTGGATTCAAAAGGGAAATTTTATTACCAACTAAAAGAAAAAAATACACAGGATGTGATTAAATGAAAAGTTCTATAACATCTTTTACCATATTCATATTGATGATGTTATCTATACTATTTTCAATACAATATTTAAATACAATATGTAGTAAATTAGAAAGTTCGAACATAAAAATACAAAAATCCATTGAATCAAATTCCTGGAATGAAGCCCGTAAAAATTATGAGAATTTCATGGTTCAGTGGGAAAAATATTCACCAAAGGTATCAATTTTTTCAAATCATAATGAAATAGACAATATAAACAGTGAGTTATGGAAACTAATGCAGCATATAACATATAGAAATGGAGAAGAATCCCTAGCCTCTGTAAATGTAATAAAAAATTTGCTGCACCATATACTGAAAATGGAGCAACTAAACATTCAAAATCTATTTTAAATGCAATTTTCTATTTAAATTCCATATATTCGATATTGTATTTATGGTAAAAACGATTTACTTCTGATATACTGTAATTGTACGTTTAGTACCTTTAGGCTTAACTAGCGAATATTGTAAAAATGTTCGGAAAATAAGTTTGTCCATAACTTTAAAAACTTTATATAGGGTTCATAACTTAAACTTATAGATTTATATGTAAAAATATTTTATTCTTATATTAATAAAACATAAGAATAAACTGAATTGCTTATAATATATTCATGTGTATACATCTAGCTTTCACTTAGAAGCCCTATATTATAGCTATAAAATATTATATTGGAAGGTGGAATAATAATGGCATTAGTTACTACTAAAAACATGTTCAAAAAAGCTTATGAAGGAAAATATTCAATAGGCGCTTTTAATATTAATAATATGGAGATAATTCAAGGTGTAGTTAATGGAGCAAAGGCTAAAAACTCTGCTGTTATTTTGCAATGTTCAGCAGGTGCAATAAAGTATGCAGGTCCTAAATATTTAAAAGCCATGGTAGACGCTGCAATAGAAGAAACAGGTATTGACCTTGCACTTCACTTAGATCATGGTCCTGATTTTGAAACTGTAAAGCTGTGTGTGGAAAATGGTTTTACTTCAGTAATGTTTGATGGTTCTCATTTTGATTATGAAGAAAATGTAGCAAAAACCCAGGAAGTTGTAAAATATGCTCATGACCACGGAGTAGTAGTGGAAGCAGAACTTGGTGTACTTGCTGGAGTAGAAGATGATGTATCTGCTGCAGAACATATATATACCGATCCAGATCAAGCAGAAGACTTTGTAAACAGAACAGGTATAGATTCCTTAGCAATAGCTATAGGTACTTCCCATGGCGCATTCAAATTTCCACCAAACTTCAAACCTAAATTAAGATTTGACATACTTGAAAAAGTTCAGGAAAAACTTCCAAATTTCCCTATAGTACTTCATGGTGCTTCAGCTGTAGATCAAGAAGCAGTAGCAACTTGCAATAAGTATGGAGGAAATTTAGCTGGTGCTAAAGGAATACCAATAGATATGCTTAGAAAAGCTTCTTCAATGGCTGTATGCAAAATAAACATGGATACTGACTTGAGATTAGCTATGACTGCTGCTGTGAGAAAAACTTTTGGAGATAAACCAGAAGTTTTCGATCCAAGAAAATACTTAGGTGCAGGAAGAGATGCAATACAAAAAGTAGTAGAATCCAAAATAGATAATGTACTTGGTTCTGCAAATTCCTTAAAATAAAAAATAAGAGGCTTCCTTATTAGGTTTAAGGGGGCCTCTTATTAAATTTTTATTAATTTAACCTTTATATATTAACTTTTATGGTATAATTCAAAATAACAATAGTTTTTTCATAGGGAGTGAATTCTTTGGAAGAATGTGAAACAAGAATAATAAAAATAGATTCTGACCATATAAGGCTAAAGCTAAAACAGATGAAGGCTATAAAAGTCAAAATGGAGAATCAAACAAATTGTATATACGACTTTGAAGATGGACGTCTTATAAAAAATAAAGGTTATGCCAGAATAAGAATTGTAGAAGATCTACTTCACAATTCGACTCATTTTTATATGACTACTAAAAAGCTTTTAAGTCAGGAAAAATATAAAGTAATGGAAGAGAATGAAACTGAAATACTTGACGCAGAAGCAGGCAAAAAAATATTTAAATCACTTGGACTAAACTTACTCCAATCTATAAAAAAGTATCGGGAAAGTTACAAATATAAAAACAGCTTAGTTGAAATAGACATAAATGACACATCCTTCTGTCCTTTCCCCTATATAGAAATAGAAACTAAAAGTGATGAAGAGTTGAATGAATTGGTAGAATTGCTGGGGTACTCCATAAAAGATACTACCTCTAAAACTATATATGAAATATTAAACGGGAAATAGGAGCCTCTATGTTTGGTTATGTAACTCCATATAAAATGGAGCTTAAAATAAAGGATTATGAAAAATTCAAAGCTTATTATTGCGGATTATGCAGGTCTATAAAATGTAACATTGGAAATGTTCCCAGAGTATCTCTAAATTATGACATGACTTTTCTTGCACTGCTTTTGGACTCTTTAGAAACTGGTGAACAAACTTATGTAAAAAAAAGATGTATCCTTCATCCCCTGCAAAAAAAGATTATTTTAAAAGATAATGATTCTTTGAAGTATGCAGCTTTTTGCAATATATACCTAAGTTATTTCAAACTTTTAGATGATGTAGTCGATGACCATTCTTTTAAAAGCAAGGTATTATCGGTTTGTCTCAAAACATATTTTAACAAAGCAAATGAAAATCATAAAAAGGTTTTTATACATATAAAAGGCAACTTAAGCAAGCTTTATGAACTTGAAAAGAAAACTAATAATAAATCCATAGATATGATAGCTCATCCTTTTGCACATCTTACTGGACTTATATTAAGTTCTTTTAAGTATGAAAAAATTAAAGAGGAACTGTATTTCTTTGGATATAACCTTGGGAAATGGATATATATTATAGATGCCTTAGATGATTTACATGATGATATGTCAAAGGGAAAATTTAATGTTATAAACAAATGTTTTAACGTGGAAAATTTAAACTATGAAAGATTTTCTAAAGAAATAGAAACTAGAATTGATTTCATTTTAGGTACTTGTGCTGCACAGTGCATGAATACTTTCGAAAAACTTCCTATAAAAAAGAATGAAGAATTACTACATAATATATTACAATATGGACTTTTAGATAAGATGGATAAAGTTTTTAAAAGGGGTGTTTACAAAGATGAAAAATCCATATGAAGTACTTGAAATAAATGAAAATGCTTCAAAAGATGAAATAAAAAAGGCTTATAGAACCTTAGCTAAGAAATATCATCCTGATCAGTATGGTAACAATCCACTTAAGGATTTAGCCGAGGATAAAATGAGAGACATAAATGAAGCCTATGACTATTTGATGAAAAATGAAGGGACAAATACATATAGTAGTGGAAGCAGTGATACCTATACTGGCAGCAATTCTAGCACATATCAGTCTGTAGAAAATGATATTTATAATGGGAATTTAAGCAGTGCAGAATCAAAACTCATGGGAATAAATACAAGAGATGCAGAGTGGCACTACCTCATGGGAATTTTAAATACTAGAAAAGGCTGGTATGACCAGGCTAGCACTAATTTAAGCACCGCCTGCAGTCTTGATCCAAATAATTTTAAATATCAAGATGCATTAAACAAGTTAAGAGGCATGAATAATTCCTATAGACAGCCTTATTATGACAACAGGAGAAAAGACCCTGATATATGTAACATCTGTGCTACATTATATTGTTTGGACTGCTTATGTGGAGGTGGAAATTGCTAAAATTATCAATTTAAAAAGAGGTGGGTGTAAATGACAAGAACTCAAAATAAAACCTCCAATATAACTAAAGGAGGTTTTTTAACTACCTTAGGAGTCATCTTAATATACTTAAGTGGTATAGTGCCAATAAATAAGGCTTCTCTTCTGGCTTTGGCTTCTTTTATCATACCATTATCGGTGCTCGTTACAAGTCCCAAAAACGCTATTACTATTTATGCAGCTACTTCCTTACTCTCTCTTTTAATATGTGGGTTTAAAATTACAGTGCTTTCCTACATAGTATTTTTTGGTCTCTATGGATTAATAAAATATTTTGTTGAAAAACTCAGGAAATTACCTCTTGAAATTATAATAAAGCTTGCTTTTTTTAATATATGTTTGTTAGTGCTATTTTTACTTTACAGCCTGTTTTTCCCTGGTCTTTTAAAGATAAAAATAAATCCTTATTTGATTGTATTAGGTGCACAAATAGCATTTCTAATATATGACTACTTATTAACCTTATTTATAAATTATGTTAACAGATATATTTTAAAAATAGTAAAATAATATTGTATTTAATAATAAACTATTGACATATGAATTTATGGTGATATAATGTTTATTGTTGAGGCTTACATAATAATGCCCATTCGCCAAACGGTAAGGCACCTGTCTCTGGAACAGGTATGTGTTGGTTCGAATCCAGCATGGGCAGCCAAGAGAGAACTCTTTATTTTAGGAGTTCTTTTTTAAAATAAAATTTAGAAATAAATTCTTGACAGAAAACTGTTTAATATTATAAAATGAGAAATAAACTAATATTTAGCTTTGAAAAAGGAACAGTAGTATTTATATCACTAAAGAGAGCTGTTGTTAGGTGAAAAACAGCGTGAACAGAATATGAACTCACCTTAAGAGCTTATCTGAAGAAAATCAGATACGGTTTAAACCGTTATTTTTTGAGTGAAACCAGTTTATGGGTTTAATTAGAGTGGTACCGCGGAAGTTAAATCTTTCGTCTCTTGATTTTAAGAGATGAGGGATTTTTTTATATTCTAGCAACAAATAAACACCACAATTCTACTAGACTTCTTTAGCTTACAAAAGCGTAAAGGCTATATTAAATTACAAATAAAGGAGAAGATATTATGTACAGTATCGAAACTGATAAAAAATGGCAAGCAAAATGGGAAGAAACATCACTTTATAAATTTGACGATAACAATTTAGATAAAAAATTATATGTACTGGAGATGTTCTCCTACCCTTCAGGTAGTAAACTTCATGCAGGACATTGGTTTAACTATGCTCCTGTAGACTCCTGGGCAAGGCTTAAGAAAATGCAGGGATATAATGTGTTCCAACCAATGGGTTTTGATTCTTTTGGTCTTCCTGCAGAAAACTATGCTATTAAAACTGGAATACACCCAAGTGATTCCACAGAAAAAAATATAGCTACTATGGAAAAACAACTTAAGTCTATGGGTGCAATGTTCAACTGGGAAAACGAAGTAATTACCTGTCGTCCTGAATATTATAAATGGAATCAGTGGTTATTTTTGCAATTATATAAACATGGTTTAGCTTATAGAAAAAATGCCCCTGTAAACTGGTGCCCTAGTTGTAAAACAGTACTTGCAAATGAACAGGTACAAGATGGATTTTGTGAAAGATGTGGTACCGAGGCAACTAAAAAGGATTTAACTCAATGGTTCTTCAAAATTACAGATTATTCAGAAGAACTTCTTCAGTGCCTAGATAAGCTAGATTGGCCAGAAAAAACAAAAGCTATGCAAAGACATTGGATAGGTAAATCCACCGGTACAAATGTAACTTTTAAAGTAGCAGCTTCCGATATTGAGTTCAGTGTATTTACCACAAGAGTTGATACCTTATTTGGTGTTACTTATGTAGTTTTATCACCTGAAAATACCTTAGTTGATAAATTAACCAAAGAAGAATACAAAGATGAAGTAGAAAAATATAAAGAATCAGCTAAGAAACAAAGTGAAATCGAAAGACAATCAATTACAAGAGAAAAAACTGGTGTATTCAGTGGTTCTTATGCTATAAATCCTATAAATGGTAGGAAAGTTCCTATATGGATAGGAGATTATGTACTAAATACTTATGGTACTGGTGCCGTAATGGCAGTTCCTGCCCACGATGAAAGAGACTTTGCATTTGCAACAAAATATAAGTTACCTATTGAAAGAGTTATAGAAGGTGGAGATTCCTTACCTTATGTAGAACATGGCAAGATGATAAATAGCGGTGAATTCAATGGTCTAACTACAAAAGAAGGCAAAGAAGCTGTAACTAAAAAACTTGAAAGTGTGGGATTAGGATCTGGGAAAGTAAATTACAGACTAAGAGACTGGTTAATTTCAAGACAGAGATATTGGGGAACCCCTATTCCTATAGTATATTGCGAAAAATGTGGAATAGTTCCTGTACCAGAAGATCAACTGCCAGTTGAACTCCCTTATAATGTAGAATTTTCTCCTGATGGTAAGTCTCCTCTTTTAAAATCAGAAGAATTCATGAATACTACATGCCCTTGCTGCGGAGGTCCAGCAAAAAGAGAAGCCGATACTTTAGACACATTTGTATGTTCTTCCTGGTATTACTTAAGATATGTTGATAACAAAAACAGTGAAAAACCTTTTGATAAAGCTAAAATAGATAAAATGCTTCCAGTAGACATGTACGTGGGCGGCCCTGAACATGCTTGCATGCATCTTCTGTATGCACGATTTATTACTAAAGCTCTTAGGGATATGGGATTCTTAGACTTTGACGAACCTTTCCTATCTCTTAGACATCAAGGTATAATACTTGGTCCTGATGGCCAAAAAATGAGTAAATCAAAGGGAAATACCATAGCTCCAGATGACTGTATACAAGAATACGGTTCTGACGTATTTAGGATGTATTTGATGTTTGGATTTGACTACAGCGAAGGTGGAGCTTGGAACGATGATGGAATTAAATCCATAAGTAAATTTGTAGATAGAATTGAAAGAACTATCTCTTCCGTAAAAGAAATTATAGAAAGTGGAGATACCGGAAAAGCTTCTATGGATACTGCCGAAAAAGAACTTAACTATACAAGAAACTTTTCAATCAAGTCTGTATCAGAGGATGCTAATAAATTTCAATTTAATACATCTATAGCTAGAATTATGGAATTTACAAATGCACTTTCCAAGTACATTCAGCAAAAAGATAAAAATATATCGCTGCTAAAAGATACTGTAATTGATTTTGTAAAAATCATAGCACCTTTTGCACCTCACTTTGCAGAAGATCAATGGGAATCCTTAGGAAAAAGCTATTCCATATTTAATGAAAAGTGGCCTGATTTTGAACCCGATGCACTTATAAGAGATGAGGCAGAAATAGCCATTCAGATAAATGGTAAAATCAAGGCTAAAATAAATGTATCCACAAACTTGAAAGAAGACCAGATAAAAGAGTTATCTCTTTCTAATGAACATATCAAATCCCTTTTAAAAGGTAAAGATATAAAGAAAGTCATAGTGGTAAAAGGCAGGCTTGTAAATATAGTAGCAAAATAACAATATGTAAATAGCTGTCATTACTAACTTCAGTTGCTAGTTTTAGCTAAAACCTGCAACTGAATTATAGCATGACAGCTATTTATACATTTGAAGTAACTTTTCTGTAGAGCGGAGTAAGCTTACAAGTTCAGACACTTCTCCTTCTTCAATTAAATTATTTAATTGAATTTGATATCTAGTTGATTCAGTTAACTTTCCCATAGAAGACATAGTAAGTATATTGTTCATTATATCAGAAACCAAGCTTGACTTTACTTCAAATAACTTTTGAGCATCTTTTATTTCATCCTTGATCTCAAGCATCTGTTGATCAAGCTGGAAAGCTGCATCTGCTGCACTCTTAAGTTTTAATTTTATTCCACCAGGTATATCCTGCTTATATTTGTAATTTAAGGAATGCTCTATAGTAGCCCAAAAATTCATGGCAAGAGTCCTTATCTGAAACTCAGCTAGTATTTCTTTCTCACCCTCTGCCATATTAACAGGGTATTTAATTATTACATGGTAGCTCCTATACCCACTTTCCTTCACATTAGATACATAATCTTTTTCATACATTATACTCATATCTTTCCTATTTCTTATTATCTCAACTACTTTTTCTATATCATCTACAAACTGACACATAACTCTAATACCAGCTATATCTTCCATCTCATAACCTATTCTGTCAAGAGGTATATTGAATTTATTGGCTTTCTCTAATATACTAGATATCTCCTTTACTCTTCCAGTAACAAATTCTATTGGTGAGTATTCATTTTTTTTTCTATATTCTTTTCTTATACTTTTAAATTTCACTTTTAACTCTTCAACAGCCTGACTATATGGTATTAAAAATGTTTTCCATTCCCCTATTGCCACATAAATCACCCCCAACGAATTATATAAGTACATTATTATTATATCAAAAATTTAAATTATTCAATATAGTATATATGTTTCCTATACACTTAATAGTATAATTTTAATAATTTTTTTGATATAATAATATTATAACTTAATAATCAATAGAAATAATATATTATTCATAATGAAGGTGGCTACAGATATGTCTAAAAAAAACTCTTTGGGTCTAAAAAGTTTAAATGAAGATGATGGCTTAAGTGAAGAAGAAAGGCAAAAACTACTACTTTACAATAAAAAAGTAGTATGTCCTGTTTGTGATAATAATTTTAATGCAAGAGCTATTAAGAAATCTTCTTATAGAATACTAAAAAAAGATTCTGACTTTTTTATAAGATATTCTATTATAAATCCCTATTTTTATGACGTATGGGTATGTGATGAATGTGGTTATTCGGCTATGAAAAGTGACTTTGAACACCTGAGTGATTATGATGCGAACATAATTAGGCAAAAAATCTCTCCTAAGTGGAAAAGTAAGAATTATCCTGAGGTATATGATATAGATTTAGCTATAACAAGGTACAAATTATCTCTTTTAAATTATTACATTATAAATGCTAGATCTAGTAAAAAAGCAATGAATTCTTTAAAAATCGCCTGGATGTACAGACTTAAGGAAGATGAAAAAAAAGAAATGGAATTTCTAAACCAGGCATTAGAAAATCTTCAAAGTGCATACTACAATGAGCCTTCTCCTATATACGGTATGGACAAGTTTACTACAATGTATCTTATAGGAGAACTTATGAGACGTACAGGTAGAGAAGAAGACTCCATAATCTGGTTCAGTGAGGTAACAACTTCTACTATAGCATCACAAAAAATCAAAAATTTAGCTAGAGATCAGAAAGATCTTATAAAGAATGTAATAGCTAAAACTGAAGATAACAATGCTATAGATGATTCAGGGGATAATAAAAAACATGGACTTTTTTCTAAATTTCACAAATAACCTGTCCATATATTTTTAGAGTAAACTTATTTTTAAGTTTACTCTATATTATTCTTATAGGATTAAATTTTACATAATCTGCAGAAGCTAGTATATACTCTACTCCATTTAATTTTCCCGTTACAGCCTTGGACAAAGATTCTCCATGAAGATGTCCATATATAACCTTCTCTACACCATATTCCTCAAACATATCTGTAAATCCAGAGGACATGAACTTTTCACTTATAGGTGGATAATGTATCATTACTATAAATTTTTTATATCCTGCCTCTTCTGCACAATTTAAAGAATTTTTCATTCTCAAAAGTTCTCTTTTGTATATTTTTTCATCATGAACAGAAAAATTATCACTTTCTGGACAATTCCAGCCTCTTGTACCGCATATTCCATAATCCTTATAGGTAAAAAAATTATTCTGTATAAAACCCATGTCTTCATACATATTATTTAGTTTAGTAATACTATTCCACCAATAGTCATGATTTCCCTTTATCATCAATTTTGTTCCTGGAAGTTGGTGCACCCACTCTAAATCACAAGCTCCTCCTTCCATGTTCATGGACCAAGATATATCTCCTGATATCAATACCTTGTCTTCACTAGTTATTTTGCTATTCCAATTTTTTTTTATTTTTTCATCATGGTTAGCCCAGTTATATCCAAAAATATCCATAGGCTTACTACCAGTTAAGTCCAAATGCAAATCTGATATTGCAAATAAAGCCAAATAATCACCTTCTACTTATATTTTTATCTATATCTATCACATAAGCTATTACTTTAGCTACCGCATCGTATAACTCAAAAGGCACATTATCCCCTATGTCCACATTACTCAAAAGATTGGCAAGCTCTTTATCATAAACTATAGGAACGCCGCTCTCTTTTGCCTTATTCAATATATTATCAGCTATTTGACCTATGCCTGCTGCAGTAACTATAGGTGCTTCATAATTATATTCATATTTTAAAGCTGCTGCTTTCTTTTTCTTATCCATAATATTCCCCTTCAATAAGAGTTCAGTAATGAGTTCATAATAACCAGTAAGGTATTTGAAAAAAATGCCTAAAGTTATGCCTTTGTATTTATAACACCTATATCACTATCCTGAAAAAACTCTCTACAAGTTGATATGTTCATCTCTTCTTTCTTTTCATCAAATCTAACATATACATTATAACCTATATCAGATAAGCTCTCCAGTACCCTTTTTTCAGTTTTCTTGAATAAATTAAGCCATTCCTTATTACATTTGATATCTATATCCATGTTACGATTTTTAACGCTTAAATATGCATCTACTGTACCCATATTTTCAGTACTTACAGAAGTTACTATTTTTACATTAGTAGAATCTATTTTTTTCCCTTTTTTCCTCTCATCCTTAATCATCAGTTTACATTGATAATCTTGTTGATTTAAATTTATAGGGACATCCATATAATAGTATGAATTAGAGACAGTATTAAATACCTTAAAATCATTCATGTTATTGTTAAGCACTTGTGCAATATTTCCACTAAGTTGATTTTTGGCATCTCCTTTTTGATCTAAAACTGTTCTTATAATATCCTTCATCTCACTGGTCTTTATGTTTATCTGTTCTTTTATCTGGCTTACAATGTCATCCATACCATTTTGCTTTGTAAAATTATTATGATGAGGACTTTCAACCTTACTACCTTCCTTTTCAAAAAACTTTAAAGCCGTATTTGAAATATCTTTTTGTTCCGAATTCTCTATACCCTTGGAAGAAATGCCTTTATCTGTACCTGTTTTTTGTTCTATATTTTTAGGAGAAATATCTTTATCTATACTTGTCTGCTTCTCCATGCCTTTAGAGGAAATATCCTCTTTTACGTTAGATGGTTGTTTTATATTTAGGGATTGAGTTTTTTCTTCACCTACTGAATTTTTGATTTTATTTAAAATCTCATTTAACTTACTTACATCCAATCCCTCACTATTTAAAACAGTTTTATTTTCTAAACCAGCCTTTTCTATACCTGTTCTACTAACAGTGCCTTTTTCATTCTGTGTAGAAGCAGTATTCTCCTTAGTCGGTATATTTATTGCTTTACTGTCACTATCTTCACTTCTATATACTTCAGCTTGGGCTTTTTCAGAAATAACTTTTAGATTGTCTTTTGTACCTTCAACTTGGTTTGGGGTTTGTACATTAGTGGAATTCTGTCCAGATAGAGTTTCTCCCAAGAACTTTATTTCATTATATATTGTGCCGTCTTTTTTGAATACATTGTTAAAACTTTTTATATTATCTTCACTTAGTTCCATATTGTTTTCCAGGAAAGTAAGCAAATCATCACCACTTATCTGTTTTAGTTGAGTAAAAAAATTTTTTAATGTACTGGTGGTAAATTTACCTTCTGTGCTTTCAGGGGATATGCCTCTACTATCTAAATATTTATCTATAAACTCATTCTCTTCATTAGGATCATTTTTTATTTTGTCTATAAAATCCAGGGTAGTTTTTATATTAGAAATATTGCTTTTGGTAAGTGGTATTCCGTGCTTAAGCATGCTTTTTACAAGCTGGTAGTCATCACTGCTTAAATTAAGATCACCGGACTCTCTAATAAAACTATCTATAGAATCTTTGCCTCCGCTTTGTTCTCCATCTTGTGAGTTCACAATTTTTAATTTAAGCTTTCCATTTTCGAACCCTTGTACTTCTAATCTTACAAGCTTATTTGGCAAAAAATCTACTGGGTTTTCTATCTCTGCAGAAAATTGCCATCCATCTAAAAGTTTTAAAAGTATTTCTCCTGTAGACTTTTTTAGATCTAAAATCCTAGCAGAAAATCTTTCACCTACTTCAAAAGATAATTTAGTAGATATACGCTTGTTATCTACATTATAACTACTGTTTATATTCCATATACCTGGCAAATTCATCACCCTTTATAAATTTATTCTCTTTTTAAGTTATGTATAAATTATCGTACAAAAATGTTTTTTCATAAAGATAAAATAAAAAAATCTGGGATAAACCCAGATTTTCTTTTAATTATTATGTTCTGCCAAACCTCTACTTTTACTCTGCTCTTGTTTCAATACCGGTGATACACTCTTATACAAAACTAGTGTAAGTGCTGTAAGTAATACTCCTTTTAATAAATTAAAAGGTACAATAGCAAATAATATCAAGGTATTTATATCTGTTATACTTCCATTTACTTTTCCTGCTGCTGCTACCATTGCGCTTATAGGGAAATTAAGTACTTTTTCATAAAGTGGAAGTAATACAAAGTAATTTAACACTGCAGCAGATACTGACATAGCAATAGTTGCCGCCCCAAGACTAATTGCTGCTGTCTTTTTAGTTTTATGTCTGTTATATAAATATCCTGCTGTAAACACTAAAACTGAACCCACTGCAAAATTTGCAAACTCTCCTATAAATGCTGTTTTCCCATCAAATATTCCATGAAGTATATTCTTTAAAAGCTCTATGGCAACTCCAGCTCCAGGTCCAAGTGCAAAAGTACCTATTAAAGCCGGTAAGTCACTTATATCAATCTGCAAAAACGATGGGAACACAGGAATTACAACTTCTATGAACATAAGTAAAAATCCAATTACACCTAACAATGATATCTTTACTAGTCTGTTTAACTTATTGCCTCTCATATCTAACATCCCCCTAAAATATTGTGTATAACCTTCTAAGGTAAGTAAAAAAGCCCTGATAAAATATCAGGGCTAATAAACGCTGCATTTTACCTTCTTTCATCCAGACTCTACTGTCGGCCTCGGAATCTCACCGAATCATACCAATTATGGCTCGCGGGCTATACCGCCGGTGGGGAATTACACCCCGCCCTGAAGATTATATTTTAAATTTTCAAATTTATTATAATACTTTTACCAGCACATTTCAACATATTCTTAAAATAACTTTTATCCAATGATTACCTGATCCAATAGTCCTATAGCCTCTCTTTGTCCGATCGCTACCATTGCTAACACCCCCATCGCACGCAGCGAAAGCAACTATCACCAAATCAAAGATTTGGGATATCTGCTTTTCTTCAAAGTGAGGTATAAGCACTGCTACGCGCCTGGATAAGCTCTTCCCCTAAAGGATAACGTATTCTAAGTGCTAAAGACACTAAGCATACTGTTAATAAGGTTCAGATGGAGAAAAGGTATTCCTTATAAGCAAACTCCACCTGAACCTAAGAATCACTTGATTTCATACTAAGTGATATTCTCTTTCTCTTTTCATCTACTTCAAGTACAGTTACCTGAACTATATCTCCTACCTGAACTATATCAAGTGGATGCTTCACAAATTTATCTGACAACTGACTTATATGAATAAGTCCATCCTGATGAACTCCAATATCTACAAAAGCTCCAAAATCTGCTACATTTCTAACTGTACCTGTAAGTACCATTCCCGGTTTTAATTGATTAATGTCTATTATTCCAGTCTTAAGTATAGGTTTGGGAAGTTCTTCCCTTGGGTCTCTTCCCGGCTTTTTTATCTCTTTTATTATATCTTTCAGAGTTGGCTCACCTACATTAAGCTTTTTTGAAAGAACATCTATGCCTATTTTATCAACTCTATTATCTATACCTGAAAGTTCTCCATTTTTTAAATCTTCCATATTATATCCAATGGTTTCCAAAAGCCCTTTTGCTGCATCATAAGATTCAGGATGAACAGAAGTATTGTCAAGGGGCTCACCGCTTTCCATTACCCTTAGAAATCCTGCACACTGTTCAAAAGCCTTGGCTCCCAATCTTTTAACCTTTAAAAGCTCTTTTCTGTTTTTAAATTTACCATTTTCTTCTCTATAAGCTACAATGTTTGATGCTATAGCAGTATTTATTCCAGATATATATGATAGAAGAGAAGGCGTTGCTATATTTAGATCTACACCTACACTATTTACACAATCTTCTACAATTCCCTTTAAAGATTCATCCAATTTCTTTGGTGCAACATCATGCTGGTACTGTCCTACCCCTATGGATTTAGGGTCTATTTTAACAAGCTCTGCTAAAGGATCTTGAAGTCTCCTGCCTATAGATATAGCTCCCCTCAAAGATACATTTATATCTGGGTATTCCTTTGCTGCAAGTTCTGATGCAGAATAAATTGAGGCTCCTGCTTCAGATACAATTACATAATACAGGTCTTTTCCTTTCTCTTCTTTAACTTCTTTTATAAGTTTTCCAATCAGTTCTTCAGATTCCCTGCTAGCAGTTCCGTTTCCAAGGGATACAACATTTACATCGTATTTATATACTAGCTCTTTTAGTTTCTTTATAGATCCTTCCACATCATTTTGAGGTGCAGTAGCATATACTATTGCGGTATCTAATAATTTACCTGTATCGTCCAATACTGCAATTTTACATCCATTTCTAAAACCAGGGTCATAGCCAAGTACATTTTTTCCCTTTATAGGTGATTGCATCAAAAGTGCCTTCAAATTGGCTTTAAATATTTTTATAGCACCTTCTTCTCCCATATCTGTAAGTTGTGATCTTATTTCTCTTTCAATAGACGGGTAAATTAGTCTCTTTAACGAATCCTCTACACTTTTTTCTATATAAGTATCTGTTATATTATTTCCTTTAAGAGATTGATTTTTTAAGTAAATTTCTATATTCTCCATATCACAACTTATCTTTACAGATAAAACTTTTTCCTTTTCCCCTCTATTTATAGCTAGTATTCTATGAGGTGGAATAAACTTAACTGCTTCTCTATAATCATAGTACATTTCATAAGGAGTTGGTTCTTTGCTCTCACCCTTCGTTTCAATTATTCCATTTTCCCAAACAAATTTTCTTATCCATTTTCTATACTTTGCTTCATCAGAAATAACTTCACTTATTATGTCAACTGCACCTGATAGTGCATCTTCTGAAGACTCAACGCCCTTTTCCTCATTTATAAATTTTTCTGCATACTTTTCTATATCATCTTGAAAGTTCCCAGCTAAAATGACTTCTGAGATAGGCTTAAGTCCCTTTTCCTGTGCAATAGTTGCTCTGGTTCTCTTCTTTGGTTTATATGGTCTATATATGTCTTCTACTTCTGTTAAAGTGCTGCTGTGCTCTATAGAATTCTTTAATTCTTCCGTAAGTTTTCCCTGCTCTTCTATTATCCTTATTACGTCTTCTTTTCTAGATTTAAGATTTCTAAGATATGTAAGCCTTTCTGCCAGTTTTCTTAAAGTTACATCACTCATGCTCCCTGTAAGCTCTTTTCTATATCTGGCTATAAAAGGTACTGTATTACCTGAATCTAAAAGTTCAATTACACTATTTATATATTTTTTATTTACACTAAGCTCTTCAGCTAATGTATCTATTATATTATCCATTTTTACCTCCTGGTTAATTTTATTTATCATAAATCTCTAAGCTAAAAGAAGGATTAAACATACTGAAAAAGTATAAATCAGCTAAAAATATATTACAACAGTTATATACACTTTGGCAAATTAATATATATTTAGAAACACATTATTTTAGAGGTTATTATTAATGAAAAAATTTATCTTTATGCTGCTATTAACTATATTTTGTATTATTTGTTCATTGAGTTTTCAATATTATTATTTTGTACATCCATTAAATTCTTCAAAAGTTAAAAATACTATTTCCTATTTATCCTCAGATAATTTTAAAGGAAGGCTTACTGGAACTTTGGAAAATTACGAAACAGCAGATTTTATAAAACATTATTTTAAAGCAGAAAATTTAAATCCTTACAATAAGGATTACCTACAATCCTTTAATGTAATTTACCCCGAAAAAATAGATGCCGCCCCATATCTCATAGTAAATGATAAAAATGGCTTTATAGTAAAACAGTATAAGTATGCTGCAGATTATAAAGAAGATATGCTAAACTTTAAAAATAGCAGTGTATCTTTTAAAAAAGATAATATTATTTCACTACCCAAAAACAGCTTTCAAGTGCAGACATCAAACCAATATTTTTTATTTTATACTCCCAAAAATGATAACTTAGATTTTAGAAGTTCCTTTATTTCAAATTCTCGGGGAAGTATGTACATTATGATAAAAGAACAAACTGCCAAAGAAATAAAAAATTATTTAAATTCAGGTTGTGAAATAAGCTGTTTCATACCTTTTCATAATAAATTAACTTCTGCTTACAACGTAATAGGATACATAAAAGGTAAAAATCCTGCTCTACCACCCCTTGTTCTATCTGCCCATTTTGACCACCTTGGTTCTGACCTTTCTGGCACAGTATATAGCGGTGCCCTAGACAATGCTTCTGGTACTTCTTTTTTACTTGGTCTTATAAAATATATAAATTCTCTTGGAAAACCAGAGAGAAATATAGTAATTGCAGCTTTTAATGCAGAAGAATTTGGCTGCCTAGGGTCAAAAAATTTTGCACAGCAATATAAAGATATCCTAAAAGGAGGAAAAGTTATAAATTTTGACATGTTAGGCAGTGATAAAAATGTTCCACTTTCCATAATGTCAGGAAAATGGGATTCAAAAAATTCACCTTTTGTAAAAGAAATAGCACAATTATGTACTAATAGCAAGATAAACTTTAAATATGCTTTTGAAAATTCCAGTGATCATCAATATTTTAGAGTTTATAACATAGACGCTCTAACTTTATCAGATGCAGACACATCAAAAATACACACACCTATGGATAAATCTCAATATATAAATACAAAATCCATAGATAGGTGCTTTAATGTAGTCTCAAAAGAAATTGACAGCTATGCTTTCAATAATAATCCTTTTATTTTATACTATAAGTACTTATTTGCCATATCGTTTTGTGGAATACTTATAATGGTTAGTTTATATTTGCATCAATTTTAACTTTTTTACTTAAACTTATCAAAATATTTAACTAGATAATTTCAACTAAGAAGCTGTTGAAATAGCAACTTTATAAATAAATCTGCTTAAAAGTTGATAATTGACAATAGACAGTTGAAGGAGGATTTTTCTTAAAAAAATCCTCCATAACCTTCAATTTTCCACTATGAATTGTCAACTATTTAAAAACATATATACATGTTAAAATGACTGACACACTAATTAATTAGTAAAACATCTCAAAGTTTCTCTGTAAACTTAAATTATACCCTGAGCCATCATAGCCTCAGCAACTTTTAAAAATCCAGCAATATTGGCTCCTACAACTATATTTCCTTCATTTCCATATTCTTTTGCTGCATTTTTAGAATTATTATAAATATTAATCATTATATTTTTAATCTTATTATTTACTTCTTCAAATGTCCATGAATACCTTATACTATTTTGAGACATTTCAATGGCAGAACATGCAACTCCTCCTGCATTAGCTGCCTTAGCAGGTCCAAAAAGAATCTTATTACTTAAAAATACATTTATTGCATCTAAAGTTGAAGGCATATTTGCTCCTTCTGATACAGCTATAATACCATTTTCTACAAGAGCTTTAGCCGATTTTTCATTTATTTCACCTTGAGTTGCACAAGGAAGAGCTATGTCACACTTAACATTCCAAATTTCTCTAAAATCTGGTACATACTTAGCAGTAGGCACACTTTTTAGATATTCTTTTATTCTTCCCCTTCTAACTTCTTTAATTTCTTTTACTACATCTAGATTAATTCCATTTTCATCTAAAATATATCCATTAGAATCAGAACAAGTAATAACTTTAGCTCCAAGTTCAGTTGCTTTTTCAATAGCATAAATAGCCACATTTCCCGAACCTGAAACTACTACTTTTTTATCTTTGAAACTCAAATTATGATCTTTTAGCATTTCTTCAGTAAAATAAACTAATCCATATCCAGTTGCTTCTGTTCTGGCAAGGCTTCCTCCATAAGTCAGTCCCTTACCTGTCAAAGTACCCTGTTCACTTACACTTTTAAGTTTATTATAATAGCCATATAGATATCCAATTTCTCTTCCACCAACACCTATATCTCCTGCAGGTACATCTCTATTAGAACCTATGTATTTGTACAGCTCAGACATAAAAGCTTGGCAAAACCTCATAACTTCGTTATCAGATTTGCCTTTTGGATCAAAATCTGAACCGCCTTTTGCTCCTCCTATAGGTAACCCTGTTAAGGAATTCTTAAATATTTGCTCAAATCCTAAAAATTTTACAATACTTTGATTTACAGATGGATGAAATCTTAACCCACCCTTATACGGTCCTATAGCCGAATTAAATTGAATTCTAAAACCTCTGTTTACTTGAACCTCTCCATTGTCATCAACCCATGGAACTCTAAAACTTATAGCTCTTTCTGGTTCAGTTAATCTTTCAAGTAATCCTGCTTTAATAAAATCAGGTCTTCTATCAAATACCGGTACTAAAGAAGCTAAAACTTCTTTTACCGCATCAAGAAACTCTTTTTCACCTGAATTTCTTTTTTGTACAGTACTTAAAACTTTCTGAACATACTCTTTGCCATTCATATTATTACTCCTTCATAAAATAATTGTAGTTATCTTTACTATTTTACTTATAATTATACCAAAATTAACATAATTTAAAAGCATATTCTATCATCTTATAGAAATTTTGCACAAATTTGAATTACTATTCATCCATATCTATATTGTCCAATATATGTAATATAATTAATTATATTTAAAATTTCTGTTCTTTAATTTAACAAAAAATACAGTGATAACCGTAAATAGAAACATGATTAATCCACAGCTAAAGAATCCAAATTTACCACCGAATTTTTCCATAACTGCACCCACGAAAGCACTACCAAAAGGAGTGCTTCCAATATTTAAAAGGGCATATATACTCATTACCCTCCCCCTATATTCATCTTCTGTATTAAACTGCAGTGTAGCATTTGCTTTATTTAAAAAAGTAAGCCCGAAGAATCCTATACATACAAACAGCATCCCTACTAATAAATAACTACTTGTAAATAAAGTTACTATTTGTAAAATAGCCAATATAAATGAATTTATAATGAGGAAATGCTTACTTCTAAGTCCTCTGCCTATTCCTGCCATAAAAATAGCTCCTAAAAATGATCCTGCACCTGAAAGACTTAAAAAAATACTATACTCCTTTGCTCCACCATTCATGACTTGCTTTGCAAATACAGGTATAATTACATTGCTATTAAATGCAAAAGTGCATACTATAGCCATCATAAACATTACAGATAGGAGTATTTTCTTATTTATAGTATACATAATTCCACCTTTTAAGTCCTGAATTAAATTGAAGTTTTTAGATTTTAATGTTGGGTTACCTTTAGCCTTTATTTGAAATACACCATAGATAACAGGTATAAAACTAATTGTATTGATAAGAAAACACTGAAATACCCCTACTTTATTCATTATTATTCCTGCAAATGCAGGTCCAACTATACGTGATATATTAAAAACAGTTGAATTTAAAGATATAGCATTTGGAAGATCCCTTTTTCCTACAAGTTCAATAAAGAAAGACTGCCTTGTAGGCATGTCCAAACTTGTTATAATCCCATTAATAACAGCTAATATAGCTAATATCCAATACTTACTATATCCAATATAAATAACGAAAGTCAATATAAAGGACTGTATCATATAAGAAAACTGAGTCATTAAAATAATTTTTCTTTTGGGATATCTTTCTGCTATAACACCTGCAATAAGCGTAATCAAAAGTACTGGTGCATATTGAAATACTGATATAAGTCCAAGAAGAAAAGGAGAATTAGTTATCTTATACACATACCAACTGAGCGCTGTATTTTGAATCATAGTTCCCATTAGTGACAAAAGCTGTCCTGACAAAAAATATCTAAAATCTCTATGTTTTAGGGATGAAAAAACATCCCCCACTGTACTTTTGAAACTCATGCTAAATCCTTCTTTCAATTACGAGTTAAAAATAGATGCAAAATAAATGCTATCAGATTATACGCCTGATAGCACTTTATTTACTTTGCCTGCTGTCTTAAATAAGCTAATATAAAATTATCAATTTCTCCATCCATTACTGAAGACACATTTCCATTCTCTACTCCAGTTCTATGATCTTTTACAAGAGTATAGGGATGAAATACATAGGATCTTATCTGGCTTCCCCATCCCATGTCCTTAAGTTCTCCTGCAAGATCTTCTATCTTTTCCTTATGTGCTCTTTCTTTAAGTTCCACAAGTTTTGACTTTAACATGAGCATTGCGGTTTCTCTATTATAATGCTGACTTCTTTCATTCTGGCACTGTACAACTATACCTGTAGGTATATGAGTTATCCTAACTGCAGATTCCGTTTTGTTTACATGCTGTCCACCTGCACCAGAAGACCTATAGGTATCTACCCTTAAATCTTCTGGCCTTATGTCTATATCTTGGTTTTTGGTAAGTTCCGGTAAAACCTCTACAGATGCAAAAGAAGTCTGTCTTTTCCCATTAGCATTGAAAGGTGATATTCTAACCAATCTATGGATACCCTTTTCGGCTTTCAAATATCCATAAGCAAATTCCCCTATTATCCTTAATGATACACTTTTTATTCCAGCATCATCTGCAGGAAGAATATCTAAAGTCTCAACTTTATATCCAGACTTTTCTGCCCATCTAGTATACATCCTCAAAAGCATCTCCGTCCAGTCCTGGGCATCTGTGCCACCTACTCCTACATGTAAATTCAATATCGCATTGTTTTTATCATATTCTCCTGATAAAAGTATTTCTATTTTAAGTTTATCAATTATATTTTCGATATCTTCCACTTCAGACAATATATCTTTGCAGCCAGACATATCTTCCTCTTCTTCCGCAATATGAGCTAGAATTTCTGCATCATTTATTCTACTCTCCAACTTATTATACATATCCAGCTTTTCATTTAAAAATTTTTCCTCAGAAGTTACTTCCTGTGCCTTTTCCAAGTTATTCCAGAAATTAGGCTCCTGCATTTTCATCTGCAGCTCTTCTATCCTATTCTTATAGTTACCTAGGTCAAAGAGACTCCTTTATTTTATTTAATGCTTTTTTTAATATGCTCAATTTTGATAGGGATTCTTCCAAATCAATTATCATACGACCACCTCAATATCATCTTAGTTATTTGCAAGTCTTCCACAACAATTTTTATACTTTTTACCACTGCCACAAGGACAAGGATCATTTCTTCCTACAGTTTTTTCTTTCTTTATAGGTTTTTTCTTCATTGCAGTTTCTTCACCTTGATTAGTAATTACATTCTTAGCTACCCTTTCTCTCTCAGGTGCTTTTTCAATTTGTACATGAAGAAGATATTTAACAGTATCCAATTTAATATTATATATCATTTCCTCAAACATTTCGCTGCCTTCAAACTGATATGCTTGAGCTGGTTCCTGCTGTCTGTAGGCTCTAAGTCCAATAGCTCTCTTTAAGTGCTCCATATCGTCTATATGATCCATCCACTTTGTATCAACAACCCTAAGTAAGATAACTCTCTCAATTTCTCTCATCTGCTCTGGAGTACACTCTTCTTCTTTTTCTTCATAAATTTTTTGGCCTATATCTATATATTTCTGCTTAATTTCCTCATTGGAAAGATTTATAATATCCTCTTTCTTTACGGAATCTTTTTGTACATAAACTTCTTCCATATATTTTATTAGCTTTTCTACTTCATCTTCAAAATCTTCTTCTATACCAGATATATGAGAATCTACAACAGAGGTTACTAAGCTTTTTATCATATCAATCATGTAATCTCTAAGATCTTCTCCCTCAAGTACCTGAGACCTCTGTCTATATATAATTTCCCTCTGCTTATTTATTACATCATCATATTGAAGTAAAGTTTTTCTTATATCAAAGTTATTTCCTTCTACTTTTTTCTGTGCACCTTCTATAGCATTTGTAACCATTCTACTTTCTATGGCCTCATCTTCTTTGAGACCTAATTTTTCAACTATTCCCTGAAGTCTATCTGAACCAAATATTCTCATCAGATCATCTTCTAGTGATACGTAAAATCTTGATGTACCAGGATCTCCTTGACGCCCTGAACGTCCTCTAAGCTGGTTATCAATTCTTCTTGATTCATGTCTTTCAGTTCCTATTATTTTAAGTCCGCCAAGAGCAACCACACCTTTTCCAAGCTTTATATCAGTACCACGACCTGCCATATTAGTTGCTATAGTAATTGTTCCCTTTTCTCCTGCATGAGAAATTATTTCTGCTTCCTTTTCATGAAACTTAGCATTTAAAACTTGATGAGGTACTCCTCTTTTCTTTAACATATCTGAAAGTAACTCAGATTTTTCTATACTTACTGTACCTACAAGTACAGGCTGACCTTTTTTATAGGTTTCATATATTTCATCTGCTATAGCTTTAAACTTTCCTTTTGCACTTTTATAAACTACATCAGGGTAATCTGTTCTTGCTATAGGCTTATGGGTAGGTATTACTATTACATCAAGTCCATATATTTCTCTAAATTCATTTTCCTCTGTCAGTGCAGTACCTGTCATACCTGATAATTTATTAAACATTCTAAAATAATTCTGATAAGTAATAGTTGCAAGTGTCTTTGATTCTCTCTCTACTTTTACATTTTCCTTAGCTTCTATAGCTTGATGTAACCCATCGCTGTATCTTCTGCCTTCCATCATTCTTCCTGTAAATTCATCTACAATGAGCACTTCACCATTTTTTACCATGTAATCTTTGTCTCTTCTCATTATATAGTTAGCTTTCAAAGATTGAACTACATAATGCTGTATCTCCATATTCTCTGGATCCGCATAGTTGGCCAATTGAAAGAAGTTTTCAGCCTTTTTTACACCTGTATCTGTAAGTATTACCGAATTTGCCTTTTCGTCTACTTCATAATCCTCTTTTTGTAAAGTTTTTGCAAAACTGTCTGCAATATTGTAAAATTCAGTTGACTTTTCTCCTTCGCCTGAAATAATAAGAGGTGTTCTTGCTTCATCAATTAAAATTGAGTCAACCTCATCTACTATAACAAAGTTAAGTCCTCTTTGTACTCTTTCTTCTTTGTAAATAACCATGTTATCTCTTAAATAGTCAAATCCGAACTCACTGTTAGTTCCATAAGTTATATCACAATTGTATGCTTCCTGTCTCTGGGACTGATCCAAATCATGTAGTATTACACCTACTTTAAGCCCTAGTGCCTCATATACAGGTGCCATGGTATCTCTATCCCTTTTTGCCAGATAGTCATTTACTGTAACTATATGAACTCCTTTTCCTGTAAGTGCATTTAAATATGCAGGTGCGGTAGCAACAAGTGTTTTACCTTCACCAGTTTTCATCTCTGATATTCTTCCTTGATGGAGCACTACTCCACCTATTAACTGCTCCCTATATTGCTTTAAGCCTATAGTTCTATATCCTACCTCTCTAACAACAGCAAAAGCTTCAGGTAATATTTCATCTAAAGATTCACCCTTAGAAAGTCTATCTTTAAATTCATCTGTCTTTGCTCTAAGTTCTCCACTCGTCAATCCCTGCATTTTTGAATCTAAACTATCTATTTTATCTACTATAGGGATAACTCTTTTTACTTCCCGTTCACTATATGAACCGAATATTTTCTGAAAAAGTTTCATTATTTTCATCCTCACCATGTTAAATTTGTTTACAAAAGTATACACCTTATAAATTATATCATCTAATTATTAGGTGTTCAACTTATTAAATAATAGTTTACTTTAGTTTAATAATATGCTTCCTATTTTTAGAGCATAAAAAGAGGAAGCTTTATGCTCCCCCTTTATTGCATCTAACTTTTAAAATTCAGGCTCTATTAATCCGTAATTTCCATCCCGTCTTTTATATACTACATTTACTTCTCCATTTTCAGCGTCCTGATATACAAAGAAACTATGACCTAAAAGTTCCATTTGAAGGACTGCTTCTTCAGATGACATTGGTTTTATTGCAAATTTCTTAGTTCTAACTATTTTTTGTTCTTGTTTGTCTTTTTCTGACTCATCTGGTATGCATTGGAACCTTAAAGATTCTGAATTGTTTCTTCTTAATAGCTTTGTCTTTTGCTTTCTTATCTGTCTCTCTAATTTATCCACAACTAAATCAATTGAAGCATACATATCTGAGTTTCCTTCTTCTCCTCTTAGTATAACTCCTCCAAAAGGAATAGTGACTTCAATTATTTGTCTAGTTTTTTGTACGCTTAATGTAGCATGTGCTACTACATCAGGGTTGAAATATTTTTCTAGCTTACATAGCTTCTTCTCCACCGCATTTTTCAATGCATCAGTTACCACGATATTTTTCCCTTTTACAGTTATTTTCATATTTCCAGCCCCTTCCTATTGTAATCCTAAACATATGTAAAGGATTAATCTATGTTTTGTTAGTTATATTTTAATACTGTTTATCATAAATTACAATAGCTATTAATGACACATTTATACTACTTTTTTATTAATAGCAAAAACTAATAATAAATAATCTTTTAAAATTAATATAGCAGCCTTAAAAAAGGCTGCTATATTGCACAGTTAGTGAATTTGCAAGTTAGCTGACCTGGTCTTTGCCCCCACACTCGCCTTTAGAAACAATCATATATCTAATTTATGGCTTAATTATATCTAAGTATTGAATTTACTAGTATTATTTAATCGTAAGTTATTTTACTTTTTATATATCATTTTTTGATTAGGTCGGGAATAGGTCGGGAATTTTGTTGTACTATAATATCCTATATAATAGGTAGGAATATTTAAAAATTATAGTGAACTATAGGAAACATTGATATTACTTTTTGCAAATTTATTATAGTTTACGAACATAAGTTTGTTATATTTTCCATAATATGATATAATTCATAATAAGTAATTTATGGAGGATAATTTTATGAGAACATCAAAAGGTATTAAACAAAAAGAAATCTATAAATTTATAAAAAATCAAATTAATTCTAAAGGATACCCTCCTACCATTAGAGAAATTTGTAAGTCTGTAGGATTAAATTCTACATCTACTGTATATAATCATTTGAAAGCATTAGAAAAAAGTGGATTTATAAAAAGAAATTTTGACAGTGCTAGATCCATAGAAGTTATAAAAGATCCTTTAAATGATAAAAAACTAATAAATGTACCTGTTATTAATAATATTAAAGATATTACTTCCATTTCATCTCTAAAAAATGCAAAATGCTCTTTTCCTTTACCCACTGACTTTGTAGAAAACCATAATAAGCTTTTTATATTAAAAAATACGGATAAAAGTATGATTGATATTAACATATTAGATGGTGATTTTTTCGTAATTGAAAAAACTAACTCTGTAGAAAACGGAGATATAGTAATTGTAATATTAACAACTGGCACCACTATTATTAGAAGGTTTTTCAAAGAAAATGGTCACATAAGGCTTCAACCTGAGAACTCTTCTATGAAATCTCTTATTGTTGATGATTGTAAAATAATAGGTAAACTTGTAGGGTATTATAGATCATACTAAATATATCATTTTAGTAATCATCAATTAAATTTACTTAATACAGTATGTTCTCTATTTCAGAGTAAAAATAAATAAGTCTACCATCTAAACTTATTTATTTTTGCTTTCTATGTGGATAACTTAAAAATATTTCTAAAACACTATAAATCAATTTAGAGATTCATTAACATCTGTCAATATCATAAAGTACAATTCATTTTAACGATTCTTCTCTGATCTTTATTAATTCTTTTAACTCATTCAAATCATCCAATGTAGCCTTATTTCGTATAAAGCTTCTAGCACTAGAACGTGATTTTAAATAACTTGCATATTCTCTGTTTTTATTTTCCCACTTTTGGTTTGCTATTGTTTGAGGTTTCTTATCCATCCTAAGCAATCCTTTCAATTATTTCATATTTATCTATTAATTCAGTCCCTGCAATTTCAATAATCTTTACATTAGCTTTCACAATTTGCTTGTAAATATTATTAGGAAGCTCTTTGAATTTTTTAAAAGCTAAAATCTGATTAACTCCACAATAATATATTTCTTCATCATCAAAATCTTTATTAACTATAACCAAAAACTTTTCTATCATATCATATCACCTTTTATATTACTTTATTTTTACTTAGTAATATTATATAATATTTGAAAGAAGGAAACCAGCTGCAACTGGTTCCCTGAGTGCTTAAGAAATTTTATATTTTTCTTTATTTGTTTTATGGAACTGGTTTAAGCCTTTAATGGTCGGGACAGTTCCTTTTGCTTTGCACTCTTTTAAGTAATCTTTTAATTCTCTTAGATTCATTTTTCTCACCTCCTTACAATATTATTATACTACACGTAGTATAATAATGCAAGTATTTTATATAACAAGTTAGTAAAAATAAAATACTTAATACCATAAGTTCAGAAGTCTAAGACTTTAAATTATTGATTTAACTTTTTAAATTCAGATCTTACATCATCGTTGCTTACTTCGCTGTAGATCATAGTTGTATCTAAGTTTTCATGTCCCAAAATCTTTTGTATTGATGTAATCTTCATGCCACCAAATAATGCTAAGGTTGCAGTCGTATGGCGTATTAAATGAGGATATATGGATTTAGAAAATCCTGCTGCTTCTGCAATTTTAGTCATTTCTCTTTCAATAGCTCTGTTTCCCAATCTTCCATAAGGATATTTAGATGAAATAAAAAGAGCATTATTTGTAATACCCTTTTTATCTCTTTCTTTCAAATACTTTTTTACATATAATTTAGCCTTAGAATTTAAATATACTGTTCTTTCTTTAGAACCTTTCCCTATGACATTTAATTCACCTTTATCCCACTTTACATCTTCTACATTTATATTTACTGCTTCAGATAGTCTACAACCTGTACTAAACAAAACCTCTAGTAATGTACGCTGGCGAATTGTTTTACATGCATCTCTAAGTAACTCCAATTCGTCTTGTGTAAGAGACTTCCTTAAATGCTTATCTATTTTAATGTTTTTAATTTTTCGCATTGGGTTTTTTAAAATCATTTCTTCTCTTTCAAGCCATCCAAAAAATGATTTTAATATACTTATTTTATTACTCAATGTAGTCTTTTTAACTCCAGAACTTGATACAACAGCAAGGTACATTCTTATATCTATCGTTGTAATTGAACTTATTGTCTTATGAAAAAAACTTGCAAATTTCAATAATTGTAATTTATAGTTATAAACTGTACATAGACTTGCTCCATCTAATTTTTTTACGGCTAAAAAATATTGAATTTTTTCTTCAATATCACTTACTACAAGAGATTTTTCTACTGGATGTATTTCATAATTCACCAGAATTTGATCTACAATATTTCGTATTTTAAATTGATCTAGCTCTGGAAATTCTAAACTTAGTTTTCCGATTAATTTAATTGTTACTTCTTCATTGCAATTCATTTTTTTGATCCTTCTAATCTACAGAAGTAAAATATCTTCCTATAGAGCTTGATATTTCACCCCGTAGATATATTAAAATTTTTATTTTGTTAACCCTTAACATTTAACCTTAGAAACAATAATAAATAAAATATTAGCTTTTGGAACTAGGGTTAAATCAGTATTAATAATTTCTAATTATCAATTCACTGTATTTATGATTTTTGTTTTTATACTTACCCACAAGATTATGATTTCTCACAACCTCATCTATATTAAAATTTTTGTATAAATCTCTTATAAATTCACAGTCATTATATGAAAGAATAAACTTGCCTTTTACATTATTTAAGCAATCATATAATCTCATATGATCCTCTTCTGAAAATTTAGCCTGGTAGTATCTTTCAGTACCATAATATGGAGGGTCTAAATATATAAGCCCATCTCCTTTGTCATATACTTTAAGTAAATCCTGAAAATCTTTATTTTCAATAACCACTCCTGAAAGCCTTTCTTGAATTTTAGTAAGATATTTAATCATCACATTTATATCTCTTTTAACACAACCATAAGACCTATGGTCACTTCCATAGCTTGTCTTAATCAGCATAAAGAATCGTGCTGCCCTTTGTATATCTGTCATTCCCCTAGTGTTGTATTGGCTCACAAAATCATAAAATAACTCTCTTGAATTAAGCATAAACGAAAGCTCTCTTTGCAATTCTCCGCAATGAAATTTCACACATTTAAATAAATTGACCAGATCACCATTTACGTCATTGTATACTTCCATATTGGCTTGTTTGTCTTTTGAAAATAAAACCCATGCTGCACCTCCAAATACCTCTATGTATCTGTTAAATTTTTCAGGAAATCTTTTAACTATTTCTTTTCTTAATAATTTCTTTCCACCTATCCATCCTATAAAACTGTTCATTTATAATTCCTCCTTTGTATTTCCAAACTTATGTTCGGTTAAATGGTAAAAAATATAGTGGCCTGCAAAGACCACTATAATAAAATTAAATTTATTGAGCTATTGTGCTTCCAGTATCTTGAGAATTAATAGAAACACTATCTGATTTTTTATTAATCTCTGCTACATCTGCAAGATCTTTCCCTTCTATAAATGCAGGAGTTAAAATTTTACCAGCTACAACTTCTGAATTTATCTTTCCACAAATAGTTTCCCTGAAGTGATCGAGTTCCTCCTGAGATATTCCTGGGATCTTTTCAACTAACAGCTTATCAAATTTCTTTTTCTTTTGTTCTCCTGCCTGTGGGATAAATTTAAACTGTTGCTCTACTATATAGTAAATATCCTGTGCCATCTTATAATCCTCGTTGTACTGATCTGCACCAAGCTGTTTTATTAAAGCTTCCCTTTTCTTCTTAAGATAAGTAACTCCAACAGCTACACCATAAGAAGCTAAAGCTCCTAAAACACTTAATACTCCACTTGAAATTATATTTGCTGCTTCATTTCCTAACATACTTTTTTCCTCCTAAAATTTAATTTTGATAATTTAAAAAAAGCTATTTTACTAGCCTTATAAAATACTAAAATAACACCTTAGATCCGCCCTGACCTTTGTTATTGTTGTAAACTACCACCGGAGCTCCACCTTTACGAATAGTAATATAATTTCCTCTGTCCAGGTGAATTCCCATATCTCCGTCAGCTCTTGGCTCTATATAAAATTTAGTACCTGGAATCTGAAATACTCCTTCTGGAATAGTTTCAGGATACATAGGTACTGTTTGTACTACTGGCTTAGGTTCAGTTGGTTGGCTTGATACTGTTTGCCCTGTAATTCCTTTTACTATGGCTGTTGCCAGTTTCTCGGGATCGTACTTGTCACAATCTGACTTTGTATCACAAAAAAATGGTTCAATCAATATTGCCGTCATGTTTGTATATTTCAATACATACAATCCTGTCCTTAATTGACTACCCCTGTTTCTAAAACCTAAACTACTAGACATTTCATCACATACCCTATCGGCATATTCTTTTCCACTAGCACTTATATACTCAACTTCACAGCCATTGGCCTTATCTGTTTCATAGGCGTTTACATGCATGCAAATATGGAGCTGTGAACCTATAGAGTTAGCTTTGTTAACTCTATAAGCAAGACTTTGTCCTAAAGATAAACCTGGGCTTGCTGAAGGTGTACAATCATAACAAGTATGCCCTAGTTGCTGTAACTTTTTAATAACAAGTGCTCCATATTCTCGGCAGTCATGTTCCTCATTTCTATATCCTTCAGCTCCTCTGTCCTCTCCAGTACCATGTCCAAAATCATAAGTTATTACCATAAAATCATTTCCTTTCCTTATTTTTTTGTAAAAATAAACCCCAGTATTGTTACAGCTATTCCTGAACATATTGAGGTTATAACAGCTAATTTAATTTTTGAGTAATCCTGTGACGGCCTTGTCTCTATATTTTCAAGTTTTGAACCAATATCTTTGATACTATCCTTAATTTCATTAAGTATTTTAAATATCATCTTTATCTGTTCACCACCTGAAGCAGAAAATTTTTCAACAACAATTACCCTTTCATCTAAACTTTTAAGCTCACTTTTCAGTGAACTTACATCATCTTTTAAGTTTTGGATGTAAGGGCACTCTTTACAATTATCATTCATTCTAGGCCTCCCATTTAAGTGTTTTAATCAAAATAAAAAGACTACTTCTAGTCCTTATTTTACTTTATAGTTAGTACGTAAAGATATTCTATTGTGGGTTAATAGTATTTAATATTTCTGCTTTTTCTACATCTGTAAGTTTAGTATATCTAGTAATAACCTCAGCAGCAATTTTATTTTCCTGTAACATTAAAGCCTTAATAGCATTTACAAAAATACTTTTCTTCCAAACCTCCATTTATTACACCCCCATCATATTTGCTACAGCTACCTCAACTGCAGATAACCTATCTGTTATTTGTTGTGTGTTTTGTTTATTTTTAGTTTCTATAGCTGTTTTTTCTGAAGTATAATCTGCCTCTGTTATTTCTACTATATCAGCAGATAATGTTGTTAATTCTTCATTTGTTGCAAATATTGCGTAAGTAACATTAGGTGGATATAATTGACTTCCTGCACATATTTGATTTAAATCTAATCCTTTATAATCAGGCTGATCAAATTTATTGTAAAAATTGTTTATTTTTATATATTTCATATAATCCTCCTTTTATAATACATAACCAATATATTGTTTTTCAAAACCTCTACCTATAAATGTAGAACCACTAATTATATTATTCTGTACGTCTATAGAACAAATTGCACTACAAGAGTTTTTAACAAAAATCATATCACCCATTGGTATAATAACTATATTTCCACTACTAATAATAGCAGACTGTTTCAATGCACTAAAACTTAAACTATAAATTTCAAACCACCCATATGATTTATTTACAAACATAATTCTACTATTTTTTTCATCTATATAAGCTCCAGATATATCAAAAGCCCTAGATATAGTTTGTAGTAATGTACCACTCTTATTATATAAGCATACAACATTACTATTACCTGCTAAAATATAATTTTTAGATATATAATAAATACTGTACAACGAATTTAAAGTTACAGTATTTATTACATTACCATTTAAATCATATTGTTTAGCTATATATTTATTATTATTATCAATAAACCAATTTTCATCTGCAAAAAGTGATGACACCATTGTTAAATTATTTGAAATTAAGCTATTCAGTAAAGTTGCTTTATTGGGTTTTTCTTCTGCTGTTCCTATAACTCCAAATATAGATTTATCTTTTAATATGTTTGGGGATTGTAAATTAGAGTCACCCTTTATAGTGATAGTGGCATCATAAATACCTGCACCTTTTACAATATCAGAGTTTCCAGGTGTTACTGTTTGTGCTGCTGTAGCCTGTACAGCTAAACTTCCAGTTATTTTACTACCATTTACGTATCCTACCTTTCCACTTCTTACTGTACTTGCTGCAATAGGATTAGCTGATTCTGTCGTTTCTACTACACTAGATTTTCCTGATACTCCAAATATGGAAACACCAGACTTAATATTAGACGTTACTAAATTAGTATCTCCCTTTACATAACCAGTTCCTGGATGATAACCTTGTGCTATAGCTTGATTTACAGTTGTAGGTGTAAGTACTACTGTTCCATTATTAGGCATACTACCATGTCTTAAAATACCATCTGAATTACTAAAATCTGCTCCACTTAATACCTGGTTTTCTACAGCATTCCCTTGTCCTCTTGCTATACAATTTATAGCAGCTATAATTTGATCCCATGTAGATGTGGTACTAAGACTTTGTCCTTTGCTGTTTACGGCACTAATCGTATTAGATTTTACGCTAGTGCCAGATTGAAAAACCTCGTTTATTGCATTTACAAAATTATCTTTAGCAGTTGTTAGTAACTTACTTCTATCACCAATACCATGAGCCGTATTATCTGCCAAATGCGAACTAAAATCGGTCTGTAAGGCTCTCTTTTTTAATTCAACATCAGCAACATCTGCATTATAATTTAGATCATCAATATTTACTGTTTCTACTCCATCTGGCTTTTTAAATCCATAATTTGCTGTTGTTTGCATTTTATGCCCCTCCTATTCGTTATAAACTTTTATACTATCCCATGTAAGAGCTTTGGCCTGGTTCCATGTAAGATTTTTTTGCTTTAAGAAGTCCCAAACCGTATATGTGTACTTGAAGTCATATGCAAGATGTGCTGGCTTTATATCTTCCAGCATATCCTTAAAGGCTTGCATGTTCTTTGGGATACCCTTTATACCTACAAATTGAACTGTAAAACTATAATTTTCTGGATGCTGAATAACATTACATTCTCCACCACTAAAAGATTCTGCGGTATTCTTTATCATCTGTGTAGTTGTTGTCCCAGATCCTCTTAGCTTTGCTTTTATAATTTCACGTCTTTCTTCATAAGATTTGTTTAAATCAGTTGCAATTTCTAAAACTTTTTCCCAAAATGCAAGCCCCCAGGTCGCAGTATCTACAAAACATTGATTCAAAATATCTTCTTCTTGCCAAGCAGAAAGACCTAATTCATAGCTGCTTACGTCATTCCATGCTTTAAACTCAGGAATATTTTTTAAATCAGGAGGTAATCTATATAGAAGATCCGGTTTATAGGGTTTAATTTCTTCATCTGTTACTGGCTGATCTTGTGAATATTGGGTTGTTCCATATTGCTCTGTTCCATACATACATTACACCCCCTTTAGGTCATTCCATGTGGTGCCAGTTTTATTTGTTAAAACTTTAGTCCATCCATCCCAACTACCGCCACGCATAACTCTCATATAAATATTATTTGGAGCGTTATTAGTGCTCCCATATCCAAAGCCTGTGG
Source organism: Clostridium sp. 001 (assembly GCF_019056555.1). Lineage (NCBI taxonomy): Bacteria > Bacillati > Bacillota > Clostridia > Eubacteriales > Clostridiaceae > Clostridium > Clostridium sp. 001. The sequence goes on along the minus strand of NZ_CP020473.1, from coordinate 2,641,124 downwards.
CACATTGTATACACCAACCAGTACCTTGATATTTTATAACAACAAAATAATACCATCCATTTGATGGCGCATTAGTTACAGCACATCCTTGATAAAAACCAGTTGTCAAAAGATTGTTTAAATCTGTATTACTTATATCTGTTACATTTGGCACAAAATCAGCAGCATGTTTTCCATCTACTGTATCTGAATTTCCTGCTGAATCTGCATATTCAGATTTATCAACTTTGCCATTATTATCTTTATCATAGATGCTTTTAAGCATATCTCCATAGCCTGCATTACTTATTTCAGTTTTTGTTGCATATTTATTATCACATTCTAATTCTGTATAATATCTATCATCATGAGTGTGTACTTTGGGTGATTGTGCATTAATACCATTTGAATCTAATGTTGCAACTCCACTATTAACACCCATTTCAGTACGTTTTACCTGTGCGTCATCCGTAACATTAGAAAGTCCTACATCTGATTTGGTTGTACCATGAGGATTAGTACCACTACCAGGATGAGAATATACTATAGTTTCTTTTCCGTCTATTTGTATATTCCCATTTGTAGTAGATGAATTTGTCTTATTTGCTTCTGTACTTATACCATCTAATTTTGATTTATAATCATTGTTAAAATCATTTGTAGATAAATCCTTTCCGGTGACTTTGTCTACCTTATTGCTAACTGTATTCCATAAGTTTCGTTCGGCAGCAGTTATATGTTTTACAGTATCTGATATGTGATTGTAAGCAGCATTCCAATTATCAATTAAAACCTGTGTAATTATATCCAGGATACTTTTATTTGAATGAGAATGCTTTTTATTATTTGCGTCATTCCAGTCTGATTTTTCAGTATCAGTAGTAAATCTATGAGTTTCATCTTCTGTTATTATAGTAGCAGGATGTGTTGCAGGATGAACATAATTATTAGCATTATCTTGTATTCCTGCAAGCTTATTTTTTTCTGTAGTCGTATAATCCTCTGTAGAAAGCTGCTTACCATCAACTTTATCTACTTTTTTAGAAAGTTCAGTTGTAATTGTTGCAGCAAAATTAGGATCATCATTAAGAGCATCAGCAATTTCCTTTAATGTGTCTAGTGCTGCAGGTGCTGCATTAACAACCATCTGAATTCTCTGGTCAGTTTCAGTTTTGGTATAAGTTTCATCTTTGGTATATCTTTTGTTCAATTCAGTATCAACATAAGTTTTATCTGCCTTACTATTTTCAACATTAGTAATTTTAACTTCGTCATTAGATACCCTTAGATCGTTGGAATTTTTATATCTGTCTACCTCAGTTTGAATGTTTGTAATACTATCCTGGACCTTATTAATATCCTCCGATTCAACAGTATCACCTTGGGTTTCATAACTAATATAAACAGGAGATATGTTTGAAAATATTTTAATATTTCTCTTCCATGGAGTAAGACTGGGAGTGGATACTATAACATTTTCTACTTTATCCCCTGTAAGTTTAGAACCTGTATATACGTTAATAGAAGATGTGCTAACATTATCGTGTTGAAGCTCACCTTCGTACTTACCATCAACTAAGTTCACAATTTCTTCTATTACATAAGTATTATTATCTAATTTATTAAGCTTTTCTGTGAATTTATCTATGCTTTCTGGATATGACATTTATCACACTCCCAAATTTATAGCTCCTGACACTGGTATTTCTTCATCTGCTAATGGCACGTTAATAGTTCCGCTATTTATAGTTAGGTTATTATAATCAATTACTCCATCTGTACTTAAAATTATTCCGCCTATTTTCCCATAACTTACGTAAGTAGAATTAAAAGCTAAATCACTTAAGTACTTTTGCATTGCTGCAGTTAAATTATCCTGTATTTGTTGTAATGTATAACCACCTGCAATAACTACCTTAACTGATATATCAATTGCCTTTTCTACCGCAGAAACTACCGTACAAGTTGCTCCTATAGGTGCCTGTCCTTCTCCGCTTCCTGAAGGTTCTGGATCTATATAGTTTTTTACCTTCTGTACTAATTCACTGTCAGCAGCTCTTTTATTACTGTTTATAATTGTTACTTTTACAGTACCATTTCCATTCCACAATGAAGTTACTTTAGCATCTCCTACTCCTGTAACTTCCTTTGCCCAGTTTTTATACTGTGCTTTATTTCCGCTTGTCGCTGGCGTTTGCAATTTCTCTAAAATCCTCCTTTTATAATCATCATTACCCTCAATATCTATACCATTAGTAAAATCATGTTCATTTATTACACTAGTAACTCCATTTATAGGCGTTATAAGAAGTGTTACATTACCAGCCTTTATATTTCCTATAGTCCCATCCTGGGTACACTGAACTTTAATTTCTGTTACTCCAGTATCATCTATTGTTTTGGTTTCTAGAAATTCAAATTCCACAGTTGGATTATTTTCTGTTGAGACTGTCCCTGCTATCTTTCCACTTTCAAGTAAAGTACCAGATCTACCACAAATCTTTATAACATCTTTTGATGGCTCTGCGTCTTTTCTAATTACTCCTATTTGAGCACCTATTAAATCCAGGTACCCATCATAACTATTTTGAAGATATACAAGATTTATAAATGCAGCCATAAGCTGTCTATGCTTATACTCTTCCTCTGCTACAGGTCTTGTAACACTCCAAAAAAAATCTCCTTCAATTGTACTAACATCATCAGGGGCTTTACTTAACATTCTTTTGTGTATTGTATCTACATCTTCCTTTAAGAAATCGGGTATATCAGGTACTGTCATATTTGCCATATCATCACCCCACATTCACGACATTTACAGAATTGTTTAAAGAAAAGCTTGTTTCATCTGCAGTAATTACTGTGTAGGTATAATACAGTTCACCGTTATTTTGCCATGTAAAACTAAAATTGGTGACATCTTTAGTTAAGGGATGGACCATTAAAGCCTCTGCAGTCATCCTTTTAACTTCAAGTTCTATAGCCTCCTGGGAATATCCTGTACCTGTTAACTGGTAAAATTCTTCTCCAAATGAATCACTATATAGATATTTATTTCTGTCTGTATTAGTTGCCATTTGACACCACTGCTTATATGCTATTAGTTTGTCACATTTTTTTACAGTTCCATCAGGATTTTTCACAAACTCTCCTTTACTAAAATCAAATAAATAGGAACCCTTCAAAACTAAAGGTTCCTGCACATTTGTATCTGTATTATTGTTACTATAATCACTGTCAGGAAATAGATTAGGCATTTAACTCACCCTTCCTATAACTATAAATTCAGCTCCTATTTGTGTAGCCAATACCCTATCTCCACTTTTTAATGGTTTTAAGACTTCTGGTGTTACAACTTTATGTGAATGACTATCAATACCTGCACTATTTGTCTGAGTAAAGTAATCTTTGTCTGTCTTTAAATAATCAAGTACTTTATAATCAGTTATTTCATGCTTAAAATTATCTAACTGTAATCCTGTTTCTGTAATAGTTCCATACTCGATTCCAATACCAGAAACAGCACTATTTATAGAGTTATTAGTATCATCCTTCATTGCTCTAACTAGATTCTCCATCTCCTGCATAAAATTTCCTCCTTATATAATCCATAGTTCCTACAGTCAAATCCATTTTCCCTACACTTCCTAAAGTGTGTGTAACACTAGCCACATATAAATCAGTATCATCAAAATTTACTTTGTCTCCAGCTCTTATAGTGTTTATATCAGCATCACAATTTAATGTAAAGTAATCCTCACCAGTGCTAAATAAAGAATCAGCTTTTTTCTTTGCTTCATCTGCATTTGTTACCTTATCATCCTGAACTATTTTTCTTAATGTTCCATAGCCTTTTGTTTCCTTTTCGTAAGTACCTATAACAGAGCTTAAACTATCATCACTTTGTGAACCAAGAACTTTTACCTGAGTTACAGCACCTTCAAGGGAGGTGTGTTCATCTACATCCTCTACTATAGATCCTAATTTCCATACAGTTGAATTTGTACCTATTTCCACTAAGTCAAGCTTATCTGACATTCTTACCTTATATAGTTTTCCACCCTTTTGAGATGTCTCTTTAAGGTCTTTGAATATCATATCTAAAATGGTGTCTCCCCTATAGATATTCTTAGCAAGGGATGTTCCTGTATCTGCGAAATTTCCAATGGGTATATTCCAGTCATTTGCATACTTTTTTATTCTCTGTGAGGCTGTTTCACCTTCAGTTAAAAGATATTCATCTTCAGATTGTTCCATGTAAACAGTTCGTTCTTTACAGGTAAGCTCTAATGTACGATCTTTCCTAGTTTTTTCTCTTTCCCAAACAATACCTTTAAATACTCTCACATCATTACTGCTATTAAAAGCAGTATCCCATACCTCAATGGCATTCCCTTTTACAAATCCTATGTTTTTAAGTTCATCAGTCTCAAGAAGCTTGACTGTGGCAACGTAGGCTATTGAATCTATACTTTCCTGCAGTGAAACACCTTCATTTAAATTACCTATTTTATAAATGTCTTTTGCAATAATATTTATCATGTAAACACCTACCTAACGTAAGTACAATCAACCCATCCACCATGATTGCTCCAGTATATATCTGCATAATTGCCTTGGACTCTTCCAATTTTGTAACATTCCCCTTTATTTACCGTACCCCTTATTCCGGATGTGTTGTCAGGTTGATCTCTAACATTTAGAGAATCTGCAGTTATATATATCCATTCACCTACATGATGAGAATATCCACTTCCACTTGAAGCAGTAGAAGCTGGCCTGCTGCTTTTTAATGTTGTATCAACTTTGGTAATTTTTAATTCCTTATAAGTTCTAAATGTAAAAGTAAAATATTTTCCATTATATAAACCTTCTGGTTTAACTTCTTCACTTATATTAGCTAAATTAACAAGATCATTGAATCCTATACCAGTAATAATCAGCCTTAGTGGATCTGTTCGATCTTCCCATTTCCAAAGCTTTTCAATTGTATCATTTGCATTTGGTATATCTGTATATCTACAGTAAGGTTCCCATACATCTGGAATTAAAGTCTCTATAGCTATTTCTTTTATCTTGGTACCTTTATCATTTATATCTACTTCTCCTATATCAATTATGTCTGCAGTAGTATATTTTTTCTCATGATTTACTGTAAGGCTAAGTGGATTTACAGGAAAATGGAGCTTGTCATTGTCTTTGACATTTGTTAAATACACATCAAAGTTAAGGCTCATTACTCTTTTTGCTCCAGTCTCTACAGCTTTTGCTGTGTTTTCCACTAGACTTTTAACGATATCTCCTAGATCCATAAGATCACCTCTCTGTTCTATTTTCTTCCAAAGGTATTTACATTATTTTGTAGAATTATCACCTATAGGAGGTGATAATAATGTCAAGTATAAAATTAGGAGACTGGACCATAAAAAGTACTTCTTCATCATACACTTTATGGTCCGCTCAAAATAAAATCATGGTTGAATTTAATAATAGAAAGGTTGCAGTTATTGAACTTGATACAGATAATAATATTTTAATTAGCTCAACATCTGCTAAATGTGAAATTGATAAAAATGATAATACAATAACTATAGTAGATGCTGACGATTTCAATCATAATAATATACCTGTAGGAACTAAATGCTGGTAACCTTTAATAACTTAATTTACATTCCTTAATTTGAGCCTGAATCAATTCAAGCAATATATCTACTTGTCTTGTATTCAGGCCATTCTCTATAATAATATTTATAACTTGTGAACTTATTTTTTTTATCAAATCAAGGTCTATAGAATTCAAATTTTGTAATTCCTTATCATTCACCATTATCACCTCTTTTTTTTAGGGTATAAAAAAGAACCACAATTAAGTGATTCTTTTTTTATTAATTATTGTATTGTAACTTCACCTTCTCCTAGTTTTTGATCATTAGATGAACGTGTTATAGTAATTTTATATTTTCCTGCTGTATCAATATTTAGTGGTACAGCTAAAATTGTATTGTCTTGATCCATGTCTTGTTCTTGACTAAAGAAAACACTCTCTGAATTTCCATTTAATTTATAAATTGCTAATTTCAATTTTGATGATTTAAATGGAGCTTTATTGTCAAGTCTAGCATAACATTTTTCTCCTATGTTAAAATTGTCTTTTGTATTTGTAGGATTAAGATTATTATCTATTTTTTCACAAAATGTAATCTTTTTAATACTTTGTTTTGATTCATCTGTGGTAGCTGCAACATTACTTGACGAGTTATTAGTTGTATTTGAATTAAATAAGGTTCCTGTTCCACCTTTATAAGCACCTATAGCACCATTTACTATAGTTAAAAATAACCCTATTGTACATAACACTATTCCTGCAATAGCTAATTTTTTATGATTACTATTGTGACTTTTTATGCCTAAAATTAATCCAATAATAGTTACAGGTGCTCCAATTATAGGTATAATCCATACTATAAGGCCTATTATTCCTAATATAAAAGATGTAATGCCTTTTTTACTTTTAGGCTTTTCTGTAGTTTCCATTGTAAAAAATTCCCCCTATGTTAATATTTTGTTAGTAAAATTATAACATATTTTATTATAGGGAAGGTATTTATACTAAAAACTATTACCTTTTAGTGTTTTGTAATGTTTTTCTTAATTCTGTCGCAAATTTTGCAGTTGCTTGTTTTACTATATCTTCGACATTCACATCATTACTAAATTTGTTATCCACTTTTACATTTATAGATCCATAACTAGCTCCAGCCATAGCCATTTGTGGCTGAGAAGTATAATATATAGGGTTTGTGTTAACACTTTTACTTTCTGCAGTTGTTCCAGCTAAACTAGATACAGCAGTTTTTACATTCCTTATCGAATTTGCAGCTCTTTCCATTAAGCTTACAGATTTTGTATGTGTTAAAACTTTTTCTCCACCAGTAAAATCTACAAATTCCCAACCTCTTTCGTTTATCCTGGCCAATCCTTTTTTAGCGTTATCAGTTCCGGTTGCATATCCTTGATAACCAGGTCCAGTATAAATATTAAAAGGAGTTCCATACCTTGATTTGATATATCGAATGGCAGCAACTGCATTTGCGATAGGATTGAAAATATCACCAAGGCCAGGTAAAGCAAATTCTGCAAACGTATCAGGCATACATTGCATCAAACCACTTGCTGAACCGGGTCCACTATTCATGAGTGAAGCATTACCAGTTCCAAGTTGTCCAGGATTACCTGATTCTCTACTTGCTATATCTAAAAGCTTTGGCAACCATGACATTGGGCTTCCTGTTATGGCAAGGGCACTGCTTATCCATCCTGATACATTTCCACCTACTGCACCAGCACTAGATATAATATCCGACATCCATTTATTAATAAAAGATTTAACGTCTACAGATGACATGCCTTTTATAACTCCTTGCGGTATAAATTGGCTCAATTTATAAAATACCCTTGAAGGAGAATGTATTCCAAAACCAGTTTTGAACTGTTCAATAACCTTATCCGTAAGAGTTTTTACAATGCTTGTTACATTGCCTGTTGCTGAGTTAATGCCTTCAGCAATGTCATTATCTATTCCAATTCCATATATATGTCCAGTTTTAGAGAATAAGTTTAATATTCCTTTAGATGAATCTGTTACTTTATTCATAGAATCATCCGGAATTTTTTTTTCTGATACAATTCCATTACCCAAATAATCATTTATCTTTTTACCATATTGCTTGAAACTGCTTAAAGAATCATCACCTAATGAAATTGTGGTATTTAAGCTAGCTGTGGTTTTTTGCTTTCCTCCTGAAGACGTTCCATTTCCTACAATACCTCCATTGGCGAACATTCTTACGCCAAGTATTCTTCCTGCTTGCTGCCATAAACTTAATCCTCTGTTTCTTCTATTACTTGATAGAGGAATAATTGCTTCACTACCTGCCTCACCAATAACGCTTAGCTCTGGTCCTGTTGTAACTCCACCATTTGCTTTGTAAGTAGGTTTCCCAGTAAGGATAGATAGAACGTCAGTGCCTTTAGTACTATTATTGGACACTGTATTTACTTGTTTTGATGTTGATGAAGTCGTAGGACTATTACCAATTCCAAAAAAGTTTTTAACTTTACCCCATAATCCTTCACTTTGTTTATTACCTAATCCACCCATATTACCATTTAAATTATTTACGGTATCTGATAAATTAGTCATAGATAGTGCTAAATTAGCTTGAGAATCTTGTACTAAACTATTTACATCTAATAAATTTCCATTGGAATCTAACATGAGTCCTGTGCTAGATAATAAATCATTTAATGAACCTTCATATTGACCACTTGCATCTATTAATCTTCCTTGAGAGTCTACAGTAAGTCCTGTACTACTAAGTAAATTTCCAAGTGATCCTCTATATGCATTACTTTGTAATGTAAGTCCGGATTGAGATCTATTTAAAGCTTGCGTTGTCCCTACATTTTTTGTATTGCTTTGAGTTACATCTTTAAAACTTTTTGTAAAACCAGTGGGTATTTTATTTGCAGATGAATTTGCATTATATTTATCATATAATCCAGTCGCAGCTTTTCCACCAAAATGCCAACCTATAGCTGAACCTGCTAAATATCCTACGCCTGTGCCTATAGGTCCAAATATGGAGCCTATTGTTCCGCCTATCTTTCCTCCAATGGAGCTACCAGTTAAGTTACCAGCTAAACCCGATACAGTTCTTGCTTTGTTTGAAGATGAATTAACTGCATATGCTGACGTTGCAAATGTAGCAAGAGGTCCTATTACTGGTAATGCTTTAAAAACTTTTGAGTTTGTAATAGCACCTGCTTTCTTTAAGAAATTTGCTATTTTGCTTATTCCAGAAACATTCTCTGCTGCTTTTGCTCCTGCTCCTGCAACTCCACTTGCTGTTTTACCAGCTGCACTACCATATCTGAGCCATTTATAAGCTTTTGATCCGCCTTTTATTAATTTTGAACCGCCTAATGTTCCAAGTAATATATAGTCCATTAATCCAGCTTTTGTAAGGGTGGAAGCATTAGGATTTTTAGCAGCGTTTATATTTGCACCTGTAAATGAAGATATTAACTTATCAAATATTTTCCCAGTATCAAATGCTTCTAAAAATGCATTAGTGAAAGCAGTTCCTGCACTAGTACCAGAATCACCAACTTTATCTTCTTTTCCACCTAATGCATCTAAAAAGGAAACAATTCCATTACCTAGAGTTCCCCCTATGGATGATCCCATATCACTAGCAACTTTATTTATTTGGGGTTTTCCGGGACCATTCCACCATGCACTAAAGGGTTCAGCTATTACTTTATCCCATGCTAATGTAATTTTCCCTCCAATACTAGCATTCTTCCACTGCTTACTATCCATAAGCTTGCTTAATCTTTGTTGAGCGTCTTCAATCCCTCCACCAATAAATGAACTAACATTTTCTCCTGCTTTTCTAAATAAAGATCCAAGTTCAGTTACCTTTTTATCATTTTTATCTAACCAATCCGTTACTTTAATAAGACCTGGTTTTATACCTGTCCATAAGCCAGTTCCCCATTGGTTAAGTATCTTGTTTTCAAAAGTATCTTTAAGAGTAGATATTAAACCCAAAGCAGTTTTACTTTGAGCTTGCATCATTCCACCAAATCGTTTATCCATTCCAGTTAATAACGCACTTATCGCTTTATCTGCTGCTATTCCTTGATTACCTATATTTGCAACCTGGTCAGCAGTTAAACCCAGTTGTTCCTGCAATATTTTAGTTGCAGGTATACCAGCTTCAGTTAATTGAAGTATTTCATCACCCTGGACTCTCCCTTTTGCTTTCATTTGTCCAAGAGCTAGAGTTATTTCATCTATGCCTTTTGCTCCAAGTCCCAAGCCTGCAGAGGCATCCCCTATAGTTCTTAGATCAGGCAGTATGCTTTTAGCATCCCAACCAAATGCAAGCAGTTTTTTACTTGCATTTGCTAATTGTGGAAATTCAAAAGGTGTATCATTAGCCATATTTTGTGCTTGTGCTAGAAAATCATTAGCTTTTTGTGCACTTTTAAGCATAGTAGTAAATGCCATCTGAGTTTGCTCGTAATCGCCTGCTATTTGCATTGGTTTTACAAATCCTGCCCAGGTACCTCCAACACCTAAAAGCAACCCTTGAAGTGATACAGCCATACCAATAGTCCTGCTTATTCCACTCCTTATTATACTTAAACCAGATGAAGCCTTATCTTTTATGGTAACTGTGGCTGACCATGTTGTGTTTTTAATTTTACCAAGTCCATATAATATAGTTCTTGTTGGCCCAGATATCCTATCTACAATATTTGTTTTTATTCCAACCCTTAATTTATTTAATTTTTCTAAAACAGCATTTATCCTTTTAGCAGGTTGGGTTACCTCATCATTTAGCTGTGCCATAGGGGCTACTTTACTTTTGTTTAAGTTCTTAAGTCTATTATCTATGTTATTAATGGGTTTGCTCGCCCTATCGTATATATCAACTATAGATATGACTTTAGCATTCTTCAATTTATTTAAACTACCATTTACTTTTTGCATCTGTTCAGTAACTTTATCATTAATTTTAACAGTAGGAGTTGCTGCCACCTTATTTAATTTATTTAAAGTGGAATTAACTTTATCTATTTGTTTTGTTGCTTTATCATTTATCCGTATAGAGGGTGACATGCTAATTTTATCCATTATTTTAGTTCTTTTTTCTAATCGAGCTATATACTTGTCCATAGCACTTAGTTTTTCTTTGGTATCCTCATCACCCTTAACACCAATTACTACGTCTAAATGATAAATTTCCTTTTCGGCCAATGCATCACCTCCCGAGCGTCTTTCTCAGTTTATCCTCTGCTTCCATTTCCAGTTCTGCACTTGCCAAATACCACTTCTGTTCCTCATAAGGCATTTCATCGAATTCTCTAAGTTTCAAGTGATGTCTTACCCAGAGGAAATTTATTAAGCTAAGTTTGTATCTGGACTTGATGAGTTTTTTATTGTTTCAATATCTTTAAGTTCATCATTAAATCCACTTAAATCAAGAACTTCATCTCCCAAAGAATCTAATTCACCAGCAAGCAGCTTTCTTTTTATAACTTCTTCACCACTGCTTACGTTCAATCCCTGCAGTAATTTACTGGAATTCCAATTAGGTGAAACAGTAGCTTTTACTATCAATCCCATATTAAATGCATCATTATCAAATTTACGTATTTCCCTACCCTTTACTTTATCTGTGAAAGTGCACTGATCTCTAAGTTTTGATACTTGTTTAGCAGTTAAAGCCTTAAGTTTTACAGGTATTGCCAACCTCTTCATAAATACTGTCTTAGTTGGGAGTTCATTTTCGCACAATAATTTTTCTATAATTTCATCATCAGTCATACTTTCTAAATCATTATTTACTTTCTTATTTTTATCCATTTAAAATCATCCTTCCTATTTTTTATTCTGCTTCAATAGCATCCACAAGCTCATAACCTTCAAAAGTAAAAGGTATTTCCTCGTCGATAACATCATTTGCTTTAAGATTTAATAACTGCAGCTTACTTGCCATACAATTCATAATTCTTATTGATTCATAGCCATATGCTTCTGGATCTTCAAGTGAAGCTAGTATTTCAAATCTTTTAAATCCTCTTTTTATCGTATCTGAAGTAACCTTATAGCCTTTCATAGTTCCAGAACCTTTTTTTGTTCCTGATTTATATCTAGTCCAATCATCACCAAGCACATTTATTTCCTTATTATCCGGAGTAACTTCAGCTGTACATTCTTGTACTTGTGTTTGCTGTTCTCCATCCATCATAATTTTGCCATGTCTTCCATGAATGACACGGCTTGCATCTAAAACTTTATTCATCTTTTATCACCTCTACTGTACATATCCAGTACCAAAAATTTTCTTCATTATGTTTACATAGTCAGCATTCCATTTCCAATAGAACTCATCACTCTTTGCGTTTGCTTGTAAATCACTGTCTATTGCCACTACAGGATTATTTATTATTCCATTATCTTCTAGCGTTTCAAAGTATTTTTTTAAAGCAGATATAACAACTTTTTGACCTGTGTTATCATTATCTACTTTGCCAATAAAGTCAGATCTCTTTATACTTGTATCTTCATCTACAGCATATAAAAACTTAACAGCCCTTATATATCCAAGTGCTTCACTTTGCTCACTGCTGTAAGTTTTAAGAGTATTAACATCATCTACAACTATCACGCTTTGATCTTCATTTACAAGGATTAAAGTGCCTGCTGCAAGACATGCATTTATTTCATCCTTGCTTAGTTTTGGTTCAACGTCTTCAAATATAGTCTCTTCATTGCATATACTCTCTTTTATTCCTTTTCCAGTTGCAAGTCCTGCCATATAACAAGCAGTTTCAGCAGGAGAATATTTTATACCTTCATAAATTCCACTTACACCTACATTTACAACAGCTTCATCGTTAAAAGTTTTAGACTGAGAGTTTATATCGTCAATTTGAGAGCCAGAAGCTGCTCCCATATATGCAAGTACATCACTGCCATTTAATTTATTTTTATCTATCCAAGACTGTACTGACATTTGAAGTGATGTGTCCCCAACTCCATCTAAAGTAAATGCATCTTTTTTATATCCTTCAAAAGTCGTCATAGCATCAATATAATGTTGATTTGTTATAGCTGATACTCCATTATTACCGCCTGTTAATGGTTGGTTTACTATATTTGCAAGACTCCCATTTCCATCTGCAATTATTGAAGCTTTAAGCCAAACATTATTATAGTTACTATTTATTTTGTTTACTATATCAGTAATGCTCCCCTGTACTTTAAATGCATAAAGCTGTTCAGTACCCTCATAAAGAGTTATTACTACAACACTACTGTTAACAATGTCAGGTTTTATTGATACATTAAATTTCCTATCTGTTGGATATAATGTCTCCAGCTTTATAACATCCACTGGTGTTGTAGCAGTAGTATCTTTTAAAATTAAGCTTGCTACTTTCTCATTGCCATCCGCAAGCCTATATAACAGCAACTCTTTAGGTTTTCCAAGTAATACTAATCTTCCAAGTTTATATGCAGTAAGATCCATATTTGAACCAAACTTACTTATTAATTCAGGAATATCTGTAACAGACGTTACCTGTTTTACCGGACCCCAATCTGCTTTAACTGGCATAACAACAATTCCATTAGTCCCTTGATTTAGTCTGTTTTCAGCTGCCCATTGAAACCTATTATAAAACCCAGGTACACTTGGTTTATCTGTTTCACTCCATGTTCCTTTAGCCATTATTCAACCTTCCTTCCTAGAAAATCTTTTATTATTTTCTTAAAGTTATCTTTTGTAAGTTCTTTTTCTTTGCAATTAAATAAAGCACCTACTGCTGCTGCTTTACTAGAGCCGGTAAGTGCTTTACTATTTTCAATTAAATCTTCAATTGGATACTTTATCTCTACATTATTTATCTCTTCCTGTTTTATTTTAACTGCAGGTATTGTTGCACTTGTGCTATTACTAGATGGTGTACTTTCTTTTACATCTATATTTGTATTGGAAGTATCCTTAGCTGCATCATTCTTCTTAATGTCAGGATTACTTATATCCGGCATAATATCACTCCTTCATTGATCCCCTTCCATAGATTTTCTCCATAGTAGGAGCATTATGTTTAATATTTTCTAACCTAAAAAAATCCACACTGAGTTGGCCTACAGTAAGTGGATCTGCTTCTCTATCTTCTCTTATACTGCTTATAGTTAAGTATCTTCTATCTGCTAAATTCAAAGGTATTTTTAAATCCTGGATTAATTGATTCTCTATAGTACTAATAAAATTATTAGCTTCACCCTTATTTCTGCTAATAAAGTGACATCTAATAGTTTTTGTAATTCTATTAGCTCCTAATGTTTCAGTCGTAGGCTTAATATTCAGTATTCTACACAATACAGAAGGTACCGCAAAATTCTTTCTCCAGTAATCTGGATATACAGGCAAACTCGTGAGACTATTTATATAATCTGCTACAGCTTTAAGCCATGTATCTACCGGAGATTCATCATCCTCATGTAAAGCAATAACATTAAACTGTAATCCTCGTGCAATTGCATCCCATTCCTCATCTATAACATCTTGACCTATAGTTCCATTAAATGTACAAGTATAGCTTTCTCCTGAATCTTCAGTTATAGTTTGTAAATCTAGTGCTGCTATAACTTTATCCATCAAGCTGTCTAAATCCAAGAAAGTAAGTCTTTCAGCATACAGCCATATTTGAATATTCCTTGTATAACTCGTTGGGTTATTTTGCTTATCATCAGATCCCTGTAATACTACTGCATAGGGTTTAGGAGTAGATTGGTCTGGTACAGTAGGTTCGTACACATCTTTAAGTTCTGGAATACTGTCAATTAATTTTTTTCTTATCCCTGCACGCATACATTAATCACCCCACAATTTAATTACACTATCTCTAATTTTATACTTATTATTTTCCATAGTAGGCTTTATTATTGGGTACCCTTTAGTACCTGGATGATGTACAAGTTTAACAGGATGTTTTGCACCTTTCCAATACAATGCTTTCTTATTTTTAGGTCTTATTACATGAGGAGGTGATCCATCTTCAAGTATTCCTCCATATTCAACTCCATGGCTTAATGAAATTGTGTATTGACTATTAGATACATTGACATCTCCATGTAATCCCTGCCTTGCATGTGCAGTTCTATCCTTCCATGGTGCATTTACCTTTGCTTCATTTTCTAATTTATTAGCCCAGTTATCACACAGAGCATACATTTGTGCATTCTTACGATTTATAAAATCTATTGATTTATCACTAAACACTACATCACCTTCTCAAGCCCGCAGTCATAACCACATATTTCTCCATTTATTATTTGTGGATATACGTTTTTAATCTTCATGTGGCCGTACATGCAATCAAATTCAATAAAGTCTTTACTGCTTATATCCAAATCAGCTTCGCTATCAGCAAGCATCCCATATGCTGTATTTTGGTATGATGTTCCTATCGTATTACTTGAAACGGTTATACTACTGTCATATGTTTTTTGTGGAAATATCCTAACAGTTAAGGTTTTGTCACCATTCGTCTTTGCTAGGTGTCCATCAACAATTGTTTTATTAGTTTGTTTGATTTTTATCTGGATTGGGTTTTGAGAGATACTCCATTTAATATCTTTTTTTCTTCTTTCAACCGTAATCATATTCCTACATCCACATCTGCATTTAAAACAATGCTTACTCTTCCCGTACACATACCTTTATACTTTTCAGCATTTTTATAAGCCAAATTAGCAATATCTGCAGCAGTAGAATATTGATATCTTTCCTGACCTACCTGATACTGATTAGGAGTATCATTATTCTCCTGCATAGAAGCTTTAATTGTCCATCCTTCACTAGCAGCACAGTATATACAATCAGCATCATTTAACAGAGAGTCTAATTCATCATCCGTAAATGTTTTACTATCTTTATCATTTAATAACATTCTTAATTTTGTCCTTAAACTAACCGTAGGTGTCACATAACGTCCCTCCTTAATCCATTTATTGTAATGTAGTAGTAATTTAAAGCTATTTCAAGTAAATTAAAGTTTGTATTTTCCTTTGTTTAGCATCTATTTTAACAATTTAAAAATATCAAAATTGATTATAATGGCTAAATTTGAACCAAAATCAATTTCGATATTTAAATAATTGGTCAAAATAGATATTTTGTATTAATTTTTATCTATTTCAACGCTATCTGTTGAACATTTTCATCTATAGCAGCAAATACACCCCTATAACAATATCCAACAATTTGAGCTTCAACTAAACGTGTTAAATCCTGATTACCTGTCTCAGTAGTAAGATCTTTTTTAACAAGTTCCTTAAATCCTCTTTTAGGTCTTATTAAATATGCAGTACCTGGAGTAACACCTTTATAGGTATAACTTTTCTTTCCTACCTGTACACTCCATCCATCATAATAAATAACTGTTGATATACCTGCTATGGATGGGTATATTGAACCTTCAAGTTGATGCCCACCTCGAATAGCCATCTCTATATCCGTTTGATCTGCAGAACTTGCAAGTAATATTGTTCCTGGTCTTTTAGCAGTTACCGCATCCTTTATAGCTTGATTTAACGTTCTCCATATACCAAGCCATACTGGATCATCTGTCTTTCCTTGAAATGCAGTTTTATTAGCTGTTTTATATGCAGCTCCTATTATGGGATATAAATGTATATGATTTAAAAGTGCATTATAAGCTTCACCCATAGATTTATTCAACAATTCAACATTAAACGTCTGATTAAAATCAATCATTTCTTTAGTGTATTCAAATCCAGTTGCATAAGTTTGAATTCTTGCTATTGGACCATTTTCAGCACTTAGAGACCCGAATTTTATTTCTTCACCCTCTATGTGATCTAAAAATACACAATTTCCGTACAATGCCCACTTAGCATCTAAAGTCTTAGGTAAATTAGGATCTGAAATGTTATCATATATAACATTATATAAAAGTTGGACTGCTTCTCTTCCAAGCTCTACATCAAGTACAACTTTTCTAAGTAAATCCTTTAAATTAGCTGTAGAACCAAATGACATCATCTCACCTATTGGTTTTGCAAGCTCTAAGGTTTCCATTTCACCATTTACAAGTTTCTTTTTAGCATAATCAACCTGACCATTAACTTCAAAAGGAATGTCTTCCTCTATGGTCATAGATCTTCGTTTGTCCAGGAGTGTATCCTGACTTACAACTTTAAACATTAATTAATAACCTCCTCTATGCATACTGTGGTAGTAATATAAACCATATAACATTATTAGTATCTTTAGGCTGTGTAACCCTGCCTACAAGTCTGTTAGTACCTGGTGTAACTGTAAATTTGTCTGCTGTACTGTCCCAATAAATCTTATCACCTTTGTTAAATGCCTCAGTAGTAACAATATTATCTGTTTCATACTCTGCCTGTTCAATAGTTAAATTAACTTCATCTGTTTGACCTTCATCAGTTGTAACTGATTGAGCTGCCATTCCAAAGAACCCATCAAGTAAATAGAACTTTTGCGCTTGTATAATCGTTTTTTCTGGCACGGTAACTGTAACACTTTTACCATCACTTACTTTTGCCCTTGTAATTTGCTGCTCTGTACTTGGTACTGGTTGTCCTGTATACATATAACATCATCTCCTTTTATATTCTTGACTTTCTAGCTCTTACGCCACTTCCTATATTAGTATCTGTTTTTAATGTGCTAACCCCTGCTGTACCTGCAGGTATATCTAAATGCTCTTGTGATATCAAGTTCTTAATAAATTCATCTTTTAAGATATTGTCAATTTCGCCTGAAATAACTTCTTTACTGGCACCATCCTCAACTTTGAGCATCTTTTTAACTAGATTTTGAGCCATTTCACCAGCAACTTTTTCTTTAACAGTATCATCAATAACCTTTTGGAATCCTGCTTTTTCAGTATTTGCTACAGCTTCATGAGCCTTTTTAGCAACATCCACTACGTCCATTTCACCAGTAATAGCAAGTGCTTCTTTAACTTTGGTTAAAGTTTCTTCATCACTAAAAGCCTGCCTAACATCTTCCATCTCTTTTGATACTGTTTCCTTTGTCATACCAAGTGCTTTAATTATCTGGTTATAAGTAACCTTACCAGTCTGCAATAAGCCCTTCAAATTTTTAATTATTTCATCAAAATCCATTGCTTTGCCTCCCTTATTATCATCATCACTTTTTATTGTTGAATCCATTTCCATGCCTACTATACTTGTAGGCATTCCTGGTCGATGTAACGGTGTCCAATCAATTGAAAGTGGATTATATCCTGTTACATCCATTTCTCCAGTTCCAGTATTTTTCTTTAGTTTAGGAAATCCAAATATTGAAACCTCTTTTATTCTTCCTGTCCTAACCCACCTTTTTAATTGTGGTGCATCTGCATCAATAAGTCCTCTAAAATAAGCCTTATTACCATCCATCTTTGCTCCAATCCAACTTGTCACTGGAGGAACAAACTGAGTACTTACATCCTCAGCTTTCTGGTGTCCTAAAAAACCATTTAGTGTATTTGTATTCACATAATCAACTATATTTTTCAAACTCTCAGGCTTATAATTCCACCCTCGTTTTGATTTAGTGGCCGGTATTTCAACAGCTACCTCAAGTGGATCTTTGTCCATAGATTTCATATAGTTCAAATCTACACCTTGAGCAAGTGGAATATCACTTGGTTTAACACTTGAAAGGCTTGCACCAAGCGCATCCATTTCACCATAAATTTCACTATCCATTTCACCTATAGGTTTATATAAAAACATTTCGTTCACCTACCCTTCACCAACTTTTGCAAAATAAAAAAGCCTTATTCCTAAGACTTTTTCAATATTCTTCCTAATTTAATTAATCATTATTATTTTGTTCATTATTCTTATCATCCTTAATTACTTCATGATCTTGAGTTGCTCTAGTAAATCTTTTAATTTGTGTCAACGTCTTTCTATTTTGCTGCAAAAATATTTCATCTGTTTCAGAATGATTTGATTTAATTCGATTTCTTTTTGTTTTATGTAAGAATATTTCCTCTATATTCTTTTTATCAGTCATTATATAACCTCCCCATTTTATTATAGTATTAAGAAAAGAAACAATTTTAATATTATGCCAGCAGTATAAAACCTAACTTTTAAATCATTTGTTTTAATGTTTTGTTGTAATGCTTCTGTATACCCTAAAATTAATGCATATGCACATTTACCTTCAATTTGTTTATTTAGATCTCTATCTTGAAAAATATCTATTGCTATTCTTATATACTTTTTTGTGAACATAATCCAAATAAACATAAACATTGATGCAAGAACTGCTATAGCACACAAAATATATAACATAATATAAATTGTATACACTTTATAATTTTTAGCTATATTACTAACTACACTATTAGAATTTGAAGTAAAAATATATCCTAAAAAAAAAGTTGAAATTGTTATAAATACAGGAATTCTTGATTCTATGTTTTTACTTCTCTCATCTTCCTTATCGTATTCTTTACTTATATATTCCAATAATAATTTTGAAGATAAATACTCTGAATTTACATTAGTATTATTTTTTTTTGGAACAATTTTTTTTGACTTCTTCATTACATTCCTCTTTAATCCATTATTTTACTTTATTATACAATGCATGTACATAAAAAACAAATATTCTTTATTCTAAGTAAAATAAACGACCATTTTTTTTACTTAAATTTAGTAGTAACAACACTCACCTATTTATGCTATTGTTTAGTAAATATATTCGGTAAAGGTTTCAAAATAAATTTTAATTTTAATTTTACCGTTTTATTTACTCTTTAATGTACATAGATGATTTCTTATATATGTTCTGATACCAATTTTCTAGTCCTGGTTCACTACCTGGATTCCTATCCCATCTTTTTAATCTATCAACAAAATCCTCTGGATCTTCGTTAACAGTTAAAGTTATACATAAACAATTAGGATGAAATGGATATGATGGAGCCTTATCAACTGGATATACACCAAGCCCTAATCCATACGTATCAACACCACATATATGATCACATTTATCATAATGTGGATGTGATCCAGACAATATAAACTTCACTGCATTACATGAAGGACTTATCATAGCACTTTGAATGGTGGCTTCACCATATGCTACGGTCATTTCTGTTCTTGCAAGTCTTAAAGCTTCATAACATATGTCATCAGGTACCCTTCCTTTCATTCTTTTCATCATGCCAGGGTAATCTTTTGCTAAAGTTTCGCTCCCTGTTTTAACATACTTCTCAAGCATCTTTGCAGTTTTAACACAATCCTGACCTTCAGCTACAGCCTCCTGTATTATTTCATTTATCTCTTTTCGATATTTCTTTGACTTGCTCCATATCCTATCAGATAAATATAGCCCTTTTTCTGACCTTGCCCAACATGTTTCAATAGCTCTTAAATTTGCTTGATAATGCAAATCTTTTACCTTGGAAATAGTTAATTTTGATACATTAGCTTTTCTTACAGCAGATATGTCTATTGCCTTTGCATATCCTGTAGCAGCTTCAGCATTTGCCTTAATGTATTTTTTTAATATGATAACAAGTTGACCTTCAAGTTTATTCTGCTGTTCAATTAAAATTTCTGCTAATATCTCAAGCTGTCTCTGTCTTATCTGAGAAGTTCCTTCCTGTTTAAGTTTCTCAGATATTTCATTAATAAGCCTTATATATAAGTTTCTTACCTCAGTTTCATTATTTAATCTAAGATCTATATACTTTTTTCTAGCTTGAAGCGCCCATATTTTATAACCTCCAGCAATCCTTTTGAGTTCATCTATTTCTTTACTCATCTACATTGCCCTCCTAATTTTCTGGCGAATTATTTATCTCATTATCAAGCTCTTTCTTTTCATCATCTAAACCTGCTGAATCCTGCATTCTATAATTAAGCATTTTATCCTCGATTATTTTTTCTCTTTCACCAACTACACCCTCATCATCTGAAATATATTGATTCATAGTATCAATATATTTAGCTAAGAAATTTGCAGCAGACTCATTTGAAATAAAGTTTCCAGTAATTGCAGTTTCCAACGCACTTGCCACATTATTAAGAGTTTCAGCACTTTCCTTATCATCTTTAGGAGTAACTTCGTCCCACCCAAGGGTTACATCATAACTTGAAAAATTACCACCCACAGATTGAGCTGACATTATAAGTACCATTCTTGCAAGCATACGCCACTGTTCTGTAAATTGTTCTCTCTTACGTCTTATCTTATTAGCCATAATAGGCATTTGTTCTTTTACTGAAGCCAATGCACTTGGAGTATGCACACCAAATATAAATTCAGGTGTTTCAGATACATCAACAATGCAATAAAATAAGAGGTTCAATAGTACCTGCGCATCTCCTGTAGCACTATTAACCTCTATAAATTCGGCATCTTCATCAGGTGCCATAAATAATATTTCATGGCCATTTAAATTTATTGTTCCACCTTTTTTAGCAAATTCTACAGGATCATCAATACCAAAATTATTCTTTAAAAAACTTGCTACATCTTTAAGTTTTATTTTTAATTTAGGTGTACTATGCATCTTGCTACCCTTTAAAGCATGAAGCATAACATCATGGTAAGCTTTTAATAATGGCTCTATTGGCTCAATATCACTTTGTCCATACTTTAAAGTTTCATCAGGCTCATTTTTAAAATGAACTATAGGAATAAATCCCCATGTATTAGGTGTTGTTCCGGCACTAATTCCTTCTGGTGTATCTCCTTCTATTTGTATGGTTCTTTCTTCAGCTGTTATTGACTGTATAATATCACACTTAAATTTATTACCTTCTACATCTTCCCATTCTTGATGGCTTTTCAATATATAAGCAGTGGGTTCTCCAGTAGTAGGATCTAGTAATATATCTTTAATTTCTTCTGGAGGTATAAAATTATATACTAGCCTATTAGGTTTATCGGGATATAACGGATTATTGACTTCCTCTCTTGTAATCCATACATAACTATCGCCAAGTTTTAATGCATCAGTATGTGTCTTAAGAATTTTGGATGTATTATCTAGTGCAAAACTATCAAGTATCTCCTGTGCACTATCATCTTCGCATTGAAAGTGAGGTACTCCCATAAATCCTACTGTAGAATTTATTATAGGTCTTACAAAATGTGCGCCCAATTTATAATCATCATTATTATTTTGATAAAGCTGTCTTGCAAGTTCATAATCAACTTTAGAACTATCTAGTTGATATGTTGTAGTTGCAGTTCCTCCAGATATACGCATCTGTTCACCTTTTGGATTTACTAATTTTGCCTTAATATTTTTAATAAATGTTTTTAAACCCATATCACCATACACTGCCTCCTTTCAATAAAGATAAATCCTTGCTTGATACTGGATATAATGTCTGAATTAAATATCTTAATGCATCCATAGCATGGTCATTTTCTTTTAATGGTTTATCTTCTCCACGTTTTTGTGCTTTATCATCCCATATATATGATTCAAATTCCTTTATGAGATTTGGGCAATTATCTTTAACTATGTGAATTCTTCCATCATTAAGCCATGTTGTCACATTACTTATGCCATCTATAACATTATTATCTGCTTCAAGTACTGATATCCCATTTTGTCTAAATAAATTAATTAATGATGTAGCTGAAGGATCTATTATTACATTTCTTGGCTTTATATCTTTAGTAAATTTCTTATAATCTGATAAAAATAGATTATCTGTTTTAGCCTTGCCACTATCTCCTTTATTGTAATATTCATTAATTATGAATACATGAGGTATATGTTCATATAGCCTAATAGCAGCTTTCAAATATACATGTGGATTTGTTATCCCATAGTCACACGGAATATAAAACATTAAATTATCTTTAGGTATTTTATCTATTGATATACAGTGTTCATTTTCATCAAATCCTGGATATATAACACCATCAGCCATTACCCATAGTCCTTTAATAAATCTATCGTAAAACAAACCTGAATAAGCTTTTTTTATATTTTCTTTGTATTCTTCACTCAGTGTTAAATTATCGTCTAAATCAAAATGCCAGTGACAATATCCATTTTCTTTACATTTATCAATATATTCAGTTTTTATATAATGATAAGGACTATCTGGATTTGTTGTCCAAAATGCTTTGGCACCCTTTAAACTCATTCTGGATAATGCTTGTTTAACAAAAGTTTCATGATGTAATGTAATTTCATCAGCCATCCATCCTCCAATAGTAATACCTCTTATTTTACCTTCATCATTGGATTTAGAACCTCCTCTACAATAACATATCTTTGTTCTACCATCATATTGAATTATAAGCTGTGCTCCACCTTTAGAACTATCTTGATAAACTGCTCTATCCTCACCCAAAATGTAAATCATATCTCCTATAACGTTTCTGTATAATGAATCAGTACTTTCACCAGACATTAAAAACTTATCATATGGAGAATTAAGTACAAATAAGGTCCATGCTAAATTTACTATAAATGTTTTACCACTCCTTACACTTCCTTCTAGAATATTAATAAATCCCATCTGATCATTAAGGAGTTTTTTTATAACATCTCTTTGCTTTGGAGAATATTTATATCTCATCTTTTAAACCTTCTAGCATGTCTTTTAATATTCCATCTTTTAATTTACCTTTATCATTATTCTTAACTTTGTCTACTGCAGCTTTAAGTTTTTCAATTCTTAATTTTTGCTCCTCAGTTGCTAAATTCCAATTTTTATGAAGCATTTCATCATATTGCTTTATCATACTCTCTAAGGTTTTCATTGCCCTAGATTGTGCTTTTAAAAATGTGGCCTGCCTGTCCCATGCAAATTGAAATTCATATTCATATTCTTCGTCTGATTCATCAGTAGAAGTTTTCTGTGTACTTCTATTTTTTGTTTTAACTTTAGATTTTTTTAACTCCTTGATCATTTCTTTCTTATTCTTTACATACATTATTTTCTGGCTTCTAATAACAGCAGCAAACTGTAATTGAATATTAGTCCACAACATATCTAATAAACTAATTCCTGATTCCACAGTTTCTTTTATTATATTTTTTGTTGACATAGGAAGATACTTTTTAAGAAAATCCTTTGGTAAATGTTTTGTAGGATCATAGTATTCTCCATGTCTAAGGTTATTTAAATTACCATTTGGGGCACCGCCACTATTACCAACAGCATTTTTATTACCTGGTGGAGCACCTACTTTCCTTTTTATTTTTTCTTCCCATTTATCTCTACATTTCCACACAGATATATTATTAGAGCTTTCATTTAATAAATCTGCTATTTCCTTATTGCTTATGTTTCCTTTATGTTCCTTATATATTTTAAAAGCTTTATCTCTGTTGGGACTTCTCTGTCTTGACATAACATCACATCCTTTTTTAAGCACTAAAAAAAGCTAGGAATCAAACACTAGCTTTTTTACTTACTTCTTCAATTGTTTTATACATGGTTGGCTTCGTTATATTAAACATAGAACATATATCCTTTATAGGAGTTGTCTTTTGACAATATAAATCGTAAATAGCTTTTTTCTTAGCTGCATCCAGTTTTGGTTTTCGTCCACCTTTACGACCACGTGCTCTTGCGGCAGCTAACCCCTCTTTAGTTCTTTGACTTATCAAATCTCTTTCAAATTGACTTATTCCAGCCATAAAAGTAAACATTAATTTTCCTTGTGGTGTTGTAGTGTCAAGCCATGATTCTTTTAAGCTTTTAATATTAGCACCTTTTTTTTCAATCTTATCTACTAAACTAAATAAATCCTTAGTACTTCTACTTAATCTTGTAAGATCTGCTATTAATATAACATCACCATTTCTTAATTTATCCAGTAATCTATTTAATTCTGGCCTATCTGCCTTAGTACCAGTTATTTTTTCTTTTATTATTTCTTCGGAACCTGCTGCTTTTAAAGCATCAAGTTGTCTGTCTAGATTTTGCTCTACTGTACTTACACGTGCATATCCAAATATCATAAAAACACCGTCCTTTTGTCTATTACTATACTTATATAGTAAATTAAACGGTGTATCTTGTCAATACTTTTACTTTGTTTTTTTTACTTATTTATTTACTTAGTAAATGGCTTGATTACGTTTCATGTAAATATTTGTATTTTAATAAAATAAACGAAGGTTTTATTTACTAAAATACAGCACTCAAGCTACAGGACCTCATTGCAATACTTTCATTGTAGTAGCATCTTCAATCAGATTAGTGTTTATAACGTATAGCAAATTTGAATTGAGTTGAACAGGGTGGTCGCTTTTCGGTTTTATTGCAGTACCAGATTTACCCATTAGGGTTATTTTGCCACAAAATTTTTTAATTATTCTCAACCCATTGATATTACTAACCTTGCAAGATTTATTGGAATTTTTTAGAATACGTAATAACAGGGAGGATTACTGATATCTTTTTTTAGGTGCATATATTGGTAAGATTTTTTTCATTTTACTATAAATAAGCACCATTTTATTTTTTACGCATTATATATCTTCATCAGCAATTTTTGCTGCATCCTCTTTCATCTTCTCCTTTATGCCTAAGTACCTTTTAGTCTCTTCAACAGATTTATGATTTAATGCAATTCTGACCTTCTCCAAATCTCCACCTGATTTTTCATATATCCTGGTAGCATAAGTTTTCCTTGGACTATGGCCACTTATATTTTTTAATCCAATGCTTTTACCTACTGCAGACAAAATTGCACTAAATGATTTTTGCTCTATAGGCTCAATCCCATTTTTTGCTTTATTGGATGGGAAAGCAAACTCAGCCCTTTTTTTTCCTTTAACATACTCTTTTAAATATCTTTCTAAATTGTTACCTATATAAACCTTTCTCTTCTCAGGTCTCTTTTTATTAGGATATCTATGTAAATTAGACAACCATTGATTATATTGTTTATTCTCTTGTATTAAAAAGTATCCATCCTCTAAAGCATCTTTTATTTGTCCAATTGTAAGTCCAACTAAATCCTGCATCCTATATCCTGTTGCCCTGGCCAATATAAATAACATTAGATTTCTTTCTGAGTATCTTGGGTTATAATCAACTAATTTATCTTTAAATCTTTGATACTTATTTTGTGGTATTGGTGCTGCCGTTCCTTTTTCCCAATTTCTGACCTTGCCATCCATTACTTCACCTGCTTTAGAGCTCCCTTATGCCTTTTGTAACTAGAATGATGCATCAATTCTTTTATATCACACTCACTTAATTTATCATTTTTCCTTTTCTTTTTCACTTTTTTCAGCTTATTGTAACTATCAATATCTTTTTCCTTCAAAATATCCCCTACTTTCATAAAACTCACCCCTAAAATTCATAATTAAAAAGAGCTGTCATATTATATGACAACTCTTTTTAACATCTATTTTCATTTGTCAGCCGCCTTGGTGTATCCCAAGTAACAACAGGAGCAACCTTTTTATCTAATACTATATCTCCGGAAGAATTAGTTTTGTAGATAGATCTGTTTTTTATTATAAATGATCTATCTGATATATATTTCTTAGCTTCATAATTAATTGCCTTTAAAGTTTCACGTTTCTGTACTGCAGCAAGTTGATGCTCATGTTTTAAATTACTGCAGTTCCTTTGAATACATTTTTTAACTGTTTCTTTTTTTACATCTAATTTTTTAGCAATTTCAGAGTCTGAAAACCCATGTATGTATAATTCTTTAACCTGCTCTTTGTCTAATATTTTCTTCATGCAATCAGCTCCAGTGTAAAAAGTGTATAGTTCACCCAAACCATAAAAGGGGACATCCCTTATTTTTATGAAATCAGCAATATAATTTTCTCAAATATGCTTATTACTTATTTATATATTTATCTTAACATTATTTCAATGACAAATGTGGGAAATTTTTAGGAAATTTTTCATACAAAAAAGTACCAAAAAAGATACAAAATCAAGACAAAAAAGTACCAAAAATATGACACTTTTAATCCATAAAATTCTTTGAAAGCCTTTGTAATGCTTTATTTATGCTATAATTTATTTGTCTCTCAGTTCTATCTAATTTTTTAGCAACTTCCCTTTTTCCTTTACCTTCCAAGTAAATAAGATTAACAACCTCATAGTATTTATTAGGAAGCAATTTTACTATATTCTCTACTTTTTTATTTTCTAATTCTAATTCCTTTATCTGTAATTCCAGTTGTTTTATTTTATTATCTTCAGGATCACGACCATTTATAATCATTTTTTCTATTTCAATCTTTTTATTTGCTATTACACAGGATCTTTCCCTATATAAACTAAGTTTGTTTTTAATATCGCTCATTTATATCACCTATCCCTTATGTTATAATTAGAGTAGGTGGATTAGAGAAGGTAACCCCTTGGAAAGTTAGTTCTCTAATCTTGGTAAGGCGTTCGTATAGAACGCCTTTTTTGTTATATTACATTATTTTTGTAGTGATGCATATAAATTTTATATGTATCCTAATAATTTCATGAATAGGCTCATTTAAGCCATTTTCATATACATTAATGCGACTATACCTTTTTACCTTTTCACATGGCTTATAGGTGAGCTATTTAAGCCACTTTTTGTTTACCTGTACTTTTACTACTGCTTTATGTTTCCAACCTCTGCCTACCAATTTTTTATTATGCATATGAACCGCATCCTGGATGTCTACACCTTCAGAATATAGCTTGTCTAATACTCCTATCGAAACTTGAATATTATCCAATGCCTCCTCTGCTATATGAGACATATCTCCTTCTTCTATTGCTTCAACTAATTCTTCAGATTCTTCATTTACCTTTTTCTCATGCTCTTTCCACTTATCTTCTTTACTTAATACCATTAGT
This sequence comes from Clostridium sp. 001, assembly GCF_019056555.1. Classification (NCBI taxonomy): domain Bacteria; kingdom Bacillati; phylum Bacillota; class Clostridia; order Eubacteriales; family Clostridiaceae; genus Clostridium; species Clostridium sp. 001. The sequence continues at coordinate 2,613,682 of NZ_CP020473.1, read as the reverse complement.
TTCATTTGTAAGCTCCTTTTCTAAAGATCTATCACGTTCAATTCTATGAATAATATCCATTAAAGTATTTTTCATGGTTGGACCAAGATACTTATTAATTTCCTCTTGGGTCAAACAATAGGTTCGATTTTTTTGTGTTGCAGAGTACCACCCATGGCTCATTAAATTTTTTCTTAAACTTTTACCTGTTACATCTGCAAATTCTTTAAGAGCTTTAACCATTTTTTCAAAGATACCTGATTTCTTTAATTTATTAACCTGGTCTATCATTTGATCTATTTCTTTAAAACTATATTTCCTTAGAATTGATTTACTCTGATAATATCCTACTCCTACAGTTGCTAATTTCTTCATATATTTGGATTTTTTTCTTTGATATTTATTCACCAGGACACATCCCTTCTATTTCTTTATCTATATCCTTAATCCATCTTTCCAAAAACACAATCTGGCCTTGTGCTTTTACTTCTAACTTATCATCAAATGCTTTTCCTAGTAGCAACATTGCTTTATCTTCTACTTGCGTTTTGCACTCTTTAAGAATTTTCTCAATATATATTTTTCTAACACTTAATTCATCTACTTTAGATAACTCTAAAAAATTTACACTTTCCTCCATTTAACTCATCCTCTCATTTATATAAAAATACCGAATTACAACTTTTTATATTAAGGCTTTTTCAGCTTTTATTAATACTTCTCCTGTTTGAGCATTAAGTATTTCAAGATCTTTTACTTCTTTCTTTTTTAATATTTCCCCTATTTTGCACATTGCATCAGTACTTAAAATAAAATTTCCTAGCCACAAATTATATACTTCTTGAATCTCCTTTTCTTTCATTACTTTAGCCTCTCTTCCGACGTAAAAATACCGTATTATGTTATTATCCGTTTATCTATATATACAGATAATTAAATTATTAGATATAAGTTATTTCAGCAGATTTGGTATTATACGATACATTCATATATATTACCTACGACCTCACCATCCTCTGAAAGTTGAGGAAATTCTAAAGTATTATTATCCCTATCACCAATTTTAAAGCCTACAAACCTTCCACTACATTTATCGTATTCAACTTTGTAATAGCATTTAAAGTATTCACTTTCTTTTATAATGTCACCCTCATAGATTTCTTTATCATTCTTATCTTTCAAGCCAGTATACTGCATTAAAATAACATTTTCCTTTTCTCTATAATCTCCGCAAGGTCTTTCTTTGATTTCCATATCATCTGTTGAATAGCAAAGCCAATCATCACCATTTAAGTCATTTTTATAATTAAAAGCTAGACTTTCAACCCAACCCATCCTTTTGCGTTTCTTATCCCATGCTCTAAACTTAATGTCTCTCATTAAGCCTCTTCTCCTTCCTCTGCATCTGGACCTTCTCCAAAATCTTCAGCACACTGTTTTGAATCCGGAAACATATACATACACTCACTACCACTTACACTACAATCATATCTTCCTGTATCTTCATCAAATGTTGCACATTTACAACTCATTTTTATCCCTCCAATAGATCTTTATTTTCATAGATGTTTCCTAAAATTTTTAATGCTACTATTTGTCCATCTATAATTGAACAACTATGCAGCACACCCATATCTACGCCCTTACTTGTTAAAACAAAAGCACCACGGTTAAAACCTACTGCCCATTTTGTACTAAGCTTTTCATTTCCTAAAATGTCACCCTCAAATATTTCTTTACCATTTTTATCTTTAATGCCTGTACATTGCATAATCTCATAATCTGCTCCACCATCCCACTCAACTGTATCTACTTTCTCATAAAAGCATATTGAATTGTCTCCTGGATCTTTATCAAATTTTAGTTTTTCCCAATCAATCATTTTTTTAGATTGATTATCCCATGCTCTAAACTTAACATCTCTCATTCAAATCGCTCCTCTTAAGCAGTTTTCTCTTTTTCTGTTATTTCTTTTTGAATTATTTCACCCAAAATAGGCATTATTATATCTGCAAAAGCATTAGCTTGTGGCGAGAATCCATCTACAACATCAAATGAATACCAAGGCTCCTCATAATATTTACAAACAATATCATTTTCATAGCATTGTCTTTCTATACTTTCTCTGGATGTATAGTAATCAAAATCAATTATTTCATTCCATAACTCTCTAGCTTCTTCTTTATTTAATTCCCCTTCTTTTCGTGCTCTTACTACCTCTTCTTTCCAAGCTTTTTCAGTTTCATCCTCATAATAATGCTTATCATCAGCTACCTTGCCTAAAAAATATGATTTATCTCTTACTAGTTCTAATATAAAATGCTTAAAGCTTTTTCTGCCATGATTAGGCCAACTATAATTGTAATTACCGTAATCAGTATGAGCGTTAAACAATCCCCCGTTTTCGTCAATAGTAATTATTGCCCAACCCCCATAGGTATCTTTTAGCTTTATATCATATCTTTCACAAGTAGACTTTTTAAAACTGTATTTTTCCACTTAAATCCCCCCTATTTTGATACATAAACTATTTGAAATGCGTACTTAATTTAAAACATTTGTTTTTACAACGACCACTTCATCGGCATCATCTAATATTTTCCCAAATTGTTTTTTGGCTTCTTCTTCATCTTTCATTGCACATTTGAAGCATATGTTTGCTCCATTTTTACCATATGGTCGTAATTCAGCAATCTTGCCGCAATACTCACATTTCTGTGGCTCTTGTTCTGATATGACAAATTTATTTTCCTGTCTTTTACTCATTTTCTACCTCCTTATTTACTTCACATTAATTTCAATCTATTAAAATCCTTCATCTTTTACAATAGTTAATAACAATCCTTCTTTAACCTCTTCTAGCTCTTTCAACTCCGCATTTTGTATAAGATATAGTTCTGCATTATGTTTATTTCTAACAAGTATATCTTTTCCAACAAGTGCTTTTATTTTTTTATTACCAGCCAAGGGATTTTTTAAGTGTCCATTCTTCTCAACTTCATAATTCGTATATTCCAACATACGTCTCATATTTTCACCTTCCTAATTTTTATAAATACCAAGCCTGTACTTTTCCTTTGCTTTTTCTATTGCATCATTCAATTTAACAATCTGGTGTCTATAAAACTCTGTTATTATCATCTAATACACCACCTGCTTATTTTTTATATCAATTTAGCTTGTTGAAACTTCCATCCCCTACTCTCCATTACTGAAGCTTTTTTAGCTTTATCTTCCCATACTTTAGCTATTTCTTTTAACTCATCCTGTTTCCTTTGATTCTTAGTAACCTTCAAGGCTTGTTCAACAGTATAGCCTTGAAAATAAAGCTTTATAATTTTCTCTATATACTCGCTATTATCCAACTTTCATTACCTCTTGCTTTACTTTTTCTTTTGATTCCTCAGAAGTTTTCGTATTAGAAGGATATGAATGAATATAGTCCAACTCTCCAAACTTTTGGAATTGACCTAACCATGCTAATTTCACGGTTCCAACCCTACCATTTCTGTTCTTGGCAAAAATGCACTCAGCAATATTTTTTTCCTCTGTATCCTCGTTATAATATTCATCTCTATACAAAAACATAACTATATCTGCATCCTGCTCAATGCTCCCACTTTCACGTAAATCTGACAGCATAGGTCTATGATTGGTTCGTGCTTCTGGGGCACGCGATAACTGAGATAGTGCAATAACTGTTACATCCAAATCCTTTGCTACTTGCTTTAATCCTCTGCTTATCTTACTTATTTCTTGAGTTCTATTTTCTGCTTTACCCTGCATAAGCTGCAAATAATCTATAACCACTAAATCTAGTCCATATTTAAGTTTTATTTTTTTACATTTAGCTTTTATTTCTGATACACTCAGGCCTCCAGTATCATCTATAAAGAGCTTATTATTGGCTAATGGTCCAGTAGCACAAGCCATGTTAGTCCAGTCTTTATCATTTAAAATACCTGTATTAAGTTTTAGAAGATCTATTCTAGCTGTACTTGATATTATTTTTCTAGCTAACTGCTCTCTGGACATTTCTAAGCTAAATATGGCTGTTGACTTTGTCTTGGACACATTGGTAGCTATATTAACAGCTAACGTTGTTTTACCCATACTAGGACGTGCTGCTAGTATTATTAAATCTTGCTTTTGTAACCCTCCTGTAAATTTATTTAAATCTCTAAACCCTGTATTTATTCCAGTAACACCACTAATGTTTTTGTTATTATATACATCCTCTATTTGAGCCACAGTATGCTCTAAGACTTTGTTAAATGGTTCCATTCTGCTTTCTTTATTTAAATTGATTTTGAAAAGTTCATCTTCTATGCTATTTACCAATTCATTTGAGCTTTCAGTATCCTTATACGCTCTTTGCTTTAACATTTCGGACATTCTAATCAATTTTCTTTTATTTGATTTTTCCTTAATGATTTTTGCATATTCCTTTATATTAGAACCTCCAACACTTCCTGCTAACTGGCTTATATAAGTTATTCCACCAACTTTAGTTAGCACATCTTTTAATCGATCTGTTAGGGTAACTATGTCTATTTTTGTATTGGCTTTAAACATTTCTTCCATAGCTCCAAAAATAATCTTATGTTCACTTTTGTAAAAATCATCTGCAGTCACAGCACCAATAGCATCCATAATACAATTTGAATTAACTAAAATTGCTCCTAATAAATTGGTTTCAGCATCTACATTACTAGGTAAAGCCTCTATCTTCATTACTTTCACTCCTTTACATCAATTTGTATGCACTTGCATTAGATGGAGAAAATTCATCCTTTTCCTTTATGTCTAATAGATCCGCAATATAAGGCTTATGCCTGCAAAATTTTATACAATTTGTAACCTTCTTTTTGAAATCTTTATCACTATACTTTTTACAGTACTTGTACCAAACTTTTATTTGTTCAGCTTGTAAATCCATGTTGAAAGCTAGCATTAATTCCTTCATACCATCTTTGAAAATATCTTGATTAAGCACTTGCATTCTCTCCTTCCAGATCCATATTCTCCAATGTATTTAATGAGGACTCAATTCCTGTTTCAGTACTTTCTAAATTCATTTCCAGATAACCCTTATATACTTGTTTTTGGCCTATAAAGTTTGAACTTCTAACTATATATTTCTTTTCTATTTTGTTTGTTTTTATATATGCTATATAGTTTTTAGTCGCTTTCTTAAGATTTTCATAAGACTCTTTCTTAAGTAACTTTTGGAAATTCTTAAATGTTTGGTCTTTATTAAATTTATTTGGATACAGAGAATACCAATCTAAAAAATTTTTTGTATATATATTATCTTTAATAGATTTATCTTTTAATAGATTAATATTTTGTTCCGACTTTTGAGTCGTAGCCCCTCCGACTTTCGAGTCGTACCTCTCCGACTTTTGGGTAGCACCCTCCGACTTTTGAATCGCAGGGTCATTTTTTATTAAATATTTATAATTTGGACCTATGCCATAATATGAATAACTGCCGCCTTGATTCTTGTGGTAGTGAATCAATACCTTACACTTTTCTAATTTCTTTAGACGTCTCCTTAATGCATCTTTACTTTTTAAATTTATTATTGGAATAGTTGATATCAAATAGCTATATCTAACCCAGTAATACGGTTTATTGTTTATAACCTCAATTACCATATCACCACTATCCTTAAAATCTATAAAATATCGTAAGATTAATGCATCTACTGCATCTAAGCCATATTTAATTAATTTCTCTTGATTAAAGCCATTTATAGTAAACTTCATTTTTGCTTCGTTATTTTCCATAAACGTCACCTCATAAACTCTTTGAGTTGATCTAATTCATTTTGTTTTATAGGATTTTCATTTTTAAATTCATTTACTAAATCTGTATCATTAATACCACTTAAATCCAGTAGTGTATTCTCCTCACTTTGAGTATCTCTTACCATCTTTGAGTTACTTTGTTCATGCTCAATTTGAGTATTTTTTACTCTTTTTAAGTGTCTTTTTTTATACCCTTTTTGAGTATCTTTTACCATCTTTGAGTTACCTTGAGTAGATATGAAATTGTATAAAATTTCTTTTATAGTTGCATTTGGATTGAAAGATTTAGACAAATAATCTAATATTACTTTCTCACGTTCTTTTTTAGCATTTAAAGTCAATTGTAACCTTTTACTACTGCTTGCCATCATCTTTAGCACCCCATACAATCATACTTGCATTTTTAGCACCTATAACATTAGAATTTAAAGCATCACTGTGAATCTTAAAATTAGGAAGGGATAATTTATTTATCCACTCAGATAACATAATACTTGTACCACCTGTAAATATACATTTATACGTTCTTAAGTTAACATAAGGTTTAATACTGTTAAGTATTTCATTCAAAAATTCGGCATATTGTTTTTGATATACTTTAATCGTTCCATTTCTTATTAATCTTGGGATTTCTTCTTCTGTAAAATCTTCACCTTTAGCATTTTCTATTGCTCTTAGTTTAGAATAAAAATCAAAACTGCCTAACTTTACTGTATTTAACTTTTGTATTTTTCCATCCTCTAGTACACATATATTAATTGTCCTTGATCCTAAGTCTATAATGCATATATCTCCTTGCTTATCCTCTTCTGATAAGCTAAAATACGTTACATAACCTTCTGGAAGTACTAAGACATCCTTAAAATTAATTACCCTATCTTTACCATTAAACTTTAAATCAAATTCTTTATCCTTTAAATTTTCAATTAGCTTAACTTTATTTTCCATTTGTAAGATTGGAAGCAGTAATGTTAGATTTGTTTCTATAACATTCTCATTGTTAGATTTGCAAACTGCATAAAGTAATTGAGGTAAATAATTTCTTTCCGATTTATTAAATTCACGTGATAGTTCTCCTATTCCGATATATGTCAGCCTTCCGTCAATCTCCACCCTCTGAAATCCATCTTTATAAGATTGGTAATCTGTTGTAATTTTACTAGAAAAAATGCCTGATTGACTTTTACCTATATATTTCACATTTATATTTCCAAGATCTATTACAGAAATATTTTTATTCATTAAATTTCACCCTTTCTTTTACCTATTTTTTTAATTTAATTGCTATACCTCTCCATTATTGATATAATGGAGACAAGATACTTTGCGGAGTACCATAATCAAAACATATGATTTAATTGAATCCTTGGCAGAGGATTCTTTTTATTTCTTTTTTCATGTCTTCGACCATAAACTTGTCTACTTCCTGACTTATCTCCAAAGTTCTTTGATCTAATGTTCCATACCTATAAGCACAATTATTTAACTTTTTTCTAAGTTCATTCTTCTCTTTTTCACTAATACTATTCACTTTCACACACCTCTGCTTTCTTTAATACCAACTTCCATCTTTTAAAATATGCAACCAGTCACCATCACTTAAAACAACTTTAAGATACTTACTATCCATTCTTTTTATTGAAGTTGGTGCATGATCCTCTGGATACTCCCATGCCTTATAAAATTTCTGATAAAATCTTCCAAAAAGTTCTTTGTCTTTAGCATCCAACTTGCTGTACCCTTTTACCTCCTCTAGATTAAACACTTTTTACCTCCTCTATAAACCACTTACCATGTAGAATTTCTTCTGCTGAAATTGCGTTGTAATCATCATCCATTAACTTGGAGCTAGAACTAATGCCTAGATTATATGAGTATCTTTTGCTTTCATACAGGCAATAAATTACTTTCCCGTTTTCAAACGCTCTAAGAGCATCCATTACATCCACATGTTCATCTACAAGCCTGAATCTACTTCTAATACTGAAGTTTGATAATATAGGCTCACCTTCTTGATTCACAATCCTACCATCTCCATCTAATGCAATTACTGCTCCTTCATCTGTCCTATAAGATTCCTCACTAACAAATTGAAATTTTAAATTTGGATTTCTTTCAAGCTTATCTATTGTCTGTTTTAACGTGTACTCTTGCATACGCTTTTCCTCCCTTAATATCTAATTGGTTTTAATATTTTCATAGTTCTAATATCAACTGGCGTAAAACTATCCATACCCTAATCAATTCTTAAATAGTTCTTTGGGATTATCTCCATCTTTAAACAGCTTCTTAAATGTTTTAATTTATATAATCTCCTCTATATAACTCTGTGTTCTCTACTTATTTTTTTGAGCCATTCATCTAGCAATTCCCTATTTATCAACCATTTGTTCCCATTTTTAAAACATGGGAAATCCTGTGTATGAACTAATTCCCTTATCTTGCCTTCATGTATTCCTGCATATTCTGCCGCAGCTTTAATATCTAAAGTTGCCTTTATTTGCTCCATAATTAAATTCCTCTTTCCCTCTAAAATTTTTCTGAACCCAAAGCTTTAATTCCCTAGATTCCTTTTCAATTTTATCCAACGTTTTGACAATATGCTCCAACTTTGGTTTTTCACCTTCTGTAATAATCCCATCTTCTGTAATATCTAATAGTTCTTTTTTCACCTCATTAATATTTTCTAGTGAAGATACAATTTGAATTGTAATTCTATCCATTGCTAATATTTCAACCTGTGGAGCAATATGCCTACCTATAACACACTCATTACAGCAGTAATAATTCATAAGTTCTGGTGCATTATAAATTTCCGCCATTTTAACTACCACATCAGTAGGTATTTGCTTACATACTCCTGTTTCATAATTTAATAGTGAACTAGGACTTACTCCAAGTATTTCACTCGCACCTTCTCTACTTCTAAGCTTGTCATTAGAATTTGATGCTTCTATTCTTGCTTTTTTATAAATAGTATCAGTATCTTTTATAGATCTGCTCATATGTTTTCATCTCTTTTCTTTAATCAAATTACACTTTTTAGCAATGAAAGTTATATGAAATTGTAGTTAATTTATGTCCTTTTATTGCTAAAATTAATATATAAAAGGATTTTTATATATTTTTGTAGAATTTTATCATCACGAAAGGTGGTGATAAAATTGAAAAAATTAGGTTTAGATCACAATGATTTATTTAAGCTTGCTATAATCAAAAATTTAGGATTTTCTTCAGAAAATACAAGCAAGACTATCGAATCTTATAAAAAAGATTTAAATACAGATATGTTGGAAGCTAATTTAACGTTAGATCGTGAAGAATCTATATTAAAATCTGTTGCATGTATGATAGAAGAAAATAATAAAGCATTATTATTTCAATTAGAAAAATTAGGTATTATTCCTCATGATGAGAAAAATTTATAGCTTTTGCTCTTTGCTTCTGGACATCTAATAATATTTTTTGTTTTTTAATTATTGTTTGTGGCTGTGCTTGAACTTGCTCTTCAAGTGCAGCTACCCTTTCCTCTAAATCTTTTACTTGTTGCTCTAACTGTTTATCCATTAGCTTGCTACCTCCTTTTTAGTTGTTTGATTATTTTCAATATGGTAAAATTTTGTTGAGCCTGGACACATCTCTAATATTGGGAGGTGACGACTTTGACAAAAGAAGAAATTGCTTTACAGTTAACTCTTGCAAGACTAAATGAGCTTCAACCTACTAGAAGTTCAAACACATTAAATCATGATGACAACATAGCCTATAATGAAGAAATTGCTAATGAAACTGTAAAAATGTTTAATACCATATATAATAAACTTGACAAATTTAACGATTAATTTTAGCTATTTGAACCATAGCTAAAGAAGATTCTATTAAAAAATCATATTGTTCAGGCTCAATTACTTCTTTAGAAGTTACCTTCTGACATTGGCTTTTTAATAGATTAAATTGCTCAATTAAGCCTTCTGAAATATTTTTATCCATTAGCTTGCTACCTCCTTTTGTTTGTTGTGGCGTATTGTATCATTATTAGGTAAAAAGTTAATGCTTTCTATCATAACACCAAAATATGACGCAAGTTTACTTGCTACATCAACTTTAGGAATTCTTAGACCATTTTCATAATGTGAATATGCTGCACGGTTTATTCCTATAGCTTTTGATATTTGCTCTTGAGTTTTATTCTTTTTAATTCTGAGTTCTTTTAAGCTATACTTTTTCATACACTTCTCCTTCCTAAGTATTCTTTGATACATTTCGTATCTATGGTTTGTATTATAGTTGCTTTTTGTATCAAAGTCAATATATTTTACTTAAAAAATATACTTTTTGTATCATTTGTTTGTTTTTGTATCATTTTTTGATAATATAAAAGTGAGGTGTAATTAAATGGATATAGCACATAATTTAAAAAAGCTCAGGTCAGAAAGAGGATTAACACAGATAGAATTAAGTAAAAATTTGAATATTAACAGGGCAACTTATGCTCATTATGAAACAGGGAGAAGAGAACCTGATATAGAAACACTAAAATTATTAGCTGATTATTTCAATGTATCAGTAGATTATTTACTTGGCAACACGGATAAAAAAGAACCTAATACTGAAAATGATATTCCACAAGAATACTCAGATAAATATAAAGTAACTAAGAAAGATATTAAACAACATGATGAAGTTTTGGAACATGCACAAGCTTTTATGATGGACGACAAAGTTGGTGAAGAGGATAAAGAAAAATTGGTTGCAGTAATAAATAAGCTGTACTGGGATTCCAAAGCTAAAAACAAAGAAAAATTCGGTAAAAAAAAGAAAAAAGAATAGAGGTGTTTTATTATGATAAACATTCATGCAAGAGTAAAACACCTTATTCAAAGATATAACACAAGAGATCCTGAAAGAATAATTAAATATTTAGGAATAGATTTAAGGTATGAAGATATAGGGGAAAATACTAAGGGGTTTTACATTAGTCTAATAACAAACAAATATATAGTAATAAGCAATAAATTGAACGAAGTTGAAAAGGTTATTGTACTAGCACATGAATTAGGACATGCTCTACTTCACTACCATAGATCCACTTGCTTTATAAGAGAATACACCTTATTCCCTAGGGGGAGAATTGAAAATGAAGCGAATAAATTTGCAGCTGAACTTTTAATTGATGAAAAAGATATTGATAAATATTCTTTAGAAAATATGTGTACAAACCAGATTGCATCATATTTCGGAGTTAGTGAAAAATTAGTTGAGTATAAATTTAGTAACTAAGGGAGTGTTTATTTATGACGCGTAAACCATTAACTACTGAGAGTGAACTTAAATCTAAAATTCAAGAGATACTTCCAATGAGGAAAATCCATCTTACTGAATTTTTAAAAGGATATCGAGATAGAACAAAACAATATTATGAAACTGAACACAACGATAGCCCTGATATATTTAGATTTATGGATCCAGTATTAGTAATTTCAGTATATATAAATTCGGACATTTACAGTATTGTTTTGCGTAGTACTAGCAAAGATACCTTTGATAATAAGTTTTTTTATCTTAATAGTGATGAACTTGAAAATTTCTATAATAACCCTAGCCATATTAGAGAACAGGAATTATTAAAAAAAGCAGAAAAAGATGACTGCCTGACAATATTTAAAAATTCAATTAATGAAATATATTATAATCCATTAAACTTAGAATTTTGTAAAGAGAAATCATATGATGATGGTTGTAATGAAGCTGATGATGATTATAATACTTACAAAACAACAAGATTGCTTAAATCTGCAGTTGAGTCTTATAAGGACATATTAGATTTTAATATTCTAAATTTAAGTTATATTAATAAAAAAGTAAAAGATGATGAATTTAAATATGAAATTGAAGAGTCAGCTAAGGCATATAAAGCAGAACTATTTTTAGCATCTTCCTTAACTGCTCAAGTATCAATAGAAACATTACTTAAAGTAGCTATAATAAAGCATCTAGGGAAGGATAAAGTACCAAACCACTTATACATTTATGGATTAGGTAAACTATTGAACGATAATGGCAAAATTGATGATAGATTATTTAAGAGAATACAAGCTATAAATGACTTAAGACATGGATCTGCTCATAGTAATACAGGCACAATTGAAAAATGGGATGCAGAGCAAACATTATCTTTAGTAAGAATTTTAGTAGATGCTCTTTTTTAACCATTGACTTTAATAATATTCTTGAGATAGTTACATATTTTATTTTCATCCGTTGTGTGCTGAATAGAGGAATCATTAAACTCAGTATTAGTAAATTCTAAAGAATCTATAATTATTTGAATTTCATCTAATGTTAAATTAATGTTTATAGTATTCATACAATCCACTCCACATATTTTTTATTTTATTATATCATTTATATATAAATATTGGTTAAAAATTAGCTAAGTATAAATTTACCAAATCCAGATTATACTAAATTATAGGAAGGAATGATATTAATGTCTGATACAGATAAAATATTAAACCAAATTTTAAAAGGTCAGGAACAATTTCAAAAAACTCAGGAGAAAATGCAAAATAATATAATTAAAATTCAGGAAGACATGGATTTGGTAAAAGCTCAACAAAAAGAACATGGTCAAATATTATCTGCACTTAAGTCCGCTTCTGAAGTGCATAAAGCTGACGTTGATAATTTAACTCACCAAGTTGCAGAGCTTCAAAGTACAGTTAAAAATCTATCTGAAGAAATGTCACAAAAATTTTCTGACCTAAATGAAACAAATAAATCTCTACTTGAAATGTATGGTGCACATGAAGCTGAAATAAGAACATTAAGACGTAAGCCAGTTTAGATATAAAAATTAATCAGGAGCTAGTCTCCTATTTATTTTTAGCATTTAGTAGAACATATGTTTTGTCAAAGGAGGCCTAACCGTGGCAAATAAAATAAATTACACTAAAGGCAAGCATAAATATTACAGAACTTCTCTTTTAATCGGATATAACTCCGATGGTAAAAAAATAATGAAAGAATTCTATGGAAAAAGCAAAGGTGAAGCCGAGCATAAAAAAGAAGAATATAAGCAGGACCTTAAAAATGGAATAAACAAAGCTGCTGAAAATGAAACTTTGAATAATGCCTTTAATGAATGGTTAATAAATGTCATTCTTCCCAGTGGAATAAAAACAAGCACCTATGAAACCTACGAGTCCATATACAGACTATATATAAAAGATTCTAAGCTCGGTATAAGGAAAGTCAAAGATATTAAGCCTATTATGGTGCAAGCATTTTTAAATGAATTATTTAATAAAGGAAAACATTACCCTCTTTTAGTAAAAACTCATAAACTTATAAAGAGATTCTTTAATTATGAAATTGAAACTGATGCTGTAATTAAAAATCCATGTTCAAGTATAAAAGTACCTGGACAAGTAAACTATTTAAAGGAAAAAAATTCTGTTGAGATTACAGTGTTTACTCAAAACGAAAGAGACAAAATACTTAAATATTTATATAAAACAAATAACAGAATAGCAGGAATAGCTTACCTTGGTTTTTCATTGGGTATGCGTGAAGGTGAGATACTTGCTTTAAAATGGAATGATGTCAACACTGAAGATAGAATACTTCACATAAGAGAATCCATAAGGTATACAAAAGACTTTGACTCTGAGGGGAAAGTCATAGGAGCCAGTATTAAAATAACTGTTCCTAAAACACTAACTTCTGTTAGAGATATAGAATATCCTGATAGTTTTGATGATATGTGGAAGAAAGCAAAGTTGCAGAATGATAAAGACAAGCTTAAAGCCGGAAATAGTTTTAACAACAAGTATAATCTTGTATTTACCGATACTATTGGTAATCCCATTAGCAAGAGGTATGTAATAAGGCAGTGGCAAAAAGCTCTTAATGCACTCAATATAGAGTATAGGGCATTTCATAAGACTAGACATACATTTATAACACAGATGGCCATTGATGGCGTTCCTGAGTCCATTACGCAGGCTATTGTAGGGCATAAAAAGGGCAGTGAAGTTACACACAACATATACACCCATATTAATAAAGAGAATACTAAAAAAGCTTTAGAAAATTACAGAATTACTGTACCTAATGTATAAGTAATTGTATACTAGTTCGCCCAGGTCGGGAATAGGTCGGGAATTTTTGAATTAAAATTAATATAGCAGCCTTAAAAAAGACTGCTATATTGCACAGTTAGTGCATTTGCAAGTTAGCTGACCTGGTCTTTGCCCCCACACTCGCCTGCTGGAACTTTCGCTACCGGGAATTAACCTCTCACTACTAATCCTCTCGTATTTTACGGCAGGACTTACTTCTAAGCCGCACCATGCTCATTAAATATTTTATCTAACTTACGTGGATCGTTTCGCCTGCGACTAGCATCGACTTTCAACCACAGACCTAACTTGACTAATAAAATTATACTCTACTTTTTGCTCCAGTCAATACATTAATTTTTTTTGCTCCGTTTTTCAAAAGTTCTGCACAGCATGCAAAGGCTGTAGCACCAGTAGTTAAAACATCATCTATTAACAAAATTTTTTTATTTTTTATACTTTTTTTATTGCGTACCTGAAAGCTTTGTGACATATTACTCCATCTCTCTGTTTTGTCCAATCCTATTTGATCCTTTGTTTCCTTTATTTTTTGTAAGCAGCATATAACAGGCTTATTAGTATAACTCCCCAAACTGTTCGCCAAATATTCAGCCTGATTATATCCTCTCTTTTTCAATGCTTTCTTAGTCATAGGCACATATGTAAAAACATCAAAATCAATGTGATTATTAGCTATAATATCTCTCATACACTTTGCTATAACATCTCCAGCTTTAAAAGAACTCTTGTATTTTAATTTTATTATAAGTTCCATCATCGCTCCAGAATAATAAGCACTACTATAGCATTGAAATTTTTTATCATCATATCCAATTTCAAAACTGTCTTTACAAATTTTTATATTGCTTTCACAATCTTTACATATGGTTCTATCATCATATATATCCTTTTTACACAGTATACATCTTTCATCTCCACAATATATAAGCCCTAGTACACAATCCAATAAAAATCTTAAATTTTTAGTAATCCCATGTTCCATGCTTCCCTATTAAAATTGCTAGTTATACTCTTTGCTTTCTCAATCTCTTCTGTCTCTATATTAGAAACCAGTATAACCTCCTCTTTTAAGTTTTTTTCACCTCTTCCAACACTTCCACACAAATAAACAAATTCTTTATAAGTAAAGTTAATATCATCTGCAAAGTATACTATTAATTCTGAATTTTTTGCATTTAATACAGTTTCTTCAAAACAGTTAGTTATTAATATTGAGTTTTTGGCCTGTAAAAACTTATAGATCAATTTTTTATTCGTTTCCCCATTAGCAAAACATACTACATCCTGTGCTAAACTTCTACAATATTTATGCATATATGAAGCTACCTTTTCTATTTTACATTCGCTTGGTACATATATTATTATCTTCTTACCTATACTTATTGACCATTTTAAATAGTCGTATACCAAAAAAGGCATTTCTTTATTCATATTTAGTCTAGTAAGTATATTTCTCGGTTCGATTATTAATCCTTCATTCTTAGCAGGCAAAAATATCTTTTTACTATTTTCAACTATACTTTCTATAGAATATATTATGACTTTACTATCCTCATGAGTTAATTTGCTAATTAATTTGCATATCTCGTACTTATTGTATAATGAAAAACTACTTATATCATCATATATGATTAATTCAAACTTTTTTTCCAATTTTGCTGCATTTTCAAAATTACATATCTGCAATTTACAATTTAAATTACTTTTACATCCTTTTACATAAGCATAATCTGTAAAATGTGTATACTTTTTTATATCTTTTATTATATCCACATTGCCCATTTTTTCATTAGTAATATAAACAATATTTTTATTTTGTCTTATGTATTTTTCAATAACTTCCAGAAAAATTTCAGTAGAATTATAAGGAACCGAGATGCAATTTAAAAAAGTATCTTTAGTACCGCTCCATTTTACTATATTCTCACTTATTTTTTTTCTCTCATTAATAAGACATGCTTCATTCCACAGTAGCATTTGTTTCACTCTCCATTATATCCATTATTCTATATTTTAATAACGAATACCTTTCAAAGCTTTTATTATTATTTATCATAAAATTTAAGGCTTTTAAACTCCCCACAAGTATTACCATCTGTTTTGCCCTAGTTATAGCCGTATACAATAAATTTCTATTCATAAGCAGCGGCGGACCCATAAACATAGGTATAATAATTACCGGGAATTCACTACCTTGACTTTTATGTATGGTTATTGCATAAGATAAATCCAACTCATCTAAGTACATACTATCATATACAACTCTTTTTTCTTCATCAAACACAACTATCACTCTATTTTTTTCTTCATCTATATCTTCTATATATCCAAAGTCACCATTAAAAACACCCATTCCACTTTCCTTGTTTTCTTCTGAAATATCTTCCCATTTTAAAGTATAATTATTTTTAATCTGCATCACTTTATCTCCTACCCTAAAAGTCATGTCTCTAAACTTTTTTTCTCTCTTATTGGGACTTTTAGGATTTAGAACTTGCTGAAGTTTTTTATTTAAATTTGATACTCCCAAAATTCCCTTTCTCATAGGAGATAGTATTTGAATATCCTCTATTTTATTCCAACTACTATTAAAACTTGGTAACCTTTTATCTATTAATCCTACTAGTGTGTCTAATATATCCGAAGGATCTTGACATTTTATAAAATAAAAATCCTTATTCTTTTTGTTTAAAATAGGCATCTCTCCAGAATTTATCTTATGCGCATTAACTATAATCATACTCTCTTTTGATTGCCTAAATATCTCTTTTAATCTAACTACTTTAATACATTTACTGTCTATGAAGTCTCTGAGCACATTTCCAGGGCCTACAGATGGAAGCTGCTCTGCGTCCCCTACTATTATTAACCTAGTTCCCATAGATACAGCTTTCAATAAGTTATTCATAAGCACTATATCTATCATAGAAGCCTCATCTATAATAACTACATCGCATTGCAGTGGTGATTGCTCTCCTCTTGAAAAAAATAAAGCTTCTTCATCACTTCCCACTCCCATTTCAAGAAGTCTATGTATGGTCTTTGATTCTCGTTTTGTAGATTCTGACATTCTCTTTGCTGCCCTTCCCGTAGGAGCACCCATTAAAACTTTAAGCTTTGATTTTTCAAATAATCTAATTATGCAATTAATTATTGTAGTTTTACCTGTTCCAGGACCTCCTGTTATTATCTCCACTCCATTTTCAACTGCTCCCCTAATAGCTTCTTTTTGAGAAACAGCAAAGTTCATATTATTTTCCTTCTCAAAATCTTCTATCTCTTTATCTATATTAAAATCTATATCCTTATATTTAGTAAAAGCTAACATCAATATTTTTCTAGTTACACTCAATTCACAATAATAGTAGGTCATAGAAAATACACATACTTTATCTTCCCACTTCTCCAATTTTATCTTTCCATTTACAGAACTTTCATATATGTTTTCTTCCAGTTCTTTTTGAGTTATATGGAGTATGTCAACACCTTCTTTTATAAGGTTATCTATAGGCATATACGTATTTCCCAAGCTGCAAAACTTATTCACCAAATATCTTATTCCACTTTGTATTCTAAATGGAGAATTATTTTCTATTCCAAGGCTTCTTGCTATCTTATCTGCCGTTTTAAAACCTATACCACTTATTTCTTCTGTAAGGGTGTATGGATTTTCTTTCACAATACTTATAGAATCTGCTCCAAATTTTTTATGTATTTTAACACACTGGCTAGGAGTTATTCCGTAAGTTTGCAAAAATATCATTATATTTCTCACTTCATTTTGTTTAGAATAAGATTCCTCTATTAAAGCTATTTTTTTTGCTCCTATACCTTCTATTTCTTTTAATCTTCCTATGTTATTATCCAATATTTGAAGGGTATTTTCACCAAACTTCTCTACTATTTTCTTTGCTGTTACTGGACCTATTCCTGATATTATTCCAGAGGCCAAATATCTCTCTATGCCAATAGTAGTGTTAGGTATTATTTCTTCAGAAGCCTGAACCTTAAATTGATTTCCAAACTGAGGATGAAGAACCCATTCCCCTACAGCCTTCAAATTTTGTCCTTCAATTATATTAGGTATACATCCTACTATAGTTACTACATCTTTATTTTCTCTTATTTTAGCAACTACATACCCATTATCTTTATTTTGAAATATTATACTTTCTACAATTCCTTGTAATTCTTGCATAGAATCTCTCCTACCCCTATTTGCAAACAAAATCATATATTTATAAATAATTATACCACATTAAACTTTGTCTTAATCCAACATACTAAAAAAGCTCTATATCATGTTACAATATAGAGCTTTTCATTATTTACATATATTTTTTTATTTCTTCAACCTTATCTAATCTTTCCCAAGGTACATTAATATCAGTTCTTCCAAAATGTCCATAAGCGGCAACTTGCCTGTATATAGGTCTTCTAAGATTTAAATTTTTTATTATAGCAGCTGGTCTCAAATCAAATACCTTATTCACTATATCTACTATTTTTTCTTCCGGTATATTTCCTGTACCAAAAGTATCTACAGTTATAGATACAGGCTTTGCTACACCAATAGCATAAGCAAGTTGTATTTCCAACTTATCTGCAATACCTGCAGCTACTAAATTTTTTGCTACCCATCTTGCAGCATAAGCAGCAGATCTATCAACCTTGGTTGGATCTTTACCAGAAAAAGCACCCCCGCCATGTCTTCCATAGCCACCATAAGTATCTACTATTATCTTCCTTCCTGTAAGTCCAGAATCTCCCTGGGGACCTCCAACAACAAATCTTCCTGTTGGATTTATGAAATACTTGGTTTTATAATCTAAAAACTCTCGTGGTACAACAGGTCTTATTACATTGTTTATTATGTCTGTTTCAATTTGTTTTCTAGTTACCATTTCATCATGTTGAGTAGATACTACTATGGTATCAACTCTAACTGGTTTATTGTCTTCATATTCTATAGTAACTTGAGTTTTTCCATCTGGTCTTAGATAATCTAAAACTTTATCTTTTCTAACCTGCGCTAATCTCTTTGCAAGTTTGTGAGCAAGACTTATTGGCATAGGCATGTATTCTGGAGTTTCATTTGTAGCAAATCCGAACATCATACCCTGATCTCCAGCGCCTATAGCTTCTATGGCCTCCATTTCACCTTCCTTGGCCTCTAAGGCTTTATCAACCCCCATAGCTATATCCGATGATTGTTCATCAATTGAACTTATTACTGAACAAGTATCACAATCAAATCCATATTTAGCTCTAGTATATCCTATTTCTCTTACAGTATTTCTAACTATTTTTGAAATGTCAATATAACAATTAGTTGATATCTCACCCATAACTAAAACCATACCTGTAGTAGTTGCAGTTTCACACGCTACCCTTCCATAAGGATCTTGTTCCAATATGGCATCTAAGATAGCATCTGAAATCTGATCACACATCTTATCTGGATGGCCTTCTGTAACTGATTCAGATGTAAATAGTTTTCTCATTTTCTATACCTCCCATGTAAAAACATACTTTTCTTACAATAAAGTGAATTAATTCTATTGCATTAAATGCTAATTCAAATCCTATATTCACAATATAAACTGAAATACCTAAAGTGGCACGTCAATTAAAAAAACCTCTTCGATAAGAAGAGGTTAAATAACTTAACTACTCTCTTATCTTGCAGAATCCTGCAGGAATTGGCACCTTGGTGATTTTCACTGGTTGCCGGGTTTCATAGGGCCTTGTTCCCTCCGCCTCTCTTGATAAGAGCTATAATATAATTTTTTCATCTGTTAAGATTATATAATTTTTATAAAACAAAAAACACCTAAAAGTGCCTTTATATTTATGGTGGAGGAAGATGGATTCGAACCATCGAAGTCACTGACAACAGATTTACAGTCTGCCCCCTTTGGCCACTCGGGAATTCCTCCGCATTTGGTGCTGGCAGTAGGAATTGAACCCACGACCTACTGATTACAAGTCAGTTGCTCTACCTGCTGAGCCATGCCAGCTTATTCTATTATTATTCTAAATGGTGGGCACAATAGGGCTCGAACCTATGACCCTCTGCTTGTAAGGCAGATGCTCTCCCAGCTGAGCTATGCGCCCTTATATTTATGGTGGAGGAAGATGGATTCGAACCATCGAAGTCACTGACAACAGATTTACAGTCTGCCCCCTTTGGCCACTCGGGAATTCCTCCATGTTTGGTGCTGGCAGTAGGAATCGAACCCACGACCTACTGATTACAAGTCAGTTGCTCTACCTGCTGAGCCATGCCAGCTTATTTTATTATCCTACGTTCCTTAAAACAAGAACGCACTCAACGTAAATTAGTATACAGTTTTATTCACTTATTATCAAATTTAATATATGATTAAATTTTAATATTACATATCTCTTTCTCCATATTTCTCTATATTTCTTTCAAAATCATATTCACTTAATTTAGCTTTAATAATTTATATAAAGTCATCATATAAATTATATATAGTGTTCTTCGCAAGTACATACATAAAAGAAGGTGAATATATTGAATAAAGCAAAAAGTAATTATAAAGATCCCTTAGCATATTATAAACTTGCCTATTTTTTGAAAAATTACATTAATAACGATACCATAATTGTATGTATTGGTACCGATAGATATATAGGGGATTGCCTGGGTCCCCTAGTAGGTACACTTTTAAAATGTAAGCATTTTCCTCTACCTGTCTACGGTACAATTTCAGATCCTATACATGCTTTAAACATTGAAAGCAAACTGAATAAAATAAATTTACTTCACCCGCATAAAAACATTATAGGAATAGATGCTTGTTTAGGTGATCTAGAAACTATAGGCGATATTCAAGTAAGAGACTTTCCCGTTCATCCTGGCAAAGGTGTAGGAAAATCTCTCCCAGATGTAGGAAATTCCTCAATAATAGGGATAGTTGATTCAAATAGCAATGAAGATTTATTTAATAATACCAGCAGTAATATACGTCTTAATTTAGTTTTAAGTATGGCTGAAGTAATACTTTATTCATTAATTCATTCATATTATCTATATTACAACAATATTTTTACCGATATTTAACTATATCCAACATTTTAGTATCTATAAGAAAATTAAAATCTAACTTATTAAAAAATACATAATACTAAATAAGTTAGATTTTGTTCTTTGTTTTAATCTATTAATGTTATATCATCACCACTAAAAACTACTTCCATTTTGTCTAAATATTCAAGTACTTTGCCTGTACCTAGTGCTACACATGATACTGGTTCTTCTGCAACATAAACGGGTACATTAGTTACTTTTTGTATTAAATTACTCAATCCATTTAAAAGTGCACCTCCACCAGTCATAAAAATACCTTTATCAGCTATATCAGCTGATAATTCTGGCGGCGTTTTTTCCAGTACTGCACGAGTTGTATCTGCTATAGAATTTACAGTTTCTTTTAGTGCTATTCTCATTTCCGCAGAAGATACCGTTATATTTTTAGGAAGCCCTGTAATTAAATCACGACCTCTTATTTCCATACTTACTTCTTCATCTCTATCAAAAGCAGATCCTATTTTTATTTTTAAATCTTCTGAAGTTCTTTCCCCAATCATCAATTTATGTTCTTTTCTTACATATTTCATTATGGCTTCATCGAACTTATCACCTGCAACTTTGATGGAAGACCTTACAACTATTCCTCCAAGTGAAATTACTGCTACATCAGTTGTGCCTCCACCTATATCTATTACCATATTTCCACTTGCCTTAGTTATATCAATACCAGCTCCTATAGCTGCTGCTAGTGGTTCTTCAATTAAAAACACCTTTTTTGCACCTGCATTTTTAGCCGCATCAATTACAGCTCTTTTTTCAACTTCAGTAGCTTCACATGGAACGCAAACAACTATTCTTGGTGAAGATATTCTATTTTTACCACAAGCCTTGCTTATAAAATACTTCAACATTTTTTCCGTTACATCATAATCAGATATAACTCCATCTTTTAATGGACGAATGGCAACGATATTACCAGGCGTTCTACCTATCATCTGCCATGCTTCTTCTCCTACAGCTAGTACTCTATTTTTTATCTTATCTATGGCAACAACTGAAGGTTCCTTTAAAATTACCCCTCTGCCTTTAATATAAACAAGTACGGTTGCTGTACCTAGATCTATTCCCATATCAGTTCCTATACTAAAAAACATTCCCTTTTCACTCCTAATCTCCTTTGCTTTTCAAACTAAAAGGTAAATTTATTTACCTTTATTATCATATCATATTCTAATTATAATAGGAATGTTTTTAGCCTTCAATAGCTTTATATTTCATTTTAGTAGCCTTACCACCTCTTATATGTCTCTCTGCCTTATTATAATCTAATATACTCTTAGCTTCCTGAGCAATTTGAGGATTTATTTTAGGTAATCTTTCTGTCATATCCTTGTGTATAGTACTTTTACTTACTCCAAAAACCTTAGCCGTTTTCCTTATTGTGGCTTTAGATCCTATTATATATTTGGCAACTTCCAAAACCCTTTCTTCAATATAATCTTTCAATTTTATTCAACTCCTTTTTACAGCTACCGTTTTACAATCAACAATTGATGATGAAACTTTACATTATATATCCATAAACGTATTTACTCGTATTTATCATTAAACTAAATAATCTCTGCTAATTATTTGTTCCTATATATTTATAAATATGCTGGTTAATATTTTAAAATTCATTGTGTATGGGCCATTTCTCCATAAAATTCTAAGAAATGGCCAAATATTAGTATTTTATATATTTACCTGGGTCAACAAATTCTTTTCCTTTCAAAACAGCAAAGTGTAAGTGATCTCCGTATTTTTCATAAGCTGATCTCAATGTGCTTTTGCCAACTACTCCAATAACTGCTCCTTTTTTTATAGTTTGACCTGCACTAACTTTCACACTTGGATCTAGGTTAGAATAAACTGTTTTTAATCCATTTTGATGATCTATAATGACTTCTACTCCATCCTGTGTTGCTGTATTTACTGATTCTACCTTTCCATCCATAGCTGCGAACACGGGTTTGCCAAGTGGAGTTTGTATATCATATCCTAAGTTTGGTCTATAAGTTGCTGTAGAATCCCAATATACTGGATTTTCTGAATAACCTCTTGCAATATTACCCTCTACTGGCTTTTGAAAGGAAGTGCTTACTGGGTTAGATACTCCCTTCGATGCTTCATTATTAGATACATTGGATTTTACCTTGTTATCCTTTTTTACTTGAAGAGCATTGTTATAATTGGAAGAAGGCTTTTCATTTGCCTTTGCTGTTTCCCTAATTTTTTTCTGCTCTACAGCCTGACTTTTTTGAAGCTGTGCACTTTGATTTTTATTATTTCTTGCTGTTATTACTGCCGCTGTTACTGCAATGCATAAACATATAAACAGTATTACATAAAAGCTCTCCTTTTTTAAAAAGTTGAATGCTTTGTTAAAAGATTTTTTGTTCATAATAACACCTCCTTTTTGTAGTTTGTCCAGAGAATAGAAAAAAATACATATTTTATGAAATTTTTTTACAAAAAAAAGAGGAAATTTTCCTCTTTTTTACTTAATATTTATTTAATGTATTCTAGTAACATACAATTAGCTGATATAATTATTATTTTTTAAATAAGTTTACATTTTCTAGACTAGTTCCTTCATAATAATGAGACAATATATTTTTGTAGTTTTGGCCATTTTTGCCCATATAATTAGCTCCCCACTGGCTCATTCCAACTCCATGTCCATATCCAATGCATTGAATATACACACCATCTTTAAAATCTATACTAAAGTTTGCCGAATTCAATCCCATAATAGTTCTAAATTTCGTACCAGATATAGTAACATCACCAAGTTTAATTTCTTTTACAGAACCACTTTCATTTTTACTTTTTATACCTATCTGGTTGGGTAAGTTTTCTGAAGATAACCCTGAATTAGCATAATTTGAGTTTACCTTATTTATAAAATCTACGTATGACATTTTCACTGAAGTTTTATATTTTCGTGCACTTTCTTCTCCTGGACTTTCTACGCTCTTTAAATATCCCTCTGCTTCTCCAAATACATCTTCTGAATTTTCAGTTTTTCCTGCACTTACTGCAAAATAGTAGGGCTCCATCACCAATTTATTTTTGTAAGTCAGCACCTGTCCTGAAGTAGCTTGTACTGCATCTACAATTTTGCTCCAATACTTATCCCCCTCACTCTTAGGCCAGTTTTTCATCCTATCTTCTTTATTAACAAATACCTGGCACTTGACTGTATCACATACATCTGCACCTGTATTGCTCTTATATTTTTTGCCTCCATACACCTCCATATGTGCAACTGCAAAAGTTCTAGACGCCACAGCCTGTGCTTTAAGCGCTTCTTCTGAAAATTCGGCAGGCATTTCAGCAGCTACTACTCCTGTTACATATTGCTCTAAATCCATTTCTTTTACTGTATTTTCTTTAGTTATGTACACCTTTATTTTTTCTGACTTGGTATCCTGTTTCTTTAGTATTATATTTTTTGACTTTATTAGGAATTGAGGTAAGTTATCATATTTTTGGTTTCCCATTCCCACCATAAATAAGGAGAGTACAATTACAAATAATGTACCCATAAACACTAAAATAATAAATTTTTTTAAAAAGTCTAATATATCACCCTTCATATTTTTCTCCTGTTAGGCGTTTGAAAGAAAGTAACAAGTCATTTCTTTGAAAATGCCTTATATATATTTTAAACTACAATATTATATTTTTATTGCCGCATCTTATAAAATATTCCAATAAAAAAACAAAGAAAAAATTTTGTTCTAATCTTCTCTTTGTCTAATAATATATATAATAGGAGTATTATTCATTTATCCTCTCAATATCAGCTCCTAGTGCTTTTAATTTTTTTTCAATATCTACATAGCCTCTATCTACATGGTATATATCTGCAATTTCTGTTTCACCTTCTGCTACTAACCCACAAAGTATAAGGCTTGCACCAGCTCTTAAGTCCGTTGCTTTAACTTCTGCTCCAGTAAGTTTTTTTACACCTTCTATAACTGCGCTTCTTCCATCTATCTTTATGTTTGCTCCCATCCTTTTCATCTCTGCTACGTGCATAAATCTATTTTCAAAAATAGTTTCTGTTATTATACTTGTACCCATAACAGTACATAAAAGTCCTGTCATCTGTGACTGCATATCAGTTGGAAAGCCAGGATAAGGCATAGTTTTAATATCTACTGGTCTTAATTCATCTCTTCCATCTACAATCAAGCTACTTCCTTGTGAGCTTATATGAACTCCAACTTCAGTTAACTTGGCGATTATAGGTTTTAAGTATTCTTCATTAGCACCATTTATTTTAATCTTGCTTCTAGTTATAGCAGCTGCCACCATAAAAGTACCAGATTCTATCCTATCAAATATTGGTCTATGAGTACTTCCCTTTAAACTTTTTACTCCTAATATTCTAATAGTACCTGACCCTGCACCAATAATATTTGCCCCCATGCTATTTAAAAATTTTGCCAGATCCCTTATTTCGGGTTCTTCTGCTGCATTCTCTATTATAGTTTCTCCTTCTGCCATTACTGATGCCATCATTATATTTTCTGTAGCCCCCACTGAAGGAAAATCTAGATATATTTTATCCCCTATCAATTTCTTAGCACTTGCTTCTACATATCCATGACCTACATTCACCTCTGCTCCCAAGGCACTTAAGCCCTTCAAGTGAAGATCTATAGGTCTAGTTCCAATATTACATCCCCCTGGAAGACATAATCTGAACTTTCCAAACCTAGCTATCATAGGACCCATTATTAAAAATGATGCCCTCATTTTTTTTACTAATTCGCTGCATGGATTGCAATCTTTTATATTAGATGTATCTATTATGACTTTATTTGTATCTTTGTCTATATTTATATCTGCAGATATGCTCCTCAATATGTCACTTATTACAAAAACATCTTCAAGCATTGGTACCTTTTCTATTACACATTTATCTTCACTTAAAATACAAGCTGCTATAATAGGCAATACAGAATTTTTAGCAGTACTGATATTTACTTCCCCATGCAGTTTATTTCCTCCCTTAACTACTATTTTACTCATAATGTTCCTCCATTCTATAATTGCTAATATGTTACTTAATTTTTGTACCGCCTTATAAGTTACATTTAACAAAAACATCCATATTATATGATTCCTAATATGTCACCATTATTTCTGGAGTTCCCATAATTATATAAGTGCCCGTATCATATTTTACAACAGCATAGTTAAAATCTATTAAACCTGTGACACTTTGTATTGGCTCATACTTATGGGTATACGCAGTAGAACTGTATCCTTCCTCTAAAGCTATAGTTTTAATGTCAGATGTACCATAGCATTTTAAAATGTTTTTAACTTCACTATTCACACTACTCACGTCTTGTTTCTGAGTTTTTGCCTTTACATATTCAAAATACTTACACTTTTCTTTTCTATCACCTAGAGATCTATCTACCATACTTTTCAAATCCTGTAATTTATACTGAGTGGATTTTCTTGTAATGTTAACTGTAATGATATTATAATTTTCATTTTCTACACCCTCTACATAGCCCTCTGCATAATATCCATTAAATTCTATACAATAAATTTTATTATTTCTCCACACTTTTTTGTTACACTCACTATATCTCATTAATACCTTAAATATTTCATCTACAACCTTTTCCTTACCACTAGAAGTATTAAAAGTAGCCATAATTCCACACTCCACTGGGGTACTGTTAGTCTTTTCTAATATGTTTTTAAACATATCTGTTTCCTTTACATTAGAAACGGATTTTTGGAATAAGGTAGATCTTACACCCAAATTATCTCCTGAAGCACAAACATAATATTGAAAAGAAAATACAAGAACCAATAAACAGCTTAACATCTTTAGTTTTTTCATATATATTTAGTTCTGCACAAAATTAAGCAGGACATTTTCACCCCCTTCTATTTCTCTTTAAAAATTATGGACAACTTTTCCTTTTAATATTCAATAGATTCCTACTTAGTTTAAGCTGCTAAATTTTATTTGATAGTCTTTTTTCTTTGTATTAGAAAACTGACTATTAGTATTTCAAAAAATAAAGATTCCATAGGAGGGACCTATATTAGTATATAAATTTAAATAACAAAATGTGAATATTTTTAGATATAAAAAAAGCACTATCCAAAATCATTATTTTAATGATTTTAGGTAGTACTTTTTTATCTTGAATTAAAATACAGCAAATTATCAAAAGCTCCATTATTTCAGATTAATTCTCGCCAGTGCCCTAGCCAATGCCATTTCTGCTCTTTTTACATCGACTCCGTCTTTCTGACTAGATAATCTTTTTTCAGCTCTATCTTTAGCAGCTTTTGCTCTATCTATGTCTATTTCATCTGGCCATTCACAAGAATCACATAAAATTTTTAGCTCATTATTTATTACTTCCAGTACTCCGGTTGATGTAAATGCCTTTAATTTTTTGCCATCTTTTTGAACGATTTCGGTATCTGCAGGTTTTAAAGTGGTAACTAAAGGCATATGGTCTGGAAGAATTGCTATGTCGCCTTGAATACTTTCCGTTATTACTTCTACTACTTCTCCTTCATAGAATTCTCTATCGGGAGTAAGGATAGTTAATTTTAAAACTTCTGACATATTAATCTCCTTTAAAATTTACATTAAACAAAATTCTCTCAAACCAATTTTGCTTAATAAATCACTTTAATTTTTTCCCATATTTTTAGCTGCTTCAACCACTTCATCTATACTTCCTTTAAATAAGAAAGCAGTTTCTGGCAAATCATCATATTTACCTTCAAGAATTTCTTTAAAACCTCTTATAGTTTCCTTTATTTGAACATATTTACCCTGATATCCTGTAAATTGTTCTGCAACAGAAAATGGTTGTGATAAAAATCTTTGAATTCTTCTAGCTCTAATAACTACTAATCTATCATCTTCTGAAAGCTCATCTACACCAAGTATTGCTATAATATCTTGAAGTTCACTGTATCTTTCAAGTATATGTTTAACATCTGATGCTACTTTATAATGATCCTCTCCTACAATCCTTGGATCCAATATTCTTGAAGTGGATGCCAGTGGATCAACAGCAGGATATATACCAATTTCTGATATAGATCTAGAAAGAACTGTAGTTGCATCAAGATGCGTAAATGTCGTAGATGGTGCCGGGTCAGTCAAGTCATCTGCTGGAACATATACTGCCTGAACAGATGTAATAGACCCCTGTTTTGTGGATGTTATTCTTTCTTGAAGAGCACCCATTTCAGTTGCAAGAGTTGGCTGGTAACCAACAGCACTAGGTATTCTACCAAGTAACGCTGAAACTTCGGATCCTGCCTGAGTAAATCTGAATATATTATCTATAAATAAAAGTACATCCTGACCTTTATCTCTAAAATATTCTGCCATAGTAAGTCCTGTAAGTGCAACTCTCATTCTTGCTCCAGGTGGCTCATTCATCTGACCAAATACCAAAGCAGTCTTCTTTATAACTCCTGATTCCTGCATTTCATAATATAGGTCATTTCCTTCTCTTGTTCTTTCTCCAACACCTGTAAATACTGATAATCCACCGTGTTCTTTTGCTATATTGTTTATAAGTTCCTGTATAAGAACTGTTTTACCAACACCAGCTCCACCAAACAGTCCTATCTTTCCGCCTCTTTGGTATGGTGCAAGAAGATCTATAACTTTAATACCAGTTTCAAACATTTCAGGCTTAACAGATTGATCTTCAAAACTTGGCGCCTGTCTATGAATAGGATAGTATTGTTCTGCCTTTACTTCTCCATTTTCATCAATTGGCTGTCCTAGCATATTAAAAAGTCTTCCTAAAACTGGCTCACCTACAGGTACAGATATAGGAGATCCTGTATCTTCTGCATCCATACCTCTCATTAATCCATCCGTACTCTCCATGGATATAGTTCTTACTACATCATCACCCAAATGTTGTGCAACTTCTGTAATAATTTTTTTATCACCTGATTTTATATCTATGGCATTATATATATTAGGAAGGTTTTCTGTATCAAACTTTATATCTACTACAGGTCCTATAACCTGAACAACTTTGCCTATATTTGGCATCAATGTCCCTCCTTACTTAAGAGCTTCTGCTCCTCCAACTATTTCAGTTATTTCCTGTGTAATAGCAGATTGTCTCTCTCTATTGTATTTAAGATTCAATTTATCCAGTAAATCATTTGCATTTTTAGTTGCCCCATCCATTGCTGTCATTCTGGAAGCCTGTTCACTTACTTTTGAATTTATCATACAGTTAAGTACTTTTTGCTTTAAGTGTAAAAGTACTACTTCATCCATCATTTCATCTATTGACGGTTCAAATTTAACAAGATAATTTGTTTTTTCTTTTTTCTCAGCTTCCAATGGAAGTAATTTTTCAACAACTACTTTTTGTCTAACTGTTGAAATAAACTTAGTATATACTATATTAACTTCTCCAACCTCGCCACTTCTATAAAGGTCTAGAGCCTTATATACTATGGTATTTGCTTCATTTATAGTAGGAACATCCGAAATATCCACATATTCTGCTTCTGTACTATACTTAAGCCTTTTAAAATACGTTCTTCCTTTTTGTCCCACAGATATCAAAAGGCAATTTTCTTTATTTTTTGACATTGCAGCATCTGCTTCATTTACTACACTGCCATTAAAGCCTCCGCATAATCCTGTATCTGAATTTAAAGCTATGTAGAGTTTCTTATTGCTTTTATTACCATGTATATAAATGTTTCTTCCCTCTGCTCCTAAAACAAATTCATTCATAAGGGAACTAAATAGTTCACAATATTTATTATTTGCCTCAAGCTTTTTTCTAACTTTTCTAAGTTTAGAGGTGGCAATGAGTCCCATGGCATTTGTTATTTTTTGAGTACTGGTTATTGATCTAATTCTTCTTTTTATTGTAACAAGTCCTGCCCCTGCCATATTTCACCTCCCGCAGAAGAAACTATGCCTCTGCTAAAAATATTTTTTTGAATTCCTCTATAGCATTTCCAAGTTTATCACTTAATTCATCGGATATAATTTTTTTATTTCTTATTTCCTCACCTATTTCTTTATGATGAGTATTCATATAATCAAGGAATTCTCCTTCAAATTCTACAACTTTTTCAACCGGTACATCCATTATATACTCTCTACCAGCTGCAAACAGTATCATTACCTGATTTTCTACAGGCATTGGTTTGTATTGAGGTTGTTTTAATATTTCTGTTAATCTCTTACCTTTTTCAAGCCTTTTCATAGACTCTTTATCAAGGTCTGATCCAAATTGAGCAAATGATGCAAGTTCTCTATACTGGGCTAAATCCAATCTAAGGGTACCTGCTACCTGCTTCATTGCCTTAATTTGTGCATTACCACCAACTCTGGATACAGATATACCTGCATTTATAGCTGGTCTTTGTCCTGCATAGAAAAGCTCTGATTCAAGGAATATCTGACCATCTGTTATAGAAATAACATTTGTTGGTATATATGCAGTAACATCTCCTGCCATAGTTTCTATTATAGGAAGTGCTGTAAGTGAGCCTCCACCTAACTTATCAGAAAGCTTTGCAGCTCTTTCAAGTAATCTTGAATGCAAATAGAATACATCCCCAGGATATGCTTCTCTTCCTGGCGGTCTACGGAGTAATAATGACATTTCTCTATAGGCAACCGCATGCTTAGATAAATCATCATACACTATAAGTACATCTTTTCCCTTATTCATAAAATATTCACCCATGGAACATCCTGCATAGGGAGCAATATACTGAAGTGGTGCTGACTCAGATGCTGATGCAGATACTATTATGGTATAGTCCATAGCACCTGTTTCTGTCAAGTCATTTACTATATGAGCTACAGTAGACTGTTTCTGACCTATAGCTACATATATGCATATTACATCTTTTCCTTTTTGATTTATTATAGTATCCATGGCAATGGCAGTCTTACCTGTTTGCCTGTCTCCTATTATTAATTCCCTTTGTCCTTTCCCAATTGGTATCATTGAATCTATAGCCTTTAACCCAGTTTGCAGTGGTTGTTTAACTGACTGTCTTGTTATAACTCCTGGAGCTACAAGATCTACAGGCCTAGTTTCTGATGTCTTTATAGGACCTTTTCCATCAATAGGCTGTCCAAGCGAATTTACAACTCTTCCAACAATAGCTTCACCTACTGGTACTTCTACAACTCTACCTGTTCTTTTAACTGTATCTCCTTCTTTTATTCCCTTCTGGGAACCCAAAAGAACACAACCTACATTATCCTGTTCAAGGTTTAAAGCCATACCATAAACATCATTTGGAAACTCTAAGAGTTCATTTGCCATACATTGATTAAGGCCATAAACTCTAGCAATACCATCACCGATTTGAATTATTGTACCTGAATCAACTGTTTCTATTTTCTTTTCATATTTCTGTATTTCATCTTTTATAATTGAAGTTATTTCTTCAGGTTTTATGTTCATAGGCTCACCTCTGTTCTCCCTTAAGCATTATTTTTTTCATTTCAGAAAGTTTTGATCTTATACTACCATCAATAACTTCACCGTCTACTTCAATACATACTCCACCTATTATACTTGGATCTATTTCTTCTTGTAATAAAATCTTTTTATCATACTTTTTTTCTAGTTTATGAACAAGATCTTCTTTTTCTTTATCTTCCAAAGATATAACTGTTTTAACCTTAGCTATAGCAGTTTTATTTTTTTCAAGATAAATCTTCTCCATTTGTTTAAGTTTACCTTCAAGTTCAAGAATCCTGCCTTTTTCTATAAGGACTAATAAAAAAGATAATACGTCTTCATCTATCTTCCCTTTAAAAACATCAATAAAAATCTTCTTTTTACTTGAATTACTGACTTGTGGGTGTTTTATTATTTCTATAAAGTCGTCATCTTTATTTATTAGAGCTACTACTTTCCTTAATTCATCTAAATACTGCTCTACTTTACCTTTTTCTTCTGCAATTTTATAAAGTGCGAGAGCGTATCTCCTATCTAAATACTCATACATAGTTAGATACCTACCTTAGCTATAAAATCCTTAATAAGTCTCCTATGTTGTTCTTCATCTATAGATCCTTCTAAAGCCCTTGAAGATACTAAAACAGCCAAATCTATAACCTGACCTTTTATTTCATCTGCTGCTTTTTCTTTTTCTCTTTCAGCTTCGACTTTTGCTCTCTTAACTATAGTCTGAGCTTCTTCATGAGCCTCTTTTAGTATATCTGAGGAAACTTTTCCAGCTTTTACTTTATAATCTTCTACTATATTTTTTCCCTCTTGTTTTGCTAAACTTAATTTATTTTTATTTTCTATTCTTAATTCTTCTGCTTTTTTCATATCTTCTTCTGTTTTATTTATCTTAGTTACTATTTCATTTTGCCTTTTATCAATAGTATCATTTACTGGTTTAAATAGAAAATGTCTAAGAATAAAATATAGTATTAGAAAGTTTATAATAGTAGCAATAATTTGAGAAACATGTATCTCCATCCTATTATAAAAGCCTCCCTTCAGGCATAGATTTTAATAATATGCTATGCACTATTTAGTAAATATTAGTAATAATGCAACTAATAATGCGTATATTGATGTTGCTTCTGAGAATGCAGCACCAACGACCATTGTGCTTATGATTTTACCACTTGCTTCTGGCTGTCTTGAAACACCTTCAACTGCTTTACCTGCAGCATTACCTGTTCCAATACCTCCTCCTAAACAACCTATAGCAGCTAAACCTGCACCTATTGCTGCCATACCTGATATAAATGAATGTGCATCTAAATTCATAATAAAAAACCTCCTTAAATAAGTATTAAAATAATTATATTTTATTTTACATCTTATTGATAATTAAATATTAATGTTCTGCTGTAATTTTAATGTTAATCATCGTTAACATCATAAATATAACCATTTGAATTGTACCATCAAATACATCAAAATATGCATGGAGTGGTACTGGAATACCAAGTTGTGCTACCCAAGCTATATTACCTAATGCATTATAAACCATATCCATTATAACAACAGCTGCAGTCATATTACCAAATAACCTCAATGTTAGAGATACAGGTAACATAAATCTTTCAATAAGATTTAAAGGCAACATTGCCGCATAAGGTTGAAAATAAGCTGAGAAATAATGACCTAAACCTATCTTTATAATACCATTTGCTTGCACAAGAACAAAGGTTATTAATGCTAGACCCGCAACTACACTAAGGTCAAGCGTTGGTGGTTTTAAACCTACTAAACCTGCTAAGTTCATAAGTAAAAGGAACATTGCAAGTGTACCTATGTATGGAACATAAGCAGCATATCCCTCTCCCATATTTTCTTTTACAAGCTTATTAAAAGTTTCTACCAGTATTTCTACAACATTTTGCTTTTTGTTAGGAATCTTCTTCAAGTCTCTTGTGAATACAATAGCCAGTATAGTTAGTATTACAATTATTACCCACTGAATAAGCAAACTTGAGGTAACCCCAAATTTATATCCAAACAAATTTAGGTAAAATAAAGGCACAAATTTCTCCAAATAATCACTTCCCTCCCATAATTTATTTGTCTGTTATATTATTCCATATAACGTTAAAGATATAAACTGTAAACTATATCCTAACATATAAGCAACCATATTAAATTTATTAATCTTAAAAAGTACTAATGCTATAACACACACTATTACTACTCTAGCTATGAAACTTATAAAAGCTATAATTTTATATTTTATAGTTTTATTTAAAAGTGCATATTCTGTTATTATTCCGTTTGCTATAAAATTTATAAAAGCTATACCCAGTCCAAGCAATACTACTAATGAATAGTTTCTAAACAACCATTGAGTTACAATAACTAAAGTTATTCCTATTACTACATCAAAAATCAAAACTTTCTTGAACATACATCGAAGATCATTTTGCACTTTCATTTCCTCCATTACTTTATTGGAAACCTATTATATTTTTTGTGCTTAAATACCCAATATCCTATTCCTGCTGCCATTACAACTCGTATAATAAAACTTATTATATACAAAGATGCTGATGAATTTCTAAGTCTTTCTGATATGAGGACACCTACAATACTATTTATAAAAAATTAAATATTGCTATGGAAACACCTAATAATATAAATAATCCATAACTTTTACTTTCTTTACCATGTCCAAAATATGTCTATTCATCAAGTTCCCCCGATATAACTAAGATTATATACCTTAAAAAGATAAAAAGATACAACCTAAAAGTCTTAATTTCTCCATTTTTACTCAACTTTAGCCAGTCTATATTACACTTTTTTATGATTTCTCATTAAATCTATGTATTTCCTTAATAAGGATTCTGATAATTTACAATTTAGAATTTATTTAACTAATTAATTGTACCAAATATTTTTTAAATATACAATACACTCAATATAATATTATAGTACAAATAATGAAAATAGGAAAAAATACACTACTTTTTAACAATATATTGACATTTTAACATCATATATTAATATATTGTCTGTACAATTATGATAAATATGTATACTCATTTCCTTTAAAAAGGATAAATATTCTGGATGAAAATTCAAAATTATAACTTTTTAATTTGATTTAAACTCACTATATGTACCTTTTGCTAAATCAAAATATTGTAAAATAGCTTCTGTTATTCTATAAGCTGCCTTGCCATCTCCATAAGGATTTATAGCTTTACTCATTACATCATATTCCTTAGGATTTCTTATAAGCTCATTTGCTAACTTTATTATTTTTTCTTCATCCGTTCCCACGAGTCTTACTGTGCCTGCCTCTACAGCCTCTGGTCTTTCAGTCACATTTCTAAGCACCAATACAGGCTTTCCAAGATGGGGTGCTTCCTCCTGAAGTCCACCAGAATCAGTCATAACCATAAAACATTTATTCATTAAATTGTGTGTTTCCTTAGTATCTAGTGGAGGCAGTAAATGAACCCTAGAAACATTTCCAAGTATTTTATATACCATATCCTTTACTACAGGATTCAAGTGTACCAGATAAACAATTTCTGTATCTTTATTTTCATCTATAATCCTTTTTAATGCATTACAAATATTCTCGATACCCTTTCCCCAATTTTCTCGCCTATGAGCAGTTACCATTATAACTTTTTTATTATCATAATCTATGGTATTTAATTCATCATTACTAAATTTATAATCCTTCTCTACTGTAAACCTCATAGCATCAATTACTGTATTTCCAGTTACAAATATTTGATTTTCAGACACACCTTCTTTTAACAAATTGGACTTTGATCCAGTGGTTGGTGCAAAATGAAGGTCAGCTATAGCACCTGTAAGCTTTCTATTCATTTCTTCTGGAAATGGGAAATACTTATCGTAAGTTCTAAGTCCTGCTTCTACATGCCCAACCTTTATTTTTTTATAGAAAGCAGCTAATGCTCCTGCAAAAGTAGTAGTCGTATCTCCATGAACAAGTACTAAATCAGGTTTTTCATCTTCAAATATTTCCTCAAGTCCCTGAAGTACTCTATTAGTTATACCTGTCAATGTCTGTTTAGTTTTCATTATATTTAAATCAAAATCGGGAACAATATTAAAAAGCTGTAAAACCTGATCAAGCATCTCCCTATGTTGAGCAGTAACACATATTTTATTATCTATTTCTTTTCTCTTCTCAAGTTCCTTAACTAAAGGAGCCATTTTTATTGCTTCTGGTCTTGTGCCAAATATAGTAACACATTTAATTTTGTTCATATTAAAAACCTCCTTTTTTACTCTCTATGTTTAAAAAATCCAGCCTTCCAGGCCATAAGAACCAAAATAACCATAACTATTATTAGAAGGAAGTATGATCTTTGTGCATTTATCTCCATGGCTATTACAGAAATACTCCCCAACACTGCACTTATGCTATACATTATCATAACAACCTGTTTTTGTGTAAGCCCCATATCAAGAAGTCTATGATGCAAATGGCCTCTATCTGCTTGCATAATAGGTCTTCCATTTATTTTTCTTCTTATCATTGCAAATAAAGTATCATATATTGGTATTCCAAGTGCTAAAATAGGTACAGCTACAGAAAAAGCTGCAGCAGATTTTATTGCACCCTCCATAGATATGGCTGCAAGTAAAAAGCCAAGCAACTGTGCCCCAGTATCTCCCATAAATATAGATGCCGGATTAAAATTGTAAGGTAAAAATCCAAGTATAGCTCCAGATAATATACTAGTAAGCACCGCTGCCTCATATCTATTATTCAACAATGCTATAATAAAAATAGTTATAGAAGATATAAATGCAATACCTGCCGCCAACCCATCTAAACCATCAATTAAATTGAGTGCATTAGTAATTCCAATTACCCATATTATAGTTAGAGGAATGGATATTACTCCTATATTTATAAACTGGTATGCTCCATCAAACGGATTTGTAATTATTTCTATTTTTATCCCATAAATTATCAAAACCCCTGCTGCTCCTAATTGAAACAATAGTTTACACCAAGGCTTTATATCAAACTTATCATCTAAAAGCCCTCCTATTACTATAATAGTAGCTCCTAGTATAAGTCCCGTTTCAGATTCTGTAAGTTTACCCGTTTTCAAAAATAGAGTAATTATAAACGAAAAGTATATGGCCAATCCACCTATAAGTGGTATAGGCTTATTATGTATTCTTCTATTATCCTTAGGCACATCCATAATATCTAGTTTAATGGCGAGCTTTTTAATGAAGGGTGTAAGTATAACTGAAAATATTATTGAAACTATTGCAAATAAATACAAATTATTCATAATAACCTTCCTTAATCACATCTTATGTTTTCTACACATTCTGTTATTCTCATCTCTTTATGCATATTAATTCGATTTTCGATGTTTTTTCAAACCAATTAATTTCTGGAGTATACTCCTTACAATATACAACTCTTTTAATTCCACAGGTAATTATTAATTTTTGACATTCAGGACAAGGCATATGGGTAACATATAACGTTGAACTTTCTCTATCATCAGGAGCTACCTCTAGTAGACAGTTTACTTCTGCATGAATTGTTCTTACACAATGATTATTCTTCATGTAACACCCTGCATCCTCACAATGCTCTAAGCCTCTGGGACTTCCATTATATCCAGTTCCCTTTATCCTTCTGTTTTTAACAAGGACTGCCCCTACATGCAGCCTAGGGCATGTGCTTCTTTCCGCAACTTTAAATGCGATATCTATAAAATAATTATCCCAATCTTTTCTCATAATAAATATCTCCTTGATATATAATTATTACAACCTATATTATAAACTATTAATCAAAGTTTTAAAACAATCGACAAAGATTTTAATCCTAAAGTAAAGAGTTCACTTAAATTATAAGTGAACTCACTCCTACGCTTAGTGGTATTATTTTGTTCCGTATAACCTGTCTCCAGCATCTCCTAGTCCTGGTACTATATATCCATTTTCATTTAATTTTTCATCAATTGATGCTATGTATACATCTACATCTGGATGAATTTCTGTTACTGTTTTTATTCCCTCTGGTGCAGCTATTAAACACATAAGTCTTATATTCTTAGCACCTTTTTTCTTCAATATAGTTATTGCATCGGATGCAGATCCTCCTGTAGCAAGCATTGGATCTGTAACAATTACTTCTCTTTCTCCTATATCCTGTGGCAACTTGCAGAAATATTCTACTGGTTTTAATGTAGCTTCATCTCTATATAATCCTATATGTCCTACTTTTGCTGCAGGAATAAGTTTTATCATTCCTCCTACCATTCCAAGACCTGCTCTTAGTATAGGTATTATAGCAACTTTTTTACCTGAAAGCATTTTACAAGTTGTTTTACATATAGGTGTCTCTATCTCTACATCCTCTGTTTGAAGATTTCTGGTAACTTCATATGCCATAAGCATGGCTACCTCTTCGACAAGTTCTCTAAAATCCTTAGATCCTGTATGCTTATCCCTTATTAAAGCTAATTTATGCAGTATAAGTGGATGTGTTATTTGTGTTACTTTACTCATATATATTCCTCCTATTTTTCATTTCATAAGGCATTTGAAAGAAAATAACAAGTCAAATATGCTAGCATACTGACTAGTTATTTCTTTGAAAATGCCTAATATCAATTTTAATTATATAATATTCATTTATTTACTATATTTTTTTTCTATTTCTGTAATTTTATCTATCCTTCTTTGGTGCCTGTCTCCTTGAAATTTAGCAGATAGAAAAGTATCAACTATATCAATAGCAAGTCCTACCCCCACAACTCTCTGTCCCATGGTTAGTATATTAGCATTATTATGTTCTCTACACGCATGAGCACTGAAAGTATCACTACAAAGTGCTGCCCTTACACCAGGTACTTTGTTTGCAGCTATACTTATACCAATACCTGTTCCACATATAAGTATCCCAAAGTCATAATTCTTACTTGCAACCTCTTCTCCAACTTTTAATGCATAATCAGGATAATCACAGGATGATTCTGAAAAAGTTCCAAAATCTTTGAATTCTATATTCTTATCCTGTAAGTGCTCCATCACTTCTTTTTTTAAAGGGAATCCAGCATGGTCACTGCCTAAAGCAACTTTCATAAAAAATACCTCCAAAGTTATAATATTTTATTTAAGACATATATTATTAAGTTAAATCAATTTTTCAAAGGCAATTCCGCAAAAAAAGAAGATACTAACATCTAATTAATGTCTCTATCTTCCTTTAATTTGTTAATTAATAATAAAATACCATTTTTTAATTGTTTATAAGTATACCTGTATTCTTCTATATCTTTTCCAAAAGGATCTGTTATATCCTGCTCTAAAGAAACAAATTCATTTAAAGTATATACCTTATTCTTAAATTCAGGAAAATTCTTCTTTATGATATCTCTTATATAACCTGTCATAGTTAAAACAAGCATTGATTTTTTTATCATATCTTCATTTATCTGAACGGCTTTCCTACTGCTTATATCCAAGTTAATGTTTTGTTTGACTACCACTGCAGAATTTTTAGAAGTTACGCTGTCCTCTACTACTGCAACTCCTGCTGAAATAGCTTTTATATGTTCTATATCACACAAATAATTAAATATTGCCTCTGCCATACAACTTCTACAGGTATTACCTGTACAAACAAATAATATATTTTTCATAGATTAAAAAGCCTCCTAAAAATCCTGCGTTTAAACTTTCACATTTTAAAAATTACACCATTATAATATCAAATCCAGCAGATTTATTTAATCTATTCATCACAGCTGTCCCTATTCCATTTTCATCAAAAGCTTCAGCTATTATAATATCTACATTTTTGTCATCAAAACTTCTTAATGTCTCAAATAAATTTTTAGATACACTAATCATATTATTTCTACTTCCCAGTGATATTACTAGCCCATTTTTATAAAAATCTTTTGTTTCATCCGTAGCAAGTATACCTACCACTTTATTTTCACCTATATAATTTTGCACCATTTCGTTAATTTTTTCAATAGTTTTTTTTAAATCTCCCTTAACTATTTTTAGGGGTGCCTTTGGAGCATAGTGCCTATACTTCATTCCTGGAGCTTTAGGTCTTAAATTTTTATCTGGCTTTTTCATCACTGCAGGATCAATATATATATTATCATCTATCTCTTTTAATGCCTCTAGAGTTATTCCTCCGGGTCTAAGCACACAAGCAGGAGTTACAGTACAATCTATTATTGTTGATTCTACTCCAACTTCACACATATCCCCGCCTAATATAAAATCAACTTTTCCATTTAAATCTTCTATACATCTTTCTACATCCGTAGGACTAGGTCTTCCAGATATATTTGCAGAAGGTGCAGCAATTGGAACTTTTGATGTTCTTATTAGCTCTCTAGCTATTATATTAGATGGCATTCTAATCCCTATACTTGGAAGAGATGCGCTGGTGATATCTGGTATGATTTGTGATTTAGGAAGAATTATAGTCATAGGACCTGGCCAAAATTTCTTCATAAGTTTCTTAGCTATTTCAGGGATATCAACTACCAGCTCTTTTATATCTTCTATATCAGATATATGTACAATCAAAGGATTATCCTGCGGTCTTCCCTTAGCTGCAAATATTTTCTTTACTGCAGCAGGATTGAGGGCATTTGCTCCAAGACCATATACAGTTTCGGTAGGGAAAGCCACAAGTCCACCATTTTTTATGACTTTTCCTGCTTCTTCAACAATACCCTTATCTAAGTTTTCTTTATCTACGATTTTCACTTTTGTGTTCATCTAACATTCCACCTTTACATTAAGGCATTTTCAAAAAATATCCGTCGTATCTTTGACTTGTTATTCTCTTTCAAATACCTAAAAACAATAATTCATATTTTAAATTATATGAATTTAAAACACCTGCACTATTACAAGCCCTAAAACAATTCCGCATAAAGTTCCAAGTGTACTCGTAATACCATCCCATAGTTTTGAGGATTCTGGTATCATCTCTCCGCATACCACATACAACATTATTCCAGATGCAGCAGATAAACACGCTCCCAATACATTTTTAGAAATATTAGCTATGTAAACACCTGCAAAAGTTCCTATGGCAGTCGGAAAAGCTGTAATAAAAGCATATAAAAGTATCCTTGAAATTTTTACCTTAGATGCCATAAGTGGTGCTGACACGGCAATTCCCTCCGGTATGTCATGAATTGCAATTATGAGGCTCATCTTTATTCCAAGGGTTCCTCCTGCTGCAAAACCACATCCCATTATTATGCCTTCTGGAAAATTGTGAATCATAAGTCCCAAAGAAGCCATAAATGCAATTTTTAAATGTTTGTTGGTGCTGCCTATGTTTACTTTAGAGTCAATTATTGCAATAAGACCAGCTCCTAAAACTACAAATATTATAGTAAAAACAAAATTCCATTTATTCATAGATTCAGGAATTAAGTCAAATACTACTACAGACAGCATAATTCCACCTGCAAATCCTATTATAGCACCTAGTAGCTTATTAGAAGGTTCTCTCACTATTACGCCAAGGGAAGCCCCTATCATTGTTCCTACAAGTGACACTATGCTTCCTATTATAACTATACAAGTTATATTTGCATTCAAAAAAATCACCTTATATTATTATTTATATATCATGTTTATTTTAAGACTCTTCAATATATGAATACATTTTATTTTTTCTTATTATCAATATAATTTTCTGAGTTTTCTCTATAATATTTTATTTTTTCAATGGTTTCCTCAGTAAAGTGGGCATAAACACAACTCTTATAAATAGTGTCTAAAAGAGGATATTTGTTCAATTCCCCTCTTTTTATTATAGTGTAGTAAAAGGTATTTTCAGGATGCAAAATTTTCATTTTATTATACTGATGTGCTACATAAGAATGCCTTTTCAAAAATTCTTTATGTACCAATATCATTCTATCACTTCTAAACTTGGAAGTTGATAGAATAATTATTCTAAAATTTTGGTTGTCTCTGTACTTTGAAATATAACTTTCTACATGTACCAAAACAATTTTGTCACATATTATACTTAATTTAGCCCTTCTAATACCCATTTTTAATTTTAACTTATATCCATCATAACTAAATTTTAAAAATTCATTATTGATTCTAATAACAATAGCTAGAAAAATAAGCACTTCTAAAACTATTAAGTAAATTATATAAAATATATTAAATTTTCTGGCTAAAATAAGAGCTGTAGGCATTACACAAAAAATAAAGCACATAGACAGCATAAATATCTTGTAAGATTTTTTTTGCTTTCTAATGGCTTTATCTATGTTCATACTTCCCCGTTAGATAGCACTTAACGGTTTTTCAACTCCTCTCCCATTTTCATTACACTTACTATCAATCGTTTCCCATTTCCTTCATTTTTTCTGCCTGATCTGCAGTTATAAGTGCATCTATTACTTCATCTATATTTCCATCTAAAAATGAATCTAATTTATATAAAGTTAATCCTATTCTATGATCTGTAACTCTACCCTGTGGATAGTTATAAGTCCTTATTCTTTCACTTCTATCTCCTGTTCCAACCTGACTTTTTCTATCCTCAGCTATGCTGGCACTTCTTTCTTTCTCTGCCCTTTCATAAAGTCTGGATTTCAAAACTTTCATGCCTTTTTCCTTATTTTTAAGTTGAGATTTTTCGTCCTGACAGGATACTACAAGTCCTGTAGGTAAATGGGTAATTCTAACTGCTGAGTCAGTAGTATTTACACATTGTCCACCATGGCCTGACGCTCTAAATACATCTATTCTTATATCATTTGGATTTATAACTACATCTACATCATCAACTTCGGGAAGTACTGCTACTGTAGCCGTTGAAGTGTGAATTCTTCCACTTGACTCAGTATCTGGTACCCTCTGTACTCTATGAGTGCCACTTTCATACTTTAATCTGCTATAGGCTCCCTTTCCCTTTACCATGAATACAATTTCTTTAAATCCACCTATATCTGTGGCATTTATACTCATAGTCTCTATATTCCATGCCTGGCGTTCTGCATATCTTGTATACATTCTAGTGAGATTTGCAGCAAATAAAGCCGCTTCTTCTCCTCCTGCTCCTGCTCTAATTTCCACAAATACATTTTTATCATCATTTGGGTCTTTAGGAAGAAGGAGTACTCTTAGATCATTTTCACTTTCTTCTATAACTTCTGTAAGCCTTTTTATTTCTTCTTGTTCCATTTCCTTCATTTCCCTATCTGTTTCTTCCTTAAGCATTTCTTTGTTGTCTTCCAGCTCCTGCTGAGCTTTTTTATATTCTCTGTATTTTGTAACTATTTCCTCTAGCTCTGCATTTTCTTTGCATAACTTTTGCCACTCTTTTTGGTCTGCC
The DNA here is from genome assembly GCF_019056555.1 of Clostridium sp. 001. Classification (NCBI taxonomy): domain Bacteria; kingdom Bacillati; phylum Bacillota; class Clostridia; order Eubacteriales; family Clostridiaceae; genus Clostridium; species Clostridium sp. 001. Next base: position 2,570,756 of record NZ_CP020473.1, on the reverse strand, counting down.
ATAACTTGCGGGTCACTTATCTTAATAGATAACTCTTCATACTTATTTTCTATAAAATTAAGTCTTTCTAACATAATTTTTATCACTCCGTATAAATATTTTCACAATATATTATTATATCATAACATTTTTATTTATAACACTCCTTTAATCACCCTATCTTTCCCTGCTAAATCTTTTATACACATTATATTTTTAAATCCGTTTTGCGCTAATATGTCTGAAACTGACTCTCTTTGGTCATAACCTATTTCAAACATAATAATTCCATTGCTTTCTAAAACCTTCAAACTCTCTTTAGTTATTTTTCTATAAAATTCTAATCCATCTTTGCCTCCAGAAAGTGCTTCTCTAGGCTCATAGTTTTTCACATCTTCCATTAAAGTAGGTATACTGCTTTCTTCTATATATGGCGGATTAGATACAATCATATGAAATTTTACCTCGTTTTGAATATAATATTCCATCAAATTACTCTTGACTACCTGAACTTTTTCCTCTAAGGAAAATCTTCTTATATTTTCTGCCGTAACCTCACAAGCTGTAGAAGATATATCGCAGCATTTTACATTTATACCTTCTATAAGTTTAGCAATAGATATTCCAATAATCCCTGTTCCACAACATACATCACATATATTATGAAAATTATTATGCTTTATTTGAATCAATGCTTGCTCTACTAAAGTCTCAGTATCAGGCCTAGGGATTAGCACCCCAGGTTTCACTATAAAATCAATGCCCATAAATTCACAATGTCCTAATATATATTTTACAGGCATTTTATCCTCTCTTAATTTTAAGTACTTATAGTATTCTTCAGTTTCTTTTTCTGGGACTTCATAATCACCGTTTATAAGCATAAATAATCTGTCCTTGTTTAGTACTTTTCCCAAAAGGAGTTGTGCATCCAAAGCATAGCTTTCTATTTCTCTATTTTTTAAAACTTCATACCCTTTTATTAAAAGCTCTCTTATACTACTTCCTCTAGTTTTCATAAGAATTCTCTGCTTTCATTAAGTTTTCTTCACAATCTTCATTGTGTTCGTTTTTTACAATTTCATTTCCATCGCTATCCAATTCCACAACCCTCTTTATCTCTCCGCTTTCACTATATCTACTTTCTTCTCTTTCTTTTTCAATTCCCTCTGCATACTTTAGAGCTATAATTGCCACTTCCAGTTGGCTATAATCCGGTTCTCTTGTAGTAAGTTTTTGCAGCATGAGTCCAGGATAGGCAAGCACCTTTGAAAAATAACTATTGCTTTTACCCATCCACCTTATAATTTCATAGGTGATTCCAGAAACCAAAGGCAATAGAATTACCCTGTATAAAACTCTTTGCAAAATATTACCCCAACCAGTTAAAGAAAAAAGTATTATACTCACTATCATAACTAAAAACAAAAAATTTGTGCCGCACCTTGGATGAAGCCTTTTAAATTTTTTAGCTTTCTCAGGAGTAAGTTCCTCTTCATTTTCATAACAGAAAATAGTCTTGTGTTCTGCCCCATGGTACTGAAATACTCTACTTATATCAGACATATTACCTATTAGGAATATATAACCTAAAAATATAATTACCCTGATTATACCTTCAATCATATTGAGCTGTACACTTCCATGCACTCCAAACTTTTTAAATATATTTGCTGCAAAAGTAGGAAATATAAAAAACAAGAGTACAGCTATTCCAAGTGATATAAAAATAGTAACTCCCATAAGTACATTATCACTTTTTTCCTTAAATATGCTTCTAAAACACTTGTCAAACTTGGTGGGCTCCTCTTCATCATCAAAAAATGAAGCAGAATAATTAAGTGTACTTATCCCCATTACCATAGCTTCTATTAAAGATACAAATCCCCTTATCACTGGCAGTCCTAAAAATCTATTTCTTTTAGTATAAGATATACTGTCCTCTCTATTTACGACAATCTCGCCATCTGGTTTTCTAACAGCAGTAGCCATGCCATGACTTCCCCTCATCATAACACCTTCTATCACAGCCTGGCCTCCAACTGATGTTTTTCTTGACATTGTATCACCTCGCATTAAATGGAATAAACAGAATTCTTGGCATCAGATGGAGTTTTAACTCCATCTGATGCTTAGAAATCGCTATCCAGGGACGTAGCTGCTCTTTACTCCCACTTGGAAAAGTGGGAGTATTAGAGCAGGTAGTCATCGGATAAATACATTTTAACATAAGCTATACATTAAATCACATTCTATATTGTAACAAATCAGGCTTTATTGACTTACCCATATGCCTATGTTATAATACAGAAGTTAAAATTAGAGTTTTGTTATTTAAATTTGAAAGAGGTGACTAATATGAAAAACGGCATACATCCAGAGTACTATCATGATGCGGTAGTTAAGTGTGCATGTGGAAACACTTTTACAACTGGTTCAACACAAAAAGAGTTAAAAGTGGAAATATGTTCTAAGTGCCATCCATTCTACACTGGTAAACAAAAAGCTATTGATGCTGGTGGAAGAGTTGATAAATTCTTAAAGAAATTTAATTTAAAAATCGAGGAATAGACATATTTTTCTAAATTATTATTATAAAACCTGTCTTTTAATTTAAAAGACAGGTTTTTAATTTTTTACTTTTCTCCTAGTTTGTTCATGTTCATCTTGCTTACAATATTCATAAATTCATAATTGTTCCTAGTTTTTGAAAGTAAATTTATCAATTGTTCTGTAACATTTTGAGTATTATTTTCATCATACATAACTTTTCTTATATTGAAAGCTGCTTCTTTCTCTAACTGACTTTTAAATAGTAAGTCATCTCTTCTTGTTCCAGACTTGTATACATCTATAGCAGGGAATATTCTTCTTTCTTGAAGTTTTCTATCCAAATGTATTTCCATATTTCCAGTACCTTTAAATTCCTCAAATATCATGTCATCCATTCTGCTTCCAGTTTCAATAAGTGCAGTAGCAAGTATAGTAAGACTTCCACCTTCTTCTATATTTCTAGCCGCACCAAAGAACTTTTTAGGCATTACTAATGCTCCAGGATCTAGTCCTCCTGAAAGAGTCCTCCCTGTAGGAGTTATAGTCAAATTATATGCTCTAGAAAGTCTAGTAATACTATCTAATAATATTACCACATCCTGCCCTTGTTCTACCATTCTCTTAGTACGTTCAAGTACCATATATGCAACTTTAGTATGATGTTCTGGTTCCTCATCAAAAGTTGAATAAATAACTTCTCCATTTATGGACCTTTGCATATCCGTAACTTCTTCCGGTCTTTCATCTATAAGCACAACTATTAATTGTATTTCTAGATGGTTTTTTGAGATACTTTGGGCTATTTTTTTTAGAAGAGTAGTTTTACCTGCTTTAGGTGGGGCAACTATAATTCCTCTTTGTCCTTTTCCTATAGGCGAGATTATATCCATAAGTCTTGTAGATAAATCCGCACTATTTGTTTCTAATTTTATCCTTTCGTTCGGATAAACAGGGGTGAGTGTTTCAAAAGGTTTTCTTCCCACTGCTCTTTCTGGATTCTCTCCATTTACTTTTTCAACATACAATAATGCCTTAAATTTTTCGCCTTCTTTAGGAATCCTAACTTTACCGCAAACTTCATCTCCTGTTTTTAAATTGAATCTTCTTATCTGAGATGGAGACACATATATATCATCAGGTCCTGTTAAATAGTTCTTTCCTCTTAAGAATCCATAATTATTATTTTCTATTATTTCAAGTACTCCCCTTGCACTATCTGATTCACTTATCATTTCTTTAAGTTTTTCTCTTTTTTCGTTTCCATTTGTCTTTTGTTCTTCATTTTTGTCTTCCTGTGCTTTGTTCTCACTATGCCTTACAGTATGTTCTGCTTCTTTATGTCTATTTGCAGCTTCATCCTTAGGGCTTATTTTTTCTCTAAGTATAACACCACCCTTTTTGATATGGGCAGGAGATACTTTTTTTATTTCCTCAATCAATTGGCTTTTTTTATATTTTGATATATTTTTTATTTCCAAAGTTTTTGCAATTTGTTTTAATTGCAAAACCGTCATATTATCTATATCTTTATCGTCCAAAAGGTAACACCTCACAATTGTCTAATTTTATATTACAATTAAATTTAGGGAAACATTTAAAATATAATTGAAAATATCATTACTAATTAAGAAAATTCCATATAGAAATGCTTATATACATATAACATTATACCCTTTTTCTATATTTTAATCTACATTATTTTTGATAATTACAAAAATTTATATCATAGCATATATTTTTTTATTAGCTCGAGTATTCCTTAATATTTTTTCTTCTACACTCTTACGATTTCCTATACAAAATATAGGAAACCCTAGCAACTCACATCCTCCAATTATAATATTTTTTTTAACTACTTTATTTATATTATATTTATAATAGTGAACGTTCCCACAAAGTCCACATTTTATTTTTAAGGATAATACCCCATTATTTATAGAATTTACCTTTAAAGAGGTGAAACTTTCATTAATTTTGTTAGTGTCAAATATAGAGAAATCCTTGATACAGTATTTCCCTTCTGGACTTATAACAGCAATACTTATATTCGTTTCAAATACCATAAACCTCACCCCCCATAAAATTGGTATTTCAAAATAAAGCATAGTATTTTTTTTAAATATCTTAATACTATATACATTACTATTTCTATAAATATTACTAAAATCCTTCATAAAAGTTGTTTATATTACTTTTATTTATATTATTTTTTCGACAAAAATTGGTATATGTAGTTTTCACTAACACATACCAATTTCTTAATTTAAAAATATACTAATTTTTATTATTCAAAGAAGCTTTTATGAAATCCTTAAACAATGGATGCGGTCTATTAGGTCTTGATTTAAGTTCTGGGTGAAATTGTACGCCTACAAACCATGGATGGTCTTTTATTTCTACAATTTCTACTAACCTTGAATCAGGGCTCGTTCCTGAAAGGACAAGACCTGCCTGTGATAAATTTTTTCTATAATAATTATTAAATTCATATCTATGTCTATGTCTCTCATATATAACTTCTTCTTCATAAGCTTTAAAACAATTACTATCCTTTAAAAGCTTACATGGATATATTCCAAGCCTCATAGTACCACCTTTTTCATCTATATCCTTTTGATCTGGCATTAAATCTATAACAGGATATTTAGTGTCTGGATCTATTTCTGAGCTATGAGCTCCGTCATATCCAAGTACATTTCTGGCAAACTCTATTACAGCACACTGCATACCAAGACATATTCCGAAAAAAGGAATTTTATTCTTTCTAGCCCAACCTGCAGCTAATATTTTACCTTCTATTCCTCTGTCACCAAATCCTCCTGGAATGAGCACTCCATCCATGTCCTTTAAGTGTTCTCCTACATTTTTACTAGTGACATCTTCAGAATTTATCCACTTTATATTTACATTAGCGTCGTTAGCATATCCTCCATGATTTAGTGCCTCAACTACAGATATATATGCATCATGAAGTTCTACATATTTTCCAACTAAAGCTATATTTACATTCTTAGATAATTTCTTAATATTATTTACCATTTTAATCCATTCGGAATTATCTATTTCACTGCATTCTAATTTCAACTTCTTACATACCAATTCATCTAATCCTTCTTTGTGAAGCATCAATGGAACTTCATATAAATTTTCAGCATCTAAGTTTTGAATAACAGAGTCTCTCTCTACATTGCAAAATAAAGCTATCTTTTCCTTTAAATCATTAGATATAGATGCCTCTGAACGACATACTATTATATCTGGTTGTATTCCTATACCCCTAAGTTCCTTAACTGAATGTTGAGTAGGTTTTGTTTTCAATTCTCCTGACTTTTGCAAATAAGGTACTAGAGTAACGTGTATAAAACATACATTTTCTATTCCAACATCATATTTTATCTGTCTTATGGCTTCTAGAAAAGGCTGGGATTCTATATCTCCTACAGTACCACCTATTTCAGTTATAACTACATCAATATCTTGTTCTTTGGCAACCCTATATACTCTTGATTTTATTTCATTTGTTATATGTGGAATTACTTGAACTGTACTTCCTAGATATTCCCCTTTTCTCTCTTTTGATATTACTGACCAATATATTTTTCCTGTAGTAACATTATTATTTTTGCTTAAATTTTCATCTATAAATCTTTCATAATGTCCTAAATCCAAATCCGTCTCTGCTCCATCATCTGTAACAAAAACCTCACCATGCTGATATGGACTCATGGTTCCTGGATCTACATTTATATATGGGTCAAATTTTTGAATTGAAACCTTTAATCCTCTATTCTTTAGAAGCCTTCCTAATGAAGCTGCGGTTATTCCTTTTCCTAGTGAAGATACTACTCCTCCGGTTACAAATATATATTTTGTATTCATAAAATTTCTGCTTTTAAAAGCAGTGTCACCCCCTGTTTTTTATCCTATAAAGTTTTAGTATTACAATTTTTAATTTAACTATTTAAAAATATAAATAACATTATAAAAAGGTTAATATAAACTATTCTAATTAATTATTGACAAACTAATTAATTAGTTTTATAATAACAATTACCTTCATAAATAGTAAAATGGTGTATTTTTGTTCAAAACATATTTACTATGATATCACACTTTCTATTTATATTCCATATTTTTTTATTCTTTTCTACAAATATTTATTTTACTTTATTTATTATATCTTCTGCCTCAAAATACATTTCTCTTATTTTTTTATCAAGCAATAATTTTTCTTCTGCTCTTTTTATATTCCTTTTTACATTTTTACTGTTAACAGAGGGAAAATCTTTTTTCAATAATTCCATATCACAGCATTCATATTTTTTAATAAGCAAAAAAAATAAGTATCTGCAAGATTCATTTTTTAATATTTTAAACATGTCTTTCCTACTAAATCCCTTGTATTCACATAATATTTTAATTATTTTAGTGTATACTTCTTCTTTATTCCTAAAATATTTCATTGGAATCAACCTTCTCTTTTCATTACTATATATTTAATTAATTGCCATATGTGAATACTTTAATCAAAACTACTCAAAAAATTTATTCATTAACTTTTATATTTACTTTTAGCTTGGTATTTTTTAATGCTTGTCCTGCAGTACTAATCTTATAATTTATCATTATATCCCCACCTTGTTCGTCTACGTTTATATTCAAACTATTTGTTTCTATTCTCAGCTCTATAGTTCCATAAGGTGTTTTATACATGGACACATTTTTTTTATCCTCATCAAAATCCATTTTAGTACTAGTACTCCCCATTCTTATAAGAGAAAACTTATCCTGTTTTATCTTCAAAGTAGTAGTAGTTCCTTCCATTCCAGATAATTCAGTTTCTTTATAAACTGCATAATAGGAATCATTTTTTTTATAAAAACTTCCTGGAGTAACAACTTCTATAGGTTCTTCCTCATCAGTTTGTTTACTGGATACAGATATAATAGCCTTTTTTTTCATAATTTTGTTATTAAAACTTTATCAAACCCTATGGATTTTAGTAAAGTTATAACGTGTTTCGCCTCCCTTTTAGTCTAAAATAACTAATATATACATTATATCAGACTAATTTTAATATTAAAATCTATTCCAATCCTGAAATACTTTTTCATACTTTGGAAACCTCACCAAATAAGTAAGGTTTCCATCACTCCAAACTAGGCATTTAAAATAAAATAACAATACTTTACATAGCAAGTTTACCATTAGGAGTGTTAATTATTTGAATTATTCTCTCCTCATATCCCGTACTTGTATTTACATAAACTTTAAAGTAATCACCTTTATAATTCCCAGAAAATTCATAACATAACACTTCCTTATTAGTTTCCGTAGGAATTATAGTAAGCATCTTACTTGTTACATTTAGTCTCTTGCTAACTCTCTTCTCAGCTTCCCCATATGTTAACTTAGGAGTTTCTATTTTTCTATTTTCTTCATGGGATATTAAATACTTTTCTGCTTCCACACCTATAATTTCTCCATTATCTAAAGCTATCTTTAGTTTAATCTGATCAGGATAAACAAGTATACCATTTTGACTATACACATAGTTTATAACTGCCACATTATTATATCTTAAGGAATACGTAATGATCATATTTTTATAACCTAAATTACTTAAATACTTCAACCCAATTTCAGAAGCCTTTTTAACGTCCATAGAGCTGTTATTTATGCTCTTATCATTTATTAAGTAGTATACCTTTCCTCCATTTTTACTTATTTCACATACCACTCTACTGTCTTTTTTAGTTCTTTCCTTTAATGCTGCAGTAAATCTATATACACCTATGTTGGATTTTTCATTAACAGAAGATACATCCATATTTTCTATCTTATCTTTTCCAATAACCTTCCTAGCAATTTTTTCTGCCTCACCTTGAGAAACTTCTTTTTGTAATTTTATTTTAGGGTTTATCTGAAGTGTATTGTCTGAAAACGGTCCATCATAAATTAATGTAGGATATTGAAGAACCTGTTTTTGTATTCCCTTAAATTGTTCAGATATTGATACATCGTTACTTTTAGCAAAAACGCCTGTAATCTTTTTTCTTATTTCTCCCCATTTTACTTTTCCCTGATTTATATTGTTAGATACTAATTCTAGCTGATTTTCCAGTACATTGGATTGCTTTTTTAATTTTTCTATATCATTATAATCTTTTTCACTTAACTGTTTTCCTTCTGTAGATGACCTGCCTAAACTATAGCAGAAATCTCCTACCTGAGTTAAAAACTTACTGGTATCCGATATAGTAGATTGGGATACTGGAAGTGAATGCAATTTATCACTAGCTATAGCAGAATACCTAAATATTTCGTCAAAAACTACTATCTGTTGTTCCCTTGATCCAATTATAGCCGCTTTGGTTAAATTAGTTCTTATATTTTGAACTGCATCTATTAATTCATACATACTTTTACCATACTCACCCTGCAAATAATTTCTATAATCATTTCTTTCAAGCGTCATTAATACGGCAAATGTACTAGAAAACACTACAATTAAAGTTACTATGGCAGTATATATTATCCTTTTTTTAGAAAACTTCATAAATTTCCACCTCTTTTTTATGACTAATCTCACCATTTATCCGATCGCTACCATTGCTAACGTCCCCCATCGCACACAGCGAAAGCGACTATCACCAAATCAAAGATTTGGGATATCTGCTTTTCTATCAAAGTGGGGGATAAGCACTGCTACACGCCTGGATAAGTTCTTCTAAGGTTCAGCTGGGAAAAGTCATACTTATAAGCAAACTCCATCTGAACCTAAGAATCACTTGATCCGATGACAATTCCTGCATTATTGCATTTTGCCTCTTTTTATATTGTTTGCATTTACCTAATTGTTATGTATTATTTGTTTAATATAAAATTTAAAAGCCAATACTATATTTATTGCTTATTATTAATTTTTTCTTAAATGTTAGTTAAATGAGTTTATTATTTTCCGTACATTTTATATAATTAAATTACATACTTAACCAGAAGGTGATTAAATGAAAGTTTTAATTCTTTCAATTTCTGCAGGAGGCGGACATGGTAACGCTGCAGAAGCTATAAAAAGTTACATAGCCTTAAAAGCTCCAAAATCAGAAGTAAAGATTATTGATACCATTAAATATATAAATCCTATAATAGACAAAGTAGTAATTGGAAGTTATTTAAAATCCCTAAAAGTATCCCCTTATTTATATGGGAAATTATACACTTACTCAGAAGATGATTACACAATTACAAACACTATAAGTTCTAAGCTTATTGAAGCTATGACTTGTAAATTGATTCCACTTATTCGTGAATTTAAACCTGATATATTAATAGCTACCCATTCATTCTCTACAGAAATGCTATCGGTGTTAAAGTCAAAATACAATATGAACATACCCTGTATGTCCATAATCACTGATTATTACTCTCATAGTTCTTGGCTTCATCCTTATATTGACGCTTATGTGGTTTCTAACGAAGATATGATAAGCAAAATGATTTTTAAAGGGATATCCAAAGACACTATTTATAACTTAGGAATACCTGTTAAACCAGATTTTAATATGAATTATGATAGAGGAGACACATTAGAATCATTAGATTTATGTGAATCCAAATTTACCATACTAGTTATGGGTGGAAGTCTGGGACTTGGAAAAATAGTAGATATATATAAACAGCTAACCAATATAAATGAAGATATCCAGATAATCATAATAACAGGTAAAAATAAAAAACTTTATGCAGAGCTTTCAAAGATTAAAGATTCTTCTTCAAAGGAAACCCGCATCATAGGTTTTACTGACCATGTAAATAAATATATGCAAGCTTGTGACCTTCTTTTAACAAAACCAGGAGGACTTACTATTACTGAGGCCTTAATATGCAAAATACCCCTTGGTTTATTTTCTCCAATACCAGGTCAAGAAGAAAAAAATGCTCAGTTTCTACTAAGACATAATTTGGCTGTAAATTTAACTGACATAGAAAAGTGTGGTGAAAACATAGAAAAACTTCTTCACTCTAAAGATGAACTAAAAAACATGGTAGAAAATTGCAGTAAATTTTCTAAACCTTATGCTGGGAATGATATATTTAATTTAATAAATTGGCTTGTACAAAATAAATCAAATAAAAATTCCTTTACAGAAGAAGATAAAATTTATGAAAAGAACAATCCTAAAACTTTTTTTAAATCTGCAGAAAAATACTTTTTGAAAACAGCTTTAAAATTATTTGAATTATAAATTAACTTGTGTTAAATATAGATTTCTATTCATATATTACAAGTTAGGGCTAATTGACGGTATGAAATTCTCAAATTTTGAGAACTTACCATATCCAGCCCACTTGTACTAGATTTATATTCCCAACTTATTTAACACTTCTATTATTTTAAATCTAACTTTTATATTATTTTTGTCACTTATGTCAAATTTATTGTTGTTTACCATCTTATATTCCTCCGGTGTCAAAACCTTTTTCATTTCTTGCTCTGTCTTTTTGTAGGATACTTGTCCTTTTGTAATATCTACAAAACATAATGGTGGAAACATAACACACCACCAGTTTTGACCTCGTCCTTTGCCTATAATCACTCTATAAGCCTCATACCTTCCCTGAGGAAGAGTTATATTTCCATAAGTCTTTATAGGAAAATTTACTTTGGATAAGGTACTTTTAACTTCATAGTTATAACCCTGTTTACTTATTACTCTACGGGCTACTTTTAATACATCCTTATCATTTTCCATTAAAACTTTTCTTGATTCCTCTATATTTTTACAGTCCTTTAGTTTAGGTTGTATATATTTCAATATTTCGTCTCTTACTTTTAGTTTAAGTGCCTGATCACTTTTTGAATCACTATTTGCTATAACATGAAATCTTATAATCCTAGATGCCATATCATCTTGTATATTGTCACTTTTTACTTCACATAAATAGGAACATACAGTAAATATACTTAAAACACATATACTAAATACTAATAAAAATTTCTTCATAATCTCATCCCCACTTTTTAATAACTATTGAATATTTCATTAGTAATTATTTACATATATTTTAATTATATTCACTGTATTTTATTATTTTACTACACCAATTCTCCTTATCTTAGTATCTACATTTACATTTACAACTGCATCCTTATAAGAATCCTCCCATTTATCTTTTACTTGCCTCCACATGAGAGGATGATATCTTTTTATATAATCCTTAAATCCTATAGGATCAATCTTAAGATCCCTTTGAGTAACTTTTATAGCATCTTTACATTCCTGTGCTATGGCCTTATTAAAGCTTTGTTCAATATAGCTCAGTTTATCTACTGATAAAACCTTATCATTAGTATAATAATTTTTTATCTCACCTTCAATATTTAGTTTTATATTAAATACCAAGTTCCCCTTTTCTTGGGACACCTTTATTCTTCTATTGCTACCATTTATCCTTATATCTACAGGATGACCTTCTAAATATATCATTCTTTTACCACTTTTTAATTTACCTTGTAACAATTCTATATTAGAAGTCTGAACTTGATTTAAATCACCCTCATATTTAAAATTTTTTATAGCTGCAGTACCTGCTATTTTTATATTTTTTTTGTCCTTATCCATTTCAACTTTTGGTATTATGCTATTTCCATTTTCACTCATACTAACTAGAAAATCATTTAAAGTTACAGTCTTAACTTCATTGTCCTTGGCATCTCCTTCAACTAATCCCAATATATAATCTTCTGTACTTTTTCCCATAGGTGTTTTAATTTTTATATATTTATCTGAGCTGCCACTAGCTAAAACTATATACATATTTCTATTTAAAGAAGGCTCTCTTTGCAAATAATCTATGACTTCTTTTACTACATCAGGATATTCCATTAAACCTTTACCTAAAACAAGCAGTTTAGTTTGACTAAACTTCACAGTTCTACTGCTTTTAGACATTGCTGTATCTACAGCATCCTCCATTGAATATCCATCTACATCAACATATTTGTCCCCAGATATACCTCCTTTACCTGGTTCTAATTTACTCAAATCCGGTATTCCAAAAGTTACATGAATCTTTTTTAGATTTACAGACGTTAGAGGATCTGTTGACTTTACATTTTTTAATTCTTTAACCTTACCTATATCCTCTCCTGCATCTACTCCTATTACAGATACCAATTGAGTTCTTTCTATCTCAACTTTATCCCAGCATCCAGTTAGCACAGTACAAACTAAAAATATGCACATAAACTTACTTGCATTTAAGTTTCTTTTAGGTTTGCTGAACAAAAATATAATTAAAGGAAGCAATATTAAGCTGTACGCAGCTGCCACAGGCATTACTGTGTTAATTATATGATATAGTTCTGCTATATTTTCAGGATACATAGCTGTCAAATATATAAAGGGAGCTATTAAAGCTGAAGAGATCTTTATATCACCTAATCTAAATACATCTTTCACTATATCTGAAGACAAGTAATATACATTAGAAAAATTGCAAAAGTAAAACATGATCCATACAGCCATTGCTATACCTTCCCATCTCTCTATAAAGGCTCCTCTTATATCTACAGATTTTATCATTGTTATAGTAGGCCATAATAAAGCTTTAGTTTGTTCTTCAGAAAAAATAGCTAGAGACAGTATAACTGTAACAACATAAAATAGAGTTACAAACAAGATGCTTTTTAAAGCTATTTTTCTTATACTTACTTTATTTTTTGCAAAAGGACCAACTAAATATATTATCTCTATGCCAATAAAACTATATATTGTATTTTTAAATGCTTTTAAATAATCATAAGCATCACTGTTAATAAAGTTAGGGATACTATTGTTAAAATGTGCTTTATTTAAAGTGAACAAAAATATTAATCCCATTGATACGAACATTATCCAAAAAGAAACTTCATTAAATTTTATTAAATCTCCTAATTCATTTCTTATAAGATAAATTCCCGTAAATATCATTACAATTATTAGAAATTCAGAAGGAGTTTTTTCAAGTAAATACATTTTTATAACTTCTATAAATATCCTCATACCCATGGATATAAAAAATATATTATATGCAACAAATATAAGTGCCAAAATACCTCCAAATATCTTTCCAAAGCTATTTTGTAATATTATACATAACTTGTTATATCCATTTAATTTTATAACTTTATAGGCAATGTAAATTAAGAAATAAACTAATATTCCTTCTACTATGGTTCCAATCCATCCATTTGAACCTAAATAGTTTACCACTTCTCCAGGATATGAAAATGCTCCTACACCTATCATAGTTATTACTATAGTACTGAACATTCCAAATTCAGTTATAAAATTTTTTTGTGTCATGTAATAACCATCTCCTTACCAATTCACAGTTCGCAGTCCATAATTTACAGTATATGTAAATTTAAATTTTCAAATTATCTTTGCCTTATTTTGTCTTGAGTTTTCATATACCCTGGTCTTCTTTTAAAAAAGCTAAAAGGCAATCTCAGGTACATATCCTTAAAGTCATTAATGTTTTCATTTACCATTGGAGCCAGATATGGTACTCCAAAACTTTTAAGTTTAGCTAAATGTATCAATGTTAATATAAGTCCAATCATAATTCCATAAAGTCCAGCAATTGCAGATGCAATTATGAGTAAAAATCTAATAAGCCTAAATGCTGCTGTCATCTCATAATTAGGTGTAGTAAAACTCGTTATAGCTGTAATTGATACTATTATTATCATTATTGGGCTTACTATTCCAGCTTGAACTGCTGCCTGACCTATAATAAGACCTCCTACTATACCCGTAGTTGCCCCTATGGCCTTTGGCAATCTAGATATGGATTCTAAAAGCAGTGCCAAACTTATCTCCATAATTATGGCCTCTACAAAAGCTGGGAAAGGTACTCCTTCTCTTGAAGCTGCAATAAAATATGCCAGTTTAGTAGGTATTATTCCTGTATGAAAAGAAGTAACAGCAACATAAAGAGCAGGCAATATAAGTGAAAGAATAATAGACATAAACCTTATTATTCTAATAGTGGATCCATATATCCACCTTTGATAATAATCATCTGGTGACTGAAATAAGTTAGGCATTGTAGCTGGAACTATAATTGCAAAAGGAGAATTATCTACTAAAACAGCAATTCTGCCTTCATAAAGTGCAGCTGCTACTACATCTGGTTTTTCAGTGCTCTGAACCTGAGGAAAAAGAGACCACTTATTGTCTTCTATAAGCTGTTCTACATATCCACTATCTAAAATGGCATCTATTTTAATGTTATCTAATCTTTTCTCAAGTTCCTTTAGAGCTTTGGTATTTACTATATCGTCTATATACATTATTACAACATCGGTTTTAGATCTTACCCCCAGTGGTTTGGGCACAATTTTAAATCTGGTATCCCTTACTCTTCTTCTAACAAGTGCTGTATTGAATCTTATAGTTTCTGTAAATCCATCTCTTGAACCTCTTAAAACAGTTTCTCCTGAAGGTTCCGTTACCCCTCTGGCAGGCCATAATCTAGTAGAAATTACATAAAAACTTTTCATTCCTTCAAGAAACATCAAAGTATCTCCTGATAAAACCAAATCCACCCCTTTTTTTAAATCGTCTAAATCCTTCATATCAGATACACTCATCATTCTATCTTTTATATTATCTACATATTTTACATATCTTGATCTAGCCATTAACCCTCTAAGTAGATCATTTAAAAGCAGTTTGTCTCCCATTCCATCTATGTATACTATTGCAGATTTTACAGATCCTATATAAAATTCTCTAAAAACCACATCTGAATCATCTTTAAACAGATCTTTTAAATATTTTATATTTTCATCTACACTAGAAGACACCGTGCTTCTTATCTCTTCTTTCACTTTTATCACTTCCTTAAAAAGAATAGATAGAAAAGGCGTATAATACAACTGAGAGAACTATTAAAATTACGCCAATTACCCTAGATTTAAAAGCAGTTTTTATTAACCTATTTCTTTTAAATTTTTTTGATTCAATGAATGTCAAAATGATTCCTTCAATTACCATAAGTATAAAAAAATATTTGTCAAACAGGTGAACTATTCTCACATTTTTCCCTCTTCCCTTTTGTCAACTTTGTATGAAGTAATTTTAAGTTATTTTTCACCTAATAAAACTTATTTATTCATAAAATTAATTTCTCTAAAATTTATATAAAAAATCCTATTTGGTTATAAACTTTCTAACCAAATAGGATTTTTTACTAAGATATAGAGTTTTCAAAAGTTCTCAGTATTTTTTTAAATTTTTTGTTTAGACTTATCAAAATATTTAACCGAGCTTGTGGTTGTAAAAAATATAGGGAGTATAAGTTGATTTTTATTTAGAAACTCTATAACTACATTTTTAAATGGTTCTTGTAATAAACACCTCTCTATACCTAGTTTTCATATTATCATAACATTTCTGTGCTTTTACCATATCATCAAAAAAAGCAAAAATGCTTGGACCGCTCCCACTCATAAGTGAACCCACTGCTCCAAAATTTATCAAATCACTTTTTATTTTTCTAAGTATGGGATATTTTTTTAAAGTTACATTTTCCAAAACATTTTTCATGTTTTTACTCAGCATCTCCAATTTTGATTTATTAACCGCATCTATTAGAATTTCTGTATTAGGATGTCTTTTTATTTTACTTATGTCTAAATCTTTATATACCTCTGCTGTACTCACTCCAAAAGGCGGTTTAATCAATATAAGTATATGATTTCTAAACGGCCTGAGTGGTGTAACTTTCTCTCCTATCCCCTGACACAGTGCTGTACCTCCTATTATACAATAAGGAACATCTGCCCCTATATTTAAACCTAATTCACTCAATTCTTTATCACTTACTTCAGGAGTATAAATATTTCTCATAACCTTTAGTATAGCTGAAGCATCCGCACTTCCACCGGCAAGTCCAGCTGATACAGGTATATTTTTATCTATGTTTATACTAATTCCATTCTTTATATTATATTTATCAATAAACAATTTTGCTGCTTTATAAACTAAATTTCTCTTATCACTGGGAATATATCTATTATTAGAACATATCTGTATTCCAGTTTTAATCTCATCTACTTTTAAAACATCATATAAGTCTATATTTTGCATTATCATTTTCAAAAGATGATACCCATCTTCTCTTTTTCCCACCACGTCTAATGAGAGATTTATTTTAGCATAAGCTTTTACTAACATTTCAATCCTCCAAAGTAGCTTAATAATATTAAGGTATTTTAAGATAGTATAATACTATTTTAAAATTAAAGCTATACTTTTAAAATTTAAAAGTATAGCTTTTTCCTATATCATAGCTAGTGAATTTAAATTTGATTTTTCTTTATTTAGCTTCTCATTTAACAGTTTTATTAGAGGATCTAATTCTTCAAAGAATATTATTATGAGATCTCCTTGTTTTGCAGTGTCTATTGCTTTTTCTAATGCCTCTTTTTCATCTAGAATAATTTCCACCTTGTTCATGTCAAAGCCTGACTTTGTAACGCCTACTTTTAGTATCCTTGCTATAGCTCCAATTTCTCTACCTCTTCTATCTTTATCTTCTTTAATGTATACATAATCAAAGTTCTTTCCCGCAATACATCCTATTTTTTCAACACTCTCGTCTGTTCTGTCACCTGGTACCCCGATTATTCCAACTAATCTATTATATTTTAAATTTTTAGCACCTTTTATAACAGCTTTATACCCTTCTATATTGTGTCCATAATCTAAAACTACTTTTACTCCATTTAAATCATACATATTAAACCTACCTGGGTTAAAAGAAAAATCTCCATAAAAAGTTTTAAACCCTTTCCTTATAATAGAACAGTCTATATTAAGCCCTACTGCAGCTGCACAAGCAGCCATAGCATTTTCTACATTGTAAGTTAATTTTCCATCTAATGATATTCTTATATCTTCTACTTTAGCAATAGGTACTATTTTTTCTGTCTTTTCTACATACATAATATTATCTCTAATGTATACTCCATATCCTCCACTATTTATGTTCTTTCTCAAAACTGGATTATCCTTATTTTTCGAAAACATAATTATAGTACTTTTTATTCTATTAATTATACTTATACTTACTAAGTCATCTGCATTTAAAACTACATACCCACCTTTTTTTACAGCCTCTCCTACAAGAGACTTCACATAAGCTAAATCCTTCATGGTATGTATTCCATCTATACCTAGATGATCTTCCGTTATATTAGTTATAACTGCTACATCTGCTAGGTCATAAGCAAGACCTTTTTTTATTATGCCTCCCCTTGCTGTTTCTAATACTGCTGCCTCTACATCCCTATTTGCCAAAATAGTTTTAGCACTATAATATCCTGTAGTATCACCTTTACATATGCACTTATTATTTACATATATTCCACCTGTAGTAGTCATTCCAACATTATATCCGGATTTTCCTAAAATATGTGCTATAAGTCTTGTAGTTGTAGTTTTCCCATTAGTTCCTGTAACTGAAACTACAGGTATGGATTTATATTTATTAAACATCATATCTACTATAGCACTTGCTACATCTCTGCTCTTACCTTGGCTAGGATAATGGTGCATTCTAATACCTGGTGCTGCATTAACTTCTAATATAGCACCTCCATTTTTGTTTATAGGTCTACCTATATCTTCACAGCATATATCTATACCACACACATCAAGTCCTATAGCCTTTGCTGCTCTTTCACAAATATTTATGTTATCTTGACATATTATATCAGTACAATCTACTGCTTTTCCTCCTGTAGATAAATTACCATTTTCCCTTATTATCAACTTTTTACCTTTAGGTAATATACTATCTAATCTATAGCTGTGTTTACTTACACAAGACCTTAATTCTTCATCTATTTTTATTGTAGTCAAAGGTTTCTCATGTCCCTCTCCTCGCGCTGAATCTTTATTTATATTTTTTATTAATTCAACTACAGTACTTACTCCATCTCCTACAACGTAAGGAGGTACTTTTTCTGAAACAGCTATTACCTTTCCATTTATCACACATATCCTAAAATCTTTTCCCGTTATATTTTTCTCTATCATTATGTTATCATATTTTTTTGATAACATATTGTAAGCATTTATAGCTTCCTTCTCATTTTTTATATTTATAAATACACCTTTTCCTTGATTACCATAACAGGGTTTTAAAACTATAGGATACCCTATCTCTTTAGCTTCTATAAACAATTCTAAAGGGCTTCTTACAATTCCACCTTCTGCTACAGGAAGACATTGATTTTTAAGTATCTCCTTAGTCAATATTTTGTCACAGGATATATCTACAGCTACAGCTTTTGTATTATAGGATATAGTGGCTTCTATAATCTTACTATACTTTCCATACCCCAATTGAAATATACTGTTATCTCCTATTCTAGTTACAGGTATTCCTCTCCTTTTAGCTTCCGATATTACAGCTAAAGTACTTGATCCTATTTCTTCTCGTTTTAATATTTTCTTTAGATCTTCTATAGCTTCATTAAAATTATACTCTTTTCCCTTTATAAGAGAATTTATTAAATTTACAGCGATCTTTCCCGCTGTTACCCCTGTATTTTTGTATAAATACTCATATATTATATAATATTTGTCACCACTTATTTCTCTAGCTTTTCCATAGCAAGCATCTACTCCCAAACTATTTTCAATGGAAAGTATAATGTGTTCGCATACATGAGCTAAGTAAGTGCCTTCTTCTAATCTTTTTCTAAAACCATGCTCTTCATCAATTCCACACCTGTGTTCATTTAGTGCAGGTATGATCTTTAACAATTTATAATTAAACCCAGGTATGTCTTTAGTAGGAACTTCGCTGTATCCTTCTAAATCTACATACATTTTTATGCATTTTTTATGAGCAAATATATTTCTTCCCTGAAAAATTCTAAAATTATCTATTCTCATCTTCGTATATATTGCCCGTTACGCAAGCATAGGACTTTTAAATTTGTTTAAAGACTCTGCTTACTTCCCTATTCATAGTATCCGATTTTGCTTATTTGCTACTTTCGTTTGGTCCGATACTCCAAGGGCTTAAAATCCCGTTTAACTATAACGGTATCATCAGCACTTATCTTTACGTTAGGCATTTTCAAAGAAATAATTAGTCAGTATGCTAGCCTATTTTTTATCATACTGTGTCGGTAGAACCCTTAGATAGGATTCACTATCTGCGGAACCTGCCTCCTTGTCTGATAAAAAATATTCGTCGCATCTTTGACTTGTTATTTTCTTTCAAATGCCTTGTTTACTGATTTAACGGTGTCTTCAGACTCCTCCCTTTATATCTATTTGACCTTTTATTGGTTTTTATTATTTCATTAGGAATGACAAAAATCAAAATTTACTAGATATTATAGGCTGATTTATTTAGTAAATTAAAATTATCTCCACATTTAAGAACATGCAATTTTACATCAAACATGGATAACACTTCATCTGGATGTTGTTCTGAAACATTACTGTAAGTTATATTAGAACCATCTATTATATATACTGCTCCAGAACCAACTACTGTAAATTCTCCATTTTCCTTAACTATAATAGCTGTATCCTCATCAATTCCTATGCCTAAACTTTGAGGATTCTCTGCTATTCCTACAAGCAATCTCCCTATCCTGCCTCTCTGTGCAAAATGTTGGTCTATGATAACCCCTTTTATAAAGCCAAGTCCCGGAGCCATTTTTAGAGTACACTTTTTAGGGGACTCCTCATCAGGACCTGTTACTATCATAGTATCACTCATAACAGAAGCACCTGCGGAAGTTCCCACAAAAGTACATCCATTTTTATATAGCTCTTGGATTTTAGAATACAGTGGTGTTCCTCCTATTAAACTGGTTATTCTAAGTTGGTCACCTCCGGTAAAAAATATCATAGAAGCATCTTCTATTACAGTTATATTGCTTATATTAAATGCATCCTTTCTATCTTTAATATTTAATATTCTTATATTCTTTATACCTAATTCTTCAAATATTTTCTGATACTCGTATCCTAATTCCTCCGGAATTTCAGAAGCAATAGTTGCAATTACAAGTATATCTTTACTTTTTTCCAGCATTCCAGAAACTTCTTTTAATATTTTTTTATCACCTTTTTTGTCCTCTGCCCCTCCTATTATTATCAAGTTTCCCTCTACTTTTTCTTTCAAACTTATACACCTTCTCCTGTGGATATTTTATATCTTTTCCATATTTTTAATTATTATGCGTAAGACAAAAACTTCAGCACTTTACTGCTGAAGCATATAAATTAAGTTATTCATTTTTAACTTAGCTTTCACCTATACGGAACTTTGACTTAATATAAAAATATTGCGAAGCAAAGCTTCGCAAGTTAAGAATTAATAGTGAAAAATTAATAGTGAAGGATGATTTTTAGCTGTCGCAAAAAATCCTTAAATTTATATAAGTCAGTGCTTAGTAATGTTTTGCTTTAGCAAAACGAGCCTTCAAAAACTTAATTAAAGATTCTTTGTAGTGTAACGGAAAAAAATCTACATTAACTATTAATTCTTCATTCTTAACTATTAATTAAGTTATATAACAGCTCTTCCTGGTATAATAAGCTTTTCTCCAGCTTTTATAACATCGGGATCTTCTATGCTGTTTAGTTTCACTAAGTTTTCCACTGTAGTATAATACTTTTTAGCTATCTTCCACAGGGTGTCCCCTTGCTGGACTACATATATTGTTAGGCTGGATTTTTTATCCGGGAACTCTCCCTCTAAGGTATCTATATTTACTAAAAATTCCTTATGGGTAATATAGTTTACCCGAGCATAAACCTCTATCACTGCTTTTATCGCTATAGTGTCTACTTCTATTTCTCCCTCTATACTTTCTAAAGACACTTTTGCTATACACTGCATATCAATTTTACTTTCAGGTATATCCACACTACAGTTAAAAGGTATTTCCTCATTAGACCTTCCTATTTGATTTTCTGAATTTTTATATAGTATCTTGGCATTTAAAACTCCCTCTACTATAACCTTATCCTCTACTATTTTCTTATCAGTTATGCACACATCTCCATAACACATAATTACTTCTGTAGGTTTAATTCCTTCACTTATTTCTATATTGGATTTAACCATACTTTGAGCAGTATTTTGTCCATGCATAACATTCAATTCATAATCTTCTTTTTCCATTTGCATAAGAGAAGATGGAGAATATGCATCTTCTATTATATCCATATCTTCTTTATACATAACCTTAGTATTGGATTTCACAAGTACTTCTAGCTCAACTATTCTGTTTTCCCCTAAATCATCTTCTCGCATAGTATGTTCTACTTCATCAATGTTAAAATCAGTATGGCTTTCCATAGAAGGATTAACTCCCTGCATTGGAATTTCCTTATTTACAAACACATCTTTCTCTATGCATACAATATCTCTTGTATCCTTTCCCCTATAGAGCATTCTAATAAGCACATAGGCTTCTACAGATATTTTATCTTCTAACACCTTTATATCTTTTTTATGAATATTTATATTATATTCTAGTACACTTCCAACCTGCGGTTTGTCCACAGATATCTGAATTTCAGTTTTAGCAACTAAATCTCCTGAAACTGTACCCACTATTTTATCTACAGTAGCAGGATTTTTTAACATCTGTATGTCCTCAGATCCAGTTACATCTTTTATAACCTCAAATTCATATTTTTTATACACTTCTGCCTTTAATTTTATAATTCCCTCAATAGCTATTTTTCTCTCATTTGCTATAGTACAATTCATATGTTCCACATAACAATCTGAATCACATAACATCATATGTTCTGTGCCGGGTACCTCCACATAATTGGAAAATGTTCCTGTATAATTGACACTGTAAATGCCCATGTTTTCGCTTTCTTCTGCTAAATAAAGCAAAGTATATTCTATTTTACCCTCTACAAATACTTTATCCTGCATCACTTCTTTATTAGTTATACTTGGCTTTGCATTAAGAATTAAAATTTCTTTAACATCCGGATTTGTATCAGGTATTACATATTCTGCTTTTATAACAGTATCCGAAAAATCTTCGGCTAGTAACTGTTCACATTCTATATTTTCTTTAATAAAATCTATGCTCATATTTATTACCTCCTCCATAAAAACCTACTATTTATTTATATAAATTTGAGGTAAAAAATATGCTAATATTGTAAAGATTTTTATGCTGTCTATTAATATTGACATTTAAAGAATTTTGACGTAATATTAAGTTGGTTGTTAACCATATAACCTCTCATAAATTCTCAATACCCTTTTATACCATAGTTGAAAGATGGAATAGCCATCTTTCTTCTTACCCTATAGAATTAAAAATAGTATATAGAATGATAATCATTTAAAATTATTATTCTATATACTATCCTTAATTCTACTAAAATTCTACTAATTACCACTTAGAAAAGAGTAAAGGTAGTGGTTCCTGTAATTTGATTTGATTAATATTGCAAAAATAAATCGGCTATTTGATACCAATTTACGCCGTTTTATACTGGGAAAACTAACTGAACTGTCTTAGTTAAAACATCTGAATAGCTATATGTCACTTTCCTTTGGGTGTCACTTTCTAATCTAATCACAAATATACTAGGATAAGCTTTTTCTATCGTTCCCTTATTAACAAAAACTTTTCTCCTACCACCGTTTGCTTTTAGGGTTACCTTATCTCCCACATGATTTTCAATATTTTTTCTTATAGAAGCTAATACATTAGATCCTTCCATCATTCCAAACACCCTCTTTCAACATTTTATATTATACTCCCTATGTGCCATTATGTCAATTAAACTTTTTAGTATATCAGTTAATAAATCGCTTTGTCAATATTAATTTTTTGTAAACAGAACCAGGATACTTCTATTTATAGCATTTTATATTGTTATTTCTTTAAGTCACTCATATATACAATAATATTTACTATTTTTATGATTTTTATACATAGAGTGATTTGGGAAATCCTTCTCTATACTTTCCTCTTGTTTGTAATCCTCCAATACCATTAGTTCTTGTTATAGTATTTTCTAATGCCTCTTGAATGGATACAACTTTTTCTATATTGGTATACGCTATTTTTTCGCACAAAAATACTGGGTCCAAACAATGAATAAGTACTCTACTAGGTGAGCTTGCAAAATTAGCTCCTGAATCTAAAATCTTCTCGTAGCAAGACTGGCATGCCCCTGCAAATATTACTAAATCATCATAGTTAGATTTGTAATTTCTGAGTTCGGATACTGTTTTTACAAAATACTTGGAATTTTTGTAGTTGTTTAAATCTGTATAGTCCTTAGTACCTTTAACTATAGCATCATGTCCTGTAATCACAACTATATCAGGCTTAATTTCCTTTGCTAACTCCACTACCTGACCAGGTTGATCTTTCTCCGGTATATTTTTCCCAACTACATCTAATAAAAGCTGCTTATATACTTTAAGACATACATCTAAATATTCCGAATCTCCATCTATATGAAGTATCTTTCCGGGTCTTCCAAAAGTAAGTTCTTTACCTGATTTATGAGATAAAAATTTTGTTATATTGTATTCTTGCCTAAACCCTCCCCTGCTTGCTAAAATATCTTTAATAGATCTATTAACTTGTCTACTAAATATCTTTTCACTTTCTGTAAGAGAATCTTCAGATACAGGTTCTAAATCATCTTCAGCTGAATCTGCAATTATTCTCAAGTTTATTCCCTTTAGAATATATAGTTTTCCTTCTGCTTCTTCTTTCACATCTATTATTTTAAAAGTTATATCTCTATCGTAAGATTTCCTTACCACTACATCTCCTATTTTCATATTTTCATACATCCCCATATAAAAAGTCATGGTATATATTATGAATACAATGCCTTTTAAGTGCAAAAAATAAGGACTATACCGGATTTAATTTAAAATTCCAGGTATAGCTCCTAACCTTCTTTGATAATTTTACTTCTGGTTATATATTTTTTTAAATTTCTCAATAAAATCAATATATTTACCCTGCTCAGAAATTAATTCCTGAAGTTTATTATTATAAGTCTTTAAAGGCCAATTGACTTCATTATAGTAGTATCTATTAGCTAACCTCCAAAATCTTTGAGGAAATAGCAAAAAAGCAAATATTACCCTGTATTCTTCTTCTTTAATAGGACTAACTTCATTATATGAATTAATTATAAGCTCTGCATTAGCTATATCCCAGTTGGATCTTTTTAAAACCTTACCCATAAAGGACGAAATATCATAAGCCCTAACTTCCCTTTTACAATAGTCGAAGTCTATTACATTTACTCTATTATTATTATCAATTACTATATTGTGATAGGTAAAATCGTGATGACAAAAACCTTCTTCCTTTTCTGTAATATTACATAACTCATCATATTTAGAATCATTCAATACCTCTATGGCCTTTCTTCCAAAATCTTTATAAAACTGAACTTCTTTAGTGTAATTTAAGTCAAAATCTCCCTTGCTGCTTTTTTTTCTACCCATATCTCTCATTTTATCAAGAGCTTTAACCCTTTTTTCCATAAGGTGGTGCCACCTACCAAGATCTGTCTTTAATTTGCTGTTTTCCGGCGGCTCATATCCTTTGGAAGCTGCATGTAAATTTGCCAGGCACTTAGAGGCATTTATGACATCATCTCTATTTTTAAAATCACATTCCCTGCCGCTAATCCATTCGGAAAGAGTATATATATCTTCATTTACAAGTGCATATGGATTTCCATCTACATTATTGCAATACTTATCTACATATGGGAACCCATTTTTTATAAGATGCTCCTTTGCTCCATAAACAAACAGAAGTTTTTGAGTCCCATAGTTTACCTTTTTTAAGCACTTCATTCCTTTATCTGTTTTTAGAAGATATACTCCTTTGCTTGGTTTTATATTTTCAATTTTTACATCAAATTGTCTTTCTATTTCAAATTCTCGCATCATGTTAATCACCCCTATATATTTATATGAGGTCCTAAATTAATTTAGAAGAATATTAACATTTTGAGCTTTATTTTAATATAATGAAATATACTAATTTAGAGAGGAATAACTTTATGAAAATAGGCATTGATGGACGTGCCGCAAAATGGTATAGAGGTACTGGTATAGGTACTTATACTTACCAACTGCTAAATTGTTTAAATAATATTGATAATATAAATAATTATTTACTTTTCATGCCGGAGGGATTTAGAGACAATATAAATTTTAAAAAAAACTTTAGACTAGATACGCTCCCTCAAGACAATAATTACAACTTTTGGCAAGAAGTCAATGTACCGAATACAATAAAAGATACTAATATACAATTGTATCATGTTCCTCAAAATGGAGTTGGACTTCCCATTCATAAAAATTGTAAATTTGTCATAACACTTCACGATGTAATTCCCTATAGAATGCCTTCAACCGTAAGTGATAGATATCTCAAGGTTTTTTCAGATTATATACCTAAAGCAATACCCCAATGTGATGGGATTATTACGGTTTCAAATTTTTCTAAAAAAGATATCATGAAGGCCTTTGATTTCCCAGAAGACAAAATATATGTTACCCCTCTAGCCAGTGAAGAGATCTATAAACCCCTGGATAAAAGAATAAGCAAATATGTTGCTAAAAGATATTACTCTATAACTGGAGATTATATACTATACGTAGGTGGATTTAGCCCAAGGAAAAATATACTTGGACTTATAGAAAGCTTCAGTAAATTAGTGTCTTCATATAAAAGTCCTTTAAATCTAGTTATCGCCGGAAACAAGGGAATATCCTACAGCATATATAAAAATCGTGCTGAAGAATTAAATATATCAGACAAAGTTATATTCCCAGGTTTTATATCTATGGATCATCTTCCATATATATACAACGGGGCTGAATTATTTGTATATCCTTCTTTTTACGAAGGATTTGGTCTTCCTCCAATAGAGGCTATGGCCTGTGGTATACCCGTAATAGTATCAAATGCAACTTCCCTTCCTGAAGTAGTTGAAAATGGTGCTCTTCTCGTAGACCCTACAGACCAAACTAATTTATATGAATCCATGTTAACCGTACTTTCAGATAATGATCTTAGAAATAAATTAATATCCTCAGGTATGAAAAGAGCCTCTGAACTAAGTTGGGGGAAAACTACCCAAAATACCTTGGATGCATACAACAAAATTCTAAGAAAATAACCAATTTAAAATTGTAAGAAACCGCATATATCTTTGAAATACATAGATTCTAAGGATATATGCGGTTTCTTACATACTTTATTTATTTTTTTCTAAATATATTATTCACCTAATTTAGGATTTTATCTCTAAATTCCTGTAAAAATTCTTTTCTATCTTCTTTATATCTGGTTTTTCTCTTCAATCTATCTAAAAATACTTCTTCTTCCCACTCCTTACGCTTACTATAATAGTCTCTTGCTATAGTGTAAAAATCATTAGGGAAATCTAACATAGCATATAATACTTCAAGCTCTCTACGACTTAAAGTATTTTTATTGCAATAACTGTTTATTATAGAATTAGTTTTATCTATGTCAAAGGCAAAATTTTTAATAACTTTATTTATAAAGTTACAAAGATCATGAACTTTAAGATCTATGATAGCATAATCAAAATCTATAAAATACGCTTGATTTTCATTTATTAATATATTATGGTACGCTAAATCGTGATGGCATACTACTATTTTATCCTCTTCACTACATAATTTATAATAATGAGATTGTTGAAGTAATATTATGCTTTTTTCTATTTCCTCTATATAGTAATTCCAATTTTTAATAAATATTTCGTCAAACTCTGTCTTCTTATCATGAATATTCGCTATATTTTTAAAAAATTCCATTTCTTGAATTCTTCTCTTAAAAGCATCAATCAATTTCCCATTATTACTCTTGTTATATATACCTGTCTTAAATCCCTCAGAAGCAAGATGAAATTCGCCTAAGCCTTCTGCTGCAATATTCAGTTCTATAGGATTACTAAAGTTACATTCCGTTCCATTTACTGTATCCATTATACAGTACATATCTCCATCCCAAATAGTATATATTTCTCCTGCTTTATTTTTCACAAAATTTATTATTCTAGGGAATTTTGTTCTCACATAATTTAAAACATTATATATAAACTTCAGCTCATCTAAAGTATAATCTACTTTTTTTAACACTTTTTCTCCTTTGTCTGTAGAAATCATATATACACTTCTAACCGGTACAACATCATATACTTTTAAATCAAATCTATCAAAAAGCTTTGTACACAAATCATACTTGGTTAAATATTTTTTTTCACCATATCTGTCTACCAATTCTGCCTCCCCCTTACCATCTAAAATTTAATTAGACTCTCTCCATCTTCATCTATAGCTTTATTTAGTTTAAGTATATATTCTTTTTCCGTCCAATTTTTTGTACCATATATATATTTGCTGCAGCATTTCATAACCTCATAAGGATAAGAAATCATTGACAAAATAAACTGCACACTACCGTGTTTTAAATGTTCGTACTTACAAAATTCCATTATAATTTCATAAAAATTTTCACTTATGCCTTTTCTTTTTATCCTATTTAAAAAATATACTGCATCCATCTCTACCATGTTATAACAGCATCCTTCTATATCTATAACTTCTATATTTCCTTTTTTTCTCAGATTGTTAAAATATGTGTTTCTGAGACACATTTCCACCCTTTTCATGCTTCTAATTATTAAATCCGTATAACCATTTTTATCTATATTATTCATACAGCTTTCTGCTCTTATTAAATACTTTTTTCCTATTTGATTTAGTTTTTCCTGAAATATAGTTTTGTTTTGTAACTTCTCTATTCTATCTAGATATTTTTTCAATTTCTTCGTATAAACTTTATACTGTTCTACTTCTTTTCCTATATTGTTATATAGTCGTTTATTCATAATACCACTATATTTTAAAGTTCTTCTATGAAATTCACTAATTATAAACATCTGTTCTTTTATGTTATCCAGAGATATATTCTTGTACTTTATTGTATTATCAAATTCTTTTACTTTAAATATTTTTTTTGATTCTAAATAATTAACAAAGCATGATTCAACATCCTCAAAGTACACTTTTAAACCACCTCTTTGTTTTACCTGTGAGATTGCCCTATCTATGCATTTTTTTCATTTCCTTTAACATCTTTTTCCTCTTTTTTTCTAGTTTCATAACTTCCTTTTTTCTTTTATTCATTTTTTCTAGCTGCTTTACAGTCTTCTTTAAACTATCCACTTTACTTTCATAATATCCTAAATCCTTATTTTCAAATTCATCTATATTTTTATTATGAGATTTCTTATGTGACATTAGATGTTCCTCCTTTTAAAATCTTAATTACATTTGCTCTTCTTAAACTCATCTATGAATTCCAGTCTTTCTCTTGTGTCACCTAAAATTCTCCTTAACTTTTTAATAAACGCCTCTTCTCCCCAAGGCTGTTTTTCCCAATAATACTGTATTCCAAGCTGCCAATACCCTTGAGGGAACTCCATAAAAGCTGACATAATAGGTATATCCTCTGTTTTTACAACATTTATAGCATTATATGCATCAATTATAAAAGACGCATTATTCATATCCCATTTGCCGTTTTTCATCCTTCTTATAAGCAAACTAGACAGGTCATGAAGATGTGTATCTAATATACAGTAATCAAAATCTATAATGTTTATTTCTCCTTCAGTATCTATTAAAATATTATGATTGGCATAATCATGATGACAAAATCCATTACTTAAGATTTCTTGTTTCATTTCATCTAAATATCTGGTCTTTTTTAAATCTTCTATAGATTTTTCCGCAATATTTATTTCCTTTTCCATAGAATTTAGATACAATATATCAAATTCTTCCTTATGGTCTTTTTTTAATATTCTTTTTTTAAAATCTACTATTTCATTTTCTCTAGTTTTAAAAGTATCTATCCACTTAAACCATCCTATCCTAGGATTCATATTTTTTAGCACTTTAAAATTACAGCTTTTTTTATGAAGTTCTGCTAACTTAGAAGTTGCAACTAAAACATCCAATGGATTTTCAAAATTACACTGTCTAGAGTCAACCCATCTGCATAAATAGGCATAACCCCTTTCTATTTCTATATAATCTTTTCCCTGCTTAGTTTCAATTATTTCAGGTATGCTCTTAAAGTTTTTATTTTGGAGATGCTTTATGGCAGAAATTATAAATAAGAAATGTCCAAAATCGTAATTTATTACCTTTAAGCAATATTTATTGTATTTTGTATGAACCTTATATATACTTTTAACTTTTTCTATAAATTCAATATGGAGATCATAAGCATCTTCAACATATTTTTTTACTTCTAATATATCCAAAAGCCTTTTCCTCCAAAAATTACTATATATGTAGTATATGAATAAATATATCCGTGTGTGCTAAATTAAAATATCCACCTAATTATTCATCTGCAATTTGTATTCACCTTTTTATATTAGTATTAATATTATATAATATAACATTTTAACCATTTTAGAATTACTAGAATGTGGAGGTATAAAATCAATGAAAATTGCCATTGACGGAAGAGGAATCAATTGGTATAAAGGTACCGGTATAGGCACTTATACAGCTAAGATCTTAAAATATATGCTTAAAAATCATACAGAGAATTTTTATAATATATACTGGTCCGGGAGCAATTACGAAAAATTTTTATATGAAAATACTAAAATATTGATGAGCTCTAAAAAACACCATAGATTCTTTGAAGAATATTATTTTCCAGAAAATTTAAAAAAAGAAGCTGTAGATATATACCACATTCCCCAAAACGGTATTGGCATATCAAAAAATATAACCTGCAAAAAGGTAGTTACCATTCACGATTTAATACCATATATACTTCCTGAGACTGTAGGTAAAGGATATTTATCAAAATTTTTAAAAGAACTTCCTAATATTGTTGAACTGGCAGATGGAATAATAACTGTATCGAATTGTTCAAAAAAAGATATTCTGAAATTTTTTCCTATAGATGAAAATAAAATATTTGTAACTCCTTTAGCTGCAGATAAAAAATATAAACCTTTGGATAAAGATAAATGCCAATACAACATAAAAGATAAATATAACATAAAAAATTCCTTTATTCTCTATATAGGTGGTTTTAGCTCTAGGAAAAACGTATCTTCACTAATTACTGCTTTTTCTAAAATTCATAAAAATTTAGATAAGAATTATGATTTAGTTATTATAGGTTCCAATAAAGATGAATTATGTAAATTGAGAAACTTGAGTACAGATTTGAATATAGATAATAACATTAAGTTTACAGGATTTGTAGAAGAAAACATGCTTCCTACTTTTTATAATGCCTGTGACGTATTTATATATCCATCTTTATATGAAGGTTTTGGACTACCTCCTCTAGAAGCAATGAGCTGCGGTACCCCTGTAATAACCTCACGTATTTCATCTATTCCTGAAATAGTAGAAGATGGTGGTATACTTATAGATCCATTTGACTTAAAAAGCCTTATGTATTCCATGGAAGCATTACTTAACGATGAAAATATAAGAAATGAGTTGAGTACAAAAGCCTTAAAGCAATCCTCTAAATACTCTTGGGAAAAATCTTCTGAAAAAACTATTAAAGTTTATAAAAAAATTTTAGATATGTAAATACTCCCAAACTTTTTAATAAACAGGGTTCTTGGCATCAGATGGAGTTTTGACTCCACCTGATGCTTATTAACAGGATTCTTAGTGCTTTAGCACTTAGAAGGCGTTATCCTTTAGGGAAAATCGTTATCCAGGAACGTAGCTGCTCGCAACGTACACTTGGAGAAGTGGAAGTATTAGAGTAGGTAGTCATCGGATAAAATAAAACCTTTTAACTACTGACGCTCCTAGTTAAAAGGTTTTATTTATGTTAAAAAATCCCTATGATTAATCCCCTATATTCCTATTATACATCATTTTGCTAATTTTGTAAACGTTTCATATAATTATTTTAAAATTGTTTCTACCCCTTCTATTATAGATTTATAATTTTCATTTTTAATGTTTGTTTCATTTAAGACCCTTTTTATTTTTTCTCTTATATCAGGAAAATTTTTTGTATAATTTATACTAAATGATCCTTGTTCTACACTCCCAAAGAGATTCCATATTGTACTATCAAAATACGTTATGCTTTTATTTAAATCTACAAAATTATAAGCATCTGTGCTAACTGGAAATCTTCCATACTTATTTAATAAATCCATTTGAAGCTTTCCATCTGTAAGTGCAAATTTTACAAATTCCTCTGACAAATTTGATTCAGAAGTATTTTTATTTATAACTAAATTAATTCCACCTAAAGACACATCCCTATTACCTCCATCTTCAAAGGCAGGTAATTTCATTACTCCCCATTTACCTTTAGACTGTGGAAACTTGTTCATTAAAGTTACAGCATAAGTAGGATCTGCAATAAAGGATACTATCTTGTTTAGTTGTGCCTTGTTTATAACTTCATCTTTAGAAGGAATTTCTTGTATAAGCCCTTCTCCATAAAGGATCTTTGATATTTCAATAACTCTAGCCCACTTTTGCGATTTAAAGTCTAATTTCCCAGATTGGTTAAAATAAGATGTTCCCAATTGATTTGAGAGTAGTAGATAAATATCATTATTGTCTTCTGAAGAATTTGCAATAAATATCTTTCCAGTATCTTTACTTATTTTCCTTCCTACTTCTATATAATCGCTCCAGCTTTTAATTCTATTTATATCTATTCCTTCTTTAGCAAATATATCTTTTCTATATAGCAAGGCTTTAGGATAAGTGTCCCAAGGTAAAGCATAAACTTTCCCTTTTACAGTATCATTATAAATTTTATTGGCTAATAATTCATCTTTATATCCCTTTACCGAACCTGTCATCTCTAAAAATTTTTCTGAATTTTTAGTTATAATGTGCTTTATACTGCTATCATTTATTGTAGTTATGTCTGCTTCATACTGCGGTCCATTAAATATCGCTTCAACATTGTTATCTGTATCCTTTACTGTAATAACATTTATATTAACTTTCTTATGCAATTTTTCAAATGCCTCTGCTGCAAGTTCAAATTGAGGCCCATGCTCTACGTCCGTAACAATTTTAATATTTCCTTTAAGTACTCTTTCATTATTTTCGCTATTTTGTTTTTTATTACAAGAAACTACTATTAAACATAACATTACTGTCATTATTAAAAGTAATGTTATTCTTATACATCTTTTCATAAAAACTCTCCTATTGATTTCAATCTAATATGTATATTTTATAATAATACCAATTATCTTTCAACTTCAGTGATTAATCGCAAATTTCTTATTAAAATAAAATATCCAGAGAATAAATCTCTCTGGATATTTTAAAGGTTTAGCCTTTAGACATTTTATAATTTCCTTCAGAATTAAAGTCTTTTTCCCAAGCCTTTTCTGCATAAGGCTTGTATTCCTTTGATACTTTATCAAGTTGTTTTTGAAATTCTAGATCTTCAAGCATCATTCTTGCACCTTCATCTGTAGGCCTCGCACCTGTCTTTTTAGCAATTTCCCTAATTTCATTGGTATTGTCAATCATCATGCAAGGCAATAGCAAGTTCTTATTATATGGTTGTCTATTTCTTAATTCCTTAAAAAAATCTGACTTAAATACATCTACAAGTTTTTTGCCTTTTAAATTATCTACTGCAAAATGGGCAAATATACAAGGCTCTACTTCTTCCTTGGAATTTATGTGACAATAGTATTTTCCTGCAATACATCCTCCAACATAAGGTGCATCATTAAAAAAGTCAATAGTAAAATATGGCTTAGTATTTCTTATTTCTCTTATTTTTTCTCCTAAGCGTATTCTCTGCTCTGGAGTAAGCATCAAATTTACATCAGGTTCTTTACCTACAGGCATAAATAAGAAATACCACCCCATTTTTGCTCCCTTTTCAACAAGCATGTCTATAAATTCACTTGATGTAACTGTATCTATGTTATACCTACTGGTTGCAGTAGATACTCCAAATAAAACTCCTCGTTCCTTCAAAAGATCCATTGCATGCATAACTTTTTTAAATATACCTTTTCCTCTTCTTTTATCTGTCTCTTCTTCAAAACCCTCCACAGAAAACATAGGAATTACATTTCCCAGCTGTTTTATCTTATCTGCTAATTTCTCATCAAAAAGGGTGCCATTTGAAAATGGTGTAAATATACAATCATTATATTTCTTATATATGTCAAGCATATAGTCATTTATAAACGGTTCTCCACCAAGAATTATAAAATAATAAATTCCAAGTTTTCTAGCTTCACCAATAATTCTATCTACTTCCTCTTTGGGAATATCATCCTCTTTACTATAACTTGAAGCATAACATCCTGTACACCTTAAATTACATCTCATAGATGGACTCATCAATATTGTAAATGGTGTCTTTATACCTGTATCTTGAAAAAACTGCTCTCTTTTTGGCATTCCATACCAAACTGCATTTGAGAAAAAATTGGTAAAAAGTTTATCCATACACTTTTTATTAGAATTTTCAATAATGTCTATAACAAGTTTATGAATTGCTTGATTAGTTTCGTATAATTCCTGAACTCTTTCTACTCTAGCTAAATTCTCTTCGTCTTTTTTTACTGTTTTCTTAATCAAAGCAAACAGCTTATCAAGGCTTTCTTCTGGGTCTCTATTCAACAATTCTACACCGGCTTTAGCTAATGCATTCTTAGTTGCCTTTTCCAATATTCCAGTTACCTTCATCTGCCATTCCTCCTGATAAATAATAATATGAAAAATAAGTCTTTAAAAAATAGCCATTTCCTTCTCATTTATGGGAAAATACGCAATAATATAAAAAAATGAATTTCTATTAAACAATATGAATTATTTAAACCGTATACCATAATTATACCTTTTAGCAGTTATTTGTCAATAAAATAACATTAGATGCATTTATTAGCATAACAACATTTAATAAAATCTAAAATAATATTATATTAATTTTAGATGCAAATATTCAATAATTCCTGCTTAATATTACACAATTCATTTTATCCTGCAATTTTTCATCTAAAACACTTTTTCATTTAAATGTTTTAGACATAACCTCCCTATATATCTCATCTATACTTATTTTATTTTTTAAAGCAAGTTTTTTACAATCCTCATATTCAATTTTGCTTTTTATTTTTTTACCTTTGTAATAAGCATTTTTTACATTTACTTGCCCATACTTTGTAACTACCTTTGTAAAATCTCTATATAACATATTCCTTTCTATTTTATATTTTCTAAATCCCAAGGTAGTAGTTTCTGTTAAAACAATATCTCTAATCTCTTCTTCTGCTTCATCCTTATAAAGCACGCTCAATTTTACTGCCGGCCTTCCCTTCTTCATTATTATGGGCGTCAAGTACGCATCTAAAGCTCCTATTTGTAACAATTTATCTATTATATATTGATATTTTTCAGGATTCATATCATCTATGTTGCATTCTATAACCTGTGCTTCTTCTCTAATACATCCTAATTCATCTTTAGAGCTAGATTTATCCATGTTTCTTCTATCTAATATATATTCAGTTTTCTCATCTTTATTCCAATAACAATCCTTATGGCTATTCTTTTCATAAGATATAGGTTCTCCTATAAAAACCCTCAAAACATTTGGAATATCATCGTTATCCTTACTTCCTATTCCGTATCCTATTTTTGTTACTTTAAAATCCTTATCCGAAGTAAACTTTGGGCATAGATAAGATAAAATAGCTGCACCTGTTGGTGTAGTGGCTTCAAAATTTACTTTAGATTCTATAGGAACGTTCTTTAATATCTCTGCTGTAGCAGGTGCTGGCACAGGTAATATACCATGAGCGCATTTTACAAA
This sequence comes from Clostridium sp. 001, assembly GCF_019056555.1. Taxonomy (NCBI): domain Bacteria; kingdom Bacillati; phylum Bacillota; class Clostridia; order Eubacteriales; family Clostridiaceae; genus Clostridium; species Clostridium sp. 001. Next base: position 2,535,250 of record NZ_CP020473.1, on the reverse strand, counting down.
CCCACTACCAACTTCCACCTTAGAAGCCTCCACTTTATCTACATTCAAATAATCAAAACATATAGCAGCTCCAACAATGTCTACTATAGAATCTACTGCCCCAACTTCATGAAAGTGAACTTCATTTATAGGTTTACTGTGCACCTTTGCTTCAGCTTGCGCTACTTTTTTAAAAATTCCCTTACTCATTTTCTTAACCTTAGAACTTAAACTGCTTGAACTTATCATGTTTTCTATATATTCTAAGTTTCTATGTTGATGTGAACATACAGAATTATTTTTCAAAACTACGTCTACTTTAGTTCCTGATATGCCATTTTTTACATCTTTCTTAATATTAAGCTCATAACCATCTATATTAAGCTTTGATAATTCAAAAGTTAAATAGTCCTTATCTACTCCAGCATCTATTAAAGCCCCTAAATTCATATCCCCACTTATTCCAGAAAAGCAATCATAATAAAGTATTTTCATAATTTTAATCTCCCACTCCATAAAGGTTTTCTAGTTGAAAGTCCCTATAACATAATTATTAATCTTATATGATATAATAATATCATATAAGACTAAAGGAGGTTACATAATTTGTCTAATAAATTAGATAGAGATTTTTACGGAAGGGATACCTTATTAGTTGCAAAAAATCTCCTAGGTAAAGTATTAGTTCATGAAATAAATGGTAAAAAATTATCTGGAAAAATAGTAGAAACAGAAGCTTATAAGGGAATTATAGATAAAGCTGCTCATGCCTATGGAAATAGACGTACTAAACGAACAGAAGCCTTGTATGGTCCCTGTGGTTTTTCCTACGTATTTATGATATATGGCATGTACTATTGCTTCAATGTAGTAACTGAAAGTGAAGGTATTCCTGAAGGAGTCCTTATAAGAGCATTAGAACCTCTCACTTGTCTAGAAGACATGTCCTTGAACAGATATGAAAAAGAATACAACCTATTAAATAAACGTCAAATTAAGAATTTGACCAATGGCCCTGGAAAACTTTGCAAGGCACTTCTCATAGACAAAAGCCAAAATAGAAAAGATCTTTGTAAAAGTGACCTTTACATCCAAGGAAATAATATTGAAAATATCAGCATAAAAAGTTCTAAACGTATAGGCGTAGATTATGCTGAGGAAGCTTCACATTATCTCTGGCGATTTTATATAGAAAATAATCCTTACGTATCCGTAAAATAAACTATGAAAGAAATTATAAAATGAATTATGTATATATATTAGAATGTAGTGATGGAACACTTTATACAGGTTACACCAATGATTTAGACAAAAGAATATCCACTCATAACAAAGGAAAAGGTGCAAAATATACTAGGGGAAGACTTCCTGTAAAATTGATTTACTTTGAGGAATATGACTCAAAAAGTGAAGCTTTACGTAGAGAATTTACCATAAAGAAAATGACCCGTCAAAGTAAATTACATTTAATAAAAAACTGCCAGCAACTTTGATATTTTTACAAACTTACTGACATTATCTTTTAAATGGAAACTGCCTCTATATTCCGTAATTACAATTTCTTCATTAAATATATTTTTTTAAGTTACTTTTATTTTTTAAGATATTTACTAAATATTTTACCTCCTGATCTCTATTTTTGTCCATAATTAAAAGCACATCTTCAGAATCTATCACTATCAAATCCTTAACCCCAAATACTATTATAAGTTTATCACCTCCAAATACAGTACAACTTTCGCTAGACTCTATTACAGTATTCCCCTTTACATTATTACCCTTTACGTCCTTAAGAAACCTCCCTAACGCAGTAAAAGTACCTATGTCATCCCATAAAAATTCACATTTAATGACATAAGCTTTTCTGGTTTTTTGCATTATCCCAAAATCTACAGATATCCCATCTATACGTTTATATTGTTCCTGTATTACCTTCTCCTCCTGTTTTGTATCCAGGCTTTTATATATAAGAGCCATACACTTATACATTTTAGGAAGGTACTTCTGCATTTCTCTTAAAAAAACATCCACCCTCCATACAAACATACCACTGTTCCATAAATAGGTTCCTTTTAATATTAAATCTTTTGCAACTTCTATGTTGGGCTTTTCTAAAAATCTTTCTACTTTAAAAGCATTAACTCCTATATTTATTTTTTCGCCCATTTCAATATAACCATATCCTGTTTCAGGTCTTATGGGTTTAACTCCAATAGTTACAAGTCCTTTTTTCTTTTCTGCAATTTCCACCGCTTTATTTATGGTGTCTATAAATAATTTTTCACTTTCTATATAATGATCTGAAGGCAAAATTATCATAGTAGCTAGAGGATCCTTTTTTAACAATTTCACCGCTGAAAATCCTATACAGGTGGCTGTTTCTTTATTTTCTGGTTCTGCAAATATATTATTTCTACTTATATCTGGAAGTTCTGCTTGAACTCTATCTATATATTCCTCATTAGTAACCACATATATATTATTTGTATCAACTAAAGGCTTGATTCTATCTACAGTATTTCTTAAAAAACTCTTATTATTTACAATTTTTAAAAATTGTTTTGGATTTTTAGCTCTAGATAATGGAAATAATCTTGTTCCTTTACCTCCTGCAAGAATTAGTGCATACAACAATAAATTCACTCCAAATAATACTTGCTATGTTTTATACTATGTATAAATTATCGTAATTGTGAAATACTGTTTAAAATATTATTATCATTGCAAGGCTAAAAGTATAGTGCCCTAAAAATATTTTTAAGGCACTATATTTTATACAGCTTGAAGATTTTTATTCTGAATTTCTTCTAACTTGTACTGTTCAATACCTATATTATTTAGTTTATTCCACAGTTTTTCCATAACCCTTTCAGGATTATAATAAAATTCACCTTCTTTTATCTTATAAAATATCCAACCCAATCTTTCTAAGTCTAATTGTGTTTCCATAATTTTCTTAGAGCTGTAATTTTTCTGAGACAACTCACTATCACATATAATTGCAACCCTATTCCTCATATCCTCCACAACAAAGTCTATTTTGTACTTACCTATTTTTACCTCAGGCACAATTTTATATCCCTTGTTTTTTATAATGCCATACACGTCTTTTTGAAATCTAGATTGAAATGCATATTCCATACTTTTATTTTTAACACTATACTTATTATAATTTAGGAAGTAATTTAAGAGAGAATAACGCACACATTCCTCATTTAAATCTTCTAAGTCTATTGAATGGAATAGCCACATCTGATTTCTAGCTCTACTTGCAGCTACATTAAATCTCCTCATGTCATTTTCTTTAGTAAGTGGAGCAAATTTTACATCCTTTGAAATAACCATAGATAAAAACATTATATCCCGTTCATCACCCTGGAAGGAGTAAGCATCTCCACATATGAGCTTTCTACTTATCATCTCTTCTACCCCTATTTTTTCTCTAAGCATATTTTCTATAAGATGACCTTGCGGTTCCCCAAGTAAAGATATAACGCCCATAGACATATTAGAATATCTTTTATCCCTACAGCAGGAAACGACCTTGTCTACTAAGCATTCAGCTTCCTTAACATTTATAGGCTTAGATGCATCTCTAACTCCTCCATTTACTTTAACAGTGTTTATTGCTGGATAAAATTTTTCATATATTTTAGGATATCTAAGAGGTATTATTTCACCTGAGTAGCTTAAATCATTACTGAAATTTATTATTTCCGGTACGCATCTGAAATGCTCCTTCAACATTAATCTGCTTGGAAATACCCTAAGTGCTGTATCATACAAACTAACTTGGAGATCAAACCATTCTTTTTGAGGTATATTTCCCAAATACTTGTCTATTAAATCATGCACCACATTCTGATCAATACCTATAGTTTCTGGGCTTATTTGTTTGTCATCCCCTACTATAACTGCTCTCTTAGCCCTCATAAGTGCACACAATGAGAATATATCGCTCTGACTACTCTCATCAAATATTATTACATCAAACATATTTTTAGATAACTTTATGTTTTCAATAACCCTATTTAAAGGCATAATCCATACAGGTATAACTTTTTTACATTTTTCCATTTCTTTTTGAGCTATCTTCCTATACTGAGGCACCATCTTACCTCTGCCTTTTCCAATTCTTTTTACTGCCTGAGCCCAAGAAAATAAGCTTCTCTTTTCACTTTCCTTAGTTTTAATTATCTGATTATACCAGGTCTTCCTTGATACTATGTCTTTTATAAGCACCTTCTCTCTATTTTTTTCATTTTCTATAAGATCACCTATGTTATCGTCATCGAAATCATACGTGCTCTGCAATAAGCTATTCCATTTAGCCCATTTCCATGCTTGTCCCCAACTGTTGAACTTTTCCTTATCATAAGACCAATTATCCAATATATTTATGCAAGTTTTGGGGCATACTTTTTTCATTTTTCCTATTAACTCGTCTATTTTAAGTGATTTATTTTTTACACATTTAATTTCTTCAAATTCACTTAATATCTTCTTAACTTCATCTATATTCAAATCGTCCACAGCTTTATAGAGGTCTCTCAACTTTTCCGTAGTTTTTATCAACTTTTTCAATATCTCTATATATGCTTTGTCTTCATTATATTTATTCATATTCTTTATAAAATTTACACATTTAATTAAATAATCATAGGTTTCTTTCTTATGCCAATCAATATTTTGCGGAACTGATATTTTTCCAAGAGCCCTTAAAATTTCTCTTTTATACTCCATATCCCAATTTATTATAACATCCAAGTAGTCTAAATTTTGTTCAATAGCAATAAACTCACTTTCCCTTAAATTAGAGTTTATTGTCTCTCCACCGTAATCTTCCATTACATTGTTCCACATAGTTTTTAATGCAGTAAAAATCCTCTCTTGTTGGGTATAGAGTTTAACTATTAAGGCTTGATCCGTATTTTTTAATAATTCTCCATTTACCTTACAATATTCCAGTATATATTTACATTCAGGATGAAAAATCATAAATATTTTTCCTACTTTTCCTTTTTCATTAAATACATCAAATAAAATATCAAAGTCCTCTATAAATTTATTTTTGCTTACATTTTCAGGAATTTCTATTTTGCAATTTCTAATCTGATTATTAATTCTACTCAAGCTCAACATATATTCACTGCTTTTACACAACAAGTCTCTAAATGTTTGCTTTGATATCTTACTATTGTGATAATCCTGAAATACATTCCACCATATATTTTTTTCCTGAAGTTTGGTGATTTTACTTTTGCATATATTTGCAAGCTCTAGAACTTTTTCATAGTTACATTTATTATCATTAGGTATATGCCACCCTTCTACAGTTTTAATATAATTTTCATATTGACCATTTAATTTTTTATACTCTGAAATTTTATTACATATTTCATTGAAGTCAGGTAATTTATTTATTATGTTTTTCATGCTATCAAACTTACACTTTTTATCCTTATCTAAATCCCCTAAGAGATATATTAACAAGTTGAATTCCTTATCTGATAGCGGCATTACTTGATCAATTTTTATTCTATCTTTCATCCAACAATATTTGTCTTTATTGTCTTTGACCCACTTTGCTATATATACAATGTCATACTCCTTTCCCTCATAATTTATATTTCTATTTTCCCCCTCTCGAATCTTTTTTAATTTTTCATACAGAAGCTCCTCATTTCTCCTGCAGAAGCTTAATTCTTTTTCCAAACTTTTAACTTCTTCATCCATAATTTCAGGATCCATAGAGAGGTTGTCCGTTATTTTTCTTACAGCTTTGTTAAGGTCATTTAAAGAATTGATATCGTTTCCCAAAACGCTTATACATAGTGGTCTTATTTCTTCAGGTATTTTTTCTGTCAGTACTTTAAGTGCCCTACTTGTCTGACTAGTCACAAGTATCCTTTTGCCATTTGCCAGTAAGTGGCATATTAAATTCACTATAGTATGACTTTTTCCTGTTCCTGGTGGTCCTTGTACAACTACTCCATAATTTTCACATATTTTTTTTACTATACTTTTTTGTTCTGAATTTGCAGGAAGAGGGAATAACAAATTATCCGACACATCCTTCCATTCGCTTTTGTCAACTCCACTGTAATCTGACCCATCTTCATCCACTAAAGCTTTAATAGTCTCAGGTATTTCATATCCATTATCTATTTCATCAATTATATTAGCTATTTCAACCTGCCATAACTTCATACTATTCTTTCTTACCAATATAACGGAGGAATTGTAAATCACAGGGAACTGCTCGAAATCAATTTTCTTTTTTGAAAACTTACTCTGACTCAACTTACCCTTAACGTCTATGTTGGAAATTAGATTTAAAAATACTGACTTAATTTTTTCTATATTTCTTGGATCTAAATTCACACGACTTACTTCATCTGCAAGGGAAATAATATCAGACATATTACATTCTTTCAGTCCTTCAAAAAGTGAAGTTTCTAGCCTAGTCTTACCTGAAGGTATTAATATAAATGAACCCTTTGCCTTATTAAATTCTATCTTCATTCTAGTAGCCAAAACAGGGTGAAGTATTTTTTCCTTATCTATATTCCATACAATTAAACCATGTCCAAAAACTATTTCAAAATTCTCTCCATTTTTTTCATTTTCCTGGTATAGATTAAAAAACTCCTGATACAGCTTTCCACACTTTTTGTTCACCTCAATCCAATTTTCACTGGTAACAGTTTTTCCAACAATACATCCAGCCATATGGGAAAATTCTTCTTCCCAGTACAACTTATCATAATCATAAACATTTCTTACGGATTTTTCATTTAGTTTTTTTAATCTTAGCAAATAAGAAAATATCTCTTTTATCTTTTCCCTGTATTCCATAATCCCCCTCCTAATAGTGGTTAACTAATTAATCTATTTACTTTTATGTTAAATTATACCATCATAAGGGAAATACTTCAAAAAAATCGTTAAACAAAATTCAAATATATGTGACGGCATTTTTTTCAATGATTTTATGTACCTCATGAAATACAAATTTCAGCCAAAAAAATTCAGTGAAATATATTTTCACTGAATTTTTTTTATTTCTTAAATTGCATCTAAGAGTTTTTCCTATTTATTTTTTTATACACTAACTTATACAATATAAATAAAACTATAAAGACAACTAATGCTATATCTGCAAAATGAAACCATTGTCTTATAATCGTCCATTTTTCTCCCATTTTATAACCTGCGTATCCTAAAATAATACTCCATATAGAAGATCCAAGTAAAGTGTAAATTATAAATTTTTTAACTTCCATTTTACTTATCCCTGCAGGAAGAGAAATAAAAGTTCTGATTATAGGTAATAGTCGAGAAAAAAACACTATTTTTTCTCCATATTTGCTAAAATAATAATCGCTTTTTTCAATATGGGACCTAGATAATCTGAGTTTTTTTGCATATTTTTCAACTAAAGGTCTTCCACCTATTTTTCCAATATAATATGCAGCTAAAGAGCCTACTGTACCTCCTAATGTACCAACTATTATAACAAGAGGTAAACTTAGTCTTCCCGTATAACTTAGGTATCCTCCAAATGGCAGTATAGCTTCACTTGGAATAGGTATACAGGCGCTCTCAAGGGCCATAGCTGCAAACGTGCCTATATATCCCGTTTTATCTAAGACAAAAATAACTATTTCAATTATTTTTTCTACCATTATGTTTCCCTTTCCCTATAATATATATTTTTTGATTATAATTATATATTATCATGTAATACTTTTGTATTAACTTTTTATAAATAAATTTTTGTCCTAAATAAAATTACTTTTTACAGGAATCCCTCTCAATCAATTTATGTGACAATACATAGTTCTTTTTTTCGAATTCTTGTTTATTTATTAATTTTATGAGCATCCTCATGCCAACAGATCCCATGTCGTAAGTAGGTTGTGCTACAGTTGTTAACTTAGGATAAAATATGGAGGCAGAATATATATTGCCAAATCCCATTACATCCACATCTTCAGGCACCCTAATATTATTATCTCTAAGTGCATTTATAGCACCCATAGCCACCTCATCACTGGTACAAAATACTGAATCTACTTTAGTTTTACTGAGTATTTCACTCATTCCCTTATAACCATCTTTTGCTTTAACATTTCCAAAATAAACCTTACTTTTGTCTAATTCAAGGTTATTTTCCTCAAGAGCCTTTCTGTACCCCTTGTACCTTACAGCACTAGCATTTGCCATATCTGTATTTTCGCCTATGTAAGCTATATTCTTATTGCCATTTTTTATCAAATAAGTTACACCTTCATATGCAGCTTTTTCATTGTCAATAGTTACGCTAGGTATACTTTCTTTTTCATTTGTAGTTTCTACTAAAACCATTGGAAGCTGAAGTTGTTTTATGAGATCCAATATTTTTGGTTCTAAGGAATTACTCATATATAAAACCCCATCTACCATCTTCTCTTTCAGAACCTTTAAATATTCCATTTCTTTTTCTATATCTAAATCAGTATTGCATAACATTATATTATAATCATATATATTTGCTACATCTTCAGCTCCTCTTACAATTTCAGGATAAAACTGATTAGATATATCCGGGATTATTATCCCTATAGTTCTTGTTCTTTGAGTTTTAAGACTTCTTGCTACTATATTGGGCCTATAACCTAGTTTTTCAATAGCTACTAAAACCTTTTTTTTAGTTTCTTCATTTACAACGTCTACATCATTAAGTACTCTAGACACTGTAGCTATTGAAACCCCTGCCTCTCTAGCAACGTCTTTAATTGATGCTGCCACCTTATCACCTACCAATTACTTTTTTTATAATTATACTTATAAACCTAACTTATTACAAGCTAATTTACAATATTTAATATATCCAATTAAAACTAATCACTAATTTTAAAATAAATATCTATTTAAAATTAGTGATTATCATATTTTACTAACTGCTCTATTTATTTACTACTTCCATTGCAATATTTAGTTTTTCTCCATTAATGTTACAATTATTATATTTTCTATTGGCATTATAAATAACATCCATAGAAAGAGTTTCCTTTTTTATTCTTTCATCAAATTTTTTCACTATAGCTTCAAGTTTTTCATTACCTGAAACATATAGATTTATCTTATCTGCAACTTCGAAACCACTTTCTTTTCTCATATTTTGAACTTTACTTAAAATTTCTCTCAAATTTCCTTCTTCTCTAAGTTCTTCTGTAATTGTAGTTTCTAAAACAATTCCTGTACTTCCTTCTCCTGCAAAGGCAAATCCCTCTAAGCCTTCCATTGTAATAAGTAAGTTCTCTGAATTTAGCTCTATTTCTGATTCTGCTATATTTATTTTTACAGTTTCCTTGTCATTTATCTTTTGTGCCAATTCCATTTGATTCATGGATGATATTTCATTCTTTATTTTTGGTATTAATTTACCATACTTTTTACCTAGCACAGGTAAATTTGGTTTTATACTAAAGTTAACATACTTTGATAAATCTGCATTGAAAACTATCTTTTTAATATTTAATTCATCTCTTATTATATCTCCATAATATTCAGGAAGAGTATTTACGCTTATAAGCATTTCTGAAAGAGGCTGCCTATTTTTTATATTAGCACTATTTCTAGCACTTCTTCCAAGTTTAACTATCTTATAAGCTTCTTCCATATCCTCTTCAAGCTTAGCATCTACTACATTTGAATCGTACTCCGGCCACTTACACAAATGTAAGCTTTCTACTGCATCCTTATCAAGATTTACAACAAGATTTTGATAAATTTCTTCTGTTATAAATGGTACAAATGGTGCAGCTACCAGACATAAAGTATTTAATACTTTATATAAAGTTAAATATGCTCCTATTTTATCATCCGTTAACTTTTGGCTCCAGAATCTTGACCTATTTCTTCTTACATACCAGTTTGAAAGTTCATCTACAAAGTTTCCTATATTCTGAGCAGCTTGAGTAATTCTATAATTATCTAAGTGATCTTCAGTTTGCTTTATAAGAGAATTCAACTTGGAGATTATCCACTTATCCATTACATTTTCGCTTACAAAATCTTTATAGTCCATAGGGTTAAAATTATCTAAATCTGCATAAAGCACATAAAAAGAATATACATTCCATAGGGTACCTAGGAATTTTCTCTGACTATCCTGTACTGCTTCTTCATAAAATCTAGATGGAAGCCAAGGTGCACTTTCAGTATAGAAATACCATCTAGCTGCATCTGCTCCTTCATTTTCCAAAATAGTAGAAGGACTTAAAACATTTCCTTTATGCTTTGACATTTTTAGTCCATGTTTATCCAAAACGTGTCCTAGAACCACACAGTTTTCAAATGGGCTTCTATCAAACAATACAGTAGATATAGCCATAAGCGTATAGAACCATCCTCTAGTCTGGTCTACTGCCTCAGATATAAATTGTGCAGGGAAATTTTTCTCAAAAACTTCTTTATTCTCAAAAGGATAATGATGCTGTGCAAAAGGCATTGAACCTGAATCAAACCAGCAATCAATTACTTCTGATACTCTCTTCATTTCTTTTCCACAATGAGGACACTTTAATTTAACTCTATCTATATAAGGTTTATGAAGCTCTATATCATCTGGTACATTTATTCCTTTTTCCTTCAATTCTTCAATACTTCCTATGCACTCTCTATGACCACATTCACATTCCCATATTGGAAGAGGTGTCCCCCAATATCTTTCTCTGCTAAGTCCCCAATCTATTACTCCTTCAACAAAGTTTCCAAACCTACCAGTTCTTATATTATCAGGATACCAATTTGTGTCGTTAGTATTTTTAACTAGTTTATCTCTCATTTGAGACATTCTTATAAACCAAGTGTCTCTTGGATAATATAAAAGTGGAGTATCACATCTCCAGCAGAATGGATAGGAGTGAGTAAACTTTTCTGCCTTATAAAGTATTCCTTTTTCTTTTAAATATTCTATTATTTTAGGATCAGCATCTTTTACGAAAAGACCTTTCCATGGAGTAACTTCTTCTTTATATCTTCCTTGAGTATCTACAGAATTTGTCATAGGAATATTATATTTTTTCCCTGTAATACTATCATCTTCACCAAAAGCAGGAGCTGTATGAACTATTCCAGTACCTTCTGTTAATGTTACATAATCTGCATGAACAACATAATGTGCTTTTCCTTCAAAGGATGCGAAATTGAAGATTGGTTCATAATCAAGTCCAACTAATTCTTCTCCTTTGAATTTCCTTAAGACTTCATATTCTCCCTCTAGCTTTTCTAACATAGCTTCTGCTAATATTAAATGTTGTTCTTGATTAAGAACTTCTACATAATCATAGCTTTTATTTACAGCTAATGCCATATTATTAGGAAGTGTCCAAGGTGTAGTTGTCCATGCTATCATGTATTTATCTTGGTCCTTAATTTTAAATTTAACGTATACTGATGTCTCTTTTACATCTTTATATCCTTGAGAAACTTCATGTGAAGAAAGTGCGGTTCCGCATCTAGGACAATATGGCACTATTTTATGACCTTTATATAAAAGATCTTTTTCCCATATTTTTTTGAGTGCCCACCATTCTGATTCTATGTAATCATTGTGATATGTTACATATGGATTATCCATGTCTACCCAAAATCCTAACCTGTCAGACATTTCTTTCCATTGGCTTACATAAGTAAATACACTATTCTTACATTTTTTTATAAAATCTTCTACACCGTATTTTTCAATTTGTGGTTTTCCAGAAATTCCAAGACTTTTTTCAACTTCTAGTTCAACAGGAAGTCCATGTGTATCCCAACCTGCTTTTCTCAATACTTTATATCCTTTCATAACCTTATATCTTGGTATGAGGTCTTTCATAACTCTAGTTAGAACGTGTCCTATATGAGGTTTCCCATTTGCAGTTGGAGGTCCATCGTAAAAAGTGAAGTATTCACCATCCTCATTTTCTTTAAAACTTTTTTCAACTACTTTTTTATCTTCCCATAATTTTAAAACATCCTTTTCCATCTGTACAAAACTTTTATCACTATCAATTTTTTTATACATGGATTTAACCCCTTTCTATTCTCATTGTTAAGTTTTTACTATTTTTCAATGTTTATACACCACATAATTTTTAAACTAAAAAATACACAATAAAAAAACTTCATCCAAATAGGACGAAGTTTAACTCGCTGTACCACCTATGGGTAATAAATTTAAGTACTACCATACTCTATTCTGTAACGTAGAATTACGTAAGAATTTACTAAAGCAATTATAAAAATACTGTTCAATTCTTCAACTCCCAGGTGATTTTCTTTAAGCTTTTCTATGGGTTTTCAGCACTTCCCCACTCTCTGTAAATAAAAACAAACTTAAATACTTTTCCTGTTCAATGTTTTTCAATTACTACCTGTATAATTTCCTTTTATTATATTATATGAATTTTCTATTGTCAATTTTTTTAGACAATTTTTTTTGTATTATATGATTGAATTGTGATAATGTCTTAGTATACCGCATTTGATTATGTCCCAAATAAATAAGTTTATAGTATAATAAATCCTCATGACTAAGAAGTGAGGTGGACAAAATCAGAAAGGTAGTTTTAACAATGAATGAGAATGCAAAGTATAATATAATCAAAAAATTAGTAGAGAGTAATGGTAACAAGCAAAGAGCTGCTGTACAGATTAATTGTACTGTTAGACACATTAACAGAATGATTAAAGGGTATAAGGAGCAGGGAAAAGCCTTTTTTATACATGGGAATCGCGGTAGAAAGCCTGTCCATGCTTTAGATAATTCTATAAAACAGACTATTGTTGACTTATATCGAACAAAATATGAAGGCACCAATTTAACTCATTTTTCAGAACTCTTAGAAGAATTTGAAGGAATCAAAGTTTCATCAAACACTATAAGTTCCATCCTTTTGAAGGAATTCATCCTGTCCCCTAAGGCAAAACGTTCTTCTAAGAAGGCTCTACACACTAAACTTAAAGATATGCAAAAATCTACAAAGTCAAAAAAGCAAGCTAGCGTTATTCAAAGTTCTATTCTTGCTATCGAAGATACCCATCCTAGGCGTCCCAGATGTGCCTACTTTGGAGAAATGCTTCAGATGGATGCTTCTCTTCATCCTTGGTTTGGTGGAGAAAAAAGTCAGCTCCATATAGCTGTAGATGATGCCACAGGTGATATTGTAGGTGCTTATTTCGATACCCAGGAAACCCTAAATGGCTATTACCATGTACTTGAGCAAATACTGAAAACCTACGGTATTCCTTATATGTTTTACACCGATAGGCGTACAGTTTTTGAGTATAACAAGAAAAAATCCCCTTCTATTGAAGAGGACACTTTTACTCAATTCGGTTATGCCTGCAAGCAGCTAGGAATCCAGATTAAAACAAGCAGTGTTCCCCAAGCCAAGGGACGCGTGGAACGAATGTTCCAAACACTGCAATCAAGACTCCCGATCGAATTGCGTTTAGCTGGTATAAGCACAATTGGGCAGGCAAATGAATTTTTAAACTCCTACATAAAAAAATTCAATGCTCAATTTGCTTTACCTGTTGATAATATCAAATCTGTATTCGAAGTGCAACCTGATATTGAAAAAATTAACTTAATTCTTGGTGTACTTGCTAGTAGGAAAGTAGACAATGGGAGTTGTGTAAAATACAATAAAGGATATTATCTTCCAGTAGATGCTAATGGTCACCCAGTATATTACCATAAGGGTACCTGCGGTGTAGTAATAAAGGCATTTAACAATGACCTATATTTTTGTGTAAACGAAAAAGTTTATGCACTTGAATTGCTTCCAGAACATGTTCCTTCATCAAAAAATTTTGATCTTGCAAAGACTTCAAAAGCTCCAAAGAAACACTACATACCACCGATGAGTCATCCATGGAAGCAGGCTTCATTTGAACATTATTGCACTAAACAGGCTCATAGACAAAAAGAAAACATAGCTTAAAGAACTAAAAACCCTTTTACTTAAAAATTTTTAAGTTGAGAGATGTGTTTGCTATACCTAAAAATAATGTTATAAGCCTAACAAAGCACCAGCTATTGCTGGTGCTAATAATTAAAACTTTTTGGGACATTTTCAAAATTAGTTGACATTTTTTTAGACAATTTTTTTTGTATTATATTCCTAAAACCTGTAATATAGCACTTACTATAGCCTGTGCAGCTTTATTTCTACCCTCATCAGTTCCTAATATTCCCGCATCATTTTTATTAGTAAGAAAGCCTAACTCCGTTAAAACCGTTGGTGCAATAGTATGCTTTGCTATATAAAGCCAGCTTCCACCTTTAAGTCCCCTGCTATAGGTTCCAAGAGTACTAGACAAACTTTTTTGTATAGCCTCTGCCATTTTCTCTCCCTTTACACTTCCTGTATAATACAGTGTTTCAGTTCCTTCTGCAGCTGGATCATCAAAAGCATTGGTATGAATTGAAATCATATAATTTGCACCTGCATTGTTTGCAGTATCACATCGTCTTTGAAGACTTTCAGTGACAGTTAAAGGAGTTGTTTTTCGATCATCTGTAGTCCTAGTATAAATTACTTTGACTCCCTTGGATTCCAGCATTTTCCCAACTTTTAAGCCAACACTTAAAGTTACATCATCCTCTTGAAATCCGTTTCCATTTGAACCTACATCACTACCTACGCCATGTCCAGGATCTATAACTATTACAGGCGCACCTTTCGATGGTGTTACTGGTGTTGGAACTACTTGTTTTGCTTTTACAGTTAAAGTAAATGTTACAGTTTTACTGTATCCTGCTGCAGTTCCCTTATATGTAAATATACCTGCTTTAGAAGTATCAACAGTGTTTGAATTCCATACAATACTTACTTTTTTACTAGTTCCATCACTCATAATAGCTTGTACACTAGTTGGTAAAGAATACTTACTTCCTACAATTATACTATCTGATAAGTTAGATATTGAACTTACGTTTACTGTACTTTCTTCCTGAAGAGATGGTAAAGATTTTAAAATTCCATTTGCAATAGCCGATGCACTTTTATTTTGGAAATCTTCACTTCCAATTAATTGACTTTCTTTAGGATTAGTCATGAATCCAAGTTCAACCATAACCGCTGGTGCTGTAGTTCCCATCAGTATTTTATGCTGAGCTGTCCCTTCTTTAATTCCTCTGTTAGACAGTCCTGTATAACTTATTAAGTCACTTTGAATATTATTTGCTGTATTTTTAGCAGAATCATTTGAAACTCTATAATAAGTTTCTATTCCATTCACCAAGGCACTTTCCGTATAACAATTAACATGTAGGCTGACAAACAAATTTGATTTTGCGTTATTTGCTATATCAAAACGAGCTTGTAAATTTGTACTATCATTCCAGGTTACATTATCATCTTTCCTGGTATAAACCACGTTTACTCCATTTTGCTCTAATATTTTTCCAGTCTTTAGTGCCACAGACAAATCTACATCTTTTTCTTTCAATCCTGATCCACTTACATTTCCTATATCAGTTCCTCCATGGCCAGCATCAATTGTAACAGTATACTTGTTATTAGAACTTGGATTAGATTTTACTCCAAATTGCACTTTAGCCTCCCTGGACAGGTTTTTTCCACTTACAGCTTTCACTCCACTTTTTACACTTAAATTATAAGTTTTACCATATGCATACTGACTTTTAGGGGTAACTACTACACCCATCCCATCCTTTTCAAGCTGCAAAGATATGGGGACAGCATTTCCTGTATTATCTGTTACCACTATATTTGA
Organism: Clostridium sp. 001; assembly: GCF_019056555.1. Classification (NCBI taxonomy): domain Bacteria; kingdom Bacillati; phylum Bacillota; class Clostridia; order Eubacteriales; family Clostridiaceae; genus Clostridium; species Clostridium sp. 001. Next base: position 2,519,491 of record NZ_CP020473.1, on the reverse strand, counting down.
ATCATTTACTGTACTTTGGTCTAATTTCATGTTGAACTTTATATTCCAGGATTTATTGGTTTCCACATCATTTCCTATAGTAATTCCACTATAATTAATTGCATGTACAGTATTTCCTTTTGCAAACACAATTAATACAAATATAAGACTTAATAATATCATCATATAAATTCTTGTAATCTTCAAATAATAACCCCCGTTCAACAGAATAATTGCCTTAGTGTAACATATACTATTATAATTATAGTATAAAAAATAAGAATTTTGTAATTAAAAGTTTTTATTTTAACATATTAATTCAAAATAATCAAAACATATTTTACAAAGGGGCGATATTCTATGAAAATAAGATGGTTGGGTCATTCAAGTTTCTTATTTGAAGATTCAAAAGGTAGAAAGCTTTTAACAGATCCTTTTGACAAAACTGTAGGCTATAAAGTTTTTGAAGGAGATGTTGATGTAGTTACAATAAGCCACAATCATTTTGATCACTGTTATACGGAAAAGATAAACTACAAACATATTATAAATAAAATAGGCTCTTTTAATCTATGTGACATACCTATTTATGGCATACCTTCTTATCACGACAAAGTTAAAGGTGCAAAACGAGGTGAAAATGTAATATTTATCATTGAAATGGATGATTATAGGATATGTCATCTTGGAGATGTTGGATACGTATTATCTCCAGAAGAGATAAAAAGCTTAGGGTCCATAGATGTGCTTTTGATTCCCATAGGAGGAAATTTCACTATAGATGGAAAAGAGGCTGCTGAGCTTGCAAAATCCATCAATAGCCACATAGTAATTCCAATGCATTATAAAACTTCTCAGTTAACTTTTGAATTAGATGGATTAGAAAAATTCCTTAAATATATGAAAAATGCAGAAAGAATTGAAAGCAATACATTAACTCTAGATAACAAACCTGAAGATTTTAATCTAGTTAAAATTCTTAACTTTAAATAACTTACTAATATCAAGTGATTGTTAGGTTCAGGTAGAGTTTGCTTATAAGGAATACCTTTTCTCCATCTGAACATTATTAACAGTATTCTTAGTGGCTTTAGCACTTAGAATACGTTATCCTTCAGGGGAAGAACTTATCCAGGCCCGTAGCAGTGCTTATCCCCCCCACTTTGAAGAAAAGCAGATATCCCAAATCTTTGATTTGCTGATAGTGGCTTTCGCTGTGTGCGATGGGAGGAGCAATAGTAGCGATCGGATAAATTAACCTTTTGTTTGTATAGGGCTTCTAAGTGAAAATTTGACATGCACACAGGAATATACTTACAAAGTTCTTAAATTTGTGTTTTTATTATAGAAGTCCATAACTAAAAAAATAAACTTATACGCAGAAATATTTTTACACTAAACAAGCACATTTAAATATTTTGTGTATAAGTCTTGTTAGAAAATTTGTGAAAAAGCTTAGGACTTTCAAATTGTTTGAGGTACGAGTTTTCAAAAGTCCTTAGGTTTTTATAAATTTTCTGTCTAGACTTATCAAAATATTTAGCCGTGCTTGTGGTTGTAAAAATATGCGGAGTATAAGTTTATTTTTGTTTTGAAGCACTATATTACTACACTCTAATTATGTTCTACATGCTCTAACCCTGCATTAAGCAACTTATTTATATGTTCATCGTCTAGGGAATAATACACCGACTTTCCCTCTCTCCTAAATTTAACTAGCCTTGCAGTCTTTAAAATTCTAAGTTGATGAGATATTGCGGACTGACTCATTTGAAGTATTTCTGTAATATCACAAACACATAATTCTTTTTTAAATAGTGCATATATAATTTTAATTCTTGTATAATCCCCCAGTACTTTAAAAAGTGCTGACAGATCCATAAAAGTCTTCTCATCCAACATACTTTTTCTGACACATTCTATGCAATCCTTATGAATCTCAGTACAAGAGCAAACTTCAATTTCCGAATTGTTATTCATATTATCAACTCCTCGTCATGAAGTATTATAATATATTTAGCTAAAGTTTTTCAACTAAAAGTCAATACTACTACATCATTGGAATCTAAACTTTTCTTTACGTCAATAATTCTCTGATTACTGGATCCTTTAAATTTTAATTTTGTATCTTTTTTGTTCTCTTCAAATTTTCCATCCACTAGCACATCTACATTATTTAAAAGACATTTCTTTGCCGTATCTGAACTATTAACTATAGATTCAAAAGTGTATCCTGTATAACACCATATATTTAAGTTTAATTCTTTAACTTTAGCAGCCATGTATGCAAATTCTTCAGGTTGTTCAAATGGGTCACCACCTGAAAATGTAACTCCACTTAACATAGGATTATCTTTAATATCGCAAACCAGTTTATCTATATCTTTTAGCTGACCACCTTTGAAGTCATGGGTAGATAGGTTAAAACATCCTTTACAATTATGTCTACATCCCTGAGCAAAAAATACCCGTCTCATTCCAGGGCCATTAACTAGGCTCTCGTAAGCAATACCTGCCAATCTAATTTTTTTGCCACCCATTGATTTTTCCTCCTTCTTATATATGGTCTAGTTACTCAAATTCGCAGTTTAAAAACTTTGCGAAGCAAAGCCTTTTAAAAATAACAAAGTTCAAATAACAAAGAACAGATAAAGATGATTTCCATCGTACCTCAGGAAATCTATAATTTTAATATTTTCTGACGTTAGGAAGAAAATTATCCTTATTTGATATTTGAACTTTGTTCTTTGTTCTTTAAGAAAATTGTTTCGCAATTTTCTTATATTAAGTCAAAATTTCATATGTGTAAAATTTAAGTTAACTACTATTACAGTTACTTTAGCAATATACATGTTTGTTGCTTCCCTGGGATATTCTATCCCTTCTTTCTGCTGTCTTACCTTCTCCAAATCTTTCATCCAAAGATAGATATCCTGTAACCCTTGATATACCCTGTATATTATTGCTTCCGCATTTAGGACAGACATCTTCCCCATGCATATAAGTTCCACATTCTTTACAATATCTTATGTGAAAGTTTATCCCTATATAACTTATATTTGTATTATCATAGGCATAATCAATTACACTTTTAACAACTTCTTCTGATGGATAATCATCAACTTCTATATAACTTATGTGGCCTCCATTACAAAGTTTGTGATAAGGAGCCTCTATATCAATTTTATCTTTTATAGATATTGGATATCCTACAGGTATATGGTAAGAATTAGTATAATACTCTTTGTCTGTAACCCCAGGTATTTCTCCAAATATCTTCTTATCATGTACTATAAACTTTCCACTTAATCCTTCAGCTGGTGTAGCATAGCAGCTCCAATTTAAATGTGTCTCCTCTATAAGCTTATCTGTATAATTTCTTATATATGTAATTATCTTTATTCCAAGTTCTCTTGAACTCTCATCCTCACCGTGGTGTTTACCAGTTAATGCAATTAATGTTTCAGCAAGTCCTATAAACCCAATAGCCCAAGTACCCTGCTTCAATATTGGTTCTATTGAATCTTCTGACTTTAAGTTCTCCGCACCTTTCATAAGTTTCTGACCTGCTACAAAAGGTAAATCTTTAACTCTGAGTCTCTTTAAAATGCCATATCTATGCATTAAAGATTCTTTTGCTAACTCTAACTTTCCTTGTAACAACCCAAAAAATTTATTTATATTTCCCTTAGATAAAATTCCAAGTCTAGGTAAATTAATAGTAACAGGAGCTATATTTCCTCTTCCCTTTACTCCTGGATCTCCATTTACATTTGAACAGACATAGGTACGGCATCCCATAGTTGCAGGTATTACACCTTTATCATAATATGCTTTATTAAAATCAGCATCTAAATTCATAAAAGTAGGATTCATCCTCTTTGAAGCTACCCTACATGCAATTTTAAATAGATAATAATAAGGATCTTCTTGATTTTTATTTACGCCTTTTTTAACTCTAAATATTATATTAGGAAATATAGGTTGTTCTCCTCTTCCAAGTCCTTTTTCATATTCTGTCAAAAATACTTCACATACAAGAGCTGCATCCTTTGAGGTTGGTATACCTATATTTAGTGAACTAAAAGGTACCTGTGATCCTGCCCTAGAATGCATGGTATTAAGATTGTAGATTATTCCCTGCATGGCCTGTTCTATACTTCTTCTCAATTTCTTTTCAGAAATATCCTTTATTTTTTCCTCTTCTACTCCCATTTCCTTGAGGTTCTTCAATATTTCTTTTCTTGTAGGTTCAACAAAAATACCCATATCATTGTCAAAATCCGGATGGGACTGTCCACCAAACATATCATTCTGTGCTGACTGCAGTAATATACAAGAGAGTTCTGCAGCCGATTCTATTCTCTTAGGAGTTCTTATATTCCCATATCCTGTATTAAACCCATCTAAAAGCATTTCCTTTGTTGGTATGTGAAGGCAATTTACAGTTAAATTATAAGAATCTAAGTCATGATAATATATATCCCCATTTTCATGAGCCTTAGCTAAATGTTTAGGCATGGTAGCTAAATTATGCCATTTGTTAGACTCACTGGCAATCCTCAAAAGCTTGGCACTAAAGTTATTTCCAACATTTGCATTATCTCTGTCTGTTTGAACTCCTATTTTATCAATAGCCTTCATAAGATCAGACTTTATTTCTCTTATATCATTTCGCTCTCTTCTATAATTTGAATAAGCTAGACCAATTTTAACATAGCCTTTCTTCATAAGTACTTCTTCAACTATATTCTGTATATCTTCTACATTTACTTCCTTAAGATTAAGATTTTCTATATTTTCTGTGACTTTTTGAGTTAGATCAATAAATTCACTTTCTTTTAAATCAAAACCTATTTCATCACAAGATCCTTTTATGGCATTAGTTATCTTAATGGAATCAAAGGGAACCCTTCTACCATCTCTTTTCACAACATGTAGCATATACTTTCCTCCCAACTACTATATATTGTATAAACGACTTGATTATTATACCTTGCCATATATAAAAAAGCAATTTATAAATTGAGCTTTATTTTTACTTTAAACCTATAAAAACCTATAAAGCACACTTTTTAATTGAAATACATCAAATACCTATAAGATAAAATTTCTAGGAATAATATTTAATAATATAGATAAAAATAACATAGATAATCTTATCTTTAGGAGGACTTTCATGATCGGCAAAATAATTGATATGAATATTACAGACGCACTTGTAAGTTTTCAGGATGGTACTACTGCCAATATAGGGACTACTCATTTACCACTCGATTCTAGAATAGGTGATAGAATAAACATTCATCCCATATCGGAAGTTACATTAAATGACAAGTATAAACAGCATCCAGTTTTGTTTTAAGCCTAATTGATATGCTGTATGAAAAACTGTGGTACATTTTTATCGCAAATAGTTTTGAAAGTTTAGGGGATTGTGTAGATTTTTTACACAATCCCCTTTCCTTAGCTTACCTTAATAGCACAAACAGGACAACTGTCCTCTGCTTCCTTCGCAGTGTCCTCTGCTTCTCCTGGGACATTATCTTCAATTGCCTTAGCTTTTTCATCATCATCCATCTGAAAAACCTCTGGACATATACTTGGACATAACCCACATCCTATACAAGTGTCTTTATCAACTACAGCTTTCATACTATTTTCCTGTTATTAATAACAAGTTTTCACTCCTCGCTATATAATTAGTTACTTTAAAGTACACCTTATATTATTCCAAAAATAATGCTTATTATAATAATTTAATTTCTATTTTAATTTTTTTATAAAGTTATTAAGCAAATCATTATATTCCAATGAGTTTGATATGTATTCTTCTGCCTTTTTAGCTTCCATATTTTTTACCAAATCAGAATTTATTGGCATTTCAGCAAGAAGTTCTAATCCAAGATAATCAGCTTGTTCTTTCGCCGAATTTTCACTAAATAGCCTTACTTTTTCACCACATTTTCCACATTTAACATAGGACATATTCTCTACTACACCTAATATATTTACCTTTAGGTCTTCTGCCATTATAACAACTTTTTTTACTATCATAGATACCATGTCCTGAGGAGTAGATACTATTATAACACCTTCCATTGGAATTTCCTGCATCACAGTAAGAGCTACATCTCCGGTACCTGGAGGCATATCTATAAGCAAATAATCTAATTCTCCCCAACTTGTATCTGAATACATCTGTTTTAACACTCCTGTTATCATGGGTGCTCTCCATATAACAGGTTGTTCTTCCTCTTCTGTCAAAAGATTTAAGGATATAACTTTTATTCCTGAAGAAGATTCTACTGGAGAAAACTTTATTTCTTCACTTTCCCCCACTTGTAGTATATCAGCCCTTTTATCATTTATTCCAAAAAATCTAGGCATAGATGGACCTGTTATATCTCCATCAAGTACTCCCACCTTATATCCAGAATTTCTTAATTTTGATGCCAATATTCCCGTAACTGTAGACTTACCTACTCCACCTTTTCCACTCATAATACCTATTATATGCTTTGTGTTTCCATACTTAGGCGATATGTATTTACATCCACCTTTATCATCTTTACTGCACTGTGATTTACTTGAACAACCATCGCAATTACTCAAATCATTTCTCCTCCTTTTATATAGTTAATCCACATTAAATTTTAAGCAACATTTCCTATATTTTTAAAAACCATTAGGCTTACTTTCCGATATGCTCTTGTTCCATCCGCCACTGCTGTATGTATCCTGTACATAATAAACCTTCTCACTTTGATTTTGTCTATCAAAAAGTGTAACAGTCATTTTATACAATGTGGATTTATAACCTTCTGTCTTTATTGTTACCCACACATCATAATTATCTTCATCATTATTCCCAATGTTTGCATTTTTAAATTTACTAGTAAGGTCTGATTTAAATTCTTCCTGTTCAGTGGAAAGTATAAATCTTTGGGCATCTATATCATCTTTTAAATTTATTCCTATTTTCTTAGTTTTATCCTTTTCACTAAAACATTTATTTAATGTATCCATTATGGACCCATAGTACACAGATTTAAAGTCGCTTGGCGGCATCCTTGTATTCCAAAAATTATTTATCATATCGTTATCTATTCTATTTGATACTATATATACCTGACCTTTGCTATAGAGATTTCCTAAGTCTTTCTTATCAAGTCCTGCTATATAACTAAACTTGTGAACTTTATTGTTTCCTTCATCTATTTCGAATACATAATCAGGATCCAATGATGACTTTTTTGATACTTTTTTAGCAGAAGATAGTATATCATACAAATTTTTAATGGTACTTTGATCAGTAACTACAAATTTAAATCCCTGATCCCTTGTATTTTGAATAATTATCTGTTTAACTTTTCCCTGTTGTTTCATATATTCAAAATCCGAATTTTTTAAACCCGCCTTAACTTTTAATTGATCCAATTTACTACATCCACACAATAAGGTTACAGGTATTAAAATCCAGGATATTATAAATATATTTAATCTTCTTTTGATAGTTTTATCCAATGTTTTCACCCACTGTAGAATTTTTAAGAATTCAATATGCAAAAATTATATTTACAAATATATTCTAATCTACAGCGAAGGATTCTCACCCCTTTCTATCTTAATGAAATCTATGATTATTATACCATAATTAGTATAAAAAAATCCCCTTTCATATAATAAACCTGAAGGGGATAAACCTTATATTTTCTAATTATATTCTAAAGTTTTAACAATAACCTCAAATATAGTAGGCATATTTTCTTTGAAGTTTGATTCTTTTACAAAAAAAGAAAATCTGCAAAATTGTTTTCCTTCTTCTGTAAAGTATTCTATACACTTATAACTATCTCCGATTTCCTTTGTAATTGTATACTTAAGTAAATATCCTTTCCTACCATTCATATAAATTTGTTTTATAGAATACTCTTTATACAAATTTTGTTTTTCGGATATACTCTTGCTATTTTGTAAAAATAATTTTAAGTCACCTTTTAAATTCCATACTTCAACAAAACCATTTATGGTGTTATCATCGCTCTTAAAATCACTATGATATAATATTTCATCTCCAAATGTGTCCTGATTTCTACAAGTCCATCGTGCTGGCAACTTATATAGCAGCCTGCCTTCCAGTCCTTTATATTGAGTAAGAGATTCCATATTATTTTGAATAAGAGCTGTAAACTTTAGCCTCATATCAAAATTTTTTTCAAGTCCTAAAAGCACTATCATAAGTCCTATTATAATTATAGTAACCCCAATTTTTTTTTTATTTATCACTATTAATCTCATAATAAGTAACCAATATTACTTTCTAACAGGTATTACTATAGTATTTGCTCTAAAGTCATAAAACATAAGCCAATGTCCCATCGTGTCTTTATCCTTTAGGGGTACCCATGTAACAAATCCAGATTTTCCTCCATAAGGCTGATCCGTTCTGCTTTTAGTTCCCGGAATTCCATATATCAAATATTTTACCCTTCCATTTTTATCACATTTATACCCTGCTAAATAATAATTATATTTTTTTATATATGGATAATACCCTACCATAGGATAATATATATAAGAATATTTATTATAATCAGCAATATTATACATGTCATCCATAGAACTTATAGGTACCTTATTCCATACACACCTCTTTAATTCCTTATTGATGTCTTTTACTTCCTTAAAGCCACTCATAAGCTGCATGAAAAATTTTCCTTCTGGACCTTTAGGATAACCTCTAGATACACTATCTTTTTCACATTCTCCCTGACATCTATTCAAGTTTAATTTTTTATGGCATCTTAATCGGGATTCATCCACATATATTGAGCTATCATTATTTCTGTCTTCTTTAGAATTTATGTTTCTGTCTTCATTTTTTTCTGTAACATTAGATTTTGAGTTATCTTCGATAATCTCTTCTTCCATCACTTCCGTATCTACTTGAACTTCTTTATTTTCTTCTTCACTTTCCGGTTCATTAGCTTCCTCAGATTCATCTTGCTCTTCTTTTTCTTCTTCTTGTTCTTCTCTATAAGAATCTTTTTCTTCTATTTCTATATTTTCTTTAACTTCTTCTTCGTCTTTTTTGGCTTTCTCTATAATATCCTCATACTGATCAAATACACTTTTTGCTTCAGTTTTTTCTGATTTTTCTACTTCACTTACTTTGGTTTCTTCTAAATCTTTGCTCTTATTTTGAGATACCGGAAATGCTTTCCACTCAGGTATTTCCGTACTTGCAAACCCGCTCATTACAGATATTATGTTATCGTCCACCATTCTCACTATAGCAGCTCCTGACACCTTATCCATAGCTATGCCACTTCCTGCTACATCATTTGCAGCATATTCATAACTTATATCTGCTCTTCCATAATCATCTATGTTCATTTCGCCAATTTTGATTATATTTTTTATATCTTTTTTATTACATATTAACATCATGTAATAGGGTGTTTTTTCTTTTTTTAAATTTTGTACATAATAAGATATTTTACACTTATCATTTTTCATCTCCAACTTTGCATATCCTGAAGCAATTTTGTCAGAAGCTAAAGAGTATCCTTTTTCATCTTCTTGTAATATTATAAAATATCTACTATAACTCTTTTTTTGTGCCAACTTCTATACCTCCATATATTATATTCATTATAATATATGAGATAACTTTCAAAAAGTGAACAAATAGTTTTAACTTATCTTCAAAAACATGTCGCATTTTAATGTATGCATATGTCATATATACAATCAGATAGTCTTCCAAACTCTTCTATAGATAGCGTTTCGCCCCTTCTTCTTTCATCAATTTCAGCTTTTTTAAAAGCAGCCTCCATATCTTCTTTAGGAACCTTTAAGGTCTTTACAGCATTCCAGAGAGTTTTTCTCCTCATATTAAATGAACATCTTACTACCTTAAAAAATAATTTTTCGTCTTTCACCTTAACTCTAGGTTCATCAAGTTTGGTTAGCTTTATAACTATGGATTCCACTTTTGGTCTTGGAATAAACGATGAAGGACTTACTTTCCTTATTACTTCAACATCGCAATAATATTGCACTAAAATCGAAAGGGCTCCATATTGTTTGCAATTAGGTTCTGATGAGATTCTCTCTCCTACTTCTTTTTGTATCATTATAGTAAGAGTTTTAAAATTGTAGTTTTCATTCAACAGTCGTGTAATAATAGGAGTTGTAACATAGTAGGGTAAATTTGCAACAATTTTCACATTTTTTTCATCATCTATTATTTTATTAAAATCTATTTTAAGTGCATCTTTATGTATCAACTCAAAATTTTTAAAGTCCTTTAGTTCTTCCTTTAAAATTGGAATTAAATCTGAATCCAATTCAATAGCACATACTTTACCTGCTTTTTTTAAAAGTTCTCTTGTTAAAGTTCCCACTCCAGGTCCTATTTCTATAATAAGATCCTCCTTACTTATGTCAGCGCTATTTACTATGTCATCCAATACTGTATTGTCTATTAAAAAATTTTGTCCTAAACTTTTTGAAAATTTAAATCCGTATTTTTTTACTACATCTGCAGTAGATAAATCATTCATTGTGCTTCTCCTTGTCTATTATATTATTTACTTTACTTATAGCCTTTTTAAATTCCTCTTTTGTTATTCCATAATCATTTAGTCTATTTAAAAACTGAGAAGTATTGCAATATCCTATTCCAAGTTCTTTTCCCATCATATCCCTCTTCGTCTTGGAATTTGATTTTCCTGTCAATCCAAAGAATACCATATCACTTATTTCAAATTCTTCTCTTTTTTCCTTTACCTCATACTTGGCACTTTTTAGAGCCTTTATTATAGTTTCTGGGGACGCATTTTCAACCCCAATATCTCCATTTTTTATACCATCCTTCTGAGATATATAAGCGTGCTTTATTCCCTTTACCCTTTTAGATATAATCTGCCTTATTTTATTTCCTGCAAAATCCGGATCCGTAAACACTATGACGCCCTGTCTTTTTTGAGCTTCTTTTATTTTATCTATAATCTTTTTATTTATTCCAAAACCCCCTACAGCTATAAGCTGAGCATCAACCGCCCTTTTAACTGCAGTTATATCATCTCTTCCTTCAACCACTATTACTTCCTTAATCATAAATGTCCTCCTATTTTATTAAATCTATTAGGCATTTGAAATAAAATAACAAGTCAAAGATGCGACGAATATTTTTTATCAGACAAGGAGACAGGTTCCGCAGATAGTGAATCCTATCTAAGGGTTCTACCGACGCAGTATGATAAAAAATAGGCTAGCATACTGACTAGTTATTTCTTTGAAAATGCCTTATTATAGATAATAGATACCTTATACTTATACTCGAAAATATTCTCATAAAATTAAAAGAAAAAATAGGAGCATGTGCTCCTACCTAATTACATAAACATTAACCCATCTTACACCCCAGTTGTCTACTTCTGAGCTAGAATCAAAAAATAAATCTAATCTATTTCCCTTGATAGCCCCACCTGTATCTTCTGCTATAGCATAACCATAACCTTCTATATAAAGCTTCGTACCAAGTGGTATTACTCTAGGATCAACTGCTACTGAACTATAATCTCCATTATTTCTCCTGGCTACAGTGCCAGATGCAGTTATACCAAATGCTGGATCTCCAGGACTCTTGCCTGTACTGGCATAATCTGCAGTATATGCAGTTGCCCTCATTTGCAGTGATTCAACATAGTTAAGATTAGTTCCTCTAGACGGAGTATAATTGGTCAATGTTCCTATGGCTATGACTTTTTGTACCGGCTGTTTTTTTATGATTTCGCTAATTACTTTTTTCGAAACCTCTTTACCATTTTGGTATACAACCCTAGTCACAGTCTCCCTCTCTCCATTTTGTCCTTCTTGCACAACCTTTTTAGTTCCATTTTCAACCTGCTCGTCACTTTTCAAAATTGTGTCATAGTTTATAGGTCTGTCCTCTTTTAGGTCTTTTGTTTTAACCCTAGTCACTACTACATTCATTCCCTTTTTCAACGCATGCTTTCTGGATGGATATACTATATCAAGTTTTGAAATTCCTATCTTCTCTGCCTTTAACATATCTTCAACATTATCCTCGGCAGACTCTAAATTCAACTTTTTATTGTCAACTTCTACTTTAACTTTTACTACTCTTTTGATTTTCAACGTGGTGTTATTTTCCACCCTATTGTCTAGACTAGGCTTCACTTTATCCTTAGGCCCTATGCTTATTCCATTATTATCCAGAACCTTTCTATAAGTATTACAAAACGTAGTAATATTCTTACTACTTCCATCTACTGAAACAACTATTGTCTTTCTTGTACTAAATACTACTCCGATTAAAATAGATAAAATTACAACTGCAATAATTTCTACTCTAAGGCCATTTGGAAAATATTTTTTCAAGTAAGTCTTAAACTTTTCCACCATAAAAATACCTCCTCTGGGCGAGAGCGACATATTCCATTATAAATGGAACCCAAAATCATGTCAAATATCACTCTGCATTAAGACTGTTATAAAATGTTAAATGCAGCCTTGTGCATAAAACTATAAATAAAATAATTATTTATGATTCCGATATTATACTTCATGAGTAAATAACTCGCATTAAACCTACTAATTGGAGTTTTCTACTCAACCTACAGTCTATGCTATTTTTTTGGTGGTTTAAAGTGCCTATTATATAAACTATGCTGTTAAATCTATTTTTATTACTAAAAATAGATTTAATAAAACCTCTCTTTAATTTTACACTATTTTACCATATTAAGCAACTGTTTCATGTTAAAAATTGTTAATTGACTTATTTTACTATCCTCTACGCCTTTGATTTCAGCTATCTTAGCTATAATAAATTTTATATATTCAGATCTATTTCTCTTTCCTCTAAAAGGAACCGGAGCCATATAGGGACAGTCTGTCTCAACTAAAATTCTATCAAAGGGTACTTCTCTTGCAACTTCAACAGCTTTCTTTGCATTTTTGAAAGTTACTACCCCTGTAAATCCTATGTAATATCCTAATTTTAAAAATTCCCTTGCAATTTCAACACTTCCAGAAAAACAATGTATTTCTCCAATAACATTCTTAAACTGTTTTACTATATTTAAAGTATCTTCATGAGCTTCCCTATCGTGTATAATTACCGGTAATTTTAATTCATCTGCTAATTTCATCTGCTTTATAAATACAGCTTTTTGCACTTCTTTCGGAGGATTTTCTTTGTAATAATAGTCAAGCCCTATCTCCCCAATTGCCTTTACTTTTTTATTTTTAGCTAAAATTTTTAATTCTTCTAATATATCATCAGTAAATACGTCAGAATATTCAGGATGCACTCCTACTGCTGCATAAAACATATCATGTTTATCTGCTAATTTAACAGATGCTCTAGCTCCTTCAATAGAAGATCCACAATTTAATACTCCAACTATATTGTTTTTCTTCAACTCTTCTATTACTTTATTCCTATCTTCATCAAATTCTTCATCATCATAATGCGCATGGGCATCAAATATGTTTAGTTCCATATGACTTCTCCTAACCTAATTTTAAATTCTTTGGCAGTTTTAAAAAATTGCGAAGCAAAGCTTCGCAAGTTAAGAATTAATAATGAAAAATTAATAGTGAAGGATGATTTTTAGCTATCGCAAAAATCTTTAAATTTATATAAGTCAGCGCTTAGTAATGTTTTGCTTTAGCAAAACGAGTCTTCAAAAATTTAATTAAAGATTTTTTGTAGTGTAACGAAAAAAATCCACATTAACTATTAATTCTTCATTCTTAACTATTAACTAAAAAAGTTGCTTCGCAATTTTTTTATATCAAATCAAAATTTCACATGTGCCAAAGTTGAATTATATAAAATTCACATTACCTTACTGTGCTTCCACTTGGGATTTCATCAGAAAGTGATAGTATGGATAATTTACTATCATCATCTGAAGCTGCAGATAATATCATTCCTTCTGAAATTTCACCTTTTAATTTTACAGGTTTTAAATTTGCTACAAATACTACATATTTGCCCACAAGCTGTTCTGGCTTATAATACTTTGCAATTCCTGAAACTACCTGCCTCTGTTCCTTTCCCATTTGAAGTTGAAATTTAAGTAGTTTATTGGATCCTTTTATGTTTTCACATTTTAAAACTTTAGCAACTCTTAAATCTATTTTATCAAAATCATCTATAGTTATTTGTTTTTTTAAAGATTTTTCATTAGAACTCTGTGCTGCTTTTTTTTCTTCTTTTAGTTTATTTAATTCCTCTATTTTTTTATCTACATCTATTCTAGGAAATAATAACTCTCCCTTACTTATCTTTGTTCCAGCTTTAGTTCCATTAAAAGAGGCTATACTATCCCAGGAAACAACGTTTGTATTAAGTTGTTTATACATTTTAGTGCTTGTTTCAGGTAAATATGGAGAAACACATACAGATATTATTCTAAGTGACTCTAAAAGATTGTAAAGCACTGTTCCAAGCCTATCTTTTTTAGCCTCATCTTTAGCTAATATCCATGGTGTAGTTTCATCTATATATTTATTTGATCTAGTTATAAGATCCCATATATTATCTAAAGCTTCTGGTATTCTTAAATCGTTCATATTCTTCTCTACTTTTTCAGGAGTTTCTAATGCTAAATTTATAAGTTCATCATCAATTTGTTCTTTTTTTATTGGTTCTTGCACTACTCCATCAAAATATTTTTCAACCATAGCACAAGTTCTAGATAATAAATTTCCCAAATCATTAGCTAAATCTGCATTAATTCTTTTTATAAATATTTCATTATTAAACAATCCATCTGAACCAAATGGTATTTCTCTCAATAGATAATATCTAACAGCATCTGCACCAAAATTATCTACTAAAACTACAGGATCTACTACATTTCCCTTTGACTTTGACATCTTTCCCCCATCTACCAGAAGCCATCCGTGTCCGAATACCTTTTTAGGAACAGGAAGTCCTAATGCCATAAGCATTATAGGCCAATAAATTGTATGAAACCTTAATATGTCTTTACCAACTAGATGTACATCTGCTGGCCAGTACTTATTGTATAACTCTTCATTTTCACTACCGTATCCAAGAGCTGTTATATAATTTGCAAGAGCATCTATCCAAACATATATTACGTGTTTTTCATCAAAAGTTACAGGTATTCCCCAATTGAAAGATGTCCTAGAAACACACAAATCTTGAAGTCCAGGCCTTAAGAAATTATTTAGCATCTCATTCTTTCTAGATTCAGGCTGTATAAAATCAGGATGATCCTCAATATACTTTATAAGTTTAGGCGCATATTTTGACATTTTAAAGAAATATGCTTCTTCCTTAGTTTTCTCTACTGGTCTTCCACAATCAGGACACTTTCCATCTGCTGCTTGGGTTTCTGTCCAAAAGGATTCACAAGGTGTACAATATAATCCCTCATAACTTCCCTTATATATATCACCTTGGTCATACAATTTCTTAAATATTTTTTGAACTGCCTTAACATGGTAACCCTCTGTAGTTCGTATAAACTTGTCATAACTTATATTCATCATATCCCACAGCTTTTTAATTCCAGCAACTATTTCGTCCACATATTCTATAGGAGTAACGCCCTTTGCTTCAGCTAATCTCTGAATCTTCTGTCCATGTTCATCTGTTCCTGTCAAAAGCATAACATCATAACCTGTAAGCCTTTTAAATCTTGCAAGAGCATCTGCTGCTACAGTAGTATAGGTGTTTCCTATATGAAGTTTTGCAGATGGATAATAAATTGGCGTAGTAATATAATAAGTTTTCTTGGTCATGTTTTTCTCTCCCTTTTTCTTCTAGTTTTATTGTATTTCTAATTATTTTTTCATATAAAAAAACCCCCATATGGAAAAATTCTTTCCACATAGAGGCGTAAATTACGCTTTACCACTCTACTTTACTTTTACTTCACAATAAAAGCATCATTAAGTAACTATTCATTACCTTGTAATGTAACGGTTACTACCGTACCACTCTACTATTATTTCAAGCGATATACTCTAGAGCCATATTCATAAATCTTATTGCATTCGGCTCTCACCCAAACCTGCCGACTCTCTTTGTGCAAACTAATTTACTACTCTTTCCTTCACAGTATTTAACAATATAATATGTCATATAATTTTATGTGTCAACATTTTTTGTTTGAAAAATTTCTTCACTTTTCTTTTTTATACTTTTTAAATCTTCCCAAAATGCAGATTTTTTATTCACATCTCTTAAAACTGCTGAAGGATGAAAAGTTGCAGTCATATAAAAACCTTTTTTTTCAACCCACTTTCCTCTATCTCTTGTAATTCTCCAATCCTTTCCCAATATGCAGCTCATAGCAGTTGCACCGAGACAAACTATTATTTTAGGCCTTATAAGTGCTACTTGATTTCTCAAATATGGAATACAGGCTTCTTCTTCCTGCTCATAAGGAGTTCTGTTATTTTGGGGCCTGCACTTACAAATGTTACATATGTAATAATCCTTTTCCCTATATAAATCAAGTGCCTCAAGAGCTTTCGTCAAAAGCTGACCTGCCCTACCTACAAAAGGTATTCCCGTTCTATCCTCATCTGCTCCTGGTGCTTCTCCTATAAACATAATATGTGCCTTAGGATTTCCATCTCCAAAAACCATATTAGTTCTGTTATCTCCTAAACTACATTTATGACAATTTAAACATTCTTCATAGAGCTCTTTCCACCTTAACAACTTAACTCACATCCCGAATAATTATGAATTATACTATATATTATACAACTAATTATTATAAGGTAAAATATAAACTTTCATACCAATTTTCAATTAAAACATAATTCTAGTTACTATAACTGCTGTGATTATTGCAGTTATATCTGCCATTACTGCCGCCCAAAGGGTATGCCTTATTTTTTTTATACCAACTGCTCCAAAATAAACTGTAAGAGTATAAAATATAGTTTCCGTAGAACCCATAATTATAGAGGAAATTCTACCTATGTAACTATCTGGTCCAAATTTACTTAAAGTTTCAGCGAATATTCCAAGAGCCCCACTGCCTGATAAGGGCTTTACAAGCACAAGAGGTACTACTTCAGGAGGAAGTCCTATAAATTTTACTACAGGTTTTACAAATCCTATAAAGTAATCTAAAACTTTAGATTCTCTAAAAACCCCTACTGCTATTATCATTGCTAGTAGGTACGGAAATATCTTAATACATATATCTATCCCTTCCTTGGCTCCTTCTACAAAACATTCATATACCCTAACTTTTTTCATTTGACCATAGGTAACCATAAATATAATAATTATTGGTATTATTGCTTTTATTATGTACTTCACTCTACCCTACTCCTTTTAAATAAAGTTAAAAATATCTCTGGAGAATTTTACAACATACTACCCCTACTATTGCAGATATAGTAGTTGTAATTATGGCTGGTATTATTGTTTCTGCAGGATTTTTAGATCCCATTGCCGCTCTTATAGATATAACCGTAGTTGGGACAAGCTGTATGCAAGCTGCATTTAAAACTAAAAAAAGCGCCATATCATCACTTGCTTCTTCTTTCTTTTTATTGAGATTACTAAGCTGATCCATAGCTTTTATTCCAAAAGGAGTGGCTGCATTAGATAATCCCATCATATTAGCAGTTAAGTTCATAACTATTGGCCCTATAGCTCTTTCATCTTTAGATGCATCCTTAAACAAAACTTTCAAAATGGGTCTCATTAAACTTGCTATTTTATTCATAAGGCCACTTTTCTCTGCTATTTTCATTACTCCACACCAGAGACACATTATTCCCAAAAGACTTATCATAAGTTTTACTGAAGCATCTGAAGAAGCTATAATAGACTTGGACACTGCCTCTCCCCTTCCAGATAATATTCCAAACCCTATTCCAAAGGCTAAAATAAAAAACCATATAATGTTTATCACAATATAACCACTCCCCCTATAATCCAAAATATACAAATATTTATCATATAACTAATATATGATAATAAGAATATAAAATTACCTATAAGTAGATGGATTTTATAGAGATGAAATGATTGAAAATCCCTTTTAATAGTGTTACCATTTATGTTGTGATAATTTTTAAATTGGAGGTTAATAATGACCATTAGAGATATAATGAAATATATAGAAAGTGAATATCTAGTTATAAATGATACTCCCTGTGAAATATGTGGAGGAGAATATTTAGCTGAAAATTCAAATGTATCCATAGTTGATGGTATCCCCTACGATGTTTGTAATTGTGTATGTTCAGAATGCGGCCATGAAAAAACTTTTCAATTTTGTGCACCATTTGTAGAAGATGAAGATTTATCAAAAATAAAAAATATATTAAATTAAGGAGAATTATTAATGAAAGAAAACACTTTAAATTTGGCCCAACAAGATATCGACGAAGCTCTGTCAGTTATTGAAAGTTTGGAAAAAGCCATCATGAGAGACAGCTCACAGAATCAGGTATTGAAAGACAAATTTCATCTTCTTTACGACAAAGTAAACGAATTGGAAAATATACTAAAAAGTGAAGGAATTATTTAAATAAAAAACACTATCTAATCATCATTGATTTTGATAGTGTTTTTATTATATTTATTATTTATATTTAGGTATTTCAAATTCTAATGTTAAATTAGAACCTGCTGTTATATCCTGCATTTCCTTTATTATATTTGGTATTTGTTTATATGCCCAAGATATATCCGTAGCATATTCATGCTGTCCGGGATTCCCAGGATTCCACCTCATTTTATAAATAGTGTTTTGATTTGTTGACGGATTGTTTATATACCACTTTCCTATCCACTGCGCTCCACCTGAAATAGCTCTCTCTACAGTAGTCCATCCATTCTCATATGCAGTTTTAGTTCCATTTAAAACAGCATTATCGTCTGTTGCATTTATTCCAAAGAAATTATATACAGGTACTCCATAAATATAATTTCCACTACTATCTGTTGCTCCACCATTTGCGAGCTTAGAAGTACCATTTCCTGTTTCAAGCATAGCATGTGAAACTAAATAAGATACACTTATATTATTATTTTTAGCTGCATCTAAAAATGCTTGTCCTTTTCCATCAAAAATTCCTTTTCCTTTTAGAAAATTATTTAGACTATCTGCTGTAACACCATCAGAATATGTAAGCTTTAAAAATTGATATTTACCATAACTGTCAAGAAAATTATTTGGATCAGCATAATATTTTATCTGATTTTTAGTTGCAGCATTGTCCATTACATTAGCTGCTACAAATACAGGTGTACTATCCGAATTTAACTGCGTATTTACCATATCGTCTAAAGCTATATCATAATTTACAAATTCACTAGACTTACTATCTACATTATCCACACATCTAAAATAATCTACAAAATAATTATCATATTCTGTATTTCCATCTTTATGGGCTCCAGTAACACCTGTCCTTTTTACATAAATTACTGCTTTGTATTTTTCACCGTTAGTACCTGCACTCAACGTTTTTAAAGATGTTATTTTTCCGCTTTCTTCATTAGTATATCCATTTGTAAGCTCAGTATAACTTCCTTCTTTATCGTTTTGTCCATTTACAAAAATTCTATACTGAACATCTGATGAACTATCACATTGTATTAAAAAGCCTTGTTTCTCGGATGACAAAAGTGGTACATATTCAAATTTGTTGGAAGTTATTTTAGGAAGATCTGTATAACCTGTCCCATCTGAATATTTATTACTTGTAGTAAACTGCATACTTAAAGGGTTGGACAAATTTTTTCCTGAAGCTGATTTTAATCCTTCCCCTATAACAAGATTATATTTTTCACTTGGATCATATCCTGATACCTTAGGACTTACCATCACAGTACTTGGATCATTTCCCAAAGTTACTGCCACAGGAACCTGAACATTATTTTTATCATTAACTTGTATGTTAGTACTATTTACAGTACTTGGTTCCAAATTGCTGCTGAATTTAACAGTCCACTCTTTATTGGTATCAATATTTATCCTAGGAGATCCCAGTGAAGAATTTGCAGATACCTTAAATTGAAAAGCAACTAGTGCAAAAGCTGCTGTTATTATAAGTGTCTTTACATTCTTATTCAATTTTTTCCCCCCCAAATATTTCAATTTTAATTATTTTATTACTTGAACGTATTACTCTAGGTAAAAGTCTTCACTTGTTGGTATTTTCATAATTACTATTCGTAAGCCGTCTTTTAAATTCGTTCATTCCATACTTTTCACTTACATATACTCTGTGCAAAGTATATATTCCTTGGTCCTTATTAGCCCACCCCCCTGCTGTAGTAAAAGCCATACTATATCCTTCTGTCTTTAATGCCTTTATGGCACTTTCATTCCATTTGCCATAAGGATATGCAATATACTTTATTTTTTTATTAAGAAGTTTTTCTAAGAATTCCTTTGAATCTTTTAAAGTCTGTATTTGTTTGTCATAAGTTAACCTATCAAGTTTATCGTGATTTACTGTATGACTTTCAATATCCATACCATAACTATCCATTTGCTTTAACTCACTGGAAGTTAAAAAATCTTTCTCGTTATTTATACTACTTGTAATCATAAACACAGTAGCCTTAAATCCAAACTCCTTTAAAACAGGAAAAGCATTCTCATAGTTATCCTTATATCCGTCATCAAGAGTTATCACTACAGATTTATTAGGAACTGGTTTATTATAAGCCAAAAAATTATAAAGTTCATTTAAAGTAAGGGTAGTATATCCATTGTCCTTTAAATACTTCATCTGTTCTCTAAATTTTCCCTTTGGCACCCTTAATTCATTTCCCTTTTCATAATCTATGGAATGATAATATAAAATAGGAATAGACTCAGAGTTATATTTTAAATTATTTCCTGTAAATTCTCTATCCTTAACAGGTGATACCTTTTTTATATTTGTTTGATTTTTTTTATCAAACTTTACATTTGATTTATTATCGACCTTTTTTTGGTCATTTGAAGATACAAGTTTAGTTTTGTAAACACTATGTACACCAATTATAAAGAAAATCAATAAAACTAGAGCAATTAAACCTTTTATATTTTTATTTTTCATATTATCGCTTCTTTCCAACCTAACCTGGATGATGCCTACACTTTTCTCATTAGTTATGTAGATTATAAATTTTCTAGTAAATAAAGTAGGCTTTTTCCTAAATTTATTATATCAAACAATCATATACATAAAAAGCTTAATTTCAAAAGTCTATAAGTTCATTTTTTTCTTTAAGCTATTGTTTTAAATTCATATCCCTGACCTTTTAGATATTCTATAATTTGAGGTAATGCTCTAGCCGTTTCTTCTTTACCATAAGTATCATGCATAAGTATAACAACTTTTTGTTGTGAACCTACACTTCTTTTTACATGTTCTAAAAGCTGATCTGCATTTTTTCTTCTTCCCTCTGCATCAAAATCATAGGCATTCCAATCTATGCTGTACATATCTTTTTCCTTTAGTCGTGCGTTAAATTCATTTAAATTAGGATCATGGTAGTATGCCCTTGACATATACCCTCCTGGAAGTCTTAGTACTCTAGTATTAAAATCTTGTCCAACAATATTCCTTATAGCTGCATTATCCTGTTCAACTTCTGCCATAACAGTACCTACATCAAGTCTATTCCCAGGATATAACCTTCTCATGCTGTGTGTATAAGTATGATTTCCAATAGCATGTCCCTCTTTTAATATTTCTTTTACTAATTCCTTACTTTTTTCATTTTTTTCTACATTTTCTCCTAGCAGACAAAAGGTTGCTTTCACATTATAATTTTTCAAAGTATTCAATATTATAGGTGTTACAGTAGTAGAAGGTCCATCATCAAAAGTTAGAAATGCTATCTTCTTTCCATCATTTGGAGCTTTATTGTCCAATATATCTTTTACTTTTTGTGCGTCATAAGTATATTTCATTCCATCTTGAGATACATTATGTCTAATGTTCTTGTCCTTATCTGAACCTTGTTTATTACTACTTTTTACATTACTTTTAGATGCCTTCTTCTCACTAACTTCACTCCCAGCTTTTTTATCAGCAGATATTACCTTATTAGTTTTTGATTTATTCCCATGAAAATAATTATATCCACCATAGGACAAACCAAAGACTACAATCAATCCAAGTAACATCAATCCACTATTTTTAAAAATCTTACTAAAGTTGTTCCTTGTTGTCATTATATATTATCTCCCATCCACTTTTATTAAATTAAACTTTGCATAAAAATCCTTTCCCTAACATATTAAAACATGTATCTTCATTTTTGTTAAACAAAATATTAACAAATTATAAATTATTTCAGTTTTCGTTACATTTATAAAGCCTATTGTATGTTTGATTTGAAATAAAAACTATATTCAACATTATCCACAACATTATTACATATTTTGTGGATAACATGTTATTTTTATATAATATAAGTTATCTTTTCCCACTAATTTTCTGTCTAGGGTAAAGTTTAAAATCTAATATGCGTACCTCATTACTGCTATATTAAAAAAATATCTCTGAATAATAGTCATAAATACGGTATATCTAATAATATAATAGATACTACTAGTTGTAGACTTTTCCACATTATCCACAGATAATATGTTAATAAATTGTGTTATTAACGTATTATCTATAAAACAATATTTGTTTATACATAATTTTCATACTATTTATCCACATTATCCACACTTTTGTGGACAACATGTGGATAACATATTATTTAGTAACACATTTAATCCTATATCCATATAATATTATTAACCACATAGTCACAAAGCTCATAAAACACAACTAACATTTTCCAATACAAAACAATATACCTTTTTATCTCAAAAATTAAGGGGATTACCTGTCCCCTTAATTTTATAATTGTAGTTCAATTAAATATTTTTTGTAATTTTCTTAACATACTTTTAAATTTATGTTATTATTATGGTAAGATCTTTTTATGGAAGGTGAGGTTATTTATGAAAGATAACGTTATTAAGGTAGATTTTTCAAGAAATAGGAAAAAAGATCCATTTTCACTTCTATTACTAATAAAGAAAACTTATAAGAAATTCTTTTACTCTATGTTTAAACCCTGCAAAACAAAGGATAAAAATAATAAAAATGTGATTCGAAGTTTTAAAGATATATCTTAAGGTGCCATTAAGTGCACCTTTTTATTATGTGTGTTAAAATATAATAAAAAAATCTAGGAGGAATTAAATGTGAAAATCGGGCTTGGTTATGATGTCCATAAATTAGTTTATAATAGACCTCTTATTTTAGGAGGCGTAAATATCCCTTTTGAAAAAGGCCTTATGGGACATTCAGATGCAGATGTACTTCTTCATGCAATAATGGATAGTCTTCTTGGAGCCTTATGTTTAGGTGATATCGGCAAACATTTCCCTGATAATGATGATAAATATAAGAACATATCTAGTCTTAGATTGCTCTCACATGTATCAGCTTTAATTAGAGAAAAAGGATATACTATAGGAAACATAGATTCTATTATAATAGCCGAAAAACCTAAACTCTCTCCATACATACAAGATATGAGAGTAAATATAGCTAAAACTCTAAATATAACTACATCTGTAATAAGTGTAAAAGCAACTACAGAGGAAGGTCTTGGCTTTACCGGCAAAGGAGAAGGTATAGCTGCTCAAAGCATCTGTTTGTTAACAGATAATTCAAAATAAGCTACTCATAAACAGGGTGCATGGGAGTGCTATATCAGGTAGTCATCGGATAAAAATAACTTACTTAAATTTGATCTGCACAAATCTAGGTAAGTTGCATAAAGTATCATGGTAAACTTATTTTTATCCCTTTTATTTTCCTTCATAGTTATTTACTATATTTTGAACTAGTTTCTTAATTGCACTCGCCTGGCAAATTAAAGACATTACCACAAAGAAAATAACTATCCTATCTTCATCCTCAGATTTTAAATTCATATCCTTTACCATATCTTGAAATTTTTTTTCATTAAAATGTTCTTTATTCATCAAATCATCAAGGCTATCGTTATGCAAATCTGAAAATATCTTATAGGCATTTTCCCAGGATATTATATCATCTTCTCTATCGTTTATCTCATTAAAGGCAAGCCTAAAAACCTTTTTTATTTCCTCTGTGGTTAATATAGGTCTCATATAACTTAATAAAATGAGCTGTGTCAGATGAACTTTTGTATATCCCCTTTTTTTCCCATCCTCGGGTTTAGATATGACTTCATTTTTAATATAATTCTGTACTATATTATTTGTGTATTTTTCACCCTGAAACTTATCATTTAGGTAGTCTGTAACTTGAGATAAAAATAAATCATACCTAGGTAAGTCTTCATAAGGTACTATAGTATTATCTGATATATTCTTAGCAGCTTTATTTATATATTCCATGCCAAATTTGTGTTCTTTCATTATTTACAACCTCCAAAATAACAGTTATTTTAACCTTAAAAACCATATTAATATTATAGGTTATATATATATTCTTTACAAACTCACTATTTATTAAATCCACGGGAATTTGTTACATTTTCTATATAAATCATGATAAACCATTATAAATCATATTAAATTGTCTTAAATCACTTATAACAAGTTAATTTAATGCTTGTTATAAGTTATATAATACTATATAATACTCTCATACTTAATGTTATAAAAATTTAATATTATTAATATCCACTAGCTATAAATATTATGTTACCATATAAGAAAAGATTATTTTCTTTAAGGGGGGTGGCTAAAGTTAAGTTAAATAAAAAACTTTTTATTATATCATTAGTGATGGCTTTTTTGTTCTTATCCGTAGATTTGTTTACACCACAGGGAAATATCTTAAACATAAATAACAATACTGTATATGCAAGAAACTCTGGTGGATTTAAATCAAGTGGATTTTCACACAGCACAAGTAGCTTTTCACATAGTAGTAGTTCCAAATCTTCTGGTGGTAGTTTTAAATCGGGTAGTTTTTCTTCCCCTAACTCTACCTATAAGCAAAAAAATAGCAGCAATAGTTCTGGAGGAGATTTTAAGTCAGGCAGCTTTTCTAATACACCTAATTCTTCTTCAAAATCTAGTAATCAAAATACTAACCAAAGTAATTCTGGCTCCGGTCAAAATTATAGCAGCGGAAGTCATAGATCTTTTTTCCCTATACCTATACCCATCCCCTGGGGTCACAGCTCCAGTTATTATGGATATGGTGGAGGTCATAGTCTTTTAGCAAACTTCTTTTGGGGCTTTGTTAAATTTGTAATATTAATTTTAATATTACTATTTATTATAAGAAAGATAAAAAAATTTAAAAACAGAAAATAATGAGGAGGATTTTTTATGGGAGTATTAAAAAGAGTATCAAATATTTTTAGGGCCAAAGTAAACAATACTTTAGATGATATTGAAAACCCTATTGAATTGCTTGATCAAAAACTAAGGGATATGGATGACAGTCTAAACAAAGCTAAATTATCATCAGCACAAATACTAGGTAATGTTCATGAAATTGAAAAGAAAATGGAAGAATCAAAAAGAATATCTACTGAATTTGATGAAAAAGTAAAACTTGCAATGAGCAAGGGAAATGAAGAATTAGCTAAAAAGGCTCTAGCTAGGAAATTAGAAGCTGATAAAAGTTACAGTTCTTTAGAAACTAGTTACAAAGATGCTTGCCAAAAAGCTGAAGCAGTTAAAAGTAAGTTAAAAGAATTAGAAGAAGAAATACACAAAACCAGAGTATATAGAGATGAAGCTGCAGCAAGATTTAATAATGCAGAAGCCACTAAAAAAGTAAATGAAATACTATCTAATGTAGAAACAGGAAGCAATAAAATAAATATTGATGACATTGAAAGAAAAATTCAAAAGAAAGAATCTTTGGCTGAAGGACTGGGAGATTTAAGAGAAGAGGATTCTTTAGAAAAAGAATTTAAAAAATTAGATGAAGTTGATCTTGATAAAGAATTGGAAAAATATAAACAAAATTAGGTGATATCATGAGTAAAGCTGACCAGTTCTTAAAACGTGAAAAAGATAAATATGGCAAAATATTTGTAGCTATAAATTATGCTATAGATAACATTTCTCCTTTTTTAGATAAAGATATTTTAAATAGGAGAAAATATGTATCCAAAGTATCAACCTTAAAAAAATATATAGATTTAATTGAAGCTGCACAAGGTGAACTTGATACAGGAGGGTTTTTAAACAAGCTAAAAAGTGATAAATATATTTCTTTACTAGAAGATTATAAAAATGACAATTTAGAATCTTTATCCCAACTTGAGAAATGCAGCACCTGCCAGTGCCTTAACTGTACTTCAGATTGTAAATTTGACAGTTGTCTTGGATGTAAATGTGGTTCCAGAATTATTCACTGTACTAGAGATAAAATAAATGTCACAAAACATGATAACTTTTCTCTAAACCTTACTAATGACAAAACTGGTGAAAGCGATAATTATACAGTACTGGCAGTTCTTCAAGATGTACAATTAGACAAAAAGTATATAATAATAGAAAATACCTTATCTAAAGAGAAATTTATTCTGTATTATTATCCTGGGATTTCAGAAGACAGTTATGGAGAAATTTCCGATGCAGAAGAATTTGACTTTGTAGTCTCAACTTTTCAAAGTATGGAAGAATAAACGAATTTTCAGACACTTGTCCACAGAAATCATGAACTTATCAACATTTTCTGTGGATAAGTTATATATATTCATATTAATACAACACTTCTAATCAAATTTCAACTTTTATATATTAGCATAAACAAAATTCTAATTTATCAATTCATAGTGCCATAAGCAAGAACTTATCCACAATGTGGATAAGTTCTTGCTTAGTTTAAATATAATTGTTATTTATTTTAACTTTTAAATAATTCAATGCTTCTTCTCTAGTTTGTATTTTTCCTAAATATCTAAATCTTGTCACATCCTCAAGAACATTTTTTACTTCAGGCCCTGATATATTTAAAATCTGAATAACATCATTTCCATTTAAAATTTTATCCTCGCTTATACTACAATATAACTCATACTCTTTTAACATCTCTTCAATAAACATTTTAAATCTAACTTTCTCATTTTCAACATCCAAAAGCATTCTTGTAGCATAGTTATCACAATATGCAGCAGTTAGTATTTCTATTATATACCCATCATATTTTGAAAAAAACTTATAAAAATCATTCTTCTTATCTTTAGAATTTTGTTTAAAAATTTTCAGTGGATACATATGACCATCTACTATATTTTCTATATAGCTTTGTGCTTTTTTGGGGAATTTCATGTTCCTACAGAAATTCCTAGCTATGATAGCTCCTTTCATTTCATGTCCCCAAAAACTTACCTTGTCTCCGTCCTTTCTATAAGCTTCATATTTACCTATATCATGCAAAAAACAAGCTAAAGACATATACTCTCTCAACTTAAATTCACCTATTTTATCTTGAAACACATGTAAATTTAATCCTTCAACACTTACCTTACCATTTAAGATATCCTTAAATACACAATAAGTTAAATTCATATGAGTAAATACATCTTCTATATGATACGCACATTTTCCTATAGTTTTTAATTCTTCTATATAAGGTATAATATTTTTTAGTATTCCATAGTTATCTAAAACTTCAAAAGCCTTTCCCTGATTGTCCTTTTCTAATATAAGCATAAATTCTTTAAAGACTCTTTCCATAGGCATATCCATTATCCTATAACCTAATTTTTCAATGCATTTTTCCGTATCCAAATTAAAATGCATTCCATAAGATATATGAAACCTAACGCCTCTAAGTATCCTGATGGGATCATTTTCTAAGCTCATATCAGTTACATTTTTAATTATTCTATTATCAATAGATCTTCTTCCATAAAAGGGATCAATAACTTTAACTTTATCTCCACTAAGCTTTATAGCTATAGCATTCATAGTAAAATCTCTATTCTTCAAATCCTCCTCAATAGAATCCCCCTCCATAAGAGATATATCTATTGAATTATTTCCTAGCATACATCTATATATACCTATTTCCTGTTTTATAGGAAAAAATTTATATTGTCTATTCTCAAGTTCCTCCATAAATTTTTCAATATTTCCATTAAATATAAAATCTATATCTTTAGGTTGAGCTGTTATACCAATCAACCTATCTCTTATATACCCACCAACTAAATAAACTTCTCCTCCTACTTTACTTACTACTTCTCTTGCGCTTTTAATAAAGTCTTTCACATAATCCAAATTAATCACCTACTTACTTATTATTTTATCACATAGAAATACTCTATTTCTATAAATAAAATTTCCTTTTTTTAAAATTATCAACATTACGTGTCTAAATTGCAGATATATTTTTGCAAAAATAATTCTAATACAACCTACTCTACTTCTATTTATTGAAGTGTACATCTCTTATTTTAATATAAATACTCTCTTATATCCATATAGATTATCAATATTACAATTTCTTATCGAAAATTTCGACTTCAAATATTTAATTATCCATTTAGTTACTATTTTATAAAAAATATTTTTTCAAATTTCCTGATTTTGTACTTAATTCTAATATTAATTTCTTACATTTAAATCCTTGTTTATCATATATTATAAACTTTTATTAATATTGTTATTGACTTTTGAATATTATGGTAGTATATTAACTTTAGATGGAATTTGATTAGAAATTTGTAAAATACTTTATGAAATTATATTGACTTTTAATGTAATTTTTGCTATTATCTAATTGTAGTCGTGTCGAATTATGGAATTAGAGGAGGAAAATTAATGAAATCAACAGGTGTTGTAAGAAGAGTAGACGAGCTAGGAAGAATTGTCATTCCTATAGAATTAAGGAGAACTTTAGACATTGCTGAAAAAGATGCCTTAGAAATATATGTAGATGGTGAACAAATTATATTAAAGAAGTATGAGCCTGCATGTATTTTCTGCGGTGACGCAAGAGACGTTGTAAATTATAGAGGTAAGAACATCTGCAAAAGTTGTTTAAATGCATTAAAAGAAGGCAAATAATCATTATTTAAAGGACCTGCATTATAATTATAATGCAGGTCTCTTTTTCTGTATTGAACTTATCAATGAATCTTACTTAGTAGAAAAAGACAATATTACGGTAGATAGCCATTGGACAATTTAAGGTAAAAAAAACATAGCTAAATTTCCTAAATACAAAATGGATTTAACTATGTATGTATATTTAAATTTTAAAATAATATGTCATTAAACTATTATCTAACTCTTCTTCCACCCGTAAAATCTGATCTATTATCCAAAGATGCTATTTTAACTACATCTCCTGTTTTAGGTGCATTAATAAACTGTCCTCCACCTACATATATTCCTACATGATACGCTGGAGAACCAAAGAAAACCAAATCTCCTGGCTGAAGTTCATCTCTTGATACAGCTGTACCTACCGTTTGCTGTTCCTGTGAAGTTCTCGGCAAATTAATTCCAAAATGAGCATATACATATTGAACTAATCCTGAACAATCAAACCCTGAAGGAGATGTTCCTCCCCATACGTATGGAACTCCTAAAAAGTTAGAAGCATATGCTACTACTGCATCAGATGATGCTATAGAATTTCCTCCTCTTGAAGCACTTTGTTGAACGTTACTTGCAGCTGAAGCAACTGCTTTTAGAGTTGCTTGATTAGCAATTTCTAAAGATTTTTCTTGTGCATCTAAAGATGCTATTACATTTTTTGCACTTTCTTTATCACTATTAAGCTTGGCCAACTTTTTTTCATTTTCTAACTTTAGTGCCAATAGCTTATTATTTTCACTATTTAATTTTTCTTTTCCATTAGCTAATTGATCTTTTTTATCTTTTAAATTTCCTATAATATTCTTATCAAAACCCATTACTTTCTTAACATTATCTACCCTAGATATAAAATCATTTAAATTATCTGCATTCAATATTACTCCCAGGTAACTACTTATGCCATTTATATACATAGCCTTTACTCTTTGATTGAACACTTGCTGCTGATTTTCCATATTTTTTTGGGCGGAATCTATATTAGCTTGAGTTTGTTTTATATTATTAGAAATTGATGCTATATTCTTTTTATTATTTTCTAAATCATTCATAGTCTGTGTTATCTGGTTGTCCATTTTTTCAGCTTTAACTTCCAATTCCTGCTTTTGTTGTTTAACCTGCTCTAATGAAGTCGATGAACTTGATGCACTTGGCGCAGCCAAAACATTTGCCCCTGTTGACAATGCCAAAGTTAATGCAATTGCAACAGATAAGGTTCTTTTATTCAAAACTTTTCTACCTCCTCGTAAAATATTTAATAGCTTACAAATTTGAGCTTCTTATAACCCCAAAAAGCTGAGATTAGCAAGTAACGTACATCTATTATAACATTAAATTGATACATACCTCAACACATGCAGAAAATTTTCGCAAGAAATATTGTGAATTTTAAATAAAATCAAATACTATTCTAGTAATTTATCAATTATATCCTGTTTCTATTAACGATTTTTTACAAAAGATATATAAATTTTAAACTTGCCTTTATTTTCTAACTATAGGTCTAAAAATTCTTATAAAATTCACATTTAGAAAGTTTTCTACCCTTTGTTTACCATAACATATCCCTTGTATTTAAATTTATAAATAAAAACATAGCTAAATCCTCAATCACAAAAGTGAATTTAGCTATGTATGTATACTGAAATTTAAAATAATATGTCACTAAATTATTATTTAACTCTTCTTCCACCTGTAAAATCTGATCTGTTATCTAAAGCTGCTATTCTAACTGAAAGCCCAGTACGTGGTGCTTCAATAAACTGACCATCACCTACATACATTCCTACATGATATGCTGGAGAACCAAAGAAAACTAAATCTCCCGGCTTAAGCTCATCTCTTGATACAGGTGTGCCCACATTTTGCTGTTCCTCTGAAGTTCTTGGCAAATTAATTCCAAAGTTTGCATATACATATTGAACTAATCCTGAACAATCAAACCCTGAAGGAGATGTTCCTCCATATACATAAGGGACTCCTAAAAAGTTAGAAGCATATGCTACTACTGCATCAGATGATATTATGGTACCTCCTCTTGAAGCACTAACATTACTTGCAGCTGAAGCAATTGCCTTTAAAGTTGCTTGATCAGTAATTTCTAAAGATTTTTCTTGTGCATCTAAAGATGCTATTACATTTTTTGCACTTTCTTTATCACTATTAAGCTTGGCCAACTTTTTTTCATTTTCTGACTTTAGTGCCAATAGCTTATTATTTTCACTATTTAATTTTTCTTTTCCATTAGCTAATTGCTCTTTTTTACTTTTTAAATCTCCTACAACATTCTTGTCAAAACCCATCACTTTTCCAACATTATCTACCCTAGATATAAAATCGTTTAAATTACTTGCATTTAATATTACTCCCAGGTAATTACCCATGTTATTTGTATACATAGCTTTTGCCCTTTGATTAAATACTTTCTGTTGGCTTTCTATACTAGCTTGCACAGAATCTATGTTAGCTTGAGTTTGTTTTATACTATTAGAAACTGAGGCAATACTTTTTTTGTTATTTTCTAAGTCGTTCATAGTTTGTATTACTTGGTTGTCCGTTTTTTCAGCTTTAACTTCTAATTCCTGCTTTTGTTGTTTAACCTGCTCTAATGAAGTCGATGAACTTGATGCACCTGGCGCGGCTAAAACATTTGCCCCTGTTGACAATGCCAAAGTTAATGCAATTGCAACAGATAAGGTTTTTTTATTCAAAACTTTTCTACCTCCTCGTAAAATACTTAACAGCTTACAAATTTCAGCCTCTTATAACCATAAAAAACTCAAATTCGCAAATAACATGTTTCCATTATACCATTAAATTGGTATATACCTCAACACATATAGAAAATTTATATCAGAGATATTATAAGTTTTTAATAGAATCAGCTTATTTTTTATCAATTTGTTATTCATGTTCTATATTTATTAACGATATTCAATAAATGTTATACAAATTTTAAACTTGCTATTTTTTTATTATAGGCCTAAAGAATGCTTATAAACTTCAGATTTTGAAAGTTTTCTATCCTTAGCTACTTTTTTTATAGCTTCTTTTTTATCTAATCCATCTTCCATATACATTTTTATATGTTTTTCTATAGACACGTTTATCCATTTTTCACTTTCTTCTCTTAAAAGTTCTTTTTCATCCTTACCTTCTACTACCAGTACAAATTCCCCTTTTGCATCATTACTTTCATAATAATTCATAGCTTCTTCTAGTGTAAATCTCAATATTTCTTCATGAACCTTTGTAAGCTCTCTACAAATGCCTATATGTCTATTTCCTAGGACGGTTGCTAATACTTCTAAGGTATTTTTTAGTCTATGGGGTGCTTCATAAAATATCAATGTTTCAGTTCTATTTTTTACACCTTCTAGTATACTTCTCCTATCTTTATTTTCCCTAGGTAAAAATCCAATGAATGTAAAGCTTGAAGTATCCAGTCCTGAGTAAACCAAAGCTGTTGTTACTGCAGTGGCACCAGGCAGGACTTCAAATTCTATTCCCTGTTCTATACAATTCTTTACCATAATGCTTCCCGGATCTGATATACCTGGTGTCCCAGCATCACTTACTAGAGCTATATCTTTACCATCTTTCAACTTTTGTATTAATAATTTACTTTTCTCATTTTCGTTGTATTTATGGCAACTTATAAGTGGTTTTTTTATATTGAAATGATTTAATAGCTTTAAACTCTGTCTGGTATCCTCTGCTGCTATTAAATCTACATTTTTAAGGGTATCAAGAGCTCTTAAAGTTATATCACTCAAATTTCCTATAGGAGTTGCCACTAAAAAAAGTTTTCCCATTACACATTATCTCCTTAAACATCTTCCGTATATTCTATCAATTTCATCTGTATAGCTTCCATCTAATTTATGTACACATATAGGTGCTTCCCATTTTAAAAACGGTTTTCCATTATTTTGTCCCTCTATAAGTACCATATTAGGTGCCTTGTTAACACATGGCTGTACCATTGTCATTAGCTTAGGCTCTATATTGTATTTCCTCATAGTACACATTATATCTACAAGCCTATCCGGTCTATGTATCATATATAGCTTTCCATTATCTTTTAATAAAGTCTTTGCTGCCTTTATAACATCTTCTAATGTACAGCATATTTCATGCCTTGATATTGCATTTTCGTATTGGGCATTTGTAATTCCCGAATTTTTCAATTTATAAGGTGGATTTACCGTTACTACATCCACTTTTGGTAACTTTTTTAAAAATCCAAAATCTACTAAATCTCTGTGAATAAACTCAACTCTTTTCTCCATTCCATTAAAAATTACAGAACGAGTTGCCATATCTACCATACTCTTTTGAATTTCCATACCTGTTATATGCTCAGCCTTTGTTTTACCAGCTATTATAAACGGTACTATCCCTGTTCCGCTACATAAATCAATTATATTCATTCTAGGTTTAATTTTAGCAAAATTTGCAAGTAAGACAGCGTCCACTCCAAACCTAAAGCTATTTTTTTTCTGTATAATACATATTCCGTTTATTTGTAAATCATCTAATGTTTCATCACTTCTCACCAAATTCAATTTCACTTAAACGTCCTCACTTATAAAATTTATTTTACACAAGTTTACACATTAACTTAAATTGTAATTTAAATAAAATATGTTGTCAAATATTAGATACTTAACTATCATTAATTTTTGTAAAAAATAAAATCCCATCAAAATTAAGGGATTTAATAAATAATATATTACTAACTATGTTTAATGTTGTTCAGATTGCTTTACCTTTTGTTGATCTGTAGTTATAGTCTGTGAGGTACTCTGTGAGCTGACAGTACTGCTGCTCTTACTACTCCCGCTTGTACTATTGTTGCTTGTACTATTTCCACGCTCAATACTGTTAAATTTATTGCTTTCTATAATTATATCTACTCTCCTATTTTTAGCTCTATTTGCATCTGTCGAGTTATCAGTAACTGACCTGTATTCTCCATAACCTACTGATGTAAGCTTTTCAGGTTTAATACCTACTTTATTTTGTAAAAATTGAGTGACATTAGCTGCTCTAGCACAAGATAGCTGCCAATTAGATGCATATTCATTATTGCTAATAGGAACATTGTCTGTATGTCCTTCCACCCTTATAGAATTTCCCATTTGACTTATCATTTTTCCTATTCCCATTAATGTATTTTGGATTTCAGGTTTTATTTCAGCTTTTCCTGTATCGAAAAACAAAGTATTACTTAAACTCACAACAAGCCCTCTTTCATCTATCTGTGAGCTTACACTTTGACTTAATCCGTTAGCTGCAAGATATGAGTCCACTTGTTTTTTTAGTTGCTTTAATTTATTTGCTTCCATCTTAACCTGTTGTTCTGATTCGTCACTTTCAGTTGGCTTATCTACTGTTTTAACACTATCTTTGACACTAGAAGTATTATCAGCACCTATTATTGTTTTTCCCCCTCCCATTGCTATACTGAGAGATTGAGAAAGTTTATTATATTTAGTTTGGTCTACCTGGCTCATAGCGTACATAACTACAAAGAATATCATAAGAAGTGTCATAAAATCAGCATAACTAAGCATCCATCTTTCTGCACTTGGTCCTTCATCTGGTTTTTTATTTTTCTTCTTCATAATGCAGCCTTCCCATCCATTCCTTCATATTTTGCCAACTCCTGCTTGTTCAAAAATCCCTTTAATTTTTCTGCTATGGTATTTGGATTTATACCTTCTTGAATATATAATATTGCTTCAATTATAAGAGTTTTTTCCTTAACTTCCTTTTCATCTTGCTGCTTCAATCTATTGCCTAATGGAAGCCATAATAGATTTGCAGATCCTATACCATATAATGTAGCCAAAAATGCACTTCCTATTTTACCTCCTAAGCTAGCTGTATCTGTAAGGCTACCTAAAATATGAACCATTCCCATAACTGTACCTATAATACCCATAGTAGGTCCATATCCTCCTGCACTTTCAAATACACTTGCCCCTTGCTTATGTCTCTCAGATGTGGATTCAAGCTCCAATTCTAGTATATCTCTTACAGCTTGAGGATCTACTCCATCTACTACAAGTTGAAGACCCTTTTTTATAAAAGGATCTAAATTAGGGTCATTGGATATTTCACCTTCCAAACTTAACAAACCATTTTTTCTAGTTTTATAGGATACATCTTTAAAATACAAAATTAAATCAACTAAACTTGCTTTTCTAGGATTAAAAATCACTTTAAATATCTTAGGTACTCTTTTTAATACGTCTAATGGAAATGATAAAGCTACAGCTCCAAATGTTCCACCAAAAACTATTACAGCTGCCGCAGGGCCAAAAAGTGCCGTTGGGGTTCCCCCATCCATCATAAAACCAGCTGTTACTGCAGCAATTCCAAATATCGTAAATATAACAACAGATATATCCATATTTCCCTCCATCTAGTACATTTTCTAACTATAATTTATTTAATCTCCTATCTATATTAATTATTCGTGTAAAATAACTTACTCTTTATACAGAATTTGATATTTATATAAATTAAAAAGGCCACCTTATGGTGACCTCCTAACAATTAGTTTTCTTCAACTGGTGCTCCTACTGGACAAACATTAGCACAGTTTCCACATTCTATACATTTTTCTGGATCTATTACAAATTGACTATCTCCTTGGCTTATAGCATCAGCTGGACATTCTGAAGCACATGAACCACAACTTACACACTCTTCTGTAATTTTATATGCCATCTTATGTAACACCTCCTTAACTTTTAGATAATGTTTTCATCCCCTGTATTTTATCACATTTGTTATAATTTTAAAAGATAATTTTAGGCATTTGAAAGAAAATAACAAGTCAAATATGCTAGCATACTGACTAGTTATTTCTTTGAAAATGCCTTATAATACTGCATAACCTAAATCTTCTATACACTGGATAATTTTATTCTCTGTTATAAAGTAATTATCATATACTATGCTTACTTTTCCTTTTTCTTTGTTTATTTGGCAGGCTATCACCCCTTCACTACTGGAAATAACCTTTCTTATTTTATTAACATCCTCAGAAGTACGTATATTAGGAATTTTAAATACTGATTTCATATGTTACCTCCTTAATCCTCCTTAAACAATTGTTTAATCATATCTGCATCTTCTGTTTCTTCATCAATTTTTATCTCATTTTCATTTATACTACCTTCAAATCCTCCCGAAATTACTTTAACTCCACTTATAGGCACTTCTTCTACTATATCATCACCATCTTCAACTTTTATCTTTATTTTAATACTTTCCTTTACTACAGAATTGTCTATAACTTCTCCCTTTCCATCAGGTGTACTAACTACAGACCCTATCTTAGGCAACTTCTGTCTTATTTTTTCATAAGTATCTTGTTCATAATTCAAACAGCACATAAGTCTTCCACATATTCCTGATATTTTAGTAGGATTCAATGATAAATTCTGTTCTTTTGCCATTTTTATAGAAACAGGTACAAAATCGCCTAAAAATGTAGAACAACACATAGCTCTGCCGCAAGGCCCCAGACCCCCTATCATTTTTGCCTCATCTCTTACTCCTATCTGTCTAAGCTCTATTCTTGTTCTAAATATGGATGCAAGATCCTTCACCAATTCCCTAAAATCTACTCGTCCGTCAGCTATAAAATAGAATATAACCTTATTGTTGTCAAAAGTATACTCTACATCTATAAGCTTCATATTTAATTCATGTTGTTGTATTTTTTCAATACATATATTAAAAGCTTTTTTCTCTTTTTCTTTATTTTCATTATATTTTTGTATATCTTCTTCCGTAGCTATCCTTAAAACGCTTTTAAGTGGTGAAACTATGTCACTCTCACTTATATCTTTTGGTTCTATGACACACTCACCAAATTCTATTCCCCTTGCTGTTTCTACTATTACACTATTTTCTCTTTTTATATTTAAGTTACCTGGTGAAAAATAATATATTTTACCGGCCTTTTTAAAACGTACTCCTATAACTGTTACCATATTTTTACACCTCCTGCATTTTCACCAACATAGAATTAAAAACTAAAGTTCTATTTACATTACTTTCTAATTTTTCTCTAGCATCCTTTACTACATTAATAATATCATTCAACTTATTAAATGAAAACATTTCTCCTATAGTCTTTATATCTTCAAATTTATCAATATTTATAATAAATTTTCTATTACCTGTTTCTTTGTATACAAGTACATCTCTTATATACGACAAAATACAAGTTAATACTTCTTGCCATTCATACTTGTCTTTAGATATACAATCTGAAAGTTTTAAACAGGAACTAACATTCTCACGGCATAATTCTTTAAATATATTTAAAATTATATTTCTCATTTCACTTAAAGATATATCCGAAATAAATTTTTCTGCTCTTCCAGGTATTCCATCACTAAATGCTAAGACAGATCTTAACTCTTCGGTAGATAAGCTAGGAAATTTGGCATTTAAAAAAATCTTCATATCTTTTTGGCTTAACCTATTAAGTTTATATACTTGACATCTAGACTTTATTGTATCCAATATTCCATCTAACTTTTCACATAAAAGTAACATAAAACTTCCACTGGGAGGTTCCTCTATAGTTTTTAGTAATGCATTTTGAGCTGCTTCTGTCATTTTATCTGAATTATATAGTATTATTACTTTTTTGTCACCCTCATAAGGTTTTTTATTCATCTCTTCTATTATATTTTTTACTTCCTCTATCCCAATGGATTTTTTACCTTTTGCTATTTTAAATTCAATTATATCTACATACTGCTTCATCTGCTTTTTTCCCAATATATCTAAAGCTATTTCTTTAGCAAGAAGACTTTTACCTATCCCATCTTCTCCTACAAAAATATGGGCATGAGAAAATCTATTGGAAGTTACAGAATTTTTCATCTGGAGTTTTATATTCTCATGCCCTATTATATTGCAAAATTCCAACTCAATATACCTCCTATTAAATCTTTACAAACTTATCTACATCTACTACAAATATATTTGCTCCTCCAACTTCTACCTCCACAGGATAGGGCATATATACCCCTGTAGAACTTGCTACAGATGAAGGAGTTGTTATAATTTGATTTCTTGTTTTACATACGTCTTCTATATGGGCTATTACTTCATCAACGTCATCTTCTTCCACTCCTATGAGCAAAGTTGTATTACCTGCTCTTAAAAATCCGCCTGTAGTTGCAAGTTTAGTAACCCTAAATCCACCTTCTGTTAAAATTTCCAAGAGATCAGTAGCATCATCATCCTGAACAATGGCTATAATTAATTTCATAAAACATCACCTCTTGTAATTTATTTTACAAACAATTGCCTAAATTTCTCAAATTAGCTTATATTTATTATACCATAAGTACTTATTGTCTCATATAACTGAAACTTTTAATTAATACATTAACTTTTTACTATAGTATTTTTTTTATCAAATCATATATATCTTCATGGATTTTATCTACAGTCTTTATTTCACTACCTTCTATACATGAAATTTTGTTCCAACTATATTTATCTACAATATGAATAGCATTTTTATAAGAATTAACTAAATACTCATAATCTCTTTCATGTATGTCCTTTTCTGCATTACCCGTAAATTTATTATTTCTCTTAGTCATAAGTTTTTTACTATATTCAGGAGGCATATCCAAAAATATAACACAATCTGGTACAGGAAGTCCCAATATATCAAATTCAAAATTCCAGAGCCATTTTAAAAACTTATTTTTCTCTTCTAAATCATCAATCTTAGAAGCTTGATGTATCATATTAGCTGTTGTATATCTATCTGCAAGTATTATTCCGCCATTTTCATAAAACTTTTTCCACTCTATCTTATAAGATGCAAATCTATCCACTGCATAAAATGTTGATGCTGCATATGCGCTTACATCTTCAGGTTTTTTTCCAAAATCCCCGTTTAAATACATTCTTACTAAAGCTGAAGACTCACTATTATAATTAGGATATTCTATTTTTTTTAAATTGCAATTTTCATTTAAAAGCCTTTTATAAAGTTTTTCTGTCTGCGTAGCTTTTCCGCTGCCATCACATCCTTCTATGACTATAAGTTTTCCTTTTTGTAAACTCATTTGCTTTCCTCCAAAATTTATTTTACAACTTTTATTTTATTGTCTTTTACCCCAATTAAATCCATACTATTTTTTATATAATATTTAATAACTTGAATGACATTTTTATCTATCAGCTCTCCCATAGACAATACAGGAACCCCTGGAGGATATGGTATTACACTTGCACCGCTTATCCTTCCACATGAATTATTTAAATCTACCATTTCTTTTTCTACATCTATAACTTGAAATGGAAGCATTCTGCTTTGAGGTATTCCGTATTCCACTCTATTTGTTTTCTTACATTTAATTTCTTCTAAATTACAATTCTTTAATACAGTATACAATCTTTCAAACTCCTCTTTTTCATTAAAGGGAGAAAAAATCAATACTAAATTAGAATTGTCACTCATTTCACACTGCATATTTAATTTTCTCAAATAATTTAAAAGTAAATTTCCGCTGTATCCTGACTCTAGATTTATAGTATATCTGGTTAGATCTATATCTGCTACACTTGGTGCTGCCTTTCTTTCTTTAGAATTAAATTGTATTATATCCTTTCTGCCAATTACCTGCAATCCTCTTATAGAGTTTATCTTATTCCTATAGTATTCAGCTACCTCTATAAGTTTTTCGTAATCACTGCTGCCATACTTCTCAAGGTAAAATCGAGCATAATCCATAGAACAAAGTGCTATGTATGAAGGACTTGTACTTAAAAACGCATTATAATAAAAGTCTACTTTATTTATGCATTTCTCATTATTCACATGTAAATAAGCAGTTTGAGTTAAACTAGGCAGCGTTTTATGTGAACTAGTAACTACCATGTCTGCACCAAGTTTCACGGCACTCTCAGGTAAATTTTTATTAATACCAAAATGTGCCCCATGAGCACAATCAACTAATACTTTTATGTTAAGCTTTTTTGCCTCCTTTATTATAAACTTGAGATTGCTGCATATTCCATAATAATTGGGATATGTAACTACTATCCCTTTTATATCCTTATTTCTCTTTAGTACCTGTAAAAAATGCTCCAAATTTATGCAAATAGGAGCATTTATTTTTTCACTTATAATATTTTCTAAATATATAGGAATTAACTTCCTCATAATTATTCCATTTAGTATAGAGCTATGGCAATTTCTTTCTACTAAAACTTTATCTCCTTCATTAAAATTACTAAATAACATTATCATATTTCCGGAAGTGCTTCCATTAACTAAAAAATAAGACTTTTTACTTCCATAGAGCTTTGAAAGACGCTTACTTGCATCTAATATTATACTTTTTTGATTATGAAGATTGTCTACACCATCTACTTCAGTAATATCAAATTTTAAAATATTAGATATAAATTCTCTTCCTATTGAAGTATTATAAAAACCTCTTCCATTTTTATGACCTGGCATACAAAATGATATATTATTTTCCTTAATGTATTTTAAAACTCCTTCTAAAAGTGGTAATTCTGACAATGAGTTATCTCTCCTCTTATAATAAAACGTGCTATAGTTTTACTTATTCTTTCTTTATAGTATTCGTAAAAATCTAAATCATTTTCTAATTTTATTAATCTTTCTTCACAATTTTTACATATTCCTCTACCATATATTATTATACCATCACTCAAAGGTTTTCCACATATGATACAATATTTTTTTTTCATCTACATCCTCCTAGAAGCACTACTTACAAATTAATACTATTACTTTTGTTATTTAAATTTTTACCCTTAATGCATAAAATATTCAATTTAAAAAATTCTTTTTCAGTTTTATATTCTATAATATATACTATTCAGTTTTACCCCTAAACTTATTTTGTCCACATAAATAAATTTAAATAGTAGTATTTATATTTATATTTTATAATGCTATATTCAAAAGTATGTTTTCATAAGATATAATATAAATATAGTATATAAAGAAACTAACTAAGATACCCTGCTAATTTTTACAAGGAGGCATACATGATTTCAATTTATAAAACTATAGATGAGTCAAATAATATACAATCTTTAGATACCATAGAACATGGCTGCTGGATTAACGTTGTAGCACCTTCAGATGAAGATTTACTTTTAATATCAAAGAAATCTGGTGTTTCAATGGACTTTTTAAAAGCTGCTCTAGATGAAGAAGAAACGTCACGTATAGATACTGAAGATAATAATCTACTAGTAATAGTTGATATTCCTTTTACAGAAATGGAAGTTAACTCTTTAACTTATGATTCTTATCCATTAGCTATAATTCATACAGAATCTACTTTAATTACGGTTTGTTTGAAAAACAGTAAAATTCTTACTGATTTTATAGATGGTAAAGTTAAATCCTTTTACACGTTTAAACGTTCTAGATTTATTTTACAAATACTTTATAGAATAGCAAGCTATTACCTGATCTATTTAAGACAAATAG
This sequence comes from Clostridium sp. 001, assembly GCF_019056555.1. Classification (NCBI taxonomy): domain Bacteria; kingdom Bacillati; phylum Bacillota; class Clostridia; order Eubacteriales; family Clostridiaceae; genus Clostridium; species Clostridium sp. 001. The sequence continues at coordinate 2,477,851 of NZ_CP020473.1, read as the reverse complement.
ACAAGAAAAGCGTAATGATTGAGCAAAGACTTCATAGATCCATGAAAAATAAAGAGTTTATTCAACTTTTATCTTTGGAAAAATCTCTTGTTTACTTTTCAACCTCCTTAAAAGCTAACGAGATTACTTTAGAAAAAATGTTAAAGTTAGAACTTTTGCAGAAGTATCCTGAAGATCAAGATATTCTAGAAGATGTTATAATTGAAAATAAACAAGCCATAGAAATGACAAACATATATAGTAATATCTTAACAGGAACTATGGATGCATTTGCCTCAGTTATATCAAATAACTTAAACATAGTCATGAAACTCCTAGCTTCAGTAACTATAGTTATGTCAATTCCAAATATAATATTTGGTTCTTTTGGAATGAATTTAAATGGAATACCTTTTGCTAAATCTCCAAATGGCTTCTGGATGTTATATGTCATAACAGCTTTAATTTGCCTGGTGTGTATATTATTTTTAAAGAAAAAGAACCTATTTTAATTTTAGGATGTGATGATTTTGATTGGGAAAAGATTGAAAAGGGGAGATACTATAGGCCTTATATCTCCGGCAAGTGCAGAGAAGCCTGAAAAAATCAAAGAAAAAATCGAGGTTTTAGAAAATCTTGGTTTTAATATTAAACAAGGAAAACATATATACGACAAATGGGGTTATTTAGCTGGTAAGGATGTGGACAGGGCTTCCGATATTATGGATATGTTCTCAGACAAAAGTGTAGATATGATATTATGCACAAGAGGTGGATACGGCAGCATGAGACTTCTTCCTCTTATTGATTTTAACATTATAGAAGAAAATCCTAAAATATTTGCAGGATTTAGTGACATAACCACTTTGTTAAATAACATATACGATAAATGCCATATGATTACCTTTCACTCTCCAATGTGTACTTCTAATTTTTATGATTTTACATTAAAGAGTTTTTTAGATACCCTAATGTGTGGATATGCTCCCTTTACTATAAAAAACCCTGAGGACATTCCCACACAGTATTTTAATGGAGAGTACGCATGTGGTACTCTTATAGGTGGTAACCTATGTCTTATATCTAGTCTTCTAGGTACTCCTTATGCTCTAAATACTGAAAATAAAATACTCTTCATAGAAGATGTAGGAGAAGAACCTTATAGAATTGACAGAATGCTTACTCAATTGACACTAAGTGGAGATCTTCAAAAATGTTCAGGTTTTATTCTAGGACAGTTTACAAATTGTGAACTTCCACATTATGAACGAAGTTTAACTTTAACCGAAATACTTGAAGACAGAATACTTAGCTTAAAAAAACCAACTTTAATCAACTTTCAATCTGGCCATTCATATCCAAGAATAACTTTACCAATTGGAAGCAATGTAGAAGTAAATTTTAAAGAAGGAGAAATACATGCATTAGAACCTGTAGTAAAATAGATCATTTAACTACAAATATAAACTACACCAATCTTTTATCCAATGACTACCTGCTCTAATACTCTCACGCACTCTGTGAAAGCGACTATCACCAAATCAAAGATTTGTTGATAGTCGCTTTTCTCTAAGTAGAAGTAAAGAGCAGCTACATCCCTGGATAACGATTTTCCCTAAAGGATAACGCCTTCTAAGTGCTGATAGAATTTTACATATCTTTATCATATTTACTTATAAAATATATATTTGAAAATACAACAAACAGGTACGCAATAACAATGGCTAAAACTACTGACCAACTCACACCCATCAGTGCAAATGCCATCATCAATGCCCCGAATACCAATATCATAAGATCATATGCCTTAGCTTTAGCTTTATTTCTTATTGCTATGTTTCTCTCATCTTTTTCATCAATTTCCCTTTGCTTAGCTATCTCCGGATTTTTTTTCATAGTATATATATCAAAGGCAGTACCAAGGTTCTGTCCAAATACCCCAGCTCCAATTCCAATAAGAATATATGGCAAAGTCTGAATGATACCTTGATCATTTCTCGTAAGCTTTGCTAATATAGCACCTGTAGCCAAAATTGCAAAACCAACGAGTGAAAATACTAAATACATTGCAGCACTCTTATTTTTCATTTTTTTCCTCCTCATAGATAATACTTCTTATAAGCTGTTTTCCACATAACAGCTATTTTTCTAAATGATATGGAAAGTTAACTTTACATTTTTATATTACTACCATATATTATGGATGTCAAGTATACTTTCCACAAAAATAATCAAGCATGTTCTCTCCTATTACATCAACACTTCATAAACTTTTAAGCCTGCAAGGATATAGTGGTTACCTACAGTTTATTAGTGTTAACCCTAAAAGTATACTGCAGAAAATATCGCTTGAAGTACTTTACATAGTTTAATTATTCATACATCGTTAAATATTCTCATTCTACAACACAAATGTTTTAGCCAAAATAAAAATAGCTTATACAGTTAAATTTCAGAGAGATAACTGTATAAGCTATTTTTAAATCGCTTATATTAAATTGGAGGCGCCATCCAGATTTGAACTGGAGATAAAGGTTTTGCAGACCTCTGCCTTACCACTTGGCTATAGCGCCATACTTTTTTTAACAAAATTTATAATATCATTTTAAATACTTTTTGTCAACTCTAATTACTAAAAAACTTGCCCTTAAATAAAACATGATAATATTTTCCAAACAATTAAACATATAAAAAGTATATGCTATAATATTAATCAGAGGTGATTTTATGAGTTATGAGAATTTAAAATCAGCTGTAGATTCAAGTACTAATATTGTATTTTTGGGTGGTGCAGGAGTTTCTACAGAATCGCAAATACCTGATTTTAGGTCTGAAACAGGATTATATAAAACTAAAAATAATTTTTCATATCCTCCTGAAGTAATGTTAAGTCATAGTTTTTTTATGTCTCATACTGAGGATTTCTTTGATTTTTATAGGGCAAAAATGATATACAAAGACGCAAAGCCAAATGACGCTCATTACGCTCTTGTGGAATTAGAAAAAATGGGAAAGTTAAAAGCTATAATAACTCAAAATATAGATGGTCTCCATCAAATGGCAGGATCAAATAATGTATTAGAGTTACATGGTTCCATTCACAGAAATCATTGCACTAAATGTGGAAAATCTTTTGATTTAGATTATGTACTAAATACCCCAGGTCTTATACCAAAATGTGATAAATGTAATGAAACAATAAAACCAGATGTAGTTTTATACGAAGAAAGTCTAAACATGCACACATTAAACAAATCTGTAAAATACATCCAACAAGCTGATATGTTAATTGTAGGAGGTACTTCCTTGATAGTATATCCTGCTGCAGGGTTAATTAATTATTTTAAGGGAAAATATTTGGTTCTTATAAATAAATCTTCTACTTCTTATGATACTGAAGCTAATATAATTATACATGATAGTATAGGAAAAGTTCTAAAAAGTGTATTATAAGATTTATTCTTTTTAATAAACAGAGTTCTTGACATCAGGTGAAGTTTAAAACTCCACCTGATACTTATAACAGACTTCTTAGTGCTTTAGCACTTACAAGCGTTATCCTTTAGGAGAAATCGTTATCCAGGTACATAGCCGCTCGCCACGTACACTTGGAGAAAACCGACTGTCACAGAGTGTGTAGGAGTATTAGAGGAGGTAGTCATCAGATAAAATTAATTTATGATAAAAAAAATTAGAGTACTAATCAGTACTCTAATTTTATTACCTGGCAGCGACCTATTCTCCCACAGGGCCTCCCCTGCAGTACCATCGGCACTGTGAAGCTTAACCTTCCTGTTCGGTATGGAAAGGGGTGTTACCTTCACGTCATTACCACCAGATTATTATCGAAAATTGCTATTTCTATCAATTTTCTTTTCTATTATCTTTTAAGAGTTCAAATTACTCTGTCCTCTCAAAATTGCACAGTAAACTTTTCTTTCGTTTTTATTTGGTCAAGCCCTCGACCTATTAGTATCAGTCAGCTTAACAAGTTGCCCTGCTTACACCTCTGACCTATCTCCTCGTGTTCTTCGAGGGGTCTTACTAGCTTACGCTATGGGAAATCTTATCTTGAGGTGGGCTTCACACTTAGATGCTTTCAGCGTTTATCCCTTCCCAACTTGGCTACCCAGCTATGCTCCTGGCGGAACAACTGGTTCACCAGCGGTCGGTCCATCCCGGTCCTCTCGTACTAAGGACAGCTCCTCTCAAATTTCCTGCGCCCGCGACGGATAGGGACCGAACTGTCTCACGACGTTCTGAACCCAGCTCGCGTGCCGCTTTAATGGGCGAACAGCCCAACCCTTGGGACCTACTTCAGCCCCAGGATGCGACGAGCCGACATCGAGGTGCCAAACCTCCCCGTCGATGTGAACTCTTGGGGGAGATCAGCCTGTTATCCCCGAGGTAGCTTTTATCCGTTGAGCGATGGCCCTCCCACGAGGTACCACCGGATCACTAAGCCCGACTTTCGTCCCTGCTCCACTTGTTTGTGTCGCAGTCAAGCTCCCTTCTGCCTTTGCACTCTTCGAAGAATTTCTAACCCTTCTGAGGGAACCTTTGTACGCCTCCGTTACTTTTTAGGAGGCGACCGCCCCAGTCAAACTGCCCGCCTAACATTGTCCCGTCTCCAGTTTCATGGAGCCCGGTTAGAATTCCAGTACTGTCAGGGTGGTATCCCAACATCGACTCGGTAATGGCTGGCGCCACTACTTCCTAGTCTCCCACCTATCCTGTACAGACAATACCGAAATTCAGTGCTAAACTGCAGTAAAGCTCTACGGGGTCTTTCCGTCCAATCGCGGGTAGCAAGCATCTTCACTTGCACTTCAATTTCGCCGGATTTGTTGTCGAGACAGTGCTCAAATCATTACGCCATTCGTGCGGGTCGGAACTTACCCGACAAGGAATTTCGCTACCTTAGGACCGTTATAGTTACGGCCGCCGTTTACTGGGGCTTAAGTTCTGACCTTCGCTTGCGCTAAGTCTTCCCCTTAACCTTCCAGCACCGGGCAGGCGTCAGCTCCTATACTTCAGCTTTCGCTTTAGCAGAAACCTGTGTTTTTGATAAACAGTTGCTTGAGCCTTTTCTCTGCGGCCACTTGCGTGGCTCTCCTTCTCCCTAAGTTACGGAGTTAATTTGCCTAGTTCCTTAACAACAATTCTTCCGATGGTCTTAGGATTCTCTCCTCACCTACCTGTGTCGGTTTGCGGTACGGGCACATAAAAGCTCCATAGAGACTTTTCTCGGCAGCGTGAAATCAGGTACTTCCCCTTGCGGGTTCCCCATCACACCTCATCATTGATATACCGGATTTTCCTGGTATACCTGACTCGGTGCTTAGACATACATCCATTTGTATGCACACCTTATCCTCCTGCGTCATCCCTTTTGTCAAACGCTTTTATGCGGTATCGGAATTTCAACCGATTGTCCATCACCTACGCCTTTCGGCCTCGGCTTAGGTCCCGACTTACCCTGGGCGGACGAACCTTCCCCAGGAAACCTTAGGTTTTCGACCAATAAGATTCTCACTTATTTCTCGCTACTTATGCCAGCATTCTCTCTCCTGTACAATCCACTGTTCCTTCCGGTACAACTTCAACTCATACAGGATGCTCCTCTACCACTCTTTCGAGTCCACAGCTTCGGTGGTAAGTTTTAGCCCCGGACATTTTCGGCGCATGATCTCTTGACTAGTGAGCTATTACGCACTCTTTAAATGAGTGGCTGCTTCTGAGCCAACATCCTAGTTGTCTTAGAAATCACACATCCTTTCCCACTTAACTTACACTTTGGGACCTTAGCTGGTGGTCTGGGCTGTTTCCCTTTTGACCACGGATCTTATCATTCGCAGTCTGACTGCCGGAATTCAAGTATATGGCATTCGGAGTTTGATAAGGTTCAGTAACTGTTGTCAGCCCCTACCCCATTCAGTGCTCTACCTCCATTACTCATTTCCGACGCTAGCCCTAAAGCTATTTCGAGGAGAACCAGCTATCTCCGAGTTCGATTGGAATTTCTCCGCTATCCACAGCTCATCCCATGGTTTTTCAACACCAACGTGGTTCGGTCCTCCACGGAATTTTACTTCCGCTTCAACCTGGCCATGGATAGGTCACTCGGTTTCGGGTCTACAACATACAACTTCGCGCCCTTTTCAGACTCGGTTTCCCTCCGGCTCCATACCTTAAGTACTTAACCTTGCTGCATATCGTAACTCGCTGGCTCGTTCTACAAAAAGCACGCCGTCGTACTTTACGTACTTCGACTGTTTGTGGACACACGGTTTCAGGTTCTATTTCACTCCCCTCCCGGGGTTCTTTTCACCTTTCCCTCACGGTACTCCTTCTCTATCGGTCACCAGGTAGTATTTAGCCTTGGGAGGTGGTCCTCCCTGTTTCCCACAAGGTTTCTCGTGTCTCGTGGTACTCTGGATTAGATCTGGCTGCTCTTTGCTTTCATTTACAGGGCTTTTACCTTCTCCGGCGGAGCCTTCCAGCTCTCTTCAATTAACACTTCACAGTATTTATGACCTATCCGCAACCCCAGGAACAAGTTCCTGGTTTGGGCTCTTTCCCGTTCGCTCGCCGCTACTTAGGAAATCGATGTTTCTTTCTCTTCCTCCGGGTACTTAGATGTTTCAGTTCCCCGGGTTTGCCTCTACAAACCTATGTATTCAGTTTGCAGTACCTAGCGTTATCTAGGTGGGTTTCCCCATTCGGATATCTCTGGTTCTCTGGCTATTTGCGCCTACCCAGAGCTTTTCGCAGCTTATCGCGTCCTTCTTAGGCTCCTGGTGCCAAGGCATCCTCCATGCGCCCTTTGTAGCTTGACCTTTATTATCGAAAATTGCTATTAACTTCGCATATCTTCGTCAACCTTTTCGCTGTGGTGCTCATTTACATAAGTAAACTCTGCTCCTCGCTCAAATCTTTCCTCGATCTGCTCGTTACTATCAATTTTCTTATTATCATCATATCATCTTTAAAATGATACTTTACTACAAAGGTTATATTATAACCTTAGCTTTACTTTATTTCTTATTTACTGTGCAATTTTCAAAGGACAATTTTTCAATTTACATTCCTAATTGGTTGTAAACTGAAAGAAGAATCTATCTGATCCTTCAAAATTAAACAGAGTGAAAAATTGCTATTAACTTCGTATATCTTCGTCAAAATCATTCACTGCGGTACTCATTTACATTAGTAAACTCTGTTCCTCGCTTATGTTTTTCCTTGATATACTTGTTACTATCAATTTTTAAGTATTAACTTACTTAAACCATCAATTTATAAGATAGATTATACTCTATCTTTCGACTCCCTAGAAAGGAGGTGATCCAGCCGCAGGTTCTCCTACGGCTACCTTGTTACGACTTCACCCCAATTACTAACCCCACCTTCGGCCGCGTCCTCCTAAGTTAGACTACGGACTTCGGGTGTTGCCAGCTCTCATGGTGTGACGGGCGGTGTGTACAAGGCCCGGGAACGTATTCACCGCGACATTCTGATTCGCGATTACTAGCAACTCCAACTTCATGTAGGCGAGTTTCAGCCTACAATCCGAACTGGGGGCAGTTTTTGAGGTTTGCTCCACCTCGCGGTCTTGCTTCTCTCTGTACTGCCCATTGTAGCACGTGTGTTGCCCTGGACATAAGGGGCATGATGATTTGACGTCATCCCCACCTTCCTCCGCGTTAACCGCGGCAGTCTTGCTAGAGTGCTCAACTAAATGTTAGCAACTAACAACAGGGGTTGCGCTCGTTGCAGGACTTAACCTAACATCTCACGACACGAGCTGACGACAACCATGCACCACCTGTATCCCTGCCCCGAAGGGCTTCTCTTATCTCTAAGATATTCAGGGTATGTCAAGTCCAGGTAAGGTTCTTCGCGTTGCTTCGAATTAAACCACATGCTCCGCTGCTTGTGCGGGCCCCCGTCAATTCCTTTGAGTTTTAATCTTGCGATCGTACTTCCCAGGCGGAGTACTTATTGTGTTTACTGCGGCACAGAAGGGGTCGATACCTCCTACACCTAGTACTCATCGTTTACGGCGTGGACTACCAGGGTATCTAATCCTGTTTGCTACCCACGCTTTCGTGCCTCAGCGTCAGTTACGGTCCAGAGAATCGCCTTCGCCACTGGTGTTCTTCCTAATCTCTACGCATTTCACCGCTACACTAGGAATTCCATTCTCCTCTCCCGCACTCTAGATATCCAGTTTGAAATGCAGTGCCCGGGTTAAGCCCGGGTATTTCACATCTCACTTAAATATCCGCCTACGCACTCTTTACGCCCAGTAATTCCGGACAACGCTCGCCACCTACGTATTACCGCGGCTGCTGGCACGTAGTTAGCCGTGGCTTCCTCCTTGGGTACCGTCATTATCGTCCCCAAAGACAGAGCTTTACAATCCGAAAACCTTCTTCACTCACGCGGCGTTGCTGCATCAGGCTTTCGCCCATTGTGCAATATTCCCCACTGCTGCCTCCCGTAGGAGTCTGGACCGTCTCTCAGTTCCAATGTGGCCGATCACCCTCTCAGGTCGGCTACGCATCGTCGCCTTGGTAGGCCGTTACCCTACCAACTAGCTAATGCGCCGCGGGTCCATCTCAAAGCGGATTACTCCTTTAAATCAATCTCCATGTGAAAACTGATTATTATGCGGTATTAATCTCCCTTTCGGGAGGCTATCCCCCTCTTTGAGGTAGGTTACCCACGTGTTACTCACCCGTCCGCCGCTAATCCACTCCCGAAGGAGCTTCATCGCTCGACTTGCATGTGTTAAGCACGCCGCCAGCGTTCGTCCTGAGCCAGGATCAAACTCTTAATTTAAAAGTTTGTATTGACTCTTCTTATTACGAAATTACTTTTTTAGCTGCTCTCGCAGCTCAAAAGAATTGCTGGTTTATTCTAAATAAGTTGTACTTATATCTTCCTCTGTTTAATTTTCAAGGATCATTTTGCTGTCTTACTTCGACAGCTTTTATAGTATATCATCTATTTCTTACTTTGTCAACATCTTTTTTTCAAAACTTAATTTTGAATTGCATGAGACATTACAATTGATATTCTCAAATTAATGTCTTCGCTTGATGACGACAGTTGCTATTCTAACACATTACATATATACATAATTCAAAAATATCACCATTATATAAAATTATCTTATAATACATACACTATGATACTTATTCCTTAAATATTCTTATACTGACACACTAGGTTATGTTGTTTTTTTAATATAAACAGAGTTCTTTGCGTCAGATGGAGTTTTGACTCCACCTGATGCTTAGAAATCGTTATCCAGGGACATAGCTGCTCTTTACTCCCACTTGGAGAAAAGCAGATATCCCAAATCTTTGATTTGGTGATAGTCACTTTCACAGAGTGCGTGTGAGTATTAGAGCAGGTAGTCATCGGATAACAAAATAACCAGAGCTCTTGGTATCAGATACCTAATGCTTATTAACAGTTTTCTTAATTTCTTTAGCACTTAGAGTACGTTATCCTTTATGGAAAATCATTATCCAAATATGTAGCCAATCTAATGCTCCCACCTAAAGAAGAATGGGAGCCATCAAATAAAGTTATCATTTTTTGTCATTCAAAACTTTCAACATTCTTTAAAAAGCAATCGGCCATATCGCACTGGCAATAAAATTGAAAGTTTTCTAGAGATTTTTGCAAAGAATATAAAGTATAACTCACCATATCTTTCTTTGCATTTTCACCCATATGTCCTATTCTTACTACTCTACCTTGTAAATATCCAAAAGATCCTGCTATTAAAACATTGAAATTATCTACCATATATTTTCTAAGCTTAAATTCATCTATTCCTTCTGGTACTTCAATAGCTGTAACTGTATTCGAATATCCATTTTCATTATAAAGACTTAATCCTGCCTCTTTAACTGCTATTCTAACACTTTTACCTATTTTACTATGTCTTTTCAAAATATCTTTATCTTTTAAAATATTATCCACCGCCGCTTTAAGCCCAACTATATCACTTATAGGCGGCGTATACGGAAACCACTTATCCTCATAATAATTTTTCCAAACTAGTAAATTGCAATAAAAAGACTTTATTGGTTTCCTTCTGTCTTTCATAGCTTCAAAGGCATCCTGACTTATACTTATTATTGTAAGTCCTGGAGGTGCAGAAATGCACTTTTGTGATCCACCTACCACTATATCTATATTCCAATTATCTACTTCTAACTTTTCTCCCCCCATTGCAGATACACTATCTACTACCGTTAATATTCCTTTTTCTTTAAGCATAGGACATATTTTTGATATGTTATTTAACATTCCTGAAGGGGTGTCGCAATGGACAACTGCAGCATACTTAAAGTTACTATCCTTATCTAAAAATTTCTTCAGTTCATCTACATCTATTTCCCTTTTTCTATTTCCTTTAAAAAACACTGCTTCTCCGTCATAAAGTTTTACAAAATCAGCAAACCCTTCACCATATATACCATTATCAATTACAAGTACCCTATCTCCTTCTTCTGTAAGAGAAGCACAAGCTGCTTCAAGACCAAGTATTCCTTCCCCACTTAATATTCTAACCTGATTTTTAGTATTTAAAAATTTAGCTATATCTTCACAGGTACCTTTATAAAAATCATAAAATTGAATATCTAAGTCAGGATTTGTACATCTTTCACTTCTGGCAAACCTAACATTATCTCTAACTTCTGTAGGCCCAGGCGTCATTATATATGGAGCTTCCATAAAAATCACCTCTTAAATAATTTTAGTTAGAATTATATCATCAGCTATATGCTTTTCAAAATGTATGCATACAATTTGAGCATGCACACATTATATCAATAATTTAACCTATACTTAATTCAAAATGCATTTAAAAGCTCTTTATATGCTAAAATATAATTGACATTAATAGTTTAAAGGAGGGACTTCTTTTATGAATGCTAAAGAAGAGCTTATAGAAAAAATCAAAAAAATATGTGATGGATATGATACAACACCTACTGGCGGATATATTTTTGGTGATGGTCCTATTCCCTGTAATATATTATTCATAGGTGAAGCCCCAGGCAAAACTGAGGTAGAACAAGGTAAACCTTTTGTGGGAATGGCAGGAAAGACCTTTGAAAGTTACCTAAACTCCATAGGTTTACAAAGAGAGAATATTAGAATAACTAACACTTGCTTTTTAAGACCAATAAAAATAAACCAAGGGAAAAATGGGAGAAAAACTATAAGTAACAGGCCTCCTAAAACTTCTGAAATTGAGCTATTTAAAGATATACTAAATAGAGAAATTGAACTAGTTTCCCCTAAAATAATTGTAACTTTAGGAAATACTCCTTTAAAAAGGCTTACTAAATTTAACTCTATAGGTGAATGCCACGGTAAAGTCTATTTTAATGAAGATTTAAAAAAGAATATATTTCCTATGTATCATCCATCTGCGTTAACTTATAATAGAAATGAGTCTTTCAAGCTTATGTATGAAAATGACTGGGAGAAATTAAAAAATACTCTAAGCAGTATTTAAAGTTCCCTTTTACTAATATATATTGTAAAAACTTTATAAAAATAACTTCTATGATGATTTATCATAGAAGCTATTTTTATAAAGGGCGTATCTTTATAAGATAGATTCTTTTTACTATATTATTTCTTTAAGGTTTTCAAGCTGTTTTAATACTTTTATAGTATCTTCTATATCATTTATAGATACCATCTCAGATGTGGAATACTTGTATCTACATGGTACTGCAATTTCTCCGGTTCTTATTCCAATTCTCTCTTTATGTACTAATTCCCCTTCAGATTTGCCTGTGCTTATGCTGTATTGTAGATTTATTTCTGATCTCTTAGCACAATTTTCTAACATCTCTTTTATATCTTTATGCATTATAAGCGAACTATCCATAATTTTAATTACTGGCCCTTCATCTATATTTATGTTGTTTTTTCTTTCCTCCGCATTTGCCGCATTTTCAGTACCAACTATTATACAATAATCAGGGTTTATATTATTTGCAGCAATTCTAGCACCTATTCCTCCTATTTCACCTTGAGATGCAAATACAAAATCAAGCTCTGCATTTTCTACTTTTACATACTCTATAAGCTTTAAAAGTATGTAGCATCCTACCTTATTATGTAAAAGTGGACTTATAACATTATTGTCACCTACACTTAAATACGGTCCTACAAGAGATGCCATATCCCCTTCATTTACCTTTTTTAAAGCATCTTCCTTTTCATTCACGCCTATATCTACAAATTCGCCTTCGTGAGAAGTATATATTTTTCCTAAGGTGCCATTATCAAACCTTATAAAACTATGGGATATATCCTCCTTTTTAAAATTTCCTATGTTGTCCACCCTTATCATGCCATCATCATCTATATGATTTACTATAAATCCTGCAGAATCCATATGAGTACACAGCATTATTTTAGTTTCACCAGAACCTAATTTTACTATTACATTACCTATATCATCTTCGTACATATCTTGATTAATTTCATTTAAACGTTCCTTTACTACTTCCCTCACTTCATCTTCTTTGCCACTAACTCCAAAAGAATTGATTAATTTTATTAGAAGTTTATCCATAAAAATTTCACCCCTCAATATTTTAAATTATCATCTATAAATCTGACAAATAACTTTTTACCAAAGTTAAAGTACTTTCATAATCCATCAAGCTGCACATTGAAATATTATAATCCATATGTTTGCATGGTATTAATACCGCTGCTGTCTTGCAGTTATTAATAGGTAAATGGACTGGTTTAAGTTTACTCGTATCCTTAGTACTTATGCTCTTTTTATAAGTAATTCCCATATTATCTGCCTTATTTCTAATAGACTTTACAATATCTCTATTAAATATAGACTCTTCCATATTAAAAGGTATCACGGGTCCTCCTGTAAGTTCATTTGTTTTTAAATATTCCGGTACACCTTCCCCATCAGTACTATTTATAGTATCTAAATCTATTATTATATCAGGCTTAACATTGTAAGCCGCAGTATAAATTCCTCTTTTATCTATATTTCCCTGGACATAAAATACTCCATATAAATCACACTCATATTTTTCCCTTAATAATTCTAAAAGTATAGAACATCCTATTCTATTATCTAAAGCCTTACCTTTTACCAAATTATCTCCAAAATCAGAAAAACTGCTGTCAAATACCACAAAATCTCCAAGTGAAACAGTCTTCCTGCACTCATCTTTGCTTGAGGCTCCAATATCTATACACATATCATCATAGGATATATTTTTATTTCTTTCACTTTTATCCTGAAGATGTATTGGTTTTATGCCTATAACACCGTGTACTTTTTTGTTTCCAATTAAAACAGTTTTGCAAGGCAGTGCTCCCTTTTCCATTTTACCTAAAGTTGAAAACTTTAGGGTTCCATCATCATTATAAGCTGTAATTATAAGACCTCTCTCATCCATATGAGAAGCTATCATTATTTTAGATGATGAATTATCATTACCACCGCTGCGGACTATAACATTTCCCATTCTGTCTATAGTTACATTATCAGTAAAAGTGTACAACTCCTCTTTTATTACATTTCTAATTTCTTCTTCGTAACCAGAAGGTCCTATACAGTTAGATAGCTTTTCTAAAAGCAAAATAATCCCTCCAATTCATCCTCTTTTAACTCTTGAATAAACCTAGCCAAAAGTCTTCCTGTGTTTTTGATATCTTTCAAATTTACCACTTCTACAGAAGTATGCATATACTTTATAGGAATAGATATAAGAAGTGTAGGTATTCCTCCTTCTGCAGTCTGAATATCCCAAGCATCAGTTCCAGTGTTTCCCGGCTCAACTTCAATTTGGTATGGAATGTTATATTTATCTGCAGTTTGTATTATCCTGTTTTTAATTTTAGTATGTATATTAGGGCCTATACATACAACTGGTCCTGCTCCCAGCTTATTTTCCCTATCACTATCCCCTAAAGTTCCACCATCAAAAGTAACATCAAGTGCTATACCTATATCAGGTTTAACTTCATAACTTGCCATTTTAGCTCCTCTATGTCCTACTTCCTCCTGACATGAGCACACAAAATAAACATTTAAATCTGGATTTACATTTTTAAGTTCTTCCGCACAAATGTACATAGCAAAAATGCTAGCTCTGTTATCTATTGACTTACAACTTACATTGTCATTTAAAAGCTCTACCATGTTTCTATCTAAAGTAATATAATCTCCTACTTTAATTAAACTTCTTAACTTTTCTATACAAAAGCCAGTTTCTATATATAGGTTTTCCATACTAACTTTATTTTTTTGTTTACCACTATAATCATATTTTAACCCCACAACTCCAGATACATTTTCTTTTCCATGAATGATAACTTCTTGAGCAACAAGGCTTTTGGCATCTATTCCTAATCCTTTAAATTTTATAAAACCTTCTTTTGTTATTTCTTTTACCATTAAAAAAATTTCATCTGCATGAGACATTATCATTAATTTGCTAGAGGTTTTTCCCTCTTTATGTATATACATATTATTGAGCTTACTTATAGTTATATCTCCAAATTGGTTAAAATTATCTTCTATAATCGAATACAACCAGTCTTCTCTGCCACTTGGTGCATGAGTTTCGCATATTTCTTTGAATAAATCTAAGTCCTCCATTTTTACCTCCAATCAAATACACTGATAATTTAATTACACATTAGTTATCATATATTCTGCAGCTAACTTTATAACCTATCATAATCCAATTATAGCATACATATAAACAGAGTTCTTGGCATCAGATGGAGTTTTGACTCCACCTGATGCTTAGAAATCGTTATCCAGGGACGTACCTGCTCTTTACTCCCACTTGGAGAAAATCAGTTATCCCAAATCTTTGATTTGGTGATAGTCGCTTTCACAGAGTGCGTGGGAGTATTAGAGCAGGTAGTCATCGGATAAATAAAAGTTTTCACTTAGAAACTTTACGTAAAATTTCTAGGTGAAAACTTATTTTTATTCACTATATCTTATTCTATCTATAATTGATTCCTTTTTTAATTTATTTTCAATTAAATAAGTTATGAGTATTGTTATTATATAGGGTTTCTAACTAAAATATTAACTTATACAGAATAATTAAAATTCTTCTCCAAATACTAAATGTACGGAGAAAGGAGTTTTAATTATGGGAAGAAAATCATTTGAAATAGAATCACTGTATGATTATAAAATTGAAGATTTAATTGAGCTAAAAAACACTACGAATTCTAAATTTACTAGATTAGTATTAGCTGTGGTTACTATGAGATATCGAGGATGCTCAAATAGAGATATTATGATAGAAACAGGTCTAAGTAAAGTATCTATAGTTAAACATATTAAAAATTGGAACGAAGTTGGCATCAAAGCTATAAAAGATCATCGTGGCGGTAGTGAAGCTAAATTAGAACCAGAAATAGTTGATGATCTTATAGACGTAGTTCTAAAAAAATCCCCTATAGATTTTGATTTTACATGTCATACTTGGACTTTAGCGCTTTTAGCTCTATATGTTGAAAAAACATATGGAGTAAAAGTTTGTAATGAAACTATCAGATCCATTTTAATATCTCATAATATATCTTATAAAAGATCTCAACCTAAACCTACAAAAGCTGATAAAGATGAACAAGAAGCTTTTAAAAAAAATGCCAAAACTGCTAGATACTTTAGAGTCTTCATCTGATACTATTGTATATGCATTAGATGAGACTGGTATCAGCATAGAGTCGGACAACTATTCATCTTGGAGCCCTGTAGGTAATCCCCCTATACTAGAGAAGAATGCTTCGCATAAAGGGGTAAATATTGTAGGGTCTACTTCAATTTTAAATAATTTTCATACTGTCAATGATGTTTATTCTTCCCAAGAATCTATAACATCTGAAAAAATTAAGTCGCATATAGAATATCTGATGGAACTTAATCCTAATAAAAAAATTGTAATATTTATGGATAATGCTAAAACCCATACAAGTAAGCTAATGCAAAGCTTTTACTATGATAACAAAGATAAATTGAAGGTAGTACTTCTACCAAGGTATTCCCCATATATGAACCCTCAAGAAAATATGTGGAGAAACCTAAAAGCAAAGTTGTTTAAACCATCTGCTAGAAGTTGTATATGGGAATTAGTATCAGATATTAAAATTCTTTTTGACGAACTTAATTCTAATTTTGCTAAGATTCATTCATTAGCTTATGCTAGAAGTTTCCTAGTATAAGTTAAATTATCACTTAGAAACCCTATAATATAAACAATATAAAATTAATTTTTATCATATTATATACATTTTTATTAAACGCATCATCATTCCATGCTGTAACTTCATCATCATAACCATATTTTTTAGCAATACTTTTTCCATATTCCAAATTTTTAGCATCATACTTTTTAAACAGCACAGTTTTTACAATTTCATTTTCATTTTCAGGATTTAATCTTGTAAGTGTTCCAACTAATTGAAGTGTGGCATTTATATTTTGCTTATACACTTGTTCAGTTATATAGTAATTTACAAAACAAGTTATCACCGAAATACTTAATATAGTAATAATCATTACATTAAATACTCTCTTTAATAATGGATTTTCTTTTAAATATTCAATCATATCTTTACACATCCTTCTGTCCATATATATCCCATTCCCCTAATATTCTTTATATATTTAGGCTTTGAAGGATTATCCTCTATTTTTTCTCTAAGTCTTCTTATATTTACTGCTATGGTATTTTCATCTACAAATGTGTTATCTATGTCCCATAATTTATTTAAGAGCTGACCTTTGGTTATGATTTGTCCTGCATTATCCATTAAATACTTTAAAAGTTTTATCTCAGTCCTACTTAGAAATAATTTCTCTTCATTTTTTAACACTTTCATATCCGTTATAGAAAAAACTATATCTCCAGATACGATTTTTTTGCTTTGATTTTTATTAGAATTTCTTCGAAGGAGGGCATTTATTTTAGACATTAATACCATAAGACTAAATGGCTTGGCTATATAATCGTCTGCTCCCATATCAAGTCCTGTTACAATATCGATTTCTTGATCACAAGCCGTTAAGAATATAATAAGTAAATCATTCTTTTTTCTAATTTCCCCACAGAAATCAAATCCATTTCCATCAGGCAACCCTACATCAAGGAGCATAAGGTCAATGCTATTTTCTGCTAATATTATTTTTGCTTCGTCAATAGTTCTTGATGAAAAAACCTTGTATCCTTCTTTATTCAATTTAAAGCTAATTCCCCTATTTAATGATTTATCATCTTCTACCAATAAAATACTTTTCATTATACCTAATCCCCTATTTTCTAATTATAAATATGTAAATATATTAATATTTTATCACAGTAAAATTGATATACTAACACAAATTAGATATACTAATACTATAATTTAAATATAAGGAGGTACTCATGTCAGATTTACCAAGTCACGTTACTAAAAAAATGATACTTTATTTTGGAAATGATATAAAAAGAATAAATCATGCTTTAAAAGTATATGGTTTCAGCAAAACTATAGGCCAATTAGAAGGATTAAACAATAATGAAATGCTTATACTTGAATTAGCTTCCATACTTCATGATATAGGGATTAAAGAAAGTGAAAGGAAGTATAATAGTTCAGCTGGAAATTATCAAGAAATTGAAGGTCCTCCTGTAGCTAAAGAACTGCTTAAAGAAATAGATCTAGATGATACAATAATTGAAAGAGTATGTTTTTTAATAGGTAATCACCATAGTTACAATAAAATTGATAAAATAGACCTACAGATATTGATTGAAAGTGATTTTTTAGTAAATGCATATGAGGATAATATTAAAATATCTGATATAGAATACATGAAAAGTAAATATTTTAAAACTTCTACGGGAAAAGAACTGCTTAATTCAATTTATGTTAAATAATTAAGGCCATATTTTATGGCTTTTTTCCATATAAAAAAATATATAAAAAAAGAAGTACATTCAAGTACTTCTTTTGGTGGCTCACCGGGGAATCGAACCCCGGACAACATGATTAAAAGTCATGTGCTCTACCAACTGAGCTAGTGAACCTTATTACCTGGCAGCGACCTATTCTCCCACAGGGCCTCCCCTGCAGTACCATCGGCACTGTGAAGCTTAACCTTCCTGTTCGGTATGGAAAGGGGTGTTACCTTCACGTCATTACCACCAGATTATTATCGAAAATTGCTATTTCTATCAATTTTCTTTTCTATTATCTTTTAAGAGTTCAAATTACTCTGTCCTCTCAAAATTGCACAGTAAACTTTTCTTTCGTCTTTATTTGGTCAAGCCCTCGACCTATTAGTATCAGTCAGCTTAACAAGTTGCCCTGCTTACACCTCTGACCTATCTCCTCGTGTTCTTCGAGGGGTCTTACTAGCTTACGCTATGGGAAATCTTATCTTGAGGTGGGCTTCACACTTAGATGCTTTCAGCGTTTATCCCTTCCCAACTTGGCTACCCAGCTATGCTCCTGGCGGAACAACTGGTCCACCAGCGGTCGGTCCATCCCGGTCCTCTCGTACTAAGGACAGCTCCTCTCAAATTTCCTGCGCCCGCGACGGATAGGGACCGAACTGTCTCACGACGTTCTGAACCCAGCTCGCGTGCCGCTTTAATGGGCGAACAGCCCAACCCTTGGGACCTACTTCAGCCCCAGGATGCGACGAGCCGACATCGAGGTGCCAAACCTCCCCGTCGATGTGAACTCTTGGGGGAGATCAGCCTGTTATCCCCGAGGTAGCTTTTATCCGTTGAGCGATGGCCCTCCCACGAGGTACCACCGGATCACTAAGCCCGACTTTCGTCCCTGCTCCACTTGTTTGTGTCGCAGTCAAGCTCCCTTCTGCCTTTGCACTCTTCGAAGAATTTCTAACCCTTCTGAGGGAACCTTTGTACGCCTCCGTTACTTTTTAGGAGGCGACCGCCCCAGTCAAACTGCCCGCCTAACATTGTCCCGTCTCCAGTTTCATGGAGCCCGGTTAGAATTCCAGTACTGTCAGGGTGGTATCCCAACATCGACTCGGTAATGGCTGGCGCCACTACTTCCTAGTCTCCCACCTATCCTGTACAGACAATACCGAAATTCAGTGCTAAACTGCAGTAAAGCTCTACGGGGTCTTTCCGTCCAATCGCGGGTAGCAAGCATCTTCACTTGCACTTCAATTTCGCCGGATTTGTTGTCGAGACAGTGCTCAAATCATTACGCCATTCGTGCGGGTCGGAACTTACCCGACAAGGAATTTCGCTACCTTAGGACCGTTATAGTTACGGCCGCCGTTTACTGGGGCTTAAGTTCTGACCTTCGCTTGCGCTAAGTCTTCCCCTTAACCTTCCAGCACCGGGCAGGCGTCAGCTCCTATACTTCAGCTTTCGCTTTAGCAGAAACCTGTGTTTTTGATAAACAGTTGCTTGAGCCTTTTCTCTGCGGCCACTTGCGTGGCTCTCCTTCTCCCTAAGTTACGGAGTTAATTTGCCTAGTTCCTTAACAACAATTCTTCCGATGGTCTTAGGATTCTCTCCTCACCTACCTGTGTCGGTTTGCGGTACGGGCACATAAAAGCTCCATAGAGACTTTTCTCGGCAGCGTGAAATCAGGTACTTCCCCTTGCGGGTTCCCCATCACACCTCATCATTGATATACCGGATTTTCCTGGTATACCTGACTCGGTGCTTAGACATACATCCATTTGTATGCACACCTTATCCTCCTGCGTCATCCCTTTTGTCAAACGCTTTTATGCGGTATCGGAATTTCAACCGATTGTCCATCACCTACGCCTTTCGGCCTCGGCTTAGGTCCCGACTTACCCTGGGCGGACGAACCTTCCCCAGGAAACCTTAGGTTTTCGACCAATAAGATTCTCACTTATTTCTCGCTACTTATGCCAGCATTCTCTCTCCTGTACAATCCACTGTTCCTTCCGGTACAACTTCAACTCATACAGGATGCTCCTCTACCACTCTTTCGAGTCCACAGCTTCGGTGGTAAGTTTTAGCCCCGGACATTTTCGGCGCATGATCTCTTGACTAGTGAGCTATTACGCACTCTTTAAATGAGTGGCTGCTTCTGAGCCAACATCCTAGTTGTCTTAGAAATCACACATCCTTTCCCACTTAACTTACACTTTGGGACCTTAGCTGGTGGTCTGGGCTGTTTCCCTTTTGACCACGGATCTTATCATTCGCAGTCTGACTGCCGGAATTCAAGTATATGGCATTCGGAGTTTGATAAGGTTCAGTAACTGTTGTCAGCCCCTACCCCATTCAGTGCTCTACCTCCATTACTCATTTCCGACGCTAGCCCTAAAGCTATTTCGAGGAGAACCAGCTATCTCCGAGTTCGATTGGAATTTCTCCGCTATCCACAGCTCATCCCATGGTTTTTCAACACCAACGTGGTTCGGTCCTCCACGGAATTTTACTTCCGCTTCAACCTGGCCATGGATAGGTCACTCGGTTTCGGGTCTACAACATACAACTTCGCGCCCTTTTCAGACTCGGTTTCCCTCCGGCTCCATACCTTAAGTACTTAACCTTGCTGCATATCGTAACTCGCTGGCTCGTTCTACAAAAAGCACGCCGTCGTACTTTACGTACTTCGACTGTTTGTGGACACACGGTTTCAGGTTCTATTTCACTCCCCTCCCGGGGTTCTTTTCACCTTTCCCTCACGGTACTCCTTCTCTATCGGTCACCAGGTAGTATTTAGCCTTGGGAGGTGGTCCTCCCTGTTTCCCACAAGGTTTCTCGTGTCTCGTGGTACTCTGGATTAGATCTGGCTGCTCTTTGCTTTCATTTACAGGGCTTTTACCTTCTCCGGCGGAGCCTTCCAGCTCTCTTCAATTAACACTTCACAGTATTTATGACCTATCCGCAACCCCAGGAACAAGTTCCTGGTTTGGGCTCTTTCCCGTTCGCTCGCCGCTACTTAGGAAATCGATGTTTCTTTCTCTTCCTCCGGGTACTTAGATGTTTCAGTTCCCCGGGTTTGCCTCTACAAACCTATGTATTCAGTTTGCAGTACCTAGCGTTATCTAGGTGGGTTTCCCCATTCGGATATCTCTGGTTCTCTGGCTATTTGCGCCTACCCAGAGCTTTTCGCAGCTTATCGCGTCCTTCTTAGGCTCCTGGTGCCAAGGCATCCTCCATGCGCCCTTTGTAGCTTGACCTTTATTATCGAAAATTGCTATTAACTTCGCATATCTTCGTCAACCTTTTCGCTGTGGTGCTCATTTACATAAGTAAACTCTGCTCCTCGCTCAAATCTTTCCTCGATCTGCTCGTTACTATCAATTTTCTTATTATCATCATATCATCTTTAAAATGATACTTTACTACAAAGGTTATATTATAACCTTAGCTTTACTTTATTTCTTATTTACTGTGCAATTTTCAAAGGACAATTTTTCAATTTACATTCCTAATTGGTTGTAAACTGAAAGAAGAATCTATCTGATCCTTCAAAATTAAACAGAGTGAAAAATTGCTATTAACTTCGTATATCTTCGTCAAAATCATTCACTGCGGTACTCATTTACATTAGTAAACTCTGTTCCTCGCTTATGTTTTTCCTTGATATACTTGTTACTATCAATTTTTAAGTATTAACTTACTTAAACCATCAATTTATAAGATAGATTATACTCTATCTTTCGACTCCCTAGAAAGGAGGTGATCCAGCCGCAGGTTCTCCTACGGCTACCTTGTTACGACTTCACCCCAATTACTAACCCCACCTTCGGCCGCGTCCTCCTAAGTTAGACTACGGACTTCGGGTGTTGCCAGCTCTCATGGTGTGACGGGCGGTGTGTACAAGGCCCGGGAACGTATTCACCGCGACATTCTGATTCGCGATTACTAGCAACTCCAACTTCATGTAGGCGAGTTTCAGCCTACAATCCGAACTGGGGGCAGTTTTTGAGGTTTGCTCCACCTCGCGGTCTTGCTTCTCTCTGTACTGCCCATTGTAGCACGTGTGTTGCCCTGGACATAAGGGGCATGATGATTTGACGTCATCCCCACCTTCCTCCGCGTTAACCGCGGCAGTCTTGCTAGAGTGCTCAACTAAATGTTAGCAACTAACAACAGGGGTTGCGCTCGTTGCAGGACTTAACCTAACATCTCACGACACGAGCTGACGACAACCATGCACCACCTGTATCCCTGCCCCGAAGGGCTTCTCTTATCTCTAAGATATTCAGGGTATGTCAAGTCCAGGTAAGGTTCTTCGCGTTGCTTCGAATTAAACCACATGCTCCGCTGCTTGTGCGGGCCCCCGTCAATTCCTTTGAGTTTTAATCTTGCGATCGTACTTCCCAGGCGGAGTACTTATTGTGTTTACTGCGGCACAGAAGGGGTCGATACCTCCTACACCTAGTACTCATCGTTTACGGCGTGGACTACCAGGGTATCTAATCCTGTTTGCTACCCACGCTTTCGTGCCTCAGCGTCAGTTACGGTCCAGAGAATCGCCTTCGCCACTGGTGTTCTTCCTAATCTCTACGCATTTCACCGCTACACTAGGAATTCCATTCTCCTCTCCCGCACTCTAGATATCCAGTTTGAAATGCAGTGCCCGGGTTAAGCCCGGGTATTTCACATCTCACTTAAATATCCGCCTACGCACTCTTTACGCCCAGTAATTCCGGACAACGCTCGCCACCTACGTATTACCGCGGCTGCTGGCACGTAGTTAGCCGTGGCTTCCTCCTTGGGTACCGTCATTATCGTCCCCAAAGACAGAGCTTTACAATCCGAAAACCTTCTTCACTCACGCGGCGTTGCTGCATCAGGCTTTCGCCCATTGTGCAATATTCCCCACTGCTGCCTCCCGTAGGAGTCTGGACCGTCTCTCAGTTCCAATGTGGCCGATCACCCTCTCAGGTCGGCTACGCATCGTCGCCTTGGTAGGCCGTTACCCTACCAACTAGCTAATGCGCCGCGGGTCCATCTCAAAGCGGATTACTCCTTTAAATCAATCTCCATGTGAAAACTGATTATTATGCGGTATTAATCTCCCTTTCGGGAGGCTATCCCCCTCTTTGAGGTAGGTTACCCACGTGTTACTCACCCGTCCGCCGCTAATCCACTCCCGAAGGAGCTTCATCGCTCGACTTGCATGTGTTAAGCACGCCGCCAGCGTTCGTCCTGAGCCAGGATCAAACTCTTAATTTAAAAGTTTGTATTGACTCTTCTTATTACGAAATTACTTTTTTAGCTGCTCTCGCAGCTCAAAAGAATTGCTGGTTTATTCTAAATAAGTTGTACTTATATCTTCCTCTGTTTAATTTTCAAGGATCATTTTGCCGCCTCACTTCGACAGCTTTTATAGTATATCATCTGAGTTTTAATCTGTCAACATATTTTTTTATTTCTTATAAAATATATAAAACATATTGGCTTAAATCTTTTTTCTCAAGACAACGAAGATTATTATACCACAGGTTAAAGTTCTATAATCCATAATAACTTAAAAATTTTAAGTTTATGTCACTAATACTTCTATATTCTATTTATTTCTACATTTTTTATATAAAGATACACATGGATATGTTTATGTAATTTATACTTACAAACTCCTGCTTTTAAAGACCAAACCTTACTTTTTTATTATTATCCTCTTGGATTAATCTTATTAAAAGTTAAATGATCTTGCCACTTTCCATTTATAAATATGTACTTTTCATTCAATCCAATTTCCTTAAACCCACAACTTAAAAGAACTTTCTGAGATCTTATATTATCTACTAATGTAGAAGCTTCTATTCTATGAAGGTCCATTTCATTAAAGGCATACTCAAGAGTTAATTTTAACGCCTCCTTCATATATCCCTTCCCCTGCTCATCTTCATCTATAGAATATCCTACAAATGCGCTTTTAAACACTCCCATAACTATATTAGATATCTGTATCTTTCCTATAAACGTTTTATCTTTATATATTCCAAGATTCACACTTTTGCCACTCAAAAATTCCCTGTAACTTTCAATTAAAATCCTCTTTTGAATATCTAAAGTATAAAAATTTTTTTCACGGTCAGGCTCAAATTTACTCAGATAATCTTTATTCTTTATATAATAATTTAGTACACTTTCTGCATTTTCTGGCGTTAGTACTGAAATATTTATCTTACTACCTTTTATATGTAATCCCCTATTAATGCTTATGTTTTTAAATTTATCTAGTTGTAATCCAAATAATATTTCATTCTTATATCCAGAATCAGACTTAATACTATTTGCTATTATACCTTCAAGTTCAAATCCTAGATCTGTAAATGCAGCTATATTTATATCTTCATCTGCTAATATATTTATTTTATTTAAATTAGCATTTTTAAAAAGTATTTCTATAAATATACTAAGTGAATTTTTAAGCAACCTGTAACTAGACTCCCCCCACTTATAAAATTTTATTCTAAGTATACAGCATTTATTTTTAGAGGAAATTTCAATTATGAATACCCGTCCTAAAGTTATGCCACAGTTATCCCTTATTATATATTCACTATTACTCCCACTAACTAAACTAATAGTTACAAGTTGTTCTTTAAGCATTTCTATCTCTCCCAATTAAATCAATACTATAGAAATTCCAATTTAAAAATTAATTCTTATATTTTTGTATATACTAATTTAAAATTAAACTTTCTTAATTAATTATAACATAAAAAATGGCTATTATTTTATCAGCAAAAATGCTTTTTCTTCCTTAATACTAGTTGTAATAATCTTTCCATTAAATAAAAGCTCCAACCTAACAGGCTGAAGCTTTATTTAATATTATCCTAATATTATAAAGTTAACTGGTCTATAGTGATTCTAATTGAAATTTTAACTTATACATAAAATATACTAACAAAATTCAAATGACACTTAAAAACCTTTTTTATAAATCTTAGTAAGGTATTTTAGAAAATCTTAGAAGCTTATATATGTCTGAGGTACGAGCTTATATAAACTTCTTTAGATTTTCTAAATATCGAACTTTAGATTTATAAAAAGTTTTTAGTGTGGTGAAATTTGTTAGTATAAGTAAATTTTCTACTTAAAACCATATATGATATTTACTTTAATTCATGAATGAATAAACCACTTCTAAGTTTAGGTTCAAACCAGGTGGACTTAGGAGGCATTACTTTTCCCGCATCAGCAATTCCCATTAAGTCATCTAATGTAGTTGGATACATGGAAAAAGCAACTCCTTCTCTCTCCTTGTCTACCCTTTTTTCCAATTCATTAAGTCCCCTTATCCCTCCTACAAAATCAATTCTAGGATTTGTACGCGGATCATCTATTCCAAGAATTGGGTTCAGCAAGTTATTTTGAAGGACAGAAGCATCTAGTTTTTCAACAACATCACAAGCATCATAAGTACCCTCTTTTGCTTCAATCTCATACCACTTTCCATTTAAATACATACCATACGTATGTTTCTTAGAAGGTCTATAAGGATCTTTACCTTCATATTCTTCCACATTAAACTTTTCTGAGATCTTATTCATATATTCATCACGGGTAAGGCCATTTAAATCTTTTACAACTCTGTTATAATCCATGATACTTAACTCTGAATCTGGGAAAAGTACAGACAGGAAGAAATTAAATTCTTCATCTCCCTTGTAATCTGGATTTTCCTTTCTTCTTTTAATACCAACTTTAACTGCAGAAGCTGTCCTGTGATGACCATCTGCTATATAAAGACTGTCTATATTATTAAACAACTGACAAATAGTATCTATTACCTTGTCATCATCTATAACCCATACAGTATTTGTAACGCCGTCCTCAGCTACAAAATCATAAACTGGTTTTTTTTCATTAGTCCACTTATCTACTATATTATTAATTTTTTCATTATATCTATATGTTAAAAAAATTGGTCCTGTATTTGCATCACAAGTATCAACATGATTTATTCTATCCTGTTCCTTGTCTTTTCTTGTAAATTCATGCTTTTTTATTTTATTATCAATATAATCATCTATGGAAGTACATCCTACTATACCTGTCTGCGCCTTCCCATTTCTAATCAGTCTATATATATATAGATTTTTCTTATTATCTTTTATAAGCAAGTTATTATTTATCATATTTTGCAAATTTTCATTTGCCTTTTCATATACTTTTTTATCATAAGGATCTATATTTGTATCTAAATCAATTTCAGCTTTATCTATATGCAAAAAAGAATATGCATTGTCTTTTGCCATTTCTCTTGCCTCTTCACTATTCATAACATCATAGGGAAGTGCAGCTATTTTACAAGCTACATCTTTCCTTGGTCTTATGGCTTTGAAGGCTTTTAAAGTTGCCATTTTAGTCCTCCTTATGCATTAACCAAATTTTTATCTAAACATTTTTCAACTATATCTACAATTTCCATTCCAATTCTCTTTTGAGCCTCACCTGTTGAACCACCTATATGAGGTGTTACTGATACTCTATCATTATTTAAGAGTTCTTCACATGGTTTAGGCTCATTTTCAAATACATCTAGTGCAGCTCCTGCTACCTTTCCTGTATTTAATGCCTTTGCTAGAACTTTTTCATCTATAACTCCGCCTCTTGCACAGTTTATTACGAAAACTCCATCTTTCATAATGTTGAATTCTTTTTCTCCTATTACAGCTCCCTGCTCTTTATTGAAAGGTATATGAACCGATATATAATCTGCCTTCTTTAACAAATCGTTGAGTTCACAGAATTCATAATTATTATATCCCTTTGCCATACCAAGAATGTCTGTATATATTATCCTCATTCCCATAGCAGCTGCTCTCTTTGCAACCTCTTTTGCAATTCTTCCAAATCCTATAAGCCCCAATGTTTTTCCATACAATTCTACGCCTTTATATTTCTTTTTCTCCCATTTTCCATCTCTCATAGTTACATTGGCTATATTAATATATCTTGATACTGCAAATATGTGGCCCATAGTAAGCTCTGCTACTGACACAGTACTAGCATTTGGAGTATTTCTAACTGTTATTCCATTTTGAGTAGCATATTTTACATCTATATTATCTACTCCAACCCCACCTCTTATTATAAGTCTTAAATTACCTTTTTTAGCTTCATCTATAAGTGGTTTTCTTATTTTAGTAGCAGATCTAACTACTATTACATCAAATTCTTTTATTTTTTCTTTTAATTCATCTTCTTCAAAATGTTTGTCTACAACTTCATACCCATCTTCTATTAATTTATTTAAAGCTTCTTTTTCCATTCCATCACTAACTAATACTTTTATCATTTCCCTAGCCCCCTTAAAACTTATAATCCTAATATGTCATTAATATTTTCCAAAAGTTCTTTTATATCATCAAGAGTGCAATCAGCCATATGAGCTATTCTAAATGCTTTCCCTTTTAACTTTCCGTATCCATTTGATATCTGGAATCCTCTTTCACCCAACTTTTTATTAAGTTCTGCTACATCTATATCTCTAGTATTCTTTATATTAGTAAGAGTATTTGAAAGATATCTTTCATCTGCAAATAATTCAAAATATTTTTTAGCCCATTCTCTCACATATTTAGCCATTTCCAAATGTCTATTATATCTATTTTCAAGCCCCTCTTCTAAGATTCTATCCAATTGATAATCCATTGCAAACATATGTGAAAGGGATGGAGTAGATGGATATTGATAATCTTTCTTTTGTATATAATTATATATTGAAAGTAAATCCAAATAATATCCTCTAAACTTTACATTTTTTGCTCTTTCTACTGCTTTTTTTGAAAAAGAGCATATAGCCATTCCTGGAGGAAGTCCTAAAGCTTTCTGGCTCGATGTCAAACATATATCAATGCCAAGCTTATCTACTTCTATTTTAGTACCTCCCATGGAGCTAACTGTATCTACACACCATACTATATCTGGATATTTTTTTACTACTTCTGCTATTTCTTCTATTGGATTCATAACTCCTGTAGAAGTTTCATTATGAGTTATGCAAAGTGAATCATATTTACCTGTAGCTAAAGCTTTGTCTATTTCATTGACATCTGCTGCATTACCCCATTCTACTTCGTATAAATCTGCTGGTACGTTATTACATTCTGCGATTTGATGCCATCTTTTTCCGAAAGCTCCTATTGAAAAAACTGCTGCCCTCTTAGCTGTACTACATCTTATAGCACCTTCCAAAAGTCCTGTTCCAGATGATGTTGAAAGTAAAATTTCTTCCTTTGTATGAAATACTTTTCTCATTTTGTCACTAATGTCTCTTTGAAGCTTGGAAGCTTCTTTACTCCTATGTCCTATCATAGGTGTAGCCATTTTCTCTAATACATCTTCTCTAACTTCTACTGGTCCAGGAATAAATAATTTCTTATGCATGTTTTTACCTCCAAATAATTTTATTTAATTAATAATCTAATGTTATTTAACAGTTTAAAGTTCTACACTGATAAAGCGCGTGTTGTAAAAAATAAAAGCCAACCAGATCCCTTTAGGGACGATTGCCTCGCGTTGCCACCCTTGTTGGTTATAATAATATAACCCTCTCATTAAAATAACGGTTTTTCCGTATTATTCATCATAATAATTCTCCAAGGTGGATTCACAAAAGCATCGGTATCAGTTTACACCTTCCACTGACTCTCTACTACCTAACTTACGCTACTATTCTCTTCATAGAATAATATTAAATTTGAAATACTATTAGCAAAATATTTAACATATGAGAATTTATTATAAATAAAAAAGAACCAATCAAATCCCACATAGGGACGATTGGTTCGCGTTGCCACCCTTATTAGTTATATATATAATACAACTCTCTCATTAAAGTAACGGTTTTTCCGTATTATTCATCATAATAATTCTCCAAGGTGGATTCACAAAAGCATCGGTATCAGTTTACACCTTCCACTGACTCTCTATTACCTAACTTATGTTACTATTCTCTTCATAGAACAATATCAAATTTGCTAACGTTTGTCTTTCATTGGTATTATTATATAGTTTATATTTTTATATGTCAATACATATTTTTAAAATTAAAAAATAATTTTTTAATAACTATGTTTGATCTAAACTGGTTAAGACTTTGTCATAAAGATCTTTAATACATATACCATTTTGCAGGTTTCTGCAATTAGTACAGCTTTTGGTGTCAGAATTTCCTATGCCAGAATTAAATGAAATATCTTTTCTTTCATATCCCGGACAAGAATTAGCAATACCTACCATTTGCCCTATACTTCCCATTTTAGCTGCCCCCTTTCACTGTTAAATTTAATTCATACTTATCACTTGTTCAATTTTGTAAAGCAAATCTTTACTGCATTTGTTATTTACAAAATTCACACAATTACTGCAACTTCCTGAGATATAGCTTACCTGTAATCCCAGAATACTATTTTTAGATTCATATTCTTTACAATTTTCTGCAACAATTCTTTTATCTTGGGCTGAAATCATAAAACTCACTCCTGAAAAATATTGTATCTTTATTATTCCCAAGCTAAAAAATTTAATTCTAAAATAGCCTCCAACATTAGAATTGTTAGAAGCTATTTGTGTAATTCAGGATCAAAAGTTTATTTATTCAGATCTAATACCTGTATAATATCTTTTTGAGTTTGATCTATTTTCTTACCTCTATATCTTATTGCATTTATTGGACATATATGTATACATCTCAAACATAAAATACATTTGCTATGAAAAACTGCATGTCCATTTTCAAATGTTATATTACCTTGAGGACAATTTCTAAGGCATAATCCACATTTAACACAATCTTTAGTTGATGATATATTTCTAGATAATTTAGGTACCCTACCTTTGAACACGTTATTCAGTACTTTACTAAATTGAAGCCTTATTAAAGAATTAGATTCTTTTACAATCCTCCCCTTTATAAAACTTTCTACTATATTTGTAATCTTTTTATCAACAGAAACAAGCAAATTTTCTATTTCACTTTCATTATATTTTTTACCTATAAAGAAGTAAAAATTATTAGGCATTTTTATGCTAATCTGTATAGATGGTACATATCCTTTCTTCTTTAAACATCCTGCAACAAAACAAGAAGCTGAAGATGATGAAGCACCTTGTGTAGAATATACTATAACCCTTGTATTTTCTTTTGTATTATTCAGTCTATTTAAAAAATTTGTTACAATTTTAGGTGGTAATTTCCAATGGACAGGAAAGCCAATGATTATGAAATCATATTTTTTTATTTTCCTCTCTTCTAGAGATTGAATATATGCTAAGTCTATATCTACATTATAAAGCTGAAATTTTTCCTTAAACCTATCCGCCACCCACTTGGTATTTCCAGTACCGCTAAAATAATATAAAATACCTTTCATACTAATCTAATCCTTTATTTTTAAATAATTAAAATAAAAGTAGTTACTCCTCTCCCTATAATATACTGTAAATATTTATTCTGGTCTTCTATTTTTATATTTTTTCCTATGTTCATTCATAATTTGTCTTAAAATTTCAGCCGAAGTAGGAGGCGTAAAAGCTATAGCATTAGCTCCTGCAAGTATAGTTTCTCTTATATTTTCCTCTGTAGGTCCTCCTGTAGCTATTATTGGGAAATTAGGATATTGACTTCTAACTTTTTTAACTATTTTAGCAGTTTCCTCAGCTCCAGATACATTTATTATAGTAGCTCCTGCTTCTATTCTCTTTTGCACATCCTCGTATTCAGATACTATGGTTACTATTATTGGTATATCTATGCTATCTCTCATTTGTTCTATAACTTCATTAGATGTAGGACTATTTACAACAACTCCCATGGCACCTTTAAATTCTGCATCTAATGCTAAATTTAAAATTCTTTTGGCTGTTGAAATTCCGCTTCCAACCCCGCAAAAAACAGGTATATCTGCGGACAAAATAATTGCGTGTGTTATAAGAGGCTGCGGTGTAAACGGATATACAGCAATAACTGCATCTGCATCAGTATTTTTTATAATAGCTACATCCGTAGTAAATAAAAAAGACTTTAGCCTTTTTCCAAATATTCTTATTCCACTTGCTTCTCTAATAACTTCAGGTACTCTAATCATATGCTTTCTTTCAATTCCATCTACTTGTGGTATATATTTAGCCATGTTTTCCCCCTCCTTGTATTTAACTATCTGTTTGACAATTATTATCACATCTATAAGCTTTTTCTCCAATATAACCTAATTCCTTTAAAACCTTTCTAACTATTCTCTTTCCAATTTCATCCTCTTTCATTTCACATAGTGCATCTTCTATGTATCCCCAATTTACCCATTCCACTTCTGCAGATTTTTTTATATTTCCACCATCATACTTGGCCATAAAAGTAAGCATTATTATTTCCTTATTGTTATTTTTTACATATTCGCTTCCTAAATATTTCAAATCCTTTACCTTAAGTCCTGCTTCTTCAAATACTTCTCTATGCACAGTTTCTTCTACTGTTTCTCCATTTGTAACATATCCGGACAATAAAACCTTAGAATCTTTAAATATATAACTTTGTTTTAATAACAATATTTTATTTTCCTTTATTACAGCCACTATTACACAAGGTCTTGGAGTATCAAAATACATTATATCATCTTTAGGACAATAAGGTACTCCACCTTCATCCCAGCTGTATTTTTCTTCTAACTCTCCTCCACACATGGGACAATATTTAAATTTCATATACACACTGCTTCATAAAGCAGCTACACCTCCTTAACCTGAACAAATAAAATTTTCCAAAATTTATATATTAATTATACTATAAAATTAGCAAGTACATTATAAAATATATATTAAAATAATATTTTTTTATTTATAGGCATACTTTTATTTCATCTTTTAATATTATAAAATTTTCACCTAAAAAACAATCATAGGCAAGAATTTTTACCCCTTCTTTATCAGCATACCTAAGGTGCTCTCCAAACTTTTTATCAATTTCATCGTAAGGCTTGAAACACTTAATGCCTTCCATTTGAATTAAAAATAAAACTGCAGCCCCCATATTAGATTTTTTCACTTGGACTAATTCCAATAAATGTTTTCTTCCTCTTTCTGTAGGTGCGTCCGGAAACCTGGCAACTCCATTTTCTTCAAAAGTAACTCCTTTTACTTCAAGATAATATTCCTTATTATCTTTATCCAATAACTTAAAATCAAACCTGCTGTTTCCGAAAGTTTTTTCCCGCTCTATGTTTTTGCAATCTCTAAAATAACTTATTTTGTTCATTTTTAGCGCTTCATCTACAATTCTATTTGGAATTTGAGAATCTATATTTATTAATCTTGTTCCTTTGTAGGCAGCTATTAAATCATATTTTGTCTTTCTATTTGGGTTATTTTCCTCTCTTAAAATTACTGTAGCTCCAGGTATAAGAATTTCCCTACACCTTCCTGTATTAGGTACATGAATCATTAATTGCACACCATCTATATTTACATAGGCCTGAAATCTATTAGGTCTACTAATAAACCTAGCCTTTACTATTTGTTTGTTAAATATCAATACACCATCTCCAATAAAACCAAATTTAAGTTAATCAAAATAAAACCACCCTTTTAAAAAATAAAAAGTGGTTTATTAATAAAAATTTTAGAGAAATAGTTTGAATATTATAAGAAATATCACTCCTGGTATTCCAAAAAATCCTGCAATAAGTGCTGTAATTGCATTAATACCTATACTAAATGAAAAGTATTTTCCTATTAAATTCACTATAACTAGCAGTACTACACCAAGTACAGCATTTATAATAAGTTTAAATAAAATTTTTAAAGGCCATGAAAATACTTTTACTAACACATAAAGCCCTAATATGGCAATTAAAAAATATCCTATATACTGAAACATATCGCTTGTTAACATATTGCTTATTCCTCCCCATTTTTCTTATAGTAAAACATTTGAATAAAAAACTTAATATAAATACTATCTAATTTATATTCTAACAATTAAAAAATATTAATAAAAGGAATAAGCTAAAAATTTTTGTTTAAGATGATTTTTTATTTTCCTTTAAATTAGGGAACATACTATTGTAATTCAAATCTATTCCATTTTTCTTTACTTCATTTAATAAATACATGTATTTTGATTTTGCTGCCTCTTCCATATATATAGCATAATCAACCAAGTGTGGATCTTTCACAGTATCAAAGTATATAGCACACCTTTCCAACTCTTCCCTAGCTTCATTTATATCATTTAATAATCTTTTTTGATTTTTTGTGTATTTCGAATTTTTTGCCAACAAATATTTGATTATATTATACTTGTTCATAAAATCAGAATCCTCCTAAATTATATGTTATTTTAATAATTGACATAAATTAGCGTCAATATACATTATTAAAGAATCCTGATTTAAACGCATTATAATTTACTTTATATCTCCACTCTACCTTCTAGTGCTTTTGAGAGAGTGATTTCATCTGCATATTCTAAGTTTCCACCAACAGGAATACCATGTGCTATTCTAGTTACCTTCACTCCAAGGTGTTTCAATATTTTAGATATATACATAGCTGTAGCTTCTCCTTCTACATTTGGGTTAGTTGCAACTATAACTTCTTTTACATTCCCATTAATTCTTGTTATAAGTTCCTTAAGCTTTATATCATTAGGCCCTCTTCCTGCCATAGGTGATATATTGCCGTGCAGCACATGATAAACACCATTGTACTCTTTAATTCTTTCCATAGCCATTATATCCTTAGGCTGTTCTACTACACATATTACGCTCTTATCTCTATTTGGATTTGAACATATAGCACAGGGATCTGAATCTGTAAAATTTCCACAAACAGAGCAGTATCTTATAGTACCTCTTGCATTAACTAAAGCTTTTGCAAACTCCTTTACTTCATCACCTGGTAAATTCAATATATAAAGGGTAAGTCTTTGAGCTGTTTTATATCCTATTCCCGGTAACTTCGCAAACTCTTCTATTAACTTTTCAATAGCTGCAGGATAAAAATCCATAGTATCACCTCAATTTAAAACCCCATCAATAAGATGGGGTCCATAATCTTAAAACATTCCTGGTATATTAAGTCCACCAGTTACTTTTTGCATTTCAGAAGCAGTCTCCTTTTCTGCATTCTTAAGTGCCTCATTACATGCAGCTAAAATTAAATCTTGAAGCATTTCTACATCTTCTGGATCTACAACTTCTGGTTTAATTTTTATATCTACTATTTCTTTTTTACCATTTACTGATACAGTAACTGCTCCACCGCCAGCAGTAGCAGAAAACTCTTTATTTTGAAGTTCTGATTGCATAGTCTCCATTTGTTTTTGAAGTTTCTGGGCTTGCTTCATTAAATTATTCATATTTCCGCCGCCACCAAAATTAGGTATTCCGCCTCTTGCCATAGTATATTTCCTCCTCAATTAACTAATTTATATTTAATTATACCATATTTTTATCAATTTTTATCTAAGGTTATTTTACATTTATTCATCAAATATTTCCACTATATCCTCCCCAAAGGTATCCTTTAATAATTTCTCCTTGGATACAGATACATCCTCCACTTCGTCTTCTATAATATATCTAATCATAACTTTTTCCTTCAACACTTCTGAAAAAACCTGTTCAACTATTTTTCTATTTCCATCCTTCTCCAGTCTCTGTTTATGGAAAGCATATTCTTTACCATACTCTATAGTTATTATACCTTTTTCACATGTAACTACTTTTCCTG
This sequence comes from Clostridium sp. 001, assembly GCF_019056555.1. Lineage (NCBI taxonomy): Bacteria > Bacillati > Bacillota > Clostridia > Eubacteriales > Clostridiaceae > Clostridium > Clostridium sp. 001. Next base: position 2,443,109 of record NZ_CP020473.1, on the reverse strand, counting down.
TAGTAAGTGCTGCAAATAAAACCATTTGATGCTTACTTTTAAGTGATTCAAGTATATCTTTCCAGCTTTTTTTAACTATATCCAGTGTTATCTTTGAATATATATTTTCTTTATTTGCTATCTGTACTTCGTCATTTGATGAACTATTTTTTGTCTTATGTTCTTCAGTACTACTTTCTCTATGGGTATCTTCTATTTTTTTAGGTACAGTTTCTTTTTCCACCTTGGAATTAATCTTTTCATTTGATATTTTAATTTTTCCTTGCCTGAGGGCTTCTTCCAATCTATTTAATCTTGCAAGTATTACTTCCTTTGACGTATCATATTCTATTTTACACATCTTTATAGCTGAAAGTTCTAAATAAATTCTGCTTTGTTTAGTCCATTTAGATTGTTCCTGGGCATCTTGAAGTATTCTTATATCTCTCATTATTTCTTCTACACGTATTTTCTGCGCTTGATCTTTTAAAAGATTTATATTTTCTTCTGACATATCAAGTACATCTTCTGGATTGTTAGACACCTTTACCATTAAAAGATTTCTTAAATGAATTATCAGGTCCTTAATAAAATTAAATATATCTTTTCCACTTAGAACTATATCATCAATTACTCTCATCGAAGATTCTACGTTCTTTTCTATTATACTGTCTGTAAGTTTTAATAAATTCTCATTAGTAACTAGACCTAACATGTTAACTACATCATCATATTCAACTTTACCATTTCCCATAGATATTGCCTGATCCAATATGCTAAGTGCATCCCTCATGGCTCCATCGCATATTCTGGCTATTAAATTCAGGCTTCTGTCATCTGCAAAAATTCCCTGTTCACTAACTATACATCTTAGTCTATTAAATATCTCTGAACTTTTTATTCTTCTGAAATCAAACTTTTGACATCTTGAAAGTATAGTAACAGGTAATTTCTGAGGATCAGTAGTAGCAAGAATAAATATTACATTTAGAGGTGGTTCTTCTAAAGTCTTTAAAAATGCGTTTACTGCTTCTTGAGTAAGCATATGAACTTCGTCCATTATATAAACTTTGTATTTACCCTCCTGAGGAGGATATTTTACATTTTCTATTACATCTTTAATGTCTTCCAATCTTCTTTTGGAAGCAGCATCCATTTCAATTACGTCTATTGAAATACCTGCATTTATTTTTTTGCACATCTCACATTCATTACAAGGTTCTCCATCTTGAAGGTTCAAACAATTTACCGCTTTTGCCAGTATTTTAGCCGTAGAAGTCTTTCCTGTACCCCTTGTTCCAGAAAATAAGTACGCATGGGCTATTCTGTGGTTTAATATTTGATTTTTCAATGTAACTGTTATATGATCTTGACCTACCACATCTGAAAAAGTTTTAGGTCTCCATTCTCTATATAATGCAGTATAAGGCATATTATCACCTTCCCTCATATATTATAGCCTATCTTTAATCGTATAACAAAAAAGATACCTTATGGTATCTTTTAATTTTCAGTCATTATTAAAGTCGTGCACCTTGCTTCGTCTAGTAAACTATAAGCGTTACCCATACAGTTAACTCAAACCAGGTTTATCCACGGCACACGAAAATATTCACTTACCGCTGCTTCCTTCCGGACCTGACGGGGTTCATGAGTTTCCGTTGCGTGGGATCCAGTTCTCAACGCCACTTTTATGGGCCAGACCTCACATTTTACAGCCTAAGCTAGGAATTCAACCCTGCTATAGCGGATTGCAGGTTACAGGGCACCGCTAACTCCCCATCTAGCACGACAAAGTTAAAATGGCGGAGAGAGGGGGATTCGAACCCCCGGTAGAGTTGCCCCTACACACGCTTTCCAGGCGTGCTCCTTCAACCACTCGGACATCTCTCCACAGGTTTACTCATGAAATAAATTTATATTAAGTTTTGTGGTTCAGAAACCACCACAACAATCAGTATTATACTATGAATATAATAATATTTCAACACTTTTTATAAAAAAATTTATATGTAAATATCTACCTATGGTTTGATTGGGAACAAATTGAAAAAGTATGATATTACACATATCATTTAATTAACAAGAATAAATCATATTTATCGTATCTGCATATTTGTATCATTCGGCTGTCCGTATATAATATTATTATGAGCCAGAAAGGACGGATGATTATGGATTATATTTCTACCCCAGAGGCGACTAAGAAATGGGACATTTCAGAGCGGCGAGTACAAAAACTTTGTGAGGAAAACCGCATACCGGGCGTTTCAAAACTTGGCTATATGTGGCTGATACCAAAAGACGCAGAAAAGCCAATTGACGGCAGAACAAAGAGAGGAAAGGAGCTCCAACATGAATAATGTTTTGATTATAGACGATGACAAAGAGCTTTGCGCTCTTATGAAAAAATGTGTAGAGCAAGGGAATTTATCTGCTATTATTGCACATGGCGGTGTAGAGGGGTTGCGTCTGGCAGACGAAAACAAAAATGGCTGCTCTCTTGTAATTTTGGACGTAATGATGCCGGATATAGATGGTTTTCAAGTTCTGAAAAAAATTAGGGAAACAAGTAATATCCCGGTGCTTATGCTCACTGCTAAAAGTGATGAGGACGATAAGGTTTCCGGACTACGGTTAGGTGCTGACGATTATTTAACAAAGCCATTCAGTATTAACGAGCTGATGGCTCGTGTAAATTCTCTTATTCGCCGCTACACTACTTTAAACCCGACTTTTGTAACGGACACTGATTATATAATGTTAAAAGGCATGGTGATTGATAAAGCAAATCGCATGGTTTCTGTTAATGACATTCCAGTTGAGCTTACAAGCAAAGAATTTGATTTACTTTCATTTCTGGCTTCCAATAAGGGACGGGTGTTTACCAAAAAACAGATTTATATGCAGGTATGGGAAGATGAATATGCTTTTGACGATAGCAATATTATGTCTTTTATCAGTAAATTGCGGAAAAAGGTTGAACCAGACCCCGACCGTCCATTTTATATTTTAACAGTCCGAGGTGTAGGCTATCGTTTTAATAAGGAGGCTTGACGTAAATATGAATGTCTATCTGATTTTTGCGTTGGTTCTTACCCTGCTTATTATAGTGTACCTAGTTTCTGTCTTACGGCGTGTCAAAATACAACTTGCACTTATGAAAGACGCTTTAGAAGATATAAAAAATGGAAACCTTAATCGACGTGTTTTAGCAACGGAGAGTGATATGACAAGGCAAATTTGTTATGGTATTAACGAAATTGCACTAAGCAGCCAATCACGGCTTATTCAGCAAAAACAATCAGAGCAGGCATACAAACGGATAATGGCAAGTCTTTCCCATGATGTGAAAACACCACTTGCTTCATTGGTTGGTTATTTGGAAGCAATCGAAAGTAAAATTGTTGTAGGAGAAGAAAAGGACGAATATATCCATGTTGCATATAATAAAGCCCAGCACTTAAAACATTTTGTAGAAAATCTGTTTGAATGGGTTAAATTAGATTCCGGGGAACAAATTTTTCATTTCGAGATTTTTGATTTAAATGAGTTAACTCGTAATATTATAGCTGATTGGATTCCAATTTTAGAAAACAGTCATTTTGAATATGAATTTGATATACCTGAAACAGAGTATTTCATTCGTATAGACGCAACTGCGTATACCCGTATTCTCAATAATCTATTACAAAATATTATTACCCACAGTGAGGGTGATAATATGTCGATGCATATTTTTGAGAATGAACAACAGGCTAAAATTGTAATAACAGACAACGGGCAAGGTATATCTTCTGATAATCTCTCACTTATTTTTGAAAGAATGTACCAATGCGACCATTCACGGGCTGCCAAAGGAAACGGGCTCGGACTTTCTATTTCTAAAGAGCTTGTCAGCGCTCATAAAGGGACGATTACAGCGGCTAGCATTCTCGGCTCTGGAACTACATTCACGATTTTATTGCCAAAAGCCCTGTGACATCACAGGGCTTTCTTACTACTAAAACAAGATAAAAGCAAGATTACGGCAAGGTTTTGGCAAGGTTAATGTTTTATACTTTTAATTGTGATTGTTTCTGCCTTTATATCGGGATTATCACATTGGTAAAGCACAGTTATAGAAAGTGAGGAATTTTTATATGAATGATTTTGTGATTGAAACGAAACAACTGACAAAAATTTACGGAGAGCAGACAGTAGTTAGCTCAGTGAATCTCCATGTAAAAAAAGGTCGGATTTATGGTCTGTTAGGGCGCAACGGAGCCGGGAAAACCACTATTATGAAAATGATTTTAGGGTTAACTCCAATCACATCTGGCGAGGTAGATGTGTTAGGACGAAATATCAAAGGTCAAGAAAAACGGGTATATCCCCGTATCGGTGCTATTATCGAAACACCAGGATTTTATCCAAATTTGACAGGAACAGAAAACTTGGAGATTTTTGCGAAGCTGCGTGGTACAGCCGCCCCACACGCAGTTGAAAACGCATTGAAAGTAGTAGGATTACCTTATAAAGATAAAAAGTTGTTTAGTAAGTATTCCCTCGGAATGAAGCAGCGCCTTGGTATTGCTAATGCTATTTTGCATGACCCCGAACTATTGATTTTGGACGAACCTACAAACGGTCTTGACCCTATCGGCATTGCAGAAGTAAGAGATTTTATTAAAAATTTGAGCGTTGAGTGTGGAAAGACAATTCTTATTTCCAGCCATATTCTCTCGGAAATCTCATTGCTTGCGGATGATATTGGAATTATCGACCACGGTGTTCTATTGGAAGAAAGTAGCATGGAGGAACTTAAACGAAAAAGCGGTAAGTATATTCTACTTCAAGTTTCTGATGTTTCTAAAGCGACCTTAATTTTGGAACGTCAATTGGGCTTGAAAGAATATTCTGTGCAAGATGATCATACGTTGAAACTCTATGATACCTCTCTGGATATGGCGTGTGTCAATAAGGCACTTATGTTGAAGGAGGTGTCGGTTATCAGTTCGGGGCTTTGCAATGATACTTTAGAGGACTATTTCAGAAAAATTACAGGAGGAGATGGCATTGCTTAAACTTATTCAAATAGAATTTCTTAAACTACGACGTAGAAAATTTGTGTGGATTATGATGTTGTCAGCTTTCGTAATGCCATTTCTAGCATTCTTATTATTCAAATATGCAAAAAAAACAGTTTGTGACCCTGTACAATTTTATAGATGGTCAGCGTTTGGTTATACGATGTTTATTATCTTGCCCTTCGTTTTGGGAGTACTTTGCACCATGCTTATGTATGAAGAAAATCAGTATGATATGCTCAAACAACTTTGGATTGTGCCTATCAGCAAAATGGGATACTTTTTCAGTAAATTTTTTGTTGTTTTGATTTACTCCATTTGTTTCATGCTGATTACAGCTGTTGCTTCTGTTATGTTCAGCATACTTTCCGGATATGTCGTATTTCAATGGGGAAGCGTTTTATTCTTGCTGAAAAAATGTTTAGAGATTGGTGTTATTACTGCTTTTGCAATGCTGCCGATATTTGCAATAGCTGCGTCGCAAAAAGGATACATCCTCCCAGTTTCTATATCATTGGTTTATGCCTTTCTTGGATTTACTTTAATGACGGTAAATATGTATCTACACCCATTATCCAGTATGTCAGTTATTGTCCTTGGAAATATTCCGAGTATTGCAGTTCCACGACCAATTAACGTTCCTTTAGCGTTTCTTTGTATTTTTGTTTGGGATATTATTGCAGTATTCCTTGTAAAGGTAACATTGAAAAGAAGGAAATGAGGTGTGAATAATGAGAAATTTACTTTGGGCTGAATTCCAAAAGATTCGCCGTTCAAATATTGTTTGGATTGCAGTTTTTGCAACAGTTATGATAGCTGTTATTGTTTTTATACAGGGATGGTTTACATATAATGGTTCACGGGATATAGACAGTGCAGGATGGTATATGACTATGGCTCAGCCTTTGGCAACAATTTTTGTTCTTCCTGCAGTCATCTCTCTTTTGGGAAGTTATATGATTTGTCGTGAAGAAGATGAGGATACTATAAAATCTTTGCTACTTATTCCTATAAATGAAACAAAGTTAATTGCTGCAAAAATGATTATTACTTTTTTATTCAGCATTTTCATTTATTTACTACTATTTACAATAGCATTTTTCACTGAGGCAATATTACATCTTTCCGATTTATCGGCAGGAATGGTTTTAGATTTTCTGAAAATATATTTTCTTCAAGGTGTGGGTATATTCCTTGCTATCTCGCCTATTATTGCCTTGGTATCATATATGAAAAAAGGATATTGGATTGCATTAGTATTAACTGAAATGTACTCTTTTACGGGAACATTCATGAGTATGTCAAACACCCTAAAAACATTTTATCCTATTACAGCAGCATTTGGAGTTGCTGGTTACTATGAAACTACTGCCCAAGATCGGATGGGGAGTATTATAATCTTGTTACTATGTGGTTGTCTTTCTGTTTTTATACTCAAAGGTTTCAAATATATTGAAAAAAATTAGACATACGCTTAGACGTATGTCTAAAAACGATGGCAGAAAGGTAAATATTTATGAAAAAAAGATTGTATAGGATTAGACAAGGGAAATGGATTGCTGTTATTTGCTGAAATTTATTCTTTTGCCGGAACATTTATGAGTATGTCAAATACCCTAAAAGCTTTGTATCCTATTACGGCTGTATTTGCCATTTCTGGCTACTATGACGCATCGACATGTCAAATACTACTTAGTTGCATTAGCCTACTGCTTTGCGGGGGACTTGCCACATTAATAATTGTTGATCTGAACAAAACAACGGCAAAAATGAAATAACTTTTCAGATCTGCCAAGCGGCGGTGAATACTACGAAACCAATTTATTTATACCAAAGCTCGACACATGAAAAAAGCATAAAGAAACTCGCGTAAGTCCTTGATTTACACGAGTTTCTTGTTGGCGGAGAGAGGGGGATTCGAACCCCCGGTGCGGTTTTACACCGCACAATTGATTTCGAGTCAATCACCTTCGACCTCTCGGACATCTCTCCATATTACCTTTTACTTCTAAAAAATTTTTCTAACATTTCACTACACTGTTCATTATACATCCACTGAATATCTACCCAACGATTTAAACGTCTATTTTGTAATATATTAACCACAGAGCCACAAGCCCCCATAGTAGGATCAAAAGTGCCTATATACAGTTTATTTATTCTGCACTGTAATATAGCCCCTGCACACATAGGACACGGCTCTAAAGTAACATACATACTACAGCCAGTTAATCTCCAATTACTTAATATCTCTGATGCATTTTGAATGGCAAGCATTTCTGCATGGGCAGTAACAATTCCAACTGTCTCTTTTAAATTATGACAGCTTGATATTATTTCATTATCTTTTACTATAACAGCTCCTACTGGAACTTCACCTAATTTCAACCCTATTTTTGCCTGCCTTATGGCTTCCAGCATAAAGTCCTTCATAAAATACCCCAAAAGTTTAAGTATTTATTGCATTATGACACATATAAATTGAATAAATATAATATAAATATAAAATAAGGATATACTATAAAAAACAATGAAAATCCTCATAAAATAAACGCCCTGCAAATATAATATTTACAAGACTTATGGTGCGCCCGAGAGGAGTCGAACCTCCGGCACGCGGTTTAGGAAACCGCTGCTCTATCCTACTGAGCTACGAGCGCATATATAATCGCTACTTAACTATTTTATTATAGTTTATAATAATTGTCAATTTTTTTTAGTTAATAATTGAAAAATTAAATATATTAGTGATTATAACCTAATTATAAGGGAGGAAAAATATGATTAATGAATTAAAGAGTTTATTCTTAGCTGGAGTAGGTTCAGCTGCATATACTTATGAAAAAGCAGTAAATCTAATTTCTGAAATGGTAGAAAAAGGGAAAATAACAGTAGATGAGGGAAAACAATTATCCGAAGAATTAAAGAAAAATGCTTTAGCTAAAAAAGATCAAATAAAGCCATTAACCAAAAATGAAGTTATATCTATATTAAATAACATGAACTTTGCTTCCAAAGAAGATATCGCATCAATAAATGATAGATTAACTAAACTTGAAAATAAAATAAACAATAATGACTAAAGCCATTTTAGGCTTTAGTCATTTGAGATAACTTATGAGAAAAATATATTCACAAAGATTTAAGGAAATAGTGAAGGTACTAGCTAAGTATGGTTTTAAATTCTTAAGAGAAACTAAAACCTCCAATAAGAATAAATCTCCTGAAAATCTAAGAAAAGCTTTTGAAGAACTTGGACCTACCTTTATAAAAATAGGCCAAATACTTAGTTCAAGGCCAGACATATTGCCTTCATCCTACATTAAAGAACTTTCAAAGCTCCAAGATGATGTACTTCCAGAGAAGTATGAAGATATAGATATAGTATTTTTCAATGAATTTAATAAAAATATAAATGAATGCTTTTTATATTTTGAAAGAAATCCTATAGCCTCTGGATCAATTGCACAAGTACATAATGCAACTTTAAAAAATGGGAAAAAAGTCATTGTAAAAGTGCAGAGACCTGATATAAAACAAAAAATGGAAACAGATATATCCATATTGTATAAAATCATGAAACTTACTAAAAACAAATTTAAAGATGCACTAATAGATCCAGAAGAAGCTTTAAAAGAACTGCTCTCTTCCACTAGAAAAGAGCTGGATTTCAACCTCGAAGCAGACAACATGATAAGATTTAAAGAACTAAACAAAAACGTAAAATTTTGTTATGTTCCCTATATAATAAAAGATTTATGTGGAAGCAAAGTACTTACCATGGAAAAAATCTATGGATTTAAAATAAATAATATAGAAAAACTAGAAAAAGAGGAGTACTCCTTACAGGACTTAGGCAAAAAATTAGCCTTATGTTTTTTTAAACAAGTTTTCACAGACGGGTTCTTTCATGCAGATCCTCATCCAGGTAATTTATTGATACAAGACAACAAAATATGTTTTATTGATTTTGGAATAATGGGTTCCATTTCTCCTAGATTAAAATTACTTTTAAACGATGCAATTATGTCCATTGCCTATAAAGACACAGATAAGCTTGTATCTGTAATTATGTCCATAGGTATAAAAAAGGAATTAACTGATAGAAATAAATTGTATGAAGATGTAGAATTGTTTCTGTCAAATTATCTGTTCACTTCTCTCAAAAACATAAAAATTTCTGTACTTATAACAGAAATTTTTAAATGTGCAAAAAACAACAATATCACTTTACCTAGGGATTTAATATTATTAGTAAAAAGCTTAATTATAGTAGAAGGCTTAGTAGCTGAAATAGCTCCTGACATAGAAATTTTAGATATAGCAGTACCCTTTGTGAAAAACAATAATGAATTTTATTTTTTAAAAAATTTTGATTTAGAAAATATACTTATAGATTCTGGTAACTTCACAAAAAATTTTTTCAAACTTCCTATGAAAACTGTAGAATTAATAGACAGTATATTAAATGGAAGAGCTAAAATTCAACTAAAATTTAATAAAATAGATGATTCATTAAATCAATTAAATAAAATGGTAAATAGACTTTCTATCTCACTTATATTATGTTCTATGATTATAAGTTCTTCCTTAATTTTAAATTCAAATACAGGTCCAAAAATACATGCTGTACCTTTACTGCATGTTATAAATTTTTTATTTTTTATAATAATCGGCATTACTCTAATAATTTCAATAATTAAATCTGGAAAACTTTAAAGAGAGATTCAACTTAGGATCTCTCCTTTTATTCCATTTAAAATTCTGTACATAAGATTATCTATCATTTCATTTAAATCTTTGTTTTTTTCATTTATCAATTCATAAACAGCAACAGAACAAATTGTCCCGAATAAATCATATGCTAAAAATGAGGAATTACATGTTTTTATGTATCCCTTCTCCATAGCATCATCTAAGTAGGATTGTATATATACTATGTATTTTCTTATATATTCCCTTAATTCCAATTGTCTTACTTCTTGGCCCCAAAGTTGGCTCATAACTACCTTAAAGAAATCCCTATTTTCATAAACTAATCCCCACTGAACTTTACATACAATTTTTATTCTGTTTAAAGGATTTGTTTCATTTTGGGATTCATCTTCTATGCTTTTTCTTATTACATTCATGCCCTCTTCTATAATATATTTAAATATCTCTTCTTTACTTTTAAAATGATAGTATAATGTTCCCTTTGCTACTCCTGCATCTGCTGCTATAGCATCCATAGTAGCACCACTGTATCCATTCTTGGAAAAGACTTTTATAGCAGATTCAAAAATGGTTCTTTTAGTATTACTCATTAATACCACTCCAGATTTTTATTATATAACTGCTGACTGGTCAGTACAATTATATTTATTTACATTATACTTTTGTTATTAAAATAACTCAATAGTTTTTAATACATTAATTTTACAAAAATTATTTCTATATTAACATTATAGTGTTAAAATAAGCTGTAAATAAAATGTTTTAAGGTAGGAAAAAATGATTAAATATTTTAATAGGAAAAGTAAAAAATATGAAATAGAAAAAGTAGCAGGAGGAACTTATTTAAATTGGACTTATTCTTCCCCTTGTGGAATGAAATTATTAGAACTCATAATTAAGAAAAAAGTTTTTTCCAAATTATATGGAAACTTTTGCAATAGTAAATACAGCAAAAAGAAAATTAGTCAATTTATAAAAGACTTTAATATAGATATAAATGAATTTAGAGAAAACTATAAGAATTTTAGATGTTTTAATGACTTTTTTTCAAGATCTCTCAAAGATACTGCAAGACCTATTGATAGTAACAAAAATATATTAATATCTCCCGGGGATGGAAGATTAATGGTATATGAAAATATAGATTTAAACAAAATCGTTCAGATTAAGGGATATACATATAGTCTTTTTGATTTAATAGATGATCCCAAAATAGCTGTAAAGTTTAAAAATGGTACCTGTTTAATATTAAGACTTTGTCCTACAGATTACCATAGATTTCATTTTATAGATTCTGGTATATGTGAATCTACACATAAAATTAAAGGTAATTACTATTCTGTAAATCCAATTGCCTTAAAAAATATTGCTAATCTTTTTTGTAAAAACAAAAGAGAGTGGAGCATATTTCATTCAGACAACTTCAGTGATATACTATATGTAGAAGTAGGTGCTACCTGTGTAGGTTCTATAATTCAAACCTATTTACCTGAAGGAACTATTAAAAAAGGTGATGAAAAAGGTTACTTTAAGTTCGGTGGCTCTACAGTTATATTATTTTTTGAGCAGAACAAAGTAACTATAGATAAAGATTTGCTAAAACAATCAAATCTAGGGTATGAAACCAAAATACTTATGGGAGAGACTATAGGAACCAAATTTACTTACTAAGGATTATTTTATTTGTAGGCCTTTAATTTACAATACTTCCTAATTTTATAATGGACATTATAAAATTAGGAAGTATTGTATTATATTAAAATTTGAGTTACTATAGCAAATGTGAATAAAATACTATTTAACAAGAGAGTGAGGTGATTATAATAGAAAAAGATGTTTTTTCTTTAATAAGAACTAATTATAATAATTTATCTCCTACTCAAAAAAATATTGCGGATTATATCCTTTCAAATCCTGAAAAGGTTATTTTATATTCAATAAGCGATCTTGCAAGTGAGTGCAATACTAGTGAGCCAACTATATTTAGATTTTTAAAAAAAATCGGCTACGAATCATATCAGGTTTTTAGAATTAAAGTAGCTCAGCAAATTTCAGATAATTCAACAAAATCTATATATGGAGAAATACAACCGGATGATGATATAAATACAGTCAAGAGAAAAGTCATAGATTTAACAACTGATTCCATAAATGATTTAAATAACATCGTGGATAAACAGCAGGTTAATTTATTTATTGATACCATCATTAAGGCTAAAGAAATTATTTTTTTTGGTGTAGGGGCCTCAAATATGATTGCTGGAGATGCATATCATAAATTTCTCCAACTTGGTTTTAACGTGAAATTTTGTAACGACCCACATATTATGAATATGATAGCTTCTCACTGCCATAAAGAAGACTTAATAGTTGCTATATCACATTCTGGAGAAAGCCGTGAAATAAAAGATGCTGTTGATTTTGCTAAAGAAAATAATGCTACAATTGCTTCTATAACTAGTTATCCGCATTCAGCTTTAGCTAAAAAATCAGACATACTATTATTGAGCTCTTCTCGTGAAACAGAGTATCGTTCAGATGCTATGATATCTAGAATAAATCAGCTTGTAATAATTGATATTTTATACGTATCAGCAGTTTTACGTGTTGGTCAAAAATGTATAGATAGTATAAATAAATCAAGAGTTGCTGTGGCAAAAAACAAAACTTAAACAAAAAACTTATTTTATGATAATTACCTTTAATTATTGTAAAATAAGTTTTTTTATTGCTAAATTCGGCCCTAAAATTTGATAAAAATTTAACTATTATTGACATAAAAATTTTGAGGTAGTATATTAATCATAGTAGTAAAATTACTACTATGATTAATATACTAGTAGTAAAAATACTATCACATTTATAAATTTAATTGTTTTTACCATTAAATTTATAAGCTATATTTCTTAGTTTTAAGTAAACGTTTCATTAAAAACAAAATATATTTGTAAATCACTTATTATTCAAATTGGAGGGGAAAAATATGAAAAAAAATGTTGGATTTATAGGACTTGGAATAATGGGAAGACCTATGGTATTAAATCTTATGAAGTCAGGACATAAAGTAACTGTATACGATATAAACGAAAGTGCTGTTGAGAAGTTAGTGCATGAAGGCGCAGTCGCTGCCAAATCTCCAAAAGAAACATCAGAAAATAAAGATATAATCTTTACAATGCTTCCAAATTCAAAGCATGTAGAAGAAGTTGTTTTAGGTGCAAATGGTGTAATTGAAAGTACAAAAAAAGGTTCAGTTATAGTTGATATGAGTTCAATTTCACCAGTAGTTTCAAAAAAAATTGCAGATGAAGTTAACAAAAAAGGTGTTGAGATGTTAGATGCTCCAGTAAGTGGAGGAGAAACAGGAGCTATAGATGGTACCCTTGCAATAATGGTAGGTGGAAAAGAAGAAGTTTTTGACAAAGTTAAAGATGTACTTCATGATATGGGAAAAACAATTACACTAGTTGGCGACAATGGCTGTGGTTGTACTGCAAAATTAGCTAATCAAATTATGGTAAACTTAAACATTGCTGCAATGAGTGAAGCACTAGTTTTTGCTGCAAAAGCAGGTATTGATATCGAAAAAATGTATAACGCTATACGAGGTGGACTTGCCGGAAGTGCTGTATTAGATCAAAAAGTTCCAAGAATACTTGATAGGAACTTCGTACCCGGTGGAAAAATTTCTATCAATCTTAAAGATATAACTAATGTCATGGAAACTGCCCATGATATAGATGTTCCACTTCCTTTAACAGGTGAATTATTAGAAATATTCCATGCTCTTAAAGCAGACGGAAAACAAAATGATGATCACGGCGGTATAGTTCAGTTTTATGAAAAAATCGCAAATGTTCAAGTTAAAAGGAGCTGAGATTATGAGTAATAATAAAATATTAGCTAAAGAAGCTTTTAATAATATACCTGAAGTAAATACAGAAGTTGTAGATAAAATGCTTAATAAAGAATTGAAAGATTTAAATAAAAAAATAGTAGTACTTGATGATGATCCAACAGGTGTGCAAACTGTTCATGATATTTCAGTTTACACTGATTGGTCATTGGACAGCATTGAAAATGGTTTTAAAGAAGAAAATTCAATGTTTTTTATCTTAACAAATTCAAGAGGTTTTACTGCAGCTGAAACGGAAAAAGCACATAAGGAAATATCTTTAAATATTTCAAAAGTAGCTAAAAAACTTAATAAAGATTTTATTATAATTAGCAGATCAGATTCAACCCTTAGAGGACACTATCCTCTTGAAACAGAAATTTTAAAACAAACTGTAGAAGCAAATTCTGATGTTAAATTTGATGGAGAAGTATTAATGCCATTTTTCAAAGAAGGTGGTAGGTTTACCATTAATAACATTCACTATGTTCAAGATGGTGAATACTTAGTACCAGCTGGTGAAACTGAATTTGCAAAAGACAGAACTTTTGGATATACAAAATCTCATTTAGGCGAATATATTGAAGAAAAAACAAAGGGAACTTTTAAAACAAAAGATACAACTTACATATCACTTGAGGATATTAGATCTTTAAATATAGAAGGTATTACAAAACAATTGCTTGATGTGAAGAATTTCAATAAGGTGGTAGTCAATGCTGTAGATTATATAGATGTTAAAATATTTGTCACAGCTTTAGTAAAATCAATAAAATCAGGTAAAAACTTCATGTACAGAAGTGCAGCTGCTTTAACCAAAGTACTAGGTGGGGTAAGTGACAAAAACTTACTAACTAGAGATGAACTTATTAAAGTAGATTCTAAAAATGGAGGATTAATAATAGTTGGTTCTCATGTTAAAAAAACTACTGAACAGTTAGAAGAATTAAAGAAATGCCCATTCATAGAATTTATTGAATTTAACTGTCATCTTGTTTTAGATTCTGAAAAGTTTGAGGCAGAAGTACAAAGAATTATTGAAAAAACAGAAAAACTTATTGCATCTGGTAAAACTGTAGCAGTTTACACTTCAAGAAAGAGAATAGACCTTGGTGAAAATAAAAAAGAAGAAGAGTTAAAACTTTCTGTTAAAATTTCAGATGCAGTAACAAGTATTATAGAAAAATTAAATGTAAGGCCTAATTATATTGTCGCTAAAGGTGGAATTACATCAAGCGACGTAGGAACGAAAGGTCTTAAAGTAAAAAGAGCAACTGTAGCCGGACAGATAAAACCAGGAATACCTGTTTGGACTACAGGAGCTGAAAGTAAATTTCCTGGAATATCATATGTTATATTTCCAGGGAACGTAGGAACTAAGACAACTTTAAGAGAAGCAGTTGAAATTTTAAATAAATAATTTAAAGAGGATTAGGAGAGAAAATATGTTAGTTAATATGAAGCCGCTCCTTGAAGATGCAAGGTTAAAAAAGTATGCTGTTGGTTCATTTAATGTGTATAACTATGAAACTATAAAAGGTGTAATCCAAGCTATAAAAAATCAAAAAATACCTGCTGTAATTGCTTTCGGTGAGAAATATTTAAAAAATATGGATGTTGATTCTGTATATAACCTAGTAAACACTTTATCAAAAAATATTGATGTACCTTTTGCCTTACATTTGGATCACTGTAAAAGTTTAGAAAACATATATAGAGCTATAAGGGCAGGATTTACTTCAGTAATGTATGATGGTTCAGCACTACCCTATGAAGAAAATATTGCAAATACTTTAAAAGTAGTTGAAGTAGCTCATGCATGTAATGTATCCGTAGAGGCTGAGTTAGGTTCTTTAGCATCAGGATTAAATTCTCACGAAGGAAAACTAGATGATGAGGAAATTTATACAAGCCCTGCTAAATCACAGGATTTTGTAAGAAGAACGGAAATTGATGCACTTGCAGTATCCATAGGAACAGTACATGGAATGTATAAAGGTATCCCAAATATAAGGGTAGATATCTTAAAAAAAATAAAAGAAAAAGTAAACATTCCATTTGTACTTCATGGAGGTTCAGATACACCTGAAGAAAAATTAAGAGATTGTATAGCAAACGGAATATGTAAGGTAAATGTTAATACTGAAATATCAATGTATACTGTAGAAAAAATAAGACAAGCATTAAATGACGGTAACAACTATCATTTATCTGACATATCTTTGATGGAGATAAATTTCGTTGAAGATATTGTAAGTAGGTATATTAAAATTTTTAGTTAATATTTTAATATATCATATAGCTTAATAAATTAACATATGGAATGACTCATGCCATTCCATATGTTATATTACGCATTATGTAAACGATGCAACAAATATTATCAATAGTATGGAGGTAAAGATATGCCAATAATAATAGTAGGTATAGGTGTTTTATTATTACTTTTATTGATGGTAATTTTAAAGATAAATAGTTTTATTTCTTTAATTATAGTTTCTGTTTTGGTTGGTATTATGGAAGGAATGCCTTTAGTTAAAGTAGCAACTTCTGTTAAAAGCGGTTTAGGGGGAACCTTAGGCTCATTAGCACTTGTTCTTGGCTTTGGAGCCATGCTTGGAAAACTTATGGCAGATTGTGGTGCAGCCCAAAGAATAGCTGTTACTCTCATAGCTAAGTTTGGTAAAAAAAGAGTTCAGCTTGCAGCAGTTCTAACTGGTTTTGTAGTTGGGATAACATTATTTTATGAAACTGGATTTATAATATTAATACCACTCGTGTTTACTATTGCTGCAGAAGCCGATGTGCCAGTGTTATATGTTGGTTTACCACTAGTTTCTGCGCTCATAACTGCTCACGGATTTCTACCACCTCACCCGGGTCCAACAGCAATAGCCGGAATATTTAAAGCTAATTTGGGTAAAACATTGCTATATGGACTACCTCTTGCATTTCTATCAGTTATTGTAGGAGGACTCTTATTTACAAAGACATTTAAAAAAGAGTATTTGAATTGTGATATTCCTAAGGCACTTTTTAATCCAAAGCACTTTACAGAAGAAGAAATGCCAGGGTTTAAGATAAGTTTATTTACAGCAATTATTCCAGTTATATTAATGTCATTTCAAGCTATTATTGAAATTTTTGCACCAAAGTCTTTTATTGTATCTTATGCTTCATTCTTTGGAGATCCATCTATAGCCCTTTTAATAACTGTCATAGTAGCTATGTTTACTTTTGGAATTAATAGGAGAAGAAAAATTGATGATGTTATGAAATCAATTGCAGACTCTGTATCTTCAATAGCAATGATACTTCTTATCATAGGTGGAGGTGGCGCTTTTAAACAAGTACTTGTAGATAGTGGGGTTGATAAATATATTGCTCATATTATGCAAGGAACTTCTCTTTCGCCATTACTATTAACATGGCTTATAGCAGCTGTTTTGAGAGTAGTTCTTGGATCTGCAACAGTTGCAGGTATGACAGCAGCAGGTATATCCGCACCACTTATAGCAATAACTAATGTGAGTCCAGAACTTATGGTCATTGCAACTGGAGCAGGAAGTTTAATATTTTCACATGTTAATGATGCAGGATTCTGGATATTTAAGGAATATTTTAATCTTTCTATAGGTAAAACCGTCAGGACTTGGTCGGTTATGGTTACTATAGTTTCAGTTTTAGGATTAATAGGTGTACTTGTTTTAAATATGATTGTATAATTAAAATGGATACATAAAAGGTGTATGTAAGTTATTTATATGCACCTTTTGTTTGTTAAATATATGGAATTGGGGAACAAATAATAATGTTTTTTAGTGATGAACAAATATGATTTAAAAAATGAAAATATGTAAGGAGAACCTAATTATGCTTAAATATAAATGGTGCATATGTGATATGGATGGAACACTTCTCAATTCCAAGGAAGTTATATCAGAAGAAAATGAAGCCGCATTAAAAAAACTTCAACAAAATGGAGTAGAAGTGATTATTGCTTCTGGAAGAATAGATCTTTTAATGAAGCCCTTTATAAAGCAATTAAATTTAGAAGGAAATATAATATGTTGTAATGGAGGACTCATTAAGAATATAATGACTGAAAAAATTGTTTATTCAAAAACAATAGATAAAAATATAGTAAAAGAAATAATATTATATTGTTTAAAAAATAATATTGGTTTTCTAGTTTATACTAATAATATGGTATATTCCAGTAAGAAAAATTATAAGGTAGAGAACTATGAAAATATAAATAAATCTGCACCTCCTAGCTTGCAGATACCAATAGAATACATAGATAATTCTACAGTTGAATATCTAGAAAAAGTGGACGTGTTTAAAGTTTTATTGATTTCTGATACTGAAGGCGTAAAATTATTAAAAAGTTATTTTTCGAAATATAAAAGCCTTACTGCCGTTAGTTCGCTTGATGGCCTGCTAGATGTAATGGCATCGAATATTTGTAAAGGTAGTGCATTAAAGATTTTATCTAAAAAATTCGGAATGGATTTAGACAAGGTTATTGTATTTGGTGATAACTATAATGACATTGAGATGTTTGAATGTGCTGGAATGCCTATAGCTATGGGAAATGCTGTAGAAAGTATTAAAATGAAGGCAAAATATGTAACTAAATCCAATAATGAATCTGGAATAGCCTATGCTATCAATAATTTTATACTAAACAAATAGTTTTATACAAAGCGGATAGTTAAATTTATCCGCTTTTGTATGCTACAAATTTAGGAAATTCAACTCTCTTATAAAAAAATTCTAGAAGTTTTTATATAAAAGAAGTTTATGAATTAATACATTTTCTTTTTACAGGAATCCATACTTCACACTTATATTCCCCCTGCTTTTTATCATTCCAAAAATTCTTTTCAATACATGGACCTTCCACTTGTTCAAATCCAGAAGAAGGAAACCATTCAGAATATATACGTCTCCATATATCCTGTATAATCAAGTTATCTGGCATAGTTCCATGACCTTCAAATACTGCCCATGTAAGTTTAGGTATCTCAAGTATGGTAAATTCATCTGATATCTCAGTTTTAGGCATTTCATGTCCCATCATATATTTTCTTGTACCGTCTTCTTTAAAGTCATAATGAAATCCGTACAATAAGGTACCTTTAGGATTACCTAATATTTCATTAATTCTGTCATGTGTTCCATCTTCAAAAATCTTACTGATGAATTTCGGTATTTCTCTATAAGCAGCATCATTAACTTTAGTTGTCATAAAACCTATTCCAAAAGCTTTAAAAGCTTCCTTTTCTACTATTCTATAAATCATTTCGCATTCTCCTTTTATTGATATTTGAAATGAGATTTTTGGAAAGGCTTTAATTTTTCCATTAAACTTTTTTAAAGCTGATGGCGATATTCCATGAAGCCTTTGAAATGCTTTAGTAAACGCTTCTGGGCTCTCATAACCATATTTTAATGCCACATCAATAACTTTTTTATCTGTTGAAGCTAATTCTTCTGCAGCAAGAGTTAGCCTCCGATTTCTTATATATTGGCTTACAGTGACCCCTGTTAATGCATAAAACATACGTTGAAAGTGATATCGTGATGAACATGCAACCTTTGATATATCTTCTATATTAAGTTCCATATCTAGATTGTTTTCAATATATTCAAGTGTATTATTTAGCAGCTTAATTGTATCCAAAGATCTCATCTCCTTTTAAAATCATTATATAAGAATTAGGGAATATACTCCTGTGTTTTTGTGCTTTACTTTGTCTTATGACATAAAACATACTTTTGCTTATTCATCCTTTATACCATATTCAAGGATATATTTAAAATTCAAACATAAAAAACACTGTAAAATTCTTTTGAATAATACAGTGTTAAAATAATTGTTTACTTTTTTACGTAATTAGTACTAATCTTTTTCAGCAGCTTCTGCATCTGCTTTAGTGACATGAACTGTATTTCGTGGATGCTGAGGAGGTGCATAAATAGCATATACTTTAAGGGCTTTATCCCCTGTGTTGATAACATTATGCCATGTACCTGCAGGTATCATTATTGCAAAGTCATCATATACTTTTTTCTGAAAGTTTAAATTATATTTACTTTTTCCCATTTTAACAAGTCCCTGGCCTTCTTCAATGCGTATGAATTGGTCAACATTTGGATGAATTTCTAAACCAATATCATCACCAACATTGATGCTCATTAATGTAACTTGTAGATGCTTTCCTGTCCATAAAACAGTACGAAAAGTATTATTTTGTTTAGCTGCTTTATTAATGTTAACTACAAAGGGTTGTGGTCCATAATCTTTCAATTGAATTGATCCATTACTCCTTGATAATTGTGAAGCTTCAAGTCTTGAATCATCCTCAATTTCATCATCAAAAGGAATATAAGGATCATTAAATTGTCTCAAATAATTTGGGTCATACAAAGGACATGGATAAGCATTATACATTTGTGTATTAATGCAGTCACTGCATGGATACTTTCTATAATTATTATACATATTGTTCCTTTCTTTCATAGTCTTACGAAATTATAATATGTTTTAGTCCTTCAAAATGTGATTAAATACAAAAATCCCTTGGAATCAAGAATTTAGACTTCAAGGGTTTTGTATTATTAGTATTCAGTTTTATTAAATATTATTAACTCAACTTTCGCACATAAAAATTAAGGGGAAAGCCTTGAGAATAAACACATAAAGCAAAGAAACATTCCTTTTGGTATAATAGAATTGCAAAAAACACCACACCAAGGAAAGGAATGTTTCTTATGAATACTATTATATCAAATGATACTAATGATAAACAATTTAATTTTACTATAAATAGATTTTTTAAAGACAACAAAATTGGACATATACTTAAGCAATGCAATTTTTCTAAAGAAAAAGGATTTCCATGTATTAAAATATTTCAATATATTTTTATGCTTGTTTTTACTGGAAAAAACTTATTTAGGAACTTGGAGTCTGGAAAAAATAATCAATTTTCAAAGGATACTGTATATAGATTTCTTAATTCACCAAACTTTAATTGGAGAAAGTTTTTGTTTTTACTTTCTTCATTAATCATAAAAAATATTATCGTACCACTTACTTCAAAAGATAGAGTTAATGTACTTGTAATTGATGATTCTTTATACAGTAGGTGCAGGAGCAAATCTGTTGAACTTCTTGCAAGAGTTCATGACCATGTTGAACATAAATATGTTAAAGGCTTTCGCCTTCTCACCCTTGGTTGGTCAGATGGCAATACTTTTTTACCTCTTGCTTTCACTCTGCTTTCTTCCGAAAAGGAGAAAAACAGACTTTGTCCTGAAAACCACAATATTGATAAAAGAACCAATGGTTCTAAGCTCCGTAAGGAGGCTGTTTTAAAGTCACCTGAGGTTATGATTAGTTTACTTCAACAAGTTTCAAAATATGCTATTCCTGCATCGTACGTTCTTTTTGACAGTTGGTTTACGTACCCAAAAACTCTTATACGGATTCTAGAACTCAAACTTAATACTATTGCCATGGTCAAAGCAATGCCAAGGGTTTACTACAATTATAACGGTAAGTTATTGAACCTTAAAAATCTCTATGCTAATTTAAGAAAAAAGCGTGGTAAGGCAAAAATTCTTTCTTCTGTTATTGTAGGTATTGGCTCTGACAAAAATGGTAATGAGGTAAAAGCAAAAATTGTATTTGTAAGAGATAGAAACAGAAGTAGAAAATGGCTTGCTTTAATTTCTACCAATATATCCTTAGATGACAATGAGATAATAAGAATTTACGGAAAACGCTGGGATATAGAGGTTTTCTTTAAAATGAACAAGTCTTTTCTAAAACTTGCTAAAGAGTTTCAGGGGCGTTCTTATGATTCCATGGTTTCACATACTTCTATAGTTTTTACCAGATACATTATGCTTACTTTAGAAAGCCGTAAGAATAATGATGTTAGAACTATTGGTGGATTTTTTTATCAGTGCTGTGATGAACTTCAAGATATCCAATTTTGTGAAGTAATGAATCTTATTGTAGATATTTTAAAAAATGTATTAACTGAAAAACTTCTTCTTTCAAAGGACGTTATTGACTCAATAATAGATAGTTTTATTGCTGCTTTACCTTGTTACATCAAGGAGAAATTAGTCTTTTTGTCCTGCGAAAGTTGAGTTATTAAATTAATAACATTAGACATTACTAAATAAAATAATTATTCAGGTCCTACTTAATATTAAACAAACATATTCAATATCAAAATACATATTAATCCTGTTACTGATAAAATAGTTGATAACAAAGTCCAGGTTGAAAATGTTTCCTTCATACTGAAACCAAAGTATTCTTTAACCATCCAGAATCCTGCATCGTTTACATGAGAGGCTATTGCACTTCCGCATCCGGTTGCAAGTGTTACTAAAGCCAAATTAACATGGCCACAACTAGCAAGCATTGGAATAACTAGACCTGATGTTGATAAAGCCGCTACAGTTGCAGACCCTAAAGAAATACGTAATATTGCTGCAACTATCCATGCAAGTAGTATAGGCGATATAGAACTTCCACTGAATAACGTAGCTATATATTTACCAACACCTCCATCAATAAGTACTTGTTTAAAAGCACCACCGCCGCCAATAATTAAAATCATCATTCCAATTGATGCAGCTGCAGCCGAGCAGGAAACTCCCACTTGCTTAATTGGAATTTTCCTTCCTATTCCCATTGTATATACTGCAACTATTAAAGATATAAGCATTGCAGTGTCTGGATTACCAATAAAGCTAACAATAGTAAAAAACGAATTTCCTTTAATTCCTGCTGTTTTTTGTACCATTGAAATTATTGTGGAAATCATCATCAAAATAACAGGAAACATTGCTGTTAATAAACTAATTCCAAAACCAGGTGTTTCTTCTATTTTAAATGTTTTTTGTTCGCCTAAAGATTCAATATTCCCAGTTTTTTCAAAAGCACTTGGTATAATTTTTTTAGCAACTTTAGTAAATACTGGTCCTGCCATAATAACACACGGTATTGCTACAATAATACCATATAATAAAACCGTTCCAATGTCTGCTCCATATGCTCCAGCTATTACTGTTGGTCCTGGATGCGGAGGTAGAAAGCTGTGTGTTACTAATAAAGCTGCAAGCATAGGAATTCCTAAATATATTGGAGGAATTTTTAATTCTCTTGCAATAGAAAATACAATTGGAATTAATAAAACTAATCCTACTTCAAAAAACATTGCTATACCAACAACAAATGAAGCAACTACAACAGCCCACTGAATTCGTTTTACACCAAACTTGTTAATTAAAGTCATGGCAATGCGATGTGCTCCGCCTGAATCAGCAACTAATCTACCAAGCATGGCACCAAGACCAAATATTAAAGCTATATGGCCAAGCGTTCCACCCATACCACTTTCGATGCTTGCAACAATTTTCCCAAGAGGTATGCCCAACCCCAAAGCTACAGCAAATGAAACAATCAGCAGTGAAAGAAATGTGTTTAATTTAAATTTTGAAATTAATATTATTAAGAATAATACACCTATTCCTACCATTAATAATGGCATAATATATTCCCCCTAACATCTTTAGTTTTTAAACATAAAACAGTGATTATTTTTTAGTTAACGCTTTCTTACCAGCTTCAAGAACTTCAATAATTTTATCTACATCATATACGCTTCCTCTCCAAGTTCCACCACTGACAGATTGAAGTGTGACCCTTACCCACTTTGATAGACACGAGGAACTCGTGTTATATTAAAAGTGAAAGGAATGGTAGGGTTATGAAAAAACAATATAGTGCAGAATTTAAAATTGAAGCAATAAAAAGATTAGAGAAATCTGGAGAATCATTAAATAAGATAGCAACAGAATTAGGAGTAAGACCAACAACAATGCATGGATGGGTAAAGAAGTATAGAGAATCACCTGATACACCTTTTCCTGGCAGTGGACATCTTAAGCCTGAAGATGAGAAATTAAGAAGATTAGAAAAAGAAATTAGAGATCTTAAAGAAGAAAATGAAATATTAAAAAAAGCGGCAGCCTACTTCGCCAAGAACCTAAAATAAAGAGGTTTGAGTTTATCAAGGCTAGTTGCCATAAATATAGAATAGCGAAGCTGTGCAAGGTTTTAAGCGTGTCAAGAAGCAGTTACTATGCATGGGATAAAAGACCTGAAAGTCAAAGATCAAAGGAAAATAAACAGTTATTAGAACAAATTCAAACAATCCACAAAGAAAATAGAAATGTATTCGGTTCTGTTAAAATTACTAAAATAGTAAATATGAAAAATGATAAACCTATTAATCATAAAAGAGTAGAACGTATCATGAATCAGAATGGCATAAAATCAAGGGTTTCAAAGAAATTTAAGGCTACTACTAATTCAAATCATAAACTTCCAGTAGCAAAAAATATTCTTAATCGAGATTTTACTGTGGATAAACCTAATGAAAAAATGGTCAGTGATATTACATATCTGTGGACAAATGAAGGATGGCTTTATATAGCAGCAGTAATGGATTTGTGTGGACAAAAAATAGTTGGTTTATCTATGAATGAAAGAATGACAAAAGAATTAGTAATCAACGCATTAAATGACGCATATCAACGTGCAGGAAGACCAACTGGTGTTATTCTACATTCGGACAGAGGGTCACAATATTGCTCAAATGATTACCAAAATTTAATAAATAAGTATGGATTTATATGCAGTATGTCTCGTAAAGGTAACTGCTGGGATAATGCTCCTATGGAATCATTCTGGGGTAAAATGAAATGTGAATGGCTTTATGGGAATCACTTTAAAACACGTGAAGAAGCTCGTGCTGCTGTATTTGAATATGTTGAGATATTTTATAATAGGCAAAGAATACATGCTTCTAATGGTTATGTAACGCCTGAAAAATATTATAACAATTCAAATAAAAAATCAAAAGCAGCATAAAAATTATGATAATCTACGAAATAAAGAGATATTACGAGTTTAAGATGTCTATTTTATTGGGGAAAGGTCAGTGCTGCCCACAATCTTGTATCATCTGGAAGATCTGCATCAGGCTTAAGATCTGGATGAAGCTTGCGTGATTCTAATACTTTAGCTGCTTCTTCATAAGAAAGTTTGTTATCTTCAGTTCCAATGAAATTAATTGATCCCTCAAGTTTGTTAGTGTCAACTATTATTTCAATAACATCTTCATCTCTTAATTTTCCGATAGGACCTCCTGCTAATGCTTCAGGACCTACATGTCCAAAACAAGCCCCTGTAGAAACACCAGAAAAACGTGCATCCGTAATTAGAGAAACATGTTTACCAAAAGATAAATGTTTTAAAGCAGAAGTTAACTGATATGTTTCTTCCATCCCAGTTCCCATTGGGCCTCCGCCCATCACAATCATTATGTCACCAGCCTTGATTTTTCCCACATCTTTAAGTGCTTTAATAGCTGCCTTTTCAGATGTGAAAACTTTAACTTTTCCAGTATGTCTAAATATTCCATCATCACCTATAACTGATGGATCAATAGCCGTTGATTTTACTACTGAGCCTTCAGGTGCAATATTTCCTACAGGAAAAGTTACTGTTGATGTTAATCCTCTTTCTTTTGCCTGACTTGGGTTCATGATAATTTCATCAGGATTAATTTTATCCACTTCAAGCAGACGTTTTCTACACTCAACACGTCTTTCGGATTTTTCCCACCAATCAAGGTTATTTCCAAGTGTTTCTCCTGTAACAGTAAGAACATCTTCATGCAGCAAACCAAGTTTTCTTAAATGAAGCATAACTTCAGGAACTCCACCTGCTAAGAATGCACTTACTGTTGGATAATTAACTGGTCCCATAGGAAGAACACTCACTAAACGAGGCACTTTCTTATTAATTCTTGCCCAATCTTCCACAGTAGGAATTTTACAGTTAGCAGCATGTGCAATTGCTGGGAGATGAAGAAGCAAGTTTGTTGATCCTCCAAAAGCAGCATGAACTACCATGGCATTTTCGATTGCTTTATCTGTAATAATATCCTTTGTTGTTGTTCCATTATCTGCCATATCTAAAACTGCTTTAGCTGATTGTC
Source organism: Clostridium sp. 001 (assembly GCF_019056555.1). NCBI lineage: Bacteria > Bacillati > Bacillota > Clostridia > Eubacteriales > Clostridiaceae > Clostridium > Clostridium sp. 001. Next base: position 2,417,352 of record NZ_CP020473.1, on the reverse strand, counting down.
TAGCAATTTCTTTCCATATTTGCTGACCAGAAGGTGCTAAAGCAGAGTGAGGCAACGCTATTCCAAGTGCTTCAGCAATAACTTGAGAAGTACCGGCTGTACCTAAGAATTGACATCCTCCACCAGCAGAAGCACAAGCATTACATCCACGTCGGCAAGCATCTTCTAATGAAAGTTCATTATTTGCAAATCTGACTCCAATAGTCTGAATAGTTCCTGCATCCTCCCCGTCTATAGCTTTAAGTGTTGCACCACCAGGAACAATAATAGTTGGCAAATCATGCATAGATGCTAGTGCCATCATCATGGAAGGCAGTCCTTTGTCACATGAAGCTACTCCCATTACTGCACGGCGTGTTGGCAGTGAACGAATTAAACGGCGACATACTATTGCTGCATCATTACGATAAGGAAGAGAGTCAAACATTCCAGTTGTACCCTGACTACGGCCATCACATGGATCTGTTACATATGCAGCGTAAGGAACGCCTCCAAGTTTCTTTATTTCTTCAGCTGCTGCTCTCATTTGTAATCCTAATTCAAAGTGACCTGTATGTAACCCTACAGCAATTGGAGTACCATCATTATCACGAATTCCTCCTTGATTGCTAAGTATTAACACGTCGCCACCCAGGAGTTTAGATGGTTCCCATCCCATACCAGCATTTAAAGTCATTCCAAATATATTTCCGCTAGGTGAATCTTTTAGCAATTCCGGGGTAAGTGGAAGTGAACCTTTGGGTCCTTCTGCATGAGTTTGAATCTCATATAAAGACTTATCTTCTCCACCATAAATTGATTTTAACGACATAATAATCCTTCCTCTCTATGATTTAAAAATCTTTTATTTTATATAGTAACTTTTAATAAATTGCAGCAGATTATTTTGAAATTATATTATCAATTTCTTCCATAAGCTTTTTAATTGAATTGGTTTGTTTTTCGTCAGCTTGCAGAAGAGGAGTTTTGCAGTAGTCTTTAATATCCAAACCTTTGAACATCATGGCTTTTTTTACAATTGGAATAAAGCATTTACTAATTTCATATAGTGCTGCTAACTTATCAACACAATTTTGAATTTCAGCTGTTTTATCCATGTTTTTCTCATTAACTGCTTTTACCCAATCTACAAAAATCTCTGGATAAAGATTGGAAAGTGCGCTAATACATCCGCTGCCACCAGAAAGAATATTACGAACAAAGTTTTCATCAAATCCTGAGAATACCTCAAAATCAGGGAACTCATTCTGTACGGTTTGGATTAATTTTCTAGTATGTCCCATTTCGGATACTGTATCTTTATAACCAACAATGTTGCTGTGTTTTCTCAATAAATTAAGTGTTAATTCTGGTGATAAATCATGTCCTGTTCTGTCAGGGTAATTATATAAATAAATATTACCTTTTACAGATTCTGCTACTTTCCCATAGTAAAATTCCAAACTTTCATCCGTTAGACTAAAATAATATGGACTGATAATTATAATATCATCTGCTCCAGCATCAATGGCATAATTAGAAAGTTCAATTGTATCTTCTATTGTCATGCAACCTGTTCCAATAATAAGTTTTGTCCTTTTATTTACATAGGAAACAGCAAGATCAATTAATTCCTTCCTTTGTTCAGTAGACATAGCATAGAACTCACCTGAACTGCCCATAATAAGTAGGCCGTCTATTCCTGCGCTTATGAGATAGTCATAAATATTTTTATTTGCCTGGATATCTAAGTTTCCATTAGTATCAAATGCAGTAACAACTGGTGTTATAAATCTAGCTTTTTTCATATATGTTTTCCCCCTTAGTAACAATTAGACTAAATACAAAGCCTAATTTGTAATTGTTTACATGTATTTCAAATAGTTAACTTAACTATTTAATAATTCATAAAAATAGTTAAATCTTTTATCTATACTTAAGTAATAATTTAAAATTTTTAGTGATGTCTTAATGACTTATGGGATTATTCCTCCTTCCATGTTTACGTATATACAAATCTTATTTGTTTATACGAATACTATAGTTAAATAATATCACAATTTTTTGTCATGTCAAGGTAATATTTGGACATTATTGTAGAATTAAAAAAAATAGAGACATTTTTCTTGATATTTTAATTGAAGTGCTTTTATAGAAATATTTATTTTTATATGTATAAATGGAGATTGAATATTACTAATAAGGCATTTATAATTGTTATTGTATAACAAAGTTTTATAAAAATTTGAATGGTGGTTGTAAATATGGCACATAAACCAACGGAAAGAGTGTTAAATATATTAAATCTCTTGTCAGTCAAACCTAAAGGCTTAACATTAACAGAGATTTCTGAAGCAATTGATGTACCAAAAAGCACTCTTTATCCTATTATCCAGACAATGTTAGAACGTAATTTTCTTTCTCTTGAAAAAAACTCTCTAAAATATTCAATAGGAATTTCCACTTTTTGTATTGGAGCATCCTATTCACGAAATAAAAATATGTTAGATTTTATACAAAAAATAATGAAGAACATTGTCAGTAATATCAATGAAACCTGTCAAATGGGTATTCTTGATGGAAACAATGTACTTTATATATTAAAAGAAGATCCTATAAAAGATATTGATATTCGACTTATTTCATATGTAGGGAAACGAATACCCGCTTATTGTACAGCATTAGGAAAAGCCCTATTAAGCGAATACAGTATTGAAGAAATAAAAACACTTTATCCTGATGGCTTAAAACCCATTACAAAAAATACTATAACAAATTTTTCTGTTTTAGAAGTGGAATTAAAAAAGATTAGAGAAACTCATGTTGCAACAGAAGTTGAGGAAGTAACAGAATTTTTACGCTGCTACGCTGTTCCCCTGACATCAAAAGGAAAAACAACCGCAGCTATCAGCATAAGTATTCCAACTTTCCGAGCTACTGAGGAGAAAAACAAGCTTGCAATTGAATTATTATTAAATGCAAAAGAACAAATTGATGCTGTTAATTTGAATTAAGTCTTATCAGCACTAATAATGCTATTTAACGGAATCAACCGATAAGGTGTCTTTAAACAATAGTCTTTATACCCTGGAAGATCTCTTAAAAGCACTTCTTCCTCATTCTTTATCCTTAATATATTCATTGGCACAGAGAGAAGGAAAGGTAGTACTGCCCAATAAGAACCAAGTGCAAGAGGAGTAAATAATAACATTAATATCATCCCTAAATACATTGGATGGCGAACTATGGAGTATGGGCCTGTTGTTATAACATGCTGTTCTTTTTCGACATGTATAATAGTAGATGCATAGCTGTTTTGATTATGGTTTCCACTAGCAAGCCCACAGTGGACTTGCACCACCAAGTTGCCGCCCATGCTAGGCTCACAAAAAAAATAAAGGGTCATTTTTATTGACTCTTTATTTTTTATATCTATTCAACTGTTGTTTCAGCCTTATTTACAACATCTGAAAGTTGTTGAGTAGGTGAATCATAAGGATTATTCCAGCCTCTGTTTATAACCAACTCGGTAAGTGCTGAATGACCACCAACTACTTGATTAAGACTAGATGCATAAAGTGCTCTTAATTCTGGTGTTGTACTTGTCATCGTTGCATTTAAATAAGCATCTGCTGCACCTTTAGCAGAAGAAAGCATACTTCCTGATATAACTTCATCATTTATATCAGTAGTATTTTTAACTATGTTGTTTAAAATACTTGCCATATAATTTTACCTCCTTTATCTTCTTGTAATATCATTCTCATTAATAAATTGTTCCAATCCTTTAATTCTACCTTCAGCCGCCAATATACCTGATTTTGCTTGCTTTTTTAATTCATCATCTTTTATAAGCGATTGCATTGCTCGTGAAACTGCTAACCCATCACTCTCAAACTTCAATAGTCCTGTTAATGAAAGTATTTCTCCTTCAGCAAGTTTTCTCATTTTGAAACCTCCATTCTATAGTTAATACATTGATTTCTCCATTAGTATGTGTAATTTATATAATACTAAACATAGAACTAAGATTTATAGTTTTTTATCAAGTCAATATCGGCTTTGAATCAATCCATATCATCCCGGAGTGCGTCAATAATATTTTCCTTTTTTATTTTTCTAATAGAATACAGCATTGTAATGAACACTATAAAGAACACGCCAAGCACACTGATTCCGATACTGGCCCACGGCATCACAAAACTCCCATTTTCGCTGCCGTTCATTTCTTTGTGCATGAACCATGAGAATATGATTGCCAGGGGAAGCCCGAAGAGCAGCGCCTTCATGCCATAAAAGATACACTCGAAATTCATCATCTTTTGGAAATCGTGGTCGGACATTCCCACAGAGCGAAGCATTGCAAGCTCACGTCTGCGCATCTTGATGTTCGTGGAAATTGTGTTGAACACATTGGCAACTGCAATCAGTGAAATCATAATTATAAAAGCATAGGAAAACACATCGGCAATGAATATCATATTGCGGCTCTGATCAAGCGCTCCAGACATATTCAAAAGGATGTACGGGCTTGTAATTCCCATATCCTGAACTATCTCTTTCATTTTATCCGATGACTTCGATGGGTTCTTTGACTGAAATGTCATGCCCTTAGTTATAATATCTGCAGGAGTACCAGTGGCATTAAACTTTTCTTTGAGTGAATATGGGGCAGTCACATAAATTCCACCTGATTTTTGTTTTATGTCTGTTAAGATAGGAGGCGTATCAAGCGGCACAAAATTGTTCATAAATGTAATGCTTGCATTATATCCCTGTTTCATCTCCGGCTTGCCATTTGTTTTGGGAAAAATGGTAAAATTACTGGCAGAACTCTTGAACACATTTTGAATTTGGCTGGCCGTTTTCTGATTGTCGTGGCTGTCCACTTTGGCAACGCCGATTAATTTCGCATTTTGTCCGGTATATTTATCTGTAGGCAAGCCTAAACTTTTGACAATCTTCAGATAGGTACTGTCATCTAAAAATTGGATTTGCACTGGCAGATTCACCGTTTCGTTTGGCGAATGTGAACCTAAAGATTTCTTGTAAGCGTCTGAAAGATCACTGCCCTTGGCAGCACAGAAATAGTTCATAACAACTTGATACGAACTTTCGTCAACACCATCGACATTTTTTAGTTTGCTATAAAGCTGCAGCATTTCGCTGTCTTTCATATCATGTGTGCCAAAACCGACATCACTATTAGTAACCTCTTTTGCACCTGCCGACGCCTGTTTCAAATCTATTACAAGGGAACTGGTCGATATAAACAGCACTACGCTTAAGACAAGTGACAGCACAATGCTACTGTAACGCTTTTTGTTCCTCTTAAAGTTCTTTAATGCAAGAGTTCCCTCCAAGCCGTAAATACGCTCCGCAAGTTTCGACGTTTTCACAGCTTTGGATTCGATTTTGATATCGTTCGTCTGGCGAATACACTCCATAACTGGCATATTGGCAGCTTTGCGAGCTGGAATATCTGCCGAAATCAGGATTGTGATCATGCTGGTCACTACTGCTGCAATGATTGCGGGAGCGGACACTGTCAATGTCAAAGGTACATTGGCGAAAAGAATGTTTGCGAAGTTTTTGGCGACGATATTAATCGCAAGTTTGATGCTGGCTATACCAATGATAATACCAATTGGGATACCAATAGCACCGATACAAAGTCCTTCAAACAGCACTGAATGGCGCAGTTGCTTTGGGGTGGCTCCCACCGATGAGAGAATCCCGAATTGGTGTGTGCGCTCGTTCAAGGAAATATTGAATGAATTATAAATCAGAAAAATAGAACCAATCATAATGATGATGAGTACAATGGCACCGACTGAGTACAAAAATGCATTGAACACCTTATCGCTCGAATCGTTTGAAAGAGCAATGAAACGCAGCACATCACTATTAAAGATGTAAGTATGACCTCCAGCTGTATTTTTTGCATAAGTATGAGCCTCAAACGGTTTTTTTAGCGTGACAAACAAGCTGATATTGTTTTCCGTATCTGCTGCACCTGAAGTTGTAATTGCGGTATATCCAGGCGCAGAATCTTCATCAAAGTGAGGCGTTTCGCAGAAACCGACCACTGTGTAAGTTTTCTCTGCTTTTGGAACAAGGGTTTCTTTGCCGGAAATGTAAGGGTCGTGTTGACCAAGACTTTTGTTTCCACTCATGCGGCTTCCAATAGCAAGGGTAAGTGTGTCACCCACACGTAACTTAACGCCATCTTTTATTACGACTCTCTCAGGAATAACAATCTCTCTACTGTTTTTTGGCAACCTGCCAGCACACAATGTGAGTGGGAGGGCATTAAATGTTTTCTTGCTGAATCCAGCGATAAAAAAATACGGTTTGTCGTGAATTTTTCCGCCGTTAAGTTTTGCGTAGCCAATATTTTTAAATGATGTGGTATTTTCAACTTTGTTGTTACTTGTCTGCTTCGCTGCGAAAGAAGAATCCACATCCTCAAATTTGATGTGCCAGCCGCCGTATTTATGAGCCTCACCATTTGACATATAGTTCAACAAGGAAACGCCAAAAGTGACAACTGCCGTAATCAGGGCAGCGGAAAGTACAACTCCGATAATCGTTACAATTGTTCGTGTACGGCTCTTTTTCATGCCTTGCAGGGTAACTTTGTTGAAAATATTCATAGTCTCACCTTCTCATCTCTCACTACTTTGCCATCTGATATGCCGATAATGCGATCTGCCTGCAAAGCAATATTTTCGTCATGTGTAACAACAATAAGTGTCTGATTGTATTTTTTATTGCTTTCTTTAAGCAGCTTTATAATTTCATGTCCATTTCGGCTGTCCAAACTACCCGTGGGTTCATCAGCAAGCATGACCGCCGGGGCGTTCATCAAAGCACGTCCTATGGAAACACGCTGCTGCTGACCACCTGAAAGCTGATTGGGTAAATGTGTTTCTCGGCCCTTTAGCCCAAGCAACTCCAGCAATTCATTCAACCTCTTCTTATTAACATTCCGTTTGTCCATCAGTATAGGCAATGTGATGTTTTCCACAACATTCAGAGTGGGAATGAGGTTGTGAAACTGGTAAATCAGTCCAACCTGACGCCTGCGGAAGATGGCAAGTTTTTCATTGTTCTGGGCATATACATCCTGACCCTCCAAATATATCTTTCCACTTGTTGGCACGTCCACGCCAGCGATAGCATGCAGCAGAGTGGACTTGCCAGAGCCAGAGGAACCGATAATTGAAGTAAATCCTCCTTTTTCTATTGTAAGCGAAACATGGTCAAGCGCAGTAACCTGATTTTCACCAGTGCCGTAGACCTTGCATAAATTTTCAATTTTTAAAAAGTCCATTATATGAGCCTCCCTTTTCATGTTTTACCTATATAATAGAACTCTCAACTTACATCTATGTGACTTTAAGGTGAGAGATTCGTCACTTTGGGAAACGAAGGTCAAACATGGCGCCGCCCTGTGGATGATTTTTGGCGATAATCGTTCCTCCCTGTCGTGTTATAATCATCTTGCAAAGAGCGAGTCCAATCCCGTATCCTGTAGCACCTGCATTTTTCCCACGATAGAACCTGTCAAACAGGCAGGGCAAATCTTCTTTTTCAAAGCCTGCGCCGCTGTCGTGGATGGTAACTTCGGTAAACAATGGGTTTTCCTTGCAGACAATTTCAATCTTCCCGTTATCACCTGCACTTTCCATGCAGTTTTTGATGATGTTTTGAATTGCTTCCGAAAGCCAACCAGAATCGCCCTGAATTATTATCCCTTTCGACACGTCTATTTGCAAAGCAATATCGTGCAGTTCCATTTGGATCAAAAACGGATGAAGCACAGTGCTTATCAAAGTATTCAAATCTATCTGTTCACATTTAAAAACCACAATGCCTGCATCCAGACGGGATAATTTGAGAAGGGAAGTAAGTAGCCAATCCATATGTAAAAACAATTCCTTTGTTTCCCGTATCAATGCTTTCCGTTCATTTTCGTTAGGGTTATTCTCTAACAATGATAAAATGAGGTTTACAGATGTGAGAGGAGTGCGGAGTTGATGAGCTATGTCGGCCAGCGAATCAGCAAGATGTTCTTTTTCTTTTCTCAGTGCATCATTTTGCTCTCGAATACGCAGCGTCATTTTTGTTATCTCGCTTTGCAGAATGGAAAGTTCGCCCTCATCTAATTCACAAATATACAGATGATCAGCATTATGAAGCACAATATCGATTTGATCTGAAATTTGGGCAATGCTTTTATATCGGGCTTTGGTAAATGCAAAAAACGCTATTCCAAAGGCTGAAGCAGAAGCAATGGCAAGAATTCCAGCTGCCACATTAATTGCAAATCCCAACGTAACAGCGGCTGCGGCTATTAAGAAGAACAAAATAGCAAACTTTCTAAATTCTCTATTCCGAAACATACCCATCCCCCAATCTATATCCAGTCCCACGAACTGTCAGAATTATTTGCGGGCTTGCTGGGTTGTTCTCTATCTTCTCACGCAGACGTTTAATGTACACGGTCAATGTATTGTCATTGACAAACTCGCCCGCAGCGTCCCACAATTCGTCAAGCAGCTTGCTTCTCGTGATAATACTTTTGGGGTTATTAATAAACACCAGAAGTAAGCGATATTCTAAAGCTGAAAGAAAAACTTCGCTACCGTCCTTTTTTACAACACCGCTTGCCATATCGACATGAAGCCCATGGATTTCAAAAGCTGATGGAGAACATCCGCTTTTTCGCAGGGCGGTTCTAATTCGTGCTATCAGTTCGCGCGGACGAAAAGGCTTGGTAATATAGTCGTCTGCGCCCATGTTAAGCCCAGTAACAACACTCGCCTCATCGCCGGAAGCCGTCAGGAAGATAACGGGAACATCCTGCACTTCTTTGATTTCCGTGCAAACTGTAAAGCCATTTCCGTCAGGCAAAGAAATATCTACAAGTGCTAGGTCAAATTTATTCCCAGCAAGCATGGCAATGGCATCACTATGCGTAGGGGCGTGAGTGACTGTAAACCCTTCTGAGCGAAGCAAAAGCACAAGGTTTCTGGCAATTGTATTATCGTCCTCAACCAAAAATATCCGTTTCATTTATTTTCGCCACCCTTTACTTTACTATTCCTATATCGTCCGTCAGCCGGTTTTTCAGCGTGAGCAGGAAGAAGCCATGTATTTCCCATTTTTTCAGCTCCTTTAATCCGTCCAGCAGAGCAATAATACACTACCATTCTGTCTGTAATTTTCCAATTTTTAGATGCTTCTTTTGTTGTTATATAATCCACGCATAGCACCTCCATAATTTTATTATATTTCCTTTAAAAGAAATATACAAGCTGAGTATAAATAACATTAAAACTATTTTGGCTGCATACATACTGACTTTTTAAGGTTTTCCAGAAAGCTTCTTAAATGAAAGCACATATAAAACCATTCCTACTAGAATAAATGTAAGTCTACTCATTATAAAATCTAAAGACAATCTAAAAACAGGTTCACCGAGACTATCAACTGGTAGAACTGTAGGCATATAAGTCACATACCCTTTGGCGAAAATATCAATAAAAGGTGTGCTATTAAAACTCATAAGTGACAAAATCAAAACAATTGGAATCCAAGAATAAAGCAAAGTTTGCCTTTTGCTGCCTAAAAACATACTTGTTCCAAAAACAAACACAAAAGTAGGAAGTAGTATTATTAAGATCGGTAATAAAAAGTTTTGAAAATCTGTAAAATTAAAAGTTATCTTGTAAAACACCAAACTTATCAAAATACAGCATACCGCAATAATTAAGTAAGAAATAAACAGGGCAAAACTTTTTATAGCCAGATACTTTTTCTGTGGTAAAGATGTACATGAAGTAATTTCTCTTACTCTTTGTTCATTTCTAGAAAAAAGTCCTGTACACGAAAGCATTAAAATTAATAACATAATCGTATTTATGCCACACAAAAACTTACAATAACTCCATTTAGAAAAAGGTGCCGTACCAGAAACACCTTGTATTATTTCTGTATAAAGGTCAATCACTGAAAAGAAAAGTGCAATTATGAAAGTTATCACAAATATCTTTGAAAAAATTATTCTTTTCAGTTCGTATTTAAGAATTTTTACATCCATTGACGGCTGCCTCCTTGTGTAATACCACTAATATTTAAAAAATCAGAAAAAGACAGTTTTTTATCCTTTTTGCCATAATATTCTTTGTAAATAACTTTCATAGAATTAAAATAATTGTCTTCACCTATGTGCTTATAAACATTGTAAACTGTGAGTGGTCCCAAGCCATAAATTTCACCACCTCTTAAAAATAATGAAACATAATACTTTGGAATCATTGATAACTTGTTCATGTATTCAGGATTTCTTCGATAAAAGTTTCGATTTAATTCATTTGTTGATTCTTCCCATTTTTTCAACAACAAATTTTCTGCATAGGCTTTTCCAAATTTGTTTTTCAAGAATAAATAAGTACTAAAATCCGCAAAAGCTTCATCTGACCATTCATCGTGATTTTTATCTATTTGATTATGGCTGTTTGCATTAGATACATTTATTCCAGTTCCCCACCATTGATGAGCAATTTCATGCGTGAGCAAAGCAAAAGTGTCAGAAGAAGATGCTATCGATGAATCCACATTGGATTTTTTCTTTAAACAATCTTCTGAAACATAAGAGATATTTCCGTTTTGAAATCCACCTTTGCCCTGTACTCCTGATGTTACAACTACTTTGAGACTATCTTTGCCTAGTGGTCCAAATTTTTCCGAAAAGAATGAGAATATATCAAGCGTATCATTTCCTCTGGATTCAAATTCTTTTCTTGCAGCCAATGGATAGAAAAACTCCACATTTGTGCCCTGTGCTTTTCTTTCAAATATTCCATATCGTCCGGCTGTCAAAGATAGGTCACTTAATTTATCCCAAGAAAAACTCCAAGTAGTAAAACCATCCTGCTCAGAAATCTTGCGATTTTTTTCTCCCTGAGTTATGACTGTAAACTTTGAGTCCATTTTTATTGTTCCTTCAATAATCCTATCATTTTGTTCAATACAAACAACAGGAGCAACGCCCGTGGTGCCATTTAACCTTACATAATTTTTGCTAATTCCTTGGGAAAAATCTTTAGCTGTACTTTTGGCTTTCGGTATACCTGAATACCTTATGCTTAATTTAGTTTTAGTGTTTCTTGGAATGCTTATTTCAAAAACGTTGTTAAGTTTTGCACTGCTCAAAATCTTGGGCGAAACCTGTGTACAGCTTATGTCCTTGTTGCCTAACTTGATTTCACTAATATGGTAACCGTCTGCTAATTCAAAATATACATTTTGAGGCTTATCAGTGCCGTTTTGCAGTTCCTGACAATAAGCTCCGCTAGCACAATTTTTATCTTTTTCTATCTTAAGATCTACAAACATATTTGAAGTTCCTATGACACTTACGTTTACAGGCGTTTCTTTTTTACCATTAATCAATACTGACACCACATCCGTAAGCGAAATTGGTTTGAAAATCGGTTCATTTTGAAAAACAAAAAATACTCCAAAAAGAGAAACCAAAAAGCAAATTGGTATGAGCTTATATTTTTTACAGTTTTTTAAGATAGATTTAAATAATCCTTTTTCATAACATCTATCGCTTAGCATTCCGAATAAAAATATGGACATAGATACTGATAACCCAAAGAGCCTATTCCAGAGCATTCCCAAAACGATATTCCCGCTTCCGAAATTTTCGGAAAGTCCACTAGCACCTGTCTGAACCCACATATATTGATAATTGATATTTCCTGTTAAAAAACTAAAAAGTACCGCTAAAAGCATAATAATGCAGGTTATATTGACATTCCTAAATATAAGATAAAATCCTGCGGTCATAAGAATTGTTAGCACAATCGAGCCAAAAATTATTAAGGTATAACTGAGCAGAAAATAACTAAAATTGGTTAGACTGCCCACGTTAAATATATAGTGAGGAATCATAATTATCATTGAACCCACTGTTGAAATAAGACCGGCACACATTAAGCCTGTAATTTTGGTTAAATGTATCTTTATAGAACTTGATATTGGTTCAATTATATAATTAACTCTAAACCTAAGTATTTTGTCAAACTCAAAAACTGTTAGTGTCGTAAAAGCAAGAGTTGAAAGTACTGCTCCTGCCTTTGCGGGGAAAAGTATCGTTTGAGATAAAAGAGTAGAGCTATTTATTCCAAATATCATACTGCTAATATCTTCGCTAATGTAGGTTGAGAGTAGTGCACCAATCAAAGGAAAAACTGACACAAGTAAGATTATTATTTGAGTAAACCTGGACTTCAGAATCCGCTTTGTTTCATAATCAAAAAATACATTTCTCATTTAATGGACACCCCCATTGTGTATGACATATGTGTATGCATCTTCCAAGGTAGGCTCTATAAGTGCAATAGAGCTTTCTATTTCTTTGCCGATAACACGACAGGAGATGCCATTACCAGTAAACAACTTAGATGTGATTTTGTACTTACCTCCAATTCTTTTTTCTAAAGTCTCGTTATCTTTTTCCTCAACAAAACCAACATGTCCGTGTACAGCTTTTATTAAATCCGGCGAAGTTCCATCAAATAAAATCGTACCGTTATTAATGATTATAATTCTATTGCAAATGGCTTGTATATCATCGATGATGTGAGTAGAAAGTAACACTATCTTGTCATTTGCAGTCTGTGAAAATACATTTCTGAAATTAATTCTTTCTTCTGGATCAAGTCCAACTGTAGGTTCATCTAAAATTATAAGTTCAGGATTTCCAAGTAATACTTGTGCTATACCAACACGCTGCCTCTGACCCCCTGAAAGAGTTTTAATTTTGAAATTTCTTTTTTCTTGCAAATCAGTCCTTTCAATAGCTTGCCGAATAATACCTTTCACGTTGTTTTTAATTTCTTTTAATGCACACATGTAATCCAAAAACTCATAAACTGTTAATTCGTCATATAAACCAAAGCTTTGCGGCAAATACCCGAGCTGCTTTCTGAGTTCTTTTTCGTACTTTTGGATTGGCTTACCATCAACAATTATTTCGCCGGCCGTCGGTATTATCTTCGATATCAATAGTTTCATAAAGGTACTTTTTCCAGCACCATTGGGACCCAAAAGTCCTATAAAATTTGGGCTGTTCACTTCTAAATTCATATTGGTTAGTGCCTTTTTTCCTGTTTTGTATGTCATACTCACGTTTTTAATACTGATTTTCATAGATGCTGTTACACTCCTTTTTCATCTTTTACCTATATAATAGAGCCTTCAACTTACATCTCTGTGACTTTCAGGTGAGAGATTCGTCACTTTGGGAAACAAATGGAAAAGACCTTCAAGTATTTTGAAGGTCTTACAGAAGTGACTGAATATTTACATCTATTGTTCAATTATCATCAAGAATAAATTTTGGCAACTGCTATCCCCCACAACAGTACAATCGCTTCAAATATCCATTTATACCTGAACATAATGGCTATATATTCGCGTATAAAGGCGCTTGGCCAGTAATATGTTGCCGTTCCACATCCAACACCGCTTGCCTTTATCTTCAGCTGTTTTGCATAGAGACTTGTTCGAAAAACATGATAATTGTTCGTCACAAATATATAGCGGTGCTTCACACCATTCACATCCAGCATATCTCTGACATTTTTGAGATTTTCAAAGGTAGTCTTAGACTGTTTCTCTAGAATAATATCCTCTTCTGGAAATCCAGTTTCTACAAGATAATTTTTCATTGCTGCCGCTTCCGATATCTTCTCATCGGCGCCCTTACCGCCTGATACAACAATCTTAGTATGCTGCCTGCATTTATGGTAAATACGAACCGCTTTGTCAACTCTGCCCTTCAGCAGCGGAGATACTCTTTCTCCGCCTATGAGACCACATCCATGAACAATAATATAATCACAATTCAGTCTTTTAGGTAAGCATGTATAAATTAGCGAATAGATCAACAGTGAAACAAACGTAAAAGCAATATAGAACTCCAAAATCAACACCAGTGAGAATATCGTTCTCATAACAGAAGCATCCTGAAGAAAATATATTCCAGCAATGGTTACCATACTTCCCACGATCATGACTATTCCCGTCAATAAAGATAGAACATTCTGCAAACGCCTTCCCTCTTTTTTCATCATCTCCAAACCATTCACAATGAAAAAGATTGCAGTAACAAGAAAAATCAATGGTATAAGCAGCAGCATCAAAATTCCAAGAATCATTCCCCGGATTCCCGGTGCAGAGCCAAATCCAAGAAGAAAAATACCAATTGCCATCATCAGCAGCAGTGCATTCCAGAAACTTCTTGGTTCATACAGCATACTTATAACAAGGATGAGCATTAAAATACAACCAGGCATCATTAAAGACATTCAGACCACCTCTTCTCAATATAAGTTGCGTTCAAATTGCCATTAGGATAATTTGAATTCAGATGTTTTTTGAATTTTTTGTATTAAATTAATATCAGTTTTGATTTACATGTCATCCCGAAGCGCGTCAATAATATTTTATTTTTCATTGCTTTAGGCATATACATACTGCCCTTGCCATATACATTACATAGATTTTCAACTTTTAAAAATTCTATTATTTAAGGTTCCTTTCTTGTGGCTTACCTATATAATAGAACCTTCAACTTACATCTGTGTGACTTTTAGATGACATATTTGTCACTTTTAGGGGAAAATAGATTAAAAACTATAATTTTAGATAAAATAAAAAACACTGAAAATCAGTGTTTGGAATGGATTATGGTGCGTCAGAGAGGAGTCGAACCCCCGGCACGCTGGGACGACGAAATAAATTTTTCCACTTTTTACATAATACCTTATGCGTTGATATACCTAGTTTTACAATACTGCTTGTCCCTTTTATTTCCTTATGAAGATACACTTTTTTCTTCCGGTTGTGTTACGGTTGTGTTACAGATTTGAATATAGGATCCTACGATTTTGTGGAACATAACTCCACTGCTTGTTCCACTATATAGGTTTACTCATAAAATGGAATTAATTAATTTTTACACTTATTTTTGATATCTTAATTTCTTCTTTGGTATATTGATATATATGTAAAAAAAGCCTTAACCTAAAAGCTAAGACTTTATAATTACAATTTTGAAACAACAAGTTAGTTTTCTTAATCTTAACCAAGTCAAATGCTACTATGCTTTAAACTTTAATATTTCAGAACAATGTAGTCATTTCTTACATTCTGTAGAATTGCTTCTCCCCTATGCCATACTTTTACAATGTATTATTTTAATTCACTTTTGATAAATAATACATATACATAACATTTACATCTCATTAATAAATTAGAAATTTGGCAACTTTATATTATACATAAGCTTAAGCTATGTTGTTCATATAAACTTATTTACTGACTTCCCATATTGATAAATCCGATATAGATAATGAATTATTGTTATCCAAAATTTCTTGTGGAATAATATATTTCTTATTATTACATTTAACACAATAATCAACAGAATAATACTGCGATCCTGGATTATATATTGATCTTATATTTATTCTGCCTTCGCTTATATCATATTTTGGATTTACAACAGGATATCGCACTGCTGTTTTTAACTGTGTATAGAATCCAATTGGTATCAAATTAGAGGAAGTAGCTGTTCCTCCTACCCCTATATCATCAGTAAAATTGCCATCCTCATCAACATAATTTTTTAACTTTCCATAATACGTACATATTACATTTTGAAAATGTCCTTCTGTTTCAATTTCATACTTTCCCTTTACTAAAATAAGAATAATAGAATATAATAACTTAAGGTTATCAGAAGAAATATCAAGGTTAAACTGAGTTCCTTGAGGACTGGTATAATTAAAATGGAGTAAATTATTTATAGATACAATAGCATCTATATTATGAACAAATCCATTTCTTATCGTTTTCATTAATCTATAGCATTCTTTTTCAATTATGTCTTGATTTGTAACAAAAGGCAAAGCATTATACTTTCGTTTAAATGACATCCCTGGGCTCATACTATATTTATTCTCTAAATAAGCATCAAACAATGTAAAAACAATCAAGCATGAAATCACTGGAGTTTTACTCAATGGAGTTGGACCCATATTTAAAACTTCACTAAAAACCATAGTAACATTCTTTATTTCTCCTTCAAATTTTACTGGTCTAATTTCTGTTGTGTAAAATCTTATATCTGAATTGTTTAACAAATTAATAATATTTTTGTAAAAATTATCATTCATCATGACCATTCCTTTCTTTCAACAAATCAAATTATTTATGAATAATTCACGATTAAGTAACCTTCAAGTCAGAATCTAATTCAATAATCTTCCTCCACTTTTTATAAGTAATAAAAATCTCTACAATTACTACTTATCTACTGTAGAACTTGCCAAGCTTTATCTCTTCCCTCACTCAGACAAAAAGCTTGGCAAGTGCCTTTAATTTTAATGGGATGCTCAGCCCCAAACCCATGAAGTAATGCTCTGCTGTCTTATAATAGGCTCGGGTTCCCTCACACGGAAGCTTTGGACAAGCACTTTCTTTTTCACTTAGTCAACACTTCAATAATCTCTTAAAGTAAGACATTTTATATGTAGGATTCAGCTCAGCAGCGTTCAAATCAAAGGCTTGTCCAAAGACAAATTGTTTCATTCAGTACTTCAAATAAGTGACGCTCCTGCATCTTTACAAAATGAGTTCTTATATTTTCACAAAATAAAATCAGTACATATGTATGAATTTCAAATATACTATCATAATCCTTTTCGTTATCACCTAAAAAACTTATTACTACACATATAGATACTTTATATATATCTTTAATTTATCCATATGTTTTAAGGCAATAAACCGCAGTATATTTTCTTCAAACACCATCACTTTTTTAGTCCTCGTCAGCCTTGTTACAATTAAATTCCCAAGCAAAAATAAAAAGAAAGCTTCCTGCGGATAAAGTGCTTCCTTAATAATTCATAAAAAGTTCCTATTTTAACTGTACTGCCGGTGTATTCCTCTGGGGTCTTCCCTCTACGCACAAAGTGTTTATTTAAATTGAATTTTCATACACGGTTGGCACCTTTGACAAGCCCAGGGCTAGTCCACCTTATACATGCCCTTTACAGGTCAGGCATAAGGACGGCTTGGGTATAAAACAATTGAAAATACTAATTTTAATTACTAATTATATGGATAATAGGAAATTTAAAAATATACTTTATTGTTTCTATTACTGAAAGCTTATAATGTCACTAATTATAAGGTTGGTGACATTATTTTCAAACAACACTACTTCTACATCTTATCAATTTTGAATTGATTAATAAATGTGTTTAACCATCATCTTTAGCTAAACAAACAGTAACTTATAGATATATGGAGTATATTGTAACTATTTATCTTTATTAAAAATTTGAAGTTCTATTGCCTTATTAGTAAACTGGTCCATGTTACAGTTATTAAACCAAAACTCTAGAATGTTAGACTTATCAGAAATTTTTTCAATCTTAAAAATAGAAGCAGTGTTCTCTTCATCAAATGGTGCAGCTAAGCCTTCTTTAGTTGTTGCATCTCCACAAATTATATAATCTAACTGTTTCAAATTATTATTTTTTCTTCTAATAACAAAGTTATCAAAACAAACGTTACTTTTAGGAATAGCCCCTATCCTATATATAAATGGAGAAATAATTTCATAGAACACTGGATCATTCCTAAATGAGTGTCTAAGAAGATGTTGAGGTGAAAGTATAGTTGCATCTATTTTCAGCATCAAAGTACTCTGCCTTTCGCTAATATTTTGTCTGTAAACTTTTAACTCAAGTATATCATTGCTATGTAATTCTCTCCATTTTCCAGTAATTACAGATGGTATAACAACATTATCTGTGATGAAATATATCTTTTCATTACTAGCCATAGCGATTTTTCTTAAGTCATTTTCAGTTTTTATTTTATCTAAGCATGTTAAGTATACATAACCAATATTAACCAAAGATTTATTGCCTTGGATATTCCACGTAGATAGCCAAAAGCATCCACTATTGATAATGCTCTGTTTCTTTTCTTCTGTCGTATGATGATAGAGCCGTAAAAATGGTATATACTCCTCTGTTAAATAGCATGCTCCAGTGGCAAAGGTGTTAAGATCTTTCGGACCGTGTATTTTACATTTAAACAAATTTGCACCATCTTCATAATTCCTTATAAAATCTTTATTTGTAAATTCAATTTTGATATTATTTCCGCATGAAATATCAATACTAATAAAAGCTATAATAAGCTTATCTTCCTTAAATAACACATTAGGGAAGAAATTCAAAGGTTGTATCCATAACAATTCTGCAGATTCTATATAAATTTGATCTGGAACTATAATGGATAAATTAGTCGTATGAACTAATTTACATTTAATATATCCTGTATAAGTATAATCTTGGTTAAATTTATAGCCAAATTCATTAATATAATAATTCTCATTTTCTGCTTCCATCCTGTTAAATTGTCTATTCTCTATCATAACTAGACCTCCAAATTTAAGATTACTCCATTTATATTTCTACAAAGTCAATTTAATTAGCAATATACTCACATATTTAATGAAAATTAAAAGTAGTATGCTTTCCTATATTAACGACACTTTCTAAATTAAAATATTCAAGATTATAACATACATTTTATATACTCAGGCTACCCATTGCCTTATGAGAATGACAATAGCACGTCCAATTATATGAATAATGAAAAATTATAATTCCTTATTATTCATATATTAATTGTCAAAATACTACTTTTTCAATGTATTATATGTAAATATCCGAATAATTTTGTACATACTTTGATAACCAATTATGATCAAATAAGTGTTGATTTAACCCATTTTCAAATGTACCTTGAAGATATTCAGGTATAATTAATCCATGATATCCACTTAGAATATATCTATTAGTTTCTGGTAAAGAATTAGTCTCTATATTACAACTCGCCAAGCGAACATAATCAGGATTGCAAATTGTATTATCAAGATGTGTTTTATCTATAGTTCGATAAATATGGTTATCATCTATAACCCATTGATTAATAATATAAACAACATTATTCGTATTTGCGTATTGACAAGGATCAAATAATTGAGTTAATCCTTCAGGATCAAATAATTTACTTAAACTACCCTCCTCATAAAATTCTGCTTCCTTTACAATAATTTCTTCCCTATTTAAATTGTTTATAAGCATAATATTTTCATTTTTACGCAACAACGAGTAATCAAAGCTAACTGGTGGTATTGCTCCTTTTACACTGAAATCGGAAGTATGCCTATTTCCAGTAATTTGTTCTCCTATCATATAAAAATATCCACCGCTAAGGATAGAACCTGCAAATACAGGGGAAATACCTAATTTGTTATACGCAGATACACCTATTCGCTGAAAAATATTTTTTATATTCATCCTTGTAGCATCTAAAGCACTTCTAATATCATATCCCTTATTAATCACTCTATTTGCTATATTGGTTAGCTTTAAAGAAATACCATTTATCGCATTTCCAGATCCTATTACCACAACTTCATTTTGTTTAACAGGAGTAAGTAAGCTTCCCATACCAACCTGTGACGTCACTTGAAAGCATTCATTTGTCATAGATTGATCATCTATTACAAATCCAAGCATACCTACCTTACGAATTCCTGTTAAGTTATCTCGGTTGCTCATCATGTTCAACTCAATTGCTCTTGCTAAGGGACCTCCAGGTTCTAAAACATTGTTTATATTGACTTGCGATTCCACTGAACGAATATCTGGTATAAGACGTTTAATAGCTGCAACATCTCCTGCGAAAAATAATCCAATTTTTGACCCAAAGGATGAATATTTCATCATTGCATCTATTTGTTTTCCACCTGTATGTGTAATTCTAAAATCTTGCAGAAAGAAAGCCTCGTTTTTATTTCGGTATAATAAAGCCATTGTCATTTTTATCCTCACCTTTTTAATATGTTAAATTATATAAGTATTGCTCTTCTTAATCTTAGAAAACATAATATCAAATAAACTTTTCTATACAACAATTATAAAATTAAATATATTCACATATTAATTTTATCAAACTATATCAATTGTCATTTATTCTTACATTCCAAGTAATTAAGTATTCTTCACATTATAGACATAATAGAAAGTTTAAAAAAGTATTCATAATATCGTAATATCTACATAAAATATACTTATGTTGAAAATACGCCTCTGCAATTCAACACATCAACTTGTGCTTTAAGCGAATTTATCAAATCAGTCTTAATTTCCGACCAAGTGATCCTATTATTTATGGCTAATCTTTTATTACAAATGTTAAAAAGCTTGCAAATAGAACGCCTCGTTATCTCAGAAAGTGCTTCTAATTCTACATCTGTAATATTAGAAGCATCACCTTCATGCAACGATTCAGAACGATACCGATAATAGTTTTTCATATTCCCATAAATTATAACAATTTCAACATCATTCTGCCCCAGCAAGGCAGCAACACGCTTTGATAGTACTTCCTTTTTCCCCTGCTGATTCTTGCCAAGAAAGATCATTTCTAATGCGGTTGTATATTTCTCAAATGCAGTGGCACTGTCAATCTGTTTAAGGCCAAAGGTAAAAACATCTACAATATCTTTCATAACTTGAAGGCCAGTGTGAATATGTATATTCTTAAATTGTTCCCATGCCGCTACTTCCGTATCTGACAAAACATACCAATCGTTCTTTACTGTATTAGCATCCTTAATATCTATAGTGGCAGAAAAAGTATTATTTAAAAATCCCATTAGGCAATAACTGAAATCAAAAAATATCTCTTTTAGTCCGATATTTCCTGATTTATAAACTTGAAGTAGTGAAATAATTTGATTTAGATAATCAAATTCATTATCTTTGTATTCTTCAAGATATGGAGTTCTCTCTAAATCAACATTAGAATATACCTCCCTAGCACATACCTCAGGTGATGGAACATAGAAGACATCTTCCTTTTTTAGGCAGTAGAATGATGTCACAATATTCTCATTTACTCGTTCTATTATTCTAGATAGACAATAATCTGTACTAATATTTCCACGCCCATCTTTAATTCGATCAATACCTGGAAAGTCTTCAATTTTTGTTTTTACCACTTGATAGCCATGTCCCCAGTTGATTTTAGAAACACTTTCATCTGCGCACAGGACAATAGCATTTATCTCTACTTTTACTTCAATTTTATTATCCATTTCATTTCTTCCTTCCATTATCGTTAAGCATCACATTTATCTATGTTCCTTGTCTACTTTTGTAACTAATTGTCAATGCTACTTTTAAAGAAGTTGAGTATATTCAATCAAATAAATCGTGTTATGTTGTTTCTTGTATCAATAAAGTTTGAAAGCAAAAACACTGTTCTGGCGTATCGCTTGGATATTCTGCAATTTTTTGTTTTGTTGCCAATACCAGAAACATCATATACACAGATTTTCGGTTCACCGACGAATTTATTTGTTCAATATAACTCGTTGATATATATACGTTTTTGAATTTTTGTCAAGATACATTAAAGCCTTCGTCCGGTACCAGAGCAATAAAAATCATTTCAATCAGGCAGTTCTGAAAATATCTTAAAACCAAGGCTCACCTAATTGATAATACTATTGCAGAAGAAATAGACATTTCTAAACTCCCAAAATGAAATATACACTACCTTGACCTTGAAAAACCTGTTCGATTACTTATTCAAAAAAAATTATACTCAGCTCACGATAATTGTATAATTACAACTTTTCTTAATTGTACCTTGCATTTATCCGAGTTAGCTTCACTCAACATTGAACAGGTTGTCTCTAATATAATATCTGTTATCAATTTTACTATACTTCCCATTATAGACATAATCCACTATACATATTACACATCTATACGATAAGACTATATCCCAATTATATCATACAAACCCATATTATTACTTATAGTTGCAAAACAAGTTATTATTTTATATAAATATACTAGGTTTAGATAGGGTGGACTTGCCTTGTAATGCCGGCCATATAAACAAATTCTACATAATACTCATATCTTGACCGAGTATTAGAAGCATGTCCACCCTTTCACCTGTATACTACAAATTGTTTAGAAATATTTTAAAGAGCTATTTAAAACTTAATGCATATAAAGACCTGTGAAGACTCCCCAGAACGCTTGTTTATTTCGCTAAACAATAGATTTGACGACTGTATCAAGCTTGTGACCTTAAAGAATTTACCCAAGGCTCTGCTGCAAGCTTGTACTTTCGTTAAATCTCCCTTTGTTTAGCGAAGTAGCACAAGCGAAAGACCCCGGAGGAATACCATGAAGGGGTGGACCTGCCTTGCTGCGAAACCTTATATGGACATGTCTTTTCAATGCTTGTACATGAAAGGTTTCTGCAGGGAGCATGTCTCACCCCTATGCACTCTGCCGGGTACCCAAATAAAGGACTAGTTAAAATCGTGTATTTCTTTGCTTTTAGAAGGTCCGGATAAAGGAGAAACTTATAAAAGCTTAGAAATACTAGATAGGAACCTGTCCTTTTTTGGGTGGCAGTCAAAGTGCCTTAATATATAAAATGTGAATTATATGTAATACCAATTTTACTTGCGTAAGAGTTTAGCTTCTTTTATAACCTAGAATCTATATCTAGTTTAGTTGAACTTAATAAATCAGGATTTATTTTTATCATATGATATTTTCATAATTTGTAGGATTGGTGTTATATATTATTGCAAGATCGTAATTCACTTTATTATGATATGATTTACTGAATAGAATATTATGTTTGCCTTTGGACTAGCTATTTTTTTGAACGTAGTGAAAAATAATAGCTAGTCCAAAGCTTCCTTGCGACTGAAAGGATCCTATTATAGGACTTCGAAGGATTACTCCCTGGGTTTTGGGGCGGAGCATCCCATTAAATTTTCGTCTATGGCCTAGCTTTTATTCTGAGTATGCGAAGAGTTAAGGCTTGGCCATAGCTTCATTGTTATAGAAATATACTTCATTTATCTGATAACTCCTTGAATACGCATTTTTTGTTTCAAGCGGATTGAAAATATTGTAAATAATATATTGTTCACTATTCTCTACAAAATATCCATTAGCTCTATACCTTTCTTTCTATATCTTATATTAAAATATAATATTAAAAGTGCTGTCTTTTAAATTTTCTATAAAAGCTTCATTACTTAAAATTTCATCATGCTCCTCAATTGAAGTATCAAGTGCATTCTTTGTATATTTAACTCTCTTTTCATCCCTAAATTCTATAATAGAACAAACATCTTGTCCATTACTTATATAATTATTTAAATAACTTTCTTTAATTACGAAATCATTAGACTTAAATGTTATGGGACTTCCTTGTAGTTTTGTAAACATATCATCTTTTGATAATTTTAACTTTGCAAACTTAATGAAATCATACGTATCCCTATCATTGGATAGCACAGTTATATTATGGTGTCCTTGAAAATAGATATATGACATAACCAGAGCTAAAACACTTATGGAAATCTCTCCTGCATTTTTCTTTTTTGTCCTTCCATTTTTAAGTAACTTACCCTCAAACCCCTTATCATACAACAAATCCAACCAAACTTCATAATCTTCTAATTCTTCTAGAGGCTGATTTTTCTCAATATTTCTTTTAATAAAACTTTTCACCTCACCGATTTTATATGAAGAATATAGGAAAAGCTTATAAATCCACATTGATTTATAGTTTGCTAACTTTTCATAATCTCTTTCATTTACTACAAAAATTTTTATACCTTTATTAAAAATATTTTCTATATAGTCTACTCTGTCTTTTGAATCTTTTACTTCTTTATAAACCCAATTAGGTATTAGTAATAAATCATAATTTATCAATATCTTGTCTACATAAATATACTTATCTACATTTACTAAAAAACTAATTGTATTATTATCAAGGATTCCAATCTTTTTAGGAGTACTGCAATTTAAAACTTCAATTAACTTCTTTACCTGAATTGTCTCCATTACTAAGTTCTCCCTTCATTAGATCCTTGAGTTTATCTAAAAATTTTAAATTATCTTTATGATAATCAACATCCGTTTCTTTTTCTGATAGTAATTTTATTTTTTTATCCAATCCACCAAAACTTATTATATTAGATGGTTTAACCAAGTCAGTATCTAATTCTAGTTTTTCAAATAATGTTACTAAATTTTGTGGCTTTTTATCAAAATTCTCAACTATTAGTTTCTTTAACCCAATATCATTGAATACTTGCATGGCATCTTCATATAGTTGAATTAATATAGCCTTATATGGTGCCTTAAATACATCCATACATTTTGCAATCTTATTTATAAAATCATCATCTTCTATTGAATAGTAATATCTATAGACGTCACCCAATAACATCTTAGCAGCAAAGTAATCCGCTCTTCTCTCATTTAACTCCATTTCTTCTGCTTGTATATTATGCTGTCCTTTAATAATAGAAGGATCATAAAGCAAATGATATACTTCATGCCAGGCAACAAAAAATTGATAAACTCTCGGCTGTGCTGAATTAATAACAGGTATTTTTAAATTATCTCTAATAAATATAGCTCCTCCCCAATACTCATCATCTATTGGCAGCTGTATTAAATTATAATTTTTCTTAAGAACCTCAAATGCTAATCTATCAGGACCCACTATTCCAGCTTTATTATAATTAATAAAGAAATTACTTTTAAAATTTTCAATCTCATTTTTTATTTTCTTATTTGCTTCTATTACTTCATTTAAATTCTGAGATGTTATATATTGAGACATATTTTATCAACCTACCTATCATTATAGACTTCATAAAGGTCTATTATATCATCTAGAAAACCAAACATCCTTTTAGCTTTGTCATTTAGTTCATATTCTTCCGGTGCATTATTAGATGCTACAACTTTAAGATTATTTTCTGATTCTACATGCTTATAATCTATTAATTCTTCAAGCTTTATATTAAAAGTTGTAATAATCTTATCCACATGTTTTTTCAGATTTGTATTATTATCTATTTCGCCTTTAATTAATTTATCAATAGTTGGTCTTGACAGACCAGTTAATTTTGAAAACGATGATTTTGTATAGCCATTATCTTTAATAAATTGAAGGAGATTAGCACCTATTTTATATCTATTGTCATAAATAAAGGATCTCAATACTTTTTCATTATACTTTTTTATTAATTCCATACTATTACCTCCCTTAACTATATTATATGCCAATATTGTAAAAAAAGATACATGTGTAAAAATAATTTTTACATATGTATCTTTTTAAATTATAATTTTAATCCATTTACATATACATGTTATGAGTCTCTGGTAATATATCACATAAAGTTGCTATTAATTTTACATAAATTTATTCTTAAGTAAAGCTTCCATTAATTTTTCGTTGTACTTTTTAGATTTTTCTATTTTATTTTCTAATTCATCACATAATGCCATTAATGAATCTACTTTTTCTACTATACGTTTTTGTTCGCTGAGTGGTGGTATAGGAATTAAAAATTTTGAAATATTTGACATACTCAAATTTGCTCTTGCATTATCTACTTGCTTATCAAACATGTAACTGATACATATGTTGCTATTCATAAAATGTAACAAATATGATCGGTAAACACTCTTTTCAATAATTCTTACCAAACATACTGCCTGATTTATGTTACAGCACTCTTCTAAATCAAAAATTGCTGTTCTTCCAATCGATCCTCCCACAATATTGATAAGTAAGTCGCCTTTTTTTAAAATTGACCTCGGTTCAATTTCGTTAAACTTCCACTCTAAATACTTTTTATTGCTTAATATCAATGAATACTTTCCAACATTTTCACTTGTTATAAATAAAACACCTTTATTATCTTCAATATAGTTTACTCCTTGCCATTTTGGAGATGAACCCTTAGTAATTCTTTCACATATATCGCCTAATCTTGCCCATTCCCATCCACTAGGCAACTCATAAGGCTTTTCATCCTCACTTATCTCAGGAAGTTTCTTTTCCTTTTTAATCTTTTTTTCTTTTATAAGTCTTCCTTTTTCTTCTTTTATCTTTTCTAAAAGCACACTTGCTGGCTCATCCTTGGGATTTTGAGGAACAAGCTTTCCTTGTACTGCTAATTGAAGTGCTGCATTTTTTAATTCTTTAACTCCATCATCACTTAATGTTAACTCTTTAAAGTTATCTATAACAAATTTTAAATTTTCTTGTAATTTCTCTAAGGAACTGCAATTACCTACACTATTAAATACAGATTTTGAACTTAAAGAACTAAATTTTACTTTTCTTTGTAGCTCTTTTTCTAGATTATCACAAAAAAACATTAATGAATCTACTTTTTCCACTATACGCTTTTGTTCATTTAGTGGTGGAATAGGAATTATTGTATCCTGAATTCTCTTTAAAGCTAATTTAGGTTGAGCCATTTGATTGACTTTATCCAACAACATTTCCTTTACTGTGCTTGAACTGAGAAAATTCTTCAGCCATATTTTATCCACATTATATGGTATAATACGTGCAGCATTTTCAGTCAAATTCATATTATGAAATTTTTCTGGTACAATTCCAACTTCACCTATCGTTCCAGCAATAGTTATATATAAGTCATCTTTTGTAATTATATAATTTTTAATCTTCTCATATACATTATCATCAATATATCTAAGATTGTAATCTTTTATAGTTCCATCCTTCATATCTGTGATTCTTATATATATATGTTTAGTTGGCTCTGTTTTTAATTCATATCCTTTTGGTACCCTTTTACCACCTTTTAACGTAATTATTTTTCCTAGTCTTATCCATTCCCAACCTTCAGGCAACTCATAAGGCTTTTCATCCTCACTTATCTCTGGCAATGGTTTTGACTTCTTTATCTTTCCTTCTTTAATGAGCTTCTCTTTTTCTTCTTTTATTCTCTCCAAAAGCACACTGGCTGGCTCATCATTTTCATCCTGCTCTACTAATTTTCCCTTTACTGCTAACTGTAGTATTAAATTTCTTAACTTCTTAACTTTTTCTGGCCTATCAAATATTGTTTTAAATTGTTCCAATAACATGTCCATACTATTTTGATGTCCCTTCTAAAATCTTCTTTAATTCATCTATCAAAGAATCCTGTAACTTATCTACAGCAGCAGCAGCTTCATGATATTTTTTTAATAATGCCTTTGGATCTCCTAAATCTTCTTCTTCCTTATTAGGATTTTTATAATCTAAATTATAATTTCTATTTTTAATGTCCTCTACTGAAACCTTCCACGCATACTCATTTTCTTCTCTGTTATTCCACCACTTCTTCTCTAATTCAAATTCTTCATATCTTATTGGCTTGGTTTTAGTATAATTCTTATACCCTTCAGGAAGTGGATGTTCAAAGAACCAAATTTCTTCTGTCGGCTTACTCTTTTCAAAAAATAAAAGATTTGTATTTATTCCCGTATATGGTGCAAATACTCCATTAGGCATTCTTACTATAGTATGAAGGTTAAATTCATTTAAAAGTTTTTCTTTTATATGTGTCTTTACACCTTCACCAAATAAGAATCCATCTGGAAGTACTACTCCCGCTCTTCCTTTTGCACTTAATCTATACATTATAAGAGTCATAAATAAATCTGCTGTTTCTTTTGTTTGAAACTGCTGAGGAAAATTAGTTAGTACTATATCTTCTTCAATTCCACCAAAAGGAGGATTCATTGCTATCACATCTACATATTCTGAAGACTTTAAATCTCTTACATTCTTCATTAAAGAATTATCATGTTTTATGTTTGGAACATCAATATCATGAAGTATCAGGTTAGTTGTAGCAAGCATGTGAGGAAGTGGCTTCTTTTCTACACCCATTATGGTTTCACCTAATATTTTTAAATCTTCAACTTTGGTTTCTTGTTTTTTTAAGTTTTCTATGGCACAGGTTAAAAATCCACCGGTACCACAAGCAAAGTCAGCTACTTTTTCACCAAGCTTTGGACTTAGCATATCTATTATAAATTGTGTGACAGGTCTTGGTGTATAAAATTCTCCTGCATTGCCTGCACTTTGAAGATCTTTTAATACATTTTCATATATATCATTAAATAAATGTCTGTCTTCACCTGCTGTAAAATCTATTTCATTTAGTTTATTTATTACCTGTCTCATTAGAGCTCCTGACTTCATGTAATTATAGGAATCTTCAAATACAGATTTAACTAATAGAGCTTTAGCATCACTATTCTCATCTACTTCCATTTCCTTTAAACCTTTGAATAATTTATTGTTTACAAAGTCTAAAAGTTCATCTCCTGTAATTCCTTCATCATCTTGAGCCCAGTTGCTCCATCTCAATTCTTCTGGAATAATAGGTGTATAATCATCATACTCTAATTCCCATTCCTCTTCTTTTGCATCAAATACCTTTAAAAATATCATCCAAACTAGTTGAGATATTCTTTGAGCATCTCCATCTACTCCTGCATCCTGGCGCATTATATCTTGTACTGATTTTACTACGTTTGTTATTGACACTTTTCTATTTCCTCCTAAGTCTCTATATTAAAGTAAATAGTGAATTATTAATTTTTTTATTTTCATATTCTACTATGGATATGTTTTTTTCAATTGAATAATCTACCTTAGTCTCCAATAAGTTTATACATGAAATTACATTATCTAATTTAAGAATATGATTTACCGAATTATCTTTTATAATTTTTAAAAAGTTAAACTCTGATAAAGTGTGTTTTCCATTATAATGTAATTGTATTCTTTTATCCACCATTATATATTGAATTGTTGATGGATAATATGGCCTATTCTTAACTTTTTTATTATTGTCAAATATAAAGTCAAGGTTATTAACATCTAAATTTAAAAAATACTTATGTTTATCAAGTTGATTTTTAAATATTTTATTAACATCATCGCATATCTTATCGTACTTCTCACCTTTAACATATAATTTTTCTTTCCATTTACATTCTATAATCATAACTGTATTGGAAATAACATCATATAATGCAACATCTACATCACTTTTCAGTTCTTTCCCATTGAATAAATGCTTTTGATCAAAATATTCCTTATTATTAGCAACTACAATATTTTTATATTTACTACATTCTAATGAAATTCTGTCAACAACAGATTGTGAAACAGTATCGTCCCTATTTATAATATCTATTTTCTTCTCATAGTGTCCATTTACTATTGAAAATTGGAAATCATTCATTATAAATGATGATGGTATCCATAATATGAAATTATCAACATTAATTAGTGGATATTCATTGGTACCCCATTGGCATTTACTATCTATAGTTAAATAATCTATGATACAACTTACTTTGTTTTCTTCAATAGAAATAAATTTTTTAATAGTTTCTATTAATTTTTCTTTTTTAAATATAATTGGTTTTTCAAATAACATTGGAGTTTTAATACTTCTCATATCATTTTTTATTTTATATAATTGGCATAAATACATAAAAGCTCCTAAAATGCTTACCAATTGATCCTTACTATTAAATACATTACTACAAAATTCGCATCCAATTTTATCTACATCTATCTTTACACTTTTCTTACACGAATCATATATA
This sequence comes from Clostridium sp. 001, assembly GCF_019056555.1. NCBI lineage: Bacteria > Bacillati > Bacillota > Clostridia > Eubacteriales > Clostridiaceae > Clostridium > Clostridium sp. 001. Next base: position 2,387,695 of record NZ_CP020473.1, on the reverse strand, counting down.
TCTATATCTATTTTGTCTAACGAGAAAAACTCATTTACCGTTATATCACACTTTCCCGAAAAATATTTTTCAAATATTTTTTTAGTTGCTTCATTTTTAGTTTCAATTTCTAAATCAAATTGAGATTTATCAACATCCTCTTCATAAAAATAAGTATCTTGACAATCAATACTATCATTTATCATAGGTTCCTTAAAATAATATTCACCTTTTTCATTTATCTCTATACTAATTTTATTTATTCCACGATTTTGTTTAAACTTTTCATTCAGCAAATAATTGACACATACCATTAAAATTTTATTAATATCTTTTTTAAACACATTATACCTTTCTTGATCAAATACAAATTTATGTTTGTTTATTTTTATTTCTAATAACTTTTTCTGAAACCATTCCAATACTGTTTTTAGATTAGCTGCATTTTGATGCATACTGTTAGGTCTGAAACTATCTAACTCAAATTTAGAAAATGTTTTAAAATCCTGTTTTAATAATTTGCTAAATTCATTTTCTATCGCCTTATCATTCAAATCTGATATATAATTTCTTATCTCATATTCAGTTTGTCTGTCAATTTCCACAACATGCACCTTCAAACGTCTTAAATTTTATCATATATATCATATTTTCTTATGCTATTGTATATAATTCCTTAACCAATTCTTTAACCGCTTCTTCATACTTCTTTTTACCACCAAATACCTTCTTCACTATTTCTAGCTGACTGCCAAATTCCTTAAAATCCGGCAGCTTAAGTACTTTAATATCTTCTATGTTTTCAATGCCTTCATTACTGTATTTGTCTAACAGTTTTTCTAAGACTCTCCTTGCAGAATCTCCATATTTGGCAAAGTAATTTCTTTTTTTTATGTTATTTGCCCTCTCTTTTCTAGTTAAAGCCGGCATATCAAAAGCTATATGGCATATTAAATCAAAGGTATCCATATCTTTTCCCACTTCATCTTCTAAATCTTCAAGGAAAATTCCTTCTTCTTCTAAATGTAGCCTTAATTCTTCTTTTTTATCAGTTTCACTCCACTTCCTCAGGAATTCATCTAAACTTGCAAATTCTTTTTTTATATTCTTCTTAGTATAATCTACTAAAGATTCTGTAATAAGTTTTCCATCATTACCATAGTACTGAACTCTATCATTAATAACTTTAACTTCTACATCATCAACATAATATTTCTTTCTTTTCTCACCTGACGGATCACTTATAGTTTCTCCCTCGGTATATTCTCCAGCTTCTCCATAGCTTGTCTCCTTCTTTTCCTCTTCTTCTGAAATATCATCAATTTCTTCATCATCTTCATCTGGGACCTCATCAGAATTTACATCTTTGACTTTAACAGGTTCACCATCAAAATCCTTGTCAGCAAATAACCTTGAAACATCTCTAAAATCTATAAGAGTAAAATACATTTTGCCATAATCTTCTCTAATTCTAGTGCCTCGGCCTAATATCTGCTTGAATTCAATCATACTGTTTATCTCTAAATCTATTATGATAAATTGACACGTCTTGCAGTCCACACCAGTAGTTAAAAGTTTTGATGTAGTTACTAAAACAGGATAATCTTCTGAAGGTATTATGAAATTTTCTAGTTCTGCTTTTCCTTCATCATCATCTCCTGTTATTTTCATTATATACTTAGGATTTTTTGAATATAAATCAGCATTTTCATTTATAAGAGCTTTCCTCATTCTCTCTGCATGATCTATATCCGTGCAGAAAAATATGCTTTTAGCCATTCTCTTATCGTTCTTTTTCAAATAGTCAGAAACATATTTAGCTACTAGCTCTGTTCTTTTTTCCAATACCAGCGTTTTATCGTAATCTTTTTTATTATATATTCTATCTTCTAACTCTTTGCCATACTTGTCCCTTTTACCTTTTTCTGGCCTATAACCTTCTAAATCTCTATCTATACCTACCCTTATTACTTTGTAAGGAGCAAGAAATCCATCTTCAATACCCTGTTTTAATGAATAAGTAAATATAGGATCACCAAAATAATCTATATTAGAAACATCTTTAGTTTCTTTTGGAGTAGCAGTTAATCCAATCTTTGTAGCTGATTCAAAATAATCCAATATTTCTCTCCAGGCTGAATCATCCTTGGCACTTCCCCTATGACACTCATCTATTATTATAAGATCAAAGTAATCTCTGCTAAATTTCTTAAATACTTTCTTTTCCTCAGTTTCTCCAGTTAAACTTTGATATAAAGCAAACTGAATTTCTCTTGATTTATCAGCTGTTCTTTTTTGAATTTTGTTTATGTTCTCTTTTAAAGGTTTGAAATCTCCTATAATTGTCTGGTTAATTAAAATATTTCTATCTGCTAAGTAAAGAATTCTCTTCTTTACGCCAGATTTAAAAAGCTTATATACTATTTGAAATGCTGTATAAGTTTTGCCTGTTCCCGTGGCCATTACAAGAAGTATCCTATTCTGTCCTTGTGCAATTGTCTCTACTGCCCTATTAATTGCAATTCTTTGATAATAACGTGGTGGGAAAGTATCTTGGTCATAGTAATAATTATGAGTAACAACGTTTTCCTGCTCTTTAGTTAAACCTTTATAAGCTTTATACCTGTTCCATAGCTCTTCTGGAGATGGAAATTCCTCTAATTTCAGTTCTCTCTCTAATATTCCTTCTTTTTTAGTTCTATCATGTTCTATAAATCCATCGCCGTTAGATGAATAAATAAATGGAATATCCAATATCTCTCCATAGTTTAACCCCTGCTGCATTCCGTACCCAATTGAGTGATTATTATCTTTAGCCTCAATTATAGCTAGTGGTATATTACTCTTATAATAGAGAATTATATCTGCTCTCTTCCTTTTTCCCCTTGTAACAATTTTCTTTCTAACTATAATTCTACCGTCAGTAAAATTTACTTCTTCCCTAATTTGTTTATTTCTATCCCAACCGGCTTTCTCTACAGCAGGGATTATATACTTTGTTATTATATCTCTTTCGCTCAGTTTCTTTTTATCCATAATAACTCCCCCAAATCTAGCATTGTTACCGTTCCAAATAAACGCTCTAATTTCTCGGCTATTACTTATTCATTTGCATTATATCTTTTACACAAGTAAATATCATTACTTCCTCCAAAAGATACAAACCTATATTTAGTATGATTAGATTTAATATTAGAAAACTTCTTTTTCTTTATTAATAATACTTTATCACATCCATCAATATTTACACCTTTATAAACAGAATACCCCTTTATCCATAAAAAAATATTGAAATTAAAATTTTCTGCCTTTCCGTTCATAATTACAAACATAATTATTAATATATTAGTATATAGTATATAAAATCCATTTATCTTGTCTAAATCAAATGTCAATAATGGCACTAGATATGTCATCATATAATTTACATATGCTTTTTTATCTTCTCTAATATTTTTAAACGTAATTTCATTTTCTGAAATTCTCGAACTTTCCTTACCTTTTATATAGCAGTTAACTACTATTGAAGAAATAAATTGTATGAGTATAATAATTAGAATAGTAATTATTATATCCTTTTTAGTTGTTTCCCATATAGTTCCAAATAAATACGAATATAAATACATGGAAATCATCATTATGTATAGAGGGATAAAACCTGTTACAGATAATGCCAATTCAGGAATCATCTATATTCCTCCTTTTAATTACTTTATCACATCATCTTTTTGACTAATATGCCTTTTAACATAATCATCTGCAAATAAATGTAATACATCACTAACATCTGTTTCATCATCAAATATAATCATTCCATTTTGTTCATCAAATTTAACATTTAAATTATACAATTTTAAAACTTCTGGTATTCTATTAATATTATTATGGAAATACTGATATGAATGAGTAGCTTCTATTTTATGAAGTTTCCTCATATAGTTATTTTTTTTAGATACTTCACTTATAAAACTTTCAATAGTATCACTCTTCATTAAATTATATTCTCTTAAATTACTAGAGGCATTATTTAATGCGCTCACAAACAATGAATCTATTTCCAAAATATATTCAGCTTGAGTAACATTTAGTATAAAAGCAAATATTCCGCTAGCATCTAATATAATGTCAGGTATCGTCTTTGAAAGTACTAGTATACTATCATCTTCTTTCTGTACTACAGCCTCCTCTTTATCGAATTTGGCTTTCCATCCCTGTTTAAATAATTTTCTTGAATCATATCTATACAAAAACAAAAATCTATCTTTTTTAAATATAATAAGTTTAATTTTATCATTCTCAATAGTTTTGATAGTTGCTCTTTTAACATCTCCACATTCGATCTGATGATTTAAATTTAAAATATTGTTTAATGATTGATTTTCTTCCATTTCATTTGAAATATAATAAATAGTATTAGGCCTTATTTCCAATGGATCATATTGATCATACTCTTTATCTTTAAGATAATTACCTATAGGCTGAATTATATCTAATTGTTGATTTGGTGTTAATTCACTCCTAAATGAATATATGTCATTATTTGTCTGTAAAAACAAACATAAATCATTATCATCACTCACTAATTGTTGCTGTACTTCATTTAAAATTCTTCTATATGGCATAATTCTCCCCCTCCATCATCCATTAAAAAAATTTACATAAATATTTATTCTACATCCAAATATTTAGAGATGTATTTTATTTAAATAATATTCCAAATAAATTATACCATATTCCCCCATATTAATACCTATATTTACAAAATAGAAAATTATAACTATAGTATCGTTACAGATATTAGTTTAGGTTCATATAAATAAGGTATGAACTTATTAGATGGCAAAAATATAGCTTTGATGTAATAACATAAAAAAGGCTGGCATCGCCAACCTTTTTTACTTACCCAAACAACTTATTCCATGTATTAACTCCAACAATACCATCAACTGCAAGTCCGCTGTCTCTCTGAAAATCCTTAACAGCCTCAAGGGTACCCCCTCCAAAGAATCCATCAGCACCGCATCTTCCAATGCTGTAACCTCTGCTCATAAGCTTCTCTTGAACAGCCTGTACATTGTTATCCTCCAAACCAGGATTCATCTTTATAAGATATCCTGGATAAACTAACCTGCCGCTGCTTCCTGCAGCCTCACTTCTTATTCTGTCCAATGGAAAATTCTCTCCAGGACAGTCAGTAGAATAAAGCTCCCTATGTCCGTATACTTTATTTATTCCATATTTACTTAACATAGAGCGGGTTAATTCTAATAATGCACTGTACTGTGTTTGACCCATAACTTCAACGTTGAAATCACCCTCAGCGCATATTCCTATAGATTTGGAATTATATCCTGGACAATGAGCACCTACAGCCTTTTCATTTCTTCCCGTATATATAGTACCGTCTTTCCTCACAAGATAGTGATAACCGCATCCGCACCATCCATTTTCAAGGTGCCACCTGTGGATATCCTCTATACTGCACACTTTTGCATCTGCATGGTGGAGCACGACTGCCTGCGGGTTGTTTCCCCAGCTTAAACTGCTTCTAAAGCTCAAATTAGAATTTACTATGTTCAAAATAACACCTCCTAAATTTAAAGGTCCTGCACATCTGCAGGACCTTTATGATCTATTTCATTTCAAATTCTTTTGAGTCTGTTGTTACAACCTTAGCATCCTTCTTGCCAACCAATGCACCGTTCTTAGTAACAAATATTTTCTTTGCAATTATAAGATCCATGAGAGATGTGACCTGTTCCTGGGTAACTGAAGGCTGTCCATTTGCATCTTCTTTTACGTTGTCCACACTCAGGGAAAAATATTTGCCTTCTTCCTCGGTAGTAAACCTCATATTAAGTCTGTTTGCCATTTAAACTCCTCCTTTCCTGATTTTTGCCCACTAACTAGGCATTAGTAATTACAGTGTTGTCCACTTTTTGAATCTCATTTACAGGATAAGTCAGTATGTCACCTACAGCTTTTACAACATCATATACATCCTGATCTGCTGCATCCATCGCAATTTTGCCAAGTGTAACTTTCTTAAGTATCTCTTTACCCTGTTTGTTAAGCCCTGTCTTTTCTACAATAGAAAGCGTACTTGAAAGCTTTGTTGACTTTGCTGCCATAGCAATTCGCCCCTTTCTTTAACTTTTACTTATATATATGCCTTCCAAAAAATTAGTGCAGAAAAAAAGAAATAGGCTTTTACCTATTTCTTCTCCTGGTTTTTTATAACGGCTGATATATCCTCTCTTAAGTCTTCAATAGATTTGACTAAAAGGTCAATCTTATTTTCAAACCTTATGAGCAGATATATACTAACTGCTATTGGGAACCCTACGGTGCTGATTAAACTAACCAGCTGGTCATACATAAATATCACCCTCCCTCTGCCATTATAAAAATATATATGCTATTTCAGATATTTTTTCAGTTTATTTAGGGCAGATTTTTTTATTTCTATAGCATGTCTATATTTTATGTTAAGCATTTCAGCGGTTTCCTTAAGGGTTCTGCCTTCCATGTATACGGATTTAATTATTTTTATTTCTATATCCTGAAGGTTGCAGAGTGCAAGTCTTATCTTTTCTGCCTGATCAAATGCAATAACTTCATCTTCAAGGGTAAAGTCATAGGGCTGAATTGACAGTACCCCTTCATCCTGTATTTCTCTAAAGTGCTTTATCTGACCTTTCAAAAGGGCATTGAAGTTATTTACTATGGAATTTGTACAGTACGTTGTAAAAGAGCTTTTTCCAATTTTGTAGAGTTTTACTGCTTTTATTACAGAAAGATACCCATGCTGCACTAGATCTTCAAAGTCATAGGAAGGAATATTGTATTTGCATGCTTTTTTTATTATGAAGCAGCTGAATTTTGCAATGATAGAATCCATGGAGTTTTTGTCGCCAGATTTGGCTTTTCTAACAAGCTCTTCTATGGTAACCACCGCCTTTTTATTTGATTATACAGGTAAAAGGGCAGTGATTGACCATTTTTTGACATAATGGAAAACATTAATTTTAAGGCCTATGCTCAATAATGCTATCCGGTATCTTTCTCACTTTTGGATTTGGTTTTTCATCAGAATATCCAAGTGATACAGCTCCAACCAGTTCTTGCAGCATCCAATATTTTATTAAGAATATCTATTGGTATTTCTTTAGATTTATACTTTCATATACTCCTCTTATTATAAATTGCTTCTATGCTCATTTATTTCATCTCATTGAATTGAAATTTGTCTCTTTGAGCACAAGAAGCACTAGGACATATTCAGAAATATCCTTATTCGCATAAAATATTGTCGGAATGACATCACTTTTAACATAGAGTTCCTCTAACTATCATCACTATTATAGGAACCTTTAGCATCTTCCTTTTCAACTTTACGATAAAGTTCTTACTTTTTATACTCCTCTTTTAATTGCATAAATATATCTTGCCTTAGTTTTATTAATGGCTCTGATGATATATCCTTTCCCATAAAGCTAAACCATGTACTAAATATATCAAATGGTACACTTAAACCATAAGTTGCTTCATATACTCTATCCCCAAATTTAAAATATTCTTCTGCATATTTCTTGACTTCAGAAGCTTCATCTAAATGAGCTTGATATACCTTGTCAAGCTTAAATACCTCTACAGAAGCTTCAGCTCTTTTGTTCTTTTTAGTATCTATTGCTATCTCTGATACTCGTTCACTTGTTTCTAATGGTATTTTAAAGACTAAGCTATGACTTGAATCCTCATATGGATATAAATGTTTTTTATTTTTTTTTCCTTTCATTCTTGAATTACATACACCACAGCTTGGTATTAAATTAAAAATATTCATTTGTAATATTGGGTACTCTACTTTAGGGTAGTAATGATCTGCATCTGCTGTAGTTTTCATGTCATCTGCTTCACTTTCATAAGAAGTTATGTACTGCCTATTACAATATGGACATACTTTAACCCCTAAACTTGTGATGAATTTATGTCTGCTCCATTGCCTACCATTGCTTAGCTTTGTTCCTGAGTTGAATCCTCCATAATTAAATATTGAGTTTAAATCTTTACATATAGCTTCAATTGTTCTCTTATGCTTTTTTAAATTACTAAACTCAAAGCCATATATCTTTAAAAAAGTATTGTTAAATTTATCCACTATACTTTTTAAATCCGCTGATAAGCAACAGTTTACTAAAGAAGCTTTTCTCTCTTCTGGTGTGTTTCCAAATAAACTTATAAAAAACTTACGCTTTTTAATCATTTTTTTTCCCTTAATTGTTTCCTCTAACTTTGGCAAAGATGTTTGTTCGATATATTCTCTATGATTATCATTTATCTGTTTCCTCGTTGTTGCCGATACTTCAATCTTTACCATTTGCCATCCCTACCTTCTTCTGTTGCTTTAACATAAATAGGATATGACTTCAGCTTTTCTCTAAGAAATTTATCTCCTATATTATCAATAATATACACTAGCTTTTTCCGATCTACTATACCTAAATCAATGTTCCTTATGTTATCTATTGCCCATTGAATTTGTTTCTTTGCTATTGCTCCTATGCTTCCTTGTTCCATGAAAAATGAATCATAAAATAATGTGCTAATATTTGCTCCAAAAGTAAACTTATCCTTAGACGTTGTTTCAAATTGCTTTTGCAAATAAATGATGTTATCCTTCGGTATATCTGATAGAATAATTGGTGAATGTGTAGCTATTACCAATTGAACCTTCTTTTTATTAAATTGCTTAGATTCGTTTATCCATCTGGTAATGTGTGTTAATATGTCTTGCTGCCATTTAGGGTGTAGAAAGGCATCTATTTCATCTATTATCAATAATATGCTTCCGCTTGTTTTCTTCTTTAGTGCTGAATAAACAGTAGCAAATATGTTTATCATTGCTACTTCACCAGAAGACATAGGTGGAGGTATAATACTAAGCATTCTTCCGTATACAATCTCTTCATTATTATAGTCGTTAATTATTAATTCAATGAGTCGTGTAAATCCAAAGTTGATTGTCTGAGCAATCTCTATATTTGAATCGGTATTATAATTATATAAGAAGTTTTTAACCTGCCTATACCACATCGTCTCTCGTAGCAACTGTATATTTCCGTCTTTTAACTCAATAAACTCTCTTATCAGCTTAAGATCAATACCATGTACATTTCTTATCCTTCTAATTAACTCTTTCTTAGGTGCATTTTCATCATTATCTGCTATTTGCCCTAATATTTTCTCAAATGCTTCTCCACTACTAAGGCTAATATAATCTTTTTCAAGTACTGCAAAGTCAATATTTTTATATCCTGAGGTAAACATATTTAGAAACAACACAATTTCACAGAGTATATTTAAATACATCTGCTGCCAATGATTTTCTTTAAAGTACCTTTTTATATGCTCATAGATATATCTTCTGATAAACATAACTGCCTGATTAAATGGGCTTTGTCCAAAAAAGTTTTCCTGAAACTTAATGTATTCACCAAATTCTGTTATATTCAGCTTAAAGTTTTTCATAACAGGTAATAGTTTTACTATTGCATCTGGAAAGTATCTTACTGCTATTAAAAAATTATAGCTTATAGCTGTGGCATATGGTTTTTTAAAATCTGTGGTCATATTTTGAGCATATTGATTAATTACATCTAACAGTAGTGGACTACCATCAGCCTTACCTGCTCCGTAATGACTTTTCAGTTTTGTGAATGCCCTTTGTAATGAAAGCATTGGTGTATAACAGAGTGACTTATGTATTTTCCCTATACTAAACTCTGATAGTCCTTGGTTATTCATTACATTACTTATCTCAAAAGCATTTGTAAAATATACTGCTGTTATATCATGCTCTTGCTCTGCTTTAATTAATCCTCCTTTTCGTATTTTCTTTAAATCTATGAGTTCTATTTCTATCCCTTCTGGATTATTAATTGTTGGTTCATCATGCAAATAGTAGTGTATAATAAGTTTGCTTCGTTCACATCTCTGATTACTACCTCTCTCATAAACCAAAATTCTCTTCTTATCATTAGATACATATCTTCTATTTTCATAACATGGTTGTACACTATCACATTTATCATATAAATATTTTGCTATTGTTGTCTTTCCTGCCCCATTTTTTCCTACTATCGCTGTTATATCAAGAATGTTATTTCCATAAAAGTTATCTATATAACCCTTGTTTTTAGATACATTCAGTCTGTTAAACTCTATATCAAAATCAATGTGATAAGAGCTTGAGATATTAAAGGATTGATTCTTAATCATGTTGCTATAATTTTCTACCCACAAGAACAGTAACTTCATATGCTTTGCTCCTCTGCTTTATTATTTTCTATTATGTTTTATCACAATAAACTCAAATTCTAATTTGCCATTATTCCAATTATCCATACGAATTTACTATTTGTATTAAAATTCTTATATGCTAAATCAGCCTTTAACACCTTGATAGCACCATTTAATACAAAAATTCACCAAAAGTATAAATCTATCCATCACCCCACCCAAGCAGCTTCCTCTCAAGCTCCTTAAAATCATACTGCCTACACTTTTCCCTATGCCCACCTCCTCTGGACTCCCATATGCTCTTATACTTCTTAACATCACAAGCAGTCTTTAAGCCCTTCTTTCTCCAGCTCTGCAGTATTCTACCCACATAGTTTATATTCCTAGCATTGTACTTTAAGGCTTCCTCAACCGCAAGAATAATCACATCACAATCTATAACACCGCTCCACATGCAGAGTTTCTCCCTATCAGCTTCTCCTGCAGAGTGTATGTTCTCCTCAAAAAATGCAAGCACAGTACTGTAGGTGTCAAAAGGTACTGCTTCACCTGCACTCTTATTACTCCTTACTTCTTGCTTATTATTTATTATTTTTTGCTTATTACTTATTACTTCCTTACTTATAGGCTCCTTACAAGCCCCTTTCAAGGGGCTTGTAAGGGGCTCTTTTAAATCCTTAGCAGCTTCATTTTCAGAATCAGCAAGATCCTTTATTTCTATTCCATCAAAAATACTTTCAATATCCAGTTCTTCATTAAGACACTGTTTATAAAATAGTGAGACAAATTCTTTGTTTTTAACATTTTTAAGTTCTCTATTTACGCACTTTACAGCATTTAAATTATTGGGTTTATTGTATTTAATCCAGTTTAAAATCATTATTTCTTTTGTTTCATCCAGGTAAAATATCTTCTTATACTCCTGAAATCTGAGGAGTAGTTTGTCCACTGTTTCTCTATTATAACCTGTTTGGGTTTCTATAATCCGCTTAGGAAGCTCATAAATACCGCACTGGGTAGTGTTTGAGTTAGTCATCAAGTATATGTAAAAAAACTTTTCTTCAGGAGTTAAATCTAAAACAAATCCATCATTCCAGAAATCAGTATGGAGCTGCCTGTACTTAGCCATATAATACCCTCCCTAAATTAATATAATCTTTCTATCTGCTAAGTTTATATTTGCCTGTATTATTTTCAAGCCAGTTAATCAACTCCTCTTTAAGTATCCTTGTCCTTCTAGATTTAAGCATAATTACGGTAAAGTTTTCCCTGTAAATAATTTCATTAGCAGTACTTCTTTCTATCCTAAGTACCTGTGCCATCTCTTTTACAGTCATAAGTGCTGGAAGTTCCTCTAATCTTTCTTTAATCATGTAGATCCCCCCATATTATAAAATAAAATAACTATTTCAAAAAAATATCCTCTATTGTGGTATTAAAAAATCTAGCAAGTTTACCAGCCTCTCCAATAGTAAAACTTCTGCTTCCTATTTCTTTACGGCTGTATGCGGACACACTCATGTGCAGCATATATGCAAGTTCTCTTTCAGTTACATTATTTTTAATTCTAAGAGACTTAAGTTTATAATTTACCCCCATACCCATCACCTAAAAATTGTTAAACGTTATTTTAGATACCGTTATAATTTGTGTTATATTTTAACATTATTTCTATATTTATTAACTTTATTGTAAGATAATTATGTATTATTTTCAATATTTTTTCATAAAAACATTTTATTTGGATACTATCTATTGTATAATTAGTTTATACTTACTCGGTATAATTGAGAAATTAACGTAAATACCGAGTGCAGAGGTGAATATTTTGATATTAAGTAAAAAAGATTTAGGATTGCTTATAAAGGCGGCAAGAAAATACAAATCTGAGAAAATACAAAGGTCCTACACTCAAAAGATGCTGGCAAATGATATACAAAAATCCCAAAGCCATATAGGTGACATAGAATCCGGAAGAACTTACCCTAGTTTTATGATTTTAAATAAAATAGCTGAAGCATGTGAAGTCCCTATGAGTTTCTTTGAATCAGATACAGATAGGACATTCAAAGTACCTACAGTACAAAATCTCACCCTCAAAGAAAGTATAAACTTTATGATGCATCAAAATTCTATAATTGATTTCTGCAGCATTGACATAAAAAAACTAAATAAGCCAGAACAACACAGTTTAATTGAAGATATTTTAAACCAATTAAAACTTATAAGCTATAAATATAGAAAATAAGCCGCATGCTCAAAACTTCTCACCTAAATGTCCTAAAAACCATTCATCAACTTTATTCCTTATAATAAGGGCTTTCCTGCCGCAGAAAACTACAGGGAAACCTTTACAGTGTATGAGTTCATATGCTTTATTGTGGCCTATGCAGTATTCCTCCATAAACTGGGATACTGTCATTACTTTTTTCTTATCATGTCTCATCCTGTCGGCTGTTTTATACTCTTCCATTTCAATCCCTCCAGCCCTAATAAATATTATTTAAAGAACAGTTCCTTCACATCTTCCCCTAAAAGTTCTGCAATCTTTTTCATCAAGTCTCTCCTGGGTTCAACTTCGCCTTTTTCTATTTTTCCTAAGTACTGAGGTGTTATACCAAGTTGCTTTGAAAGTATTATCTGCTTTATACCCTTTTCAACCCTTTTAGCCTTTAATTTGTACAACATATAATTATCCGTTCCCCCTTTTAATGATAACATCTTTTTATAAATTTATTGATTTTATAATTTAATTCTATCACTATTTTAGTGATTGTCAATAATTTTATGAATAACTTATTTATAAATTTAATGATTTTATGATATACTATGTTCATAGGGGGATTATAAAATGGAATTTAAAGATAGACTTAAACAGCTTCGTGAGTCTAAAGGTTTAACTCAGAAAGAACTGGCAGATGAATTAAATAAACTCAATACGGACTTAAGTAGTAATTCTAAAATATATACACAAACTATATCTTACTGGGAGAACGGCAGAGATCCATCAATTGGAATGCTTATAAAAATAGCACAGTATTTTGACGTTCCAACAGATTACCTGCTTGGTAAAACTGATTCTGTAAGTATAGATGAAATTAACTTTGAATATTTTTCTAAATATCTTTCAAAACAAAACATTGAAAAACTTATAAAAAATTACCCTGACAATATGAAAAAGGCAGTGTATTTTTTGCTTTCAAATTATACTTCTAACATTTTCATGAATTTTGATAATGAAAAAAAACAGTATGAAATAAACCTGGATTTTCTGTATCTCATAACTAAAGCTGTAGATATACTGAAAAGTTTTTATGATGAAATGGAGAATAAAGTTTTATGCTATAACACAGAAAGTTCCCTTCAGGATGTTAAGTACATAGATTCTATATCCATGGATACACTTAAAGATATAAACAAACTTAAAGCTCTTACAAAAATAGGTCTTGATTCAATAGTAGATAAACTTGAAGATCTCGTTTTGTTCTTTGATAACCCATCTAATCTAAAACTTAAAGATGAAATTTTAGAGTATACAAGTACAAATGACCTTAATAAAAACTATTTTTCAAAACACTTAAAGAAGGCTTTTACAAATTTAGTTGATGATGTACTAAATACATCAAAATACACAGGTGACAATCACAAATAATTCTCTATTACATGTGAAGGAAGGTGCTAACATGCCCTCTAAAAAAGCAAATGGTGAAGGCTCCGTACAAAAATATTATAAAGATGGAGTTCTAAAGGGATGGAGAACTACAATTACTATAGGACGGGATGATACTGGAAAGCTTGTACGAAAACAGTTTTACGGAAAGACAAAGCTAGACACTATAAAAAAGAAAGATGAGTATATTAATAAATCCGCTGCAGGTCTGCTTCCTTGTGATGAGAAGGTAACCCTGCAGGAATGGATTAAAGTATGGCTTTACGAATACAAAATTAATGATTTAAGACCTTCTACCCTTGAGAGATACTGCGGCGTATTTAAAAACTATATACTAAACTCTCAAATAGGCATGAAAAAACTTAAAGATCTAAAGGCTGCAAACTTACAAGCATTTTATAATTCACTTATAAATGATAAAGCCAAAAGTCCTAATATAGTTAAAACCATAAATAAGTTACTTAAAACCGGATTAAATCAAGCTATAAAGGAACACTACTTAATATTTAATCCATGTGATAATGTCACTCTTCCTAAACTTCCTCCTAAGAAAGAAATTCAGATATTCACCGTTGAGGAGGAAAAAGCTTTCATAAAATCTTTGACTGACCATAGAAATAGAGCATTATTTATATTAGTTCTTGGTACCGGACTAAGGATTGGTGAGGTAGTTGCACTTAAATGGTCCGATATAGATTTAAAAAATTGTGAACTTAAAGTTCAAAGGACATTTAAAAGAGTTCACCTTATAAATAATAAGTCATCTTCTCATAAAACTGCAGTAATAGAGCAGCAGCCTAAAACTATAAATAGTATCAGAACTGTAAATATACCGTCAACTGTTGTGGAAGAACTAAAGCGTCATAAAACAAGGCAGCTTGAAGAAAAATTAAAAGCTGGTGAAATCTATAAGGATAATGATCTTGTATTTCCTAATGAAGTTGGCGAACCTACAGACTCAAGAAATTTAACCAGGAGTTATGCCCGGGCATTAAATAAAGCTAATATACCTTATAAAAATTTTCATGCTATGAGACATACTTTTGCTACTAGGTTGTTTGAAAGAGATGTACCTCTAAAGTCAGTTCAAAAGCTTCTTGGTCACAGCAGTATTAAAATTACAAGTGATATTTATACTCACGTTTTACCTGATGAAAAAATAAAGGCAGTAGATAAGTTAAATGATTTGTTCGTCCTATAATTCATAGGACGTCTTTTTATTTGTGTTTATATATTCCCCTATGGGTTGTGTTACGGTTATGTTATTTTGCATTAAAAAAGACCTTCACATACAAGTGAAAGCCTGCTATTGGTGCGTCAGAGAGGAGTCGAACCCCCGGCACGCTGGTTCGTAGCCAACTGCTCTATCCAACTGAGCTACTGACGCAAATTAACAGTGTTATATTAACACAAATACCAATTAAAATCAAGGTTATTTACTATATCAAGTTAAAATTTATATACCTATCCTAGTAAATAAAAAAAGAAGTAACCATTTTAATGGATAACTTCCTTAAGTAACTATATTTAAGCCATTATTAAAAGTATAATGGCGGAGAAAGAGGGATTTGAACCCTCGCACCGGTTACCCGATCTACGCCCTTAGCAGGGGCGCCTCTTCAGCCACTTGAGTATTTCTCCATGCCCTACGTTTAAATATAATTATTATATGGCGGAAAGAAAGGGATTCGAACCCTTGGTACGGTCACCCGTACGCCGGTTTTCAAGACCGGTGCCTTAAACCAACTCGACCATCTTTCCTAGACCAACATGACAAGTATTATTATAACAACAGTCTACATATATGTCAACATTTTTTTATCTTTTATATTGAATTTTTATATAAAAAATTCAATATAACTACTTTTTATCTAAAATAAGCCTGACAATTCATGTGATTTTCTCTGTATTTATTATACTAAAGGAGATATAATGAATTATTCCATTATATCTCTCAATATACCCAAAATACTCCCACAATATCTTATTTTAAAGATATTGTATTTTATAAGATAATTTTATTTTATTACTTCTTTTCCACCCATATATGGTCTTAATATTTCAGGAATTATAACACTTCCATCTTCTTGCTGATAGTTTTCTAAGATAGCTGCAACTGTTCTACCTATAGCAACTCCTGATCCATTTAAAGTATGTACATACCTTGGTTTGTCTTTTGGAGTTTCCTTATATTTTATATTAGCACGTCTTGCCTGGAAATCCTCAAAATTACTACAGCTTGATATTTCTACATATCTATTGTAACTCGGCATCCAAACTTCTATATCATACTTAAGTGCTGCAGTAAAGCCCAAGTCTCCTTTACATATTCTAACTACTCTATATGGAATTTTTAGTCCTTTAAGTACATCTTCTGCATCATTAGTAAGTTTTTCAAGCTCATCATAAGATTCTTCAGGTCTTGTGAATTTAACCATCTCAACTTTGTTAAATTGATGTTGTCTTATTATTCCTCTTGTATCTCTTCCTGCTGATCCTGCTTCTGCTCTAAAACATGCACTATATGCGACATATTTTAATGGCAAATCTTCTCCTTTTAAAACCTCATCTCTATGAAAATTAGTTACTGGTACTTCTGCAGTTGGAATTAAAAAGTAATCATTATTTGATATTCTAAAAGCATCCTCTTCAAATTTAGGAAGCTGACCTGTACCAGTCATACTAGTCCTATTTACCATATAAGGAGGTAATATTTCTGTATATCCATGCTTTTCTGTATGAAAATCCAAATAATAAGTTATTATAGCTCTTTCAAGTTTAGCTCCTAACCCCTTATAAAATGTAAATCTAGAACCTGAGACCTTTCCACCTCTTTCAAAGTCAAGTATATCAAGATCTGTACCTATATCCCAATGAGCTTTAGGTTTAAACTCAAACTTAGTAGGCTCTGACCATTTTCTAATTTCTACATTATCTTCGTCTGACTTTCCTTCTGGAACTGCAGGATTAGGAATATTAGGTATTCTAAGCATTATGTATTCTATCTTCCCATTTAATTCTGATAGTTCAGTATCATATTGCTTTATGTTATCTGATACATGTTTCATTTCAGCAACTAAATCATCTGCATTTTCACCATTTCTTTTCATTTTAGCTATCTGAGATGAATCTTGATTTCTTTTATTCTTTAAAGCTTCTACTTCAACTAGAATTTTTCTTCTCTTCTCATCTAAAGCTATTACTTCATCAATAGTTGCTGGATCAAAATCTTCTCCTCTATTTGAAAGTTGTTTTTTTACTTCCTCTGGATTGTTTCTTATTCTTTTTAAATCTAACATATTTTATAAATCCTCCCTAATCATCTATATAGTTTCCTATAATATAAAAAGAGCCTTTACGTACCCCAAAGGGACGAAAGACTCCGTGTTGCCACCCTATTTAATTAACAAATTAATGCTAATTCTCTCTAATTTATAACGGTATTACCGAACTGTTTTATCAGTACTTCCAAGGTGGATTCACAATATTATGATATCAGCTTACACCAAGACACTGACTCTCTTAAATCACTTTAAAGCTACTAACCTCTTCATCAGTTAATTTTTAATTAAATATATATCCACTACTTATTATAACCAAGATATTAAAAATAATAAAGGTAAATTTGAAATTATTTTGTAATTTTATTAACATTTTTAGTACAAATTATGTCCACCTTCGTATTTAGTATATTTTTGCAAATTATATCTCCAATTTTTATAGGTGCCCCAACATGTATTCTAGCTAAAACTTTTGAGCATTCAAGCCACAAGCTTTTATCTAGTGGCTTAGAGCTCTTTACTGATACTACGTTGCAATTACACCCTTTTATTCTAACTATAGTAGTAAATATATCACACTTATTATCTTCTTTTAATTTCAAATTTTCTTCTCCGCTATATAAACTTTCATCAATATCCTCTCTATCTTTACTAGCTATACATTGCCTATCCAATTTAGTACCTGTTCTCTCCTTTATCAATTCTAACTCCCCCAATTACATTTTATCAAACTCCTTTATTCTACCTACCATGATATTGGAATTTTTAGAATCTTTAACTACATCAGTCATTTTTTTATTAGTCTCCCTTGCAAGAATTGACGCCACTTCATAAAGGCACCTTGTTCCTCTACAATCTCCAAAAGTTGCACCTGTCCTTCTCTTTATACCTTCTATAGTACGTGCCCCTAATGGTCTACTTATGGCATCTATTATTTCACCCTCTGTTACCTTATTACAATAACATATCACCTTACCATATTTCCTATTTAGCTTTATTATTTTTTTTCTTTCCTCATTAGAAAGTTCTCTAAATTTGTAAAATTCCCTCCTCTTATCCACAAAATCCTTTTTCAAGCGGCAATTTAGTTTGTTTACTACTGTCTTGCACACTATATTTGCAATTGCAGGTGTCATTGTAACCTGCCCATAATGTTTTCCTATTATTTTAATATAATCTTCATCAATTAAACTATCGTCTATAATTAAAAAATCATCATAAAAATGTGAATTATAAAAATCATTAATATTTTCCTGTGATAAATCTTTTATAAAACCACTTATTTTTTGTAGTCCCTCTTCACAATTTATTTTTTCACTATTCTTTAATCCTACTAACAATTTATTTTCTTTTCCAGGGATAATACATGTTTTATTATCCCCCTCCCCTATTGTAGAAATTATATTATTATAGGGTTTGCTTAATTTTTTTTCTACGGAAAAATATTCTAAATATTTTACATTTTGATTTACCTTATTTTCTCTATCTATACTATAATTTTTACCTGGGGTCGTATTTAGTACCATATTACACGTAAATTTATTTTTATTGGTCACTACCTTAAAACCTTTGGATATACTTTCTATATCCAAAACTTCTTCCCCTAACTTAAAATTGACCCCATTGTCACAAGCAATTTCACCATAAGAAATAGCTAAATCATAAGGTGATATAATCCCCGTATTTTTAGAATAAATAGCTTTTTTTATATTTTTCCCCAAATTTGGTTCTATCATCTGTACTTCTTCTCCATCTAACAGCTGTATGTTTTCCATGCCCCTATTCAAAGCTTTATTATACATACAAATTAGCTTTTTCTCACCTTCTTTAGTATCTGCTAACAGTAAGTATCCCTTCTTCTCAAAGAAAATATTAAACTTAGATGCCAAATCAGACATAATCTTACTGCCAGCAAATTCAAGTTTTGATAATGATATATCTTCACATTCCAATCCATCATACACTATAGAATAATCTATAGGTGCTACATCATTAGCAATATCATAATCTTTTTCAATCAATGCTATATTTAAATTATACTTTGAAAGTTCATAGGAAACTGCACATCCTATTATTCCCCCTCCTAATATAAGCACATCATAATCCATGTTAATCTCCCCTTCAAAGAAATCTTTATTTTAATAATCTAAAAATAGCCCTGTTTCTACTACTTTGTATTAAATTCTATTTACTTAGTGAATTCAATATATCTCCAAGTTTTTTAATATTATCTCCATATCCTGACCAATCACCATTTTTTTGTGCATTTAATGCATTCTCGTACAAACTCTTAGCCTGCTTTATCTTTTCCTGATTGTCGTTATTAGTAGGCACCAGCTGACTTTGAGCAGCACTATTTCCTTGTGATTGATTATTTTGCTTATAGTTAAATATCTGCTGCAAAGCATCATCTATGCTTTCAGCTAATATTATTTTATCACCATAAGATACTACGACTCTTTTCATCTCTGGTATACTATCTTTGCCACTAGCTCTAAGATACATAGGTTCTATATAAACCAAAGAATTATTTATAGGAACTATCATGGTATCACCAAATTGAACCTTAGACCCATCTTTATTCCAAAGTGACAGTTGAGTAGATATAGTCGTATCCTGATTTAATTTTTGTTTAAATAAGTATGGACTATATATCGTCTTCTCTGGAGGGAATTTATATAGAATCATCTTTCCATAGTTTTTTCCATCCATCCTAGCTCCAAATAAAGCTACCATATTGTCCTTATCTCTCATATTAAAATATTGCAGCAATATCATTTCTTCCTTATTAGCACCTGGAAGTTTCATAACAACATAAGGAGACTCCATTAGATTCTTTTCGCCACTAACCTGTTTTTGGTTCTTAGCTACTTCCCATAAATCTTCTCCACTATAAAATACTCCTGGATCTGTTACATGATATTTCCCAAGTACACTACATTGAATATTAAACAAATCTTTTGGATATTTAAAATGCTTAACTATATCAGGTGATAGTTGATTCATATTTTTAAATAAGTTAGGAAATATTTTTGCATAGCTTTTTATTATAGGATCAGTTTTATCCACTATATAAAAATTTACGTCTCCATTTAAAGCATCTATAGTAACCTTCACAGAATTTCTCATATAATTTACATCGTTCTGAGGTTGTGAAAAAGGATATCTATTTGAAACAGTGTATCCATCTAATATCCAATATAACTTTCCTCCACTTGCAACTATATAGGGATCTGAGTCATAGTTTAAAAAAGGTGCTATTTTATTGACTCTATCAACTATATTCCTATTTATCAATATCTTACTTTCTTTTGATATATCCCTGGATAATAAGAAATTTAAATCCTTCTGATTTATTGCAAATAATAATCTATTTAGAAATCCTAATTTTATTCCATCTGTTCCATTATAAATATTAGTTGCATTATTACTTCCTTTAGGATAATCAAATTCACCTATTTTAGTATTAACTACTGCATAGTTATCCGTTTTTTCACCAAAATATATTCTTGGATTTTGAATTTTTATATCAGTGGAATTGTTAGGTGGCATATCCTTTATGACAAAGTTAGGCTGTCCTTCTGAAGTTACCGAATTAACTTTATTCATAACTATTCCATAACCATGGGTATATATAAGATGTCTATTTTGCCATGTATTTGGATCTATTGCCTTGCTGTTTATTTCTCTCGCACCTACAAAAACTTGATTAAATTTTCCATTTATATTGTATCTGTCTATATCAATATTATTAAAGTTATAATAATATCTTATAATTTGGACTTGATTATAAAATTCAAGTGTAGGATCAAAAGAATTTATCCTTATATTATTTATCGTATCCATATTATTTTCTATATCCTTTGAAGTTAAATCATCCTTGACTTGAAAAGACCTAGTATCCACATTATCAATATTAAATGCACTACGGGTATAATCTATATTATATTTTATATATGGACTTTCTAAAGTTTTTTGATTGGATTTAACCACAAAATTTTGAACCACAAAAGCCATTAGATTTCCACTTATAATTAAAACTATTATTACAACTATAGATGCCACTATAGGTTTAATTTTAACTCTAATTATACTAATAAATATAACTATAGCAGCAATAAAAGATGCTACTGCAATAATTTTATAGAACAACAAACTTACATGAGCATCTGTATAACTTGCGCCAAATGCTACTCCATTTTGGCTATAAACAAGGTTAATACACTTTAAAATATACCCTATTGATATACACAATATTATAAGAGCAGCTAAAACTGCCAATTGTTTTCCTGCAAATCTAGTAAGCCCACTATCTAATATATTTATTTTACCAAAATTTTTCTTAAAATTTCGTGATACAAATCTATCCTTCATACTTAATATAAAGTATGTAAAAAGAGTTATCAATCCTAATAAAATAAATAGGCTTACAAGTGCACTATATATAGATTGTATAAGCGGTAATTTAAATATATAAAAAGAAATATCTAAATTTAAAATTGGGTCTTTTTTATTGAAAGATACTGAATTTGTGAATTGTAAAATTCTATACCAATAAGCTGATGCAAATACATAAGAAGCTAAAAAAGACACAATCAAATCAATAAAAAAAACTATTTTTCTCTCAATTTTAACTTTACTACTTTTTACCTCAACAACTTTTCTATACTTTATAATGCTTATCCTTAGACTTTTATAATATAACCATATTCCTACAAAGCTTATAATAAATAAAGGTATCATAAGCTTACATACCGCTACAAGTTTAGTAAAATAAACAGATAAGTATCCTACTTGTTTATACCACTGTATATTTATTACGAAATTTACGATATTATTTAAAAATGAAATACACAATACTAAAACTAAAATAAAAATACCTATTGCCATTTTCCTCTTCATAATACAACCACCTCTTTTATAAATATAAAAAATTTTAGCTATGGATCAATCAGAAATCATATACTTTTTCTCTTTCAATTCCCTTTTTATATTCTTAATTATGTCATCGTTTTCTGCAACTATAGTATGTAAATGCACACCTCCTGTTAATATTAATAGTGGTTCTGCTTTATACTGTTCTATTTTATTTATAAAATTTTCAACATCATATAAATTTTTTATCATAAGCATACTTTTTATTTCACCATAAAGGGGATGTTCTACTATTACATCCTGTACTTTACCCCCAAATTTAACTATAGTTTTAAGTTCATCCTCTATTTCACTTGTTTCGTGTGAAACTGCTATTACAGCCTTAATTAAATTTTTTTCTGCTTTTGGAATCAGATAACCATCTGGGGTTGCTATTATATCTTTACCTTCTGCCCTTAAAATTGCTATATCTTTAACTATTATTTGTCTAGTAACCCCTAACTTTTCTGCCAAAATATGACCCTTTTGAGGTTCGTCATTTTTTTCAAGAATTTCTTTAATATATATTCTTCTTTTTTTTGAATCCATCTTAACCTCCACTAATACACTTATACATTAATTATATCATAAAAATTGGAATAAATTTATACACATAAAATACTAAAATACTTATAAATTAAAAAAATTTAACTTATAATTTTAATTTCTTTTATCGCAATACTTTAATATCTTTAACTCCAAATTATTATTATGAGTATCGTTATTATGATGATTTTCTATCAAATAAAATAATTTTTCATTATACTCTATCTTTTTTAATAGCTCTACTCCTATTTTACTATGATTGTAATATACATTTATCTTTGGCTTTTGAGAAAATTTTCTTAATTTCCCTTTTGAAATCCTATCCATTGATACTATAAATGATTTGTCTATTAGATTTAGCTTTCTATCTATCTTACCTATATCATGTAAAAGAGCAGCCTTTAGAAGCAATTTCTCATCTACTGTACCTGGCTTACTATTACAAATACGCTCTACATCATATGCTACTTTTACGCAATGCTTTTGTTCATTTATGGACAGTTTATTAAATAATTTTAATTCTTCTATACTTAAAATATTTTTTATAAACCTACTATCCTGTTCATTAATTCTAGAAGTTAATGCCCAATAAAATTGCTTTATTCTATAAAATATCAATATAAATCTCCTCCAACTAATACACTATTTAAAGTGTACCATAATACGGGCAAAAAATAAAAGAACTACATAAAACTATGTAGTTCTTTTCATGGTGGACCTTCAGGGACTCGAACCCCGGACCCACCGGTTATGAGCCGGTTGCTCTAACCAACTGAGCTAAAGATCCTTATTACCTGGCAGCGACCTATTCTCCCACAGGGCCTCCCCTGCAGTACCATCGGCACTGTGAAGCTTAACCTTCCTGTTCGGTATGGAAAGGGGTGTTACCTTCACGTCATTACCACCAGATTTATTATCGAAAATTGCTATAAGCTTCTCATATTTTCGTCAAGTCTTTCACTGCGGTGCTCATTTACACAAGTAAACTCTGCTCCTCATTCAAGCCTTTCCTCAATCTGCTCGCTTCTATCAATTTTCTTATATATTATCTTTTAAGAGTTCAAATTACTCTGTCCTCTCAAAATTGCACAGTAAATTTTTTTCTTTCGTTTTTTATTTGGTCAAGCCCTCGACCTATTAGTATCAGTCAGCTTAACAAGTTGCCCTGCTTACACCTCTGACCTATCTCCTCGTGTTCTTCGAGGGGTCTTACTAGCTTACGCTATGGGAAATCTTATCTTGAGGTGGGCTTCACACTTAGATGCTTTCAGCGTTTATCCCTTCCCAACTTGGCTACCCAGCTATGCTCCTGGCGGAACAACTGGTTCACCAGCGGTCGGTCCATCCCGGTCCTCTCGTACTAAGGACAGCTCCTCTCAAATTTCCTGCGCCCGCGACGGATAGGGACCGAACTGTCTCACGACGTTCTGAACCCAGCTCGCGTGCCGCTTTAATGGGCGAACAGCCCAACCCTTGGGACCTACTTCAGCCCCAGGATGCGACGAGCCGACATCGAGGTGCCAAACCTCCCCGTCGATGTGAACTCTTGGGGGAGATCAGCCTGTTATCCCCGAGGTAGCTTTTATCCGTTGAGCGATGGCCCTCCCACGAGGTACCACCGGATCACTAAGCCCGACTTTCGTCCCTGCTCCACTTGTTTGTGTCGCAGTCAAGCTCCCTTCTGCCTTTGCACTCTTCGAAGAATTTCTAACCCTTCTGAGGGAACCTTTGTACGCCTCCGTTACTTTTTAGGAGGCGACCGCCCCAGTCAAACTGCCCGCCTAACATTGTCCCGTCTCCAGTTTCATGGAGCCCGGTTAGAATTCCAGTACTGTCAGGGTGGTATCCCAACATCGACTCGGTAATGGCTGGCGCCACTACTTCCTAGTCTCCCACCTATCCTGTACAGACAATACCGAAATTCAGTGCTAAACTGCAGTAAAGCTCTACGGGGTCTTTCCGTCCAATCGCGGGTAGCAAGCATCTTCACTTGCACTTCAATTTCGCCGGATTTGTTGTCGAGACAGTGCTCAAATCATTACGCCATTCGTGCGGGTCGGAACTTACCCGACAAGGAATTTCGCTACCTTAGGACCGTTATAGTTACGGCCGCCGTTTACTGGGGCTTAAGTTCTGACCTTCGCTTGCGCTAAGTCTTCCCCTTAACCTTCCAGCACCGGGCAGGCGTCAGCTCCTATACTTCAGCTTTCGCTTTAGCAGAAACCTGTGTTTTTGATAAACAGTTGCTTGAGCCTTTTCTCTGCGGCCACTTGCGTGGCTCTCCTTCTCCCTAAGTTACGGAGTTAATTTGCCTAGTTCCTTAACAACAATTCTTCCGATGGTCTTAGGATTCTCTCCTCACCTACCTGTGTCGGTTTGCGGTACGGGCACATAAAAGCTCCATAGAGACTTTTCTCGGCAGCGTGAAATCAGGTACTTCCCCTTGCGGGTTCCCCATCACACCTCATCATTGATATACCGGATTTTCCTGGTATACCTGACTCGGTGCTTAGACATACATCCATTTGTATGCACACCTTATCCTCCTGCGTCATCCCTTTTGTCAAACGCTTTTATGCGGTATCGGAATTTCAACCGATTGTCCATCACCTACGCCTTTCGGCCTCGGCTTAGGTCCCGACTTACCCTGGGCGGACGAACCTTCCCCAGGAAACCTTAGGTTTTCGACCAATAAGATTCTCACTTATTTCTCGCTACTTATGCCAGCATTCTCTCTCCTGTACAATCCACTGTTCCTTCCGGTACAACTTCAACTCATACAGGATGCTCCTCTACCACTCTTTCGAGTCCACAGCTTCGGTGGTAAGTTTTAGCCCCGGACATTTTCGGCGCATGATCTCTTGACTAGTGAGCTATTACGCACTCTTTAAATGAGTGGCTGCTTCTGAGCCAACATCCTAGTTGTCTTAGAAATCACACATCCTTTCCCACTTAACTTACACTTTGGGACCTTAGCTGGTGGTCTGGGCTGTTTCCCTTTTGACCACGGATCTTATCATTCGCAGTCTGACTGCCGGAATTCAAGTATATGGCATTCGGAGTTTGATAAGGTTCAGTAACTGTTGTCAGCCCCTACCCCATTCAGTGCTCTACCTCCATTACTCATTTCCGACGCTAGCCCTAAAGCTATTTCGAGGAGAACCAGCTATCTCCGAGTTCGATTGGAATTTCTCCGCTATCCACAGCTCATCCCATGGTTTTTCAACACCAACGTGGTTCGGTCCTCCACGGAATTTTACTTCCGCTTCAACCTGGCCATGGATAGGTCACTCGGTTTCGGGTCTACAACATACAACTTCGCGCCCTTTTCAGACTCGGTTTCCCTCCGGCTCCATACCTTAAGTACTTAACCTTGCTGCATATCGTAACTCGCTGGCTCGTTCTACAAAAAGCACGCCGTCGTACTTTACGTACTTCGACTGTTTGTGGACACACGGTTTCAGGTTCTATTTCACTCCCCTCCCGGGGTTCTTTTCACCTTTCCCTCACGGTACTCCTTCTCTATCGGTCACCAGGTAGTATTTAGCCTTGGGAGGTGGTCCTCCCTGTTTCCCACAAGGTTTCTCGTGTCTCGTGGTACTCTGGATTAGATCTGGCTGCTCTTTGCTTTCATTTACAGGGCTTTTACCTTCTCCGGCGGAGCCTTCCAGCTCTCTTCAATTAACACTTCACAGTATTTATGACCTATCCGCAACCCCAGGAACAAGTTCCTGGTTTGGGCTCTTTCCCGTTCGCTCGCCGCTACTTAGGAAATCGATGTTTCTTTCTCTTCCTCCGGGTACTTAGATGTTTCAGTTCCCCGGGTTTGCCTCTACAAACCTATGTATTCAGTTTGCAGTACCTAGCGTTATCTAGGTGGGTTTCCCCATTCGGATATCTCTGGTTCTCTGGCTATTTGCGCCTACCCAGAGCTTTTCGCAGCTTATCGCGTCCTTCTTAGGCTCCTGGTGCCAAGGCATCCTCCATGCGCCCTTTGTAGCTTGACCTTTATTATCGAAAATTGCTATTAACTTCGCATATCTTCGTCAACCTTTTCGCTGTGGTGCTCATTTACATAAGTAAACTCTGCTCCTCGCTCAAATCTTTCCTCGATCTGCTCGTTACTATCAATTTTCTTATTATCATCATATCATCTTTAAAATGATACTTTACTACAAAGGTTATATTATAACCTTAGCTTTACTTTATTTCTTATTTACTGTGCAATTTTCAAAGGACAATTTTTCAATTTACATTCCTAATTGGTTGTAAACTGAAAGAAGAATCTATCTGATCCTTCAAAATTAAACAGAGTGAAAAATTGCTATTAACTTCGTATATCTTCGTCAAAATCATTCACTGCGGTACTCATTTACATTAGTAAACTCTGTTCCTCGCTTATGTTTTTCCTTGATATACTTGTTACTATCAATTTTTAAGTATTAACTTACTTAAACCATCAATTTATAAGATAGATTATACTCTATCTTTCGACTCCCTAGAAAGGAGGTGATCCAGCCGCAGGTTCTCCTACGGCTACCTTGTTACGACTTCACCCCAATTACTAACCCCACCTTCGGCCGCGTCCTCCTAAGTTAGACTACGGACTTCGGGTGTTGCCAGCTCTCATGGTGTGACGGGCGGTGTGTACAAGGCCCGGGAACGTATTCACCGCGACATTCTGATTCGCGATTACTAGCAACTCCAACTTCATGTAGGCGAGTTTCAGCCTACAATCCGAACTGGGGGCAGTTTTTGAGGTTTGCTCCACCTCGCGGTCTTGCTTCTCTCTGTACTGCCCATTGTAGCACGTGTGTTGCCCTGGACATAAGGGGCATGATGATTTGACGTCATCCCCACCTTCCTCCGCGTTAACCGCGGCAGTCTTGCTAGAGTGCTCAACTAAATGTTAGCAACTAACAACAGGGGTTGCGCTCGTTGCAGGACTTAACCTAACATCTCACGACACGAGCTGACGACAACCATGCACCACCTGTATCCCTGCCCCGAAGGGCTTCTCTTATCTCTAAGATATTCAGGGTATGTCAAGTCCAGGTAAGGTTCTTCGCGTTGCTTCGAATTAAACCACATGCTCCGCTGCTTGTGCGGGCCCCCGTCAATTCCTTTGAGTTTTAATCTTGCGATCGTACTTCCCAGACGGAGTACTTATTGTGTTTACTGCGGCACAGAAGGGGTCGATACCTCCTACACCTAGTACTCATCGTTTACGGCGTGGACTACCAGGGTATCTAATCCTGTTTGCTACCCACGCTTTCGTGCCTCAGCGTCAGTTACGGTCCAGAGAATCGCCTTCGCCACTGGTGTTCTTCCTAATCTCTACGCATTTCACCGCTACACTAGGAATTCCATTCTCCTCTCCCGCACTCTAGATATCCAGTTTGAAATGCAGTGCCCGGGTTAAGCCCGGGTATTTCACATCTCACTTAAATATCCGCCTACGCACTCTTTACGCCCAGTAATTCCGGACAACGCTCGCCACCTACGTATTACCGCGGCTGCTGGCACGTAGTTAGCCGTGGCTTCCTCCTTGGGTACCGTCATTATCGTCCCCAAAGACAGAGCTTTACAATCCGAAAACCTTCTTCACTCACGCGGCGTTGCTGCATCAGGCTTTCGCCCATTGTGCAATATTCCCCACTGCTGCCTCCCGTAGGAGTCTGGACCGTCTCTCAGTTCCAATGTGGCCGATCACCCTCTCAGGTCGGCTACGCATCGTCGCCTTGGTAGGCCGTTACCCTACCAACTAGCTAATGCGCCGCGGGTCCATCTCAAAGCGGATTACTCCTTTAAATCAATCTCCATGTGAAAACTGATTATTATGCGGTATTAATCTCCCTTTCGGGAGGCTATCCCCCTCTTTGAGGTAGGTTACCCACGTGTTACTCACCCGTCCGCCGCTAATCCACTCCCGAAGGAGCTTCATCGCTCGACTTGCATGTGTTAAGCACGCCGCCAGCGTTCGTCCTGAGCCAGGATCAAACTCTTAATTTAAAAGTTTGTATTGACTCTTCTTATTACGAAATTACTTTTTTAGCTGCTCTCGCAGCTCAAAAGAATTGCTGGTTTATTCTAAATAAGTTGTACTTATATCTTCCTCTGTTTAATTTTCAAGGATCATTTTGCTGTCTTACTTCGACAGCTTTTATAGTATATCATCTATTTCTTACTTTGTCAACATCTTTTTTTCAAAACTTAATTTTGAATTGCATGAGACATTACAATTGATATTCTCAAATTAATGTCTTCGCTTGATGACGACAGTTGCTATTCTAACACATTACATATATACATAATTCAAAAATATCACCATTATGTAAAATTATCTTATAATACATACACTATGATACTTATTCCTTAAATATTCTTATACTGACACACTAGGTTATGTTGTTTTTTTAATATAACAAAATAAATACTAGTGTCCTAATCAAGACACTAGTATTTATTTTATTTAAACCATTTAACACGTTTTATATATCATACATATAAAATTAAATAGTATTTATTTTGCTTAATTTAAGTGCACCTATTATTCCTCTACTTGTTTATGATCTATATCATCACTTGTATCATCACTGCAATTTATTTTAGCAATTGCAACAACCCTTTGTTCTTCATCTGTTCTCATGAGAGTAACTCCCATAGTATTTCTATTTGTAACAGAAATCTCAGATACATTGAGCCTTATAGCTACATTACTGCTATTTATGAGCATCATTTCATCCTCATCTTTTACAACTCTAGCACCAACTATTAAACCGGTTTTTTCTGTAACTTTGTAAGTGATAATTCCTTTTCCACCTCTTCTATGAATAGTGTATTCGGATACTGGCGTTCTTTTGCCAAATCCATTCTCACTAATTACAAGAACATCTTGAGACTTATCTACGATATCCATAGCTACAGCTATGTCACCAGTTCTTAAAGTTATGGCTCTTACTCCTGTCGTATTTCTTCCCGTAGGTCTTACATCATCTTCACTGAATCTTATAGCATATCCATTTTTAGTGAAAATAAGAATTTCACTCTTACCTGTAGTCATTCTAACTCCTATAAGTTCATCTTCATCTTTTAAATTTATAGCATTTAATCCATTTTTTCTTATAGAAGCATATTGACTTATCTTAGTCTTCTTTATCAATCCGCATCTAGTAGCCATAATAAAATAATTATCCTTATCAACTTCCTTAAAGGATATAACTGCTTGAATTTGTTCGTCTCCTTGCAGAGGTATTAAATTAACTAAATTTGTTCCTTTAGCTGTTCTACCAGCATCAGGAATTTCATAACCCTTTAATTTATACACTTTACCTTTGTTAGTGAAAAATAAAATATTATTATGGGTTGATGTAATAAATATGTGCTCTACAAAGTCATCCTCTTTTGTAGACATTGCTTGTATTCCCTTTCCCCCTCTTCTTTGGGAAGAATAAGTATCAGCAGAAATTCTTTTTATATATCCTGAATGAGTTAGAGTTATTACTACTTCCTGCTCTTCAATAAGATCTTCAATATTTATATCATCATTGCTTATCTGTATTTCAGTTTTTCTTTCATCACCATATTTATCTCTTATCTCAATTAATTCATCTTTAATTATCTTCAGCAGCAATTCTTTATTTTCTAGTATTTCCTTGAGATGTTTTATTGTTTCCATCAATTCATTATATTCATTTTCAATTTTTTCTCTTTCAAGACCTGTAAGTCTTTGAAGTCTCATATCCAAGATAGCTTGAGCCTGTTTTTCTGAAAGACTAAATTCAGACATTAACCCATTTCTGGCATTTTCTGCAGTTTTAGATGATCTTATTAGATGTATTACCTCATCTATATGATCTAATGCTATTTTTAATCCTTCTAGAATATGAGCTCTAGCTTGAGCTTTATCTAAATCAAATTTAGTTCTTCTTGTTATAATTTCTTCTTGAAATCTTAAATAATATACAAGCATCTGCTTTAAATTCAGTACTTTTGGTTCATTATTTACAAGAGAAAGCATTATAATACCAAAAGTATCCTGCATTCTTGTATGTTTGTACAGCTGATTAAGAGTTACATTAGGATTTGCATCTCTTTTTAATTCTATAACTATTCTCATTCCATCTCTATCTGATTCATCTCTAATATCAGATATTCCATCTATTTTTTTATTCTTAACAAGGTCGGCCATATTTTCTATAAGCTTTGATTTATTAACTTGATATGGAATTTCAGTTACTATTATTCTGTTTCTACCTTTAACTTCTTCAATTTCAGCTTTAGCCCTTACTAATATTTTTCCTCTTCCAGTTTCATAGGCACTTCTTATACCTGATGTGCCAATTATTTGTCCTGCAGTTGGAAAATCAGGACCTTTTATAGACGTCATAAGCTCGCTAATTGTTATATCTGGATTGTCTATTATCATTATGACACCATTTATAACTTCAGTAAGATTATGGGGTGGTATGTTCGTAGCCATACCTACAGCTATTCCAGCAGAACCATTTACAAGTAAATTAGGAAATCTTGAAGGTAAAACTGAAGGTTCTTTTTCTTCACCATCAAAGTTTGGAACGAAATCTACTGTATTTTTATTTATTCCCCTTAACATTTCAAGTGTTATTTTATTCATTTTAGCTTCAGTATATCTCATAGCTGCAGCACTATCTCCATCTACTGAACCAAAATTTCCATGACCATCAACTAGAGTATACCTGATAGAGAAGTCTTGTGCCAATCTAACTAGAGCATCATAAACCGCTGTATCTCCATGTGGATGATATTTACCTAAAACATCTCCTACAATTCTTGCACACTTCCTATAGCCCTTTTCAGGGGTAAGTCCTAACTCATACATAGAATACAGTATTCTTCTGTGAACTGGCTTTAATCCATCACGTACATCTGGAAGCGCACGGCTTACAATAACACTCATAGCATAGTCTATATAACTTTTCTTCATTTCACGGCTTATGTCTACTGGTAAAATTTTTCCTTCATCAAACATCTATTACACCTCTCTACTTATATATCTAAGTTTACAACTTTTTTAGCATTTTCTTGTATAAAATTTCTACGAGGTTCTACTTTGTCACCCATAAGTATAGTAAAGATTTCATCAGCAGCCATAGTGTCCTCTACATTTACTTGAATAAGGGTCCTTGTTTCAGGATTCATTGTAGTATCCCAAAGTTGTTCTGAATCCATTTCTCCAAGTCCTTTATATCTTTGTATATCTACATTACTGTCTTTCCCACCTATTTCAGTAAGCAATACATCTAATTCATCATCTGAATATGCGTAGTATTCCTTCTTCCCTTTAGCTACTCTATATAAAGGTGGTTGAGCTATATAAACATGACATTTTTCAACAAGTTCCTTCATATATCTGAAGAAAAAAGTAAGTAATAATGTTCTTATGTGCGCACCATCTACATCTGCATCTGTCATTATTATTATTTTATTGTATCTTATTTTATTTACATCAAAGTCTTTTCCTATACCTGCTCCAAATGCCGTTATCATGGCTCTTATTTCTTCATAACCAAGTATTTTATCAAGCCTTTGTTTCTCAACATTCATTATTTTACCACGCAGTGGAAGTATAGCTTGAAATTTTCTATTTCTACCTTGTTTCGCAGATCCACCTGCAGAATCACCCTCGACTAAATATATTTCACATTCAGAAGGATCTTTAGATGAACAATCTGCTAATTTTCCTGGAAGAGAAGTATTTTCGAGTATAGATTTACGTCTTGTAAGTTCTCTTGCTTTTCTTGCTGCTTCTCTAGCCCGGGATGCCATAAGTGATTTGTCAAGTATCATCTTTGCTACTTGAGGATTTTCCTGTAAAAAATTATTTAATGACTCTCCCATTATACTGTCAACTATGCCACGCACTTCACTATTTCCTAGTTTTGTTTTCGTCTGGCCTTCAAATTGAGGATCTACAAGTTTTACAGATATAACTGCAGTAAGGCCTTCTCTTATATCTTCTCCTGATAGATTTTTGTCATTTTCTTTTAATATACCAAATTTTTTTGCATAGTCATTAAAAACCCTAGTAAGTGCTGACTTAAATCCAGCTAAATGAGTTCCACCTTCTACTGTATCTATATTATTAGCAAAAGCAAAAATATTTTCAGTGTACCCATCATTGTATTGAATAGCAATTTCTACAGAGTAGTCATCTTTTTTGCCCTCTACGTATATAGGCTCTTTATGAATTGGTTGTTTATTTCTATTAAGATAACTTACAAAGGACTTTATTCCACCTTCATAGTGAAATATTTCTTCTTTATCATCTCTCTCATCTTCTAACCTTATTTTTATACCCTTGTTTAAAAACGCCAATTCTCTAAGTCTTTGAGCCAATATATCATAATCATATTCTATTTCATCAAATATTTCTGCATCCGGTTTAAAGTGAATTTTTGTTCCGTGCTCCTCACTATCACCTATTATATCAAGTCCGCTTGCTACTTTTCCTCTTTTAAATACCTGTCTCCATATATGGCTTTCTCTTTTTACTTCAACTTCACAGATTTCAGACAGAGCATTTACAACTGATGCTCCAACTCCATGAAGTCCGCCAGAAACTTTGTATCCGCCACCACCAAATTTTCCTCCTGCGTGTAGTATAGTCATTATAACCTCTACAGTTGGTTTTTTCATTTTATGGTGCATTCCAACAGGCATTCCTCTACCATTATCCGTAACTGTTATAGAATTATCTTTATGTATAATTACATTTATTTTATCGCAATATCCTGCCAGTGCCTCATCTATGCTATTATCAACTATCTCATACACTAAATGATGAAGCCCCCTTGAACTAGTACTTCCAATATACATTCCAGGTCTTTTTCTAACAGCTTCAAGACCTTCTAATACTTGTATTTGATTTTCATCATAAGTTTGCTTTTTTTCTTGCATCATACCTATATCCTCCTATTTTAGAGTTCGTAACATAAAATTTCTGACCTTTTAGCTAGTGTGGATGAAGATATAGGTGATAAATAAATTCTACTTTTTTTATTTACTTCCGCAATAATGAATGATTTAGGTTTATCTTTTGTAATTTTTTGAACAAATCCATCTTCTTCAGCCATTCTTAAAAATTGGGTTGTATCAGAATTATATGTTGAAGTTTCAATATCAAATATTCCAATTATATCTTTTATCGGAACAACTATATTTTCACCTAAATGTAAAAACATAACAATCTCCTTTCAAAATTAAATTCTATTCATCTTTCCACTCTTTACAATAAATATTTGATTTTCTTTTTTTACATTTTTTTTAATGTCATCAATTCCTGTACCCGTTATAAATGTTTGTATTTCATTTATAGAATTTAATATATACTTTTGTCTATTTGCATCTAGTTCAGATAAAACATCATCCAGTAATAAAACCGGATATTCTCCTGTAATTTCTTTTATTATTTCAAGAGACGCAAATTTCATAGTTAGAACTGATGTCCTCTGTTGTCCTTGGGAACCAAAGCTTCTTACATTTATACCATTTATGCTCGTAACAAAATCATCCCTATGTGGACCATAGAGGGTAATACCTTTTTCTATATCCCTTTGTCTATTAGTTTCCAAAACTTTAAACAAGCTGCTTTCTACATTATCTAAGTCTGTTATAGATGTTACATATTTAAATTCTATTTTTTCAGTTTGTGAAGTTATATCTTCATGAATAATTTTACCCATTTTGCTGAGTTTGTTTATGTATTTATTTCTGAGATCTATTATAACTGCACCATATTTAGACAATTGGATATCGTATATATCAAGAATATCACTATTACTGCTACCCCGTTTTCTAAGTAATAAGTTTCTTTCACTTAGAACCTTGTTATATTGAACTAAGTTATAATAATATCTTTTACTGAATTTACACAGCTCTATATCTAAAAATTTTCTTCTGAAAGAAGGAGATTCTTTTATTATTTTTAAATCTTCTGGAGAAAACATTACTACATTAAAAATTCCCATAAGTTCAGACAGTTTATTTACCCTTATAGAATTTATGTTTATTCCCTTTTTGCCTTCTTTGAATATCTTTATCTCTATTTTTTTATCATTTAAGTTGTGTGATGAACTATATACCCCAGCTTTTATATAAGCATATTTGCCATTCCAATTTATTAATTCCTTATCCTTATTTGTTCTTGGTGACTTGCCTATACTGCAATAGTATATACTCTCTAATATATTTGTTTTTCCTTGTGCATTATCTCCTATAAATACATTTAAATTTTTATCAAATTCTATGTCTAGTTCCTTATAGTTTCTAAAATTAATAAGTTTTAAATATTTGATATACATATAAAAACACCTATTTATAATTATATCACAATATATAATGCACATTTAATACTAAATTTTTAATTGCATCTATATAATTTTATAAGTTTTTTCTTGAAATTCAACTGTAAATCCTTGTGAAAGTTTTCTTCCTCTTCTCATTTCTACTTCTCCATTTACCTTTACCATTCCATTTTTTATAAACATTTTAGCTTCAGAGCCTTGTGAAACAGCCCCACACCATTTTAGAAAAGAATCTAATTTTATTACATCTGTATTAATTTTAATTTCATTCATTTTCTATTATCTCCAATTTTTTTATTTTTAATTGTTTAAAAGTCTTACAGGGAGTACTAAATAAGTGCAATTATCTTTATCTTTATTTTTGATTACGCATGGACTTACGCTGCTAGAGAATTTCATAATAATTTCTTCTTCGTCCATTATTTTCAAGACATCTATTAGGTATTTTGAATTAAATGCAATTTTTAATGTGTCTCCTTGCAATAATATGTTTAGTTCTTCTCTAACCATTCCTAATTGAGAATTTGAAGTTATTATCATGTTGTTTTCTTCTATTTCTAACTTTATTAAATTGGTATTACTGTCTTTAGCCATTAGTGACGCTCTTTCAATACAACTTAAAAGTTCTTCTCTTTTAGCTGTTACTTGCAAATTAAATTCATCTGGAATTATAGAATTATATTTTATAAATTCACCTTCCAGTAATCTAGATATAATTTTAGTATTATCTAAATTAAAAAGTATGTGATTAGGTGTAAAAGTTATATTTACATTTTCATCATTATCTTCTAGGATTTTAGAAACTTCACTTAAAGTTTTTTCTGGAATTACAGCGTTTATTATGTTTTCTGTATTAAGATATTCTGACTTTAAAGCTAATCTATATCCGTCTAATGCCACTAAATTTAATTTTTTGTTCTTAATTTCAAATAAAATGCCTGTAAGTATAGGTCTTGTTTCATCTTGAGCTGCAGCGAAAATAGTACTTTTTATCATATCTTTTAGTATTTTTTGAGGTATTAAAAAAATAATATTTTCATTTATATTAGGTATTTCAGGAAAATCTTCTGCATTCATATGAATTAGGTTAAATTTAGATTTTTGACATATTATTTCTATTGAATTATTTTCTGTAGTGGAAATATTTATATTGTCATTAGGTAATTTTCTTATAATTTCTCCAAATATTCTAGAATCAACTACTACAGATCCTTCTTCTTTTATTTCTGCATTTATTTTTGTTTCTATACTGAGGTCTATATCTGATCCAGTTAATTTAATTTGATTTTTACAGGTTGTAATAAGCAGACCATTTAATATTGGCATGCTGGATTTCCCTGTGATAGCTTTTTGTGCTATGGAAATAGCTTCTTGTAATTCTGTTTTTGTACATGTAAAATTCATTTTATGTCCTCCTTTATTCACAATGTAGAAAGATGTATAGAATATAGATAATTAATTAAATTTAGTAATAATAGTAGTAGGGGCTGTGATTATGTGGATAACCTTTGAATGCGTTGATACTGAATAAAAAAATGCGAAAAATAATTGTGGATAAGTAATTGATAAAAATTGACGTTATCCACATAATTAGAAAAAAATATATTAATATTTTTAATGCACAGTGTTATTGCTAAATAATATTAACAGTTGTTGATAATTAATTTTGATTTAGTCGTTTCGTTAAATCGCCTATAGCATTTTGAAGACTTTCATCCTGTTTTAAATTAGTTGATATTTTTTCATAGGCATGTATTACGGTAGTATGATCTCTTCCACCAAATTCTTCTCCGATTTTTGGCAAAGACATATCTGTAAGTTTTCTGCACAAGTACATAGCTATTTGTCTTGGAAAAGCTATATTTCTTGTTCTTCTTGCAGATTTTAAATCATCTACTTTTAAGTTATAATAGTTTGCAACTACGTCTTGTATTAAGTCTATGGTAACTTGTTTTGATTGTTTGCTTGAAATTATATCTTTTAATGCCTCTACTGCCAAATCTATACTTATTTCTTTATTTGTAAGTGAGGAGAAAGCAACTATTCTTATTAGAGCACCTTCAAGTTCTCTAATGTTGGATTTAATTTGGGTAGCTATATACACCATTACTTCATTAGGGATATTTAAATTTTCAACGTCTGCCTTCTTTTTTAATATGGCCATTCTAGTTTCAAAATCTGGTGCTTGAATGTCTGCTATAAGTCCCCATTCAAACCTAGATCTAAGTCTATCTTCTAATGTAGGTATTTCTTTTGGTGGTCTATCACTAGATAAAATTATTTGTTTATTAGCTTCGTATAATGCATTAAAGGTATGAAAAAATTCTTCTTGGGTTCTTTCCTTACCTGCTATAAATTGTATATCATCTATTAAGAGTACATCTATATTTCTATATTTATTTCTAAACTCTACATTTTTATCATCTTTTATTGAATTTATAAGTTCGTTTGTAAATTTTTCAGATGAAACGTATACTACTTTAGATTTGCTATTATTGTTTAATATGTAGTGTCCTATAGCATGCATTAAATGAGTTTTGCCTAATCCTACGCCTCCGTATATGAATAGAGGATTATATGCTTTTGAAGGTGATTCAGCTACAGCAAGTGAAGCTGCATGAGCGAATCTATTACTATTACCTATAACGAAGGAATCAAAAGTATATTTTGGATTTAGCATGGTTGACATTTCATCATTTACCAATACGGAATTTTTATTGTGCCTTTTATTAGTGCTGTCTAATGTTAAAGCTTCTTCTGATTCAGAGGCAATTAAAAATTTAATGTTGTATTTTTTTGAAGTAATTAATTTTAGAGCATTAGCTATTAAATTTTTATATTTACTAGTTAATATGCCTTTAGTAAGGTCATTTGGTACACTTAATATGAAGGTGTCATTTTCAATAGATACAGGAGTAATACTTTTAATCCATGTGTTAAAGCTTACTTCAGTAATTTCACCATTTATTATGTTTAAAGATTGTTCCCATATTTCTTTTGGATGGGCATTCATTTTGTATCCTCCAGTCTTAGAAAAATAATTCACAACATATTTACATGATTATAAACGTCATTATATTTTCTTGACATATGTTTATAAAAATATTCACATGTTTATAAATATGTTTATATCTCTTAAATAAAAAAAGTTATAAACAATAGCCGTAAAATAAATATTAACATTATCTACAATGAATAATGTTAGTAAAATAGTTAAAAATGTATAAATGAATAGGAAGTTTATATAAAATTAAACAACTTATGCACATTTTTATCCACAACTGTGGATAAGTTATATATTTTTAAAGTTATTAACAGGTCTCTATTTATAATATCAAAACCTAACTACCTATTCAAGAAGTTATCCACAAAAACCGATAAAAAATATTAACAGGTAATGTTTTTTATCCATTTTTGTAGTCTTTATTTTGTATTGACATTGTAACTTAGTGAATATATAATTTAATAGTAAAACTTTAGGATTTATAATTAGGTGGATTGATTGCTTTTATAAATGTTAGTTTACATGAGAGTAATGTATTTATTGCGCTCCATATATAATAAGTAAAGAAAAAATAAATGCTAAATTGGAAAGGAGTTGTGTTATAGTATGTGGATGACTTATCAACCAAAAAAGAAACAAAGAAAAAGAGAGCATGGTTTTAGAAAAAGAATGAGAACTTTGTCAGGAAGAAATGTTATTAGAAGAAGAAGACAAAAAGGTAGAAAGAGATTAACAGCATAAGGGCCGCTTTTGTGGCCTTTTTCTGCAAGCAGAAAAAAGGAGCAAAAACATATGAATGTTTACAGAATAAAAAAGAATGCAGAATTTAGGGCTGTGTATAGAAGAGGAAAATCTTTTTCTAATAATCTATTAGTATTATATATTTACAGAAATAAAAAGGGTATAAATAGATTAGGTATATCAGTGAGTAAGAAAGTAGGAAAGAGTGTTATTAGAAATAGAATTAAAAGATTAATCAAAGAGAATTTTAGGTTGAATATTGAAGACATAAAAGTTGGATATGATTTAGTATTTATAGCTAGGAATTTGTCAAATGGTAAAAGTTATATAGAAATAGAGAATTCCATGAAAAATTTAATTAAAAAAGCAGGTTTGTATAATAAATGAAAAAATTTTTAATTTTTTTAGTTAAATTGTATATGAAATATATATCACCTTTGAAGGGTCCATGTTGTAGATTTTCCCCTACTTGTTCACAATATACAGTAGAAGCATTGCAGAAATATGGTACTATAAAAGGTGGATTTATGTCTATAAAGAGAATATTGAGGTGCAATCCATTTTGCAAGGGAGGATATGACCCAGTTAAATAAATTTCGGGAGGTTTAATATTTTGCAATATCTAAATAATGCTTTTGTTCAGTTTTTTGAGTTTTTACATCATAGTGTAACTTCCGTCATACCTAATCAGAATATGTCTTATGGTATCGCAATAATTTTAATGACTATAATAATTAGAATTATAATACTTCCACTAGGTATAAAACAAGCAAGATCTTCACTTATAATGAATGAAATTCAGCCAGAGGTAAAAAAGCTACAAGAGAAATATAAAAAAGATCCTCAAAAAGCACAGCAAGAAATGATGAAATTATATAAAGAAAAAGGAGCAAGTCCTTTTAGTGGATGTTTACCACTTCTAATTCAATGGCCTATTCTAATAGCTCTCTATTATGTTTTTAACAATCTATCAGGAATAAATGGCGTTAGTTTTTTGTGGATAGGTGATTTAGCTAAAACGGATATATTCCTTGCTATTTTATCTGGCATAACTACTTTCTTATCAGGATATCTAATGATGTCAGGTAATAGCGAACAAGCAAAGCAGGCAAAGACAATGAATATAGGAATGTCTATATTCATGGTATTTATGAGTATAAAGTTTAAAGCAGCTTTAGTACTTTATTGGGTTGTTAGTAATTTAATTCAAATAGCGCAAACTGTTGTTTTGAAAAAGATTGAAATGAAAAAGGGAAATATTAAGGCTTAGGGGGTGGCCATGTGTTATGGATTTTATAGAAACGACTGGGAAGACAGTAGAGGATGCATTTAAAACTGCACTTTCTGAATTAAAAGTTGAAGAAAATAAAGTGAAAATGGAAGTTTTAGATGAAGGCAATAAAGGTTTTTTTAATATTATAGGAACGAGGCCAGCCAAAATAAGAGTTACGGTTAAGAGAGATTATATAAATGAAGCTAAAACATTTTTGAAAAGTATTTTAGATAAAATTAAGGTAGAGGCTGAAATAGAAATAAAGGAAGACAAAAATGGTATAAAGATATACTTAACTGGTCAAGAAATGGGAATACTTATAGGATATAGGGGAGAAACGTTAGATGCACTTCAGTATCTTGTAAGTCTTGTAATAAATAAAAATCATGATACAGAATATAAGAGAGTTGTTTTAGACACAGAAAATTATAGATTTAAAAGAGAAGAAACACTAAAGAGACTTGCTAGAAGAGTAGCTGAAAAGGTTAAGAGGACAGGTAGAATAATTAAGTTAGAACCAATGAATCCTTACGAGAGAAGAATAATTCATTCTGCCCTTCAAAATAATATTTATGTGAATACATATAGCGAAGGTCAGGAACCCTTTAGAAGAGTTGTAGTGGATTTAAAGAAAGCCTAAAGGCTTTCTTTTTTACATTTAGAAAAATAAATTGGAGATACAAAATAATTATTTTTCACAAAATAATTTTAGATATTAGCTAGAGTTAGATTATCTTATGTGTAGAGGTATACTTATAAATTATATTTTGAGGAAGTGAAATAATGAAAGAGTTTGATACAATAGCAGCTGTAGCTACGGTTTTAGGTGAAGGTGGCATATCGATTATAAGGATTTCAGGCTGTGATTCACTTAAAATAGTTAATAGTATATTTAAAGGAAAAAATAATAGAAATTTAATTGATATGAAGCCTTATTCTATGAGATATGGTTATATAGTAGAAAAAAGTACCGGTGAATTATTAGATGAAGTACTTGTTAGTTTTATGAAGTCTCCTAAAAGTTATACTTCAGAAGATACAGTTGAAATAAATTGTCATGGTGGAGTTGTGGCAACTAAGAAAGTACTTGAGGAAGTTATTAAATCTGGAGCTAGAATTGCGGAGCCAGGAGAGTTTACAAAGAGAGCATTTTTGAATGGAAGGATAGATTTAAGTCAGGCGGAAGCGGTAATTGATATAATTAGAGCAAAAACTGAACTTTCGATGAAGTCAGCTGTACAGCAGTCTACAGGTAAGATTTCTAAAGAAATTAATGTACTTAGAGAAAAGCTTTTGGAAGTAATTGCACATATTGAAGCTACAGTTGACTATCCTGAAGAGGACTTAGAAGAAATGACATCAGAGAAGGTTTCCATGAGATTACAGGAAATATTGGACGAAATAAATCGCATATTAAGCACTGCAGAAGAAGGTAAGATAGTCAGAGATGGATTGAATACAGTAATTGTAGGAAAACCTAATGTAGGTAAGTCTTCACTTTTAAATTCTTTAATTAGAGAAAATAGGGCAATAGTTACAGATGTACCAGGTACAACAAGGGATGTCATAGAGGAATATATGAATATAGATGGAATTCCTATAAAGGTAATTGATACTGCAGGAATAAGGGAAACAGAGGATTTGGTAGAAAAAATTGGCGTAGAGAGATCTAAACAAAAGATAGATGAAGCTGATTTAGTCATATTAATGCTGGATTCAAGTGAAGAATTGGATGATGAAGATAAAGAGATTATGAATTATGTAAAAGATAAAAAATATATAATTCTATTAAATAAAATTGATATAAATGATAAAATAAATTTAGACGACATTTGTAATTTAGATTCCAGTTGTATAATAAAAACTTCAATAAAGACAGGTAAAGGATTGGATAAGATAAAAACATGTATTAAAGACTTGTTTTTTAAAGGTGAGGTTAAACCAGGAGATTTATTTATAACTAATGCAAGACATAAGGAAGGACTTATAAGAGCTAAAGAAAGTTGTATTGAAGCTTTAGGAGCATTAAAGAATACGTCTGCTATAGATTTGGCATCTATAGATATAAGAAATGCATGGAATAATCTTGGCAAAATAACTGGAGACACCTTAGAAGAAGATATAATTGATAAAATATTTTCACAATTTTGTTTAGGAAAGTAGGTAGTTAAAATTGGAGTATTTTTCAGAAAAATATGATGTAATAGTTGTAGGAGCAGGTCATGCAGGTTGTGAAGCAGGACTTGCAGCTGCTAGAATGGGTTGTAAGACTTTAGTGTGTACAATGAATTTAGATAGTGTAGGATTTATGCCTTGTAATCCTAATGTTGGTGGAACTGCTAAAGGGCATTTAGTAAGGGAAATAGATGCTTTAGGTGGAGAGATGGGCGTAAACATTGATCATACTTTTATACAGTCAAGAATGCTCAATACTTCTAAAGGGCCAGCAGTACATTCACTTAGGGCTCAGGCTGATAAGAAAAACTATTCAGTTAGAATGAAAGAAGTACTTGAAAAACAAAGTAACTTGTCTTTAAGACAAATAGAAGTACTAAGTATAAGAACAGATGATAACGGAAAAGTATGTGGTGTATTAACTAAAAATGGAGCATATTTTAAAACGAAAACTGTGGTCTTGGCTACAGGAACTTATCTAAAGGGTAAAGTTATAATAGGAGACGTAAGTTATAGTTCGGGGCCAA
The DNA here is from genome assembly GCF_019056555.1 of Clostridium sp. 001. NCBI lineage: Bacteria > Bacillati > Bacillota > Clostridia > Eubacteriales > Clostridiaceae > Clostridium > Clostridium sp. 001. Next base: position 2,344,939 of record NZ_CP020473.1, on the reverse strand, counting down.
ATGGATTTATGCCTGCTAATGACCTTTCTCAAAGTTTGCTTGATCTTGGTATAGAACTTAGAAGGTTTAAAACTGGTACTCCAGCTAGAGTAAATAAGCGAAGTGTTGATTTTTCAAAAATGATAGAACAACCAGGTGATAAGAAAATAGTTCCTTTTTCTTTTATGAGTGGAAATTTAAATAGAAGCCAAATATCTTGTTATTTAACGTATACTACAGAGAATACTTTAAAAGTAATAAGAGATAATATAAATAGATCTCCACTTTATAATGGTTCTATTAAATCTGTAGGTCCTAGGTACTGTCCTTCAATAGAAGATAAAGTAATGAGATTTCCAGATAAGGAAAAGCATCAGATATTTATAGAGCCTGAAGGTGAAAATACGGACGAACTATATGTAGATGGGGCATCTACTTCTATGCCAGAAGATGTGCAGATTGCTATGTATAGAACTATAGCTGGACTTGAAAATGTAGAGTTTTTAAGAACAGGTTATGCTATTGAATATGATTGTATAAATCCAACGCAACTAAAACTTTCACTAGAATTTAAAAAAGTTGAAGGATTGTTTGGGGCAGGTCAGTTAAATGGAAGTTCAGGATATGAGGAAGCTGCTTCTCAGGGAATAATTGCAGGTATAAATGCTGCTCTTAAATCGCAAGGCAAGTTACCTCTTATTTTAAAGAGATCAGATGGATATATAGGTGTTTTAGTAGATGACTTAGTTACAAAGGGAACTCAGGAGCCTTACAGAATGATGACGTCACGAGCAGAGTATAGGTTGATACTGAGACAAGATAATGCAGATTTGAGGCTTACGGAACTTGGACATAAAATAGGACTTGTTAGCGAAGAAAGATATGAAAAATATTTAAAAAGAAAAAGTGACATTGAGAAAGAGGTTGAAAGAATAAAAGATATTCACATAACGCCTAAAAAAGAAGTAGTTGATTTTTTAAATTCTATAGGTTCTTCTGAATTGAAGAAAACTACAAGTTTGTATGAGCTTATTAAAAGACCAGAACTTGACTATTTTAAGGTGCAACCACTTGATGTAGATAGACCAGAGCTTGGAGAAGATATTCAGGAAGAAGTTAATATTATTTCCAAATACGAGGGGTATATTGAAAAACAGTTAGAACAAGTAAGTCAATTTAAAAAATTTGAAAATAAAATTATACCTGAAGACATAGACTATGATAAGATAAATGGATTGAGAATAGAAGCTACACAAAAGTTGAAAAAGATAAGACCTATGAGTGTAGGTCAGGCTTCTAGAATTTCAGGAGTTTCTCCAGCAGATATTTCTGTTTTACTGATTTATATGGAGAAAAAATATAGAGAAAAGGATCTGTAAATGAAGGTAGATTGGAGAACTAAATATGCAATATTTTAAAATTATAGATACTGCATGTAAAGATGTAGGACTAGAATTTGATGAAGAAAAGTATAATAAATTTATAAAATATAAGGATATATTAAAATTTTGGAATAACAAAATTAATCTTACTACTATAGTAGAAGATGAAGATATAATAAAAAAACACTTTATAGATTGTGTAAAAATATTTAAATTTTCACCATTAAGAGATATTTCTAATATTATTGATATAGGAACAGGAGCTGGATTTCCAGGTATACCTATGAAGATAGTTAATCCGCAAATAAAAGTAGTACTTTTGGATTCACTAAATAAGAGGATAAACTTTCTGAATCAAGTTATATCAGATATTGAATTAAGCGATATAAAATGTATACACGGAAGAGCAGAAGATTTTTCTAAAGATACTGAGTATAGAGAAAAATTTGATGCAGCAGTTTCAAGGGCAGTGGCAAATTTAACTGTTCTAAGCGAATTTTGTATTCCTTATATAAAATTAGGAGGATATTTTGTGGCTATGAAAGGTCCATCTGTTGAGGATGAGATTAAGGAAAGTAAAAAAGCTGTTAGTATTTTAGGTGGGAAAATAGAGGATATAATAAAAATAGAAAATGATGATCTTAATCATAATTTAGTCGTAATAAAAAAAATTAAGAGAACACCGAATATGTATCCAAGAAAAGCAGGTATGGTTTCTAAAAAACCACTAAAATAAATGTAATAATTTGTAGAATGAAAATTATATAAATTAGAAGGATTTTATAAAACGGTGAAGAAATGTTAATAATAGGAAACATAAGAGGGATGGTTAAATATGCAAAAGAACGTTAATTATATACCCGTAGATTTAATTTTACCTAATGTATATCAACCAAGAAAATATTTTAATGAAGAAAGTTTAGAAGAGTTAGCTCAATCTATAAGTTCATATGGAATAGTTCAACCACTGTCAGTAAGAAAATTAGGTGAAAATAAATATGAATTAGTTGCTGGAGAAAGAAGACTGAGAGCAGCAAAAAAGGCAGGGCTTACTGAAGTTCCTGTAATAATAGTAGATATAAGTGATAAAGAATCTGCTGCAATTGCACTTTTAGAAAATTTGCAGAGGGAAAATTTAAATTTTTTAGAAGAAGCAGAAGCATACTATAATTTAATAAAAGATCATTCTTATACTCAAGAGAAACTAGCTGAAACTATAGGAAAAAAACAATCTACTATTGCAAATAAGATTAGACTTCTTAGACTTGATAAAGAAATTAGAATTATGTTACTAGAGAATAACTTAACTGAAAGGCATGCAAGAGCTTTATTAAAACTTCCAACATTGGAGATTCAGAAAAAAATATTAAAAATTGTAATTAAGAAATCTTTGAATGTAAAAAAAACGGAAGAGCTTATCAATAAAGAATTGGACAAGCTTACTAGTAATAAAAAAAATAAAAGAAAGAAAATAAAAGGAATATTTTCTCCTAAAGTATATATAAATACAATTAAACAGATTTTTGATAAATATGGATTGAATGCAAAGTATACTTCAGAGGATTCAGACGACGAGGTTCAGATTATAATTACTATTCCTAAAAAATAAAATGTTTCACATGAAACATTTTATTTTTTTATAAGAATTTAAGTAGTAATTAACAATAAAAACTCTTTTATTCTTTTAAATAAAAATATATAATTAGAAGATGAATATATAAAACTGGAAGGAGGAAATTTAGATGAAGGTAATATCCATATTTAATCAAAAGGGTGGAGTCGGTAAAACTACTACTTGTATCAATTTAAGTGCTTATTTGGCTATGCAAGGATATAAAATATTGAATATAGATATTGATCCTCAAGGTAACACTACTAGCGGATTGGGAATTGATAAGGAAAATTTAGAGGTTTCCACATATGATATATTAACTTCAGACATTGAAATAGATAATGTTATAAAAAAATGTGAATTGATAGATAATTTTTCTATAGTTCCATCAACTATAGAATTAGCTGGAGCTGAAGTGGAATTAATAAATAAAGAAAATAGAGAAAATATATTAAAGAACAAATTGAAAAAGTTAACTCCTAAATTTGATTTTGTATTTATAGATTGTCCTCCGTCTTTGGGACTTTTGACTATAAACGCACTTACAGCATCAAATAGTGTGATTATACCTATTCAATGCGAATTTTATGCTTTGGAAGGTGTTGGACAACTAATTAACACAGTACAATTGATAACAGAATCATTAAATAGGAATTTAAAAATTGAAGGGGTTATTATGAGTATGTGTGATGGGAGAACTAATCTATCTACTCAAGTGATTTCAGAAGTAAAAAAATATTTTAAAGATAAAGTATATAAAAGTACCATACCTAGAAATATAAGATTAGCTGAAGCTCCTAGTTTTGGACTACCTATAGTACTTTATGATGATAAATGTAAAGGTGCTAAAGCTTATGAAAGATTAACTAAAGAATTTTTGCATAGGCAAAAGGAGTGAGTGAGGTTTGAATAAAAAATATGGATTAGGTAAAGGACTTAGAGCGTTGATACCTGAAAATGCGTTGGAAGAGAAATTAGAAAGTAAAAAGGATACAATACTTATTGATATTGACTTAATAAGTGCAAATAAAACTCAACCTAGGAAAAACTTTGATGAACAAAAAATATTACAGCTTTCTCAATCAATACAAGAGCATGGTATAATACAACCACTTATACTTAATAAAACAGGAGATGATGTATATAGCATAGTTGCAGGTGAGAGAAGATGGAGAGCTGCAAAATTAGCTAATATTAAAGAAGTGCCTGCAATCATAATGAATTTATCTGATAAGGAAATTCTAGAAATTTCCCTTATAGAAAATATACAGAGGCAAGATTTAAATCCAATAGAAGAGGCTTTAGCTTATAAAAGATTAATTAATGATTTTAATTTAACTCAAGAAGAATTGAGTGTAAAGATAGGTAAATCTAGGACTGCAATTACTAATTGTATGAGACTTTTGAATTTAGACAGCAGAGTTCAAGAATATATAATAGATGGAGTTATTACAGAAGGCCATGGTAGAGCACTCTTAGGTGTGGGAGATGGGGAACTACAATATAAATTAGCACAAAATGTAATAGATGAAAATCTAACAGTTAGAGATATAGAAAAAATTATTAAAAATCTAAATTCTAGTAAGGCAGCTAAGAATGATAATATAAAAAAAGCAAATCCCTATTATGTAGATATAAGAGAAAAACTAGAAGATTTATTTGGCACTAAGGTTTCACTAATGGATAAAAAAAATAAAGGAAAAATACAAATAGAATATTATTCTCAAGAAGATTTGCAGAGAATATTAGATATACTAAAAATTTGATAAGTCTTGTTTAAATGTTTCATGTGAAACATTTTTATGAAAGGAGAAAGATATGCAAAACATTATTAACTTAATAGGAAGTTTACAACCTTATATTATAATTGGATTAGCTGTATTAGTATTGATATTGTTAATTATGAATATGGTGATTTTTACATCTTTAAGCAGATTGGAAAAAAGATATAGAAAAATCATGAGAGGTTCAAACAATAAGAATTTAGAAGAACTTATTGTAGGTTACTTAGATAATATAGATGATGTAAAAGAACAATCTAAAGACATGAAAGAACTTTACAATAGCTTAAATTTAAAAATAAAGGACTGCATCCAAAAAATATCCATTATAAGATACAGGGCTTTTGAGGATGTAGGAAGTGACTTGAGTTTTTCAATTGCACTGCTGGATGGAAAAAATGATGGTGTAATAATTACAGGAATATATGGAAGAGATGAAAGTACTACTTATGCAAAACCTATTGATAGTGGAATGTCAAGATATGAGTTATCTCAAGAAGAAAAACAAGTTTTAGAAGAATGTGTAAATAAGAAAATATAATAACTTACATAAAGAACCTCCTTAAGGGAAAATTATCTTTTAAGGAGGTTCTTTATATGAAAATATATGTTACTAAAAATCTAAGTTATATAAGTGATGAATTGAAAAAAAGAGGATATATAATAGTAACAGATGATTCAGATACTAAATATGATGTTATAATTTGCAAGTTAAAAGATAATGGACTTGCAAATTTAAATATAAAAAATAAAGATATTTTGATAATTGATTTAGGAAAAAAGAATATAGAAGAAATAGAGTATATACTTAGGGATAGAGTATTTTAGTATAAATAGAACATTAAGCTTCTATATTTTGAAAAAAACTTGTATTTTTTTTACCACCAATAGTTTTTAATATGGAATGATATAATCCTTTAGAAATTGTGTCTGCAAGTTGCATAACAGTAAACAAACGGGTGTTTTGTAAGACCATAAATTCCATGGCTCCGCAGATATTTACGATACCTGTTATACTTAAATCTCCTACTTGTGGTAATGATTTTTTCATTGCAGATCCAGGGGTAAGAGGCTTTGTTTCTATTATTATTTTGCCTACATCTTGAATAGTGCCAAGGCAAGCATCAATTGCTATTATAAAAGGTTTGTTGTATTTAGAATTTATTTCAGTTATAATATCTTTAAGATTTTTTGCATGTACTGGATATTGTAAATTACCATATAGTTCAACTCTATTTCTCATTAAAAACTTCAATTTATCTCCTACTATTGGACCTAAACTATCTCCGGTAGACCGATCTGTTCCTATACAAAGTATTACTATAGTTCTACCGGATTTAACAACTGGATATATTTCATCACTTATTTTATCTCTTAAAGTGTATACGGAATTTCTAGATGTGGAATCTAACGTTAATTTTTTAATCATAAGAAAACCTCCTATATTATGATTTTTGCCATATGGAGGTTAATTATACGTATATTTTACATTTTTTATTATAAAACTTTACAGCATGTCTAATTTATGAAATATATTAAAGAATACAACTAAAAATATGCAAAATATTATTCCTATAAGTCCGTCTGCTTTTAAACCTATAAATAATGATGCTAGTACAGCTACAGGATGTATACCAAGAGATGAGGAAACTATTTTAGGCTCTATAATTTGTCTTATAACTGAAACCAAAATATAAGATATGATTAATCCTGTACAGATAATGTAGTTATTAAATATCGCCAGATAAATAATAGCGAGAGGTAAATATATAGCACCAATTCCTATAATAGGAAGCAAATCTGCTATAGCACAAGTTATACTGAGGATTAAGGCATATTTAATTTTAAACAGTGAAAATACTATGAGTGTTTCCAAAAAAGTTATTAAAATTATTACAATATAGGATAGCATGTAATTTTCCAACATCCGTTTACTTTCATTATATATTTTTAATATCTTATCTGTTTTGTTTTGCGGTATCAAAGTATTCATGCTTATTTTAGAAGAAGTCATATCTCTAGTAAAAAAGTATGTGGCAAGTAGTGTGAAAAATATTACCATTAATATGTAAGGAATTGTAGTCAATAGATTTATTAAAGAAGAAACTAATTTACCTGAAACAGTTACTGCTATATTTGACAATTTAGTAATAAAATTTGTAAAGTTTTTTTCTAAAGTATTTATTATATAAGGGTCTAAGTTATTATAGTATTTTTGTAATTTATAAAAAGAGTTATAAACATTATCAGAATTCCTAGAAATATATAGCTGAGTGCTTTTACCCAATTGTATGGCTTCTTGTGTAACTACCGTTATTCCAAATGACAATACTGTTATTATTATGGTAAAAAATATTATAGTAGTAATTAAAGAGGATAGTGCATTGCTGATTCTAAGTTTTCTCGAAATAAAAAGAGTAGGTCTTTTTAGTATTAGAGCAAAAACAAAAGCTAAAACAAATGGCAATGTGTAATTAAGCGTACTGAAGAACACTAAAAAAGTTATAGTATAAAGTATAATAAATAAACTAATTCTATTTATTTTGTTTATCAATTCATTCACGATTTAAGAGACTCCTTTCCTGATCTTTCCTAATTTAGGCGTTTGCGAAACGCTACAACCCGTATAAATGCGGTGTATTTTTTGTTACAAAACAAAATAACTCCTCACTGATTTATGGTAAAATTGAATTGCAAAGAAACAAAATCACCATATACCTCAGAAAGGAGTTATATATTTATGATACCATATAAACAGCTTTCTTTGGCAGATATTTTTTCTGATTGCAAAGAAAAATTTGAAAATAACAAGCCTCAGTTTCTTTCTTTACTTGAAAATACTATTAACCTTGATGATTTAATCCCTGCTTCCTTCATAAATCATTTTTATGCTTCTACTGGAAGGCCCCGTAAATACAGTCTTTACGCCATGCTCCGTGCTTTGATTTTGCAGCACATTTTTTCTATTCCTACGGATTCCCTTTTGATTATTTTTCTTAAATATTCTCAAGAGTTAAGGGATTTCTGCGGTTTCCTTAAAGTCCCTGATGCTTCTAAATTCACACGTTTTAAACAGGATTTTATTCTGGACTTACAATTGATATTTGATAATCTCGTTGATATTACTGAACCAATATGCCAGCAAATTGACCCCAAACTTGCTTCTATGACTATTTTTGATACTTCTGGTATCGAAGCTTTTGTTACTGAAAACAACCCTAAGTATGCTAACCGCATCATAAAACAGCTTAAGACTTTTAAGAAAGTACATGCTTTAGATGATTCTTATGATCCTTATAAAGCTGCCTATGGTTCTATGCCTCCACACGCTTCAGCTAATCCGGCCATTCAGCAAATGTACATTAACGGTCATTTTTGCTATGCTTTTAAATTTGGCATTGTAACCAACGGACTTGGTATTGTAAGAGATATTTCATTTTACAATCAGGATTTTCTAAAAGCACATCCTGATATTGTTATTGAGAAAAAATCTGATTCACCGGATGAAGATAAATCTCTTGCTGATTCTAAAGCTCTTATACCTGTTCTTATGGATTTCTTTGCAAAACATCCTTTGATAAATCCAAAAATCTTTTTAGGTGATGCTGCTTTTGACAGCATTCTGATTTATCGATACCTTTTGCATGATTTGAAATTTGAAAAGGCATTCATTCCATTAAAAACTAAACTTGCATCAAAAGAATTCGACTGCCCTTTAAATGAAAATGGTATTCCATGCTGTCCTTATGACCATTCGCTTCCAATGAAACGAGAAGGCAGTAAAACACACTTACGTTCTGGAATTCCATCAATGAAATTCGTATGTCCCAAAATGAAATGGGTATACAATAAAAAAACTAAAAAGAGCAAACGTGTAACTCTATGTGAAAATCCATGTACAAAATCTTCTTGCGGCAGAATGTTTTACATTTATCCTGAAAAGAATCTTCGTGCATATCCTGGAACTACTCGTGGAACTCTCCAATGGGAAAACACTTATAAAATCAGGACTGCTGTCGAGAAAAACATCAACCATTTCAAAGGCAGTTATTGCGTTGCGGATCGTAAGACACAAAATGAGCTAACGCTTCATTCTGACTTACTTCTAGCCGGTATAACTCAGCTAATAACAGTTATTGTAGCAAATAAAATACATAAAAATGAATATATTAGAAGCCTAAAACCATTAATTGCATAAATTTTATTTGTAAAAAATAGAAACCCAACTTTGCTTTATTTCGTGCGCCCTTTTTTATCAATATGGCTATTTCAAATCATAAAAATTTGTCTTTAAACTTCTAACAATACTTTTGCAACTTCTAAACATCTTTTATTCATTTTTATTAGCGAGTTTCGCAATTACCTATCTTTCCTAATTAATAAATTAAATAAAACATATTTTTTATGTTTATATGAAAAATAAAATGTGTTTTGTTATATAATTATATTGTTGGGTACATAGATTTTACAATTTTAAGATAAATTATTAGTTAAGTTTATATGATATATCCATAAAAAACATATTTCTGATATAATGGTATATAAAAAATAAGCATTGGTTTTAAAGAATTTTATTAAAATTATGCACTAAAAGTAAATCTTTATACAATAATTATAAAGTAATCTAGAGTTGTTGTATATAACATAATAGTAAAATTTTACAAGGAGGTTCAGGTTTAATAAACTGAGATTATAATTATGAAAGAATATTATGTAGTAACTTTTAAAAATACTCACGGAGCTATAAATGGAGAAAAAATTTTAAAAGAACAGGGAGTAGACGTAAATATAATGCCTACACCAATAGTTATAACTAAAAGCTGTGGTATAAGTATAAAAATTGACAGTAAGGATATAGATACAGTAAAAAGTTTGATAAATGAAGAAAAGTTAACTATTAAAAATATTTATGAAAGAAGTAATTTAGGATATAAGCAAATTTGCTTATAATTCTGGAGGTAGAACATGAAAGAAAGTGGTGTTTTTTCTTTTCTTAAAGTTGGTATGTCTGGAGATAATATTAGTATAGGCAAATTATCCATATCCACACAAGCTATGTATAATTTTATTTGGATAATTATTAAAGTGATATTTATACTTATAGTTATGTATCTCATCGTTAAACTAGGAAACAAAATAATAAATAGATATGTTTCAAGACAGAAAAATTTTAAAATTTCATTGAATGATAAAAGAGCTAAAACTATAGGAGCTATTTTAAAAAGTGTATTAAGGTATTCAGTATACTTTTTTGGAATATTTACAATAATTACAGTTATATCACCTAAAGTAGGTGTAACTGGCTTAACTTTTGCAGGAATAGGAGGTGTGGCTGTTGGATTAGGTGCTCAAAGTATTATAAAAGACATTATAAATGGTTTTTTTATATTATTTGAGGATCAATTTTCCGTAGGAGACTACATAAGTATAGATGATAAAAGTGGCATTGTAGAGAGTATGGAGCTTAGAGTTACTAAAATAAGGGATTTTAATGGAGATCTTCATATAATACCTAATGGACTTATTTCAAAAGTAACCAATCATTCTAAGGGGAGCATAAGAATTACAGTAGATGTGGAAATTTCTTATGATGAAGATATTCAAAAAGTCATAGAAATAATGACACAATTATGTGAGGATTTTGCTAAAGAAAATAGTTCCATTACCCAAGCACCTGCTGTTCAGGGAATAACAAATATAAAAGATAACAGAGTAACCATTAGAGTAGCTGGTAAGGCTAAGGCTATGACGCAGTGGGATATGGAGATGAAACTTAGAAGGGAAATAGGAGAAATTTTAAAAAAGGAAAACATAAAAACTCCTTATTTAGTAATAAAAAATTTAAAGGGGGAATAGTACATGAAAAAAGTTTATTACATTGGTGATGTAGTTGAAATGAAGAAAGGACATCCTTGCGGTAGTAATGAGTGGGAAGTAATAAGACTTGGGGCAGATATAAAGATTAAGTGTTGTGGATGTGGAAGAATAGTTATGCTTCCACGAAGTAAATTTGAGAAAAGTGTAAAAAAAATAATTAAGCAAAATTCACCTGATGAAAAAGAGATACAATAATTAAAAAAATTAATTGATTTAATATTAAAAAAGTAGTAAAATGAATAACTGTAGTCCCTGCTGTGAAATCACAGCCATTAGCCCAAAGGGAGGAGGTGGAATCAATGAATAAGTATGAAACTATATTTATATTACAGCCATCATTAGACGAAGAAGCTTGCAAAGCTAACATAGAAAAGTTTAAGGGTGTAATAGAAAATGGTGGAGGAGTAATAGAAAACGTTGATATTTGGGGTAAGAGAAAACTTGCCTATGAAATAAACAAAGTTAACGAAGGATATTATACCTTAATAAATTTTAATGCTGATCCTAAATTACCAAAAGAGTTAGACAGAGTATTCAGGATTACAGATACAGTTATAAGACATATAATAGTAAAGGATGAAAAATAGGTGGTGTTTTGATTGAATAAGGTTGTTTTAATTGGAAGATTAACCAAAGATCCAGAATTGAGATTTACACCAGGAAATGGTACAGCAGTTACCACTTTTACTATAGCCGTTGATAGGAGATTTTCTAAGGATGGACAAAAAGAAGCGGATTTTATCCCTATAGTTGTATGGGGAAAACAAGCTGAATCTACTGCAAATTATATGAGTAAAGGAAAACTTATAGGTATTAGTGGTAGAATCCAGACTAGAAATTATGAAGCTAAAGACGGTACTAGAAGATATGTTACTGAGGTTATTGCAGAAGAAGTTCAATTCCTAGAATGGGGAGAGAAATCTGCAAAGAACTCATATAATCAAACTTCATCTGAAAATTTTGGAAAAACTCAAAACTTTGATGAGAATATTTATGGAGAGGATATTACTCCAGTAGATGATGGAGATATACCTTTTTAAAAGTAAGGAGGGGAAAGCATTATGGCAAATAATAGAGAAGGCGGAAGAAGAAATTCCGGCAAAATGAGAAGAGCTAAGAGAAAGGTTTGTGCTTTTTGTATGGACAAATCTGAATTTATAGATTATAAAGATATAAATAAATTAAGAAAATATGTTACAGAAAGAGGAAAGATCCTTCCAAGGAGAATTTCTGGAAACTGTGCAAAACATCAAAGAGAACTTACAGTAGCTATAAAGAGAGCTAGAAACATAGCTTTACTGCCATTTACAACAGAGTAGTTTATAAAGTGAAGAATTTTTATTCTTCACTTTTTTTAAATTATATTTAGTTTTTTACTATAGATTTAATTTATGTACGATTTGGCAGCATAATCAATGTTAATTTATTGCATAAAGCTATGAAAGCAACTAAAATATAATTAAAGGCTAGGAGGATGATTGTATGAAAAAAGAAAATTTCAACATAATGTATAATGTTAAGATAATAGAAGATTTAAAAGCTAATCTTTTATGTATAGTAGCAGATTTTTTTAAATTGCTTACAAGAGGCAGTAATGTAGCACAAGAATCCATACTAGACTGTATTTCCGGGGGAATAATAGTATTATATTTACTTGCAGAGAGGCTTGGCTATTCACATAAATCAGTAGATCAAACTATGAAAAAGAAATTGAAAATTGGTATAATTGAAGAAGACAAAATAGAAAAGGATGGCAAAGATTTAAGTAAACTATATAGTTATCTCAAAGAAAGGGAATAATGGAGGTAAAAATGCAGAATAAGACATATAACACAAGAGCCCTAGCAGAAGCAGGGCTTACCATAGCACTTACAGTAATAATAATGCTTGTAAACATATATGTACCTATAGTTTCCGTAGTTGCTAATTTTATAGTACCAATACCTATAACGATTTTGTATATTAGGCATAATTATAAGGTTACTTTGATTTCTGTAATAGCTAGTGGTATATTTATAGCAATGTTTTATAATCCTATATATGCAATATCTTCAATAATAATGGTTGGATTTACAGGAGTTGCACTAGGATATTGTGTAAAAAATAAAAAAAGTTTTGGAACTACAATTATCTTTCTTTCTATAGCAATGGCTTTAGGAACAACAATTTATACGACTATATACATAGTTTTAATGAGTAATGATGGAATATATGGTTTTGTAAGTAAAATAGTGCAAAATTTCAACCAATCCATGGAGATAAGTAAAAGTATTTATCAGCAGGCAGGCGTATCCAGCAGTCAATTGGCATCTATAGAAGATTTAGTTAAGATGTTTACACCAGAATATATTATGAGACTTATTCCAGGAGTAATTATAGCTAGTTCAGTTATTTTGGCATATCTAAATTACACAATAACAAGGGCTGTGCTTAAAAAGTTAAAATATGAAGTTAATGAAGCAAAACCTTTTAATCAATGGTATATGAATACAAGAATAGGAACATTAGTTGGTGTTACACTTGTTTTAGGAATATTATTTAACAGAAACAACATGGCAATTGGACAGTATTTAATTAATTCTTCAGGACTTATACTTGAACTTGTATTTTTACTAGATGGAGTATCATTGGTTACATACTATCTTATGAATAGGTATAAGGTATCTAAAAAAATTATTGTCTTGATTATAGTATTTACAGTTATGACTAAGCTGTCCCTAGTGTATGGCTTGGCTGGATTTATAGACATGGTATTTGACTTTAGGAAACTAGACCCTTATAGAAAATTGAAAAAATAGTAACTGGGGGCTCATTTAATGGATAATAAGTACAATTACTTTATAAAGGGTAATAAAGTGTACATGGTGATAATTGCTCTTCTTATTTTAATATTGATGGCATATGGACATATGATAGTTGGAAGTATAGCTATCTGTCTATATGCATTTCTTGTAATTTACAATGTAAAAAATACGGAATATAAAAAAAGTAAGTGGAAAAAGTTTATAGAAGATTTTTCATCTCAACTTGATATAGCTACCAGAAATACACTTGTAAAACTTCCTTTTCCACTTGTTATAATAAAAATCACCGGTGATGTACTCTGGTATAATCAAAATTTTTCCTCTATACTAGAAGGAAAAGACATACTAGGTCAAAATATTAAGAATGTGGTAAGAGATTTTAATGTTAAGCAGGTGGCAAATGGAAAGGAAACTATATTTAGATATATAAAGATTAAGGACAAATATTATGATATATATACTAATATAGTTGATACTTCAGAAAACTCTAAAGATAAAATTATACTCTTATATTTCTATGACGTAACAAAACCCTTTAAAATTATGAATTCAGTAAATGCAAACAAAGATGCAGTAATGTTAATGGAAGTAGACAATTTTGATGATGTAGTAAAGCCTATGGAAGAAGACGATAGACCACTTATAATAGCTGAAATAGAGAGAACTATAAATAGTTATGCTCAAAATTTAAATGCTATGATAAGAAAGTATGAATCAAATAAATATGTATTCTGTATACAAAATAAGTACATAGAAAAAGAAATGGAAAAGAAATTTGAAATACTTGATACTATTAGAGAAATAAATATGGGAAATAAACTTGCAGTAACTTTAAGTATTGGAATTGGCAGGGGTGGTGATACTCCTTTAGAGAATGAAAAATATGCAGTATCGGCTAAGGAATTGGCACTAGGACGTGGAGGAGATCAGGCAGTTGTAAAAAATGGAGATAAGCTTTTGTTTTATGGAGGAAAGACTAAGGAAATTGAAAAAAGAACAAAAGTAAGGGCTAGGGTAATAGCCCAGGCTCTTGTAGATATAATAAAGGATAGTAGAAATGTATTTATAATTGGACACATGAAACCAGATATAGATTGTTTAGGATCTGCTGTTGGAATTCGCAGTGTAGTTAGTTTAATGAATAAAGAATGCTTTATCATATTAGATGATAGTAATGAAAGCATAAAAGTTATATTAGATAAGATAAAAGAAGAGAAGGAATACGATAATGTTTTTATACACAGCAAAAATTGTGAAGATAAGATAGATGAAAATAGCCTTCTTATAATTGTAGATGTACATAGTGAAGGACATGTACAAAATATGCAATTAGTTAAGAAGTTTGATAGAATAGTTATAATAGATCATCATAGAAGAACTACAGATCTCATTAAAAATTCTCTTTTAAGTTACATTGAACCTTATGCTTCATCTACCTCTGAGTTGGTTACTGAAATGCTGCCTTATATGGTAGAAAAACCAAATATAAAACCAATAGAGGCAGAAGCACTTCTTGCAGGCATATGTGTGGATACAAAGAATTTTTATTTTAAAACTGGTGTAAGAACTTTTGAGGCCGCTTCATTTTTAAGAAGATTGGGAGCAGACACCATAGATATAAAAAAGCTTTTTTCCTATGATTTCGAGACTTATTTAAAGAGAGCTGAAATTATAAAATCGGCAAAGATAAAAAATGGTATTGCTATAGCAGTATGTCCTCCAGAAATGGCAAATTTATTATTAGTTGCCCAAGCAGCAGATGAGCTACTAAATATTACAGGTATTCAAGCATCCTTTGTTTTTGTTAAAATAAAAGATGAAGTATTTATTAGTGCTAGATCCTTAGGGGATATAAATGTTCAAATTATACTTGAAGGCCTAGGAGGGGGAGGGCATATGACTATGGCAGGAGCTAAATTAGAATCCGTAACCATAGATGAGGCTATAGAAAAATTAGATGAGGCTATAAATGAATATACTGAGGAGAGTGAAGAATAGATGAAAGTTATATTATTAAAGGACGTAAAAACTTTAGGGAAAAAGGGGCAAGTAATAAATGCTTCAGACGGATATGCTAGAAATTATTTAATACCAAGGGGAGTTGCAGAAGAAGCAAATCAGTCAAATCTTCATATATTGAATAACAAAAAGGAAGCAGAGAGAAAAGAAAAACTTGCTGAAATAGAAGCAGCACAAAAACTTGCTGCTAGCTTAAAGGGAAAAGAGATAAAATTAACTGTAAAGTCAGGAGAAAATGGAAGGTTGTTTGGATCAATAACGGGAAAAGACATTTCAGATGAATTAAACAAAAAATTTCATATAAATGTGGATAAAAAGAAAATAGCAGTTAACAACATAAGACAACTTGGTACCTATGATGTAGAAGTTAAATTGTATCCTGAGATATCCACTAAAATAAAAGTAGTTATTGCAGAGAAATAAGGAGGAAAATTTGTGAAATTACAATTTGTTGATGGATTAAATAGGGAATTAAATGATTCTATTCCAATAAATACTCAAGTAAAAGTTTTATATGATCTTTTGAAAAAAATAATGGATAAAGGTACTGTGAACTCTAGAGTAGTAAGGTATAATTTAAAAGGTTATATGAATAGTGAGAATTTATTTGAAAGAATATATGCTCTAAATAAAATAGTTAGTGATGGAAAAGGATTAACTGAGATACCAGATGAATCAAATGTATATGATGCACTAGAAAATACCAATAATTGGATAGCAGAAACATTAGCAGAAAGATATGTAAGAACTAAGATTGAAAAGGAAGTAGAGAAAAACCTTACAGAACATCAGGATAAATATATGGATGAGGTTAGACTCAGTATTATAAAAAAGCGAAAAGGACCTGAAAATGCAAAAACTTTGAAAAAGTATGCTCAACTTGAGGTACTGGATTCTAAGGGGCTTAGCAAAAACATTCAAAAACTTCTAAGACCAGAAACTTTTGATGAAATAATTGGCCAAGAGAGAGCTATAAAGTCTATACTGTCTAAAATAGCATCACCCTATCCGCAGCATATAATTTTATATGGACCACCGGGAGTAGGTAAAACTACAGCAGCTAGAATTGCTTTAGAAGAAGCTAAAAAGTTAAAGTTTACACCTTTTAGAAAAGATGCCAAGTTTGTAGAGGTAGATGGAAGCACTTTAAGGTGGGATCCTAGGGAAATTACAAATCCACTTCTTGGCTCTGTACATGACCCGATATACCAAGGAACTAAGAGAGACTTAGCGGAAGTAGGAGTACCAGAACCAAAACCTGGACTTGTTACAGAAGCTCATGGTGGAGTGCTTTTCATTGATGAAATAGGAGAATTGGATGAAATGCTCCAGAATAAGTTGCTAAAAGTACTCGAAGATAAAAGAGTCGAATTTTCATCTTCATATTATGATCCAGATGATGAGAATATACCTAAATATATAAAGTATTTATTTGAAAAGGGAGCTCCTGCAGATTTTTTACTTATAGGAGCTACTACAAGAGAGCCAAGTGAAATAAATCCTGCCCTTAGATCAAGATGTACTGAGGTTTATTTTGAGCCGCTTTCTGTGAAGGATATACAGAAAATAGTGGAAGATGCCGCTGAAAAACTTAATATTGAAATTGAGAGCGGGGTATCTGAACTTATAAGTAAATATACAATTGAAGGCAGAAAAGCTATTAACATATTATCAGATGTCTATGGATATGTACTTTATAATAATGGAATAAGTGATTTAAATGATAAAGTTAAAATTTCAGTAGAGGATTTAAAGAAAGTTATATCTATAAGTAGATTTATACCTTTTGAAGAAGTGCCTTCAAAGTCTACCTATGAAATTGGTCATATTTATGGACTAGGAGTAAGTGGATATATAGGCTCTACTATAGAAATAGAAGCCGTTACATTTGAAGCTAAAGAAAAAGGCAAGGGAATTGTAAGATTTAATGATACAGCAGGAAGTATGGCGAAAGATTCTGTATTTAATGCCGCTTCAGTTATAAGAAAAATAACAGATAAAGATATGTGTGATTATGATATCCATGTAAATGTAATAGGTGGAGGAAGGATTGATGGTCCTTCAGCAGGAGCTGCTATTACGGTGTGTATTATAAGCGCCCTTTTACAAAAACCTTTAAGGCAAGATGTAGCTGTAACAGGAGAAATATCTTTAAGAGGAAAGATAAAACCTGTAGGTGGAATATTTGAAAAAGCTTATGGTGCCAGGAGAAAGGGAATAAAGACAATGTTACTACCTGTAGAAAATTTGAAAGAAGTACCTGCTGATATTAAGGATATAGAAGTTAAGGCTGTATCAAATATCGAGGAACTTATGGAATTGATCTTCTAATTCTAAATAAGCAGAGTGTTAATTTGAAACAATTGCTATTTCACCTGTAGATCAATTAAGCAAATGGTAACATTTAATTCTAGGGAGTGAGGCATCTGTATGGATACATCTATTAGAAGCATACCTCATAATATAGAGGCTGAACAAGGTGTAATTGGATCTATGCTTATTGATAAAACTTCAATAGTTGAAGCTATGGAAGTTCTAAACACCGAGGATTTTTATAAGGATTCACATAAGGTTATTTTTGATTCAATACTTGATTTATATAAAAAAGATACAGCTGTAGACATAATAACTTTGACTGAAAACTTAAAATCGAGATCAAAACTTGAAGCAGCAGGTGGTATAACTTATATAAGTGAACTAAGCGGATCAATAGTATCCACTGCTAATTTAAAATCCTATATAAAAATTGTAAAAGATAAATCTGTCCTGAGAAAACTTATTAGGGCTTCTACTAAGATAATAGAAGAAAGTTATAAAAACCAAGATGATGTTGTAGGAACCATTGATATGGCTGAAAAATCTATATTTGATTTGTCAAGTAATAGAAAAGTTTCTGATTTTGAGCCTATGAATGTTGTACTTGAAAGAGGATTTACTGAAATAGAGAGGTTATTCAACGATAAAGGTGAAACTACAGGAGTAGCCTCTGGATTTAGAGAGTTAGATGCTAAGACGTCGGGCTTTCAAAAGGGAGATATGGTACTTGTGGCAGCTAGACCTTCTATGGGTAAAACAACTTTTGCCTTAAATATAGCGGAATATGCTGCTTTAAGGGAAGGTAAAAAAATAGCTATGTTTTCTCTTGAAATGTCAAAAGAACAATTAGCTTATAAGCTTTTATGTTCTGAGGCACATGTAGATATGTTGAATTTAAGAACGGGAAATTTGGAAGATAAGGACTGGGAAAATATAGCTAGAGCGTCAGGGCCTCTTGCTGCTGCAAAGATATTTATAGATGATACTGCAGGTATAACCATTATGGAAATGAGGTCTAAATGCAGAAGATTAAAAATGGAACATGGTATAGATATGATAGTTGTGGATTACCTACAGCTTATGAGCGGAGGCAAAGGCTCAGAAAATAGGCAGCAGGAAGTTTCAGAGATATCCAGATCCATAAAAGCACTAGCAAAGGAAATGGAATGTCCTGTTATTGCCTTGTCTCAATTATCACGTGCGCCTGAAGCTAGAACGGACCATAGACCTATGTTGTCAGATTTAAGAGAATCCGGATCAATAGAGCAGGATGCAGATATAGTTATGTTTTTGTACAGGGATGAATACTATGACAAGGATACAGAAGATAAAAATATTGCGGAATGTATTATTGCAAAACAGAGAAATGGTCCTACAGGAACTGTAAAATTGGCCTGGATGGGTCAGTTTAGTAAATTTGGTAATTTAGATGTTATACATCAGGAATAGCTAAAAAACACTGTAAAGTTTATTTACAGTGTTTTTTAGTCTGGTTATATTAATTTTGTAGTAAGTAATTTTTTATTGTATATCTATTTTCTTACCTTGTCTTTTACCTTGTGAAAGTTTTGGAAGGCTAACTTTTAAAACTCCATCCTTAAAAGAAGCTGTAATGTTTTTGTCATCTACATTATCAATGTAAAAACTTCTTCTGAATTCACCATATCTTCTTTCACGTCTTACAAAGTTTTCATTTTTATCTTCTATAGAGTCATCCCTTTTTGCAGATATGGTCAAGTAGTTATTATTGAAATCCAAATCTATAGAATCTTTATTTATTCCTGGTAGATCAGCACAAACTACATAAGAAGTTTCATTTTCCTTAAGATCAACTTTAAAACCATTGCCAAAACCGTTTATGTTCATAGGTGTGAAAAAGTCATTGTCAAAGAACGAATCTATAAAATTATCGAATGCATCACCTCTTTTTAAAGAATTGTTTTTTCTAAATGGAACCATATCAAACATAATGAATACCTCCTAAATATAATTTTATTATTTTTTAAAAATTATCAAATTTCGTTAATGTATATCTATTTTTTTGCCATTTCCTTTTTCTCTATTAAGTTTTGGAAGATCAACTCTTAAAACTCCATCCTTAAAAGAAGCTGTAATATTTGAATCATCTACATTATCGATGTAAAAACTTCTTTTGAATTCACCGTATCTTCTTTCACGCCTTACAAAGTTTTCATTTTTATCTTCAATAGAATCATTTCTTTTTGCACATATAGTCAAATAATTACTGTTAAAATCTAAGTCTATGGAATCTTTATTTATTCCTGGTAGATCAGCACAAACTACATAAGAAGTTTCATTTTCCTTAAGATCAACTTTAAAACCATTGTCAAAACCATTCATGTTCATAGGTGCGAAAAAGTCATTATTAAAGAATGAATCTACAAAGTTATCGAATGCATCACCTCTTTTTAAAGAATTGTTTTTTCTAAATGGAACCATATCAAACATAATGAATACCTCCTTATAGATTTTATTTTCTATGTTTTCTAAACTGTTTTTATATTTTGTAAATCCTTATTACAGTTATTATAGTACAATAAAGGTCAAAGAAAGTCAAAGTCTAAAAATAAATGAATTGCATAGATATGATTAGTTATTATTAGAGCTAACTATATAATTTAGTGCTATCCATATATTTTCAAGATATGCTAAGAAATTAATCATATTTGGATAATTATGATAGTAATATAAAAAAAATTTTTTTATATTTGCTTAAAATAGAGTTTTGTATTAAAATAGTATTGTGTTTTGCTCCTATGGCTCAGATGGTAGAGCAACTGATTCGTAATCAGTAGGTCACAGGTTCGAATCCTGCTAGGAGCACCAATAAAGAATTTGACAGGTTCTAAATACAGAAACACTCACTTGTTTATTGTAGTGATATTACAGTAGACTAGTGGGTGTTTTTTTGTGCTCTTTGATTGGACTTAATACCAATATAGAGTGATCAATGAAAACTCATATTCTTTAAATTTTCATTCAACACTTTATTTTAAAATAATCAACAAAAATATGTAAAAAATGATAAATTAATAGAAATTATAATATAACTATAGTAAGCGTCAAATAAGAAGTTGGATAGAAAGTGTTTAAAAAATGTGAGATAATCTTCTAAAATAAGTTTTAAAGTTTTTAAAGTTAACTTGAAAAACTTTAATAGGAGATTTTAAATGGATGTACAAAAAACAACACAGGATTATAGAATGAATAAATGGATTAAGACCATACGTGAATGCATGGATAGTGGAGAAAATGTATCTTCCTGGTGCAGGAATAATGGAATTAAGGCAAACAGTTATTACTACTGGCTAAGGAAAATACGTGCTGCTGCCTGTAAAGCACTGCCTTCAATAAACCATCAGGGACAAATAGTTCCAATGGATATGCCCAAAATATCTAATGTCATTTCTACAGATACAGCTTATGTTCCTTCAGGAACATCCCAAGCTGATGTTATTGTCCATTTAGGCTCTGCAGTACTTGAAATTCACAACAGTGCCTCAGAAAGTTTAATTCAAAATATTATAAAGGTGCTCAGAAATGTTGGGTGATATTTCAAAAGCAGAGAAGGTATATATTGCAACTGGATATACAGATATGAGAAAATCCATTGATGGACTTGCTGCAATTGTACAGCAGAATTTTGAGCTGAATCCATTCCAAAATAGCTTATTTTTATTCTGCGGTCGGAAGAGAGATAGAATGAAAGCATTATATTGGGAGGGCGATGGTTTTGTACTTCTTTATAAAAGATTAGAAAATGGACGTTTTCAGTGGCCCCAGGATGCACAGGCAGTAAAATGCATAACTCCTCGGGAATTTCGGTGGCTCATGGAAGGACTGTCATTGAATCAGCCAAAGGCTGTAAAAAAGGTAGATGTACAAACTGCACTCTAGTGTCAGAGAAATCTGAAATCATGCGGTTTTATAGAAATTCATGGTATAATAATAGATATAAAAAATAGTAAAGGAACTGTCTCAATTATGTATACCAAAAATGAAATTCTAGAGCTTAAAAATCGCATAATACAACTGGAGAAGGAGAATAAAACTCTCCATGAGACAGTTGAATTTTTAACACACAAGTTATTTGGCAGGAGCAGTGAAAAAACATCTGTAATTGCAGGTCAGATAAACCTTTTTAATGAAGTAGAAACAGAAAGCAAGCCGTCTGCGCCAGAACCAACATTACAAGAAGTAGCAAACTACCGACGTAAGAAATTCAATGGACAACGCGCAGAACTTCTAAAAGATATTCCCCATGATACAGTAATTTGTGGTCTTGAAGAAGACGAACGTTTCTGTGAAAAATGTGGAACATCTCTAGTAAGCATTGGCAGAGAATTTATTCGCACAGAATTAGAATTTATTCCAGCAAAAGTTCGTGTTATTGACTATTATCGGGAATCTTACGAATGCAGGAAATGCAGAAAAGAAGGATTGCCTTATATAGAGAAATCACCAATGCCGTACCCTGTAGTACAGCATTCAATGGCTTCACCATCTACAGTTGCCCATATCATGTATGAGAAATTCGTAGATGCCCTCCCTTTATACCGTCAGGAGAAAGAATGGGAGTCACTGGGGGTAAAGCTAAGCCGTGCAACAATGAGTAACTGGATTATGGTTGCAGCTAGAGACTGGCTGATACCACTTACAAAATTAATGCACCAGAAACTTATTGAAGAAAAATATTTGCATGCAGATGAGACGCCTGTACAGGTACTTATGGAGCCTGGAAGGAAAAACACATCTGAATCCTATATGTGGGTATACAGTACGTATGCAGGAAGCCAGACACCGATAAGGTTGTTTGATTACAAACCCTCAAGAAGTGGAAATTGTCCACAAAAATTTTTAAAAGGTTTTAAAGGATATCTTAATACCGACTGCTATAGTGGATACAATAAAGTACCTGGAATAACAAGATGTCTGTGCTGGACACATCTTAGAAGGTATTTTGTTGAAGCACTTCCGAAAGATATAAAAAGTCCAGAAGCTACACTTCCGGCAATAGGAATTGACTTTTGCAATAAACTCTTTTCAGAAGAGAAACTACTTGTGAATCTTACACCTGATGAGCGAAAAACGAAGCGTCTTGAAACGGCTAAAGCTAATGGCCTTGAGCCCTATAGTTATCTCAAGTTTTTGTTTAAAAATTTACCAGGTGTTCAATTTGAAGCACATCCAGAATTCCTGAATGAATACCTGCCATGGGACCAATGGGTTCAATCTTCATGTAAAAAGAAAGCATAATAAATTACGACCATTTTAACGAATGGTCGTTTATTTTTTATGCTTATACACCGGGTAATTTATCGCTTACTAACTATAGATAATTTGCACAAAAATTAGTATTATATAAATAAGTTTGTTATTTTAGGAGGTGTTTTATGAGTGGAGTAAATGGAGCAGATACTGTATTTGTAATTATGAGCACAGTACTGGTAATGGTTATGACTCCAGGGTTGGCGTTATTTTATGGAGGAATGGTTAGAGGCAAGAATACATTAAACAGCACCCTTCATAGTTATTCGGCTCTAGCAATAGTATCTATTCAGTGGATACTTATAGGGTATACGCTATGTTTTGGAAAGGATATAGGAGGATTAATAGGTGGTCTTAATTTTGCTGGCTTAAAAGGAGTAGAATTTGCACCGAATGCAAATTATGGAAGTACAATTCCACAGCAAGCATTTATGGTATTTCAGCTTATGTTTGCCATAGTAACTGCAGCAGTTTCAGTTGTAAGTTGGAGTGTTTGTGAATTTGCTTATAGAAAAAAAGTAACTTCTCTTGGAGTTGTTAGTGGAATAGTTGCAGGTCTTGTAGCTATAACTCCGGCTGCAGGTTTTGTAAGCCCCCTAGCTTCAATGATTGTTGGTTTAGTAGCAGGAGTTATATGTTATATATCTATTACTTTTATTAAGGCTAAGTTTGGATATAATGATGCATTAGATGTCTTTGGATGTCATGGTGTAGGAGGAATATGGGGGGGAATCGCTACTGGAATATTTGCATGGAAGTCAGTAAATTCAGCTGGTGGAAATGGATTAATACATGGAAATCCGAAATTGATTGGAATTCAGGTTATAGGTATTTTATCTAGTATTATATATGCAGCAGTAGTTACATTTATTATAATTAAAGTAATTAATGTTGTAAGCAGTATAAGAGCAAGTGAAAAAGATGAACAGATAGGTTTAGATATTACAGAACATGGAGAAGAAGCCTATGGAGGACTGTAAATTTAATATAAATATAAAAATATAGTTGAAAAGTCTTTATAAAATAGTATAAAATTTAAATGCATAATATAAATTTGTATTTTAAGTGATTTTGGAATTAAAATCTAAAAAGTGTAGGTAACTGATTATTTCGCGGAAAAGAATCCAGTACGGAGCATAGCTCCGTACCAGTAATAATCCGTCTTGAATCCAGCAATTCACGGAATGAATCCACTTGAAATTATAGCTTGTGTTTAGCACAGTACTCACGCATGTTCAGGGATCCTGTTTCAACCCAGATTGCATTATGTACTATTCTGTCCATGATGGCATCAGCATGAACACCACCACCAAGTCTTGAATGCCAGTCTTCCTGACGGTATTGCGTGCAGAAGATAGTAGATGTTGAATCGTGTCTGCGTTCAATCAGTTCGAAGATGAAATGCTGTTCTTCTTCAGAGATATCTTCAAGTAGCCATTCATCCAAAATTAGCAATCCATAACAGCTATACTTCTTAAGTAGTTTTGCTGAGCCCTTAGTGACTAGAGAAGCCTCATCATGCTCTACTAATAAGTCTGGAAGTCTTATATACCTAGTTTTGATCTGATATTTGCAGGCTTGCCTTCCAAGTGCACATGCAAGATATGTTTTGCCAGAACCGGTAAAGCCTTGAAAAATGACATTTGAATTGTTTCCAATGAACTGGCATGTGGACAATTCTTGAATCACCTGCTTTTCAATACCACGTTCTGAATAATAGATATCATTTACTTCGGCTTTGGGAAGCCTGAACTTTGAAAGCTTCATAAGTCGCTGAATCTTACTGTTATATTTCTCCTGGTAAAGATAATCCATCAGCCTTTGTATGCGTTCATCAAATTGCAGAGTGACACAGTTGATGTCTCGCTGCTGTATTTCCAATGCAGTAATGAGTTCACTAAGATTCAGTTCACGCAGTTTTCGTTTTGTTTCATCGTTAATCATTACTGCTACCTCCGTAATACTCTGCACCACGTACATATCCACCTGTATTTTTCTTGGGTTTTACGGATGCATTTTTATTTTCTAGATAAATCTGGTCTTGATTAGTAGCAAGAATAGATTTAACATGATGATAGCGGGGCGTTTTGACTCTAGTTAGTGCCAACTCGCAGGCAGTTTCCAGACGGGCTTCTGAATAGGTTTTGCTCAAGCGTAAAACGGACAGGGATGGGTTGTATCCCTGTTCTTTTATTTTTACTCCAGCAAATATCCTATCAATAACCTCACCGGTACTGCTTCCGATAGAATAAGCCCGTCGTCTGATTCGTGTATTATCCCATTCAGGTTGTTGGAACTGATCAGGCATGTCTTCAGCGTGTGTTGAATAACGATTGATTACATAATCAGGAAACTTTGTATGGGTAGCAACACGTTCCCTTGATATATATATTTCCAAGTTAGAATCGGTAACTTTTAGGTCTGCTGTTTTACCAACATATTGATAAGGGCAGGAATATCGATTCTTGTTATAGACCACGTGACAGTCAAGATTTACTTTTCTGCCATAAATCCATTCAGCGATTTCATATGGGATGATTGGAAGATTATGAAGATAACTCTTTTCTTCTTCAAAAACTGCCTTTCGGCTTCCCTCACGTTTTTGGAACTTTTGGTTATTAAAGTCCGTAAGGGCATTTGAGACACCCATCTTTAATTCATGAAATGAGTAATAGAGCTTATTACGAAGTTTAGCAATGATGGCAGTTGCTACCTTTCCAACAGTACCTTCTACTGATGCTTTCTGTTTAGGTTTTCTGACTCCGGTTGGCATGATTGCTGTCATGTAATGAGAACCAAGTGCCTCATAATTGTCGTTAAGTATGATATCGCCTTCTTTAGGATGGGATATAACACCAGTTTTGAGATTATCGCAAACAGTACGGATGGTGACACCACCAAAGAATTCATACATGTGAATATGACATCTAAGCCATGTGTCCTGCTTCATATCAAGACAGGGCTCTACATATGAATACTGGCTATATGGAAGTGTAGCAACAAACAGATATACGGTAATCACTTCACCTGTTGTAGCATCAACATAAGACATCCCTGGTCCTGACCAGTCTACTTCTGTGATGACACCTGGCTTGTGATCCAGATGATTAGTCAGTTTGTTTGCAATCGTATAATCACTGTATCCCTCGCAGAATTTAGTGTAGCCCATAGAGATTTCGTTGGAGCTATTACATTTATCACAGTATTCCTGCCAAAGCAGTTTTAATGTAACACCAACTTTCTTCAATTCTTTGTGAACATACTC
This sequence comes from Clostridium sp. 001, assembly GCF_019056555.1. Taxonomy (NCBI): domain Bacteria; kingdom Bacillati; phylum Bacillota; class Clostridia; order Eubacteriales; family Clostridiaceae; genus Clostridium; species Clostridium sp. 001. Next base: position 2,318,615 of record NZ_CP020473.1, on the reverse strand, counting down.
ATAATCAGGATTCCTATACATATTTTCGATGACATGCTTATCCGGATAGAAAATCCGATATACGATTTCCTCATCCATGTCTTTGACAGTATCGAAGGTAATGCCGAGAGAATCAGCGATGTGAAACACATCACTAACAGAGTTTTTAGACATATGCCTGGTAGCTGCAATTGTGTTACGTGACATACGTGCTGCTCGAAGCTCTAGGATGAGCTTCACTTTGATTTTATTGGCCATAAAAAGGCCTCCCTTCTGTAAAATTAGGTAGCTTTTAGCTCCATATTTATTGTACAGAAGATTTATGAATAAGTGGAATCATTCCACGAATGACCTTATAAAAAACAGAGTGGAATCATTATGCGAATAGGTGGCTCTCAATTGCGTATTGATGGCTCCGTGAACGCGAAATAATCAGTAACCTTTGAAATCGTACTTGATATAATATTATGTAAAGAATTAATTTATTAATTTGTACATTTTAAGTATCCAGATCAATGATTGTAGAATTACGAAAGAAATTGAAATATATTTAATAAGGGAGGTAAAACAATGGGTAATAAACTTAAAAAGGTGGATATTATTACTCACAAAGCTAAATTGGAGGAATTAAGAGAAGCATTAAATGACATTGGTGTTACGGGTATGACTGTTACAAATGTTTTAGGATGTGGAGTACAAAAAGGTTATAAGGAATATTATCGTGGATTAACCATGGACATTAATCTACTACCAAAAGTAAAAGTAGAAGTGGTAGTCTGTGAAGTACCTGTAGAACTTGTTATTGAAACTGCTAAAAAAATACTCCACACAGGAGAAATAGGTGATGGAAAAATATTTGTTTATGATATTGAAAACGTTATACGTATAAGTACTGGTGATGAAGGGAGAGAAGCCCTACAATATAGTAAGCCTTAGATTTAATATTAAATGGAAATACCCACTTGTTTATTGTAGTAATATTGCAGTAGACTAGCGGGTGTTTTCTTATTTGTAGTGTTTTCATAAAATAGGTATATGGTAAATTAATCATAAATTTACTTATATACAAATGCAAGGAATATATTTCAATTTATACAAGTAAGATGTATAATATATATTGTATTTATAGTAAATTAATTGGAGGCAAAAATATGTTATCACCGATAGTTGAAAATACAATATTTAATTCTTTAAATGATTCACTGCAATACATAGATATACTTTTTGGTCATCATATAACTATATATATTACTGATACAGAAAAAATTTTAAAAATTCTTTATAGTGACAAGCTAAGTTTATCAAGTAAAGAAGGAGATCCAATACCAAGAAAAGGACCGCCAGGTGAGGCACTAAGAACTGGAAAGCCAGTAATAGATATTGTTTCCAAAGCATTATACGGAGTACCTTTTAGATCGTACTCAATTCCAATTAAAGATAATAATAACAAGGTAATTGGTCTTTTACTAGCGGCACAAAGTCTTGAAAATATGGATAAGGTGCTGACTCTATCTAAAAATGTATCTGGTTCTCTTAAACAAATGTCCTTGGCAAGCAGTGATATTTCCGAGCAAATCCAAAACATAGTTAACTCAAATGAAGATACTTCTAAAGCATTAAATAAAGCTAATAAAAATGCTAAGGATACTAATGAAATCTTAAGATTTATACAAAGCATTTCAAAGCAGACAAATCTTTTGGGATTAAATGCAGCTATTGAAGCTTCAAGAGCAGGAGATAATGGAAAAGGCTTTGGTGTAGTTGCACAAGAAATAAGAAAATTGTCTAAATCAAGTAGTGAATCAGTTAAAGAAATTGATTCCGTGCTAAAAGAAATTACCAGTTCTATGGAACTTGTTACTAATAGTATAAATAAATCAAATTCCAATTTTGAAGCAGCAAGCAGTGCAATAGAGGAGATAACTTCATCTATTCAAGAACTTTCTTCAACTGCTGAAGTATTGGAAGAAGTATCTAAAAAAGTTTAATTAGCATAGTATAAAAGTGCTAATTGATAATCAGTAGACTGTAGGGTCAAATGCTGTTATAACTGCCAAAAAATAAATGGTTATAGGAATTACAACTGCTTATTTTTTGGTTTTTTAGTGCAGCTGAAATTTCAATTAATCATAGTATAGAGATTACGGCAGCTTAGTAAGTAAAAATAACGCATGTATATTAGTTTTAGTAATTTAGCATATAATTTGTGAATATTTTCACTAAATTGGGCTCAAATCGGTGTTTCTTAGTTATTAAACAAATTTCCCATTTGAAAGAAGGATCTTTAAAAGGAATTGGATAAATGTCCTCATAGTTAATATCTTTAGCCATAAAATCAATACTTATTCCAATACCTTTATTAAAATGACTTAGTTTATGAACGGTAATAATTTCTGAGGTAGTAAAGACTATATTTGGTTCAAAACCTGATTCTCTGCATTTATTAATAAAGTTGTGATAAAAATGAAATTTTTCATTAAGAATAATAAATTTTTCGTTTTTTAATTCTTTAAAATCCACTGATGTTTTTTTAGACAATGGATTTTTTTTATTTACTAAAATACAAGGATACTGAGATTTAATGGCAGTAGAATTAAAAGTTTTTTCATTAACGGGGCCAATTGAAACAGCTAAATCTGCTTTTTCATTCATAACAACTTCTTCACAAATTGAATCAGGATAAGTTTTTATAACTAACTTAATGTTAGGATAAGTTTTTTGGAAGTCAGATATAATATCTGGTGATAGAGCATTAAGAACTCCAAAGCTAAAACATACGGTTAGAGTTCCCTCATTGATATTAGCCATTTTATTCATGTCATCTAAAATCAAATCAAACTCCTGTACAATATGTTCCGATCGTTTTTGCAAGTATTGCCCATATTTTGTTATTTTGATTCCTTTAGGTGTAGTATGAAGTAAAGGATATTGAAGTTCTTCTTCCAAATTACTAATTGCCTTGCTTAAGCCCTGTTGAGTAATATAAATTTCTTTAGCAGCTTTTGAAAAACTCTTATGTTTGCAAACTTCTAGAAAATATTTTAATTGTTTGATCTCCAATTCATTACACCTGCCTTTTATAATATCTTAAGAAATTTTAAAAGTATAATATGCTAATTCTTATACTTTTATATATTATGATATAATAATATAAAATATTGGTTGATACCGTTTTATGTTGATAAAATAAGAAATTAATATAACTTTATTGTAAAACACTAGTGTTATATGTAAAAGTGCCAGATTTAGAAAAAAGAATGAGGCCAACTATAGAAAAGCGTATTCTTAAAGAATCATGATTTTAGGTTAAAAGGATGTGAACGTATGTTTGTTTTAAAAGATAAAAGTGATGTTCCATTATATATTCAGTTGTACCAGCAGTTTAGAGAGCAAATTTTAAATGGTGATTTAAAGCCAGGTAGTAAACTGCCATCAAGCCGAAAACTATGCAGTGATTTACATATAAGTAGAAACACTGTAGAGATAGCTTATCATCAACTATATTCGGAAGGATATTTAATTAGTAAACCTCGCAGCGGATATTATGTTGAAAAGTTAGATCTTTCATATATTCATGGTACAAAAGAAGTTTTTTATAATAAACCTACGTTGCCAGATAATTCGGATTCATTAATTCAATATGATTTTAAATATGGGAAATTGAATGAGAGTGAACTTCCTATGACGCAGTGGAGAAAGCTTACAAATAAGTGCATAAAAAATTTTTCTAGGCAGATGACAAGTTATGGTCCAACTTTTGGAGAAATTGATCTTCGAGAAGAGATATTAAAATATCTTCATTATTATCGTGGAGTAGAATGTACGTTAGATCAAATTTTTATTGGGGCCGGCGTGAATTACTGTTTAGGTATGTTATGTCAACTTATTAAGGATATTACTACCACAATTGCAATGGAAGAACCAGGACATCATATAACCCGCCGTACCTTAGAAAATCATGGATTTAATGTGAAGCCTATTTCTCTTGATTCATCCGGATTAAATGTAACGGAACTAAATTCTACAAATACCAAAGCTGTGCATGTTACTCCATCACATCAGTATCCTTTAGGAATTATAATGCCTATTTCTAGAAGACTTGAGCTTATAGAATGGGCAATTAAAAACAATTCAATAATTATTGAAGATGATTATAGCTGCCACCTTAGATATAATACAAAACCTGTGCAGTCTCTTCAATCTCTTTGTAGTGATAGAGTTGTATATATCGGCAGTTTTTCAAAATTTTTATTTCCAACATTACGTTTATCATACATGATCATTCCCAAATGTATGTTAAATAAGTTTACTGTAATGTTTGAGGGGTATCCACCTTCTGTACCTTTTATTATCCAAAAAACTTTAGAACTTTTTATGAAAGAAGGGCATTGGGAAAGCTACCTTAGAAAAACTAATAGGATGCAGAAGAAAAAACATGATGCACTAGTTGAAAGTTTGAAAAGAATGTTTGGAGACAAAATTTCTATTTATGGCATGAATGCTGGTCTTCACATCTTAGTACAGGTGAAAGAAAATGTGTCAGAAAGGGAGTTAATTGAAAGAGCTCATGAAGTTGGTGTAAAAGTATATCCTACGTCGAAGTTTTGGAAATATCCTGAGAACAGTTTAAAAGGTACTGTTATGTTGGGATTTGGAGGAATAAAATTAGATGAAATTAATCCAGCTGTTAAACTTCTATATAAGGCGTGGACCAATAATAATGTAGATTAAAATAGAGAAAATAAATTGTTTTTGCCCTTCTTTTAAATTTTAAAGTTATAACTTTTAGTTGTATAAGTGTAAATTTAAGTTGTTTATCAAATGTAAATATATGTCGTATAATTTAAACATAAACACAAATATGTTAGGGGTAATCTCATCATTAGTATAATAGTGAGAAAAATTATATTAAATACAATATATCCTTCTTATATAAAATAGCAAAAGTATCTTATAAAGATACATTGTATAATCTTAAAAATACCTAAAACCCTATTTAGTTAAAAAAAGATTAATAATTTTTGCCCCTTCCATGTTAACCTTTACAAATTTGGTAGACAATTAGATTTTAACTATAATAAAAAAATACAATTTGGGTTATAAATTTATTATATTTTAAGGAGGTATTTTATTAATGGAAGACAGAAGATCAGAAATAGTAGCAGCTGAGGAAGAGCTTATTGAAAAAGCAAAAAAAGATGGTGTAGAAACTGTATGGGATAGAAAAGCTAAAATGAAAGTACAATGTGGTTTTGGTTTAGCTGGTGTATGCTGTAGAAATTGTGCTATGGGGCCTTGCCGGGTAAGTCCAGTTCCAGGAAAAGGAGTATCAAGAGGTATTTGTGGAGCTACAGCAGATGTTATAGTTGCAAGAAACTTTGCAAGAATGTGTGCAGCTGGAGCGGCAGCACATTCAGATCATGGTAGGTCAATATGTCTTTATCTTGAAAACGCATCAAGAGATGGACAAATAAATATAAGAGATGAGAAAAAGCTTGCAGCTGTTGCAAAGAGATTTGGAATTGAAACTGAGGGAAGAGATATTTATGATGTAGCACATGATTTGGCCGCAGCTACATTGAATGAGTATGGAAAACCTCATGGAAATTTGACTTTGCCTACAGCACTTCCTAAAAAAAGAAGAGAAGTATGGGACAGGCTTGGTGTAACTCCAAGGGCAATTGATAAAGATATAGTTAGTATAATGCACTCAACTCACATTGGATGTTCAGGAGATGCAGAAAATATTCTTAAAATGTCAATGAGAGCATCCCTTGGAGATGGATGGGGTGGTTCTTATATTGCAACTGAACTTAGTGATATTCTATTTACAACTCCATCAGAAGTAGAAACTACAGCTAATTTAGGCGTATTAGAGGAAAATTCAGTTAACGTTATACTGCATGGACATGAACCAGTACTTTCAGAAGCAGTTGTTGCAGCTGCTGAAGATCCTGAACTCATTGCTCTTGCAAAAGCTCAGGGTGCAGATGGAATAAATCTTTGTGGTATGTGTTGTACAGGAAATGAAATAGCACTAAGACATGGTATTAAGATGGCAGGAAACTTCCTTCAACAGGAACTTGCTGTAGTAACAGGTGCAGTTGAAGCATTGATAGTTGATGTTCAGTGCATAATGCCATCACTTGCAAAACTATCTCAATCTTATCATACTAAATTTATAACAACATCACCAAAAGCTAAGATAACAGATTCATTATATATTGAGTTTGATGAAGACAATGCCTATGAATGTGCAAAACAGATATTGAAAGAAGCTATATTAAATTATAAGAATAGAGATAGAGAAAAGGTTTTAATTCCTCATGAAAAATGTGATGCAGTGGTTGGATTTAGTACTGAAGCTATAGTTGACACCCTTGACAAGGTTGTCAATTCAAATATAGATCAGCTTCAAACAGTTAAACCTCTTGCAGATGTTATATTATCGGGTGTTATAAGAGGTGCAGCTGCTTTTGTAGGTTGTAATAACCCGAAAGTTGAACATGATGGACCTATAGTAAAAATGATTAAGTATTTAATTGCACATGATGTAATAGTAGTTGTTACGGGCTGTGCAGCTCATGCAGCAGCAAAGGCAGGATTGCTTTTAAAAGAAGCTAAAGAGATAGCTGGTCCTGGACTTAAAAAAGTGTGTGATTTATTAGATATTCCACCTGTTCTTCACCAAGGTTCATGTGTTGATATCAGTCGTAATTTACAACTTGTTGGTGAACTAGCAAATTATTTAAAATTGGATATCAGCGATTTGCCAGTAGTTGGAGCTGCTCCTGAATGGATGTCAGAAAAAGCAGTAGCTATAGGAATGTATGTAGTGGGAAGCGGTATAGATGCATGGCTTGGTGTTGTTCCACCTGTAACTGGAGGTCCATTTGTTGCAGATTATCTGTTAAATAAGATGGAAGATGACTATGGTTCAAAATTCTTTGTAGAACCTGATCCAGATAAGGCAGCAGAGCAAATGCTTCAAAGGATAGAGTCAAAACGTAAAAAATTAAATATCTAAAGATAAAAAACAAAGCAGGCATTTATCTAAAATGTCTGCTTTATTTTATGAGATTTATATGTTAGCCGTGAGAGAAAGTTTCAGGATAACTAGTGATTTCATAAAGTTCATTTGAAAAGTCTTTTTTACCAGGTATTCCACATGCATCTGCGCGGCAGTGTTTACAATTTTTAAATACAGAAATATACTTTTCAGCTGTTATTCTTGCTTCATTTAATTGCTGACATGTAGGAGCAAGAATATGGCTGAATTCATGTTGAGGTATAAGTGGTATGATGTTGTATAGAAATGCTCCTGCATCTTTAACGGTTTTAGCTATTGCCCCTATATGTTGGTCATTAATGCCTGGAATCAATACCGAATTTACCTTTACTATAACTCCAAGTTTACTTATTTTGGATATACCTTTTAGCTGATTATTTATGAGAATACTTGATGCTTCTTTACTGTAATATTTTCCGCCTTTGTAATTTATGTAAGATATAATTTTACTTCCAATACATGGATCTACAGCGTTTACAGTAACTGTTATAGTTCTTACTCCTACATCATAAATTTCTTGGGCATACTTATAAAGTAAAAGGCCATTAGTGCTAAGACATTTTATAAGGGTAGGATAGGCTCTATGAATAAGTTTAAAGGTTTCAATTGCTTGAGGAGTAGCCAAGCTATCTCCCGGACCGGCTATACCTACTACAGTTATTTGAGGACAAAGTTCTAGAGCCTTTTTAACTTTTTTTATAGTGTCTTTTGGAGATAGTATTTCCTTTGTAACACCAGGTCTATTTTCGCTGTCATTATAAACTCTTTTACAAAATTTACACTGTATGTTACAGTGAGAACTTACTGGAAGATGAATTCTTCCATAATTCGAAGCATTCCCTCTACTAAAGCAAGGGTGAACTTTTAAAGCATGAGATAATTCCATACTCTTATTTATATCTGCATTCTCCATAATATTTTCTCCCCATGCTATTGATTTTCTTGTTTCAGTAAATAATTTGCTAATTGCTTACCCCAATCTCTTAGTTCTTGAATACCTAGAGGGGAAGGCACTTTTGATTCAGTATGAACTGCTATTTTTTTAGCTAATCTAGTATAAATTTTAGCTTGATCGGAATCCGGGGCATCTTCAATGGTAGTTTTACCTTGAAGTTCGCTGTGTGTAACGGTAATTGACCTTGGTATATATTCGATTACCTGTGTATTTGTTTTTTCTGCAAAAGCATCAAGTATTTTTTTGTCATAAGGTTTGTTAATAGAATTTCCTATAATACCGCCAAGTAATGCTCCATCAGAATTAGAATATTTTTTAATACCTTTAAACAAATTATTAGACGCATATATAGACATGAAATCTGAGGAGGAAACCGTAAATACATGTTCTGCTATTCCCTCTCGTATTGGCATTGCAAAGCCGCCGCATACGACATCACCTAAAACGTCATATATTATATAATCTAAATCCAATTCCTCGAAAATTCTTTGTTGTTTAAAAAATTGTACTGCGGTAATGATACCTCTACCTGCACAGCCTACTCCGGGACATGGACCTCCTGATTCTACACAGTAGACTCCATTGAAACCCTCAAAAATTACATCATGTGCATCTACTTTATCTTTTTCTCGTAGTGTATCTAAAACGGTAGGAATGTAATTACCATTTCTCAATGTGTTTGTTGAATCGCTTTTAGGATCACAACCAAATTGCATTACTTTATAACCCATTTTAGATAGTGCTGCACTGATATTTGAAGTTGTGGTAGATTTACCTATACCGCCCTTACCATATATTGCAATTGACTTTATTTTTTTTGTCATTTCATTCACTCCCATAAATAAGTTAAAACTTTAATAAAATACAGTCCTTTTTGTAAGGTATAATTATTTAGTACTTATATGTTCCTAAAATGCTGTCGTATATATCTTCTGCCAATCGAAGTCCTCCGCTGTATCCAATATAGCTTCTATCTAAAACCAATCTGTGCATAACCGGCAAAGATATATTTAACCAAAATCCATTTTGATGTCGAGCTATATCAATATCCCAGGAGCTACCTAAAATTAGAGGAGTATGTCCATCATAATCATATTCTTTTAATTTATGAGATATTTTGCCTCCATCAATTTCAAAGATTACTTTAGATGAAGTATTTTTTGACAAGTGTTTAAATTGATTTATTATAAATTCTTGATATTCTTTAGGTGTATCTTCTGTAATGTATTGTTCTCCAGGAAGAATGCCGAGTCCATTTGGCAAAAATTTACTAATGCCAAGTGCATAAAAAGAGTCGTTTATATTAAAAAATCTATCTGGCATACTAAAGCGAAATTCAGTAAAAAAATCAATAGCTCTCTCTATGTAGTAGTAAAAATTTTTTTCTTCTTTTTTAATTAGACTTTCAATTCTTGATTTATCGAGTCCTGCAAATTCTCCTACTTGTCTTAGAAATTTACTAGTTTCACTTGCTCCTATAGGCACAACGGGGTAATGGAAATAAGGAGTTTTATATTTAGTTTTAAGCAGTTTGGCAGTTTTCAATCCTACCCAGGGAGATAGTACTAAATTAAACTCTGCATTAGGAATGGTTTTCCATTCTTTAACTCCTCCAGATTCTGGCCCAAAAAGTATATTTACCTTTAAACCTGTTGCTTCTAACAGATGCTTTATTTTAGCTAAATTTCCAGACCAAAAGCTATCCTGATAGGGAATTGATGCGAAAACATTTACTAATCGTTTTTCTTTTTTTACTTCAACATCACCAATAAATTGATTTATTATAGCTTCAATTACTAACTCATGACCCTTGTAATTAGTTCCTTTAAATCCGCCGGTTTCTGCAAAAACTATTGGAATATCTTTTTGCTGATATTCCTTAACTATATGTTTTACATCATCACCTACAATATCAGCTGTACATCCAGTTAAAACAACAAATAGATCTCCTTTTAAAACTTTTAATGCTCCATCTATTACTTCTTTTAATCTACTTTCTCCACCAAATATTACTTCTTTTTCTGTCGAATTAGTACAAGGAACGGAGCTTCCACCAGAATATCCTACTCCTTGATAGCCTGATGATGTGCTTAATCCACGGAAGAGTTTATATGAACATCCAGGGCCTGAATGAACTATAGGAATAGCTTTCTTAATAGCAGCTACAGTCTGTTGGCATCCTAGTGCACAAAAATGCCGGGGTTGTTCAACTATATTATTTGTATTATTACGCCACCAGAATAAGGTAGAATTCCATTTTTCTGAACGCTGATTATCATCATTATTATTATTCAATTTTCTCCCTCCCTAAAAATGTTTGAGGATCTTGATTCATCCACCAGCTAGTATATGGAAGTTCTGAATGAGCAGCAATATTGCTTACGAATTCCTTAGTTGCAAGAGTGTCTAAAATTTTATTACCATAGTTCAAGATTCCTTGATAGCTTATACCAAATTGTTCATCTCCAATTAATAATGTTGGTATTCCAAGGTTTACACCCCAAGCCGATAAACTACCGTGCCGTACAATTAATACATCTGGCTTTAATTTATTTAATGTATTCACCAATTCAAAGACTTGTTTATTGCAAACATTAAAGTTTTTAATATCTCCATAATTGTCAACTACATATTTTAAAACATCACATTTTTTATTTCCATTGTCATAGTGGGGATCATGATGGAATATTCCTGCACCAACAACATTCATTCCAAGATCATTCATCAGTCCTAGTAAACTATGTCCATGGGCAGCTCCAGCACATACATAAACTTTTTTACCTTTCAATTTATCTCTTAATTCTTCAAGTTCTTCTGAAATTCTTTTTCTTTCTTGTTTTATAAGTATTTCAACTTCTCTTTCTTTATGGGTTACCTTCCCAAGTTCCCTAAAAAATTGATCTGAAGCTTTAAGACCATAGGGAGGTGGTGATTTTACCTCTGGAACTCCATATTCTTGTTCTAAAGCTGCAGCTAGATAGGTACCTAGAGTAGGGCAAACTTCTACTGTGGCAGCAGCTTCGGATATTTTCTCTAATTGCTCAATAGTGGTAAAGGGTACAATATAATTAGGCTTAAGACCTATTCGTCTAAACAAATCAGTAAATACGTCGCTACCCCAAAAATTTATAACATTAACTAACTTCTTTTCCTTTTTAACAGGTGGCTTGACTATTTTTCTGATAATCCCATGAAAAGCAGAGTCAAATCCCGTTGCCCATATTTTAGATTTAAAACCTTCACAGGAAATGTATACAACCGGTATACCTAATTCACTTTCTAGTTTATCAGTTATACCTGACACATCATCTCCGATGATACTGGATGCACAAGAGGTTGTTACAAATATTGCTTTTGGTTTAAATCTTATATATGCATTCCTTATAGTTGCCTCTAGCTTTGCTCCTCCACCATAAATCATATCTTTTTCTTCAAGATTTGTGCTCAATAAATTTACATTTTTTAAAGGTAGTTTCCTTCTTATCTGTTCTCCTCTATTAGTAAAATTAAACTCGGCGAAATCCGCACTACATCCTAGTGGGGCATGGTTTATTATTGCAGAATCTCTTATCATTACAAGCATAGACAATGCTCTACTTGAACTACATTCAGTACATTGAGTGAAGGAACGTTTTCTTCCACAAAACTTATTTTGTGTGGATTTGTCACATAACTCCCTAGCAGTTCCTTTGAATTCATTATTTGAACCTAATCGTGATTCTCTAATTTCAACTTCTGATGATTTTGTGTTGATACTCACTTATATTCCCCCTTTCAGGTTTTCTAAGTATAGAAATAAAATTTAATATTATAATTTAGACATGAAAAAGATTTGGGGTTTTTCATACTATGATAAATCTAATTACAGCTTAGAATTGATTGTCCATTAAAATTGTAGGAATTAATATAATACGTTTACAATTAAATTGTACAGCAGATATTTATATTTTAAAAACAACTTAATTTTAGATATTAACAACTAAAAGTTTAATGTGTATGATTAAGAATTGTTTGTTAAAAAATTTTTAATATATAAAAAGTATATGTCATTTTGAAATATAGAAACTGATTTAAACACAGTAAATTTTTGTGACATATCCCAAATTGAAATAAGTTATTTAATATTTTAAGTATGGTATTTCAGTAAAATAGCCATTTCCCTATAATTAAATTTTGGCATGGATATTGCTAAATAGTTATGTGAGAAAACTTTTACAAGTAGTAATAAAAAATTCATAATAAAATATTAATTTTTAGGAGGAAGAAAAAATGGCAGTAAAAGATTTTATAGACACAAACGATTTTACAAAGGAAGAATTAATGGATATTATTAACTTATCTTTAAAGTTGAAAAGATGTATCAAAAATGGATATTATCCACAGTTACTTAAACATAAAACATTAGGAATGATCTTTCAACAGAGTTCAACTAGAACAAGGGTATCTTTTGAGACAGCAATGGAACAACTTGGTGGACATGCTCAGTATTTAGCTCCAGGTCAGATTCAATTGGGAGGACATGAAACTATCGAGGATACAAGCCGTGTTTTATCTAGATTAGTAGATATTCTTATGGCACGTGTAGACAGACATAAGAGTGTAGTTGATCTTGCAAAAAATGCTACAGTACCAGTAATTAACGGTATGTCTGATTACAACCATCCAACCCAAGAAATGGGAGACGTTTGTACTATGACAGAACATTTACCAGAAGGAAAGAAATTAGAAGATTGTAAAGTTGTATTTGTAGGAGATGCTACTCAGGTATGTGCTTCTTTAATGTTTATTACAACTAAATTAGGAATGCATTTCGTTCAATATGGACCAAAAGGTTATCAATTAAAGAAAGAACTTACTAAGATTGGAGAAGAGAATTGTAAAGTATCTGGTGGTTCATTATTGATTACAGATAACGAAGATGAAGCATTAAAGGATGCAGATTTCGTTTATACTGATGTTTGGTATGGTTTATATGATGCTGAACTTTCTAAAGAAGACAGAATGGCAATATTCTATCCTAAATATCAAGTAACTAAAGAGATGATGGCAAAGGCAAGCCCTAATGTAAAATTTATGCATTGCCTACCTGCAACAAGAGGAGAAGAAGTAGTAGATGAAGTAATAGATGCTGATTATTCTATCGTGTTTGATGAAGGTGAAAATAGATTGACAGCTATGAGAGGATTACTTGTATATTTCTTAAACCAAAATGCAAAAAAAGAAGATAAAGTTGCACAAATGAAGGCTAGAGCTGAATTGGAAGTAGTTCTAAATTCTATTGGCTAGTAGGAATAATTATCTATAGAAATTTGTACAAATAAAGGAGAAAAAATATGTCAAGAATTGTAATTGCCCTTGGGGGAAACGCTTTAGGAAAAACTCCAATAGAACAACAAAAAATGATAGATAATGCAGCTCCATCTTTAATTGGATTAATCAAACAGGGGCATGAAATAATTATAAGTCATGGCAACGGTCCTCAAGTAGGAATGATTAGTCTGGCACTTGATATTGCTTCAGCTAACAATGATAAAGTTGCAAAGTTTGAGCTGCCAGAGTGTACGGCTATGAGTCAGGGATATATAGGATATCATTTGCAAAAGGGCTTAAAAAAAGAACTAAAGAAGCAGGGAATGCCATGGCATGTGGCAACTGTAGTAACACAAATGTTAGTAGATAAGAATGATAATGCTTTTAAATGTCCTACAAAACCAATTGGGGGATTTTATTCAAAAGAAGAAGCATTAAAGATGATGGAAGAAGACCCTAAATTAGTAATGAAAGAAGATGCAGGAAGGGGTTACAGGCAGATGGTTGCATCCCCTAAGCCAGTTGATATTGTAGAAAAAGATTCTATATTAAACCTGCTTGACCATGAATTTATAGTAATTGCCTGCGGCGGCGGTGGTATTCCTGTTGTCTTAAATGAAGATGGTGATTATGAAGGAATTCCAGCAGTTGTTGATAAAGACTTTGGTTCTGCCAAATTGGCAGAACTTGTAGATGCAGATTATCTGTTTATTTTAACAGCAGTTGATCGTGTTGCTATCAATTATGGAAAGCCAAACCAGAAGGAGCTAAAACAAATATCCGTAGAAGAGGCAAAAAATTTAGCTAGTGAAGGCCATTTTGCACCAGGAAGTATGCTTCCTAAAGTAGAGGCTGCAGTTCAGTTTGCGACTAGCAAAGCTGGGAGAAAATCAGTAATTGCTTCTTTAGAAAAGGCACCACTTGCTATGAAAGGTCTTAGTGGTACAGTAATTACTTTGTAATAATATCTATTAAAATATTTGCTAGATTAAAAGTACCATATAAAATTCCAGGTTGGAAATTTATATGGTACTTTTTAGTACTGTCTAAATATAATATTAGCTTTTCTTATAGTAGTTAATTTTTTTAAGGTTCTTATTTAAATTATTTGAAATCTCTTTTAAATTTACTATTTCTTCGAGAATTCCTTCAATTGCTTTTGCCTGATCGTTTATGCCATCAGATATGTAAACATTAGCACTATTGACTTTGTCAAACTTTTCAATTATTTTATTGTTATAATTAAATAGTTCGTTTTCCCATAATTTATTATTTCTTATATCATTGGCATTTAGTTCATGTAAAATATCTAATGACAGATTAAACATGCTATTTATCTCTTCTAATTCGTTATCAAGGTTATCCATATACTTTTTAATAAGTTTGGTGTCAGGGTTTTTAGTATTATTTAAGCATACAAGTTTCAACTTATTAAAGTTGTCAGTAACTTTTTTAACTTCTTCATTGAAATTGTCAACTAAGTTTTTAAAACCAGTATAAGTTTTTTCAAGGTTTGTTATATAATTGTTTTTATTTTTTCTTATAGTTTCTATAGTAAAATTTCTTATGTTTTCGTAGGTATAAACCATTTCCTCAACTATTGATGTAATTACTTGAGCAGATAAATTTACTTTATCTACTAAAGAGTTCAATTTATCTGCTTTTAATTCAATTTCTCTGGAATTTTCAGAAACTATTTTTATTAGAAAGCTTATGTTCTTATTCATAGTGTTAATAGTATGAGTAAAATCCTTTATTTCCTTGATTTTAATAATAGATTCATCAAAGTCTAAGGAGAAATCACCCTCTGAAACTTTTAATACAAGTCCATTCAATGATTTTATAACCTTATTTATAGGTTTAACAGAGAAATAACTAATAAATATTCCAATTAAACAGGTTAGTAAAAACAATAAAATAAATGTTATAAATATTTTATGTTTTAAATTTACTATTTGCTGTGCTGATATATCTACTCCGATTAAAGCTACTACTTTTCCCTTGGAATTATAAAGAGGAGCATATGCCGAATAAAATGTGCCCTCAAGGTCAGTAATAGGAGTATCTAAAACTGTAATTTTTCCATTGTAGTATGCGGCCTTCATTTTATCACTAAACATATAGTCTTTCATAAAGGTTGATTGTGCATCATAGGAAGCAAGTACGAACTTTGTATGGGAGTCATCTGATTTTATCATAGTATATACATCAGATACATTACTTTTACGTCTGAATTCTGTAAGAATATTACACATGTCTTTATATTGCTTTGAAGTATAAGTAGTTATTTTTTCGTGTTCGTCTCCATTTATAATATATTGAGATGCTACTGCAACTTTTTTTAGGGCATCTTTTGTATCATTTATCATTATATTTGTACAATATACATAATAAATTACTGATGTTAATGCTACACATAAAATTATTATAAATAAGAATCTTTTTATTATGTATTCATAAAATGTTATTACTTTGTCAGATTTAAGCTTCGATTTTTTCATTCTATCCCTCCGGATTATCTAGTGTATTTAATATTGTGATACTCTTATAATAATGTTAAATGTAGTTATTTTCAATAAGAATATAGTCCCATTGAGAATAGAATAGGTAAATGTTATAAGTTAAATACTCATAACATTTACTTAAAAAAGGTATTCAATCTAGGAAATACTTTTAAAGCGTTTTTATAAAAAATATAATCATAAAATTTTTCATCAAAAAGGGACTTTATAAGTTCAACATAATTTTTTATAGGTACCAATGGCCAGTCTGTTCCAAATAGAAATTTTTCGTACCAATTTGGAATAACTTTAATAAATGTAATTCCTCTTTGAATATGCTGGATAAAATACTGGTCATTTTTAAATGCATCAATATCATTTTGATTCCCTACTAGAAGTCCTGAAAGATCAGTGTAAACATTGGAATTTTTATATATCACTTCAGCAGCACTCATTATCCAGGGGTTTCCAAAGTGAGCAATAACAAAATTTATATCTCTATGGCTTACTGCAAGTTCATCTATGTGTATTGGATGAGAATATTTTACAAGGGCTTTGCTTGAATATGGATCACCGCCATGGATGACAACTGGTATTTTATAAGATGAAGCTAATTTATATATAGGGTCGTATATTTTATCCCAAACATAATAAGGATAATATCCCGGATAAATTTTTAATCCTACTACTTTACTATTTTTAATTCTTTCTTTAATTTTTGATAGTTCTTCATCATTCAATTTTTGAGGATTAATTCCTAAACAGTAAACTAGATTATCAGGTATTTTTTCTTCAAGATCTAAATCCATAGGATTATCAGAATTTAAATCTGGAAATCCTCCAATTTCTTTTTCTGTTAATCCCATACCTATGCCCATGATTACGTGGCTTTTTTCAAATTCCTCCTTTAATCCTGTACTGGAGTAGTTTACTTTTGATAAGTTTAAGGCTGCTTCTTTAAAACTATTAATATTTGAAAAATGTAAATGTGAATCAATTATTTTCATTTAAATCACTCCTTCAAATTAAATAATGAAGCATAAACTATACCAAATGATTAAGTAAAATATAATTAAAAGTGAATTTTAATATTTGTAGAAATTTGTAGAAAATTATGATATCATAAAGCTAATTAGAAGAAAAGAGTGATTGTATATGTTCGTTTTGAAGTATTATGATGAAAAAAATGCTTTCAATAATAGTATTCTTGATAAATATATCAATATTATGAATATGTATGATAAAGGCGTAATATTTTTTGATTTAATTAAAAATACAGCTTACTTCAATGAAAAATGTAAGAATATTTTTAATACTGATAGTGATATGAGCGAAATTGAAAAGTTTATAAATGGTATAGAAAAAGATTTTTATGAAGATGATAGAGAAAATAAAGAAGTAAATTTGACAGGTTTAGAAACTGATATTACATATACAATTAAACATTTAATAGAAGGAAAAAAAATAAAGTATATTTTATGTACTATTGAGTGGAAGTCCAATAAAAGAAATATGGGAAAAAGTGCCTATATTTCTAAAATCATTGGTGAAAGCGATGTCATGTTAAATCTCAAGGCAAAGGTTAAAATAGTTGGAAGATACGATTCTACCATTCTTTTATTGGGACAGACAGGTACAGGAAAAGAACTGTTTGCAAAAGCTATTCATGATATTTCACCAAGGAGGAATAAGAAGTTTATAGTAGTTAACTGTGGTGCTATACCTGATTCACTTCTTGAGAGTGAACTCTTTGGTTATGAAAGGGGAGCGTTTACAGGTGCAAACTCCAATGGAAAAGTTGGAAAGTTTGAAGAAGCTGATGGAGGAACAATTTTTTTAGATGAAATAGAAAATATGAGCCAGTTTATGCAAAATAAAATATTAAGAGTTATAGAAGATAGAAAAATATGTAAAATAGGTTCAAATAAAGAGGTTGATGTAAATGTTAGGATAATAGGAGCAACAAATATAGAACTTAAAAAGATGGTAGAGGAAGGTAACTTTAGAAAAGATCTATATTATAGACTAAATGTAATATGTTTTAAAATTCCCAGCTTGATAGAAAGAAAGGATGACATTTTTCTCATAAGTGATTATTTGATTAAAAAGTATTGTAAGATATTTAAAAAAGATATAATTGACTTAAGTGCTGAAGTTAAAAAGTTATTTAAAACTCATAAGTGGGATGGTAATGTAAGAGAACTTAGAAATGTAATTGAATATGCAATGAATTTTGAAAATAGCAATTATATAACTGAGGCAAGTTTGCCAAATGAATTTATAGGAGAAAATGAAGTAAAAATAGAGCAAAAAGATATTATATCAATTGAGGAAATGGAAAAAGAAATACTTAGAAAGACGCTGGACTGGTTTGGGTGGGATGAAGCTGGAAAGATTAAAGCTGCAGAAGCTCTTGGAATAAGCAGGTCATCAGTTTACAGAAAAGTTATAAAGTATGGTCTTGAATATAGTGTAAACGATATTTCAAATTGATATGTCAAATTGAGATGAATTTATAATTTAATATAATGAAAAGCCTTATAAATCATATATTTATAGGGCTTTTTTATTTGGTATAAATGTTGCTTATAAAAAGTATTATAAGTTTATAAATTAAAAAATTAAGCTAAAAAGGGATGTTGTATATGTTTACTTTAAAATATTATGATGAAAAAAATGCTTTCAATAATAGTATTCTTGATAAATATATCAATATTATGAATATGTATGATAAAGGCGTAATATTTTTTGATTTAATTAAAAATACAGCTTACTTCAATGAAAAATGTAAGAATATTTTTAATACTGATAGTGATATGAGCGAAATTGAAAAGTTTATAAATGGTATAGAAAAAGATTTTTATGAAGATGATAGAGAAAATAAAGAAGTAAATTTGACAGGTTTAGAAACTGATATTACATATACAATTAAACATTTAATAGAAGGAAAAAAAATAAAGTATATTTTATGTACTATTGAGTGGAAGTCCAATAAAAGAAATATGGGAAAAAGTGCCTATATTTCTAAAATCATTGGTGAAAGCGATGTCATGTTAAATCTCAAGGCAAAGGTTAAAATAGTTGGAAGATACGATTCTACCATTCTTTTATTGGGACAGACAGGTACAGGAAAAGAACTGTTTGCAAAAGCTATTCATGATATTTCACCAAGGAGGAATAAGAAGTTTATAGTAGTTAACTGTGGTGCTATACCTGATTCACTTCTTGAGAGTGAACTCTTTGGTTATGAAAGGGGAGCGTTTACAGGTGCAAACTCCAATGGAAAAGTTGGAAAGTTTGAAGAAGCTGATGGAGGAACAATTTTTTTAGATGAAATAGAAAATATGAGCCAGTTTATGCAAAATAAAATATTAAGAGTTATAGAAGATAGAAAAATATGTAAAATAGGTTCAAATAAAGAGGTTGATGTAAATGTTAGGATAATAGGAGCAACAAATATAGAACTTAAAAAGATGGTAGAGGAAGGTAACTTTAGAAAAGATCTATATTATAGACTAAATGTAATATGTTTTAAAATTCCCAGCTTGATAGAAAGAAAGGATGACATTTTTCTCATAAGTGATTATTTGATTAAAAAGTATTGTAAGATATTTAAAAAAGATATAATTGACTTAAGTGCTGAAGTTAAAAAGTTATTTAAAACTCATAAGTGGGATGGTAATGTAAGAGAACTTAGAAATGTAATTGAATATGCAATGAATTTTGAAAATAGCAATTATATAACTGAGGCAAGTTTGCCAAATGAATTTATAGGAGAAAATGAAGTAAAAATAGAGCAAAAAGATATTATATCAATTGAGGAAATGGAAAAAGAAATACTTAGAAAGACGCTGGACTGGTTTGGGTGGGATGAAGCTGGAAAGATTAAAGCTGCAGAAGCTCTTGGAATAAGCAGGTCATCAGTTTACAGAAAAGTTATAAAGTATGGTCTTGAATATAGTGTAAACGATATTTCAAATTGATATGTCAAATTGAGATGAATTTATAATTTAATATAATGAAAAGCCTTATAAATCATATATTTATAGGGCTTTTTTATTTGGTATAAATGTTGCTTATAAAAAGTATTATAAGTTTATAAATTAAAAAATTAAGCTAAAAAGGGATGTTGTATATGTTTACTTTAAAATATTATGATGAAAAAAATGCTTTCAATAATAGTATTCTTGATAAATATATCAATATTATGAATATGTATGATAAAGGCGTAATATTTTTTGATTTAATTAAAAATACAGCTTACTTCAATGAAAAATGTAAGAATATTTTTAATACTGATAGTGATATGAGCGAAATTGAAAAGTTTATAAATGGTATAGAAAAAGATTTTTATGAAGATGATAGAGAAAATAAAGAAGTAAATTTGACAGGTTTAGAAACTGATATTACATATACAATTAAACATTTAATAGAAGGAAAAAAAATAAAGTATATTTTATGTACTATTGAGTGGAAGTCCAATAAAAGAAATATGGGAAAAAGTGCCTATATTTCTAAAATCATTGGTGAAAGCGATGTCATGTTAAATCTCAAGGCAAAGGTTAAAATAGTTGGAAGATACGATTCTACCATTCTTTTATTGGGACAGACAGGTACAGGAAAAGAACTGTTTGCAAAAGCTATTCATGATATTTCACCAAGGAGGAATAAGAAGTTTATAGTAGTTAACTGTGGTGCTATACCTGATTCACTTCTTGAGAGTGAACTCTTTGGTTATGAAAGGGGAGCGTTTACAGGTGCAAACTCCAATGGAAAAGTTGGAAAGTTTGAAGAAGCTGATGGAGGAACAATTTTTTTAGATGAAATAGAAAATATGAGCCAGTTTATGCAAAATAAAATATTAAGAGTTATAGAAGATAGAAAAATATGTAAAATAGGTTCAAATAAAGAGGTTGATGTAAATGTTAGGATAATAGGAGCAACAAATATAGAACTTAAAAAGATGGTAGAGGAAGGTAACTTTAGAAAAGATCTATATTATAGACTAAATGTAATATGTTTTAAAATTCCCAGCTTGATAGAAAGAAAGGATGACATTTTTCTCATAAGTGATTATTTGATTAAAAAGTATTGTAAGATATTTAAAAAAGATATAATTGACTTAAGTGCTGAAGTTAAAAAGTTATTTAAAACTCATAAGTGGGATGGTAATGTAAGAGAACTTAGAAATGTAATTGAATATGCAATGAATTTTGAAAATAGCAATTATATAACTGAGGCAAGTTTGCCAAATGAATTTATAGGAGAAAATGAAGTAAAAATAGAGCAAAAAGATATTATATCAATTGAGGAAATGGAAAAAGAAATACTTAGAAAGACGCTGGACTGGTTTGGGTGGGATGAAGCTGGAAAGATTAAAGCTGCAGAAGCTCTTGGAATAAGCAGGTCATCAGTTTACAGAAAAGTTATAAAGTATGGTCTTGAATATAGTGTAAACGATATTTCAAATTGATATGTCAAATTGAGATGAATTTATAATTTAATATAATGAAAAGCCTTATAAATCATATATTTATAGGGCTTTTTTATTTGGTATAAATGTTGCTTATAAAAAGTATTATAAGTTTATAAATTAAAAAATTAAGCTAAAAAGGGATGTTGTATATGTTTACTTTAAAATATTATGATAAAAAAAATACTTTTGATAACAGTATTCTTGATAAGTATATTAATATCATGGATATGTATGATAGAGGCGTAATATTTTTTGACCTAATTAAAAATACAGCTTACTTCAATGAAAAATGTGGAAATATCTTTGATACTTATAGTGATATGAGTAAAATTAAAAAATTTATAGATGGTATAGAAAAGGATTTTTATAAAGATGATGAAAAAAATAAAGAAGTAAAGTTAACTGATATAGAAGACAGTATTACATATACAATTAAACATCTAACAGAAGAAAAAAGAATAAAATATATTTTATGCACTGTTGAAAAGAAAGCAAATGCAGGAAATAGTAAAGAAAGAGAGTATCTTTCTAGAATTATTGGTGAGAGTGATGTTATGCTAAATCTCAAGGAAAAAGTTAAAATAGTTGGAAGATACGATTCTACCATTCTTTTATTAGGACAGACAGGTACAGGAAAAGAACTGTTTGCAAAAGCTATTCATGATATTTCACCAAGGAGGAATAAGAAGTTTATAGTAGTTAACTGTGGTGCTATACCTGATTCACTTCTTGAGAGTGAACTCTTTGGCTATGAAAAGGGAGCCTTTACAGGTGCAAACTCCAATGGAAAAGTTGGAAAGTTTGAAGAAGCTGATGGAGGAACAATTTTTTTAGATGAAATAGAAAATATGAGCCAGTTTATGCAAAATAAAATATTAAGAGCTATAGAAGACAGGAAAATATGCAAAATAGGTTCAAATAAAGAAGTTGGTGTAAACGTTAGGATAATAGGAGCAACAAATATAGAACTTAAAAAGATGGTAGAGGAAGGTAACTTTAGAAAAGATCTATATTATAGACTAAATGTAATATGTTTTAAAATTCCCAGCTTGATAGAAAGAAAAGATGATATTTTTCTTATAAGTGATTATTTAATTGAAAAGTATTGTAAGGTGTTTAGAAAAAATATAATTGGCTTAAGTCCTAAAGTTAAAAAATTATTTAAGATTCATAAGTGGGAGGGGAATGTAAGGGAACTTAGAAATGTAATTGAATATGCAATGAATTTTGAAAACAGCAATTATATAACTGAGGCAAGTTTGCCAAATGAGTTTATAGGAGAAAATGAAGTAAAAATAAAGCCAGAGGGTATTGTGCCAATTGAGGAAATGGAGAAGGAGGTGCTTAGAAAAACACTAGATTGGTTTGGATGGGATGAAGCTGGAAAGATTAGAGTTGCAGAAGCTCTTGGAATAAGCAGGTCATCAGTTTACAGAAAAATTGCTAAATATCACCTCGCCCCCCCCGACATGATTAATATTTCTTGATAAAGATTAGTATGTTATTATATTTAAAATTAGCATGAAAAATATAATAACATACTAATTTTAATTTTTTGTACAGTAAAATACAATTAGATGATATTGTATTTTATATTTAAAGTATATAGTTTTATCATATATTTCAATATGAAATGCATTTTTAATTCCAGAAACCTAGATATAATACGGTGTTTATATATTTTTATGTCACTTTGACATAATTTTTTAAATTAGTATAAAAAAAAAGCCTTGAATTGGCGCGATTCAAGGCTTTTTTTTATTGGCACGAGGATTGCTTAATAAAAATATTGTAAACATTTAAATGTAGTAATATGAAAAATAAAATTTAGGCCCTAAAAATAATCTAAATTATGCTATTTCCGGAATGTAGTGTAATGAATAAAGGTTATATAAAACAATATGTAAACAATTTATAAGAACAAGAAGCGAAGAGAAATTAAAGTAGGAAAGGAGAAATTTAAAATGGATAGTGATAAAAAAAAGTTTAGGATGTTTGATGTCATTTTAACAGTTATATGTGTAGTATTTGTAGCAGAAGCAGCTGCTCCTGTAGCTGCAATTGGAAATCAGCAGTTCTTTTGGTGGATATTACTTATAGTGGCATTTTTATTACCTTATGGATTAATAGCAGTAGAACTTGGTACGACTTATGAGGGACAAGGAGGTATGTATGATTGGGTAAAGAGAGCTTTTGGAAATAGAATGGCATCTAGGACAGCTTGGTATTACTGGCTTAATTTCCCACTATGGATGGCTTCTCTGGCCGTTATGATACCTCAGATTTTACAAATAATTACAGGTGACGCAATACCAACATTGCCAACAATTATAATAGAACTTGCATTTATTTGGATTGTTGTATTTATTAGCTTTTATCCAGTAAGTGATAGTGTATGGATTCTTAATGGAGCAGCAGTTCTAAAAATGCTCTTGGCACTCACACTTGGAGGCCTAGGAATTTATGGCGCTATGACACATGGTGTGGCTAATCCATTTACCCTAAGATCCTTTTTACCAACTTTGGATATGAAGAGTATATCACTTATTTCAGTAATAATATTCAATATGTTGGGATTTGAAGTTGTATGTACTTTTACAGATAGCATGGAAAACCCCAAAAAGCAAATTCCACAGGCAATTATTATCGGTGGTATTGTTATAGCTGCAATTTATATATTTTCAAGTTTTGGTATTAGTGCTGCAATACCTACATCTCAAATTAGCAGAAGCAGTGGAATGATTGATGCTCTTCAGATATTGACAGGCCAAAAAACTGGAATGTTTATTGGAATTATGGCTTTTATATTTATGCTTACATTGTTTGGAAATATGATTTCATGGTCATTAGGTGTTAATAATGTAGTTCAATATGCGGCAGAAGATGGAAATATGCCAAAAGTATTTATTGGAAAAAGTAAAAAAAATGGTATGCCTATAGGAGTATCTATAATGAATGGAATTGTTGCAACTGTTGTTGTTGTAATTGCACCATTTATGCCTAATCAAGATTTATTTTGGAGCTTCTTTGGTTTAAATTTAGTTATGTTTTTGTCAAGCTATGTACCAATGTTTCCAGCTTTCTTAAAGCTTCGTAAAATTGATCCTGATAAGGAAAGACCATTTAAGGTTGGTGGAAGTAATTTTGTTGTTAAGCTAGCAGCATATGCTCCAATGATAATAGCTATAATAGCTATCATCTTGACTGCTGTACCATTATCTGCAGATGATATTGGAGCAAAATTGCCAATTACAGTAGGAGCTGTTATAGGTTATGGATTTGAAGAAATTTTTATAAGAGTGAAAAGAATTAAAAATGAAGAAAATGAAAAACTAGTAAAGCAAAATCAATAATTAACATAAAACATTGATCTAAAATTAGGAGGGTTATAATTATGACAAAAAGAATTGAAGGAACAACACCAAAACAGGATGGATACAGAATGCCTGGAGAATTTGAAAAACATACAAGGACTTGGATGTTATGGCCAGAAAGACCAGATAACTGGAGAGATGGAGCAAAACCTGCACAGAAAGCATACGCTGAAGTAGCAAAAGCTATCAATAAGTTTGAACCAGTTACTATGTGTGTTTCTAAAGAACAATATGCAAATTGCCGTGAGCAGTTACCATCAGAAATTAGAGTAGTTGAAATAGCAAGTAATGATTCTTGGATTCGTGATTGTGGTCCTTCTTTTGTAATTAATGATAAGGGCGAAATTAGAGGATGTGACTGGGAATTCAATGCATGGGGTGGCCTTGTAGATGGACTTTATTTCCCTTGGGACCAAGATGATTTAGTAGCACGTAAGGTATGTGAAATTGAAGGAATTGATACATACAGAACTACAGGTTTTGTATTGGAAGGAGGTTCAATTCATATAGATGGAGAAGGTACAGTAATAACAACTGAAATGTGTTTATTAAGTGAAGGTCGTAACCCTCACATGAGTAAAGAAGAAATAGAGAAAAAGCTTTGCGATTATTTGAATTGTGAAAAAGTAATTTGGGTTAAAGATGGTATTGATCCAGAAGAAACTAATGGACACATTGATGATGTAGCTTGTTTCATACGTCCTGGAGAAGTAGCTTGTATTTATACAGACGATAAGAAAAATCCATTCTACGAAGAGGCACAGGCAGCATACAAGACTTTATGTGAAGCAACAGATGCAAAGGGACGTAAATTAAAGGTTCACAAATTGTGTTTACCAGAAAAACCAGTTACAATTTCAGGTGACTTTGCTATAGATGCCATTGAAGGAACTATGCCAAGAGAAGACGGAGACATTTGTATTGCTTCATATATGAATTTCTTAATTGTAAATGGTGGAGTTATTGTTCCTCAGTATGGAGACGAAAATGATGCATTAGCATTGAAACAGGTTCAAGCTATGTTCCCAGAACGTAAGGCAGTTGGAGTTAATACTCGAGAAGTAGTATATGGTGGAGGAAATATTCACTGCATTACACAACAACAGCCAGCAGTTTAAAATGTATTGAGAGTTTATGATACTACAATCACAAATGTAGAGAAAATGTAAAATAGAATACCTTTTCAAATTGACCCAGTGGAATGATTTAAATTTAAAGTTTCACTGGGTATTAATTTAAAAAAGTACATGAAATGAACTTAGTCCGTTAAGGAGGAAGGTTTCGAGTTGAAGAATAAAATCATAACAAAAATAGTTTCTACTATAGTAGTTTGTTTTATTTTAGTTGCTATTATAGTAGGTGGTGTCAGCGTTATAAAATCAACGCAGGTAATTAAATCGGAAGCAATTGACAAGCTGTTGAATATAGCATCCAGTAAAGGAAATGAGTATTCTATACAACCTGCCAAAATGGAGAACACAGTTAGTGAATTGTCAAAAACAATTCTGCAGAGTATGGATGTTTCAAAGATAAATGATACTAATTATATGAATGAATATGAAAATAATATAGGGCTACTAATGAAAAGCTTAGGTGAGAATAATAAAAATATAGTAGATTTATATATGAATTTTGACCCAGATTTTACAGGAGGACATGAAACTTATGATATAGGATATGAATATGACAATGTGAGAAATCAAGGTAATATTAAATTAAATTTATACACACTTGCAGACTATAAAAAGGGTGATAGTAAGATGTCCTGGTATTATGATCCTATTAAATCAAGGAAAGGACTATGGTCTAAACCCTATGTTGATTCTTTAAGAAACATAAATGTGATATCATATACTGCACCTATATATCTTAATAATGTACTAGTAGGGGTAGTAGGAGCAGATATGTCTTTTGAGAGCCTAAAAAGCTTGATATTAAATACAAGAGTGTATGATACTGGCAGGGCATTTTTGTTAAGCAGTGATTATACTTTTATAGTTGATAAAAGCATAACATCTAAATATAATTTAGGTACTATGAATGGCGGAAAGTATAAAAGTGTAATAAGTAAAATAAAAAATAATAAGTCATCGGTTATTGAAATAAATTTTGAAGGACAAAAAATGTTATTTGCATATTATACCGCATATAATGGACAAATTGTAGGGATTATTGTTCCTAGTAAAGAAGTACTTAAGAGTTTAAATAACACGATATATACAATTTTAGGAGCTATTATAATAGGAATAATATTTTCAACAGTTGCTGCATTATGTATGGGAAAAAGAATATCTAAACCAATAGAAGTGGCAACTGATTTTATTACTAAAATGGCTAAGTTAGACTTAACAAAAAATGATTGTTCTAATTTAAATATTATAATATCTAATAAAAATGAAATAGGTATTATGGGAGACAGTTTGGAGTTACTTAGGAAGGAACTATTAGAAACAGTTCAAACGATAAAGCAACATTCCACAGAAATTGTACAATATTTGGATTGTATGGCTGTGTCTTCATCACAGACAACGTCTTCCATTTCTGTTATTACAAAAACTATTAATGAACTGGCCAAAGGAACTAGAGAACAAGTAGATAAAATACAAAATAGCTTTTCCAAACTAAATTTACTTGCTAGTGATATAGAAAAATCTGTTTTAAGTATTTCTAATCTTGGAAAGTATTCAAAGGAAATGAAAAAAATGCAGGGTGAAGGTTGTGAATCTATTGAAGTACTTAATGAAAATTTGAACAAAAATGATAAGATCTCAAAAAATTTAGGTGATAATATAGATAAGTTATGCAAAAAATCAAATTTGATAGGTGAAATTATGTCTACAATTAATTCTATTGCGGAGCAAACAAATCTTTTAGCTTTAAATGCGTCTATTGAGGCGTCTAGGGCTGGAGAAAGTGGTAAGGGGTTTGCAGTTGTTGCAGATGAAATTAAGAAACTTGCAGATAGTTCTCTTGATGAAACTCATAAAATAGGTAAGATATTGAACGAAATACAAGAAGAAATAGCTTTAAATAAGGATAATATGGATGAAGCTAAAATTACCGGCAGGGAAGTGAATAAGTCAATGGTATTATGCATGAAATCATTTCAATTTATCGGTAAATCAATTTCTGATACTATGCTTCAAATTGAAGACTTAGAATGTACTATTAATGAGGTTAATGAGAGCAAAGATCATTTGATTAGGTCTAATGAAGAAATATCTACAATAATAGAAAAATCATCATCATCAACAGAAGAAGTTGCAGCAATAATGGAGGAGCAAGAATCAGCTGTTGAGAATATAGTTGAATCTATAGAGAAAATAAATACATTGGCAGTAACTTTAGATGGCATAGTTCAGAGGTTTAAAATTGTTTAAAAGATTAAATGTGCAGCTTTACAAAGTTTTCAATGTAAAGCTAGGTTGTAATTTGACAGAGAAAAATTATAGTTTTTAAATATAGAAACATCCACTTGTTTATTGTAGCAATATTTACAGTAAACTAGGGATGTTTTTTTGTGTATAACAAAAAGTAATAAGAAGAAATTAAATAGAACAAACTAGTATATGGACTTATACATGAGAGGTGTTTTGTTTGAAATATAAAAAGAACAAGATAATCCATTTTTTTATATTTGGAAGTATTTATTTAAATGTAGAGATAATTTCTAGAGCATGCTGTGGTGCATTAACAGGTTTTAGTGGTATATGTAAATGGAGTTTATGTGGGTGGACTTCCCTTTGGATGTTTCCTATAGGAGGATTATGTGCTGCATTAATTGGAAGTTTGAATGATAGACCTGAATATTATAACTTAAAAATGTGGCAGCAGGTTATAATGGGAGGTTCTTTAATTTGTATAGTGGAACTACTTACAGGAGTATTTTTTAATTTATATTTGCATTTCAATTTGTGGGACTATTCACAAGAGAAATTTAACTTTATGGGACAAATATGTTTAAAAAACAGTATTTACTGGTATGTATTAAGTATTGTAGTAATATGGTTTGATGATGTTTTATCTTACTATTTTTATGAAGGAGAAAAACCATCCAGCTTATTAAGTTATTTTGTGAAGTTAGTTAAGCTGCAATAAAGGGAAATTTTTGAAGGCTGCTATTGGACTTCAGCAGCCAGACATTTTTTAAAAACTTTTAAGGTATAAAATTATTTAATGTTTTACTACGGTTAAAAGCATTTTAAATTTTTCTACAGCTTTTAATCCATGAGGGATGTCAGAAGGCATTATTATAGTTTCACCTGATTTTAAAATGAAAACATTATCACCTATTGTAATTTCAGCTGTACCATCTAGTATTTGAACCATAGCGTCACCAGAAGTCACATGCGTGCTTATACCTTCACCTTTGTCTAGTGAAAATAAAGTAATATTTGAAGTAGGTATTTGTGCTATAGTTTTGCTTATGACTTGACCTTCTTGGTAAGAGATAAGATCCTTTAAATTAAGCACCTTTGAAAATTCTATATTCTTCATTAAATTATTCATAACTTTACCTCCTAGAAATTCTAATTATAGTATAAACTTGTTTTTGACAAAAATACGTACCATAAGATACCACTATTACTGAAATAGTTAACTATATATTAAATAAGTTATGAACATTTTCTTGAGCACATAAGTAAATTTAAATGTTAAAATAAATTATATAAAAAAGGTTTTTGGAAAATCCAAAAACCTTTTTAGTTGTATAGAATATTATAGCTCATAAAATTTATTAAAGGATTCTAAAGCATACACATAATCTTTTATGCCACCTAATTCTCTTACAGAATGCATGGATAATATAGCCAAGCCCATGTCTAAGGACATCATGTTTATATGACTTGAAGATATTGGACCTATAGTTGAACCTCCTCTTTCATCTGATCGATTCACAAATACTTGAACAGGAACTCCAGCTTCGCAGCATATATTTTTATATATGGCACTGGATACAGCATCTGTAGTATAGCTCTGGCTGGCACTTATTTTTATAATAGGGCCTTTATTTATAATAGGTCTGTTTACAGGATCAGATTTCTCTTGATAATTTGGATGCAGTGCATGACCCAAATCACAGGATATTATAAATGATTTTGATATAGCTCTGTAAAAATCATCTTTGCTTTTACCAAGATTGAAAGCTATTCTTTCTAATATAGACAAAAGCATAGGTGAATTTGCACCTTGCTTTGTGGTGCTCCCTACTTCTTCATTGTCAAAGCAGACCATTACACTTGTAGTATTTTTAATCTTGCTATTTGAAATTGCTTTTATCCCTGAATAAACCATGCTTAAATCATCTAGTCTTCCTGAGGATATAAATTCCTGGTCAGCGCCTATTATGCTGCCTTTTTCAAATTCATATAGGAATAAGTCAAAATCCAATATATCTTCTTCAGGTACTGAAAGTTCTTCACTTATAATTTGAGTAAGGTAATGTCCCTGTTTGAATTTATCATTTACTAGTGCTAAAAGAGGGAGGATATGTTTTTGCCTATTTAGTTCAACACCTGAATTTATATCTCTATTCATATGTATTGCTAAGTTTGGTATTACCATAAGAGGTTTTTTTATGTTTAAAAGTTTTATCTCAGGATGAAAGGAATCTTTGCTTTTTAAAACGACTCTTCCTGCTAACGAAAGAGGTCTATCCATCCATGTATTTAATATTGGGCCTCCGTATACTTCTGTATTTAGCTTTACATAAGCACCTTCTACTTCTATGTCTGAATTTGGCTTTACTCTAAAGCTGGGTGAATCAGTATGAGCTCCTATTATTCTAAACCCATCGTTTTCAAGTTCGCCTTTTCCAACTGTAAAAGCAATAAGGGCAGATTGATTTTTAGTTACAAAATATCTACCTCCCTTTTTTATTTTTAAAGCTTCTCCCTCTTTAATTTCTACAAATCCAAATTTTTTAAGTTCAGATACAGCATTTTTTACTGCATGAAAGGAAGTTGGACTTTCGTAAATATAATTTATAAGTTCTTCAGCCTGTTTAATTTCATAATTTTTCATAATGTCCTCCTTAAAATCTAGATAGATGATTTATCTATGTTAGTTTGCCATTTTAAAATTCTTATTTAAATCAGAAAACTTATCTTTAAACTTTGATGATGTGTAAACCTTATTATCTTTGGTAGTAACCTCGCAAGATATACCAGGTGTTTTGTTTACCAAATTTAAACCTTCCTTAGGGCCTAATTCAAATACAAGTAGAGACATGATGTCGGCTGTGGTATTACTATCAGAGACATTATTGTCAACTATAACAGTTACACTCATAACTCCATTATCTACAGGGTATCCTGTTGCAGGATCAAGTATATGATGATATCTTTTACCATTTTTTATAAAATATCTTTCATAATCACCTGAGGTAGATAGTCCTTCGTTTGATAGTTTAACTATACCTAGCATATCATCGCTTCTAGGATTTTTAATTCCTATTCCCCAAGGGGAATTACTTTCATTTTTACCAACTGCATATATAGAACTTGAGCCTAAGTCTATAAGTCCATTTTTTATATTATATTTTTTGTAAATCTTTAATACTTCATCAGCAGCAAATCCTTTGGCAATTCCGCCTAAATCTAAGGCCATGCCGGGCTGCGTCAGCATAATACTGCTATTTTTTTCATCAATTTTGATCTTATCATATCCGACTAGTGGTAATTTAGATTTAATTTCTGAATCCGATGGTAGTCTTGCTTTGTCGGTACCTATTCCCCATAGGTTTATTATAGGACCTACTGTAATATCCCACTTACCACTACTTATTTTTGAATATTTTTGTGAGAGTTTTATCATTTTAATTATTTCAGGGTTAACCTTTACATAATTTTTGCCTGAAGCGTTGTTAATTTTCATAATATCGCTGTTATTTACAGTAGTACTTGCCATATCATTTAGTTGATACAATTTTTTAACACTTTCATCTACTGCTTTCTGAGCATTAGTCCCATAGGCTTTTAAATCCATTGGCGTATCCATAGTTATTATGTTTTTTTCATAGAGCTGATTATTAGAAGCGTTATTGTAAGAACATGAACTAAGTAGTAAAATGAATGA
The DNA here is from genome assembly GCF_019056555.1 of Clostridium sp. 001. NCBI lineage: Bacteria > Bacillati > Bacillota > Clostridia > Eubacteriales > Clostridiaceae > Clostridium > Clostridium sp. 001. Next base: position 2,286,874 of record NZ_CP020473.1, on the reverse strand, counting down.
CAAACAAACTATTAGTTTTAAAACATGGAATTTTATCTGTGAATTGTATTTTTGACCATTTCGTAACATTTTACATCACCTCATATGTTATATTATATATGACTCATGTTTGTACATCAACTAAAGGAAAAACGGTATAATTTATGTATATATAAATGTGATGTATATATAAAAATAGGAGAATAAAATATGAAAAAGAAAAATAAATTTTTATTGATATTAAGCATAATTGGTCCTGGATTAATCACTGTAAATGCAGGAAATGATGCAGGTGGTATTACTACTTATGCGACTATTGGAGCATCCTATGGTTACAACATGCTTTGGGGACTGTTATTAATAACATTTAGCTTATCTGTTATACAGGAAATGAATGCTAGAATGGCTGTTGTAACAGGAAAGGGGCTTTCTGATTTAATCAGAGAAAATTTTAGCGTTAAGCTTGCCTTTTTTGCAATGCTAATTTTATTTGTTGCTAATTTTGGTGTTTGTGTAGGTGATTTTGCTGGTATAGCTGCTAGCATGGATATGTTTGGCATAAATAAATATGTTTCGGTTCCTGTAATGGCGTTTGTTGTTTGGTTCCTTATTACAAAAGGTTCTTATTCAAATATAGAAAAGATATTTTTAGCTTTTACACTTGTGTTTTTTTCTTATATAATAACTTGTTTTATAGAAAAACCAGATTGGAATCATGTAATAAGAGCAACTTTTACTCCTACTTTAAAATTTGACAGTGGATTTATTTTGTCATTTATAGGAATGATAGGTACTACAATTACTCCGTATATGCAGTTTTATCTTCAATCTTCTGTAGTAGATAAGGGACTACAAATAAAAGACTATAAATATGAAAAATTGGATGTATATTTAGGTTCCGTTTGGGGAAATTTGGTTGCATTTTTTATAATAATATGTACTGCTGTTACCTTATACAAAGCAGGAGTAAAAATAGATAGCGCCAGCCAAGCTGCACAGGCACTTAAGCCGCTAGCAGGAAACTATGCGTCCATCCTCTTTGGAGTTGGGCTTTTTGGAGCATCTGTGCTTGCATGTATGGTTATTCCATTGTCTACTTCATATGCAATATGTGAATGCTTTGGACTTGAAAGCGGATTAGACCATAAGTATAAGGAATCGCCTGCTTTTTATGGTATTTTTACTTTTATGATAATATTTAGTTCAATAATAGTATTGATACCTAATGTATCATTAGTAGGGGTTATGCTTGTTACCCAACAGCTTGCAGGAATTTTATGTCCTATTATATTAATATTTATGGTATTACTTACTAATAATAAAGAACTTATGGGTGAATATGTTAACAATGGATTACAAAATATTATCATATGGGTAACTGTAATATTTATAATTGTTCTTTCAGTAATTCTTTTTGTTTCACCGTTTATTAAAATCTAAGAAACTAAAGGAGCTAAATTAAAATTCTTAATTTAGCTCCTTTAATAATTTAAATGATATTTGAATTAATTTTGGTTTAATTTAGTGTCATTAGATAGATCTTTAGTATTTTTAAGTGTATCCTCATTATTTGCTTTACTTAAATTGTCTGCAGAGGAGTTATCTTTATTGTCAGTATTATTGGTGGTATTTGTATTTAAATTATTGTTTGAAGTTGTATCCTGAGTATTTAAAGAAGAGTTATCTTTAGGTACTGTATATATAATATTATTTATGTTGTAAGTTCCCTCTAAAGTTGTAAGTGGTTTAGTAAAAGTACCTTCTGCTTCTGTTTGACCTTCTTTTAAATCATTAAGATAAGCCATACCTACAAAATCATCACCTTTATATACAAGAACAATTACTTTGTTTCCAAAAACTGTATTTTTGGCAAAAGGATCAGTAAAGTGAACTTTTATACCTTCCTTAGTCAATTTTTCTATAGTGAAGTAAGGTTTAATTTCTATTGGATTAGAAACATAATCATCCATAGTGTTTCCTGCATCATCAGTTATATTTTTAGCTACTAGTTTCCATTTACCTTCAGTTAATGTAGTAACAGGATTTATTAGAAATGAACCAAAATCTCTAAATCTAGTGATTCCTTCATTCTGTGGATCAAAATCATACTTAAAAGGGATTTGATTTAGTCTAAATGCAATTTTATCACCATTGTCCTCACCTTTAGCACCAGTTTTAAGTATGTCACCCATTAATGAATATTTTCCTTCGATTGTTACAGGATTACCATCTTTATCAAGTATGTTGTTTCCCTTATCATCAACTTTATAGTATTTAGCTGAGAATATTGGAAGACCATATTTGTTATCTTTAAGTTGTTGTTGACTAGGGGTCAGAGGATTGTATCCACTTTCTATTTCGGGAAGGGTTCCGCCTGATTTTTCTAAAGAATCTGCCATTTCTTGTGTAAATATTTGAACAGGCTCATTAAATACAAGTCTTGTATTTCCAGCAGTCTGGAAACCATTTTCACCGATATAAGTATATATAGGTTTTTGATATATTACCTTTGGTTTTTGAGTATCTTTTGCAAGATTTATGCTGCGTTTTGCAGTTAACTCGGTTGAACCATCTGCATTTGTGAGTTTGTTTCCATTTGCATCCTCTAGGTTTTCTGCTGTGAGTTTTAATCCATTTACTCTAGCATCGTAATAATTTATGCCAGTTTCTTCAGTATTTAAAATTCTTGTCCAATCTTCTGTAAGTTCTATGTATAGACTGTTTACATTTCCTTTATTTTTTACAACGAAACCTGATACAGGTTTCCCCCCATGTACATTTGCAAGAGCTGTAGGTTTATTAGAGCCATCCAAATTAATGATAATTTCTCCAAGTTTATCAGTTCCGTAGGGATCTTTTTTAGTGTTGTCTGGAACTATGATTTTTAAAGTCCCTTTACTTCCGTTTATATTTTGATTAAAATTTACTACAAATTGTTCTATAGATTCATTGTCAGCATCTTTATCATGTGAGTAATCTCCATCTTGATACCAATCAAATGAAAAATTATGGTTTTTGTAAATACTTGAATCTTCACCATTTACTTTTAAGATATCATTTGAAATAGTGTCTAGAGGTGTACCATTTTTTAAATTTGTAAAACTTTCTATATCCTTTCCTGTGTACCATTTTCCATTGTATTTATAGTAAACTCCATTTTTATTGTCTACTGTTTTTGATGACTCTACAAAAGTATTTAGATTATAAACTGAATTATTAGCACTGTCTAGTTTAAATAAGCTTTTTCCAAGTACTAGAGAATTATCTTGTATATTAGGTAATTGATCAATGCTTTCTGCTAGTGCACAATTTCCTGCTCCTAAAATCATTATTGTTGATAGTGCCAATGAATACATAAATTTTTTTCTTATCATTTTTATACCTCCAATTATTTTATTCCACTAAAGTTAATATATTTTCCATCCTTTGAAATTTGAAATTTGGATCTATCAGTGTCATCTCCAAAGAAAATAGATAGAGGTTTTGTTATTCCATCTCCATCTTCGTCACTAGCTATTACTGTTCCATCATACAGTAATTTATATCCTTTTAGCATTTCTGAACCGTTGTTTGAGGTTACTTCTAGGTCATAAGTAAATGCGCCTGGAAATGACTGTTTCATAGATACAGTATAGGAGGATTCATTAGAATTAGAAGAACTACTTGAACCTCCTGAACTTTCAGAAGTGTTATTTTCTTTAGAAGGAGAGCTATTTATATTAACTAAAGTATCTACTAGATTTGCAGATACAATTTTTTCTCCACCAAGTGCAATTATAATGCTTTCTTTAGTAACTTTGGATTTTATAAGATTCAAAGTATCTTTATTTATATCAGTGTTAACTAACACCACTGGGTTACAATTCTTTGCAGCTAATGCAGAACTTGATAGAGCATCGGCAAATTGGTCTATTCCATTATGCTGTGCAGCAGTTAAGTATATGTTGTTAAAATTTATAGAGTCTTGAAATCTGTTCAATATTTTTTCGTTACTTTCATAACGATCTTTTCCATATATTCTCTCAGGGTTTGAAACAATTTTTTCTATATCTTTTGAAACACAAGCTTCTCCTCCAATTATGTAAGTTTTAGTAACAGAATTACTTTTTACATAATTTTGTATACCGTTATTGTTTTGATCTGCTAACAATATAGGCATATTTTTATTTGCAGCTATAGAGCTTATTGATAGTGCATCTGACGGAACTTTACCTGAAACTAATACAATATTATTACTTTTTCCGACTTTTTCTGCAATGATTTTTGAAGTTTCATATCTATCAGTTCCACCTAATCTATCAATTTTTTTCAAATTAGGTACAGAGGATTTTATTTCATCTTCAACTTTGCTATTTATAACTCCTTTTCCACCTATAATAGTGACGCTATCAGGATTTAATCTTTTTAATTCTTGTTTTATATTTTGATTTAGACTATCTTTATTGTTAAGTAAAATAGGTGCATCATATTTTTTAGCTAGTGGTACAGCACAAAGTGCATCGGGGAAATTTTCTCCATTGCATATAATCACATTGGAAGAAATTTTCCAACCTTCCTTACTTATCAGTGCAGAAGTTTCATATCGGTCGTTTCCGAAAATTCTTTTTTGATTTAATGTATATGAAGATTCCGCAAAAACAGTTGATGTAGAAAGTAGTATTGTTGACATTATTAAGCCTATAATTTTTTTTGAATTCAATTAGATCCCCCCTCGTAGCATTTCTTGATTTAGTTAAAGTTTAATTATGATAGAAATTTAACATAATAAAGCCTCCTTACAATATAATGATAATATATTTCATATGAGATTGATTATCATTCACGTTCATACTTTAACATAGATATGATGTGTAGTCAATATAAAGTGAAAAGCAGTTGACTGAAATATTATTTTAGCCAACTGCTTTTTACTTTATAATTATATCTCTTGTAATTTAATTTTCATCGTCCCATGCCATTTTAGCTAGTGGAAATGGTTTTAAAGCTCTATCTAGTATACCTTGGACATATGCAATAAGTATGCCATAGTTTACAATAGGGACATTAAGTTCTTTTGCAGTATTTATTCTATAAAGCATTGCGGCTCTATTTAACATGCAAGCACCGCAGTGAACTACTAAGGCATATTTCTTTATTTCTTCTGTAAAAGAAACACCAGATGAAAATTCAAAATCTATTTTTTTACCGGTAATTTGTCGTATCCATCTAGGAATTTTTACTTTACCTATATCATCAGATTGTCTATGGTGAGTGCAGCCTTCTGCAATAAGTACTTTGTCTCCATCTTTTAATTTTTTTACAGCTTTTACTCCTTTTATAAGTTCTACTAGGTCTCCTTTGCATCTTGCAAAGAGTATGGAAAAGGAAGTCATCAATATATCTTTTGGGGTATCTGCTGCTACTTTTAAAAATGCTTGGGAATCTGTAACTACTATTTTAGGTTTTTTCCCTAGGTTTTGTAAGGTTTCTCTAAGTTCAAATTCTTTAGTTACCACTGCAGTAGCATCACTTTCCAGTATATCTCTTATGGTTTGCTGCTGAGGGAGAATAAGTCTTCCTTTAGGAGCTGCTTTATCTATTGGAGTTACAAGAACCACAAAGTCTCCAGGGTTTATTAAATCACCAATTACTTTAAATTTATCTTCACTTTGAGGTTGTGCAGCTATTATTTGATTTTTTAACTCAAGTATACCTTTTCTTTTAAGTGCAGATACTTTTACAATTGGTATTTTGAGTTCTTTTCTCATATGTTCTACATCTAAATCTTTTATATCAGCAGCATCGATTTTGTTTAAGACTCCTATAAGGGGAATTTTTTTATTTTTAATTTGATTTATTATAGACTCGTCATAATCTGTAATTCCAACAGTTGAATCTATTACAATTATTGATATGTCAGTTTTATTTAAAACGCTTAATGTTTTTTCTTTTCTAAGTTCGCCGAGTTCGCCTTCATCATCAAGGCCTGCGGTATCTATTATTACACAGGGACCTATGGGAAGTATCTCCATAGATTTATAGACTGGATCTGTAGTAGTACCCCTTACGTCTGATACGATGGCTATATCTTGGCCTGTTAAAGCGTTTATAATACTTGATTTGCCAGCATTCCTTTTGCCAAAGAGTGCTATATGTGTTCTTACTGAGCGAGGTGTTTCATTTAAACTCATAAGTAATCTCCTCCAATATTTATTTGCCAGGTATACCTGGTTTTGTCAGCTGATATGGATTTATTATTTCATCTATTTTTTCCTTAGGCAGTATTTTTTCTTCATATAGAATTTCTCTTATAGTTTTATGATTTTTCAAGGCTTTCTTTGCAAGCTCACTAGCCTTATCATAACCTATGTAATGTACTAATGCAGTTACCAGTGCTGTGGAATTTTCAAGATTTTTTTTACAATTTTCTTCATTTACTTTGATTCCGCTAATGCACTTTTCCCTAAATAGTGTAACTGTTCTTTCTAAAAGTTCTAGGGATTCAAGTAGACATTCTGCAATGAGTGGAGTGAATGCATTTAACTCCAATTGACCTGAACTGCTGGCCATAGTAATTGCTGTGTCGTTTGATATTACTCTCATACTTACCTGTGCTACCATTTCAGCTATGACTGGATTGACTTTTCCCGGCATGATGGTTGAACCTGCTTGTACCTTTGGAAGAATGATTTCTCCTATTCCTCCCCGGGGTCCCGAATTTAAAAGCCTTAAATCATTTGAAATTTTTAAAAGATTGCAGGCTAGGGACTTTAAAAGTCCTGAGACCTCAACAAATACATCACAATTTTGAGTAACATCCATAGGATAATCGGAACGGGCAATTCCAAGGCCGGTTAAGTCTTGAAGTACATCTGTTATCTTATATATAAATTTATTAGTTGCATTAAGACCTGTACCTATAGCGGTACCGCCTATGTTGATTTCCCTGAGTCTTTCTTCTACTTTATATATTCTCCATCTATCTCGAGATATTGCTTTGGCGTAAGCACCAAAACCTTGTCCTACCATCATGGGAAGCGCATCCATTAGTTGGGTTCTACCTAATTTCAATATATCTGAAAAATCGTTTTCTTTAACTTGAAGCTCTTCCTGAAGATCAGACAGACAACTGCTTAACTTTCTTATGCGGCGTATAGCTGCAATTCTAAGAGCAGTAGGATAAACATCATTTGTAGATTGAGACATATTTACATCATTTAAAGGATGTACTAATGAGTAATCTCCCTTTTTACCACCTAGTAGCTCTATAGCTCTGTTTGCTATGACTTCATTTACATTCATATTTGTGGATGTGCCGGCTCCACCTTGAAATGCACTTAACTTAAATTGATCGTCAAATTTGCCACCGATAACTTCTTCACTAGCTTTAATTATGGCATCAGCTTTTTCAATTTTAAGTTCTCTTAAATCTTTATTGACTAGGGCAGCTGCTTTTTTTATGAGTGCAATTTCTTTAACTAAATTTAAATTAACGGTTTTGCCCTGTAAATTAAAATTTTCTAAAGCTCTTTCGGTATTAATACCAAAATAGGAAGAGGTTTCAATTTCCTTTTCTCCAAGTAAATCTTTTTCTACTCTAAAGTTCACATTTTATCCCCCTTAAGTTAATAACTAAAATTTAACTTATTAATATTTTATAACAAAAAAGCTAAAAATAAAATAGAATGCAATTTTGAAGAGAAATATAAAAATAAGCACTTAAATTTAATTAAGTACTTATTTTCAAGAGGTATAGAAGTATTAAGGTTTACCAATCCCAGTCATCAAAATCTAGTGGAAATACAATTGGGAATATGAATGGAGAATATGGCATTCTGTGTCTACGTCTGCGTCTTCTTCTTCTCCTTCTTCCACGTTGTCTGTATAGATCATCTCCTGATTCAGTAAAATCGTCCTCTTCATCCATCATTTCTGGATTGTAGGGGCAGTTATATACAGGGCAGTAATAAGCAGGAGAAGAAGCATAAGTATCTTTATCAGTACGATCATAATACTGGGTATTTTCTTCTTTATCATTTGAGTTATTTTGATTGGTATTCATTTAATGCCTCCATAAAATTTATTATATTATCATAGTATGATGAAAGGAAAAATTTGTTACAGAAAATTTCACTATGGAGTTTTACGAATTTTATTATTATTTTAATAGAAATTATTCGTGATTTTCTGTTGACTGTAACATACAATTTTGATACCATATTGTAGGAGGGATGCTACTTGAAAGAAAAATATGATGTAATAATAGTTGGAGCTGGTCCTGCGGGAATATTTACTGCTTTAGAAATTACAAAGCTTAACAAGAATCTAAGTGTACTTATAATTGATAAAGGCAGAAATATAGAGGATAGAAAGTGTCCGGCTAGGATAAATGGAAAGTGTGTAAATTGCAATCCATGTGGTATCACTTCTGGCTGGTCAGGTGCAGGAGCTTTTTCTGATGGAAAGCTTTCTTTAAGCCCAGAAGTCGGAGGTAGAATTTTAGAGTATTTTTCAGAAGATGAATGTAAAAAATTAATAAAATATTGTGATGATATATATTTAAATTTTGGAGCTAACAAGGTTGTATATGGATTAAACAATGAAAATATAGATAAGATAAAGTATGAAGCAAGCAAATATAATATTCGTCTTATACAGTGTCCTGTTAGGCATCTGGGAACAGAGTTAGCCTATGAAGTACTGAAAAAAATGTATTACCATCTTTTGGATAACACAAATACTGAATTTAATGAACTTACTACAGTAGATGAGATATTAGTAGAAGGTGATAGCGTAATTGGAGTTTGTGTGGAAAACAAGGATGGTAAGAAAAAGGTTTTAGCACATCATGTAGTAGTTGCTCCAGGCAGGGGTGGTGCAGAATGGTTTTCAAATCAATCCCAAAAGTTAAAGTTAAAAACTACAAATAATGCTGTAGACATAGGTGTTCGGGTTGAGGTACCAAATTCAATAATGGACCACTTGACTAAAGACTTATATGAAGCAAAACTTGTATATTATTCTGATACTTTTGATAATAAGGTTAGAACTTTTTGCATGAATCCAGGTGGGGTAGTATCAGAAGAGCACTATGATGGTACCATAGCAGTTGTAAATGGGCATAGTTATGAAGAAAAAGAATTGAGAACAGAAAATACAAACTTTGCAATGCTCGTTTCTACATCTTTTACAGAGCCCTTCAACCAACCTATAACTTATGGTAAGTATATTGCAAAGCTTGGAAATATGCTTACTGGAAATGGCATAATGGTACAAAGACTGGGTGATTTATTAAATGGAAGAAGAACTGATTATTCAAGACTTAAAAAATCCACTACTATTCCAACTTTGAAATCAGCAGTGCCTGGAGATTTAAGTTATGTTTTACCTCAGAGATATCTTACATCCATAGTTGAGGCACTAAAAGCTTTTAACAATGTAGCACCAGGACTTTATAGCAAAAATACACTTTTATATGGCGTGGAGGTAAAATTCTATTCTAGTAAATGTGACACAAATGATAAGTTTGAAACTTCTATAAAGAATCTATATGCCATAGGAGATGGTGCAGGTATTACAAGAGGGCTTATGCAGGCCTCAGTAACAGGTGTAGTAGTTGGAAGAGATATAGTTAGCAAATAATTGTAAATTATTATATATTATTTTGAAAGATTTGGGTTATACAAAAAAAGGGGAGGAAATTCTCATGTCAGCATTTATTGTTTTAGGATCCCAATGGGGTGATGAAGGAAAAGGAAAGATGACAGATTATCTTGCAAAAGGGGCAGATGTTGTTGTCAGATTTCAAGGTGGAAATAATGCAGGTCATACAGTTGAAGTAGGTGATAAGCAATACAAACTTCATCTTGTACCATCTGGAATATTGTATAAAGATAAGGTGAATGTAATAGGAAATGGAGTAGTGCTTGATCCAAAAGCATTATTTGAAGAAATGGATTATTTAAAAGACCTAGGAGTAGACATATCACCTGAGAATTTAATAATAAGTGATAGAGCCCAGCTTATTATGCCTTACCATAAGGTATTAGACGGTATAAAAGAGAGGGCAAGAGGTAAAAAAGATATAGGAACTACAGGAAAAGGAATTGGACCGTGCTATACGGATAAAATGGAAAGAAGCGGCATAAGAGTTTGTGATCTTATGCACCAGAATATATTTGAAGAAAATCTAAAAGAAAATTTAAAAATAAAGAATGACATAATAACTAAGGTTTATGGAGAAAAGGCTCTTGACTTTGATACTATATACAATGAATATATTGATTATGCAAAGAAATTAGCTCCTTATGTTAAAGATATATCTGTAGAAGTATATAATAGTATAAAAGGTGGAAAAAAAGTATTATTTGAAGGTGCACAGGGTACTTTGCTGGATATAGATTATGGAACTTATCCTTATGTTACATCTTCAAGCACTATTGCTGGTGGAGTATGTATTGGTTCAGGAATAGGACCTACTATGATAACAGGAGCAGTAGGTATTGCAAAGGCGTATACTACAAGAGTAGGAAAAGGACCTTTCCCTACAGAGCTTTTTGACAAGACAGGAGAATGGATTAGGGAAAATGGTCATGAATATGGAGTTACTACAGGAAGAGCTAGAAGATGCGGATGGCTAGATCTAGTAATACTTAAGACTAGCAGCAGAGTTTCTGGACTTACAAGCTTTGCTATTACAAAAATAGATACTTTAGCAGGACTTGAAAAGGTAAAAGCATGCGTAGGATATAAATTTAATGGAAAAATTATAGACTATGTACCTGCAAGTTTAGAAGATTTAGCTAAATGCGAACCTGTATATGAAGAATTTGAAGGTTGGGGCAGAGAAATAGAAAATGCCAAAACTTATGACGAGTTACCACAGAATGCTAAAAAGTATTTAAGTAGAATAGAAGAATTTACTGGAACAAAGGTATCTATAGTATCTGTTGGACCAAGAAGAGATCAGACAATAGATGTAAGTGAAATATAAAATTAAAGTTATCACCCTTAAATAAATTTATTAAATTAAGTTTATTTAAGGGTGAATTTTTTATCTTTAGCAATTTTATTCTACAGAAAAAATGGAAATTATATTATAATATAAATGTAATAGAAATTTCTAAGATAAGGAGGGTAAATAAAATTGGAAAATGTAGTTACTGAAAAAGAATACGAAGTCCAATACTATGAAATAGATTTTAGAAAGAAATTGCTTGTAACAAGTCTTATGAACTATTTTGAAGATGTATCTACAAAACAATCAGAAGATATAGGAGGAGGACTTGATTACTTAAAACAAAAAGGGGTAGCCTGGGTACTGTATAAATGGGATATACATATTAATAGGTATCCTCATTATGGTGAAAAAATAACAGTTCAAACTAAAGCATATTCCTTCAGAAAGTTCTATGGATATAGGACTTTTAAGGTTTTAGATGATAAGGAAAATGTCATTGCATCAGCCAATTCAATATGGCTTCTTATAGATAAAGAAAAACGTAAAGTAATTAGGATAACTGAAGATATGTATAAAATGTACGGTGTATCTGGAAATGAGATAAAACCGTTGATTATTAAAAAAATAAAGTTACCAGAACAGTTTGATATAGAAAAAGGTTTTAATGTAAGGTACAGTGACATAGATACCAACAGGCATGTCAATAATGTTAAGTATGTAGATTGGATTGTGGAAACTATACCTCTTGATATAGTACTTAATTTTACTATAAAAAATCTAAATATAACTTATGAAAAAGAGGCATTATATGGAGAAAAAATAAAAATATATACTGAACTGAAAAAGAAAGAAAATAGTTATATATCTCTGCATAAGATAGTGGATCAAGAGGAAAAAGAATTATCAGTGATAGAAGCGGTTTGGGAAAAGAATGAAGAATAAAAAGCAGAGAGAAAGGCTGATGAATTATGTTTCAGCAGCACTTTTCCCTGCAGTAAATCCCGAACTCCAGGCCCATTGTAAATTAAAACCACCACAGTCACCATCCACATCCAAAATTTCTCCTGCTAAATATAAATTTTTTATTTTTTTTGATTCCAAAGTAGTGCTGTTTACTTGAGAGGTGTCTACTCCTCCACAGGTAACTTGAGAATTTTTGAAGGAATTAGTATCATATACTGTAAATTCCCAGGATTTGAGTAAGTGACATATATTCTTTTTTTCCTGCCAATTTAATTCACTACATGATTTATGAATATCTTCAATGGATGATTCTCTTAAAAGTATAGGTATGATTTTTTTATTTATTACTCCTATGAATGAGTCGAATATACTTCTGTAACCAAAAGTTCCCCAGCGATTTTCCAGGAACTCTACTAAATCCTTTTCTTCAAAATCTGGAAGCATGTCAATTTTAATCTTAACGGACTTTTTACTAAATAAATTACAGGAAGCTATGCGACTTATGTCAAGTATAGGTGGCCCTGATATTCCGTAATCTGTAAATAATATTTCTCCATATTCTCTTTTTTGTATTATATTATCCACAACTATGTATACATACCCATTAAATTTTACTCCCGATAGGGCTTTTAAATGAGTATAGCTTAATTTCAACTGTACAAGGCCAGGAAGGGGTGGTATTATACTGTGGCCAAGGTTTTTACATAGGGTAAATCCCGAACCGTCAGATCCTGTATTAGGGGCAGATTTACCACCTGTACATAATATTAGTTTATTACATTCGTAAATTTGATCATTACAGTATATTTTAAAGGATTTTTTACCAAAAGCTATATTACCGACTTTTGAATTTAAATAAACAGGTATATTTCGATCTTCAATAGCCATTTTTAATATATCTAGTACGGAGGATGATTGAAGAGAGAGGGGATACATCCTTCCGTTTTCCAAAGTTGTAATTGGAAGACCTAGTGAATTAAAAAAGTTTATTGTGTCGTCAAGGGAAAAATTATTTAAGACACTTTCAAAAAAATGAGTATTATTACTGTGATATCTACAAAAATCTATATTTTTATTAGTTATATTACATCTCCCATTTCCAGTTGATAATATTTTATTTCCTATTCTACTTTTAGATTCTAAAATTGCTACGTCTTTTCCTCTGTCTTTTGCCGTAATTGCAGCCATGATACCAGAAGCACCTGCACCAATTACTATGATTTCATGAAACATGTAGATACATCTCCTATTTAATAAAATTCATTTATCCGATCGCTATCAGTGCTAACCCCCTCATCTTTATTAAAGTGGGGGATAAGTACTGTTACGCGCCTGGATAAGTTCTTCCCCTAAAGGATAACGTATTCTAAGTGCTAAAGACACTAAGAATACTGTTAATAAGGTTCAGCTAGAGAAAGTCATCCTTATAAGCAAGCTCCATCTGAACCTAAGAATCACTTGATAGTTATATTTTAACTTACTTGTACTTCTTTTAATACAGTTTGCAAAAAAATATATATTTAACTGCAGTTTGTAATATAATAAAAACAACATTATAAACATGAACGAGGTAAAAATTCATTTCTATTATCTTATATATTTTGTAAAAAGGAGTGTTGTCCAAATGGAAGCTGCTAATTTTCTATATTATAAGAACTGGGTAGTAGTTGGCGATGTGTCTAATGAAGAAAAATATGCTTTTAAAATATTAAGTTCTCTTAAGGGCGCAATGTATAATGCAGAGGGAGTGAATCCTAGAGATGCTAGCGGGAAGGTACACAAATCTTTAAGTGAAATACCTTTTAAAGTAGATGTACTTGATTTGTGCATAAATCCTAAGACTGGTATTGATATAGTTAAAAAAGCTTTTGAAATTGGCATAGACAAAATATTAATACAGCCAGGTGCAGAAAGTGAGGAAATATTAAATTTCTGCAGTAACAATGCAATTGATGCAGTAAAAGGATGTGTACTTGTAGAACTTACGAAAAAACATCAATGAATCTTACTTAGTGGGAGTTCGGTTTCTCCCACTAAGTCTAGATGAATTATCTAGGGGCGTAGCTACTGTTATCTCCCGCTTTGATAGAAAAGCAGATATCCCAAATCTTTGATTTGGTGATAGTCGCTTTCACAGAGTGCGTGGGAGTGTTACAGTAGGTAGCCATCAAATAAAGTTTAGGGGGTTTTTTATGCTTAAAATATATGCAGTTTCTGACTCTATAGGTGAGACTGCAGAACTTGTTGCTAAAGGTGCTGCTAGCCAATTTTATTCAGAGATAGAAGTACACAGGGTGCCTTATATAAAGAGTTATGAGGATGTAAATGAATTTATAAATGGGTTAGAAAGCAAAGAAAATATCATGGTTATATCTACAATAGTCCTTGTAGAAGTAAGAGAATTTCTAGTTCAAAGGTGTGTAGAATGTGGTATTCCTATAAATAATATTTTAGGACCTTGTATAAGTATGATATCAAGGATACTAAATAAAATACCTGAATATAAGCCAGGTGCTGTATGGGAAATAGATTCTGAGTATTATAAAAAGGTAGAGGCAGTAGAATTTGCCATAAAGTATGATGATAGCAAGGATAATTCAGGAATAAAATATGCGGATGTTGTTCTTTTAGGTCTTTCTAGAACTTCTAAAACGCCACTTTGTATGTATCTTGCAAATAAGGGAATAAAAGCTTTGAACATACCGCTTATGCCCGAGGTACCTGTGCCAGAGGAGCTGTTTGACATTGATAGAAAAAAGATTGTAGCTCTTACTATAGATCCAGTGCACTTAATAGAAGTAAGAAAACATAGAGTAGATAGATACAATACTACATCTAATAGGTTTAAGTATGCAAATGAAGAAAGGGTTCTTCAGGAACTGGAATTTTCAGATAAGGTTATAAGAAGATTAAGGTGTAAGGTAATAGATGTGACAAAAAGGGCAATAGAAGATACAGCATTAATTGTAATGGAATATATAGGATATATGGAATCAAAAGGTTATTAAAGTACAAATTTTATTATAAGAAAGCTGTTTTTTGCTTTTAAATCCAAAATTATATAAGAAATTTTAAAATATAAAATTGACCTAATACGTTGATATATAAGGAATCGTGAAGAAAAGTTCAAAGATGTCCAATAAAATATCACAAAAAAGTATTGACACTTTATAAAATATTTTGTATTATAGTGTATGTCAGGTCGTCAGGTACGACTTAATAAAACAGTATAAGGCCCCTTGGTCAAGTGGTTAAGACACCACCCTTTCACGGTGGTAACAGCAGTTCAAGTCTGCTAGGGGTCACCAAGAGTAAGTATATGTGGGCGCATAGCTCAGCTGGGAGAGCATCTGCCTTACAAGCAGAGGGTCACAGGTTCGAGCCCTGTTGTGCCCACCACATATGGCTCAGTAGCTCAGCTGGTTAGAGTGCCGGCCTGTCACGCCGGAGGTCAAGGGTTCGATCCCCTCCTGAGTCGCCATTATCTATGGTTATGCATAGATTTGATTTTTAAGTTTAACTTAAAGAGAAGTCTACACTTAAGGTGAGAGTTACTTGTTTAAGTTAAAGTTCTTAGCTTATGCTGTGTAGTAATAGTTAAAGATTTGCATTGACAATTAAATAAGGCCCCTTGGTCAAGTGGTTAAGACACCACCCTTTCACGGTGGTAACAGCAGTTCAAGTCTGCTAGGGGTCACCAAAAGTAAGTATATGTGGGCGCATAGCTCAGCTGGGAGAGCATCTGCCTTACAAGCAGAGGGTCACAGGTTCGAGCCCTGTTGTGCCCACCACATATGGCTCAGTAGCTCAGCTGGTTAGAGTGCCGGCCTGTCACGCCGGAGGTCAAGGGTTCGATCCCCTCCTGAGTCGCCATATGTGCTGGCATGGCTCAGCAGGTAGAGCAACTGACTTGTAATCAGTAGGTCGTGGGTTCGATTCCTACTGCCAGCACCAAAAATAAGAATGTATTTTTAAATACATTCTTATTTTTTTTATCTAGATATTTATTTGAAATTTTTATTTTGTATATTTTGTTTTATTCTTATGTCTTCTCCGAAAAACTTATACAAGGTAAATTCTCCAAGCAACCTAGAAGAAATTCTCTCTGAATAGCATTTTAAAATTTCTTCTAAGTCATAGTTTGTGGATACAAGCATTTTGCTTTGTCTCAATAGTTTTTTATTTAAAAGGTTAAATAGTTCAGTTTTAGAAAAGTCCGTTATTTGCTCAGATCCTAAATCATCTATTATAAGTAAATCACAATTCATTAAAATATCTTCTAATTCTATATTATTGTTGAATCTTATATCTCTTAGGTCTTTAATCAAGGATTCAGAGGTTCTATAAATTACTAAAAAACCTCTGTCTATCAATTCTTTTGATATACAATTTGACAAGAAGGTCTTTCCTGTTCCGGCAGATCCATAAAATAATAAATTTTCGCTGCAGTTAGAAAAGTTTTCTATGTATTTCCACGATGTGGATGCTATTACTTCTATATTTTTTCTAGGACTTGTAGGGTTTCCCTCACTTTTGGTGGAGGAATATAGCTGAAAGTTAAAGTTATCGAAGTTATTCTTAGCTAACATATTTTTGAAGTCAGAATTGCTGTAGTAAAGTTTAATAAGTTTTTGTTTATAGCAGTCGCATTTTTTGTTTCCAATGAATCCAGTGTCTTTGCATTTATCACATTTATAGGACATATCTAAATAATTTACAGGATAATTATTAGATGTTAAAATATGAGCTTTTTTTATCCTTAAATCTGAAATTTTTTGGTGAAGTTCCTTTAAGTAAATATCCTTGTTTGAGACATTGTTTAATATATTTATTGATAATTTTAAGGAAAGTCTACCTATTTGATTTTGTATGTTTAATACTTCAGGTAGTTTTTTTTTAATTTCTTCCTTTCGAAAGCCTAAAGCTTTTCTATCATCGTCTCTTATTTTTTCATATATTTTCATTATATTAGAGTGATAGCTCTTAATCATTCTTATCCCATCCTAGTAGTTTTTTTTCTAAGTCTTTAAAGTCATAGTTTCTCTGTTTAAAATTGTTAAAAGTTCCTTTTGAACTTTTATTTTCTGTAATTCTTTTTACATTTTTAAAATTGCCTTTATTTACTTTCTTTAAATCCTTTTTTTCTATATCTTCTAATGTCTTAATTTTATCTTTATTCCAGCTTGTTAATATTCCATCAATATATTTAAAGTCAGCCTTATTTATTCTTTGAAAGCATATGTCACAAGCTTTATATATAATTTCAACTGAGAAATTGTAAGCTTGAATCCATTTAGAAAGTAAATCCTCTTGGGGCTTCATTATTTCTCCATCTTTTATACCAAGATAGCCTAAAATTTTTCTTATTTTAATCCATTTATCTTCATGTTTTTTTATAAAAGACTGGGCATCATTTATATCTTTTATTTTAGCGTCAAACCAAGATATTGCAGTTTTTTCTATATATCTGCTGTTGGTTTTTCCTTTTAAAGCACAGTATTGAACTAAAAGAAGTATAATCTCTGGAGAAAAATTAAAATCATTTAACCAGCTTATGTACATAGTCATTTCTTTTGAAGATAAGGTCCTACCTAAGGATTTTTCTATATCTTCAAGCATATCTTTAATAGAAGTTTTATTTAATTCTTCAAGTAAATTTATATCATCTTCTTTTTCATTGTCTCTATCTGATAAATCTAAGAATTCTATATTATAATTTCCCATATTGTCAACGGGTACCATTTTAATAACATTTTCGTCATTCCAGTAGTTCCAGGCGTTTAATACATCCGTTTCTAAAAGATGTAAAGCACTTGCAACAATTTGAGAGCTAACTCCTAATTCACCTGATTTGCAATATTTTAGCCCAAGCAGGTATACTTTAACAAATTCCCCTCGGGCTTTAGGCATAAACTTATCTATAAAAACGTTGCTTACAGGAGTATAGTTAGCTTCAGCGGTCTTAAATACAAAAGTACTCATATATTTTTTACCTACCTTTTATAAGCTTTGTTTTAAAAAGCTATCATATAAATATTATAACAAAATATAAAAAGTATAACAATGTAATACTTTTGGAATTATTTTCTATATTTAAGTTTACTAACTTTTCAATTTATTATATTATAGAGTTTAAAGGCATAGTTTTAAACTATTTTGTTTTAATATTATATTAAAATTACTTGATTATACTAAGGTAAATAGGATAAAATTAAGTTTTAGGATATAGTAGTCTTTAATCTTAAAATTTTAAGATGCTGGACAGTTAAAAGTTTTTAATATATACTTTGAATATCAAAATATTCGAGTATCAAAAATTATTTGAAGGAGGGGGTCACATGAAATTACCTCCATTGATCATAGGAGATCTAAAAGCTAAAATACCTATTATACAAGGTGGAATGGGTGTAGGAATTTCTCTACATAATTTAGCACAGGCAGTAGCAAATGAAGGTGGTATAGGTATAATTTCTACAGTGCAGATAGGATATAGAGAACCAGATTTTGAAGCTAACCCAACGGAGGCTAACCTTAGAGCATTGAGAAAGG
This sequence comes from Clostridium sp. 001, assembly GCF_019056555.1. Lineage (NCBI taxonomy): Bacteria > Bacillati > Bacillota > Clostridia > Eubacteriales > Clostridiaceae > Clostridium > Clostridium sp. 001. Next base: position 2,268,444 of record NZ_CP020473.1, on the reverse strand, counting down.
AAATACAAAAAGCTAAAGAATTAAGTCCCAAAGGTATAATTGGAGCAAATATTATGGTGGCTATAAATGATTATAATGATATGGTAAAGACCTGTATTGAGGAAAAAGCTGACATTATAATATCCGGAGCAGGACTTCCACTTATTTTACCTAAACTTGTTGAGGGAAGCAGCATAAAGATAGCACCTATAGTTTCTTCAGGGAAGGCAGCTTCTCTTATAATTAGACACTGGTTGAAAAAATATTCTAGACTTCCGGATTTAGTTGTAGTAGAAGGACCTAAAGCTGGGGGACATTTGGGATTTCATTTAGAACAACTACAAGAAGGAAAAGAATGTTTAGAAGATATAGTATGTGAAGTAATCAAAGTAGTTAAATATTTTAGAGAAAAATATAATAAGAATATTCCTGTAGCAGCAGCTGGTGGAATATATACAGGAGCTGATATTGCAAAATTCTTCAAGTTAGGTGTAGATGCAGTACAGATGGGAACACGTTTTGTGGCAACTGAAGAATGTGATGCTAGCATAAACTTTAAAAAGGCATACATAGATTCAAAAAAAGAGGATATAAAAATAATAAAAAGTCCTGTAGGGCTTCCTGGAAGAGCTTTAAGAAATAAGCTTATAAGGCAAGCTGAAGAAGGGAGAATTGCGCCTAAAAGATGTTACAATTGTTTGAAAAAGTGTAATCCTAAGGAAACTCCTTATTGTATATCCAGAGCACTGATCAATGCTGTTAAAGGAAATATAGATGAAGGGCTTATTTTTGTTGGAAGTAACGCTTATAAGGTAAACAAAATTGTAAAGGTTAAGGAACTTATGAAAGAGCTAGTTTTAGAAGCAGAAAATATTTGATATAAGTGGCGTAAATTAATTGTCAAAGTGGTGATCTAGTGAACAAAGGTATAAATGTTATAAATGAATTGTTAGTAGATCTTTTTAACGATATTCTAGTAATAGAACAAAAATCCCTTCAATATGCAACATTTAAAGATTTATCTGTAACGGAGGTACACACTATAGAAGCTATAGGTATGGATAAACTGAAGAGAATGAAAGATGTTGCCTGTCAACTAGATATAACTATGGGGACCTTAACTACGGCCATAAATCGTTTAGAAAGAAAGCAATATGTTACACGAACAAGGAGTAAAGAAGATAGAAGAATTGTATACATACAGTTGACCCAAAAAGGAAAACTTGCCTTTAGAGTTCACCATAAGTTTCATTCTAATATGGTTGAAGAAATCGTAGGAGAGTTAACGGAAGAAGAAGAAGGGGTTTTAATTAAATCATTGGAGAAACTCAATAATTTCTTCAGATCAAAGTATAATCTAAAAATTGGATCAAAGGAGAAGAATAATGAATAAAGTAGAAATTACAGGTACAGGAAGCTATGTTCCTCCCAAGATTGTGGATAATAATGATCTGTCTCTCATAGTAGATACCAGTGATGAATGGATAACAAGCAGAACAGGGATAAAGGAGAGAAGGATATCTCAAGGAGAAGATACCTCAGATATGGCAACAAAAGCAGCTATAGAGGCAATTAAGGATGCTAAAATAAGTGTAGAAGATATTGAACTTATAGTACTTGCAACTGTTACTCCGGATAGCTTTATGCCTTCTACCGCCTGTATAGTTCAGAAAAATATAAAGGCAGTAAATGCTACATGCTTTGATGTATCGGCAGCTTGTTCAGGTTTTGCATATGCAATGGATATTGCAGTTCAATTTATAAGGGCTGGAAGGTTTAAAAATGTTCTTGTCATAGGAGCAGATACATTTTCTAAAATACTTGACTGGAAAGATAGAAGCACTTGTATATTGTTTGGTGATGGTGCGTCAGCTGCATTTTTGCAAAGTGGAGAAGAAGATCAGATACTTTCAACTTATACTGGATCAGATGGAAGTAAGGGAGATTCATTAACATGTCCTGCAGTAGCTGTAAACAATCCTTATGTTGATGGTGTTACAGGCACTATTAAGAGTGTAGTTGGAATGGAAGGAAGAGAAATATTTAAATTTGGAGTAAAAGTTTTAGAAAAATCAGTTAAAGCCCTACTTCAACAGGCTGATTGTACTTTAGAAGAAATTAAATATATAATTCCTCACCAGGCAAATTACAGGATAATAGAATGCGCAGCAAAAAAACTTGGAATAGGTATGGATAGGTTTTATATCAATTTGGATAGTTATGGCAATACTTCTGCTGCAAGTATAGGGATAGCCTTAGATGAAGTTCGCAAAAAAAACTTAGTTAAAAAAGGGGATAAAATACTTATTGTAGGTTTTGGAGGAGGATTAACCTATGGAGGATTTATATTAAAGGTAAATTTATGATTGATATAAAACTCTGGAGGTTAAGAATGATATTAGGAAAAATTAAAGAGGATAAAGGGAGGTTAATTTATGATTAATTCTGTATTTTCAAATATGGTAGGAATAAAGTATCCAATTATTCAAGGAGCAATGGCTTGGATTGCAGACAGCTCACTAGCAGCTGCGGTGTCAAATGCAGGAGGACTTGGAATAATTACTGGAAACGCACCACTTGAATGGGTAAGAGATGAAATACGAAAGGCCAAAAAACTTACAGATAAACCTTTTGGCGTAAATATAATGCTTTTATCAGAAACAGCTGAAGCAGTAGCTAAAATGGCATGTGAAGAAAAGGTTAAAGTTGTAACTACTGGAGCAGGAAATCCAGGAAAGTACATAGATATGTGGAAGGAAAATGATATAAAGGTTATACCTGTTGTAGCATCTGTAGCATTAGCTAAAAGAATGGAAAGAGCAGGAGTCGATGCAGTTATTGCAGAAGGCTGTGAATCTGGAGGACACGTAGGAGAGCTTACTACTATGGCATTAGTACCTCAAGTAGTAGATGCTGTAAGTATTCCTGTAATTGCAGCAGGTGGTATTGGAGACGGAAGAGGTGCAGCAGCTGCTTTTATGTTGGGAGCTCAGGGGATACAGCTTGGAACTAGATTTTTAGTTGCAAATGAATGTACAGTCCATGAAAATTATAAAGAAAAAGTGTTAAAGGCAAAAGATATAGACACACAGGTTACAGGTAGGGTGACGGGTCATCCCGTTCGTGTTCTTAGAAATAAACTAGTGAGAAAATTCCAGCTGCTAGAGAAAAATGGAGCACCTATGGAAGAATATGAAAAATTAGGAAGAGGAGCACTAGCAAGGGCAGTTCGTGAAGGAGATATAGATAACGGTTCTGTTATGGCAGGTCAAATAGCAGGACTTGTATGTAAAGAACAAAGCTGTGATGAAATTATTCAGGAAATATTTAAAGAGACTCAAGAGAACTTAAAAAGAGTTCAAAATATGTTTTAAAAATAATATTTGGAGGTATATATGGGTAAAATAGCTTTCTTATTTTCAGGACAGGGAGCCCAGTACGTAGGTATGGGAAAAGACCTTTTTGAAAATATAGATGTATGTAAAAATGTGTTTAAAGATGCGGATGAGGTATTGGATTTCTCAATAAGTAATATGTGTTTTGAAGGTCCGGAAGAAGATTTAAACAAAACTGAAAATACCCAACCTGCAATTTTAACTACAAGTATAGCAGCTTTAAGAGCATTGGAGGGCTTTGGAATTAAGCCAGATATAGCAGCAGGTTTAAGTCTTGGTGAATATTCAGCTCTTGTATGCAGCGGTGTTATGGGATTTAAAGAAGCAGTTTCCCTAGTTAAAAAGAGAGGAAAGTATATGCAGGAGGCAGTGCCTGAAGGTATTGGTACAATGGCCGCAATACTAGGATTAGATTATGTAAAAGTGGAAAAAATATGTGCAGATAGTTCTTCTTTTGGTATAGTGGAAACTTCAAATATGAACTGTCCTGGTCAGGTAGTAATTGGAGGAGAAATAGAAGCGGTAAAAGCTGCTTGCAAGCTAGCAAAAGAGCGAGGAGCTCGCAGAGCTATAGAGCTTTCAGTTAGCGGACCTTTTCATACTTCTATGTTGAAGCCAGCAGCAGAAAAGTTAGAAGGAGAATTAAATAAATTATCCCTTAAGGAGTTTTTAATTCCAGTTGTAACAAATGTTACAGGGGAGATAATTGAAAAACTGGATAAGGTAAAATCTTATTTGAAAAGGCAGGTTATGAGCACTGTACTCTTTGAGAAAAGTATAAACACTATGCTTGAAGCAGGGGCAGATACTTTTGTAGAAATAGGGCCTGGAAAGGTTTTGAGTGGATTTGTAAGAAAAATAGACAGAAAAGCCCTTATATTAAATGTTCAGGATATTAAATCATTAAATTCTACTGTGGAAGAATTAAAAAATAGATAGGAGAATTAAAATGGATATTGTTAGTAAAAAGGTAGCGGTAGTCACAGGTGGAGCTAAAGGCATTGGAAGAGCCATTGCACTTAAATTGGCAGAAGACGGATTTAATATAGTAGTCAATTATAGAAGCAGCTTAAATTCAGTAGAAAAAGTAATAGGTGAAATTAAGGAAAGAGGTTCTGAAGCTATTGCAGTGCAGGGTGATGTAAGTGTATTTGAAGATGCAAAAAATATTATGAAGCAAGCAGTAGATACTTTTGGTAGAATAGATGTACTCGTAAATAATGCAGGGATAACTAGAGATGGACTTATACTTAGAATGAAAGAAGAAGACTTTGATAAGGTAATAGAGGTAAACTTAAAAGGAGCCTTTAATTGTATAAGACATGTGAGTCCTATAATGGTTAAACAAAAAAGTGGTAAAATAATAAGTATATCTTCAGTAGTAGGAGTTACAGGGAATGCTGGCCAAGTAAACTATTCTGCAGCAAAAGCCGGAATAATAGGCATTACGAAGTCTACAGCTAGGGAATTAGCATCAAGAGGAATAAATGTGAATGCTGTGGCACCTGGTTTTATAAAAACCGATATGACAGAAGTTCTTTCAGATAAAGTTAAAGATGCTACATTAAATAATATACCTCTAAAAAAATTTGGAAGTGCTGAAAATGTAGCAAATGTAGTAGCTTTTTTAGCATCTTCTAGTGCAGATTATGTAACAGGTCAGGTAATAAACGTAGATGGTGGAATGGTAATGTAAAAATTTTTAAGGGTTGGTGAAAGATATGGAAAAAAGAGTGGTAATTACAGGACTTGGAGCAATTACACCAGTAGGAAATGATACCGATACATTTTGGAATAATATAAAAAATGGAGTTTGTGGAATAGATTTTATTAAGGCTTTTGATGCAGAAAATTATAAAGCAAAAGTTGCAGCAGAAGTTAAAGGATTTGATCCACATGAACATTTAGACAGAAAAGAATCAAAAAGGTTTGACAGATTTTGTCAGTTTGCTATGGTTTCAGCAATGGAAGCTGTAGAAGATTCTAAACTTGATATTGAAAGTGTAGAGAAAGAAAGATTTGGAGTAGTTATTGGTTCAGGTATAGGTGGAATAGGAACTATAGAAAAACAACATTCTGTGTTAGAGGAAAAAGGACCTAACAGAATAACTCCTTTATTTATACCAATGATTATAAGTAATATGGCTGCTGGAAATATAGCTATAAAATTTGGAGCTAAGGGACCATGCAGTAATATAGTTACAGCTTGTGCTACAGGTACAAATTGTGTGGGTGAAGCTTTTAGAATGATTAAAAATAATCTTGCAGATGTAATGATAGCAGGTGGAACCGAAGCATGTATTACACCATTGTCTATGGCTGGATTTGCTGCAGCAACTACTTTAACTAAGAGTACAGATCCTAAAAGAGCATCTGTTCCTTTTGATAAGGAAAGGGATGGATTTGTAATGGGAGAAGGTTCTGGCATATTGATATTGGAGTCTTTAGAGCATGCTCAAAAAAGAGGAGCTAAAATATATGCAGAATTAGTTGGATATGGTTTTACATGTGATGCATACCATATGACATCACCAGCACCAGGTGGTGAAGGTGCAGCAAGGGCTATGAGCCTTGCTATAGAAGAAGCTGGAATTGAAAAAGAAGAAGTATCTTATATAAATGCTCATGGAACAAGTACAAAAATAAATGATAAAGTTGAAACAGAGGCAATTAAAAAAGCTTTTGGAGATTATGCTAAGAATATACCTATAAGCTCTACAAAATCAATGACTGGACATTTGCTTGGAGCTGCAGGAGCAATAGAGGCTATAATAAGTGTTAAGGCTTTAGAAGAAGGAATTATACCTCCTACAGTAGGATATAAAGTTCAGGATGAGGAATGTGACTTAGATTATGTTCCAAACAAGGCAAGAGAGGCTGAACTTAAATATGTTATGTCTAATTCTTTAGGATTTGGTGGACATAATGCAGTGATTTTATTAAAAAAGTGGAGTGAGTAAATATGGACTTTAAAGCAATTGAAAATATGATAAAAACTATGGATAATTCAAAGCTTGGATATTTAGAAGTTAATTGGGATAACGTATCTATAATTATGAAAAAGCAAGGTGAAGAAGGAAACATAAAACAGGTAAACATAGTAAAAGAAAATGGAGAAAATATAAAACCTGTTTTTCAAAAACAAAGTGACAAAATTGAAGTAAAAGAAGATAATATAGATAAGGTTAAAAAATCTGAAGAAAAAAAAGATGACGATATAGAAGGTGACAACATAAAAGATGTAAAGTCACCTATAGTAGGTACTTTTTATAATTCATCAGGACCTGAAAAACCTGTTTTCGTAAATGTAGGATCTAAAGTAAAAAAAGGAGACACTCTCTGTATAATAGAAGCTATGAAACTTATGAATGAGATTCAAAGCGAGGTAGATGGAGAAGTAGTGGATATTTTAGTTAAGAATGAACAAATGGTAGAGTATGGTCAGCCACTATTTAAAATAAAAACTGAAGCTTAATAGCTGTGGGAGGAGAATACTTATGGAACAAGATGAATTTAATGTGAACTTTGGAATAAATGAAATAAAAAAAATTATTCCTCATAGATATCCATTTCTTTTGTTGGATAAGGTAACCTATATGGAGCCAGGTAAAAAAGTTATAGCATATAAGAATGTTACTGCTAATGAATATTTTTTTCAGGGACATTTTCCAGAAGAACCTGTAATGCCTGGAGTACTTATAATAGAAGCATTAGCTCAGGCTGGAGCTGTAGCTATTTTAAGCAAAGAAGAATTTAAAGGAAAAATAGCTTTCTTTGGAGGAATAAGTAAGGCAAAATTCAGAAGAAAGGTAGTGCCTGGGGACACACTTAAATTAGAAGCAGAAATTGTAAAAATTAAAGGACCTGCAGGAATTGGAAAGGCAGTAGCCTATGTGGAAGGCAAAAAAGCTGCTGAAGGTGAATTGTTGTTTATGATAGGAGACAAAAATTAAATTGTCAGGAGTTGAATTTTAAAAGTGTTTAATAAGATTTTGATTGCCAATAGAGGAGAAATAGCAGTTAGGATAATTAGAGCTTGCAGGGAAATGGGAATAGAAACTGTAGCAGTGTATTCAGAAGTAGATAGGGATGCACTTCACACTCAGATGGCAGATGAAGCCATATGTATAGGACCGGCATCTCCTAAAGAAAGTTATTTAAACGTACAAAATATAATAAGTGCCACAGTTTTATCAGGAGCACAAGCCATTCATCCTGGATTTGGTTTTTTATCTGAAAACAGTAAGTTTGCAAGTATATGTCAGCAGTGCAATATTACTTTTATAGGTCCTACTCCGGAATGCATTGACAATATGGGCAATAAGTCTAATGCCAGAGATATAATGGGAAAGGCAGGGGTTCCTATCGTACCAGGGTCAGATGGGGCCATAAAAACAAATGAAGAACTTTTGGAAACTGCAAGAAAAATAGGATACCCTGTTATGATAAAAGCATCTGCAGGCGGTGGTGGACGTGGTATAAGAGTTGTATATGATGAATCTGAGATTATAAAAAATTATGAAAATGCTAAAGCTGAAGCTAGTGCAGCCTTTGGAGATGATACTATATACTTGGAAAAGTTTATAGAAAGGCCAAAGCATGTAGAAATTCAGATACTTGGAGATAATTTTGAAAATGTAGTTTATCTGGGAGAAAGAGACTGTTCCATGCAGAGAAGAAATCAAAAAGTAATGGAAGAAGCACCTAGCAAGGTAGTTACGGAAGAACTTAGAAAATGCATGGGAGAAACAGCTGTAAGGGCTGCAAAAGCTGTACATTATAATAATGCTGGAACTGTAGAATTTCTTTTAGACAAAAATAACAATTACTATTTCATGGAGATGAATACTCGTATTCAAGTAGAACATGCTATAACAGAAATGGTAACGGGTATAGATCTTGTAAAAGAGCAGATAAAAATTGCAGCAGGAGAAAAGTTGGATTTTTCTCAAGAGGATGTGAAAATAACTGGTCATTCTATAGAGTGCAGAATAAATGCAGAAGATGTAAAAAGAGGTTTTATGCCTTCTCCAGGGAAAATAAAAGATTTATATGTACCTGGAGGTTTTAATGTAAGAGTAGATAGTGCAGTGTACTCGGGATATAATATTCCTCCCTATTATGATTCTATGATAGCAAAGCTCATTGTATATGGAAAAGATAGAGATGAGGCTATATGTAGAATGAGGAGAGCTCTGGGAGAGTTTATTATAGAAGGAGTTAGTACCAATATAGACTTCCAATTTGAACTCATAGATAGTAAGGAATTTATAGAAGGAACTTACGATACAAAGTTTATAGAAAATAATTTCAAGTATTAATTCCTTCCTTTATTTGTAGTAAAATAGTTATATTGCTTTACTATAAAATAAATTGACTATTTACGATTTGGTGGTCAATCTTATAAGAGAGGTGATAAAGCTTGTTAAATAAATTCTTCAAAAAAACAAAATATATTACAGTTAGTCAGAGGGCTTTAAATAATATCCATGAAGATTTAGATTCAAAGCCAAGTATACCAAATGGAATGTGGGTAAAATGTGATGGATGTGGCAAGGTACTTTATAAGCAGGATCTAGAAAAAAATAATAGAGTATGCCAGTATTGCAAGCATCATTTTAGGATGAATGCTAAAGAAAGAATAGATCTTATAACAGATAAGGACAGCTTTTGCCAATTTGATGAAAACATGACGTCTACTAATCCTATAGGATTTAAAGGATATGAAGATAAAATCAGTAACATGCAGAAAAAGACTAATCTCAAAGAAGCTGTAATTACAGGAAAGGGTACCATAGGAGGAGAGTCTTCAGTAATTTGTGTTATGGATAGTAATTTTATGATGGGAAGCATGGGTTCCGTTGTAGGAGAGAAAATTACCAGAGCTGTAGAAAAAGCTATTGAGTTAAAAATACCTCTAATTATTTTTACAGCTTCTGGAGGTGCTAGAATGCAGGAAGGTATTTTTTCATTAATGCAGATGGCAAAGATAAGTGGAGCTATAAATAGGTTGAATGATGCAGGACTTTTATATATATCGGTTCTTACAGATCCTACTACTGGTGGAGTTACAGCAAGTTTTGCTATGCTTGGTGATATAATTTTAGCAGAACCTGGAGCGCTCGTGGGATTTGCAGGAAAGAGAGTAATAGAGCAGACCATAAAGCAAAAACTTCCTGAGGGATTTCAAAGTGCAGAATTTCTATTAAAACATGGATTTGTAGATAGTATAGTTTCAAGGGAAAGTTTAAAGAATACCTTGAAGAAGATATTGTATATTCATAATAGGAATAGGTAAATTTTCTAAATGAAAGGAAGCTCTTATATGGAAAAATTAGAAAAGGTTCAAAAAATTTTTAATAAAAAATTTGAGAGTAAAAATGCGTGGGATAGGGTTACTTTAGCTAGAATGATAGAAAGGCCAACTTCACTTGATTATATAAATAGAATATTTGACTCTTTTATGGAGCTTCATGGAGATAGATATTTTAATGATGATCCTTCTGTAGTAGGAGGTATTGGATTGTTAAATGGGGAACCTGTAACAATTGTGGCCCAGCAAAAAGGTAGGAATACACAAGAAAATATAAAGAGAAATTTTGGTATGCCAGAGCCTGACGGATATAGAAAAGGATTAAGACTTATGAAACAGGCAGATAAATTTGATAGGCCTATTATATGTTTTGTGGATACACCTGGAGCCTTTTGCGGCATGGAAGCAGAGGAAAGAGGACAGGGAGAGGCAATAGCCAAAAATCTAATGGAGATGTTTAATTTAAAAGTACCTATAATATCTATAATAGTTGGAGAAGGTGGAAGTGGTGGCGCCCTTGCTTTTGCTGTAGCAGATTCAGTTTGGATGCTGGAGAATTCTATATATTCTATTTTAACCCCGGAAGGTTTTGCAGGTATACTATGGAAAGATGCTTCCAAAGCTAAGGAAGCAGCTGAGATTATGAAAATTACAGCTCAAGATTTAAAAAAATACGGTATAATAGATAAAGTATTAAAGGAACCTGCAGGAGGGGCACAAAAAGATGTAGATAAAATGTCCTGCACCATAAAAGAAGAACTTATAGAAAAAATAGGTATACTTAGGAAAAGATCTAAAGAAGAGTTACTCCAGGAAAGGTACAATAAATTTAGAAAAATGGGCAAGTTTATGGAATAAGTGGATTTTAGGTATTTGATTTTGTAGGGGTGAGTCTTATGGGAATTAAATTACTGTGTACGCGTGATTTTGGTAAGAAAAGTATCAGCGGCATACAAAGATTAGGATATGACATAGAAGTAGTTGAAGATGACAATTTGCATTATAAGGATGAATTTAAGGATGCAGAGGTTTTGTTATGCTATGATCCTTTTAAAACTCTAGATATAAGTAAAATGAATAAGTTAAAATGGATACAGCTTTTTAGTGTTGGAATAGATCAGGCTCCCAAGGATGATATTAGGAAGAAAAATATAATTTTGACTAATAATAAGGGTGGATATAGCATACCTATGGGAGAATGGATAGTATTAAAGATATTAGAAATGCTGAAACACAGCCAGAAGTTCTATGAAAAACAAAAAAATAAGATCTGGAAAATGGATATGGGAATATTGGAGTTGTGGGGCAAAACGGTAGGATTTATAGGTACAGGTAGTATAGCTAAAGAAGCGGCAAGTAGATTGAAACCGTTTGGTGTAAAAATTTTAGGATTAAATACAAAGGGCAATGATGTGGAACATTTTGATAAGTGTTTCTCTTTGGAAAATGTAGAAGATATGTTAAAGTTATCTGATATAGTAGTAGTGTCTATTCCCTATACTAAGAAAACCAATCATTTAGTAAATGAAAACTTATTTAAAAGTATGAAAAATGGAGTTTACATAGTGAACATTGCTAGAGGATCTATATTAGATGAAAAAGCTTTGCTAGAGAACATAAAAAATGGGAAAATAGCAGGAGCTGCTTTAGATGTGGTAGAAAATGAGCCTTTAGATGAAAGTAGTCCTTTTTGGGAATTTGAAAATGTAACTATAACACCTCATAATTCTTGGGTATCAGATCAAGTGGACATTAGGAGATTTAATATGATATATGATAATCTAAAAAGGTATGCATCAGGAGACAAGTTAGTAAACATAGTAGATATAAATAAGGGTTATTAGAATTAAATTATATTTTGTTAAATGATAAACTACAAAGAATAGATCAAACTATTCATTTGTAGTTATTTTATATTTAAGGCAATAATCTATTTAAATCCAACATACCAGAACCTTGACACCATTTTGGTACGTTGATTAGGTTGCAGGATATTTTTAAAAGAGAACTTAGATCATTGAAAGTGAGCTCAGGATTATTTTCATACATTAAGGCACATACACCACTTATATAGGCTGCGGCACAGGAGACTCCCGTATAATATACATATGGATTTTCAAGCGGTTTTGGATATAGTTTCGCTCCATTTCGCTGGGGTATATATTGTGTATTTGAATTTATAGAGCATATATTTACGCAGGCAGCACTCAGGTCAGGTTTTTGAATTTTATTAATGGGACCGCAGGAAGAGTATTTATAGGGTTTAAGATCTTTAAAAGTTGTATCAATGCCTGCAGCAGTTATACAATTGTTTAAAGTGGCAATGCCTTTTATGCTACCTTGAAGGTTACCTCGGTGACCAGACGGCACTATAATTGTTATGTTTAATTTAACAGCTATTTGAAACATTTTTTCAAATAAGGATAGTATGAAATGATTATCCATATCTAGTTCAAAGGGAAGGCAAATTATTTTTATTTTTTCATCTGAGCTTTCATTCAATAATAGCTGAAGTGAAAATAATATATCTGACACATAGCCTTTACCTAGAGCATTAAAGGCTTTTATAGAGTAAATACTGCTGTTTTCTGCAATACCTTTATATAGTCCTTTGGACTCAATACCGCTGCCACACATAATTCCACTCATAAAAGTACCATGTCCATTGTCATCATAGGGATATTTATATGAGTTTATTAAATCCACAAATTTTGTTATCTTATTTTTAGGATTCAAAAGATCTGGATGAGGGTAAGAACCTGAGTCTATTAACCCTATACACACATTTTTACCTGTGAGTTTGTAGTTATCCTCAAATACTACACCATTTGAAGCAAGTATGCTATTATTACCGCATAGTAGAGCACAGCAGTCATTTGTCACGTAACGCACTTGAGGAAATTCTATTATCCTGTTTATAGAACGAGAGGTTAAGGTGGCACATATGCAATTTATAATTGGAATTGAACGTATTATTTTACCGTTGTACAGCTTTATTTTTTTTTCTATAATTTCCATAAGAGAATTACATTTTATTATAACTCTGTAAGTTTTATATAATCCCTTGTCCATTGATAATTTTAGGTTAAGTTCCAATTTCTTTTTTATGGAAAACATATTATTCTCCTTAAAATTTATTACAATATATTATAATGCTTATTACAGTATATGTGCTATAGTTAAAAATTAATAATTGAAAACTAATAGTGAAGGATGATTTTTAGCTATCGCAAAAAATCTTTAAATTTATATGAATCAGCAATGTTTCGCTTTAGCGAAACGAGTTGTTAAAAGTTTAATCAAAGATTTTTGTAGTGCAACGAAAAAAATCCACATTAACTCTCCACTTTCCACTCTCAATTCTCAACTAAGAAAATTGCTTCGCATTATTTTTATATTAATTCAAAATTTTATGTATAAGTTAATTTAGGAAAAAAGAACCCTATAGCATACTAATCTATCTTAAAACATTTTTTACAAAAGTTAAAAAATGATTTTGCTGTTGGAGTAAGAGATCTCTTAGAACTTATAATAAGATATATGGATCTAGTTAGTGGAATATCCTTTATAGTACTTTCCTTTATAAGTCCTAGGGATATATAATTTTTAAGTACTTGCTTTGAAACTACAGCTATACCAAATCCTTTTCTTACAAATTGTATAAGAGTGCTTATATTATTCACTTCTAAACATGAAGTTATGTGAGAAGTACTATATCCATTTTTTATTAAGGCATCTTCAAATGTCTTTCTTGTAGCAGAACCTTTTTCTCGTAATATAAAATTGTACTTAAAAAGGGAAGGTATGTCTATAATATCGGGAATGTTAAAGGAAGGATGAGATATAATAACTAGCTCATCTTTAGTTAATTCATAACTTTCAATTTTTTCATCGTCTATAGGTTCTCCTATTAATCCAATTTCAAAATTAAATTTTATTATGTTATCAATTATTTTTGAAGAGTTTAATTCTAATACATCGAAAGTTACACCAGGATGTATATTATGAAATTTTTCTATTAAGGAAGGAACTAAGGTGTTACAGGGAGTAGTACTAGAAGCTAATTTTAAATTACCAGTTATAGTTTCATTAAAATTAGTTAATGTATATATGGCGTTGTCACGAATTTCTAAAATTTCTAATGCAAAGTTTAGAAAAGATTCTCCTGCAGGAGTAAGACGTACCTCTTTAGAAGTCCTATCAAATAAATATACTTTTAATTCTTTTTCTAAAATAGAAATGTGAGAACTAATGGCAGGCTGAGATAAAAAACTGAAATTTGCAGCCTTTGAAAAGCTTTTAAATTTAGCTACATTTATAAAAGCTTCTATTTGTTTAAAGTCCATTGAAAATTCCCCCTTAAAATGGCAGTTTTACTTTTTTAACATATCCTGTATTAATTATATATTTATTTAATTAATTAGTCTAATATATTAAAAGTATCTAACTTCTCCATTTAAGTATTATTATACCTAAAACCATCATAGTCAATCCTAGTATTTTATTTGTTGTAAAACTTATTTTCTGGGAATCAAACAATCCCCAAAAATCAATTAAGGCTGCAGTAGCAAGTTGGGCAACTAAAATTATTGCAATAGAATGAGTTGGCCCTAGAAATTTAATGCCTTGTATTACAGTTACTGTTATGATTATACCTAAAACCCCACCTAAAAGGTATAACTTTTTGCAGCAACTTATGTTTTGCAAGGTGTTTTTTTTGCTAAAAAAAGCTAAGATAAGGGCTATTACAAACCCAGTGCCTTGAACTATTGTGGTTGTGATCCATAGCCCTAATTTATCACTCAATCTAGTATTAAATACACCCTGAATGCTCATGCTTATTCCTGCTACTATTGAATAAAGTATACCAAACAATTTATATCGCCTCCCACAGTAGTTTAACCATAGGAGATCTATATTATTAAAACTTTGTTTATAAAAATATTCTCAAGGTTATGCACTTGAGAATATTAGAAGTTAAGTTTATTTACATAAGAACAGAATGTTTAGAGTAGTAAGCATTTTCTATGACTTTCGTGGAAAAACCTAGGCTGTATCCTAAACTCAAAAAATCTTCGAATAAAGTTATGTAATGATCTTTAGATGAACAGACGATAAAGTCATTTATATCGATATATAAATTTAAGAATTGAGATGTAATATCTCCATCGTTGGTTTTTACGTTTATTTTAATATCAGTAAATTCTTTTTCAAGTCCTAGAGTTAATATAAAATTTAAAGAATTTATATACTCCTTTAAAATTAAATCATTGTTTGCAGTTACATCATTACTCCAAAAATTAAAACACTGGGTTTCATTAGCCAGTTCAGCCATTTTTACTTGAAGTGCAAGAGTTTCCTTTGAAATTAAAGAATCTTTTTTTATAGAAATGTTACTTCTAATTCTGCTATTTAAATTTTCTTGTAATTCAAATAATTTTACTATATTCATGCATAGGCCGCCTTTCTTTATATATAATTATTATAAAATTTTTTTACAATGACTTTTCCTACATATTATATTTTAGCGAAATTTAATAAATATTGAAACAATGTGCAACCGGTTACAATGAAAAAAATTATAAAAATTTATAAATTTTTATAATTTTTCGTATAAAGTAATTTTAATGTCAAAAGTAAAAGGTTTACAAAGTAATTTTATTATGTAAGGATATTTTGAACACAAAAATAAGACCTCCTTAATTTTATGTAAATTTTAGAAGTCTTATTCTTATTTAATAAAATTACTTTTTAGTTATAGCAGTTTTTACCGTTATTCCATCCATTTTACCTAACTTGCCAGTCATGGAACTTATTTCATCTGAGGTACCGTCTACTATTACTGATATAACTGAAACGTTTTTTTCTCTGTATGGAATACCTAATCTTCCCACTATGATATTTGAAAAAGAGTGAAGTATAGTATTTACTTTTGGAGAGTTTTCAAGGTCGTTTACTACTATACCAACTACACCTATTCTTTTTTCCATACAATATTACCCCCCTTAAGGCATTTGAAAGAAATAGGCTAGCATATTGACTAGTTATTTCTTTGAAAATGCCTAACAATTAGTGCATTAAAATTCAGCAGAACCAGTTGTTCTAGGAAATGGAATTACATCTCGTATATTAGACATACCAGTTATATACATTAGTATTCTTTCAAACCCAAGGCCAAAACCGGAATGTTTAGTTTCTCCATATTTTCTAAGTTCTAAGTACCACCAATAATCTTTTTTATTAAGTCCAAGTTCTTCTATTCTTTTTTCAAGAACTTTATATCGTTCTTCTCTTTGGCTTCCTCCAATTATTTCTCCTACTCCTGGTACCAAAAGATCTGCAGCTGCAACTGTTTTCCCATCTTCATTTTCTCTCATATAGAATGCTTTTATGGCTTTTGGATAATCGGTAACAAATATAGGCTTTTTAAATACTTTTTCAGTTAGATATCTTTCATGTTCTGTTTGAAGGTCAATACCCCATTCTACTGGATATTCAAACGATGCTCCACTTTTCTTTAATATATCCACAGCCTCAGTGTAAGTTATTCTACCAAATTCTGAATTAGCTACATTATCTAATCTACTAAATAAAGTTTTATCTATGAAAGAATTGAAAAAGGCCATTTCTTCTGGTGCATTTTCAAGCACGTAATTTATTACATATTTTACTAATTCCTCTGCTACATCCATATAATCTTTTAATTCAGCAAAGGCCATTTCAGGTTCTATCATCCAAAATTCAGCAGCGTGTCTAGCTGTATTTGAATCCTCTGCTCTAAAAGTAGGACCAAAAGTATATACATTTCTAAAAGCAAGAGCCATAGTTTCTGCGGACAATTGACCACTTACAGTTAAATTTGTTTCTTTACCAAAGAAATCTTTTGAATAGTCTACGCTGCCATCTTCCTTTTTAGGAATGTTATTTAAATCCATGGAAGTTACTTTAAACATTTCTCCAGCACCTTCACAGTCACTTCCAGTTATTAAAGGTGTGTTTGCATATACAAATCCTCTTTCTTGGAAGAATTTATGAACTGCATAAGCTGCTATAGAACGAACTCTAAATACTGCAGAAAAAGTATTGCTTCTTGATCTCAAGTGAGCGATGGTTCTAAGATATTCTAAAGTATGTCTTTTTTTTTGAAGAGGGTAGTCTGAAGATGAATTACCTTCTAATGTTATTTTCTTGGCCTGTATTTCAAAAGGCTGTTTTGCATTAGGTGTAAGAACCAAGGTGCCCTCTATAGACAATGATGAACTGATAGCTAATTTTGTTAGTTCTTTAAAGTTAGTCAATTTTTCATCAAAGACTATTTGAATGTTTTTGAAAAATGATCCATCATTTAATTCTATAAAGCCGAATGATTTAGAATCTCTTAGGGTTCTAATCCAGCCTGAAATTTTAATATCTTTGTTTACAAATTTTTCAGTTTCTCTATAAAGAGATCTTATCAATGTGGTTTCCATAAATTTTCCTCCATAAGTACATTGTATTTTAAATTTTCATAACTGCTTTAAAATATTGGATTAACTGAATACACAGTTTTTAAGATTAGTATGAACTTTATAAATAGGTTCTTGGTATCAGAGGGAGTTTTAACTCTATCTGATGCTTAGGAATCGTTATTTAGTCACATTCTATTATATTATACAATAATATAATAGGTATGCAAACGAAAAATTTACATTAAACATATGTACAGTGGTGTTTTTAGTTACCTCGCACTTCAAATTCATCTATAAAAGTATAATAATTAGGTTTAGTAATAGAAGTTAGTTTTATATATCTTGCATTTATAGGCCTGGACAAAGTTAAATATAGTGGATATTTGGAACCATATCTATCTGAAAAAGGTACAGAAGGAACCCTAAAAAGTCCTACAGGTGTAAAATTTACACCATCTTCAGATACGGCAATAGAAGCTCTATCGGGAAGTTCAGCCCAAGAAATTGTGTCTCTAAAATAACTTACCATGAATTGTTCCACTTGTTTTGAGCTTCCTAGATCTATAGTTATATCTATAGGTTTAGTGTACCAACCTACCAAAGCTTTGTCTTTTACTGAATTTACAGAAGCAAACTTTCCGTCAGTAAGTTTTTTAAGCGTTGCATCATTGTAATTTTCGTGGGGCATAGGAAGCAAGGTGTAAGTGCAATTCCTTGAAAGCAGGTTTGGAAGCTTTTTTATAGAATCCACTGCAGCTACTGCAGGTTTTGAAGGTTTTGATACATTGCCCGAAAAACCTAGAGATCTTACTTCATAAGTACAATGTTTTGTATCTTCACGTAGTAAAGGTATATCTGTAATGGATTTAGTAAAAGATTGAGGATTACCTCCATATTTCCTTTGGGTCATAATACGAGAAATTAGGGTACCGTTTCTGTAAACTTCATAGCCGCAAATATCATTAGAGTTTTTAGGGCTTGACCAAGTTATTCTAAACTTGTTTTTTTCTATAGTTGATACAGTTAAATTTTGAGGAATATCTAATTTTTTTATAGGAAGTTTGCCTTTTTTTACATAATAAGAATATGCTTCATTAAAGCCACTGTCTATGTTATTTGGACTATAATAGTGACTGTAAGAAAAACATATTATGTTGTCCACACAGGGCTGTTCCAAAGTGAGTTGTTTTAAAAACCTGTCCAAAGGTGTACTGGAGTTATTGGCATAATCAAAGTTTTCAGCATTGGCCCAAAATAACATGCCAGGTTTGCTGTCTACAGCTTTTCTAAGGGCAGTATACCATGAATTAACTTCTTCTAGTTTTAGCCTACCACTGCCTACGCAATCTTGAGGACAAAATATATCTCCTTTTTTAAAGTCTGTTTTTGAAAATACATATTTCCAATCTGCTTCATATTCTTTGGCAGTACCTGCAGATGAATTCATGAAGGGCGATAATAAAATAGGAAGACGTTCTTTTCTTTCACTAAGAGTTTTAAGGTGAACATTTATAGCATTTATTAGAGCGTCATATTTATTGAATTTATTAAATTTAGCATTGTCTACTTCATAAGGAAAATACCATCCATAAAAAGCATTAGGATATTTACGGTGATAGTTCTTATATAAATCATCAGCTATAAGACTGCTTCTTTCTATTTGAGAATTTAACCAGGCTGAGTTTTCCGGAGATATTTGCCACCACTCATTGTTATAATTGGTATCCATAAAAACTTTCATGTTTAATTTTTCAGCATTTTTTAAACATAAATCCACAGGATCAACGCTAGGATATAATTTCAGGTAGTTTGTGTTTGAATTTTTATATGAAATCTTAGTAATGTTGTCATTAGTTTGGGAGACACCAGATAGCACCAAATACTTCATTTTGTTTTGCTTTAGATAGGTTAGTTCCTTCTGCCAATCACTATCTGACCAATTTTGAGTGAGATCTAACTGGATAAATGACCCGGTGACTATGGGGTAATTTTTATTAGACTTAAGTGGGCTATTAAAATAAATAAATGTAAAAAGAGCAATTGCTAAAATTGAAATTATGAGTGTGATTTTTTTGCTTTTAATTTTCATATTTAAAAATCCTCCTTTATAAAAAATTAAGTTCTATTTTACGATAATATATCAAATGATTCTTAGGTTCAGATGGAGTTTGCTTATATGACAGCGATGGGATAAATATAATAATAAAAATGGAGCAAACTTTAAAAAGCTTACTCCAAATTAAACATGAAAATCATATACTTATTTTTTACCACAGCACTGTTTATACTTTTTACCGCTGCCACATGGACAAGGATCATTTCTACCAACCTTAGTTTTATTTACTACGGTTTTAGAAGAAACCCATTGTTTATGTATTTCTCTTCTTTTTTGATTTGAAAATATAGACTCCCACTGAGGAAGATCATACAGATAATCAGCTTTGGCATCTAACATGTTAAAGTATAATTTTTCAAAATTAATTTCTATAGCGATTTTTGAATCTACCTTTAAGTCTTCAAGAACTAAAGGTTTTTCAAGACTGTCATTTATTCCATCTAAAAATCCCATGAAAAATACTTCTGAAGTTTCAAACTTTTTTGCCAAGTCTTTTATAGCTCCATCTATAGCGCCCTCATGTTCAGATAAAATTTTTGTATAAATACTTTTTTCAATTGAGCCATATTCTTTCCAAAAGGCAGCTTCACCTTTTGACTTTACAAAATTTACAACCATATTTGTCCAATCTTCATACAAACTCATACGTTATCCTGCTGTATACATTTTTTACAGCAGTACCTCCCTTCAAATCTACAGATAAATATATAGGTGTTCTAATTTAAGGGCTGATTTGTATTAATACAATGCCAGCCTTTGTCTAAAATCACCATATTTATCTTCTATTTTAAATATTTTGTCTAAGTTAAAAATCTTTTTAATAAAAAACCTATACTGAGGTATTATAATAAAAATTATTATATTTTGCAATTCCTTTTTAAGGTCTTGATTTTAAGGCGTAAGTGGCCTCTTTGTTGCAATAAGTACACTTATGGCCTGTTATATTCACCAAATAGGGAAAAGTTTCATTATCCACCAAAAAATCATCAAAAGCTATGTCAACATGATGATCACAGCAATATGTAGTTTCTCTTTCCATTTTAATATCACTCCTGACAGTTTTCACAAGGCAAAATTAACTGTATAAAATCTTCCCATACTTTTAAAAGCTTATATAATTGCTGGGCTGATCACGTCTTGCCATGGATATGCTTACATCAGTATTTAATTTAATGCCGCATTCTCTTAAACTATTTGTTACAGTTTCATAGGCTAATTCAGGATAATTATTTATTTTACTTAAATGTCCTAAAATAATTCTTTTGAATTTTCCATTTAAAATGTCTGGGATGGCCATTCCACAGTCATCATTTGATAAGTGACCTATTTTACTTAGAATTCTCCTTTTTAAATCATAGGGATAAGGTCCAAACTTTAACATTTCTACATCGTGGTTACTTTCTAAAAGAATTAAATCTGAATCTTTTAATATATCCTTGATGTCATCTGATATAAAACCTAAGTCTGTTGCTACACATGCTTTCTTGTTTTTACAGTTAATTGCATATCCATAAGGATCTGCAGCATCATGGGATATACTATAACTTACTATGTCCATGTCTTTTATGTTTATATAATTGTCATAAATTATTTTGATATTATGTTCTTTTATCTTGCCTATAGATTTTAACATGGCTTTCCAGGTAAGGGTATTTGCATATATAGGTATATCATATTTCCTAGATAACACACCTACACCTTTAATATGGTCACTGTGTTCATGGGTAACTAGTATGGCGTCTATGTCATTTGGCTTATGTCCAATTTTTAAAAGAGCATTTTCTATACTTTTACCAGAAAGTCCTGCATCTATCAGAATTTTAGCATTATCAGATGCTATAAATATGGAATTTCCACTGCTGCCACTGTATAAAGGACAAAAAATCATAATAAATCTCCCTATTAATAATATTTGTATTACTCAGAATAAGATACTCTCTTTATATCGGCACCTAGAGCTCTAAATTTATCTTCTATATTGGGGTATCCCCTATCAATGTGTTTAATACTCAAAACTTCAGTAGTGCCCTCGGCAATAAGGCCAGCTATAACCATTGCAGCACCAGCTCTCAAGTCTGTTGCTTTTACAATAGCTCCACTGAGCTTACTTACGCCATCTATAATGGCGGTTCTACCTTCTACTTTAATATTGGCACCCATTTTTTTGAGTTCATCTACATGCTTAAATCTACTTTCCCATATACTTTCATTTATAATGCTTCTTCCTTCTGCTACGGTTAAAAGAGTACTTAAAGGTTGTTGTACATCTGTAGGAAATCCAGGGTAAGGTTGGGTCTTTATATTTACGCCCTTTAATTTTCCACTTGATTTTACAGTAACAGAATCACCATCTTCTATTACCTCAGCTCCCATTTCTATAAGCTTTGCTGATATAGATTCCAGGTGCTTAGGTATAACGTTTTGGACAACTACTTCTCCACCGCAGGCTGCTGCTGCAATCATATACGTACCAGCCTCTATTTGATCTGGTATAACACTATAGGAGCAACCTTTTAGTTCTTTGACCCCTACTATTCTTATTATATCAGTGCCTGCACCTTTTATATTCGCTCCCATGCTATTTAAGAAATTTGCTACATCTACTACGTGGGGTTCCTTTGCTACATTTTCTAAGGTAGTTACTCCTTCTGCAAGAGAGGCAGCTAACATTACGTTTATAGTGGCCCCTACGCTTACTACGTCAAAAAATATACTTGTTCCAATCAATTTTTTAGCTTCTACTAATACACAACCGTGTTTAATTTTAACTTGGGCACCCAAAGCTTCAAATCCTTTTATATGCTGATCTATAGGTCTAACCCCTATAGGGCATCCTCCTGGTAGTTCAACCCTAGCTTTTTTAAATCTACCTAGCAGTGCGCCTATGAGATAATAAGAAGCTCTCATTTTTCGTACATCATCAGTGTTTGCATCTATACTATTTATAGTAGTACTATCAATTACTACTGAATTTTTACCTGTTTTTATTTCGCAGCCTAAACTCTCAAGAATTCTTTCTATGCAGTGGACGTCTTCTATATTAGGTATATTATCAATTGAGCATAATCCTTTACTGGCCATTATTGATGCCGGTAATATTGCTACAGCAGCATTTTTTGCACCGTTAATTTCTATAAAACCGGAAAGAGGCCTTCCACCATTAATTACCAATTTATCCATTCACGTATCCATCCTTATCACAAATTTATATTTATATAAAGTTTAGAAAATCTCAAATTTAATTCATATTACACAAAATTTATTATATCATAATTTTGTGTTATTTTAACATAAAATTTGAAAATATGAATGATACTCTTAAATTATAATATAAATGAAATTAATTATTTTTTAAATTAAAGCCCAGCTTTAATGACAAAGCTGGGCTGGTGGAATTGTTTTAAGTTTTTATTGTTTCAAGTAGATACTGTGGAGAATAATTATTCTTGCTTCATAAAACTACCACAGTCAGTACATTGTACGTCTTTAGCCATAGATTCATGCTTTGTAACTTGTATTTTGTCGAGAGTGCAATAATTTGTATTCTTTGCATGAAATCTGCATTCATTTACTATACATCCAATACTATTATTTTCAGTATTATTCATAATATACCTGCTTTTAAAAGATAAATATATTTTAAAGCAGGATTTCACCTCTTTCTCTTTGTAAATTTTATAACATTAGTATTTTTACACTTAGACACATTTTATATACCTATAATTATTGGTAATTTTTAATGCTATAAGAATAATAATTATGTGATATAATGTTAGTTACATACTATACATTTTTGTAAAATTAATTTGGGGGATTGAGAAAATAATGAAATATTATTTAGTAGCTTTGTTTGATAAAGATTCCTATTCTTATATTGAGCATATACAAAGGAATATATGTAGAAAGTATAGATTGTATAAAAATATACCGCCTTTACATATAACTCTTGGAGCTGTGGAAAATCCAGATATAGAGAAATTTACTAAGATTGTTTCTGATATATTAAAACCTTATAAGAAGTTTAAAGTAAAAGTGAATGAAGCCATTTGTTTTAATCAATCTTATAAGTCTGTTAATTTAAAGGTAGAAAATAAAGGATATGTAATAAGGCTGGCAAGACAGATAAATGAAACTTTAAAACTTTATAAGTTTGATGTTAGAGAGAATGGAAACAATTGGGACCTACATACTGTACTTGCAAATACGAATTACTCCATTAAGGAATTGACATCCAAGGAGTACGTTTCAGCTTGTAATAATAACAAAAAAGATGAAATTTATAAAATGGCTCGAATAGATAGAATAGCACTTTGGAAACCTATAAACAATAGAAAGGAAACACTTATAAAAAATTTCCCTTTAAGGGATTTTTAATATAATTTGATTAAAAAGGTAGTAAACTTTAAGCTTACTACCTTCTTTATACTTAGATATCTAATAAATTTTTCTTATAACTTGAGTATAAATCTTTCAGTTCACTAATTTTTTCTTCAGCTTCTATTTGAAGGTTAGATACTTCTTCGTAATCTCCAGCTTCTGATGCAAGTTTTATTCTAGTAAATAAGCTTTTATTAGAATATGAATCTTTCATTAAGTAATATCTTAAATCATTTATTTTTTGCCAATTAGCTACATCTAGATCTAAAGCTTTATCTATGGAATGTAACATCTTACAATCTCTTATTTCATTGGAGTAATCATTTAATATTCTATGATTTAGTTCTATTAGCCATCTAGTTGTAGCTCCTAATCTAAAGCTGTTTATTAATTTTTCGTCTAATACACCTTCTGCAGTTAGGACAGCTTTTTTCTCTGGGTATTTATCAAGAGCGCTGAGATTTTCATATACAGTTGCAGGGGCTGTACCAAATAATCTTACTCTTTCTTCATCAGAAAAGGATTCAAATACATTTTCCTCACTTCTATATGCCCTTCCCTTTTCCAAATAATCTGCATCATCTTCAGCTTTCTTGGAAAGTTCCTTTAATAAGTCATCTTCTGTTTTTTCATTTGTAACCGCATATTTTATTCCGTCCATCATAGCTAAATATAATGTAGTTACAGCTAAATAGGTGTTTGTATGAGGATTTGGAGCTCTTAATTCAAATCTTGTAGCTAAAGGATTTGCAGAATCTCTTATAACTCCTATAAGTACAGTTCTGTTTCTTGAAGGAATCTCTGCAGAGTGACCTAGGGAAGTTACTATACATATAGGTGCTTCAAATCCAGGTTTTAATCTTCTGAGGGAATCAGTGGTGTTAGAAACAAAAGGATTTATAACTTCGTAGTTTTTAAGTATTCCCATTACAGAAGCATATCCAAAAATACTTAAGAAGTGTTCTTTAGTAGAAGAAAATAGATTCATAACTTTACCATTTTTAAGTTTTAGTGCTATTCCTATATGGGTATGTTCTCCGCTGCCAGCTACCCCTTCAATAGGTTTAGCAAGGAAAGTAACATCTAATCCATTGCTTCTAAAAGTTTCTTCAACTATATTCTTTACAAGTAATTCATTATCTGCTGCTTGAACAGCAGTACAGTATTTCCAGTCTATTTCTAATTGTTCCATTACATGATTGAAGTTTCCTGATTTATCTACTTTAGCTTTTACACCGCCTACTTCTTTATGTCCCATTTCAGGCTTTAAGCCGTATAAGTTCATATTTAATAGAGTTTCCTCTAAGGCTGTTTTTACTATACCTTTTGTTCTAGTCCAATATTGTTCTTGAAGTTCCTGAGATGTGAATAATTCTTCAGTGTGTGCTTTATCGTTAGGTGTCATTACCCAAAATTCTAGTTCTGTAGCACAAGTAGCAATTACATCATCTATATCCTCGTATTTTATTCCAAAAGATGATATAGTACTAGGGTATTTTTTAAATAAGTCTAAGAGATTTGATGTGAAATGTTCTACACAATTTTTTAGAGCGTATCTAGAATCTACTGCTTTGTTTTCATGATATAGGAAACAAGGAATTCTCAGTGTTCCAACAGGCTTATTTGTTTCAAGGTCAATATTTTCTTCATTGTATTCTACATACCAATTTACATCAAGATCAGGCAGCATATCTACTTTTGCATTGTTTAGAGTTGCTATTCCTGGAAGAACTACAGATGAACCATCAGTTTGAATTGCTCCATTTAAAAAGCCATTTATATCTTTCAAAAAGACCTCAATAGGGATTTTCTCATCAGTATTGTTACCAGAAAGATCTATACCTATAAGGGACACAAATTTTATTTCTGAATGTGCAGTTAGCATTTTCTTTAAATTTTCCTCTGAGTGCGTTTCTTTAGGCACTACATACACTAGATCTTTTAACATAATTCCATTCCTCCTATAAATAATTAGAAGAGTATCTCATTTTTAATACTCTAATATTTTTACACCTAATAAATTGCTACTTTCGTTATTTTAATAACTCAAATTTATATATCTATGATTTTATAATTAATATTGATATATGTCAATAGAATTTTGAAGGAATTTATAATTGTAATTGCAATATTAATAGAAAGCAAGAAATTTGCAACATACTTATATTGTAGATTTAAACGATTAATTATACTCATAATTTAGTTTTTTAGATTTTTTTTGTATAGTTTAAATGTATAATATATAATGAATATAGAAAGTTTTTTGATTAGAATAATGAGGTGATAGAGTGGATTTAGAAGATAGACCTATTGGTTTTTTTGATTCTGGAATAGGTGGAATAAGTGTTTTAAAAGAAGCAGTTAAAATCTTATCAAATGAAGATTTTGTGTATTTTGGAGATTCTAAAATGGCTCCTTATGGGGTAAAAACTGCAGAAGAGGTAAAAAGACTTACTTTTAATGCAGTAGAGCTTCTATTAACAAAGAATATAAAGGCGTTGGTTGTGGCTTGTAATACTGCAACTAGTGCAGCAATAATAGATTTGAGAAAAAAATATAGCAAATCTATGCCTATAATAGGCATAGAACCAGCTTTAAAACCGGCAGTAGAATTTAATAGAAAAGGTAAGATAGTAATAATGGCAACTACTATGACCCTTTCAGAAAGAAAGTTTAGTAATCTCATGAAAAAGTATGAAAGTAGATCATCGATAGAACCACTGCCATGTCCTGGTTTAGTAGAACTTATTGAGCAGGGTAAGATAGAAGGAGAGGAAGTAGAAGGTTATTTAAAGGAAAAACTAAATTCACTGAAAGATGAAGGAATTGCAGCAGTGGTATTAGGATGTACTCATTACCCATTTGTAAAGAAAAGCATACGCAAAATTTTAAATGAGGACATCCCTATAATAGATGGAAGTAAAGGTACTGTAGAACAACTTAAAAGACAGCTTGTTAAATACCATATAAAAAACAATAAGAATAAAGTAGGAAAAGTAACAATATTTAATTCCATGGAAAGTAAATTTATAATACAATTGAGTTATAAACTTTTAAAAGAGGGAAGTATATAGAAAGTTTAAAGTTTAAATATCAAAGTTCAAATAATGACTTCCTTCTTGCATTAGGAAATCTATAATTTTAATATTTTCTGACATTAGGAGAAAAATAATCATTATCTATTAAATTAGGAGGAGAAAATGAATAGAGTAGGACAAAAAATAAAATTAGCAAGAACTGAATTGGGTATTAGTCAGAAACAGTTAGCTAAAAAACTAGGAGTTTCAGAGAAATTTATAAATGAAGCGGAATCTGGAAAGAGAATAGTAAATCAAAATATAATTGATAAACTTTCCAAAATATTAGGTAAAAGTATAAATGATATAACTATGTCTTTTGAAGAGGAAGTATATAAAGAAGATAAAACTCCAAAATTTTCTCCAGTAACTAAGAAGGAGAAAGTACAGGACGTTTGGAGTGAGGCTTTTGGATCTGTTTTAAAAAAGGTACCTATTTATAAATATGATATGAGAAGATCAGTAGGATTTAGACAGCTTCCGTTGATTGATAATAAAATAGAAGGATATGCTCAGGATAAAGTGATGTATTTGCAAGTAGAAAGTGATGATATGGAAGGATTTAGAATACAAAGAGGAGATTTAGTTTTTGTACACATCACAGGGGAAATCTATAATAATTCTATATATTTAGTAGAATATAGTGGAAAAAGGGAATTGAGACAGATAAAGAAGCTGGATAGTAATAAGGTGCTTCTTATTAGTAGTAGAAGTGGTATAAGAACAGAAACTATTGAGATTAAAAGTTTAAAGATAATTGCTAAATTGGATAGACTTGAAATAAAACTTTAATTTGGAATTAAAGCTGAATATTTAGGACACAACTAGGTAAAAACAAAATATAGTGAAATTGGCTAGGATAGGAACAGAGATTCTATTCTAGCCAATTTCTAATTTAAATTCCTTCTAAGTTGAAGTCAGGTACAAAACTTTTAGAAGAACTTGTACTGTCTTGAATAAATGCATTTTTTATACCTAGAGATAGACAATAATTTATAAATGAATCATAGTGCTTTGGGCTTAAAGGCCTGTTTATTTCAGGAAACTTATAAGAATTATACATAGGTGTATATTGATTCATTATGCTTATGTAAACTGAATCTCCAAAGGTATTGTATATATAATCTATTATTTTCTTTGAGTCAAATAATAAACCGGGCAGCATGAGGTGACGTATTATAACCCCTTTTGTTACCATGCCGTTTTTATCAAATTTTATAGTGCCTACTTGGTTAAACATTTCTTCTATGGCTTTTGAAGCATAGATAAAGTAGTCGGGGGCATGAGAATATTTAACTGCATATTTGCTATTAAAATATTTTAAATCAGGAAGATACACATCTATATATCCTTTCAGGTCTTTTAAAGCAGCTGCATTTATATAACTGTTAGTATTGAATAATACTGGAAGATGAAGACCCTTTGATTTAGCTATATCCAGGGCTTTAATTATTTGTGGAATGTAATGGGTTGGAGTAACTAAATTTATGTTGTGAGCATTTCTATCCTGTTGTTCTAGAAAAATTTCACTAAGCCTTTTTATGGATACTTCTTTTCCTATGTTCTCAGCACTTATAGTGTGATTCTGGCAAAAAACACATCTTAGATTACAATTAGAAAAAAATATAGTTCCTGAACCATTAATACCAGAAATGCAGGGTTCTTCCCACTTGTGTAAGGATACTTTGGCTATTTTTACATTTTTGCCAGCATTGCAAAAGCCAGTTGAGCCTTTTAATCTGTTTGCTTTGCAGGATCTAGGACATAAGATGCAATTTTCCAAATAGTTTTGCATAAAAGCACTTCCTTTAAAGTTTAGATAATTAAAAATCAATATGATTATAGCTTTTTAATTATAACATAAAGAAGTAATTCATTTATTATAATTTCTAAGATAAAAAACAATACATTGTACTATAAATATAAGACTTACTAAACCAAAAGCAGGATATAAAAATGAAATTAGTTTTACAAAACCAATTTGGGATACAGGAATTGTAATTAATATTATTATAATTATTGATCTTTTATAGGGTATATTAAATACTTCTTCAAAGTTCTTTCCTACACTATATATATTAGATACCTCTGTAGAAAACATCTCCAACCAAATTATAGCAAGCAGTACTATTTCTAATATTTTTCCAAAACGATTTGCTATGTAGAGGAGGGGAATTTCATATTTAAATATATAGGGTATATTCAAAATTAGCATGAAGTTTATTATAAAAACCAGTATTGTAAGGATTAAGGAGCCGATAATAGAACCTGCGATAAGACTTTTCCTTTTGTTTATGGAAAGACTTAAAGGCACTAAAACGCCACTGCAGGATAACATATTAAAACCAGAATACATTAATGAAGAGAAAAGCCAGCTCTGTTTACAGCAATTTATATTTTTTAAGCTAGATATATTTAGATTTTTATAGAAAGCTAAATATAATATAAATAACGTTACTATTACTAATATAAGTGAAGGAACTATGACTGAATTTATTTCAAGCAGCCCTTTAGTATCTCTAAATAATGTAATCATAGCTATAAATATCATAAATATTATACCTATCCACCGTGATACTCCAAAGTATTGATGAATTAGGGCGCCACTTCCAGCAAGTATTATAGCTGATCCACCAATTAAGAAAAAAGTAGTTAAGGAATTGGTAAGTATACCTAAAAATCCAGGACTTACTAAGGATATGAGACCATCATAAGAGTTTAATTTATATTTTTTGCTTATGCTAATTATTATAATTGACATTACTATGTATACAATACAGCAGATCAATATACCTATGAAGCTTTTGTAACCATATTGGGTAAAAAATTGGCTTATTTCTTGTCCTGATGCTAAGCCAGCGCCAACTATTGTACCTATAAATACAGCGGCTACTTGGAAAATCAAAACAATCTCTTTATTCAAAAATATCCCCCCAGTAATATAATTTTTAATTTTACTTATGTCCACTTTTCCGAAAAGGCAGCCATCGAATAAATATATCCTATATATAAATATATAAATCACATATAAAAATAATGAATTATAAATTAAAATTCTATTTACGGGAAAAATAAAGTTTAAGTGAATTAGCTAAGGCATTTGAAAGAAAATAGGTTGGCATAATAACTAGTTATTTCTTTCAAAATCACTTAACTTAATAGAAGGAGGTGAATTTCTACTACAGAGTAAAAACTGAGAGTAGGAAGTATATGAGAAAAAGAAGTATAATTTGTACCATATTACTTATAATTTTTTCTTGTAGTTTAATATGCGGATGCAATTTAAATAAAAAGGAAGATACTAAAGAGTCAAATGAAAGTTTTGATATGAAAGCAGCAGGCAATACGGTAGATACTTATATGAAATATCTCATGAAAAGTGATGTTGAGAATATTAAAAAATTATATTCCAAAGAACTCCTAAAAAGTCCCATAAAGAGTGAAAATCAAAATTTAAAAATTGTTGGATATAGTTTAAGTGATAGCAGCGAAATTGGAAAGTCAGGGCAATTTAAGGTAAAAGTGGCAAGAGTAGATTTAAGCAAACCTTTTGCAGTGTTAGATGAATATTCTATAAAAGTAGTAAAGGAAGGTAATGACTATAAGATTAATAAAACTAGTGATGTTGTGGATAGGGAAGCATTTATTGAAAAAGATAAAATAAAAATGAGAAATAAAAATGATGTAAAGACAAATGTAGTAATAGACATAACAAATGTACCTAATTATGTATTTCCAAAAGATGATAAGGTAAATATAGATAAGGCTGCTGTACCAAAAAACAACTTTGGTATAATTGATTTTTCCTATACGGGAGATAACATGGCAATGGTTACTTATAACAAAGATTCATATATAGGAGTAATAAAAATAGATGAAAGCATGTCAGCACAATCCCAGGATTCTGACGGACAGCAGGGTGATGGCGGTGACAGTAAGGATGGAGGAGAAGGTGGCAAAAAGGGTGAAGTGGAGAAAACAGTAGGAAAAAATATAACTAATTTAGATCTTCTAAAGGATTCTAAAGTAGAATTTGTAACATTTTCTCAAGATGAGAAGTTTGTCATGGCACAATATACAAATGAAAATATAGGTCATTGTATAAGACTCTATAAGGCAAATTCAGGAGATATAGTGGATTACAAGTTTGAAGAAAAATTTCCTCTTGATAAAGTGGATGTAGTTTTTTCCTCTTTTGATGAAGATATATTAAACTTTGATGTTACATCAAAAAATAATAGTAGTGAATCACTTTCTAAACTAACTGGTAAGTGGAAGTTAAGCTTAAAGAATTTTAAAGCAGTGAAAATGTAATATTGTGATATAATGACAATGTATTATTTATTGGGAGATTGAGAGGATGAAGGGTTAGAATGCTGTGGGGAGACAAAACATACTATAGTTTGAATTATTATTTGAGGAGAAAATTTGGATGTAAAGTATTTAAGATATCTTTGGATGGTGGATTTTCTTGTCCTAATAGAGACGGTACTATAAGTACAGGTGGATGTATATTTTGCAGTGAAAAAGGATCTGGGGATTTTGCAGGAAACAGGAATGTATCTATATCAAGTCAGTTTCAGGGTATAAAGCAAATGATGAACAAGAAGTGGAAAGATGGAAAGTATATAGCTTATTTTCAAGCATATACAAATACCTATGCTCCTGTAGAAATACTAAAGCAGAAGTACGAGGAAGCTATAAATCAAGAAGGTGTAGTTGGTCTTGCAATAGCTACTAGACCTGATTGCCTTGGAGATGATGTGCTGGAATTACTTGAGAAATTTAATAATAAAATTTATACTTGGGTAGAACTTGGCTTGCAAAGTTCCAATGATTTTACAGCAGAAAAAATAAACAGGGGATATAAGTTAGAAACCTTTGAAAGATCTGTAAAAAGTTTGAGAAAAATAGGAATTGAAGTGGTAGTACATTTAATAATGGGACTGCCTTATGAAAATAAAGACATTATGATGAATACAGTAAAATATGTATCAAGTCAGGATATACAGGGAGTAAAGTTCCATTTGCTTCACTTAATGGAACATACTCCTCTTGTAAAATTGTATAACGAAGGATATTTGAAGCTTATGAGTCAAGAAGATTATGTAGATGTAATATGCTCAGCACTGTCAAATACTAGGCCAGATATTGTAATTCACAGGTTAACTGGAGATGCGCCTAGAAATTTACTTATAGGACCTAAATGGAGTCTTAAAAAGTGGGAAGTTCTAAATGACATAGATAAAACTATGAAGGATAGAAACATCTATCAGGGAATATATTATGGGAATAATAGGAAATAGTTAATTACTTAACTTACACAGTTTAAAAGTAATGCGAAGTAAAGCTTTGCAAGTTAATAATTAATAATTAATAGTGAAGGATGATTTTTAGCTGTCGCAAAAAATCTTTAAATTTATATAAGTCAGTGCTTAGTAATGTTTTGATTTAGCAAAACGAGTATTCAAAAATTTAATCAAAGATTTTTTGTAGTGTAACGGAAAAAAATCCACATTAACTATTAATTCTTCATTCTTAACTATTAACTAAAAAAATTTTGTATGTGCCAAAGTTGAGATATAAGTAATATGTGATTACTTTTAGAGGAGGAAATTGAAAATTGAAAATAGATGTAATAATATCAGCAGATGATATAAAAGATGAGAAAATTGAGGACAAGTCTGTGGTAATAGTGGACATGCTTAGGGCAACTTCAGTAATTACCACTGCTATGGACAATGGATGTAAGGAAGTGATACCTGTTCTAACTGTAGAAGAAGCTCTAGAAATAGCAGGGAGAGATAGGGAAAAATATATACTTGGAGGCGAGAGAAATGCCTTAAAAATACCAGAATTTGATTGCTCGAATTCTCCACTTGAGTATACTAGAGAAGTTGTAAAAGATAAAATTCTTATAATGACTACAACTAATGGAACTAGAGCAATAAAAAGAAGTGCTGCAGCAAAAAATATGTTAATAGGAGCCCTTATAAATGGAGCTAAGGTGGCAGATAAGCTAGTAAGCTTAAGAAATGATGTAACGATAGTTAATTCTGGAACAAGTGGACAATTTTCTATGGACGATTTTATATGCAGCGGATATATAATAAAGTGCATATTGGAAAAGACAGAGGTAGAGCTTACAGATATATCTAAAACTGCATTATATGTTTATGAAAAAAATCCAGATATTGTAGGATTTATACAAAATGCATCTCACTTTAAGAGGATACAACAGCTAGATTTGTATGATGATTTAAAATACTGCTGCAAGAAAGATATAATAAAAGGTGTTCCCGAATATTTAGATGGAGTTATCAAATTATTATAGAAATGTTGAAAAGCCCTAGTTTTAAGTAATGAAGGGCTTTATTCAATTATCCTTATATAATTGGACTTTATCCATCCTTTAGAATTCAGCCTGTTGTCTCCAGGCAAAAAAACTTCATACCAAAGTTGACTTTGAATTTGAGCACTATCTTGAATTTTTAAAGAAGCATTTTCTTTTAAAGTATTAACTATGCTGGAGTTTGAAATAGGTGAAAGATGGAGATTCCCACTTATAGTAACTACTGCGTTTAAAAATTGAGGAGTGACGTACTTAATGTCTATTTTCTTAGGAGTTTGTTTTAATAATTTTGATTTTAAATCATCGTTTTCATATTTTAAAGAAAGTATTTGTCTTCTCTGGATTGAGACCTTATCGTTAAATTTGTATAGAATAACAGCATTTCCTGCTATAATTAGAAGGAATAAAAAGGCTAGCATTTTAAATCTCCTCATTTAAGTACTTTTATATTAGTATATTCAATAAGGTACTTAAAAATGAAAATTATATTGTCTTCATTAATTCGTTATAATTAGATATATGCATGTCCGAATAATCTATTATTTCGTTCCACTGGTACTCAGAATATAGGTCATGCACACCTATTACAGTCATACCTGCTGATTTTGCACCTTTAACGGCACACAGCACATCTTCAAAAACTACACAATCCTTTGAATTTAAATTTAACTTTTGGGCAGCACAAATATATATATCGGGGAAAGCCTTACTTTTTGAAACTTCATCGCCTGTAATTATTGAGTCAAATAAATCATATATTTTATTCTTTTTGAGACATACGTTTGTTATTTCTCTATAATTGCTTGTAGCTAAAGCTATTTTAATACCCTTTTTCTTTAATAAAAGCAAAAACTCTTTAGCTCCTGGTTTAAGTGAGATATTATGAGAATATTCATAAATAGCCATATCATACCATTCTTTTTGAATTCCTTCTATACTATCAGAAATATTAAATTTGTTTTTAAAATACTCGGCAGTTTCATAAAAGCTCATATGTTCTATATCACTTTTTAAGCTTGGAGGAACAGTTAGTTTTTTTCTTGCTAAATAGTTTTCATCAATGTTTTCCCACATCCACATGGAGTCAATAAGAGTACCATCCATATCAAAAATAGCACCTTTAATGTTTTTAAGCATCTATACATAACCTCATTTCAAGTTTAGTATATTTTTATCTTTTTAATATAAAATGGGCTTTTTGAGGTTTCTCTCAAAAAGCCTAAAAGTTCTTATGAATACAAAACTTCAAAAGCTACAAACTTAAATTGTGCTAATGATTTGGTCGGAGTGACAGGATTTGAACCTGCGACCTCTTGCTCCCGAAGCAAGCGCGCTACCATCTGCGCTACACCCCGCTCATATGCTATTTTATACCATATATAAAAAAAAGACAAGATACTTGTAAACTGCAGTGCACAATGTACGATTTACAATTGAGGATAATTTTCAGTTATCGCAAAAATAAAAAATTGCGAAGCAAAGTTTTTGAGTTGAAAGTTGATAGTGGACAATTGACAGTGAAGGATGATTTTTAGCTATGGCAAAAAATCTTTAAATTTATATGAATCAACTCAGCTATGTTTTGCTTTAGCAAAACGAGCTTTCAAAAATTTAATTAAAGATTTTTTGTAGTGTAACGGAAAAAAATCCACCTTCACTGTCCACTTTCAATTTTCAATTGTCAACTAAATTGCTTCGTAATTTCTTAGTTTACGAATTGCAAATAAAGTATCATATACTCATTTTATCTTCGTTATCCCCTTCGCCTCTTGTAGGAACTGTAGACATGAGGAATCCAACTAGTACTGATACTAGGGCTGGTGATATTATATTTATATAAGCTATGTAAGAGGTTCTATATAATATTAGTGCAGTTATGCCTGTTAAAAGTATGCTGATTATAAAAATATAAATTACAAATTTAGCAAAAGAACTAAAAAACTTTTTATATAGTTTGTGTCTTTTAGGGCCACTTATTATTTTTTGAAACAAAAAATAGGATAATAGAATTAAAATTACGTCTACTGAAGCAGATATTAAAAAATTTTTCAAATAAAACACCTCCAATAGGTTTATTAATCTATAGTATTACCTTATTGGAGGCATTTTACACTTAAATTATTCGCTTAAATACATTTCTCCTACTTTAAATACATCTCCTGCACCTACAGTTAAAAGAAGATCTCCATCTTTTAAATTAGATTTTAAATAATCAACTATGGATTTAAAATCTGAGATATTAGTAGACTTTATACCACGTTTTGCAATTTCTTTAGATAGCATAGCAGAACTTACCTTGCCAGTGTCTTTTTCTCTTGCAGGATATATATTTGCTAAAATTAGTTCATCTACGTTGTCGAAAGCCTCAGTAAATTCTTTAAATAAGCTTATAGTTCGTGAAAAAGTATGGGGCTGAAATACACAGATTATTCTCTTATGAGGGTAATTTATAGCAGCATTTAAAGTTGCTTTTATCTCAGTAGGATGATGAGCATAATCGTCTATTACTGTTATGCCTTCTTTTTTACCCTTCAACTCAAATCTTCTGTGAGTACCTTTAAAGTTTTCCAATCCCATTTTTATGTTATCAGTGGATATATCTAAGACTAAAGATACGGCTGTACTTGCCAGTGCATTTAATATATTGTGTTTACCTGGAACACTCAAATGTAAAGATGATATTTTAACATCATTTTTATATATATCAAAGGATGCACAACTTTTTTCATCAAAACATATATTTCTAGCTGTAATGTCACCATCATTAATTCCATAAGTTAATACGTTGCAGTTAACGGTTGATATAACATTTTTCATTCTTGCATCGTCCGCACAACAAACTAAGTATCCTTCTTCTGGAATTAGATTTGCAAATTTTATAAAGGCATTTTGTATATCATCTATATCTTTATAATAATCAAGGTGATCTGCATCTATATTTAAGATTACGCCTATGGATGGGAAAAACTTCAGAAAAGATCCTTTGTATTCACAAGCTTCAGTAATGAAATAAGGGCTGTTTCCTATTCTTACATTCCCATTTATATTGTCCAAGTTTCCTCCTACTAATATGGTAGGATCTAAATCCGCTTTAAGTGTAATACATGATAGCATGGATGTAGTTGTGGTTTTACCATGGGTACCTGCTATAGCTACATTATACTTATGACCTTTCATTATATGACCTAAAAGTTCAGCTCTGGACATTAGAGGAATGTTCAAAGTTTTAGCTTTTAAAAATTCCTCATTATTTTTTTGGATTGCGGCAGTATATATAACTAAATCTATATCTGGTTTTATATTTTCACTGATTTGTCCTATATAAATTGTAGCTCCTTTTGATTTTAATTTTTCTGTTGCAGGAGAAGTTTTTATATCTGAACCGGATACTTTATATCCCTTTTCTATTAAAATTTCAGCTAAAGCGCTCATGCTTACTCCGCCTATACCTATAAAATGTACTGTCTTATTTTTTATAAAATCAAATGACAACTGAATCACTCCTTTAATTTAACTAACTCATCTAATAATTATATACAAAAATTAATTAAAAAACATAACTTTATGGATATAATTTATAATTTGCAATATTTGAACTTTAAACTTTTTAAAAATTTTATAGCAATGAATTCTTAAGCTACTAGTTGAGCCTGTAGTAAATAGGTGTTGATAAATAACATTTTTTAGAATACAATATGAATAATAGAATAAAATAGTAACATATTATTCGTAAAATTATATAGATGGGTGATAGAATGCAAAAGTTTAGTAGAAATCAGAGAATAGCTGCAGTAACAAAAATCTTACTTGAAAATCCTAATAAAATAATGGGCTTGAATAACTTCACAGAAATGTTTAATACTGCAAAGTCTACTGTAAGTGAGGATATTGTAGTAGTGAAGGATACTTTAAATAAATTGGACATGGGAAAAATAAATACTGTATCAGGAGCAGCAGGGGGAATTAAATATGTATGTGGTATGTCTAATGAAAAGAAAAGGGAATTTGCTGAAAAATTATGTATTATTTTGAAAGATAGAGAAAGAATAATACCAGGGAATTTTTTATATATGACAGATATAATGTTTAACCCTAAGATAATATACACTGCCGGATTGATTTTGGCATCTATTTTTATAGAAAAGGATATTGATTATGTAGTTACTGTTGAGACAAAGGGAATTCCATTAGCTTATGAAGTAGCCAGGATGCTCGGAGTTCAACTTGTAGTTGTAAGAAGGGAAACGAAATTTACTGAAGGCTCTACTTTAACTATAAATTATGTATCAGGTTCTACAGGAAGAATTCAAAATATGTCTTTGTCTAAGAAGGCATTGAAGAAAGGAAGTAAGTGTATTTTTATTGATGACTTTATGAAAGCAGGAGGAACTGCTAAAGGTATAGTAGATCTTTTGAAGGAATTTGAAAGTGAACTTTTAGGAATAGGAATTTTAATAGACAATATAGGAACATCTAACAAATTAGTTGAAGACTATGTGTCACTAGTTGATTTTAAAGGCATTGATGAAAATGGAAATGCAATTCTATTTCCTTCTGAAATGTTTAACTAATAAAATTTTCAAAAAATTTTATTAATTTTTAATAAAATAGGAAGGAAAAATACAAAATATAGAGAATAGTATATACATAAGCATCTTGGAGGTGGATTTATATGCAAATTACAGACGTTAGGGTAAGAAAAATTGCAGCAGAGGGTAAGATGAAAGCTATTGTTTCAGTAACCTTTGATAACGAATTCGTAGTTCACGATATAAAAGTTATAGAAGGTCAAAATGGTCTTTTTATAGCAATGCCAAGTAGAAAGACTCCTGATGGAGAGTTTAAAGACATTGCTCACCCTATAAATACTCAAACAAGGGAGAAAATACAAAAGGCAATTCTTGATGAGTATGAAAAAGTAAAAAGTGAAGAAACTGTTACCGAAGAAAAGGTTAAGGAATAATAAAAGGGAGTATAAATACTCCCTTTTATTATTCCTTAATAATTTTCATTTCAAAATACATTTAAAAATTATTATCCGAAAGTTATCAGAAGTTTAGCACTTAAAAAATTTTTAGGACGGTAGTCCTTTGGATTATAAAGTCTTATGAATATTTACAGTAGAAGTAATAGATTCCGATTTTTACTGGAAATTATACGGAAAAAATTTGCATAATAAAAGCATCCTTTTTATAATGGTTTTGCTGAAAACTAAAAATAAAAGGATGCTGATAAAATGAGTAAAAGTTATTTAAAACAATTACTTACTTATATTAATAAAGTATATGATATAGGTGAAAAAATCAATAGTTTAAAAGATAAAAGAGTAAAATCTCCAGTAAAAGTTTCAACAATAGTTTTCGTAGTGTTATTTGGATTCATGCTTCAAATAAGAAGTTTCAATAGATTAGAACATTGGATTGAAAAGAATAAATTTAAAAAAGTGTTACCTAAAAATACTAAAATGCTGCACATTGACGCAGTCAGGCGGTGTTTAAGTAACTTTGATATGGATGGCTTGAAAAACATTCATATCAGCATAATAAAAACAACTATAAAAAACAAAGTATTTCGAAATGGTACTATTGATGGTTTAAAAGTAGCTGCCATAGATGGTGTAGAGTTATTTGAAAGTACTAAAAAATGTTGCAATAAATGCCTTTCTCGAGAGAATAGAGATGGAACTACCCATTATTTTCATAGATCTGTAGTGTGTGCAACAGTAGGATCAGACCCACATATTATTTTAGGTCAAGAGATGCTTGAACCTAAAAAAGATAGTTCAAGTAAAGATGAAGGTGAAATTACGGGTAGTAAACGACTAATTAAGAAGTTATATAAGAAGTATCATCATTTCGCTGACATCATAGTGGCTGATGCTCTTTACTGTAAATCTACTTGGATAAAAGAAGTTCTTTCTATAGGAATGGATGCATTGGTAAGAGTAAAAGATGAAAGGCTGCACATTGTAAAAGATGCATTAGCCCTATTTAAATGCCGGGAGGCAGATAAAGATTGGACTGTAAAGGAAAATGTAAATACCTATAGAAAGATTAAAGCGTGGGATGATGATAATTTTCAAATGTCTGATTCAAGTATAGAAGTAAGATTCATAAAATTTATAGAAGAAATTCATACTGGAGATAAAGCAGAAATTAAAGAAGAATGGATCATAACAACAGATAAATTTATATCAGTAGAAACTTTATGGAAAATAATGCATAAAAGATGGGATATTGAAAATAATGTATTTCATCAGTTGAAAACTGAATGGCATTTAGATCATTGTTTTCTTCACAGTTCTACAGGGGTAGAGACAGTTTTAATGTTTATGATACTAGCATTTAATTTAATGCAGTTATATTTTTTTAGGTGTATCAGAGGTTTTAGGAAGAAAAAAATGCTCCAAATAGATATTATTGAAGATATAAAAGATGAAAGATTTACTATAGAAGATGATTGGGATAATCCACTATTCATAAAGACGTAATTTTAAAATAAAAACTGGAAACTTTGCATTAAGATTTTTAGGGGTAGGGGAGTGTATAACAATTTTTACGATCTACCGGTTTAAGGGCTTACCAGACCTTTAAATAAGTGTAAAAAAATATAATTCCAGTAAAAATAAAATTTTCACTGGAATTTAGGTGCTAAATCTCTGGAAAGTTATTTATAAGGTTGCAAATAATTTTCATATAAAATATAATATTATAGGATGTTTTAATAATATAATGTATAAAATTGAAGCTTATAACCATAAAGAGGTGTTAAAATGTATAATTGTGCTATAATATTGGCGGCTGGAGAAGGAAAAAGGATGAAATCATCTAATCCTAAAGTACTCCATAAGGTTTGCGGAAGAGAAATGGTGAATATAGTTATTGATACTGTAAAGAAAGCACAAATAGAAAATATAGATGTGGTAATTGGCAAAGGTTCAGATGAGGTAAAAAAACATACTGAAAGCAGGAATGTAAGTTATTCTTTTCAGGAAAAACAATTGGGCACAGGAAATGCTGTTTTATGTTCGGTAAGCTTTTTAAAGGATAAAAAGGGAACCGTAGCTGTATTTACAGGAGATGCACCTTTAATAAAAGAGGATACTATAAAAAAGATGCTAAGCTTTCATAATGAAGGTGGATATAAAGCTACTATACTAACTTCTTTAGTGAAAGATCCTTCCGGATATGGAAGAATTATTAGAGAAAAAAGTGGAGAAGTATCTAAAATAGTTGAGCATAAAGATTGCTCAGAGGAAGAGCTTAGAGTAAATGAGATAAATTCAGGAATGTACTGTTTTGATATAGAGAGCTTAACGGAAAGCCTAGATAAAATACATAATGATAACGCTCAAGGCGAATATTATTTGACTGATGTCATAGAAATATTGAAAGGTCAAGGAAAAAAAGTTGGAGCATTACCAATTCCATTTGAGGAGACTATGGGAGTTAACTCAAGGGTTCAGCTTTCAGAAGCTGAAAGGATTATGAGAAAAAGAATAAATATAAAACATATGAAAAATGGTGTTACTCTTATTGATGCTGATAATACTTACATAGAGTTAGACGTTAAAATAGGTAAAGATACTATAGTATATCCTGGGAATGTACTTCAGGGTAATACTGTAGTGGGCGAAAATTGTACATTGTATCCTAATTCTAGAATACAAAATAGTGTAATACAAAATAATGTAACAATTCAAAGTTCAGTAATACTAGATAGTACTATAGGGGAAAGTACTACTGTAGGACCTTTTGCATACATAAGGCCTGAAAGTACAATAGGTAAGTCTGTAAGAATAGGTGATTTTGTGGAAGTAAAGAAGTCAACTATAGGGGATAAGACAAAAGTGTCTCATTTGACATATATAGGAGATGCGGAAGTTGGAAGTGGATGCAATTTTGGATGTGGAACTGTTGTAGTAAATTATGATGGAAGGAAAAAGAATAAAACGTTAATTGGAAACAATTCATTTATAGGATGTAATACAAATTTGATCTCTCCAGTTAAGGTTAACGACGATACTTATATAGCAGCAGGTTCTACAATAACAGATGAAGTTCCAGAAGGAGCATTAGCAGTAGCTAGGGCACGACAAATAAATAAGGAAAATTGGGTATATAAAAAAGGATTAAAGAAATAAAATTTTAGGAGGGCTTTACATAATGATAACCCATGGTAAGAATATTAAAATTTTTGCAGGCAATTCTCATCCTGAATTAGCTAGGCAAATAGCGGATATTTTAGGAACTAAAGTTGGAGATTCTAAAGTTTCTACTTTTAGTGACGGAGAAATATCTGTAGATATTAATGAGACAGTTAGAGGAATGGACGTATTTATAGTTCAATCAACAAATGACCCTGTAAATGATAATTTGATGGAGCTTTTAATTATGATTGATGCATTTAAAAGAGCATCAGCAGGGAGAATAACTGCAGTAATGCCTTATTACGGATATGCTAGACAGGACAGAAAAGCTAAGGCAAGAGATCCAATTACAGCAAAACTTGTAGCAGATATATTAACTGCTGCTGGGGCAGACAGAGTACTTACAATGGATTTACATGCAGCACAAATCCAAGGATATTTCAATATACCTTTAGATCATCTTTTGGGAGCACCTATTCTTGCAAAGTATTTTATACAAAAGGAATTTGATAAGAGAGATGATATAGTTGTAGTTTCACCAGATCTTGGAAGTGTAACAAGGGCAAGAAAATTTGCCGACAAGTTAAATGCAAGCATAGCTATTATTGACAAGAGAAGACCAAAAGCTAATGTATCAGAAGTAATGAATATAATTGGAGATATAGAAGGAAAAACAGTTATATTAGTGGATGACATGATAGATACAGCTGGAACAATAACAAATGGTGCTAATGCTCTTATGAAACGTGGAGCAAAAGAAGTTTATGCTTGCTGTACACATGCAGTATTATCAGGTCCAGCAATAGAGAGAATAAAAGATTCTGTTATAAAAGAACTGATAATGTTGAATACTATAAACTTACCTGACAGCAAAATGCTGGATAAATTTAAGATACTATCTATAGCTCCAGTATTTGCGGAAGCTATAAAAAGAATATATGAAGATGTTTCTGTAAGTAAATTATTTGAAGATTAGAATTAAAAGGCATGTAGAAAATGTATTCTACATGCCTTTTAATTAAAAATATTAAAGTATACTTAGTATTTATGACTTATTTGTAACTTTTGATAATATATTATTATTTATACAAAAATATGTGATAAATTTATTATAGGGAATTTGTTTATTACAAATAACATGATTGATGAGGTATTCATATATCAATATTTATTTAGGAGGGTGAAATTATGGAAGGGTCTATAGGTAAAATTTTAATAGTAGATGATGATGAAAATATATGTGAAGTAATAAAAATGTACGTAGAAAGTGCAGGATATGAGACAAAGGTTGTTAATGATGGTAAGACAGCAGAAACTATGTTTTTAGAATATAAACCGGATTTAGTACTTTTAGATATAATGCTTCCAAATATAGATGGAATAGATGTACTTAAGTGGATAAGAAAAGAATATGAAACTCCTGTAATTATGCTTACAGCAAAAGGGGAAACTTTTGATAAGGTTTTAGGTCTTGAACTGGGAGCAGATGACTATATAGTTAAACCTTTTGAGGCCAAGGAGATGCTAGCTAGAATTAAGGCGGTACTTAGAAGGTATAGTGTGGATAACGAAAACAAGGAAGTGCTAAAATTTAATCAACTAACTATTGATATAAATTCATATACAGTAGTTTATAAAGATGATGAAATAAAAATGCCACCTAAGGAGTTTGAATTACTACATTATCTTGCAAGTAATAAAAATAGAGTATTTACTAGAGAACAACTTTTATGTGAAGTTTGGGGTTACGATTATCCAGGGGATTCTAGAACTGTAGATGTACATGTTAAGAGATTAAGGGAAAAGCTTCAAGGAGGACCAAATTGGCAAATAGAAACTGTGTGGGGTGTAGGGTATAAATTTGAGGTGAAGTAAATGAAAAAGGGGTTATTTTCAAAACTTATGGTTGCATTTACTGGAATCATTATAGTTAGTTTTGTAATGACATCAGGTTTTTTATCCTATTGGTTT
Source organism: Clostridium sp. 001 (assembly GCF_019056555.1). Classification (NCBI taxonomy): domain Bacteria; kingdom Bacillati; phylum Bacillota; class Clostridia; order Eubacteriales; family Clostridiaceae; genus Clostridium; species Clostridium sp. 001. The sequence goes on along the minus strand of NZ_CP020473.1, from coordinate 2,225,267 downwards.
GAAGGTTATTATTTTCAACAGAGAAAAGTAGAGATGCTTAGAGAATCTCAGCTTATAGAATATAAAGCTATACAGTATTTAAATGGGAATTTGACTTCAGATAATATAAATGAAACTTTAAGTTACATAGGAAAGTATTTATCAGCAGATATATGGCTAGTTGATAATTACGGATACATTTATTCTGTATCAAAAAGCGAGCATAAAAAACTGATAGCTACTTCTAGACAAATAGTTACTAAAGATTTACAAGACCTTAGAGAGAATAAAACAGTTAATAAGATACAAAATTACCCAGGTATATTTACAACTCCAGTTCATACATTTGAAATACCTATTTTTTCAAATGGAGTTTTCAGAGGTGCTATAATGATGCATACTTCTATAAGTGAATTAAAGAGCCCTCTAAAGAGAGTGTATGAAATTATATGGATATCAGCTGTTTTGGCCATTATAATATGCTGTATTGTAATTTACTATTTATCACAAAAAATAATAATAAATCCCCTTAAAAAAATAAATTATGCAGCAGATAAGATATCTAAAGGAGAAGTTGAAAAGAGAGTTCATATAGAATCCAAAGATGAAATTGGAGAACTTGCGAAATCCTTTAACATTATGGCAGATTCATTAGAAAAAGTAGAAAAGCATAGAAGAGAGTTTATATCCAATGTGTCTCATGAAATAAGGTCTCCAATAACTTCTATAAAAGGATTTATTGGGGGAATGATTGATGGAGTTATTCCAGCAGAAAAACAGAATTATTATCTGTCAGTTACTTATTCAGAGATACAAAGACTTACAAGGCTTGTAAATGATCTTTTGGATTTATCTGCAATTGAAGCTGGTGAATTTAAACTTAGAATAGAAGAAGTAGATATAAATGAGATTATAAGACTATGTGTTATAAAATTTGAAACTAAAATAAATAATAAGAAACTAAAAGTAGATGTATTGCTGGAAGATAATAAGTTGTATGTAGCTGCAGATAAAGACAGGATAACTCAAGTGGTTACAAATTTAGTGGATAATGCTATAAAATATTCAGATATTGGTGGAAATATAAAAATTTCAACTAAGGTTAAAGGTGAAAAGGCAGTTGTATCCGTTTATAATGATGGATCAGGGATACCGGAGTCAGATTTAAAACATATATGGGATAGGTTTTATAAGGTGGATAAATCCAGAACTTCAAAAGTGAGTACGGGGCTTGGACTTTCTATTGTAAGAAGTATACTTACCCAATTAGGTGAAGATATATGGGCTGAAAATAAGGAACCTAAGGGAATTATGTTTACTTTCACTTTAAAGAGGGTTTAAGGAATAATTACATTCTGTTCATATTTGTGTAAAATTTTTTTATTATAATTACTCTAAGTTTAGAGATTATGAGGTGTAATTAATGAATGATGATAACATAAAAGATGCTAATTGGGAAAATGTAAAAGATGATGAGGCAAAAATAAAGTTTGTAAATAGTAAGAAAAGGTCAAATATAAAAAAAATAGCCAGTTTATTTTGTGTTGTACTAGTAGCTGCAGTTTCTGGAGGTATATCTGGAGCATATGTAATTAATAAAAAACAGGCCTCTAAAATTTATACACCTGATAATCGAATGTTAGTTGAACCAAAGCAAGATAAAAGTGAAGCAAAAGATAAATCTGAAAGCACGAAGGAAAATTCTATAACGGAAGTAGCTGAAACTGTTGGTCCTGCAGTAGTAGGAATAAGTAATAAATCAGAAGGATATTTTGGATTGCAGGATGCAGGAAGTGGATCTGGAGTAATAATTGATTCCAATGGATATATAGTTACTAATTATCATGTAGTGCAGGGAGCGGATAAGATTACTGTTAAGCTTTCAAGTAATAAGATATTAAATGCTTCTGTGTTAGGAGCAGATCAAAGATCCGATTTAGCTGTAATAAAAGTGGATGCAAAAAACCTTCCCGTAGTTAGATTTGGAGATTCTTCGAAAGTGAAGGTTGGGGACACTGCAATTGCCATAGGAAATTCATTAGGTGAGCAGTTTGCAGGATCTGTTACTGCAGGAATAATAAGTGCATTAAACAGGAAGATAGAGTACAATGGATCAATATATAAAGTTATTCAGACAGATGCAGCTATAAATCCAGGAAACAGCGGTGGACCCCTTTGTGATTTACAAGGTAATGTTATAGGTATAAATAGTTTAAAAATAGGGGCTAATTTAAATGCAGAGGGAATGGGATTTGCTATAGACATAAATGAAGCAAAGGATATAATAAAATCACTTATGAACAGTGGAAAAGTATCAAGGCCTTATCTAGGTATATCTGGAGAAAGTGTAGTGTCAGAGGATGATAAAATTCAAGGAGTTTATATTGAACAGGTAGAAAAAAATAGTGGGGCTGGTGTTGCTGGTATAAAGCCTACGGATATAATAATGCAGGTAGACGGTAAAAAGGTAAGAGATGTATCAGATATAGAAGAAATAATAGAAAGTCATAAAATTGGAGAAAAGGTTGAGGCTGAAATTTGGAGAGATGGTAAGACTATAAAAGTGGAAGTAGTTCTCTCTGAATTGAAGGGAAATAAATAAAGAGACTTTTGGTCTCTTTATTATTTATGTCTTTTAGTATAATATATATTATGTAATGGATTTAATATAGTATTGAGATTGGAGTGAAATAATGTTTTTAATAGTTGGATTAGGAAATATAGGAACTAAGTATCAGCATACAAGACACAATATAGGGTTTGATGCTGTAGATTTAATAAGTAGTAAGTATAATATTCCTATAAATAGGGAAAAATTTAAAGGAACCTATGGAGAAGGCACAATATCAGATAATAAAGTAATGTTATTAAAACCAAGTACTTATATGAATTTGAGTGGAGAAAGTGTAATAGAGGCTGCAAATTTTTTTAAGATAAAAAGCAGTAATATAATAATTATATATGATGATATAGATCTTGAAGTTGGAAGGATTAGAATAAGAAAACATGGAAGTGCTGGAGGACATAATGGCATAAAGAGCGTAATAGCAAATTTAGGCACAGATGTATTCCCAAGAATAAAAATAGGGATTGGACAGCCTAAAGGGGATCTTGTATCTCATGTTTTGGGAAAATTTGACAAAAATGAAAGAAATGACATAGAAAAAGTTTTAGAAACTAGCGCAGATGTATTGGAATGTCTCATAAATTGTGGAGTAGAAGAAGCTATGAATAAGTTCAATGGATTAAAAATATCAAGTGATTCTTAGGTTCAGATGGAGTTTGCTTATAAGAATTGCTTTTTCTAGCTAAACCTTATTAACAGTATTCTTAGTGTCTTTAGCACTTAGAATACGTTATCCTTTAGGGGAAGAACTTATCCAGGCGCGTAGCAGTGCTTATTCCCTACTTTGATAAAAGAGGGTGTGTTAGCAATGGTAGCGATCAGATAAAGTTTATTACAAAATAATTCAATTGATACCGTATAATCTCTTTAAACAAAGAGATTAACGGTTGTTGTGCGTTAAATTAAAAAACTTAAGTGAAATATTTATCTAGAGTCGGATGAATAAAATTTGTAGGGTGGTTGTTAAAATGAGATTAGATGGACTTATAAAACCTATGAGGGAAAGCAGAGAATTTAGAAATATTATTGATGGAATAAGCAAAAAAAGGTTTCCTATAGGGGTATTTGGACTTTCAGAGTCAGCTAAAAGTTACTTAATATATGGAGTGTATAATGAAATAGACAAGCCTTTCTTAATTGTTACTCATAGTGATGTAGAAGCCAGAAAACTATATGAAGATCTATCCTTTTATTTAGCAGAAGTATACTATTTTCCTACTAAAGAGATGGTATTTTATAATATAGATGCCATATCAGGAGACCTAAGGTGGGAAAGGTTAAAGGTAATAAGGAAAATGATAGATACAGGTAGAAAAATTATAATAACTTGTGTGGAATCTCTAGCATCTACATATATACCTGTAGAGTTATATGAAAATTATATAATTAACATATCTGTAGGCAGCGTTTTAAATTTAAAAGATATAAGTGAGAAATTGGTTCAAGGTGGTTATGAAAAAAATGAAATTGTGGATTCAAAAGGCCAATTTTCCATAAGAGGTGACATAATGGATGTATACTCACCAATAGCTGCAGAAGCATATAGAATAGAGCTATTTGGGGATGAAGTAGAATCTATTAGGACTTTAAATTTAGAATCACAGAGAAGTATTGATAAAATAGACAGTATAGAAATATTTCCTGCTAAAGAGATTATACTTGATAAGGATAAGATTCAAAAGGCAAGAAAAAGTATAGAAGATGACGCAGCTCTAGTAGAAAAGAAATTAAAAAAGAGCAAGAATAAGGAAGCATTAGATAGAATAGATGAGTTAACAAAGAAAAACTTAGAAAATCTAGAGGAGAACTGGAGCTTTGAAAATATTGATAGTTTTCTTCCGTATTTTTACAATAAGCCTGCTTCTTTCCTTGATTATGCTAAGGACTATTTTATAGTTATGGATGATGTACAGAGGTGCTCTGGGAAATTAAATAGTGTATATTTTGAATTTGAAGAAAATTATAAAAGCCTTTTAGAAAAGGGAAATATACTTCCCAAACAGAGTAAAATGTTATGTGCAAAATCTGATTTACTTGAAGAACTTAAAAATAAGGAGATTATGACATTAGATGCTATTGCTAAGTCCTCTAAGGTTATTCAACCTAAAACTATAACTAATTTTTCTCAGATAACTTTAAATAGTTACCAAGGACAGATGGATCTACTTATTGAGGATATAAAGGATAAAAAGTCTAGAGGTTATAAAATTCTGATTTTATCTGGAACAAGACCTAGAGGAGAAAGATTGGTAGGCACTTTAAGGGAAAGAGGCATAGAAAGTAGCTATAGAGATGTTATTCATGAGATTAAATCAGGGGAAGTTGTTATAACTTTTGGAAGTCAACTCAAGGGTTTTGAATATCCAGATTTTAAAGTAGGAGTTATATCAGATAAAGAAGTTTTTGGTAAAGCAAAAAAGAAGAATGCAAGGAAGGCTCTCAAAAAGGGAGTAAGCAAAATAAAAAGTTTTACAGAACTTAAGCCCGGGGATTTTGTAGTACATGTAAATCATGGTATAGGAATATATAAAGGCATAAAGCAGCTGGAAGTTCAAGGTCACAAGAAGGATTATTTGGAACTCATATATGACTCTGAAGATAAACTGTATGTACCTGTAGAACAATTGGATATGGTGCAAAAATATATAGGCTCTGAAGGAAAAAGCCCCAAAATAAGTAAATTGGGAGGATCAGATTGGGCTAAAGCTAAGAAAAAGGTAAAGAAATCAATAGAGGAAATAGCTGAAGATTTAGTAAAATTATATGCAATTAGGTCTACTTTAAAAGGTTATAAGTATTCAAAGGATACAGTATGGCAAAAACAGTTTGAGGATGAGTTCCCCTATGAAGAGACACCAGATCAACTTACAACTATACAGGATATAAAGCAAGATATGGAATCAGATAAGGTAATGGACAGATTACTTTGTGGGGATGTAGGATATGGGAAAACAGAAGTAGCAGTAAGAGCTGCTTTTAAGGCTGTTATGGATGGAAAACAAGTTGCATTTTTAGTTCCAACTACGATACTTGCGCAACAACATTATAATAATTTTGTTCAAAGGTTTTCTGATTTTCCTGTAAAAATAGATATGATAAGCAGGTTTAGAACAACAGCACAGCAAAAAGCATCCATAAAGGCAGTTAAAGTAGGAGACGTTGATATATTAATTGGTACTCACAGAATATTACAAAAGGATGTACAATTTAAAGATTTGGGACTTCTTATAATAGATGAGGAACAGAGGTTTGGAGTAAGTCATAAGGAAAAGATCAAAAAGATTAGAAAAAATGTAGATGTACTTACGTTAAGTGCTACACCTATACCTAGAACCTTACATATGTCTCTCGTAGGGGCTAGGGATATAAGTGTTATAGAGACACCTCCAGAGGAAAGATATCCAATTCAAACTTATGTAGTGGAATATAATGATCAATTAATAAGAGACGCCATATTAAGAGAAATAAATAGAGGGGGACAGGTTTATTTTGTCTATAATAGAGTTGAGAGCATAAAAGAAATGGCTTCTTACATAGCCAAACTAATTCCAGAAGCAAAAGTAGCTGTGGCCCACGGACAAATGCAAGAAAGAGAACTTGAAAATATAATAGTTGATTTTATGAAAAATGAGTATAATATTTTAGTAGCAACTACTATTATAGAAACTGGTATGGATATACAGAATGTAAATACCATGATAATATATGATGCTGATAAAATGGGCTTATCACAACTATATCAATTAAGAGGAAGAGTTGGAAGAACTAATAGAATGGCTTATTGTTACTTGAGTTATAGAAGAGATAAGGTTCTTACGGAAGTAGCAGAAAAAAGGCTTAAAGCTATTAAAGAATTTACTGAACTTGGATCTGGATTTAAAATAGCACTAAAAGATCTGGAGATAAGAGGTGCAGGTAATATGATGGGATCATCACAGCATGGTCATATGGCTGCTGTAGGATATGATCTCTATTGTAGAATGCTAGAAGATACTATAAAGCTTGTAAAAGGAGACATAGACAAAGAGCCTGTAGAAACTACCGTAGAATTGAAAATAGACGCATATATACCTGATAATTATATAAAGAGTGAAGTTCAGAAAATAGAGATATATAAGAAAATAGCAGCTATAAGTTCATATGATGATATGCTTGATATAAAAGAGGAATTGGAAGATAGATTCTCTGATATACCAACTTCAGTATACAACCTGATGGATATAGCCTATATAAGAAGTATGAGTAAGAAAATTGGAATAGAGGAGATAAAAGAAGTAAAGGACGAAGTTGTTTTTTCATTTCAAGATCAGGATAGGGTTGACAAAAATGTGCTTAGGGAACTGTTTAAAACTTATCCACATGAGTTTGTGTTGAAGATGAATAAAAAGCCCGGGTTTGGATATAAATTAAAAAATGTAAAAAGAGAAGATATTTTACATCAAATTAAGGAAATTGTGAAATATATGCTAAAAATATATGAACAAAAATAGCTTTGTAGTAAAAATAGTTTTGTGTTAAAATTAATTTATATTTTGCAAAACACAAAAAGAGTGGGGGAATAAACCGTGAAGAATATAAAAACGTTGGTAGCTGCGGCATTTATAACAGTGTTCGCATTTTCAACTGTAGGATGTAATATGATAGAAAAAACACCAGAAGCTATAGCTAATAGTACTGTGGCAACAGTTAATGGAGAAAAAATCACAAGAGGTGATTTAGATAAAGATCCAAATACAATTCAATTGCTAAGTCAAGTTAAACAACAATATGGTTCAGACTATGCAAAAAATGATGAAGCTACTAGTGCTATTAAGACACAAAAAGAACAGATACTTGACAATATGATTACTACTAAAGTAATTGAACAAAAAGCTAAAGAGTTAAAGCTTGCACCAGATGAAAGTAAATTAAAATCAGATATGAATAAAAAGATTGATGAGATTAAAAAGCAGAACTTTAAAGGTGATACCAGTCAATTTGATGCAGCATTAAAAGCACAGGGATTTACTGAGGAATCATTTAAGACTATGTTTTTAGCACAATTGAAAACTCAAGCAATAGAAACAAACATAAGCAATTATCTTGCAAAAAGTGTAAAGATAACAGACAAACAGATTAAAGACTATTATAATGCAAATAAGGATAAGTATACAGAGCAGCCTAATAAAATGCATTTAGCTCATATACTTGTAAAGACAAAAGATGAAGCACAAAAAGTGAAAGCAAGGTTAGATAAGGGAGAAGATTTTGCAAAGGTTGCAAAAGAAGTTTCTCAGGATACCGCTACTAAAGATAAAGGTGGAGACTTAGGGTTTGTAAATTATAACGATTCAGGGTATGATGCTCAATTTATGGCAGGAGCAAAAGCATTAAAAGAAGGTGCTATATCAGATCCAGTTCAAAGTAGTTTCGGATATCATATAATCAAGTGTATAAAAAAGCAAGAGTATCCAGTTAAGGACTTTAACAAAGTTAAAGATGAGATAAAGAAGCAGCTGGAAAGTGATCAAAAGAGTAAATTAGTTTCTCAAAAAGTTCAAGAATGGAAAAAGGCTGCAAGTATAACTAAAAAAGAAAAAAATATTATGTAAATTAATTTTTATTTAAATAGGTAGAAAAGAACTGTAGCAATTGTGCTATAGTTCTTTTTATTTTTTCTAATTTAAATAACAATTGTGTATAAAATTGCATATTTAGAAAGATAATAATAATACAAGTTATATATTATATTTTATAGGAGGAATTATAGTATGAAAGCAACAGGAATTGTTAGACGTATAGATGACTTAGGTAGAGTTGTCATACCAAAAGAAATAAGAAGAACCCTTAGAATAAGAGAAGGAGATCCTCTTGAAATATTTACTGATAGGGAAGGTGGGGTTATATTAAAAAAATATTCCCCTATTGGAGAACTTAGTGATGTTTCAAAAGGATATACAGAATCACTTCAACAAACTATAGGAAATATAATTATGATATGTGATAAAGACAGCATGGTGTCAATTAGTGGTATACCTAAAAAAGAATATATGGGAAAAAAGATAAGTAATGAACTAGAAAAATTAATAGATAATAGAAAAACGGTTTCCATAGCTGGGGATAAGGAGGAAGATGGAATTATTCCTCTATATGATGATGAGGATGTACAGGGTAAGTACTCAGCTCAAATTATATGCCCTATAATAGCAGGAGGCGATGCAATTGGAGCTGTAATAATAGTATCTAAAGAAAAAGTTAATTTTGGAGATATGGAAATAAAGCTAGCTGAAACTGCATCATCCTTTTTAGGTAAACAAATGGAACAATAGATAATGGCAGCACTAGCTGCCATTTATATTCTGTTGACATTATTGACTATAATTTAAAAAGTATTCATTTAAAGTAATAATACCTTCGAGTTTTAAATAATTATAAACATGGAACAAATTGTTTGCAATTATAGCATTCGGAGGTATTTTTATGAAAAAACAATCCCTTATAAAAGGCACTTTTGTATTAGGGGCAGCGGGTATACTATCAAAATTTTTAGGATTATTTTTTAGGTGGCCACTTCAAATGCTCATTGGAGATGAGGGAGTGGGCTACTATCAAATGTCATTTCCACTTTATATGTTCTTTATTGCTGCAGCTTCAGGTATACCTGTAGCGGTGTCAAAGATGGTATCAGAGAGAAATGCCGTTGGAGATCATGAAGGGGTAATTCAGGTACTTAGAAAATCTATACTCTTAATGGTTATTTTGGGAACAGGTTTTACAGCTATACTACTTATATTTTCAAATCCAATTATACATTTTTTGAAATGGGATAGAAAATCCTACTATTCTTTAATTGCCATTGCATTTGCACCTATATTTATATCCATAATGAGTGCTTTTAGAGGATTTTTTCAAGGCCTTCAAAATATGAATTATACAGCTGTATCTCAAATTATAGAACAAATAGGTAGAGTAATAGTAGGAGTGGGACTGGCATATCTACTATTGCCTAAAGGTATAGAGTATTCGGCAGGAGGGGCAGCATTAGGGGCAGCAGCAGGAGGACTATTTGGAGGTATATATCTAATAGCAAAGTATATTTATGTAAGAAAAGAAATAAACGTATTTAAAGTCGCAGATAATAAGGATGTATTGAGTAAACTGCTGTATATAGCTATTCCAGTATCTCTAGGAGCAGCAGTTAGCAGTATAATGAGTCTTATAGATTCAGCTTTAGTACCTCAAAAGTTATTGGTGGCTGGATTTACATATAGGGAAGCTGCTATATTATATGGACAGCTTACTGGAAAAGCATTTGTGCTTATAAATATACCACTAACAATATCTTCAGCACTATGTGCTTCTTTGATGCCAATAATTGCAGAATCGTATATATTAAATAGAAAAGTTGATGTCATAAATAAGGTGGATTTGTCTTTTAAAATTTCTATGGTTATTGCAATTCCATCTACCATTGGACTATATGTTCTAGCACACCCTATTCTGGATTTAATTTTTCCAGGTCAATCTGCAGGATTTGATATACTTCAATATTCAGCATTGTCTATTCCTTTTATTGTACTTGTTCAGACATCTACAGCTGTGCTGCAGGGCATTGGACATTATGTTAGACCTGTAGCTAATTTGGCGTTAGGATGCATTATAAAGATAGTTATAACCCTATTTCTTGTGCCAATACCTTATATAAATATTTATGGAGCTGTTTTAGGAAGTATAGGAGGATATATTGCAACCTGTATTTTAAACATAATATTTTTAAGCAGGAAATTAAAAATTCGTGTAAATTATTTTGAAACTATGGTTAAACCCGCATTTGCATCCATTTTTATGATGGCAGCTGTTGTAATTATATATTTGTATGTCTATAATTATAGCATGAATAGTAGAATAGCTTGTTTTTTAGCTGTAATTGCCGGTGTGATTATATATATACCAATTATAGTTATATTTGGAATATTCAAATACAGTTATATAAAAAGGAGATTCTTAAAAAAATAAGGAATTTGAAAGAAAATAACAAGTCAAAGATGCGACGGGTATTTTTTATCAGACAAGGAGGTAGGTTCCGCAGATAGTGAATCCTATCTAAGGGTTCTACCGACACAGTATGATAAAGAATATCCTAGCATACTGACTAGTTATTTCTTTGAAAATGACTAAAGGAGGATTTACAAATGATTAAGGTAGTAGGTCTGGGGCCAGGATCCATAGAATCCCTTACAATAGGCGCTGTTAATGCACTGAAGGATGTGAGCAAAGTATATTTGAGGACGGAGAAACATCCTACTGTGGATTACTTAAGACAATTGGGTATAAATTTTGAAACATATGATCATCTATATGAAAAAAAGCAGAAATTTGAAGATGTATATAGATCTATAGCAGAAGATTTAATATTAAAAGAAAAAAGTTTTCATCAAATAATTTATGCAGTACCAGGACATCCTCTGGTAGCAGAAAAATCTGTAAAATTATTGTTAAAATTGTGTGAACAAAATTTTGTAGATGTGGATATAATACCATCAGTTAGCTTTATAGATGTTATTGCAGAAAAATTAAATATAGATGTTATTGAAGGAATAAAGATAATAGATGCTTTTGATATAAAGCATGAAGCATTAGATAAAAGGGTAGGTACTATAATAACTCAAGTATATGATAGGCTAATTGCATCTGAAGTAAAATTAAGTCTTATGGATTATTATGGAGATGATGCAGACATATATTTTATAAGAGCTGCGGGAATTAAGAATAGTGAAAGTATAAGAAAAATAAAATTGTATGAGTTGGACAGACAAGAGGATATAGACTATTTGACATCAATTTATATACCTAAAGATTTAGAGTGCAAGTATGATTTAAAAGATTTATTAGATGTAATGGAGAAATTAAGAAGTCAAGAAGGCTGTCCTTGGGATAAGGAACAAAGCCATGAGAGTCTAAAAAAGTATCTTATAGAAGAAAGCTATGAAGTACTAGAAGCTATAAATAAAAAAGATGATGTAGAACTGACGGAGGAACTGGGAGATGTATTATTTCAAATAGTTTTCCATTCCCAAATAGGCAAAGAAGAAGGATTTTTTAATATTAATGATGTAATTAATGGTGTATGTGATAAAATGATAAAGAGACACCCACATGTATTTGGAGATATAGAAGTAAATAATTCAGAGGAGGTGCTAACAAACTGGGATGCTTTAAAGAAAAAGGAGCAAGGACTTAAAACTCATACAGATGAACTTAGACATGTTGCACAAGCTTTACCTGCTTTGATGAGAGCTTCTAAAGTTCAAAAAAAAGCTGCTAAGGTTGGATTTGACTGGGACAAAGTTGAATATGCATTAGATAAAGTATTAGAGGAATATTATGAAGTAAAGGATGTATATAAAAGCAAGGAAAGGGTAAAAATAGTAGAAGAAATAGGAGATTTAATATTTGCTTGTGTAAATGTAGCCAGATTCCTTGACATTGACCCTGAATTTGCATTAAATTATACTATAGAGAAATTTATAAATCGTTTTGCATATATAGAGAAAGGTGCCAGAGAGAAAGGACTGGATATGGAAGACATGACATTAAATGAAATGGATGAACTCTGGGAAAAGGCTAAAAATATATAAATTTAATTTTTTATATGCAAAAAGAAGGAATTTTTTAATTAATGCAGAATATGCTACTATATCCATGTAAGTATATTCAATAGATTAGAAAGTGATGAATACTTTTAAGTATATATAAATTACATAGTAAGTTGCTAAATATTTTTGTATAGTATACAATATTTATTGCTTTCGGAAGCTTAATTAGAAAAAATTGGTTAATGATGACCGAAAATTAGCCGTAAAGATATTTGTGAATATTTGTACACATTTATCTATGAAAATAAGAGGAGGTAAAAAAAGTGAATAAATCAGAATTAATAGCAGGTATAGCAGAAAAGTCAAAATTAACAAAAAAGGATGTAGAGGCAGCTCTTAAAGGGTTTATAGAAAGTGTAGAAGAAACATTGGAAAAGGGAGATAAAGTTCAATTAGTAGGGTTTGGTACCTTTGAAACAAGAAAAAGAGCTGAAAGAATTGGAAGAAATCCTAGAACTAAGGAAGAAATAAAAATACCTGAATCAACAGTTCCTGTATTTAAAGCTGGTAAAGAGTTTAAAGATAGAGTAAATAAATAATGTATTTTTCAGAAAGCCTGGGTGAAAATCTAGGTTTTCTGTTTTAAAGGGGAGTTTGTATGAGATTAGATAAATACCTTAAAGTATCTAGAATAATAAAGAGAAGAACTGTAGCAAAAGAAGCATGTGAAGGTGGAAGGGTTGCTATAAATGGAAAAGTGGCCAAACCTAGTGTTGAAGTAAAAGAAGGGGATATAATAGAAATCAAATATGCTAATAAATGTTTAAAGGCAGAAATCTTAAATATTGCAGCTCATGTTACAAAAGAAAACGTTCAAAGTATGTATAGGATAATTTCAACTGAATAAGATTTAACTCAACTTTCGCAGGACAAAAAGACTAATTTCTCCTTGATGTAACAAGGTAAAGCAGCAATAAAACTATCTATTATTGAGTCAATAACGTCCTTTGAAAGAAGAAGTTTTTCAGTTAATACATTTTTTAAAATATCTACAATAAGATTCATTACTTCACAAAATTGGATATCTTGAAGTTCATCACAGCACTGATAAAAAAATCCACCAATAGTTCTAACATCATTATTCTTACGGCTTTCTAAAGTAAGCATAATGTATCTGGTAAAAACTATAGAAGTATGTGAAACCATGGAATCATAAGAACGCCCCTGAAACTCTTTAGCAAGTTTTAGAAAAGACTTGTTCATTTTAAAGAAAACCTCTATATCCCAGCGTTTTCCGTAAATTCTTATTATCTCATTGTCATCTAAGGATATATTGGTAGAAATTAAAGCAAGCCATTTTCTACTTCTGTTTCTATCTCTTACAAATACAATTTTTGCTTTTACCTCATTACCATTTTTGTCAGAGCCAATACCTACAATAACAGAAGAAAGAATTTTTGCCTTACCACGCTTTTTTCTTAAATTAGCATAGAGATTTTTAAGGTTCAATAACTTACCGTTATAATTGTAGTAAACCCTTGGCATTGCTTTGACCATGGCAATAGTATTAAGTTTGAGTTCTAGAATCCGTATAAGAGTTTTTGGGTACGTAAACCAACTGTCAAAAAGAACGTACGATGCAGGAATAGCATATTTTGAAACTTGTTGAAGTAAACTAATCATAACCTCAGGTGACTTTAAAACAGCCTCCTTACGGAGCTTAGAACCATTGGTTCTTTTATCAATATTGTGGTTTTCAGGACAAAGTCTGTTTTTCTCCTTTTCGGAAGAAAGCAGAGTGAAAGCAAGAGGTAAAAAAGTATTGCCATCTGACCAACCAAGGGTGAGAAGGCGAAAGCCTTTAACATATTTATGTTCAACATGGTCATGAACTCTTGCAAGAAGTTCAACAGATTTGCTCCTGCACCTACTGTATAAAGAATCATCAATTACAAGTACATTAACTCTATCTTTTGAAGTAAGTGGTACGATAATATTTTTTATGATTAATGAAGAAAGTAAAAACAAAAACTTTCTCCAATTAAAGTTTGGTGAATTAAGAAATCTATATACAGTATCCTTTGAAAATTGATTATTTTTTCCAGACTCCAAGTTCCTAAATAAGTTTTTTCCAGTAAAAACAAGCATAAAAATATATTGAAATATTTTAATACATGGAAATCCTTTTTCTTTAGAAAAATTGCATTGCTTAAGTATATGTCCAATTTTGTTGTCTTTAAAAAATCTATTTATAGTAAAATTAAATTGTTTATCATTAGTATCATTTGATATAATAGTATTCATAAGAAACATTCCTTTCCTTGGTGTGGTGTTTTTTGCAATTCTATTATACCAAAAGGAATGTTTCTTTGCTTTATGTGTTTATTCTCAAGGCTTTCCCCTTAATTTTTATGTGCGAAAGTTGAGGATTTAAAATACAAAGTAATATAATCCCCAATAGCTACATATATTTATTATAGGTGGAGGGGATATTTTATGGAGAAAAAGGAAATAAGTGTAGAAGACAAGAAAAGCTTATTAAGTCTTAAAAATAGAAAAAAGTTAATGTTAACTGGTGTCATTGAAGTAGTAAGTTTTAATGAAGATCAAATAGTTTTAAATACTAATCTTGGAACCCTCAATATTAAAGGAAAAAGTTTAAAGATGAATAAATTAGATGTACAAAATGGAGATGTAATTATAGTGGGTATGGTAAATTCTTGTGTATATACTAATAATAAGTCGAAAAAAAAGAATCAAAGTTTAATATCAAAGATGTTTAAATAAAACCATGTTACCATGAAAGGATTAGTATGATTATATCAATAAGTACTCAAATTCGACTTATAATATTTAGCCTTACAGCAGGAATAATAACGGGAATATTATTTGATTTTTACAGACTAATAAGAGGGTTTAAAGATTTAAATAAAGTAATAACGTTTATAGAGGATACCCTGTTTTGGGTATTTACAGCCATAATTGTATTTATATTTTTAATGTATACAAACTATGCCTATATGGGAATGTATGTGTATATTCTATTAGGTGTAGGTATATGTTTATATTTGAAGTTTTTCAGCAATTTGCTTATAGAATTACATAATAAATTCTTCAAAGTATTGGGAAGATTATTTAGGGTATTTATATATATAATAATATATCCTTTTCAATACCTTATTTATAGTATTAAAAGAAAAAATAAAAAAAAGTATAAAAATTAGCTTGAAGAAAATCAAAAATCAAATTACAATATAAGTGAGATATGATAAATCGAAGAAGGCAATAGTTAATAAAATAAGTATATAGAAACGTAAATCATTAGTGGGAGAATTGGTGATTATTAATGAAAATAAAAATCAAGTGGAAAAATATAATCTTTTTATTAATAGTTCTATATATAGGCTATGTTTTTATAAGTCAGCAATTAACTATGCAGAACATAAAAAAACAGATAAGTGAGAAGAAAGTGGAAGAGCAGAGGGGTAAATATAAAAATCAAAAATTACAGGAAGAGGTTAAAATGTCTAATTCTAATGTGTATATAGAAAAATTAGCTAGAGAAAAATTAGGTCTTATTAAGCAAGGTGAAACTCCTGTAATAGACAATAAAAACTAATTACCAGTTATGCTGTAATAGAAAACTATAACAGGTTTTTGAAATTATGCCTGTTGAGATTATGGAGGATAAGTGGTTGTGGATGTAGCAAAGATTTTTGGGCAAGACCCAAGAAGTCCTACTCTGTTAAAAGAGAAGAAGTTTATATTATATAGTATTATTTTTTAAGGAGGAGTTTTTTTAATATGACCTTAAAGGCAGGAAGCATACTAGAGGGTACAGTAGTTAACATTACTAGTTTTGGAGCTTTTGTAGATGTTGAAGGTAAAACTGGGTTAGTGCATATATCTGAGGTGTCAGACACTTATGTTAAGAATATACGAGATTATTTAAAGGAAAAAGACAAAGTAAAAGTTAAGGTAATTTCTATTGATGACAATGGGAAAATTAGTTTATCTATAAAACAGGCTGGACTTGATAAAAAAAGTGTTAGACCTATGGAAATAGATTGGCAAAAAGAAAAAACTAAGCAGAATCAAGGTAATTTTGAAGATAGATTATCTAAATTTTTAAAAGATAGTGAAGAAAGATTTCAAGATATAAAGAAACATCAAGATGCAAAAGGCAAAGGATATAAGAAATCTTCTAATTACTAGTAGGATTACCTAAGGAGGCTGTTTAGCCTCTTTTTAAATTTTATTTATAGAAATTTTTAAAAATCAGTTGACAATATAGTTAGTACCATATATAATAATATATGTCGTCAATTTGTTGTGTATATATTTTGCTGGAGTGGCGGAACAGGCAGACGCACAGGACTTAAAATCCTGCGGGCTTTAAAACCCGTACCGGTTCGATTCCGGTCTTCAGCACCAATTAATGTCGCGGGGTGGAGCAGCTGGTAGCTCGTCGGGCTCATAACCCGAAGGTCGGAGGTTCAAGTCCTTCCCCCGCAACCACAGAAATATATAACATGGCGGAATAGCTCAGCTGGCTAGAGCATTCGGTTCATACCCGAAGTGTCGTAGGTTCAAGTCCTATTTCCGCTACCAATTGATGATGTGCTGGAGTGGCGGAACAGGCAGACGCACAGGACTTAAAATCCTGCGGGCTTTAAAACCCGTACCGGTTCGATTCCGGTCTTCAGCACCAATTAATGCCGCGGGGTGGAGCAGCTGGTAGCTCGTCGGGCTCATAACCCGAAGGTCGGAGGTTCAAGTCCTTCCCCCGCAACCAAGAAAACTTGCATATATTGCAAGTTTTTTTTAGTTTCTAATTTATTTGTCTTTAAAGTTATTAATAATGAACAAAGTCTAATCAGGTTAAAGCATATCTTTCTAAAATTATTAAAATCACAAACTTATTAACACTGTGGATAAAATAGGATAACTAGTTTTTAGTAAGTATTTAAAATAAGAATTATGAAAAAAACATAAAATTAATGTCCTAAAAAAAATATAGGGGTATCTCATGTTATGACATTTATTTCCAGAAATTACTGCTATAATGTAAGCAGTAATTTTATAAGGTGGGTGGTATAATATGCAATATGGAGCAGAGGTATTTCCTTATCAAAGGACAGAAAAGCTAAAGAATGAAGAAAAAAACCATGAAGCTAGGGATATGACAAAAACAATTCAAATAATATTTTATTTCCTAGCAGGTTTTTTAGTTGGAAGGGTTATGATGGTAAATCTTATGGCACCCTTTGGAATAGCCTTTTTTATATCAATAGCACAATGTGAAAAGCGAAAACCTTCCCTGATTGCTGCAGTGGGAACACTATTAGGGTACATTTCAATGTATGGAAATATTAAATATCTTCCTGTATATTGTATAGAAATTGTAACATTAGCAACTTTAAATCATATATTAAATAATATTAGTGCAAAAAAGAAGTTGGTATTATTATTTTCTGCTGCGTTAATAGAGTTTTTTGCCTATAAGTTTTTAATATTGAAATTAACTGTTGGGGTAGCTGCTTTTAATTCTGTTTTTGAAGTTATGTGTATCTTTCCAATATATTTTATTATTAATTATTCAATAGTATGCTTAAAAAAATTAAAAACTAGACATTTATACAGTAGTGAGGAAATAATTAGTATATCTATAACTGCATCTTTGATTATAGCAGGAACTTGGGGGATGAATATACATGGAGTATCTTTTAGAAATATAATAGCACTAGGTTTTATACTTATATTAGGTTATGTAAAAGGGAGTCCATCGGGGGCAGCAGCTGGTGTAGCTATGGGAACTATAATAGGAGTTACCTCTAGCGATATGATGATATATATTTCAGTTTATGGATTATGTGGGCTTATATCAGGTGTGTTTAGGGAAACAGGTAAATGGATGAGCGGAAGTGCTTATATTATAGGATTTATGGTGCTAAAGATGTATTCTAATATAGGGACAGAATTTAAAATAATAGAAATAATTATAAGCTGTTGTATATTTTTTGTAATACCTGAAAAAATATACAAAAAAATAGAAATGGAATTAGATTGGGAAAAAAAGCAAGAGCATTTAAAAGAAAATTATGCAGGTAAAATCAAATCTATTTTTTCACATAAATTTGATAGTTTTTCTAAAGTACTTAATAACATGTCAGTTGTTTTGGCTAAATTAGCAGATAATGATAAACTTGCTTTGAAAAATAAAAGTAGTGCACTTATAGAAAATTTGGCAGATAGAGTGTGTTCTGATTGTGATATGAAGCACATGTGTTGGAACAGAGAAGCTTTTTATACTTATAATGCTTTTGCAGAATTAATACAAAATTACGAGGATAACAAAAAGCATATGCCAGGGGAACTTCAAAGAAAATGTACTAAAAGAACGGTACTCATAAAAAATACGGAAGAGATTGTAAATAATTATATTGTAAGTGAAATGAGAAAGAACAGACTCAGTGAATGTAGAGAATTATTAGCATCTCAAATAAAGAATATGGGAAAAACTATAGGGGATATAGTAGAAGATTTTAATTTAAATATGAAGTTTAATCCTGAGGTGGAAAATGATATACGAAGAATTTTAAACAAAAACAATATACATTATAAAGATGTATTTTGTTTTAATAATAAAAAGGGACACTTAGTTGTAAACTTATCTATGGAAGCTTGTGGCGGCAAACAGGAGTGTGTTAAAAATATACTCCCCCTTATAAACAATGTAACTAAAAAATTAATGTGTGTAAGTGAAGATGGATGTAATATAAATTCTTCTATGGATAGCTGCAGTATAACTTTTGAAGAAACCCCTAAATATCATATAGCAGCTTATGTGAGTAGAGTTTGTAAAGATGGTGAAAAATGTAATGGTGATAGTTATAGCTTTGGAAAATTGCCAGATGGAACATATATGACGATTATAAGTGATGGAATGGGTTCAGGCCCTCAAGCAGGACAGGAAAGTAGTGCATCTGTTGAGCTTATAAAGGAATTTACAAGTGCGGGTTTCAATAAAATGACAGCTATCAATACGGTAAATTCTATAATGGGTATAAAATTTACTGAAGATGAGAAGTTTTCCACATTAGATTTAAGCAGTGTGGACTTATATAAAGGTGAAGTAGATTTTATGAAAGTAGGAGCAGCGGCTAGTTTTATAAAAAGAGGGGAAGATGTTATAGTAATAAAATCAAAAACACTTCCTATAGGAATATTAGATAAAGTGGATGTGGACATTAGTAATAACAAAATAATGAATGGAGACTTCCTAATAATGGTAAGCGATGGAGTAATTGATTATGAAAGTGAGGCAGCAGGAAATTTATATTGGATGATAGAATTCCTAAAAGAATTAGATTGTACTGATCCTAAGGAAATGTGCAAGAAAATTACGGATAAGGCAAAAGAACTTTCTGGAGGGAAGGCAAAAGATGATATGACAGCAATAGTAGAAAAGGTATACAGCCTTTATTAAAGGAGATAAGTATTATTTTTTAAGTATTCAACTTTCACAGTTTAAAAACATTGTGAAGCAAAGCTTCACAAGTTAAGAATTAATAATGAAAAATTAATAGTGAAGGATGATTTTTAGCTGTCGCAAAAAATCTTTAAATTTATATAAATCAGCAATGTTTTGCTTTAGCAAAACGAGTGATAAAAAGCTTAGTCAAAGGTTTTTTGTAGTGTAACGGAAAAAAATCCACATTAACTATTAATTCTTCATTCTTAACTATTAATTAAAAATATTGCATCGTAATTTTTTTAGTTTACGCCACTTAGTTTTTAGATTTTTCATAACACTTGCAGAGAAAAGTCTACTGAAATTGTGCATTGCGAACTGTGCGTTGTAAATTGCGAATTGGTGCTGTAGACAGTCTAAATATAGCTTTTATGTCATTCTTGCACAAAAAATAATTCATTTATGTTATAATAAATTAGCGTATTGTTTCTAAAATAATAATTTTTAGGAAGTGTTTGTTTTGATAGAATCTGTATTGGATACTATAACAAAAAATAAAATGTTTGATAGAGGAGATAAAGTAATAGTAGCTGTATCGGGAGGTCCAGATTCGATATGTCTATTACACATATTGTATATTTTGAGAGAAAAGTTAGACATAACTTTATGTGCAGCTCATGTAAATCACTGTTTAAGAGGAAAAGATGCAGATGGAGACGAAGAATATGTAAAAAAGTTTTGTGAAAATTTGAAGATACAATTTAAAAGCTTAAAAATAGATGTAAATCATGTTTCACAAGAGGAAGGCATATCTTGTGAGAGTGCGGGAAGAAAAGTAAGATATAGTTTTTTTGAAAAACTAAAAGATGAGTTAAAAGCTCAAAAAATAGCTATAGCCCATAATGCTAACGATCAGGCTGAAACAATTTTAATGAGAATTATGCGAGGTGCAGGGTTAGACGGTTTAGTAGGAATAAGACCTGTAAGAGATAATATATATGTTAGGCCTCTGATATGCAGCACTAGAGATGAAATTGAGAAATATTGTAGCTTAAATAATCTTAATCCTAGAATTGATAAAACTAACTTAGAAACTTTATATTCTAGGAATAAAATAAGGTTACAACTTATACCATATATACAAGAGAACTTTAATAAAGATATAATTAAAGTATTAAATAGATTTTCTGATACAATAAAAATAGATAATGAATATTTAAGTTATATTTCACAAGAAAAATTTAAAAAACATTGTGACATAAAGGGAGAAAAGGTTATAATATCTAAAGAGGCATTCTTAGAAAAGGAAGCAATATTAAGTAGGATAATAAGAATGTCCTTAAAAGCTGTAACTGGAAATTTAAAAGATTTTGAGAGAATTCATATTCTAAATATAATAGAAGTTCAGAAACATTCTACCGGGAAGGAACAGATGCTTCCCAATAATGTATTGGTTTTGAACGACTATGGGAATATTATAATAAATAAAAATACAAAAAAAGCCATATCAGATCATAAAAAACAGTATATATTGCAAGTTGGATGTAATAATATCTCCCCAATTAAATCTACCGTTTACATAGAGCTAGTTGAAGCTAAAGAATATATACATTGTAAAAAAAATAAGTTTATACAGTATTTTGATTACGATAAGATAGAAGGAGATATTATATTACGAAACAGGAGAGAAGGGGATAAGTTTATACCACTTGGGATGACTGGAAGTAAGAAATTAAAAGACCTGTTCATAGATTTAAAAGTATCTAAAGATAAAAGAAATGATGTTCCTATCATATGTTTTGGAGATAAAATTGGATGGATTGTTGGATATAGAATAAGTGAACTTTTTAAAGTTGATAAGAATACTAGAAATATTTTAGCTATAAAATTTGAAAGTGAGGAACTAGGAAAGTATGGCCAACATTAGTGATGATATCAAGGAAGTACTACTTGATGAAGGTAAAATTAAAAAGAAAGTTAAGGAAATAGGAAAAAGAATAAGTCAGGATTATGATGGAAAGGATTTGCTCCTTGTAGGCATATTGAAAGGTTCTGTCCCATTTATGGCAGATTTGCTTAAAGAAATAACTATTCCATGTAGTATGGATTTTATGGCAGTTTCAAGCTATGGAAATTCTACGAAAAGCTCAGGTGTTGTTAGAATTTTAAAAGATTTAGATTTTGAAATAGAGAATAAGCACATATTAATAGTAGAAGACATCATAGATTCGGGTATAACCTTAGCTTATCTTGTGGATTACTTGAAAGGAAGAAAAGCTAAGAGTGTAGAAATAGCATGTCTTTTAAATAAAGCCGATAGAAGAAAGGTTAGCGTTAATGCAAAATACATAGGATTTGAAGTGCCTGATTATTTTCTAGTAGGATATGGCCTGGACTATGCAGAAAAGTATAGAAATTTCCCATATGTTGGGATATTAAAAGAGGAAATTTACAAATAATTAGTAATAAATTTTATTGTAAAGGAATTTTAATTATGATACAATTTTACAGTATAAAACTAGAAAGAGAGGGGGGCCTTTAATGAAAAAATTTTCAAGTGCAACGGCCTGGGCAGTAGTTTTTATATTAGTGATAGTTGCAGCATTGTTGCTGGTAAGAACTAATGAAAGTTCAACATCCATTAGTTTTAATGATTTTCAGAAGTACTGGTTAAGTAATGATGTAAAAAGTTTTCAGCTTAGAGAAGATAAAATGACAGTTCAAGGTAGTTTAAAAAATGGAACAGCATATGAGACTGTAGTCCCATCTGAAAGATTATTTCAATTTATAGGTCAGCATCCTAAAGATGGTGAAGTTCAAGAAATGTATGCTAAACCTGCAACAATACCTATGTGGGTACAATATTTACCGACTGTCCTTTTAATACTTATGCTTGTAGCATTTTGGTTTATGTTTATGCAGCAATCGCAAGGTGGCGGTGGAAATCGTAATGTGATGAATTTTGGAAAGAGCAGAGCTAAAATGGCCACGCCAGACAATAATAAGAAGAAAGTTACTTTTGCAGATGTTGCAGGAGCAGAAGAGGAAAAAGCAGAACTAGCAGAGATAGTAGACTTTTTAAAACAACCTAAAAGATATATAGAAATGGGAGCCAGGATACCTAAAGGGGTTTTACTTGTAGGACCTCCAGGAACAGGAAAAACTCTTCTCGCTAAAGCTATATCTGGTGAAGCTGGAGTACCGTTTTTTAGTATATCTGGTTCAGATTTTGTGGAAATGTTTGTTGGTGTAGGAGCTTCTAGAGTTAGGGACTTATTTGATCAAGCCAAAAAAAATTCACCTTGTATAGTTTTTATAGATGAAATAGATGCAGTTGGAAGACAAAGAGGTGCTGGACTTGGCGGAGGACATGATGAAAGAGAACAGACTTTGAATCAACTCTTAGTCGAAATGGATGGATTTGGAGTCAATGAAGGAATAATCATGATAGCTGCTACAAATAGACCTGATATATTAGACCCTGCGCTTTTAAGACCTGGAAGATTTGATAGGCAAATACTTGTAGGGGCGCCTGATGTTAAGGGAAGAGAAGAAATACTTAAAGTTCACTCTAAAAATAAGCATTTATCAGATGAAGTTAAATTAGATGTATTAGCTAAAAGAACACCTGGATTTACAGGTGCAGATCTGGAAAATCTTATGAATGAATCTGCGCTTTTAGCAGTTAGAAAAAGTAAAACACTAATTGGTATGGATGAGTTAGAAGAAGCAGTAACTAGAGTAATAGCAGGACCTGAAAAAAAGAGCAGGGTAATTGACGAGGAAGATAGAAGGCTTACAGCATATCATGAGGCAGGTCACGCTGTTGTTATGAAACTTTTACCTAATTCGGATCCTGTTCATCAGATAAGTATAATACCTAGAGGAATGGCAGGGGGATATACTATGCATCTTCCTGAGAAGGACAGTTCTTATATGTCAAAGTCAAAGCTAGAAGATGAAATTGTGGGTCTTCTAGGAGGAAGGGTAGCAGAAAAATTGATTATAGGCGATATAAGTACTGGAGCTAAAAATGATATTGAAAGAGCTACAACTATAGCTAAAAAAATGGTAATGGATTATGGTATGAGTGATTTAGGCCCTATTGCATTTGGATCAGGACATGATGAGGTATTCTTAGGTAGAGATTTAGGCAAGGGTAGAAATTTTAGTGAAGAAGTAGCTTTTGAAATAGACAAGGAAATAAGAAAATTAATAGATGAAAGTTATGATAAAGCAGAAAAGCTTCTTTCAGATAACTTAAATAAGCTTCATGCAGTAGCAAAACAGCTTTTAGAAAAAGAAAAACTTGAAGCAAATGAATTTGAAGAAATATTTGCTCAGGCCTAATTGAATATATTTAAGTAGAGAGTCCCTGTGATAGTATGCAGGGGCTTTTTCTATATTACCAATACTTGTGCTAATGCCCCTATGTATACTATGAAAGTGACTATCACAAAGTTGTAGCACCTTTGGAGTATATGATTTTCTTTAAAGTGGATGATGGCAATTTAATCTTGACAAATAAAATTTTATTGATACAATTAAATTATTATTTTGACTTAAGTTGATGGTTTCTAGGGGGCAGCTACAAAGCTGCTCCTTAATTGTGTATATCATGTAAGTAATCATTATTATTTAAATTTAGAAGGGTGGTGTTGTTTAATGATTCTAGTTCTAGATGCAGGAAATACTAACATTGTTTTAGGAGTATATGATGGAAGTAAACTTATTTCAGTATGTAGATTGTCTACAGATTCTAAAAGGACAGCAGATGAATATGGAATTCAAGTAATGGAACTTTTCTTACACGAAAAATTGGATACTTCAGATATAAAAGGAGTTATAATATCCTCTGTAGTTCCAAATATAATGTACTCATTAGAGCATATGATAATGATATATTTTGGGATAGTTCCAATTATAGTTGGACCTGGAGTAAAAACTGGAATAAATGTGAAGTATGATAACCCAAGAGAAGTAGGGGCAGATAGAATAGTGAATGCTGTAGCAGCTCATGAAATGTACAATAGATCTCTAATTATAATAGATTTTGGCACAGCTACTACATTTTGTGCAGTTACTGCAAAGGGGGATTATTTAGGGGGAGTAATATGCCCGGGAATAAAAATATCTGCAGATGCTTTAGTTGAAAAGGCAGCTAAGCTTCCAAGAGTGGAAATAACCAAGCCTCAAAAAGTAATATGCAAAAATACAGTTGCGAGTATGCAATCTGGCATAGTGTATGGTTATATTGGTCAGGTGGATTATATAGTTGGGAAAATGAAAAAAGAAATGATGGATTTAGGAGAAGACGAACCTTTTGTAATAGCTACAGGTGGCCTTGCTAAACTGATAAATGAGGAGTCAAAGTCTATAGATACAATAGATTCTATATTGACATTAACGGGACTTAAGATAATCTATGACAAAAATAAAGAGTAGGTGCTTTAATGAAAATAGGAAATTTTGAATTGAAAGACAATGTGGTTTTGGCGCCTATGGCTGGAGTTACAGATAGGGCTTTTAGAGAATTGTGCATAGAGATGAAGTGCGGATTTACCTATACAGAAATGATAAGTGCCAAAGCTCTTTTCTATGACAGTGATAGAACTAAACAGATGCTCAAAGTGTCTTCTATAGAAAAGCCTTTAGGTGTTCAAATATTTGGAAGTGATCCACTTATAATGGCTAAAGTTTGTGATTTTTTTAATTATAATGAAGATATTGCCATTATAGATATAAACATGGGGTGTCCTGCTCCTAAAATAGTAAAAAATGGAGAAGGATCTGCACTTATGAAAAATCCTTCTCTTGCTTCTCAAATAGTAAAAGAAGTGAAAAAAGCTTCTGTAAAACCAGTTACTGTAAAAATGAGAATAGGATTTGATTTTGATAATATAAATGTAGTGGACTTTGCCCAAGTTATGGAACAATCAGGAGCTGATGCTGTGACTGTTCATGGTAGAACTAGTACACAGATGTATAATGGCAGTGCAAATTGGGATATAATAAGTCAAGTAAAGAAAAAAGTAAACATTCCTGTAATCGGAAATGGAGACGTATTTACAGCAGAAGATGCAGTAAGACTGTTTAATAATACGGGATGTGATGGAATAATGATTGGAAGAGGTTCCATGGGAAATCCGTGGATATTTAAACAGATATATGAAATTAGAAATCATCAACCTGTTATATTCCCAAGTCCTTCAGAAAAAATAAATTTGTGTATGGAACACTATAGAAGGGCAATATATTACAATGGTGATGATAGAACTGTAAGAGAAATGAGAAAGCACATAGCATGGTATATAAAAGGACTAAAAAATAGTAAGGAGATAAAAGATAAAATAAATTGTGAAAAAAAGAGTGAAAATGTATTTAAAATTTTAAATGAATATAAATCTTTGTTGTAATTTTTAATAGAACATGAGAATAGGATATTACTGTAAGCAATGTAATAGGAAGAAAAGTGTGAAATCCATTTTATATACTACATCGCAAAAAACTGGATTCTATAATGACAGCAGTTTTTTGGGAAAAATTAAAGATAGATTTAGGCTAAAATTGAAGGAAGAAATCTTTATAAAAGAGCTAAAATTAGAAATAAAAAATGTTAAATTTCCGCCAAATATTAATATAGAGTCTTATAATAGTAACATCCTAAGAGCAAAAAAGATATCAGGTATAAGAGATATGGAACTAGCCCCTAAAGTATATAGATATTTAGATTATAATTTATACAATAAATTTCAAAGGGAGCTAATGGCTTTTAGTATTATAAAGAGTTTGAAAGTTATACTTAGGATTAAGAAAAAAAGTATAAGACATAGTTGTATAGTTGTTTATGATGCTTCAGAGAAAATTTTATTTGATACCATATGCTATTTAGCTAGAGAAGCTAAAGACATAATATTACTTTCTAAAGATATTATGAAAACTAAGGGTATTGGACAATATATTATTGCTAATTATGGAATAACTCCTATAATTACATCTGATATGAAATTTTCTTTTGAAAGTGCAGACTTTGTAATAAGTTCTAAGAATGTCACTGTAAAGAGTGATGCATATGTATGGTATATAGATAATAGTTATATACCCAGTGATAGAGGCGTAATAGTAAACGATGTTAGTTATAAAGTTCCATGGAATTGTAAGTACAATGGAGTATCTTTTGAACTTTTAGGGTCTATACTTTGTCAAATGAATGAAAAAAATGTGGAAAAATCTTTATCCTATAATGGCATATTTCTTGATAAAATAAAATTTAATGAGGATATGCTGGTTTTATAATCTAGAGGAAATTGTAATATGAAAATTCAATTTTCAAAATGTTGACATTATAATAGTGCTGTTTTATAATTACTTAAATAATAATTAGTATGAGTAAAAATGAGTAAAAGTGAGCACGTTGATGGCTAATAGGGTTATCTATAAGAATTTTAGATAAATTGTTAAAAGGGGATAGTTAAATGAGTGGATCAAAAAAATATGTAATGACCTATGAAGGTATAACAAAACTTGAGGATGAATTAGAATATTTAAAAACAGCTAAAAGAAGAGAAATTATGGAAAAAATTAAAGTAGCACTTTCTTTTGGAGATTTAAGTGAAAATTCAGAGTATGATAGTGCTAAAAATGAACAAGCATTTGTAGAAGGAAGAATAGTACAACTTGAAAATATGCTAAAAAATGCTACTATAGTAGATGAAGAAGAAATTCCGCCAGGAGTAGTAGGCATAGGATCTATTGTAAAAGTTAAGGATTATGATTTTAATGAAGAAGTAGAATATTTGATTGTAGGGTCTGCAGAAGCGGATCCAATTAACAATAAAATATCCAATGAATCTCCAGTAGGTAAGGGGCTTGTAGGTAAAAAAGCTGGGGATGTAGTTGAAGTACAGGTTCCAGATGGAGTTAGTAAGTATGAGATACTCAGTATAAGAAGATAATTGGAGGGTAACATTGATGTCAAAAGACGAAAAGAAATTACATGCACTAGAAGAAAAGTCTAATGAGCTCATTAGGGAGAGGCTGCAAAAATTTGAAGACCTTAAAGAAGCAGGAAAAGATCCCTTTGACGTATATAAAGTAGAGAGGACACATACTTCAAAAGAAGTAAAGGACAACTACGATACTTTAGAAGGTAAAGATGTAACTGTAGCAGGAAGGCTTATTTCGAAAAGAGTTCATGGAAAAGCTGGATTTTCCGATTTATATGATAGATATGGAAAGATACAGTTATATATAAGGATAAACGATGTAGGTGAAGAGAAATTAAAAGAGTACAAATCCTATGATATTGGTGATATTTTATCTGTAACTGGTAGAGTGTTTAAAACTAAGACAGAAGAAATATCAATTCATATTACAGATTTTGAACTGGTAGCTAAGTCTCTCAAACCGCTTCCAGAAAAATGGCATGGATTAAAAGATCCAGATTTGAGATATAGGCAGAGATATGTGGATTTAATAATAAACAGTGACGTTAGAGATACTTTCTTGAAGAGAACTGCCATAATAAAGTCAATAAGAGAATTCCTAGATAACAAGGACTACATAGAAGTGGAGACTCCAATACTTTCGTCAATAGCTGGAGGAGCTGCAGCAAAACCTTTTACAACCCATCATAATGCACTTGATATAGATATGTATTTGAGAATTGCTACAGAACTATATCTTAAAAGACTTATAGTTGGTGGTTTTGAAAAAGTATATGAAATAGGTAAATGTTTTAGAAATGAAGGTATGGATATAAGGCACAATCCGGAATATACATCGATTGAATTATATGAAGCTTTTGCAGATTATAACGATATGATGGAAATTACTGAAAATATGATAGCCTATGTATGTGAGAAAGTCCTTGGTACTACAAAGGTAGTTTATGAAGATACAGAAATAGACTTTAAGCCACCATGGAATAGAATTACTATGGTAGAGGCAGTTAAAAAATTTGCAAATGTGGATTTTGATGAAGTGAAAGATGATGAGGAAGCTAGAGAAATTGCTAAAGAAAAACATATTGAATTAAAGAAGGAATTGAAGGATTGTTCAAAGGGTGATATATTGGATGCTATGTTTGAAGAGTTTTGTGAAGAACAATTCATTCAACCTACTTTTGTAATGGATTATCCTGTAGAAATATCACCTCTTACTAAAAAGAAAAGAGGAAATCCTAAATTTACGGAAAGATTTGAAGGATTTATATTTGGAAGAGAAATATGTAATGCATATTCGGAACTAAATGATCCTATAGTGCAGAGAGAAAGATTTATGCAGCAGCTAAAAGAAAGAGAACTAGGTGATGATGAGGCATATATGATGGATGAAGATTTCTTAAATGCACTTGAGATAGGCATGCCTCCAACTGGAGGTTTGGGAATAGGGGTAGATAGACTTGTAATGTTCCTTACGAATGCCACTTCAATAAGGGATGTTATATTATTTCCTACAATGAAGCCAAATCAACAGCAGTAAGTATGTAACTTGTTTGAAGACCTAAGGAAATTTCAGTTAAAATCCATAGGTCTTCAAAATGTTTTTACATAAAAAATAAAAAAATGTTGCATTTTTAAAATCCCATGATATAATATTATATGTAAGTTATTCCGTGGTAGCTCAATGGTTGAGCATTCGGCTGTTAACCGAAGGGTTGGAGGTTCGAGCCCTCTCCACGGAGCCATTTCATTTTTTGTAATATTTAAAGACTTGTTATTTACATTTAAAGATAATAGGATAAAATGAAAACTATATAGAAAAAATTAATATATGCTGTGATAAAGAATAGTATTAATGTAAATCTCTACAGAGAAGTTGTGGATGGTGTAAACAACTGGGATTTTATTTATGAAGGAACTTTTGAGCTAACTATGTATTTAAAGATGAGCTTGTGCTAAAAAGGGTGGAACCGCGGAAATAAAATTCGTCCCTTATGTGGCAGGTTCTTTTTTTATATTTGAAAATCCAAATTTAATGTTTAATAATAAGTAATGAATTAAAATAGAAAGGGGAAAAAATAATGTCTTTTGAAAAAACTATGGATAAAGTAGTAGCTTTAGCTAAAAGTAGAGGATTTGTATATCCTGGGTCGGATATATATGGAGGTCTTGCTAATACATGGGATTATGGACCTGTTGGAGTGGAGCTAAAAAATAATGTAAAGAAAGTTTGGTGGCAAAAGTTTGTTCATGAAAGTGAACATAATGTAGGAATAGATTGTGCCATACTTATGAATAATGAAGTTTGGGTAGCTTCAGGTCATGTGGGAAACTTTTCTGATCCACT
The DNA here is from genome assembly GCF_019056555.1 of Clostridium sp. 001. NCBI lineage: Bacteria > Bacillati > Bacillota > Clostridia > Eubacteriales > Clostridiaceae > Clostridium > Clostridium sp. 001. The sequence goes on along the minus strand of NZ_CP020473.1, from coordinate 2,195,323 downwards.
TATGGATTGTAAAGAATGTAAGGCTAGGTTTAGAGCTGATAAATTGGTAGAAGAACATATGACAGCACAGGGAGTAGAAAAGGCTAGTGCTGATGGATGGAGCAATGAAAAACTAAAGAAATACATAGATGACAACAATATTGTTTGTCCTAGCTGTGGAAAGAAAAATTTTACCGATATCAGACAATTTAATCTTATGTTCAAAACATTTCAAGGAGTTACAGAGGATTCAAAATCAGAAATATATCTGAGGCCTGAAACTGCACAGGGGATATTTGTAAATTTTAAAAATGTTCAAAGAACAAGTAGAAAAAAGATACCTTTTGGAATAGCACAAATAGGTAAATCCTTTAGGAATGAAATAACTCCAGGAAACTTTACTTTTAGAACTAGAGAATTTGAACAGATGGAACTTGAATTTTTCTGTAAACCGGGAACTGATTTAGAATGGCATGATTATTGGAAAAAGTATTGCTGGAATTTCTTATTGAGTCTTGGAATAAAAGAAGAAAATATAAGATTTAGAGATCATGATAAGGAAGAACTTTCTCATTATAGTAAGGCCACTTCTGATATTGAATATTTATTTCCATTTGGATGGGGCGAGCTTTGGGGTGTAGCAGATAGAACGGATTATGATTTAAAACAGCATCAAGAGCATTCTGGTAAGGATATGACTTATTTAGATACGATAACTAAGGAAAAATATATACCATACTGCATAGAACCTTCTGTAGGAGCTGATAGAGCTGTACTTGCATTTTTAGTTGATGCATATGATGAAGAAGAATTAGAAGGAGGAGATGTGAGAACAGTACTACATTTTCACCCTGCTATAGCTCCATTTAAAGCAGCTATCTTACCTCTTAGTAAAAAATTATCAGAAAAAGCTTTAGAAGTATACAACATTTTAAGAAAAGATTTTAATGTGGAGTACGATGATGCAGGAAGTATAGGTAAGAGATATAGAAGAGAAGATGAAATTGGAACGCCTTATTGTATAACAGTAGATTTTGATACAATGGATGACAATACTGTTACTGTAAGAGATAGGGATACCATGGAGCAGTTTAGAATAAAAATAGAAGAATTATCGTCATTTATGCAAGAAAAAGTACAGTTTTAGTAAAAAGGTGTCATATAAATTTGAGAAAATTTATATGACACCTTTTGTTATTCCGCGGTTATTTATCCAGGATAGCATTCCTCTAAATTTTTTTATTAAAAAAATTTACCGAATCAAAAGATCCGGTAAATTAGGGTTTAATCATGGGGATATGTTATATGTTTAATTAAAACTTGGGGAATTATATTAATGTTTCCTTACGGCACAAACATAGTATAACATAACACAATAATAATTTTCAATAGAGTCATATAAAGTCATTAAATTAAATATTTTCTCACAATTTAGATTTTAATAGCATATTAGGGCGAACAAACTAAATGTTGGTTAAGATCTATATGGGTGGAGTTATCTTAGTATGATATATCTACTTCATACAAATTTATAGAAAATTATGTTATGATATAAGCGTGATTATAATTAGCAGATTTATTTTTGGAGGTTTTTTAATGAAGGAAGATTTTGATAACTTTAAAAAGTTTATAAAAAATAAAAAGACGGCAGTAGTTGGAATAGGAATAAGTAACAGACCTTTAATTAATTTTTTATTGGGACTAGGTGCACAGGTAAGTGCTTTTGATAAAAAAGATGAAGGGGAACTTGGTGAAGTTGCCAAGAAATTAAAAAAGCGAGGAGTGGGTTTAGTATTAGGCAAAAATTATCTCGAACATTTAGATAATTTTGATGTAATATTTAAGACTCCTTCTATGAGAATAGATAGTCCTGCACTTGTAAAAGCTAAACAAAATGGGGCATATGTAACTTCAGAAATGGAAGAGTTTATTAAATATTGTCCTGCTAAGATATATGGAGTAACTGGCAGTGATGGAAAAACTACAACTACTACACTTATATATAATATGTTAAAGGAACAGGGATATAAAAGTTGGGTTGGGGGAAATATAGGCACCCCATTATTTTCTAGGATAGAGGAAATAAGTCCTAAGGATAAGGTGGTTCTTGAACTTTCAAGCTTTCAACTTATGGGCATGGATGTATCACCGGAAGTAGCTGTGATCACTAATATAAGTCCAAACCATCTTGATATTCACAAGGATATGGAAGAGTATGTGAATGCAAAAAAAAGTATATTTAAGTATCAAGGAAACCAGGATATGGTCATTTTTAATAGAGATAATGAGTGTACTAATGCTATGGTAAAAGAAGCTAAAGGAAAAGTAAGACAGTTTAGTATTGAAGAAGAATTAACTTCTGGTGGATATTTAAAGGGAGACATTTTATGTATTGATGGGAAAAAAGTATGCAAGATAAGTGAAGTTAAACTTAGAGGAATGCATAATGTTGCAAATTTGCTTACTGCATTTTCTGCAATTAAAGAGGATGTTTCTGTAGATAATATGAGAAAAGTTGCTACTACATTTGAGGGAGTAGAGCATAGGTGTGAATTTGTAAGAGAATTAGATGGAGTTAAATATTATAATGATTCTATTGCGTCTAGTCCTACAAGAACATTGGCAGGATTGAGAGCTTTTGAGAAACCTGTAATATTAATAGCAGGTGGATATGATAAAAAGATACCTTTTGATGTTTTGGCAGAGGAAGGATATTTAAAAATAAAAACTCTAATACTTATGGGGGCTACAAAAGATAAAATTAAAAAATCATTTGAGAAACTTAAGTGTGAAAAAGGAATTGATGTGCCTATAGTAGAGGTAGATTCATTAATAGATGCAGTAAATTCTGCTAGAAAATTATCAAGTAGTGGTGATATTGTGACTTTTTCACCTGCATGTGCTAGCTTTGACATGTTTCCTAATTTTGAAGTTAGGGGTAATGCGTTTAAGAATATAATAAATAATTTTTAAAATATATGAGAAGAGAAGTTGTTTTAAAGAAGCAATTTCTCTTTTTTTGCCAAATTTATTATAATAACGTTTCCTCGTGTATCGGTATGTGAATATTAAAGATTTTTATAGAAATTTATAGTATTATTTAGATAAATGATGCATATAATATATAAGTATGTAAAAGAAAATTGTAGGTATGGTATTATATCAACTGTTGTCACGTAAATAAGTCACACAGTTTCTTAGAAATAAATTAAAAAAATGTGTTGACAAAGAAAAAAATACATGATAAACTATAAAAGCTGTCGAAGTAAGACGGCAAAATGATCCTTGAAAATTAAACAGAGGAAGATATAAGTATAACTTATTTAGAATAAACCAGCAATTCTTTTGAGCTGCGAGAGCAGCTAAAAAAGTAATTTCGTAATTTGGTGTATTACATTTAGTAATATACTAAAATCAATAATAACGAGTAGTTCAAGGAAAGCCTTGAGCGAGGAGCGGAGTTTACTTAAGTAAATGAGCACCACAGCGAAAGGTTTGACGCAGAAATGCGAAGTTAGTATTGATTTTCTATAGAGCCATATAAACTTTTAAATTAAGAGTTTGATCCTGGCTCAGGACGAACGCTGGCGGCGTGCTTAACACATGCAAGTCGAGCGATGAAGCTCCTTCGGGAGTGGATTAGCGGCGGACGGGTGAGTAACACGTGGGTAACCTACCTCAAAGAGGGGGATAGCCTCCCGAAAGGGAGATTAATACCGCATAATAATCAGTTTTCACATGGAGATTGATTTAAAGGAGTAATCCGCTTTGAGATGGACCCGCGGCGCATTAGCTAGTTGGTAGGGTAACGGCCTACCAAGGCGACGATGCGTAGCCGACCTGAGAGGGTGATCGGCCACATTGGAACTGAGAGACGGTCCAGACTCCTACGGGAGGCAGCAGTGGGGAATATTGCACAATGGGCGAAAGCCTGATGCAGCAACGCCGCGTGAGTGAAGAAGGTTTTCGGATTGTAAAGCTCTGTCTTTGGGGACGATAATGACGGTACCCAAGGAGGAAGCCACGGCTAACTACGTGCCAGCAGCCGCGGTAATACGTAGGTGGCGAGCGTTGTCCGGAATTACTGGGCGTAAAGAGTGCGTAGGCGGATATTTAAGTGAGATGTGAAATACCCGGGCTTAACCCGGGCACTGCATTTCAAACTGGATATCTAGAGTGCGGGAGAGGAGAATGGAATTCCTAGTGTAGCGGTGAAATGCGTAGAGATTAGGAAGAACACCAGTGGCGAAGGCGATTCTCTGGACCGTAACTGACGCTGAGGCACGAAAGCGTGGGTAGCAAACAGGATTAGATACCCTGGTAGTCCACGCCGTAAACGATGAGTACTAGGTGTAGGAGGTATCGACCCCTTCTGTGCCGCAGTAAACACAATAAGTACTCCGCCTGGGAAGTACGATCGCAAGATTAAAACTCAAAGGAATTGACGGGGGCCCGCACAAGCAGCGGAGCATGTGGTTTAATTCGAAGCAACGCGAAGAACCTTACCTGGACTTGACATACCCTGAATATCTTAGAGATAAGAGAAGCCCTTCGGGGCAGGGATACAGGTGGTGCATGGTTGTCGTCAGCTCGTGTCGTGAGATGTTAGGTTAAGTCCTGCAACGAGCGCAACCCCTGTTGTTAGTTGCTAACATTTAGTTGAGCACTCTAGCAAGACTGCCGCGGTTAACGCGGAGGAAGGTGGGGATGACGTCAAATCATCATGCCCCTTATGTCCAGGGCAACACACGTGCTACAATGGGCAGTACAGAGAGAAGCAAGACCGCGAGGTGGAGCAAACCTCAAAAACTGCCCCCAGTTCGGATTGTAGGCTGAAACTCGCCTACATGAAGTTGGAGTTGCTAGTAATCGCGAATCAGAATGTCGCGGTGAATACGTTCCCGGGCCTTGTACACACCGCCCGTCACACCATGAGAGCTGGCAACACCCGAAGTCCGTAGTCTAACTTAGGAGGACGCGGCCGAAGGTGGGGTTAGTAATTGGGGTGAAGTCGTAACAAGGTAGCCGTAGGAGAACCTGCGGCTGGATCACCTCCTTTCTAGGGAGTCGAAAGATAGAGTATAATCTATCTTATAAATTGATGGTTTAAGTAAGTTAGAAAATCTACTCTGTTTAATTTTGAAGGATCAGATAGATTCTTCTTTCAGTTTACAACCAATTAGGAATGTAAATTGAAAAATTGTCCTTTGAAAATTGCACAGTAAATAAGAAATAAAGTAAAGCTAAGGTTATAATATAACCTTTGTAGTAAAGTATCATTTTAAAGATGATATGATGATAATAAGAAAATTGATAGTAACGAGCAGATCGAGGAAAGATTTGAGCGAGGAGCAGAGTTTACTTATGTAAATGAGCACCACAGCGAAAAGGTTGACGAAGATATGCGAAGTTAATAGCAATTTTCGATAATAAAGGTCAAGCTACAAAGGGCGCATGGAGGATGCCTTGGCACCAGGAGCCTAAGAAGGACGCGATAAGCTGCGAAAAGCTCTGGGTAGGCGCAAATAGCCAGAGAACCAGAGATATCCGAATGGGGAAACCCACCTAGATAACGCTAGGTACTGCAAACTGAATACATAGGTTTGTAGAGGCAAACCCGGGGAACTGAAACATCTAAGTACCCGGAGGAAGAGAAAGAAACATCGATTTCCTAAGTAGCGGCGAGCGAACGGGAAAGAGCCCAAACCAGGAACTTGTTCCTGGGGTTGCGGATAGGTCATAAATACTGTGAAGTGTTAATTGAAGAGAGCTGGAAGGCTCCGCCGGAGAAGGTAAAAGCCCTGTAAATGAAAGCAAAGAGCAGCCAGATCTAATCCAGAGTACCACGAGACACGAGAAACCTTGTGGGAAACAGGGAGGACCACCTCCCAAGGCTAAATACTACCTGGTGACCGATAGAGAAGGAGTACCGTGAGGGAAAGGTGAAAAGAACCCCGGGAGGGGAGTGAAATAGAACCTGAAACCGTGTGTCCACAAACAGTCGAAGTACGTAAAGTACGACGGCGTGCTTTTTGTAGAACGAGCCAGCGAGTTACGATATGCAGCAAGGTTAAGTACTTAAGGTATGGAGCCGGAGGGAAACCGAGTCTGAAAAGGGCGCGAAGTTGTATGTTGTAGACCCGAAACCGAGTGACCTATCCATGGCCAGGTTGAAGCGGAAGTAAAATTCCGTGGAGGACCGAACCACGTTGGTGTTGAAAAACCATGGGATGAGCTGTGGATAGCGGAGAAATTCCAATCGAACTCGGAGATAGCTGGTTCTCCTCGAAATAGCTTTAGGGCTAGCGTCGGAAATGAGTAATGGAGGTAGAGCACTGAATGGGGTAGGGGCTGACAACAGTTACTGAACCTTATCAAACTCCGAATGCCATATACTTGAATTCCGGCAGTCAGACTGCGAATGATAAGATCCGTGGTCAAAAGGGAAACAGCCCAGACCACCAGCTAAGGTCCCAAAGTGTAAGTTAAGTGGGAAAGGATGTGTGATTTCTAAGACAACTAGGATGTTGGCTCAGAAGCAGCCACTCATTTAAAGAGTGCGTAATAGCTCACTAGTCAAGAGATCATGCGCCGAAAATGTCCGGGGCTAAAACTTACCACCGAAGCTGTGGACTCGAAAGAGTGGTAGAGGAGCATCCTGTATGAGTTGAAGTTGTACCGGAAGGAACAGTGGATTGTACAGGAGAGAGAATGCTGGCATAAGTAGCGAGAAATAAGTGAGAATCTTATTGGTCGAAAACCTAAGGTTTCCTGGGGAAGGTTCGTCCGCCCAGGGTAAGTCGGGACCTAAGCCGAGGCCGAAAGGCGTAGGTGATGGACAATCGGTTGAAATTCCGATACCGCATAAAAGCGTTTGACAAAAGGGATGACGCAGGAGGATAAGGTGTGCATACAAATGGATGTATGTCTAAGCACCGAGTCAGGTATACCAGGAAAATCCGGTATATCAATGATGAGGTGTGATGGGGAACCCGCAAGGGGAAGTACCTGATTTCACGCTGCCGAGAAAAGTCTCTATGGAGCTTTTATGTGCCCGTACCGCAAACCGACACAGGTAGGTGAGGAGAGAATCCTAAGACCATCGGAAGAATTGTTGTTAAGGAACTAGGCAAATTAACTCCGTAACTTAGGGAGAAGGAGAGCCACGCAAGTGGCCGCAGAGAAAAGGCTCAAGCAACTGTTTATCAAAAACACAGGTTTCTGCTAAAGCGAAAGCTGAAGTATAGGAGCTGACGCCTGCCCGGTGCTGGAAGGTTAAGGGGAAGACTTAGCGCAAGCGAAGGTCAGAACTTAAGCCCCAGTAAACGGCGGCCGTAACTATAACGGTCCTAAGGTAGCGAAATTCCTTGTCGGGTAAGTTCCGACCCGCACGAATGGCGTAATGATTTGAGCACTGTCTCGACAACAAATCCGGCGAAATTGAAGTGCAAGTGAAGATGCTTGCTACCCGCGATTGGACGGAAAGACCCCGTAGAGCTTTACTGCAGTTTAGCACTGAATTTCGGTATTGTCTGTACAGGATAGGTGGGAGACTAGGAAGTAGTGGCGCCAGCCATTACCGAGTCGATGTTGGGATACCACCCTGACAGTACTGGAATTCTAACCGGGCTCCATGAAACTGGAGACGGGACAATGTTAGGCGGGCAGTTTGACTGGGGCGGTCGCCTCCTAAAAAGTAACGGAGGCGTACAAAGGTTCCCTCAGAAGGGTTAGAAATTCTTCGAAGAGTGCAAAGGCAGAAGGGAGCTTGACTGCGACACAAACAAGTGGAGCAGGGACGAAAGTCGGGCTTAGTGATCCGGTGGTACCTCGTGGGAGGGCCATCGCTCAACGGATAAAAGCTACCTCGGGGATAACAGGCTGATCTCCCCCAAGAGTTCACATCGACGGGGAGGTTTGGCACCTCGATGTCGGCTCGTCGCATCCTGGGGCTGAAGTAGGTCCCAAGGGTTGGGCTGTTCGCCCATTAAAGCGGCACGCGAGCTGGGTTCAGAACGTCGTGAGACAGTTCGGTCCCTATCCGTCGCGGGCGCAGGAAATTTGAGAGGAGCTGTCCTTAGTACGAGAGGACCGGGATGGACCGACCGCTGGTGAACCAGTTGTTCCGCCAGGAGCATAGCTGGGTAGCCAAGTTGGGAAGGGATAAACGCTGAAAGCATCTAAGTGTGAAGCCCACCTCAAGATAAGATTTCCCATAGCGTAAGCTAGTAAGACCCCTCGAAGAACACGAGGAGATAGGTCAGAGGTGTAAGCAGGGTAACTTGTTAAGCTGACTGATACTAATAGGTCGAGGGCTTGACCAAATAAAAAACGAAAGAAAAAAATTTACTGTGCAATTTTGAGAGGACAGAGTTCTTCTTTAACTATAAAATTTTTATGGTTAAATTCATGTTTAGTATTGACAGTTGTTTAAAAGCACTGTATAATATAAAACTGTGATAAGAAAATTGATATAAGCTTATAGCAATTTTCAATAATAAATCTGGTGGTAATGACGTGAAGGTAACACCCCTTTCCATACCGAACAGGAAGGTTAAGCTTCACAGTGCCAATGGTACTGCAGGGGAGGCCCTGTGGGAGAGCAGGTCGCTGCCAGGTTATAAGGATCTTTAGCTCAGTTGGTTAGAGCAACCGGCTCATAACCGGTGGGTCCGGGGTTCGAGTCCCTGAAGGTCCACCATGCGGGGGTATAGCTCAGCTGGGAGAGCATCTGCCTTGCACGCAGAGGGTCAAGAGTTCGAATCTCTTTATCTCCACCAAAACGAGTAACATTTTGTTACTCGTTTTTTAAAGAAATACACTGCATAGATTGTTCCGTGGTAGCTCAATGGTTGAGCATTCGGCTGTTAACCGAAGGGTTGGAGGTTCGAGCCCTCTCCACGGAGCCATTTTTATTTTTTGAATTCATTTAATTAAGGCATTTGAAAGAAAATAACAAGTCAAAGATGCGACGAATATTTTTTATCAGACAAGGAGGAAGGTTCCGCAGATAGTGAATCTTATCTAAGGGTTCTACCGATGCAGTATGATAAAAAATAGGCTAGCATACTGATTAGTTATTTCTTTGAAAATGCCTAAAATAGATTAGTAAAAATAAACCAAAGGTAGCTCACCTTTGGTTTATTTTTTTATGGAGTGCATATTTTAGGCACTTGTTTTCATAGATAATAATATAAAAGCAAAATTATTTTGAAAATTTAATTAATTGTAGGAGGAATTTTAATTAGCAAATAGAATATATAATTAATCGAAAAGTAAGGGGAGGGATTGCTTATGAAAAAATATTCAGTAAATAATTTAAGAAATGTAGGATTTATTGGACATAGTGGTTCTGGTAAAACTACATTAACAGAAGCAATACTTTATTACACAAAAGTTGTTGATAGGTTTGGAAAAATTGAGGATGGAAGTACTGTTAGTGATTATGATATTGAAGAAAAAAAGAGAAAAATATCAATAGCTTCATCTTTAGCTTCTTGTGAATGGAAAAATACAAAGATAAATTTAGTTGATATGCCAGGATATTTTGATTTTATAGGAGAAACTATGGAAGGATTGAGAGCAGTTGATGTAGCTATAATTGTTTTATCAAGTGTATCTGGAATCCAAGTGGGAGCTGAGAAATCTTGGAGTGGTGTCAATAAAAGTAAACTTCCTAGAGCTTTTTATATAAATAAGTTGGATAGAGAAAATTCAGATTTTGATAAAACATTGGCAGAATTAAAAGAAAAGTTTGGTATGTCTGTAGTACCAATTCAATATCCTATAGGAAAGGAAAATAATTTTAAAGGAATTGTAAACGTTATTTCAGGAAAAGCTAATATAGTGAATAATAAGAACATAGTAGAAGAAACTACTATACCAAAAGATATTTTAGATAAAATCACAAAATGTAGGAATATGGTTATGGAAGCTGTGGCAGAAACAGATGAGGAACTTTTAGATAAATATTTTAGTGAGGGTACTTTAAGTGATGAAGACATTTATAAAGGATTAATAAGAGCTTGCTCAAAAGGTGAAATTACACCTGTAATGTGTGGCTCTGCTGTAAATGGAATAGGAATAGATACTTTATTAGAAGATATAATTCAATGTTTCCCATCTCCTGAAGCTTCAGAAGTAATTAATGTTAATTTAGAACAAAAATCACAGGTTGTAGTTAAAGCAGATGAAAATAGTCCTTTTTCAGCTTTTGTTTTTAAAACTATAGCTGATCCTTTTGTAGGTAAGTTATCTTTATTTAGAGTCATGACTGGTAAGCTCAAATCAGATATGACAGTATATAATGTGAAAAAAGATAAAAGTGAAAAAATAGGAACCTTATATTTTTTAAAGGGAAAACAGCAGATACCTGTGTCGGAAATAGGAGCCGGAGATATGGGCGCTGTTGCTAAACTACAATTTGCGAGCACAGGGGATACCTTATGTGACCCATCGTCTTTAGTTGCATTTAAAGCAATTGAATTTCCGGAGCCAGTAATTTCGATGGCTATGTTACCTAAATCTAAAAATGATGAGGATAAAATATTTAATGGACTAAGTAAACTGTTAGAAGAAGATCCTACTTTTAAAATATCTAGAGATGTAGAAAATGCAGAGACTATAATTTCTGGACAAGGTGAAGTTCACATTGATGTGATATCATCTAAATTAAAGTCTAAATTTGGAACAGATGTTATTTTGAGAGAACCAAAAGTACATTATAGAGAAACAATAAGGAAAACTTCAGATGTACAGGGCAAACACAAAAAGCAATCAGGAGGACATGGACAGTATGGAGATGTAAAAATTAAGTTTGAACCAAGAAATGATAATGAAGATGATTTAGAATTTGTGGATAAAGTAGTAGGGGGAGTAGTTCCAAGACAGTATATACCGGCAGTTGAAAAAGGGCTTAGAGAATGTATTAACCATGGGGTCTTAGCTGGATACCCTATAATAAGAATAAAAGCTACATTACATGATGGATCGTATCATCCAGTAGACTCTTCAGAAATGGCTTTTAAGGTAGCAGCATCTTTAGCCTATAAGAAAGGAATTTTAGAAGCTGATCCTGTATTATTAGAACCAATTTTACATGTAGAAGTGTGTGTCCCTGAAGAGTATATGGGGGATATAATTGGGAATATAAATAAACGAAGAGGGAGAGTACTTGGAATGGAAGTTTCGGGTAAAAATCAGATAATAATAGCTGAAGTACCTGAAGCAGAAATGTTTAAATATGCTACAGATTTAAGGTCCATGACTCAAGCTAGAGGAAGTTTCAATATGAAATTTGAAAGATATGAGGAAGTCCCAGACATTCAAGCAAATAAGATAATAGAAAGTAAAAATAAAATAAAAGTTAGGCAAGAATAAATTTCAGCCTCAATAGAATATAATTCTATTGAGGTTTTTTAAAATTAAATATTGTGTATATTTTAATTCACTACAATGAATAATAATTTTATTAATCATTAGATGAACTTTTCAATTAAGGAGAGATTATATGTCTGAATATAAAATGAGCATAAAAGGTAAAATTACTTTAGAGGATTATAGTAGTATATATGATTATATAGCAATAGTAAATAAAAATGATAAATTAACTATAGTTGTAGATAGCAATGAAAATAAAAATGTAGAGATAGTATGTAATATGTTAAAAAATAAGTATTTTACTGTTAATCCAAATAAAACCTGTGATGGAGGAAAGTATTGTATAAAAGCATTTAAGAATGAGGATTAAATTATTCTACATGGTGATTATTCTTATTTAACACATATAAACAGTATACAATAGTATGTATTAGAAAAATGGAGAAAATAGTATTTGAAATTAGTATTTGTGTATAAAACAAATATATTTAGTGAAATATAGAAGTTGAATAAAACCTAAATTAATAATATTATTAATTTAAGGTCAAAGAAAGTCAAAGTCAAGAAGGTGGTAAATTGGCAAGATTATCAGATATAATAGAAGACTTTATAAAAGAAATGCTTAATAATAGTGAGGAGACTAAACTTCAAATTGGCAGAAACGAACTAGCTAATTATTTTAGCTGTGCGCCCTCCCAGATAAATTATGTATTGACTACTAGATTTACTATGGATAAAGGTTACTACATAGAAAGCAAGAGGGGCGGCGGTGGATGTATAATTATACGAAAAATAGAATTTGACTGTAATGAGAATTTACTTAAAAGTATAATAGAAAAAATAGGGGACACCATAACATACAATACTGCTGCACAGCTTATAGAAACGCTACTTGAAGAGCAAGTTATAACGGAAAGAGAAAACATAATATTAAAGACTATAATAAATGATAGGACACTAAATATTGCATTGAATAATAAAAATAAATTGAGGGCAGATATATTAAAATCAATTATAGTAGTTATATTTAAGAGCCCTAAATTTGGTATGAATAGATAGACAAATATATGATATAATATTTATTGTATTAAATTACATTAAATGTTAATCATATATGCATAGGAGTGATGATATGATTTGTGATATATGTAAGAAGAATGAAGCTACAGTTCATATAACAAAAATAATAAATGGTTCCAAGCAGGATATTAATTTATGTGAAAAGTGTGCTATGGAAAAGGGAGAACTTAATTTTGTACCTCAAATAGACTTTGTTTCTCCATTTGGATTCCAAAATATTTTAAGTGGAATTATGGATTATATGACAAGCGGCAATAATGAAGAACATAAAACCTTTGATATATCTTGTAAAACCTGTGGTACATCTTATAGTGAATTTAAAAAAACAGGTCTTTTAGGATGCAGTGAGTGCTATAAAAATTTTAGTAATATTTTAGAACCTGTAATTAAGAGGGTTCAAGCAAATTTAGGTCATACAGGTAAAATACCTAAAAATCAAGGAAAAAGTATTATTGAAAGAAATAAGCTTTTGAAGTTAAAGTCAGATCTTCAAAAGGCAGTATCCTTAGAGGAGTATGAAAAAGCAGCAACTATAAGAGATGCTATAAAAGAAATTGAGAAACAAGTTCATGTGAGCAACGAAAATAGGAAGGAGGGTTAACTTTGAATAATTGGACGACTACTTGTGATGACAGCAACGGGGGTTTGGTAATAAGTAGTAGGATAAGATTAGCTAGAAATTTGGCTGAAGTTCCATTTCCACATAAATTAAATCAAGAAAAAAGCAAAGAGGTAATCAAACTAGTAGAGAATGCTTTTTATACACCTTCCAGTAATAAGGACACATTTAAGACCAATTATTTGTGGGAAGAAACTGATAATGAAAAGCGAAATTATCTAGAAAAACACCTTATAAGCAAAAATTTGATAGATCACAGTCATAAATCTGCCTTTATACTAGATAATCAGCAGACTATAAGTATTATGATAAATGAAGAAGATCATATTAGAATCCAGTGTATAACGGCAGGGCTAAATTTGGAAGAAGTATATAATGTAAGTGATAAAATAGATGATTTATTGGAAGAAAATTTAAAATATGCATTTGATGAAAAGTTAGGTTATCTTACAGCATGTCCCACTAATATAGGAACAGGACTTAGAGCTTCTGTTATGCTGCATTTGCCAGCACTTTCTTTAAACAATCAGATGAATGGATTTTTAAATGCATTATCTCAAGTTGGAATGACTGTTAGAGGATTATATGGTGAGGGTTCAAAGGCCATAGGGAATATATATCAGATTTCCAATCAGGTTACTTTAGGTAGAAGCGAAGAGGAGATACTGAGCAATTTAAAAGCTGTAGTTGTTCAGGTAACAAATGAAGAAAAGGCTTCTAGAGAAAATCTTATGAAAAAATTTAAATATGAGGTAGAAGATAAAATTTACAGAGCATTGGGTATATTAAAATCAGCAGTGATTTTAAATGTAAATGAATGTTTCAAGCTTTTGTCTGATGTAAGATTAGGCGTTGAAATGGGAATAATTAAGAATATAAGTAAGGCAACCTTGAACAATCTTTTAGTAAGTACACAGCCTGCTACAATACAAAATGGAAATGAGAAAATTTTATCAGCCATTGAAATGAATCTTAATAGAGCAAAAATTGTAAAAGAAAAATTAAATATTGATAAAGTTCAATAAGAAGGATGGTGAAATATACTATGATGTTTGGAAGATTTACGGAAAGAGCACAAAAAGTATTAGTTTATGCTCAAGAAGAAGCACAAGCACTTCAACATGGATATGTAGGTACAGAACATATACTTTTGGGAATATTAAAAGAAGAAGGAATATCCAGAAATCTTTTAAGTGATATGAATGTAAATATTGAAACAGTAAGAAATTTTATAGAAGAATATGAGGGTAGGGGAGAAATAAATTTGTACAATAAGGAAATCCCTCTTACTCCAAGGACGAAAAGACTTTTAGAGCTAAGTTTGTTTGAAGCCAGGAATCTAAACCATAACTATATAAGTCCAGAGCATATCCTACTTGCACTTATAAGAGAGGCAGAGGGAGTTGCATTTACTATTTTAAACAATTTGGGAGTGGATTTTAACAAATTGAGGAAAGAACTTGTGGATTCACTTTCAGGAGAGCAATCATCAATGAATTCAAGCAGTACTAAGAAAGAAAATGGAGAGCCAACCCCAACTTTAGATCAGTTTGGAAGAGACTTAACAGACATGGCAAAAGAGGGAAAATTGGACCCTGTTATAGGAAGAGATAAGGAAACTCAGAGGGTTTTGGAAATACTAAGTAGAAGAACTAAGAATAATCCTTGTCTAATTGGAGATCCTGGTGTAGGTAAAACTGCAATTGCAGAAGGATTGGCAGAAAAGATAGTATCGTGTAATATACCTGAACTTTTAAGGGGAAAAAGAGTAGTAACATTAGATCTTTCTTCAATGATAGCGGGATCAAAATATAGAGGAGAATTTGAAGAAAGACTTAAAAAGGTTATGGAAGAGATAAGAAAATCAGGTAATGTAATATTATTCATAGATGAAATTCATACTATAATAGGAGCAGGAGCAGCAGAAGGTGCTATAGATGCATCTAATATATTAAAACCAGCTTTAGCTAGAGGAGAAATACAATGCATAGGAGCCACTACTATAGATGAATATAGAAAATACATTGAAAAGGATGCTGCACTTGAAAGAAGATTTCAGCCTATAATAGTAGGAGAACCTACTAAAGAAGAGGCGGTTCTAATATTAAAAGGTCTTAGAGACAAATATGAGGCCCACCATAGAGTAAAAATAATAGATGAAGCAATATATGCAGCAGTAAACTTGTCAGATAGATATATTACTGATAGGTATTTACCTGATAAGGCAATTGATCTTATAGATGAAGCAGCTGCTAAAGTTAGAATACAAAATTTAATTGCCCCACCAGATTTAAAAAATTTAGAAGAAGAATTAGAAAAGGCAACTAAAGAAAAAGAGGATTCTATTAGGGTACAGGATTTTGAAAAAGCTGCTAGTTTAAGGGATAAAGAAAAGGAATTAAAAAATAAATTAGAAGGATTAAAAACTAACTGGAAGACTAAAAAGGAAGTATCTACACTTACGGTAGGAGAAGATCAAATTGCATCAGTAGTATCTCAGTGGACCAATATACCTGTAGAGAAGTTAACTGAAAGAGAATCGGAGAGATTGCTCAAATTAGAGGAAATTCTTCATAAGAGAGTAGTAGGTCAAGATGAAGCAGTTAAATCCATTTCTAAGGCAGTAAGAAGGGCTAGGGTTGGACTTAAAGATCCAAAGAGACCTATAGGTTCATTTATATTTTTGGGACCTA
Organism: Clostridium sp. 001; assembly: GCF_019056555.1. Lineage (NCBI taxonomy): Bacteria > Bacillati > Bacillota > Clostridia > Eubacteriales > Clostridiaceae > Clostridium > Clostridium sp. 001. The sequence continues at coordinate 2,179,573 of NZ_CP020473.1, read as the reverse complement.
CAGGTGTTGGGAAAACTGAATTGTCAAAAGCTTTGGCAGAGGCTATGTTTGGCGACGAAAACAATATGATAAGAATTGATATGTCAGAATATATGGAAAAGCATACGGTATCTAGACTTATAGGATCGCCTCCAGGGTATGTAGGCTATGATGAAGGAGGACAGCTTACTGAAAAAGTAAGAAGAAATCCTTATTCAGTAGTACTGTTTGATGAAATAGAAAAAGCACACCCAGAAGTATTTAATATATTGCTTCAAATACTTGAAGATGGGAGATTAACCGATGGAAAAGGAAAAACAATAAATTTTAAAAATACCATAATAATAATGACTTCTAATGTTGGGGCAGCTACCATTAAAAAACAAAAATCTATGGGATTTACTGCTGCTAAAGGTGATGACAAGGAAAGTCAATATGAAAAGATGAAAGATAATATAATGGAGGAACTTAGAAATTCTTTTAGGCCTGAGTTCTTAAACAGAATTGATGATATTATAGTGTTCCACCAGTTAGAAGAGGAAGATTTAAAACAAATAGTAAAACTTATGTTAAAAGATGTTTCCTTAAGGCTTAAAGATCAGGAAATAGAAATTGGATTTACAGATAAAGCACAGGAACTCTTGGCAAAAGAAGGCCTTGACCTAACTTATGGTGCAAGACCACTTAGAAGAGCAATTACAAAAACTGTAGAAGATAAACTTTCTGAAGAAATGCTTAGAGGTAATGTTAAAAAAGGAGATAAGGTTAAGGTAGTTGTAGAAAAGGGAGAATTATTATTTAATAAAGTTAATTAATGATTGACTCAGATAAAATTAAACTTTATACTTTTTACAGTATAAAGTTTAATTTTTATCCGATGACTACCTGCTCTAATACTCCCACGGACTCCGCGAAAGCGACTGTCATCGAATAGAAGAATTTGGGACGCCTGTTTTTATCCAAGTGGGAGTAAAGAGTAGCTACGTCCCTGGATAACGATTTCTTAGCATAAAATGGAGTTAAAACTCCATTTTATGCTAAGAACTCTGTTTATATAAATTTAGCTATTTTTATTGATTTATACAGGAAGAGATGATTCAATGGTAAAGAAAAAAACGGTTTTTGTATGCCAGGAATGTGGATATGAATCCCCAAAGTGGCTGGGTAAATGTCCTAATTGTAATAAATGGAATTGCATGGTAGAAGAGATTAAGTCGCCTCAGGAAGTAACATTTTCTGATATGAAGTTTAGCAGCACACCCAAGAGTATAAATAATATAAAATCCGGTGAATATGAAAGGTTAGATACTGGTATAATGGAATTGAATAGAGTTCTTGGAGGAGGCATTGTAAAAGGTTCAATAACACTTATATCCGGAGCTCCTGGTATTGGAAAATCGACTTTGCTTTTACAGACGGCCAGCAATATTGCTGAAAAGTATGGAAAAGTGCTGTATGTCTCAGGAGAAGAGTCAGAAGAACAGATAAAGATGAGGGGAGATAGACTTGATTCTTTGTCTAATGATCTTTATATAGTTTCAGAAGTTAATATTGATAAAATAAAGGCTCATATAGAACAAACTAAACCTGTATTTGTAGTAGTGGATTCTATTCAGACTTTATTTAAAGAATCTATTAGCTCAGCACCGGGTAGTGTGTCTCAAGTAAGGGAAACTTCTAACGATATTATGCGTATAGGGAAGTCTAATAATATATCTTTTTTTATAGTGGCACATGTTACAAAGCAGGGTGAGCTAGCGGGACCTAGGGTACTAGAGCATATGGTGGATACTGTACTGTCTTTTGAAGGAGAAAGAACAGGAGAGTTAAGAATTTTAAGAACTGTAAAAAACCGTTTTGGTACTACCAGTGAAATTGGTGTATTTGAAATGGCAGGAAGCGGGCTTAAAGAAATATTAAATCCTTCTGCAGCATTTTTAGAAGATAGAGAATTTCAAAAAGAAGGTTCTGTAATTATTGGTATAATGGAAGGAAAAAGGCCTATACTAGTAGAAATACAAGCGTTGGTTAGTGAAACTAAAGCAGTTATGCCAAGAAGAACAGCAGTTGGAGTAGATATCTCCAGATTAAATTTAATTTTAGCGGTACTTGAGAAAAAACTTAGAATTACATTTTATAATTGTGATGTTTATGTAAATGTAGTAGGAGGACTTAAGATAGAAGGAACTTTTGGAGATTTAGGGCTTGCCCTTGCACTTATATCTAGTGCTAAATCTAGGGAAATAGGTCTAGATAATCTTTTGGCAGTAGGTGAGATTGGACTTACAAGTGAAGTTAGACCAGTATCATTTTGTGATAGAATTGTAAATGAAGCAAAAAAAATGGGATTTAGGAATATAATAATACCAGATAGAAATAATGGAAAGGTAAATTGTAAAGATATAAATGTTATAGGTGTATCCTCCCTGAAGGAGGCATTAAATAAAGTTTTTTAATTAGGGTGATGATTTTGAGATTAGAAAAAGATAAAGAACTTAAAAGTATATTAAAACTTTTAGCTCCAGGTACTCAACTTAGGGAAGGTCTTAGAAATATTTTGAGGGCTAAAACTGGCGGGCTTGTAGTTTTAGGAGACAGTGAACAGATAATGAAAGTGGTAGACGGTGGATTTACCATTAATTCTGAGTACAGTTCTTCTTATATATATGAGCTTGCAAAAATGGATGGCGCTATAATATTGAGCAGTGATTTAAAGAGAATATTATATGCAAACACTCAACTTATTCCAGATTCATCTATTCCAACTTTTGAAACTGGAACAAGGCATAGAACTGCAGATAGAGTGGCTAAACAAACAGGGGCTATAGTTATTGCTATTTCTCAAAGGAGAAATGTAATAACTGTATATAAAGGATACATTAAATATGTATTACAGGACAGTAGTGTTATGCTTGGAAGGGCTAATCAAGCACTGCAAACTTTAGAAAAGTACGTCTCTGTACTTGATGGGGTTGTTAACAATCTTAATATTTTAGAGTTTCAAGACATAGTAACACTATTTGATGTAATGACGGCTATCCAAAGAACTGAAATGGTAATGAGAATAGTATCGGAGATTGAAAGATACATATGTGAACTTGGAAATGAAGGAAGATTAATTTCAATGCAATTAAACGAATTAATTAAAAGTGTTGAAAGAGATGGAATATTTATGATAAGAGACTATTGTCAAAGTGGTATGGATTATGATGAAATATATAAGCAACTTCAAGAAATAAGTTCAAGTGAACTATTCAATCTTGATTGTATTTCTAAATCTTTGGGATATGCAGGAGCCCCTCTAGTTGATACATTGATATCGCCAAGAGGATACAGAATGTTAAACAAAATTCCTAGGATACCAACTAATGTAATAGAAAATTTAGTGAAAAATTTTAAGGAGCTTAAAGGTGTTATGGAAGCATCCTATGAGCAGCTTGATAAAGTTGAAGGAATAGGAGAAGCTAGGGCTAGAGCTATAAAGAATGGATTGAGAAGACTTAGGGAACAAATCATGATAGACAATAAATTTTAAGCACAAAATAATATGACTGGTATTATTTTGTGCTAGAAATCATCTGAAGGAATACTTACCTAGAGTATTTATTTTGTCATATTCTTTTAAAAGTATGTCATATAGATTTATATCCAGTGTATTACATAAACAAGTAAGATAAAATAAATTATTTCCTATTTCGTTTTGTATTACATCTCTACAGTTGTCACATAGCTTACCTTTTACATGAGTACTTAAGCAAGATCTTAGGGATTCAATATCCAAAGTATTATCTTCGGATGGAATATGTTGTTTCTTACCACAAACTTCTATACATCCGCAATTAGTAATAGATTTTGCAACAGCTCTATTTATTCTAGCATTTGATTCCTGAAGTTTCGTAATTATATCTAAAATACTCTTATGCCTTAATAAAGATTCACTTACTGCGTTTTGAAAATTATCAAAAATTATATCTTTCATCAGGTTCAACTCCTTATATATTTAGGATATTATTTGTAAACTTAAGTTAGTACTAAGTAAAATTGCTCTATGCATATATAATAAACCAAGAATAAATTTATGAATAGGGGGATTGTCATGTGAAATAATGGACAAAAATGTTTATAAATTTTATTTTTTGGTATAATTATCTAAAGGGGCTTGTTAAATTAAGGACGTAAAGTAAATAATTTATTAAATAAATTTGGTTTTATTGAAAAATCTAGTTTATTAATATATAGTAAATGTAATGAAAAAACATCAATGTAGGGGAGGTGAGTCTATTGTTAAAAAAAATACTGAGAGGACTTTTTACAATAATAGGCTTAATATTAGGATATTTGCTAGGAAAGAGTGCGTTAAGTTCTAACTACTTTGTTAAAATATTTTATTTAGGAAATAGTCCAGTTAAACAATTTTTATTTTTATCTATATTAACTTTGTTTTTTGGAATCATGTTATTTTTAATATCACCATGGATTAATTCAATTATTATGAAAACTATGGATTATATCGAAAAGAGCCTTCAAAAGCTTCCTGCAGTAGAAATATTATTAGGTGTTTTGGGAGCATTAATAGGACTTTTAATATCAGCAGTATTTCTTAATTTGTTAGAAAAGATACCAGTTGTGGGGACTGTACTTGCAGTAATAGTAGCTATACTTATGGCTGCATTAGGTGCAAATATTGCTATACGAAAAAGGGAAGAATTAATGTCCATGTTTTCTAATATAGCTGCTAGTGTGGCAACTAAAAGACTTCAGGGAACTAGAGAAAAAAAATCTAAAGGGGAGCACCAACATGCACATAAAGGTTATCCTAAGGTTTTAGATACTTCTGTAATAATAGATGGGAGAATATTTGATATATGCCAAACTGGATTTATAGAGGGACCACTTGTAATTCCAAACTTTGTACTAGCAGAATTAAGACATATAGCTGATTCTTCAGATGGATTGAAGAGAACTAGGGGAAGAAGAGGATTAGATATATTAAATAAGATACAGAAAGAGTTAAATATTGATGTTCAGATATATGAAAAAGATTTTCCAAACATACCGGAAGTAGATGCCAAGCTTTTAAAACTATCACAAGTTTTAGATGGAAAAGTAGTGACTAATGACTACAATTTAAATAAAGTTGCAGAGTTCCAGGGAGTACCAGTACTTAATATAAATGAACTTGCTAATGCGGTGAAACCTGTTGTACTTCCAGGAGAAGAAATGAATGTACAAATAATTAAGGATGGAAAAGAATCAGGACAGGGTATTGCATATTTAGATGATGGAACAATGATAGTTGTAGAAGGTGGAAAAAAGTATATAGGAGATACAAAAGATGTGGTAGTAACTTCTGTATTACAAACAGCAGCAGGAAGAATGATATTTGCAAGACAAAAAGGGGATCTATAACTTATGAATGGTAATTATGCTATTATTGTAGCTGCTGGTAAGGGAAAAAGAATGGGAACTACTATTAATAAGCAATTTATTAAAATTAAGGGTAAGCCTATATTATATTATTCTATAAGGGCATTTTCCATAAATCCTCTTATAGATGGAATTATACTTGTATGTGCAGAAACTGAGATAGAATATTGTAAAAGAGAAGTAGTAGATAAATATGGACTTCAGAAGGTAGTTAAATTAGTTGCTGGGGGAAAAGAACGTCAGGATTCAGTATTTAATGGATTAGAAGTTTTAGAAAAAGAAAACTGTAGTGTTGTTCTAATTCACGACGGAGCTAGACCTTTTGTCACTAGTAAAATTATTGACGATGGAATAAAATATTCTAATAAGTATGGGGCTTGTGCTTGTGGAGTTAGGCCTAAGGACACACTAAAAGTTAGGGAAGAAAGTGGATTTTCTTCTTCTACATTAGAGAGAAAAAGTTTATTTGCAGTTCAAACTCCGCAGTGTTTTAAATATGATTTAATTTATGGATGTCATAAAAAATTAATGAATGAAAAAATGTGTGTTACTGATGATACTATGGTAGTAGAGCATTATGGAAATAAGGTTTATTTGTATGAAGGCAACTATGAAAACATAAAAGTGACCACACCAGAGGATTTGAATATAGCTGAAAGTATAGTTGAAAAATATTAAAGTAAGTTAAAGACCTATAAGCTTCCATGATGTTATGGATCCTTATAGGTTTTCCTTATTTAAAGCAAGAGGGATAAAAATATTAATAGCACTTAAATAAGTTACAATAATGTGATAAAATATTTAGGGAATTTAAATCGAAATTAGAGTAAGAATTTTGTCCAATAGGTATCTATTATAGATGAGAAATTCTAAGGATTCTATGGATAAGAATTTTATTTGGTGTAAAAAAACTTTATTTATATTTTTAATTTAGTTTATCCGATTGCTACCATTGCTAACACCCCCATCGCACACAGTGAAAGCGACTATCACCGAATCAAAGATTTGGAATATCTGCTTTTCTTCAAAGTGGGGGGATAAGCACTGCTACGCATCTGGATAAATTCTTCTAAGGTTCAGATGGAGAAAGGGTATTCCTTATAAGTAAACTCCACCTGAACCTAAGAATCACTTGATATAAATAGGGAAACTAAACAAGGAGGCCAAAATATCATGAAAATTTTTAATACAATGACCAGGGAAAAGGAAGAGTTTGTTCCATTGGATTCCAATGAAGTAAAAATGTATGTATGTGGCCCTACAGTATATAATTTTTTTCATATAGGCAATGCCAGAACTTTTGTTGTATTTGACACTGTTAGACGATACCTGGAGTACAAGGGATATAAAGTGAGATTTGTACAAAATTTTACAGATATTGATGATAAGATGATAAAAAAAGCACAAGATGAACATATAACTGTAAAAGAACTGGGAGATAAGTTTATAAAAGAATATTATAAGGATGCAGATGCTTTGCACATAAAAAGAGCTACTGTAAATCCTAGAGCTACTTTATACATAACAAAAATTATTGAATTTATAGGAGATTTAATAGATAGAGGCTATGCCTATGAGATAGATGGGGATGTCTATTTTAGTACAAAGAAATTCAGCAATTATGGAAAACTTTCTGGACAAAATATAGATGATCTTAGGGCAGGAGCTAGAATAGATGTTGATGAGAGAAAGAAAGATCCTATGGATTTCGCAGTTTGGAAGGGGCAAAAACCTGGTGAACCTGCATGGGAAAGCCCTTGGGGAATGGGAAGACCGGGATGGCATATAGAATGCTCCTGTATGGCGCATGATTTACTAGGAGAAACTATAGACATACATGCAGGTGGGTCTGATTTAATGTTCCCCCATCATGAGAATGAAATAGCTCAAAGTGAAGGTAGAACCGGTAAAACATTTGCGAAGTATTGGATGCATTCTGCTTTTGTAAATGTAAATAACCAAAAAATGTCAAAATCACTAAATAACTTTTTTACTGTAAGGGAAATTTTGGGAAAATATGAACCGGACGTAATAAGAATGTTTATGTTATCAGGTCATTATAGAACTCAAATAAATTTTAGTATGGAACTTTTAGATTCTACAAAATCAGCGTTAGATAGATTGTACAATTCAATAACAAATTTAGAAAATCTTCTAGATAATAAAGAAGACATACCAATTTCAGAAGATGAAAAAGAGTATAGAAATAAATTAGATAAATACAAGCAAAGATACATTGAAAAGATGGATGATGACTTTAATACAGCAGATGCTATATCTGTAATTTTTGACCTGGTAAAGGATATAAATGTAAGCATAAATAAGGATTCCTCTGTGGAAGTAATTAGGAATTGTCTCAATTTAATAAGGGAACTGGGAGCTCCACTTGGAATACTACAGCAATCTAAGCGAGGAAGCATTGAAAAAGAAATTGAAGCTTTAATAGAGAAGAGACAAATAGCTAGAAGTGAAAAAAACTGGGCACTTTCCGATAAAATAAGGGATGACTTGAAGGCACAGGGAATAGTATTAGAAGATACACCAGAAGGAGTAAGATGGAAAAGAGTATAGAGATTATAATTTAACGGGGGATAAAGATGGAAAATGATTTGTTAAAGATAAGAATGAGTGAAGCAGAGGTAAGACAGATGAGTCCCCTTGCACTTGCGTTTATTGGAGATGCTGTATATGAGGTGTTTGTAAGAACTTATTTAGCCAGTGAACACAGAAATATGTCTGTACATAATTTGCATGTGGAAGCTATAAAATTTGTAAAGGCCCATTCTCAAAGTGAAGTTATAAAAAAATTGGAACAAGAGTTATCTGATAGTGAAATATATTTTTTTAAAAAAGGACGAAATGCTAAGTCAGGGACAGTTCCTAAAAATGCAGATGTACAGGAGTATAGATTTGCAACTGGATTTGAAACATTAATTGGTTTTTTATATTTAATAGATAACCGAGATAGATTAAATTATTTATTTAGGCTTATAATAAACTTGAAGAATAAAGGGGAATTTTAATTGGCATTAGAGGTTAAGTTAATTGAGTATACGACTAATTTGTTTATGAACTGTGGACCTTCCTGTGTAAATGGATCTTGTTTGGAAGGAAAAATGACTTGTGGAAAGTTACAAGAGATATGAAGGGAATATAAGGTAGACTAAAAAAGTAAATAAGAAATTGAGGTATAAAGGGTAGGATTATGAAAAATAAATATAAAAAGTCAACGAACTTGACAGATAAAACTGAGTTTAGAGAGGATTTAATTGAAGGCAGAAATGCAGTTATTGAAGCTTTAAAATCAAGTAATACAACTATAGAACAGATTTTTCTTGCAGAGGGAAATATGTCAGGTTCTATAAATATAATACTTGCTAAAGCTAAAGAAAAGCATATAGTTGTAAAACAGGTGGATAGAAAAAAGCTAGATAAAATTTCCCAGACAGGAGCACATCAAGGAGTAATTGCACAAATAACCCCTTATAAATACTGTGAAGTAGAGGATATATTAGAATACGCTAAAGAAAAAAAAGAGGCCCCTTTTATAATTGTATTAGATGAAATAGAAGATCCCCATAACTTTGGTGCAATAATAAGAACTGCTGAGATATGCGGTGCTCATGGAATTATAATACCTAAAAGAAGAAATGTGGGAATTACGCCTGTAGTATATAAATCTTCTGTAGGAGCAGCAGAGTATATGAAAATATGTAAAGTTACAAATTTAAATACTACAATAGAAAAATTAAAGAAAGATGGTATATGGGTATATGGGGCTGATATGAGTGGAGAAAATTATTGCTTTGATGTTGATTTTAAGGGGCCTGCGGCTTTAATAATAGGAAGTGAAGGAAGAGGAATAGCTAAACTAACTAAAGAAAAATGTGATGTGCTGGTAAAGATACCTATGGTAGGAAGAGTATCATCCTTAAATGCTTCTGTGGCAGGTGGCATATTGATGTATGAAATATTAAAGCAAAGAATAAAATGTGGTAGAAGTTGAGAAATATTTTTGTAGATGGATATAATGTTATAAATAGTTGGCCTAAGTTAAATAATATAAAGAATTATAGCCTTGAAACCGCAAGACAGTCGCTTATAGAAACTTTAAGCAATTACTCGGTATATAAGGGCTATAAAGTTTTTATAGTATTTGATGCCCATATGGTATCGGGAAGCTTAGAAAAAAAAGAAAAAATTAATAAAAATGTTGTAGTAGTATTTACTAAAGAAAATGAGACGGCAGATAGTTTTATAGAAAGAACTGTAAATAATATAGGACGTAAAAATGAAGTATTTGTAGTAACTTCTGATTCGCTAGAACAGCAAGTAATATTTCAGAGAGGTGCTGTTAGGATGTCCTCTATTGAATTTTATCATGAAGTTAATAATGTAGAGAACCATATAAAAAGTAAAATAGAAAAGAGATATCACGAACAAAGAAATACCTTGGAAGATAGGATAAAAAAGGATATATTGGAAAAGCTTGAAAAGATTCGTAAAAGTGACTAAAATGTATTGACTATAAATTTACTTTTAATGTATAATTGTAGCAGTGGTTTATAATTGTGTTGGAGGGGATATCTTGGATAATGGGAGTTATAATGCTAGGAAAGTTTCCCCCTTTGAAGAAAAATTAGATGAAGAAATAGTTATTGAGGCAAAAAAAGGGGATGTAAGTGCTCAGGAGTACCTGATAAATAAATATGGAAATTTTGTTAAGTCAAAATCAAAGTCATATTTTTTAATCGGTGCGGATAAGGAGGATATCTACCAGGAAGGTATGATAGGTTTATATAAGGCCATAAGGGATTTTAAACCAGATAAGTTATCATCTTTTAAGGCTTTTGCAGAACTTTGCGTGACCCGTCAAATAATAACTGCTATAAAAACTGCTACTAGACAGAAGCATATTCCATTAAATACATATATATCTTTAAATAAGCCTATATATGATGAAGAATCAGATAGAACTTTATTGGATGTTTTGTCTGAAACTAAGGTGGCAGATCCCGAAGAACTTGTAATTGGAAGGGAAGAGCTAAATCATATACAAAGTGAAATAGGGGAAGTGTTGTCAAATTTAGAAATGGAAGTACTTATGTCTTATGTCGATGGAAAGTCATATCAAGAAATTGCATGTGATTTAGATAGACATGCCAAGTCTATAGATAATGCTTTACAGAGAGTTAAAAGAAAATTGGAAAAATGTTTAATTCATAAATAGAAAATAGTATATTGACAAAAAAATATACTTGTATTAGAATTAATAACTGATATGTTACTTTTGATATTTAATTGAAGTTTATTGGCGGGAGTAGTTCAGTGGTAGAACACCAGCTTCCCAAGTTGGCCGTCGCGGGTTCGAGTCCCGTTTCCCGCTCCAAGAGAAATTGCCCATGTAGCTCAGTAGGCAGAGCGTCACCTTGGTAAGGTGGAGGTCACCAGTTCAATCCTGGTCATGGGCTCCAATAATGATGTATAAAGTTTTTACAACACACCAGGATGAGTTTACTTAAATAAGATGTGTATAACCAACAAGGAGGAAGAGTAATGTCAAAAGAAAAGTATGAAAGAACAAAACCACATGTAAACATAGGAACAATAGGACACGTAGACCATGGTAAGACAACATTAACAGCAGCAATAACAATGGTATTGTCAAAAGAGGGAAAAGCAGCAGCAACAAAGTATGATGAAATAGATAAAGCACCAGAAGAAAAAGAAAGAGGAATAACAATAAATACAGCACATGTAGAATATGAGACAGACAAGAGACATTATGCTCATGTAGACTGTCCAGGACATGCAGATTATGTAAAGAACATGATAACAGGAGCAGCACAGATGGATGGAGCAATCCTAGTAGTAAGTGCAGCAGATGGTCCAATGCCACAGACAAGAGAACATATATTGTTAGCAAGCAGAGTAGGAGTACAGTATATAGTAGTATTCTTAAATAAGTCAGACCAGGTAGACGATCCAGAATTACTAGAATTAGTAGAGATGGAAGTAAGAGAATTATTAAGTGAGTATGGATTCCCAGGAGACGATGTACCAATAATAGTAGGAAGTGCGTTAAAGGTATTAGAGAACCCAGATGATCCAGAAACAACAAAGTGCATACATGAATTAATGGACGCAGTAGATGAATATATACCAACACCAGAAAGACCAACAGATAAGGACTTCTTAATGCCAATAGAAGATGTCTTCACAATAACAGGAAGAGGAACAGTAGCAACAGGAAGAGTAGAAAGTGGAGTATTAAAAATTGGAGACGAATTAGAGATAGTAGGATTAAAGGAAGAGAAGAAGAAGACAACATGTACAGGAGTAGAGATGTTTAGAAAACTTCTAGACCAGGCAATGGCAGGAGATAACATCGGAGTACTGTTAAGAGGAATACAGAGAGAAGAAGTAGAAAGAGGTCAAGTACTAGCAAAACCAGGAACAGTACATCCTCATAAGAAATTTGTAGGTCAGGTATATGTACTTAAGAAAGAAGAAGGGGGAAGACATACACCATTCTTCAATGGATACAGACCACAATTTTATTTTAGAACAACAGATGTAACAGGATCAATCGCACTACCAGAAGGAGTAGAAATGGTAATGCCAGGAGATCATATAGACATGAACGTAGAACTTATAACACCAGTAGCAATGCATGAAGGATTAAGATTTGCAATAAGAGAAGGCGGAAGAACAGTTGGTTCAGGTGTTGTTACTACAATAACTGAGTAATATTTTAGGGACTGGGTTTCTAAATCCAGTCCTTTTGAAAGTAAAAAATCAGGTAGTATCTGTTTATATTTTTAAGCCATTGACATAAAAACTAAGTTGTGATAATTTAGTTAAGTAGTGCATGATTTTCAAGATAAATTTCTAATTGATTATGTTTGTGAGCTATATTAGGAGGTTAGAGAGTAATGAGAGTAAAAGTGATATTAGCGTGTACAGATTGTAAACAAAGAAATTACAATACAATGAAAAACAAGAAAAATGATCCAGATAGATTAGAAATGAAAAAGTATTGTCCTTTTTGTCATAAACACACAGTTCATAAAGAAACTAGATAGTATTGTAGAGGCGCATATTAAATTGTTTTGAGGATGTGAGCAAATGGGTGCAAACGGTGATATGAAAAAAGTTGATAAGCAGACAGCACTTGAAGGTGGGTTCTTTAATTTTTTTAAAGGACTAGTATCAGAATTCAAACGGATAACTTGGGCCTCTAAAGAACATACAAAAAAAGCTACAATTGCCGTTGTTGTATTTTGTGCTATTTATGTGGTGATTGTTGGAGTTATAGATTTTGGATTTAATTCTTTAGCTAAGATTATTATGAAATAAAAAGGAGGTAGGGACTAAGAAATAGTTTTGTCCCTAGAGTTATGTCAGATAAAGCTAAGTGGTATGTAGTTCATACATATTCTGGTTATGAAAATAAAGTTAAAGTTAATCTTGAAAAAACCATAGAAAATAGGAACCTTTATGATTGGATAGATGATGTTCAGGTTCCAATGGAAGAGCAAGTTGAGATTAAAGATGGAAAAAAGAAAATAACCTTAAAAAAAGTATTTCCGGGATATGTTTTAATACACATGATAATGACTGATGATTCTTGGTATATAGTTAGAAATACTAGAGGAGTTACAGGCTTTGTTGGACCTGGTTCTAAACCTGTTCCACTTACTGATGAAGAAGTAAAGGATATGGGAATTAGCGAAAAACCAATAAATGTAGATATATCAGTAGGAGAAAATGTAAAGGTGAAATCGGGACCGTTAGAGAACTTCTTAGCTGTTATCCAGGAAATAAATACTGAGAAAAGAAAAATTAAAGCTTTAGTTAACATGTTTGGCAGGGAAACTCCTGTTGAACTTGATTTTAATCAAATAGAAAAAATAGAATAATGCATAAAGCAAAGGTTTATAGTAAGTGGGAGATGTATTTATACATAACCACATATAGGAGGTGTATATTATGGCTAAAAAAGTAGTAGGAATGATAAAACTTCAACTTCCTGCAGGAAAAGCAAGCCCAGCACCACCAGTTGGACCAGCACTTGGACAGCATGGTGTAAATATTATGGGTTTTTGTAAGGAATTCAATGCTAAGACTGCTAAACAGGCAGGATTTATAATTCCAGTAGTAATTACTGTATATCAGGACAGATCTTTTAGTTTTATACTAAAGACTCCTCCAGCAGCAGTATTACTAAAAAAAGCAGCAGGAATAGAAAGTGGATCTGGTGTACCAAATAAAACTAAAGTTGCTAAAGTAACTAAAGAGCAAGTAAGACAGATTGCTGAAACAAAAATGCCGGATTTAAATGCTGCATCAGTTGAAACTGCTATGAAGATGATAGCAGGAACTGCAAGAAGTATGGGAATAACTGTAGAAGACTAGTTAACCAAAATAAGTGGGAGGTATAAACCGTTAAAACCACAAGGGAGGATTTCGACATGGGAAAAAAGTATATAGAAAGTGCTAAGCTTATTGATAAAGGTACATTATATGAACCATCAGAAGCTATAGAACTTGTCTTAAAAACATCAAAAGCAAAGTTTGATGAAACAATAGAATTAGCATTAAAACTTGGAGTAGACCCAAGACATGCAGATCAACAAGTTAGAGGAGCTGTAGTTCTTCCTCATGGAACAGGAAAAAAAGTTAAAGTACTTGTATTTGCAAAAGGTGCTAAAGTTAAAGAAGCTCAGGAAGCAGGAGCAGATTATGTAGGCGCACAAGAATATGTTGATAAGATTCAAAAAGAAAATTGGTTCGATTTTGATGTTGTTGTAGCAACTCCAGATATGATGGGAGTTGTAGGAAAATTAGGAAGAGTGCTTGGACCTAAGGGATTAATGCCAAACCCTAAATCTGGTACTGTTACTTTTGATGTTGCAAAGGCAATAGAGGAGATTAAGGCTGGTAAAGTTGAATATAGGGTAGATAAAACTAGTATAGTTCATGTTCCAATAGGAAAGAAATCTTTTGAATCACAAAAATTATTAGATAACTTTCATACATTAATGGAAGCTATAGTAAAAGCAAAACCATCAGCATCTAAAGGTCAATATTTGAAGTCTGTAGTAATATCAAGTACTATGGGACCAGGAATAAAGATAAATTCAACAAAAGTTTTAGATTAAATTAACTTGTATGTAATGCAAAAAATTAAATATGTAAATATTCCGTAGACAATAGGTGCGATAGCATAACGGTGTAACCAACCTATCAAGGATTCCAATAGAAAGTATAGTTGGTCTCTCTCTGTGTCTATGGAGAGACTTTTTAATTTATATGTGTTTATTATGTATTGTAGTTTAGACTGCAAGGAGGTGGATACACAGTGAAAAAGAATTATAGAGAAGAAAAAGAAGCTAGAGTTCAAGAAATTAAGGAAAAAATGGAAAAAGCTCAAGGCGTAATATTAGCTAAATATCAGGGCTTAACTGTAGAAGAGGATACTAAACTTAGAAAAGAATTAAGAGATGCAGGTGTAGAATATAAAGTTTATAAAAATACATTAGCTTTAAGAGCTGCTAAAGAATTGGGATTTGACCAATTAGAAGATTACTTTGTAGGTCCAATATCTATAGCATTTGGATATGAAGATCCAACTGCACCAGCAAGAATTCTTAATGATTTTTCAAAAGATCATAAGGTTTTAGAACTAAGAGCAGGAGTTGTTCAAGGCGAAATCTTTGATGAAAATAAAGTTAAAGAGCTTGCTACAGTACCACCGAAAGAAGTACTTATTGCAAAATTACTTGGAAGCTTCAAAGCTCCATTATCAAATTTTGTATATGCATTAAATGCAATTGAAGAAAAACAAAAATCAGAAGAAGCTTAATAATTTAAAGAGAGAAATTTTGGAGGTGTTCATTAATGAGTAAAGAAGAAATCATTCAAGCAATAAAAGAGATGAGTGTTTTAGAATTAAATGAATTAGTAAAAGCATGTGAAGAAGAATTTGGAGTAAGTGCAGCAGCACCAGTAGCAGTAGCAGGAGCTGCAGGAGCAGGAGCTGCAGCTGGAGCAGAAGAAAAAACTGAATTTGACGTAGTACTTAAAGCTGCAGGTGGAGAAAAGATAAAAGTTATAAAAGCAGTTAGAGAAGCAACAGGATTAGGATTGAAAGAAGCTAAAGCTTTAGTAGATGGAGCTCCTAAGACCTTAAAAGAAGCTGTAAGCAAAGAAGATGCTGAAGCTATGAAAGCTAAATTTGAAGAAATTGGTGCTGAAATAGAATTAAAGTAATAAATTAATATAAGGCTTATGAAAGGGGCACTTTAATTTAAAGTGCCCTTTTTATAGTTTTTTATTATAAATTTACAAATTTTATTGTTGACAATTTTTTGATATTATGATAACATAATAAATTGCATTGATTAGTTATGCAGAAAACGTAAATACTTTATTATTTAACACAAATTGAATTAATTATAAAAAAATAGGTTATACTATTACAATGGCAATTAATAAATCCATAAACATCCATATAGTACATATATATACATACATAATGAATGTTTTTGGCTATTTTTAGTTTATGCAAGGGGTGAAAAATCAATGGTACATCCTGTCCAGGTTGGTAAAAGAACAAGAATGAGCTTTTCCAGACTTAAAGAAATAGGCCACATGCCTAATTTAATTGAGGTTCAGCTAGATTCCTACAATTGGTTTTTGAAAGAAGGATTACAAGAGGTATTTGATGATATTAATCCTATTCAAGATTATACTGCTAACCTTAATTTGGAATTTGTAGGATATAAGTTAGATATGGATAATATCAAATATTCTGTAGAAGAATGTAAAGAAAGAGATGCAACTTACGCAGCACCTTTAAAAGTAAAGGTAAGGCTAATTAACAAAGAAACTGGTGAAGTTAAAGAGCAAGAAGTTTTTATGGGAGATTTCCCTCTTATGACGGAGCAAGGAACCTTTATAATTAATGGCGCAGAGAGAGTTATAGTTAGCCAACTTGTAAGATCACCAGGTGTATATTATGATCTTTCAGTTGATAAAACAGGAAAAAATCTTTTTTCTTCAACTGTAATACCTAATAGAGGAGCTTGGCTAGAATATGAAACTGACTCTAACAATGTAATATACGTTAGAATAGATAAAACTAGAAAGTTACCCATAACTATTCTTATTAGAGCCATGGGTTATGGTACAGACGCAGAAATTACTAATTTCTTTGGAGAGGATGAAAGGCTAAAAGCCACAATTGAAAAAGATAATACAAAGACTCATGAAGAGGCTTTGCTTGAAATATATAAAAGGTTACGACCGGGAGAACCTCCCACAGTGGATAGTGCTCAATCACTAATTGAATCTTTATTTTTTGATGCGAAAAGATATGATCTTTCAAGAGTTGGAAGATACAAATTCAATAAGAAGTTATCATTACACCTAAGAATTGCTAATCAGATAGCAGCACAGGATGTAGTTAATCCAGATACAGGAGAAATTCTTATCCAAAAAGGTGAAAAGATAGATAGAGAAAAGGCAGTAGAAATCCAACAGTGTGGAATAAATGTAGTAGATATCCAAATTGAAGATATAGTTTTAAGAGTTATAGGTAATAACTTTGTAGACATACGTAGTTTTATTGACTTTGATATAGATGATTTAAATATAAAGGAAAGTGTCCATTATCCTACTTTAAAGAAAATTTTAGATAATTATAGTGATGAGGAAAGTATTAAGGAACAAATAAGAAAGAATATCCATGAATTAATTCCAAAACATATAGTTAGGGACGATATGTATGCTACCATTAGCTATGAATTGGGATTAGCATATGGAGTAGGCCATACCGATGATATAGATCATCTTGGAAATAGAAGACTTAGATCTGTTGGTGAATTACTTCAAAATCAATTTAGAATAGGTCTCTCAAGAATGGAGAGAGTTGTTAAGGAAAGAATGACCATACAGGATCAGGAAGTTATAACGCCTCAGGCTCTTATAAATATAAGACCTGTAGCCGCGTCTATAAAAGAGTTTTTTGGAAGTTCACAGTTATCCCAGTTTATGGATCAAACTAATCCATTATCAGAGCTTACTCATAAGAGAAGACTATCTGCTTTAGGACCAGGCGGACTTTCAAGAGAAAGAGCTGGATTTGAAGTCAGGGATGTTCATCACTCACATTATGGAAGAATGTGTCCAATAGAGACACCAGAAGGACCTAATATAGGACTTATTAACTCTTTGGCTACATATGCAAGAGTTAACCAATATGGCTTTATAGAAACACCATATAGAAAAGTAGATAAGGAAAATAAGAGAGTTACAAATGAAATTGTATATATGACAGCAGACGAGGAAGATGAATATTTAATAGGTAGGGCCAACGAACCTCTTGATGAAAATGGTAATTTTATAGATAATAAAATTACGGTTAGAGATAAAGAAGATGTTATTGTAGTACCTGGCCAAGACGTTGATTATATGGATGTGTCTTCAAGGCAATTAGTTTCTGTAGCTACAGCTATGATACCGTTCCTTGAAAATGATGATGCCAGCCGTGCACTTATGGGATCAAATATGCAAAGACAGGCAGTTCCACTTTTGAAACCACAGGCACCTATTGTAGGAACAGGTATTGAATACAAGGCTGCAGTAGATTCAGGAGTACTTCCTAAGGCTAGAAATGCAGGTGTTGTTTCTTATGTATGTGCTAACGAAGTAAGGGTTAAGAGAGACTCAGATGGAGGTACAGATATTTATAGACTCCTTAAGTTCCAGAGATCTAACCAGTGCACATGTATTAATCAAAGACCTATAGTTGAAAAAGGGGAAGTAGTTAAAAAGGGAACAGTTTTAGCAGATGGGCCTTCTACAGATCTTGGAGAAATAGCACTTGGAAAAAATATTAGAATGGGATTTACAACTTGGGAAGGATATAATTATGAAGACGCAATGCTTATATCTGAAGAGTTAGTAAAAAAAGATGTATTTACATCAATACATCTAGAGGAATATGAATCTGAGGCTAGAGATACAAAATTAGGACCAGAGGAAATTACAAGAGATATACCGAATGTAGGAGAAGACGCATTAAAGGATATAGATGAAAGAGGAATTATAAGAATAGGTGCAGAAGTTAGAGCAGGAGATATACTAGTAGGTAAAGTAACACCTAAAGGAGAAACTGAACTTACAGCAGAAGAAAGACTTTTAAGAGCAATATTTGGTGAAAAGGCCAGGGAAGTTAGGGATACGTCCCTTAGAGTACCACATGGTGAGGCAGGAATAATTGTAGATGTAAAAGTATTTACAAGAGAAAATGGAGATGAACTTTCACCAGGAGTTAATAAATTAGTTAGATGTTATATAGCTCAGAAGAGAAAGATATCTGTAGGAGATAAAATGGCAGGAAGACACGGAAATAAAGGTGTTATTTCTAGGGTACTACCAGAAGAAGATATGCCTTTTCTACCAGATGGAAGACCTCTTCAGATATGCTTAAATCCACTTGGCGTACCTTCACGTATGAATATAGGTCAGGTATTAGAAGTTCATTTAGGATGGGCTGCTAGTAAACTAGGATGGCATGTAGCAACTCCAGTATTTGATGGAGCTACAGAAGAAGATATATTGGAATGCTTGAAAAAAGCAGGATATAGAGAAGACGGAAAAACAATACTATATGATGGTAGAACAGGAGAAGAATTCAATAGGCCTGTAACTGTAGGATATATGTATATCTTAAAACTAGCACATCTGGTTGATGATAAGATCCATGCAAGATCTACAGGGCCATATTCGTTAGTAACTCAACAGCCATTGGGTGGTAAAGCCCAATTTGGTGGCCAAAGATTTGGTGAAATGGAAGTTTGGGCATTAGAGGCATATGGAGCAGCTCATACACTTCAGGAAATATTGACAGTTAAGTCAGACGATGTAGTTGGAAGAGTCAAAACTTATGAAGCTATTGTAAAAGGTGAAAATATACCAGAACCGGGCATTCCAGAATCATTTAAGGTTCTGATAAAGGAACTTCAAGCTTTATGCTTGGATGTAAAAGTATTAAATGATAATAAAGAGGAAATTAAGCTTAAAGAGTCTGTGGACGAAGAGATGGAAAAACTAGATGTAAATATTGAAGGAAAAGAAGATTCTACTGATTTGCCTCAAGAACAAAATAATGACTATAATGGCGAACAAGAAGAAAATAGCGATACTGAAAATGACAGCGATGAGGATATTGATTTAGACTATGAAGATCTTACTTTAGATGATTTGCAGAGTGATTTGGAAATAGATGATTTTAATGATGAACATTAGGAAGGGAGGATGTACCCTTGTTTGAATTAAATAATTTTGATGCACTTCAAATAGGTTTAGCTTCACCAGAAAAAATAAGAGAATGGTCAAGAGGTGAAGTAAAGAAACCAGAAACAATAAATTATAGAACGTTAAAACCTGAAAGAGATGGACTGTTCTGTGAAAGAATTTTTGGACCAACTAAAGATTGGGAATGTCACTGTGGTAAGTACAAGAGGATAAGATACAAAGGTATAGTTTGTGATAGGTGTGGTGTTGAGGTAACTAAGGCAAAGGTTAGAAGAGAGAGAATGGGACATATTGAGCTTGCAGCTCCTGTATCCCATATATGGTACTTTAAAGGAATACCATCCCGTATGGGACTGATTTTGGATATGTCACCTAGAGCTCTTGAAAAAGTACTGTATTTTGCATCTTACGTTGTTTTAGACCCAAAAGAAACTCAACTGTTAAAGAAGCAACTTTTAACTGAAAAAGAATATAGGGAAGCTGCAGACAAATATGGTGAGCAAAATTTTGTAGCAGGTATGGGTGCTGAATCTGTTAAGAAACTGTTAGAAGAAATAGATTTAGACCAGTTATCTGTGACTCTAAAAGAAGATTTAAAAACTAGTACAGGGCAAAAAAAGGTAAGGATAATTAGAAGATTGGAAGTAGTTGAATCTTTTAGAAAGTCTGGTAATAAACCTGATTGGATGATTATAGATGTAATACCTGTAATCCCACCTGATTTGAGGCCTATGGTTCAATTAGATGGAGGAAGATTTGCTACATCAGATTTAAATGATCTTTATAGAAGAGTAATAAATAGAAATAATAGGCTTAAAAAATTATTAGATCTGGGTGCGCCAGATATAATAGTTAGGAATGAAAAGAGGATGCTTCAGGAAGCTGTAGATGCCCTTATAGATAATGGTAGACGTGGAAGAGCAGTAACGGGACCTGGAAATAGACCTTTAAAATCATTATCTGATATGCTAAAAGGTAAACAAGGTAGATTCAGACAAAATTTGCTGGGCAAACGTGTAGATTACTCTGGACGTTCTGTTATAGTAGTTGGACCTGAACTTAGAATGTATCAATGTGGTCTACCTAAAGAAATGGCACTTGAATTATTTAAGCCGTTTGTTATGAAGAAGTTAGTAGAAAGTGGTTTAGCACATAATATTAAAAGTGCAAAGAGAATGGTAGAAAGAGTACAGACTCAAGTATGGGATGTATTAGAAGAAGTAATATCAGACCATCCAGTAATTTTAAATCGTGCTCCAACTCTCCATAGATTAGGAATTCAGGCATTTCAACCTGTACTTGTAGAGGGTAGAGCTATAAAACTTCATCCATTAGCATGTACTGCATATAATGCAGACTTTGATGGAGACCAAATGGCAGTACATGTTCCTCTATCTGTTGAAGCTCAATCAGAGGCTAGATTTTTAATGCTTGCTGCACATAACATATTAAAACCTTCAGATGGAAAGCCAGTAGTTGTGCCTACACAGGATATGGTACTTGGTTCATACTATTTAACTATAGAAAAAGATGGAGCTAAAGGAGAAGGTAGAATCTTTTCTTCACCGGATGAAGTAATAATGGCATATCAGTTAAAGCAGGTTGATATTAATGCCAAAATAAAAGTTAGACTTACTAAGGTTAAGGACGGAAAAACTATAAGTGGCATAATTGATGCTACCCCAGGTAAAATAATATTTAATGAATCCATACCTCAAGATTTGGGATTTATAGATAGAAGTAAACCTGAGAACGAGTTTAAACTTGAAATTGATTTCCTTGTAGCTAAGAAAAACTTAGGTAAGATAATAAATAAATGCTATATGAAGCATGGTGCTACTAAAACTTCCATAATGCTTGATAAAATAAAAGCTAGAGGATATCATTATTCTACTATAAGTGGTATAACAGTTTCCACTTCAGATATGGTGGTTCCAGAAGCTAAAAAAAGGCTTTTAGCTGAAGCAGATGCAGCAGTAGATAAAATAGAAAAAATGTATAGAAGAGGATTTATATCAGAGGAAGAAAGATATCAAAGAGTTATTGAGAAATGGACTAAAACTACAGAAGATGTTGCAGATGCACTTATGGATAATCTAGATAAATTTAATCCAATATTTATGATGGCGGATTCAGGAGCTAGAGGATCTAAGAGTCAGATCAAGCAGCTTGCAGGTATGAGAGGACTTATGGCAAATCCTTCAGGAAAGATAATAGAACTTCCTATAAG
Organism: Clostridium sp. 001; assembly: GCF_019056555.1. NCBI lineage: Bacteria > Bacillati > Bacillota > Clostridia > Eubacteriales > Clostridiaceae > Clostridium > Clostridium sp. 001. The sequence continues at coordinate 2,157,612 of NZ_CP020473.1, read as the reverse complement.
AGCATCTTTTAGGGAAGGTTTGGATGTACTAGAATACTTCATATCAACTCACGGAGCTAGAAAAGGTAATGCAGATACTGCATTAAAGACTGCTGACTCTGGTTATCTTACAAGAAGGCTTGTAGATGTAAGCCAAGATGTTATAGTAAGACAAGAAGATTGTGGAACTCACGAAGGATATGACGTTTCTGAAATAAAAGAGGGAAATGAAGTTATAGAAAGTTTGGCAGAAAGACTTACTGGTAGGTATTCTGCTGAAGATATTAAAGATCCTAAAACTGGAGAAATAATAATACCAAAAGACGTTTATATGGATCCAAAAATAGCTGAGAAAATAGAGGCTTCTGGAATTAAAAAAGTAAAAATTAGGTCTGTATTTACTTGTAAATCAAAACACGGAGTATGTGCAAAGTGCTATGGTATGAACATGGCTACTGCAAAGAAAATTGATATAGGAGAGGCTGTAGGTATAATAGCAGCTCAAAGTATAGGAGAGCCAGGTACACAGCTTACTATGAGAACTTTCCATACTGGAGGAGTTGCAGGATCTGATATAACTCAAGGTCTTCCTAGAGTTGAAGAATTATTTGAGGCTAGAAAACCAAAGGGGCTTGCTATAGTAAGTGAGGTTTCAGGTACTGTAAAAATGGAAGAAACTAAAAAGAAGAGAAGCATTTCCATAGTTATGGATACTGGAGAAGAAGTAAGCTATGATATACCGTTTGGTTCAAGACTTAAAGTATCAAATGGAGATGTAATAAGTGCTGGAGATGAAATAACAGAAGGCTCTGTAAATCCACATGATATTTTGAGAATAAAAGGTGTTCAGGGAGCTAAAAATTATCTTTTGTCTGAAGTTCAAAAAGTTTATAGACTTCAAGGTGTTGATATAAATGATAAGCATCTGGAAGTAGTAATAAGACAGATGACAAGAAAGATTAAGATAGAGGAATCGGGAGATACAGAATTGCTTCCAGGAACTATGATTGATATGTTTGATTTTCAAGAGGCTAATGAAAAGGTGGAAGCTAATGGTGGAGAACCAGCTAAAGGCAGGGTAGCTTTACTTGGTATAACTAAAGCAGCACTTGCAACTGAATCTTTCCTTTCTGCAGCGTCGTTCCAAGAAACTACAAGAGTTCTTACAGATGCAGCTATAAAGGGTAAAATAGATCCATTACTAGGATTAAAGGAAAATGTAATTATAGGTAAACTTATACCAGCAGGAACAGGTATGACTAGGTATAGGTCTGTAAGAATTAATACAGAAGATAAATCTGATGAAAAACAGGTAAGTGATGAGGCAGAAGTGTAGCATATAATTTATTGACATAGCAATATTAAAATGATAAAATACATCTGTATGTTTTTTCAAGAACAAAGCATTATGTAATTTATTTATATAGCATTGAAGGAGGGAATAAAATAATGGTTAACAGACTAAAAGGAAACAAGGTTGTCGGTTTAAAGCAAACAGTTAAGGCAATAAAGAATAGCACTGCAAAAACTGTTTATTTAGCTAAAGATGCTGACGATAAGTTAATACAGTCAGTAAAAGTGTTAATTAATGATAATTCCCCAGAATTGATTTATATAGATACTATGAAGGAATTGGGAAAACTATGTGGTATAGATGTAGGAGCTGCTACAGCTGCTGTATTAAAAGATTAAATGTACAGCATACTAAAATAAGCTTTCAAGAATAATTAATATAAATTGTAAGATATTTTAATTAAAAGAGGAGGTGTAGATATGCCAACAATAAGCCAATTAGTAAGAAAAGGCAGAAAGACAATAAGCACAAAATCAACAGCACCAGCACTAAAAGAATGTCCACAAAAAAGAGGAGTTTGTACAGTAGTTAAAACTACTACTCCTAAAAAGCCAAACTCAGCACTTAGAAAAATTGCCAGAGTTAGGTTGACAAATGGATATGAAGTAAGTGCGTATATCCCAGGTATAGGACATAACTTACAAGAGCACAGCGTTGTTCTAATAAGAGGAGGAAGAGTTAAAGATCTTCCAGGTGTCAGATATCATATTGTAAGAGGAGCACTGGATTCAGCTGGGGTTGCCGACAGATTACAGTCAAGATCAAAATATGGCGCAAAAAAGCCAAAACAAAAGTAATTGATTAATTAAGTTGAGTATTAGTGCTATGTCTTCAGCGTTTATATATATTTACAGTACTTTATCATATTTTGCAGGAGTACAAAGCACTTTGCGGCTTTATTTAAAGCCGAGTACCGATGAACTTAAATTTTAATTGTTAAGGAGGGAAGAAAAGTGGCAAGAAAAGGACATATAGGAAAAAGAGATGTATTACCAGATCCAGTATATAATAGTAAGGTAGTTACAAAATTAGTAAACAGTATAATGGAAGATGGTAAAAAGGGAGTAGCTCAAAAAATATGCTACGGAGCTTTTGACATAATTCATGAAAAAACTAATAAAGAGCCAATGGAAGTATTTGAAGAGGCAATGAATAATATAATGCCTTTACTAGAAGTAAAAGCAAGAAGAATTGGTGGTGCAACATACCAGGTGCCAATAGAAGTTAGACCAGAAAGAAGACAGACTTTAGGAATAAGATGGCTTCTTATTGCATCAAAAAAAAGAAATGAAAAATATATGAGAGAAAGACTTGCTTCAGAATTAATGGATGCAGCAAATAATACAGGTGCAGCTGTTAAGAAGAGAGAAGATACTCATAAAATGGCTGAAGCTAATAAGGCTTTTGCACATTATAGATATTAATATTAAAAACTGTTTTGGTATTTTTACTAAAGCAGTTTTGTCAAATCCTAAATTTACACTTGTGAGGAGGAAATTTAAGTGGAAAGAGAATATCCGCTAGAGAAGTTCCGTAATATAGGAATAATGGCACATATTGATGCCGGAAAAACTACTACTACGGAGCGTATACTCTTCTATACGGGAATAACCCATAAAATAGGAGAAGTACATGATGGTGAAGCTACAATGGATTGGATGGCTCAGGAGCAAGAAAGAGGAATAACTATAACCTCTGCGGCTACTTTTTGTAAATGGAAAGGCCATGCAATAAACATAATAGACACACCAGGACACGTAGATTTTACAGTAGAAGTTGAAAGATCACTTAGAGTTCTTGATGGAGCTGTTACTGTTTTAGATGCCAAAAGTGGTGTTGAACCACAAACAGAAACTGTATGGAGACAGGCAGATAATTATGGTGTTCCAAGAATGGTTTATGTAAATAAAATGGATTCAGTAGGAGCAGATTTTTACATGTGTATAAATACTTTGAGAGAAAGATTACACTGTAATGCAGTTCCTATTCAAATTCCAATTGGAACAGAAGATAAATTTAAAGGTATAGTAGATCTTATTAAAAGTGAAGCTATAATATATGAAGATGATCTTGGAACTGTTATGGATGAAGTTAAAATACCTGATGAGTTAGCAGATAAGGCAGAAGAGTATAGAACAGCTTTAATTGAAGCAGTAGCCGATGTAGATGAAGATTTAATGATGAAATATTTAGATGGAGCAGAAATAACACAAGAAGAAATAGTAGCTGCTATGAGGAAAGGTGTTATTGAAAATAAAATAGTTCCAGTTTTATGTGGATCTTCTTATAAGAACAAAGGTGTTCAGCCAATGATAGATGCTGTAGTTGATTTTATGCCATCACCTCTTGATGTACCACCTGTAAAAGGTACTGATCCTGATACTAAAGAGGAAATGGAAAGAGTAGCTGATGATAATGCACCATTAACTGCACTGGCATTTAAAATTGCTACAGATCCTTTTATAGGAAAATTAGCATTTACAAGAGTTTACTCAGGAATTATGAAGAGTGGTACTTATGTATATAACTCAACAAAAGGGAAAAAGGAAAGAATTGCAAGACTTGTAAAGATGCATTCAAATCATAGACAGGAAGTTGACGAACTTCGTGCAGGTGATTTAGGTGCTATAGTAGGATTGAAAGATACTACTACAGGTAATACTCTTTGCGATGAAAACAGTCCTATAGTACTTGAAAGTATGGAATTCCCTGACCCAGTTATACGTGTAGCTATAGAGCCAAAGACAAAGGCCGGTCAGGAGAAAATGGGTATAGCTTTAGCTAAACTTGCTGAAGAAGATCCAACATTTAAAACTTATACAGATCAAGAGACAGGTCAAACAATTATAGCAGGTATGGGAGAACTTCACTTAGAAATAATTGTGGATAGACTTCAAAGAGAATTTAAGGTAGAATGTAACGTTGGTGAACCACAAGTTGCCTATAAAGAGACTATTAGAAAAACTGTTAAAGCACAAGGTAAATTTATTAGACAGTCTGGTGGACATGGACAATATGGTGATTGTTCCATAGAGATGTCACCTTCAGAAGAAGGATATACATTTGAAAATGCCATTGTAGGAGGAGCAATTCCTAAAGAATTCATTGGACCAGTTGATAATGGAATTCAAGAAGCTGCTCAAAATGGTGTAATTGCCGGATATGAAACTATAAACTTTAAAGTTAAGTTATATGATGGATCTTATCATGATGTAGACTCATCAGAAATGGCATTTAAAATAGCTGGATCTATGGCATTTAAGAATGCTATGAATAAAGCAGACCCAGTTTTACTTGAGCCAATGATGAAAGTTGAAGTCACAATACCAGAAGAATATATGGGAGATGTAATGGGAGACATAAATTCCAGAAGAGGAAGGATCGAAGGAATGGATCCAAGATCAGGAGCTGAAATTATAAGAGCTTTTGTTCCATTGTCTGAAATGTTTGGATATGCTACTACACTTAGATCTAGAACACAAGGTAGAGGAGTTTATTCAATGACATTTGACCATTATGAAGAAGTGCCAAAGAGTATTCAAGAGAAAATTGTAGGAGATAGAAATAGCTAATTTTAGTTAATATATTAGTGTATTTAAGGAGGAAGAGTAATGTCAAAAGAAAAGTATGAAAGAACAAAACCACATGTAAACATAGGAACAATAGGACACGTAGACCATGGTAAGACAACATTAACAGCAGCAATAACAATGGTATTGTCAAAAGAGGGAAAAGCAGCAGCAACAAAGTATGATGAAATAGATAAAGCACCAGAAGAAAAAGAAAGAGGAATAACAATAAATACAGCGCATGTAGAATATGAGACAGATAAGAGACACTATGCTCATGTAGATTGTCCAGGACATGCAGATTATGTAAAGAACATGATAACAGGAGCAGCACAGATGGATGGAGCAATCCTAGTAGTAAGTGCAGCAGATGGTCCAATGCCACAGACAAGAGAACATATATTGTTAGCAAGCAGAGTAGGAGTACAGTATATAGTAGTATTCTTAAATAAGTCAGACCAGGTAGACGATCCAGAATTACTAGAATTAGTAGAGATGGAAGTAAGAGAATTATTAAGTGAGTATGGATTCCCAGGAGACGATGTACCAATAATAGTAGGAAGTGCGTTAAAGGTATTAGAGAACCCAGATGATCCAGAAACAACAAAGTGCATACATGAATTAATGGACGCAGTAGATGAATATATACCAACACCAGAAAGACCAACAGATAAGGACTTCTTAATGCCAATAGAAGATGTCTTCACAATAACAGGAAGAGGAACAGTAGCAACAGGAAGAGTAGAAAGTGGAGTATTAAAAATTGGAGACGAATTAGAGATAGTAGGATTAAAGGAAGAGAAGAAGAAGACAACATGTACAGGAGTAGAGATGTTTAGAAAACTTCTAGACCAGGCAATGGCAGGAGATAACATCGGAGTACTGTTAAGAGGAATACAGAGAGAAGAAGTAGAAAGAGGTCAAGTACTAGCAAAACCAGGAACAGTACATCCTCATAAGAAATTTGTAGGTCAGGTATATGTACTTAAGAAAGAAGAAGGGGGAAGACATACACCATTCTTCAATGGATACAGACCACAATTTTATTTTAGAACAACAGATGTAACAGGATCAATCGCACTACCAGAAGGAGTAGAAATGGTAATGCCAGGAGATCATATAGACATGAACGTAGAACTTATAACACCAGTAGCAATGCATGAAGGATTAAGATTTGCAATAAGAGAAGGCGGAAGAACAGTTGGTTCAGGTGTTGTTACTACAATAACTGAGTAATTAAATTAGAAATATATTACTTGTAAAATTTACTAAATATGTTGTATTAAAAGGGAAAGAGTGCACTCTTTCCTTTTTAATAGGCAGAAATATAAATTTTTACTTGTCATGTATATAAATTTATTGTATAATTAAGAAGTTGTGATGTTATAACAGCGATGAGGCAAGAGGTTGCCGGGCTTCCGGGTAATTCTTGACTGAGTATGCTTAGGTCTTGAACTTAGGCGACGGTGATTTTGTAAAGGCAGTGCTTTCATAAAATAAAAGAAACGCCTGGAACAGTTTACAGAATATATCCGCTGTTGTACGTAAGAAGCATAGCGTGCATGAAAAGGAGGGAAATAACAATGGCAAAACAAAAAATTAGAATAAGATTAAAGGCTTTTGATCATACAATATTAGATCAATCATCTGAAAAGATAGTAGAAACTGCTAAGTCCACAGGGGCAAAAGTAGCAGGACCAGTGCCACTGCCTACAGAAAAAGATGTGGTTACAATTTTGAGAGCCCCACATAAATATAAAGATTCAAGAGAACAATTTGAAATAAGAACTCATAAAAGATTGATAGATATAATAAGCCCATCACCAAAAACTGTTGATGCGTTAATGAGACTTGACTTACCAGCAGGTGTTGATATTGAAATAAAATTGTAATAAGTGGTTTATTACTAACTATTATGATCGTTTTGGCGATCCGCTAATATGTTTAGGAGGTGTATGTAAATGAAAAAAGCTATATTAGGTAGAAAGCTTGGTATGACTCAAATATTTAATGAAAATGGAAAGGTAATTCCTGTTACAGTAATCGAAGCAGGACCTTGTGCTGTTATACAGAAGAAAACTGTAGAAAAAGATGGGTATGAGGCTGTACAGGTTGGTTTTAGCGACATAAGAGAAAAGTTGGTAAACAAACCAATGAAGGGACATTTTGAAAAAGCAGGAGTTACATTAAAGAGATTTATAAAAGAATTCAAACTTGAAAATGCTAGTGAATACAAGGAAGGCCAGGAAATAAAGGCAGATGTTTTCGCAGCAGGAGATAAAGTTGATGTATCTGGAGTTTCTAAAGGTAAGGGATTCCAAGGCACAATAAAAAGATGGAATGCTCAAAGAGGACCAATGTCCCATGGTTCTAAATTCCACAGAGCACCAGGTTCAATGGGAGCTTGCTCAGATCCATCTAGAACATTCAAGAATATGAAAATGGCAGGACATATGGGAAATAGAAACACAACAGTGTTAAATTTAGAAGTTGCAAAAGTTATTCCTGAGAAAAACATTATTTTAATAAAAGGTGGAGTACCAGGACCTAACAAAGGACTTGTAGCAATAAGAAATACAGTTAAGGCTTAGTCTTAGTAGAAAGGAGGATGCAGAATGCCTAAAGTAGGATTATTTAATAAAGAAGGTCAAAAAGTCGGAGATTTTGAATTATCAGATAAAGTATTTGGAGTTGAAGTAAACGAAAATGCTGTTCACCAAGTAGTTGTAGCATTACTTGCTAACAAGAGACAGGGAACTCAGTCAGCAAAGACTAGAGCTGAGGTTTCTGGAGGTGGAATTAAACCATGGAGACAAAAGGGAACAGGTAGAGCAAGACAAGGATCTATAAGAGCACCACAATGGATTCACGGTGGTATAGTTTTTGCTGTAAAACCTAGAGACTATAGAATCTCACTTACAAAATCAGTGAAAAGAGTAGCCATGAAATCAGCATTGTCAAGCAAAGTAGCAGATAATGAAATGGTTGTTTTGGAAAACTTAGAATTAGAAGCTCCAAAGACAAAAGAAATAGTAAAGATGTTAGGTGCATTTAATGCAAAGAAGGCATTAATTGTTACAGCTGAATCAAATAAAAATGTATATGTATCAGGTAGAAATATACAGGGCGTATCAGTTATACCTGTTAACAATTTAAATGTTTATGATTTGTTAAAATATGAAAAACTTATAATAACAAAGGACGCTGTATCAAAAATTGAGGAGGTGTATGCATAATGAAATATACTAATTATGATATCATAAGAAGGCCTGTTGTAACAGAAAAGAGCATGGCTGGTATGAATGAGAAGAAATACACCTTTATAGTTGACATACATGCAAACAAATCAATGATAAAGAAAGCTGTAGAAGATGTTTTCGGAGTAAGCGTTGAAAATGTAACAACAGCAAGATATATAGGAAAGAAAAAAAGAGTTGGCGTTCATATTGGAAAAAGAGCGGATTTCAAAAAAGCTATTGTAAAACTTAAAGAAGATAGTAAGACAATAGAATTTTTTGATGGAATGGAACAATAATTAAAGCAGTTATTGGAGAAATCCAGATAAGCGAAAAAAGGAGGGAATACCGTTATGGCAGTTAAAGGATTTAAACCTACTACACCTTCAAGAAGGAATATGACTGTAAGTACATTTGAAGAAATAACTACAGATGTACCAGAAAAATCACTTCTTGCACCTTTAAAAAGAAGTGGTGGTAGAAATGCTCACGGTAAAATAACAGTTCGTCATATAGGTGGCGGAGCAAAACAAAAGTATAGATTAATAGATTTTAAGAGAAATAAAGATGGCATACCAGCAAAGGTTGCTACTATAGAATATGATCCTAATAGATCAGCTTATATAGCTTTGGTAGTTTATGCAGATGGAGAAAAGAGATATATAATAGCTCCAGTTGGATTAAAAGTTGGAGATGCTGTAGTTTCAGGAGCAGATTCAGATATAAAAGTTGGAAATTGTTTGCCATTAATAAATATACCTGTTGGTACTATAATTCATAATGTAGAATTACAAGCAGGAAAGGGAGCACAACTTGTAAGATCTGCAGGAGCTTCAGCTCAACTTATGGCTAAAGAAGGAAATTATGCAACATTAAGACTTCCAAGTGGTGAGATGAGACATGTAAGAATAGCATGTAGAGCTACAATTGGAACAGTTTCAAACTTAACTCATGAGATAGTTAGCATAGGTAAAGCAGGAAGAAAGAGACACTTAGGAGTAAGACCTACAGTTAGAGGTTCTGTTATGAACCCTAATGACCATCCACATGGTGGTGGTGAAGGTAAGGCTCCAGTAGGTCATCCAGGACCACTTACTCCTTGGGGCAAACCTGCATTAGGATATAAGACTAGAAAACATAATAAGTATTCAGACAGATTTATAGTTAAGAGAAGAAATAGTAAATAGTTTGAAGAGAATATATGTTCTCTTCACTGACTTCTATTTAATGAACCAGTTGCTTTTAGCTATAAACAAAAAAGTTATATCATGCAAATTGTATGAAGGGAGGCAAAATGAATGAGCAGATCAGTTAAAAAGGGACCTTATGTCCAAGAAGCGCTTTTAAAGAAAATAAATGAATTAAATAAAAATGGTGAGAAGAAAGTTATAAAAACTTGGTCAAGAAGTTCAACGATATTTCCTCAGATGATAGGTCACACTATAGCAGTTCATGATGGAAGAAAGCATGTTCCTGTATATATATCAGAGGATATGGTAGGACACAAATTAGGAGAATTTGCACTAACTAGAACATACAGGGGACACGTCGCAGACAAAACTGAAAAAACAACTCGTGTTGCTCCTCAAAAGTAGTTAGGAAGGGAGGTAGAATAAATGGAAGCTAAGGCTATAGCTAGATATGTTAGAATGTCTTCAATGAAAGTAGGAGTTGTACTTAATTTAGTTAGAGGTAAAAATGTAAATGAAGCTTTTGCTATATTAAAATATACTCCAAGAGATGCAGCTGTAGTGGTTAATAAAGTTCTTAAATCAGCAGTTGCTAATGCAGAGAATAATTTGGATTTAGATAAGGATAATCTATATGTTTCAGAAGCTTATGCTTGTGAAGGTCCAACGTTAAAGAGATTTCAACCACATGCTCAAGGTAGAGCATTTAGAATAAATAAGAGAAGTAGTCACATAACTTTGGTAGTTAAGGAAAGAGAGTAATAAGAAGGAGGGAAACAGATGGGACAGAAAGTACATCCACATGGCCTAAGAGTTGGTGTTATTAAAGAATGGGATGCTAAATGGTATGCAGATAAGAAAAATTTTGCAGACAATATAGTTGAAGATAATAAAATTAGAAAATTTGTAAAAGCAAAAACTGCTATTGCTGGAGTTTCAAAAATTCAAATTGAAAGAGCAGCAAAAAGAGTTAAGCTAAATGTATTTACAGCAAAACCTGGAATGATAATAGGAAAAGGCGGCCAAGAAATTAATGCTTTAAAAGCTGAAATTCAAAAAATGGTTACAGAAAAAACTGTGCTTATAAACATCGTTGAAGTAAAGCAGGCAGAAGCTGATGCCCAACTTATGGCAGAAAATGTAGCTTTGCAATTGGAAAAGAGAATTTCCTTTAGAAGAGCTATGAAACAAACAATACAGAGAGCTATGAAGTCTGGCGTTAAGGGTGTTAAGACTACATGTTCAGGAAGACTTGGTGGTGCAGAAATTGCAAGAGCTGAGTCATACCATGAAGGTACAATTCCACTCCAGACATTAAGAGCCGACATAGATTATGGATTTGCAGAAGCAAATACCACATATGGTAAAATAGGTGTAAAAGTATGGGTATATAGAGGAGAAGTGCTCCCTGCTAAAAAACCTGTTGAAAACAAGGAAGAAGTTAAAGCATAGGGAAGGAGGAATAGCATATGTTAATGCCTAAGAGAGTTAAGCATCGTAAGGTACAACGTGGTAGAATGAAAGGCAAAGCTACAAGAGGTAATTTTATAGCATATGGAGATTACGCTATACAGGCTACAGAATGTGCATGGATAACAGCAAATCAGATAGAAGCAGCCAGAATAGCTATAAATAGATATATCAAAAGAGGAGGAAAACTTTGGATAAAGATTTTCCCAGATAAACCAATTACAGAAAAACCTGCTGAAACACGTATGGGATCAGGTAAAGGATCACCAGAATATTGGGTAGCAGTTGTTAAACCAGGTAGGATATTATTTGAACTATCAGGTGTTCCTGAACCAGTAGCAAGAGAAGCAATGAGGCTTGCATCACATAAATTGCCTATAAAGACTAAGTTCGTTACAAGAAAAGATTTTGAAGAAGTGGGTGGTGAAAGCAATGAAGGCTAGAGAATTGCAAGAGTTAAGACAAAGCAGCACTCAAGATTTACAGGCAAAAGTACAAGATCTTAAGTCAGAATTGTTTAATTTGAGATTTCAGTTGGCTACAGGTCAATTAGAAAATCCAATGAGAATAAAGGAAGTCAAAAAATCTATAGCCCAAATTAAAACCATCCTTAGGGAAGAAGAGCTAAGATCATTTGAACAATAGTTTGAAAGGAGGTTTATTCTGTGGAAAGAGGATACAGAAAGACAAGAACAGGAAGAGTTATCTCAGATAAAATGGATAAAACTATAGTAGTTGCAGTTGAAACTAAAGTACGTCATCCACTGTACGGAAAAACAGTTAACAGAACTACTAAATTTAAAGCTCATGATGAAAACAATGAAGCAAGGAATAATGATAGAGTATTAATAATGGAAACAAGACCTTTATCGAAGGATAAGAGATGGAGACTTGTGGAAATAGTAGAAAAGGCTAAATAGTTAATAGCTGAAAGGAGGGTATTTTCAATGATTCAGCAACAGACATTATTGAAAGTTGCAGATAATTCCGGAGCTAAGGAAATTATGTGTATAAGAGTTTTAGGTGGATCCAAGAGAAAATGGGGAAACATCGGTGATACAATAGTTGCTAGCGTTAAAAGTGCAACACCAGGCGGTGTTGTTAAAAAAGGAGAAGTTGTAAAGGCTGTTATCGTTAGATCTGTAAGAGGACTTAGAAGAGCAGACGGTTCATATATAAAGTTTGATGAAAATGCTGCTGTTATAATAAAAGATGATAAGCAACCAAAGGGAACTCGTATCTTCGGACCAGTTGCGAGAGAGCTAAGAGATAAAGATTATACAAAAATATTATCACTAGCGCCTGAAGTTCTATAAGATAAGGAGGTGGCTATAATGGCAAAGGTACACGTTAGAAAAAAGGATACAGTCATGGTTATATCCGGTAAAGATAAAGGAAAAACAGGAGAAGTTTTAAAGGTTATGCCTAAAACAGGTAAAGTCATTGTTAAAGATGTTAATGTAGTTTCAAAACATCAGAAACCAAACAAGCAAAATATGCAGGGTGGCATAATTAAAAAAGAAGCTCCTATATATAGTTCAAAAGTAATGCTATATTGTGACAAATGTAAAAGTGTAACTAGAATAAGTCACAAGATATTAGATGATGGAACAAAAGTAAGAGTATGTAAAAAGTGCGGAGAAACATTTTAATCTTTGAAAGGAGGGCAAAAATATGAGTTCAAGGTTACAAGAGAAATATGAAAAGGAAGTTATTCCTGCTTTAATGGATAAGTTTAAATATAAGAACATAATGCAGGCACCAAAACTTGATAAAATAGTTATAAATATGGGTGTAGGAGAAGCTAAGGATAATCCAAAGGTTTTAGAATCAGCAGTTAGTGACTTAACTTTAATTACAGGACAAAAACCAGTTTTAACTAGAGCAAAAAAATCTATAGCAAACTTTAAAATAAGAGAAAATATGGCTATAGGATGTAAAGTTACTTTAAGAAAACAATATATGTATGAATTTGCAGATAAATTAATTAATATAGCACTACCAAGAGTTAGAGATTTCTCAGGAGTTCCGGATAAATCTTTTGATGGTAGAGGAAATTATTCCATAGGAATTAAAGAGCAATTAATATTCCCTGAAATAGAATATGATAAGATAGACAAAGTCAGAGGTATGGATGTTATCTTTGTCACTACTGCAAATACTGATGAAGAAGCAAGAGAGTTGCTTAAACTTCTTGGAATGCCATTTACTCAAAAATAAGGAGGGAAAAACGTGGCACGTAAAGCTTTGATAGAAAAGTGGAAAAAAGAACCTAAATATCCAACAAGGGCTTACACAAGATGTAGAATATGTGGAAGACCTCATGCTGTATTAAAAAAATATGGTATATGTCGTATATGCTTTAGAGAACTTGCGTATAAGGGTGAAATACCTGGTTGCAGAAAAGCAAGTTGGTAAATGTTAGTTATTGATGAAAGGAGGCACAATAAATGGTAATGACTGATCCTATAGCAGATTTGCTTACTCGTATAAGAAATGCAAATATTGTTAGACATGAAATAGTAGAAGTACCTTCTTCAACTATTAAGAAGGCACTATTAAATATAATGCTTCAAGAAGGATATATAAAGAATGTAGAGGAATATACAGATGGTTCTGTAAACATGATAAGACTTTCAATGAAGTATGGTAAAGATAAAGAAAGGGTTATAACAGGACTCAAGAGAATATCTAAACCTGGATTAAGAGTTTATTGTAGAAAAGAAGAAATTCCTAAGGTTTTAAATGGACTTGGAGTTGCAGTAATATCAACTTCTAAAGGAATTGTTACAGATAGAGACGCAAGAAAATTAGGAGTAGGTGGAGAAGTACTTTGCTACATATGGTAGTTTTAAAAATGAACTAAGATTAGTAGTAAATGATATTTATTATGAACCTATTAGGAATACAGGAGGTGTAATGATGTCAAGAATAGGAAAGCTTCCAATAGCTATTCCAAGTGGTGTCACCTTTGCAGTAACACCAGACAACGTTGTTACTGTAAAAGGACCTAAAGGCCAACTTGTAAAGGCTATGAGAAAAGATATGAATATTGCTGTTGAGGATAACTCAATAGTAGTTAAAAGAAATAATGATGAAAAAGAATCTAGAGCTCTTCATGGATTGACTAGAGCATTAATAAATAATATGGTTATTGGTGTAACTGAAGGATATGCAAAGACATTAGAATTAGTAGGTGTTGGTTACAGAGCTCAGTTACAAGGAAAAAAATTAGTTTTAAACTTAGGATTTTCACATCCAATTGAAGTAGAGGCAGTTGAAGGAATAACTTTTGAAACACCTGCACCTACAAAAGTTATAGTAAAAGGTATCGACAAAGAATTAGTAGGCGATGTCTCAGCAGATATAAGAAATTGGAGAAAACCTGAACCTTACAAGGGAAAAGGAATTAAATATGAAAATGAAGTTATAAGACGTAAAGAAGGAAAAACAGGTAAGAAGTAGTAGAAAGGAGTGAACCTTATGTTTAAAAAAGATGATAAGAAAAAACTAAGATCAAAGCGTCATCTTAGAGTTCGTAGAAAAATTTCTGGAACAAATGAAAGACCAAGACTTGCAGTATATAGAAGTGCAAAAAACATATATGCTCAAATAATAGATGACGTAAAGGGAACAACTCTAGTTTCTGCTTCAAGTGTAGATAAAGATTTTCAAGGAGTTGGAAGTAATAAAGAAGCAGCAAAAGTTGTTGGTCAGACAATAGCTAAGAAAGCTATTGAAAAAGGAATCAAAGAAGTAGTTTTTGATAGAGGCGGATATATATATCATGGAAGAGTACAGAATCTTGCTGAAGGTGCAAGAGAAGCTGGCTTAGAATTCTAATAAGGAGGGAAATAAATGAGAATCGATCCTAGCGCTTTAAATCTTAAAGAGAAGGTTGTATTCATAAATAGAGTTGCTAAGGTTGTTAAAGGTGGTAGAAATTTTAGATTTAGTGCCCTAGTTGTAGTGGGAGATGAAGATGGCCACGTAGGCGTAGGAACTGGAAAATCTATAGAAATACCTGAAGCAATCAGAAAAGGAATAGAAGATGCTAAGAAGAATTTAATTGAAGTTCCAATTATAGGTACAACAGTACCTCATAGTATAGCTGGTCAATTTGGAACAGGAAGAGTACTTATAATGACAGCTCCTGAAGGTACTGGAATTATAGCCGGTGGACCTTCTAGAGCAGTTCTTGAACTTGCAGGATTAAAGGATGTTAGAGCAAAATCAGTTGGTTCTAATAATCCAAGAAATATGGTAAATGCTACTATTGACGGTTTATCAAGACTAAAGACAGCAGAACATATAGCTAGTCTTAGAGGAAAAACTGTCGAAGAGATTTTAGGTTAGGAGTGAATGACCTTGGCTAAACTTAAAATAACTCTAGAAAAGAGTTTAATAGGAAGAAAAAAAGATCATATAGCAACTGTAAATGCTCTTGGATTAAGAAAAATAGGAAAAGTTGTAGAGCAAGAGGATAATCCTCAAATCAGAGGAATGATCCAAAAAGTTAGCTATCTTTTAAAGGTAGAAGAGGCATAATACGAAGGAGGTGTAAGTACGAATGAAACTTCATGAATTAAAACCAGCAGAAGGATCAAGAAAATCACCAAAAAGACTTGGAAGAGGTACTGGTTCTGGTTGGGGAAGAAATGCTGGAAAAGGTGAAAATGGACAGAAAGCTAGATCCGGTGGTGGAGTAAGAATAGGATTTGAAGGCGGACAGATGCCATTGTATAGAAGACTTCCTAAAAGAGGCTTCACTAATATATTTGCAAAACAATATTATGAATTAAATGTTGAAAGACTAAACGCATTTGAAGATGGAACAGAAATTACTCCAGAATTACTTTTAGAGAAAAAGGTAATTAAAAAGTCTAAAGATGGTTTAAAAATACTTGGAAATGGTGAATTACAAAAGAAACTCACAGTAAAAGCAGCTAAGTTTACTAAAACTGCAGTGGAAAAGATAGAGGCAGCTGGAGGAAAAGTAGAGGTGATATAAAGTGCTATCAACCTTGCGTAATGCTTGGAAAGTTCCTGAACTAAGGAAAAGATTGCTGTTTACTTTATTTATGATTATAATTTTTAGAATGGGAAATTTTATTCCTGTTCCAGGAATTGATACTACAAAGTTAAGTAGTCTAACTAGCAATGGCTCGTTGTTTGGCTTTTATGATCTTTTAGCAGGAGGCGCATTTAGCAGATTTAGTATATTTGCTATGGGAGTTATTCCATTTATCAATTCCTCCATTATATTCCAACTTCTTACGGTTGCTTTGCCTCGTTTAGAGCAATTATCTAAAGAAGGAGAAGAAGGTAGAAAGAAGATACAGGAATACACTAGATATGCTTCAGTACCACTAGGTGTAATTCAAGGAATAACCATATATGTTATTATAAATAGAGCAGGTGCACTTGCAAACCCATCTGATAAATTCAACGTATTTATGATAATATTTACTGTTACTGTAGCGTCAACTTTTCTCATGTGGTTTGGTGATCAGATTACTGAGCATGGTATTGGAAATGGAATATCTCTTATAATATTTATAAACATTATTTCGAGGTTTCCTTCTGCAGTATCTGGAATTTTTAAAATGCAACAAGTTGAAACAGTTAACTTTGTGGAAGTAATAGGACTTGCAGCAGTTATATTCTTGCTATTTTTAGGAGTTGTAATTTCAAGTTTATCTGAGAGAAGAATTCCTATACAGTATGCAGGGAAAACAAATGCAGGAAGAATGTATAAAGGGCAGTCTACTAATATTCCAATTAATGTAAATGGAGCAGCTGTTATAGGAATTATATTTGCTATATCAGTTATGCAGTTTCCAATGACTATAGGTCAATTTTGGCCTGACTCAGCTTTTAACAAGTTTATAACGGGAAGTGTGTATAGTCCATTTAAAGAAAGTAATTGGACATATTTAGTGCTTTATTTCTTGCTTACAATTTTCTTTACATGGTTTTATACCGAAGTTACTATGAAGCCAGAAGAAATGGCCGAGAATATGAATAAGTCTTCAGGATTTATACCTGGCATAAGACCAGGAGAACCTACGGCTGTATTTATTGAAAGAGTTTTAGCCAGAGTGTCAGTATTAGGAGGAGCTTTTGCAGGGATAATAGCAATATCCCCTATAGTAGCAGAAACTTATACTAGTTTTAAGGGCATATATTTTGGCGGAACAGGGCTATTAATTATAGTAAATGTAGCTATTGAAACCATAAGACAATTAGAATCGCAGCTAGTAATGCGTCATTATCATGGATTTTTGAATTGATAAAATATTTTTGGAGATGGTGCTGGTGAAAATAATTTTATTAGGTCCTCCAGGAGCTGGAAAAGGGACTCAAGCTAAATTTATTAGTGAAGAATATTCCATACCTCATATATCTACTGGAGATATTTTTAGAAAGAATATTTCAGAGAAGACTCCACTTGGAGTTGAGGCAAAAAAGTATTTAGATAACGGACAGTTAGTACCAGATGAGGTTACTATAAATATAGTTAAAGATAGATTAGGCAAGGATGATTGCAAAGAAGGATTTTTATTAGATGGATTTCCTAGAACCGTAAATCAAGCTGAAGCTCTAGACTTATTTTTAAATAATAAAGGGCAAAAGATAGATACAGCTCTCCTTATAGATGTTCCTAAAGAATTAATTCTTGAAAGAATGACAGGTAGAAGAGTTTGTCCATCTTGCGGCGCAAGTTATCATGTAAAATTTAATCCTACTAAAGTTGAGGGAAAGTGTGATGTGTGTCATAGTGATGTTATACAAAGAAAAGATGATACCGAGTCAACTGTTAAGGATAGATTAGATGTATATGATGAGCAAACTCAACCTCTGATTGGGTACTATAAAAAGCAGAAAGCACTTTCTATAGTAGACGGAACTGGAGAAATAAATGAGGTTTTTCAAAGAGTAAAAGAAAGTTTAAAATCTATTTGCAAATAATTTAACACAAATAGAGATAGATATGCTGGAACCTGTAAGTTGAAAACCAAGCAAAAGCTGATGATACAGTAAAATCTAGAATAACTACTAAATAATTGGATAGAATTTCAGAGGAGTACATATTAAGACGATAGTGTTTTAGAAAATACTCCGGAAATATTGACTTTAATTTAAAGTGTTAGTATTATGGATTAATATGGACTGTAAGTATATGAAGCATGATTTACTGCTACGTTGAAAGTGATTATAAGCTCGGTGCTAAACAGATTTTTTGCAGTCAGCAATAACAAGGAGGTTTGATTATACCTTATGTCAAAAGATGATGTTATTGAAATTCAGGGTACTGTTTTAGAAGCTTTACCAAATGCTATGTTTCAGGTAGAATTAGAAAGCGGACATAAGATATTAGCACATATATCTGGTAAATTAAGAATGAATTTTATAAGAATACTACCAGGTGATAAAGTTACAGTAGAGCTTTCTCCTTACGATTTGACTCGTGGGAGAATAACTTGGAGAGCGAAGTAATAAGGAGGGTTAGCTATGAAAGTAAGGCCATCAGTTAAGCCTATGTGTGAAAAGTGTAAAATCATAAAGAGAAAAGGAAGAGTAATGGTTATCTGTGAAAATCCTAAGCACAAACAAAAACAAGGCTAAACTAATAGAAAAGTAAGTATTAGTAAAACACGTTATTAATACTTAATGTATGATTTATGAGTTAATAACGTTTTAAGGTGCGGCTGCAGCAATGTAAAGTTATTTACTTTGTTGGCTTTAAAGCTTAATATAATATAAATAAAGTAAATTAATCCTTACCAATCAGATTTTAGGAGGTGTAAATTTTAATGGCAAGAATAGCAGGTATCGACCTACCAAAGGAAAAAAGAGTTGAAATAGGTCTAACTTATATATATGGCATAGGGTTATCAACTTCTCAAAAAATTCTAAAAGAAGCTGGAGTAAATCCAGACACTAGAGTTAAGGACCTAACAGAAGAAGAAGTTAACTCTTTGAGAAATTACGTAAAGAATGTAACAATTGAGGGTGACTTGAGAAGAGAAATTGCTCTTAATATAAAAAGATTAATAGAGATAGGTTCATATAGAGGAATAAGGCATAGAAAAGGTCTGCCAGTTAGAGGACAGAAAACAAAGACAAATGCAAGAACAAGAAAAGGACCTAAGAAAATGGTAGCAGGTAAGAAGAAAATAGTAGCAAAATAATATAAGGAGGTAAAAAGATGGCAGCTGGAAAAGTTAGAAAGACAACTAAGAGAAAAAAAGAAAGAAAAAATGTTGAACATGGTTGTGCACATATAAGATCAACTTTTAATAATTCTATAGTTACAATTACCGATGCTGCGGGAAACACTTTATCCTGGGCTAGCGCAGGTGGTTTAGGATTTAGAGGCTCTAGAAAGAGCACTCCATTTGCTGCACAAATGGCAGCTGAAACATCAGCTAAAGCAGCTATGGAACATGGATTAAAAAGCATCGAAGTATATGTTAAGGGACCTGGTGCTGGTAGAGAAGCCGCAATAAGGTCATTACAGGCAGCAGGACTTGAAGTTACATTGATCAAAGATGTTACTCCAATTCCACATAATGGATGCAGACCACCAAAAAGAAGAAGAGTTTAGTAACGGGAGGTGTAAGTTTTAATGGCAAGATATACTGGATCAGTATGCAGACTTTGCAGAAGAGAAGGCTTAAAATTATTCCTTAAAGGGGATAGATGTTATACAGATAAGTGTGCATTTTCAAGAAGAGGATATGCACCAGGACAACATGGTCAAAGAAGAAAGAAAGTATCAAACTATGGTTTACAATTGAGAGAAAAGCAGAAGGCTAAGAGAATATATGGACTATTAGAAGGACAATTTAGAAAATACTATGAAACAGCTGATAGGAAAAAAGGAATAACAGGTGAAAATTTATTAGTTTTACTTGAAACAAGACTTGACAATGTAATTTATAGATTAGGATATGGACAGTCAAGAGCAGAAGCTAGACAATTGGTAACTCATGGCCATTTTTTAGTTAATGGCAGAAAAGTGGATATACCTTCTTTTAAGGTATCAATTAATGATAATATAACTGTAAGTGATAAGAGCAAGTCATCAGAGAAGTTTAAAACTTTTGCAGAAAACCCAAAAACTTTACCAACTTGGTTAGAAGGAAATGTAGAAAATTTCCAAGCAAAAGTTCTTAGACAGCCAACAAGAGAGGATATAGATGTTCCTGTTAACGAAACATTAATCGTAGAGTTATACAGCAAGTAGTTAATATAGAATCAGTTGCCCTCAGAATACATTATTAGATAAATAGAAGGAGGGTTATATTCATGTTAGAAATAGAAAAACCCAAAATAGAATGTGTTGAAACTAGTGAAGATGGTAACTATGGAAAGTTTGTAGTGGAGCCCCTTGAAAGAGGCTATGGTATTACTCTTGGTAATGCACTTAGAAGGATTCTTCTTTCTTCCCTTCCAGGAGTTGCTGCTAATCATATAAAAATAGATGGTGTACTTCATGAATTTTCAACTATTCGTGGAGTAAAAGAGGATGTTGCAGAGCTAATTCTAAATATAAAAGAATTAGCTTTAAAGATGAATGGAGAAGGTCCTAAAACTATATATATAGATGCACAAGGACCAGGTGAAGTTGTTGCAGGAGACATAAAAACAGATGGTGATGTTGAAATAATTAATAAAGACTTACATATAGCTACCTTAGATGATGATGGTAAACTCTATATGGAGATTGCTGTCAACGGAGGAAGAGGATATGTTTCTCAAAGAAAGAATAAGTCTGAAGACATGCCAATAGGTACTATTCCTGTAGATTCAATATACACTCCTATTAAAAGAGTTAATTTTGCTGTAGAGAATA
The DNA here is from genome assembly GCF_019056555.1 of Clostridium sp. 001. NCBI lineage: Bacteria > Bacillati > Bacillota > Clostridia > Eubacteriales > Clostridiaceae > Clostridium > Clostridium sp. 001. Next base: position 2,136,952 of record NZ_CP020473.1, on the reverse strand, counting down.
CAAGAGTTGGTCAAATAACTGATTATGATAAATTATCATTAGAAGTTTGGACTAATGGAACTATATTACCAGATGAAGCTGTAAGTTTATCAGCTAAAATTCTCATAGAACATTTCAAACTATTTATGACTCTTACTGATCATGCTAATAATGTAGAAATAATGGTTGAAAAGGAAGAGGATAAAAAGGAAAAAGTTCTTGAGATGACAATAGAAGAATTAGACCTTTCAGTGAGAAGTTATAATTGTCTAAAAAGGGCTGGAATAAATACAGTTCAAGAGTTGACAGAAAGAACAATGGATGATATGATGAAGGTAAGGAATTTAGGTAAAAAATCCTTAGAAGAAGTTGAGCAAAAGCTTGATGCCTTAGGATTATCCTTAAAGCAAAGTGAAGACTAAAATTTGTTAAAATAACGAACGGATAAACTTATTACCTACAGTAAGGAGGGATATAAATGGCACAGTATCGTAAATTAGGACGTCCATCTGACCAAAGAAGAGCAATGCTTAGAAGTCTTGTTACTAACTTTTTAAAGCATGGTAAAATACAGACAACTGTAACTAGAGCAAAGGAAACAAGAAGTTTAGCAGAAAAGATGATTACTCTTGCAAAAAGAGGAGATCTTCATGCTAGAAGACAGGTACTTTCTTTTGTAACTGAAGAAGAAGTTGTAAAAAATTTATTTACAGATATAGCTCCTAAATATGCTGAAAGAAATGGTGGATACACTAGAATGTATAAAATGGGTCCAAGAAGAGGCGACGGAGCCGAATTAGTTATACTAGAGTTAGTATAAAATTAAGGGGATTAAGTAAAGACTAGCTTAATCCCTGTTTTTCTATAAAATACTGTTTCAATTTTGTTGCTCATCAAATTAGTGAGGTGTTTCTATGGAAAAAAATATAATAGTATGTGATAATGTAAGCTATAAATATAAGGACAATGATAATGAAAATGTAAAATTAGCTGTAGATCATGTGAATTTCCAAGTAAAAAAGGGAGAATTCCTTGTAGTGCTTGGAAGAAATGGATCTGGAAAATCTACTATGGCTAAACATATAAATGCTCTTTTAGTTCCAACTGATGGAAAAGTATATGTAGAAGATATAGATACTTCAGATGAAAAAAGTACCTGGAAGATAAGAAATAAGGCAGGAATGGTTTTTCAAAATCCAGATAACCAAATAGTTGCTACTATAGTAGAAGAAGATGTTGCTTTTGGACCAGAAAACCTAGGAGTTCCATCAGAGGAAATAAGAGCAAGAGTTGATGAGTGTTTAAAAAGGGTAAATATGTATGAATATAGGAGACATGCACCTCATTTACTTTCAGGTGGACAAAAGCAAAGGGTAGCTATAGCAGGAGTGCTTGCTATGAGACCTGATTGTATAATATTTGATGAATCAACTGCAATGCTTGATCCGTCTGGTAGGCGTGAAGTAATGAGTACAATAAAAGATATAAATAGTAAGTACAATATGACAGTAATTCTAATTACACATTATATGGAAGAAGCAGTAGAAGCAGATAGAATAATTGTTATGGATGAAGGTAAAATTATAATGGAAGGATCTCCTAGAAACATATTTAGTCAGGTATCTAAGATGAAAAAAATAGGACTTGATGTACCTCAAATGACAGAATTAGCCTATGAACTTAAGAATAGTGGTGTAGATATTAAACCTGATATATTAACTATAGATGAGATGGTGAGTGAATTATGCCGATTAAAATAGAAAATTTAACTCATATATATATGAAAGGTTCACCTTTTGAAAAAAAAGCACTAGATGACATAAATATTGAAATAGAAGATGGAGAATTTGTTGCTTTGATAGGACACACGGGTTCGGGAAAATCAACACTTATTCAACATATAAATGGACTCTTAAAACCAAGTTCAGGCAAGATAATAGTAGATGGAGTAGATATTACTGATAAAAAGATAAATTTAAATTTTATAAGAAAAAAAGTAGGACTTGTATTTCAGTATCCTGAATATCAGTTATTTGAGGAAACTATAGAAAAAGACATTGCTTTTGGTCCCAAAAATTTGGGATTGAGTGATGATGATATAAATAAAAGAGTGAAGAGAGCCATGAATATGGTGGGATTAAAATATGAAGATTACAAGGATAAATCTCCTTTTGAATTAAGCGGGGGACAAAAGAGGAGAGTTGCTATAGCAGGAGTAGTTGCTATGGAACCTAAAGTACTCGTATTAGATGAACCAACAGCAGGCCTTGATCCCAAGGGAAGAGATGACATCTTTTCAGAAATAAAAAATTTACATAGGGAATACAATATGACTATAATATTTGTATCTCACAGCATGGAAGATGTAGCTAAGCTGGCTGGTAGAATAATCGTAATGCATCAGGGAAAATGTATACTTGATGGCCCTCCTGAAAAAGTTTTTAATGAGGTTGACACTTTGGAAAGTGTAGGACTTGCAGTACCTCAAGTAACATATATGGTAAAAAAGCTTAGGGAAAAGGGCATAAATATATCAAAAGATGTATTTACAGTGAAGCAGGCAAAAGAAGAAATACTCAAAATATTAAGTAAAAGTTAGGAGAGCTAGTAAATGATTAAAGATATTACAATAGGTCAATATGTACCTGGGAATTCTTTTGTTCATAAGTTGGATCCAAGAGTTAAGATATTGATATCTTTAATATATATTGTAGATTTATTTATAGTAAACAGCTTTAAAGGCTATATATTTATAGTATTATTCACTATAATTTCAATACTTATATCTAAGATACAGTTTTCATACATTTATAAAGGACTTAAACCAATATTTATATTAGTTATTATAACTGCAGTACTGAATATATTTATGACAACGGGGATTAATCCACCTTTATTTAAGTGGAAATTTTTAGTCGTCTATAAAGAAGGATTAGTTATGGCTGCATTTATGGCAATAAGACTTATATTTTTAATTATAGGAACTTCACTACTAACTTTGACTACATCTCCTATTGAACTCACAGATGCAATAGAAAAACTTTTAAATCCAATGAAAAAGATAGGGGTGCCTGCTCATGAACTGGCTATGATGATGACTATAGCACTTAGATTTATACCGACATTAATGGATGAAACAGATAAAATAATGAAAGCTCAAATGGCAAGAGGAGCGGATTTTCAATCTGGAAACATAATTCAGAGAGCTAAGAATCTTATCCCAATCCTAGTGCCACTTTTTATAAGTTCTTTTAGGCGTGCAGATGAACTGGCAATGGCAATGGAAGCTAGATGTTACACAGGTGGAGAAGGCAGGACTAGAATGAAGCAGCTTAAGTTAACTAATAAGGACTTTATGGCATCAGTGTGTGTTTTTGCATTGGTGTGTGTGTCTATATTAAGTAGAATGTGGTGGCATTAATGAAGAATGTAATGCTTACAATAGAATATGATGGTACAAATTATTCTGGATGGCAGAAACAAGATAATGCTATGACAATTCAGCAAAGATTAGAGGAAGCTATTAAAAAAATTACAGGAAGTTTTTCTGAAGTTATAGGTGCAAGCAGAACTGATGCAGGAGTTCATGCAAGAGGATTTGTGTGCAACTTTTTTACTAACAGTAAAATACCAAGTCCTAATTTTAAAATGGCGCTAAATGGCGTATTACCTAAAGATATAGTTGTATTAAACGCCAGAGAAGTGGATGATAGTTTTCATTCTAGGTATCACAGCTTAGGTAAAAAATATGTTTATACAATAGTAACGGGAAATAATAGGCCTGTTATTGGAAGACAATATGTTTATTACTTTAGAAGAAAATTAGATGTTGATAAAATGAAAAATGCATGTAAGTATTTTATAGGTACTCATGATTTTTCTGCTTTTAAGAAAAAAGGCAGTTCTGCTAAATCTTCTGTTAGGACAGTGAGAGAGTTAACTATTATGCAAGAAGATAATTTGATTAAGTTTAGCATAGTTGGAGATGGATTCTTGTACAATATGGTAAGGATAATAGTAGGTACTTTATTAGAAGTAGGGTTAGGAAGGTTTACGCCAGAATATGTGAAAGACATTTTAGAGTCTAAGGATAGGTCAAAAGCCGGGAAGCCTGTACCAGCCTTAGGACTTTGTTTAGAAAAAATATTTTACTAGATTGACACACCAGGCACATTGTATTATAATATAAATTGTTTGTATTTTGGATATAAAGGATCCACCAGCCCCGGGTCTTTATATAGAGAATCGTTTATCAAAATTTAAAAGTCTCTTTTTAGAGATTAAAAGAAACTAGAATGTGAGAGGAGTTGAAAACCGTTAGTAATATAACGGGAAAGCCATGAAATCATATATAGCAAAACCCCAAGAAATTGAAAGAAAATGGTATGTTATCGATGCTGCAGGAAAACCTCTTGGAAGAGTAGCAAGTCAAGTTGCTTCAATATTAAGAGGTAAAAATAAACCTATATATACACCGCATGTTGATACAGGAGATTTTGTAATAATAATAAATTCTGAAAAAGTAGTTTTAACTGGTAAAAAATTAGATCAAAAGATGTTGAGACATCATTCCTTATATCCAGGTGGATTAAAGGAAACTTCTTATAGAGATGCTTTAGCAAAGAAGCCAGAATTTGTATTCCAGGAAGCTGTAAGAAGAATGCTTCCAGATGGACCACTAGGAAGACAAATGTTCAAAAAGTTGAAAGTATACAGAGGTGCTGAGCACGATCATGAAGCTCAAAAGCCAGAAGTATTAGAATTAAAATATTAGGTTAGAGCTGGAGGGAGGATAAAAAATGGCTAAGGTTCAGTATTTTGGAACAGGAAGAAGAAAAAAGTCAATAGCAAGAGTTAGACTTGTACCTGGAGAAGGTAAAGTAACTATAAATAAGAGAGATATGGATGATTACTTTGGATTGGATACTTTAAAGGTTATAGTTAACCAACCATTGGAATTGACTTCAACTAAAGGAAAGTTTGATGTCCTTGTAAATGTTCATGGAGGAGGATTTACAGGTCAGGCTGGAGCTATAAGACATGGAATATCAAGAGCTCTCTTAAAAGCAGATGAAAATTTAAGACCGGAACTTAAAAAAGCTGGTTTCTTAACAAGAGATCCAAGAATGAAAGAAAGAAAGAAATATGGTCTTAAAAAAGCAAGAAGAGCTCCACAATTTTCAAAGAGATAATATTAGAATTCAAAATAGTTTATACATACAAAATTTGTGTATGTATAAGCTATTTTTTATTGAAAATAATTTAATAACTTTTTATGTTTTGGGTAAATATATATTAAGGCTCTAAATAATTATAAGGAGTTGGTGTATATTGAACATAAAAAAAGCAAGAGTTATATTGTTGATATTGATAATATGCAGTATAAACATGATATGTCCATGTCTAGTATTGGGTAATGAAAATGTTACCAAAGAAAGTAGTACTATACTTATAGACCCTGGTCATGGAGGAATAGATAGTGGAGCAATATCAAAAGATGGAATAATGGAAAAGGAAATAAATTTAGAAATAAGTAATAAACTTAAGGACAAGTTACTAAAAGAAAAATTTAAAGTTGTTATGACTAGAGAAAAAGACGAGGGGTTATATACAGATGATGGGAGAATAAGAAAAAAGAAAGTTGAAGATTTAAATAATAGATGTGAATTGAAAAAAAGTACAAATTGTAATATGTTTATAAGTATACACTTAAATATGTTCCCTCAGGCTAAATACTATGGAGCCCAGGTGTGGTACTCTAAAAATGATAATAGTAAAAAGTTAGCTCATATTCTCCAAAAAAATTTAGTGAATGATCTCGACAAGAACAATAATAGAAAAGAAAAAGCAGCAAAAAATTGTTATAAGGTACTTAGATGTGAAGACACCAGACCTTCTGTATTGATAGAATGTGGATTCCTATCTAATGTTCAGGAAAAAAGTAAATTGATTACGGATGAGTATCAGAGTAAAATAGCGGATTCTATAGCTAGATCAGTGAAAGAATATTATTCTTCTAATTAGAAATCAACAAAAATAAAGTAGATTTTGCTACAGAGGCAAAGTCTACTTTATTTTTGTGTAATTAGAGCAATTTTCATTTTGACAAACTTATTATCAGAATGAAAGTGACTTTTATTTCTAAAATAAAAGTATATAGTGTGTTAAAAAAATTATTAAAGTACTATTGTCAGAATGATAAAGCATTTTGACAATAGTACTTTAATAGCATGTCTATATCCTTTATTCGATCACTACCATTGCTAACACCCCTATCGCACACAGCGAAAGCGACTATCAAAGTGGGGGGATAAGCACTGCTGCGCGCCTGGATAAGTTCTTCTAAGGTTCAGCTGGAGAAAGTCATCCTTATAAAGCAAGGTTCATCTGAACCTAAAAATCACTTGATATAGTGTAACATTTAGTTAATTTACTTTTTGGCACAATTATTGCTCATATTATTTATAAGATTAGTTAAGAAATGATTAAAGGGGTGAGGCACACGCATTGAATAAATAGTATGTAATTACATTTTTTATGGAGGAGATAAGATATGAAAACAATTATAGGTATATGTGCAGATTATTGCTATGGATTAGATGAAATTTATAATGGTCTTGGAAGTAAACTGGATTGGCAAATTGCAGCGAATGATTTTGTTAAGGCAATTGAAACAGTAGGAGGGGTTCCTGTGATTATTCCCGTATTTACTAATAAAAGCAATATTGAAAACGCTATAGATATTATAGACGGTGTAATTTTTGCTGGAGGAGCTGATATTGAACCAAAGTATTATGGAGAAGAAATAGGACCTGAAATAGGAGAAGTTATTCCAGAAAGGGATACACAGGAGTTATATTTGGCTAAAAAAATTATTAATAAAAGTAATGTTCCTATTTTGGGTGTTTGTAGGGGATATCAACTATTAAATGTCGCTTGTGGGGGAACACTTTATCAGGATTTATCAAACTTAAAAAACAATTCCACTATAAATCATTCTGTAATAGGTTCGCCAAAGTATAATACTGTACACAAAGTTTTAGTCAATGAAAAGAGCAAATTACATAAAATTTTAAATAGAAATACACTGGAGGTAAATTCTTACCATCATCAAGCAATAAAAGATGTTGCTAGTAGTTTTAATGTTGCTGCAATGTCACCAGATGGAATAGTAGAGGCTATTGAAATGAAAGAAGATAGATTTATATTAGGAACGCAGTGGCATCCTGAAATGTTAGAGGAAAAACACAATGAACAACTCCTTATTTTTAGCGCGTTTATAGAGGCATGTAGAGAAAACAAGATGTCTAGAAAAAGTAAGGTTACTATGGCTTAATTGTATATTTTATGTATAAAGTATATTTAAGTATAATTATATAGTTTTAGGTATATTTCAGTATAAAATGTAATTATGTCATATTATCAAGCATTATGACAGAAGATATTTACTCATTACTATGTCATGCTAATTAATATAAAGTAGCATACAGGTTTAGGCAGGATAGTGAAATAATATGTATAGTTCAATGTATGAGATAAGAGAATTTATACAAAATTTAATAGAGACGACGAGTTCGGTTATTGAATTTGATATCTATGTTGTAGATAGCCATTTAGTAAGGGTTGCAGCAAGTGGATTATTCAAAAAATCAATTGGGCAAGCTCTTCCTAAGGGTTGTGCTAATGATTATGTTATTAAAAATGGTAAGCCTTTAATCATTGACAGCCCTAATGGAAGTGAAATTTGTAAGACTTGCCCAATTACTGCATATGGGAAATGCTTCAATGAATATTCCATATATTATCCTATAAAAAATGATGTGAAGTGTATAGGAGCTATTACTATTTTATCTCTTACTCCCAAGCTTAAAGAAAAGCAAATTAAAATGAGAGATAAGTTAAGTATATTTGCTAAAAAATTAGGGGAAACAATTCTAATTAAAATAAAAGAAAAAGAGACAAAAGATAGATTATTAACGGTTTTAAATTCTATAAGTGAAGGTGTTGTATTAACTGATTATATTGGAAATATACTTACTTATAACAGTGTTATGGAAGAAATGATAAAAGATGAACAAAATATTCAAAATATTTTTTCAGAAAACTATTTTGAATATATTATGAAGGATGCAAAAGAATATGATAAGGAATTTGAGGTAGTTTTAAAATATCCAATTCCTAATAATAGAATGTTTCTAAGCGTAAAGTTTATTAATAACAGTAATGAAAAAATAGACATTCTTTTTGTATTTAAGAAAAAGAAAGAACTAGGGAATATAGCCTATAAACTTTTAGCAGATGCTTCACATTTGAATATAAACTTTGACAGCATAAAGGGAAATAGCAAACTTATCAATAAGGCTAAAAATCTTGCTGCAAAAGCTGCAGGATGTGAATCTAACATTTTAATTTTAGGTGAAAGTGGCACAGGGAAAGAGGTATTTGCTAGGGCGATTTGTAAGATGAGTAGAAGAAAAAATGAACCCTTTATAGCAATAAACTGTGCTGCTATACCTGAAAACCTTCTCGAAAGCGAACTTTTTGGATATGAAAAGGGCGCGTTTACAGGAGCTAATAAGGGAGGAAAACCAGGTAAATTTGAACTTGCCAATGGTGGAACTATTTTTCTTGATGAAGTTGGAGATTTGTCTTTGCATTTACAACCCAAATTACTTAGAGTTATTGAACGCGGCGAATTGGAAAGGGTTGGAGGTGTAAAATCAATAAAACTAGATGTAAGAATAATTGCAGCAACTAATAAAGATCTTGAAGAAATGATGAAAAATGGTGAATTTAGAGAAGATCTTTTCTATAGATTATGTGTGATACCGATAATGATACCACCTCTTAGAAAACGTCCCGAGGATATCATATTGTTAGCTGAATATTTCCTGGGGAAATATAACGAAAAATTTAAAAAAAATATTGTTAGTATATCAGAAGAAGTAAAAAAACATTTACTATTATATAATTGGCCCGGAAATGTAAGAGAATTAGAAAATGTTATTGAATACTCAGTTAATATGGCTAGTACTAATATATTGATGCCAAATTGTATTCCAGCAAAGCTTAACAATAATATAAATAGTAATAAAGAGAATAATCAATGCAGCAGTTTGAAATCAATGAGAAAAAATTGTATTGAGAAATTACTCCTTAAATATGGTAATACTTTTTTAGGAAAACAGATGATTGCAAAAGAGTTAGGAGTAAGTCTTTCCACATTATATAGGGATATAAAAAGATATAATTTATAAAACTACAATCTTAAATAGAGTAATTTTTATGTTCTAAGTAAATGTTTTCAAGATTATAGATTTGGATTAAACAAAACTTAATGATAACAAGTTAAAAAATATACAAAATATAAGGAGGATTTTATAATGAGCAATAAAAATTCTGGTTTACATGAAGATCTTGATCGTGGATTGGAAGAAAGGCATATTCAGTTAATAGCACTGGGTGGTGCCATTGGGGTTGGATTATTTTTAGGATCTGCAAGTACAATTAATATGGCAGGACCGTCAATTCTGCTGGATTATGCCATAGGCGGCATTATTTTATTTTTTATCATGCGTGCACTTGGTGAAATGTCAGTTGAACAGCCGCTTGCAGGCTCTTTTAGTGCTTATGCCAATGAGTATATAGGACCACTTGCTGGATATTTAACAGGATGGACTTATTGGCTGAATTGGATTTCATGTTGTATGGCAGAAATTACAGCTATTGGTATTTACATAAATTTTTGGTTTCCATCAGTTCCAAGGTGGGTATCTGCTTTTGCAGCACTTGCTTTAATGATAACTGTAAACTTAATTAATGTAAAAGCTTATGGAGAGTTTGAATTTTGGTTTGCAATTATAAAAGTTGTTGCTATTGTTGCCATGATAATTTTAGGTTTAGTTGTCATATTTACTGGAATAGGAAATGGAGGAAAGATAGTAGGATTTACAAACTTGTGGAAAAATGGAGGATTTTTTCCAAATGGAATAAAAGGTTTACTAAAGGCACTACCACTAGTTACTTTTGCTTTTTTCGCAACTGAGCTTATAGGAATTACGGCAGGAGAAGCAAAGAATCCTGAAAAAACCATACCATCAGCTATTAATAAGGTTTTTTGGAGAATTTGCATATTTTATATTGGATCATTAACAGTAATTATGTCACTTTATCCTTGGAATGAAATAGGAACAATGGGAAGTCCTTTTGTTTTAACATTTAATAAAATAGGAATTAAAGCTGCAGCTGGGATTATAAATTTTGTTGTACTTACTGCAGCATTGTCTTCATGTAATAGTGGTATTTATACGACAGGACGTATGGTATATAATTTATCTCTTCAAGGGGGAGCACCTAAAATATTTAACAAGCTTAGTAGTACGAAAGTACCTAAAAATGCAATATTAGGTTCTGCATCATGTATGCTTATAGGTGTTATACTTAATTATTTCCTTCCAGCACAAGTGTTTACATATATTGCATCTATTGCAACATTTGCAGGACTTTTTGCCTGGTTTATGATAATACTTGGACAGACGAAATTTAGAAAAACTCTTACAAAGGAACAAGTAGGAAAATTAAAATTCCCGGCTAAAGGATATCCTTATGTAAATTATATTAGTTTGGCATATCTAGTATTTGTATTTATAATGATGGCATTTAATCCAGATACTTTAATAGCAGTTGTATTAGGACCTATTTGGATAGCAGCTTTAATTATTCTTTATTATGTATTTGGTGTTAATAAAAATGCAGCTAAAAAAAAGGACAGTATTGTTCAAGAAAATCATAATTAAATAAAAAAATTTAACATATCTATACTGAAAAAATTATGTTCCCTAATATTTACAGCAAAATGACCCTTATAAGGGGGTGATTTTAAGAATTGCATAGGAATATGCAATTCTTAAAGGGGAATTGTTCAAATCTTTTATTTTAGGAGACATTTCTCAAAATTGGACTTTAAGTTTGCGTTAAGTAAAATTGGACTAATTAATGGCAGCCATCCTTAAATTTAGGCTAATTAAAGAAGTAGTTTATTTAGTCCCTAATCCTTTAAAAACACATTTTGAAAACAATTTCATAAGAATTTTCTGAAAATTGAAAGTTAACAAAAAGCTATTGATTTTAATCTTGCATTATGGTACCCTTTAGGTAAAGTAATGGATTAATCCATTAATCCAATAATTTGAGGTGATTGCCATAAACATTAAAATAAATAAAGATAGTGGAGTACCATTATATTTACAAGTAAAAAGCCAAATAATGGACCTAGTTAAAGGTAACCTCATTAAGGTAGGCGAAAAAATGCCTACAGAAAGAGAATTATCTGAAAAACTTAATGTAAGTAGAAATACTATAAGCACAGCTTATAATGAATTAGAACAGGATGGCGTTTTAAAATCTTACCAGGGACGAGGAACTTTTGTAGCAGAAGAAGCAAATCCTTGGAAAGTTCAAAATACAAAGGAAAAAATAACAAAGTTTATAGATCTTGCGTTTGAAGAAGCTATTGAATCGGGTATAGATCCAGATGTATTTTTAGAAATTGTCACTCAAAGAATAAGAGAAAAGAAAGAACTTATAAGTAAAATTAGTGCAGTATATGTGGAATGTAACATAGAGCAATCTAGAATGTTTAGTAAACAGCTTATGGAAAGCACGGACATGAATATAGTACCTTTTACTCTTGATGACATAAGGAATATAAGCAGCCAAACTAAGCAGATTATAGAAAAAAGCCAAGTTATAATAGCAACTTTTAACCATGTAAATGAAGTAATTAAACTAACAGAAGGATTACACAAAGAAGTAATAGGTGTAGCTATAAATGTAGATTTGGCAACAATAGTTAAGATTGCTAGATATCCAAGTAATACTAAATTCGCTTTTGTATGTATTTCTAAGGAGTTTATGTTCAAAGCAAGAGGAGCACTTGAAAGAGCAGGCCTAGGAGATATTGATATTCAGTTTACCAATACTTTTAATGATCAGGAACTTGAAAGAGTTATAAATAATGTAGATATATTGATAGTTTCACCAGGAAGATATAAAGATGTTGAAGCACATAATGTGGACAATAAGCATATAATGAGATTTTTATATAATCTCGATGATAATTCAATTAAAGACTTAAAATCAAAAATAGTTGAACTCAATCAAAATAATTGAACTAAAGTATGCAAGTTGGTATTTAATTAGATTGAAAATACATAATATTATTTACTTAATAAATATTATTTATTTTTTAATATACGATTAATATATGTTAATAAAGATTTTAATTAATTGGTATTTATGCAATTTGGAGGTGTTTTATAATGAAAACCATAGTTTTAGGAGTAATTGGCTCTGATTGTCATGCAGTTGGAAATAAAATATTAGATCATGCCATTACAGAAGCTGGATTTAACGTAATAAATATAGGAGTTCTTTCACCACAAGAAGATTTTATAAATGCTGCAATTGAGACTAAAGCAGATGCTATTTTAGTATCATCACTTTATGGACATGGAGAAATGGATTGCAGGGGACTTAGAGAAAAATGTGATGAATCAGGTCTTAAAGGTATACTAATTTATGCAGGTGGAAACTTAGTAGTTGGAAAACAAAAGTGGGAAGATGTATACAATAAATTTAAGAGTATGGGATTTGATAGAATATATCCACCAGGAACATTACCTGAAGTTACAATTGATGATTTGAAAAAAGATTTAAATGTACAAAACTAGTAGAAAAGTAATTTGATTATTGAATCCTCTTTAAGAGAACAGAGGTGGTAAATTATGAAAGGATATTTGCTTATAGATTTTGGAAGTACCTATACGAAGTTGACAGCTGTAGATATAGAAAATGAAGAGATTTTAGGTACAGCTAAAGCTATAACTACAGTGGAAGATGACATAATGATAGGCTTTAATAATGCCTATGCAGAATTACAAAGTAAATTAAAAGATAAAAAAGTTGATTTTGTAAAGAAACTAGCATGTTCATCTGCTGCAGGTGGGCTAAAAATGGTTGCTATAGGACTTGTACCAGAACTTACCGCTGAAGCTGCTAAAAGGGCAGCACTTGGTGCTGGAGCAAGAGTTATGCATGTTTATAGCTATGATTTGAGCTCAAAAGAGATGGAAGAGATAAAAAATTCAAATCCAGACATGATACTTTTAGCCGGCGGAACAGATGGAGGAAATAAAGAGTGTATAATTGGCAATGCTAAATTGTTAGCTAAAAGTGGAATGGACATTCCAATAGTTGTAGCAGGAAATAAAGTAGCAGAAGATGAAGTATCACAAATATTAGAAGATGCAGGAATGTTTTATAAAGTAGCTGAAAATGTGATGCCTAAGCTAAATACCTTGAATGTTGAACCAGCTAGGGAAGAAATAAGAAAAATATTCATGGAAAAAATAGTTGAAGCTAAAGGAATGAAAAATGCTGAAAAATATATAAATGGTATTCTTATGCCTACACCAGCTGCTGTATTAAAAGCTGCTAAAACTTTGAGCCTTGGAAGTGATAAAGAAGAGGGTATAGGTGATTTAGTAGTAGTAGATATAGGTGGAGCTACTACGGATATACATTCTTTGGCTGATGGAGAGCCTACAAAACCAGCAGTAACTTTAAGAGGCTTACAGGAACCTTTTGCAAAGAGAACTGTAGAAGGAGATCTAGGAATGAGATATTCCGCAGTGTCCTTGTGGGAAGCTGCAAGTACCAAAAGGGTACTCAAATATTTAGATGATAAAAGTATAGATATAGAGGCTGGCTGTAAATATAGAAGTGAGAATATAAGAATGATTCCTGATAATGAAAGGGATATAAAATTTGATGAAGCAATGGCAAAGGTAGCTACAGAAATGGCTATGGAAAGACACGTTGGAGTTTTAACTAGTGTGTATACCCCTTGTGGAGTTGTATATTCTCAAATAGGAAAAGATCTTTTGAATACCAAATATCTCATAGGAACAGGTGGAGTATTGGTTCACAGTGAAAATCCTGAAGAAATATTAAAAGCAGGAATTTTTACTACAGAAGATCCTATGCATTTGAAACCAAAGAATCCAGAGTATTTAGTAGATAGAAGTTATATATTATCTGCTATGGGACTGCTTTCAGAAGAGTATCCGGATATAGCAGTTAGAATAATGAAAAAATATTTAGTTAACACTAAAAAAATATGTTGTATAACAAAATAGAAAATATAAGGGGGTAAAGATATGGAACTTAAAAATAAAAAATGGTCAGAAGAACGATTTTTTAAAGATAGAGAAGAAGTTTTAAGTCAATGGCCAACAGGTAAGGAAGTTGATCTTAAGGAAGCAGTAGATTATTTAAAGAAATTACCTGAGCATAAGAGCTTTCCTAAAAAGTTAATAAAGGCAAAAGAACAGGGAATTACTTTAGCCCAACCAAGAGCTGGAGTTGCACTTATAGATGATCATATTACATTATTAAAACATTTACAAGATGAAGGTGGAGCTGATCTCCTTCCAACAACTATAGATAGTTATACGAGACAAAATAGATATGATGAATGTGAAGTAGGTATAAAAGAAAGTAAAGCTCAGGGAAGGTCACTTTTAAATGGATTTCCAGGAGTAAATCACGGAGTTAAGGGATGTAGACAAGTAGTAGAAGCATTGGATTTACCAGTACAGGCTAGACATGGTACTCCAGATTCAAGACTTTTAGCAGAAATAATTCATGCAGGTGGATTTACTTCAAATGAAGGAGGATGTATATCCTATAATGTACCTTATGCAAAGAATGTTTCAATAGCTAAGTCACTTGTAGATTGGCAGTATTGTGATAGATTAGTTGGATTCTATGAAGAAAATGGAGTATCTATAAATAGAGAACCGTTTGGACCACTTACAGGAACATTAGTACCACCAAGTACTTCAAATGCAGTAGCTATAATAGAGGGGTTACTTGCAGCAGAACAAGGTGTTAAGAATATAACTGTAGGATATGGCGAGTGTGGTAATGTAATTCAGGATGTGGCAGCTATGCGATCATTAGAGCAGCAGATAGATGAATATTTGAAAAAGTATGGATACAATGATGTTTATATAACTACAGTATTTCATCAGTGGATGGGAGGATTCCCTGCAGATGAAGCAAAAGCTTTTGGAGTTATATCTACAGGAGCAGCTACAGCAGCCCTTGCAGGAGCAACAAAAGTTATAGTTAAGACACCTCATGAAGCTATAGGAATTCCTACTAAAGAAGCTAATGCAGCAGGAATAAAAGCTACAAAAATGGCTTTAAATATGTTAAGTGGACAGAGACTTCCTATGTCAAAAGATTTGGAAGATGAAATATCAGTAATTAAAGCAGAAGTAAAATGCATATTGGATAAAGTATTTGAACTTGGAAAGGGAGATTTAGCTGTAGGAACAGTAAAAGCATTTGAAAATGGAGTTATAGATGTACCATTTGCACCAAGTAAATATAATGCAGGCAAGATGATGCCAGCAAGAGATAATACAGGAGCAGTTAGATATTTGCACTTTGGAAATGTTCCTTTTAGCCAGGAATTAAAAGATTTTAATCAGAGAAAGCTACAAGAAAGAGGAAAATTTGAAAATAGAGAAGTAAGCTTCCAAATGACTATAGATGATATATTTGCAGTTGGACAGGGAGTACTTATAGGAAGACCAAAAGAAAAATAATTAAAAAACAGTTTAATTTTCAAGGAGGACTTAAAATGAAAATAGTTGACGTAATTTGCTCAGAAGGAAAAACAGGATTTTATTTTGATGATCAGAGAGCTATAAAAAAAGGAGCTAAACATAATGGATTTACTTATGTAGGCGAACCTGTAACAGATGGATTTGCTAAAGTTAGACAGGCAGGAGAAGCTATATCCGTAATGCTAGTACTAGAAGATGGACAGGTAGCTTATGGTGATTGTGCCGCTGTTCAATATTCAGGTGCAGGTGGAAGAGATCCATTATTTTTAGCTAAAGATTTTATACCAGTTATAGAAAAAGAAATAGCTCCAAAATTAGTAGGAAGAGAATTAAACGAGTTTAAGTCACTAGCAGAAGAATTTGATAGTATGAAGGTAAATGGTAAGAGACTTCATACAGCTATAAGATATGGTATAACACAAGCTATATTAGATGCTGTAGCAAAATCAAAGAAAATAACAATGGCAGAAGTTATAAGAAATGAATATAATCCAAAGGGTGAAATAAAGAGGGTTCCAATATTTGCACAATCCGGCGATGACAGATATGATAATGTAGATAAGATGATAATAAAAGGTGCAGATGTTATGCCACATGCCCTTATAAACAATGTAGAAGAAAAACTTGGAATGCATGGAGAAAAACTTTTAGAATATGTTAAGTGGCTTAGAAATAGAGTAATAGAACTTAGAACTTCTAAAGATTACAGCCCAATATTCCACATTGATGTATATGGAACTATAGGTATTGCCTTTAAATATGATACAAAAGCTATGGCTGATTATATAGCTTCACTTGCAGAAGCAGCAAATCCATTCCATTTGAGAATTGAAGGACCAATGGATGTAGAAGATAGACAAAAACAAATGGAAGCTCTAAGGGATTTGAGAGCAGAAATAGATAGCAGAAAAATAGATGCAGAATTAGTAGCAGATGAATGGTGTAATACAGTAGATGATGTTAAATTCTTTACAGACAATAAAGCAGGTCATATGGTTCAAATAAAAACTCCAGATCTAGGTGGAGTTAACAATATAGCTGATGCTATCATGTATTGTAAAGATCATGATATGGGAGCTTATTGTGGAGGAACTTGTAATGAAACAAATAGATCCGCAGAAGTTACAACCAACATAGGAATGGCTTGTGGTGCAAAACAAGTTCTTGCAAAACCAGGTATGGGTGTAGATGAAGGATATATGATAGTTAATAATGAAATGAATAGAGTAGTTGCATTGGTAAATAGAAGAAAATAGAAAATATATGAAAAGGCGGTTTTTTAAACTGCCTTTTCATATATACTTTATTGGACCTAAAATATATTTTATTAATTTTTAAATATATTTTAGTAATTAAAAATTAGTATACGTAAAACGAGTTGATTTTTCGCTTTAAAACCTTATATAATGAGCTTGTTATACATTAAAAATACAATTAAGGAGAATGGTGTTAAATTATGAGAGAAGTAGATGTATCCACTATAACAAAAGCTGTTAGAAATCTCTGTATAGATGCCAATTATTATCTTTCGGAGGATGTTAAGAAAAAGATAAAAGAATGTGAAGAGGACGAAAAATGGCCTACTGCAAAAGACATTTTAGGTAAAATACTTGAAAATATAGATATATCTAAAAATGAAGATGTGCCTATGTGTCAGGATACAGGAATGGCTTGTGTATTTGTAACAATTGGCCAGGATGTTCATATAGTAGGAGGAAGTTTAGAAGACGCAATAAATAAGGGAGTAAGTCAGGGATATGTAGAAGGGTATTTAAGAAAGTCTGTAGTCTCTGATCCTATAAATAGAGTTAATACTAAGGATAATACTCCTGCAGTAATATATTATGAAATAGTTCCAGGAGATAAACTTAACATAAAAGTGGCTCCTAAAGGATTTGGATCAGAAAATATGAGCCAGATAAAAATGCTTAAACCAGCAGATGGACTTAAGGGTGTTAAAGATTTCGTAATAAAAGTAGTAAAGGACGCAGGACCAAATCCATGTCCTCCTATGGTTGTAGGAGTAGGTATAGGAGGAACTTTTGACAAGGCTGCAAATCTTGCAAAGAAAGCTCTTGTAAGACCATTATCTGAAAGAAATAAAAATAAGTTTTATTCAGATTTAGAAAATGAACTTTTAGACAAAATAAATTTCCTAGGTATAGGACCTCAAGGACTAGGGGGAAAGACTACAGCTCTTGCAGTAAATATAGAAACTTATCCTACGCATATAGCAGGATTACCTGTAGCCGTAAATATAAATTGCCATGTTACAAGACATAAGGAAATAGAATTGTAATATTAAATTTCAAGTTGAAATTCAGAGAGGAGTTGAAAAGCCGTTTTATTTAACGGCATGTATATGGAAAAAAAGATAACTACTCCGTTAACGGAAGAAAAGGTTAAAACTTTAAAAGCAGGGGATAGTGTTTTAATATCAGGGACAATATATACTGCTAGAGATGCTGCTCATAAGAGATTGGTCGAGTTATTAGATGAAGGTAAATCTCTTCCTATAGATGTAAAAGATGCAATAATATATTACGCAGGACCAAGTCCTGCAAAACCAGGCCATGTAATAGGTTCAGCTGGACCAACAAGTAGTTATAGAATGGACCCATTTGCACCAAGACTGCTTGATATAGGGTTAAAAGGAATGATAGGAAAAGGCCTTCGTTCAAAAGAAGTTATAGAATCCATGAAGAAAAATGGAGCTGTTTACTTTGCTGCAATAGGCGGGGCTGCAGCACTTGTAGCAAAATCCATAAAGAAAGCAGAAGTAGTAGCTTATGAAGATTTGGATTCTGAAGCTATAAGAAAATTAGAAGTAAAAGATTTACCTGTAATTGTAGTAATAGATTCAGAGGGCAATAATTTATATGAATCAGGACGAAAAGAGTACTTGGACTCTGTGGGCCAGTCTAAGTAAGATTTATTGATAGATTTTAGAAGCAAACAATTGATGTGGATTATGTTGCAATTATGCAGGGTAATCCATATTTTAAGGAGGTAGCATTTTATGAAAATAAATAAACCAGCAAAGGCAGGTACTCTTGAGTCAAATGATATACTCATCATGGTAATGCCAAATGATAAGGATGGTATAGAGCTTGAACTTGAGAGTGTAGTTATGAAACAATTTGGAAAACAAATAAAAAAGACCATATTAGATAAAGTAAATGAGCTGGGAGTAAAAAGTGCAGTGATAAAAGCTCAGGATAAGGGAGCACTGGACTATACTATTAAAGCAAGAGTTGAAACAGCTTTGAGAAGAGCGTTATAGAGAGGTGATTGTAATGAAAAAATTGAGAAGAACAATGCTTTTTATGCCAGGAAACAATCCAGGTATGCTTCAAAATGCACCTATACTTGGAGCAGATTCTGTCATACTTGACTTGGAAGATGCAGTAAGTCTTACAGAAAAAGATAGTGCAAGATTGCTTGTAAAAGAAGCCATTTGCAATGTAGATTATTCTAAGGTAGAACTTGTAGTCAGGGTAAATCCTCTGGATACAGAATATGGGCCAAAGGACATAGATACTATAGCTAGAGTTAAACCTGATTCACTAATGATTCCGAAGGCAACTGAGAAACAATTAGAAGAAATAGATAAAATACTAACAGGTATAGAGAAAGAAGAATCATTTGAAAAAGGTTCAATAAAGTTAATACCTATAGTTGAAACTGCCTATGGACTTGAAAATGTATATAACATAATAAACTCATCAAAAAGAGTGGTAGCTGTACTCTTAGGAGCAGAAGATTTGACTTCTGATTTTGGAATAAAGAGAACAAAGGAAGGTCAGGAAATATTCTATGCAAGAAACAGGGTTTCTACAGCTTGTAGGGCAGCTAGGGTAGATGCTATAGACACACCATTTACAGATACAAATGATTATGAAGGATTGAAAAAAGATACAACAACAGCGAAAAAGTTAGGATTTACAGGAAAAGCAGCTATAAATCCAAGACAAATTGACAGCATACACGAAGTATTTGCACCTGCAAAAGAAGAAATAGACCATGCTGTTAGAGTACTAAAAGCAAGAGATGAAGCACAACAAAAAGGACTAGGGGTATTTTCATTAGATGGGAAAATGGTAGATGCTCCAGTAATAAGCAGGGCAGTAACTACTGTAGAACTAGCAAAATTACTTGGATTTATCCGATGACTACCTGCTCTAATACTCCCGCTTTTCCAAGAGGGAGTAAAGAGCAGCTATGTCCCTGGATAACGATTTCTAAGCATCAGGTGGAGTTAAAACTCCATCTGATGCAAAGAACTCTGTTTATTTGATTGGGATAAATTAAGAATAATAAGTAGAAATGAGGGATTACAGTGAAAAATTCAATCGGAAGAGAAGTTCCTGATTACATAGAAGGTTATGGAAAGGTAAAGCCTTTTGAAGGTGCCTTTGCAAACTATGGAATAAGAGAAAAGGCAGGAGTAAAAATAAAAAGTGTAAAACCTGGAGAAAATAAAGTATTAAATAGTATAGATGAAGTACTGGACAAAATAACATTAAAAGATGGGATGACTGTGTCATTTCACCATCACTTGAGAAATGGAGATTTTGTACTTAACAATGTAATATATGCACTTGCCAAAAGAGGAATAAAGGATATAACTGTAGCAGCAAGTAGTATATTTCCAATACATGAACCGCTGGTAGAGCATATGAAAAATGGAGTAGTTACCCAGATTATAGCGGATTATATATCAGGACCAGTAGCAGAAGCAATATCAAAGGGATATTCAAAGAAACCTTCAATCATGATGACCCATGGTGGAAGACCAAGGGCAATTGAAAGCGGTGATCTTCATATAGATGTGGCATTTATTGGTGCCCCTACAGCAGATACCTATGGAAATGTAAATGGAGTATATGGTAAATCTGCTTGTGGATCTCTCGGATATGCAATAGCAGATGCACAGTATGCAGATACAGTTGTGGCAGTTACAGATAACTTAGTACCTTATCCTGCATGCCCAATAGAAATAAGTCAGGAATATGTAGATTATGTAGTAAAAATGGATTCCATAGGAAATCCTGAAGGAATAGTATCAGGAACTACCAGGATAACAAAAGATCCTGTAGGACTTAAAATAGCAAAGATGGCTTCAAAGGTAATAGAAGCATCAGGACTTGTAAAAGAAGGAATGTCTTTTCAGACAGGAGCAGGAGGAACTTCTCTTGCAGTAGCTATGGAATTAAAAGATATAATGAAGAAAAAAGAAGTTACAGGCAGTTTTGCAGCAGGAGGAATAACAGGATATATAGTTGATATGCTTCAAGAAGGATTGTTTAGAAACATTTTTGATGTACAGTGTTTTGACTTAAAAGCAGTGGAATCTTATAGAGACAATCCAAAACACCAGACAATGTCAGGTTCTATGTATGGCAACCCACATAACAGAGGATCAGTAGTAAATAATCTAGATGTGATGATACTAGGAGCTACAGAAATAGATACAGATTTTAATGTAAATGTAACAACAGGATCAGATGGTATGATAATGGGAGGCTCAGGTGGACACAGTGATACTGCAGCAGGAGCAAAGCTTGCCATAGTTGTTACAAGTCTTATAAAGGGTAGACTGCCAATAATAAAGGACAAGGTAACTACAGTAACCACACCAGGAGAAAGCATAGATGTAGTTGTAACAGATAGAGGAATAGCAGTAAATCCAAAAAGAGAAGATTTAATAGAAAAATTAAAGAAAGCTAATTTACCAGTTATGACTATAGAAGAATTAAAGGAAACAGCTGAGAAGATGACAGGAAAACCAGAAGCTATAAAGACTTCTGATGAAATAGTAGCAGTAGTTGAGTATAGAGATGGAACTGTAATTGATGTAGTTAGAAAAGTTATATCTTAATTTTACAAAAAGATGGGAAGGAAGGATGAAGTTATGTACGGTTTATCCCTTGAAAGTATAGATTTGAGTTCGGAGCAGGAAAAAAATGAGGTAATTTGTTTTTTACAAAAATTTGATTTAATACTGGACAAAGATGTAGACTACACTGTAGTACTTAGAGACAATAATAGAAATATAAAGGCAACTTGCTCTAAGGCAGGAAACATATTCAAGTGTTTTGCAGTGTCAGAAGACATGAGAGGGGAAAACTTAACTTCATCACTTATATCCCATTTAATTGACAAGAGTTTTAATGAGGGAATATTTCATAATTTTATATTTACAAAACCAGATAGAATTAATGTGTTTACTTCTTTGAACTTTAAACTTTTATATAGGGCAGAAAAAGCTGCCCTTTTAGAGTATGGTATATACAATATAGATAAATTTTTAGATAGTATAGATAAAAAATATTCTATAGACAATAATATAGAAAGTACTGCTTTAGTGATGAATTGCAACCCTTTTACAAAAGGACACAGGTATTTGATAGAAGAAGCTGCTAAAAGCTGTAATCAGGTTTTATTATTTTTGGTGGAGGAGGATAGATCTGACTTCCCATTTTCTGATAGATATACTATGGTAAAAACAGGAACACAAGATTTAAAAAATGTTAAAGTAATTCCAGCAGGAGAATACATTATATCTCAAGCTACATTCCCAAATTATTTTATAAAAAAAGCAGATGAAAGATTACAGGCTTATGAAGAAATAGATAGCGGCATATTTGGGAAGTATATTTGTAAGAGGTTTAATATAAAAAAAAGATTTGTAGGAAAGGAACCTTATTGTGATGTTACTAGCACTTACAATGAAACTTTGAAAAAAATTATGCCTACCTATAATGTAAAGGTTGTAGAAATTGAAAGAGAAAAGTATAATGGAGAATATATAAGTGCTTCCAAGGTAAGGAAGCTTTTATGTGAAGGTAGAATGGATGTAATAGAGAAAATTGTTCCAGAATCTACCTGGCAATTTTTAAATTCTGATAGAGGAAGAGACATTATCAAGAATAAACTTCATAAGGCTTTTTAGGGGGATAAATAGATGGCTTTTAAAAATAGAAAAAGAATAGGTTCCAGATTATTCGGAAAATTTTCTTTAAAGACTAAAGTGATAATATTTTGTGTTCTTTGCATATTTTCCATAGCCCTTATAGGAAAAGACATCTATATGAATAAAAAAAATGAAAACGTTATACAAAAATCTAATAATATAACAGAAAATTCAGTTATAAAACCTGTAGATGAAAAAAAAGATGAAGAGAAAAAGTATGATGAAGCACAAAAGCTTTTTAGCAATAAAAAGTATTCTGATACTATTGCAAAAGCAGATGAAATTATAAATGAGGATAAGGAATTTTACAAAGCCTATAATATAAAGGGTATAGCATTATGTTACAGTAATAACTATGAAGAAGGTATGAAAAATATAGATAAGGCACTTGAAATCAACTCTAATTTTGGATACGCTAGGTTCAATAAAGCCCTGGCTTATGAACTTTATGGAAAATACGATGATGCACTTAATTGGTATGATAAGGATTTGGAGATAGAAAAGTATATTTGGAGTTATTATGGAAAGGCTAGCATATATGGCAGACGGGGAGACGTTGAAAATACAGTTAAATTTTTAAAAATAGCTGTAGATATGTCACCAGATATTAAGTCTATTGCTAGAGAAGAGAAGGATTTTGATCCTGTAAAAGGTTCAAGTCAATTTCAGGATTTAATTAAATAGATACTATTTATGCATAACTTAGACAGTTATTTTCCAAATTGTAATATTTTATTCGATGACTACCTGCTCTAATACTCCCACTTCTCCAAGTGTGAGTAAAGAGCAGCTACGTCCCTGGATAACGAGTTCTAGTCATCAGGTGGAGTCCAAAACTCCATCTGATGCCAAGAACTCTGTTTATATTGAAATGGTTAATTTATGGTACATATATTTAAAAATTTTTAAATATGAGATATAATTATGTAAAAAATAAATATTTATAGCAACATTTATATATAACTTTGTATAAATATACAATTTTAGGAGGAAAATAAATGAAAAAAGGTATATCTGCTTCTAAAGGTTATGCAATAGGAAAAGTAGTTGTAAAAAGGAAAACTGAAATAAGTATAGAAAGAAAGCATATAGATGATGTAATACAAGAAAAAGAAAGATTTCAAAAATCCCTTGAATTATCAAAAAGTCAATTAGAGAAAATTAAGGCAAAAGCTGAAAAAGAAGTGGGAAAAGATAAGGCAGAAGTATTTGAAAGTCATATCATGCTTTTAGATGATGTAGAATTTGCAGGTGCAGTAACAGTAAAGATAGTAAATGAGCATGTGAATGCAGAGAGTGCACTTTATGATATAGTAGATTTGTATATGAAAACCTTTCAGGCTATGGAAGATGAGTATATGAGAGAACGTGGAGCAGATATAAAAGATGTAGGTAGTAGAATACTTGCAAATCTTACAGGAAACAACTCCTCTATAATTGACATGGAAAACAATACGGTAGTTGTAGCTCATGACTTAACTCCTTCAGATACAGCACAGCTGGATAAGAGTAAAGTAATAGCCTTTGTTACAGATATTGGAGGAAGAACTTCTCATAGTGCAATTATGGCCAGAACTCTTGAGATACCAGCAGTAGTTGGACTAAACGATATAACAGATTCAGTTAAAGATGGAGATCTTATTATAGTAGATGGAGTAAAAGGTGAAGTTATAATAAACCCAGATAAAGATACTTTAGATACTTATAAGATAAAAAAAGAAAATTATAATAAAGAAAAAGAAAAACTTAAAGCTTTAATAGATGTAGAAGTATTTACGAAATATGGAAAGAAAGTAGAAGTTTTTGGAAACATAGGTAAGCCAGAAGACGTAGATCAGGTGCTAAAAAATGGCGGTGAGGGTATAGGACTTTTTAGGACTGAGTTTTTATATATGGATAGGGAAAGTATGCCTGGAGAAGAGGAACAATTTAATGCTTATAAAACTGTAGTGGAGAAAATGGGTAAAAGGCCTGTAATTATAAGAACATTAGATATAGGAGGAGATAAAAAGCTTTCCTATTTACCGGTACCTGAGGAAATGAATCCTTTCTTAGGGTATAGAGCTATAAGGCTTTGTTTGGACAGAACGGATATATTTAAAGTTCAGCTAAGAGCTCTTTTGAGGGCATCTGTTTTTGGAAATTTAAGAATAATGTTTCCAATGATAAGTTCTTTGGAAGAATTTCTAAAGGCTAAGGAAATATTAAAAGAGTGTATGGATGAACTTGCTAAAGAGGGAAAGAGTTTTAATAAAGATTTACAAACAGGAATAATGGTAGAAATACCCGCAGCGGCAGTAAATTCAGATGAACTTGCAAAGTATGTGGACTTTTTCAGTATTGGAACTAATGATTTAATACAATATACCTTAGCGGCAGATAGGATGAATGAAAAAGTAGCTTATCTCTACAATCCAATGCATCCAGCAGTTTTGAAACTTATAAAGATGACCATAGAGGCTGCACATAAACAGGGAAAAATATGTGGAATGTGCGGAGAAATGGCTGGAGATGAAAATGCCGTTGAAACTTTAGTAGAATACGGATTAGATGAATTCTCCATGAGTGCTTCCTCTATATTAAAGGCAAAAGAACTTATAATGAAAAAGTAATATTAAAAACTACTGGTAGAATAGCATACCAGTAGTTTTTAGCATAGAATTATTATGGTATAATTTAATTAAATATTAAGGCAGTATGATAAAAAATAAGCTAGCATACTGACTGGTTAATTGTTTAAAAATGTCTAAGACTGCATAGCCCGAAAAATAACAATATAATCTTATACAAGGAGGAATATATTATACATGAAAAATAATAGATTGAATTTTATAATGTGTTCATTATTAGTTATTTTTACTTTAGGACTTACAGCCTGTTTTGACAGCAAAGGCAATTCTACTTCCACTCAAAGAAGCGGTAGTACTAATAGTAAAAAAATAGATTCAAGCAATGTATCTAATAATAAAGAAACTCAAAACCCAAAGGAGGAAATGAAGACTTCTTCTCCTGCTGTTAAAAATTCAAGTGAAATAAAATTTATAAAGCAAGAAATGGATAATAATTCTACAGTTAGTTTTAATACTACCTGGAAAAGTAACAAAAATGGAAGCTATAATGCTTGTATAGAAGGAAAAGGCAGTGAGGCTTTAGAAGAGGGTACAGGGAAAATAATCATAAAAGGTCCTCAGAAAGTTTATAGTTTTAAAATTGAAAACAACGCTAAATTATCTCCGAAATACTTGGAATGGGCTGATGATAAAAATTTATTGGTGGTTATAGGATATTCAAATGGATCCATTTCAAAAGGTGGAGATCTTTATATGCTAAATGTAGATACGGGGGATAATGAAATCTTAATAAAGATGCCAAGTAAAAAACAACAGATAATGTCTGCAGAGAAAAATGGAGATATTGTAAATTTAAAAGTCAATGTATATGACGATGATGTATATAATAAATGTCATGTAGAAAATTGGACTATAAATTCTTTTAGCACAAATTTAAATAATAAGATGGAAGTTAAAAATTCTAATGGGAAAGTGGTATATACGATAAATGGATAAGTCTCAGAAAATATACAATAAGGCTCTAAAAAAATATAATGATGGGTATATAGATAAAGCAATAGAACTTTGTGAAGAAAGTATATCTTTAAATATAAAAAATAGGGCATCTATTAATCTTAAGGGACTTTTATTTTATCTTAAAGGCGATTTAGATAAAGCTCAAAAACTTTGGAAGATGAATCATCAAGTTAATGGAGATGGGGTTTCAGAAAAATATCTCGATTCTTTAAAGGAAGATGATGTTCGATTCAGTTTGTATGTAAAGGCTTTAAGGTTAATTAGAGAATTAAAAATAAATGAAGCACTTGAGTTACTTGAACAATGTGCTGAAAGTGATTTTAATTATATTAAAGTAAATAATTATAGTGCCCTTTGTTATATAAAAAAGGGAGAGTACAAAAGCGCATTGGAAAAATTAAACAATGTATTAAGAGTTGATATAAACAATGATGAAGCTAAAAAGACCATGAAGCTGCTTGAAGATTTAAATGTAGTAAAGAAAAAGTTCCCACTTAAAAAGGTAGCTTGTATTTCAGTAAGTGTAATATGTTCGGTAGTTTTAATTGCATTAATTTTTAATGGTGTCAAAAATAGAAATTTGCTTAATAAAAATTCTGCAAAAGTAAAAACTTCTACTATTAAAAATAGTGGACAAAAGGCTTCAGGTGTAAGCAATAAGGCTAAACCAAAATCTGAAACTACTAAAGAAGTTTTTCCGCAGGAAAAATTTAAAGGTTATGTACAAAATAAAGATTATGATTCTATATACATAGAGGTTAAAAAGTGGAAAGATAAACAATTAAGTACTGATAAAGGGGCACTTCTTTCAGAAGGTACCAATCTCTTAAAAGAAGACGGATCTGCCTATTTTTATAAATTGGGAACCAATTATTTAAATAGCAAAGATTATAATAATGCCAAAGCTTATCTCACAAAAGCTTATGAGTTTGGAAGTGAAAATTATCTTTATGCTCATATAGTATATATGCTTGCTACAACTTTAGATTCCTCAGGAGATACAAAAAATGCTATAAATTATTATATCCAATATGATAAAAGCTTTTCTGATGGAGATTATGAAGAAACTGTACTGTACAGACTTGCCATTATATATAAAGATACGAATAAGTCACAAGCAAAAAAATATGCTCAAAAATTGGTAGATAAATATCCTAATTCAATTTACAATAATTCTATAATAAGTAATTTGATAAATGGCTAAAATTTTTATTTTTTCATTAAATTTATAGACTAAAAACGTTGACCTAGTAGATAATATATTATAAAATATAATTAAAGACAATACCCCTACGGGGTATAAGGAGGGCAAATAATGGTAGAGGAAATAAAAGATCAAAATTTTTCGCAATCAATTGAAAATGCACCTACTCCTGTAGTTGTAGATTTCTGGGCTTCATGGTGTGGACCATGTAAAATGCTTTCTCCTGTAATAGAAGAAGTTTCAGATGAGTTGTCGGGAAAAGCAAAATTCTTTAAGTTAAATGTAGATGAGAATCCTGTTACAGCAGCGCAATTTAAAATTGCAAGTATTCCAACTGTAATGGTATTTAAAAACGGAAATATGGTAGATAAATTTGTTGGATTCAGACCAAAAGATGCAATAAAAGATGCTTTGGAAAAACATATATAGTTTAAACTCTGTTTACGTGTTAAAATGGCAAATTGACAATTTAGTTAATTTGTCATTTTAACTATGGAATTAGAAAACAAAAACTGGAGGTGGTAGTTATGAGTAATAGATATGATATTGCTATAGTAGGCAGTGGTCCTGCGGGACTGTCAGCAGCAATTAATGCGAAAATAAGAAATAAGAACATAATTATTTTTGGAAGCAGCGAGCTCAGTGGTAAATTGATAAAAGCACCTAAAATAGATAATTACCTAGGGCTTCCTGATATAACAGGAATACAGTTAAAAGATAGATTTCAGCACCATGTGGCAAACATGGGGATAGATATAACTTATGAAAGAATAAATACTATATATGCTATGGGACAATATTTTGGTATTGCTGTAAATGAAAAAATGTATGAAGCAAGTGCAGTCATATTGGCAACTGGCATTGAATATACAAAAGCATTAAAAGGAGAAGAAGAATTCCTAGGCAGGGGAGTTGGATATTGTGCTACCTGTGATGCCCCTCTTTATAGAGGGAAGATCGTTACTATAATAGGATATAATAAAGAAGCTGAAGCAGAAGCCAATTATGTAAATGAACTGGCTAAAAAAACATACTATATACCAATGTATAGAGAAAGCTTAAATTTAAATGAAAATGTAGAAATAGTAAGAGATAAGGTAGTGGAGATATCTGGAGGAAATAAAGTAGAAAAGGTAATTTTGAAAAGCAAGGAAATAGTTACAGATGGAGTATTTGTTTTAAAGGATAGTATAGCGCCAGATAAATTGGTACCAGGACTTATTATGGAAAATGGACACATAAAAGTAGATATGAATATGAAGACAAATATTGAAGGTTGTTTTGCAGCAGGAGATTGTGTGGGGAAACCTTATCAGTATATGAAAGCCGCAGGACAGGGACAGGTAGCAGCACTAAATGCTGTCTTTTACATTGATAAAAATTAATTAAAAAAGCCCCCTCATCTTTTAAAAAAAGATAAGGGGAGCTTTTTCAATTAGCTACAAAAAATACATGATGCCCTATAGTTCTCATATTTCTTTTATCTATGTTTTTCATCCATTGAGATGTGGCTATTTGGGGATTATAAAAGAAAATAGATTTACCTGAAGGATCTATACCCTTTAGAGCCTGAGAAACTGCACTATAACTGCTTTCATTTGGAGATGCATTTATAGTACCATTTTTGACACAGGAAAAAGCACCCCTTTGTTTTATAACACCTTCTACTGTCTTTGGAAACTCAGGGTATTTTAATCGGTTTAGTATTACGGAAGCTACTGCTACCTGGCCTTCAAAGGGTTCTGAATTGCTTTCAGCATAAACAACTTTGGCCATTAAATCAACATCATTTTGAGTTATATATATCTTTTGATCAGAGTAATTAAACACTTGCACGACTTCTTCTTGACCATTAAATAAATTGGAACTGGTACTGTCGAAATTCTTTGCAGTTACTTTAGAAAAAGGAATAAGTAACAGCAAAGAAAAAAGTATTAAACAAAAAATTTTTTTCAATCTAATCCTCTCCTTATTACCGACGGGGTTAGCTGACGGGTTCGGTAAAGGCATAACCTACGTAAATACGATTCACCCCAATGTTACTGGTTTCCCCGCGTTTTTAGTAAAACTTAGGCTAATGATATTGTACCCATATAAAAAAATAAAATACGATAAAAATGTATTTTATTAAAATTTTATAAAATAATCTATTACGTGATATAAACAATATCAAATAGTGTATAATTTAAATATATATTTATTGACAGGGTGGTGAGATGGGTGGAATTATTGCAAATGACAGCTAATTCAATAAGAAATATAAGTATATCTTCCGTTATGGATATATTAGTAGTATCATATATACTCTATAAAGGATACATGCTTATAAAAGAAACTAGAGCTGAACAGCTTTTAAAGGGAATTGTACTCATAATATTTCTTATACCAATAAGCAGCTTTTTTAATTTAACTATGCTCAATTGGATACTTACCAAGACCTTGACCATAGGCGTCCTTTCTATTGTTATTATATTTCAGCCGGAAATTCGTCGGGCACTGGAACAGTTAGGAAGAACCGCTTTTAATGATAAACATATTTTAGAGGACGAAGAGACTATGGAAAAGGTTATAACAGAAATTGCAAATTCAGTAGGTAATTTATCTGAAAGCAAAACAGGGGCACTTATTGTAATAGAACAAGTTACTGGGCTTGGAGATATAATAAATACTGGTACTAAGATAGATGCTTTGGTATCATCTGCACTTCTAGAAAATATATTTGTAGTAAATACTCCACTGCATGACGGTGCAACTGTAATAAGAAATAATAGAATAGTTTCAGCAGGGTGTTTTTTGCCGCTTACTAGTAATAACGATTTAAACAAAAAGTTAGGCACGAGACATAGGGCTGCAATTGGTATATCAGAGAATTCTGATGCACTTATCATAGTGGTTTCAGAAGAGACTGGTACTATTTCTCTTGCCATGAATGGAAGGATTACAAGGAATTATACAAAGGATAGGTTGAAAAAAGTTCTTATAAATATAATGAAAAATAGATTTCAGAAAAAGAGTACATGGAGAGAGAGGGTGATTGGGTGGAAAGAAAAAATAAAAGGGACCAAATCCTAGTAAAAATATGCTGCGTAATAGCGTCATTTATTTTATGGTTGTACATATTCAACGTAGAAGATCCTATGAGGGAAAGAAAGATTGTGGTACCTGTTACTATAGTGAATAAAGATGCACTTGCTCAATCAAAACTTGTACAAATAGATAATCAATCCGCTAATATATCTCTTTTAATAAAGGGTAATGCTTCCAATGTATACTCAGTAAAACCATCAGATTTTAAATTACAATCAGATTTAAATGCTTATGTTATGAAAAAAGGGGAAAATAATATACCTGTAGAAGTAAAGAAAAGCCCTGATAACATAAGTATATTAAATAATGAAAATTTGTGGATAAAGGTACAACTTGATGAATTAAAACTGAAAAGCGTGCCTGTAAGAATAGGAGTAGTAGGTAAACCAAAAGAAGGATATTATGCACTAGATCCTGTCTTAAATACAGACAAGGTGGAAATAAGTGGAGCAGCAGATGCGGTAAATAGTGTAAAGTATGCTGCAGCCACATGTGACGTGAAATATGCTGGAAGTGATATAAATACATCTGTTAAGCTTCAGGCTCAGGACTCATTTGGAAATGTGGTAAAGGATGTTACAATAAATCCATCTCCTATTAAAGTTACTGTACCCATAGGAAAAGTAAAGACTGTACCTGTAAACGTAAAAATTCAAGGAAATACAGGAAATGGATCAGTTCCTAATTCAATAGTAAGTAATCCAGATAAAGTAGATGTGTCAGGGGATGAAAATGTAATAAAGAACATAAGTAGTTTAGATACAGAGCCAGTTGATTTAAGTAAAATTGGTAGTTCAGGTAGTATAGAAGTTAAGCTAGTAGTACCTAAAGGGGTAAAATTAGTTAATAACTCAGGAAAGGTAGAATTAAATGTAAATATAAATAATGAGGCTGCGGCTTCTTCCGATAAAAGTGGCCAAAAGACAATGAATCTTAATATACAGGTTAGAAATTTAAATGCTGGGTATACGGCTAACTTAGGCAGTAACAGTGTATCTGCAGTATTTAATGGACCTACTAATAATATAAATAGTCTAAATGGAAATAATATAAGTTGTTTTGTGGATGCAAGTTCTCTATCAGAAGGAACTCATACGGTAAATGTAGTTGTATCTATGCCTCAGGGAGTGTCTTTAGTATCACAAGACCCACAAAAAATTAGCATAGAAATTAAGAAAAAAACGTCGGAGGGACAAAATGGCAATTAGAATAAATAATTTAAGCATAAACATAGATGAAAGTATAAATGAATTAAAAAATAAAGCTGCAAAAAAGCTTAAAATAAGTGAGAAGGATATTAAGAAGTTTAAAATACTTCGAGAATCTCTGGATGCCAGAAGAAAAAACAATATAAGGTTTAACTACTCTGTTGAATTAAGCTGTGATGGAGAAAGAAAAATTGTATCAAAAATTAGAGATGGGAATATAAAGATAGAAGAAAAGGTAGTAGAAAAAAGGTTAGTTTTAGGTACAAAAAAGATGAAATATCGACCTATAGTTGTTGGCATGGGACCTGCAGGTATGTTTGCAGGTCTCTTGCTGGCAGAAAATGGTTATAGACCAATAATAATAGAACGGGGACAAAAAGTTGAAGATAGAACAAAAACTGTAGATGAATTCTGGAAAAGTGGAAAGTTAAATTTAGAGTCCAATATACAGTTTGGAGAAGGTGGGGCAGGGACATTTTCAGATGGAAAATTAACTACTAGGATAAAAGATGAGAGATGCCAATTTATATTGAAAGCTTTTGTAAAGTATGGAGCTCCAGAAGAGATTATTTATAATGGAAAGCCCCATTTGGGAACGGATAATTTAAAAACAATTGTAAAAAATATAAGAAATAGAATACTTGAATTGGGCGGAGATATACTATTTGATAGTAAATTGGATAATTTAATAATAGAGCATAAAAAATTAAAGGCAGTATTAGTAAATGGAAATGAGATAGGCTGTGACAATTTAATATTAGCTATAGGGCATAGTGCAAGAGACACCTATGAAATGATATTAAAAAAAGATGTTGTAGTAGAACCTAAGGCGTTTGCTATAGGAGTTAGAGTAGAACATTCCCAGCATATGATAAATGTAAATCAATATGGGAAATTTGCAGACCATCCTAAATTAAGAGCTGCAGATTATAGGCTAGCTTATAATAGTAAAGAGGGAAGAGGAGTCTACAGTTTTTGCATGTGCCCCGGAGGGGAAGTAATTGCGGCAGCTTCAGAGGAAAATAGGCTTGTGACAAATGGAATGAGTTACTATAAAAGAGATTTTGAAAATGCAAATTCTGCAGTAGTTGTAACTGTAGGAGAAAAGGATTTTGAAGGAAATTCCCCTCTAAAAGGAATGGAATTTCAGAGGCATTATGAGAACCTGGCCTATAAGTTAGGAGGAGGCAATTATGCTGCTCCAGTACAGTTAATTAAAGACTTTTTAAATGACACGGTTTCAAATAAAGTTGGAGAAGTAAAACCTACTTACAAACCTGGATATGAATTTAGAGATCTTAGAAAGTGTTTGCCATCTGCTGTTTCATCTGCATTAAAAGAAGGGTTTATTGATTTTGAAAAAAAGATAAAAGGATTTTCTGAAAGCGATGGTGTAATGACAGCCATTGAAAGTAGAACTTCATCTCCAATAAGAATGATGCGAAACAGTAATTTTGAGAGTGTATCTTTAGAAGGATTATATCCTTGTGGAGAGGGTGCAGGCTTTGCAGGAGGAATAATATCAGCGGCAGTAGATGGATTAAAAACAGCAGAGAGTATAATACAAAAATATAGTCCACTTTTGTAAATATAATTAACTCAGCTACTCGTCACTTAGTACTTGGCACTATCTACTAAGCAAATTTAGCCTGTTAAAAATTGCGTTGTGGAAAAATTTTTAATGTAATATAATAAAAGATGAATGCTTTTAATGTAAGAGAGGAACACAGATTTTAAATTTAATGTGATAATCTATAGAAAAATTAACTTTTAATAAGAGAGGTATTAATAATATGCAGAGAATGTTTGGAACTGATGGAGTAAGAGGAATTGCAAACAAGGAGTTAACTGCAGAACTAGCATATAAATTAGGACGGGCAGGAGCATATGTGCTTACAGAAACTGCACATAAGCCAAAGATATTAGTTGGAATGGATACAAGAATATCTGGAGATATGCTAGAAAGTGCCCTGGTTTCGGGTATACTTTCTGTAGGAGCAGAAGCTGTTTGTGTAGGTGTAATACCAACTCCAGCAGTTGCTTATTTGACTAGAAAATACAAAATGGATGCAGGAGTAGTTATATCGGCTTCTCACAATCCTGTAGAATATAATGGAATAAAATTTTTCAACAGTGAGGGATATAAGCTCTCAGACGAATTAGAAGATAGGATACAGGAAGTAATTGAAAGTAATTTTAAAGATGTATCTATGCCTATTGGAGCTGAAATTGGAAGAAAAGTAGTGGAAACAGGAGAAGCACTAAAAGACTACGTAGAATTTGCAAAATCCACTATAGATATAGATTTAAAAGGATTAAAGGTAGTTTTAGATTGTGCAAATGGAGCATCCTACGTAACTTCTGTGAAAGCTTTTGAGGAATTGGGAGCAGAAGTGAAAGTTATAAATAATGAACCTGATGGAATAAATATAAATAGAAAATGTGGTTCAACTCACCCTGAAGAACTTATGCAAACTGTAGTAAAAGAAGGTTATGATTTAGGACTTGCTTTTGATGGGGATGCAGATAGATGTCTTGCAGTGGATGAAAAGGGAAATCTCATAAATGGAGATTTTATAATGGCTATAATAGGAAAGCATTTAAAGGATGAAGGAAAACTTTATAAAAATGTGGTAGTAGTTACTGTAATGAGTAATCTTGGACTTGATATAGCACTCAAAAAAGAGCAAATGAGTACTGTAAAGACTAAAGTTGGAGACAGGTATGTGCTTGAAGAGATGAAAAAACAAGGCTATAAATTAGGTGGAGAACAGTCAGGTCATATAATTATGCTGGATTATAATACTACAGGAGATGGACTTGTAACAGCACTACAAATAGCTTCTATAGTAAAAAAGACTGGAAAGAAGTTATCTGAATGTGCTTCTATGATGAAAAATTTACCTCAAGTACTTGCAAATGCTAATGTTCCAAATGATAAAAAGAATATATATGCAGAAGATGAAGAAATAATATCTGAGATAAAGAAAATAGAAGAAAAATTAGATGGTTGTGGAAGAGTGCTTATAAGACCTTCGGGAACAGAACCATTAGTAAGAGTTATGTTGGAAGGTCAAAATCAAAGTGAAATAGATAAAATTGCGCATAAATTGGCTGAGCTTATTGAATCAAAAGTGAATTAAAAATATAAAAGCGTACTGTAATTGAATTTAAAAGTGCATTTTTTATTTGTAAAAATTAAATGTTTTAAATATCTTAAAAATTGGACACTCTAATAATTAAGATATAAATTATTAGAGGAGTGAGTCCAATGTCGTGGCAATATAGAATATTTACAGTGGAGCGTTTTTTAAATTCAACTGATAATTTAAACTTAGAAGAAAAATTAAATAAGTATGGTAAGGAAGATTGGGAACTTACAGGAGTTTTACAAAGACATTATGCTACACTTGGAAATCAGGATAAATTAGAAGATGATTTAATAGTGTTTAAAAAACACAGTTAAAAAAACCGCCTTTAAAGTAAAATTTAAAGGCGGTTTATTTTTATAAATTTACAATTTTGAGGGTATATAGTACATTCCAATCTCAATTCCATAATATGAAAATAAGAACAAAAAGTTAATTTTAGCTATCTAGTTGACATAAAATAAGATTAAAGAATATAATAGATTGACAGGTTTTTAATACTGTTATATTTTAAAAAGAAGGTGGTTGAATTTAAGAAAAATATGAATATAAAGCGCCAGAGCTCAAGGCTTAATTTAAACAACACTTTGAGCTGACGAGGATGGGGAGTATCGAATCTTCGGCGGGTGCCCCACGGTATCGCACTACCGTTAACAACTGATAAAATCAGGAAGTGATTTCTGATACAACATCAGTTTGGTGTTAAAACCTTTAATAGGAATCAAAATATATGATTCCAAAAATATGTTTACCTGTAAAATTTTAATAACAATGCAGGTTTTGTTTGATTATCAAATTTTTTATTGATAAAGCCGCAATGTTTTGTAGGTAAATTATGATTTATTATATTAAAATGTGAAAGGAAGAATTGATTATGTGCGGAATTGTTGGATTTGTTGGAAAGAAACAAGCATCATCTATTTTGGTTGAAGGACTAAGTAAACTTGAGTACAGAGGTTATGACTCTGCAGGTGTTGCCATAATAGATAATGATCATATCAATGTAGTAAAATGTAAAGGAAGGCTTAAAAACCTTGAAAATAAATTGTCAGAACATCCTCTAAAAGGAATAGTAGGTATAGGTCATACAAGGTGGGCAACTCATGGAAAACCATCTGATCTAAATGCTCATCCCCATAACAGCCAGGATGGAACTATAAGTGTAGTTCACAATGGTATAATAGAAAATTATGTACAACTTAGAGAATGGCTCACTTCAAAAGGATATAAATTCGTATCTGAAACTGATACTGAAGTTATTCCACAGCTCATAGAATATTTTTACAAAGGTGATATAGTTGAAGCAGTTATGCGTGCAATATCTAAGATAAAGGGAAGTTATGCTGTAGGAGTTATCTGTTCAAAAGAACCTGGAAAATTAGTAGCAGTAAGAAAGGACAGCCCTCTTATAGTAGGACTTGGAAAAGATGAGTATTATATAGCATCAGATATACCTGCTGTATTAAATCATACTAGAGACATATATCTTTTAAATGACAATGAATTTGTTGTCATAACTAAAGATGGTGTAAAACTTTTATCAGAAGATAAAAAGGAAATAAAGAGGGATGTATACCATGTTACATGGAGTGCAAATGCAGCTGAAAAAGGTGGATTTGATCACTTCATGATGAAGGAAATACACGAACAGCCAAAGGCAATCAAAGATACAATGACATCAAGAATTATGCCTGGGAAACCTATAACGTTAGATGATATAAAGATAACTAAAGAGCAAATTAAAAATATAAATAAAATATATATAGTAGCTTGTGGAACTGCTTACCATGCAGGAATAGTTGGAAAATATGTAATAGAAAAATTGGTTAGAATGCCTGTAGAAGTAGATATTGCCTCAGAGTTTAGATATAGAAATCCTATAATAGACGAAAAAACACTTATGATAATTATAAGCCAGTCTGGAGAAACAGCAGATACTTTAGCAGCTTTGAGGGAAGCAAAAGCACAAGGTGCTAGAGTAATAGCTATAACAAATGTAGTAGGAAGCTCTGTATCCAGAGAAGCAGATGACGTGCTTTACACTTGGGCTGGGCCTGAAATAGCAGTTGCATCTACAAAAGCTTATGTAACACAGCTTATAGCAATGTATATAATTGCATTGTTCTTTGCACAGCACAAGGGAACTATAAGCGAAGAAAAGATGGAAGAACTAAAAAGTGAGATGCTTACACTTCCTATTAAGGCAGAAAAAGTTCTTTCAAATAAGGACATTATACAAGAATTTGCAGAAAAGATTTATAAAGAGCAGGATGTATTTTTCCTTGGAAGAGGATTGGATTATGCCGTTGCATTAGAAGGTTCTTTAAAGCTTAAAGAAATATCTTATATTCATTCTGAAGCTTATGCTGGTGGAGAATTAAAGCATGGACCTATAGCTCTTATTGAGGACGGAACTGTAGTAATTGTAGGAGCTACTCAAGGATATTTAGTTGAGAAGATGATAAGCAATATTAAGGAAGTAACTACAAGGGGAGCTAATGTATTGGCTTTTGCTTTTGAAGGCAGTGACGAAGTTAGCAAAGCGGTTGATTCTGTAATGTATCTTCCAAAAGTAAATGATATATTTGCACCAGTACTTTCCGTAATTCCTCTGCAGCTTTTAGCATATTATATTTCTATAAAGAAGGGCTGCGATGTGGATAAGCCTAGGAACTTGGCCAAGTCAGTTACGGTAGAATAGATAATAGGTAGTGAAAAAAATATTGTGTTTTGTATAAAAAATGTTGGAAACTATAAATAATATCGGGAACTATAAATAATATCGGGAACTATAAATAATATCGGGAACTATAAATAAAGTTGGAAACTAAAATATTGCTAAATATTTAGCAATAATAGTGTTGACGATATTTAAAAAATTTTAAATTAAGTATTATTTATAGTTAGTATAGAGAATATTTAAATATAGAACTTGATATACTTAGGAATTGAGTATATCAAGTTCTTATTTTATATGGTGAAATCATGAATTCTTTGAAAATCAATAAATACAAGATATTGTATAAAATGATATAATCTACTCATAAGTTAATTCGCAAAGGTAAACCATTACGTTATAATTATTAAAAATAACTTTCTATAATTGTTTGAAATATTATAGTTATGATATATATAATTTAGTATTCCGATGATGCATAAATGATGGGAGAAGAAATTATGTCTATATATTTTTTCAAAGATAAATTCAATATAATGTGTTTATTTCTAGTTGTTATAGTATTTGTTATATTTCTTACCATTGAACTACTTGATTTGATTAGGAGTTTAATTAATTATAGAATTTTAAAACTTGAGTTAATGAAGACTGGGAAAAACATGAGATACAAGATTTGTTTAAGTTTACTTAAGTTGGTATATAAGTCTCTTGATTCTATTTATAATTTATTTTATAGATTAAGGCATAAGATTAAAGTTGATACAAACTTACTATGTTCTCTTATATTTACTATTACAATTTTTCTTCAATCTATAAAGTTATTATATAGTATTGTTTATATATTCATAAGTGTTATTTTTATTAAAATAACTTTAGTTAAGGATGCTTATGCGTATTTCACTTTGACAATAGTTTTAACAATTGTAGCATACTTCCCCGACAAAGTTGGTTTGTGGGTAGAAATTAGTATGAACAGATTTTTTAAAAAAATTTCTAAGAAAAAAATAGAAGGAATACCTAACAAAGAACTAGATGTTTCAAAAAGTATTATTATACTTTTAAGACCAAAATTGTGGGTGTATTTTGTATCTATTTTGTTTACTATAATTAGCTCATTTGAAAAAATATCTAATAAAACAATTTTTTCAAATCATTTATGGATACAAATTAAGCCAATTGCTTTTGAAGCTGTAATTTCGTTTATAGTTATTGATAGATTTGTAAATTTATTCAAAAATGAATACAAAAAAATAAATGAAGAGGCTAAGAAATTGATAAATAAGTAGAGTAAGAAAAGATATTTGTTATCACTTCAGAAATGGATTTCAAAACTAGTACATAATATTCTTATTAAACGCAATAACTTTTTTAGTATTTTTAAGGGCATTGATTTGCCCTTTTTATTTATTCACATAAGTATTTATACGGATATCCTTATAATTATAAGCTTGTAAGGATTGATTAATTGTATATTGTGAGATTGCTGAATACAGATTAGGACATTTTATCTTATAATTAATACGGATTGTGGCAAAGATACTTATAAATTGTGACAGCTTCAAAATATAAAACATATATTTTGGCCAGTATTTTATGACAATATTAATTATAACTCACAATATCAAGTTCTTATTTTATATAGTGAAATTAGGAGTTTTTTGAAAAATAATTTTATTGACATTGGATTATATAAATTAAAAAAATTGTAATATACAATAAAGTTTGTTCATATAGCTAAAGAGCTAGGAATACAACATCTTAAAAATCCGAAAACTACTATTTAACCCAATAAAATTGTATTCCGAATTATAATTTTTATCAAGGTTAAAATAAATGTTAAAAAACTGATCTTGACCAAAATTATAATTCAGAAAGAGGGTTGTTAGGGTCAACTGGCTAAGTATGCAAATACTTTATGTACTTTAAATAAAAGGTATAGTTTTTTATTAAACAACGTACAAAACTTAGATTTTTAGCTTCTACGTTATTGTCTTTTCTAGTATAGTTAATGGCACGGGTACTACTTTTCACCTCAAATATAAGTGACAAAAGTATTTTTTAAATAAGTGGATATAATATAGATATATTTAAATTATGAAGGAGCGTTATATATGGATAATACATTAGTAATGTTGATGAGCATGATAATAGGTTCCATAATTTTAATTGGAGGTATTGGCATCTTTACAATATTAAAACATAGAAATTTTCTGAAATAAGTGATTTTCTTGTATTACTTTATGATAAATAGAGAAAAATGAGACCGCATTTAATCATATCATTTCATTTTTTACTGCAACTGCATCTTTAGTTGCCAATACTGAACAAACTATTAATTCTAGTTTGCTAAAGTATAATACTTCTAATTTTTTTAAACTTTAATTTTTATACAAAATTTACACAGTGAACTAGATAGGATAGTTATTAGTTTCAATATAGTAAAGTGTTTTAAAATCTTTTCTAAGGAAAGAGTAACCTAGAGGCTGTAAAGAGTTTTCAGAGAGACAGCGTGATTGCGATTGATGGGCATTGTTGGAGTAGTAGGTTGTTTGGATAAATTAATACCAGTATAAAGAAGGTTGGTATCGTAAAAGTGATGCCAACCTTCTTTATACTATCAAATCAAAGAGTATGTTAATATGGTTTTATAGATTTTTTGATTTTTCACCTATAAAAATATTTTATTTAAATAATATTAATGTCTTAAAATTATCATTATAGATCTATGGTTCAATAGGTTTTTTAAATACTATTGAATCTACAGCTAAGCATTTAGATGGATTACCTAACTTTATATATGGTTTTTGTAATATTCCTACAAGTTCCCATCCTTTTGATCCGTATTTATTCAACTTTTCCTCTATCGTTAAGTTTTCATCTAAACTTATAAAACTGTAAACATTTTATACTTCCATATCATAATACATTAACCCACTCCTTCAATATTTTTATAGATACATTCCTAAATACACTCTTTTTGATATGCAATTGTAACTCTATCACTGATAATTTCAAAAACACCACAGTTTGATAAATTATAACATGCCCTATAATTAGTGCATTTTTTCATATCAATTACTGGATACCAACTCACAGATATTATATAATCCAACATTCCCAATTACCAGCATATTTATTTTTCTTGTTTTAAACCAAAATACTTTCTTCCCCACAACAAGGCTACATTAACAAGTCCGATCATAACAGGTACTTCAATTAATGGTCCTATAACAGCAGTAAAAGCTTCCTGGGACTGAATACCAAAAACTGCTACTGCCACTGCAATTGCCAGTTCAAAATTATTACTTGCAGCCGTAAATGACAAACTAACTGTTTTATGATAGTCTATTTTTGATTTATAACTTATAAAGAAAGATACAGAGAACATAATTATGAAGTATATAATCAAAGGGACAGCAATTCTTACAACATCCATTGGGAGCTCAATAATGTATTTTCCTTTAAACATGAACATTATAACTATAGTAAATAATAATGCTATTAGTGCTAAAGGAATTATCTTAGGTACAAAAGTTTTAGTATACCATTCTGTCCCTTTCTTAGGTTCCAAAAGTAGCCTTGTAAGCATACCTCCAATAAAAGGAATACCTAAATAAATTGCCACGGAAGAAGCTACTTCACCCATAGACACATGAACCTGCATACCTTGTAATCCTATTGCCTTTGGCAATACAGTAATAAATATATAAGCAAATATAGAATAAAATACTACCTGAAATATAGAGTTAAATGCAACTAGCGCTGCTGCATATTCGCTGTCACCATCTGCAAGACTGTTCCATACAATTACCATAGCAATACATCTTGCAAGTCCTATGAGAATTAACCCTACCATAAAATGCGGATAATTTCTAAGAAATATAACTGCTAAAGTAAACATTAAAATAGGTCCTATAATCCAGTTTTGAACTAATGAAAGAGTTAACACTTTTGGATTACGAAAAACCTTTCCAAGTTCCTTATAGTTAACTTTAGCAAGTGGTGGATACATCATAACTAT
Source organism: Clostridium sp. 001 (assembly GCF_019056555.1). Taxonomy (NCBI): domain Bacteria; kingdom Bacillati; phylum Bacillota; class Clostridia; order Eubacteriales; family Clostridiaceae; genus Clostridium; species Clostridium sp. 001. Next base: position 2,095,366 of record NZ_CP020473.1, on the reverse strand, counting down.
AAGGCCTATAGCTATGGGAATAGATGTTGTTCCAACTGATAAATTTGACAGTGTATTAGATAAACTAGGCAAAGCCCAGCCTAAAAATATTCCCAGAGCCATTGCTATAAAAATCCACAATGTTAAATAACGATCAAGCAATGATAATTTTGATGATTGATTACTCATAATAATTCCTCCTAAATTTTCCTAATCATTAATACCATTTAATATCTCATTGAGAATTTATATCTTTTTATCAAACTTAGTCTTTATTTAATCAGATCTAACAACTTATCACCTTTCACTTCTTCTGATTTCCATTCGATAACCGCAAAGTTTCCTTTAGAAATTTCACTTACTTTATTTATCCAGGATATCTCACTGTTTGCTTTTACCTTGAGGATATCATTAGTAGTATTAGCTGCAAACAAGCTTGAATTTATAATCCACCACTTACTATTGATTCCTGCTCTCTTTAAATCTTTCTCTAATCTCACAGCTTCATATACAGGTGTAGCTTCAGCTAAAGTTACAATGATGACTTCTGTTTCATTAGCATTTCTAAGCTTTGGTAAAAGTTTTTTAACTGATTCTGGTATGTCACCTTGTGATCTTTTTATTTCTCTATTATAGTTTTGGGTAGAATCCAGTAATAGTAATGTATGCCCTGTGGGAGCAGTGTCAATAACTACTATTTCTTCTTCAGATTTTTCAACTATTTCTGCAAAAGCTCTAAATACAGCTATTTCTTGAGTGCATGGAGACCTTAAATCCTCTTCTACATAAGCTATATCTTCTGCACCCATAGTTTCTCTAGCTTTACTCAAAACTTCTTTTTTATACTTTTCTAGTTCCTTCTTTTCATCAATATGACTTAAAGTGATACCAAAGCTGTCATCTAAAACAAACTTTAAATGTGCTGCTGGATCTGTAGTAGTTAAATGTACCTTTTTGCCTTTCTTTGTAAGTCCTAAGGCAATAGCTGCTGCTGCAGTGGTCTTCCCAACGCCGCCTTTTCCCATTGTGAAAATCACCTTTTTATCTGTATTGTATAAATCGTCAATAACATCCTTTAACTTAGATATCTTTTCATTATTTAAAGTTTCATTACTATATTCAATGTTATCTTCCTTTAAAAAAGCTCTTACATTTTGAAGTCCTGTTACATTATAGGGCCTTAGTGGAATCTCATAAGTCTCTAGTTTTTTTAAATATTCTGGTATATATTTCAAAGCATTTTGCTGCTTTTCATAAATTGCATTTGAAAGACCATCATCATGATTTTTTAGGACTCCATTTATAATCAATATCTGATTATTTATTCCTATATCCTGTAATTCCTTAGATGCTCTTTCTGCTTCCTTTAAAGGTGTATTTTGAGGCCTCGATACAAGTATAAGGGTAGTTTTTTTCCCATCTGCTAAAGTTTTTACAGCATTTTTATATACTTCCTTTTTGCTTTCAAGTCCTGCTAATTGTCCAAGACAAGATGCTCCATGGGTGTTTTCACTTATAAAATTGCTCCAAGCTGACGGCAACTGCAGCATTCGCAGTGTATGACCTGTGGGTGCAGTATCAAATATAATGTGATCAAATTGTTTTTGTATTTTTTCATCAGTTATAAAATTAGAAAATTCATTAAAGGCTGCAATTTCTACAGTGCAAGAACCTGATAGCTGCTCTTCCATATTTTTTATTACTGTATCTGGAAGCTTTCCTCTATAGGGTGAAATAACACTTTCTCTATATTCTTTAGCAGCATCTTCTGGATTAAAATTTGATACTACTAAATTTGGTACTTCCTTAATAACAGTTCCCTTATTATTTAATTCTGTGTTAAATACATCCTGCAGATTTGAAGCTGGATCTGTGCTTACAAGCATGATTTTTTTACCTTGATCTGCTAAGTTAACTGCAACTGCACATGCTGCTGACGTCTTTCCCACGCCGCCTTTTCCTGTAAAAAATATATATTTGGTTAAATGTATATCATTCAAGTTAAAAGTCCTTATCATGGGTTAATCCCTTCCTTCTTCCTAGCAGCAGCCTTTATGGTTGCAGCCACAACTTTTAGTAGGTTTTTTTATTGCTACATTAGATATTTCTTTCTTAGATAGTCCTGACCATTCCGCAAATTCCTCATTTGTTGGATATTCCTTAATTTTTTTAACTTCGCCATCAACAAGGGTTATTGGAAGTATATCAGCACCTTTTGAGTTTAAATATTCATTGATTTTCTTGTTGTCTATAAATGCCTGCGGCTCACTGGAAAGATTATGCCTTACTACATTAGCACCTTTTTTAATCATGTTATTTATAACTGTTTCAACTCTTAAAAGTTCTTTATTTATACTTGGTCCACAAACACCTGTTGAGCAGCACATAGCTGGATCAAAAATCTCTACTTTACTCATTTTATATCGCTCCCTATAATTTAATTTCATTATTTTTAATTCTTCTAGCTAAATTCCTAACTTTTTCTTCAATAGTTTTTGCTGTCTTTATAAATTCTTCATCACTTTTACCTGTAGGGTCTTCAAGCCCCCAATCTTCTGTATGCTTTGCAGGAAGAAAAGGGCAAACTACATTACAGCCCATTTTTACTACAACATCCATCTTAGGTAAATCCTTTAACAGCTTTGATTTTTGAGTTTTATTCATATTAATGCCGTATAAATCTTTTATAATTCTAACTGCATCCTGATTTATATTATCTCTAAGTTCCGTGCCAGCAGAATAGGATTCAAAGGCATCACTTGCAAATAACTTTCCCAGGGATTCTGCCATTTGTGATCTGCATGAATTGTGTACACATATAAATGCCACTTTTGGTTTCATAATTTATCTCCCTTCTAATTAAAGTAATATTTTATTGTTATTTGCAGCAATTAGGTTTACTTTTTCTTTTACAAATACAATCATCTGTATCAGTGATGATATTCATTAAAAATAGCATTAATCTGTTTGCATTATTGTTATTCAAACGGTAATGACTCCATAAACCTTCTTTTCTAGATTCTACAAGTCCGCATTCCATCAAAACTTTCATATGGTGGGATAAAGTAGGTTGTGTAAATTCAAAATATTCTAGTATGTCACAAGCACATTCTTCACCACAGGATAATATATCAAGAATTTTTAATCTGCTGGGATCTGATAATGCCTTAAATATCTTTGCATTAGTTTCATAGTTTTTATCCATAGTATCACCTCGTGTATAGACCATTATCTATATATAATATAAACTATAAGCTATATACAGTCAATAAAATATACTGTTATTAACTAAAACTAGTATTTATATATAAATGATAATCTATATATACATTTTATGTATTTAATTTTAAAGTGTTCCAATCAATTTTCTAAATATGTTTTATTTATTGTAGTATATTAAAATTATCTTATAACATTTGCTTATACAAAAGAGCCCTTTTATTAATATAAATAATAATTATTGCAAGAGAAATTTATTGAATTTAATATATGACTAAGGGGAATTATATTAAACTGCTTACAATTACATGGCAGTTTTAATATTATAAAAATACTATTAGGAGGAAATTACATTGAATAAGATTATTGACTTGCATAAAATAAAAACTACGGCAGAAAATTATTACCGTAATGGGGATTTTTATTGTTCTGAATCAATAGTAAAAACAATTAAGGATGAATTTAACCTGCCAGTATCCGATGACATTATAAAAATGGCTTCGGGTTTTCCAGTAGGTATAGGTGGATCTGGATGCACTTGTGGTGCAGTAACCGGAGGCATTATGGCAATAGGCTTATTTTTCGGCAGATGCGAACCCAAAGATGAAAGGGTTAATAAAGCTATGGCTTTATCTAAAGAACTGCATGATATTTTTAAAGATAAACATAAATGCTTATGCTGCAGAGTTTTAACAAAAGATATGACCCTTGGTTCTGAAGAACATATGAAACAATGCATTTACTTTACAGGAGAGGTTGCAGAAGAATCAGCAAAAATAATAGCCAGAGAATTAAACCTAAAGGTGAAATAATTAATCTATTTAGCATAAGACCTCCCATTGCGGGAGGTTTTAACTTATAAATTATATGAATTTTCTTACAGCATAGTTTCCAATATATTAATCGCATCTTTAATATACTTAGGACACTTTTCTTTAAATAACCCTTTTTCTCTTGCGACTATTCTATTTTCTTTATGAGCAAAATCAACTCCCATCAGCTCTCTACATATTATGGAACCATTAATTTCTTTAAATTTCTCACAAAAAGCTCTTGTAACATCATACGTTTTTTCTTTTGCCGCCTTATCATCTGCTTTAATATTTCCGTATTTAAGACCTAAAGCCATTACAGCACCAGTTACAGCACCGCAGGTCTCACCAAAGCACATTCCTCCTCCAAAACATGAAGAAATCTTTAAGGCTAACTCTTTGTTAATTCCTAATTCCTCACTGAAAGCTTCTAGGACACATTGAGATCAGTGAAATCCTTCTTTAAAATTAACAGCAGCATTTTGTAAATTACTCACATTATACCCCCCTTATTATTTATAATAGTTCTCACAAAACACCTAATCTATTCCTACAGTATCACTTCTGCGTTCCATTAAAACTACGTCATACCATTTCTTATTGCACATCTTTCCTAGTTTCTTCCTTACACCTACTTCTCTAAAACCACATTTTTCATGCAGTGCTATACTTGGTGAGTTTTCTTTTATAATTCCAGATTGTAAAGTCCAAAATCCATTTTTTTCAGATAATTTAACTAGATTATCTAAAAGAGAGGTTCCTATACCTTTTCCTCTATATTCTTCTCCTATATATATACTAACTTCTGCAACACCTGCGTAAACACATCTGCTTGATGTTGGACTTAAAGCTGCCCAACCCAATACCGTATTTCCTAATCGAGCTACTAATCTACAGGATTTAAGGTGGCTGTTGTCCCAATTTTGCCAAGTAGGTACTTCTGTCTGAAATGTAGCCTTTTTCGTATTAATACCTTCCAAATATATTTTTGATACTTCTTCCCAATCTTCTTTTTTCATTTCTTCAATTTTATAGTCCATCTTTCTCTGCTCCCATTTATATTTTTCAAAGTTTATATGCTTTCACATGTGCTCCTGCAAAAGCACCATCAACAAGTTCTGCATCTATCTTGCTGTATACATCACCTAAATTTTTCTGTTTTGCAATATCTTCTATAACCTCTTTGGTGTATATATTTACCGGTGCTATTTCAATGTTCTTAAAGCCAACTTTTTCTAATATTTCTTTGTAGTTCTTAATTGTCAATGCGCCTGCAATACAGCCAACCCACATTTCCACACTTTGCTTCATTTCTACTGGTATATCCTTAAGCACTACAACATCTGCTATTGCTAACCTGCCGCCATTTTTAAGAACTCTATATGCCTCTTTTAATGCTGCTTCTTTACTTTCACACAAGTTTATTACACAATTTGATGTAATGACATCTATGGTCTCATTTTTAAGGGGAATATCTTCTATATATCCCTTTATAAATTCTACATTCCTAACTCCCATTTTTTCTTTATTCTTATTTGCTAACTCAAGCATTTCATCAGTCATATCAAGTCCGTAGACTTTGCCACTATCTCCAACATATTTAGATGAAATAAATACATCTATTCCTCCACCACTTCCTAAATCCAAAACAACTTCACCCTTTTGAGGATTTGCAAGTACAACAGGATTAGCGCATCCAAGAGATGCATTGACAGCTTCCTCAGGCAGCCCCTCTATAAACTCTTTTGTATATAAATTTGAATTACCTGCAGCATCACCGCAGCAAGATGTACCGCAACCACAGCTAGTTTCAGGTTTAGCACTTACTTTTTTAGCTATACATCCATAATATGCTTTAACTTGACCCTTAATATTTTTCTTCATAATTGATCCTCCTAACAACATTTATTTTTATTTACAGATTCAGTTAGCAATTTCAAGCTTTCAAGTACCTGTTCTCTTTTATTGTCTGGAATAGAATGAAATATATTTTTGTAATATTCTTTCATTCTGGATTCAATACTTTTGAATGTATCCATTCCTTCATCAGTAAGTTTTATAGTTACATATCGTCTGTCTTCTGGATGCATATCTCTAATTACCAATCCACTTTTTACAAGATTATTTATTGTTCTGCTCATTGTACTTTTGTCTAAATTCAGTGTCTTAGCAAGTTCATTTAAGGAAATTTCTTCTGATCTTCCAACTTCTACAATAGCATGGCATTGAGAAATTGTTACGCCGCAGCAGCTTGTATCTGATTTTTCCAATATACCTAAATCTCTTACCAATATTCTTATTAATTCGCGCAAATAACTGCTTCCTTGGTTTTCCATTTGATCTTCACCGCCTTAAATTGATTGTAACATAAAACTGTTGCAAATTACAACTTTATGTTTTAAATTTATTTTATTGTTTTTTATAGACAAAACTTCTACATAAAATAAGACCTACCCAACTGTAAGGCAGGTCTTCATTCTAATTTAATTTCTTAAATTTACAGAAAGTCTGTTTCCTTAATATTATTCACATAATCCAAAACATATTTTCCAACATCCTCAATAATATTCTTAACATTATCACTATATAATCCGTAATGCATTTCAAGTCCTACTTTTTCACTCTTAACTAATCCTGCATCTTTTAAAATCCTCAAGTGCTGAGATAAATTTGCCTGACTATATTCAAACTTTTCATTTAGCTTACATACACATTTAGGCCCATCACACAAAAATTTCATTATTTTAAATCTTACCGGATTCCCCAATGCCTTAAACACCTTTACGGCTAAATCATCTTGATTCAAAGCTTTTCCTCCTTATACATTTATCATCTTATATTTATCTTTTATACATTAAACTATAAAGAATAAATCCTTTTAATTAAATACTAATAGGCGTTTGCGAAACGCTACAACCCGTATAAATGCGGTGTATTTTTTGTTACAAAACAAAATAACTCCTCACTGATTTATGGTAAAATTGAATTGCAAAGAAACAAAATCACCATATACCTCAGAAAGGAGTTATATATTTATGATACCATATAAACAGCTTTCTTTGGCAGATATTTTTTCTGATTGCAAAGAAAAATTTGAAAATAACAAGCCTCAGTTTCTTTCTTTACTTGAAAATACTATTAACCTTGATGATTTAATCCCTGCTTCCTTCATAAATCATTTTTATGCTTCTACTGGAAGGCCCCGTAAATACAGTCTTTACGCCATGCTCCGTGCTTTGATTTTGCAGCACATTTTTTCTATTCCTACGGATTCCCTTTTGATTATTTTTCTTAAATATTCTCAAGAGTTAAGGGATTTCTGCGGTTTCCTTAAAGTCCCTGATGCTTCTAAATTCACACGTTTTAAACAGGATTTTATTCTGGACTTACAATTGATATTTGATAATCTCGTTGATATTACTGAACCAATATGCCAGCAAATTGACCCCAAACTTGCTTCTATGACTATTTTTGATACTTCTGGTATCGAAGCTTTTGTTACTGAAAACAACCCTAAGTATGCTAACCGCATCATAAAACAGCTTAAGACTTTTAAGAAAGTACATGCTTTAGATGATTCTTATGATCCTTATAAAGCTGCCTATGGTTCTATGCCTCCACACGCTTCAGCTAATCCGGCCATTCAACAAATGTACATTAACGGTCATTTTTGCTATGCTTTTAAATTTGGCATTGTAACCAACGGACTTGGTATTGTAAGAGATATTTCATTTTACAATCAGGATTTTCTAAAAGCACATCCTGATATTGTTATTGAGAAAAAATCTGATTCACCGGATGAAGATAAATCTCTTGCTGATTCTAAAGCTCTTATACCTGTTCTTATGGATTTCTTTGCAAAACATCCTTTGATAAATCCAAAAATCTTTTTAGGTGATGCTGCTTTTGACAGCATTCTGATTTATCGATACCTTTTGCATGATTTGAAATTTGAAAAGGCATTCATTCCATTAAAAACTAAACTTGCATCAAAAGAATTCGACTGCCCTTTAAATGAAAATGGTATTCCATGCTGTCCTTATGACCATTCGCTTCCAATGAAACGAGAAGGCAGTAAAACACACTTACGTTCTGGAATTCCATCAATGAAATTCGTATGTCCCAAAATGAAATGGGTATACAATAAAAAAACTAAAAAGAGCAAACGTGTAACTCTATGTGAAAATCCATGTACAAAATCTTCTTGCGGCAGAATGTTTTACATTTATCCTGAAAAGAATCTTCGTGCATATCCTGGAACTACTCGTGGAACTCTCCAATGGGAAAACACTTATAAAATCAGGACTGCTGTCGAGAAAAACATCAACCATTTCAAAGGCAGTTATTGCGTTGCGGATCGTAAGACACAAAATGAGCTAACGCTTCATTCTGACTTACTTCTAGCCGGTATAACTCAGCTAATAACAGTTATTGTAGCAAATAAAATACATAAAAATGAATATATTAGAAGCCTAAAACCATTAATTGCATAAATTTTATTTGTAAAAAATAGAAACCCAACTTTGCTTTATTTCGTGCGCCCTTTTTTATCAATATGGCTATTTCAAATCATAAAAATTTGTCTTTAAACTTCTAACAATACTTTTGCAACTTCTAAACATCTTTTATTCATTTTTATTAGCGAGTTTCGCAATTACCTATATCCTAATATCCGCACAGTTTTTGTTACAGATCCCAATTGGTGATATACTTTCAATGCAATATTAACTTTTTCTTGAGAATACATTTTTCAAAAGCTCCTTTCGGAACTCTAAGGGAGTCCAACTTTATGTCCGCACCCCCGACTCGTTTAAAGTTTTATTTTCATATACTTATCATCCTAAATTTATTTTTATGATCTCAAAACATTAAAGAACACTTTTGCCTTTGTTGAAATCTGTTTCATTTTTTGAAGGAATCATAGATAATTGTTCTGTTTCATGCCATTTGTTTTTTAAATCGTTTTTTACAACAAAGGCATCCATTTCCTGTTTTGTTTGAAAATCTTTAAATTGAAACTCTCCCTCTTCATCCATATATTTTAATCTACAAATCATTTTAACCTCCACACATAATTATTATAAAAAATACAATAAGTTAGAAAATGAACTACTAAAAAAAATATATTGCTAAACTTGTTAGGAAATTAGTTAATATATCAAATTTAATGGTAAATTGAAAAATTAAAGAACAGTAATTCCTTTATTAAAACTATTTTTGGGCTTCAAATGCTATTTTATCAAACTTCTTACATATTTCATCTGCAACCTTATCAACCATTTGATAGTGTTCTTCTTTTAAGTCTTTAGAAGAAACAACTTTGCTTAAAGCAGCATCTTCTCCTAATACATCTGAAACAATTACAGTATCACTTACTTTTCCACTATACTTTTCTGTAGCCCTTTTAGCACAGCATTTATTGCATCCGTCTACTGTAATTACAGGATAAGCTTTTGCAAATGATCTTTCGCCTTCTCCTCCAGCAAGATATAAAGGTAGGCATAGGGTAACAGTTTTACCTACACGGAGATCTTCAAGCATTTTTCGAGTAGCTAGTCTTGCTATAGTACCTCCCAGACATTCTTCACCACTGCAGGATAATACTCCAATTTTTGAATCAGCCATGTTATTTAGCCTCCTTTAATACTTCATCAACTTTTGTACAAACTTTTGCACATAACTCATCAACTATTTGCCAGCCTTCTTTTGTAAGGGCCGTTGCATTTCCAGCATCTACGCCTTTATGATTCCTCATTTCATCAATGGTTCTATACTGTGCTTTGACTAAGCCGCCTGCTAAAGATACATTTTTAGAAGCACATAGTTTTGGACAACCATCTACAGTTATACATGAACATCCCTTTATTTTTTCTTTAGCTTCATCATCACCTGTTACTATATGACCGAGACAAAGGATTTCAGTATCATTAGCTTTTAATTCGTTTGTAACTTTTAAGGCAGTTTCTCTTGCCATAAGACCAAATACTTTCCCTATACCACTGCATGGTATAACTTTTACTTTAGACATGAAATTCATCAACCTTTCTTTTTAATATTTCAAAATATTTATCAAAATCATAAAGAAGTTCTTTATCGCTTTCAAAATCAGTTAACTCTAGTTCTGCAATCCAGCCTTTTTCATAAGGATTTTCATTTATTAGTTCAGGTGAATCAGCTAAGTTTTCATTTACTGCTGTAATTGTGCCACTTACAGGAGATACTACTTCAAAAACAGCCTTTCCAGATTCTATAGAACCTACTTCGTCAAATTGTTCTACTATGGTTCCTATTGATGGTTGATCAAAGAATAGAATATCTGATAGATTGTGCTGAACGTAATCGGTAACACCTATTCGTGCTTTATTACCTACAACATAGGCCCAGCAATCATTTTCATTGAAATATAAACCTTCCTTTGGTATCCTGAATATAAACTTATCTTTTTTATAAGTCTCGTATTCAAAGCTTTCAGGATAAACTGCAGAATTAACCTTTTGTATTTTATCTTCTTGTTTTGCAAGTTTATCAGTTATAATATTTACAAGGTTTAATTCACTTTCTCCTAGTTTTAAACTCTTTCCAATAGTAAGGTTATTTGCTTTAGCTTCATCACTTATATTAATTTTTTGGGTAATTTTTAAACCCTTTTCAGAAGCAAGTTTACTGGCACATCTTGTGGCACATCCATCAAGTACAAGAAGAGGTTTTTCTTCCGCAATTTTATTGTATCTTGCATCTGCTGCTCTGTATAAAACAGGACAAATAATTTCACTATCTGTAGTTTCAATTAGTTTTATAGCTACTTCTTTAGTAATGCATCCAGCACATTTATCAAGACCATTACATGGAAGAATGGCATAAGATTTATTCATTACCCTCAAGCTCCTTTCGTATGGTTTTTATTTTTTTTGTGGTTTCTCCTTTATTAGGGAATGTTAATGCATCAACTCCACAAGTTTTTCCACAAGCACGGCAGAACACAACACAGTTGCCAGGATTTTTTACAATAAGTTTTTTATCTTCATTTTGTATGACTTCGTAAACATTATGAGGACAAAATTTTACACATTCCATGCAGTAGTTGCATTTATCATAATCTATTCTTGGACTCCAATCTATTTTTTCCCTTGGAACCCCCATAAAAGTTGATTCACTCATATTTATTCCTCCTCAATACCTAAATCATTTAATGCTTTTTCAACTAATGAAAATGCTTTTTCATTAGTCATATCTCTTATATCCAGCATAACTGCATCCTTTTCGATATCTAGGCCAGAATCTTTGAAAGCTTGTTTAAACATTTTTCTTTGCATATTTGGAGCACAGGCACCAATTATTAATTTCCTGTGAGCCTTTAAAAAATCAGCAAGGAATCTATCTCCATCCTCTTCACAAAGCTGTGGATGAATAAATCCATACTCTACAGGTAATTCTACTCTAACCTGGTTAATAAAATCCCAGATATCCATTGCTTTAAATCCTGGGCACTTTCCTGTGCATACACACATAATAAAACCTGGTAATTGTTTTTTTTCCATAATTAAAGCCTCCTAATTTTTATTGTTTATGCATGGGTCTTTATAAATTCTCCTTATTTAAAAAATATTCTTAGATGTCTTGTTTACACTTAATAACTAATTAATTAAATCGTTAAATACTTATAAGCTAATGTTACTACTGAAATTATTTAAAGTCAAGTTCGATATTTAAGTTTAAATATGCTAATTTTCTACAACAAAAGCGATATAGGTATTTAATATGATTGGATATATAAAGAGTTTTTAACTTTATAACATAAGTCAAGATGCCAGCTATAGTAATAAAATAAAAATATATTAAACTATATAATTAAATCATATAGAAGATTCCATTCGTTCGTCAATGAAATCTTTTATAGGGTCTATTTATAGTGCTTCCTCAAACATAAAACATATATAGTTAACATTGAAATCTAAAAAAAAATAACCTATACTATATAAAGTATATTAGTATTTTAGGTAATTGCGAAACTCGCTAATAAAAATGAATAAAAGATGTTTAGAAGTTGCAAAAGTATTGTTAGAAGTTTAAAGACAAATTTTTATGATTTGAAATAGCCATATTGATAAAAAAGGGCGCACGAAATAAAGCAAAGTTGGGTTTCTATTTTTTACAAATAAAATTTATGCAATTAATGGTTTTAGGCTTCTAATATATTCATTTTTATGTATTTTATTTGCTACAATAACTGTTATTAGCTGAGTTATACCGGCTAGAAGTAAGTCAGAATGAAGCGTTAGCTCATTTTGTGTCTTACGATCCGCAACGCAATAACTGCCTTTGAAATGGTTGATGTTTTTCTCGACAGCAGTCCTGATTTTATAAGTGTTTTCCCATTGGAGAGTTCCACGAGTAGTTCCAGGATATGCACGAAGATTCTTTTCAGGATAAATGTAAAACATTCTGCCGCAAGAAGATTTTGTACATGGATTTTCACATAGAGTTACACGTTTGCTCTTTTTAGTTTTTTTATTGTATACCCATTTCATTTTGGGACATACGAATTTCATTGATGGAATTCCAGAACGTAAGTGTGTTTTACTGCCTTCTCGTTTCATTGGAAGCGAATGGTCATAAGGACAGCATGGAATACCATTTTCATTTAAAGGGCAGTCGAATTCTTTTGATGCAAGTTTAGTTTTTAATGGAATGAATGCCTTTTCAAATTTCAAATCATGCAAAAGGTATCGATAAATCAGAATGCTGTCAAAAGCAGCATCACCTAAAAAGATTTTTGGATTTATCAAAGGATGTTTTGCAAAGAAATCCATAAGAACAGGTATAAGAGCTTTAGAATCAGCAAGAGATTTATCTTCATCCGGTGAATCAGATTTTTTCTCAATAACAATATCAGGATGTGCTTTTAGAAAATCCTGATTGTAAAATGAAATATCTCTTACAATACCAAGTCCGTTGGTTACAATGCCAAATTTAAAAGCATAGCAAAAATGACCGTTAATGTACATTTGTTGAATGGCCGGATTAGCTGAAGCGTGTGGAGGCATAGAACCATAGGCAGCTTTATAAGGATCATAAGAATCATCTAAAGCATGTACTTTCTTAAAAGTCTTAAGCTGTTTTATGATGCGGTTAGCATACTTAGGGTTGTTTTCAGTAACAAAAGCTTCGATACCAGAAGTATCAAAAATAGTCATAGAAGCAAGTTTGGGGTCAATTTGCTGGCATATTGGTTCAGTAATATCAACGAGATTATCAAATATCAATTGTAAGTCCAGAATAAAATCCTGTTTAAAACGTGTGAATTTAGAAGCATCAGGGACTTTAAGGAAACCGCAGAAATCCCTTAACTCTTGAGAATATTTAAGAAAAATAATCAAAAGGGAATCCGTAGGAATAGAAAAAATGTGCTGCAAAATCAAAGCACGGAGCATGGCGTAAAGACTGTATTTACGGGGCCTTCCAGTAGAAGCATAAAAATGATTTATGAAGGAAGCAGGGATTAAATCATCAAGGTTAATAGTATTTTCAAGTAAAGAAAGAAACTGAGGCTTGTTATTTTCAAATTTTTCTTTGCAATCAGAAAAAATATCTGCCAAAGAAAGCTGTTTATATGGTATCATAAATATATAACTCCTTTCTGAGGTATATGGTGATTTTGTTTCTTTGCAATTCAATTTTACCATAAATCAGTGAGGAGTTATTTTGTTTTGTAACAAAAAATACACCGCATTTATACGGGTTGTAGCGTTTCGCAAACGCCTAATATTAGGATATCCTGAAAGGAGAATTTTATATGACTGGATTCGTAATGAGGGCAAACCTAAAAAGCAAAGAAAAATACTTGATATCACTAATACTAAAATTCATCCAAGGAATCCACCTTTTAAAGTAAAAATGGATGCATTACATCGTTGCTTTGAATTGAGAGAAAGTATAAAATTAGTATCAGAAGATATTGGTTATACTAGAGCTAGCATTTATGCCTGGAGGAAAAAATATCTTCAGAAAGGTGCAGTTGCGTTGATGAATGATAAAAATATTCAGCCAGAAACTTTAAAAGAAGGTTCGGCTGTATCTAATACTAAAGTTGAAGAATTAAGGGCTCAAATGCTTGATATGCAGCTTGAAATAGATATTTTAAAAGAAACGATAAATGTATTAAAAAAAGACCCCGGCATCAACCTAACATCTCTGAAAAATCAAGAGAAGGCAGTGATAGTTGATGCCCTAAAAAATAAATATTCACTGCAACTATTATTTAATAAATTAAATATTGCAAAAAGCTGTTATTATTATCAAGAAAACGTCTTTTCTAAAACAGATAAATATGCTAAATTACGTAACCATATTAGAAAAATATTCACAGAAAACAAAGAACGATATGGTTACCGCCGTATTTATGGTATTTTAACAAAGAAATACTGTACAGTTTCGGAAAAGGTTGTTAGACGAATAATGAAGCAAGAAAATCTAGTAGTGAGAGTTCGAAAGAAGCAAAAATACAATTCTTATAAGGGTGAAATAACTCCATCTGTTTCAAATATTATAGGAAGAAATTTTCATGCTGATAAGCCAAATCAAAAATGGCTTACTGATATAACAGAGTTTGCTATTCCTGCAGGGAAAGTATATCTATCTCCAATTGTTGATTGCTTCGATGGACTATTGCCATGCTGGACAATAAGTACTAGTCCAAATTCAAATTTGGTAAATACAATGCTTGATAATTCTATTGCCTTACTAAAAAATAATGAGCATCCAATAGTTCATTCTGATAGAGGCTGCCATTACAGATGGTCTGGATGGATAGAAAGAATGGATAAAGCAGGACTTACAAGATCAATGTTACGAAAAGGATGTTCTCCAGATAATTCTGCCTGCGAAGGTTTATTTGGGCGATTGAAAAACGAAATGTTTTATGCTCAGGACTGGTCAGGTGTAAGCATTGAAGAATTCATAAACACACTTAATACCTATCTCATATGGTATAATGAAAAACGTATAAAAGTATCATTAGGAAATATGAGCCCTAAGGAGTACAGACAAAATCTTGGATTTACAGCCTAGCTAGTCCAAGAAAATGTCCGCACCCCCCTCTCCAAGTTTAAAATGTGGAAATTGCTTAGAACTTTCTCATTTTAATTTGTACTTTTTCTTGACATAGCACCAATTATAAGTTAGCGCCTATAATTGATAAATCAAAGTTAGCTAATCAGTTATCAAAAGTGCTAGAAATAAATATAAAAACAGCATTAGTATGTATTGACATATTTACATTTAAACCATCATTTATGAATGAACAAATTTCTTTAGATATTTTTTCACAACCATTAGTATATGTTAGTGAAAAACAAGGTATATTTACTCCATGTTTTATAATGCAGATGAATGCAGAAAGAATAATTGATAAGATATTAGGAGCTATAGACTATAATCTAGAAGACAAAGGACATAGAATGGAGAAGGTAATAAATAGTCTGATTGCTAGAAGTGAGTATATTAAGATAAATAAAAATCAAATAAAATTTAAAGCATTTGATGGAAAAGATGTTGAATTTGATTGTATAGCTGTGTTTGAAGGTAAGCTTATAATTATGGAAATGAAATGTAGAACTACTCCATATAGTGATAAAGAGAGAAATGACAAAGAAGCAGTATTGCATGAAGCTGTAGAACAAGTAAAAAGAAGGGTACAAGTAGTACAAAATAATTGGGAAGAGATAAAAAGGAGATCATCTATTAAACTTATGGATAGTGCTCCACAGGAAAGTGACATTATAAAAATTGTTTGTTTTAATTTTTTTAATTTTACAGGACAAGTTATCCATGGAGTGTATATTACTGATTGGTCAGCAATAACAAAATATTTCAATTCACCTATAGATTATGCTAACGTAAGTAGAGGAAGTAGCATTAAGAAAGTAGCTGTTAGAAATATATGGAGAGCAAATAAACCAACATTAGATAATTTTAAAAAGTTTCTGGAAATGCCAAGTATGATGAAAAATTTTTATGATAATATAAAAATTATTTATAAACCTATTATACGCATTGAAGATAAAAATGACAACTTAGGTTTAATAGGTTTTTATTTGGGAAAAAATCCGTATGAAGAGTATTTTAAGTTAGCTGTCCAAACAAGTGAAAAAAATACTGATATAAAGGATACTGATGACTATTTAGAATTGATTATATATCAAAAGAGTAAAAAAAAGAGAAATAAGCAGAGTAAGACAAGTAGAAGACGGAATAGAAAAAAATAATTATATAAAGTAAACGTAATAGTCTATCTGTATTTTGATAAGTTAAGTATTCAAATACAATTTAATGTAGAAATTTTAACGTTATAAAACGTAGAAGCATAAATCCATGCGGTTAGTTTCCAACTTTATTATTTGTAATAAATATGATTAACTTAAGTATACTGCTGTTTAGTTTCCAACTTTAATATTTTTATTAAAAAATTATCTACCTATTAATCAGCTATTAGAAGTTCTTTCAGTTTCCGACTTTATTATTTTAAAACATATTGTCTAAGTATAATAGAGTTTGATTAAGAATAATAAAGTTTGGTTGAACCTCGTGAGAGTAATGAAGGGAAAATTCTTGAATACTTGCACGAGGCTTTTTGCTGCCCTGCGGACGTACCCAAGCATCTACAAAAGCGAAGTGCGTAGCAGTGTATAAAGCCTCAAAAGCCAAAATAAAGATAAATACAAACCGAAGGTCCTTACAAATCCTAGGCAAATCCCGTGTCTTGGTCGCTCCTGACCAAAAATAAAAATATATATAATTGTTCTATTATGTCGATTGTGTTAGCATTTTCTCCGGTTTTTCATTCCTTGTATGTCGCAGAAATCACTAAATAATTAATTAAATATGAAAGAAGCAGTTGTTAAGGTTGTGTGGTTCACCAAACCTTATTATAATTCAACACCAGACGCACGTTGAGATTGTGGTTAAACTAAGTAAGTAAAATCAACAATTTTACGTAAATTAAATATGAAAATTTGGCTATTTGCCACCGCTTTTTTTGAAGGGTGGCAAATTACTTTTAGTAGAAATACAACGGAAGAACAAGATTTTCATATTTAATTAGCAGAAATAGTATTACAAAAGGAACAACAAAGAGTAATAAATAAAGAATAGATGATTGTACAATGCAGATTTTATAGAATATTTAATAGTAATTTTAAGATAGAACTAGCGTATTATGTTTATAGTAAGCTAGTTTTCTTATTATATAGGAATTTTCTATTTTTTAATCTTAAAAAAATGCTCGGGAGGGTTTGATAAATCTTATATGTAATTTGAATTGAATATAGAGTATTAGGGGGGGTAGTCATCGGATAAATTACAATTGTGTAGATATAATTGATATTTGCAATTCCTCAAAGTGTGGAAAAATATAAAGTAGGATATCATTGACAAAATAAAAAGATAAATATATAATAATTTACGCTAGATAAATGATTTACAACATGTAAACCATTTACGTAATGTAAATTAGGAGTGATAACTATGGAAAATTCGTATTTTAAAAAACTACCTTTATTTATTTTGATGATAAATTTATTTATAGCTCTATTGGGACAGGGGATGGTTATACCAATTTTACCTGAGTACTTAAAACAATTTAATGCTGCCGGGAGTGCAGCAGGGTACTTAGTAGCTGCCTTTGGAGCGGCTCAATTCCTATTTTCACCTATAGGTGGGAGGCTTTCAGACAGACATGGAAGAAAAATAATGATTTTCTCCGATATGATTCTTACTGTTATATCTGATTTTATATTTGCAGTTTCTCCTTATCTGATTCTATTATATATAGCAAGGTTTATAGGAGGAATTGGTTTAGGAATAATGATTCCATCGGTTCTAGCATATGTGTCAGATGTGACTTCAAAAGATACACGAGCAAAAGGTATGGGGTACTTAAGTGCTGCTATGAATTTAGGTATGGTGTTAGGCCCAGGAATAGGTGGAATAATAGCTAATTTTGGAGTAAGAGTTCCCTATTTTTTTGCAGCAGCCTTAGGATTTGCTTCTACATTGTTAACATTAATACTTCCAGAAACTTTGCCTATAGAAAAAAGAACTGCATCAAAAGGATCTGAACAGCAGGAATCTATTGTAGAACAACTTGTTCAATCTGTTCATACTTCTTATTTTAGATACTTGATCCTCATTTTTATTATGACTTTTGGCTTAGTAAACTATGAAACTGTTTATTCGCTGTTTGTAGAGCATAAGTATGGATTCACAACTCAACAAATCTCTGTATTGATAACTCTTGGAGCAGCTATCGGTATTATTGTGCAGGTATGGCTTATAGATAAGGTAATAAAGCGTTATGGAGAATACAAAACCATAAGATTTTCTCTAGTTATGGCTGCTATTGCGCTTGTATTGATGATACTAAAAGTAAACTTTATATATCTTATACTAGTCTCATCAGTATTCTTTACATTTAACTCATTTCTTAGACCAACAGTAAATACTATGCTTTCAAAAGAGGCAGGGGATCAGCAAGGCTTTGTATCAGGACTTAATAATATGTATACAAGTTTAGGTAATATAATAGGTCCAATATTGGCTGGGAACTTGTTTGACAAACAAATAAATTTGCCTTATATTTTAGGTGCTTTTATTCTTTTAATAACAACATGTCTAGTGAAAAAAGAAAATAAAATTCAAAATAACGAGGTAATTGTAAATGAGCGATAGTTGGCATGAAAAAGTAAAAAATAAAAATAGAGATGAAATAATTGCAGCAGGAAAAGAGTTGTTTTTAAAGTATAATTTCCTTAATGTTAAAATTAAGGATGTATGTAAACTTGCAGGAATCAGCAGAGTTACGTTCTATAAATATTTTGATTCAATAGAAGAACTCATATTTGAGATTCATGTAGATATTTTAAATAATATGACACAATACATAAAGTCAGTTGATAAGTTAGATGCCAGTGGGATAGAAAGACTTAGATTGATGCTGAACGCATGGGTAGATTTTGGAAAACAGCACAAGGATCAGATGAAGTTTATTATCCTATTTGATCTTTACTATGAATGCTATAACCCTAATGAGGCATTGAGACTAAGGAGAGAAAAATTCCTCAGTAAAGAAATAAATGAACATTTTCTTAACTCAGTTATTAACACTGGAATTAAGGATAAATCACTAAGGGGAGATTTAGACACTATTAAAACCGGATGTTATATATTTTCAACAATTATGGGAGTCCTGCAAAGAATGAGTTCTACTGCATTGATTTATGAAAATCAAGATACGGTATTTGAGGAAGTTGCACAATCACTTGTGGAGAGTATTTTAAATTATATCAAAAGTAATAATTCTACAGTATAAAACTAAATTAGTAAACAGTATTCTTATATTGTAAATAACCCATACAATATCTTATAGAGCATAACTTGATCTTTTTTATTTACTTGTAAATAAATATTTATACTAGCACTTTAATAATTATAAGGCTATATATACTGTTTAAATATGGACTTTTAACTTGCGGAATACAGATGTTCCATTAGGTTGGGAAAAAGGCAAACTTTCATTTTTATGCTTTTGTCTGATTCTAAAATAGAATAATTGAAACTTTGAAATAGAAATTGAAATATTGAAATAAAGTCTCATTAAAAATTTATTATTAGGTATTTTTAATAATAAATTCATTTTAGAAAAAGAGAGGGAAAATATCTACATTGGCAAATTCAAATATTTTATTAACTGTGCGAGTGGCTTATGTTATAGATATATAAGAAGCTTAGTAAGAAAAGCATATGATTATATAGTTAAACAGATAACAATATTTTTAAAAAATCTATAAAAGTGTTTGAAAAACCATAACTTTGTTTATATAGGGATTAGTTCTATAAATAAAAGGATATTTGTTAGGCCACAACTTTTTAGTAACTGACCTAATTAGATTAAGTAGGAGTACTAAAAATTTATTTAGTTTGGTAGATCAGATTGAAAAAAAGGGTGCTAATATTAAAAGCCTAAAAGAAAATTGGCTGGATACTACAATGCCATAAGGTAAATTAATGTTTACTTTTATATCTGGAATAAGCCAATTTGAAAGAGATTTAATAAGCCAAAGAACAAAAGAAGATCTTGCTGCAGCAAGAGCACACGGCAGAAAAGATGGCAGAAAACCAAAGCTTGACGATAATAAAAAGAAAGCAATATATAAATTATGTCAGTAGAAAGAAACAACAGTAAAAAATCTATGCATTATGCTTAATATAAGTAAACCTACTCTATACAAGAGCACAGAAGAAATTAGTAAGAACCATGTATCATAGTGATATTATAAAGTTATAATTAATACGCAGTTGTAATAGTTATATATTCACTTAATATAATGGTAACAAAGAAAGTTTTAAGGAGAATTAACTATGCTATCTAGAAGTGAGTTTATACGACAATCACTGGGATTGAACCTTTTCTTTGCATGGATTATGAAGGAACACTCTTTCTTTTTGCAAATAGGGTTTACTTCGAAAAGTTCAGGTTATATATAGTATGCAAATGATTTTAGGATGGCATTTGATAGACTTTTAACTAATACCATAGCTCTGTCAAACGGAGTTGTTTCAACGAGTGTATTACAATCTAATGAAGTAGTAACACCTTTTACAGTAGAAGCTGAAAAGGCATCATCCTATTTTACAGGAGTAGAAATTCCAACTAAACTAACTGAAGTAGAAACTAGATTAATGGGTAATACCTCAAGATCAGGTAAACCTTCTATTTATCGAAAAGTAATTATGATTAATGAGGAAGCAATGAGGCTAACTAGGGCTTTAGCACAGTTTAAGGCTAAGCTACTGTCAGATGTTGTATCCTGTAGAATATTTACAACTAACTATCCTTTACTTATAGATCATATTTTAAGAGAAGCAAAGTTTTATTTTCACCTAGTTAGAAAATTACAAAATCATGAAGATGTGAATTTGGAAAGAGAAGCTTATGAGCAAGAGGCTTTTTGGAACAGGATTATGGCTGAACATTCAAAATTTATTCGAGGGCTTCTTGATCCAACCGAAGGGGAACTTATAAAAACGGCAAATAATTTTGGAAATGAATTTGATAAGCTTACAGAAGAAGCAAGGGAAGCTATGGATAAAGCATTGCAAATTTCAAAAGTTACAGATAGCAGTCTGAAAGCAACCATAGAAATAAGTAAATTTAAGGCACAAGGTACAGAAGGATTGGTAGAATGTAAGATTAAGTCCATAATAATACCACTTTTGGGCGACCATACCTTACGTGAAGCAAATCACTATTTGCGTCTATTAAAAATATTTAGTAAAACGGTATAAAGGCTAAAAGTCACATGATATAATTTGTTTCCTATATATTATAGAATAGCTGTACATCATGTGGTAGTACATATTTTTTGCAGTACTCCTAATTTATTTGTCTGATTTAACAATATTCTTATTTTTCATAGTGTGTCTTACATTGCGCTATTTCAATTTGACTATTTTAAATGTGGTATACCAAATGGTTTACATCATCAAATCTTCTACTCCAAAAACCCTGTAACTCATAGTTTAATAGTTCGGGTTTTCCAGTACTATAATATCTATTGAGATCAATATCTTTAAGAAGTTGATTTTAAATAAAAAAGCCGCGAAAATACTGATGGGAGAAGAGATTGGAGTGTTGAACTTAATTTGATGTGCACAAAGTAAAGTATTATAAACTTGGTCATTCGTAGAGGAGTTTGGATTAATTTGTAGAATTTATATTATTGTGTAAGTAATTGATGAAACAATAAAATTATAAGAAAATGGGGGAGTAAATATGTTATCAGGAAAAATAATAACTTTAGGGATCACAGCATGTAGCCCAGCAAACCAGTCGCTTATGTTAATTAAGGAATTGAAAAAGCGTGGAGCACAGGTGCATGTAATTATGACGACAAATGCAGCCAATTTTGTTACACCGCTTATGGTACAGAGAGAGGCAGGAACGCCTATACAGATTGAGCAATTTGAACTTCCAAAGGCTTATGATATGAATCATCAGTCGCTGTCATTTAAATCTGACTTAATGCTTGTTGCACCAGTTTCTGCTAATACTGTTGGAAAAGCAGCAAATGGAATAGCAGATAATCTTCTTACTACAAATCTATTATCGACAAGTGCACCTATTATTTTTGCAACTCATATTAATCCGAAAATGTACAGCAAACCAAGTGTACAAAGAAATGTGAAAACACTTAAAGAAGATGGGGTAATATTTGTTGAAAATAAAGAGGCAAAATTTCCAAGTCTATTTCCAAGCATAGAGGCTATTATTAAAACAGTTGAAGAAGTAATTGGTTAAAAATGATTTTAACCAAAATGGAGCTATAACTTAATATAGTTCCATTTTAGCTGAAGCAAAAGATTTTCTTCGTCTTAAATAAGAATATTTATTTGATTAAGTTGGCTCATCTGTGAAGCAGAAACTTTAGAAGCTGTGACAGTGTCAAATAAGCTTTTTATAGGTTTCCTAATTTTGATTTCACTGATTCAAGGATACTCTTAAATTTGGGCTGATCCTTAAATGCTGCAAATGCCGGATTTTCTGTGATTGCCTCAAGTATGCTTCTTTTAATGACCTTTTCATCTCTAGGTGCCTGGTTTCCTAAATCAAATTCTGCAAACCAATTATCAATACTATCAAAAAACTCATCGCCGTGTAGTTCAAATGAAAGTGACTCCGATGTGCATATATCCGCATATTTTCTTATCATATCAATTGCCTTATCCTGATTATTTTGCATTGCATAGCACTGTGCTGCTGTTAAATATATCTTTAGCATAACTCCGGGATGAAGATTGTTTAAATTGAAAAGCTTGGCTGTGGAAATTGTGCGCTGGAGTATATTTTCAAACTGCTTTGGAGTATCCTGATCCAATATAAAATAACTTGGCAATATATCCATCATATTAATTAAGTGATGATATATACCAACCTGTAAAACTTCTTTTGCCTTTTGTATATTTCCTGTCATCTGATATGCACTTGCCAGTATTACTTCATCTGATGGTTTAGGTTTCATTGTTCCATTCAGTAATTCCTGAACTTCTTCTGGATGCTGTAGTATGAGAGAGCAGGCAGCTTCAAGTGAGTTTGCCTCATTTGTTACATACACATCATCCTCTTCTGTTCTAATTCTCTGGCATAAATCAATTACTTCATGAAGAACGGACTCCTGTGCTTCCTTGCCCTTTGCCAGCATATAATGGTTCGTAAGAAGTACAGCCATCTGCACTAAAAGAGGAAAACAAGAATAGTATTTTTTTATGATCTCATGACACTCATCTAGAACATCTTCAAAAGGTTTGCTGCTAAATTCACCAGCTAATTTATTATAGAGTTTTTTTATATCATCCTTTGTCATCTGCGGCTCATATCCTATAAGATCATCTATACTGATATTAAAATATGCTGCAAGCTGTGGAAGAAAAGTAATATCAGGGTAACTTTGACCTGTCTCCCATTTAGAAACTGATGCTTTGGATACACCTATATATTCAGCCAATTTATCCTGCGTAATGGCTTTTTCCTTACGCTTTGCAACAAGTGTTTTTGAAATATTAATTTCTTTCATAATTATCACCCCATAATGTAATTATACGGTTTTAATATATGATAACAATGGATTAAAAGTTGATTTTAGTTGATAAAATCAACTTACAGTTAACTTTGGATATTCCTTAAGTTCTGAGGTAATAAGAATAATAGTCACTATAACTGATAATATTTCTGCACAGGGTCCTGCATATAAAACTCCTAAAACTCCAAGAAATTTAGGTAAAATTATCATAAGGGGAACTATAAAGAAGGTCTGTTTACATAGTGTGAGAAGCATTGCTTTTCCAGGTTTACCTACAGCCTGGAAGAAAATACAACTTGTAAGTTCAAAACCTATAAACATACATAGCATCAAAAATATCTTAAAAGATTTTAATGCAAATTCATTATATAATGCACTATTTTGACCAAATAGATTTACTATACCCTGTGTAAAAAACTGAAATATAATAAAGCCTATTATTGATACAACAGTTGCTATTTTTATAAGCATAAAATAGGTATCTTTAACACGTTTAAAATTTTTAGCACCGTAATTGTATCCAAGTATTGGTTGACCTCCTATGGCTATACCTATTACCACTCCTAATAAAAGATCATTCACTTTCATTACAATACCTATTGCTGATATGGGAATATCACTGCCATAAATTGATTGTGCTCCATAAATTTTAAGCATATTATTGCTTACTATTATTATTATTGTTACTGCTGCCTGGGTAATTAAACTGGAGATTCCTAAAAGCATTACTGTCTTGCTCACCTTTACATCAAGCTTCAAATATTCTCTTTTAAACTTTATGTTTTTAAACTTTTTAAGGTAACTTAGAGAAATTGTGCAGGATAAGATTTGTCCCATTATTGTTGCTATGGCAGAACCTTTAACCCCCATACTGAAATGAAATATAAGTATAGGATTCAAAACAATATTTATAACTGCTCCTACTATCATCGCAAGCATTGAATATTCCGGGCTGCCATCTGCACGTATTATTGAATTTAGACCTGCTGCCAAAATCATGAAAGGAAATCCTATTAAGATTATTCTCATATAATCCAGTGCTACAGAAATGTTAGTGCTTGTAGCCCCAAAGCTCCAAAGCAGCTTTTCCATAAAAATATATCCAACTGCTAAAAATATCAAACCTAAAATCACCATCAAAACAATTGCATTACCTATTGCCTTAGCGCCCTCTTCTTTGTTCTTTTCTCCTAATTTTATACTGTAAAAAGCAGCTGCTCCATCTCCCAAAAGTAGTGAAAAACCTAAGGCTAAAACTACAAGTGGAAAGGTTATATTTGTAGCTGCATTACCAATATAGCCTACTCCCTGACCAATAAAAATCTGGTCCACAATACTGTAAAGAGCATTGACCATCATTGCAAGTACGCAGGGAATTGAAAACTTCATAATAAGCTTGCCAAGCTTTTCATTTTCAATATAGCTTTCATTAGTTTTTGTACTCTTTTCGCTCAACTTACATACACCTCTTTCAAATTTCATATAGACATTCACCGAAGTTAACAAACTTATCTAAGATATATATTTCTGGTGTGAATATCTACAATTGAAAGAATACTGCATACAGTAACGGGAGAGTCAACACTTATTTTAATGATTTTATTGGAACTATAAGTTCAGTCACATAATTTTCTTCATCTACTGTGTTCATTATGTCCACAAGATAATTATCTACAGGTTCACCGCAAATTTCATATCCATTTTCATAAATGTATTTATACAACTTTCTATAAGTATCTATCATACTATCATAACTTCCATAATGAACAGCAGTAACAGCTTTAAAACCTCCAAACTTTCTAACTAAACCATCTATTTCTCTTTCCTCAGATACAGCTAGGCAAACTTCTATATCATAATCTTGCTTTTCTTTTTCTTCAAAATCGATACAGTTATCATAATACACTGCCATAGCATTTTTTATAATATGAAAATTATTTCTTTCAACTAATGAAATCAGCTTACAGTACCTAACTGTAAATTCTTCAATAGTACAAGGTCCCTTGCTTCTGAGATAGGCAACATAAGAAACCGGTATTTCTTTTATCTCAATTTTAAAATCCTTATTTTTTTTCTTTTCCTTCTTACTTTCTTTTATGAAAAACTGTAATTTTTGTTTTAGCATCTTTAAATCGTTAATTTTATTATCAATTTGTATACATTTTTCATTAATTTTTCTTGTGTTATATTCTAAATTTTCTCTCCCCAAAAGAACTTTTATTTCCTTTAATGAAAAACCCGCTTCCTTAAAGTGCTTGATCACAAGCACTAAAGCCAATTGGTCATTTGAATAATATCTATAATTACTGTCTGGATCAATCTTTCTTGGTATCAACAGTTTTATTTCATCATAGTATCTGAGTGTTTTTATTGGAATATTGCATATTTTAGATACTTTTCCTATTTGATAAAGTTTTTTACTTTCATCCATTGTATTAATCAACTCCTTATATAAACGCAGTTAACTATATTTTATCATAACGGACATATGCTAAAAAAGATTCTAAAATTAAGCTGCTTATTTATGCAGTTTAAATTTAGAATCCAAATTTATTCATTCTAGAAATACTTAAACAGAAAGAGTTGAGATAATTTCAGTTATATATTTAACTATATGGCCAATCATGTCAAAATCAATGCTATCCAACGTATCTTTTCGCGTATGGGTGTATTCTAAGGCACCACTAAAAAGATCTGATGATGTTATTACTAAACAAGGTATACCACGAAATATAAAAGGAGCATGATCTCCGGCATACCAATCCTTACCTTTAACAATTTTTTCACTCTTACCTATAGTGCAGTTTATAATGTCACTTATATTATCACTCAGATTGTGAAAGGAAATGGCAGTTTCAGCTCCCTTATGGCATGGTGAATCTATATTAATCATGAGCCTAATTCTATCTTTTTCATTATCAATTAATTTTAAATATTCCATTTCACCACACGCACCATAAAATTCTTCACTATTAAATGGTACAATCTCTATATCGTATGCTGTAGATTTCAATACTTTAGCCACCTGCAGCAACACTGCAACTCCTGCTGCATTATCCAAAGCTCCAGGTGTATTATATTTTGTGTCCATATGAGCACCTATAACAATTTTACCCATTGATTTTTCAGCTTTCTTTAATGCTACAATCTGTCGGCTTTTAGACAATCTCTTATGGGAATCTATTGTTAAATTTACAACCTTACCTAAAAGCTCCGCGGCCTCAATTTTTGATAAGGTTTGATCATTTATATTTGCTGATGGTATTAAAAAGTTTCCATCTTCAAAAAGCGGAAATGGATTTTGCCCATTTAATGGATTTTTACCTGTTACAGCAATAATTGCCTTTGGCTTCTTTCTTTCAAGTAGAGAAATAAGATATTTATGCTCTTTCGGATAATAAAATGGATAGTCCTTGGGCTGCAAAGGACTTTCTGCAAGCTTTCCTGACAATACTAAAATAACATCATTACAATCAATATCCTCTAATTCCTTCACAGTTTTAACCATAATCAATTTACCAATTCCTTTAAAAGGCTCAGAAAAGGGACTTGGATCAACCTGGAACAAGTGATTGCTACTCATAAGAGTTGATTTTGCCTTTTCCCAAACAGTACATTCAAATGGCAGAGACTTTATTGAATAGTTCATATGTTTAAACTTATTTTCTAAAAAATTTACTATTTCATCATTTGCAGCTGTTCCTACTGCACGTTCTTTCGTGATAACTTCAAAAACCTTACTTATCATTGTTTTACCTCCAGTTTTTATAGTTTAGGATGAAAAAACAACACACCATCCTTCTATTAAAAAATAACATAGAAAATATAGGGTGGTGTGCAAGTGTAAGGTTTTTTATAAACAGAGTTCTTGGCATCAGATGGAGTTTTAACTCCACCTGATGCTTAGAAATCGTTATCCAGGGACGTAGCTGCTCTTTACTCCAACTTGGAGAAGTGGGAGTATTAGAGCAGGTAGTCATCGGACAAGTTTTTCATCTCTTCAATAATTGAAGGTATTTTTTGAGCTGCTTCTAGTAGTTTATTTAGTTCATAAAGCCAGCGATCTCCAACTGAGAAAAAATCATCATACTCTTGACAGTCCAGTGATGATGCCACTAACTCGGCATGTCCTTTATCATACATTGAAATACTACGATGGATCGAGGCCATGCTATATCCCGACTGTAATAACATGTATATAATGTGTATTCTTCCTAAATCAGTACTTGAATAAAGTTTTTCACCTTTTGTACCTACTTTTTCTGGAAGAATTAACCTATTCCTTTCCCAGTTTCGAATGGCTTCAGCAGTGACTCCCATATAATTAGCAATATCTTTACGTGATAGCATTTTATTTTCTAAAAAAATTTCATTATTTTTAGTTGAGTTTGCCCAATTCTGCAGCATTTCACAGGTCTTTTGAGCCTTCTTAATTTCCTGTTCAATTATCTGTATATAACAATCTGTATTTTGTTCTGCTTCATCCCACTGCTTTTTTGATATTGACCACATGATTTTATTGCCGGCATTTCTTATGTGACTGTTTGTAAAAGGATAGCCAAAAATGCACCGGCAAACCTTTATTTGTAGTACATGTAATTCTCCAAATATGCGGTAGTTATTTATATTTCTTTTTGCTTTAGATATAAAGCCTAGCTTTTCATATAGTCTTATAGTATTGGAATGAACACCATACATTTTAGCTAAATCAATAACTTTATATATTTTTTTCTTTTTCTCCATAATATCTCACCCTACCAGTGGCTCATCTATAAATTTAGTTTCATTTTTTATTATATCCCCTAAAACATTTAAAATAAAAGCTTTCCTTAAAATCTCCTGGACCGTTTTTCTATCCTAACAAATATATAAAACAAGTATTTTAACTCTCAAATTTAAAACAATACTTTTCAACAACATCAGGAGGTAGCTAACAATATTGGTAAAGCTTTGAAAATTTACTACGAGAATATTGTTAACGTATTTTTATTTATTATAGAAGGAGTTTTGAATTATGAATGTTAATAGTATCTCAAATTCAGCAGAAAACAGACTTTATACAAATGAAAATTTATGGGATAAAAATGGCGATATTACAAAAGCCAAATTTGATACAAGTAAAGCCTTAAAGATTGAAAATGCAAATGTTAATGAAACAAACAGAGCTCCATCAGAAATATTATATATACCATCAGAAGATATAGACTACGAAAAGTGCACAGGGAAAGATGGAAAGGAATTTACTGTAACTAGTTATTGTAAGATTGAAGGTGAAACTTTAAATAAAGATTATTTAGATGTATTTGCTTCTAAAGCTCAAGGAAAAGATGTAAATTATTATGATTATTATGTAAATAATTTTGTAGCAAAAATAGCTCAAAATTTTAGTGATAGCAGTAGTTTAAAAGAGGATGAAACGTCAATAAAAAAAGGAATAACTGATCTTGTTGGAGAAATGAAAAGAAATATTTCAAAAGGTGTTTCCAATAATATAGAAAACTTAAATACTAAGTTTAAGGTAAATGGAGTTGATTTTACTTTAAAAGAATTAGTGGATTCTTCAAAGGTTATGGATTATGCATGTTCTATTGTAAATACTTTAGGTGGTATGGATTATAGTGACTATGCAGAAATGGGGATAGCTAAAGGTAAGGTAAGTTCTTATGCAGAAAAAAATCTAAATGTAGAGCAGCAGAAGTTACTTAATTCAACTATGTCTGCAAGAATACAAAAGGTTATAGATTCAGAGCCAGAAATATCAACTGTAATTGAAGACCTGAAACGTGTAAACATCAAAATTGACATGGTTACAGATAAAAATAGTAAATACTATGCTGTAAAAAGCTTAGAACGTGCCACTAATAAGGAATATGCACAAAAAATTATGAATACTTTTGCAAATGTAGATTATTCAAATACAAAAAGTTTTGATAAAGCTATAGAAGAATATAAAGTTCTAATAAAACCTGTATTCGAGGAAGCAGGTGTTATAAACATGGGAAAAAATGATGCTTTAGATTATGGAATTAATTATGAGGCTAATACTCTTAAAACTTTATTTAATAAAGATTATAAAAGAGTTATTTCATCAAGTGTTAAACTTAAAAGCCTGCATGGACATTCTTTAGATGTTTATAGATAAATTTTAAATTTGTTATTGAAGTCATCTTAAATTAAAGCTTTGAAAATGTTGGAGTTTATATTATACTTAATTTGATTGTATTTCGAATCTTCAATAGTTTTTATGATGTATGAGTTCATAGAATAATTATTGTAAATATACAATTAGTAGATTAAGGAAAAAAGGGGGAATTTATAATGATTTTAGTTATAAGAGTTAGCTCCATGCAAAGATTGTAAAAACATGGAAAAATTTTGTTTGGAGCTGCAGGGAAAACAATGTTAAACTTAATTTATGTATGTTTCAAAATGACATTTTTAAATCATTATGAGTAGTGTATAAGTTAATTAGCGACCCTATAATTTATCAATTTAGTTTTTACATGTTTTGTTCAGTCTTTGCTTCACTATTTACAAAGTAAATGTAGATTGGAGCAGATGACTTATGAAATATGAAAAGGCACAGAATGTATTACCACAATGTATAATTCAAGCAATTCAAAAATATACCGATGGAGGATATATTTACATTCCTAGGAAAAATGAAAATAAAAAATCCTGGGGAGAAAATACTGAAACCAAAAAGTATCTTTATATAAGGAATAAAGAAATTTTTAATAAGTATTGTACAGGAATATCTGTTAAAAGCTTATCTAAACAATATTACTTAACAGAAAATAGTATTAGAAGAATAATCAGAAAACAAAAAAAGCATGGTTAATGTAAAACGGTATATTAGCATAAAAAAGTATGCTAATATACCGTTGTTTTATATAGTCACATATAATACAGAAATATTTATGAGCTTGAGTATTTATAGCATGAAATGATATGCTTTAAAAGCGCATAATATATTAATTTGGAAATACATAGATAAAGGAAGTAAAGAAATAATGAGTATTTTAACAGTTGAAAATATGAGCCATTCATTTGGTGAAAGAGTATTATTTAAAAATACATCTTTTAAATTATTAAGAGGAGAGCATATTGGTCTTATTGGTGCTAATGGGGAAGGTAAGTCAACCTTTATGAAAATTATTACGGGAGAGCTTTTGCCAGATGAGGGTACAATTGAATGGAATCCTAAATTTAGCATAGGCTATATGGATCAGCATGTTGATCTAAAAAAAGGAAATACTACATTAGACACTTTAAAGGGCGCATTTTCGAAGTTATTTGATATAGAGAAAAAAATAAGTGACTTATGCAACAAGCTTGGTACTATGGATGAAAAGGAATTATCCAAAGCTCTCAATAAGCTATCAAATATGCAAGAAACTTTAGACAAAAACAACTTTTACAGTATTAATTCAAAAATACAATCTACAGCAGCAGGTCTTGGGATTAGAGAACTTTTAGATAAAGACGTTTCAGATTTAAGCGGTGGACAAAGAACAAAGGTTTTACTTGCTAAGCTTTTACTTGAAGCACCAGACATTTTGTTATTAGATGAGCCTACTAACCACCTGGATGAAGAACATATAGAATGGTTAAAAAGCTATTTAATAAATTATGAGAATGCCTTTATATTGATATCCCATGATAACAGCTTTTTAAACAGCGTTGTCAATGTAATATATCACCTTGAACACAAAATCTTAACTAGATATCACGGAAATTATGATTATTTTCTCAGGCTTTATGAAATAAGAAAACAGCAGCTGCAGATTGAATACAAAGAGCAGCAAAATGAAATTGCAAAGCTTGAAGATTATGTGAGAAAAAATAAAGCGAGAGCTGCAACGGCAAAACAAGCAAAGGCAAGAGAAAAAAAGCTAAGTAAAATTGAAAGAATAGAAATTAAAAAGAACCTTATAAAACCTCGCTTTAATTTTAAAAGTGTAAAAATGCCGGAAAGTGTAATTTTTAGAGCCAGCAATTTAGTTATTGGATATGATAAGCCTTTAAGCAGACCTCTAAATCTAAAAATGAAAAGAGGAGAAAAAATTGCAATAACTGGAGCCAATGGCTTAGGAAAAACAACTCTATTAAAAAGTTTGCTTGGATTATTAAAACCTGTAAATGGTAAAGTAGTTTTAAGTGACTATAAAAAAATAGGCTACTTTGAGCAGGAAGTTGCAGAAAGTAATACCCATACGGTTTTATATGATGTTTGGAAGACTTTTTCTGATTTGACCCAAACTGAGGTTAGAAGTGACCTTGCTAAATGTGGACTCACAAGACAGCACATAGACAGTCCTATTAATATATTGAGTGGAGGAGAACAGGCCAAAGTTAGATTGTGCAAGATCATCAATAAACCAACCAATATATTAGTTTTGGATGAACCAACTAATCACTTAGATATCTATGCTAAAGATGAGCTTAAGCGTGCTTTAAAGGAATATGACGGCAGCATAATTTTAGTGTGCCATGAACCAGAGTTTTATGAAGAAATTGCAACGAATGTGTGGAATTGTGAAGACTGGAAGGTGTGAGTATTAGAGCCGGTTAAAATAATCGGCTTTTTTCTCGTCTTTTATACCATTACTAATAGAGATAAGTGTATATGTTAGTTAATATGTGATAATAATAAAAATAATATTAAACTTTAAGAAGAGGAGTGAGATTAGGTGTCGCGAGGCTTAGAAATATTTTTAATTACTATAGGTGGATTAATTACAATTGGAACAATAGTGGTTGTATTTATAAAAGTTATGGTTAATATTACAAAGTATGTAAATGAAAAAAATGGGTCATATTAGAATGAATAAGTTTTATGGTAACAATGTTGAAGAACGTACATAAACTAAATGTAGATTATAAAAGTTGTATGGAGGAAATTTTTTTGCCTAATGAAAAACAAGATCTATTATTTTGGACAGGTATAATGAGAGATCATGCTATATTTCAAAATAGTGCATTAACATCTAAAGAACTACCATATATTCAGAAAACAATAATTTTTAGAAACTTTTTTCAAAAAACTATGGACAAAATTGAAAGTGAGGACAATTTTGATGAAAATACATCTGGTTTAATTGAAGTTCTTAATGACCTCATAAATTTTAAAGTAAGTATACTTAAAGGTCTTTTGACCTGTAAATTAGAGATGAATTTGCCGCCAACTCTTATTAGTCATCAAATAAATGAAGCTATGGAATTTAGACTTCAACTTATGTACCCAGAAGATTATTTAAAAAGTATTCAAGATCCTCCCAGACCATATGATTAGAGAGCATAAATACTATCTGGATAAAATTAATGATTATATGAAAAGTAAAGAATGTTAAATATACTTTTTACACACCTTACAAGTGCTGTGGAACTACTTTAAAAATAGTGCTACAGCATTATTTTACTTTTTGTTTTGAAAGTTTATAAAAATGATTCTAGTTAAGTAGAATAGGGTACAAAATTTAACATGAAATTTGGGAATATATTTATCACATGATTTTATGATAAATTCTTAATCATATATATGAAGGTTTTTATCCGATGACTACCTGCTCTAATACTCCAACTTCTCCAAGTAGGAGTATTAGAGCAGCTATGTCCCTGAATAATGATTTTTCCTAAAGGATAACGCCTTCTAAGTGCTGAAGCACTTAGAACTCTGTTTATGTTAAAGAAAACAATATAACAAAAATGTAATGTTAATGAAATATAGTTCAATTGATGATATAAATAGAATCTTATAAAATAAGTTACATGAAATGACGTTAATAGGGCCAGTTAATATCTCAAAATGAAAATATTATATAAACTATCAATAATATTGCAAAGGAGCGCGATATGAATTATATCAAAAAAAAGTTTACAAACTTCATGAATATATCTTTAAAAAATCTTTTCCTATTGATTATATTAGGAAGTATAGGAATGTCATTTTTAAGTCTTATAAAGTTATCATTCAAAAATATAATATACTTAATAATAAGTAGCTTAATTTTATTTTTAATTTGTTCATTAATAGGATACTTTATTTGTAAACTTTTAAAAAAAGGTTACTCTGATAAAGTAATATTATTAATAATTTTGTTATTAGCATTTTCATTAAGGCTATTATACATTTTATTAATAGATGTTAAACCATTTTCAGATTTTGAAATAATTTATAATTGTGGTCAAAAATTTGCATATGGAGACTACTCAGCCTTTAAAGGTACAAGCTATATAGCAAGATTTCCCCATTTAGCGATATTAACATTATATTTTGGAATGATAATTAAATTATTTCCAAATGCTTTACTGGTAATTAAATTAATAAACATTATTTTATCAACAATAAATGTATATATTATTTATTTGATAAGTATAGAATTATACGGAAATAAAAAGGAATCAATCATAATTTCTTTTATAGCATGTGTATTTCCAGCATTTATATTTTATAATTCTGTAATTTGTTCAGAAAATTTAGCTATAACATTTTTTTTAGGAAGTATCTACATATTTATTTTAGTAATAAAAAATAAAAAGAGTTCACTGTGGGCTCTTGCTTCAGGATTATTATTAAGTATAGGTAATCTTTTTAGAATGGTAGGTATTGTTGTTATTATAGCGTACATTTCTTATTTAATAATTTATTATCAAAATAAAAAAAGCATTATGATAAGTATATTATTAATAGTTTCATTTTTAATTCCATTAGGCACTACGAATACCATATTGTTAAGATTGAATATAACAGAATATTCGCTGTGGCATGGAAGAGAACCAGCTGTATGGACCTCTGCCTTAAAAGGTACAAATATTAAAGCTCTAGGTATGTGGAATAATGAAGACAGTCAAGTATCAGAAAAATATAATTTTAATTATGATAAAGTTGAATCAGCTTGTAAGTCTATTATTAAAGAGAGATTGACGAGTACACCATTGTATGAATTAATTGGATTTTATATAGTTAAATTTATAGGACAATGGTCAAGTGGTGATTTTTCAGGAGCATATTGGTCTACAGGTGCGATTAGCATATTAAATTCAAGATTTACTTTGAGCATAGTATTATTCTTTTATTCTCAAATATTATATATTATTTTAATGATGTGTATATATAGATGATTATTTCATGTAAAACAATATTTACATAATAAGCTAATAAACTTACTATATATAATTTTTTGTGGTTTTGTGCTGCTTTATTTAATTACGGAGCAGCAACCGAGGTATGGTTATATAATATCATGGGTATTTATATTAATGTATCAATTACCAATGAGACAAATAACGGATTAAGTGATATACATGCAAAATTGAATCACTTGATGGTGATGTAATCAGATAACAAAATTATTAATGTTTAGAATAGTACTAAGAAAAAAGGGAGAATTGGGAATGCAAAATATATTAAGTGTAGAAAAAATTGAAAAGTATTATGGTAGTAAAGATAATGTAACAAAGGCTATAGATGATATCAGCTTTAAGGTAGATGAAGGAGAGTTTGTTGGAATAATGGGACCTTCAGGAAGTGGTAAAACTACATTACTTAACTGTATATCAACCATTGATAATGTTACTGTGGGAAAGATAATAATAAATGGTAGTGACATTACCAGGTTAAAATCAAAAGCATTGGACAAGTTTAGACAAAATGAGTTAGGCTTTATATTTCAAGACTTTAACTTATTAGATACTCTTACAGCTTATGAGAATATAGCTTTAGCATTAACAATAAAAGGCGAGAAAATTTCAGAAATAGATGAAAAAATAAAAGCAGTAGCTAAATATTTAGAAATAGGACAAGTATTGAATAAATATCCTTATCAAATGTCAGGAGGACAAAAGCAAAGAGTTGCCTCAGCAAGAGCAATAGTAACTAACCCATCCTTAGTACTGGCAGACGAGCCAACAGGAGCACTGGATTCAAAGTCTGCTAGGTTATTACTTGAAAGATTTGAAGAGCTAAATAAGAATTTAAAGACTACAATACTTATGGTTACTCACGATTCTTTTACAGCTAGCTATGCTCATAGAATACTTTTTATTAAAGATGGAAGGATTTTTAACGAGCTTATAAGAAGCGGTGATACTAGAAAAGAATTCTTTAATAAAATTATAGAAGTTATAACTCTTCTTGGAGGTGATGACAACAATGTATTCTAAGATAGCTATAAACAATATTAAGAAGAGTTATAAGGATTATACTATATACTTTTTAACACTAATACTGGCTGTTTGTATATTTTACAGCTTTAATTCTATAGATTCACAAAAGGCACTTATTGATGTAAAATCCTCAAATGCAAAATACATATCCAGGTTAATGGAAATGATGTCTGGCGTATCAGTATTTGTATCAATGATATTAGGGAGTTTAATATTATATGCTCAACTTTCGCACATAAAAATTAAGGCGAAAGCCTTCAGAATAAACACATAAAGCAAAAAAACATTCCTTTTGGTATAATAGAATTGCTAAAAACACCACACCAAAGAAAGGAATGTTTCTTATGAATACTATTATATCAAATGATACTACTGATAAACAATTTAATTTTACTATAAATAGATTTTTTAAAGACAACAAAATTGGACATATACTTAGGCAATGCAATTTTTCTAAAGAAAAAGGATTTTCATGTATTAAAATATTTCAATATATTTTTATGCTTGTTTTTACTGGAAAAAACTTATTTAGAAACTTGGAGTCTGGAAAAAATAATCAATTTTCAAAGGATACTGTATATAGATTTCTTAATTCACCAAACTTTAATTGGAGAAAGTTTTTGTTTTTACTTTCTTCATCAATCATAAAAAATATTATTGTACCACTTACTTCAAAAGATAGAGTTAATGTACTTGTAGTTGATGACTCTTTATACAGTAGGTGCAGGAGCAAATCTGTTGAACTTCTTGCAAGAGTTCATGACCATGTTGAACATAAATATGTCAAAGGCTTTCGCCTTCTCACCCTTGGTTGGTCAGATGGCAATACTTTTTTACCTCTTGCTTTCACTCTGCTTTCTTCCGAAAAGGAGAAAAACAGACTTTGTCCTGAAAACCACAATATTGATAAAAGAACCAATGGTTCTAAACTTCGTAAGGAGGCTGTTTTAAAGTCACCTGAGGTTATGATTAGTTTACTTAAACAAGTTTCAAAATATGCTATTCCTGCATCATATGTTCTTTTTGACAGTTGGTTTACGTACCCAAAAACTCTTATACAGATTTTAGAACTCAAACTTAATACTATTGCTATGGTCAAAGCAATGCCAAGGGTTTACTACAATTACAACGGTAAGTTATTGAACCTTAAAAATCTCTATGCTAATTTAAGAAAAAAGCGTGGTAAGGCAAAAATTCTTTCTTCTGTTATTGTAGGTATTGGCTCTGACAAAAATAGTAATGAGGTAAAAGCAAAAATTGTATTTGTAAGAGATAGAAACAGAAGTAGAAAATGGCTTGCTTTAATTTCTACAAATATATCCTTAGATGACAATGAGATAATAAGAATTTATGGAAAACGCTGGGATATAGAGGTTTTCTTTAAAATGAACAAGTCTTTTCTAAAACTCGCTAAAGAGTTTCAAGGGCGTTCTTATGATTCCATGGTTTCACATACTTCTATAGTTTTTACCAGATACATTATGCTTACTTTAGAGAGCCGTAAGAATAATGACGTTAGAACTATTGGTGGTTTTTTTTATCAATGCTGTGATGAACTTCAAGATATCCAATTTTGTGAAGTAATGAATATTATTATAGATATTCTAAAAAGTGTATTAACTGAAAAACTTCTTCTTTCAAAGAACGTTATTGACTCAATAATAGATAGTTTTATTGCTGCTTTGCCTTGTTATATCAAGGAGAAATTAGTCTTTTTGTCCTGCGAAAGTTGAGTTATATGCAAATAATTTTTTAATAAAAAAACGTAAAAAAGAATTAGGAATATACATGTCTTTAGGTATGGGAAAAGGAAAAGTATCCAGGATATTAGTAACAGAGACACTTATAGTTGGAATTATATCTTTAATTGTCGGTCTTATATTAGGAATGGGAACATCACAGGTTCTATCTATTTTTACATTAAAATTATTTGAAACTCCTATAAATGAATATAGATTTGCTGTTTCAACAAGTGCTATAGGTAAGACTATATTATACTTTGGAATAATGTTTTTGCTTGTTATGATATTTAATGTATTTGTTATTTCTAAGTATAAAATAATTGATTTACTAACAGCAGGCAGAAAAAATGAAAATATAAAATTTAAAAATTCATTTACATATTTATTAGCTTTTATTCTATGTGTGGTATTACTTGGATTTACGTATAAGTCTATACTAAAAATAGGTTTGGATACAAGAAATCCTATGTTTAAGCCATTAATAGTCCTCTCGGTAGTAGGTACTGTATTATTCTTCTTTAGTTTATCTGGAGTTATACTATATATAGTAAATAGAAATAAGAATGTATATTTAAAAGGATTGAATATATTTGTAGTAAAACAAATAAGTAGTAAAGTTAATACAAATTTTATATCAATGTCAGTAATATGCTTAATGTTATTTATTACAATACTTGTATTATCTACAGGAATAAGTCTTAAGAAGGATCTTGAAGCAGGGCTTCAAAAAGAGGCACCTTTTGATGCTAGTATAACAGTATACAATAATAGTAAAAAGAACAATTTAGAAGATGTATTAGCTAAGATTAATTTTAAAACAAGTAAAAATGAAAAGTATGCAGTTTACAATGAATATCTTTCAGGAGTAAAAGTAGGCGGTTTATTATCAATTACAGATGAAGATCATAAGGATGATAGGGTATCCTTTGTTAAAATATCCGATTATAATAAAATGTTGAAACTGAAAGGAAAAAAAGAAATAAGCTTAAACAAGGATGAAGTTTTATTTATGTCCAACTATAATGAGCTGGTTAAGTTAGCTCATGGAAAGCTTAAAAGTAGTAAGAAAGTTAATATTAAAGGAAAAGAGTATTTAGTGAAAAACGACAAAATAATAGATGAAAATCTTGCAAATTATATTATGCAGGATACTTATTTAACGATAGTTATAAATGATAAATTTTTACCTGGTTCTAATGAAATTAATAGATCCATACTTAATGTGATGTATTTAAATAAAAATAGGCAACAAAATAATAAAAAATATAGTGAAATACACGAGAATTTATTAAATCACAAGTATAAGAGCTTAAGTATTTCAAATATGGATGCGTATTCAAAGGATGATATTTATTCTAGAAGTAAGAGCGGAACAACAGCAGTATTGTTTATTGGAATATATTTAGGGATAGTATTTCTAATAACTAGCATGGCAGTGCTTGCTCTTGAGCAATTGTCAGAAGCTAGTGATAGTATAGAAAGATATAAAGCTTTAAAGAGAATTGGTGCAAACAAAAAAATGATAGATAAAACAATCTTCATTCAAACTCTGATATATTTTAGTCTCCCAGTTATGCTTGCGATAATTCATTCTATTATTGGCATTTCAGTAGTTAATGGAGAGATGAGTAAGTTTAATCAAATAGATATTAGATTTTCAGCTTTAATAACAGCGTTATTATTTATTGCAGTTTACGCAGGATATTTCTATACAACATATACAGGATATAAAAATATAGTAAAAAATAATATCTAATATTATAATAATTATTAGGGCTATTAAATTTTGTTTGCCAAAGTTTAATAGTCTTCTATATAGAAAGGTAAAGAAAATAATGAGAAAAATTATTATTATTGAAGATGATGAAGTTATAAGAGAAGAATTACAAAGCTTTTTAATGAAATATGGATACGAAGCGAAAGCTCCTGTAGAGTTTAATAATATAATACAATATGTTGAAAATGAGAATGCAAACCTTATATTGCTAGACATAAATCTCCCACAGTTTGATGGCTATTATATATGTAGAGAAATACGTAAAACCTCAGATGTTCCTATTATAATAGTTACTAGCAGAGATAGTGACGCAGATGAATTAATTAGTATGAATTTGGGGGCAGACGATTTTATAACAAAACCTTATAATACAGAAATACTACTTGCAAGGATGACAAATATATTAAAAAGAACATATGGAAACTTAAAAACTAATAATATATTAAATTACAAAGATTTTAATTTAAATCTTTCAAATGCAACGGTTATTTATAAAGACAAATCTTTAGAGCTAACTAAAAATGAGGTTAAGATACTTTCTTATTTAATAAATAATAGGGGAAGTATAGTAAAAAGAGATTTACTTATGGAATACTTGTGGAAAGTAGACTATTTTGTAGATGACAGTGCTTTAACTGTTAATATTAACAGATTAAGAAAGAAGCTTGAAGAGATAGGTATAGAAAATCCAATAGAGACAAGAAGAGGGTTAGGGTATATAATGCCATGAGTATAGGTGAATTTATTAAAGATAAAATGGTAATAATATCATGTAATATGCTGATATTTATTGTGTTATCAATTATAATGCTTGCTATTAATGTTAGCTTCAGTATAATTGTATTGCTTTTTTGCGTCTGGTTTTTACCATTAGTTTCATATATGGCCTTACAATTTATAAAATATAAAAATTATTATGATGAAATTGATAGCATATTAGAAAAATTGGACAAGAAATATCTGCTCCCAGAGGTAATAAAGGAAGCAAGCTTTATAGAAGGAGAAAAACTTAATTCTATACTTAAAGTGGTAAGCAGAAATATGCATGAGAATGTGAAATATTATAAGGATAGTCAAGCAGATTATAGAGAATACATAGAGACCTGGGTACATGAAATTAAGACACCAATAGCTTCTACAAAGCTGATACTTGAAAATAATCAAAATGAAGTAACTAATAAAATAGACTCCCAACTGGATAGAATTGAGGGATTTGTAGAACAGGTACTTTATTATTCACGAAGTAACAATGTGAGTAAAGACTATATTATAAAGCAAATTAGCCTTGATAATGCAGTAAGAAATGTAGCCAAAAGAAATTATAGAGATTTTATTCATAAGAAAATAAAATTAGATATAAAAGATATTGATGAAATTGTATATACTGATGGAAAATGGGTTGAATTTATTATAAATCAGATAATAGGAAATTCTATAAAGTACTCAAGTACTAAGGACCCAATGATAATTATATATTCAGCGAAGAAAGCTAATGTAGTAATGTTAACTATAGAGGATAATGGAGTAGGTATAGTAGATAGAGATATAAATAGAGTTTTTGAAAAGGGGTTTACTGGTGAGAACGGAAGAAAGTTTAGCAAAAGTACAGGAATGGGACTATATTTATGTGAAAAGCTTTGTTCAAAATTAGGGCTGAAAATTAGTATTAACTCTGATATAAATAAGGGAACTAAAGTTACATTAATATTTCCTTTGTCAGATATGATTAATATATGCAACACTTGAAATTTGATCTAAAATATGTGTGGGAAAATTAAGGAATCCCTTAATGCAGTTTTAATTTTAAATGATATAATATATGATGTAATCAAGTGATTCTTAGGTTCAGATGGAGTTTGCTTATAAGGATGACTTTCTCCAGCTGAACCTTAGAAGAACTTATCCAGGCGCGTAGCAGTGCTTATCCCCCACTTTGATAGAAAAGCAGATATACCAAATCTTTGATTTGGTATAGTCGCTTTTGCTGTGTGCGATGGGGGTGTTAGCAATGGTAGCGATCGGATAAAATTAATTACTGCTTTGTAGGGGTGACAGTTAAGAATGAACATGGAACTTTTTAGATTAATAAACAACTTAGCAAATAAAAATTTAATTTTGGACAAGATAATGATTTTCTTTTCTAAATATTCGCCTTTCATATTTGTGGCAGTTCTTAGTGCGGTATTTATTTTAGGAATTGTAAAAAGGAATTCTAAATATAGGAAAGGTGCTGTTAATGCCTTATTTATTACTTCATTAAACTTAATTTTAAACTGCATTATCGGGGGCATTTATTATGTAGACAGACCTTTTGTTCATAATAAAGTAAATTTATTATTACCTCATACAAGTAATGCATCATTTCCAAGTGACCATGCAGCAGGGACAATGAGTATAGCATTAGGCTTTAAAAATTATAATAAGTCACTTAGTCTAATATTAACCTTTTTATCGTTGATTGTAGGATTTTCAAGAGTATATGTAGGTAACCATTATCCTATGGATGTTATTGCAGCATATGTAATTGTATGGATAACAAACTACATATACAATTTAATATTAAGAAGAAAAATTCAAAGTTTATATGAAGTAATAGAAAACAAATTGATAGCACATTTTGCAGTATAAAGTGATTCTTAAGTTCAGATACAGGTGTTAGCAATGGCAGCAATCGGATAAATTGATTTTTGTTGAGAACTCTATAGTTACTAATAAAAATTAAGGGTTATACTTGTATATGTGAGGTGAAAATTTTGCAGTTTGTAATAGGATTATTTAATCATTATGGATATATTGTATTATTAATAGCGTTAATGCTGGAACTTATAGCATTTCCATTACCTGGAGAAGCGCTTATGACTTATTGTGGATATGTTATTTATAAGGGAAAAATGAGTTTGATTATAAGTATATTAATTGCTTCGCTTGGAGTAAGTATAGGTATAACTCTATCTTATTTTATTGGAAGAATATTAGGATCAGCTTTTTTCGAAAAGCATGGACATTATATTCATATGAATAAAAATAAATTTGATAAGGTATTTCTATGGCTTCAAAAGTATGGTAATAAACTGTTAATTATAGCATACTTTATTCCAGGTGTAAGGCATGTTACGGGGTATGTTTCAGGCATTGCACATATATCATATAAAAAATTTTCAGTTAACGCATATATAGGAGCTCTTATATGGACGACCACTTTTATTTCATTGGGAAGTGTCCTTGGAGTTAACTGGGTAAAGTATCATCACCTGTTAGAAGGTATTTATTTATAGAAAATTTACAGAACAGTGCCTAAAATAAAACAAGAAAAAATTCAACTATCAGTTGTCTATTAATAGTGTACAAAAAGAGTACACTTAATAGATGAAATAAAATATAGTATTATGAAAATTTTAATGTAATACAAAGGAATATACGGCTATCATCCAAATAATAACATTACAGAATTGTCTGAAGATTGTGTTCTTTATTTGATCAAAATCCTGCTTTTTTTTTGAACAGTGGTACTAGTATTATTAAAGATAAACCTAAAGTTGGAAAAGCTATAAAAGTACCTCGAAACCTTAACTGGTATGGCTTTGGGTATAATATCTAATGATATAGAAAATTTCAAAAGTAAGTAAGTTGATTGGTACGAATTTTGCTAATGAAATATATGGGAATAAAAATATATGGAAATAAAATTAGGGGGAATAATAATGGAGAGATTTACGTTGCCAAGAGACATTTACTTTGGAGAAGACGCTTTGGGTGCTTTGAAAACGTTAAAGGGTAAGAAAGCTGTAGTAGTTGTTGGAGGAGGATCCATGAAGAGATTTGGTTTCCTTGACAAGGTAGAAGAATACTTAAAAGAAGCAAACATAGAAGTTAAACTAATAGAAGGTGTTGAACCAGATCCATCTGTGGAAACTGTTATGAAAGGCGCTAAAATAATGACAGAATTTGGACCAGATTGGATAGTTGCTATTGGAGGAGGTTCACCAATAGATGCTGCAAAGGCTATGTGGTTATTTTATGAATATCCAGATTTTACTTTCAAACAAGCAATTGTTCCATTTGGATTACCAGAATTAAGACAAAAAGCTAAATTTGTAGCTATAGCTTCTACTAGTGGAACAGCTACTGAAGTTACTTCATTTTCAGTAATAACTGATTACAAAGCTAAAATAAAGTATCCTTTAGCTGACTTCAATTTGACACCAGATATAGCTATAGTTGATCCAGCATTAGCCCAGACAATGCCACCTAAATTAACTGCACATACTGGTATGGATGCATTAACTCATGCACTAGAGGCTTATGTAGCATCAGCTAGGTCAGATATTTCAGATCCACTTGCAATACATTCTATAATTATGACAAGGGATAACTTATTTAAATCCTATAAGGGTGATAAAGATGCTAGAAATAAAATGCATATATCACAATGTTTAGCAGGTATGGCATTTTCTAATGCACTTCTTGGTATAACCCATAGTTTAGCACATAAAACAGGAGCTGTATGGCACATACCACATGGATGCGCTAATGCAATATATCTTCCATATGTTTTAGATTTTAATAAAAAAGCTTGTGGAGATAGATATGCTAATATAGCTAAAATATTAGGACTTAAAGGAACTACTGAAGATGAATTGGTAGATTCTCTAGTTAAAATGGTACAAGATATGGATAAGGAAATGAACATACCTTTGACTTTAAAAGATTATGGTATAAGTAAAGATGATTTCAATTCAAATGTTGATTTTATAGCAAAGAATGCTCTCTTAGATGCATGTACAGGAGCTAATCCAAGGCCTATAGATTTTGATCAGATGAAAAAGATACTTCAATGTATATATGATGGGAAAAAGGTAACTTTTTAGTATAACTCAATATGAACCTAATATAAACTTAATATAATTTGATGAAGCACCAGTTATTAATCCAATTGATAACTGGTGCTTTAATAAATATTATTGTAAAAATTCCACCTAGTCTAATAAATATAATGAAATCTTTTGGTTGGTATAAATTTTAGATTTTGGTTGAAGACATTGGCACTTTAATAAATATAATTAATTTTATAGAGTTTTTATTTTTTACTTGGAAATTCTAT
This sequence comes from Clostridium sp. 001, assembly GCF_019056555.1. Lineage (NCBI taxonomy): Bacteria > Bacillati > Bacillota > Clostridia > Eubacteriales > Clostridiaceae > Clostridium > Clostridium sp. 001. The sequence continues at coordinate 2,050,937 of NZ_CP020473.1, read as the reverse complement.
AATATGAATTTTTAGAGGTGGAAAAATGATTAGATATTTTTTACAAGGATTTTTACTTGGAATTTCTTATGTGGCTCCAATTGGTATGCAGAACTTATATGTAATTAATTCAGCTATAACTGCTAGTAAAAGAGCAGAGGCATTTAGGACAGCTTTTATAACTATATTTTTTGATATTTCCCTTGCACTAACCTGTTTTTGGGGTGTAGGAACCATAATTCAAAAATCAAAAGTTTTGAGATCAGTTGTGCTATTGGTTGGATGTATAGTTGTTATATACATTGGAGTAAGCCTTATAAGAAGTAAGCCGGATATTGATGAAAAAACTAATATAGAAAAAGGCTTAGTTAAAGTAATTATATCTTGTTTTGTTGTGACTTGGATGAATCCCCAGGCTATTATTGATGGCTCACTTCTCCTTGGAGGATTTAGGGCATCTCTTTCTTATCAAAGCTCCTGGTACTTTATACTGGGATCATGTATGGCATCAATTTTTTGGTTTACTTCTCTTGCAGCTATTATGTCGATTTTCAAGCACAGTTTTAATGAAAAATCAATTAAGGGAATCAATAGGATATGTGGTATAATAATAATTTATTACGGGGTAAGACTTGGTTTTAATTTTATATTATCAAAATAAAAGGATTTGAATATGTATGTTAAATATTGATTGGAAACCGGATAAAAAATCTTGTATTTCTATGTACAGGCAAATTGTAAATTATATAAAGGAGAAAATAGGAAATGGAGAGTGGACTGTAGGAGAAAAGTTACCATCACAGAGAGAATTGGCAGAAAAATTTGAAGTAAATAGAAGCACTATTGTAGAAGCTTTAGATGAGTTAAAAGCCGATGGTTTAATTGAGGGAAAAAGTAAAAAAGGTACCAGAATTATAAATAATACCTGGTCCTTGATGGCTTCTATGCAGCCAGGTAGTTGGGAACCTTATATAAAAAGTGGAATACACAAACCTAACCTCCATACAATCCAAATTATAAATAAGATGGAGTATAAGGATAATATAATAAGGCTTGGTACAGGTGAACTTTCTCCTGAATTATTTCCAAAAGATATGATGAAGAAGGTATTTAAAACTGTGTCTAATAATATAACTTCTTTAAGCTATGAAATGGCTAAGGGTTCACTTAAATTGAGAAAGGTTATAAGTAAGTATTTAAAAAAGTTCCATATAAATGTGTCACCGGATTCAATACTAATTGTTTCAGGTTCACTTCAAGCTCTTCAGTTGATTTCAATGAGCATACTAAAGCCTGGTTCTAAGATACTTGTGGAAAAACCATCATATATAAAATCACTTCATGTATTTGACTTTTCTGGAGTTAGTTTCAGTGGGATATCTATGGATTCAGATGGAATTAAGTTAAATGAAATTTTAAAAAATATAGATAGAAATACATCTCTTCTATATACTATTCCAACATTCCATAATCCTACAGGTACATTAATGCCGCAGTATAGAAGAAACAAGCTACTGGATTTGTGTAATAAAGAGAGAATTCCAATTATCGAAGATGATGCCTATAGGGAATTATGGTTGGATGAAATGCCACCTTATCCAATAAAAGCAAAAGATGAAAATGGAATAGTACTTTATATGGGTACTACATCGAAATCAATGGCAGCAGGAATAAGAATAGGGTGGGTTGTTGCTCCGGAAACTGTTGTTGAGCGACTTGGAGATGTTAAAATGCAAACGGATTATGGTGCAAGTTCCATTTCACAGTATGTAACTGCGGAATGGATAGAAAGTGGATTTTATGAAATATATTTAAAAGAACTTAGAGAGAAACTTAAAATAAGGAGAGAAATTGCATTAAATGTTCTTGAAAAATATTTTTTTGGCATAGCTAGTTGGAACATGCCAAAAGGAGGGTTTTATATATGGTTAAAGCTTAAAAATAAAATAGATATGAGAAAACTTTTTTATAAATGCTGTAAAAATGGAATATTAATAAATCCAGGATATATATATGATTTTACTAAAAATTATAGTATAAGGATATCCTATTCCTATGCTTCTCTTTATGACTTGAAACTAGGACTCAAAAAGCTTTCAGAAATAATCAGAAGTTTATCCGATGACTACCATTGCTAACACCTATAGCCACACAGCGAAAGCGACTATGAAAGTTGGGTATAAGCATTGCTGTGCGCCTGAATATGTACTGCAAGTAGATTACATAACATTTTGTATAATTTTTAACAATTCTAGAAGTGCTAGGTATAATCTTCTGTCTTATCGCAAAATACGCCTCTTTATTCTAAATTATTCACAAAGTAAGGCAATTTCTTTAATATTTTATTGAAAAAAATCAATACTATTAATACAATAAGGTAACGATAGTACAAAAAGATAAAAAAATAAGCGGATATTGTCCAAATAACATATGTCGCTTTATGCCATGAAAAGATCTTCTATTCGTTTACAATAAGTAATGTATTAATATATTAATATTACAAAAGCGTCTTAATCTGAAATTCGCATTAAGATGAGGCCTCTCATCAAATAACAATATAATAAAATAATTGGAGGTTTGTTTATGGAACTGTCAATGGATGCAGCTTTGGCTGCTGCTAAAAAAAAGGTAAAATCAAGTTTCTTTAAAAAAGGTATTGCAATTGGTTTATTTTCAGGAATTTCATATGGACTATATTCAGCATTTTTGACATTAGCTACAACAAAGGGAGTTTGGAGTGACTGGTATGGTGCAAATACAGCAGGTTTAACAGCACTTACTATTGCATATGTACTTGGTGCACTTAGTAGTGGAATAAATGATACTGCTAGTGCAGTTTGGGCATTAATTGCTGCAGCTGGTAGAGGTAAATTGGGTGATTTCTTTAGATGTCTTAATACTAAGCCAGGTAGATTGATTATGGTAGCTGCTCTTATGGGAGGACCAATTGCTACTACAGCTTATGTTGTAGCTCTTAAGATGGCAGGTTCACTTGCTGTTCCGATTTCTGCCCTTTGCCCAGCTATTGGTGCTATATTAGGAAGAGTTTTATATAAACAAGAATTAAACAAGCATATGATTGTAGGTATTCTTATTTGTGTTTGTGCAAGTGGTTTAATTGGTCTACAAAGTGTTACAGGAAATGCACCTGCAGGAGCAGGATTAGGTATGGTTATCGCTCTTATTGCTGCACTTGGTTGGGGCTTAGAAGGTTGTATAGCTGGTTATGGCTCATGTATGGTAGATTCAGAGATTGGTATTGCTATTCGTCAGACAACATCAGGTCTTTCAAATTTAATTATATTTATTCCTGTTATATCTATAATTGTAGGAAATAATGCAGGACTTGCATTTCACCTTACTGCTAAAGCATTTACAAGTGGTCCTGCTATGATTTGGCTTGCTATAAGTGGTCTTTGTGCTTATCTTTCATTTATGACTTGGTACAAAGGTAATAGTATGACTGGTACAGCTCTTGGTATGGCAACTAATGGAACATACTCATTCTGGGGTCCATTCTTCTGTTGGATTATACTTGGTGTAATTTTTGGCATACAAGGTTGGGCAATGGCTCCTATAGTATGGTTTTCCGCTATATTAATGGCAGTTGGTATTTTAGTAATTGCTGTAAACCCAATAGATTTGTTTAGAAAACAGGAGGATTAATTGTATGAAACCACTTAATTATGCTATTTTAAAACATTTTACAAAAGCTAAAGAAGCCTGTGCAGATGACGTTATTGAAGCTTTAAAAGGTGACTATGGTGATTTTAAAGGACTTAAAAAAGGTGCTGTAATTGAAGCTTTAATGACAGCTGAAGCTAATGGACTTCTTGAAGAAACAAGATCTATATTAGACAAGTCAGGTGATTTAGTTGTTTACTATCATGCAAATGAAGAAGGAGCAGCTACAATTAATAAATACATTGATTAAAATTAAATGCTATTAGTACAAGAAAATAGCTATAGTACAAGAACTCCAAAAAACTAGCAGATATTATGCATTAAAATATGGCATTTTGTACCATGAAAAAATGTTCTAATGAGTTAATATATCATTAGATTGCAAAAACGTTTTCATCAGTCTAGTTTTTTAATATGAGGAGGAATTTTGTTTATGAGTGAAATGACAGGGGCGGTTAGTGCATCTGCAATTGCTGCTAAGAAAAAGTTATCATCACAATTTTTTAAAAAAGGTATATCAATTGCTATATTTTCAGGTATTATGTATGGATTTTATTCAGCATTTTTGTCATTAGGTATGACTAAAGGAGTTTGGAGTGACTGGTACGGAGCTAATAAAGCAGGGTTATCCGCTTTTGCTATTACATATGTATTGGGTGCCCTTGGTAGTGCAGTAAATGATTCTTGCAGTGCTATCTGGGCAATGCTTTATGCAGGTATTAAAGGTAAGTTTGGAGACTTCTTGAGGTGTATTAATACAACTCCAGGCCGTGTAATGATTTTGGCAGCTCTTATAGGAGGACCAATTTCAAGTACAGCTTATGTTATCGGTCTTCAGATGGCTGGCTCAATAGTTATTCCTATTACAGCTCTTTGCCCAGCTATTGGTGCTATTTTAGGTAGAATATTATTCAAACAAGAGTTAAACAAACGTATGGTGTTAGGTATAGTTATTTGTGTTACTGCTAGTTTTATGATTGGTAGTACAAGCATTACTGGAAGTGCTCCAAAGGGTGCTCTTTTAGGTATTTGTATTGCTTTCATAGCAGCCCTTGGTTGGGGATTTGAAGGCTGTGTAGCTGGGTATGGTACATCTATGATTGACTCTGAAATAGGTATTACTATCCGTCAGGCAACATCAGGTCTTTCAAACTTAATTATATTAATACCTATTATGGGTATGCTTGCAGGTAGTGTTAAGCTTTCAACTGGTCTTGTATTTCAGGCATTTACAAGTGGATCTGCTATGATTTGGTTTGCTGCAAGTGGTCTTTGCGCGTTTGTTTCATACATGAGTTGGTATAAGGGTAATAGTATGTGTGGTGCAGCTCTTGGTATGGCTTGTAATGGTACTTACTCATTTTGGGGACCATTCTGCTGCTGGATAGTACTTGGTGTAGTTTTTGGCAAATCAGGTTGGTCAATACCTGCTATTGGTTGGATTGCTGCTGTACTTATGGTACTTGGTATCTTGGTAATTGCTATGAATCCAATGGATTTATTCAGAAAAAAGGAGGACAAATAGTATGAAACCACTTAATTATGCTATTTTAAAACACTTTACAACAGTTAAAGAAGCTTGTGCAGAAGATGTTATTGAAGCTTTAAAAGGTGACTATGGTAACTTTAAGGCACTTAATAAAGCTGCTGTAGTCGAAGCTTTAATGACAGCTGAAGCTAATGGTCTCCTTGAAGAAACAAGATTTGATGAGGATAAATCAGGTAATTTGAGAGTTTATTATCACGCACATGAAGAAGGTGCAGCTACAATTAATAAATATATTAAAGACTAATAACTTGGATTCCATAAGTTCAAATTATTAGTTCAAATAATAAATATTTTCAAGCAAGGGTAATTGAATCAAAGTTGCATTTGCTTGAAAAAGATCCATACTGCGTAATTGCGTATAGAGGAGGAGGGTTATGAAATGAGGTATTATGGCGAAGAGGCATTAGGCCTTATTGAAACATTAGGGATGGTTCCTGCAATTGAAGCAGCAGATAAAATGTTGAAGGCTGCTGATGTTGAACTGATATCATATGAAAATATAGGTTCCACTCTTGTTACAATTATGGTAAAGGGTGACGTTGCTGCCGTTAGAGCATCTGTTGAAGCAGGAGCTGCTGCTGCTGCAGCAATAGGCAAATTGACAGCACACAATGTTATGCCAAGACCAATTAAAGGTGTTGGGGACATTGTTTCAGTACATGACATCGATGCATAAAAATATAGTAAAAAATATGATAAAGGAAAGGGAAAACAGATGAGCAAATATGTAGCTTTAGGTTTAGTAGAAACATTTGGTTTGGTTTTTGTTTTAGAGGCTGCAGATGCAATGTGTAAAGCTGCAGATGTTGAATTAATTGGCTACGAAAATGTAGCTTCCGGTTATATTTCTGTATTGGTTGCCGGAGATGTAGGAGCTTGCAAAGCAGCTGTAGAAGCTGGAGTAAAAGCTGTAACAGATATGGGCGCTGAAGTTTATAGTTCAGTTGTTATTGCAAGTCCACATCCAGATCTTCAGAAAATCACCAAACGTTATACAATTGAAAATTTACTTCCTTAATGTGTGGATAATATGTGGATGTTATGATGTTACCACATAAAATGAAAAAGTACAGAAGTACAGTACTTAGTTAGTAAAAATGAAAGGGAGAGTTAGAAATGAATATTATTGATAATGATTTGCTCTCCATCCAAGAATCCCGAATCCTTGTGGAAAATGCTGCACGAGCACAAAAAATGTTAGCAACTTTTCCACAAGAAAAGTTAGATGAGATTGTTGAACGTATGGCGGAAGAAATCGGAAAATATACCCGAGAGCTTGCTGTAATGTCACAGGATGAAACTGGTTATGGAAAATGGCAGGATAAATGCATCAAAAACCGATTTGCCTGTGAGTATTTGCCAGCTAAGCTTAGAGGAATGAGATGTGTAGGTATTATTAACGAAAATGGTCAGGATAAAACCATGGATGTAGGTGTACCTATGGGTGTAATTATTGCATTATGTCCTGCAACTAGTCCGGTTTCTACTACCATATATAAGGCATTAATTGCAATTAAGTCTGGTAATGCAATTATCTTTTCTCCACATCCTAGAGCAAAGGAGACAATTTGTAAGGCACTTGACATCATGATTCGTGCAGCTGAAGGATATGGGCTGCCAGAAGGGGCTCTTGCATACTTACATACTGTGACGCCTAGTGGAACAATGGAACTGATGAACCATAAGGCGACTTCTTTGATTATGAATACAGGTGTTCCCGGGATGCTTAAAGCATCATATAGATCTGGAAAACCTGTCATCTATGGAGGAACTGGTAATGGACCAGCATTTATTGAACGTACAGCTGACATCAAGCAGGCGGTAAGAGATATTATTGCTAGTAAGACCTTTGATAACGGAATAGTACCATCAGCTGAACAATCTATTGTTGTAGATAGTTGTATTGCATCTGATGTTAAACGTGAGTTGCAAAATAGTGGTGCATATTTCATGACAGAGGAGGAAGCACAAAAACTGGGTTCTCTCTTTTTCCGTTCTGATGGCAGTATGGATTCAGAAATGGTTGGCAAATCCGCACAGAGATTGGCTAAGAAAGCAGGTTTCAGCATTCCTGAAAGTAGCACAGTGCTAATTTCAGAGCAGAAATATGTTTCCCAAGACAATCCTTATTCCAAGGAGAAACTTTGTCCGGTACTAGCTTACTACATTGAAGATGATTGGATGCATGCATGTGAAAAGTGTATTGAGCTGCTGTTAAGTGAGAGACATGGTCACACTCTTGTTATACATTCAAAAGACGAAGATGTAATTCGCCAGTTTGCATTAAAAAAACCTGTAGGTAGGATACTTGTTAATACACCTGCTTCCTTTGGTAGTATGGGTGCTACAAGTAATTTATTTCCTGCTTTAACTTTGGGTAGTGGATCGGCAGGTAAAGGTATTACCTCCGATAATGTTTCACCAATGAATCTTATTTATGTTCGTAAAGTCGGATACGGCGTACGGAATGTAGAAGAGATTATTAATACTAATGGATTGTTTACAGAAGAAAAAAGTGATTTGAGTGGTATGACAAAGCAGTCAGACTATAATCCAGAGGATATACAAATGTTGCAGCATATTTTGAAAAAAGCTATGGAAAAAATTAAATAGCATACAGATGTGTTGGAACATGCTAAACAATAAATTTAAAACTCAAATAGTTAAATCTAAAATAATTATGAAAGAAAAGAGGTAAGTGTTTTGGATATTCGTGAATTTTCAAATAAGTTTGCAGAGGCAACTAAAAATATGTCTGCAGAAGAACAAGCAGCCTTAATGAAGATATTTCAAGGCGTTTCTCAAGAAATTACAAAAGAAGATAATGGAGTACCTGCAGCTTGTGCAGAACCTTGCACTAATAATGGAGAAGTTCCAAATGGAATGACAGAACGTTTAAAAAGAATAAAGGAAAACTATTTAAAGCAAAAGCCTTCAATAACAACATATCGTGCTAAGGCTATTACAAAGATTGCTAAAGAAAATCCTGGTATGCCTAAGATTTTATTACGTGCTAAATGTTTCCGTTATTGCTGTGAAACTGCACCTTTAGTAATTCAAGATGATGAGCTAATTGTAGGAGCTCCTTGTGGTGCACCTCGTGCTGGAGCTTTTTCTCCTGATATAGCATGGAGATGGATGCAAGATGAAATAGATACTATTGGAACACGTCCTCAAGATCCATTTTATGTATCTGAAGAAGATAAAAAGCTTATGCGTGATGAACTTTTCCCTTTCTGGCAAGGTAAATCCGTTGATGAATACTGCGAAGATCAGTACCGTGAAGCAGGTGTTTGGGAACTTTCAGGTGAATCATTTGTTTCAGATTGCTCTTACCATGCAACTAATGGTGGTGGAGATTCAAACCCTGGATATGATGTTATCTTAATGAAAAAAGGTATGGCAGATATTCAGCAAGAAGCAAAGGATCATTTAGCAAAATTGGATTATGAAAATCCTGAAGATATAGAAAAGATTTATTTCTATAAATCAGTTATTGATACTACTGAAGGAGTTATGATTTACGCTAAACGTATGTCTGAATATGCTGCTGAATTAGCTGCAAAGGAGACAAACCCTAAACGTAAAGCAGAATTACAAAAAATTTCAGAAGTTAATGCACATGTTCCTGCGCATAAACCTCGTACTTACTGGGAAGCAATTCAATCAGTTTGGACTATTGAGTCATTACTTGTAGTTGAAGAAAACCAAACTGGTATGTCTATCGGCCGTGTTGACCAGTATATGTATCCATTCTATAAGGCAGATATAGAATCAGGACGTATGAACAACTATGAAGCATTTGAATTATCTGGTTGTATGCTAATTAAAATGTCTGAAATGATGTGGGTTACAAGTGAAGGTGCTTCTAAGTTCTTTGCAGGTTACCAACCATTTGTAAATATGTGTGTTGGTGGTGTTACTCGTGATGGTCTTGATGCAACAAATGACTTGACTTATCTTTTGATGGATGCTGTTCGTTATGTTAAGATTTATCAGCCATCTTTAGCTTGCCGTATTCACAACAAATCACCTAAGAAGTACTTAAAGAAGATTGTTGATGTTGTTCGTGCTGGTATGGGATTTCCAGCTTGCCATTTTGATGATGCACATATTAAGATGATGCTTGCAAAAGGTGTTTCCATAGAAGATGCTAGAGATTATTGTATAATGGGTTGTGTTGAGCCTCAGAAAGCTGGACGTTTGTATCAGTGGACTTCTACAGCTTATACTCAATGGCCTATATGTATAGAATTAGTTCTAAACCATGGTGTTCCTTTATGGTATGGAAAACAAGTTTGTCCTGATATGGGAGATTTAAATAGATTTAAGACTTATGAAGAGTTTGATGCTGCTGTTAAGGAAGAAATCAAATATATTACAAAATGGACTGACGTTGCTACAGTTATTTCTCAGCGTGTTCACAGAGATTTAGCTCCAAAGCCTTTAATGTCCATCATGTATGAAGGATGCATGGAGCACGGTAAAGATGTTTCTGCAGGTGGTGCTATGTACAATTTCGGACCTGGTGTTGTATGGACTGGATTGGCTACATATGCAGATTCCATGGCTGCTATCAAAAAGGTAGTATTTGATGACAAGAAATGTACTTTAGAGCAGTTAAATCAAGCATTGAAAGCTGACTTTGTTGGATATGAAGAACTTAGGAATGATTGCTTAAAAGCTCCTAAGTATGGTAATGATGACGATTATGCAGATTTAATTGCTGCAGACTTGATCAACTTTACAGAGATGGAACATCGTAAATATAAGACTTTGTACTCTGTTTTGAGTCATGGTACTTTATCTATCTCAAATAATACTCCATTTGGTCAGTTGACAGGTGCATCTGCTAATGGACGTAAAGCTTGGACACCATTATCTGATGGTATCAGTCCAACTCAGGGTGCAGATTTCAAAGGACCTACTGCTATTATTAAATCTGTTTCCAAGATGTCTTGTGACAATATGAACATAGGTATGGTTCATAACTTTAAACTTATGGCAGGATTGCTTGAAACTCCAGAAGGAGAAGAAGGTATTATAACATTGTTACGTACTGCTTGCTTATTTGGTAATGGACAGATGCAGTTCAATTACTTGGATAACAAGACTTTGATTGAAGCACAGAAGCATCCAGAACAGTACAGAGATCTTATTGTTCGTGTAGCAGGTTACAGTGCATTCTTTGTTGAATTGTGTAAGGATGTTCAGGATGAAATTATTAGTAGAACTATGTTAACACATTTTTAAACATAGTATCCCATTGATTTTAAATTAATTTATCTGATGTCTGTATCTTGCATACTTCAAAGTATGCAAGAGGACAGGCTCAGTTAAAAATTCATCTGAACACCAAAATGAATCAAACAGGAGATTGGTTAGTATGAGTAATGCGAAGGCAGCAATGATTGAAAGAAAAGCAGTCATTTTTAATGTGCAAAAATACAATATGTATGATGGACCGGGAGTAAGGACACTGGTGTTCTTTAAAGGATGCCCATTGCGTTGCAAGTGGTGTGCCAATCCTGAAGGACAATTACGAAAATATGAAGTTATGTTCAAAAAGAATTCATGCATTAATTGCGGTGCTTGTGTCTCTGTTTGTCCGGTTGGAATACATACAATGTCAAAAGGAATGGAACATGAGGTAGATCATAGTATTGATTGTTTAGGCTGCCGCAAGTGTGAGAATGCTTGTACCGAGTCTGCAATATCCATTATGGGAGAAGAAAAAACTGTTTCTGAAATTATGGAAGTTATAGAAGAGGACAGGCAGTTTTACGAAATTTCAGGTGGTGGTGTCACACTAGGTGGCGGCGAGGTATTGATGCAGTGGGAATTTGCAGCAAATTTGCTTATGGTATGTAAGCAGGAAGGAATCAATACAGCCATTGAAACTTGTGGTCATGCAAAATTAGAAGCAATACTTAAGGTTGCTGAGTTCACAGATTTGTTCCTTTTCGATATAAAGCATATTGATCCTGAACGACACTATCAACTGACAGGAGTGCATAATGAACAAATTTTGAAGAATTTGAAAGAACTTCTTAACCACAGGTATAACGTGAAGATTAGGATGCCCCTGTTAAAAGGCTTGAATGATAGCAAAGAAGAGTTTGATGGTGTAATTAACTTCTTGATGCCTTTCCGTGATTACAAAAACTTTAAAGGTATAGATCTACTTCCTTATCATAAATTGGGCGTAAATAAATATACACAGTTGGGTATAGATTACCCAATAGAGGGAGATCCAAGCTTAAGCAGTGATGATTTGGATAGGATTGAAGGCTGGATTAAAGAATATGATTTCCCAGTTGCGGTTATTAAGCATTAATAAGCAGTTAATTAGTCAATATGTGTTAATGTGTAATTTCCCTGGTTTTATAAAGATTTATTGAATGACCTGTAATTGGTGTAGTAAATAAAATTGATTTGATGGCGGAACATTAGAGTTTGTGTTTCCGACAGTTGAGGCAAATAAAAGTTTCAGAGCCTTATTATAAGATTAGTGTTCACAGCGGATTAGCCGGTGGAGCCCTAAAAAGTGTTTATTTTTAAAATAAAAGTAAAGGGGGGCCAAAATGAAATTTATTACCGAAATTGATTTGCGGGATTTATATAGAAAAGAACCTTTTACAGATTATGAATTAGAACCGGGAACAAGACTTACACCTGGAGCACGTCAATTTCTATCAGATAAAGGTATAAATATGTTTGACGATGGTCCTTACACAAAGAGAAATACTGCAAATAAAAAACAGACTGTGGAGAAAAAGCAGACTGTAGAAAAAAAACAAGCTGTAGAGAAAAAGGAAACTGTGGAAAAGGTGCAGACCATAAATGAAGATCAAACACCTGCACAGCCGAAAAAGAAAAATAGTTGGAAGAAGAAAAAACTTTACAGTAAGATGAAATCAACGGAAGCATTGTTCCTTATTACGGAAGAAGAACTTTTGAATAAGGATATCCTTTGGGCACAGAATGTTATTAGTTTAGGTAAGCAGTTTACTAAAATTAAAAATGCCATTCAGGGTAAAGGGTCCGTTGAAAATCTTTGTATTAAGGAATGTACAGCAATAAATTTTAGCAATTATTCACTTGATTTAGATGATTGCTTTGAAATTACAGAATTTCATATGCAGCTTAAAAAGGGAAGAGATATCATAATTTTGCATAGACTGCGCTGTGCTCTTAGAGAAATCGAACCATTTATTTTAGAAGCATATGAAGATAGTGAAAATGAGGATGCATTGTGCAGTGATACTATTGGAAAGATCAATCAGATTATTAATGCTTTGTCCCAAATGATTTGTTCTATTTTTGGAGGTACAAAATGTCAGAGAAAAATTTGACTTTTAAGTTCTGTGACCAACTTGTGAAAGATTTTGAACATGTAGTAAAACATCCGATTGTTGGCAAGTCATCTGTTTATTATACAGGAGTTGACTTAGGTACAGCATGTGTTGTCCTAGCAGTTGTAGATGAAAACTATAAACCAGTAGCAGGTGCTTATAAATATGCAGATGTAGTTCGAGATGGCATGGTTGTTGATTATATTGGTGCAATCAATATTGTTAGAGAGATGAAGCATGAAATTGAAGAAAAGTTAGGTACAGAGTTGATTTATGGAGCTGCAGCTATTCCACCTGGAACAGATGATTTGGATTCAGGGGCAGTTAAAAATGTAGTTCAGGCAGCTGGCTTTGAACTTACAAGTGTACTTGATGAACCAACGGCTGCTAATAAAGTTCTTAGAATTAAGAATGGTGCAGTTGTAGATATCGGTGGTGGAACGACTGGAATCTCAATTTTAAAAGATGGAAAAGTTGTTTATATTGCAGATGAACCAACAGGAGGTACTCAATTTTCATTAGTTGTTTCCGGTGCATATAAAATGCCTTTTGCAGAAGCAGAATTGTATAAACGTAATCCAGAAAACCATAAGGACCTTTTACCTGTACTAAAGCCAGTAGTTGAAAAGATAGCATCTATTATTAACCAGCATATTAAAGGGTACGATGTTCAGGAAATATCTCTGGTAGGAGGAACTTGCTGTCTGACAGGTATTGAGACAATTATAGAAAAAAAGACAGGAATATTTACTCATAAGCCAAAGAATCCGATGTTTGTAACCCCTTTGGGCATAGCACTTAGCTGTACGCAGGAAAGTATATAGTTGGAGATGATTCAATATGGAATTTCGAACTATTAAATCACCTTCAAAGGGTACTATAGATATGCTTATGAGGCGTATGGGTGCTAATGTTAATAAAGATTCAATTTGTGTTGATGCGGTTGGTCTTGTACAAGGTAAAATGCTGGACATGATTTATGCCGCAGATATTGCTGAAAAGGCAGTTGGTGTCACAGTAGAAGATATTAAAGGAAGTTGTCCACAGAACATGATAATGATTGCGATTTTTGGCGATACGTCATCTGTTGAATCAGCAATTCAGGAGATTAAGCGCAATGTTAAAAAGGAGAAAGATATATGTTAATAGCAAGATTAATTGACAATGTATGGGCAACAAGAAAAGCAGAATCACTTAATGGATTGAAGTTTATGTTAGCGGAAGTAATTGGTGGAACTGGTGCTGGTCAGCATTTAGTTGTTGCAGATATAATCAGTGCCGGAATTGGAGATAGAGTTCTTGTTTCAACAGGGTCGTCAGCTCGAAAAATGTTAGATGAATGTGAAGATATCCCGGTTGACGCAGTTGTTGTTGGAATTATTGATGAAGACTGCAATGTAGAATAAACTCAGGAGGTACGGGAATGAGTATTCTTGATATGGTGCGAGAAGCTGGTGTTATTGGTGCCGGTGGGGCAGGATTTCCTACCCACGCAAAGCTAGCATCAAAGGCAGAATATATACTTCTTAATGGAGCTGAATGTGAGCCGCTGCTTCGTGTGGATCAGCAGCTGATGAGGATGTTTCCAGATGAGATAATTAAAGGATTTGAATCAGCAGGAAAGTTAGTAGGTGCAAATAAAGCACTTATAGGCATTAAAGGAAAGCATAAGGAAGCTATTTCTATACTTCGTAATAGAATCGAAGAACTTCAAGTAGGAGATTTTATTGAAGTAAAAGAAATTCCTGATATTTACCCTGCAGGTGATGAGCAAGTTCTAGTTCATGAATTGACTGGAAGAGTTGTTCCTGAAATGGGTATTCCAATTAGTGTTGGTTGTGTAGTAGTTAATGCAGAAACGGCATTAAATATTTATCACGCTTCTATGGGAGTGCCGGTTACAGAAAAATATATCACAGTTGCAGGAGATATCCCTAAACGTTTGACTGTAAAGGTACCAGTGGGTACACCTGTTATAGATGTACTGAAGCTGAGTGGCATAGAAAATTTTGATGATTATACAGTTATTGATGGTGGCCCTATGATGGGACCTGTAAAGAGTGATGTAGATGGATATGTTACGAAGAAAAATAAGGGATTCGTAATTTTGAAAAAAGATCATCCTCTGATTCGTAAAAAATCTGTTAGCATAGAACAGGCGAAAAGAGTAAATAGATCTTCCTGTGAACAGTGCCGTATGTGTACAGATATGTGCCCTCGTTATCTTCTTGGACATAGTACACAACCCCACAAGATGATGAGAGCTTTAAATTATGCATTGAAGAATGTTGAAGAACAGAAGATTGCACAGCTTTGCTGTCAATGTAATTTATGTGAATTGTTCTCATGTCCAGCAGGGCTTTATCCGAAATCTGCAAATCTCTATTTTAAAGGAAAATTAGCAGAACAGAACATAAAATATAAACCAATGAAGTCGGAATTTACTACCCGCAAAAGCCGTGAATATAGGTTAGTTCCAAGTAAGCGTCTTATTGCCAGATTAGGTTTGCATGACTTTGACAGGCCAGCTCCTATGACTGAAGTTCAGGTAAATCCTGAAGAAGTTCATATTGCAACAAGACAGCATGTAGGAGCACCTGCAGTACCAATTGTTAATGTTGGTGATCATGTAGAACTTGGACAACAAATTGGAAAAATTCCTGAAGGTAGTTTAAGTGCTGCTATTCATGCAAGTATTTCGGGAACAGTTGTGGAATGTGGAAATGATTTTATTGTGATAAGGAGGGGATAATATGTCACAAGCAATAGGAATGGTTGAGTTTACAAGCATTGCTCGTGGTATATATGCAGCAGATCAGATGGTAAAAACTTCTGAAGTGGAAATAGTCACAGCAGGTTCTTCTTGCCCAGGAAAGTATATTGCCATTGTTCAAGGTGATGTTGCAGCAGTTGAAGATTCAGTAAGTGTTGGTGTAAGATTTGCAGAAGAATTTTTAGTTGATTCTATTATTATACCAAATGTCAATCCGGCAGTATTCCCTGCAATCACAGGTGCAACGATGCCAGATGAAGTTCAGGCTTTAGGAATTATGGAGTCTTTCTCCCTGTCAACAATGGTCATTGCTGCTGATGCAATTTTGAAATCTGCTGAATTGCAGCCGATTGAACTTCGTTTGGGAAATGGATTGGGAGGTAAGTCATTCTTTACTTTTACCGGAGATGTAGCTGCTGTTGAAACTGGTGTTGAAACAGGAAAAGCTATTGCAGAAGAGAAAGGGTTATTAGTAAATGCAGAGGTTATACCTTCACCGTCTGAAAGATTATTGGCATCATTGTTCTAATATATAAGAACTTTTATAAATGAAAGGATGTGAAGGAATGAAAAAATTAATTTGTGTAAAAGATGTTGAAACTGCAGAAAAGCAGGGTCAAAAAGTAGTGTATATTAATTGCGATACAATTGTTACTCCTTCAGCTAAAGATGCGGCTAGAAATAGTGGAATAGAATTTTCTACCGAAACTCCAGTTCCTGAAGTAAAGAAATCTTGTGAAGTAGAAGTTCCTTGTGAAGTAAAAGGTTCTTGTGAAACAAAAGCTTCTGAGCTTGAAAAAGTTTTTGAAAATGGAATTGATAGTGAAGTAATTTATAAAGTATTCAAGGTAATGATGGAGAAAGGACTTTTGAATGGAGTGATTGATTTGATTACCAATAAGAAGCCGTATCTTGCTGAGACTGACTCTATCGGTTTGAAGATCGTTCGTGGTAGTTCAGTAAAGTATGAAGCACTAGATACAGGAAATCCTGATGATAAAGTATTTTATCAGGAAATAATCAATGCAGATGATGGTTCCTCAATGAATGCGGGATTTATTACAATTGAAGATTGCAAATTTGATTGGGAAACAGAATGTCAAGAACTTTACTATGTTATAGAGGGTACATTGACAGTAACAGTGGATAATAAAGTTTATACTGCACATCCTGGTGATTCAGTATTCTTCCCTAAGGGAGCTAAGATAGCATTTGGTTCACCTGACAAGATGAAAGCATTCTATGCTACATATTAGAATTTGGAATGCTTGACCAAAGTTTAGGAGGGTTAAACAATGCAGGCACTTGGGTTAATCGAAACAATAGGACTTATTGCAGCTATTGAGAGCGCAGATGCTATGCTCAAGGCAGCAGATGTGAATCTCTTAGAAAAGACATATGTAGGAGGGGGACTTGTTTCGATTGCTGTAACTGGTGATGTGGGTGCTGTGAAAGCAGCTGTAGACGCTGGTGGAGCGGCAGTTAGAAACATAAATGACACATTGCTTGTTTCACAACATGTGATTCCCCGTCCACATGAGGAATTAGATAATATAATTGTATCAGCAGTACCACTGAAAGATAGAAATATTCCAACTGTCGCTCCAGCGAAAAACCAACTAGAAGATGAAACAACAGTTGAAGTAATTGAAGAAGATACTGTAGAGGTTCCTGTTAAAATAGAAGATTCAATAGTAGAAGACTCAATAGAAGAGAATTCAACAGTGGAAAATCCAACAGTGGAAGACTCTAAAGAAGAGAATTCAACAGAAGAAAATTCAGAGAATGAGGAGCTTTTGCCAGAAAAAATAACTGATCCTTTGAAAATGGATTTGACTAAACTAAATAGGAAAGCTGTAGATAAGATGGTACTTGACTATGGTTTAGAAAAAGCTATTGAGATTTTGAGTAAGTTTAAGGTAATAGAGCTTCGAAATCTCGCTCGTAAATATAAGAACTTTGGTATCAAAGGAAGATCCATTTCTAAAGCAGACAAGAAGTTACTGCTTATAGAGTTCAAAAAATATTATGGGCATAATTAGCCAGCTATAAAAATTAAAATATATAAATAATAAACAATGGAGGGAACACAATTGGAAAATTTTGATAAAGACTTACGTTCTATACAAGAAGCAAGAGATCTTGCACGCTTAGGAAAAATTGCAGCAGATCAAATTGCTGATTATACTGAAGAACAAATTGATAAAATCCTATGTAACATGGTTAGAGTAGCAGAGGAAAATGCAGTTTGCCTTGGTAAAATGGCTGCAGAAGAAACTGGCTTTGGAAAAGCTGAAGATAAAGCTTATAAGAACCATATGGCTGCTACTACAGTATATAATTACATCAAGGATATGAAGACTATTGGTGTTATAAAAGAAGATAAAAGTCAAGGTGTAATTGAATTTGCAGAACCAGTTGGTTTATTAATGGGTATTGTACCATCTACAAATCCAACATCTACTGTTATTTATAAATCAATCATTGCAATTAAATCAAGAAATGCAATTGTATTCTCACCACACCCAGCTGCATTAAAATGTTCAACAAAAGCAATAGAACTTATGCGTGATGCAGCAGTAGCAGCAGGAGCTCCTGCAAATGTAATTGGTGGTATTGTTACACCATCTATACAAGCTACAAATGAACTTATGAAAGCTAAAGAAGTTGCTATGATAATTGCGACTGGAGGCCCTGGAATGGTAAAGGCTGCATATAGTTCAGGAACACCTGCAATAGGCGTTGGTGCTGGTAACTCTCCATCTTATATTGAAAGAACTGCTGATGTTCATCAATCAGTTAAAGATATAATTGCTAGTAAGAGCTTTGACTATGGTACTATTTGTGCATCCGAGCAATCTGTAATTGCTGAAGAATGCAACCATGATGAAATAGTAGCTGAATTTAAGAAACAAGGCGGATATTTCATGACAGCTGAAGAAACTGCAAAAGTTTGCAGCGTACTTTTTAAACCTGGTACACACAGCATGAGTGCTAAGTTTGTAGGAAGAGCTCCTCAGGTTATAGCAGAAGCTGCAGGTTTCACAGTTCCAGAAGGAACAAAAGTATTAATAGGAGAACAAGGCGGAGTTGGTAATGGTTACCCTCTATCTTATGAGAAACTTACAACAGTACTTGCTTTCTATACAGTTAAAGATTGGCATGAAGCATGTGAGCTTAGTATAAGATTACTTCAAAATGGTCTTGGACATACTATGAACATTCATACAAATGACAGAGACTTAGTAATGAAGTTTGCTAAAAAACCAGCATCCCGTATTTTAGTTAATACTGGTGGAAGTCAGGGAGGTACTGGTGCAAGCACAGGATTAGCACCTGCATTTACATTAGGTTGTGGTACATGGGGAGGAAGCTCTGTTTCCGAAAATGTTACTCCATTACATTTAATTAATATAAAGAGAGTAGCATATGGTCTTAAAGACTGTACTACATTAGCTGCAGATGATACAACTTTCAATCATCCTGAACTTTGCGGAAGCAAAAATGACTTAGGATGCTGTGCTACAAGCCCTGCAGAATTTGCAGCAAAGAGCAATTGTGCTAGCACTGCTGCAGATACTACAGATAATGATAAACTTGCTAGACTCGTAAGTGAATTAGTAGCTGCAATGAAGGGAGCTAACTAAAATGGACAAGTACGAAGCTGTTATAAAGCTTTTATTGGAAGCTGTTCAAGGTAATCAGTCTTCTACAGAGACAAAACAAGATACAAATGAAATCCCGGTTGGAGTTTCAAATCGACATATCCATCTTTCACAAGCAGATTTTAACATCTTGTTTGGAGAAGGATACCAGGTAACAAAGATAAAGGATTTAGCACAGCCAGGACAGTATGCTTGTAAAGAAACAGTAACAGTATGTGGACCAAAGGGAGCTATTGAAAAAATTAGAATCCTTGGACCATTACGTAGTAAGACACAGGTAGAAATCCTAAGAGGAGATTCTTTCAAATTGGGAGTAGCTCCAGAAGTAAGGATGTCCGGTGATTTACACGGAACACCTGGAATTGCCATAATAGGACCAAAGGGATCTGTTCAAATAAAGGAAGGTGTGATTGTTGCACAAAGACACATTCACATGACTCCTGCAGATGCACAACATTTTGGGGTGAATGATGGACAGACAGTAAGTATTAAAGTTGATGGACCACGTGGTGGAATTTATAATAATGTTGCAATTAGAGCAAATGATACTTCAGCTTTAGAATGCCATATTGACACAGAAGAAGCAAATGCTATGTGTGTTGGCAACTCATCAAAAATTACAATAGTAAAATAGTAAAATTATAAATTATAAAATAACAGTATTTGGAGAGGAGAAATAAAAATGAAATCTGATGCATTAGGAATGATTGAAACAAAGGGGTTAGTAGGTTCTATAGAGGCTGCAGATGCAATGGTTAAAGCAGCTAACGTTAACTTAATAGGAAAAGAACATGTTGGCGGCGGTCTTGTAACAGTAATGGTAAGAGGAGATGTAGGAGCAGTAAAGGCAGCTACTGATGCTGGTGCTGCAGCAGCACAGCGTGTTGGAGAATTAGTTTCTGTTCATGTTATTCCTCGTCCACACGTTGAAGTTGAAACTATCCTTCCTAAAACTGGCTTAAAGGAAGACTAATATTAGAGAATACAGGATATAAGATACAAAGTACAAAATAAAAAATAAATTAAAAATTAGGAGGAAATAAAAATGAAATATGATGCATTAGGAATGATTGAAACAAAAGGTTTAGTAGGTTCAATTGAAGCTGCAGATGCAATGGTTAAGGCAGCTAATGTTTATCTAATAGGAAAAGAACATGTTGGCGGCGGTCTTGTAACAGTAATGGTAAGAGGAGATGTAGGAGCAGTAAAGGCAGCTACTGATGCTGGTGCTGCTGCAGCACAACGTGTTGGAGAATTAGTTTCTGTTCATGTTATTCCTCGTCCACACGTTGAAGTTGAAACTATCCTTCCTAAAACTAATTTAAAGGAAGATGAAAAGTAGATTACAGTTTACCGTTTAAATGCATATGCAGAGATGACTTTGAAAATAAGTCAGATATGATGTGACATGGTAGATAGTTAAAAGTAATAGTTTCTATAGGGAGCGTATCTAGATTGTGTAAATTAAATCAAGATACGTTCCTTATTTGATCTTTAGAAAAATGTTATCGGAAAATATAATTAAAGCGCCAATTGTATAATTGGCACTTTAATTATATATAACTGTCCATTTAACAGGGAACAGTTCAAATATCAATCTTTCCTATGAAATTAACTACACACAATTTAGTCATCTTCCATTGACATAAGCGCATGTTTTCTATAGGCTTGAGGAGTCATATTCATCTCCGCACAAAATACCCTGTTAAAATAAGATGGATCTGAAAAGCCACATTCTGATGAAATTCGATAAGCACGATAATTAGTTGTTTTTAATAATCTGCAGGCATATTGAATTCTCAGATTAATTACATACTTTGAAAATGAGACACCTAGCTCCTTTTTAAAGACACGACTAAAATATTTTGGATTCAAAAACACTGTAGAGGCAACTATTTGTAAAGTTATTTTTTCCCTAAAATGCTCTTTAATATATTTTATAGACTTTTCAATAAAGTATTGCTGAGATTCTTTGGATTCGGGGTTCTTTTCTTCAGAGCTCTTATCTACTACTATATTACAATCAGCTGCGGAGTCTAACATCTTCCGAAAAACTTGTTTAATAATATTAGGCTTTACGGGTTTTAATAGGTATTCAAAAACCCGGAGACTAATTGCTTTCTGTGCATAGGAAAAGTCCGAGTGAGCAGATAAAATTGTAATAAGCACGTTGGGGAGAAATTTTCTGATTTCTTCAATAGTACTAAGACCGTCCAATTCGGGAATCATTACATCCATCATGATAATATTTGGCTTGTATTGTTTGGCTAGTTTAATAGCCTGAACTCCACTTTCGCAGGTCAGTAATACATCTTCTGGGAAAAGTTCTTCAAGTACAATTGATTTGAGAAATTCTTGTTCAAGTATTTCATCTTCTACAATCAATACTATACTCATTATTATCACCTCACAATAGGTTCTGCAGGAATTGTGATGGTAACGGTGCTTCCACTGTAATCAGATTTTAAAATTTTCAATCCATATTGTTCTCCGTAATATCGTTTTAAACGTTTGTCTGTACTTTGAAAACCTAGGCCAGATTTATTTTTACATTGTTGTATGTCAAGCAAAACATCCTTTGGGAAACCATTTCCATTATCCATAATGGAAATAACAATTTCATCTTTATATTTTTCTGCATAGATACTTATTTTGCCCCCATCTCGCCTTGGGGTTATTCCATGAATTACAGAGTTTTCAACAATAGGTTGGATAATCATATTGAGAATTCTATAAGACTTAAGATCTTCCGAAATGTTGATATCATATTCCAGACGAGTTTTAAATCTTACTTTTTGAATATATAAATACTTCTCAATATTGTTAATTTCAGCACCAATGGTGTGAAGCTGGTTACCCTGCTTTAAATTATACCGCAGCAAATCAGAAAGGCAATAAATAAGCTCTTCTGTTTCGTGAGAATGTTCAAAATAAGCCACACGGGCAATACAATTTAAAGTGTTAAACAAAAAATGAGGATTAACGACTAGAGACATATTTTTTGATTCTAGATCAATGATCTTCTTTTCCAGTATTTCCTTTTCAATTGACAACCTTTTCACATCCTGATGGGACAGCTTAGTGCTTTCTGATAAATCAAGAGAAATATTTTTAGCAATTTCGCAACATAATCGCTCGTATACTTTAATTTTATTTGATTCTACGGATTTTAGTGAGAAAATCGATTTAGCGATAAACTCTAGCTCCTCAGTCTTAGTATCTTTGTGAGATTGGACATCAATCATATACTTTTTGTATTCGTTATCTTTCAAATATACTTGTATACCAGCCATATAACCTACAGTTTTATTGTCTACTATGATCGGAAAAATCATATTTTCAAGACCATATCGGCATACAAATCTACCTTCCTTGCCAGATTGTAATCGACATTGATAGTCAGGACATACATGAGACTCTCTTTCCTGACATACATGAGTACAAAAATCTGGGGAGGGAATAAATTCAAGTAAAATATCCCCATTTGTATCTACCAAAAATAAAGGTACATCTGATAGGGATAAAATACCACTATAGCGGCTATATAACTTTGAGGTTATAAATTTTTTAAGTGGATTATCAGTTTTATTCATCCTTATAACACCCGTCTCCTGACCTATAGTTTATACTCAAAAAAAGAAATTAATTAGATTCTAGTACGTTCTTTTTTTATATTATATTATATAAAAATATAAAAGTAAACAATATTTTATATTTTCCCACAGTTTCTTGTCATATATTGTCAAAAAAAGAGGGCAAATATAAAACATTTAGATTCTAATTTTTCCTAGTTTTAAGTAATAAATTAATTTTTACTATAAGCACTAAGACATAATTTAAAAATAATGCAAAGCAAAGCTTCGCAAGTTAAGAATTAATAATGAAAAATTAATAGTGAAGGATGATTTCTAGTTATCACAAAAAATCCACCTTCACTGTCCACTATCAATTATCAACTTTCAACTAAATTGAGAAAGTTGAGATACTTATTAATAACATTTTTGATAAATATGTATAAGTTCTTCTTTAGAAGGTTTTCTAGGATTAGTTGGAGTGCATCTATCTTGCATTGCTGTTTCTGCCATATGATTTAGAGCACTTTGAAACTCATCTTCTTTAATCCCAAAAGATCGAATATTATCTTCAACACCTAGGGATTTTATTAATTTATCTACAGCTTCAATAAAACTTACAGCGCCTTCGCGAGTTGTTCGAGCTGGAAGGTGTAGAATTGATGCTAGTTTTGCGTATTTTTCCATAGCATGTTCGCTTGCATTTCCAACCAAGCTAGCGTTGTATTCCATTACTGCATTAAGTAGAAGTGCATTGGATCGGCCGTGAGGAATGTGGAAAGATCCACCCATAGCATGAGCCAAGCTGTGATTAATTCCAAGACCAGCATTTGTAAATGCTATTCCTGCTATACAGGAAGCGTTTTGAACATGATCTCGAGCTTCGGAATCCTTACTATCGTTATAAATTTTTGGAAGATTCTCAAAAATTAATTTAACTGCTTTTTCAGCAAGAGCGTCTGTAAAGTCAGTTGCTTTTTTGGAAACATAGGCTTCAATAGAATGAACTAGAACATCTATACCAGTATCTGCTACAATACGCTGAGGCAGACCATCAATACAACTTGAGTCAAGTATTGCAACATCTGGTGCAATAAAATCATCTATAATGCATACCTTTTCTTTCTGAGAAGTAATAACAGTAAAGTTTGTTACTTCAGAGCCTGTACCACTTGTTGATGGAATTGCAATAAATAGAGGTTTTTTCATTTCTTGGCCCATTGCTTTTCCTAAATTACATGCAAAATACATTATTCCCTTAGCGGTATCAATACTGGATCCTCCACCTAGTGCTACGAGAACATCTGCGTCGCTTTTTTTGTACAATTTCATTGCATCTGCAATTACATTGACGTCTGGATCAGGGTGTACCCCCGTAAAAACAACGGAACTTATTCCAGCTTTGCTTAGGTAATCTATTACTTTTTGAAGATATCCAAGTTTTCCCATAATAGCATCTGCAACAATAAATGCTCGAGAACCAGTGACTTGCTCTAAAAGTTGAATAGATTCCCTATTAAAATAAATCTTGGATTTCAAATTAAAATTTTCAAACTTGTCTTCCATGATTTTCCCTCCTATTCTTTCTACAGTTACTTTTTACAGATTTTTAATAAACTTTGTTATTTTTTTAATAAATGCTTTCGCAATTATCACTTTACATGGTAGCATACAAAGTGGCTAGTTTATTGTAAATAGAATATATAGTTTTAGCACTATTGTATCTAGTTAGAAATTTATATGGTACAATATTGCTTTTATTGAACAATATCTACTTCAAAACATGATTTGTTATTGCATTTTTTTGAAGTTACAATTAATACTGCTATTAGAATATATATAATCTATAAAAAAGGTATGAAATATTTAATAAAGGCTCTAATAGAAAGCGATATGTTGATTTTTGGGACTATTATTGTTATAATTAAATTAATAATGGGTATGATCAGAAAGTTACAAACCGGTGTTAGGTGGTTACTTGTGTTTTTTATTGACAAAACAAAAGATTGAAATATGTGTGGTGGATTATTTATGAAAATGGAAGAATTAGTACAAAAAAAACTGTGTCTTGCTTTTAACGATGACAGTATAATGTTTGATAAATCTCGTTTTGCAGGTGGACTTACCAATTATAACTATATTATGAATATCAATGGAAAACAGTATGTTGTCCGACAACCGGGTGCCATGACCAATCTGATGATTGATCGTAAAATTGAAAGTTTTAATGATAAAATAGCAGCAGAGCTTGGTTTGAATTCTGAGTGTATTTATTTTGATGAGGATAGTGGAATAAAAATTAGCGTATATATTGAAAACAGCAAAAATATTGCTCAAGTTGATCCATGTTCTCCTATAACGCTTAGATCTGTTTCTGATCTCATGAAAAAAACTCACTCTAGCAAAAAGTGTTTTTCTAATTCATTTAATTGGCGGATGGAGTTAAATAAATATGAACATATAATTCAAAAGCTTAATGGTGATTTTTTCTTTGACTACGCTACATTAAAAAAACAATTGCTTGATTTTATGGAAAAGAATATTAAAAAAACAATTTCTGTTCCGTGCCATAATGACACGGTTCCTGAAAATTTTATTGTTGATAGTAATGGAAAGACCTACCTTATAGATTGGGAATATTCCGGAATGAATGATCCAAGCTGGGACGTAGCTTCATATATTCTTGAATCTAAATTAACCGAGGAAGCAATTCAATATCTTCTTGTTGACTACTATGGACAACTTCCGACACCTGAAGAAATAGTAAAGATAAAAAGTTATATGGTAGCACAAGATTTACTTTGGATGGTATGGGCTATGATTAGACATTACAGTGGAGATGATTTTCTTGATTATTGCTGTTTTAGATATGAACGATTTCAAAGAAATGTGAAGGCAATCACAAGCTCGCCAAGTTACTCCATTGCTGATATGGTAAAGAATTGTTAGTAAATAACATATTGCTGAGAACCCTGTACATAAGAGTAGAAAATAAGATCAAAATCAAAGTAGAAATATAGTGGCTTTTTGTGAATATAAAGCGTTCATTAATAAAGTGAAAATTTATTAATATGAGTTAAAGCAGTTATTAAGCATAACTAAAAGTTTGTACTATCAGTGTACATTTTACTGATAGTACAAGCTTTAATAAGTCATAATATATTATAGTGGTTATCGATTACTATTATTTTGCATAATCTTTAAGAATCTCATAAGTATAATCTATTATCTCATCACAAGATATACCTTTTTGTTTTAATTTAGAGCATTCAAAAGTGCCATACTTTTCTGTTACTTTGTTCATTATTTCTTTTGCAATTTTTCTAGATTCATTTTGTACAGAAGCCTCGTTTCTTCCTTTTACGGAGCCCATAGCCATAAGTGCTCCAGTAACAGCACCGCAAGTACTTTGTACGGCCATACCAAGACCAAATGGACTTGCAATTGAGACAGGAATATTTAAATTGTTGTCTCTGTTAAAAGCTTTAATTATAGATTCTGCACAATTAAATCCCTCTTTATGAAATTGTGACGCATCATTCATAATTTTCACCCCTTGTTTTATATAAATTCTAAATATTTGTAAATTACATTAATAATTATAATATATACATTTTTGTTGATGTCAAATTATATAATCTATCTTATTTATTAGGTACTGTTTTCCAGTCATCTAAAAATCTCTGTATTCCTATATCTGTTAGTGGGTGTTTAGTCATTTGTATTAATATTTTATATGGAACAGTGGCAATGTCTGATCCTGCTTTAGCAGCATTTATAACGTGAAGAGGATTTCTAATGCTGGCTGCTATAATTTCTGTTTTTATGTCATGAATTTTAAAAATATCAGATATTTGTTCAACTAATTCAATTCCGTTCATTCCAATATCATCTAGTCTTCCTAAGAAAGGACTTACATAAGTTGCACCAGCTCTTGCAGCTAAAAGTGCTTGTGCTGGAGAAAATATTAATGTTACATTGGTTTTTATATTTTCTTTTGAAAGAATTTTTACAGCTTTTAATCCTTCTACAGTCATAGGAATTTTTATTATTATATTTTTATGTATTTTTGCAAGTTCTTTGGCTTCTTTTACCATTCCTTCAGATTCTAAGCTTATTACTTCAGCGCTTATTGGCCCGTCTACAATAGTAGTTATTTCTTTTACTACTTCCTTAAAATCTCTGCCTTCTTTTGCGATTAAAGAAGGATTAGTAGTAACTCCACAAATTACTCCCATTTCATTAGCTTTTCTTATTTCTTCTACATTAGCGGTATCTATAAATAATTTCATACTTATTACCTCCTATTATATTTATATAAAATTATGATTTACACAATTATTTTACCACAAATTGATCATATTTTCTTTCTAAAATTCTTAGCTACTTTATTAATTAATTCAACTTTTGAAGTTGACCTTCTGTCTATATATTGACGAAAAAGCTAAAAAAGAATATCATAAAGTCATGTAAATGTATCCACTTTTTATAAAAAAGAAGATACTAATTGACTGAGTATATGAAAATAAGGTCAATCTTTATTAAATTAAATAAAGCTTGGCCTTATTTTCATATTAAATAAAGGTTATAATCTATATTTTTAAGGGTATGAAAAATATAGAGGTTAAATAGTGTAAAAACATTTACACTAACAAATTAAAATAGGGGGAAAGTGTTATGAAGAAAATAAGAAAGGGAAGTTTAATTTTATTATGTGCTATTCTTGTACTATCTACCTTGATTGTAGGATGTCAGGACCAGAAAAAAACAACTTCTGACAATAAAAAAATCAAAGTAGCTTTTGTCTATGAGGGGCCTATAGGAGATACGGGATGGAATTATGCCCAGGATCAAGGACGAAAGTATTTAGCTGCTAATATGCCAAATGCAGAAGTAACATATGTGGACAATGTCCCTGAAACAGCAGACTCGGAGAAAGTATTCACACAGCTTGCTCAAAAAGGCAATAAGGTTATATTTGGAACAACTTATGGGTACATGGATTATATGGTTAATGTAGCAAAAAAATTTCCAAATGTAATTTTCATGCATTGTACTGGATACAAAACGTCAAACAATCTAGGAACATATGCTGGACGTGATTATGAAGGAAGATATCTTTCAGGTATTTTGGCAGGTAAGAATACAAAGAGTAATATAATTGGATTTGTGGCTCCGTTTTCAATACCTGAAATTGTAAGAAATATTGATGCCTTTACTTTGGGAGCACAATCAGTAAATCCAAATGTAAAAGTTAAAGTAGTTTATACTAATTCATGGAGTGATCCTGCTACTGAAAAAACTGCAACTAATAGTTTAATAGATGCGGGGGCTGATGTACTTGCAATGCATCTTGATTCTACTACTGTAATGCAGGCTGCCCAGGAAAGAGGGGTATATGGAATTGGTTTTAGTTCTGATATGAGGTCAAAAGCTCCAAAGGCAGTGCTTGGAGGATCAATATGGAATTGGGGACCTTATTATGTCAAGACTGTTAAAGCTGTAGCTAATGGTACCTGGAAATCTGGACAATACTGGGGTGGAATTAAAGATGATTCAATAGTTGATATAGGTTCTTTTGGTCCAATGGTAACAAATGATGTAAAAACACTTATTTCAAAACAGAGGCAGAGCATTATAGATAATAAGTTAAATGTATTTGAAGGGCCAATATATGATCAAGCTGGTAACTTAAAGGTTGCTAAAGGACAAAAACTTACGGATGAACAAATGCTTTCTATTAATTGGTTTGTAAAAGGCGTTGAAGGAACAATCTCTAAATAGAATATATTATTTTTACATACCGGCTTCTAAATGGGTCGGTATGTAAACTTTAAAGGTTGGGAGTGATAATATGGAGAAACAACCTATAGTTGAAATGACTAATATTTCAAAAGAATTTTCAGGAATAGCAGTTAATGATAAAATCTCATTCTCATTAAATGCTGGAGAAATTCATGCTCTTTTAGGTGAGAATGGAGCAGGCAAAAGTACCCTTATGAATATATTAACGGGTCTATATAAACCAGATAGCGGTGAAATAAAGATAAATCGGAAAAATGTTGAATTCAACTCTCCTAGAGATGCCATAGATTGTGGCATAGGTATGGTACATCAGCATTTTAAGTTAGTAAGAGCTTTTACTGTGGCAGAAAATATAATGTTGGGACTTAGAAATTTAAAAGAAATTTACAACAAGAAGTATATTGAAGATGAAATTGAAAAAAATGCTCAAGAATATGGACTTTATGTAAATCCTAAAGCTAAGATATGGCAACTTACAGTAGGAGAACAACAAAAGGTTGAGATTGTAAAAGCACTTATGCATGGTGCAAAAATACTTATAATGGATGAACCTACAGCAGTACTTACCCCTAAGGAAGGGGAATCACTTTACAAAACACTGGGTATTTTAGCTAAAAAG
This sequence comes from Clostridium sp. 001, assembly GCF_019056555.1. Classification (NCBI taxonomy): domain Bacteria; kingdom Bacillati; phylum Bacillota; class Clostridia; order Eubacteriales; family Clostridiaceae; genus Clostridium; species Clostridium sp. 001. The sequence goes on along the minus strand of NZ_CP020473.1, from coordinate 2,021,936 downwards.
GGAAAATCCATTATAGTAATATCACATAAAATGAGAGAAGTAATGGAAAATACTAATAGAATTACAGTACTGCGTGATGGAAAATCCATGGGTACTTTTAACACAAAAGATGTTAAAGAAAAAGATATGGCGAAAATGATGGTGGACGGAAATATAGTACATGTTTCCAGTAAAAAAACAGTATCAAGTGGAAAGAAAATTTTGGAATTAAAAGATGTGTGTTCAGAGGACAAAAGTGGATCTGTAAAACTAAAAAATATATCATTTAGCATACATGAAGGAGAAATATTTGGAATTGCAGGTATTGATGACAATGGACAGAAGGAACTGGCAGAAGTTATTTCAGGTTTGGCACCAATAAAAAAAGGAAATATATTTTTAAATGAAGCAAATTGTATAAATGAAAGCAGAAGAAAGTTTATAGATAAGGGAATAAGTTATGTACCAGAAGATAGGATGACGGTAGGTCTTGTAGCTGATATGAATGCTTGCGAAAACATGATACTTGAAAATTATCGAAGGATGCCGGGATATCATATTAACTGGAGAAAAGTGTATGATAACACAGTTAATATAATAGAAAAGTTTCATATCAAGATAGCTTCTTTGAATACCCCTGTGAAAACTATGTCAGGGGGAAATATGCAAAAGCTTCTTTTAGCTAGAGAAATACAGTCAGATCCAAATCTTATTGTTTTGGCATATCCTTTCAGAGGACTTGATATAGGTGCCTCAGAATACATAAAAAAACTTTTAATAGATGAAAGAAATAAAGGTAGAGCAATTCTTCTTATTTCTGAAGAACTGGAAGATTTAATACAGCTTTCAGATAGAATATGTGTTTTGCATGAAGGCTCTATTATGGGAATAGTAGATTCATCTGAGGTTACTATGGAATCTATTGGACTAATGATGTCTGGAAGTAGAAAGGAGAATTACAGTGATTGACGTGTTTAAAGGGTGGAAACTAAAAAAAACGGACTCCTGTTCTATGATGAAAAAGGTAATGGTTTCTATTATATCTGTAATTGGTGGAATTGTATTTTCAGCTATTATCATTGCTATTACTGGAAATGATCCTATAGATGTATGTTCCCAAATATTTTCTGGTGCTTTTGGTTCAACCTATGGACTTTCAGAAACTGTAGCGAAATCTATACCACTTATGCTTACTTCTCTTGGAGTATCACTGGCTTTTCGTATGCAGCTCTGGAATATAGGTGCTGAAGGTCAGTTTTTCATGGGAGCTTTTGGGGCTTCTTGGGCTGCACTATCTTTTCCAAATATGCCCGCCTATGAATTGCTGCCACTTATGATGATAGCAGGTTTTATAGCAGGTGGATTATGGTCAATGGTTGCAGCGATTCCAAAGGCATTTTTAAATATAAATGAAACTATAACTACATTACTTCTCAATTATATAGCTATATTATGGGTTCAATATCTGGTATTTGGCCCTTGGAAAGATCCAAAGGGCAAAAATTTTCCTGTAAGTGCCACCTTTTCTGAAAGTGCAACTTTAACCTCCTTTGGTAATACAGACATAAATATAGGTCTATTTATTGGAATAGGAATAGCAGTGTTGATGTTTATTGTTTTGAAATATTCTAGATGGGGGTATGAGATACGGGTAAGCGGCGGTAATAAAAGCACAGCAATCTATGCAGGTATGAATTATGTCAGAAATATTTTAATTGTTATGTTTATAAGTGGAGGAATTGCAGGAATTGCAGGAATGGTAGAGGTATCAGGAGCTATTCATAAACTTCAACAGAATATATCACCTGGATATGGATATACAGCAGTTATAATTGCACTTCTGGCAAGACTTAGTCCTTTGGGAATAGTTATAGTTTCTTTCTTTATGGGAGGTCTTTTTGTAGGTGGATATAATTTGCAAACATCAGGCTTTTCATTAAGTATGGTTTTAATGTTTCAAGGTGCCATATTACTTTTCGTACTGGGGAGCGAAATATTACTCAAGTATAAATTAGTGAGAAAGGAAGCTTGATAACATGAATAGTACTTTTATAATTTCAGTGTTTGCAGCGGGAGTTGTTGCAGGAACGCCTTTATTATATGCTTGTCTTGGAGAACTTTTGACAGAGAGAGCAGGAGTAATGAATTTAGGTGTAGAAGGAATGATGCTTGTAGGTGCTGTAACAGGATTTATAGTTAGCATTCATACTAAAAATCAATGGTTTGGGTTTATAGCAGGGATTGCTGCTGGTGCGGCTTTAGCATTTTTTCATGCTATTCTCACTATAAAGTTAAAAGCTAATCAGGTAGCCAGTGGTGTGGCACTTACTATATTTGGAACGGGACTTAGTGCCTACCTTGGAAAATCCTACATAGGAACTCTTCCAGCTGCCTCATTTAAAGCTATAGATATTCCACTCTTAAGTAAAATACCAGTGATAGGGACAATACTTTTCAAAAATGATCTTTTGGTGTATTTGAGTTTTATACTGGTTTTTGTAATCTGGTTTGTGCTTTATAAAACTAAATCTGGACTCATACTGAGAGCTGCTGGAGAAAATCCTGGTGCTGCAGATGCTGCAGGAATAAATGTTTTTTTAGTAAGATATGTATGTGTAATTTTAGGTGGTATGCTGTCTGGGGCAGGGGGTGCTTATATATCTCTTGCGTATTCTCCTTCATGGAGTGAAAATATGACAGCAGGACGGGGGTGGATTGCCATAGCCCTTGTGATATTTGCATTATGGAATCCAATTCGTGCTGTGGTAGGAGCTTATATTTTTGGAATTATAAGTTCACTGGGTCTTCATCTGCAGGCTTTTGGCTTTGTTATTCCTACATATATACTACAAATGCTTCCGTATATTTTTACTTTTGTAGTTCTAATTTTTACAACTAGAGAAACTAAAAGTAGACCTTCAGCTATGCCTAAAGCTTTGGGCATTTCATATTCAAGGGAAGAAAGATAATTATTTAAAATGGTAAAAACTTAGGATTTAAATTGAAATCCTAAGTTTTTATTTTTACCTACACATGGATAGAAAATATTTGTGGAAGTTTAAGTCTTCTGTAAGCTCGGGATGGAATGAGGTTGCTAAAATGTTCTTATATTTTGCTGCAACTACATGCTTACCTATGCTACATAAGTTTTTAACATTACTGCCTATGGCAGTAATAAAAGGGGCTCTTATAAAAACTAAAGGTATTTTAGAAGAAGATACCTGGGGAATTAAAGCTTCTGTACTAAAACTATTGATTTGACTTCCATATGCATTTCTTTTCACCTTAATATCCATAACTTTTAGATAGCCTTCATTTGAATCTTCTATAGAATTTGCAAGTAATATCATCCCTGCACAGGTTCCCCAAGTAGGCAATCCATTTAATATTTTTTTTCGCAAGGGTTCCATCATATTTGTGTCTATTAAAAGTTTCCCTATTGTGGTACTTTCTCCGCCAGGAAGTATGATACCATCAATGTCATTCAGCTGATATGAATTTTTTATTTCTACAGCAGCAGATTTAAGCATTTTAACATGGTGAATATGTTCTGCTACTCCACCTTGAAATGATAATACTCCGATTTTCATGATTTACCATCCTCGCTGTGCATATTTTTGATCTAAATTATCAATTTCAAGTCCGGGCATTGCTTCTCCTAGGTCTTCTGAAACTTCTTCAATTTTTTTAGGATCATTGTAATAAGTTGTAGCAAGTACTATAGCGGTGGCTCTTTTTTGGGGATTTTCAGATTTAAATATTCCAGAACCTACAAATACCCCCTCAGCTCCAAGCTGCATCATAAGTGCAGCATCTGCTGGAGTTGCGATGCCACCTGCTGCAAAGTTTACTACTGGTAGCTTTCCGTTTTCCCATACATATCTTATTAAATCATAAGGTGCTTCAAATTCTTTTGCAAGTGTCATAAGCTCTTCCTTTTTTGCACTTTTAACTTTTGATATACCATCTACCATAGTTCTCATATGAGTTACAGCTTCAACAACATTTCCAGTTCCAGCTTCACCTTTTGTTCTTATCATTGCGGCTCCTTCACCGATTCTTCTCAGGGCTTCACCTAAATTTCTAGCTCCGCATACAAAAGGTACTTTGAAGTCCCATTTATTTATATGGTAAGAGTTATCTGCAGGAGTTAAAACTTCACTTTCATCTATAAAATCTATATTCAACTGCTGAAGCACCTGAGCTTCAACAAAATGACCTATTCTAACTTTTGCCATAACAGGTATGGATACAGCTTCTTGTATTTCTTTTATCATTCTAGGATCAGACATTCTGGCTACCCCTCCCTCTTTTCTTATATCAGAGGGAACTCTTTCTAAAGCCATAACCGCACAGGCTCCAGCTTTTTCAGCAATAATGGCTTGCTCTTTATTTACTACGTCCATTATTACTCCACCTTTTAACATCTGGGCTAAATTTTTATTTATTTCATATTGTCCCATATTATTATCCTCCTATATTATCTAAAGATTTATTGATTAAGTTATAAAATCTCCATGAACTAGTATTAATGGAGTCTATAATAAATGAATGAAATAAAGCTTTATTATTTATATATTATATTCGTAATTGAGTATTTGCAAAATGTAACGGTACATTTTTAAATAAAATCTTTATAGAATCTTTATACAGGCAAGTACAATCTTAACTCAAAATTTATGTTTAAGGTGGTAATATAGTAAAATCAAAATTAGGAAATCAACTTTTGACAAGGGGTTTATTAATATATTTAACTTAACTTTCGCAATTTTTTATATTAAGTTAATTTCGTATGTGCGAAAGCTGAGATATCTAATTTGTATTTAGGAGGTGTTAAAAATGAATTTAAATTTAGGAAATGTATCAAATGCTCTTATAGGTAAAAGCTTAAAAACCGAGGAATTAAAAGGTGAAAAATTCAATGTATTTTGGGGACTGCCAATAATGTCAAGTGACGCCATCTCCTCTGTAGCCTATGCTGGAGAAGAAATATTATTGATACTTATGCCGGTTATGGGGCTTTTGTCCTATAGATATATGCTCTATGCTTCACTATGCATTATATTTTTATTGTTTATGCTTATATTTTCATATAGACAAACTATAGATGCCTATCCAGGTGGTGGAGGTTCTTATATTGTAGCAACAGATAATTTAGGGACAACCGCTGGTCTTGTGGCAGGAGCTTCATTAATTATTGATTATATATTGACTGTAGCAGTAAGTGCTTCAGCAGGAACTGCTGCTATAACTTCAGCAATACCATCCCTGCTTCCACACACGGTTACTATAACTCTAGTGCTTATAACGCTTTTAGTAATTGGAAATTTAAAGGGCATAAGAGAATCTTCAAAGGTATTTGGAGTTCCAACTTATATATTTATATTTTTAATATTAGTTATGCTTATATGGGGAATAATAAAAATAAATTTTATGGGGTATGTACCTAAATCCAGTTATAAGATACCTGATGTTTCTGGAACTATAACTATATTTCTATTTTTAAAGGCTTTTGCAGCAGGGTGTACGGCTTTAACAGGTGTGGAAGCTGTAAGTAATGGAGTTCCAAACTTTAGGGAACCATCACAGAAAAATGCTAAGATTGTGTTAATGCTTTTAGCTTTTATAGTACTTTTAATGTTTGGGGGAATTTCCTATTTGGCTACACTTTATCATGCTGTTCCAAATTCTAATGTAACTGTAGTTGCTCAGATTTCGTGGCAGGTATTTAATGGAGGAGTTTTATTTTATATAATTCAGGCAGCTACAGCCATTATACTTGTTATGGCATGTAATACTGCTTTTGCAGGACTTCCGCTGTTACTTGCTCTTATGGCTAAAGATGGATATGCCCCAAGACAGTTTGCAAAACGTGGTAAAAGACTTAATTATTCAAATGGTATAATAATGCTTGGTTTGCTAGCTGCTATATTAGTTATAATATTTAAAGGAGATACCCATTATTTGCTAGGACTTTATGCTGTAGGAGTGTTTATATCATTTACTTTATCTCAGTGCGGTATGTTCAAAAGGTGGACTAAAATTAAAATAAACGGATGGAAACACAAGGCATTTATAAATGGATTAGGTGGAGTGTTAACTTTTGTTACAACTATTATTATAGGAGTTACTAGGTTTACTCGTGGTGCGTGGGTAGTTTTCATACTTATACCTATAATTGTATATACCATGGAAAAGATAAAAAGACATTACTTAAAAGTTGCACAGCAGCTGAGGCTTTCAATGGATGAGCTGAGAAAATATGAGAAGGTAAGTTTTGAGGGGCAAAAGAGATACGTAATAGTACCTATAGATACCTTAAATAAATCTTTTCTGAAAGCTTTAAATTATGCTAGAACTATATCTGAGAATATAATAATATTTCACGTTTCTGTAGATGATGAGGTGACTAATAAACTTTTAAAGAAATGGAATGAATATAATATAGGTATACCTATAATAGTGAAAAAATCTCCTTATAGAAGTATTATAAAGCCTCTTGCAAAGTTTATAGATTCTGAAGAGTATGCTGCAGGACCTAAGGATACAATAACTGTTGTACTTCCACAATTTGTAGTTACTAAATGGTGGGGAAATATTTTGCACAATCAAACTGCATTATTGATTAAAACTATTCTTCTTAAAAGAAGAAATATAGCAATAGTTACAGTGCCTTATATAATAGATGAAAATTAAATATGTATAGAGATTCTAAACCCAAAATAAACTTATGCTCCGAATATTTTTACAACTACAAGTACGGTTAAATATTTTAATAAGTCTAAGGGGAAATTTAAAAAAATACTGAGGACTTTTGAAAACTCGTACCTCAAACAATTCAAAAGTCCTAAATTTTTTTAAATTTTTACCTAAGACTTATATACAAAATATTTAAATGTACTTGCTTATTGTAAAATATTTCTACGCATAAGTTTATTTTTTAGTTAGAAAACCTAGAACCATTTTACTATTACCAGAGAAAAGTATTTTAGCTTTGAAAAATATAATAGTAAAAAATGGAGAGTTAAGAAAGAAATTCACATTTTGTGGATTTCTTTTTTTTTGGAATAAACAGAGTTCTTGGTTTCAGGTGGAGTTTTTTCTTCATCCGAAACTTAGAAATCGTTATCCAGGGGCGTAGCAGCCGTTATCCTCCACTTTATAAGAAAAGCAGATGTCCCAAATCTTTGATTTGGTGACAGTCGCTTTCGTTGTGTGCGATAAAGGTATTACGGCTGGTAGCCATCGGATAAAACATTTATGCAATTTTTACATAGGTAGGGTTTATCTTAACTCTAATTTTATACATAAGGTGATAGTATTAGGGCTAAGTAAGAAACGTGGAGGAGGGATAAAAATGCTGGATATTATATTTGTAGCTTTGCTTTTAATAGGATTTTTGTCATTAAAATATTTTATAAAGTGGTGTGAAAATCAAATAAGTAAAAAACAATAAGTTGGAGGAATGTTTATGATCTTTTTAGTAATTGTGATTATTTTATTGTTTGGATATTTGTGCTATGCATTATTTAATCCAGAGAAATTTTAACTATAGGATGTGGAGGTTAATAATATGGAAATATTGCAAATTGGAATTATACTTGTTATTTTTGTTCTGCTCTGTATTCCAACAGGTAAATACATCTATAAAGTTGCAGAACATGAAAAAACATTTTTAGATCCTGTACTTGATAAAGTTGATAATTTTATTTATAAAATTTCAGGAATAACAAAGGAAGAAATGACATGGAAACAATATATTTTGGCTTTGCTTTTATGTAATGCTGTTCCAGCTGTTTTAGCATATATAATTTTGAGAATACAGTTTATACATGTTTTAAATCCTAATCATATAGGAGGCATGGAACAGGAACTTACATTTAATACTGTAATAAGTTTTTTAACAAATACTAACCTTCAAGATTACAGTGGGGAATCAGGGCTCTCTTACTTTAGTCAGATGATAGTAATTACATTTTTTATGTTTCTCGCAGCATCAACAGGGCTTTCTATAGCACTGGCATTTATGAGAGGACTTGCAGGAAAGAAAAAAACACTGGGAAATTTTTATGTAGATTATGTAAGGATTATAACAAGAATACTTCTTCCTGTGTGTATTGTAGTGTCTATATTTTATATTCAACAGGGTGTCCCACAGACATTATCAGCTAATAAAACAATCACGACTATAGAGGGAAAGCTCCAGGACATACCAATGGGGCCTGTAGCAAGTTTGGAATCAGTAAAACTATTTGGAACTAATGGAGGAGGATTTTTTGGTGCCAATTCAGCTCATCCATTTGAAAATCCAACACCACTTACAAATGCTTTTGAGATAATTTCATTCCTTCTTTTTGCAGGAGCAACTGTGGTATGTTTTGGACATATGATTAAAAAGAAAAAACAGGCTATATCTATATTTTTAGCTATGAGTGTGTTATTTGTAATTGGAATTGCAATATGTTATGTAGCTGAAAAAGCAGGTAATCCTATACTTGGAAATTTAGGACTTAATCAAATTATGGGCAATATGGAAGGCAAGGAAGTTAGATTTGGAATACCTATGTCCGCACTTTTTACTACAGCTACTACGGCTACATCCTGTGGTGCTGTTAATAACATGCATGATTCACTGACACCTATAGGTGGACTTGTGGCACTTGTAAACATGATGCTCAATGTAATATTTGGTGGAAAAGGTGTAGGGTTTATGAATATGATCATGTATGCGATACTTACTGTTTTTCTGTGTGGACTTATGGTAGGAAGAACCCCTGAATTTCTTTCAAAAAAAATTGAGGGAAAAGAAATTAAATTAATAGCACTTGCTATTATTATACATCCATTTTTGATATTAATGTTTTCAGCTTTAGCACTTGTTGTACCTCAGGGAATTGCAGGCATATCAAATCCAGGATTTCATGGACTTACACAGATATTATATCAATTTTCAAGTTCAGCTACAAACAATGGTTCTGGATTTGAGGGACTTTCAGATAACACTATGTTTTGGAATACGACGGCAGGCATAGTAATGTTTTTTGGAAGATATTTGTCTATGATAATACTGCTTGCTGTATCAGCATCTTTAGCTTCAAAGAAGGCAATACCTGTAACTGCAGGTACGTTTAAAACAGACAATGGGGTATTTACTATAACTTTAGTATTTATTGTCTTGATAATTGGTGCACTTACGTTTTTCCCAGCATTGTCTCTTGGACCTATTGCAGAACAGCTTACATTATGAATATAAAAAGGGAATGGTGTGATTATGAAAAATAAAATTAAAAAATCTAAGTTTATTACAAAGAGCATAATGAAAGACGCAATTGTAGAAGCTTTAAAAAAATTAAATCCTAGATATATGATTAAAAATCCTGTTATGTTTGTAGTTGAAATTGGATTCTTAATATCTTTGATAAGTACAATTTTCCCTAGTATATTCGGAGATAAGGGGAATAATCTGAGAATTTACGATTTTGTAGTAGCTCTAATTTTGTTTGTAACAATATTGTTTGCAAACTTTGCAGAAGCAATAGCTGAAGGAAGAGGAAAAGCTCAAGCAGAAACGCTTAAGAAAACCCGTAAGGATACTTCTGCAAAATTACTTGATTTAAATGACAATGTAAAAGTTATAAGTGCAAGTGAACTTAAAAAAGGTGATGTAGTTTTAGTACAAAATGGAGATATAATCCCAAATGATGGGGAGGTTGTTTGTGGTATAGCATCTGTAGATGAATCTGCAATAACCGGTGAATCAGCACCTGTTGTCAAAGAGTCAGGAGGGGATTTTGCTTCAGTTACAGGCGGAACCAGGGTTGTAAGTGATTGGTTAAAAGTAAAAATTACAGCAACTCCGGGAGAATCCTTCTTGGATAAAATGATAAGTTTGGTAGAAGGAGCATCAAGACAGAAAACACCTAATGAAATTGCCCTTAATACTGTGCTTGTAAGTTTAACACTTATTTTCCTTATAGTACTTGTAGCACTTTATCCCATGGCTTCTTATACAGGGGTAAAGCTTTCAATATCCACTCTTATAGCTCTTTTAGTTTGCCTCATACCAACAACAATAGGAGGACTGTTATCTGCAATTGGTATAGCTGGAATGGACAGAGTCACAAGATTTAATGTTATAGCTATGTCTGGAAAAGCAGTCGAATCCTGTGGAGATGTAGATACCATGATACTTGACAAGACTGGTACCATAACTTTTGGAAATAGGCTAGCTGCAGATTTTATTCCCGTAGAACATGTATCTAAAGAAGATCTTATAGATTATGCTGTTTTATGTTCTTTAAGGGATGATACGCCGGAGGGCAAATCTACAGTAGAACTTGGATATAAATTGGGTTCAAAAGTGGAAAAATCTAAATATGAGGATATGGAATTTGAAAAATTTACAGCACAGACTAGAATGAGTGGAGTTAATTTAAAGGATGGTACTTCCATAAGAAAAGGGGCCTATGATGCTATAAAAGATAGAGTGGAGAAATTAGAAGGGGCTATTCCAGATGGACTAGATGATATTGTAAACAAAATAGCAAGCTTGGGAGGAACACCACTTGTAGTATGTGTAGATAATAAAATTTATGGAGTTATATATCTTAAAGATACTGTAAAGCCAGGTCTTGTGGAAAGATTTCAAAGGCTTCGTGAAATTGGAATCAAAACTATAATGTGTACCGGAGATAACCCACTTACGGCAGCAACTATTGCTAAAGAGGCAGGAGTGGATAGTTTTATTGCTGAATGCAGGCCAGAGGATAAAATAGAAGCTATAAAAAAAGAACAATCAGAAGGTAAACTTGTGGCTATGACAGGAGATGGAACAAATGATGCTCCAGCATTGGCACAGGCAGATGTAGGACTTGCTATGAACAGTGGTACCACTGCAGCTAAAGAGGCTGCTAACATGGTGGATTTAGATTCAAATCCTACTAAAATACTTGAAGTAGTTGAAATAGGAAAGCAGCTTTTAATAACAAGGGGAGCACTTACAACTTTTAGTATAGCTAATGATGTAGCTAAATATTTTGCTATAATACCTGCTATGTTTACAGTAGCCATACCTAGAATGCAGGTGATGAATGTTATGAAATTGGCAACACCTTATAGTGCTATACTATCTGCGTTAATATTCAATGCCATAATAATACCTCTTTTAATACCTATTGCTATGAGAGGCGTAAAATATAGACCTATGAGATCAGAGACAATGCTTTTGAGGAATATGCTTGTTTTTGGATTTGGAGGAATTATTGCTCCATTTATAGGAATAAAAATTATAGACTTACTAATAACTCCATTAGTTAGAATTCTTAATTTAGGTTAGATATTTTGAGAAGGGAAGGTTTTAATATGAAGATGCTCCAAAAATCTATTCGATTAACTGTTGTTTTGATGATAATTTGCGGTATTATATATCCGCTTTTTATAACAGGTGTAGGTCAGGTGTTTTTCCATAAACAGGCAAATGGAAGTGTTATAACGGTAAATGGCAAAGAGGTAGGCTCTGAACTAATAGGACAGAATTTTACAGATCCAAGGTTCTTTAGAGGAAGGGTTTCGGCTGTGAACTATAACACTTATACAAAGGCAGATTTGAAACCAGATAAGAGTGGAAAAGTGGCTTACACTGGTGTATCATCTGGATCTCAAAATTTGGCACCGTCAAATAAAGCACTTCAGGATAGGGTTAAAAAAGATATGAATGACTTCTTAAAAACTCATCCAGGGGTAAAGAAAGAAGATATACCGACAGATTTCCTTACAAGTTCAGGATCTGGTCTTGATCCTGATATAAGTCCTAAAGCTGCAGAGATACAGATTCCTGCTGTATCAAAAGCAACAGGTATAAGTGAAGAAAATATTCGTAAGATAGTCCATAAATATACGGAAGATAAAACTTTTAAAATTTTAGGTGAGCCTAGAGTAAATGTACTAAAAGTTAATCTTGAAATAGCCTCGATTTTAAATAAATAAATTTTATTTTAATTGGAGAAGTAGGTGATAGTATCATGAAGAAGATGGGTGTCATAATATCATGTATAATTATTGCTGTATTTATAGTGGTTTTTGTAAAGAAAGATAATAATAAATATCCCTATATAGGTAAATATCAGTGTCCCCAGAATAATACAATTTTAATACTTGATAAAAATAATAATTATACAATAATAAATAATTTATACAGAGAAGCTGTTTATACTAAAGGCAAGTATAGCATAGAAAATAACAATATGAAATTAATGTTAAAGAAAGGCGAGACGGTTTCCTATCCAAAAGAATATATTGAAGGAAAAATTAAGGGGGATAGAATTGAATTCAATAAATTTTATGAAAAACATGTTACATTTTATCTAGAAAAATGAGAAAATAAATATGTGATATAAGTTCTATATGGAGGTGATTATTATAGATTATAATGAAAGACCTAATCCATATCGTATTTTAAACAAAGTGGAAAAAGAAGAGAGTGAAAGTGGACGGGGAAAATTAAAAATATTTTTTGGATATGCTGCGGGAGTTGGAAAAACCTATTCCATGCTTAGAGAAGCCCATGACATTAAAAATTTGGGAAAAGATATAGTGATAGGTTATATTGAATCCCATGAAAGATTAGAAACTATGGATTTGACTAAAGGGATTGAGAGTATAAATACTAAAGTTATCGACTACAGGGGGGTAATTTTAAAAGAATTTGATCTGGATGCAGCACTTTCAAGAAAGCCTGAGATAATACTTGTAGATGAACTTGCCCACACCAATGCCAAGGGAAAAAGACATAGAAAAAGGTGGCAAGATATAGAGGAGCTTCTTGAAGCTGGAATTGATGTATATACTACGCTAAATGTTCAACACATTGAAAGTTTAAATGATGTAGTTGAAAGTATAACTCATATTTCCGTAAGAGAAACTATTCCAGACAAAGTATTTGATAACGCGGATAAAGTTGAAATTATAGATATAGAACCAGATGAACTTTTAAAGCGTTTTAGCGATGGTAAAGTATATGCAAGAGATCAGGTAAAGAGTGCCTTTCATAATTTCTTTACTAAAAGCAATTTATATGCTTTAAGGGAAATTGCCCTTAGAAAAACGGCTGATAGGGTAAACTATGAAATTGAAACTGCAAGGCTTTCAAAAGGTCAGATTACTGTAGTACCTGCGTCCGATCAAATACTTGCATGTATAAGTTCATCACCTTCATCTCTTCGGGTTATACGAACAGCTGCAAGAATGGCAGAAGTTTATCATTCAAAATGGATAGTAGTATATGTAGAAACTACTAAATCTCAGAAATTAAGTAAAGAAGATAGAAAAAGACTTAATTCATATTTTAATTTAGGAGAGCAATTAGGTGGAGAAGTAGTTACAATATATGGGGATGACATAGCAGATCAAGTTATACAATATGCAAAATTTAGAAATATAACTAAGATAATAATAGGTAAGAACAACAAAAAAACAAGTAAGGTATTTCATTTTTATGCAAAAGATGTAGTAGATAAACTTATGGATTCTAATTCTTATATCGATGTTTATGTGATACCAAATTCACTATATGATAAGAAAAGTGACAAGATTACTAAGAAATTTAGTAAAGAATTTAATTTATCCTTAAAGGAAGCTATTAAAGCTGCTTTAATTTTATCAATAGTAACTTGTGCTGCTATAATTTTTGACTATGTGGGTTTTTCAGAAGCCAATGTTATTATGATTTTTATTTTAGGTGTTATAATTGTATATATGCAGACTACGGGTTACTTAATGGGTATAATATCTTCTTTAGTAGGTGTATCTATATTTAATTATTTATTTGTTCAGCCCAAGAGGTCTTTTCATTTTTATGATAAAAATTACTTGATTACATTTATAATGATACTTATTGAGGCATTTGTAATAGGAAATTTGACAAATAGGATCCAGCGGGATGCGGATGAGTCCTATACTAGGGAAAAAAGAACACAGACATTGTATAGGGTGACAAGTAAACTTTTAAGTGCAGTTGGAAATTCTGATGTAATTTCCATAGCTATAAAATATCTATCAAGACTTGTGGACAGGACTGTGGTATGTTACCTATCTATAGATAACAAGCTTTCAACTCCTTTTGTATATTATTTGGATGAATTAAAAAAAGATGATTCAATTTTGAATAAAGATGAGGCTGCTGTAGCTTACTGGAGTTTTTTGAAAGGCAAGGAAGCTGGTTCTGGTACAGATACATTTTATAGGGCAAGGGGATACTACATTCCAATAAAAGTGCAAAATAAGATATTAGGAGTTATTGGAGTTTCCTGTGAAAAAGATTTTTTAAGCCATGATCAGAAATTTATTGTAGAAACTGTAACGGGCCAAATGGCTATTGCACTTGACAGAGAAATACTTGTAGGACAGCAGGAAAAATCCAAAGTGGAAATTGAACGTGAAAGGCTTAGAAGCAATCTTTTAAGATCTATTTCTCATGATTTAAGAAGTCCCCTTGCAGGAATTAAGGGAGCAGTAAGTACTATTATAGAAAACGGTAAATTTATACCAGAAAAGACTAAGGAAGACTTGCTAAATGGGATTTATGACGATACAGAATGGCTTATAAGTCTTGTAGAGAATCTCCTTAGTATGACTAAATTTGATGAGGGAAATATGAAAATCAATAAAAATCTAGAACTGGTGGAGGAAGTAGTATCAGAGGCAGTTCAGAGAAGCTCTAAATATTTTAAAGACCATAAAATAAAGGTAGAAGTTCCAAAGAAACTTATAATGGTTCCTATGGATGGAAATTTAATTGAGCAAGTACTTATAAATTTAATTCAGAATGCTGCAAAATTTTCTAAGAAACAATCGTTTATACAAATAAAAGTTTATGAAAGTGTAGACGATGTATTTTTTGAAGTCATAGATGATGGAATAGGAATATCAGATAAAATATTGCCCCATATATTTGATAGGTTTTTTACCAATGGCAGCAGTATAGCAGATTCAAGACGTGGTGTGGGACTTGGACTTACCATTTGTAAATCCATAGTTGAAGCCCATTGTGGTACAATTGAAGCGGAAAACAAAAAAGAAGGAGGGGCTATTTTTAGGTTTAACATCCCTAAAGGGGAAAGTAATAGTAATGAGTTAGGTAATTGCGAAACTCGCTAATAAAAATGAATAAAAGATGTTTAGAAGTTGCAAAAGTATTGTTAGAAGTTTAAAGACAAATTTTTATGATTTGAAATAGCCATATTGATAAAAAAGGGCGCACGAAATAAAGCAAAGTTGGGTTTCTATTTTTTACAAATAAAATTTATGCAATTAATGGTTTTAGGCTTCTAATATATTCATTTTTATGTATTTTATTTGCTACAATAACTGTTATTAGCTGAGTTATACCGGCTAGAAGTAAGTCAGAATGAAGCGTTAGCTCATTTTGTGTCTTACGATCCGCAACGCAATAACTGCCTTTGAAATGGTTGATGTTTTTCTCGACAGCAGTCCTGATTTTATAAGTGTTTTCCCATTGGAGAGTTCCACGAGTAGTTCCAGGATATGCACGAAGATTCTTTTCAGGATAAATGTAAAACATTCTGCCGCAAGAAGATTTTGTACATGGATTTTCACATAGAGTTACACGTTTGCTCTTTTTAGTTTTTTTATTGTATACCCATTTCATTTTGGGACATACGAATTTCATTGATGGAATTCCAGAACGTAAGTGTGTTTTACTGCCTTCTCGTTTCATTGGAAGCGAATGGTCATAAGGACAGCATGGAATACCATTTTCATTTAAAGGGCAGTCGAATTCTTTTGATGCAAGTTTAGTTTTTAATGGAATGAATGCCTTTTCAAATTTCAAATCATGCAAAAGGTATCGATAAATCAGAATGCTGTCAAAAGCAGCATCACCTAAAAAGATTTTTGGATTTATCAAAGGATGTTTTGCAAAGAAATCCATAAGAACAGGTATAAGAGCTTTAGAATCAGCAAGAGATTTATCTTCATCCGGTGAATCAGATTTTTTCTCAATAACAATATCAGGATGTGCTTTTAGAAAATCCTGATTGTAAAATGAAATATCTCTTACAATACCAAGTCCGTTGGTTACAATGCCAAATTTAAAAGCATAGCAAAAATGACCGTTAATGTACATTTGTTGAATGGCCGGATTAGCTGAAGCGTGTGGAGGCATAGAACCATAGGCAGCTTTATAAGGATCATAAGAATCATCTAAAGCATGTACTTTCTTAAAAGTCTTAAGCTGTTTTATGATGCGGTTAGCATACTTAGGGTTGTTTTCAGTAACAAAAGCTTCGATACCAGAAGTATCAAAAATAGTCATAGAAGCAAGTTTGGGGTCAATTTGCTGGCATATTGGTTCAGTAATATCAACGAGATTATCAAATATCAATTGTAAGTCCAGAATAAAATCCTGTTTAAAACGTGTGAATTTAGAAGCATCAGGGACTTTAAGGAAACCGCAGAAATCCCTTAACTCTTGAGAATATTTAAGAAAAATAATCAAAAGGGAATCCGTAGGAATAGAAAAAATGTGCTGCAAAATCAAAGCACGGAGCATGGCGTAAAGACTGTATTTACGGGGCCTTCCAGTAGAAGCATAAAAATGATTTATGAAGGAAGCAGGGATTAAATCATCAAGGTTAATAGTATTTTCAAGTAAAGAAAGAAACTGAGGCTTGTTATTTTCAAATTTTTCTTTGCAATCAGAAAAAATATCTGCCAAAGAAAGCTGTTTATATGGTATCATAAATATATAACTCCTTTCTGAGGTATATGGTGATTTTGTTTCTTTGCAATTCAATTTTACCATAAATCAGTGAGGAGTTATTTTGTTTTGTAACAAAAAATACACCGCATTTATACGGGTTGTAGCGTTTCGCAAACGCCTAAGTAATGAGTTAATGTAAGGAGGAAGAGTGATGGATAGTAAGCCTTATATTCTTGTAATTGAAGATGACAGACCAATAAGAAATTTTATTACAGCAGCTTTATCTTCCCAGGGATATAAATATATTGAAACAGATAAGGGAAATGAGGGTATTTCTCTTGTAATGTCACACAATCCTGATCTTATAATATTAGATTTGGGTCTTCCAGATATTGATGGAATTGAAGTTATAGAAAAAGTAAGAGGATGGTCTAACATTCCGATTATAGTTGTATCTGCAAGAGGAAATGAAAGACAGAAAGTTGAAGCACTTGATAAGGGGGCAGATGATTATTTAACTAAACCTTTTAGTATAAGTGAATTGCTTGCTAGAATTCGTGTGTCTTTAAGGCATCTTATTGTAAACAAGGATCAACATGAGATATTGAATAATTTTAAGGTAAAAAAGCTATTTATAGATTTCGATAAAAGACGTGTAACTGTAGAAGGTAAAGAGATACATTTAACTCCTATAGAGTATAAGATAATGGCACTTTTATGTAAGTATTCAGGAAAAGTGCTTACTCATAATTTTATTATTCGTGAAATATGGGGTTCATCCTTGGGAAGTGAGACTAAATCATTAAGGGTGTTCATGGCAAATTTGAGACGAAAGATAGAAAAAGATCCTGCACAGCCTGAGTATATATATACAGAGGTTGGAGTAGGCTATAGATTAGCAGATGAGTAGTATAAGAGTATGCTAAAATTGAATTTGATTGCTAAAATTAATAAATTAAATTTTGCATATTAAAAACTTTGTGAGTTAAGAATTAATAATGAAGAATTAATAATGAAGAATTAATAGTGAAGGATGATTTTTAGCTTTCGCAAAAAATCTTTAAATTTATATAAGTCAGTGCTTAGTAATGTTTTGCTTTAGCAAAACGAGTGGTAAAAAGCTTAATCAAAGATTTTTTGTAGTGTAACGGAAAAAAATCCACATTAACTATTAATTAAAAAAGCTGAGTTAAATTATGTCTTGATATATCTATTTTAGGTCATTAAGCTGCTTTTTTAAGTCATGAATTTGATCTTTTTTACTCTGAATTGACTCGAGGTACTGCATCTGAGCTGCGATAGAAAGTACAGTAGCTCCAGTTGATGCAATTACGTTTCCAAGAACATTTATTTCATCTGCACTTTTATCCTTAGTTATAACAATGGCTATAAAAGTACTAAGTACTGCAAGCTGTGTAGGGGACATTGTGTTTAAACAAGACATTTTATTCACACCTCTAATATATATTATATGAAATTAACATAAATGACACACTAAGTTATTTAGGCATTTGAAAGAAAATGGGAGGGTAAGATTATGAAGGAACTTGGAAAATTCTTGGGATGGGTTGGATTTTGGGTGTATTTTATATTACTCCTTAATTTCTTTATAAAGTATATAAATAGGAAATATATAAAGAAGTTACCAAAGGATAAAAAACAGTATGCGCATATATATAAAGCTTTTATGAAATGCATTATAAAATATCACAAGTTGGTTGGAATTATAGGAGTTATAGCTGTAGTGTGCCATGGTTATATTATGTATAAATATAAGGGCATTTCCATACCGGGGCTTGCTGCAGCTGTAGTTATGGTTGCGACAGCATGTTTAGGAGTATATGGACTTAAAAGTAGGAATATGAAGGGAAAATGGCTTGTAGATCATAGGATATTAGCGTTTTTTCTCATATTCCTAATACTATTTCACATAATGTTTAAAAAATTTCTTATGATATAGAATTTCTAAACTTAAAAATAAACTTATACGTAGAAATATCCTGAGTATAAGCTTATTTTTTAATTGGTAACTATGTCAGTTATATTTTTAGGATCAATGTTAACGGCACATAAAACTTCTTATTTGACGTAAATCCATTCCAAAATAAACCCATCTATTTCTATGCCATCTATAACCTGAAATAGATCTTCTTCCTACATGAGTTAACCATGCCCAGAATCCATTGCCTCTATTTGGCCAAATATAAACGAATTTAAATAAGCATCGTCTTATAGAACCTGGATCTACAAATTTTGTACTTGAACCAGGTGCTAAGTTTTGAGGTGCTTGAGGAACATTGGCTGGAGGAGGCCCTGGTGGAAAGTTATCTCGCTGTCTGCTCATACACATAGGGGTATGGTTTGAGGAAAATTGTAGGTAAGGACATACAAAATCATCATCAAGATAATCTAGTTCTTCTGGCTCATCATCTTCTCTAGCGTCATCATCAAATCTGAAGTAATCATAATCGTACATGTACACAACTCCTATTTTTTACTCTTAATTAAATAGTATGTTATTGTGAGTTATATAGTTACAAATCAATGAAAAAACTTTACATATACATAGTAGTTAAGCTAGAATTGTTCCTTAGAACAGTTTGATGTATATATAAAGTTATATAGACTAGCATGTCTTAATTCATCTGTTATTATTTCAATAAGCATGTTTATGTGTTTTCTGTTATTAAGTGCAAACAATATTTTTCTATATTTTACAACTGCATTTAGTTCTCCATTTAAGGCACGTTTAATGCCACTGCAAAAAGAATCAGGAGTATTAAACTCTACATTTTCAGGAGAAGGAATCATATTTCCCGTTAGTTCATAGTAAATAAATCTAAACATTTTGTTATGCTTTTTTTCATTATCCCTGATACCAGATATAATTTTTTTAGATTCATTTTCGGGAGCATTTTTTATTAAATAGTTGTAAAAAAGTTCATCTTCTCTTTCTCCAGAGATAGCTTCTTTTATTAACTTTAGTGCAGAATTGAAGTTGTCTGGATAAGTGTATTCATCTAAATTCAAGTCTACTTGAGAAATATTGTTAGAGAAGTTCATACCACAGCGAGTAAAGGGACACATATAATGTTTCATTTTCAACTCTCCAAAATATAAATTATAGTAGTATTTTATGATAAAAGTTATAAAAAGTGAATTAGGATAAACAGAGTTCTTGGCATCAGATGGAGTTTTGACTCCACCTGATGCTTATTAACAGGCTTCTTAGTGCTTCAGCACTTAGAAGGCGTTATCCTTTAGGGAAAATCGTTATCCAGGGACGTAGCTGCTCGCAACGTACACTTGGAGAAGCGGGAGTATTAGAGCAGATAGTCATCGGATAAATAAGTTACTTTAATGCAATATACTGATATATTGAACTATGATATTGTAAAAAAGTAATTTGCTACTTAAATATTAATCTTTTTATATTTATGTAAATTTTATCTAAGATTGACTTATAATATAAGTATAAGTTTGGAATATAAGGAGATGTTTGGTGTGTATCCAATAAAATTTAAAAACTTATACTATGATAAAATTTGGGGAGGCAGAGATTTAGAACTTTTTAGGAGTAACCTTCCAGAAGGCAAGATAGGAGAAAGCTGGGATATAGCCTGCCATAAAAATGGTATGGGTATAGTAGAGAATGGAAAATTTAAAGGAATTAGATTTGATGATCTTATTAAGATTCAAGGAGATAAGCTATTGGGAACAAAAATTAAAGGTAATAGATTTCCTCTTCTTGTAAAGCTAATAAATGCCAGGAAAAAACTTTCAATACAAGTTCATCCAGACGATATCTATGCGAAAAAAGTAGAAAATGATTCAGGAAAGACAGAGGTATGGTATGTTATTGAAGCATTTGAGGGGGCAAGTTTGATAGTTGGGACTAAAGATGGATGCAGCATAGACGAATTTAAAAAGGCTATAAACAATGAAAACTTGGAAAAGTATATGAACAGAATTCCTGTTAAAAAAGGTGATGTGTATTTTATAAAAAGCGGTCTTGTACATGCCATATGTGAAGGAGTTATATTGGCAGAAATTCAACAAAATAGTGATATAACTTACAGAGTATATGATTATGGAAGGGGAAGGGAGTTACATATTAATAAAGCCTTAGACGTAGTAAATCTAAAATTAAAGGGAAATAAGAGTAGAGGTATTAGTATAAAAAAGGATGGCTATAAAAAAACCTATCTTTGTTTATCAAGAGAAATTTCTCTGGAGTTATATGATATTCAAATTGAAGCAGTAGAAAAAAGTGATAGAGAAAGGTTTTATATATTTACCTGTGTTGATGGTAAGGGCAAGATAGTTTACAACGGCGGTTTTGAAAATATATTTAAAGGAGACAGCGTGCTTGTTCCAGCTTCTCTTGGAGAATATAGCTTGAAAGGTAACATGAAATTGCTTAAAAGCTATGTTCCAGATTGTAATAAAGTAGAAAATAGTATATTAGATGAAATAAGAAAATTTTAAAAATTTTCATTAAGCTATTGTTAATAAAAATCTTTTTATTAACAATAGCTTTCTACTTTTTTATACATAAAAATTGAAAACATCTTATTTTCAAAAAATTTTAAATTTCTAGGCAAATATTTTGGTAAAGCATTTCATTCAAATTCTTATTATTGTACCTCAACCCTTTGTATAAGACAATTTCCTTAAATTTTATCCGTGGAATTGCTGTATTATGTATAGGCAATAACTATAAAAGATAACAATAACATTGGTGGTAACTATTGGTAATATATTTTAGATATAAGTATAATAAAAGCATAAAGATTGTTATAAAATACACAAGGGGGAAATAAAATGTCAAAATTAAATGAAAAAGAATTTCAGGATTATCTGAAACAAATTAGAGCTTTAGCTGAAGGACCTTTTGAAGAGATACAAAAAGAAGTTGAGGTTACTAATAAATTTCCTCAAAAGTTTTTTGATCTATCAATTGAAAACAATTTATACAGATGTGCATTGCCAGAACAATATGGTGGATGGGGATTAAGTGAGACACAAATTTTACAGGTACAAGAAGAGTTCAGTAAAGGACCAGGTGGAATGCGTATGCATCTTCATTATGCAATGGATTTAAACTGGAGAATTCTTGATGACTTTGGAAGTAAAGAATTAAAAGATGAATATATGGACAAATTTCAAGATAAAACAATCTTCACATGCTTTGCATTAACTGAAGAAACAGGTGGTACAGGAGCAGATTTACATACAAGAGCTGTAAAAGATGGTGACTACTACATCATGAATGGCGAAAAAACATTAATTTCACATACTGACTGTTGTGAGTTTGCATATGTAATCGCTGTAACTGACCCAGATGCTCCAAAGGATAAGAGATTATCTGCATTCTTCGTACCAGTTAATACACCTGGTTATGAAATCGTTCCAATGCCTCATATGATGGGATGCCGTGGAGCTGGACATGCAGGATTAAAATTCACTAACATGAAACTTGACAAGAAATACTTACTTGGTAAAGAAGGCGAAGGTCTTAAGATTGCAATGCATTCTTTATCCGTATCTAGAGCTCATATTGCAGTAAGTAATCTTGGTATGTCTCAGAGAATGTTAGAGATGACAATTAAGAGAGCAAAAGACAGAGTAACATTTGGAAAACCACTTGTTAAGAGACAAGCAATTCAACAGACAATTGCTGATATGGGAACTGAAATACATGCACTTAGATTAATGGTTTACGATTTTGCAAAAGATTATGAAGCTGGTAAGGAAATTGAGATGAAAGCAGCTATGTGTAAACTTCACAGTATCAATACTGTTAAGTTAGTATCTGATTATATGTTAGAGATATTTGGAGGAATTGGATACTTTGAAGAATGCGAATATGGTCCAGTTGAAAGATTATACCGTGATTGTCGTGCAATGTGGTTAGAGGAAGGACCTAGAACTGTTCAAAGATTAACAGCTTCAAGAAAACTTATTGCTAATGGAGGCAATACTGAAGAAGAGTAATTTTTTACTTGAAATAGTTATTATTTTATATTATAGCCTTTTGAAGTTTTCAAAAGGCTATAAATAAAATATAAGAACAGGAGGATAAAAATGGAACCTTTAAAAGGGATTAAGGTAGTAGATTTAACCACATATTTAGCAGCTCCTACTACTGCTAGAGTTATGGGAGAGTGGGGCGCTGATTTAATTAAAATTGAAGCCCCTAAAGGAGATCCCGCAAGAGAGCAGGGTTCAGTATTTAATATGCCTTTCAGTGATGAAGAAAACTTGCCTTTTGATGTTGCAAACATGGATAAGAGATTTATCACTATAAATTTAAAAACAGAACGTGGACGAGAAGTTGCTTATAAATTGTTAGAAAAGGCAGATGTATTTATTACAAATACAAGGACAAAATCACTTGTAAAACTAGGTATGGATTATGATACTTTGAAAGAAAAATTCCCAAAACTTATTTTTGCACAGGTTTTAGGTTACGGAGAAAAAGGACCTGCAAAAGATAGGCCGGGTTTTGATGCTACTTGCTATATGGCAAGAGGAGGCGTCTTAGGCACAACAGTAGATAAAGGTGGTTCTCCAATGAATCCACCTAATGGTTATGGAGATTTTCAGGTTTCAATATGTCTTTTATCTGGTATATGCGGAGCTTTGTTTAATAGAGAAAGGACAGGAAAAGGAGATAAGATAACTGTAAGTCTTCAGCATGCTGCATCATTTATGTTAAGTGTTGCCATGATTTCAGCACAATATGGAAATAAATATCCAAAGAGCCGAAAAGAAGTTCCAAATCCATTTAATAATTGTTATCGTACTAAGGATAATAAGTGGGTTGTAATGTGCTGTCCTGAATATGACAGAGATTATGATAAGATTATGACTTTATTGGGTATTAAAAATATAGTAGGAAATACCAAATACAATAACTGCGCAAAGATAAATGCTGAAAAATTAAATCATGAAGTAGTAGATATGCTTGATGAAGCTATTTCTAAGATTAATAGGGATGACTTGCTGAAAATGCTTGCTGACAATGAGTTGCCGTGTGAAGCAGCAAATGAGCCTTTGGATGTTTATAAAGATGAGCAGGTTTGGGCAAACAATATCTTAACTAAGGTAGATTACCCTTCAGGAAAAAGAATGGTTCCTACTAATCCAATTTCATTTGGTTCTATGTCAGAACCTATAATAAAAACTTGTAAACCTCAAGGTGCACATACAGAGCAAATCATGAAAGAATTGGGTTACAGCAGCAGTGAGGTTAAAGAATACATAAACGAAGGAGCTGTAGCTGGATTGAAACTGCTTAAAAAATAATGAGGAGGGTTAAAATTAATGAGCTTATTATATACAAAGGAACAAAAGGAATTAATTGCTCTTGTAAAAGAAATGGCAGAAAATGAAATCAAACCACATGTTCAGGAGCTGGATGAAAAGGGCGAATGTCCAAGAGAATTGTTTAAGTATGCCTTTGATATGGGACTTCATATGCTTGAAATTCCAGAAGAATATGGTGGAACTGGACTTAGCTACGAAACTACAGCCATGATTTTTGAAGAGCTTGCAAAGGTAGATGCAGGATATGCAATTACACTTGTTACTACATTTGTTGCTTTAAGAAATGTTATTCTTTCTGGTACCAAAGAGCAGGGTAAATATTTTGCAGATATAATTGGAAAAGGAAATTTTGCGGGTTTCGCTCTTACAGAGCCAAATGCAGGTTCTGATCCTGCAGGAATGAGAGGAACAGCTGTAAAAGATGGTGATGAATATATATTGAACGCAACAAAAACGTTTATCACTAATGGTGCACTGGCTTCTGTGTTTGTAGGAATCTTTAAAACAAATCCTGAAGCAGGCAATAAAGGTATTTCAGCTTTTATAATAGATGGAAATACACCAGGAATTACTATTGGAAAACATGAAGACAAAATGGGTCTTCGTTTATCAAATACTACAGATGTTACTTTTGAAAATGTAAGAGTTCCAGCTTCTAATATGCTTGGAGAGGAAGGATCAGGATTTAAACTTGCATTAAATTCTCTTAACTTATCTAGAGCTTTTGTTGCTACATTAGCAGTAGGTATTATGCAGAGGGCTTTGGATGAATCTGTAAAGTATGCAAAAGAAAGAAAGCAGTTTGGCAAGCCTATAATTAAATTCCAAATGGTACAACAGATGCTTGCAGATATGGCAATAAAAGTAGAAGCTTCCAGAGCACTTGTAAATAATACTATGAAGTTAATGGATAATGGAAATCTTGTTCGTAAAGAAGGTGCCATTACTAAAGCATTCGTATCTGATTGTGCACAGGAAGTTACGTCAAATGCAGTTCAAATTTTCGGTGGATATGGATACAGCAAGGAATATCCAGTTGAGAAGCTTATGAGAGACTGCAAAGTGTTCCAGATTTTTGAAGGAGCTAATCAGATTCAAAGAATGACAATAGCCGGTGCATTAGAAAAGGAATATAAGTAGGGGGGAAGAGAAATGAACATCGTTGTTTGTATAAAACAGGTTCCTGATACAACAGAAATTAAAATTGATCCAGTTAAAAATACATTGATTCGAAAAGGCGTTCCAAGCATTCTAAATCCATTTGATAAAAATGCACTAGAACAGGCACTTCGTTTAAAAGATCAATATGGAGGTACTGTAACTGCACTTTCCATGGGACCTGATAACGCAAAAGAAGTTTTAAGAGAAGCTCTTTCCATGGGCGCAGATAAAGCGTACTTAGTAACAGATAGAGCTTTTGGAGGATCTGATACCTATGCAACTAGCTATATTTTATCAAAGGCAATTGAAAAAGTAGGGCCATTTGATTTTGTACTTGTAGGTAAACAGGCAATTGATGGAGATACAGGACAGACAGGTTCAAGTATTGCAGAGCATTTGAAAATTTCCAGATTAAGCTATGTGCTTGATATTAAAATGGAAGGCCAAAAGTGTGTAGTAAAGCGTCAGGTAGAAGAAGGTGCTGAAATAGTTGAAACAAAACTTCCTGTTTTATGTACTTTGACAAAAGAAAGCAATAAACCAAGATATGCAACTATTAAGGGAAAAATTGATTCTTTAAAGGCAGAAATAGGAGAAATTCATTTAGATGATATTAAGGATATAGATACTACCAAAATAGGTCTTAAAGGTTCACCAACAAGAGTAAAAGCAACTTTTACACCAAAACGTCAGGCAAGTGGTGAGGTAATGAAAGTTGTAAATCCTGAAAAAACAGCAAAAGAGTTAGTTGGCAAGCTATTAGAAGCAAAATTAGTTTAAGGGGAGGCTTTGGTTATGAATTTCGATGAGTATAAAGACGTATGGGTATTTATAGAATGCTTTCAGGGACAACCAAAGAACGTTGGTTTTGAACTGCTGGGACAAGGTAGAATTTTAGCAGATGGCCTAAAGCAGAAATTATGTGCCGTAGTAATAGGCAGTGATGTAGAAGATGCAGTTAAGGGTGCAAGCAGTCATGGAGCAGATAAAGTTTATGTTGTACAGGGAGAAGAATATAAAAATTATTCTTCAGATGTATATGGAGATGCATTTTTAAAACTTTGTCACAAGTATAACCCAAATACCATTTTAATAGGTGCCACTATAAGGGGCAGAGAACTTGGTTCTAAAATTGCAGTTAGCTTGAGAACAGGTCTTACTGCAGATTGTACTGCTTTAAGTGTAGAAGAGGATACTGGAAATGTTGTATGGGAAAGACCTGCTTTTGGAGGCAATCTCTATGCACAGATACTTTGCAGTGATACCAGACCACAGATGGGAACTGTAAGACCTGGTGCCTTTAAGAAACCACAGGAAAATGAAAATAACCGTCCAGAAATTATTAAAGAGACTATTAATATAGACAAAGATTCTATTTTAACAAAAGTAGTTGACTTTATTAAAGCCCAAGAAGATTCTGGTGTTAAACTTGAAGAGGCAGAATATATAGTATCCGGCGGTAGAGGAATGAAAAATGGAGAAAACTTTAAGATGTTACAAGAGCTTGCAGATTTACTTGGCGGAACAGTTGGAGCATCAAGAGCTGCTGTAGATTCTGGATGGATTCCACAGACAAAGCAGGTAGGGCAGACAGGTAAAACAGTTTCTCCAAAAGTATATATTGCATGTGGAATTTCCGGTGCCGTGCAGCATTTAGCTGGAATGAGCTCTTCAGATACAATTATTGCAATTAATAAAGATGAAACTGCACCAATATTTGAAGTAGCAGATTATTGTATAGTAGGAGACCTATTTGAAGTCGTTCCAGCACTTATAAAGGAAATTAGTTCAGTAAAAAATCTTTAATTGTGTTCTTTTTATAAGGAGATATGACGTGATGGATGAAATTAAAATAAATGATAGCCAAAAAAAATTGTATGAAAAAATGGGCTATTGGGGTAAAAAAACACTCTTAGATTACTGGAATACGTCGGTAAAAAGGTATAGAGATAAGGAATTTGTAGTAGATGATAGAGGATACCGCTATACCTATGGACAATTAGATGAAAAAGCAGGTATTATTGCTTCCTATTTTCTCAGTATTGGAGTAAAGCCTCTAGATGTTATTTCTTTTCAAATACCAATATGGAGTGAATTTGTAATTGTTACTATTGCATGCATGAAGGTGGGAGCTGTTGTTAACCCAATTGGTATGTGCTATAGTGGTCGAGAAGTTTCGTATCTCTTAAATTTATGTAAAAGTAGAGTTTTTCTCTGTCCTACATATTACAACAAGACAAATTATGAAAAATTGATTCTATCAGTCGAAAAGGACGTAAAAAGTTTAAAACACATTGTATTACTTGACAACCTAAAGGAAAAAGAAAGCAGCATCGCTACTTTGACACAAATATTATCATCATATTTTCCAATAAAGTTAAAAGATGAAGTAAGAGTTAATAGTAATGATGTTGCAGCTGTTCTTTGTACATCTGGCACTACTGGATGTGCAAAGGGGGCTATGATGACGCATAACAACATAATATTTAGTGAGAAATACTTTAGTAAGGAACTTGGTCTTACAAAAGATGATATCATGTTTATGCCGGCGCCTTTAAATCATGCAACTGGGTTTCACCATGGAATTATTGCACCTATGCTCATGGGATCAAAAGTGGTTTTACAGCAAAAGTTTAAAAGTAGAAAAGCAATAAACCTTATGAATAGAGAAAAATGCACCTGGTCAATGGGAGCTACACCATTTATATATGATATTTTAAAGAATATTAGAGAGGATAAACTTTACCTTAGTTCGTTAAAATTTTATCTTTGTGGTGGGGCTGTGGTACCGGAAGAAATGGCAAGGCAAGCCTATGAATATGGAATAAAGATATGTGAAGTTTATGGATCTACAGAAAGTGTTCCACATGTATTTGTAAGACCTGATGAAAATATTGAGTTAACATTTGGTACTGCAGGAAGGCCTATGGAAGGGGTAGAAATTCGAATTGTAGATGAAAATAGAAAAGAAATACTACCTGGAAATCTAGGGGAAGAAGCATCAAGAGGTCCAAATGTATTTGTAGGATATATAGGTGATAAATCAGCTACAAATAAGGTACTGGATGATGAAGGATGGTTTTATAGTGGAGATCTATGTGTAAGCGATACAAGTGGAAATATTAATATCATTGGACGAAAGAAAGACATAATTGTTAGGGGCGGTGAAAACCTCAACTCAAATCATATAAGTCAGTATATTTCAAAATTTCCGCTAATTAAGGATGAGGCAGTTATTGGAATGCCTGATAAGCGTCTTGGTGAACGAATTTGCGCTTATGTTGTATTAGAAAAAGGAGTTCATTTTCTGGAATTAGGAGAACTTTTAGAGTATATGAGGAAAGAAAAGATTCCAAAACGGTATTGGCCAGAACATCTGGAGATTATAGATAAAATTCCGAGAACTGATAGTGGTAAGGTGAAAAAAAATTTATTGGCAAAGGATTTGAAAGTTCGTATGGGTAGACAGGAGGAGTCAAGTTGGAAGGGCGAGAATTTGGTCCAAGAAGATCAAGAGAAACAACAAAACCAAGGGTTGTGTGCCCCAAGTTAATATTTTATCATTGTAAACATTGTGGTAGCGTTTTTCAACTAACAAGTATGAGGAAAGAAATTTCTCCAATGTGTTGTGATGAAAAAATGGAGATGCTTTCTACAAAAGATCCATCAGAGATTTCAGATGATATAATTATTGATTACAAAATTACAGGAGGATACAATGAAAATGTGGTAGAAGTTTTTTGGAAAATAAAGAATGAAACCACTTCTCTCGAATGGATTTATCTTAGAACATTTACAGGAGGACAGTTAAAATATGTGACAAATCCTAAAAAGACATCTTTTGTATTTGCTTTAGCAGATGAAGATTCTTATGTTTACTGTGACGAAGATCCATGCCTTGAATGTACTTTTAGATGTAAAAGGGGATTTGAAATTTATGCATATATAAAAGATAAAGTAATTGTTAAAATCCCTTTAGAGAGAATGCATGCTAATTGGCAGTCTTAATTTTACGAATTTTGCTTTTTTTAATCATATAGTCTGCAAACATTTTTACAGCCATGGTGTGGTAAATATTATTATTATACGCCATATATACTGTACGTGTATTATTTGGTGTATCTAGTTTTATAATTTTTAACTTATGAAATTGGAGTAAAAAAGAAGTACGCGCAGTAATAGCAGCCACATTTGTTGAACATACCATTCCACCAATAGTTATTTCATCGTCAAAATCATAACTTACATGAAGGTTGTAGGGTTTTAAGAGTTCCGTTATAGTTTTACCAATAGGCAAACTTTGTCGATATGTGATTAATGGATAGTCGCCGATATCTTGTAGACCAATGATTTTTTCTTTTGCCAATGGATGTTTATCGTTTACAACAAGAACAAGTTCTTGAGTAAGAATTGGAACAAACTCGATATTAGGCTCATTCTCTAAAATGGAACAGAAACCGATATCGTATTTTTCAGACTTGATTCCCTCTATAACATCTAAAGTCATGCCGGTAAAAATATTAAATTTAGTTTTTGAGTTCACAGTATCTAAATACCCATTTACTATATTTGGTAAAAAGTCCCCACATAAGGTAGGGATGCATCCTATATCAATAATCCCTCCAATAATACCAGATGATTCTTTTAAACAATCAATACCTTTTTCTAATTCACCTAAAGAGTTGCATACGTATTGATAAAAGACTTTTCCGTATTTTGTAAGCTTGATTTTTCGACCTTGCCTATGAAATAATTCTATACCAAGTTCTTCTTCTAAAGACGAAATCGCCCCGCTTAAACTTGGTTGTGTTATATATAGTTCTTTTGCGGCATGTGTAAAATGTTGTAATTGTGCTAATTTTCTAAAGTAATACAGTTGATTTAAGTTCATGTTATGCCTCCATACCAGTATATATTAGATTTTTTAGTGTACATTGTTATTGTAGCATAAATTTATAAAAAAATATAGAATTTTATATAAATTTGTACAAAATTGTATAATAATATATAATTTTTGAACTTAAAATGATAGAATATAGATATTTTTAAAATTTCATTAAAAATTTAACTTTTATTTTTGAAAGAACTTTTAGATTTATAACGTTCTTTAATTGAGATATTCTGTTTAAGAATATTAAGCTATTTATTTTTCAATCATTTCGAAATTCCACGAGTAACTAAAATTTCTATAATAAATTTAGGAGGGTTTTTTATGAGTGATTCAAAAAGAACGAATGTACGTTGGGCAGTGGCAGTTGTATTGTCACTTTCCTATATGGTAATGTTTTTAGGTAGAACTGTATTTTCTGTATCTGGACCTAGTATAATGAAGGAGTATGGATGGACTTCTACACAATTTGGATATGCTTCCACTGCATTTTTTATTGGGTACATGATTAGTATGATACCATCAGGTGCTATTGCTGATAAGTACGGAGCTACCAAGGTATTAATTATAAGTCTGCTATTATCTGGAATATTTACTTTCTTTACACCAATCATTGGAATTTCTATTGGACTTATGATTTTGGTTCGTGTCTTTGAAGGTATCGCACAGGGATGTATTGTTCCAGGTGCAATGTCGAATTTAGGAAGATGGATTCCAAAGAAAGAATCTGGTATTGCATGTGGTTTGGTACAGGCAGGATGTCCTTTAGGTTCTGCAATCACTATATATTTGGCAGCAGCATTACTCCCAATTATTGGATGGAAAAAGCTATTTTTCGTATATGCATTGTTCTTCCCAATATGGTGTATTATATGGGCGCTAATTGGTAAATCTGATCCATCTGAGCATAAGAAAGTTAACAAAGCAGAGCTTGCTTATATTCATCAGAAGGAAAAAGTTCAAGCAGTAGTAATGAACACAGACATTACAAAGTCGGATGTTTTGAGAACTCCTGCTGTATGGTTTATGTGTTTGTCTTATGCATGTGCTACCTATATGTATTTCTTTTGCACTACATGGCTTCCAAATTATTTTATTATTGGTCGTGGTATGAAAATCAGCGCAGGAGCCGTTCCTTATATAGTAGGGTTCTTTACTTATTTTATTGGCGGATTTGTTGCAGATGCAGCTTCCAATAAATTTGGAGATAAAATTGGACGTAAACTAGTACAGGTAGTTGGTATGATTGGTGCAGCAGTTCTTATTTTCTTAGGTGCCAGTGCAACTAATCCAACTATTGTAATTGCGGCTGTATCATTATCCTATGGATTTCTTTGCTTGACTATGAGTGGTTATTTTTCTGTAGCACCTTCTATCTGTCCTACACTTGCTGGTGTTTATGCTGGTCTTGCAGGAGTTCTAGGTTCCATTGCTGGAATACTTGCACCAACTATAACTGGTATTGTAGTTGACGCTGGCTTAAAAGCTGGTGCAAATAATGCTACTGCATATGGTTATGCATTATGGATATGTGCAGGTATATGTGCTTTAGGTTCCATTTTAGCCTTAGTGGCAAAGCTTGACCCGATAAAACATAGAGCTGTTGAAGAAGATAAAATTGTTAAAGATTAATAAAGATAAAGGTATAACGTAAAATTTTTACACAAGGGGTTGGTGACCAAATGGATTTTAGCAAGCTATTTAAAGTTGGAAGCACGTATGTTAGTGAGTATATAGTAAAGCCTGAAGATACAGCTAACTTTATTGGAAATAAAGGTGTTGTTATGTTATCTACGCCTGCTATGATAAAGTATATGGAATATACAACTTTACATATAGTAGACAATGTTATACCTAAAAATTATAGACCTGTTGGAACTAAAATTGACGTTGAACATATAAAACCAATACCTGCAAATATGAAAGTTATTATAAAAGTAACATTAATATCAATTGAAGGTAAAAAACTGCGTTATAATGTAGAAGCTTTCAATGAAAAAAATTGTAAAGTAGGGTTTGGAATATACGAACAACAGATAGTTAATTTAGAACAATTTTTAAATAAATAGTAGAAATTAATAAAACCGATAAATTTTTTGAGTTATTTAGGATAAAAATATATATGAAGCATTTGTTTAAAGGTTTTAAAATTGAACCTTCTAATCAAGTAAGAATAAATACATTATGGGTATACCTATAATGTATTTATTTCATATAAAATGAAAATTATTTTATAAAAGCTATTGCAAATTAATAATTAATATTATATAATGATTTATGTCAAGGGAAATGAAAATTATATGAAATAACTTAAGGAGGAATTTTAAATGAAAAAGTTTGTTTGTGCTGTTTGTGGATATGTTTATGAAGGTGAAAATCCACCAGAAAAATGTCCTGTATGTGGTGCACCATCAGATAAATTTGTTGAAAAGGCAGAAGGCGAAATTAGTTGGGCAGATGAACATAAAGTAGGCGTTGCTAAAGGTGTAGATGAAAAAGTATTAGAAGAATTGAGAGCTAGCTTTACTGGAGAATGTTCTGAAGTAGGAATGTACCTTGCTATGAGTCGTCAAGCTGATAGAGAAGGTTATCCAGAAGTTGCAGAAGCATATAAGAGAATAGCTTTTGAAGAAGCAGATCATGCAGCTAAATTTGCAGAATTATTGGGAGAAGTAGTATTACCTGATACAAAGAAAAATCTGCAGATGAGAGTAGATGCAGAGACAGGTGCTTGTAAAGGTAAAAAGGATTTAGCTACTTTAGCTAAAAAGTTAAACTATGATGCAATTCATGATACAGTACATGAAATGTGTAAAGACGAAGCAAGACATGGAGCTGCTTTCCAGGGATTGTTGAATAGATACTTTAAATAAACAGTAGTCATCGGATAAATGCAAAGGACTGATACACTAATTAGTGTATCAGTCCCTTTTTATACTCTATGCTAAATACATAAAATAAGATATACAATCTTTTGTTGGAGTTTCAAAATCTATGTTTCTCTTATGGTAGGCATCACCGGTGTAGTCATAACCTTGATTATCACAAATATAAGCATAATCAAAACTTTTTGGATCTACCCACTTCATGAATGTATATGTATGAGTAGGGCCGCTTCCATAAGAAGTAGTAAAGCATATATCTCCTGGCAAAAGTTTAGATAAATCTGTAGAAGTTTGCCATCCTCTGCTTCCAAGTTGAGATGTAAGTTGATTGGTATTTGCTACATATTCCGGAAGATCAGTCATTCCGGCTCTTCTAAGAGCTTCACTTGCATAATATACACAGTTATTACTTGTAATTCCACCATGAAGTTCAATAGCTCTGTCTAGCACAGATTGTCTATTATCATAATTCATAAGATAATTATAAAGGTTTGTCCCAATTTGAGATTGAATTCTATAGTCGTTCATAATAGATGGTACAGGTTCAAATGCTTTTATAGTTAAATTTAACGTTACTGGTTTACTATATCCATCAACAGTACCTGTATAAGCATATACACCTGGTATGCTTGTCATGTCTACAGACTTGTTCCAAGATACATTTACAGAAGTAGTAGTATCATTTGACATTTTAGCAGTTACCTGTGTAGGTAAGGTGTATTCATCTTCCTGATTTATAGTTACACTTATGTTATCTATAGAAGATATAACTGGTGCTGTTTTAAATTCTACTATAGTAGGATTTTTAAGTGTTCTGTTGTATCTGGATACTATATTCCCACTTATAGTTAAGGTATAGTCTGTGTCTGGATTACAAGCATTCGTAGGTGATACAATAACGGACATTCCGTAATCTGTTGAAGAAAAAGCTAGTGGAACTTCAGTATTATTATTGTCAACTAGTCTTATTTTACCACCTAAGGAATTTACATCTACTGGTTGGTTAAAGCTTATCTTCCACTTTTTGCTTACAGGAATACTAACTTTTACAATGGTATTGTAGTTTGTACTTTGGCCCACGTTTGAATTAGCTTTTTCTGGAGTATTGTTCTCGCTGGTACTTTTATCATAGCTGCTATTAGTGTTACCATCAATAGTTTTTGAATTAGAAATATCTTTATTAGTATCTAAACTAGTTGAAGCGGTAACAGTTGATACGTCAGAAGACTTGTCCATATTATTTGCAGCTAATGCAATTGTGCAGTGAGAGCCTTGAGCAATTGCATAAATTCCGCAAAATAATACGAAGTTTTTAATAAGTTTCTTCACTTTTTAATCGCTTCTTTCTATTTTGATTTTAATTTATGTAAAAAATATGCCATATCTATTAACTTAAATTTTATCCCATTACTCCACCGAACTTTGTAAAAATAATTTGCACAAAATCATAGACTTTAGTTCTCTGTTTTTTTCAAGGCGGGGTAAAGAATAGATGTATCTCTAGATAAGTTCAATAGATTTAGGCATATTTGCTTATAATTTTTCATGTAAAAGGGCAAAATTATAATAACAAATAAGAGTATAGCATAATATTAATATATAGTCTATATAGCGGATAATATACAATATTCTGAAGGCGTATAGACGATTAAATTAAGGTATTTTCAAAGAAATAGCCATCCAGTCAGTATGATAGCCTTTTTTCTTTCAAATGCCTAAAAGAGGAGAATTTTCTTTGAAGGAAAGAGCATTTAGTAAATTAAAGGAATTTATTTTTAGATTTATACAAGATGATGTATTAGCGCTGGCTTCACAACTTGCATATAGCTTATTATTTTCTATTTTCCCTTTTTTAGTATTTTTTATAAGCCTTATAGGGTATAGTGATATAAGTAGTAATGATATATTGCTAATTTTAAGTAATGTATTGCCTAAAAATGCACTGGAATTAATAGAAAATACAGTAGTTAAAACTGCTAATAGCAAAAATATAGAACTTTTATGCTTAAGCTTGATTCTTACACTATGGGCGCTATCAGGTGGATTTCATGCTGTTATAAAAGGATTGAATAAAGCATATGATCAAAGAGAAACTAGATCCATATTTAAGATATATATTATATCTATACTATGCACCCTAGGAGTAACTTTAATAATATTATGTACTTTATTGTTTTTAGTATTTGGGCAAATGCTTGGAAGTTTTTTAGCTTTTAAGTTAGGGCTTTCCGAGGGATTTGGCTTTTTATGGAATATATTACGATATGTTATTATATTTTTTGGAACCATATTTATATTTGCAGCAGTCTATATTTCTACTCCAAATGTAAGGCTTACGTGGAGAAAGGTATTACCAGGTGCTGTTTTTTCAACTATAGGTATCGTAATAGCTTCTATGGGTTTTGCCTTTTATGTGAATAATTTTGGAAATTATTCTAAAATTTATGGAAGTATAGGAGCTGTAATAATCCTCTTAACTTGGCTTTTTATTTTATCTACAATAACTATTTTAGGAGGAGAGTTTAACTCAGTATTATTTAAAAAAGAAAAAAATAGATTTTAGCTGTGCTTTCCGTGTATCAGCACACTTGCTTGTATAAATTTTCTAAAGCTGTATCAAGTACTTCTTAGGTTCAGGTGGAGTTCTTATAGTTATGACTTTCTCCAGCTCAACCTTATAGAAGATGGTGGTGTTAGCAATGGTAAGCATAGGACAAAAAAGTTTTATATAAAATTAAAAATATTATTGACAAAAATTTAGGTAGTTGTATAATATAAATATAAATCATAGTAAAACACTCAAGAATACTTTGAAAAAGAAAAGTAACTTAAATTAAATTTTGCAGAGAAGAAACGGTTGGTGAAAGTTTCTAAATTAAGTTTAAGTGAAGTGCCCTTTGGAGTTATGTGGTCGAATTAATAGTAGATTACATCGGGTTCACCCGTTATAGTGATAGAACATAGCGCTGTGTTCGATTGAGAGTTGGATTTTTTAAAAATCTAATTAGAGTGGAACCACGGAGTATAAACTCCGTCTCTATATAACATATAGAGACGGAGTTTTTTGATTTCAAAGTAAATTTCATGCTTAAAATATTAATTATTATATAAAATTTTGGGAGGTACTAAAATGATATTTACTAATGCTATAGATATGATAGGTAATACACCTTTGTTTAAACTTGATAATTTTAAAAATGAGGATACAGCTGATATATATGTTAAACTTGAAAAATTCAATCCTGGTGGAAGTATTAAAGACAGAGCTGCTCTTGGCATGGTTGAAAGAGCTGAAAGAGAAGGACTCTTAAAAAAAGGTGACACAATAGTGGAGCCAACTAGCGGTAATATGGGAATAGCTCTTGCAATGATAGGAAAATTAAAAGGATATAAAGTTACAATTGTAATGCCAGAAACTATGAGTGTAGAGAGAAGAAATATGATAAAGGCTTATGGTGCAGAATTAGTTTTAACAGATGGAGCTAAGGGCATGAAGGGAGCTATAGAGAAATCCTATGAAATTGGCAAAGGTAAAGAAGGTTACTATATACCACAACAATTTATAAATACTGCTAATCCTAAAAAGCATTATGAAACTACAGCAGAGGAAATTTTAAAGGATTTAAAAGATGTAGATGCCTTTGTAGCTGGTGTTGGTACTGGAGGAACAGCAATAGGAGTGGGAGAAAACTTAAAAAAGCACAATAAAGCTGTAAAGGTAGTTGCAGTAGAGCCAGCAGGTTCACCAGTTCTATCAGGAGGTAAAACTGGAGCTCATAAAATACAAGGTATAGGGGCAGGATTTGTACCTGATATTTACAAATCAGAAGTTGTAGATGAGATCATAACTATAACAGATGAAGAAGCTTTTAAATATGCTAAACTTATGGGAAAAGAAGAGGGAATACTAGTTGGTATATCTTCAGGAGCTAATATAGCTGCAGCAATTCAGGTGGCGAAAAAACTTGGAAAAGGTAAAAAAGTA
The DNA here is from genome assembly GCF_019056555.1 of Clostridium sp. 001. Lineage (NCBI taxonomy): Bacteria > Bacillati > Bacillota > Clostridia > Eubacteriales > Clostridiaceae > Clostridium > Clostridium sp. 001. The sequence continues at coordinate 1,984,989 of NZ_CP020473.1, read as the reverse complement.
GTAACTGTAGCACCAGATGGAGGAGAGAAATATCTATCCATGGGATTATATGATTAGTATGTAATTCAATCAATTCACAGTTCACAATTTTGGTAGATTTTTATCTACGAGTGTTATGAAAAATCTAAAAACTAAGTAGTATGAACATTAAATTTTTAGATTTTCTGTAATAGCAGAAAATCATCCTTAATTGTGCATCGTGAATTGATTACTTAGTATTACTTTCATGTTAAGTCAAAATTTGAGCAATAGATTTGAAAGGAGAAAACAATGAGAAACCCATTTAAGCTATTAACTTATGATATTAAAAATGCTATGAAAAATGATCCAGCGGCTAGGAATCCGTTAGAGGTTTTTATATTATATCCCTTTATTCATACTTTGATACAGTATAGAATAGCACATTTTTTTTATAACAAGAAATGTTTCTTTATTGCTAGGTTAATATCACAAATTGCTAGGGGTTTAACTGGAATAGAAATACACCCAGGAGCTAAAATAGGAAAAGGATTATTTATAGATCATGGAATGGGTGTGGTTATAGGTGAAACTGCAGAGGTTGGAGATAATGTAACGCTTTACCATGGAGTCACTTTAGGAGGAACAGGAAAGGATACAGGAAAAAGGCATCCTACAGTAGGAAATAACGTATTTATAGGAAGTGGAGCAAAACTTTTAGGGCCAATAGTTGTAGGCGATAATGTAAAAGTAGGTGCAAATTCAGTAGTTTTGAAGGATATACCAGCAAATTGTACTGTGGTAGGTATACCAGCTAAAGTAGTTAAGGCTGAAAGTAATACTGTTATAGAAATAAAAGACTATGCAGGAAGAAGAAAAAAGATATATAATGAAATGATAATATAATTTCTATAATAAGCAGGTGAAAGGTTTGAACTATAAAGAAGATATATTGAGTTACTGTAATAAGATTGGATTGGATACTGTAGGATTTACAAAATGCAGAATATTCACCGAATTAAAAGATTGTTTTAAATATAGAAAAGAAAATTTGCTTGAAAATGAATTCGAAGAAAAGAATATTGAAAATAGAGTTAATCCATATGTGTATATGGATGGGGGAAAGACAATAGTATCCATTGCCTTTCCCTATTTATTTGAAAAACAAGATGAGGAAAATATAAGCTTTTCTCTATATACTAGAGGAAAGGACTACCATGTAGTAGCACGTTATTATTTACAAAAAGTGTGTAATTTTATAAAGGGTTTAGGGGGAAAAGCTGTATACTTTGTAGATAGCAATTCCTTGCCTGAGAGATATATAGCTTTTCAGTGTGGAATAGGGTTTATAGGAAAAAACAATATGATTATTACAGAGAAATATGGATCTTATGTTTTTTTAGGAGAAATAATAACTGATATAAAAGTAGAAGCTGATACCCCACTAGAAAGTAAGTGTGGCAGCTGTAATTTATGCCAAACATCGTGTCCTACAGGTGCTTTGCTTGAAGATAAAAATTCTAATATATGCATGTCATATATAACTCAAAAAAAACATATAGATAATAAATGGTTTTCACAATTTCAAGGAAGATTATTTGGATGTGATACTTGCCAAAAAGTATGTCCATATAATAGTAAGGTCGCTTTTTCTAATATACAGGATTTTAAGCCTTTTGATTTTATGAGTAGAGTTGATTTAAATGAAATTATAGATATGGATAAAAAAGAATTTGCAGAGAAATACAAAAACACATCCTGTGGATGGAGAGGTAAAAATATTATTCAGAGAAATGCAATTATAAATATGATTACATTAAATAAAAGTATTAATTTGGAATATAAAAACATAAGGTCAACCTATGTAAGAGATTATTATGATAGACTTTTACAGGTTTTAAAATTATAATTTATATTAGAGAGGTACATTTAAAAAAGTATACCATATATAAAAAGAAAGGTGGATTTATTTATGATTTCTCCATGGATGGTCAAGCTAATGGGACATCTTCCTAAAGGATTTTTAGCGTATATTTCAAAAAAGGTATTAGGTGGTTACTTAAATAGATGTGCAGATATAAAAGTAAAAGGCATTGAAAATTTAAATGAAGTGGAAAGACCTGTAATATTTATCTGCAATCATTTAAGCAATTCTGATGCTCTTGTATTAAGTAGAGTACTTAAATCAGAAAACCTGACTTTTGTAGCAGGTAAAAAATTGAATCAAAATTCTTTAACTCAGCTTGGCATGTGTATTACAAAAACTATTGACATAAAACCAAATAGTGCAGACAAGGATGCCATATCTAAAATTATAAAAACTGTAAAGAACGGAGATAATATACTGATATTCCCTGAGGGAACGAGAAGTAGAACAGCAAGCTTAGCAAAAGGGAGGAAAGGGGTAGTTTTAATACAGAAGTTAACTAAGGCTGCAATTCTTCCTATCGGTATCTCTGGTACTGAAAAACTTTTACCTATAAGCGACAAGGATATGGCTCTAGAAAGTTTTCATAATGCAGAGGTAAATGTGAATATAGGAAAGCAGATAGATATACCGCCCCAAGATAAAGGTGAAAACAAACATGTATATGAAGACAGAATATCAGATTTATTTATGAAAAAAATAGCAGAACTTTTGCCTGAACAATATAGAGGAGTATACAAGTCTTAATGAAGGTGATAAAAGTTGGATAAACAAAATATAGATAATATATTGAAAGTACTGAAAGAAACCTATCCAGAAGCAAAATGTGCATTGAATTTTGGGTCTCCTTATGAATTGCTAGTGTCCACTATGCTTTCAGCTCAATGCACCGATGTAAGAGTGAATAAAGTTACATCAGAATTGTATAAACAATATAATACTCCTGAAAAAATGATATCTTTAACAGAGGAAGAATTAGGAGAAAAGATAAAAAGCTGTGGCTTTTTTAGAAATAAAAGCAAGAATATACTTTCAACTAGCAGAGAACTTGTTGAAAAGTACGGTGGAGAGGTACCACATACTATGGAACAATTGATAGAACTTCCAGGAGTGGGCAGAAAAACTGCGGATGTTGTTTTGTCAAACGCCTTTGGAGTTCCAGCAATTGCAGTGGATACTCATGTATTTAGAGTATCAAATAGACTTGGAATTGCAAAAGGAACTACTCCCAACAAAGTAGAAATGGAACTTATGAAAAATATACCCAAAAGTATGTGGAGTGATTCACATCATTATTTAATATGGCATGGAAGGCGCATATGTAAGTCAAGAAAACCTGATTGTGAACATTGCCCTCTAGCCCCTTACTGTGAATACTTCAATCATCCAGAGGAAACTAAGTCTTGAAGTTTAGAATTTACATAGAGTTTCTAAGTAAAAATCACTTTATGCTCCAAATATTTTTACAACATTCATCACGTTAAATATTTTGATAAGACTAAGCAAAAAAATTAAAAAAATACTGAGAACTTTTGAAAACTCGTACCTCAAACAATTCAAAAGTTCTAGATTTTTTAAAATTTTTTTACTAAGACTTATATACAAAATATTTAAAAGTGCTTCATTATTGTAAAAATATTTCTGCACATAAAGTGATTTTTAAGTTAGAAAACTTATGTACAGTTTCTAAATAAAAGTTTTTTTGAAAATAACAGAGTTCAAATAACAAAGAACAGATAAAGATGATTTCCCTCGTACCTCAGGAAATCTATAATTTTAATATTTTCTGACGTTAGGAAGAAAATTATCCTTATTTGATATTTGAACTTTGAACTTTTTCAGTTTAAAAATATTGTTTCACAATTTTTTTAAACTGAAAAAGTTGAGTATTCAACTTTTACTTATAAACTCTACAAATTTATAATGTGCCTTCTTATCAAATCAAGGGCGGTCATAGTAGCCCTTTGTCTTACCACATCTCTGCTTCCAAAGAATTGGCACTTCTTAACATAAGTCTCTCCGTTTATATAAAGTCCTATATATACTAGACCTACAGGTTTTTCGTAAGTACCACCGCCAGGACCTGCAATTCCTGTAGTAGCTATGCCTATATCTGTATTTGCTGTTTTAGCTATACCTTCTGCCATTTCTTTTGCAGTCTCAGAACTAACAGCACTAAATTTGTCTAGGGTATCCTTTTTTACTCCTAGTCTTTTCATTTTGGCCTCGTTGCTATAAGTGACAGCACCTTCTTTAAATACAGCAGATATGCCAGGATAATTTACAAGTCTTGCTGCTATTAACCCACCAGTACATGATTCTGCAGAGGATATAGTTAAACCTTTATTTATCAATAATTTTCCTATAACATCTTCCATAGTGTCATCATCTTCACCATATATATTTATCCCTAGTTTTTCTCTAATTTTAGATTCTACAGGTTTTATAAGCTCTACAGCTTCTTCTTCTGTATTTGCCCGTGTAGTAATTCTAAGTATTGTATCATTTTCTTTTGCATAAGGAGCTACAGTGGGGTTTACACTATTATTTATAAGATCTGATACACTTTCAGCCATAGAACTTTCTCCCATACCACAAACTCTCAGCGTTTTAGATTTTATTACTCCATTACTGTATTTTTTTAAGAATGGTACTACATAATTTTGAAACATAGGCTTTGCCTCTTTTGGAGGTCCAGGAAGTATTATTAAAATTTTCCCGTTTTGCTCCATACAACAGCCAGGAGCCGTACCATGTGGATTAGGAAGTATAGAAGCACCTTCAGGAAAGTAAGCTTGTTTTATATTATTGCCTTCTAAATTTAGTTTTCCCATTTTCTTAAAATAAGATTCTAATTGGGTAAGTGAACTTTTATCTAAGATCATTTCCTTATTGAAGTATTTAGCACTAGTTTCTTTAGTTAGATCATCTTGTGTAGGTCCAAGCCCTCCAGTTGTAATTATGATGTCAGCTCTTTCAAAAGACTTCTTAAACTCATCTAAAAGTCTCTGAGGATTATCTCCAACAACAGATTGGTGATACACTTCTATACCAAGATCAGCTAATCCTTTGGAAATAAATTGTGCATTTGTATTTACTATATCTCCAAGTAAAATCTCTGTACCAACGCATAATATCTCAGCTTTCATTTATGTACTACCTCCATATCTAAGTATATTTGAAAAACAAACATACTTTTATGATAGCATAAAAGTTATGCTTATTTAATAATAATTAACTCAACTTTCGTACATATAAAATTTTGACCTAATATAAAAACTTTGTGAAGCAAAGCTTTGCAAGTTAAGAATTAATAATGAAAAGTTAATAGTGAAGGATGATTTTTAGCTGTTGCAAAAAATCTTTAAATTTATATAAGTCAGTGTTTAGTAATGTTTTGCTTTAGCAAAACGAGCATTCAAAAATTTAATTAAAGATTTTTTGTAGTGTAACGGAAAGAAATCCACATTAACTATTAATTAAATTAATAATTCTTATATATAAAAGCTATTACTCTATAGTATAATAACTATGTGAAAATAAAGAGGTGATAATTATGAGTGCAAAAAGAAGAACTAGGAAGTCAAAGAGAAAGTCAGGCGGAACATTAAAAATATTAGGTTTAGCTGCCTTAACTATTTTTTTGAGTATAAGTTGCGGATTTATAGTATATCATTATAATGATATAAAATACTGGGATAACTTAATTTATCCTAGAGTTTCTATAAATAATACGGATCTTTCTGCAAAAACTAAAGATCAGGCTAAGAGTATAATGAGCAGCGGATATTTAAATAAATTTCAACAGAAACAAATTACTATAACTGCAGGAAATAAAAGTTATGAATTACCTTATTCTAGTTTAAGTTTTACGAATAACTTGGATGATACGGTAAAGTTGGCCTATTCTTATGGAAAAAGCAGCAATATATTTAAAAAATATGAATTATTAAAGAATCCTAAAAATGTAAACTATAATTTGAAATTTTCTTATGACACTAAAGTTATAGATAATATGGTAGATAAAATTGCAAGTGAAGTTGATACAGAACCTGTGAATGCATCTCTTGAAATGGGAGGAGTGAAATTTTCAGTAATACCACAGAAAGATGGGGCTAAAGTAGATAAAGAAGCTTTGAAAAAAGATATTGAATCTAAAATAGATAATAATTCAGATCAGGATTTAACTGTAAAAGCGGTACTCAAAACTACTAAAGCTAAAATAAAGGAAGATGACCTTAAACCTGTGGACACATTAATATCTAGTTTTAGTACAGCCTATGGCGGCATATCTTCTGGCGAAAGAGCAAATAACATATCACTTGCTACTAGCAGCATAAATGGACATGTAGTAATGCCAGGAGATACTTTTAGTTTCAATGATGTTGTAGGTCAGAGAACTGCAGCCAAAGGATATGAGGCAGCTCCTGTTATTATTGGAGATAAAGTGGAGTCAGGACTTGGCGGGGGAATATGTCAGGTATCTACGACGCTTTATAATGCAGTTGCTAAAGCAGGACTTACATCTACGGAAAGGACTCACCATACTATGCCTGTTCATTATGTTCCTGAAGGAATGGATGCTACGGTAGATTACGGAAACATAGATTATAAATTTAGAAATGATTTTAAATATCCTATATACATACAAAGTTATACTTCAGGTGGCAGCATAGTATTTAATTTATATTCCAATTCGTCAGTATCAAAATAAAATCATAAGTTTTTTGTAAAAATTTATTAAATGATTTGTAATATGTTTTTTAACTTTTAGGATATAACTAATAAAAGGAGAGTTTAATATATGAAATAAATAAGGGAAGAGTAGATATGAAAAGTAAAATTCATAACAAGATTATAACTCCACTTTTATATTTTTTGCAGAGTGAGTCTGCTAGCGGTGTAATACTATTAATTTTTGCCATCATTGCAATAATAATTACTAATTCTAAAGTTAATGCAATATATAGTCATATACTGCATACCTATATAACTATTGGATATAAAGATATATCCTTATCAATGTCAGTTCTTCACTGGATTAATGATGGGTTAATGGCTATATTCTTTTTTGTAATTGGTATGGAGATTAAAAGAGAGTTGGTAATTGGAGAACTTAAATCTTTAAAGAAAACTATACTTCCTGTTGGTGCTGCTATAGGAGGTATGATTGTACCTGCAATTATTTACGTATTATTTAATTATAAAGAACCAACTAGTACAGGATGGGGAATTCCAATGGCTACAGATATTGCATTTACTTTAGGAGTACTTTCTTTGGTAGGCAAAAAAGCATCGAAAGGAATTATAATTTTTCTTACGGCTTTAGCTATAGTTGATGATTTAGGAGCTATTCTTGTAATTGCAATATTTTATACCAGTAGAATATCATGGACATATCTTTTTATAGGTATGATCATTCTTATAGTTCTTATACTAGCAAATAGATTTAAGGTAAGATTTGTTTCCGTTTTTATTATGTTGGGAACTATATTATGGATTAGTCTGCTTAAATCTGGTGTGCATTCAACAATTGCAGGTGTACTGCTTGGAATGACAATACCAACAGGAAAAGATAGAGAAGAATTCAAAAAATCAATGTTATATAAACTAGAACATGCACTATTGCCATGGTCTTCCTTTGTAATTATGCCCATATTTGCTTTAGCAAATTCAGGTGTAGTTATTAATATTAATGATTTTTCAACGCTTGTATCAACGCCTGTTAGTTTAGGAATTATATTTGGACTTTTTTTAGGGAAACAACTGGGTATATTCGGGGTTTCATATTTGTTATTAAAATTTAAAATTGCTAAGCTTCCTTATCAAGTAACAAAAATACATTTATACGGTGCAAGTGTGCTTGCTGGTATTGGATTTACGATGTCATTATTTGTTTCATCTTTATCTTTTTCAGATGAGACTATATTATCTATAGCAAAAATTAGCATAATAATGGCTTCAATTTTATCTGCAATATTTGGTATAATAGTTTTTAAATTTATAAAACCTCAAAGTAAAGTAGAACCTAATACAAAACAAGAATTTAGTAATTAAATGTTATTTAATATTTGAGAAGTTTATTGAATAACTTAAAATGTTCAGTTAAAAACGGTTTATATAAAATGGAGTGTAAAACAGTTATGCTTGTTTTCCAGGCTTTGCTGTGATATACTGTTAAAGGAATAAGTGAGCACTTTTAAAGAAAAGTTGTGCTAACTGTGTAATCGTGCGGATATGGCGGAACTGGCAGACGCGCTAGATTCAGGTTCTAGTGAGGGAAACTTCATGCAGGTTCAAGTCCTGTTATCCGCACCAAATGAATGCTTAATGGCATTCATTAATGAGTTAAGAATGTATTATAGTTATAACAAGTGAATATGATAATTATAGGATTATTGAGGTCGGAAATGGTTCCCGACACACTCGAAAGAGTACCTGAGATGATGGATACACCGCCCATCCGATAATCCAAACGTATATAAGGCCTCTGATTGATGTTAGGGGTCTTTTGCTATGCCTAAATTTTTTAAAAATTAACATATAACTTTAGCTAAAAATTTTAAGAAGTTTATAGATATATAGAGTAGATTAAATAGAATAGTATATTAAATTTTGCTGTGATATACTAAAATATAAATATATAGCAAATAAGTTCTAGTGATAAACTTATGGATGTTTAGTTTATTTACATCATGATATTATGAAAGGTGGAAAAAATATATATGTATTTTTCAGATTTATTTGAAAACGATCAACCAGTTGTATCTCTATAATCTAAGATGAAGGTTAATTGTTTGATTAAAATACCTTCTCTTAGATGTCAACTTATATAAATGTAAGAAGATGGAGGTATTAATAATGAAAAAAAGATTGATTGGATCAATATGCTTATTTTTAGCAGCTTGTATATGGGGTGGAATGTATGTAGTTAGTAAATATATACTGAAGTTTATTTCTCCAATTACACTTGTGTGGATTAGATATGCAATTGCTTTTGTAGTTCTATTTTTAATACTTATGTTTTTTGATTATAAAAAAGGATGTAAGGTAGTTATAAAAAAGAAGGACTGGCTTCTCATTGCATGGATAGGTTTTATAGGATATTTTATTTCTATATGCCTCCAGTTTATGGGCACAAAATTATCAGATGCCCATATGGGATCATTAATTACAGCGTCTACACCTGTATTTGTGATTATATTTGCCAGATTCATACTTAAGGAGTTATTTACAAAGAAAAAAATAATTTCTCTTATACTTGCTACTTTTGGTGTCATCATAGTTATTGGATTGGATTCCATGTTTATGAAACATCTTTTAGGAAATATAATTCTTGTTGGAGCTGCTGTGACCTGGGCGTTATTGTCTGTTTATGTAAAAATAGCATCTAAGCGATTTGATTCACTGATTATAACTACATATGCAATGTTATTTGCTTTAATATTTACCACTCCATTTATGCTTATGCAGCATAATAACTTTGCATTAATACTAAATAACAGAAATCTTATACTTGGGGTTATTTATCTTGGAGTTGTATCTACAGCAGGAGCATTTTTTTTGTGGAATAAAGGTATTGAGCTTATGGATGCAGGAATTGGATCGCTATTTTTATTTTTTCAGCCTGTTACGGGTTCAATTTTTGGATGGCTCTACCTACACGAGCAGCTTACATTTGGCTTTTTTATAGGTGGGATACTTATAGTAGCTGCAGTGGTTATAGCTACTACAGGTGCGGATAATTGATAAAATTAGAAACTTTTTAACATGCGGATACTTTAAAACATATCTTATAATGTGAGCTAAATTTGAGGCTATTTAGTGAATAGGTGAATGATATGGATAAAGTGGGTATTACTGAATCGGATAATTTTATAATTCAAGTTAGTGAAATAATAACCTATAATGAAGGGTACTATGATACTATAAACAGAAATGATGGTACTTCATCAAGTATAGGAATATTACAGTGGAATGGCTATAGAGCGAAAAACTTATTGAAAATTATTATAAGTAAAAATGAAGAACAAGCTAAGGCAATTTTAGATGGAACTACTATTCTGGCTGATATAAATAAAGATGATGATTTCTGGAATAGCAAGATATTGGATGATATAGAGTGTGAAAAGATAAGTGAATTATTAAGAACTGAAGAAGGAATGAAATGTCAATATGAACTGAGAATGAGAGATGTAAAAGCTTATATAAATCATGGGAAAAGTCTCGGCATAAAGGACGAAAAGGCACTAGCATATTTTGCAGATTTGGAAAACCAACTTGGATGTTATATGGCGGAAAATATAATAAAGAGTATTGACAGCGGAAAAGAATTAACTATTTATGAAATTTTGCAAGCATCTGTATCATAGTTTTTACTATATGTAAGGAAAAAGTAGATTATTTCAAAAAATTAGGAATTAAAGCAGCACACTTGGGTTTTGGATATCACGAAAGTGTTCATCATCCTGTAGATAGCTGTGATAAATACAAAGTATCTATTGCAGTTGTTGCAAATGGCTATGATAAATATATTGAAGCTCACCCGGACTGCTGCAGAAATGCTTCTCTTAAAGTTCTTGTAAATCCAATTTTAAAAAATAATATGCGTATTGACTTTTGGGGTAGATATTGGGATAAAATGAATTCTATTGTCAACTTTGATATACCAAAGGAATGGATTCATGGATATTTACCTTATACTGAAGCCAATAAAGTTTATAGCTCTGCAGATATAGTAATAGGACTTCAGAATAGACAGCTTACACAGAGAACGTATGAAATTTTAGCTTCAGAAGGATTTTTACTTACTAATGATACGCAGGTGGTGAAACAATTATTTAAAAATGGTAGAGATTTAGTTATATCTTCTTCAGAAGAAGAAACTTTAAAGCTAGTGGACTACTATTTATCTCATCCGAAAGAACGGGAAAAAATACGTAAAAATGGCAGAAAGGCAGTGGAATGCTGCAGCTACAAATATAAAGCTGAATATATTATTAAAGTTTTAAAAGAACAAAAAATATTGCCTATAAATATTAAATAGATTTTTAAAGGAGGATGTGTTTTAATGCGTATAATTTTTTTTTAGGTGGTAATATATGGCGGTATACTTTGCCTGAGGGCCTTATTGAAGCAGGGCATGAAGTTGAAATTGTAGAGCCATTTAGTGAGGAAAATGTTAAAAATAAAATATTAAAGTTTAAGCCGGATTTATCCATGAGCATTGGTTGGGGAACTGAACAGCGTATTAAGAATCAACTTATCATGAGACAATGTGTAAAAACTGCAAAACTGCCTCATGTCTATTGGTCTATTGAAGATCCTGCATATACATTTATTTTTTCACTACCGCTTATACAGAGGCTTCAACCTGATTTCGTATTTAGTATCTCCAATTCCACAGTTGATTTTTATAGAAAAATGGGGATTAAAGCAGCTTATATGGATTTTGGCTTTTCTCCTAAAATTCATAAGTATACTCAATGTGATGAAAATTATAAAGCTTCAATTTCTTTAGTTGCTAATGCATATCCCAATGTACTAAAGAATTATCCTGATCATTATAGACGTATTTCCATGGAGACACTTATTGTTCCGTTGTTAAAAAATAATATAAGAATTGATTTTTGGGGAAACAATTGGGATAAGGTAAAATCTTATGTAAAATGTGATATACCAAAAGAATGGATTCATGGGCATATACCTTATAAAGATGCAAATAAAGTTTACTGTTCTTCTAAAATAGTATTGGGATTGCAAAATTATCCTGATCAGCTCACACAAAGGACTTATGAAATATTGGCATCGGGCGGATTCCTTTTAACTTCTAATACAGCTGCAGTGAGGCAATTATTTAAATCTGGTAGAGAGTTAGCTGCATCTTCCTCTCCTGAAAAAACTTTATCTCTTGTAAGATATTATTTGAATAATTCTAGGGAGAGAAAAAGAATAGCTGATTGTGGTAAAAGGAGTGTATTAGGTAATAGCTATAAAGACAGAGCTGAATATATGATAAAAATATTAAAAAATTATCATATAATATGAAAAAGGCTGCCGTAGAAAGATTTCTACAGCAGTTTTTATTTTAATATTTCACTTACTGTTATCAATTTATATTTTCTAGCTTCCAAGTTTTCAATAATTCTATCAGTAGCTGCTGCTGTATTATTGCCAGCAATATGCATAAGCACAATAGCACCATTTTTAGCTTTACATAATACCTTATTTACTATTACTTGCATAGGTGGCAGAGCCCAATCTATGGGATCAATACTCCAGTAAATGCTGTACTTATACCCGGCTTCACCAACAGCTTTTAAAACTTCGTCATTCCAATGGCCAAAAGGTTCTCTAAACAATGTAGTTTTTATTCCTGTTATATTATAGATGGCTTTTTCTCCATCTATAATGTTTTTAATCATATCATTATAGGGTATCTTTCTCATGTCGGGATGATCAAATGAGTGATTGCCAATTTCATGACCTTCTGAAACTATTTTATTTGCTAGTTTAGGAAATTTATTTACCCAAAATCCTGTCATAAAAAATGTGCATCTTATTTGATGTTTTCTTAATACTTTTAGTATTTCTTCAGTTTCCGAATCTTCAAAACCAGCATCGTAAGTAAGTGCAATTTGTATTTTATCGGTATTCCCATGGCATATAAGGATAGAAGGGGATATGGATTGTATATTCAAAGTATGTTCACCTCTAATTTCAATATCATATAATTTATGTACTACATATTATGATATTAAATAAAAAAAGTTCGAGGTGAGTGTATATTGAAAGTTCTATTTTTCCAAAACCATCCTATGTGGATACATGGACTTCCTAATGGATTTCAGGATCTTGGACATGAAGTAAAAGTATCTGGTGAATTGACGAAAGAAAATGTTGAGCAAATGATTTTAAATTTTAAACCCGATTTAGTAATCACTATTGGATGGACTAATGAAACTGTCGGTGAAAAAGTAAATTGGATAAGAAAATATATTAAGTTATATAAAATTACTCATATTTATTGGGCTACAGAAGATCCTACTCACACTTTTAGCTTTACATTACCTTTAATTCAGAAAATGCAGCCAGACTTTGTTTTTACTATCTGCCAGGAAAGAGTAGATTATTATAAAAAATTAGGAATTAAAGCTGCACATCTGGATTTTGGTTTCCACCCAAGTGTGCATTATTTTACAGGAGTACAAGATAAATATCACTGTTCTATTGCTGTAGTTGCTAATGGATATCCTAAAAATCTCACACTGTACCCAAATCATTATAGAATACAATCTATAAAAACCCTTATTGCACCTCTTGTAAAAGAGAATATTAGAATTGACTTCTTTGGATGGGGATGGGAAAATCTATCATTTATATTAGGGCAAGATATACCTAAAGAATGGATTCATGGATATTTAGATTATACACTAGCAAATCAGGTTTACAGCTCTTCTGATATAATACTGGGAATACAGAATCATCGTACTCAGGTTACCCAGAGAACTTATGAAATTCTAGCTTCTAGGGGATTCTTAATTACATCAGATACTCCTAAAATAAGGAGCTTATTTACTCCTGAAAAAGATTTGGTAGTATCTTCCTCACCGCAGGAAACATTAGATTTAGTTAAGTATTATTTAAAAGAAAAAGATAAATGTGATGAAATACGGAAGCAGGGTCAAAAATCAGTATCTATTCATCACTATAAATATAGAGCTAAGGAAATGTTAGACATATTAAAAATTGAAAAATTGTTGCCAGTATAAGATTTAAAAATGCTATTACATGGCTTTTTCTTGTAACAGCATTTTTTCTATAGTATTATATATTTCATTCCAATTTAATACCCTGGTGATATTTTGATTTAAAGGAAGGCGGTTGTAGTTTGTGTCTACTAGTAGTACTTTAAAGTTACTTTTAGATAATTCAATGGCATTTTCATAACTATCTTCTATAAATATATCACAGTTTAAATTTTTAGCTGTACCTACCTTATGAGCAGAACCAAGGACGTAAACGCCATCGTAAGGTATTTCATATTTATTCAAATATTTGTGTGTTACAATTTCCAGACATTTTTCACGAGCAGTTACAAAATAAATATTATTTAATTCTGCTAGTTTCTGTATAACTTCTACGGCATCTTTTCTTATTGTCTCTTCACTATGAAGTTCAAATTTGATTTTATTGTAAAAATCAGTATACTCATCTCTTGTTATTCCAATAATTTTATGAAGTTCATATTGTGTTACTTCATCGGCAGTTATATTCTTATTAAAGTATTTATTGGCACTTTCTATCCAGTAATATGGATCTGTAATTGTTCCATCAATGTCTATACATATATTCATATTTTTGATACCTCCTATACAAATATACTAATATATAATTATTAATAGGATATTAAAACAAAATTAAATCTGTGTAAAAATATAATTTGGTAGAAGAATAATATTAACTGGAATATTAAGGAAAAAAATGATATAATGTACATATCATAAAAAAACGAAAAAGGGACAGTGATATTATGAGGATTGACAGCAGAAAAAAGTTAATGTTTTCCTGCATTTTTTTAATTTTGATAATGTTTATTTTTGGAAAAAATATTAAAATATTGAATCAAGTTAACTCTATGAAGGTAGCTGCATCTCCTATAGTTAAAATGTCAAATAATCATAGTTCATCTAAAAAGTATCGTATAGTACTTGACCCTGGTCACGGAGGAATAGATAGAGGGACAAGCTATGGAAATATGAGTGAAAAGGACTTAACTTTAAAGATAGCAAAGTATGCTCAGTCTTACTTAAAGAATCAGGGAGATGTAGTACTTTTGACTCGTGATAAGGACAAGCTAGTACCACTTAAAGAAATAGGCAACAAAACAAATTCTTCTCATGCAGATGTTTTTGTTTCAATTCACGTAAATTCTTTAAATGATAAAAATTTTAATGGAATAACTGCATTATATTATGATGTAAATGGATATCAAAAATCTGAAAGGATAAGATTAGCAAAAACAATAGAAAGTCAGGCAGTAAAAAATGATGGTTGGGAAAGTAAGGGCATAAGAAGACAAAACCTAGCAGTACTAAGATATAGCAAAATACCTGGGGTACTTATGGAATGTGGATTTATAACTAATGATGAGGATAGAAAAAGGTTGTCAAATGATGATGTGTTAAAAAGACTTGCAAAAAATATTTCAGATGGCATAATAAAGTATTTAAATGAAAATCCTTAATAACTGTAGAGTTTCTAGACATGAAATTTGACTTATACAAATCATGTAATGACAAATTTCAGCACCATAAAAACTTTTAATAAGTCTAAAGTTCGGTATTTAGAAAATCTAAGGAGCTTAGCTAAACTCGTACCTCAGACATACCTAAGCCCCTAAGATTTTCTAAAATATCTCGCTAAGACTTATGGAAAAGTTTTTAAAGGTGCTTTCAATTTTGTTATTACATTTTATGTATAAGTTCAAATTTCAATTAGAAACCTTAAGTATTTTAACTTAAAAATCAACTTATACGCAGGCATATTTTTACAATAATGAAGTTCTTTTAAATATTTTGTATATAAGTCTTGGAAAAAATTCGTAAAAACTTAGAACTTTTGAATTGTTTGAGGTACGAGTTTTCAAAAGTTCTTAGCTTTTTTAGAATTTTTTACTTAGACTTATCAAAATATTTAATGAACTGAAGGTTGTATAAAATATCCGGAGTATAAGTTGATTTCTATTTAAAAATTTTATAGTGCTTCTAATATAACTGGATTTGGAATAAGATATAGAAAAAATACTATTGAAAAGTTAATCTTAAATAATCCACAACTGTGGATAGATTCCATGGGACACGAAGGAAATCGTCATTATTTGAACTTTGATATTTGGACTTTAAACTTTTTTAAAACTTTGCAGCATTGAATTCTAATTGTAGAGTTAAAAGTATGCTCTTTACTGAAACATCAATATGGAGTAATATATTTAATAGGACTTTTGAACTAATGAGTCCATAAACTTAAAGAAATTATTATTTATATTTTATATGTTGTAATAGAGGAGGAAATAAAATTGAGTTTAAATATAGTGTTATTTCAGCCTGAAATACCACAAAATACTGGAAACATTGCTAGAACATGTGTACTTACAGGATCCAAGCTCCATTTGATAAAACCTTTAGGTTTTAGTTTAGATGAAAAACATTTGAGAAGGGCAGGTCTTGACTATTGGAAGTACCTGGATTTAACTTTATATGATTCTTATGAAGAACTTAGAGAAAAATATAAAGATAGTACTTTTTATTTTTCTACTACTCATGGGAAAAACTTTTATCATGAAGCCAAATTTAAAGATGGGGATTTTATAGTATTTGGAAGGGAAACCTGTGGTTTGCCAGATGAAATAAGAGATAGTGCCCCTGAAAAATGTATAAGAGTTCCTATGATAAAAACAAGTACTCGTTCCTTAAATTTATCTAATACTGTAGCAATAGTTGCCTATGAGGCTTTAAGGCAGATAGATTTTCCCGATATGAAATAAGGAGTAAGTTATGGAAAAAATAAAGATAATAACAGATAGTACAGCAGATTTACCTGAATATATATTAAAAAAGTACGATATAGAAGTACTTCCTCTTATTATTAATTTTGGTGAAGAATCTTATAGAGACGGAATTGATATAGATACTTATGCGCTTTTTAATAAGATGGAAAATAGCAGTATTTTTCCTGCAACGGCTCAAGTAAATCCACAGGTGTTTTTGGATTGTTATAACTCTTATATAAAAAAGGGGTACAAAATAATTTCTATTCATCTTTCATCAAAAATGAGTGGTACTTATCAATCTGCATGTATTGCCAAAGAAACCCTTAAATCAGATGATATAGTTGTAATAGATAGTATGAATGTAACTTCTGGACTAGGAATTCAAGTTATTGAGGCGGCAAAATTAAAACAAGCAGGGCTTGGGATAAAAGAAATAGAAAAGGAAGTTAAGAAAATTTCTACCCATATAAAAAGTACTCTTGCCTTTAACAGCTTAGATAACCTTGTAAGGGGAGGGCGTCTTTCTAAAACAGCTGGAGTTATAGGAAACATTTTGGGCATAAAGATAATAGTTGAAGTGAAAGACGGAGAAATGTCAGTAGTTGATAAGGTAAGAGGAAGCAAGAGAGTTCTTAGAAGTATGTTAGCTTACCTTGATCAAAAAGGAATAAAAAGTGATGAAGGTTTGATATTACTTCATGTAGGAGAAGTAGACATATTGGATTCTCTCAGAGAAAATTTAAATGAGAAAAAATTAGATTTTATAGAATGTGAAGTAGGATGTACAGTTGGGGTGCATTCGGGATCAGGAGCTTGTGGAGTATTTTTTGTAGAGGATTATTAAGATATATATATAGTCTGCAATTTGTAATTTAAGGATCGTAAAGTATTTCATGTATATTACGAATTGCAGAAAAAAATAAACAAAATAAAGTTTTTTACAGCTTCATGATATAATAAAATAAAGAAGCTGTTTTTTTAGTAAAATGTGAGAATGGGAGGTATATAAAAATGAACATGGATTTTGGACTTAACTTAACTCAAGAACAAAAATTAATCATGACTCAGCAAATGCAATTGTCCATAAAAATGCTTCAGATGTCAAGTTTTGAACTTCAGGAATATATAGAAAAAGAATTTCAACAAAACCCTGTCCTTGATGTTAAGGAACCGGACTCTACTGAGATAGAAAAAGACAAATTGGATTATAAGGAAATTATAAAGAGTCTTAATTCAAATAATTTTAGTCATCAAAGCTATCAAAAAAGTGATGAAGAAGAAGTGTCTCCTTTTAACTTTATTTCTCACAAAAAGTCCTTAAAGGA
Organism: Clostridium sp. 001; assembly: GCF_019056555.1. Taxonomy (NCBI): domain Bacteria; kingdom Bacillati; phylum Bacillota; class Clostridia; order Eubacteriales; family Clostridiaceae; genus Clostridium; species Clostridium sp. 001. Next base: position 1,967,228 of record NZ_CP020473.1, on the reverse strand, counting down.
ATATTTAAAAGAGGAAATAATGGACTTAAATGAAAAGGATTACGTTAAATCTATATGTTCCTATATTATAGAAAACATAGATCATAGAGGATATTTAGTTATAGAAGAAGGAGAAATAGAAAAAGATCTTAAGATTTCAACAAAACTTGTAAAGTACTGTATAGATATAATTCAAACTTTAGAACCTTATGGAATAGGTGCTAGGAATTTATCCGAATGTCTGAGGATACAGGCAACACAGAGAAGAATAGATGATGAAAATATATTTATAATAATAGACAAATATTTAGAGCTAATTGCGGAAAATAAGTATACTGTTATAGCAAAGAATATGGGGATAAATGTAAAACAGGCTCAGGAATATGGTGATATTATAAAAACTTTCGATCCAAAGCCTTCTAGAGGATTTTATACAGGAGAAGATGTAAAATATATAATCCCAGATGCTTATATAGAAAAAATTGGAGACAAATATTATATAATTATGAATGACGATTTGACACCAAGACTAATCATAAATTCAGTATATAAAGATATAGTTGAAAACCAGGAGGACAAAGAGACTGCGGATTATGTAAAAGAAAAATTAAACAGTGCAGTATTTCTTATAAAAAGTATACAACACAGAAAAAGTACTATATATAAGGTATTACAAAAGATATTGGATTTGCAAAGGGATTATTTTGATTATGGAGAAAGATATTTAAAACCAATGACATTAAAGGATATAGCAAGTAGCATGGACATGCATGAATCTACTATAAGTAGGGCTATAAGGGACAAATATATATATACAAGTAGGGGAACAATAAAAATAAAGGACTTATTTACTACAGGAATATCAAAAGGATTTGATGGAGAAGATGTGTCTGTATTAATTATTAAAAAGAGCATTGAAAAAATAATAAATGAAGAAGACAAGAAAAAACCTTTATCTGATCAACAAATATGTGATTTAGTTAATCAACAAGATATGAATATTTCTAGAAGAACTGTAGCAAAATATAGGGAGGAGATGGGTATAAAATCATCAAAAGGGAGAAGAAGATTTTAATATTCTCCCTAATATTTATAATTGTTGTTAAATTTTTTTCATATTTCTATTTAAAAAATTGTTCATATGTTTTATAATATAAGCGGGACAATTAATAATGCAGTGGGACGCATTTTGACCAAGGAGGCACAGCAGTGGAAGATGTACTTAAATTTGAGCAGAGAATAGTACCTGAATTGGTAAAACTATTAGAGAAAAGATATAACATTTTAAGGACTATATACTATAACCAACCTGTCGGAAGGAGAGTATTAGCCAATAATCTAGGCATAGGTGAGAGAATTGTTAGAACTGAAATAAATTTTCTTAAAGCTCAAGGCTTTATTGAAATAAACACTCCTGGTATGACTATAACGTCGGATGGAGAAGAAATTATAAACAAACTGAAGGATTTTATACACGAATTAAGAGGATTGTCTAAGATTGAGAAATTTATAAAGGATAATTTAGATTTAGAAAATATCATAATTGTTCCCGGAAATTGTGATGAAGATATAACTGTGTTAAATGAAATAGGAAGAGCTGCTGCAAGTTATCTTAAGAATGTGTTAAAAAGTAATGATGTGATTGCAATTACTGGTGGATCCACTATAAAAGAAGTAATTGATAATATGCCTAAAGTTTCTAACATAAAGGATATATTAGTTGTGCCAGCTAGAGGTGGCATGGGTAAAAATGTTGAAACTCAAGCAAATACCCTATCTGCCAGATTAGCAGAAAAATTAGAAGGTACTTATAAATTACTTCATGTTCCTGACAATTTAAGTGGCAATGCGTTAAAGGCAATTATTGAGGAAAAAGATATACAGGATATATTAAAAAGTATATCGAATGCAAATATACTTATGTATGGTGTAGGAATGGCTTGTAAAATGGCAAGGAGAAGAGGATTACCAGAAGAAAAGATAAATAAAATCCAGGCAGATGGAGCAGTAGGAGAAGCTTTTGGATGTTACTTTGATAGAAATGGAAATGTAGTATATTCTACTCCAAGCATAGGAATAGTAAATGAGGAAATAGGTAAAATAGATATATTGATGGCTGTAGCTGGAGGAGTCAGTAAGGCTGAGGCTATTCTTGCTACAGTAAGAAATAATCATAATGGTATTCTTATTACAGATGAAGGTGCTGCTAGGGAAATTGTTAAATTCATAAAGTAAACACAATATATTATTTTAAAATAAATATTTAATTTTTTAGGAGGAATTGTAAATGGTTAAGGTTGGAATTAATGGTTTTGGAAGAATAGGAAGAAATGTATTTAAGGCATTAGTAAAAAGATATGCTAATGAATTACAGGTTGTAGGTATCAATGATTTAACTGATGCAAAAACATTAGCTCACTTATTAAAATATGATTCTTTATATGGTAGATTTGATGGAACTGTAGAAGCAAAAGAAAATTCTATAGTTGTAAATGGAAATGAAATAAAAATATTTGCAGAAAGAGATCCTAAAAATATAGATTGGAATTTATTAGGTGCTGAAATAGTTATAGAATCCACTGGACTTTTTACAGATGCTACGAAAGCCAATGCACATTTGGGAGGATCAGTTAAAAAAGTTCTTATATCTGCTCCAGCTAAAAACGAAGATGCAACAATAGTTATGGGAGTTAACGAAGAAACTTATGATGCTTCTAAACATAATATAATTTCAAATGCATCTTGTACTACAAACTGTCTTGCACCATTTGCTAAAATATTAGATAGAGAATTTAAGATAGTAAAGGGACTTATGACTACAGTACATTCATATACTGGAGACCAAAGACTTTTAGATGCTCCTCATAGAGATATGAGAAGAGCTAGAGCAGCTTGTGAGTCTATGATCCCAACTACTACAGGAGCAGCAAAGGCAGTTGCACTTGTACTTCCTCAATTAAAGGGAAAACTAAATGGATTTTCTCTTAGAGTACCTACACCTACAGTATCATGTACGGATTTAGTTGCAGAACTTTCAAGAGATGTAACAGTAGAAGAAGTAAATGCTGCATTCAAAAAAGCTGCTGAAACTGATATGAAGGGAATATTAGGATATAGTGACGAACCTTTGGTATCTGTAGATTATAGAGGAGATGAAAGATCTTCTATAGTAGATGGACTTTCAACTATGGCTATAGGTGGAAACATGGTTAAAGTTGTTGCTTGGTATGATAACGAATTTGGATATTCAAATAGATTAGCAGATTTAACTAAATACGTTGCCGACAGACTATAATATTATAGGGCCTGGTTTTGTAGTTTTGTCTATGAGGCCGGGCTTTTTTACTACAATAATTTTAAAATCAGTTGTATAATGTTACCGTGAAATAAATTTATAAAGGAGTTGGGAACAGATATGGCTTTTAATAAAAAGACAATTGAGGATGTAGATGTAAGTGGAAAAAGAGTACTTGTTAGATGTGATTTTAATGTTCCACTAAAAGATGGAAAGATAACAGATGAGAACAGGATTATCGGTGCACTTCCAACTATACAATATTTACTGGAGAAAAATGCAAAGGTTATACTTTGCTCACATCTTGGAAAACCAAAGGGAGAGCCAAAACCAGAAATGTCACTGCTTCCAGTTTCAAAAAGGCTTTCAGAACTTTTAAAAAAAGAAGTTGTATTTGCAGCAGATGATGTGGTAGTAGGAGAAAATGCTAGGACTGCAGTTAAGAATATGAAAAATGGAGATGTAGTCCTCCTTGAAAACACAAGATATAGAAAAGAAGAAACTAAAAATGAAGACAATTTTTCAAAAGAACTTGCATCCCTTGCTGAAATATTTGTAAATGATGCTTTTGGTACAGCTCATAGAGCACACTGTTCTACTGTAGGAGTTACTAAATTTTTGGATACTGCCGTATGTGGGTACTTAATTCAAAAGGAACTTAAATTTTTAGGAAATGCAGTAGAAGATCCAACAAGACCATTTATTGCTATATTAGGTGGTGCTAAGGTCTCTGATAAAATTAATGTAATAAATAATTTGCTTGAAAAGGTAGATACCCTTATAATTGGAGGAGGAATGAGTTATACTTTTTCAAAAGCTGAAGGTCATTCCATAGGAACTTCTCTCCTAGAAGAGGATAAATTAGAGTATGCCAAACAGATGATAGATAAGGCAAAAGCCAAAGGAGTAAAGTTACTTTTACCTATAGATACTGTAATAGCAGATAAATTTGATGCAAATGCAAAACCTATAGTTACAGATGGAGTAGATATAAAAGATGGTTATATGGGACTTGATATTGGACCTAAAACCTCTAAGTTATATGAAGAAGCTATAAAAGATGCAAAAACTGTAGTATGGAATGGACCTATGGGAGTATTTGAGTTTGAAAACTTTGCCAAGGGTACTTTTGCTGTAGCTAAAGCAATGGCTGAATCTGAAGCGACTACAATTATAGGTGGTGGAGATAGTGCTGCAGCTGTAAATCAACTTGGTTTTGGAGATAAAATGACCCATATATCTACAGGTGGAGGAGCTTCTCTTGAGTTTTTAGAGGGAAAAGAGCTGCCAGGAATAGCAGCTTTAAATGATAGATAGAAATAAAGGGAGGTAATTTATATGAGAAAGGCAATAATAGCTGGAAATTGGAAAATGAATAAAACTGTAACTGAAGCACTGAAGTTGGTTGAAGAGTTAAAACCTCTAGTAAGTGATGCAAAATGTGATGTAGTTGTATGCCCTCCTTATGTTTGTCTAGATGCAGTTGTCAAAGCAGTAAAGGGAAGTAACATAAAAGTAGGAGCACAAAATATGCACTATGAAGAAAGTGGTGCGTACACTGGAGAAGTAGCTCCTAATATGCTTAAGGATATTGGAATAGATTTTGTAATAATTGGGCACAGTGAAAGAAGACAATATTTTAATGAGACAGACGAGTCAATTAATAAAAAAGTGAAAAAAGCTTTTGAATATGATATAAATCCTATAGTTTGTTGTGGAGAGACTTTAGAAGAAAGAGAATCAGATGTAACAGAAGAAGTTTTAGGGAAACAGATAAAGATTGATCTTGCAGGACTTGAAAAAAGTCAGGTGGAAAAATTAGTTGTAGCATACGAGCCAATATGGGCTATAGGTACGGGAAAAACTGCTACAGACAAACAGGCAAATGATACTATAGCTTATATTAGAAGTGTAATTGCCAAAATGTACGGCAGTGAAACAGCGGAGAAAACAAGAATTCAATATGGTGGTTCTGTGAAACCGGCTACAATTAAAGCTCAGATGGCACAATCAGATATAGATGGAGCGTTAGTTGGAGGAGCTAGCTTAAAGTCAGAAGACTTTGCAAAAATAGTTAATTACTAAATTTTATTGTATTTTGGAGGAAAAGATGAAAAAGAAACCAGTAATGCTTATGATATTAGATGGTTTTGGAATATCTGAAAAAACAGAGGGAAATGCAATTAAAGCAGCCCATAAACCTAATTTTGATAAATACTATAAAAGTTATCCTCATACTGAGTTAGGAGCTAGTGGATTAAGTGTAGGTCTTCCAGAAGGACAGATGGGCAATTCTGAAGTTGGACATCTAAATATAGGTGCAGGAAGAATTGTGTATCAAGCACTGACTAGAATTACAAAGTCCATAGAAGAAAGGGATTTTTTCAAAAATGAAGCTCTAAATAAAGCTATGGATAACTGTCTTAAAAATAATTCATCCCTCCATCTTTTGGGACTTTTATCACCAGGGGGTGTACATTCTCATACGGATCATTTGAAAGGACTTCTCAAATTAGCCAAGGAAAAAGGTCTAGAGGACGTATATATTCATGCGTTTACTGATGGAAGGGATGTACCTCCTTCCTCTGCTGGATCCTATATAAAAGATATGGAAAGTTACATAAAGCAAATAGGAATTGGAGAGATAGCAACAGTATCGGGAAGGTACTATGCTATGGACAGAGACAATAGATGGGAAAGGGTGGAGCTTGCATATAATGCACTTGTATATGGTCAAGGGAAAAAAGCAAAGAGTGCCTTGGAAGCAGTCCAAAATTCCTATGAAGATGGTAAGACCGATGAATTTATAATTCCAACAGTAATTGAAGAACGTGGAAATCCAATTGCTACTATAAAAGATGAAGATTCTATAATATTTTTTAACTTTAGACCTGATAGGGCAAGGCAGCTTACACGAGCTATAAATGATAAGATATTTAAAGGATTTAAAAGAAATAATTTAAATATTGAATTTGTAACTATGACAGAATATGATTCTACTCTGGAAAATGTGGATGTAGCCTTTAAAAATGAACTACATAAAAATACATTGGGAGAATATCTCAGCAGTAAAGGAAAGAGACAACTTAGAATAGCAGAAACTGAGAAATATGCTCATGTAACTTTTTTCTTCAATGGTGGAGTTGAAAAACCAAATGAAAATGAGGATAGAGATCTCATTCCTTCACCTAAAGTTGCCACTTATGATTTAAAGCCTGAAATGAGTGCTAGAGAGGTAACAAGTGAAGTGTTAAATGAACTAAATCAGGATAAATATGATACTATAATATTAAATTTTGCTAATCCTGATATGGTAGGTCATACGGGAAAATTTGAGGCTGCAAAAAAAGCAGTAGAAGTAGTAGATGAATGTTTGGGGAAAATTGTAGATGAAGTTTTAGAAAAAGATGGAACAGTATTTATAACAGCAGATCATGGAAATTGTGAGCAAATGACAAATTATTCTACAGGAAGTCCTATGACAGCACATACTACAAATGAAGTCCCATTTTTATTTGTATCAAATAACTCAAAATCTTTGAGACAAGATGGGATATTAGCAGATATTTCTCCTACAATACTTGATGTTATGGGACTAGAAAAGCCTTCAGAAATGACAGGTAAAAGTCTCATATTAAAAGATTAAACTTAACTAGCTGATTTTTTAAATATGTATATAAAATTAAAATAAGAAATGAAGGGAGTGAAAAAACCGTTGTTTTACATAGCGGTTAGAATTTATGAAAAATTATATAGAAATAGTAGATGTAATGGCAAGACAAATCCTTGATTCAAGATCAAATCCAACTGTAGAGGTAGAAGTTGTATTAGAAGATGGAACTGTAGGCAGATCAGCAGTACCTTCTGGTGCATCTACAGGAGCATTTGAAGCTGTAGAACTTAGAGATGGAGACACTGAAAAATATAAGGGAAAAGGTGTTTTGAAGGCTATTGATAACATAAATAATTACGTAGCAGAAGAACTTATAGGAATGAATGTATTTGATCAGGTACTTATAGATAAGACAATGATAGAACTTGATGGCACAAAAAATAAGGCTAAGTTAGGCGCTAATGCTACATTAGGTGTATCACTTGCTTGCGCAAGAGCAGCTGCTGAATATTTAGGACTAAGCTTATATCAATATATAGGTGGAGTAAATGCAAAAGTTCTTCCAGTTCCAATGATGAACATACTAAATGGTGGAAAACATGCTGATAATAATGTAGATCTTCAGGAATTTATGATAATGCCTGCAGGTGCTCCAAGTTTTAGTGAAGCTCTTAGAATGAGCTCTGAAGTTTACCACACATTAAAATCACTTTTAAAATCCAAGGGCTATGACACTGGTGTAGGTGATGAAGGTGGATTTGCTCCAAATCTAAAATCAAATGAAGAGGCTATACAGGTAATAGTTGAAGCTATAGAAAAAGCTGGATATACTCCAGGAAAAGATATATTTATAGCATTAGATCCTGCTTCATCAGAATTTTATGAAGATGGAAAATACAATTTAAAGGGAGAAGGCAAAGTTTTAACTCCTGCAGAAATGGTAGATTTCTATGTAGATATTGCAAATAAATATCCTATAATCTCCTTAGAAGATGGTATGGCAGAAGAAGATTGGGAAGGATGGGCATTATTAACTGAAAAATTAGGAGATAAAATTCAGTTAGTAGGCGATGACCTCTTTGTAACTAATACAGAAAGATTGAAAAAAGGTATAGATAAAAAAGTTGCAAATTCTATACTTATAAAATTAAACCAAATAGGAACTCTTACAGAGACATTAAATGCTATAGAGATGGCAGAGAGAGCAGGTTATACTGCAGTTGTATCACATAGGTCAGGTGAGACAGAAGACACTACAATAGCTGATTTAGTAGTAGCAGTGAATGCAGGACAGATTAAAACTGGTGCACCAGCAAGAAGTGAAAGAGTTGCAAAGTATAATCAACTTTTAAGAATAGAGGAAGAATTAGGCGAAGTAGCTGAGTACAGAGGACTAGATGCATTTTACAATCTAAACAGAAAGTAAAAAAGAGCCCGGTGTAAAAACACCGGGTTTTTTAAAAAATAGTAAATTGAAATTATTAGATACATATGTTAATATAGTATATGTGTTAATTTAAAATGCAATATGTAGGAGGAAATTACCTATGCACATTTTTTTAGTAATTTTACAGCTGATAATTGGAGTTATGCTTATAGCAGTTGTGCTGATGCAGCCAGGTAAAACTAACGGGTTGAGTGGACTTATATCTGGTGGAGCAGGTGAAAGCTTTTATTCAAGAAATAAATCAAGGACTTCAGAAGCAATGTTAGTAAGAACAACTGTTATACTAGCTATATTATTTGCAATTATATGTGTAGTGCAAAATTTCATAAAGTAATTTAGATAGCAGTTTGTATAAATAGGGTATATGTTGCTCTATTTATTTTTTTGTGTAGAGTTTCTAAACGAAAAATCAACTTATACTCCGGATATTTTTTACAACCTTCAGCTCGTTAATATTTTGAATTGTAAAAGCATGCCTACGTGTAAGTTGATTTTTAAGTTACGAAATAAATTCTATAGGTTATTGACTTATAGTGTAGGTATAATATATTATTATTTTAAATAAAAAATTTGGGTAATATTGAATATTTTTACCATAATTAAGTCAAGATAATAGTAGGTGGTGAAAAAATGAATATAAAAGAAGCAATTATAAATTTTATGGAAGAACAGGCTTATAAGCCTATGAATATAAGGGAATTAGAGAGCATATTTTCTGTAACAAAGGCTGAAGCAAAAGATTTTAAAAAGGTATTGGATGACTTGGAAAAGGAAGGATTGGTAGTTAAAACACGCAGAAAAAGATATGGAATACCGGATAGAATGGGACTTGTAACAGGTAAGTTTCAGGGACATCAAAAAGGATATGGTTTCGTTATACCAGAAAATGAAGGAGCAGATGTATTTGTTCCATCTTCCTATTTAAATGGCGCCATGAATGGCGATAAAGTAGTAGTAAAGGTAACGAAGATGGAAGATAAAGGTAAAAAATGTGAAGGAGAAATTATAAGAGTATTAGAAAGAGCCAATAAAGTAGTTATAGGCACGTTTGAAGACAGTACAAATTTTGGATTTGTGGTACCAGAAGAAAAGCGTATATATCAAGATATATTTATACCTAAGGAATGTAGAAAAAGTGCCCAAACAGGTGATGTGGTAGTTGCAGAAATAACTGAGTGGCCTGAAAAAAGAAGAAATCCAGAGGGGAAGATAATAAATATATTAGGTAAAAAAGGAGAAAAGGGAATAGACATATTGACCATAATAAAAAAGAATAACTTACCTGAAGAGTTTCCTATAAAAGTTCAGCAATATGTTGAAAATATATCTGAAGAAATTCCAAAGGATGAGTATGATAGAAGAACTGACTTAAGAGATTTACTTACAGTTACAATAGATGGAGAAGATGCTAAGGATCTAGATGATGCTATATCCTTAAGTAAATTGCCAAATGGAAATTACTCCTTAGGTGTCCATATAGCCGACGTATCCAACTATGTAAGGGAAAAAAATCCATTAGATAAAGAGGCATTGAAGAGAGGAACTTCTGTTTACCTTATAGATAGAGTTATACCTATGCTTCCTAAGAAACTTTCAAATGGTATTTGTAGTTTAAATCCTAATACAGATAGACTAACATTGAGCTGTCTCATGGAAATAGATAAAACTGGCAAAGTAGTACAGCATAATGTTGTGGAAAGTGTAATTAGAAGCAATGAGAGGATGACCTATACTGACGTAACAAAAATACTAAGAGATAAAGATGCTGAGACTATGGAAAAGTATAGTTATTTAGTGAACATGTTTAATTTGATGGAAGAATTGTGTAAAATTTTAAACAAAAAGAGAACGGGAAGAGGAGCTATAGATTTTGACTTTCAAGAATGCAAGATAATTTTAGATGACTTAGGTGTGCCTGTAAAGATTGAGCCTTATGAAAGGGGAATATCTAACAGGATAATAGAAGAGTTTATGTTGGTGTGCAATGAAACTATAGCTGAGCATATGTTTTGGACCAATTTACCTTTTGTATATAGGATACATGAAGACCCTGATGAGGAAAAATTAATGCATTTTAATGAGTTTGTACATAATTTAGGATATGTGATAAAATGGGGGCAGGAAGTCCATCCTAAAGCCCTACAGGATATTATAGAAAAAGTAAAGGGTAAAAAAGAAGAGATTGTGGTGAGTACTTTGCTACTCCGTTCTATGAAACAGGCCAGATATTCATCGGAGTGTGTGGGCCATTTTGGACTGGCAGCTAGATACTACTGTCATTTTACATCGCCTATAAGAAGATACCCTGACTTAATTATTCATAGAATTATTAAAGAATTTATAAATGGTAGGTTAACTGATAATAGAATAAAAACATTGGTAAAAGAAGTAGACTATGCTGCAAAACAATCTTCTGAAATGGAAAGAGTTGCTCAAGACGCTGAAAGAGAAGTAGATGATCTTAAAAAGGCGGAATATATGAGTAAAAGAATTGGGGAAGAATTTCAAGGAATAATATCTTCAGTTACTAATTTCGGAATGTTTGTAGAACTTCCAAATACGATAGAAGGATTAGTTCATATGAGTACTTTGGAAGATGACTATTATGTATATGATGAAAAACATTTAAGCCTTGTAGGGGAGAGAAACAGAAACATTTATAAATTAGGTGATGAGATAAAAATTCGAGTATTAAAAGTTGATATGTTCGCTCATGAGATATATTTTGAAGTGGTAAAGGAAATAGATGATGAAGAAAATGGGGACTAGGTAAACAGACGTTATGAAAGGGGATGGGATGCTTTGACTAATAAAAAGTCTAGTAATAAGACTCTTGCAGAAAATAGAAAGGCAAGGCATGATTATTTTATTGAAGAATCCATGGAAGCTGGAATAGAACTGGTTGGAACAGAAGTTAAATCTATAAGAGAAGGTAAATGTAACTTAAAAGATAGCTATGCTGAAATAAGAAATGGTGAGATATTTATATGTAATATGCATATTAGTCCTTATGAACAAGGAAATATTTTTAATAAGGATCCATTAAGAAATAGAAAATTACTTCTTCATAAAAATGAGATAATTAAATTGCAGCAATATACAGCCCAGCAGGGATATACTCTTGTGCCAATGTCTCTTTACCTTAAATATGGTAGGGTAAAAGTAAATTTGGCAGTAGCAAAGGGAAAGAAAAACTACGATAAAAGAAATACAATGCTGGAGAGAGCTGCTAAAAGGGATATAGATAGACAGATGAAAGAGAGATCTAAATATTAGGGTAGGTAGTCATATAAAATAGTTAAGGAATCATATTTCAGTGAATATGATTTCTTTTTTGATATTTTTTACTGAGTTTTTAAATGTTTATTGGTTACTTAAAGAATTTCCTAGGTTAGTTGAAATTATGAATTGTAGTATTAATTGTATCTATAGGTTATACTATAGATATGGACATAAGTATAAATTGGGAGGTGGTTTATTTGGGACGCAAAAATGGAGGCAGAGGTAAAAATAAGGACTTAACTGATTTCAGATATTTACTTAATAAAGATGAAGAAAAAATTAGTGATAGTAAAGAAGAGAAAAATAAGGATAAAGAAGATTAGTCTAATTCTAGGAGGGATGTTATGAAAAATACTTTAAAAGGAATTGAAGTTCATTGTGATGATTGTGGAAAAACATTTAGAATAGAAAAACTAGAAACAGATTGGGTAAATGATAGTGTTAGAAGGACTTATTTTGAATGTCCACATTGTAAAAAAAAATATACTTCATTTTATGAAGATGCTAAGGTAAGAGAAAATATTAAAGATATACAGAAGCTGCAGAAAAAGATGAATGGTATCGTTGCGCAGAATAGAGAAATAATGGAGAGTTTAAAACAAAAATATGAAGCGTAGAAGTACACCTGTTTATTTTACATATTTGTAAAATAAACACAAATAATGCAATAAAATTAAATGAGAAAATAGCATTATTTTTAGAAAATATGTTACCCCCTAGATAATATAATTATTTAGAGGGCTTTTAGGTGATCAAAATTGGATGAATATTTTAAATTTATATCGTTTGTTTTATTTATAAGTATAATTTTGTTTGAATTCTTCTATCAAATTCTGACCAATTATCAGGTTCAGTTTCATCCTTTATCTGACAAATCTTATTCATAGTAGCATCTATGGAATCAGCATAGTTAACTATAAATGATTCTTCTGTTTTCATTTCTCTTGGAGAACCAAATTCAAGTTTTCCATGATGCTGAACAATACAGCCTTTTATTCTCATTATAAAATCCTCTGAATACAGTGTAGGATTTTCCCTAATAGCTTTATCTAATAACTCTACTCCAATAACAATATGACCTTCCATTTCTCCTCTAAGAGTATATTTAAAAGGGCCATCATAATACAATTCATAAACTTTTCCAATGTCGTGGAGTTTTGCTGCTAACATTGCCATTTCTGTTCTCCTGCAGTTATACCTTTCACAAAGCACAGCAGTTAAATACATAACGTTTAAGGTATGTTCTGCAAGGCCTCCTATATAATTATGATGCATGGAAACACCACCTATTCCTCTTTTAAATTTATCTAGAAATAGTTCATCTTTAAAAAAATAATCGTTTAAAGTTCTAGCTTCTTTAGAAATAATATATTTATTTGTATACAGTTCAATTTCCTCCATAATATCTTCAATAGGCCTTTTTGCGGTTGGAAGATAATCTGAAATATTATAATCACAAATTAGTTTATAGTCCTTTATATCTAGAATATTACTTTTAATTCCTTCAGCCTCGAGTACTGTTCCTTGTGTAATATTTTCATTTTTATTTGGCATATTAGCTTTTATTTCTCCACTTTTATCGGCTAATATACATACAATCTTAGAAGCATCTTTAAATATTATTTTCATTACCATTAATGATAGTTTTACATTATGTCCATTTTCTATATTACTTAAAAAAAGCTCTTTTTTATTCATATGTTCCTCCCAATTAAATGTCTTTTCTAAATGTAGTATGTGTAAAAAGTTCATTTATATCAATTTCTAATTGAATGTGCTCTATTTGCTTAATATTTTTTCATAGCAGTAGAATGGCTTTTCTTTTCCATTAAAGTGGATTTCTCCAACAAAATTATAACTGCATTTTTTAAAAAGAGCTTGCATCTTTGCATTTACTGAATAAGTATCTGTTTTTAAATATTTTATATTATTTTTTAGAGCAAGGTCTTCTGTAAATTTCATTAATTCAGTGGCAATTCCGCATCTTCTATAATTCGGGCTAACTGACATTCTATGAAGAACCAAACAATCTTCATTTAATGACCAATTTAATCCATTGTATTCAGCTGGTTCTATTTTATTGATGCACAGGAAACCAACTAATTTTTCGTTCCTCTCTACTACAACTAAATTTTCATTTTGAATATCATCAACAAAATCTTTTTTTTGAGGGTAATTTTCATCCCATTGAGTATTGTTATAAGTACGCATTTCTATAATAGTTTTTCTTATGATTTCCATAATATCCTTTATATCTTCCATAGTTGCTTTTCTTATCACAAGTATCACTCCTAAGAATTTTTTATTTCTTTCCAATGATTTTCAATGTTTTCTCTCATTTTCTTAACTAATTTATAGACAAATTCTTTTTCTTCGCTGCTAAAGTTATGGAAACAAATTTGTATATGTTTGTTTTCTTCCTCAATGATAAATGGATATATATCTAATGCCTTTTCTTTTGGATAAAGTCGCCACATTCTTTTATCAATATCATCCTTTTTTTTATTTATATATCCAGCCTCAATGAGTTTCTGTACGGCTTTTGTTGTTGTAGTTTTGTCTACTTTTAAAAGATTTGATAAGTCAATTTGATTAATTCCAGCATTTTCACATATTCTTGTTAAAAATGTAAATTGACCTTTTTGAAGGTTTATTTCTTTAAATTTCAAATCACTTATAGACTGGACACAGCGGGATAGACCTCCTATTTCCCTTAATATTTGACTATGTAAGATTTCCATAACCGTTCACCTCCTTAAACACTAGTTGAAAGTTCAACTATATTACATTAATAGTAACATATTAAAGTTGAACCTTCAACTTTATTTATTTGCTTTTTATTATATGTAATCTTTTTTTTATGCCTAGGACAAAGAAAAGTAATAAAGGTACTCCAAAGTCAATTGGAAGAGAAAAATACTGCCATACATGCTCCCTTAAATTTAAAAACAACACTCTGTCATGACCTAGATAAAAGGTAACAATTATCATTATTAAGGCAAAAACAATAATAATGAATGGATTTTTCTTTTTTATTCCAGTAGTTTGCATAAAGGCAGTTAAAGAACAGCTTGCTAGAATTCCTGCCTGAGTCATTATACTCCAATACCACAGGGCAACCATAAAGGATTCAAATCGGTGAAGATATTGGGTTATTTGAATGGACCTTACAAAGTCCATACTGGCAATACGCATTAAGGCTACTACATGGGGACCCATAACCATTAATTCTACAATAAAGTAAAAGATAAAAAAAGAACCTCCAATGAGCAAACCAGAAGCTGCGGAGCCAAAAGCTTTTTTTTGGTCATGAACCATTGGAAGAATCATTGCTATAAGTATTTGGGATATGCCTATAAATGTATCAGTCTTTAAAGTGGATTTAAATACATTAGCAACTCCTGAATCAAAAAAAGGTAAAATTCTGTTAATATCTATTTCACCTAGAGAAGCCATGGAGACAAGAAAATAAAAAAATATATCTGCTCCAAAAGCGATAACAGCTGTTCTTCCAATGACCTCAGAACCTTTCCATACTAAATAGAATACTATCAAAATATGCATTGTAGTTACTACTAAAAAAGGTGTTCGCGGCAGTAGAAAGTCAGTAAGATGGTGGACGTACATCGATATTGAACTAGAAGACATGATAAAAAAGTACAGTGTAAGTATTATCCCTAGAACTTTTCCTAATACACGGCCTAACAAGTTCTGACTATATTGTACAATTGTTTTGCCTGGAAAGCTTTGTCCGATATAAACAATGAGAAGAGCAAAAGGTATTATAGTAAGTACACCTATAATACCACTTATCCACATATCCCGTCCTACTTCTCTAGCTAAAATGCCACTTGCGTAGTTGATTGTCGTAGGCCACATAATGCAAATTAAAATATCTCTAAACTGGTTATTGCTAATGGTTTCCTTTTTTTGCATCATAGCACTTCTTACTCCTTTATCTCATATATTATTTCTGTATTTTTATTGGCTCTAGGGGCTTTGCCAATGATACGTGATGAATAGTTACATTTGCAGCTATATTAACTTTGCTGTCTTTAAAAAGCTGATCCCATTTTGAAGATATTTGATTCCACTCTTTTCTATGCTGTCTGTGTAGTGTAAAATTTAAACCGGGAAAATCTATTTGTATATCTTTTGCTGTTAGTATTGTAGATTGGATATCTTTGCAAATGGATTTCTCCAGTGATTCTTCCAACTTATTTAGTTTTTCCATGTCGTTAAAGTTGGTAAGACATGATTGTTCGGTGATGGTAGCGTCTACTTTAAGATTAATTGAAAAATGGGGGACTTCACCATCCAAATAACTCTTGATGGAAGACTTAGAATTTTTAATTTCAAGTGTAATAGGCATACCATCATAGGGGCAATTTACAACCATTATTGATGAGTTCATTTTATTTTTTATCCACAAAAGTCCTCTTGTCCGTTCTTCACTAAGTACAGTGGACATTTTATTGTTGCCAAAAACGTATGCACCACTCGTTTTTAGAATAGGTTCTGATTTTGATTTATCAATAATGATCCTTGAGGTTACTGGACCTACATAGGGGTCAAGATAATCTTCAATAAAATCCTTTAACATTATGTCGTAAGATTTGCCTGTTAAGTTCTTATTTTTAATTATTTTTTCCAGGTATACAGCTGGATCTTTCTCCGTTACAGGAACAACATCAAGAACTTTTCCTGCATCTCCCGGGGTAACTGCAACTAGGGTTCTCAAACGAAGCTCGGGATTCCGAATAAAAAAATCAAATATTTCAAGGGTATTGCTCCGCGCTAGTTGTTCGCTTATAACTATTACTTTAATGTGAGACCAAAATATACGTCGGGAAGATATGGAGGCCATATTACGTATTGCCTCAAAAATTGTTTTGCCGGTGCTTGTGATTATCCAGAAAGGTTTATTCTTTTGAGTAATTCCAGAACCTGATGGTGTTTTACTATAAGTTTCGGGACTTGCAATTTGTGCCGTTACTTTGAATCCATAGTCTGTTTTATCCAGACCAATACTCAATACAAAGGCAAGTTCATCGATTTCTCTGGCATCCCAACAGCCAGTTTGTAGAAGTGAAAGTATAAGAATTAATCCCAGAGCTATCTTCCTCATCTGTATCTCTCCTTTTTTGAAAACAGAATTAACTATTATTATCTTTCTCTGTAGAATCTGCTTTTGGTCCTGGTTTCATGTTTGGGGCTTCTCTTACAATATTTTTACGCGCAATATAACCTGGAAGCCGGTTGATTTTCCACCAGTGTTTTCTAAATACAGTGTCTTCAGTTATGCTTTTGTCCGCTGATATAAAAGGTTCCATGTAGTTCACACCAAAAGAGCGCAGGCTGTTTAAGTGAATAACAATTATACTTACTCCTGCCAGGATACCAGGTAAACCGAGTATAGAAGCTACTATCATTAGGGGAAATCGAAGTAAACGGCCTGAAGATGACGCATTAAAAGCTGGAATGGCAAAGGAACTTATACCTGTTAGGGCCACCACGATTACCATAGCTTGTGAAACAATTCCCGCTTGAACTGCAGCCTGACCTATAACAATACCGCCAACTATACTTACGGCTTGACCTGCCTGTTTTGGCAGGCGAAGGCCTGCCTCTATTAGAACTTCAAAAGTAATTTCCATCATAAAGGCCTCTCCTATGCTGGGAAAAGGTACACCCTCACGGGAAGCTGCAATTGATAAGGCCAGTGTAGTAGGTATCATTTCTTGGTGAAAGCTTGTTAAAGCAATGTACAGTGAAGGAAGAAGAATTGAAGTAAAATAAGCAATAATTCGAATAAATCTTGCAAAAGACCCTACAGGAAAACGCTGGTAATAGTCATCTACAGACTGAATAAACTGAACAAAAATTGTAGGAACTATGAGCACATAAGGAGTTGTATCCACAAGAATAGCCACTCGACCTTCTAAGATTGCCGCAGAAATTTTATCAGGCCTTTCACTGTGTTCTATCTGAGGAAACGTAGATGAAGGGGTATCTTCTATTAATTCTTCAATATAACCACTCTCAAGTATGCCGTCAATTTCAATTCGTCCTAGTCGTTCTCTAACTTCATTTATTACGCCTTCCCTTGCTATTCCTTCAAGATAGGCTATCAATACTGTTGTTTTAGTTTTTGTACCTATTTTAAATGATTCTATCCTTAAGTCAGGACTTTTGATATGGCGCCTTATTAGAGCAGTATTGTTTTCAATGTTTTCTGTAAAACAATCCTTTGGCCCTCTTACCGAGGCTTCGCTGGTTGACTCAGAAATTGCCCTGTCTTTCCAGCCTGTACTTCCTACTATAAGAACTTTGTCTATTTTGTCCAACAAAAGAATTGTATTGCCATCAATCAATTCAGTTACTATGTTATTAATATCAGATTCTTCATTTACGTAGGTGTTGGGTAAACCATATTCTTTTATGGTTTGAAAAAACTCATTAGTATTTTTGAAACCATTAAATCTGTCATTTAACATCAATGCTCCAATAACCTGTTCGTTAATGAGTTCTCTTTCAGCCAGGCCTTTAATAAAAATGACCGCTGCCCTTATTTCAGCATCTGGAGTAATAGTAAAATTTCTTACTGTTATGTCACTAGAAAAACCTAGCATCTTTTTTATTATTTCAATATTAGAATTTAAATCTAAGGAAAGTTTTATTTGAGGAGGTAACTTTTTTTCAGTTTTTTGATATTGTTTTTTAATTTTGGATTTCTTAGAATTATGGAAATATTTTGAAATTGACGTAATAAAACCTCCTTTAGAACAATTAAATACAGATTTAGTATGTTTAATATGATTAAAATTATTCACACATGAGATGAAGATTTTTAGAAGAAGTTAAAGAAAGTACAGATATGGAAATAAGAGGACCTTTTCAAAGTATCTTCTTAGTAATGAACTATATAATTTGCATAATTTGCTAAAGTTCTAAAAAAGGTGCGATATTTATACATAATAAATAAAAAAGTACTATCTTTTTTAAACAAGCGATATTATAATAGACGTAATACACTTTAGTTAACTAAAGATGAATAGGAGGAATTTGTATGCAACAAGAATTAAAAAGAACACTTACCATGAAAAATTTAATTATATTCGGTATGATTACGATGTCACCTCTTGCACCTTTTCAAGTGTTTGGTACAGCTGCTCAAGCAAGTTATGGAATGGTCTCTTTGGTATATCTAATTGGGGCAGTACTTATGCTTTTTACTGCATTGAGTTATGCTCGATTTAGTAAGGAATTTCCATAT
Organism: Clostridium sp. 001; assembly: GCF_019056555.1. Taxonomy (NCBI): domain Bacteria; kingdom Bacillati; phylum Bacillota; class Clostridia; order Eubacteriales; family Clostridiaceae; genus Clostridium; species Clostridium sp. 001. The sequence goes on along the minus strand of NZ_CP020473.1, from coordinate 1,948,336 downwards.
GCAGGGTCAGTTTACTCATATGTAGGAAAAGGATTTAATCCCCATATTGGGTTTATAGCTGGTTGGACTATTTTATCAGATTATATTCTTGCGCCTGCTCTTATGTGTTTATTTTCAGGTTTATGGTTAACAGGTATTTTTCCAGGTCTTGATCCAAAAGTTTTAGCTATCATATTCATTATTATAACTGGTCTTATTAACATTCGGGGAGTAGAATTAAACGCTAAAGTAAACACATTTTTATTTATACTACAGATTATAGCATTAATTTTATTTGTAAGCTTTGCTATTAAATTTGTATTTATTGAAGGATTAGGAATAGGAAAATTTTCATTACTTCCAATTTTTCAACCAGAACATGTTAATTTGAAATTTGCTGCAACTGCAACTTCTATGATTCTATTAGGATTTGTTGGATTTGATGGAATAAGTACATTAGCTGAAGAAGTGGAACAGCCTGAAAAGGTAGTTGGAAAAGCAACTGTTTTAGCATTAGTAACGACAGCTTTAATATTCTTAGTTCAAACTTATTTGGCTTGTTTAGCTCACAGTAATTATGCAAACTTAAATCCAGATATGGCAATGTTTGATATTGCAAAGGAAATTGGAGGACAGTATTTTTATGTGGCTATGCTTCTTATAAATGTAGTTGCAGTTGGACTTGCTGTTACTCTTAATATTCAATCAGCAGTAGCCCGTATTCTATTTGCTATGGGTAGAGATAACATTGTTCCTGGCTCTAATGTATTGAAGAAAGTTCACCCTAAATATATGACCCCGGCAAATGCAATTATATTATCGATGATTGTATCCATTACTCTTGTTTTAACATTAAAGATAACAACCATTTTAATGTTCGTGAACTTTGGTGCAGTAACAGCATTTATGATTTTAAATCTATCTGTAATTGCATATTTCTTTTTCAAGAAAAAAGAAGGTGGAGTGAAGGGATTTTTGTTTCATTTATTATTTCCACTTATAGGATTTGCTGTTTGTGCTTTTGTATGGTCAGGCTTTGATAGAAATACTAAAATTGTAGGCCTTTCTTGGATTTTCATAGGTGTCATTGTTGGGTTTATCAAATCAAAAGGATATAAAAAGGAAGGACCTATAATTGATAATATATAAGAAAATGTATGAATTAAAATAAATTACATTTAGTAGGGAGGAAAAGAATATGAGATTAAAAAATAAAGTAGCCATTGTGACTGGAAGTGCAAAAGGAATTGGAGAAGCAATTGTTAGAGATTTTGTAAATGAAGGAGCAAGAGTAATTATTTCTGATATTTTAGAAACTGAAGGACAAGCCCTTGCGGAAGAATTGCAAAAGAAGGGTTATTCTGTTTATTTTTTTAAAACAGATGTTTCTTCTGAAAAAAACATACAAGAGCTTGTTAAATTTACTGTTGAAAAGTTTGGAACAATTAACATCCTATGTAACAATGCAGCTGTTAATATTCCTGGTTCTGTTATTGAGTTAACAGAAGATATTTGGAATAAAACAATGGATGTAAATGTAAAATCTCACTTTTTAGTATCTAAGCATGTTATTCCTGTTATGCAAAAAGCAGGGGGAGGTTCAATAGTAAATACTGCATCAGCAAATAGTTTTGTTGCAGAACCAAGGCTTTCTGCTTATGTAGCATCCAAAGGGGCTATTCTAATGTTAACAAGAGCAATGGCACTAGATTTTGCAAAAGATAATATTAGAGTAAATTGTATCTGTCCTGGTTGGGTTGACACAACTTTTAATGATGCTCATGCTGAATTATTTGGAGGTAGAGAAGCTGTATTAAAAGATCTTGCTTCCGTACAACCTATTGGAAGACCTATTGCTCCAATGGAAATTGCTAAAATTGCTACATTTTTAGCTTCAGATGATTCTTCTTGCATGACAGGCTCACCTGTTATTGCAGATGGTGGTATCACAGCAGGAGTTTAATAACATTATTATACCGCATACCTGAATTCAGCAGGTGTGCGGTTATTTGTTTTATTATTATGGTGTAGGCAAGGATAATGATTAAATTCCATGCCTGTCATTGAATTAAATTTTCATATTTTTCTTTTGCTAGCTTGATAAACTCCTTTACTGCTTGAGATATATAGCGATTTTTTTGATAGCCAATGGCCAGCGTTCTATGAGTTTTATTATATCTCATGTGGTATATGTTAGTATTTGCAAAGGAGTCTTTATCAAATACTAAATTCTTGTTACTCATTAGAGTTTTAGGATAAAAAGTAATTCCCATCCCTTTTACTGAAAGTGCCAACGCTGTTTCAATACTATCTGTTTCTAAAATAATATTAGGTTTTATATGTTTTTCACTAAACATTTCATCTGCAATAATCCTAACCATATGTCTTGTGTTAAACATTAAAAAAGGGCAATCTTTCAATAAAGCTAAATCTACATCTTTTCCAAGTTGCGCTTTAACTTTATCATAGTTATTAGGAAAGTATTTTACTAATATACTATCTGGAACAATCATAAGAACTTCTTCATTACAAAGAGGTATTGTTTCTACATTTTCTACATTGAAAGGTAACATTGCAACTATTAAATCTACATCACCATTAAGTAATGCAAGGTCTAATTCTTTTGAATTACCTTCGAATAAATGTAAATGAATATTAGGAAATTTTTCGCTATAGTCAGGCAGTATCTCTGGCAAAAATGATAGTCCTCTTGTAGGGGATATACCAATATATAAGTCACCTCGTTTAAAATCTTTGATATCTGACAGTTCTTTTAGAGACTGTTTTCTTAAGTTCAATATCTTTATAGTGTTTTTTGCCAGACTTTTTCCTTCTGGTGTCAACGTTAAAGGTGAGGTGCGATTAAATAATTTCACATTCAAGTCACTCTCTAACTTTGAAATATGAGAACTTAATGATTGTTGAGAGATAAACAGCCTTTTTGCTGCCTTAGTAAAGTTTAATTCTTCTGATGCAACTAAAAAGTATTCCAAATTAAGAAAATTTATCATAATCTAAATCAACTCTACTTTAATATAATGATTTATATATTTCATATACAGTTTGTTCATTTAATTTTGTATAGTTATTTGCCATTAAACGACCTTGTTTAGTCATAACACTTTGCGTAAATTCCTTTAGTTCTTCTTCTTTTACCCCATACTCACGTAATTGTTTTTTAGGAATCAACACGTTTAATAACTCTTCTATTTTAGTGTAAACTTCACTTTCTTTGCAGTTTAAAATGGATGCTAAGAATTTATTTAGTTTTGTAATTTTACCTTGTGGTTTTAAACGATAATAAGTTTTAAATACTCCAATAAACATTTGATAATTTGCTTCTCCATGAGGAACGTGGTAATTAGCACCTAAAGGATAACTCATAGCATGTACTGCACCACACCCTGCATTACCAAATGCGATTCCAGCATAATTGCTTGCAAGTAAAAATTTATCTAACAGGGAAAACCTAGCGTCTGGGCCATTTTTTGAAATTTCCTGATATCCTTTTAAAATCATTTCCATTGCTTTATAGGAAAACATTTCTGTATAGCTTGTAGCCTTTGGTGAAACACTGGATTCAATGGAATGAATTAAGGCATCAATGGAGCTAGTTGCAAAAAATTTAAAGGGTAAATTCTCTAGAAGTTCTGGAATCATAACAGCAAAATCTGCATATAGTTCATCTATGGCAAGACCTAATTTTGTATGTCTTGACTTCAATTCAAGAATAGAAATATTAGTTACTTCACTGCCTGTTCCACAAGTTGTTGGAATTAGGATCAATTCCTTATCTTTTACAAATTCTAATTTGTGATCAAATAAATCAAGTACTGGCGAAACTGTTTTTAATGCAAACAATTTTGAAACGTCAAGGACACTTCCGCCGCCAATGGCAATTACTCTTTTATAAGTAATATCTTTTATATCCTTACAAATTGCTTCTACCATTGTATCATTTGGCTCTCCAGTTCCGTATTTTCTAATAAATATTACATTGGTATCAAGGTTATATTTAGAAAAATATGAAACATAGGTATGCTCACTTGTAATAATTAAGTCTTCTTTTCCTATTTTAAATTTGTCTATAAATTCTTTACATGTATCAAAGGTATAGATTTCTGGTTTAATAGATAATGCCTTCATTTTATTCCTCCACTTTACATATTTTCATAAATTTCTTTTAAATGCTTTGTAAGTTTTATATTTTCACCATAGTCAACTTGACAATCAATAACTGCAGGTACATTTTGTTTAAAGGCTTCTTCTAAAGTTGGAATTAAATCTTCTGCTTTTTCTACTCGATATCCTTTTGCATACATACTTTCTGCAAGCTTTACAAAGTCTGGATTAGTAAAATCTACATAACAGCTTTTACCATAGTGTTCTTCTTGTTTCCACTTTATTAAACCGTAGTTACTATCATTAAATATTAAAACTACAATTGGAGTTTTAATACGTAGGGCTGTCTCTAATTCTTGATTATTCATCATGAAACCGCCATCACCAACAATAGCCAATACTTTTTTATCTGGATTAATTAATTTGGCTGCAATTGCACCTGGAACACCAATACCCATTGTAGCAAAACCGTTTGAAATAATACATGTATTGGGCTCATAACAGTTATAATGTCTGGCAATCCACATTTTATGAGCACCTACATCTGATATGACAATGTCATGTGGTCCCATTACCTTTCTAACATCATTTAAAATTCTTTGGGGTTTCATTGGAAAAGCATTGTCATTTGCATAGCTTTTATGCTCAGCTAGCATTTCTGCTTTAATCTCCAAAGCTTTTACTGGTTCATCTTTGCTAGAAGTTCTTCTCAATATATTGTATAGAGCATCTGAAATATCACCAACTACTTCTACTATGGGCTGATAAAGTTTATTGATGTGTGATGGCCTTGCATCGATATGCACAATTTTAATGTCTCCATTTACATTCCATTTAGATGGGGCATATTCTACAATATCATATCCAATTGTAATTACTAAATCAGCCTCTTCAATAATTTTATTTACATAATCTTTTTGTGGAATACCTATTGTCCACATTGAATATTTGTTATCCATTGGAATAATACCTTTTGCCATCATTGTATTAATTACTGGAATTTTCAATTTAGTTGCAAATTCCGTAACAGCTTTTGAAGAATTTCCCCTTATAGCACCGCTTCCAGCTAAGATAATAGGATTTTTTGCCTTGAAGATTTCACTTGCAGCTTCCTCAATTGTTGATAAATCCGCATGTTCCTTTGGTGGAATTTTCTTTTCCAAAGGCTTTTCTAAAGCACCTACTGGCATTTTTGAAATATTTACAGGTAAATCAATGTGGCATGCTCCAGGCTTTTCACTTTCAGCATACTTAAAAACAAGTCTTATAATCTCACTTACAGTATCAGGACGAACGATTTGTTTACTTCTCTTTGTGATTGGTTCGAACATTTTGCAAAGGTCTAAAAATTGGTGTGATGTTATATGCATTCTTTCAGTACCTACTTGACCTGTAATAGCAACAACCGGAGCACCATCACTATCAGCATCTGCTACACCAGTTACTAAGTTAGTCGCACCTGGTCCTAGTGTTGATAGGCAAACACCTGCTTTTCCTGTTAAACGTCCATAAACATCTGCCATAAATGCAGCACCTTGCTCATGACGGGTTGTGATAAATTCAATAGTTGAATCTGAAATTGCATTCATTATTTCTAAATTTTCTTCACCAGGAATACCAAAAATGTACTTTACTCCTTCGGCTTCTAAACACTTTACTAGCATTTGAGCTGTATTTAGTTGGACTTCTTTTTTTATATCTCTATTCATATAAAACTTCCTCTGATCTTTATAGATTTTATTAAACGAATTAAAATTCATAATTTTAATTAAACAAATTCATATTTGTGATTGTATCAATCATCATACTTCAATTAACAACACTTTTCAAACACTTTTTTCTTATTTTATCACAATAAAATGGTTGTGACTATTATCTGAACCTTTTACATAGGTTTCTTCGACAAATAATATTTTTAAACATTATTCTATTGGATTTTTTATTATTTAATAATATAATGTATTTAATAGTTTATATCTAGGTAATAAAATTATTTAAAGTATTTGTTATATGTAATTATTATTTTATTGGGAGGCTGTTCATATGTATAAATATAAAAATTATATTTTTGAAGTTATTATTTTATTAATTGTGATAGCAGTTTTGTATATGACCAACCTATATAGCTATTTGTTATTTCACAGCTTTGCAGAATTATTTAGTGTAATAATAGGGTTTACTTTATTTATAGTAGCATGGAATTCAAAAAATTTTTCAAAAAAATATTTTGATTACCTTGTATTTATAGGTATTGCATATATGTTTGTATCATTTTTAGATTTATTACATACACTGTCATACAACGGTATGAACATTTTTAGAGGATATAATTTTTATGCTAATCAATTGTGGATAGGAGCCCGTTATCTTGAAAGCATTTCTTTGTTGATACCATTTATATTCATACGTTTTAAGAGAAAATTGAGGCCATATTTAACTTTTGGAATTTATACCGTAGTTACTTTAAGTATTATAGCTTCAATTTTTTATTTCAAGGTGTTCCCTATATGTTTTATTCAAGGAAAAGGGCAAACTTCATTTAAGATAATTAGTGAATATATAATATGTGGAATATTAACAACTGATATCATATTGTTAAGGAAGAACAAAAATAAATTTGATAGTAAAGTTTATGGGTACTTGTTTGGGTCTATTATTTTTACTATAATATCTGAATTTGAGTTTACTTTATATATAAATAACTATGCATTTTCAAATTTGTTAGGGCATTATTTTAAGATGATATCTTTTTATCTTATATATAAGGCAGTTATAATAACTTGTATTACTCAGCCTTATAACACTATATTCAAAGAATTAACAGACAAAGAAAATGAATTAGAAAAAACAGCTGCTACTGATGAAATGACGAAGTTATACAACAGAAGGGCTGGTATGGAGTTTTTGGATAAAGAAATGAAAAATGCATTGAGAAACAAAAATAATCTAACAATATGTTTTATAGATGTAGATAATTTAAAAAAGACAAATGATACTTATGGACATATTGAAGGGGACAATCTTATCTTAAATGTAGTCAAATTGTTAGTCTCTAATGTAAGAAATTCTGACTATGTTTGTAGAATAGGTGGAGATGAATTCCTTATTGTATTTCCTAATATCGCTATAAAAGATGCAGAATTAATTATTAATAGAATAAGAAGTGACATGGACAAGCTTAATGCAGGCAGCTCTTTTAATTATAAAGTAGATTTTAGCTATGGTTTTGCAGAATATAATAATGTAAAAAAGGTTGATATTGATACTTTAATAGAGACAGCAGATAGCAATATGTATAAGAATAAAGTGCAAAAGCGAAAAATGACGGTATAGATAAATTAATTTTCATTTATATTTTTTTATGGTAGTATATCACTATGAGTAGTTATTTGTAGGCTTTCTTATGCAAAATTTTTCTATAAATGGTAATACAATTTAATTGAAGAACTATACTATGAACAAATTACACTTTTTTAATAAGTCAAATTTTTTTTTTACAAAAGATCAAAAATCTAATATTATGCATGATATTAATGTTATTAGTTTTGCAAGAATGAAGTTAATTCTTATTATATTTGTAATAGTTGAAGGTTTATTTATATTATTTAATGATATACCGTACATAATAAATCCTTATTCAAATGTAATTTGGAATGACAGCAGATAATTCCTTATATTTCTCCCTGAAACTTCAATTAATGAAGCTTATTCATTAGCCGAGAATATTAGATTAGCAATTCAAAATAAGGTAATATCAGTTGATAAATCACAAATACAAATAACTGCAAGTTTTGGAGTTTCCTTATTAAAAAGCAGCTTTTTAAACTCTTTTGATAATTCCTATAAATCAGTAGATGATGTTCTTTATCAAGCTAAAAATCAGGGCAGAAATAAAGTTATAATAGTACCATTAGATACTGAAGAATAACTTTTAAGTTTCTTCAAACTAAAAAAATCCCAGTAATTTAAATTTTAGATTGATGTGGGTTTCATCGGTAGAGGCAGCGCATGGTAGCCGAAATTCATGATTACTTATAGTTGAATATGATTACAGCTTTTAATATAATAATCTATATAGCATATAAGAAATAATATTATAAAATGGCGATTAGTTAAATGGAAAAATTGCCTGAAAGACTAAAGAGGCGAAGGATGAAAACAAAAAAATTTGTTAAAAAAAATAAATTTATATTTGCTGGTATACTATTGGTTATTGTATTTTTAGGACTAGTTGGAAGGTTAGGGTATTTAATGGTAGCAAAGGGTTCTGAATATAAATCAATGGCTGTGGAGCAGCAAACAACTACAATACCAATTAGTGCTAAAAGAGGGGAAATTCTAGATAGAAATTCTAATGAATTAGCAGTAAATGAAAGTATTTATAGAGTTGACCTCGATTTAAAAACATTAAGACAAACTTTAAGTGAGAGAAAAATGTCTTTTTCTCAATTAGCTGATAAATTGTCTCCCATACTTAATATGAAACCTGGCGATATTTTAAAAGTATTAAGTACAACACTACCTAATGGATTGCCTGCTAATTCAGCTTTATTGAAAAGGCAGATTGAGAAACCTGTAATGACTCAGGTTAAAGCGTTAAATATTAAAGGAATTATTATTTCACCAGATACTAAAAGGTATTATGTAAATGGAAATTTTATGACAAGTATTTTAGGATTGGTAAATCCTGAGGGCAATGGAATTTCCGGTGCAGAATTGAGCTATGATAAAGAACTTTCAGGTACACCTGGCAGTATGACTTATGAAAAAGATGCAAAAAATAATCAATTACCTTATGAATCTCAAAAATATACCCAGCCAGTAGATGGTAAAAATGTTATTTTAACAATAGATTCAGTTATTCAACAATATGCTGAACAAGCGGCTCAAAAAGCTTTAGAAGATAATAATGCAAAAGCAGTCAATATTATAGTTATGAATCCTCAAAATGGAGAAATATTAGCAATGGCAAATAAGCCTAGTGTAGATCTTAATAATGCAGCAAGTATAGCCAAAAACTCTAAAGATGCTGAAATGCTTTGGAAAAATCCTTCTATTCAAGATAATTTTGAACCAGGGTCTATATTTAAAGTTGTTACTGCAGCAAGTGCTTTAGAAAACAATATTGGATTAAATGATACCTATATATGTGATGGCAGCATAACAATTGATAAAAGTCCTATTCACTGCTGGAATTTAAATGGTCATGGCAGTGAAAGCTTTGTGGATATAATAAAAAATTCCTGTAATGTAGGTTTTGCAGAGTTAGGAAATAAACTAGGTAAAGACAAGCTTGTTGCTACTGCAAAAAAAATGGGGTTTGGTCAAAAAACGGGAATAGACTTACCTGGAGAATCAGCAGGTACTTTGAGAAGTCCTGATCAAATTAATAGATTTGATTTATCTGAGCTTGCTTTTGGACAAGGTGTTGCAGTCAATCAAGTTCAATACATGGCTGCTTTTAATGCAATAGCAAATGGAGGAACATGGATAAGGCCTCATATCATGAAGGATATTACACATGTTACTGATGCAAGCAATGAAGTTATAGATAAAAAATATGATAATTATGGCAAAAAAACTGTGTATAATTCTAAATTAGCATCTGAGTTAAGAGATGATTTAACTAAAGTAGTTACTTCAGGGGTAGGACAAAATGCCTTTTTACAGGGATTAGATATTGCAGGTAAAACTGGCACGGCTCAAGTAGCTGATCCTAAAACAGGAGGTTATGCAGTGGGAAAATACATGTCTTCCTTTGCAGGTATGGCTCCTGAGGAGAATCCTAAAATAACTTTGCTTGTAAGTGTGAATGAACCTAGCGGATCAAATTATTATGCTTCAGATGTTTCAGCACCTGTGGCGAGAACTTTATTTCAGGAGATATTTAATTATATTGGTATTAAAGGTGAGAAAAGTGTGTTAAATTAATATCTCAACTTTCGCAAAGTTTTTAAACTGCGAAAGTTGAGCTAATACATAATAAATATATTATTTATTACATTTCTAAGTCTGCCTCTAATTCATCAATTTTTTTTGAAATATAGGTTTGAAAATCCTGATCATGGACAAAGACGAGATTTGATTTTATAAGAAAAATTGATGAACGGACTGCAGATTCTGCCAGAATATAAGCTTGCTTTACATCTGATGCTGATGTTTTACATCCATGTTTATTAACAAATCTTATAGCGTAAATTAACTCTACAATATTATTGGCCATACTTAGAGGTATCTCTATAGCTGTTTTAAAACTATTTTGCAATTCCTTTTGTTGAATTTCTTTTTCAGCATCTGTAGTTAACTTCATTAAATACAAATCTATTACTTTTTTAAAGGCTTTTGTATCTTTATCAATATCATTAAGAAAAATCTCCCTATAGGAAGAACATTCCTCAGCTATTTCTTTCATTTTAGCTGAAATATCGTGATATTTGGGTTTTTTTGAGGTAAGGTTAGCAGCCATTTCAGTTAATGCTGCTGCAGAAGCTGCGCTCAAGGCAGCTATGCTTCCTGCAGCTGGAGTTAATGGTTTAGAAGCTATATTTTCTAAGAAAGAATTGATTGGTTTATTACTTAGCATTTAGTCACCTACTTTTTTAAACTAATATTAATAAGTAAAATGTTATATTTTATCCGATGGCTTCCATCCTCTTAAGCAAACTCCACCTGAGTCTAAGAATCACTTGATGAAATTAGTATGCCCATGGATATAAAGTCTAAACGAAATTAGAAATGTAATAGATAAATTTCACTTTCCTAATTTTCTAAAATATCCTGTTCTCTGAATAGGCTTAAAACCGCTGCATCGTAATCGTATAATCTTTCTGATTTCTTAATTTTTTTTGCATATTTTGCATTGTTAGAAAACACCTGAATCATATAAGACCATAATTCTTTCATTCTAAACAAGACAGTCCTATCTCCAAAAAGTACTTTTTTATAATCTTCATAAATCTTGTCATGAAAATCTTTTAGTAATATTTTATCTAGTTTAGTATTATTTTTAATATTATTAATCAATCCGGGGTTGGCTAATAATCCACGGCCAATCATTATAGTTTTTACACTGCAGAAATCAGCCGTAAATTTCTTATAATCTTTAACTGTAAAAATGTCACCATTATAGCAAACAGGATTTTTACTTAAAGACAGAGCGTCCTTAAAAATTTTCATATTAGGCTTATTTTTATAAAAATCTTTTTGAATCCTAGGATGAATGATAAGTTCTTCTATAGGATATTTGTTAAATATTTCAATTAAATTATAAAATTCTTCTGGCCTGTCTTTTCCTATTCTAGTTTTTACTGAGATTTTTGCTGTAGCCTCTGAAAAAATTTCATCTAAAAATGCATCAAGTTCTTTTGTTTTTGAAAGGAATCCAGATCCTCTATTTTTTGAGACGACAGTTCCAGAAGGACATCCTAAATTTAAATTGACCTCAGTATATCCCATTTGCTTTATTTTTTTTGAAGTATGTATAAAGTCTTTTGCATTATTTGTTAGTAATTGTGGAATCAAAACTATACCTTGGTTGTTTTTAGGTAAAATATCATTTAATTCCTTTGTTTTAAACTTATCACTTTGATTTGCAAAAATAAAAGGTGAAAAGTATTTATCTATTTTATTAAAAAAGGCATTATGGGCATTTCTATAAATGTACCCAGTCAAACCTTCCATAGGTGCGAAATAAAAATTCATATGTTTAAAAGCTCCTTTATTTAAGTAGTGCTATTACCACATTCATATTCTCATAACAAATATTATACTTTATTGTCACTTATTATTTCAAATCTAGTTTTCCACAGCTGTTGAAATAGTTATTAAGCTAAACAGAGTTCTTGGTTTCAGGTGGAGCTTTTTTTTCCATCTGAAACTTAGAAATCGTTATCCAGAGGCGTAGCAGCCGTTATCCCCCCACTTTATAAGAAGATTGGGGTATTACGGCTGGTAGCCATCGGATAAATCTCCCATAAGGAAGTGGTTTAACTAAAATTAAGCTACATAGGTATGATATTGTGTGGATAATATGTGCATAACTTGTGAATTAATAAATGATAATGTTGAGGCACCTTATTTCTTAGTCCTCATTCAATCATACTTAATTACATAATTTGTATATATTGTTGACAGTATCAAAAAATATAATATACTTATAGTCAGTGCTGAGTATAAGGAGATTACAAATGAAAGTACAATTATATATTCTAGGGATTCTTATGAGATATGGTCCTCAACATGGATATAGTATAAAACAAATAGTATCAGATAACATAGCAGCCTTTGCTAAAATCAAACTTCCTACAATTTATTATCATTTAGATAAACTGGCTGAAAAAGGTTATATAAATTCTGTTATCGAAAAGGATGGCAATAGGCCTGAAAAAACAGTATATTCTATTACTGATTTAGGAATTGCTTATTTTAATTCTTTGCTTAATAAAATTTTAGCTGAAAATTATAGTGTAGAATTTGATTTTGATGGAGTATTATATTTTTCTGACTTTGCTGATAAAGATGCTGTTATTAAAAACTTAAATAGACAAAAAGAGTATATAGAAAATAAGCTGAAAGAATTAGCTAGAAATAAAGATAATACAGTAAGTAAATTGTTACCTGATTACAGAATTTACTGTATTAGCATATTTAATCATCATATATATCATTTAGAAACTGAATTAAAATGGATAAATGGAACATTGAAGGAACTCTCTTAAGAGTTCCAAAAAAATGTTATTATAGTCAGTACTGAGTATAACTATGGAGGTATATTTATGGAAAAGAGTCTTTATTCAAGAAATTTTGAAGTTAACTATTATGAAGTGAATGATAGTATTTGGAGAACGATCTCACATTTAAATTTGCAAAGAAAAACTTCCTAAGGCATGTATAGCTCACACAATGATGAGTAATAATGCTTAAATACTAAGCAAGAAAATCTAATTTATACAAACAAGAGTAAAAATGATGGCATTAAATTATTAGATAATAGAGGAGTAAAATTATGGCTTATAAATTGAAAGAAGTAACAATAAGAACGAGTAATTCTGAAGAAGGAACAAAAATAATTAATGAAATCTGGGGTGATATTACGAGCGGAAAGTTGCCTCTTCTTTTTGATAGTGGGCACATGTTCCAAAAAGGCGTTTCTCCAGTTTCAAAATATAGTAACTATTCTAGTGATGAAAGTGGAGATTATGACCTTACCATAATGGCTGTAACAGCTGATTTTTTTGGAAAAATGGAAACAGCAGTAAGTAAAGGCTTATACAAAAAATATGATGAAAAAGATGAAAACGGAGAAATAGGTATATGTACAAGAAAGGCATGGGAAAAAGTATGGCGTGAACAAAAATCGGGAGATATAAAGAGAGTTTTTACCGAAGATTATGAGAGTACCGTTCCAAGTGAATATACGAAAGATGGAAAGGCACATTGTTATTTATATATCGCAATTCAGTAGAATGAAAAAATGAAAAAACCGTACTGAATTTCTCCAGTACGGTTATGTATTCGTGGATTTCAGTGGAGGTGAAGCATGGACTTTTAAAATCCACTACTTTGAATAATCGAAACTCTAGTATGCTCATTACCTATAATTTTACATTTGGATTTAAATATTGTTCTCTTTTTTTAGTCTTTCCCTTATAATCAATTGCCTTATTTGGGCAGCTTTGAATACATGCCACACATAATTCACAATGATGATTCCAGTTTGGTTTATCATCAATCATTGTAATATTATTTACTGGACATCTTTTTGCACACAAACCACATCCTGTACAATTATCATCTACTGTATAATATTGATCTGCTTCATGAAATTCATTTATATGTTTATAAAAATAATTACTAAACACACGGTCTATAACAGTATGGCTTTTTTCGATTCTGCATTCTTTTTTACTTTTTACACAGTCAGAAATATAGATGATTTTCTTTCTTTCTTTTGCAAATAGCTTGTCCTGAATCTCTTTGTTCTTTGCCCCATAACCCAAAATATAGTTACCAGGCATATTAATCAAGAATCCTGCAGACAATTTCAATCCATTCTCTTTCAAAATATCTTTACACTGATCAAGTGCTTTACCTGGAAGTCCTCCATAATTTGCAATAGCATAAATAAATGTATCATCTGAAACATCTAGTTTGCTTAAAAAATCACAGATAATTAGAGGCAGTCCCCAATTATATACAGGAAAAATAATTCCAAGTGTGTTTTCAACTATTTTCTCTCCAGAAAATTCTGTAATCTTATGGATTTTACATTCGCCCAGTTCTGCACTCAAATCATTGGCAATCTGCAAACTATTTCCAGTACCTGTAAAATAATATATCCTATTCATATTATACCTCCAACGAATTCATCTTACGTTTCTTATATTATTTTAAAAGAAATGGAGGTATAATTACTTTCAATTAGTTGCTATTCTTCTATTGTTTTATACACATCTCTTAAAGATATGCCAAACATCCGTTTACACGTTGATGAACAATGGGATGGGCTGTCAAACCCTGCTAACATACATGCTTCAGTAATATTCCTGCCTTCACAAAAATATTGATAAGTCTTATGAAGTTTTTCAAATGCAAGATAGCTATGTAATGTCATTCCTGTCTGTTGCCTAAATAAATGGGATAACCGGCTCTTTGATACATATATCTGATTACATAAATCATCAACAATTGAAGGTTCAATTGTCTTTAGTCCGCTAATATAAGAGAGAATTTTTTCTATTCTTTCTTCATATTCACGATTACCTGAATTATCAATTCCACACTGCTGTAACAGCACTGTAGCAAGTGTTTCTTTATCAGTCTGATGCTTCATATATTCCTTAAGTATTCTGTCAACAACATCATCAGTTAGAATCATATAAGGTTTTCCATTAAGATATTTTCCCTTTATTGAAGCAGCATATCTGCTTATTTCAGTAAATAAGAAGACAATTGAGCCCTCTTTTGTCATTACTCCTGTATGTAGTATATTTGAATCAATACAAACTCCCTGACACTTTATCTTTTCTTCATTAATATTCCATTCCATTTCCCCACCTAAAGAAATGATAATATGAGAAGCAAGATGTTTGTGTGGTTCTGGATTTTTATAATCAGCTAATATCATCATAGAATCATAAGATTTGAAAATCTTTGACATTACTTTATCACCCCCTTTAAGGTAAAATACAATCTTTTAAATCTATCAATTTTTATTTTATCAGACACAATGTTGTAAATTCAAGTTGCGGATTTGCAACTATAGATTGGTGTGAAGTATAATAAATAATTTTTTATGGGTTAAATATTTTTAGATAGATATTTGTCATTTGTATAAAAGTACTATTCTTTCTTGCCTTTAGAGGCAAAGTAACTTAGCACTAAGAAAAGAATATACCCAAATATAACTAATACAACTGCTGCAATTTTGCCATTACCGCTTGACATCCAATTTTTTGTTAATGGTATTCTTAATGTAATTCCAATAAAGCCTAGAATGAATATAGGTGGTAGAAAAGGCCACCATATACGACGTTCTTGCTTGTCGCAGTTAAATATAAAGAAAGCGGCAGCAATAAGTAGTATAGATATAATAAAAATTCCCAACAAATTTGACAAATGTATAGTTATCAGATGAGGAGTAAACAATTCAATCAATACAAACAAACCAATTATCAAAGAAACAAGGAGCCATATAGACAAAAAAGCGGCGACCTTTCCTTTAATAATTTTTGTATAAATACTTTTGTGCAGTATAAAAAATACAATTTCTACAACTAAGAAGCTCAATAAACCATTTATGATTAGTATAAGAATATTTATTCCCTTGTCTGGAGCAGTTAATGCACTCAGCAGTTCAAAGAAAGAGCTGATGCCAAAGACAAGACCAGTTAATTTAAATGTTTCTTTTTTACTGGATTTACCAAGGTTGTGAATCAATTCGTCTGCTGCAAGCTGTTGGTTTTTTCCAAAGAATTCTTCGGCAGATTGATTATCTTCCTGAGCGGAAATTATATCCTGTAAAATTTGCATCAACAAGCTTTCTACCTCATGATCGTCATAAAATAATCCGGCAGTACGAATGTATATCAGCAGCTGTTCATAATATTCTCTATTTTCATCCGTTAATTTTTTGCGCAATTCAGTATTTCTTTCAATAATTTCTTTCACAGAATTGTCCTTTTTACTCATATAATTTTTCTCCTTTCAAGCATATTAAATTATAGGCGTTTGCGAAACGCTACAACCCGTATAAATGCGGTGTATTTTTTGTTACAAAACAAAATAACTCCTCACTGATTTATGGTAAAATTGAATTGCAAAGAAACAAAATCACCATATACCTCAGAAAGGAGTTATATATTTATGATACCATATAAACAGCTTTCTTTGGCAGATATTTTTTCTGATTGCAAAGAAAAATTTGAAAATAACAAGCCTCAGTTTCTTTCTTTACTTGAAAATACTATTAACCTTGATGATTTAATCCCTGCTTCCTTCATAAATCATTTTTATGCTTCTACTGGAAGGCCCCGTAAATACAGTCTTTACGCCATGCTCCGTGCTTTGATTTTGCAGCACATTTTTTCTATTCCTACGGATTCCCTTTTGATTATTTTTCTTAAATATTCTCAAGAGTTAAGGGATTTCTGCGGTTTCCTTAAAGTCCCTGATGCTTCTAAATTCACACGTTTTAAACAGGATTTTATTCTGGACTTACAATTGATATTTGATAATCTCGTTGATATTACTGAACCAATATGCCAGCAAATTGACCCCAAACTTGCTTCTATGACTATTTTTGATACTTCTGGTATCGAAGCTTTTGTTACTGAAAACAACCCTAAGTATGCTAACCGCATCATAAAACAGCTTAAGACTTTTAAGAAAGTACATGCTTTAGATGATTCTTATGATCCTTATAAAGCTGCCTATGGTTCTATGCCTCCACACGCTTCAGCTAATCCGGCCATTCAACAAATGTACATTAACGGTCATTTTTGCTATGCTTTTAAATTTGGCATTGTAACCAACGGCCTTGGTATTGTAAGAGATATTTCATTTTACAATCAGAATTTCCTTAAAGCACATCCTGATATTGTTATTGAGAAAAAATCTGATTCACCAGATGAAGATAAATCTCTTGCTGATTCTAAAGCTCTTATACCTGTTCTTATGGATTTCTTTGCAAAACATCCTTTGATAAATCCAAAAATCTTTTTAGGTGATGCTGCTTTTGACAGCATTCTGATTTATCGATACCTTTTGCATGATTTGAAATTTGAAAAGGCATTTATTCCATTAAAAACTAAACTTGCATCAAAAGAATCCGACTGCCCTTTAAATGAAGATGGTATTCCATGCTGTCCTTATGACCATTCGCTTCCAATGAAACGAGAAGGTAGTAAAACACACTTACGTTCTGGAATTCCATCAATGAAATTCGTATGTCCCAAAATGAAATGGGTATACAATAAAAAAACTAAAAAGAGCAAACGTGTAACTCTATGTGAAAATCCATGTACAAAATCTTCCTGCGGAAAAATGTTTTACATTTATCCTGAAAAGAATCTTCGTGCATATCCTGGAACTACTCGTGGAAATCTCCAATGGGAAAACACTTATAAAATCAGGACTGTTGTCGAGAAAAACATCAACCATTTCAAAGGCAGTTATTGCGTTGCGGATCGTAAGACACAAAATGAGCTAACGCTTCATACTGACTTACTTCTATCCGGTATAACTCAGCTAATAACAGTCATTGCAGCAAATAAAATACATAAAAATGAATATATACGAAGCCTAAAACCATTAATTGCATAAATTTTATTTTTAAAAAATAGGAACCCATCTTTGCTTTATTTCGTGCACCCTTTTTTATCAATATGGTTATTTCAAATCATAAAAGTTTGTATTTAAACTTCTAACAATGCTTTTGCAACTTCTAAACATCTTTTATTCATTTTTATCAGTGAGTTTCGCAATTACCTAATATTAAATTATCAACCTTGGACTCTAAATTCTTCCACTGTTCAACAAAATCCTTACAGTGAGCTTTTCCTTCTGTAGTTATGCAATAATATTTTCTATCAGGGCCTTCTGGTGAAGGCTTTATTGTACTTGAAAGATATCCTTGCTTTTCTAATTTTTGAAGTAGGGGATATACAGTACCCGCAACTATTTCTTTAAATCCATATTTTTTTAACATTTGAATCATTTCATAGCCATACACTTCGTTTTCTAAAACAACTAAAAGGACACACCCTTCCAGTACACCTTTTAAAAGCTGAGTCTGCTTCAAATTATCCCTCCTTGCTTCGACTATTATGTATTACATATTAGTATTGATATTATTATACGATAGTTTAGCTATTATGTAAAGCATAATAGTTGAAAAATATTATTATCAGGTAATGTGGGCTACTGGTATCACTCATCTCTGATGAAGGGAGGCCATGCATATGGGTAACGACATTTTACAGTAAAACCTTACAAAACTGTAAGGCTTTTTTATATAAATCGATTTGTTGATTTTCTTAATTCATATAAAATCTATTTATCTGATGAAATGTGAAGAGAAAATGTCAACTTAAGAAGTTTAAGGAGGTTACTAACCATGAAAAAACTTATTACTTATATTAAAAGATTTATAATTTGTTTTTCGCTTGTTGCATATATTTTCCCAACGCTATGCGCTTCAATATGTAGCTTTCGCTATATTGTTAATAGTAACGCAACTGTTTCAGCAAAAGAAAATAAGAAAGAATTTTCAGCACCTTTGCTATATAGTAGTTCTACAGAAACTTTAAACAAAGACAATGTAGAAAAATTTGCGGATACTATTTTTAACCAAGAATTAAAAAGATTTAATGTGCCAGGAGCTGTTTTATCTGTTGTTAAAGATAATCATGTACTTTTTGAAAAAGGATATGGATATTCTGACATAGATAAAAAAACGCCAGTTAACCCTAAAACAACAGTTTTTAGAGCTGCTTCCATTTCTAAGCTTTTTACCGCTGCAGCTGTTATGCAACTTAAAGAAAAAGGTAAAATAAACTTAAATGAAAATGTAAATAATTATTTAAAAGGCTTTCAGATAAAGGATAACTTTTCTAAGCCTGTTACTCTTGATAATCTCTTAACTCATACAGGTGGTTTTGATGAAAGGATTATAGGAGAATCAGAACTAGATAACTATCACCAGGAAAAACCACTTAAAGATACCTTAACAGCTCGTCTTCGTCCTATAATTCGAGAATCAGGTGAAGCAATACAGTATAGTAATTATGGTATGGCTGTAGCCGGATATGCAGTTGAAAGTGTATCAGGCACTACTTTTGATAAGTATATGGAAGATAACATATTAAAACCTCTCCATATGAATGACAGCAGCTTTGTCTTTGATAAAAAAACACTAGCTAATTTATCACAAGGTTATGATTATAAAAATGGAGTTTACAAAAAAGTACCTATGTATGGAAATACCTTTTTACCAGCAGGAGGGTTAAAAACTACAGCAGATGATATGAGTAAATAATTTTTAAATATCATAGATGGGCTATAGCTTTTATTTGTATTTTGAATTTAGTTTTTTTAATTGGTATGGCTAAAGAATGTATTACTTTATTATCATCCTTGATTTTCTTAACAGAATTGCCTAAGGCCGCTATATATCTGTTAATGATTCCAATAATAACTACCATATTTACTTTGGGACTAATAATATCAATATGCTTATATTGGCATAATAAAAAATCTAATTTAGGAACAATTATACCCAATATATTAATTTGTTGTATATTTTTAGCTTTTACTCTGTATCTAAATTACTGGAATCTTTTAGAATTTAAATTTTAGTTAAAAAATATCAAAATTTGAACCTAGCTTTTCTCCCAAATAGAATTATGCTATATTAAAATTACTATAGCATAATTTTAAAAGGAGGAAATTGCTTTGTATAAGATACTTGTTGTTGAAGATGATATTAAATTAAATGACCTTATAACAGAGTATCTTCAAAGGTATAAATATGAAGTCGTTAATATACAAGATTTTAAAAATGTAGATACTGAGTTAGAAAAATCAAATGCTGATTTAGTTCTTTTAGATATAAATTTGCCTTATTATGATGGCTTTCAATTATGTAAAACTTTTAGAAGAGTATCAAAAATACCTGTAATTATTATTTCTTCAAGAAGCAGTGATGAAGAACAAATACGTGGGATTGAGTTAGGAGCCGATGATTATATTGTAAAACCTTTTAACTTTGATTTTTTGCTTGCTAAGATACAAGCTGGAATAAGAAGGGTATATGGTGAATATGCTAATGAATCAAATATACTTGAAAGTGATGGAGGCATTAAACTTAATAAAGACACTTTTAAGATACTTTATAATCAGATTGAACTTGAGCTTAGCAAAAATGAGTTCAAGCTATTAAATATGCTTATTAAAAATGAAAATAAAATAGTCAGTAGTGAAGAACTTCTGGAAGAACTTTGGGATGATTCCTTTTTTGTAGATGATAACACTTTAACAGTAAATATAACGAGAATAAGAAATAAACTTAAAAAATTGGGTGTTAGTGAAGCTATATCAACCAAGCGAGGTGTAGGATATATATTCCACACAACTGCAAATAAGGGGAATTAGTATGGATAATAAAAAAGTATTAGTAAACTTTTTAAAAGATAAGTTAGCATTTACTGTTGGGTATTTCCTTAATACAAGTTTAATTCTTTTTTATGGTTATTTGATAAGTAATAAAAGTGATGTGATATACCCTTTACTTATATCTACAATAATATATGTATTTATAATATTTAATGAATGGATTAAATATTATAGGTTCAATAGAGGTTTTAATGAGGGTATAGAAAGTAGATACTTTGATTTAAATCCAAAAACGAATGAACAGAAAGAAATATCTAAAGCTATATTTAAAATTCATGAAAACTATACAAATAAGATAAGTACAATTTATGCACAAAATGCAGATAATAAATATTTCTTATCCCAATGGATTCATAATATAAAGACGCCCACTTCAATAATTGATCTTGTTGTTCAAAAAGCTGCTAAAGAAATAAAATATATTAACGAAAGTTCCACAATAAACCAAACAGATATATTAAAATTATTCTTGGATATAAGAGAAGAAAATGATAAAGTTAAAAGCGGTTTAGATCAAATCCTAAACATTGATAGATTAAATAGTTTTTCTAAAGATTATGATCCTCAAGAGGCAGATTTAGTTTTATTGTTAAAGGAAGTTATCAATAGTAAGAAAAACCAGTTTATTTATAATAATGTTTTCCCTAAAATAGAATTTAATTATGAAAAAATATTAATTATTACCGATAAAAAATGGAATAAGTTTATGCTTGAACAAATAATAGCAAATGCTATTAAGTATTCTGGAGATAGAAGTCAAAAGAAATATGTATATTTTAATATGTATTTAGATAATAAAGAAGTAAAATTAACGATTAGAGATGAAGGTATTGGAATTCCGGGTTATGATATAAAAAGAGTCTTTGAACCATTTTTTACAGGAGAAAATGGGAGAAAAGTAGGTAATGCAACAGGCATAGGCCTATATATATGTAAATTAATATCAAAAAAGTTGAATCACAATATAAATATAGATTCTGAAGTTGATAAGGGGACTACTTTTTCAATTACTTATCCATTAAAATTAGATACAACGGGGTGATACTAATGGAGATCTTGAGTGCCGAGGATATTATTAAAGTCTATGAATGGAATTTAGAAGTTAATCCTACTAATGTTTTGAATGGTATAAATCTCAGCATTGAAAGTGGAGAATTTACTGCTATTATGGGACAATCAGGCAGTGGTAAGACGACTTTGCTTAACATTTTGTCGGGAATCGATAAGCCTACCAGCGGAATAGTAAAGATAATGAATCAATACATAACTTCGCTAGACAAAACAGAACGTTCTATCTTTAGACGAGAAAACTTAGGAATTATATTTCAAAATTTTAATCTTCTTGATAATATTACCCTTGCAGAAAATGCTGCACTTCCATTGATATTTAAAGGTGTGAGTACAGAAAAAATTAATGAAAAAATAGAAGAATATTTTACGTTTTTTAATATATACAATATTAGAAATAAATATCCCTATAATGTATCTGTAGGTGAACAACAGAGGGTAACTGCATGTAGAGCACTAATAAATGATCCTTGTATTATTTTAGCTGATGAATCAACTAGCAGTCTTGATCCAAATACCTCAAAAAAGTTTATGAAGTATTTGCAAAAAATAAATGATCAAAAAAAAGCAACAATTGTTATGGCTACACATGACATATATGCTGCAAGCTGCTGCAGCCGGGTTATCTTTATAAAATCGGGGAGAATATTTGCAGATATATACACAAAAGGAGATCAGCATACTTTTTTTAATAGAATATTGGATACTCTTGCTGTAATTAGTGGTAAGTGATATGAATTGGAGAAAGATGCTTGAACAAACTATAAAATTAAATTTAGGTCAATATTTTGCATACATATTCTCTCTTGTAATTTCAGTTTCATTCTTCTTTGCGGAGCTAATATTTTATAATTCATATGTAACAGCAATTGGACTAAAAAATATTTTTATACTCCCCTCAATTGCAGTTTTTAATACAATGTTGTGGAACATTTTTACGTACATTTCCTTTATAAAATATAGGCAAAAGGAATTTACAACATTTTTGACTTTAGGAATGACATGCAGCGAAATTAAGATGCTAATTTTTATGGAAAATGTGCTAACTTTTTTTATCTATATGCCCATAGGATTGATTTTAGGTGCAGCATTTTCAAAAATTATTGTACTTTTTGCACTAAAATTATCGGGAATGCTTATTTTTACTTTTAAATTTCAATCAATTATTTTTATAGTTACAATTGGATACTATGTTTTTCTTACTATTATATTTATTTTATGGACATTTAAATTTATGGATAAGCTGTCAGTAATTAATGAAGTGAACTATAAAAATTTGTATATAAAATATTCTAAGAAAGAAGAGTTCGCAAAAACAATAATTTCTATTTTAATACTGTGTTATATAAATTTTAAGGAAAGAATGTTTGTAAACTTTCAATCTAGATATTATGTTGACTACTCTTTAATATGTACATTAGTAATTTATATATTATTTTTAATTTTTATAAAAATTTTTGCCGTTTTTATAAAAAGAAGTAAAAGCTTTTATTATAAGAGAATTTTATTAGTAAATGAGCTAGAAGATTCCTTCAAAAAAAATAAATATATAATTCTTTTTATTATTTTCCTAAACACTATATTTATTACCAGCAATAGAGTGTATAGTTTGCCAAATGTAAAAACATTTTTTAATATTTACAGCATTTTTCGTGGGTCTGCTTTCAATTTCATATATATGTTTATTGTACTATTGAGTTTTATTGTTTCTTCTAATATTTTATATTTTAAAGCAAAGATAGATTTTTGTGGCTGGCAACTTAAAAGGACTAAATTATATTATATTGGATTAATTGATAAGGAAATAGATACCTTGTTAACATATAAAATTAGAATAATATTTTTTTTACCTGCACTTTTAACGGTATTAACAAGTATTGTATATATTTATGTTTTAAATACCAATGGAGAATTTAAGATAGATACATTTAAAATATTGGCATATTATATTATTGTTCAATTGTTAGGATACATTATTACTAAAAAGAAAATATTAATATTAAATAACTAGTAAAGTGTTAATAATTATATAAGTTGTATATTTATTAAAAATTAGGACACAATATTAATATTAGAAGTTGATATATACAATCGTATAAAAGAAAAAAATAGAAGAATCCTTAGAAACTTTAGCAGAAACAAAAGCAGAGATAGAATTTTTGGTTGTCTGCAAGCGGGAGAGGCGTGTACGTGTGCCAAAAGTAAAATATATAAAAATAAATGATATTAAAAATATTAAGTTATAAATAAAATACTATAAGTATCATGAATTTTTTTAATATACTAAAGCAAGTAAAATCAATAGCTAGTATAAAAAAAGGGTGTCCAATACGTTGGATACCTTTTTTTACATATTTTTAGATAGGAGAAATAAAGATTATGATGAAGAAAACTCATATTGTGGTAGTCATCGGATAAATAGTTATTGTGGCAATTTCATTATGGTTAAAAATAAAAATATGAAGGGTAAAGATGCTATGGAAAATGCCATATGTAATATATTCATTAGTGGAATATATAATATAATCATTACTGCTATAGTTAGCAGCAAAGTATATTTTGGTTTTTCATTATTAGTTAATCTTATTATTCCTAATGAAAGAAATGTTAATCCTTTCTTTTTAATATTTAAGAAATCTGATCTACTTGAATCCTTATATAAATCTGTAATTAATGATGTAGTTATAGGATATTTTGCTTTTTTGTACAAATCCAATACTCTATCATTTTTTTCACTTGTCTGAAACATTATTGCAGGTCCACTAGTCCCTCTAGCTTCTAAGTTAATAACATATGATACATTTTTGTACAAAGAAAAATTATTATTATATTCCTCCCTTGATCCAATTAAATGCATCTCTTCTCCATCTGTTATTAATATTTTAATACCATTTTCTAATGTTTTTCCACTGTTTCTTATACTTCTTAATGTCTCTAATATTGTTGCAACACCATATCCATCATCTGATGCTCCAAAAGAATATCCTCCGGTATTTTGAGGATTAGTTCCAGCAGAATCATAATGGGCTATAAGTAATATATAGCTTCCATTTTCACCATTTTTATCATCAATTTTCCCATATATGTTACTTAAATTTGCTACTTGTCCTTTATCATTTTTTATATTTTTGTAGCTGAAAATCTTTGGATTCATATTTAATTCTTTTAGCTCATTAAATAAATATTGTCTTACATCCTTTAATGCTTTTTGATGAAATAAAGTTGAATGTGGTTCTTTACTTATTGCCTTTAAATCTTCTTTTGCTTTCACATAGGAAAAATTTCTGCTATTTTCCTTTGAATTTGGATAATACATTGTTATGCATCCTACTAAAATTGATAAAATACATACGACCAAAATTATAACTTTTCTTTTTTTCATAACTTCTCCTCCAATACTTACTGTATGGGAAGAGTATAATAATTCTTTTTTTATTTATACATAGTCTAAAGCTCTCATTTTACAAAAAAAAGCTAGTACATTAGTACTAGTCTCGCCTATTTATAAGGTTTATAAGCTCTACTTTATTTTTAACATTTACTTTTTTATAAATATTATAAACATGATTTTTTACAGTATTAGGGGATATAAATAATTTGTTACCAATTTCCTTATTGCTTAAACCCATGCAAATATAATCAGCAATTTCCTTTTCTCTATTAGTAAGACATTCTAAATCGTTTTTTCCTTCATGTGATTATTTCGCGGAAAAGAATCCAGTACGGAGCATAGCTCCGTACCAGTAATAATCCGTCTTGAATCCAGCAATTCACGGAATGAATCCACTTGAAATTATAGCTTGTGTTTAGCACAGTACTCACGCATGTTCAGGGATCCTGTTTCAACCCAGATTGCATTATGTACTATTCTGTCCATGATGGCATCAGCATGAACACCACCACCAAGTCTTGAATGCCAGTCTTCCTGACGGTATTGCGTGCAGAAGATAGTAGATGTTGAATCGTGTCTGCGTTCAATCAGTTCGAAGATGAAATGCTGTTCTTCTTCAGAGATATCTTCAAGTAGCCATTCATCCAAAATTAGCAATCCATAACAGCTATACTTCTTAAGTAGTTTTGCTGAGCCCTTAGTGACTAGAGAAGCCTCATCATGCTCTACTAATAAGTCTGGAAGTCTTATATACCTAGTTTTGATCTGATATTTGCAGGCTTGCCTTCCAAGTGCACATGCAAGATATGTTTTGCCAGAACCGGTAAAGCCTTGAAAAATGACATTTGAATTGTTTCCAATGAACTGGCATGTGGACAATTCTTGAATCACCTGCTTTTCAATACCACGTTCTGAATAATAGATATCATTTACTTCGGCTTTGGGAAGCCTGAACTTTGAAAGCTTCATAAGTCGCTGAATCTTACTGTTATATTTCTCCTGGTAAAGATAATCCATCAGCCTTTGTATGCGTTCATCAAATTGCAGAGTGACACAGTTGATGTCTCGCTGCTGTATTTCCAATGCAGTAATGAGTTCACTAAGATTCAGTTCACGCAGTTTTCGTTTTGTTTCATCGTTATGACCTTTCCCCAATAAAATAGACATCTTAAACTCGTAATATCTCTTTATTTCGTAGATTATCATAATTTTTATGCTGCTTTTGATTTTTTATTTGAATTGTTATAATATTTTTCAGGCGTTACATAACCATTAGAAGCATGTATTCTTTGCCTATTATAAAATATCTCAACATATTCAAATACAGCAGCACGAGCTTCTTCACGTGTTTTAAAGTGATTCCCATAAAGCCATTCACATTTCATTTTACCCCAGAATGATTCCATAGGAGCATTATCCCAGCAGTTACCTTTACGAGACATACTGCATATAAATCCATACTTATTTATTAAATTTTGGTAATCATTTGAGCAATATTGTGACCCTCTGTCCGAATGTAGAATAACACCAGTTGGTCTTCCTGCACGTTGATATGCGTCATTTAATGCGTTGATTACTAATTCTTTTGTCATTCTTTCATTCATAGATAAACCAACTATTTTTTGTCCACACAAATCCATTACTGCTGCTATATAAAGCCATCCTTCATTTGTCCACAGATATGTAATATCACTGACCATTTTTTCATTAGGTTTATCCACAGTAAAATCTCGATTAAGAATATTTTTTGCTACTGGAAGTTTATGATTTGAATTAGTAGTAGCCTTAAATTTCTTTGAAACCCTTGATTTTATGCCATTCTGATTCATGATACGTTCTACTCTTTTATGATTAATAGGTTTATCATTTTTCATATTTACTATTTTAGTAATTTTAACAGAACCGAATACATTTCTATTTTCTTTGTGGATTGTTTGAATTTGTTCTAATAACTGTTTATTTTCCTTTGATCTTTGACTTTCAGGTCTTTTATCCCATGCATAGTAACTGCTTCTTGACACGCTTAAAACCTTGCACAGCTTCGCTATTCTATATTTATGGCAACTAGCCTTGATAAACTCAAACCTCTTTATTTTAGGTTCTTGGCGAAGTAGGCTGCCGCTTTTTTTAATATTTCATTTTCTTCTTTAAGATCTCTAATTTCTTTTTCTAATCTTCTTAATTTCTCATCTTCAGGCTTAAGATGTCCACTGCCAGGAAAAGGTGTATCAGGTGATTCTCTATACTTCTTTACCCATCCATGCATTGTTGTTGGTCTTACTCCTAATTCTGTTGCTATCTTATTTAATGATTCTCCAGATTTCTCTAATCTTTTTATTGCTTCAATTTTAAATTCTGCACTATATTGTTTTTTCATAACCCTACCATTCCTTTCACTTTTAATATAACACGAGTTCCTCGTGTCTATCAAAGTGGGTAAGGGTCATTAATCATTACTGCTACCTCCGTAATACTCTGCACCACGTACATATCCACCTGTATTTTTCTTGGGTTTTACGGATGCATTTTTATTTTCTAGATAAATCTGGTCTTGATTAGTAGCAAGAATAGATTTAACATGATGATAGCGGGGCGTTTTGACTCTAGTTAGTGCCAACTCGCAGGCAGTTTCCAGACGGGCTTCTGAATAGGTTTTGCTCAAGCGTAAAACGGACAGGGATGGGTTGTATCCCTGTTCTTTTATTTTTACTCCAGCAAATATCCTATCAATAACCTCACCGGTACTGCTTCCGATAGAATAAGCCCGTCGTCTGATTCGTGTATTATCCCATTCAGGTTGTTGGAACTGATCAGGCATGTCTTCAGCGTGTGTTGAATAACGATTGATTACATAATCAGGAAACTTTGTATGGGTAGCAACACGTTCCCTTGATATATATATTTCCAAGTTAGAATCGGTAACTTTTAGGTCTGCTGTTTTACCAACATATTGATAAGGGCAGGAATATCGATTCTTGTTATAGACCACGTGACAGTCAAGATTTACTTTTCTGCCATAAATCCATTCAGCGATTTCATATGGGATGATTGGAAGATTATGAAGATAACTCTTTTCTTCTTCAAAAACTGCCTTTCGGCTTCCCTCACGTTTTTGGAACTTTTGGTTATTAAAGTCCGTAAGGGCATTTGAGACACCCATCTTTAATTCATGAAATGAGTAATAGAGCTTATTACGAAGTTTAGCAATGATGGCAGTTGCTACCTTTCCAACAGTACCTTCTACTGATGCTTTCTGTTTAGGTTTTCTGACTCCGGTTGGCATGATTGCTGTCATGTAATGAGAACCAAGTGCCTCATAATTGTCGTTAAGTATGATATCGCCTTCTTTAGGATGGGATATAACACCAGTTTTGAGATTATCGCAAACAGTACGGATGGTGACACCACCAAAGAATTCATACATGTGAATATGACATCTAAGCCATGTGTCCTGCTTCATATCAAGACAGGGCTCTACATATGAATACTGGCTATATGGAAGTGTAGCAACAAACAGATATACGGTAATCACTTCACCTGTTGTAGCATCAACATAAGACATCCCTGGTCCTGACCAGTCTACTTCTGTGATGACACCTGGCTTGTGATCCAGATGATTAGTCAGTTTGTTTGCAATCGTATAATCACTGTATCCCTCGCAGAATTTAGTGTAGCCCATAGAGATTTCGTTGGAGCTATTACATTTATCACAGTATTCCTGCCAAAGCAGTTTTAATGTAACACCAACTTTCTTCAATTCTTTGTGAACATACTCATAATCAGGATTCCTATACATATTTTCGATGACATGCTTATCCGGATAGAAAATCCGATATACGATTTCCTCATCCATGTCTTTGACAGTATCGAAGGTAATGCCGAGAGAATCAGCGATGTGAAACACATCACTAACAGAGTTTTTAGACATATGCCTGGTAGCTGCAATTGTGTTACGTGACATACGTGCTGCTCGAAGCTCTAGGATGAGCTTCACTTTGATTTTATTGGCCATAAAAAGGCCTCCCTTCTGTAAAATTAGGTAGCTTTTAGCTCCATATTTATTGTACAGAAGATTTATGAATAAGTGGAATCATTCCACGAATGACCTTATAAAAAACAGAGTGGAATCATTATGCGAATAGGTGGCTCTCAATTGCGTATTGATGGCTCCGTGAACGCGAAATAATCATTCATGCACTATTTCGCTTTCTTCTTTAATACAGCATAGTATTACTAATATGCATTGAAGTATATATATTAAACATAAATAAGGTACATCTTTGAGAAATACAATCTTATAACTAAATAAAAATAATATGCATGTTGCTATTATTAGTCCTATAATGATTTTTACCTGCACATTTATTTTTTTTATATAATTTATTATCCTTAACCTTCTTAATAATTCTATATACATAAAAGATAACTGCTGCTGCTAAAAAATAACTTATTACATTAATAATATTCTCTATTTTATATTCTGATAATATTTTTCTAATATAAATAAATAGAGTGTCTATTAAAAACCATATAGAAAAAATAATTTCTCCT
Source organism: Clostridium sp. 001 (assembly GCF_019056555.1). Taxonomy (NCBI): domain Bacteria; kingdom Bacillati; phylum Bacillota; class Clostridia; order Eubacteriales; family Clostridiaceae; genus Clostridium; species Clostridium sp. 001. Next base: position 1,918,554 of record NZ_CP020473.1, on the reverse strand, counting down.
ATAACTATGTATTCTAATATATTTTTTTTATGCTTTTTATATACTAACCAACTTAATGTAATACATCCTACGCCTAATGAAAAACATAGAAAATGTAAAATAATTATTATATGTATCATATTGTCCTCCTGTAATAGGTTGTACAACTATATATTAACATATCGTGAATATAAATATGTGCATTTAATTCTCAGGAACTATTTACAAGACAATTATGACACACAAAAAAACCGTACTGGATTCCAGTACGGTCATATGTATGGTGGAGGCGAGGGGAATCGAACCCCTGTCCAAAAGCAGAAACATTTGAGCATCTCCGAGTGCAGTCCTTAATTTAACATTCCCTCTTTCAGACGCCTAAGGACAGGCTTCTGAATTCAGTAGCTTCATAAATTCCGTTCCTAGGTCAAAGCTTTCCTAGGCTCGTTTCCCCGCTGTCGACGCCAGACCCTAGATCGCGGGAAGTCTAGGCTGACGGCTAGCAGACTATGCTGCTAAAGCTAAATTTTCGTTATTGTTTTCGTTTATATTTAATCCCATAGTTTTTTAACGCGGGCCCACAGGTTCCCTCGACTCGCTTCTCAAACACATCACACCCCTGTCGAAACCATTGCGCCCCCATGTTGGGTTAAGTGTTTGAATACTTAACATTGCATAATTATTATCTTATGTAGTATTAAATTATATCACCCAGATTGCTATAAGTCAAATATAAAAAAATTGAACTATAACAAATAATAAGAAAGTATTCCAAAATTAGTTATACTATATGCGTTTAAAAATAGTTTATAGAATATGATTTTTACTTTATAGATTACCCCTTGAACTCAAAAGTTTTTTAGAGATTTAAACTACTTTTATAAAGCTAATTTAGGGAGAAATCATTATATATTGTTAATGACTTCTCCTGTTTTAAATGTTTTTATTTTGCTGACTGCTTTTTATTGTTTTTATTATGATTTTGTCCTTCTTCAGTAATAGGTATCTGGCCTTTACTTTTTTTAGCTCTGGCCTTTTTGTTATCAGGCTGACTGTCCTTTGTCATTTATATTACCTCCTAAATTAATCCTGCTTTCTTATTTCCAGTTTTAGCTTTTCCCTGGATTTCTTTCACAGGTTTCACAGTATTTCTATTAGATTTCATCTTTTTATTGCTTTCAGTACCATGAGGGTCACTTGGATCGGGCCTTCTCATTCCTGCTTTAGCCATAAAAATACCCTCCTTAGATTCAAAATACATAGTTATTTTTAGCATTGAATAAGAAAATATACACATAATAAGCAGAGATATTATTTATCAAATATTGAAAAAAATATATAAATAATTAATAAAAAAGAGGTGGCAAGGTATGAAGAAAAAATTAAGCATTTTTATGTGCACTATGTTTTTAGTATCTTTACTTGGAGTACCTGTAGTATATTCCAAGGAAGTTACACAAATGCAAAATGAAAATGTGCAGCTTGAACACATACAAAATAAAAATGTACAGCTTAAAATAGACTCTAAAAAGAAAAATAAAATTCCTAAGAGATTCAGAAAAACTACAGATGACATTAGAGTTTATGGTAAAGCCTTAAATTTGAAGGGATTATCCTCTTTAAATGCTTCAGGCAGCGCACAGTTTACAGGGCAGAATATAAAAATGGTGAAAGAGGAAATAGGTAATGTACCTATATTGGTAGTAGATTTAAGGGAAGAGTCCCATGGTTTTATAAATGACTTGGCAGTTAGCTGGGTAGGAGAAGAAAAAAATAATGCAAATAAGGGACTTACTAAGGAGCAGGTATTAAAGGATGAAAGCGAAAGGTTAAAAGGTATCAAATTAAATGAGGAACTTGATATTGAGAAAAAAGAAATAATTCCAGCTAAAGTTCAAGATGAGAGGGAACTGGTAGAAGAAAATAAGATGTCCTATGTAAGAATACCCGTTACAGATACAGAAGGTCCTACAGATGAAATGGTGGATTATTTCATAAGTATTGTAAAGAAAACACCGCCAGGTACATGGATGCATTTTCACTGCAAAGCTGGAATTGGAAGGACTACTACGTTTATGACAATGTACGATATCATGAAAAATGCTAAGGATGTAAGCTTAGACGATATAATGGAGAGACAGATTTTGCTTGGAGGAAAAAATTTACTTAAGCCTTTTCATAAAGTTGGAAGTAAATCCTCAGAGAGATCCGAATTTATAAAGAAGTTCTATGAATACGCAAAAGAAAATAAGGATAATTTTAATACTAGTTGGTCTGAGTGGTTAAAAAGCAATAAAGATTCAGTTAAAGACTTAAATTAGGAGGTCTTATAGATTGAAACATAAAAATAATATATTTGTCAGGACAGCTGTATTTATGTGTATATTTTTTATGACAATAAACTCCAATGTGGTTTTCGCAAATAATTCAAAACATAACTTGAATGAAGATTTACAGAAGGACAATAAAAAAATAATTTACTTAACTTTTGATGATGGACCTAGTAAACTTACAGATAAGTTTCTAGATATACTAAAGGAGAACAATGTAAAAGCTACATTTTTTCTCATAGGTAATCAAATAGAAGATAATGAACAGGTAGTAAAGAAAATATATAGTGAGGGTCACAGTATAGGACTTCACACATATACTCATAAATATAGAAAAATATACAAAAATGGTGACAGTTTTATAGATGAAATGAATAAATCTAACGAATTGATAAAGAAAGTTACAGGGAAGGAAAGTCACTTAATAAGATTCCCAGGAGGGAGCAGGAAACATCTAAATAAAAGTTTTTTAGAGAAATTGCACAACAATAAGTTCAAAATATATGACTGGAACATACAGGCATCTGATGGAATTAACCCCAAAAGTCCACCGGATAAACTAGTCAAAGAGGCTACTAAAGATCCAGATAAACACAATCCAGTAATACTTTTAATGCACTGCGATTATATGCATAAAAATACTTGCATTGCTCTCCCTGAAATAATAAAGTACTATAAATTACAGGGCTATGAGTTTAAAACTATAACAGAAGATACAGGGGAGGTTTATTTTCCAATAAGAACTAATAAAGCTTCTTCATTTTTAGAAAAGTTATTTAAAAATTAGTAAATGTAATAATATAGTTTTTATAATTGAGGTTTGAACTTATACGTAACATATAATCTATAGTTGAGAATATTTAAATACAAATTTTTAATTGTAAATAAATGTTATGAAGTATTCTCAACTATTACTTTAATCTATTACAATATCAGTATATTATTGTACAACCATTGCCAATATTAATAAAATTTTAGTATATTATATCAAATTATCCCAATATTGATTGAAATTAATACCATTTTTGTTTAAAATGAAAATGGTATTTTTGTGCTATAGATAAAATAAAAAATTAGACTAAGATTAAATAAAATCCATGAATTTTATAAATAACATGAATTTTGCCAATAAGAACAGTATTAATATGGGGGTAAAGTAAGTGATAGAAAATTTTTTAGATAAAAAAGCTACAATATTAAAAAAAGAAAAAAGAGCAAATAAAAGATATAAGTATGACTATAATTTTAAAATTGAAAGCGTAAATTTAAAAGAAATAAATTTAGATGTGCTAGGTGTAAATATTTCTATTAATGGAATAGCCTTTATCTCCAATATAAGTTTTGAAAAAGGCGACATGTTATCAATTGCCTTTAAATTTAATAATGTAACTATACCTGCAATTATTAAAGTGCAGCACGTAAATATATGCGATACTGGATTTTTTGTTGGTGGTGAATTCATAGCTATGCAAAATATGTATAGAGAAGTATTAAAAAGAGGATGTGAGACTTTTTCTGTAAAGTAGCTTTCTATAACAATTCTTTAATGGCAGATATTATTAAAATTAAATCTCATCTTAATTTTCAATATATAATTTAAAAATAAGTATGTAAATAGCGCTTCCAAATTTCAATTGAAAACTCTATGTGGGTATTCTAGCTTAAAATCAACTGTAACTATTAATTTTTATGGGATTAATCTATATAGAGTTTGTAAGTGGAAGCTGAACTTATACCTGAAAATAATGCTGACAAAATTGAAATCACACTTAAAAACTTTTTTTATAAATCTTAGTGAGGTATTTTAGAAAATCTTAGAAGCTTATATATGTCTGAGGTATGAGTTTATATAAGTTTCTTTAGATTTTCAAAATACGGAACTTTAGACTTATCAAGTGATTCTTAGGTTCAGATGGAGTTTGCTTATAAGGATGACTTTCCCAAGCTGAATCTTAGAAGAACTTATCCAGGCGCGTAGCAGTGCTTACCCCCCACTTTGATAAAAGATGGGGGGTGTTAGCAATGGTAGCGATCGGATAAAAAGTTTTTAGTCTGATGAAATTTGTCAGCATATGAACTGGTATAAGTCAACTTCTCAGCTACAAACCTCATGTGTGCAGATTCTTTTTCATAATATCCATAAATGTATCTGGTGGAACAACTTTTACTTTAGGATTTTTATTTAACTCGTTTACTACTTTTTCTATGTCTTTCATGGATTTACTCCATGCATGAACGTACACAAATGTATAGGTTTCAGGTTTGGATATGTTGGTGTATCCTTTATTAACATAATTATTTATGTTGTTTATAAGAGCATCTTCCTCTTCCAGTCCAGACCAGAGTACATCTCTGCAGGACACCACTGGCTTTCCATTGCTCCATACAATTTTACCTTTATAGTCATTTTGCTTGCTATAATTAAGGTAGAATATACCATCAACATTTGAACAACTAGTGTATTTATCCCATAATTTAGTATCATAAAGTGACCAGTCATCCAAAACTGACACATACCTTTCATCTACATCTGCCATATAATTGTTTAATCTTTTCAGATATGCATTTAAAGAATCTTCCTCAAACTTACTAGGGTACATATAACCATTACCAGAAGGTGATACTACAAAGTTATCTCGATGAGAATTTGAAGATGCATTTTTATAATATAGTTTAAAAACGGTAGGTGTCAGTTCATACATAGAAGGACTTATGCTGAATCCCATATTAAAACTACCTCTTTTAGGAGAGCCGTACCATTTTTCAGATCCATAATTACTTCCAAGGTTCCACTGCTGGTTATCTCCATCTGACATTATAAAAGTTACATAGTGCATAGGCTGAGAGAAAAGTTTTTTATCAGGATTTACACTGCTTTTTTGTGTTAAAGGTACTGATGGAAAGGCACTTAATACTGTTAAATTGTAAGACCAATCTGCAGGAACCATACTTACTCCATTTTTAGAGGCTGCACTTACATTACCATGTTCGTCAGGCCCCCACCCAAGGCACGTAGAGTCCTTTTTCATAGACCCAAAAACTTTATCCCTTAGTGAGAAATCTTTTAGATCATCCTCATAAAACACTAGACATTTACTCATGATGCCATAATCTCTAAGAGGAGCATTTTTATTTGGAGACAGCTCAATTACAACGGAATGGTTTAGTCCTGAATTCCACAAATTATTATAAGCCCAATATTTATCGGTGTTTACACAATCACCCTGCATTTTAATTCCTGTATTTTTAACCTTATTTTCTATAGACTTATCTATAACTATAGAATTTTTTAACGCTGCAAGAGAGCAGGCGTTGTTAATGGAAGGGTTTTTTTCAGGATAACTGTTGTAAAGTACATATCCAGATACTAGTGATTTAAATGTATCTAGCAAATACCAGGGATCTTTTACTGTGGTATAGGTTACCCCGTAATTTGATTTCAAATCATCCAGCCATATTTTGTAATCAGGTTGATTTTTATTTAAGGTATATATTTGAGAATTTGACTTATTTGATATTACTCCCTGAAGGGTGACTATCATAGTTTTTTCTACAGGAGTTAGATCATTTTGGTAAATTACATAAAGGTGATGCGGTATCTTTGAGTTTTTTACATAATAAGGCTTGCCTAAAAAAGCATGTACATTTGGAATAAATGCACCAATTAAAAAAATAGAAAGAATTAATACAATAAATTTTTTGAATTTCATATAAATTTACCTCCTGATTTTATTATGCAGCTTTTTGGTTAGTTTATTAGAAATTTGATTTGGTAAAGTATAGCAGCAGCTGTTTAAAAAAGTAAGAATATTTTTAGACGCATAATATTTGGAGAAACCCTAATTTCAAAAAATATATTGACAATAAATTTCCTATATTCTATTATATAGAAAGAGTTTAACTAAATATAGTGATATGCAAAGAAGAGGATTAGTAAAAATGATATTTTTTTAAGAGAGGAAACGGGTGGTGAAAGTTTCTAAATGTACATTTTGAACCTACCTTTGAGTTCTGTTAGGATACAGCGGTAATTGCCGTTATAATTATAATTGAGAGAATATGTTTAATGTTTTAAATATATTAATCAGGGTGGTACCGCCGACGTAACCTCGGTCCCTTTTGGGATTGGAGGCTTTTTTATATTTCAAAGAAAAACTAGTTGCACTAAATTGAAATTTTGGAGGTAATTAAAATTGAGTAAAAAGATGGTAGAACAAATAACATCAAGAGATGAAGATTTTGCACAGTGGTATACAGACATTGTAAAAAAAGCAGAATTAGCTGATTATTCAAGTGTAAGAGGCTGTATGATAATACGTCCTTATGCCTATGCTATGTGGGAAAATATTCAGAGTTATTTAGACAAGAGATTTAAGGAGACAGGACATCAAAATGTATATATGCCTTTATTTATTCCTGAAAGTCTTCTTCAAAAGGAAAAAGATCATATAGAGGGATTTGCACCAGAAGTTGCCTGGGTAACTCACGGTGGTAATGAAGAACTTACAGAAAAATTATGTGTTCGTCCAACATCAGAAACATTATTTTGTGAACATTATGCTAAGATAGTGCAGTCTTATAAAGACCTGCCTAAGCTTTACAATCAGTGGTGTTCTGTAGTTAGATGGGAAAAGACTACAAGACCTTTCCTTAGAACTACAGAATTTTTATGGCAGGAAGGTCATACTATACATGAAACTAAGAAGGAAGCACAAGAAGAAACTACAAGGATGCTGAATGTATATTCGGATCTTTGTGAAAAAGTGCTGGCTATTCCAGTATTAAAGGGACAGAAAACTGACAGTGAAAAATTTGCAGGAGGAGAAGCTACATATACTATAGAAGCACTTATGCATGATGGAAAGGCACTTCAGGCTGGTACATCTCATTACTTAGGACAGAACTTTGCAAAATCTTTTGGAATGCAGTATTCAGATAAAGAAGGAAAACTTCAATATGTATACCAGACTTCCTGGGGTGTAACAACTCGTCTTTTAGGAGCAATTATAATGGTACATGGTGATGATAATGGACTCGTAGTTCCACCTAGAATAGCTCCTACTCAGGTAATTATAGTACCTATAGCACAGCATAAAGAAGGAGTACTGGATAAGGCAAATGAGCTAAAAGATAGAATAGCTAAATTTGCAAGAGTCAAACTTGACGACAGTGATAAAATGGCTGGATGGAAGTTTAGTGAATATGAGATGAAGGGAGTTCCTGTACGTCTTGAAGTAGGACCAAAGGATATCGAGAAAAATCAAGTTGTACTTGTAAGGAGAGACAGTGGAGAAAAGATAATAGTATCCATGGATAACTTAGAGAAGGATATACCAGATCTTTTAGATAAAATTCATGATGGTATGTTTGAAAAGGCAAAAAATCTTATAGAAAACAATACAAATAATGCTGTAAATATGGAAGAGTTTAAAGATATAATGGAAAATAAAATAGGTTTTGTAAAGGCTATGTGGTGTGGAGACGCTAAATGTGAAGAAAAAATTAAAGAAGTTACTGGTGCATCTTCAAGGTGTATTCCATTTGAACAAGAACATATTTCAGATACCTGCGTATGCTGTGGTAAAAAAGCTGATAAATTAGTTTATTGGGGAAAAGCATACTAAAATATGTTTAATATAATACTTTAATTTTTAGAAATACTATCAAAATTTTGATAGTATTTCTTTTTGGTGAATAAACTTAATGGTTACTTGCAAACATTATAGGTATTTGGTTAAAAATAACTTTAAAAATATTTTGTAAATACTAGTAGGAAAAATAGTATTTATTGCTATAATATAAATAGATTATGAGTTGAAATAAAGTGGAGGCTTACATATGTTTAATAGCAAAAAATTTAAAGGCAACAAATTCAAATATGTTATTTATTATTCACTATTAGCTGTTATAATTGTGTTTATAGTTAATGAATACTCTAGTCAATTAAAATATGAGCACATAAAATATAGTGATTTTATAAATTATATTAACCAAAATAAAATATCTAATGTACAAATATCCAAGGATAGGCTAATAATAACCCCTAAGGATAAGGATAAAGCTCACAAAGGAAAAATACTTTATACTGAAAGGGTAGATGATCAGGATTTAATTAAAAAGTTAAATGATGCCAAAGTCCAGTATGAAGGTGTGTCACAGGAAAGCTCTTTAATGAGAAGCCTTTTTACAAATTGGATTTTACCCATAAGTATAATTATGTTTTTTGGAAGTATTTTAATGGGAAGACTAGATAAAAAAATGGGCAGTGGAGTTATGTCCTTTGGAAAGAATACTGCTAAAATATATGCGGAAAATGAAACTGGCGTGAACTTTAATGATGTGGCAGGACAGGAAGAAGCTAAAGAGTCTCTGATTGAAATAGTTGATTTCTTGCATAACTCTCAAAAATATGTATCAATAGGTGCAAAGCTTCCTAAGGGAGCACTCCTTGTAGGACCCCCTGGAACAGGAAAAACTCTTCTTGCAAAGGCTGTAGCAGGAGAAGCTAAAGTCCCATTTTTCTCTATATCAGGTTCTGCTTTTGTAGAGATGTTTGTAGGTATGGGGGCATCTAGAGTTAGAGATTTATTTAAACAGGCGCAGGAAAAAGCTCCTTGCATAGTATTTATAGATGAAATAGATGCCATAGGTAAAAGTAGAGGTGGCAACGTATCTGGAAATGATGAGAGGGAGCAAACTTTGAATCAACTTCTTGCAGAGATGGATGGATTTGATTCTTCTAAAGGAGTTGTAATTTTAGCAGCTACCAATAGACCGGAAGTACTTGACAAGGCACTTTTAAGACCTGGAAGATTTGATAGGAGGGTTATAGTAGATAGGCCTGATCTAAAGGGAAGGGAAAGTATACTTAAAGTTCATACTAAGGGAGTTAAAGTTTCAGAAGATATAGATTTAAATTCTATAGCAAAATCGACTCCTGGAGCTGTAGGAGCAGATTTGGCTAATATGATAAATGAAGCTGCTTTAAGGGCAGTAAAAAACGGTAGAGAAGAAGTAATTCAGGAAGACTTAGAAGAATCAGTAGAAGTAGTTATGGCTGGTAAAGAAAAGAAGGATAGAATTTTATCTGATACTGAAAAGAGAGCTGTTGCTTTTCATGAAGTAGGTCATGCACTTGTGGCTGCATTATTAAAACATACGGATCCTGTACATAAGATAACTATAGTTCCAAGGACCATGGGTGCGCTAGGGTATACTATGCAGCTTCCTACAGAAGAAAAGTATCTTGTTAGTAAGGAAGAAATGATAGATAAGATATGTGTTATGTTAGGAGGAAGATCTGCAGAAGAAGTAGAGCTTAATAGTATATCTACAGGTGCATCCAATGATATTGAAAGGGCTACAGAAACAGCTAGGAGCATGGTGACTATGTATGGAATGACAGATAGATTTGATATGATGGGTTTAGAGTCAATGCAGGATAGATATTTGGATGGAAGACCAGTGCAAAATTGTAGTGCGGAAACGGCTTCTATTATAGATGATGAAACCTTAAAAATAATAAAAGAATGTCATGAAAAGGCAAAGAGTATTATTAAAGATAATAAGAATTTACTCGTAAAGATATCTGAAAGTCTAATTGAAAAAGAAACTCTAATGGGAGAGGAATTTATGGACATAATAAAAGAATATAATGACAAAAAACAGGAAACTCAGGATACAAGACTCTGATTATAAACTACTCTAAAGCATTTGAAAGAAAATAGGCTAAAATACTCACTGGTTATTTCTTTGAAAATGCCTAATGGTTAACTTATGAAATGGAGATAGTAATATGTATAGAGATGATTTAAAAAAGGAATTGGAGAAAGAAGTCGAACTAAACCTTGAAAAGGAAAAATTAAAAGAAGTCTTAAAGGAAATTGAGGTACAAATTCTAGAATACATTGGGATTAGAAAAAAAGTAATAGATTATATTTTAAAGCTAAGAGAAAAAAATTTGGAACAGTACGAAGATGATGAAGATAAAGTTATAGAATATTTCAACCATGAAATGTACGAAAAGGAAGAACAGTATAGGCTAGTAAACAAAAGTATAAAAGAACTTACTATACTGAGCAATTCACCTTATTTTGGTAAGGTAAAATTTCAGGATGAATATGGAGAGGAAGAAATATACATAGGTAGGTTTGGTGTTACAGGGAGGAAAAGTTACGAACCTATTGTAATTGACTGGAGATCACCTGTAGCTGCTTTGTTTTATGCAGGTAAACTGGGAACTGTAAAATATACATCTCCTATGGGAGAAGTAGAAACAGAAGTACTTTCTAAGAGACAGTTTATTATAAAAAAATCTAATCTAGTAGGTATGTTTGATTCTAGTATAGATGTAAAAGATGAAATCCTGCAAATGGTACTTAGCAAAAATGCTGGTGAAAAGTTAAAAGATATTGTAATGACTATACAAAAAGAACAGGACAATTTAATAAGACAGCCTAGAACAGGAGCTATTGTAGTAAATGGAGTAGCAGGAAGTGGAAAAACTACTATAGCACTGCATCGAGTAGCTTACTTATTATACAATTATAGAAAGGTTCTTCAAGGAAAGGTACTGATATTAGGTCCTAATAGCATATTTATAGATTATATCTCACTTGTACTTCCAAGTTTAGGAGAGGAAAAGGTTACTCAAACTACTTTTAGAGAATTTGCAGAGGATATGCTAAATGTGCCTTATATAATGGATTTTAAGGATTATATGGAAAAAGTATTAAGTCACCAAAAAGATTTTTCTGAAGAAATTAAGTATAAGGGTTCTTTACAATATGTTCAGGATATAGATAATTTTATTGGCATCTTGGAAAAAGACTGTTTTAAGATAGAGGATGTGTTTTTTTACGATAAACTTATAATATCTGGAGAAGACATAGATAAGATGCTTAATTATTATTTTAAAGATATGCCTCTGTTTAAGAGAAGTTCCAGGATAAAAAGAGTCATATATTCAAAAATAAGGGATGAAAGAAACAGGCTAATAATATCTATACAAAACGAGTATGAAAATAAGGTGAAGAGTCTAACGGAAAGTGAACTAAATGATTGTGGAAATGAGCTGGAGTATAAGAGACGAAATGATATAAGAGATGTAATAAAAGAAGTAATTAATATCAAAAAAAATAAGTTAATTTGGCTTAAAAACCCTGATGTAATTACATTATACAATGATTTTAATGGAAATAAACTGCTAATTTATGATGACTTAGCTCCTATTTTATATTTAAAAATAAAGCTGGAAGGGTTAAGATATAGAGATGAAGTAAGACATATAGTGATAGATGAAGCACAAGATTATTCCCCACTACAGTTTCGGGTTATTTATGAACTTACAAAGTGTAAATCTTTTACTATAGTAGGAGATACCAATCAGAAAATTATATTTTCAAAAGAGACACCTGCTGTAGAAAAATTGGAAAACATACTCCCAGATTTAGAGATAAAGCGTTTTTCATTAAATAAAAGCTATAGATCCACAAATGAAATAATTGATTATGCGAATAAATATCTAGAGGGGGATAAAACCGTACCCCTAGTTAGAAGTGGAAAAAAAGTTGTGGAAAAAAGGGTAGATAATTCCAAAGAACTTGTGGACAAAATACTCGATAATGTTGTAAAATTAAAAGAAAGAGGTTATGAAAGTATAGCCATAATTTGCAGGGATTTAAAAGACACGGAAGCTATAGGTAATTTAATAAAAGCAAAAATTCATATAAATGTGCTTGATAGAGAAGATATGATTTATTCCAGCGGTGAAGTTATACTTCCAAGTTATTTCGCAAAAGGTTTAGAATTTGACGCGGTTATAATGATAGACACCTGTGAAAAAGATGAAAATACATTAAAATATATAATGACTACAAGGGCACTGCATGAATTATATGTGTATAAGACTTCCTCGATTAATTAAAAGTTTACTGAGCTTCAGGTTTAAATCAATTATCCTGAAGCTCAGTGTTTTGTAAAGGAGATATGATCTATGGGGGATAAATTACTAGAATCAATTGAAAAAGCTGAATTGAATCATACACTTGATAAAAGTGAAATAGTTGAATTATTTAACAGTAACGAGCATAATGAAGAACTTTTTAAAGCGGCAGACAGAGTAAGAAAAAAATATGTGGGGGATGAAGTACATCTAAGAGGGCTGATAGAATTTTCTAATATATGCAAAAGAAATTGCATGTACTGCGGACTTAGACGTGATAATAAAAATATTAAAAGGTATAGAATAGAGCCGGATAAAATAATTGAATTAGCAAAAAAAGCAGTAGGATACGGCTACAAAACAGTTGTTTTGCAGTCTGGAGAAGACGATTACTATACTGTAGATAGGCTTAAATACATAATATCAAATATAAAAAAAATGGACATAGCTGTAACTCTCAGCATAGGTGAAAAGACTTTTGAAGAATATAAAGCTTTTAAAGAAGCTGGAGCAGATAGATATTTAATAAGAATAGAAACTACGGATCCGGAATTGTATGCAAAAATGGACCCCGGGATGAGTTATGAAAATAGAAAGCGCTGCTTGAAAGATCTTGGAAAGTTAGGGTATGAAGTTGGTACAGGATGCCTTATAGGTCTTCCTGGTCAAACTTTTGAGTCACTTGCAGAGGATATACTATTTTTTAAAGAAATAGACGCAGATATGGTAGGCGTAGGGCCTTTTATTCCAAATGCAGATACGCCTTTAAGAGATGAAAAAGGTGGAACGTTCATAAATGCTCTTAAAGTTATGGCTATAAGCAGACTGATTATGCCGGATATTAATCTTCCCGGTACAACAGCTATGGAAACTTTGAATCCAAGAGGCAGGACTATAGCTCTTCAGAGTGGAGCTAATGTAGTTATGCCAAATGTAACAGAAGGTGTGTATAGGAAACTTTATGCACTTTATCCAGGTAAAATTTGTACAGGTGATACTCCTGCCCAATGCAGGGATTGTATAACCGGTAAAATAATTACCATAGGAAGGGTTATATCTGGTTCTAAAGGATTTAGAGTAAAAAAATAGTTGAAATCATTAAATATTTGTGATAAACTTAGAACAATTTAATAAATTAGTTACCTTAGGGTAGAGGTGCTGTAACTATCAGTATTTATTTTTAGTCGGCGGACGTTGAAAAATAAAGAAAGGAGCTGCAGCCGAAAAAACTAGTTTGGCGAAACTGTTTTTGGCTTTGTACATAATATGTTCAAAGCTGTCATTGAAAAGGCATATTCATTTTATATGATTTAATGGATATACTTTTAGTGGAGAGCTACAAAGGTACACGACCATGCATATTTGTGCAGTATAGGTGTTGTGTCCCTTTACTGCACTATTTTTTTATAAGATTCATTGATAACAAACAATTTAGGGAGGAGTATTATGGCAATTATTGTTCAGAAATATGGAGGGAGTTCAGTAGGAACTCCAGAGAAGATAAAAAATGTAGCAAAGACGGTAGTTAGTAGGGTTGAAAATGGAGACAGTCTAGTAGTTGTAGTATCAGCTATGGGAGATACTACAGATGACTTAATAGCCCTTTCCAAAAAAATTACAGATACCCCAGATAAGAGAGAATTAGATGCACTTTTGTCTACTGGCGAAATGATGTCCTGTGCACTGCTTGCTATGGCTATCAAAGATTTAGGATGTGATGCTGTAAGTTATACAGCTTATCAAATTGGCATAAAAACTAGTGGACAATATGGCAAATCTCTTATATGTGATATAAATGGAGAAAAAATAAAGAAAAGTTTGGATGAAGGAAAAGTTGTAATTGCAGCAGGTTTCCAGGGTGTAAATGATAAAGGAGATATAACTACTCTAGGAAGAGGAGGGTCAGATACCTCAGCTGTTGCAATAGCTGTAAAACTAAAAGGAAGTTGTGAGATATATACAGATGTAGATGGCATATACAGTGTAGATCCTAGAAAATATAAAGACGCTAAAAAGCTAGATGAAATAGATTATGAGGAAATGCTTGAACTTTCAAGTTTAGGTGCTCAAGTTATGCATTCTAGATCCATAGAATTAGCTCAAAAGTATAATATACCTGTATATGTGGGATTAAGCAATAGTGATATAAAAGGAACAGTTATTAAGGGGGTAGATAGTATGAATTTAGAGAGTAAACCAGTAACAGGACTTGCAACAAGTGATGAAGATGCAGCAATAACGCTAACAAATATTGATAACGACATAAACATTATTTCCAATTTATTTGAGAAGATAGCAGAAAAGAGAGTAAATGTAGATATGATAAGCCAAACTGCACCTGTAAGTGGAAAGGTGAATATATCATTTACTGTACCAAAAGTTGATTTAAAAGATTGTCTTACCATTTTAAAAAACTATTTTAATGAAGAAACTAAAGTTGATATAGATGAAAACATTACTAAATTTTCAGTAGTTGGTATAGGAATGAAAACTACTTCCGGAGTAGTTGCAAAGATGCTTAAATTATTTAAAGAAAACAATATAGGTGTAAAGATGATAACTACATCTGAGATAAGAATTACTTGTGCTATAAAACAAGAAGATAAAATGAAAACTATAAACGTAGTAGCAAAAGAGTTTAATTTATAATTTTATTCGGGTAAAATTTATTAATAGTTATTATAAATCTTGACGTGTATTCGGAGTATGTTTATGAAATTAAAAGCATACTTAAAAACTTTTGGGAGGAAACCAGTGTGAAGATGATGGGTAGCATGGAAATCAGAAACAATGTTTTATACATTGGTGGGATGAGTACGGGGGAATTAGTAAAAGAATTTAAGACTCCTCTCTATGTAATGGATGAAGAATTAGTAAGGGATAGGTGCAGGAGATATTACAAATCTTTCGAGGCTGATAAAGCTAATAAGGTCACTTATGCGGGTAAAGCCTTTTTAACTTTGGCTATGTGTCAGATAATAAACAGTGAGGGATTGTATTTGGATGTAGTATCAGATGGAGAATTGTATACTGCACTAAAAAGCGGCTTTCCTATGGAAAAGGTCTATTTTCATGGAAATAATAAAACTTTAGATGAAATAGATATGGGAGTAAAACTGGGAGTAGGTAAGTTTGTAGTAGATAATTTCTATGAGATGGAAAAGATAAATTCTACAGCAAAGAAATATGGTAAAATACAAGAAATACTCCTTAGAGTGACACCAGGAATAGAAGCTCATACCCATGACTATATAAAAACTGGTCAAATAGATTCTAAATTTGGATTTACCATGTTAAATAATGAGGTTATGAATATAATAAAAAGTGCAGTTGATTTTCCTAATTTAAAATTTGTTGGAATCCACTGTCATATAGGTTCTCAAATATTTGAAACCAAACCTTATGAAGACGAAGTTGAAATTATGTTAAGTTTAGTTAAAAAAATAAAAGATGAATTGGGCTGTGAAGTAGAGGAATTAGACCTTGGTGGAGGATTTGGAATATACTATACTGAAGGGGATAAGCCTAAATCTGTAGAAGATTTTTGCAGTATTATACTTCAAAAGGCAAGGGAAAAAGCTAAAGAGCTTGATTTAAAACTTCCTACTCTTGTGATAGAACCTGGAAGGTCTATAATTGGTAATGCGGGAACAACTCTTTATACCGTAGGGTCTATAAAGAATATTCCAGACGTAAGAAAATATGTATCTGTAGATGGAGGCATGGCGGACAATATAAGGCCGGCTTTATATGGTGCAAAATACGAGTGTGTTCTAGCAAATAGAGTAAATGATGGTGCAAAAGAAACAGTTACTATAGCTGGAAAATCTTGCGAATCGGGAGACATATTGATAAAAGATGTGGAGCTCCCGGAAAGCAAAAGCGGTGACATATTAGCTGTGTTTACCACAGGAGCTTATGGATATTCTATGTCTAGTAATTATAATAAGATTCCCAAACCTGCAGCAGTTTTAGTAAAGGAAGGAAAGGCAAGGCTAATTGCTAAAAGGCAAAGCTTTGATGATCTAATAGAAAATGAAATAATGTTATAATTTAAATCCATCCTGAGTGTGAATTAATATTTTGTGCTTTTATTGGGAACAATAATCAAAGCAAAATTCTTTTTCACAGGAAAGGATGGATTTTTTATGCTTTACATTGTATGCATTATAGGTATAGGGATAATTTTATTACTCATGATGACTTATAGCAAACTCAATAAGGTTGATTGTGGAAATGAAAATGTAGGAGAGGATATTTCTACACTAATTGTTGATAGAGAAGAATTAAAGAAATATGCTAGAGAAATATCAACTGTTCCATCTGCAGTTCAAAGAAAAAGCTGCAAAAAGCAATTAATAAAGAGTTTGGATAAAAGTTACGGAAGGATTTTAGCTGGATACAATTTTTTTGATGAGGAAATTAAAAATAGAGAGGAAATAGTATCCTGCGCCGAATGGCTTTTAGATAACTTGTATTTGGTAAAAAAGGAATACAAAGATATAAAAAATAATATGTCTGAAAAATATTATAAAAATCTCCCTGTAATGACTGAAGGCACTATGAAGGGTTTCCCTAGAATATACTACATTGCTAGGGAAATGTTATCGAAAACTCAAGGAACTGTAAAAGAAGATACCATAGAAACATTCATAAATGCATATCAGGAAAACACAATATTAAAAAGTGGAGAACTCTGGGCAATACCTATAATGATAAGGATAGCTTTGATTCAAAATATAAGTAATATAACTGATCGTATGGTATTTATGCAAAAAGAAAGAAAGAGGGCAAAAAGTGAAGCAGAGGATATTATAAATTCTAAAGAGAATGAGAATGAAATAATTCATAAGTTAAAGGATAAAAATATTAAATTTACGCCCCATTTTACAGAAGGATTCATTAAAACATTAAGGGATAATTTTATAGGAAATGCTGAAATATACAAATGGATAGACGAGGAGTTAGATAAAGAAGATAGCAGTGTTAAAAGGATGGTAAATATAAATCATCAAAAGCAGGGTGTATGCCAGATTTCTATGGAAAATTCTATAAGTGGAATGGTAGAAATATCTGCATTGAACTGGAAAGAAAACTTTGAAAGATTGTCCTATGTAGAAGAAATATTGAAAATGGATCCTTCAGGAATTTACAGTGAAATGGATTTTAAGTCTAAGGACTATTATAGACATAGAATAGAGAAAATGTCTAAAAATATAAACATACCTGAATCTTTTATAGCCAAGAAAGCTATAGAGTGTGCAAAAGAAGCTTGTGGAAAAGAATACGAAAAACATGTAGGGTATTATTTAATCGATAAGGGTATAAGCTGTCTTGAGAAAAAGATAAAAAACAGTACAAGAGAATATAAAAATTTGCATTACAAAGTTCAAAATAAAATAACAGTTAACTTCTATATAGGTAGTATTGTGTTTGGAACTATTTTTCTAGATGCGCTCATAAGTGGTATAAATTTTTATGTAGAGAACTTACCTTTGTGGAAATATATATTAGGAGCAATTGTGCTCTTTATACCTTTAAGCGATATATTTATATCCATATTCAACTGGAGTGTAAATAAACTTGTAAAACCAAGGTTTATACCTAAAATCGAATTTAGAGATGGTGTACCTGAAAAGTTCAGTACGGTAGTAGTAATACCTGCTATTATAAACGATAGTAAGCAGGTTAAAAAACTGATAGGCGATATGGAGGTCTATTATCTCGCAAATGAAGAAAAAAATTTGTATTTTGCACTATTGGGGGATTTTAAGGATGGTTTTGAAAGAGAAAAGAAAGATGATAAATTAATAGTAGATACAGCTTTAAGTGAAATAGAAAAATTAAATAAGAAATATTCTGCAAAGGGAAAAGATAAATTCTATTTTTTAAGCAGATTTAGAAAATATAATGAGAAAGAGGGAAAGTGGATTGGATGGGAAAGAAAACGTGGAAAGCTTATGGAGTTCAACTCTCTTATAAGGGAAAATGATAATACAAGTTATGATGTTATAAGTGGCGACATAAAAAATTTATATGATGTAAAGTATGTTATAACTTTGGATGCAGATACTAAATTGCCTAAAGATACAGCTAGATTCCTCATAGGAGCTATGGCTCATCCACTAAACATACCTTATCTGAATAGTGATGGTAAAAAAGTAATAAGAGGACACGGCATTATGCAGCCTAGAGTAAGCGTCAGTGTATTAAGTGCAAATAAAACGATCCATTCCAGCATATTTTCAGGTGAAACAGGAATAGACGTATATACAAATGCCATTTCTGATGTGTATGAAGATTTATTTGACGAAGGTATATTTACGGGTAAAGGCATTTATGATGTAGATGTATTTAACAGCGTTTTAAAAGGTGAAATACCCGAAAATTCTGTATTAAGCCATGATCTTTTAGAAGGATCTTATGCAAGAGCCGCTCTTGTGACTGATATAGAACTTGTAGATGGATATCCTGCTTACTATAATACAAGTTGTAAAAGACTTCATAGGTGGGTAAGAGGAGACTGGCAGCTCCTTCCCTGGTTATTAAAAAAAAGTTCTTTAAATAGGTTATCAAAGTGGAAGATAATAGATAACTTAAGAAGAAGCATTATAGCACCCTCCATAATGGTGTTAATTATAATGTCTATGACATTATTTAAAAATTTAAATGATTTTTTGGTAGTAGCTTTTGTTTCAATACTTTCACCTATACTTTTTGATGTATCTGAAACAGTAGTTTCTCCTATAAAGGGAAATGGACTTTCAGGTAAAATAAGTAATTTTAAGACTGTAGTAGAACAATTTTTTCTAATACTAAGTTTTCTACCTTATCAGGCATATTTGATGTTAGATGCTATAATTAGAACTCTTTACAGGCTTTTTATAAGTAAAAAAAATTTACTTCAATGGCAGACTGCAGCAGATGCAGAGGCCACTTGTAAAAAGGGATTGGAAAGTTATTTAAGATCTATGTGGATAGGCAGTGCATTAGGTATTATTGTAGCTTTTTTGGGTTTTAGAAGCTCTGTAGAAGATGCTGTTTTGGTAATACCTTCCTGTATAATCTGGATTTTTTCACCATGGATTGCGTTTAACATAAGCAATGAAAGAAAAAATACTGAGGAAGAGATTCACAAGGAAGAAAAAGATATATTGAGAAGATTGGGAAGAAAAACTTGGGCTTATTTTGAAGATTTTATATCACCTGAAAGTAATTGGCTTTCTCCGGACAATTATCAGGAAGAACCTTATAAGGGAGTAGCCTACAGAACTTCTCCTACTAATATGGCCATGGGAATTTCATCCAATATAGTTGCTTACGACTTAGGATATATAGGCATAAAAGAGCTCATATATAGACTCCAACATATAATATCCAATATGGAGTCTTTAGAAAGGTATAGGGGACATTTTTATAATTGGTATGACATAAAAAATAAAGTCCCTCTAAAGCCTAGATTTATATCTACAGTTGATAGCGGAAATTTAGTGGCATATATGTGGCTTACAGAAGAATCACTGGAAGAATATTTGAGCTATCCTATAATAAATAAAAATTTGCCAGATGGATTTAAGGATACTTTGAAGCTAGCGCAAAATGAATTATATAGTAATTCTAAAATTGAATATGCTTATGATAGTTTTATAGATAAACTTTCTAAGGATAATTTAAATATATTTTCCTTAGAAAGTTTCTTGAGGGATTTAAATAGAGAATGTATCAAATTCATAGGGATTGGTAAGAACTTATATTGGAATGAGAAAGTTAAAAATATGACCTGTAAACTTACGGATGAATTAAGTGAATTTTTCCCCTGGATTTATTTCATAAAGGAAAATGACGAATTTCATGATTTTAGGGGTAAATTAAACGAATTGGCAACTAAAATTCCTTTAAAAAAGGTTCCAGAAGTTTTTGATAAATTGATTAATTTTATAGATAAAGATAATAAAAAAGATTTTTCAGAAGAAGAAAATAGACGTAAAGATGATTTGAAAAAATTATTATTGGACAGTAAATTAAATTTATGTAACTTCATATCTAATGTAAAAAATATAATAGGAAAATTGAAAAGCATTGATGAAGATCATAATTTTAGTATGCTTTATAGTAAAAAAAGACAGCTTTTTGCTATAGGATATGATGTTGAAAAAGATACTATTGGCAAAAATTATTATGACCTTCTAGCATCTGAGGCAAGGCAGGCTAGTTTTGTATCCATAGCTAAAGGTGAGATTAAACAAAATCACTGGTTTAATCTTGGTAGGGCCATGGCTTCTATGGGAGGTGGAAAGGCATTAGTTTCTTGGTCTGGAACTATGTTTGAATATTTAATGCCCCTTATAATTATGAAAAGCTTCCCTAATACCTTGTTAAGTGAAACCTATGAATATGTGGTTAAAGCCCAAAAAAAATATGGTGAAAAAAGAAGGATTCCCTGGGGAATTTCAGAATCTGCTTACTATGACTTTGACATAAATTCTATATATCAGTATAAGGCTTTTGGAATACCAGCAGCTGGATTAAAAAGGGGACTTATTAACGAATTGGTAATTGCACCTTATGCATCCTTAATGGCTCTTCAGGTTGATTTTAAAAGTGCATTTTGTAACATAAAAGATCTTATAAAATCTAATGCTGAGGGCAGATATGGATTTTATGAAGCTATAGATTATACCAAGGAAAGACTTGCAAGAAATCAAAAGTGTGCTCTGGTAAAGTGTTTTATGATACATCATCAGGGAATGAGTTTTATGTCACTGGATAATGTGCTTATGGAAAATGTACTTCAGGAAAGATTTCATAAAATCCCTAAGGTAAAATCCGCAGAACTTTTACTTCAGGAGAAAATTCCTAATAATATAATCTATAATCATGAAGAACATAGTGTAAATGAAAAACCTATAGTAAAAAATGAAAATGTAATTGCCAGGAAGTTTACGGGAGCATGTACAGAAATACCAGTGGTGAATATAATTTCTAGCAACAATTATTCTATGATGATAACCAATAGTGGCAGCGGATATAGTAAAAGAGGGAACATGACAATTTATAGATGGCGTGAGGATGCAACAAAAGATGATACGGGAATGTTTTTTTATATAAAAAATATAAATTCAAATGAATATTGGAGTGCTACTTATGAACCTTGTGAATATGAAGGAGAGAACTATGAAGTAGTATTTTCGCCTGATAAATCAGAATTTAGAAGAAAAGATGGAAACTTAAGAACTTATACAGAAGTTACTGTGTGCCAAGAAGAAGAAGGTGAAGTGAGAAGAATTTCTATTACAAATACAGGTGAAAAGAGGAGAGAAGTTGAAATAACCAGTTATATGGAAGTAACCTTGTCACCTTATAATGCGGACTTAGTTCATCCTGCATTCCAAAAATTATTTATAGAGACTGAATTTATACACAATCCTTTATGTTTGCTTGCAAGTAGGAGGCCTAGAAAAAAAGATGAAAAAAGGCCATGGTTAGTGCAGACTATAGCAGTGGAAGGAGAACAATTAGGTTCTATCCAGTATGAGACCAGCAGGATGAAGTTTATAGGAAGAAATAGAAATCTAAGAAACCCAAGGGCAATGGATAATGATGTGCAGCTTACTAAGTCCGTAGGAGCTGTAATTGATCCTGTAATAAGCATTAGAGTAAGAATAGCCGTAGACCCAGGGAAAACATGTAAGGTAGCTTATACTACTGGAATTACAAGCTCCAGAGAAAAGGCAATTGAAATTGGAAATAAGTATAGGGATATGTTTAATGTAAATAGAGTATTTAAACTGTCATGGACAGAATCTCAGATGGAAATGAAGTATTTAGGTATAAAATCCAATCAAATAAATATATATCAAAAAATGGCCTCGAGGATTTTATTCTTAAATAGCTCTCTTGAGCAAAGAAAAGAATACATTATGAATATAAAAAAAGGGCAGTCTGCTTTATGGCCTTATGGAATTTCAGGTGATTTACCTATAGTACTTGCCATTATAAGGAATGACAATCATATGTCACTTGTAAGACAGCTTTTAAGTGCACATGAGTATTGGATGTGGAAAGGGTTGTCGGTAGATTTAGTTTTTATAAATTTACAAGATAGCTCATATATGCAGTCTCTTCAAAATAAGTTAGGGGATGCTGTGAATTCTAAAGCTTCAAGATATAAGAAAAATATAGATGGGGCAGTATTTTTATATAATAAAGATAACATGAAGAAAGAAGATATAGAACTCCTTATAGGCATATCTAAATTTGTAATAGATGGAGATAAGGGAGAACTGTTTGAGCAGGTTGAAGATAGTATGTATTTACCAGAAGGTGGTAGTATGGAGAAGATTGGCGAAAGTACAAAGCTAGCCTTTGAAAACAAATCTTCTTATCATTTTCAACTTCCAGAGCTTCAGTATTTTAATGAGGTAGGTGGATTTTCTTCAGAAGGAAAATCTTATACTATAGTGCTAAAAGATTATAATCATACCCCGGTTCCATGGATAAATGTAATTTCAAATAAAAAGTTTGGATTTCATATTTCTGAAAGTGGTACTTCTTATACATGGAATAAAAATAGTAGGGAAAATAAACTTACAACCTGGTCAAATGACCCAGTTATGGATGGGGAGTCTGAAAGTATATATTTAAGAGACGAGATTACAGGACAGATATGGAGTATATCTCCCGAACCTATAAGAGATTCGGGACAATATGTAATAGAACATGGATTTGGGTATTCCAATTTTAAACATGAGGCTAATGGAATAGTAGGTGAAATGGATGTTTTTGCTGATATGGATGAAAGCGTAAAAGTGTTCAAAATAAAGCTAAAGAATATAAGTGGAAAGAGAAGAAAGATTTCAATAACTTATTATGCAAAATTAGTATTGGGAGTTTGCCATGAGCAGACAGCACAGTATATATGTACAGGATTTAATAAGAAATCGGAATATATATATGCTAAAAATCCATATAGTGAGCACTTTAATCAAGGAATATGTTACATGAAAATTTTAGGAGGAGAAGAACTTTCCTATACTGCTAGTAGAAAGGAATTCATAGGTAGGGGAGGAGATATATCTAAACCTAGAGCACTGGAATTTCAGCAATTCTCTAACAAAGTAGGTGCAGGATTTGATCCTTGTTTAGCTGAGAATGTAAAAGTAGAACTGGATACAAATTCAGAAGAAGAGGTACTAATTTTATTTGGAGAAGAAGATAGCTCTGAAGAAGTAAGAAGGGTAGTTGAAAAATATAGTAGTATAAAAAATGCATATATGGAATTAGAAAAGGTTCAGGAGTATTGGTCAAAGTTGTTTGGAACTATACAAGTGGATACTCCAGATGAATCTATGAATATAATGTTGAATGGCTGGCTTATGTATCAGGTTATATCTTGCAGATACTGGGCAAGAACAGCTTTTTACCAATCCGGAGGTGCCTATGGATTTAGAGACCAGCTTCAAGATGTAATGGCTGTTTGCTATATAGATCCATCTGAAACTAGAAAACATATAATATACAGCGCTTCAAGACAGTATCTTGAGGGAGATGTACAGCATTGGTGGCATCCATTTGTTGAAAGTGGAATTAGAACTAGATTTTCCGACGATTTGCTTTGGCTTCCTTATGTAGTAGAAGACTATATACAAAATACAGGTGATTACAGCATATTGTCTGAAAAAGCTTTGTATTTGGAAGACACTGATCTTCAAGATGGAGAAGATGAAAGATATAATATATCAAATGTGTCAGAAAAGAGCGGAACCATATATGAACATTGCATAAGAGCAATTGAAAAATCCCTTAAATTTGGAAGTCACAATATACCGCTTATTGGTTCTGGAGATTGGAATGATGGTATGAGCACTGTAGGAAATAAAGGACAGGGAGAAAGCGTATGGCTTGGATGGTTTTTATATAATATACTGGATAAATTCATACCTATATGTACATTTGAAGGAGACGTGGAAAGTTCAAATAAATACTCAGAGCTAAAAGAATTTATAAGGGAAAACATAGAGGAAAATGCATGGGATGGCGGCTGGTATAGAAGAGCATATTTTGATGATGGAACTCCACTTGGTTCTGCAATGAATGAAGAGTGTCAAATTGATTCCATTTCTCAATCTTGGGCTGTTATATCAGGTGCAGCAAAAGAGTCTAGAGCAAAAGAAGCTATGGAGGCCCTGGAAAGAAATCTCATAAGAAGAGATAAGGGAATTATATTGCTTTTAAGTCCGGCTTTTGATAAATCTAATTTAGAACCAGGTTATATTAAAGGATATGTGCCTGGCGTCAGGGAAAATGGAGGCCAGTATACCCACGCTGCTATATGGTCAATTTTAGCACTAGCTAAAATGGGATATAACAATAAGGCATACAGTGCATTTTCTATGATAAATCCTATAAACCATAGTAACACATATTTAAATTGTCAGGTTTATAAAGTGGAACCTTATGTTATGGCAGCAGATGTATATGCAGTTGAGCCTCATACTGGAAGAGGAGGATGGAGCTGGTATACAGGTGCGGCAGGATGGATGTATAGAGCTGGAATAGAGTCAATACTTGGAATGCAATTCAAAGAAAAATTAGGATTTACAGTTTCTCCTTGTATACCAGATAGTTGGAATGGTTTTAGTATGAAATACACGAGAGAAAAATGTATTTACAATATACAGGTTTTAAAAGACAATGAAAAGGGAATATGGTTAGATGGAAACAAGGTACCACAAGATACAATACCTTTTTTAAGAGAGGGCGAGCATGAAGTAAAAGTATATATATAACCTAGGAAAAAATTTCCATAGCATTTTTTACGGGTTTATAGTAGAATATATGATAATATTCGATATAGTTTAAATCCTTTGAAAGAAAGCAAGTAAATTTAAAAACAGATTTTTAGAGAGCTGTATGAGGTGAAATTACAGTAATTATGCTTGAATTGAATGGATTCTTGAGGAGAAAAATGAATTAAATTAGTAGTTTTAACCGTAAGTCTTACGTTATAAAGGCAGGATGTTTTGTAATCCATATGAGAAAAAGATGTAACTTTATCTTTTTGAATTTAGGTGGTACAGCGGTAAATACGCCCTATGATTTTTATATCATAGGGATTTTTTTTATAAATGCTTAAAGGGAGGCAATAATCATGGAAGAAAAGAAAAAAGTAATATTTAGTGGCATTCAACCTTCAGGAAATTTAACTATAGGAAATTATTTTGGAGCTTTAAAAAATTGGGTAAAACTTCAAGACAAATATGATTGTTATTTTTGTGTAGTAGATTTACATGCAATAACTGTAAGGCAGGAACCAAAAGATTTGAGAAGAAGAACCCTGGAAGTGCTTGCAATATATTTAGCAGCAGGCATAGATCCAGAAAAAAATACTATATTTATTCAATCTCATGTTCCTACTCACTGTGAAGCAGCATGGCTTTTAAATTGTTTTACTTATGTAGGAGAATTGGAAAGAATGACTCAGTACAAGAGTAAATCTAAAAAATATGAAAATGGTGGTTCTATAAGTGCAGGACTTTTAAACTACCCTGTACTTATGGCAGCAGATATATTGATTTATAATGCAGACCTTGTTCCTGTAGGTAAGGATCAAACACAGCATGTAGAATTAACTAGAGATATAGCAGAGAGGTTTAACAATCTATATAGTCCTACATTTACTATGCCAGAAGCATACATACCAGAGGATGGAGCTAAAATAATGGATTTACAAGATCCTACAAAGAAAATGTCTAAGTCATCAGATAATCCTAACAGCTACATACTTATTATGGATAAACCAGAAGATATAAAAAGAAAGATAAATAGGTGTGTTACTGACAGTATTGGAAAAGTAAAATATAATGATGACCAACCAGGAGTTAAAAATCTTATAAATATAATGAGTGCTGTAACTGGAATGAGCCATGAGGAAATAGAGAAAAAATATGAAGACAAAGGTTATGCTGAATTTAAAAATGATACGGCAGAAGCTTTAATAGGTGAGCTAAAGCCAATACAGGATAAAGTCAATGAGTTCCTTCAAGATAAAAAATATCTAGAGGACATATATAAAAAAGGTGCAGAAAAGGCTTATTATGTATCAAGCAAGGTACTTAGAAAAATGCAGAAAAAGATAGGATTTATTCCTGTTTCAAAGTAAATAAAATTTTTACAAAGAAAATAGCCAGCTTCAATTCAGTAGAGAATTGAAGCTGGCTTATTATTTTATTCTGTTTTACCTATATCTGATAGCTCAAGGCCTTTATTGTGTTCAAGTGCCCAACTAATAGACCACTCACTTTGAAATATTAAAAGGTCTCTTCCTTTTAGGTCTTTTACTTTTTTAGTATCGCTTGTTAAAATAAGGTCTTCTACCTTTGAAGTAGAGCTTTCTATCCACCTTATAGCTCTATAAGGAAGCATGTCGACTTTTATATCTACATTATATTCATTTTTCATTCTGTACTCTAGCACTTCAAACTGAAGAACACCAACCACACCTATGATGATTTCCTCAATTCCTATATTTAACTGCTTAAATACTTGAATTGCACCTTCTTCTGAAATCTCACTTATACCTTTTATAAATTGTTTTCTTTTCATGGTATCTATGGTTTTTACTCTGGCGAAATGTTCTGGGGCAAACACCGGGATGCTTTCAAATTTTAATTTTTTATTCGTAGGACATAATGTATCTCCTATATTATAAATTCCAGGATCAAATACACCTAGTATATCCCCTGCATAAGCTTCTTCTACTATTTCCCTATCTTGAGCTAGAAACTGCTGGGGCTGAGAAAGCCTTACTTTATTTCCTCCCTGAAAATGGAATACTTCCATACCCTTTTTAAATTTACCTGAACATATTCTCATAAAGGCAATTCTATCCCTATGTGCAGGATTCATATTTGCCTGTATTTTAAATATAAAAGCAGAAAAATCATCACTAAAAGGATCTATTTCCCCAATGTCTGAGTTCCTTGGTAGGGGTGGTGTAGTTAAATTTAAAAATTCCTTTAAAAAAGGTTCTACCCCGAAATTGGTGAGGGCACTTCCAAAAAATACAGGAGTAAGTGAACCTTCTCTAACTTTTTTTATGTCAAATTGGTCTCCTGCAATATCCAAAAGTTCTATATCGTCTTTTAGTTTTTCATGTAAAGCTTCACCTAATAAGTCTTTAAAAACATTGTCATCTACAGAGCCTTCTATGGATTCTACTGCTGTTTGACCATGATTTCCGCCATTAAATACTTCTATTAGACTTTTTTCCCTATCATATATTCCCTTGAAGTCTTTACCGGATCCTATAGGCCAATTCATTGGGTAGGATTTTATTCCTAAAACATTTTCTAGGTCATCCATTAATTCAAAAGGATCCTTACTTTCTCTATCCATTTTATTTATAAATGTAAATATGGGAATTCCACGTAAACTGCATACATTAAACAGTTTTTTAGTCTGTGCTTCAACTCCCTTTGCTGCATCTATTACCATTACTGCACTATCTGCTGCCATTAAAGTTCTATATGTATCTTCACTAAAATCCTGATGGCCTGGTGTATCTAATATATTTATACAAAAATTATTATAGTTAAATTGCATTACTGATGATGTTACAGAAATACCTCTTTGTTTTTCTATTTCCATCCAATCAGATACTGCGTGTTTTGAAGCCTTTCTTGCCTTAACAGAACCAGCAAGTCTTATGGCGCCCCCGTATAATAACAGTTTTTCAGTAAGAGTTGTTTTACCTGCATCTGGGTGAGATATTATTGCAAAAGTTCTTCTTTTTTCTATCTCTTTTTTTAAGTCTGCCACTACCTTTTCTCTCCTCTTTTTTTATTAGTTTCATCACTGATTTTAACTTTATTATATATTAATGTCAACTTGTGTTGTCTGTAAAATTTAAACGTTTAATTCTAATGCTTATGGGTTAATATAAGGTATTTTACGATTTAAACTTATTTTTTGTAAATGATATAATTATTATGAGATATTATTTAATGGTATAAGATAGCACCTATATATGGAGGGGATTTATGTATAAACTAGTAGGAATTGATATGGATGGTACTTTGCTTAGAGATGACAAAAGCATTTCAGAGGAAAATTACAATGCTATTCAAAAGGCTAAAGAGCTTGGAATAAAAATTGTACTAGCTACTGGAAGGCCTTTAAAGGGAATTGAAAAGTATTTAAAACAATTGAAATTGACTTCAGAAGGAGATTATTCTGTAGCCTTTAATGGAGCAGTAGTTCAAAAAAACAATAATGCTGAAGTTATAAGTGAAAATTTACTTAAGCATGAAGATTTAGAATACTTATATAGCTTAAGTAAGGAATTAGGTGTAAATATTCATACCCTTACTTTTGATTTTTGTGCTGCAGCTAAGCTAAATAAATATAGTAAATTGGAATCTTCTTTAAATAAGATGCAGCTTAAAATATTAGATTTGAACGAAATTCCTGATTATGTACCTATAGTAAAAGTTATGTTTGTAGATGAGGAAGCAAAGCTTTCAAGGGCCATAGAAAATTTACCTAAAACAGTATATGAGAAATATACTGTACTTAGAAGTGAACCATATTTTTTAGAGTTTATAAACAAAAATGTAAACAAAGGATTCGGTATACAAGTTTTAAAGGAGAAGCTAAATATAAGTAGGAATGAAATAATATGCATAGGCGATGCAGGAAATGATATTCATATGATAAAATATGCAGGGCTGGGTGTAGCTATGGAAAATGCTTTTCCCGAAGCAAAAAGAGCTGCAGATTATATTACAAAAACTAATGAGCAAAATGGAGTGGCACATGTAATAAATAAATTTATACTAGAACAATGTGTTGTAAAATAGAATCTCAATAGAGTTTCTAAACGAAAAATCAACTTATACTCCGGATATTTTTACAACCTTCAGCTCGTTAAATATTTTGATAAGTCTAAGTAAAAAATTCTAAAAAAGCTAAGAACTTTTGAAAACTCGTACCTCAGACAATTCAAAAGTTCTAAGTTTTTATGAATTTTTTTCTAAGACTTATATACAAAATATTTAAATGAGCTTCATTATTGTAAAAATATGCCTGCGTATAAGTTGATTTTTAAGTTAGAAAGCCTATTCGGTGATTCTAATTAACTCAACTTTCGCACATAAAAATTAAGGCGAAAGCCTTCAGAATAAACACATAAAGCAAAAAAACATTCCTTTTGGTATAATAGAATTGCTAAAAACACCACACCAAAGAAAGGAATGTTTCTTATGAATACTATTATATCAAATGATACTACTGATAAACAATTTAATTTTACTATAAATAGATTTTTTAAAGACAACAAAATTGGACATATACTTAGGCAATGCAATTTTTCTAAAGAAAAAGGATTTTCATGTATTAAAATATTTCAATATATTTTTATGCTTGTTTTTACTGGAAAAAACTTATTTAGAAACTTGGAGTCTGGAAAAAATAATCAATTTTCAAAGGATACTGTATATAGATTTCTTAATTCACCAAACTTTAATTGGAGAAAGTTTTTGTTTTTACTTTCTTCATCAATCATAAAAAATATTATTGTACCACTTACTTCAAAAGATAGAGTTAATGTACTTGTAGTTGATGACTCTTTATACAGTAGGTGCAGGAGCAAATCTGTTGAACTTCTTGCAAGAGTTCATGACCATGTTGAACATAAATATGTCAAAGGCTTTCGCCTTCTCACCCTTGGTTGGTCAGATGGCAATACTTTTTTACCTCTTGCTTTCACTCTGCTTTCTTCCGAAAAGGAGAAAAACAGACTTTGTCCTGAAAACCACAATATTGATAAAAGAACCAATGGTTCTAAACTTCGTAAGGAGGCTGTTTTAAAGTCACCTGAGGTTATGATTAGTTTACTTAAACAAGTTTCAAAATATGCTATTCCTGCATCATATGTTCTTTTTGACAGTTGGTTTACGTACCCAAAAACTCTTATACAGATTTTAGAACTCAAACTTAATACTATTGCTATGGTCAAAGCAATGCCAAGGGTTTACTACAATTACAACGGTAAGTTATTGAACCTTAAAAATCTCTATGCTAATTTAAGAAAAAAGCGTGGTAAGGCAAAAATTCTTTCTTCTGTTATTGTAGGTATTGGCTCTGACAAAAATAGTAATGAGGTAAAAGCAAAAATTGTATTTGTAAGAGATAGAAACAGAAGTAGAAAATGGCTTGCTTTAATTTCTACAAATATATCCTTAGATGACAATGAGATAATAAGAATTTATGGAAAACGCTGGGATATAGAGGTTTTCTTTAAAATGAACAAGTCTTTTCTAAAACTCGCTAAAGAGTTTCAAGGGCGTTCTTATGATTCCATGGTTTCACATACTTCTATAGTTTTTACCAGATACATTATGCTTACTTTAGAGAGCCGTAAGAATAATGACGTTAGAACTATTGGTGGTTTTTTTTATCAATGCTGTGATGAACTTCAAGATATCCAATTTTGTGAAGTAATGAATATTATTATAGATATTCTAAAAAGTGTATTAACTGAAAAACTTCTTCTTTCAAAGAACGTTATTGACTCAATAATAGATAGTTTTATTGCTGCTTTGCCTTGTTATATCAAGGAGAAATTAGTCTTTTTGTCCTGCGAAAGTTGAGTAATTAAAGTTTAAACTTAATATAATATAAGCGTTTTAGTTTTCAAACTAATTTTTCATAGTTTCCAAATAGTAATTACTTACATATATAGCCTTTTTCTTCTTGTAATAAAACATGTCTAATGGCTTCTGGACAAGTACTTTACCTTTAGCCAAAATAAAGTCTACTAATTTTACAGTTAGGTAAGCTAATAACATTCCAGCAAAAACATCTATTACCCAATGAACTTCTAGGTATAGAGTTGCAAATATTACACTTAAACAGAAAAAACCAAATACACATTTCCATATTTTGTTCCTTTCTCTAAGAACTAATAAAAACATGGCAAAGCATATAGATGTATGCATAGATGGAAAACAATTAAGAGCAACGCCTGCAGCAGCACTTGGACTTAAATGTCTATCAAGACCATCAGGTTGTCCAAGTACGAACCATACTTCCTGTAAATGAAAAATAAGATAAAATGGAGTTATTAAAAATATTTGTACTACATGTGCAGATAAAATATAACGCAGCATTTTTTTAAAATCCTTGGCTAAGGTAGATCTATACACTGCAAGTAAAACGGGTAGTACAAAACCGTTATTATATACCATTCTAAAAAACCAGGTTAAAGTTTCTGTTTTATAAATCCTTGCAAAACTTCCATCATTAAAAGGTATTTTACTAAATATAGGATTAAGATCTACTACTATTTTTCTACTTATTTGCCAATGCAGCATTTTCCCCCAAAATGCATATCCGTGCTGTTCTATGTAAAATATGAACGCAAAAAATGGAATACATAATATTAAGAAAGGGATTAATTTAATATCATTTCTAATATCTGAATAGACTGTAAAACACATTAAAGCAAGCATACCCAAATATATCTTACTAGTTAAACTGATAGATGGATATTGAACTAGATGTAAAGTCTTTTGTAAGAAATATAAACCTATAAGAATAAAGTAGTATTTACTTAGTAAATTCAATAATATCTTAAATGTGTGCTGCGTAGTTTTCCATATTTTATTTTCTACAAATTTATACATGAAATTTATACCCCCCTTATGGACAAATAAATTATATCACTAGTAAAAGGGTAAGTATATAAAAAAATTTAACAATATTTTATCATATTTTACATAAATATAATCTAATTATCTTTTCTATATTTATTTGGCATTAGGGAGGAATAAGTTAAAATCAAATATAAAATGTTAATTTTATGAAGCATATTAGAATCGTTTTTTGCCCATAAATGCTGTGTCTATTATAAAAACAAAAGCACATATTAAAAGTAGCATGTTTATGAAAGTTAATCCTATTTTAAATATTGCACCTATAAATAGGAATATCAAAAAAAGGCTGCAGAGCCATTTAAAAAAAATCATTTTAAAATCTCCCTTATATAATTAAATAAAAATATCAAATGTATAAAATAGTATTTCCTATTTTATATGAATTAATACAAAAGCGTACCGCTACATTTTGAGTTTTTCATAAAAGAAAATATAATGTTATTAATTCAAATTTAAGGGGGTTATCACTACAATGGAACAAAAAAGATTAAGTGTAAGTGGTTTAAAAGTTAGAGACATTATTCAGGTATCACTTATGGCTGCAATAACTTATATTGCTACAGCTATAATTAATATACCAACAGGAGTATTGGTTAAAGGTGTTGTACATATGGGAGACAGTATGGTACTTTTAGCGGCTATATTAATTGGAAGAAAAAAGGCATTTTTATCTGCAGCTATAGGAATGAGTTTATTTGATGTTCTTTCATCCTATGTTATTTGGGCTCCGTTTACTTTTCTTATAAAAGGAATTATGGCTTGGATTGCAGCAACTATTGCTTACAGGGGAGAATATAATGGTGAAAAGTTTTGGAATAATATAATTGCATTTATTGTAGCTTGTATTTGGATGGTATCTGCATATTATGCAGCAGGAGTACTTATAATGCACTTTGTTACAAATATAGCTTTTTCAAAAGCCATCATTTTATCTGCAGCAGAAATCCCGGGAAATATAGCCCAGAGTATTGTAGGGATAGCTATAGCACTTCCATTAGCAAAAGTTTTAAAGAGAGCTAATTTAGGTAAATAATAAAGGAGAGGTTTTTACCTCTCCTAATTATTTATCTAGTTCTCATTCTATTTTTTTCAGCTTTTCTTTTTCTTCTACATTCAGGACATCTTACAGGATCATTTTCAAATCCTTTTTCCTTGTAGAATTCCTGTTCACCCTCTGTAAATACAAATTCTTTTCCGCAATCTTTACATACAATTGTTTTATCTGCCATAAAAAAACCTCCTTAACCTAGGACTAATTTTATTCTTGATAACCTACCTCCTAGGATTAAAAGGAGAATATAGCACCTTGAAAAAATTTGACCTAATATAAATATTATAATTAGAGTAAAACTCTAAGCTAATTATACCATATTTTAATAAAAAAACAATATTTTAAATAATTATAGCTTGTACCAATTCGTTGATATAACTAGCGTAGGAGAAAGTGTCAATTAATACACATGTTAATTTTAATTAAAGTTGAATGAATTAAAAATCTGTCAAATAACAATAGTAATGGGGTATAATTAAATTAAGTTTTATATATTAAACTTAAAAAAGTAATGGGGTTGTTTTCATGGATATAAAAAAATTTTTTAATTTATTAAAGAAAATGGAAGGACCGAAATTAGATTTTAAACAATTGCTAAATATTGATACTGATGGTGGAAGAAAAGAATTAGCTAAGGATGTATGTGCTATAGCAAATTCTAGAGGGGGAAGAGGATATATTATAATTGGAATTGAAGATAAAACTAAGAAAATAATAGGAGTAGACAAGAATTTTAGTGAAGAAAAAATACAGCAGATAATAAGTTCTAGAATAGAACCTCCCATACCAATTTCTCTAGAAACCTTAAAGTATAAGGGTAAAGATATAGTTATTATAAATATATATGATGGACCTCAAAAACCATATCAAATGAGAGAAAATGGAGCCTTTTACACGAGAAGAGGTTCAACAAATGATACGATGCGTAAACAGGAAATAATATCGGCTCTTCAGCAAAATTTAAATGTAAACACGGAATTGTGTCCTATACCACATAGCAAATTAAACTGTATAGATAATTGTATAGTAGATAAGTATTTTTTGTCTCAAGGAATAAAAGTAAATGATGAAAATAGATTGGGGCTAATGGAAGATGCTTCAATAATATATATAGATAAGGATTCAGGTAAGTATATGGTAACGTTAGGGGGACTTCTAATTTTTTCTAATACAAATAATGTATATATTCCCCATAATATGATAAAAATAGTTAATAGGATAAATAAAGATTTTAGAAAGGTGAGTATAATTCAGGGAAATCTATTGTCAATTATGGATAAGGCACAAGAGGCTATTGAGAATATTATACCAGTGAAATCATATCCCACAGAGGGGATAAGTGAAGGAATAAGAAATGCCGTAATGTATAGGGACTATTCTGACTTTTCTAGGGAAATAGAGGTTACAGTAAGCTATAATAGTGTAGTAATAACTAGCCCTGGAATGTTATCAAATAGGGAAAATGCAAATTACTATAATTATGCAAGAAGGAATATGTGGATATATGAAAAAATAATTACACTGGATTCTAAAAAGAGATTTACAGGAACTGCAGCAAGTTTTAGTAGAATTCAAAAGCTGTTTAAGAATGTAGGAAGAGTTAAATTTATAAATTCTATAAAAAATGATTATTTTAAGATTATATATCCTAGTATTAAGAAGTTGGGTAGTTAATATGCTATTAATAGTGGTAGGAAAAATAAAAATAATATTTTCCAAAATAATACACTTAAGTTATTGAAAAAATATTCTGAATATTATATAATTTATCTATAAGGATGACACCTGAATATTAAATTAAGGGGTGATAAAAATGATTCATGTATTTTGCAGCAAAAGAGGATCTGGGAAAACTAAAGAACTGATTAATTTGGCTAATGAAAAGACAATGATAGGGAGGGGGCATGTTGTCTATATAGATGATGATAGGGGACCACTGTGGCAATTGAACAGAGGAGTAAGATTTATAGTAACAAGTGATTTTAAATTAAAAAAAATAGAAGAGTTTTATGGTTTTTTGTGCGGCATACTTTCAGAAGATTATGATATTGATACAATTTTTATTGATGGATTGTTTAATATTGTAAAAGAAAATCTTCAGGATATGGCGCATTTATTTTATGCCATTGAAAAGCTGTCGGAGGAATACAAGGTTAATTTCTATATAAGTGTAAATGGAGAAAAAGAGGAGATACCTGAGTGTATTATGAAGTATGTAGCCTGATTAATGAAGTAATTTGTTTGTGAGAAAATAATGCTGGTTTTTATATAGTTAAGACTGGAGAATATATCTTCAGTCTTAAAATTTTTTAAAATAGTTTAAATTAGCATTAGTTTATGCTAATTACGCTATTTATTTAATTAAATTAAAATTACATAGGTAAATCATTTAAATGTTGATAAAAATAGGTTTTAAATATATACTATACAATATATAAGAGTACTATTGTACTTACTATTTGAAAGGTAGGGATTTAGGTTGCCTAACGTTTATGACATATTATTGGAACGTGGATACATAAAACAAAGTACACATGAAGAAGAAATAAGGGAGTTATTAGGAAAAGAAAAAGTGACATTTTATATAGGATTTGACCCAACAGCAGATAGTCTCCATGTGGGACACTTTTTACAAATGATGGTTATGCATTATATGCAAGAAGCAGGACATAGACCGATAGCTTTGCTTGGTGGTGGTACTACAATGGTTGGTGATCCTACTGGAAAAACTGATATGAGAAAGATGTTGTCTAAGGAACAAATAGAACATAATGCAGAGTGCTTTAAAAAGCAGTTTTCAAGGCTTGTGGATTTCAAAGATGATAAAGCTATTCTTGCTAACAATGCAGATTGGCTTTTAAATTTGAATTATATCGAATTCTTGAGAGATATAGGAGTTCATTTTTCCGTGAATAAAATGCTTACAGCAGAGTGCTTTAAACAGAGATTAGAGAGGGGATTGTCTTTCCTTGAATTTAACTACATGCTAATGCAGGGATATGATTTTCTAGAGTTAAATAGAAGATATGGCTGTGTTCTCGAATTAGGGGGAGATGACCAGTGGTCAAATATAATAGCAGGAGTAGAATTAATCAGGAAAAAAGAGCAGAAACCTGCTTTTGGGATGACTTTTACCCTTTTAACTAAAAGTGATGGTAAAAAGATGGGTAAGACAGAAGGAGGAGCTATATGGCTGGATCCTGAAAAAACATCACCTTATGAATTTTATCAGTACTGGAGAAACATAGGAGATGCTGATGTGGAAAAATGTCTAGCTCTTTTAACTTTTCTTCCAATGGATGAAGTGAAAAGACTTGGCTCACTTCCAGGTGAGAAGATAAATGAAGCTAAAAAAGTACTTGCATATGAGGTAACGAAGATTGTACATGGTGTAAAAGAAGCTGAAAAAGCTAAGGAAGCAGCAGAAGCTTTATTTTCTGGTGGACAGAATATGGAAAATGTACCTACTGTAGAAGTAGGTGAAAATTCACTTGGATGTTCCGTAGTGGAATTACTTGTTAACTTACAAATACTGACTTCAAAAAGTGAGGCAAGAAGGTTAATACAACAAAATGGACTCACTGTAAATGATGAAAAAATAACTGATCCAAAACTTTTAATTACAAAGGATAATTTTAAAGAGGGAAAAATGCTTATAAGAAGAGGAAAGAAAAAGTATAATAGGATTATACTAAAATAATACATAATTTAAGTATTAAACCTTCGTAGCTTAAAAAAATTACGAAACAATTTTTTAAAAGAACAAAGAACAAAGTTCAAATATCAGATAAGGATAATTTTCTTCCTAACGTCAGAAAATATTAAGATTATAGATTTCCTGAGGTACGATGGAAATCATCTTTATCTGTTCTTTATTATTTGAACTTTGTTATTTTCAAAAGCTTTGCTTCGCAATATTTTTATATTAAGTCAAAATTTCATATATGTGAAAATGCTTTAAATATTATATTTCCACATTATTAGAGCATCTTCTTTATTGTCTCTATAATATTCTTTACGTATACCGTTTTGTAAGAATCCGTACTTTTTATATAAGTTTTGAGCACGTACATTGGATTCTCTAACCTCTAAGGTCATACTTTTTATAAATTCAATTTTGCATATTTCTATAAGGGCCTCTAAAAGTAAACTACCAACACCTATACCCCTGTATTCTGGATGAACTGCTATATTTGTTATATGACCTTCGTCCAGTATAACCCACATGCCTGCATAGCCTATAACTATTCCTGATTTTTTAGCTGCAACATATTTTGTAAGAGCACTGTTTTCAATTTCTTTCTCTAGAGACTTTCTACTCCAGGGTGTAGGAAAACATAAAGAATCTATTACAAGAATCCTATCAATATGTTCTAGTTTTAAAGGGCAAATTTCTATATCACTCATGGATCTGGGACCTCAGCTTTTTTTCATATTCCCTTTCAGCTTGGGATTTTCTTAGATAAAAAGGTGCAAAACTATATAAATCGTCTTGTATACCGGATTTTAGAAGTTTTAATCCTAATTCACCTAAAGAAGAGGCTCTTGCCAAATTTAAATTTGCAGGTGAGAAACGAATTTGTTTTATATTTGAAATTAAATCATCCTTAAATTTCGGAACAGCATCTCCTATGAAACACACGGGCTCATTATAGTTGTTCAATGTTTTAACTAGATCTTCTATGGAAAGGAGCATATGGTCGCCTATCATATTTAATTTATTACCTGTAAAATTATAAAGGGCGGTGTATACATTTCCTCTAAGGGCATCTAATATAGGACAAATAATACCAGAGGTATAACATAAATTATAGGCTAATGCATCTAAGGAAGATACTCCTACAAAAGGTTTGCCTGTACCTTGGCTTAATCCTTTTATTACAGCAGCTCCAATTCTAAGTCCTGTAAAAGAACCAGGACCTTTTGAAACAACAAAGCCGTCTATAGAATGAATATCCATATCTAAGTTTTTTAAAAGAGTGTCTATCATAGGCATTAATACTGTGGAATGCTGCTTTTTATAATTAAAAGTAATTTCACCAAATAATTTATTATCGTCTATTACAGCACAAGTTGCTGATTCGGTGGAAGAATCTAAACTTAATATTTTCATGTTCTTATTTTAGCTCCTTTATGTAATCATATCTATTACCATGATATTTTATTATTATTTTTCTATAATTTGGACCTTTTTCTGGCAGTTTATAAATACTTACCCATATGCATTCTTTAGGTATTAATTCCTCAATATAATTTGCCCATTCTATAATGCTTACAGCATCACTGAAAATATACTCATCAAATCCAATTTCAGCAATTTCATCTATATCATTAACCCTGTATACATCAAAATGGTATAATTTTAGTCTTCCATAGTACTCATTTACTATAGTAAATGTAGGACTTGTTATAGGATCATCTATGTTAAGTCCCTTTGCTATTCCTTTTGTAAAATGGGTCTTTCCTGTACCCAAGTCACCATTTAGACAAATTATGTCACCAGCATTTAATAAGCTGCCTATTTTTTTGCCTAGATTAATGGTATCTTCAACACTATTTAAAATAAATTCCACAGCAATTCACCTCATAGAATATTGTATCTAAAATGTATTAAAAAGTGAAGAAATATATTATTTAATTTCAGGATTGGAAGAAATAGCTATATGATCTTCATAAGAACTTAAATTAGAAAGATTATTTATTGCTTCCTTTAGATGGTTTAGTGCATGGTCACATATAAACCCTCCAGATACCATTTCGTCCATTATGTTAAAGGCTTTTTCTGAACTCATACCATTTCTATAAGGCCTGTTTTCTGTAAGGGCTTGGTATATATCACACACTGCCATAATCCTACATTCTTCAGATAATTCATCTGCTTTTAAGCCTTGAGGATATCCACTGCCATTTAATTTTTCATGATGATTTGATGCCCATTTGCTTATATTAGGAATATCGCCTATTTTATTTAATATTATTCTAGTATAATAGGCATGAGATTTTATTATACCGAATTCCTCACTTGACAGAGAACCATTTTTGTCAAGTATATAGAGAGGAATGGATAGCTTACCTATATCATGCAGGAGACCTGCAATTTTCATTTCATGACACTTTTCTTCTGGATATCCAATGAATTTTGAAACTAAATAGGCCAGATTTGCTATACCTTGGGAATGAGTTGCAGTGAATTTACTTTTGTTATCTATTATGTTTGCAAATATTTTAGATATCGCTTCAAACTCATGGAGATCCATAAACATATTTAACTTGGGATGGGTTTCATCTAGTATAAAGTCAATAAAATCTATGTTTTGAAGATTAAGCCAGAATATATCAGAAGATGCACTTCCTAAAAATGCATTTGCAATTGTTTCAGAAAAAACTTTTTTAGAGTTTTTTCTAATCCATGAGATAATATTATTTTTTTGCTGATAGTTAGATATATTTTCGTTATATATAAGTTCTGTTAAATCCGAAATCCTTATTATTTGACTTTCGAGAGGGATCATATCTCCTTTTAATCCCAGTGCACCACTTCCATCAAAATTTTCATGATGATATAATATTATCTTTGATATATCATGAAAGTAGGGAAAAGCTTTAGTTATTTTGCTGCCAAGCTCACAATGTTCTCTTATAAATAGATTAGAAGAATGACTTTGAGATAAAAAGGCAGCAGCTCCTATATCATGCAGTAGAGCTGATACATAAAGTTGTTTTTTAAATTTATCACTTAATTTTAGATAATTTGCAATTTCAAGCGCTATATAGGTAGTCCTATGGGAATGATGGATAAATCGATGATCTGAATAGTTTATATTAGTTATATTTTCAATGACTGGATCATTTCCAGTAAAGCTATCATATTTAGAACTCATTTGAGCTAAATCCAGTGCAATTGACATGGCCCTTATTGTTTTGTCCATACTAACCTTCATGGATAAACCCCCTTAAATAGAATATACTTTGTACACCTAATTTTATCACAATGGAATGTGTCAATAAATACTTATGGATAAGCAATGTAAAAAATAAAAATTATTTGTAAAATGGGCATTGTGATTTGCAATGTTAAAATACATTATGTAAAATGTATTTGTTATGAGTTAATTTATTTGCATTCTGGATAGGAAGGTGAAAGACTTGAAAAGAGTATTGAGCTTAATTATGTCTTTTTTAATAATTTTTATTGTTGTTGGATGCAATAGTAAAGAAGAATATAAAAGTAATAGCAAGTTGCAGGTAAGAAATAATGTACAATTAAATATAGTTACTACAGATAAATTTTTATATAATATGGTAAAGTCTATAGTAGGAAACAGACATGTAGTAGAATATATGTTTAATGATAGAAAAAGTGAAATAGATTTTAAATTTACTGAAGATAGTGTAAATAATGTATCTAAAAAAGATCTATTTTTTTATGTAGGAGCAGATTATGAGCCTTGGGTAGATACTTTTGTGGACAAATTAAATAAAAGTAAGGTTGGAGTTATAAATGTTTCAAGAGGAATAAATCTTTTATCTTATAGCAGAGTAGTAAAGTATAATAATGCAATTTTAAAAGATAATCCCTATTATGTTAACAATATTGATAATTACAGGATAGCACTTATGAATATTAAAAATGCACTTGAGGATAGAGACGCTAAGAGTAGAGATTTTTATGAGAAAAATTTTTCTGAAACTTTGAATAAATTAGATAGTTATAAAAAAGACTTAAAGTCAGTAGATGGAGAATTGAGTAATTATACTTTTATTGTTATAGAAGATGAACTCAGTTATTTTGCAAAGTATAATAATTTGAAGCTTTTAGATGTAAGTCCAAGGGAAGATAATAGCATAATGCCTTTGGATTCAGCAGGGCAAAAAGATTTAGAACAAAAATTAAAAGACAATAAGGTAGTTCTTCTTTATAATAATGATGCTGTAGTTAAAAGTAATGAAGAGTTGATAAAAATTTATAATATAAAAACTTCTAAAATAGAAATTTATAATGGGGATTTTAACTATGAAGAAACTTTTAAACACAATATAAATAATCTAGAAAATATTTATAAAAAATAAAAAGCTTGCATTTTATTAGTTTATATTATATAATTAGTAACGTCTTAGGGGTATAGCTCAATTGGTAGAGTGCCGGTCTCCAAAACCGTAGGTTGTAGGTTCGAGACCTACTACCCCTGCCAGATATCAATGCTTTCACGATTTCGTGAAAGCATTTTTTATATGAAATAACACAACCGTAACACAACCCAGAAAAAAATATATAAACACAAATAAAAAAAGCGCCCTAAAACTATAGGGCAAATAAATGATTAATTCTATCAACTACTATTATTGGA
Source organism: Clostridium sp. 001 (assembly GCF_019056555.1). Lineage (NCBI taxonomy): Bacteria > Bacillati > Bacillota > Clostridia > Eubacteriales > Clostridiaceae > Clostridium > Clostridium sp. 001. The sequence goes on along the minus strand of NZ_CP020473.1, from coordinate 1,877,188 downwards.
GTTTTATTTTCTGCTGGATTTTCTATATTAATTTTAGATATTCTTTTAAAAGTTCTCTGAACTTTAAGATCATTATTTTCAAAATCTATGTCATACCACTTAAGAGCTACTACCTCGCCTATCCTCAAACCTGTTCCAAGTACTAATATAAATAATGCTTTATTTCTATGATCTTGTATAGATTTCAAAAATTTTTCTTCTTCTTCCAAAGTAAATATCTGAATTTCTTTTTTATCAGTTATCTTAGGTAGTATTACATTGTTACAGGGATTAATTATAATATAGTTTTCTTTAACTGCCTGATTTATGGCAGGCTTGAGCATTTTATTTATTGATTTTATAGTATTTGGAGTTTTATGCTTATCTTTTACTAGGGTATTATAGTAAGCCTGTATGTTGGTTGATTTTAAATCTTTTAGCTTTCTCATACCTATTTGAGAATTAAGTATGTAGTTCTTATATAGGCTGTTATATTCTGCTAATGAAGAAGGCCTTAAATCATTAATTCTGTATTCATAAAGCCATATTTTAATCCATTCTTGCAGGGTTATCTTCTCATCACAGGGAAGAAGTCCTGCAGCGGATTTATTCATATACTCATCTTTCTTTTTTATGGCTTCTAATTTCGTCTTTCCATAAAATTGTTTTCGTACAAGCTTTCCAGTATCATCCCGTCCTATAGTAATTGTAGTTCTCCATCCCTTTAGAACTCCATCTTTATAATATTTTTGTACGGAGCCTTCACCATTTGCTTTTTTAGAGGGCATATTAACACCTTCCTTCACATGTAATAGAGAATTATTTGTGATTGTCACCTGTGTATTTTGATGTATTTAGTACATCATTAACTAAATCTGTAAAAGCTTTCTTTAAGTGTTTTGAAAAATAGTTTTTATTAAGGTCATTTGTACTTGTATACTCTAAAATTTCATCTTTAAGTTTTAGAGTAGATGGGGCATTGCAGAACAAAACGAGATTTTCAAGTTTATCCACTATTGAATCAAGACCTATTTTTGTAAGAGCTTTAAGTTTGTTTATATCTTTAAGTGTATCCATGGATATAGAATCTATGTATTTAACGTCCTGAAGGGAGCTTCCTGTGTTATAGCATAAAACTTTATTTTCCATTTCATCATAAAAACTTTTCAGTATATCTACAGCTTTAGTTATGAGATACAGAAAATCCAGGTTTATTTCATACTGCTTTTTTTCATTATTAAAATTTGTGAAAATATCAGAAGTATAATTTGATAGCAAAAAATACACTGCCTTTTTCATATTGTCAGGGTAATTTTTTATAAGCTTTTCAATGTTTTGCTTTGAAAGATATTTAGAAAAATATTCAAAGTTGATTTCATCTATACTTACAGAATCAGTTTTACCAAGAAGGTAATCTGTAGGAACATCAAAATACTGTGCTATTTTTATAAGCATTCCAATTGATGGATCCCTGCCGTTCTCCCAGTAAGATATAGTTTGTGTATATATTTTAGAATTACTACTTAAGTCCGTATTGAGTTTATTTAATTCATCTGCTAGTTCTTTCTGAGTTAAACTTTTAGACTCACGGAGCTGTTTAAGTCTATCTTTAAAATCCATTTTTATAATCCTCCTATGAGCATAGTATATCATAAAATCATTAAATTTATAAATAGGTTATTCATAAAATTATTGACAATCATCAAAGCAGTGATACAATTAAATTATAAAATCAACAAATTAGTAAAAAGATATTATCATTAAAAGGGGGAGCGGATGATTATATGTTGTACAAATTAAAGGCTAAAAGGGTTGAAAAGGGCATAAAGCAGATAATACTTTCAAAACAACTTGGTATAACACCTCAGTATTTAGGAAAAATAGAAAAAGGCGAAGTTGAACCCAGGAGAGATCTGATGAAAAAGATTGCAGAACTTTTAGGGGAAGATGTGAAGGAACTGTTCTTTAAATAATATTTATTAAGGCTGGAGGGATTGAAATGGAAGAGTATAAAACAGCCGACAGGATGAGACATGATAAGAAAAAAGTAATGACAGTATCTCAATTTATGGAGGAATATTGTGTGGGCCATAATAAAGCGTATGAGTTAATACACTGCAAGGGTTTTCCTGTGGTTTTCTGTGGAAGAAAAGCACTTATCATAAGAAATAAAGTTGATGAATGGTTTTTAGGACATTTAGGTGAAAAATTTTGATAGGTATGTTTCTTTATAGTTTATATGTGACAGATGAAATGTTTTTAGTCAGAATATTGAAAATAATACAGAAGTATCTTACAATGAAATTATAAATATAGAAATTATGTTATATTATGTCATGGAACATAGTCACATTAAAAGGGTGTTTAATAATTTTTAGGTGATGAGTATGGGGGTAAATTATAAACTTAAGTCTCTTAGAATTAGAAATAATGTAACTGAAAAGGAACTTGCATATATGCTTCACATGAGTATATCTGCATACAGCCGTAAAGAAATAGGAAGCAGGAATTTCACTATTGGAGAGGCCGGAAAACTTGCTAGATTTTTTAATACTACTATAGAGGACATTTTTTTGTGATAGTTACTTTTATCTTATAATATGGGGGGATCTATATGATTAAAGAAAGACTCAATGAACTTCCACCGCTTATAACTGTAAAAGAAATGGCACAGGTACTTAAGATAGAAAGAAGTACTGCTAACGAAATTATTTACAGGGAAAACTTTACCGTAATTATGCTTAAATCCAGAAGGACAAGGATACTTAAAGAGGAGTTGATTAACTGGCTTGAAAATAATACAGGCAAATATAAATTTAGCAGATAGAAAGATTATATTAATTTAGGGAGGGTATTATATGGCTAAGTACAGGCAGCTCCATACTGATTTCTGGAATGATGGATTTGTTTTAGATTTAACTCCTGAAGAAAAGTTTTTTTACATATACTTGATGACTAACTCAAACACTACCCAGTGCGGTATTTATGAGCTTCCTAAGCGGATTATAGAAACCCAAACAGGTTATAATAGAGAAACAGTGGACAAACTACTCCTTAGATTTCAGGAGTATAAGAAGATATTTTACCTGGATGAAACAAAAGAAATAATGATTTTAAACTGGATTAAATACAATAAACCCAATAATTTAAATGCTGTAAAGTGCGTAAATAGAGAACTTAAAAATGTTAAAAATAAGAGATTTGTTTCAATATTTTATAAACAGTGTATTAATGAAGAACTGGATATTGAAAGTATTTTTGATGGAATAGAAATAAAGGATCCTGCTGATTTTAAAAATGAAGCTGCTAAGGATTTAAAAGAGCCCCTTACAAGCCCCTTGGAAGGGGCTTGTAAGGAGCCTATAAGTAAGGAAGTAATAAGTAATAAGCAAAAAATAATAAATAATAAGCAAGAAGTAAGGAGTAATAAGAGTACAGATGAACCTGTACCTTTTGACACCTATGCTACTGTGCTGGCATTTTTTGAGGAGAACATACATCCTGCAGGAGAAGCTGAGAGAGAAAAACTGCGTATGTGGAGCGGTGTTATGGACTGTGATGTGATTATTCTGGCAGTTGAGGAGGCTTTAAAGTACAATGCTAGGAATATAAACTATGTGGGTAGAATACTGCAGAGTTGGAGAAGGAAAGGATTGAATACTGCTTCTGATGTTAAGAGGTATAAGAATATACGTGATCATGGGGGAGAGTGTGGAAAGTATGATTTTAAGGAGCTTGAGAGACAGCTGCTTGGATGGGGTGATGGATAATTTATACTTTTTGGTGCATTTTTGTATTTAATGGTGCTATTATGGTGTTAAAGGCTGATTTAGTATATAAGAATGTCCATACAAATAGCAATTTGGAGAGAGGATAAAATATGGAAAAGCATGTGTCATTAGCAAATAATTTTATATTATATAAAGATGAAATTGAATTAGTACAAGCTCAAAACCGAGTAGAATGCGATTTATACTCAGTAATTGCCTGTATTATTAGAGGGAGTAAGCAAGGTGGAAATATTTCTTTAAGAGATGTTTCTGTAAGACGTACAACTGATTTTTCTAGGCCGTTTAAAGGAGATGCAGGATTTCCGGACTTTGTGGTAAGGACAAGAGAAAAAAGTGAAAATGCAGCTATTCTTGGGGCAGTTGAGATAAAGTATATAGGTTTAAATTTGGATTTAGAAAACTATATAGAACAGTTAAACGGACATATTGATTTTTACAAACAGGTTATTTACACTAATGGTATCGAATGGCGATTTTACAATTTAGACAAGTTTGGAAATAAAAAACGTATATGGAAAGTTGATCTTGGAAAATTCGATAACGAAGTAATTATTTGGAATGATGAGGAGGAATGGCAAAATTTGTTGGAAAAGTTAGATAATATTAGGTGGATAAAGCAGAAATAGATTAGCAAATTCCAATTTAAGTTTGAGTAATATAAATAGTAATTTGTAATACTATACTGTTTTTCAGATCAAAGCTATGATTAGATAGATTGGAGGATTTTATGTCAAAAAAAAGAAAATGTGTTTTCTGTAATGGAACGAATTTGAGCAAAGAACATATTTTTGCTCAATGGTTATTGAAAGAACTTGATATATACGACAGTGATGTTACCATGGTACACGCAAGTATTGCGGGATTTCCTATATCTAACAGAAAGCACCCTTTTTCAAAATTAGTAAATGGATTAGTATGTGAGAAATGCAATAATGGTTGGATGAGTCAATTAGAAGGTGACTGTCAAAAACATATTATTAATCTTATGAATATAGAAGAGATTGAAAGTGAATTAAAATTTTTTAAAGAGCATTATGATACTGTTGCAAAATGGGCTTTTAAGAATGTTATTCTTTTAAATTCTGCCACTAATTATAGACAACTTGTTCCTGATGAGCATTATAGGACTCTCTATTCTGGCAGAATTCCAGAAGGAGTATTTATAGATTTTGCTTTTTGTAAAAGTGACTCTAAAATAGAATGGAGACAAACTCCTGGAGGATTGGTTATAAGGGATAAACAAATTCCGCTTAATCCCAATGCTATAAGGTATCTAATAACATTTCAAATTAAGAGTTTACTTATCAAAGTAGCTTTTTATCAAAGTTCAGTTGATGTGTTTTATGAAGATGAGGGGGTAATTCGCCTTTTCCCAGAATTTGGTGTATATGGAACACCTAAATTATTTGATAGTATTGATGATTTTGATATTCACGGCGTTATACACGAATACGAAGACATAAAGAAATAAGATTAACAAATCCCAATTTTATGTTGAGTATTATAAATGGTAATTTGAAGGGATTGATATATACACAATGAAGGATAAAAAGAATATTGTAACTACAGTACTTAGAATAATAATTGTATACACGGTGGTTGGTGGTATACTTCCATTTATATTTAAATATGTGATCTTTGAGAGTACAGATTTTTCTAATTTGTCTAATAATGAATGGGCTGGTTTTTTGGGAAGCTATGTTGGTGGTATTCTTGGAGGTTTGGGAACGCTGATATCTGTATTTGTATCTGTGAAAGAGAGTCGTGATATGCAGGCAGAAAATAAAGCAGATACAGATCATAAAATTCTAGCAGATAAAGAGGAAAGAGAGAAAGAAAGAAAAGCGGAAAAAGTATTAGAAGGACAAAAAGAAAGAAAACAATTTGCAGATGACATAGCTGTTTATGTTGGCAAGTATATTACGCATATTTCAAAATATTATTATGCATCAAGATGGTCCGAAAGCCTTGACTCTGCATATAGAGACGCAAATGACAAGTTGAAAAAAATTGAAAATAAACTTGTTAATTTGAATGAAAAGATAGATAAAGGTGTGATTGATTCTGACGAATTTATTAAGTTGGAAACTGAAAGGGAGCATTTATGTGATAGAAAAGGCATTGCTGAAAGAGAGTATAATGAAAGACTAAAAGATAAGGAAGCAAATTCCAATTATGGAAATCGTTTGGAAGCAAATGAGTGTTACTTCATTCTAAGAACAAAACTTTATAACATTTCCCAAGCAAAGGATTTTTTAGAGCAGCTGGATATATTGCATAAAGATATGTTTAAACATTTGAATCAAATAGACATGGAAGAAGACTGGCTTCAAGCCAACAGCAATTTGCTTATAAAAAAATATTATATTTTTAAAACAAAATATATTGTTGCTACAAATGATATTACTATAGCTACAATGGTTGAATAGTTGGAAAACTTGTAGAGTTAATACTTTAAAGGAGAAAACTTAACTTTTTTCTTTATTATAAAATATTAGATTTGTTATATTGAAAAGATAGATTGCCTTGGCAGATAATCGCGTAGTGATTTCGCTGGTGCTTCATATTGGGGTATGATTTTCAGAGTAAATCTTGCAGCAAATAAGAATAAAATTTGATTATGTGCAAGCACAACGCAAATCCGATTTCGTCTTTTGATGGCTCATAGCTAACGTATAAATTCCAATTTAATGAGGTGAATAAATAAGCATACAAGCAATTTATAATAGAAGGAGTATACAAAAGTATAAATCTAAAGAAATATCAATAGATATTCTTAATAAAATATTTGATGCTACAAGAACTGGTTGGAGCTGTATCACTTGAATATCCTGATGAGAAACTAAATCCAAGACCGAGAAAGACACCGGATAGAACTATAATGATACTTAGGACTAGTTCTTTATTACCAGAGCAAAGTATTTTAGTTTTGAAAAATGCATTAGGAGAAAATTTAAAAAGTTTATCTAAAGATGAAGTAGTAGCTCTTGTTTCAGCACTTAAAGAAGGTCAAATAACTAATATTAGACTTCAGATATTAATAAATAAAAATTCTATTGAGGTAAATAAAATATTAAGCTCATTAATAATAAAAAATTATTAAAAACGGAAGGGCAGTGAAGAAACACAATATATTTATTATCTAATATGTTTAATCACAGCAGTTATTTAAATGAGAACTCCATAAATAGTGAAATGAACTCCATAAATAGTGAAATGAACTCCATAAATAAGGAGGCTAACTCCATAAATAATAATGAAGATATACAAAAATATTAGTTAACATAGCAAAAAAATAGAAAATTTAAAAATAAATATTTTCCATTATGTTAAAAAATGGTCACCCACTGCCATTTTACCTGTATAATCAAATAAAAAGGCGGTGGTTACCATAGAAGAGCTTGTTAGAAAAGCCAAATCCGGCGATAAAAACTCCATGGATTCTATCATTGCAAAATTCAGCTGCTTTATAATAAAAAAAGCATGTAAATACAACATTCCTTCCTATGACTTTGATGATCTAGTGCAGCATGGGTACCTATCTGTAATAAAAGCAGTAAAACTTTACAAAATAGGAAAAGGCTCTTTTACAACTTACTGTACAAATTCCATAGTAAATAACTTCAATGCCCTTTTGAAAGGCCAGATAAAGCACTTTAGAGAAGTACAGGATGAAGGGGTTCTGTCAATTCAGCCCTATAACTTTACACTTGAAGATGAAATTATTGCATTTGATCAGGCAGAAAAGATAAAACTTGCACTTTGCAAACTTCAAGCTATAGAGATAAAAATAATTAAATCCGTGTACATGGAAGGCAGGACACTTAAGGAAACCGCTGAAATACTTAACATAAAATATAGACATGCTATAGAAATAAAAAAATCTGCCCTAAATAAACTGAAAAAATATCTGAAATAGCATATATATTTATAATGGCAGGGGGAGGGTGATATTTATGTATGACCAGCTGGTTAGTTTAATCAGCACCGTAGGGTTCCCAATAGCAGTTAGTATATATTTGCTTATAAGGTTTGAAAATAAGATTGACCTTTTAGTCAAATCTATTGAAGACTTAAGAGAGGATATATCAGCCGTTATAAAAAACCAGGAAAAGAAATAGGTAAAAGCCTATTTCTTTTTTTCTGCACTAATTTTAAGAAAGGCATATATATAAGTAAAAGTTAAAGAAAGGGGCGAATTGTTATGGCAGCAAACTCAACAAAGCTTTCAAGTACGCTTTCTATTGTAGAAAAGACAGGGATCAATGAACAGGGTAAAGACATACTTAAGAAAGTTACACTAGGTAAAATCGCCATGGATGCAGCAGACCAGGATGTATATGATGTAGTAAAGGCTGTAGGAGATATACTTGCCTACCCTGTAAATGAGATTCAAAAAGTGGACAACAGCGTAATTACTAACGCCTAGTGAGTGGGCAAAAATTAGGAAAGGAGGAGTTTAAATGGCAAACAGACTTAATATGAGGTTTACTACCGAGGAGGAAGGCAAATATTTTTCCCTGAGTGTGGACAACGTAAAAGAAGATGCAAATGGACAGCCTTCAGTTACCCAGGAACAGGTCGCATCTCTCATGGATCTTATAATTGCAAAGAAAATATTTGTTACTAAGAACGGTGCATTGGTTGGCAAGAAGGATGCTAAAGTTGTAACAACAGACTCAAAAGAATTTGAAATGAAATAGATCATAAAGGTCCTGCAGATGTGCAGGACCTTTAAATTTAGGAGGCGGTATTTTGAATATAGTAAATTCTAATTTAAGCTTCAGGAGCACTTTAACCTGGGGAAACAACCCACAGGCAGTCGTGCTCCACCATGCAGATGCAAAAGTGTGCAGTATAGAGGATATCCACAGGTGGCATCTTGAAAACGGCTGGTGCGGCTGTGGTTATCATTATCTTGTGAGGAAGAACGGTAATATATATACGGGAAGAAATGAGAAGGCTGTAGGTGCCCACTGTCCAGGATATAATTCTAAATCTATAGGAATATGTGCTGAGGGAGATTTCAATGTTGAGGTTATGGGTCAAACACAGTACAGTGCATTATTAGAATTAACCCGCTCCATGTTAAGCAAATATGGAATAAGTAAAATATATGGACATAGGGAGCTTTATTCTACAGATTGTCCTGGAGAAAATTTTCCGCTGGACAGGATAAGAAATGAAGCTTTAGGAAACAGCAGCAGGTTAGTTTATCCAGGACATCTTATAAAGATGAATCCTGATTTGGAGGATAGTAATGTAAAGGCTGTGCAGGAGAAACTTATAAGCAGAGGTTACAGTGTTGGAAGATGTGGTGCTGATGGATTCTTTGGAGGGGGTACCCTGGAGGCTATTAAGAGTTTTCAGAGAGACAGCGGGCTTGCAGTTGATGGCATTGTTGGGATTAATACATGGAATAGGTTGTTTGGATAAATAAAGAAGGTTGGTGTTATATTTACCATAATTATTTTAAAATTAAAATCAACAAAAGCCTACAGAGTTTTCTGTAGGCTTTCTTTATATCTCTCAGATTGATGGCAGGGCGGCATATCCTGCATACCTGGTAACTACCTTTTTAAAGGCAGCGTGTCGGGAACCTTTCCGATCCTCATACAATCCTTTATAATAATATATTCAACTTGTTTTAAGTTTATTATACACAATAAAAAATAAATTATCAATATCAGTTTTATGGATTAACTTTTTTCAATCTTCCACTTTTCAATCTTTTAGGAACTTTTGAAGGTGCTAACAAATACATACTGGAAAAATAAAGATGGCCGGATGGATCTAATTTTACTGCTACTAACACATCGCCATCTATAACTTTAACTAACTCTATACTATCTTTTTCTTTAGGATTTTGTCCTACATAATCAGGACTTTCAATTATCTCAGGAATGTTTTGAAAATATTTTTTAAAATCATCAGGATGTTTCTTTTTTATATGTTTAATAGCACCTGGGTTCATTCTAACTTCTCCAGAAGGTACATTTGAATTAGCCATATTTATATACTTTTGTTCAAGGTTTCCTACAACCTGAACTTCATTCGTATTATCTTTAAGCTTTCTAATACACATAACACTAACCCTTTCAATTTAGCAACCATAAATAAATTATAATGTTTTTAAATATACTTGTCCATTTAAAGTAACCATTTAAATATACAGATGCAAATGGACAGCCTTCAGCTACCCAGAAACAGGTCGTATCTCTCATGAATCTTATAATTGCAGTTATTTAACTTTGTTGACTAAAAAGGTAGCTTATCTGAGTAAGAAAAGTAAAAAATATGATAAAATATAAATATATTTAATAGATTGACTTGAAAAATAGGAGGAAATTAGAGTGGCACAAACAAATGATGGTTCGTTAGACTTTGCAGCAAAATTATGGTCAACATGTGATAGACTAAGAAATAATATGGAAAGTGCAGAATACAAGCATATTGTTTTAGGACTTATATTTTTAAAATATATTTCTGATTCATTTGAGTATAGATATAAAGAATTAGGAGAAATGATTAAAGATCCCAAAAATGATGATTACTATTGTGACAGTGAAGAAGATGGAATTGAAATATTAGAAGATAAAGATGAATATACATCTCAAAACATTTTTTATGTTCCAGAAAAAGCAAGATTTAGTTACATACTAAAAAATGCGACTCAATCTGATATTGGTAAAATTATAGATAATGCCATGGAACTTATAGAAAAAGAAAATCCAAAGCAATTAAAAGGTGTACTTAATAAAGTATATACAAGAGCTCCACTTGATTCACATACTTTAGGAGAAATTATTAAAACCATAGGAAGTATTGAGCTGTACAATAAAAATGATGAAATGGATATATTAGGCAGAGTATATGAATATTTCTTAGGAAAGTTTGCACAGCAGGAAGGAAAAGGCGGTGGTGAATTCTTTACCCCTGATTCTGTTGTTAGACTACTTGTAGAAATGATAGAGCCTCTAAATGGTAGGGTCTATGATGGCTGTTGTGGTTCAGGTGGTATGTTTGTTCAAAGCATGAAATTTCTTCAGGCACATAAAGGGCAGAGAAAGAACATTTCTATTTATGGACAGGAATCAAATCCTACGACACTTAAACTTTGTAAAATGAATCTTGCAATTAGAGGATTAAGCGGTGATATTAGGTATGGAAATACATATATAGATGATCAATTTAAGGATTTAAGAGCACAGTATGTTCTTGCAAATCCACCTTTTAATGATAAATTGTGGGGAGCAGATAGAACAAAAGGAGATGCTAGGTGGGCCTATGGACTAGCACCGGAAAATGATGCAAACTATACTTGGCTGCAAAACTTTTTATATCACTTAGACAGCGAGGGTGCAGCTGGTATAGTACTCGCCAATGGTTCTATGACTACATCTCAAAGTGCAAACCTTGAAATAAGAAAAGGAATGATAGAAAAAGGAAATGTAGTAGATTGTATGGTGGCACTTCCTCATCAGTTATTCTTTACGACACAGATTCCAGCTTGTTTATGGTTTATGAGAAAAGGAAGAACCACAGATAAAGTGTTATTTATAGATGCAAGAAAGATGGGAACAATGCTTGATAGGGTTTTAAGAAAACTAACGGATGAAGATATTAAAAACATAGCAGATACATATCATAACTGGAGAAAAGGCAAAGGTTATGAAGATGTACAGGGTTTTTGTGCAGAAGTTGATAGAGAAACTATAGCTGAAAATGATTATGTACTAGCACCAGGAAGGTATGTTGGTATTGAAGAAGCAGAGGATGATGGAGTTCCTTTTGAAGAAAAAATGACGGAGTTAACGGAAAAGCTTTATGCCCAGATGAAGGAAAGTGTAAAGCTTGATGAAGTTATTAAGAAGAACTTGGAGGAACTTGGGTATGGAGAATAATTGGAAAGAGTTTTTGATTGAGGACTTATGCTCAATAAGAAGAGGTGCATCACCAAGACCAATAAAAGACTTTATAAAACCAGATGGGGTAATACCATGGGTCAAAATTTCGGATGCAACAGCATCTGATTCTAGATATATTACAAGGACTGGTGATAAAATAATTGAATTAGGAAGAAACAAAAGTGTTGAAGTTACTAAAGGAGATTTAATACTTTCAAATAGTGCTACGCCAGGATTACCTAAAATTATGAAAATAGATGCATGTATACATGATGGATGGTTATTATTAAGAGAATTTAAAGGAATATTAAAAGAATATATGTATTACTTACTAATTAATGAAAGAGAAAGAATAGTTGGGTATGCAAATGGTACAGTATTTCAAAATTTGAAAACTGATATTTTAAGAAAATTTAAGGTAAAAATACCTGAAATAGAAGAACAACGAAAAATTGTATCAATACTTTCCTCATTAGATGATAAAATTGAACTCAACAATGAAATGAATAAAACCTTAGAAGAAATAGCACAAGCTATTTTTAAATCCTGGTTTGTTGACTTTGAACCCTTTAAAGGTGGAGGGTTTGAAGAAAGTGAATTGGGAATGATACCTAAGGAATGGAAAACTAAAGAACTAAAAAGTATTTGCCAAATTAATATGGGGCAGTCACCAAGTTCAGAGACTTACAATGATGAAAGTAATGGATTACCCTTCTATCAAGGAATTAGAGATTTTACGGAAAGATTTCCTTTGGTTACTACATATTGTAGTGATCCTAAGAAAGTAGCAGAAAAAGGAGATATTCTACTAAGTGTAAGAGCTCCTGTGGGTAGTCTTAATATAGCAATTGAATCTTGTTGTATTGGGAGAGGAGTTGCTTCTATAAAGAGCGAATTATATGGTAATAATTTCATCTATTATTTATTAAAAAATATTAAGTGGAATAGGTATGAGAGTGGTACAGTTTTTTCTTCAATAAAGAAGTCTGATATTCAAAATTATAAAATAATTGTACCGAGTATGGATGTTATAAAAAGATTTAATAAATTGGTAAAACCATTAGACAATAGTATCTATAATAATAGCATGGAAAATATAGAATTACGACAGATAAGAGATGCATTATTACCAAAGCTTATTTCAGGAGAAATAAAACTATAAAGAATTTATGGGGGACTATAAGTAATGTGAAATTTTTCTTCCATATGATGGAGATAGATATACTATATTGCAGTGTCCGTATTGAAGAGAAAAATTTTAAATGTAGTAAAATCAAGTAATTTTTAAAGAAATGAAGGTGTCTGCTATTGATAAAGAATTGATTATAGAAATTAATTATAATATTAATCCTAATCCTACTGATATTTCAAAGTTAATAAAAATACAGAATGATTTTTTATTAGGAGATTATGAAAAGTTAGTTTTAAATTTTACCGAATCAGAATTTATAAATGCAGCAGTAGCAGTAATTATAGGAACATTGTGTGTTTATGCAAAAATAAAAAATAAATATGTGAAATTTGAATTTCAAAATGAAACTAATAATCCAATTTTTAAATTTATGAAACAAGTTGGAATTTATGAATATTTTACAAAATGTGACGCTCAATATTCAACTAGTCATGCTATTAAATTTGGGAAAATATCTAATGAAGATATGATGGAAAATTATACGGATAAAATTATGAGATTAGCTCCAATAGAAATAACGGAAGAAGCAAAAGATATACTTTCATCATATTTTTATGAAGTATATCAAAATTCATTATATCATGCAAAGAGCCCAATTGGTGTATTTTCATCTGGGTATTGGATGGATAAGAAGAAACAATTAATATTTTCCATATATGATATGGGAATAGGTATAGCTAATAATGTCAGAAATCATATAGATAGTAGTATGACATCAAGAGAGTGTGTAGAATGGGCTTTAACCGAAGGAAAGTCAACTATCGAGGATGAACTGATAAAGAGAGGCTTAGGTCTTAGCAGACTCGAACAATTTATTAAATTAAATAAGGGAACAATGTCTATATATACAGATAACATTTGTTGTATAATTAATAATATAGGAAGAAAATATATTGATTTAGAATATCCAATAATGGGAACATTAATAATAATTAATATTATTGCAGATAGTGATCATATATACATAGTAGGAGAATAATCAGGAGGTATAAGAGTGAAAACTATTATTGTAAATGAGTTTATTAAAAATGCATTTTCGCAAGAAAAAGCACTTATATTAAGAAAAAAAATTGAAGAATGTTTTTCTAATGATGGTAAGATAGTACTGGATTTTTCTGGGATAACTAAGTTTACAACTTTATTTTTTAATTTTAGTACAGGATATATTATTTCAGCATTTGGTCCAGACAAGTACAATGAAAAAATATCATTAATTAACCTTTCACCTTTAGGACAAAGCACTTATGAAAGTTCATATAAGAATGCAGTAGAAAAATACAAGCCTAATAAAGAAATTGAAAGGAAAATATTGGAAGTAATAAAAAATCCTGAAGAGTAAAGATATGTAGGAGTGATAAAGTTGCCATCAAATGAGTATAATATTGATACACTGGATGTTTCAAAGATTGATACAAAAGATATTTTTGCATTAGATACAAATGTTTTATATTGGACACATTATTCTAAAGCAAGTGATCCTAATTTAAGGGTTCATCCATATCAAGTAACTAAATATCCTAATTTTGTTGAAAAATTGTTGGAAAATGGGAATACATTAGTGACTACAATGTTTAACATTACTGAGTTAATACATGTGGTAGAAAATAGTGAGTTTAAGATATATAAGGCAATAAATACTACTCATATTAAGAAAAAAGATTTTAGAAATATGGAAGAAGAACGTATAAAATATAAGAATGAAATAGAAACAATATTACTACAAATAAATTCTTCATACGAAGGACAGATTAAAGTAATAGATCTAAATGAAGATGATATTAATAATTTTGTAGAGAATATAACTAATAATAGTTGTGATGTATTTGACTATGTTGTCATTGATCATTTAAAAGATATGGGAATAAATAACTTTATTACAGACGATAAGGATTTTAAGAGCATTGATGGTATTAATGTATATTTTGCATGTGATTAAAGCTAAAATGCAGGAAGATAATAAATTAGTTGTTGAATATTATAGTTAATTATGTAATGATACTTCAAAAATAGAAAAGCGGATTAGAAATGATAGATAAAAGCCATACTTCCTTAGAAAAGTATGGCTTTTCCATTACACATCAAAAAATAGAGGACGAAGTATGGGAATGCATCGGAAATGTTTTAAAAAGAAGGGAGATGCATAAATAATGAGTATGAAATGCTATATTTGTAATCATGAAATGGAAAAGAAAGTCACTGCAATTAATACAGGGTGGGGTAATTATAAGGTTACTGTAAATGATATAAGTGCGTATGTATGTCCAGAATGTGGAGAAATGGTACTAGATAGTGAAGATGTAATGATGCTTCAAGAGTTTAGTAAGAGCTTAGAAGATATAAAATCGGAAGATAAACCAGATGTTTTAAATCTAACAGAGGTTGCAGATCTTCTACGAGTAAGTAATCAAACTATATATAAACGGATAAATTAAAATATAAGCAGCAGAGAAAAGTCATACTTCCTTAGGAAAACGTGGTAAAATTATAATATATAAACATAAAGTGACAAGGAGTGGCAAAAATGGCTATTAACTCTCAGTTTGAATCTCTAGTGGAACAAGCAGCTATCAAGTGGTTTAAAGACTTGGGTTATGATTATATTTACGGCAGCAAAATATCTGCTGAAGATAGAAAAGATACTATAGAAGTAGTTTTAAATAAAGTTCTAATGGATAGTTTAAAGAAAATTAATCCTAATGTTAAAGGTGAATGTATACAAGAAGCTTATGAAGCCTTAAAAACTTTTAACTATCCTACAATAGAAAATAATAATAAGGATATCCATAAATTAATTAGAGAAGGTGTAAAGGTTACCTATAATGATAAAAGCGGAGAAGAAGTTGGGGATATAGTTAATGTGTTTGACTATATCAATCCGGAAAATAACTCATTTATTGTCTGCAATCAAGTAACTATAAAAGGACCTAATACCCCTAGAATTCCAGATATCCTTGTATATGTTAATGGGTTACCTATAGGTTTATTTGAACTTAAAAATCCATTGGATGAAAATGCAACTATAGAAGGAGCTTACAGGCAGATTAATCTTTATAAAAAAGATATACCAGATATATTTTATTATAATGAAATATGTGTTGTTTCTGATTCTACAGAAGCAAAGGCAGGCACCTTAACTGCAAATTTTGAAAGATATTCTGCCTGGAAATCTATTGATACTGGAAACATAGAAAAAGAAAAAACAGCTCTGGAAGTACTTATAAAGGGTATGTTTGATAAAGAAAGATTGCTTGATATTATAAGAAACTTTATTACTTTTGAAGATGGAAGTGCTGTAGTTAAAAATAAAAAGAAGAAGAAAATAGTTTCAAATAAGAAAGAAAAGAAAAAAATAATTGTAAAGAAAATAGCTATGTACCATCAGTATTATGGTGTAAGTGATGCTATTACAGAAACTTTAAGAGCTGCAGGTGAAAATGGAGATAGAAAGATAGGAACTTACTGGCATACTCAAGGGTCAGGTAAAAGCTTGTCTATGGTATTTTATACGGGAAAGGTTATTAGGGAAAAAGCATTAAATAATCCAACTATAGTAGTTATAACTGATAGAAATGATCTTGACGATCAATTATACGAAACTTTCTGCAATGCAAGTGATTTGATACCTTATCCCGTGCAAGCAGATAGTGTAGAAGATTTAAAAGAAAAAATACATACTCTTGCAGCTGGTGGAATTATATTTACAACTATTCAGAAGTTCCAAACGGATAAAGAAAATATAGAAGGATTAGATGTAAATAAGAAAATGAAAAAGGCTATAACAAGGGGCAGTGAGTATCCACTATTGTCAGATAGAAGCAATATAATTGTTATGTGTGATGAGGCACATAGAAGCAATTATGATTTTTTAGATGGTTTTGCTAAAAATATAAGGCAAGGACTTCCTAATGCTAGTTTTATTGGCTTTACAGGAACTCCAATAGATTTTGAGGACAAATCTACACTTCAAGTGTTTGGCGATTATATTTCCATTTATGATATGAAACAGGCAGTTTTGGATAATGCTACTGTGCCAATTTTTTATGAATCCAAAGTAGTTAAGTTAAAACTTGAAAATAACGATATTGACATGGATTTTGAAGAAGTAACCGAAAATGAAGAGGAAAACACAAAGAATAAATTGAAATCCAAGTGGGCAGCCCTGGAGGCTTTAGTAGGTACTTCTGAAAGATTGGATATAATAGCAAAAGAGATTGTAAATCATTTTGAAAAAAGACTGGAAACCTTAGATGGAAAAGGCATGATAGTTTGCATGAGTAGAAGGATTTGCGTTGATTTATATGATAAGATAATAAAATTAAGACCCTCGTGGCACTCTGATGACTTGGACAAGGGTGCTATAAAAATAATAATGTCTGGCAATGTATCAAAAGATCCTGAAAATTTTGCACCGCATCTTTTAAGTAAAACACAGATGAAAGAAATAGAGGGAAGGATGAAAGATCCTGATGATCCTTTAAAACTAGTTATTGTTAGAGATATGTGGTTAACTGGATTTGATGCTCCTCCGGTTCATACTATGTATATAGACAAGCCAATGAAAGGTCACAACCTAATGCAGACTATTGCTAGAGTAAATAGGGTATTTAAAGATAAACCGGCAGGATTAGTAGTAGATTTTATAGGAATAGCTGAGGATTTAAAGAAGGCTTTGGAGCATTACACACAAAGTACAGGTGGAAATGAGGCAGCTGCTTTTCCAATAGATAAAGCACTTAGATTAATGAAAGAAAAGCATGATATTTGCAAAGCATTTTTCCACAAGTTATTAATATCCAACTGGGAAAACCAGGAGCCAGATAAGAAACTAAATTTATTAAAAAAAGGTATGGATATAATAAACTATTCAGAAGAAGTGAAAATGAGATTTTTGAAACATAGTGCAGAATTAAAAAAGGCATATGCACTAGTTGCTCATGATGAAAGAAGCAATGCTTTTAGAAGTGATATAGCGTATATGCTTGCTGTTAGAAATAATGTGGTTAAATATACACCGCCAAAAGGCCAAACTATGGAAGAACTGGATACGGCAATAAAACAAATAGTATCAGAGGGTGTAGGAGCATCAGAGAAACCTATAGATATATTTGCAGAGGCCGGCCTAAAAAATCCCGACTTATCAATTTTAAGTGAAGAGTTTTTGGATAAAATGAGCGGCAGGGAAAATGAAAATCTTCAAATTGAGCTTTTGAGAAAATTATTGAATGATGAGATAAAAGTTAAGCAAAAGAAAAATGAAGTTAAATATAAATCCTTTAAGGACATGCTTGAAAACATGATAAATCAGTATCACAATAGGGCACTAACTTCAGCTGAAATTATTAAAAACTTAGTGGATATGGCAAAGGAAATGCAAAAGGAAGATAAAAGAGCAGCACAAATGGATATGACAGAGGAAGAAATAGCATTTTATGATATTGTAAAACAAGGCCATGAAGCTATTTTGCAGGATGAAAAGACAAAAGAGATAGCAAAGAACTTAGTTAGGATAATAAGAGAGAAAACTCAAAATGCTGTTGATTGGACAAACAGGGAAGATGTTCAGGCAAATATAAGGGCAACAGTAAAAAGGCTGCTTAAGAGAAGTGGCATAAAGGATTCAGAAGATCTTGAAAATACAATTAAAACTGTAATGAAACAGGCAAGTAATATTTTTGATAATAATATAGCTTAGTATTGAATATATTATTGAGTTAAAAGAAGGAACAAAGTTTATGTTAAGTGAATTTAAAAATTTTCATTCTTTTCAGCAATTATATAATGTAAATTTTTATATGTTTTTGGGCTTTAAGTATCTATATGTTATTATATAGATATAAAGGAAGATAGGTGTGTGGGTATGTTTAAAATGAAAAATAAAAAGCTAATTTTATCTTATGGAATTATATGTATAGCTACATTATTAATTGTTTTAAATGTTATTCAATTTATTCAGAATAAAAGATCATATGATTCTATGACAAAACAAATATTAGTGGCAAATGAAAAGTTAAAAAATCAAGCTAATGATTATAGTAAATTAAAAAAAGAAGTATCAACTGCAGAACAATCAATACAAAAATTATCTAGCAATAAATTAGCCGGGAATAATGATTTATCTAGTGAAAAAGCTGATAGTTCATCTAAAAGTACATTATCTAATAAAAAAGCTGATAGTTCGTCTGACAATACACTATCGGTTGCAGAAGCCCAAACAAAATTAATTCCGGTTTATATGGATGTAGTACAAAAGGGTGGAAACCACTTTACTGGTTCATTTAATATAGTTAATACAAATTATAAAATTAATACTCAGTATTATTATTCATTTCAAGATGACAGGGGAAATTCATATTATGTTAATAAAAGTACAGGCCATATAATGTATCAATTAGGTGCAGATAAAACGTATATTGACTATAAATAAAATATATATATTATGAAAATTAGAAGCCAAGTAGTTATTCATTTGAAGCTATAAGGCTATTTTTTTTAATAGATTAGAAGTTGAGAAAAATGTTATTAAATTAATATTGAATATATTATTTACAATATCTTCAATCTACTTGAAACAAAGTAACTTTTACTTAACACAGGAGACTGATTACTTGAAAGCAAATATATTATTATATATAAGATAAATGCTAGTTTTAATGCCATTTATTATAAAAAGTTGTTATTAGCTTATAATAAGTACAAATTTACTTAACACTAAAGTTATATTACTTGAAAGTAATATAAAGTTGCTCGAAATAGAAAGAGGGAATCTTTAGATGTCCGCCATTTTCATATTTTATTTAAAAGTAGAAATTTGATTGGAGTATAGAGATTAAGTTATATTATGAAGCTATGGCCAAGCTTTAAATCTTCGCATACTCAGAATAAAAGCTAGGCCATAGACGAAAATTTAATGGGATTCTCCGCCCCAAAACCCAGGAAGCAAATCTTCGAAGTCCTATAATAGGCTCCTTTCAGTCGCATGGAAGTTTTGGACTAGCTATTATTTTTCACTACGTTCAAAAAAATAGCTAGTCCAAAGGCGAACATAATATTCTATTCATTAAATCATATCGTAACAAAGTAAATTCCGCTCTTGTAATAATATATAACACTAATCCTACAAATTATGAAAGTATCATATGATAAAAAATAAATCCTGATTTATTAAGTTCAACTAAACTAGATATAGATTCTAGGTTGTAAAAGAAGATAAACTCTTACGCAAGTAAAATTGGTATTACATATAATTTACATTTTATATATTCGGGCACTTTAACTGCCACCCAAAAAAGGACAGGTTCCTATCTATTATTTCTAAGTTTTTATAAGTTCCTCCTTTATCCGGACCTTCTAAAAGCAAAGAAATACACGATTTTAACTAGTCTTTTATTTGGGTATCCGGCAGAGTGCATGGGGGTGAGACATGCTCCCTGCAGAAACCTTTCATGTACAAGCATTAAAAAGACATGTCCATATAAGGTTTTGCAGCAAGGCAGGTCCCACCCCTTCCTAGTATTCCTCTGGGGTCTTTCGCTTGTGCTACTTCGCTAAACAAAGGGAGATTTAACGAAAGTACAAGCTTGTAGCAGAGCCTTTGGTAAATTCTTTAGGGTCACAAGCTTGATACAGTCGTCAAATCTATTGTTTAGCGAAATAAACAAGCGTTTGGGGGAGCATTCACAGGTCTTTATATGCATGAAGTTTTAGATAGCTTTTTAAAATATTTTTAAACAATTTGTAGTATACAGGCGGAAGGGTGGACATGCTTCTAACACTCGGAGGTATATATGGTTATAGTAGATATTGCTTATATAGTCGGCGTTACAAGACAAGTCCACCCTATATAAATTGCGATTACATTTATATAGAAGAAATACTTATTTTGCAAGTATGGTAATAAAATGGATTTATGTAATATAATTAAAATGTACTATTTTTATATGAATGTGCAATAGATATATGAGGAGGATTAATGTAAATGAGCGAAAAAGGAAGAAAAATTATGGGAATGTGGTTTTTACCAAAATTTCCAGATGAAAAGTTAAATGGAACACTAAGTATTGATGATAATGGAAATTGTCAACTGCGAGTAGCTTATAAATTTGAAGGATTACAGAACATTGGATATAATAAGCAGTTAGATGTAATTCATGGTTTTACAGCTAATGGGAAAAAAATTACACTATTAAAGTGTACAGTAATAGAACAGCAAATTGGAATTCCTGGATTTCCTGTTACAACATATACAAGCCAAATAACAATAATTGGAGAATGGTATAGTGATGATAAAAAAGTACTTATTTCAGAAATAACTGCATCATATGATTATTTGAATTATTGGATAGGTAACAAACCTTTTTTTAGTAAGACAAATGATGAAAAAAACGAAATAACTGCAATTTGATTATTTCGCGTTCACGGAGCCATCAATACGCAATTGAGAGCCACCTATTCGCATAATGATTCCACTCTGTTTTTTATAAGGTCATTCGTGGAATGATTCCACTTATTCATAAATCTTCTGTACAATAAATATGGAGCTAAAAGCTACCTAATTTTACAGAAGGGAGGCCTTTTTATGGCCAATAAAATCAAAGTGAAGCTCATCCTAGAGCTTCGAGCAGCACGTATGTCACGTAACACAATTGCAGCTACCAGGCATATGTCTAAAAACTCTGTTAGTGATGTGTTTCACATCGCTGATTCTCTCGGCATTACCTTCGATACTGTCAAAGACATGGATGAGGAAATCGTATATCGGATTTTCTATCCGGATAAGCATGTCATCGAAAATATGTATAGGAATCCTGATTATGAGTATGTTCACAAAGAATTGAAGAAAGTTGGTGTTACATTAAAACTGCTTTGGCAGGAATACTGTGATAAATGTAATAGCTCCAACGAAATCTCTATGGGCTACACTAAATTCTGCGAGGGATACAGTGATTATACGATTGCAAACAAACTGACTAATCATCTGGATCACAAGCCAGGTGTCATCACAGAAGTAGACTGGTCAGGACCAGGGATGTCTTATGTTGATGCTACAACAGGTGAAGTGATTACCGTATATCTGTTTGTTGCTACACTTCCATATAGCCAGTATTCATATGTAGAGCCCTGTCTTGATATGAAGCAGGACACATGGCTTAGATGTCATATTCACATGTATGAATTCTTTGGTGGTGTCACCATCCGTACTGTTTGCGATAATCTCAAAACTGGTGTTATATCCCATCCTAAAGAAGGCGATATCATACTTAACGACAATTATGAGGCACTTGGTTCTCATTACATGACAGCAATCATGCCAACCGGAGTCAGAAAACCTAAACAGAAAGCATCAGTAGAAGGTACTGTTGGAAAGGTAGCAACTGCCATCATTGCTAAACTTCGTAATAAGCTCTATTACTCATTTCATGAATTAAAGATGGGTGTCTCAAATGCCCTTACGGACTTTAATAACCAAAAGTTCCAAAAACGTGAGGGAAGCCGAAAGGCAGTTTTTGAAGAAGAAAAGAGTTATCTTCATAATCTTCCAATCATCCCATATGAAATCGCTGAATGGATTTATGGCAGAAAAGTAAATCTTGACTGTCACGTGGTCTATAACAAGAATCGATATTCCTGCCCTTATCAATATGTTGGTAAAACAGCAGACCTAAAAGTTACCGATTCTAACTTGGAAATATATATATCAAGGGAACGTGTTGCTACCCATACAAAGTTTCCTGATTATGTAATCAATCGTTATTCAACACACGCTGAAGACATGCCTGATCAGTTCCAACAACCTGAATGGGATAATACACGAATCAGACGACGGGCTTATTCTATCGGAAGCAGTACCGGTGAGGTTATTGATAGGATATTTGCTGGAGTAAAAATAAAAGAACAGGGATACAACCCATCCCTGTCCGTTTTACGCTTGAGCAAAACCTATTCAGAAGCCCGTCTGGAAACTGCCTGCGAGTTGGCACTAACTAGAGTCAAAACGCCCCGCTATCATCATGTTAAATCTATTCTTGCTACTAATCAAGACCAGATTTATCTAGAAAATAAAAATGCATCCGTAAAACCCAAGAAAAATACAGGTGGATATGTACGTGGTGCAGAGTATTACGGAGGTAGCAGTAATGATTAACGATGAAACAAAACGAAAACTGCGTGAACTGAATCTTAGTGAACTCATTACTGCATTGGAAATACAGCAGCGAGACATCAACTGTGTCACTCTGCAATTTGATGAACGCATACAAAGGCTGATGGATTATCTTTACCAGGAGAAATATAACAGTAAGATTCAGCGACTTATGAAGCTTTCAAAGTTCAGGCTTCCCAAAGCCGAAGTAAATGATATCTATTATTCAGAACGTGGTATTGAAAAGCAGGTGATTCAAGAATTGTCCACATGCCAGTTCATTGGAAACAATTCAAATGTCATTTTTCAAGGCTTTACCGGTTCTGGCAAAACATATCTTGCATGTGCACTTGGAAGGCAAGCCTGCAAATATCAGATCAAAACTAGGTATATAAGACTTCCAGACTTATTAGTAGAGCATGATGAGGCTTCTCTAGTCACTAAGGGCTCAGCAAAACTACTTAAGAAGTATAGCTGTTATGGATTGCTAATTTTGGATGAATGGCTACTTGAAGATATCTCTGAAGAAGAACAGCATTTCATCTTCGAACTGATTGAACGCAGACACGATTCAACATCTACTATCTTCTGCACGCAATACCGTCAGGAAGACTGGCATTCAAGACTTGGTGGTGGTGTTCATGCTGATGCCATCATGGACAGAATAGTACATAATGCAATCTGGGTTGAAACAGGATCCCTGAACATGCGTGAGTACTGTGCTAAACACAAGCTATAATTTCAAGTGGATTCATTCCGTGAATTGCTGGATTCAAGACGGATTATTACTGGTACGGAGCTATGCTCCGTACTGGATTCTTTTCCGCGAAATAATCAAATTTATCATATGCCAAAAGTGTTTATTTGTAATGTAGGTAATGAAAAAATTGAATTTACATATAAGCTAAATGCTAAAAGTGACTTTCTTAGCAATTTTACAATGTACCAATATGAATTCGTATCTTTTAAATTTTTTGAAAAAGTATATTATAAAAATGCTCTTGATAGAATATGGGATTTTGCTAAATTGCTTACGTTGTGTATTGGAAAGAGGGTATCCCCACTTTCAATAACCAGTAAAAATGAAAGTGGTCAAAAAGTTGAATTTATTTATCCGGCAAGTAATATAATGGATAAAGAAGTAATTAAAGAACATGATATATGTATTAAGTTCTCATATATTAGAGATATTTTTGAAAATGTTATAAATAATTGGAAAGTTAAAAAGGATAAGTTAGAACCTATAATTGACTATTTTGTTGATGCTTATGAAAAAGTATTTATGGTACCTACATCTTTTTTAAAAGTTATCCAAGCTATTGAAGCTTATTCACGAAGAATGAGAAAGAATGCAGTGTTACCTCAAGCAGAATTTGAAAAAAAGGTACAGAATATTTTAGAAAAAGTTGAAAGTAGCGAAGATAGAGAATTAATAAAGAGCATATTATCAAATGAACCAAGATTGAGAAAACGATTAGCAGAATTATTTAATGAAACTAATTATGTCTTTGATATTTCATCAAAAAAAAGAAAATTGTTGATATGTGAAATCGTTGATACGAGAAATTATTATACTCATTTTGATAATAAATCTAAATATAAAATATTAGAGCCTGAAAGGATGTTTTATGCATCAAGTTTTATGAAATTAGTATTAAGAGTACTTTTAATGCAGGAATTGGGCATGAGCAAAGAACTAATAAAAAGTAGAATGAAAGAAGATCAGGAATTAATATATATAAAGCAGGGTTTGCAACTTATAGAACCTATTAGTCAATTTAATATGACATTTATACCTGATGATAAGAAACAATCTAATCCATTAAATGAAAAAAATAAATCCAAGTGTTAATTTAACTAATTTGTATGTAATTATTCATATAATAGATAAATAAAAATTTAAATTATTTTATACCTAAGCCGTCCTTATGCCTGCCCTGCAAAGGGCATGTATAAGGTGGACTAGCCCTGGGCTTGTCAAAGGCGTCAATCGTGCGTGAAAAATTCAATTTAATTAAATACTTTGTGCGTAGAGGGAAGACCCCAGAGGAATACACCGGCAGTACAGTTAAAACAGGAACTTTTTATGAATTATTAAGGAAGCACTTTATCCGCAGGAAGCCTTCCTTTTATTTTTTTGCAGGAATCTAACTATCATAAGGCTGACGAGGACTAAAAAAGTGCTGGTGCTTGAAGAAAATATACAGCGGTTTATTATTTCAAGAACACATAAGTGAAATTAGAAGTGTGTCTACAGTAATATTTATATATATAACAATTCTTATTAGTGATAAGGGAAAAGTTATAGCATTATATTTTAAATTTATACATATATGTTTATGGTATTTTTATTTTGTGAAAGTATAAAAACTCATTTTATAAAGATATAGGAGCGGTGTTTATTTAAAACGCTGTGTAAAAGAATTTATATAATTTGCCTTTGGACTAGCCTTTGTTTTGAACGCTGCAGGGTTAGGTTTTGCATATAACAGATGTTTTACTTTAAGTGATTATTGATGCAGTAACTAAGCGAAAAAGAAAGTGCTTGTCCAAAGCTTCCTTGCGAGGAAGTCCGAGCCTATTATGAGACAGAGAAGCATTACTTCCTGGGATTGGGGCGGAGCATCCCATTAAAATTAAAGGCACTTGCCAAGCTTTTTGTCTGAGTGTGCGAAGAGTTAAAGCTTGGCCAGTGCTTCAGTTTCTGAAGGTTAATATTTATCTAAAGATTGATTAAACAATATGAAATTTTTATGAACTTGTAGTGTTATTTTAGGAGTAGATTTTAAAAATTAGTCTTTATTTATAATGAGGTGATTAAATTGAAAAAAATAATTAAAGGTGCAGTTATGGATCAAAGCGGAAAGTATAGGTATAGCTTGTGGAGGATCTGGAATAAAAACAAGCCCAGAGCAACATTTATTATGCTTAATCCGAGTACAGCAGATGATAAGATCGATGATCCTACGATAAGAAGATGTATAGGATTTGCGAAATCATGGGGATGCGGCTCTATACAAGTAGTTAATTTATTTGCTTTTAGGGCTACAAATCCTAAAAGCTTACGTACTACTATTAATCCAGTTGGTCCTGAAAATGATAAATATATTATTGATGCTTTAAAAGAGTCTGATTTTATAATTGCAGCTTGGGGAACAAAAGGCTCTCTGTTTAATAGAGATAAAGAACTTATTAGAATTTTAGGAAATAAATATAAATTAAAATGTCTTGCGATAACTAAATATGGCTATCCTAAACATCCGTTATATGCTAAATCGGATATAGCACCAGTCAATTTTAAAATTTATCAGGGATAGAGATGTAATACAAATAATTTATGAAGATATGTTCAGTTTTTTATCTGAGTATGAAGTTATTCTCTAAGGTGTGAGAAAGGATCACATTATAAAAAATATAGGAAAGTTAAAAAAATATTTCGGAGATGAAGCAGAAAAACTTATTCAATTATCTTATATGTAAGTCCACATAGTGGAATAAATTATGTAACTATATTCCACAAAATTATAGAGACTTATACTCAAATCTGTAACACAACCGTAACACAACCGGGGGAGAAAAGTAATGCATTTAGGTTTTATTAGAAGGACAAGCTATGTCTGGAGAGCGTTGATATATAAAGGCTTATAAACTTGTATAATTTTAACATAATGTCCATTCTATTACACCGTAGGTTGTAGGTTCGAGACCTACTACCCCTGCCATATATCAATGCTTTCACGATTTCGTGAAAGCATTTTTTATGCTTCTTCAACTCTTCCATTATATTTAGAGGTACAGGTATAGTCCTCTTACTGCTTTTGGTTTTAGCCCCTTGTTCTATTATTGCAGTTTTATTTTCCACTGAATTTCCTATATTAATTTTAGATACTCTTTTAAAATCTATGTCAGACCACTTAGGGGCTACTACTTCGCTTATCCTCAAACCTGTTCCGAGTACTAATATAAATAATGCCCATTTTTATGATTTTGTATATAAGAATGTTCATACAAATTATAATTTGGCGTTAAGGAGGTTAAAAGAAATGGCAAGAGGAATTTAGAATTTCCCGAATTAATAAGAGAGAATATGAAGCATATGGGGAGAGAATCATGGAAGGCGGCGATATGTATGAAGAACATTGCCGTTTTCTTGATAATTCAGCAAGATATGATACCGACGGTTCTCCATGTATGCGCACACATACACAATGGGCTAATTCGTTACCCTGTAAAGTACTTCGACTAAATGGAGATGAAGATTTAAATAAGAATACTGAAATAATAGTTTATGAATATTTGAAGCAGGATTTTCAAGGATAAGTTTATTGGGAATTTTGATGTGAAAATTCCAATTTAAGATTGAATATTGTAAATAGTACTTTAGAAAGGATAATCTATGATAAAGCAGGCAAAAGAACATGATACTTTAGTGATTGAGGAGATATTATTAGATGCAGTGATGTGGATGGAAAAAAATAAATTGCAGAATCAATGGAATGCCTGTGGGATGTATGGCTATAACTGATTTAGACACAAAGTATTGGCCTGAAATTTCAAAAGAAAAGTCACTTTATATACATAAGTTGGCTGTTAAGAGAGTGATTGCAGGTAAAGGTGTCTCAAAAGAACTTATCAATTTTGCCAAAAATTTATCATTAAAAAATGGTATTAATTCACTAAGATTAGATTGTAATTTACAAAGAAATAAATTGAGGATGTTATATGAAAATGAAGGTTTTATATATGAAGGTAAGAAGAAGTCAAAAAATAATTATGATATGGCACTATATGTATGGCATATATAAAATTTTGCTTAACTATAAATTCCAATTTAATGAGGTGAAATAAATGAGCATAGAAGCAATTTATAATAGGAGGAGTATACGAAAGTATAAATCTAAAGAAATATCAATAGATAAGAAATTATACCTTGGAAGATATAAATAAAGAATCATATGAAAGATATAGAAAAAGTTTTCAGAGAGACAGCGGGCTTGCAGTTGATGGCATTTTGTTGGAGTTAATACATGGAATAGGTTGTTTGGATAAGTAAAGAAGGTTGGTGATGCCAGCTTTTTTTATGATATCACATCAAAAAAGTAAGCTTTATTTATATTTTCCTATTTTTATCATATATAAGAAGATACAGAAGCATATATATCCCCTGCACTTCCAAGTAAGCTTAATAATAGCTCCCTTCGGATTAACCAGATTTTTTATTTTATCTGTCTACTCTAAAAGGAGCATGTCAAAGTGTATATCCTCCTAAAATGTATTTTTTATAATCTTTACCTACTTTATTGTATTATTTGGGTTTAATTGAAAATATCTATATTCTTCATAAGATTGGCCACAATTATCTTGTTCAATAAGATTTATAGCTTTACTATCTGTATTATAACTCCATGAGTAACCAGTTAAAATATTTTCCTCTATTGTGAAATAAAAATTATACAGACAAATAAAAATTGTATTGATGATTTGAATGAAAGTGAATCAGCAGAAGTTTAGCACTTAAAAAATTTTTAGGACGGTAGTCCTTTGGATTATAAAGTCTTATGAATATTTACAGTAGAAGTAATAGATTCCGATTTTTACTGGAAATTATACGGAAAAAATTTGCATAATAAAAGCATCCTTTTTATAATGGTTTTGCTGAAAACTAAAAATAAAAGGATGCTGATAAAATGAGTAAAAGTTATTTAAAACAATTACTTACTTATATTAATAAAGTATATGATATAGGTGAAAAAATCAATAGTTTAAAAGATAAAAGAGTAAAATCTCCAGTAAAAGTTTCAACAATAGTTTTCGTAGTGTTATTTGGATTCATGCTTCAAATAAGAAGTTTCAATAGATTAGAACATTGGATTGAAAAGAATAAATTTAAAAAAGTGTTACCTAAAAATACTAAAATGCTGCACATTGACGCAGTCAGGCGGTGTTTAAGTAACTTTGATATGGATGGCTTGAAAAACATTCATATCAGCATAATAAAAACAACTATAAAAAACAAAGTATTTCGAAATGGTACTATTGATGGTTTAAAAGTAGCTGCCATAGATGGTGTAGAGTTATTTGAAAGTACTAAAAAATGTTGCAATAAATGCCTTTCTCGAGAGAATAGAGATGGAACTACCCATTATTTTCATAGATCTGTAGTGTGTGCAACAGTAGGATCAGACCCACATATTATTTTAGGTCAAGAGATGCTTGAACCTAAAAAAGATAGTTCAAGTAAAGATGAAGGTGAAATTACGGGTAGTAAACGACTAATTAAGAAGTTATATAAGAAGTATCATCATTTCGCTGACATCATAGTGGCTGATGCTCTTTACTGTAAATCTACTTGGATAAAAGAAGTTCTTTCTATAGGAATGGATGCATTGGTAAGAGTAAAAGATGAAAGGCTGCACATTGTAAAAGATGCATTAGCCCTATTTAAATGCCGGGAGGCAGATAAAGATTGGACTGTAAAGGAAAATGTAAATACCTATAGAAAGATTAAAGCGTGGGATGATGATAATTTTCAAATGTCTGATTCAAGTATAGAAGTAAGATTCATAAAATTTATAGAAGAAATTCATACTGGAGATAAAGCAGAAATTAAAGAAGAATGGATCATAACAACAGATAAATTTATATCAGTAGAAACTTTATGGAAAATAATGCATAAAAGATGGGATATTGAAAATAATGTATTTCATCAGTTGAAAACTGAATGGCATTTAGATCATTGTTTTCTTCACAGTTCTACAGGGGTAGAGACAGTTTTAATGTTTATGATACTAGCATTTAATTTAATGCAGTTATATTTTTTTAGGTGTATCAGAGGTTTTAGGAAGAAAAAAATGCTCCAAATAGATATTATTGAAGATATAAAAGATGAAAGATTTACTATAGAAGATGATTGGGATAATCCACTATTCATAAAGACGTAATTTTAAAATAAAAACTGGAAACTTTGCATTAAGATTTTTAGGGGTAGGGGAGTGTATAACAATTTTTACGATCTACCGGTTTAAGGGCTTACCAGACCTTTAAATAAGTGTAAAAAAATATAATTCCAGTAAAAATAAAATTTTCACTGGAATTTAGGTGCTAAATCTCTGGTGAATCAGAATTTGTGTTGCTTTTTTGTCTGAATATGGTATAATGAATTATCCTTATCAGAGGACTTGTAATCAAAAGATTATTTAAGTGGGATAAGATCCGAAAAGATCTTGTTCCACTTTTTTTCTAGTCCAATATACTATCTTAACAACATCGTTGATTGTATTTTGCCGTGCTTATTACGAAATTGGAATTAAAAAAACAGAATATAACTCAAGTAAAAATTAGAAGTTAAAGGAGATAATTATTAAATGCATTTGAAAACAGATAGATTGATAATTCGTGATTTTGATAAAAAAGATGCTGCGGGATTGTATGAAATCCTTGAGCACCCACCTGTACATTGTTTTCTGAGTGAAAAATTAGATTCACTTGATGAAGCAGAAAAAGAAGTGGAGCGAAGATGCAAAGAAGGTGAAGACTTCGCTGTTTGTTTGTCTGATACAGATTCAATTATCGGGGATCTTTTTGCCATAAAAGAGGAGCCTGATACATATAGTGTCGGATGGAATTTCAACTTAAAATATGGCAAGAGAGGTTATGCAACTGAAGCGGCAAAAGCGTTAATCGACTACTTCTTCAATAACGGTGCAAGGAGAATATATGCTTATGCTGAAGACGATAATATTCCGTCCCAAAAGCTTTGTGAGCGACTTGGAATGAGAAAAGAAGGACTCTTTATGGAATTTATATCTTTCGTGAACAACCCGGATGGGACTCCGCATTATGAAAACACCTACCAATATGCTATTCTGAAAAGAGAGTGGATAGAGCCATAAATTCCAATTTAAGGTTTGAAATAGTAAATTAGTAATTTGTAATACAGATTATAAAAAAATTACGACCTAATTTTTTTAATTGAAAATTGAGAGTTGAGAATGTATGACTTAATAAAAGTTTGGGATGATGGAACAAAAACTTCTAAAGAAATAACAGGAACTGTTTCTGGTGAAAGTTCGGTTTCAATTCTAGGGGAAGATCCAACGTATGATGGTGTACCTGCTAATGTAGGTAACCAAATACCACCTGTAAATATTAAAAGTTTTGTGGTAAAACCAGTAGTTGATTGTGATTGGAATTGGTCAGATTATAAATATAATTTGAGTTTTACTCTTATTAAGAATCTAAGTAATGGTCAAATTGAAGAAAATCAAGAATCTATATCAATAGATCCTTCAACAACCTATACTTATACTGCAAAGGATGGTAGGTCACCAGACTATTCACAAGACTTTACATTTACTGCACCAGCAGCACCAACTCCGGTTGTAACTAATGCTTTAGTAGAACCTAGCAGTATTAGTTCTAAATGGACTGGGAATAATGCTAACGGAGGAAATGTTCAGGAAAATTATACTTTAACTTATAAAATTAATGGTCAATCCTTCTCTAAATCTTTAAGCACCAACTTTATAAATGGTACAGGATACAGTGACCAAAATTTACTCTATACAGTAACATTTAATGGTGAAGATGTGAATGTAAGTTATACATTGCCATATATTCAGCCAGCTTCAACAGATATTAATACCTCTAATTCTGGTTCTGGTAGTAATGATAATAATGGCAAAGGATCACACTAATAAACAGTTTGAATTTAGAAATATATAAAGGATTTATTGATTTGCAGCAAATAATTTTATAAAACACTGTATTATTCAAATTTGAATTTTACAGTGTTTTTTATGTTTATATTCTCCAAAAAAATAAAACAAATTGGAACAGGATAGAATAAAATAACAAAAATCTGTATGTAGTTATTTATGGTTAAAATTCATAAAAAAGTAGACTTACTAATGCATTACAATTTATTCCAAGCCTATATCAAAAGAAGAAAAATGCAAAGTATATCTAAAGACTCCATGTTTGGGAAAATTCTGAATAGATATATATTGACATTAGATACAAAAGCGGTATACTTATAGATAATATTAGATATAGTCTAATAAGAGATTTAATCTAATTAATAATTAAAAAATGTCCGTGTAAAGATAGCAATCTGGAATGGAACTAATTTCTGTCCAGCAAAGCGAATTTTTAAAATTAATGAAGACGATTGTAATTACTCAAAGTATGAGATATTAAATATCTAAAAAAATTGGAAGGATGGATAAAATGAAAAAAAATAAATTTATGGTTGTCAGTGGATTTTTGGGAGCTGGAAAAACAACAAGCATGATTGCATTTACCGAATATATAAATAAAAATATTGGAAAGGCTGCTATTATAGCTAATGATTTAGGTGCTAAAAATCTTGTTGATGCTGGTTATACATCAACAACAGGGTGTTCAGTAACAGAAATTGCTGGAGGTTGTATTTGCTACCAGACAGAAAACCTGGTAGATAAAATTAGAAGACTGCGAGATGTGGAAAATGCAGATATTGTGATGTCTGATATTCCAGGTTGTGGTGTAGGTGCATTAGACCATGTTTATCATAAATTAAATAGTGATTATGGTGAAGAATTTGAGTTAGCACCATTTATGGTTATTGTAGATCCTGAAAGACTGCGAATGATTATGCCGGAGAAAGCAGATATAAATTTACCTGAAGAAATGATATATTTACTAAGTTCTCAACTTGAAGAAGCAGATTGTATTGTATTAAATAAGATTGATCTTTTGACAGATGATGAAATTGAAAAATATTTGAGCTTTCTTAGAAAAGCTTGTCCTAATATCCCCGTATTTGCTATTTCAGCAAGAGAAAATAAAAATATTAAGGAAGTTGTGGAATACTTTATGTCACATGAATCAAAGCTTAAAGTTGTTGATATAGGTTATGGTGGGGATGAGTTTTTAGCAGCAGAAAGTAAACTTAGTTGGTATAACCGCCGATTTTTTCTCAAAGCAAAGGATGGTAAGGAATTTGACTGTAATGCGTTTATTGATGATTTTATTGAATCGATACGTATGAAACTTGTCAAAAACAAACGTAATGTTCCTCATCTTAAAATATTTGCTGTTGGCGGCGAAAATGATTTTGGAAAGGCATCCTTGCTTGGAATTGATTATAAAACAGAATATGATAAAAAAATACAGAAAAAATATAATAAACTGCGTGTTGTTATAAATATAAGAGCAGCTTGTGAGTCACAATTGTTAGCTGCATTAATTGATGAAGCTCTTAAAGAAGTGTCAGAAATGTATAAAGTTGATTATCAAGTATTTTTTACAGAATGTTTTGGGATGATGGATGAAGGAAAAGAATAAACAAAAATATTTATGTATTATGATTTGGAGGAACTATCATGAATGAAGCTGCGAATGTAATTCATATAACCGAAAGTTTATGTCCAGTATGTTTAAAAAAAATACCTGCAAGACATGTTTCAATAAATGGAGATATCTATATGCAGAAAAATTGTGATGAGCATGGAGATTTTTCTACGATTATCTGGAGAGGGCAAGATGAACCTTGTTATACTTCATGGAAAAAGGATAAATGGCCCATATACCCTCAAAAATGTTTGACTGAGGTAGAAAAGGGATGTCCCTATGATTGCGGTTTATGTGCTGAACATAGACAGCAAACCTGCTGCGCTTTGTTGGAGGTAACTCAGCGTTGTAATTTGAATTGTAATGTATGCTTTGCCAGCAGTGGAGGAAAAGCTCAAGATCCATCTTTTGATAAGATAAAGGAGTGGCTTAAAGTCCTTGTAGAAGCTGGAAGACCTTTTGTCCATATTTCAGGAGGAGAACCTACAGTGAGAAATGATTTACCTGAAATAATTAGAATGATAAAGGAGATGGGCTTTCCGTATATACAATTAAATACAAATGGACTTCGTTTATCACAAGAACCTGAATATGTAAAAATACTAAAAGAAGCTGGATTATCTTCAGTCTTTATGCAGTTTGATGGAACGAAAGATGATATATACAGGCAGCTTAGGGGACGAAACCTTCTTGCTGAAAAAGAAAATGCTATTAAAAACTGCGGCGATAATAATCTTGGAATTGTGCTGGTACCTACAATAGTTCCAGGAGTTAACGTGGACAATATTGGAGATATAGTAAGATTTGGACTGTCAAGAGCTCCTGATGTTAGAGGAATTCATTTTCAACCTGTAAGTTATTTTGGTAGATATCCAGCTTCTCCTTCCGACAATCAACGTATAACTTTGCCAGAGGTATTAAGGGAAATTGAAGGGCAGACAGGAGGTAATTTTAAGGTTGAATATTTTGCACCATCAGGTTGTGATCATGCACGCTGTGGTTTTCATGGAGATTTTGTAGTAATGCCTGATGGCAGTGTAAAACACTTAACAATTAGAAAAGAGGGATGCTGCTGTAATAGCAAAACCGATTCTTCTGGGGTTGAAAAAAACAGAAACTTTGTAATGCGAAGATGGGTAAGGCAGAGTTCTCAAAGCAATCAAAGTTTGAATAAATCTAATGTTAAAATGGATGAAATGGATATTTTTATTGCTCGGCTCAAATCTCATGGTTTTACTATTACTGGAATGGCTTTTCAGGATTGCTGGAATATTGATCTTGAAAGGCTGCATGAGTGCAGTTTACATGTAGTAAGTCCTGAGGGCAAGATTATTCCGTTTTGTGCATATAATGTCACGAGCATAGAGGGTAAATCACTTTATAGGGGAAATGTTCAATAGTTAAAAAGAAGTTAAATTGATGAATCTTCTTATTTAATGCAGCAATTAAAAAATGATATGCTCCCCTTAAAGCACACAGGTTAAAAATAAAAGTCTGTTAATGGAAATGGGGGATCATATCAAAAAACTGTACGGCTTTTTTATTTGAAATGACATATTAAAAAAATAAAATTATTTGCATTTTTGGAGAAACTGATTAAGGGTATGTTTCTCTTTTTCTCTATCGCTATTTAATCTTCCAATTCTATCGCATAAGCCTAGTAAAGCCACTTCATGGATATCTGTGTGCTCTTTCATACCCTGTATATCTGCAAAGGGCAAATTATTTACTACAAAGAGTATTTGCATGTGGTACCTGATAAGTTCGCAAACTCCTTCAATGAAGTCTTTATCTTCTGTAAAAAATAGCAAGAATTCTTTTGATAGAGTTGCTCCAACCTTATCATGGTCATAGGAGGTTATTTTACCCTTTCTGTCCTTGGTTGTAGAAGGTTTTCCAATATCATGAAGCAGTGCTGCCCACATAAATACTTTTTCATTTTTACTTTTTGATTTTACCTTTGCTGCTTCATCTACTACAAGTAGAGTATGGTTCCAAACGGTGCCTTCTGGATGATATTTTGGAGATTGCTTTGTATCATTCAATTTGTAGAGCATGTCAAATGGATGCTGCTTAAATGACGGAATATTATATATCTCTTTTAAATAATCCGATGGTTTGGAATCGTGCAGCAAGTGATATTCAATATTGAGGTACAGTCCATTCAAACTCATCATCTTTTAGTGTTGGAACCTAAGGCCTCTTTTTTTGTATTATGATTTTGATTCTGGTTATTATTATGGGCAGAATTAACCGTATTGCTTAACTTTTCTTGTATGTTTTTGGATTTTGTGTTTTCGTTTTTTTTACTTTTAGACATATGTTTCACCTCTTTAATCAGTATTCCAATATGAAAGATATTTATTCTAATGCCAAACCTTTAGAAAAGAGAGTAATGTTATTCCACAATATAGGAAAATATTAAATGTTTGACATACAGATTGGCAGCGTTTATACTTATATAGGATTTTTAACATAATGTAAACTAAATTTGATAATTATGAGAAAACCAAAAGGGACAGAAATCTCTTTTTATTAACAAACAATTTATATGGGGATGTGACTTATGCCTAGATCGAGGAGAACAAAAAGAATTAAGAAAAATAAAAAATTTAAGGCTGTAACTTTAATTTGTTTTATACTAATAATTTTAATTGCTTGTTTTTGCAACTATAAATTTCACTTTCAAAAAAAATTGACTAGTTCTGTAGCAGTATCATCTAATGCAAATTCTCATAAAAGTAAAAAAACTCAGGATGCTATACCTAAAAATGCATTAAATTCAATTCCTGAAACTACTGATTCCCAAAATAAAGATTTGAGGAAGTTTCCATATCCCTACAGTTCTATGCTTGCTATATGTTCTGATATTGATGATGGAACATTGGAAGAATTTAAAACCTATCATAAATTTTTAAATACCAAATCTCAGACATCATATGGACAAGGACTAGGATTAGATATTGGAGATTCCTTCTGGATGTATATGGGTGATAATACCGACTCTGTAGTTGATGTTCATGGAAGACATAACGTGAAAAGTATAATGACATTTTTTAATGGGACAAGTCAAACTGAAAAACACAATGCTGATGAAATAACTCACTATATTAAGTCAGGATGGATAGATTGTATCCATACTTTTGGAGATTTTTCAACTGAAAATCAAAGAGGTACTCTTTTTAATAGAAATTTGGCTGAAAACGCATGGAACGTTTTAAATTCTGAAAATTTAAAACAAACGGTATGGATAAATCATGGTAATAAAGCTAATAAACAAAATTTTGGTGCATATGGTACTGGAAAATTTATGAGTTATCAACAAGGGGACAATCCTAAATCACCTTACTATCATACAGATATAACTTTAAAAAGTGGTATTAAATATGTTTGGGATTCATGGTCAGATGACAAATTTGGACACGATTATCCACTCTACGAAATTTCATTGAGAGATGGAAGAAAAGTGTGGGGATTTCATAGGTATACAAATGATTTAGTAAATAATAAAATAGATTGGATTTGGACTCCTAAATATATTCACAGACAGCTTACAAAAGCCAATCTTGACAGTATAGTAAATAATAAACAATATAGTATAGTGGCACAACACCTGGGTATTGACACAGAAGATTTATTTACACAAGATAATATAAGTTCACTGAAACTATTAAAAGAATATCAGGACAACAATAAAATAATTGTTGCGAAAACTTCCAGAGTTTTAAACTATGCCAATATTCATAAGTACTTAACCTATCAGAAATTAACTCAAAACGGCAAAACTTATGTTAATATAACTTCTATAAGTGATCCTATATTTGGAAGATACATTCCTACAATTGATGATATAAGAGGAATTACTTTTTATTGTGATAATCCTAAAAATACAGTGCTATTAATAAATAAATCTAAGATAGATAATGATAATTTAGAAGTAAACCCTAAGGATGAAACAGGTAAAGCAAGTATATCTATAAAGTGGTTTAAACCGGATTACAAAGATTACACACAGCAATGAAGCTTTAAAAAAATTTTTGTATATAAGTTAAATTTTATTTAAATTACACATAAAATAGTCCATATTTTAAGTTAAAGTATGGACTATTTTCTATTAACATAGATATTGAACATAATTGATTTAGTGTTATGTTTTTGATACAATCAACATAAGTAGACAAAAAGTAATAATAAGAATTAATTAAATTTAGTATTGATTAGTTTTGATTGATTTTATCATGAAATTACTTTAATGTTTACTTAAAACAAATAAAATAGTATGGGGGATGAAGTCTTTGAAAAAAAACAAAATGTTAATGTTGGTTTTAAGTTTATTACTAGTGTGCGGTATGTTTATAGGATGTGGACAGAAACAGCAAAGTACTAATACGAATGACACAGATAAAAAGACATTACTTATTTATTGCGCTGCAGGAGTAAATAAACCAATGGAGGGAATAGCTAAAGAGTTTGAAAAGAAATATGGAGTAAAAGTTCAGTATACCTATGCTAATTCTTCAGAACTTATAAGTCAGATGGAAGTTTCTAAAAAGGGAGATCTTTGTGTATTAGCATCTAAGGAAGATTATGAAACAGCAAATAAAAAAGGTTTGGTTTTAGATAGAAAAGATTTAGTATACCATGTGCCTGTAATTGCTGTACCGAAAGGAAATCCTGCAGGCATTAAAACTTTAAATGATTTTACAAAACCTGGAGTTAAGGTAATTTTAGGAGATTCTAAAACTTCTCCATTAGGTAAACTCGCATCTAAATTATTTCAAAAACAGGCTATAGAGAGTCAGGTAAAAAATAATGTAGTTTCTACAGTTACTACAGTAAATGAAATGGTAACGTTTGTTTCCATGAAAAAAGCAGATGCATCTATTATGTGGGAAGATAATGCTTTAAATGCGTCTAAAAGCATAGATTTAGTACAAATTCCTAAAGATCAAAATTTGATTAAGACAGTACCTATAGCTGCATTAAAGAGTTCTAAAGATAAAGAATTATGCAATAAATTTATAAGTTTTGCTTTATCAGATCAAGCAAAATCAATATTTATCAAGTATAATTTAAAGCCTATTAAATAGGAATTAGAGGTCTTAAGTATGTCAAAAAATAATTATAAAGACATTCTTTTTAAAATTTATATATTTCTTTTTATAAGTATATTTACGGTTTTTATAACTCTAACCATATTTGTGGTTTTTCAAAAAAGTTTTCCTAACTTAGCATCCATTATTATGGACAAAGAAATACAATTTGCAATTAAATTGACATTATATACATCTACAATATCTACTATAATTTGTTTGATATTTGCCGTACCTATAGCTTATGGACTTGCCAGATATGATTTCTTTGGCAAAATGATTATAAATTCTATAATACAAATATCAAATTCAATTCCTCCAATTGCAGCAGGAATTGCTTTGCTTATGTTATTTAGCACAAAACAGGTTGAAGATATAATAAATAAGTTGGGTTTAGACCCAGTGTTTTCGGTTAAAGGAATTATACTAGCCAACTTTTTTATCAATGTTCCGTATATGATACGAATTTTAAAGGGTACTTTTGAAGATGTGAATCCGAGACTTGAGTTTGTAGGTAGAACTCTTGGGTGCAGCGTCTGGGGAGTGTTTTTTAAAATAACAATTCCTTTAGCTAAAAACGGATTGATTTCAGCTATAATAATTACGTGGATAAATGCACTTGGGGAATTTGGAACCGCACTCATGCTAGCAGGTGCTATTAGAATGAAAACGGAAACCCTGCCAGTAGCTATATTTTTAAATTTGTCAGTAGGAAACCTGGATAAGGCTTTAGCTGCTGCCACTATACTTATAATTATATCTATAATTTGTTTATTTGCATTTGAATGTGTGCAAAAATGCAGTACAAAAAAAGTTAATTACTAGAATTTCATAAGGAGGCTAATATGCTTAGAGTAGAGCATATTTACAAAAAACTTGGTGATTTCGAACTTTGTGATATAAGTTTCGAAGTACTAGATGGAGAGTATTTTGTAATACTAGGGGCTACAGGAAGCGGAAAGACTGTTGTTTTAGAAACTATTGCAGGTGGGTGTGATATTGATAGGGGAAAAATATATATAAATGATGTTAACATAAATAATATTCCGCCGGAAAATAGAAATATTGGATTTGTATATCAGGATTATTTGTTATTTCCCCATTTGTCCGTTAGAGAAAATATATTATTTGGATTAAAGACAAAGAAAATGGATAAAAGTATTATGGATGAAATTTTACAGAAAATAAGTTCAATGCTAAATATAGAACATTTACTGGACAGAAGGCCATTTACATTAAGCGGTGGAGAACAGCAAAGGGTTGCTTTTGCAAGGGCTGTTGTGACTACACCAAAGATACTACTCCTTGATGAAATAAGCAGTGCTTTGGATCCAGGTACTAAGAAAAAATTTCAACATAACTTAAAAAAATGCATAGAGAATTGAATACTACAACTATTCAGATAACCCATGATTTTAATGAAGCAGTATACCTGGCAGATAGAATAGCAATTATGGGGAATGGGCAAATTTATCAAATAGGCACTGCTGATGAAATATTTAATCATCCTAAATCAAAGTATGTGGAAGATTTTATAGGTCATGGTTTGTGATAAAAATGTTTTAACAGAGGGGAGACGTTACAAGTGTATATTTCAGATGAACTCATTGACAAATTTATTAAAGAAGATGTTCCTTATATTGACTTAACTACTTTAGTTTTAGAAATTGGTAATAAGAAAGGTAAGATACAATTTTTTTCAAGGGAAGATGGGGTACTATGTGGAACAGAAGAAGCGGCAAAAATATTTAGCAAATTAAATATACAATTGACAAAAATAAAATCTTCCGGCAGTTTAGTAAAGAAAAATGAGGTCTTTCTTGAAGGAAAGGGCAGCGCCGGTGACTTACATATGGCATGGAAAATCTGTCAAAATATTATTGACTACAGTTCTGGCATTGCTACTAAAACAAGGAAATTAGTTGATAAGGTAGCTAATATAAATCCAGATGTTTCTGTTATAACTACAAGGAAAAACATACCAGGCACTAAAGAATTAGCTATAAAAGCAGTTGTTTCAGGGAGAGGTTTTCCTCATAGATTAGGATTATCGGAGACTATACTTATTTTCAAACAGCATTTAAATTTTTTAGGCGGCATTCATGAATTAGCTAAGATGATTAAGAAAATTAAAGGTAAGGTTTGTGAAAAAAAAGTAATAGCTGAAGTTGATTCACTAGAGGATGCAGTTGAACTTTGTAAAAATGGAATTGATGGAATTCAATTTGATAAGGTTCCCTGCGATAAATTAAAGGAAAATGTAAGTATTCTGAAAGATATTAATCCATCTATGGTTATATTAGCTGCTGGTGGAATTAATGAAAGCAATATTGAGGATTATGTTGAAACAGGAATTGATGCTATTGTAACAACCTGTGTTTATTATGCAAAACCTATTGATATAGGATGCAAAATAGAACCTATAATATAGATATTTCTGTTTTAGATTAGTCTCATAATGATGCTATCATATCATTGTGAGACTAATTCTGTATCATTATAATAAAATCAGCTTTTCATTTTTATCTAACTTCAATTATAATCTGTTAGAAGAAAATTTAAAAAACTTGGTTTTAAGCAGTATTTTTGTCTTATGCCAAGAATTCTGCTTGTTATAATATATACATTTCTAATCTATATATCATATTTTGGCTTAAAAATTGCTTGTATAATTTAAATAATTGAAAGGGGAGATTATTGATGAATAAAGAATTATGGAATAAATGTATACAATTTCATGGACATGAGTGTCCGGGACTTGCCATAGGATTTAAGGCATGTGAGGCAGCAGTAGAAAAAATGAATTTGAAATTTTCATCTGATGAAGAAGTAGTATGCGTTACTGAAAATGACGCTTGTGGTGTTGATGCAGTACAAGTTATAACAGGATGTACTTTAGGAAAGGGCAATCTAATATATAGGGGTACTGGTAAAATGGCTTTTTCATTTTTTAACAGAGAAAATGGAGACAGCATAAGGGTAGTTTTAAAACAATTTAAGGACGAAATGAGTAGAGAAGAAAGAGAAAGGTATATTTTAGAATCACCGGTAGATGAAGTATTTGAAATAAAAAAACCTAAGTTTGAGGTTCCCAAAACTGCAAGATTGTTTAATACAGTTATTTGCGATAAATGTGGAGAAGGTGTTCCAGAGAATAAAATTAGAATGAGTGAAGGAAAGAAACTTTGCTTGGATTGTTTTGAAGAATATACACGAGGGTGGTAAAGAATGGACATAAACTTTTTTTCTAATTTGTGGAGTATTTCAAAGAAATCATATGATATGGAAGAAAAATTTTGGGATGAAAGGGCTGAAGAGTTTAATAGCAAAGATATAGAGGAAAAGGAGAGTAGAGATT
Organism: Clostridium sp. 001; assembly: GCF_019056555.1. NCBI lineage: Bacteria > Bacillati > Bacillota > Clostridia > Eubacteriales > Clostridiaceae > Clostridium > Clostridium sp. 001. The sequence goes on along the minus strand of NZ_CP020473.1, from coordinate 1,835,398 downwards.
TTATCTCTATACTAGAATTTATTGAAGCAAGTAAAAATAATAAATTTAAGAACGTATTGGATATAGGATGCGGTACAGGATTTTATTCTAGAAAGTTTTCGGAAATATCTGAATGTGTTACTGCAGTAGATATTTCTGAAAATATGCTTAAGTATGCCAAAAAAAATTCAAAGGAAAAGTGCAGAAATAATGTAAAATTTGTAAAAAAGGCATGGCCAGACTTAAGTTTAGGAGAATTTAAATGGAAAGAAAAATTTGATTTGGTTTTTGCATCTATGACACCAGCTGTAGATAGCTGTGAAGATCTTATAAAAATGATTGATTGCGGGACAAACTTGTATTTTTTAAGTGGATTTGTAGAGAGAAAAGACAGCTTAAAAAATGAAATTTCTGAAATAATTTTAGGATGTCATAATGATAAACCCTATGGAAACAAAATGTATAGTGCCCTTAATATATTATGGAATATGGGCTATTATCCAAAGATAAGTTATGTAGATTCAGATTGGAGTAAAAGTCAGCCTGTAGATCAATTTTATAAAAAATCTTTACTTAATTTTGGAAGAAAAAAGTCTTTAACAGAAGAAGATAAAGTTTTAATTAGAGATTACATAGAAAGCAAGGCAGTAAATGGGATTGTAGAAGAAAAGGTAACTTCTAAAGTGGCATGGTTTTGTTGGAAAAAGTAGCAGTGATGTATAAAATAAGCAAAGGAATTGATGAAATTGAAAGAAGAGATACATGAAAATTACGAAAGGTATACAGGAAGAAAAAAGATTGTAATTTTATTTGTACTATTGCTAATCATAATATTTTCCTTATTTTCTATATGTGCTGGTTCATCAAATATTAAACCGTACCAAATTTTAATGACTATTTTTCAAAATGGGGATGGGTTATCCAACGTTGTAATTTGGAATATACGTCTCCCAAGAGTTTTAGCTGCTATTATAGCAGGTGCAGGTCTATCTGTTGCGGGATGTGTAATGCAAAGTAATTTAAGAAACCCTCTTGCATCACCGTCAACTTTAGGAATATCCAGTGCTGCAGCTTTTGGTGCAAATATTGCTATTATAGTATTTGGAGCAGGAAGCGTTAAAAGTACCGGTAGTGATGCAGTGCTTATAAATAATCCATACATAGTTACTATTTGTGCATTTTCCTTTTCCATGCTAGCTACTGTTGTTATTTTAATGATTGCAAAACTCAGATCTCTTTCCTCAGAAGCAGTACTCCTTGCCGGAGTAGCTATAGGGTCACTTTTTTCTGCGGGTATTACACTTGTTCAGTATTTTGCCCAGGATGTTCAGGTAGCAGCTGTTGTATTTTGGACATTTGGTGATCTTGGACGTGCTTCTTGGAAAGAGGTAATTATAATGGCAATTCTTATTATAGCATCAGTGATTTATTTTGTTATAAGGCAATGGGATTATAATGCTATGGACAGTGGAGAAGAAGCTGCGAATAGTCTTGGAGTGAGTGTAGAAAGAGTACGCTTTGGCGGAATGTTTGTTTCTTCTTTAATCACTGCAGCAGCAGTTTCTTTTCTAGGTATTATAGGATTTATAGGACTTATAGGACCTCAGATAATGAGAAGAATTATTGGAGGGGATCACCGTTTCTTGATTCCGGCATCTGCACTTATGGGATCACTTTTACTTCTTGTTTCTGATACCCTTGCAAGAACCATAATTTCACCTATAATACTACCTGTTGGTGCTATTACGTCTTTTATGGGAGCACCTATGTTTTTATATTTGCTTATGAGGGGGTATAAGAGAAAATGATTTTATCTGTAAAGGGGCTTACTTTTAAGTATCCAAGTAGATCTGTTCTTAAAGATATTAATTTTTCAGTAAAAAAAGGGGAATGTCTTGCGATCTTGGGGACAAATGGAGCAGGAAAATCCACCCTCCTTAAATGTATAAATCATATATTAAAGGCACAGTCCGGTACTGTATTAATCGAAGGTAATGAAATTTTTAAGCTTAGTCCCATAAAGCTTGCTCAAAGGATAGGCTATGTTTCCCAGCAGCAGGTAAGTGTTAGGACTACTGTTTTTGATTCGGTGCTTTTAGGGAGAAAACCATATATAAAATGGAATATTTCAAAAGAGGATATTGAAATAGTGAATAAGGCTGTTAAAGCGCTTGGACTTGAAGATTATTCTTTAAGATATTTGGATGAGTTAAGTGGCGGTGAATTACAAAAGGTTGTAATTGCAAGGGCACTTGCCCAGAAGCCAGAGGTGCTTCTTTTAGATGAACCTACAAGTAATTTGGATTTAAAAAATCAACTTGAAGTCATAAGAATTATTAGGGAAATAGTTAAGACTCAGCAAATTGCCGCCGTAATGATAGTACATGATCTAAATCTTGCTATAAGATTTGCAGATAAATTTGTTCTATTAAAAGATGGGAGTATTTTTGCTGCAGGTGGAAGGGAAGTAATGACGCCTGAAAACATTGAAAGCGTTTATTCTGTTTCAGTAGCTATTGAAAAATATAGAAATACTCCTGTAGTTGTACCACTATAAAGGGAGAGGTTATTATGTATAAAAAATTTTCATGCATGATGGTTGCCATGTTATTCTTAATTACATGTGTATTTAGTGGCTGTGGCAATAAGGGAATATCTAAATCATCTGAGAAACCAGAAAAAATAAATTTAACTGATATGGATGGAAGGAAAGTTACTATTCCTGCAAATATTAGGCGTGTAGTGGCTATTGGATCAGCAATGAGATTATATTGTTATGTTAATGGTATAAATGAACTTGTTGGTGTAGAAAAGGCACAGCAGACAAGTTCTGACGGACGACCTTACATGCTTGCAAATCCTGGACTTAAGAAATTACCTGTAATAGGACCTGGATTTCCGGCAGATCCTAATCCTGAATTAATCCTTAATGTAAAACCTGATGTAATTATTGCTGGAGATATTGTTGATAAATCAGGGGCTGAAGAACTGCAAAATAAGACAGGAATTCCTGTAGTAAATCTTACCTGTGGAAATAATGTAGTATTTGATCAAAAAATGTATACTGCATTGAAACTTATAGGTAAGGTTATAGGAAAAGAAAAAAGAGCTAATGATATAGTAGATTATATGGAAAATTGTAAGAATGATTTAAGCAAGCGAACTAAAGACATATCAAATGAGGAAAAACAGAGTGTGTATGTTGGTGCACTTTCCATGAAAGGAACTCATGGTATTGAAAGTACATCAGCCAATTATCCTCAACTTGAAATATTAAATGCTAAGAATGTGGCAGATGAAACTGGGAAAAGTGGATCAGTTATGATTGACAAAGAAAAACTTTTAACATGGAATCCTCAAAAAATAATTATTGACGAGGGTGGATATACTTTAGTACAGCAAGATTATAGAAAAAACTCCAATTTCTATAATTCCCTTTCTGCAGTAAAAAATGGAGAATTATATGGTCAATTACCCTATGTTGCCTATTATAACAATATAGACACTGCATTGGCGGATACATATTATCTTGGTAAAGTTCTCTATCCTGAAAAATTTAAAGATATTAATCCAGAGAAAAAGGCCGATGAAATTTATAAGTTCCTTCTTGGAAAAGAACTTTATTCTCAAATGGCAAAAAATTATGGAGGATTTAAAAAGTTGACAATTAAATAATTGAATAGGTTGATAAACACAAAATAAGCTTATATTGTAGATGTTTCTATAATCACAATATAAGCTTATTTTTTAACTGAAATTAATTGATTTGTTAGAATTTTTTTGATATTGTTATATATAGGTAAACAAAACATATATTGTTCAAGATAATTTAGATAAGAAGTATCAAATTAAATACTATGTAAAATATATTAAATAAAAATTTAAATACGGAGGCAGAGTTTAATGGGAAAAGTAGTTTCTTTAAATATTAGTGAAAAAAGAGGAACTGAAAAAATTCAAGTTCCCTCAGTTAATGTCATTGAAAAATATGGTATTGAGGGGGATGCACATGCAGGAAATTGGGATAGGCAGATAAGTATATTACCTATAGAGGCTTTGGAAAAGGTTCCTTCTGATAAAGTTGAGGAAGTTAAGAAAGGTGGATTTACTGAAAATATTACTATATCAGGTATTCCGCTTAATAATCTTGGTGTTGATAGTTCAATTCAAATTGGAGAAGTTGTAATTAAAATACTTTATATAGGAAAAGATAAATACAAAGAATATGGGAGGCCTTATATAGTTAGTAGAGAAGGTAGATTTGGCATAGTAGTTAAAGGTGGGAAAATAAATGTTGGTGATCCTGTAGAAGTTATTTAGTTTTATAATGATAAAACGTTCTCAAAATGAAATATATATTTTGTCAAAATGATATTGTTTTAATAAGAACAATATCATTTTTTATATACATTTTTATTACAAGCTTATCCTATCCAATGGCTACCGGCTCCAATACTTCAGCGTACTCTATTTATAGTATATTAATTTAAAAATTGGTATAAAAATTGCTGATTTATTTAACTAATATATTAAATTAGGGAAGGGGATAAATTATGCATAGGAAAATTTCAAGCTTATTGCTTGTAACCGTATTTATAATAACGTTTTTATTTGCAGGATGTTCTTCTAAATCAGCTGAAACTTCAGGTTCAAAATCTGAAAAGATAACTGTAACAGATTTAGTTGGAAGAAAGGTTACATTAAATGCAAAGGCAAACAAAGTTGTAGCCATTGGACCAGGGGCATTGAGACTTTACTGTTATATAAATGGTTCAAAAAAGTTAGTAGGTGTGGAACAGATGGAAAAAGGTAAAGCTGTAGGAAAGCCATATATGATGGTAAATCCTGAAATTAAGAAACTTACAGTTATAGGTCAAGGTGGACCTAATAATTCACCAGATGCTGAAAAAATACTCTCTGTTAAACCAGATGTAATTTTTTCTACTTATTCCTCAGACAAATCGTCTGCTGATGAGTTACAATCTAAAACAAATATACCTGTTGTAGTCGTAAGTTATGGAAAACAATCTACTTTTGATCCTGATGTGTATAATTCTTTACAAATTATTGGCAAAGTTACTAACAATGCAAATAGAGCACAGCAAGTAGTTAACTATATGAAAAATTGTAAAAATGACTTATATAAAAGAACTAAAGATGTTCCTGAAAATAAAAGGCCAAGTACATATATTGGAGCTGTAAGTATGAAAGGTTCTCATGGTATTGAAAGTACTCAGGGAAATTACTCACTGCTTAAGGCTGTAAACGGAAAAAATGTAGTGGATGAAACAGGAAAAACAGGCACAGTCATGATAGATAAAGAAAAACTTCTTAAATGGAATCCAGAAAAAGTTTTTATAGATGAGGGAGGACTTCAGGTAGTACAGGAAGATTATAAAAAGAATCCTGATTATTATAATAATCTTTCTGCAGTCAAAAATGGTGAAGTGTACTCACAGATGCCTTATAATTTTTATGATACAAATATTGAAACTGCCATGGCAGATGCATATTATTTAGGCAAAGTTCTGTACCCTGAAAAATTTAAGGATATTGATCCAGTAAAGAAAGCCGATGAAATTTATAAGTTTATTCTTGGAAAAGAAGTTTATTCACAAATGGCAAATAACTTTGGTGGATTTAAAAAAATAACTTTAAAATAATAGGGTTTGTTGTAAGTTAAAAGTAAACTTTTGCACATATAAAATTTTGACTTAATATAAAAACTTTGCAAAACATTTTTTAGAGGACAATTGACAGAGGACATAGGACATTGAAGGTAAGTTTTCTTCCTTATGTCAGAAAACTAATTCATTTTTTTAGGCTTGTTTTGCTAATGCAAAACAAGCTTCAAATTTATATAAGTTAGCAATATTTTTAAGTTGGAATTGATATATAATTAGCATATGCTATAATTATATATAGGGTACAAAAATTAATGAAGAAAGCTTGAGGTGGGAATATGTATACTTGTGCTATGTGCAGTGAACATTATTGTAAAAAAGGAGAACTTGATAAATTGCCTCTTAATTGTCCATGCAATGAGAAAGAGGAACAGGATAAAATAAAAAAATTATATTCTGAAGATGAAAATTATAAATTGGCACATAATTCGGCATTAGTTGAAGCAGAAGGATATTGCAAAAAAACAAGACTTGAAGAGATAATGGATTTTGCAAATAAATGTAATTTTAAAAAATTAGGAGTGGCTTTTTGTGTAGGGTTAAGTAAAGAAGCAAAAATGTTATGTAAAATATTAAAACATAATGGATTTGAAGTTGATTCGGTGATTTGTAAAAATGGAAGTATACCTAAAGAATTTTTAAACATAAAAGATAGTCAAAAGGTAAGACCAGGTACTTATGAAGCAATGTGCAATCCTATAGGACAAGCTATTTTACTAAATAATGCTAAAACGGATTTGAATATTATTTTAGGATTATGTGTAGGACATGATTCATTGTTTATAAAACATTCTAATGCACCCATAACCGTTTTTGCAGTTAAGGATAGAGTACTTGCACACAATCCTTTAGGGGCTTTATATCTTTCAGATGGATACTATAAAAATAAGTTGTATAAATAATTAATAAAAGTTAATGATATATAGTAAAATTTTAAATGGGGTTTATTTTCACAATTTATAGTATAGTAGCTTATTGAGTTTGAGAATTAGATTAATATTTTGGGGGAATTTAAATGAATAAAAATGAATTTTATACTGATTTATTTCATAATTTTAGAAAACTTGTAGAAGATAATGGACTTTTAAATGATGAAGTAAAAATAACAGGAAGAGCGTTAACTGCAGAAGAAGCCATAGGAAATACTGAAAGAAAAGATTTTCCTATTATAAAAGGAAAAGAAAAGTTACTTCAAGCAGATTTTAAAGGTGCTAAAGGTCAGGCTTTTACAGATATGCCTAATAATTTTCGCGGAAATTTAAAACAAATAATTGAAATGCCTTTACAGACAAATTTTGATACAGCTGTATATATTGCTACTTTAAATGCTGTATGTAGATATTTAGGAATAACGGATAAGACAGTGCATTGTAAAGATGGGGAACCAGAAAAATGTGCTTTAGAGTTAGTGGAATATATAAAAAATAAATATGGGAATCCCAAAATTGCGTTGATAGGATTTCAGCCAGCTATGTTAGAAAATTTAAGCAAAAATTATAAAGTTAGGATTGTAGATTTGGATGCCAATAATATAGGAAAAGTTAAATATGGTGTAACGGTTGAGGATGGAAGTAAAACAATTGAAGACTTATTGAATTGGTGTGATATTGTAGTTGCTACAGGTAGTACTGTAGTTAATAAAACAATAACTAATGTTTTATTAAATAAACCAACTATATTTTTTGGAACTACCCTTGCAGGCACAGCAGCTTTGATGAAACTTGAAAGATTTTGTGCTTGTTCAAAGTAATGAAGAACAATAATTAGTGAAATTTTATATTCATTTTTAGATTAAATATATATAAAGTGAGGGAAAAGGATGAATATTGCAGTGGCAGCGGAGGGTGAAGATTTAAATAGTATAGTATCTGATAAGTTTGAAAAATGTTTATATTTGTTGATTGTTAATATGAATGATTTAAGTATTAAGGCTATAAAAAATGAGGAACGATGTAAAGGTTTATCTCAAAAAAACCTTGCTGATGAGATATTAAAGTATGATTGTGAGGCGTTGATTACAGGTGATATACAATTGATGGCATTTGATATTTTAGCAGATGCCGGAGTAACAAGGTTTTTTGGAGCAGGTTATTCAGTTGAAAAAGCTCTTGAGCTAATGGATAAAAGATCATTAACATTAATTAGAAACTGTAATGGGACAGACAGCTGTAGTGGAAATCACCACTAGCTATATTCATATCAAGAATACCTTTTAAAGAGGATACTTTTTACGTGAACTGAAAATTTTATATCAAGTTAATAAAATCACTCTTTCTTAACAATAATTTTAGATAATGAATTTACAATTATTTGTGCTAAGGAGTACTTTTTTGCAAACTACTAAAGTTTTGTTTGTACAAAACTTAGGTAATTAAAGATATATTTATTAGCTTATAAAATAACTGATGAATCTTAAAAATTGAATACCATTTGACAATAAAAAGAATATTATTTTTTTAAATCTTGCATTTTACACAAATGAAAGAAAATTCAGGGAAATGACACATTTGCGTTGACAAAGATAAGTATCAACATTATAATTTTAATAGCAATATAAGTATCCATTTACTTTAGTTAAAATATATTGAGTATTCTTAAGAATTTCTTTAGGATTATGCATTTTTAAATTTTAATTGCCCGAATTTATTGAATATAAGAAATGAAACAAAAAAGATGAAATGTAAAAACTTAGAGAAAGAATGGAGCTGGTATTATGAACAAAAAGGTTATTGGAATAAAGGGGAGGATTTTATTATCTTCAATGGTAGTTCTCTTGATAACTTTAGTTAGTATTAGTAGTATTATAATCTATCAAATTAATAAAAAGGCTTATGAAGATTATTTTACTAATTCTAACGAGCAAATGAAGGTCGTTTCTCAAGCAATTAATATTTTTTATGATCAAATTGACAAAAATATTGATATGTTAGCAAAAAATCCTGTAATAATGACAGCTGATAATAGTGTTACGACCTATAAAAATACAACTCAAGATACTCCAATGAAACCTTCAGCTAAGGCAGGAATTGAACAGGAAATTTATAAAGTATTTGAGCAATATGCAAATAGCCACAAAGGTACAAGTTATGTATATTTAGGAACAGAAGATGGAGGATATATACAATGGCCAGAAGAGAATATACCAGCAGGATTTGATCCTTCAAAAAGACCTTGGTTTAATGATGCAATAAGTAAAAAGGAAAGTGTTATTAGAACAGCTCCATACAGTTATAAGTCTCAACTGCTTACAAGTAATGCTCGCACATTTACTGATAAAAATGGGAAAATTATAGGTGCCATAGGAATCGATGTACAGCAAACTAATATTAGTGATATGTTAAATAAAATGAAAATTGGTAAAACAGGATATTCAATGATTGTGCATAGCAATGGACTTATAATGGCAGATGGAAAAAATCCTAAAAACAATTTTAAAAAGGTTGGAGAAGTTGGCATTAATGGATTAGATAAGCTTCTAGCTAAAGACCTAAAATCATTTGATGTTGTTGTTGATGGTGAAAAGTATATTGTTAATCCCTATAAAGTTGAAGGAACTGATTGGATATTAGCATCATTTATGACAGAAAAAGAGTTAGGAGCTGGTGCAAAAGCAATAGTAAATATAGTGATAGTTTCTGCAGTGGTCATGTTAATACTGTCAATTATTTTATTTAATTTTCTTTCGAGCAGTATAACAAAACCTATCTTGGCAGTGACAAAAAAAGTACAAGATTTTGCCAATTTGGATTTTTCAGTATATGAAAAGTCAGATGCATTAAAATACTTAAACAGAAAAGATGAAGCAGGAGATATGGTGAGAGCCTTTGTAAGTATGAGAAAGAATATATCAGAATTCATCATGAAAACTGCGGATTCAACAGAAAAGGTTGCAGCTTCATCGGAAGAATTAACTGCTACTTCTGAACAAGCAGCTACTGCATCAAATGAAGTAAGTAAGGCTATTGAGGAAATTGCAAAAGGAGCTACTGATCAAGCTAAAGATACCCAAATGGCAGCTCATAATGTAGAAGATTTAGGTAACTTATTAGAACAAGATTTAAATTATATTGAGGAATTAAATGTTGCGGCAGTTGAAATTGAAAAGCAAAAATCAGAAGGCTTTTCAATTTTGAAAGAACTTGTTGAAAAAACTGAGAAAAATAATGATTCTGCAAACAATGTTTATCATATTATAATGAGTAATAATGAAAGTGCAGAAAAAATTGAAAATGCTAGTACTATGATTCAAAGTATTGCAGATCAGACAAATCTTTTAGCTTTAAATGCTGCAATAGAAGCTGCAAGAGCAGGAGAAGCAGGTAAAGGCTTTGCAGTTGTTGCCGATGAAATAAGAAATCTTGCAGAACAATCAAATAATTTTACAAATGACATAAAAACAGTAATAACTGAGTTAAAGATAAAATCACAAAATGCAGTTGATTTAATGCAGCAGACTAAGCAAATAATTGAGGAACAAGCTTCTAGTGTTGGAGAAACTGAAGGAAAATTTGAAGGAATAGCAGAGGCGATAGATTCTATAAAAACTGTAGTTAATAAACTTAATAATTCTGCCAGTCAGATGACAGAAAATAAAAACAAAATCATTGAGGTAACTCAAAATTTATCTGCAATTTCTGAAGAGAATGCTGCTGGAACAGAACAAGCAGCATCATCTATGCAAGAACAAGTTACTACAATTGAAGAAATTGCTAAAGCAGGAGAGAGCTTAGCTACAATTTCAGAAGAGTTAAGAGTATTAGTAGACAAATTTAAGGTCTAGAGAAAAACTCTATAACAATTATATTTAAATCAATTTTTTTAAAATTTAATGCACAAAATGGAAGTTAGAAAATATAACTTCCCTTTTGTGCATTAAGTTATATTTTTGACAAATAGTACTATAATAAAAAGTGAAATAATGACTATAACAATATATTTTCACCTATTAGGTTACAGAACATTTAAAACTTATTATAAAGAACATGTATCTACTGTCTTAAAACCTTACTTTCCTAAGCTTGTAAGTTACAACAGATTTGTTGAGTTAATGCAGGAATCATTAAATGAACTTAAATTTTCGAACTCATGTTACTTTAGAAATAGCATTATGAGAATGTTAAAATTACTATCTAAAAATTTGATGAAATAGATGATATAATGAGTACTGAGAATGATACAATATATTTATTAGGGAGAAATATAAAAGGAGGATTAGATAGATGTTAGAATTAAAAAATTTATGTCTTGAAATAGAAAATGATAATGGAAAAATTAATATTTTAAAAGATATAAACTTAAAGTTTAAAAAGAATAAAATATATGTAATTACTGGTCCAAATGGTGGTGGTAAATCATCTTTAGCCAAAACAATAATGGGAATATATAAAGCTTCTTCTGGAAATATACTATTAGATGAAGAAAATATCTCAGATTTAGATATCACCGAGAGAGCTAAAAAAGGTATAGGCTTTGCATTTCAACAGCCGGCAAGATTTAAGGGTATAAAAGTAAATGAACTGCTAAACCTAGCTGCAGGAGATAATAAGGTAAATACATGTAAATTACTTCAGGATGTAGGACTTTGTGCTCAAGATTATATAAATAGGGATGTTGATTCAAGCCTTTCAGGTGGTGAACTTAAGAGAATAGAAATAGCAACTATACTTGCCAGAAACCTCAAAGTTGCATTGTTTGATGAGCCTGAAGCAGGAATAGATTTATGGAGTTTTAAAAAGTTGGTTGAGACTTTTGAAAATATGAATAAAAAGAAAGAAACAACTATAATTATAATATCTCACCAAGAGAGAATTTTAAATTTAGCAGATGAGGTTATCATACTTGCAGATGGTCAAATTAAGGAAATAACTTCAAAAGAGAATATACTTGATAAAATAAAAAAGAATGATAATTGTAAATGCGGCGAGATTTGTCAAAAAGGAGGTACTTTTTAGATGCTGAATGAATTGGATAAAAGTATGTTAAGTCAAATGTCAGGACTTCATGAATTGCCAATTGGCGCTTATAATATAAGAAAGAACGGAGAAAAGGCTGCAAGAAATACTACAGCTCATATAGATATAGTTACAAAAAAGGATAAGCCTGGCATAGACATAATAGTAAAACCCGGCACTAAAGGCGAGAGTGTACATATACCTGTAATTTTAACACAAGAAGGGTTAAATGATGTTGTGTATAATACTTTTGAAATTGGTGAGGGGTCAGATGTACTTATAGTGGCAGGTTGTGGTATACATAATCCAGGTGATAAAAAATCTCAGCATGATGGAGTCCATGAATTCTTTGTCAGGAAAGGTGCTCGCATAAAATATGTAGAGAGACATTTTGGAGAAGGCAGTGGAAATGGTGAAAGAGTATTGAATCCTAAAACAATAATAGAAGTTGAAGAAGGAGGATATGCTGAATTAGAGCTAGTCCAAATAAAAGGAGTAAGCAGTACTAAAAGGGATACAGAAATAAAACTTCATAAAAATGCTAGAGCTGTAGTATCAGAGAGACTTCTTACATATAAAAATCAAGATGCAGAGTCGAAGATAAATGTGGAAATGGTAGGAAAAGATTCTTCTGCACGAATAATTTCTCGTTCTGTAGCACGAGATGAGTCAAAACAACTATTTCATTTAAATATGTCTGGATATGAGAGATGCAGAGGTCATATTCAATGTGATTCCATAATAATGGACAAAGCAACGGTACAATCTATACCTAAAATATCAGCATTTCATTCAGATTCACAACTTATACATGAAGCTGCTATAGGAAAAATTGCTAGTGATCAACTTATAAAACTTATGTCATTAGGACTTTCTGAAAAAGAAGCTGAAGATACTATATTAAAAGGATTTCTTAAATAGCCCAAAGATGTAAAAATAGCATGTTAAAAATATCCTTTTTTAAAGATATTTTTAACATGCTTCATAATTTTACTGATTATTATGTAGAATAATTAATCAATTTTGTTTAATACATCAGCTATAAATTTTTCTTTTCCAATCCTATCCATAACTCCTGAAATTCTTTCACCTTTATTGCCAGTTTGTCTATAATACTCCATAATGGTATCGACAATTGATACTATTTCTTCTTCTTTGAATATTTTCCCAAGTGAGTCTCCAATTCTCATTCCTCTTCCGAATCTTCCACCAACAAATATTTCTGCACCTTTTTCTTTAGCAGTAACAGCATTACTGTTGCATACTCGTACACATTCACCACATTCTACACATAAATTTTTATTATGAACTATTTTTTTGTCTACTAACTGTAATGCTTTTTGTCGGCAATTTGTTACACAAACTCCACAGCCAACACAATTATCTGAATCAAATTTAGGTACACATCTTCCCATAACTCCGATATCATTTATATTAGCTTTTCCACAGTTATTAGCACACCCAACTATTCCTATTTTACATTTATGTGGAGTATCAGTTCCAAAGTATTTACGGTCTAATTCTCTGCAAATTGCTTGGGTGTCAATATTACCATGTAGGCATACAGTTCCCTTACAGGAAACTAAAGGTCTTACTTTTTGGCCTGTACCGCCGTGGCGTAATCCTAAAGCTTTAGCTTCTTGAATTACTTTTTCTGCATCTTCATCCTTGATCCATGGAACTTCAATTTGAAGTCTTGTTGTAAGTCCCGAATACCCTCGTCCATATTTTTCCGCAATTTTATTAATGTTGTTTAATTCTTCTACTGTAAAATTGCCGGCTTTACTTAAAAACCTAACTGAATAATGTTCTTTGTCATTTTGTAATAAAAATCCTAATGCTTTCATTTCTTTTTGTCTTTTTGCACTAACCATAGTGATTATACATCTCCTTTAAAGTTATCATTCATTTTTAATAAGTTTGCTATAATAATAAGAAAATCCATATTCTAAACAAGAAATGCCTTATCTTTGTGTTTTATTTATCAATATTACTTGCTTTCATGATATCACTTGTGACTAAATAACGAAATATATATTATGTTATAATAATGATAGGTAAAACCTATTAAGAATTTTTAATAGTATAAATGCAATAGGGCGGAATAATAAAAAGGGGTTACTAATATGACAATTCGACATTTAAAAATTTTTATTGCTGTAGTAGAAACAGGCAAAATGAGTACTGCTGCAGCTCGATGTTATATCTCGGAACCAACTGTCAGCCAGGCAATTAAAGAATTAGAGGGGCATTATGGTGTATTGTTATTTGAACGAATTGGTAAAAAATTATGTATTACAGAAGCAGGAAAGAACTTATTTGCCTATGCTAGAATGGTAGTAAATCAGTTTGATGAATTAGAGGATAATATGCTGAAGGGATTTTCAGAAAAACTTCGGATTGGTGGTACCATAACTGTGGGTTCCTGTATTATGCCTCAACTTATAAATCAATACTGCAAAATAAAGCCTCAGGTTGAGACCTTCGTTTATATTAATAATACTAAGTCTATAGAAGAAAAGTTGCTAAAATCTGAATTAGATATTGGTATTGTGGAAGGTAAAATTAAAAGCCGAGATTTAGTTGCTATTCCAATGATAAATGATTATCTTGTAATAATATGCAGTAAAAACCATAGATTTTCAGGATGCAGTAGTATTTCTGTTAAGGATTTGGAAGAAGAATATTTTGTAATGCGTGAAGAAGGAAGCGGTACGAGGGAACTTTTTGAGAATTATATTTCCAGGTGTGGAGCAAATATAAATATTAAGTGGGAAGTAACTTGTCCAGATATGATGAAGAAAGTAGTAATTATGAATAATTGTTTTGCAGCTATATCTGCAAGGTTAGTTGAAGAAGAAGCAAAAAAAGGTCTGCTGTATGTGATAAAAGACAGTGGGCAAGCTTTGAATAGATATTTTAGTTTGGTATATTATAAGAACAAATTTGTTAATGATAATATGAAGAGCTTGATGTATCTATTGGAGGAATATAAGGACAAAGATATCTTAAGTGGAATTTCTACTGGAACCTTAATGGACATATAATGTTTTTAAATTTAATCAGTGCTATTAATGTAAATATATTTTGAAGTAGGCGGATCTACTTTTTTAATACTTTGAATTTTTATTAGGGGAATTAAAGAAACTTGTTTTGAATTATTATCAATGTAATTTGTAGTATCAAGAATTCCTGTTACTTGTACCCATGTGTTTTTGTCTAAATTTTGTCCGTTGTAATTACATAAGAATCCAACAGTCTGTGTATCAGCTGCACAGCATACCATAAGCAATCTTGCAATAACAAATTGATTGGCTTTTATGTTATCGTTTTTGTAAACAAAACCGGTTAATGTTATTTTACAATTTCTAAATTTATTTGGATCATCGCTGATTCCATTAAGAAAAGCAAAAAAATTTTTTTCAGTCATAACAATTTCCGTATTTTTAGTCATACTAGAGTTTTTTCTTAGTGCTTTTGTGTTTGCTTGAGTAGAATTTTGCGTTACATTCATTCCCTTTGTATCTGCTATTTGTTGATTTAATCCACCTGGATTCACTAAAATACCAATGATTATTGGAATCCCAAATATTAAGTAGCCAAACTTTGGTTTGTCATTTGGAGTACTTATTATTTTAGGTATTTGAAAAATTCCCAAAACCAGCAAAGCTATAGAAGCAAACGTAACATACTTACTCATATTAGGAGTTATAAACATATTAATCTTTTTTGAAGAAACTAATTTATAGAAATAAAATGAAATTGCAAGAAGAAGTATACACCATGTAAATTCTCCTATGTTAAAATTAAATTTTTTACTATTCATGTTTAGATACCCCCAATAATTTTCAAACTAAGAGGAATTATATAATTTGCGGATGCAGCCATAATGAAACATATAGAAACTATAAGAAAAACAAGCTTTATTACAAATTTTTTATTAAATGTGCCCATAAGCATTAATGTGTTTTTTATATCAAGCATTGGGCCAAATATTAAGAATCCAACTACAGAACCAACAGTAAATTGTCCAAGAAAAGTTCTAGCAATGAAAGCATCTGTTTGAGAACAAATACATAATATATAAGCTAATACAAGCATAATTAATATAGAGTACATTTTACCCTGTCCAATAGAAAGTATATATTTTTTGGGTATATAGGTTTGAACAAAGGCTGATATAAGTGCACCTATAATAAATAACTTACCTGTATTATAGGTTTCAGAGCTAGTATGGTAAATTATATCACAGAAAAAATGAAGTTTATGGATAGTATTATTGTGACTATGACTATGATGTCCATTGCAATTGCAGATGCATTTATTTACTTGAATATCATATCTCAATACATTTCCTGGATGCATTAAATCTATGAAATATCCTATTAAAATAGCACTTATAAATCCAAATATAAATCTTGAAATTAGTATGTATAGTTTACCAGTAAATGCATAGTAAGTGGAAAACAAAACTATAGGATTGATTATGGGTACAGAAAGCATAAAAGTAATAGCTATGCCTGTAGGAACTCCTTTCTTTATAAGCCTTCTGGTAACAGGTATTATTGCACAATCACATACTGGAAAAACTAAGCCTATTGATGCTGCACAAAATAAACCTATAATTTTATTTTTAGGTATAATTTTTAATACAGTTTCTTCTGAAATAAAGATTTGGATAAATGATGAAATCAGTGATCCAATTATAATAAATGGCAGTCCTTCTAGTATCATGCTTATGAATACTGTGCAAAAATTATTTAATGTATTAGTATCAATCTTTATTATAAAAATATTTCTTAAGATATTCATTAAAAAAAGTAATAATACCATTGACATTATAATTATAGCCAGTTTTTTGTCGTTTGTATAAAACTTAGCGTTCTTTTCCATTTTAACTCCTTTACTGATTATTAAATAATATCTAATGTGGAAGCTGTTGACAATTTAGGTATATATGTATATTATATATGTAAATGCAAGCTATTTGCAACAACTTTATACGAGGAGTGAAAAAATGTATAAAAAAATAATCTCAATTTTAATGTTAATGTGTAGTCTTGTAACTTTTTCGGCATGTGGTAATGCTAGTGTGAACAGCAATAATAAGGTTTCTGATAAAAAAGAATCTCACGGAAAAATTCAAGTTGTAGTTTCTTTTAATGCTATGAGAGAATTTGCTGAAGCAGTAGGTAAGGATAAGGTAGAAGTTAAGACAGTAATTCCAAATGGGGTTGAGCCTCATGAATATGAGCCTAAAGCGAAGGATCTTGAAGATTTAAACAAAGCTAAAGTATTTGTTTATAATGGGCTTGGAATGGAGTCGTGGGTGGACAAGTCTCTAAAAGTTATAAATAACAAACAATTAGTTGTTGTTGAAGCATCAAAGGGTTTTGAGTCAATAAAGAATACTGATGAAGGTGAAATTAAGGAACATGGACAAAATGATCCTCACGCTTGGGTAAGTTTGAAGGGTGCGGAATTTGAAGCAAAAAACACAAAAGAAGCTTTAGTAAAGGCTGATCCATCTAATAAAGATTATTATGAGAAAAATTATAAAGATTTTTCAACTCAACTTAACAGTTTATATAATGATTATAAGAAAAAGTTTGATACAGTAACTAATAAAAATTTTGTTACAGGTCATGCAGCATTTGCTTATCTTTGTAGAGATTTTGGACTAAAACAAAATAGTGTAGAAGATGTATTTGCAGAAGGTGAGCCAACAACTAAAAAGATGGAAGAGTTAATTAATTACTGTAAGCAAAATAAAATAAAAACTATATTTGTAGAAGATATGGTAAGTCCTAAGGTTTCAGATACCCTTGCTAAAGAAGTTGGAGCGAAAGTGCAAAAGATATATACAATTGAAAGCAAGGAAGATAATAAAGATTATATTCAAAGCATGAAGAGCAATTTAGAATTAATATATAATAGTTTAAAATAGATTAAGGCATTTTTAAAGAAATAACAAGTTAGTATGCTAGTCTATTATTTATATATTCAACTTTCGCAGTTTAAAAAAATTGCGACACAACTTTTTTATATTAAGTCAAAATTCCGTATGTGCGAAAGTTGAGTTATATATTTATAAAAATATGATTATTGGGTTAAAAACCTGGAAAAAAGGTGTAAAAATTTTTTTGTAATTACTTCCCACTTTTGTTCTATTACGTATTTAATATAAATATTATAATTTAGTATAAACCTAATAGAGGGAGGTAAAGTACAATTGATAACTCAAAATGATAAATTGGGAAAAAACTTTCTTATAATGATTATTTTTATGCTTGTTTTTCCTATTTTGTTTTCAAGCATTTCAATATTAATGCCATCAATCCATTTTTCACTGCCTAATATTCAATTTAAATCTTTAACAGATAATAAAATGTTACAAGGATTTTCAACAATTTTTTTAAGTATAATCTTGGAGGCATTTCCTTTTATAATGGTTGGAACAATATTGGCATCTATAATTCAAATATTTGTTACAGAAGAAACTTTAGCTAAGATAATACCTAAAAACAAGTTTTTAGGATTATTAAGTGCTGCTTTAATAGGATTAGTATTTCCTATATGTGATTGTGCAATTGTTCCTGTTGTAAGAAAATTAATAAAAAAAGGTATGCCGTTACATATAGGTATTACTTTTATGCTTTCCGTACCTATAATAAATCCAGTAGTACTTGCTTCAACTTACTACGCATTTTCAAATAATATTTACATAGTTATTATGCGCGGTGGGTTAGGTATTATTGGGGCAATGATTATTGGTAATGTAATTAGCATTATATGTGATAATAGTTCTGTATTAAAAAAAGTAGACATGGGTCTCCAATATCATCACAGGCATTATCATCAACATGATAGTACTTGTCAATGCGGATGTGGACATTCTCATTATAATTCAGGTAAAAAACATAATATAGGATTAACAATTATGGAAGTAGTGGATCATACAAATATAGAATTAAATGGTGTTGGAAAGTTTGTAATTATTGGTGCATTTCTATCTTCACTAATGCAAACAGTTGTACCAAGAAAATATATTTTATTAGTTGGACATGACAAAATATATTCTATACTTGTTATGATAGGTTTAGCATTTTTATTAGCAGTATGCTCTGAAACTGATGCATTTATTGCAAGAACATTTGTTGGTCAATTTACTACAGGGTCTATAATAGCTTTTCTTATATTTGGACCAATGATTGATATAAAAAATACACTTATGTTAAGTGAAACTTTTAAAAGTAGCTTTATAATAAAACTGATTTTTGTAATTTTTACAGTTTGTTTTATTATAGGAGCATTAGTTAATTACTTGCCTTTTAATGGGGAATTGATATTGTGAAATTGAACAAAAGTGAATTTAAATGGTTTGTAATACTTATATGCTTTACTTATTATGTTTACAACTTACTTTCATCTGGGAAAATTTATCTTTATCTTAATCCTAAAATGATAAAATATGTTCGCTTTTCTTTCATTATTTTTCTTATACTCACTGTTTTTCAACTAAGAAGACTTTTTATACCTACACAAATGAATAAAAGAAAGGTTTATTTTTGTGTGTTTTTAGTTCCATTGTTTTTAGGTATTTACATAAATCCGCAGGGATTAAATGATGAACTTATTTCAAAAAAGGGTGAAGTAGTAATGAAAAATAGCATAAGTAAAAACATCTCAATTTCTAAAACTCAATCGAAAAGTATTCAGAAAGATACTCCAAAAGATAATATTTTAGTTGTTGATGGAAAAAATTTTACTCATATAGCAGATGATATTTGTTATAATAATCCAAACAAATATAAAGGTAAAGATATAGTTATAACAGGTTTTGTGTTTAGGGATGGTACAAATTCTAAAGATAAATTTCTAATTGCAAGATTAATGATGGTTTGCTGTGCTGCTGATACAGAGGTTACAGGATTAGTATGTAATTGGAATAAAG
Source organism: Clostridium sp. 001 (assembly GCF_019056555.1). Classification (NCBI taxonomy): domain Bacteria; kingdom Bacillati; phylum Bacillota; class Clostridia; order Eubacteriales; family Clostridiaceae; genus Clostridium; species Clostridium sp. 001. Next base: position 1,815,830 of record NZ_CP020473.1, on the reverse strand, counting down.
CTTCTACATTAAAAAATGACAAATGGATTAAAATCACAGGAAAAATTGATATAGAAACTGAAAATATTAACGGTGAAAAGTCCAGTACTCCTGTTATAAGAGTTGAAGGTGTAGCTCCAGCTCAAAAGCCACAAAATCAATATATATATCCAGAATAACTTTAATACAAGGAAGAGAAGTAATTTTTCAGATAGGCTAAGTAAAATTATTTGAAATATAAAAGCCTATACATTTTATAATGCATGGTCTTTTATACTATAATAAATTGTAAAATATAGATGTTTTCACATTGGCATTTGACAATAATTATGCATAGATGTATTATGAAAATGGCAAATGCCAATATATAAACAGTAATTAAATTTGTTACAAATAAAAAAATTAAGCCAGAAATTACATTAAAATTTTTGGCAACACTATAAATAATAATGGAGGAATGTTATTATGGAAAAAATTCAAGGAAATATGAAGTCATGTCTTCAACCTATGCCCAAAATATTAGTTTCTTGTAGGGATGCAAATGGTAAGAATAATGCACTAGCAGTAGCATACTGTTGTAACTGCAGTTATGACCCACCAATGATTATGGTAGGTATTGTTCCATCTAGATATTCTTATAAAATGATAAAAGAAACAGGTGTTTTTGTAGTAAATATTGTTACAAAAGAACAAAAAGAAATGTTTGAATATTTAGGTAGTCATAGCGGCAGAAATGAAGATAAATTTTCAAAACTTAATATTAAAGTTGACGAAGGAATAAAGGTAAATGCTCCTTTATTAGCAGATTGCCCTGTAAACATAGAGTGCAAGGTAGAGAATTCTATAGTTACTGGTTCACATGAAATGTTTGCAGGAAAAATTGAATATGTTCATGCTGATAAAGAAATGATTAAAGATAACGGAGATATTGATTTTTCTAAAATTCAACTTCTTTAATAAACTTAACTTTCGTTCTTTAAAAAAATTACGAAACAATTTTTTTAAAGAACAAAGTGCAAAGTTCAAATATCAAATAAGGATAAATTTCTTCCTAACGTCAGAAAATATTAAAATTATAGATTTCCTGAGGTACGAGGGAAATCATCTTTATCTGTTCTTTGTTATTTGAACTTTGTTATTTTCAAAAGCTTTGCTTGGCACTATTTTTATATTAAGTTTAAATTTTATATGAGTGAGAGTTGAGTTATAAATATTTATTAACGTATGCTTAAAAAATACCCATTATAAAATGTTGAACGCCAAGTGAAGTAAGTGCTAAAACTATCCAGCATGTAAATCCTAATAGAATTGGACTCAAACCATTTTTTACAAGTTTTACAATATTGGTATTTAATCCTACAGATACCATTGCCATTACAATGATGAACTTTCCAGCTTGTGATAAAAATGTAGTAAGTACAGCTGGTAATGGAATAAATGTGCTAATTACTGATGCGGCTACAAAACCAAGTACGAACCAGGGAAATATTTTACTTAGACTATAAGATCCTTCTTTATTTTTAGCTTCCTTCTTAGAAGTATAAATAGCAAGTACCAATGTAATTGGAACAATGGCCAGTGTTCTTGTAAGTTTTACTATAACTGCAAGATTACCTGCTGCATTACTGTAAGAATAGCCAGCAGCTACTACAGATGAAGTATCATTAACAGCTGTCCCAGCCCAAAGACCAAAGCATTGATTACTCATGCCAAGTAAATGCCCGAGAAATGGAAATAAAAAGGCTGCAATGGCATTAAAAAGAAATATGGTTGATATAGAATGGGCAACTTCTTGTTCATTTGCGTTAATAACAGGAGCTGTTGCTGCAATAGCTGAACCACCACATATGGAAGAACCAACGCCAATTAAGGTTGCCGTTTTCCCATTTATCTTTAATAATTTACCTACAATATAAGCAGTAATAAATGTTGCTGTTAGTGTGAAAGTCATTAAAAGAATTGTTTGTTTTCCTATTTTAAAAACATTAAAAAGATTCATGCCAAAACCCATAAGGATAATGGAGTATTGTAGTAATTTTTTTGCAGTATAGGTTATACCTTCATTAAAACAGTTTGGTCTTTTCCAAAATGCTAAAATCATTCCAAATAAAATTCCAAGTACAGGGCTTCCTATAATAGGAAAAGCATTTCCAAGTAGCCATGCTGGAATAGCTATAATTAGTGCAAGTATAATTCCTGATACTTTATTAGTTATTGTTTTCATAAGATTTCCCCCTATCTGCAATTCATAATACACCTTGACATTATATAAGTAAAATATTATTATTTAATGAATGTAATAAGTATATACTAATGTGTAAGGAGAATATTATGACTTTAAGACATTTTAAAATATTTGTTGCTGTATGTGACAAAATGAATATGACTAAGGCTTCTGAAACACTTTTTATGTCTCAGTCAGCAGTTAGTCAGGCAATTTCTGAACTTGAGAGTCACTATGGTATACGACTTTTTGAACGGCTTTCAAGAAAACTTTATCTAACTCAGGCAGGAGAAAAACTGATGAGTTATGCTAGGTATATTATCAAATTAAATACAGAATTAGAAAATGACATGAAAACTTTGTATAAAAATGGTGCTATACGCATTGGTGCAAGTGTTACTGTTGGAGCTTATGTTTTACCTAAATTTGTTTCACATTTTCAAAAAGTATATCCAGAAACTGATATACAAGTGTATGAAGAAAATACTACAGAAATTGAAAAAATGCTTCTTCACGATGAAATTGACATAGGTCTTGTAGAAGGAGAAACGACAAATTTGGATATTTTAAACAAACCATTTATGGATGATGAATTGATACTTATTTGTGGAGCTTGCCACAGATTTGCAAAACTTCCTTATGTGGAACCTTGCGAACTTCAAAAAGAAAAATTTATTATTCGTGAAAAAGGAAGTGGAACTCGTAAGACATTTGAAGATAAAATGATAGAAAATGAATTAACATGGAAGGCTTCCTGGATATGTAACAATACTGATACTATAAAAATTGCAGTTGCAGAAGGATTAGGAGTGTCAGTTATTTCTAGAAATTCAGTGACAAATGAATTATCCTCTGGTACCCTTTGCGAAATACCTGTTAAAGGTATTAAATTTAAAAGAAAGTTTAAAATCATATATCACAAGAACAAATACTTAACAGAGACAATGAAATGTTTTATAGATTTATGTACAATAAAGTAGTAAAGGTATCAATGAATTTTACTTAGTGGGAAAAGCAGTAATCGTGAATTAATGATTGTGATATTGTGGAGGATACTAATAATAAACTCAACTTTCGCAGTTTAAAAATATTGCGAAACAATATTTTTAAAGAACAAAGTACAAAGTTCAAATATCAAATAAGGATAATTTTCTTCCTAACGTCAGAAAATATTAAGATTATAGATTTCCTGAGGTACGAGGGAAATCATCTTTATCTGTTCTTTGTTATTTGAACTTTGTTATTTTTAAAAGCTTTGCTTCGCAATATTTTTATATTAAGTCAAAATTTTATATATTCGAAAGTTGAGTAATAAAAAGAAATGGAGTGTAGATTATAATGTATGATTTTGAAAAAATGAGTATTCCTGAATTAGAAAAAAAACTTGCAGAATTTAAAGACTCTCTTGAAGATATAGAAGAAGAAAGATCACTTGTACTAGGACAGAGAGGCATTCATTTATCTAGTGCTGCAGTAGGAAAATATGAAGCTGAGATAGAACAAATAAATAAACGCATTAATGAGTTAGAAGAATTATTGCGGAAAAAACGCTGTGATTGATATTTTGTTTTAAATAGAAAAATGATTATTATAATTGGCATTTGATAATAATTATAAATGGAGTTATTATATAAGTAGCAAATGCTAATTATAAATTTAGGAGATGATTTCATGTCAGAATGTAATTCATGCCCATCTAATGGGGGATGTGATAAGGATAAGCAGAAATGTATGATTGAAAATAATCCTTTAAACAAAGTAAAAAAAATTATTGGCGTTATGAGTGGAAAAGGTGGAGTAGGAAAATCTTCAATTTCAGTTCTTATTGCAAAACGTTTAAAGGAACTGGGATATAGTACAGGTATCTTAGATGCAGATATAACAGGTCCAAGTGTACCAAGGCTTGTTGGACTAAAAGATAAAAAAGTTATTTCAGATGGAGAACTAATGCATCCTGTAGATACAGATGATGGCATAAAGGTTATGTCTTTAAACTTATTAGTGGATAATGAAAATGATCCTGTCATTTGGAGAGGACCGATGATTGGGGGCGTAGTTAAACAATTTTGGACAGATGTACTGTGGGGAGAACTTGATTATTTAGTTATTGATATGCCTCCAGGAACAAGTGATGTTGCACTGACAGTTATGCAGTCTATTCCTATAAATGGAATAGTTATGGTATCTGTTCCCCAGGATCTAGTTTCAATGATAGTTTCAAAAGCTGTAAATATGGCAAGGGCAATTAATATTGATGTATTAGGTGTTATTGAAAATATGAGTTATATAACTTGTCCGGATTGTGGAAAAAAAATAAAACCATTTAATGGAGAAAGCACAACTAAGTTTTTAGAAGAAATGAATTTGAAGCTTTTAGGAGAAATTCCTGTTTTAAATAGCGTAGGTAATTTATCAGATCCTACATATAAAAATGAAGATGAAGACCTTGAAAAGGTTTTTTATCCTATCGTTGATAACGTAATGAAGAGTTTAGACAAATAAAGACAAATACTTATAAATGAATTATAAATTACCCGTAACCGTTTTGTAGTTACGGGTAGATTTTTTAAGTATATTCTGATGGGGGTAATTTAAAACAAAATAGTTTAAAGGGAGTTATGGGTATTTGAGAATAAATCTATTTTAGTAAAAGGCATTAGAGAATATGCCCATTATTAGGACCAGGGGTTAGAATGAATGTTTCTTTTACATTTACAATGACAGCACCTTTGGTTGTTAGGTTCATTTTAGATGTTATTGAATTTCCTTCTTCTAAAAGCTTTGAATCAATTGAATATGTTGCTGTACCTTTCAATTGATATCCTTCCAATGTTTCGTCATTGTATATAGTAATTGCAATTTGTGAATTCTTTTTAATATTTTCAATGGACTTTTTCATAAAAACATCGAAAAGGATAAGGTTGTCTTCATTATCCATCTTTTTAAAAAGAATAGGTACTGCATTAGGGGTTGTGTCCATTGTAGACATAATCCATGCTTTTGATTCGTTTAATAATTTTTTTACCTTTTCATCAAGTTTGTTCATAATATACACCTCACATCTAAAAATTGTAATTAATTTATATTCTTATTCCAGTAATTTAAATACTTACTAAAAATTTATATAAATTATTCAACTAATATGTTACAACAATTATTATATTTATCAAGTATGCACTTTTTTGTAACAATACTAACATAAAAGTAACTATTGAAGGGAGGTTTTTACATGAAATATAGATGCCCTATTGAGACTACATTATCATTAATAAGTGGAAAGTGGAAAATACTCATATTAAAAGAATTAATAAAAGGACCTGTACGTTATGGATTGTTAAATAGAAAAATCTCAGGTATAAGTGCTAAAGTTTTAACTCAGGAATTGAGGAAAATGGAGCAAGATGGTCTTATAGTACGTAAAGTATATGCGGAGATTCCATCCCGTGTTGAATATAGTTTAAGCGAAATGGGTACAAGCATGTTGGATATATTGAAGGCAATGAGAGACTGGTCACTTAATAACGATGTTGTTCATCCTATTAAATGTTTTAAATGTAAACAATGTGAATCTTTAGACAATAAAAATGATATGAAATAATCAATTTATAAAAATATAAGTTATTGGCATTTGACAATAATAAATATTAGTGATACTATGAAAATAGCAAATGCCAATAACATAACTGAGATATGAGTTTATTTTGGAATATAATTCATATCTATAGCAAAAATATAATTGAAGATTTGGAGGGATAGTGATGAAAATAGCAATTTCATCAGCAGGAAAAAATGCTGAAGATTTACTTGATAGTAGGTTTGGAAGGTGCAAGTACTTTCAAATTCATGACACTGAAAGTGGAGAAATTAAAGTCATAGAAAACAAAGGTCAAAGTTCAAGTGGAGGAGCAGGTATTGCTGCATCTAATCAATTAATAGATGAAAAAGTAACTGCTATTATTACAGGTAATCTTGGACCTAATGCATTTGAGCTTGTTGAAAAATCAGGAATCAAAGCTTATAAGTGCAGTAGTATAGATATAAACTCAGTTCTTCAGAAGTATAAAAATAACGAACTTGAAGAAATAAAAATTTCTGGTCCAGCACACCATTGAAGAATTTATTAAGTTGGAGATGAGTGTATAGTGAATATAGCAGTACTTAGTGGAAAAGGAGGAACAGGAAAAACTACAGTATCTACTAATCTTGCTCTTGCTTTAAAGGCAGACTATGTAGATTGTGATGTAGAAGAACCAAATGGTTTTCTGTTCCTAAAACCTAAAGTAGATGTAGTAGAATCGGTGAAAGTAGAATATCCAATAATAGATGCTCGTAAATGTACTGCCTGTGGTGCTTGTGCAAATGCATGTCAATTTAATGCCCTTGCAAAAGTGAAGGATGATCTTTTCCTTTTTCAAAAGTTGTGTCATGGCTGTGGTGCTTGTGAAATTGTATGTAAATACAATGCTGTAACTTATGGTAAAAGAGAAATAGGGAAAATTGAAAAAGGAACATCAAGAGATATAAAATGCAGTAGAGGAATTTTAAATATAAGTGAACCTATGGCAGTACCTGTTATTAAAGAATTACTTGAGAATTTGTCAGGAGAAGTTAATTTAATTGATTGTCCACCTGGAACTTCCTGTAATGTAATAAATACTTTAAAATATGCTGATGCTGCAATGCTCGTTACAGAACCTTCAGAGTTTGGACTTCATGATTTAAAAATGGCTGTAGAACTTGTAAAGATGTATAACATACCTTTTGGTATAGTTATAAATAAAGATGATAAAAAGGACAATATAATAAAAAAATATTGTAAAGAAGAAAAGATTATGTTGTTAGGTACTATTGACTATAGTAAGGATACAGCAATACTTTATTCTAAGGGCCAAATATTATATGATGATTTATGCCACAAAGCAATATTTGATAAACTCTCACAGAAGATAAGGGAGGTGTTAGCTTGGAATTAGTAGTTGTGAGTGGAAAAGGAGGAACAGGAAAAACTACTATTGCAACAGCATTAGCTGAAATTGCAAAAGATGTAATAAGGATAGATTGCGATGTAGATGCCCCAAATCTTTACATGTTTTATAAAGGAAAAGATATAGAAAAAAAAGGTTTTATAGGTGGTAAAAAGGCTTCTATAAATGAATCTATGTGTAAAAAATGTGGGAAATGTGAAACCGTATGTAAATTTCAAGCTATAACAGACTTTAAAGTAGATTTATTTGAGTGTGAAGGTTGTGGTGCATGTACATTAGTATGTCCTCATAATGCTATAAAATTAAAAGATCAAGATGTAGCAAGTACTTTCATTACTGAGTTAGATAAAGGAATAATTTCAAGAGCAGAAATGAAAATAGGGGGTGATGGGTCAGGAAAATTAGTAAGTTATTTAAGAAAAAATGGGAAAAAGTTTAATTATGATAATAAGTTGACTATAATAGATGGATCACCTGGTATTGGATGTCCTGTAATATCGTCTGTAACAGGTAGTGATGCTGTGTTGGTTGTTACTGAACCTACAAAATCAGGTCTTGAAGATTTAATGAGAGTAGTAAATTTGTGTAAACATTTTGAAATTTTTATTATGGTATGTATAAATAAATATGATATAAATGAAGAAATGAGTAAAAGAATAGAAAAATTTATCTTCTTGGAAAATTTAGAGTTAGTAGGCAAAATTCCTTATGATGATACTGTTATGAAGTCCATAAATGAATTAAAACCTATAACTTTTTATAAGGAAAGTATGGCAGAAAAAGCTATTGAAGATATGTGGAATACTATAAAGAGCTTTTTCTAAATTTTTAGCGTTAAGTATAAAATTATAAATTATCAATTAAAATATAAGGAGGAAATTTAAATGAAAATAGCAATTGCAAGTGATGGAAAGTATGTAAGTGGACATTTTGGACATTGTGAAGGTTTCACAATATATGATGTAGAGAATGGAAAGGCATCTCAGGGACAATTTACTGCAAATCCAGGACATAGACCAGGATATCTTCCAGTGTTTTTAAAAGGTTTAAATGTAAATGTAATTATTGCAGGAGGTATGGGAGAAACAGCACAACAGTTATTTAATGAAAATGAAATTGAGGTAATAGTTGGTGCGCAAGGCTTATGTGATGATATGGTACAAAAATATATTAAAGGTGAATTAAAATCAACAGGAAGTGTTTGTGAGGAACATAAATACGAAGGACATTGTAACGAATAATTTTAAAGGATGCTTTCATGAATTAAGAATAGTAAAATAAATAAGTATCAATAGAATAAGTTACTATGAAATGAAAATATTTAGTAGAAAACCCCTGCATATGCATTTTAAATGTTCTAATTGTAATAGTATAATTGATATAGATAGTCAAAGTTTAAACTTTGACTATCTGAGACTAAATAAAAAAGTAGAAGCAGAAAATGACTTAGAAATATATGATTTAAATATTATGTTTATAGGATTATGTAGTAAATGCAGGGAGGAGTTAAAATGCCAAGGCCAACAAAGTTTAGAAGAGTAGAGTTTTTCCCGGAAAATACTTATTTTGTACCCTGGGGAAAACATAAGTGTAAAATTGAGGAAATTGTTTTAAAGGTAGAAGAACTTGAGGCAATGAGGTTAAAGGATATTGAAGAATTAAATCAAGAAGAATGTGCTCAAAAAATGCAGGTATCCAGGCAAACCTTTCAAAACATCATAGATAGTGCCAGAAAAAAAGTAGCTGTTGCCTTAACAGAAGGAAATGCCATAAGAATAAATGGAGGTAACTATACTACAACCTACTGTAAATTTAAGTGTTTACATTGCGGTAATGTATATGAAATAAAATATGAGCAAGATAGATATACTTGTCCTATTTGTGGTTCAGAAGAAGTTATATGCAATAAAAAGGCGAAATTTTGTAGAAAATGGTGTAGAAATATAAAAAGTGATAATAACGTCTAATTGTGGAAAAACTATTTGAGAGTATTGCAAATAAGATTAAAAATGATATAATGAAAGTAGCATATGACAAAAATTGGAGGGAAAGTTTATGAAAATAGCATTACCTAATAACGGAAATATGGTTAACCAACATTTTGGTATGAGTCAGAGTTTTGTAATTGTAACTGTTGAGGACAACAAAATTGGAAATGTTGAAGAAGTATCTACAGTTCAATTAGCTCATCAACATGAGGGACTTGCAAATTTATTAGTAAAACATAATGTCGATTTAGTAATAACTGGAGGTATTGGTGGAGGAGCTTTGATGGGATTGCAACAGTGCGGTCTCAAAGTAATAAAAGGGGCATCTGGTGAATACAGAGATGTTGTTCAAAGTTATATTGACGGAAAATTAGAAGATAAAAATGAGCTTTGCAATCACCATTGTGAGCACTAAGCAAAAATAGAGTTTCTAAACGAAAGATCAACTTATACGTAAAAATATCCGGAGTATAAGTTGATTTTTTTGTTTAGAGACTTTTTAAGAAAAAATTAATGTTACCATATTAAACTTATCTAAGGAAGGGATATAAATAATAAAATTTCTAGGAGGTCTTAAAATGAGTATTTCATCAATTTCTTCTATATCAAAAGCTTCAATTTCAGTTTCAAGTTCAGTTTCAAGCAGCAGTGATGTAAGCGAGCTTGAAAAAGAGAAACAGTCTATCCAGCAGCAGATCCAGCAGGAAAATTCAAGTAAAGATGATGAAAAGACAAAACAAGCAAAGATCAAAGAACTTGAAGCACAGCTTCAGCAGATTCAGTCGCAGATTCAACAAAGTCAATCACAAAAAACGACACAAATCGATAACCAGCAAGTAAAATCACTGAAAAATGATACCGTTAATTCTAGTGGTACGAGTAGTAAAAATACTTCCAGTAATAATATACTTGATGCGTTTGCCTAATTTAAAAATTTTCATAACTCAACTTTCATAGTTTAAAAACTTTGCGAAGCAAAGCTTTTTGAGATGAGAGTTGAAAATTGAGAGTTGAGAGTGACGGTTGATTTTTAGCTATCGCAAAAAATCTTTAAACTTATATGAACCATCAATGTTTCGCTTTAGCGAAACGAGGCTTCAAAATTTAATTAAAGATTTTTTGTAGTGCAACGAAAAAAATCCACATTAACTCTCCACTTTCCACTCTCAATTCTCAACTAAGCAAATTGCTTCGCACTATTTTTATATTAAGTCAAAATTTTATATGTGCGAAAGTTGAGTCATAATCAATAGATTCAAATAAAATTTTATAAAAGCAGGAAAGATGAGTTCTAATATAGAATAACATAAGTATAAATATTTACTAAAGGTGTGAAAGAGGTGTTTGGTATGGCAAAAACTAAAATATTAATACCATTAGATGGAACTGACAGGAGCATGCATTCTCTTGACTTATTAAAAAAAATGTTTAAAAGAGATGAAGTAGAAGTTACAGTTATGAATATTTCAGAAATAGTTATAGTAAATGATATGGTGATTACGGATAAAGTTGATAGAGCACGTGAAACAGGGGAGATTGTTTTAGACAGGGCAGAAAAAGAACTTCAGGGATATACTGTAAATAAGTTTTTTGATTTTGGATATGCTGGAGATGAAATATTAAAAAAGGCTTCGCAGGATAATTTCGACATTATAATAATGACTAAGTCTACTAAAAAAGGGTTAGCTAGGATGGTTGGTTCTGTTACTAGTAAAGTTGTTAAAAATTCACCAAAGATAGTCATAATAGTTCCAGAATAGTTTAATTTTGAAATTGGAGCAAACTTCCAAATGTTTGTTAAATATATACCAAACTAGTATAGATATTTTTTAAATACTAGACTTAAACAGTAGAAATTTGCCTAAAAAATTTTTTGATTTTTTTAAAAAAATCCTTTTCAAGTTGTACGTTATTATGGTAATATGTAATTGAAGAAGTTATGTAATAATATTGTAAACGTTTCTTAAATTTTTTTACATCCATGTAATGCTTAAAAAACCAAAATATGTCACATGCAATTGTATATTTCAAATAATAATATTTATTTTCTTATTAAATTCACAAATAATTTATTAATAATATTAATAACCAAGATTATACTTAAATGGATGTTTATTTTTTAACATTTTTTATAGTAAATATATTTATTTTATGTAGTAAAAAGGTTATAATTATAATTGTATTTATTACAATTAATTAAAATAAAAAAATAGGGTTTTAGGTAAAATTAAGTTATTTTAAGAAGTAATTACAACAAAAATTGAAGTTATTTCTTTAAGGAGGGAATTATTAAAATGGAAGAAAAGGCAAAGTCAATTGATCAAGCTACTTTACAATTATTGGACAAGGCAAAAAAAGATGGGGTTGAAACTGCTTTAGATAGGAAAGCAGACATGAAGGTACAGTGTGGATTTGGGTCAGCAGGAGTTTGCTGTAGAAATTGCAGCATGGGTCCTTGTAGAGTAAGTCCAGTGCCAGGAAAAGGTGTAGAAAGAGGTATATGTGGTGCTACAGCAGATGTAATTGTATCTAGAAATTTTGCAAGAATGGTTGTAGGCGGAGCTGCTGCACATTCAGATCATGGTAGAAGTATAGCACTTAGCTTATACCACTCCAGTAAAGATGGAGATATAAAAGTTAAAGATGAAAAGAAATTGAAAGAAGTTGCAAAAATATATGATGTAGAAACTGAAGGAAGAGACATATATGATATAGCTCATGATGTAGCTAAAAGAGGACTAGATGATTATGGTAGACAAATGGGAGAAGTTAAACTTCCACCGTCCCTTCCACCAAAGAGAAAGGAAATATGGGATAAACTTGACATAGTTCCAAGGGCAATTGATAGAGAAATAGCTGCAGTTATGCACTCAACACATATAGGATGTAATGCAGATGCAGAAGCTATGATTAAAATGGCTATGAGATGTTCACTAGGTGATGGATGGTTAGGATCATATATGGCTACAGAATTTAGTGATATAATGTTTGGAACACCTAAGTCCATTGAGACAGAAGCAAATCTTGGAGTACTTGAAAAGAATTCTGTAAATGTAGTTTTACACGGACATGAACCTCTTCTTTCAGATATGATAGTAGAAGCAGCATCAGATCCAGAACTAGTTGAACTTGCTAAATCAGTAGGTGCTGATGGAATAAACTTATGCGGAATGTGCTGTACTGGAAATGAAGTTTCTATGAGACATGGTATTAAAATAGCAGGAAACTTTATGCAGCAGGAATTGGCTGTAGTTACAGGAGCAGTAGATGGACTTATAGTTGATGTACAGTGTATTATGCCAGCATTAGCAAAATTGACTAAGTCATATCATACTAAGTTTATAACGACTTCACCAAAGGCACATATCACAGATTCAACTTATATCGAATTTGATGAAGAACATCCACTTGATTCTGCTAAACAGATTTTAAAAGAAGCAATATTAAACTTTAAAAATAGAGATAACAGTAAAGTAATGATTCCTGAATTGAAATCAAAGGGAATTGTAGGATATAGTGTTGAAGAAGTAATAAACAAATTGGACAAAGTTGTTAATACACAAATAGGACCAATGCAAACTGTAAAGCCTTTGGCAGATGTTTTAGTATCAGGAGTATTAAGAGGTGCTGCAGGTGTAGTTGGTTGTAACAATCCTAAAGTTACTCATAATTCTGCACATATTGAGACCATAAAGGGATTAATAAAGAATGATGTAATAGTTGTTGCTACAGGTTGTGCAGCTCAAGCAGCAGCAGAATATGGATTAATGCAATTAGAAGCAGCAGAAAAATATGCAGGACCAGGACTAGCTACTGTATGTAAGCTTGTTGGTATACCACCAGTACTTCATATGGGTTCTTGTGTTGATATAAGCCGTATATTAGACTTAGTTGGTAGAGTAGCTAATTTCTTAGGTACAGATATGAGTGATCTTCCAGTTGTAGGTGTAGCACCAGAATGGATGTCAGAAAAAGCTGTTTCTATAGGTACTTATGTAGTAACTTCAGGTATAGATACTTGGCTTGGAGTAACACCTCCAGTAACAGGCGGTCCAGAAGTTGTAGATATTCTTACTAATAAGATGGAAGATTGGGTAGGAGCTAAATTCTTTATAGAAACAGATCCTCATAAAGCAGTTGAACAAATGGTTAATAGGATGAATGAAAAACGTAAAAAATTAGGTATCTAATAATAAAGACAAGCAATTGCCATGCCAAAGTTAAAATGGCTTAAAAGCTAATTTTAATTTTGCATGGCTCAATATGATATAAAAATATGTTCTCAAAATGATATGAAGTCAAGATTACATATCATTTTGAGAAGAATTTTAATTTATAGATGGTATAATGTAGAATAAAATTTATAATTTATCTACAAATACATAAATTATAAGGGAATATATTTGTAGATAAAAGTATATATTAAGTTTGTATTTTAAATAAATTATATAAAATGGTTGTTCAAAATGGGAGGGACTACATATGAAAATGAAAATGGCTATAACAGGTAAAGGTGGTGTAGGTAAAACTACATTTTCAGCGATAATGAGTAGAATATATGCAGAAGAAGGATATAATGTTTTAGCTGTGGATGCAGATCCTGATCCCAATTTGGCATTAGCATTAGGATTTCCAAAAGAGATATCAGATGAAATTGTTCCAATTTCAGAAATGAAAAAGTTAGTAGCAGAGAGAACAAGTTCTACTCCAGGATCTTTTGGAAAAATGTTTAAAATAAATCCTAAAGTTGATGATATACCAGAAAGATATTGCAAGGAATACAAAGGTGTAAGACTTTTAACTATGGGAACAGTTGATACAGGTGGAACAGGTTGTTTCTGCCCGGAAAATGTTTTGCTTAAAAAGCTCACGTCACATTTAATGCTCCAAAATAAAGACATCGTCATAATGGATATGGAAGCAGGTATTGAACATTTAGGAAGGGGAACAGCACAAGGTGTAGATGTATTTATTGTTGTTGTAGAACCTGGAATAAGAAGTATACAAACGTTCAAACATGTAAAAAAATTAGCTAAGGATATAGGAATAGAAAATATATTTGTGGTAGCAAATAAAATTAGAAATAAAAAGGACGAAGAATTTGTATTGGAAAATATAGATGAAAAAGAATGTCTTGGATTTATACATTATAGTGACACAGTTGGAAGTTCTGATAGAGTCAATCAATCTCCTTACGACTCCAATAAGGAAACCGTTGAGGAGGTAAAAAATATAAAACAAAAATTAGAGATGGGGGTATTTTAAATGACTTATAAATCAGATATTGAAATAGCTCAAGAATGCACAATGAAGGACATTAAGGAAGTTGCAAAAAAACTAAATATTTCCGAAGATGATATTGAGTTGTATGGTAAATACAAAGCAAAGGTAAATTACAACTTGTTAAAAACTACACCTAGTAAGAATGGAAAACTTATATTATGTACAGCTATAAACCCAACACCTGCTGGAGAAGGAAAAACTACTACAGCAATAGGTGTAGCAGATGCATTAAATAGAATGGGAAAATCCGTTGTCGTTGCACTTAGAGAACCATCTATGGGACCTGTATTTGGTATAAAAGGTGGAGCTGCCGGCGGTGGATATGCTCAAGTAGTACCTATGGAAGACATAAACCTACACTTTACAGGAGATATACATGCACTCACAGCTGCTAACAATTTACTTGCAGCAATGATAGACAATCATATATATCAAGGCAACAAACTTAACATAGACCCAAGAAGAATTGCTTGGAGAAGATGTGTAGACATGAACGATAGACAGCTTAGGTTTGTAGTTGATGGATTAGGTGGAAAAGCTAATGGTACACCTAGAGAAGATGGATTTGATATAACAGTTGCTTCAGAAATAATGGCTATATTCTGTTTATCAACTGATATAATTGATTTAAAGAATAGAATTGCTAAAATAGTTATAGGATATACTAGAGATGGCAAACCTGTAACAGCTCATGATTTAAAAGCTGAAGGAGCTATGGCAGCACTTCTTAAAGATGCATTAAAACCAAATCTAGTTCAAACTCTTGAAGGAACACCAGCATTTGTACATGGCGGACCATTTGCAAATATAGCACATGGATGTAACTCAATAATGGCTACTAGAATGGCTCTTCACTTTGGTGAATATGTAGTTACGGAGGCAGGTTTCGGTGCTGACCTAGGTGCTGAAAAATTCTTAGATATCAAGTGCAGAATGGCAGGATTAAAACCAGATGCAGTAATAATAGTTGCTACAGTTAGAGCATTAAAATACAATGGTGGAGTTCCAAAGGCTGACTTAAATAATGAAAACTTAGAAGCTCTTGAAAAAGGAATTCCAAATCTATTAAAACATGTAGAGAATATAACTAAGGTATATAAATTACCAGCAGTAGTTGCATTAAATGCATTCCCTACAGATACACAGGCAGAATTAAAATTAGTAGAAGATAAATGTAAAGAATTAGGCGTAAATGTAAAATTATCAGAAGTTTGGGCTAAAGGCGGCGAAGGTGGAATGGAAGTTGCTGAAGAAGTGCTTAGACTTATAAAAGAAGAGAAAAATGACTTCCAGTTTGCTTATGATGAAAAGTTACCAATCAGAGATAAAATAAGAGCAGTAGCTCAAAAGATATATGGTGCTGATGATGTTACTTTCACAAGTCAGGCAGATAAAGAAATTAATGAGCTTGAAAAATTGGGATTCGATAAAACTCCAGTATGTATAGCAAAGACTCAATACTCATTAACTGATGACCAGACTAAACTTGGAAGACCAACAGGATTTAACATTACAGTAAGACAGGTTACAATTTCTGCTGGAGCAGGTTTTGTAGTTGCAGTAACTGGTTCAATAATGAAGATGCCAGGTCTTGGAAAAGTTCCGTCTGCTGAAAAAATAGATGTAGATGAAAATGGAGTAATAAGCGGATTATTCTAAAACATTTAGGAGGAAACAATATGAAATTAGCAGATAAAAGCTGCACAGATTTTATAGAAGTTCTTGCATCTAAAGCTGCAACTCCTGGTGGAGGTGGGGGATCAGCTATTACAGGTGCTATAGGAATGGCACTTGGAGGCATGGTATGTAACCTTACAATAGGAAAGAAAAAGTATGCACAGTATGATGAAAAGGTAAAGGGCATACTTAAAAGGGCTTATGAGCTTCAAGCAGAACTTTTAAAGATGGTGGACGCAGATGCAGAGTGCTTTTTACCTCTTTCAAAGGCTTATGGAATGCCGAAAGACACTGACGAGCAGAAAAAATTAAAGGAAGAGACTTTAGAAAAGTGTCTAAAGCAAGCATGCAGTGTTCCAGTAAGCATTGTTAAACAAGCTTATGAAGCAATAAAACTCCACGAGGCACTTGTAGATAACTGCTCCAAACTTGCAATAAGTGATGTTGGTGTAGGAGTTCAGTGTCTAAGAGCTGCTATTATTGGAGCACAGCTTAATGTCATAATCAATATAAATTCTATTAAAGATCAGGAATATGTTAAAAAGGTAAAAGCAGAGACGGAACCTTTAGTTGAAGAAGGCATTAAGATTGCAGATAAGGTATATGAAAAAGTAGTTAGTGCACTTTCCAAATAAAATTATTATTCTCCAGAAGAAATCTTAATTTCTTCTGGAGGCACTTGTAAATTAGTTTAGTATGGTACAGATAGCTAATTTTAATATGAAGGAGATATAAGTATGGGTCAAATAATTAAAGGTAAACCAGTGGCAGATGCTATAAGTGAAGCTTTAACTAAAGAAGTTAATGATTTAAAGGTAAAGGGTATTACTCCAAAACTTACATTAGTAAGAGTTGGAGCAAACGGAAGTGACCTTGCTTATGAAAAAGGAGCTCTAAAAAAGTGCGAAAAAATTGGAATAGAGGCAGTTGTTAAAGAGCTACCAGCAGATATATCACAAGACAAGTTTATTGAAGAATTGAAAAAAATAAATGCGGACAAGACTGTAAATGCAATAATGGTATTCAGACCATTTCCTAAGCAATTAGATGAAAGCGTTATAAAATATATAATCGCCCCTGAAAAAGATGTAGATTGCTTTAGTCCTGTAAATGTTGCTAAATTGATGGAAAAAGATATGACAGGATTTGCACCTTGTACACCATCTGCTGTTATAGAAATCCTTAAGCATTATAAAGTTCCTATGAAGGGAAAGAATGCAGTTATAGTAGGAAGATCTATGGTAGTTGGAAAACCAGCGTGCATGCTCCTATTAAATGAAAATGCTACAGTTACCGTATGTCATTCAAAAACTACTGATATGCCAAAGGTTTGTTCCCAGGCAGACATATTGGTAGTAGGCATAGGAAAAGCTAAAATGATAGATTCAAAATATGTAAAAGATGGTGCCGTAGTTATAGATGTAGGCATAAATGTAGATGAAAGTGGAAAGCTATGTGGAGATGTAGATACAGAAGACTGTGAATCAAAAGCTTCAATGATAACACCTGTTCCTAAAGGAGTAGGCTCTGTTACATCATCTATACTTGCACAGCATATTGTAAAGGCCTGTAAGTTACAAAATAACCTATAAACCTGTGAAATAAATGGAGGAATAAATATGATTATTTCAGAAAAAAAATCTTTTGATGAATTATTGGATTACCTTAAAGACAGTGAAAAAGTAATAATCACAGGATGTTCTTTGTGTGCAACTACTTGTAAAGTAGGTGGAGAAGAAGAAATATTAGAAATGAAAGCCAAGTTAGAAAAACAAGGTAAAAAAGTTTTAGGATATAAAATACTTGACCCTTCATGCAATCTTTTAAAAACAAGGAAAGATTTAAAGTCCTTAAAGGCTGAATTAAAAGAGGCAGATGCAGTAGTATCCCTATCTTGTGGAGATGGAACTCAAACTGTAGCCAAGTTAGTAAAAATCCCCGTTTACCCAGGCAATAATACTATGTTTATAGGTGAAGTAGAAAGAGTTGGCCAATATGCAGAAGCTTGTAAAGCTTGTGGAAACTGCCAGCTTGGATGGACAGGGGGAATATGTCCAATTACAATGTGTGCAAAGGGACTTTTGAATGGACCTTGTGGTGGTGCAAGAGATGGTAAATGTGAAGTTGATCCTGAAAATGATTGTGCTTGGATATTAATATACAATAAATTAAAAGAACTAGGACAACTTGATAATCTAAAAGAATTAAGAAAACCAAGAGATTATCAAATAAATGCACATCCTAGAAAAATAAATTTAAATGCTAAGTAGTAATCAGAAGGGGGATTAAAAAAATGAGCTTATTGAAGGAAGCTTTTGAAAAGGGAGAATTTGCAGTTACAGCTGAAATGGCACCTCCAAAGGGAACGGATCTTTCTCATTTAGTTGAATGTGCCAAAAAGATAAAAGGAAGAGTTCATGGAGTTAATGTAACGGATTTTCAGTCTGCTACATTAAAGGCTACGTCTTTAGCTACTTGTAAAGTACTAAAAGATGCAGGATTAGAACCTGTATTTCAAATAACAGGAAGAGATAGAAATAGAATAGCAATTCAAGGAGAATTGTTATCTGCAGGTGTTTTTGGAATTGAAAATGTTTTAGCTCTTACTGGAGATTATACTGCTACAGGAGATCACCCTGGTGCAAAACCAGTTTATGATCTAGATAGTGTTGGAATATTACAGGTGGCAAGCATTTTAAATAGCGGAAAAGATATGGGTGGAACTGATTTAAAAGGGAAACCAGATTTCTTTTTAGGGGGCTGTGTTACACCTAGATATGATCCGTTAGAGCTTCAAGTTATAAAAATGAACAAGAAAATTAAAGCTGGAGCTAAATTCTTTCAAACTCAAGCTGTTTATGATATGGAAACTTTAAAGAAATTCAAAGAAGAAACTAAGGCTCAAGGTATAGATGCTAAAGTTATGGTAGGCATAATACCTTTAAAGTCAGCTGGCATGGCTAAATACATGAATAAAAACGTACCTGGTATATTCGTACCTGATGAACTTATAAATAGGATGAAGAATGCTGAGGATAAAGTTCAAGAAGGCATAAAGATAGCAGGAGAATTTATAAAGGCTGTAAAAGAATCAGGACTTTGCGATGGAGTTCATATAATGGCAATTGGTGCGGAAGAAAATGTGCCATTAATATTGGACGAAGCAGGATTATAAAAATATAGGATTAAAAAATAAGGGGCGATTAGGAATGAAATTAGTTGTAATTGGTGGAGGACCAGGAGGATATGTAGCTGCACTGCAAGCTGCAATTTTAGGAGCAGATGTTACTGTAGTTGAGAAGAAAGCTGTAGGAGGAACTTGCTTAAATGTAGGATGTATACCTACAAAAGCACTGCTTGCTTCCACAGATGTTTTAAGTGTAATAAAAGGAGCATCAAAATTTGGAATTAATGTTGAAGGTGAAGCAAAACCTGATTTTGATGCAATTATGAAGAGAAAAGATAAAGTAGTAGATCAACTTGTAAAAGGCATAGAATATATGTTTGAACATAGAGGGGTAAAGCTTATAAGGGGAACAGGAAAACTTATAAGCAATAAAGAGGTAGAGGTTACAAAGCAGGATGGATCTAAAGAATCCATAACGGCAGATAAAATTATACTTGCTACTGGTTCTGTACCTGTTACACCTGGAGTATTCAAGTATGATGGTAAAAAGGTTATAACTTCAGATGAAGTTTTGAATTTAGAGAAACTTCCAAAGTCAATGATACTAGTTGGTGGAGGTCCTATAGGATGTGAAATAGGATTCTTCTTAAATAGTATGGGAGTAGAAGTTAAGGTAGTTGAAGCTCTTCCACATCTTGCACCACTTGAAGATGAAGATGTTGCAAAACAACTTCAGAGAATTTTCAAACAGCATAAGATTAAATACTTTGTAGGCGATGGTATAACTAGTGTAGAAGTTAAAGGTGATACGGTAACTGCTACATTGGGAAGCGGAAAAGTTTTAGAGGCTGAAACACTTCTCATAGCAGTTGGAAGAAGAGCTTATGCTGAAGGTTTAGGTTTGGATGATATTGGTATTAAGAAAGATCAAAAAGGAAGAATAATTGTAAATGAATATTTAGAAACTAATGTAGAGGGAGTTTATGCAATAGGTGATTTAATTCCTACTGCTGCTCTTGCACATGTAGCTGAAAGAGAAGGTATTGTAGCTGTTCAAAATGCAGTTTTAGATAAAAAGAAGAAGATGAGTTACAAAGCAGTACCTGGTTGTACATTTGTAGAACCAGAAATAGCTTCTGTAGGTATGAAAGAGAAAGATGCTGAAAAAGCAGGAATCCAGTACAAGGTTGGAAAATTTGACTTTAGGGGGCTTGGAAAAGCTCAAGCTATGGGTAAATTACAAGGATTTGTAAAGATTATTACAGACGAAAAGGACGTAATAATTGGAGCTGCTATTGTAGGTGATAGAGCAACAGATATGATTTCAGAATTAGGTGTTGCTTGTGAGCTTGGTTTAACAGCAGAACGAGTTGGTGAAGTTATTCATCCACATCCGACTTTGTCTGAGGCAATGATGGAAGCTCTTCATGATGTACACAAACAATGTGTTCATTCTGTTGATTAAATTGTTTAATGTGTATAGGGCTATCTTGCCCTATACATATAATATATAATTAAAGATGTTTTCTACATAAGAGGCATAAAATTTATAATAGGCTTTTTATAAGTAATCTGAAACACAGCAATATAAGGAGGTTGTACTATGGGATATAAAATAGCTGTAGCAGGTAAGGGTGGTACCGGCAAAACTACTTTGACAGGTCTTTTAATAGATTATTTGACAAAAAAAGGTTCAGGACCTATTTTAGCAGTAGATGCTGATGCAAATGCTAATTTAAATGAAGTACTTGGAACAGACATTGAGGAAACTATTGGAGAAATAAAAGAGGACGTAAATAAAAAATCACTTGAAGGGGATAATTTTCCTGGAGGTATGATGAAAGCAGATTATTTAAAGTATAAATTAAATGCATCAGTAGCTGAAGGAGACGGTTATGACCTTATTGTTATGGGAAGATCCCAGGGGCCAGGATGTTATTGTTATGTTAATGGAATACTTAAAGCACAAGTGGATTCACTTTCTGGTAATTATGATTACATAGTAGTTGATAATGAAGCAGGAATGGAACACTTAAGTAGAAAACTTATAGATCCTATTGATACTCTATTTCTGATAAGCGATTGTTCCAGAAGAGGCATACAGGCTGTTGGAAGAATAAAACGGTTAGTTGCTGAATTAAAGTTAAAAGTTGGCCAAATCTTTCTTATCGTAAATAGAGCTCCAGAAGGTAAATTGAATTCAGGAATAAAAGAAGAAATAAAAAAGCAAGAACTGGATTTAGTAGGAGTTGTGCCGATGGACCAAATGGTCTATCAATTTGATTCAGATGGAAAAGCATTAGTAGAGCTGCCAGAGGATTCTTCATGCAGAAAAGCATTGAATGAAATACTATCAAAAATTCAATTTGAAAATTAAATTAAGGAGGCATACATTATGTTCAAAAAACCAACACAAAAATTTTCAGGCAAAATTGGTGAAGTTGAAATTGGAACAGGAGAAAAAGTATTAAAATTAGGAGGAGAATCAGTATTACCATTTTACACTTTTGATGGAGATACAGGAAATAGCCCAAAAGTAGGTATGGAAATTTTGGATGTATATCCAGAAGACTGGATAGATCCTTTAAAAGACATATACAAGGATGTTGCAAAAGATCCTGTTAAATGGGCACAATTTGTAGAAGAAAAATATAGTCCAGATTTTATATGCCTAAGACTTATAAGTGCTGATCCAAACGGTACAGATGCTGCACCAGAAGATTGTGCTAAAACAGCTAAAGCAGTAGTTGAAGCTATAAAAACTCCATTAGTAGTTGCAGGTACAGGAAATCATGAAAAAGATGCAAAATTATTTGAAAAAGTTGCTCAGGAAACTGAAGGACACAATATACTTTTAATGTCTGCAGTAGAAGATAATTATAAGACAGTAGGAGCTGCAGGCGTAATGGCTTATAATGACAAAGTTGTAGCTGAATCTTCAGTTGACATAAACCTTGCAAAACAGATAAATATTTTAATGAATCAACTTGGAATAGACAATACAAAGTTTGTTGACAACGTAGGATGTGCGGCAGGTGGATATGGTTATGAATATGTTATATCAACTTTAGACAGAGTAAAACTTGCAGCACTTGGTCAAGATGATAAAACTCTTCAAATTCCTATAATAAGCCCTGTTTCTTTCGAAGCTTGCAAAGTAAAAGAAGCAATGGATTCAGAAGAAGATTCACCACAATGGGGAAGTCAGGAAGACAGAACAGTTTCCATGGAAGTTGCAACAGCATCCGGAGTATTAGCATCAGGAACAGATGCTGTAATATTACGTCATCCAAAATCTGTAGAAGTAATTAGAAATTTTATTAAGGAATTATTAGGTTAATTAAAATTTATACTGGGATTAAATAAGGAGGATTAAAAATGGCTTTAACAGGATTAAATATATTTAAATTAACACCAAAAAAGAATTGTAAGGATTGTGGTTTTCCTACTTGTCTAGCTTTTTCAATGAAAGTAGCAGCAGGAGCTGTGGAAATAGGAAAATGTCCTCATATGAGTGATGAGGCAATGGAAAAATTAGCTGAAGCTACTGCACCAATTATGAAGACAATAACTATTGGTAAGGGAGATAATGAATATAAATTAGGTGGAGAAACTGTTTTATTCCGTCATGAAAAAACTTTTGTAAATAGAAATAGATTTGCAGTTGCATTTTCCGATAGTATGGATGATGCAGAAGTAGATGCTAAGATCCAACATATAAAAGATGTAGATTATGTTAGAATCGGTGAACAAATGAAAACCGAATTTGCTGCAATAAAATATGCAGGAAATAAAGACAAATATCTTGCTTTGATAAATAAAATAAAAGCAAGTGGAGTAAAAGTAGCTTATGCTCTAGTTTGTGAAGATGCAGCAGTAATGAAAGAAGCTCTTCCACTAGTTAAAGATGAAAATCCATTAGTTTATGGAGCTAATAAAGATAACTTCAAAGAAATGGTTGAACTTGTAAAAGAAGATAAATTAGCTTTAGGTGTAAAGGCAGACGGATTGGAAGCTCTTTATGGTTTAGTAGAAGAAATACAAAAATTAGGATATAAGAACTTAGTACTTGATCCAGGTGGAAAATCCATTAAAGAAGCTTTTGAAAATACAGTTCAAATTAGAAGAATAAATATTGAAAATCAGGATAGAACTTTTGGATATCCTTCTATACTATTCCTAGATGAACTTACTAAAGCTGATAAATTTATGGAAGTAGCTTTATCTACATTATTTACTTTGAAATATGGTTCATTACTTGTTTTAAGTGATATGGATTATGCAAGAGCACTTCCTCTTTATAGTATAAGACAGAATGTATTTACAGATCCACAAAAACCAATGACAGTTGACTTGGGTATACATGGAATAAATAATCCAGATGAAAATTCACCAGTATTATGTACTGTTGACTTTGCTCTTACTTACTTCCTAGTTTCAGGAGAAGTTGAAAGATCTAAAGTTCCAGTATGGATGGTTATACCAGATGCAGGCGGATATTCTGTTCTTACATCCTGGGCTGCAGGTAAATTTACTGGTGCTTCAATAGCTGATGAAATAAAGAAGTGTGGAATATCAGATAAAACTAAGAACAGAACTCTTATAATTCCAGGAAAGGTTGCAGTTTTGAAAGGTGAGTTAGAGGAACTTCTTCCAGATTGGAATATAGTAATTAGTAGTACAGAAGCTATGTTTATTCCTAAGTTATTAAAAGAGTTAACTGCTAAGTAAGAATTATTATAAGTAAAAAATAGGCAATGATTAAAAGTTTTTAATTATTGCCTGACAATATAAATTAATACTAGTTTATAAAGATTAAGGTAAATAGGAGGTCATCTGAACATGGATAAATTTATGATCATAGGCGAAAGAATTCACTGTATATCTCCATCTATAAGAAAGGCTATTGAGGAGAGAAATCCTGAACCAATATTCAAAAGAGCAAAAGAACAATTGGATGCAGGAGCTAATTATTTGGATTTTAATATAGGACCAGCAAGAAAAGATGGAGAAGAAATAATGCAGTGGGGTGTTAAGGCTCTTCAAAGTGAATTTGACAATGTTCCACTAGCACTTGATACAACAAATAAGAAGGCTATAGAAGCAGGACTTAAAGTTTACAATAGAGAAAAAGGAAAACCTATCATAAATTCTGCAGATGCAGGAGAAAGAATTGGAAATATAGATTTAGCTGCAGAATATGATGCTATGAGCATAGCACTTTGTGCAAAAGAAGGAATAACAAAGGATAATGATGAAAGAATAGCATATTGTACAGAAATGCTTGAAAAAGGTATGGGTCTTGGAATGGAGCCTACAGATTTACTGTTTGATCCATTATTCTTAGTAATAAAGGGTATGCAGGATAAACAAAAAGAAGTATTAGAGGCTATTAAATTAATAAGTGATATGGGTCTTAGAACTTGCTGTGGATTAAGCAATGTTTCAAATGGAGCACCTAAGGAAATAAGACCAATAATGGATGCAACTTTTGCAGCTATGGCAATACAATGTGGTCTTACTTCTGCAATAATGAATCCATGTGATAAAAGATTAATGGAGACTATAAAGACTTGTGATGTTGTAAATGGTGCTGTTTTATATGCAGATTCTTACTTAGAGTTATAATATATAATATTTTAAATTAGGAGGGGCTAAAAATGAATTTATATCAAACTGTATTCACTGGTTCAAAGCAGGCTTTAGCAGCTGCTGAAGGCATAGTTAAGCAAGCTGTTGACGAGAAGGGTAAAGACTATAAAGTAGCATTTCCTGATACTGCATATTCACTACCAGTAATTTTTGCAGCTACAGGAAAAAAGATAACTACTGTAGGCGAATTAGAAGGTGCACTAGACATAGTAAGAAGTTTGATAGTTGAGGAGGAAATGCTTGATAAGCTTTTAAATTCAGGACTTGCAACAGCTGTTGCAGCAGAAATTATAGAAGCTGCAAAGTATGTCCTTTCAGATACTCCTTATTCAGAACCATGTGTAGGATTTATCTCAGATCCAATAATTAGATCATTTGGAGTACCGCTTGTTACAGGTGATGTTCCAGGTGTAGCAGTTGTACTTGGAGAATTTCCAGATTCTGAAACTGCAGCGAAAGTAATAAAGGATTACCAATCAAAAGGATTACTTACTTGTTTGGTAGGCAAAGTAATAGATCAGGCTATAGAAGGCAAAGTTAAGATGGGACTTGACCTCAGGGTTATTCCACTTGGATATGACGTTACATCCGTAATTCATATTGTAAGTTTTGCTATAAGAGCTGCACTTATATTCGGAGGACTTAAGGGCGGACAGTTAAATGAAATATTGAAATATACAGCGGAAAGAGTACCTGCTTTTGTAAATGCATTTGGACCATTAAGCGAACTTGTAGTTTCAGCTGGTGCAGGAGCTATAGCACTTGGATTCCCTGTAGTAACTGATCAGGTTGTACCAGAAGTTCCTACATTGTTGTTAACTCAAAAAGATTACGATAAAGTTGTTAAAACTTCATTAGAAGCTAGGAATATAAAGATAAAAATAACTGAAATTCCAATTCCAGTTGCTTTTGCAGCAGCATTCGAAGGTGAAAGAATAAGAAAGAATGATATGCTTGCAGAATTTGGTGGAAATAAGACTAAGGCTTGGGAATTAGTTATGAAAGAGGATTCTGGTTCAGTTGAAGATCATAAGATAGAAGTTATAGGACCAGATATAGATACTATAGATAAGGCTCCTGGAAGGATGCCTCTTGGAATGCTTATTAAAGTAAGTGGAACAAATATGCAGAAAGATTTTGAGCCAGTGCTTGAAAGAAGACTTCATTATTTCTTGAACTATATAGAAGGAGTAATGCATGTTGGTCAGAGAAATATGACTTGGGTAAGAATAGGTAAGGAAGCTTTTGAAAAAGGATTTAGATTGAAACATTTTGGAGAAGTAGTATATGCTAAAATGTTAGATGAATTTGGTTCAGTTGTAGATAAATGTGAAGTAACTATAATAACTGATCCAGATAAGGCTGAAGAATTTGAAGGCAAATACGCTATACCAAGATATGCAGAAAGAGATGCAAGACTTGAATCATTAGTTGATGAAAAAGTTGATACTTTTTATTCATGTAATTTGTGTCAATCCTTTGCACCTGCACATGTATGTATAGTAACACCTGAAAGACTTGGACTTTGCGGTGCAGTTTCATGGCTTGATGCTAAAGCTACACTTGAATTAAATCCAACAGGACCATGCCAGGCAGTTCCAAAAGAGGGTGTGGTTGATGAAAATTTAGGTATTTGGGAAAAAGTAAATGAAACTGTTTCAAAAATTTCTCAAGGCGCTGTAAATAGCGTTACATTGTATAGTATATTACAAGACCCAATGACTTCCTGTGGATGTTTTGAGTGTATTACAGGTATAATGCCAGAAGCAAATGGTGTTGTAATGGTAAACAGAGAATTTGGTGCAACCACTCCTCTTGGAATGACATTTGGTGAACTTGCATCTATGACAGGTGGTGGAGTTCAGACTCCAGGATTTATGGGACATGGAAGACAATTTATAGCTTCAAAGAAGTTTATGAAAGGTGAAGGTGGACTTGGTAGAATAGTCTGGATGCCAAAAGAATTAAAAGACTTTGTTGCAGAAAAGTTAAACAAGACAGCAAAGGAATTATATAATATAGATAATTTTGTAGATATGATCTGTGATGAAACTATAGCTACAGAATCTGAAGAAGTATTAAAATTCTTGGAAGAAAAAGGTCATCCTGCATTAAAGATGGATCCAATAATGTAGTAAAAT
Source organism: Clostridium sp. 001 (assembly GCF_019056555.1). Lineage (NCBI taxonomy): Bacteria > Bacillati > Bacillota > Clostridia > Eubacteriales > Clostridiaceae > Clostridium > Clostridium sp. 001. The sequence goes on along the minus strand of NZ_CP020473.1, from coordinate 1,788,774 downwards.
TTTTTAAGTACTTAAATGATAGTGACAGGAGCAACTGTCACTATTGTTTTAATCAATGAATTATCCAGGGGTGTAGCTGGAGTGTTACATTAGGTAGCCATTGGATAAAAAATTTAATTTATAGAGGAGTGTTATTTATGAATTTTCCAAAAGAATTAAAGTATAGCAAAGAACACACATGGGCAAAGATTGAGGGAGACACAGCACTTATAGGCATAAGTGATTTTGCACAGGATCAACTTGGAGAGATATTATTTGTAGAAATGCCAGATGTAGGAGATGAAATTACTCAAGGAGTTTCTCTTGGAGTTGTTGAATCATCTAAAAAGGCTTCAGATGTAATATCTCCATTATCTGGGGAAGTGCTGGAGATTAACGAAAAGCTAGATGATGAACCAGAGTATGTAAATGAGAATGCTTATGATGCATGGATAGTAAAAATAAAAGTAAAAGACGGTGGTGAAGTTAAAAACTTGGAAGATGCTTCTGAATACGAAGCAGGTTTGAAATAAACAAAGGTTACTTTTCACAAGGAGGTATTCACAAAATATGGTAAAGGTTAAATTTACTCCATACAACAAAGAGATAGATGTTTTAGAAGGAGAAAATCTGCTAGAGGTTATCAGAAAAGCAGGTGTATTCATAGACACTCCATGTAATGGAAGTGGGTCCTGTGGAAAATGTAAAGTTAAGATAATAACTGGAAATGTTATATCAGAAAATAGCAGGCACATTACGGAAAAGGAAGAAAAGGAAGGATATGTGCTTGCTTGTCAGTGTAAAGTTAAAGAAGATATAGTAGTAGAAATACCAGGCACTGCATCCTCTTCAATGCATGGAATGAAAATAGAAGATTTCTCAAGCAAGAGAGAGTATGATATATTTGAAAGAGCTAAAAATCAAATATTAAAATGTGGTATGGAATTTAAGACTTATGTAAGGAAGGATTATTTAGAGTTAGATCCTCCTAATTTAAATGATAATATATCCGATTTTGAAAGATTGAAAAGGCATATTAAAAATCATTTAAATTGTAATAATGTATTTTGTAGATTGCCCATATTGAGGAAGATACCTCAGCTTTTGAGAGAGGCAGATTTTAAAGTAACCATAACTCATATACCTAGAGGAGTAGGTAAAACTACAATTATTGATATAGAAAAAGGGGATACGACAGATAAGATTTATGGAGTGGCAGTGGATATTGGCACTACATCTGTAGCAGCTTGCTTGGTGGATTTATACAATGGTGAATTAATTGCAAAAGCTTCATCTGGAAATGCTCAAATAAAGTATGGAGCAGATGTTATAAATAGAATAATGTATTCTACTAAAGGTAATGGACTACAGGAATTGAATAATGCAGTGATACAGGAAACTATAAATCCCCTCTTAAATAAGATGTATATGGATTCAGGAATAAGAAAGGAACAAGTGGTATCCTTTGTTACGGCTGGTAATACGACTATGTCTCATCTTTTTTTGGGGTTGTATTCAAATTTTTTAAGAATGGAGCCATATATACCTGCTTTTGTTAAGACTCCTTTTATAAAAGCTTCTGAACTAAATATAGAAGTTAACCCTGAAACATTTATATATTTGATCCCTTGTGTAGCAAGTTATGTAGGGGGAGATATAACTGCAGGTGTATTGTCTTCGGGAATGTGGAATACTGAAGATAATATACTATTTATAGATTTAGGAACAAATGGTGAGATTGTATTTGGAAATAAAGAATATCTGATGACCTGTGCTTGTTCTGCAGGACCTGCCTTTGAAGGTGGAGAAATAAGTTGTGGAATGAGGGCATCAGGAGGTGCTATAGAAAAAGTTAAAATAGGTAGTGACTATGAACCTATAATTAGCGTTATTGGAAATGAAAAGCCTCTTGGAATATGTGGCTCAGGTATTATAGATTTAATATGTTCAATGATGTTTGCAGGAATTATCGATAGGAAGGGCAAAATAGTAAAAAATTTAAAAACTAATAGAGTTAGATTTGATGAAAACGGAATTGGGGAATATATTTTAGTTTTTAAAGAACAATATGATTTAGATAGGGATGTAAGTATAACAGATGTGGATATAGACAATTTTATCAGAGCAAAAGCAGCAATTTATTCTGGAATTACTACACTTTTAAATAACCTGGGAATGGATTTTACCATGATAGATAAAATCTATATAGCAGGAGGCATAGGAAATAGTTTAAATATAGGTAATGCTGTAAAGATAGGAATGCTGCCTGATATAGATCAGGATAAAATAAATTATATAGGTAATAGTTCTCTTATGGGATGCTATTTGACACTGATGAGTGAGGATGCAAGGCACAAATTGGAGGAAATAGCAAACCATATGACCTATGTAGAGCTTAGCGTAGATCCATTATATATGGATCAGTTTGTATCAGCTTGCTTTTTACCACATACGGATATAGAAAAATTTCCTACTGTTAAAAAGCTTTTAGATAAATCTCTTTAGTCATATTCAAATTAATATGTTGCCATTTCATTGTTGTGTTATTTTAATAACATAGTAAAAGGAGTATACTTAACTTGAAAGTTAATTTTTGACTTAGGGTAAACATTTATTCTGATATCAGATTAAGCAAATTATTTATCTGATATCAGAATTAGCACCCTGCTTATGTGTAAAATTTAAGAGGAGGTAATTGAAAATGTGTGAATCAACAGCTTATTTGGTAACACCTGAAGGTGAACGTAAAATTATGGATTATGTAGTGGATATAGTTCCAAAAGAAAATGGTAAGTTGTCATTGACAGACATTTTAGGAGAAGAAGAGATAATAGAAGGAATGTTAAAGGAAGTAAGACTTTTGGAGCATAAGATTGTAATAGAAAAGGCAATGTAGCTATTGTATAAAGGAGGTACTAGAATGAACAACGGACATGAATGCCACCACCATCATGACGATACACCTCATACTCATGAACATTATCATGATGGTATAGCTCATACTCATACACATGTTCACGATGATGATCACCATCATACACATGAAATGTTAGATGGAGATGAAAGTAAGGAAGAAAAAACATTAAAGATACTTTTAGGTCATTGGGTAGAGCATAATAAATCTCATGAAGAAGGATTTGCAGAATGGGTAGAGAAAGCAAGAAATATGGGAAAAGTAGAAACTTCACAATTTATTGAAAAAGCAATTGGCTTTATGAAACAGGCTGACAATATGTTGGAAGAAGCAGAAAAGCATATGGAATAGTTTAGATTAAGTTTGTTAAACAACTTCAATTTTATCAATTAATCTTACTTAGTGGAACCCACTAAGTTTGGATGAATTATCTAGGGGCGTAGCTACTGTTATCTCCCACTTTGATAGAAGTGGGAGTGTTACAGTAGATAGCCATCAGATAGAAAAATATAGGGTTGAAGTTGTTTAACCATATATACCATCGATGGATGAGATTATATAATTATTAGAAAATTAAAAAAATAATAATGCTATTTGTTTTGGAGGGGTGTAATAGATGTACAAGAATGGTATAGACAAAAAACCAAAGGATGAAATACCCTATGATCACTATAAAAGTGTATTTAAAAATTTTAAACCTGAATTAATGGCAGAAAATACAGGGTGTGTATACAATGAATCCAGAGGAGAAATAGAAGTAAAGTTGATGGGGAAAAGTGTAATAGTAAAATATCCTTCCGGTGAGGTTCTTAATGAAGATGGCTCTGAGATAGAAAAATATCCTCCTAAGACTTTAATTTTGAGATATCTGATGCAGGGCAAAGGATTAGCACCTTCTGATAAATATATAACCTATAGAGAAGTGGATGGCGGAAATGTGTATTATAATAATTTTTATGGGAGATGTTTATTAAGATTATCTAAAACCTTTGGAAACAATATAAACAAATTTAAAGAAGTGTTTGAAAGTTTGGGAGCTCAAGAAGTAAGCATGGGGGATGCTGCTTATAAATTTAAATTTTTAAACAATATATATGTTATTTTTGCATTATGGGAAGGTGATGATGAATTTGCACCTTCGTCCCAGATATTATTCAATAGTAATGTGCCATTTTATTTTACGGCTGAAGATTTAGCTGTGGTAGGAGACACATCTATAGGAATTATAGCAAAATTAGCATATAAAAAATAAAAAATATGAGATGGGGGTCTTGTAAATGGAAAGTAATATGTTAAAGCCAAATGAAATATGCAGTGCTGCTGTAGGAGCGGGTTGTTCTAAGGCATCATTAAAGACTTATCAACAAGCAGTACTTGGAATACTCGCGGGGGCGTTTATTGCAATGGGTGGAGTTGTTTCTGCTGTTGTATCTCATGGTATAACAAATGTTGGAATTTCAAAATTTGTTGGAGGAGCTGTCTTCCCGGTAGGACTTATACTAGTAGTTATATGTGGAGCAGAACTTTTTACAGGAAATTGTCTGATGGTTGTGCCGCTGGCTGGAAAAGAAATAACATTTAAACCTATGATAAAAAATTGGGTAGTAGTCTATATATTTAATTTTGTAGGATCAGTTCTCATAGCGTTTTTAGTATTTGAATCAGGGGTTTTTGGAATGAGCAGTGGAAAACTTGGTGGAACAGTTATAAAAGTAGCGTCTACCAAAGCATCGCTTTCATTTGGAGCTGCTTTCTGCAGTGGAATAATGTGTAACTTTTTAGTGTGTCTTGCTGTATGGGGGGCTTTTGCAGCTAAAGATATAATAAGTAAAATAGCAATAATCTGGTTTCCTATAATGACTTTTGTAACTTGTGGATTTGAGCATAGTGTTGCCAATATGTACTTTTTAACAGCTGGACTTTTTGCAAAATCCAATGCTTCATTTGTAGCAGCATCAGGAATTTCACAAGATAAAATGATATCTGCATTTGGAATAGTTCATAATTTAATACCTGTAACTTTAGGTAATATAGTTGGAGGATCAGTATTTGTTGGGTTAGCATATTTTGTTGTTTATAAATATAAATCTTCTAAACCAAAGGAGAGCGTATATAAATAAGGCATTTTTATACCCTTGATTGTTATTTAATTATCATTTTCTATTCTTGAATAGTGTGATCGAATATGTTAAACTTAATATTAAGAAATATGGTTATGATAGAGTAAAAAGAGAGCCAAAATTTTAAGACATTTAATTGGTGCCTTAAGTTTGGCTCTTTTTGTTTTTTTACTATTATAAAGGAGGTATATTCAAGTATTTGATGCTACTATTATAGGAGCTGGAGTTGTGGGAAGTGCCATAGCAAGAGAGGTATGTAGATATAAACTTAATTTATGTGTGGTAGAAAAGGATTCTGATGTGGGAAATGGTACTAGCAAAGCAAATAGTGGTATAGTTCATGCTGGATTTGATGCAGAACCCAATACGTTAAAAAGTAAACTAAATGTGATTGGAAATAGTATGTTTGATAACCTCTCTAAAGAATTAGATTTCACATTTAAAAAGGTTGGTTCATTAGTGCTTTGCTTTAATAAATCTGAGGTGAAAAATCTGGAGAAATTAAAACAACAGGGGATTGTAAATGGAGTTCCTGATCTTGAAATAATAGATGGGGATAAAGTAAGACAAATAGAACCCAATATATCAAAAAATGTAGTTGCTGCACTATATGCTCCAACGGGAGGAATAGTTTGTCCTTATGAAATGACCATAGCACTGGCTGAAAATGCAGCTGTAAATGGAGTGAAATTTAAATTAAATACAAGAGTAATATCTTTAAAAAAGAGTAAGAAATTTTATATAATAGAAACAAATAGAGAAAATATAGAAACGAAACTTATAATAAACGCAGCAGGATTGTTTTCAGATGAAATTAATAATATGATAAGTGCTAGAAAAATTAAAATAGTTCCAAGAAAAGGGGAATATTGTTTATTTGATAAGACAGCAGAACATACAGTTTCAATGACTATATTTCAATTACCTACTAAGAAGGGAAAAGGAGTTTTAGTTACTCCTACAGTAGATGGAAATTTGCTTATAGGGCCTGATGCAGAAGATATAGAAGATAAAACAGACTTAACTACTACAAGTAGAGGGATAGATTTTGTAATTTCTAAGGCAGCTTTAAGTGTAAATAAGCTGCAAATGAAACAGATTATAACTTCTTTTTCTGGGCTTAGGGCACATAGTACAGAAGGAGACTTTATAATTGGAGAAGCAGAGGATGCGGAGAATTTTATAAATGCAGCAGGTATTGAATCACCTGGTTTAACCAGTTCTCCTGCTATAGCAGAAATGGTTAGAGATATTGTAGTTAGTAAGCTAAAACCAGAAAAGAACGATAAATTTAACCCTATAAGAAAAGGAATACCTAAATTTAGAGAAATGACAAATGAAGAGAGAAAACGTATGATTGCCAGTAACCCAAAGTATGGTAAAATTATATGTAGATGCGAAACTGTTACAGAAGGAGAAATATTAGATGCCATAAGGAGGCCTCTTGGTGCAAGGACAATGGATGCTGTGAAAAAGAGAACTAGGTCAGGCATGGGAAGATGTCAGTCAGGATTTTGCTCACCGAGAGTAGTTGAGATTTTGGCAAGAGAATTGAAGATCTCACCACAAGACGTAACTAAGTTTGGAAATAATTCAAATATATTAGTAGGAAAAGATAAACAGAGTTCTTGGCATCAGATAAATTAGGATAATTTGGAGGTTTAAAATATGCAAGAATATGATGTAGTAATAATAGGAGGCGGGCCTGCAGGGCTTGCAGCTGCTATATCAGTTAAAGAAGTAGGGATAGATAATATACTTATACTAGAGAGAGAAAATGAACTAGGGGGAATATTAAATCAGTGTATTCATAATGGATTTGGTCTCCATACTTTTAAAGAAGAATTGACAGGACCTGAATATGCTCAGAGATTTATAGATAAGGTAGAAGATTTAAAGATACAATATAAATTAAATACTATGGTGCTTGATTTAAATAAAGATAAGTGCATAACGGCTGTGAATGAAGAAGAAGGTATAATTGAAATAAAGGCTAAATCTATAATTTTATCTATGGGATGTAGGGAAAGACCAAGAGGAGCCATAAATATACCGGGAAGCAGATGTGCTGGGATATATACAGCAGGAGCAGCTCAAAAATTTGTAAATGTAGAAGGATATATGCCGGGAAAAGAAGTTGTAATACTTGGTTCTGGTGATATAGGTCTCATAATGGCAAGAAGAATGACGCTTGAGGGGGCAAAAGTAAAAGCTGTTGTGGAACTTTTGCCTTATTCTAGCGGGCTTAAGAGAAATATAGTGCAGTGCCTTGATGATTTTAGAATTCCACTGAGGTTAAGTTATACCGTAATAGATATAAAGGGAAAGGAAAGAGTAGAAGGCGTGACTATTGCTGCAGTAGGTAAAGATAGAAAGCCTGTTGAAGGTACTGAAGAATATATACCTTGTGATACTTTGCTTTTATCTGTTGGACTTTTGCCGGAAAATGAACTTTCGAGAAAAGCTGAAATAAATTTATCTGATGTAACAGGAGGACCTATAGTTGATGAAAGTTTGGAGACTAATGTAGACGGAATATTTGCCTGTGGAAATGTATTACATGTTCATGATTTAGTTGATAATGTAACATTAGAAAGCATAAATGCAGGTAAGAATGCAGCTAGATATGTAAAAGACGGAAAAAGATTTAGTGGACATAAAATAGAAGTTATAGCTGCTAGTGGTGTCAGGTATACAGTACCAAAGTATATAAATTCTAAAAATGTAGAAAAATCAGTAGATGTTAGATTTAGAGTAGGGGATGTATTTGAAGATAGTTTTATATCAGTTTATTTTGATAAGACGAGAGAAATGTACATAAAAAAGAGGATACTTACTCCAGGAAAAATGGAAACAGTTAATATTAGTAAAGAGCTGCTGAATAAATATACGAATTGTAGGGAGATAACAATAAAGCTGGAAAGGGAGCAGTAGTATGAGTACAAGAGAATTAACTTGTATAGGATGTCCTATGGGATGTCAGCTTTTAGTTAAGCTTAATAAGGATAAAGTTGTAGAAGTTACTGGAAATACATGTAAAAATGGAAAAGAGTATGGAGAAAAGGAATGTACTAATCCTACTAGGATAGTTACTTCTTCTGTATATGTAGAAGGCGGAGAAATGGATGTACTTCCAGTTAAAACAGAAAGGGACATCCCTAAAGACAGGGTATTTGATTGTATAAAGCTGCTCAAGGGAAAAGTAGTTAAGGCACCTATTAAAATAGGAGATATAATAGTAGAAAATGTAGTAAATTCAGGAATAAATATTATAGCTACGAAAAATGTAAAAAGAAGTAAGAGAAGCTAACATACTTACTTTTTTGCTACAGCAAGTAAACAGTAGTGTAACAGTAAATAAATATTATTCTAGAAGAATATGTTATAATAATATTGAGAATTTACTGGAGATAAACAGAGTTCTTGGTTTCAGGTGGAGTTTTTTCTCCATCTGAAACTTAGAAATCGTTATCTAGGGGCGTAGCAGCCGTTATCCCCCACTTTATAAGAAAAGCAGATATCCCAAATCTTTAATTTGGTGATAGTTGCTTTCACAGAGTGCGATGGGGGTATTACGGATGGTAACCATCGGATAAAGCTAGGAGGTATAATATGGATAAAATTACATTAGATGAATTGACAAATGAGCTTGGAAATTTTACACAGTTAAAACTTGAAAGCATACCAGATATAGATTTATACATGGATCAGGTAACTACTTTTATTGAAGAAAAGTTAGGATATTTAAAGAGAAATAAAGAAGATACAGCTATTACTAAAACTATGATAAACAATTATACTAAAGCAGGTATACTAATGCCGCCTAAAAAGAAAAAATATTCTAAGCAGCATATGATACTTATTATATTGACATATTACTTAAAACAAATTTTATCCATAGGTGATATACAGAGTTTATTTTCTTCTCTAGCTGAATCTATAAAAGAAGGAGAAGATCATACAAAAGATTTAGATAAGATATACCAGGATTTTTTGAAAATAGAAAAAATTCAAGTGGAGAGTTTTGTAAAAGATTTTAAATCGAAAATCACTGAGAATGATACCTTTAATTGTAATGGGGAAGAATTAGAACAGGATGAAAATAAACTTATAACAGTTGTAGTTATGTTGATTGTAAGGGCGAATATAGAAAAGAAAATGGCGGAAAGTATAATAGATAATTTCTTTGAAAAATAAATTGAGTACATAAACTTGCAGACTTGCAAATTTATGTACAAGTACAATAAGAGCTTAAAAAGTTATTTAAATAGTTTATTAAAACAATCTTTGCAAATCATGACTGTACCTTTGTTTGCAGATATTAGTTCACTACTACTTACTGATTTTTGACAAATTTCACATACGCGATGTTCATGCTCTTCATGGAAACTTGATGTTTTTTTAGTGTTTTTAAAGCTTCTTTTCTTATTTGGAGGAGGTGAGTAGTTTATAGGTTCATCTATGGTAGTTTTTTTAAAAACATTGTAGCTCATGTCATAAGTACTCTCACCAAATAACTCCAGTTCAAATCTAGGATAATCCTGGTCATAATGTTCTTCTATGATTAATCTTCTAATTTGGGCATCATTTATTATGAGTCCACTTTTTTCAATACCATCAAATATACTTTTAGTTATGTTGTTGGTATCAGGGTGTCTTTTTTTACTCTTATAGTATACTTTTAAAAGGGCTATAAGGGATTCTTCTATAACTAGTCCAGGATTTTGACTTCTGCATTCATAAGCTATTTCTTCTTCATAGAGGGCATATCTGTCGTGATATTTCCCGGAATTATAGGGCAATATGGCTCTTCCATTTACGTTAAACAGCTTAAAATTTGACTTAGATATAGGAGAACCTTTTACTACAATTTTTGCATAAGGTTTGATCATATTTATTTCTCCAGTATATAAAGTTTAGATAACTTAACTTTGCCACATAAGAAATTTTGAATTAATATAAAAATAATACGAAGCAAAGCCTCGCAAGTTAAGAATTAATAATGAAAAGTTAATAGTGAAGGATGATTTTTAGCTGCCGCAAAAAATCTTTAAATTTATATAAATCAGCAATGTTTCGCTTTAGCGAAACGAGTTATGAAAAGCTTAATCAAAGATTTTTTGTAGTGTAACGGAAAAAATCCACATTAACTATTAATTCTTCATTCTTAACTATTAATTAAAAAAGTTGCTTCGCAAAGTTTTTAAAATGTGAAAGTTGAGTTAAATTATAATATGGCTATATTATATCATATGGATTTTAAGTCCCGGGAAATAAGTTGGAAATATACTATACTATAAAAAAGATAAGTAGTATAATTCAATGGTAGCTAAACAAGTGGATTAGAGACAAATTTTAATAACTTTATATGAAATGTAGGAAGGTAAGAAATTATGGAAAGAGATATAAAAATACTTGCTATAGAGAGCAGCTGTGATGAAACTTCTGCAGCTGTGGTGGTAAATGGAAGAGATGTTTTGTCTAATATAATATCTTCGCAGATAGATATACATACGAAATTTGGAGGAGTAGTGCCAGAAGTAGCCTCAAGAAAGCATATAGAGGTTGTAAGTCTTGTAGCACAGCAGGCTATTGAAAAGGCTGGTATTACATTTGATGATATAGATGCTGTAGGAGTTACTTATGGACCAGGACTTGTAGGGGCACTCCTTGTAGGGCTTCAGTATGCAAAAGGATTAGCTTATGCACTTAACAAGCCTTTAATAGGAGTAAATCACATAGAAGGACATATAAGTGCTAATTTTATACAATATAAAGATTTAAAACCGCCTTTTGTATGTATGGTTGTATCTGGAGGGCATACTTATTTGGTTTATATGAAGGACTATGGAAAATTTGAGGTTATGGGTCAAACTAGAGATGATGCGGCTGGAGAAGCCTATGATAAAGTTGCAAGGGCTATTGGACTTGGGTATCCAGGAGGACCTAAAATTGATAAGTTAGCGAAGGAAGGAAATCCAGATGCAATTAAATTTCCTAGGGCAAATTTTCATGATGGAAGTTCCCTTGATTTTTCCTTTAGTGGCTTAAAATCTGCTGTGCTAAATTATTTGAATCAAAAGGAAATGAAAAATGAAGAAATAAACAGAGCTGATGTAGCAGCATCGTTTCAAAAGGCTGTAGTAAGCTTTTTAGTAGACAATGCTATGAAGGCATGCAAGTTGAAAAATGTAGATAAAATAGCTGTAGCAGGAGGAGTAGCTGCAAATAGCTGTCTTAGAGAAACTTTAAAAAATGCAGGTCATGAAAGGAATATAGAGGTTTTGTTTCCAGAGATTATATTATGCACGGATAATGGAGCTATGATAGGAAGTGCCGCATATTTTGAGTATATGAAAGGGACTAGAAGTCCTCTAAGTTTAAATGCAATTCCAAACTTAAAACTAGGAGAAAGATAGATAAGTTATAGAGTTTCTAACTTAAAAATAAACTTATACGTAAGAATATTTAACCGTATTTGCGGCTTACCAAAATATTCGGAGTATAAGTTTATTTTCGTTTAGAAACTCTATCATGTTGAATAATTTACCACAATATATTGAGTAGCATAAATAATATATAGAATATACTATTTACAAAATGCATTACACGATATATAATAAATGGTATCGATATTGATTTTCTGTATAAAGAAAAATTGCAAATAGCATATTAATATATATATTGTCAAACTATAAACTGTAGATAACAAATTCCATTGTAACGTATACATACAGTATTCACACACTATACAAGAAGATTTTCAAAATAAAACTGTTATGCAAGGCAAAAAAAATAAAAATTCAATTGAAATAATTTTGATACTTATATATAATAGTAATGTGACTCAGATATTTAATAGTAAATATTAATAAATATTAATGAATATTAATATTTATACAAAATATATAATTTTTATAAAAGGGGATGGCGTACTTGTTAAAGAGGTTTAAGAGGGTTCTTGTAGCGAATAGAGGAGAAATAGCCATAAGAATATTCAGAGCATGTAAAGAATTGGGAATAACTACTGTAGCAGTATATTCAAATGAGGATAAGAGATCTCTTTTCAGAACTAAAGCTGATGAATCCTATATGATAGGGAAAAATAAGGGACCTGTAGAAGCATATTTAGATATTGATGAAATAATAGATATAGCTTTGAAGAAAAATGTAGATGCAATACATCCGGGTTATGGATTTCTATCAGAAAATCCTGAATTGGCAAAAAAGTGTAAAGAAGCAGGTATTGAATTTATAGGACCTACATCAGATATGATGGAGATGCTTGGTGATAAGATAAAATCTAAGATTGTTGCACAAAAGGCTGGGGTTCCAACAATACCAGGAGTTCAAGAGGCTATAAAGACAGAAGAAGAAGCTTTAAAATTTGCTAAGTTCTGTGGATATCCTGTCATGATTAAAGCAGCTGATGGCGGTGGCGGCAGAGGAATGAGAATAGTAAGGGAAGAAAAAGATCTCGTAGAATCCTACAACAGTGCTAAAAACGAATCCAGAAAAGCTTTTGGTTCAGAAAAAATATATATTGAAAAATATATTGAAAGTCCAAAACACATAGAGGTGCAGGTACTCGGAGATAAGTACGGCAATATTGTCCATCTGTATGAAAGAGATTGTTCTATACAGAGGAGACATCAAAAGGTGATAGAATTTACACCATCTTTAGCCCTCTCAGAAGAAAAAAGACAACAAATATGTGAAGATGCTTTAAAAATTGCAAGAACTGTAGGATATACAAGTGCAGGTACCTTGGAGTTTTTGGTTGATAAAAACGGAAATCACTATTTCATAGAGATGAATACTAGAATTCAGGTAGAACATACTGTAACTGAAATGGTTACAGGAATAGATATAGTTCAAGATCAAATACTTATTGCAGAAGGGCATTCACTTGATTCTAAGGAAATAGGAATAAAATCTCAAGATGATATAGAGTTAAAAGGATATGCAATACAATGCAGAATTACGACAGAAGATCCTTTAAATAATTTTGCACCAGATACAGGAAGAATAGATATGTATAGAACTGGTTCTGGATTTGGTATAAGACTTGATGGAGGGAATGGATTTACAGGCGCAGTAATAAGTCCTCATTATGATAGTTTGCTAGTAAAAACTGTATCTTGGTCAAGAACTTTTGAAGATGCCATAAGAAAGGCAATAAGGTCTATAAATGAGACTGTTATATCAGGAGTAAAGACAAATGCAGACTTTATAATAAAAGTGTTAAGTCATGAAAAGTTTATAAAAGGTGAATGTGATACTAATTTTATTGAAGATAATCCAGATTTATTTGATATAAAACCAAAACTAGATAAAGAGATGAGTGTACTTAAATTTATAGGAAATAAAGTAGTAAATGAGACTCGTGGAAAGAAGAAGAAATTTAATATACCTATTGTACCAAAAGTAGAAGAAAATATTAAATTGAGTGGAACGAAGCAGATACTTGATACCAAAGGAGCAGATGGATTAGTTGATTGGATAAAATCACAAGATAAGCTTCTTATTACAGATACTACTATGAGAGATGCCCATCAGTCGCTTATGGCAACTAGGGTGAGAACTAGAGATTTGCTTAAGATAGCAAAAGCACAATCAGTATTGACAAACGATCTTTTCTCCATGGAAATGTGGGGAGGAGCAACTTTTGATGTAGCTTATAGATTTTTAAATGAATCTCCTTGGGAAAGACTAGAAAAACTTAGAGAAAAGGTTCCTAATATACTATTCCAGATGCTCATAAGAGGAGCTAATGCAGTAGGATATAAGAACTATCCTGATAATGTTATTAGAGAATTTATAAAACAATCTGCAGCTTCAGGTATTGATGTATTTAGAGTATTTGATGCTTTAAACTGGCTTAAAGGAATGGAAGTTTCTATAGATCAGACATTAAAAGAAGGAAAAATAGCTGAAGCATGTATGTGCTATACAGGAGATGTATTAGATGACAAGGAAGATAAATATACACTTCAGTACTATGTAAACTTAGCTAAAGAAATAGAGAAAACTGGAGCACAGATTCTTGGAATAAAGGATATGTCTGCCCTATTAAAGCCATATTCTGCTTATAAACTTGTAAAAGCACTTAAGAATGAGGTATCTATTCCAATACATCTTCATACTCATGATACTACAGGTAATGGTGTGGCAACAGTACTCATGGCTGCCGATGCAGGACTTGATATAGCTGATACTGCATTCAATAGTATGTCTGGGCTTACTAGCCAGCCAGCTTTGAATTCAATAGCAGCAGCACTTAAAAATACACCTAGAGATACTAAGTTAGATGCAGATAATCTTCAAAAAATATCTAACTATTGGGAAGATGTAAGGCCTATATACAGTCAGTTTGAGTCAGGACTTAAGTCAAGTACTGCAGAAATATACAAGTATGAGATACCAGGAGGTCAATATTCAAACTTAAAACCTCAGGTTGAAAGTTTTGGGTTGGGGGATCGTTTTGAAGATGTAAAGGAAATGTATAAGAGAGTTAATAAAATGCTTGGCAACATAATTAAAGTAACTCCTTCTTCAAAAATGGTAGGAGACCTGGCTATATTCATGATACAAAATGATTTAGATGAAAAGAATATTTATGAAAAAGGTAAGAGCTTAACTTTCCCAGATTCTACAATTTCTTACTTTAAGGGAATGATGGGTCAGCCTATGGGAGGATTCCCAAAGGAACTTCAAAAAGTAGTTTTAAAGGGAGAAGAACCTTTTACGGTAAGACCAGGAGAACTTTTACCACCAGAAGATTTTGCCAAAATAAAAGAGTATTTAACTAAAAAATATAAGAGAGAATTTAATAATAAAGAACTTATAAGCTATGCTATGTATCCTGATGTATATGAAGGTTATCTTAAATTCTTAAGTGAATATGGTGATCTTAGCAGAATGGAAAGTGAAACATTCTTCTATGGACTTGCGGAAGGAGAACTTTGTGAAGTTGAAATAGGAGAAGGAAAGAGTTTATTTGTACAGTTATTAGAGATTACAAAAGTTGATGATGAAGGATACAGATTCTTAGTATTTGAGGTAAATGGTATTAAGAGAGACATAAGGATAAAAGATAACTTGGCTTTCTCTGGATCAGGAATAAAAGAAAATTCATGTGTTATGGCAGATGAAGATGATGAAAAAGAAATAGGATCAAGTATACCTGGAAACATTGTTAAAGTACTTGTAAAACCAGGAGATAAAGTAGAAGAGGGCCAGAGCTTAATTGTAATAGAAGCTATGAAAATGGAAACAAATGTTTCAGCTGCTGAAGCAGGAGTAATTGATGGAGTATTTGTAAAAGAAGGCCAGAGAGTTAAAACTGGAGAACTTTTAATTAGATTAAAATAGGTAAATATTATTAAAGGTACTATTAGAGTTTCTAATAGTACCTTATTTTTTAATACTCTAATAGCTTAACTTCACTAACTTAACCAGTTATGTTAGAATATATTAATAATGACAATTTAGCGGTTTAAATTTAGGCATTTGAAAGAAAACAAATTGTAGGAAAGAGGTATGAAGATGAACAAAAATATTGGATTTATTGGATGCGGAAACATGGCTCAAGCTATAATTGGCGGAATAGTAAAGTCAGGATTAATTAACAGTAAAAGTATAATGGCAAGTAATAGATCTTATGAAAAACTTAAATCTACTGAAGAGAAATACGGAATTTTGACGGCTAAAAGCAATGATGAAGTGGCTAGATTTTCAGATTTGCTTTTTTTGAGTGTAAAACCAAACGTATATAAAAAAGTTATAGAAGAAATAAAAGAAGAAATAAAAGAAGATGTAGTTATTGTTACTATAGCTGCAGGTGTAGATATTAAATCTGTAGAAGGATGGTTCGAAAAGAAATTACCTATAATAAGAACTATGCCAAATACCTCTGCTCAAGTGGGGGAGAGTATGACTGCAGTATGTGTTAATGATGTAGTTAAAGAAGAAGATTTAAATTTTACGGTGGATATTTTTAAAAGCTTAGGAAGAGCGGAAATAGTAGATGAAAAACTTATGGATGCAGTTGTAGGTGTAAGTGGATCTTCAGGCGCCTATGTATATATGTTTATAGAAGCACTGGCAGATGGTGCAGTTTTAAGTGGAATGACAAGAAAAATGGCCTATGAATTTGCAGCACAGTCAGTTTTAGGTGCAGCAAAAATGGTACTTGAGACAGGACAGCATCCGGGAATACTCAAAGATAATGTATGTTCTCCAGCAGGTACAACTATAGATGCAGTTTATTCACTTGAAAAAAATAACTTTAGGGGAACGGTTATTGAAGCTGTGAAAAAATGTACAGAAAAATCAATTGAAATGTCAAAGCGTGTTTGATGTTATAGTAAGAAAGGTGCAGAACATATGGAAGGTATAGGATTAGTTTTAGAAGGCGGAGGTATGAGAGGATTATACACTGCTGGAGTATTAGACTTTTTTATGGAGAAGAATTTGTATTTCCCTTATGTTATAGGAGTATCCATGGGAGCTTGCAATGCATGCTCCTACATTTCAAGACAAAAGGGAAGAAACAAAAGGATAAACATAAACTATGTGAATGATTCCAGATATTTGAGCTGCAGAAATTTGATATTTAAGAAGGGACTTTTTGGAGTAGATTTTATATTTGATGAAATACCAAATAAACTAGAGATATTTGATAAAAAATCTTTCAATAATGCAAGTGAAAAATTTATAATAACAACTACAGACTGCGATAGAGGTGAACCTGTATATTTTGATAAAAATCAATGTTTAGATGAAGAAATATTTAATGTGATAAGAGCTTCTAGCAGCTTACCTTTTATGGCTTCTATAGTAAAATTTAGGGGGCTAAATTTATTAGATGGAGGAATTTCAGATCCCATACCTATAAAAAAATCTATAAAAGATGGGAATAATAAAAATGTAATTATTTTAACCAGAAATAAGGATTATGTAAAAAAGCCTTTTAGAATGAAATTTTTAGCAAACAAAATATACTATAATTATAAAGGGTTAGTGAATGCAATGATAGACAGACATAAAAAATACAACAATACTTTAAGCTATATAGAACAACTTGAAAGAGAAGGAAAGGTATTTGTAATAAGGCCTAAAGATCAGCTTAAAGTTAGGAGGATAGAAAAAGATAAAAATAAGCTCACTGAACTATATAATCAAGGGTATAAAGAAGCTTCACAGTGTTATGATAAATTAGAGAAATGGATTGTGGGGTAAATAATAGGAAGGGAGAATTGATATGGATTTAGGAAAAACATACAATGGCTTTAAATTACTAGAGAAGGAAAAATTAGATGAGATAAATTCTGAGGGAATGCTTTTTGAACATGAAAAAAGTGGTGCTAGATTATTTTTCCTAAAAAATGGAGACGACAATAAAGTATTCTCAATAAGTTTTAGGACGCCGCCGGATGACAGCAGAGGTGTTCCACATATACTTGAACATTCTGTATTGTGTGGTTCAAGAAAATTTCCTGTAAAAGAACCTTTTGTAGAACTAGTGAAAGGCTCTCTCAATACTTTTTTAAATGCAATGACATTTCCAGATAAAACCATGTATCCTGTAGCGAGTGTTAATGACAAGGATTTTGTAAATCTTATGGATGTATATTTAGATGCAGTTTTTTACCCTAATATATATAAGTACCCAGAAATAATGATGCAGGAAGGGTGGCATTATGAACTTGATAGCAAAGACAAAGATTTAACTTATAAAGGTGTAGTATACAATGAAATGAAAGGTGCTTTCTCATCTCCAGAGTCCATACTTCTTAGAAAAATGATGGAATCTCTCTATCCAGATACCCAATATGGAGTAGAATCTGGAGGAGATCCAGATGTGATACCGGAGCTAACTCAACAGCAGTTTGTAGAATTTCATAATAAGTATTACCATCCATCAAATAGCTATATATATTTGTATGGTAATATGGACATTATGGAAAAACTGAAATTTTTAGATGAACAGTATTTAAGCAACTTTACTAGAAAAAATGTAGATTCTACTATATTAAATCAGACTTCTTTTAGTAGTGAGAGACAGATGACAATTAAATATCCTATTTCAAGTAGTGAAAGGGAAGAAGATAAAACATTTTTAAGTATGAACTATTCAGTGGGAAAAGCTGTGGACAGTGAGCTGTACCTAGCATTTGATATACTGGAGCATTTACTTTTAGAAACTCCATCTTCGCCTTTAAAAAAGGCACTAATTGATGCTAATATAGGGAAGGATGTATTTGGAGTATTTGAACCAAGTATGCTTCAGCCTATGCTTGGAATAGTATGTAAAAATTCTAATGAAAGTGAAAAAGATAAATTTAAGCAGGTAGTAGAAACTACTTTAAAAGATATGGTTAACAAGGGTATCGATAAAAAGCTTGTAGAAGCTTCGTTGAATATAAAGGAATTCCAGCTTAGAGAAGCAGATTATAGGGGATATCCTAAGGGATTAATATATGGGATGAAGTCCATGGACAGTTGGTTGTATGGTGAGAAGCCATGGATTCACTTAAATTATGAAAAAGTATTGGATAAGATAAAATCTGAATTGGACAATAATTATTTTGAAAAACTTATAGATAAATATATTTTAAAAAACAACCATAGATCTATGGTAATAGTTAAACCTGAAAAGGGTCTTGAGGAAAAGAAGGAAAAAGCATTAAAGGAAAAACTAAATAATTTTAAGAAGGGACTTTCAGACAGTGAATTAGAAAAAATAATACAAGATACTCAAAAATTGAAAAAGAGACAGGAAAGTGGGGATAGCAAGGAAGACTTGATGAAAATACCACTTTTGTCCATATCAGATATAGATCCAAAGGCTAAGAGATTGAAACTTGAAGAAAAGGAAGAGGATAAAGTAAAAGTATTGTTTTATCCAACATTCACTAATGGAATTTATTATTTAAACCTTTATTTTGATAGTAATACAGTAAAAGAAGAACTTATTCCATATATATCACTTTTAAGTGCGGTACTTGGAAAAGTCAGCACTGAAAATTGTTATTATGAAGAACTGGCCAAAGAAATAAATATATATACAGGAGGAATAGGTTATTCTGCTCAATCCTTTGGAGAAAATGGAAATAGCCACAAATTCTATCCTAAGTTTGTAGTAAGATCAAAGGTTCTTGTGGATAACTTACCAAAATTAATTTCAATATTGAATGATATAATAAATCATACAAAATTTGAAGAAAAGAAGAGATTGAGAGAAATAATTCAGGAAACTAAATCTAGAATAGAGATGGCTATTTTTGAAAGAGGCCATGTAGTAGCTGCAAATCATGTTTCATCTTATTTTTCGCCTATAAGTAAATATGAAGATATGCTCAGTGGTTTAGAGTTTTATAAATTTATATCAGATTTAGAAAAGAATTTTGATAGTAAGTCAGAGGAAATAAGCAAAAAATTAGAGGAAGTTTCAAATAATATATTTAATAAAAATAACCTGACTGTAAATATAACTTGTGATGAAAAAGATTATGGTAATTTTAAAAGTGCTTCTAAGGATTTATTTCATGAATTAAAAGATAATGAGATATGTAAAGTAGAGTATAATTTTGACTTGAAGCCTAAAAATGAAGGACTTATGACTTCATCTAAAGTTCAATATGTAGCTAAAGCTTATAACTATATAGATCTCGGATATTCTTATAGTGGAAGCCTTCAGGTATTAAGATCCATAGCTAATTATGAATATTTATGGAATCAGGTAAGAGTTCAAGGAGGAGCTTACGGAAGCTTTGCATCTTTTCAGAGAAATGGAAATATGTTTTTTACATCCTATAGAGATCCAAATTTGAAACATACTGTTGAGGTATATGATAATGCAAGTAAGTTCTTTGCAAACTTTAAAGCAGACAGCAGGCAGATGACTAAATATATAATAGGTACTATATCAGATTTGGATTTTCCACTGTCACCTTCTATGAAGGGAGAACGTGCTGCTGAAAACTATATAAGACACATAAGTTATGATGACCTACAAAAGGAAAGAGAAGAAATACTAAGTACTAAGCCTGAGGACATAGCAGGGTTTTCAGAACTTATTTCCAGCGTAATGGACAAAAATAATGTATGTGTACTTGGAAATGAACAAAAAATAAAAGAAAATAAAGATATATTTAATAATATGGTTAGTTTGTTTGAATAAGCATAAAATAAAATAATCCACAGTGTGAATACATATTTATTCACACTGTGGATAACATTTTAACTTTAGGGTGTTTTACTAAACTGCGGTATTTTCAGGTGTATTGTCATACTTCCCTGATTTTAAATCTGAAATCCAATGCTTGATACTTTCGTAAAGTATAACTATCAATATGGCCATAACGATTAGAGATAATACTGTAAGTGTAGTTTTACCGTGTGGAATATAGTTGCCAGTTATATTTTCAATTGAAGCTGTTAAAGTTGCCACACTTATAAATGCCATTGGTATTACTGTAATTGGCATGTACTTCTTTTTGCCCATTCTTATAAGTACTGATGTACCTATTGCAAAGGCTATAGCTGCTAAGCTTTGGTTTGCTACACCAAATAGAGGCCAGATAGTTGATATATTACCTGTATACAGTAAGTAGCCCCAACATACAGACATAAGCAAACTGAAGAATATTATGTTAAACCAAGAATCCTTTTTTGCAAGAGGCTTGCAGAACTTACCGATTAAATCTTGAAGTAAGTATCTACCTATTCTAGTACCTGAGTCTATAGTTGTCAGTATAAATAATGCTTCAAACATTATACAGAAATGATACCAGTAAGACATCAATCCTTTTAAGCCAGGAATCTGATAGAATACGTAGGACATACCAACTGCAAGAGATACAGATCCACCAGTTCTTCCTGCTAAATTTTCTCCTACTAGCTGTTGCAGCATAGGGAGTTCTTTTGGAATCATGTCTAGTTTTGCAAATACAGCTGGTGTTGAATTTATAGCAAAGTAATCCGCAGTTGGAAGGCAAGTTGCAGCAATTAATGCCATTAAAGCTATAAAGGATTCTAGAAGCATAGAACCAAAACCTATAGGAAGTATATCTTTTTCATTTGAAATAAGTTTAGGTGTAGTACCAGAACCTATTAATGAATGGAAACCTGATAGAGCACCACAGGCAATGGTTATAAATACAAATGGGAATACTTTACCTGAAACTATAGGACCGCCGCCATTTACAAATTTAGTGATAGCAGGCATCTGAAGTTCTGGTCTTACAAATATAATACCTACTGCAAGTACTGCCATAACTCCAAGTTTCATGTAAGTACTCAAATAATCTCTTGGCAGTAACAAAAGCCATACAGGAAGTACAGCTGCACAAAAACCATAAGCGGCAAGTATAAGTGACATTTGTTTTACATTGAAAGTAAGAAATGGTGCTAAAGCTGAATGCTGAACAGTTGGTCCTAAAATAACTCCAAGTAATATAAGTACCATACCAATAATTGTACCTTCAGCTATTTTACCTGGTCGTAAGAATTTAAGATAAATACCTATAAAAAGTGCAACTGGAATAGTAAATCCAACTGTAAACGTTCCCCATGGACTGTTGTTAAGTGAGTTTACTATAGGAAGTCCAAGACCTGCCATTGTTATTATGAGTATGAATATAACTGAAACTGATGTAATATAACCCATTCTTTCACCAAGATTTTTCCTGGCAATTTCGGCAATTGATTGTCCATCTTGTCTAACTGAAGCAAATAAGATAACCATGTCGTGAACGGCACCGCCTAGTACACCACCTATTAAAATCCAAAGTGTACCTGGAAGATATCCGAATTGCGCTGCTAAAACTGGTCCTATAAGTGGTCCAGCACCTGCAATTGCAGCAAAATGATGTCCAAGAAGTATCCATTTGTTAGTTGGTACATAATCATGTCCATCTTCGAACTTTTTAGACGGGACTTCTCTTGTTTCATCTAATGCTAGAACTTTTGCTGCTACAAATGATCCATATATTCTGTAGCCTGCGACTAATACAAGAGCGCCTATAATTACTAGTACTATAGAATTCATATAAAAACCTCCTTTTTAATTTTTAATAATTATAAATAGTTCATTAATAATTAATTATATGAATTTTATTACATGTTTATAATAGTCTGAATTTATTGATTTTCATACCCAAATATTCCAAAGTGCAAAAAAACGGATGCGAATGGTCAAAAATAACATGTGAATGGTATTTACAATGAGTTGAATAACATAATTGAATTTTACAGTGTGAAAAATTTATAAAAAAAATTCACAGTGTGAATTTTTTTTCATACACACTGTGAATAAAACTTTTAAGGATAAACCCTATTTATCCAACTATTTTTTCTTCTTGAGGCTTATCATAATCTCCGGATTTTAAATCTTTAATCCAGTGTCTTATGCTTTCATAAAGTATAATTATTACTATAGCTATGAGAATTAAAGATAACACTGTAAGTGTAGTTTTATGATTTGGAATATAGTTTCCTGTTATATTTTCAACTGATGCAGTTAAAGTAGCCACACTTATAAATGCCATAGGTATTATTGTAATAGGTATATACTTTCTCTTGCCCATTCTTATAAGTACTGAAGTACCTATTGCAAAGGCTATAGCTGACAAACTTTGATTTGCCACACCAAATAAAGGCCATATTGTAGATATATTACCTGTACACAGTAAATATCCCCAACAGAAAGACATAAGCAAGCTGAAGAATATTATGTTAAACCAGGAGTCCTGTTTTGCAAGAGGCTTACAGAATTTTCCGAATAAATCCTGAAATAAATATCTTCCTATTCTAGTACCTGAGTCTATAGTAGTGAGTATAAATAATGCTTCAAACATTATGCAGAAATGATACCAGTAAGACATCAATCCTTTAAGTCCAGGAATTTTATAGAATACGTAAGACATACCAACAGCTAATGATACTGAACCGCCAGTTCTTCCTACTAAGTTTTCTCCTACTAACTGCTGCAGCATAGGGAGTTCTTTTGGAACCATACCTAGTTTTGCAAATAGAGCTGGTGTTGAATTTATAGCAAAGTAATCAGCAGTTGGAAGACAAGTTGCTGCAATTAATGCCATTAAAGCTATGAAAGATTCTATAATCATTGATCCATAACCAACAGCTAAAATATCCTTTTCATTGGCAATAAGCTTAGGGGTTGTACCAGTACTTATCAATGAATGGAAACCTGATAGAGCACCACAAGCTATAGTTATAAATATAAATGGAAATACTTTACCTGGAACTATAGGTCCTCCACCATTTACAAATTTAGTAAGAGCAGGCATTTGAAGTTCTGGTCTTACAAGTACAATACCTACTACAAGTGCGGCCATAACTCCAATTTTCATGTAAGTGCTTAGGTAACCTCTTGGAATAAGTAAGAGCCATACAGGAAGAACAGCTGCACAGAAACCGTATATAGCAAGTATAAGTGACATTTGCTTTACATTAAAAGTTAAATATGGAGCAAGTGCTGAACTTTGGATAGTTGGTCCTAAAATAACTCCTAATAAAATAAGTGCCATACCAATTATGGTACCTTCACCTATTTTACCTGGTCTTATAAATTTAAGATAAATACCTATGAATATTGAGACTGGAATAGTAAAACCTACGGTAAAAGTTCCCCATGGACTACTGGCAAGAGAGTTTACTATTGGAAGCCCAAGGCCTGCCATGGTAATTATTAGTATAAAAATAACAGAAATTGATGTAATATAACCCATTCTTTCGCCTAAATTTTTTCTTGCAATTTCGGCTATGGATTGACCATCTTGTCTAACTGAAGCAAACAATATAACCATATCGTGAACTCCTCCAGCTAGTACACCACCTATTAAAATCCAAAGTGTACCTGGAAGATATCCGAATTGTGCTGCTAAAACTGGTCCTATAAGTGGCCCAGCACCGGCAATGGCTGCGAAGTGCTGTCCTAAAAGCATCCATTTGTTTGTAGGCAAATAGTCATGCCCATCCTCAAATTTTTTAGCGGGAACTTCTCTTGTTTCATCTAGAACTAGGACTTTTGCGGCTAAAAATGATCCATAAAGTCTGTAGCCTATAACTAATACTAAAGCTCCTATAATTACTAGTACTATAGAGTTCATATAAGTACCTCCTTGTAAAATTTTTAATAAATTAAAAGTGCTTGATTAATAAATAACAATGGTAACGTTATTACATATTGATAATAGTCCGAATTTATTCGTTTTCATACTAATGCACTCTAAAATGGTAAAAAAGGGTGATAAATAGTCGAAAATAGATGGTAATCGGTAAGAGGTATTTATATAATAAAGTTAACAAAGCAATTGAATTTTGTTATTATAATATAAGGGGTGCTATTATATTTTTTAGGCACAAAAGTTCAAATAGTTGGTTCCTGCTAGTTCTCATAGATAATTATACGAGGAGTGATATACTTTGATTTATCTTAAATTACTTCAGAACATGGCCTTAATTGCTTTATCTGCATATATGTACAATCATTCTAGTATTTTAAAACAATTAATCAAAGATGAGCTGGGAACTGCAGATAAAATTTTACTTGTAATATTTTTTAGTACTCTAGGTATTTTAAGTAATTATACAGGGGTAAATGTAGAACCAGCTAATAATATTAATTCAGAAACTATGGCTTTGGGGTATCTGGGAATGCATGATGCTATAGCTAACACAAGACCTATTGCAGCCATAGTGTCCGGATATATTGGAGGACCTTTAATTGGAGTTATAGTAGGATTGATTTCAGGAGTCCATAGGTATGCTTTAGGTGGGTTTACAGCTGTTGCTTGCACTATTGCAACTATAGTAGAAGGGCTTATAGGAGGTATTGCAAGAAAATATTCCAAGGATGAAAGCCTTAATGTAAAACACGCATTTTTTGCGGCCATAGTTGCAGAATGTTTTCAAATGATAATAATTCTAATATTTGCAAGACCTCTTATAAGTGCACTTATATTAGTAAAAATTATAGCTGTCCCAATGATACTTATAAATTCATTAGGTACTGTTATTTTTATAAGTATAATAAAAAGTGTTAAGGAAGAATATAATAAAGTTGGAGCTATAGAAGCACAAAAGGCTTTAAACATTGCAAAGAGAACTGTAAAATATATGAGAAAAGGACTTGGAGAGGAAACAGCTAAAAATGTATCAAAAATAATATATGAAGTAGCAAATATTGATGGAATACTTATAGGGGATAAAAGTGATATTTTGACTTGTTCTGTTAAAAACATAAATAAGATAAGATTAAGAGAAAGTATATATAAGGGTGATAAATTTCCTGTTTATAAAATCATAAATGAAGGACAGATGTTTTTTGTGTGTGCACCATTTAATATACCAAACTCTGGTTTTCAAGGAGTACTGGGACTTGGATTGAAGTCAAAAAAAGATATTAACAATTATTTTATACAATTTGTACAAGAACTAAGCGATTTACTCTCTAACCAGATAGAATTATATAAACTAAATAAATTGGCAGAAGAAGCATCTATAGCAGAATTTAAAGCGCTAAGATCCCAGATACAACCTCATTTTTTGTTTAATGCCCTAAATACTATATCGTCATTTTGTAGGACAAACCCCTCTAAAGCTAGGGAACTTATTATAGATTTATCAAATTATTTTAGACAAACTTTAAAGAGAGAAGAGGATTTTGCCTATTTAAAAGATGAATTAGAATTTACTAAATCATACATTTCTATTGAAGAAGCTAGATTTGGAAATAGGCTGAAGCTAATTATTGATATACCAGATAAAATGATGACAGCCAAGGTTCCTGCATTCATACTACAGCCTATTGTAGAAAATGCTATAAAACATGGAATACTGCCCAAACCTGAAGGCGGCAGTGTATATCTTAAGGCATCTTTTAAGGATAAGGAAATACTATTTTCAGTAGAAGATACTGGAGTAGGTATGAGTAATGAAAGATTAAATGAAATTTTAACTAAATGGCCTGGAATAGGATTGAAGAATGTAAATGAAAGATTAAAACTATTATATGGGGAAGACCATGGACTAAGTATAAAGACTTCTTTAAATAATGGAACTAAAATTAGTTTCCTCATATCAATGAAGGAGGTTTCATCGGCAAATGGATAAACTGAAATGTGTTATTGTAGAAGATGAGATTCCTGCTGCGGAGGAATTGAATTATATAATATCAAAATATGAGGATTTATGTATAGAAGGAATTGCATACGATGGTAAAAGTGGACTAGATCTTATAAAAAATAAAAAACCAAATGCTGTATTTTTAGATATAAATATGCCTTTAAAAAATGGTATTGAATTGGCAAAAGTCATTAAAAAATTTGATAAGTCAATAGATATAATATTTGTTACTGCTTATGAACAATATGCAGTTCAGGCTTTCGAAATATATGCCCTTGATTATGTACTTAAACCTTTTGATGAAAAGAGAATAGCTGTTACTATAAGAAGATTAATTAGCAAATGGCGTGAAAAAAGTTCAGAAAATGAAAAAATACCTGATATATTAAATGAAATAGTAAGTAAAATAGACAAAGAGAGTAATTTGGTAAAAAGAATTCCTTGTGAGAGGCAAGGAAAGATAATTTTAGTAAATGTAAAGGATATCTATTATTGCTACATAGAAGATGATAAAACCTATGTTAAAACTAAAAATGACAGATATCTGGTTGGGACAACTCTTTATCAGATAGAAGAGAAAACTAATTTTTTTAGATGTCATAGGAGCTACCTGGTAAACATGGATAATATAAAAGAATTATATTCTTGGTTTAATGGAACTTATAAGCTGGTTATGGATGATGAAGAAAAATCAGAAATTCCTATAAGCAGAAGTAACGTAAAAAAATTAAGAGAATTGCTTAAGATATGAATTATAGAGTTTCTTGGTTAGAAAGTTAGCTTATACAGATCATGTAATGACAAATTTCAATTAGAAACCTTATATATGGTTTGTAATTGACAAAATAGTTAAAAATTAAATTGTGAAGGAGAAATGTATTATGGCAGTAGTAAATGTAAGTCTTCAAGTGTTACCTGTAGTAAAGGATAAGGATTTGTATGGTGTTGTTGATAAGGTTATAGAGTATATAGCTTCTACTGGGGTAAAGTATGAAGTAGGACCTATGGAAACTACTATGGAAGGTGAATTGAGTGAACTTCTGAAAATAGTAGAAAAGGCTCAAAGTATATGTGTAGAAGGAGGAGCGGAGAGAGTTGCATCTATAGTAAAAATAGATTATAAGCCAACAGGTGTGACTATGGAAGAGAAAATTGGGAAATACAGATAAACTGGTTTTCAACTTTTGTATTAGGAAGAGGTAAAGAATAATGAACATCAAAGATATAGCAGTTTTAGGAACTGGAACTATGGGACATGGTATAGCATTACTTTCTGCAAAAGCAGGATTAAATGTAGTTATGTATGGCAGATCTGATGCAAGCTTGGAAAGAGGATTTAATAATATAAAATCTAGCTTAAATAGTTTAAAGGCTGCAGGAAAATTGTCAGATGAAAAATGTGAAGAAATTTTAAGTAAAATAAAGGGTGTTAAAACAATTCAAGAAGCTGCTAAAGATGCTGATTTTGTAATAGAGGCATTAGCTGAAAACTTAGAGTTAAAACAGGATATCTTTAGGCAGTTGGATGAAATTTGTTCACCAGATGTAGTTTTAACTAGTAATACTTCAGGACTTAGTCCAACAGCTATAGCTAAGAATACAAAGTACCCTGAAAGAGTAGCAATTGCCCACTTTTGGAATCCACCACAGCTGATTCCATTGGTAGAAGTAGTACCAGGAGAAAAAACATCACAGGATGCGATGAAAATAGTCATGAACTGGGTTGAATTTATAGGTAAAAAAGCTGTTCGCATGGAAAAGGAATGTTTAGGGTTTATAGGGAATAGACTTCAACTTGCACTTCTTAGAGAAGCCTTATATATAGTAGAACAAGGTTGGGCAAAACCAGAAGAGGTAGATAAAGCCATGGAATATGGACATGGTAGAAGATTACCTGTTACAGGCCCATTATGCAGTGCAGATTTAGGAGGCTTAGACATATTTCATAATATATCTACATATTTATTTAAAGATTTATGTAATTATACAAAACCTTCTAAGTTAATGCAGGATAAAGTTGAAGCTGGAAATTTGGGAAGTAAGAGTGGACAAGGATTTTATAATTGGACACCAGAAGATTTAGAAAAGAAACAAAAAGAACGTACAGAAGTACTTTTAGACTTTTTAGAGAGAGATTCTAAGGAGAAATAGAGTTTCTAAGCAGAAAATCAATTTATACGCAGACATATTTTTAAGTTAAGAATTAATAATGAAAAATTAATAGTGAAGGATGATTTTTAGCTATCGCAAAAAATCTTTAAATTTATATGAATCACCAATGTTTCGCTTTAGCGAAACGAGTGGTGAAAAAGCTTAATCAAAGATTTTTTGTAGTGTAGTGGAAAAAAATCCACATTAACTATTAATTCTTAACTATTAATTATTAAAAATATGCTTACGTATAAGTTGATTTTTAAGTTAGAAACTCTTTTTACATTTTCTATGGGAATAGATAGCTAAAGTTATCTGTTTCTGGTAGAATAAATGCAAAATAGCTTATGAATATAGTAGGAGGATTTTGAATGATACTTATAAAAAACGGATATGTCATTGACCCATTGAGCAAATTAAATGAAAATGTGGATATTTTAATAGATAATGAAAATGTAGTAAAAATTGATAAAAACATAGATGAAAAAAATGTAGATAAGGTTATAGATGCGTCTTCTTGCATAGTTGCTCCAGGTTTTATAGATATACACAGTCATTTTAGAGATCCTGGTTTTACCTATAAAGAGGATATATTTACTGGAGCAAATGCAGCTGCAAGGGGAGGATATACAACGGTTATATGTATGGCGAATACTAAACCGGTGGTAGACAATGTTGAGACTTTAGACTATATATTGAACAAGGCTAAAATGGCAAGAATTGAAGTACTTCAAGTAGCTTCTATAACAAAAGGAATGGCTGGAAAAGAAATTGTAGACATGAAAAAGTTAAAGGAAGCTGGAGCAGTAGGATTTTCTGATGATGGTAAACCAATTATAAGTTCAAAAACAGCAGTTGAGGCTATGAACATGGCAAGGGAGCTTGATGTAGTTCTTAGCTTTCACGAAGAAGATCCGGAACTAATAAGTGAAAATGGAATAAATTCAGGGAAAATAGCAGACGCATTAGAGATAAAAGGCTCTCCCAGAGAAGCAGAAAATGTGCTTGTTGCAAGAGATGCAGCACTTGCAATATCAACTAAAGCAAAAATTGATATTCAACATATAAGCTCTGGTTTATCTGTTGAACTTGTTAGATGGGCAAAAAAGATGGGTGCAAATATAACGGCAGAGGCAACACCGCAGCATTTTAGCATAACAGAAGAGGAAGTCTTGAAAAAGGGAGCAAATGCAAAAGTAAATCCACCTTTGAGAATGGAAAGTGACAGAAAGACTATAATCGAGGCACTGAAAGATAACACAATTGAAATAATAGCTACAGACCATGCACCTCATTCAAAAAAAGAAAAAGAAGGTAAAATTTCTAAAGCACCAAGTGGAATGATAGGCCTTGAAACTGCACTTTCTCTTGCAATTTCAAAATTAGTTAAACCAGGATATTTAAGTTACATGGATGTTATAGAAAAGTTTACTGTAAATCCTGCAAAGTTGTATAGATTGGATAGGGGATATATAAAAGAAGGACATAGGGCAGACATTGTAATATTTAATCCTGAGGAAGAATATGTGGTAAGTGACTTTTATTCTAAGTCATGCAATTCTCCTTTTATAGGTGAAAAGTTGTATGGAAAAGTAAAGAACACAATATATAAGGGAACTATTGTGTATGAAGACGAAAAATAGTGTGCTATCTGAGAAATAAGCTATATATGAGCCTTGCTTAATAAAAAGAAGCAGGGCTTTAATTATGAAATCATGTTTCCTGCAAGTTGATTTTTTCAACTAAGATCAACTACAACTCCATTTACGGTAAATAGGTCAACATCTAAAATATTATTTATAGGCGATAGAAAGAAATGAATATTTTAATAAGGTAGATAAATGATTTGAGGATAATAATTGTAATGGAACAAATACTCGTATAGATGAGACAACAATCAAGAAAAAACTGAAAGAAAGGTTAGGTGAAAAAAGTGAATGCAATAAGTATAAAAAATCTTAAAAAGTCTTACGATGGGCAGATTAATGCTTTGAACAATATAAGTCTAAGTATACCAAAAGGCCAGATATTTGGATTTCTTGGCCCTAATGGTTCAGGAAAAACCACTACAGTTAGAATTCTTAATGAAATTCTTTCGGCAACGTCAGGATATGCTGAAATTTTAGGAATACCTGTGGGAAAAAATAATATTGAAATTCATAGATTATGTGGGGTTATGACTGAAAGTTCTTCCTGTTATGAGAACCTTACTGCTGAGCAAAATTTAATATTTTTTGGCAAAATGCATGGAATGGGTGAAAAATTGCTTAATGAACGTACTGATTTTATATTGAAAAGGCTGGAGTTATTAGATGTAAAAAACAGGAAGGTAAAATCTTTCAGTACGGGAATGAGAAAGAGAGTTTCTCTGGCTGTAGCATTAGTTCATAATCCTAAGATTTTATTTCTTGATGAACCTACTTCTGGTTTAGATCCAGAAAATGCACTAAATGTTACAAGGCTTATAAAAGAACTTGCAGAGGAAAACGAGGTTACAATATTTCTTTGCACCCATCAATTAAAATATGCTGAAGATATCTGCACACTATATGGTTTTATAAATAATGGTAGTATCCTTGGTTTAGGTACATTTAATGAACTTGCTTTAAGGAAAAATGCAGCTCTTCAATTAAAAATTAGAGGAAAAAATATTTCGGAAAAACTTGGATTTATCCATGAAGGTAATAATATATATAGCAAATCTATTTTAGGAGATAAAGAGGCAAATACTCTAATACAAGGCATACTGACAAGCGGTGGGGAAATTTATGAGGCGATGCAGAAGAAATGGTCACTAGAACAACTGTACTTTAAATATATAAAAGGCACATCTAATGATGTAACTTTATAAGTCTGGAGGGGTTAGAGTATGAATATAAGTGAAAAAGCATTGATCTATAAAGATATAAATGAAATAACAAGTTCAAAACGTGTTATTATGCCTATGACTATTGTACCGATTATTTTGATTGTAATCATACCATTAGGAATACTTATTGGGGCGAACTTTATTAGAAATGATTCAAGTATGCTTACAAAAATGGCTCCTCTTCTAAGAAAATTGCCTCCTGAATATGCAGCATATACTCCAGCTAAGCTTTTAATAAAAGTAAGTATAGACTTTATGTTTCCGTCATACTTTCTTATAATTCCAATAATGTGTTCAGGAGTTATTGGAGCCAGTAGTTTTGTGGGAGAAAAAGAGCATAAAACTATGGAGTCTCTGCTTTACACACCAATATCCATGGAACAATTGCTTAGAGCTAAGATTTTAGGGGTTTTTGTGCCATCCTACATCGTGACTTTCATTTCATTTATAGTCTTTGGCATCATATGTAATATAGGTGGTTTTATCTATTTTGGAGGACTCATTTTCCCGGACATAAAATGGATTATAATCATACTTTGGATTTCACCTGCAATCAATTTATTATCGCTAACATTTACTGTTATGGTATCGGCAAAATCAGAAACATTTCAGGAAGCACAACAGGTAAGCGGGCTTCTTGTCATTCCAGTGATTCTTATATTAGTAGCTCAAATGACAGGTATACTTTTACTCGATAATCTTGTAATGCTTATAGCAGGTGGTGTTCTCTTAGTACTTGATTATCTATTGATAAAAAGGATTTCCTCTAAATTTATTCCAGAGAAATTGATTTGAATAGTTACTTCTAACTCTTTGAATATAAGTTCAATTTAAAAACTACCTTTAATGTGTATATATGAACAATTTAATTTCTTCAAGTTTCATGATATACTGAAACTAATTATGGTTCAATTATGAATATATTTTCATTTAGTGAAATAAGATCTTTTAGTTGATATAATTTATAGCTGTTTCTAATTTAAAAATAAACTTATGCGTAGAAATATTTTACAATAAACAAGTACATTTAAATATTTTGTATATAAGTCTTAGTTGAAAATTTATGAAAAAGCTTAGGACTTTTGAATTGTCTGAGGTACGAGTTTTCAAAAGTCCTTAGGTTTTTGTGAATTTTCTGCTTAGACTTATCAAAATATTTAATCGTGCTTGTGGTTGTAAAAATATTCGGAGCATAAGTTTATTTTTATTTTGAAACTCTATAAATCTATAGCATTTTCTCCCAATCAGCGTATAAAGTTTCTATTTCATTTTGTGTATCTGAAAGTTCCTTATTTACAGCACTGCTTTTTTCAGGATTAGAATAAACTTCCTCTAGGCACAGTTTTTTTTGAAGCTCAAGTACGTGGTCTTCCAAATTTGAAATTTCTTCTTCAATGTTTTTAACTTTAGATTTCTTTTCACGTTTAGACTTTTCAAGGTCTCTTTTCTTTTTTTTCTCATGTTGTATTTGAGTTTTAGTCTTTGAACTTTGTTCCTCTTCCATTTCAAATCTCAAGGGATTCTTTTTCTTTTCCACATAATAGGTGTAATTACCTAAGTATTCTTTTGCACCATTCTCATTTAATTCATATATTTTATTGACAGATTTATTTAAAAAGTACCTATCATGAGAAATTACAAGCACGGTGCCATCGTAGTTTAATAAAGCTTCTTCTAAAGCTTCACGGGATGTTATGTCAAGATGGTTTGTAGGTTCATCTAAAAGTAAAAAGTTAGATTTAGACAATATAAGCTTTAATAAATTTATCCTACATTTTTCTCCACCGCTTAAAGAAGATATTTTTTTAAATACGTCATCTCCTGTAAATAAAAAGCTGGCTAGAGCATTTCTTATTTCTGTAGTGGTGAGTTTTGGAAAACTGTCCCATACTTCATCTATAATTGTTTTTTCAATATTTAAGTCAGATTGTTCTTGGTCGTAGTAGCCGACCAACACATTTTTGCCTAATTTGCAAAGACCATCATCCTGTTTTAATTTACCTAGAATTATTTTGAAAAATGTAGTTTTGCCTCTACCATTTTCACCAATTAGAGCTGTTTTTTCTCCTTTTTTTATATCAAAATTTAAGTTTTTAAACAATAGTTTTTCATCAAAACTTTTACTTAAGTTCTCTACGTGAAGTACATCATTTCCACTGTTTATCTGAGTTTTAAATGTTATGCCTTTAATTTTTTCATCTTTGTCAGGAGCAGCTAGTCTATCAATTTTGTCTAACATCTTTTGTCTGCTTTCTGCTGCCTTTATGCTTTTTTCCCTGTTAAAAGATCTATATTTTTCAATAATTTCCTCTTGCTTTTTTATTTCTATTTGCTGCATGTTATAGGCTTTTAGCTGGACTTCATAATTTTTTTGTTTTAACTCCAAAGAAGTAGTATAATTTCCGTTATAAAAATTTATATGACCGTTTATGAGTTCCATAGTTGACTGGGTTATAGCATCTAAAAAGTATCTATCATGAGATATTACTATGATAGTACCTTTATAGGATTTTAAATATTCTTCTAGCCATTCTATAGCGTTTAGATCCAGGTGGTTAGTAGGTTCATCTAAAAGAATGATATCAGGTTTAGATAAAAGCAGTTTACAAAGTGCCACCCTTGTTTTTTTCCCACCGCTTAGCACAGTTATAGGATCGAGAAATTCATTTTCTTGAAAACCTAATCCACTTAAAACTCTGTTTATTTCAGCTTTGTAGGTATAGCCACCCCTGTTTGTATAAAGCTCTGAACAGGTGGTATATTTATCTATCAATTTATTTCTATACTCTTCATTTTTGGCATCGTAAGGTTCGTTCATCAAGGCTTCTAATTTATTTAATTTATTTTCCAAATTAATTAGATCCTGAAACACAGTAAGCATCTCGTCATATATAGTATTTGAAGAATCCAATGACAGATGTTGAGTTAGATATCCAACTGTTTTAGCCTTATCTATAAATAAATTTCCACTGTCATAATTTATTTTACCTGTTAAAATATTAAATAAGGTGGATTTGCCAGCTCCATTTGGACCAATTAATCCTACTTTTTCTCCATCATTTATGTTGAAAGTTATATTTTCAAGTATAATTTCGATTCCATAACTTTTATGAATATTATTGCAACTTAAAACAACCATTAGTAACACCTTCCTTAATCATTAACATTTTACTATGTATAGTAACTTTTTTGTAGTCCTATGTTATAATTATAATTAGAAAATTATAATATGGGCTAATTGATGTTTTAAATTTATTTTTAAAAGAAATTATAATTAATTAATTTTCAAGTACATTTGTAAGGATTGGAAATGTAGGCAAATTAACAATAGTTGTTACTGCTCATTATTTACGAATGTTAAAAGGTAACTAAAAAAGTGAGTACTATATTGTATAAAACATGTAAATAATTAATATAATTTACATATAAATGTATTGATTTATGTCTGTATGAATAGGATAATTAAATATATATCAAAGTAATTTATTTAGATACAATAATGGTATTCTAAAAATCAAAAAAGTATTTAAGAGAAATCAAAGAATATAGAAGAAGGTGTAGTATGGATAAAAAAAAGAATATATCAATGGCTGTTATAAAGAGATTGCCAAAATACCATAGGTATTTAATGGATTTAATGAAAAATGACGTAGATAGAATATCCTCTAAGGAATTAAGTGAAAAAATAGGATTCACAGCTTCACAAATAAGGCAGGACTTAAACTGTTTTGGAGACTTTGGACAGCAGGGATATGGGTATAACGTAGGTGAATTATACGGGCAAATATGCAATATACTTGGTCTTACGAAAACTTATAAGACTGTTATAATAGGTGCAGGTAATATAGGTCAGGCTATAGCTAACTATACTAGATTTGAAAAAATAGGTTTTCGGTTAGAAGCTATTTTTGATATAAATCCTAAACTTATAGGTATTAGAATTAGGGATATCGAGATAAGGGATATAGATTATTTAGATGATTACTTAAAAGAAAGTAGTATAGATATAGGAGTTATATGTGTACCTAACAATAATGCCCAAAAGGTTTGTGATATTTTAGTCAAAAACAAAGTTAAAGGTATTTGGAATTTTGCTCCTGTAGATTTGGTTACTCCAGAAGACATAAAGATTGAAAATGTTCATTTAAGTGATAGTTTATTAACATTGACATGTCTTTTAAATGACATAGATTAAAAACTTAAATGAATTCTTTAAGTTAAAAAATTCATTTGTTAGAAAATAAATTTAAATCATAAATATTTAGAAAAAATGAGTAATATTATGAATATAGTTTATATTTTTAGCATATTGTAATTGTTTTCTTGTGCAATTTTCATAATTATATGATATAATTATATAGGTTTATATTAGGTCAAATATGAGTTGAGAAAGGGGCAAAAAGCCGTTTAGTCAGATGTATCTTATTGGGGGGTATTTACTGATGCTGTAGGGTGAATTTCATCCGAATTTACGCCCTTGGAGTGAAAGACCAAACGAAAGTAGCTAACTAGCAAAATCGAACACTATGAAAAGGGAAATAGCCATAGATCTTATGATTTATGTACTAGAAAAAATGGCACAAAAGTATGTACAAGATTGTTAACAAAAAAGAGTTATCACCAAACATATTCTTAATGGATATTGAGGCACCAAGAGTTGCCAAGTCCTGTTTACCAGGACAATTTATCATAGTTAAAATGGATGATAAAGGGGAAAGAATACCTCTTACTATCTGTGATTATGATGCAGAAAAAGGAACTGTTACTATTGTATTTCAGACATTAGGAGCTTCAACTAAAAAAATGGCTAAATATGAAGTGGGAGAGTATTTTGAAGATTTTGTTGGACCACTTGGACATTGCTCAGAACTTGTAGAGATGGATCTTAAAGAACTTAAGAAGAAAAATATAATGTTTGTAGCAGGGGGTGTAGGTACTGCACCAGTTTATCCACAGGTAAAATGGCTTCATGAACATGGAGTTGCTGCAGATGTTATAGTTGGATGTAAATCAAAAGATCTTTTATTATTTGAAGATGAATTGAAACCAATTTGTGGAAATTTATATATAGCAACGGATGATGGGAGTTATGGATATAAGGGCTTTGTTACGAATCTTTTGAAAGAACTTATTGACAAGAAAGATAAAGAATATGATTGTGTAATTGCCATAGGACCTATGATAATGATGAAGTTTATAACTCAAGTTACGAAACCATATGGAATTAAAACAATAGTAAGTTTAAATACTATAATGGTAGATGGAACTGGAATGTGCGGAGCTTGTAGGGTTACTGTAGGTGGAGAATTAAAATTTGCCTGTGTAGATGGTCCTGAATTTGATGGTCATCTTGTAAATTTTGATGAAGCTATGAGAAGACAAGCTATGTACAAGACTGAAGAAGGAAAGAAACTTCTGCAAGAAGAAGAAGGGGACACTGGAAGTAGAGAAGGTAAAAAGTGTAGAGCAGAAGAAAAACTTGAAAGAATGAAAAGAGTACCTATAAAGGAACAGGATCCTAAAGTTAGAGCTACTAATTTTGATGAAGTTTGCTTGGGATACACTGAAGAAGAAGCTGTAAAAGAAGCTTCAAGATGCTTGAATTGTAAAAAGCCTATGTGTGTTACTCAGTGCCCTGTTACAATAACTATACCTAAGTTTGTTGAACAGGTAAAAAATAGAAACTTTGAAGAAGCTGCTAAAATAATAGCAGAATCAAGTGCACTTCCTGCTGTATGTGGAAGAGTATGTCCTCAGGAAACTCAGTGTGAAGGAAAATGTGTACTTGGCAAAAAAGGTGATGCTGTTGCTATAGGTAAGCTGGAAAGATTTGTAGCAGATTGGTCAAGAAAGAATAATATCGATTTATCTAAGACTTTACCTAAAAACGGCAAAAAAGTAGCTGTTATAGGAAGTGGTCCTTCAGGACTTACTTGTGCAGGAGATTTAGCAAAGCTTGGATATGACGTTACTATATTTGAAGCACTTCATGAAGCAGGAGGAGTACTTGTATATGGTATTCCAGAGTTCAGACTTCCAAAGGATACTGTAGTAAAACATGAAGTTGAAAATGTAAAGAAATTAGGAGTAAAAATAGAGACAGATGTAATAATAGGAAGAACTGTTACTATAGATGAACTAGTAGAAAAAGAAAAATTTGATGCTGTATTTATAGGTTCAGGAGCAGGACTACCAAGGTTTATGGGAATACCTGGAGAAAACTTAAATGGAGTATTCTCTGCAAATGAATTCTTAACAAGAAGTAATTTAATGAAAGCATATAGGGATGATTATGCAACTCCTATAAAAGCTGGTAAGAAAGTAGCTGTAGTAGGAGGCGGAAACGTAGCTATGGACTCTGCAAGGACAGCTCTAAGACTTGGAGCAGAAGTATACATAGTATACAGAAGATCCGAAGCAGAACTTCCAGCAAGAGCAGAGGAAGTACACCATGCAAAAGAGGAAGGAATAAAGTTCAATCTTTTAACTAATCCTGTAGAAATATTAGGAGATGAAAAAGGTTGGGTTAATGGAATACGCTGTATTAAGATGGAACTTGGAGAACCAGATGCATCTGGAAGAAGAAAACCAGTTGCAATAAAGG
The DNA here is from genome assembly GCF_019056555.1 of Clostridium sp. 001. Classification (NCBI taxonomy): domain Bacteria; kingdom Bacillati; phylum Bacillota; class Clostridia; order Eubacteriales; family Clostridiaceae; genus Clostridium; species Clostridium sp. 001. Next base: position 1,750,981 of record NZ_CP020473.1, on the reverse strand, counting down.
GATCAGAATTTGATTTAGATGTAGATACTGTAATTATGGCCCTTGGTACTTCACCAAATCCACTTATATCAACTACAACAAAAGGACTTGAAATGAATAAGCGTAAATGCTTAATAGCAGAAGAAGAGACTGGACTCACTACAAGAGAAGGAATATATGCAGGTGGAGATGCAGTAACAGGTGCTGCTACTGTAATACTTGCAATGGGTGCAGGTAAAAAAGCTGCTAAGGCTATAGATGAATATCTGAAAAAATAATTATATATTGAATAAAGGAGCTGTATCACATTTCTGGTACAGCTTTTTTAATATTGATTGAAAATTATCTTAATAAAATGGTATACTATCAGAAATAAGTATACCATTTTGGTAAAAATTTTACGGAGAAAAGGAAGTATAATATGGATTTTAATTATGTAGAGGATTTTGAAAATGGGATTATAATAAAAAATGTTCGAAATTTTGAATTAGCCCATATATTTGAATGTGGGCAGTGTTTTAGATGGCATAGAGAAGAAAATGGCAACTATATAGGCGTAAGTTTTGGAAAAGTAATAGAGGTAGAAAAAAGGGGAGAGGATGTGATTTTATATAACGCATCACAGCAGGATTTTAAGAAAATTTGGGCAGGTTATTTTGATTTGTATAGGGATTACAATGAAATAAAAAATATACTCAGTAAAGATCCTGTTTTAAAGAAAGCTATAGAATTTGGAGAAGGAATCAGATTATTAAAGCAGGATCCCTTTGAATTGGTAGTTTCTTTTATAATATCTGCTAATAATAGAATTCCAATGATACAGAGGACTATAAAAAATATAAGTGAAAAATGGGGAGAACCTTTAGAGTATAAAAATAAAGTTTACTATAGTTTCCCTAAAGTAGATAAATTAAAGGAAGCCACTTTAGAAGAACTTGCTTCTTGTGGAACTGGTTTTAGAAATAAGTATATTAAAGATACTGTATCAAAGATTTATTATAATGGAACTAAAACTAAAGAAAATTATGATAAAAAATATGATATTAATTGGATTAAAGATCAAGAGGATGAGGTATGTCATAAAGAGCTGCAAAAATTTATGGGTATAGGTCCTAAAGTATCAGATTGTATTATGCTTTTCTCTATGCAGAAATATTCTGCATTTCCCGTAGATGTATGGGTTAAGAGGGCTATGAACTATTTTTATCTGGCACCAGATGTGTCTTTGAAAAAGATAAGGGATTTTGGAATAGATAAATTTGGTAAGTTGTCAGGATTTGCACAGCAGTATTTATTTTATTATGTTAGAGAAAATAGTATTAAATTACAATAAATGTAATAAAAGTAATAATTTTAAACTGTACTATTTTATAAAATAAGCTGTTCAAATTTGTTAAAGAAACCATGCCCTTGTAAACAACTAATATATAAGGAAAGTATTATATTGCCCATAAAAAATAAAAAGTAGTTACATTTTACATCTAAAAGTGTTATAATTAAACAAACAAATTATAAAATGTGACAAAGGAAAACATAAGATAACAAATTTTGAAATTCACTTAAGATTAGAGTATTTGGTGTTAAAGGAATATGCTTCTTTAATAACACAAGATAGTTAATTACATAGTGAAAAATACAAAGGTTAATCTTTTAGGTAAAGTTACAATATTCTTTTAGATGAAAAAGTAAGAAGTTCTTCATATTAAGAATTTATCACAATTATTAAGTATGAAGTAATTCAGGCTAAGAATTTATCACAATTATTAAGTATGAAGTAATTCAGGCTAAGAAGGATATTGAATAAATGTTGCCTTTGTAAATGAACATTTTAAAATAACATCAACATTTTTAAATTCTGAAAGTAAACGTTGCATTGATTACTATAATGATCTACTAAAAGGTATATTACCTACTGCATTAAAAATTAATTTCATAATGATAAATTAATTTTAATAATCCAACTAAAAAATGAAGCCTGCCAACAATTTATAAAATTGAAAATTCAAAAATAAAAGAAATAATTTTATCTACATTAAGCTCTATTGAGATGTATGCTATGGTTTATTTTATTATAAATAAAATAATAAAGATTAAGCTGGCAGTATTTAAAGAAATAGCTTAAGAAGAATTGCTATAGTATTCAAATAAAGCTTTTTGTAATGCATAGAAATGTTGATAGAATTTAATTAAAAATTTATATTTATGCCTTTCCGAAAGTCACAACAATAATATTTATCATAAGGAGGGTGTACAATGAATACGTCATTTGATTACAGTAAGTTAGATACTATATTGAAAAATCATGAATTTAAATCTAGCAATATTATTGCAATATTGCAGGACATCCAAGGAGTATACAGGTATTTACCTAAGGAGATATTTCCATATCTTTCAAAAAATCTTGGAGTTAGCAAAGCGAAGATATATGGTATAGCAACCTTTTATGAAAATTTTTCTTTAGAGCCTAAAGGTAAATACGTAATAAAAGTATGTAACGGTACTGCTTGCCATGTAAGAGGATCTATACCTATATTGAATATACTAAGAAAGGAATTAAAGCTTTCAGAGACTAAAACTACAACTGATGATTTAATGTTTTCTTTGGAAACGGTTTCTTGTCTTGGCGCTTGCGGACTAGCCCCTGCTATCACAATTAATGACAAGGTACATGGTTCTATGACTCCTGATAAAGCAATGGAACTTTTAAACTCACTTAAGGAGGAAAAATAACATGTTTAGTAGTAGAAATGATTTGATTAATGCTAGAAAAATTTATAAAAATAGTCTTGAAATGCAAAGCAAGAAAATTCTCATATGTGGTGGTACTGGATGTGTTGCAGGTGGTTCATTAAAAATTTATGATGAATTTCTAAGATTGATGAAAGAAAAAGGAATAAATTGTACAGTAGAACTTGAAAAAGAGCCGCATGATAAATCAGTTGGCCTCAAGAAAAGCGGATGTCATGGATTTTGTGAGATGGGACCTCTTGTAAGGGTTGAACCTTTCGGATACTTGTATATACAGGTAAAATCGGATGACTGTTTAGAAATTTTAGATAAAACTATACTTAATGATGAATGTGTTGAACGACTTGCATATAAAAAAGATGGACAAATATATAGAAAGCAGCAGGAAATACCTTTTTATAAAAAACAAACAAGAGTTGCCCTTGAGCACTGCGGTCACATTGATGCAACTTCAATAAAAGAATGTATTGCTTTAGGAGGATATTCCTCATTTGAAAAAGCATTATTTGACATGGATTCGGATGAAGTTATTAAGCAAATAGATGAATCAAATTTAAGAGGACGTGGAGGCGGTGGATTTCCTACTGGTCGTAAATGGACTCAAGTAAAACGTCAAAAGGCAGATATGAAATATATTGTATGTAATGGTGACGAGGGTGATCCAGGTGCATTCATGGATAGAAGTGTAATGGAAGGAGATCCTCATAGAGTACTTGAAGGAATGATGATTGCAGGTGTTGCCTGTGGTGCACAAGAGGGATATATTTATGTCCGTGCAGAATATCCTCTTGCTGTAGAGAGACTTTCTAATGCAATTGCACAAGCAAAAGAATGCGGACTTTTGGGTAAAAATATTCTTGGAACAGGTTTTAACTTTGATATTAAAATTAATAAAGGAGCAGGTGCTTTTGTTTGTGGTGAAGGAAGTGCCCTTACAGCTTCTATTGAAGGAAAAAGAGGTATGCCAAGAGTAAAACCTCCAAGAACTGTTGAACATGGACTTTTTGGTAAGCCAACAGTACTTAATAACGTTGAAACATTTGCAAATGTACCTGTAATTATTGCTAAAGGAGCAGACTGGTATAGAAACATTGGACCTGAAAACAGTCCTGGTACAAAAGCTTTTGCTTTAACAGGAAATATTGAAAATACAGGATTAATTGAAGTGCCAATGGGTACAACCCTAAGAGAAGTAATATTTGATATTGGTGGAGGAATAAGAAACGGTAAAAGATTTAAGGCTGTACAAATAGGAGGACCATCTGGCGGATGTCTTACAAGTAAAGATCTTGATTTACCACTGGATTTTGATTCACTTAAAAAAGTAGGAGCCATGATAGGTTCTGGCGGACTTGTAGTTATGGATGAAGATACATGTATGGTTGATACTGCAAAATTCTTCATGAACTTTACACGAAATGAATCCTGTGGAAAATGTGTTCCTTGCCGTGAAGGGACTAAGAGAATGCTTGAAATTCTTGAGAGCATAGTTGAAGGCAAAGGTAAAATAGAAGACATAGATATGTTGTTAGAACTAGCAGATACTATATCTTCAACAGCATTATGCGGACTTGGGAAATCTGCTCCATCACCAGTTGTTAGTACTATTAAGAATTTCCGTGATGAATATGAAACTCACATAGTTGATAAAAAATGTCCATCAAAAACATGTACTAAGCTTAGAACAATATATATAGATAAAACAATTTGTAAGGGATGCTCAAAATGTTCAAGAGCTTGTCCTGTTGGAGCAATTTCAGGAACAATCAAGAAGCCATTTACAATTGATCAAAATAAATGTATAAAATGTGGTACCTGTGTTGATACTTGTGTATTTAAAGCTGTAAAGGAGGATTAATAGAATGAGTAGACAATTTATGATTATAGATAATATTCCTGTAGAGATAAATGGTGAAAAAAATATTCTTGAATTAATTAGAAAAGCTGGTATTGATTTACCTACATTTTGCTATCATTCAGAGCTTTCAGTTTATGGTGCATGTCGTATGTGCATGGTTGAAGATAAACGTGGACGTATGCAAGCTTCATGTTCTACTCCTCCTCAAGCTGGTATGGAAATATATACGAATACTCCAAGGCTTAGAAAATACAGAAAAAATATTCTTGAACTGTTACTTGCAAATCACTGTAGAGATTGTACAACTTGTGAAAAAAGTGAGCATTGTAAATTACAAGATTTAGCAAAGCGTTTTAAAATAAAGAAGGTAAGATTTAAAAATACTTCTGTAAATAAAAAAATTGATAATTCATCATTATGCATTGTGAGAAATAGAAGTAAATGTATCTTATGCGGTGACTGTGTAAGAGTATGTGAAGAAGTACAAAATGTTGGTGCTATTGATTTTGTTAAAAGAGGTTCTAATATGACTGTAACTACTGCATTTGATGAACCTATAGCAAATTCAAATTGTGTTGGCTGCGGTCAATGTGCGGCAGTATGTCCTACTGGTGCTATTGTAGTAAAGGATGATACGGCTAAACTATGGGAAGCACTCAGTGACAAGAATACAAAAGTTATAGCTCAAATTGCTCCTGCTGTAAGAGTTGGTCTTAATGAGGAATTGGGAGAAGAAAACGGTAAAAATGAAATGGGCAAAATAGTAGCTGCGCTTAAAAGAATGGGATTTGATGAGGTTTTTGATACTTCCACTGCAGCAGATCTTACAGTTTTGGAGGAATCATCAGAATTTGCTTCAAGACTTGAGAAAAATGAGAAACTACCGTTGTTTACATCCTGTTGTCATGCATGGATAAATTATGTAGAAAAAACTCATCCAGAATTAATGCAAAATGTATCTACATGTAAGTCACCTATGGAAATGTTCGGATCTGTGCTTAAAGAATACTATAAAGATTCTGATAAAAAAATTGTAGTTGTAGCAATTATGCCTTGCACAGCTAAAAAATATGAAGCAAAACGTGAAGAGTTTTCAAGAAATGGAGTACCTGATGTAGATCACGTAATAACTACACAAGAGCTTATTAGTATGATAAGACAAGCAGGAATTGTATTTTCTGAACTAGAACCTGAAGCAGTTGATATGCCATTTGATCTTAGCAGTGGAGCTGGTGTTATATTTGGAGTAACAGGTGGAGTAACAGAGGCTGTTATACGTAAGGTTTTAGCTGATGAACCAAATGCTGTATTACGTTCTATTGCTTTTAATGGTGTGAGAGGTATGGAAGGTACTAAGGAAACTAGCATTACTGTTGGTGATCGTGAAATAAAAATAGCAATAGTAAGTGGACTTAGAAATGCAGAAGATCTTATACAAAAAATACAATCTGGTGAATCAAAATATGATTTCGTTGAAGTTATGGCATGTCCAGGTGGATGTATTTCTGGTGGCGGACAACCATTTGAAAAACTTGAAGGAAAGCTAAAACGTAGTGCTGGAATATATCAATCAGATAAAATGAGCACTATAAAACGTACAGCTGACAATCCGCTTATGAAATCACTGTATTCAGGATTGTTAAAAGGTAAAACTCACGAACTATTACATGTAAACCGTAAATAGAATAGATAATAGCTCACAAGTTTAAAAATAAAAGGGACTCTCCATGGGCTAAAAAAGGGAGAATCCCTTTTTTAGTTTAAAATATTATTTTTAATAAAATCACATAAAATCTAAAACATAGAGATTTATTCAATGTTTTAATTAAATAAATTCCAAGTTTTTATTCACTTTTCAATTTGATCCTGTAAAAGTAAGTGAAAAAGACGAGATAAAAAAGATTATGACTTCAACTAAAATTGGAAGGCTTCAGGACAATTTTATAGAGGAAATGATGTGTGAAGGTGGGTGTATTGGAGGACCGGCTACTATGATTTCTTCCATGAAAGCTAGAGGACAATAGATTAAATTTAGTAAGCAATCCGATAAGAAATCCGTACTTTCTAATGAAAATCTTGAAAAGGTTAAAGATGTAGATTTTGAAGGATAAACCCTATATTCATATGTTTAAGTGAAATTTAATAAATTATATAAAAAATTGTGGTAAGATTTAAGGTATATAACAAAATGAATTGAACATAATGAATATTAATTACATTAAATTAGGTGGTATGGATTGAAAAGATTAAAAAGAACTTTAAAAAAATATAAATCTTATATAGTGCTAGCAATTATATTATTTATATTAATTGCAGTTGCATACGAATATTACAATAAATACATGTATATATTTAGAGATCCAAATAAAATAAAGAATTGGATTATGTCCTATGGCAAATATGGGATAGTAGTATTTTTATTTGTTCAATTTTTGCAGGTAGTTGCCTTTTTTATACCAGGGGAGATTGTCCAAATTGCAGGGGGATATATATATGGAACATTGATTGGAAGTATCATATCAATCTTAGGCATAACTTTTGGCAGCATAGCAGCCTATAGTATATCTAGAATTTATGGAAAGCCGCTTGTGAATAAAATAATATCTGGCAAGGATTTAAAATTTTTTCATAAGGTGTTGAATTTAGGTAGCATAAACTTTATAGTATTTTTACTATATTTAATTCCAGGAATACCTAAGGACGTTCTGGCTTATATATGTGGAATATCAAACATTAGGTTTAAGCATTTTATACTTTATTCAACTTTAGGAAGGTTGCCTGGAGTAATTATTTCAGCTTATTTTGGCTCAAAAATATATACTGGGAATAAAATAGTTCTTATATTAATAGGAATCACAATGACACTTTTATTTATAATAGGCGTGCTAAAAGGAGAAAAAATAATAGTTAAGATAACAAAAAATAAAACTTCTCAAGGCGATAAAGAATTTTAGTTGGATTGTTTATCGCTTTTTTTAATAAACTTTAAATAGTTTGTATATATAAACCTAATTGGAAGATAATAATAGGTATGGTTTTACATATGAAAAGTTTATATATTAAGATATATATGAAATTTATAGTAATAAAGCGAAATAGCTATCTAATTAAAGAATAATTAAGATTTTTACTGTAAAATAGGCTAATAGCTGGTAAATTTAAATTTGAAAATATAGATATTATTCATTATTATAATAATTGTATTAGCACTCACAATTAATGAGTGCTAACAATAAGAGCTAAAAATTAATTTTAAATACATTTAAATATTTTTAAGGAGGGGTTTAGATGAAAATTAGACCACTTGGAGACAGAGTTGTAATTAAAAAATTAGAAGCTGAGGAAACTACAAAGAGCGGTATTGTTTTACCAGGAAGTGCTAAAGAGAAACCACAAGAAGCACAAGTTGTGGCAGTAGGAATTGGCGGAACAGTAGACGGAAAAGAAGTTAAAATGGAAGTAAAAGTAGGAGATAAGGTATTATTCTCCAAATATGCTGGAAATGAAGTAAAAATAGATGCACAAGAGTACACTATTTTAAAACAGGATGACATATTAGCTATAATTGAGTAGTTAATTAATTCAAAGAGAAAAATAAGTATTTATATAACGGTTAATTGTAAGGAGGGTTTTTTATGGCAAAGAGTATTTTATTCGGTGAAGATGCAAGAAAATCAATGCAAGAAGGCGTAAATAAACTGGCAAATGCAGTAAAAGTTACACTTGGACCTAAGGGAAGAAATGTAGTACTTGATAAGAAATTTGGTTCACCACTTATTACAAATGACGGTGTTACAATAGCAAAGGAAATAGAATTAGAAGATCCATATGAAAATATGGGAGCACAACTTGTAAAAGAAGTTGCTACAAAGACAAACGATGTAGCTGGCGATGGAACAACTACAGCTACTTTACTTGCTCAAGCAATAATAAGAGAAGGATTAAAAAATGTTACAGCTGGAGCAAATCCAATGCTTATAAGACAAGGCATAAAGATAGCTGTAGATAAGGCTGTAGAAGAAATAAAGAAAATTTCAACAACTGTAAAAGGAAAAGAAGATATAGCAAGAATTGCAGCTATATCAGCTTCTGATGAAGAAATAGGTAAATTAATAGCTGATGCCATGGAAAGAGTAGGTAATGAAGGTGTCATAACTGTTGAAGAATCAAAAACTATGGGAACTGAGTTAGATGTAGTTGAAGGTATGCAGTTTGACAGAGGTTATTTAAGTCCATATATGGTTACTGATTCAGAAAAAATGGAAGCTGCAATAGAAGATCCATATATCTTAATAACAGACAAGAAGATATCAAATATTCAAGATATATTACCACTACTTGAGAAAATAGTTCAACAAGGAAAGAAGTTACTTATAATAGCTGAAGATGTAGAAGGAGAAGCACTTGCTACTTTAGTTGTAAATAAGTTAAGAGGAACATTTACTTGTGTAGCAGTAAAAGCACCTGGATTTGGTGATAGAAGAAAAGAAATGCTTCAGGATATAGCAATACTTACTGGAGGGCAGGTAATATCAGAAGAATTAGGAAGAGATTTAAAAGAAGCTAAATTAGAAGATTTAGGAAGAGCTGAATCTGTAAAGATAGATAAAGAAAATACTACTATAGTAAATGGACGAGGAGATAAAAAAGCTATAGCAGATAGAGTATCTCAGATTAAGGTTCAAATAGAGGAAACTACTTCAGATTTCGATAGAGAAAAACTTCAAGAAAGACTTGCAAAACTTGCAGGTGGAGTAGCTGTAGTAAAAGTTGGAGCAGCAACTGAAACTGAATTAAAAGAGAAAAAATTGAGAATAGAAGATGCTTTAGCAGCTACAAAAGCAGGTGTTGAGGAAGGTATGGTACCAGGAGGCGGAACTGCTTATATAAATGCAATTCCAGAAGTTGAAAAATTAACTTCAGATATACCAGATGTAAAAGTTGGTATAGACATAATAAGAAAAGCATTAGAAGAACCAATTAGACAGATAGCAAACAATGCTGGTGTTGAAGGTTCAGTAATAATTGAAAAAGTTAGAAATAGTGAAGTAGGCGTTGGATATGATGCATTGAAAGGTGAATATGTAAATATGGTAGAAAAGGGTATTGTAGACCCAACTAAGGTTACAAGATCAGCACTTCAAAATGCAGCATCCGTATCAGCTACATTCTTAACTACAGAAGCAGCAGTTGCAGATATTCCAGAAAAAGCACCTGCAGGTCCAGCAGCAGGAGCACCAGGAATGGGCGGAATGGAAGGAATGTACTAATCTAAAAGCAAATATAAATGAAAAATTGAACCCTAGCATTATGTAAATGCGGGGTTTAATTTTTATCCGATGACTATCTGCTCTAATACTCCCACTTTTCCAAGTTGGAGTCAAACTCCATCTGATGCTAAGAACTCTGTTTATATTAAGTAGCATAATAGAAAGTTTTTTAAATGCATGTATATATAGGGTACCTAAAGGGGAATCTATAATATAATTTAGGATTATTTTAAGTATATGAGGAATTTTTCATTGACAAAAAGAAAAAAATTGAATAAAATAGTGTAAATAGTTATTAAAATAGATAGAAATTAATTAAAATTTGTAAAAAGTGAATATCTTTTATCCAGCTCATATATACCCTCAATAAGGCAGGGAGTATCTACCGGAAGCCGTAAATTTCTGACTATGAGCGGAATTATTATGGTACAAGTCATACTAATTTCGCATGTATGTGAATTTAATATGGCTTTTTTATTAAATTATATTAAAAACAATTAGTTAATAACATATTATTATAATTTAGGAGTGATTTTAATTGGCAAAAATTTTAAAAGAAGCGTATACTTTCGATGATGTACTTTTAGTACCAAACAAATCAGAGGTTTTACCTAGGGAAGTTTCTCTAGCTACTAATCTAACTAAGACTATAAAATTAAACATACCTCTTATGAGTGCAGGAATGGATACCGTCACTGATTCAAAAATGGCTATTGCCATGGCAAGAGAAGGCGGCATAGGTATAATACACAAGAACATGACTATAGAAGAACAGGCTATGGAAGTGGATAAGGTAAAAAGACAGGAAAATGGAGTAATAACAGATCCATTCTACCTTTCACCAGATAACAGTATAAATGATGCTCTTAGCCTTATGAGCAAATATAGGATATCTGGAGTACCTATAACTGTAGATGGAAAATTGGTTGGTATAATTACTAATAGAGATATAGTATTTGAAACAAATTATAATAAAAAGATTTCTGAGGTTATGACAAAAGAAAAACTAATAACAGCATCAGAAGATACTACTATAGAAGAAGCTAAAGAAATATTAAAAACAAGTAAAATAGAAAAGTTACCATTAGTGGATAAGGATAATAATTTAAGAGGACTTATAACCATAAAAGATATAGAAAAAGTAAAGAGATTCCCAAATAGCGCTAAGGATTCGAGGGGAAGGCTTTTATGCGGTGCTTCTGTAGGAGTTACAAAAGATATGATGGATAGAGTAAATGCCCTTGTGAAAGTTGGAGTTGATGTTTTAAATGTTGATACAGCTCATGGACATTCTAAAGGAGTTTTAGATGCAGTAAAAACTATAAAAGAAAGCTATCCAGAAATACAAATTATTGCAGGAAATATTGCAACAGCAGAAGCTGCTAGAGATTTAATTGAGGCTGGTGCAGACGCAATTAAAGTAGGTATTGGACCTGGATCCATATGTACTACTAGAGTAATATCAGGAGTAGGAGTTCCACAGCTTACTGCAGTAATGGATTGTGTAGAGGAAGCTAATAAATATGGTATACCAGCTATTGCAGATGGAGGAATAAAATATTCAGGAGATATAGTAAAGGCACTAGCTGCTGGAGCAAAAGTAGTTATGATGGGATCAATGTTTGCAGGATGTGAAGAAGCACCAGGTGAAACTGAAATATATAAGGGAAGAAGTTATAAAGTTTACAGAGGAATGGGATCTCTAAGTGCTATGGCTTGTGGTAGTAAAGATAGATATTTTCAGGAAGGAAATAAAAAATTAGTTCCAGAAGGTGTAGAAGGCAGGGTTCCTTATAAAGGATCTGTAGCAGATACTGTATTCCAGCTTTTAGGAGGAATACGTTCAGGAATGGGATATTTAGGATCACCTACTTTAAAGGATTTGTATGAAAAGGCTACTTTTGTAGTTCAATCTTCAGCAGGACTTAGAGAAAGTCACCCACATGACATATCCATGACTAAAGAAGCTCCAAATTACAGTGTTAGACAATAAAAATTATGGCCTAAGAAAAATTTTTATAATATAATTGTATAGTAGTATTTAATATACAATGATTTTCTATAATTGGTTAGGAGGAAGTTCATGGAAAAGGAAATAGTTATTGTAGTTGATTTCGGCGGACAATATAATCAACTCATAGCAAGAAGAGTTAGGGAAAATAATGTATACTGCGAAATACTTCCCTATACTTGTTCTATAGATAAGATAAAGGAAAAAAAACCTAATGGAATAATATTTACAGGAGGACCAAATAGTGTATATGGTGAAAACGCTCCTAAAATAAGTGAAGATATATTTAAATTAGGAGTACCTATATTAGGTATATGCTATGGACATCAACTTATATGCAATATATTAGGTGGAGAAGTTAAAAGCGCAAAAGTAAGGGAATATGGAAAAACAAAGATAGAACTTGATACAGATAATGCTTTATTTTCTAATATAGATAAAAACCAAACCTCATGGATGAGTCATACAGATGTTGTATCAGAACCTCCAAAAGGATTTAAAGTAATAGCAAAGACTAAGGGATGTCCTGTTGCAGCTATAGAGAATAGTGATAAAAAAATATATGGAGTTCAGTTCCATCCTGAAGTTGAGCATACACCTTTTGGAAAAGAAATGATGTCTAACTTCTTGTTTAAAGTATGCAACTTAAAGGGAGATTGGTCTATGGCTTCCTTTGCAGATGAAAAGATAAAATTAATAAAAGAGAAAGTAGGAAATAAGAAGGTAATATGTGCTATGTCCGGTGGAGTTGATTCCTCTGTAGCAGCAGTGCTTGTACATAAAGCTGTAGGAAAGCAGCTTACCTGTATATTTGTAGATCATGGTCTTTTGAGAAAAGACGAAGGTGATCAGGTAGAACATGTATTTAAAAAGCAATTTGACATGAACCTTATAAGAGTAAATGCCAAAGATAGATTTTTAGGAAAATTAGAAGGTGTATCAGATCCTGAAAAGAAGAGAAAGATAATAGGGGAAGAGTTTATAAGGGTATTTGAAGAAGAAGCTAAAAAACTAGGAGATATAAGTTTCTTAGTTCAGGGCACTATATACCCGGATGTAGTTGAGAGCGGTCTTGGAACCTCTGCAACTATAAAGAGCCATCATAACGTAGGTGGACTTCCAGAAGACATGGATTTTAAGCTTATAGAACCACTTAGAGAATTGTTTAAAGATGAAGTTAGAGCTGTGGGAGAAAAACTTGGAATACCTCATAAATTGGTCTGGAGACAGCCTTTTCCAGGACCTGGTCTTGCTATAAGAGTTTTAGGAGAAATTACTGAAGAAAAGCTTGCAATAACAAGAGAGGCAGATGCTATATTTAGAACAGAAATAGCTATTGCAGGACTAGATGAAAAGATATGGCAGTATTTTGCTTGCCTTCCTAATATACGTTCTGTTGGAGTAATGGGGGACGAAAGAACTTATTGTTATACAGTTGCACTGAGGGCTGTAGTATCTAGTGATGCTATGACTTCCGATTGGGCAAGAATACCTTATGATGTTTTAGATAAAGTAAGCAGAAGAATAGTTAATGAAGTTAAAGGGGTAAACAGAATCGTATACGACATAACTTCAAAACCACCTTCTACAATAGAGTGGGAATAAAATAAAAGATAGATATATTTAAATTTAATATTAGTAAAAATGGAGTGCTGTAGAAATACTTTTTAAGTAGTTCTGCAGCGCTCTATTTTTGTATATATGAAAAAATTTACCTAGAAAAGTCAACCAAATTGAGTATTAATAAGGCATATTAGTAATTGATAGAATTAAATTTTTATAATATACTGAAAATATATGATTATTTAAATTACGACAGAATAAACAATTATAACTTAAATTAGGCCACAAATTTACAAATATTTTATAATTGGGGTAGGAAGGAAGGGATTTATTATGATTTCCATAAACATACTGGAACAGTTAAAAGCTATATTAGAATTGCAATTAGATATGATACCTGGTGGAGTGTTATATCTAATTATTGAAGGAGACACATTTACATGGAGAAAAGCATCAAAACAATTTAATTTGGATATGTTTAAGGTTGGTGATAAATTAAATTCAAACAGTGTAGTAAGTAGAGCAATGAAAGAAAATAGAACATTGACAGAAAATATTCCCAGATATCTTTATGGGGTAAGATTAAAGACAATTGCAGAACCCTTAGTTGATGAAAATGGGAAAGTTGTTGGAGCACTTTCAATTGTATTTCCAAGGCTTCACCCTGTAGCAAAATCCTTTAATAATTTTGCACCTGTTTTATCCGAAATGTTTCCAGAAGGAGCTTTTATCTATTTGACTGATTTATATAAAGTAATGTATAGACAAGCATCAAAACAGTTTGATATTCCTACTGTAGTTGTAGGATATAAATTAATAGAAGGTGACATTGCAAAAGAGGTTATAGATAAGAAAAAGCAAGTTACACTAGAATTTGACAGTTCAAAGTATGGAATCCCTACTTTAGTTACATGTTTACCATTGTTCGATGAAGAAAATTCAAATGAAATTGTGGCCACATTAGGAATAATGATTCCAAAAAAAGTTGCAGGTGATCTAAGAGATATGTCTGCTAATCTTGAAAGTGGTATTTCTGGAATTGCTTCTGCAATTGAACAGTTATCAATATCTGCAACAAACATACACTCAAATGAAATGGATCTTAATAATGGTATTAAGGAAGTAATAAATTTGTCCGAAGAAATTAACAAAGTATCAGTGTTTATAAAAAATATTGCTGATGAAACAAATATGCTTGGCTTGAATGCTGCCATAGAGTCAGCTAGAGCAGGAGAAAACGGAAAAGGCTTTGAAGTTGTTGCACAGCAAATAAGAAAATTATCTAAACAATCAAAAGATACAGTTCCACAAATTAAGAAATTAACGGATAGCATCAAACAGAAAGTTGATGAAACTCGTGAAAAAAGCCAGGGTTCTTTATCAGAAAGTCAAGAACAAGCTTCTGCTACAGAAGAGATTACGGCGAGTATACAAGAATTGACTTCTATGTCAGCAGAATTAAATAAAATTGCACATAAATTGTAAAGGACATTATATTATAAACAGAGTTCTTGGCATCAGATGGAGTTTTGACTTCAGCTGATGCTTAGAAATCGTTATCCAGGGACGTAGCTGCTCTCAACGTACACTTGGAGAAGTGGGAATGTTAGAGCAGGTAGTCATCGGATAAAAATGTATTTAAGAGTGTATCATAACAGTATATGGTTGTGATACACTTTTAATATGTAATATATTAATACTTAACTTTCGCAGTTTAAAAACTTTGCGAAGCAAAGCTTTTAAAAATAACAAAGTTCAAATAACAAAGAACAGATAAAGATGATTTCCATCGTACCTCAGGAAATCTATAATTTTAATATTTTCTGACGTTAGGAAGAAAATTATCCTTATTTGATATTTGAACTTTGTTCTTTAAGAAAATTGTTTCGCAATATTTTTATATTAAGTCAAAATTTTATATGTGCGAAAGTTGAGTTAAGGAATAGTGTATTAGAAAAATTAATATATATTAAGAGATAAAAAGTAAAAATAAAAGGCAAATTTATTAATTTTTTAAGGTTTTTAGTATAAACTATTTTATAGATACACAATTATGGAGGTAAGATATGTTTAAAGGATGTTTAAACTTGGATTTGAGTAAATGTGAGAATTATTTAAAAAATTATGAGATAGAAGCCTTGGAACCTTTTATAAATCAGGCTCATGAAATGTTGCATAAGAAAACAGGAATAGGCGGTGAATTTACAGGATGGATTGGTTTACCTCTAAATTATGATAGAGAAGAGTTTGAGAGAATAAAAAAATGTGCGAAAAAAATTAGAGACAATTCTGATGTCCTTGTAGTTGTAGGAATAGGAGGGTCTTACCTGGGATCTAGAGCAGCTATAGAAATGTTAAGTCATACTTTCTATAATAATTTGCCTAGAGAAAAAAGAGGTGGTCCTGCAATATATTATCTGGGAAATAATATGAGTTCAACTTATATGGCAGACTTTATGGAAGTTATAGAGGGAAAAGATATATCTGTTGATGTAATATCCAAATCAGGTACCACAACAGAACCTGCCATAGCATTTAGAATGCTTAGAGAATTACTTGAAAATAAATATGGCCATGAGGGAGCAAAGGAAAGAATATTTGCTACAACGGATAAGAAAAAAGGTGCACTAAAATCTGTGGCAGATATGGAAGGATATGAAACCTTTGTAATTCCAGATGATGTTGGAGGAAGATTTTCTGTACTCACAGCAGTAGGGATGCTTCCAATAGCTGTAGCCGGCATTAATATAGATCAATTAATGCAAGGTGCTGCAGATGCAGTTATTGCCTATGGAAATTCAAAGTTAGATAAAAATGATGCCTATAAATATGCAGCAGTGAGAAATATTTTACAGAGAAAGGGTAAATCTATAGAAATATTAGCTAATTTTGAACCATGTTTGCATTATTTTGGAGAATGGTGGAAACAACTGTATGGAGAGAGTGAAGGAAAAGATAATAGAGGAATATTTCCAGCAGCAGTAGATTTTTCAACAGATCTTCATTCTATGGGACAATATATACAAGACGGATTTAGAAGTTTAATTGAAACCTTTATAAATGTTGAGAAGCCAAGAAAAGAGGTTACAATAAAGTTAGATGAAGGAAACCTTGATGGATTAAATTTTATTGCAGGAAAAACTATGAACTTTGTAAACCAACAAGCCTTTAGAGGTGCAGTTTTAGCCCATAGTGATGGAAATGTACCTTGTATAGTATTAAATGTACCTGAATTGACAGCGTATTATTTTGGACATATGGTGTATTTCTTTGAAAAGTCATGTGCTGTAAGCGGCTATCTTATGGGAATAAACCCTTTTGATCAACCTGGTGTTGAAAAATATAAGAAAAATATGTTTGCACTCCTTGGAAAACCTGGTTATGAAAATATGAAATTAGAACTTGAAAAACAGATATAGAGTTTTTAAGCAAAAATCAACTTATACTTCGGATATTTTTTGCAACCTTAAGCTCGTTAAACATTTTGATAAGGCTAAGCAAAAAATTTAAAAGAGCTTCATTATTGTAAAAATATGACTGAGTGTAAGTTGATTTTTAAGTTAGAAAAACTATAAAGCAGCTTTCAAATGAGAAATTCTAGAAATATTTTTATAAATTATCTGTTAAATGTGTAAATATAATATATAATAGGAAGTGTTGTAATATATTTTATAGGTGTAGGGGGAAGTTATTTGAAAAAGTATTTTATAAAAAGATTTGTAATATTTACACTTATATTTTTTGTGTTATATTTTATTAACCTGCAGGATAAAAATTTAGGATCAGTTTTTAAAATTATTGGCATTTCTTTATTGTCAGGTGGGTGTCTTGGAGGACTTATGCTTTTGCTAAAGATTACCTTCGGAAAGATGGGACAAAAAAGAAATCAATAGTAAAGGAGAAAATACGTAAAATTATACGTTGTGGATTAGATGAAAATATTAGTAGATGCAGATGCCTGTCCTGGAAAGTCTATAATAGAAAATGTTGCTAGAGAAAACAATGTGGAAGTTATAATGTACTGCGATATAAATCATGTTTTAAGCAGCAATTATAGTACTATTAAGTACGTGGATGGTGGATTTCAAAGTGTAGATATGGTTCTTATAAATAAAGTTGAAAGTGGAGATATAGTTATAAGTCAGGATTATGGGGTAGCAGCTATGACTTTAGGTAAAAAAGCTTATGCTATAAATCCTAAAGGGTACATATATGATGACAATAATATGGATCAACTTCTTTTTGAAAGACATATATCTTCAAAAATAAGAAGGTCAGGGGGAAAAACTTTCAGCCCTAAGAAAAGGACAAAACAAGATGATGAGAGACTTGAAAAAAATTTACTTAAATTAATATCCAGGTATAAGGCATTTTCAAAGAAATAACTAGTCAGTATGCTAGCCTATTTTTTATCAGACTGCGTCGGTAGAACCCTTAGATAGGATTCACTATCTGCGGAACCTGCCTCCTTGTCAGATAAAAAATATCCTTCGCATTTTTGACTTGTTATTTTCTTTCAAATGCCTAAGGCTAATTAGTGTAGATAATTTTTACAAACGAGAATAGGATACTCCTTTTAAAGTAGTTTACTTTTAAAGGGAGTATTTTTGATTTTAGCTAAGTCTCAATATTGTGATAGATTGAAATATTCCAATTTATTGACCTAGTGTTAAATTATAATAGAAATATACAAAAAATACTATTACAGAATATGGAACTATAGTATAATAAATTTATGGGAATTAGTTCCTAGGAATATTATTTTACATGGGGGATGATGTAGATGAATGAACTTGCTATAAGCTGTAATCTAGAAAGTCCACAGGAGCAAAAATCAAAAATTATTATAAATATATATAATGACTTAAAAGAAAAACTTGTTTATAAGTATATGATTGGATGCAATGGAACCTGGAGTGTATTAAAGGATTTTACAAAAAATGAGAGTGTAGAGTGGATTCCAAAGAATGAAGGAAAGTATATATTAATGGTACAAGCTAAAAAGTTAAATGGAAGTAAAAGCTTTGATTATGTATCCAGGATGGACTATGTAATAGGAAAAGTAGAGGAAAAATTAATAACTGCTGTACATATGGATAAGAAGAAATTAAAATTAGGTGATAAATTAAATATAACAGTTAATACATCTAAAATGCCTCTTATGTTTAGATACTGGATAAAAATAAAAGATGAATGGGAAATGATAAAAGACTATTGTGCTGAAAATACACTTTCCTGGACAGTTAAAAGTGACGGAAAATGTCAAATATTAGTAGAGTGTAAAAATGTGGACTCAAAAAATAAATATGATGACTTTAAAATTGAAGAATTTCAGGTGCTTCCCCTAAAAGAAATTAGGATAACGGATTTTAAGTGTCTGACTGGTAAAATTTTAGAAGATTCTGAACTTACTTTTCAAGTAGATGCACAGTATGATATAGATAGAACTATACTTTATAAATTTTTTAAAATAAGTTCTAATGGCCAGGTACAGTGTGTACAAAATTATTCTACCAAGAGGACGGTAAGTTATGTGGAACATAAGAGCGGTGAGTACAAGCTCTTATGTATGGTAAAAGACATGTACTCCCAAAATAAATTTGACGATAGGGCTATGCTTAATTTTGAAGTTAAAAAGTACAGTAAAATTTATATAAAAAGTTTTATTACAGATATAAATTACCCACAATTATGTGGAACAAAAGTAACTTTAAAGGCTGAAACTATAGGTGGAAGAGAGCTTTTATACAGGTACATAATTTATGGGAAATCCAGTGACGATTCTGGATATACTCATTCTAATAGTTATGTTTGGGAAAGTAAGGCTCCAGGAGATTACAAGATAACTTTGATGGTGAAGGATAAATCCTTTCAGGGAAGTTATGAGGCTATGGAACATTTAAATTATGTTATAGATGAGAGAAGCGATGAACCTGTCAAAATTGAAAAAGTTTTAATGGATAAAAATGACCATGTGCTAATAAATGAAAATATTAATGTAGAGGTAGAAGCATCGGGAGGGGTGGATCTTAGATACTCATTTATAATAAGGGAAAAGGCAGCAGAGTTATACAAAATAAATTATTGTAAAAATAACCACATGAAATTTATTCCTAAAAAGGAAGGGAATTATGAACTGGAGGTTAGAGTAAAAGATAAATATTCAAAGAGAGAATACGACTGTCATTCCATAATAAATATAACGGTCCTAAGCTATATACCTGCTGCAATTGATTATGTGTTGTATCCATTACGGGAGTATTATTTAGTAGGAGATAAAATTTCTATAAATTGTATAGTTCAAAATACTAGAAATGTGGTTATGAAATATGTGCTTAATATAAATAATCATCAGGTGGAAGAGACGGATTTTGTGAGTGAAAAGACCTATGTGTTTATACCAAAATACAGTGGTAGATATAAGGTAGATATATTTGCAAAAAATGTTAAAGGAACCAGAGAATTTGATTGCAAAAAGGAAGTTACAATTAAAGTAAATGAAGCACTACCTGTAACAAATACGAGAATAACCTGTGACAGTGCAGATTTTATATGCAATAAACCAGTTATATTTACAGCTCATAGTGAAGGGGGTAAAGATGTACTATATGAATTTTATATAATGGAAAAAGGGGATTGGAATTTAGTTCAAAACTATAGTAAAAAAAATTACTATACATTTATTCCCTTTGAAAAAGACGAATACAAAGTGCTTGTACTTAGTAAAAGTCAGTACAATAAAGTGTTTTATGAAGATTATACCATATTTTCCTTTAAAGTTAATTGAGTGGGTATAAAGTTATCATATATTAATACGATGAAAATGAGTAGATTATGTTTTTAAGCAGGTGAAAAAATGAGTGTAAATAACGTAAGTAATGAGAATCAAAATACAAATGTTCAAAAAGTATTACAATATGAGATGATGACTCAAATATTAAAACAAGCCTTTGGAGATTCTGATTCCTTTCAACTTGTAATGGAAAGCTTAACTAAAGCATTATCAGACAGCAGTGGAAATATTGACTTGTCTAAATTAAATTTGGGACAAGAAGATCTTAGTAAACTAGGATATGGGGCAGGCCAAAGGTTAAATACTGTCTATAATAGTGTAAAAAGTGACATACAGAGTGGATCTGCAAGTATTGATGAGGCAATTGCAAATGCTTCAAGAAAATATGGAGTTGATACCAATTTAATAAAGGCAGTTATAAAACAAGAATCTGATTTTAATCCAAATTCTACATCTGGTGCAGGAGCTGAAGGACTTATGCAGCTTATGCCAGGTACTGCTAGAGAACTTGGGGTCAGTGACCCATATAACATAGATCAGAATGTAGATGGAGGTACTAAATACTTAAAAGAAATGCTTAATATGTATGGAAACAACAAGGAACTTGCACTAGCTGCATATAATGCTGGTCCCGGTACTTTGCAGTCTAGGGGTGTTAGCAGTACTTCGGGTATTTCAAGATTACCTTATGAAACGAGAGATTATGTACAAAAAGTTATGAAATATTACGGAAAATAGTAGGGCTTTTTCTAATGACATTTATATAAAATTGTAACAAATACTTAATTATACAAAATACAGGATATTAGTAAAATATATTAATATCCTGTATTTTTGTGCGGTGCCAAGAATTATACTTATGCAGTAATTAGGTCAATTGTCTGAATTTTGGACTAAGAATTAATAATTAAAAGTGAATAGCGAATGAGGATTTTTCTCCACTATGCTGTGAAAAATCTTATATTTAAAGCTTATTGAAGCTTTGCTTTAATAACGCTATATTTTAGATTTTCTGAAGTTTTAACGAAAGAAAATTGTCCATAACTATTAATTCTTAATTATAATAGTATATTTTCTATAAATGCAGAAAAGGGTATAATATATGAGAGGAGGCGAAAATATGGATAGAATAGACAAGGTTTTAGCAAATTTAGGCTTTGGAACAAGAAAAGAGATAAAAGCTGTAGTAAAAAATGGAGAAGTAAAAATAGATGGCACTGTTATAAAAGATAGTTCTATGAAAATAGATCCTGATAAAAGCACAATAGAAGTTGGAGGTAATGTTGTAGAGTACAAAAAAAATATATATTTATTAATGAATAAGCCTCAAGGAGTAGTGTCGGCAACTTTTGACAATTATGATGAAACAGTTATAGACATTTTAGAGCCTGAGTATCAGGCATTTAAACCATTTCCAGTAGGAAGGCTAGATAAAGATACGGAAGGACTTTTGCTTATTACAAATGATGGTGAGCTAAATCACAGGATGATATCACCTAAAAATCATGTAGACAAAGTTTACTATGCTGAAATAGATAAGTATTTGGATGAAAGAGATGTAAATAGGTTTAAAAAAGGAATACAACTAAAAGATGGTTATAAATGTTTACCGGGTAAACTACATATTATGGAATCGAATGAAGATGGTGCTAAGGTAGAAGTTACTATACAGGAAGGAAAGTTTCATCAAGTTAAAAGAATGTTTAATGCATTAGGAAAAAATGTAGTTTATTTAAAGAGAATAAAATTTGGACCTATGGAGTTGGATAAAGATCTAAATTTGGGAGAATATAGGGAATTATCTAAAAATGAGATTGAAAGTATAAAAAGAATTTAAATATGAATTAAATTCAATCATAATTATATTAAATTTACAATTATATGTGCATAAATGTATCAGATTTTACTTGATATTTTATTCAAGTTTTACTATAATTAAGTTGCAAGGATAAATAAAAGGAATGAATAGCCCCCTTTTTATTTATGAGCAAAACAGTCCATGCCCCAATGGGCTGTTTTTGCTTTTTTGAATTTAATTATCTACAATTTTATAGATTAATGTTTTAATACGTGATAAAATTAAAGGGGGAATATTAACATTAAATGTACATGAATAAGGAGTGTAGTTCATGGAAGAATATAAATCTAAATTACAGAGTAAAGAAATGGATTACTTGTGTGAGGCAGTATTGTCTTTAAAGACAAAAGAAGAGTGTTATAGATTCTTTGAGGATATATGTACTATAAATGAAATAAAGGCATTAGAACAGAGGCTTCAGGTAGCTAGAATGTTGAAAAACAAAAAAACGTATTTGGACATTGCAGCTGCAACAGGGGCAAGTACTGCTACCATAAGTAGGGTCAATAGGTGTTTGAATTATGGAAGTGACGGTTATAAGATAGTCTTAGGAAGATTAAAATAATATATTCAATCAGTACAAATAAATTTTTTCGTGTGTTGATAAAAATATCAGCACATTTTTTATGCTTTTCATGATTAAATTAATTGTAGAATGTTATAATATTAAACAGGAAGTATCTCTGTATCTACTTTAAATTAGGGGAGATAAACAGAGTTCTTGGTTTCAGGTGGAGTTTTTTATCCATCTGAAACTTATTAACAGGATTCTTAGTGCTTTAGCACTTAGAAGGCGTTATCCTTTAGGGAAAATCGTTATCCAGGGGCGTAGCAGCCGTTATGCACAGCATAAGAACTCTAAATCGCTGAAGCTCAAGAGTTCTAATATTCCCAACTTTATAAGAAAAGCAGATATCCCAAATCTTTGATTTGGTGATAGTCGCTTTCGCTGTGTGAGATGGGGGTATTACGGCTGGTAGCCATCGGATAAACAAACAGGAGTGAATGTTATGGATTTAAAAAGCCTTTTGAATAAAGAACAGTATGAAGCAGCAGTATATGTAGACGGTCCTCTATTGATTTTAGCTGGGGCAGGTTCTGGAAAGACCAGAGTTTTAACTTATAGAATTGCTCATATGATTAAGGATATGAATATATATCCTTCTAAAATACTGGCTATAACTTTTACTAATAAGGCTGCAGGAGAGATGAAAGACAGGATAAAAGAATTAGTAGGAGATGAAGTAGATGGAATGTGGGTATCTACATTTCATTCAAGCTGTGTAAGAATACTTAGAAGAGAAATAGATAAATTAGAATATAATAAGAATTTTGCAATATATGATAGTTATGATCAAAAAGTACTTATAAAACAGTGTATGAAAGAGTTAAATATAAGTGACAAGGATATAACTGACAGAGAGATAATAAATAAAATTAGTGGACAAAAAGATAATTTAATATCTCCACAGCAATTTAAAAAAGAAAATGAAGGAAACTTCAGAATGAATAGAATTGCAGATGTTTATTTGTTATATCAAAAAAAACTCAAGGATAACAATGCATTGGATTTTGATGATCTTATATATAAAACTGTACAGCTTTTTAAGGAAAATGAAGATGTACTGGAATTTTATCAGAGAAAGTTTAAGTACATAATGGTAGATGAATATCAAGATACCAATAGATCTCAATACGAGTTTGTAAGGCTTCTTGCAAAGGCACATAAAAATATATGTGTAGTAGGAGACGATGATCAATGTATTTATGCTTGGAGAGGTGCGGACATAAAAAATATTTTGGATTTTGAAAAAGATTATCCAAATGCAAAGGTAATAAAGTTAGAGCAAAATTATAGATCCAAGGGTAATATATTGAAGGCAGCTAATGATGTCATAAGTAATAATTCAAATAGAAAAGAAAAAATACTGAGAACTGAAAGTGAAAATGGAGACAAAATAAAATTATATAGGGCTTATTCAGATATAGATGAAGGCAGGTATATTGCATCTAAGATCAAAGAAATACTAAAAGAGGATGAAAGCAAACATTATAAGGATTTTGCAATACTTTATAGAACTAATGCCCAATCCCGTATATTTGAAGATGTATTTATGAAATCAAATATTCCCTATAGAATTATTGGAGGCTTAAAGTTCTACGACAGAAAAGAAATAAAGGATATTATGGCTTATTTAAAGTTTATAAATAATCCTTTAGATGATGTTAGTTTAAGAAGGATAATAAATGTGCCAAAGAGAAGTATAGGGGATTCTACAGTACAGAAAATACAGGATTTTGCTAATTCTATGAATGAGTCCATGTACAACGTACTTTTAGCTATAGATGAAGTTTTAAATTTAACAAAGAGAAATATTAATTGCATAAATAAATTTGTAAGCCTTATAAACAGTTTTATAAGAAGCAGGGACAAGATTACTGTGTCCAGTCTTATAAAGGAGATATTAGATACTACTGGATATTTAGAGGAACTTAAAGATTCAAATGAGGCAGATAGTATAAGCAGGGTAGAAAATCTACAGGAGCTTGTGTCTGCTGCTGCAGAGTTTGAAACTTCTTCAGAAGATCCGTCTCTTTCTGCATTTTTAGAGAAGGTGACTTTGGTTTCAGATGTAGATAATTTTGATCAAGATGCTGACTCAGTTGTACTTATGACAGTACATAGTGCTAAAGGATTAGAGTTTCCTGTAGTCTTTATGGCGGGAATGGAAAATGGAATATTTCCGGGAACCCAGTCTTTAAATGAGTTTAAGGAAATGGAAGAGTCTAGAAGGCTTTGTTATGTTGGAATAACTAGAGCTAAGGAAAAACTTTATATGACTTCTGCGGAAACCAGAAGGGTATTTGGAAGAATGGTATCTTACCAGCAGTCCAGTTTTATAAGTGAGATATCTCATGACCTTATAGAGTATGATAGTTTAAAAAAATCCAATTTTACTAGTCCTATAAATAAGCAATTAAACAAAAATACTTTTTCCTGGGGTAAAAAGGTTCACCAGAGCAGCTTGATAGAAAATCCAGTATCTCCTTCTGTAGAAAATGTACCAAAGGGTAATTATTTAAAACTAGAGAATATAAAAGAAGGAACAAAAGTTAAACATGGAAAGTTTGGATTAGGGACTATTGTAAGTATATCTAAAAGTGGCAGTGATATAAAACTTACTATAGTTTTTGATAAGATGGGAATAAAAAATTTAATGTACGGAGTAGCACCGCTGGAAGCTGTATAAGTTGCATTTATTGTTTATGGAGGATTTTAGCTTTGATATATGAAGATAGATATAATGAATTAAAGAAAATAATTACTTATCATAATGATAGGTATTACAATCAGGATAATCCTGAAATATCTGATTATGAATATGATATGTTAATGCAGGAACTAAAGAATATAGAAAGAGAACATCCAGAGATTATTACTCCGGATTCTCCTACTCAGTATGTAGGAGGTGATGCTAAACGTGAAGCAGGCGTACTTGTTAGACATAGAGTTCCTATGTTAAGCCTTAGGGATGTTTTTAACAAAGAGGACGTTGAACAATTTGTTAATGATGTTAAAGCTCAATTTCCTGATGTAGAATTTGTAGTAGAAACAAAAATTGATGGTTTATCAATGGCTTTACGCTATGAAGATGGAAAGCTTATAACTGCTATTACTAGAGGTGATGGTATTGTTTATGGTGAAGATGTTACGGTGAATGCTAAAGTGATAAATGATGTAGTTAAATCACTTAAAGATAAGATTCCGTATCTGGAGATTCGTGGAGAAGTCTATATGACTAAAGAGGCTTTTCAAAATGTTAATGAACATCAGGAACTCTTGGGTAAAAAGGTATTTGCTAATCCTAGAAACTGTGCAGCAGGTACTCTTAGACAGCTGGACAGTAAAGTTACAAAAGAAAGAAATTTATCTCTTTTTATTTTTAATGTTCAAGATGTTCGGGGTATGGAGTTTAAAACTCATACCGAAGGTTATGAATTTCTAAAAAAACAGGGCATTAAAGTTATTGAGAATTATACAGTATGTAAGACTACTTGTGAAATATGGGATGCCATTGAAAAAATTGGTGAAAACCGCGGAGATTTAGATTATGATATTGATGGTGCGGTTATTAAAATCAATAATTTAGCATACAGAACGGAACTTGGTAGTACTTCTAAAGTTCCAAAGTGGGCTATTGCTTATAAATATCCACCTGAAGAAAAAGAAACTAAGCTCCTTGATATTGAACTTACGGTAGGAAGGACTGGAAGGATTACCCCTGTTGCTATTTTTGAGCCAATAAGGTTGTGTGGTACAAGCGTATCAAGAGCCACTCTCCATAATCAAGATTTTATTGATGAACTGGATGTAGGCGTTGGCGATATTATTGTAGTATATAAATCAGGAGAAATTATCCCTAAGATCAAGAAAGTTATACACGAAAAACGTCCTGAAGGAACAGTTAAATTTCAGTTTCCAGATAAGTGTCCTGTATGCGGCAGTCCAGTTGCCAGAGAAGAAGGTGCAGCTGACATTAAGTGTACTAACATTAACTGTCCATCTATGCTTGTAAAAAGAATTATTAATTTTGTAAGCAGGGACTGCATGGATATTAAAGGATTTGGTGCAGCTTATGTTGAACAGCTTGTTGATAAAGGATATATAGATGATATACCGGATATTTATCACCTTAATGAATATAGAGATAAGCTTGTTGAAGAAGGCATAATCGGCAAAGAAAAGAATACAGATAAACTTCTTGATGTTATTGAAAATTCAAAGAAGAATGAACCACATCGGTTATTGGCAAGTTTGGGTATATCTAATGTTGGTAAGTCAACAGCTAAAGAACTTATGAAATATTTTAAATCTATTGATAATCTCATTAATGCAGATATTGATGAAATCAAGAAGGTACCTGATATTGGTGATATAAGTGCTTCAACAATATTTGAATATTTCAAAAATGAAGATAACCTTAAAATTATAAGTGAACTTGCTAAATGCGGTGTAAATATGGTAATGAACGAAGATAAAGAAGCAGATAATTTACTTGAAGGCAGTAAGTTTGTTATTACAGGAACGCTGCCATCAATGGGAAGAACTGAAGCAAAGGAGCTTATAGAGAAACACGGCGGCAAGGTATCAGGTTCGGTATCTAAGAAAACTACATATGTACTTGCAGGGGATGCTCCTGGAAGCAAAGTAACTAAGGCTCAGAAATTAGGTGTTAAGGTAATATCTGAAGCGGAATTATTGCAAATGCTTAAATAAAAATAAATAATAGAATTTTTTAAACAGGGAAATATAATAAGGAGCATAGAAGAATTATTAAGATTTTGAATTAAAATAATAAAGGAAAAATGAATTTGAAAGCATGCTATAAATATTTACAAAGAAGTAAAAAAGGATTATTATAAGAATAGTTTAATTTCATATGAAAGTTAAACTATTTGTATAGTATAGAGATTCTAGGTTAGAGGCAGCTTATTTCCTTTAATATGCTACTAAATTTTGCTTGGGATCACTATAGTGGAGGATAAAAATGAAAAGGACAATAAATTTATTAGGGTGGATAGGAGTTATTTTTACTATCTTAACATTGATTTTAACACTCCTTACTACATATCATTTTACATATGTAAAGTACTTTAATGATTATTGCACGCTTCAGTGGAGCATATTTGTTACTATGGTAGCTTGGGCTATAAATATGATAATTTCTAGAGCTAACTTTAGAAATATAGTATACCCTATAACATGTGTATTGATAGCTTGCGCAACTATGTTTTTTATGTATATGAAAGTTTATTAAGATTATAGAGACAATCTTTTGGTAGATTGTCTTATTTTTTTAGGTACGCCCAACATGGGCGACAGCTTGGGGGTGAATATATTGAAATCTATTGGAATTGTTACAAATAGCAATTCTTTAGTGGCTGAATTTTTGAAAAGCAGTATAGAAAATATATATAAGGGTTTTGTTGCAATAAATAATTATTATTTGAATGAGCTTAAAAGTACAGATAAGATAGATGATGATGTGATATTGATAATGAATCATGAAATAGCAATTGAAATAGAGAGATATGTAAAAAATAAAAAGAATATAATAGTTATTGAAAGAACGATAAAAGAAAATGAAGTTTATAAAATATTTAATATTCCCCAGGGCACTAAAGCTCTTGTGGTAAATAATGCAAAATCGGCTACATTAGAAACCATATCTCTATTATATAGGATAGGTGTAAATAATATTACCCTTATACCTTATGATGAAAATCAAACATATGAAAACATAAAATTTGCAATAACTCCTGGTGAATCTTCCAGAGTGCCAAAATATATTGAAAAAGTTATAGACATAGGAAATCGGTGTATTGATATATCTACCTTTATTAATATTTCTAATAAATTAATGTTTAAAAGCAGAGTAATTGATACCAGGCTGTTTAAATATTCAGAAAAAATTGTAAATTTAGATATTGGTATCAAGGATAAATATAAAGAGCTTTACATTAAAAATGAAGATCTGAATGCAGTACTTAATATGTCCAAAGAAGGAATAATGTTTACAGATTTAGATGGAAAGATATCATTTTACAATAATGCTTTTGAAAGGTTATTCAATATAAGAGAAAATATAAAATGTAAAAATATAAAAAATGTATTGGATAAAAATTTGGTATGCTTGCTTGGAAAAAATAGTGTTAAGGACGAACTCATAGAATATAGAGACAAGTTTATAGTAGTCAATAAAGAAATTGTTAGAGTTTCCCCAAAATTAAAATTCACGTCAAAGCTATCCCACTAATTTCAATATCTGGAGCATAATTAGCTGTTGAGATGCTTTAATTTTAAAAACAGGTTGGAGAAGATTTTTAATTCCAGTAAGTGTTTTTCTCAATATTGTATAAATACCGTCAGCTAATGCATAATAATCAAAGTTGGGTATACCATAAATACGATTAGAAATATTTTCGATACATTTGATTAATGCATTTTGCGTTTTTCTTTCTGACATCATTGCAATAAATCCTATAATTAAAGTTAGAAATAAATTCATAGTTCTTATGGAATTTAAACTTCGTACTCTTATATTTTCAAAATCAAACTGCTGTTTTTTAAATCTGAAATATTCTTCTATTCTCCAGCGTTTAAGATAAATTTGAATTATAGCTAAAGTTAGTTTCTTATCACTAGGTCTAATATTGCTAATAAGCATCATAGGTTTTTTACCAAAACCTTTTACTACAACAAGTGTAAGTTGTTTACTTGGTATATCAGGCAGAGCTATTTGCACAAAGCTAAATTTGCACTTTTTAGCTTTCCCTGCTTTATTTGTTACTATAGTTGCGAATCTCCCTTGATATTTTTTTGCAAGTTTAAGTATATTTATAGATTTATTATTGTGCATAACATTCCTATTGCCTTTAGCTCGAATAACGAAATTTTCTTGATTATCTATAAAATGTTTATAAAACTTTTTGTTATCATAACCTCTATCAAGTGCTTTAATGCCCTTATTGTCAAAACTTTTCCTAATAAAATTTAGTCCTTTTAAAGCTTCTTCATTTTCGCTTATAAAATTCTTCTCAACATTAGAATACATTTTTGAGTACACAGATACTGGCATATTGTACTTACCTGTAAGTGCAGCAATCTCAAGACAATTATAGCCATTAACGTTGGTTTCACCTGTGCTGCCATCACGTACCTTGCCCATAGCTTCTAAAACTTTGCTATTACGTTTTGTAATCTCAGACTCATCAACGCAAAATATAGTATTATCATCAATATATGGTTTTATGCCGGAAATGTAATTATCTATTACCACATTGTGTTTATCAAAGGCTTTAAGGTTGTTAGAAAGTCTTTCAATGGTCTTTTTTAAAGAGATATTCTCCTTAAGTGCCCTTGATATATCACTTAAAAGTACGGTTTGATTTTCTAAAGTTCCATACATCATCTGTGTAACAAATTTGTAAGTTGGTCTCGATAGACTTTTTGAAATTTTATTTGAAAAAGTTAATATTTTTCTTTTTATTTTGTATGATAATTTGCTATAATTAATCATGAATAAAACATCTCCACACTGTTTTTGATTTTTGTTTTGTAGTAAATTCATTATATCAAAACAATGGACTGTTTTATTCTTTTTTTATGCATTTTTATAAATCTGTGGACAACTTTCAAGTTTATTTTTAACTTATCCACAAGTGGTATTTAGTCATTTCTAAAAAAATAGGGAAACTCTAAAGAAATTGTTAACTACTATGGAGAAAAAAAAGGATGCTATATTAGTATAAGTGAAGTTACATATTTGGAGCAGCTTGCAAAAAAACTAACATTAAAATATAGCAATAAAGGACTTATAGCAAGGTATGATTTTAATTCCATAAAAACAAATTCAAACAGTATAAAAGAATGCATAAAACTAGGTAATAAAGTTGCAAAATCAGATTTGACAGTTTTGATAACGGGTGAGAGTGGTACTGGCAAGGAACTTTTTGCTCAATCAATACACAATGCATCTTTGAGAAAAAACAGGCCTTTTGTTGCCATAAATTGTGCTGCAGTTCCTGAAAGTTTGTTAGAAAGTGAATTGTTTGGATATGAAAGTGGGGCCTTCACAGGTGCACGCAAAGAAGGAAAAGTAGGATTATTTGAACAAGCTAATATGGGAACTATATTTCTGGATGAAATAGGTGATATGCCTTTAACACTGCAAGCCAGATTGCTTAGAGTGCTGCAGGAAAAACAAGTAATGAGGATAGGTTCTGATGGGCTTATAAATATTGATATCAGAGTTATTTCAGCTACAAATAAAAATTTGCTTCAAATGATAGAGAAAGGACAATTTAGAAAAGATTTATTTTATAGAATCAATGTGCTTCCTATAAATATACCACCTGTAAGAGAAAGAAAAGAAGATATCATTTCTCTTATAAAATATTTTATGGAAAGAAAAAGGAATATAAGATTATCTGATGAAGTCATAGAAATTTTTATGAATTATTCTTGGCCGGGCAATATAAGGGAAATTCAAAACGTTGCTTCCTATATAAAGATTATGAATGATGAAGAAGAAGTAAAAGCTAGAGACTTGCCTTATTATTTGGTTGACTATAATATAGACTTTGATAAAGAAATTACGTATTTGAAATCTAAAAATTGTATTTTGAATTCAGTATTAATATTGAAAATTATTAAGGAACAAGGAATTTTGAAATCAGGAATTGGTAGAAAAAGTATAAAGAAGATTATGGAAGCAAAAAATATAAGACTAAGTGAAGCTGAAATAAGAAGAATAATGAGCATTTTAAACAAATTGTCATTAATATTATGCAACTTAGGAAGAGGCGGAAGCAAAATTACAACAAAAGGGGACAATTTTTTAAAATGGATGGAAAATAGGACAAAATTATAGCCTAAATAACCTATTTAATATAAATAACTTATGCAAGTAAGCTGTCCACAGGGTATTTTTTTCTTTAATGTATGGCATAAAAAATGCTTATAAAAATTATATTAAATTTGAAATAGCTTTCAGGGAGGAAAAACATGAATACAGTTATCGGAATATCTGGTAATATATTAGAAATAGGAGGCGGATCAGTTCCTGGTATAAAAAGGACATATGTGAATAGCGATTATGTTTCATCTGTAACTTTGGCTGGGGCCTCACCGATAATACTTCCTGTGATTGAAAATGAAGAGTATATTTTTGATCAAGTAAAAAGAGTTGATGGAATAATTATTTCTGGTGGATATGATGTGAATCCCATATTATATGGAGAAGAACCTAGAAAGGCTCAGGGATTTACTTCATATGAGCTGGATAATTTTAATTTTAAGCTCATTAAGGCAGCATGCAGCTTGAAAAAGCCGATACTTGGCATTTGCAGAGGGCTGCAAATAATAAATGTATATTTTGGAGGAACCTTATATCAAGATCTTGATGATAAGGATGGATTTTATATTAAACATTCTCAAGATTCCAGCAGAAGCTTTACAAGTCATACTATATTTGTAAAAAAAGATAGCATATTGTATCCCATACTTGGAGAAAAGTCTATGGTAAATAGTTTTCACCATCAAGGTATAAAAGATCTAGCAAAAGGGTTTAAAGTAGGTTCAGTAGCCAAAGATGGTGTAATAGAATCTATAGAAAAAACAAAGGATAATTTTATTTTGGGTGTTCAATGGCATCCGGAGGGACTTGCAGGTAATAGCGAGCAAATGCTTGAAATATTTAAAAAGTTAGTGTCTGTTTCAAGGAACAAAAGTGTATGATATTGATATATTAGCTAAGATGATATAAAATATAACAAAAATGTAATGAGATTTACCATATTTTATTCTATTGAAAACGGATAGTTAAGACTATCCGTTTTTGTACAAAATAGGTTTGATGAATAAAATAAATATTTAGTTTTTACTCCATTAATAAAAAGGGATAGGAGATGCATTTATGAGAGTTAAAAAAGAAGAAATGAAATATGTAGCTCAGCTTGCTAAGCTGGAGTTTAATGAAGAAGAAGAAAAAGAAGTCATAGAAGAATTAGATAGAATGTTTAAATATATGGAAAACTTAAATGAACTAAATACAGATGGAGTGAATATAACCATAAATCCATATTGTATGGAAAATAAATTTAGAGAAGATAATGTGGAAGAATCTATGGATATAAAAGAAGTACTGGATAATTCACCACAAAATCTTAAAGAATATATAGTAGTACCCCAAGTAATAGAATAATTTTACAGGAGGTGGTTTTATGAAGCTGACTGCACATGAAATTAAAAATATGTTAAAAAACAAAGAAATAAGTGTAGAAGAAATTGTAAGATCCTATTTAAATAGAATAGATAAATTTGATACTACATTGGGAGCTTATTTATATGTAGAAAAAGAGGGAGCACTTAAAAGAGCAAAGGATTTGGATAAGAAAATAAAACATGGTGAAAAAATGGGCAGACTTTTTGGAATACCTATTTCTATAAAAGACAATATAAGCGTTAAGGGTATGCAAAACTCTTGTGCTTCAAAGATGCTTCAGGGATACATATCTCCTTATGATGCTAGCGTAATAAAAAGAATAGAAGCTGAAGATGGAATAATAATTGGAAAAGCAAATATGGATGAATTTGCCATGGGATCTTCAAATGAAAAAAGTGTTTTTAAGTTAGCCAGAAATCCCTGGGATTTAAGCAGAGTTCCAGGAGGATCTTCAGGTGGATCGGCTGTTTCAGTTTCAGCTGGTGAATCTGTAATGTCTCTTGGAACAGATACAGGTGGTTCTGTAAGGCAGCCTGCATGTCTGTGTGGTGTAGTAGGTTTAAAGCCAACTTACGGAAGAGTTTCTAGGTATGGAGCAGTTGCTTTTGCTTCAACTTTAGACCAAATAGGTCTTATGTCAGCAGATATAGAAGATTGCGCATGTTTAACACAATGTATAGCAGGACCTGATAAAAATGATTTTACTACAGTGGATATGAAAGTACCGGATTACAGCAAAAGTTTGACTAAAGATATTAAGGGAATGAAGATAGGTATACCTAAAGAATATTTTGAGGATGGGTTAGATGATAGAATTAGAAAATCCATAGAAGAAGCTGTAGATGTACTAAAAGCAAATGGAGCTGAGGTTAAAGAGTGTTCTATTCCACTAGTAAAGTACTCCATGGCAGTTTATTATGTAATTGCAAGTGCTGAAGTTTCCTCAAATTTAGCTAGATTTGACGGAATAAGATATGGGTATAGATCAAAAAATTTTAAAGACTACATGGACTTATATTTTAAATCTAGAAGTGAAGCACTGGGAATGGAAGTTAAGAGAAGGATAATGTTAGGGACATATATGCTTTCTAAAGGTTACTATGATGAGTATTATGAAAAGGCACTTAAAGTTAGAAACCTTATAAAAAACCAATTTGAGGAAGTCATGAAGGAATTTGATGCACTTATAGCACCTACTTCACCTACTACTGCATTTAAAATAGGCGAGAAGAAAAAGAATGCATTATCTATGTATCTTTCGGATGTTTATGTGCTTCCTGCTAATGTATCCGGTATGCCGGCTATATCTGTACCTTGTGGTATGGTAGATGGACTTCCAGTAGGATTTCAAATTATGACAAATTATTATAGAGAAGATACGATCTTTAATATAGCTTATAGTTTTGAACAATCTACTAACTGGCATAAAATGAGTCCACAAATTAGTGAGGTGTAAAAATTATGGAATATGAATTGGTAATTGGCCTGGAAGTTCATGTGGAGCTTTCAACAAAAACTAAGATGTATTGTGGGTGCAGCACTGAATTTGGAGGAGAACCCAATAGCCACGTTTGTCCAATATGCCTTGCACTTCCAGGTGCGCTACCTAGAATAAATAAAAAGGTAATAGAGTATACAATAAAATCGGGAATTGCTCTTAATTGTTCAATAAATAAAAAGAGTAGAATGGATAGAAAAAATTATTTTTACCCAGATTGCCCTAAAAATTATCAAATAACCCAACACAGATTTCCTCTATGCAGCGATGGATACATTGAGGTAGAAAATAGTGAGGGGGAAAAAAAGAAAATAGGCATTGAAAGAATACATATGGAAGAGGACGCAGCAAAATTAATCCATACAAAGGCAGGTACCTTGATCAATTATAATAGGGCAGGTGTACCTCTTATAGAGGTGGTGTCCAAACCAGATATAAGAACCCCAGAGGAATCTACCTGTTATCTCCAGAAGTTAAAAAATATTTTGAGATCCATAGGAGTTTCAAATTGTAAGATGGAACAAGGTTCTTTGAGATGTGATGGCAATATATCCATAAGACCTAAAGGCAGTAGAAAATTTGGTGTAAAAGTGGAAATAAAGAATGTGAATTCCTTTAAAGCTCTTGAAAAAGCTTTTGAGTATGAATATTTAAGGCAAGTAAGGGCTGTAGAATCTGGAGAAAAGATAGTACAAGAAACCAGGAGATGGAATGAGTCTAAAAATAGAACTGAAGTTATGAGGGCTAAAGAACAAGCTAGAGATTATAGATACTTTCCAGAAGGGGATTTAACAGCTATAAATATTTCAAATGAATGGATAGACAAAATAAGAAAAACTATACCTGAACTTCCCTATGATAAAGTGGAGAGATTTATTAAAGAGTACAATGTCTCAAAACACGATGCTGAGGTACTAATATTAAATATGAGGGCAGCAGATTTCTTTGAGAAAACTGCTAAGCTAAGCCGAAATCCTAAAGCTGCTTTTAACTGGATTATGGGAGATATATCAAGGCTTATGAATGAAAAATCGGTATCATTAAGTAAACTTAAATTTAAGCCGGAAGACCTAGTAAGTTTAATAAGGTTTATAGATTCAGGAATGATTTCTAATAATATAGGTACAGAAATAATAGAGGAAATGTTTGTAAGTGGTGCAAAACCTGAAGAAATAATTGAGAAGAGGAACTTTTTACAAAACAGCAGTGAAGATGAAATCCTGAAGATAATAAAAAAGGTTATGAAAGACAATCCTAAACCATTAGAAGATTATAAAAATGGTAAGAAAAGAGCTATTAAATTTATGATAGGTTTAGTTATGAAAGAAACTAAGGGAAAGGCAAATCCTAAGATTGTAAATGACCTTGTAAATAGAGAATTTAATAAAAACTAATTAAATAAAGGAATAGGAAACTATTTTAAAGCTTTCTTATTCCTTTTTCTTATTGTCCGTTTTAGTTAAAGAGCCATCATCTTTCTTTGTCAAAAAATACATATATTGAGTTAGTTTTTCTACTAAGTAATTTCTATATTTTAATTGTGATAACATCTGCTTCATAATTATAAATCCCCAAATTGAAACAAACATAATAGTACACATAGTTAAAATACCTAAAACTTCTAATGCAAGTATCATATTTACACTCCTTATATCTAAATGTACGTGAACATTATATCATAAAAAACATGGATTAAAAATAATACAGCCTAATTTGTTTATTTTTATAATAAGTGACAATAATTTAAATAGTATCCCATGAAGTGGGAATGAGGAGATATATATGAAGAAATTTATTTATATAATATTAGGTATGCTCATAATTTCCATGATTTCTATAACTTTAATTGGAGGATCTTTGCAAAAGAAAGTTGAGCAAACTGAAAGCAGTAATTATAAGAATGATGTGACATATAATTTGGGTAAGTTACCTGAAGATCTTATAATGCTTGATTCCAATAATTTGAGGGAAAAGGATATACTTGCAAACACATTTGAAGGACTTGTCAATTGTGATGAAAATGGCAAAATAGTTCCTGCGCTTGCCGAAAGTTGGGATGTAAGTCAAGATGGAACTAATTATACTTTTAAAATAAGAAAAGATGGAAAATGGAGTGATGGTTCTGATATTACTGCAGATGACTTTGTGAACTTTTTTTGTGATATTTTAAATAAAAACACAAATAACATATTTTCAGATCAGCTAAATTGTATATTTGGAGTAGAAGATTATAGAAAAGGCAAGTGTGATTTTAAGAATGTGGCTGTTACTGCTTTAAATAATAAAACGCTAAGTATAAGATTAAATTATCCTTGTAATTATTTTTTGAATATACTCTCTCAGCCTATATATGCACTTAGAAATATTGATTCTAAACTCATAGATTGGAAAAAAGACTATAGATCAATAATGTATTCAGGGAGTTTTTGTATAAACAATATATCTGACAGCGGGGAGATTACATTAAAGAAGAATGCTCATTACTGGAACAAGGCACAGGTGAAAAGTAATAGTATAACATTGAGTTCCTTAAAAACTAGAGAAAGTGCACTTGCTGCATTTCAAAGTTCTACAATAAATGTGTTCACAGATCCGCCTTTAGGAGAATTAAAAACTATAGAAGGTAAGGCAAAATATAAAGTCTCACCTTTACTTCAAGGGGAAGGCATAGCTTTTAATTTAAAAAGGAATGGTATTGTAAATGACAATAGTTTTAGGAAGGCAGTAGCTGCTTCTATTAATAGAAATAATATAGTTAAAAATATATTAAATAGCACTGCTTTGGAGGCATATTCTTATATACCTCAGTATACAGGAAATGGACTGAATGGCAAATATATAAATAAGGTATTTTTTCAAGGTAATGAAGATATAAAAAAAGCTTCTGATATGATGAAAAGTGTAAGTTCTAGTTATGGAGAAACTTCATTAAAACTCATATATTTGGACACAGTTGAGAACAAAAAGACATGTGAAACCATAGCTGAAAGTATAAAAAAAGCTGTTGGAATAGATGTGAAGTGTGAAGGATATGAGTCTTTTAAATTCAATGAGAAGTTAAAAAAAGGTGACTATGATATGGCAGAGATAAAATACGAGGGATACTATGATTATCCTCTGTCATTTTTGGATATGTGGAGGTCTACATCCCAATATAATTTATATGGATATAGAAATGTGCAATTTGACAATAAATTTATGAATGCATCATTTGAAAAGGATGGAACTAAAAGAATAGAAATACTTAAGGAAATGGAAAATATGTTGATGGAAGACATACCAATTATTCCTCTATATTTCAATGATGTAATTATAAGTGAAAAAAACTATGTACAGGGTATTTATACTAATAAATTGGGAAATATAAAGTTAGATAAAGCTTATTTAGATGTTCATTGATAGAGCATATAGTACTTTTTACAAGGCTTGAAAAGGTCTCATAAATATGAGACCTTTTCGTTAAATAGAATTGAAATTTGTAAATTGATTTGAAGTGCTTTTTAATTGTCCTTTTGGAGTAAAGTATATACAGTTTGTTTCTAAAGATGAAAGGCTTGTAATAGCATTAATTTGATCTAGGGTACATTTCCCGTTTTTTTCATGTATGCAACTTTCCGAGCAATTAATATTCATCATTAGGTATCACCTACCTTATAGAAGCAGACTTAGTTTTAAAGTTAAATTATGAAGTGCTTGTACTGTAGTTATATTATTATGTCCCAAATATTAAAAAATATTTTTAAAAACTTTTAGTTGTAATACTAGTGTGCTATTTTAGGACTTAAAAGATGTATTACAAGAAAAAATATAGACATATTTTTATAGGCGTCAAAGGAAGTTTTTACAGATTTAAAACTTTCCTTTTTTCTGCTGTAAGTTACGTATTTGGTAAAAACAGGTGCTATTTCACATGATTCAGGTGATGGAATTGAATCTGTTTTAAAATTTTGTTCTTCTCTTAAATCTTCAGATTTAAGAGAAAAGTTTTCGTACCTTTCTGCACTACTTAGATCAGGGGCATCAGGCCAACTTAAAATTATACCTGAGTCTATAAGCTGACGCTTAAATATGTCCAGTACTATTAAACTGTTTTTGTCTTTATCCTCATATATATCTACATCTATGAGAAAGACTGTAAGATATAGGATGATTTCTAAACATGTAAATTCAATGTTTTTTTTGGAAGTATTTTTAATAAATAATCCTTTCTCTGCATCGTACAACTTTAAAAGTCTTTTAAATATAAAGTCAGCATTGTCCTTAGATTTTATAATATTTGTGTACTTATATATAAGCATATAATTTATATAATTCAATGAATCATTTTCTACATCTGTTTCTCTTAAAGGTTCAGCTAAGGTGTTGTCAGAATAAAATTTTTCAAATATGAGCTCTGATATGTCGAGTATTAGATCTTTACAGGTCAAGTCTTTGGAATAGCTGTAGAATATATTAAGACCAAAGCATAATCTTGTAAGTTCTTCAAAAGATAAATCATACAAGTCTTCTTTTAATTTTATAAGCATATTTAGAATGTCAAAAGAAAAATTCCTAAAGTCCTCCCTTTCTTCTCCTTCAAGTAAAGTGCTGCATTTGTAGTAGGCAGCCATCAAAAGTGCCTGAGATGAAAATTTAAACTTTTTATTTTTATCTGCAAATTTTAAGTCATCCATAAGGGAACCGTCTTCCAGTTTTTTATCTGTAAATACACCTTCATTATTTCTAAAGTGCAGGGCATAAAATTTTAATTGACTTTTACAAAGGGATTCGTACAATTTCCCTAAATTATAATTTCTTTTATCTATGTTGTTAAATAGGTTATAGTAATCAGAAAGTTCTAGTAAACATAGAGTCATAAGTGTATTGCTATCTATGTTTATTTCTTTTTTAAATTTATCTTGGTTCCAACATAACTTATTGTCCATATTTATGAGAATAGGGTTTGCTTTCCTATAAATACATATAAGTGGAGAAACACCTTTAAATGTGTTAATATCAAAGTTGGGTATGTTTTTTATATCAAGTTCTTTAACTGGAGTGGAAACTCCGCATTCTGAGTGCAGTACAATTTCCTTTAAAGATTCTTTTGATAAATAAAATAGTTGATTTTTGATGTTAGCCGGGTTTACCTTATTAATTCTCAAAAAAGGTCCTATATATTTCAAAATATTCACACCTACCATAAATTAATCCTTATATATATAATATGAGGTGAGATGTAAAATAGTGCTTGTTTATTTTTAGAAAGAAGGAATTTTTATGAAAGCTGGAAAATTAAATTGGGAAGATTTAAAAACTATAATAGATGAAAATAGGAAAGTAGTACGAGAAGATGTGAGAATAAGAAGCGGTATAGGAGAGGACTGCAGTGTAGTTAATTTTGGTGATATGGAGTGTGTAATGTCTACAGATCCTATTACAGGGGCTAGTGTGAACAGTGGAAAGCTTGCAGTTCATATAAATTGTAATGATATAGCATCTTGTGGAGTCGAGCCTGTTGGAATTTTAGTTACGATTTTAGCTCCAGAAAGTAGTTCTTTAGAAGACATAAGAAGAATTATGGAAGAAATCAGTGAGGAAACGGAAAAGCTAAATGTGGAAATTTTAGGCGGGCATACGGAAATAACAAGAGCTGTAAATAAAATGGTAATATCCTGTACTGTAATAGGAAAAGGAAAAAGTGGAGAAGCTGTAGCTACTTCGGGTGCAAAAGAAGGGGACGATATACTGGTAACAAAACATTTGTGTCTGGAAGGAACTAGTATTGTAGTAAATGACTACGAGGATAAATTAAAGAATATACTTACCACTGAGGAAATAAAAGAGGCAAAAGATTATATAAAATATATAAGTGTGGTAAAAGAGGGGATTTTATCAGCAAAATCAGGAGTAAATTCTATGCACGACATAACTGAAGGTGGAGTACTAGGAGCACTTTGGGAAGTTGCCAAGGCAAGTAAAGTAGGATTTAAAGTATATAAAAATGAGATGCCAATTACTAAAATAACAGAAAAGATATGTAATAAGTACGCAGTTGACCCTTTGAGGTTTATATCTTCAGGGAGTATGCTCATTACTACAAAAGATGGAAGTAAACTCATTAAACTTTTAAAAAGCCAAAATATTAATGCATGTATCATAGGTAAAATTACCAGGGAAAAGGGAATATTGGTTTGTGATGAATTTGAAAAAGAGGTTGTACCGCCTAAAAGAGATGAGTTATTTGTACTAGAGGAAAAGTTGAAATAATTGATGTATAATTAGTAATATAGTTTTGATTTTGGAGGTAAAGTATGAGAATTGATGGTAGAAAATATGATCAAATTAGACCTATAAAAATAACAAGAGATTATACAAAATATGCAGAAGGATCAGTACTTATAGAAACAGGAGATACAAAGGTAATATGTACTGCTTCTATAGAAGATAGAGTACCTCCTTTCCTAAAAGGAAAAGGAGAAGGATGGATTACATGTGAATATAATATGCTGCCTAGGGCTACTCAAGTTAGAAAAATTAGAGATATAACCAAAGGAAAAATTGATGGAAGGACAATGGAAATACAAAGAATAATAGGAAGAGCACTTAGATCTGTAGTTGACTTGAAAGCTATGGGAGAAAAAACTATATGGATTGACTGTGATGTAATCCAAGCAGATGGAGGAACTAGAACTGCTTCTATATCAGGAGCTTTTGTAGCACTAGTAGATGCTGTAAATAAACTTCATAAACGTACCCCTTTTACAGTTTATCCTATAAGAGATTTTGTCAGTGCTATAAGTGTGGGAATAGTAAATAATGTGAGAATGCTTGATTTATGCTATTTAGAAGATTCAAGAGCTCAAGTGGATATGAACATAGTAATGACGGATTCAGGAGAGTTTGTTGAAATACAGGGTACGGGAGAACAAAGCCCATTTACTAGAGATGATTTGCAAGAATTTTTACGTTTAGGTGAAAAAGGAATAAATAATATGATTCGCGCACAAAAAGAGAGTTTAAAAATGGATTCTCTATGGATAGGTACAGGAGGAAAATAATGAAGAAACTAGTAGTGGCAAGCAATAATTGTAATAAGATAAGAGAAATTAAGCAAATACTCTCCAAATATCCTATAGAAGTTTTGTCTATGAAAGATATGAATTTAAATGTGGATATTTTAGAGGATGGAGAAACATTTTCAGAAAATGCCTATAAAAAGGCCAGTACTATATACAATATGCTGCAGGATAAGTGTATGGTTCTTGCAGATGATTCAGGATTAATGGTTAAAGGACTAAATGGGGCACCAGGAGTTCACTCTGCAAGGTTTGCAGGTGAACATGGAAATGACAAAAAAAATAATGAAAAGCTGTTAAATCTTTTAGAAGGTATGAAACCACAAGATAGAGAAGCTAAGTTTGTATGTGCACTGGTACTTATAGTGGATTCAAAAAGGACATTTAAAGTTGAAGGCGAAGTAAAGGGTATAATATGTGATGAAGAGAGAGGAAATAATAAATTTGGCTATGATCCGCTGTTTTACGTGCCTGAATATCATAAAACCTTTGGAGAGATGCCCTATGAAATAAAAAACTCTATAAGCCATAGAGCTAATGCACTTAAAAAATTGGAGGAACAAATGAGGGACATTATGGAGGAGGTTTAGAATTTGCAAATAGGAGTAATAAGTGATACACATAGATACAAGCAAATGGTAAAAAAAGTTATGCAGGTATTAAATCATATGGATTTGATTATTCATCTTGGAGATAATGTAGAAGATGTAAAAGAGATAGAGAAATTTTATCATGGTAACATTATAAACGTAAGGGGAAATTGTGACTTTACTGTAGATGTCCCTCCTGAAAGGATAGAAATCATAGAAGGTAAAAAATTTTTAATAACACATGGGCATAGGTATGACGTTAAATACGATTTATCTAGGTTAAGATATAGGGCTTTAGAGGAAGAGGCAGATATAGTTCTATTTGGGCATACTCATGTATCTGAGATAGCCTATGAGGATGGTATATACTTTGTTAATCCAGGAAGTCCGTCTTTGCCTAGAAATGGGCTGAAAAGTGCTGCTATCATAAGCATAAATGATAAAATTATAAGGCCAGATATCATAGAATTATAAATAAAAATAAAAAAAAGTAAAATAGGGTATTGACGAATTAGAATATATCGTGTAAAATAATTGATGTTGTCAGGAGTTACAAAAAAGATTTCAAGATAAACAAGATGATTTCTTAATAACGGGGTGTGGCGCAGATGGGAGCGCGCGTGGTTTGGGACCATGAGGTCGCAGGTTCAATCCCTGTCACCCCGACCATTTAATTAAGATAAAGCTTAGTTAAATGTAAGGAAGAGATAAAGTAGTGAAATTCTTTTTATTTGACATGAAAGATTATGCGGGTGTAACTCAATGGTAGAGTGCTAGCCTTCCAAGCTAGTTATGAGAGTTCGATTCTCTTCACCCGCTCCAAGCGTGCGTCTTTAGCTCAGTTGGATAGAGCAACGGCCTTCTAAGCCGTGTGCCGGGGGTTCGAATCCCTTAAGACGCACCATAAGCGCCATTAGCTCAGTTGGTAGAGCATCTGACTCTTAATCAGGTTGCCCGGGGTTCGAGTCCCCGATGGCGCACCAAGATGTGGTGGACGTAGTTCAGCTGGTAGAGCGCCAGATTGTGGTTCTGGTTGTCGTGGGTTCGAACCCCATCGTTCACCCCAATGTTGGGATGTAGCCAAGTGGTAAGGCAATGGACTTTGACTCCATCATTCGTAGGTTCAAATCCTGCCATCCCAGCCAAAATGGTTCACTAGCTCAGTTGGTAGAGCACATGACTTTTAATCATGTTGTCCGGGGTTCGATTCCCCGGTGAGCCACCATTTTAATTTTAAATTATTACATTAGTCTATGCAGGTGTGGCGGAATTGGCAGACGCACTAGACTTAGGATCTAGCGCTTTACGGCGTGGGGGTTCGACTCCCTTCACCTGCACCATTTGTAATAATAAGTACAACTTTTATATATGCGGGAGTGGCTCAGTGGTAGAGCGTCACCTTGCCAAGGTGAACGTCGCGAGTTCGAATCTCGTCTTCCGCTCCAAATAAATTGCGGGTGTAACTCAATGGTAGAGTGCTAGCCTTCCAAGCTAGTTATGAGAGTTCGATTCTCTTCACCCGCTCCAAATATGCGTCTTTAGCTCAGTTGGATAGAGCAACGGCCTTCTAAGCCGTGTGCCGGGGGTTCGAATCCCTTAAGACGCACCATGATTAGCGTTATTAGCTCAGTTGGTAGAGCATCTGACTCTTAATCAGGTTGTCCGGGGTTCGAGCCCCCGATGACGCACCATAAGTTCAATTTAATAACGGGGTGTGGCGCAGATGGGAGCGCGCGTGGTTTGGGACCATGAGGTCGCAGGTTCAATCCCTGTCACCCCGACCATTTAATTTAATAAAGATATGCGGGTGTAACTCAATGGTAGAGTGCTAGCCTTCCAAGCTAGTTATGAGAGTTCGATTCTCTTCACCCGCTCCATTTTCATATTTATAATTAAATAGTATGAGCACCCATAGCTCAGCTGGATAGAGTGATGGACTTCGAATCCAGAGGCCGGGAGTTCGAATCTCCCTGGGTGCACCAGTATCAATGCTTTCACGATATCGTGAGGCTTTTTTAATTGCCAAATAACACAACCGTAACACAACCACCATAAAAATATATAAACACAAATAAAAAGACGCCCTATGAATTTATAGAGCGAACAAATCATTTAACCTATCTACAGCTTTTATTTTTTGTCTTGGAACAATAAGAAGAAAAATACAGGGAAATTTCAAATTTTAATAATACTGTGATTAATACTATCATTAACTTAATATGAAAGATCTTTACATATTTTTAGTAAGTGATTTTACTAAATTTTGAATACTTTTCTATAGTATTTAAAATTCTTCCGGGTAATACTTTCCTTATTCTTAAAAAGTGATGGAATGGCTACTTTGAAAGAAATGAGAATATTGCAACTTTCAATTTTAGGGAAAAATGCAATATCTAATTTATTAAAGCTATTAGCTTTTAAAACTCCATAAGAATCTTGAGGATAATTTAGTTTAGCTAGGCCTCCTGTTGTTCCATAAAAGAGTTTTTGATCTGATTTAACATCTAAAGATTCTAGCACCGATTTATATATGTAGAATACTTGTTTATTAGAACTTATATTAATAACTCTTAAATCAAAGAACGAGATATCTTTTGGTGATGGATTGACAATTTTAATGAAACAAATTTTCCCTTTTGTAAAATTGAAGTTAGGTTGATTATTTTTATATTGAAATCTATTTAGGTAAATATCATTGATATCACAAAGATTATCTTCTATTTCAACATCAAGACGTTTTCTGTTAGATATTGAATTAATT
Source organism: Clostridium sp. 001 (assembly GCF_019056555.1). Classification (NCBI taxonomy): domain Bacteria; kingdom Bacillati; phylum Bacillota; class Clostridia; order Eubacteriales; family Clostridiaceae; genus Clostridium; species Clostridium sp. 001. Next base: position 1,706,207 of record NZ_CP020473.1, on the reverse strand, counting down.
AAAGAAAGTATTAGAGAAATTAAAGAAATTATTAATGGTATATTTTTATAAATAATATTAAGCAATACTGTCATCCCCTTATTATGTATTTTATCATAATTATTAAATTATTTTGTTATAGATTTTTCAGCTCCTAGAAATATTTATTTTTATTATATTTAATAAATTGAAAATGCCATGGTACCTAAAATAATGTTTTTAAAGGGTGGTACACGATCCTTTTTATAGTAGTTACACAGATGTAGATAATAAACTAGTCGTTGATATTATAACTAAAAGTTAATTTGATGATTTTTTTGTAAAGATTAGCAGGAATATAATGATTTGTGAAGAAATATTAATAATAATATAATATTTATAAATTAAGGTGAGATAAGTGGAAAAAAAGTTAAAAAAAGGTGATAGTGTTCGATTTGATAAAGAAAAATATTTTACATATATAAGACCTCTTGGCTCAGGAGGAACGGGGGACACCCACTTATTTAGGGATGAAACTACAAATATGTTATTTGCATTTAAAAAATATGCACCTAAAGATCTGAGGTATGAAGAGGAATACTATAAGCGCTTTGTTAATGAGATTAAGATTTTATTTAAGTTATCACATCCCAATATAGTAAGGGTATATAATTATTATTTGTATCCAGACTCAAATTTAGGATATCTGCAAATGGAATATATTGAAGGCTATCCAATTGATCAATTTACTCCAAATGACTTAGGTAAAGACTGGAATTCTATTTTTACAGAAGTTGTATCAGCATTTGAATATTTAGAAAAAAATAATATTTTACATAGAGATATTCGACCTGCAAATATTCTTATTGATAAAGATGAGAATGTTAAAATAATTGATTTTGGATTCGGAAAACAACTTAAAAGCTTTGAAGAAAATGCTAAAAGTGTTTTCTTAAATTGGCCAGTATCAGAGTTGCCAGATGAAGTGAAATTTTATAAGGAATATAACCATCAAACAGAAATTTATTTTTTAGGTAAATTGTTTGAAAAACTTATAAAAGATTGTTCAAACAATTTTAAATTTATGCATATAATTGAAAAAATGATAAAAGTAAATCCCAAAGAGCGTTATGAATCTTTTACTAATGTTGATAAAGCAATATCAGCAGGTGTATTGAGTGAAATTAATTTTACCAAAGAGGAAAAGCAAGTGTATGCTAATTTTGCTGATGAATTATCAAATCATATTAATAGTTATATAGATAAATATAAACCTTTGAATGATTTGGATTATACGATTAATAAATTGGCTCAAGTTATTCATGATAGCGCCCTTGAAGAATTTGTTCAGGATAATACTAGATTAATAGGATGTTTTATATGTGGGGGATATAATTATAATACAATTAATAATATTAAGTTAGAGACTGTAGTTAATTTTTATAAATTACTAAACCAAATTACACCTCGAAAGCAAAAAATTGTTTTAGATAATATTTATACTAGACTATCTAAAATTGAAGTTCAAATTAATTATGATGATAAATTACCATTTTAAAATAAAAATATAATATGAAGAGAGAAAGTAAAAATTATAATTAGAAATTCAAAGAAAATTTAAGCTGTAGGAAAATTTACATAACTTTTTTGGAGTTAATAAGTTAAGGAGGCTAAAGGCAGAGAAGGTGGATCTTATTGAATGTACCCATATATAAACACAAATAAAAAGACGCCCTATGAATTTATAGAGCGAACAAATCATTTAACCTATCTACAGCTTTTATTTTTTGTCTTGGAAGAACATGAGTATAAACATTAGCAGTCGTTGAAATATCAGCGTGACCTAAAAGTTCCTGCACTGTTTTCAAAGGAATATCTGCCTCAAACAATCTTGTAGCATAAGTATGTCTCATAGCATGAAAATTTTTATATGAAATATCAGCACGCTTTAAAGCCCTTTTGTAACTTCTGGTTATATTTTTGGCATCAGTAGGCTCACCAATAGCATTAGGAAATACCAAATCATTATCTACATATATATCTCCCGCTTTTAACTTCTCTTCTGCCTGTCTTATCTTGTGCCTTTTTAATTCTGCAGCTATGGCAGATGGTATAGGAATGGTCCTTTTACTATTTTTGGTCTTCGGTTCCTGGACAATTAATTCTGTTTTATTTTTGGAATTATCTCTATTTATTAATTGCACTCTTTTAAAAGTCCTCTGGACTTTCAGCTCGTTTTCTTCAAGATTTATATCTGACCATCTTAAGGCTAATATTTCACCCTGCCTTAATCCGGTTCCAAGTGCAAGCATAAACAGAGCTCTGTTTCTATGGCTGGATAAAGATTTTATAAACTTCTTTTCTTCCTCAACAGTAAATATTTGAATTTCTTTTTTAGGCGGTAACTTTGGCAAAGTAACGCTGTTACATGGATTGATAATAATATAGTGTTCTTTGACAGCTTGATTTAAACCAGTTTTAAGCAATTTATTCAAATTTTTAATTACATTAGGTGTTTTATGCTTTTCCTGTATAAGTATATTGTAATAAGCCTGTAAATTTGCGGTTTTTAAATCTTTAAGTTTTTTCAATCCAATAGGTGAATTTAATATATAAATTTTATATATTCCGCAGTATCTTTCAAGAGTAGAAGGTCTTAAATCATTGATTCTGTATTCATAAAGCCATATTTTAATCCACTCCTGCAGGGTTATCTTCTCATCACAGGGAAGAAGTCCTGCAGCGGATTTATTCATATATTCATCTTTCTTTTTTATAGTTTCCAGTTTTGTCTTTCCGTAAAACTGCTTTCGTACAAGCTTTCCGGTATCGTCGTGTCCTATAGTAATTGTAGTTCTCCATCCCTTTAGAACTCCATCTTTATAATATTTTTGTACGGAGCCTTCACCATTTGCTTTTTTAGAGGGCATATATTACACCTTCCTTCCATATGTAATTATGGCTGCTGTTTTACTGTGTATTTTGATGAATTTAGTGCATCATCAACCAGATCTGTAAAAGCTTTTTTTAAGTGTTTTGAAAAATAATTTTTATTAAACTCATTTCCATTGGTATATTCCAAAATCTCATCTTTAAGCTTTATTTTGGACTGTTCATCACAGAAAAGAACGAGGTTTTCAAGTTTATCTATTATTGAATCAAGCGCAACTTTTGTAATAAATTTAAGCCTGTTTATATCTTTAAGTTTATCCCTGGAGATAGAGTCCATATATTTAACATCATCAAGAGAACTTTCGGTATTGTAGTATAAAACTTTATTCTCTATTTCATCGTAAAAACTTTTCAGTATATCTACAGCTTTAGTTATGAGATATAGAAAATCTAAGTTCATTTCATACTGCTTTTTTTCATTATCAAAATTTGTGAAAATATCAGAAGTATAATTTGAGAGCAAAAAATACACTGCCTTTTTCATATTGTCAGGATAATTTTTTATAAGCTTTTCAATATTTTGCTTTGAAAGATATTTAGAAAAATACTCGAAGTTAATTTCATCTATACTTACAGAGTCAGTTTTACCAAGCAAGTAATCCGTTGGAACGTCAAAATACTGTGCTATTTTTATAAGCATTCCAATTGATGGATCTCTACCGTTTTCCCAGTAAGATATAGTCTGTGTATATATTTTAGAATTATTATTTAAATCTGTATTGAGTTTATTAAGTTCATCTGCAAGTTCCTTTTGAGTCAGACCTTTAGATTCGCGAAGCTGTTTAAGCCTATCTTTAAATTCCATTTTGTACTCCCCCTATGAACATAGTATATCATAAAATCATTAAATTTATAAATATGTAGTTCATAAAATTATTGACAATCATTAAAATGGTGATAGAATTAAATTATAAAATCAATAAAATAATAAAATAGTATTATCATTATAAGGGGGAATGGATGATTATATGTTGTATAAATTGAAAGCTAAGAGAGTTGAAAAGGGCATAAAGCAGGGGATACTTTCAAAACAACTTGGTATAACGCCTCAATATTTAGGAAGAATAGAGAAGGGGGAAGTTGAACCCAGGAGGGACTTGATGAAGAAAATAGCAGAACTTTTGGGTGAAGATGTGAAAGAACTATTTTTTTAATAAAATTAATTAAGCCTGGAGGGATTTAAATGGAAGAATATAAAACAGCCGACAGGATGAGACATGATAAGAAAAAAGTGATGACAGTATCACAATTTATGGAGGAATACTGTGTGGGACATAATAAAGCGTATGAGTTAATACACTGCAAGGGTTTTCCTGTGGTTTTCTGTGGAAGAAAAGCACTTATCATAAGAAATAAAGTTGATGAATGGTTTCTAGGACATTTAGGTGAGAGATTTTGATAGGTATGTTTCTTTATAGTTTATAGGTGACGGATAGAATGTTTTTAGTCAGAATATTGAAAACAATACAGAAATATCTTACAATTAAATTAAAAGGAATAATGCTATATTATGTCATCAAATATAATTACATGAAATGACATTTAATAATTTTTAGGTGGTAAGTATGGGGGTAAATTATAAACTTAAGTCTCTTAGAATTAAAAATAATATAACTGAGAAAGAGATTGCATATATGCTTCACATGAGTGTGTCTGCATACAGCCGTAAAGAAATAGGAAGCAGGAATTTCACTATTGGAGAGGCCGGCAAACTTGCTAGATTTTTTAATACTACAATAGAGGACATTTTTTTGTGATAGTTACTTTTATCTTATAATATGGGGGGATCTATATGATTAAAGAAAGACTCAATGAACTTCCACCGCTTATAACTGTAAAAGAAATGGCACAGGTACTTAGGATAGAAAGAAGTACTGCTAACGAAATTATTTACAGGGAAAACTTTACTATAATTATGCTTAAATCCAGGAGGACAAGAATAATTAAAGAGGAATTGATTAACTGGCTTGAAAATAATACAGCCAAATATAAATTTAATGGGTAGAATGAGCATTATTAATTTTTAGGAGGTTATTATAATGGCTAAGTACAGGCAGCTCCATACTGATTTCTGGAATGACGGATTTGTTTTAGATTTAACTCCCGAGGAAAAGTTTTTTTACATATACTTGATGACTAATTCAAACACTACCCAGTGTGGTATTTATGAACTTCCTAAGCGAATTATAGAAACCCAAACTGGTTACAATAGAGAAACAGTGGACAAACTGCTTCTCAGATTTCAGGAATATAAAAAGATATTTTACCTGGATGAAACAAAAGAAATAATGATTCTAAACTGGATTAAATACAATAAACCAAATAATTTAAATTCTGTAAAATGTGTCAATAGAGAGCTTAAAAATGTTAAAAACAAAGAATTTGTCTCACTATTTTATAAACAGTGTCTTAATGAACAACTGGATATTGAAAGTATTTTTGATGGAATAGAGATAGAGAATTCTTCTGATTCTGAAAATGAAGCTGCTAAGGATTTAAAAGAGCCACTTATAAGTAAGGAAGTAATAAGTAATAAACAAAAAATAATAAATAATAAGCAAGAAGTAAGGAGTAATAAGAGTACAGATGAACCTGTAACTTTTGACACCTATGGTACTGTGCTGGCATTTTTTGAGGAGAACATACACTCTGCAGGGGAATCTGAGAGAGAAAAATTGCGTATGTGGAGCAGTGTTATAGACTTCGATGTTATTATCCTTGCGGTTGAGGAGGCTTTAAAGTACAATGCTAGGAATATAAACTATGTGGGTAGAATACTGCAGAGCTGGAGAAGGAAAGGATTGAAGACTGCTAATGATGTTAAGAGGTATAAGAATATAGGGGAGCAGGGGGGAAAGTGTGGAAATTATGATTTTAAGAAGCTTGAGAGGCAGATGTTAGGATGGAGCGATGGATAGATTATACTTTTTGGTGTATTTTTGTATTAAATGGTGTTATTATGTTATCAAGATCTGATTAGTATATAAGAATGTTCATACAAATAGTAATTTGAAGGGGATGAGAGTGTGGATAATAAAAAAAGGAAGCAATACTATGTATTCCAAGGATACCTAAATTCGTAAACAACTAATAATAAATTATGGGGTATTCGTAATAAAGAAAATATATTCAATACGGGGACGATTAATCTTGTTCAAGAACGAGATTTTTATAGAATAAAGTTTTTAAATGAAGATGAAAAAAAGGTCTATAATCTATTTGTGAATAGAATGCCAGCTGATGTTCAAAAAGCATTATCTAGTCATATGGATACCTACCTTAAGCTAATAGAATGGCAAAAATTTATTAAAACATTGAAATCTGCTTTAGAATTGCGATATGGTGGTTATGATAGAATTCCAAGTGAAATAAAAGATGAGTTTTTAAAAGTTGAAAATATAATAGATATTGCTATAAATAATACAGAAGAGGATTATCATAGTGGTATTGAGGGCCAAGCTATTAGGATCAATTTATTACAAGAAAGAAATACTAGTTTTTATTATGATGATAATAAGAAAGCAACAAATAAAGGCTATTACGATGATGAGCAATTCGAATTTATATTATTTATTTGCATACAATATTTCAGAACAAAAGCAATAAAAGAACGATGGATTTCTAACTTCGAACCATGTTTAAATCTTCCGTACTGGAACAGTCTGAATATTCCGAGAGAGAATATACATTTAGAAAATTTAGCACATCATTTTTTGGGGGACATACAAAACAGGATTGCAAATTCTTTGCGGAAAAAGAGTGCACATTTAGCGTTATTGATTAATGAAACGAATATATCATTTATTACATCTGATCAGCCAGTAATAAATTTATGTGCAAATTACAAGCAATTAAGTGAAGAAACAAAAAAATTAGTATTTTATTATCCTATTTCACCAAATATTGCAATTACTCTTAACGATGAAAATTTACAAGATAAAATTAAACTGAACATAGAAAAAGTTGATGAATATAATAATGCAATAATTAATGCCTCTTATGAATATATTATTGCTGATAGATTGGAAATTATTAAAAGATATATAGATACTTAAATAAAAAAGATAATTTTTATAGTTAAAAGATTAAATTTTAAATTATCAGATTTTTAAATGAATATGGATGAGGAGGAAAGTATTATGATAATAGAAGACTATAAGATTAACATAGAATATTTTAAAGAAAATCAGATGCTCGACAACAGAGCGATTGGATGTGGAATATATATTATTGAACTATTAAAAGACAATTCTAAAGAAGCAATTCCCTTATATATTGGACAATCTCTCTATATGGTAAAACGCGGTGGAGAGCATTTGTATGAGTTCTTTAAAGAACCTGGCTATTTAGGATTATCAGAAGATAACATGATAGATAGCCACTTAAAAATCAGATTTAGGATACTTGAAAAGTGTGTACCTGATGATAGATCTAAAAGAGAAACTGCCCAAATCATCAAAATACATCCTCTTATTCAAAAACTAACAAATGACAATATGCTTGATATAGACAATAAAAAAAGAAAGGTAAAAGAAGCATTAGAAAAACTACAAACTAGTTAAGGTTATGATTGCTTATTCTGAACACCATATTCTACTTTACCTTAACTCTACAAATTCCAATTTAGGGTTGAGTGTTATAAATATTAAATTAACTTACAAAATATAAATGAAATCCGAGAGTAGTAGCTAGGGTTTTCGTGCTTTTTTATATAAATTATGAAGAGTAATACAATTATATGTAGAATTATAATTTATTAAAGAGCCAATAGAAAATAATTTATTAGAAACAGGAACGCTTGTACACAGAAAATAGCATTAGGATAGCTGCGAGGTGAAAAGACAATGAAATATTTAGAGTTTGATAGTCTATACAAGTTTGTGATTTCAGTTGGTATTATATTTATATTATCGCCGCTTGTTGTTTTTTATTTACTCAACTTTCGCAGGACAAAAAGACTAATTTCTCCTTGATGTAACAAGGTAAAGCAGCAATAAAACTATCTATTATTGAGTCAATAACGTCCTTTGAAAGAAGAAGTTTTTCAGTTAATACATTTTTTAAAATATCTACAATAAGATTCATTACTTCACAAAATTGGATATCTTGAAGTTCATCACAGCACTGATAAAAAAATCCACCAATAGTTCTAACATCATTATTCTTACGGCTTTCTAAAGTAAGCATAATGTATCTGGTAAAAACTATAGAAGTATGTGAAACCATGGAATCATAAGAACGCCCCTGAAACTCTTTAGCAAGTTTTAGAAAAGACTTGTTCATTTTAAAGAAAACCTCTATATCCCAGCGTTTTCCGTAAATTCTTATTATCTCATTGTCATCTAAGGATATATTGGTAGAAATTAAAGCAAGCCATTTTCTACTTCTGTTTCTATCTCTTACAAATACAATTTTTGCTTTTACCTCATTACCATTTTTGTCAGAGCCAATACCTACAATAACAGAAGAAAGAATTTTTGCCTTACCACGCTTTTTTCTTAAATTAGCATAGAGATTTTTAAGGTTCAATAACTTACCGTTATAATTGTAGTAAACCCTTGGCATTGCTTTGACCATGGCAATAGTATTAAGTTTGAGTTCTAGAATCCGTATAAGAGTTTTTGGGTACGTAAACCAACTGTCAAAAAGAACGTACGATGCAGGAATAGCATATTTTGAAACTTGTTGAAGTAAACTAATCATAACCTCAGGTGACTTTAAAACAGCCTCCTTACGGAGCTTAGAACCATTGGTTCTTTTATCAATATTGTGGTTTTCAGGACAAAGTCTGTTTTTCTCCTTTTCGGAAGAAAGCAGAGTGAAAGCAAGAGGTAAAAAAGTATTGCCATCTGACCAACCAAGGGTGAGAAGGCGAAAGCCTTTAACATATTTATGTTCAACATGGTCATGAACTCTTGCAAGAAGTTCAACAGATTTGCTCCTGCACCTACTGTATAAAGAATCATCAATTACAAGTACATTAACTCTATCTTTTGAAGTAAGTGGTACGATAATATTTTTTATGATTAATGAAGAAAGTAAAAACAAAAACTTTCTCCAATTAAAGTTTGGTGAATTAAGAAATCTATATACAGTATCCTTTGAAAATTGATTATTTTTTCCAGACTCCAAGTTCCTAAATAAGTTTTTTCCAGTAAAAACAAGCATAAAAATATATTGAAATATTTTAATACATGGAAATCCTTTTTCTTTAGAAAAATTGCATTGCTTAAGTATATGTCCAATTTTGTTGTCTTTAAAAAATCTATTTATAGTAAAATTAAATTGTTTATCATTAGTATCATTTGATATAATAGTATTCATAAGAAACATTCCTTTCCTTGGTGTGGTGTTTTTTGCAATTCTATTATACCAAAAGGAATGTTTCTTTGCTTTATGTGTTTATTCTCAAGGCTTTCCCCTTAATTTTTATGTGCGAAAGTTGAGTTATTTATTATTTAATAAGAATATTGATCTGCTTATTAGTAAAGAGGAATTTGCTAAGTTAACACAAATATCACAAGAAATTATTAATATTAAGCAAAAATTATTTTTAGATCTCATTAATAGTCAAAAGTATTATATAATAGCGGGATTTGCAATGACAATAGGACTAGCACTAATAGCATTTGGAATTTATGGATGGAGAAAAGCTCAAAGGCAAGTAGACTTAAAATCTATTTTAGAAAATGAAAAGTTAAAAAATGAAATTGGCATTTCTACAGAAGAAAAGAGAAATAAAATTGAAGAAGAAATAAGCAACGATAAAAGGATTCTTGGAAATAGCAAAAGTAGTACGGTATACGAATATATGGAGATAGAAAAGAAATTATTCACAAGGATTAATAATCAATTTGGAGATACACATGAAGTAGTACAAAATGTTAAAATTGGAGCTTTTGAATACGATATTATTGCTACTAGCAAATATCTTTTTAAAAAAGATTACATATTTGAGGTTAAGTATATAAAAGAAAATATTAATGATAGATGGATTAATAAAGTGATTGAAAAGATTATTAATCAAACTAATTGTTATTCGGAAAATACAAATCGTATACCGTATCGTATATTAATAATTGTAACTGAAAATAAAAACTATAATGTGGTAAATGATAAAATTAAACGAATTGATAAAAGGAATAATTTTAAAATCATTGTTGAACAAAAATCTAAAATTAAATATTTAAAGGTAGATTAAAACTTTAAAAAAATAGTTGGTTTAATATATAAATTTTGCTTAGTCAATAGTGTGAATTTAAGATTTATTTATATAAATAGTAATTTTTAGAGGTGAAATATAGTGGGAGATTATTTTTCTAAAAAAAAGTCAGGTGGACAAATAAACTCAAAAATATCAAATCAAGATTCCCTAGCAGCGGTATATGCTGTTGAACAATTAAATAATCCTGATATATTTAATTTTGGAATTGAATTTAAGAAGTTTTCTATCCAATGTGAAGGTGATGATGATATAAGTGTTGCTAATAAAAATAATAAAATATTTATACAAGTAAAAAGCGTTGGTATTGATGATAAAAAATTTTATGAGGTAATGGATAGTTTTTTAGAAAATAGTGACCCTTACCCACTTTGATAGACACGAGGAACTCGTGTTATATTAAAAGTGAAAGGAATGGTAGGGTTATGAAAAAACAATATAGTGCAGAATTTAAAATTGAAGCAATAAAAAGATTAGAGAAATCTGGAGAATCATTAAATAAGATAGCAACAGAATTAGGAGTAAGACCAACAACAATGCATGGATGGGTAAAGAAGTATAGAGAATCACCTGATACACCTTTTCCTGGCAGTGGACATCTTAAGCCTGAAGATGAGAAATTAAGAAGATTAGAAAAAGAAATTAGAGATCTTAAAGAAGAAAATGAAATATTAAAAAAAGCGGCAGCCTACTTCGCCAAGAACCTAAAATAAAGAGGTTTGAGTTTATCAAGGCTAGTTGCCATAAATATAGAATAGCGAAGCTGTGCAAGGTTTTAAGCGTGTCAAGAAGCAGTTACTATGCATGGGATAAAAGACCTGAAAGTCAAAGATCAAAGGAAAATAAACAGTTATTAGAACAAATTCAAACAATCCACAAAGAAAATAGAAATGTATTCGGTTCTGTTAAAATTACTAAAATAGTAAATATGAAAAATGATAAACCTATTAATCATAAAAGAGTAGAACGTATCATGAATCAGAATGGCATAAAATCAAGGGTTTCAAAGAAATTTAAGGCTACTACTAATTCAAATCATAAACTTCCAGTAGCAAAAAATATTCTTAATCGAGATTTTACTGTGGATAAACCTAATGAAAAAATGGTCAGTGATATTACATATCTGTGGACAAATGAAGGATGGCTTTATATAGCAGCAGTAATGGATTTGTGTGGACAAAAAATAGTTGGTTTATCTATGAATGAAAGAATGACAAAAGAATTAGTAATCAACGCATTAAATGACGCATATCAACGTGCAGGAAGACCAACTGGTGTTATTCTACATTCGGACAGAGGGTCACAATATTGCTCAAATGATTACCAAAATTTAATAAATAAGTATGGATTTATATGCAGTATGTCTCGTAAAGGTAACTGCTGGGATAATGCTCCTATGGAATCATTCTGGGGTAAAATGAAATGTGAATGGCTTTATGGGAATCACTTTAAAACACGTGAAGAAGCTCGTGCTGCTGTATTTGAATATGTTGAGATATTTTATAATAGGCAAAGAATACATGCTTCTAATGGTTATGTAACGCCTGAAAAATATTATAACAATTCAAATAAAAAATCAAAAGCAGCATAAAAATTATGATAATCTACGAAATAAAGAGATATTACGAGTTTAAGATGTCTATTTTATTGGGGAAAGGTCAATTCCATACCCATTAAATAAGTATGAAGAAATAGATGAGATATATAAAAACAGTAAATACTAAACGAATGTAATATGAAATCTATAAAATATTTTTATCTTAAGCGAGAAACGAGATTGTATTTAACTAAATTCCAATTCAACAAGGTAAAATAAATGAGCATAGAAGCAATTTACAATAGAAGGAGTATACGAGATCATAAATCTAAAGAAATACCAACAGACATTCTTAATAAAATATTGGATGCCGTAAGAACTTGTTGGGACTGTTGCACTTGGATATCTTGATGAAAAACTAAATTCAAGACAGAGAAAATACCGGATATTATTATTTAATGGTAGAATTTAAAAATTAATATTTTCCATTATGTCAAAAAATGGACAGCCACTGTCCTTTTACCTGTATAATCAAATAAAAAGGCGGTGGTTACCATAGAAGAGCTTGTTAAGAAAGCCAAATCCGGCGACAAAAACTCCATGGATCCTATCATTGCAAAATTTAGCTGCTTCATAATAAAAAAAGCATGCAAATACAATATTCCTTCCTATGACTTTGAAGATCTAGTGCAGCATGGATACCTCTCTGTAATAAAAGCAGTAAAACTCTACAAAATAGGAAAAGGATCTTTTACAACTTACTGTACAAATTCCATAGTAAATAACTTCAATGCCCTTTTAAAAGGCCAGATAAAACACTTTAGAGAAATACAGGATGAAGGGGTGCTGTCAATTCAGCCCTATGACTTTACCATTGAAGATGAAATTATTGCATTTGATCAGGCAGAAAAGATAAAACTTGCACTTTGCAAACTTCAAGCTATAGAGATAAAAATAATTAAATCCGTGTACATGGAAGGCAGGACACTTAAGGAAACCGCTGAAATACTTAACATAAAATATAGACATGCTATAGAAATAAAAAAATCTGCCCTAAATAAACTGAAAAAATATCTGAAATAGCATATATATTTATAATGGCAGGGGGAGGGTGATATTTATGTATGACCAGCTGGTTAGTTTAATCAGCACCGTAGGGTTCCCAATAGCAGTTAGTATATATTTGCTTATAAGGTTTGAAAATAAGATTGACCTTTTAGTCAAATCTATTGAAGACTTAAGAGAGGATATATCAGCCGTTATAAAAAACCAGGAAAAGAAATAGGTAAAAGCCTATTTCTTTTTTTCTGCACTAATTTTAAGAAAGGCATATATATAAGTAAAAGTTAAAGAAAGGGGCGAATTGTTATGGCAGCAAACTCAACAAAGCTTTCAAGTACGCTTTCTATTGTAGAAAAGACAGGGATCAATGAACAGGGTAAAGACATACTTAAGAAAGTTACACTAGGTAAAATCGCCATGGATGCAGCAGACCAGGATGTATATGATGTAGTAAAGGCTGTAGGAGATATACTTGCCTACCCTGTAAATGAGATTCAAAAAGTGGACAACAGCGTAATTACTAACGCCTAGTGAGTGGGCAAAAATTAGGAAAGGAGGAGTTTAAATGGCAAACAGACTTAATATGAGGTTTACTACCGAGGAGGAAGGCAAATATTTTTCCCTGAGTGTGGACAACGTAAAAGAAGATGCAAATGGACAGCCTTCAGTTACCCAGGAACAGGTCGCATCTCTCATGGATCTTATAATTGCAAAGAAAATATTTGTTACTAAAAACGGTGCATTGGTTGGCAAGAAGGATGCTAAGGTTGTAACAACAGACTCAAAAGAATTTGAAATGAAATAGAGCATAAAGGTCCTGCAGGTGTGCAGGGCCTTTAAATTTAGGGGGTGGTATTTTGAACATAGTAAATTCTAATTTAAGCTTCAGGAGCACTTTAACCTGGGGCAATAATCCAGAAGTAGTCGTGCTCCATCATGCAGGTGCAAAAGTGTGCAGCATAGAGTATATCCACAGGTGGCATCTTGAAAATGGATGGTGCGGCTGCGGTTATCACTATCTTGTGAGAAAAGATGGTACTATATATATGGGAAGAAATGAAAAGGCTGTAGGTGCCCACTGTCCTGAATATAATTCCAGATCCATAGGAATATGTGCTGAAGGTGATTTCAATGTTGAGGTTATGGGACAAACACAGTACAGTGCATTATTAGAATTAACCCGCTCCATGTTAAGTAAATATGGAATAAGTAAAGTATATGGACATAGGAAACTTTATTCTACGGATTGTCCTGGAGAGAATTTTCCGCTGGACAGAATAAGAAATGAGGCTTCAGGAAGCAGTGGCAGGTTAGTTTATCCAGGGTATCTTATAAAGATGAATCCTGGTTTGGATGATAGTAATGTAAAAGCTGTTCAGGAAAAGCTTATGAGCAGAGGTTACAGTGTTGGAAGATGCGGTGCTGATGGATTCTTTGGAGGGGGTACCCTGGAGGCTGTTAAGAATTTTCAGAGAGACAGTGGGCTTGCAGTTGATGGTATTGTTGGAGTTAATACGTGGAATAAGCTGTTTGGATAAATTAATACCAGTATAAAGAAGGTTGGTATCATAAAAATGATGCCAACCTTCTTTATACTGTAAAATCAAAATCGCATATGGTGTATCTATAATAAGAGTTTAGTTAAAAGTTTGATTTGTATGTGAATAACAATATATAAGAGTAAGGAACAGAAGCTTTTCAAACTTTAAGTATTATAAAACTTGTGTAGTCTTTGGCTTAAAAAATATTATTTAATAATGTATTAATTATTAAATGTAATATAAATTAATATTAGCTTATTTTAAAAAATATGTAAAAAAGGTGTAAACTATATGTAGTAATAGATATTTAATGATTAAGTATATGCTTAAATACTAAAAAAACATATGATTGGTTAACTTATGTTCAGCTGTATTTTATATACAAAAATAGCTGTAGTTAGATTACATACAATCTAATTATAGTTTAGTGAGGGGAGTCATTTAGATATGCCATATGAAAGCGGTGGACGTGCTGACAAATTAGGAAATACCTATGAAAGAAGATGGGTTATATATCAGATGCTAAGGGTTATAGAAGAAAAGTTGGTTAGTGTAGAATTGGAACCAATAGGTGAAGATGAAAAAGGAATTGATATATGGGTTACATTTCAGGATGGTAGTTGCGAAGGACAGCAATGTAAAGGTAGAAATGCTAGTAAAGAAGAATGGGATATCAGTTCATTAAAGTCAAGAAATATAATTAAAAATTGGAAAAAGCAGTTAGATAGGTGTATTAGCAATAAGGTATCATTAGTATCGCCTTTGTCATGCCAAATGTTGGAAGACTTAATTAAGCGTGCCAAAAACACAAATAATGTTCCACAAGATTTTTTAAATTATCAAATTAAAAAATCCAGTCCAGAGTTTATT
This sequence comes from Clostridium sp. 001, assembly GCF_019056555.1. Lineage (NCBI taxonomy): Bacteria > Bacillati > Bacillota > Clostridia > Eubacteriales > Clostridiaceae > Clostridium > Clostridium sp. 001. Next base: position 1,691,065 of record NZ_CP020473.1, on the reverse strand, counting down.
AAATTTTTTAATGGTTATTGTAGTGAATTGAATTTAAATCCTGAAGTTAATATGGACTTATGTAAAATAATTAATTACTTATCAAGAACGTCTTATCATCAGGTGCCAGATTCGTTTCAAAAGGAGATAGTTTTAGATAAAATACAGTATTTATTTATTGGAGATAAGGATAATATATACAAATGTCTAGAAAATTTAGTAACTGAAGGTGAAATTTTAGGTAGAAATATTACTAATAGTTATTTGCGTGGGTACCTAAGGGAAAATAAGGTCTTATTTAGGGATATTGCTTTAGATACAAAGGTAGCTTCAAGAATTGAAGAATTAAATGATGAATACAAAAAAACGTTTATACCAATCAACGGAAAGCTAATATCTAGAAGTGAGTTTAAATTATGTAATGACAAAATATTAGAGGGAAAATCAATTATTATTCATGGAAAAGCAGGAAGTGGCAAAAGTGGTTGTACTCAGGCAATTGTGTCATTTTGTGAAAGTAATGGAATTCCATATATAGCTGTAAAGTTAGATATGAGGATACCTAATGGAAGTGCTGAAAAGTGGGGAAAAGATTTAGGATTGCCAGCTTCAATAGCACACTCTTTACATAGCATTTCTAAAAATGAAAATGCAGTAATAATACTTGATCAATTAGATGCGCTGAGATGGACACAAGCACATTCAAGAGATGCATTAAGTATATGTTCAGAAATAATAAAGCAAGTAGCAAATCTTAATTTAGAACGGAATAAAAAAATATCAATTGTTTTAGTGTGTAGGACATATGATCTTGAAAATGATAACAATATTAAGTTACTTTTCAAGGAAAACAGTGAAGAAGAGAAGTCTGTAGGATGGTTAAAGATATTGGTTAAAGAGTTTGATGAAAATACTGTTAAAAGTGTTATTGGGAAAGACTATAATAGGCTATCAAAAAAATTAAAACATGTATTAAGAATTCCAAGTAGTCTTTACATTTGGAAACAGTTAGATAGAAAAAAAGCTTATGATGAATTTTCTACGGCTAATGAGTTAATTTGTGAATGGTGGAATCAATTATTAGAAAAATGTGGACAAAGTGAAATAGATGAGCAAAATGTTCAAAAAGCAAAAAAAGAAATTGTTGATAGGCTTGATAGATGTGGAATGATGTATACTAATTATAAATTATTGAATGTTACACGAAGAAGCTTAAAGTATTTAGCATCTAATGGTTTTATAACAGTGATTAATAACAATGTTTCCTTTGCTCATCAAAGTATTTTAGACTATTTTTTGGTAGAAAAGATGCTGCATAAATACGATAATGGTGAAAATATTATAAGTATTATTGGATCTAAAGAAACCCAAACACCTGGAAAAAGGTATCAGATTCAAATGTTGCTTCAAAATATTGAAGAGTGTTATCCTGATAACTTTGTTAATGTTGGAGAGCAAATGTTAGAATCATCTAATGTTAGATTTTATGTTAAGTATGTATTTTTAGAAGTATTGGGACAGAGTATATCAATAAATTCAAGTATAAAAAGTTTTATTATGAAATACTTAGAAAAAGATGAATTTGCAAATCATATTGTTGATAATGTAATTAATGGGCATCCAATTTTTGTAGAATTGCTGCTTAAAAGTGGAGTTTTAGATAAGTGGATGCAGGATGAGACGAAAAAAAATGTTGCAATTAATTTAATGATAAGTTTACATCCACAATATAGTAATAATGATGTGGAATTTATTAAGAAATATACATTTATCTCTAAAGAAAACGATGAAAAATTATTCAGGTGTTTTAGTTTTAATATACAAGAAGATACTAATGAGATGTTTGAATTGAGAATGGAATTTTATGAGCATTATCCAGAGATGGCAGGATCTTATATTAATTTTAAAGAAATGTTTGAAAATTGTGATTTAAGATCTATTAGAATTTTTGAGCTATTATTAAAGTATAAGATTAAAAATAGTAGTAGAAATATTTATAATTATGAAGAAAAATTAATAGATGAAAATAGCAATATATTAGTAAAAGACAGCAAAATAGTTTTAGATAAATTACTGCCATACATACCACGAGAAAAGGAATATTATAATGTTTATTCAGGATGGGATGCAAGATATACTCATAACAGTGGGTTAGAAAGAGCATGTGTTGAGATAATAAAAAAAGCGAATACTGCATTAATTAATAAGAATCCAGGAATTTTTATAGAACGATATAAAGAATTTATGGGTAAAGCTTATGTGGTATTTAACGAAATAATATTAACTGCACTAGTGAAACTCCCAGGTGAGTTTAGTGATATGGTTGTGAGCTATGTTGCTACTAATTTAAATGAAAATATTTTTGATAAGACAAGTGGCAATAAAGATGAACTTGCTTTAGTTAAAGAGGTATTAAGAAAACATACAGTATACTGTAGTAAAAATGTATTTTTAGTACTTCAAAATGCAATTGTTTCTTATGTCGATCCTAGAGCAAAGGAATGGTACAGAAGACGAATAGAGTACAATAAAAATAATAAAAATGGAGATAGAGTGTATTGGAGTTTCTGGGGTGATATGCAAATGTCATTCTTGCCATGTTTACCTCTGAATAGAATCTCCCAAAAATCAAAAGAATTATTAAGAGTACTTAATCGACGATCGGGAAATATACAAAATATGTATACTCATTTTGATTGCCATAGTGGATGGGTTAGGTCACCTATAGCGGGGAAAAAATTAGGAAATCATCAATGGTTACAAGTACTAACTAATAACAAATTGAAGAAAAAGAATTGTTCACATTGGAGTAAAGTAGAAGGTGGATTTATTGAAAATTCTATTGAAGAGTTTTCTACAAGTTTTCGGGAAGCCGTTTCTTATGATCCTGAAAGATTTATTAAATTGCTATTGAGTTGTGATAAAGATATGAGTGAAGTTTATATTGATTCATTATTTACAGGAGTAGCATTTAGTAATCGTTTGAACGAGGTCCCAATAAACTTGCTGGAAAAAATGATTTTGAAATATCGTTATAATTATGATTCATTTAGGGCTAGTTATATATGTGATATTATTGAGAAAAAAGAAGATACTCACTGGTCTCAAAATATAATTGACATATTGAATGATATTGCTATTAATCATTCCAATCCAAATAATGAAAAACCTAATGTAACATCTTCCGAAGATAAGGAGATGAAATCTTTTTACATGCTCCAAAGTAATGCTTTTAATTGTGTAAGAGGTACTGCAGCTATGGCTATTGGAAAGTTGTTATGGAGTAATAAAGAACTATATGTTAAGTTTAAAGATACAGTATCAAAATTATGTGATGACATAAATCCAGCAGTTAGGCTAGCAAATTTGTTTGCATTAGTTCCAATATATAATATAGATAGAGATCGGGCAGCTGAAAAAATTCTTTATACGTTTGAAAGAGATTATAGAATTGCTGGATATCATGGCTCAAAACAGTTGTTTTTTCTTATGTATCCTAAATTTAGAGAACGCATTTTAAAAATTATATTACAGTGTTACTTTTCAGATGATAAAGATCTGATAAAAGTTGGAGCTTGTAGTTTGACTGAAATGTATATTCAAAATGATGAATTTCAAGATGAAATATTTGATGTTGAAAATATGAATGAAACTCAGGTAAAAAGTATTCTGGAAATGGCATTACTTTATTTCAATAAAGAAGGATACAATGATTTAGTAAAAAGCATTATTAAAAAATTTACATTTAGTAAATTTGATTTGGAATTTCCAATATCCCAAATTTTTTATAATAATTTAGTCGAATTAGAAAGAGATAAAGATTTTTTAATTGAAATAATGGAATCTAATATGAGCAGAAGAATAATTTATGCTTTTGTACATTATTTAGAAGAAAATGCTAAATCAATTATTGATTATAAAGATATTATTTTATCTATGAGTTATGCTTTAATTGAAAATCATGTAGGAAACTCAGGCGATTATTGGAGAATAGATGATGAATTGTCTAAACTTATCATAGGCTTATATGATGAGACATCTCAATTATCAGATGAAAAACTGAAGAGTATTTCACAACAGTGCCTAGATATTTGGGATCTAATGTTCGAAAAACGAGTTGGTTCGGCTAGAGTGTTGAGCCAGCAGATGCTAGATAGGTAAAGGTGTAATAAATAATTAGTACTATTAAATTGATATTTACAATATTGTAAATATCAATTTTCTTTTTAGTAATAAACATGTTATTTGTAATACCTTCAATCTACTTGAAACAAAGTAACTTTTATCTAAAACAAGAGTATATTACAGTATCTTATATATAATAATTAAACAAAATAGATACTTTTTAATGAAAATATCATTTAAAAGTATCTATTTTGTTGACTAAAGTTAATCAAATTGAATATAATATAGATAAGAAGAGGAGGGATGTTTATGTTAAGTACGAATGAAATAATAGGAAGAAATATTTTAAAAATTTTAAATGAAAAAGATATAAAACAAACCCAATTAGCGGAAAAATTAAATGTTTCAAAACAAACTTTAAATAAGATAATTCATGGAAGAAGGAACATTTCAATAAATGAAATAAAAGCGATATGTGAAGCTTTATCTGTACCTATGGAAAAACTTACAGATGAAGACATCTTAAATGAAGAGCAAATGGAGCCTATAAAGCTTTTTATGGGAGAAGTTAATAGCAAAGAAGCTAAATGCGGACTAATGCATGCACAAAATATTATGGATATGATTCTATTTCATAGTGAAATTCAAGAGAAAAAGGGAATACTTCAGGAAGAGTGGGATGATTAATGCATGAGTTAATTAGTAAAAGTATTTTTAATAGAAGTAAGAATACTTATGAAGAATTGGAAGATGGGTCTATTTCATTTTTAACTAGATATTTTGGTACCGGGGATAGAATGATTATGCAAGATGATATATTCAGTGTTATTATGAATTACTGTCCTGAACTAAAATTATTAATGTATCCAATTAGAGACAATGAAATATGCGGGTTTGTATGTAATTATAAGGGACAAATTTTCATGTATATAAACACCTATCTTCCACTAGAAAAACAAATATTTACGGCAGCTCATGAATTATATCATTTGAAATATAATAAAGAACAGTTAGATAAATGTTACAGTCATCTAGTGAAGAGTATAGATTTAGGAAAAGACATTGAAGAAAAGGCAAATCTTTTTGCAGCATTATTGTTGGTTCCAACTAATTCTTTAAAAAAGCAAGTTGAATTATTAAAGATTGATAAGAAAAAATTAAGTATCTTAGATATCATAAAGCTTATGGATGTTTTTGCTGTACCTTATAAAACTATTGTTTTACGTTTGTTTGAAATAGAATTTATAGATATGAAAAAAGCGGATGAACTGCTAGAAATTCCAGATAGGGATGAAAATGAAGGAATATTATATGAAATAAATAAGTATGAAATAGCTGTAAGGTGGCAAAAGAGAACAAATGATATTAGATATGACAATTTGAAAGCATTAATAATAGATAATAATTCGGAGGAATTAGTTCCAATTATGAAAGCTGAAGATGACATTAAATATATTACAAGAGATATTGACGATATTTATAGAGAGCTTGGTGAAAAAATTGATTAAGCTTGGTACAACTGTTTTGGACACAGACTCTATAATAAAATCTTCTATAACTTTAGAAGGAGAATCTTTACTGGAAAAATTCTTAACATTGGAAGGCTCCTATTATATTCATGCTCATATACGAAACGAAGTTGCATGGCCAGAAGAATCAAAAAAATTGCTAAACATGTTAATAGAAAAAGAAACTATAAAGGTGTTATCTGATAAAGACCTGATAGAGATGCTTAAAGAAAGTTATACGATGCCATACAGAACATTTTTAAGCAATTTGAAAGTTTGCTGCAGCATATTTAATACAAGGTATTATAATGATTATTATGTGGAATTAGAAAAACTAGATTTTAAAAATTTGGATATAGATGAGTTTTTAATTAAACTTAAAGTTATCGAAGATAGAATATTAGAGGATTGTAAAAATAATAGAGTTCCTTCAAATTTAGGAGAATTGAAAACAGCTCTAATGTCAGCCATTTTATATGTGGTTAATAATGCACAGGTGAATGTTTTTGTATCTGATGATAGAAGAGCTAGAAGGTGTATGGTTATTGGATATAGTGGAGAGTATCATAGTTTAAAAGCTCTTAGTGTATTAGGAATTTTCTATATTCTTAGAGATTCTTTAGCTAAGGAAAAGGCTGCTGCATATATAAATAAATTTCATGAGCTTAGTTTCAAGATATGTGATAATAAAAGCAATATGATTAAAAAAAGTGGAGAGGATATAATTGACCTGTTATATGCAGGAAAGCTTGTTTTACTTAAAGATGGTAATATGAAATTAGTACATTAAAAATAAGTACTGGTTAAAGCTGGTGCTTATTTTTGTTGAGAGTACAAAATAATTTGCTTTAAATTTATGAATCTATGGACTAACTTTACCTCTTCGCATACTCAGAATTAAAGCTGTTCCATAGAAATCAAATTTAATGGGATGTTCCGCCCCAAACCCAGGCAGCGGTTCTTCGAAGTCTTATAATAGGCTCCTTTTCAGTCGCAAGGAAGCTTTGGACAAGCACTTTCTTTTTATCTTATTTGCTGCATCAATAATCAACAAAAGTAAGATATTTCATATGTATAAATAGTGCTTAGCTTTGCAGTACTCAAAACAAAGGCTAGTCCAAAGGCAAATATACAAGTCTATTAGTTAACTCTGCTCGTATACTTATATCAATGTAACATTAGTATGGCAGATAGGTATCATAAAATAAATTCTATTGTATTAAAATTATTTAATTGAATATGTATTTCAGGTTATAAAGGAGATTGGATCTAATAAGAATATAGTTATTGATGCGTATAGTTCATATCCTATATATCAGGGCACTTTAACTGCCACCCAAAAAAGAACAGGTTCCTATCTAGTATTTCTAAGCTTTTATAAGTTCCTCCTTTATCCGGACCTTCTAAAAGCAAAGAAATACACGATTTTAACTAGTCCTTTATTTGGGTACCCGGCAGAGTGCAGAGGGGTGAGACATGCTTCCTGCAGAAACATTTCATATACAAGCATTAAAAAGACATGTCCATATAAAGTTTCGCAGCAAGGCAGGTCCACCCCTTCGTGGTATTCCTCTGGGGTCTTTCGCTTGTGCTACTTCGCTAAACAAAGGGAGATTTAACGAAAGTACAAGCTTGCAGCAGAGCCTTAGGTAAATTCTTTAGGGTCACAAGCTTGATACAGTCGTCAAATCTATTGTTTAGCAAAATAAACAAGCGTTCGGGGGAGTTTTCACAGGTCTTCATATGCATTAAGCGTTAAATAACTCTTTAAAATATTTCTAAACAATTTATAGTATACAGGTGAAAGGGTGGACATGCTTCTAATACCCGGCCAAAATATGAGTATTATGTAGAAATTGCTTATATGGCCGGCATTACAAGGCAAGTCCACCCTAGATAAATTATCTTTGTATTTGTATAGAATAATGCTTATTTTGTAAGTGTAGGTAATAATATGGATTTATATGATATAATTAGGATATACATTTTTGTTATATAGATAAAGTGAAATATGCTTATAATAGAAAGTCAAAAAATAAATATTTATCTAGAAATAAATTCAATAATAACTTGAATATTTAAAGTTTATGAAATATTAATATACTTTTTAGATAAAATTCAATTAATAAAAATAGTTTGAAGGTGAATCTTTATGTCTGATTTTTTTAACTTAGCTTCAATTTGCCAAGCTGTAACCTTACCATTTGATGATTTTGTAACTTCAGTTATTGCTTATCAAATTATAGTTCATAATAGCTTAAAGAATGATTATACTGCTGTAATTATTAAGCCATTGAATAAAGAATCTAATAAATACTTGCTAGCAGGCTATTCATATATAGATAAGCAAATTAGACCAATTAATAATGAACAAGCTTGCAATATATTATCAACATTAAATAAATATGATAATAAAGATTTAGAGAAAGAAGGTCTTACTGCAACTGATATTCAATATGCACAAGACATTTTAAAGGATAAAAAAGGTAAAAGTATTCCTGAAGGTAATGTACTTTGCAAAGTAACTGAGAAAATATTTGTCTTAATGAATCATGGAGATATGCAACAGTGTACCTTAAATATAGAGATTGGGTTTCAGGATAACATCAGAATAAAACCGGATAAGTTTTCTTTCATAGGTTCAAAGGGTAGTAATGATTATATTGAATTTTATATAAGCAAACGTTTTATAGATTACAACAGTTTTAAATATATACATCTTTTAGATGAGTTAAAGGTATATGCAAATGTTGGAGATGGATTTGAGCACAAATATGCAGGGGAAATTACAACAATTAAAATGAAAGACAGCATGATTGTCATTGAAATGACTTGTGGTAGAATATACAAAATGAAAAAATCTAAAAGCAAATTTTTTTCTGCTAATAGAGCTACACCATTAAGTGTATTTTATTTTATTTGTAGAAGTGCAGGTATGGCTAAGGAAAATATTAAAATAGAGGGATTTAATGATTCATTTAAAAGTATCTACACAATTGTTATACCTGTTTTTAATTTAAATATTTCATCTGAACCATTAGGTTTTGGAAATATAATGTTTTACTCAAATGATAACAATAACGAATATATTTCTAGTATAAAGAAAGAGTTGAATTATGAAAAAACATCTAAATTTGAAAATTGTTCTTTTGCTGAAATACATATAGAAAATACAAATATTTACGATGCCTATATAACTGGAAAAGGACAAATAATGAGTTCATTAGATTGTTTAATGAGTATTGTTAGAGATGATAGTTTTTTTACAAATTATTCAACTCAAAATAAGATAGTAAATTGGAATGTCGATAATTTAACTCCTAAGATAAAATTATCAACTTTGGTATTTATAAAAAATATTACAACTGGAGAGAGTATTACTTGTGACACTGAACGTTTAATGAAACCATTTTTTTTAACAGTAGATAATAATTTGGTTAAAATGATTGATGAAAGTGAATGGTTTGAAGAATTATTTATAAATTATTTAGATAATAAGAGTAAGATTTTACAACCATTATTTACTGCACTTAAATGGATACGCAGAAGTTGGGATTCAAATAATCAAGAGGACAAAATAATATATGCAATTATTGCTTTGGAATTTTTAGTATCTGAAGAAAAGTCTACTCCAATAGTAGCTAAAAAATATATTAAATTAATAGTTCAGGGTGCTATTGAATCATTTCATAGATCATACCAAGAAGATGATAAGGAATATAAGGTTGGAAAATTAAAGGAAAAGTTATCATTATGTTTATCAGATGCACCATTATTTGTAAAGTTAACTAACATGATAGAAAGATTGCAAATTCCTGTTGATACAAAAGAAATAGGCTTGTTAAAGAAGGCTAGAAAAATAAGAAATGACATAGTACATGGACGTAATAGTACTAATCTTTCAGAGGTAGAAATATGTAAAGTTAATAATATAATTTGTAAATTAGTATTTCATAAGTTATATCATTTAAGAGGTGAAGTGAAATGAATGTTGCTCAAGAATGTTACAGAACTGGAAAGATGTTAAATAAAGCAGAAGAAGGAAAAAAGCTATTTGAAATCTTCAAGAAGGTTGATTCGTATGTCTCAAAGGAAGCTTGGGATACATTTAATCAAATGAGACCTCCAATGAAAAATTATTATTCTTTTCCTAGTGCTTTGGAAGTTATAAGGTTCAATAATGATAATCAGCAGTTGCCTGGAGCATTAAAAAGTCAAGTTAAGGAAATAATAAATTGTAATCAAATCAAAGAATTTTGTGACTTATGTATTCAAATGGGAAATGCACTTGATGATGTAACAAACAAACTGTTTCAATTATCAATACCAAATTCATTTTCTAATATTAATACACCGCCAAAGTTGAAAAGAGCCTTAACAGATTTATATATTTCATTTCAGAAAACTGGAATAACGAAAACAGTATTTAGTTATTATAGAAATATAAATTTCATGGAAACACTAGAAGAGTACGAGAAAGAGCGAACAAAGTTAAATTCAATTCCATTTTCCAGAGAACATAGAAAATTAATAAAGAAATTAAAATGTAGTAAATGTGATGAAAAATCTTTGTATTTTATGGAAATATTTATATCAATCGTAGAAGTTATAAAACAAATTATTTTTGAATCTCATTTGGGGCTTATACTAGATATTAATGAAAAAGATATTATAAAATATAAGGCTAATGGAAAAAACAGAATAATATCTTATATAATTGATCTTAAACCTGAAATGTTAAATATAATAAATTGGCGTGGATCTATTATTACATTTAATATAACTGGGAAACAACAATTTGGCCTTGTTAATAAAAGAAAATTAGCATTTGGAATTAACACTAAACTGAATGTTGGTGGAATCCTGTATCCAAATGATGATGTCTTGCCGTAATTTTTCAAGCCGTCCTTATGCCTGCTCTGTAAAGGGCATGTATAAGGTGGACTAGCCCTGGGCTTGTCAAAGGCGCCAATCGTGCATTGAAAATCCAATTTAATTAAATACTTTGTGCGTAGGTAGGACCCCAGAGGAATACATCAGCAGTACAGTTAAAACAGGAACTTTTATGAATTATTAAGGAAGCACTTTATCCGCAGGAAGCCTTCCTTTTATTTTTATTTGGAAATTTATCTATCATAAGGCTGACGAGGACTAAAAAAGTGATGGTTCTGGATTAAAAAATACGGCGGTTTATTATTTTAAAACATATGGATAAATTAAAGGTATATATAAAGTATCTGTACGTGTAGTAATAAATTTTTCAGGTGATAGCGAAACAAGATTATAATAATGTATTTGAAATTCATACGCAGGTATTGATTTCATGAAAATATAAAAAATTATTTTGTAAAGATGAAGAAGCACTGCGCCGCTTATTTAAAGTGCTAGATGAAATAATTTATAAATTGCCTTTGGACAAGTCTTTGTTTTGAGCACTGTAGGGATAAGTCCTACATATAATAGATGTTTTACTTTAAGTGACTATTGATGCAGTAGTAAGCTAAGCGAAAAAGAAAGTGATAGTCCAAAGCTTCCTAGCGAGGAAATCCGAGCCTATTATAAGACATAGGAGCATTACTTCCTGGGTTTGGGGCGGAGCATCCCATTAAAATTAAAGGCACTGGCCAAGCTTTTTGTCTGAGTGAGGAAAGAGTTAAAGCTTGGCCAGTGCTTCAGCTTATAGGTTATAACTTTTACACACACAATAAGCGTAAAAAAATTACACAACAAATAAAAATAGACGTAAAAAATATACACTTTCTTTGAAATTTGGATATAATATAAATAGGAGAGGGTGATAAGAATGTTAAGCAAAATAGAAATAGAAAACTTTAAATCTTTTAAACATTTAACAACGGTAGATTTTACAAGCACTAATTATAGAATTCTTAAAAAAAGGAATGTTTCAGATGATGGAATACTAAAAGGTGGAATATTTGTAGGAGCTAATGCCTCAGGCAAAACTAACATAATACTATCTATTAAGCTTTTACTAGAGTTACTATTTGCAGAAAAAATAATTGATATTGGTTTATATAAATGTTTATTTTCAAAAAGTGACAATATAAAGCTTCACTATGAGTTTCAATTTGGAGATAACGTTATTAATTACAACATTGAATATGATACAGGAAAAAAAATTATGGTTGAGACTTTACTCGTGAATAATAAAATTATGCTAAACAGGATTGGAGAAAGTGCAAAATCATATATTACAGATAATGAAGTATTTGATGATCTTGATAAAAAATCCTTACTTTTAAGATCCATATATTTTAATACAAAGTTTAACAATTATCCTGTTTTAAAAGAATGGTTTAACTATTTGATAAATTCAGTTTTTCTCGATGCATTTCTAAGGAGAGGAATAAATCCGTCAAACAATAACCTGGATTTAAAGGAGTACCTAGACAATAATGGGGTAGAGGATATTAATAGTTTCTTTAAAAAATATAATTTCGGCCAATTAATAGAGTATTCAAAGGAAAGTACGGGAAGCTTAATTTCTATAAATACAGAAGGAAACAAAAGCATTTTCTTTAAAAGAGATGATATTGGAGAACCAATTCCATTTGTGATGGAGTCATTAGGCAATAAAAATCTTTTAAATATGCTGCCAGCATTTTTCCATGTTATAAAAAATGGAGGTATGCTAATTATAGATGAATTTAGCAGTGCATTTCATAATGATTTAGAAGAACTTCTTGTTAGATATTTCATGGAAAAGTCAAGTAAGGCTCAGATATTTATAGTTTCACATTCAACTAACTTATTATCAAATACTATCTTTAGACCGGATCAGGAATATGCAGTTGAATTTAGAGGAAACGATGGAAGTTTTATAAATAGGTTTTCTGATGAAAGGCCAAGAGAAGCACAGAACATAGAAAAAATGTATACGAGCGGAGTTTTTGGCGGAAAGCCGGTATACGAAAATGAGTAAAATAGTTTTTGCTGATAACAACAAACGAATTGGAAAAGTATTGTTTATTGTAGAGGGTATTAAAACAGAAATAAAAATATTGCATAAAATATTTACTAATATATTTGATTACCAGTATGAAAAATTGGATAGGTTAGATAGGTATAGGCCATATAATAAAAAAGATAATCCGCTGTCCTCCATATTTGTCATTAATACGGAAGAATCAAATATTAAGGATATAGAGGATGCCAACGGCTACCTGGATAACTTATTTGAAAGGCTTATTGATGAGTATAATTTTCCGGTCGATAAAGCTGCTATATTTTATATTTTTGATAGAGATAATTATTCCAATACGAATAAGACACTTATCAGTGATTTAATGAATAAGCTTAATAATTCAAGGGAAAGCAATGATGAATATGACAGACAGGGGTTACTCCTGCTGAGCTATCCATCAATTGAAAGTTTTACCGCTTCAAACTATATAAAAGATGCATTTAGTATAGAAATAGAAAAAGGTGCGGATCTAAAAAAATATTTGCATGAAAGAAGTATTGGTTATCAGAAAATAAACAAGGATACTGTTGCATTAGCTGTTAATGAAATGGATAAAGCAATAAAAAGTATAGGAATCGAAAATTATGATTTGGATAATTTTAGAGATGTTAATTTAGAGATATACAACTATGAGGAGAAGTACTATGCTCAAACTAAAAAATACAAATTGCTGAGTTTATTATGCATAGCCCTTCTTGATTTAGGATTGATAGTACTAGAAGATGAATGATTTGTTAAAGTAATATATAGAAATTCATATAATTTGTCTTTGGACTAGCCTTTGTTTTGAACGCTGTAGAGCTGAGAGATATATATAAAATGTCTTACTTTAGGTGATTATTGAGGTGTTAACTAAGTGAAAAAGAAAGTGCTTGTCCAAAGCTTCCATGCGATGGAATCCGAGCCTATTATAAGACTAATCATGATTTAACCAAAGTGTACTCTTTGAGTTGTAGCATAATTATAGGTTTTAGGATTCCTTTAAGAAGTCTATAAAACTATCATCTTTTAAATATTCAATTATAATTATTTTGATAAAGTAATATAATTCGCCAATAATTATTGAATAGTAAACCTCATAATTATTTTTAGAATCAATTGTATTAATTTGATCTTTATACATATCATATACTTTCTTCAATAGTTTATCCATTGATTCAAAGTTACCATGAGCAATGTTTGATCTAAGAGAATAGAACAATTTTAATTTTTCTTTTAGCTTATAAATATTTTGAGATTTATCATTTAAGTAAATTACTATACTGGCCTTTAACTGGAATTGCTTACTAATTGAATCTTCTACATTAAACCTGCTAAAATCTGGGTTATGGGTCAAAAGCATTTCAATTATACTTACTAATGTTATAATTTTTAATCTACTATCCTGTGTTATGTCACTGATGCTTTTTAAAATATTTCCCATAAACATTAACTTTTTAAATTTGCCATCATCAGCAAAAGCGTCATCTAAAATACTTACGTACTTTTTTATTGTTTTGATTATGTATGGATAGAGCTTCCATAAGGAATCTTTGTCATTTTCATTAGGTATTGAAGGACCTGTAACTATAAACCAAGTAAGAACTTGGTTAAAATATTTAGTGAAATTAGAATCTAAATAATTGTTATTAGTTTCAAACAAAAACGTATTTCCGTAATATGAATCATTTTCAGTATTAATTAACAAAGATAACAAATAACTATAGTCCGTTAATAAATTAATATTTTTTATTATTGGATTATTGTTTTCTAATAATACAATACCTGGAATTCCACGATCCTTCATTAGTTGATTCTCTTGTTTTATTTTCTCAAGTTCACCATTATCATCAAAACGAACAATGACAGACATCTTAGCGATAAATTCATACACATTAGAGATATCATTTTTACTATAGAAATTTTTTATATTTTTATCTTCCTTATAAAGTTTAAAGAATTTTTTTAAGACACCTTCAATAGTAATAAACTCATTTGAGCTAACATTTTTATTACTAGGAGGAAATCCTAAATGATCTCCTGATTCATTAGAGTTTTTTATATATTTTTGTACAAATTCTATTTCTTCATTAGTTGTTGGATTATCTAAATATAGATTTAATTTATTTGATAATAGGATTTTATTTTCAATAGGATATATATATTTAGTTAATACGAAATTCATAGTTACCCCCTTATTTGTATATATTGAAATTACTATTTCAGCATATAAATGATATGTAATATATTACTTTCTACATAAATTTTATAATTCCTGCAATATTTATTAAGAAAGTGACTGATATGGTATTTTAACCATTATATATAAGAATGAGTAATAATGTGGTAAAATATTAATGTAATTGGTTGGTATAGTAAAAATTTCTGACAAATAATGAAATTGGTAAATATAAAGGGAGAAAAGTAAGTTATGGGATTAGAAAAGATATGGAATAGTATATGGAAAAATGATTCGTATTCTTTGCCTAAATTAAGAGAAGAAAAAGCTAATAAAAAATGTGAAGAATTATTTAAAACTATTCCCATAAAAAAAGATTGGTCAATTATTGATTTAGGATGTGGTGGAGGATATATATCTAATAAGATATATGAAATGTCAGGCTCAACGGAAATTATAGGAATTGATTTTTCATCTGAAGCTATTAATTTAGCAAAAAATAATTTCAAAAATAAGCCAATCACATTTATGGTAAATAATGCTACTAAGCTAAATTTAGAAAATAATTCTGCTGATTTAGTTGTTTGTTTTGGCTTAATAGAGCATATTGAAAATTATGATTTGTGCTTTAATGAGATTACACGAATTTTAAAAAAGGGAGGTTTTTTGTATTTGACATCTTCTAATAAACATTCATTTATGTACATGCATAGAAAAATAAAAGAGCGGCTTAAAATTTGGAAATATGGATATCAAAAAAATTGGAAGTTATTAGATTTAGATACTTTTTTAAAATCATTGGGTTTTGAAACAATTTCAATAAACATTGATATGGGAATAGGAGATTTTAAATACATAACGATTATGGATAGAATAGTAAGTATCTTTAAAAAAAATTGGGGACGTTATATTGTTTACGCAGGGAGGCTAAAAGGCATTGAATAATATAGTACCATTTATATTAGGGGTAATTTCATCAATAATTGCTACTATAATTTGTGGATTTGCTATTATATTTTATAAAGGTGCCAAGGGGTTTCCTGGAATAAAAATAGCATGTAGATTAATTATTGATTGTGTAAACTCAGGGATAGTTAATTTGTTTTCATGTAGGAAAGTATATTCTGAACACAAGGATCATGGTTCTCCATCAGATTATATAAAGAAAGCTGAATGTAAAGTAATGTATGTAGGTTTTTGGTTATCACATGGAACTGAAATTGGTGATATAACGGAAACTATAAAGTATATGATATTACGCAATAAGAAGGTAATTATTGTTTTTATTAATCCTAATAATGATGTAGTACTTACATCAAGCTCAGAGTTTTTAGGAATTTCAAAGGATGAGGTTAAAACAAGAGTTAGAACTTCAATAAAAAAAATAGCAGATTTATATGAACAAGTGCCGGTTGAATATCATCATAATTTAGAATTAAAAATTCACGATGTCCCTTTAACTGCATCAGCATTTTTGTTGGATTTTGATAGTGTAGAACAGTGCAGAATTTTAGTAGATTATAAATCTTATGGATTTAGCAGGGAAGACAGCTATGGCATAGAATATAGAAACAAAAATAAAAAATTATGTAAGTTGCTTTGTGATTCTTATGAGAAAATATATTATGAATCATCTCTATTAGATATTAATAATATACGTTGTATTAAATAAGTGGAAAATGAAAGCAAATTTATATTGACAATAATATTTTATGGTATTTTTTATGTCTGTAAATTAAAGAGCTTATGAAGCCATGGTCAAGTTTTTTATAAAAATGAATTTCTAAAATAATATATTGTAAAAATGCAAAAATAGTATATAATATAAGTGAGGAGCAATTCTCCAGGGTGCAAGAAACGACCACACTGTTCCGAGCTGTCGGAGTTTAAAGTATAGCAGCATTTGACCTGGTTGGGGTAGGAAAACTAACCTGTCGTTTCAAAATTGTGATTACAAAGTCTTAACTTTTGAGTTAAGACTTTTTTACATATATAGGGGGATTACGTATGTATACCAAAGAGGAGCTTAAACTTTTAGAGATTGTCCCTAAGATATCAAAAATAAGCTTAAAAACTATAGCGGAATTTTATTGTGATAATTTAACCAAAAAATCTTTTAAATATAAAATCAGATTACATAAGTCAAAAGATGAAATTGAAATAGATATTAGATTTTTTACAGAAAATCTACCGCATTTATTAGGTATACAGAAGGTAGCTGCTGAAGGTCAGAAATACAAATATGAAGGCAAGCTGGGTTATGAAGGTATGATTAGAGAATCTATAACAATTAAATTATTAAAAGATTTGGACAAGGGCTTAAGACCTAATAATAAGTCACAGAGAGTATTCCCTAAAATTGAGAGCAGGATAACTTATTTTTATTTGATGCCTCGGTTGATGGAAAAGTGCAATATAGTTAAATTTAATAACAATACAGTAACTCAATTATTTAATGGAAACTGTAATATAAAATCAGATTTCATTTTATATCATGAAAAATTGGGGGTGAAATTACACTTAGGGGTGGTAAAAGAGCAAAATGGGAAAGTGTATTATGTACCACAAACTTTTATTGTTAAATCAATTAGGGCAAGAGATAAAGACAGATTAACTAGTGGACAAAGGTTTGCTAATATAGTAGAACGTACTATAGAAAATATAGATTAGGTTAAAAAATATTTCAGTTATGAAGTGAAAAAATGATTTATTTATCTTATAGACAGTCCTATATAATGGAATGGATTATGGAATTATATTCTAGAAGATCAAAGAGATTTGTACTCAAATTTGTAACACAACCGTAACACAACCGGGAGAAAAAAGTGCGTATTTTCAAGGAAATAAAAGGGACAAGCAATGACGTAAACCTAGATATATCAACCGCTAGGGAGATGGATAAAATTAGGTAAAAGCTTTTTGGTCAAATCCAGAGGCCGGGAGTTCGAATCTCCCTGGGTGCACCAGTATCAATGCTTTCACGATATCGTGAGGCTTTTTTTATTGCCAAATAACACAAATAAAAAGACGCCCTATGAATTTATAGAGCGAACAAATCATTATCTACATATTTTGTCTTTCCGTAAAACTGCTTTCGTACAAGCTTTCCAGTATCGTCGTGTCCTATAGTAATTGTAGTTATCCATTCCTTTAGAACTCAATCTTTATAATATTTTTGTATGGAGCCTTCAGCATTTGCTTTTTTAGAGGGCATATATTACCCATTCTTTCCATATGTAATTATGACTGCTGTTTGACTGTGTATTTTGATGAATTTAGTGTATCATCAAGCAGATCTGTAAAAACTTTTCTTAGTGTTTTGAAAAATAATTTTTATTAAACTCATTTTCATTATCAAAATTTGTAAAAATATCAGAAGTATAATTTATAGAGCAAAAAATAATAATTAATAGGCAAGAAGTAAGGAGTAATAAGAATATAAGGTATAGGCAGTATGATTTTAATGAGCTTAAGAGGCAGCTGCTTGGATGGGGTGATGGATAATTTATGATTTTTGATGCATTTTTGTATTAAAAGGTGCTATTATGGTGCTAAAGGCTGATTTAGCATATAAAAACCTTAATACAAATAGTAATTTGAAAGGAACGAATAGGATAATGGATTTTACAGAAATTATGAAGCAAAATAAGGAATATTTTTCAAAGCATACAGATGTGCAGTCAAAATTACAACAAAAGGCGAAAGAATTATGCTGGAAATATAATCAGACTGGACCATCTGAAGAAGAAAAGAGAAGCAGTATTTTAAAAGAATTACTTGGAACTTATAATCCACTGACATTTATTGAACCATCATTTCATTGTGATTATGGCTTCAATATACATACCCATGGACTTACTGTGATTAACTATAATTGTGTAATATTAGATACATCGCCAGTCTATATTGGTGCAAATGCATTTATAGCTCCTGGAGTTTGTTTAGCATGTTCTGGACATGCTATACTTCCAAGACAAAGAGCAGAAGGAATTGGGACTTCAAAACCTATTACAATAGAAGATGATGTATGGATTGGTGCTAATGCTGCTGTGTGTGGTGGAGTTACTATCGGAAAAGGCAGCGTTATTGGAGCCGGAAGTGTGGTAAATAAGGATATTCCAGCAGGGGTAATTGCAGTAGGTAATCCTTGCAAAGTATTACGAAGGATTACAGAAAAAGACATAATTAATTTGTCATATGAGTAATGCAAATAGTAATTTATGAGGTGATGAATATGAAACTTAAATTGATTCCACTTAAAGCAAAAAACATTGAAATGTTTAAACGAGACATGCAAGAGGCATTTCAATATGGATACGAAACGGAATTCGGGCTATCCGATGAATTAATTTTACCAGAAAAGGACATAGATGATTCACTCAATGTCAATGGTGCTGAAGCATATCAGGCAATTGTTAACGGTGAGGTTTCTGGTGGAACAGTCATAACTGTTGATAACGAAACATATCATAATCATTTGGATTTTCTTTTTGTTAAAGTTGGTTGTCAAGGAACTGGCGTTGGGCAGGAACTTTGGAAGGCAATAGAAAATTTACACCCTGAAACAAAGGTATGGGAAACATGTACACCGTATTTTGAAAAGAGAAACATTCATTTCTATGTCAATAAATGTGGGTTTCATATTGTTGAGTTTTATAACCCACTCCATCGAGATCCAAATATGCCAGAGACTGTAGGTGGAATGCCAGCTGATAAAGGTGATTATTTCTTTAGATTTGAAAAAAATATGAACGGAACTCTTTTATAAATTCCAATTTAAAACAAGACCTTCTGGGGATATATTTAAATTAGGAAGGAGATGGACTTTAATTATGCAAATAAATAAACTTATTTATTTTTTAAGTGTAGCAAATCATTTGAATTTTACTAAAGCAGCACAAGAATGTTATTTAGCACAGTCAGCAATTAGCCAGCAGATTACTTCATTAGAACAGGAAGTTGGATTTCAATTATTTAAAAGAAGTAGTAGAAAGGTTGAACTTACTGAGGCTGGGAAGATATTTTACGAAGAAATAAAAGATGTAGTAGAGAGATATAAAAATGCAGTAAAGAAAGCCGAAAATATTGCCCACGGATTTAAGGGTATGATAACAATTGGAGTGTGCGGAGATATAGAAGAAATATTTTTGCCACAAATATTAAATAAATTTAAGGAAATGTATCCATTAATTGATATTAAGTTTAAAAGGGCATCCTTAGAAGATACAAGGAAACAATTAGAAAATAAGATTTACGATGTGGTATTTACATGGCCCTATGATATTGAGAATTTAAAAAATATTGATTACAAAGTAATATTTGAAGAAGATGCCTGCGCTATGATGAATTCTGATAATGATTTAGCCAGTAGATCCGCTGTTTCTAGAGAAGAGCTTGCTGGAGAAAATAATATAATGGTAGAATATAAAGAAAAAACAAAGAATTATAAGCATTTTTGCAAGTTTTACAGTAAATATAACATCATTCCTAAATCTATTATAACTGTACCGGACGGCAGTATATTAAATTTGATGATAGATTTAAATATGGGTATAAGTATTGTACCTAAAATAATTAAAAAATTAAATAGACCTAAAGTTTCTTTTGTGGAAATAGAAGGAGAACCCCACCCTATTAAATTTTGTTTAGCATATTTAAAGGATAATACAAACCCTTGTGTGGAGTTATTTGTTAAAGAAGCATCTATAAGTTAATCTTATAGATGCATTGCTTTATTGTATTTTTAATAAATAAAAGGAGATGTTATAATAAACGCATAGTACAGGAGGGATATTATGGATAAGAATTCAAATATTTTTAAACCTATTCATATTGGGAAGGTTATATCTAAAAATCGTATTGAAGTTGCGCCAGCAGGAGCATTTTTATGTTCAAGAGATGGTGGAAATAATTCTGAATTTTTAGCTTATCTAAAATCATTAGCCAAATCAGGAGCGGGAATTGTTACCTTAGGAGTTTCATCAGTAGATGAACAAAGCTCAGGAGTACCTGTTACTAATGTTGGAAATTCACTGTATATATCTGATTTAGCTGATATTGCAGAAGTAATTCATAGATATGGAGCATTAGCAAGTATAGAATTAATATCTGGACAATATATGCTTATGCCGCCTGAAGTTGTGGCAACGGGAAGCAGTAAGAAATTAATTAAACATATCATAGAGTTATTTGCAAATGCTGCTGAGAGATGTATGATTGCTGGCTTTGATATGATTATGATTCACGGCGGACATGGAAACGTTCCAGCTATGTTCTTTTCAAAAAAACATAATCATAGAACTGATGAATATGGCGGATCTTTTGAAAATAGATGTAGATTTGGACAGGAACTATTAGAAGCAATACGTGTAAAGGTAGGAAATAGAATAGCAATAGAATATCGTATAAGTGCAGAAGAATTACTAGAAGGTAATTCAGAGATAGAAGAAACTTTAGAATATGCAAAGAAAATTCAAGATAAAATCGATATTATTCATGTATCAAGAGGATTACTTCAAGAAGAAGCGTTACTACCTTATATATTCCAACCAACATACTTTCCACGTGCAATGAATCTAGAGGCAGCTAAAAGATTTAAAAAGGAATTGAATATTCCAGTATCAGTAGTTGGAAGCTTTGATTTAGAAACTGCAGAAAAAGCTGTTTCCAGCGGCGATGTGGATGTAGTTGCCATGATAAGGAATATTTTAGCAGATACAAACTGTGTAAGTAATGCTTATAAAGGCAAGAGTGATCAGACGAGACCTTGTGTACGTTGTAATACTTGTATTAATAGAACACATACACAATTCATACGTTTAAGATGTGCAGTTAATCCATTAATAGGAAGGGAAACTCAATTTCCTGAGATTGTGGAGACTAGACACAGTAAGAAAGTAGTTATAATTGGTGGTGGTCCATCAAGTCTTGAAGCGGCTAGAGTAGCGTCAAAGAAAGGTCATACTGTAGTTATTTATGAGAAAGATAGTGAATTAGGTGGAGCGTTAAAAATGGCTGCTGCTGCATCATTTAAAAAGGATTTAAAACGTTATCTTGATTGGTCAATAAGATCCGTTATCAGTGACCCTAAAATAGATGTCAAGCTTAATACATTAGCAACTCCTGAAAACATACTTGGGCAAAATCCTGATGTCGTTCTAATTGGAGTTGGAGCAAAACCTATCATTCCTAAGTTTACTTTAAGTGGTACTGATAAAGTTGTCTGGGTTGGAGATGTAGAATTAAAGAAGGTTCCAGTAGGTGAAGATGTTGTAATTGTAGGAGCTGGATTCACTGGATTAGAAGCCGCTCTTTCTTTAGCAGAAGAGGGCAAGAAAGTTAAAGTTATAGATATGATTCCAGAAGAAAAAATAGGTGCTGATGGTATAAAAATTAGCATGATTGGACTAAAGGAGTTACTTAAAAAAGCAGGTGTCACCTTTATTTGTGAAGTTAAGTTATCCGATGTAACAATGGAGGGAGCTGTTATAGAAGATAAGAATGGAAACAAGGAAACTATTCCATGCGATACTGTAATTTTATCCTTAGGGGTGAGGGCTGATAAAGAACAAGTTGAATTATTTAGAGACCTAGTAGAAGAAACTTATGTTATTGGAGATTGTAATACAAAAGGTGGCACTTTGTGGAATGCAACAAGAACTGGCTTTGATGCTGCAATGGAATTATAAAAAGATGCTATTATGGTGTTAAAGACTGATTTAGCATATAAAAATCTTAATACAAATAGTAATTTGTTGTGGGGATTAATTTATAAAAGAGGGCGTGTAAGTGAAGAGTGTATATGATATAAAATTGTTCGTGAATCTATATGATTGTTTCATGAGAAAAATCATGTTCCCAAGATGCTTTAATACGACAATAGAAACACATATGGGCATATTAAAAAATGAGTTGAAGGATATACATGGAAAAAAGGTGATAGAGTTGGCTGCAGGAACTGGGAGTACGTCAGAGATTCTACCTATAGACAATTCTTATATTGGAACAGATGTAAGTATGAGAATGTTAAATATAGCAAAATCAAAGTTTAAAAAGATGGGTTTTGAAGATACTGTATTTGAAATAGCCGATGCATGTAATCTTAAATTTGAGGCTGAATACTTTGATTTGGTAATCTGCAACTTGGCAATGACCTATTTTATTAATATAGATGATTTTGCTGATGGACTATACCATATTTTACGGCAGGGTGGAGAATATCTATGCAGTGTTCCAGTGTCGTTAAAGAATGGAAATAAAAAATATAGAATCAATGAAAAAATATCCACACCTCAAAAAATCAAGGATTTATTTGTGAGGCATGGTCTAGTATTTGAACCGCTAAAAAAACAGGCGGGAGAATTATTATATTTTAAAGCATATAAAATTGGGAAACAAATTGATGAAATTTAATAATGATGATTGTTTGACAAATTCCAATTTTAAGTTAAGCATTATAAATTAGTAATTTAGGGGAAGGATGAATGCATGATAAAATGAAATTAAAAATAAGCATGGCATTTTTATGGGTGGCTATATACTTCGTAGTTATGATGATATATACTTTTTTTGATATTGCTATATGGCGAAAAATTACATTAAAGTATTCAAATTGTTTAAATATTGTTTTTATTATAGCATGTGTTATTGCATTTATAATTCTACTTTGTAATAGAACAGGATATAAAGTTAAAATTTTTAAGAATGTAACAATTATAAATATCTTATTAGCAGTGGGTTGCTCTGTGTTATTTTATTTTCTTTTAGATAAGTGCTTTGACCCAATATTTGAAAGCCTTTATCCTGCCAGTGAGCAGGCATATGAAAATACAATACAATCGTTATTAAAAACGCCAATTACGAGTTTACTGCAAGTATGTATTATTGCACCCGTTATTGAAGAAATACTTATGAGAGGATTTGTATTAGGTGGATTAAAAGATTCTTATGGAAATGGCATAGCATTGCTAATATCAGCAGTTTTATTTGCAGTGCTCCATTTTAACATGGTTCAGACAATTTCTGCCTTTATTTGCGGAATTATACTCGGGATTCTTTTTCTTAAAACAGATTCAATTTTGAGTTGTATAATTGCACACATCGGTTATAATTTAATTTCATTTGCTATGATGATTATGCCTTATATAAAGAGATAAATTCCAATACCTCTATAATTATTTATTTAACCTATAGGTTGTACACTGTTATAAGAAAGATAAAAATCTTTTTTCTGCATATCTAATAAATATGCTGGAGCTATTCTTATAATTTTATCATTAACTTTTATTACTATGGTTTCATAAAATTCACTTAAACAATTTAAATTTGTTTTCTTAGTTGAGTATCCTATGATGTCACATTTATAAGTTTCATTTTTATTTTTATAATATATGTCTTTTAAATCAGCTGCTGTACGACTTAAAAGCTTCCATTCCCTTAACTTGTTTATCTTGTCATCTAAAGTGTTAAAAATAATAGTTGAATTTAAATCAACAACTTCATTGGAATCATCAAAACTATTTTCTTTATTGGGAGTTTTGATCAATTCTAGAAATTTGGATTCATTTAAAATTTTTATAGAAGATCCATTTTCATTCAACTCAGCTGCCTTTTCTTCCTTGGAACTCATTCCATTTTCACCTACAAGAGATTTATCCTGATTCCCAACTATTAAGTAATCTGTCTTTTTAGATACACCACTTTTTAATGTGCCACCTAAGTTGACTACTTTTTGCATAGACTCTTTTCTACCTAAACTTTCAAGTTCACCTGTAAAGACTACATTTTTATTATAAAATGGGCTGGATGTATCAATAATATTGTTATTGTCAGGTTTAATTTCAGATATTTTAACTGTATTGAATTTGTTATTAGTGAAACTATTTTTAGTATTATTAATAAAACCTTTTTGAGGATTCAGATCTTTAAAAGTTTTTATTGGAAGGCTAGTATATGTATGACAAAAAGATTCAAGATTTTTTTTATGAGCACGTTTTATACATTCAATTACTAAATTGGCACATGCTACAGCATCATCTAAAGAATTATGATGATGTCCTAAATCTACTCCAAAATATTTGGCACGGTCTTCTAAAGATTTACCAATTCCTTTCCCTCTACATAATTTTGTGGATATAGGTATACTGCAGATATAGTTGAAATTAGGCATAGAAATATCATATTCTAATAAACAATTTTTTAGTACTGACATATCAAATACGGCATTGTGAGTAATTATTATATTATCATCAAAATAAGTATGTATATCGTTCCATATATTAGGAAAAAGAGGTGAATTCTCTATGTCCTTAGGAGTTATTCCATTTATGGATATATTCTTTTTATTAAAATCAAGAGTTGGTGGATGAATTAAAAAGTAATCTTTTTTACATATTTCATTATTTTTTACAGCAGCAATTCCAAGTGAACAAGCACTGTTGAAATTATTATTTGCTGTCTCAAAATCTATTGCTACAAAATCAAATAACATAATAGTTTCCTCCTTATATTTTACCCGTCGTTTCTGTCTTCTTTATCATCTCATAATACTTACATTATACATGTTACTTTCTAAGTAGGTATTATGTCAATATGGTGTATCTTCAGGTAAATCCTTAAATAGTATAGCTGGCCTATCTATTATTTTTTCAATTTTTATATCTGAATTTTTGTTAGATAATGCTACTATAATAATAGCAGTTATTGAAAACGAACTAAAGAATAACAATAAGTATCCTTCTGACATAAAAATCTTAATACAAATAGTAATTTGCAAGCATTGAGAAAGAGGGTATAAAGTAGTATGAATAAAGAAATTACAAATAAAAATTTCTGGGAAAAGGTTGCAAAACTATATACACCAATGCAGGAAAGAAAAAATGCAAAACTATATCGGGAATTATGTGAGATTATATCAAGATCGCTGGATGAGAATATGCAGGTATTAGAATTGGCTTGTGGAACTGGACAACTTACATTTCCACTATGTAAAAAAGTATCTTCTTGGGAAGCAACTGATTTCTCAGAAAAAATGATTGAAGAAGCAAAGGCAAGAGCATCTAATTTACCTGTTACTTTTATTGTACAGGATGCAACGAACCTACCATATGAGAATGGAAGGTTTGATACAGTCGTTATTGCAAATGCACTTCATATTATGCCAAATCCTGATAAAGCACTAATGGAAATTCAGCGTGTGTTAAAAAAAGGAGGATTGCTGATTGCCCCCACATTTGTATATGATGAAAAAATCAATAAGGTACGAATTTGGCTAATGGAAAGAATGGGATTTCATACTTTTCATAAATGGGAATCTGATGAATATGTAGAATTCGTCCGAAAAAAAGGCTTTGATATAATTAATAGTTCTGTAATTGCAGGAAAAATTCTGCCGGAATGTATATTGATTTGTAAAAAATAAATTTAATGAGGTGAAATAAATGAGCATAGAAACAATTTACAATAGGAGGAGTATACGAAAGTATAAATCTAAAGAAATACCAATAGATATTCTTAATGAAATATTGGATGCTGGAAGAGCTGCACCATCGGGAAAAAATAGACAGCCTTGGAGGTTCATTGTGTTTGGTGGAATTAAAAAGGAAGAACTTTTATCAAAAATGGACGATGGAATACAGCGTGAATTAAATGAAGAAGCATTATTATCTAATTCAAGAGATGGAATACCAGATGCAAAGAATACTTTACGAATTATGAAAGAAGCTCCAATTATCATCATGGTTTCTAATACAAACGGTAAATCGCCATTTGAAAATATCACTACGGCAGATGAACGATTTACAGAAATTGTAGATACACTTTCTATAGGTGCAGCTATTGAAAATATGTTGTTACAGGCAGAAGATTTAGGAGTAGGTACATTATGGATTGCAAATACATGTTTTGCATATAATGAACTGGTAAATTATATTGATGTAAAAACACAGCTGGTTGGGGCTGTTGCACTTGGATATCCTGATGAAAAACCAAACCCAAGACCGAGAAAGACGCCAGGTAGCATTATTGAATATAGACTTTAAAAATTTACTTGTATTTTACACAGCATATTCAAAATTATGATTATAAAATTAATTACGAGTTTTTTAGAATGGGATATCTTAAATTTGAGATATCCCATTTATTTATCCATATCATTATAAATTTTTGTTCGTGCCTTAGTGACATCAGAAAAATTTTCTTATGCATCTTTATAATTATTTTCATTAATAAATTTTAATACACTATTAAATGCTTCTTTATATGTATTTTCAAAGTAGAAATTCAAATAGAAATGATAAATTATAGAAAAGTTTTAAATAAGGAATTTAATTACATTTTAAAGAATATTATGTAATGAGGTGATTAATATGAAACAAGAAGAAATAAGCTGCATAGTGGATCATGAAAAATTAAAATTACATATAATATATATTATAATCATTAGTATAGCGGTTATAGCAATTTTCATAACAACGTCGTGTTATTGGAATATCAAATTTGTAGATGAAGTGTCTTTTGCAGTGGCAATATCATCAATAATATTATCAATAATTGCTATAATAGTGACAATAAATGGAGAACAGAAGTCTAATAATACAAAGAACAAACTCGAAAATATATCTGATAATCTTGTAGACGTATCGCGAGAGACAAAGAGCAAATTTGAGGATGCATTTGATAATCTTGCAGATGTATCACAAGAAATAAATGTAGCAGCAAACAGACTGAATCAGATTAATGATATGAAATTTAAAATAGAAGAATTAAATAAAAATTTAGATGGAATGGATTCCAAAATTAGTCATAAATTAAGGGATTTGGAATCGACGATGACTAGCTTAATAGGTAATGAAGCTAATAGTTTAGATAGTGAAGATAATGATAGTTATATTAAAACATTGAAAAATTTCTTAAAATATAGTAAAAATAATACAGATAGGAAAATTATTATTTGTACAATATATTGGATTAATTCAATAAGTGAGATAATAAAAACTAATAAAGATAAAAATTTTAAATTTAAGTATTGCTTTGAGCAATATAACCAATATCTCAATGATATTGGTGGGAATAAAGGTCTTCAATATTATTATTTAGGGGTGGCAACAGTATTTGCTAATAATGTTTGGGTTAAAAATCAAATATTAAACGAAATGGAAGAAAAATACTATAATGAAAAAAGTATGCTGCAAAATCAAGTAGAAAAGAGATTCAACGGCTAAAGCAAAATAGATTAAATAGAGCAAGATTGCTAAAAAACTTGCGAAGAAGATATAATTATTCAAATAAGGAATGGGTATAGATTTGTGTAAAAAACCAAATCTATACCCATTATTTTTAGATGAATATTACTTTAATAAATAGAAACAAACTTTAAAGTTTTATGGTGCCATTTAAGCCTTTATTTGACGGCCAATTGATAATTCTGTTATTAAAATTAATTTCAACATGATCATTTAGAACCCTAATACATATACTTCGAGAATTATTTCTATACTTTAATATATTAGCTAAACATATAGCTTTTTCCAGGCCATCTCCCCTTTGATAGTTGCATACTTCATCTGGTTGAGCCATCCGGGAGCCATTATATATGGATACGTTAGGCATATTCTCCAATGTATTTATAACTTCATCCTCACTTAAGTTTTGGTACATATTAATTGAAACGGGATTTCGCTCTAAGGCTGCCTTGATAAAAGGATCCCATTCAGTCCTGGAAAAATCTCTTAATGCATAAAAAGCAAGATCTGCAGAAACGTTTGTGTCTCTAATAGACTCTAAATAGTTAACAATATCTTCACGGCTCATTTCTGACGATAACTGTATTGGTTCTGCTTTAATAAAATTTTTATTCTTTCCAGGAAGCCTTGGATCTATATTGCAAAATTCATATAGTGAAGTTAAAATCTCCTTTAGAGGCATATTAGGGAAGTTAAGTTCATCCATTACACTGATAATATCATTCTCATCATTAAAATCTACCTTGTGTTTTTTAAAGAATTCATCAAAGTTATTAAGACATATCCTATTTTGTATCGGTTCCTGAGAAAATTCATACTCATCAATCTCAGACAGCAATTTGTCTCTCGTACTCTTATTGATCTTGAAAGAGCTAGTATGTTCATAAGCATAGGCTTTTTCAGCGGGAATATATCTGTCACCTCCGTGATACTCATGCTTAATTTGAAAGAATTTTTGAAGATGGCTTTCCTGTCTAAGAAAATTGCATAATATCTCATAATCTATGTCATGTATAAGGAATTTCTTGAGCTTTTTTTCAAAGCCCATATATACCTCATGATCTATGGTTGCTTCGGGATATACCACATGGACAAAACCTGTGTTATGAGAAATAATTGTAATTTGTTCATTTCGTATTGCTCTTTGAGCTTTTACCGTAAGTTCAGTACCGTTAAACCACATATTTTTAGTAACAATCCTTCTATTATTTGTTACTATTCCACCCTTTACATCTACAAAATTTTGTGAATGAAGTGGTGTTGCAAGCAGGTATATGTCTTTAAGTGGTATTTTACATATTACAAACAGTGCAGCTGCATAAAGAGTAGATAAGGACACACATTCACCTGCACCTTTTTCGTAGTTATTTTTGTATTTAAATGCATTCATTGCTTCTACAGTTTCAGTTTTCCAATAAGGAATCATATTAGAGTTATATTTATCAAGACCAAAATGCCGTCTAATATCCATACTAAAATAATATTTGTCTCCTTCATAACCAAACAAGGCATTACTTCTGCTTATTGTTTCAACATTCATAAAGGGTTCAAAACGTGCTATTTCATTCTCTTTAGTTGTAAGTCCCCATGTATCAATATCCAGATTAAAATCATAATTGTCCATTATATACTGCTTAAGTCTTAATATTTTCCTATATGGATTTAATTTGTCAATATCCTTAAACCATTCATCCTTCTTCCATTCCCATATAATTGGAGACATTATGTTTGCTAGCAAGAGACTATATAGAAGTTCCGGAAATATGAAAATCTCCATATCTGATAGGGTAACTGCTGATGAATATTTTTCTATATCCTTATTATTAAAAATCTCAAACACATCCTTTTTATTGATAAAATTATACTGCTACGTATATAAATTTTAACATCTTCATAGTGTAGCTACAAGTCTAGAATATGGTGAAAATATTATTTATGCTTATGAAATTAAAAGTTTTTTGGTAATTTAAGGTTACTTATGACAGATAAAAGTTTTATTTTTTAAGTGATTCAAGTGATCAATTCTTTTGTTTGTAAATAGTCGAGTCTCTATGAAACTTTATCATAAAAATAATACATTTTTTACATATTTATGGAGAAGAAATAGAACTTGTACTATAATAAAAATATATATTAGGATGTTTAATTTTTTGATTATGTAAATTCCTCAATTATAAAAGCACCCACTAATCAGCTGTGAAGGAGAAAAGATGAAAAGAAATTTAAAGTTTTACGAAACACTGTTTGTGTCAACATTTTCAGTTAGCGCTTTCACCTTTGGGGGCGGATATGTGATTGTGCCATTGATGAAGCATAAATTTGTTGATACACTTCATTGGATTGATGAAAATGAGATGCTGGATATTGTTGCCATTTCACAGTCTTTGCCAGGGTCAATGGCCGTCGATGCTTCTGCTTTGGTCGGCTACCGTCTAGCTGGTATTCCAGGAGTAATTGTGGCGCTTATCTCAACGATTTTGCCACCTCTGGTCATTATAGCTGTTGTTTCACTCTTTTACCAGATGTTTAAAACAAATCCAGTGGTAAATGCTGTTCTAAAGGGAATGCAGGCGGGAATTGCGGCTGTTATTGCCGATGTGGTGATTTCTGGTGGGACTGAAATCTGCAAATCGAAAAACGCTCTTTCAATTTTTATCATGATCGCTTCCTTCTGTACAATTTATTTTCTAAATGCAAATGTCATATGGGTCATTCTGGCGTGTGGTGCACTTGGTGGCATTTTAACAGCTATTCAAAACCGAAAGAAGGTGATGAAAACATGATTTATTGGAAATTGCTTTTGAGTTTTCTACAGGTAGGACTTTTTAGTTTTGGCGGTGGTTATGGAATTCTTCCACTTATTCAGCAGCAGGTTGTCACCCAGAATCACTGGCTGACGATGAAAGAATTTGCCGATGTAGTGACGATTTCTCAAATGACACCAGGACCGATTGTCTTGAACGCTTCCACATTCGTAGGAATGAAAATGGCAGGGGTAACAGGTGCTATTGTGGCGACTTTTGGCTGCGCATTTCCAACGACAGTACTAGCAATTATTGTTGGATACTATTATTACAAGTATCGAGACATGACGCTTGTAAAAGGAATTTTTGAAGGGCTGCGCCCGGCTATTGTTTCTCTGATTGCCACAGTTGGGATGTCCATTTTGTTTTTATCACTGTTCAATGCTGAAGTATTCACTTTGAGTGTATTTTCTCATGTAGATTGGAAAGCTGTAGTCATGTTTCTAAGCTGTTTGTTCATTCTGCGCAAGTGGAAAACGAACCCAATTTACATCATGCTTGGTTCTGGAGTTATAGGGATAGTAGCTTATCTTTTCATGGGGTAATATGAAGGAATGTGTAACTTAGCGGAAAATTCCTTAAATGAACTTAGTTTTCTTACTTTTTCTAATTCCTCATCTTCCAAAACATATTTTAAAAATTGAGGATATAACTTTAAAGCTGTAATTATATCTTCACAGGCCTTATTTTCTTCATTAATTAAGGCATAAAAACAACTTCTGTTGTAATATAAAAAATGTACCTTGCTGCAATTATTAATCCCATTAGATAAAACTTTTATACCCTTTTTTGTATCTTTATATTTATAAATTACCGCTAAATTCAAATAACTGTATTCATAATGCTTGTTTTTATTAATTGATCTCTCATAGAAGCCAATTGCCTTTTTTATCATATTAAACTTATAACAAATTACTCCCATATTGAACAAAGCTAAATAATTATTTGGATCTATTTTTAAAGCTTTTGAAAACTTTTTATATGCAAGATCATTTTGATTTTGTTCTTCATAAATACTTCCTAAGTTTAAATTTGCCCAAAAATCTGCAGGATTTAAACTTAACAGTTTTTCATAAGTTTCTATTGCTAAATCCTTTTCTCCAGATACATCGTAAGCATTTGCTAAGAAAAAGTAAGCCTTATGATAATTTGGATTTATATAAATAGCTTTATTGTATAATTTTATAGCTTGTTCATAATTTTCTTCATCATCATATATTGCAGCTAAACCATAGTAAGCTCTTTCCTCGTAGTCATCTATATTTAAAGCTTCTTTGTAATACGCCTTAGCTTTCTCTGATTTTCCCAAAGTGTCATATATTAAAGCTAAATTAATTATTGAATCTACATCTTCACCATTTGAAAGTTCATAAACTTTATTATATAAATTTAATGCTTTAATTAATTTATTCTCTTCAAAGGCTTTCTCTGCTTTTTCTAAATATTTATTAATTTGTATACCATCCTTCATAAATACACTATTCCTATATAAATTATTTTATTTGAATTATCAACTAACTTTTTTTATCATATTAGTGACTGTAATTTTTCAAATAGTTCTGTATGCTTTTTCTTTAAATTAATTATCTTAAAATTATTATTAACAAAAGTGTGTAATGTGCTTCCTTTTGCAATTTCCTTTTGGTCATTTTCTCTAATAACCGAATAGTTAAATTCGGCTTTAACTGGTGTTAATTCTTTAATCCAAGTTTTTATTATTAGTTTATCTTCATATTTTGCACCCTGTAAGTATCTGCAATTACTTTCAACTAGAGGAAACATTATACCGTCTTTCTCCATTTGTGAATAACTTATACCAGTCTTTTTTATAAACTGTGTTCTAGCTTCTTCAAAGTATATATAATAATTAGAATGATGAACTATACCCATTTTATCAGTTTCTGCATATCTAACAACTACCTTTGTTTCATTTATGTACAAGTTTGACACGTCCTCTCCATGATAGAATTATTATACATAATATTATAACACCATTCATTATAAAGAAGAATCCGTGAGAAGTGAAGATAACTGTCATAAACAGAGTTCTAAGTTTCAGGTGGAGTTTTTTTCTCCATCTGAAACTTATTAACAGGATTCTTAGTGCTTTAGCACTTAGAAGGCGTTATCCTTTAGGAAAAATCGTTATCCAGAGGCGTAGCAGCCGTTATCCCACACTTTATAAGAAGATGGGGGTATTACGGCTGGTAGCCATCGGATAAAAAATAATAGAGAGATATTTTGTATGAAATGATATAATTTACTTATAGGTTAATGAGCAGCGGTAAATTTCTGCAATCTTGAAAGAAGGTGCTTTTTAATGTTTATTGTTTGGGAAGCTCTTTTTGTTTGTAAAAATAGAAGATTAAATATTAAAAAGAATTTATGATAGTAGGCTAGTGGAAAATAAAGTTAATTAAGGGAGGAAGTAAAGAATGTTTGGTGAAAAGTCTAATAAAAGATTTGAGGTAATTTTTAAAGAGGGTACTACATCTGGATATAAGGTGATAGTAGATAAAGAAACAGGTGTTGAATATTTATTTAGTTATGATGGATATGCTGGGGGATTAACGTTGTTGGTTGATAAAGATGGAAAGCCAGTTATTAAATCAGATAATGAATAATATTCTTAATTTGTGTATTAGCAGATAGTTCAAATTCAATTCAAATTTGGACTATCTCATAGGTAATAAAATAAACATTCCTGGCATAATTTAAAAATAGAAGGTGGATTATATATATTAACAAAGGAAGCGCTTTGTCTGCAGAAAGGCTTCCTTTTATTTTTGTCTAAAAATTTAATTATGGAGGTACAAAATGATAGATAATGCATTAAAATCAATACTAAATTTTTTTAAGGGTATTTTTAAAAAAAAGTATAGAGTAATTCCACAGAAAATTAATTTAAAATTCAATCAAAATGGGGAATTTAAAATTGTTCAATTTACAGATTTGCATGAGTATTCTTTCAAAAATAAAAAAACTATAAGGCTTATGGAAAATGTGTTAGACACTGAACAGCCAGATCTTGTTGTGCTAACTGGAGATATTATAGACGGTAGGTTTTGTAAACTAAAAGAACAAGTTAAAAAGGCAATTGCAAATATTGCCAAACCAATGAAAGATAGAAAAATCCCCTGGGCAGTAGTTTTAGGTAATCATGATAATGAATTATGTATGGTAAATAGAAAAAATCAGATGAAAATGTATATGTCGTACAAGTATAATCTTAGTCAAAGCTTTTCAAGTGCAATTGGTAGAGCAGGAGATTATAATCTTATCATCAATAACTCTAAAAATGATAAACCTATATTTAATATTTACATGCTTGATTCAGGCAGCTATGACATAAAAGGGTATGGATATATAAGAAAACAACAAATAGATTGGTATAAAAAATTATCAACTAATCTAAAAAAACAATTTGGCAAGACAATTCCATCACTTATGTTTTTTCATATTCCACTGCAGCAGCAATATAAGGTATGGCAAAGTGGAAAAGCTATAGGAGAAAGAAATGAAAAAGAATCCCCACAATCTGTTGATAGTGGATTGTTTTCTGCACTTATTGAAATGGGGGATGTGAAAGGTGTATTTGTAGGGCATGATCATACTAACGACTATATAGGAGATTTAAATGGTATTACTTTAGGGTATGGGCGTAAGACAGGATACAACTCTTACGGAAAAAAAGGCTTTGCTAAAGGAGCAAGAATAATTATTTTAAATGAAAACAATTTAGAAAAGTTTAAAACATATACAAAAATTTTATCTTACATAAATGTATAAAATATTATCATAAATTTCTACATCATGTAGGGTGAAATGTAAACGTATAAATATTATACTATATACATACAGAAGATTTAAAAAATTCAAGGTTATTTCAAAAAAATTATGGGGGTGAAATAATATGACACCAAAAGAGATGACTGCAGTACGTGATAAAAGAATGTTAGCTGCACTAAACATGGAAAAACCGGATAGAATTCCAATTATGCTTTCCGGGCAGATGTATTTTAAATTTATATGTAAGTTTTTTTAAAATCAAAGAGAGAAGAAGGGAGTTTAAAGTTATGAGTAAAGGTATGAGTAAAGGTAAATCAGCAACTATATTCGCAATATTTTCTTTTTCATTTCTGGTTATGGCACAAGGAGCAACTTCTCCTGCACTTGCAAGTATAGGTCAAGCTTTCCCAAAAATAGATTTTAGTGTAGTGGTACTTATAGCTACATTACCATGTTTAACTACGATTCCATTTTCAATGATAGGAGGAAAATTAGCTGGTAATATTATGACATTTAGAAGTGTTACAATTATTGGAATAATTCTTACTATCATTGGCGGTGCTGTTCCTTATTTTGCAAATAGCTTTGTCCTAATTCTTATTATGAGAGCTATAATGGGAGCTGGCGTAGGTTTAATATCTCCAATGCCATCAGCACTTATTATGAACTTTTTCCAAGGAAAAGATGTAGAAAACCTCATGGGTTACAATAGTGTTATTCAGAATATAGGTGGTATTGTGTTCCAGATGCTTGGAGGATTTTTATGTGTTATTAGCTGGCGAACTACCTTTTTAACTTATCTTTTGGCTGTTATATCTCTTATCGTAGTTATTTTCATGTTACCTGAGCCTGCGAAGGTAGAAAAGGCAAAGAATGAAAAAGTAAAGATGCCTGGTATGGTATATGTATGGTCAACAATTTTCCTAGTTTATACTTTAATAAATTACCCAATGTTAACTGGTATGTCATCTTTAATAGTTGACAATAAATTAGGAACTGCAGCTAGTGCAGCGATGGCGCTTACTATGTTCTCCATAGGTGGAATGTTCACTGGTGCGATTTTTGGAAAATTATATCATATAGCTGCAAAGTACACCATAGTTGTAGGAACGGTTCTCCATGCTATAGGATTTGTGATTTTGATCTATGGTAATAGTGCTTTTATGTTTACTGTTGCAGCAACTATTGTTGGAATGGGATTTGGACTTGTAGTACCAGCTGTAATTATGTATGTTGGTATGCCGGTGCCTCAGTCAGCACAGCCTTTTGCAATTTCTATAGCTCTTGCATTTATGAGTATAGGTGGTTTTGTTTCAAGTTTCTTCTTTGCTTTTGTTAAGAATACTTTTAATATATCATCTATGAGATTTCCATTTGTATTTGGAGCTATATGTCTTGTGATCTACTCAATTGTTCAATCATTGGTTAATTTAAAGACATCAAAGCCAGAGTCAATAAGTGTTGAATAACAGAAGTTAAAGTTATTAGTATAATTTAAGAGGTGTATAAAATGAAAACAGGTCAAAGCTTGTACGATGAACATTTAGATCGTTATATGAAAACTGTAGCACTTATGAAAACTGATAGGACTCCGGTGATGATTAATGGGGATTCCTTTTGTGCAAAACATATGGGTGTGAAACTTTCAGACTTTGTTTCAAACCTTCAATTATCTTGTGATACAATTTTTAATTCTGTATCACAGCTAGGAGATGTAGATGGTTGTGCCAGTAATTATGCAAATCCACTTATGTTTTCCTTTGGATTACTTTCACATGTTAAACTTCCTGGAAAAGAGCTTCCTGACAATCAACTTTGGCAAGTAGTCGAAGCAGAAAATTTGAATATTGAAGATTATGATACCATACTTAGCAAAGGATGGAACAACTTTTTACAGGATTTTTTAGAAAATAGACTAAAATTAGATTTTAATGGACTTAAAGCAACTTTAGATTTTGCTCCAAAAGCAGCCAAAAAATTTGAAAATGCAGGGTATATTGCTCCTACATCTGCATTTATGGGAAATGTCACGGAACATATAAGCTTTGGACGTTCACTGTCTAAATTTATAAGAGATTTATACAAGATGCCGGATAAGGTAGAAGCTGTATTAAATGTTATACAGGAAGAAGAAATTGCTCAGTTGAAACAGCAGCTTGAGGAAGTAAAAAAGAATAAAAAGCA
This sequence comes from Clostridium sp. 001, assembly GCF_019056555.1. NCBI lineage: Bacteria > Bacillati > Bacillota > Clostridia > Eubacteriales > Clostridiaceae > Clostridium > Clostridium sp. 001. The sequence goes on along the minus strand of NZ_CP020473.1, from coordinate 1,654,292 downwards.
ACCTCCAATAATGTTAGGGGGTTCCTGTCGTGGTGCTAGTGAGTTCTTTACGCCTAAACTTTGGGAGAGGTTCATATGGAAATATATGAAGGAGGCAACTGATGTTGCCATTGAGGCAGGATTCAAAGTTATGTTCCATGTAGATTCAAACTGGACTAGAGACTTGGAGTATTTTACTGCATTTCCAAAGGGGTCATGTATCTTCGAATCGGATGGTATAACTGATAAGGAAAAATTTTTAAAGTTACTTGGGGGTCGTATGTGTTTTAAGGGAGATGTGCCTGCACAAATGCTTGTTCTTGCTACGCCGGATGAGGTATATAATTATTGTACTAAACTTATTAAAGATTTTGATGGTACCGGATTAATTCTTTCTTCAGGATGTACAATACCATTTAATGCTAAGGTTGAAAATGTAAAAGCTATGGTTTCAGCTGCTACTGGTAAGTAGAAACAACCAAATTATTTTTGAAACTTACAACGAGAGTAAAAACTATTTTAGTTTACTCTCGTTCTTTTATTAAACAGTTTTTAAAAATACTGCATATTTTCTGTCTGCTATCATAATATGGTTACTAATCCATTCAGATAAAAAATCTATAATTTCTAATATTACTTTTCTTTGATTATCATCTATATCCTCTCTAGAAGCAACTTCATTTATTTTATATACGTAAAATCCATGTTCTTCTTCTTGATCATGAATATGATCATAATTATATTTTTTTAGCATATTTTCTTCATACTCAAAATGATATTTTGTATATTCTAAAAGCTCATCAAGTATTGTCATTATTTCATCATATCTATCATATCCATCATCTAGTACTGCAATATCATAGGCTTTTTTCCCTATTTCCATTAGTTTTTTATGTTGTTTATCTATTTCATCGATATTTAAATTAAATTCTTCTTTCCATTTAAATGCCATTTTGCCATCTCCTTTTTATTAATATAAACTATTAATAAATAAATATTATCATATACTTTCACTAAATGCAAGTGTGTTTATTGTTTTACTTAACTTTCCCAGTTTAAAAACTTTGCGAAGCAAAGCTTTTTTAATTAATAGTTAATAATGAAGAATTAATAGTTAATGTGGATTTTTTCCGTTACACTACAAAAAATCTTTGATTAAGTTTTTCATCACTCGTTTCGATAAAGCGAAACATTGCTGATTTATATAAATTTAAAGATTTTTTGCGGCAGCTAAAAATCATCCTTATTTGATATTTGAACTTTGTTCTTTAAAAAATTTTATATGTGTCAAAGTTGAGTATTTAAGTAAACCTAAAAAATACTTTTGCATTATTAGTATAAGCTAAGCAAAAACTATTAGTAACATATGTTATTATGTATTTAAGGGGTGAAAGTATGAACAAGGAAAATAATTATGAGATTTGTTATGAAAATATGTGTAAGGAATTTGTTAAATATGATCCAGAAGAAGTCGCTAAAAAAAGCAGGGCTTATTATGATCTTGAAAAGAAACAATTTACATTAACCTGTTTTAACAAAGAATACTTAATTTCTTATCCAGATGGAAATATTGTATTAAAGAATAATAGAGATAAAGATCCATCTGTAGATATAAATACAATGCTTATGCTTAAAATGCTTATGCTTAGTTATCTATACAGGTCTGCTAATAGCAGTCTAACAAATAAGTGGGTGCCTCTTAGAGAATTAAAAGGAGTTGGTCATGCTTATCAGGGATTTGCAGATCGCGGTATAGATAAATTAGTTGAGTTTTTCGGGCATAAGGGAGATCTTTTCTTGAAAGCAGGTATTAAGTTAGGTGGAAAAAAAGTTGATGTTGGAGATGTGGGAATAAAGATTGATGTATTACCTAATGTGCCTATGATATTTGGGTTATGGACAGCAGATGAGGAATTTCCAGCAGATGCTGCTATCCTTTATGATTGTTCTGCAGTTAATGAGCTGCATGTAGAAGATTTAGCTGGTTTATGCTCCGAAGCAGCTGATGAAATAATTAGAGCTGCCAAACTAATTCACAATTAACAGTTATAGAGTTCCTAAACGAAAAATCAACTTATACGTGAAATATAATGACAAAATTGAAATCATACTTAAAAACTTTTATAAATAAGTCTTAGCTTGGTATTTTAGAAAATCTTAGAAACTTAGATATGTCTGAGGTACGAGTTTATCTAAGTTTCTTTAGGTTTTCAAAATGCCAAGCTTTAGATTTATTAAAAGCTTTTATGATGATGAAATTTGTCATTATATAATATTGTATAATGTAATTTCCAATTTAGAAAGTTGATTTACAGTTATTTTTAATCCTTAATAATTTTGCTCCATTTAGATGCGGAATCTACCACTACTATTATTACTATAGCAATCATTATTGTCATAAGAAAAGAATTTAATATCATATTTTTAGGAATATAGGTTTTGAATATGGACCATGTACCAGCACCTACAGTAGTAACAAGTAAAGCTAACATTGGAATTAAGGTTATGAGGGCATAACTTCTTTTTTTACTATGCTTTAATATTATAGTAGTTCCTATAGTTAAGGCTAAAGTTGCTAGAAGCTGGTTAGCCACACCAAATATAGGCCAGATAGTTGATATGCTTCCTCCAAACAATAAATATCCCCAAGCAAAAGATACCAAACCACTAGTTATTATAATTCCTGGCCACCAATCGGTCCTTTTCAAAGGTTTATAAACTTTTCCTGCTATATCTTGAACTATAAACCTTCCAACTCTAGTACCTGCATCTATAGTTGTCAATATAAATAGAGCCTCAAACATTATTGCAAATTGATACCAATAGGACATTAAGTATTTTAAAAAGGGTATTCTGGAAAATATATAAGCCATTCCTACTGCTAAAGATACTGCACCGCCGGGTCTATGTGCTATATTCTCTCCAACAAGCTGTGAAAGTTGAGGCAAGTTAACAATTTTATAACCTGCAGCCTGTAGTTTGCTAAAGGCTGCTGCACTAGTATTTATGGCAAAATAGTCTCCAGGTTGAAGAACTGTAGCTGCAATTAGTGCCATTACTCCTACAAAACATTCTGCTAGCATAGCACCATATCCTATCATAGGAATACTTTTTTCATTATCTATAAGCTTTGGCGTAGTTCCTGAGGATATTAAGGCGTGGAAACCTGATATTGCTCCACAAGCTATAGTTATCATCAAGAAAGGCCACAGCGGTCCTGGTATTATAGGGCCTCCACCAGCTGCAAATTTAGTTACTGCAGGCATTGCAATTGTAGGTCTAACAAATACTATGCCTAAAGCTAGGACAAGTATAGTGCCTATTTTCATATAAGAACTTAAATAGTCCCTTGGAGCTAGTAAAAACCATACAGGTAAAGTAGCAGCAAGAAAGCCGTAAGCTGGAAGGACAAGTTTTAATTGGGTTTCGTTAAGAGTAAAATAGCTTGCTAAACTAGATGCCTTGACTGCAGGTCCTAGTACTACTCCTAAAAGTACTAATATAACGCCTATAGCTGAGGCTTCTCCTATCTTTCCAGGTCGAATATATCTCATATATATTCCTATAAACATAGCTATTGGTATAGTAACTGTTACTGTAAAGGTACCCCAAGGATTAGAGTAAAGAGCATTTACTATGACGATGGCAAGTCCTGCCATAGACAAAATTACTATTAAAAGGACTGCTATACTGCTGGCTGTCCCTGTAATCCTACCAACTTCTTCCTTCGCGATTTCTGCTAAAGATTTGCCATCATGTCTAACTGAAGCAAATAAAATTACCATATCATGTACTCCACCACCTAGCACTGCTCCTATAAGCAGCCACAAGTAGCCTGGCATGTATCCAAATTGTGCAGCAAGAACTGGACCTATAAGTGGGCCTGCACCAGCTATGGCAGCAAAGTGGTGTCCAAAAACTACCCATTTGTTAGTTGGCACATAGTCTCTTCCGTCATTAAATTTATTAGCAGGAGTTTCCCTGTCTGGGTCTATCATTAAGACTTTAGTAGCTATGAAATATCCATAATAACGATATGCAATGATTAAAACTAATGCAGCGATAATAACTAAAGTTATTGCGTTCATATTTTGAGACCTCCATTATTCTAAATTGTTATACCTTCCTGGTGATGGCCATGCTCCCCCACCAAAATAGGAATCCATTTCCCTATTTATACTTCTAAATTCGTCATCTTCATAATGTATTGCATCTACAGGACATATTTCTCTGCATTTATCACAGGTTATGCATTTGGTGTCATTAATTTCAAATTTATCATTTCCTTCGTATATTGCATCTACAGGACATTCATTTGCACATTTGTGGCACTTAATACATTTTAAGGTTATAAAATAGCGCATAGTAGCATTCATTATTATCACCTCCCTCATAGTTTTTAAGTTATTACAATGCACTATACTTTATTTATTCCGCATATTTTATAAAAAATACACAAGTATTTGATTAAAAAAGAACCATTGAATAAGTTGAAAAAATATTTAAAATAGCATATATATTATTTGTAATGGCAAAAGGGAAGGTGATATTTATGTATGACCAGCTGGTTAGTTTAATCAGTACCGTTGGGTTTCCCATAGCAGTTAGCATATATCTGCTTATGAGATTTGAAAATAAGATTGACCTTTTAGTCAAATCTGTTGAAAATCTAAAGGCAGCTATATCAGCCGTTATAAAATACCAGGAAAAGAAATAGGCCTAAAACCTATTTCTTTTTCCTTAGCTGAATTGCATAAAAAATTAAATAAAAAATGTGACCATATAAAATGACCACATTTTTTATTAAAAACTATTTTAAATTTTTTGTGCTTTTACTAGTAGAAGAGGTTAAAGCATTTATCATAGCAGTTTCTTGATTCTGAGTAAGGGTACCAGCAGTTACAAGAGTATCTAGCTTAGTTTTTAACAAATTCGTAAATTTTTCTTTCTTAGCTTGAATGTTTTCACTTTTATTAGAAGTAAGTAGATTTTTTATAGCAGTTTCTTGGTCTTTGGTAATAGTGCCTGAAGTTACTAGAGAGTCTAAGAAGTTAGTTTTTCTTGCAGTTTTTTTACTTTGAAAATAAGCTTTACGTTCAGTTTGAGTCATATTTTTGACTTTATCCATTTCAGCTTTTTTTTGAGATTTTTCTTGACTACTGCTATTTAATATAGCAGTTTCCTGATCTTGAGTGATGGTACCTGAAGTTACCAAGGAATCAAGAGTAGTCTTCAATGAATCTTTAGACTTTTCCTTTTTAACTTGAGTATTTGATTTTTTATTAGTTTTAGAAGGAGTTAGAAGATTTAATGCGGCAGTTTCTTGATCCTTAGTGATGGTACCTGCTGTTACTAGAGGATCAAGTTTAGTTTTTAAGAAATTTTCATTATTTTTTGTTTTGAAATTTTTACTAGAACAATATACTGATTTTGGTGTCTTGTTAGAAAGTGAAGCTGCATTAACTGTAGTAAATCCTGTACCAATTGATACCATAAGGGCTAAAGCAGATATTATTTTAACGTTTCTTTTTAACATTTTTAATTACCTCCTAAATATTTCTTTGATTTATCACATAATCTCACTGCTCTGTGACAGCTTTATTACAAATAAGTGAATAGGATGTTAACATTGATAAGTATGGATAAAAGAAGAATAAATAGTAGGAGAAAATTCTTATAAATGGTGATATAATTTATTTATATCCTAATTGATAAAAGTAGTTTATGAGATAAAAATCTTTTAAATAAAGGTGAAAAAGATGTTTCTTAAAATATTTAGATTGATAAGAAGTTTTATATTGGCATCAGTATTGGACAAGTATAAAGAAGAATTTGTTGTAAATATTAATGGAATTAATTTAACTAGGGGAAAAATTACAGCAGTAACTTTCATTGTTATAGAAGCTGCAGAGCTTGTAATTTTGTTTACTATAGGGGAAAATATTTTTCCAAAGAAAACCGACATATATTATTCAACTATGGATATATTACTAATTTTGATAATGATGGTATATTTATTTATATTTGCTAAATTAGAAAATAACATTTCTAAACATGAGACAAGTATTAATGTTGTTGGAGTATCTTTTACAATCATGATATTGTGTTGGTGTGCAGGTGTATCTTTGTTGGATCAATTATATTCTGGGCAGATTATTGTATATGCCATATCAATTATAGCAGTTGCTGTAACTCCGATTTTTAAACCAATTACATTATTGATTATGTATTTAATTGTTCATTTACCATTTCTTTTTCTTCTGCCATATTTTCAGAAATCCAGCGATATATTGTATGCAAATTGTACTAATAGTACTATTTTTTTAATAATATCCTGGATGATATCATGTATAAGATATAAAAATCAAGTAGATGATTTTAACAATAAAAAAATAATACAGAAAAAAAGCGATGAATTAGAACGGGTAAATCAAAAATTAGAAAAACTTTCTCAAATTGATAGTTTAACAGGTATCTTCAACCGTTTTGTATTTGATAAAACAATAGAAGCAGAATGGGATAGGTGCAGACGCTATTTTATACCACTGTCATTAATTATGATAGATATTGATTTTTTTAAGGCATTTAATGATAATTATGGTCATCAAGCTGGAGATGATTGTTTAAGGCAAGTTTCGAAGGTACTTTCATCTTCTGCAAGGCGTTCTTCAGATACTGTTGCAAGATATGGGGGAGAGGAATTTGCTGTTGTACTTACCTACATGGAAAAGGAAAGTGTGTTGGAATTTGCAGAACAATTGAGAAAAAAGGTTGAACAGTTAGCTATTCCACATATGTACTCTTCTATTTCCAATTATATTACCATTAGTTTAGGAGTTTATACTGTTATTCCGTCTGATATGTTATCTATTGAACAATTTATTAAGACTGCAGATGAAGCTTTATATGAAGCCAAAAAATGTCGTAACAAGGTTGTCAGTGCATAGGCAGATTAAGTGTATCAAAAGAAGTTTTGGATGAAAGAAAGTAATATTACTATACAAAACTAACTATAAATAACGTAAATACTGGGGATTCATCATCCCCAGCATAAAGGTAATTATCAATGTATTGAAGAAAGAATATTCTGGTTTATCTAAAACTTAAACATTTAGTAGCTTTAATACATTGATATCCTTATAATAATAGAATGTACGAAATTCAAATTATTATACTGTAAATATCAGTGCAGATAAGATTAGAGCCTATCGTTTAATCCAAGCTCATAAGCATATATAATTTTTGAGGTTGTTTGATTAAAATTAGGAAAATCAATTCCTAATTCTCTTGCGGCTTCCATATTAAATTTATCATTAGAATGTTTAAACTTAATATGAGGGGTTTTATTATTTTTTATGTTTGTCATATATAATCACCTCCATTATATAGTGATAACCAATTATACAACCTTATATTCAGAAAAAGTTATGTATAAAATAAAATTAATTACTTATCGAATTAGTATACTTAGAGAAACTTATTAAGTGATGTTCCTAACTTGTAATAACTAATATTGGCAGCAGTAATCTAATTGAAATTTGTCATTATTGATATGATTTATTGAAATGTGATATACTTACTTATAGAAATTTAAGATTTTAATTAGTATCTTTTATTAATAATAGAATTTAAAAATAAAGGCATATAGTGTATAAAACTTATCCAGGGTTTAGCAAACCTATGTACATAAGAACTCTAATGGATTAAAGCCAAAGAGTTCTTTATACACAGCATAAAACTTGCAGCTTTTGTAAAGCAGGCGAGTTGTTTGCGGATGATAACATTGGATAAATTAAATGCGCTATGTGCTTTTTTTATTTTTAAATATAATAAAAATATTTTATCCGATCGCTACCATTAACACCCCCAGCTTCTTCAAAGTGGGGGATAAGCATTGCTACGCGCCTGGATAAGTTCTTCTAAGGTTCAGATGGAGAAAAGGTATTCCTTATAAGCAAACTCCACCTGAACCTAAGAATCACTTGATAAGGGAGGTAATTGATTAGAACCGTTGATTATCTATTAAACTAACCAAAAGAATTATGATAAAAGTGGTGAAAATTGTAAAAATAATTGTACTGAAATGTAAATGAATAACGTTAAAAACCAATATAAATTAATGCCGAGGAGTGAAAATTCATGTTTCTTATGATTGATAATTATGATTCATTTGTATACAACTTGGTAAGATATTTAGAAGAACTAAATGAAGAGGTTAAGATTTGTAGAAATGATAAATTAACATTGAAAGATGTGGAAAAAATGCATCCAGAAGGGATTATAATTTCTCCAGGACCTAAGTCACCTGAGCAATCGGGCATTTGTGTGGATATAATTAAAAAATTTAGTGGTAAAATTCCTATTTTAGGTATATGCCTTGGACATCAATGTATCGGGTATGCCTTTGGTGCTAATATAATAAAGGGTAAGGAGCCTGTACATGGTAAAACATTCAAAGTCCATCATAAAAATATAGGAGTATTTAAAGAAATCAAAAATCCTGTAGAGGTTACAAGATATCATTCGTTAGTAATAGAAAAGGAAACACTTCCTAAGTGTCTTAATATAACCTGTGAAACTTCAGATGGAGTTATAATGGGGATTAGGCATGAAAAGTATCTTGTTGAAGGAGTACAATTTCATCCCGAAGCAGAGCTCACAGAATGTGGACATGAAATGCTTAATAATTTTATAGAAGAAGCAAGAATGTTTAGTAAGGGGGAATTATATGAAGTTCTTCATTGAAGAAATAAAAACAGAATTAGATGCTTTTGATATTTACTCGCTGTTTAAAGAAGACAGAACAGTTACCATTTTAGACAGCGGCATGGGAGCCGAAGATTTAGGCAGATACTCTTTTATAGGATTAAACTCTTTTACTACTTTTAAATATGAAAATAATATTTGTACTATAAATAAAAAAGAATTTAATGGCGACCCTTTTGACCAACTTAAAAAACTTATTGCAAAGTACAAAATTGAAAATAATACAGAGCTTCCATATATAGCTGGGGCTATGGGATATTTATCTTATGATATAGGGAGAACTATAGAAGAGCTTCCTGTTATGACTATAGAAGAAATAAAAATACCTGACTGCTATTTTTATTTCTATGATAATGCAGTAATAGTAGATAACTTAAAAAAGAAGACTTATATTACATCTTTAGGTATATTAAAGTCAGAAAAAGACAGCATTAATGAAATAAAAGATAAAATATCCAAAGGACATAAAATTAAATATAGAAAAGTAAATGATAGTGATACAAAATTTGTATCAAACTTTGGCAGGGAGGAATATGTAGAAACTGTAGAAAAGGTTAGACAGTTTATAAGAAATGGGGATATTTATATTACAAATCTAACCCAAAGATTCTGCTGTGAAACAAAAAAAGATACTTATGAAGTATATAAAGATTTAAGGCATATTAATCCAGCACCATTTGCTGCATTAATGAATGTTGAAGATTTTAGTATAGTATCTTCTTCACCGGAGAGATTTTTAGAAGTAAGAAATAACCTTGTTCAAACAAGACCTATTAAAGGGACAAGACCTAGAGGTAAAAATAAAGAAGAAGATTTAAAAAACAGACAAGAACTTATAGATAGTGAAAAAGATAGGTCTGAGTTATTAATGATTGTAGACTTAGAGAGAAATGATTTAAGCAAGGTATGCAAGCCATATTCTGTAAAGGTAACAGAACTTTTCAAATTAGAGGAATATAGTACAGTATTTCACTTGGTATCAACTGTTGTAGGAAAATTAAAAGATAAGTATACAGCAATAGATTGTATAAAAGCATGTTTCCCAGGTGGTTCCATAACTGGTGCACCTAAAGTCAGGTCTATGGAGGTAATTGAAAAATTAGAACCTACTAGAAGAAATATTTATACAGGGTGCATAGGATATTTAGGTTTTGATGGTAATGTGGATTTAAATATAGCTATTAGAACTATACTTATAAAAAATGGAAAAGCTTATTTAGGTGTTGGTGGAGGAATTACCTGGGAATCTGATGATGAAGCAGAATATGATGAAACACTTGATAAGGCTAGAGCTTTAATGAAAGTATTATAAAGGGGTGAATAGCAGTTATGATGCTCTTAAATGGTAAGATGGTAGAAGATGATAAAGTTTTTTTAGATACCGGCTTTTACTTTGGAAGAGGACTTTTTGAAACTATGCTTGTAAACAATGATCCACTTTTTCTTGAAAATCATTTATATAGGATAAATAAAGGTCTTTCTATTATAGGAATAGATAAAGAAATTACTGAAGACGAAGTTATGGATGCTGTTAACAAGCTTCAGTGTAATAATTGTGTGCTGAAGTTAGTAGTTACAGAGGAAAATACGTTGTTCAATACTAGAAAGAACAATTATACTGAGGAACAGTATAAAAGAGGTTTTAAAGTTAAAATAAGTTCTGTTAGGAGAAATGAATTTTCTCAGCTTACATACTTAAAATCTTTAAATTATTTAGAAAATATATTAGAACATGAAAAATGTATTGATGATGGATACAATGAGGTGCTGTTTTTTAATACGGAAGATAAACTATCAGAGGGCAGTGTATCTAATGTGTTTTTTACAAAGAATGAAAAAATATATACTCCATCTAAAAAGTGTGGATTACTTGAGGGTACAGTAAGAAAGTTTATAATAAATAACTTCGACGTTACTGAAGGTGAATTCAGTAAGGAGGATTTAATGTCAGCAGATAGTGTTTTTTTAACTAACAGCATTATGGGGATAATGAAAGTCTCTAGTATTTATAATAGAAGCTTCAATGAATGTAGTATTATTAAGAAAATAGAAAAAGTTTATCAAGAACAATTAAAAAAACATTAAATATAAAGTTCCTAAATGAAAAATATTTCTGCACATAAGTTGATTTTTAGCTGCAATATATGAGGGTTTCTAATTGAAATTTGTCATTATATGATATTGTATAAGTTGATTTTTCGTTTAGAAACTCTACAAAATTAATGAAATCTATAATATTGGGAAATATATTGTAAGAGAGGAGGCATAAGTATGGATAGAATAGGTGTCAATAACTTTATTTCCATTATTATAGGAATATTTTTAGTTTTAACCTGTTTTTTAATTTTTTATTTTTTCCAAAAGTATCTCTTTAGTAAATACAAAAATAAAGTAAAGAATATAGCAGATAAAGATGATGATTTAAGCTAGCCCCGTTTCTTTAAGATTAAAGCTGCAAAGAAAAGAAACATTTCTAATCCTGTCTCAACAAATGTAGCCATAAGAGGATATGAGTACAAACTAAAGGTTACTAGATCCAAGCTATTTTTGAAGGAAGTTATACCGATAACAAAAGAAAGTAGTATGGAAGGAAGGACCAGAGACTTATATGCATTTAGTCCTACAATTTGAGATATACCCACGCTAAAAGCCCATATCATACTTGCAGATGCTGTAATTGCTGCACCTATGATAATCATAAGCCAGATAGCTTCCACACGTTCAAAAAAATCACCTAAATGAACAAATCTTGTGAGTTCAAGGCTGACATTAATCATATTTCTAGCTTGTGGATAACTAAAAATTCCTATTGCACTGATAACAAGTGACAAAATGACGAAAGTACCTAAACTGACAGCAGTAAATTTTGCAATAAATCCGTTTTCTGGATGATTGCAAATGGGAATATACATGCCCATAATAATACATATTCCTATAAAGGATAGAATAAGAGGAGTACCTGTTAAAGCTGGGTATAGGCCAGCTTCTAGTTGTGGCTTAAGTCTATCTATTCTTACATCAGGAGTAAAAAACAAAAATAGTACAATACAACTAAATAAATAAAAGGGACCTAAAATTTCGCATACTCTTCCTATTACTTCTATTCCTTTTAAAACAGCGTATCCAACCACAAGATAAGAGGAAATAAGAATTATTTCTACTGGAGTTTTTGGAAAAAATGCAGTATTAAGTATTATACTCAGTCCTCTTTGTAGTGCAGAAGATACGAGCAAGAAGAAAACAGGAAATAATATGCCTATAATTTTGCCTAACCTTTTTCCAAGAATAGTCATGCTGTACTGCACCATATTCTGACCTGGAAATCTTATGCCCATATAAGCATAGACAACAGCAAGGAGTACATCTAAAACCCAGGCTAAAATTACAGATAAACAGGCATCTCTTCTTGCTTGAAAAATTAGCAATCGAATTACGTGCAGTCCGGTAAAAGATGTAATTATACAAAAAAGCATCCATATAAATTGATTTGTAGTGATAACTTCTTTTCTATGCATATTTATTCACCTCAATCCGAAACTTATAACTTATTAAAAAATATTTTTCCAATAGATTCAAGTAATTTTTCTATTAAATCTATGGGAGTTGCCATACCTAAATTTTTACTAGTTTGAAAACATAAAGCTATAATTAATAAAATCACAACACATGATAATTCTTTCCACATTTTTTTTTTAACTAGAGCTATTCCCTCAAGTGTTCCTATTAGTAACGATGAAATAATTACAATTGCAGTCATTTAGCATTTTCCTCCTTGTTTGTCATAACAGGATCTTTAATTATTCCTAAATTAGTTAAATTAATTTTAAAAGTAATGTCATATTTTACATTTGGAAATATTTGAGACCAATTTTTTTTTATACTAATCCATTCTTTTGGATTGTTGTTGTATATTTTGGTTGAAAAACCAATGAAGTCTGTATTTAAATCTTTTTGGGATTTATATATTAATTTATTTAAGTGACTTTTTAGTGTGGATTCAATATCATATTCAAGATTATTTATAGCTGTAGGGCTTATACTAATATTTTCTGCTTGCTCAATAAAAGCATTTCCTCTGCATTCAATTTCCATGTTAATGCCATTTTCCGTAATATGAGGAATTATCACGGCAGATTTTTTAAATACATCTATAGTTACGTTACCACTTATGCCTGATTTAATAGGAAAGATAACTTCATGACCCTTTGCATAATCAACCACCCACAAAAGGCTTTTAGATTCTTCACTTGTAAGTATTCCTATTAAATGATTATTTTTAAAAATGGCCATTTTTTCAACTACAATTTTGGCAGCAGTACTATCTTTTGATTTTTCTATATCGATTACAGGGGCAAAGGCCGATTTTGATTCATTTTTTGACTCTATAATAAAATTATTTATATTTACAGGTACAATAGGTCCATTTTTTTTAAATAAGCTCATCATGGTATTTATAGCACTTGAAGTTGCAGAGTCACCAAGTATTCCACTTTGTAAAATTTCTCCAGCTGATTTATTTGAAACAAATACCCAACTAGTACTTCGAATTTGACGATTTCTATTTAAATAATCCATTGCTTCAGAAACTCCTGATTCTGATTCACATAACTCTCTCGATAAAATGATTACCTTGGCATGTGAAAAGTCCAGTAATTGATGATTATTTTTTGAAAAGTTTTGCATTGCACTAAAAATAGAATGACCAGTGCTTACTTGAATAATAGATTTATTTTCTCTTTTAGATATAGAAGTATCACTTTTTGAATGGCTGGGATTAATAATTTCTAATGTTACAAGAAAAGTGTTATTACTGGATATTTTATCAATACCCATGCCACCCACAACATAAATTTCATTTAGTTCGCTCTTATCACTACTACAACCGTAAAGTGAAATTGAAAATATAAAGATTAAAATATAAAATAATGTTGATTTATACTTCATATTTTGTTATCCTTTCTCGTCTTTGCTGTTTTCTGATGATGATTTTTGCCGATGTAGATTATTAGCATTGGCAAAGTGAGGTCTGCATTTCATATAAGGCCAGGGAAATCTTATTAAAGTATCTTTCAAATCCTTTAAATTTAAGGGGGCTAGCGGAGAAAGATAATTTACACCAAAAGAACTTAATGATGATAGATGGATTAAAAGTATAATGATGCCTAATAAAATCCCATATAGCCCCAAAAATGCTCCTAAACACAGCATGGAAAAACGTAAAATACGAATGGCGTAGCCCATATCATAAGATGGAATGCTAAAAGAAGCTATAGCTGTAATTGCTATAACAATAACCATAATAGGAGAAGTAACCCCAGCTCTAACGGCTGCATCACCTATGACAAGGGCACCAACAATACCTACAGTTTGGTTAGCTGGTGAAGGAAGACGGATGCCTGCTTCTCTAAGTGCTTCAAAAGCTGTTTCCATTAACAGTGCTTCAATAAAAATAGGAAAAGGAACTCCATGGGCAGCTCCCATAATGCTAATAAGTAAAGGTGTAGGAATCATTTCTTTATGATATAAAATAATTGCAACAAAACATCCAGGAAGCAGCAGCGAAAGCACAAAGAAAATTAACCTTATGAAATGTACAAATATGGTAGTAGTATATCTTTCATAATAATCCTCACTAGTTTGCAAAAATTGAATTAAGGTAGCAGGAAGTATTAAAACACAAGGAGTGCCATCTACTAAGACAGCTACTCTACCTTCTAAAATTCCAGCGGCAACTCTATCTGGCCTTTCGCTGTGCTGAATTTGGGGAAACAATGTATAGTGAGTATCTTCTATCAGTTCTTCTATATAGCCGCTTTCTAAAATGGAATCTATGTTTATTTTTCCAATCCTTTCTTTTAATTCTTCAACAATATGGTTATCTACTATTCCTTGTAAATAGGAAATGCTTATTTTTGTCTGTGTTTGTTTTCCAATTATAAAATCTTCAACTTTTAACTCTGGAGATTTAATTTTTCTCCTGAGTTGTGAGATATTGATGGAAATATTTTGTGTAAATCCTTCATTTGGCCCTCTTATGATCTTTTCAACATCAGTTTCCGATACGTCTTTTTCTTTCCATCCAGGAGTTACCACTTCTAAAGCCATATCATCACCGTCTAATAGAAGTATAGTATTTCCATTTAGGAGAGCATTTGTAATTTGCCCAATAGTTGATACTTCACCTATTTTTGTAATTTGAAGAAAATATTTTTTAATTATTTCTACAGTATGATCACATTTTAAATCATTTTCAGTAACTTCTTTAATATTCATGATAGAAGGTAATATGCTTTCATTAATTGACCTTATATCTGAAAGTCCATTAAAAAAAATAAGTACGCAGGAACATTTCATTGAATGTATAACAAATTTATGGTAAACAACATCAGCACAATTTGAAAATAATTCGTGCAATACGTTTAAATTATTTGAAAGAGATTTATTTAAGGGCAAATTATATCTATCATCAGATAACTTTTGCACATAAATAGGATCTGAAGTGTTTTTAGAATTAAAAAACTTCTTCACAATTAAAGATCACTCTCCTAGAAAAAATTATTTTATAATTTATCCGATGACTGCCTGCTCTAATACTCCCACTTATCCAAGTGCGAGTAAAGAGTAGCTACGTCCCTGGATAACGATTTCTAAGCATCTCATGCCAAGAACTCTGTTTATGCTTATTCTCTGCATTACAGGTAAAAATATTCAATTTTCATTTTTGTACTTTTACAAAAAAATATTAATATATTATAATTATACACAGGTATATTTTAAATAAATAATAAAAATATTAGCATATTTTTATTAAATATACATTAAATTATAAAAGAGGGATAGAAAATATGATTGTTACCTGTAGAAATATATTGAATTTACCAGGACTTGAAAAAATGAAAGTTGTAGCTGGAAAGGGAGGTTTAGACAGGGGAATTACCTGGGCACATGTAATAGAAGTCCCTGATGTTAGTGATTTTGTAAAAGGAGGAGAACTTTTATTTATTACTGGTATAGCAATAGGAAATAATTCAGAAGTTCTCCTTAAATTTATTAAAGATATTACCTCTAGAAATTTATCTGGTCTTGTTATAAATATAGGTCCTTATATAAAAGAGACACCTAAAGAAGTTATAGATTTTGCAAATACTGCAGATTTTCCTATATTTGAGTTACCTTTTGAGGTTAAATTGATAGATGTAACTCAAACTATCTGTAGGGCTATTTTTGCACGAAATGCACATAAGGAATCTGTGAATAATTTTATGCGAGAAGTGATTTTTGAAGATATAAATATTGATGAGGAAATGTTGGACAGGGCAATTTTATATGGATACAAAAGAGAAAAGAAATATTGCAGCTTGGTAGTTGATATTGACAACTTTAGTTCTTATATAAAGAAAAAAAATATAGTTGATGAAGAGATTATAGCAAATATAAAAAACCGTGTACAAGATATAGTAGAATACGTTTTAGATGAAAATAATAAAAAATATTTTTATGCAGTTCAAAGTGATGCATTTTATTTTATCGTATGTTCCAGTGTAGAAAATATAGACAGGATTGCAGAATCTATACGAAAGGAAATATCAAAGAGAATGTGTGATATTACTGTAAGCATAGGAATAGGAGATGATTGCAGTGATCTAGAAGATTTTAAATATGTAATACTAGAGGCAATGAAAGCATTAAAGTTATCTAAGATTTTTAGAAAGAAAAATTGTGTTATAAGGTATAAAAGCTTAGGCATATTTAGGCTTTTTTTTGATATAGAAACTAATGCAGAGATGAAAAAACTATTTGATGAAAGTTTACTTAAACTTAAAATGTATGATGAAAAAAACTCCTCTGTGTTAGTAAAAACATTAATTGCATATTTAAAGGAGAATAGAAACTTGGGTAAAACTGCAGAAAAACTGTACATCCATAGAAATACTATAAAATATAGGATAAACAGAATAGAGGAAATATTAAACTGTGATTTGAAGGATGATGAAGCTGTCTTTAATATTATGCTTTGCATAAAAATTGGGGTGTTTTTAAGATTGATTTAAATTCAATTTCTATATGTTGAACAAAAATTTATCCATATATTTGTTTATAGTGGACATACTAATTAAGTTGAAAATATGGTAAATTGTATACATTAAATTTAATAAATAGTTAAATAAACAGCACTTAAATTAACAAATTACAAATTAACTAAGTAAGGTGATGGAATTATGGATTATTCAGTTTTTCAAAGTCCCAAGAAAATAATGTATGGAAAAAATACCGCAAATTTCATTGGAAATGAAGCAGCGGTGTTTGGAAATAAGGCAATGATAGTTACAGGAAAACATTCATCAAAAAAGACAGGTGCATTAGATAAAGTTTACTATAGTTTAAAAGATCAGGGAATAGATCCTGTTATATTTAATAAAGTAGAATCAGATCCTAGTGTTTTTACTGTAAGGGAAGGAGTGAAAGTAGGAAAAGAAGAAAAAGTAGATTTTATAGTTGCCTTAGGTGGAGGAAGTGCTATGGATGCAGCCAAAGCCATAAGTATGGTTATAGGAAATGGAGGGGATATTTTAGATTATGAAAAAGTTCAGCCTAAAACTTATGGAATACCTATTATAGCAGTTCCTACTACAGCAGGAACTGGAAGTGAAGTTAGTAAGTTTTCTATAATAACAGATACTGAAAGAAAGATAAAGATGCTTATTTCAAGTAACTTTATAATACCTGAAATAGCAATTTTAGATCCACTTTTGACTATGATGATGCCGCCTCAAGTTACGGCAGCTACAGGGATGGATGCTTTCACTCATGCAATTGAGGCATATATTTCAAAGGCTGCACAGCCAATGTCAGATACATTTGCAATAAAGGCAATAAATGTTATAAGCAGTAATATTTCACGGTCAGTGCTTAAAGGTGATATTGAAGCCAGAGAAAAAATGTTGCTTGGACAGATGTATGCAGGACTTGCTTTTAGCAATGCATCTACAGCACTTGTTCATTCAATGTCAAGACCTTTAGGAGCTTACTATAAAGTTCCCCATGGAATGGCAAATGCAATTTTGCTTACAGAGGTTATGAAATTTAATAGAGCTTCTTGTGCTGAAAGATTTAAAGTTATAGCGGAAGCTATGGGAGAAAATGTAGAAGGAAAATCTGTAAGAGAGGCAAGCTTGATTGCAGTAGATACTATAAGGTCTATTTTCTTGGAAACAGGACTTCCAGTATCACTTAAAGAAGTTGGTGTAGACAAAGACAATTTTAGAAAGATGGCAGAAGATGCTATGGAAAGCAAAACTACAGCTCTTAATCCGAGAAAACCTACACTAGAGCAGTTAGTAGAAATATATGAAAAGATATATTAAGGAGGAATTCAAATGGCAGTTTTAGAAGATACTGAGTTAGATTTAGAGGTTGATCAAATTAGAGAGTATGATAAAAAGTACAACTTGCATTCCTGGAGTGCACAGAAAAATCTAAAGCCCCTTGTAATTACAAAGGCCGAAGGAATTTATTTTTGGGACAGTGATGGAAAAAAGTATTTTGATATGTCCTCTCAATTAGTTAATGTAAATGTAGGACATGGAAATAAAAAGATAATAGAAGCTATAAAAAGGCAGGCAGAAAAAATGCCATTTATGGGACCTTCCTATGCTGTAGATGTAAGGGCAAAATTGGCTGCTAGGGTAATAGAAAAGGCACCAGATAATATGGCTAAAGTATTCTTTACATTAGGAGGATCAGATTCCAATGAAAATGCTATAAAAATAGCCAAGATGGTTACTGGAAGATTTAAGATATTTTCGAGATATCGTTCTTACCATGGAGCAAGTTTTGGAGCTGCAAATTTAAGTGGAGAGCCAAGAAGATATACTTGTGAACCTGGAATACCTGGATTTGTAAAGTTCTTTGATCCTTATATTTACAGAGAAAAAGTAAGATTTGAAAGTGAAAAAGAAGCTGCAAAATTTTATTTAAGCAAACTTAGAGAGCAGCTTATATATGAGGGTACGGATAAAGTAGCAGCTATTGTTGTTGAAAGTGTAACTGGCAGCAATGGTGTAATCATACCACCTGAAGGTTATCTCCAAGGAATAAGAAATCTATGTGATGAATTTGGAATAGTTATGGTTTGTGATGAAGTTATGGCTGGATGGGGAAGAACTGGAGAATGGTTTGCCTGCAATAATTGGGATGTAAAACCAGATATTATCACATTTGCAAAAGGAATTACCTGTGGATATGTACCTCTTGGAGGAGTAATTGTGAGTGAGAAAATAGCGAAGTTTTTTGATGATAATGTACTTATGTGTGGACTAACATACAATGCACATCCACTAGCTTGTGCTGCAGGCTGCGCAACATTAGATGTATATGATGAAGAAAATCTAATAGAAAATTCTAAGAAGATGGGGGTAATTTTAGGACAAAAATTAGAGGAAATAAAGAAAAAGCATTCGAGTGTAGGAGATGTTAGATATATAGGATTGTTTTCAGCAGTAGAACTGGTAAAAGATAGAGAAACTAGAGAGGCTCTAGTGCCTTATGGAAAAGATCCAGATGGAATAATGTCAAAGATAGTTGGGATGTTAAAAGAGGCAGGATTTTCAACTTATTCTCATGAGAGCTGCTTGATGGTAGCACCTCCGCTTATTATAAATAAAGAAGAATTGGAAGAAGCTATGGATATTTTTGATAAGGTTATGTATTCCATAGATGAATTTGTAAAAAAATTAAAAAAATAAGCGTCCCTTTTCTGCAAAAATAGGACACTCAAAATTAATTAACCAATTATATTATAAACCAATTTAAAAAAATGTAAAGGAGATATTAATTATGGAAGTAAAAGATATGAAAAAAGTAACTTGTGACAAAGACAGGATGGAAGATAAAATCACTACTTTTAGTAAATTTGGTGCTACAGGACACGGTGGAATAACAAGGTTATCTCTATCAGAAGCGGCTCTTCAGGCAAGAGCAGAGTTTACAAAGAGAATGAAATCATTAGGTGCAGATATTGTAACAGATGATATGGGAAATATGTATGCTACTTTCAAAGGATTGGAAGATCTGCCTCATATTGCAATGGGATCTCATTGTGATTCAGTAGTACAAGGCGGAAATTACGATGGAATTTTAGGTGTAATGACTGCAATGGAAGCAGCTGAAACTATAGTTAGGGAAAATATTCCTCATCGCCATCCAATTACAGTTATGATATGGACTAACGAAGAAGGAGCACGTTTTGATCCGGCTATGATGTCATCTGGTGTTGTTACTGGTAAATTTGATAAAGCAAAGATGCTGGCATCAAAGGACCCAGAAGGCGTAACTTTTGGTGAAGCTCTGGATGCAAGTGGATATAAGGGTGATGAAAAAAATAGAATAAATCCTAAAGATTATATGGCTCTTCTAGAACTGCATATTGAACAGGGACCAGTACTTGAAGCTGCCAAAAAGGATATTGGAGTTGTAGAAGGCGTTGTTGGAATGGTTAATTATGAATTCCAATTTATAGGTCAAGCTGGACATGCAGGAACTGTTCCACAAAAATTAAGAAAAGATGCTCTTTTGGCAGCTTCTGAAGCTATTTTATATCTTCACAAGGAACTGGATAAACTTGATGGCAAGTTAGTTTATACTACTGGAAGAATTAACTGCTCACCAAATGTTCATACAATTATACCAGATGACGTTAAATTTACTTTGGATGCAAGACATCAAGATCCAAAAGTAGTACAGCAGGTAGTTGATATAATTAAGAACATTCCATCCGAACTTGCAGGCTGCAAAGTTAGCTACGAGGAATTGTGGGCACGTAAAACTGTCAGCTTCAATAAAGAATTAGTAAATCTGGTTGAAAAAAATTCAAATCTTTATGGATACTCTAATATGAGAATGTACAGCGGTCCTGGACATGATTCTCAATTTGCAGCTGATATGCTTCCTGTAACTATGATATTTGTTCCAAGTATTGGGGGACACAGCCACTGTGAAATAGAAAAAACTCCTCTTGATAATTGTGTAAAAGGTGCCAATGTACTGCTTCAAACTATACTAGACATCGATAAGATGTAAATTTGATTATAAGTTTATCTGATGGCTACCTATTGTAACACTCCCACTTTTATCAAAGTAGAAGATAACAGTAGCTACGCCCCTAGATAATTCATCTAAACTTAGTGGGAGAAGCAAACTCCCACTAAGTAAGATTCATTGATTAAAAGAAAGAGGGGATCTGTATGGAACAGCCAGTAGAAAAAGAAATATATGAATTAGATCAATCCGACACAACTGTTACGGAAAGTAAACTGTACAATGGCGATAACGCACCAGTTCCAGTTAAGGAAAGAACCTGGAATACCTATAATTTCACTGCTCTCTGGATTGGAATGGCTCACTGTATACCTACCTATATGTTAGCAGGAAGCTTGATATCACTGGGAATGAGCTGGAAGCAGGCATTGTTTACAATTACTCTTGGAAATCTGATAGTTTTAGTACCAATTTTATTGAATGCCCATCCAGGTACTAAATATGGAATTAACTTTCCAGTGTTTTCAAGGTTATCCTTTGGGGTATTTGGCGCAAATATACCTGCAATTTTAAGGGCAGTTGTTGCCTGCGGGTGGTTTGGAATAAATACTTATATAGGTGGAAGTGCATTGAATGTATTGTTTTCAGCTATAATTCCAGGATGGAAAACTCTTGGGGGAAGTTTTCAAATAGCAGGACTTAGTTTGCCGTCTGGTATAACATTTATGATATTCTGGGGCCTTGAGATGTTTGTTATATTTAAAGGCATGGAGCAGCTGAAAAGATTTGAAAACTGGGCAGCTCCTCTGGTTATGGTTTTAGCTCTTATTTTGATGGCTTGGTCAGTTAAATCTGCTCATGGCTTTGGACCACTTTTAAGTTCAACGGGGAAATTGCATACTATGAATGACTTTATGAAAGTATTTCCTGCTTCACTTACCAGTATGGTAGGATTTTGGGCAACACTGTCTTTGAATATACCAGATTTCACAAGATATGCAAAAGGGCAAAAAGAACAGTTAATAGGACAATCTTTAGGACTTCCTATAACTATGACAGTATTTTCCGCTATGGGTATAATAATAACTTCTGCTACTGCAGTAATATTTGGCAAAAGCATGTGGAGCCCGGTAGATATAATATCAAAATTTTCAAATCCTTTTGCAATGTTAGTTGGTTTCTTTGGTATAGTAGTTGCTTCTCTTTCTGTTAATATTGCTGCAAACATTGTTTCACCAGCAAATGATTTTTCAAATGTAGCACCGAAACATATAAGTTTTAAAATGGGTGGACTTATTACAGGTATTATAGGAATACTCATAATGCCATGGAAGCTTTTAGCAGATCCTAGTGGATATGTGTATACATGGCTTGATACTTATTCTGGAATACTTGGACCTGTAGCTGCAATAATCATATGTGACTACTGGCTTATAAAAAAGACTAAGGTAAATCTTAAAGATCTGTATCTTATAAAAGGGTTATACACTTATAAGAAAGGTTTCAATCCAAAAGCAATTATTGCACTTGTTTTAGGAATTTTTGCAGCTCTTATAGGTAAAATAGTTCCCAGCTTGAGCGGAATAGTAAATTATGCTTGGTTTGTAGGCTTTGGAGTTTCATTTGCTGTTTATTATTTATTAAGTGCAGGATCTAAAAATTCAGGTAAAATTAATAGCCAACCTGAAGAACTTGAAGAACAAAGCTTTTAGATTATTTTATGAGGTGATAATTATGGATTTGATTATAAAAAACGGAGTTATAATAACGGCTAAAGACACTTATAAAGCAGATATAGGTATAAAGAATGGAAAAATTGTAGCCATAGGAAAAGAAATTGAGGATAGTGGAGAAGAGATAATAGATGCAGAAGGAAAATATGTATTACCAGGGGCAATAGATGCACATACACATCTTGAAATGCCCTTTGGGGGCACCATATCTGCAGATAGCTATGAGGCAGGAACGAGAGCTGCTGCCTGTGGAGGTACAACGACAGTTTTTGATTTTGCACTGCAGCAGAAAGGTCACGGCATAATTCAAACGGCTAGAGAAAGAGATGAACTCTGTGCACCACAAGCTTGTGTTGATTATGCATTTCACGTAGTTATATCTGATTTGAGACCAGAAATTTTAGATGAATTTCAAGCTGCAGTAGATTACGGACTGCCCAGCTTTAAAGTGTATATGGTATATAAAAAGGAAGGACTTATGGCAGATGATGGAGTACTTTGCCAGGTGCTTGAAAAATCCAAAGAAACAGGAGCACTTATTTCAGTGCATGCAGAAAACCCGGATTTAATAGACATAAGAACGGAGAAATATCTGAAAGAAGGAAAAACTTCTGCTTGGTATCACTATATGTCAAGACCTGAATTTGTAGAGGCAGAGGCAGATAAGAGGGCAATACACTGGGCAAAGTCACTAAATGCTCCCCTTTATATAGTACATCTTGCAAACAAAGAAGGCATGGAAGAAGTAAAGAAAGCAAAAGATGAAGGCTATGAAATATATGCAGAAACTTGTCCTCAATATTTATATTTTACAAGTGAAGTTTACAAGAGAGAAGACGGCAGAAATTTTGTATGTTCCCCACCAATGAAAGGAAAAGAAAGTTTAGATGCCCTGTGGGAAGGCATAAAAACAGGTGATATTTCTACCATAGCTACAGATCATTGTCCATTTCAAAGCTCTGAAAAAGATTGGGGAAAAGATGATTTTACAAAGATACCAAATGGATGTATGGGCATAGAAAATATGTATCCATATATGTTGAATGAGGCAAATAAAGGAAGAATTTCCTTTAACAAGGCAGTAGAAGTTTGCAGTGCAAACCCTGCAAAGATATTTGGATGTGATAATCAAAAGGGTAGTATTGTAGTAGGAAAAGATGCTGATATTGTAATCTATGATCCTAAAAAGGAATTTACAATTTCAAAGGATAATATGCATTCTGATGTAGATTATACCATATGGGAAGGAGTTAAATTGAAAGGATATCCAGTTATGACTTTATCAAGAGGAAAGCTTGTATTTAAAGATGGAGAATTTGTAGGAAAACCTGGTTGGGGAAAATTCTTAAAGAGAAAGATAAAGAGGTAATTAGGCATTTTCTTTCAAATGCCCTAATAGGAGGACTTAATATGGAAAAGAAAAATGATATGAGATTTAGTCAGATAATAGAAGAAGTTTCTAGATGTCTTTTATGTTATGATCCACCTTGCAGCAAAGCATGCCCGGGAGGAAAAAATGCAGCAGACATTATAATGTCTCTAAGATTTAAAAATTATAAAGGAGCGTGTCATAAGTTTATGGATGATTTAGATAAATCTGGTGAATGTGGTCTTGCATGCAATAATAAGATGTATTGTCAGAGAAATTGTATAAGGGGAAAAATAGATAGGCCCATAAAGATAAGGATGATACACAAATTTCTTCATGAAGAGAGCTTAAAAGTGGAGGAGGTAATTTAAAATGAGGGACCTTTCTATAGAGTTTTGTGGTATAAAGTGCGAAAATCCATTTTTCTTGTCCTCTTCTGTAATCAGTAATAACTTTGAAATGTGCGCTAAAGCCCTAAACATGGGCTGGGCTGGTGTGGTATTTAAGACTATAGGTTTTTATGTTGCAGATGAGGTATCTCCTAGGTTTGATGTAATAGCCAAAGAGAATACTCCTTTTATAGGATTTAAAAATTTGGAGCAGATATCAGAGCATCCTTTAGAATATAATCTGGAATGTATAAGTAAATTGAAGAGAAAATTTAAAGATAAAGTTATTGTTGCATCCATTATGGGAGAAAATGAACAGCAGTGGACTACACTCGCAGAGTTAGTTACAAAAGCAGGAGCAGATATAATTGAATGTAACTTTTCATGTCCTCAGATGGCTGAAGAATCTATGGGTTCAGATGTAGGTCAAAATCCTGAACTTGTAGAGAAATACTGCAGATCTGTAAGAAGAGGAACTTCACTTCCTGTACTTGCTAAGATGACTCCCAATATAGGAAATATGGTAATCCCTGCAGCAGCTTCAATACATGGTGGCGCAGATGGAATAGCTGCTATAAACACTGTAAAAAGTATAACCAGGATTGATTTGGATAAGTTTTCACCTTATCCAATAATAAATGGTAAATCAGCTATATCTGGATACTCAGGAAAGGCAATCAAGCCTATAGCTCTTAGATTTATAAGTGACCTGGCTAAGAGTGAAGAGCTAAAAGGAATTCCTATAAGTGGAATAGGTGGAATAGAAACTTGGGAAGATGCAGTAGAATTTTTACTGCTAGGAGCATCTAATATTCAAATTACTACAGCTGTTATGCAATATGGATATAGAATAATAAAGGATTTGATAAGTGGATTGTCCTATTATATGGAAGACAAAAAATTTGAAAAAGTAGAAGAATTAGTGGGACTGGCAGTTAAAAATGTAGTGAATGCAGACGAACTTGAAAGGGATTATATAATTTATCCTGAATTTAGAGATCACAATTGTGTTGGATGTGGAAGATGTTATATATCTTGTTTTGATGGAGGGCATCAAGCTATAAAATGGAACTATGAATTTAGAAAACCACAGCTTATTGAAGATAAATGCGAGGGATGTCATTTATGTGCAAATGTATGTCCTACTGGAGATATACTAAGTGGTAAGAAAGTAATTAAAACTATAAAAAAAGTTAAGCAATTAGCTTAGAAATTTAAATAAGTAAGACTATGAGTATGTTAGCTTATAGCCTTATCTTATTTGCAAGAGTTACAGGGCAATTTAATAGTATTATATATTTTTATTATTTTTTCATTCAACATTTTATCAACTAAATCAATGTAATCTCCATCGTATTTTATACTATTATTTAATAGTAATACAGAAATACCGTGTACCACACTCCACATAGTTAATATATCTAAAGATAGATCCTTTTCTTCTGTAGTATTTTTATATACAGATTTTAGGTAATTAATGGCACTTGCTTTAAATACTTGAAAGGCTCCACCTTCATAGGATGAAGTATTATCTTTGCTTATATTTACAGGTTTACTAAAATCGCTTAAGAAAATAAATTTAAAATAATCTGGATTTTCAATCATAAATTTTACATATTGTTTTCCGAGTTCAACAAGTTGTTTTTTTGGATCGGAAGGATATTTGTTTACAATTTCATTCAAAGAGTTTTCAAAGCTTTTTGATACTTCCATAATGATTGCAGAAATGAGTTCATCTTTATTTTTAAAATGTTTATAGGGTGCGGTATGGCTCACGCTGCACATTTTAGCTACTTTTCTTAAAGAAAAATCTTCATATCCACTATTGTTTAGAAGTTCAATTCCCTTTTTTATCATTTCTTCTTTCAAATTGCCATGATGATATTTTTCTTTATCCAACGTTATCTTCCTTTCAAATTGATATATTTAAGGTAATTATAACCTTTGCAGATCATATAGGCAATGTTGTATTAAACATTGCCTGTAAAAGTTAAACATATGAGTAAAGCATTTAATCCTATTATTACACAGGTTATAATCCATCCCACAGTTTTTGTAAGAGGCTTATTGGCAAGGTGCCCCATAAGATCTTTTCGACTGGTTATAAGCAGCATAGGTATTATTGCAAGGGGGAGGGCAAAGCTTAATGCAACCTGGCTTAGCACTAAAGCTTTCATTGGATTCATTCCGAGACATATAATAACCATTGCAGGTGTCATAGTTATAAGTCTTCTAACATTAAGTGGTATATTTAAATTCACAAAACCTTTCATAATAGTCTGTCCTGCTAATGTTCCTACTGCAGATGAAGACAATCCAGATGCAATTAAGGCTATGCCAAAAATTCCACTGGATAAGGAACCTACTAGTGGTTCTAGAGATTTATGTGCCTGTTCGATGGAGTCTACAGCCATTCCATTTTTATAAAATACTGCAGCTGAAACTATTAACATTGCTGCATTTACGATAAATGCAATGTTCATGGCAATTATTATATCAATTCTCTCCATTTTTAAGTGACCAAGTTTAGTTTTTATGCTGTCATTTTTATGATTACGACTTTGAACCAATTGAGAATGCAGATATATAACGTGGGGCATAACAGTAGCTCCTAGCATACTTACAGCTATCAATACAGCACTTCCGTTTGGCAGTATGGGAACAAGGGTATGTATCCCAACAGATGTCCAATCAGGTTTAGCTATAAATAATTCCATAGAATATGCAATGCATATAACAGTTACCAATGTGGTGATTATTGCTTCTATTATCTTTTGACCATATTTCTCCATATATACAATAATATAAGTTGCTAATCCAGTGAGAAGGCCTGCATAAATCATAGGAATCTTAAATAGTAGATACAATCCAAGGGTGCCGCCTAGAAATTCTGCTAAATCTGTTGCCATAGCAGCAAGTTCGGCACAAATCCATAAAAACCAATTGGTTTTTTTTGAAAAAATCATTCCACACATTTCAGGTAGGTTGTGTCCTGTGGCAATGCCTAGCTTTGCAGACATGGACTGGAGGAAGATGGCCATTATATTGCTCCACAGGATTACCCATAGGAGAGTATAGTTAAATTGGGAGCCAGCACTTATATTTGTAGCAAAATTTCCAGGATCTATATAAGCCACGCTTACTATAAAAGCAGGCCCTAAAAATTTGGATAATTCACGACTTTTTCTAAGTATTCCTCTATTTTTCTTTAATACATTTAACTCGTTTTCCATATTCTAAAATTACCTTCTTTATAAAAAATTTGTTAGTCTAGGCTAAAGTTCTTTCACTACTGTAAAATATGTAATGTAGGTTAAAAGTGTTACTGATGCACATGGGAAATAGGGTTATTTAGTAACTAGGACTTAACGTTTTTAACAAACTGTTATGGTATAGATAACATATAGTTAACTTGCAAAATGTATACTTTTTTTGAAGTCAAATTAATGAGGTGTGTTAAATGAGCATAGAGAATGAACTTGAGAAAATATTAGCAGAAAAAAGTATCAATACTGTTTTTCAGCCTATCGTTTCTTTGAAAAATGGTTTTGTTATAGGATATGAAGCACTTAGCCGTGGACCTGAAGGTTCACCTTTGTATTTTCCAGATAAACTTTTTTCGGCTGCAGAAAAGTATAATAAAACATGGGAACTTGAATTTTTGTGTAGGGTAAAAGCCATTGAAAAGGCAAATTCAATTGATAAAAATAAGTTACTATTTATAAATGTAGATCCTAAAATATTTAGAGATGAAAGATTTAAAAGTGGGTTTACAAAGGATTTTTTAGAGAAACACAATATGTCTCCAGACTTAATTATTTTTGAAATTACGGAGAAAACTGCTATAGAAGATTATAAAAGTTTTAAAACTGCTCTTGAAAATTATACTAATCAGGGATATAAAATTGCAATTGATGATACAGGGGCAGGTTATTCAGGACTTAAAACTTTAATGGAAACAAAACCTCATTATATTAAAATTGATATTTCTCTCATAAAAAATGTAGATAAAGATTTATTTAAACAGGAACTTATGAAAACATTTGTAACTTTAGCCAGATCTACTAATATGAAACTTATTGCAGAAGGAATTGAAACGGAAGAAGAACTTTTAACCTTAATTAAAATAGGTGTTTGTGCTGGACAGGGATATTTTCTTCAAAGACCAGCAGGAACATTTTTAGATATTCCTCAAAATGTAAGAGAAAAAATAGCTGATTATAATAAAATATCTGATAACAAAGTTAAATTTGAAAAAAGTTATATTGGAGATATTGCCCAAGAAAATAAAACATTTTTGGTATCAACTAAAAGTGAAAATATAAAAAAATTTTTTGAACAATCAAGTGTTACAGGAGTATGTATAGTAAATGAAGATTTTCCAACGGGTTTAATTATGAAACACAATCTTGATTCTATGCTTGCTACAAAATATGGAATCTCAGTGTTCTTAAAAAGACCTATATCCTTAATTATGGATTGTTCACCTCTTATAGTAGACTATTATGATTCTATAAGTGAAGTATCAAAAACTGCAATGACAAGAGAAAATAGTAAGATTTATGATTATGTAATAGTTACAAAGAATAGCAAATATTGTGGAATTGTAACAGTTAAATGCTTACTTGAATATACAGTGGAATTTGAAAAAAATTATGCAAAAAATCTCAATCCTTTGACTGGACTACCGGGTAATGCTATTATAAATAAAACTCTTAAAGATATGATTGGCTATAAAAATAATTTTTTACTTCTTTATGCTGATTTAAATAATTTTAAAGTATATAATGATACCTATGGTTTTGAAAATGGAGATAAGGTGTTAAAATTTACTTCAATTTTTTTAGAAAATAAAATTAAGGAGTCTTTTCCATACAATAGTTTTATAGGACATTTAGGAGGAGATGACTTTGTGTGCATAATAGAAGATACTGCTGCTAAATGTTATAAATTATGTGAAGAGATGATCCAGGAATTTGATTTGAAAATACTTAATTTTTTTAATGAAAGAGATAAAGAAAATAATTACATAGAATCTTTTGATCGAAAAGGTAATAAAGATATTTTTCCACTTACATCAATTGCATTTGGAGGAATGTATGGAAATGTCAATAGATTTAAAGATGTAGATGAAATTGGTGAATATATGAGCACTTTAAAAAAACAGGCCAAAAGAAATAAGAATAGGAGCGGCTATGTAATTGATGAAGTTTATTAAAATGAGTTCAATTATATTGCAAATTAAATACTAGTATGATACACTGAATAAGTATTAGTGATAACTGATGCTTAGATTTGATTGGATGAACAACATATCTCTTTTAGAAATATATTTGTGAATCGTTTTAGATCTTGATTTTTGGAAAAGGAGGTATGTTTAAATGGCAGATAAAACTATAGTTTGCAAAGACTGTGGAGAAGAATTCGTATTCACTGAAGGCGAACAAGAATTTTATAAAGAAAAAGGTTTTGAAAATGAACCTCAGAGATGTCCTGATTGTAGAAGAAAAAGAAAACAACAGAACAACAGAGGATTCAGAAGATAATAAAGTGTTTATTAAAGCCCTATAGTTTTATGCTATAGGGCTTTTAAAAGTTTAGATGATTTTTACGGAAAGGAAATTGGAAATGACAAACGACAATGTTTGGACTAATAAAAGTACTATGTATCAATATATAAAACAGTATTTACAAATGATGATAGGGTGTATAATAGTAGCCTTTGGATTTAATCTATTTTTAAAGCCCAATGAAATAGCTTCTGGGGGGACGGTTGGAATATCTATATTAGTACAGCATGTATTTAATGTAGAGCCTGCCATTACACAATGGTGTGCAAATATTCCACTGATTTTTGTAGGACTATTTTTTATGGGGAAAAAATTTGCAACGAGAACTGTATTTGGTTCTTTGGTTTTACCTTTATGCATACTTTTTACAACACATTTTCATGCTTTGACATTAAATCCTCTTTTAGGTGCTATATATGGGGGAGTACTATCAGGTATAGGACTTGGCTTAGTTTTTAAAAGTGATGGATCTACAGGAGGAACTTCAATAATAGCTAGTATTGCCAATAAATATACGGCCTTGAGCATAGGAAACTCTCAAGGATTAATAGATGGCTCTGTAATTATTGCTGCTGGTTTTGTATTTGGTGCAGAAAAGGCACTTTATGCGATTATATCCATATATATAACTAGTAAGGCTATTGATTTAATGCAGTTAGGATTTAGTGGATCAAAAGTTGCCTTTGTAATTTCTGATAAATCACAACTAATTAAAAAAGCTGTATTAGAGGATTTAAACAGAGGTGTTACCGTGCTGTCTGGCTTTGGTGGTTATACTGAGGAAAAACGTACAGTTTTAATGGTGGTTATGGATCAATCAGAATTGAACAGATTTAAAACTTTCATAAAAAATATCGATAAAGACTCATTTATAATAATAAGTGATACCCATGAAGTTTTAGGGCAGGGATTTAAATTATATAGTGGAGTTAAGAACAAAAAAATATGAGTAATGATTTGGTAAATAGACGTGATATCAAGTGATTCTTAGACTAAGGTGGGGTTTGCTTATGAGAAATACCTCTCTCCATCTGAGTCTTAGAAGAACTTATCCAGGGGTGTATCAGCCGTTATCTCCCACCTAAAGAGGATGGGAGTGTTACGGATGGTAGCCATCGGATAAATTTATAGTTAATTATTTTCAAAGTTTATAATACAAAACTGTAGAAAATATGTAAACTGTAGTATATAATAATTAATAATTGACAACGGTTTTTTGTAGATTAATATGTTAAAATAGAAATAGGTATGGATAAATTTTAAGATAGAGGCGAGAAATTTGATAGATATAAAAACTGAAAAAGAAATAGGATATATGGCTGCAGCAGGGAAGATACTAGCATCGTGTCACAAAGAAATTAGAAAAATGATTAAGCCAGGTATAACTACTATGGAAATAGATGCTTTTACGGAGAAATATTTAAAAGAAAATGGGGCAACCCCTGAGCAAAAAGGTTATATGGGTTTTCCATATGCTACCTGTGCTTCAGTAAATGATGAGATATGTCATGGATTTCCAAGCAACAAACCTTTAAAAGAGGGGGACATTGTAACTATAGATATGGTTGTAAATTTAAATGGATGGTTGGCTGATTCTGCATGGTCCTATGCAGTAGGAAATATATCTAAGGAAGCCGAGGACCTTATGAAGGTTACAAAAGAATGTCTTTACAGAGGTATAAAGAAAGCTGTTGTTGGAAATAGAATAGGTGACATAGGACACGAAATACAAAGCTATGCAGAGCCACTAGGATATTCAGTAGTAAGAGATTATACAGGACATGGCATAGGAAAAGTAATGCATGACGATGTATGTGTACCACATTATGGTAAGCCGGGAAGAGGACTTAAACTTAGAGAGGGTATGGTAATTACTATAGAACCTATGATAGATATAGGTACTTATTCAACTGTAGTAGATAGTAATGATTGGACAGCACGTACTGCAGATGGAAGTCTTTCAGCACAGTATGAACATACTCTTGCTATAACGAAAAATGGACCTATTATTTTAACTGATCAAGACAGCATTTAAAAAGTAGAAATGAAGCAGCCGTGGATAAGTATCAGCAGTACATGACATTATTCACGGCTATATATTTTTAATAATTAGAAAATAGTGGAACTCAAATTAATTCACAATTTGCAATTCACAGTTTTAGTAGGTTTTTCTTCACTAATGTTGTGAAAAATCTAAAAACTAGTTAGTATGAATATTAAATTTTTAGATTTTTTGTGACAACAGAAAATCATCGTTTCTTGTGAATTGAATATTTCATATTATGAATTATGTTATGATTTACTATATATGATAAATGACATATATAGATTGACATAATAGCCCGTAGGGCTTATTTTTATACGTTAATATATAAATTTGAAAGGAAGGTATTTATGGTAAAAAGTGATATGTCAAAGTTATCTAAAAATGATGAAGTAAAACAAAAATATCTAGGAAATAAAGGCCTTATAATTCTTATTTCCTTATTAAGTGCATTTGTGCCTTTATCTACGGATCTTTATCTTCCAGCCCTGCCTATGATGTCTGAATATTTCCATGTATCGCAGGTTGTTACTAACCTTACGCTCATAATGTTTTTTGTATTTTTTAGCATAGGCATGCTTGTTTTTGGACCTTTAAGTGATAAATACGGACGTAAACCAGTACTTATTATGGGCCTTGTATTTTATTCAATAGGAAGTGTAATGTGTGTATTTGCTCCAAATATGACCTTTTTAATATTTTCTAGAATTATTCAAGCTGTTGGAGGAAGTGCAGCTAGTGCAGTGGCTACAGCTATTGTTAAAGATGTTTACAGTGGCAAAAAACGTGAATCGGTTTTATCTATTGTTCAATCTATGACAGTAATTTCTCCAGCTGTAGCCCCAGTTTTAGGTTCATGGATTTTAAAAGTGACTTCATGGAGAGAAATATTCGTAGGTCTTACCCTCATAGGATTAGCATCTCTAGTAGGATCTATATTGCTAAATGAAACTTTAACAAATTACAATAAAGGTACAGTAATGCAGACATTAGGAAGGTTAGGCGTAGTACTTAAAAATCCAGGATTTTTTTCTATGTTAATTATATTTTCTGTAGTAAATATAGCATGTATGGCCTTTATATCTGCCTCATCTTATATATATCAAGATGGTTTTAAACTTACAAGCGAAGTGTACAGTTATTATTTTACTTTAAATGCAGTGGGAATGTTATTTGGTCCGTTTCTTTATCTTAAGCTTGTAGGTCGTTTTAAACGTGAATCTATCATTGATATTTGCTTTATTGTAATGATAGCTAGCGGTATATTAATTTGTATATTTGACAATAGCAAACCTTGGGTATTTGCATTAGCTCTCTTGCCTTCTACTATAGCATCATGCTGCATGCGTCCGCCAAGTACTAATTTGATGCTTGAGCAGCAGCAGGAAGATACAGGTTCAGCATCCTCACTTATAGGTGGATTTGCAATGATTATGGGAAGTGTAGGCATGGTTATTGTTTCATTTAATTGGTCCAATCAAGTTTTTGTAATAGGGGCTGTAAATGCTGTAATAGGACTAATTTGTGGAGTTGCATGGAAACTAGCTTATAAAAAACCATATATAAGACATTTCTCTGAAATAGATATGGAACATTATGATGTAGCAAAATAAAGATATTTTCTAAATAAAAATGAGTTTATACTCCGGATATTTTTTACAATCACAAGTACGATTAAATACTTTGATAAGTCTAAGCAGAAAATTTATAAAAACATAAGGCCTTTTGAAAACTCATACCTCAGACAATTCAAAAGGCCTAAGTTTTTTATAAATTTTCCACTAAGACTTATATACAAAGTTTTTAAATGTACTTGTTTATTGTAAAAATATGCCTGCGTATAAGCCTATTTTAAGTTATAGAATCTGTATTTGAGTATAAATTAAAACAGTTGTCATACTATGTTAAGCATAAAATTTAAATTATTACATATATGTTTATTTTTCAAAGTGACACTATAGGGATTCCTATTCAAACTTGCTATTATGTGATTTGATATAAGATAACTTTTAATCTAGAAAGCATGTATAAAAATATATTATAGTTGATTCTATAACTATTTGTAAATCAAATAAGAGGACAGAGTTAAATGTGATATTATAAAATTAAATGTTATAATATCTAGAGTTAAGGGGGAATATGTAGTGGCAGATTATAGAGAACTATGGAGTAAATTAGGAATAGATTTAGAAAAACATGATAAATTATGTGCAGTACTTCCAGAATTATACGGTGGCGTTTATTTAACCCAAAAAAATAGACCAGAGGGAATGAATTATTTTAATCTTGTAGTAGCTGAAGTTCATGGATTAAGGATACAGGAACTGGATGACTATAAAGCACAAGGTGGAAAAGTAGTAGGAACGTTTTGTGTGTTTGTTCCTGATGAAGTTATACTTGCAGCAAAAGCAATAGGGGTAGGTCTTTGCTCAGGATCCCAATTTTGGGTTGAAGATGGTGAAAAGGTTTTACCAAGGAACCTATGCCCTTTAATTAAGGCACTTATGGGTGCAAAAGTTGGAGGAACGTGTCCATATTTTCAATCCTGTGATATGCTGATTGGAGAAACAACCTGTGATGGAAAGAAGAAAGCCTGGGAAATATTAAATGACTATGTTCCAGTTCATGTTATGGAATTACCACAGATGAAAAGAGAAAAAAATTGTAAGGCTTGGGAAGAAGAAATAAAGGAATTTATAAGCAAGATGGAAGAACTTACGGAAAATAAGGTAACTGTAGAAAGTTTAAGACAGGGCATAAAGACTGCAAATGCGAAGAGAAGGGCACTTAAAAGATTATATAATTTGAGAAAATATAAGCCGTCTCCAATAAGTGGATTAGATGTTTTATTGATATCGCAAATTGCTTTCTATGATGATCCAGATAGATTTGTAGAAAAATTAAACGAACTATGCGATGAATTGGATGAAAGAGTTAAAAAAGGTGTAGATGAGGGTAAAAAAAGGATTATGATAACAGGAACCCCAATGGCACTGCCCAACTGGAAACTTCATTCTATTATAGAAGGATTAAATGCACAGGTAGTAGTTGAAGAAACATGTACAGGAACTAGATACTTTGAAAATGAAGTTTGTGAAGAGGGAGAAACTATAGACGATTTAGTAAAAAATTTAGCTGACAGATATATGAAGATAAATTGTGCCTGCTTTACTCCAAATACAGGAAGAATTGATGATATAATAAAATATGCAGATGAATATCATGTAGATGGTGTAATTGATTTTAATCTTTCATTTTGCCATACTTATGCAGTAGAACATAAGGATGTAGAAAAAGTGTTAAAAGAAAAGAATATACCTTTGATTCAGATAGAAACGGATTATTCTACAGAGGATTCAGGACAGATAAAAACAAGAGTAGAGGCATTTTTAGAGATGATATAATGTAGGAGATTTATAGTATGGACAATAAAAGATACTATATACTTTTTCCATCTCATACTGAAGGGATGAAGATGGAAAAGTTATTAAAAGGGAGTAAATTAGAATATACAATTGTGCCTACACCTAGGGAAATTTCATCCTGCTGTGGCATATCTATAATGTATAGCAAGAAGGATGAAGAAGAAATAAAGCTGATGGCACAACAGCATAATGTAAAAACCTTAGGTTTTCACTGTGTAGATAAAAAAATTGTGAATCCCTACTTATAAATAACTCAACTTTTTTAGTTAATAATTAAGAGTGAATAATGAATAGTTATTGTGGATTTTTTTCGTTACACTACAAAAAATCTTTAATTAAATCTTTGGTAGCTCGTTTCGCTAAAGCGAAACATGGCTGGTTTATGACTGGTTCTTATAAATTAAAAGATTTTTTGCTATAGCTAAAAATCATCATTCACTATTAACTTTTCATTATTAATTATTAATTTATCTTATATAAAAGGTGGAATTTTGTGATTTACGTAGGTATAGACATAGGTTCTACTGCTTCAAAAGTTTGTATATATGACAGTGGAATTAGGGAAACATTTGCACTTCCAACAGGTTGGAGTAGTGTAAAAACTGCTGGTGTTATAAAAGATAGACTAAAAAAAATAGGATTAGGGAAAGATAATTGTAAAATAGTAGCTACGGGGTATGGAAGAGTATCTGTTCCCTATGCTGATAAAACTATAACTGAAATTACTTGTCATGGAAAAGGCGCTTACTACCTTTTAAAAGATGACTGTACAGTAATCGATATAGGTGGTCAAGACACCAAGATAATTACCATAAAAGGTGGTAGAGTTACTAATTTTACTATGAATGACAAATGTGCAGCAGGTACAGGAAGATTCCTAGAGCTAATGGCTGGCACTTTAGGGTTCACCATAGATGAACTGTGTGAAAAAGCTAAAAGTGGAAATGGAGTTACTATAAGTTCTATGTGTACTGTATTTGCTGAATCTGAAATAACAAGTTTAATTGGAAATGGTACCAGGAGAGAAGATATAGCTTTTGGAGTAGTTGATTCTATTACAAGTAAAGTAAAATCTTTATGTCAAAAGCATGGAGAAGAATTTAATTATTTTTTAACTGGTGGTTTAAGTCAAAATAAGTATATAATAAACACCCTTTCTAAAAAATTAAGCTCACCTGTTAAAAGCAGTAAATTTGGAAGATATGCAGGTGCTATTGGAGCAGCTCTTTTAGCTTCAAAATTAAAATAACATGTTGACTTTGATTTGAAACTGTGATATCCTAAACACAGTAAAAATTAAACAGTAAAAGACCTTTAAAACTAGTCCTGTGAGACTAGGAAGGCATATGTAGAATATAAAATTATTATATTATGGTATAATAATGCCTTCCTTAAAGGAAGGCATTTTTTTACACCTTTAAATTTAGCACGGAGAGGCTGAGAAGGAGGAATTATTAATGTTAAAAGGAAGACATCTAATAGATATAATGGATTTTTCAATAGAAGAATTAGATGAGATATTCAAACTTGCAAATGAAATAATTTCAAAAGAGAAGGATTTTTCAAAGGTATGTGATGGAAAGCTTCTAGCAACCTTATTCTATGAACCAAGTACTAGAACTAGACTTAGTTTTGAATCTGCTATGATTAGGTTAGGTGGAAAGGTAGTAGGTTTTTCGGAACCTAATTCAAGTTCTGTTTCAAAAGGTGAAAGTATAGCAGACACAATAAGGGTAATTGGATGTTATGCAGATATTATAGCTATGAGGCATCCTAAAGAAGGTGCACCTAAGATAGCATCTATGTATTCTACAGTACCTGTTATAAATGCAGGAGACGGTGGTCACCAACACCCAACACAAACACTTACAGATCTTTTAACCATTAAATCTATAAAAGGAACATTATCCAATCTAAAAATAGGCTGCTGCGGTGACTTGAAGTTTGGAAGAACAGTACACTCACTCATAAACGCTATGTCTAGATATGAAAACAATAGTTTTACTCTTATATCCCCGGAAGAATTGAAAGTACCTGATTACGTTAAAAAGGAATTAAATAAAAAAGGTGTTAACTACAGTGAAACTAAAAATTTGGAAGATGCTATAGGTTCTCTTGACATACTTTATATGACCAGAGTACAGAAAGAAAGATTTTTTAATGAAGAAGATTATATAAGACTTAAAGATATATATATATTAAGCAAAGATAAAATGTCTAAAGCGGGAAAAGATATGATAGTACTTCACCCACTTCCAAGAGTAAATGAAATTCCATATGAAATAGACAGTGATCCAAGAGCTTGTTACTTTAAACAAGTTAAATATGGTATGTACGTGAGAATGGCATTAATGCTGAAATTACTTGGAATTAGGTAGGGGAGGAAGATAAATATGCTTACAATAAATAGTGTAAAAAACGGTATTGTAATTGACCATATAAGAGCAGGGTACGGAATGAAAATATTTAATTACCTGGAATTAAACAAGGCAAAGTATTCTGTGGCACTTATAATGAATGCGGTAAGTGAAAAGTTAGGAAGAAAAGATATAATCAAAATAGAAAATAATTTGGAACTGGATTTTACAGTGCTTGGATTTATAGATCCTAACATTACAATTGATATAATAAAAGACGAAAAAATATATAAAAAGATAAAATTGAAACTTCCAGATAAAATTGAAAATATAATAGAATGCAAAAACCCAAGATGCGTTACTTCTGTAGAAAAAAATATACCTCATATTTTTAACCTGGTGGACGAAAAAACAGGGTCCTATAGATGTGAATATTGTGACCAGATATATGAGAATTTATCGAAATATCTTTAAAACAAAGGAAAATTATATTTAAAGAGGGGGCTCTTTATGATTATAGATAAATTGTACGATGATGTTTTAAAAAAGGGAAATGTATGTGTGGGACTAGATACTGCCTTAGAATATATACCAAAACATGTGCTAAGTTCACATGAAAATATAGAAGATGCTGTATTTGAATTTAATAAAACTATAATAGACAGTACTTGCGATGTAGCTGCTTGTTATAAAGTACAAATTGCATACTATGAAGCCTTGGGTATGGAAGGACTCAGGGCCTATAGTAAAACCTTGAAGTATATAAGAAATAAGAAGGTTTTAACGATTGCAGATATTAAAAGAGGAGATATAGCAAAAACAGCAGAAATGTATGCAAAGGCACATTTTAAAGGCGAATTTGAAAGTGATTTCATAACTTTAAATCCTTATATGGGATTTGATACATTAGAGCCTTATTTACCTTACATTAAGAATGACAATAAGGGAATGTTTGTGCTTATACGTACGTCAAATAGAGGAGCAGAAGATATTCAATATATAGATACTAAAGAAGATAAAAAACTGTACAATGTAGTAGGAGAAAAAGTAAATTTTCTTGGAAAGAAATATTTAGGAGGCTGCGGCTATAGTTCCATAGGTGGGGTAATAGGGTGTACTCATCAGGAAGAGGGAGTACAGCTTAGGAGGAATCTAGACAGTGTATTTTTCTTAATACCTGGATATGGAGCCCAAGGGGGAACAGCACAAGACATTGCTGCTTATCTTAAAGAGGGCAATGGCGGTGTAGTGAATTCTTCAAGAGGAATACTTCTAGCATATAGAAAAAGAGAAAACGGTGAAAAGAATTATGGAGAATGTGCTAGAGAAGAATGTATTAGAATTAGAGATGATATATTTAAGGTATTTTCAAAGAAATAACCAGTCAGTATGCTAGTCTATTTTTTATCATACTGCGTCGGTAGAACCCTTAGATAGGATTCACTATCTGCGGAACCTGCCTCCTTGTCTGATAAACAAAGTTCTTAGCACCTGATGCTTAGAAATTGTTATCCATGGACATAGCCGCTCTTTACTCACACTTGG
Source organism: Clostridium sp. 001 (assembly GCF_019056555.1). NCBI lineage: Bacteria > Bacillati > Bacillota > Clostridia > Eubacteriales > Clostridiaceae > Clostridium > Clostridium sp. 001. Next base: position 1,615,079 of record NZ_CP020473.1, on the reverse strand, counting down.
AAAAGAGTGAGTATTAGGGCGGGTTAGTCATCGGATAAAAAATATCCATCGCATCTTTAACTTGTTATTTTCTTTCAAATGCCTTAAGGTATCAAAAAATATTTAGAAATGGAGAAGAAATGTATTGAAAAATGAGTTAAGCTATACCACTGAAAAAGTATATAAAAATGAAAAAACAGCTGAAGGTATTTATAAGCTTGAAATTCAGGGGAAATTTAAGGGCAAACCAGGTCAGTTTTATATGCTGAGATGTTGGAAATTAGAACCGCTGCTTTCAAGGCCTATAAGCGTACATTATTTAGATACAAATAAAATAGTTTTCTTATATCAAGTAGTAGGGCAAGGTACTGAAAAGTTAAGCAAATTGAAAACTGGCGATGAAATAAAACTTTTAGGGCCTTTGGGAAATGGATTTGATATAGAGAATTTGAAAACAAAAACTGCTATTATTACAGGAGGTATAGGAATTGCCCCAATGTTTTATCTTGCTCAAAGCATAAGAAAACAACATGAGAATTGTAAATTAGATCTTTATGCTGGTTTTAGAGATAGTGTATATTCTATAGATAAATTTAAACCTTTTGTAGATGATATACACATTTATACAGAAACGGGAACCCAGGGTACAAAGGGCTATGTAACTGATGAATTTAGGCCTGAACTCTATGATACTGTATTATGCTGTGGACCGGAAGTCATGATGAAAAAAGTAATAAGTATGTGTAGAAAAAAGCAGGTAACCGTATATGTTTCAATGGAAAATCGTATGGCCTGTGGAGTGGGAGCATGTCTTGTATGTACTTGTAGTACTATTAAAGGTAATAAACGAGCATGTAAAGATGGACCAGTTTTCTTAGGAAGCGATATAGTACTGTGACGCTTAAGGTATTTTTAAAGAAATAACTAGTCAGTATGCTGGACTATTTTCTTTCAAATGCCTAAATATAGAAGGGGAAAGGAAGTTTAACCAATTGATAGATATATGCGGTGTGAATTTTAAAAATCCTGTAATCGGAGCATCTGGAACCTTTGGATTTGGTGAAGAATATAATCAAATTTATGATGTATCAAAATTGGGAGGAATATGTTCTAAGGGTCTTACATTAAAAAGAAAAGAAGGAAATGATGGCATAAGAAGCTATGAAACTAAAGCAGGTATATTAAATAGCGTGGGACTTCAAAATCCAGGAGTAGAACATTTTATAAATTTTGAACTTCCTAAAATGAAAAAATTTGATACAGTTGTTATAGCTAACATAGGCGGAACTACTATAGATGATTATGTTGAATCCGTGGAGAAGCTAAGTAGCTCGGATGTAGACATTATAGAACTGAACATATCTTGCCCTAATGTAAAAAGTGGGGGTATGGCTTTTGGAATAAAATCAAAGGTAGCTTATGAAATAGTAAGTGCTGTAAGGAAAGTCTGCAAAAAACCACTTATGGTGAAATTATCTCCTAATGCTGAAGATATCGTAGATATGGCATATAAGTGCTGCGAAGCAGGAGCGGATAGCTTATCCCTTGTAAATACATTTAAGGCTATGGCTGTAGATATTAAAAACAGGAAGGCAGTATTTAATAATATAACTGCCGGATTGTCGGGTCCGGCAATAAAGCCCATTGCATTAAGAATGGTATATGAAGTTTCAAAAGCTGTAAAAGTTCCTGTAGTTGGAATAGGTGGAATAGTAAGCTTTCAAGATGCAATAGAATTTATAATGGCAGGAGCTTATGCAATTCAGGTAGGCACTGCAAACTTTATAAAACCAGATATATGTTTGGATATAATAGATGGTATAGAGAAATATATGAAAGATGAAAATATAAAAGATTTAAGTGAAATAAGAGGAATAATTTAGGAGGACAGTTATGGATAATTTAGTTATAAATACATTGAAAGAAGTAGGAGCACTTTTGGAAGGACATTTTTTACTTTCTTCAGGAAAACACAGTGATAGGTATTGTCAGTGTGCAAAACTTTTACAATATCCTGACAAGGCAAAAGATGTAATAGCAGTTATTGCAGACAAATTAGAGAATGTTGACTATGATAAAATAGTTGGACCTGCAATGGGGGGGATATTAGTTTCCTATGAACTTGCAAGGCAAACGGGCAAACCAGGAATATTTGCTGAAAGGCAAAATGGAAATATGACTATAAGAAGGGGATTTGAAATAAAAGAAGGAGAAAAAATTATAATTTCCGAAGATGTGGTAACTACAGGGAAATCCTCTGTAGAGGTTGCTAAGGTAATTCAGGAATTAGGTGGAGAGGTTGTAGGCATATGCTGCATAGTAGACAGAAGAGCAGAAGGTGTCAAAATAGAATATCCAATTTATAGTGCTGTAAAACTTGATATAAACACTTATGATAAGGAAAATTGTCCTATGTGTAAGCAAGGACAAGAATATGTAAAGCCTGGAAGTAGAGTATTCAAATAAGGGGAAAGAATCAATGTACAATGAACGATGCACAATTAAATTCTTAGATTTTAGATTTTTCATAACACTCACGGAGAAAAATCCACAGAAATTGTGAATTGTGAACTGTGAATTGATTACTTAAAAATAAGCCTATTTCTATAGCACATTAACTGTGTTTTTAGGAATAGGCTTATTTAAGTAAATAGCTTAAATTTGCCTTTCACAATTTTATGGAGTTTTACAAAAAATTATTACTATTTATAAGATTTTTGAGGTATAATAAGTAATGAATTCCTACAATATTATTTATTATATACATGAAGGGTTATAATGATTTTTCATTGCGTATAATTTTATATAATGGATAATCCTTTGGGAATATTAATCAGGGAATCACCACTTTTTATAATGGGTGATTTAACTTCCCATAGTTATTAATACTAAGTATAGGAGGAGTTTTTTAGTGGGTAAACCAAGTATTTTTAGCAAAGAATATGAAAAGAAAATGCAGCGGCATAAGAGAAATAAAGTTATACTTATTGTGGCATGTCTGATGGTAGCAGTGTTAGTTGTAGTTTACATAAGGGGAGCATTTAGGGATGTAGTAAAGGAAACAAGTAAGGTAAAGAACAATATTGTTTCTGAAAACAAACAGACAAAGAATAATACGGATAGTCAAAAATCATCTCAACCAAATACTCAAACTAAGTCTAAGGATGCAGCAAGTCAGAATTCATATAAAATAAAATTGAGTAGTGGAAAAGATGTAAGTTTAATATATCAAGTTAAGGGTAATGACAAAGTATTTAAGGCAGATAGCAGCGGTACATATGATGTAAGCCCATCAGGTAAGAATGCACTTTTGTTTGATGATAAATCTCAGAGTATATTGTTAGTGGATGCAAATGGGAATAAACAGGATATAACAAATCCACAGTATGTATCTACTACAGGAACTGTAATAGCAAAAGATTCTCAATTAACTAATAATCCAGGATATGTATGGTGTTCTTCACCTAAATTTATAGACGACAATAATATTGCCTATGTAAGCCAACTTCCATGGATTGGGAAAACTGCAAAATACGTGTGGATAGAAAGCTTGCAGAATAAGAATCATGTTATGGTTCAGAATATAGAAGGTGAAGATATAAAGTTTCAGGGAATAAATGAAAAGGGACTTACGGCCATTGTAGATGGTAAAACTGTTTACTTAACGGCATCAGGTTCCGTTACCCAGTAGAAGGTGCAGCCTTCTACTGGTTATTTTTACGATAGAAGTATATGATAACTTTGGAGGAATTATGGATATAGGATTGTCATCAGCTAGCTTTTACCCAAATGTAAATACGGAAAATAGTATAGCTTTGATGAAAAATTTAGGATTTAATTTAGGAGAAATATTTTTAAATAGTATCAGTGAATATAGTGAAAATTTTGGAGATATACTTTTGGAACAGAAATTAAAGAACAATTTTACTATAAATTCTGTTCATGCCTTTTCTTCTTCTTTTGAACCTAATTTATTTGATGAATATAAGAGGAGAAGGAATGACGCATTTTTACAGTTTAAACAAGTATGTAAACTAGCCAGAAAAGTTGGAGCTAAGTGCTACACGTTTCATGGAATGAAGCATAAAAAACTCTATAATGTAATTAACTATGATCTGGTTTTTGATGTTTATGATAAATTATTATATACAGCAGGAGAAGAAGGCATAAAACTGTGCCAGGAAAATGTATTTTGGTGTATGTCAGGAAATATTGATTTTTTATATACACTTAGAGAAAAATATGAGGATTCCCTATATTTTACACTGGACATAAAGCAAGCCTATAGAGCTGGAAGGTTACCTGAAGAATATATAGATATTATGTCAGGAGCTATAGAAAATTTACATATAAACGATAGAAATTCAACAAGTTCATGTTTGCTTCCAGGTAAAGGTGATACAAATTATAAGAAGTTATTTTGTAAGCTGCGAGAAGCAAATTATAATAAGGTTGGTATAATTGAAGTGTACAGTGACAATTATAAAGACTATGATGAATTAAAAGTTTCTAAGGATTATATTGAAAAGTGCTTGTAAAAATTAAAAAAAACTATAAAGTTTGAGATTTTTGGTATATAATTATAATACTAAATTTAATTCCTAATAATAAGAAAAATATACAATAAAACCATAAATTTAACTTTTACAATATAATTATTGTGTGTACACCAAAATATTAGTTGAATTTTATGGTGCAATTATATAAAATATCAATATTAAGTTTTACAATTTAAGCAGTAAAGAAAGGCAATGCTCACATCATATAGGAATGTTTATAAATATATGGTATAATAGCATAGTTGATATAAGCATGTATAGTAATTAGTAGGAGGAATTTTATAAATGAATGTTAAGAAGAAAAAGATAGAAGAAAATGTTGTAAAATTGGAAATAACTGTAGAAGCAGAGAAGTTTAATGAATCTATGAAAAAAGCATTTGCTAAAAATGCAAAAAAGTTCAATATACCTGGCTTTAGAAAAGGTAAAGCCCCTATGAATATAATAAAGAAGTACTATGGTGAAGGCGTATTTTATGAAGATGCAATAAATTTCTGCTGTGATGATACATATCCACAAGCTATTAAGGAAAATGATATAAAACCAGTAGATTATCCTGAAATTGATATAGTACAAATAGGAGAAGGAAAAGAATTCATATATACTGCAAAAATAGTTGTATTTCCTGAAGTTAAACTTGGAGAGTATAAGGACTTAGAAGTTAAGAAAAATACATATGACGTAAAAGACGAAGAAGTAGAAGCAGAATTAAAGACAATGCAGCAAAAGAATGCAAGAATAGAAACCAAAGAAAGTGGAAGTATAGAAAAGGGAAATATAGCAGTAATAGATTTTGATGGATTTGTAGATGACAAAGAGTTTGAAGGTGGAGCAGGAAAGGATTATCAGTTAGAAATCGGATCCGGTACTTTCATAGATAATTTTGAAGATCAGTTAATTGGACTTAATGCTGGTGATTCAAAAGATGTTCATGTTACATTTCCTAAAGAATATGGAAGAGAAGAGCTAAATGGTAAAGAAGCTGTATTTAAAGTTACTGTTAAAGAAATAAAGATTAAAGAACTACCTGAATTAGATGATGAATTTGCTAAAGATATATCAGAATTTGATACTTTGGATAAAGTTAAAGAAGATATAAAGAATAAGAAAAAAGAAGCAAATGAACTTAGAACTAAAAGAGAATTTGAAGAAGCAGTTTTAGATAAAGTTTGCTCAAATGCAGAAATCAACATACCAGAAGTTATGATAAAAAAAGAAGTAGATACTATGCTTAAAGATTTAGAATTAAGATTAAAATATCAGGGATTAGACCTTAAGACATATTATCAATATACAAATAATACTGAAGAAAAAGTAAGAGAATATATGAAAGAATCAGCAGAAAAAAGAGTAAGAACAGATTTAGTAATTGGTGAAATAGCAAAAGTAGAAAAGATAGAAGCAACTGATGACGAACTTATGGAAAGAGCAAAAGAAATGGCTGCACAATATGGTAATAAAGAAGCAGAAAAAACTGCAAAACTAATTTTTAATAATCAAAAATCATATTTAGAGACAGATGTGGTTAATGAAAAAGTTGTAAAAATGTTAGTAGATAGTAATAAAGCAACAGCATAGATTATATTTAAATTAATTGCCAGGAGCTTTTCTGGCAATTAATTTAAAATAAAAAAGTTCAAAGGATTCATCCTTATAGATTGATATAAATTAATTTTAATATATATTAATTGCCTTAAATGGTTATATAAGAGGAGGAGAGTTTATGAGTTTAGTACCAGTAGTTGTAGAACAAACAAGTAGAGGGGAAAGGTCTTACGATATTTATTCTAGGCTTTTAAAAGATAGAATAGTAATGCTTAGTGAAGAGGTTAATGATGTTTCAGCTAGTCTGGTAGTAGCACAGCTGTTATTCCTAGAAGCTGAAGACCCTGACAAAGATATATATCTTTATATAAACAGTCCAGGTGGATCAATAACCTCAGGAATGGCAATTTATGATACGATGCAGTATATAAAGTCAGATGTGTCCACTATATGCATAGGTATGGGAGCTTCCATGGGGGCATTTTTGCTTACGGCTGGTGCAAAGGGAAAGAGATTTGCACTTCCAAATGCAGAGATAATGATACATCAACCACTTGGAGGATTCCAAGGTCAGGCAACTGATATTGGAATTCATGCAAAAAGAATATTAGATATAAAGAAAAAGTTAAATACTATAATAAGTGAAAGAACAGGGCAGCCCCTTGAAAAAGTTGAAAAAGACACTGAGAGAGATAACTTTATGACAGCAGAAGAAGCAAAAGAATACGGATTGATAGATGAAGTTATTACCAAAAAGAAATAACCTTTAGTGAGGTGTGGAAATGGCCAAAAATGATGATAAAAAACAACTTAAATGCTCATTCTGCGGTAAAACACAAGATCAAGTTAGAAGATTAATTGCAGGACCAGGTGTATATATCTGTGATGAATGTATAGAATTATGTTCTGAAATAATAAGTGATGAATTTGAAGAAGATGTTCAAATAGATATGACTTCTATACCTAAACCTGTAGAAATAAAAAATTATCTTGATCAATATGTAATAGGTCAGGAAGATGCAAAAAAATCACTGTCTGTAGCAGTGTATAATCATTATAAGAGAATAAATTCAAATAATCAAAATGATGATGTAGAACTTCAAAAAAGTAATATATTATTACTTGGTCCTACAGGATCAGGAAAAACATTGTTAGCTCAAACTTTAGCAAAATTTTTAAATGTACCTTTTGCTATTGCAGATGCTACTACTTTAACAGAAGCTGGCTATGTAGGTGAAGATGTAGAAAATATATTGTTAAAGCTTATACAAAATGCAGACTACGATATAGAAAGAGCTGAACATGGAATAGTATATATAGATGAGATAGATAAAATAGCAAGAAAATCAGAAAACCCATCTATAACTAGGGATGTTTCAGGAGAAGGTGTACAGCAGGCACTGTTAAAGATATTAGAAGGTACAGTAGCTTCAGTGCCACCTCAGGGTGGTAGAAAACATCCGCATCAAGAATTTATTCAAATAAATACTACAAATATATTATTTATATGCGGTGGAGCTTTTGATGGTATAGACAATATAATAGAACGTAGGACTAGAGTAAGCACTTTAGGCTTTGGTGCAGAAATACAATCTAAAAAGGAAAAGGACATAGGAAAACTTTTAAAAGATATAATGCCTGGAGATCTTCTAAAGTTTGGACTTATACCAGAATTTGTAGGTAGAATTCCTATTATAGTAACTTTGGAGGCATTAGACAGGAGTGCTCTTGTAAGAATATTAAAAGAACCTAAAAATGCACTGATTAAACAATATAAAAAGCTCTTTGAATTTGATGATGTAGAACTTGAATTTAAAGAAGATGCACTGGAAGCTATATCAGATGAAGCATTAAAGAGAAATACAGGAGCTAGAGGTCTTAGAGCTATTATAGAGGAAACTATGAAGGATGTAATGTTTGATATACCTTCAAAAGAGGAAATAGCTAAAGTAATAATTGATAAGAATGCAGTGGATACAAAGAAGCCAGAACTTATAGAGGCAGAGGATGGAAAGAGGACACCTATCAAATTAAAAAAATCAAGAACACGAAAGGGCCCTGAAACTGCATAGGTTATTAAAAAGAGAGTACTGGTTTCGGTACTCTCTTTTAAGCAATAGTTAAGTATATAAAATGCTGATATATGAATTTAAACTATTTAAAGTGAGGAGAGAAAGATGGATAAAAACTTAAAAGTTCTTCCTCTAATTCCATTGAGGGGTATTACTGTATTTCCATACATGGTTTTACATTTTGATGTAGGTAGGAAAAAATCCATACTTGCACTAGAAGAAGCTATGCTTGTAGATCAAAAAATATTTTTAACCGCTCAAAAAGAAGCTAAAATTGAAGAACCAGAAGAAGAAGATATTTTTGAAACAGGTACTATTTGTAATATAAAACAAATATTGAAATTGCCGGGAGACACAGTTAGAGTACTTGTAGAAGGTGAAACAAGGGCAGTATTAAAAGAGTGTATAAGTAAAGATCCCTTTTTTAAAGTAGAAGTGGAGATTTTGGAAGACGGAGAAGAGTGTAGCGACAATAAAAATTGTGAAGCTCTAGCCCGTACTATTAAAGATAAATTCGATGAATACATAAAATTGTCTGGAAACATACCAGTAGAAACAATAATAACATTAGATGAATTAAATAATTGTGGAAGATTAGCTGATACTGTAAGTTCATATTTAATGCTAAAGCAAGAAAAAAGACAGGAAATCCTGGAATGTTATGACATAGAAGAAAGACTTAAAAAGCTTTTAAGTGTACTTGTAAATGAAATAGAAATTTTAAAGTTAGAAAGAAAAATAGGAGTAAAAGTAAAAAATAAGATAGATAAAGTTCAAAAAGAATATTATTTAAAGGAACAACTAAAGGCAATACAAGAAGAACTTGGGGAAGATGACGAAGATAAAAAAGAAATGAAAAGGTATAAAAACAAAATAAGTAAAGCAAAGCTTCCTAAAGATGTTAAAGATAAGGCACTGTATGAATTAGATAGATTAAAAAATACAGGAACCTATTCTGCAGAAGGGGGGGTAATAAGAACTTATTTGGATTGGATACTTGATTTACCTTGGAATGCCCAAACTAAAGATAATTTAGAGATAAAGTCTGTTAGAGAAATACTTGAAAAAGAGCATTATGGACTAAAAGATGTTAAAGATAGAATAATTGAATATCTTGCAGCTAAAAAAATGAGTAAATCACTTAAAGGTCCAATACTGTGCCTTGTAGGACCTCCTGGAGTTGGAAAAACTTCTATTGCAAAGTCTATAGCTCATGCTTTAAATAGAAATTTTGTAAGGATGTCCCTTGGAGGAGTAAGGGATGAAGCTGAGATAAGAGGACATAGGAAGACCTATGTAGGGGCTATTCCAGGAAGGATAATATATGGAATGAAACAAGCCAAATCTAAAAATCCACTATTTTTATTAGATGAAATAGATAAGATGAGTGGTGACTTTAGAGGAGATCCTGCAGATGCTCTTTTAGAAGTATTGGATAGTGAGCAAAACAGCACATTTAGAGATCATTACCTTGAGTTAGATTTTGATTTGTCAAATGTAATGTTTATAACTACAGCAAATACCCTTGAAACTGTCCCAAGACCACTTTTTGATAGAATGGAAGTAATAGAGGTATCTGGGTATACTAGTGAAGAAAAACTTCATATATGTAAAGAACATCTTATACCTAAAGAGTTAGAACAAAATGGGGTAGGGGATAATAAAATTATTTTTTCGGATTCAGCTATATACAAGTTAATAGACAGTTACACTAGAGAATCAGGAGTTAGGAGTCTTGAGAGGAGAGTTGCATCCATTATAAGAAAAGCAATAGCAGAGATTATGGAAAAGGGCAGGAAAAATATAAATGTTACTGTAGCTAAAGTAAAATCTTACCTTGGACCTGAAATATTTACTTATGATAAGGTAGATAAGGAAGATAAAGTGGGAGTAGTTACGGGAATGGCATGGACAGGATACGGAGGGGATACTCTTCCTGTAGAAGTAAGCGTAATGCCTGGAAATGGTAAGTTGCAATTAACAGGCCAACTTGGTGATGTGATGAAGGAATCAGCTAAAACAGGATATAGTTATATAAGGGCTAATTCCCATAAATATGGAATAGAAAGTGGATTTTATAAAAACTATGATGTGCACATACATGTTCCAGAAGGTGCAGTACCAAAAGATGGACCTTCTGCAGGAGTCACTATGGTTACTGCAATGATATCTGCACTTAACAAAAATAAAGTAAAACACAATGTAGCTATGACTGGGGAGATAACATTAACGGGAAGGGTTCTTCCTATAGGCGGATTAAAAGAAAAGAGTCTTGCAGCGTATAGGGCAGGTATAGATACGGTTATAATACCTATGGAAAATGAAAAAGATCTTTTGAAAATTCCAAAGACAGTTAAAAGCAAATTGAAATATATACTTGCAGATAATATAGATACTGTACTTGAAAATGCAATCTTAAGAGATAATTAAGCGGGGTATTATTTATGGAAATAAAACAGTCAGAATTTATAATTTCAGCAGTAAGTCCTAGGCAATATCCTGTGGATAACAGAGTAGAAGTAGCTTTTGTAGGTAGATCTAATGTAGGAAAGTCTTCACTCATAAATACCTTAACAAATAGAAAAAAGCTAGTTAAGGTCAGTGCTACGCCTGGAAAGACCAGGCAAATAAATTTTTTCCTAATAAATAATGACTTTTATCTTGTGGATTTACCTGGATATGGTTATGCAAAAGTTTCCAAGAAAGAAAAGGAAAGTTGGGGAAACATAATAGAAAAGTATTTAAATGCTAGACAGCAATTAAAAAAGATAGTGCTTATTTTAGATTGCAGGCATAAACCAACAGCTGATGACATAACTATGTATAAGTGGATTAAGCACTACAACTATGATATTGCTATTGTAGCTACTAAAATTGATAAAGTGTCCAAGAATCAACTGTCTAAGAATTTAAAAATTATAAGAGATACTTTAGAAATTAATGGGAAAGATGAGATTTTAACTTTTTCTGCATTAAACAAGCAAGGAAAAGAGAAAATTTTAGAGGTTTTGGAGTCTACAATAAATTCCTACTAAATGGTAAAATATTAGTGCAGGATTCATAGGATAAAATTTAAATTGATGCAGGCAAATAATAGCAAGGAGAAATTAGTCATGTTTAAATTGGATATTATAAAGGATGTCCTTGTATTTTCAATTGTATATGTACCACCATTTTTAGTGTTTTCAAAGTTTTGGAGAGATAAAAAGAAGAGTAATTTACTATTAGTGTTAATTGGAATAGCCTATGTAATTACCTGTATATTTACGGAAAACTTTATGCCTTTCATATTTGTACTTTTAAACATAAGATATTTAAGACATAGGGATGGACCATATGAATTTGATATAAGAAGATTTAAATTTTTTAAAGCTTTAGCAGCAGTGGTGGTATTTTATTTGATAACTATAGGTATATCTATAACTGAAACTATTATACTTTCTAATTTTAGAGTTGAATTAAAACAGCAGGATATAGTTACACATATGGCTAATATGTCCTTAAATAAATTTTTGATAATGATACCTGTAGTTATAATATTTGCACCTATACTTGAGGAATTTGTATTTAGATGGCTCTTATTTAAAAAAATATTTACTAAAAGAATGGGAGTATATCTGGCTGCAATTTTGAGCAGTTCAATATTTGCAGTAATTCATTTTAGTTTAAATGCATTCCCTATAATATTATGGATTGGCATTTATAATTGCTATTTAATAAATAAAAAGGGATACTGGTATGCAGTGTTCAATCATTGTGCATTTAATTCAGTAACAGTGGCAGCACTTTTATTGCAAAAACTTAATATGATGTAATAATATAAACAGGGAGTGTTCAAAGCAATTTAGAAAATTGCTATTGTAACACTCCCTTTTTGAAGGAGATAATTAAAAAATGTAATTTAATTATTTTTTATTATTATTGGAATTCATAAAACTATTTAATATTTTAGCTGCATCTGGAGAATTTTTAAGTTGTCTTACTGCATCTAATATCTCACTTTTTCCACTGCTATTGTCTTCCGTTTGAGATAATCTCTTTTCCAATTCTGCAAGTTGAGAGTTTATATTGGACTGATTAAACTCAGGCACATTATTTTTCTTGGAAATATCCCCTAAATTTAGATTACTCAACATTGCACCCAATTGGTCATTGGAAGAGTTCCTGGAGTTACCACCTAGGGCAGATATTATTGAGACAAGTTGAGTTATATCTATATTATTTAGAATATCACCTAAATTGAAACCAGTATTGTAATTTTTGCGATGGTGTTTTGACATCATATTCACCCCTTATTTTTAAGTAAATAGATTTGTATTTATTTAAATTAAACATAATTAATTTATAATATATATTATTCATAGGTAAAAAAATTGATACTAAAATTAAAGCTTATACCTAAAATTCTAGATTAAACCAGAACAAGTTTAATTTAGAATAAAGTTTTACTAAAAAGTTTATAAAAAGTAACGATATAAATTATTATAAACACTAAATATATTGGGGGTAAGGACTATGTCTAAAATTTCTAATTTATTAGAAATTATAATAATGCTGCAATATAAAGGTTTAACTACTGCATCAGAATTATCTGAGATTTTGGAAGTGGATAAGAAAACTATATATAGATATATAAGAAATTTGAATGAAGCAAGTGTACCTATATATACAAGAAAAGGAAGAAATGGCGGATTTTATATAGACCAAAATTTTTATATAAAACCTTCCAACTTAAGTGAAAATGAACTGGAAGCTCTTCTTATGGCGGAGGAAATACTTACATCAAAAAATGGTTTTGTGTATGAAAAGGATTTAAAAAATGCTATTTTTAAAGTAAAAAGCGTAAATGTAAATAAAAATGAGGATTTAAGTAAAATAAATAGTAATAAGAATTTCTCAATAAATTATGTGGGAAATATGGAAAATCTAGAAGATAAGATATCTAAGATAAATTATTCTATGAGCAGGGGGAGAAGTTTAAGCATAAATTATTTTTCAGTAAATAAAAATAATTTAACTATGAGAAAAATAGATCCTTACGATTTGATATTTAAAGAAGGAAATTGGTATATAATAGGATATTGCCACATGAAAGGTGATATACGTAGTTTTAAACTAAATAGAGTAAAAAATTTAAAAATTAGTAAAGATATATATATGAGACCTCACACATTTTCACTAAAAGAATATTTGGACAAGAACTGGGGTATATTTATGGGAGATAAAATAAAGGTAGTAATAAAGTTTAGCGAGAAGGAAGCTGCATTTATAAAAGATACTACATGGCATATACATCAGCATATACACCAGCTTGAAGGGGGAAAAATACTTTTTACCATATACTTGAATGAATTGGAGGATATTAAAAAATGGGTACTGAGCTTTGGGGAAGATGCGGAAGTAATTGAACCTATAGAGCTTAGAAAAGATATAAAGAGAGAATTAGAAGAATTGTATAAAAGATATTAAAAATTTTAATTTTTATGAATAATTTGTTTAGAATGGGACATTATAATAAATGTAATTAGGAGATTTAAATCTCCTAGCATCAAGTAATAAAAATGTTATTTGATGTAATAACCCCCCATCCCCCTTGGGACCGCGTGAACGGTCCCTTTTTTATTTAGATCTATACATAGATGCAATTTTAAAATGATATTTTTTTTCACTACTTTTATCTGGTATGAGAGCTAAATTTAGTGTATAGTTTTTTACTATGTTGGTATCTGTGTTAGAGATAGCTCTAAAATTTAATGCCCAGGATAACTCAGAAGTATTTCCATTTGCATCACATTTATTTTCCATGAACAGTGCATCCTGAAATACATAGGAATTGTTTTCACCGGACATGTTACCTATTAGAGACATATTTTCACTGGATATATTAGAATAAAATATATCTTTAGGTTTGTAGGATTCACTTTGAGGAAGTCCCTGGATTAATTTAATAAATGTGCATATAGTATCCTTTCCCATAAAAGTATTGTCATTCTCATAATTATAATTTTTAAATTTATAGTTTAAAAAAATGTAATTTGAAAGTGTCATGTTGTCTCCTTGGAATTTACCAGATATTACTTTTGGCGTCTTGTTGTTTTTACAGTCTATAAATCCTAATATGTTGTTATAATTTGAAAATATATTATCAAATTTATTATTATTGAATGTAAAAACACGTTGAACTGGTTTATTTGCAATGGAACCTTGTACAAATATTTCAGGAATCTTATTCCTGGATACATCCATAAGAATTACTCTAATGGGCCAATAAGGAGAATAACTTTCAATTATAGGGGAATTTCTATCTGTTTGAAAATTAAAGGACTTATCTCCAATTATTACTTTCATTGAATATTTATTTTCATTACGCACAATAGATAATATATCTTCTTTTCCATCACCATTAAAATCTGCTTTTATCTTTTTATTATTTGAAATAGTGTTAAATGAAGGAGAAGAGCTTCTAGATACCATAAAAATTATGACTGCTAATATAAATATCAATAATAATATAAAAAAGTAGATGTATTTTTTCTTTAGAAATATTATCCTGAATTTCATAAATTTCACCTCCACTTAATTATATGAATGTATTATATATTTAATTATTATGTACAAAATAAATTTATAGAAAAAGGGCTTAAATTATATTTAAAGGAGATGATAGAATTTATGCTCAAAAATAAGATAATTACATTTTTATTAATGATAATATTGTTATTTAATTTATCTGCATGTGGGAAAAATACAGAGACACTCAAAAAAAACAGACAGATAAATATATATGTAGGTGTAAAGGACAAAGAATCTTTAAATATAATAAAATTTTTAACAGACGAATATAAAAAGAAAAATCCTAAGGCAAAGGTAAACATAAATAATGCTATAGGAGAAAAAGTGGATGAAAATGTAAGTGAATCCAGTGATATAGATATTGTAATTGCTTCAAGAAATGACATGCTAAAGTTAGTCAGAAAAGGACTTTTGGCGGATATGGGAAATATGTATGAACAAAATAAATTAACTGATAAATATTATACTTCAGTAAAATCTTACGGTAGGTTTAATGATAGATATTATGGAATTGCTGTAATGCCTTATACTATAGAGATACTCTGCAATAAAAGTGCCTTCGATAAGTTAGGCCTAAAAGTGCCAAATAATATAGATGAATTTAATGCTTCTTTAAAGATAATGAACTCTACATCAATGAGAGTACCTGTAGTTCTTAATGAAGGAATGGATATTAATAATACTTTATTTTCTATAATATCAAGCAATATGATTACTATGAAGAAACTTGAAAATATATATGACAGCGGACCTTCTGCATACAAAAAGTTAACTGAGGTTCAAAAAAGTTTCGATTTGTTAAATGATCTTGTAAAAAATGGATCTATAAGCAAAGATACTTTTGAAATAGGAAATGAATCAAGTTTAAAAAAGTTTGATAAAGGAGACATTCCAGTAATAATAGCATCTTCATATTATGTGAACAATTTAAAAAGCAAAAATATAAAATGCTTTGAGTATTATAGTCCAAATTCTAAAAGTCAGTTAAAAGTTCCAATTATGGCAGATGCCATAATGAGTGTTCTTATAAGTAGTAAGAACACAGAAGAGACAAACGAATTTATAAAGTTTGCATTTGGAAAAGATGTTCAAAAAAAGTTAAGTGGCAAAGGTTTTGTAACAGGATTTAAAAATTCAGACATTTCAAAAGATGGTATAAAAAAGTGTGTAATAACTCACTTAGAAAACAGCACGGAAGACAATATAGCATTTATATATAATGTACCAGAAAGTTTTAAAAATAATATATCAAGCAAGGTTGACAGTATACTATCTGGAAAATACACTAAAAATGAATGGAATGAGGTAGTAGATGAGTCCTCTTAAAAATAGGCAGTTACCTTAATTATGAAAGATAACTGCCTTAGATTTTTGCTGCTTACGAGCATTATTCTTTAGAATTTTTTTGGCAGTCTTTACATATGCCGTAAAAATAAACCTGATTACTCAATACTTCGTAGTCAACACAATCTTTAATTTTATCATTTAAATTAGAAAAACAAATTCCTTCTACGTCATCTACTTTCTCACAAACTATGCACTGTATATGAGAATGAGGATGAACATTTCCATCATATCTAAAGTTACCTTCTCCTATATTGATTTCCTGTACTAACTTTACGTCAACTAAAGTTTTTAAAGCTTTATAAACAGTTGCTAGGCTCATAGTAGGATATTCTAGCTGAAGGGCTTTATATATGGTTTCAGCTGAAGGATGCTTCTTAGTAGATTGTAAATATTTGTATACAGCAATACGCTGAGGGGTTAGTTTTAGCTTTTTTTCTCTAAAAATAGAAGTTAAATTATCCATATACACCATCCTTATTTTATAATCTATTCTACTATATAATAAAAGTTATTAGTTGTCAAAATTAAATTTATAGTAATTACTGTTATAAGTGTTATATACTTATATTTATTAAGATAACATGTATATACTTGTTAATAAATATACAATACGTAATTGTAATAAAATCATCATAAATTAATAAAAAGTTATAAAATATATATTTCTTATTATAAAAAGTCTTGATTATTAAGAAAATTGTGGTATTATTAACTTGTAAAAGTTAATAAATTAACATACTTTATACCTAATTCTCATTTAAAATAAGAGAGGAGATTTTCCCTCTTATTTTTTTACGTTTATACTGAAATTTGTATATTTTATTTAGATATTATATAATAACTAAGGTAAGTTAGCATGCATTGCTGGCTTTATGCAGGAGGATAAAACTCATGAATATTTATTTTGTAAGACATGGACAAACAAATGAAAATAATAATAAATATTATTATGGAAGACTTGACGTATCTTTAAATGAAAAGGGTTTAAGTCAGGCGGAACAGACAAAAAACCTTTTAAGTAATATAGACTTTGATGATGTTTATGTAAGTGACAGAAAGCGAGCATCTCAGACAGCTAAGATAATTTTAGAAGGTAATTCTAAGAAAATTGTTATAGATGAAAGATTAAATGAGATGAACCTTGGAAAGTTTGAAGGTAAAAATTACAAAGAAATAATGAAACTTTATCCTGAAGAATGGAAAAAGTGGAGTGATGATTGGAAAAGTGTGTCACCACCTGAAGGAGAAAGTTACGTTGAATTTTATTCTAGAGTAAAAAGCTTTATGGATGATATTTTAAAGTTAAACAAAGATAACGTTTTAATAGTTACTCACAGCGGTGTTATAAGATCAGTTTATTGTTATGTTTTAGATGGTATACTAGATTTTTTCTGGAAATTTGCTTCAAAAAATGGAGACGTTACTCTAGTTAAGTATGAATATAGTAATTTATTTATAGATAGTATTACCCACGTTAATACATAATATTGATTACAATTTTATTCAAATATACTATAGATTATACTAGGAGGAATTACTTTGAAGAATTTAATAAATGATTTTTTTTTAATGGTTCAATTTATGACTAGAATTCCAATTAATAAAAGCTTCTCTTGTGAACAAGAAAATTTTAGGAGAGGCACCGTCTTTATGCCAGTCATAGGACTATTGGTAGGGGGGATTCAATGGATAGTGTACAAACTATGTATAATGGTACTCCCTATAAGTGTAAGTGTAGCTATCATACTTTTACTTGGTATAATGCTTACAGGTGCATTGCATTTAGATGGACTAGGAGATATGAGTGATGGATTTTTTGCTTTTAAAGGTAATGACAAAATTATAGAGATAATGAAAGACAGCAGAATAGGAAGTTATGCTTGTGCTACTATAGTTATGGATATAATATTAAAATACAGTCTTCTTTGTTCTATAGTGCCTAGGTTTTCTTTTATAATAATAGCTGCACCTGTTATAGGTAGATTTTCAATAGTATTTATAGCTTTTATAGGTAAAACGGCTAAGAAAACAGGAACAGGAAACTTCTTTATAGGCAATATAGGAAAGCTTCAGATGTTTTTAGCACTCGTTGTAACTATTGCCATTTTGCTTTGCGGTATGAATCCAAAATATGCTGCTATAATGATACCTTCCGCTTTGATTATGGCACTTTTAATAAATGTATTTTGCAATAAAAAAATCGGAGGCCTTACAGGAGATTTATTTGGGGCAGATAATGAAATGGTAGAAATACTTACTATGATAATAGCTGCTGTTATACTTACTAAGCTATTATAAACAGAGTTATTGGCATGAGATGGAGGATAAAATATGGGAAAGATAACTTTAATAACAGGCGGCAGTAGAAGTGGAAAAAGTACCTTTGCAGAGAAAATTCTTGAAAATGAAGATGACGTACTTTATATAGCAACTGCTGTAGTTACGGACAGTGAAATGAAAAAGAGAATTGAGAAGCATAAACTAAGAAGAAATCAGAAATGGGAAACTTATGAAGGCTTTACTAAGTTAGACAAGGCTATAGAAAAATCAAGCAGTAAATACATAATGTTAGAATGTATAGGAACTATGGTAACTAATATAATTTTTGAAAAAAACTATGACTTTGACAATATTACATCTGAAGACATAGAAAAATTGGAAGAGGATATAATTAAGGAAGTAGACAATATAATATCTTCTATAAAAGATAGTGACAAGCATATTTTAATTGTTACTAATGAAGTGGGATATAGTGTAGTGTCTGAGTATAAGCTAAGTAGAGTATTTGTAGATATTTTAGGAAGGGTTAATCAGTTTATAGCTCGCTTTAGTGATGAAGTATATATGGTAGCTTGTGGTTTGCCTATAAAGCTAAAGTAAATTATTTTTTATTAGAAAGGTTAAATGATATGAAACATAGTAGAAAACTAAATATATTTTTAATTGTCATAATTATAGTTTCTATAATTCCTTTAACTTCTTGTGTAAAAGACAATGTGCAACCTGTTTCAAAAACTGAATATATGCTTGGTACTATATGTACTATAACTGTATATGACAATAAGCCTGAATCAGTTATAGATAAGGCTTTTGTTAGAATTAAAGAAATTGAAAATAAGATGAGTGTAAATAAACCTGGCACAGAATTGGATGCAGTGTCAGATGCTGCAGGCAAGAATTTTGTCAAAGTATCCAAGGATACATTTTATGTTTTAAAAAAGGGAAAATACTATTCAGAGCAGTCATCAGGGGCTTTTGACATAACAGTTGGACCTTTAGTTAAACTATGGGGAATAGGAACAGATAATGCCAGACTTCCTTCTCAAAGCGAAATAGATGAAAAGAAATCACTTATCAATTATAAAGATCTACTATTAGATGAAAAGGATAGTAAGGTAATGCTAAAAAGACAGGGTATGTCTTTGGACCTAGGCGGAATTGCAAAGGGATATTCTGCAGATGAGGCTGCGAGAATATTAAAAGAAAATGGAGTTAAACACGCCATTGTGAACCTGGGAGGAAATATTTTAGCTATAAATACTAATACTAACGGAAAACCATGGAATATAGGAGTACAAGACCCTTTTAAAACAAGAGGAGATCCTGCTGGGGGCTTAAATGTTACAAATAAAACTGTAGTAACTTCAGGCATATATGAAAGGTACTTCGAAAAAAATGGAAAAAAATATCATCATATATTAAATCCCTTTACAGGGTATCCTATGGATAATAATTTAGCTAGTGTTACTTTGGTCACAGATATTTCCATAGATGCTGATGCCATGACTAAAAATATATTTTATCTAGGAGTGGATAAGGGAATGGACTATGTAAACAAAAAAAATGGATTACAGGCCATATTTATTACAAAGGATAAAAAAGTTTATATTACAGATGGATTAAAAGGTAAATTTGAAATTACTAATTCGAATTTTAAGCTTATGAATAAAAAATAATTTTATCTGATAAATAGGATGAAAAGGGTAGAAGTAGAATATATAATTGCTGCACATTATAATATGCGATTATTTGTGAGATGGCAAATAATAAATAGCAAGGAATTATATATAAAACTTGATATATGACAAGTTTAGTAGTATTATGATGGTGACAATATCTATTAGGTAATAATGTACTTAAATAATAAGTACAGACTTGAATTTTATATTGATAAAGATTTGAGTATAAGGTAAGTTCGCTGTATAAAATATATTTAATGTAATTATAATAATGTAGGTGGAGGTATTTAATATGTCTGAAATAACTAAGAATATGACTATAGCTGAAATTATTAAAATGAATCCAAAAAATGCAGAAAGATTGATGACTTTTGGAATGGGATGTGTGACTTGTGGTGAATCTCAAGAAGAGACATTAGAAGAAGCTGCAAACGTACATGGATTAAATGCAGATAATTTAGTAAGGGCATTAAATGCACTATCTTAGGATTAGAATTTGTTAATAAAAAGTATATTAAAAATTAAATGAATATATAAATTAAAAAGTGAAAAGTGAGGTTAAAAATTATGGCAAAGATATCTAAAGATACAACTATAGGTGAAATAGTAAAAATGAAGCCAGCATATGCTGAAACATTGATGAATTTTGGAATGGGATGCATAGGCTGTCCTGCATCTTTAGCAGAAACAGTTGAGGAAGCTGCTACAGTACATGGTATTGATGTTAACAGTTTAGTTAAAGCTTTAAATGAAGTAGAAGATAAATAATAAAAAACATTAAAATAGATAGGATGATAAAATCCTATCTATTTTTGCATTTTGCTGTATCAGCAAGTCTACAGCTATTACATTTATCGTCACAGGATTCCAGATGAATCATTACTTCCGTATTCTGAAGTGAGTGACTCATTTCATTTTCTATGTCATCACACAATTTATGGGCAACTTTTATATGCATATCTTCAGGAAATACTAAATGCACATCTACATATCTTTTATTTCCAGATTTCCTAGTTCTTAATCTGTGAAAACTGCAATATCCGGAACTGTATTTAGATATACAATCTTTTACAATGCTAATTTCCTTATCAGATAATTTTACATCTACTAATGGATTAAAGGCTTTTTTTAACAGACATAAGGCTTCCTTTAAAATAAATAAAGCTACAATTACAGCTATTATAGGATCTAGAAAATGCAGTTTTGTAATCCATATTAGAAAAAGCCCTAAGCCAACTCCAAGGGAAGTATATACATCTGTTTTAAGATGAAGGGCATCTGCTTCTAAAGCAATAGAGTCAGTTTTTTTAGCTACTTTATATAATCTTTTGGATACTAAAAAGTTTATTGCAGCAGAAAAAAACATGACAAAAAATCCCAGACTGGATGAGGCTACTTCTCCTCCGCTTAATATCTTTTTTATAGCTTCTACTATTATCCATATGGATGCAACAAATATAAGCAGTGATTCGATTACACCGGATACATTTTCGAATTTACCGTGCCCGTAAGGATGCTCTGCATCTGCAGGTTTGGATGATATTTTAACAGAAAAAAACGATATTATAGCTGCAATTAAATCCATAGTTGAATGTATGGCTTCTGATAGGATACTAACTGATCCCGTAATTATCCCAACTATTAATTTCATAGTTATTAAACATGCATTAGAAATTATAGAAAGTCTTGCTGTTTTTACTTTTTCATCCATTTAAAAAACATCTCCCCTAAAATTTAGTAGTTATCAAGTGATAAGAACTAATACCTATTATAATAGGACAAAAATCATTATAAGTCAATAGAAAACTACTTCGATATGTATTCTCAATTGATAAAGAAAATTGACTTCAACATAACCTAAATGATAGGGAAATAAACACACAATTTATTATATGTAAATTAAACAAATATGATTATAGGGTTTGAAGTTTGAAAGTAACCTTATACAAAGCATGTAATGACAAATTTCAGCACCATAAAAACTTTTGACAAGTCTAAAACTCGGTATTTTGAAAATCTGAGAACCTTATCTAAACTCGTACCTCAAACATATCTAAGCTCCTAAGATTTTCTAAAATACCTCGCTAAGACTTATGGAAAAGTTTTTAAAGGTGTTTTCAACTTCGTCATTACATTTTGTGTATAAGTTAAAATTTCAATTAGAAACATTATATAGGGTTTCTAAGTGATAATTTAACTTATACTAGGAAACTTCTAGCATAAGCTAATGAATGAATCTTAGCAAAATTAGAATTAAGTTCGTCAAAAAGAATTTTAATATCTGATACTAATTCCCATATACAACTTCTAGCAGATGGTTTAAACAACTTTGCTTTTAGGTTTCTCCACATATTTTCTTGAGGGTTCATATATGGGGAATACCTTGGTAGAAGTACTACCTTCAATTTATCTTTGTTATCATAGTAAAAGCTTTGCATTAGCTTACTTGTATGGGTTTTAGCATTATCCATAAATATTACAATTTTTTTATTAGGATTAAGTTCCATCAGATATTCTATATGCGACTTAATTTTTTCAGATGTTATAGATTCTTGGGAAGAATAAACATCATTGACAGTATGAAAATTATTTAAAATTGAAGTAGACCCTACAATATTTACCCCTTTATGCGAAGCATTCTTCTCTAGTATAGGGGGATTACCTACAGGGCTCCAAGATGAATAGTTGTCCGACTCTATGCTGATACCAGTCTCATCTAATGCATATACAATAGTATCAGATGAAGACTCTAAAGTATCTAGCAGTTTTGGCATTTTTTTTAAAAGCTTCTTGTTCATCTTTATCAGCTTTTGTAGGTTTAGGTTGAGATCTTTTATAAGATATATTATGAGATATTAAAATGGATCTGATAGTTTCATTACAAACTTTTACTCCATATGTTTTTTCAACATATAGAGCTAAAAGCGCTAAAGTCCAAGTATGACATGTAAAATCAAAATCTATAGGGGATTTTTTTAGAACTACGTCTATAAGATCATCAACTATTTCTGGTTCTAATTTAGCTTCACTACCGCCACGATGATCTTTTATAGCTTTGATGCCAACTTCGTTCCAATTTTTAATATGTTTAACTATAGATACTTTACTTAGACCTGTTTCTATCATAATATCTCTATTTGAGCATCCTCGATATCTCATAGTAACCACAGCTAATACTAATCTAGTAAATTTAGAATTCGTAGTGTTTTTTAGCTCAATTAAATCTTCAATTTTATAATCATACAGTGATTCTATTTCAAATGATTTTCTTCCCATAATTAAAACTCCTTTCTCCGTACATTTAGTATTTGGAGAAGAATTTTAATTATTCTGTATAAGTTAATATTTTAGTTAGAAACCCTATAGATTTAGATGGGTATTGTGACTTAAAAATCAACTTATACGTATGAATATTTTTACAATAATGAAGCTCTTTTAAATATTTTGTATATAAGTCTTAATAGTTAGTTCACAATTCACAATTTCAGTAGATTTTTCTCCGCAAGTGTTATGAAAAATCTAAACAATAAGTACTATGAACTTTAAATCTTTAGATTTTCTGTGACAACAGAAAATCATCGTTAATTGTTAATTGCTAATTAGTTACTTAGACTTACCAAAATATTTAACGAGCTGAAGGTTGTAAAAAATATACGAAGTATAAGTTGATTTTTTACTTAGAAACTCTATATTTAAATTAAGAAAATTAACCACCTAAAGTTATATCCTGATCGTTATACCATTTTAGAGCATGCATTAAATGTTCCATTTTAAAATCAGGCCAATAGTCATCTATTATGTAAAAATCTGAATATACAGATTGAACTGGTAAAAATCCACTGAGCCTTCTTCTACCACCCCATCTTATTATTAAATCTACTCTTGATATATCATGGGAATTTAGACTGGATATAATGGAATGTCTATTTGTAGTTGATAAATTTTTAGTTTTACCTAAATCCCATTCCCATCCGTAATTTACTAAAAAATTAACTTTTATTCCCCCTTTACCGAAATTTTTTCTAACCATATAAGGGAGAAGTTCTTTTGGAAACATAGGAGAGTCAGAGTTTCCAACTACTAAAAGAGAAGCATTTTCTTTTGAAAGTATTTTTACAGCTTCTATACAAGCTTTGGTGAAGGCTTTAGCTTGAATTGATGGTCTTTTAGTATTATCTGTAGTGAATCCATAATAGGTTAATTCATTTATCCCTAATTTTTCACATAATTTAAATAATTCTATTCCAGGTTTTAGACCAAAACTATATCCTTTTTCTTTACTTAACCCTCTTTTAACTGCCCAGCGCCTGTTTCCATCTGGAATTATACCTATGTGATTTGGCAGTGCCATTTTTACATCCTCCTCTAGTTTAAGTACTAATTTAAATTATTACCAAGAGTTGGATTATTATTCTACAATGAAAATTAAATATAAAAAACTACAAAGTTTTTTATATTATACGAGTAAATCCTTCTCCTAGTACTTCATTTACATCATTTACAGTAATAAAGGCCTTGTCATCTAAAACTTTTATATAATTTTTTAACTTTAAAAACTGTTTTCTGTCCAAAATGGTGGTTATAACTTCTTTATTGCTATTTTTATAGGCTCCTTTGGCGTAATAGATAGTTGCACTTCTAGATAGTTCATTTACAATATATTTTTTTATATTTTCACCATTGTTACTTATTATAGCCACTTGCTTATAGGAGTTCAAACTTAATATAACTTTATCAATTATAGTAGAGTTCAATATTACTCCAAGAATTGCATACATTCCTTTATTTACTCCAAGTATTAGGGTTGCTGCTATAGTTATTGCGATGTCTGCCATCAAAACAGATTTGCCTATACTTATTTGAGTGTATTTGTTTATTATTTTTGCAATTATATCTGTTCCACCAGTAGAGGCGTTTAAGTTAAAAACAATGCCCATACCTAATCCACATATGAGTATGCCTAATATGAGTTGAATTAAAATATCATTGCTGAAAGGCTTTATATTAGGATACATTTTTCCCATTAAAAGTACAAGAGCAGATATAGAAAAACTACAAAATATGGTTTTACCACCAAACACAGGTCCAATTACAATTATACCAATGGTAAAAAGTATAACTTCCATGCCCATCATTAAAAGACCTATTGGAATACTTGGAAATATACTGTTTATAATTATGGCTATACCGCTTGTTCCTCCAGCTGCTATATGATTTGGAGCTAGAAAAAAATAAGTGCCAAAAGCTACAAAAAGTGAACCTACTAGTATAAGAAAAATATCTTTCAAATTTATTTTCATAAGTCAAAGCCTCCTATATATAATTTCTATTTAATTTCGTAGTTTATTCATCAAAAAAAGCACATAAAACCCAAGTAAGAAATTCTTAGATTTATATGCTCTCATTACACACAAATTCATTGTGAGAATGTCTTTTTAAATTTACTTCCAATAATATTATATAATGATAGATATTTTAATGTCAATGTTATACAATATTTATTAACTCAACTTTCGCAGTTTAAAAACATTGCGAAGCAATTAATTCACAATTAAGGATGATTTTTTTCTGTTAAAACTTCAGAAAATGTAAAATGTAGCACTATTGAAGCAAAGCTTCAATAAGCTTTAAATTTTAAATTTTAAATTTTTCGCAGCACAGTGGAGAAAAATCTACTGAAATTGTGAATTGTGAATTGATTACATTTAACTTGTATTATTTAATTAGTAATATTATAATAAAATAGTAAAGTAAATAAATGTATAAAAGCTATTAAACTTATACAAAATTTATCAAGTTTCGCAGCAAAGCCTTATCAATGAATCTTACTTATTGAAAGTGTTACAGTAGGTAGCCATCAGATAAAATTTAGAATAGTGGGTGATTTTTTTATGCAAGATGTGATTCTTACAGAATCAGGTAAAAAAAAGTTAGAAGATGAATTAGAATACTTAAAAACAGTTAAAAGGGTAGAAATTAAGTTAGCGTTGAAAGCAGCACGTGCACAAGGTGATTTAAGTGAAAATGCAGATTATGATGCTGCAAAAGATGATCAATCTATGACTGAGACTAGAATACAGGAACTTGAAGCTCAGCTCAAAAATGCAGTAATAATAGAAAGCTCTTCAGAAGCAGACGTATTCGATATAAATAAAACCGCATTAGTAAAATTTTGTGACGTAGATGAAACTGAAGAAGTTACCTTAGTTAGTACAGTAGAAGCAGATGTTAAGAATATGAAGATAAGTATAGAGTCTCCTTTAGGAAAGGCACTTTATAAACTAAAAGTAGGTCAAAAGGCAACTGTGGCATCTCCTGATGGAAGTTATGATGTGCAGGTTGAAAAATTATTGTAAAATAAGTGTGTTGAATGTTTTATTTTTATAAGTTAAATTGATGAAAATATGTTGACAAATAATTAGCAGTTTGCTACATTTTATTAAATTAAATATTAAGTTCTTATCAAGAGCGGTAGAGGGACTGGCCCTATGAAGCCCGGCAACCTGGATGTAATCCAACGGTGCCAATTCCAGCAGGTATTACCTGAAAGATAAGAAGTGGAAGAATATTAATCTTCCTGTAGGCTTATCTACAGGAAGGTTTTTTTGAGTATAAAAAGTTTTTAGTGTGATGAAATTTGTTAGTATATGGCTGGTATAAGTAAACTTTCTACTTAGAAACTCTGTATTTTAATTTAAAACTACCTTTTCTTTTTGACGGAAAATCCAAATTTGCCTAGAGGCTTTGAATTTATAGGAAAGTATTCTCCGTGAGAATAACATATGAGATCAGCTTTTTCTAAATGTATTTTGCCCTTATTGTCTATTAGATTTTCATCTACGTGAACTGATGAAATTTCAGCTATAAATAAATGATGGCTTCCAAGAGGAATTATATTTTTAACCTTGCATTCCATGTTAACAGCACATTCTTTAATACAAGGAACGGATATTTTTTCACTTTTTTCTAATTCTAATTTACATTCTTTTATTTTATTAAAGTCTTTGCCAGATTTTACACCGCATAAATCTACAATTCTGGTTAAATTTCTAGAAGGAAGGTTTACTGCAAATTCCATTGTCTCCTTTATGTATTTATAGGATAATCTTTCTGGTTTTATGGCTATAGTAATCATAGGTGGTTTAGTACATGCATTACCTACCCAGGCAGCAGTGAACACATTTATATCTCTATTTTTACTTTTTGAAGTTATAAGTACTGAAGGTACAGGATTCAGCATACAACTGCCTTTAAAAAATATTTTAGACATTGTAAATCTCCTTTTCTATTAAATTATTCTTTTAAAATCTATTTAATATGAAGTATCATGGTAAATGTTGTTATGATAAAAATTTTTGCAATTATATATATAATTTTTATAGATATAAATTTGTAATTATAATTTAGAAACAATATTTTTAAATTACAAAAAGCCCCAAAACCCTTAAATTGAGACATATTCCTTGGGACATAGGGCTTAATTGTTTTATTATAAGACATTTAAACAGTATACTAAAAGTAAACTAATGAGATTTTTTACTTTTAGCCACTTCAACTGAAACTCTTCTTCCCTGAAGTTTTTTACCATTAGTTTTTTTCAATATAATAGAAGATACTCTTTCTGGGACATTTATAAATGTAAATTTATTTAGTATATCTATATCACCTATTTCATAGGCTTCAACTGAAGAAGTTTCACTTATAAATTTTAAAAGTTTTCTAGGAGTTAAATTATCCATTCTACCTATGGATAGGAATAATCTAACATCTTTTTCATCTACAGTTAAGGAATTTTCCTTATAGTCAAAGCTCAATTCTTTGTCAAAAATTATTTTCATAAGAGCAGCTGCTACGTCTACTAGATTGTATTCTTCATCTAATTCAGTTGCTATAGGAATAAAATTTTTATAATTGTCTTCAGATATAATATTTCTAACTTGTTCTTCTATATTTTTATACTTAGCTTCATAAATATCATCTACTGTAGGAATTTCCTTCCTTCTTATCTTGCTTTTAGTAAATTTCTCTATTTGCTTTAAAAGTATGTATTCTCTAGGTGTTACTAAGGAATATGCAATACCTTCTTTGTTTGCCCTTCCGGTTCTTCCAATTCTATGGACATAAGATTCTGTGTCCTGTGGGAGGTCATAATTTATAACGTGGGAAACATTTTCCACATCTATACCTCTTGCAGCTACGTCTGTGGCAACTAAGAATTCAAGGGAACCTTCTTTAAACTTTCTAAGGGTATTTAATCTCTGGTTCTGTCCCATGTCACCGTGCATACCTTCTACATTATATCCTCTAGCTTGCAAACCTTCTACTAATTCATCTACACCACGTTTAGTTTTGCAAAATATTATGGCACTTGAAGGTTCATCTACGTCTAGAATTCTACATAAAGATTCAAATCTATCTTTTTGTTTTATCTCATAGTAATATTGTTTTGTTTTCTCTACAGTTAATGTGTTCTTAGCTATTTTTATGCACTTAATATTTGACTTCATATATCTGGAAGATAACTTTTTTATCTGATCTGGCATAGTAGCAGAGAAGAGCAATGTCTGTCTGTCAGAATTTGCGGCTTTTATTATGTTTTCTATATCTTCTATAAAACCCATATCCAACATTTCATCTGCTTCATCTAGTATTAAGAATTCTATATTGCTAAGATCTAAAGTTTTCCTCTTTATATGATCAAGTATTCTTCCAGGGGTGCCTACTACTACATCTACACCTCTTTTTAAAGATCTAATTTGCCTGTCTATAGGTTGACCACCGTATATAGGTAATAGGGCTACTTTTTTGAATTTAGCAATTCTGGACAACTCATCATTTACTTGAATTGCAAGTTCTCGAGTGGGAGTAACTATAAGAGCTGAGATGTGTTTGCTTTTGGTAGTTATCTTGCTTAACATAGGTGCTCCAAAAGCTAAAGTTTTTCCTGTACCTGTCTGTGCCTGACCGATTACGTCATTCCCATCTAGTATTACAGGGATTGATTCAGCTTGAATTTGCGATGGTTCTTCAAATCCCATATCATCAATTGCTTGAAGAACCTTAGGATCTAAATTTAAATCACTAAAATTAATATTTTCCATTAAAACTCCTCTTTCTTTTTTATATTACAAAACAAAGTTTATCATATCATAGTATATACATATTATCAAATTTTAATTTAATTTTCTGTAATTAACAATTAGTCTAATTTTATGCTCTTTCTATTTCACTGTATATAAATTATAATATAATGTATGATAGTTTTTATTTAAAGAGGAGAATTTATATGTTTGATGCTAGACAAAAAGTTTTACCTAATGGTATAAAACTTATTACTATAAAAAGAGATACTTATATAGCGGCTTTTCATGCTGGAATTAAAATAGGAGCTATATATGAAAGTGTTCAGGAAAAGGGCATATCACATTTTATTGAACATATGCTTTTTAAGGGTACTAAGTCTAGAGACAATAAAAAATTAAACAATGATTTAGAAATTCTGGGGGGAGAATATAATGCATATACAGACAATAATTCTACAGTGTATAGTATTACCTCATTAAGGGAAGAATTAGAAAAGTCTGTGGAAATTATTTCCGATATGTTTATAAATTCTATATTTCCGGATGAAGAAATTGAAAAGGAAAGAGAAGTTATATTATCAGAAATAAAAAGCAGTAAAGATGATATAGAAGCTTATAGTTTTGAAAAAGTAAATAAACTAGCTTTTAAAAAAGGTCCATTGAGATATGATACTGCAGGAGATGAACAGGGAGTAACTAAATTTACAAGGAAAGATTTAATTGAATTTTATAATAATTATTATGTTCCTAATAATTGCTTCATAACAGTAGTTTCTTCTTATGAACACGAAGAGATTTATGATTTGGTATGGAAATATTTTAAAGACTGGAAGTACAAGGAATTTACTAGAAACGACATAATAATTGAACAAAATATACCCTGTAGGGAAGTCTCTTATAAAAAAGATATAGAACAGAGTACTATTGTGTATCTTTTTACTTTTTATGGATTAAATGAAAAAGAGGAATTGGCACTCAAAATATTGAATCATAGATTTGGTGAAAGCAGCAATTCTATTTTATTTAGAAAACTAAGAGAGGAAAAAGGACTTGCTTATGATGTATATACGGATTTGGATTTAACTACGGGAGTAAAGACTCTATATATATATACTTCAGTCAGTGAAAAGAATATAAAATCTGCTATGAATACTATAGAAAAATGCATATATAAAGTAAAGAATGAGGAAATAAAATTTGATGATAATACTATAAACTTAATGAAGAAGATATTAAAAACTGCAGTAGTATTTACCCTTGAAGATGCCACAGATATAGGAAATTATGTTTTACATCAGGCTATAGAAGGTGAAAGTATATATAAATGTATTGATGATATAGATGAAATTGAAAGTATAACTAGAGAAAATATATATGAAGTGGCTAGAACTGTCTTAAAAGATCCAACGATTCATGTTTTAAAAAGAGAATCTAAACGCAGCAGTTTTCACTAATGAAATTATCTGATGGCTACCTACTGTAACACTCCCACTTCTATCAAAGTGGGAGATAACAGTAGCTATGACCCTAGATAATTCATCTAAACTTAGTGGAAGAAACAAAACTCTAAAGAGAAAGCGACTATCATCAAATCAAAGATTTGGGATATCTGCTTTTCCCACTAAGTAAGATTTATTGATGTATAATATGGGGGAGGGCTAGGTTGAGTAATTATACAGTAACTAAAATTGAATTACAAAAGAAAAATAAAGATAGGGTAAATGTATATATAAATGAAGAATTTGCATTTGCCTGCAGTTCAGAACTTGTATATAGTTATGGAATATCAAAGGGAACATCTGTTGATGTGAATTATTTAAAAAGTATAATTGAAGAAGATAATTTTATAAAATGTAAAAGTAGTTCATTGAAAATTATAGAGAGGGTTTATAAAACAGAAAAACAGATTAAGGATAAATTAGTTCAAAAACAATATGATGAAAATGCTATTTCAAGGACTATAAAGTTTTTAAAAGAATACAAATTTGTAGATGATGATAAGTTTACAGAACTTTATATAAAAGAAAAGATTTATTCTCAAGGTAAAAATAAAATAAGATATTCCCTTATTAAAAAAGGAATAAGCGAGGATATTATAAGTAAAAAGTTGGATCTTATAGATGAAGAACAGGAGGAAAAAGCTGCTTTTAACATAGCAGAAAAAAAGTATGCTGTGCTTATAAAAAGCGAAAACAACTTAAGAAAAGTATATGAAAAATTGGGAAACTACTTGGCAAGAAGCGGATATAGTTTTGAAAAAGCAAGGACAGTATCGGATAAAGTCATAAAAAAGTATGCCAAGCTAGAAGATGAGGAAAAGGAAAGTTTTCAAGAAAGTATACAGGAAAAAAGTAAAGATGAACTATATAATCTGGCAAGTAAAAGGTATAGGATAATAACTAAATCAGAAACAGATAGAAATAAAATATATAGGCGGCTTGGAGAATATCTTTTAAGAAGGGGGTATTTATGGACAGATATAAAGAATACATTAAATGAATTATTAAAGGATTAGAATGCTTGTATATGAAGTGATGCACAATCACTATCAATAAATTTTTTGCCATTTAGAGGTGATTATTATTATGAAAGTAAACCCTATAACTTTAATGATAGGGGGAATATTTTTATATCCCATCATAAAGGGATTTTTATTTAAGTTTTCTTCTAATGATTTAAAATTGGATATTGATGATGTAAGCAGAAGCATTTCATTTATAATATCTCTGATAATAGGGATATATTTTGGTAAAAAGATATTTATACAGCATGACCAGGGTATATATGAAAAGATATATAATTTAATACCTCAAAATCTCACACAATACTTTGACAACAATAATTTTATAGTATATGCAGTCCTTCTTCCCATTCTAATATTTATATGTTATAGAATAATAAAATTATTTTTTAATTTAGTAAATCGTATTATTTTCTATCCTGTGTTAGATAGTATAGATAGGTTTTTAAGACCAAAGGGAAATATGTTTAAGAGAATAGCAGGAATGGTATTTGAGCTGCCTAAGGCAGTATGTTATGCTCTTTTAGTTGTATTTGTATTAAATATAATGTCTATATTAAATGTAAGTCCTAAATTGAGCACATACTTAGAGGGCTCAAAGCCTTATAAAAGCATTTGCAAAGAAGTAGTTATTCCCGTTACTAATTCTACTATTGCAAAACAACTGCCAAATGTAATAAATAATTCTTTTAAAATAGTAATAAGAAATGCAAATTCAAATGAAACAAAGAGTGTAGATCAATTAGATAGGGTTAAAAATGAAGCCAATACAGTAGTTTATTATAATGGAGTTACTTTAGATGAAGGAGTAAAATCCAATAGTGAAATAAATAGTTTAGCTAAAGCACTTGCCTCAGAAGGGGGTAATACCAATGAAAGAGCAGAAATGTTATATAATTGGATAGGTACTAACATAAGCTATGACCATGAGAAGGCAAATAAGGTATTGAACAATGAATTCAATGTAAAATCAGGTGCAATCCCAACTTTTTATTCTAAAAAGGGAATTTGTTTTGACTATTCTTGTCTGTATGTAGCTATGGCTAGAGCCAATAACATGAAGGTAAGACTTATAACTGGAGAGGGATTTAATGGAATAAGCTGGGTAAGTCATGCGTGGAATCAAGTATATATCCCTGAAAAAAGTAAATGGATAAATGTGGATACTACCTTTTACAAAGGGGGAAATTATTTTGACAGCAGGAGATTTCAACTTGATCATAAAGATGCACAGATAGCAGGAGAATGGTAGCATAAGTAAGTTCCACTCATATTGTGTTAGAGTGGTACTTACTTATTTTGATTTTGTTATATAGTTTTTTAATATGGCATTTATTGCTTTTTCACAATCAGAGTCCTCATTATTCAGGCACCATGCGTTGTTAAAATATATGAGGGCTTTTTTGTTATCTTTTATCATAGTGTAGCAATATCCCAGGTTAAAAAAGTATTTACTTTCTCTCTTTATATTTAGAGCAGAATTTAATAAGTTAATTGCTTTTTTGTAATCTTTAAGTTTTATGAAACATACTGCTGAATTATACAGTGAGGATGCTTCATTATCTTTTATTTGTATTGCCTTTTCATACATATCAATAGCCTTTTTGTAATCTCTGTCATTGTAGTATTCGTTAGCCTCTTGAAAGTAGCTCATTTTAATCCTCCTCGGTTCCTATGGAATTTCATAGTTCTTTAGTAAATTTATATCCATATTTTCTAAAAATATTCCATTTATATTTAAAAATGTGCTTAGAAGCTTTATATTATTGTAGGATCTAAAGGATTTTAAACAAGGAATACAGTATTTATATAGTAAGATGTAATTGCTTATATAAAGAATTGGGAGATGAGGTAAAATTGAAAAAACATTTTGAAAGTCTTCATATGTCAGATCTAAAGTGTCAGGAAGAGTACATACGAAGAATTCATAAAGTGCAGGATTACATCGAGTATCATTTAGGACAGTCTCTGTCCATTGAGGAACTTTCCAATGCCGCTGGATTTTCTAAATATCATTTCAGTCGGATCTTTCAGGGTATGTTACATGAACCGTTAGCACATTATGTGAACCGGATTCGCATGGAGAGGGCATTGTTTCTGTTGGCACACCGGGCAGATAAAAATATAACGGACATTGCTTATGAACTTGGATTTTCGGATTCAGCTGTATTTTCTCGGGCATTTAAGAATTATTATGGAGTTAGTCCAAGAGAATACCGGAAGGAATATAGCAAGAATTGCAAAGATTCTTTTTTATTGTCTGAGTATAATAAGGACACAGCAAAGAAAGAATGGACGGGTAATCCTTTTTCTGTTACCGGTAAGATTACCATAGAAAATCTCGAGGAAAAACAGGTTGTTTATGTAAGGCATACAGGTACTTATGAGACATTAGCAAAAGAATATGCCAATCTAATAAAGATGTTATTTGTTTATGCAAAGAAACAGCACCTTCTTGTGAATGGTCAGAATTGGCTGCTTGCCATGTACCATGACAATCCGGAATTTGGAGAGGAGAGCCAGTTTCGTACTAGCCTGTGTCTGACGGTTCCAAAGGACATAGCAGTTAAAGAAGATGGAGTTCTTGGCAGGATGGAGTTAGAAGGCGGTCTGTATGCGGTGGGACATTTTCAGCTTCAGAAGGAACAGTTCAGTGATGCCTGGAATTATATGTACCGGGAATGGCTTATGGGCAGTGGCTACATTCCCAGAGATTCATATCCTTTTGAAGTATACCTTAACAATCCGGATGACAGCGAGAGTCATATCATTAAAGTGGACATTTATGTTCCCATTGAGTCCATTCATTTCTAATATGCTTAAAATCTATTTGGGGTGAGTATATGGAACAAATCAACATTCATGGAGCACGAATTCATAATCTAAAAAATATTGATTTAACGATTCCTAAGCATGAACTGGTAGTCATTACAGGCATCAGTGGTTCTGGAAAATCCAGTCTTGCATTTGATATTTTGTTTGAAGAAGGTAAGAACCAGTATCTACGGTCGATTGGCATTATGGCTGGACTTGATAACGAGGATCGGTTCGATACGATTGAGGGAATTGGTCCAACGGTGGCGGTACACCAGAACACCATAAGGCAGAGTAATCCACGTTCTACAGTGGGCACAAAGACTGGAATTCTAAATCAGCTGGCTCTTATCTATGCCAGTGATGGAAAAATTTTGGATGAGCATATGGAACATCTATCTCCAAGTTTATTTCTTTATACAACGGCTGATGGAATGTGTATTAGCTGTAAAGGAAGAGGTTCTTATTATGATATCAATCTTAAGCAGTTAGTTCCAGATAAAACAACAACGTTATTAGAGGTTTATGATAGTCTTAAGGTAACCAGTGGTTTCTTACGGATTTTAAAGAAGAAATACGGTATGTATTTTGATACCTCATTTTGGCAGCTTCCAGAAGATATTCAAGACGAAGTGGTTTATGGAACGTATGATAATGGGAAGCAAAGCTACTGCTTAGAACGGATACTAAGAAATGCTTATGAAAAAGGTGAGGATGTGGAGGAAGTTTATGTGAAAATTATCTGCCCAGATTGCCATGGTGAAAGGGTAGGCGATGATGCGAGAAAAGTCTTTTTTCATGGAAAGCGGATTGGTGAACTGGCACAGATGACACTGGCAGGTCTCCTTGATTATCTAAATGGAATACCTGGAGAAGAACTTTCCCAGTTTAGTAAGAATGCAATAAAAAATGTGAGGCGGAAATTAAATCAGCTGATTAAGTTTCGCTTGGGACATCTAACTCTTTATCGTGAGATGTCATCCTTAAGTGGTGGAGAGGTGCAGCGCATCTTTCTTCATCTTCACCTGGAGTCAAAACTAGATTCACTGATTTATGTCTTTGATGAACCAATGGCAGGATTACATCCATCTGAGAAGCAAAGCATGATTGAAGCGATAAAGGAATTAAGAGATCTTGGTAATACAGTGATTGTGGTGGAGCATGATAAAGAGATGATTAGTCAGGCTGATCATATAATAGAAATTGGTCCGAAAGCAGGTATAGAAGGTGGAACAGTAGTCTACCAGGGGGACTATAAAGACTATGTAAAAGCAGATACACTGCTTAGCAAGTAGCTTTCTCACAAATGTGATATGCCACAATGTGAGAGTAGAACAGATACATTTGATAAGAAAGACTGTATAATCCTAAAACATGCTAATATTCATTGCTTAAAGGACCTTACAGTAGCATTTCCACTTCATGTTATGGTTGGAATTGCAGGGCTATCTGGGAGTGGAAAGAGTTCTTTGATAGAAGACACTTTATTAAAACGCATTACTAGTGCCAGAAAATATGGTCATGCATCTGGTATAACTGGGGTAGAACGGATAAGCAGTTTTGCCAAGATATCGCAGGAGCCTATTGGAAAAAGTGCCATTTCTACACCTGCCTCCTATATAGGAATCTGGGATAAAATCCGCGAGCTTTTTGCAAAACAACCGGAAGCAAAAATAAGAAACATGAATGCTGGATATTTTTCGTTTCATTCCAAAGGGGCATGTCCGGACTGCGGAGGGAGTGGATATGAAAGAATATTTTTGACCTCAAATTTTTCTGTTGATAAGCTCTGTCCTACGTGTCACGGCAAGCGATTTCAGGAAGAGAGTCTTTTGGTGAAATATAAAGAAAAAACCATTACGGATGTGTTAGAGATGAGTATTATAGAAGCTGTTTTTTTCTTTGCAGATCAAAGCAACATTGCAAAACCGCTGCATATCTTAGATCATATGGGCATGGGATATTTAACACTTGGTCAGCCAACTTCTTCATTAAGTGGTGGTGAGGCGCAGAGAGTCAAACTTGCCAAAGAACTGGGGAAGCAACGGGGGGGAAATATGCTTTATGTACTGGATGAACCAACAACCGGGCTTAGCATGTATGATACGGCATTGTTGCTAAAACTATTAGATCATCTAGTTACGAATGGAAATTCAGTGATTATCATTGAACACAATATAGATGTATTAAAAAACTGTGATTATATTATTGAACTTGGTCCAGAAGGTGGAGATATGGGTGGCGAGATAATTGCGAAAGGAACACCAGAACAGCTTACAGCTAATCCAAATTCCAAGACAGGGAGGTATCTTATATGCTCTTGAAGACGAAAATGGAAAAGATAATAAATAGCAGCTATAACAATATTGGAGGAATGATAGTGTTAAAAAATAGTAAAATACTATATGAAAACTACTTTAACGAATGTAATGCTGCTAGTACTTTCCATGTTTTTTCAGTTACCAAAAGTATTGTTTCTATATTGATTGGCATTGCCATAGATAGAGAATATATCAAAAGTATTAACCAAAAAATACTGGATTTTTTTCCCGATTATACAGTTAAAAGAGGAGAAAAGACGATACAGAATGTTACACTTAAGGATATGCTTACAATGACAGCTCCGTATAAATATAAGTCAGAACCCTACACAGAATATTTTGCAAGCGATAACTGGGTAAATAGTGCACTTGATTTATTAGGAGGCAAAGGAAAAATAGGAGAATTTAGATACACTCCTCTCATAGGCCCAGATATTTTGTCTGGTATTCTTGCAAAAACAACTGGACAATCTGTACTTGATTTTGCAGCAAAATATTTATTTTTACCACTGGATATTCATGTGGAAGGCAATATAGTCTTTCATAATAAGAAGGAACAACTTGACTGGTATAAAGAAAAAAATGTTAGAGGATGGGTTGCTGACAGGGCTGGAGTAAATACAGCAGGATGGGGTCTTAATCTGACTACCACGGATATGGCAAAGGTAGGTCAATTATATTTAGATAAGGGAATATGGAAGGGTAAACAAATTATTTCGTCAGATTGGATAAATGAGAGTACAAAGGAACATAGCATATGTAAGCAGTGGAAGCTGTCGTATGGCTATCTGTGGTGGATTATTGATGACAAAGAACATGCTTATGCAGCTATGGGCGATGGTGGAAATGTGATTTATGTCAATACGAAGAAAAAAATGATAGTAGCTATTGCTTCTCTTTTTATACCACGTGCTAAAGATAGATTAAAATTTATTAAAGGGTATATTGAACCAATGTTTGAGAATTTTGCATAAACCATGGCAATAATGGATTGAAGGTTATAAAAACGTTGCGAAGCAAAGTTTCACAAGTTAAGAATTAATAATGAAGAATTAATAATGAAAGATGATTTTTAGCTGTCGCAAAAAATCTTTAAATTTATATAAATCAGCAATGTTCCGCTTTAGCGAAACGAGTGGTGAAAAACTTAATCAAAGATTTTTTGCAGTATAACGGAAAAAAATCCACATTAACTATTAATTCTTCATTCTTAACTATTAATTTTTTACAATCCTGCAATTTAATGAAGCATTATTTTTGTCAGCTTTTTCTCTGCAAGTTCTACTGCTCTGTACATTAGGTAAGCTAAAATTGAAAGTATGATTATGCTGACCATTACTGTATCTAACTGTGATATCTGACCTCCGTATATGATTAAGAAACCAAGGCCTTCTTTTGCTACTAGGAATTCTCCCATTATTACGCCAACCCAGGACAGGCCTACATTTATTTTTAAAGCAGATATTAAAGTAGGTACTGAAGAAGGTATTATAAGGTAAATGAGAACTTGAAGTTTTGAAGCTCCAAAGGTCTTTAGAAGCCTGATTTTATCTCTATCTACAATTTTAAATCCATGAAATACATTTATTATGGTTACAATTACTGAAATTAATATGGTGATTACAATGATAGTTGACATACCATTTCCTGCCCAAAATATTATTATAGGTGCTAAGGCAATTTTAGGAAGTGCATTTAATACAACTATATAAGGGTCAAGTACATCTGAAATGAAGTCAGACCACCAGAGAAGTATGGCAATTATAGTTCCAAGAACTGTGCTAAGTAAAAATCCCAGTATGGTTTCATAACAAGTTATGCCAATATGTCTAAATAGAGTTCCTTCTGCATAGAGCTTTATAAGGTTTTTCCACATTCTAGAGGGTGTACTGGTTAGAAAAGGATCTATCCATCCAAGGTCGCCTGCTATTTCCCATAATGCAAAAAAAGCTATTAAAATTATAAATCTGCTTAATATAACTTTCTTCTTTCTAGTTACTATATTATTTATATATATTTGGTGTTCCTTGTTGTAATCCAACATTAATAATTCAACTCCTTCCATATGCTGTTAAAGTAGATTCTAAATTCTGGATCTTCCCTGCATTTTAAAGGAGAATTATAAGATTCACTGAAAGTTATATCAAATATTTTTTTAATTTTAGCAGGCCTTTTTGAAAGTACTACTATTCTATTTGACATAGATATAGCCTCTGATATATCGTGGGTTACCATTATGACTGTTTTTCTTTCCCTCTTCAATATTTTAAATATTTCATCGCTTATATTTAATCTAGTCTGATAATCCAGTGCTGAGAAAGGCTCATCTAAAAGTAGAACTTCAGGATTTAAGGCAAGAGTTCTTATTAAGGCAACCTTTTGACGCATTCCCCCTGATAATTCGTCTGGATAATAATTTACAAAGTCCATAAGACCATAATTTTTAAGTAAGGAATTTAACTTGTCTTTGTATAAGTCTGGTGATTTATGTTGTATTCTTATACCAAGAGTTATATTGTTCCACACGCTGGACCATTCAAATAGGTGATCTCTTTGAAACATATATCCAAGTTTTGAAGAAGCAGAAGCTAAGGGTTCATTGTCTATAAATATTTCACCACAAGAAGGCTTTATAAGACCTGCTATTATATTTAAAAGTGTAGTTTTTCCACAGCCTGATGGACCTACTATGCTTAAAAATTCTCCTTCTTCTACGGAAAAGTTTATATCAGTCAAGGCTTTAGTAAATCCTTTAAGTGAATGGTAGTTCATAAATACATCTTTTACTGTTAATTTACTCAAAATATCATCTCCCGCCAGTTTACAGTTATTAATTGGCATTTATTAGGCTTAGGCATTTTCTTTCAAATGTCTTATTACAAACTATGATTTATTATATGAAGGCTCGTAATTTATTGTTCCTGACGAAAAGACGATAACAGCACAAAATTCAACACATAACTATGAAAATACTCACATATTAATTTATATTATGGTAGTATTTTAAACTTAAAATTAATTAAGGGGTAACATGTGTTATAATATAATTACTGAATTAGGTTTAAACACAGTTTAAATCCAAATTGTATTGTAACTATGCGGCATATTCGTAGAATTATTTTCTAAATATGGGTTGTGATGGCACATGCTATAAAGCATATGGATAAAAGCTATTATTTCCTGTTTATTGTTAGGTGAAAATATATTACAATATCAATGTACTATTTCAAATTATTATTTTATTAAAAGGTGATTGCTTATGAAAAATTTATTTCATGTAGGTCTTGATGTAGGTTCAACTACAGTAAAAATAGTTATATCAGATATTAAAGATAGTATAGTATATCATAAATACCAAAGACATTTTTCTGATATAAAAAGTACTATAGCTAAAGTTATTAAAGATGCCTATGAAAAATTAAAGGATTCAAATATCACTGTAATGGTTACGGGTTCAGGTGGGTTATCTGTATCTAAGTGGCTTGACATACCGTTTATTCAAGAAGTAGTAGCTTGCACTAATACTATAGAACAATTTATACCGGAGACGGATGTGGCAATAGAATTAGGTGGTGAAGATGCCAAGATAACCTTTTTTGATGGTGGAATTGATCAAAGAATGAATGGAACTTGTGCAGGTGGAACTGGTGCATTTATAGACCAAATGGCATCTCTTCTTCAAACAGATGCGCAGGGACTAAATGAATTAGCTAAAAATTACAAAGTGATTTATCCTATAGCAGCAAGGTGTGGTGTATTTGCCAAAACTGATATACAACCTCTTTTAAATGAGGGAGCTGCAAAAGAAGATATTGCAGTATCTGTATTTCAATCAGTTGTAAATCAGACAATAAGTGGACTTGCTTGCGGAAAAGTTATAAA
Source organism: Clostridium sp. 001 (assembly GCF_019056555.1). NCBI lineage: Bacteria > Bacillati > Bacillota > Clostridia > Eubacteriales > Clostridiaceae > Clostridium > Clostridium sp. 001. The sequence continues at coordinate 1,574,424 of NZ_CP020473.1, read as the reverse complement.
AGGTAATGTGGCATTCCTAGGTGGGCCACTGTATTTTTTATCAGAACTTAGAAAAAGATTTATAGAAACTTTAAAGCTTACGGATAGGCAGGTGATTTTTCCTGAGAATCCTCAATTGTTTGTAGCACTTGGAGCAGCTATTTCTTCTAAAAATGGAAAAGTTATTTCTGCTGAAGATTTAGTAGACAGGCTTCCTAATTTAAGCAATTCTTCAGCAGATGAAATACAAACTATAAGGCCATTATTTAAAGATGAGAATGAATTAAATGAGTTTAAGAAAAGACACAGTACCAGTGTGGTAAAAAGAGCGAACTTGAATACATTTAGAGGAAACTGTTATCTTGGAATAGATGCAGGCTCAACTACAACTAAGGCGGCACTTATAGATGAAGAAGGAAATTTACTTTATTCTTTCTATAAGGGTAATGAAGGCAGCCCTTTAAAGTCGTCTGTAAGAATATTAAAGGATCTATACAAAAAGATGCCTGAAGGTGCACATATAGTAAGCTCAGCAGTTACAGGTTATGGAGAAAATCTTATAAAAGCAGCACTGCATGTAGATATAGGCGAAGTTGAAACTATTGCCCACTATAAGGCAGCAGAATTTTTCCAGCCTGGAGTAGATTTTATACTGGATATTGGTGGACAGGATATGAAATGTTTGAAGGTTAAGGACAAGGTAATTGACAGCGTAATTTTAAATGAAGCCTGCTCATCTGGATGTGGATCTTTCTTAGAGACTTTTGCTAAATCACTTAATATGAGTGTAGAAGACTTTGCAAAAGCTGCAGAAACTTCCCAAAAACCTGTGGATTTGGGTTCCAGGTGTACTGTATTTATGAATTCGAGAGTTAAACAAGCTCAAAAAGAAGGAGCTTCAGTAGGAGATATATCTGCAGGACTTTCTTATTCAATTATAAAGAATGCTTTATTTAAAGTAATAAAGATGAGAAATTCAAAAGAATTTGGAGAAAAGGTAATAGTACAAGGGGGAACTTTTTATAACGATGCTGTACTTAGAGCCTTTGAAATCATATCTGACAGGGAAGTAGTAAGACCTGATATAGCAGGGCTTATGGGAGCTTTTGGATCTGCAATTATTGCAAAGGAAAGACATCAGGCTGGGTGTGAAAGTACACTTTTAAGTGAAAATGAGCTAGGCAATTTTACATCAGAAGTATCTATGAGAAGATGCGGAAAGTGTGCTAACAACTGTCTTTTAACTGTAAATAAATTTTCCGATGGAAAAGAATTTATATCTGGAAACAGGTGTGAAAGAGGTGCAGGATTAGAACGTAAAAGTCAAGATGTGCCTGATGTTTTTGCCTATAAGTATAAAAGAATATTTAATTACATTCCTCTTAAAAAGAGCGAGGCAAAAAGAGGGATAGTAGGGATACCTCGAGTGTTAAATTTATACGAAAATTATCCATTTTGGTTTACATTTTTCACTGATCTGGGATTTAGAGTAGAAATATCTTCCCGTTCATCAAAGAGAATTTACGAACTTGGAATAGAAACAATACCTTCTGAGTCAGTTTGCTATCCTGGAAAGATGGTCCACGGACATATAATGGACCTTATAAATAGAGGAGTAAATTTTATATTCTATCCATGTATACCTTATGAGAAAAAAGAACAAGAAAATGCAGATAATAACTATAACTGTCCTATAGTAACATCTTATCCTGAAGTTATAAAAAACAATATGGATATACTAAAGGAGAAAGATATTAATTTCAAAAATCCATTCTTGTCTTTGAATAACGAACCCAAGCTCGCAGAGAGACTTGGAGAAGAACTTAAAGAGTTTAATATACCTCAAAAGGAAATATCCTCTGCAGTGGCAAAAGCTTTTGAAGAGAGTAGAAAGGTAAAAAATGATATAAGATCAAAAGGTGAAGAAGTAATAAAATATCTTAAAGATACAGGTAAAAAGGGCATAGTACTTGCAGGAAGACCTTATCATATTGATCCGGAAATAAATCATGGTATACCTAATATAATAACATCTTACGGTATGGCAGTACTTACTGAGGATTCTGTGGCACACCTTGGAGTAGTAGAAAGACCTTTAAGGGTAGTAGATCAGTGGGTATATCATTCTAGATTATATGCTGCAGCAAGTTTTGTAGCTAAACAGGACAATATAGAGCTTGTACAATTAAATTCCTTTGGCTGTGGATTAGATGCAGTAACTACAGATCAAACTCAGGAAATATTAAATAAATACGGAAAGATATATACAGTACTTAAAATTGATGAGGGTAGTAATTTGGGGGCTGTTAAAATAAGAATGCGTTCTCTTAAGGCAGCTATTGAAGAGAGAGATAAATCTGGTTTTAAACCTCATAAAGTTGGAACTGATTATAAAAAAGTACTGTTTACTGAAGAAATGAGGAAAAAGCATACTATATTGTGTCCTCAGATGTCACCTATACATTTTCAATTTCTGCAGGAAGCTTTTAAAGCATCTGGATATAACCTGGAGGTGTTACCTTCTGTAGATAAGAAAGCAGTAGATGAGGGACTTAAATATGTAAATAACGATGCTTGTTATCCTTCCATAATAGTAGTGGGACAAATGATAGAGGCATTAAAATCTGGAAAATATGACTTAAATAATACTTCTTTAATAATTTCTCAAACAGGGGGAGGATGTAGGGCTACGAACTATATAGGTTTCTTAAGAAAAGCACTTAGAGAAGCTGGTATGGAAAATATACCTGTAATATCCCTAAACACAGTGGGATTAGAAAAAAATCCAGGATTTAAAATTACCATTGGACTTGTAAATAAGGCTATGATTGCACTTTTATATGGAGACTTGTTTATGAGAGTGTTGTACAAAGTAAGGCCTTATGAAAAGATACCGGGGTCTGCAAATACCCTTTATAGAAAATGGGTTGATAAGTGTAAGGAAAGTGTTAAAAGTGGAAGTCACAGTGAATTTAAAAAAAATATATACAGCATAGTAGAAGACTTCGACAATCTTGAATTAAATAAAGTTAAAAAGCCTAAAGTTGGAGTAGTAGGGGAGATATTAGTTAAGTTCCATCCTACAGCTAATAACAATATTGTAGATGTTTTGGAAAAGGAAGGTGCGGAAGCAGTAGTTCCGGACTTGACAGATTTTCTTTTGTATTGTGCTTATGATGCTGAATTCAAATATAAATATTTGGCGGGAAGTTACAAGGACAATATCATAAATAAATGGGCAATTAAATGTATTGAATATTTTAGAAGGCATATGCGAAAAGCCCTTGAAAATAGTAAAAGGTTCACTCCTCCATCAGACATTGAAGAACTGGCAAAGTATGCTTCTAAAGTGCTTTCTATAGGAAATCAAACAGGTGAAGGTTGGTTCTTGACTGCTGAGATGATAGAACTTATAAGAAGTGGAACAAAAAATATCGTATGTATGCAGCCTTTTGCATGTCTGCCTAATCATGTAACAGGTAAGGGAATGATAAAGGAATTAAAGAGAAGATACAAGGGAAGTAATATTGCTGCTATAGACTATGATCCAGGAGCAAGTGAAGTAAATCAGTTAAATAGATTAAAACTTATGCTATCTGTGGCATTTAAATCTATGGAAAACGAAGCTCCTACTCAGAAACGGAAAGAGAAATTAGTGCCTAAAGCAGTGCTCGTACAAAGTGGAACTAAATAATATAGGGTTCTAGCTTGAAAGTTACCTTATACAAATCATGAAATGACAAATTTCATTTTGTGTATAAGTTTAAATTTCAATTAGAAAACTCCATAAGTGTAAAATTAAACATTCTATAAAATTATGGGTTTTCTAACTTAAAAATCAACTTATAAGCAAGCATATTTTTACAATAAAGAAGCTCTTTTAAATATTTTGCATATAAGTCTTAGAAAAAAATTCGTAAAAACTTAGAACTTTTGAATTGTCTGAGGTATGAGTTGATTTTTTGTTTAGAAATTCTATAGAGATGATAGAATTTCTAAACATTTTAACATAATTGTAGTATCCTTCATATTAATAATATAAATATTAATGTTTTTGGAGGATTTTATGACTAGAAAGAAGTTTTGCATAAGTTGTATTTTACTCTCCTTTATATTTATAGTTACTATTTTTACGGGATGCGGTGGCAAAAAAGATAGCAAGGCATTAGTTACAGTAAAATTGAATGAGGTAGCGAGGTCTGTATTTTATGCGCCTATGTATGTGGCAATAAATAAGGGAATGTTTAAAGAGCAGGGGATAAATATAGATCTAACAACAGGTCAGGGTGCAGAAGCTGCCATATCAAAAACACAAGAAGACGCAAGCTGTGAGATTACGTCTTCTTAATATTATTATCACATCCAATAAGATTTATTTGTAAAATTTTGTCTTTACCATACCAAACTATATTTTTTATTAAAGAATTTAAAAGCAATTTTTTACTATCAATATCCATTGAAGCAAAGAACTTTTTAAAATCCAAAAGCTGATCTTTTATTGAATTTAAAAATTTTTCAGAACATACAGTTGAATTTGTAGAAGTTGATAATTTAGTTATTTTATTTTCCAAATCCTCATTTTCTTTTTTTATATCAGACATTTCTTTTTTTATTATTTGCAAAATATCTATATTGTCATCCAGAAGGGAGAATTTTCTAATCAAACCTTTAAGAATTTTGTTATTAGCATCAATCTTTTTTTTAAATATAAGTATTTGTTTGGAACACTTATATTTGTTCACCTTATTTGACGGATCTGATTTATAAATACGTAAAAGTGCAGATATATCCAAATGCAAAAAATATTTTTCTACGTATTCTTCTGCCTTATAGGCATTTAGCATTTTATTTTTGCATCTGCTGCTGGCTCTATTTTTTAAATTGCATCGGTAATAGCGTTCTAAGAAATCTTTCTTTTTATTGTAATGAGACCAGGAGGACATGCCTGAGCCGCATTCACCACAAATAATCATCCCTGAAAGCAAAAATTTTCTGCCAGTACCATAGCGAGGAGAAGATTTTTGCTTACTTTCCTCTAGTATATCGTGACACTTTACCCATATATCAGAACTCACAACGGACTCATGTTTTCCCACAGATACAATCCATTTATCTATAGAGTTTTCTTTTTTGCCTCCTGCTTTTTTATTATATACCATAAGTCCGTGCTTTCCGTCAGGGATTCCACAAGTTATAGCTCCTTTACTTTTAAACCAGTTAAATATTCTTTCATCTGCTGTACAGTATACAGGATTTAGTATTATTTGTTGTACAGTGCCCCGGGAAAATTCTCCACCGTTTTTACCTTTGTACTCATTTTTACAAAGATAACTTGCAGTGGAACTAAAATTTTTTTTACTCAAGTATAGTTTATAAATGAATTTTACCAGATTTATTTCAGCTGATACATTGCTTAACTTAAACATTTTTTTCCCTTTACCATTAGAATTTGCATATTTTATAGGTTCAGATTCAAATCCAAGAGGTGGAGTACCTCCGAGCCATCTACCTGTTTTAGCAAGTTCCAGCATATTATCCCGTACTCTTTCTGCTATAGTTTCTCTTTCTAGTTGAGCAAATACTGCAGCTATGTTCATCATGGCTCTGCCCATGGCGGAAGATGTGTCAAATTGTTCCTTAATGGAAATGAAAGATACATTGCATTTATTTAGAATTTCAAGAGTACCTGCAAAATCAGCTACATTTCTTGATATTCTATCAAGTCTGTAGCATATTAAGTGTGTAAATTTTTTCTTTTTTATATCTGCCATTAATTTTTGAAATTGAGGTCTTTTAACATTAGAACCACTAAAGCCTTCATCTTCATATATCTTTATTTCTTTAATATTATCATACATCCGGTTTAAATATTCCTGGCACATATCTACCTGGTTTCCTATGGATTCACCTTTGTCTGTGAATTTTGATTTCCTTGAATATATGGCAGCCCTTATTATGATTATCACCCCCATCTATTTATATAATATTAATCACCTTTTAAAATTAATCTCATATTATGATAAAAATGCTAAAAGGGGTATGGTTATGACCATAAAAGTTATAGTTAATTATCCAAAAACAGAAGAGGCTGTGGAAAAATTAAAAGCTGTTGAAGCTAAGATAGTGCTGGATTATCTTAAAGGTATATTAAATTTTCATGATTTAAATGAACTTATGCGAATGCTTGAAGAAGAAAATATTTAAGTATAAAAAATTCCTACTTCAGTTACAACTTCAGTAGGAAATTTTTTTAGTTTACTATTGACAGAGAGTACATATTGCTATATTGTATATATATGATATATACAATATACATGAAATACATAATTTAAGATAAGGGGTGATTAGTTGGATATCATCATAAGCAACTCCAGCGATAAACCAATTTATGAACAAATATCAGCCCAAATAAAAAACATGATTATAAGAGGTTCCTTGGCTGAAGGATATGCTCTGCCCAGCATGAGGCTTTTGGCTAAAGAACTGAGGATCAGTGTTATAACTACAAAACGTGCCTACACAGATTTAGAGAGAGATGGCTTTATTGAAACAGTAAAGGGAAAGGGAAGTTTTGTAGCAGGCAAGAATATGGAGATTATAAAAGAAGAACAGCTGCGCCTTGCAGAAGAACATTTACAAAAAGCTGTGGATCTTGCAAAGGTAAGTGGCATTAGTTATGAGGAACTAGAAGATATTCTAAAATTATTATATAAAGGAGAATAATTATGGATGAAGCAATAAGTGTTAGGGGATTAAACAAAATTTATAAAAATTTTAGCTTGAAAAATGTTTCATTTTCTGTACCTAAAGGCAGTATCGTAGGATTTATAGGTGAGAATGGTGCAGGAAAAACTACTACATTAAAAGCTATTTTAAATTTGATTAGCAGGGAAAGTGGAGAGATAAAAATACTCGATCATGACAATATAAAAGATGAAAAGTATATAAAAGAACAGATTGGTGTAGTTTTTGATGAAAGTAATTTTCATGACACTTTAAATGCAAAAAACATTTCAAAATTTATGGCAAAGATTTATAAACAGTGGGACAGCAATCTCTTTTTTAGCTACCTGGATAAATTTCAAGTACCTAAAGATAAAATTGTAAAAGAATTTTCAAGGGGAATGAAAATGAAATTGTGTATTGCTGCTGCACTGGCTCATAAGCCAAAACTTCTGATTTTGGATGAGGCAACAGGAGGCCTTGACCCTGTTGCCAGGGAAGAAATTCTTGATATATTTTTGGATTTTATTCAAGATGAAGAACATTCTATTTTGTTATCATCTCATGTAACCAGCGACCTTGATAAGATAGCAGATTACATTACTTTCATTCACGATGGACAGGTAGTTTTTAGCAAAAGCAAAGATGATTTGAGAGAAAATATGGGTATATTGAAATGTGGAACTTCAGATTTTAATAATCTTTCTAAAGAAGAATTTATAAATTACAGAAAAAATCAATTTGGGTATGAGGTTTTAATAAATGACAAATATGATTTTATAAAGAAGCATCCAAAACTTGTGGTGGACAACACTTCTATAGAAGATGTCATGCTATTTTATATTAGGGGTGATAAATAATGAGGGGTTTAATTTTAAAAGATCTATACTCAACTTTCGCAGGACAAAAAGACTAATTTCTCCTTGATATAACAAGGCAAAGCAGCAATAAAACTATCTATTATTGAGTCAATAACGTTCTTTGAAAGAAGAAGTTTTTCAGTTAATACACTTTTTAGAATATCTATAATAATATTCATTACTTCACAAAATTGGATATCTTGAAGTTCATCACAGCATTGATAAAAAAAACCACCAATAGTTCTAACGTCATTATTCTTACGGCTCTCTAAAGTAAGCATAATGTATCTGGTAAAAACTATAGAAGTATGTGAAACCATGGAATCATAAGAACGCCCTTGAAACTCTTTAGCGAGTTTTAGAAAAGACTTGTTCATTTTAAAGAAAACCTCTATATCCCAGCGTTTTCCATAAATTCTTATTATCTCATTGTCATCTAAGGATATATTTGTAGAAATTAAAGCAAGCCATTTTCTACTTCTGTTTCTATCTCTTACAAATACAATTTTTGCTTTTACCTCATTACTATTTTTGTCAGAGCCAATACCTACAATAACAGAAGAAAGAATTTTTGCCTTACCACGCTTTTTTCTTAAATTAGCATAGAGATTTTTAAGGTTCAATAACTTACCGTTGTAATTGTAGTAAACCCTTGGCATTGCTTTGACCATAGCAATAGTATTAAGTTTGAGTTCTAAAATCTGTATAAGAGTTTTTGGGTACGTAAACCAACTGTCAAAAAGAACATATGATGCAGGAATAGCATATTTTGAAACTTGTTTAAGTAAACTAATCATAACCTCAGGTGACTTTAAAACAGCCTCCTTACGAAGTTTAGAACCATTGGTTCTTTTATCAATATTGTGGTTTTCAGGACAAAGTCTGTTTTTCTCCTTTTCGGAAGAAAGCAGAGTGAAAGCAAGAGGTAAAAAAGTATTGCCATCTGACCAACCAAGGGTGAGAAGGCGAAAGCCTTTGACATATTTATGTTCAACATGGTCATGAACTCTTGCAAGAAGTTCAACAGATTTGCTCCTGCACCTACTGTATAAAGAGTCATCAACTACAAGTACATTAACTCTATCTTTTGAAGTAAGTGGTACAATAATATTTTTTATGATTGATGAAGAAAGTAAAAACAAAAACTTTCTCCAATTAAAGTTTGGTGAATTAAGAAATCTATATACAGTATCCTTTGAAAATTGATTATTTTTTCCAGACTCCAAGTTTCTAAATAAGTTTTTTCCAGTAAAAACAAGCATAAAAATATATTGAAATATTTTAATACATGAAAATCCTTTTTCTTTAGAAAAATTGCATTGCCTAAGTATATGTCCAATTTTGTTGTCTTTAAAAAATCTATTTATAGTAAAATTAAATTGTTTATCAGTAGTATCATTTGATATAATAGTATTCATAAGAAACATTCCTTTCTTTGGTGTGGTGTTTTTAGCAATTCTATTATACCAAAAGGAATGTTTTTTTGCTTTATGTGTTTATTCTGAAGGCTTTCGCCTTAATTTTTATGTGCGAAAGTTGAGATCTATATAATTTAAAAAACAATGGCAAAAGTATAATTTTTGTGCTTGTAGTGTTTAGTTTTGTATCTTTTTCACAGAATAACATAGGATTTTTAACTGGTTATACAATACTTTTTGCAAGTATGCTTGTTATAAATACTATGTCGTACGATAACATAGCAAAGTGGGACAAATATGCACTTACCATGCCGGTTGCAAGGAAAGATGTAGTCTTCTCAAAATATCTGGTTTCTATTATATCAAGTCTTATGGGGGCAGCAATATCGGTAGCTTTATGCTTTGCCCAGGAAATTTATAGACATAATTTAGATGCTATGGGGATATTGTCAGTTACTGGAATTATACTGGCAATGGGATTTCTATTTATAAGTTTTATATTACCTATTGTTTATAAGTTCGGAGTAGAGAAATCACGTATTTTCATATTTGTAATATTCATTATACCTTTTGCTGTAATAATGCTTGGAAGATCTAAATTTGCAAAATTAAAGCTTAGCCCTTTAGCTGTACAATATATGAACATTATTTTACAGTATTTGCCTGTTATAGTACTTTTAATAACAATTTTAATTATAGTAGTTTCCTATTCCATATCCGTAAAGATATATAGTAATAAAGATATGTAAAATGTTTAATTTATTCATTTTTACGTATTAATATGATTTTAAATGAGTTGTACAAGTCTTACGATAGATAAAATATTATGTTGATTTATATTAGGGGTGATAAATAATGAATGGGTTGATTTTAAAAGATTTGTATAACTTAAAAAACAGTGGAAAATCTTTACTTATTGCAATTGTGGTCTTCAGCTTATTTTATTTTTTACAGGGCATTAATATGGATGTCTGGGATGTATTTATAATATTTATAGGAAGTACACTTATTGTAAATACTATGGCGTACGACAATACAGCAAAGTGGGATAAATATGCACTTGCCATGCCTGTTACAAGAAGAGATGTAGTCCTTTCAAAATATTTAGTTTCCATTATTGTAATTTTTACCGGAGCAGTACTGGCAACAGCTTTGAGTTTTGCTCAGGGAATTAATAAACATAGCTTAGATGTAATAGAAATATTTACAATCAATGGAGCAGCTATGGCAGGTGGTTTTTTGTTTGTAAGTCTTATGTTACCTGCTATTTATAAATTTGGGGTTGAGAAATTACGTATGCTTATACTTTTAGTTTTTTTAGCACCTGCTGGAGTAGTTATTGTCAAATCCAAATTTGCTAAATTAAGATTTTCTCCTTTATCTATACAATATATACATATTATTTTGCAGTATTTGCCTGTTATATTACTTTTGATAGCAATTTTAGTTATGCTAATTTCCTATTCTATATCCCTTAAGATATATTCTAATAAAGATATGTAAAAGAAATATTTACTTAATGAAAAGATTACTTTTTAATGATTTGTATATAGTTAAAAAGGTAATCTTTTTTTATTGTTAAGAAAAATTTACAAAGTAGAGGTCTTAATTGAGTTTACTTTATATTATAAAAAAAGTAATATTACCATATGAGGATATACTTTGAGAAAGGAAGATTGAAAGATGATTAAAACCAAAGTTGGAAGAGGAATGTCTAATAATCTCCAATCAGCATTAGATGAAGCTACTCAAGATTTTGTTAATCCTAAGTTGATAATTTACTATACGAGTAAAGGTAGGTTTGAACAATTTACCAAATTGTTGCACAATAAATTTCCCAATTCCATATTAATTGGTGCTTCTGCATACAAAGAAATTTGTAAATATGGACTTACGAGTGGTGCATTGCTTGCTATGAGTTTTGAAAATGGCATAGAATGTTCTGCTGGTGTAATTGAAGATATAGACAAGTATCCAGTAAAATATATTCAGAGACTGCAGGATTCCATAAGTAAATTAAAGAATACGGAAAATGCAGTATGTCTTGAATTCTGTGTGGGGACAACCAATAGTGAAGAGAAAGTTCTGTCAACTATTAATTCTTTATTAGAAGTATATGAAATACCTTTATTTGGAGGTACCTCAGCAGATGATGGAGAGTTCCAAACTACTTATGTAGGATTAAATGGAAAGGTATATACTAATAATTGTGTATTTGTGTTAATCAGAAACTTGAGTGGAAGAATAAAAATATATCAGGAAAATATATTTAAGAAGACAAATCACTCTTTTGTGGCTACTAAAGTAGATCCGAAACAGAGGATTGTGTATGAGCTCAATGAAAGACCCTGTGCTGAAGTCCTTGCTGAAAGTTTAAATGTTCCTGTAAGTAGTATTAAAGAACTATTTGATACTCATCCGCTGGGAAGAGTTGTAGGTAATGATCTATACATTTCAGCAAATAGGAATCTAATTGACGATAGAGCAATTTCCTATTACAGCAGACTATATAAAAACACCACTGTGGTTTTACTTGAACCGGATAATTATAAAGAAATATTAAAATCCACCATATCTAAAATAAACAATGATTTTGATCATATCTCATGTGCGATAGTGATCAATTGTATTGCGAGAACCATGCTTTTTGAAAAGGAAGGTTTTGCAGAGAAATTTGCAAAACAATTAGGTGAACTTGGAGATTATGTAGGATTTGCAAGCTATGGCGAACAAATGGGGGATTATCATTTTAATCAAACTATGGTAATTGGTGTTTTTGAATAAATACAAGGGAGGACATATATGCTTAAAATATTTAAAAGAAATGAAGAAGTGGATATGGTAGATAGCAGCTGCAGTGAAAAAAGCAAAGCTAAGTCAAATGTTGATATTGATGAGAATAAATATATTAATTATAGTTTGAATTATATACAAGAAAGAATGTCCAATCTTATGGATAGTGAAATTACAATATCAAAGGCTGTATATGATGTTTCAAATACATTTAATCAAGTTTCTCAAAGTATAAGTAAAATAGAAGATGTGCTAAATAACTTCAATGATAATTTCAGTTATTTTTCGACAAGTTCGAATAATATAAATGCAGCTGCAGATAATTCCATAAAATCTTTAGATGATGCCAAAGTTATTGTTGGTGATTTAGAGAAAAAAATGAGTAATATTCAAAGCAGTATGAATGAATTTGCCGATATGTTTAAGACACTTGAAAGTTCTTTTAATGATATAGGAGAATTATCAAGCAATATCAGTGATATAGCTAATGAGACAAATCTTCTGGCGTTAAATGCTAATATTGAAGCAGCAAGGGCTGGAGAAGCAGGAAAAGGATTTGCAGTTGTTGCTGGAGAAGTTGGAAAACTTGCAGATTCAACTAAAGAATTGGTGGAAGGCATAAATAGAAAGATGTCAGGTATGAATGACAACTTGGGTAAATTATCTGGAGCTATAAAAAATTCTAGTTCAGCTTTAAAGGAAGGAATATCCTCGGCAGAAAGTACAGAACAAGTTTTTACGGAAATTCTTAATTCATCTAAGGAAGTAAAAGAAAGATCGGGAGAAATTAGCAGTTCTATAAGCAGCAATGAGAAAGAAGTTGAAGAAATATCAAATGATATAAGGAACATAATTAACTCTTCAAAAGTTGTAAAAAATGAAATTAGTGATTTAAATATGCAGTCATCCCAAAAGTCAGCAATATTTTCAGATATAATTAATTTTTTAGAACAGCTTGATGCTATTTTTGCAGAAAAGATGAAAGAGAAATAATAGAGATGTAATTAAAAAATACCAGGTAATTTTTGCTGGTATTTTTTATATAATGTTATCCGATGACTACCTGCTCTAATACTCCCGCTTTTCCAAGCTATACATTGCACACATCATTGGTAAGAAATTGGTAAACGAGCTGCAATCCAACCTTGTGCAATATCATTAAGGCGCATTAAACCACGCCATATAACTTTTACACCTGGCTGACCATCGCTTTTACGACCAAGAAATCCACCTAATTTAGCTATCATAAGTACAGCTTCCTGTAGTGTTGGAGGCTGAGTTGGTGGAATAGGTACTCGATTAATTACGCAATGGAGTGCTTGCCACTCATGATCTTGCAGAACTATATCGCATATTGCTTCTGGATTTTGCTCAGATTCGAGCTTTAACCAAAGAAGCTTCCATGCCACTATAGAATATATTGCAAGGGCGTTTTGCAAGCTTTCTGAGGTCTCTAATTGGAGTTCCTCAATATTACAACCACTTTTTAAAGTATAATGATAACGTTCAATTTTCCAACGTTGCCTATACCATTTGATTTTTTCAACTGCTTGTTCAAGGCTTTTTACAAGCAATGTTGTTATAAGAAGCCAATATATAGGTTTAACTCCTTTGGGAGAATTTATCTCCTCTGCCAAAACTAAATATAATTTAAGATTAGGTAATAACTTTGAATCTTTACGATTAACTGGAGGTTTTATTGTAACAGGGCAATATTTGATAGATAATGTAGCTTCTCTAGGTGGACGTTTGTTTTCAGTGTCTCTAGGTATGTTTGTAAGGATTTGACCCATTACAGGACTACTCTCAATTTCTTGAATTAGATGCTTCCCGTTTTCGAGAACTCTCCTTTTTTGGGTGACTCTTACGAGCAAATCTCTTTCTTCCGATACTGCTTTATGGAAGAAATCATAAACGTCAGCTTCACGATCACAAACAGTAACTACATTTATGTATTGTGGAACATCTTTGAGACTTGAATCTAAAGCGTCAAGCCACTTTTGACTTTCTTTATCTGATGTAGAGCGTTCACGTTTGGTAACCCGTTTCCCAAGTTTTTTTGGATCACGTGTCCATACATGTCTTGATAAAATACCAAGAGGGATACCTTCTACTGTTACTGCAAGGGTAGTATGATTTAACAACCCAAGGTCATATTCTGTGTTACCACATATACCTAAACCTCTAGTTGCAGGATGATCTTTATAATCTAATGTGGTGGTATCTTGTATTGCCAAGACAGTGTCATACTTTTTCATACGCTCGATAGTTTGTTCTCTATGGCTCATTAGGATTGCCTCCGGTTTAACTCTATTGTTACTAAAGAATCTGTATGTTGCCTGTGTTGCAGCATAGCTTTTACATGACTGAGGTATTGAACTTTCAGGGTTTTTGTAGAAAGAATTAGCTATTTTAGTTAACCTTTCATTTAGTCTATTATCTGCAAAAGGTGCATCATTAAATTCCTGTAGTACCCAATCATTAGTATGCATATAAGCCTCCTGAAATATTTAATCTTATATGCATATTAATATATTTATTTATCAATGTTCAAATGTATGTTTTGGCTCTGTATACGTTACTTACCAATTAAATTCCAAACTTATGTGCAATGTATAGCTTTTCCAAGTGGGAGTAAAGAGCAGTTACGTCCCTGGATAACGATTTCTAAGCGTCAGGTGGAGTCAAAACTCTATCTGATGCTAAGAACTCTGTTTATGATTGAATTTGAGTTTTCTTGTTTCTATATTCTTCTTCAGTTAGTTCTCCTCTGGCATACCTTTCATTAAGTATGTTTAAGGCATTATTGTTTCCAGCTATTTGGTTATTTGGCTTACTTGATTGATGAAGGTAGCGTATAAGAGCCACAGCAGCTAAAATTGTTAAGGCAATCATACATATCATCATAAAAAGTCCCCAGCCGTATCCCATCATTCCATATCCATAATAACCCATTATTAATATCACCTTCACTTTTTATTGAAAAATAGTTATTAATTTAATTATTTGAATTATATATAAAAATTATTCTTATAAATTTTTTGGCATTTTTTATTGACAAGAAAAGAAAAATAAAATATAAAGAAATTAGAAACATAGAATACTAACTATTAAAAACTCAACTTTCACAGTTTAAAAACTTTGCGAAGCAAAGCTTCGCAAATTAAGAATTAATAATGAAAAATTAATAGTGAAGGATAATTTTTAGCTGTCGTAAAAAATCTTTAAATTTATATAAATCAGCAATATTTTGCTTTAGCAAAACGAGTAGTGAAAAGCTTAATCAAAGATTTTTTGTAGTGTAACGGAAAAAAAATCCACATTAACTATTAATTCTTCATTCTTAACTATTAATCAAAACTTTGTATATCTGAAGGTTGAGTTAAAAAAACAGGTCTTGAAAGGGGTAATAAAATGGAAGTTTTAGAATGCATTAGCGGTAAAAGAAGTGTTCGAGCATATACAGATGAAGTAATATCTAAAGAAACTATAACTAATCTTATAGAGCTTGGAACAAAAGCTTCAACTGGTTCAGGTCTTGAACCATGGGGATTTGTAGTTATTCAGGACAAGGATGAAATAGATTCTTTATCTGAAGCTACAAAACAGTATTTATTGAAAAATATTGAAAAATATCCTTACTTAGGTCAATATGAGAGTTGGTTAAAGAATCCTAAATATAATATATTTAATAATGCAGGTACAGTGCTAGTTATTTACGGAAATAAAGAATCTCACTGGCATGTTTATGACTGCAGTCTTGCAGCAGGCAATATTATGCTTGCAGCCCACAGCATGGGGATTGGGACTTGCTGGATTGGATTTGCAGAAGCTCTATTAAATACAAAAGAATTTAAAGAAAAACATGGGGTACCTGAAAACTACGAATTGGTTTCTACCATGAGTATGGGATATATGAAAATTAAATTGACTCCACCAGAAAGAAAAAAACCTTTAATATTTTCTAAGTAAAATTTATATAGAGTTTCTAGATTGAAAGTTAACTTATATCGAATCATATAATGATAAATTTCATCACGTTAAGAACTTTAATAAGTCTAAAGCTTGGCATTTTGAAAATCTAAGAACCTTAGCTAAACTCGTGCCTCAGGAATATCTAAGCTCCTAAGATTTTCTAAAATGCCTCGCCAAGACTTATGGAAAAGTTTTTAAATGTTCTTTCAATTTTGTCATTATATGTTACTTATAAGTTTAAATTTCAATCGCAAACCCATATAGAATTTTTAAATAAAGTATAAGTCGATTTTTAAATTAGAGGATATATGTTAAAGGATCCTTTTATTTTAAATAATTTTGAGATTATAATATAGGAAGAAATAATATATTATGAAAATAGGAGAATTAATCTTAATTTTTTCTTAAGACTTTCTTTAATATTACTTATCAAAATCACGGTATAATTTGGGCATATAGGAAATCAAGCTATACATTGACATATATATCATTAAATGATATGATTTATTTACAATATATCATTAAATGATATATTGATAAGGGGGGAATTTTATTGAAGGTAAGTCAGATTTGTAAAATCAATCTCTTAATCAAAAATTTGAAGGGATGGATGTGTGAATGATTAAAAAGTGTATATCAGGTCTTCTTGTATCGCTTACTCTTGTCACTTATTCAGCTGTAACACCTGTAAGTGCACAAGCGATTGCTGGGACTGGAACAGCTATAACTGCATCTAAAACTAGTTCAATTGTAGTAAAGGTAAATGATAAAGCAATTATATTAGATCCAAAACCATATGTGAATTCAAATTCAAAAGTTATGATGCCACTTATTCCAATACTTAAACAAATCAGAAGTGATGCTGTTTTACAGGTTAAAGGTAATAATATTACAATAAAAGGTTCTAATGTAAATGTTACATTTACAAGTGGAGATGAGAAAGTAACTGCTAATGGTAAGGCTATTACGCTGTCCACAATTCCAATAGTGAATTATGGACAAGTTTATGTGCCACTTGAGTTTTTTAGTGAAGCATTTAATGAATTAGTTGATTGGGACAGTACTACTCAGATAGTCAAAATATCTGATATGAAAAAAAATACTGAAGATAGCTTGAATAAGCAATTAGTTTATACAAAAGATAAAATAATTGCTGCAAAGTTGGATGATTATTTAACTGCCTTACAAAAATCAGATAATTTTCATGGAAGTGTTTTAGTTGCTAAAGATGGAAATATACTCTTAAATAGAGGGTATGGTATGGCAAACTTCGAACAAAATATTAAAAATACATCTCAAACTAGATTTTTGATAGGCTCAATGACAAAACAATTTACAGCAATGGCAATAATGCAGCTTGAACAAAAGGGACTCTTAAGTGAACAAGATAAACTTTCAAAGTATGTACCTGATTTTCCCCATGGAGACGAAATAACTATCTATAATTTACTAACTCATACATCTGGTATTAAAAGTTTAAATGAGATGCCTGGATTTTTAGATATGAAGCCTGAGGACTTGCAAAATATAAATACTGCAATTAACTTTTTTAAGAATAAACCTCTTGATTTTAAACCAGGTACTCAATTTGAATATTCTAATTCAGGATATTTATTGCTTGGATATATAGTTGAAAAAGTAAGTGGAATGAATTATGAAAATTATTTAAATAAAAATATATTTAAACCACTAAATATGAATGACACGGGAATTGGCTATATAGGAAAAGAAAAAATGTATAATTCAAGTGGATATCAAGGATATTTGGATGTAACACCAATAAGTGATGAAATTATAGTTGATGGTGTACATGGAGCAGGTAATTTGTACTCTACTACAGAAGATTTATATAGATGGAACATGGCACTTGATACAGAAAAGCTTGTAAGCAAGAAAACTATGGACAAAATGTTTTCAAAGTATGTTGAAATGGCAAAAGGAAGCGGCATCTACTATGGTTATGGCTGGATGATAGTTGATGGAGATAATGGTCATGAGGTTTTTCACGATGGAAATGTACTTGGATTTACAAGCAATATAGCAAGGTATACAGATAAAGGTTTAAGTATAATTATACTTACAAATTCAGGGTACTATACTATAAATCCGCTTACATACATGCTTTCAAATATAGCACTTGGAAAAAATAATTATAGTATGCCAAAAGCAAAAAATGTTATAAAACTTGATAATAGTGTATTAAATAAATATATAGGTAAATATAAATCTAAGGATATGGGAGATATTTCAATAACAAATGAAGGTGGACATCTTTATTACTCAGCAGATGGAACAAATCAAAAATATGAGCTTTTTGCTGAATCTCAAGATAAATTCTTTATGAGAATTTTATATGGAGATACTACATTTGATAAAAATTCAAATGGCCAAATTACAGGTATTACCATTAACATGCCTGGTTATGGAATGCAGTATCATGGTGATAAAATTAATTAAAAATTAAACAATATAGTATTTTGTATTAGTAAGGCTGTTGATGAAATATTTTGTCAGCAGCTTTTTGAATTTTAGATTTTCATATACCTGCGTATAAGTTGATTTTTGAGTTAGAAAACCCTATATTCAAAATAGTTTTTATACTATAATGAAAATGTAGAATAAAGGAAAAAATAATATATTATAAAAGTGGGGGAATTAATTGTGAAAGATTTAGAAAGTATACTTGATTATTATAAGAATGAATTGAAATGGGATCCGCCTTTTGCTAAAGCTTTATCTAAATATTGTCCTGATGGATTAAAGGGTTATTTAACCATGCGTGAATCGGTTCAAGAAGGACATTTACCTAAAAAAACAAGAGAATTAATTTTTGCCATATTGGATAGTTTAGATGATGAAGTAAGTGGTGCAAAGTCACATGCTGTTGCTGCCATAGAAGCAGGTTTGACTATGGAAGAATTAGTAGAAGCATTTGTGATTGTAACTATTGTTAAAGGTATTAATGTTTTATGTAAAGCAGGAGTGGAGGCAATAAACGCAGCAGAGAAAAGGTTTGAAGAAATAAACTCTATGAAAGAAAATCAAAAATAGGACAAGTACCACAAAAGCACTTTAAACCATATAAATATAATGGATTAAGGTACTTTTTTATTATTAACTCTGGAGATTGAAAATGATTAGAAAAGTTTCAGGCAAATTCCTTATTTTTGAACAATTTTCTTCCTATAAAATAAGCACCTAGCAAATATATAATGGATACTCCATTTACCATCAGCAAAGAGATTAATGATATATTGTCAGCTCTGAACTTCTCCATAAGACCAAGTACTCCTATAGGCGAAAAGTTACTTGTGATTGTAAGTCTGTCTGAAACAGTTAAAAATATGGAACTTACAATGCCTATAGATATACTAATTGTTGTGTTTTTAAAAAACAAAGATATTATTCCTATAATTAATCCAAATGAAGCAACTGGAATTATTGCAGAAAAATAAATTAATACAATTCTTCCTAAACCATCAAAACTCAATTTAAAAACAAATGCACTTATTGTAAATCCTAATATCAATGTCAAAATAACTACTAGTGCTGAATAAAAAATAATACTAAGTATTTTTGCTTTAAATACATTAACATGATCTTTAGTTAATCTTGCAAAGTATTTCATGTTCCCACTAAAAAAATCTTCACCAAATATGCTAACTGAAAATACAGTCATGAAGAATGCAAAGTATGGTACGACTGTCCTAAATATAAATTCTGTGCTGAATTGCTTTAAAAATATTACACTATTCATGTTCAAGATCTCAATTTTAAGCTGACTGTTGTATTTGCGTGACATAGGTGCATTATTCATTATATGTCCTTTCTCTAAATATATCATATAACATATTGCTGAAATCATGAATATGACAAATACCATAAGTACATATAATTTTTTAGAATGCAGCATTTTTATAATTTCATTTTTAAAAAGTTTGAGTATCAATGTATCAGCTCCTTTTTATTGAATAACTTAAAGTTTAAAAATACAAGAATTATAATGTATATTGAAAATAAGATTATAGAAAATTTATCAGTTTGATTTTTTAAAAGACATTCCCATAGAAATCTTCGTGGAGTTATATTTCCAATTGTCTTAGGAATAAAGTCTGACATTACAATTAAAAGAAATACGAGCAATGATAGTATAGTGCTGTTTTTGTATAGTATAGAAATTAAAACATATATAAGTAATACTGGCATAAGTGCAGTTAAAAACAACAATCCCATTTTTATATCTAAAAGTAAATTAATATGTACTGAATCTTTGAAAATATAGATTACATTTAAAATAGCAAATGTAAAAATTATCATAATGCCTGTTATTAAAATAAGAGAAACTATTTTGCATAAAAGTACTTTTGCTTTGCCTTTATAAATTACAACAAATTTCATGCAGCCAGATTCATAATCACGTGTAATCATATCGGAAGCTATTGGTGCTAAAATTATTGGAAGCATAAACACAAGGGAAGACATATCGTTATAAAGCAAGCTGTGAAAAGTAACTATAGCGGAGGCTTTATCTCCAAATATTACATCATTCAATAAAATGAATATAAATATGATACCTCCATATATTGATATTTTTAAAGGAGTAAAAAATTTTATAAATTCATTTTTTATCATATTAGAGTCCCACTGCTTTCATAAAATAGTCTTCTAGAGAATTAGCACTTTTAAGTAGATTTTTCATAGAATCTTCAACAATTATTCTGCCTTTATTTATCATTGCAACTCTATTACATATATTTTGTACTTCATTTAAAATGTGAGAACAGTATATGAAAGTTGTACCATTTTCCCTAGCTAATTTGTTAATTAAATTTCTCATATCTCTTACTCCTTCAGGGTCGAGGCCATTAGTTGGTTCATCTAATATAACAATTTGGGGTTTAGATAAAAATGCTCTTGCCACTGCAAGCCTCTGCTTCATTCCCATAGAATAATTGCTTACTTTTTTATCTTTATCATCTATCAATTTTACTAATTCCAAAACCTCATAAACTCTCTCTTTGCTGAGATTCAAGACATTTGCATAGAGTATTAAATTTTTATATCCAGATAAATTATTATAAAAGCTTGGATAGTCTATCATGGCTCCTATATCTGAAGGATTGTTTTCTCCATTTTTAAATACATTTTTGCCATCTATGAAGACTTCACCACTTGAAGGTTTTAGTAAACGCAAAATAGTTTTTATAGTTGTTGTTTTCCCAGCTCCGTTTGGACCTATAAAACCATAGATGTCTCCTTTGAATACCTTCATATTGATGTTGTCAATTACTTTTTGACTCTTATAGTATTTACTTAAATTTTTTACTTTTAAAATTGGTTCCATTTTTTATCCTTTCTTAAAAGATTAATTTTTAGTTTGCAAACCTAAACATCCATTACATATTAACAGGTATTAGTGCATATTTTATATATTAGTCCAAAAAGGATGTCCTGAATTCATAAATAGCAGAAGCTGATACGGTTAAGATTAAAAAATTTGCGTTAAAGAAAAAGACACCCTAGTTAGGATGTCCCATGTATATTCTTAATCCATAATTCCTGTATAAACATATTGTCCTCAACGGATGTATTTATAAATACATTATTGTATTTTGTATCTATAGTATCTTTTAAGATATATAAGCCAAGGCCTCTTCCATCTCCTTTAGTTGAAAAACCTTTTTCATATATTTTGTGTATTACTGGTTTCGCATTCCCAAAGTTATTGTGAAGTGCTATAACTACATAATCCTTTTTTACACAAATGCAGAAATATAGCTTAGGCAAATCACATTTCATAGATGCTTCTATTGCATTATCCAAAAGTATTCCAAGTATCCTGCATAAATCCATTATGTTCATATATATTTGAGATATATCTTCTACTATTTCTACTTTTATATTTATTCTTGAGGATAATGCTTTTATTAGTTTTGTAGAAATCAAGGCCTTTAAAGGCAGTATCTTAATATGTTTTAACTTATCTATATTTGTGTTATTCCACTTTATATTTTTGTCTATGTTGAGTACATTATCATAAAAGAAATCCTTGAGATCATTGACATTAGAAGTATCTATATATTCCTTAAGAGGAATAAGCATATTTATGTAATCATGCTTGAATTTTCTCGTTTCACTGTACATTTCTTCAACTACATGTGCATATTCTTCTATTCTATATTTTTCTTCAATTTCTCTTTTTAAATCAATTTCAATTTTTAAACTCTTGTCATAATTATAAATTATTATAAGTATGAGTATTATTGAAATAAGAGGAATTCCAAGAGGAAGATAGCATTCAGTTATAAAATATATTCCAAAATAATTTACTGAATCTACCAGAGGATAAATAAAGAATATACTTAAAGCTATGGGAATACTTATACTGAGAATCATCCTATATCTTATTTGCCGCAGTGAAACTTTTTTAAAATTCCCCAATTTATAAGAAATATGCTTTTTTATTGCATGTATTAAAAGTGTAAAAAATAGTATAATTATGAGTTCAACAATGTAATTTTTAAAAGATATTGTTTTATAAACATCTAATTTTAAAATTCCATTATACATGATGTTAATAAAGTATATTGTAAAAATGGTTATGAGTATTTCTATAGTACTTTTTATGTCTTTACTATTTTTTAATAAAAATATTATTAGTATTGTAAAGATAGGGAGTATTAAAATATATGAACCAGTTTGAAGTACCACTCCAACTACAAAAGATATGACAAAGTACTTTTTCAGTACATTTAAGGTAACCCTATCTTTAAATAATATGTATATTGAAATACAACACAATAAGCTAATTTGCAGTGAAGGGAAGATCACGTCTGTAAAAAGTTTGCTTATGGGAAATTTTTTGATGATCATTTTATAAGACCTCTCTTATATCTAAAAGAAACAAGACATTCTTCTCCATTTACCATAATGATTTTGTTATTTTTCAAATCTATTTCATCAATCTTGTGTTTATTTACAATATAGGACTTATGGCACCTGTAAAAGTTTGGAGTTAGTTTTTGCTCCATATCTTTAAGATTTCCATAAAACTCTATTTGCCTATTTTCCTCATGAACTCTTATCTTATGGGGGGTACTGCTTGTCTCAATAAACAAGATATCAGACAATTTTATATTTATTATTCTAGAATCTTCATTTACTTTAATGTATCCTTCGCTGAAATTTTCTTTAGTATAAGTATTGTAAGCTTTCATAAGACAGCTTGTTACCCGTGCTTTAAAGTCATCTTCGTCTTTAGCAACATAGTCCATTGCTTCAACTTTATATTTAAATACAAGATAGCTCATTTCCATATGAATAGTTGTAAATATTATAAATCCATGTGGATCTAAATCCCTTATCTTTTCACCGAGTTTTATTCCATTTATACTGCTTTTTAAATCAACATCCAGAAAGTAAATTCCAGTTGCTGCATGATCCTGGACATAGTTTAATAATTCCATTGGATTGTGGGTGCACACAGATATATGTAAATCTAAAGATTCCCTCAAAATAGTGTTTTCAATAATTTGTTTAATTTTATCTCTATAAGATTTATTGTCGTCACAAATAAATATTTCCAGCATACTATACCTCGCTTATTATAAAATGATAATATAATTATATCATGATCAATGAATCTTACTTAGTGGGAAAAGCAGATATCCCAAATCTTTGATTTGGTGATAGTCGCTTTCTCTTTAGAGTTTTGTTTCTCCAACTAAGTTTAGATGAATTATCTAGGGGCGTAGCTACTGTTATCTCCCACTTTGATAGAAGTGGGAGTGTTACAGTAGGTAGCCATCAGATAAAATAAGTGGTACGAAATTAAAAATGACAAATCAGTTGTTTATAATTATATGCCGTTACTGCTGCCGTATATTCCAATGATGAAGCTTGAGTTTAGTGAAATATTCTTTGACTGCAGAGGTTCCAGCATTGATTGTATTTGCAGCAGCAACTTATACGTTTATTCGCCTATTCATTTTCTTTGATAACCCTGTATATGCAGATGAAGAAGAAATATTTACTTTTACAAAGCAGGCAGCTGGGATGATTAGCATGATAGGATTTTTGGGCATACTATCTACAATATACTTATGGTTGTAAACAAGCAGATACTTGAGATCCTGAATAATTAATAAAATTTTATGATATATCATGAGGAGTTGTTTAAATGTCAGAATATATTATTCCAATAAAGATAGCAGTAATTACGTTCCCAATTTTTGCAGCATTATTTACTCTGCCATTTTTGATATACCAATATAGAAAACATGGATATATCAATTATTATAGAGCATTTCTGCTATACCTTTTCTTGTTATATTTAATAACAGCATATTATCTTATTATACTGCCATTGCCTAAAACACGGGATGTACTAAGTTTACAGAAACCTGGGACTAAGCACATTCAGCTAGTGCCACTTAAATTTGTGGTAGATATTTTAAGTGAAACAAAGGTTCAGTTAATAAAACCTTCAACTTATTTTCATTTATTTAAAGAAAGAGCTTTTTTACAAGCAGTTTTTAATGGAGTTCTACTGTTACCGCTGGGCATTTATTTAAGCTATTATTTTAAAAACAACATTAAGAAGACTATATTGATATCATTTTGTGTTTCTCTATTTTTTGAACTTACTCAATTAAGTGGGTTATACGGCTTTTACAATGCACCTTATAGAATTTTTGATGTAGATGATTTGATGTTAAACACTTTAGGTGGATATTTAGGTTATATGATAGCACCAGTATTTATGAAATTACTGCCTAATGTTAGTAAGCTGGACGAAAATGTTAAACTTGAGCATATTACTGTTGGTTTTGTAAGAAGATTTTTAGCATTTGCATTTGATTGGTGCATTTTTATTATTTTGTCAATAATTACAAGAGGATATTTAAAAATTTATATATTTGTATTCCTCTATTTTATATTAATTACTTACTTTACTAATGGTAAAACTTTTGGAAAATGGATTCTTAGAATAAAAGTTACAGGTAGGGATGAAAAATTAAAATTTAAAGAAGTATTGATAAGATACGGTGTACTATATTATGTATTTTTTGGAGGAAATTATATAATTTTTAGTAAAAATGCATTAAGTCACAGTATAGGAGGTGGTTATTTCAATTATATTTTAATGATTTTAGTATTTTTATTAAATTTAGCAGTCATTCGAAATATAACAGTACACTTTTTTTCAAAAGATAAAAAATTGTTTCATGATAAAATAAGCAGTACAAGGTTAACAGTGACAAATTAAAATAATGTAATGCTTATAAAAGTGCTATGAATAAATTCAAATTTGATGGGGATTTTCAGCTAATAGTACTTGATTTAATGGTACCTTTCATAGATGGATTTGAAATAATAAGAAGAGTTAGACAAAAAAGTACTGTACCTATACTTGTAATATCAGCAAAGAATATGGAAATGGACAAAGTATCTGCTATAAGTATGGGTGCAGATGATTATATTGTAAAACCATTTTCACTGCCCAAGGCATTTGGGAGAAAATAACAAGTCGAAGATTTTTCCAGAGCTTAAAGCTAAAAGGGGTAACTATTTTTGGTGGAACAGGAGCAGTAAACAAGGACGTTGAAAATGAATTATCAAAGATAACTGGTAAGTAACAAGAAAATAAAATTAGAAAGATGACATACAGGTGTCATCTTTCTTTTTATATAATGTTTAAGAAAGGATGTGCTTAATAATGAAAAAAGAAATACTTGCATTTATTTTTGATGGATATGCTGATTGGGAGAGTGCTTACATATGTTCGGAACTTAATGCACCAGAAACAGAATATATTGTTAAAACTTTAAGTTTTGATAAAGAACCTAAGATATCAATGGGAGGCTTTCATACCATCCCAGACTATTCTATAAATAACTATCCTAAGGAATTTGCAATGCTTTTATTAATTGGCGGAAATGCATGGACGGAAAAGAAAAATAATAATGTTAAACCTATAGTTGATTATGCACTTGATCATAATATTCCAGTAGCAGCAATTTGTGGTGCCACCTTTTTCATGGGCGAAAATGGTTATTTGGATAATAGAAAACATACAAGTAATACATTAGAATTTTTGAAATCTCAGTCACCTCATTATAAAGGAGATAGTAATTATATTGAGAAACAAGCAGTAAGTGATTCCAATGTCATTACTGCAAATGGAACAGCAGCATTAGAATTTGCTAAAGAAATTATGCTATATTTAAAGGTTAAACCTGCAGATGAAATTAATAAATGGTATGAATTTCATAAACATGGAATGTATCAAAAGTAAATTACACTTGAGAAAATAGTATAATTATGATTATTTATATCTAGATATATTTTTAAATATACATTTATAATCAAATGTGTTATAAATGTATATTGCACTCCCAGCCAAGGATAATACCAATAGGCTATATATGATTATAAATTTTACTTTACTATGTTTGTCCAGTTTATAATAGGAATCTGTTTTATACCTAATGGTAAAATTATACGTTTGATAAGCACCTGATGCCATAATAAAAAGTAATATTATCTTACTTTTTAATTTATTTACTGATATAAACAAATATATTAAAAATGGAAATCCAATATAACATAGAATAGGAGATATTGATTCAACTATATGTCCGCCATCAAGAGGCTTTACAGGTATTAAATTGCTCAAATTTATTATTATTGAAGTGAAACTTAATACTAAAAATGTATAATCTCCTGCAATATAATAAATTATATAGCAAATAAGACCACATATCCCTCCTAATAATGGTCCGCCCAGTGCAATAAGTGCATTTTCTTTGCAATTTTTAGGATCTTCATGAGTTATATACGCTCCAATTGGGGTGAACCCTCCAAAAGTGACATTCAGTTTCAAAAATTTTGCTGTAATATAATGTCCCAGTTCATGAACAATAAGAATAGATAGATATCCTACTGCATATTTAAAATTTATAGCAACCCCTAATACTAAAACGGTGAAAGAAATTATTAAAGTATTGGATAATATTTTTTTAACATTTAGCTTCTTATTTAAATTCTTTTTTCCTGTCATTTATGTATCTCCTTGTAATATTTACAGTATTACTTGCAGGAATATTTTTGACAATGCTAAGAATTGTATGGAAGTGTAAATTGAAAATTGAGAGACTTAAACGGAAAGGAATGTAGCCAATAATATAGCAATTAAGAATTCAATCTTGCATAAAGAATACCTTTTTTAATTGCTTCTGCTAATCCTTTAGGATTTTCCCAAGCCATTGAATGTCCTGCTGCTTTTACAATTTCAATATTTATATTGTGTTTTCCAAGCTCAATTTGGTCATCATCTGGAAGAGATTTTTCACCAAATATAAATGTTTTTTTACACTTAAGTGAATACAGCATGTCACGCCATGATGGATTTCCTCCCTCAACTGCAGATTTTGAAATTCTACTAATTGCTGTAGATGAGCAAACTGATAATGCTGATGCCCACATAGAATTATGGATAGTATTTTCATTGATAACTTCATCGAATATACTATTCACAAAGTCGTCTTCTCTAAAGCTCCCAAATTCATAACTTGATGAATCTTCACTGCTTTTATCTAGATTTGATTCGCTTAAAATAATTGCCTCAACACTATCTTTACATTTATCTGCAAGTTCAATTGCAATAGGTCCACCTAAACTATGTCCAAAAATAATAAATTTATGTAGATTTAAACTCTTAACGAAATTATATAAGTACCCTGCATGTTCTTTTACAGTATACAAATAATTATCAGGTTTATCGCTAAAGCCACTTCCAAGCAGATCTACTAATATTCGTCTGTGATTTATTAAATCAACCTGTGCAGCTACTTCTGGATAATCAAATGATCCGGCACATCCTAAGCCATGAATAAATAGTATAGGTGTGTCTTCACCAGGAAAATCATGATATCTCATTTTATTTTTCAAATTGTCTACTATGTATTCTTTCATAAAATCCTCCATATTTAATAAATATACAGTCTTAAATCTGTAATATAAAGTGATAAGTGTTTTTAGATACAAACCTCAAACAAATTCATTATAACATATTTATTGATACTTTTTGAGTTTATGAAAAATTAAGACCAATTTTAAATATGCCTTCTAGTAAATATATGTAGAAATTTTACTTGAAGCTTACGCTGCGTAAGCATTTATATTTATAGATAAGGTTACATTATTTCAAGGAGGGGAAAATATGGATCTTAAGATTCAATATAATTGTTTAAATATTAATTGGGATGACGTATGTGAGATATTGAAAAAAGCTGGAATGTCATATTTTGAAGGAAAGGTGCATGAGAAAGCTTTTAAAAATAGTCATACCGTTATATTTGTTTTTGATAATAATAAATTAATTGGTTTTGGTCGTGCAATTTCAGATGGAACTTACCAAGCTGCAATTTATGATGTAGCAGTATTACCTGAATATCAAGGTAAAAATGTTGGAAGAACAATTGTTAATGGTATTTTAAATCGTATTCCACAGTGCAATTTTATATTGTATGCTTCGCCTGGTAAAGAAGCTTTTTATGAAAAATTAGATTTTAGAAAAATGAAAACAGGAATGGCATTGTTTTACAATAAAGAAAAAATGCAGATAAAAGGCTTTATTGAATAGATCCTGACAAGTGAAAGACAGAAACATTTTTCCAGCCAATTTGCAAAGCACAAGTGCCTTAAGCCCCTTGAATTAAATGGCTGAGGCCACTTTTTTTGCTTGAATGTGAAAAAGTGAAAAACGGTTGCAAAAATTTCAACAGAAGTTGAACCTTAACATGAGATGTATTTAAATAATGGTATAGTAAATTGCATTAGTCCAAATAATAATACTTGAACTTTAACATGAGATGTAAAGATAAAAGATGACAGTAAATATGAGTTTTAGCATGATAGAATATATGGAATAAAATGTTTATCATATATAAATGGAGGAATGATGCCATGGGAGAATTGTCCACCTTGCCCAATATTGGAAAAACAGTTGAACAACAATTAAATCAAGTTGGGATAGAAACGATAGAACAATTAACAAAGATCGGAAGCAGGGAAGCTTGGTCGAGAATAAAAAGCATTGATCATTCTGCGTGTATAAATAGGTTGTATGCTTTGGAGGGTGCCATAGAGGGGATTAGGTGGCATAATCTTTCAGAAGGAGTAAAAGAAGAACTGAAAGATTTTTACAATACATTTAAATAATTGTGCAATTAGTTCACATAATCAAATATAGGATTTCTAATTGAAGTCAGATTCCAAGTTAGAAATCCTATACTTTTAAAAATTAATATTAGCATCCATAAAACTGTAGATATTTTTCAATATTTGATTTTATATATTCGGCACTGTGATTACCACAAAATACATGATTTTGAGAAGTTACGCCTTTTTCCTTCAATATTTTATGTAAAATTAAACAGCCTTCATAAAATCCACCTTCGTCCTTATCTCCAGCATCAAGATATACATCAATATCGGAAGAAATATTATTGTTTCTGGCAATATGTATGGGATCATATTTTTCCCATATATCCATGTCTTTAAAATATGGTTTGTCTTCATCTTCAAGTTTCAGTTCTAAAGCAGGCATATGTCCTCCAACTTTTGAAAACATAGATTGATGTCTTAGGGCATTGTGAAGGGCTGCATAACCACCGGCAGATATTCCACCTATGTATCTTCCTTTTCTATCTTTTATGGTATTAAAGGTTTTATCTGTTAGAGGTATTATTTCTTTTATAAAATAATCTTCATACATTCCAAGATTTATGATTCTATTGCTATTCTCTGGATCAGGTACTTCTTTACAGATTAAGGATGAATTCAAGCCGCGGCTGTTTTCATATCTTGGACATACAATTATCATAGGTTTTATTTTTCTGCTATTTATCATTTCATCGGTTTTAGTATCTATACCAAGCTCAAGAAGTATATTTTCATTTCCACTTCTTCCATGTAGAAAATATAATACAGGCAGGGGAGCTGAGTCATTATGGCTTTCAGGCAAGTATACTGATACAGCCATTTCTTTACGAAGTATATTGCTGTAAAAATTTATTTTTTCTACTTTTGATTTTTTCACTTTTTATCACCACTTTAAAAATTTTGTAATTATTAATAGAAGGTACTTGTATTATAATAATTGTATTGGAGGTATAAAGCAAGAATTGTATTGCTTAAATTTAGCACAATTTTGATCATATATTTGGGTGTTGTTCATATATGATAGTCTGTATTCTATTTTGAATGTATGAAAAATTGATTATTGACTGATGCCTTGGGTACTGGTTTATACTATGAATAGTATCTAAGGGGGAATTTTTAATGAAGATAAGTGAAGTTATGGAGATCACATCTCTTACAAAAAAGGCCATAAACTACTATGAGGAAAATGGACTTATCAGTCCTTCAGTAAATAAGGAAAATAACTATAGGGATTATACTAAAGAAGATATTGAAAAATTAAAGCAAATCTCTGTTTTAAGAAACTTTGATATACCAGTAAAAAAGATTAGAGAAATATTAGTGAACCCTAAAGAAATGGAAAAGATATTTACAGAACATTTAAATAAGATAAAGGCAGAAATTTTAAATATGGAAAGATCCAAGGACATTTTCCAGCTGTGCATAAATGACATTAATTTTCCAAATTCCGATGTAGGCAAAGTTACTGATGACATGATGCTGTTAAAAAGAAGCCTTGACATGAGTGAAAGGGAAAAAGAAGGATATATGAAAAAAGAGCTGACACGCATCTTTCCTGGATTTTTTGGTAGATACATTTGTTTGAAGTATTCAAATTACCTTGATGAGCCAATTGACAGCAGGGAAAAGGAAAATGCCTGGATTCATCTTGTTAAAATACTTGACGACAGTCATGAGTTAAAAGTTAATAAAGAAATATTAGAAAGCATGGAATCAGATGAAATTGATTGGAATTTGCTTGAAGAAATAATTAAAAACAGAGATAAAGATTTTTATTCAATGAATGAAGAAGACATTCAAAATTATGTAGATAATTTGTATGATGCTGAGTTAACTGAAAATGATTTGAAATTATTAGAGCAGTTTATAAATTATGCAAGTTCTAAGGATAATATAAAATATGTGAACGATTTACTTAAATTAATAGATGAAGATTTAAAGGTACTCAGTTCAAAGTACAAAAAATTTCAAAAAAATCTTTCATCAGTTAATTGTGAAATGAAAAAAGTGTACACAGAGAATTCAAAAGTTAGTGCTGATGAAATTGAAAATAATATGGGTACAACTACTTTACCTGAGATGACTTTTGTTGGCTGTGAATATAAAAAAATTATTATACCTGGCAAAACACCTAAGCTAGTTGAGAATTTTAGAAAAAGGATTGATGAAATTAGTAACGTGATAAATCCTGGTGATATTTATACGATAAATGGAATAGACAGTCTACCTCAATATGAAAAGCCTAAAACTTTAATTCACAAATTCAGATTTTCATTTATAGTAGGGGTACAAGTTTTAAAAGCAGAACAAATACCGAAAGACATGCAAGTATTTACTATACCTTCTCATAAGCATGCTTGGTATACTACTTTAGAAAGTAAAAGTTTAAAGAGCTTTATGAAAAATGAAATACCTTTAATTACATTTATTTCCCAGGCACATAAGATTGTTAAGTTTCCCGTGCTGACGTTATATAGAAGTGACTATAAAGGTACCAGGGAGTCAGCTGTTTATAACTATATGCCGGTAGAATAGATGGAACGTACTTGCTTCAGGTACGTTCTCAAATTTTTAAAGCCATTTTATCCTATTTTAACTCACACTTTATTTTGTTTATTATAGTATTATCAGAAATTGTAAATAAATTATCTATAAGATCAGTTCTAAAACTTCCTATACCGGTAACATGCTGAGAAAGTTCTCCGCATATTCCCATAAGTGATACAGCTAAAATAGTACTACCAAATATATCTAAGGAAGAAATATAACTTGCTATAAGTGCAGTAACCATACATCCTGTACCTGTTACCATTGAAAGCATTTCACAGCCGTTTTTTATTAAATATGTTTCGCTGCCGTTAGTTATTACATCTACTGCACCAGTAGCTGCAATAACAGAATTTGTTCTAATGGATAGTTTTTTCACAATTTCTATATTGTCATCTGTTATCTTATCACATTCTCCTGCATCTATTCCTTTTGCATTGCTTTCTATACCACAAATTGATCTTATTTCAGATAAATTACCTTTGATGACGTCTGGATGACACTGAGAAATAAATTTTTTTGCATAATTAAACCTCAATTTACTGCAGCCAACACCAACAAGATCGATTACTTGAGGAATCTTTTCTTTAAAAGCCGTTTTACCTGAAATCAACATGGATTTCATTCTAACATCGGTTATATTTCCAAGGTTAACGCCAAGTGCGTTAGAGGCAGATGTAATTTCAGAAACCTCTAAAGGATGTTCGGCCATGATAGGCTTTGCCCCGATAGCAAGTATTACATTTGCACAATCATTTATTGAAATTGGATTTGTAATATAATGAATAAGGGGTTTTTTTATTTTAACACTGCGTTTTATTTGCAATAGGTTGTTTATCGGTATCTGTTGATTTGTCATAGACTTTTACCCCCAAGTTTTTCTGAATCTTTATAAGCATTCCATTTTTGCTTAATGCTCCTAAAAAAATAAAGGCAATTATTCCACCAATAATTGTAGCAGTAAAGAACAAAGGAATATAAAACATAAGTGAAAGTCCTTTTTTGCCCCAGAAATATGTCATAATAGGCGATGAGACAATAGCACCTATAATACCTGTTCCAATAACTTCACCTAAAACTGCAAAAATTAAAGTATTCTTAGATATTCTATATAAAAGTCCTGCCAAAAAAGCTCCAAAAACAGCACCCGTCAAAGCTAAAGGTGGAATTCCCATAAGAAACATTCTTATAATTCCAATACAAACAGCACAAAGCAGCGCATACCAAGGTCCAAAAAAAACTGCACATGTAATATTTATAACAGAAGACATAGGACACATTCCTTCTATACGAAGAATTGGCGAAATGACAACTCCCATTGCCACCATCATTGCAAGCATAAGTTTTTTTAATAGTTTCGAGTTTCTTTCCATAATAAAATACCTCCATAATAATATTTATTTTCTAAAGTTGTCACATAGGAAATAAACATCATTATTGTAGGCATAATTTTAGAGTAACCAAATAGCAATTCCCTATATGACAAATCATATTGGTCGCGGTCGAAGCTCAAAAGCTTCCTCTCACCTTGAAACACAAGTTCCCTCGCTATTTAGTTGTACTTTTGTTATAAAGCCCCGGGCGCTCCCCCAATGCTTTTTAAATATAAAAAATGGAATATACCTTGTAAGGCACATTCCATTTACACTCATAAAACATATAAAAATAGTATAAATTAAATATTTCCTTACGTCGGCATTATCCGAATCAAGTTATAGGTCGAAGTATATACTTCCTCTCAGCATGCTTAAACAGGCTCCCTTTTTATGAAAATCATACCATATGTTTTCTATGTATGCAAATTTTTTTTATTTTATTATAAATATTTTTTAAATCCTTTAACGACATCATTGTTATATCCAATTGATTCATAAAATTTATGAGCATCTTTCCTCTTGAAAGCCGATACCAACATGGTAAAATAGCAGTCTCTCTTCCTGGCAAAGTTTTCAATAAAAGTCATTAGAGTCTTTCCGATTCCCATCCGTCTACAATTGTTTTTTACAATTACATTTTCAACAACCATAAATGGCTTACATTCGCCGCCAAGGTCCTGGCAAATAATACCTAACAATGAACCAACTAAATTATTATCACCATCTTTTGCTCCAATTAATATATAGTTTTTATTTGAATTAATTAATGTAAACTTATCTTTGAATTTTGGAAAATTTGTTTTTTTACTTAAAAGTTGCTCATATAAATTTGATAAGTCATTTAAATCATCATATGTTATTCTAGTTATAGTAACCAAATTTATTTCACTTCCTTTTTAAAATTCTAAGTTCACATCACATTATAGTTTAGAATTTTACATTTTTTATTGCTTTTACTGCTGTAAATATTGTTTAAAATGCTTTGAAATAAACACTATGCAGAAGGCCATTCTTAAAAATTTTTACCGTGTACATCTGCAGCTGACTGATCTATTTGTGTGCTTTTTTTATTATGCATTCTAAAAGCAGTGAGCACTGCTCCGAAGGCACATACAATAGTCAGAACAATATATACATATCTCATTCCATATACAAAAATATCATCTCTTCCTATAACATAGTCTGTCACACGATATCCAATTTTAATGCTCATAAAACTATATAGGAGACTCGTGGAAAGTATAATTCCTATAATTTGTCCTAAGTTTCTCACAAGAGAATTGACACTGCCGGCTATTCCCAGTTTATTTTTAGGAACTGTTGACATTATGAGTGAATTATTTGAAGGTTGAAATAATGATTGTCCTAAAGCTAATACCACAATATAAATTATAATCTTCGTGATAGAAGAATATTGATTTAAAAATGACAGAAATATAAAACTTATACTCATAAGCAAAAGTCCTAAAAAACTTAAAAGTTTGGAGCCTATTTTATCTGACAAATTTCCTGAAAGCGGAGAAATCACAGCCATGACTAAAGGCTGTACCATCATTATAAGACCTGTTATATTAGAGTTTAGTTTCATTGCATCCTGAAGATAAAAAGGTATTATAATTGTTGAAGCACTTAGACAAATGAATGAAATAGATGCACAAAACAAGCTTAGAGAAAATACATTGTTCTTAAAAATTTTCATTTGTATGAGAGGTTTTTCTATTTTATTTTCTAATACAATAAATACTGCTATAAATAGAATGGATACAATAAATATTGTAATTATAACAGGATTCTTATATCCGACCTTCTGTCCTTGAATCAGGGAACCAAATAAAAGTACCATTGACAGGAAAATAAAGGTTGATCCTTTTACATCAAGTTCACTATTTATTTCTTTATTTTGGGTTTTACTATGAGGCAATACTTTTAAAGCAGTGATAAATGCAATTACTCCGATAGGTACATTGACGAAAAATATATAATTCCAGCTTAAATAGTAGGTAATAAATCCACCTGCAGGTGATCCTATTAAGGTTCCCAAGGCAACAGAGGATGCCAAAATTCCAAGGGCTTTTCCCCTTTCATTTCTTGGAAAAACCTGAGTTATAATACCTTGATTGTTAGCCATGTAAGCTGAAGCACCAATGCCTTGTATAATTCTAAATATAATAAGTTCTGTAAATGAAGTTGAAATGCCGCACATGAAAGAAGCTATAGTAAAGACAACCATTCCAAATTTAAATACCTTCATTTTGCCTATTATATCACCTAGTCTTCCAAATATTAAAATAGTTGAGCAAATCGAGATGATATAACTTGCTACAACCCATTCTATAGACACCATGGGTACTGAAAGTTTTTTTGACATTACAGGCAGAGCTACATTCACAATATTAGAAACAAGACAGGACATAAAAGTCATAGATATAACAACAAGTAAAATTCCGTATTTATTTTTATATTCCATGTTAGTTAGATAACCCCTTTCTTTTTAAAATAGTAGTATTTTATTGATATTTACTAGTGAAACATCTAGATATATAATAACAATATACATATTGAGTTTCATTGAATATATTGATTAATATTAGTACTATATTGATATGAGGAGATGCTGCAATTATGAATAAATCCCAAATTAATTATTATTATAAAGATATGCCCAATAGAAATTTTTTCGTAGATATATTCAAAGTAAAAGTTAATGGGCCGGGAGCTACATTTGAAGAAAACTGGCATGAGCATCTTCAATTTTTTTATTTTATTAAGGGTAGTGCCTTGATCAGGTGTAATTATAAAAGTATTCATGTAAAAGCTGGGGATTTTATAATTGTAAACAGCAATGAACTTCATTACTGTGAAAGCTTATGTGATGATTTAATATATTATATTATAAGGGTTGACCTTTCATTTCTCTTTAGTAGTCAGATGGACTCCTGCCAGACCAAGTTTATGGTACCACTGGCAAAGAACCTTATTTTATTTAAAAATCTAGTTAGAAATGATAAGGACATACTCAATTGTGCAGATAAAATTATTGATGAGTATTTTTCAAAAAGGCTTGGATATGAACTGGCTGTAAAAGCATATATATATGAGATTATTGTATTGTTACTCAGAAAATATGTTGAAAAAATTTTAACAGCAGGTCAATTTAACTGTCGAGTTGATAATCTAAACAGATTAAAAAATATATTTTTGTACATCAACGAAAATTTCACTGAAAAAATAACTTTAGATGAAATTTCAGAAATGGCTCATATTAGTAAAGAGCATTTTTGCAGGACATTTAAACAAATTACAGGTAGATCTCTAACGAATTATATAAATAATCTTAGAATACAAAAAGCAGGTTTATTGCTGCAGAAAACTGATTTAAATATAACAGAAATAGCACTGAATTGTGGATTTAGTGATATAAATTATTTCAGTCGTATATATAAAAAAGTTAAAAATGTATCACCGCTGAATTTTAGAAAAAATTTCTGTAGTAATTCATAGTTAAAAAAGTTTGAAGGATAAAGATATGTTAAAATAATTATTAAGAAGGGAAGCGGATGATATGATTGAAGAGATTTCAGCACGTAGAAGTATAAGAAAATACATAGATAGAGAAGTTGAAAATGGAAAAATACTGCAGGTGATTGAAGGCGCAAGGCTTGCTCCATCAGGAAGTAATACCCAGCCCTGGCATTTTATTGTGGTAAAATCAGAATCAAATAGGCAAAAAATATCACGAGTATGTCATAATCAGAAATGGATGCTTTCTGCTCCAGTTTTTATTGCTTGTGTAGCAGATATACGTTGCAGAATAGATGAAAAAATAGATGTATCATTGGATGAAAACAGTCCGGAAGAGGAACTTAAACAGATAATTAGAGATACTTCAATTTCTGTAGAACATATATTGCT
Organism: Clostridium sp. 001; assembly: GCF_019056555.1. Classification (NCBI taxonomy): domain Bacteria; kingdom Bacillati; phylum Bacillota; class Clostridia; order Eubacteriales; family Clostridiaceae; genus Clostridium; species Clostridium sp. 001. The sequence continues at coordinate 1,537,614 of NZ_CP020473.1, read as the reverse complement.
TGGAGCTGATAACCTGGGATTAGGTACTTGCTGGGTTGGATGGTTTGTACAAAATGAAATAAGACCAATTTTAAATATACCTGATGATAAATATGTAGTTGGAATTGTCACACTTGGTTATGCAGATGAAAAGCCTAAACCCCGTCCACGAAAGAAACTGGAAGAAATTATACATTATGAAAGCTGGAAGTAATTGATTATGAATGACAAGGGTAAAATGACAAAAAACCTTATTCTCATAAATGGAACAATGGGTGTAGGAAAGACAGCAGCAAGTAAAGAATTACAAAAACTGCTGCCTAAATGTGTCTTCCTTGATGGTGATTGGTGCTGGAATATATCACCCTTCATCGTTACAGATGAAACTAAAAGGATGGTAATTGATAATATTACATATATGCTAAATAATTTCATTTCATGTTCGGAGTATGAAAATATTATATTTTGTTGGGTAATGCATATGCAAAGTATTCTTGATGATGTATTATCTAGAATAAACGAGAAGGGCTGTAAGGTGTATAAGTTTTCTCTTATATGTTCAGAAAAATCATTAATTGAACGAATTACAAAAGATATTGAAAATGGAACCAGAACAGAAGATGTCATTGATAGAAGTGTTCCCAGGTTAAACAATTATCTAAAAATGGATACAGATAAAATAGATGTAGATGAAATTTCAGCAAAAGATGCAGCAGAAATAATGTATAAACGCATCATAGCAACATAAAAGTAATATGAAATTTATTCACCTAATTCCTTTTTTAAATCTGCTATATAAAGTGACTGCTGTTTTTTTAGATACAAACCTGCAAACAAATTCATTATAGGATTATTTACTGATATTTTTTCTGTAAATTCAATCTGGGTACCATTATTAACAGGACTAAAAGTTCCAATCCAATGACCCTTCATATTTTTATTAGACATGTCAAATTCATATCGCTCATAAGGCTTTTTTAAGGTAATGTTAAATTTAGTAGGAAAATTATTTTTTGTATATTCTGTAAAATAGTTTCCGTCTTCCGAAACATCAATTTTACTTAAATCGCTTCGCCACTCATATTTATTGTTATTTGTAACTACTTCCCATACTTTTTTAATATCTGCTTTAAATGTAGTTGTAATGGTTGATTCCTTCATAATAAACATTCTCCCTCATAAATTTACTATTTATCTATACGGTGTACAAATAAATTATACTATTTTATACAATATATTACTATATTTTGTTAAGTATTTTCCAACTAATTTTGGTGATAGAGATGCCTTAAGCCATTTAAATTCAATGGACGGTGATACTTTTTTTATTGAGTTTATGAAAAGTGAAAAACGGTTGGAAAATTTTCAGCGAATGCCTTTATTATTAAGGACTTTAGGGATATAATGAAAATAGAGAATGGCTATTTTACTGTGGTTGAACCTTAACATAGGATGTATTTAAATAGAGATAACTAAAGTTAATCATTAATAATTGTAATAGTTGAACCTTAACATAGGATGTATTTAAATTGATAATTCGCTCCTTTAAATTTATATTTTAAATCTGTTGAACCTTAACATAGGATGTATTTAAATTGTTCTGCGGTAAGTTTTCCTTTAAATCATCTATACGTTGAACCTTAACATAGGATGTATTTAAATAAATTTATAACATTTCTTCCATTCTCTCTTTTAGGTTGAACCTTAACATAGGATGTATTTAAATAGGAACTTTTAACAAAATATAGTGTATCCATTTTGAGTTGAACCTTAACATAGGATGTATTTAAATGGTGTTTTAATAGGATTTAACGGTAATGCTTTTTCGTTGAACCTTAACATAGGATGTATTTAAATTTTCGTAGCTGTAGATATTGCAAAAGCGCTTGGATAGTTGAACCTTAACATAGGATGTATTTAAATGTATGCTTATACAAAAAATATACATCACTTATTACCAGTTGAACCTTAACATAGGATGTATTTAAATAAAATAATTTTCAAATACTAGATAGAAGCTTCTACGGTTGAACCTTAACATAGGATGTATTTAAATCTTAAAGTGTCTAATGATCTATTTAATTTTTCTTCGTTGAACCTTAACATAGGATGTATTTAAATTTGCTATCCATAGCAGTTATTAATTTTTCTTTTATTGTTGAACCTTAACATAGGATGTATTTAAATAGCTCCAACAGCTATGGGAGTAATCACGGACGTATTAGTTGAACCTTAACATAGGATGTATTTAAATATAGATTTGAAACTGCCAATATGAAAGCAGAACAGGTTGAACCTTAACATAGGATGTATTTAAATACAATTTTACTACCAGTACCCTCTATAGAACCAGAAATGTTGAACCTTAACATAGGATGTATTTAAATGCATATCTTAAACCAAGATACCCCATAACAGTAACTGTTGAACCTTAACATAGGATGTATTTAAATCCGTCAATAGAACCTCCCAAACTTTTTATATTACCAGTTGAACCTTAACATAGGATGTATTTAAATCATTTCTACCCTTCTTCAAATATTCAACAATAGTATGGTTGAACCTTAACATAGGATGTATTTAAATCATTTCTACCCTTCTTCAAATATTCAACAATAGTATGGTTGAACCTTAACATAGGATGTATTTAAATAAGCTTTATTTAAACTTCCCTTGTAGTCCTCTGCTGGTTGAACCTTAACATAGGATGTATTTAAATGCATATTTATAATATGCTTTACTCACTAAAGTTTCTAATGTTGAACCTTAACATAGGATGTATTTAAATTTTTATAATCATTTAAAAATAGTTGAACATCATTTTTGTTGAACCTTAACATAGGATGTATTTAAATGATATTACCTAAAAATAATATAACTACTGTAATTTGGTTGAACCTTAACATAGGATGTATTTAAATCACTAATACAATTATGAACAATATATTATCTCATAATGTTGAACCTTAACATAGGATGTATTTAAATTGCTTTTTAAAAGATATATTTTTAGATTATAACAATTGTTGAACCTTAACATAGGATGTATTTAAATAGTTCAAGGTATTGAAACCTTAAGGCTCTGTGTCCCGTTGAACCTTAACATAGGATGTATTTAAATCGTCTAGCACGCTTTAAAACCTTTAATCTATTAATAGTTGAACCTTAACATAGGATGTATTTAAATTACGATAAAGCAGAGGAAGGGAGAGCAACGACCAAGGGTTGAACCTTAACATAGGATGTATTTAAATGAAGTTTGGTCAACAGCAGTATTAATACTAACAAAGTTGAACCTTAACATAGGATGTATTTAAATGATGATAAAGACACTATTGCACAAACTCTTACATTGTTGAACCTTAACATAGGATGTATTTAAATAGTGCTAATGGATGCATATTTACGCCAGTTCCAAGTTGAACCTTAACATAGGATGTATTTAAATATTTACAAAGAAAGATAAGACGGGAAATATAAAAAGTTGAACCTTAACATAGGATGTATTTAAATAAAACTAATTATAGGTAATGCTTTAAAAGAATATAAGGGTTGAACCTTAACATAGGATGTATTTAAATAAAGCATATTTCCCTTTACTAACCCAATCTTGAACTTGTTGAACCTTAACATAGGATGTATTTAAATAGACCACTAAAATCACCATCAATAGAACCTTCCAAACGTTGAACCTTAACATAGGATGTATTTAAATGAAAAATGTATTATTTTTACAATCTATATATCCTGGGTTGAACCTTAACATAGGATGTATTTAAATTTAAAATTAGCAACACCTTCAGCAATCAAATCAGATAGTTGAACCTTAACATAGGATGTATTTAAATTAACACCCCACCTAATAATTACCGCCCATTTCTCAAGTTGAACCTTAACATAGGATGTATTTAAATCCAGATGATTTTGTGTTAATTGATTCTAAATCTAAGTTGAACCTTAACATAGGATGTATTTAAATAAAAATTAGAGAAAGTCTTATGAGTTTATATGCTTAGTTGAACCTTAACATAGGATGTATTTAAATAAAAAATGACTATTTAAATAATAATTTAATCAATATTGTTGAACCTTAACATAGGATGTATTTAAATTTACAAAAATATTTATGAAAGAAGATATGTTATATGTTGAACCTTAACATAGGATGTATTTAAATAACTACAATGCCTTAAATATATAAAAACTATAGTTAAGTTGAACCTTAACATAGGATGTATTTAAATCTTTTTTAAGACTTTACTTACAACTTTTCTAAACTTGTTGAACCTTAACATAGGATGTATTTAAATAAATACTTTTTTTCTACAGACTTTTCAAGAACTTTTGTTGAACCTTAACATAGGATGTATTTAAATAGTTATATGAGAATTGCATATACATCAATATGGACGGTTGAACCTTAACATAGGATGTATTTAAATAGCTTTAGTATAATATGTTCCCATTGAGAACGCCGAGTTGAACCTTAACATAGGATGTATTTAAATGAAGCAAAAAAAGCTTTCTTTTGGGTGGACACAACCAAGTTGAACCTTAACATAGGATGTATTTAAATCTACTCCAGTAGAAAGAACACTTACAAGTATTGCACGTTGAACCTTAACATGGGATGTATTTAAATTCTGGGACACCTGTTGTAATGCATTTGAATACATTCGTTGAACCTCAACATGGTATATTTTCTGAATAAAAATAATAATCTGTAAATTTTAAAAAATATGTTGAATAGAAAAACATAAATGCTTTATAATTAATACTAAGAAGGATAAACATAAGAGGATGTGGATAAGATTTGATAAAGAAACACGATTTTGATGCAGCGTGGAAATCAATTTTGGAAGCCTTTGAAATAGAAATAGTAGAACTGCTTTTTCCGGAGATATTTAAAAATATAGCATGGGAATATGGAACAGAATCTTTAGATAAAGAACTTCAAGAAATACAAAGAGAAATTTTTGATAGAGACAGTAGTGAAAAAGTAATATCAGATAAAATAATAAAGGTAAAATTAAAAAATAATAAGAGTAAAATATTGTTTATACATGTGGAAGTACAAAGTTATGCCAGCTGTGATGAAGTATTTGGAGAGAGAATGTTCAGATATTTCTATAGAATCTGGGACAAATTTAGGTATAGGTATGAGGACAAATCGGAAATAGTGGCAGCAGCAATATATACATATAAGGGAGAAAGAGGCAAAGACAAGAATTACATATATAGATTACCAGAGATAGAAGAAGACATATTAACGTATAATTTTAGGACAATAGATGTTGAAAATATAAATCTAGAAAATATCAGTGAAGACAACCCGTTAAGGTTAGTGTTTAAAATAGCAAAGAACCTATTAGAAACAAAGGCTGATGATGAAGAAATATATAGGGCAAAGATTAAATTAGCAGAAGAACTAAGAGAATATGAAAAAGTAAAAAACAATGAGCAAATAAAAGCGCTAGTAGACTTTTTAGAATACTTATTTTTAATTGAAGATCCAGAGTTAGAAAAGAAATATGAGGAATATAAAAAGGAAATTGGAGGTGCATTTAAAATGAGTATAGATGAAATCAGAAAATTGCACTATAAGCAAGAGGGAAGAGAAGAAGGACTTGCAAAAGGAAGAGAAGAAGAGAGAGAGCAATCCAGATTGAAGGATGTTGAAAGGGTTATAAAATTACTAAATAAAAAGTTTAAGAATGTAGATGAAACTGTGATAGGAAAGGTAAAATTATTAGACAGTGATAGCCTAAATTCAATTATAGAAGACATATTTGACATAGAAACTATAGAAGATTTGAAAAGATATGGAATTTAAATAATAAAGTATCTTTAAAGTTTTGAAAGTAAGCTTTATGAACCGACCCCCAAAAGTTAGACCTAAAATCTAACGATTGGAGGTTGGTTTTTTATTTGAAATAAAAAAATGACTAGAGAGTTTTGAAAAAAACTTATGGTGTGCTTCAAACTAAATATCACGGGTAGATTTTTTCCAGCCTCTTTGAAGATAGAGGGTGCCTCAATACATTGACATGTAATGGATTGAGGCACTTTTTTTATAAGTTTATGAAAATTGAAAAATGGTTGGAAAGTTTTCAGCTGATACCTTTATTGTTAAGGGGTTTAGGGTTATAATGAAAATAAAGAATGGCTATTTTACTGTGGTTGAACCTCAACATGGGATGTATTTAAATCATTCCAGTATTTGAATATCTTTATTTATTTTGCTAGTTGAACCTCAACATGGGATGTATTTAAATTCACGCTCCTTTATTGCATTATACCACTAACCAATAGTTGAACCTCAACATGGGATGTATTTAAATATAGCTAAATATGGATATTCAATTTAGTCATAATTTAGTTGAACCTCAACATGGGATGTATTTAAATAATGAAGCACAACTATTAATAGCACCAATAACACCAGGTTGAACCTCAACATGGGATGTATTTAAATGAAGTCTGGTCAACAGCAGTATTAATACCAACAAATCGTTGAACCTCAACATGGGATGTATTTAAATTAAAAAGTTAAGCCAAATTAAAAAGAAATTAGAACAGTTGAACCTCAACATGGGATGTATTTAAATAAGAACCAAATAAGATATTGCGATCAAAAGATTTGTTGAACCTCAACATGGGATGTATTTAAATTCAATATATTTTTGAATATCTGTGCTTTTTATATCTGGTTGAACCTCAACATGGGATGTATTTAAATGTGAATTTCTCATTATCAAATTGTACTAATATATTAGTTGAACCTCAACATGGGATGTATTTAAATAAAGAAAAATATAGAGTTTTTATTTTCTCAGCATGGGTTGAACCTCAACATGGGATGTATTTAAATGAAGAGAAGTAGTTGGAACTAAGCGTAATGAGATAGTTGAACCTCAACATGGGATGTATTTAAATGAATGGAGGGATTAAAAGGCATCATTAAAATTTTAAGTTGAACCTCAACATGGGATGTATTTAAATTTAGGAACTTTTACAAGTAGGATATATACACTAGGTGTTGAACCTCAACATGGGATGTATTTAAATGTATCTTCCTTTATACTTGCTTTATACCTATAAGGTTGAACCTCAACATGGGATGTATTTAAATCTGATTAATGTTTTTATTTGATTTTCTACTTCTGTAGTTGAACCTCAACATGGGATGTATTTAAATGCAGCTACTACAGGAAACTGTGCTAATTCAGCTACTGTTGAACCTCAACATGGGATGTATTTAAATAAAATTGAAAAATCAATACCCATTTTTCCACCACGTTGAACCTCAACATGGGATGTATTTAAATGCATATCTTAAACCAAGATACCCCATAACAGTAACTGTTGAACCTCAACATGGGATGTATTTAAATACTCCCTTGTTATGAAGATTGGATTGTATTACGTGTGTTGAACCTCAACATGGGATGTATTTAAATCAAGAATACATTTTAGCATCTTTATCATATACATATGTTGAACCTCAACATGGGATGTATTTAAATGCAACCAAATCCGATATACCCTCTTTAACATGATACGTTGAACCTCAACATGGGATGTATTTAAATTTCCATAGAGCCAATATAAGACACTTAATTTTTAAAGTTGAACCTCAACATGGGATGTATTTAAATTATTTTATTTTTCTTATTGATTATATTATACTACAAGTTGAACCTCAACATGGGATGTATTTAAATCATCCTAAAAAGTTATCTTTTATAGGTATTAACTTTGTTGAACCTCAACATGGGATGTATTTAAATTAATAAAAATCACTCCTTAATATTTTATTTTGTGTTGTTGAACCTCAACATGGGATGTATTTAAATTTAATTTTTTCGCTTATATTAATATTATTATTGCATGTTGAACCTCAACATGGGATGTATTTAAATATATTATGAGTAACAATACAAATAATAATTATTATCTGTTGAACCTCAACATGGGATGTATTTAAATTAATTAAACACTCCTTTATTTATTTTATATTACTAGTTGAACCTCAACATGGGATGTATTTAAATTGCATTATTTTCAATGCTCTTTTTAAGTATCCTTTACGTTGAACCTCAACATGGGATGTATTTAAATAGTTATGTAGCTTTAGGCGATGCTGAATATACCGGTTGAACCTCAACATGGGATGTATTTAAATGATTATTTATGCTGTTAGAGAAAAGGAGGGATTAAGTTGAACCTTAACATGAGATGTATTTAAATATATCTTTTATAGGAGCTTGGACTATCTCAGCTAGTTGAACCTTAACATGAGATGTATTTAAATAAACACCTTGGGATAACTGTATGTCTTCATCATCTGGTTGAACCTCAACATGAGATGTGATTAAATAAGTAATAATTGGAAATAATATATTTTAAGAAAATTATTGAACCATAATATGAAATGTTTTTAAACACTTTATTGGTATAACTTTGAATTATCGTCAAAGTGAGCATAGTTGAACCATAACAAATGTTGTATGAAACAGATTTGTTTAAATTAATTCTAAATATTTCCTAACACTTCAACTTTATTGGTTTTACTATGAATATAAATTTGATCTAGGTACAATAATATAAATGTAAACAAAATTTACTCTATAGAGGATATAAATATAAGAAAATATTGGATTATGATTATCGCCTTTTTTATCATCTACTTAGTAAAATCAACAATAGATATAGATTTAAAGCTAACTATAAAAAGATAATCCTGTTACACTAAATTTATCTAAAAAGCTCCTTGTATTTGCAGGACTTTCCATAAATTAATCGAATAATAACATATATGGAAGACAAATTTTTGTAATATACAAATGAATGGAGGGTGATTATGGAAATAAATGAGATAAACATTAAAGTATACATCCTAGAGAATATTCCCATAGAACAGGCGTTGGAAGATTTAAGCAAATTAATGGATAAATCTTTCTATGAAAATGAGAACATGAAAAGTTTCCACGAAGAAAATATGATGAAAAATTACTGCTTCAACAGCTTGTACCCCTTAGATGTAAAAACTAAGATGTATAAAGAAGGATGCATATATAATTTCCAATTGAGATGCATAGGCTCCAAATTAAAAAATCACTTTTTAAAATTCTTGTCAAATGAATATACCTCTAAGATAAAAGTTCTTGTATGTCAAAGTAAAAACATACCAAAAAGGCCTATAGACAGAATATATAGTATAACCCCTGTAATAGTTAAAATGCCTGGCAGTGAAAAAACTGAATATTGGAGAAATAAATACACTGAAGAAGAATTTTTTGAGTACATAAGAACAACCAGTATAAAAAAATATGAAGTATTGACAGGAGAGGCTGTGGATAAAAATTTAAAGCTGTTTAATTACGCAAAGATAGACAACAAAAAGCCTATAGCTGCTAGTTTCAAAGATAAAAAGATTCTAGGAGATAAAGTAACATTGAATTTGGAAACAAATAGCGATGCCCAAAATATTGCATACATACTCCTTGGAACAGCACTTGCAGACATGAGTCCGAGAGGGTACGGATTTGTGAATTATCAATATATCAAATAGAAAAAGAGGTGAAAATATTTGATAAATGAAATCTGTAAAATATTTAGCAGCAGATATGAAAAAAAAGGTGATGCACTTATTGTGGATAACTATACGCTTTCACCTGGTGACTATGTTGAATTTACATTGGAAGACAGTGGAGACAAAGTAGAAATATTTAGTGTAGACAAGAAAACAGATAAATCACAGGATGATTATAGAAAGTTTGCAAAAATGGATTGTATTAGCGGTCTTATATCTATGAATAAGCCAGTAGATCCGGTAAAGGTAATACACAGTAATAATATGTATACTTTCTATGTGAAAAAAGAAAATTTAGATCCATCTAAGGGAAAGCTGGATGTTGAAGTAATAGATAAATACTATGACATTTTAAAAAGTCCTGGAGGTAAATATAAAAATAAGAAAAAAAGTTTGGAGCTTTATTTAAAGTTTGAAAAAGAACAGGGCAAACCAGATGGAGAACTTATAGACAAAATAAGAGATTGGATAAAGCAAAATATATATAAAATAGCAAGTCGTAAAAGTCTAGATAAAACATACCTTAAATTATTCTATAATACTGATTCTAAAAATTATGAAAGAGAAAGCCAGAGATATATAATACCTAATATCTATAACAGCACGGATTACAATGTTAAGATCGGAGATAAAGTGTATGGACTGCCCGACTTTAATATGGGATTGAATTCAAAAAAGCCCTACCTTGAAAACAAGACTAGAAAAAGCAAGTTACCTGTACTTGTAGATTCAAGTACCATTTTTATGGAGAAAAAATTATTCGATTATTTCATGAACTATGCACAAGAAAAGAAAAATTATATATATGCAGACAGTGACATAGATGCCGTAGACTATAAAGAAAATAAGAAAGATGACTTTAAGGGGTATTTCCTGAGAATAAACAAGGGAAAAGAAGTGGAAATTGCAGACTATGATACCATAACCGAATACAGGTATAAGTTGAAAAAAGCCATAGAAATTCTCCCTATTATAAATGAAGGAGTAGGCAAAGATTTTGAATTGTCCCTTGGAGTTTTAAATAATGTAGGTGAAGTAAAAAGTAGAATAAGTGAAGTGTTCTTTAACAAGTATTTGGAAAATAACTTTTTTACAGAGGCAAAAAGTATAAATTTGAATGATGCAAAAGTTAAAGAGTGCCTTTTGAAATACAGGTATGGATTTTACACCTGGTTTTACAAAGGTGAAGATTTTTTGACAAGCGCATTTTGGAACAGCATGACCTTATATCTTTTGTGTAATTCTATAAATCAAGGAAATATAAACAAGGCAGTAAATCAATTTAACTTAAGGCATGCAGTACTTTGTTATTTTAACAATGAAAAGGGAGGAAAGAGTATGGATGCAGTTGTTAAAAGTGTTCGAAAGAGTATAGACGAAAAGATAAATATTAAAGAAGATCCTGAGTATAAGGTGGAGGCTGAAAATGATGAAGAATATTATTTTTGCATAGGCCAGCTGCTTAAATATTTTTACAGCTTGAATAAGTCTGGAAACAAAAATTATTCTTTTATAAATCCTTTTTTAAATGCAAAAAGCAGTGAGTTTGTAAAGGAAAAATTGAAAAAGTTGTTTATAAAATATGATTATGCTATAAAGCCATCCTTTAGATTTAACAATATGTATTATATGGTTTCTTCCTATAATACAGAAGGAAAGGTGAATCAGGATCTTATAATAGCAGGATTTTTATGTCCCAATTTAATATATAAAAAATTAGGTAATTGCGAAACTCGCTAATAAAAATGAATAAAAGATGTTTAGAAGTTGCAAAAGTATTGTTAGAAGTTTAAAGACAAATTTTTATGATTTGAAATAGCCATATTGATAAAAAAGGGCGCACGAAATAAAGCAAAGTTGGGTTTCTATTTTTTACAAATAAAATTTATGCAATTAATGGTTTTAGGCTTCTAATATATTCATTTTTATGTATTTTATTTGCTACAATAACTGTTATTAGCTGAGTTATACCGGCTAGAAGTAAGTCAGAATGAAGCGTTAGCTCATTTTGTGTCTTACGATCCGCAACGCAATAACTGCCTTTGAAATGGTTGATGTTTTTCTCGACAGCAGTCCTGATTTTATAAGTGTTTTCCCATTGGAGAGTTCCACGAGTAGTTCCAGGATATGCACGAAGATTCTTTTCAGGATAAATGTAAAACATTCTGCCGCAAGAAGATTTTGTACATGGATTTTCACATAGAGTTACACGTTTGCTCTTTTTAGTTTTTTTATTGTATACCCATTTCATTTTGGGACATACGAATTTCATTGATGGAATTCCAGAACGTAAGTGTGTTTTACTGCCTTCTCGTTTCATTGGAAGCGAATGGTCATAAGGACAGCATGGAATACCATTTTCATTTAAAGGGCAGTCGAATTCTTTTGATGCAAGTTTAGTTTTTAATGGAATGAATGCCTTTTCAAATTTCAAATCATGCAAAAGGTATCGATAAATCAGAATGCTGTCAAAAGCAGCATCACCTAAAAAGATTTTTGGATTTATCAAAGGATGTTTTGCAAAGAAATCCATAAGAACAGGTATAAGAGCTTTAGAATCAGCAAGAGATTTATCTTCATCCGGTGAATCAGATTTTTTCTCAATAACAATATCAGGATGTGCTTTTAGAAAATCCTGATTGTAAAATGAAATATCTCTTACAATACCAAGTCCGTTGGTTACAATGCCAAATTTAAAAGCATAGCAAAAATGACCGTTAATGTACATTTGTTGAATGGCCGGATTAGCTGAAGCGTGTGGAGGCATAGAACCATAGGCAGCTTTATAAGGATCATAAGAATCATCTAAAGCATGTACTTTCTTAAAAGTCTTAAGCTGTTTTATGATGCGGTTAGCATACTTAGGGTTGTTTTCAGTAACAAAAGCTTCGATACCAGAAGTATCAAAAATAGTCATAGAAGCAAGTTTGGGGTCAATTTGCTGGCATATTGGTTCAGTAATATCAACGAGATTATCAAATATCAATTGTAAGTCCAGAATAAAATCCTGTTTAAAACGTGTGAATTTAGAAGCATCAGGGACTTTAAGGAAACCGCAGAAATCCCTTAACTCTTGAGAATATTTAAGAAAAATAATCAAAAGGGAATCCGTAGGAATAGAAAAAATGTGCTGCAAAATCAAAGCACGGAGCATGGCGTAAAGACTGTATTTACGGGGCCTTCCAGTAGAAGCATAAAAATGATTTATGAAGGAAGCAGGGATTAAATCATCAAGGTTAATAGTATTTTCAAGTAAAGAAAGAAACTGAGGCTTGTTATTTTCAAATTTTTCTTTGCAATCAGAAAAAATATCTGCCAAAGAAAGCTGTTTATATGGTATCATAAATATATAACTCCTTTCTGAGGTATATGGTGATTTTGTTTCTTTGCAATTCAATTTTACCATAAATCAGTGAGGAGTTATTTTGTTTTGTAACAAAAAATACACCGCATTTATACGGGTTGTAGCGTTTCGCAAACGCCTAATATAAAAAATAAAAACAAGGAGGCAAATTAAATGAACAGAGTATATGGTGTTATCGGAATTAAATCAATTATGGCAAATTGGAATGCTGATTTTAGCGGCTATCCCAAGACAATCAGTGACGGATCTATATTTGGAAGTGACAAGGCACTTAAATACAGTATAAAAAAATATTGGGAAGATAGAGGAGAAAAAATATTATATATAAAATCATTCAAGACTGATAAAGGTAAGATCAGGCCTAGATCTCTTGAAGAACGATATAACCAGGTATTTGATACAACTCTTACTAAAAAAGATGAAAGTACAGTTATACTTAAGAATCTATTTTCTGCTTTAGATGTAAAATCTTTTGGAGCTACATTTGCAGAAGAAGGAAACAACATATCCCTTACAGGGGTAGTGCAGATAGGTCAAGGATTTAATGTGTATGAAGATTCAAGTGCAGAAGAGCAGCAGATACTTTCTCCTTTTAGAAGTGATAAAAAGGCAAAAGAAACAGAAGAGGTAAAAGAGGCAAAGCAGAGTACACTTGGTACAAAAATTGTAAGTGATGAGGCTCATTACTTGTATCCTTTTTATATAAACCCAACTTCCTATAGAGATTATGTGGATATGAAGGTTACAGAAGGTTATACAGAAGAGGACTACAAAAAATTTAAGGAGGGAGCATTACTGGGTGCCACTGCCTTAAATACAAATGCCAAGGCAGGTTGTGAAAATGAATTTGCACTATTTGTTGAAACTGATGAAGAAACTTATCTTCCAAATTTAACCCAATTTATGAAGTTTGAAAAGGGAGAAGATAAAGACATATTGACTTTAAATTTAGAAGAGATTTTGCAGGGTATTGAAGATGATATCAAAAGAATAGAAATTTATTATAATGACTATAAGTTAAAATTAAATAATATACCAAAGGGAGCTGTGCTTTTTAATATATTTACAAGAAAAGAGGTTTAAGGCATGAAAGTAGTAAGGTTCAAACTTTCTGGAAAAACTGCATTTTTCAAAAAGCCGGATGTAAATACTTATTGCTGCTTTACATATGGAAATATACACAAGATAGCTCTTCTTGGAATAATGGGAAGTGTTCTTGGATTTAGAGGCTATAACGAGCAGAGCGGGAATTTTAAGAAAAATGTATATCCTGAGTTTTATGAAAAACTTAAAAACGCCAAAGTTGCTGTAGTGACTATCAATAAGCACGGCTATATATCTAAAAAGGTTCAAGAGTTCAACAACTCTGTTGGGTATGCAAGCAGTGAGAGTGGAGGAAATCTCATAGTAAAACAACAGTGGCTTCAAAATCCTAAGTGGCTGATTTATGTAAAAATAGATAATGTAACAGATGAGTTTTCAAATATGATTAGAAAAAATAAGGCCAAATTTATACCTTATCTTGGAACAAATGATCATTTTGCAGATATAACTAAAGTCAGTGAACTTGAAGTCCATAAAGAAGATGATGTAGACAGAGTAGATAGTATTTTTGAAACGAAGTATTTCAAAATAGATAAATATCAGGATGAAGAAGAGGATACGGATACGGCCTGGAAGTATACAGAATACCTTCCTGTGGCTCTTGACAAAGATCTAAATCAATACCAGTTTTCCGATTTTACGGAGACAAATATGGCTGTAGACTCATTTAATGAAAATGTAGATGTGTATAGAGATGAAGAACTGGACAAAAACTTGTACTTTTTTTAGAAGGTGATTTTTATGTATTTTGATGATGTGGAACTATTTGATTCAGGGTCTTTTATAAATAATTTGGATAATATGTATGCTCATAGAGATAGAAACGACAAAACTAGAAGAGAAAAACTTACCGACCATATAAATTTAACTTACAAATATTTTAAATTTGTATGCAGTGAAAAAAATTTAGATAATGTATTTAACAATTTGCAAAAGAATATTTTAGAAGGTAGAAATGAAGATGTAATTTGTTTGTGGAAGGAAATGCTTGCAAATACAATATACATGCATGACATGGGAAAGATAAATCCCTCATTTCAGTATGCCAATATGTTGAATAAACTCTACAAGGATAATTCGGCAGGAGAAAAAAAGCATTCTCTTTTAGGATCTTATATATATGTGAGCTATTTTAATGGAAGGATAAATAAAATAAAGAAAAGACATGACAAATATTATTTAAAATACTTTATGTATTTAAACTCCTATATAATATCCAGACATCATGGATTTTTAGAAAGTATAGAAGGCTATGGAGAAAAACTGAAGGATTTTTCAGAAAACTATAAAAAGGAAACCTACTACCCTGATTTAAATACGGATGTGCTAGGGAAAAGAGTAATTTACAAGTCCTTTTGTAATTCACAAGAATACATAAAGGATTGCTTCTTAGCAAATAGCAAATTAGATTTTACCCTATACATCTATTCCAAATTACTATTTTCCATTCTTACAGCAGCAGATTATTATGCCACATCCCAGTTCATGAATGGCGAAAAAGTAGATGATATGGGAATTATGGACGATGAATTGAAAAAAAGATTTAGCAGAGATATAGAAAACTATGATATTTTAAAGAGCATAAGAAGTTATGAAAAAAATCCGGTGATAGATGGGAAGTACAGTAATATAAATCAATTGAGATCCGAAATAGCCCTTGAAAGTGAAAAAAATTATTTAAAAAGCAGGAATAGGAACATATATTATTTGGAGGCACCAACGGGAGCTGGTAAAACTATAACCTCCATAAATTTGGCAAGGCATATGTTAAATTCCAATGAGAAAATAAATAAACTCTTTTATGTATTCCCATTTAACACTTTAGTTGAACAGACTGAAAGTGAGTTTATAAAAATATTTAAAAATGACAGTAAAATAAGAGAAAGTATATCTGTGATAAATTCGATAACTCCTATAAAGACAGTGGATAGAGACTATGACGGTGAATCTGATGTAGATTCCAGCAGGAAAATTGACTATGAAAAGTCACTTTTGAATAGGATCTTCATAAATTATCCCTTTGTTATAACCACTCATGTCAACCTTTTTAACTCTTTGTTTGGCACAAGCAGAAAAGAGATTTTTCCCCTTATAAATCTGTGTAATTCCATAATAATACTAGATGAAATACAAAGCTATAAAAATCAAATATGGAAGGAAATAATCAATTTTCTGGATTCATATTCGGAACTTTTAAATATAAAAGTCATAATAATGTCAGCCACCCTTCCCAGATTAAGTAAGCTGGTGGAGGGAAATAGCAATGATTTTATATATTTGATAGAGGACAGAAACAAATATTTCAAAAATCCATATTTTAAGAACAGAGTAAAATTTGAAATGCTAGATTTAGGTGATGAAGAAGAACAGTTTGAAAAGCTTGCCCGTGATATACAAGCTGAAAGCAGAGATAATGGGAAAATACTAATTGAATTCATATTCAAAAAGAGGGCTGATAGATTTTTTGATTATATGAATAAGAACTTTGAAAATAAGTATGGGCATGAAGTTAAAATCATGACTGCCGATGATAATAAAATTGACAGGGCAAAAATTGTAGAAATGGCAAGAGATAAAGAAAAGAAGATTATTTTAATAGCTACCCAGATAATAGAAGCAGGAATTGATATAGATATGGATTTGGGTTATAAAAACATATCCATTTTAGATGCAGAAGAACAATTTATGGGAAGGGTAAACAGGTCCTGCTTGAAAAAAGGAAGGGTGAAATTTTTTAAAATAGATGACTGCAGGGCTATCTACAAAGGTGATGTGAGAAGGGAAAAGGAACTTACTTTAATTCAAAGTGAAGTTCAAAAACTTTTAGAGAAAAAGAATTTTGAAAAGTACTATGAAAAAGTCATAGAAAAAATCAAGTTAAAAAAACAGGAAAGCAATGACCATGGATATGAAGCATTTACTAAAAAATTAGACTCCATAAATTTTAAAGCTGTACAGGACTATATGAAACTCATAGATGAATATCAAAACAAATATACTGTATTTATTTCTAGAGAAATAAAGCTGGAAAACAATGATGTTATATGCGGCGATGATGTTTGGAAAGAATATAAAGATGTTCTAATGGATAAAAATATCGAGTATGCAGAGAAAAAAGTGAAATTATCAAAGATAACCCCCAATTTAGATTATTTCATATATAAGGTAAAAGAAATTCCTGCAGAATACAGTGATATGCTGGGTGATATATATTATATATCAGATGGAGAGAAATATATAAGAGACGGCAGGTTCAATCAGGAAATATTCATAGGGGAAACGCCAGATGAGGCAAATTTGTTTATGTAACTGTTAGGGGAGATGTAAATGAAAATAAACGGTACGCTTATAAATTATTATTTTCACTGCAAAAGACAATTTTGGCTGCATGCAAACAGAATCAACATGGAATATACAAATGAAGATGTAAAGATTGGAAAAGTAATTCATGAATTGAAGGCAGAAGAAAATAAAAATGCAGAAATATCTATAGACAATGTAAAGATAGATAAGATTACAAAGGATTATTTAGTAGAGATAAAAAAATCCGATGCAGATGTAGAAGCAGTAAAATGGCAGGTGTTATTTTATCTCAGTATATTAAAAAACAAGGGAATTTATAGAGAGGGAAAAATTGAATTTCAGGAGAAAAACAAGCAGGACAAAAAAATAATATATGTAAGCCTTACGGAAGAAAATGAAATGAAATTAAAAGAGCTGAATCTTGAAATGGAAAAATTACTTAAAAAGGACATGCCTCCTAAAGTTGGCAAAGTCAAAGGATGCAAAAAATGTGCTTACTATGAATATTGTTATATTTAAGAAGAAGGTGAAACTTAATGGCCAGCGGAACTAAATATTTGATGAGTATGGGAGAACTCAAGCGAAAAGATAATTCTGTTCTATTTCATAATGAAAAAGGTAATTTCTATCTGCCAATAGAATCTACAAGAGAAATATACTGCATGAATGAAATTACAGTAAACAGTAAATTTCTTGATTTTGTTGCAAAGGCAGGTATAGTCATTCACTTTTTCAATTACTATGGATACTACAGCGGTAGCTTTTATCCAAGGGAAAGTCTTGTAAGCGGCAAGGTTACAATAAAGCAGGTGGAAGCTTTTTTAAATAATAGAAATTACATAGCAAAGTCTTTTGTAAGGGGTATAGGGGAGAATATATGTCAGGTACTATATCATTATT
Source organism: Clostridium sp. 001 (assembly GCF_019056555.1). Lineage (NCBI taxonomy): Bacteria > Bacillati > Bacillota > Clostridia > Eubacteriales > Clostridiaceae > Clostridium > Clostridium sp. 001. Next base: position 1,519,369 of record NZ_CP020473.1, on the reverse strand, counting down.
ACAGGCATGACAAAAAAGAAGTGGAGCCTACAATTAACTGGATAAAAGAAAAAGTTCCAGAGTATTTGGAGGATGGTAATTTAGGTATAAAGCAGATATTGAGAGTTGAAGGGGAAATATGGCAGAGATTTTATGAAAACTTCAAGTACATTTTACCAGAAGATTTTGTACTGAATAAAAGAGTGAAAAGACCTCCTGATAATCCTATAAATGCACTTATATCCTTTGGCAATTCAATTTTATATTCCAAAACTGTATCTCAAATTTACAATACCCATTTGAACCAGACTATAAGTTATCTGCATGAACCATCTGAAGGAAGGTTTTCTTTAAGTTTAGATTTGTCCGAAGTTTTCAAACCGGTGATAGTATATAGAACAATTTTTGAGCTGGTAAACACAAAGCAAATTCAAGTAAACAAGCATTTTGATAAAAAATACAATTACTGTCTTTTGAATGAAGAAGGAAAGAAAATATTTGTACAGGCAATTGAACAGAGATTTGAAAGTGTTTTTGACCACAAAAAGCTCAAAAGGAAAATAAGTTATAAGACAGCCATAAGGTTGGATGGATATAAGCTTATAAAGTATGTAGTGGAAGGTGAAGAATTTAAGCCTTTCAGCCTGAAAAGTATGATGTGATAATTGGAGGAGCTTTATGGGGAAAAATTTTAATTTCAACTATGCTTTTGTGTTTTATGATGTAAATGAGAAAAGGGTAAATAAGGTATTTAAAGTATGCAAGAAATATTTCCACCACCATCAGAATTCTGTTTTTAGAGGGGCTATAACGACTTCTAAAATGATAAAGTTGAAGAGTGAATTAAATAAGATTATAAAGGATAAGGATTTTGTCACAATAATAAAGCTTATGAATGATAGCTGTTTCGAGGAGGATACTTTAGGGATAAATGAAAATAATACTGAAAATTTAATACTTTGATTTTTCCAACCTCTTTGAAGTTTTGAAGTGCTTCAATGCATTGATATGTAATGGATTGAGGCACTTTTTTTATAAGTTTATGAAAATTCAAAAACGGTTGGAAAATTTTCAGCGGATGCCTTTATTGTTAAGGACTTTAGGGTTATAATGAGAATAAAGAATGGCTATTTTACTGTGGGTTGAACCTCAACATGAGATGTATTTAAATTTTGTATGGATATAGTTGAAATATTAAAAATGTATAAGTTGAACCTCAACATGAGATGTATTTAAATATTATTAACTTTTCGCCTTTTTCGTTTGTGTCTGTAGTTGAACCTCAACATGAGATGTATTTAAATCACTATTAATATTTTTTTCTACTCTTTTAGTATATCAGTTGAACCTCAACATGAGATGTATTTAAATCAGAGGAAAATTATTATAAAAAATTACTACAAGATATGTTGAACCTCAACATGAGATGTATTTAAATTTAGAGTTCTGTTATGGTAAACTTTATTATTATGCGTTGAACCTCAACATGAGATGTATTTAAATTTGTAACTAATTGTACCACCAACCTCAATAGAACCGTTGAACCTCAACATGAGATGTATTTAAATAAATAAAGAAACGCCCAAAGGCGATAAACTTACAACGTTGAACCTCAACATGAGATGTATTTAAATTTATTATTTATTTGTTTAGAGTTGATGTTATAACCTAGTTGAACCTCAACATGAGATGTATTTAAATAATCAAACCAGAACAGATAAAAAAAGATATAAAAGGGTTGAACCTCAACATGACATGTACACTTGCAGAAAATTATTTATATAAGTGATGTATTAGCCTATGATATAATAAAAGTATTATTTGTTGGAAGGATTATTATGGAGAAAACAAATAAACAAAATAACTTGTATGAACAATTCTTAAAATATTCATATTGGGACTTAAAAGAATTATTTAAAAATGCAAAAATGAAAGAAGAACAGGATTTTTATATAATGCTATCTAATTTGGTATTGCAAAAAGAATAATAGGTGAGAAAAAATGACTACATATACTATATATAAAGCTTAAAGAAAGGAGCATTTTTGTGTTAACATTGATTGTGTGTGCATAGCAGAGGCTATTGCACAAATACAAATAGCCTCTGTACAATCCTAAAAATGTATATTAGGAGGAGCACGAAATTGGGCTATAAAAAAGCAGCAGATATATTGTCATTAGAACTTGTATCTCAAATTCAGGATTACATTGATGGCGAATATATCTATATACCAAGAAAACAATGCAACAGAAAAACCTGGGGAGAGAAAAGCGGCAGCAGGAATATGTTATTTTACAGAAACCTTGAAATCTACAGTAAATACAGAAAGGGAGCATCTATAGACTACCTTTCTGAAACATACTATCTAGCCCCTAAAACCATACAAAAAATTTTATCAAAAATGAAATAATTAAAATCGTCTTTGGCAGAAAGCTGAAGGCGATTTTTTAATTCTGAAAAAATTTGGAGGTTATTTGCTTCAGCTGCATGCAGTATAATTACAATATATTTAAAGAAATTGAGGTATATAAAATGAACGTATCAATTAGATTGGAAGAAGAAAAAGATTATAAAACTGTAGAATATATGACAAGGGAAGCATTTTGGAATGTGTACAAACCAGGATGTGACGAACACTTAGTTGTCCATAATATAAAAAAAGTATCTGCATTTATAAAAGAGCTGAGTTTTGTGGCAATAGATGGTGATAAAATTGTAGGGAGCATAATCTATTCAAAGGCAAAAATAGTGGATGATAAAAATAGAAAATTTGAAATTTTGTGTATGGGGCCAATTTCAGTACGGCCTTCATATCAAGGACTTGGAATTGGTTCTTTGCTCATGAATCACTCTATTGAAAAAGCAGGGCAGTTAGGATATAAAGCTATAATCATATTTGGAAATCCAAAGTATTATCATCGATTTGGCTTTAAAAATGCAAAAGAATATGGTATTCAAACATCTTCAGGTAAAAATTTTGAAGAATTTATGGTGCTAGAACTTTATAAGGGGGCTCTAGCTGGTATTTCAGGCAAATTCTATGCAGATAAAGTTTTTGAGATAAAAAAGAAGGAACTGGAGGCTTTTGAAAAAGAGTTCCCATATAAAGAAAAACTGATAACAGATACTCAGTTAAATCAAAAACAGTAAATTAAGGAGAATATATAAAATGAAACTGGAGACGGAAAGACTGACTATATGTCCTTTGAACTTGGAGCAATTCAAACTTCTCTTAATTGGAGTAGACAGTATGGAAAAGGCACTTGAATTAAATAGTTCAGGTGAACAGTTAGATGAACATACTCAGGAAGCAATGGAAGGGCTTTATAAGCAAGCTGAAAAAAATGCAAAAGAATATTTTTGGTATACAAATTGGCAGATCATATTGAAAGAATATAACTTGTCCGTTGGAAGTGCTTGTTTTATGGGATATCCTGATGAAAGTGGAACTGTTGAGATCGGATATGGCATTAATGAAAAATATAGGTGTAGAGGTTATATGACAGAAGCAGTGAAATCAATCTGCAAATAGGCAATGAATCAGAAAAATACTTTAAGAATTATTGCAGAGACGGAAAAACAAAATACTGCATCCCAAAAAGTTTTGCAAAAAAGTGGTTTTATAAAATATAATGAAGACAATGGAAATTATTTTTGGGAGATGAAAGAATGAAGCTAAAAGTTTTAGTAGATAACAACACCTATATAGATAGGTATTATTTTGGAGAACCTGCTGTTTCATATTATATTGAAGATGAGGACACTAAGATTCTATTTGACACAGGTTATTCTGATATATTCTTGAAAAATTCAGCTGCATTGGGGGTGGATTTAAAGAACATAGATATAATTGCTGTTTCACATGGACACAATGACCATACAGGAGGACTTAAATATTACTTTCAAAAAAACTGTAAAAATAAGATTTCAATACTTGCCCACCCTGATGCATTTAAGGAAAAAACAGATGGAGATTTAAAGATTTGTTCTCCTATTTTGGAAGAAGAGTTAAAAGAAAAATGTAATCTGATTCTTTCCAAAGAACCTAAAAAAATTAGCAAACATATAACCTTTTTAGGAGAGATACCAAGAACGAATGATTTTGAAAATAAAAAACCTATAGGAAAGCAGGCTTCAGGGAAAGCTTTGGTTGATGATTATGTAATGGATGATACAGCACTTGTGTATAAAAGTGAAAAGGGCATTTATGTCATAACAGGATGTTCTCACAGTGGCATATGCAATATAGTTGAATACGCAAAAAAAGTTTGTAGCCACAGCAGGGTACTTGGAATTATAGGGGGATTTCATTTATTTCAAGTTAACTCCGGGGTTAGAAAAACTATTGAATATCTAAGAAAAAATAATGTGAAAGAGTTGTATCCCTGTCATTGTACCTCCTTTGCTGTTAAAGCAGAAATACATAAATATTTACCTATAAAGGAAGTAGGAGTGGGGCTGGAAATAAACTGGTGAATTTTGGATTTGTTTGATACATAAAGTATGATATAATTACCACTAGTATTTTATTAAGAAATTATCTAGTGGCATATAAGCTGTTATCTCACGTCTAAAGGGAGAGGCAGGGTGGCCATTATTGCAAATAGGAGGATGAACATGATGGATTTAGGTTTAACGGATAAAGTAGCTTTAATAACTGGAGGCATTCGGGGGCTTGGGAGAGCTATTGCAGAGAAATTGGCGGCAGAAAAAGTAAAAATAGTAGTAACGGGAACTAATGAAGAAAGAGCAAGAAAAGCGGCAGATGAAATATCATCAGCTTATGGTGTTGAAGCCCTGGGTTTAAAGCATGATGTGAGTTCAGAAGAATCGACAAAAGAAGTTGTAAAATCTATAATTGCAAAATTTAAAAAGATAGACATATTGATAAATAATGCAGGTGTTACAAGTGACGGCATAGTGATGACCATGAAAAAAGAAAATTGGGATAAGGTAATAAGTACAAATCTTACCGGGACATTTAACTGTACTAAGCTTGTATCAAAACAGATGTTAAGACAAAGATCAGGAAGCATAGTAAATATAGCAAGTGTTGTAGGCATAATAGGAAATGTTGGTCAGGCAAATTACGCTGCTTCAAAAGCAGGAGTTATTGGGTTTACAAAGGCAACTGCAAGGGAACTGGCAGGCCGTGGTATAGTTGTAAATGCCGTTGCTCCAGGATATATTTCAACAGACATGACATCTGTACTTTCTGATAAGGTAACTGAAGAGATGCTGTCTAAAATTCCAATGAAAGCTTACGGAAAAGCAGAAAATGCGGCAAATGCAGTTTTGTTTCTTGTTTCAAATATGTGCCAGTATATTACAGGGCAGGTCATCAATGTAGATGGTGGAATGGCTATGTAAATGGATATTGTTTTTAAAAAGAATAATACATAGAATTTTAATGAAGTCTTATTTAAATTCACCTTTAGCAGTTATTGCTTTAAGGTGAGTTTTTTATTTTAAATAAAATAACTATTGCTAACGTAACAATGTTATGTTACACTGTTTTTGAAAAAGAAATTATTGAGAGGAATGAAAATATGGAAGAGGAAAATCTAATTTCTAAAAAAGAATTGCTTAAAGTAACAGGTATTTCCTATGGCCAATTGTATAGATGGAAGAGAAAAAAATTAATACCTGAGGAATGGTTTATAAAAAGGTCCAGCTTTACAGGTCAGGAGACGTTTTTCCCAAGGGTGGAAATACTGGATAGAGTAGAAAAGATCAAGAATTTTAAAGATGACGTATCTTTGGATGAGCTTGCAAACATATTTTCACCAAATCTTTCGAAAGTGATTTTAAAAGAAAGTGACATATCATCACGTAACGTTGTTTCACAACCTACTTTCACATTATATAAAGATGTTCATAAAGAAAACAGTGAATTCAATTTTAATGAACTGCTGTTTATGACTATAGTAGATAGGTTTTTAAAATCTGGTAAAGTGAGTTTGGAGGAAGCTAAATTAGTACTCGATACTCTGGAAAAAAACTATGAGAAATTTTATGGAAGATATTGTGATGTAGTACTTATAAGGAAGCTTGGAGTTGCTGTATGTTTTTTAATGCTGATACCAAATGAAGTATATGTTGAAACTGAAGCCATACTTGTATTAAAGATAAATGCAGGGGAATGTGTGGAACAATTAAAATCAAAATTAACATTATAAAATAAAGGAGAGTTTTAAAATGGAAGAGAATTTGCAAGATGTAAAAATTTCTGGAGCTGGAATAATTAGAGGTGGAAAGTATGACGAAGTTAAAATAAGTGGGACTGCTAAAATGAATGGGGATATAGAGTGCAGCTCTTATAAAGTATCAGGATCTTCTAATGTGAGCGGAAATTTAAAAAGTAAAATAACTAAAATCAGTGGCAGTACTAAAATATGTGGAAATCTTGATTGTGAAGAAATAACCGTAAGTGGATCTTCTCATATAGTAGGCAGTGTTACTGCAAAAAAAGTTAAAATAAGTGGATCTTCTCGTATGGATAGTAATTTGCATACGGAAGAAATATCAATATCAGGTTCAGCATCCATAAGTGGAGATTGTGAAGCAGAAAATTTTAATGCAAGAGGAGGCTTTAATATAGACGGATTATTAAATGCAGGAAATATAGATATAGAGATGTATGGAAAATGCACAGTAAAAGATATAGGCGGCGAAAATATAAGTGTTAAATTGGGAGAAGGTCATTTTTTCATGAAGATGATAAATCTTTTCTCAAATTCTGCAAGACTTGTAACAGGCACAATTGAAGGAGATGATATTTATCTTGAAAATACATGTGCAAAAGTAGTAAGAGGAAATAATGTTACTATAGGAGCTAACTGTGATATCGAGACAGTGGAATATAGAAATAAAGTAGATGTTGGCAAAAATTCTAAGATAGTTTGTAAAAAAATAGCTGATAATTAAAGAAATAATGAAAAGAAGTAAACTCTCAGGTTAGTAGAACTATTTACTATTTAAAGTAGAAAGATATGAAAGAAGTTTGAGCTGGCTTGGAAATAAACAGAGCTCTTGGCATCAGATGGAGTTTTAACTCCATCTGATGCTTATTAACAGAATTCTAAGTGCTTTTAGCACTTAGAAGGCGCTATTTATAATTCATACTTTAGAGTTAGAGGCAGTAGAATGAAAAAATGTTGACATACAAATTTTGTGATGCTATTATATTACCAATGGTAATTACCACTGGTAATAGGGATGGTGAATTAGGATGAAGACTGATAAAAGCCAAATAACTAAAGAGATTATTTTAGAAAAAACTTTGCAATTAGTAGACCAAAATGAAGGAATTAAAAATGTTACATTGAGAGATATAGCTAAAAAGGTAGGATGTGCTCATACAAACTTATATAACTATTTTGGCAGCTTAAGCGAAATACTTTGGGAAGCCTTGGGACAAGTATTGATCAAGATGATAAATTATTCAAGACATAATTTAACTTTTAAAGATGATCCAGAAAAAGATTATTATGTGCTCCTATCTAATTTTATTGATTTTTCATTAGATCATATTGGATTGTACAAACTTCTTCGGATGGAATCCATAGGTGGAGAGCCTTCCAGTGAAGTAATGAACATAGTGACAAGTGCAAGAAAAGAATTTGATAAGAATATTTTAGAAGCAGCTGGGGGCAAGTTATCAGAAGAAAGGGCAAGCTTTGTAAGTGATGTATTTTTTGCTTACTTACACGGCGAAATTTCACTGTGGATTAACAAGCGGAGACTTAGGATTAGTAAAGAAGACACTAAAGCTAAAATTTTGTCAAATCTCAAGCAGCTGTTTCAAGAATTAGTCATCATGAAATAAATTATGTTAAATGGAGGGATTACAATGAAAAAAGTACTGCAGGTTGTATTAATTTTGTTAGTTGTTATTATAGTGGGAACCATTCTATTTTTTAAGTGGGTAGTAAATGCTAATTCAATAGTTCATAAGAGTGATGAGAGAAAATTACTTTTAAGCAGCAGTAGTAAAAAAGCACTGGTTATTTATCAGCCATCAAGAACTAAGTTAACATCAACTATGGCAAGCAGTATAGCAGAAACTTTGCAAAAATCAGGCTATGAAGTTACAATTAATTACCCATCTCAAGAATTAAACTATGACATTTCTAAATACGACGTACTTGTTTTTGGAACTCCTATTTATGTCGGAAAGTATTCAATCGTTCTGGAGTCCTATATGAAGACAATTAAAGATTTTTCAAATAAAAGAGTGATGATATTTTCAACTGGTGGAGATAATAAGGTAACAAAAGAAATAGATCCCTTAGTGCAATTAGCAAAGGGAGCAGACAAAGTTGAAGGTATAAAACTTTTAAAAGGACAAACAACTAAGGCAGCAGATGCAATAAAGAATTTAGCTGGAGAGTAGAGATAATGAAAAAATATTTAAGGTATGCAGTTCCTAACTTCATTACTTTGCTAAGGGTAGTTTTAACAGGAATATTTACTTTATTTTTGAATAAAAAGCTTGCTTTAGATAGAAATGATGAGTTATTTACTTATTTAGTAATGATTTTTTTTGCAATATATGTAACTGACTTTATAGATGGAAAAATTGCCAGGTATTTTAAATCAGTTTCAAGTTTTGGAAGTTTTCTTGATGTTTTAGCAGACTTTTTGTTTATATTGTGTGCTACAGGAATACTTATAAAATATAAACTTATTGCCTGGTGGTTTTTAATTGTAATAATAGCAAAGATCATAGATTTCTTTGTAACTTCTAAAATCATAAATAATTATAAATTAGGGGTAAAGAAAACTTTTGTATTTGATTTTATGGGAAGAGCAGCTGCTATTTCATTTTATATAATGCCTTTTATTGTACTTTGCATGAATGAATATTTAAATGGTAGATGTATTTTTTTCGCCCTGTTTTTAACATATATGAGTACAATCATTGCTCTAATATCCCTATTTCAAAGAATAATCTTATGTATTCAAATTAAGAGAAGACAAGCTGTAAAGCATGATGGTTCCACAATTTAACCCATGCATGCAGGTTGTCCTCTTATCATATCATCTTTTACAATTCTTGCGGATAATAATCCTAAATTAATTTCAATTGTATATTTAAATGTTATTTTAAGGACTACCTTTTCGTTTAGTTAATTGCTTTCAAGTAAAATACAATATTTATTGTAATAAATGTAAATATAGTTTATAGGTATAAATCTATAATATATGTTATAAATTAGTACTAATAAGAGTAAAATAATCCACTATTCATACCAATAAATGTTATTTGTGTAATTGTTTTTTAGACGTTTTTTATTTTCAATAAAAATATATGTATTTTATTGAAATAATTGTATTAGCATAATATTGAATTAAGGTAATAAATAATAATATATGAAAGTAATTGACATTTGTACCAATAAATATTATTATTATATTTAAGAAATCGCTTTCAAAACATTAATTGGTTGATTTCAAAAATGCAGGAGAAATATACAAAGAAATAATCCTAATTATATAAAAAAATCAAATCTTTACATATATGGTTTGGATGTTTTTATATATCCTGGGTTTTTTGAAATAAAAATAAATATAATGGGGGGAAAGAAATATGAAATTTAAGAAGATTGCTGCTTTAGCAGCAACAGCAGTTTTAACAGTTGGTATATTTGCTGGATGCGGCGGCGCAAGCCAGCAGACAAGCTCATCGAATTCATCAAGCAAGAAAAAGGTAATTGGTTTTGCACAGGTTGGAGCTGAAAGTGGTTGGAGAACAGCAGAAACTAGTTCCATTAAGGAAATCCCTAAATTAGATCCAAACTTTGAACTGAAGTTCTCTGATGGTCAGCAAAAACAAGAAAATCAAATAAAAGCTATAAGATCTTTTATAGCTGAAAAGGTTGATATAATTGCATTGGATCCTGTAGTAGAAACTGGTTGGGATACAAGTATTGAAAGAAGCAAAAAATGCTAAAATACCAGTTGTTATAGTAGATAGAAATGTAAAAGTAGCAGATAATTCTCTTGTTACAGCTTTTCTTGGGTCAGATATGGAAGAGGAAGGTAAGAGAGCAGCTAAAGTCGTAATTGATAAATTTGGGAAAGATGCAAAGCTTAACATAGCAGAGCTGCAAGGTACTGTTGGATCAACAGCTATGATAGGACGTCAAAAAGGTTTCAATGAAACTATAAAAGATTGTCCAAACTATAAAATCATAAAATCACAAACTGGTGATTTTACTCGTGCAAAAGGTAAGGAAGTTATGGAAGCATTTTTGAAATCTGATGGAGATAAAATTAATGTTTTGTGGTCTCACAATGATGATATGGCAGTTGGAGCTATACAAGCTATAGAGGAATATGGTAAAAAACCAGGAAAAGATATTTTTATAGTTTCTGTTGATGGTATTAAAGATATGTTCAAGTTAATGGCTGATGGAAAGTCAAATGGTATAGTTGAGTGCAATCCTCTTTTAGGACCTCAATTAGTAGAAACTTCAAAACAAGTATTGAGTGGCAAACTTAAGGACAAAATTGTACACACTAAAGAGGGTGTATTTACTCAAGATCAAGCTAAAAAAGAATTACCTAATAGAAAATATTAGAATTGTAAATCATAATGTATGAATTGGATATTCCACATTCATACATTATGAAATTTTTATAAATGGGGGTGAAATTAATGGATGAAAGCGATATTGTTCTTAACATGGAAGGTATATGCAAATCTTTTCCCGGGGTTAAAGCTCTTTCTAATGTAGATTTTCAACTTAAAAAAGGTGAGATACATGCTCTTATGGGGGAAAATGGAGCTGGAAAGTCAACTCTAATTAAAGTGCTTACAGGGGTTTATGAAATAGATGAAGGAAGCATAATTTTAAATGGAAAAAAAATTATTATTAAATCAACCCGTGATGCTCAGGAAAATGGAATAAGCACTGTTTATCAAGAAGTTAATTTGTGTCCAAACATTACTGTAGCTGAGAATATTTACATTGGAAGAGAACCAATGAAAAGGGGATTTATTGATTGGAATACCATGGATGAAAATGCATCAAAATTATTGGAAGATAGATTAAATTTAAAAATAGATGTAAAAAAATTATTATCTAGTTATTCTGTTGCAATTCAGCAAATGGTGGCTATAGCAAGAGCTGTAGATATATCAAGTGGAATATTAATACTTGATGAACCTACGTCTAGCTTGGATAGTAATGAAGTTAAACAGTTATTTAGTATTATGAGAAAGTTAAAATCTGAAGGCATGTCAATTGTGTTTGTAACTCACTTCATAGATCAGGTTTATGAAATTTCAGATAGGATAACAATACTTAGAAATGGAGAATTGGTTGGAACTTATGCTGTAAAAGATTTACCTCAAATGGATTTAATCTCGAAGATGATAGGAAAAAAGTACGAAGAAATGGTAAAAGAAAATAAACAATTATCTCATGACTATTACAGTAAGGAAGATAAAAATTTGATAGAAACTAAACAATTTGGCAGAAAAGGAACTATAGATTCTTTTAGTATGAATATAAAAAAAGGTGAAGTACTTGGACTAGCAGGACTTTTAGGTTCTGGAAGAACTGAATGTGCTAAATTGTTGTTTGGTATAGATAAATCAGATCATGGAACATTGATCATTGATGGCAAGGAATATTCATATATTTATCCTCAAAAAGCTATTCAGGAAGGTTTAGGACTTTGTCCGGAAGATAGAAAAGCAGCAGGCATAGTTGGAGAACTAACTATAAGAGAAAATATAATTTTGGCCCTGCAATCTATTAAAGGAATATTTAAATACATTCCAATGAAAAAACAGCAGGAAATTGCTGAAAAGTATGTTAAACTTCTAAATATTAAAACTCCTAGTATAGAGCAGAGAATTGACAATTTGAGTGGTGGAAATCAACAAAAGGTTATACTGGCAAGATGGCTTGCCACAGATCCTCAGATTTTAATCTTGGACGAACCTACAAGAGGTATTGATGTAGGTGCCAAAGATGAAATAAAAAAATTAATTATAAAATTAGCAAAAAAAGGTATGTCAATTATATTTATATCTTCTGAACTCTCAGAAATAGAAAGTTGCTGCGATAGGGTGCTTGTACTTAGAGATAGAAAAATTATAGGGGAGTTAGCAGGAGAAGAGGTACAAGAATCTAATATACTTAAGATTATTGCGGAAGGAGGCAATATTAGTGCATAATACTAAAACTTCCAATATATTTATGAAATTTTATCATATGCAGATATTTTGGCCGGTAGCAGCATTAATTGCGCTGCTTTTATTGAATTTTTTAGTAAGACCAGGTTTTCTTAATATAACAATTAGGGATGGACACTTATTTGGAAATGTAATAGATATACTTAATCATTCAGCACCACTTATATTAATATCTTTAGGTATGACAATAGTTATTGCCACTCAAGGAATAGATATTTCTGTTGGATCTATAATTGCTATAAGTGCTTCTGCTTCCGCAACAGTTATAGTTGGAGGTGGTTCTGTTCCAGAGGCAGTGTTATCAGGAGCAATAGTAGGAGTACTTTGTGGAATATGGAATGGTTTCTTGGTAGCTTATATTGAAATCCAGCCTATGGTTGCTACCCTTATTCTATACATAGTTGGAAGAGGTATAGCCCAACTTATTACAGGTGGCCAAATACTAACATTTACTAATAAGTCATTTATTTTTATAGGAACAGGATATATTTTTTTACCTGTGGCAATAATTATTGCTGCTGTAATTGTTTTTGCAATTTATTTACTTATTAGAAAGACAGCATTAGGTTTATTTGTTGAATCTATAGGTGTAAATAGCAGTGCTAGCAAATACTGTGGTATAAGGGCACGAAAAGTTATTTTCTCACTGTATATTATATCTGGCATTCTTGCAGGTATTGCAGGCATTATTTTATGCTCTAATATAAAGAGTGCAGATGCAAACAATGTAGGATTATGGATGGAATTAGATGCTATATTAGCTACTGTTATTGGAGGAACTTCCATGGCAGGTGGTAGATTTTATTTAGGAGGAACAGTAGTAGGAGCAATATTTATACAAGCCTTAACAACAACCATTTATAGTATGGGAGTGGCTCCAGAAATTACTCTTGTAGTTAAAGCTATAGTAGTTATAATAGTTTGTATTATACAATCTGAGGCATTTAGAAAAATGCTAGTAAGAAAGAAATCAAAAAATAATACAACTAAAAGTAAACCTGAAAAAGAGGTGGCTCGTGTATGATAAAAGGGTTAACTAATAAGAAGAAAATTTTTAAATTAAATTCATCATTTATTTCGATTTACGCTACAATTGGTTTGTTTATAGTATTATTTTTAATTGGATCTGTTATGTTTAGTGGATTTTTTTCAGGACAAGTATTAGCAAACCTTTTTATAGATAATGCTTATTTAATAGTTTTAGCTATAGGTCAGACTTTTGTTATTATTACAGGTGGAATAGATCTTTCTGTAGGTTCTATGATAGCTTTTATAAGTATGATTACTGCAAGTTTATTGCAAAATGGAGTTAATCCATTTTTGGTTATGATTTTTGTTTTAATTGTAGGAATTGTATTTGGAACAGTTCAGGGGATATTAGTAGAAAAATTTGATCTTCACCCATGGATTGTAACATTAGCAGGTATGTTTTTTGCACGAGGATCAAGTTATGTTATAAGTATAAATACTATAAGTATTAAAAATCCGGTATTTACTGCTATTTCAGGTTTTAGAATACCCATTGGGCCAGGTGTAGCTATATCCATTAATGTAATTGTTAGTTTGATAGTAGCTGCAGTTGCTATATTTGTATTAAAGTATACGAGGTTTGGTAGAACCGTATATGCAATTGGCGGAAATGAAAATTCAGCTATGCTAATGGGCCTAAATACTGGAAAAGTTAAAATTCTTGTTTATACTGTATCTGGTTTTTGTTCTTCTTTAGCTGGGCTGTTATTTACTTTATATACACTATCAGGTTACGGTTTACATTGTATGGGAACGGAGATGGATGCCATTGCAGCTTGTGTAATAGGAGGAATATTACTAACAGGGGGATCAGGATATCCTATAGGACCTGTATTTGGTGTTTTAACTATGGGTATAATTCAAAGTCTTATAATGTTTCAAGGAAATCTTAATTCTTGGTGGACAAAGATTGCAGTAGGAATGTTGCTATTTATATTTATTGCACTGCAGAGAATTATTGTTATTAGAGAAGAAAAGAAAAAGGTTGTTATAAGCTGATGAGTTTTATATTTAAAGTTAGGATAAAATAAAAGGTGTTCAATTCATAATTGTTCACCTTTTATTTAGTTTATTTTTTATTTTACGAACGTACTTAATAGACAAGTTATGAAAGCAATTAGGCCAATTAACAAAAATCCTACCATTTTTATAATTATAATGTTAAATAGGCTTAAAAGGAACAGAGATATTACTAATATAGTTGCAATTGTTGCTAATGTATCTAATAACTTTTTTAATGCTTTATGATTTACATGAGTTGAAGAACCATCTTTAATTCTATTTAATGTAGTGTAATAAGATATACAAGGTAGTCCTGTAACAATAGTTATTATTAATGTTATTATTAATGTAGGTATTAAAATAACACCAAAAATTTTTATATATATGTGAGGTATATAATTATATTTAGCAAGTGATACTAAAATAGTAAATAAAATAGAGCATACAATAAAGCATAAAAGTGATGGCACTGCGATTTTTTTAGCTAATTTATACTGGCTTATATATTTTTCTGATTTGGTATCACTGTCTGTATAAATTGGTTTTGTGTCTTCAGGGGCACTGAATATATGCATTGAATTTGATGCAGAACATATATGATTCCATCCTGCTTCTTTAAAGTATGAAAAGTATTCTTCATCTGCATTATATCTATAATCTAGAGAATATTGCAGTTTTTCAGGTTTAGCTTTTTTGAGTTTGTATCCCATAAAGCTAAATTTATATAAAACCCAGCCTTTACTTGCATAATCAGAGAGCATTTCCATTTCTTCCTCTTCTCCAAAAGCTACTCCTTTGCTCATAACATATTTTGTGTTGGACATATACTATAACATCTCCTCGTTGTTAAATATTTCTTCTGCAATTTGAACCATCTTACGTTTCCTTTCAACTTCATTTTTTAAAAATTGAATGCCTTTATCTGTAGCAATGTAAACTTTTTTTTGATCTGATTCCTCTGTAAGTTTTATGAGTTTTGCATCAAGAAGTTTTTTTATACTTGTATATAAAGATGCAGGACCTATTGAAAACTTGCCTTCTGACATTTTTTCAACGGATTTCATAATCAAATAGCCATGTTTAGGTTTTATTAAAGATAGCAAAATATAATAGTAGGTGTCTGTAAGTTCACCCATTTCTAAAGAATTAGTTCTAGCCATTTTTACCTCCTATATATCATTAAATGACATATGATTTAATATACTATATCATTAAATGATATACATGTCAATTATTTATTACTCATTAGTAGGTTGCAATAATATGTGTGTGATTATGGAATAAATGTGTAAATATATATGATTTATACTATCAGTTGATAATATAAATCATAGTAGAAAATCATGCTTTATATATTGACAATAATAGATTAATAATATATCATAAAATAAAAGTATATTATCAACTGATAATTACTTAATCATATTAAAATTATTGAAAAGAGGTGCTTTAATGAGTTTTTTCTCAAGATCATCAGAAAAAAATAGATATGGAGATAAGCATCGAGGTAGTAACTATTATAAAAGAGAAGGATTGTTAAGCCGTATATTGAGAAGGTTTGGTTCACTTTCCAATTCAGGCAGGAAATATAATAACAAGTATTCTCACAGTTCACATCAAAATCATTATTCCGATAGACGGCATTATTCAAATCAGAGACATCATAGAAGATATAAAAGTTCATGGTCATGATATCGTTTTTTAAGAGAAAGGTATATCCAGCAGGCTGTTTTATTAATGAATATAAAGTTATAAGACTAATAGGTGAAGGACGGTTTGGTGTATGCTATTTAGTTAACTTAGGTGGCAAGGAATATGTACTAAAAGAGATTAAACCTAAGGCTATTAAAAAGAATGGAAGTAAAATTATCTTTGAGAAAGAAATACTTTCATCTATTGAACATCCATCAATTCCTAAAATATTTGATACAATAATAAATGATGATATGTATGCTTATATTTTGGAATACAAAACGGGAAAGACGATAGAAGAGATGCTTTTTGAAGATAATCACGTATTTACACAACCGGAGATTTATGAGGTGGGGAAAAGGGTTATAAATATAATAAAATATCTCCATGACAACAATATAGTTCATAGAGATATAAGGGTACCCAATGTGATTCTTCATGAAAATAATGTGCATCTTATTGATTTTGGACTTGCAAGATTCATTAATAATGAGAGGTATGTACCTTCTGCAGACTTTTCATATTTTGGCCACTTATTGCTTCATTTACATTACTCTTCTTTTGAAAAAAGCAGCAGAAAATCAAAACCCTGGTACAGTGAGCTAGAGTTAACGGAAAAGAATATAATGTTTTTAAAGAAACTTATAGGTATTAAGGAGAATTATAAAAATATCATTGAGGTTGAGGATGATTTTTGCAAGGTATTTGGCTAGTTGAATTACCGGGCTTTTCCAGCTGATTTATCCGATCGCACTACCATTGCTAACACCCCCATCTTCTATCAAAGTGGGGGATAAGCACTGGTACGCGCCTGGATAAGTTCTTCTAAGGTTCAGCTGGAGAAAGTCATCCTTATAAGCAAACTCCATCTGAACCTAAGAATCACTTGATAATCAAGTTTGTGATTATAAAAATATAAATTGATTTTTTATTTATTTCTACATTTAATTTTCTGTATTTGTAGTAGAATAGTTTTAAATGATCAATTTATATAAGTGTGGAGGCTAATTTATGAAATTATTATTGACCAACGACGATGGAGTTAATGCAAAAGGAATATATGCATTAGCTAAAGAATTAGAAAAAAAGCATGAAGTGATAATTGTTGCGCCGGATGTTGAAAAAAGTGCCAGCAGTCATTCTATAACAGTAAGAGATCCTTTATTTGTTAAACAAGTGAAGCTTGAAGGAATAAAATCTAAAGCCTACAGCGTCACTGGTACACCTGCAGATTGTGTAAAGATTGCAATAGATAAAATTGTAGATGGAAATGTAGATATGGTTTTATCCGGAATAAATAATGGATTGAATATTGGATTGGACGTGTTGTATTCCGGTACGGTTTCTGCAGCTATTGAGGCTGCCATTAATAAAATACCTTCACTGGCTGCATCTATGGAAGTTGAAGATGGAGTTGAAGGAGAATATGAGGATGCAGCAAAATGTGTTTCAGGAGTACTGGAAAAGCTTGAAGATAGATATATAAAAGATGATGTTGTATTTAATTTAAATATGCCCATGAAGATAAAAAAAGGAATTAAAGTGTGCAAAATTGGTGAAAGAGGATATACTGGTTATTTTATAGAGGTGGATTCTAAAGATGAGGGAAAGACTTTTCAATTAAAAGGTAAGATGAGTGATTCTCTTGTTATTGACACAGATGGATATTTTATAAAACAAGGTTATGCTACTTTAACACCACTTCACTATGATCTCACTAATTTTAAACTGCTTAAACAGGTTGATAAAATTTTTAACTAATAAAAATGTATAAAAACTTGTGTTTTTGTAATGGTAGCAGATAAAACTATGCAGCAGGTACTTAGCAAAAGTTGTGATATTGGATTTTGTGGGCCGGAGCAGACAATATATATATATAACCAGAAGAGAAAGGATTACCCCGTACTTTTTGCACAACTTACAACTACAGATGGTTCTTTTTTAGTTGGTAGAAAAGCGGAAAAAAACTTTGATTGGAAATCTGTAAAAGGCAAAAGTATAATTGGGGGAAGACCTGGTGGAGTTCCTGAAATGGCTCTGGAGTATGTATTGCAGAAAAATGGAATTCAACCTGGAAAAGACGTTAACTTGATGACTAATATTGCCTACACTGCAACAGGAGGAGCTTTTAAATCGAAAACAGGGGATTACGTTGCACTTTTTGAACCAACAGCTAGTATGCTTGAAAAAGATAAAACTGGATACGTAGTTGCTTCAGTAGGTAAATCTGCTGGTGTGCTTCCATATACCTGTTATTTTTCAACTAAATCATATATGGAAAAGAATCCACAGACTATTCAAAAATTCACTGATGCAATTCATCAAGGACAAATATGGGTTCAAAAACACAGTGACAAAGAAGTGGCTGAGGCTATAAAATCATTTTTCCCTGGAACAGATGAAGATATCTTGATTTCTGTAGTGAAAAATTATAGAGCTATAAATGCCTATGCGACTACTCCAGTTATAAAACAGCAGGATTTAAACAGACTTGAGGATATAATACAAAACTATAAACCTAGTTTAATACCTTCAAGACCAGACTTTAATAAGATAGTTAATAACTCTTTTGCAGAAAAAGCTATTAAATAACTTATAGCATTTCGAAATGAAAATAAACTTATACACATCAATAGATTATTAGTAATTGAAAATTACATTTAAGTTAAGAATTAATAGTGAAAAATGAGTGAAAATTAATTATAACTATTAATTCTTAACTATTAATTTTAAATTTAAACTCTTCCCACACATAACTTTTGATATAATGGAATAAAATACAATTAAAGTTTTTTGCTGTGTGAATGGTGGGTGGTGTAAATTTTGAATGGTGAATATTTAGATTATGTAGAAGATTATGCACGAAAGGTTGATTTTAAGAAAATAGGAGAAAATCCATTTTATTTTGAAAAAGTGTATAGAGACATAAGTATGAAATTTGAAGATCTATATGGGGTTTCATATAATGAAATGGATGAAGTATATATTCCAGGAACGTTATTAAATGCAGATAATAAAAAATTTGTTGCTGTATTTTTTATAAGTGTAAGAAGTGGCGGGATAAATTATGGAGCTATTATATTTCATCCTAAATATGGTCTTGTAGATGAAGATGATTTTCAAGATGTATTATCGGAAGAAGAATACCTTTCTATGATACACTATAAATATAGATTGTGTGTAAAATTATTGAATGATTCGCCAGGAAATATGTTTAAAAAATACTAGTTGTATGAGATTGACGTATATAGAGTTTTACTATAAAAATTAAATGCGGTATACTAAGACATTATCACAATTCAATCATAAAACGTTTCAAAATGAAAATAAAATTTCTTGACAGGTTAAAAAATAACGTTATAATAGAACTATATAAATTTGAATTTGTTAACTGTGAAAAAGAGGATTAGAGATAATGGAGTATAAAGAGAGGAAAACTTGTTAGTTGAGAGGTTTTCTATATGGATTATCTTGAAGGTAGCTTTGGAGTTTCTTTGCTGAAATAACAGTAGGTAAAGACGGTTTTCTTAATCGTTATTTTTTAAGAGCCTGTATTTACAGGAAAAAAGGTGGTAACGCGGGTCTTCGTCCTTTATGGATGAAGGCTTTTTTTGATTTAAGAATGTAAATACTTGAATTGGTATTAATATTAGAATATCTAATAATTAGGAGGAGATTTGATGGCACAAAAGAAAGAAATGGCAACTACTTATAACCCAAAAGAATTTGAAGACAGACTTTATGATCTTTGGCAAGAAAAAGGATATTTTACACCCAAAGCAGATAAAAATAAAAAATCGTATACAATAGTAATACCACCTCCAAATATTACAGGAAAATTGCACCTTGGACACGCGCTAGATGATACTATACAGGACATAATAATAAGAACAAAGAGAATGCAAGGCTACAGTACATTATGGCTTCCGGGTGAAGATCATGCAAGTATTGCAACTGAGGTAAAAGTTGAAAAAGAACTCCTAAAAAAGGGAATAGAAAAAAAGAAAATAGGAAGAGAAAAGTTTCTTGAAAAAACCTGGGATTGGAGTAATGAATACAGGGGTAGAATAAGAAACCAGGTAAAGAAGCTTGGTTGCTCTGCAGATTTTACAAGAGAGCGATTTACTATGGACGAAGGCCTCAATAAGGCAGTAAAAAAGTTCTTTGTAAAACTATATAATGATGGCCTTATATATCAGGGAAACAGGATAATAAACTGGTGTCCTAAATGTCAGACAGCTATATCCGATGCGGAAATCGAGTATGAAGAGCAGCAGGGACATTTTTGGCACATAAAATATAAGATTATAGGCAGTGACGAATACCTTGAAATTGCAACTACAAGGCCTGAAACAATGTTTGGAGATACAGCCATTGCAGTTAATCCTAAAGATGAAAGATATAAGCATTTAGTAGGAAAGAAAGCTATACTTCCAATTATAAATAGGGAAATACCTATAGTTGAGGATGACTATGTAGACATGGAGTTTGGTACAGGAGCAGTTAAGATAACACCAGCTCATGACCCTAATGACTATCATGTAGGAAAAAGACATAACCTTCCTGAAATAATAGTAATGAATGAAGATGGAACTATAAAATTACCTGGAACAAAATATGATGGGCTTGATAGATATGAAGCTAGAAAGTTAGTAGTAGAAGATTTAGATAAGCAGGGATATTTGGTTAAAATCAAAGAACATGCACATAATGTAGGATGTCATGACAGATGCGGTACTACTATCGAACCTATGCTTTCAAAGCAGTGGTTTGTAAAGATGAAATCATTGGCAGAACCTGCTATTAAGGTTGTAAGAGATAAAAAGGTTAAATTTGTACCTGAAAGATTTGAAAAAACTTACTTCAACTGGATGGAAAATATTCAGGATTGGTGTATTTCAAGACAGCTCTGGTGGGGACATAGAATTCCTGTTTGGTACTGTAAGGATTGTGGCGAAGTTATAGTAACAGATGGAGAAGCTACGAAATGTACAAAGTGTGGTTCAACTAACTTAGAGCAGGATAAAGATGTACTGGATACCTGGTTTAGTTCTGCACTATGGCCTTTTTCAACACTTGGATGGCCAGATAAGACAGAAGATTTGAAATGCTTCTACCCTAACAATACTCTTGTTACAGGATACGACATAATATTCTTCTGGGTTGCAAGGATGATATTCTCAGGTCTTTACTGTATGGATGACATTCCTTTTGAAAATGTACTTATACACGGTATCGTAAGAGATTCTCAAGGAAGAAAAATGTCAAAGTCCCTTGGAAATGGTGTAGACCCAATAGAGGTAATAGATGAGTATGGAGCAGATGCTCTTAGATTTACTCTTATTACAGGAAATGCACCAGGAAATGACATAAGATATTATCCAGAAAGAGTTGAAGTATCTAGAAATTTTGCAAACAAGATATGGAATGCTTCAAGATTTGTACTTATGAATATAGATGCAGATTTGATGAATAAGTATAAAGACTGCAAAGATTACAGTGGTGCAGATAGATGGATAATGTCCAAATTAAATACTCTTGTAAAAGAAGTTACAGACAATATAGAAAAATTTGAACTTGGAATAGCTTATCAGAAATTATATGATTTTATATGGGGAGAGTTATGCGATTGGTATATAGAACTTGTTAAACCTGTTATGTATGGTGAGGATGAAAAAGCTAAGGGTGTGGCATACAACGTGTTAAACAATGTATTATCTACAAGTTTGCAGTTATTACATCCTATAATGCCTTTTATAACTGAGGAAATATATACTCACCTTTATACAGAGTATGAATCCATAACTATATCAAAATGGCCAGAATATAATGAAAGCCTGAAAGATTTAAAGGCAGAAAAAGATATGGAATATATTATAGAGGCTATTAGAGAAATAAGAAATATTAGAACAGAAATGAATGTACCATTTTCTAGAAAAGCAAAAATTATGGTTCATGTAGCTGAAAAAGATGCATATGAAGCTTTTCAAAATGGAGAAGATTATTTTAAAAAATTAGCTTCTGCTAGTGAAGTTGAATTTTTAAAAGATAAAAATGATGCACCAAAAAATATAGTATCAGCAGTAACTAGAGGAGCAGAATTATTTATTCCACTTTTTGATCTGGTAGATATGGATAAGGAAATTGAAAGACTTAATAAGGAAAAAGAAAAACTAGAGGGAGAAATAAAGAGGGTAGAAAACAAACTTTCAAATGAAAAATTTGTTGCTAAGGCACCGGAAGCTGTGGTAAATGCAGAAAGAGAAAAAGGTGACAAATACAAAGAAATGCTGAATACTGTAGTTGAAAGATTGGAAAATATAAAATAAAATCTAATTTAGATGGGGATTAAACTCCATCTAAATTAAATTTAACTTATCCAGAGACGCAGTCATGGGATAAAATAAAATATGGGGATGTGTTACTATGAATTATGATGAAGCAATCGAGTACATAGAAACTACTGCTAAGTTCGGGAGTAACTACGGACTTGATAGAACACAAAAAATGCTGGAGCTTTTAGGTAACCCACAGAAGAAAATAAAGACAATACATGTGGCAGGTACTAATGGTAAAGGCTCTATTACTGCAATGATAAACAGAATACTAATGCAAGCTGGATTTAAGGTAGGTATGTACACTTCACCTTATTTAGAGGTGTTTGAAGAGAGAATTCAGATAAATGGTACTAATATACCTAGAGATGATTTGAGCAGGGTAGTAACCAAAGTATCAGAAACTGTTAAAAAGGTTATTGAGCTTGGATATGAAAATCCTACTGAATTTGAAATAATTACCTGTGCCATGTTTTATTATTTTTATGAAAAGAAAGTTGATATAGCTGTAGTTGAAGTGGGACTTGGAGGAAGACTGGATGCCACAAATGTTATGGCACCATTTTCAAAAGAAGAAGATGGAGGAGTATTACTTAGCATAATTGCCTCTATAAGCTATGATCATATGCAAATACTAGGGAATACCCTAACTGAGATAGCTCATGAAAAGGCAGGAATAGTTAAGCCTGGTATACCCGTAATACTTTATCCTGAAGAAAAAGAAGCAGAAGAAGCTATAGAAAAGGTATGCAGTGAAAGGGGAAGCACACTTATAAAGGTTCCTTGTGATTGTGTAGAGCCTGAAGATCAGAAAAAAATCAACAATAACAGTAAAGAATATGTGCAAAAGATAAAGGTACATACAAAAAAAGAAGATTACCATATTGAGTTATCCCTTTTAGGTAGACATCAACTTACAAATTGTGCTTGTGCACTATTTGCTATAGAGGAACTGTCTAGATATGGATTTCATATAGATAAGCAGACTATATTAAAAGCACTTTCTAATGTGAAATGGATTGGAAGACTTGAAGTAATGCACCGTAAACCACTAGTTGTAATAGATGGCGCACACAATAGAGAAGGAATTTCCATGCTGAGGAAAAACTTGTGCAGCTATTTTAACTACAATAAGATGATACTTATACTTGGTATACTTGCAGATAAGGAAGTTGAAGTAATGGTAAAAACTATTGTTCCTTTAGCGGAGAGAGTAATAGCCGTTACCCCAAACAATACAAGAGCTGAAAATTCAAAAGAGTTAAAAGGTGTCATAGAAAAATATAACTCTAAATGTGAAGCTTTGGATAGTTATGAAGATGCTTACGAAAAGGCACTTTCCTACTGCGACGAAGATGATATATTATTGATATCGGGTTCTCTTTACATGATAGGCGACATGAGGAAAATTATAAGAAAGCACAGTAACTGCAAATAAGTTTGAAGTTATGGCTTTTAACTAAAAATAAACTTATGCTCCGAATATTTTACAACCACAAGTACGGTTAAATATTTTGATAAGGCTAAGCAGAAAATTAAAAAAACCTAAGGACTTTTGAAAACTCGTACCTCAGACAATTCAAAAGTCCTAAGTTTTTTTATAAATTTTCTACTAAGACTTATATACAAAATATTTAAATGTACTTGTTTATTGTAAAATATTTCTACACATAAGTTTATTTTTGTATAAAACCTATAAATCATAAATATTATTTGGATTTATATGGGGTTTGTAATTGAAATTTCAACTTATACATAAAATATACTAACAAAATTGAAATTACATTTAAAAACTTTTATAAACAGAGCTCTTGGCATCAGATGGAGTTTTGACTCCACCTGATGCTTAGAAATCGTTATCCAGGGACGTAGCTGCTCTTTACTCCAACTTGGAGAAGTGGGAGTATTAGAGCAGGTAGTCATCGGATAAATAAGTCTTAGTTTGGTATTTTAGAAAACCTTAGGTACTTAGATGTGTTTGAGGTACGAGTTTATCTAAGTACCTTTAGGTTTTCAAAATACCAAGCTTTAGACTTATTAAAAGTTTTTAGTGTAATGAAATTTGTTAGTATATGACTGGTATAAGTGAACTTTCTAATTAGAAGATCTATATGTTAAATAAATTTTTTACTTACGGCTTAAAACTAATTTTTTAAGGGCGGTTGCAAATTGATCAGGACAGGAAGTCCCTTTTCCACTGCAGGAAATTCCCTCTAATTTTTCAACAGCTTCAGCCACATCCATTCCTTCTACTAATTTTGATATACCTTGTAAGTTCCCATTACATCCTCCTACAAAATTTACATTTCTAATTTTGTTTTCTACAACATCAAAATTTATTTGACTTGAACAAACTCCTTTTGTTACATAACTGTACATTTCATCACCTTGTTTCATATAAAATAATGTATTAACAAAATAATTATATAGAATATAAAGTTAATATACAACAAAATAAATTAATTAATTAGTATTACCTATTTTAGTTAACCTTCATATTATAGTTGTAAGGGGGCGATGGTGTGTTGGAGTATCTTTATATATGCAGCACTTCTTCTGATACGGTATCAAAGGTGAATTTGGATGATTTTCATGAAGAAACTAGAATACATTTAAAATCTGAGGACATGACCTATAGAGTTGGACCCCATGGTGTATGTTTAAGTGATTCTAAACTTATAACGGCAAACAAATATAGTAACAGCATATCTATAATAGACATGAAAAATGAAATTCAGGAAGAAACTTATTACGTTGGGGCATGCTGCAATGATATTATTACCTATAAAAATAATGCATATGTAATATGCAGTGATTTAAACAGCTTACTTGTTTTTGATCTTAGCATGAGAAGAGTAGTTGAAGAAGTTCCCTGTGGAAATCTTCCTTACAGTATATGTTTGAATAAGGAAAGAAAGCTGCTAGTAATATCTAATATGGAAGATGATAGCATAACCTTAATAGACTGCAAAAAAAATGAACGTATAGCTAACATAAGAGTAGGATGCTATCCTACTAAGGCTGTGTTTGCAGTGGATGGACAGCATATACTTATCTGTGAAAGCAATATAGGATCGGAGTTTAGGGGAAGTATAGCCATATTATCACTTAAAAACTATAAAATTATAAATAGAATTATTGTGGGAAATTCGCCAGTAGACATATACTGCAGCAGTAGATACTGTTTTGTATCTAATTTTGGAGATGGTACAATAAGCGTTTTGGATATAAATAACTATAAGGAGAAAAAGAGGTTGATTGTAGGGGGGATGCCTGCAAGTATATTAAAACGAAGGGGAAGTTTATATGTGGGTGATAATTATAACAATCTATTGATAAAGGTAAATTTAAAAGATGAAAATAAAAAATATATACCTATAGGTGGAGAACCTACAGGTATGGTTGTGAAATAAATATTTAATCTTCCATAAGTAATTCAACTATTTTATAATAAATTTCTGAAAAGTTTTTTTCCCACTTTTCACATAGATTTTGGGCAGTTTTTTTAGAGTCCACATTTAGTTTCAAGTTCATTAAGATGGAATTACTTTCTGATATTTTTAAATTTACCATAAAGCTGTTTTTATGTTTAGTTGTATAGTTGGCATTTACTGAAATTTTACTTTTTATGTCATTAAAACGCTCGTCTATATAGCTGTCTAATATATCTATTTTATCTTTGGAAATTCTATTTCCGAAGAGGGACAACACCTTTATGCCTTTTTTTGTAATTATAAATTTATGGTTACTTTGAGAATCTATCTGCTTGATAAAATTAGAAGATAGAAGCTCATTTAAATATTGCTGAAGAGTAAAATAATTTATGAAGTCATTTTCCAGTATGACTTCGGTTATTTGATTATTGGAAATAGGAAAATTGATTTTTTTAAATATATAAAGCAGAAGTAATTTATTTTCTGCTAGTTCTAAAGTGTTTTCAAACATTTAAAATCCTCTCCATTGAATTAAGAATACTAAAATAATATATATGTATATTATAGCATAGTTGTATAAAATATTTGAATGCATATTTTTGAATGTAATATATCTACAATAAATTTTTTCAATTTTGTAATATTTGTTGTTATAAAATACTATATAAAATTATGAAATAAATATATTGTGGAGGTAAAAATTGAAATCAAGATGTATAAAAAAAATATTTATGGTGTCCATATTATTGCTTATAGCTATTGGCGTATCATTATTTGCAAATTATAGATATGAAGGGGCATTTGCAAGAGTAAATAGGAAATTACCTATTTACTGTGTTGACACAAAAGATAAAAAAGTTGCTATAACCTTTGATGTTAGTCTAGGAGGTGAATACATTGATAAAATATTAAATGCACTGGATAAATATAATATAAAAGCTACATTCTTTGTAGTAGGGGACTGGGTTGATAAAAATCCTGATAAACTAAAGGAGATATATAGTAAAGGACACGAAATAGGAAATCATTCAAATAGGCACCCTGATATGACGAAAATATCTAGAGATAAAATTATTGAAGATATAAACATAAATGAAGCTAAAATAAGAAGTATAACAGGAAGTGGAACAAAATTGTTTAGATGTCCTGAAGGGTCTTATAATGACGATGTAATAGATACAGTAAAGAAATCAGGATATTACTGCATTCAATGGGATGTAGATAGTATAGACTGGAAAGAGCAGGGGGCAGATCTTGAATACAACAGGGTTATAAAAAGTACAAAACCTGGTTCTATATTACTATTTCATAATAGTGCAAAGTATACACCACTTAATTTAGAAAGGGTAATAGTAAACTTAAAGGAAAAAGGATACAAGTTTGTTAAGGTAGGAGATTTGATATACAAAGATAACTATAAAATGGACTATGACGGAAAGCAGATGAGAAATTAATATGACTTATATTAAGCAGTTATTGAAAAACACAATAAATATGTATTATAATGGCAATGAGGGTAAGTATCAATGATTGGATTACTATTTAGAAAATAGTATAAAAAAACATATCCTGTTTAAAATAATTTTAAAACATATATTTTAACAGGAGGTAATAAAGATGCAATCTATAGAAGTTATTGAAACTAATGCCCAGTTTAAGAGATATTTGGTAGAGCTTTTTGATTTAATGAATTTAGACTATTGCACTTTTACAGACAATGATGTTAGTAGAAGGGTAAATTATGTAGTGCTAAATTCTATAGATGGGAGATACAAGGTTTTAGATGGAGATTATTGTTTTGTAAATATGGATTTAATAAGTAAAAAGAAAAATAATGTAGATATATCCGGTTGCATCATAACCTATGGACTGGGAAGTAAGAATACGGTTACTATATCGAGTTTAGACTATTCTAGTGGATTTGTATATTGCCTCCAAAGGGATATTATATATGAGGGAAAAAGGGTGATTGAAGCTCAGGAAATTCCAGTTAATATGCTACTCAAAGATATTGATGAGCTTTACGCAGCTGTAGTAGCTATAACTATAGGTCTTATGGAAGACAAGTGCATTTATGATTTGATCAAAAATAAAACATTTATGACTTTAAGCTAAATTATAAGTATATTTTTGTTTTTTGATGAATAACTATATGATAGTGAAACATTTAAAACTAAGGGAAAGAGGGGTTTATGATGGACAATTTAATGTTAAACAATAAGATCTATCTTGAAGGTACAGTAGCTTCAGAATTACAATTTAGCCACGAAATGTATGGAGAGGGTTTTTACACCTTTAATGTTGAGGTTCCTAGATTAAGTGAAAGTAAGGATATACTATTCATTACAATCTCAGAGAGGCTTATAGGTGGAATGGATATCAAAGTTGGAACTGATGTAATAATAGAAGGACAGCTTAGGTCCTACAATAAATTTGTGGATGGAGCAAACAGATTGATATTAACTGTATTTGCAAGAAATATAGATTTTTGTACTGAAAGGAGTAAAAATCCAAATCAAATTTTTCTTGATGGATTTATATGTAAGGAGCCAGTTTATAGGACAACTCCCTTTGGCAGAGAAATCTCAGATATGCTTCTAGCTGTAAACAGAGCTTATAATAAGTCTGATTACATACCTACTATTGCTTGGGGAAGAAATTCTAGGTTCTGTAAGTCATTAAAAGTAAGTGACAATATAAGGGTTTGGGGAAGATTACAGAGTAGAGAATATCAAAAAAAGATATCGGATACTGAAATTGTAAAGAAAATAGCGTATGAAGTTTCTATATCTAAGATGGAAAAAGTTAACAGAGAGAATGAAAAAGCTCAAGAAGAAATGCAAGGAAAAGAGGAAAAAGAACAGCCTAAAAATGAAGATGAAAATAGCTTACAGGATAACATAGGTGATAAACGTATATCATAAACAGAGTTCTTGACATCAGATGGAGTCAAAACTCCATCTGATGCTTATTAACAGGATTCTTAGTGCTTCAGCACTTAGAAGGCGTTATCCTTTAGGGAAAATCGTTATCCAGGGACGTAGCTGCTCTTTACTCACACTTGGAGAAGTGGGAGTATTAGAGCAGGTAGTCATCGGATAAACAGAATCTGTATTTACAGGGTATAGACCTTGTCCTTGAAATTTAAGGAGGTTATACCCTGTATTTTGTAGGTAAATTATTTTCTTAAATCTGATAAAATTTTAGTTTTGCCTTTAGTTTTATCATCTACTGACTTTACTATTTTTGCTGGACTTCCAGCAGCTACAACTCCTTCAGGTATATCTTCTGTTACTACTGAACCTGCTGCAATTACAGAGCCGGTTCCAATTTTTACTCCTTCTAAGATTACGGAGTTAGCTCCTATAAGTACATTGTCACCTATCTCACAAGGTGATTTACTAGGTGGTTCTAAAACTCCAGCTACTACAGCTCCAGCACCTAAGTGAACATTTTTACCAAGTTTTCCTCTAGCACCTACTACTGCATTCATATCTATCATAGTGCCTTCACCTATTTCTGCACCTATGTTTATAACTGCTCCCATCATTACTACTGCATTTTTGTCTATTTTAACTTTATCTCTTATAATAGCACCAGGTTCAATTCTAGCATTCATGTTTGTTAAATCAGCAAGGGGAATGGCTGAGTTTCTTCTGTCCTGTTCTATTCTAAATTGAGTAATCTTATCTTTGTTTTGTTCTAAAAATTTTGATATTTCATCGCTTTCACCAAAGAGAATGTAAAAATCACCACTATTATAATTTTCTATATTTCCTAAATCACAATTTGATATGTCACCTTTAAGGTAAACTTTGACTGGAGTAGATTTCTTAGCCTCTTTTATATACTTTGCTATTTGGTATGGATCTGTAAGATCATATTTTGCTTCCATTTTAAATCATCCTTTCCATTTTATTTATAATGAATAAATTTTAGTCTTTTATAGTAAGCATAACTACGTTTTTAGTTTTTTAAGCAAATTATAACATATAAAAGTTTAAGTATGTAGATAATTTGTATTTAATATCAGGATTTTTTTGTGCAGTTTTTAAGTATTTCACCTATTTGCTCATGGGTAAATTTATAAGATGTCTTACAAAAGTTACATTTTAATTCTTCAGTTTTTCCTTCATTATAAATTTCCTCTAAATCTTTTTCGCCTATGCTTATAAGAGCCTTTTCAACTCTTTCCCTTGAACAATCACATTTATAAGTAGGTGTTAGTTCATCTAATATCTTTAATCCCATATCCTTAAAGATATCATTTAATATTTGTGAAATACTCATGCCCTTAGCTAACATATTTGATATAGGTGGAATTTCCTGTAATCTATATGTAACTAAGTCTGTAAGCAGATCTTCTGCTCCAGGAAGCATCTGAATTATGAATCCTCCTGATGCCTTTATACTTAAATCTACATCTACAAGAACTCCAAGGGCTACTGCAGATGGAGTTTGCTCTGAAACTGTAAAGTAGTAAGCTAGATCATCTCCTATTTCTCCAGTTTGTATAGGAATTTTGCTGGAGTAAGGTTCTCTAAGTCCCATATTTCTTATTACAGTTAAATTTCCATTAATTCCAATGATACCACCTACGTCTAGTTTTCCCTTACTATTTGGGGGAAGATCTGCAGAAGGGTTTCCTATATATCCTTTTACATGACAGTCGGCATAGGAAGTTACAGATATTCCTTTAGCTTCACCGCCTCCTGAAATTATAAGGGATAAACTATCTTTAGGTGATTTTAACATTGACCCCATAAGGCTTCCTGCCGTGAGCATTCTTCCAAAGGCTGCTGCAGCTGTAGGAGCACATTCATGGATTTTAACAGCTGCATTTACTAGATTTGTAGTAGAGGCTGCTATTATTCGAATGTTATCATCTTTAGCTGTAGCTCTTATTAATTTATCTATCATTTAATTTCCATCTCCTAATCATACGTGTATTAAAGTTTAGTTACTATATATGATATTCTTTCAGAAACATCAGTTACAGTTTTATCACTGTAGTTGTCCAATTTATTTATAATTTTAAATCCACAATTTTTCAATGCGGATTCTATGTACTCACAGGTATAAGCTCTTTCACGATGGTTTTCATCAAATCGTTTATAAAAATCCTTATGACGTATGAAAAATGTGAGGTACATGTCCACAATATCATCTTCTAAATAATTTTCCCATATATAGGTAATATCTTCATCGTCGTAAGTATAGGTATTGTTACCTAGTATATTTGTAATTTTGTAATAGGAATTTATATCAAATAGGAATATTCCATTGTTTTCTAAATGATTGGACACACTTTTAAAGTAATTTTGTAATTCTGATTCTTTTAATATATAGTTTGTAGAATCAAGACAGCAAGTTATGAGATTGAATTTCCTGTTTAACTCGAAATTAGTTATGTCTTGACATATAAAGTTTACTTTTAATCCACTGTTCCTAAGCTTTATATCTGCTTCTGATAGCATTTCACTGGATAAATCTACTGCCCAGGTATTTTTAAAATAAAATGCCAACTTTTCTGTCATATTACCTGTACCACAGGCTAAATCCAGATAATTTTCTCTATCTATATTTAATTTTTCACATATGTTTATAATTTTTTTAGCCCATGAGCTGTAATCTATATCGCTGTTTATTAGATTGTCATATATATGAGCAAATTTTCCATAACAGTTCATTTTTATTTCCGTTATGAGATTTTCATAACGGTCTTTAACTCCCTTCTTACAGGTATTTTTATAGGTGTTTAAAGTTAAAAAAGGTAAAATTGTATTTATCAATTAATATTATATATTTTTAAGGTATAAGTCAAATTTATTGTTTATCTTTGCTTTTATGATTGTTTATTAGATTTTCATTTTTAGGTATATTTAATTCTTTTTTTCTCTTAGTCATCATGCCGCCAATTCTTCCGGTTTCTTCAGCTGTTAAACTGCTCCAGCCAAGTGAAGTAACTTTCTCTTTTAATCCTAGTTCTTCAGCTATTTCATATTTTAATTTTTCTCTGAGTTTTTCAGCTTCTGTAAGCTCTCTGTTTGATTTCAATTTTGCCTTTATAATTTTTTTTAATGGAGTTTTTGACATTGATACCATCCTCCCACTTTTACTATAGATTATTTTTACCCCAAAAGCGAGATTTATACATACTATAATTATTATAGAATAAATACATAATATACTATAATAATTATAGTATATATTTTAAATATAATACACATTTAAAGGAGCAAATTCGATGATATTAATGTAACTATAAGGATATTATGGAAATTAATAAGTTTCCTAAGTAGAATTATTATTTGACTTTTAAACAAAAACAATCAATTTTATTCTAAAGCGCATTATATATTGCATATAATGCATTAAGCAGTATGAAGTATGCGCTATTTTTAATTCCCAATAATATTTATTTCTATGAACATATTTCAAAAGTTTAGTGTAAAATATTTAGTAAGATATATTTAAAATTAAATAGGTTATCTTTATTAAGATATCATGGTATTATATTTAATAATAGATCTTAAACTTAAATATTTAATCAATTTATATTATAAAATTTTTAGGAGGAATATTAAAATGAGTTGTAACGTGGCAGTAGTTGGATGTACTGGAATGGTAGGAAGAAAATTTATAGAGGTGCTGGAAGAAAGAGATTTTCCAATAGAAAAATTGTATTTGTTTGCATCTGCTAAATCAAGTGGAAAAATATTAAAATTTAAAGATAAAGATTATACTGTAGAGGAATTAAAAGAAGATAACATAAAAAATAAAAAAATAGATATTGCTCTTTTCTCAGCAGGTGGAAGTGTAAGCCTTAAATTTGCACCTGTATTTTCAAAATATGGTGCAGTAGTTATAGATAATAGTAGTGCTTGGAGAATGGATAAAGAGGTACCTTTGGTGGTTCCTGAAGTAAATCCAGAGGATATAAAATGGAATAAAGGTATAATTGCAAATCCTAATTGTTCGACTATACAAGCCATAGTGGCAATTAAACCTCTTTATGATAAATATGGAGTAGAAAGAATTGTATATTCTACATACCAGGCTGTATCTGGCGCTGGAATGGGAGGATATAATGATTTACTAGAAGGATATAAGGGAAATGCACCTAAGAAGTTTCCATATCCAATAGCAGGAAATATACTTCCTCATATAGATGTATTTTTGGAAAATGGATACACTAAAGAAGAAATGAAAATGGTAAACGAAACAAGAAAAATATTACATGATGATACTTTGAGAGTTACAGCTACTACAGCAAGAGTACCAGTAACTTATTCTCATAGTGAAAGTATAAATGTAGAACTTAAAAAAGACTTTAAAATAGAGGATATTTTTGAATTGTACAAGAATGCTACTGGAGTAGTGTTAAAAGATGATGTGGACAATTTAGTATATCCAATGCCAATAGAGGCAGCAGGAAAAGATGAAGTATTTGTAGGAAGAATAAGAAGGGACTTTAGCGTAGAGAATGGATTAAATCTATGGGTTGTAGCAGATAACATAAGAAAAGGCGCTGCTACTAATGCTGTTCAAATAGCAGAATGCATAGTTAAGGATAAATAACAATACATTTTAAGATGATAAGCATATTAAATTTCAATTGAGAAGGGGTGCTTTTAATGAGCTTATTTAAAGGTTCAGGGGTAGCTATTATTACCCCATTTAATGATAATGGGGTGGACTTTGATAAATTAAAAGAATTGCTTGAGTGGCAAATAAAATCAGGCACAGATGCAATAATAATTTGTGGGACTACAGGTGAAGCTTCCACTATGACTGAAAAGGAAAGAAAAGATACAATAAAATTTACAGTAGATACTGTTAATAAGAGAATACCAGTTATTGCAGGTACAGGCAGTAATTGTACAGAATCTGCCGTAAACATGAGTAAATGGGCAGAAAGTATAGGAGTAGATGGAGTTCTTGTAATCACACCTTACTATAATAAAACTACACAAAAGGGATTGATAGAGCATTTTAAGGCAGTGTCTTCAGCTATAAAAACTCCTATTGTAGTATATAATGTACCTGGAAGAACGGGATTAAATATACAGCCTAAAACTTTAAAAGAATTATGCAAATTGGATAATGTGGTAGCTGTTAAAGAAGCCAGTGGAAATATAAGTCAAATTGCTAAAATGAAAGCTCTATGTGGGGATGATATTGATTTATATTCTGGAAATGATGATCAGACAGTTCCTATAATGTCTTTAGGAGGGCTTGGAGTTATATCTGTTCTAGCAAATATTATTCCTAAAGATATGCATGATATGTGTAAATTATTTTTAGAGGGCAATGTAAAAGAAGCACTAAAGATGCAATTAAAGGCCCTTACACTTATGAATACTATGTTCATAGAAACAAATCCTATACCTATAAAAACTGCTATGAATGTTTTGAATATGAATGTTGGAAATTTAAGACTTCCACTTTGTGACATGTCTAAGGAAAATTTGGATGTTTTAAAATCAGAGCTTAAAAACTATGGACTTTTAAAATAAAAAACAAGTCTATTTAAATTATTGTGTAAAACGAAAGTTAACTTTCTTTAATTTAACGTGAAAGATTTATTTCTTTCACGTTAATCAATATGTGACTTTGTAATTAATGATTATTAAATAGTTTGAGGAGAGGTTTAAATGATTAAAATTATACTAAGTGGATGTAATGGTAAAATGGGAAAAGTAATAACCAATTTAGTAGAGGATTTCCCGGACTTATCCATATCTGCAGGAATAGATAAGAAAAATGAAAAATTAGAATTTCCTGTGTTTACCAATATATTAGAATGTAATGTAGAAGGAGATGTGATATTAGACTTTTCAAGACCGGATTCCTTGGATTCACTTCTACAATATGGTAAGAAACATAATATAGGAATTATATTTTGTACTACAGGATATAGTGAAGAACAAATTAAAAAAATTCAGGAAGCCTCAAAGTCTATTCCAATTTTTAGATCTGCCAATATGTCTATAGGTATAAATGTCATAAATAAAGTATTAAAAGATGTAAGTGCTCTTTTATATAAAAACTTTGATATAGAGATAATAGAAAAACATCATAATCAAAAAGTGGATGCTCCAAGTGGAACAGCATTACTTTTAGCAGATACAATAAAGAATTCTATACCAGAAAAGGTTGACTATGTAAACGGAAGAGAAGGAATTAGAAAGAGAGTTCACAACGAAATAGGCATTCATGCCGTAAGAGGTGGAACTATAGTAGGAGAACATGAAGTTATATTTGCAGGTCAGGGTGAGACTATTGAGATAAAGCATACTGCTATTTCAAGAGAGGTTTTTGCCGTAGGAGCACTTCATGCTTGTGAGTTTATGTATAAGAGAGAAAAAGGCTTTTATTCAATGGAAAATGTAATTAATGGTAAATAATATAAAGGGCTGTTCACTAATTAGTGTGTCAGCCCTTTTAAAGTGTACATATGTTTTTAAACAATTGACCATTAATAATGGAAAACTATGGAGGGTTTATTTATATTTTTAAAGTGCCTAACCATTTTTCTATTTTTGATAGAGATAATTTAAGTTCTTCCATACTGTAGGCATAAGATATTCTCACATGAGCTTCTCCACCTGGTCCAAAAGCTGAACCTGGTACTATGGCTACACCACCTTCTTTTAGAAGTTTTTCACAGAAATCATTGCTGTTCATGCCAAATTTTTTTATTGATGGAAATATGTAAAAAGCACCTTTGGGTAGGTTTACCTCGAATCCCAAGGATTTTAACCTGTTGAAAACATAATCTCTTCTTTCCATAAATTTAGACTTCATGTAGTTTACATCTTCCATACAGCTTTTTAAACCTTCATAAGCTCCCCATTGAGAAATGGAAGGAGCACAGGATACATTGTATTGGTGCACTTTTATTATCTCATTCATAAAGTATGTGTTTGCACATACATAGCCTATTCTAAGACCTGTCATTGAGAACATTTTGGAAAAACCACCTATTAAAATAACTTTATCCTTTATTTCCTTGTATTGTGCAATAGAGTAATAATTTTTTTCAAAGCATAATGAAGCATATATTTCGTCACTTAACACTAATACATCATTTGCTTTCAGTAAATTAAATAAATTAGTACTGTCTTCTTTAGACAAAATAGCACCTGTTGGATTACAAGGATAGGAGAGAACTATTAATTTAGGATTTTCTTTCTCTAATATTTTTTTTAAACTGTCAAAATTAATAGAAAAGTCATCGTTTAAACTGTAGTTTAGTACACTTCCACCTAAAATTTTTACACAGCTTTCATAAGCAGGATAGGCAGGGGTTGGTATCAATACTTTATCACCTGTATTTACAAGAGTTGCAAATACATCCATTAAAGCTTCGCTTCCGCCTATGGTAATGCAGGTTTCTTCTGCAGTATAATGTATGTTTAAATTTGCAAGATATTTTGATATTTCTTCTCGGAGCTCTATAATTCCAGCATTTGAGGTATATCCGGTTTTATTTTCTTCAATAGACTGTATCATGGCTGCCTTAATTTTTTTAGGTACATTAAAATCAGGCTGACCTAAGGTTAAAGATATGGCATCCGGGTAGTTAACTAACTTGTTATAAAATTTTCTAATACCTGAAAGTTCTATAGAACTAATATTTTTTGATATACTATTCAAATTTTCACTTCCAATCTATATATTTATTTATTTGAATTGTACTCTAATTCATAAAATTATTCCACTTTTTATATATACGTATATTTTCATTATGAAATAAAACACTAGTAAAGTGGAGGTGTAATTTTTGAGAAAAATATCTTTTGTATTATTGTTAATTTTGTTTTTCCCTAATGCATCGATAATTAGAGCTAAGGAATCCAAGAAAAACCTTGGAATACTGGTAGATATTACAGAAGAAATGCTGTATCTTATTGATAAAGATAAAAACACAATTATAAGAAAATATCCTGTGGCTAGCGGTAAATCTGAAACACCTTCACCTATAGGAACTTGGAAGGTTGTCAGTATGGCTTCTTGGAGCGGAGGCTTTGGCACAAGATGGATAGGATTAAATGTCCCCTGGGGTAAATTTGGAATACATGGTACAAATAAACCGCATAGTATAGGAGGTCAGGCTTCTCATGGATGTATAAGAATGCTTAACAGCGATGTAGAAGATTTATATAATTACGTTTATTATGGTATGATTGTAGCTGTTTATGGCGGTCCGTATGGCCCCTTTGGAAAAGAATTGAGAATATTAACCCCTGGAGTTCGGGGAGCAGATGTGTATGAAATACAGAGAATGTTAAAAGATGCGGGATACTACTGTGGAAGTATGGATGGTATCTATGGAGAGAGTATGAAAAAATGTGTGATGAAATTTAGAAGGGATAATAAACTTCCGGAAAGCCATGATGTGGATAAGAATTTTTATAAAAAGCTTAGAATAATGTTGATGGACTAATTTCCACAATAATAGCTACTATTGCATAGGCTTATTATTTGTGATATATTTTGTGCACCATAAGTAATTGACTTTTAGCTGTATTACAATACTCTTCATACAATAAAAAAAGCAGTCCATTGAATAGACTACTTTTTTATGGAGGCGCCATCCAGATTTGAACTGGAGATAAAGGTTTTGCAGACCTCTGCCTTACCACTTGGCTATAGCGCCATTATTGGAGCGGAAGACGAGATTCGAACTCGCGACGTTCACCTTGGCAAGGTGACGCTCTACCACTGAGCCACTCCCGCATATTTTAAATCTGGTGGCCAGACCAGGAATCGAACCAGGGACACGAGGATTTTCAGTCCTCTGCTCTACCGACTGAGCTATCTGGCCAAAGACAATACATTATCTCGAATATTTATAAACTACACTCTAAAGAAGTAATAGTATATAAATTGGTGGGCACAACAGGGCTCGAACCTGTGACCCTCTGCTTGTAAGGCAGATGCTCTCCCAGCTGAGCTATGCGCCCTTACGACAATATTGTCACAACAGTTAATATTATATCTTGGTATATGTATATTGTCAATACTTGTGCATTAAATATTTGTAATAATTTTATCTAATGGCTGCCTACTATAATATTCCCACTAAATAAGATTCATTGATAAATTAATTGGGTATTTCTGGAGAATTTAGCTGTCGATATTTGACAATAGAAATTTGAATATAGATTTATTTTAGACACATACTATTTTGGAAGGGAGTGTTGAGAGGTGCTGTTATTGACTATGGTATATAGTAAAGAAAGAGAGTGTATAATCCAGGGAATAAGAGATTTAAAAGAATATTTTAAAAATAAGAATGTGCTCATTGGAATATATGAAAATATTGAAAAAGGTACTCACTTCCTTAAGGTGTTTTGTGATGGTGAAATTAACAATAAACTTATGAATATATTTAATATGTGTGTTTCAAATATAATTTACAATATATTGGTAGATGAATTTTATGAAAAAGATGCTATGCTTTTTTTATCAGATACGTATTTCTTTTTAAAATATGAAGATTTAGAGAAAATTGGAGAAAAGAGCATGGAAGTATTAAAGGGAAGAAGCACAATTATAGATGAAAATTCCATTTACTGTATAAATAAGAAAAACGATATCTTGGATAAAATATCAGATTGTATGGCTGAAAATAAGGAAATAAACGTAGATGGTTTTATAACTTTTAGAAAAAAAGAAATTTTCAATGATTTAGAGGTCATAGTTGATAAAGTAGTTGAAAAATATATGGTAGAAAAAGAATACGATGAATTTATAAAACTTTTAAAGTATTTTGTGGATATCCAAGAGAGCAAAATAGATTATGTAAATATAATTATTGATAATGATGGAAGCTATATTATAAAAAATAAAAAAGGAGAAGAAATAACAGATAATTTTTTTAGAGATTTAACGGAATTAAGATATGGTAGTGATACTCATTCTGATGATATTTTAATAAGTGCACTTATAACTAATTCACCTGAAAAAGTAGTTATTCACTGTGTGGAAAATTGTAAAAATACAGAACTTATTGATACTATTAAAAAAGTGTTTACGCATAAAGTACAATTTTGTAACAATTGCAGTATCTGCAAGACTATAAAAAATAGTTTAAATAGGGTGTAGATATTTTTAATTAATAGTTAATAATGAAGAATTAATAGTTAATGTGGATTTTTTCGTTACACTACAAAAAATCTTTAATTAAGATTTTCACCACTAGTTTTGCTAAAGCAAAACATTACTAAGAACTGACTTATATAAATTTAAAGATTTTTTGTGATAGCTAAAAATCATCCTTTACTATTAATTTTTCATTATTAATTCTTAACTTGCGAAGCTTTGCTTCGCATTATTTTTATATTAACTCAAAATTTCATATATGCGAAAGTTAATATTCAGAGTATGATTTAATTTTTTATGTAGAAGTCTTCGTATGCTATAGAATTGGACAACTATTGAATAAAAAAATTTACATTCTTATATTGACATACCCCTTGTAGAATAATATAATAAGCTCAAATAGGATAAAGACCATGAAAAGGAAAAGTAAGTAAATCAATTACCTTAAGAGAGAAGGATTTTAAGCTGAAATATCCTTTAGGCAAGATTTATTGAATACCACCTTTGAGTTGCATACTGAAATTAAGTAAGTATTTCCCGCTAATCTGCGTTATGGATTCAAAGATAATAGCATATTGCTTTTAATTTTTTAATTAAAGCAGTCAGTTTAATATTATAAGTAATTGTGAAAAAAGTTTTAATTTACATCTAGTGTGTGTAGTGCATTTTTTTTGCAGTATATTTATTTGTTTTATAAAAGATTAATGCTATTAATTTGGGTGGAACCGTGATAATACTCGCCCCATTTTGTGGGAGAGTTTTTTTATTGCTTAATTTTAAGTTTCAAGTACTGTTTGAAGGTAAATTCAGTATAAAACTAATTATATAAGGAGGAGTAAATATGATAAAGATAATCTTAAAAGATGGTAAAGAACTTGAAGTAGAAAAAGGATTAAAAGTAGCTGATATTGCAGCAAAATTAAGCACTTCACTTGGTAAAAAGGCTCTAGGAGCTAAAATAAATGGTAAAGTAGAAGAACTTAACAAGGAAATTAATGAAGATTGTAAACTTGAAATTTTGACATTTGAAGATGAAGATGGAAAAAAGATATTGAGACATACTGGATCTCACATACTTGCACAAGCAATTAAAAGATTGTATCCAGAAGTGAAATTGGCTATAGGACCTTCTATAGATGATGGATTTTACTATGATATGGATGCTGATTTTTCATTTACACCGGAATTGCTTGAAAAAATTGAAGGTGAGATGAATAAGATAATAAAAGAAAATGAAAAATTGGAGAGATTTGAACTTCCAAGAGATGAAGCTATAAAATTAATGGAAGAAAAGAATGAGCCTTATAAAGTTCAGCTTATAAAAGATTTGCCTGAAGATGAAGTTATATCTTTTTATAAACAGGGAGATTTTGTAGATTTATGTGCAGGACCTCATGTACCATCAACAGGTAAAGTTAAAGTTGTAAAACTTCTTTCGATTGCAGGAGCTTATTGGAGAGGAAATGAAAAGAACAAAATGCTCCAGAGAATATATGGTACTGCCTTTGAAAAAAAGAATGACCTTAAAGATTATTTAACAATGATGGAAGAGGCTAAAAAGAGAGATCATAGAAAGCTTGGAAAGGAACTTGATCTTTTCAGCATACATGAAGAAGGACCTGGATTCCCATTTTTCCATCCAAAGGGAATGATCATAAGAAATGAACTTCAAAATTACTGGAGACAAGTTCACCACAAAGCAGGATATGATGAGATAATGACTCCTATTATATTAAATGAAGAATTGTGGCATCAATCAGGACATTGGGATCATTATAAAGAAAATATGTATTTTACAAAAATAGATGATGAAGATTATGCTATAAAGCCAATGAACTGCCCTGGTTCTATACTTGTTTATAAGAACAAAATACACTCTTATAGAGACCTTCCTATAAGATATGGTGAAATGGGAATTGTTCATAGACATGAAAAATCTGGAGCTCTTCATGGACTCATGAGGGTAAGATGCTTTACTCAAGATGATGCTCACATATTTATGACTAAAGATAATATGAAAGATGAAATAGTAAAGGTAATAAAACTTATAGACAGTTTCTATAAAGTATTTAAATTTGAGTATTTCGTTGAATTATCAACAAGACCTGAAGATTCTATGGGAAGTGATGAAGACTGGGAAGCTGCAACTGAAGGACTTAAAGATGCATTAAAAGCAGTAGGACTTGATTATAAAGTAAATGAAGGAGATGGAGCTTTCTACGGACCTAAGATAGATTTCCACTTAAAAGATTCCATAGGAAGAACTTGGCAGTGTGGAACTGTTCAATTGGATTTCCAGATGCCAGAAAGATTTGATTTAACTTATGTTGGAGCAGATGGGGAAAAGCACAGACCAGTTATGGTTCACAGAGTTGTATTTGGATCTATAGAAAGATTTATAGGAATTTTGATAGAGAACTACGCAGGAGCATTTCCAGCTTGGCTTGCACCAGTACAAGTTGAAGTAATGAATATTACTGATGCTCAAGATGACTACGTAAATGAAGTAGTTGAAAAGTTAAAAGAAAATGATATAAGAGTAGAATCAGATATGAGAAATGAGAAGATAGGATATAAGATAAGAGAAGCTCAAATGCAGAAAGTTCCTTATATGATTGTACTAGGAGAAAAAGAAATGAAAGATAAAACTATATCTGTAAGAAGTAGAAAAGGCGGAGATATGGGAACTATGGCACTAGATGACTTCATTTCAAAACTTAAAGATGAAATAGATAAAAAAATAAGCGATATATAATTAAAATTATATATTGACTATAAGCTATAACAATAGTATAATATAACTCGTTAAGAAGAAACTAGCCGTTTCTCACCTTACGGCACAGCCAGTAAGGTTATGAAGATTTCTTAATTAAAAGGATTCTTTATTATTGATGTATTCAAAGGACGGCGGTAGCTGTCCTTTTTTATATGCTTTGTTAAATTCCACCTAGGAGGTGAAAATCATTAATAAAAGTTTTCTTATAAATCAGGATATAGTAGAAAAAGAACTAAGAGTTATTTCAGATGATGGAAGTCAAATGGGAATTATATCATCAAAAGAAGCATTAAGACTTGCAGAAGAAAAGGAATTGGATTTGGTTATGATATCTCCAAATGCAAAGCCACCGGTT
The DNA here is from genome assembly GCF_019056555.1 of Clostridium sp. 001. Taxonomy (NCBI): domain Bacteria; kingdom Bacillati; phylum Bacillota; class Clostridia; order Eubacteriales; family Clostridiaceae; genus Clostridium; species Clostridium sp. 001. Next base: position 1,477,442 of record NZ_CP020473.1, on the reverse strand, counting down.
TGTAAAATTATGAATTATGGGAAATTTATGTATGAGCAGGTTAAAAAAGATAAAGAGGCTAGAAAAAAACAGAAAGTTGTTAATATAAAAGAAGTTAGATTTAGCCCTAAAATAGAAGAACATGATATTTCCATTAAAGCTAAAAATGCAAGAAAATTTTTACTTGCAGGAGATAAAGTTAAAGTTACTGTAAGATTTAGAGGAAGGGAAGCTGATTATTCCTTTATAGGTAAAAAAATTTTAGATATATTTCATTCTAAACTTCAGGATGTTTGTGTAATAGAAAGGCAACCTAAGCTTGAAGGAAGAAACATGATAATGTTTTTATCAGCAAAGAAAGCATAATTGAGAGGAGGAATTTATTATGCCAAAAATGAAAACTAAAAGAAGTGTAGCAAAAAGATTTAAGATTACAGGAACTGGTAAGTTAAAGAGATCAAAAGCTTTTAAAAGTCATATACTTACAAAGAAAAGTGCAAAAACTAAAAGAAATTTAAGAAAAGCAGGACTTGTTTCAGAAACTCAAGAAAAAATCATGAAAAAATTAATGCCTTACGTATAATTGAAGGATTCTAAAAGGAGGTTTTACTATGGCAAGAGTAAAAAGAGCAGTGAACGCTCGTAAACATCATAAAAAAATATTAAAGCTTGCAAAAGGTTATTATGGCGGAAAAAGTAGATTATTTAGAACTGCTAATGAAACAGTTTTAAGGGCTCTAAGATATTCATATATAGGAAGAAGATTAAAGAAGAGGGACTTTAGAAAGTTATGGATAGCTAGAATAAATGCTGCAACTAGAATGAATGGACTTTCATATTCCAAGTTTATAAATGGAATAAAGACTGCAGGCATTAATATGAATAGAAAGATGCTTTCAGAAATAGCTATAAATGATCCTAAAGGATTTACTGAATTAGTTGAAGTAGCTAAAAAACAATTAAATGCATAATATTATATTACATAAGGAGTACAGCATAATTTTGCTGTACTTTTTTATAGGCAAATTATCATAATAAGGTGGACTATTATGGATATAATTAAAAGTAAAGATAATGCACATATAAAAGAAGTAAAAAAGTTAAAGGAAAAGAAATACAGGGTTCAGGAGGGCAAGTTTTTAATAGAAGGCTTTAGGTTTGTAAGAGAGGCGCTTTATTCTGATTTCAAAATATCTTCAATTTTTCTAAGCAATGATTTTACAGATAAGTGGAGAAAATTTTTGTTAAAAGAGAATTTTGAGTGCAATTTTCCTGTGTATCTTATGGAAAATAGTGTATTTAGAGCTATGGTAAATACTGAAAATCCCCAAGGAATAGCTGCGGTAGTGGAAAATAGAGAATTGAAAGTTAAAAAGGAAAATGGATTTTATGTATTGGCAGATAAGATTCAAGATCCAGGCAATATGGGTACTATAATAAGAAGTGCACATGCTTCTGGAGCTTTAGGGGTTATAATTACAAAGGGAACGGTAGATATATATAATGAGAAGACGTTGAGATCAACAATGGGATCTATATTTCATGTACCTGTAATATATGATGGAGACTTGAAAAAAGTAGAGCTTCTCAGGAAAAGTGGATTTAAGTTGATAGGAAGCTCTCTAGATACGGATATTAGCTTTTATAGTGCAAATTTAAAGGGAAAAGTTATAATTGCAGTGGGAAATGAAGGCAACGGTCTTAGTAAAACCATACAGAATGTTTCTGATATAAAGGTAAAGATACCAATGCCAGGTGGTGCTGAATCATTAAATGTATCCACGGCGGCGTCTATAATGATGTTCGAAGCAGTAAGACAAAATTTAATTTAATGTTGACAATGTGTAAATATATATGTAAAATTTAAAGATATAAACAGAATTCTTGACACCATTTAGAACAGGTAGTCATTGGATAAATAATAAAAGTTGAATAAGAATATTTACTGTGAAAGAGAAAGTAGATATATGATTTTTATCAGAGAAAAAAAGTCATGGCTGAAAGCTTTTTTTAAAACATTATATATTGAAGTTCCTCCTGGAGTACTGGCTGTGAAATTATAATTAGTAGTCAGCGGTTAATTATCGTTAAAATATACAAAGAGGATATTATTTTCTAATAGTATCAATTTGGGTGGTAACGCGGATCAAAGTTCGTCCCTTAGAGGGATGGGCTTTTTATTTTGTTTTAAATTAAAAAGATTGTAGTGAAAGGAGAGTTTAAAATGAAAGAAGAATTAAAACAGATAAAGGAAAATGCCTTTAGCGAATTAAAAAATAGAAAGTTAGATATAGAGGATATAAGAGTTAAATATTTAGGCAAAAAGGGAGAACTTACAAAAATACTCAGGGGCATGAAGGATCTTTCCAAAGAAGAAAGACCTGCAATTGGTAAGCTTGCCAATGAAGTGAGGAGTGCACTGGAAGATGCTATAGAAGAGGCATCAAAAAAGATAAAATCAAGTGCTACACAAGCAAAACTGCAGAATGAAACCATTGATATTACTATGCCTGGTATAAAGCAAACTGTAGGAAAGCGTCATCCGCTAGAACAAACACTAGAAGAGATGAAACAGATATTTATTTCTATGGGATTTACTATAGAAGAAGGTCCTGAAGTAGAGAAGGATTATTATAACTTTGAAGCACTTAATATACCTAAAAATCATCCAGCAAGGGGTGAACAGGATACCTTTTATATAAATGACAATGTAGTTCTTAGAACTCAAACTTCTCCAATACAGGTAAGAACTATGGAAAAACAAAAACCTCCAATAAAAATGATATCTCCAGGTAAAGTTTATCGTTCAGATTCAGTGGATGCAACTCATTCACCTATATTTTATCAAATGGAAGGTTTAGTAGTTGATAAAGGTATAACTTTTGCAAATTTAAAAGGTACTCTTGAGTTATTTGCCAAAAAGTTGTTTGGAAATGACGTGCATACAAAATTCAGACCTCATCATTTCCCATTTACAGAACCTTCTGCAGAAATGGACGCTACTTGTTTTGTATGTAATGGAAAAGGATGCAGGGTATGTAAAGGTGAAGGATGGATAGAACTTTTAGGATGTGGAATGGTTCATCCACAGGTACTTAGAAATTGTGGAATAGATCCTGAAGTTTACAGTGGATTTGCTTTTGGAATGGGTGTAGATAGGATGGTCATGTTAAAATACGGAATAGATGATATAAGAAACATGTATGAAAGTGATATGAGATTTTTAAATCAATTTTAATAGAGTTTCTAAATTGAAATTGACATATCCACCGAATATAATAACAAATTTCATCACCATAAAAACTTTTAATAAGTCTAAAGTTCGATATTTTGAAAATCTAAGAAGCTTATCTAAACTCGTACCTCAAACATATCTAAGCTTCTAAGATTTTCTAAAATATCTCACTAAGACTTATCAAAAAAGTTTTTAACCGTGATTTCAATTTTGTTATCATATTGGCGGATATAGATTCAATTTCATTTAGAATCTTATGTTAAATTTCTATCTTAAAAATAAAATTCATGCGCAGATATATTTTTACAATAAAGAAGCTCTTTTAAATATTTTGTATATAAGTCTTAGAAAAAAATTCGCAAAAACTTAGAACTTTTGAATTGTCTGAGGCACGAGTTTTCAAAAGTTCTTAGCTTTTTTAGAATTTTTTACTTAGACTTATCAAAATATTTAATGAGCTGAAGGTTGTAAAAATATCTCGGAGAATAATTTTATTTTTAACTAGAAAGTCTATCAAGATTAAAAATTTGAAAGGAGATTTTTGTATGAAAGTTCCAGTAAAATGGTTAAAGGATTATGTTAAAATAGATATTCCAGGAAAGGAATTAGGAGATAGATTGACTTTAAGTGGTTCAAAACTTGAAGAGGCAATTGTAACTGGAGATGAAATTCAAAATGTAGTTACAGGTAAGATACTTAAGATAGAAAGTCATCCTCAGGCAGATAAACTCGTTGTATGTCAGGTGGATGTAGGAAAAGAAGAGCCTATTCAAATTATAACAGCTGCCACTAATATGAAAGAACAAGATATAGTTCCTGTAGCACTTCATGACTCTACACTTCATGGTGGAGTAAAAATAAAAAAAGGAAAACTAAGAGGTCTTATGTCAAATGGAATGTTTTGCTCTGAGGAAGAGCTTGGCATAGCAGGAGATAAGCCTGTATATGGACTTATGATTTTAAAAGAAGATACACCAATTGGAAAGGACATAAAGGAAGTACTTGATATGACAAGTACTATACTTGATTTTGAGATAACTTCAAATAGACCTGATTGTCTTAGTATGATAGGAATGGCAAGGGAAACTGCTGCAACTTTAAATGAAAGCTATAAAATGCCAGAATTAGATTATAAGCCTTCTTGCAGCGAAAATATTCAAAACACATTAAAAGTAGAGATAAAAGATAAGCTTTGCAAAAGGTATATGGCAAGGGGCATAAAAGATGTAAAAATAGAGCCATCACCTTCATGGATGCAGGAGAGACTTTTAGAAGCAGGTGTAAGGCCAATAAACAATATAGTTGATATAACTAATTTTGTAATGCTTGAAATAGGAGAACCTATGCATGCTTATGATGTAAGGGAGATAAAATCGGGGACTATAGTTGTAGAGAGAGCTAAAGATGGAGAAAAGTTTACTACTCTTGATGAAGAGGAAAGGCAACTAGATCAGAATATGCTTACCATTAAAGATGGAGATAGGGCTATCGGACTTGCAGGAATAATGGGAGGTCTTAATTCTGAGATAAGAGATGATACTTCTTCTATAGTATTTGAGTGTGCTAACTTTGATGGGACTAATATAAGAGTTTCTTCACAAAAGTTGGCACTTAGAACAGAAGCTTCAGGTAGATTTGAAAAGGATCTTGATCCTAATTTAGCTGAAATTGCTATGAACAGAGCTTGCAATTTAGTTGAGATGCTAAAAGCAGGAAAAGTTATGGAAGGTACAATTGATGTATATGATGAAAAAATTGAACCTCACAGCGTAGACGTTGATTCCAACTGGGTAAATAAATTTTTGGGTACTGAAATACCTAAGGAAAATATGGTAGATTATTTAAATAGACTGGAATTAAAAACTCAGCTTAAAGGAGACGTTTTACATATAGATGTTCCTACTTTTAGGGGAGATATAAATATAAGAGAAGATGTGGCAGAAGAGGTGGCTAGAATATATGGATACAGTAATGTACCTACTACTGTAATAGAAAGTGTAAGTACAAGAGGAGGAAAGAATCCAAAGCAAAAGCTGGATGATAAATTGGTAGAAACACTTATTTCAAGTGGATTAAATCAATCCATAAGTTACTCTTTTGTAAGTAGGAAAGTATTTGATAAAATACTTTTACCTGAAGATAGCAAGCTTAGAAATGCTATAGCTATAAAAAATCCTTTGGGAGAAGACTACAGCATAATGAGAACAACTACATTAGCGTCTATGATGGAATGCTTAGGTAGAAACTATTCAAGAAAAAATGAGATTGTAAGGTTATTTGAAATTGGAAGAGTGTATCTTCCACTAGAAAATGGTGATACTTTACCTGAAGAAGATAATATTGTAACCATTGGAATGTATGGTGAATGTGATTACTTCAATTTAAAAGGTATAGTGGAAAACATATTAGATACCTTAGGAATAGAGAAGATTTCTTTTAAGAGAGAAAGCGATAATCCAACTTTCCATCCTGGGAGAACAGCTGCCCTTTATGTAAATAGAAAGTTAGCAGGAGTGCTTGGAGAAATTCACCCAACTGTATGCGAAAATTATGGTATAGATGAAAGATGTTATATTGCTGAATTAAACTTAGATGTTTTGTATGAACATGCTGATTCAGATAAGAAATACAGACCTCTGCCTAAATTCCCTGCAGTTTCTAGGGACCTTGCAGTTTTAGTAGATGACAATATAATGGTACAGGAAGTAGAGGACATTATAAGAAAGCAGGGAGGAAATATCCTAGAGAAAGTTAAGTTGTTTGATGTTTATAGAGGAAAACAGATAGAAAGTGGAAAGAAGAGCATAGCTTATTCAATATCTTATAGAGCTGAAAATAAAACTCTTACAGATAAAGAAGTTAATAAAGTTCATAGCAAAATAATAAGATCACTAGAGCATAATTTAGGAGCACAACTTAGACAATAAGGATTCATTGATCAATAAGGCTGGATGAATTTAATGTTCATCCAGCTTATTTTATGATGCTTTAGCTCTTTAAGGTAAAATAAAATATTTCATATGTGAAGAATTTGTGATAGAATGTTGTTATAAAGAATTGGAAACAGCATGATCTAAGAGGGTGTTTAAATGAATATGGTGACGGTTTTTATAAATGGAATTGAATATAATTTAAAAGGTGACGAGCAAGAAGAATACCTACATAAAGTAGCAAGTTATGTAGATAAAAAAGTTAAGAGTATTATAAAAAATAATAGCAAATTAAGCACTTCCTCAGCAGCTGTTTTATCGGCACTTAATGTAGCAGACGATATGTTAAAAGCTCAGGAAAAAGAAGGTCAGTTGTCAGGAAGAGTGGAGGAGTTAGAAAGAGTAGGAAAAGTATACGAGGATCAGATCAGTTCTTTGAGAAAGCAGCTTAGGTATACGGAGGAACTTAATGCTGAACTTAAAATAAAACTAAAGAATAGCAGTAGTAGTGAGGCTTTAAAAGAAAAAGACGAGAAAATAAGCAAATTAGAAGAAGAAATAAAAATTATAAAAGAAGAAGCTCAAAAGTATATGAATGAAAATACCAAAATGGTGGCACAAAACAAAGAACTGAAATTTCAAGTACAATCGGGTAAGTATAAAATAATAGATCTTCAACATAAGCTAGAAGAAAACCAGATAAGTCTGGCAAAAGAGAGAAAAAAGAAAAATGCTCTTTTAAATAATGGAGTAAAATAAAATCCGAACTGACGATGGTCTTGGTTCGGATTTTATTAGTGAGTGAATAAATTTAAATATTTAAACAGGAGAAGATGGAATAATGAAAAAAGTAGAATTATTAGCTCCAGCAGGAAATTTAGAAAGTTTATATGCGGCAGTTCAAGCAGGGGCAGATGCTATTTATCTTGGAGGAAATAAGTTTTCTGCAAGGGCTTATGCTTCTAACTTTGATGACAAGACAATGGAAGAGGCAGTGGAATATTGCCATCTATATAATGTAAAGGTATATGTTACTATAAATACTATAATGAAAGAAAAGGAATTAAAAGAAGCTTGTAAATATGCTGAGTTTTTGTATAATGTAGGAGTAGATGCCCTTATAATACAAGATATAGGATTGGCATCTCTTTTAAGAGAAAAGCTTCCTGAACTTGAACTGCATGCTTCTACTCAAATGACAGTACATAATGGAGAAGCTGCTTTGTCTTTAAGCAAACTAGGTTTTAAAAGAATAGTACTTTCTAGAGAACTTTCATTAAAAGAAATAGAGTATATATCTAAAACTCTCAAAATAGAAACGGAAATATTTATACACGGAGCTCTTTGCGTTTGCTATTCTGGACAGTGTCTTATGAGCAGTATGATTGGAGGAAGAAGTGGAAATAGAGGCAGATGTGCCCAGCCCTGCAGGCTTCCCTATGAAATTGTAAATAAGAAAGATAAAGATAAGGATAAGGGGTATATTTTAAGTCCAAAAGATATGTGTGCTATTGAAGATATTAAGGAAATAATAGAAAGTGGAGCAAGTTCCTTGAAAATAGAAGGAAGAATGAAAAGACCGGAATATGTGGCAGGAGTTGTATCGGAATATAGAAATGCCATTGATAATTTCTATCAAGACGGTAAAAAATTAAAGGATTTATCTTATATAGAAGGCAGTAAAAAAAGACTTTTGCAATTATTTAATAGACAGGGATTTTCAAAGGCTTACTTGTATAAAAATACTGGAAAAGATATGATGGCGTATTCTTTCCCTAAGAATACAGGTATAGAAATAGGTGAAGTAAATAGTGATAAAATCGTTCTACTTACTGAAGATATATCAGAAGGAGATGGAGTGAGAATTGGAACTAGTGGTTTTACTATTTCTAAACTGGTGAAGTCCGGAAAAGAAACTGCAAAGGCTTATAAGGGAGAAAGGGTCAAAATCTTTCCAGCAAATTATAAAGCAGGAGATAGGATATATAAAACCTCTGACTTAATTCAGCTTCAAAAGTTAGAAAAGATATATGAAGATCATTATGGCAAGAAAATTAACTTATGTTTAAAAATACAATTTGAAGTTGGAAAGCCAGTTACTTTGTACTGCAATTACGATAAAAATGATTTTAGGGTAGAAGGACAAATAGTAGAAGAGGCTCTAAAGCAGCCTTTGAGCAAAGAGAGAATATATAAAAGTTTAAATAGAACTGGAAATAATATATTTAAATTTGATAGCATAGAATTTGAAATATTTCAACCTGGATTTTTGCCTATATCTGATTTAAATGAAATTAGAAGAAAACTTTTAGATGAAATCAAGCAATATATACTAAATAGAAATAAAAAAAGTAGTATTTCAAGCAAAAAAGTATATGGAGTATCTGTGCTGAAAAATAATCTTGATAAAGTATATTTACCGCCTAAAATGGTATTTGTAAATACTAATGAGCAATTAAAGGCAGTGATGGAATCAAGTTTTGAACACATATGCATAAATCCATTTAAACAAATTAAAATAAATAATTTAAATAATCTTGAATCTAAAAAAATATATATTAAAGTTCCCAATATAGTTAAAAACGAATTTAATTATATAGAGAAATTTATAGATAAAAACTTAAATAAAATTGAAGGCATAGTTACTGCAAATTTAGGTATAATAAGTAAGTTTAGAAATAAGCTAAATATATTAGGTGATTATAAGTTAAACATAACAAACAGCTGTGCACTGGATTTTTATAGCAAAATTATGAATGGATCTTGTTTAAGTGTGGAACTAAGTAAACATGAAATAAATGAGCTAATTAGAAATAGTAATTTTAAAGCTCAAATGTTTGTATATGGAAAAGTGGAGCTTATGGTAAGTGAGTATTGTGCTATAGGAAGCACTTTTGGAGGTAAAACTACTTCTAAAAATTGTAAAGGTGCTTGTAAAGAAGGGGAGTTCTTTCTTATAGACAGAAAGAAAAAAGAGTTTCCATTAGACACGGATGAATTCTGCAGAAGCTACATATATAATTCTGTTGCAACTAACCTTATACCACATATAGAAGAACTTAGAAATATGGGAATTGATAGTTTTAGAGTAGATTTTATTGATGAAAATTATAGCAAGACTAAAAAAATATTAGAATGCTTTGAAAAAGAAGAATTTCATGGTGATTTTAGTGAGTTTACCAGAGGACATTATAAAAATAGTATAGAGTAAGGCTACGGGTAACACAAAATTAAAGTCATTTGATCTGAAGGGATTGGTAAATTTAAATGAACGAAAAATCATTAAAGGTTTTAGAATTTTATAAAGTTAAGGAAAGATTAAAGGATTACGCAAATACTGGAGCAGCTAAAGATTTAATAGAAAAATTAAGCCCTTATGACAACCTGTATGAAGTGAGAGAACATTTGCAGGAAACAAGAGAAGCTTTAAAACTTCTTGTAACTAAAGGCAATCCTCCTTTTGAAGGGGTTTATGATGTAAGACAGGGTATAAAAATGGCAGGAAAAGGTTCTACATTAATGCCAGGACAAATTCTTAAAATAGGAGCAATACTTAGGGCTGCGAGGAGAATTCAGAAGTATATAACTGTGTCGGAAGATGAAGAACATTTTAAAATTATAGAAGATATATGTGCAGGTATTGTTCCTTTAAAAAATTTAGAAGATGAAATTTTTATAGCTATAGAAAGCGAAGATGAAATATCTGATAAGGCAAGTTCTCTTCTCTACAATATTAGAAAAAGTCTAAAAGATAAAAATGCTTCAGTAAGAGATAGGGTAAATTCACTTATAAGAAGTTACTCTGATTATCTGCAGGATAACTTATATACCATGAGGGGAGACAGGTACGTGCTTCCTGTAAAAGCGGAAAATAAGTCATCCGTGCCAGGACTTGTCCATGATCAAAGCTCAAGTGGGGCAACTCTTTATATAGAACCTATGGGACTTGTAAATTTGAACAATGAAATAAAGGAACTAAAATTAAAGGAAAAAGCAGAGATAGATAGGATATTAGCTGAACTGTCTCAGCAAATATATGATAATATAACTGTAGTTGAAAGAAATGCAGATATAATATGGGAACTTGATTTTATATTTGCTAAAGCTAAATTTGGCAGTGAGTTAAATGGAAACATTCCAAATGTAAGTGAAAATGGAGTAGTTAATATTATAGAAGGAAGGCATCCACTTATAAATAAAAAAACAGTAGTACCTATGGATGTATATATAGGTAGAAATTTTAGCTGTTTAGTTATAACAGGACCTAATACAGGAGGAAAAACTGTAACTCTCAAAACTATAGGGCTTTTACATATTATGGCGCTAAGTGGACTTATGATACCTGCTAGGGAGAATTCTACTGTAGGATTTTTTACAGAGGTATTTGCAGATATTGGAGATGAACAGAGCATAGAGCAGAATTTATCTACATTTTCATCACATATGACTAATATAGTAAATATTATTGAAAAGTTTGATGAAAAATCTCTTGTGTTGTTTGATGAATTAGGTGCAGGTACTGATCCTACAGAAGGTGCAGCTCTTGCAGTATCCATACTTGAAAACTTAAGAAAAAGAGGATGCACTATAGTAGCTACAACTCATTACAGTGAATTAAAAGTGTATGCTTTAAAAAATGAGGGAGTGGAAAATGCATCTGTAGAATTTGACATAGAAACTTTGAGACCTACTTATAGGCTTATGATAGGAGTACCGGGAAAGTCTAATGCTTTTGAAATATCTAAAAGGCTTGGACTGCCAGATTTTATAATAGAAGATGCTAGAGAAAATATAGCTAGCGATGCCTTACAATTTGAAGATTTAATTCAAAGCCTTCAGGAAAAGAAATCAAAAGCTGAAACTTTTGCTAGAGAAGCAGAAATACTAAAAAGTGAGGCAGCTAAAATCAAAGAAAAGTATGAAGAAAAAGCAAGTAAACTTCAAAATATAAGAGATAAGGCTATCATTGGAGCGCAGAGAGAGGCAAAAGAAATAATAAGAAGTTCTAAAGAAGAAGCAGATAAAATTCTAAAGGATATGAGAGAACTAGAAAGAATGGGATACACTTCTTCTGTAAGACATAAATTAGAGGAAAATAGAAAAAAACTTAAGGATAGATTAGAGAAAACTGAAGAAAAGTTGTATGATAATAAAAATGATGTTGGAGAAGAGCTTAAATCTGTAAAAGAAGGGCAGGAAGTATTCATACCTTCATTAAATCAAAAAGCAGTGGTACTATCTAAACCTGACAGTAAGGGGGAAGTACAGGTTCAAGCAGGAATCATGAAAATAAGTGTGAAGTTGAAAGAATTGAGAACTTCTAGTGGCAATTCAAAAAGTGAAAAGAAAAAGTTAAAAAGAGAAGCTAAATTAAATTTAAGAAATGTTTCAAGTTCAGTGGATTTAAGGGGAATGGACTCTATAGAGGCAACTTATACTGTAGACAAATATTTAGATGATGCATACATGGGAGGACTTAAAGAAGTTACTATAATACACGGTAAGGGTACCGGAGTGCTTAGAAATTCTATAACTGATATGTTAAAGAAGCATTCTCATGTAAAGAATCACAGGCTTGGAGAATATGGTGAAGGTGGCACAGGAGTTACAATAGTTGAATTGAAATAAGGAGTGTGGCTGGAGTGATATTAGTAAGTGCATGCTTGTGTGGCATTAATACTAAATATAATGGGCAAAATAATCTTTGTGAGAAAGTACTAAGTCTTGTGAAAGAAGGAAAGGCGCTGCCCTTATGTCCAGAACAGTTAGGTGGATTGAAGACTCCTAGAAACCCTTGCGAAATATGTGGCGGTACAGGTAAAGATGTGATAGATGGAAAAGCTGCTGTAATAAGTTCTAATGGAGAAAATTTTACAAGTGAATTTTTAAAAGGAGCCTATGAAACTTTAAAAGTAGCTAAGGCATGTAATATAAAAGAAGCTATTTTAAAGTCTAAAAGTCCATCCTGCGGTTTTGGTAAAATTTATGATGGAAATTTTAGTGGAAATATTATAGAGGGTGCCGGAGTAACAGCAGAACTTTTAAGCAAAAACCATATAAAGATATATGGAGAAAATGATTTTAATAAGGCATTTGAAAGAAAATAGGCTGGCATATGGATTAGTTATTTCTTTGAAAATGTCTAAACTTAATATTTAAATAAAATGAGTTATTTTTAATAAAATATTACTTGAAAGGGGTGAAGAACTGCTAAATATTAAGAAATTTAATATTTGGCGGCATTATTATGAATTATAAAGATGTATTAAAAAATGCAAGGGAAAATTTAAATGGAAGCTGCAGGGTATGCCCTGCCTGTAATGGAAACGCCTGTGCTGGAGAAGTGCCAGGTATGGGAGGAAAGGGAACAGGAGATTCTTTTAAAGAAAATTTTAATTCTCTGAGCAAATGTAAATTAAATATGAGAGTTATACATGATGCTAAAGATCCTGACACCTCAATAGAGTTATTTGGAAAAAAGATGGACATACCTGTTTTTGCAGCACCTGTATCAGGAACTACTTTGAATATGGGTGGAAAGTTTACTGAAGAAGAGTATATTTCCTCGGTTATAGGAGGATGTCTGGATGCAGGAATATATCCTATGGTAGGAGATACAGCAGTAGATTCTTTTCTTATAACTAATCTTGAAAAGCTTAAAGAATTTAATGGAGAAGGTATAGCTGTAATAAAACCTTGGGAAAATAAAAATGTTATAAGTAAAATAAAACTTGCTGAAAAAGCAGGAGCTTTTGCAGTAGGTATGGATATAGATGCTGCAGGATTAATAACTTTAGCACTTCATGGAAAACCTGTAGGGCCTAAGACTTTGGAAGAAATAAAAGAAGTTGTGGAAAGTACAAAACTTCCCTTTATATTAAAGGGAATAATGACTCCAGATGAAGCAGAACTTGCAGTTAAAGCTGGAGTAAGTGCCATAGTTGTTTCAAACCATGGTGGAAGAGTTTTAGATCAAACTCCTGGAGTGGCAGAGGTACTTCCAGAGATAGCTAAGGCGGTTAAAGGCAAGGTTACAATACTTGCAGATGGAGGTGTGAGAAGCGGTGTGGATGTACTTAAAATGCTTGCATTAGGAGCAGATGCCGTACTTATAGGAAGACCTTTTGTAACTGCATCTTTTGGAGGTGCGAGAGAAGGAGTAAAATCCTATGTAGAAAATTTGAAGAGTGAACTAAAGTCAGCTATGGTTTTGACAGGTTGTAAGTCTGTTAAAAATGTAGATGGTAGAATACTTTATCAATGAATCTTACTTAGTGGGAAAAGCAGATATCCCAAATCTTTGATTTGGTGATAGTCCCTTTCTCTTTAGAGTTTTGTTTCTCCCACTAAGTTTAGATGAATTATCTAGGGGCGTAGCTATTGTTAGCTCCCACTTTGATAGAAGTGGGAGTGTTACAGTAGGTAGCCATCAGATAAATAGAATCTAAGCAAAAAATCAATTTATACTACGGATATTTTTTACAACCTTCAGTTCATTAAATATTTTGATAAGTCTAAGTAAAAAATTCTAAAAAAGCTAAGAACTTTTGAAAACTCGTACCTCACACAATTCAAAAGTTCTAAGTTTTTACGAATTTTTTCCTAAGACTTATATGCAAAATATTTAAAAGAACTTCATTATTGTAAAAATATGGCTGCGTATAAGTTGATTTTTAAGTTAGAAAGCATTTGTAATATATTTAATGAATTTCTCATGTTTAAACGTATTGTTTGTAAAAGTTAAATTGTATCATATGTTGGTAAATTTCATCATCATATTTTCTTAATATAAGTCAACTTTTAGTTATATAAATCTATTTCAAATATGAAACATTTATGAAGTATATTATATGCTTAACTTTTACAGTTTGAATATTATACGACAACATCCATAAATCTAAATATATGGATGTTCTTTGACAATTGAATAATGCAGTAAATTTGTAGAATAATACTATTTTACGTTTATTAAAAAAGTATGCAATATTTGACATATAAGTATATTATAATTATCATAAAGTTAAAACATAGTTTATTATGAATTAAAGTTTTCTTTATGGGAGGGTATATCAAATGAAAAAAATACAAAAACAATCAAGTAAATTAATTTTAATTATAATAACATTTGTATTTGTTATTATAGGTAGTAAAGTATATGCATTACAAATTACAGATAACAGAGTAGTAGATAAAAATAAAAATTGGATTGTAAAATTCTCAGATAATATCTGCTTAGATGATTTAACTAAAAATTCAATAGCAATAAAGGACGTAAATGGCAATTCATTAAATTTAAACATTAGATTGTGTGACGATGGCAAAAGTATTTTAATTGCTCATCCATATGAAGGATATACACCTGGAGATTATACCTTATATTTAGGAACAAATATACATTCATTAAGCGATAAAAAACTAAAAAAACAACAAGTTTTACATTTTGGAGTGCCAAGTTTACCTATTGAGGAGAGTAATGTTGACAAAGTAATGTTATATGGGAAAAGTGGAGAAAAGTGTATACCTAAAGACGAACAAGTAAAGATTATAGAATTATTAAATAGTATAAAAGTATATGATTATTTTGATTATGCAGCTGCTTTTCATTCATGGGCGCCACCTATGTCTGCAATAGAGGTATATACAAAAAATAATAATAATATTGAAATTACGGATGGAGGATCTAATGATAGTATTTGTATAAACTATGAATATTATGCTAATCAACCAGAATTAAAACAAATATTAAGCGAATGTTGTAAGTAAACTGGGTTTTATAATTTAAAATTCACACCATCTATTTTGCTTTTTATAATTATTAAGAAACGTAATATTCTATAGAACATTGTATTATTCAAATTTGAATTTTATAGTGCTTTTTTTATTCGTAAATCAAATATTATGTTGATGTATTAAAAATTTATGATAGATAGATTTTTAATTATAAAGAAGTAAAGGATGCCTATGAACGCATCGAAAAATATATACGTAAAACACCATTAGAGAAATCCTATTATTTAGGAGATAAAAATAGAAAATATTTCTTTAAACTGGAGTTTTTTCAAAGAGCAAAAAGCTTTAAAATTCTGGGTGCGTTAAATAGAATATGGAAATATTAACACAAACTACTTTACATTATGCAGTAGTTTGTGTTAATATAAAAATGTACTTCATTATATGAAGTAATTCCTATTATAAAGATGAGGTGTGGAATGGAATTTGAAAAGGAAGTTTTAAAAGGATATATAGACACAATGATACTGTCAGTTCTGTATGAAAAGGATATGTACGGTTATGAAATATCAAAGAGAATTAAAGAAAAGTCTAATGATGAATTTCAAATGAAAGAAACTACACTATATGTATGTTTAAAAAGATTAGAAAAGAAAAATTACATTGAAGGTTACTGGAATGATGAAAAAAATACTGGTGGAGGAAGAAGGCGTTACTATAAAATTTTAGAAGAAGGAAAAAGGTTTTTTAAAGAAAAGACGAAAGAATGGAAGGCATTACAAAAGATAATGAACCGTTTCGTTTTAGATACTGATGAGTAAAGAGTTGATTCAAATTAAGTTTGGGAGGGGAAGGTCATGGACAGAATTAATAACTACATTAAGCAAATTTATAAAAGCTTTAATAATAAAGATAAAGATGTTAAGATATTAAAAGAAGAAATGAAAACTCACTTGAATGAAAGAACAAAAGAACTTCAGAATAAGGGATTAAATGAAGATGATAGTATTGATATTGCTATAAAAGAGTTCGGACCAGTAAAGGAAGTAGATGCTGAATTATCATTAATTATTTCAAAACAGAAAAAGTTTTGGAAGTGTTTGTTTTTATGTGCTATAATTATTTACTTAATTGGTGCTGCACTAGGGTTAACATATAATAAAAATGAGATTACTTTTTCTAAAAACGGTTTTGGTACCCACTACTATAAACAGTCTTCCTATATAGTTAAGTATGAGCTGCAGGATATTTTAAAAAGTGAAGATAGTTTTAGTAAAGACACTGAAAAAAAAATAACTGAAAAACTTGATAAATTTAATTCTCAAAACAATAATGGTATTTATTATTGTTCTGTATGGAAAGATCATAAAAAATTATTTTCATACAATAAAGAAAATGAAATTCCAAGTAAAGAAAATGAAATTCCAATGTCAGAAAAGTATACTAATTTGTCAACACCCTTTATCTATGCTAAGGATCAAAAAACTTTAAAATATAGTGTTAATTTCAAGTTTACAAAGAGTCAATATACGCTAGATTTTAAGGGAGCGGTTGAGTATCAGAATTTGTATGATAAGAGTATTTGGAGTAAATTTAGAAATTATAGCTATATCTTATACCTTGCATCATGGATAGTATTTGCTATAGCATTTTTAGGCATAATTTATTCAGAAAAAAAATTACCTATATTTTTTATAGTATTAGTTTTTCTAGAAACTGGGGGTTTATTTTATCTACTCTTTGATAAACATGGTTTGGTTGAATTTATGTCAAGATTCACCATAGCAGCAATACTTATTACTGGATTAATATCTGCAATCTTATATAAAAAGATAAATTCAAGGCAAGTATTTTAGGTTTATGAATTTATGGTATATTAAGTTAAGTATGAGCAACTTTTAAATGATTATTTCAAACAATATTATATTGTTATTTTGCTTAGCTTAGTTATCGGAAACAAGGCGCATTACTTGTTAGTGCGCCTTGTTTCAATACATTGATTATTTTAATTTTATGGTAAACTTAGAAGTATCATATAATTTATAAAAGTCTTCTAGATTTGATGTACCTATTTTGTATTTTTTATCCTTAGAGACACCTTTAAAATACATTATAAAGTCATGCTGATTTGATGGATTTATGTTAGTATTATATCTATTTTCACTGAGTATACTTTTATTAGTTTGTTCATCTAATAAAAGTAATTTTTGTGATTGCTCAATAGGTATTTTTATAGATTATATTGTATAGTTATTTCTAAGACTTTTATACAAAATATTTAAAAGAACTTCATCATTGTAAAGATATGACTGTGCATAAGTTGATTTTTTAATTTAGAATATCCATATAGGTTTTCAAAATGCCAAGCTCTAGATTTATTAAAAAATTTTTCAAACGTAATTTCAATTTTGTCATCATATTTTCCGAATATAAGTCAGTTTTTAGTTATATAAATTTATTTCAAATATAAAACATTAATAAATTGAAAATAATAAATAATTATGAAGTAAAAATTATCTATATAATTAGGAGAAATAATAAAATGAAAAGTACTAATATTTATGTTATTCATGGTTATACATCTTCCAATCAAGCAGAGTGGTTTCCATGGCTAAAAGAACAGTTTAAAAATAGTCCTGTTAAAATTCATATTCCTAACATGCCTGATTCGGATAATCCTCATCTTGAACCCTGGCTTAAACATCTTCGTAAAAATGTTTTGGATATTGATGAAAATACGATATTTATTGGTCATAGTCTGGGATGTGTTACGGCACTTCGCTATATTCTTGAAAAAAACATAAAAATTAAAGGTGCAATACTTGTTTCAGGTTTCATAAATGAAAATCCCATGGAGAAACAAACAGAAGGCCTACAAGAATTTGTAGATGGACCACTTGACATTGCAAGAATAAAAAGTCTAGTTCAATCAAGAATTGTTATTACTGCAAAAGATGATGATATTGTTCCAACCAAAGCAACACAAAAATTAGCCAAAGAGTTAGATGCAAATCTTATGATCCTTTCATCAGGAAAGCATTTTATTGCTCGTGATGGATATATTGACTTTCCTGTTTTATTGAATGAAATCCAGAATTTAATTAATGCTTAATATTCTCATTGTAAATTTTAGGGTCGGTGTGATTATATTCATAATATTTTTATTTTATAAGTGATCATTTAAATGAAAGTATATAGTAGAAATTGACTTGCATTAGATTTAAGTGATACAATATAAGCTAAATATTTAAAACTGCGATGAGAAGAAGTAGAAATCATAAGTTTTCAACAGAAAGCTACCGGTTGATGAGAGGGGTAGAAAACAGATTTTGGAATACATCTCTGAGTGGTACACTGAAAAGATTTATCCGATGGCTACCAGCCGTAATACCCCCATCTTCTTATAAAGTGGGGGATAACGGCTGCTACGCACCTGGATAACAATTTCTAAGTTTCAGATGGAGAAAAAAACTCCACCTGAAACCAAGAACTCTGTTTATATCTTAGTAGGCTGTTGCCGGGTGCGACCGTTATATCGCTAGGGTATAAGCCTTTTGTGCCGTACCCGATGAGGTTTATACAGTGATGTATAAATAAATTTTGAGGTGGTAACACGTGAGTAAAACTCCCGTCCTTTGCGTAATGCAGCGGACGGGAGTTTTTAATTTTTTGTTTATAAGAAAGGATGACAGAAATGAAAGATTTTGAAGAACAGTTTAAAATTATTATGAAAGGTGTAAGTCAGGTTGTGAGCGAAAAAAATTTAAAACAAAAGCTGGAGAAAAGTGTGTCCTCAGGAATACCTCTTAGGATTAAACTTGGACTTGATCCTTCTGCACCAGATATACACCTTGGTCATGCAGTTGTACTTAGAAAAATCAAACAAATGCAAGATTTAGGACATCAAGCAGTAATCATAATTGGTGATTTCACTGGCAAAATTGGTGATCCTTCAGGAAAAAGCAAAACCCGCAGACAATTGACAACGGAGCAGGTGATTGAAAATGCTAGGACCTATGAAAAACAGGTATTTAAAATACTTGATAGAGATAAAACAGAAGTTAGGTTTAATAGCGAATGGTTATCTAAACTTAATTTTGAAGATGTGTTAAAGCTTGCTGGAAAAGTTACTGTTGCAAGAATACTAGAAAGAGATGATTTTGAGAAAAGATATAAAAACAATAAACCTATAGGATTACATGAATTTTTTTATCCATTGATGCAAGCATATGACTCTGTGGCGGTAAAGGCAGATATTGAAATGGGTGGCACAGATCAAACCTTCAATGTTTTAATGGGTCGTACACTACAAGGAGATTATAGCCAGGAAAGTCAAATAGCTTTATTTATGCCTTTACTTGAAGGCACAGATGGTGTTGAAAAAATGAGTAAAAATTTAGGAAATTATATTGGAATATGCTAGGATGATATTTCAATTTTGTCATAATAATAAGTGGAAATATTATCATAAACTACTTTACATTATGCAGTAGTTTGTGATAATATAAAAATGTACTACATTATATGAAGTAATACTTATTATAAAGATGAGGTGTGAAATGGAATTTGAAAAGGAAGTTTTAAAAGGATATATAGACACAATGATACTATCAGTTCTGTATGAAAAGGATATGTACGGTTATGAAATATCAAAGAGAATTAAAGAAAAGTCTAATGATGAATTTCAAATGAAAGAAACTACACTATATGTATGTTTAAAAAGATTAGAAAAGAAAAATTACATTGAAGGCTACTGGAATGATGAAAAAAATACTGGCGGGGGAAGAAGGCGTTACTATAAAATTTTAGAAGAAGGAAAAGGGGTTTTTAAAGAAAAGACAAAGGAATGGAAGGCATTACAAAAGATAATGAATCGTTTCGTTTTAGATACTGATGAGTAAAGGGCTGATTCAAATTAAGTTTGGGAGGGGAAGGTCATGGACAGAATTAATAACTACATTAAGCAAGTTTATAAAAGTTTTAATAATAAAGATAAAAATGTTAAGATATTAAAAGAAGAAATGAAAACTCACTTGAATGAAAGAACAAAAGAACTTCAGAATAAGGGCTTAAATGAAGATGATAGTGTTGATATTGCTATAAAAGAGTTTGGACCAGTAGAGAACGTACCTAGATTTGTGTAAATCAAATCTAGGTACGTTCTTTTTATGTATGGAGAAATGGTAATAGTGGTAATAATAAGTATAAATAATTTTTGAGAGGAGATCTAAACATGAATATACTGGAAGTGCCAGACATTGATTTAAAAAAGGAATTAAAGAAGTGTAATAGTATGGAGGACTTAGTAGGCAAAAATGGACTTATGCAAAGGCTATTTGGAGGTATAATACAGCAGTTTTTAGAGGCAGAAATGGAAGAACATCTCGGAAGGGAAAAATATGCAAGGCTCCCTGATGAAGATAAAGACTATAGAAATGGATACAGTTCTAAAAACATTAGAACCAGTTTTGGCCCGGTTAAAGTAGATGTACCAAGAGATAGAAAGTCTGAGTTCGAACCTAAGATAGTCAAGAAATATGAAACTGTCTGTAATGAACTTGATAAGAAAGTTATAGGTTTATATGCACGGGGTATGTCTGTAGATGATATAAAATCAGAGATAGATGAACTTTACGGAGTAGATATATCCCCTGCAATGATATCCAAAATTACAGATAAGGTCATGGATACAGCACTAGCATGGCAAAATAGAGCCCTTGATCCAATGTATCCTATAGTATATATGGATGCCTTATATTTTAAAGTCAGAGATGAACATAGAATTGTAAATAAGGCTGCCTATGTTTGTATGGCACTTGATGTGAAAGGCCATAAAGACATACTTGGAATATGGGTTGGGGAACAGGAAGGAGCAAAATATTGGTTATCTGTATGCAATGATCTTAAAAACAGGGGTGTTAAAGATATTTTAATAGCCTGTATGGACGGACTTAAAGGACTTCCAGATGCAATTAAAGTAGTTTTTCCTGAAGTTAACATACAGAATTGTATAATACACCAGATAAGAAATTCTATAAAATATATACCATCAAAGAATGTTAAGGCTTTTATGAAGGATTTAAAAGAAGTATATAAGGCTGTTAATGAAACAATGGCAAGTCAGGCATTACAATCACTGAATGATAAATGGGGAGATAAGTATCCTATAGTTTTACAGTCATGGCAAAATAACTGGGAAAATCTATCTACATATTTTGATTTTCCTCAAGATATAAGAAAAATAATATATACAACTAACGCTCTGGAAGGTTTCAACAGGCAGCTTAGGAAATTCACTAAGATAAGGACAGTATTTCCTACAGACGATTCCCTTCTAAAAGCTCTATACCTGGCCACCGAGCAGATAATGCTAAAATGGACGTCACCTTCTGCAAACTGGGCAAATACACTGGCTCAATTAACCATAATGTTTAAAGATAGAATAGAGCCGTATATATAAAGATAAAGCCTGTACTATTTTGTATAAAGATGAATAATAATAGCATTATTGCTAACAATACTATTATTAGAAAGCTAAACCACACTATTATTAGTTATTTCCTAAAAAATAAAAATTACTACAAGAACTTAATCCTATAGTAATTTCCAAATAAATTTTATCCCATCTATTCTATTTTACACAAACCTATGGATGTTCCCGACCAGTAAAGGAAGTAGACGCTGAATTATCATTAATTATTTCAAAACAAAAAAAGTTTTGGAAGTATTTGTTTTTATGTGCTATAATTATTTACTTAATTGGTGCTGCACTAATCTTATCATTTAATAAAAATAATATTATTTTTTCTAAAAACGGTGCTGGTACCCACTACTATAAACAGTCTTCCTACATAATTAAGTTTGAAATAGAGGATATTTTAAAAAATGAAGATAACTTTAGTAAAGACACTGAAAAAAAAATAACTGAGAAACTTGATAAATATAATTCTAAAAACAATAATGGTATTTATTATTGTTCTGTATGGAAAGATCATAAAAAATTCTTTTCATATAATAAAGAAAATCAAATTCCAACGTCAGAAAAGGATACTGGTGCTGAAACATCCTTTGTCTATGCTAATGATGAAAAAACTTTAAAATATAATGTTACTTTCAAGTATACAAGAAGTCAAGATGAACTAGATGATAAAGGAATGGCTGAGTATGGAGATTTGTTTGGGAAAAGCACTTGGAGTAAATTTGAGCATTATGGATATATATTATACTTTGTATCATGGATAGTATTTGCTATAGCATTTTTAGGCATAATTTATTCAGAAAGAAAATTACCTATATTTTTTATAGTATTAGTTTTTTTAGAAACTTGCGGTTTATTTTGCATACTCTTTGATGATAAACATGGTTTGTATATATTTATGTCAAGATCCACCACAGCAGCAATACTTATTACTGGATTAATATCTGCAATCTTATATAAAAAGATAAATTCAAAGAAAGTATTTTAAATTTGTTAATTTATGGTAGATAGACTTTCTTTTTATCTGATGGCTACCTACTGTAACACCTCCACGTACACAGCGAAAGCGATTATCAAAGTTGGAGGTATTAGAACTCTTGAGCTTCAGCAATTTAAAGTTATTATGCTATGCATAACATTAGCTATACCACTAGATAACTCATCTAAACTTAGTGGGAGAAACAAAACTCTAAAGAGAAAGTGATTCACTTTAAGTCAAACATTTAAGTTCTCTGCTTTTCCCACTAAGTAAGATTCATTGATACATAAAGATAAGCAAGTTGATTTATAAAACAACTAGTATGACAATAATAAAGCTGAATTTAATAATTTTATTATTTCTAAAATATATGAGAGTATTTTACAATACAGTGTTAAATAATAAAAACCTTCTCTTATTATATAGAATATAATTTACAAAAAAGGTATAATAATCTATAAGAGGGAGATGTATAAATTGAAAAATAAGTTTATAATGGTATCTTTTTTATGTGTTTTTATATTATTTTCGCCTAGTGTAAAAGCAGCTAATTTTATTAATAATCAAACAGTAGTTTCAAGCAAAACTTGGACAATTAAATTTACAGATAATATTGGGTTTGACGATGTAACTAAGCAGGGTATAACTGTTACAGACGGCTCAGGTGATGTCCTAAATGTAGGTATTCATTTAGGACAGGATGGAAAAACAGTTATAGTAACAGCTCCAAAAGGTGGATATACATCAGGAGAAAGCTACATATTGAATATTGGTAATAAAGTACACTCTACTAAAGGGAAGGTATTGAAGAATGAATACAAGCTACATTTTAGTGTTAAAAATAACACTAATAGTGATAATATAGTAACTTTCAAAGATAAAAAATTGGAACAATTAATAAGAAATAAAATAAGTAAATTAACTGGAGATATTTATAAAAGTGATATTAAAAAAATAACAGAATTAAATATAAGATATTGCGGAATTCAAGATATTAGTGGAATAGAGAAACTAACTAATTTGCAAGAACTTAATTTGAGTGGCAATGACATTCGTTGTATAGATGTATTAAAGAATTTAACTAATTTAAAACGACTTATTTTGTCTGATAATCCAATTAGTGGTACAGATATACGATCTTTAGAAAATGCTTTACCTGGATGCGAGATTATTGATATGGTTGTAGCTAAAAAACCTAATATATATTTATATCCAGAGAAAACGGAAGAATTATCAGTAAATGTTACACCTAAAGGTAAGATAATTAAATCAATTCCGAAATATAATGCAGGATGGAAAATAACAGTTGACCCAAGTGGAAAGATTGACAATACTTATGATTTTTTGTTTTATGAAGCTTCACTTAATTATAAATTTACCTTAAATAAAGGATGGATCATAAATGAAGGTAATTTTAATGAAGAAATGAATAACATATTGACTTCCATAGGTTTAAATTCAAAAGAAAAAGTAGATTTTATTGAATATTGGTCAAAAGAGTTGAAATGGAAAAGCAGTAGATATGCAGCATATTATCTTGATCCGAAAGAAATAAATGAAGCAATTAAACTTAATTTATCTAAGAAACCTGATTCAATTTTGAGAGCTTATTTCTATTTTGTACCCCTTAATAATAATGAAAATTTAGACATTAAGAAACCAAAAATAAATAAATTTAAGCGTAATGGATTCACGGTTGTTGAATGGGGGGGAATTTGCAAATAATATTTCTAACTAAAAATTGAACTTATACTTAGGGATATGCTGACAAAATTAAAAGTTTTTATTGTAATGAAATTTGTCAGCATATCTCGTGGTATATTTTAATTTTTTGTTTGAGAAATATATTATTTTACTACTTTGATATACTCTACTTCAGGATCTTCTGTACCTTGAACATACAATCCAGTATCTTTTAGTTCTTGTACGTAGTCTACAATTTCTTTTGTTATTTCCTCGCCGGGGCAAAGTACTGGTATTCCAGGAGGATATGCCATTAAAAATTCTCCACTTATCATGCCTATACTGTCTTTTAATAGTACTGGCGTTTTTTCAGAATTAAAGGCATCTCGTGGAATCTCTAATTGTCTTGGTATAGGAGGTATATCCAGAAAATCTGATTTCCTATATCCTCTCCCATAGTATTCTGTGCTTACTTCCTCTAGTGCATTTATAAGAGCATCTATACTTTCTTTAGTATCTCCAAAAGAACCAACAGCTAAAATATTATATAAATCTGAGAGTTCCATTTGTATATGATACTTATTTGATAAAATCATATCTAAGTCATAACCTGTAATACCCAAATCTCTACAGGTTATGGTTATTTTGGTAGGATCAAGGGACACTACGCCAGGATTGCCAACTATTTCTTCCCCAAAACAGTAGAATCCTGGGATATTGTTGATTTTATACCTGGCATAACTTGACAGATCAATAGCTTTATCCAGCAGTTCTTTCCCATGGAGAGCTATTTGTCTCCTGGCACAATCCAGTGAAGCCATTAAAACATAAGAAGGTGAAGTTGTTTGCAGTAGAGATAAAACTTGTTGAACCCTGTGTATATCGATACGTTCTGAACGAACATGAAGCAGTGAACACTGAGTCATAGCTCCTATTATTTTATGAGTACTTTGGGAACACATATCGGCACCAACTTGCATAGCTGATATTGGTAAATTATCATTAAAACCAAGGTGTGGTCCATGGGCCTCGTCTACAATTAAAGGAATATCATAACTGTGTACTATATCTGATATTTTCTTAATGTCTGCAGCTACTCCATAATAGGTAGGGTTTATAATTAAAACAGCCTTTGCATCAGGATTTTGTTTTAAAGTATCCTCTACGGTTTCAGAAGTAACACCATGGGCAATTCCTATTGTTTTATCTAGTTCAGGCTGCATATATACAGGTATTGCACCACTTAATATAATTCCAGCAGTAACCGATTTGTGAACATTTCTTGGAATTATTATTTTATCTCCTGAATTCACTACAGATATAATCATGGTTTGTATAGCTCCGGATGTTCCATGCATTGAAAAAAAAGCGGCATCAGAGCCATAGGCATCTGCAGCTAATTGTTGTGCCTTTTTTATTGGACCAGTAGGATGGTGAAGACTATCCACTAATTTAAATACGGTAACGTCAATTTTAAAGGGATTTTCCCCCATAAAATTTTTAAACTCTTCGTCTATACCATTCCCTTTTTTATGACCTGGTACATGAAAAGGGATGGTATTCCTATTTACGTATTCCATTAATGCGTCAAACAGTGGAGTTTCACTTTGATCTAATTTATACACCTTGATAAAGCACCTTCCTTCATAAAAAATACCCTTTAATTCTTGGAATTAAAGGGATAATCATACTTAGCAAAAACTAATATCATTATATGTTAATTCACGTAGAGATTCAATAATACCAATTTATATAAATAAATTAACCTAAAATTAAGAAATAAGTTATATATATATATTATGAGGTAAAAATATGGTTGTATACATGTTTTTAGATATAGTTTATAGTATAATAGTAAATGTTAAATATTGCATATAGGAGGTAAAGATATGTATAGAGAAAAATATGAATATTGGTTGAGTTCACCTTATGTGGATGACGATGGAAAAATAGAACTAAAAAATATAGAGGATGAAAAGGAAATAGAAGATAGATTTTATAAGGATTTGGAGTTTGGTACAGGAGGTCTTAGAGGCGTAATAGGTATAGGCACCAATAGAATGAATATATATACTGTGGGAAAAGCTACAGAAGGATTATCAAAATATCTTATAAAAAAGTATAATACAAATATTTCCGTATGCATAGCTTATGATTGCAGAATAATGTCCAAAGAATTTGCACAGGCTGCTGCAAGTAATTTATGTGCGAATGGTATAGAAGTAAATCTTTTTAAAACTCTTCATCCAACACCAATGCTCTCCTATGCGGTAAGAGAACTTAAAAGTAAGGCAGGTGTTGTTATAACAGCATCTCATAACCCAAAGCAATATAATGGATATAAGGTATATGGGGAAGATGGTGGACAGGTAACAGATGATTTTGCAAATGAAATACTATCTTGTATAGAAAGTATCAGTGATTTTTCAGAAATAAAACATATGGATTTAAAAGAAGCTGAAAACAAAGGTATACTTCATATGTTGGGAGAAAATATAGATAAATCCTATATAGAGAAGGTAAAGAACCTTGCTATAAGGAAAGATCTTATACAGTCGCATGCAAAAGATTTAAAAATAATATATACTCCACTGCATGGAACTGGTAATATTCCAGTGAGAAGGGCGCTTAAGGAACTTGGATATGAAAATGTGAATATAGTAAAAGAACAGGAAAGCCCAGATGGGAGTTTTCCAACAGCAGAATATCCTAATCCAGAAGATCCTAGAGTTTTTAAACTGGCTTTAGATATGGCACAGGCTATAAAGCCAGATATAATATTTGGAACAGATCCAGATTGTGATAGAATAGGGATAGTAGTGAAGAATGTAGAAGGCCAGTATAAAACACTTACTGGAAATCAAGTAGGTGTTCTTTTAACCCATTATATTCTTTCATCCTTAAAGGAAATTGATAAATTGCCGAAAAATGGTGTTGTGGTAAAAACTATAGTAACTACGGAGATGGTTCAAGATATAGCAAAAGAATATGGAGTAGAATTAGTAAATGTGTTAACTGGATTCAAATATATAGGAGAAAAAATAAAAGAATTTAA
Organism: Clostridium sp. 001; assembly: GCF_019056555.1. Taxonomy (NCBI): domain Bacteria; kingdom Bacillati; phylum Bacillota; class Clostridia; order Eubacteriales; family Clostridiaceae; genus Clostridium; species Clostridium sp. 001. Next base: position 1,450,373 of record NZ_CP020473.1, on the reverse strand, counting down.
AAGCAAGGAAAATAAAGAGTATATATTTGGATTTGAAGAAAGCTACGGCTATCTGGCAGGAGATTTTGTAAGAGACAAGGATGCTGTAATTGCAGCTACGCTTATATGTGAAATGACGCTGTACTATAAAACGAAGGGCATGAGTCTTTACGAGGCTCTATTAAATCTGTATAAAAAATATGGATTTTATAAAGAAAAATTGATTTCAGTAGAACTTAAAGGAAGAGAAGGTCACGAAAAAATAGAAAAAATTCTCCAGTACATGAGGCATTCCATGAAAAGAACACTTGGTGATGCAAAAATAGTTAAAAAATTAGACTATAAGTTAAGTGTAGAAAAAGATTTAATAAATATAAATGAAAATATAATACATTTACCTAAGTCAAATGTGCTGAAATTTATTATGGAGGATAAGTCTTGGTTTGTAGTTAGGCCTTCGGGAACGGAACCTAAAATAAAAATTTATCTTTCAATAATAGGAAACAGCTTGAAAGATGCTGAAGAAAAAATGAATGTATTTGAGAAAAGAGTTATGAAAATAATAGACGATGTAAATTGCTAATAAATTGTGTAGGTGGTAAATTAATGGATATAAAATCACATTTTGCAGAAAAATTATCTAAATTATTATTTGTAGAAGTAAATGAAAAAAGTTTAGAAAAAATATTTAAAGTTACTTTCCCAGAATATATATATTTGCCTTTAAGTTCTAAAAATATAGTTGACAATGTTAAAATTAAAAACAATATGGATAGAATACCAATAGGGTATTTTATTGAAGGCATGTTTTACGTATTAGGTGCAGATGAAAATTTTAAGTTTAGCAAGCAGTATAAGAGCATAATAACCGGAAATAATGAATACATTAGATTTATAAAAGGTATAATAGCAAAGAATGTTAAAAATAAAGAATATGAAGATGCCTATATATTATTAAAAGGGTTATCTACTATGGAAGATTCTATAGAAATATATGACAAACTTATAGCTATGGTAGATGAGATTAGAAAAACCAACAAAATATATAAGGAAGAGGAATTGCAAATATTAAAAAGAGCCGAATCCAAAGAAAATTATGCACTGCCATATCTTTATGAATCCCTTATTAAAAGAGAAGAGGGAGATTATGAAAAAGCATTGTTTTATATAAATAACTATGTAGGAAAAGGCGGAAAAGAAACCTTAGAAATAACAGATATGAAAGAAGAACTTAAATCTATTGTACACTATGACAGGGGAAAAGAGCTTTTAGAAGATAATCCTGAAGAAGCATTAAAATTGTTAATACCTCTTATGGATACTTTTGGAGATAATGCTTCCTTGTATTACTACATAGCAGTTGGATATAGAAAACTAGAAAATTATGAAAAGGCAATTTATTACTTAAACGATGCACTTAATATAGACAGCAGTATAGTAGAAATTGTAAATGAAATGGGCATAAATTATGCATCTATTGGAGACTATGAAAAGGCTATAGCTTATTTGAGAAAAGCATTTGAAGCCACTAGATCCGTAGAAATATGCACTAATCTTATAATGTGCTATTTGGACTCTGGAAATTTACAAGATGCAAAAAAACATCTGGAAATCGCAAAGAAAATAGATCCTAAAGATGAAGTAGTCATTGAAATAGATAACTTTATTAAGAAGATTGAAAAAAAGTAATCCTATGTAACATGATAGGTAATTGCGAAACTCGCTAATAAAAATGAATAAAAGATGTTTAGAAGTTGCAAAAGTATTGTTAGAAGTTTAAAGACAAATTTTTATGATTTGAAATAGCCATATTGATAAAAAAGGGCGCACGAAATAAAGCAAAGTTGGGTTTCTATTTTTTACAAATAAAATTTATGCAATTAATGGTTTTAGGCTTCTAATATATTCATTTTTATGTATTTTATTTGCTACAATAACTGTTATTAGCTGAGTTATACCGGCTAGAAGTAAGTCAGAATGAAGCGTTAGCTCATTTTGTGTCTTACGATCCGCAACGCAATAACTGCCTTTGAAATGGTTGATGTTTTTCTCGACAGCAGTCCTGATTTTATAAGTGTTTTCCCATTGGAGAGTTCCACGAGTAGTTCCAGGATATGCACGAAGATTCTTTTCAGGATAAATGTAAAACATTCTGCCGCAAGAAGATTTTGTACATGGATTTTCACATAGAGTTACACGTTTGCTCTTTTTAGTTTTTTTATTGTATACCCATTTCATTTTGGGACATACGAATTTCATTGATGGAATTCCAGAACGTAAGTGTGTTTTACTGCCTTCTCGTTTCATTGGAAGCGAATGGTCATAAGGACAGCATGGAATACCATTTTCATTTAAAGGGCAGTCGAATTCTTTTGATGCAAGTTTAGTTTTTAATGGAATGAATGCCTTTTCAAATTTCAAATCATGCAAAAGGTATCGATAAATCAGAATGCTGTCAAAAGCAGCATCACCTAAAAAGATTTTTGGATTTATCAAAGGATGTTTTGCAAAGAAATCCATAAGAACAGGTATAAGAGCTTTAGAATCAGCAAGAGATTTATCTTCATCCGGTGAATCAGATTTTTTCTCAATAACAATATCAGGATGTGCTTTTAGAAAATCCTGATTGTAAAATGAAATATCTCTTACAATACCAAGTCCGTTGGTTACAATGCCAAATTTAAAAGCATAGCAAAAATGACCGTTAATGTACATTTGTTGAATGGCCGGATTAGCTGAAGCGTGTGGAGGCATAGAACCATAGGCAGCTTTATAAGGATCATAAGAATCATCTAAAGCATGTACTTTCTTAAAAGTCTTAAGCTGTTTTATGATGCGGTTAGCATACTTAGGGTTGTTTTCAGTAACAAAAGCTTCGATACCAGAAGTATCAAAAATAGTCATAGAAGCAAGTTTGGGGTCAATTTGCTGGCATATTGGTTCAGTAATATCAACGAGATTATCAAATATCAATTGTAAGTCCAGAATAAAATCCTGTTTAAAACGTGTGAATTTAGAAGCATCAGGGACTTTAAGGAAACCGCAGAAATCCCTTAACTCTTGAGAATATTTAAGAAAAATAATCAAAAGGGAATCCGTAGGAATAGAAAAAATGTGCTGCAAAATCAAAGCACAGAGCATGGCGTAAAGACTGTATTTACGGGGCCTTCCAGTAGAAGCATAAAAATGATTTATGAAGGAAGCAGGGATTAAATCATCAAGGTTAATAGTATTTTCAAGTAAAGAAAGAAACTGAGGCTTGTTATTTTCAAATTTTTCTTTGCAATCAGAAAAAATATCTGCCAAAGAAAGCTGTTTATATGGTATCATAAATATATAACTCCTTTCTGAGGTATATGGTGATTTTGTTTCTTTGCAATTCAATTTTACCATAAATCAGTGAGGAGTTATTTTGTTTTGTAACAAAAAATACACCGCATTTATACGGGTTGTAGCGTTTCGCAAACGCCTAATGTAACATGAATGTGAAAGGAGATTTTAAGGTGAATGTAAAAAAAGCTATAATACCAGCTGCTGGACTTGGAACAAGATTTTTGCCTGCTACAAAGGCCCAACCTAAGGAAATGCTGCCTATAGTAGATAAGCCTACCATCCAATATATTATAGAAGAAGCAGTAGCATCTGGAATAGAAGAAATTTTAATAATAACAGGAAAAAATAAAAGGGCAATAGAAGATCACTTTGATAAATCCGTAGAATTGGAACAGGAACTGGAGAATAAAGACAAGAAAGATCTTTTGAAAATGGTACAGGATATATCAAATATGGCAGATATATATTACATAAGACAGAAGGAACCTAAGGGTCTTGGACATGCAATAAGTTGTGCAAAAACTTTTGTTGGAAATCAACCTTTTGCGGTAATGCTCGGTGATGATGTGGTAGATAGTAAAGAACCTTGCCTAAAACAGCTTATAAAATGCTATGATGAATATAAAACTTCAATTATAGGTGTACAGGAGGTTCCTAAAGAATACGTAGATAGATATGGTATAGTAAAAGGAATGTATATAGAAGATAAGGTATACAAAGTTAAAGATTTAATAGAAAAACCTAAAGTGGAAGAGGCTCCGTCTAATATAGCCATACTTGGAAGATATATAATAACACCATCTATATTTGAAATATTAGACAACACTACTCCAGGAAAGGGAGGAGAAATTCAACTCACAGATGCCCTGAGAACTTTAGCTCAAAATGAAGCTATGTATGCATATAATTTTGAGGGAAGAAGGTATGATGTGGGAGATAAACTTGGATTTTTACAAGCCACTGTGGAATATGCCTTGAAGAGAGATGAACTGAAAAAGCCTTTTATGAAATATCTTTTGGATTTAAAAGAACAAAAGATATTTAAAGAAGTTTATGATGATATAACTTCTAATTCTCATAACAAATAGAGTTTAATAAAGCTGCATCTATAATTTTAGAATTTATGTAAAATTATAGGTGCAATTTATTTAGTAACAAAAAATTAATTAATTTATCAATGCTACTGGTGAAATAGAACAGCAGTATTAAATTGTGTGATGTGTGACATTACCTGTTAAAAAATATGTTGAATAATTTTGTTTATGATGTAAAATAGATAAAGGGAGTTTTTATATAAAATTTTTACAATAATTTAGGAAGTGTTGAAATGCAAAAAGACAGAAAACTCATAGTATACGATATATTATTTCTTATAGGTTCCTTATATTTTGCCTTATTACTTAAATTTGATTTTAATATACAGCAGGAATATATAATATTTTTAAAAATTTCAGTTATTCCTATGGTAATTATAACTTTAGTATTTAACAAAGTTTTTAATTTATACGATAGTATATGGAAATATGCATCAGTAGAAGAGTTAATTTCTATTGTATATTCTGTTTCTGTATCAAATATTATATTTGTAATTTACAGCTATTTTATAAATTATAAATTTCTTGAAAATAGGTATTATAGATTTCCATATACTGTACATATAATTTTTTGGATATTATCTGTGCTAACCTTAGGTGGAATAAGATTTATATACAGGTTACTTCAAGATAAAAGCGTAGGACAATATAAAAAGATAAGAAATAAAAGACTTCTTATAATTGGTGCAGGAGATGCATCGGCAGTGCTCATAAAAGAGATAAAGAAAAATAGAAATTTTAATTATGATGTAGTTGGACTTGTAGATGATGATGAAACAAAAAGAAAAAAGTTGATAAATGGTATAAAAGTTTTAGGAGGAAGAGATGACATACCAAGAATATGCAAAGAAAGAAGCATAGAAGAAATAATAATTGCAATGCCTTCTGCAGATATCAAGACTAAAAGGGAAATCATAAATATATGCAAGAGTACAAAATGCAAGCTTAAAACTTTGCCTGGCATATATGAAATGATAGATGGAAATTTAAATATGAGCAAATTAAGAGATGTAAATATAGAAGATCTTCTTGGAAGAGACGAAGTTAAGCTTAACAATGAAAATATAAATAAGTACATAAAAGATAAGGTTATAATGGTCACAGGTGGTGGAGGATCTATAGGATCTGAATTATGCAGGCAGATAGCTAGATTTGGTCCAAAGCAACTTTTGATACTAGACATATATGAAAATAACGTTTATGACGTGCAGATGGAATTAAACTATAATTATTCAAAATTAAATAAAGCCATAATTATAGCTTCTATAAGAGATGAAGATAGATTAAGAAGTATATTTGATAAATACAGACCAGAAGTAGTTTTTCATGCAGCTGCTCATAAGCACGTTCCACTTATGGAAGGTAATCCGGCAGAAGCTGTAAAGAATAATATAATTGGTACCTATAATGTACTGAAATGTTGTAATGAATTTAAAGTGGATAAGTTTGTTCAAATAAGTACGGATAAGGCAGTTAATCCAACTAATGTTATGGGAGCTTCAAAAAGGTTTTGTGAAATTATGGTGCAGGCTTTTGATGAAGTTAGTGAGACTGAGTATGTAGCTGTAAGATTTGGAAATGTTTTAGGAAGTAATGGTTCGGTAATTCCACTTTTTAAAAAGCAAATAGCCCATGGGGGACCTGTTACGGTAACCCATCCTGAAATAAATAGATTTTTTATGACTATACCTGAAGCAGCACAGCTTGTAATTCAGGCAGGTGCCATAGCCCATGGTGGAGAAATTTTTGTACTTGATATGGGAAAACCCGTAAAAATAGTAGATCTGGCTAAGGATCTTATAACTTTATCTGGATATGAACCTGATGTGGATATAAAAATAGAATATACAGGTTTAAGGCCGGGAGAGAAATTATATGAGGAACTTCTTATGAATGAAGTAGCTTTAACTTCCACAGAACATGATAAGATATTTGTTGAAAAACCAGGTAAAATAGATATGACTTTTGTTGAGGAGTCTATAAAACAGTTTAGAGAAGTGGTAAATGAAGATAAAGAGGAAATAATCAAACTTATAGAGGAAAAAGTACCAACCTATAAGAGAAAAAAATAGCAAAAGGATGAATAAGCCATGAAGAATGTACTAGTTATTTCACATATGTATCCCTCATCTTCTAACAGCGTTTTAGGTATTTTTGTCCACAAACAAGTGCAAAAACTCATAAATGAAGGCTGTAGGGTAAAGGTTGTGTGCCCTGTTCCCTATGTACCAGCTTTTTTAGGGAACATAAAGAAGTATAAAGCCTACATTGATATTCCATCTAAAATGGTACTTGATGGTGTGGAAGTTTTTTATCCTAGATATATAGAATTTCCAGGAGGGTTATTCCTTCAATACTCAGGATTTTTTATGTACTTAGGTATAAGGAAAGTTATAAGCAAATTGTATAAAAAGTTTAAGTTCGATGTAATACATGCACATACAGCTATACCTGTAGGATTTGCAAGTATAAGTCTTAGTAAGAAGTATAAAGTGCCTTTTGTAGTGACAATTCATGGTCAAGATTTTCAATATACTATAAAAAAGAATAATATGTGTAGAAAAAATGTGACTAAAGTTTTGAAAAGTGCAGACAAAATAATAACTGTCAGTAATAAACTGAGAAATATTATAGAAAAGAAGGAACTTTTAGATAAAACAGTAGTAATAAATAATGGAATTAACCCAGAAGAATGTGTAGCAGATAAGCAGATTGAGCTAGAGGGAGATTATGTAATGCTCAGTGTGTCTGCGTTAATAAAGACAAAGGGAATAGATTTGAATATAAGAGCTGTCTCAAAGCTTGTAAATATATATCCTACTATAAAATATTACGTAATTGGCGATGGAGAGGAATACAGGAACTTAAAAAGGCTTGTAGATAATTTGAGTTTAAATAAAAATGTGATTTTTCTAGGAAAGTTACCTCATTCTCAAGTAATAAAATATATGTCCCCAAAATGTGATGTATTTGCACTTCCAAGTTGGCAGGAAGGTTTTGGAATAGTGTATATAGAAGCAATGAATAGTGGTATACCCGTTATAGGTGTTAAAGGTCAGGGAATAGAGGATGTTATTGTGGATAAAAAAAATGGATTTTTGGTTGAACCTCATGATTTAGATGATCTAGTTTGTACTATAGATTACATATTAAGTCATAAGGATAAGGCTAAAATTGTAGGTGAAAATGGGAAGAAAACAGTATTAAGTGAGTTTACCTGGCTTAGAAATGCTCAGAAAACTATTCATATATACAATGAGATTATGAGGTGAAAGAATATTGAATATTGCAATGATACTTACAAATGGATTTGATCCTGACCCCAGGGTATATAAAGAGGCGAAGTCTTTGACAAAACTTGGCCATAAAATTACTATATTATGTTGGGATAGGGAAGGAACTTATATTGATAAGCCTGAAGAAAATTTGAATGGTATAAAAATAATAAGATTTTTTGGAAATGCCCAGTATGGAAGTGGATATAAGCAGGCTTTTAAATTTTTAAATTTTAAAAAAGATGTATATAACTATTTAAAAAATAAAGATTTTCAGGCACTTCACTGCCATGACTTTGATGGACTTTTTATAGGTTTTGGTATAAACAAAAAACTTAAGTTAAAATTAATATATGACGAACATGATCTTTTTTATCTGTACTTTTATAACAGAAAAGGATTTTTAAACAAATGTATCTATAATTTAATAATTTTAATGGAAAGACATATGTTAAGAAAAGTAGATATTCACATAGTAGTTACCCCAAAAATGAAGGAAGTTTACAGTAAAATAAGTAAAAATATTTACATAGTGAACAATGCTCCTTATAAAAATCTATTTAATAATATAGAAAAAACGCCAAGTGATAAACTTAGAATTGGTTTTATAGGATCTGTCAGATATTATGATGAGATGAAAGCATTAATTGATGCTTCTCAAAAATATAGCAAGTTTGTGCAAATAGTTGTTTGTGGAAGGGGAATATACTCTGAAAAGCTTGCTGAATATTCAAAAAAATTTTCAAATGTAGATATAAAAGGAGCTTATCATATAGATCAATTAGAAGAACTTTACAGGAACATAGATGTAACTTATGCCTTTTATCCTGGAGATACGGCTACTATATCTATGCCAAATAAATTTTATGAAAGTATAATAACTGAAACTCCTGTTATTGCAAACAAGGTTACAGAATTTGGATATGAAGTTTGCAAAAACAATTTTGGATATGGAATAGATGGTGGTAATCTTAAGGATACACTAGAGCATATCATAGGAAAACTCATAGAAGATCGGGAAGAAAAGAAGAGCATAGTAGACAATATGAAAAGATTGAAGAATAATTATTTCTGGGAAGCCAATGGACCGATATTAAGTAAAATATATGAAAAGTAAACTACTTCCAGAAAACTGAGAGGAAGATTTGTATGTATAATAAGGATACAGTTTCAATAATAATTCCTGTGTACAATGAAGAAATACATATAGAAAAGTGCCTTAATTCTATAATAAATCAAACTTATGATAATATTATTGAAATATTGGTTTTAGATGGTATGTCTACTGATTCAACTAGAGATATAATAGGAAAATTTGAAAATGAGAAGATTAAAATAGTAGATAATCCCCAAAAAATACAATCTGCAGGCTTAAATAAGGGAATAAAAATGGCAGAAGGAGATATAGTTGTAAGAGTAGATGGTCATGCACTTTATGATAAAAATTATGTAAGTGAATGTGTAAGCACTTTAAATAAATTAAAATCACAAAATGTAGTAAATGTAGGAGGACCTACTTATCTTTTAACATCAAAATCTTATATAGAAAATTGTATTGTATTTTTACATGAAAGTAAATTTGGAATAGGTGTAGCTAAATTTAGACAGAAAGATTACCAGGGATTTGTAGATACGGTTTGGAATGGAGCTTTTTGGAGATGGGTATTTGATAAAGTAGGACTTTACAATGAAAGTTTAGCTAGAAGTGAAGACAATGACATGAATAATAGAATATTAAAAGCTGGATATAAAATATACCAGAATAAAGACATAATATCCTATTATAAACCAAGAAGTAGTGTAAAAAAGATAATATCTCAAAATTTTGCAAATGGGAAGGAAATTGGAGGTTCTTTAATTACGAACAGGGAAATAGTTAGAATAAGGCATCTTGTACCTTTAATTTTTCTTCTTACCATACTGCTGTTTGGTGCAACATATAGATTATTTTTACTCAGCAAAGTTATAGAAATTTTAGCACTGGGGAGTTATTTCCTTGTGGATATACTGGAATGTATAAAGATAGGTTCAAAGAATGGCATAAAGTATATGCCACTTATGTTTATATTATTTTTCTTGCTGCATATTGCCTATGGAGCAGGAACTGCAGTTGGATTTTTTAAATCACTTGTACTTGGTAGATCTAAATGATAAGTCATAAGTGATTAGTGAAAATAGGAGGTTTCTGGATGATACATAAAATTTACAATATGATAAATAAGGATAGCAAGATATTATCTATTATCCTATATTTATTCATAATAGCTGCACTAACATTTGGATATATACATTCAATAGAGTACTATAAATCTTTTAATTTTATAATAAATCAGGGTATTTTGAAAAGGTCACTTATTATGCTGCCTTTGTTTGTAGTTATAATATATACGGCTGTTTTTTTACTGCCTCATAGAATTGAAGAACTGACAAGTTTGTATTGGCTTTTGTTTTTAATTTTAAGTACTACACCACTTCTAATAGTATATATTATGAGCGGACTTGGAGATAGTAAAAATTCACCAGTATTTATATATACAATAGCTGCAGTAGGATTAATAGGAGTTTTGCTTACTAGTAAGTTTGATTTTAAAATACCTCAAATAAATATTAGTCCTAAAACTTTTTGGATAGGCTTAATAGCATTTATGGTAGTTGGCTATGGTTATATAATCTATAAGCTTGGAATGCCTACTAAAATAATTCAGGCTTTTAAAGATGTATATTCGGTAAGGCTGGATTACAGGGATCATGCAGGGAAATTTGTAGATTATTTTGTACAGTGGCTTGGAAATATAATAAATCCATTTATACTTGCATTTTTAATGTACAAGAGAAAATATAAACTTGTATTCATACCTTTTGTACTGCAGCTTGTGTTATATGGATATGCTGCATATAAGACTCAATTTGCAGTTCTACTCTTAGCACCGTTTTTTGGAATGATATTGAGATATGGAATAAAGAGAAGCTTTATAGAAAAAATAATGGCACTTGCCGTAGCACTTGGAATTGCAGCATTGTACCTAAAAAAATTATCAATATATTTACTCATAATAATAAGAGTGTTCTTATGGCCTTCACTTATAGCACTAGAGTATTTTGATTTCTTTTCTATGTACCCTAAGATGAAGTTAGCTCAGGGCATACTAGGACATTTCTTTAAAAATATATACAATATGGATCCTAATTTCTATATGGCTACAGTTTATTATGGAAGACCGGATATGAGGCTAAATGTAACCTGGTATGGGGATGCCTATATGAATTTTGGAATTATAGGTATAGTCATATTTGCAATACTGCTTTATTTTATAATGATAATCATAAGATCTGTAGAAAGCAAAAATATACTTTTAGTATCAACGCTTCTCTTTGGAGGCATAATGGCACTATTTAATGGGCCTATACTTACTACACTGCTCACTAGTGGATTGGGTCTTGGAGTACTTTTGGCATATTTGCTGCCTAAGGAAATATAATTAATTTTACTAAGTTTTTAGTATTGATTGCTTGTGGAGGAGTAAAGAGTGATGAAGAAGTATTATAAGGATATGGATATAGCTAGAGGAATAGGTATATTTTTAGTAGTGCTGGGACATTCGTTTCCTGATTCAGCGTTTAATGGCAGTGCATTTTATGCCTATATATATAAACTCATATATTCATTCCATATGCCTTTCTTTTTTGTTATATCAGGTTTTTTCGCCTATAAGATATATAGTATAAAGACTGTAAGAGATTATGGCAGTTTTGTTTATGGAAAATTTAAAAGACTTATGGTTCCATATTTTGCAGTGTCACTAGTGGCGGTGCCTATAAAATTATATATGAATAACTATGCTGCGAGACCGGTAAAGCTAAACAGCCTCATAACAAATATATTGATTTATCCTTTAGATATTCCAATACAATATTTTTGGTTTATATATACATTATTTTTCATATTTGCAGTCGCACCAATTTTTAAAAAATTACCTATAAATTTGACTTTAGTAATAACTTTGCTTTTTAATCTGTTGTTTACAAAGCAAATAGGTTTATTTTATGTGTATGGTGTAATTCATTATTTGTTTTACTTTTTCTTCGGAGTATATTTGAAAAATACTTACGATAAATGGAATAATATTAAAAATAAGTACGCTATAGTTTTAGTATTTTCTATAGTTCTTATGGCTATGAATGTATTTGATGTGGGAAAGGAAGTGTATCCTTACTACAACCTAGTTACATCTCTTCTCGGAAGTAGTATATTTTTAATGGTATCCCAACTCATAATGAATACTTCAGGTGGAGAATTGTTTAGAAAAGTGGGAAAATACAGCTATGATATTTACCTCTTGTCCTGGTTTTCACAAACAGGAGCCAGGGTTTTATGTTATCAAATGTTGAAATTAAATTATAGCTTTGTAATTGTAATAATGATTTTAGTAGGATTTATACCTATTTTAATATGTAAATGGATACTTAATAAAATACCTATACTAAGTAAAGTATTTTTAGGACATAAGTAAAGATGTTAACAAGCTATTTTCAATTCGTTGTATATGGAATTGATTAGTGATAAAATACTTGAAGATATAATTTACACATTAGGCATTTAAAAGAAAATAGGATAGCATACTAACTGGCTATTTCTTTGAAAATGCTTTAGGCAGTGCTTAGATGCAGGTAGGATAATTTTGGAGGAAAATATGAAGAAAGATGGACTTGTTAAAGCTGCTGGTGTAGTAATGGCAATTTCAATGGCAAGCAGGGTAATAGGATTTGTAAGGGATGCACTTATTGCCAGTGCATTTGGAGCATCTGCTAGTTCAGATGCCTACACTATGTCACTTACCATACCAAATTTGATGTTTAATTTGTTTGGAATTGCAATTACTACCACTTTTATTCCAATACTCAGTGAAACATATAGTAAACATGGCAAAGAAGAAATGTTTAAATTTGCCAATTGCATAATGAACATCCTAATGATTATTTCGTTGTTTTTATGTGTTTTAGGATGGATATTTACTACAGATATAGTTAATGTAATTTCTAATTTTAAAGGTCAAAGATATAATTTAACCATATTATTAACTAAGATGAGTATGATAAATATACTTTTTTTGAGTTTAAACAGCGGCTACACGGCAGTGCTTCAAACTTTAGACGATTTTACAGCTCCAGCATTAGTTGGAATAGCAATGAACATACCTATAATAGCTTATGTGCTAATGGGAAGTCATTATGGAATTGTAGGCCTCACAGCAGCTACTATGATTGGAAACGGACTTCAGATAGTGGTACAAATCCCATGGCTTATAAAAAATAAGTATAAATATAGTCCTAAAATAAATTTAAAAGATCCTAAGATTAAAAAAATGCTTTCATTGATTGCTCCAGTTGTGATTGGAACTGGCGTTAATCAGGTAAATGAAGTAGTTCAAAAGAGAATGGCTTCTACTCTTGTAGTAGGAAGTATATTGGCACTTGATTATGCAAATAAGTTAAATATGCTTGTTTATTTCACTTTTGCATCTGCAATAGTTACGGTTATATATCCTTCTTTATCTAGGGACGGAAGTCTTAAAAATTACGAAGATTTTAAGTCACATATAAGCATAGCAGTAAATAATATCAATATCATAGTAATACCAGCTATAGTAGGAATGTTGATACTTAGAGTTCCTGTAATAAGTGCACTCTTCATGCACGGTGCCTTTAATAGGCAGGCAGTTAATATGACTGCTGATGCACTACTTTTCTTGGTATCTGGACTGGTATTTTGGGGAATAAGAGATGTATTTAACAGAGCTTTTTACGCTATTCAAGATACTACTACACCTATGATAAATGGTGCATTAGGTGTAGCTGTAAATATAGTTATGAGCATAGTACTTGTGAAAAAGATGGGTATAGGAGGACTTACTTTAGCTACAACAATTTCTGCATTTGTAAGCTGCGTGCTTTTAGCTAAGGATTTAAGAAAAAGAGTTGGAAATATAAATGGATTTAATATGTTTAAAGTTGGAATAAAGATAATGACAGCTGCAGGTACTATGGGAGTGTGTATATTTTTAATAAATAATTTCCTGGGAAATTTACTAGGTGGATTTAAGGGACAGCTTTTGACACTCTTTATTTGCATCATAGTTGGTATAGCAGTGTATGTGATTATGCTGCTTATATTAAAAGTACAGGAGCTTGCTAATATAATAAATTTGGTAAAAAAGAAATTAAAAATTGCATAAATTTGCTAATTAATGCGGTGAAAAGGAGAAGAAAGTTCTAATGAAGAGATTTTATAAACTTATATCTGTGGTTTTGGTATTTGCACTTTTTTTAACTGGATGCACCACAGCAGATACTGCAGGTACAGGTAAAAATGACAAGGAAATAGTAATTTGGTCACATCTTACAGATCCTGAAATAGCAGAACTTAGGACTTTAGCAGATCAGTGGTCCAAAACCTCGGGATACAAGGTGATAATTCATTCAGATAAAGGAGACAACAGGGCTTATATTGAAGCATCCTTACGTAATATGGAACCAGATATAGAATTTGGAGTATCACATGACAGGATGGAAAAACTTCATAATGAAAAATTACTAGCACAGGTTCCAGATAACATTATAGATAAAAATAAATATATACCATCGGCACTTGAAACTGTATCTTTTAAGAATAAGATGTATGGAATACCTATATCTGTGGAAACCTATGGACTTTATTATAATAAGGATAAAGTTAAAAAGGTACCTAATACACTGGAAGAGCTGATTTCAATGGGAGAAAAACAGGGATTTCAGTATGATATAAATAACTTTTATTTAAGTTTCCCTATCCTTCAAGCAAACGGTGCTTATATATTTAAAAAGGAAAATGGTGATTACAACGTAAAAGATATAGGACTTAATAATGAAGCTGCAATTAAGGGATATACCATGGTTCAGGATATGGTGCAGAAGTATAAGTTGATGCCCGAAAATATAGATAGTATAACTGCAAGAAACAATTTTAAAAGTGGAAAAACAAGTTTCTATGTAAGTGGATCCTGGGATCTTCAAGAACTAGATGCATCAGGGCTTAATTATTCTGTAGTACCTTTCCCAAAATACAATGGTAAACAGATGACATCCTTTGTAACGGCACAAGTAGGTTATGTAAGTTCTAAGTCCCAACATCAAAAAGAGGATTGGAGTCTTATGAAATATCTCATTAATCATTCTAGTACTCCACTTTTTAAAATAACAGGAAGAATTCCTCCGTATAAAGTGGATTACAACATAAAAGAAGTGAAAAATGACCCTAAGGAAAGAACTTTTGTACAGCAGTCTGAGTATGGGCAAATACTGCCAAATGTATCTGAGGTTCAGGCTCTTCAAAATGCAAACAAGGTAATGACAGAGCTTACTTCCGGAAAGATAACTCCAAAGGAGTGTGGACAAAAAATAGAAAAGGATATACTTGATTTTATTATAAAAGAAAAGCAATAGTATGTATATGAAGATGACAAAGAAATTGGGTTGTATTATAATGAAAAAAGTAGAAATGATGCTAAACTAGGAGGTAAAAAGATGTCGCAGTTGAGAGATGAATTAATTCAAAAATTAGAGAATAGGAAAGCTAAGTTAGGAGTAGTAGGATTAGGATATGTAGGACTTCCACTTGCAGTAGAAAAAGCTAAAGCAGGGTATGAAGTTATTGGATTTGATGTTCAGGATAAAAAAGTTGAATCGGTAAATGAAGGACATAACTATATTGGTGATATAGTGGATTCAGATTTAGAGAAATTAGTTAAGGAAGGAAGACTTAAAGCTACTACAGATTTTAGTTTTGTAAAAGATGTAGATGCAGTTTCTATATGTGTGCCTACTCCATTAGATTTATATAAACAGCCAGATATATCATATGTAGTTAGTTCCACTAAAAGTGTTGCAAAATATTTGCATAGAGGAATGCTTATAGTACTTGAGAGTACTACTTATCCAGGAACTACAGAAGAAGTGTTAAAGCCTATACTAGAAGAAGGCGGACTTAAATGTGGAAAAGACTTTTTCCTTGCATTTTCACCAGAAAGGGTAGATCCAGGTAATAAACAGTATAAGACAAAGAATACCCCAAAGGTAGTAGGAGGATGTACTCCTGAATGTACAGAAGTGGCAGCTACATTATATAGAAATATATTAGAAAGTGAAATATATACTGTATCCTGTCCTGCAGTAGCAGAAATGGAGAAAATACTTGAAAATACTTTCAGAAATATAAACATAGGTCTTGCTAATGAAATGGCTGTACTTTGTGAAAGAATGGGAATAGACGTATGGGAAGTAATAGACGCAGCCAAGACAAAACCTTATGGCTTTATGGCTTTTTATCCGGGACCAGGACTTGGAGGACATTGTATACCTCTTGATCCATTTTATCTTTCATGGAAAGCAAAAGAATATGATTATCATACAAAATTAATAGAGACTTCTGGAGAAATAAATGATTTTATGCCAGAATTCGTAGTTGATAATGCTATGAAGCTTTTAAATGGACATAAAAAAGCTATGAATGGCGCAAAAGTACTTCTTCTTGGAGTAGCTTATAAGAAGGATATAGATGATTTAAGAGAGTCACCAGCCCTTAAAGTAATAGACCACTTGGAGAAAAATGGAGCAGAGGTAATTGTAAGTGATCCATTTATTTCTGAATTCAAACGTAATGGAAAAGTATACCATACAGTAAAATGGGAAGATGTAATAGATGAATCTGATATAGTAATTATAACTACAGATCACAGCCCTTATGATTATGAGGCTATAGCAGAAAGAGCTAAAATTGTTTACGATACAAGAAATGCTACTAAAGATGTAAAAAATAACAGAGAAAAAATTCATAAACTATAAACAAATATTACTTTTTAAGAGGTGTTTTTATGAGTAAATTGAAATTTGCCATCTTAGGATGTGGAAGAATTTCTTACAAACATGTAGAAGCTCTAGCAGCTAATAAAGATGAAGCTGTTTTAGTAGCAGTTTGTGATTTAGTAGAAGAAAAAGCAGAGCAAAGAAAAAGTGAGTACATAGAAAAAGTTGGAGATGCTAAAGTAGCAGTTTATACTGACTATAAGAAAATGCTTGAAGAGCAGAATATAGATGTAGTTACTATAGCTACTGAAAGCGGATATCATCCTGAAATAGCAATGTACTGCATGAACGACAAAAAGCATGTAATATGCGAAAAACCTATGGCACTTTCAATAAAAGATGCAGATGATATGATAGAATGTTCTAAAAAGAACAATGTAAAATTGTGCGTAAGCCATCAAAATAGATTTAATAAACCAGTGCAGCAGCTTAGATCTGCTGTTGAGGAAAATAGATTTGGCAGACTTGTAAATGGTACAGCTAGAATACTATGGAATAGAAATATGGGATATTATCATCAGGCACCTTGGAGAGGAACCTGGAAGCTGGATGGTGGAACATTGATGAATCAATGTATACATAATATAGACTTACTTCAATGGATGATGGGAGGAGAGATAGACACTGTTTACGCTCAGTGTGATACTTTCTTAAGAGATATAGAAGCTGAAGATTTTGGAGCTATTGTTATAAGATTTAAAAATGGAGCTATAGGTATAGTTGAAGGTACTGCTTGTGTTTATCCTAAGAACCTAGAAGAAACTTTAAGTGTCTTTGGAGAAAAGGGAACAGTATGCATAGGTGGACTTGCAGTAAATAAGATAGAAACCTGGAATTTCGAAGATCATAAGGATTTAGATGATGAAATATTAAAATCACAAGAGGGAGATCCTGATACTGTATATGGTTTTGGACATATACCTCTTTTCAAAGATATGATAGATGCAATAAATAATAATAGAAAGCCACTTATAGATGGAGAAGAAGGCAAAAAGGGAATGTCTATAATTTTGGCGGCTTATAAGTCAAGGCTTACAGGTATGCCTGTAAAATTCCCTATGGGAGATTTTTCAACTATGGATATGGTTGGAGTGAAAAAAATAAACAATTAGCAGTTAAGAATTGAGAATGGAGGCCTTTCATTCTCAATTCTTAAATATGCAGGAAAAGGAGAATAAGTATGTCTGAAAATTATATATCAGATACTTCAAAAGTTGGCAATAATGTAAGTATAGGAAAGTTTGTAGTTATTGAAGACGATGTTACAATAGGAGATAACTGCATGATAGGTCATAATGTAGTTATACATAAGGGAAGTAAAATTGAAGCTAATGTAAGGATAGATGACAACAGCGTAGTAGGTAAAGAACCTATGAGATCAGTGAACAGTATATTTAAAGATGAGAAAAAATTTGATTCTGCTGTTATAAAGGATGGATGTCTTATTGGAGCTGGAGTTATAGTATACTGCGGTTGCGTTATAGGTGAAAATACACTTATTGCAGATTTGGCTACAATCAGAGAAAATGTAACTATAGGAAGTAAAACGATAATAGGTAGAGGGGCTGCTATAGAGAACTTCTCTAAGATAGGCTCTAACTGTAAAATTGAAACAAATGTATATATTACAGCTTACTCAGAAGTAGAAGACAATGTGTTTATTGCACCTGGAGTTGTAACTTCAAATGATAACTTTGCTGCAAGATCTAAGGAAAGATACAAACATTTCAAAGGTGTTACAGTAAAGAAGGGTGGAAGAATTGGAGCTCAAGCTACTATACTTCCAGGTAAGATAATAAATGAAGATGGATTTGTAGCAGCAGGCAGTGTTGTTACAAAGGATGTGGAAAAGGAAATTATTGTAGCAGGTAATCCTGCTAAACAATTTAGAAAAGTTCCAGAGGATCAACTTCTTAAAAATCAACAGTAAACTTTGCAGGGAGGAAAAACATGAAGGTATTAACAGTTGTAGGGGCAAGGCCTCAATTCATAAAGGCTGCTGCGGTATCAAATGTAATAAGAAAACACCATACAGAAATATTGGTTCATACGGGTCAGCATTATGATGAAAATATGTCAAAGGTATTTTTTGATGAACTCAATATACCAAAACCAGATTACAATTTGGAAGTGGGTTCTGGAAGTCACGGAAGACAGACTGGAATGATGCTTATAAAATTAGAAGAGATATATGAAAAGGAAAAGCCAGATTTTGTACTTGTATATGGAGATACAAATTCAACTCTTGCTGGAGCATTGTGTGCAAGTAAGCTTTTAATTCCTGTAGCTCACGTTGAGGCAGGACTTAGAAGTTTTAATAGAGATATGCCTGAAGAGCAAAATAGAGTTCTTACAGACCATTTGTCTAATCTTTTGTTTGTTCCTACAGAATCAGCAGTGGAAAACCTAAAAAATGAGGGAATTATAAAAGGTGTGCATAATGTAGGAGATGTAATGTTCGATGCAGTACTTAATTTTAAAAAGTTAGCAGAAGACAAGAATCAGATTATAAAAGAAATTGGACTTCAGGGTAAGGAGTATATACTAACTACTATACATAGAGCTGAGAATACAAATCACATAGATAGATTAAAAAATATAGTTGAAGCTTTAAATGAATGTAACAAAGTTGTAATACTTCCACTTCATCCTAGAACCAAAAAATATATGACAGATTACGGACTTAAATTTAATGAGAATATAAAGGTTATAGAACCTGTGGGATATCTAGAGATGATAAATCTTGAAATGAATTCTGAGAAGATAGTAACAGACAGCGGTGGAGTACAAAAAGAAGCCTTTTTCATGAAAAAACCTTGTATAACTATGCGAGATGAAACTGAATGGGTAGAAACCGTAAAAAATGGCTGGAACGTAGTAGTTGGAACTGATAAGGAAAAGATATTGGATAGTATAGTGAATTTTATACCTAATAAGGAACAAAAAGATATATTTGGAGATGGAAATGCTTCTGGAAAAATACTAGAAATATTAGATAAATAAATTCTACGGCAGCATTTCATATGGAGGTGAAGTTTTGTTTTTAGATAGATTTTTGTACTTATTGATCTGTGCTTATATAGTACTGCTTCCGCTTTTGCCGAATAAGATGGCACTAGGAAGAATAAATATTCCTCCTGCAGATTGTATACTAGCATTTATTTTGATTGGATACTTTGTAAAACTTCTTACATCAAAAGAGTGCAGAAGTAGGTTTTTTTCTGGAATAAGAGATTTTATCACTAATTATCTTACTGTTTTTATGAGCATACTGGCACTTATGATGTTAGTTTCAGTAAGTTATGCGGCAGATAAGAAACTTGCACTTAGTGAAAGCTTTAGATTTATATCCTATATTATATTGTTTTTTATGATCAAATATGAGTGGAATAGAAAAGAACTTTTAAATGGAATTTTAGGTTCTTATATATGCACCAATGTCATAATATGTATCTATGGCATATATCAAAATTTTACAGGGTTTGGACTTAGTGATAAATTCAAAAATTATGGATATACAAAGTTTAAGATAACTGCTACTATGGATAATCCTAATAATTTGGCAGCTTTCTTGATATTAGCCATATTTCCAATGATTATGCTAGCTATATATGAAAAGAAAAAGGCAAGAAAGTTGTTTTATTCCTTGCTGGCAGCTTTGATGTTTTTGAATCTAACATTTACAGGTTCTAGAAATGCTATTGTTGGAGTGGCAATAGGAATGGTTATATTAGTGATTATGTGTAGTCTTAAGTTTGTACTACCTCTTTGTGTAATTGCAGGGGCATCTTTATTTATACCAGAAATAAGGGAACGAATAATGGCTATAAATGATCCAGTTCAAAATCAATCTAGAATATACCTTTGGAAAATTGCACAAAAGATGATAAAAGATCATCCTTTGTTTGGGGTTGGAAATGGGAACTACGTTAGCTTGTATGACAAATATACGAATATATATCCTCAGTATAAATTTTATGGTTACAGTGAGTGGCCTTGCCATAATTCCTATTTGAAAATGGAGACAGAGCTTGGAATTATAGGAGGAGTATCTTTTGTTGCAGTACTTTTATCTTCATTAATAAAAGTTAAATCTTTTGTAGATACAACAAAAAGTAAATTTTATAAGCATTTCTATATAGGATTTTTAGCTTCTATGGTAGCTTTTTACGTTATGAATTTAGTTGACAACTTATTCTTCGTACCAAAGACTACAACTTACTTCTGGATACTCTTAGCAGTATCTCAAGGAATGATGTACAGGGATAAGAAAAACGAAGGCATGTTTTTGAGTTAATAATTAATAATTAAGAGTGAATAATGAATGGGGATTTTTCTCCACTATGCTGCGAAAATCTAAGATATAGAGCTTATTGAAGCATTGCTTCAATAGCGCTATGTTTTAGATTTAGATTTTCTGTAGTTTTAGCGGAAGAAAATCAACCATAACTCTTAACTCTTAATTTTTAACTCTTAACTATTTTAAAGTGGAGGTGAAAGATATGAAGGTGCTACAGGTTATATCAGGAAATGATATAGGCGGCGGTGGAAATTATGTGTTGAATTTGAGTTTTTATTCAAAGGATAAATTTCATTCAATTATAGGTACAATAGGCGGTGGAGGCCTTTATGATAAAAGTAAAAGTATGAATATAGATACAGTAAAGTTTAAAAGAGCTGCTACCTATGATAGATACTTAATAGATTATGTAAGAGAAAATCATATTGATCTTGTAAACTTTCATGGAGCAAAAGCATTTTTTATCCACTATTTTTTAAAAAATAAAATAGGTGTTCCTACAGTAGCCACAGTACATAGTGATTATAGGAGAGATTTTTTAAATAATAGGATTAAATACCTGTTTTTCACTCCACTTAGTGCACTAGGGTTAGGCAGCTTTAAAAAATATATATGTGTATCGGATTATATAAAAAGACTGTTGGATAAGCAAAAATTTATAGGAGAGAAATTTGTAGTAAATAGCGGAATGGATTTTAATAATAGAGTTATAAAGGAAAGTAGAGAAAGTATACGAGCAAGATACAATATATTAGAAAATGATTTTGTATATGTAAATGTAGCAAGATGTCATCCTATAAAAAATCAGTTATCCCTTATAGAGGCATTTAATATGCTGAAAAAGCAAGTTAAAGACGCCAAGCTTATAATAGTTGGAGATGGGCCTATGGAAGAGACTCTGAGACAAAAAGTAGCACAGCTTCATTTAGAGAATAGAGTAATATTTACAGGATATAAGCCCAATGCATTGGATTTTGCAAATGCAGGTGAAGTAGGAATTTTAACCTCCTTTAGTGAAGGTGGAGCACCTCCTATGACTTTGCTTGAAAGTGCAGCAGTGAAAAAATATTTCATAGCGCCAGATGTAGGAGACATAGGGAAAGTTTTAGGTGATAATTTAATTTCATTAATAAATCCTAATTCTGTAGAAGATATATACAAAAAAATGAGAAAAATTTATGAGGAAAGAAATGAGATATACCTAAAAGGAGAAAAATTATATGATGCTGTAGTTGAGAAATTTTCCATAGATAGCTTTTGCACAAAATATTACAATGCTTATACTAAAATACTTTCAGAAAAATAGTTGGAGTGAAAAATATGGCAGAAAAGAAATTAATAAAAAGTTCCATTATAGTAATGCTTTTTATAATTGGCGGAAAAGTTTTGGCACTTGTAAGGGATTCCCTTATAGCTGCAAAATTTGGAGCTACCTATGTTACGGATATATATAATTTTGCATTGGGTATGGTATACCTTTTAACTACTATAAGTTATGGACTTACTACTACTTTTATACCGCTTAATTCGGAACATATCGAAAATAGCACTATAAGTGAGAGAAATAAATTTGTAAACAATGTAATAAACATAGCTTCCCTTTTTACAATAGTTCTCACAGCTGTACTCATAATATTTTCAAAGCAGATAATATATGTTTTTGGACATGGTTTTACCTCCAACAGTGTAATATTTGCTCAGTCTGTTGAAATAATAAGGATAATGTTTTTATCACTTATATTTGTAACTTTAGGGAGTGTGGTTACAGGAGTGCTTCAGTCCCATAAAAGGTTTTATGAACCTGCTGCTATGGCATTTGTATCTAACTTAGTTTATATAGTGTATTTAGTGTTCTTAACTTCCAGGTATGGTATAAAGGGATTTGCAGTAGCTACAGTAATAGGATTTTTCGCTCAATTTGTAATAAATTTGCCAAGATATAGGAAACTTAAGTATAGATATAAATTTATATTGGACTTTAAAAGTAGTGACGTACATCAGATGTTTAAGCTAATGATACCTATAGTTATAAGTACCTCAGTAGTTCAATTAAACTTGTTTGTAAATAGGTGTTTTGCAAATAATATATATTTTGGAGCAGTTACAGTCCTGGACTATTCAAATAAAGTAAGTACCTTGGCTTATGAAGTTTTTGCCATAGGTATAGCTATGATTGTATATCCTACTTTATCTGAACTAGCAGTTAAAAAGGATGTTGTAAAGTATAAGAAATCCCTTATAAGTGCTATAAATACCATAATGATAATAATGATACCTGCATCAGTGGCTATAGGAGTTTTAAGAGATCCACTTATAAACTTAATTTTTAGGAGAGGGGCATTTACAGCACAAGCTGCAAATTTAACTTCCAGTGCCTTATTATTTTACTGCCCTGCAATGATTGCCTATGGAGTAAGAGATATTTTGAATAAAGCATTTTATTCTGTTAAAGATGCAAAAACCCCTATGTCAAACAGTTTTGTGGGCATAATTATAAATATAATTATAAATATAATTATAATAAAATATATGAAGGTTTCAGGGCTTGCTTTAGCCACAACTATCTCTGCAGTCATTACTACCTTGCTTATGATGTGGAACTTGAATAAAAAATTGGAAGGAATGAATATTAGAAAACTTGTTTTAAGTTTTGTTAAAATAGTTTGTTCTTCTGCTATTATGGGAATAGTTATATATGTTATAAATAATTTCTGTATGAATAAGATTTCATCTATTATGCAGCAAAGTATGATTTCAATTTTCATATCTTTTGTATTTGGCAGTGTAGTCTACTTTATATGTTTGTATTTTACTGGATTAGAAGAGTATAGGAACCTAATAAATGGGCTTAAAAATAAAATTACAAGGTAGGTATTAAATATTTTGTACAAGGAAGGTGGCAGACATTACAAAAAGACGTGTTTTGGAGATGGATGTAATAAGAGCACTTGCTATAGTTGCAGTAATAGTATTACATGTTTCTGCAACTATACTGTATAGGAGCACACCTTATTCTACCACTTACAATGCTAACTTTATATTGAATCAGTTTTCAAGGTTTTCCGTTCCTGCATTTATAATTATTTCTGGAATGGGACTCACTATAAGTTATAAAGAAGGATGCGGCTACTTTAAATTTATAATTAGAAGATTTTTAAAAGTAGTA
Source organism: Clostridium sp. 001 (assembly GCF_019056555.1). Taxonomy (NCBI): domain Bacteria; kingdom Bacillati; phylum Bacillota; class Clostridia; order Eubacteriales; family Clostridiaceae; genus Clostridium; species Clostridium sp. 001. The sequence continues at coordinate 1,426,328 of NZ_CP020473.1, read as the reverse complement.
CCACAGTATATAGTGTGGTGCTTACTATATATAATCATTATAACTAAGGATTTTAACATACATACTGATTTAAACAACATAGTATATGGAAATGTATTTTATCACTTTTATTTTGTACCTTTAATTATTGAGCTTTACATAATATTTCCTTTCATATACAAATTCATGGAAAAAAAGTGGTGGCTATTACTTAGTTTTTTAATGACATCATTTTTTATTATATATACCTATTACTTTAAAGTAGTGACTCCAGATCAGTGGTTTTGGAATAAAAAAAATTTATTTTACTGGATCTTTTATTTCTCATTAGGAGGATATATGGGAAAAAATCTAGATAATATATCCCAGAAATTAAAGAGAATTAGACCTATAGTGTGTGTTATGTTTTTACTTTCAATTTTTACACTGCTGTATAGTTTTATAACGGGAAATCAGTACGGTAAAAGTATAGACTACATTACGACTTTTCAGCGTCCCTCAGTAATTTTTTATTCTACATTTTTTGTAATTTTCATATTCAGTTTCGAATGGAAAAAAGGATTGTTTATGAAAATTATAAGGTATATATCAAATACTTCTTATGATATTTATTTATCCCAGGCAGGTATACTATATTTGTATACTCAATATTATATAGGAAGATATGTACATCTGGATAATTTAAGCTTTGGTGTAAATGCTTTTGCAGTTACATTGATAGGATCCATAGTACTCAACGAGATAAAAAAACTTTTATAGAGAGGTAGTCGGATAAAGTATATGCAATATGATATAATAAGTAAAAATGTAATAAGGCAGGTGAAGTAACTGATTTGTAGGTTTAAATTTACAGATCATAAAATTATGCAGACAGAAGATATAAAAATAGATGTGGATAAAGATATAAAAAGTAAATCCTTTCAATTATTTCTCAAGAGAATAGCTGATTTTATATTATCTCTTGTAGGAATAATTATACTTAGCGTAGTATTTGTAATATTGGCTATATGGATTAAATTGGATTCGAAGGGCCCTGCTATTTTCAAACAGATTAGAGTGGGTAAGAATGGAAAGAATTTTACCATATATAAATTTAGAACTATGGTAGTAAATGCGGAAAAAAAGAGAGAATTAGACATTGATCCCGGTGACTTAGAAAATTTTGTATTTCAAAGTAAAAATGATAATAGAGTGACTAAATCAGGAGCTTTTTTAAGAAAAACAAGTTTGGACGAAATTCCACAACTTTTTAATGTATTTATTGGAAATATGAGCTTGGTTGGACCAAGACCTGAAATACCAGATGTAGTTAAATTTTATCCTGATTCGTATAAACAAAGATTACTTGTAACACCAGGAATAACGGGATTGGCACAAGTAAGCGGAAGAGGAGAAATAGAACTTGGAAAGACCGTATATTATGATTTGATGTATATAAAAAAGTTTTCGCTGTGGATGGATATAAAAATCTTACTAAGGACAGTCTCATCTGTATTTAAAAGTGAAGGTGCATTTTAATATGTTTACAAGATTGTTAAAATATAATGTATTTAATGGAAGTAAGATGGAGCTCATGGAGTATATAGAGAAGTTTTCTAAAGTAAACATAGTTTCTGGTAATCCAGAAGTACTCTATAATGGACTTAAGGATAATTTATTATTGACTAGTTTTACGGCAAGTAGAAGTGTAATAATTCCAGATGGAGTTGGAACACTTTTGGCTTCTAAAATGGTGAAAGTGCCTATAAAAGAAAAAATAGCAGGTATAGAAATAATGGAAGAAGTAATAAAAAAATGTAGTATGGAAAATAAACCTATATATCTTTTAGGTGCTAAGCAGGAAATACTTGAAGGATGTAAAGAAAATCTAAAACGGAAATATCCTAAGATTAACATAGCCGGAAGTCATAATGGATATTTTGATCTAGAAAATTGCGAAGATATAGTGTGTGATATAAAGAAAAGCAATGCTTATGCACTTTTTGTAGCTATGGGTGCTCCCAAACAGGATATATTTATAGCAAGGAATATGGACATACTTCCGTGTAGGGTGTATATGGGTGTAGGAGGAAGTTTTGATGTTTTGGCGGGAAAAACTAAAAGGGCTCCAAAATGGATGATAGAACTAGGACTTGAATGGTTGTACAGAGTTTGCAAGGAACCTTATAGAATAAAGAGACTTTCTTCTATACCCAAGTTTTTATTGAAGGTTGCAGAATATAATAAAAAGTAAATGTTAAATTATGAAAAGTTATATTTAAGGCTGTGTGATATTTAGTTATCAATGGCCTTAAAATTTTAAATTTTATCTTCCATTATATCTTTGAAATTAATACTCTCTAGTTCCTTAATTAGAGTGCCCTGTACCTTTGAAAGAGCATTGTGCACACCACAATGTCCTTTTTTATGGGCATTGCAATGCTCTGTATCGTATAGGCATCTGTTTAAGTAAATAGGCCCGTCTATGGCCTCAATAATATGTCTTAAAGTAATATCTTCAGGCATACGATTTAAAGCATAGCCTCCATTAACTCCTCTGAAAGATTTTACTATACCTGCCTGAGTCAGTTTCCTTAAAAGTTTAAGAAGAAATCTTAGAGGTACATTTTGATCTTTAGCTATGGTTTTGGCTTCAATTTTTTTACCGTATCCTAAATTTGACAAGTAAAGTACAACTCTAAATCCATAATCTGATTCCTGTGTAATTTTCATAATATCTCCCCAAACATAAATATATTTACCTAGTTCAAAATAACGCAAATTAGGTATAACATACAGTTATATACAAGTTAATTATACCTAATTTACAGAACATTATAAAGTATAATGTTTTGGAAAAGATATTTTTAAGGTAATTTATCCAAACTTTCTAAAACATACCCTTCATTTTTCCAGTCTTTTATAAGTGAATCCAGTATTTCAGAGTTTGTCTTTGATACTGCGTGAAGTAAAATAATGGCGCCATTATGAGTCCTGCGATTTATCATTTTTTTTGCTTCCACAGGTGAGGGCTGTTTTTGTCTATTCCAATCATTGTAGGCAAAACTCCAAAATATGGTCTTATATCCTAATTGCTTGGTATAAAATAAGGATAACTCACTGTATTTCCCCATAGGGGGTCTAAAGAATTTAGGCATTTCTTTACCTGTAATTTCTTTATAAGTATTTTCTGTCACTGTAAATTCTCTTTCAAATCTTATAGGATCTTTTGCAGCATCTGCCATTGAAGGATGTTTTTCTGAATGATTGCACACTAGGTGACCTTCATTTACCATTCTTTTTACAAGTTCCGCATTATCTTTTATATAAGGGGTAGTAGCAAAGAAAGCGGCCTTAACGTTGTTGGATTTTAATATATCTAAGATCTTAGAAGTATATCCGTTTTCATAACCTTCGTCAAAAGTAAGATAAAGTATTTTCTTTGAGGTATCTCCTAAATAATATCCAGAGTATTTGTTTAGGAGTTTTAGTATATCTGCAGGTTCCTCTGAAGGCATACCAGAATTATTAGGTTTGAAAAACCAATTTTTTTCTCTTCTATCTAAGTTTTGAGTATTTAGATTTTTTAACCTAGAAGAAGCATTATTATCATCTAGAGTAGTTATGTTTTTTGCATTTGTTAAAGTAGTTTTTCCTACCTGGTAGCCTTTAACACTATAAGGACATAGAAAAATTGTACATAGGAGAAATATAGACATAAATTTTTTGTTCAAATATAATCACCTACCTTATAAGATATATTTTATGGTATACTTAATTTAATAATTTATACTTGAGATTAATAGAGATTGTAAGAAAATTATAGCAGGGAAACGTTGTATAGCGATGTTTCCCTGTAATGCATATATTCAGCACGGAGATAGGAATATGAATAATTTTATTGAAGATATTGAAGAAATTTATAATTTTATTAAAAAAAATACAGATGTAGAAGAGAATATTCATTTTATAGAAACTTATAGGCAAAGACTTAATATGAAGAAAGAAATTAGCTTTTCAGAAGAATACTATAAACAGAAAATTATGAATGGAAAAAACGGAGTAGTGTATACTCCTCCGGAAATGGCAGCATTTATGGTTAAAAACTTGATAAATGTCAATGATGTAATTGAAAATCCATTTATAAAAGTAGTAGATCCTTCCTGTGGATCTGGAAATTTAATTTGTAAGTGCTTTCTATACTTAAATCAAATATTCATTAAAAATATTGAAGTTATAAATAGTAAAAATAATTTAAATTTGAAACTAAAAGATATAAGTTACCATATAGTACATAACAATCTATTTGGATTTGATGTAGATGAAACTGCAATAAAAGTTTTAAAAATAGACTTATTTTTGATTAGCAATCAGTTTAGTGAAAAAAATTTTCAAGTAAAGGATTTTCTAGTGGAAAATATAGATAGAAAATTTGATGTGTTTATAGGAAATCCCCCATATATAGGACATAAATCTGTAGATTCCAGTTATTCATATATTTTAAGGAAAATATATGGAAGTATATATAGAGATAAAGGAGACATATCTTACTGTTTTTTTCAAAAATCATTAAAGTGCTTAAAAGAGGGAGGAAAATTACTTTTTGTTACCTCCAGATATTTTTGCGAATCTTGCAGCGGAAAAGAACTTAGAAAGTTTTTAATTGAAAATACCTCTATTTATAAAATTATAGATTTTTATGGTATAAGACCTTTTAAAAGAGTAGGTATAGATCCAATGATAATATTTTTAGTAAGAACAAAAAATTGGGACAATAATATAGAAATCATAAGACCCAATAAAAGTGGAAAAGATGAAAAAAATAAATTCCTTGATTCTTTGCTTTTAGATAAATCTGAAAAATACAAAAAATTTTCTATTCCTCAAAAGTCTATAAATAGTGATGGATGGGTATTTGTTAATGAAGTTGAGAAAAATATAATGGATAAAATAGAAGCAAAAAGTGAATTTATTTTAAAGGATATATGCCATAGTTATCAGGGTATAATAACGGGATGTGATAGGGCTTTTATAGTTGATAGAGACACAATAAATAGTAGAAAAATTGAATTAAGGTTAATAAAACCCTGGGTGAAAAGCAGCCATATACGAAAAAACGAAGTAATTAAAGGTGAAAAATTTATTATATACTCAAATTTAATAGAAAATGAGATAGAATGTCCTAATGCTATAAAGTATATAGAGCAGTACAAAAAAAAGCTTATGGAAAGAAGAGAATGTAAAAAAGGAACGAGAAAGTGGTATGAGCTTCAATGGGGGAGAAAACCGGAAATTTTCGAAGAAAAGAAAATTGTATTCCCATACAAATCGTGTGATAATAGATTTGCTCTTGATAAGGGAAGCTATTTTAGTGCAGATATATATTCTTTAGTATTAAAAAAAAATGTACCTTTTACCTATGAAATGCTTTTAAATATATTAAATAGTTCTTTGTATGAATTTTACTTTAAAACTTTCGGGAAAAAATTAGGAGAAAATCTATATGAGTATTATCCTAATAATCTGATGAAATTGTGTATTCCTTCTATTGGTTTTCGAGAAGAAAATAATGTAGAAAAAAGGTTGTATGATTTTTTTGGGCTGACAGATAAGGAAATTCAGATTGTAGAAAAAATAAAAGATAATTGCTGAGTTCATATTTGGCAATTATCTTTTTAAATTTTACTAAAAAAATTATCAATATGTGTTTAAAAATATAATAGGTGGTAAAAATAAATAATAAAATTATTAATAAAAAAAGAAGGAAAATTATTCCAAACGGAGAATAGTATTAAAGTACAGGTTTTGACTTTATGGAGGGTTACTAATTAAAAATTACAACTATATTTACATATTTTTGGTTTATTGTAACTCTAGATTAAAAATGAAAGAAGGGGGGTAAAAGTGTCTGGCTCGGACTATGCATTATTATGCATATGACTAAAATTCTTAGTATGAATTTCAGTCATATAACAATATGCCTTTATTGTTATATGGTAAATTAAAGTTAAAATTGAGATTTTAACGCTGAGGCTATATATGGCAGGTATCTTATTTAGTATAGCTTTAGTAGAGCTTTAGATAATATATGAATTTGGAATTTAATGTAAAGGACAATAAACTTATAGTTTATATGAGAGGAGAACTAGATCATCATAGTGCAGAAGAAGTGAGAAATAAAATAGATGATAGATTGGATAGAGAGGGTTTAAACAAGCTGATAATGGATTTCTCAGGAGTAAGTTTTATGGATAGCTCTGGAATAGGGGTGGTAATAGGAAGATATAAAAAACTAAATTCTGCAGATGGTAGCGTATGTATTGTAGGTGCAATCAATTCAGTAAAAAGAGTATTTGAAATCTCAGGTATGTTTAAAATTATAGGACTTTATGACAGCGTTGCGGAAGCAGTTCAGAATATTTAATGGGGGGATAAATTATGTACGATAACAGTATGAAAATAGAGTTTATTAGTAAATCACAAAATGAAAGCTTTGCCAGGGTCTCAGTAGCAGCTTTTGTATCACAACTTGATCCTACAGTGGAGGAATTGGCAGATGTAAAAACTGCAGTTTCAGAGGCAGTTACAAACTCTATTATTCATGGTTATGAAAATAAAGAAGGTGTAGTTAAAATTCAAGCCTTTATTAAAGAAAAAGAACTTATATTGATAGTAGAGGACCAAGGTGTAGGTATAGAAAATATAGAACTCGCTAGACAACCCCTTTATACTTCAAGACCTGATCTTGAGAGATCAGGCATGGGATTTACTGTAATGGAAACCTTTATGGATTCCCTTAAAGTAGAATCTGAAAAAAACAAAGGGACAAGATTAACTATGAAAAAAGTTTTTAATTCATTAAGTTAGGTGAATAATATGAGTGAGGAAACAGCAAAAAAATTAAAATATAGTTATAATGATAATTTGGAATTGATTAAATATGCAAAAAAGGGAGATAAGGATGCCCTAAATAAATTGGTAGAATTGAATTTACCATTGGTGGCGGCTATAAGTAAAAAATTTTTAAACAGGGGATACGAGTATGAAGATATATTTCAAATAGGTTGCATGGGACTTATGAAAGCAGTAAATAATTTCAATGAAGAATACAATGTAAAATTTTCTACATATGCTGTACCAATGATATTAGGGGAGATAAAGCGCTTCTTAAGGGATGACGGAATGATAAAAGTAAGTCGAAGTGTAAAAAATACTGCAAAAAAACTCCACTATGACAGAGAAGCACTTACTAAAAAATTAAATAGAGAACCTACAATACAAGAATTAGCAGAGTATTCTGGAGTAGAAGTAGAAGAACTGATTTTTGCCACAGAGTCTGCTAGCAGTTTGCAGTATCTGTATGATACTATACATCAAGATGATGGTTCACCAGTGCTTTTGATAGATAAGATAAGTGAAAATCCAAAGGAAGATGTAGAGATGGTGGATAAAATTGCACTTAAGGAAGCTTTGAATAATTTAGATGTGAAGTCGAGACAAATTATAATGCTGAGATATTTTAAAGATAAAACTCAGGTACAGGTAGCAAAGATGTTAGGTATAAATCAAGTACAGGTTTCTAGAATTGAAAAAAAAGTGTTAAAAACTATGAGAGAAATTTTAACAGGTTAACATCAGATAAAAGGGGATGTTCAAAGCAATTTAAAAAATTGCCTTGCAACATCCCCTTTAAATTAAATTAATATAAAGTTAATTTCCTGTACTAGGAACTTTAGTAGGTAAATTGTTAACATCCTTTGAGTTTTCATCGTTGGTAGTGTCTTTTTTATCTTTAGTGTTTGTATCAGTATTTGCATCATTGTTTGTATTAGTATTATTAGGATTATCATTTATATTACTATCAGAATTCCAGTTATTTTTATTAGTAGCGCTATTTTTTTTACTTTTGCTCCCAGGTAAGTTATCAAGTGCATTCCATGAATGAGATACATTACAATAATCTGAGGGAACTGTTCCATCTATAAAATATTCAGTATAAACTTTATTACCTGTAGGATCTGTATGACAATCTGAAACAGGAAGTTTTCCTGATTTGGAACATATAGAAGAAGTTACAACTCCATCTGGAATTTCAATATCTTTTGCCTCTAAACCTTGATGGAAAGGAGACATTATGTTAGCCCAAAGCTGGGCTGCAGAGTTACTGCTTAAGGAGCCATCTAATACAGAATCATCATCATTACCAATCCACACTGCAGCGGAATAATAAGGAGTTAGTCCTACAAACCACAGATCTTTTCTATCTTCAGAAGTACCTGTTTTACCACTTACAGGCATGCCTCCTAAGTTAGCATTGCTACCAGTTCCTTCTGCACTTACAGGGCCTTTTAACATCTGATATAGCACATATGCACTTTGTGGAGAAAGTGCTTTTTTAGTTTGGGTTTTATTATCAAGTAAAACTGTACCATTTCTATTTACTACTGTAGTATAAAGTTTTGGAGTAGTGTATTTTCCAGAATTTCCAAAAGTTCCATAAGCAGCAGACATCAAAAGTGTATTTGTACCGTGATGGAGCTCTCCAAGAGAAAGTGCTGCTATACTGGATCTATCATGCTCGTCTAAAGTTATACCAAATTTTTCTGCATAATCAGCTCCGGTTTTTAAACCCATTCTATCTTCTACTTTGACTGCTACTGTATTTAAGGATTTAGTTAAGGCAGTTCTTAAAGTTACAGTTCCGAAATCAGTAGATTCATCATTTTTAGGGTCATAAGGTTCTCCATTAGAAGCATATTTGTTTGCAAGTTCAGGTGATAATGGAGAAGAATCTACTGTAGAAGCTGCAGTAAATTGCTTTGAATCTACAGCAGGGCTGTATACAGTTAAAGGCTTTATGCTGGAACCTGAAGGCCTTAAATATTTTTCAGATGCAGCTCTGTTAAAAGATCTGGCAGGCTGGCTTCCCCTTCCACCAATTAACGCTTTTACCTCACCTGTATGATAATTCATGACTACAGCAGAAGCCTGAGGTTGAATTATTCCATTTTTATCTGCAGATGAAGAATTAAAAATACTGTCGTTATTTAAGGTATTTTCAGTTTTTTCCTGCAAGTCTTTATTCATAGTAGTATGTATTTTTAAACCACCATACATAAGTAAATTCTCAATCTGCTCATCTGTATATTTGTATTTAGATTTTAGATCTTTTTTTACTGCATTTATAACAGGTACAGTAAACCATTCATTGTTATATCCATTATTTACAGTAGGTTGAGACATTATATCCAGTTTACCATTTGCAATGTCATTTACAGCAGTTGTGTACTGATCCTTTGATATATATCCATTCTCATACATTTTTTTTACTACAGTAGTAGTTCTATTTAAATATATAGATGGATTTTTTTTAGCTGTAGGAGAATAAGGATAATATACAGAAGGACTTTGAGGCATACCTGCAATAAAAGCACACTCAATTAAGTTTAAATCTTTTGCTGATTTGCCAAAGTACTGTTTGGCAGCGGCTTCAACACCTAATGCTCTTCCTCCTAAATAAATTGTGTTCATGTAAGCCTCAAGTATTTGAGTTTTACTCAATTTCTTTTCAAGTTTTAAGGAAAGATATATTTCTTGCATTTTTCTCTTATAAGATATTTGAGAAGATAAATATATATTTCTAACCAATTGTTGGGTTATGGTAGATGCACCTTGAATTCCAGTATTTCCACTAAATTTGCTTTTAATATCTATAAATACTACACCTATGAGTCTTTTTAAGTCTATGCCTTTATGTTTATAAAATCGTTCATCTTCTATACTTACGAAAGCATTTTTTAAATTTTGGGGCATACTGCTAAAAGGTATTACCGTCCTTTGCTGTGGGGTAACTAGTACGTCCATTGAATTATTTTTATCATCATATAGAACGGAAGGTTCGTTTAAATTCGATATTTGGCTTATGTCTAGTGGAGGAGAATTTTTTATAACAGCTGCAGTTAAACCCAATGCTGCAGCAAATACCAATGCTAATAATCCACATAAAATTGCAGCTCCATGTTTAAAAACCTTTTTTCGAGCCTTTTTACGCTTTTTGACCATAAATTTCCTCCTTATTTTGAAGTGTACATTTTTTAAATTATTATAACATAAATTAAATCTTTAGGTAAATACACGAGGTTATTGTCATATATATATTATGTATCAAATCATAAGGATGTGGAAGAGATAAAAAAATTTAAAGTTCCCATTAAGAAAATGAAAATTGTATTAATAATATCTGTTATAACTTTATCCACAGTAATGTGTCTTTATTTTGTAAATTCAAGGATAACCCCTGCTATAATTACAGCTTCAAATGTAGAAATCAGAGCTGTAGTTACACAAACTATAAATTCAGTTATAATGCAGGAGTATTCAAAACAATTTACTTATAAAGACATTATACAGGTGGAAAAAGATAAGGAAGATAATATAGTTATGGTTAGAGCAGATACACTAAAAATGAATAAAATAGCTTGTGATGTGGCATTGGAATCCCAAAACAAGCTAAGAAATGTAGGAAAAGTTGGCTTGAAGATTCCCATGGGATATATAATGAAAAACAATTTGCTAGCGTTTTTTGGACCTAGCATTACAATTAGGATGCAGCCTATAGGTTACATAGAGACTAAATATTTGTCAAGCTTTGAAAGTGCAGGTATAAATCAATCTAGACATAAAATAAGTGTACAGGTAAAGACAAACATGAGGGTGATGATTCCCTTTGGAAGTGAAGATATACAGGTAAAAAATGAAGTACCTATATCAGAAACAATTATAGTGGGAAAAGTACCAGAAACGGCCATAGATTTAGGCCTTGATAAAACTGGAGTTAAGTTAAAATCCGGTAATTAAAAAATGGCAAAGCTCAATGTTAAAAAGAGCTTTGCCATTTTTTAAACAAAATTATTCCCAGTTAAATATGTAAGGTACATTCCGATAATAATCTCCATAATTTAATCCATAACCTGCAACAAATACATCGGGAATTTCGAAACAACAAAAATCTGGGGTCAATGAAATTTTTCTTCTATCAGGCTTGTCTAGAAGAACGCAGCATTTTACACTGGAAGCACCTAGAGATTTTACATGGTCTATAGCAAAGTCCATAGTAATACCTGTGTCTGTTATGTCATCTACAATTAAAACATCATACCCTTTCATGTCGTCTAATATATCATTTACAATTTTTATTTTACCAGATGATGTTTCAGAATTTCCATAACTTGAAGTTGTCATAAATCCTATTTTTACGGGAAGTTTTATTTGTCTTACTAAATCTGCTGTAAATATGAAACTTCCTCTTAAAAGTGATAATACATATAAATTTTTATCTTTATATTTAGTGGTTATTATTTTACCTACTTCTTCTATTCTCTTTCCAATTCGCTCTTGAGTTATCAATATATTTTTTGATTTATTTTCCATAATATTCCTCCATGGTGTATATTAAATTAATGATTGCCATAATATAAAATTATATTATCAATATTAGCAAGATTTCTGTAAATTTTCAATGACTTGGAGTAATGTGTTTACAATGTTTTTTATTTAGTATAGAATTATACGATAGCTATAAACTCAATTTTTGTGTATACGAAATTTTGATTCAATATAAAAATAATATGAAGTAATCAATTTGTAATGCACGATGTACAATTCATAATACATAATTAAGAACGATTTTCTGTTGTCACAGAAAATCTACTGAAATTGTGCATTGCAAACTGTGAATTGTGAATTGATAGATATGGAGATGATATTTTGATATATGGAAATACAGAAGGAATAAAAAATTCGATATTAGATGAATTGGAAAAGATTTATGATATAAGAGTTTCAAAAGAAAGCATATGCAGCAGGGAGATTGTAGAAATGCTTTCTAGAATTACTACTTATTTAAATAGAGAATTAAGCCTAGCAATTGATAAAAGAGGAACAATTGTAAGCATATCTGTTGGAGATAGTAGTACTGTAAGTATTACTGAAATTGAGGGAAACCAAAATAAACTCTGTGGTATTAGGATAGTACATACCCATCCTAATGGAGATTCGAGACTTTCCGAAATTGATATTTCAGCCTTAGTAAAATTAAGATTGGATTGCATAGCAGCTATAGGGGTTGACGAGGATGGCATTACAGGTATTACCATAGGATTTTGTAAGGTAAAAGATGGAGAAGTTATAAGTGAAATTTCAGAAAAGCTTACTTTAGAGGACGCAGTTAACTTTAATATAGTACAAAAAGTAAATGAAATAGAAAAGTCGATGAATGATGAATATGTACTGCAACAAGAAGGAGAGAGAGCATTACTTGTAGGCACAGATACTGAAGATAGCTTGGATGAATTAAAAGAATTGGCAAAAGCTTGTAATGTTAACGTATTAGAAAAAATACTTCAAAAAAGAGATACTATAGATACTGCTTTTTACGTAGGAAAGGGAAAAGTAAGTGAGATAGCATTAATTGCACAGCTCAGTGGTGCAAATATAGTAATTTTTGATGATGAATTATCTGGCTCTCAAGTTAGAAACTTAGAAGAAAACCTAGGAATAAAAGTAATAGATAGAACTACTCTCATACTTCATATATTTGCTTCAAGGGCAAGGAGTAAGGAATCTAAGTTACAGGTGGAACTTGCACAGCTAAAATACAGGTTAGCTAGGCTTTCAGGACTCGGTATAGTTCTTTCAAGGACTGGAGGAGGAATAGGTACTAGAGGACCTGGTGAAAAGAAGTTAGAAACTGATAGAAGGCATATAAGAGAAAAGATATATGAAATTAGTAAAGAACTGAAAAAAATAAAGCAGGTTAGAAAAACTCAAAGAAAGAAGAGAGATGAGATAAACAAGGTATCACTGGTGGGGTATACTAATTCAGGTAAATCTACTTTAAGAAATAAATTGTGTGAAGTAGCTGTCACTAGAGAAAATGTAAATAAGGAAAAGGTATTTGAAGCAGATATGTTATTTGCTACTTTGGACACTACTACTAGGGCTGTGGAATTGGAAGATGGCAGAACAATTGCAGTGACAGATACCGTAGGTTTTATAAAAAAACTTCCTCATGATTTGGTAGAAGCATTTAAATCTACTTTAGAAGAAGTACAATATGCTGATTTATTATTACATGTAGTAGATGCATCATCCGATTATGCAGAAGAACAGATAGATGCAGTAAATGAAGTACTGAGCGAACTAGAAGTAAATGATAAACCTGTACTTATCGTGCTAAACAAAATTGACAAATTGGAAGATACTAAATTGAGCAGTATAAAAGATAAATATAAAAATTCAAATGCAATATTTATATCAGCTAAATATGGTATGAATTTAAATGAGCTTTTGAAAAAGATATTGGAAATGCTTCCTAACAGCATAAAAAAAGCAGAATATTTAATTCCTTATACAGAACAGTCTGCAGTGTCATTTATTCACAAATATTGTAAGGTAAAGAACGAAGATTATAGGGAAGATGGTACCTATGTAAATGCACTTGTAGATGAAAAAACATACAATAAATTTAAGAAGTTTATAATTAACGAAAAATAATTGCACATTTAAAAAGAGAGTATTAGTATGAAAATATTAGATGCTCTTTTTTGGTAAAATAGCAAAAAAATAATTTTACCATTGTATTTTTATAAAAATATATTATATAATATATAGAAATTCAAGTTGATAAAGTTCAAAAGGGGGACACTAAATTGGAAAAAACTATATTACAATATCAAAAGGCTTTTAACAGTACCATTGATAGACTTAAAGCAAATGATTTTGTCCTTGCAGTTATGGTTTTTGGAAGTATGGTCACTGGCGATTTGTGGGATGAATCTGATATCGACTTACTTGTAGTGTTTGATAATAAAAGGGGCAGTATTAAAAACATATACACTGAGGAAAAGGGAATTCAAATTCATGTTAAACTTGTAAGCAAGAGTAACTTCCTGCAGATGCCTGAAAAAAATTTAAAGGGTGGATTTATATCTAGAATAATATCTTCATCCAGACTGGTATTTTCAAAGGATAAGGAAATAACTTCAAAATATGATACTGGAAGATATTATTCAGATTTAGATAGAGAAAGATGGAATATGTATTATATTGGAGAGTTATTTAAAAGTATGGGCATATGTAAAAAATATCTTCAAAATGACAATGTATATACTGCATATATTGCTGCAGTACGTTCTGTTGAAGAGTTTTCTAAATTATATGTAAATTCTTCAGGACATATGATAAGTAAAGATTCTATGACTATTTCTATGAATTTAAATGACAACTTTAAAAAATGTGTAGACAAATTATTTTTTAAAAATGAAAATATAGTTGATTCTATAAATAGCACTATAGACTATTTAACAGAAAATGTAAATAGAGATATAAGAAATACGACTAAGTTATTATTAAATTATATGAGAGAAAAGGATTGTTTTTTAAGTTCAGAAGATATAAAAAATGATGAGTTATTTTATCATTACAACATAAATATGGAAGAAATATTAAATAAGTTATGGGAAAGGAATATACTAAAAAAAGAAACGAGAAACTATAAGTTAAAGGATGGAACTGTATTATTTAAGGAAAATGTATATTTTATTTAATTGGATAAATTAAATTTGTATTAACATAATGCAGTTATTGTTATAAAATAGAATTTAGCACTAGGAATGTTTTGTGATAATTGACAGTTGACAATTAACAATTGACAACTGTCAATTATCTATTGTAAATTATAGCAGGGAAGTGAATTTTATTTCTAATAAATATTTTGTGAATCTAAATAGAGAAGAAACTGTTAAATATCTATTAATAGAAAAACATATAAAAAAGTTGATAGATACAAATAAAATTGAAGACGGGGAGAAACTACCTTCTATAAGAGAAATGGCAGAATTTTTAAATGTAAATAAAATCACTGTGGTAAATGCCTATAAAAGACTTCAAGCTGAAGGCTATGCTGCTCAAAAAATTGGCAGTGGAACTTATGCTAAAAAGAGGGATATAAATAAGAACTTTAGTAGAGAATACTCAAAGGTTCTGAAAAAGATATCTAGCAATGAAGTAGAAAATTATATAGATTTTACCGGAGAAACTCCAAGTGGTGAATTTTTTCAAATAAGTTTCTTTAAAGGTGTTTTAAATGAGGTTCTGGATAGGGATGGCTCATCGGCTTTGATATGTCAAGAATCCCTCGGATATGATGGACTCAGAAATAGTATAAGTGATGTGTTCTGGAATGGAAATATAGATAAGGATGATATACTTATAGTTTCAGGAGCGCAGCAAGGTATAGATGTAGTTTCAAAGGCTATTTTAAATACAAATGATACTGTAATAGTCGAAAAACCAACATACAGTGGGGCACTATCTGTATTTAAATGGAGGAGAACTGAAATAATCGAAACTCCTATTGAAAAAGATGGAATTAATATAGACAACCTTGAAAAAATACTTAAAAAAAACAAAGTGAAATGTTTTTATACAATGAGTTATTTTCAAAATCCTACTGGGATAAGCTATAGCAATGAAAAGAAAAGGCAAATACTCAGATTAGCCGATATATATGATTTTTATATAATAGAAGATGATTATCTCTCAGAGTTAATTTATGATGATAACATAAAATATAATAGTTTTAAAAGCTTAGATAGTAGTGACAGGGTTGTTTATATAAAAAGCTTTTCAAAAATATTTTTGCCAGGAATACGAATTGGATATTTGATACCTCCTAAGAAATTTAAAGAAAGTATTCAAAATTCAAAAATAAATACAGATATATCTACATCCAGTCTTATGCAAAGGGCTCTGGATTTATATATAAGAAAAGGTTTGTGGCGAAATTATATAAATGATTTAAATGTAGTCTATAAAAAAAGATATGTATATATGAAAAAATGTATAGATAAATATTTAAAAAATCAGGTAGAGTTTGTAGAACCAGGTGGAGGACTGCATTTTTATTTAAAAATAAACCAGAACATAGTTATAGATTCTATAGAGCTTTTTAGAAAATCAAAAAATAGAAGAGTTCTAATTACACCAGGTACATTGTTTTATAAAGTACCTTCAGAAGGTAAAAAGTACTTTAAAATTGGTTTTTCACATGTGGATGAAAAGAATATAGAAAGTGGAATTCAAATATTAAGTGAACTTATAATTATGTAATTTGTAGTATATATTAAAATAGTTTAGAGGGATATTTTGAAAGGTGGGTTATCTGTGAGTTACTTTACAGTAAAGGATGAAGCTAGTTGTCAATTTGAGGAGAAAAAGTCTATATTTATAGGAAGTATAAAAAGAGTTTATACTGAAAACGAGGCTAAAAAATTTATAAGTAAAGTAAAGGAAAAAAATATTAAAGCAACACATAATGTATATGCTTATGTAATTGGAGAAAAAATGAATATACAAAGATACAGTGATGATGGAGAACCTCAGGGAACTGCAGGAATACCAGTACTAGATGTCATAAGGAAAAAGGGAATAACAGATGTGGTAATAGTAGTTACTAGATATTTTGGAGGAACCCTTCTAGGTAAAGGAGGATTAGTAAAGGCTTACACAAAGTCTGCTGCTCTCTCAATTGATGAATCTGGAATAGTGGAGAAAGTAAAAGGATGTCAGTTGGATATATTTATAGAGTATGATACTTTGGGAAAATTACAATACATGTTTGAACAAAAGTCGATTCACATAGAAAATATAGAATATACGGAGAAGATTTGTGTGTCGATAAACTACATTTCGGAAGATGTAGATAAATTAATAAATGAGATTATAGAACTGACAAATGGAAAATGTGAAGTGATAGTTGGAGATGAGGAGTTTTATTTTAAGATGGATTCAAGGCTTATTAAAGAACAAATAGCGAAGTAACATTGGACTCCTAAATGGCTAATTGCAAGTAGGGTACATTTGTGTTTAACAGCTTTTATATGATATAATACAATTTGCATAATTAATATAAATAATTATAACCGTAAGTTAGGGGGAAATTTGTATGTCAGGACATTCAAAATGGCATAATATACAAGCAAAAAAAGGTAAAGCAGATGCAAAAAGAGGTAAGATATTTACTAAAATAGGTAAGGAACTGGCAATTGCTGCTAAAGAAGGCGGATCAAATCCGGATTCCAATTCAAAATTAAGAGATGTTATAGCAAAAGCTAAGGCAAATAATATGCCTCAGGATACAGTACAGAGAGCAATTAAAAAGGGTTCAGGAGAGCTTACAGGAGTAAACTACGAGGAAATATCCTATGAAGGTTATGGACCAAGTGGAGTTGCTATGATAGTAAAAGCTTTAACTGATAATAAAAATAGAAGTGCTAGCAATGTAAGGGCAGCATTTTCAAGACATGGTGGTAATTTAGGTGCTAACGGCTGTGTAGGATGGATGTTCCAGGCTAAAGGCCAGATAGTAATAGAGAGAAAAGAAGACATGGATGAAGACGAAATAATGATGCAGGTATTGGATGCAGGTGCTGAAGATTTTACTGCTGAAGAAGAAGTCTTTGAGGTAATTACTGCTGTAGAAGACTTTGGTACAGTAAGGGAAAAATTAGAGGAACAGGGTTTTGAATTCCTGTCTGCAGATATTACAATGATACCAGATAATACTGTAGCCGTTGATATGGAAACTGCAGGAAAGGTTCAAAGACTTGTAGATAAACTTGAAGAAGACGATGACGTTCAGGACGTGTACCACAACGCTGAATTCCCGGAGGAATTTGAGGAATAAAGGATTTTAAGGCATTTAAGTGTGCTTAAAATTCCGTATATATTCCATCACTACATATGAACGTTCAAGTTTTAATACTTATTTGATTAAGGATACCATTTCTCGTGTGATATATATGAAATTTACATGAGGAGTGGTTTTTTGTTATTAACTTAGCTTTCGCAGTTTAAGAATAATGCGAAGCAATATTTTTAATTAATAGTTAAGAATGAAGAATTAATAGTTAATGTAGATTTTTTTCCGTTATACTACAAAAAATCTTTGATTAAGCTTTTCATCACTCGTTTCGCTAAAGCGAAACATTGCTTATTTATATAAGTTTAAAGATTTTTTGCGATAGCTAAAAATCATCTTTCACTATTAATTCTTCATTATTAATTCTTAACTTGACAAGCTTTACTTCGCATTGTTTTTATTAAGTCAAAATTTTATATGTGTGAAAATTTGAGTAAATTAATAATTAAACATTGAATATAAACGTTATTCAAGAAAAAACTTTTTTACTTTCCATATAAAGACACATTCTTAATATGCTGGGCATAGGTTTCTGCAAATACATGTGTATTGGTCTTAGTGTCCAATACATAATAAAGATAATTAGTTCTTTCAGGATGAATTGCAGCATTTATGGACTTTGTCCCTGGATTACATATTGGAGATGGCGGCAATCCTTTATTTAAGTAGGTGTTATAAGGAGATTTTACAGTTAAATCCCTATTATATACCTTATCTTTATGTCCTATTACGTAGAGAATAGTTGCATCTATTTGTAATGGCATATTTTTATTTAATCTATTGTAAATAACACTGGCTATCTTTGGCCTGTCCACATCTTTTCGGGCTTCTTTTTCTATTAGAGAGGCTGTTATTACAACATTTCTTATACTTAAATTATTTTTAGTTATATAACTTTTACTTGGTTCTATATTTGTTTCAAAAGTTTTAAGCATTTCATTTATGATTTCTTTACTTGATGTGTTTTTTTCAAAAGTATATGTAGCAGGATATAAAAAACCGTCCAGCCTATGTTTGTCCTGAGGAAGACCTTTTAAAAACCAGTAACTGTTATCTGACCAGTTTTCCACTTGATTTATAAAATCTTTTTCTGTAACTAATCCTGATTTTTCTAATGTCTTTCCTATTTGTTCATTTGTATATCCTTCAGGTATAACGACTTTTACTACAGCTCTGTTAACTCTATTATGCCTATTAATTAATTTATTCCTTACATAAAATGAACCGTATAATGCTAAAACAATAACAACGAATATAGATATGATTTTTTTAAGTTTCATAATTATAATGTCTATATCAACCATGAATTATTAGGTTAATAAGAACAACTTCACTCCTTTTTATTGTTTAAATATTTTTATTATTAGTATACCATATTTTACTTAGGCATATTTAAAAAAATAACTAGTCAGTATCTAGCATATTTTACTGGTTATTTTCTTTTATATACCTTAGATTATTTTTTGTGAAACTTTAGAATATAACTGATTTTTATACAAAAAATAAATACAATAATTAAGGCATTTTCAAAAAAATAACTAGTCAGTATGCTAGCCTATTTTTTCAAATGCCTAATATATGGAGGCTTGTATTAATTTGAAGAAAAAATTAATTGTTATGGTATTTATTATTATAATGTTTATGGGTAATAGTACTTTTGCTAAATATGGTATTTGTGAAGTACATTTTATAGATGTAGGCCAAGGTGATTGCACTTTAATAAAGTTAGCTAATAAAAATTATTTAATAGATTCAGGAGCTGCATACTATACTAACAGGGTTATAAAATATTTAAGTTCAAATAATGTAAATAAAATAGAAGGGATAATACTAACTCATTATCATGATGATCATTATGATGGTATATGTAATATAGCTAAATCGGTAAAGGTTCATAAAGTATATTTACCTGATCATGAAAACAATATTAAATATTCTATAGAAGATAAATTGATTAAAATGGGAGTATCTGTGGAATATATAAGAAGAGGTTGGAGTGTAAAACATTATGGTATGAATCTTAAAGTTGTTGGGCCTATCTTTAAAGATGACAGTGTAGAGAACAACAATTCAATTGTACTTCAAGGAAAAATAGGAAGTTTAAATTATTTATTTGCAGGAGATTGTGAGAAAAGAGAAGAGAATGACATGATAAGGACAAAACAACTTAAAAAATGTGATGTACTAAAGGTGCCGCACCATGGTCTTAATACCAGTACAATGAGAGAATTTTTAAATAAGTTACAACCTAAAGTAGCAATTGTAACTAGTGATGGAATAAATACACCAGATAAACGAGTTGAAAAAAGATTGATAAATAAAGGAATTACAGTATGGAGAAGTGATATACAGGGAAATATTGTGATTAAAAATGAAATATTATTCTGCGATAAGAATAATACTACTATAAAATTAAAATAATCCTAATATAGTGTATATAATTAAGATAAGTGTCCATAATATTCAAAAAGGAGGGATATTATGGATAATAGAAAAGTTCGTACAATAGTATTAGTTATATTTACTATTTTAATTTTAGGTTTAAGTTGCTACATATGTGTAGTTGGATTTCAAAATGTAAACATGGATAGAGAAATAAAACAAGTTAGACAAGGAAATAAAACTTATGACACTGTAAAGACAAATTCTAATATAAATACAACTGTTCCTGAAAAAGCTAAAATTATATTTAAAATAAAATATAATAAAAGTGGAGAACTTAAGACGGAAAAAGAAGAATTGGCTGGAAAATTAGCAGGTAAGACCAAAAATGAAGTTGAAAATATATACAAAACTGCTGGATATAAGGTTAATAAGTTCAGTGCAAAAGAAGTAGTACTTGTAAAAGAAGTGGATAAATATGAGCCTAATAAATATGTACTTGGAATAAAGAATGGTCTAATTGCTATATATAAGACAGATAATCAGGGGAATATGTTTATAGAAAATGAAAAGAGAGATGTAACTGATATAAAGACAAGCAAATTAAAAGAAGAAGATATAAGGCTTTTAACTAAGGGAGATAAGTACTTTGAGTGTAATACAAGAGACGAAGCAGAATCACGCCTTGAAGACTATGAATAATAGCCTTTGAGGCTTTTTTATTTATATTATTAAAAAATTTAAAAAAGATTAAAGTCCAAATAATGATGACTCCTTCGTACCTCAGGAAATCTATAATTTTAATACTTTCTGACGTTAGTGAAAAAAGTATCATTATCTGTTATTTGTTATTTAGCAAATTTTATATTGCCAATTGCAGTACTTGAACTAAAGTACTTAAAATGATAAAGTATTATATGTTACAATATAACGCTTTGTTTAATTTTAATAAGTCTCGATATTTTGGAGGAATTTTAGATGTATGAATATATAAAGGGAATATATAAAGGTGTAAATAAAGATTATATAGTAGTTGAGAATAATGGAATTGGCTATAAAATAAATACATCTGGCAGTACTATTGCAAAAACTCCAAAGGTAGGAGAAAACATAGTGTTGTATTTGCAGCAGATAGTGAGAGAAGATTTTATAGGGTTGTACGGCTTTTTAACTAAAGAAGAATTGAGTATGTTTAACCTTTTGCTTACTATAAATGGTATAGGGGCAAGAGCAGCACTTTCACTTTTATCAATAAGTGACGTAAATAATTTAAAATATGCTATAATATCTGAAGATGAAAAAAACTTGGTAAGGGCTCCTGGAATAGGTAAGAAAACCGCCCAAAGAATCATACTTGAACTTAAAGATAAGATAGATGTAGGTGAAATTACCAATGGAGAGGATAATATTGGCAATATAAATGCAACTCAAAATACTACTGAGGTTTTGGAGGCTCTTATAGCACTTGGATATTCGGAAAAGGAAGGAAATAAAGCCTTAGCTTCCATAGATAAAACAAAAGAAAGTTCTACTGAGGATATGATAAAGAAAGCTCTTAAATTTTTAATGAATTAGGTTAGGTGATAGGTATGGAAGATAGAATAGTTACCCCCCTTAACATTAAAGAAGATACAGAAAATGAGTACAGTTTGAGACCTAAGAGACTTAATGAATATATAGGTCAGAAAAAGGTAAAGGATAAATTAAAGATATTTATAGAGGCGGCTAGAAACAGAAAAGAAGCACTAGATCATGTACTTCTTTATGGACCACCAGGTCTTGGAAAAACTACTCTTGCTAATATAATTGCTATGGAAATGGGAGGAAACCTAAAAATTACTTCGGGACCAGCTATAGAAAGAGCAGGAGACCTGGCTGCAATACTTACCAGTTTAAATGATATGGATGTACTTTTTATAGATGAAATACACAGGTTAAATAGAAGTGTAGAGGAAATATTATATCCTGCTATGGAGGATTATGCACTAGATATAGTTATAGGAAAAGGAGCTGCAGCAAAGTCTATAAGATTGGATCTACCTAAATTCACTTTAATAGGTGCTACTACAAGGGTGGGACTTTTAACAGCACCACTAAGAGATAGGTTTGGGGTACTATGTCCTATGGAGTTTTATGGAGAAGATGAACTCAGTGAAATTATAGTTAGATCAGCTGATATACTTAAAGTAAAAATAGAAACGGATGCAGCTTTTGAAATAGGAAAAAGGTCTAGGGGAACTCCTAGGATTGCAAACAGATTATTAAAGAGAGTTAGAGATTATTCCGAGGTTAAGGGAAATGGTGTAATAGATATTAAAACAAGTCAAGCAGCTCTTGAAATGATGGAAGTTGATAATGAAGGTTTTGATAGTATAGACAATAAAATATTAAAAGCCATAATTGACAATTTTAATGGAGGTCCTGTGGGAGTAGAAACTTTAGCCTATTTTATAGGAGAAGAGCTAGATACTATACAAGATGTGTATGAGCCTTATCTACTCCAAAAAGGTTTTATAATAAGAACCCCAAGAGGTAGAGTGGCATCAGACAGTGCCTATAGGCATTTTAACAGAAAGAGAAGTACAAATTCTAAAAAAAATTTTAACCAGTCTTCATTGTTTGACGACAAAATGTGATTTACACAAGATGAATGGAGTGAAAATATTGAAAGTTACAGATTTTGATTTTTATTTACCAGAGGAATTAATTGCACAACATCCTTTAATGCAAAGGGATGAAGCTAGGCTTATGGTGCTTGATAAAAAAACTGGTGATATAGAGCATAAGGTATTTAAAGATATACTAGATTATTTGAATCCAGGTGACTGCCTTGTATTAAACGATACTAGAGTTTTGCCAGCAAGACTTATAGGTGCAAAAGAAGGCAGCGGTGGTAAAATGGAAATTTTACTTCTAAAGAGAAATGAAGATGATACCTGGGAAACTTTAGTTAAGCCTGGAAAAAGAGCTAAGGTAGGAAGTAGGTTTGGCTTTGGAGATGGAGAACTTAAGGCAGAAATAGTTTCAGTAAAAGAAGATGGAAATCGAATTGTTAAGTTTGAATATGAAGGAATATTTGAAGAAGTACTTGATAGGCTTGGTCAAATGCCTCTGCCTCCATATATAAAAGAAAAATTAGAGGACAAGGAAATGTATCAGACAGTGTATTCTAAAGAAGAAGGCTCTGCGGCAGCTCCTACAGCAGGTCTTCATTTTACCAAGGAACTGCTGAAAAAAATAGAAGATAGAGGAGTAAAACTTGCGTTCTTGACTTTACATGTTGGACTTGGAACTTTTAGACCTGTAAAGGTTGAAAATATAGAAGAACATAATATGCATTCAGAGTACTACTGCATGACGAAAGAAACTGCAGATATGATAAATGGAACTAGAGAAAAAGGAGGAAGTATAATTGCAGTGGGTACTACTTCCTGTAGAACACTTGAAACCATTGGAGATGAAAATGGAAGAGTCAGAGAACAATCTGGTTGGACGGATATATTTATATATCCTGGATATAAATATAAAGTAGTAGATAAACTTATAACAAATTTTCATTTACCCGAGTCTACACTTATAATGCTTGTAAGTGCGCTTTGTGGAAGAGAAAAAATACTAAATGCATATAACTGTGCAGTTAAAGAAAAATATAGATTTTTTAGTTTTGGAGATGCTATGTTCTTAAAATAGATTTGAGGTGTTTGAATGTATAAATTACTAAAGAAACAGGGAAGTGCTAGAAGAGGTGAATTTACTACACCTCATGGAGTAGTTCAAACTCCAGTTTTTATGAATGTAGGTACCTTGGCAGCTATAAAAGGAGCAGTTTCTACCTGCGATTTAAAAGAAATTGGATGCCAGGTGGAACTTTCAAATACTTATCATTTAAGTTTAAGACCTGGAGATAAGATCATAAGAAAACTTGGTGGATTACATAAATTTATGAATTGGGATAGACCTATTTTAACTGATTCTGGAGGATTTCAGGTATTTTCTCTGTCAAAGATTAGAAAGATAAAAGAAGAGGGAGTATATTTTAATTCACACATAGATGGAAGTAAAATATTTATGGGACCTGAAGAGAGTATGCAAATTCAAAGTAATTTGGCATCTACTGTAGCTATGGCTTTTGACGAGTGCATAGAAAACCCGTCTCCCAAAGATTATGTTGAACGTTCTGTTGAAAGAACCACAAGATGGCTCAAAAGATGTAAAGTTGAAATGGATAGATTGAATTCTTTGCCAGATACTATAAATAATAAGCAGATGCTGTTTGGTATAAATCAAGGTGGTGTCTACGATGATATAAGAATAGAGCACGCTAAAATAATAAGTGAAATGAATTTAGACGGATATGCTATTGGAGGTTTAGCTGTAGGGGAAACTCACGAGGAAATGTATAGAATTATAGAAAAAGTAGTTCCTCATCTTCCACAGGATAAGCCTATATATTTGATGGGAGTTGGAACTCCAGCAAATATACTTGAAGCAGTGGAAAGAGGAGTAGATTTCTTTGATTGTGTACTTCCTGCTAGAAATGGAAGGCATTCTCATGTATTTACATCACAAGGAGAGCTAAATCTTTTAAATGCCAAATATCAGTTGGATGATTTCCCTATCGACAGAGGATGCCAGTGTCCTACTTGTAAAAATTACACTAGGGCATATATAAGACATTTGTTTAAGGCAAAAGAAATGCTTGCTATGAGGCTATGTGTGCTTCATAATTTGTATTTTTATAATAATTTAATGAAAGAAATAAGAGATTCTATTGATGGAGACTATTTTCCTAAATATAAAAGGGAAAAGCTCGAGGAATGGAATCAATAAAATTAAAAACTCTGTTAAAAAAAGGAGGTGAAAAAATTGGATTCATTGGTTAGATTAGCACCACTTTTATTTATAGTAGTAATCTTTTATTTACTTATATTTCTACCAGAAAGCAAGAGAAAAAAGAAATATAATGCAATGCTTGAAAGCCTTAAGGTTAATGATGAGGTTATGACTAAAGGTGGCATAATAGGAAAAGTTGTAAATATTCAGGATAGAAATATAACTATTCAAACAGGACCAGATAGAGTTAGGATAAAGTTAGATAAGACAGGAGTACTAAATATTTTATCTGAACCTAAAAGTCAAGAAAATTCTTCTAAGAAAATAGAGGAAAAAAAAGAAGAAAAAAAAGAAGTTTAAAAATTAGGTATAAAGCACCTTTTATCTACATAAATACTATTAGATGGGAGGTGCTTTAATTTGGAAAAAGGTAGTAATTATCTTCCTGCAGTGGAAGGAGTTCTTAGAGGTTTTATAATTACAGTTGTTTTACTTTTAATTTTTGCAGTTATAATGACTTTTATAGATATAGGTTCAAGAGTAAGATACATATTTTATGTGATTACAAACATACTTAGTATAATGTATGGGGTTATTTATGCAGTGCGAAGAATAGGTAAAAAAGGATGGCTTGTAGGTATTGGAGTAACTCTTTTATATTTGTTTATACTGTATATAGTTTCTGTAGTCTCTGGAAACTCTGCAGCTATAAGTTCCTATGGAGTAAAACGATTGTTGCTTGACCTTATAGTAGGAGCTTTATCAGGTATGATCGCAATTAACTTATAAGGAATTTCTTGAATTTCACATTTGTGGACAACTTTATTTTATTATAGGTTTATGTTATAATCAAACAGATAACTTTATTAATTGGAGGAACTTAGTATGAAACATATAAAAACTTTAAATAATGCTAATATAAAAGAAAGTTTAAAAAAACCAGGATGCAAGGAATGTGCTAATTCATGCCAATCAGCATGCAAAACTTCTTGCACAGTTGCCAATTTAGCTTGTGAAAACTAATATAAATTTTAGGCAGTAACAAAAATAGTTACTGCCTAAAATTTATATAACGAAAAATTATACACTTTTATTAGGAGGAGAACAATTTGGCTAATATTCATAAATTTGTCCAGGGTGGATATAGATATGTTATAGATGTAAACTCTGGTACACTTCATGAAATTGATGAACTAGTATATGATATTTTAGATGATGAAGGACTGCCAGAACTTGAAAAGGCGGTAGAACTTCTTAAAGATAAATATAAGAAAGAAGAAGTTGAGGAGGCTTATGGTGAGATACAACAGCTAATTGAAAAAGAAATGTTGTATTCTAAAGATTTATATGAAGGAATTGCAAAAAAGCATGAAAGTGAACCTTCATTTATAAAAGCATTATGCCTTAATATTGCCCATGATTGTAATTTGAGATGCAAATATTGTTTTGCAGATGAAGGTGAGTACAAAGGACGAAGAAAACTCATGTCTGCAGAAATAGGAAAAAAGGCCATTGATTTTGTCATAGAAAAATCAGGACCTAGGAAAAATATAGAGGTTGATTTGTTTGGTGGAGAACCACTTATGGCCTTTGATGAAGTAAAGGAAATTGTAGAATATGCTAAGAAGCAGGAAAAGCTGCACAACAAAAATATAAGATTTACAATGACTACTAATGCTACCCTATTAAACGATGAGATAATGGATTATCTTGATAAAAATATGGGAAATATAGTACTTAGTATTGATGGAAGAAAAGAAGTAAATGACAAAGTAAGAGTTAGAATTGATGGAAGTGGAAGTTTTGATTCCATACTGCCTAAAATAAAAAAGATGGTAAAAATGAGGGACAAGTCTAAACAATATTATGCAAGAGGTACTTTTACTAGAAACAATACTGATTTTTTTGAAGATATAAAATACCTTGCAGATCAGGGATTTGATGAAATATCTGTAGAACCTGTTGTACTCCCAAAGGATGATCCATTATCTCTTAGAGAAGAAGACCTTCCGGTTATTTATGAACAATATGATAAATTGTATGATGAAATGATTAGAAGAAACAAGGAAGGAGGAAAGTTTAAATTTTACCATTTTAATATAGATATTACAGGCGGTCCTTGTGTATATAAAAGAATATCAGGATGTGGGGCAGGACATGAGTATGTAGCTATAACACCAGATGGAGATATATATCCTTGTCATCAATTTGTAGGTAATGAAGATTTTAAGATGGGAAATTTAAGTGACGTTGACAACTTGAGGAAAGACATTCCTAAGCAATTTAAGTCTGCTCATATATACAATAAACCGGAATGCAGAAAATGTTGGGCAAGATTTTACTGCAGTGGCGGCTGTCAGGCTAATAATTACAATTTCAATAAAGATATGAACATACCATATAGTCTTGGATGTAAAATGCAGAAAAAGAGAATTGAGTGTGCCATTGCACTTAAAAGTAGAATTTTGAAAAAATAGCAGTAACATTTACAAAAACTTAATACATCATATTACTTTATTTGTAATATGTGTATTGACGGTGTTTTTTTTAAGTAATATAATTGCTAATGTAAATAGATGAGGATAAGAGGTAGTTGGTTATTGACGAAGGAGGATAAAAATGAAATCTAAGGCGAAAAGTACCGTAGTTTTCTTTCTATGCGTAATTTTAATAGGCTTTTTAGCTTATACGGGAGCATATGGAGTAACTTTTGGTGGATATAAATTAAAGCCATTTAGCCAAGTAATAAATAAAGGACTTGATCTTCAAGGTGGAGTTTCCGTACTTGAAGAAATACAGTCTAAAAATGTAGATCAAGATACTGTAAATAGAACTGTAGACATGATATCACAAAGGGTTAATAAATTAGGAGTAAGTGAAACTACGACTGTAAGAGAAGGAAAAGACAGGATAAGAATTGATATACCTGGAAAATTTGATGCAAAAGAAGTAGTGGACGGTGTAGCAAAAACTGGTGATCTTAAGTTTGTTGGGCCAGACAACAAAACTATACTTACAGGTAAGGATGTAAAAAATGCCACAGCTTCTATTGACTCTCAAAATGGTAATCAGGGTGTAATAAATCTGGAACTAAATCAATCAGGTGCTCAGAAGTTTGCAGATGCTACTCAAAAATTTATGGGACAAAAAATTACCATTTACTTAGATAAGGATAAACTGTCAGATCCGCAGGTAGATGCACATATAACGGATGGTAGAGCTATTATAAGCGGTCACATGACTATGAAAGAGGCTCAAACAAAGGCAAACTTGATAAAATCAGGTGCACTTCCAGTTACTGTAAAACCAGTACAGGTTAAAACTGTAGGAGCTTCTCTTGGTGCAAATGCACTTCCACTTAGTATATTGGCAGGTAAAATAGGTATAGGACTAGTAATGATATTTATGCTTCTATATTATAGATTACCTGGACTTGTTGCAGATATAGCGCTTGTACTATACGTATATATAGTTTTAGCAGCTTTTGCTAACGTAAATGTAACTTTGACATTAGCTGGTATTGCAGCGTTTTTGTTAACAGTAGGTATGGCAGTAGATGCCAACATACTTATATTTGAGAGAACTAAAGAGGAGCTTAAAAGTGGTAAATCTATTAGGGCTTCTGTAGATGCGGGATTTAGAAGAGCTATGACTTCAATACTGGATTCAAATATAACTACTATTATTTCAGGATGTGTCCTTTATAATATTGGTACGGGTTCCGTAAAAGGATTTGCACTTACCCTTATTATAGGTACAATTTTGAGTATGTTTACGGCTATAACGGTAACTAGAACTCTTATGAAGTTACTAGCTAATATGGGTTGGTTTAACCATAAGGAGACAATTGGAACCTTTGGTGTGCATGACTTTAGAAAGGGGGTAGTAAAGTAATATGTATAAGATTATTGAAAAAAGAAAAATATGGTTTACTATATCCCTTATAATAATTGCTATTGGAATATTTACTATGGCCACTAAAGGTCTTGAATATGGACTGGATTTTAAAGGCGGTACAGTAGTTGAAATAAATGTGGGTCAGGATTTTAATAAACAGGATGCAGATAATATAGTAAAGAAATACTCCAGTGATTTTCAATCCAATAAAGTAGATAATAAGTCTATATCTATAAAGGCTGCCACTTTAAGCAATAATGATGTTAGTGGTATTGTAAAAGCTATGAAAGCAAAGTATAAAAAGAGCAGCTTGACGAATCAAGAAAATATAGGTGCGGTTATAGGGCAAGAAACAAGGACCAAAGCTTTGCAAGCTGTTATAGTGGCAATTATAGCTATGTTTATATATATAGGTATAAGGTTTGAGTTAAGTTTTGGTATAGCAGCTATAATATCATTAACTCACAATGTACTTGTAATGCTTTCTGTATATGCAGTACTTAGAGTTCCTATAGACTCTAACTTTATAGCAGCAGCCCTTACGGTTATAGGTTATTCTGTCCATGATACTATAGTTGTTTTTGATAGAATAAGAGAAAATCAAAAATACATGAGAGGACAGGAACCTATAGTAGTTGCAGATGCCAGTGTAACTCAGACATTGGCAAGATCTATAAATACAGTATTGACTGTTGTAATAACATTGACATCAGTATATGTTTTAGTACCTTCTGTAAGAGTTTTTTCAGAACCAATACTTATAGGAATAATTACAGGATGCTACTCTTCTATATGCATAGCTAGTCCGTGCTGGGTAATTATAAAGAAACATATGCTTCGAAATAAAAAAAAGTTGCATACAGTAAGTGAATAAGCTATAAAATATACATTAAATATGATAAAATAAAAAATCTAGAGTATATTGGTACTCTGGATTTTTTTATTGCAAATAATCTAACCATAATGTATTTGTAATAGAAGACAATATCATTTATAATATAAGTGCTTTCGATAAATTTGGAGGATTTTATTATGGAGAGGCAAAAAGATAATATACAGGATTTTAATTTTTTAGGTATGCATAACCCTTTTCTTTTAAAGGATATGGAGAAAGCTTTAAAAAGAATAATAAAAGCAGTAAATGAGAGAGAAAAAATTGTAATTTATGGTACATGCGACTTGGATGGTATAACTTCGGTGTCACTTATGTTATTAGTGTTAAAATATTTAAATGCAGATGTAGAATATTTTATCTCTGATAAAATTAATGATTATAGTATAAAGTCAGATATAATAAAAAACCACATAAAATTTTTAGGTGCAAAGGTTATAATAACAGCTGGCTGTGGAATTCAAAGCGTTTCACAGATAGAGTTATGCAAAACTTTGGGTATTGATGTTATAATAACAGATTACCATAAATCTGGGGAAATTTTGCCGAAAGCCATTATTGTGAATCCCAATCAGAAGCAGTGTACATATCCATTTAAAGATTTAACAGCGGTAGGTGTTACCTTTAAGTTATCTCAGGCTATATCAATGTATTATGATATGAAGTACATAAGTAAGTATTTAGATCTTGTAGCTTTAGGTATTTTTTCTCGGGGAATTGATATAACTGGTGAAAATAAGATAATGGTAAATGAAGGTATGTATTATTTAAAATGTACAAATAATTATGGAGTAAGGGCACTGCTTAAAGTGAACGATATTTCTAGTGTGAATATAGAGAATGTACGTGAATTGTCAAATAAAATGATGTGCTCAATTAAGAACAAGAGATATATAGATAATGCAAGGATTGCAGTAGAGCTTTTTATAACTGAAAATATGGATAGAGCAGAACAAATAGCTAAATATTTGAAAAATGAGATTATATAAAGGTAAAATATCTTAAACTTGAATATATATCAATATTTAATATATAATTGTAAAGTAGGTTTCTATTGGAATGATTAAGTTATTTTTAGGGGGGATTACAGGTGGATTTAAAAGATAAAATAAGAGTAATAGATGGGTTTCCAAAGGAAGGAATAAGTTTTAAAGATATAACTACTTTGCTGCAGGATAAAACAGCTTTTAAGCATACAGTAAATAAAATAGCTAGATATTTAAAAAATAAACATATTGACGTAGTAGTAGGGCCTGAAGCAAGAGGATTTTTATTTGGAGCACCTATAGCCTATGCCATAGGTGCAGGTTTCGTTCCTATAAGAAAAAAGGGAAAGTTGCCTTATGATACTTTTAGTGTTAGTTATGACTTAGAATATGGCAGTGATATACTTGAAATGCACAAAGATGCAATAAAAAAGGGAGATAGAGTGGTAATAATTGATGACTTGCTTGCAACAGGTGGCACTACTGCTTCTGTGGTGAAACTTATAGAACAAGCAGGTGGGGAAGTTGTTACTATAGGATTTGTTATAGAATTGACGGATTTAAAAGGCAGGGAAAAATTAGAAGGCTATGATGTAATTTCTCTTACCAAATATAATATTTAGGATATATAAAATTTCAAATTGCAAGTTTTTTTAGTATATAATATAATATTAGTAAAAAATAATGGCTGGTTTGTTAAACCAGCCATTGATTTTAGGGAGTATCGGTATGTTAGAAAAATTAATGGAGTTAATAGATAAAAACTGTAATAATGTAGATAAAAAAATAGTAGAAAAGGCTTATTATTTTGCCGATGAAGCTCATAAAAAACAGAAAAGAGAATCTGGAGAACCTTATATAAGCCATCCTGTAGAAGTAGCTTATATATTGGTAGAAATGGGACTCGATACTAGCACCATAGTAGCAGGACTCCTTCATGATGTAATAGAAGATACAGAATTTAGCTATGAAGACATAGAAAGGGAATTCAGTGTAGAAGTTGCAAACTTAGTAGAAGGTGTTACTAAATTAGGCAAAATAGAATGCAAAACTAAGGAAGAACAGCAAGCTGATAACGTTAGAAAGATGCTCCTTGCAATGGCAGATGACATAAGAGTAATACTTATAAAATTAGCAGATAGACTTCATAATATGAGAACACTTAAATACATGCCTGTGAAAAAACAGAAAGAAAAAGCAAAAGAAACTTTTGACATATATGCACCTCTTGCCCATAGGCTTGGAATGTCTAAAATCAAATGGGAACTTGAGGATTTAGCTTTTAGATATATAAATCAAAATGAATATTATTTTATAGTTAGAAAAATTGCTGAAAAAAGAGTAGAAAGAGAAAAGTATATTGATGAAATAATATCTCAATTAAAAGATAATCTTAAAAAATCGGGAATAGATTCAGACATTGAAGGAAGACCAAAGCATTTTTATAGTATATATAGAAAGATGGTAAAGAAAAATAAAACTATAGATCAAATTTTTGATTTAACTGCTGTAAGAATTTTAGTAAATACAGTAAAGGATTGCTATGCTGCACTTGGAATAGCACATACTATATATAAGCCTATGCCAGGAAGATTTAAGGATTATATTGCTATGCCAAAACCAAATATGTATCAGTCACTACATTCTACAGTTATAGGGCCTCAAGGCAAACCTTTTGAAATACAGATAAGAACTTTTGAAATGCATAAAACAGCAGAATATGGAATAGCAGCTCACTGGAAATATAAAGAGGGCGTTGATACAGCAAATGATATAGATAAGAAACTTACATGGCTAAGGGAAATACTTGAGTGGCAGAGAGAAACTTCAGATGCAGAAGAATTTATGGAAAGATTTAAAATAGATTTGTTTTCAGATGAGGTATTTGTATTTACTCCAAATGGAAAAGTAATAAATTTACCTTATGAAGCAACCCCTATAGATTTTGCTTATAAGATACATACTGAGATAGGAAATAGTTGTATAGGTGCAAAAGTAAGTGGTAAGATGGTACCTCTTGACTATCATTTGAAAACAGGGGAAATTGTAGAAGTGCTTGTATCAAGTACACCCAAAGGTCCAAGTATTGATTGGCTAAATATGGCAAAAAGCAATCAGGCAAAAAGTAAGATAAGATCCTGGTTCAAAAAGGCTAAAAGAGAAGAAAACATAGTAAAAGGAAAAGATCTTCTTGAAAAGGAAACGAAAAAGCAGGGATATAATTTTGGAGAAATTGCAAAGAAGGAAATCCTAGATACAGTTCTTAAAAGATATAATATGAATTCCGTAGATGATTTGTATGCTTCTGTAGGAATTGGTGCTGTAACCTCTTCTACTATAGTTTCGAGAATAAAAGATATTTATATGAAAACTTCAAAGATGGATGAAATTGACTGGAAGAAGATTCAAGAAAATCTGGATCAACCTATGGGTAAGTCTCATAAAGCAGAAAAAAAATCTCCAGGGATAATAGTAAAGGGTGAAAGCAATGTATTAGTTAGATTTGCCAAGTGTTGTAATCCTGTTCCAGGCGATGACATAATAGGGTATATAACAAAGGGAAGGGGAGTGTCAATCCATAGAAAGGATTGTAAAAATGCAGAATTTCTATTAAAGAATAAAGATAACATGGTGGTTGAAGTTTCTTGGGGAAGACCAAAAGGAGCAGAGTATATTGCTCAGATTAAAATAGAAGCTGAAGATAGGGGAAAACTTTTGGCTGAATCTATGGAAGTTATAAGTAATAGTAAGACTGCACTTTATGCTGTAAATGCTAAGCCAGTAAAAAATGGATTGGCTGTTATAGATATAAAATTAAAAATATCAAATGTAGATGACTTAAAAGATGTAATGAAAAAGTTTAGAAAATTAGAGGGTGTTATTCAGGTTTATAGAACCAAAAATTAAGGAGATATGTTATTATGAGAGCAGTAGTTCAAAGAGTCAATAGCTCTAAAGTTGAAGTGAAAGGAAAGGTTATAGGACAAATACAAAAGGGGTTAAATGTACTCCTTGGAATATCTAAAGAAGATACAGATGAGGATATAATTTATATGAGGGATAAAATATTGAACCTCAGAATATTTGAAGATGAAAACGGAAAACTAAATAAATCTTTGCTGGATGTAAACGGAGAAATAATTATAATTTCTCAGTTTACTTTATATGGAGATTGTAGAAAAGGTAGAAGGCCTAGTTTTATAGAAGCTTTGGGTGGCGATGAAGCCGAAAAAATATACGAAAAATTTGTAGATCAATGCAGAAATTTAGTAGGCAAGGTTGAGACAGGAAAATTTGGTGCAGATATGTTAGTGAGTATAGAAAATGATGGACCTGTCACTATTATGATAGACAGCAAGAAGAAATTTTAATTAATAGTTAAGAATTAAGAATTAATAGTTAATGTGGATTTTTTTAGGTACACTACAAAAAATCTTTAATTAAATTTTTGAAGGCTCGTTTTGCTAAAGCAAAACATTACTAAGTGCTTGCTTATATAAACTTAAAGATTTTTTGTGATAGCTAAAAATCATCCTTTACTATTAATTTTTCATTATTAATTCTTAATTTGATAAGCTTTGTTTTACATTGTTTTTAAATTATGTAAATTGAGCTAATTATTAAAATAAATGAAAAGATGAGGAGGTATTTTTATGAAACTGACAAAAGTCATAGTAGGGGTATATGCAGCTAATTGTTATATATTGGTAGATGAAAAAGAGGGTAAGTCTGCAGTAATTGATCCTGGTGATGATGTAAAAGATATAATAGATGCTATAGATGCTTCAAAGACAAAAGTAGAATATATATTGCTAACTCACGGTCATGCAGATCATACGAGCGCAGCTGAGGAAATAAGAAACAAATATAATGCACCTATAGCAATAAGCAGAGAAGATTATAATATGATGAAATCAAAAGAACTTATGTATGGAAAGCTTATAGATGAAGTTGATATATACATTGAAGATAACCAGGTGTTTGAATTTGGAAATATAAAGTTAAAAGCACTTTATACACCTGGACATACACCTGGGGGAGTGAGCTTCTTAGGAGAAAATATGGTGTTTACAGGAGATACACTTTTTCATGGTTCTGTAGGAAGAACTGACTTTACAGGAGGAGATTTTAATGCAATCATAGACAGTATAAAAAATAGGCTTATGACTTTACCGGATGAAATGGTTGTATTTCCAGGTCATGGTTCTAAAACTTCTATCAAAGAAGAAAAAATGCATAATCCATTTTTATAGCTTTAAATAGCCATAGTAGAAAATTAATTTATTCTCCGTATATTTTTACAACATTCATAACGTTAAATATTTTGATAAGTCTAAGCAAAAAATTAAAAAAATACTAAGAACTTTTGAAAACTCGTACCTCAAACAATTCAAAAGTTCTAGATTTTTAAAAAATTTTTTACTAAGACTTATGTGCAAAATATTTAAATGTTATTCATTCATGTAAAAATATTCCTAGGAATAAATTAATTTTTACTAAAATGTCTATAAATTTGTAAAAATTCAAGTGAAATTTAAATCTATACCAGAGAAATATGCTGACAAAATAGAAAACACCTTTAAAAACTTTTTCATAAGTCTTAGTGAGGTATTTTAGAAAATCTTAGGAGTTTAGGTATGTTTGAGGTACGAGTTTAACTAAACTCCTTTAGATTTTCAAAATACCGAACTTTAGACTTGTCAAAAGTTTTTATGGTGTTGAGATTTGTCAGCATATGATCTGGTATAATTTAATTTTTTACTTAAGATTTTTATAAAGAAAAGAGATGACAATTTTAATTGATATGGAGATAAAAGTAAAACTAAATAGTAAGGAATATAGATATCACATATTTCAAATGATAAATTTGTTTTATGATTTTGCAGATATAAATTTTGTAGAAGATGAAAGTTGGAATTTTAATATAGAGTTATTGCAGAACGAAGTTATTATAGATGATAAAAATGACATATGCAAAATGCAATTTGAAAGTGGTTTAAGTGAGAGGGAAAATATAAAAAAAGCAGTATTTTTGTATTTTACCAATAGAACAGGGAAGACTTTACCATGGGGAACTTTAGTTGGAATAAGACCTAGTAAGATAACTTTAAAGTTTATAAAGGATGGCAAGAGCAGGGATGAAATAATAAAATATTTTGATAAACATTTTTGTTGTAATAAAAGTAAGGCAGAACTTTGTATAGATATAGCAAATTCGGAAAAAAACTTAGTGAATTCAAATAGCAGAAATATAAGCGTATATGTAGGGATGCCTTTTTGCCCAACTAAGTGTCTCTATTGTTCCTTTGCTTCAAATCCTATAAAAGGTTGTAAGGACTTAGTAGAACCCTATCTTAAAAGTTTGACTTATGAGATAGAAAAAATGTCTGAATACATAAAACAACATGAGTTAAATATAGAATGTATATATTTTGGAGGAGGGACTCCAACTTCTATAGATAATGAAAAATTTGAAAAATTAATGCATGAAATATATAATAGTTTTGTACGGGACTATAAAATAAAAGAATTTGATGTAGAATGTGGCAGACCTGACAGTATTACTTCAAGTAAACTTGAAACCATGAAAAGATATGGAGTAAATAGGATGAGTATAAATCCACAGACTATGAATGACAGCACATTAAAATTTATTGGAAGAAATCATTCAGTAGATGAGGTAAGAGAAAAGTTTCATATGGCAAGAAAATATGGATTTGACAACATAAACATGGATTTGATTGTAGGATTGCCTGGAGAAGGAATAGAGGAGGTAAATAAAACCTGCGATGAAATTGAAAAACTTGGACCAGATAACTTAACTGTGCATGGTATGTCTATAAAAAGAGCATCTAGACTATATGAAAATATAGTGAATAATATAAGTTATTCTATTGCAGGTCATGAAGAATTACATCTCATGTATGAAAGAACTGCACTTTTGGCTAAATCAATGAACATGAAACCATATTATATGTATAGACAAAAAAATATGGTAGGTAATATGGAAAACATAGGATATACCTCAGGAAAACATAGAGGGCTTTATAATGTGGAAATGATTGAAGAAAGGCAGACTATAATAGCTTGTGGAGCAGATGCTGTTACAAAAGTCATGTTTTTAGATGAAAATAGATTCGAAAGACAGGCAAATATAAAAGATGTAGGAGAATATGTGAGAAGAATAGATGAAATGGTGAAAAAAAAGATAGATCTTTTAAATACTTTATATTAAAATTTTTAAATGTACTTTTAAATTTCACTTATAATCTATAATTTAAGAAAATATAAAACAAAGAAGGAGTAAATTAATATGGCTATACAAGCACCTAAGGGCACTAAAGATATATTACCTACGGAGTCTTATAAGTGGCATTATTTAGAAGATAAGTTCAAAAATATAGCAGCTTCTTATGGATATAGAGAAATAAGGACACCAGTATTTGAATATACGGAACTTTTTGAAAGGGGAGTAGGTGAAACTACAGATGTTGTTCAGAAGGAAATGTATACCTTTCAAGATAAAGCTGGCAGAAGTCTAACCCTTAAAGCAGAAGGTACATCCCCTGCAGTAAGGGCTTTCGTGGAGAGCAGTTTATATAATGAAGTTCAGCCAACCAAATTATTTTATTTTACCCCAGTTTTAAGATATGAAAATGTTCAAAAAGGAAGACTTAGAGAACATCACCAATTTGGTATAGAGGCATTTGGAGCAGAAAATGCTTCACTGGATGCTGAAGTTATAAGTTTGGCTATGCGAGTATATAAGGAACTGGGAGTAAAGGGAATTGAGTTAAATATAAACAGTATAGGATGTGCTACTTGCAGAAAAAAGTACAATGAGGCATTAAAAAAATTCTTAAAAGAAAATTATGATGCATTATGTGACACCTGTAAAAGCAGATTCAGTAAAAATCCTATGAGAATACTGGATTGTAAAGTGGAAAGCTGTAAGAAGATAGTAAAAGATGCACCTTTGATGATTGATTACTTATGTGATGACTGTAAGGATCACTTTGAAAGTTTGCAGAAGTATTTGTCTGCTGTAAATATAGAGTTTAAGATAAATCCTTTAATAGTAAGAGGACTTGATTATTATACTAAAACCGTATTTGAAATAATAAACAATGATATAACAATATGCGGTGGTGGAAGGTATGATTATCTAATAGAGGAAGTTGGAGGCCCTAAAATGCCTGCTGTAGGTTTTGGAATGGGAATAGAGAGGACACTTCTTACTCTGGAAGAAAATAGAATAGAGATACCTAATAGACCATACATAGACTTATATGTAGGAGCTATGGGAGATGATGCTAAGTTAAAGGCTCTTAATTTAGTAAATCAATTGAGAGAAAAAAATGTAAGATGTGAATGCGACCATACAAATAGAAGCGTAAAAGCTGAAATGAAGTATGCAAATAAAATAGGAGCTAGGTTTACAGTAATACTTGGAGACAACGAACTAGAATGTGGAATTGCTAAATTTAAGAGAATGGAAGATGGCAATCAATTTGAAATTAAATTAGAAGAACTAGACAAAATTTCAGATTTAATTAGATTATAAACGGAGTGTGTTAACATGGGAGAATCATTAAATGGACTAAAGAGAACCAACATGTGTGGTGAACTGAGAGAAAGTAACATAGGTGAAAAGATTACAGTAATGGGATGGGTTCAGAGAAAAAGAAATTTAGGTGGACTCATATTTGTAGATTTAAGAGATAGAACAGGAATACTTCAAATTGTATTTGGAGAGAAGATAAATAAAGAAGCTTTTGAAAAATCAGATAATGTAAAATCTGAATACTGTATAGCAGCTACAGGAACTATTGTAAAAAGAGAATCCCCAAATACGGAAATTCCAACAGGTATGGTAGAAGTAAAAGGAGAGTATATAAAGATATTTTCAGAGTCTCAAACACCTCCTATATACATAAAGGAAAACTTAGATGCAGCTGAAAATATAAGACTAAAGTATAGATACCTGGATCTAAGAAGACCAGATATGCAGAGAATACTTATGACAAGACATAAAACTGCAAAGGTAGTAAGAGATTTTTTAGATGAAGAAGGATTTTTAGAAATAGAAACTCCAATGCTTGGAAAAAGTACACCAGAGGGTGCTAGAGATTATCTTGTACCAAGCAGAAATTACAATGGAAAGTTTTATGCGCTTCCTCAATCACCACAGCTTTTTAAACAGCTTTTGATGGTTTCAGGATATGACAGATATTTTCAGATAGTTAAATGCTTTAGAGATGAGGATTTGAGGGCAAATAGACAGCCTGAATTTACCCAGATAGATATGGAGCTTTCTTTTGTAGAACAAGATGATGTAATGAATTTGAATGAAAGGTTTATTCAAAGGGTATTTAAGAAAATCCTAAATGTGGATGTAAAGCTACCTATAGAGAGAATGCCTTATAAAATTGCTATGGAGAAATATGGATCAGATAAACCTGATTTAAGATTTGGCATGGAAATAAATGATATAAGTGAAATCGTAAAAAATATAGATTTTAAGGTGTTCCAAAATGCCATTGAAGCTGGTGGCTCTGTAAGAGCTATAAAGGTACCAAATTCAGCTCAAATGGGAAGAAAACAGATCGATAAGCTAGTTGAGTTTGTAAAAGATTATGGTGCCAAAGGACTTGTATGGATGGCATATAAAGAAGATGGGATTAAATCTTCTATATCAAAGTTCTTAACTGAGGAAGATACTAAAAATATATTAAATAAATTGGAAGCAATACAAGGAGATCTTATTCTTATAGTTGCAGACAGAAATAAAGTTGTATTTGAAAGTCTTGGTGCACTCAGAGTTCATATGGCAAAAGAAACAGGTATATTGGATGGAAATGATGAGTTTAGATTTGTATGGGTAACTGAGTTCCCTCTTCTATCCTATAATGAGGATGAACAAAGGTATCAGGCAGAACATCATCCATTTACAGCACCTATGGATGAAGATATACAGTATTTAGAGAGTGATCCTGGAAGAGTAAGAGCAAAAGCTTATGATATAGTTTTAAATGGAGAAGAATTAGGCGGAGGAAGTATAAGAATACACGATACTAAACTTCAAGAAAGAATGTTTAAAGTAATTGGTATTTCACAGGAAAAAGCTTGGGAGAAGTTTGGATACTTGCTTGAAGCATTTAAGTTTGGACCACCACCACACGGCGGACTTGCTTATGGATTTGATAGGATGGTAATGTTTTTAGCAAAGACAGATAACATAAAGGATGTAATAGCTTTCCCTAAAAATCAGAATGCATTTTGTCCACTTACGGAAGCTCCTAATGTAGTAGATGAATCTCAGTTAAAAGAATTGGGTATATCTATAAAATAATATGAATTATTCAAAGAGTAAACATAAATATTAAAAAGTGTAGTATAATAAAGTTAGAAATATTCCTGCTGTGTGCGTGGAATGAGTTAGTCTTGACCGAACATTTTATAAACGGGAACCGGACTCTTCTTGTGGAATGATATCCATTTATAATGGAGACAGGAAGCAAGAAGGAGATTCCCACCTGCTCTGGGGCGGGTTCAAAATAACTCATAATACGGCATGGTGGGATTTTATTTGTTTTGTAACATGTTTCTTAAAGAAGACAAGGAATCTTCTATTTCTTCTCTTGGTAGGTTCCCAGAGTTTAGATCATTATCAGTTTTTAAAAGTAATTTTTCGTAAAATTCTATTGAAAATTTTACACATTTTGCATCATGGTTATTTTCTTCAAGCATTTCATAGATTATATCATCTGATTTATCATATTTTTTGGTCTCTGCATAGTAATCCGCTATTTTGCTTAAAAGAGTAAAAGAAAGCTTATATTCACAAAGTTTATTTATTAAAGGATCTATATCTGAAAAATAATTTTTTAAATCACAGTTGGTGCTTTCATTTAAATAAGCTTCCAAAAACAAATTTAATGATTTTTGATGTATATAAAAAGCATCATCCAATTTGCACTGGAACTCCAAGGCATTTCCTTCTTCTTCCAACAATTTAGCCATGATTATACACTTATCTGTAACTATGCTCCCATTAATTTTTACCATTTCCATTATATTTTCTAGAGATAAGGAATTAAAAAATTTTATGCTCAATCTAAAAATATCTTTAAAGGCGGTATCTATTAAATCTAAGGCTCCTTCATAATTTTCATTATCCATATCATCTAGTATTTTATATAGCATTTCATTAAATTTCTTAATTAATTCAGCAGTAATAGTTCTTTTTAACATTTTGTATGCCTCCATAAATTTTGCAAATAATAATATAACAATACTTATTATACTAAAAAATCAATCTATTTACTATAAAAATAGAAATAGATATTGAACTTATGTATATATCATGTTATCATATATACATATCACAAAGTAGTTTTAATAACTACATGACAAACATACAAAATTTATTAAGGAGTGGTTTAATATGGATAATCAACTTAAATTTTATACAAGAGGAGAGGAAATAGCTAATGCTGTAACACATGGAATAGGCACACTTCTGTCAATTGCAGCTCTTGTATTATTGATTGTATTTTCCGCTAGAATGGGAGATAAGTGGTATATAGTAAGCTATACTATCTATGGCATTTCTATGCTTATTCTATACCTAGAATCCACTTTATACCACAGCATAACTAACTTAAAGGCAAAAAAGGTTTTTAGAATATTTGATCATGCATCTATTTATCTATTAATAGCTGGAACTTATACTCCTTTTACACTTACTATTTTAAGAAGTTCTATAGGATGGATGATATTTGCTATAGTATGGATTATGGCTATTTGTGGGATAGTAATGAAAATATTTTGGATAGGCAAACATGAGGTTGTGTCTACACTGATATATATTGCCATGGGATGGATAATAATTTTTGCTATGAAAAGACTTTTGTTGCTTCTTCCTCCAGCTGGAATAGCTCTTTTGGTGGCAGGTGGAATCATATATACGGTGGGGGCTTTTTTATACATGTTAGATAAAATACCTTATAATCATGCCATATGGCACCTTTTTGTCATAGGTGGAAGTGCTTGTCACTTCTTCTGTGTGCTTTTATATCTATAAATGACAGAAAAAGTTCTATCCGATGCCAAGAAACTTGTTTATCTTATTATGAGAAAGAGGGAAGTCCTGGAGAAAAATTTTCTGATACAATAAGTAGAACAGGGTGGAACAATGTGAAAAATGAAATACTTTATAAAAATTAAAGTATAAAAATACAAATACGTGACGAAATATTTTGTAATATACTTATGAATATTAAGAGGAGTATTTATATATTATGTAGAATACATAAGCAATAAACTTATTGTAAAGGATAAAAAGGTATGATTAATCGTAGTATTTTTGGACTTAATTCTTCATTTTATTATTTTGGCTTAGAACATTTAATTATAAATATGTATCAATATATAAAAGAGGGTATTGAAAAGAAAGAGAAAACCTGCGTATACACGGATTTAAAATTGTATAAGAAATTATTAAAGTATTTTGACACAAAAAATAATTGTGTGGAATACGTTGATATGACACAAGTGATTAATGAATATCCAAAGTTGGGAGTAGACAACATAAGAAAAGAAGTTTTAAAGTGTATAGATGAAATTAATAAAGAGGGATATGTGGGCGTAAGATTTATTATACAGGTTGATTATGCCATCTATAGTACCTCTCAGAATAATTTCTTAAATTTTAATAGAAATATATTAAATATAATTTTAGAAATGAGCGCTTCTTGTATGTGTATTTATAATTTTGAAGATTACTTAAAGAATAAAAGGTTTATAAATGAAAAGGTTATCAAAGAATCCTATAAAATTCATAATTATAGATTGTATGATAGAAAATTAATGAGTATAAAATAATCCTAGTTTAAACTAGGATTATTTTATATAGAATTAATGGGAGTTATCATATCATCAAGGCAGTATAAGTTTAACCTAAATTAGCAAAAAGTATTCTTAAAAATTTAAAGTTTAGGCACTATGATGACATGTAGAATAATCTATGTAAATATTTTGCAATTTTCTAGGCTGAAAAGGAGGTAATGTGGAAGAATTTAATATATCCAAAGATTCCTCTAAATTATCTGATAGGGTTGTATTATTAGATTTTAAGTCTTCTTTTAAGCACTCATTAAAATAGTTACAATAAGCATAATAATCCTTTCGTTCTCGAGAATACATGGTGTATTCTTTACCTGCCAATTGAATCGCTTCTCTACATAAATATAAATTACAGGGATGTGGGCGTAAAGAAAAACTTAATTTGCATCCATCTTTTTTTAAAAAAGGACATAATCTAAAAAAGAGACTACTGTCAAAATCACTGTATTTTATATTGTTTTCAGTGTAATTGTCATATTGATTTTTGAAAAAAGTTCCTTTTACCCTGATATCATAACTTTCTACACAATTTGGAATAGAAGATAAATAGTATATAAAATTTATGTTTCCATTGTTTATTATATTTTTAATATCTACTAGATTGTATTTTGGAAAGTACCAGCAGCAACCTCTGTTTTTTATATTTGTGTAGGATATGGATTCTACAAAATTACTGCAGTTTCCGCAAATATCACATTTAAATAGAGGAATGTTGTTTGTAAATTTATAGCTTAGTAACATATAAAAGCCTCCTTGAAAATAGACTGCAATTAGTAATACATAGGATATTTATATATATACATATATTTAGTATAGAAATTAAATAGAAAATATTTTGGACCTGAATTGCTATATTAAAGATTTTTAATTAGTTGAAATTATTAATTGCAGTGAAAGTAAAAATTAATTATAGAATTATTAATTTGTACATGATATAATTATAATTTTAATGTGTTTATATTAATTTTAGAATAAGATAAAAATTTTTACAATACTTTATTTCTAATTTACAATAAAAATGATACTATATATAGAGTGTACAGTTTCTTCATAAATGAAATTTTGGAGGTAATTCAATGAATGATGAAAAGTTGCTGATATTAGATGGACATAGTTTGATGCATAGGGCATTTTATGCACTCCCAGATTTAACTAATCTAGAAGGAACCCATACAAATGCAGTTTATGGTTTTTTAAATATGCTTCTTAAAATGAAGGAGGAAATTAAACCAGATTATGTAGTATGTACTTTTGATAGAAGTGCACCTACTTTTAGACATAATAAATACAGTGAATATAAAGCCGGAAGAAAAAAGATGCCTCCTGAATTATTAGAGCAATTTCCAGTAATTAAGGAAATATTAAAAATGATGTCCGTAAGTATTTTTGAAATAGATGGATTTGAGGCAGATGATCTTATGGGAACACTATCTGTCTTTGCTGAAAAAAATGGTATACAGGTCTATATAGTTACAGGAGATAGGGATGCCCTTCAGCTTGCTACAGATAAAGTAAAGATAGTTATCACTAAAAAAGGTATCACTCAAAAAGAGGTATATGATAGCGATAGAATGATAGAAGAGTATGGGGTAACTCCTACACAGTTTATAGATGTTAAAGGCCTTATGGGCGATACATCAGACAACATACCGGGGGTTCCTGGTGTAGGGGAAAAAACTGCTTTTAAATTAATAAAACAATATAAGAGTATAGAAAATGTATATGAAAATATAGAGGATATAAGTGGAAAAAAGCTAAAGGAAAACTTAAAAGATAATATGGAGCAGGCTATTTTTAGTAAAAAACTTGCAACTATTATGACTAATGTACCTGTGGAAATGGATCTTGAGTCTATTGAGTCAAAGGAAGAGTATGATGCACAGGGATTAAAGAAGATGTTTGAAAAACTTGAATTTAAATCTTTGATAAGCAAAATTCATGGGCTTAACGAAATCCAGGAGGATAAAGCACAAGAATTTGATGTTGAATTTACGGAAATAGATACTTTAAACAAGTTTAGTGATTTTGTAAATT
This sequence comes from Clostridium sp. 001, assembly GCF_019056555.1. Classification (NCBI taxonomy): domain Bacteria; kingdom Bacillati; phylum Bacillota; class Clostridia; order Eubacteriales; family Clostridiaceae; genus Clostridium; species Clostridium sp. 001. The sequence goes on along the minus strand of NZ_CP020473.1, from coordinate 1,381,678 downwards.
CTTTAAAAAATAATGATTTAGTATATATAAACTTTAAGGTGGAAGACGAGGAAAGTTATTCTAGAAATTATATAGATAAGGTATTTATAAGTTTAAATGAAAAAAATTTTCAGATACATATAAATGAAATATATAATGAAGATAAAAATAAAGCAGTAGAACTTTTTAAGCTTCTATTTGAAAATGAAGATATATCCAAGGTAGGATATGATGTAAAAGTTCCTTGCAGCATATTATATAAAATGGGTATAAGATTTTTAAAATTAGAATTTGATATAAAAATAGCAGCTTATCTTATAGATTCATCGAGACCTGACTATGAACTTAAGGATATTATAAGGCAGTATACGGGAGTTGAAATTTCAAAAGATGACGAAAAACTTTTTGCTAAGGAAACTGTGCTTTTTAGTAAAGTTTATTCCGAGCTTACAAAGAAAATAGAAGAAGCTCATATGGAAGAGCTTTTGTATAAAGTGGAACAGCCTCTTATATACGTGCTTGCATCTATGGAATGTGAAGGCTTTAAAGTTAATAAAGATAAGCTTGTGGAACAGGAAGGTAAATTTAAAGTTGAAATAGATAAAGTACAGAAAGAAATATATTCTCTTTCTGAAGAAGAATTCAATATAAATTCTCCAAAACAGCTTGGGAAAATTTTATTTGAAAAGTTGGATCTACCTGTAATAAAAAAGACTAAGACGGGATATTCCACTAATGCAGAAGTACTTGAAAAATTAAAAGATAAACATCCTATAGTTGAAAAGATAATTTACTATAGACAGCTTACTAAATTGTATTCAACATATATTGAAGGACTTAAAGCAGTAATACAGGAAGATGACAAAATTCATTCCAGTTTTAATCAAACGGTAACAACTACGGGAAGACTTTCAAGTACAGAACCTAATCTTCAAAATATACCTATAAAATATGAAATGGGTAAAGAGATAAGAAAAATATTTGTTCCACAAAATGAAGACTGTGTTATACTTTCAGCAGACTATTCACAGATAGAATTGCGAGTACTTGCTCATATTGCTGATGATGAAAATTTGATAAGTGCATTTATAAATCACAGTGATATTCACACAAAGACTGCTTCAGAAGTGTTTAAGGTACCTATAGATGAAGTTACATCTGCGCAGAGAAGCAATGCTAAGGCAGTAAACTTTGGTATAGTCTATGGAATAGGTGACTTTAGTTTGGCTAAAAATTTAAAAATATCTAGAAAAGAAGCAAAGCTTTATATAGACACCTATTTTGAAAGATATCCGAAGGTAAAGTTATATATGGACGATATAGTAAAAGAGGCTAAAGTAAATTCTTATGTTACTACACTTATGAATAGAAGGAGGTTTATACCTGAGATAAAATCTTCAAATAAAATAGTGAGGTCATTTGGAGAAAGACTTGCAATGAACACACCTATTCAAGGCAGTGCAGCGGACATAATAAAAATAGCTATGGTAAATGTGTATAGAAGATTAGAGGAGAGTAAATTAAAAAGCAAACTAATACTTCAAGTACATGATGAACTGATTCTAAATGTATATAAAGAGGAAATTGATAATGTAAAATCTGTAGTAAAAGAAGAAATGGAAAAAGTTTTACAACTGAAAGTTCCTCTTGAAGTGGATATAAGTGTGGGAAGTAATTGGTACGAGGCTAAGTAAATTAGTATAAAGGGGAAGAAAACTGTGATTAAAATAGGGCTTACTGGAGGTATAGGAAGCGGAAAAAGCACTGTTTCTGATATACTAAGAGAGCACGGCATAAGTGTAGTGGATGCAGATATTATAGCTAGGGAAGTAATTGAAAAATATCCTGTAATAATTGAAAAAATTAAAAATATTTTTGGAGAAATATTTATTGATCTTTCAGGTAAACTTAAAAGAAAAGAATTTGGAAATTATATATTTTCTAATGAAGGAGAAAGAACTAAATATGAAAGTATTATAATGCCTTTCATTAAAAATGAAATATTAAAAAAAGTAGAAGAATTAGAACAAAAATGTGAAAAAATTTGTGTTATAGATGGAGCTACCCTCATAGAAAATGGATTTTGTAGTTATTTGGATGAAATGCTATTAGTTTGGGTAAATAAAGGAGTACAGATAAGCAGAGTAAAAAGTAGAGATAAATTAACGGAAGATCAAGTGCTTAGCAGAATAAACTCTCAGATGCCTTTGGAAGAAAAGAAAAAGTATGCGGACTTTGTATTAGATAATTCTAATACCTTAGATGAAACTAAAACACAATTAAAGGAGATATTTATAAGAATAAGCAGAAAATATGGGGGGGTGAAGTGTCCTAAAATATAATTTTTAAGACACAAAAAAATTGAGGTTTCTAAAAAAAGTAGCAATAGTTATAATACTAATAATGGTAGCTGTATTATGTGTAAAAAGTATTGCAAGATATTGTTATCCATTAAAGTATTCAACTTATATAGCAAAATATGCAAAACAATATGATTTAGATCCCTACTTTGTAATGGCTGTGATTAAGACAGAAAGTAACTTTAAAGAAAACGTAAGATCTAACAAAAATGCCATAGGACTTATGCAGATAACTCCAGATACTGCAGAATGGGCTGCAGATAAGATGGGAGTATCAAATTTCCAAGATAACATGTTAAATGATCCTGAGTTTAATATAAGAATGGGATGCTGGTATTTGAATAATTTGAAATCAGATTTTGATAACAATATGGATTTAATTTTGGCAGCTTATAATGGAGGTAGGGGCAATGTAAAAAAGTGGTTAAAAGATTCTGATCATTCTAAAGATGGAAAGAATATACAATACATACCTTTTAAAGAAACGGATAAATATATTAAACGTGTAAAAGTAAATTACAGGGTATATAAGTACTTATATAAAAATTTGCAGATAAATACTTCTGTAATAATTGTAAGTTTTTTGTAATCTTAAATTTTAGTTGACAGTTTCATAAAAAGTTAGTATAATATCTATTGTAATGCGAGGGTGGCGGAATAGGCAGACGCGCACGTTTGAGGGGCGTGTGAGTAACATCGTACGGGTTCAACTCCCGTTCTTCGCACCATTTAAGAAATGTTAGGCAAGTTTAAAACTTGCCTTTTTTTATTTGTCCGATGACTACCTGCTCTAATACACCTACTTCTCCAAGTAGGTGTAAAGAGCAGCTACGTCCCTGGATAACGAGTTCTAAGCATCAGGTGGAGCCAAAACTCCATCTGATGCTTAGAACTCTGTTTATATTATTTATATTTGTGAAACTCTTTTTGAAGGTAGAGAGAAATCTCATTTAAGGCTTTCTCTGATTTATTTGTTATTTTACTCATTGAAATAAATCCGTGGGGTACACCATTGTACCGGGTAACTTGTGTATTTATTCCTGCCTCCTTTAACTTTTTACCATAAGCTTCACCTTCATCTCGGAGGGGATCAATTTCTGCTGTTATTATAAGTGTGTCAGGTAACTTTTTGAAGTCTCTAGCTAAAAGAGGAGATGCATAAGGATTTTTTCTATCCTCTTTTTGGGGAACATATAGTGAGATATACTTTTCCATATCCTTTTTTGAGATGTTAAGATCATTGGCAAAATAGGACCAGGAGTTACTATTTAATTGAAATATATTTGTAGATGGATATATTAGTACATCACAAGCTACAGGAGGACCATTTTTATCTCTTGACATGAGAGAAACTGCAGCAGAAAGATTTCCGCCTGCACTGTCCCCTGTAAGTGCTATGTATCTTCCATCTCCATTTATACTTGATGCATTTTTATGAGTCCATTGGAGTACATTATATATATCATTAACTGCAGCAGGAAAAGGATTTTCTGGAGCAAGGCGGTATCCTACAGATATTACTATTGCATTCGTATTCTGCGAAAGTTTTCTGCAAATACTATCGTAATTATCAATACTTCCTCCAATCCAGAAACCACCGTGAGAGTAAATAATAATAGGGAGTTTGCTGCTATCTTTAGGGGTATATATACGTATTGGTATTTTTTCAGAGTTTACCTTTATAGTAGTGTTTTTTATATTAGAAAATGGTATGGGCTTATTAGACCATTTAGTTGATTGAGTATTTAAGTATTCTCTGATTTCTTTTATTGATTTATCATTTATTGAGTTAGGGGTTAAAATTTTGTTTAAGTGTAATTTTACTGCAACATAAGTATCAAGTTTACCACTACTTGTTTTAGTTAAATTTTCAATAATAAAAAAACCCGCTGCTATAATTATAAATAGAATAACTGATATTATTTTAATAAATTTTTTCATTTTCTTTACATCCTCCGCCCATTGTGGAATTCAGTAATATGCATTTCTGCTGAAACAGAATATATTAAACAATGTTTGGATCAGGTTTATTTGGCTTTTCTCTAAAATGATTTAATCTACGGTGGGTAGGACCTTCTACTACATCACCTTCGTAGCTGAATCTAGAACCATGACAAGGACAATCCCAGGTCTTCTCAGCATCGTTCCACACTAATTCACATCCTATATGGGTACAGGTAATATCTACTATATGGGTAATGCCATCTTCATCTTTATAAGCTCCATACTTATTTCCATTAAAAGTAAAAACTGTTCCTTCACCTTTTTTAATTTTGAGTTTACTTGAGGCATGACTAAGCTTTCCTTGTAGTAGTTGTTTGGCTACGTCAAAGTTTTCTACAAAAAAGTTTTTAGTAGAATTAAGTGTTATAGAACGAGAAGGGTTATAAACTTCCTCCCAAGGATTGTCATGATTCATAATTAAATCCTTTAATAGGACAGCAGCAGCGGTGCTGCCCGTCATTCCCCATTTTCCAAAACCTGTGGCTACATAGATATTTTCTGATGATGAAGTCAATTTGCCTATATAAGGTACTCCATCTAATGTTATATAATCCTGTGTAGACCATTGGTACAAAATCTTTTCAACACTAAATATATTTTCAGAAAAACATTTTAAATTATTATAATGATTTATAGTATTTTCACCATGGGCTGTTTTATGACCTTCTCCCCCAATAAGTACAATTTCTTTCCCATTATCTGTCTGAGAACGAAGGGAGCGGCCAGGACTTTCTGCATTTATAAATGTACCCTCTGGAAATTTTTCTTTAATTTTTAATGCTAATACATAAGATCTATCTGGTTTAAGTCTAGTAAAATATAAACCTAAGTTATCATAACACGGAAAATGTGAAGCTATAATGAGTTTTGATGAGGTTACTTTTTTACCATTATGGGATAAAAGTATACAGGGACTTTCACTTTCTACATCTATTATAGTAGTGTTTTCGAATATATAGCTGCCATCTCCAGGTATTTTATCAGCAAGGGATAAAAGATACTTTTTAGGATGAAATTCAGCCTGGTCTCTAAAACAGACAGCACCTTCTATGGTTAATGGAAGAGGTATATTGTCCAAGTATTCTGCTTTTAATCCAAGACTTTGAGCAGCTTTTACTTCCTTTTCTAGACTTTTTACATAATTTTTGTCCTGGGTATACATATAAGCAGGTACATGTTTATAGTCACAATCTATGTTGTATTCTTTTACTAAATTTTCTATAAATCTAATAGAATTTTCATTTGCTTCTGCATATTGTCTTGCCTTTTCCATACCAAATTCATTTATTAATTTATCATATATTAAATGATGTTGGGAAGTTATTTTAGCAGTTGTATGACCGGAGGTACCATTTGCTATGTTGTCTGCTTCTAATAGAGCAACTTTAAAACCTTCTTTTTTGAGTAGAAAAGCACAAGTAATTCCAGCTATACCGCCGCCTATGATTGCAATATCAACTTGTACGTCTTCTTTTAAAGAAGGATAATTTGTTTTGGATGTGGAGTCTATCCAGTAAGACTCTAAAATTCCTTCTATAGCATTAGGATTAGTACAACATTTATTCATAAACTTTTGCTCCTTTACATATTTAGATAAGATTAATTTTTCCTTTTAATAAAAAAATATTCAATAAGGCATTTGAAAGAAAATAACAAGTCAAATATGCTAGCATATTTGACTTGTTATTTCTTTGAAAATGCCTAAGAGCTTATGTTAAATGATCTTGAATCTTATATACATAAATTTGATTTATAAGGTAATAATATACTTGTAAAAAAAATTAGGGAGGTAGAAATTATGACAACTGGCAACAAACAATTGGATACTGGAAATTTAAAGGTATTGAAGGATCAAATTGAATACGAAGCACTGATGAACAAGAAATTTAATGATTGTTCAGGAAGATGCAGTGATACACAAATAAAAAATTTGTGTAATGAAGCTGCACAAGTTCATAAACAAAACTTTACATCTTTAAAATCCTATTTAGATTCACATCAATAAAAAGAAAGGGGAATTAGATTATGAATGAACAAGAACTTATGCACGACCTTTTAGCTAGTGAAAAACAGGTTATTTCAGCATATAGTACAGGAATAACAGAAACTTCTTGTACTAATTTAAGAAATACTTTAGTAAACAATTTTAAAAGTGCCCAGGATATTCAATACAAGATTTTTGATACTATGAGACAAAAGGGATGGTATCCTACAAAAGATGCCCCAGAATCGGATGTACAACAATTAAAAAATGAATCTAATCAAATGATGAGTTCATTAAGATAGTAAAATAAAAAACAATCTCAATTTTGAAATTGAGATTGTTTTTTATTTGCTAAGTGTTTTGCAGGAGGTATATTTTAATGAATCTAAAGTAATGTTAAAATTAAATTGAAATGTTTAATTTAATGTGATAATATACATATATAGAATGATAGCAAACTTGTTTTAAGTTTACTAAAGGTATTGATTTACAGTAGTTTAGGGTAGTTTCTAATAAGTGAAGTTTGAGGGGCGTGTGAGTAATTACTAGAGATTTAACTTCCGTTCGTCACATTAAAAGAAAATAATTTCTGAAATATTCGATTAGCTTCTTATCTTGATCCTACAGTATTTATAAGGGAGTTCAATATTTTGATGTGTATATGTACCTTCTGTGAGACCTTTAAGGCATTTAAGAGATAGAAACATCTGTGAGGGCACCCACCTATCAGTGTGATAGGTTTCAAGAAAAAAGCGGCGGTATTTCGGATAAACATTAGATAAGTGAAGAGAGGTATTTATATCTCTCTTTTTGTTGCAATTAAAAGTAAACATTTTTTTAAAAACAAACAAATATTGTATTAGAGTCTTGCTATGAATAAGAGGTATGTGTACTATTAATTTATAAGGTACTTATAAAAGTGAAAAATAAGTAAGGTTAATTTGATATAATAATGATTATTTCAAGATGAAGTATATAATTTTTTTACATAAGACACAATACATAATGAATGGAGGAAATATGAACAAATGAATAAAACATATGATTGCCTAGTAATAGGCTGTGGACTTGCAGGGGCGGTGATATCTAGGGAACTAGCAGAGCGGGCAGGTAAAAAGGTATTGATTATGGAAAAACGCAGCCATATTGCAGGTACTACTTATGATTTTTTAAATGAGGATGGTATACTAGTACATAAATATGGACCTCATATATTTCATACTTATAACAAGCGTGTATTTGACTATATCTCTCGATTTACAAAGTGGAGGGATTATTCTCATGAAGTTTTGGCAAATATATATGGAAAATTGATGCCTGTCCCATTTAACTTAAATTCTCTTTATATGGCCTTCGATTTGAAAAAAGCAGACAGGTTAGAACAAAAGCTTGTTTCTGATTATGGTATGGGTCAGCGATTAACCATTGCAGAACTGCGAAATAATAAGGATAGTGAATTTCAGGAACTTGCTGATTTTGTTTATAATAATGTGTTCCTCAATTACACTCAAAAACAGTGGGGCGTTACTCCAGAAGAAATAGATTCGTCTGTTATAGCTAGGGTCCCAATACTAATTTCACGTGATAATCGTTATTTTCAAGATACATATCAGGGAATTCCAGCTAATGGATATACTTCTCTTTTTGATAAGTTATTAGACCATCCTAATATAAGTTTGCGTCTCGATACTGATGCAAATGCACTTTTGAAAATTATAGAAGGTGATATATTTTTTGAGGATAGACCATTTAAAGGTACAGTGATATATACTGGTGCTTTAGATCAATTTTTTGACTGCCAGTTTGGGCGTCTTCCCTACAGAACTGTAGATTTTTTGTTTGAAACACATGATGTAACATGGTATCAGTCAAAGGGAACTATAAATTATACGGTAGATCAGCCTTTTACACGAATTACGGAATTCAAGCATTTAACAGGTCAGAATGTTTATAATAAGACGACTATAATGAAGGAATATCCAAAGTCATATACAGGTTCTGAAGGTGAAACACCTTACTATCCTATAATTAGTTCGGACAATTTTAAGCTTTACGAAAAATACAAACAACTTACTAATAGCTTACATGATTTTTATTTGTTGGGTAGGCTTGCAGAATATAAATACTATAACATGGATGCAATAATTGAGAGGGCACTAATTTTGGCAGATGAAATTATTTGTAGCAGGAAAGGAAATAATATTGATGAAGATAATAACATTTACAGTTCCGTGCTATAATTCAGCAGATTATATGGGACATTGTATAGAAACTCTCCTTCCAGGTGGCGAGGATGTAGAGATAATAATTGTTGATGATGGTTCTTCTGATAATACTGCAGAAATTGCAGATGATTATGCAGCAAGATATCCTAATATTATAAAGGCAGTACATCAAGAGAATGGAGGCCATGGTCAGGCTGTAAATACGGGTATTAAAAATGCCTCGGGTATATACTTTAAAGTTGTAGATTCTGATGATTGGCTTGATGTATCCGGAATGTTGAAAGTTATAGATGTGCTGAAAAGACTCTATAAAGAGGGAAAAACACTAGATATGATGATATGTAATTATGTCTATGAGCATTCTAAAGATAATACCAGTCATGTAGTTAACTATAAAAATGTGTTGCCTGAGAATCATATATTTGGATGGGATGATGTAGGTAAATTTAAGATATCCCAGTATATTCTCATGCATTCTGTTATATATCGAAAATCTCTTTTGTGTGAATGTGGACTTGAGCTTCCAAAGCATACTTTTTATGTGGATAACTTGTTCGTTTATGAGCCTCTTCCATATGTGAAGACAATTTACTACATGGATATCAACTTATATAGATATTTTATTGGCAGGGAAGATCAATCTGTAAATGAAAAAATCATGATAAAAAGGATAGACCAACAGCTTTATGTGAATAAACGTATGATAGACTTTTACTGTAAATTTGATAAAATACCTAATAAACGTTTGGACAAGTACATGAGAAACTATCTTTCTATGATGATGACAATTTCTTCAGTGCTCCTTATAGTTTCGGGAAGTGAGGAAAACTTTAAAAAGAAAACTGATTTGTGGTCCTATTTAAAGAGTGTAAATAAAAATCTCTATTCAGATATGAGACATTGTTTATTTGGTATAATATCTAATGCTCATGGTAGTTTTGGGAAAAAAGTAGTTGAATATGGATACCGCTTAACCAATAAAAAATATAAATTTAATTAGATAGAAAGGTGATAGTCTGGAAAGTTGAATTTCTCAGACTATCATTTTTAATAGTTTATTGAATGTTTTTTCCTTTACTTTTTAAGAAACTGAGAAAATCTTTTTTACTCCTGTTTATGATTAGTTCCTCTGGCATATCTATTTGTTTTAACATTTCTATTGCAGCCTCGAAGCCGCCGATGCGGTAGGCAAAATGGGAATCACTATTTAATATTATTTTTACTCCGTATTCTTTACATAAACTTGCTATTTTCGTACAATTCTTTTCGCTGCCTTTTCGTGAACTTACAAAGGAACTATTGTTTATTTCAATAAGTATATTTTTTTCTTTGGCCTTTTTAACTACTTCTTCTGCATGAATTGGAAACTTTGGATTACCGGGATGGCCTAAAATATGTACATTAGGGTTATCCATAACTTTTAATAGAGTGGAGGTATTTAAGTCTGGATTTTTATTTGCCTCCATTATAGGTTCGTGGATACTTGCTATAATTATATCTAATTTTTCCTGAAGATCTGTTGATAAATCAAGATTTCCTTCATAATCTATGATATTTGCTTCACATCCATAAAGCATAGTTACACCAAAAAGTTTTCTTGGAAGTACCTTAAGATTTTCAAAATACCATTTATGAGGAGCACCAGGCATAGAAGGCCCATGTTCTGTTGAACCTAAAAGCTCTAGGCCTATTTTACTAGCATATTTAGCATTTTCTAATAAAGTAGAATAAGCATGGCCACTAACTATAGTGTGGGTATGTACGTCAAGAACGTATTTCATTTATATTAACTCCTTTCAAAATCAACAAATGTTGTTATATTAATTATATATTAGAATTTGCATTTTTGTCATTTAAAATCCAATAAGAATTCAAAGTATTGGAAAGGCATGAATATATGATAAAATTCATAGCAAAGGTTTCAAAATAGGTGTATTATATATAGTATAAAATAACATAATTATCTAATTTAGGTGAAGTTTCGTGTATTTATTTATAAAATTAATCCATTTTAATAGAGTTTTAGTTTATAGGAGGATTTACAATAGTAAATGGTAAAAATTACAGAAAATAAGAAAAAAACAATAAAACTTAAAATTAATAAAAAGAAAATGATAAGGTCACTATGCATACTGATCTTATCAATTTATGTTTTACATCTATTCTTAGTGCATTTTGTAGTTAATAGATATAATGAGCGTATATATCCTGGAGTTAAAGTAGAGGGCATAAATTTAAGTGGGGAAACTGAAAAAGAGGCTGTAGATACTTTAAAGCACAAATATGTAAATGAAGCATTGAAAAAAAATATATTGATTAAAGCTGGAAATAAAGTGTATACAATAAACTATTCAAAGCTGAATATGAATTATAACATAGAGGATACTGTAAAAGATGCTTTTAAATATGGCAAAAAGGGTGATATTTACGATAAATATAAAATCATAAGAAGTGCAAAAGAAAAACAGTTTAGTTTAAAGTACAGCTATAATAAAAACGAAGTTGAAGAAGTTATATCAAAAATTGAGAATGATTTTGATAGAAAACCAATAAACGCCAAAGTAACTAGAGATAAAAATGATAAATTTCAAATTACTTCTGAAAAGCAGGGGCAAGAGATTGATAAGGACAAGCTTATTGAAGATATGGAAACTGAAATTAATAGCAAAGATACTAAAGATGTAATGGTTAATGTTAAAATGAAAAAAATTCAGCCTGTAATGAAAAAATCAGATTTAAAAAAGATAGATACAAAAATATCTAGTTTTACAACTGATTTTTCATCATCTACAGATAGTAGAGCTAATAATATTAGTGTGGCAGTAAAGAGTTTAGATGGAATTACAATAATGCCTAATCAAATATTTAGTTTTAATAATATAGTAGGAGAAAGAACAGAAAAAAGAGGATATGAAGCCGCTGGAGTTATTGTAGGCGATAAGTTAGAATCTGGTTTTGGGGGTGGCGTATGTCAGGTATCAAGTACTCTTCATAATGCTATAATAAGGGCAGGTATAGTACCTATAGAGAGGGACCATCATAATTTACCTGTTAGCTATGTTGGACTTGGAATGGATGCAACAGTAGACTACGGAAATATAGATTATAAATTTAAAAATACATTGAATTATCCAATATATATAGAATGTTTAGAAAAGGATGGAAGCTTAACATTTAATATCTATTCTAATTCTAAGCTAACTGAAAAAACCTATAATCTTGTAAATAGTGTTAAAACAACAAAGGAAGATAATAAAACAGTACTAACGGTAAAAGCTTACAAAGTTACTTATAAGGATGGAAAACAAATTTCTAAGCAAGAGATAAATACTGATAAATATAGACTCCCAAACTAGGAGCTCTATAGAGTTTCTAAACGAAAGATCGACTTATACTCAGGATATTTTGATAAGGTTAAGTAAAGAGTATTAAGCCTTATATGCAAAATATTTAAAATACAATACTATTGAAGTTAGAGGCATCTTTTACAAATTTTTATTGGTGACTTAAATATTATAACAAGGTATAATATTTACAAGCATATATTTTTAATTTAATAGTAAAAGCATTAATAGATTTCATTTAAGCTAGGGGGGGAAATTTTAAAATTATGAGCAAACTTGGGGTAAAAATTCTCAGGTTAGTATGTGTAGTTGTTGGTGCTATTGTAGCGATATCTTTGATAAGTTCTACTATTGTACTTAAAAGGGCGGAATCACAACTGAGAGACAAAGCAAAACAGTCTATCACAGAATCAGTTAGTATTATTGACAAGAATAAGATAGAAAAAATTATAAAGGATAGATCTAACAATTCTAAAGAATATGGTGAAGTACTAAATTCTATGATAGTGTTCAAGGCAAAAAAAGATATCAAAAATTTTTATGTTTACATAAAAAAAGACAATAAAACTGCACAATTTTTGATAGATGCTTCACCTGATCCAGCAGGTTATTTGGAAAACTACGAAATGCAGGGGGGAATGATCAGTGCTTTTGATGGTAGTATTGCTGTTGATAGCGAACCATCGTCAGATAAATGGGGAACTTATATGTCAGCTTATGCTCCAATAAAAAATTCATCTGGACAAGTTATAGCTGCCATTGGAGCGGATGAAGATGTGTCCACATTTGAAAATATTAAAAAATTGTTTTTTTATCTCTCCATCTTACAAGTCATAATTGCTGTCATTATATCTCTAATTTCGGTGTGGTTATTTTCAAAAAAATTAAAGTATAACATTGGCATAATTGAAAGTAAATTAGTAGATATGAGTGAGGGTAATTTGCAGGGGAATGTGGAATTGAAGACAAAGGACGAAATCGAACAAATAATGCATTCTTTAAATGATTTTAGGTTAAAAGTTAGTAATATTTTAATAAATATAAAAGAACATGTAAGTAATGCCCATGGAAGTTCTGATGATTTATATAGTATATCTAAAGAAATGTCGCTGTCTGCAGAAAATGTTTCTTTAATCATTCATAAAGTGTCAGAAAATTCCGAAAAACAAGCCTACCATATTGTAAGCATGGAAGAGGTGTTTGATGAATTTGGAAAAAGAATAGAAAATGCTACTAAGATGATAAATGAATTTAGCGTTATGGGAAATAATATTAGCGAAAAGTCCAAGAAAAGCAGTACTGATGTGAATTTACTAATAAAATCAATAACAGATTTAAATGTTCAATTTAAATCTGTTGCAGAAAAGATTCAAGGATTAGGTGCTAATATTGATAAAATAAGTGATATTACAAATTTAATAAATGATATATCAGATCAGACTAATTTACTTGCATTGAATGCATCCATAGAAGCATCTAGGGCTGGAGAAGCTGGGAAGGGATTTAGTGTAGTGGCAGATGAAATTAGGATTCTTGCAGAACAGTCAAAAATTTCATCTGAAAATATTAATGAACTTTTAAAAAATGTTTCTAATCAAAGTACTGCTGTTGTTGCTGATACTAAAAATGTAGATTGTCAATTTTCAAATCAAATTGGTATTGTAAACAACATTGCAAGTTCTTTTAGGGTAATAATTGATGATATAGAAAAATTGCTGCCAGGAATAAATCTAGTTAATAAATCTATGATAGAGGCTGACAATAATAAATCTATTATAATAAATAATTTAGAGACGTCATCCTCTTCAGCAAAAGAAATTTCTACATCTTCTAAAGATATAGCTGCCATAGCTGAGGAATTGAGTAGTTCTGCAGAAGAGGTTACTAATTCAGCTGAAAAGCTATTATATGTTGTCAATAATGTAATGGAAAATGTAAATAAGTTCAAAACAGAAGAATAAACAGAGTTCTAAGCATCAGGTGGAGTTTTGACTCCACCTGATGCTTATTAACAGGATTCTTAGTGCTTCAGCACTTAGAAGGCGTTATCCTTTTTACTATTTTTTATGGGGATTATAAACTACTTGAGTTAATTGATGATATCTTATTGAAATTACTTATTCTGTAGAAAACCATAGAAATTTGTAGTATTTTAATAAATTTAGTACAAATTGACATATAGTAGCTATTAATGATATAATTTTCTTAATATAGTAAATAAAAAAATAAATTTTAATATTAGCAAAATTATAAAGGAGGTAAAATAAGGTGGCTTATGAATTTTCACCTATAAAGTTTGATAATACGGGTTATATTAGAGATTCGGTATTTTCTATCTTACGTAATGCTATTCTTGATGGGAAATTAGAACCAGGTCAGCGTCTTGTAGAACGTAACATTGCAGAGCAATTAAGAATAAGTAGGACTCCAGTAAGAGAAGCTATTAGAAAACTTGAAATCGAGAAATTGGTTACTCATATCCCTCGCAAAGGTGTGGTTGTTTCTGGATTTACTAAAGAAGATATAGAAGAAATTCAGGTAATTAGAATATCATTAGAAGCTCTCAGCTGTAGTATTGCAGCGTCAAAAATAAAAGAACCTGAGTTAAAAAGTTTAGATTCTATTAATAATAAAATGTTAGAAGAGTACCAAAAAGGAAACGTTGCCAAATCAACTTCACTAAATAGAAAATTTCATGAAAGTATTTATAAGGCTGCAAAAAGTCCACATCTATATTATTTTGTTAGTACACTTCGTGAGTACATTAGTAAATTTACAAAACTAACCTATACAAAACCTGGTCGACTTCAGGAAGCTTTTACTGAGCATAGTGAAATTATCAAAAATTTGCGTCAACATAATAGTGATGGATCATATAATTCGGCTAAGAAACACGTTGAGAAATCCAGTGAGGCATTTTTAAAAATGGCATATTTTGAAAAAAAGTAATAATTTTTTCAAAATATTTTAATGGATATTATAAATAGTGCAGACTGCAAAATTACTGATTTTTTAGTATTATTTGTATGATTATATAAATAATATATTTTAAGGTAAACTATTGAAATCATTAATTACTTGTGATACTATAAATGTGGAGATGAAATTAAAATGTTTTTAGTTAGAATTGGTATACCGTATACCAATTTAAAAAAATAAAAACACCAAAGTTTAACTTTACTAAAAAAATTGTAGTTACTTCAATTTTTCTTATTAAAAGTAAAAAGAGGTGCATGTCAAAATAGTATAACCTAATAGTATTAGATTGAAAGTTACGGAAAATTTAGTAGGATATGTAAGTAAACTCATATAGAGAAATTACTTATATATTATTACAAATATAACAGTTAAATCTGAACATTCAAAACATTTCACAATTATTTAAAGCTTTTAATAATATATGACACAATATAATCTATTAATAAATTATATACCAAGTATCATATATTACTTTTCACAGTAATAAATATTATAATCATGTTTTCTTAATTAAGTGGTCTTTATCTAATAATTATCCGTTCTAATATTTTTATCTCATATTGTAAACTTATAATGAATCAAATTTTAAACAATGTATATAGAATATATCATTAAAATGTTTTTATCCAAATTTGGTATACCGTATACCAAATTCAATTAAATAAAAATGCTAAAGCCCAATTTTATTTAATTGAATTTTCCCAAGTGTATGTTGTGATCAGCTGCGTCCCTAGATAACGCATTTTACCTAAATGATAACGTCTTCTAAGTGCTAAAGAATCCTGTTTATTAAAAGTAAAAAAAGAGGTGTATGTCAAAATGGTACAACTTAATAGTATTAAGCTAAAAGTTAAAGAAGGCTTAGTTGAAGATTCTCGAAAAGGCATCATTCGCATGAATCGAGAAGATATGGAATTATTAGGATTGGATACGGGACAATTTGTAAATATCAAAGGAAAAAGAAATACTGTAGCAAAAGTTTATCCATCATTTAACGCCATTTATGGAATGCCTCTTATTCAAATGGATGGAATTATTAGAAGAAATGCTGGTATGGGCATTGATGATATTGTAACTATTAGTAAAGCTGAAGTGAAAACAGCACGCAAAATAATGCTTTCTCCCATAGACACATTTTTCAAACCTAAAGAAGATGATAAAAAGGAAATTAGAAATATGCTTAAGGGAATTCCAATGATTAGTGATGATGAATTGTCTTTAATGATCTTTGGACACAATGAAGTTGGGTTTTATGTAAGTGGAACAGCACCATCTGGCCCAGTGAAAATAGATGAAAAAACTGATCTTATTTTTGTAGAAGGGGAGCTTGGAGATGTACGAGCAAGAGTTACATATGAAGATATAGGAGGTTTAAACAAAGAAGTTAAAAAAATAAGAGAAATTGTAGAACTTCCTTTTAAATATCCAAGTATATTCAAAAAATTAGGATTTGAAGCACCAAAAGGCATTTTGCTTTACGGGCCTCCAGGTACAGGAAAAACTTTAATAGCTAAAGCCATAGCATCAGAGACGAAAGCTCATTTTATTCATGTAAATGGTCCTGAAATAATAAATAAGTTTTATGGTGAAAGCGAAGCAAAAATTAGAGAAATATTTAAGGAAGCTAAAAGTAGAGCGCCAAGTATAATTTTTCTTGATGAACTTGATTCAATAGCACCAAGAAGAGAATATGTACATGGTGAAGTTGAAAAGAGAGTTGTAGCACAACTTCTGGCACTTATGGATGGTTTAGAGAGTCGAGGACAAGTTGTCGTAATCGGTGCTACCAATATACCTGATTCACTAGATCCTGCATTAAGGCGGGCAGGAAGATTTGATAAAGAAATTGCAATAATGCCTCCAGATAAAAAAGGAAGATTCAAAATATTACAAATTCATACAAAGGGTATGCCTCTTGACGAAGATGTAAAATTAGAGGAGTTAGCTGATATTACCTATGGATTTGTTGGATCAGATCTTTCAGCCTTATGTAAAGAAGCTGGTATGATAGCTTTACGTAATATATTATCGAAAGTTGGATTAGATGAAATACTTCCCCCATTTAAAGTTTCTATGGACAATTTTATTGAAGCTCTGCGAGAAATTCAACCTTCTTCTACTCGTGAATATTGTACAGAAGTCCCTGATGTAAAGTGGGAAAATATTGGAGGATTAGAAGAAGTTAAAGATACTTTAAAAACTTTAATAGAGCTTCCACTACATGATCTCAATTTATGCAAAGAATATAATTTTACCCTCCCAAAAGGTATTTTATTGACAGGTCCCTCAGGTAGTGGAAAAACTTTACTTGCAAAAGCTGCTGGTAATTCTACAAAGGCAAACTTTATTACTATAAGTGGACTTACTCTAGCATCTCATGGGATGGGGGAAGCTGAAAAGGTTTTACATGATATATTTATTAAAGCAAAACAAAGTTCTCCTTGTATTTTGTTTTTCGATGAAATCGATGCTATATGCAGCTACAGATCTAATTCAGCAAATAATTTATCAGATAGGCTTATAAGTCGTCTTATACTCGAATTTGATAACCTAGAAAAATCTAATGAAGTCATAGTATTAGCTGCTACAAATAGAATAAATCTAATTGATCCAGTTTTACTACGAGAAGGACGATTTGAATATATACTAGAAATTCCGCTGCCAAATGTAGATGAGAGGGAGGCTATTTTAAAAATCCATTCTCAAAAGTTACCTATTTCAGAAAGTGTAGATTTTAGGCAATTAGCTGAAAACACCAAGGGAATGACTGGGGCAGAACTGGCTACTTTATGTCATAAATCTTCATTTATAGCACTTACACAAGCAATGAAGATAGGATTAAAGATTAAAATAGATGATAAAATCTTTAATCAAGCCATTGCTGAGGTAAATCATAAAAAGAAATTTGAGGAGGTGATTGCCCCCAAATAGCAGCTTTACAGCTGTGTACATTACCAAGTATTAAATTATTAAAAAAGAAGGTGGAGAATAGTGACAAATAAAAATTTGTTTGCCGAACCAGATTTAAAGCAAATCACAGTTTGGGGAAGAGGAGTGTATGAAAACAAAGAAGCTCGTGATGTAGTTGTCTCTCTAACTGAAGCTGCTGCACTAGAAGGTAAGTGTGTTCAAGCCTGGGAAAATTATGTTGATCTCCCTGACCGTATCTATGTTCCAGTAAGGGCCTATGGTAAAATTAGCCCTAAACCAATCGAATCCAAATATGTCTATGAAAATGAGACTCCAGATATTGTTGCACTTACAGAAGAAACTCTTGTTAAGGGGATTGACATTTTAGCTGGAATTAGACCTGGGGCTGTTCTTGTAATTAATACTAAGAGGGCACCTGAGTATTTGTTCAAATTTATTAAAAAAAATACGGAAAACCTTTCTAAGATAATAACAATAGATGCCAATAAATTGTCAAAATCCATTATTACCCTTTCAGGGGCAGAAGGTGCAACAGATGCATCCGGTATTGGTAAAGGTATGGGTGCAGCATTAGCTGCTGCTATTGTCAAAGGTACCGGAATTGTGCAGATGGATGATTTATTAAAAATTGTTGTAAATAAGAGTGCTGCTAAAAAAGCATATGACCAAGCTGTTGTCGTAGATGCGAATACTTTATAAAACATTAAAATATTGAGGAGGTGCTGTAAAATGGCTGTACCATATGAAAAGATTCCTTTTGCAGGAACTGTTAAATCACCACAAAAAGAAAATGAAGGAATGATCACCGGAAATTGGCGTACAAGGAGACCAATATTAGATGCTGAAAAATGTACAGAATGCCAGATTTGTTGGATTAGCTGCCCTGATTCATGTGTCAACCTTATGACTAAAGACAGTCCCATTAATTTTAATTTGAAATATTGCAAAGGTTGTGGATTATGTGCTGAGATGTGTCCGGTTGGAGCAATAAGCTTAGTTCCTGAACTGGATTTTGAAGATTAAGTTTATATTAAACAGGAGGTGAATTAAAACAATGAAAACTAATATAAAAAGAATGTCTGGTTGTGTTGCAACAGCTAACGCAGTTAAGTTAGCTAATGTTGATGTCATATGTTCCTATCCAATTCGTCCATATACTGGAATTATGTCAGAATTGGCACGAATGGTTGCAGATGGAGAATTAGATGCTGAATTTGTTCTTGGTGAAGGTGAACATGGACAGTTAAGTGTTGTCTATGGAGCTTCAGCTGCTGGTGCCCGTGCATTTACAGGTAGTTCAGGAGTAGGTGTAACTTATGCAATGGAAGTTTATTCTCCAATTTCAGGTGAAAGACTGCCACTTCAGATGGCAATTGCAGATCGTACATTAGATCCACCAGGAGATTTTGGTTCTGAACAGACAGATGCTATGTGCTGTCGTGACCAAGGCTGGATTCAAGGATGGGCATCCACTCCTCAAGAAGCTTTGGATATGACTCTTATGTACTATCGTATAGGTGAAGATCCTAGAGTTCTTTTACCTCAATATGCTTGTCAAGATGGATATTTTGTATCCCACATACTTGGCGAAGTTGATGTACCATCACAGGAACAGGTTAATTCATTTTTACCACCATATAAAAATCACCATGTTTTAGATACAAGAAATCCTCAGATTCTTGGTGCACAAATGGAACCTGAAATGGGTCCTGGTACACAATATCAGCGCCATTTAGCTGTAGAGGGTACTTATAAAGTAATTGAAGAAGTTCATGATGAATTTGGTAAAACCTTTGGACGTAAATATGATCCATGGCTGGAAGAATATATGACCGACGATGCTGAAATAGTTATCTTTATGCAAGGTGGACATACTGAAACAGCAAAAAACGTTGCGATGCACCTTCGTAATCTTGGAGAAAAGGTTGGAGTAGTAAGGTTACGTACTTTACGTCCATTCCCAACAAAACAAGTAAGAGAATGTTTAAAAAGATTTAAAGTTGTAGGTGTAGTTGACAATTCAGTAAACTTTGGAATTTCATGTGGAGCAGGAGTTTTACTTACTGAAGCTAGAGCTGCTTTATACAATAATGATGAAAAAGTTAAAACAGTTGGATTTGTTGCAGGTTTAGGTGGATCAATGATTACCCATGATGAATTTTACAAGATGTTTAACATACTGAAAGAGGTAAATAAAACAGGTAAAATTGAAAAACAAAGCTATTGGGCACCATTTGAACTATAAATGAGGGGAGGAAAGTTAAATGTTAGAACAAATTAAATCTATTAAACAAGCACCAGTGGAAGAATATTATGTTCCAGGTCACCGTACCTGTGCAGGCTGCGGTCCTGCTTTGCAGTATAGATTGGTTGCTAAAGCTGCAGGCAAAAATACAATTTTCATTGGGCCTACTGGTTGTATGTATGTTGCAAATACAAGCTATGGCTGTGGTCCTTGGGATGTTCCATGGATACATGCACAGATAACAAACGGTGGTGGAGTTGCATCTGGTATATCAGCCGCATTTAAAGCTATGATCAGAAAACATAAAACAGATGCAGAATATCCAAATATTATTGTCATGGCCGGTGATGGTGGTACATCTGATATTGGTATTCAATCTTTATCTGCAGCTTTTTATAGGGGACATAATATAGTATTTATCTGTTATGATAATGAATCTTACGCAAATACAGGAATACAAGCTTCTCCAACTACTCCTTATGGTGCATGGACTACATTTACACCAGCAGGGCCTGTAGTTCCAGAAGGTAGAAAACTTATGCCTAAAGATATTACAAAGATTATGGCACATGGACATCCAGAATTAAAATATTTAGCTACTGCCTCAGTAGGATATCCTGTGGATTTAATGAATAAAGTACGTAAAGCTTGCAATGCAGAAGGGCCTGCCTTCCTTTACATTCATGCTCCATGTCCAAAAGGCTGGAGTTTCCCAGCAGAAAAGACAGTAAAAGTTGCCAAATTAGCAGTAGAAACAGGAATGGTACAGCTGTACGAACTTGTTGATGGTGAATACAAGCTCACTATAAAACCAGCTAAATACAAACCAGTTAGTGAATATATTAAATATCAAGGGAGATTTAGTCACCTGCAGCCAGAACATATCCAAAAGCTTCAACAATTTGCAAATCAACGTTTGAAGGAAGTTGGAGTAGAAAATACTATATCCCAAACAATAGAATAAAAAAGTCTTAAAATAAAGGGTGAGTTACTAAAATAATATAATTATAAGATTATTTATATTATGTAACCTCGGATCAATCAAAAGATTGTTCCGGGGTTAATATTAAATAATTTACAAAACTGAATATAGTTTAAAGGAGGAGAAATGCATGTCTGATATTGATGAAATAAAGACAAAAAGCATTAATGAATATGGACCAATTCTTGGTAACCGTTGGATTCAACTTGTTGTTGCGTTTGTATCTATGGTAATGATTGCAAATCTTCAATATTCTTGGACTTTGTTTTCAATTCCATTATCTAAACATATAGGTACTTCTCTAGTAGTCATACAATATGCTTTTACAATATATATTATTATGCAAACTTTTTCTCAACCTATTGCTGGTTATTTACTCGACAGGGTTGGATCAAACATGATGTTTATCTTAGCAGGTATCTTAGTTGGCATAGGATGGAGTATGATGGGCCAAACTCATTCAGTTACTGGTATTTATTTTTTCTATGCATTAGCTGGAATTGGAGCAGGAATTGTTTATGGCGGAAGTGTGAGTATAGCAGTTAGATGGTTTCCGGATAGGCGAGGTCTTTGTTCTGGGCTAATAGTAGCAGGATATGGAATGGGTTCAATGCCTTTTATTCCATTAATTTCACGTATGCTATCAAAAGGAAATGTTTCTGTACCATTTATATATACAGGAATACTTCAAGGTATTGTGATTGTAATTGCAGCAATACTTTTACGTTATCCTGTTGGTTCAAAGGTTATTACTAAAAAAGAGAAAAAGGAAGCAATTGCAAAATTGGACCAATCAGAAATTGGATTCAAGCCTTCAGAAATGGTAAGAACTCCTCATTTTTGGCTTACATGGTCAATGTTTTTTAGTATTAATGTTGGAGGTCTTATAATAACAGCTAATACAACACCATTTGGTAAAAGAATGGGCATTGCTGCTACATATATAACACTGGCTGTAACTATGAATTCTTTTGCTAATGGAACCAGTAGATTTTTCTGGGGATGGATTTCAGATAAAATAGGTCGATATAAAACTATGGCTATCGGTTTTGGATTAAATGCAATATTTCTATTTCTATTACCGATATTAGGAAGTAAAAGCAACATTTTATATGTGATATGTTTAGCATGTGTAATGTTTACATTTGGTGAGGCTTTTTCACTGTTCCCATCAGTAAACGCAGATATGTTTGGAACGACATACTCTGCTGCTAATTATGGAATTTTGAATAGTGCCAAAGGAACTGCATCACTTCTAGGTGGCGGCCTAGGTGTATTTCTTGCAAGTTCCTTTGGGTGGAATATTGTATTTTCAGCTGCTGCTATACTTTCATTATATGCATCTATAATGTCGATAGTTTTACCTAAAATACCAAAACCTAAAAGAAAAGAAATCATCACAAATGAAAACAAACCTGTCACGATTTCATAACATTTAGTATATGCCCCCGTAAAACTTTATTAATAGGGAATATGCTTTTCCGATACTTCTTCTGTTTCTTGTAGTATATCATAATACTTAAGCAATTGCAATGGTATTTGGTATACCAAGTGCTATTTAACATTAAATTATTTATTAGAATGGAGGGAAAAGTTAATGACAAAAAAATTAGATGATAAAAATTTTGAAGGGTTCATAAAGGACAGTTTCTATTCTACAGTGGGTTTTTATGCTCCTTCTGTAGAAAATCAGGATAAGATGATTGAGGTAATAGAGCAGTTTTCAAAAACCCATGGTAGTGTAAGCTGCGGTATAATGGACATTACCGGACAAAATATACCTGATGAATATGGAATTGGTGAAGATGAAACCCCCATAGTCGTTGTGTTCAAACAGGGAAATCCTTTTAAAGCTATAACAGATATCTCAATTGAAAATATTGCAAATGCAATTACACCACCAGGTAAAAACATAACTTTACAATAAGAAACATATTGAATCTAAATGAAAACAGGGAATACAAGGATATTAAAAAAAGTATACTTGTATTCCCTAAAAAAATTAATCTTACTTCTCTGAATTTTTGCTTAGAGTATTTATATTTTAGCAGTTGAGAGCAATTTCGTTGGCACTCCAAATTGCATCCATTATATTAGCAGCTTGGTATGCATCTCCGATTAAGTATAGGTCAGTTATCTTTCCGTTAAGCTTGTTGTATAATTCTCTGTCTGATTTAAATCCAACGGCAATTGCGACGGTATCTGCAGATACTTCTTGTTTTTTAAATTTATTATTAATAAGTACTGCACCTTTGTCGGTTACTTCCAACAGTGAATTACTTGTAATGGTTTTTACGTTATACATATTCAAAAGATCTATAAGCATGATTTTGTTCATATGTGGAATTGGTTTCCCTGCACTTAATATTGTATCTTTTGCTTCAACAATGGTAACATTTTTACCTTGTTTTGCAAGATAAAGTGCAGCTTCACAGCCTACAAGTCCGCCACCTACAATAAGTACGTTATTGCCAACTTTTTTAGTACCATTTAAAAGTTCCACAGCTGTTATAACTTTATCTTTTTCTATACCAGGAACATTGATTTTAATTTCTTTTGCACCAGTTGCAATTATAACTACATCCGGTTTTTCTTTTTCTACAAGTTCTTCTGTTACTTTTGTATTGAAATTAACTTTAACTTCAAGTTCCTTTATTTCATTCTTATACCAATCAATTAGCCTTCTGTCATCTACTTTGAAATCAGGTACGGAACCGGGAATGATCACTCCGCCGAGTTTATCTGTACCTTCATAAATTGTAACATCATGTCCTCTCATTTTTATAATTCTAGCTGCTTCCATCCCGGCAACTCCACCTCCTACAACCATAACTTTCTTTGGTGTAAGTGTAGGTTTTATTTCATAATACCTTTCTCTGCCGACAGCTGGATTTACTGTACAGCTCAAAGGTTTTCCTTCAAATCCTCTGCCAAGACATCCAGTATGGCATCCAATACAAGGACGAATTCTTTCAGAATTATTTGAGAGAACTTTTTTTGGCCAGTATGGATCTGCTAGAAGTGGCCTTCCAAGTCCAACCATATCTGCTGCTTCATCGTCAAGAGCTTTTTCTGCATCCTCTGGTATACCTAATTTTCCTGCAACTATAACTGGAATTTTTACAACTTTTTTTAATTCTTTGGTATAAGGTAAATATAATCCGTTCTTTTGGTAAATAGGGGGATGTGACCAGTACCATGCATCATATGTTCCTACATCTGTATTGAGTTCATCATATCCTGCTGCTTCGAGGATTTTTGCTGCATTAAGGCCTTCTTTTAAGTCACGACCTTTTTCAACGTAGTCTTCATCTGGGAGCCCTCCCTGCCTCCAGTCTTTTATGCAGCTTTTTACGCTGTATCTTAAGCCTACTGGAAAGTCATCTCCTAACCTTGCTTTTATTCCCTGAACTATTTCTATAGGGAGCTGGAGTCTTCCTCTTAAATCTCCACCATATTTATCTGTTCTTCTATTGAATATGGAAAGTGTAAACTGGTCAAGCAAGTAGCCTTCATGTACAGCATGTATTTCAACACCATCAAAGCCTGCTTTTTGAGCAATATCTGCACCTTCAATGAACTTTGAAACTATCCATTCTACTTCTGAAGTGGTAAGTGCTCGACAGGTAACAGTTGGATCCCAATAATTTGGAATATCTGAAGCAGAGACAGGTTGAGATGTTAAAAGTGTTCCTGGAGCCCCGCTTCTTCCAAAGCCCATTGTCAGTTGCAAAAATATTTTTGCACCATAAGCATGAACTCTTTCTGTCATCTCTGAGGATGTCATTAGAAATCTTCCTGGGTTTATTGAAATAACAGGAATGATACCTGGTACAACCTTATCTAATTCATTTTCAACTTTAGTAATACTTGTTATAATAAGGCCAGTACCGCCTTTGGCTCTTTCTACATAATAGTCAATAGCCCTTTGATTATAGCAACCTTCATTATCCACAAGTCCAAAAGCTCCCATAGGTGCCATTGATATTTTATTTTTTACTTCCATCTTCCCTATTTTAATAGGTTGAAACAAAGATTCATTTTTCATAATAACTTACCTCCCTCTATTTATTTTTCCTAATTTACTTGATTATACTACTAAAGATAGAATATTGTTAATAAAATATCAATATTAAATTCGAAAGATTCTGGCTATTTACGGTTAAAAAGTTTAAATTTTTTATATAATATTATAAATTAAACGTTATTTTGAGATATTACTTTATTATCCTATGTATTAGACAGTTAAGTACAAAAAATATTACAAAATCATATTTATAATTGACAAAGTATTAACGAGACTAAAGTAGCAATTTTTATATCGTTTTTTGCCGAAAATAAATTTGTCATAAAATGTGCTATAATTGTATTTATCCGATTGCTACCATTGCTAACTCCCCATCTTCTTCAAAGTGGGGAGATAAGCACTGCTACGCACCTGGATAAGTTCTTCTAAGGTTCAGATGGAGAAAAGGTATTTCCTTATAAACAAACTCCATCTGAACCTAAGAATCACTTGATAAATCAAATTTAGGGGGCATTACATAATGGAAGAAGAAGAGATTAAAAAATTAAAGGAGTTGGTATGTAGTACAATTGAAAAAAATACAGAAAAAATAATAAGTTTCGCAAAATCTGTAGAAAAAGAACCAGAATTAGGATTTAAGGAGCAGAAAACATCAAAGAAAGTAAAAGAAATTTTTGACGAAATAGGTTTGAACTATCGAGATGGACTTGCTTTAACTGGAGTGAAGGCAAAATTAAAAGACCAGTGTGAAGGTGTAAATGTAGCTGTACTTGGAGAGTTAGATGCAGTTATATGTAGAGGAAATAAAAATTCAAATCCAGAAACTGGGGCAGCTCATACTTGTGGTCATCATCTTCAACTAGGAGCTTTAATTGGTGCTGCTGCAGGATTAAAGCTTTCTGGAATTTCAGACAAGTTAGATGGAAATGTAACTTTTTTTGCGGTACCTTCAGAGGAATGCATTGAATTTGACTACAGGGAAAAACTTCGAAAGCAAGGAAAACTTCACTTTTTTGGAGGAAAACAACAGCTTATATATGAAGGTGAATTTGATGATGTAGATATAGCTATGATGATGCACTCTCTAAAAAATAGTCCTAAACCTACTGTTTCAATAGGTAAATCCAGCAATGGATTTGTTGCAAAGACAATACAATATATAGGAAAAGTAGCTCATGCTGCTGAAGCACCAGATGAAGGTGTAAATGCGCTAAATGCAGCAATGTTGGGATTAATGGGTGTAAATGCTCTTAGGGAAACTTTTAGAGATGAAGATTATATAAGATTTCATCCTATTATTACAAAAGGAGGAGATGTAGTAAACAGCGTTCCTGATGATGTAAGAATTGAAAGCTATGTGCGAGCAAGAACTATAGATGCCATGGTAAAAACCAACAAAAAAGTTGATAGAGCGCTTAAAGCTGGGGGAGATGCAGTAGGTGCAAAAACAGTTATTAAAACTATACCAGGTTATCTACCTCTTGAGTGCTGTGCTAAATTAAATGATATATATAAAGGTAACTGTAAGGGATTTCTTCCTGAGGAAAGCATTTTAGATGGAGGACATTTTTTTGCTTCAACAGACATGGGAGATATATCTCAGTTAATACCAAGCATACACCCTTATGTAGGCGGTGTAAGTGGAAACTTACATTCAAAGGAATTTAATGTAGAGGATTATAGGGCAGCTTGTATTCTGCCAGCTAAGTTATTTGCAATGACAGTAATAGATCTTTTAGTTAATGGTGCGGAAAAAGGTAAAAATATAGTAAAAAATTTCAAGCCTAAGTTTTCTAAGGAAGAATATTTAAAGATAATGGATGAGTTTAATAATTAACATAAATTCATTTTAGCTAAAAAATTATTAGGGGGCAAAATAATGTTAAAAAAGTATTTTAAAATTTTTATCCTAGCTCTTATATTAGTTGTAGTAACAGAGCTAATAGGTCAAAAGAAAATAAAACTAGGACCAGGATATCTTGTGTTTTTACCAATGCTTTATGCATTAGTTATCGGAATAATTATAAGTTTACCTAAGTTAAAAATTATGTCGGAAGATGAAATGAAGCTATCAAATGATATTATGGGAATTGTAGTAATATTATTTGTTGCAAAAATAGGTGCTACAATGGGACCTTCTATTGTTATGTTGGTTAAATCAGGATGGGCACTTTGTTTCCAGGAACTCGGTCACTTTTTAGGTACAGTAATTTTAGGACTTCCAATTGCTCTTTTACTTGGACTTAAACGTGAAGCAGTAGGAGCTACTTTCTCTATTGATCGTGAACCTAATATTGCAATTATTGCAGAAAAGTATGGTATGGATTCTCCAGAAGGACGTGGAGTAATGGGAATTTATATTTGTGGAACTTTATTTGGTGCAATTTATATAGGACTTCTTGCTGGATATATTGGATCAGTAAAAATATTTAATCCATTGGCACTAGCTATGGGATCAGGGGTAGGATCTGGAAGTATGATGGCTGCAGCTTCAGGAGCTATTACTGCTGTTTTCCCTGCAAAGGCTAAGGAAATAGCTAGTTTTGCAGCAGCATCTAATTTAATAACAACTATAGTGGGAATATATTTTACACTATTTGTTTCTTTACCAGTTGCCAATAAATTATATGATTGGTTAGAACCTAAAATCGGAAGAAGCAGCAAAAAGAGAGGGGAAATGTAGCATGAAAAGACTTATTCAGGAAGCATTTATTTTATTTTGGGTTGGAATAATTGCTTTAATAGGCAATACTATAAAAAATAAGGTTCCTTTAAAGATAGGAATTATCGGTATGGCTATATTAGTAGCTATTACTTTAATTGGTATTATAATTAAAAAAATTGTACCTGCTAATATTCCTACAGTGTTTTGGGTATCTATAGTAGCTGTTTTGGTTACAAGCCCTCTTAATCCCTATGGTGCTTTTTTGGACAAACAGTATTTAGAAAAAATAGATATGATTGCTCTTACTACTCCAGTTTTAGCTTTTGCCGGTTTGTCTTTGGGCAAGGATTTAAAACTTTTTAAATCCTTAAGTTGGAAGATAATTATTGTAGCATTAACTGTTTACACAGGCACTTTTGTTTTTGCTACTATGATTGCACAAATTGTTTTAAAAGCTACAGGACAAATATAGATTTTTTATAATTATAGGGTTTCTAACTAAAATATTAACTTATACAGAATAATTAAAATTCTTCTCCAAATACTAAATGTACGGAGAAAGGAGTTTTAATTATGGGAAGAAAATCATTTGAAATAGAATCACTGTATGATTATAAAATTGAAGATTTAATTGAGCTAAAAAACACTACGAATTCTAAATTTACTAGATTAGTATTAGCTGTGGTTACTATGAGATATCGAGGATGCTCAAATAGAGATATTATGATAGAAACAGGTCTAAGTAAAGTATCTATAGTTAAACATATTAAAAATTGGAACGAAGTTGGCATCAAAGCTATAAAAGATCATCGTGGCGGTAGTGAAGCTAAATTAGAACCAGAAATAGTTGATGATCTTATAGACGTAGTTCTAAAAAAATCCCCTATAGATTTTGATTTTACATGTCATACTTGGACTTTAGCGCTTTTAGCTCTATATGTTGAAAAAACATATGGAGTAAAAGTTTGTAATGAAACTATCAGATCCATTTTAATATCTCATAATATATCTTATAAAAGATCTCAACCTAAACCTACAAAAGCTGATAAAGATGAACAAGAAGCTTTTAAAAAAAATGCCAAAACTGCTAGATACTTTAGAGTCTTCATCTGATACTATTGTATATGCATTAGATGAGACTGGTATCAGCATAGAGTCGGACAACTATTCATCTTGGAGCCCTGTAGGTAATCCCCCTATACTAGAGAAGAATGCTTCGCATAAAGGGGTAAATATTGTAGGGTCTACTTCAATTTTAAATAATTTTCATACTGTCAATGATGTTTATTCTTCCCAAGAATCTATAACATCTGAAAAAATTAAGTCGCATATAGAATATCTGATGGAACTTAATCCTAATAAAAAAATTGTAATATTTATGGATAATGCTAAAACCCATACAAGTAAGCTAATGCAAAGCTTTTACTATGATAACAAAGATAAATTGAAGGTAGTACTTCTACCAAGGTATTCCCCATATATGAACCCTCAAGAAAATATGTGGAGAAACCTAAAAGCAAAGTTGTTTAAACCATCTGCTAGAAGTTGTATATGGGAATTAGTATCAGATATTAAAATTCTTTTTGACGAACTTAATTCTAATTTTGCTAAGATTCATTCATTAGCTTATGCTAGAAGTTTCCTAGTATAAGTTAAATTATCACTTAGAAACCCTATATAGAGTATCTAAACGAAAAATAAACTTATACGCAAAAATATTTCTGTGTATAAGTTTATTTTTTAGGTTAAAATACTTATAATTATTTTATACTTAGAAAATTTATAATTATGAGGAGAGTTAGCATGAAAATTGTTGTATTGGATGGATATACATTAAATCCCGGAGATATGAGCTGGGAACCCCTTGAAAAGCTTGGAGATTTAAATGTCTATGATCGTACTTCACATGATAACGGTAATAATTGTAGAGGAAGATTTAGCAGAGGCATTAAATAGAGGAAAAATTTCTGGAGCAGCTTTAGATGTAGTATCTACAGAGCCTTATGGACATTGCAGCAGAGAATCTAGAAAAATTTTTAGAAGGAACTCCTGTAAATGTGGTAAACAAATAATAGGTAAAAAAAGTTAGGACATATCTGAAAATAATTTTCAGATATGTCCTCATTTAGGTGAAATTTAGAAACACCTTTTAGAATCCATATTATCTTGTACATGTACAAGAGCTTCACCAAAACGTTGAAAGTGAACAATTTCTCTTGCCCATAAAAATTTAAGCACACCTATTACATCTGGATCGTCTGTTAGAGTTATAAGATGTTCATAAGTTGTTCTAGCCTTTTGCTCAGCTGCCATATCTTCGTGTAAATCTGTTATAGGATCTCCTGTAGCTTGGATGTAAGCGGATGTCCATGGAACGCCATTAGCATCTTGAGGAAAAGTAGCCCTGCCATGTTGGGTATAGTGGGAAGCTAATCCTGCTTCCTTAAGTTCATCTATGGTATCGTCTTTTAGCAGTTGATATATCATGGCAGCTATAATTTCAACGTGGGCTAACTCTTCAGTTCCTATATCTGTAAGTAGTCCTTTAGTACTGCCGCTGGGCATAGTATAACGTTGATTTAAATATCTGATAGCAGCACTTAATTCTCCATCTGGCCCTCCGTATTGAGCAGTAAGATATTTAGCCATTTGAATATCTTTTGTTTTAATTTTTACAGGATACTGTAATTTTTTTTCATAAATCCACATATGCTAAGCCTCCTATTCGCCACATTCCCAAGGCCAGGGTTCGTTTATCCAAGTCCATGGAAACTGGCTCTCGGAATATCCAAAGTTAGTTAAAATACCAAATCTGTCTTCATAGTTCCTTTTTAAACGAATGAGTTGATTTGTGAACATATTGTAATCAGACAGAGCTTTCTTATTATCAGGAAAATTATCTAGATACAAATTTAAATCTACTGTGGAAAATTCAAGCTGGCGAATTTCATCTAATAGCTTTTTACGATCATTCATGTTATTACCTCCTCGTATAATCAGTTAAATGACTGCTATTTAATCTTCGTTTTCAGGGAAAGGCATAACTAAATTTGGGAATATGGTACCTTTCTTTAATGCTATATTTAAAGGAAGCAGTCCAATATAAGGCTGCATAGGAACATAAGCCCTTGCTAATCTTTTACCTGAATTAGGAGGAAAGCTAGTAGATGGCATTGATCTTGAGTTCACATGTGGAACAAATTTTGAATACACTATTTTCACCTCTTAAGTCTCTTTACAATGATAATATATTCAATACCAAATAAATTGTGTTAATATAAACAGAGTTTTTGGTTTCAGGTGGAGTTTTTTCTCCATCTGAAACTTATTAACAGGATTCTTAGTGCTTTAGCACTTAGAAGGCGTTATCCTTTAGGGAAAATCGTTATCCAGGGGCGTAGCAGCCGTAATACCCCCACTTTGTAAGAAGATGGGGGTATTACGGCTGCTAGCCATCGGATAAATTGCTTTGCAAAATTTATAATAAAGGTTTTAAATACTGATGTTTAATGGTATAATCATCTTGTTAATAGTATTAAAATATAGTGACTGAAATTGAATAATCACGTATTTGGTAAACAAGTTTGTGTAAGCTTCTGTAGTATTTTTACTATATAATTTGTGTACCCTCCAATTATATATTTTTGTATTTTATAGGAGTTTGCATAAACCTTCCTATTTATTTAGACGGTTAAAACGTTTTTTTTGCTTCAAATGAAATTATATTTTTTTATTTGAAGCATTTTTGTATAAATTCACTCCTGATTATACAAAATAATTTTGGAGGTGTTTTTTATGACAATAACTTTAAGCAATAAAGAAAGAATGCTTTTAGAAGATGAAAAAAGTCATGAATCCATGTGTATACAAAAATATACAAACTATGCTAATCAAACAAAGGATTCACAGTTGAAACAGCTATTCATAAATAATGCATCAGTTGAGCAAGAACATTTAAATTCTATTAACTGTATTTTGGGCGGTGAGGTACCTAATTTAAACAGTAATCAAGGTACAAATAAAATGAATACAGCAGGTATAGCTAGCTCGTCTATGCCACCTGTAGGTATGTGTGAAGTACGTGACGAGGATATGTGTAAGGATATGCTTATGGCAGAAAAATATATTTCAGGAGCTTATAATGTAGCCATATTTGAATTTAGAGATACGAATGTTCGAAATGTATTAAACCATATACAAAAAGAAGAACAGCAGCATGGGGAATCCATTTATAAATATATGGAAAGCAAGGGCATGTATAAGGTTCAGTAAGAGTACGTTCACCTGATTTTAATGAAGTTGTTCACTAATTTTTTATATACAAATAAAGCTGGAAGTTAATTAAAGTTTAAATCTTTATTAATTTCCAGCTATATAAAGCTCATAAGGAAAGTATAGAGAAATTTTAAATTTGGAGTATAGAACTAACAATTGTAAACAATTTCATGTATAATTGAATTATGCGGTGAAGCGTAATAGATATAAAAAATTAATAATAGTGACTTAGGGGGATTGATTGTATGAAAGATAGCTATGGAAGAAATATAAACTACCTTAGGATTTCACTGACAGATAGGTGTAATTTAAGATGCATCTATTGTATGCCAAAGGAAGGAATAGTAAAAAGGCCTTATGGTGATTTATTAAGATTCGAAGATATATTAAAAATCATTAAAGCAGCAGCAACTCTTGGAATAAATAAAATAAGGTATACTGGCGGAGAACCTCTTATAATGAAAGATATAGAGTATTTAATAAGGGAAACTGCCAGTATAAAAGGAATTACCGATGTGGCCATTACTACTAATGGGATACTGCTCTGTGATATGGCAGATAAGCTAAAAGAAGCAGGATTAAAAAGGGTAAACATAAGTTTAGATACCTTAAAAGCAGATAAGTATAAATTTATAACAAGGTGTGGAAACTTGGATGCAGTGTTAAAATCTATTGACAAATGTTTAAGTATAGGATTGACTCCTGTTAAAATAAATACAGTTTTATTAAAGGGTTTTAATGATACTGAAATTATGGATTTTGTGGAGTTTACAAAGAATTTACCAGTAGATATTAGATTTATTGAACTTATGCCTATAGGAGAAGGAAAAAAATTATACGAGAATGATAACCTTTCTTCAGAAGTTGTTTTAAAGCAAATTGAGGATAATTTTGATGTAATTTCCCAGCCTACTTCTAAAAGTAGTACTGTTTCCTTATATAAGGTGAGAGGATATAAGGGAAACATAGGCTTTATAAGTCCAATGAGCTGTAAATTTTGTAAAGACTGTAATAGACTAAGACTTACTTCTATAGGAGATTTAAAACCATGTCTTCACTCGGATAAAGTTATAAATTTAAAACACTGCTTAAATGACGAAAAACTCCTCTTGGAAGAATTAAAACGAGGAATACTAGGAAAACCTGAGGAGCACAATATGAGTTCTAAACATAAAAGTGAAAGTAAGAAGATGATGTATCAAATAGGTGGTTGATTACTGTAAGTTTATACCCATGGCTGTGAATATTTTGAGTTGGGCTAATTTTTCTTGGGACAGGCTGTCTATCTGGTAGGATCTTGAATAACCTGTTTTAGCCCAAATTACAAAATGTTCACAGTTATTTTGTAATAAATTATAACTTCTTTCACCCTCTCGCATCTCTGCTCTTTTAACGGTTTCTTTTGAATTAAATTGTGAACTACCTTTTATGTTTAAAATAAAGTAATGTCCTTTCCTAAAATAAGGAGATATGTCTGTTTCTCCTATCCTAGCATCTTTAGAGTTACCCGTAGTACTACAGTAATGAATAACTTTATTATTACCTACATATATTCCATAATGTGTATATTGATATCCCATAAAGGTATCTTCAGTGCCTAGTATATCTCCATATTGAGGCTCCTTATGTACCTTGGATAGGGTAATATCATTTCCATTCTTCACCTGAAAATATAACTTCTTTTCTTCCGTCATTTTATAATTTTTAAAATGTAAGTTAGGAGATAAAGTAACACAAATTTTATCATCTTCGTAAAAACCATCTATAGGTGGATTTATAAAAAGAGTTTTGCCATCCACAGATGGAAAAACATAAGTATCCATAGTTTCATTGTTTTTATTTTTTACAGAAATGTTTTTTATAGAGGTGTCATCCCATATAATTTTATCTTTTAAAGGTATTTGAATTTGGCTGTATTTATAAATGGTTGTAGTTTTATTATTTAAAGTATAAATTTTATATCCTAAAAAACTAACAGCAATTATTATAAATATAGATATTAATTTTATAAAAAAGTGATTTTTCATTTAAAACATCCTTTATGCTATTTCTAAATTATTTCTATTTGTCAGGTACAAATAGTTTTATTTTATTAGATATAAGTTTTCCTTCATCATATTGTATATAAATGTTAGCATAAATATCATTTACGGATTTAGGTATTATCCAGTTTCCTTTTAATTTTTTTATAGTGTATTCAGCTACTTTTTCACATTTGGCACTTTCTTTATTAGTAGTTATTATTTCCGTAGATTTACTGTCAAAACTTTGGAGATCTTCTTTAGATGATTCCCCCACATTTACAATATATGATTTAACACCTTTATCGGTTACTTCTTTTATATACTGATTTTTATTATAAGAAGAAATAGGAGATAAAGTGTCAGTTTCTATAATTTTATCTACGACACCTACCTCTTTAGGTGATAATGTCCATATTAAAAGAGGAAGTAGAAGTGATACGATTATTACAACTAAGCACATTATCATTATAGTTCCAATCATTTTTTTTGCAAAGTAGCGTAGTATAAGTTCATCACTATAATTTCTATTTTTTATTTTTTTACTTTGTTTTTGGAATAAGGTTACACCAAGTAACATGGCTAAAATCCCTGATAAATATAAGAAAAAAAGCATAATTAATCTCTCCTAATGTAAGTCACATATAGATTTTAACAAAAAAAATAATAAAAATATATATAAATTTGTTAAACTTTTAAATATTATAGATGTATAGTAGATAATAATGGATAATTTAGAGTTAATCCGGGGGGAATTTTTATTTTGATTATTTTAAAAATAATAGGGATTATAATTTTAGCCCTTATAGTTCTGTTAATCTTTTTATTGATAAGTAATGTAACATATAGGGGAAAGTCTACTTTTGAAGAAAATAATATAATATATAATTTTGAAATTGATTTATTTTTTAATATTATTTCTATAATATTAAAAGGGAGTAATAGTGATAGCCATTTATCTGTAAGAATATTGTTTTTTACTAAAAAGTTAAATATAAATTCTAAAAAAGACAAGATACAGGATGAATCAACTTATAAATTCTCTCATATCATACAGGGTATTAAAAAACTTTATGAGTGTAAAGATTCTATAATAAAGATTATTTCTATAACCAAGCCTAAGTATGTTAAGATAGAAGGTAATTATGGATTCGATGATCCTTGTATGACGGGTATGTTGTGTGGAGTTTTTAATGTAATTTATTCGTTTTTCCCCAAAAATTCTATAAGAGTATGCCCAGATTTTTTTAATGAAGTTTTTAATCTGCATTTAGAAGTTAGTGGGAAATGTAGAATAATATTGATTGCAATTACACTATTTAAAGTATTTCACATATCATGTATAAAAAAAGAAATAAGCTATTAAAAATGGAGGTATTTATATGGATATTAAAGAAAATACAGAAGTTTTATTTTCAAAATTGGAAAACTTTTTTAAAACAGAAACTGTTGTAGGTAAACCAATACAGGTAGGGGATATAACACTTGTACCGTTTATAACAGTTACCTTTGGATGTGGAACTGGTGGTGGAGAGGGAACAGATCCGAAAAATAAGCAGGAAGGTGGAGGTTCAGGTATTGGTGCAGGAGCGAAAATAACTCCAAATGCAGTACTTGTAATAAAAGGAGATACAATTCAGATGCTGCCTATAGGTGATAAGAATAACCTTAGTAAACTTATGGAATTGGTACCTAATATAGTTAGTAAGTTGAAAAAGAAAAATGAAAAAAAAGAAAACATATAGAAAACACCTAAGAGGAGATAATCATGTACAAGTTAGTGGCAGCAGATATGGATGGAACCCTATTAAATGAAAAACATACTTTAAACAAGAAAACTATAGATACTATACAGAAAATAAAAAAATTAGGAGTAAAGTTAGTTTTGGTTTCTGGTAGAGGATTCAATAAATTAAAATACTTTGAAAATGAATTGAATATACGTGACTTTGCCATATGCTTAAATGGAGTAAATTTATATAAAGACAAGGAATTAATTTCGGGACAGCATATGGAGGATGATATGCTTTACGATGTTTTGCACATTTGTGAAGGAAAGGATGTATATCCTATATTGTTTGGGGATGATGAGAAAGTTTATGTAGATAAAATAATTGAAAATTATTCATCTATTGAACCCTATATAGGAGAAGCAAAGGCTGTAGGAGAATTAACTAAATTTTGTAGACACAATAAAATTTATAAAATAACAGTTTTTGGCGAACATGAAAAACTTGTAAAAGTGGAAAATGAAGTTCGAAATAAATTTAAGTATAATATAAATGCTTATTTTTCATTACCACAATATCTTGAAATATTCAGTAGTAAAGTTAACAAGGGAAAGATGTTACAAAAGGTTGCAGAGTATTGTAATATAAAAAGAGAAGAGATAATAGCTATTGGAGATTGGGACAACGACATACCTATGCTGAAATATGCAGGGCTTGGTATAGCTATGGATAATGGATCTAAAGCTACAAAAGAAGCGGCAGATTATATAACTAAAAGTAATGTGGAAGATGGAGCAGCTTATGCTCTAGAGAAATTTATATTAAATGTTTAAATATAGGAATGTAGATAAGTACTAAATTCTTATCTACGTTCCTATATTTATTCATTTGAAAGACCACTTTTGCCAAAACTTTCAGAAAACTTTCCTACCAAATTTTTAAATATACTTTTCCATATAAGTCCCGTAATTAAAAATATAAAGAAATATACAAGGAGTATTAAAGCATCTTTTAGTAATAAGCTAGAAATAATACCACCTACAGTTTCTCTCATGCCTGCTACAGCATGGGTGAAGGGTAGAAGAGGATTTATTATTTGAAAAAATTTAGGAGTTACCTGTATGGGAAAAGTACCACCAGATGCTGAAATTTGCAGCACCAGAAGTATCATTACAAGAGCTTTTCCTACATTTCCAAGTACAGATACAAGAGTATAGATTATCATGGTAAATATAATACTTATAAATATTGCAAAAAGTACAAACACATATTTGTTTGCTACGTAAGTTTTCAATATAAATAAATCTCCTAGAGTCACTATTAAAGCTTGAAAAATTGATATAGTTGCAAAAGTAAGATATCTTCCAAGAAAAATTTGGTTGAGCTTTATATTTTTAATTTTTGTGTTTTTAACTTCCGTAGAAAGCATTGAAACAAGAATGAGGTCTCCTACCCATAGTGATAAAGTGGTGAAGAAAGGTGACATAGCTGAACCATAGTTAGGTATAGAAAAAATTTTATTCATTTTTATATTAACAGGATTTGCTATGAAATCTCCTTCTTTTTTTGCGTTTAAACCAAGTATTTTTATGAATTCATTCAATTTGGAATCCTCATCTAGACTTCTCAGTTTTGAAGCAATGTTGTGAATTGTGTTTTCCACTCCAGGGAGTACTTTTTTAATCTTATCTATATCTTCTACTGCTATTTTTGTATCACTAAATGTATTTTTCAATATGTTTTGTGCTGTTGGAAGGTCACCTTTAGCATCTTTTAGTATTTTCAAAGTATTATTTGCCACCTGGATAGAAGATTTCATTATGTTGTCTACGGTAGGAGCTAAAGATGTATCATAGTTATTTATAATGTTATCCAAAAAAACTGTGATGGAAGCAGCACCTTGTTTTAAATTGCCGAGAGCATCTAGTGAAATTTGTTCTCCGCTGTCTATAGCAGTTATTAGTGAATTTATGTTTTCAATACGACTTTGCATCATATTTTTTATATTGTTTAGTGTTGATGTAAAATTTGATAATACCGTATTATCTTGTTTGTTTAAAGAATTTAAAATGTCTATTATATTGTTAATTCTTGAAATGCTTGATGTATAATGATCTCGTACAGTTGTCAATATTGTTTTTGCTGATTTAGGATCTGTATTTATGAAGGTTATGGACTCATAAATAAGCCCTTCTAGAGTTTTGTTAAGATCCCGTATGGATGTAAGTTCAGATTTAATAAAAGGAGATAGATTAGTCATTGAATCTCTTGCTTTTGCAAGAAAAACTTCTCCACTTGATACCACATTTAAAGCTGTATTTATAGTATTTTCAATTAGAGGAAGTTCATTTTGAATTTTACTGATAAAATCATTTAAATTAGAAGCTTGGTTATAAACATTTTCTATATTTTGATTTATTTCAGGTATTTTACTATCAATGTCAAATATTATACTTATAAACTCTTGTAGTATAGGTTTACTGTTTGTAAGGTCTATTCCTAGCCTATTAAATACGCTAAATATTGATTCATCTACTGTTTGTACAAAGGTTGTAGTTATCTGCTGCTGTATTTTTGTAACTCCTGCTTCAGTTATTTTTGGAGCCACTGCGTTTAATTTTTCATTAACTGAATAAATCAAATCTGCTTTTTGTGGATTTGATTTTAAAAGAGAACTTATTTTAAGGGAAAAATCTTCAGGTACTGTAATACTAGCGTAGTAGCTGCCATATTTTACTCCATTAGCTGCATCATTTTCATTTGTAAATTTCCATCCCATGCTTTCATTTTTCTTTAAATTTTCTACTAAGCTATTACCTATATTTACATTACTGCCATTAAATTTTACGCCTTTGTCCTTATTTACTATTGCTACAGATATTCCACTGGTGTTTTCATAAGGATTCCATAATGATTTTATATTAAACCAGGCGTAAAGTGCAGGAAGTATCATAAGTGCTATTACTACTACTAGGGCCACCCAATTTGTAATTATATTTATTATATCTGTTACGTATATATTTATTATATTTTTCATAAGTTTATCTCCTAGTTTAAATTCCATCTATGAGTATTAACCGTGATGGTGAGTTCAACTAAGATTATTATGTGCTGATATGAAAAATAATATATAGTATATATTTTATGTATAAGGTAAAATTTCAATTAGAATATCTCATATAATATCATTCATAAAAATGAACGTATATGTAGAAATATTTTTACAATGATGAAGCTCTTTTTAGTACTTTGCATATAAGTCTTAGAAAAAAATTTAAGGAGCTGAAGATTGTAAAAATATTTGGAGTATACGTTCATTTTTCGTTTAGAAACTCTATGATGTTTAAAGATTTAGCCTACTTTTCCCATGAGAATACTGCATAAAAGTATTACAAGTACCAAGGAAGTAATTTTTACATATAGGTAGTCCCCTTCTTTAAAAAATACTAATATGGATACCGCTACTCTTAGTACAGGTATTGCCATTAAGATCAAAAGACCGAACAGCATGATTGCATAAGGCTTAAAATATTTACAACCTTTTAATATTTCAATAGGTTTAGTTGGATAATAATTTCCAGCATAGCCACTGTGGCCAGATATTAAAAACATTAAAAGCCCTGTTAATATTACAATTGAACTTAATATGACACCTATCCTTAAAAACGTACTTATTATAAGTTCTAGTTCTTCTGCACTTTTTTCATTCTTTTCATTTCTTTCAATAGTATTATTTTGCTGTTGCATTAGTTATCTACCCCCAAATCCCTTTAAGACCATTTCTACAGATATATAAATGAGAAAAGGTATAAATATCTTTCTTATGGTTTTGCTTTTCATATTTTGCATAATTCGAGTGCCTATAGTTGCCCCTGCTAGTACACCTAGAGCAACGGGAGCAGAAATTTTAGGATCTATGTTGCCTCTTAAAAGGTAAACGCCTGCACTGGCAGCAGCAGTAACGCCCATCATAAAATTGCTGGTGGCACTGGATACTTTTAAAGGTAATTTCATAAATAAATCCATAGCCATGACCTTAAAACTACCGCTTCCAATTCCTAGAAGACCAGAAATGACACCAGCACCATACATTACTCCAAAACCACCCGGCACATTGGCTACGTTATAGTGTATATTTTCATCTACAATTTTGTCGTAGTATTCACTGTTTAGTTTAAGTTTTTTTGCAAGAGGGTGAGTTTGTACATCCTGGGGCAATTCGCTTTTAGTCTTTTTAAGCATAGCTAATGCGGAATATAGAAGTAATAGTCCAAATAGAAAGTAAAGATAATTTGGATTTATGATTCCTGAAAGAAAAGCACCGGTTATAGCACCTGTAGTTGTTGCTATTTCAAGAAACATACCAACTCTTAAGTTTGTTATTTTATCCTTTATATAAGCTGCAGCGGCTCCACTTGAAGTGGCAATAACAGATATTAAGCTAGCACCTATAGCGTATTTTATATCTATTCCAAATAAAAGAGTAAGTGCTGGAGTAATTACTGTTCCACCTCCGAGACCCAGTATAGATCCTGCTATGCCTGCAATAACGGATACACTGAGAATTTCTAATGTTAATATTGACAAAATGCCATTCCTCCTATGTTGAATAAATTTTTGTTTTCAAGTATTATTATAGCAAGGAAACTTATATATTTAAAATACATAATTAGTATTCAAAGTATATAGAAATTATATAATAGGAGTGATATCTTTTTATGGATATTAAGCAGCTTAAGTATTTTCTGACTATTGCTAAAGAAGGTAAAATAACTAGTGCAGCTAAAAAACTAAATATGGCGCAGCCACCTTTAAGTTATCACTTAAAACTTTTAGAAGAAGAATTAGGCGTTAAACTTATGGATAGGGGGAGTCATAAGATACATTTAACAAGTGCAGGACAAATACTTGCAAATAGAGCTGAACAAATACTTAAATTAGTAAGCTTTACTGCAAAGGAGCTAAAGGATTTTAAAGAAGGAGCAAAGGGAACGCTTTCCATTGGAACGGTATCTTCTTCAGGTGCTACATTGTTACCAGAAAGAATAAAAATTTTTCATAAAGAATATCCAGAAGTAAATTTTAATGTCTGGGAAGGAAATACCTTTAGAATATTAGAAATATTAAACAGTGGATTGATAGAAGTTGGTATTGTAAGGACCCCTTTTAATACGGAAGGGCTTGAAATAACTGCACTGCCTAAAGAGCCTATGACTGTTGTATTTAACAAGGAGAGTGATTTGTTTGAAGATAGAGAAAGTGTGAAATTAAAGGACTTGAAAGGTAGACCTTTGATTATATACAGAAGATTTGAAAAGTTGATATTTGAGTGCTGCAATAAAGAAGGTTTTGTACCTAATATAATTTGTAACACTGAAGATGCAAGAACAGCACTTGTATGGGCAGAATCAGGTATCGGAATGGCCATTGTTCCAAGAACATCTATTGATGTGGTTAAAAATGTAGATTTGAAAAGAAAAAAAATAGATGAAGTTGATTTGGAAACTAGTATAGCTGCTATATGTGTGAAGAATAGATATATGTCATCAGTAGCTAGAAATTTTTTGCGCATTTTTTCTATGAAAAAGTAGAATATTTTAGGAGACGATTTTAATGAATGAAAAAAATTTTAACTTTAACGTTAAGGTACTGTTTTTTGTTGCTGTCTTAATCACTGCTTATTTTTACATAGATAAATTTCAAATAATTGCACTCGTACCTTTGGCATTATGTGTGTATGATGGATTTTGTATATTTTTTAAATTTAAAAATAGGGACGGGCTTAGAATAATTTTTTTTATGGCTACCGTTTTAACACTTATATTTGTACTTCATGTTTTAGTGGTATATGGAGTATCCAATCCAATCCCTATAATTATTGCCTTTATAGTTACTAATTTGTTTTTTATATATAATTTAATTATCTACAAGTATTTTAAATACAATCTATTAAGCCTTATAATTATAATTTTAGGTTGGATCATATGTGATTGTTTTCCTATACTCATGGTATTTGTATTGTCAGCAGGACTTTTAAACAAATAGTAAATAGAACAATTAAACTTTAGGATAGAATACCTAAAGTTTAATTTGTTTATCTTTACTATATAACATTTTTATTTAAGCTTTGTTTTTAATTATTTCCTTTAAGGTGTCAATTAAAATATCTACTTCACTATAAGTATTGTATAAACCAAAGCTCAATCGAACGAGACCAGGGTGAGAAATATCATTATAATTGTGTTTTAAATAGGTTATATCTTTACGAGAAAGCTTAAGAAGCCTTTGTACGTAGGGTTGAGCACAAAAGCAGCCACTTCTGACTGAAATACCAGATAAATCTGAAAGAAGTTTTGCTGTAATACCATGATAAAGTCCTTTTATGTTAAAAGGAAGTATTGCAACTTTATCGCAATTTGGATTTGGGTCACAGTATAAAGTGATGTTTGGAAGACTAATGATTTTGCTTAAAGCGTAGTTATATATTTTCATTTCACTTTTGTCTATATTGTTTATTCCCAATTTGTTTAACATTTCAATAGAAGCAGTTAGGGCGACTACACCAAGTACGTTTGGAGTACCAGCTTCATTTTTTTCAGGTGGATCATTCCATATTACGCTGTTATCTGTAACTAGTTTTATAGCACCTCCTCCACTATATTCAGGTGATACACTACAGAAAGTCTCCTTGGGGCCTATCAATACGCCTATGCCAAAGGGTGCATACATTTTGTGTGCTGAGAAGGCTAAATAGTCAATAGATTCGTCTTCATAATGCTGCTTCATGTATATAGGATAATGAGGTACAAGTTGGGCACCATCTACTAGAATTTCTGATCCATAATTGTGGGCAATTTTTGCAATTTTATATATAGGATTTTTGTATCCCGTTACATTAGAAGCACCAGTTACACAAACTAACTTAACTTTGCCATCATGTTTTTTTAATTTACGTTTTAAATCTGAAAGAATTAGTTTACCGCTTTCATCCACCTCTAAATAATCTACTTTAAATTTGTTCCTCCAGGGCAAATCATTAGAATGATGTTCCATTCTAGTAGCTAATATAACAGCATCTTTATATAGATAATTAAAAATATAAGATAATTTATTAATAGCCTCAGTAGTGTTTTTTACATAGATTACTGTATTTTTTTCGGAATCACAGTGAACAAAGTTGCATATAAGTTGTCGCGATGTTTCATAGATTTCAGAGGATAATTTAGATTTAAAACCGGTTCCCCGATGAATAGAAGAATAATAGGGTGAAAAACTAATTACTTTTTCCATAACATAATTAAAAGGAGGTGTAGTAGCTGCATTGTCAAAATTTATAGCAGTTACCATCTTCCCATTTTTTAAAGGTATTTTTGTATCTACACCGGTTATTAATTCTCTGTAATTATGATTTATTTTATCATAGGACATATTAAAATCACTCCTATAAGGTACTTATATATAATATGTAGTATGATTTTAAATGTACCAAATAGCTGAAAAGTTTATGAATAAAATAAACGTAGAATTTAAGCATAGACTATATTTATCCGATTGCTACCATTGCTAACACCCCCATCTTCTTCAAAGTGGGGGATAAGCACTGCTACGCACCTGGGTAAGTTCTTCTAAGGTTCAGATGGAGAAAAGGTATTCCTTATAAGCAAACTTCACCTGAAC
The DNA here is from genome assembly GCF_019056555.1 of Clostridium sp. 001. Classification (NCBI taxonomy): domain Bacteria; kingdom Bacillati; phylum Bacillota; class Clostridia; order Eubacteriales; family Clostridiaceae; genus Clostridium; species Clostridium sp. 001. The sequence continues at coordinate 1,338,250 of NZ_CP020473.1, read as the reverse complement.
CTAAGAATCACTTGATATTATCCTTATTTGCTGTTTTCCCAAGTATCTTTATATTCTTGTAAAATGTTATGGAGTACATTTCCTATTTTAGAATAGGCACTGTCATTTAAATTTGCAAGTGAAATTCTCACAGACCACTTAGAGGCATAGAAGCCAGATCCACCTAATAATACAATAGAAGATTTTTCGGCTAATTTAAAGAGTATATCTATTGGTTTATAGCTCATGTCTAAATAATCTCCAAAGGATTTTCCATAATGAGTATTTGCCCATTTTAATAGGTCAAATTCTGCATAGTAACTTGCGTCATAAGGATCTTTTGGTATATTTATTTCAAGACTTTTAAATAGCAACTTTTTTCGCCTTTTACATATGCTCTTTATCAGATTTTTGTATTCGTTTTTAGTATCTAGCAGTGAGAATATTGCAAAAAAGGCCATTTGAACCTGCTGGGGCGTTGACAAGCCTGCAGTATGGTGAAGTGCTACCTGACGGCTGTCTGCTGCGATCCTATCTATAAAATTAATTTCCGTTGGATCGGTTGAAATGGATTCATAACGTTTTTTTATAGTACTTTTTTTATCTTCTGGCAGCTCTTTTAAAAGCTTATCAAATACATTATTTTCATGAATGGCTATAGTTCCAAGCCTCCAACCTGTTACACCAAAATACTTTGAAAATGAATAAACTCCTATACAATTGTAGGGGAGAGCTGATACTATAGAATTAAAGTTGTCTGGAAAACTACCATATACGTCATCTGATATAATCATTAAATTTGGATTGGAATCTTTAATAGTTTCTATAAGATACTTAATGAATTCAGGTTCCATGGCTTCTGAAGGTGGATTGCTTGGATTTACTAAAAATAAAGCTTTGATAGTTTTGTCACCTAATCTTTTTAGTTCTGATTTTGGATATTGCCATGGACTACTTCCTTCTTCGGGATCTTCAGAGGCCATTATCTTAACTAAATTAAAATTATATCTTGGAATGATTGGAATTTCTAAATAGGGAGTAAAAATAGGAGTCATAATTGCTACTTTATCACCTTTTTTTAGAAGTTCATTAGCAATTAATGAATCAAATATATAACATATGGCAGCAGTAGCACCTTCTACAGCAAATAATTTAAACTTAGAATCAAACTCTTGTAAGTGATATATTTCCTTGATTAAATACTGAGTTACTATTTTTTCTACATGAGTTAATATTCTGCTTGGGTCTGGGTAGTTATCACCTATAATTCCATCTGTTAGTTCATAAATCCAATCTTCTGCATTGAATCCTTGAGAATTTATACCATAGTCTATAAATTTTTTTAACATATCTATGCCTGGACAAGTTTTGTGAGTTTTAATATAGTTATAAAAGCGTATATGTATATTTTGTTTTTCAGGCATTCCGCCTAAGTTTTTTTCATTCCATATTCGCCGTGATTCTTCTAATGCAAATTGTCCAAAAGCAAAAAAGGCTTCTCGGGGAGAAGTGGCTATCCAGTTAGGATTTCCTCTTCCTGCATCTAAAAGAGCATGTGCACTTTTTACCTTTTGACCGTTAGCAAGATTAATTAGTTTATTTTTTAATTCAAAAGGACTTATTTTACCATAAATGCGCTCTAGTTCTAGTAGTTGAATATTTTTATCTGCATACATTTTATGTACTTCCTCCAAAAATTTTATATATTATAAAATTTATATTCTGCAAATATAAACAAAAATATGCACATAAAAAGTACCAGCCTAGTGCAATTTTTTTAGTTTAATTATATACTAGTTCTTGAATGACCATAATATAATAAAAGCTGCTAAAATGAAAGGATGTGCTTAATATGCGAGAATATAGTGCTTTTGATATTCTAGGACCCATAATGATAGGACCCTCCAGCTCTCATACAGCTGGGGCAGCAAGGCTGGGTAAAATTGCAAGGACTATAGCAGGAGGCAAAATTTTAAAGGTACAATTTCTGCTTCATGGATCTTTTGCTAAAACTTATAAAGGACATGGTACAGACAAGGCTTTAGTTGCTGGAATACTGGGAATGGATCCCTGGGATGAAAATCTAAAAGAATCTATTATTTTGGCAAGGAAAGAGGGAATTAAAATTGAATTTAAAGAAATAGATTTAGGAGACGTTCATCCTAATACAGTCAAATTTATTATAGAAAAGGATAATGGGGAAACTTGTGAAATGGTAGGCTCATCTATAGGTGGAGGAAATGTAATAATAAGTGAAGTAGATGGAGACAAAATAGAATTTACAGGAAATTACCCTACTATATTGATAAATCATATGGATGTACCAGGCATGGTTGCAAAGGTATCTGATATACTTTATAAACATAAAATAAACATAGCTTTTATGAGAGTATATAGAAAAAGTACTAGAGGTTCTGGAGCAACTATGGTGTTTGAAGTGGACGATTTAATTTCCGAGGATGTTGTAAATGAAATAAATGAAATTTCAAATATAAAAAAGATAAGAGCTATAAATCCTATAACAGAGGAGGAATGATAGATGGCTAATACCGGATATGAACTTATAAAAATATGTAGAGAAAAAAGTATGAAAATATGGGAATATACAGTTGAGGAAGAAATTAAAAGGGGAGATTCCAGCAGGAAAGAAATTTTGGGGAAGATGAGAAAGAATCTTAAAGTAATGCAAAATTCTGCAGAATATGGATTGCAAAATAAAGTAAAATCTATAAGCGGACTTATAGGTGGGGATGCTTACATATTAAATAATTATTGTAGGGAAGGAAAAAGTTTAACTGGAGATTTTATGATAAAAGCCATGGCAAGGGCGCTTTCATGTTCGGAAGTTAATGCTGCTATGGGAAAGATAGTGGCTGCACCTACAGCAGGTTCCTGTGGAATAATACCTGCGGCAATAATAAGTGCAGGAGAAAAGCTAAACAAGAGCGAGGATGAATTGATTCAAGCGCTCTTCACAGCAACTGGAATTGGAATGATAATAGCTAAAAACGCCACTATGTCAGGAGCTGAAGGTGGCTGTCAGGCAGAGTGTGGTTCTGCAGCTGCTATGGCAGCAGGAGGAGTAGTTGAGATGATGGGCGGTACTCCAGAGCAAGCTTTAAATGCCAGTGCTATAGTGATAAAAAATGTATTAGGATTAGTTTGCGATCCTGTAGCAGGTCTTGTAGAAGTACCTTGTGCCAAGAGAAATGTTTCAGGAACTGTAAGCGCACTAACTACAGCAGATATGGTTATGGCAGGTGTATACAGTAGAATACCTTTTGATGATACTGTTTCGGCAATGTATAGGGTTGGTAAACAACTTCCCTGTGCACTTAGGGAGACAGCACTTGGAGGACTTGCAGTTACAGAAACTGGACTTAAGTTAAAAAAGCAGGTACTTGGAAATTAAAAAAGGGATATACAAATACTTGTATATCCCTTTTTTTCAAAGGTATAAAAAACCACCTTTTATTCAGAGGTGGTAAAACATTCTATTCATTTATGTTAAGATGTTTTATTCTAATATTGTAAGCTATAAATTATAGTTTTACAACGTTAGCAGCTTGAAGACCTTTTGGTCCTTCTTCAACATCAAATTGAACTTTTTGACCTTCTTCAAGATTTTTTCTTGGTTCATCACTTTGGATTGCAGTGAAGTGTACGAAAACATCATTTTCGCCAGGTACTTCGATAAATCCAAATCCTTTTTCTGAGTTAAACCATTTTACTGTTCCTATTTTCATTTATTATCCTCCTAAAGATAAAACACTTATAATTGATATAGCTTGATTTTGTATATCGGTGTTTATTATTACATTAGTATAACACAAAAATGTAAAATTAACAACAAATCTTAAAATTTCACATTAAATATTGATGTTACCTAATAAACATATTATACATTAATTTGACTCTATAATCAAAGTAATTTTTAAAATAATTTTGCTGCCATTAAAAACTTTTTTATTAGTATTAGTATTTAACATTTAATACTTTTTTATACATTGTTAATTTACGGTAATGCATTAAAAATATTTTTACTTGATCCTTTTAGACATTAGGCATTAAAAGGATCTCTTATGTAAGTTTATTTGAATTGAAAGAGTCATTTATATTGTCCATTATCATAGTTGTTGTATTTGAGATATTGCTTATTATATGTTTATAAGTATGGCTTAATTGAGTCAAAGAAGTTACCATTTGATTATTTCTTTTTTTCTTATAGTATTCTATTTTACGTAGTACTTCTTTATTTTCTTCTCTAAATATCCAGGTTAGGGTTGTACCCGTTTCGTATTGCTTTTGGAATTTAATTAGAGATGAATAAGACATCTTCGTAGTGTTTTTCGTAGTGTTTTTAGTAAGTGATTTGATAAGTGAATTTGAAAAATTATCTAAGGTGCCTTTAAATGCATTGTCAAGCAAACTCATGTACTTTTTAGTATCACTTCCATAAGCACCAGATAAAATTTCTTTTTTTATCTTTTTATATTCTGAAGTATATTTTGATAGTGAAGAAAGTTCAGCGTTGTCTTTACTAGAGCTTTCAATGCGGTTAAAAAAGTTACAGAGTATAGTCCCATCTTTGGATATATTTGAATCATCTTTATCTTTAAAATTTGTAGTATTATTGTGACTAGATGAAGTCTTATTCTCACTGACATTGCACTTGGCTTTACAGGAAATTGATTTGTTAATTGTAATTGAATCCACAATAACCCCTTCTTACATTTTTATCTATATATTACAAGTATCGAAATATAATTTAATTACTGAATAATTACTTTCAAATATTAAACTTATTGTGTATAATTCATTTTAGGTAGCTTTGTAGATAAGCGTTGGTGAAAAGTCTATTCTAAAAAAGGAGTAATGAAAATGTTATTTATTGAGCACCAAAATACGAACCCATATATGAATCATGCAATTGAAGAATATGTAATGCAAACATTCAATGAGGATTGTTTTATCCTTTGGAGAAACAGACCCTGTGTTTTAATAGGCAAAAATCAAAATACCCTTTCAGAAATAAACATAGACTATATAAAAAAACATAATTTATCAGTAGTAAGAAGAATGTCAGGGGGAGGAACTATATTCAATGACCTGGGAACTTTAAATTTTACCTTTATATCTGTAGGTGAAAACAATGCTTTTGCAGATTTTAGTAATTTTACGTATCCTATAATAAGAGCATTGAAAAAACTATCTGTAAACGCAGAGCTTTCTGGTAGAAATGATTTGGTTATAGATGGTAAAAAGATTTCAGGAAATGCCCAATATAAACATGGAAATAAAATTTTGCATCACGGAAGTATTTTGTTTTCTGTTAATATGAAAAATTTGAATGATGCTCTTTACGTAAACCCTATAAAATTTTCAGATAAAGCTGTTAAATCTGTAAGAAGCAGGGTTACAAATATATATGATTATATTAAAAGTGATATGACTATAATTGAATTCAAAGAATTTTTGATGAAATCAGTTATAAGTGAAGATGAAAATCCTAAAATATATACATTTTCAAAAGAGGAATGGAAAAAAATAAAAGAAATATGTTATCATAAATATGAGACTTGGGAATGGAATTATGGACATCTTAAAAAGTTTAATTATTCTAACGAGAAAAAATTTCCAGGAGGAATTGTACAGGTTAATATATATGTAAAAAAAGGTGTTATAGGTAATATAAAATTTTTTGGAGATTTTTTCAGCAGCTGCGAGATTGGTGAATTGGAAAATAAGTTTCTAGGAATTAGGTATGAAAAAGAAGAAATTCTGAAAGCACTTGAAAACGTAGACATGGAAAGATATATGCATAATATAAACAAAAAAGATATTATGGAGGTTATGTTTAAATAGTAGTATACTAATTTTGTGGAGATGTGTTAAAAAATTAGCATATTTTAAAGAAGAAACGAGGGATTGTATTTTATGTATAAGAGAAAACCTGAGTGGTTAAAAATAAAAATAAGAGGCGGACAAGTTTCTCAGGATGTAAAGGATATACTTAAAAAATATTCTTTAAATACTGTATGTGGTGAGGCAAATTGTCCTAATAGAATGGAATGTTTTAATAAAAGCAGGGCAACTTTTATGATACTTGGGAAAAATTGTACTAGAAATTGTACTTTTTGTAATGTAACTAAAGGCAAACCTGAAAAAGTTGATGAAAAAGAACCATTTAATGTGGCACAAGCAGTGGATAAACTAAAATTGAAATATGCAGTAATAACGTCTGTTACAAGAGATGATTTAGAAGATGGAGGAGCTTCTCATTTTGCTAGTGTTGTAGAGGAAATAAGAAAGCTTAACAAAAATATAACAGTAGAAGTTTTAATACCAGATTTTAAAGGAAGTGAAACTGCACTTAAAAAAGTAGTGAATTCAAAACCTAATGTAATAAATCACAATGTAGAGACCACACCTGCTTTATATAAAGAAGTAAGACCAATGGCAGTTTATAAGCGTTCATTGGAACTTTTAAAAAGAGTTAAGATTATGGATAGCTCAATTTTAACAAAATCAGGATTTATGTTGGGGCTTGGAGAAAAAGAAAAAGATATTATAGAAGTATTAAAGGATTTAAGAAAGGTGGATTGTGACATTGTTACAATAGGTCAGTACTTACCACCTTCTGCAAAGCATCATCCTGTTGTAGAGTATGTTCATCCTGATCTATTTAAAAAGTATAAAGAAATAGCTTTAGAATTGGGTTTTAAATTTGTATCATCTTCCCCACTAGTGAGAAGTTCCTATCATGCAGATGAAATGCTTGAGGGCTAATCTGCTTTCAAGCATTCTAGTTATATCATTTTGATATAAAATTAAAGTATAATCTCATTTTGATATAGATTTTGTATCATTTTGATACCAATGAACTTAGAAAAATTTTTTAGCATAAAATTTTTGAATTAAATATCAGAGCTTGTCCTACTGCTGACGCCTATTAAAAATGTTCTGCAAAAATTATTAAAAATATATAGAAGATTGGCATATATATTGCTATGTATATTAAAGGAATACAAATTTATATATTTTTTTTAAAATTCTAGGAGGTCTTTATTATGCATATTCCAGATAATTATTTAAGTCCATCAACCTGTGCTGTTATGGCAGTGGTAATGCTGCCAGTTTGGGCAAAGGCCGTAAAAAAGGTAAAAAGTGAAATAAGTCCAAAAAAAATGCCTATGCTAGGTGTTTGCGGAGCATTTTCTTTTCTTATAATGATGTTTAATGTACCTATACCGGGAGGAACAACAGCTCATGCAGTAGGGGCAACTTTGATAGCAATTTTACTTGGACCTTATGCAGCCACTATTGCAGTTACTATAGCACTACTTATACAGGCACTTTTCTTTGGGGATGGAGGAATACTTGCTTTTGGAGCTAATACTTTTAACATGGCTTTTATAATGCCTTTTGTAGGATATACTCTATACAGCATTATAAAAGGTAAACTGAAGAGCCCTAAAGGGGAATATATTGCAGCTTTTATAGGATCGTATGTAGGAATTGTGGCGGCATCTTTTATGGCATCTGTTGAATTTGGCCTACAGCCTTTATTATTTACAGATGCAGCTGGAAAAGCACTTTATTGTCCTTATCCTTTAAAAATAACTGTACCGGCAATGGTAGGAACTCATCTTTTAGTAGGAATACTTGAGGGAGCAATAACTGCAGCAGTATATGCTTATGTTAAGAAAATGTCACCGGATGTGATATATGAAAATAAAGGTGGAAGCAAAAAACCACTTTATGGACTTTTGGCAGCTCTTGTAGTTTTATGCCCTTTGGGACTTTTAGCTTCCGGAGATGCATTTGGTGAATGGGATTCAGATGGTATTAAATCTCTTATAGGATATATACCTAAAGGATTTCAAAATGGAATGCACTATAATGCTATTGCATCGGATTATTCTATAAAAGGAATGAATGACGTTGTAGGTTACATTATTTCAGCAGTGGCAGGAATAGCACTTATAATGATTGTATTTAAAGTAATATCTTCTTTAAGAAAAAACGCCGTAGATGTAGATAATAAAAATACTACTGCTAATAAATAAAATAAGTAAAAACCCCTTTTATACAAAAGTTAAAGGGGGTTTTTACTTATTTTTCAGAAACTATATTTTTTAAAGCATTTACTAATGCATCTATATCTTGCTTTTTATTAAAATATCCAATACCTATTCTAATAGCACCAATTTCATAAGTCCCCATTATCCTGTGGGCTGTTGGAGCACAATGAAATCCAACTCTTATCATTATGTCATATTCCTTATCCAGCTTAAAAGCAATATCTTCACCAGACGTATTCTCTATATTAAATGAAATAACACCTACTATTTTTTTCGCATCTTTTGGGCCATATATATGAATTCCTGGAACTTCCTCTAATCTCTTAAGGGCATACTCAATTATTTCATTTTCTTTATCTCTTATCTTGTGTATCCCTAGATCATATATGTATTTAATTCCTTCTCCTAAACCAACTATTCCAGCTACATTTAAGGTGCCTGCTTCTAATTTATTAGGATAATAATCAGGTTGATATGGATTTTTGGAATCCTCACCAGTTCCTCCAGATTTTAATGGCCTTATACAATTAGTATTGCAATTTATTAAAAGTCCTCCTGTGCCAGTAGGTCCCAAAAGACTTTTATGACCTGTGAAAGCAAGAATATCTATGTTGTCTTTTTGTACATCTATAGGGTAAGCTCCAGCTGTCTGGGCACTATCTACTAAAAATAGAATTTTATGTTTCCTGGCTATAGCTCCTATTTCCCTTATAGGTTGAATAGTTCCAAGCACGTTAGAAGCATGAGTGAATACAATTAGCTTAGTATTTTTCTTTATTAATTTTTCTATATCACAGGCTTTTGATATTCCTTCATTTGTACAGGGAAGCGTAGATATTTCTATACCTATGTCCCGTTCAAGAGTTTTTAAGGGCCTCCATACAGAATTATGCTCCAAGCTACTTGTGATAACATGATCTCCTTGACTTAAGATCCCATTTATTACTAGATTAAGTGAATCTGTTATATTATAAGTAAAGATTATGTTAGATGGGTCTTTACCGTTAAATAACTTACATATATTATCTCTGCAGTTAAATATAAGTCTATCAGCTTCAATAGCTGATTTGTAAGCTCCTCTTCCTGCAGTGGCCCCTATGTTCTTCATAAAATTTGAAATTGCATCTACAACTGCAGGTGGTTTTGGATAAGATGTAGCAGCATTGTCTAAATAAATTCCCAATACGATTATCTCCTTTCTTTAGGTTTCCTAGATTTATAAAATATAATTAATTCAACATTATCAATTTTTAATTAAAATGTTAATGTATATAAATCTGGATCTTTTTATAAACCTTATAATTATATTATAACTTTATTATAAGAAGTTAAAGGGGTATTTGGGTGTAAATCTCCAATTACTTATTGAAGGTATAAAAATGTACAGTTTAAAAAATTAAACATATATGATATAATTTACATGTAAAATTAAATAATCTAGGGGGGTCTATGTTATAGGCTGAGATAGAACTGTTAGTTCTGACCCTCATACCTGATCTGGATAATTCCAGCGTAGGGAAGAGCTTTATATAGTTTTAAAATGCAACTTTATAAGGTTGCATTTTTTTATTTATATAAAGATGAATATGAGGGAGATTTAGAATCACCTCCTTTTTTATTTAACATAGTTTTTGAAAAATATGTTAAGGGAGATGTTTAAAATGAATTACACGACACAAATGGATGTTGCTAAAAAAGGCATAATTACAAAGGAAATGGGAAGGGTAGCTGCTAAAGAAAATATGAAACCACTACAACTAATGGAATTAGTTGCACAGGGTGCAGTTGTAATACCAGCTAATAAAAATCATAAATCATTAGATCCAGAAGGTGTGGGACAATACCTTAAAACTAAGATAAATGTAAACTTGGGAATTTCAAAGGACTGCAATTGCATAGAGGACGAACTAGAAAAGGTTAAGACAGCTTTAGAAATGAAAGCAGAAGCTATAATGGATTTAAGTTGCTTTGGAAAAACTGAAGAATTTAGAACTAAACTAGTAGAAATGTCACCTGCTATGATAGGAACAGTGCCTATGTATGATGCAGTGGGATTTTATGACAAAGAATTAAAAGACATAACTGAAGAAGAACTTTTAGGTGTAATCGAAAAACATGCGCAAAATGGTGTGGATTTTATGACTATTCATGCAGGTATAAATAGAGAGACTGCAGCAATTTTTAAGAGAAATGAAAGACTTATGAATATTGTATCCAGAGGTGGAGCTTTAATATATGCATGGATGGAATTAAATGGAAAAGAAAATCCTTTTTACGAGCATTTTGATAAGGTTTTAGATATATGTGAAAAATATGATGTAACTATAAGTTTAGGAGATGCTTGCAGACCAGGTGCTATAAAGGATTCTACAGATGCTTCACAAATTAAGGAGCTTATGACTTTAGGAGAGCTTGCAAAAAGAGCTTGGAAGAGAAATGTACAAGTTATGATAGAAGGACCAGGGCATATGAGTTTAGATGAAATAAAAGCAAATATGCAGATAGAAAAGAAATTGTGTCATAATGCACCATTTTATGTGTTAGGACCTTTAGTTACAGACATAGCACCAGGTTATGATCACATTACATCAGCTATAGGAGGAGCAATAGCTGCATCTTCAGGAGCAGATTTTCTATGTTATGTAACTCCAGCAGAACATTTAAGACTTCCAAACTTAGAAGATATGAAAGAAGGAATCATAGCTACTAAAATTGCAGCTCATGCAGGAGATATTGCAAAGGGAATAAAAGGTGCAAGAGACTGGGATAATGCTATGAGTAAAGCTAGAAGAGAGCTTAATTGGAAAAAAATATTTGATTTATCTATAGATCCAGAAAAGGCAAGAAGATATAGAGAAGAATCAAAACCAGAAGGTGAACATACATGTACTATGTGTGGAAAAATGTGTGCTGTTAGAAATATGAATAAGGTTATGGAAGGAAAAAATTTAAATGTTTTAAGAGATGATGATTGATGTACGAGCTTAAAGGAATTCAAGAAGATAAGCCGAAAGAGGCTTGTGGAATTTTTGGCGTATTTTCCAATGAAGATATTTACTTAGGTAATATCATGTATTATGGCCTTTCGGCTCTTCAACATAGAGGACAGGAAAGTGCAGGAATAGCAATTTCAGATGGAGAACAGATTAACTGCTATAAAGGTATGGGATTAGTTTCTCAGGTATTTGATGTGGAGAAATTACAAGAGCTTAAAGGGAAAATTGCTATTGCACATAATGGAAATATAACTAATGCAGAGGGGCTTAAAGAAAAATTAAAAGCCAAAGGTGCTGTTTTTAAAACTACTTCAGATTCAGAAGTAATTTTAAAGCTTTTGGAAATGGAACCTCATGTAGAAATAAAAGACAAGTTTATTAATGGACTTAAATATTTAAAAGGTTCCTATTCTCTAATTCTTTCTACTAAAGATACATTAATAGCAGTAAGAGATTCTTTAGGCATAAGACCATTATGCATAGGAAAATTAAATGGCAATTATGTTATAAGTTCAGAAAGTTGTGCATTATCTTCTCTGAAAATAGAATTTATAAGAGATGTTAATCCTGGAGAAATGATTATTATAAGTAATAAATCAATGGAAAGTGTTAATGTTTTTAAGAAAAAAATTATGGATTTTGTTCATTTGAATATATATATTTTGCTAGAGGAGACAGTATTATAGATGGAATAAGTGTGTATGAATCTAGAATTAGTGCGGGAAAAAAGTTATATAAAAATCATGCTGTTGAAGGGGATATAGTTATTGGTGTACCGGATTCTGGTATACCTGCAGCTATAGGTTATTCAAAGGCTTCTGGAATTCCTTATGGGCTAGGTTTTATAAAAAATAAATATGCAGTAAGAAGTTTTATATTTCCGCATAAAAATCTAAGAGAAAGTATGGTAGACATAAAGTTAAGTCCTTTGTTTAATGAAATAAAAGGGAGAAGGGTAATAGTTATAGATGATTCTATAGTTAGAGGAACTAGTTGTAGAAAAGTTGTTAAATCTTTATTAAAAAATGGAGCAAAAGAAGTTCATTTTAGAATTGCATCACCTTCTATAAAATACTGCTGTCATCTAGGTATTGATATAGGAATAAAAAAGGAACTTATAGCAGCTTGTAAAAGTATAGAGGAAATAAGAAAAGAAATAGGTGCTACTACTTTAGAATATTTAAGTTTAGAGGAATTTTGCTAAATTTTTAATGAAGAACAAAATTTATGTAAAGGATGCTTTAATGAGAAATATCCAAAAATATAATAACAAAATTGAAATCATACTTAAAAACTCTATATCTATAGATTTTTTGCTTTGAAATCGTTATAGGTTTGTAAATTAATATAACTGTAATTTTCAAGTTATATTTCGTATGTTATTATATAGGTATAACTATTTTAGTAAAAATTATAGAAAAGGGAGAGATACACTTGAAAGAAATTCATTATAACAGTACTAGGGGATTAAATGGAAATTATACTGCATCTCAAGCTATACTAAAAGGAATATCAGAAGATGGTGGATTGTTTGTTCCAGACAGCATACCTTTTGTGAATGAAGAAGAATTACAAAAATTTAAAAATATGACTTATAAGGAATTAGCTTTATGCATAATTGGAAAGTTTTTCACTGATTTTACTGAAGATGAGTTGAAGAAGTGCATAGACCTAGCTTATGACAATAAATTTGAATCAGATGAAATAGTACCTGTAAAGAAAGTTGGGGATGTATTTTATTTAGAGTTGTTTCATGGACCAACTTTAGCTTTTAAAGACATGGCATTGTGTCTTCTACCACATCTAATGCAGGCTGCTGCAAAAAAGCAAAATTTGCATAAAAAGATAGTTATACTTACGGCAACTTCTGGAGATACTGGGAAGGCAGCACTAGAGGGTTTTGCAGATGTAGAGGATACAAGAATAGTAGTGTTTTTCCCTGAAAAAGGGGTAAGTGATATACAAAAAAGACAGATGGTTACCCAGGCAGGCAAAAATACTAAAGTTATAGGAATAAAGGGAAACTTTGATGATGCCCAGACTGAAGTTAAGAAAATTTTTAATGATGAAGAATTAAAAAAAGAATTGGATGAAAAGTCTTATATGTTTTCTTCTGCTAATTCCATAAATATAGGAAGGCTTATACCTCAAGTAGTATATTATTTTCATGGATATATGGAACTTTTAAGGAAGGGGCAAATAAAATTAGGAGAAAAGATAAATTTTGTAGTTCCTACAGGTAATTTTGGAAATATACTTGCAGCCTATTATGCAAAAAAAATGGGTTTGCCTATAAATAGACTTTTATGTGCTTCAAATGATAATAAAGTATTATATGACTTTTTAAAAAGTGGAATCTATGATGCTGAGAGAGAGTTTATAGTAACTATATCTCCTTCTATGGATATACTCATATCCAGTAATCTTGAAAGATTCATATATGATATAAGCGGAAATGATTTTTTAGTTGTACAGGGGTTAATGAAAGATTTAAATAAAAATAGAAAGTATAGTGTAAGTGAAAATATGAAAGAAAAATTAAAACTGCTTTATGGTGGATTTGCAAGTGAAGGAGAAACACTTAATTCTATAAGTGATGTTTTCAAAAGTTACCATTACTTAATGGACACACATACTTCAGTGGCTTATTCCGTGTATAGAAAGTATTTGCAGGATACAGGAGATGACACAAAAACCATTATTGTTTCTACTGCAAGTCCTTTTAAATTTACAAAATCCGTAATGAGTGCTTTAGACGATAAATATAAGAATCAAAAAGATTTTGACCTTATAGAAGTAATGAGCAAAACTGCTTCTCTCGAAGTTCCTAAACCTATAGAGAAACTAATGAAAAGTGAAGTTATTCACAGTACTGTATGTGAAAAACAACAGATGAAAGATGAGATTAGAAAATTTTTATTATAATTAAATGTAAATTCTCCCTTCTTTACAAAAAAATTTTTACATATAATAACAAAAAATATACATCAATATAAGTATAATAGTGAGTCGAATATTGAAAATTAAGAGTATAAATATTCGATATATAATGTATGAAAATGCTAGGATGTATTTATAAACAGTAGTATAATATAAAATTAGAAGGTAGTTGAAAATTAGTGTTAAATTATTTTTTGTAGAGAAACTAATAAAATAGTATGAGCAGTTTATATAAATTTATAATACTATAGTATGAGGAGTTGTTGTATATATTCATGAGGAAAAATTTTCTTGTGAATATACAGAAGTTTAGCACTTAAAAAATTTTTAGGACGGTAGTCCTTTGGATTATAAAGTCTTATGAATATTTACAGTAGAAGTAATAGATTCCGATTTTTACTGGAAATTATACGGAAAAAATTTGCATAATAAAAGCATCCTTTTTATAATGGTTTTGCTGAAAACTAAAAATAAAAGGATGCTGATAAAATGAGTAAAAGTTATTTAAAACAATTACTTACTTATATTAATAAAGTATATGATATAGGTGAAAAAATCAATAGTTTAAAAGATAAAAGAGTAAAATCTCCAGTAAAAGTTTCAACAATAGTTTTCGTAGTGTTATTTGGATTCATGCTTCAAATAAGAAGTTTCAATAGATTAGAACATTGGATTGAAAAGAATAAATTTAAAAAAGTGTTACCTAAAAATACTAAAATGCTGCACATTGACGCAGTCAGGCGGTGTTTAAGTAACTTTGATATGGATGGCTTGAAAAACATTCATATCAGCATAATAAAAACAACTATAAAAAACAAAGTATTTCGAAATGGTACTATTGATGGTTTAAAAGTAGCTGCCATAGATGGTGTAGAGTTATTTGAAAGTACTAAAAAATGTTGCAATAAATGCCTTTCTCGAGAGAATAGAGATGGAACTACCCATTATTTTCATAGATCTGTAGTGTGTGCAACAGTAGGATCAGACCCACATATTATTTTAGGTCAAGAGATGCTTGAACCTAAAAAAGATAGTTCAAGTAAAGATGAAGGTGAAATTACGGGTAGTAAACGACTAATTAAGAAGTTATATAAGAAGTATCATCATTTCGCTGACATCATAGTGGCTGATGCTCTTTACTGTAAATCTACTTGGATAAAAGAAGTTCTTTCTATAGGAATGGATGCATTGGTAAGAGTAAAAGATGAAAGGCTGCACATTGTAAAAGATGCATTAGCCCTATTTAAATGCCGGGAGGCAGATAAAGATTGGACTGTAAAGGAAAATGTAAATACCTATAGAAAGATTAAAGCGTGGGATGATGATAATTTTCAAATGTCTGATTCAAGTATAGAAGTAAGATTCATAAAATTTATAGAAGAAATTCATACTGGAGATAAAGCAGAAATTAAAGAAGAATGGATCATAACAACAGATAAATTTATATCAGTAGAAACTTTATGGAAAATAATGCATAAAAGATGGGATATTGAAAATAATGTATTTCATCAGTTGAAAACTGAATGGCATTTAGATCATTGTTTTCTTCACAGTTCTACAGGGGTAGAGACAGTTTTAATGTTTATGATACTAGCATTTAATTTAATGCAGTTATATTTTTTTAGGTGTATCAGAGGTTTTAGGAAGAAAAAAATGCTCCAAATAGATATTATTGAAGATATAAAAGATGAAAGATTTACTATAGAAGATGATTGGGATAATCCACTATTCATAAAGACGTAATTTTAAAATAAAAACTGGAAACTTTGCATTAAGATTTTTAGGGGTAGGGGAGTGTATAACAATTTTTACGATCTACCGGTTTAAGGGCTTACCAGACCTTTAAATAAGTGTAAAAAAATATAATTCCAGTAAAAATAAAATTTTCACTGGAATTTAGGTGCTAAATCTCTGGTGAATATATACTTTTATAGACACAATTATAGAAAGTATTTTTAGCTTAGATATGTATTTTTAATAGGGGAGAGTTTTATGTTGACGTCATTATCAGATGAATATAATCAACTTAAAAGTGAGTATGAAGGTTATCAAAAGATGGCTGAAGGAATTATACAAAAACAAAGCATGAAGATTATAGAGTTAGATAAAAAGCTTGATATGTTGTCTCTGATAGTTGAGATAAGTCAGTATATAAACAAAAGAATAGGTAGAGGAGAAATAGTTTCTATAATAAATGATATAATGATAGGAATTCTAGGGGTAACTTATTCAAGCGTATATCTTTTAGAAAATAGAAAACTTCAATTAAAATCTACAAATTTGCCTAATACAAAGCATCATTTTAGTATTAGCGATTACAATAAAGGAAATATAAGTAGTCTAAATGCTAGTATAGTAAATTGTGTTGATAATATATATATATATGATAATATTCAAATTCACTCTTCCATACTCATGCCTATATATTTAAAAGATAATCTTTTAGGTGTTATTGTAGTTGAGCACCATATATATAACTATTTAAATGATGAACATGTAAAGTTATTAACTGCACTTACCAATCAAATAGCCATATGTATAGAGAATAATAAACTTTATAATAAAATAAAGCAAAATTCTCAAAAGGATTTTTTAACGGGACTATTTAACAGAAATTATTTTTTCTCGGTTATAAAAGAAAAAGTAAAAAACTGCGGTAAAGGTTTTGCTATTGTAATGATTGACATTGACGATTTTAAAAGTTTTAATGATAGATTTGGGCATCAATATGGAGATAGGGTTCTGAGAAAAGTAAGTGACATAATAAAAGATAGTATAAGGGACGAAGATATGGTAGCTAGATATGGAGGAGAAGAGATTATAATATATATGTATAATGTTACAGATTCCATGTCTGTATATGAGAGAATGATAAATATAGGAGATATTATAAAAAAGAAAGCTGTAGAGTACAATGAAGCCTCGTCTTATGTAACGGTTTCAATGGGTATAGCAATATGTACAAATAAGAATAAAGACGTTGAAGGTGCAATAAGAAGGGCTGATATGAACTTGTACAGAGCAAAAAATTCTGGAAAGAATAAAGTGGTTTATTAAATAGACAGAGCTCTTGGCATCAGATGGAGTTTTGACTCCATCTGATGCTTATTAAACAGGCTTTAGTACTTAGAAAGGCGTTATCCTTTAGAGGGAAATCTTCAATGAATTTTAGTAAGGTGGTAGATATGGATACAAATTGGACAGAATCTCAAAGAGAAGCTATTTTTACCCCCAAATGTAATTTGCTAGTATCAGCAGGTGCAGGAACTGGTAAGACAGCAGTGCTAGTGGAGAGAATAATACAGGAAATAACAAGTATTGATGAAGATGTGGATATAGATAAGTTATTAGTTGTTACCTTTACAAATGCAGCAGCTTCTGAAATGAAAGAGAGAATAGCAGAGGCAATTTCTAAACTGTTAGAATCAAATTATGGATCAAAAAATCTTCAAAAACAGCTTACACTCTTAAATCAGGCTAATATAATTACTATACATGCTTTTTGCCTTAAGGTTATAAAAAGTAATTTTCATTTAATAGATTTAGATCCTAATTTTAGAATATGCGACAGTACAGAAGCAGTTCTTTTAAAACAGGATGTACTTGAGGAACTTTTAGATGAGAAATATGATATGGAAAATACAGAATTTTTAAAACTTGTAGACGGTTTTAAAAGTAAAAATGATATTAAACTTAAAGATATGGTACTTTCCCTCTATGAATTTTCAAAAAGTAATCCATGGCCTGAAAAATGGTTAAGAGAAGCGGTAGAAAATTTTAATGTTGAGGAAAACTTTGATTTTGGAAATACCTCATGGGCACAAATGATTATGCACAGCCTAAAGGTAGAAGTTAAGGGATGCAAGGATAGAATAGAAAGAGAACTTACCATAATCCAAAGCGTAGAAGGACTTGAGCACTATGAAGATACTTTTAAAAAAGATTATGAAAATATAAAGGAATTATCGCTTTTAAATTCTTGGGAAGAACTAAAAGAAAAGTTTTTACAATTAAGTTTTGAAAAGCTTTCCACTAAAAAAGTAAAAGATGACGTTAAAGAAGTGAAGGAAAGGGCTAAGAATGTAAGGGATGAAGTTAAAAAGAAGTTAAATAGTATAAAAGAAGATATATTTTCAGGTTCCGATGATATATATAAAAATATGCAGGAAGTATACCCTATGATGGAGTGCCTGGCTTCTCTTGTAATAGAGTTTGATAAAAATTACAGCTTGAAGAAAAGGGAAAGAGGGATACTGGACTTTAGTGATATAGAACATTTTTGCCTTGAAATATTAACAGATAAAGATGAAGAGGGAAATATAGTTCCTTCAGAGGCAGCTTTAGAATATAGAGGATATTTTGAGGAAATATTTATAGATGAATATCAGGATAGCAATGAAGTTCAAGAAGTTATAATGAATATGATAAGCAGAAAATCAAAAGACTCAAATTTGTTTATGGTAGGAGATGTAAAGCAAAGTATATACAGATTTAGACAATCTAAACCTGAACTTTTTTTGCAGAAATATAATAGTTATTCTGAAAAAAAGACGGCTGAAAACAGAAAGATAAAATTATCTGAAAACTTTAGAAGCAGAAAAGAAATAATAGAAGGTACTAACTATTTATTTAAACAAATAATGTGTAGAGAAGTAGGAGAATTAGATTATACGGATGAGGAATGCTTAAAAAGTTCAGCAGATTATGAAAACTCATCTGTAAACTATAGTGGAGATATAGAGCTTAATATAATAGATAAAAAAGAAGAAAGTGAAGAAATTCAAGAAAATGAAGAAGTTTTAGATAATGTTCAGGTAGAAGCACGGCTTGTAGCAGAAAAAATAAGTGAGCTCATAAATGGTAAAGAAGAAGTAGAGCCACTAAAAGTATATGACAAAAATACGAAGTCCTATAGGAATGTAATGTATAAAGACATAGTAATATTAATGCGTGCCACGCAAAATTGGGCTCCTACTTTTGTAGAAGAACTTAATAGTTTAGAAATACCTGTATTTGCAGATATATCTGCCGGATATTTTGAGAATATAGAAGTAAAGACGATAATATCAGTACTTGAAATAATAGATAACCCACTTCAGGATATTCCACTTGTAGCTGTGCTTAGGTCTCCTATAGAATCATTCTCTCCAGAGGAACTTATAGATTTAAGAATGGTAGATAGAAAAATGCATTTTTATGACATATTAAAGACAATTTCGGAAAATGACTGTGAATCAGATATATCATTAAAGCATGTGGGAAATAGATTGAAATATAAAGTAAGTGAATTCTTGAAAAGACTTAATAATTGGAGAAAAAAAGTAAAGTATATGCCAATAGATGAATTTATATGGCATCTTTATACTGAAACGGGCTATTACGGTTTTATAGGGGCTATGCCTGGGGGAATTCAGAGGCAGGCAAACCTAAGGATGTTATTTGAAAGAGCAAAACAGTACGAGAAGAGCAGTTACAAAGGACTTTTTAATTTTATAAATTTTATGAACAAACTTAAAAATAGCAGTGGCGATTTAGGAAGTGCAAAAATACTAGGAGAAGATGAAAATGTAGTCAGGATAATGAGTGTTCACAAAAGCAAAGGACTTGAATTTCCTGTAGTAGTACTTTCAGGTACAGGAAAAAAGTTTAATTTGATGGATATGAATAAAGGGGTACTTTTTCATGAAAAGTTAGGCCTTGGACCGGATTATGTAAATGTAAAAAGGCATATATGTTATCCTACTGTTATGAAACAGGTACTTAGAAAAAAGCTAAAAGTAGAAACTCTTTCAGAGGAAATGAGAATATTATATGTTGCCTTTACCAGAGCAAAAGAAAAACTTATAATAACTGGAATGGTAAATAATATTGAAAAAACAACTCAAAGATGGTGTGAATGTGCTTCTTATAAAGGAGATAAACTTCCTGAGTACTCGCTTATAAGTGCTAGAAACTTTTTGGATTGGATAGGGGCTGCACTGGCTAAACACCCATGTGGAAAGCCTATAAGAGAAATTTCTAAAGGTGAAGATAATTTAAATCTAGTTATAGGGGATAATTCTACATGGAAGGTAAATATTTATAAGAAAGATGATTTTAGAAGTGTATCTCAAGAAAAAGAAGATGTAGATATACTGGGTAAAATTGAAGAACTTAATTTAGCTGAATATGATGGACAATATATGGATAAAGTTGATAGAAGACTTAACTGGAAATATAAATATGAGGAAGCTTGTAAGATACCTGCTAAATTTTCTGTATCAGAGTTAAAGAGAAGATTTGATTTGACTGATATGGAAGATGGCGTGAATTTGATGGAATCGGTACAATTAAAAAAACCACTTTTTTTAAGAGAAAAAAAAGGTATGACAGCTGCTGAAAGGGGAACTCTTTTGCATTTAATCTTGCAGCATATTGACATAAAAAAAGTTAATTCTTACGATGAAATAAAAGAACAGGTAGATAGATTGGTTCAGAGAGAATTTATAAGGGAAGAGGAAGTTAAGTCAATACCCCTAGGTAAAATATTGAAGTTCTTTTATTCTGAAATTGGAAGCAGAATGAAAGAGGCAGAGAATATATATAGGGAAACTCCATTTTATATGGAAATAGAAAGTAATGAATTATATAAAGAGCTTCCAGATAAAATATATAAGGATGAAAAAATAATTATTCAAGGAATAATAGATTGCTATTTTGAAGAAAATGGAGAATTAGTGCTTATAGACTATAAAACAGATTATGTAGATGATATAGATAATATAAAAGATAAATACAAACCCCAAATTTATTATTACGCAAGGGCACTTGAAAAATTAACTGGTAAGCAAGTAAAAAATAAATATCTCTACTTATTTTTCAACAATAGCTTAATTGAAATGTAAATATACGCTTACCTTTTAGAGGTACAGATTATAGTCAAAATAGATGAAATAATCTGCTCTTTACTCATGCTTTAAGATATGAAACAGTAGGCATTCTACATAAAGTTTTAACTTTATTATATAGAAATTCTGACTAAAAAATAAACTTATGCGTAGAAATATTTTACAATAAACAAGTACATTTAAATATTTTGTATATAAGTCTTAGTAGAAAATTTATGAAAAAGCTTAGGACTTTTGAATTGTCTGAGGTACGAGTTTTCAAAAGTCCTTAGGTTTTTGTGAATTTTTTGCTTAGACTTATCAAAATATTTAACAGTACTTGTGGTTGTAAAAATATTCGGAGCATAAGTTTATTTTTCGTCTAGGAGCTCTATGTGATTATAATTTAAACTTTTGAACCATTTCATTTAAGTTTTGAGCCATCTCTGCTTGACTTTGTGCTGTAAGAGAAATCTGATTTATACCTATTGAGGATTCACGAGTACCTTTTTCTATAGAATCAGTGCTATTAGATGTTTTTAATATATTTTCTGTCATGCTTTGAATGGCAGTGCTTACTTGATCCGTGGTTGCGCTTAATTGTTCTGACATTGCAGCTACCCTTTCAGATATAGAACTTATAAATTCAGAGTCCTTATAATATTCATTACTCATTTCTTCAAAATTTTTAAATTCTGGAGCTATATTACTTTGTACAAAGTCCAATATATCATTGCTGTTATTTGAAAGATTTTTAAAAGCATATTGAACTTTAGAAATTGTATCTTTAATATTTGCCACTGCTTTTGAGGATTGTTCAGCCAACTTTTTAACTTCTTCTGAAACTACGACAAATCCTTTTCCCTGTTCTCCAGCTCTTGCTGCTTCAATAGCTGCATTAAGTGCTAGAAGATTAGTTTGCTCTGCAATTGCAGCGATGGTATCTGCCATGTTATTAATGTTTTCTACTACTTTTCCATCTTCAATGGCTTTAATTATATTTCCTTGTTTTTCATGATATATATTATTTATTTCTATTAAGGAGTCATTTATATGTTTTTTGAATTTAGCAGCTTTATCTTTTGAATTAATAGAAGCTTTACTGCTGTCATCAGCATTTTTTGCTAATTCATTTACACTAGAACCTACTTCCTGAACTGAGGCACTTATTTCTTCACAAGAAGCACTATTTTCTTCAAGTTCATTTAGTATATTTTTTGTATCATTTTCTATACTTTCAAATTTTGCTGTTATTTCTTGTACTGATGCTGAAAGCTCTTCACTTGAGGCACCCATTTCTTCAGAATTGTTTGTGATTTTTAATATAAGATCTTTTACATTTCTTTGAGCTTTATCAAGTTCATTAATAGCTTGTCCAAACTCATCTTTTCTTTTTAAATTGTACACATGTGATAAATCATAATTACAAAGATTTTTGCCTAGAGTTACTATTTTGGATAATGGATCATTTATGTATTTAGCTGTAAATAGACCTATCAATATGGACAATATAAAGCCTATTAAAGATAATGTGATACTTAATATATTTACATAGTTAGATACATTATTGTTATTAACGCTTGTAATCCTTGAGGTTTCGACAGTACTCTTTATAAGGCTGTCAACGCCTTTAAAAGTATTTGTTTCAAGAGTAGACATTTTTTCAACTCCTGATTCAGCATGAGTATAATCTGAGTTAACTGCAAAATTAGTTGCAATTTCAGTAACACTCATATATTGTTTAACTTGATTTTGAACAGAGGACCATTCTTTCTTTTCTGAAGATGTTAAAGACAATTTATTATATTCCTGTATATGTTGATTTATAGTATTTTTAGCTTTTTTCATATCGCTAATTGCAGAGCTTTTTTGATTAGCATTTGTTTCATAAACTAATTTTGTAAGATCTGCACTCATCTTTGTTAAATTTTGTTTTGTATCAGTAAGAAGGTAAATACTTTTAAAATTTTTATCATACATATCTTGACCTTTTGTATTGATTAATTTAATGCTGGATGTTCCTACCATGCCAACTATGAAAATAAACATGGAAATGATTATAAAAGATATAATTAGTCTGGATTTTACATTTAATTTTTGTAAAGTGTTCATTTCTTATCTTCCCTTCTAAGTTACAATAAATTATTGTGTTATATTTTGTTGAGTATATTTTCCAACATGAAACTTAAAATAAACTTAAAGTGAAGATAAATTTTATAAATATAATTTAAATATAAGTATTAACACTTTTTGATATTGTTAATACTATAGTAATATGATATTAAATTGATGTGGAGGGTCAAATTTGGAGGATAATAATAAGTTTGAGATTACTATGGAAGTAATAGAAGAATGTTTACAGGAATGTTTGGAAAATAGTAAAGAAAACAAAGAAAATCAAAAATCAAGTCCTGTTAGTACCAAATAGCAGGACTTGATTTAAATATTAATTAATAGAATATTTTTTTTCTAATTTTCTAAAGGCCATAACTAAAACTGAGGTTAAAATAAGATATAGTATAGCAGCTATTATAAAAGGAGTAATTGTAAAATCACGAGTAACTACTTCTTTTGCTGCCCTTAGAAGATCTCCCACACCTATAGTTGCAACTAAAGCAGAATCTTTTATTAAATTGATACTTTCGTTACAAACAGGAGGAATTACATTTCTAATGGCTTGGGGAATTATTATCTTTATCATAGTTTGACAGTAATTCATACCTAGAACTTTAGAAGCTTCAAATTGTCCTTTGTCTATTGATTCAATGCCTGACCTAAAAATTTCTGCCAGATATGCGGCATAATTTATAGTAAAAGCAATGCTTGCAGCTGCTAAGGGAGATAACCTTATGCCAATTACAGGAAGACCAAAATAGGTGAAAAACAATTGTAAAAGTAAAGGTGTTCCCCTAAAAGCCCAGGTGTATAAGCTGAGTATAGCCTTTATGGGTTTGATTTTAGATATTTTCCCTAGAGCTACTAGGCATCCTAAGGGTATAGAAAAAATAGCCGTTATAAAAAATAGTTGTATAGTTATTAAGCTTCCACTTAGTATAAATCCTGTAATGTCCATGATATCAGACATATAAATCACATCCTAACCAATTATTTTGCAATTATATCTTTACCAAACCATTTTTGAGATATTTTATTTGCTGTTCCATCTTTTTTCATTGAATCCAGTGCCTCATCAAGTTTATTTTTAAAACTTTCATCTGTTTTTCTTATACCAACACCGTAGTCTTCTTTGCCGAAGTTATCTTCAAGTATTTTGTATAAACCAGGTTTCTTTTGCAAATAGTATCTTCCAACTACTTCATCTACAACAACTGCATCTATACGACCTTGGTTTAAATCAAGTAATGCTTCTGTATTATTAGAATATTTTCTAATATTCTTTAGAGATTTTGCTGTAGCAGCGTCTGAATTCAATGCAGTTTCACTGCTGCTCCCCATTTGAAGTCCTACTATTTTACCTGATAAATCTTTTTTATTTTTTATGTTAGAATCGTTTTTTACTACAATTATCTGTTTGTTTTGAAGATATACTTTTGAAAATGCTATTTGCTTTTTTCTTTTATCAGTTATAGTCAAACCATTCCATATAACATCTATGTCTTTGTTATTTAAGCTAAGTATAATGCCATCCCATTCTACTGGTTTAAAAACTACCTTTACTCCCATTTTTTGTGCAGCTGCTTTGGCCATATCTATATCAAATCCTACGATTTGACCTTTTTCATCTCTAAAGCCCATTGGAGGAAAACTATCATCTAAGCCAACTACAAACTGACCTTTTGATTTTATATCATCCCAGGATTTATCGCTTGATTTCTGACCTTGTCCACATCCTGTAAGCATTATTCCAAGCAAAAATATTACCAAAGTTAAAATTCCTAATTTCTTTTTCATTTCACAGACCTCCCAATTTATATTAAATTAATTATAATAAATATTATAGTTTACCGTGCTAAATTTGTAAACTAGTAAATTAATTATAGCTATAAAATATTACGTTTAATAATGATGCTGTAATTGTATTGGAAGTAGTGTTGTCATTAATGAGAAACGTTAGTTTACAAATGGAGGCATACAGATATTTCTGTTAAGTTATTTTGATTTATTGCATGGTATTGGTACGTCATTTAATTGGAAGTAGTCTTCGCCCCATTTACAAAGAGATTTTACTATAGGAACAAATGTCTTACCGAGTTCAGTAAGTGAGTATTCTGTCTTAGGAGGAACCACAGGATAAAGAACACGATTGATAATGCCGTCGTTCTTCAGTTCTTTTAACTGGTGACTGAGCATTTTTGGTGTTGCCTGTGGAATACACTTCTGAATTTCATTGTACCTTAACGTCTTATCAATCAGTTCATATATGATAATGGCTTTATATTTTCCTCCAACAATATCCATTGCCGCTTCTACTGCGCAGTTATAACTTTCTAATTTAGCTTTATCCATCTTATATCTCCTTACTATCCAATAGTATAGTATTAAACCAAAAGTATAGTATATAACAAAAAAGTGCATTATTGCTAAGTTGATCATTTACGATATAATTATAGTTAAACCAAGAAAGGGTGTCAATTCATTGAGAATATGACTATTTGAAGATTAAAAATATAATCTATAGCAGCATGCTGTCTGTACTGACAGTATGGGCATATAGAATAAGGAGGAAAAAATGAAAGTTTTATTATTGAATGGTAGCTCAAGATCTAATGGATGTACTTATACAGCATTAGCAGAAATTACAAAGGTTTTGAGAGAAGAACAAATTGAATGCGAGATTGTCCATATTGGTAATCAGCCAATTCGTGACTGCATTGGCTGCAATAAATGCCAGGAATTACACAATTCTTGTGTATTTGATGATGATGGGATCAATGAGTTATTGAAGAAGGCAGAAGATGCAGATGGCTTCATATTCGGTACACCGGTCTATTTTGCGCATCCTAGCGGACGATTGTTGTCGGTTTTAGATCGATTATTTTATGCTGGATCATCTGTATTTAGACACAAACCAGCTGCTGCTATTTCATCAGCAAGACGTGCTGGAACTACAGCGTCTATAGATGTACTGAACAAGTACTTTACCATTGCAGAGATGCCGGTTGTGTCATCTACTTATTGGAATATGGTGCATGGCTTTACTCCTGAAGATGTGAAGAAAGATTTAGAAGGATTACAGACCATGCGTAACATTGGAAGAAACATGGCATGGCTTCTTAAGTGTATTCAACTTGGTAAGGAACAAGGTATTAACATTCCTACAACAGAAAAATCTGCTTGCACAAATTTCATCCGTTAGTGTTTTTATAAATTTCAATTTATAGTGGGGTATTGAGTATTATCTCAATACAAGAAGTATAATTAAAACTCTCTTTGTACTATAGAATAATCTTTGTTGAGCCGGGTAACACTAGCTCAACAAAATAGTTACTAAAGTAATATTAGCTCAATGGTTAATTTCCCTTCTATAAAATTTAGTAGTGTAATCAATAAAACGCTGAGTTGCTTTGGTAACATAAATCTTTTTGCTATAGGCAATGGAGACTTCCCGTTTTGGCATGGGGCAGTTAAGTTTATAAAAGCGAAGATTTTCTGCATTAGGGGAACACTTGACAAGGGTATCTGAAATAAAAACGGCTCCAAGCCCCTTTGAAGCAAATTCAAAGGAAGTCATCTGTTGATTAAATGACATCTTTACTAATGGTTCAATATGATAATAATTAAAAATTGCCTTTGATCTTCCGAAAATTTCATTTGTTGGCTCTAGCAAAAGAAAAGGAAAATTCCCCATATTATATAGGTCAATGGCTGGTTGATTCTGAGAAAGATGTTTGTTTGCTCTGATTTCTTCGGATGTCATGCCGCAAGCAAAAATTTTCCTATCTATAGAAAGATTCAGAGGTATGCCAAGTAAAACTTGGTTTGTAAATAAAGGAATGGATTGAAAGATTTTTTCTTCAAACCAATTAGTGTCTAAAATTAAATCAATGCTTCCATCTGCTAGCATACTTTTAAGTACTGGAAGAGATGCTTCTTTTGCAGCAATTTCAATTCCTGGATATTGATTAAAAAAACCAACAATAAGTTCAGGAAGTAAGTAGGTCATAGATATAATAGCACCACCAATTGTAACTTTTCCAACTTTGACTTCATTTAAGTTTTGAAAGTAATCAGTGCATTCTTGTTCCATTGATATAATTTTTTCCACTTTCTGCATATATATGCGCCCTGCATCAGTTAACTTAAGTGGTGATGTTTTTCGCTGAAATAAAGGTTGGCCAATTTCTTGTTCCAGTTTACGAATTGCAATACTTAAGGCTGGTTGCGTCATATGTAAATTTTTTGATGCCTTTGAGAAGCTTCCACACTTATAGACTTCATAAACATAATTCATGATTTGAAACAATTTCTTCACCTCTACATAAATCAAATTTATATATTAATTAAAATACATAAATTTGATTATATATCAAAAAAATGATAATATCAATTTATTAGTAAAATTTATGAGGAGATTGAAAAATTGGATGATAACAAAATTAAGATACCAAGGCATATTGCTATAATTTGTGATGGAAATGGTAGATGGGCTAAAAAGAAAGGTTTTCCTCGAACTTTTGGTCATAGAGCTGGTACAAAGCCAATTGAAAGTATTACAAAAAAATGCTTCGAACTGGGAGTTGAAGTACTTACTTTCTATGTTTTTTCTACTGAGAATTGGAGTCGTTCTGATGAAAAAGTAAATTTCTTAATGAAGATTTTTGGGGAATTTTTTATAAAATTACGTAGTAAAGCTGGAGAAAATATTAGGGTAAAGCATATTGGTACTACAAATAATCTTTCTTCTGAATTAATAAATGAAATTAGAAAGACAGAAAACTTAACAGAAAATAATTCAGGTATGATATTAAATATTGCGTTAAATTATGGAGGACGTTCGGAAATAGCAAATGCTGCAAAAAATATGATGTATGATATAGATGGTGGAAACCTTAATGCTTATAAAATAAACGAGGAGTTAATTAGCAATTATATGTTTGCTTCAGGATTGCCTGATGTTGATTTAATTATTAGAACAAGTGGAGAAATGAGGATAAGTAATTTTTTGTTATGGCAGTCTGCTAAGGCGAAGTTGTGGTTTACGAATGACCCTTGACCAGATTTTAAATATGAACATTTAGAAAATGCAATTAAATACTATAATGCAATAAATTCATAGTATTATTAAAGAAACTTTTTTAGGAGTTCGCTTATAGTACATTATCAACACTATTCTTTAACATAGCCTAATTAAAAACATAAGCAGATTTCTAAGCATCAGATGGAGTTTTGACCCTACCTGATGCTTAGAAATCTTTTTATTGTTTTTTCCTTTTGTCAAAAGTATCAATTTTTTCTTCAAGAGAATTTAAAAAATTTTTCAAGAAAGACTTTTCTGTATCGGAAGCATCCTTTAAAATATCATTAACAATGTCATCAAAATTATTATGAATTTTTTTATGGTACATATTGGCTGTTTCACCTTTTGGTGTTAAACGGAGATTCAACCTTGAAGAATTACGAGGATCAACTTCTTTAATTATCATACCCTTTTTTTGAAGTCTCATGATTATTTGGGAAACTGCTCCTTTTGTCACTCCCAGTTTTTCTGCAAGACCACTAACATGAATACCTTCATTTTCTTTTATAGCTCTGATCATATGAATTTCAGCGTAAAAAAGAGGAGTATCTGTTCCATAATAATTAGTTTGTTTATCAAGCTCAGAAAGTTTTACACCTAATCTTAAAAGCATGTAGCTAATTTCTAACTTATTATCAAAATTAAAATTCATCATATTATTAGGGTATAGCATATAAACACTTTTGTCAATATAGGGGTTAATACGAAAGAGAAATTTCAAGTAAAAAAGTTAAGTATTGCTTGACAATAGAGTATAGGTGCTATACACTATCTGTATAGAAAATATGAAACTTCAATTTGTTTAATAAATAATCGAGAAATGAAAAGATGAGGGGGGTGGGTTTTATTATATTTAATAAGAAATTTCTTATATAAGGCGTATAGCACCTATACTTATAAATAATGAAAATTAAGTTTTGAATCTTGGATACTTTAACAGCAAATTGAAGCAACAATATATTTTTAAATATAGCGTATAGTATATATACACTTAAGAAAGGATATGATATTTTGAATTTGAATAATGAAAAACTTAAAATGATGCGTGATGAGAAAATCTCTAAAGTATTATTGAAAATGGGTATACCTACCATGATAGGCATGATGGTTTCTGCACTTTACAATGTTGTGGAAGCTTACTTTGTGGGTGGCCTTGGAACCAGCCAGATGGGGGCAGTGTCCATTACATTTCCTATTGCGCAGGTCATAGTAGGACTTGGTATGACATTTGGTAATGGCGCTGCATCTTATATTTCCAGGCTTCTTGGGGAGGAAAATGAAACTAAGGCAAATGAAACAGCTTCTACTGCACTGCTTTCTAGTTTAATTGTTGGTATCATTTCCATAGCTGTATCTCTGTGTTTTCTTGATAATATATTGATAGGTCTTGGAGCTACAAAAACAATATTACCCTATGCAAGAGAATTTGCAGTTATATACATTACAGGTTCAATTTTAAATATATTTAGTGTAACTATGAATAATATTGTAACATCTGAAGGAATGGCAAAACTAACAATGACTTCTATGCTGCTCAGTGGTATTTTTAATATTATATTAAACCCAATCTTAATCTATTCTTTAGGTTTTGGAATCAAGGGGTCAGCTATCTCAACTGTTATATCACAAGCTTTAGCTTCTATTTTATATATCTGGTATATGTTAAGTAAAAAAGGCAGTCTCAGGTTTTCTATATACAACTTTAGATTTGATGGTACAATTTTTACTCAAATTTTTAAAGTAGGAATTCCAATTTTGGTTTATCAACTTCTGTCAAGTGCTTCAATGGGGCTTTCTAATACTGCTGCAAGCAGTTATGGTGATTCAGCGGTAGCAGCCATCGGAGTGGTAACTCGTATTATGGCACTTGGAAGCTATGTTGTGTTTGGATTTATGAAGGGCTATCAGCCGGTTGCAGGATACAATTATGGTGCAAAAAACTATGATAGGTTAAATGAATCCACAAAAGTATCACTTAAGTGGGCAACGATATTCTGTGCTGCAATTGCACTTATTCTGATTATGGTTCCTGATCAGATCGTGTCGCTGTTTTCTAAAAATGATGCAGTGCTCATTAATATAGGAGGCAGGGCACTTAGGGCAAATGGAATTATATTTATTTTGTTTGGATTTGAACAGGTATATATGTGCTTATTCCTTGCTCTTGGAATGGGAAAAGAAGGCGGAATTCTCAGTATTAGCCGTCAAGGAATGTTTTTTATCCCGGCTATTTTGGTTATGCCGCAATTTTTGGGGATCGAAGGCGTAATTTGGGCACAGCCTACAGCAGATTTACTAACTGTTATTTTAACAGCACTATTTATGCTTGGGGTAAACAAAAAATTGAATAATTTTATGAATCAAAAAGAATATTTAAATTAGTGTACAAAATTTAAATTTATTTTAATTACAAATTGAAAGTTGTAATTTGGACTACAAGAAATGCTGTGTATTTAGTGAAATTAGCTGGAATTAGAATAAAAGAAATCAATGAGGTTAGGAAACGTTTTTTAGTACCATTTTTTAAATTTGCTTGACATGGAAAGTTAGGGGTTGTACAATTTTGAATTGTCGTTATCAATTTAGATGAGGTGTTTATATGAAGTATATTTGGCAATTTGGAATTATTATGACAGTTACCTTTATTGGAGAAGTATTAAAATATATCATTCCTTTACCTATTCCTGCAAGTATATATGGTTTGATTCTTATGCTTTTTGCATTAAAGA
The DNA here is from genome assembly GCF_019056555.1 of Clostridium sp. 001. Lineage (NCBI taxonomy): Bacteria > Bacillati > Bacillota > Clostridia > Eubacteriales > Clostridiaceae > Clostridium > Clostridium sp. 001. The sequence goes on along the minus strand of NZ_CP020473.1, from coordinate 1,307,458 downwards.
AAAATATAATTCCCATTGAAGAAGTAAAAGAAACTGGAAATTTTTTGATAGAAATTATGCCGCTAATGTTTATACCTGCCGCGGCTGGTTTATTAGTTTCATGGAAAGCACTAAAGGATATATGTATTCCAGTTATCCTGAGTACGATATTAATTACAGTAATTGTGATGGTAATCGCAGGAAAAGTTACACAGCTTATGATTAGAGTTGAGAGAAGGAGGAAAAGTTGAAAGAATTATTATGCAATTCGGCATTTTTTGGAGTATTGGTTAGTATTATTGGATATGAAATAGGATTATTTCTTTATCAAAAGTTTCGTAAGGCAATTTTAAATCCATTGCTTATTTCGATTGTATTTGTAATGGCTATTTTAGTTATTTTTAATGTAGATTATAAAAGTTATAATGATGAAGCAAAATATTTGAGTTATTTGTTAACTCCTGCTACGGTATGTCTGGCAATACCACTATATCAACAACTTGAATTACTAAAAAGCAATATAAAAGCTATTATGGTAGGAGTTTTATCAGGAGTAATATCAAGTCTTGGGAGTATATATTTGTTTTCCACTCTTTTCCGATTTACACATGAACAGTATGTAACATTATTACCAAAGTCTATTACTACTGCAATTGGTATGGGAATTTCAGAGGAGTTAGGTGGAAATGTAACAATTACAGTAGCAGTTATTATTATTACAGGAATATTTGGAAGCATGCTTGCTGAAGTGGTTTGCAAGATATTTCGCATTAATGAACCAATTGCCAAAGGAATTGCTATTGGAACTGCTTCTCACGCTATTGGAACATCAAAAGCAATGGAAATGGGAAAAGTTGAAGGAGCTATGAGTAGTGTGGCTATAGTAGTATCTGGTTTGCTAACAGTAATTGGTGCATCAATATTTGCTAATTTCATGTAGAGATGATACTTATAGAATAATAACTAAATTATGAGAATGTCAAAGATATCTTTAAAGATGATATTTACGAAATAGTTCAAAAGATTCTAATGCTCATGGAAGAAGTTTGTTTTCTATATAAATTTTGCCATCATATTATATGTAAGTTTATTTTTTACTTAGAATAACTGCGTAGGATTTCTAAGTAAAAAATAAACTTATACTCAACAATAAATTGTATTAAGGTTAAGAATTGAGAGTGGAAAGTATTGAATGAGAATCATCTATAGCTATTAATTCTTAACTCAAGTTTCAATTTTCAACTCTCAACTCAAAAAGCTTTGATTATATTAAGTAAAAATTTTATATGTGCGAAAGTTGAGTCCTTAATTATTCTGTATAAGCTTATTTTCCTTTTATAAGAGCTGTAGTGTTATTTACAAAGAGCCTTACTAGCGGCAGTTATATCGCTTTTGCCTAAGATGGCAGATATAACTGAAATACCGTCAACTCCAGTTGACAATACCTCTTTAAAGTTAGTTTCATTAACGCCACCTATGGCAACAGCAGGTATATTTATACTGTTGTATATTTTACGGAGACCTTCTATACCTATAGGAGTGTCTATATCTTTTTTAGTTCCTGTGAAAAAAATTGTACCTATTCCAATGTAATCTGCACCCTTTTTTTCTGCCTCTAAGGCTTCATTCACATTGCCTGCAGATATTCCAATTATTTTATCCTTACCTAATATTTTTCTAGCTGTGTTTATAGTCATATCGCTCTGACCAAGGTGAACTCCATCTGCATCTACAGCTTGGGCTATATCAAGTCTGTCATTTATCAAAAAAGGAACTTTATAGTGATCAGTTACTTTTTTTACTTCCTTAGCAATTTCGTAAAATTCTCTTGTGGAGGCATCTTTTTCTCTAAGCTGAACCATGGTTACCCCACCTAAAATTGCTTCTTCTACAGCTTGCTGCAGGGGCTTGTCTTTTAAAAAACTTCTATTTGTAACAAGATATAAACTATAATCTATTTCCAAATTATTTTACCACCTTTCTTTAATTTTTCTTCGCTTAATTCATATATGGAATCTATTAGCTTAACTCTAAAAGTTCCAGGAGCTTTTGCTGCTTTGTAGGCTTCTTCACCAGCTATATTCATTGAAAGTATGGCACTTACAGTAGCTATAAATTTATCCTCAGAGGCACCTATGGCAGCACCACATAATGCTCCAAGCATACAGCCTGCACCAGTTATTTTAGTTAACATTTCCACCCCGTTTTGAATTACAACACTATTTTTACCGTCTGTTATAAAATCTTCTTTGCCAGTTGCAGCAACTACACAGTTGTACTTTTTGGCTAAAGCTACAGCTGAATCCAAGGCTCCTTCTCCATTATCTAAGGAATCTACTCCTCTTACGTTAGAAGATTGTCCTGCAAGAAATTTAATTTCACCTACATTTCCTTTTATAACATCTACTTTACCAACTTGCATAATTCTATTTATAACTTGAGCTTTCCTTGGTATAGCAGCACAAGCTACAGGGTCAAGTATTACAGGTATATTGTGGATTTTTGCAGAGGTACTTGCTAGGATTACTGCAGCTTCCTGTTCTTTTGTGAGGGTTCCTAAATTTATATATAGGGCAGAAGATATTTTTACAAAATCAAAAACTTCATCATAAGCTTCACACATGGCAGGAGAAGCTCCATAAGATAATAGAATGTTTGCACAGTCATTTATAGTGACACTGTTTGTAATACAATCTACAAGAGGTACTTTATTTCTTACCTGTGTTAATACTTTTGACACACTGTCTAAGTTTAAATTATCCATTTTTCATACTCCTTTATATTAGAAATCTGTTTATTTGAAATCTACATCAGCTTTTTTATATAATTCAATGAAATGTCCCACGGGACCAACGCCACTTCCTATGGAAAAGGAATTTTCTATAGCCTTAGTTATATATTGCTTTGCAAGATATACGGATTTGTCAGTACTTTCACCTTTAGCCAAGAAGGAGGCTATGGCAGAAGATAAGGTACATCCTGTTCCATGAGTGTTTTTAGTATCTATTCTATGACCGTCTATGTTTAATATTTTGTTTTCATAAAGAAGAACGTCGTTGGCATCATTGCATCTGTGGCCTCCTTTTACAAGCACGTTTTTAGCACCTAGCTCTTTTATGCTAAAAGCTGCTTTTTCCATGTCGCTGCTATTTTTTATTTTCATTTCTGTCAGAACTTCAGCTTCTGGAATATTTGGAGTTACGACGTCTGCAATGCTTGTCAGATCTTTTATAGCTGTTTGTGCTTCAGGTTTTAAGAGAAAGTAACCACTTTTTGATACCATTACAGGATCAATTACTATGTTTTTAGCTTTGTATTCTATTAAAAGCCTCTTTATTACAGATATGGTTTTGCTGTTTGAAACCATACCAATTTTTACTGCATCTACTTGTATGTCATCAAATATAGATCTTATTTGTGCTTCTACAATTTCAGGAGTTACATCCATTACGTCCTGTACTCCTATGCTATTTTGAGCTGTAACAGCAGTTATGACACTCATACCATATACGCCAAGGGCACTCATGGTTTTTAAATCAGCTTGTATACCAGCTCCACCACAGCTGTCAGAACCTGCAATTGTTAATACCTTTTTCATTTTTACCCCCCTAATTTAGTAACTTTAAAATTAATATCAATTGAATTTTACTTAGTGGGAGTATTACAGTAGGCAGCCATCAGGTCAAAATAAAAGGTATATGCAGAAAAGCATATACCTTTAAAATCAAAAATATGTAAGTTGCTTCCCTACGCCAGTTTTATCTGGATCAGGTTCAAAGGGTTAGAGAAAGATCTCTTCTCAGCCTTGCAGCACCCCCACAAAAGTATTAAGTTTTATACATTAATTTTACTACAGTGATAAAAATTTGCAATATGAAATTTTAATATTTACTTCATTGACTAAGTTTCCCCATATGTACATAAATGGAATGTGGGAGGGTGTTAGCAATAGCAGCCGAATAAAAGTTTTTGCAGTACGTGTGATATAATGGCATTAATTGAAGATTTTTGTTACAAAACAAATTAATAAAAATGATAGGATGTGTTGATATGGAAAAGAAAAGAATTTTAGTCCCATTAGATGAAACAGAGAGAAGTATGCATTCACTTGACTGTTTAAAAAAATTGTTTTCCAGAGATGAAGTACAGTTAACTCTTATGTATGTATCTGAAATAGTTATAGTAAATGAAACGGGTGTATCAAATAGCATGGTAGATATGGCAAGGAAAAAAGGTGAAAACATCTTAGATAGAGCTGAAAGAAAGATTCAAGAATATAAACCTGAAAAATATTGTGTTTTTGGACGTGTAGCAGATGAAATACTGAAAAAGGCAAATTGTGATGAATTTGATATGATAATTATGACTAAATCTAATAAAAAGGGTTTGGCTAGAATGATCGGATCTGTAACAAGTAAAGTATTAAAAAATTCACAGGTTTTAGTTATGATTGTTCCAGAATAAAAATGGTTTAAAATAGCCATAATGTTGTACAAGCATTATGGCTATTTTTATCTGCATATTAAAATATTTGTCTGGGACTTGGAATTATAGGTGATTTTATTTAGAATATTTTTATTGATTTTTTCACATACTTTAATGAGCATCCTATGAATTGTTTGAGGTATAAGTTGAGTTTTGTTTAGAAACTCTATATCAGGAAGGTGTGTAATTAATGTTTGTTCCACATAGAGTTATTTTTGAAAAAGGTACCCTAGAATATTCTCTGGGAAATGAGATATATAATAGATTTAAAAATGATGACAAGGTGGAGATAATAAAATTGTCTTCAAATAGAGTTATGTCAGCTGTGCCAGGAAAAGATATATATGAAAAGTACAGGGAAGGTAAAAAAACTTTAGTTGTGGGTGTAAAAAAAAGCTTGAAATTTCAAAGTTGTAAGCCTTCGGCACATTATCAACTGCCCTTAGTTAGTGGATGTATTGGACAGTGTGAGTACTGCTATTTAAATACACAATTAGGGGAAAAACCTTTTGTGAGAGTTCATGTCAATGTTGATGACATCTTAAAACAGGCTCAAAAATATATAGATGAAAGAAATCCTGAAATAACTGTATTTGAAGGTGCTGCAACCTCCGATCCAGTTCCTGTGGAGCCGTATACCAATTCACTTAAAAAGAGTATAGAATACTTTGGAGATCAAAAGCTTGCAAGATTTAGATTCGTAACAAAGTACAATGATATAGATGGATTTTTAAACATAAATCATAATGGTCATACGGAAATAAGATTTAGTTTAAATACAGATAAGATAATAAAACAATATGAGCATTATACAGCTTCAATGGAAAAAAGAATACAATCTGCTTTTAAACTTGCTGAAGCAGGTTACCCTATAGGTTTTATAATAGCACCTGTATTCATATATGAAAATTGGAAGCAGGAATATGAAAAAGTTTTAGACATGTTATATGATAGAATGCCTAAAAATTTAAAGAATCCTATTGGATTTGAAGTCATATCGCATAGATATACAACTAAAGCTAAAAATATCATACTACAGGTATTTCCTAAAACGACGCTGCCAATGGAGGATAGTGAAAGAAAATTCAAGTATGGTCAATTTGGATACGGTAAATTTTTGTACACGAAAGAGCAAATGGAAGAAATTAAAACCTTTTTTGAAAGAGAACTTTCAAGTAGATTCTCAAAAGAAAATATAAAATACATTATATAAACGGGAGAATTTTAATCATGCAGGAATTAGAAAATGTAGTTAAAATAGAGGATGCAGAAGTTAGATATGATAAAAAAGTTGTATTAAGAAATATTAATATGGATATAAAAAGAGGAGAGATAGTTGGACTTTTAGGACCTTCTGGTTCAGGAAAGACCACTATTGTAAAATCTATTATTGGAATGAAAGAATTATCTAAAGGATTTATTGAAGTACTTGGTGAAAAAATGCCGTCTCTTGGTGTAACTTCAAGAATAGGATATATGGCACAAAGTGATGCACTGTATGATGATTTAAGTGCAATTGATAATATATTGTTTTTTGGAGAACTCTACAATATTAAAAAAAGTATTATAAGAAAAAGAGCTAAGGATGTTTTAAAACTTGTTAATTTGGAAGAGCAGTATAAGTATCCAGTTAAAAACTTTTCAGGTGGAATGAAGAGGAGATTATCATTGGCTATAGCACTAGTACACAGACCTAGATTGCTCATTTTAGATGAACCTACAGTTGGCATAGATCCTGTTCTTAGGAAAAAATTCTGGGATGAATTTTATAAAATAAAACGAGATAAGGGAACTATAATTATAACTACACATGTAATGGATGAAGCATATAAGTGTGATAGACTTTTTCTAATAAGAAATGGAATTGTAATAGCAGAAGGAAGTCCAGATAAAGTAATAAAAAGTTCTGGTGGAAAAACTATTGAAGATGCTTTTCTATACTTTAGTTCTTTAAAGGAAGAGGTGTAGATATATGAATACTTTTTCTGTAGCAAAAAGAGTTATAAAACAAATCTTAGGAGATAGACGATCTCTTGCATTATTATTTGTGGCACCAATATTTGTTCTGTATTTGCTAAGTATAATGTTGAATTCAGGTATAGATAAGTCCAATTTAGAAGGAATAAATTTACCACAAACACTTATGGAATCACTTAAAAATGAGACAAATATAGTGGAGGTTAAAGATGAAAATAAGGCTCTTGACAGAGTAAAAAATAATGTTATAGATGGACTAGTTAAATTTGAAAATGATAAAATTATAGTGACTGTTGAAGGAAGTGATATGGCAGTTTCAAATTCAGTTAAAAAAGCAGTTTCAAAAGCTTTTAACGAATATATGCATACTAGTATTGCATCAAATCCAATGCTGAAGCAGCTGGGTTTTAGAATGATTGATAGTGAGTATAAATATATAAACGGTTCTGAGAATATGACAACTTTTGATACGGTTGCTCCGCTGATGATGGGATTTTTTATATTCTTTTTTGTATTTCTTATGGCAGGGGTATCTTTCTTAAGGGAAAGAATTAGCGGTACATTGGATAGACTTATGGCAACACCTGTTAAGAGAATAGAAATTGTATTAGGATACTTTTTAGGGTTTGGTATATTTGTTATGTTTCAAACTCTAGTGATTCAACTGTTTATGGTATATGGTCTTGGCATTATCATAAAAGGAAGTCCAATTTTAGTTTTACTTGTAAATGTGCTGCTGGCAGCAGGATCATTGACTCTTGGAACTTTACTTTCTGCATTTGCTAAAAATGAATTTCAATTATTTCAATTTATTCCTATAGTCATAGTACCTCAAATATTGTTTTGTGGATTATTTCCCCTTAGAGAAACGCCAATATGGGTAAATATACTTTCTAAAATATTTCCACTAACATATGGTGCAGATGCCCTAAAGGGAATTGTGCTTAGAGGGTATGGACTTTCGAAAGTTTATATGGATATCTTAATACTTTTGGGTTATGCACTATTGTTTATAGTATTAAACTCATTGGCACTAAAAAAATACAGACGGTTATAAAGAAATTGCTCTACTTAAATTTATTATGTTAGCATCAGGTACATAGTCTTCTATTATTTTTCTTGCTATATTAAACCAGCTTAAACAGCTGTCAAGGACTATGGAGTCACTTGTTACAATTCTGCCCATTTTGGAGAGAAGAGGGTCTGCATTTGGTATTAATTCTATTTCAACAGGAATATTCCATTTAATTGAATGTTCAAGTATAAAATTTTTAAGTCTGCCCGAATTTGAAACTCCAGAATCAAGAAAAAATTTAACCTTTGGTATACCTAAAGTAATAAATTCCTGGCCAATTAAATTTAAGGCTAGGTGGGTTTTATCTACAATACTATAAGTTCCCCTAAGTCCTGCTATATCCCTTATGGTACTATCACTGCATAATATTAATATTCCTTTTGAAAGGGCAACTTCTAAAGTTATTATAAGGTTAAATCCGTCTATGTATATGCAGTCCTCAGATATGCATGAAAAAGGCAGACATTTTGATTTCCTTTTTTCGCAGCTTACTTTAGAAGAGGTTGAACGCTGAAGAGCATTTCTCTGTCTTAGTGAAAACTGGTAATGATTACCTACCATCTCTATAATTGAATGCATTTTGTAACCTCTATCAAGTAACCAGGATACTTCTACCTGTGCTTTTTGAAGTTTCAAAACGGATTCTTTTGAAAACCATCTATTGTCACTGGGATCACTTCCTCTCCTAACTGTTCTCAAATTATAGTTCATTTTTAAAACCTCCTTTTGAGATTAATCTTCATAAAATCTTCATAAAATTAATAGGCAATTCTTAAAAAATATCTTGTAAAATCAAATTGAAAGTTAAGAATTACAGATAATTTATTTATGTGTATAAATTAGAATTTAATTCAAAAATTTGTATGCATTCAGTACAGGAGGATTATAATGGAAGATATACATATGAGCAGATATTACAGAAACATGACACTTGCAGCAATGTTAATTAGCATATTGTGGGTTATTTTAGTAAATACCCAGCCATTTTCAGATTTTGCATACTACAATAGGATTGCAAATCAAGTGGCAAGTGGAGGTCAATGGGGAGATACTTATACCTCTGTCGGGTATTCCATTGTTCTTGGATTTATATATAAAATCTTTGGGAACAACTTAGCTTCAGCAAAAGTTTTTAATTTGGTTTTGACATTTTTAAATTATGGAATGTTTTATATTATACTACAAAAAGCAAATTTAAATGAGAAAAGGCGTAAAATTATTTATGGGTTATTTGTATTTTTCCCAAGCAATATTTTCTATAACAGTGTTTTGGCAACGGAAATATTATTTACCACTATATTACTTTTTATAACACTAATATATTTTCACGATATTAAGTACAAATATGTAATAATTGGTGTTTTAACAGCTGCTGATGCTATGGTAAAACCATTTTTTATGGTGTTCTTTTTTGCTATATTCATATTGGAGATATGTTTAAGGATGAAATTTAAAGATGTTTTAAAACATACAGCTGTAGTACTCATAGTTAGCTGTGTTTCTATATCTCCATGGATATATAGAAATACTAAGTTAATTGGTGAGTTTACATCTATATCAAACAACTCTGGAATAGTACTTTATATAAATAACAATTCTCAAAATAAATCTGGTGTTTGGATGGATGCTAAAAATGTTGAGAATTCTATTGTCAATACTAAAGAATACATAAATGCAAATGCTACAGAAAAAAATAAAATGCTGTCTAAAGCAGCTAAAAAATGGATATTAAGTCATCCATTATCCTTTGTAAAGTTAGGTTTTACAAGATTATTTAAGACCTATCTTGATGGAGGTGATTTATTTTACAGTTTAAATGGAACAAATTTAAATTTGTTCTTTAAAATATTATTTGCAGTTTATACTTATATAGCAAGGTATGTAATATTTATTCCCGCAATAATTTTAATGCCTTTGTACAGTGTAAAAGTAATTAGAAATTTGATTAAAAAAAGAGAAATTGATTCATACTCTCTATATAATTTAATTTGCTTTTACATGTTTTCTTGTGTTTACTTTATAACAGAGGGACAGCCGCGTTATTCATTTCCATCTATATTTATAGTTGTTTATTTTTTCTCATATTTTGGTGAGAAAATAAGTATGCCATTTGTTAAAAAAAGTAAAAGATTAGGCAAATAAAGTGTTGTATAATAAAGTGATTCTTAGGTTCAGATGGAGTTAACTTTATAAGGATGACTTTTCTTTAGCTGGACTTTAAAAGAACTTATCCAGGCGCGGAGCAGTGCTTATCCCCTACTTTGGTATAAGAATTCTTATATAATGATGATACTGTGAAAGAGTGTATATTAAGCTTTAGAGTGATTGAGAAAGGTGTTTCTTGATAGTATAGTAGCAACATCAAAGGATAAATTGCAGGCTAAAGATAATAAGATAAAAAAGTTCTATGAGGAAATTAAAAGAAGATAAGAAAGATTTAATTGTTCAGTTGGTTGATATGGAAAAATTGAAAGATGAAAATAAAAGAATAAAGAAACATCTAGATAAAGTTAAAAATATAAAATAAAGTTAAAATTATATTATAATGTGATAAAAATAAACTATTTAAATGTTATAATATTTAAACAGAAGTTTAGCACTTAAAAAACTTTTAGGACGGTAATCCTTTGGATTATAAAGTCTTATGAATATTTACAGTAGAAGTAATAGATTCCGATTTTTACTGGGAATTATACGGAAAAAATTTGCATAATAAGAGCATCCTTTTTATAATGGTTTTGCTGAAAACTAAAAATAAAAGGATGCTGATAAAATGAGTAAAAGTTATTTAAAACAATTACTTACTTATATTAATAAAGTATATTATATAGGTGAAAAAATCAATAGTTTAAAAGATAAAAGAGTAAAATCTCCAGTAAAAGTTTCAACAATAGTTTTCGTAGTGTTATTTGGATTCATGCTTCAAATAAGAAGTTTCAATAGATTAGAACATTGGATTGAAAAGAATAAATTTAAAAAAGTGTTACCTAAAAATACTAGAATACTGCACATTGACGCAGTCAGGCGGTGTTTAAGTAACTTTGATATGGATGGCTTAAAAGTAGCTGCCATAGATGGTGTAGAATTATTTGAAAGTACTAAAAAATGTTGCAATAAATGCCTTTCTCGAAAGAATAAAGATGAAACTACCCATTATTTCCATAGATCTGTAGTGTGTACAAGAGTAGGATCAGACCCACATATTATTTTAGGTCAAGAGATGCTTGAACCTAAAAAGGATAGTTCCAGTAAAGATGAAGGTGAAATTACGGGTAGTAAACGACTAATTAAGAAGTTATATAAGAAGTATCATCATTTTGCTGACATCATAGTGGCTGATGCTCTTTACTGTAAATCTACCTGGATAAAAGAAGTTCTTTCTATAGTGATGGATGCATTGATAAGAGTAAAAGATGAAAGATTTACTATAGAAGATGATTGGGATAATCCTTTATTTACAAAAGTATAATTTCAAAATAAAACTGGAAATTTTTTATTAAGATTTTTGGGATAAAGGGTACGTATATCTGTTTTTAAGACCTAACATTCTGGTGACTTACCAATTATTTAAGTAAATGTAAGAGAATACAATTCCAGTAAAAATAAATTTTTTACTGGAATTTAGGCGCTAAATCTCTGATATTTAAATAGTTTATTTTACATATAAATGGATATAATATTAATAAATCATTCTTATATCGATATTTAATGCGATGAAATAAATGGTAACCATTTATAAAAATTATGTAGAATTTATTGCAATAGAAATTTTATGTGTTAAAATTAATTAAAGAAACGTTTTAGTTAAAAAATCATATACTAGAAATAGGTGTTGATATGGGAGTGGAGAACTTATTACAAAAATCAGAGGATAATTTTAAAACTGCGAGCTGGGCAGAAAGTAATAACTTTTACGATGCTGCAGTTAGTAGATATTATTATTCTCTTTATGAAAAGATAATTTATATTTCAAAGAAAAAAGGATTTTATACAGAACCACCAAAGGGTCAGGATTCACACGTTTTTATTATTAATCAATTCACTAATAATTTATCAAGTACTCTTCCATCACAAGATACAGCAAAATTGTCTTCTATGTTTAGGTTAAAAAAAAGTAGAGCAAAGGCAGATTATCGTGAATATAAGATAAATAGCAAAAATGAATTTAATTTAGTATTTAAGTTTTTTTTTAATTCAATTAACGAAGTTTTAGATAATTTAATATAAAGGGGGCATAACTATGGAGACTAGATCCCATGAAGATTTAATAAAAGTTTTTATTAAATCAATTAAGCAGAAATATTCAAATATTATAATTGATTATGATTATGATGAAGATGAAGATATATATGATATTTGGCATAATAATGAGACATTACAGTTTGAAAACGAATCATTTTTGGATTTTGTTGGATCTAAAATGAAGGAGATTTTCTATAATAATGACATGTTCAATTTTTCTTTTGGATATGATTATTTTAAAGCAAAAAGTTTAGAACCTAGTTATAAATTACAAAGGGACACAATAGTAAACGCTGATTCTATCATTATAAATAGTAAGTTGATGTCAGATATAAACAGATTTTCTTATAGTATTAATTTAGAAAAAGATACTATATCAAATATAAGACCAAAGTTTATGTTTACTAGCAGTAAAGGACTTAGTACATTTGAATTTTATAGTGAAGATCAAAATACTGTACTTCATGAGTCAACTCTGCTGTTGACTCATGTTAATAAAGAAGATCAAGAAATGGGGTTAGCAGCATAATGGACAAGAATAAACAGCCTGGAATAAGATTTGATGACATTATATTAGTTAAGGAGAATTTCTGGAGAGATTATAATGTTCCCCAAGATTCAAAAGTAGATTTTCAAATCGGAACAGGATGGAATATGAATGGTAATAGCTATTCTGTTGAACTTTCTTCAACTTTAAGACTTATTAGTGACGATAAAGAAGTGTTGAAGTTAGAAAATACATTTGTTGGAGCATTCTCAGTAATAGAAGGCAGTGAAAACATGGATATTGAAGATTACATAAGGAATAATTCTGCAGCACTTATGTTTCCATATATAAGGGAGCATATATCAACAATGACTCAAAAATCTGGAATAAAACCAATATTATTACCACCAATAAATATCTTAGCACTTATACAGCATAATTAAAAATAAGAAAGTATATCAGTTTATGATGTACTTTTTTGTTTAATAAAAATAATATAGTTAAGGCTTCTTCTAAACAAGGTGCTTCTGAATGCATTGATTTGAGATTGACTTTAACAAGGAAAATTCATACTCAAGTATGTCTTTAAGCAATAGAAAATACTTAAAATAGTCGCTAAAGCACATTTCTAAGTTTATAGATAGTCCCTCTATGTTACACTAAGGAATGTGGTTAACGCGAAATGCAGAATGCAATATTCTTTTTGTAAATTATCAGCGTATTATACATAGAAAATAGTATAAAAAGAAAGGAAGCGAATTTTAGTGAAGGTTGAGTACTTAATATGCACTTTCCCACTAAAGATAATTTATGGATAGTACTATACTAGTAGTGGATGATGATAATGATATTTTAGATATAATAGAAATTTATCTAAAAAATGCTGAATTTAATGTTATCACTGCGGAAGATGGCTTGATAGCAATGGACAAGCTTGAAAAAAATAATATAGATTTAATAATACTTGATATAATGATGCCCAATCTTGATGGTATACATGCATGTCTTGAAATTAGAAAAAAAGAAAAGATACCTATAATAATGCTTTCAGCTAAAGATGATTCAAGCAGTAAGATATTAGGATTAAATGTTGGAGCAGATGACTATGTTGCTAAGCCATTCAATCCGCTGGAATTAGTTGCCAGAGTCAAATCACAAATTAGAAGGTATTCTGAATTCAATATGGAAAGATCACAGTGTAAAGAAGAAATTGTTATAGATGATATGATAATAAATATTGCATCTAGAGAAGTATTTATTGGAGAAAAGTTAATAGAACTTACACCAATTGAATTTTCAATTCTAGAAGTACTTGCAAGAAATAGGGGAAGGGTTTTAAGTACGGAAAGTATTTATGAAAGTGTTTGGAAAGAACCTTTTTACAATGCCAAAAACACAGTTGCAGTACATATAAGAAATATAAGAGAAAAGATAGAGATAAATTCAAAGGATCCCAAATACATAAAAGTTGTTTGGGGGGTAGGTTATAAAATTGATAAATAAGATAAAGAAGATTGCATTTAAGAGCATATCAAGGGAATTTTTGATTATAAATATACTTAGTTTTGTCACACTTATAATTGGTATAAGCGGTGCCCTTAGTGTTATAATGCAGGATACAAATAATCCTCAAAATATTGTAAATGCATCAAATGACATTTATGTTCAGGTAAATAGGTATGTGCAATCTACAAATACTGAAGTTCAAAGTTATATAAATAATTTGGCTGATGAGAACAATGTAAATATAGCTATTACTGATATCAAAGGTCGCATAATTTTTAAATCAAGTGAAGTAGAAGTCAAGTATATTGATCTGGATAATATAAAAAATATTATACTTAATACCACTCCAAGGGATGGAGATGTAGTATATCAGGTGTATAATATAAATATATCAGGTAATAAATACATACTTGTTACATGGAAAAGCACAGGTATGTATCATAATATTTTTAGATATACGTCAATGATACTAATTCCAATAATTATTTCACTTGGAATTGTATATTTGGTTTCATATAGAAAAACCAGGTATATAAAGTACATCTGTAAGGGAATAGTGAAAATCTCCCATGAGGATTTAAATTATAAGTTGGATAAAAAAGGTATAGATGAGCTCGGAACTTTGGCAGATGAGATAAATAACATGTCACTTAATTTAAATAATATGATAAATCGTGAAAAGTCTGTCCAAAACTTTAAAGATGAGCTTATAACCAACATATCACATGATTTGAGGACACCTCTTACCTCATTAATGGGGTATTTGTATTTGATAAATGATAAGAATGTTTCTATAGAAGATAAGGAAGTATACAGCAAAAAATCTATGGAGAGAGCGGAAAAGCTAAAAGTTTTAATAGAGAACTTATTTGAATACTCAAAACTGGAAAGTGGAGCAATAAATCTTGAAATACATAATGTAAATATAATTGAAATTGTAGAACAAATCATAGGGGAACTTTCTATAATTGCAAGCAGGTATCAAATAAGTTTTGTAAAAAAATATAGTATTACAAAGTTGAACTTAAATATTGACCCATATCTCATCAGCAGGGTATTTCAAAATATTTTATCGAATGCTATAAAGTATAGTGTAAAAAGTAGTGAAGTCTATATAGATATTGTCAATAATGTAAATGATACTATAATTAGTTTTCAAAACTTATCAAGTAGAGAGTTGTCCACTGAAGATATGAATAAAATATTTGACAGATTCTATATGGGGGATAAGTCTAGAAACTCTCATAAAAACAACTCTGGATTGGGGCTTGCTATAGTTAAAAATATTATGGATTTGCATGGTGGAGAAGTTTGGGCCGAAGGTAATGATAATATTTTTAAAATTTATATTAAGTTAAAAAATAATTCATCTAAATTTACTGTTGGCAGTGGCACCTATGGTATAAATGAGCAAAAAAAGACAGGATTTACATGAAAGGTTAATATATAATATAGGAAAAGGTTTAAGGAGGTAGGTATTCTAAAATGAATTACAATGCTTGTATTAGGAAGTCTATTGAATATATAGAGCATAATTTAAATAGTAAAATAGAACTTGAAGATATTGCTCACAAAGTCTTCCTGTCAAAATATCATTTTCATAGAATTTTTCATTCTGTTGTTGGAGAACCTGTAGCTGAATATATAAGAAGGAGAAGGCTTAAAGAGGCTGCAAATGAGCTTTTAAATACAGACAATAAAATTGTAGATATAGCATTAAAGTATCAGTTTAGTTCTCAGGAATCTTTTACAAAGGCCTTCAAAAAACTTTATGGAATGCCTCCAAGAGAATTCAGAAGAAATAGAACTGCAAGTAGTATTTCTATGGCAGCTTAATATTTATACGATGCCAAGAACTTTATTTATTAAGACAATATTTTTATGAGGTGATTTGAATAATGAGTTATGTACCAGTAGTAATTGATCATACAAATGCAGGAGAACGTTCTTACGATATATTTTCAAGGCTTTTAAAAGATAGGATAGTAATGTTAAATGGTCAGGTAACAGATGAAGCTGCAAGTTCAATTGTGGCACAGCTTTTATTTTTGGAATCAGACAATCCTGACAGTGATATCAATTTTTATATAAATAGTCCAGGAGGATCTATTACGGCGGGAATGGCAATATATGATACGATGCAGTATATAAGATCAGATGTATCCACAATATGTGTTGGTATGGCTGCTAGCATGGGTTCATTTTTGCTTGCAGCAGGGGCAAAAGGAAAGAGATTTGCTCTGCCAAACAGTGAAATTTTAATACATCAACCTTCTGTATACGGTGGAATGCAGGGTCAGGCCACAGATATAGAAATTCACACAAAATGGCTTTTAGGAATAAAGAAGAAGATGAATAGATTATACAGTGAAATGACAGGTAAACCTATTGAAAAGATAGAAAAGGATGTTGAGAGAGATTATTTTATGTCAGCTAAAGAAGCTTTAGATTATGGATTAGTGGATAAAATCCTTTCAAAATAATTTTTTAAACAGCAGCTGCATAATGAAGGAAACTTCATTATGCAGCTGCTGTTTTTTATTTGGACATATATTTATGTTATATATATGTCCAAATAAAATATACCTTGACAGGTGAGGTATACTTTTATATAATGTAACTAAATTATTAAAGTAATTTAGTTTACAATTTAATATGCTGTAAGGAGTGAGTAGATGTCTATAACTTCAGATGTTATAAGGGGGCATACAGAAACCATAATTTTGGCGCACTTAGTTGAAAAGGACAGTTATGGTTATGAAATCAATAAATTTATAAAAGAAAAGACAGATAATAAATATGAACTTAAAGAAGCAACTCTTTATTCCGCTTTTAGAAGGCTGGAAAAAGCTTCTCTTATAACTTCTTATTGGGGAGATCAAAATACAGGAGCAAGAAGGAGATACTATTCTATAACAGAATTGGGAAAAGAAGTACTAAAGCAAAATAGGCTAGATTGGAATGAATCAAAGGAATTAATAGATAAGTTAATTAATGGAGGTAATTAAAATGCATGAAAGATTGAGAAAAAGTGTAGAAGAATTATTTGAAAATGCACCTAAAACTCATAGAGCAACAGAGCTTAAGGAAGAGCTTTTAGCTAACCTTATAGATAAATATGATGATTTGGTGTCTTCAGGAAAAGATGAAGAAGAAGCCTTTAAAATAGCTATTTCAAGTATAGGTGATGTGGATGAACTCTTAGAAGGGTTAAAAGATAAAAATATGTTTGATTATAATGAAGAGCAAAAATATCGCAGGAAAAATGCACTTGTATTGTCTGTATCTGTAGGGTTATATATTATGAGCATAGTGATTTTAATGATTCTAAATCAAGTCTTTATGGTAAATGATGTTGTATCTGTAAGTATTATGCTTACAATAGATGCTATTGCAACATGTCTTATAGTTTACAATCATGCTTCAAAGCCTAAATACGTAAAAGGAGACGATACTATCGTGGAAGAATTTAAGCAGTGGAAATCTTCAAATGACAGCCAAATGGAAATTATTAAATCAGTTAAATCTATAGCATGGCTAATTATAGTTGCCCTATATTTTATATTGAGTTTTGTTTTTGATGCTTGGGGATATTCCTGGGTTATATTTATAATAGGTGCTGCCGTAGAAAAAATTATAACTTTGAGCTTTAAATTGAAGGAGTAGGAATATGAATAGAAATAAAAGCTTAATAAAAGTATTAATTGTAATGTGGGCTGTCATTGCAGCAGCAGGCCTATTTTTCTTAATATATGGATTTTCTCACGGAGAGGGTTTCCCAATATTTGAATATGGAAATAGAATAACAGGTGCTAGGTATGTTGTACAGAAAAGTGAAAGCACATCTGTAAATAACTGTGATAAGATAAGCTTGAGATTTTTTAGAGGAGATGTGATTGTACAGGCAACAGATGAATCAAACTTAAAAGTTGTACAAAGTGCATCTAGAAAGTTAAAAGATGGAGATAAGTTTGTAATAGAAAAACAGGGAAATGACATTGAAATTAGAAGGAGAGATGAAAATAAAGTTTTTCACAATAAATTTGTCAATATATTCGATGGATTTAATAGGAATGAAAAAATAGAATTATATATACCTAAAAGTTATGTTAGGAATTTAGATATAAGTACAACTTCAGGGGATATATTATTTAACTCTGATATGAAATTGAATGATATAAATTGTATACAAAGTTCTGGAGACTTTAGGATGAATAATAGTATTACTGCAAATAATGTTGGTATAAAAACAAATTCGGGAGATATAGATATAACTAGTCTAGATTCTAAATATTACAATATACAAGTTTCATCAGGAGATATATCTGTAAAGTCTATTTCGGGTTCAGGAGATGCTAAAGCCATATCAGGTGATATAAAAATGAATTACAAGTCCATTGATGAGTATGCTAAGGCAAGTTCTACTTCTGGAGATGTGAAGATGGTACTCCCCCAAAATTTGAGTTTTAAATTTGAAGCAAAGTGTACTTCTGGAGATATAAAGGGAGATTTTCCATTAACCTATGAAAATAATAGAAAAAGCAAGGCATCTGCACAAGTAGGAAATGGTCCATATAAGACAATAAATGTAAGTACAGTATCGGGTGATATAGATATTTCAAGCAAGTGATGAATATGAAGAATAAAGAATAAAGAAAAGGATCAAATAAGATATTGGGGGTGGAAAGGCTTGGATATTAGTGATTTCACAAAATTTGCAAATATATTTGAATATAATATATATATTTTTGCAATTGGATTTATGTTTCTATGTGAATTTATAATATGGATATTTGCTTCAAGTGGAAATAAAAAAATAGGAAAAAATCTGATAGAGGTTCAATTTGGTTAATAGTTCTAGGATATTGGTTAAGTATTTATGTAAGCTATTATTTTACAGGCTCAGAAGTAAGTGAATTTATAAGAAACCTTGCATTTCCACACATATTTTATTATATGGGCATTTTCTTAATAATAGCAGGCACTATAATTAGGGCTTATTCTGTGTGGACATTAAAAAAAGCATTTACATTATCAGTACAAACAACATCTGACCAACATTTAATACAGAAAGGATTTTATCGATATGTAAGAAATCCTGCTTATACAGGAAGTATACTAAGTCTTTTGGAAATAGCATTTTCATTGAGAAATATATTGGCACTTCTAGTTGTTTTGGCCATTTGTGTATTATGTTATGGGATTAGAATAAAAGTTGAAGAAAAGGCATTAAGGGAACAATTTAAAGAGGAATTTGAAGTTTACTGTAAGTGTACGTATTGCTTATTTCCATTTGTGTGGTAAGATATGAGGACTTGATTAGTTTACAAAAATTGTTTCGCAAACTGATTAAGTCCTCTAAGTGTATTATCAGTACAGGTAACTTTTTAGTATTAGAATGAGTATATGCTTTGAATAAGTCTGAAACAATCATTTACTTAATACATTAAAGTAAATAGGAAGGAATTCATTTTCCGTATTTGATTTTTCAATTAATACAGGATTATTAATTGATTCATAAATTAGTTTAATTGTCTTAGAAAGATCAGTGTCCTCTACTCCAAAAATAATATTGGATTCACAAGATGGCTGTATAATTATTTTTATTTTAACATTTTGGTTAGATAAATTTTGAAAAATCCTATGGATAATTTGCCTAAATTTATTTATATTTCTTATAATTATTCCGACTAAAGATATATTATGATTTATAGTTATGGAACCTGGATTAAGCTGAGTTTCTATTTTACTAATAAAAGAACTTTCACATTTACGTAATTGGAAATCTGGTACAATTAATGATACAGAATCTGAATTAAAAGATAAATGTTCTATAGAAATATTATTAGTGTTTATAATGGAAAATAGATTATGCAAACCATCATTTATCAAATTGAGCTTTTCCAATGTTACTATTGAAAAATTTTCTTTGCCGGATATTCCAGCAATAGTATTTTTATAATCTTCATCGGGTAAATTATCAGATATAAGAGTACCAATGTCCTCTGGATTATTGGTGTTTCTTATATTTATTGGAATTTTACTTTCCTCAGCTGGAATAATTGAATCTTCATTAAGAACATTTGCTCCCATATGAGAAAGATTTTTTATTTCTTTATATGTCATGTTTCTTATATTTTTAGGGTCTTTTACAATCTTTGGATTTGCCATTAACACGCCGGATACATCAGTCCAGTTTTCATATATAGAAGCATTCATAACACTTGATATTATGGAACCAGTTATGTCTGATCCTCCTCTTGGAAAAGTTTTAATCGATCCATCTTTATTAGAACCATAAAAACCGGGTATTACAGCTTTTTCTATATGGGAAAGTTTACTCAAAATTAACATTTTAGTAGCTTCTTTATCTAACTGGCCATTTTGTTTAAATGAGATTATATCTGAAGGATCTATAAACGTAAAATTCATAAATTTTGAAAAAATTAAACCATTCAGATATTCTCCACGGCTTAAAATATAGTCCTTAGAGGCACCGTTAAAAAAATCATTTTTTATACCATATAAGAATTTTTTTATATCTAAATCTAATTTTAAATTATTACATATAGAAACATATTTTCCTTCGATTATATTGAAATAATTTTCAAATAGATTTTTATTGTCAACACAACAATAGCATTTATATAGAAGATCTGTGACTTTATAATCTTTTTCAAAAGTTTTTCCTGGAGCAGAAACTATGATATATCGTCTCCTTTTATCTTGCAAAACGATTTCCTTTACTTTTTTAAATTGTTTATCATTAGCTAGTGAGCTTCCTCCAAATTTAGCAACTATTAATTTATTCATTTTTAAGGTCTCCTATGAATTATAATTTATTAAATCAGATTTTTTTATTATAGCTTTATTATATTATAGTTTAGAATTTTACACTTTTTATTGCTTTTAATGCTAGAAATATTGCTAAAAATGCTTTTGAATAAAGTACTATAATATTTTATGCAATTTAAAGGCAGAAGGTATCTGTAAAAATTCAATTGGTTATTTTCATTTATATTGTAAAATGTTATCAATTACAACATTTTACAGTATGTGCGCGCTTTTTAGGTAAGAATGATTATTTTATATTTGTTAATAGAATATGATATTGTGAAAAGGTATACAAGGACTTTATAAAATTTTGTTAATAATTTGACAAGATTTACTTTATAATTTTATGAAATTATTATTAATCTAGAGGCATATTTAAAAAATATGAATTACAAACTATAAATAATGTGTCTTAAAGTGGTTTTATATTAGTAAAAATGATATAATCATATAAAAATTGAAGACAATATGCATTTAACTAAAAATGCAATAATTATTGATTTTTAGAATTACTAAATATGAAATCAACTTTAAGGGGGTAAAGGTATGATTTCCATTGATATTATGCTATTTATTGATAATGATAATATTCTAAGACATGTGAAATTTGGAGATTTAACGAGAACAGATAAGAGAATATATATTTTAAAAAAATATATAGGAAATGAAATCACTAGTTTTTTAGATATAGATTTGAAAATAGATAGTGGTTATATAAAATGGGGGGAGTTATTTCTTAGATATTTTAAAACTGAGAATTTTACAGGCAAAGGATACATTTTATACATAACTCAGGCAGAAAGTGATGAAGATCTATATAGGGCGGCTTTTGACTGCTTATCAGAAGGAATGCAGATATATGATAAAAATGCACATCTTGTATTTTGCAATAAATTTAATGAGAAAATTGAAAAGATGGATAGAAGAAATATAATTGGAAAGCATTTATTGGATATTTATAGTTTAGAGGAAGATTATAGTACGATTTTAAATACAATGAAAAAGGGAGAAGCTATAGTAGATAGATGTGATAATTTTAAGAATAATAAAGGTGAAATAATTTCAACGATGAATTCAGGTTATCCTTTATTTTTAGGAAGTAATTTAATTGGAGCTGTTGGGTTAGTACAAGATGTGTCAGTTTTTCAAAAGTATAGGGAGAAAGCTGCAATTTTTAAGAATTTTATAGATACTAAAAAAAGTAATCAATATTTAAAGTCCCCAAAAAAGTACTATGCATTAAAATATTATAATTTTGATGATATAATTGGAAAAGATGAAAATTTTCTTAGAGCAATTAATTTAGCATGTAATGTTGCTGAAAGAGATTGCTCTGTACTTATATATGGGGAGACTGGTACTGGCAAGGAATTATTTGCACAGAGCATTCATTCTGCTAGTAAAAGAAAATATAAGGAATTCATTGCAGTAAATTGTGCGGCTATCCCTGAAAATTTAGTAGAGGGTATATTGTTTGGTACGGAAAAGGGAGCCTTTACTGGAAGTTATGATAAGAAGGGACTATTTGAACAGGCTGAGGGCGGTACATTATTTTTAGATGAGATTAATTCAATGAGTCTTCAAATGCAGTCTAAACTTCTTAGGGTTTTGCAGGAGAAAAGTTTTAGAAGGGTAGGAGGAAGCAAAGATATTGAAAGTAATGTAAGGATCATTTCATCTACCAATGAAAAACCATTTTCATTGATTAAAAATGGCAAGATGAGAAGTGATTTATATTATAGAATAAGTACAATAACAATTAACATTCCTCCACTTCGGGAAAGAAAAAAAGATATTGAACTATTGGCACAATTATTTATGAAAAAATTATGCCGTAATTATTCAAAAAATATAAATGTAATGTCGGAGGAAGTTATCAAGGTATTTAAAGAATATGATTGGCCGGGAAACGTAAGGGAGCTGCAGCATTGTATTGAATATATATTTAACACTATAACTCAGGATACTATATATATAAGTGATTTACCTCAATATATGAAAAAGAAAGCTAGCAGGAACTGCAAAAAAGGTTTGCAGCATAAAACACTGGAACAGATACTTAATGAATATGAAAGAGAAGTAATAAAAACTGCTCTTAGAAAAAATAAGAATAATGTTACAAATACAGCAAAATGCCTGGGAATGAAGAGGCAAAGCCTGCAATATAGAATGAAAAAATATGGATTATAGATGCATAATGATTTTGCACTTTTGCAAAATCATTATGCATCTTTTTTAAAATTCTAGGATATGAAAATGCAATAAGTTAGAATAAAACCTGATATTTTCAGCATTTTTAATATATTCACGCAATACTGAAGTTGGCATGGCTTTTGCTATAAATTATTTTATTAATTAGATACAAAATATAAAATAAGGCAGGTGTTGGATTATGTTATTATCGAGTTTTGACAATGTAGTTATCATTCTATGCTCAATTTTACTAATTTTTATTGGTTGGTATTTTTCAAGGGCAGTAAAAGACATGGAAAGTTTTTATTTAGGTAATAGAAGTCTTCCATGGTCACTGACTGTTGGAGCACTGGTTGCAACTTGGTATGGTGGAGTTGGAACAATTGGAACAGTTGAATATTCAGCAATGTATGGATTATCTGTTTGGGTTATTTGGTGTGTTACCTCCCATTTAGGGCGTATGCCATTGGCGCTTTGGGTAGGACCTAAAATACATATTAGAACAGACATTACAGTTCCTGATTTACTGGAGAGTGCATATGGCAAGGGAGTTGCAGTCCTTGGTGCTATATTAATGCTTACGTACTGCACTCAAATAGGTCAGTTAACATCATTTGGGTTTATAGGAAAGGTTGCCTGGGGAATTAATAATTTTACGGCAGGTATAGTATGTATTGTAATGGTTATTGTAATTGCAGTTTTAGGGGGACTTATGGGAGTTGCAGTTACTGATATGTTAATGTTTTGGTGTATGTGTTTTGGACTTACAATGGTACTGCCTGGACAATGGGATAGTGTTGGCGGATGGGCTGGACTTCAGCATGCATTATCTAAAACTCCAGCGTTAATGGATCCATTAGGTGGACTTACGCCTATGAAAGCTTTAATGCTCTGTGTACTTTCATTTGGAGTTTATGCCGATCCAACATTTTACCAAAGATTTTCTGCATCAGATTCACCAAAATCAGGAAGACGTGCACTTCTATCATGCTTTGTTTTGTGGGTTTGTTTTGATATTGTATTAACTCTTACAGGACTCATTGTTAAGGTAAGGTATCCAAATATGGTACCTGGAGAAGGATATATAAAACTTGTATTAGGAAGTTTACCTCAAGGAGTAAGGGCATTATTCATAATCGGCCTTGCAGGTTCAATAATTTCTGCACTGGATGGATATTACCTTTCAGGTGGAGCAACTCTTGCAAATGATATATACGGTAGAATTAAAGGAAATGTTACGCAGGACAAACTGGTTCTACTTACAAGAATAGGTATAATAATAGAATCAGTAGCAGCATTATCAATTGCATTTAAATTTACTACAGCACAAGATGCGTTTATATTTGTAAGCAGTATCTGGATGGCAGCAGGATTTGTCCCAATAGTTGGTGGACTTGTTTGGAAAGGTAAGAAAACGGCATTAGGAGGTTATCTTGGGATACTTGTAGGGGGATTTGCATTTGCATATTTTAAGTTATTTCCTATTAAGGCTTTCAATGTGGAAGCACTTGTTGTTGCACTGCCATTGTCTTTAATAGCATGGATTTTAGGCAATAAGTTTGGTAAGTCTATTCCTGAAAAAGTAGCTAAGGAGGTAGTATAATGTCAAAGAAAAATGATAAACTTGAAATTTCCTGGTTTGGAATTGATGGGTTTCTTGTATTGCTTTATTTTATAGTAGTAGGGGTAATTTATTATGCAATTTCAGCTCATAATGACTTTATAGTGGGAAGGTTAATTCCCTATGGGATTATGATTGCTGTAACTTTAATTTTTATAAATTATCTTGGAATAATATTTAAATTTTCTAGAAAGTCTAAAGGCAATAAGGAAAAATAAATTTTTATTAGGAGTAGATATTATGGATATAAGAGCATTCCCTATTAAAGTTGAAAAACAAGAAGCAGAGAAAAGAGCTCAAGCTATGGGAGGAGTTTTATGGAAAGTTATATTTTTAAATAAAAAGCTTTCTGAGGTTAGAAAACATTTTGTTGAATTTAAACTTGTGACCCTTGAAATTATCCATAAACCAACAGTTATTGAAAGAATGGTATCAAAAAAAGCTCATGAAAAAAAACAAACAATTACTTTGCTTGCCAATGGATCAACAGGATCTGTTTCATGGGTAGATAGTATGCCTGACATAATTGAATTAAAGGAAGTTGATAGTAATGCTATTCAACTGTCTGATAAAGATGATGATTATCTTATATTAAAAGCAAGAAAGCTTGCATTAAAAGTTGTGCACAGGCATGTCGGAGGAATACCAGAATTCAAAGTTTTAAAAATAGAAAGTGTTTTTAGACCATATTGGGTTGCTCTTTATGGTGATGTGGCAGAAGGCAATAAGGTTCGATATATGCCTATTGCAGCTGATGGATGTGGATCACATAGGAGTATGTAACTAAGATGAAGAGGTGATACTATTGGAATATGAAGATGAGAAAGACTGTATTCAATATGCAAAAAAGTTAAAGCAGGTAGTTATAGGATGTAAAGATATTACTCTTGAGGAGTTTATAGCAATATCAAGGTATAAGGCAACAGTTATATTATCAGATGCTTTTAGAGAAAGAGTTACTAAATCGAGAGGACTGGTAGAGAAATTTTTAAAGGAGAAAAGAGTTATATATGGTTTAACTACAGGATTTGGTGATAACTGTGATAAGATTATTGAGCCTGAAGATGCAATTATTCTTCAGAAAAATATACTGAGATCCCATGCTTGTTCAATAGGGGAAGCATTAGAAGGGGAGTGTGTTAGGGCAATTCTATTAATGATGATTTTGAATATGGGACAAGGTTATTCAGGAGTAAAACTGGATACTATTGAAACTATAGCTAGCATTTTAAATAGTAATATAGTTCCATTTGCGCCCTGTCATGGGTCAGTAGGATATCTTTCAGTAGAAGCACATATCAGCTTAGTTCTTATAGGTGAAGGTAAGGCTTTTTATAATGGCAAACTAATAGATGGTTATGAGGCATTACAATTGGAAGGGATAAAACCAGTTGAATTAGGTTGTAAGGAAGGACTTGCTTTGGTTTCCGGAACTACTTCGGTTACTGCCCTAGCTGCATTGGCAATATACGATGGAATAAAGGCTGCAAAAACTGCAGATATTATCGGAGCAATAAGCCTTGAGGCTTTAAGGGGAACTACAAGAGCATTTGACCCTAGACTGCAGTCTGTAAGACCCCATGAGGAACAGAACATGACAGCTAGAAATATTCTAAGGATACTTAAAGACAGTGAAATTGCCATAAAATATAAAGATTATAGACTTCAGGATGCGCTTTCTTTAAGATGTATACCTCAGCTGCATGGAGCAGCTAAAAAAACTCTAAAAGATGCTGCAAAAACAATAATTACTGAAATCAATTCCTGCTGTGATAATCCTGTTATATATCCAATTAAAGATGATGGTGTTGCACTTATGGGTTGTAATGCAGATGGATCATATGTTGGAATTGAAGCAGATTCCTCATGCATTGCTATGACAAGCATTGCCAAAATGTCAGAAAGAAGAATAGATAGGCTTGTAAATCATCATATAAGCGAATTGCCGGCATTTTTAATTGAGAAGACTGGACTTAATAATGGTTTTATGATTCCACAATATACGGCTGCAGGACTTTTAGGGGAGATGCGTATATTGTCAACACCAGCAAGTATTGATAACACTCCAACATGTGCAAATCAAGAAGATTATGTGAGCATGGGTTACAATGCTTCAAGGAAAGCGTATAAGTGTGTGGGATTATTGGAAAACATATTATCCATTGAGTTATTAAATGCACTTCAAGCTGTTGAGTTTCTAAAACCACTAAAGATGTCTACGGCAACAAAATCGGTGTATGATTTGATTAGAAAAGTTGTTCCTAAGATAGAAGATGATGAGCATTTATATCCTTATATTGAGTATATAAATAATCAAATACATGAAGGCAATATTTTAGAAGAAGTTGAAGATGTAATAGGTGTTTTGGAAATTTAAAATGTAGGCCTTAATATAATAAGGGCATGAAAGTGAGCAGGAAACTTTCATGCCCTTATTATATTATAAGAAAAATGTTATAATCCAGAAAGGGATGTATATGAAAAGGCAGTATCAAATAGAATTATAAAAAGATCTCGTTTTAAAAGTTAATTTTATATACTATAATGAACTTTGTATAAGAATTGGATTTATGTTTTGAAAAACAAGGTGGAAAGTAAAACTAATTTAAAAATTTTTTGTAGGAGAAATTTAATGGAAAAAAACTTTAAAGCTATGGTAACTATTTTTATAGGATATTTCTTATTGTCACTGTTTTCTAATACATTATCACCTTTTATAACAACTATAAAAAGTACATATAATGTGTCATCATATGTCATTGCATTTATACCATCAGTAGTATACTGTGCCGCACTTATAACAAATATTGTAGGGGCAAAACTTATGCCGCGGCTGGGAATTAAAAATGGACTGTATCTGGGAATTGTATTTGAAATTTTTGCAAGTCTTATAATTGTATTTTCCAAATCATTTTATGTTATTTTAACTGGATATTTTATGGCAGGATTGGCAACCGGGATGGCATGCTTGTATTTGAGTACGATGCTTTCACTTCTTCCACAAAAATATCAAAAATTTAGTTTTGCAAATGCATGCTTTGGATTAGGTGGAATTTTAATTTTGCCAATAGACAGATTTATATTAAAGATGGGTATAAAATTTAATTACACATATATTATTCATATATTACTTATATCTTTTTATATTATTCTTGTGTTAAAAATGGATAGAAGGACATTTTATAAAAGTAATTCTAAATGTAACACTTCTTTTTCTATATTAAAAAATCCTATGATTTTATTGCTTTGTATTGCAGTATTCTTCTATGTCGGAGCGGAGATCTCAACTACAAATTGGACAGGAACTTTTCTTGAAAAATATTATGGAATTAGCAAAATTGAAGTACCAAATATACTTTTAAGTTTTTGGATTTTGTTTACTATAGGAAGGAGTTTAGGAGATAAATTCTTAGAAAGAGTTGGACAACTTAGATTTCTTTCCATATCACCTTTAATATCAATTTTTGGAATTATTATTTTACTATTTGGAAAAAGTAAGCTTCAAGCTTTAACAGGATTTGCAATTATAGGGATATCAATATCAATTATGTATCCTGCACTTCAAGGATATATTGTGCAGCATGTTACTGAAAAAAATATACCTTCTGCATCTGCTGTTACTATGATTTTCAATAACTTGGGAGCTACATTTTTAACCTATGTAATAGGTTTTGCAGGTGGTATAAAAATAACTTATGTATTTATAATACAAATATTGTTTTACATATACATAGCATTAATTTCTGTGTACTATAGAATTTTTAAACCTGGTAAAGTTTAGGTTTTGAAAAAACATTGCATTTTAGATGATTTTTGCTATTATGTTAATAGAGATAAAAACACAGTTTTGGTTGGTAGTCCAAAACTTGGCTTGTACTTTATAAGTTAGCAGTAACCTGCCCTCCTGGGGTTGTCCATTCTCTAGATTTTTTATTTGTTAAACAGGAGGAATATAAAATGACAGCTAATATTAAGCTAACAGTATTTTTTGAAGAGCCATTTTGGGTTGGCGTGTTTAAAAGGTGGGATTCTGATACAATATATCTTTCAAGGGTTGTATTTGGTGCTGAACCAAAAGACTATGAAGTATACGACTATATACTAAAAAATTTTAATGATTTAAAGTTTAGTAAACCGTTGGATATCAATTATTCTGATAAAAGCATTGATAAAAAGATAAATCCTAAAAGACTTCAGAGAAAAATTAAAAAAGAGACTAAAGACAATGGTATAGGTACAAAAGCCCAAATTGCCATGAAGCAGCAATATGAAGATTTTAAACTAAAAATAAAAAAGGTTTCAAGAGAAAAAAAGGAAGAAGAAAAAGAGAAAAAATTTAAATTAAGGCAGCAGAAAAAATTAATGAAGCACAGGGGACATTAACTAGCATTGCCCAGCCTTTAATGCGTTTTAGAGGTTTTTAAAATTATTTTACTGCTATTTGATGCTGTTGAAATAGTATCTACAGAAAGGGTTTGAGCTATTAAAACCCTTTTTTTATAATCATAATGGAAAGTAAGCTTGACATTATAAAAAAACAGTAATATTCTAATATTACAAAGTCACTTCCCATTATGATTGGAGGAATGTAACAGCTAATAAAACTTTATAGAAGCTTATATAATATTCTTCAATTTATACAATGTTTGTACTATAGTAAATTCAAGAGGTGATTATATGAAATATTATTCTATTGGTAAGTTTTCAAAATTAATAGGTAAAAACCCGCAAACATTAAGAGAATGGGATAAAAAAAGTATATTAAAACCACATCATGTTGCTCCAACAGGGTATAGATATTATTCACAAGAGCAACTTAATCATTTTTTAGGTATAAAAGGTATTGAAACTAAAACTAAAAAAGTAATTGGATATTGTAGAGTTAGTTCCCACAAATAGAAAATCTATGTAATAAATATGGAACTACTATTGAAATCATAGACAATACTGAAAAAACGGAGGAACAGGAATTAGTCGAAGATTTAATTCAAATTGTTACAGCTTTTAGTTGTAGATTGCAAGGCAAAAGAACGAATAAAGCAAAGAAGATGATTAAGGAGTTGTTAGAGAATGATTCTGGGGAAGAAGGTTAGAATATTTCCAACTAAAGAGCAAGAACAAAAATTATGGCAATCTGTTGGTACTGCAAGATTTATTTATAATTGGACACTTGCAAGGCAAGAGGATAATTATAAAAATGGTGGAAAATTTATATCAGATAATGATTTGAGAAAAAAAATAACAATACTCAAACAAGATAGTCTAAGTTGGCTAAATGAAGTATCTAACAATGTGGCTAAACAAGCTGTTAAAGATGGTTGCGATGCTTATAAGAAGTTTTTCAAAAAGTTAGCTGATAAGCCAAGGTTTAAGAGTAGAAAAAAATCTAAGCCATCTTTTTATAATGATACATTAAAGCTTAAAGTTAAAGAAAATTCGGTGTTAATTGAAAAGGTTGGTTGGATAGATATAAAGAAAAATACAATGCCTATGAACTGTAAATATACTAATCCGAGAATAAGTTTTGATGGAAAGTATTGGCTCATATCAGTAGGTATAGAAAAAGAAAATCCAATAGTAGAATTAACAAATGAAAGTATTGGTATTGATGTTGGGGTAAAGGATTTAGCTATATGTTCTAACGGAATGACTTTTAAAAATATCAATAAGACAAAAGTTGTAAAGCAACTTGAAAAAAGGCTACGTAGATTACAACGTAGGGTATCTCGCAAATATCTAAAAAATAAAGAAGGGAGTAAGTTTGTCAAAACAGGTAATATTATAAAAATCGAAAAGCAGATTAAATTACTTCATAGAAAATTAGCAAATATAAGAAGTAATCATATTCACCAAGCAACGAATAAGATAGTGAAAACCAAGCCATCGAGAGTTGTTATGGAAACACTTAATATTAAAGGAATGATGAAGAACCGATATTTAGCAAAAGCAATAGCAAAACAATGTTTGTATGAGTTTAAAAGACAAATGCAATATAAATGTGAGTTCAATGGTATTGAATTTGTAGAAGCAGACAAATGGTATCCTTCATCAAAAACTTGTAGTGAGTGTGGACATATAAAGTCAAAGCTTTTACTATCTGAAAGGACATATATATGTGAGGAATGTGGTTGTGTTATAGATAGAGATTATAATGCAAGTATCAATCTATCAAGATATGAATTAGTAGGCTAATCACTTAAAAGATACTACTAATATGTACCATGCGTTGTATGGGAATTTAAGCCCTCGGACTATTATATCAAACCAAAGTAGCTTTATAGTAAAATGGGATAGGCTGAACAGGGAATTAAACAAGCTTTATAGAGTTCTATAATGTTTTGGCAACGGCATTAATTTGAAAAACAGGCTTGAAGAAATTAGAAAACAACATGGTATCACACAAGAAGAGCTAGCACAAAAATTGGAAGTATCAAGACAAACAATTGGATCACTTGAAAATGGACGTTATAATCCATCTATATTGCTAGCTTTTAAGATTTCTAAATTTTTTAATGTGAGCATTGAAGAAATATTTATTTATGAGGAGAGTTCAGAAAATGAAAACTTTTAATTATGTATTTATTGTGGCAGTAGTTGTAATGTTACTTAGTTCAGCAGTTGGTATGTTTTTTGTAGGTGGATATACGTCTAAAACTATACCTTTAATTCTTATGGCAATGGCTGTGGCTTCAGTTATTAGTAACATACATTATAAATTTATTTTGAAACAAAAAGATAAAGATGAGCGAAATATTGCCATTGAAAACAGAGCTAAGGCAAAAGCTTTTGATGTTATGGAAATAGTATTTGGCATTCTTGTAATTGCATATGTTTTTTTTAGAGCTAATTTATTTATAATTTTTCTTGTGATTGCAGCATATTTGGTTATTTTTGCAGTCTATATGGTATGCTTTTCTAAATATCACAAGGAAATGTAAAAAGTAACAGATAGTGAAAGTAAAAACTTATTAACAATGAATAATAAGATGGTAACTTTGATTAAACTAACTAGTAACATATATAGATACAGGCTTATTTTGATAAACAGAGTTCTTGGCATCAGATGGAGTTTTGACTCAACCTGATGTTTAGAAATCGTTATCCAGGGACGTAGCTGCCCTTTACTCTCACTTGGATAAGTGAGAGTATTAGAGCAGGTAGTCATCGGATAAAAAGCTTGAAAGATTAAAGGGATAAAAAGCATTTGTGAGGGGATGAGTGAAGGTTGAAAAAAATTGAAAGTGAAATGAACAAAAAAAAGTGGCTGATACTGATTACAGTTGTTTCTGCTACATTTATGTCAACACTTGATGGCAGCATTGTAAATGTAGCACTGCCGGATATGGCATCTAAATTAAATGTAGGAATGTCAGGTATTACATGGGTTGTTACCAGTTTTTTAATAACTGTTGCAGCAACTATTTTAATATTTGGAAGGCTTGGAGATATGATAGGAAAGACAAAAGTTTTTAAATTTGGAATCGTCATTTTTACCATAGGTTCGCTGCTGTGCGGGCTTACAAGTTCACTGCCATTACTTGTAACAGCAAGAGTTATACAAGCAGTAGGAGCATCAGCTACGATGGCTACTAATCAGGGAATCATAACTCACGTTTTTCCGGCTAACGAGAGGGGGAGGGCACTTGGAGTTTTAGGTACATTTGTGGCATTGGGTTCTATGGCAGGTCCTCCAATTGGGGGAATTATTGTTTCTGCTATAAGCTGGGAATATATATTTTTAATAAACATACCAATAGGAATAATTGTATTTATACTTACATTGAAGATATTTCCTAAAGTCCATACTACTTCTGATGAAAAACTAGATATAAAAGGAGCTTTACTATTTGTAGTAGCTACAGTTTCGCTGTTTGGAGCATTGGGACAAGGCCAGGTAAAGGGATATGACAATGCATTTATAATTTCAGCTTTTGTAATTTCATTTATAACTTTCGTATTGTTCATTATAGTAGAACATAAAATAAGCATGCCGATTTTGCAATTGAGTATTTTTAAAAACAGTTTATTTTCAATAAGTATAATATGTGCTTTTATTTCATTTATTGCAATTAGTGCATCCAATATAATACTGCCTTTTTATTTTCAGGATACATTGAAATTTTCGCCGGCAGCATCTGGAATGCTCATGATGGTATCTCCTATTGTTTTGTCTGTAGTGGCTCCCTTTAGTGGATACATGTCAGATAAAATTGGATCTGAAATACTTACCTTGTTTGGGCTTAGTTTTACAAGTTTGGGGTTGTTTTTCATATCCAGTTTAAATGAAAGGTCTTCTGTAATTTTGATTATAGCTTATATAGTAATTATGACTCTAGGAAATGGAATGTTTCAATCTCCTAACAATTCGCTAGTTATGTCTACTGTTAGTAGAGATAAGCTTGGAATAGCAGGAAGTGTAAATGCCCTTATTAGAAACTTAGGATTTGTTCTAGGTACATCTCTTTCCACTTTATTACTTTACAACAGAATGAGTTACAAAATCGGGTACAGAGTGGTGGATTACATAAAAGGCAGAGATGATGTTTTTATTTATGGCATGAGATCAGTGTATATAAGCGTTGGCATTATGTGTTTATTTGGAGTTTTGATAACCGCATTAAGACTTTACTATAGTAAAAAATTAAGGGGATTATATATGAAAGGGTGATTTTGTATGAGTTATAGAGTTTTGATTACGGAAAATATATATGAAGAAGGCAAAGAATATCTTAGAAGTCGTGGGTATGAATTAAAAATGGCTTCTGATATTTCAGAAAATGTTTTGGTAGAGGAAGTAAAAGATTGCGATGCAATATTAGTTAGGATGGCAAATATTACTGAAAAAATTATGAAATCAGGAACAAAGTTGAAAGTCATATCTAAGTTTGGTGTTGGAGTAGATAATATAGATGTTGAAGCTGCATCAAGTCTTGGAATAAGAGTTACCAATTCTCCTGAATCCAATAAAAACAGTGTTGCTGAGTATACTATGGGACTTATATTAGTACTTGCAAAAAAACTACTTATTTATGATAGAGAACTTAGAGATGGAAATTTTGAAATAAGAAAAAGTTTTGGAATGGATCTTGAAGGTAAAACCCTTGGAATTATAGGTGTTGGTAATATCGGAAAACTTGTTGCTTTAAAGGCCTCAAAAGGGTTTGGCATGAAAGTTATAGGATTCAAGCGAAATATAACTTCAAGTCAAATAGATAATATAAAACTTACTGGAGATTTAGATTATGTACTTAAAAATTCTGACTTTTTAAGCTTGCATGTTCCACTTACAGAGAAAACAAAAGGTATGATAGGAAAAAGGGAGCTGTCTCTTATGAAATCTAGAGCTTTTCTTATAAATACGGCACGGGGAGAAGTGGTTGATGAAGATGCCTTGCTTGAGGTGCTTTTGAAAAATAAAATTGCTGGAGCTGCCATTGATGTATTTAAAGGAGAAGAACCATCAAAAGATAATCCCCTTTTTAAACTTGAAAATGTAATTGTAACGCCTCATACTGCAGCACATACAGAAGAAGCAGGTATAAGAATGTCTGTTCATCCCGCCATTGGTATAGATGAAGTATTAAGTGGCAGAGAGCCTTCTTGGTCAGTGAATTAAGTTTGATGTTAAAAAAGTTTAGATAAATGCTTGACCTTGGGTAGTATTTATGGTATTATAATTTCGTTGCTTGCCGAAGTGGTGGAATTGGCAGACGCAACGGATTCAAAATCCGTCGTTGGTGACAACATGCGGGTTCGACTCCCGCCTCCGGCACCATGAATATCAACATTTAAGAGCATTTTGGAATTTATTCCAAAATGCTCTTTTTGGGTTTATGTCCTCCAAATGTCCTCCAAAAAAATATCACAAATTAAAACAGATTAAAACAAAATAGCAAAAACCTGTATGTAGTTTAAAAGAAATATTATGCTATAATAATAGAAAGTATAAATTTTGGGACCGAAGGAATGGTAAAATATGACTAAACAATTAGAATATAAATCTACAATAAAATCGATGCCTTACCTTTATATAGAAACAAAAAAGGCTGCAAGCCTTATTTTAAAAGGATTTAATGATTTTCAAATAAAAAATATGTCCATTAAAGAAAATATTTTTCAGATGAAATCTGAAGCACGAAAAAAGGAAATTGCGTCAATAACATTAAAAAGATTAAAGAGTTTAGATGAATTCCTACTTGATAAATTAGTGAATGGGGATTTAGAAACGAGTAAGCAAATTGTGATTTATATGATTATGAAAACTGATAGGTTATTTTTTGAGTTTATGAGCGAAGTTTATAGGGATAAAAATATCTTGAGGGAAAAATATATTATAGATAGTGACTTTAATGTTTACTTCCAAAGAAAATGCGAACAAAGTGATACTGTAGCATCATGGAAGGAATATACCTTTTATAAAATTAAACAGGTGTTTATTAGAATCCTTTTTGAAGCAGGATTCATTAAAAATCAAAAGGGTGATAAGGAAATAACTATACCAATAGTAGACTGTGACTTAGCACAACATTTAAAAGAAATAGGTGACGGTATATACTTAGAAGTGATGTTAGGACATAAGTCATAAGTAGAAGTTATATGAAAAACTTGTAAATGATAATGAGGCTAGACTAAGTTGTTAAAATGCCTAGAGGAGAGTTAAAAATGAAAACAATATATCAAAGATTAGATGAAATAATACCTAAGATTACAGATAAATCCTTTAGGGAAAGCATGGGACTAGGTAATGAAATGGGTTATTATATATTTGATTATGAACCTAAGTATGAACTTTTGGTAAGAGATCATATTGAGTTCATAAAACAAAAGATTAGTGATGAATACTCTGATATTAATATAAAAGAATTTGATTTATATGAAATAATACTAGATATAATGGATAAAAAAGGATATTTGCAAAAAAACATTGAAATGGAGAAGAAAAAAGGCAGCAAATATGTTTTTAATGCTATTAGAAAATCACTTAGATTGACTCTTAAAAATGATATGGTTTTGGATTATATAGTAAATAGAGTTGAACCTAATGATATTGTGTTTATAACTGGTGTTGGCAAAGCATGGCCAATTATGCGTTCACATACAGTATTGAATAATTTACATAATGCAATTGATCAAGTGCCTGTAGTTATGTTTTTCCCAGGGGAATATGATGGCTTAGAATTGATTTTATTTAATGAGATCAAAGATGATAATTATTATAGGGCATTTCAATTAATAGATAAATATTAAAGACTGAGATACGGAGGGGTTTAAGCATGGAACTTAAGAAGATGTTCTTAAAGGATATAGAAAGGGATATAAAAGGAGTTATTAAAGTAGGACAGGATGATGACTCCGATATTTTTCAAGAACTAGATGAATATGTAGTTACAAATGAATTACTAGGACATTTTGGTGACTTTTTTGAAGCATATAAAAAGGGTATATTAGATCATACAGATAAAATGGGAGTTTGGATATCAGGTTTCTTTGGTTCTGGTAAATCACATTTTCTAAAAATATTATCATATTTGCTTGAGAACAGGGTGGTAAATGGAAAAAAGTCTATTGAATACTTTGATAATAAAGTTTACGATCCAATGGTTGTGGCAGATATGAAACAGGCAGGGGATATTACAGCAGATGTTATTTTATTTAATATTGATTCAAAGAGTGAATCAGATTCTAAGGCAGACAAAGATTCCATATTAAAAGTATTTAATAAGGTGTTTAATGAAATGCAAGGCTTTTGTGGTTCTATACCATGGGTAGCAGATTTAGAAAGACAAATGGTTAAAGATGAAGTGTATGAGGATTTTAAGGCAGAGTTTGAAAAGATATCAGGGAGCATTTGGGAAGATGCAAGAGAAGATTTTTTCTATGAGGAAGACTCTATTGTAGATGCATTATCTAAAACTACTAAAATGAGTGAAGAAACAGCAAGAGATTGGTACAATAAAGCAGAAGAAAATTATAGTTTAAGTATAGAGAAGTTTGCTCAAAGGGTTAAAGAGTATATTGAAACAAAAGGTAAAAATCATCATGTACTTTTTTTAGTGGATGAGATTGGACAATACATAGGCAGCGATTCTCAGTTAATGCTAAATTTGCAAACAGTCGTTGAAGATTTAGGAACATACTGTGGTGGTAAAGCATGGGTTATCGTTACTAGTCAGCAAGATATAGACTCTGTAACAAAGGTAAAAGGAAACGATTTTAGTAAAATTCAAGGCAGATTTAATACTAGATTGTCACTATCATCTGCAAATGTAGATGAAGTAATTAAAAAGCGTATACTACAAAAAAAACCAGGAGCAGCAGATTCATTGAAATTGCTGTATGAAGATAAGTGTTCTATATTAAAGAATTTAATAACCTTTTCAAATGATACGGCAGAAATGAAAGTATATGAAAACGAAAATGATTTTGCCGAAGTGTATCCATTTATACCTTATCAGTTTAATTTACTTCAATCGGTATTTACAGGAATTAGAATACATGGTGCATCTGGTAAGCATTTAGCTGAAGGTGAAAGATCACTACTTAGCGCATTTCAAGAGTCATCAATTAAATATGAAAATGAAGAAATGGGCGTATTAATACCATTTTCAGCATTTTATGATACTATAGAATCATTTTTAGATGCTAATATAAAAACGGTCATAATTCATGCAAAAAATAACTCGAAACTTAACGAGGAAGATGTAGAAGTATTAAAACTTTTATTTATGATTAAGTATGTAAAAGAAATACCTTCAAATCTTGAAAATATATCTACATTATTAGTTAAGCATATAGATGATGATAAATTAGAGATTAAAAAGAAAGTAGAGGAGTCATTAAAGAAATTAGTAAGACAAACCCTTATTCAAAAAAATGGAGAAGAATATATATTCCTAACTCACGAAGAGCAGGATGTTAATAGGGAAATTAAGAATATAACAATTGATATGGGAGAAGTCATACAAAAAGTTGGTGGAACAATATTTGAAGAAATTTATACTGAAAAGAAATATAGGTATTCTTCAAAATATGATTTCCCATATAATGCAATGATAGATGACATACCAAGAGGACAGCAAAATAATGAAATTGGGTTAAAAGTAATTACACCTTATTTTGAAACAGGTGTAGATCTTACCCATCAAGAATTAAAATTGATGTCTGCAAGAGAGAATAATGTAATTATAAAATTACCAAATGATACAACATTCCTAGAAGAAATGGAAGAAATATTAAAAATTCAAGCATATCTAAGAGTAAAAAGTGGTACTGCATCAACACAGGTCATAGAGGATATAAAAACTAGAAAATCAAGAGAAGTTTCTGAAAGAAAAGATAGAGTTAAAAATCTATTAATTGAAGGGTTAAAAACTGCTGAAATATTTGCAAATTCGGAGCTTTTGGATATTAAAGAAAAGAACCCAGTTGAACGTATAAATGATGCATTTAAGACATTAATAGATACGCTATATAGCAAACTGAATTACATTAAAGAATATATAGATAGTTCAAGAGAATTACAAGATATTCTATTAAACAATAATGTTCAGGGAAGTTTTATTGAAGAAAAAAATAAGTTAGCAATAGATGAAGTAAATAGCTATATTGAAAGAAATACATCAAGAAACATTCCTATTACGATGAAAGGGATTATAGGATTATATTCAAAAGCCCCCTATGGATGGGTAGAACTTGATATTGCAGCAATAATAATAAAATTATTTAAGGCTCAGGAAATAAAGATAGAATATAATAGTCAATATTTAACTACTGATGATAGGGATGTAGTAAAATATTTAACAAAGAGAGATTATTTGGATAAAGTATTAGTCAAGAAGAGAGCAAAAACTCCAGTAAAATATATAACTAATGTTAAAGAATTATGTAAGGAATTATTTAATTATTCTGCTGTGCCGGCTGATGAAGATGGACTTATGAATAGATTTAAAGACTTAACACAGGGAGAAATAGCAAGTATAAGAGAACTTCTAGTGTATTATAAGCAAGCAAATTATCCAGGCAAAAATATACTTGATGAAGGGAAGAAAATTTTTGATGAAGCAATAAGTATAAAAGATACTATGGAGTTTTATGAAAAATGTTATGAGTTAAAGGATGATTTTTTAGATTATGCAGACTATTCTGAGGATGTAAAAAAATTCTTTAAGAATCAAAAGAAATTCTTTGATGATGCTTTAGAAAAGATTGAAATCTATAATAAAAATAAGACCTATGTTTTAGATGATCAGGCTATAGATTTAATACAAAAGATTAAAGACATAATTAAAAGTAAAGAACCATATTCTAAGATACCTCAGTTGCCAGGACTAATTGAAGAATTTTCAAATAGATTTACTGATTTACTAGAAGTAGAATGTGAGCCAGTAAGAAAGGTAATTCAATCAGACTGCGAGAAAGTATTAAATGAGCTTAGTTTATATGAATTTAAAGATGAATTAAGTGCCAAGTTTCAAAAGAGATTTGATGATTTGATTGGTAGATTAGATAGAGCTAACAATTTCTATGAAGCAATAGCAATGAAAGAAGAAAGTGATAGATTAAAAATGCGTTCTTTTGAAGAAATATCAAGAGAAGTAGAAAGAAGAAAGCCGCCAGTAGTGTCAAATCCAGAACTAGTTATAGGTGGCGGTACTGATATAATAAGGGGAGAAAAGCCTCCAGTATATAAGACAAAGAAAACAAAGAATATAAGTATAGCAAATATACTTCATGGTGCCAAAACTATAGAAACCGAAGCTGATATTGACGAATTATTGAAGGATATAAAAGCAAAGTTAAAGCAAGAATTAAATGAAGATACCAGAATAAAACTTGTTTAAATAGTATTTTATACAAAATATATTGAAATTTTATTTTGTATAGATATATGAAGGGAAGATACTTATGGATAAATCTGCAATTAAGAACTTTGCAGTTAATGCAAGGGTTAAATTAAAAGAGCAAATAGAACAAAAGGCATATACTTTTGGCATAACAAAGAATGAAATAAAAAATGTAGAAACTTTTGAAGATGCATTTGAGGTGAATGGCAATAAGTATGACAAAAGATTACTTAAACATAGAGAAAGTTTAATTAAAAAGATAAATGAAAAAGGTTTTGATCAAGTTATTGAAGAAGTTGCTTATACCTGGTTTAATAGATTAATTGCTATTAGATTTATGGAAGTAAATGAATATTTGCCTAGCGGCGTAAGAGTTTTATCATCTACTGATAGTAATAAAGCAGAACCTGATATCATTCGTGAAGCAGCAAACTTAGATTTTGAAAATTTAAATGTAGATTTAATTTATAAATTGCAGGATGAAAATAATACAGAAGAATTATTTAAGTATTTACTTATAAAACAGTGTAATGAACTTGGGAAAATAATGCCATTAGTATTTGAAAAAATAGAAGATTATACAGAATTGTTATTACCAGATAATTTACTACAAGAGGGGTCCATAATAAGAGATTTAGTAACATCAATTAATGAAGAAGATTTTAAAGAACAAGTAGAAATTATAGGATGGTTATATCAGTATTACATTTCTGAAAAGAAAGATGAAGTATTTGCAGATTTAAAGAAAAATAAGAAGATAACGAAAGAAAATATACCAGCAGCCACACAACTGTTTACGCCTGATTGGATAGTAAAGTACATGGTGGAAAATTCGTTAGGTAGGTTATGGCTAGAAAGTCATCCAAATGATGAATTAAAGGCTAAGTGGAAGTACTATTTAGAAGAAGCAGAGCAAGAACCAGAAGTTATGAAACAGTTACAGGTTATAAGAGATGAAAATAAAGGTTTAAAACCTGAAGATATAAAATTCCTAGATCCATGTATGGGGTCGGGTCATATTCTTGTTTATGCATTTGACGTATTATATGACATTTATAAATCAGCAGGATATTCAGAAAGAGAAATTCCTAAACTCATACTAGAAAAGAACCTTTATGGGTTAGATATAGACGGTAGGGCAGCGCAATTATCATATTTTGCTGTTATGATGAAGGCCAGAAGTTATAGTAGAAGAATATTTAGGAAAAAAATAGACTTAAATGTGTGCTCTATTCAAGAGAGTAATGGATTTCCTAAAGAAGCCATAGATTTTTTTGCAAGTGGTAATGAACCGTTAAAAGAAGATGTAGAGTATTTAATAAATGTATTTGATGATGCAAAAGAATATGGTTCTATATTAGAAGTTAAAGAAATTGATTTTGATGCAATTGAGAGAAGAATAGATGAAATAAGAAATAGCGGTACCAATGATTTATTTGAATTGCAGCATAAGAATATTATTTTGACCAAATTACCTGATTTAGTTAAACAGGGTAAGATATTAAGTCAAAAGTATGATGTGGTATGTACGAATCCACCCTACATGGGAAATATAGGAATGAATGAAAAATTATCTCTTTATATAGAATCATACTATTCTGATTATAAAACTGATATGTTTAGTGTTTTTATAAGAAGGTCATTTGATTTAAGTAAAAACTATATATCAATGATTACTCAGCCTAATTGGTTATCTATCAAATCATTTTATAAACTAAGAGAATTTGTTTTAACAAAATCTAATGTTG
Organism: Clostridium sp. 001; assembly: GCF_019056555.1. NCBI lineage: Bacteria > Bacillati > Bacillota > Clostridia > Eubacteriales > Clostridiaceae > Clostridium > Clostridium sp. 001. Next base: position 1,266,468 of record NZ_CP020473.1, on the reverse strand, counting down.
TTAATATGCTTCATATGGGTAGAGGCATATTTGGAGTAGATTTCGGTTCTGCAAGTTTTACCCTGCGCAAAGGTAGTGTTAATAATTATAAATCTGATTTCTTTAGGCTTTTTGAAAAAACTTTTAAATATATAAATCCAGATGATATTAGGAATATTTTCTTTGAAGCAAAAAATAATAGTGATTATATGATAGATTTTACTAGTTACTATAATAAGAATGAAGAGACTGCTGAAGAAAACAATATTGAGGATGATAATGAATGTAGATTAACTAGATTAAGGTATTCATTTAAGCAAGAAAATTTTATGAAGATCTCAAATTATCCATTTATTTATTGGATAAGTAGTGAAATGCTTATGATATTCAGCGGACAAACTGAACTTGGGAAAATTGTTAATTGTAAAAAAGGTCTGAGTACATCAGATGATAAGAGATTTTTAAAACTTTGGTTTGAAGTAAATGAGCAAGATACGTCATTAAGAAAACTTGATAAATGTAAGAAGTGGTATCCAATCAATAAGGGTGGAAGTTATAGAAAATGGTATGGTAATAGACAATATGTAGTGAATTGGGGTAATAATGGTTTAACTTTGAAAAAGTTTAAGAAATCAGTTATAAGAAATGAAAAATTTTATTTTAACCCTGGGATAACCTGGACTTATGTTCCAAATGGCAGACTTCAATTAAGGTTTTTTGAAGAGCAATTTATTTTCGCAGCCGTTGGACCATCAATTTTTGGGGAAAATCTATTATATATATTAGGTTTATTAAACAGTAAAGTAGGTCAAACATTTATAAATTTTATAAGTGGTCAAACAATAACTTATGAAGTTGGAGAGGTTTCAAAAATACCAGTAATGTTGACAAATGAAGAGGATAAATTAAGTGTAATTAATAATTTAGTATCAGATTGTATAGATATATCTAAGAAAGAATGGAACTTGTATGAAACATCATGGGACTTTATGAAGCATCCTTTTATGCAATTTAGAAAACAGCAAAACCTGATTCAAGAAGTTTTTGCTTTATATAGTAATATTGAGAGTAATCAATTTGAAAAATTAAGGCACAATGAAGAACAATTAAATAAGATATTTATAGGAATATATAGAATCGAAGATGAACTGAATTATAAAGTATTAGACAAGGATGTAACTATTAGAAAGGCAGATAAAGTTCGAGATGTTAAATCATTTATCTCTTATGCTGTAGGATGTATGTTTGGTAGATATTCACTAGATGAAGAAGGCTTAATTTATGCTGGTGGAGAGTGGTCAGATAAATGGAAAATGGAAAGTGAAAAATGGAAAATTAAAAAATCAATAAAAGATGATGAAAATATAATAGAGGATATTTGGGTTGATGTTACTTTTCCACCTGATGCTGACAATGTAATTCCAATCACTGATGATGAATATTTTGAAGATGATATAGTAAGTCGCTTTGTAGAGTTTGTTAAAATAACTTTTAGTGAAGAAACCTTAGAAGAAAACTTGGATTATATTGCAGATACTATAGGTAAAAAAGGAAATGAAACCTCAAGACAAGCAATAAGAAGGTATTTCTTAAAAGACTTTTATAAGGATCATCTTAAAACTTATCAAAAGAGACCAATCTATTGGCTATTCGATTCAGGTAAAAATGATGGATTCAAAGCTTTAATTTACATGCATAGATATGATGTTGGTACTGTAGCAAGAGTTAGAACAGATTATTTACACTTGCTTCAAAGAAAATATGAGGCTGAAGTAAATAGATTAGATATGATTATGGAAAATTCTACTTCAACTAGAGAAAAGAATGAAGCAAGAAAGAAAAAGGAAAAAATACAAAAACAAATAATTGAATGTATTCAATATGATCAAGTTATTGCCCACGTAGCAAATCAGAAGATAAGTATAGATCTTGATGATGGTGTTAAAGTAAATTATGCTAAATTTCAGGGGGTAGAAGTACCGCAAGGAGAAGGTAAAAAGCCGTTAAAGGCTAATTTATTGGCTAAAATCTAATTAATAGGTTCAGCATTATTTTAGTGCTGAATTTATTTGTTAAAATAAGGGGGGCGTGTGGTGATAAAAAATGTGATAGTAGAAACTAAGCCAAGAAAAATAGTTTGGATTACTACAAAAGATGATTGGGAACAGTTATTCTTAATAGTTAAATATAACTGTTGGATATTAGGGGGATATTATAATTTAATAGTAGGTATAGATGATAAAGGCGAAATTTGTGAAAGTGATAAGAAATTAATAAGTTCATATGATCCAGATATAATTATTTTGCCTAAAGGAATGGAAGAAATAGATTTTAATATTAGCAATATAAATCCATATGATATTGTTGAATGGGATTATCTAAGGGAATACATTGATTACTATGATGGTGGAATTGGTAATTTTGAATGCAAGAGGGTAAGTAAAAAATTATTAAAAAATATTAATCCAAGACTAAAAGAAGAGAAAGTTCTCGTATATCCGTCAGAAGAGTTAAATCAAGAACAAAATAAGTATGCTTATTTTGTATGTGGTGATGTATTTGAGTATGGGCATATTGATGATGAAGAATTATCATATAGAGAAGAATTTTTAATAGATGCCTTAAAAGATGAATTGTATTATAATAATTTTGAAATTTTAAGTAGAGAAAAGTTAAAGGAAAGTTATGAGACTTCAATCAAAGATAATAACAAATTTCCAAATGAAAATATTGCTTTGTCATTATTAAAAAATATACAGACACAATTTAGAATACCGAGTATAAGAACTTTTATCAACACCACAATATCATATGGACATAGTTATGCCGGATATAATGAGCATAAAAAAGGTTTGAAAATTATAGTTTCTGATACTTTTGGATTTGATGAAGCGTTATTATTCTGGAATTTAAGAGCAAATGGTGAATATGTTCATTGGATTAGCAATAATGACCTTAAAAATAATATAAGTGATTTGTCAGAAGTATTAATAAAATTAGTAACTAATGTAGAATATGAAACTTTTAGAAAAAACATAACTATTTTTAGAAATAACAATAATCTAGATTTAAGAGAACTATTAAATAATTTGAAACAAGCAAATATTGAGTTTATGCTTAACGAGTATGATGACTTTAATGAATTTGAGTATGAGTTACCTTTTATAGAAGAGAGCCATAATATTATATCAAAAAATAAGAATAATTACGAAATTGTAATTAATGGAGAAGAATATGCAGGAACTTGCATAGTAAAGATTAAATCAAGTGATTTTATATTTCCATATAATAAGAATATAGATAAAATGTTAAGCAATGACGTAATAGAATGTTATAAGGACGATTACACATCACCTCATGAAGTAAGATTTCTAAGGATTACAAAAGATAATTGTATAAATTTACAGTATTGTGGTGGGGGAACAGTATACAATTTTAATGATATATATCTGAAAAAGTGCTTTGATACTATACTTAATGATGCTGGGTACTCGAATTTAGAATTAAGTTCAACAGGAAGATATCATAAAAAATATATCCAGCTATCTGGTGGATTTACACAAGCATTAAAATATCTTACTACAGAACCATACAAAAAATTATTTAGTACACTTAGTGATAATAAGGCACAGCAAAAGCCAGGATGGATTTTGAAAGAAATTGATAGAAGAGTTTTAAATATGTTTGAAATATTTAAGTTGTTTAAGATAGAGGAGCCTAAAAATTATAGGGAACTTTATAAAAAAATTGACTATATTCCAAAAGAAATAAAGGAATTACAACAAAAATCTATATTACAAAGAGGATTTTATTTGACATGTGATTACTGTTCATTTAATAATTGGTGTTTCGTGGAAGAAGTTGGGCAGACATTTAGGTGTAAAAGATGTAATGAAGAGCAAGTATATGATATAAATCCATTATGGCTCTATAAATTAAATGAAGTTGTATATCAAGGTTTAGTGTCAGATATGGAAGTGCCATTTTTAACAATTAATTATTTAGAAAAAATAAGTAAGAAAAAATTTGATTGGGTATTTGACTCAGATATAGTAAATAAGTCTACTGGACAGAAAAACAATTTAGACATAATATGTGTTATTGATGGAAAGTTATGTTTGGGAGAAGTTAAGAAACCAGATTACATAGAGAAAGAACAGTTTGATTTTTATAGAACACTATGCAAAAAGGTTAAAATTGATATTATTATATTTGCTACAATGAGTAATTTGTGGAATAATGCTACACAACAATTAATAGATGGATTAAAAAGTGAATTTGATGGAGAAGTAATGATTCTAACTAACAAAGAATTAGTAACTTTCATATAAAATATATTTGAACAACTTGGAGAAATATGAATTTGAAAAAGATAAAAATGAAAGAAGGGATAATGTGAAAAACAGATGGAGTCTTTGTGTTAAAAATTTTGGGAAGATAGAAAGTGCTGAGATTGAAGTAAGTCCACTTATGATTTTTATTGGAGATAACAACTCAGGTAAGAGTTATCTCATGAGCTTATTGTGGGGGCTTATCAATGAAGGTAGCATATTAGTTAACGATAAAAATGCGTATCAATTAGAGTCATATAAATTATGCTGTGAGTGGTATAAATCATTAAATATCGAACAGAACATAATTATAGATAAGACAAGTCAACAATTATTAGTAAACTGGTTTAATGAAATTTTAGATATGAATAAGGTTAAGATTATAAAAAGTATATTTAATAAAAATATTCCAATAGAAGAAATTTGCATAAAGTATAAATATATTGAAGATATTTGTATTGACAAAGCAGATCTTGATTTAGATAAAAATCATGGCTATATTGGAATGGACAATACTGAAATGATATGGTACAGTTTATCAAGAATTTGTTATTTTCTATTAATTGAACCATACAAGTCATGGGAATATAAAAATATACAGGAACCTATTTTTTTACCTGCTTCAAGAACAGGTTTTGCATTGACATATAAAATATTACTTGATAATTTGATGGATACAGGATTTTCATCTGGTTTTGCAAAAAAGACCTCTCAAAGCACTTTTACTATGCCAATAATAAGTTTTTTAAGAAACTGGTTGAAATTAGATAAGGAGAAGAGTATAGAGTTTAAATCTATTGTTTCTTTTATTGAAAGAGAGATAATTAAAGGAAATATAGCAAAAGATAATGCTCCTGTAGAAAATATATCATATATCCCAGAAAACTCAAAGGAAGAGTTACCTTTATATTTAACATCTTCCTTAGTAACTGAAACTACACCATTGGTACTTTTTCTCACCTACTTAAAAGAGTATCGAACTTTAATAATAGAAGAACCAGAAGCACACCTGCATTTAAAAGCTCAAATTGCTATGGCTAGAGTAGTTGTAAGACTTGTAAATTCAGGTTTAAATGTGTGGCTTACAACTCACAGCGATACTTTTATGCAGCAGATAAATAATTTATTGAAGTTAAATGTTCATAAGGATAAAGCAGAACTTCTAAAGAAGTTAAATTTAGAAAAACAAGATTGTTTAGATATATCTAATGTTAGAGTGTATGAGTTTAATACTAGTGAAGGTAAAACTACTGTAACTGCAATTAAGAATAGTGAAACAGGCTTCCCACTTCCAACCTTTAATGATGTTATAAGTAAACTTACGGATGAAGTTATGATCTTAGAGGATGAAGAAGATGATTAATATGGATTTTGAAGAAAGATTACAGTTATTGGATTTAAAGAACAAAGTAATAGTTTCTTCTGAAAAATTAATTCTTGAGGAAAAAATAGAAGATGGCAAGGCTAATTTAGTTTGTGATTTAACCAATCATTCTATTGCTTTCCTTAATGCAGATAAAAACATAGTAGGCTACTTTAAAAATCATAAATGTGCTGATGCAATTATATTTCAGAAAATTGATAATAATGATTGGAAGTTAATTATTATTGAGTTTAAGAAAACTTTATCTATAAAGAATTTAACTAAGAGCATTGAGCAGTTTAAAGGAACAGTTCATAATGCTCTTGCTTTAGCGGGGATTTTAGGCATTGAAGAGTTTAAATGTATAGAAGTATACAGTGCTTATCGTAATGAAAAAATTTCATCTGACAAAAGTGAGAATGTTGTAATTCAAAAGAATGTTAATATTAGAAAGTTAATTAAACAGTGGGAACAGCAGCAGGTGAATTTTGATTTCATTAATTCCAATGTGTATTATGGGAGAATAGAACTTGACGATTTAGGTGCAGGATGCATCCGAATTTAAAGGAAGTTGGTAGAATATGAATTTAAAAGAGATAAAAAATGTACTAACAGAAACGTTTAATAAGGAACTTGACTGCGGAAAAAAGAGGCATATAGTTTTCTGGTATGATGAAGAAGGCGAATTTGCTGAAGATATAGATGAATTAAGCCCCGATAATGTAAGGGTTTTAAAGCTTACTGAAAATAATAGTTATGCAATAAAATATCAAATTGAAAAGGTTGATAAGGTATCACATTTTCTTATTTATGCTAATATGCAAAAACCATCACCAAGGGAAAATTATCTCTTAGATATTTTAAAATATAGTACTGAGTTTTCTACAGATAAAACTACTGCTATCATGAGAGAACTTGGAGTAAATGATGATAGCTTAAAAGGTGTTTTTAAGAGGTATCTAAAGTTCTTTAATAATAAAGAAAGATATGCAAGTTTTATGAAATATGAAATAGAAAATTATACAGAAGAAAAAATTGATATAGCAGTGCTTTCTGTATTGTGTAAATTAGATGTTTGTGACATTGAATCGGTGATAAAAGCATTGTTTGCAGAAGAATTAAAAGATAACAATAAATACTTAGAGGCTATAGAAAAGTTTGGTGACGTAAAAGCATTTTGGAGATTAGTTGAGAAATATTATGGATTTAATTTAGAGGACAAAAACTTAGAAAAATTAATATTATTTTTTATGGTTACAAATTTGAGTTATACACTAGATGAAGCTATACCAAGAACTTGGCAAAAATATGTATCTTCTAAAAAATCAGATTGTATAGTATTCATGAGCCACTTTATGAGTCATTCTGTAGATTCAAAAATATATAATGCATTTGCAAATAAATTCGAAGATAAATTAAATATACAGCTGTATATAAAAGAATGGGATATTGATAACTACATAAAATGTGATGTATTTAAGGCCTTTGATAAGGCAATTATAAGTAAATTAGTAGAACAACTGTTAGATGATATTGGTGAATATGATAAATATACCGAAGTAATATCAGCGAGAAGAACAACGCACTTTTTCAATGATTTTGCACAGGAATATGAAGCTATAAATGCTGCTGTGGAATTATTTAAAGTTAAAAAGAACATAGGTGAATTTATAAGACAATATAAAGTCCAAGAGTTTTTTGAAAAGTATACAAATAAGTATTATGTAATAGATAAGGCATATAGAAGATTTTATGCAGCCTTTGACAAATTGGAAGATAAGGAAGCATTGGTTGAATTAAGGGAGAAAGTAGAGAATACTTATGTAAATTGGTTCGTAGATGAATTATCAGTTAAATGGTCTAATGCAATTAGTGATGAATTACAAGATAATTGGAATATACCAGTTATTACTCAACAAAATGATTTCTACAATACTTTTATAAAACAACATGTAATTAAAGGAGAAAGAGTATTTGTAGTTGTATCAGATGCTTTAAGATATGAGGCTGCAAAAGAATTTAGTGATATGTTAAATATTGAAAGAAAAGGCTTTACGGAAATATATGCTATGCAGGGGATAATACCTTCTTATACAAAATTGGGCATGGCAAGTTTACTTCCTAATGATAAGATTGCAATAGATGATAAAGCAGAAATAATAGTAGATGATATTAATTCTGCTGGAACAGATAATAGAGAAAAAGTTTTATTAAAATACTCTGAGAGCAGTGTTGCTATTCAATATAAAGATTTAATAGAAATGTCAAGAAGCGAATTTAGGAAAACTTTTAATGGAAAGAAATTAATATATATATACCATAATTCTATAGATGCAATAGGAGATCATGCAGCAACAGAAAGAGAAGTATTTAATGCTGTGGATGAGACTTTTAAGGAGTTAAAAACTTTAATAAATGACTTGATTAATAATGTTAGTGCTTCAAATATATATATTACTTCAGATCATGGATTCATATATAAGCGCGGCTTAATAACTGAAAGTGATAAGACATCTAAAAATGCAGAAGATGCAGCAGTTGAAAAGCGAAGATTTATAATCAGTGATAAAAAACAAAACATGGAAGGGACAATTTGCTTTTCTATGGATTATATATTGGGGAAAGACAGCGGTAAGTATGTTACTGTTCCTAGAGGCTCAAATAGATTTAAGGTTCAAGGAGAAGGAGCAAACTTTGTTCATGGAGGAGCAGCATTACAGGAAATTGTAGTTCCAGTTATAAAGTTTAAAAATGATCGAAGTAAGAATGGAAAATCAGATACAAGAAAAGTAGAAGTTAAACTTACCAATATCTCAAGAAAAATTACTAGTGTTATAACTTACTTAGAGTTTTTCCAAACTGAGAAGGTAGAGGATAAAAAGATACCATTAAGATTAAAAATTTATTTTACTGATGAAGAAGGAAATAGAATTAGTAATGAAAACATGATTATTGCTGATAGTAAATCGACTAAACCTGAGGACAGAAGTTATAAAGAGAAGTTTACATTGAAAAGCATGCCGTATGATAAGAAAAAGAAGTATTACTTAATAATGGAAGATGAGGAAGAAGCGGTAGAGAATATATACGAGAAGATACCATTTATTATTGACATTGCGATATCTGATGATTTTGAATTTTAAAATTTGAATAGGGGAAAAGGTATGGATGAATTAAGTAAAAAACTTAATACCTATTTTCAAGGTAGAGTTGTTAGAAAAGATTTAACTAAAAAAATAAAAGAAGGAGCAAATGTCCCAGTTTATGTATTAGAATATTTGCTTGGAATGTACTGTGCTACATATGATGAAGATAGCATAAATGATGGTGTAGAGAGAGTTAAAAAAATACTTGCAGATAACTTTGTAAGGCCGGATGAAGCAGAAAAAATAAAGTCAAAAATAAAAGAGTTAGGTAGATATACTGTAATTGATAAAGTAAGCGTAAAGCTAAACGAAAAGAAGGATGTTTACGAAGCAGAATTTTCTAACCTTGGTTTAAAAGGTGTAGTAATATCATCACATTATGTTAGAGAATTTGAAAAACTATTATCAGGTGGAATTTGGAATATAGTTAAAATATCTTACTTTTATGATGAAACTGCTAGGGATGTAAGCCCATTTAATATTGATAGTCTAACGCCCATTCAAATGCCTAATTTGGATATTGACGAAATAATGGAAGGCAGAAAGAATTTTACTAAAGAAGAGTGGATAGACATTTTAATAAGAAGTATAGGTATGGAGCCTACACAATTAGACTATAATGTAAAATGGCACATGCTAGAGCGAATGGTTCCACTTGTTGAAAATAATTATAATTTATGTGAACTTGGACCACGTGGAACAGGTAAATCTCATATTTACAAGGAAATATCTCCAAATTCAATATTGATTTCTGGAGGACAAACTACAGTTGCCAATCTTTTTTATAACATGGCTTCAAGAAAAATTGGACTTGTTGGAATGTGGGATGCTGTTGCTTTTGATGAAGTTGCAGGAATTACATTTAAAGACAATGATGGAATACAGATAATGAAAGATTACATGGCTTCAGGATCTTTTGCTAGAGGAAGAGAGGAAAAGAATGCATCTGCTTCAATGATTTTTGTAGGTAATATAAATCAAAGTGTAGAAGTGCTTTTAAAAACATCTCACTTATTTGAACCATTTCCAGAGGCTATGGCAAATGATTCTGCTTTCTTTGATAGAATGCATTATTATTTACCAGGCTGGGAAGTTCCCAAGATGCGTCCGGAATTTTTAACGGATGAATATGGATATATAACTGATTATTTATCAGAATGGTGTAGAGAAATGAGAAAGCATTCATTTACTGATGCTTTTGATAAGTATTTTAAATTAGGAAATAATCTAAATCAAAGAGATGTAATAGCAGTAAGAAAAACAGTTTCTGGCTTGACTAAACTTATATATCCAAATGGAGAATATAATAAGGACGATATTGCTGAAATATTAAGATATGCTCTCGTAGGTAGACGCCGAGTAAAGGAACAATTAAAAAAGATTGGTGGAATGGAGTTTTATGATGTTAATTTTTCTTATATAGATAATGAAACAATGGAAGAGGAATTTGTATCTGTTCCAGAACAAGGGGGAGGCAAGATTATTCCAGAAGGTATAGGTAAGGCAGGACATCTATATACAATTGGAAGAGGAAGATCTGGAATGATTGGAGCATATAAGATAGAAACGAAAGTTGTAAATGGTTCAGGCAAATTTGAAAAAACTGGACTTGGCTCAGATAGAGAGGCAAAGGAAGCCATTGAAACAGCTTTTAGATTTTTTAAAGCAAATTCTAAGAATATTAGTGGCACAATAAGTACTGGAACAAAAGATTATTTGATGCATGTTCAAGATATTCATGGAGTTGGTCTTACAAGTGAACTGGCTTTAACAGCATTTATTGCCCTGTGTTCTGCTGCAATGAATAGACCGGCTCAAAGTCAGATAGTTGTTTTAGGATCTATGAGTATAGGTGGAACTATAAGTAAGGTGGAAGAACTAGCAAATGTGCTGCAGGTATGCTTTGATTCCGGTGCAAAGAAAATATTAATTCCGATGTCATCAGCAGTGGATATTGGAATTGTGCCGCCAGAGTTATTTGCTAAATTTCAAATATCATTTTATCAGACTCCAGAGGATGCAGTGTTTAAGGCATTAGGAGTGGAATAATTTAAAACTTGACTGTTAAAGATGCAGTCAGGTTTATTTTATATCCATTGGTATTAAATATAAATGTTTTAAACTTTGAAAATAGCATAATATATTTATTAAAATAGGATAAATTCATCCTATTTTGTGATAATATAAATATATGAGGTAGGAGGAATATTAATGTTAGTAAATACCCAAAAAATAATTTCAATGTCAGAAGCTAATCAAAATTTTTCTAAAGTAGCTAAACTTGTTGATGAAAGTAAATCTGTAGTAATAATGAAAAATAATAAACCTAAATATGTTCTTTTAGATTTTGATGAATTTAGCAAAGAAGCATCTTCAGAAGAAGAAAACTTAGATAAAATTGCTGATAAAATTTTAAAAGAAAATATGTATGCATTTAAGGAGTTAGCAGATAGATGAAGTATATTTCAGTTGAATATATATTAAAATTGCATGAAAAAATGATAAATACTACAGGAGGATCGGGATTAGGGATATAAATCTTTTAAAATCTGCAATAGAAAACTCAAAGGTAACATTTGATGGCCAAGATTTATATCCTGAAATTCAAGATAAATGTGCTAATATATGTTTTAACATAATAAATAATCATCCTTTTGTAGATTGCAATAAAAGAACAGGATTATATGTAATGTTAATATTTCTTGAATATAACAAAATAAAAATAAAATTTACTCAAGGAGAACTCATTGACATGGGATTAGATATAGCAAAAGGAGAACTTAAACAAGAAGGCATTGTACTATGGATAAAATCCCATTTGGTGTAATGGTAAGTTTTATGAAGCTGTGGCCAAGCTTTAAATCTTCTCGCACTCAGAATTAAAGCATGTCCACAGCAATTAATTTTAATGGTATGCTCCGCCCCAAAACCCAGGAAGTAATTCTTCGAAGTTCTATAATAGGCTCCTTTCAGTCGAAGGGAAGCTTTGGACTAGCTGTTATTATTCACTACGTTCAAAAAATAGCTAGTCCAAAGGCAAACATAATATTCTATTTAGTAAACCACATCATAAAAAATAGATTCCGCTCTTGTAATAACATATGTAATACTAATTTTATAAATTATAAGTATGATGCGTAAAAATAAGTTTCAATTTATTAAAATGACTTAACTTAGATATAATCCATAATTACATATAGTCATTAGTTATAAAAGTAAAATAAATTAATTGGCATATTTTTATATATGAGATTTTGAAAATGCTTTTGAAAGTTTTTTGTTAGTATTTAGCCATTTAATTATATTTAAAATAATGTTAGAATTTATAACATTATTTATTGTAAAAACATCAATTTTGGATATAAGAGTATCTAAGGAGAGGATTTTTATGAAAACTATATATGATAGATTAAAAGAGGCAAGAAAAAATATCGGTTTGTCCTAGGAATATGTTGCAAAGTAAGGTATTAAATGTTTAAGAATTTTAATCTTTTATCATATTTTTATTCACCAGAGACTTTTGATAATAAGTTATTAGAAGTGTATTTTTCTGGAGAAAAGCCTTCTTACCCATAGATCCCTTTAAAATTTTAGATGAATTAAGTGTTGTTTATCAATTGCTTATATCAATATAGTATTAGTAACCCAGATTGTAAAAGTATCATAAAAATAAATTTTAGTGTATTAAAATTACTCGAATTAAATATGTATTTCATGTTATAAAAGAGATTAAGTTCTAATAGGAATATAGCTATTAGTGTATATATTTCATATCCCATATATCAGGGAACTTTAACTGCCACCCAAAAAAGGACAGGTTTCTATCTAGTATTTCTAAGCTTCTATAAGTCCCTCCTTTATCCGGACCTTCTAAAAGCAAAGAAATACACGATTTTAACTAGCTCTTTATTTGGGTACCCGGCAGTTGAATGATGTTATATATAAATAGTTAGAAACCAGTACGCCTATGCTGAGTACTGGTTTTATAATAAAATCACTAATCTTTAGGTTTTATTCCTTATTAATATCTTCAATATATTTAACAAGTTCGCCTATTCTTGTATTTGGTTTTTACACAAATCTATACCCATTCCCTTCAACTATATTTTTTATATTTAATTTAGGTGGAACTTTAGAATAATCAATTAAAGTTTTTCCTCTTGTCCCTTGATAATTCTACAATTTTTCTTTTTACTGCCATTGTAAGCCACCTTTCAGATATGGAATAGCTCCATATTTTCCTTGTAAGTATCCTTTTTCAATTGCAGCATCTTTTCTAACTGGAAAATCATCTAGTGAATATAAGTCTGTACTATTATCTTCTTTCTTTTCAGTAAACCATATTTGATCTCTTCTAAAAATCTCCTGATCTAAAAGATTGGTATCATAAGTTGAAAAAATAAGTTGGGCATCTTTTGTGTTTATTTCTTTATCGTGAAATAGTTCTACTAAGAACCTTGTTAGTTTAGAGTGTAATTTTATATCAAGTTCATCTACCACAAGCGTTGCTCCTGTATCTAATACTTCAATCCACGGACCAAGGAGTCCAAAAAGTTTTTTAGTTCCATCTGATTCCTCATCCAAATCAAATTCTACCAGTTCTTCTGAGTTATTCATTTTATGAAGAGTACTAATGTTAGAAAGTTTATTTGAACTATCCAAAAGCTTGGATTTTGCATCTTTATTTAAATATTTTAATATTGGATCATCCTTTGCATCTACTTCAATTTCTGTGAATTTTATATCTTCAATATCACTAACTACGTTTTTTAATAGGGATTTAACCCTCCTATTAATAGATTCATTTGATTTCATTAAATTCATTGTTAATTCTTGTAGATCACTGTGATGAATAAGAACAATTAAATTGTCATTAAGCCATTTAAATGGTATTTGAGCTTTATCATATTCCCATAAGCTTGCAACTGCAATAAAAAGTTTATTTGGTGAATTAAATTTATCTTTTATTGCAGTTTGTTTTTCTATATCATTAGTAAACTTATAATTATTAGTATTTTTTCTTTCAAAAATTATTGTCTGCCTTCCATTTGGATAATAATAAAGATACTCATCAATGATTTTTTCATCTGTAGCTGAAAAACCATAAGCATACTTTATACCTTCTGTCTTAAATATAATATCAAACTTACTTGGACTATCAAGGCATGAGCTATCAAGTTTAAATGGTTCAACTTCAATTTTTTTACCTTGCTGCATTTCATGTGATTTCCCTAAAAAATCAGTTAAAAAACTTATTGCTTTTATCACATTTGTTTTTCCTGATGCATTAGCTCCATATATAGATGCTATTTTTAATCCATTTAGGTTTTTATCTGCATTTTTAATAATATTGTTTTCGTGTGAGGTGTCTTTTGAAGCTAACATACTAAGCGTTACTTTATCCTTTATAGAGAGGAAATTCTGAGCACTAAATTCTATTAACATATTATTATCCTCCAGTATTTTCTTTCAGTTGTTTGGTATGCTTTTTATATAATATTATGTATAATTATATTATATTCATAAATATGTGACGAAACCACAAAATTTATAAATAAAACATTAAAATATATAGATTTATTTTATAAACTTATATACAAGACGTTGTATGGTCACTATATTTATATTAAGATAAACTTTTAATTCTTTAAATAAATATGTTGATTATAAGCCACAATAATTTGAGCTTAATTTTAAATAATTCCTATTCCATTTTTATCTAAAAGATATATTCTCTAAAAAAAATAAAAACCCTTTAATAAATGAATATTATGATGAATTAGAACCACGTGTGTACTGATAGAGAGCCATTAGATAAAATTCGAAAGTATCCGATTAAAATTATAGCAGTAGCCAGGGCTTTTATTTGAGTGTAGGAAAGACTAAAGCTTGGTCACTGTTTCAGATCAATAAATAATTAAACTTAAAAGAAGAACCGAATGCGTTCAGTTCTTCTAAGTATAGACTGCAGGTATCTCTTATAATTTTAAGAATACTGTATTCTTAGCTAAATCTTTCTTATATCATCCCAAATTAAAGAGTGGCAAAATAATCCCTATCAAACTTATCCAAATAATATTTCCTATCTCCATAATTATTTATTACATATTCTATATAATCACACACTTTAATATAATCTGATTCATATAAGTTTCTGCCTTCTTTTATTGTCTTAAATTGAAGTGTAATTGGTGCTTTCATTAAATTTATAGTATCAATATTTTCTATTTTAAGTACATCTGTAATATCACAGGCAAAATTCATTTCCTCTAAATCATTTATATCTTTATCAAAAAGTATAGCAAAATCAATGTCACTATCTTCTCTTTGATATTCAGTCCCATAAGAACCTACTATCCATACTGCTAAAATATCAGATTGCTGACTAAAATATTTTTTTAAGTTCTCTATTTTATTTTCTATATTTAGCACATTAGTACCTCCGGTTTTTAAGTTGTTTTTCTAAACTCAATTAGAAATTAATATTTTTAACTATAGTTTTAATGAAAACTTCAAAGTCCTTCAAATTATTTTGTGTTATTTCATAGATTATTTCATTGTTAACGTCAAAATACATATGAACAATTCTATTTCTGAATTTTGCCATAGCAAAGTAAGTATTTATATATTTCTTTTCAATAATGCCTTGGTTTGCAAGTATCTCAAAACTTTCCCTATTAGTTTCTGGCCTTCCCCATCTATTTCTAGCTATTATATGATTGCTTATATCAAGCATTGCTTCAATTGTTACTTGTAATAGGTACTTAGCACTATCTACATTCCTAAAATCTTCTATGAATATATCCTTATCAATCTTTTGTAATTTGTTTAATTTTTCTAGATTACTCTGCATAAACATTATCTTTTGCTTTATTTTAGGTAAATCGATATTGTTAATCATAAATTATCCCCCTATGTATCTCATTTAAATAAGTACACAAATTAAGATTACTTTTTTTAGTATATCTCAAAATGTATTTTTATTTTAAAATATACAAATATGTATCTAGGCTTCTATTTACTGCTGCAGCAACAATACCTATGAAATCCTCTAAATTATTTTCAACACTTGCTTTTTCAAGAGCACTCATATATTCATTTCTGTCTTCTATTCTTATAACAGTGATTGGATACCCACACCTCATAAGAATTAGATTCATAAGTAATCTACCACACCTGCCATTTCCATCTATGAAAGGATGTATAAAAGTAAATTTATGATGAAATTCTGCTGCAAGCTTTATAGGATGCAATTTATTTTTATTTTCGTTATACCACTTGATTAAGTCTTCCATTTCTTGTGGAACTAAGAAGTGCTCTGGAGGTCTATGTTTGCTGCCGCTTATGAGTAGATTCACATTTCTATATCTTCCTGCATTTTTATTGTTTATAGTTTTAAGAATAATGCAATGTAAGTTTTTTACAATGCTTTCGGTAATATCTATATTTTTATCAACTATATCTTCAATGTAGTCCATAGCTTCTTTGTGATTAATTACTTCAAGGTGTTCTCTAAGAGTTTTTCCTTTTCCAATAGTGATTCCATCTTCCAAAATAACTTTAGTTTCCGTAATTGTAAGGGTATTTCCTTCAATAGCATTTGAGTTATATGTAAGTTCCACATCAAAATACTCTTTCAAATTTTTAATAGCAGTTTTATCAAATGGTCTTTTACTATCAAGTATTTTTTTCTTTTTATCTATCTCTTTAAGCATAATATCCCCTTACAAATGAAATTGTTATTTGTAAAATACTCTTAAGCGTATTATACCATACAAAATTTATATTTATGGTAAAATATGAATATCTCGTAATTAGTATTATCAACTTTACTGAATTTATTTAACAAGTACTAAAAAATTTTTTTTATAACTATATATATTATATCTACTTTCCTTATTTACTAATTTATATAGAAATGATTAGGCTAGTATAAATAATTGAAATTTATGATGATGGAACTGAGGACAATATAACTGAGAATGATTCGGCGTCATAACTTGAAAAGATGAAATTAAAGGAGTAATTGAGAGGAATGTTAAAAGATAAAAAGAAAAATATATAAATATAAATTAACGTAATTAGAGTATTTAGCATATTCCTTCTTAAAAATTAATTCTAGAGACCTGTTTCTGGCAGCTTGTTGAAATAATGATTGCTAAAATATGTTATGAGTTTGGTTATTATAAATTGTAATACTATAGTGGTATCATATATGAAATTCAAATAATGGTTTATGGTTGATACTGTATGTAGTAAAATGTTTACATAAAGAACTATTGTTAATTTACAATGGAGTTTAAAAAGAGCAATTGAAAGTATATAGGTTGTATTGTTACGCTTGAAACTTCTAATGTGAAATAATTAAATATGTACACATTAGTTAATAAAAACTATATTATCAAAATACAATTAAATAAACTCCGATCCATATTTAACCTTAGGCTAAAGGATAATAGGTTAAGGCTAATATAGACGTTTAGGGTGTGAAAAGTAATTTTTATGCCTGCTATTTTGCAAAGGAGTTCATATTCATAGAGGTAAACTATGCCTATTATGAGTATGAATTTTTTATATTATCAAAATATTTTAAACTTTTATTTTATACACAAAATATATAAGCATATTATTACTCAAGGTATTTTTAAGGATACATAGAAATTTGAGTGATAATGATTTTAGGCTCTACCACACCCTGAAATAAAAGGGGTGAGAGTTATGATTACGTCTATTTATAAAGAAAAAGGAGTGAAATTATTAATGGAAAAAAAGGTATTAACTGTATGTCCTTATTGCGGTGCTGGATGCCAACTGTATCTAATTGTTAAAGATGGACAAATAGTAAGAGCAGAACCTGCTAATGGAAGAACAAATGAAGGAACTCTTTGTCTTAAAGGACGCTATGGCTGGGATTATCTAAATGATCCTCAACTTCTAACTCCACGTATAAAAAAACCTATGTTAAGGAAAAATGGTAAATTAGTAGAAGTAACTTGGGATGAGGCTATTAAGTTTACGTCAGAAAAATTAACAGAAATAAAAAATAAGTATGGTGCTGATTCTATAATGACTACAGGATGTTCTAGAGGTCCTGGAAATGAGACAAATTATGTAATGCAAAAATTTGCACGTGCTGCAATAGGTACAAACAATGTGGATAACTGTGCTAGAGTTTGTCATGGCCCTTCAGTAGCAGGATTAGCTACAGTACTTGGAAATGGAGCCATGTCAAATACTATCCCTGAAATTGAAAATGCAGATTTACTTCTTATATTTGGATATAATCCAGCAGAATCTCATCCTATAGTTGCTAGAAGAATAGTTAAAGCAAAAGAAAAAGGAGCAAAAATTATAGTTGTAGATCCTAGGGTCACAGAAAGTGTGAGAATATCTGATCTTTGGCTTCCATTAAAAGGTGGTACAAATATGGCGCTTGTAAATGCATTTGCCAATGTACTCCTTAATGAAAACTTGTATAATAAGGAATATGTTGCCAATTATACTGAAAATTTTGAAGAGTATAAGTCAATTATACAAAAGTATGATCCAGAATATGCAGGAAGAATAACAAAAGTCCCTGCTGAAGACATAAAAAAAGCCATGAGAATGTATGCTAACGCAAAAAATCCAATGATTCTTTATGGTATGGGAGTATGTCAATTTGGTCAAGCTGTAGATGTAGTTAAAGGCTTAGCTGGCTTAGCTTTAATGACAGGAAACTACGGTAGGCCTAGTGTTGGCATAGGTCCTGTAAGAGGACAAAATAATGTTCAGGGTGCTTGTGATATGGGTGCTATTCCTAATTGTTATCCTGGATATCAAAAGGTTACGGATAAAGATGCTAGAGAAAAATTTGAGAAAGCTTGGGGAGTAGAACTTCCTGATAAAGTCGGATATCATTTAACAGAAGTGCCTAGACTTGTTTTAAAAGAAAATAAACTAAAAGCTTATTATATAATGGGAGAGGATTGTGTTCAAAGTGATCCAAATGCAAATGATGTAAGAAAAGCTTTAGATAAATTAGAACTTGTAATAGTTCAAGATATATTTATGAATAAAACAACTTTACATGCTGATGTAATACTTCCGGCCACTGCCTGGGGAGAACATGAAGGTGTATACAGTTCCGCTGATAGAGGTTTCCAAAGATTCCGAAAAGCTGTTGAACCAAAGGGAGATATTAAACCAGATTGGCAGATAATTTGTGAGTTAGCTACTGCTATGGGATATCCTATGCATTATAATAATACAGAAGAAATATGGGATGAAATGAGAAGTCTCACTCCAAAATTTGCAGGTGCTAGCTATGAAAGAATGGAAAAGTTAGGAGGAATAATTTGGCCTTGTCCTTCTGAAGATCATCCTGGAACTCCTGTGCTTTATGAAGGAAATATTTTTAGTACACCAAGTAAAAAAGGTATTTTATTTGCTGCGGAATGGAGACCTACACAAGAATCTCCAGATAAAGAATATCCATTAAGCTTATGTACAGTTAGAGAAATAGGTCACTATTCTGTAAGAACAATGACTGGTAATTGTCGTGCTCTTAAGGCACTTGAAGATGAACCAGGTAAAATTCAAATGAGTTTGGAAGATGCTGAAGAACTTGATATAAATGATGGAGATCTAGTACAAGTAAGTTCAAGAAGAGGTTCTGTAATGTCAAGAGCCTTAGTTACAGATAGAGTTCGTAAGGGTAATACTTATATGACTTATCAATGGTGGATTGGAGCTTGTAATAACCTTACGGTTGATAACTTAGATCCTATATCAAAAACACCTGAATATAAATATTGTGCAGTTAAAGTGGAGGCAATAAAGGATCAAGATAAAGCTGAAAAATGTTTATCAGAAACATACAATGAATTACGTAAAAAAATGGGAGTAAAAAATATATATTAAGAAAGGAATAAATATAATGAATACTTTTGTTGTTGCGGATCCCAATAAATGTATAGGATGTAGAACCTGTGAGATAGCTTGTGTAGTAGCTCATTCTGACAAAGATATATTTACATCAGAAAGCTCTGAAATTGAATTTTATCCACGTTTAAGTGTTGTAAAAACAGCTAAAGTTAGTGCACCAATTCAATGTAGACAGTGTGAAGATGCTCCTTGTGCTAATGTATGTCCAAATAAGTGTATTACGAATAAAAACGGAGTTGTCTTTATAAATAGAAGCACTTGTATAGGTTGTAAAACTTGTCTTATGGCATGTCCTGTAGGTGCTATTGACTTAGTTCCTGAATTTAATGACGGAAAAAAGGTAGTACAACATGGCTTAAAAGTTACAGATGATGGCAAGTTATGTTTTAAGTACAAAATAGTAGGCAATAAGTGTGATTTATGTAATGGCAGAGAAAATGGACCAGCTTGTGTAGAAGTTTGCCCAACTAATGCATTTAATATAGTTAAATCTGATGAGCTTCATGAATCTATTAAAGAAAAAAGAAAGCAGAGTGCATTAGGATTAACTAATATAGGTTGATCCGTAAATTTTGTGATTAAAAAAGTATTCCACTGTTTATATTAGTATGGGGGCTCCTTTGTACTACAAAGTAACTGGGATTAATTAACGTCTAATAAGTTGGACATGTTGAAAATTAACTTTCCATATAGTACATCTCAAAAACGGAGGTTTTTGAGATGTACTTTTATATAGAAAGTATGCTTACTCAAGGTGTCATAAATCCCTTAGTTTACATCATTTACTCACTATATGTTGTTTAGCAGGTCCTCTATTTTTAAGCGATTCTGTTTTTACTGCGGGATTAAACAATGAAAAAATGGCACGTATAAACTAAGGTTATTTACTATGGAATTTGTACAGTAAGTTGTAAAAGATTCATTTCCAATTTTGTAGAGTTTTACTGATTTTATGATGAAAGATTACTATTTAATTTATTTTATCTCCATAATTATAATAGTCATCTACTCTCATAGATCTATAACCTAAATATGAAAAATTTCCACTATCTAAATTAAATTTCCATGAGTGTATATAAAACATAAAAGTTTTTGCATTATCATAAAGAGATGTCTCAAACATATTATCTTTTGTTTGATTAAAGAAAAGACTTCTAGAATTACTTGTTAAAACCTCATCAGAATCATTATTATTAGGATCTAGGAATTTTGCTTGATTAAGTTTTCCATTTTTTATATAATACACTTTTAAATAAGAAGCATTCGTGCATTCAGGTATCCCTATTAAAAGAAAATCTGGATTTCCAGTCTGAGAATTTTGGTGAACTCTGACTAACTTTCTACTTAAATTCATCCTAATTTTATTATCCTCTGAATAAAAACCATTAATAATATTATCGCTGCTAATATTATCATATATATCAGGTGTGTTTTCACCCTGTTTTGCCACTGCTATTTTAAAATGACCTTTAACTATCGTATCTCCTTCTGATGCGCCAGCCCATGGTAAAGACCAATCATCGTCTGAGTTAAATGATGCAGTTTTTGTTTGCATATCATCACTATATATAAATACAGAATAATTTTGATTGTTATTGTCTTTCATATTAAGTTCATAAACACTTTTGCTTTTTATTATATCTAGCTCACTTATGGTGCCTTTTAATATGCCTTCACACATGTTATTTATTGCTCCAGTACCGCCAAGCAAAATTAAATTTTTATATTCAGTAGTATCTAAATACTTTTTCTGGCTTGATATATTCTGCCCATCTGTAAGTATTATAGGTGCATTTTTTTGTGCAGCTATAGCACTTCCGGATAACGCATCAGGAAAGTTTTTTCCACTCGTAATCACTGCTGTATCTGAAGCCATATTAAAATATTTGCTTATATCTAACGACGTATCATATCTAGTAGATCCGCCTATTCTAATTATATTGCTGGCTCCCAATTGTAGAGAGGTGTTTTCTATTTCAGATATTATGTTATTACTTAAAGAGCCTTCTCCACCTATTAAATAAACGTGAGATGGTTGAATATCCTTGATTTTTTGTTTAATTTCATTAGATAAATTTGATGAATTACTCATTAAAATAGGATATCCTTTTGAAGCTGCAATACTTGAAACGCTGAGGGCATCTGCAAAGCCATAGCCATTAGTTATTACTACAGGTGTTCCTTTTTGGACGTTTAATGTATCAACTATTTTTTTATTGGTATCAAATCTATCCGTTCCTCCCAATCTTGTAATATTTTTACAACCTAGATTTTTAATGTAATTTACATATTGTTCACTTACAGAAGCACTTTGTCCTAATATATATACATTTCCATCATAATTAAAATGATTTTTTAAGTATTCTATAGAATCCATGCTGTTTGTAACTTCTTTATCAACTAATAGTATAGGAGCATTTAATTTTTTAGAAAGAACACTTCCTGCAAGTGCATCAGGGAAGTTATTACCACTAGCTATAATCACATTGTTAACCTTGCCGTTATCAAATTTGTCACATATATTTATGCAAGTTTCATATCTAGTATTACCGTATATTCTAGTAACATCATATTTTGTTGATGAATCTGCTGCAAGTACATTATGAAAAGAAAATAGACATAAAAAACCTACCGCAGCTGCAACCACTTTTTTAAATTTTTTATACATCTTAAGTTCCCCCTATTATATTAAGATGTTGTAAATATTCTATAAGTGTAAATATTTTTCCTGCATTATGGTATAAAGTAAATGTATCACAAAGTATAATTCATGATATAAGTTGAGATTATTAAATGATGTTCTAATATATAATGGGTGATTTTAGTATCAATAGATAAGGTGTTTCCTTCAATAGCATTTGAATTATATGTAAGTTATAGATCAAAAATGAATATAATAGTGGATTTTAAATTTGAAATGTAGTATATTAATAAGTTGTACATATTAAATATAACAGCAGGGAGATAGAGATGGTTACATTAATATACAAATTTGATGAATGTATTCTTTCATATATAGCAAATAATATGCATAATCAAATTTTAGATAAGATTATGATTGCATTTACTTCGCTTGGCAACACAGGGCTTATATGGATTGCAATTTCCTTAGCACTTATAGTAAGTAAGAAATATAGAAAAGTTGGAATTATGGTTTTAACAGCTATTATAATAGGATCAGTATTTGGTGAAGGATTGATAAAACATATTGTTAAACGTACAAGGCCTTTTTATCTTGACCCAACTATAAAACTTTTAGTTGCAAAACCAGCTTCCTATTCATTTCCATCAGGACATACTACAGCATCTTTTGCAGCGGCTAGTATATTATCAAGGTATTTCAAAAAATATGCGCCAGTATTTTTTACTGTAGCAATTTTAATAGCTTTTTCAAGAATATATTTATATGTGCATTATCCTACAGATGTGCTTGCTGGAATAGTGTTAGGACTTGTATCTGGGAAAATAACAATATATTTATTTAAGAGAATTAGATCATATTTATTAAAAGAGCTCAAGTCTAGTATATAGACTTGAGCTTTTTAAAATAGCTGAATTTTTTCTTGCTTTAGAATATTTACGTTCATTTCTTTTTTTAATGTCTCAAATCTTCATACCATCCAAATGCACCTATTACTTTTGCAGGTATTGGATTTGATGATTTTATAATTAGAGTGTAGTTTCCACCTGGACGTTCTATAAATTTACCGTCTTCCTCACCTACTAATGTTGTGTTTGGGGGCACTATTCTTTTATATACATTTACCCCATTTTTGAAAACTATATTGGTAAATTTCGCAAAGTAGATATTTACTTTGTTTTTAGGAAGTGGTTTTAAAGCTGTATTGCTTGGAGAAACATTATGGGATATACTCCCATTTGGGGGAACATCAGTATTAAGCCATATTTCAGCAGTTAAATAGTCATCAGAAAAATTTGAGATAGTAAATACATTCGCAAATAAATTAACACCAGAATTATGAGGATTTACTAAGCCAAACCAGGCATTTGAACAACTATCTACCTGAATAGGCTTTGTTTGTCCAACAAAATATTTTCCCTGCATTGATTTAAATAAAGGAACGGGATTGCTAACGACTTCTTTTATTTTAGTATTTTTCATGTCTAAGATATAATTGCTGTTTTTTTGTGACATAAATCACATCTCCTAATAATGATTTTACATATATCTTAATACAGTTTAGCCCTCAACATATAATATTCTATAGATGTTGATAGGTGATAATGACAAGAAAATATATATTTTTTAATGAACTTCAAAACCGATTTTTAAACCATATGCTCTTTTAATGGAGTAGTAGCATTTGAATCTAATTTTTTGCAGATCTTTTCGTAAACCAATAAACCATTTAAAAGAAGTAGTGCACTGGTAATGAAAAATACATACTTCATACCAAAGTATGAAGCTATTTGTCCACCAAGTAAAGAACCGGAAAAGGTACCTAAATAAAATGCGCTCATGTTAAAACCAAACATCCTTCCAGTAAGGTTTTCTGGTGTTATTTTCTTTAACAATGTATTAATTGATGGTGCTAGTCCTGCTGTTACAAAACCTAGTGAAAATCGTAATATGATAAGTTGCCAAGAATTTTTTACAAAAGCTTGAGGTATGAATATTAAACCAGCTATAATAAGTGATGCAAGCATAACTTTTTGAGGTCCAATTTTGTCTGATAGTTTTCCAAGCCTTGGAGCGGAAATAATGCTAGCAAGACCAGAAGCAGAAAATGCCATTCCAGAAATTAAGGCAATATGGACTGAGCTGCGAGATAACTGGGATATATATACTGTTATTATTGGTTCTATAGAATAAAAAGCAAGCTGCAAAATAAAAGAAGTAGCAAATAAAACAATAATTAAGTTACAATCAGGAAGTTGTTCCCAGACTTCTTTTGTACTGAGCACTTTTTTATTAGATTTTATAAAGTCTTCTTTTACAAATATTAAGGTTAAAATAAAAACAATTAGCATAAGGATACCAGTAAAGAAAAAAGTAAATTGCAGTCCTAAAATTTCATCAAGATATCCTCCAATAAGTGGTCCAAGTAGTGAACCAGAAATAGAAGCTGTGGACAGCACACCTAATGCCCAACCAGAATGTTCTTTTTCAGTTTGAGTTGCAATTAATGTCATACAAGCTGTACTGTAACCTGCTACAACTCCTTGGAGCATTCTTAAACCAATAAGTTGATATATATTTTGTGCAAGTCCCATAGTTGAAATTACAATAGACATTCCAATACTTGCACGTAAGAGCATTGGTTTTCTACCAATTTTATCAGCTGCATATCCCCAAATTGGTGAAAATATTGCTAAAACTACAAAAGTAACTCCAAAAGCAACTCCAGATATTTGTTCAATAGTAGAGATGTCATGAATACCAAGTTGTTTGATGTAAAGGGGCATTATTGGGGCTATTTGGCTTAGTCCCAAGGCAGTTACAAATGCTCCTAACCAACATACAATTAGGTTTCTTTCCCAAATTTTCAATGATGTCAAGCCTTCTTTCACAATTACCAACATTAGTTATATGATATATCATACTGCTCAATTTTGAAAGAATAAATTTGAATCACATTTAAATAAATTAACAGTTTTATTTGATGGATCATAAGTTAATATATATGTAACTTTTTGCAGTAATATGTAGAGCAAAATAGATGTATTTGAAAGAAATATAGTGTAGATAATTGTGCGACTTGTTTCTAAGTAAAAAGCTTAGACTAATTAGCTGATTAAATTCAGAAATTAGAACTGTTATTACGAGAAATCAAATGATAGAGTAACGCCTTGAAGGGTTTCCACTAATACTCCGATTAGCGTCTTAATAAGTAAATATTAAGAGGTTGAAAGCTCGGTGAAGACGACTGAGAGCCACTGTAAGTAGATGAAATAATCCCTACACGAAATGCGAACTAGAGGTAGTCGAGTGGTGATAGGACGGGTGTCTATAAAATATCTATGGTTAGGATGTTGCTTAGCAACTGACAAAGTTGGGAATGTACAGGTCTAAACTACAAATATCTAGAAATGGATATAACACATATGTGTGGTAAGTGTGGATGAGTAAAATTAGTTACTATGAAAATCCATATAGTGTTATAGGCATTATCAAACTTACAGGCTTATACCAACAACCTAAGGATATATGTAAAGATAATAATAACGGAACAAGGAAAGCTTAGAATATGGAGGTTTTACTACCTATGAAGTAGTGGTAAGGAAAAGAGTATATCTATAACTTATCTTAATCTAAGTGATGGTGGTGGCATGAAGCAAAGATAACTATCGTAATGATAGATTAGTAATAGCCACTAGACAATTTGTTATATGAAAATTAAATACTGAATAAAACCAAGGTTCGAGTAAGACTAAGAGATGTTAAATCCGTTAAAGGAGAAAACAGACTTGGAGGAAAGCTTAAAATTAGAGAAAAGACAGTTACTAAGAAATAATGAATATTACACAATTCAAGGCACATTTGACAATCTGTATAATCAATCTTGTAACAATAAAAAGTTTACAGACCTAATGCAGTATATAACCTCTAAGAATAATATCTTACTGGCATATAGAAATATCAAGAAAAACAAAGGTTCAACAACATTTGGAACTGACAATCTTGATATAAGCTACTTCAAGGATATGAAAACAGACAAATTTGTTACACGTATCCGAAATAAACTAGCAGACTATATACCAAAAAGTATAAGACGTGTGGAAATTCCTAAACCAAATGGTAAAACTAGACCACTAGGAATACCATGTATCGAAGATAGAATTATCCAACAATGTATTAAACAAGTGTTAGAGCCTATATGTGAAGCCAAATTCCATAAACATAGTTATGGTTTTAGACCTAATCGGTCAACAAGCCATGCAATAGCAAGAAGCATGTATCTAATGAATATAAATAAACTACACTACGTAGTAGATATAGACATCAAAGGTTTCTTCGATAACGTCAATCATAGTAAATTAAAAAAACAAATGTGGAATTTAGGAATTCAAGATAAAAACTTGCTTAGCATAATTGGAAAAATACTAAAATCAGAAATACAAGGAATAGGAATACCAACAAAGGGTACACCACAAGGTGGCATAATTAGTCCATTGTTATCAAATATAGTTCTTAATGAACTGGATTGGTGGATTAGTTCACAATGGGAAACTTTTGAAACAAAACATAGTTACACACAAAATAACAAAGATAAAGCATTAAAGAAAACAAATCTCAAGGAAATATTCTTAGTAAGATATGCAGATGATTTTAAAATTTTTTGTAGAGACTATAAAACTGCACAGAAAATCTATAATGCTACAAAAATATGGTTAAAAGAGAGATTGGATTTAGATATAAGTCCTGATAAATCTAAGATAACCAACTTAAGAAAGAATTACACAGAGTTCTTAGGATTTAAACTAACACTAAAACCCAAGAGAGGTAAATATGTATGTCAAAGTAGAATGTGTGATAAAGCTAAAAAGAATACTGTTGACAAGCTAAAGAAGCAAATTAAGAAAATCCAAAAGCATTGCAATGGTATAGAAGTAAATAAATTGAATTCAATGATATTAGGAAGTCACAATTATTATAATAGTGCTACAAATGTATCATTAGACTTTAGAGAAATAAATTTCTTAGTTATAAAAACCTTGGAAATACGTTTAAGGAGTTATATATCAGATAAACCTAAGTTTTCGAAAACCTATGAACGGTTATATGGAAACTACAATGGAAAAATCAGAACGATTCATGATGTTACGATATTTCCAATCTATGGTTGTAAAACAAAACCACCTATGAGTTTTAGTCAAGATATCTGTAATTATACAAAACTTGGCAGAGAAAAAATCCATAAAAATCTTAGAGGCTATAAACACTTAATTAACCACCTACTAAGAACAACAAATGGAAATAAAACTGCTGAATTTGACGATAATAGAATATCTTTGATTGCTGGACAACAGGGTAAATGTTATATTACAGGGTTAGACTTGGAAATAGATAACATGGAATGTCATCATAAAAAACAAAAATGTGATGGTGGAACAAATGAATATAAAAATCTTGTTTGGATATGTGGAGAAGCCCACAAGCTTATTCATAGTACTAAACAAGATACTATAAACAAATATCTAGGTTTATTGTCCCTTGATGAAAAAGGGTTAAATCGTGTCAATTCTTTAAGAAAGTTAGTAGGAAATTCAGTTATTTTTAATTAGAAAGTAATAAATTGTTGGGGCGCCGTATGAGTTCGAAAGTCTCAAGTACGGTGTTAACTGGGGGAAAAGGTGGAGATAACATCAAAGTTTTACCTATCAGAACAAATAGTGTTTATAGTATTTTATGTACTACTTTTATATAAAAATATAGCTTAAACTACTATATAAATAGTTTGAATAATTAAAGTGAGTATAGTAGAAACTATGATTGAAATAAATCATAGGAGGATATATAACGGTATGGAAGTAGTAAAGGTAAAGACAGAAGATAATAAAGAGAGATACTTTGTAGCAGATAATAATGGTTTACCAATAGAACCAATATTAAAGTTTATAAGATTTAAGGATAATACCAATTATGCACGAAATACACTTAGAATGTATTGCCAACATTTGAAACTGTATTTTGAGTATTTAGAACAAAGAAAATTGGATTTTCAAGCTGTTACTATAGATGATTTGGCGTTGTTTGTGAATTGGTTGCAAAATCCTTATAAGAGCTTAAAAGTAATACCGACTAATAAGGTTGATTCAGCAAGAAGTCCAAGAACCATAAATATTGTAGTAAATAGTGTTTTGATGTTTTACGACTATATTTTAAGGCATGAAGAGTATAGCAATAATATTTCAGATAGGCTTAAAAAATTTGTTTCTACTCCAAGTAGAAACTTCAAAGGATTTTTATATGGCATAGCCTATAAACAAAAGAAAATTACAAGTAATATATTAAAACTTAAAGTTCCAAAATCTAAACCTAAAACTTTAACTAAAGAAGAAATAGCGATACTTATAAATACTTGCAATAACTTTAGAGATAAATTTTTATTATCACTCTTATATGAGACAGGATTACGAATAGGTGAAGCCTTATCATTATGGATTGAAGATGTTGATATAAGTGATATGGTTATTGATTTAAAAGACCGAGGGCAACTTGAGAATAATGCTGAGATTAAAACTGTGTCAAGTCCTCGTAGAATAGATATATCACAGAATTTAGCAGATATGTTTATGGAATATATAGCTGAATATCATACTGAAGAAGTTGAAACCAATCATATTTTTATAAGAATTAGTGGAAACAACAAGAATAAAGCTATGAATTATATTGATGTAGACAATTTATTTAGAACATTGAAAAAGAAAACTGGGATATATGTTACACCACATATGCTTAGGCATAGTTCATTAACAGTACTTAGAATGGCAGGATGGCAACCAGAGTTACTTAGAATAAGAGCTGGTCATAAAAATATTTATACTACTATGAATACTTATATTCATCCCTCAGATGAAGAAATAACGGAAGAGTTTGAAAAAACTCAACCTAATTTAAATTTAGATATTTATAATGAGGGGGATGAATAAGTGGATAATTTTCAGATAATAAAAAGCAATCATCAAAATAAGTATGATGAAATTGTTGAGTACCTAAAACAAGATAATGGATATTGGTTAGAAAATGATAAATGGGATTTAGAAGAAGAGTTTTTTGTTGGTAAAAAATCTGAAAATGTTAGATATTTAGATTTTTCAAGTATTAAAAATAAAACATTAATGAATGAAGTAAAATACTACTTTATATACTCATTTAAAAATAAACTTATATCCCATCACCATATGAGAAATTTAAATCCAGTGATAAAGATATTTTCTGTTTTTTATACTGAACAATCACTATTTGGTGCAAATAAAGAAAAGTTAAAAAGAAAATGGATATTATTTTTAAACTCAAAGAATTTAAAGACTAATAAATTTGGAAATAAATATGTTGGATTTATAGAATATTTAATAGACTTCATTAAAGATTTCTATGATGATAGAGAAGAAACTGAAAAAGATATATGGTATTCAAAAAATATAAAAGGTGCTAAAATCCCTGCAAGTGGAGCTAATAACGGAATAAATAATCAACTTAATTTTAAAGATATTCCTATTTACTATAGAAAAACTGTAAAAGATTATTTTAAGACCATTATAACTAAAAAGAGTTGGAATCATTGTTATCAAATTTTAAACAATTTAAATTATTTCTTTGAAAAGTTTTATTCTCAAGACTATACTGATGGCTTTATTAAAAATTTATCAAGAAATGATATAGAAAATTACTTATATTGGTTAGGTAATGATTATAAAGATAAAAACCCAACTTATAGATGTAAGTTTGTATCTTATATTAGAACTTTCTTAGAATACATTCAAATGGCTCAATATGATAAAGCACCTAAAAAAGATGTATCATTTTTAATTTTTCAAGATGATATTCCTAAAAGAGAATTAAATAAAGATGAAGTTAAAAAGGCTAAGTTTGTTCCAGAGCCTATCTTAAAGCAATTAGACAATAATATTATGGATTTAGATAGACCACAATATATTCCCATTTATATTCTTCTAAGAGAAACAGGATGGCGTGGTACAGATATATTAAATCTTAGATATGACAATTGCTTAGAACAAATTTGGAATGGCAAGGAGAAAAATTATAACTATTATCTCTGTGGTGAAATAACAAAAACAGGCATAGCACAACTTAAAATTCCTATAAGGACTAAAGTTGCTGAAATGGTTCAAAAAGCTATTGATAAAACTAAAGAACTTAGTACAGAAGAAAATAATCCTAAAAAATATTTATTCAATACCTATGAAGGTAAATTAAAGGGAAAACCATTGAACAAAGCATCTTTACTAAACACTATAAAAAGACTTATTGAACAAAAAGATATAAGAGATGTTAATGATGAGTTATATCATTTTAGATTACATTCCTTAAGGCATACAAGAGCTAAAGAGTACGTGGAACAAGGTATGGGAATTAGTATCATACAACAAATATTAGGTCATCAGAGTCTTCAGATGACTGTTCATTATGCAACTGTTACAGAAAATACACTCTACGAAAAATGGAAGAATACTGAGAATTTAGATTTATTTAGAGTAAATACTGAAACTAATAATCTTGAACATATAGACTTAAACTCCGACGATGGTGAGAATCTTATAAGATATGAATATGTTAAAAAGAATTTAGATGCTGTTAGAGTACCTTTTGGCGTATGTTTTAAGCCTTCTAAATTACCTTGCAGACAACAAATGAATCATTGTTTAACTTGTGCAAGTTTCTGTACTACAGTTGAGAACATACCTGAATATGAGGAAGAGATTGACCATGTTAAATCTCAAATAGAAATAAGTAATAGATGTGGTAGAGAGTTATGGGCTGAGAAGAACAAAACTTATTTAAAACTACTAGAGGATACACTCGAAAGAGTTAAGGAACAGAAAATCGTTCATAAGAACGGTAAGTCAAGGGAGGAAGCTTAGAATGGGGAGTACAAATGGATTAAAAAAATATGCTAAAAATAAAACTAAGATAACATTAGAAAAATTAGACAAAGCCATTCGAGAACTTTCCTTGAAAGGCGAAAAAATTAACTTTAATAGTGTTTGCAATCTAAGTGGTGTATCTAAAACTTTTCTTTATAATAATGCTCAAATTAAGCAAAGAATCGAAGAACTTAGAGATAAACAAACAGAAAAAGTTATAAAACAAAAACTTAAATATGATAAAACTGATAAGTCAAAAGACATTATTATAATGGCTAAAGATAAAAAGATTAAAGAACTTCAAGAAGAAAATGGAAAATTAAAAGAGCAATTAGAGATTCTTAGAGGAAAATTATATGATAAATTATAGACTACATTGTTTATATGTAATCAATGTATAAATTAAAGAAAATCAATCAGTGTAGCATATGCTACACGAGATATGAAAAGGAGATTAAAAATGAGTAATGCTTCTGTTCGTACTAGCTATCAACTGAGGAAAGTATCTAGAGATCAGTTAAAGGGTAACTGGGGTAAGTGTATTTTGGTGTGCCTTGTGTATTCACTAATTATTATTGGCATAAATTTTATACCACATGCAGGTATCATTATTTCTTTTTTGATTGTTGGACCACTTACACTTGGTGTTGTAGGATGCTTTATAAAACTTGTAAAATCCGAGAAGTTTCAAGTGGAGGATTTGTTCGATGGGTTTAAAAATCTAGGTTCTGCAATAATACTATATATTGTTATGAGTATATTTATTTTTTTATGGTCACTGCTGCTTATTATACCGGGATTAATAGCATCATTGAGGTACTCTATGGCTATGTATGTTCTTAGTGAAAGCCCAGATATGCCCGTACTTGAGGCACTTGATGAAAGCAAGAAAATGATGTATGGACACAAATGGCAGTTATTTTGCTTATTGATCAGCTTTTTAGGATGGATAATACTTTCAGTTGTTACTTTTGGCATAGGATTTATTTTTGTATGTCCTTATATTCAGGCGGCTACTGCAAACTTCTATCAGGATGTAAAGCTTGTACCAATATTGAATAACCAGGAATAGTAATTTCTTTAATTTATTGATCAGGGCTAGTACTATGCTAGTCCTAATCATATAATTATTTACTTTTTACTATTATTTTTTTCAATGATGTTATAGGACTTGTAAAAATCATTACCATTATTAACATCAGCAATTAACTGTGATAGACCTTTTTGACCTACAATAGATAACCATCTATGTACTTCATGTTTTGCCAAAGTGTAATTTAATACTCTTGTCTCTAAATCGGCTGCATAAAATTGTGTAGACGAATTTAAAGTTTTCATATCAGGTACTTTTGTACCGTTTTGAGTTTCCTTTATCCATTGTTCTTCAGAATATTTAGGCCTATTATCTACTTGCATTGCCATTCCCTCATCAAACCACACAGGTATTTTGGTACTTTTACTTTTATTAATCCTGTAGGCTAACTCACTGTGAGTGAGTTCATGAGAAATTACATTAGTATTTAATCCCTCTGGTCCCAGAATTATGTAGCTGCCTAGCATAGTTTTTTGTGTAGCTCCTGTTTTATTTTCAACACCAAATTTTTTTAAGGCTGCTGAATCTTTGCTAATTATAAAGACAGGTTTGGCATTGAAACTTCCATATAAATTGGCCACAATGTTTTTAGATTTGGAAATGGTACTCAATACATTATTTATATCTTTATCAGAAGTATTTGGCTGTACATAAATGTTTTTGGATACCTCTTTAAAATTTGACAAACTTACTGTATAGCAATTTAATGCATGAACAGTTGATTTATTTAATGCTATAAAAAATAAAGCAAAAATTATCATAAATACTATAGAACTCTTAATAATAGTTTTTTTCATAAAATCCCCTCCAAAGTGATATATTTCTAACTTATGTTATAAATATATCACTTACATTTTGTACTGTCAATAACAAGACTCAGTTCATTATTAACTTCAATTGTGATTAGAAAAGTTATAATTGTGCAATCATAAGATAAAAAAATATGTTGTATAAGTAATTGAGTTTTCTACCAAAATATATATGAATGATATATCTAATCAGGAGGTATAGAATGAAAAATTCAAAAATAACTAAAGTAAGAAAAGATAAAAATGGAAAAATTACAGATGTATTACTTGAAAATGGAGAAGTGCTTCCTTTAAATCACGCTATAATGATGGCAAGGGAACACATAATTGAAGGTGTTGGTGTATTTAAAGGTAAAGATGGAGGAGAATATTTAGTAGCTGACCCTGATGTTATGGATGTTGAAAATTTAAAGGATTTACCAAGATTTTAACTTGATTATGGTTTAAGTCTAGTTGCTAAGATTTCTATATTCTATAAATAAGATAAAAAAACATTAAAATCAATGCACTCTTCTTTTATCAAAAAAAGAAGAGTGCATAAGAACTTTTGTTTATTCAATTTGCCATGGATTTTCTTTGCCTTCCATGAATAAAACACAACTTAAAATAGAATGTTCTACCATGTCACTTACAGCTTGATCTGTATAAAACGCTGTGTGAGGTGTAACAATTACATTTGGAAAAGACTTTAAAATTGCCATTTCCCTTTTATCTAGTATCTCACATTTTAAATCGTTATAGCAAAGTCCGAATTCATTTTCAATAACGTCTATAGCTGCACCACCAATTTTTTTATTTTCAATGGCGTCTATGAGATCTTCAGTATTGATAAGTGAGCCTCGGGCTATATTGATAATAAATGTACCATCTTTCATAAGTGCTATGGAATCCTTATTTATCATGTGATAATTGTCATCTGTTGCAGGTGCATGCATTGTAATAATGTCACTGTTTTTAAAGAGATCTTCTAGTGTAACATATGTAACATACTTCTTTATTTCTTCATTTTCGTATAAATCATAAGCCAATATTTTGCAGCCGAATCCACTTAAACGACTTATAACTGCACGGCCAATTCTTCCTGTACCAATAACACCTACAGTTAAATTGTGAAGCTCTTTACCTTGAACACCTTTTAAAGAATAATCCTGTACATTACTTCGTTCCATAATAGCTTTCATTTTTCTTATAGCCATAAGAATCATCATAATTGTATAATCGGCTACACTATTTGGTGAATAGTTTACATTGCCTATATGGACACCTAGCTCTTTCGCCTTTTTTATGTCTATATGGTCATATCCTATTGTTCTTGTGGATATAAATTTTACTCCAATTTCATGAAATTTTTCTACTAATTTATCTGAAATTTTAGTTGTGATAATGCTGATGCAGTCAAATCCTTTGGCCAAGTCTGCATTTTCCATAGTTGGTGGATCATCACACAATACAACCTCCACGTCGTATTTTTCACTGAATTTTTTGAAATATTCAGTTTCATCTTGTCTATGACTATATGCCAAAACTTTCATTGTATTCTAGCTCCCCCTTTTTATGAATAATATTTACTACATATAATTTTATAGTAACAGGAGATATAATTCAATGTTACCTTTGTATTTACTATATTTGATTGATATTCAATTTGTTTAGAGATATGATACTTGTAATGATATTAGGCATTTTCAAAGAAATAACAAGTCAGTATGCTAGCCTATTTTTTATCATACTGCGTCGGTAGAACCCTTAGATAGGATTCACTATCTGTGGAACCTGCCTCCTTGTCTGATAAACAAAGTTCTTGGCACTTGATGCTTAGAAATTGTTATCCAGGGACATAGCCGCTCTTTACTCACACTTGGAAAAGTGTGAGTATTAGAGCGGGTTAGTCATCGGATAAAAAATATTCTTCGTATCTTTGACTTGTTATTTTCTTTCAAATGCCTTAAGTTATTAGTTTGGAGGGATGAATATGATAAAAGAACTAGTTTTAAAAAATAGATCCTGTAGAAGATTCTATCAGGATGAAAAAATAACTGTGGAAACTTTAAAGGAGTTAGTAAACCTTGCTAGATTGTCAGCATCAGGTTCAAATTTGCAGCCACTAAAATATGTTATATCAAATACCAAAGATAATAATGAAAAAATATTTAAGACTTTGGGTTGGGCAGGGTACTTAAAGGATTGGAATGGACCTGAAGAAGGAGAAAAACCAAGTGGTTACATTGTTATACTTAATGACACGTCTATTAGTAAAAGTCCATCATTTGATCCTGGAATAGCAGCTCAAACTATTTTACTGGGAGCTGTAGAAAAAGGATTTGGCGGATGTATGCTTGGAAATGTGAATAAAAAAGAATTAAAGTTAAGTCTTAATTTGGATGAAAAATATGAAATTATATTGGTAGTAGCTCTTGGAAAGCCAAAGGAACAAGTGGTTATAGAAGCTATGGATTCAAATAATGATGTGAAGTACTGGAGAGATGAGAATAAGGTTCACCATGTACCAAAAAGAAGTTTAGAAGATATAATCTTAGACATTTAGATATTTCTAGGTTGAAAGTTCACTTATACAATATCATATAATGACAAATTCCATCACTATAAAAACTTTTAATAAGTCTAAAGCTTGGCATTTTGAAAAACTAAAGGAACTTAGATAAACTCGTACCTCAAACATATCTAAGTTCCTAAGGTTTTCTAAAATACCAAGCTAAGACTTATTTAAAAAAGTTTTTAAATGTAATTTCAATTTTGGCATTATATTTCATGTATAAGTTAAAATTTCAAGCTAGAATACCCTGTACAGTGTTACTATTAAAACTCAACTTATACTCCGGATATCTTTTACAACTTTCAGTTCATTAAATATTTTGATAAGTCTAAGTAAAAAATTCTAAAAAGCTAAGAGCTTTTGAAAACTCGTACCTCAGACAATTCAAAAGTTCTAAGTTTTTACGAATTTTTTTCTAAGACTTATATACAAAATATTAAAAAAACTTCATTATTGTAAAGATATTCCTGCATATAAGTTGAGTTTTAAGTTAGAAAATATACAGTAAAGTATATTTTCATATATATTTGTCCGATGGCTACCTACTGTAACACTCCCACTTCTATCAAAGAGGGAGATAACAGTAGCTACGCCCTTGGATAATTCATCTAAGCTTAGTGGGAGAAACAAAACTCTAAAGAGAAAGTGACTATAACAAAATCAAAGATTTGGAATATCTGCTTTTCCCACTAAGCAAGATTCATTGATTTTTAGAAGTAACATCGTACGAAACTTTCTAGTAAGAATTTATTATGTGTTAAATTTTTGCTTTTTATATCTAAAATGGAATATAGGATAAAAAGTGATGAAAGTTAGTATAAATTATGTATGCAAAAATTGGCATAAAGACTGCAGGTAGCAAATTTGCTATTTTTATTTTAGTTATGTTAAGCATATTTAGGGCAAGTCCAATAATGAGAAGGCTGCCTATTCCAGTCATATCAGCAATAACTGAGCTCGTCAGAACACTTTTTAAAAATACTGCTCCAAGGGTTATAGCACCCTGGTATACAAGTACACTTATAGATGAAATCATTACACCAATGCCTAGAGAAGAGGAAAAAATAATTGCGGAAACTCCATCTATTACAGATTTTGCAAAAAGTGTTTTGTAATTTCCATCAAGACCTGCTTCTAGAGATCCGACTATTGCCATGGCCCCAACACAAAATAAAAGGCTTGAAGTTACGAACCCTTCTGATATCTTTCCACCTTTAGTTTTAAATTTACTTTCTATTAAATTTCCTAGACTTGTTATATGTTTATCTATATCTATTAGTTCTCCTAAAATTGTACCTATTACTATGGATATTATTAGAGTAAGTACATTATTTGTCTTTAAGGAACCTGAAATTCCAATGTATAGAACACATAGAGCAAGTCCACTAAAAACGCTTTCCTTAACTTTTTCTGGTATACCATTTTTTAAAAATATTCCAATTATACTTCCTATTATTATGGAAATAAAGTTTACTATAACTGCTATCATGTTTATCAAACCACCCATTTTTCTTATCTACATAGAGATATTATATACTTTTATAATAGGCATTGTAAACAAAATTTTATAGCCATATTTTCATAAAGTGCATTTTAGATGCCCAATCTTTTACGTAAGTTATGTTTAAGGCATTAAAAGTATGCTGGGATATGAGTGGCCGACCGTTACGGAAAGAAGTGATGATGGCAGAATGAGCTATTGTACCTTTACTATTTCGATAAAATATTAGATCGCCTATCTCAAGAGAAGAAATAGAAGGCACTTCTCTTCCTTTTATGCCGTAGGAATTTTTTTCAGCGTTAATTTTTAAATACCAGTAAAGAGAACCTGCCACGGTCCAGGAAACTGACCATTTATTAGTTCTAATGTTATACCACCAGGTGTTTTTACCTGAAAAGACCATAGGCGCTCCTCCTGCATGCAAGCACTGTGAAGTGAAATTTGTGCAGTCGCCGCCGATAGTTTGGTATATGGAAAAATATTTGTAGTTTGGATTGGGGGTGAGGGCGTACTTTATTGCATAATTTATAGCTGAAGTTCTAGAGTAGGATGAAGTATCTCTATAACTCATAATTTCTCCTATAAAATTAATCACAGTATATTTTATGTATAAATCTTAGGCAAGTGCGTAAAATAACAAATCTAATTTTTACTTTGCAATTCTATAGGATATAATAATTATAGAGTTGTAAAGGATAAAAAAGGAGAGGTGATAGACCAACATGAACATTTCATTTTTAGGAGGAGCTAGAGAAGTAGGTGGAAGTTGTATCCTTTTGAACATATATAATAAAAATATACTTCTTGATTGCGGCATAAGACAGAGTTCCTCTAAAGATACCCTACCGGATTTTAAATCAATTCAAGATCAGGGAGGAGTAGATGTTATAATTGTAAGTCATGCTCATATGGATCACATAGGTTCTCTGCCTATAATAAGTAAGGAATATCCAGGGGCTAGAATATATACAACTAGGATGACAAAGGATTTAATGAAAGTACTTTTGTATGATAGTTTAAAAATAATGAAAAATAGGGAAGGAGAGATTCCGCTTTATGCTGAAGGAGACGTTATAAGCATGTTAAATCGTGTATTTCCTATAAATTATATGGTGGAATTTTCTATATTTGAAAATATAAAACTTACTTTTTATACAGCAGGACATATAGCAGGAGCTGCTTGTATTTATATTACAACTCCAGAGGGATCATTATTTTATTCTGGAGATTTCTCAATATTTTCACAAAAAACTGTGGAAGGGTTGAAAGTTCCAAAACTAAGGCCAGATGCAGCAATCTTCGAATCCACTTATGGAGATAGACTTCATTCAAATAGAGAAGTGGAAGAGGAAAAACTCATTAATATAATAAGTGACTGTATAGAAAAAAAGGGGAAAATGCTTATTCCTGCTTTTGCTCTTGGAAGGGCTCAGGAAGTGCTTCTTATTATAAAAAAAGCAGTAAATAAAAATATATTAAAAGATATTAAAGTTTATGTGGATGGTATGATAAAGGATATAAACAGGACCTACAAATTAAATCCGCTGTACCTTAAAAATTCTTTAGGAAAAAAGATACTCAGAGGAATTGAACCTTTTTATGATGACAATATAATTGCAGTAGATAATAATAAACTTAGAGAAGAGATATTAAAAGACGATAGGCCTTGTGTAATAGTGTCAAGTTCAGGAATGCTTACTGGAGGGTACAGTCAATATTATGCAGAAAAAATAGCCCCTATGGAAAATGGGTACATAGTTATAACGGGATATCAGGACGAGGAATCCCCGGGAAGAAAATTACTAAATCTTTTAGATGAAGAAGAGGACAAAAAACTTTACATAAATGAAAAAACTGTTCCTGTAAATTGCAAGGTAGAAAAAGTAGGACTTTCCGCCCACAGTGATAAATATGAAATAAAATCTCTTATAGATTTTTTAACACCTAAAAATATATTTCTAGTTCATGGAAATGAAGAGGTAGTGGAAAACTTGTCAAAAGAGCTTTCAAAAGATGTAAGAGGAAGGGTATATGCACCTAGGTGCAGCGAAGTTTATGAAATAAATATAAAAAATCCAAGAAAACAGTGGAAAAAAAGTATTGATAAAGTTATGAACTGTTGTGAAGAAATGGATGAAAATAATGTAAAAAGGTTATGGGAGTTCGTACTTTATAATTACGGTGAAAGACTTTTTACATTAGAAGAACTTATATTTATATGGAAGGGAAATAACAAGAGCAAAAATGCTTTAGAAGATTTTCAAAGAATTATAGTAGAATGTCCTTATTTTGAAAGTGACACAAGGAGATTGTTTCTATTTAAAATCAATCCTGAGGATAAGGTCTCTCAGAATTTAAAAAATAATGAGATCAAATTAAATGAATTAAAAGAAGCTGCAGATAAATATTTTAATAAATTTAATACAAAGAAAATTAGTTTTATATGTGACCAGAAAAAGGTGATTTTAAATTTTGATTTTCCAGCTGTAGTTGATAAGAGTATATACGAGGAGATAAAAAAATTTGAAGAAGAGGTTAAGTGGAAGGTAGAAATAAATAATGCTGTAAATATAAATGCAGTTTCCGAAGTTGTAAGGATAAATTTACAGGATGTATCTATTAAAAAAATATCTTATAGATTAGGAGAAAATCAGGTTGTAGTTATGCTGAATTCTAAATGTAATGTGGAAAAAGAAAAATTATCTGAAATTGAAAACATTACAGGACTTCAAGTATTAGTACAATCTCCAGGAATAGATCTAAAAGATAGTACGATTATTAAAGCTGAAGATGAGTGCGAAATGATGGAACAAAATAAAGCTTTAAATATAATAGATGAAACTTTTGAAAGAGAACAGTTTAGGCCTTACAAAAAAAGTGTAAAGTCGAATCCTAAGGGAAGATATATAGAACTTACATTTATAAGCCCTGTAATTGGTAAAAAGTATAAAAAAAACATAGAGGAATTAGTTCGCCTTACAGGGTGGAATATGAAAGTAGCAAATAGTGCAAATCAAAATGAAATATTGCAAATTGCATCTATACTTTGTAAAAGTAAAGGGATAGATTTGAAGAAAAATCCGTCTTTTAATAGCAGTGATTTAAGTGTGGAATTAAAATTAGAAGATGATAATGTAGAAAATATGGAGGATGTAAAGAAAGAATTTGAGTATAAAACTGGATGCACGTTAAAATGGTAGAGATCAGGCCCCATAAGGGGGCTTGTTTTTTTAACACTATTTACAATAAAAGTATGATGTATTATAATTAAAATAACCCCTATAGGGGGATAAGGAGATGTTTATATGGAAAAACACAATCATCCAAATAATAAAGCAGTTGTAAATAGATTATCCAGGATAATTGGACATCTGGAGGCTGTAAAGCGTATGGTAGAAGAAGGAAGGGACTGTAGTGAAGTCATTATTCAAATATCTGCAGTAAGATCTGCACTCAATAATACAGGAAAAGTAATATTGAAAGATCATATCAATCATTGTGTGAAGGATGCAGTTGAAAAAAATGATAAAGAGGTCTTAGATAATTTGAATAATGCCATTGATAAATTTTGGGAATAATTTTTAAATTAGGAGTGTTATAAATGAGGAATACTAAATTATATCCAATATTTCAAGCTCTTTTTTCTGCACTACTTTTTGGAGCCAGTGCACCTATTTCAAAAATCCTTCTTGGACAAATAGATCCAGTTCCTTTGGCTGCTCTTTTATATATTGGAAGCGGTGCAGGGCTTTTAACATTTCAGACGTTAGAAAAAATTTTATACAAAAAAAATATAGACGAAGCAGGGTTAACTAGAAAAGACTTCCCATGGCTTTTAGGAGCTGTTATTTTTGGAGGAATTTTAGGACCTATAATTCAAATGATAAGTCTAAAAGTAACTCCAGCAGCTACTGCATCATTGCTTTTGAATTTTGAAGGTGTAGCTACTACAATTATTGCAGCACTGTTTTTTAAGGAGAATATCGGCAGGAGAGTTGGTGCGGCTATAGTATGTATACTCTCCGCTAGCGTGATTTTATCCTGGAACTTTGCAGGTCAGTGGGGAATATCTTTAGGGGCCTTAGGAATAATACTGGCTTGCGTATGTTGGGGAATAGATAATAATTTTAC
This sequence comes from Clostridium sp. 001, assembly GCF_019056555.1. Lineage (NCBI taxonomy): Bacteria > Bacillati > Bacillota > Clostridia > Eubacteriales > Clostridiaceae > Clostridium > Clostridium sp. 001. The sequence continues at coordinate 1,225,064 of NZ_CP020473.1, read as the reverse complement.
AAGAAATATATCTGCTAAAAATCCTTATACAATAGTTATAGTAAAAGGATTGGGAGCAGGGACATTTTCATTAATTTTGTCAATGATTTTAGGAAGTCATTTGCCAGACTTTAAAATAGTTCTTATGGCACTGTTGCTTGGATTTTTAAGCTATGGATTTAGTACGGTTTTGTTTGTATTTGCAATGAGAAATTTAGGTAGTGCTAGAACCAGTGCATTTTTCAGTGCAGCACCTTTTATAAGCACTATATTATCTTTTATTTTGCTAGGAGAAGTTCCAGGTGTTACTTTTGCACTTGCACTTCCTCTTATGATTGCAGGAACGGTTCTTATTATAAGGGAAAATCACAGTCATATGCATGTTCATTTATATATGGCCCATGAACACAGACATTGTCATACAGATGGACATCACAATCATCATCATCCTGGTATACCTGATAGTGTGTATCACACTCACTATCACGTTCATGAGAGAATGGAACATTGTCATCCTCATACTCCAGACTTGCATCATAGACATGCCCATTAAAGAATAGAGTTTCTAAACGAAAAATCAACGTATACTCCAAATATTTTTTACAACCTTCAGCTCGTTAAATATTTTGATAAGGCTAAGTAAAAAATTTAAAAAAATACTGAGAACTTTTGAAAACTCGTACCTCAAACAATTCAAAAGTTCTAGATTTTTTAAAAATTTTTTACTAAGTCTTATAAACAAAATATTTAAAAGAGCTTCATTGTTGTAAAAATATGCTTGCGTATAAGTTGATTTTTAAGTTAGAAACATATATCTGTAAAGTTTCCAATTGAAGTTTAAACTTATACATAAAATATAATGACAAAATTGAAAGCACATTTAAAAACTTTAGACTTATTAAAGTTTTTAACGTGATGAAATTTGTCATTATATGATTTAGTATAAGTGAACTTTCAATCTGGAAACTCTATATTTATTTCAGGTAATTTCTAATTTTGATTATTTTTCCGTCTTTTATATATACCCTTGGAACTCTTCTACTTATGGAGCAGAGTATTTCATAACTTATAGTTCCAATTGTTTTAGCTATATCTTCTGCATCAAATTTTAATCCGTTTTTTTCACCCATGAGTATTACCTCATCGCCTACATTTACTTCACCTACATCTGTAACATCTATCATGCACTGATCCATACAGATGTTGCCAACTACTGGTGCAAATTTACCATTGACTATTACTTTTGCCTTTCCTGAAAGCATTCTAGTATAGCCATCTGCATATCCTATTGGAAGTGTAGCTATTACACTTTTTCTTTCAGATTTGAACTTTCTTCCATAGCCAACGTATTTCCCGGCTTCTAATGTCTTTACGTAAGCTACTTTAGCTTTCAAACTCATTACAGGTTTTATGCTTAGATCATTTCTATCTACGTCATCTGAAGGGTAGTATCCATAAATTATTATTCCTGGTCTAACTGAATCACAATAGGTATCAGGCAATTCCATTATAGCTGCACTATTTGCGATATCTCTTATGTTTATTTTTATGTTTCTATTTATGAGCTCATTGTAAAATGTTTTGTACTTTTTAAATTGTTCATGTGAATATGTTTTGTCTTTTTCATCTGAAGTGGAAAAATGAGAAAATAAGCTTTGTATTTCTATATTGGGAAGCTTGCTTATGTTGTATATTTCTTCTATGCTATTTTCATTTGGCTGAAATCCTATTCTTCCCATTCCAGTATCTACTGCAACGTGTATTTTTGCAGTTTTCCATTTACTTTTAGCTACCTTTGATAATTTACTTGCATATTCATAAGAAGGCACCACTGGCTCTACGTCATAATCTATTATGTCATTCAAAAAAGTATCTGGTACTATGCCAAGTATCATTATGGGAGCTTTAATTCCATTTTCTCTAAGTTCTATTGCTTCATCTAACTCAGATACGGCCAATCTATTTACTCCATTTTCTAATAAAACCTGTGATACTTCTAAAGCTCCATGACCATAGGCATTAGCTTTAACAACACCTATCAGTCCTTTATTGTTGCCAACTTTCAGCTTTATTTGACGTATATTATATACAAGATTGTCTAAATTAATTTCTTCCCATACAGGTCTGTAATCTTTAAACAAAACACATTCTCCTTTCGATATTGATAGATATTATCCTATCAATAATAATGCATAATTAAAAATTAAGAGTTAAGAATTAATAGTTATAGATGATTATTAATTCTTAACTTAGAATATAATTTTCAATTAATAAAAATCTATTGATGTCTATGAATGTAACTTCAAATTAGAAATTCCACAAAAATTAGAGTGAATATTGAATTACTTTATCCAATAGTTGAGAAAAGGATATATCAACTCCACCAGCACTCTTAGGAAATAGGCTATTTTTTGTAAGGCCTGGTAAAGTGTTTAGTTCAAGCACATAAGGAATACCATTTTCAACTATCATATCTACCCTTGCATAGCTTTTGCATTTGAGAACTTCCCAGCATTGAACACATATTTTTTCAACTTTTTCTTGAAGAGATTTTTCAAGTTCTACAACTATTTCATCAGAACCACCATCTGCATATTTTGCAGTGTAGTCAAAGAATTCTGCATTAGGTTTTATTGCAATTACAGGAAGAGTTTTACCTTTTAACATACAGCATGTTATTTCATCTCCCTGTATATATTTCTCAATAACAACTTCAGTGTCATAATCTAGAGCTAACTTTACATTATTTTCAATATCTTCTTTTTTCTTAACTATATTAGTAGCAACACTTGAACCACCACAGTTAGGCTTTACAACTACAGGATAGCCTATCTCATCCAATTTATCATAATCAATTTCTTCTATAGATTTAACACAAATCCATTTGGCAGTATTTATATCTGCAGATTTTAACACTTTTTTACTCATATCTTTGTCCATGCAAATGGCACTTGTCAAAGGTCCGCATCCTGAGTAAGGTATATCCATGGTTTCAAGTACTGATTGTATAGTACCATCTTCACCAAATTTACCATGAAGTGCAATAAAGGCAAAATCTATATCTTTTACTTTTTCAAGTACATCTCTCTTTTTATCTATGACAATGGGTACAACCTCATATTTATTTTTATCTAAGCAGTTTACTATTTCTTTACCTGAATTTAGTGAAACCTCTCTTTCAGAAGATATTCCACCCATTATAACTCCTATTTTCATGTTAATTCCTCCACTGAACTTGTTATTTAATATTTTTCAATTACTATGTCTAATATTTATTTTATACATTTTCCATATAAAATAAAGAACCACAGGATAACTAGTTTATCCTAAATGTGGCTTTATGGTTAAGGAAAAATATTAAGTTAAAAGTAAAGTAAAAAATCTTTAAGAACAGAAAATGTTGTTGTTGACATCTTTAAATTTCGCTGTTATAATGTAAATCACAAGTTAACAAAATTTAATATTAACTTATCAAGAGAGGTGGAGGGACTGGCCCTATGAAGCCCGGCAACCAATACTATTTTTAATAGTATAGTGGTGCTAATTCCTGCAGCATAAGCTGGAAGATGAGAGGATCATTGAGATTTTTAGCTCGAGGTTGTTCCTCGAGCTTTATTTGGTTTTAAATTGAAAATATGATATGAAAATTTTATATTTCAGCTTAATGCTTAGAAATTGTCTATTATTTTATAATTGGAGGGAATCAAAATGAAAAAATTAATTACAGTTATTTTATCGTTAACATTGATCTTGGCATTAGCTGGATGTGGTGCGCAAAGCAGTACAAGTTCTTCAAGCAGTAGTAAAGGTGATGACAAAAAAGTAATAAAAGTAGGGGCATCTCCACAGCCTCATGCTGAAATACTAGAAAAGGTAAAGCCTATACTAAAGAAACAAGGATACGATTTACAAATAGTTCAGTTTACAGACTATGTAACTCCTAATAAGGCTTTGGATTCAGGAGATATAGATGCAAACTTTTTTCAACATATTCCATATTTAAATGAATTCAATAAAAAGAACAATACAAATTTAGATTATGTAGCAAAAGTACATCTTGAACCTATGGGGGTTTATTCCAATAAAATTAAGAGTTTAAAAGATTTGAAAAATGGTGCTGAAATTGCAATACCAAACGATCCTACAAATGGTGCAAGAGCATTAAAATTATTGGCTCATGAAGGAATTATAAAAGTAAAGAGCGGAGATCTTATTTCAAAGTTAGATATAACTGAAAACAAGAAAAACTTAAAATTCCAGGAGCTTGATGCACCACAACTTCCAAGAACTTTAACAGAAGTAGATGCGGCAGTTATAAATACAAACTATGCACTTCAGGCAAAGCTAAATCCACTTAAAGATGCTATTGCCATAGAATCTAAGGATTCACCTTATGCTAATATAATTGCTGTTAAAAAGGAAAATAAAGACAAACCTTATATTAAGGCATTGGCAAAAGCCGTTAATGATCCATCAATTAAGAAGTTTATACAGGAAAAATATAATGGAAACATAATTCCAGCATTTTAGGGGATAGAGTTTCAAAACGAAAAATAAGCTTATACTCCGAATGTTTTTACAACCTTATATTTAAATGGGCTTCATTATTGTAAAAATGTTTCTGTGCATAAGTTTATTTTTAGTTATAAATAATACATATTTTAATTAATAGTTAATAATGAAGAATTAATAGTTAATGTGGATTTTTTTCCGTTACACTACAAAAAATCTTTGATTAAGCTTTTCATGGCTCTCGTTTAGCTAAAGCGAAACATTGCTGGTTAATATAGATTTAAAGATTTTTTGCGATAGCTAAAAATCATCCTTTACTATTAATTTTTCATTATTAATTCTTAACTTGTGAAACTTTGTTTCGCAATTCTTTTAAATTATTCACCTGTAAGCTTTACATGTTCCTCTTCAACCTTAGAAAGTGCATTAAATATCTTTGCAATGTTTTCTTCATGGATTTCTTTTTCATACTTTTTATAATACGCTACAGCATGCTTTTCTCTTTGACAAGCTGCAGCAAGCAAATTTTCATCGGTATTATATTTTGAATAATCCATATCCTTAAGTACTGGCATTTCTTTAATGCCGGCTATTTTCTTATGAATTCTAGCATGCATATATTCTATGCTTGATAAAGACTTAAACATACTTTTTACATTTTTATCTTTTGCCATATATGAAGCTTTCTTATAAAAATCTCCATTAAAAACTTCCAATTTAACTGCATGATCTATTATTTTCAAGGAATTTTGATTCAATTTATTTCTATCATATTTTATTTTTTGTCCATTTTCTATTAAATATTCAATTGGCGCTCCGCAAAATGGGCAATACATTATTTTTTCTTTACTATTTGAATTTATAAATGCTTCTTTATTAAAATTATAATTTTTTTCATTTATTTCCATACCACAAACAATACAAGTCATTTTAACCATAATAAACATCCTTTCTAACTTTCTTATATAAACAGTATTCATCATTCCCTTACATATTAGTTTTGCACCATAATAATTTACTATTCTGCATTATCAGATAAATACATTATACTATAATTATTTGTTATCAAGTTAATTATATAATTGTTGGTATTACTATAAACCTGATTCTTTGAATTCACTTTCTGCTTTATCAGTTAATTTGTGAAGAGGCTTTTTTAAAACAGAAATAATCAAAAATGCACCTGCAAAAGCTATTAAAGTGAGAAAATCCTTATACACATTACTCCAAATAGGTCCTGCTATAGCTTCTCTGAATCCATTTATAGCATATGTAAAAGGCCAAAGAGGTTCTAGTACTCCAAATATCTGAGGTAAGGTTTTTACAGGATAAAGTCCTCCTGCCCCTGCTATTTGAAAGACCATTATTACAACTGCAACGGCTTTTCCAATGTTACCCATAATAGATACCAATGTAACTACAATAATAGTGAAAGTAAAGCTGCAGGTAAGTGCAAATCCTATCATAAGCCATGAATTTTCAGGATTTATTCCTACTATATATATGTCTCCTAAAGTTATAATGGTAGTTTGTATAATTGATATTACCAAAAACAGAAGCAATTTCGAAAAATATTTATGTGACAATTTCACCTTTTCTCCACTTTCGAGATCTTTACATTTTAGTGTTAGTATGGAGCATAGTAGCAAAACTCCCACCCATATTGCAAGAGTAGTGTAAAAAGGTGTTATTCCATATCCAAAAAGACCTGAATTATATAGTTCAACATTTTTTACTTCAATAGGTGATGATATAAGATTTGATATTTTATTAGGATCCTTTTCCATTATATTTATTATTGAAGTTAAGTTTTCATCGTTTAAATCCTTCATTTTATCGCTTAATTTGTTCAAGTTATTTTGAATATCTATTAATTTTTTATTTAACCTGTCTCTTTGATTAACTAAATTTTTACTGCTTGATATTCCTGAGTTTGCCACAAGATTTAATTCAGGTACTAATTGCCCGGTTGCGCTAAGTACTGAATCAATACTATCTAAATTGGATGTCAATGCGTCTGATAATAAATTCATGGATTCATATGTTCCTGAATAAAACATATCTGATATATTGCTTATATCTTCCGATAATTCACTACTTAATGATGAAGATTCATATATAACTTGATTAATGCTATCTTGTGAAGAATTGCTATTTATTAAATCTTTTAACTCCGCTAAATAAATGTTTTCAGTATTTAACGAACTTCTCAGTGATTTCAATGAATTTATAAGATCACTTGTTATATTAGTATTTGTAATTTCATTTATCTCATTTAGAATTTTAATATCCATATCTACTTTGTCAATTAAAGAATTATTTAAAGTAGTCATATTTCCTATAATACTTGCGGCTGAGCTTTTACCAGCATCGGTATTATTTATATTTTGTAGGTTGTTAAGTAAAAGTTGAATTTGATTTTCTTTTGATTCAATTTCATTTATATCTTTATTCAAATCATTTTGTGTAGAATTCAGAGATTGTTTGGTAGATAAAGTAAGTGTTCTGCTCTGTGCTGTAATATTATGGAGACTGCTTATCTCTTTGGATAACTTTGGTAAATCTGTTTGAACTCCACTTAGATATTGCTGAAGACTTTTGGAGTTGGAATTTTCTTGTGATATATGATTTTTTATATCATTTACAGTGGATACGGCTTCGGGTAATGTATCCTTTAACTGTAAAATTTCAGGCTTGTCTGTTTCAAGCTTTCTACCTGTAGAGTTTAGTAGTTTGAGAGCTTCTTTGTTTACTGATTTTGTAAGAGAGCTTTTTATAGTATCTGCTAAGGAAGTTTTAGCTGAATCCGTAATTTTAGTTGCTATTCCATTTAGCTTTTCATTGGATTTATAGATTATATTAGGCTTTTCAGGGGATGCTGTAATTAAAGTTGAAAGCTTGCTGGAAAAGTCAGCAGGTATCTCTATAAGTGAATAATATTTTCCTGAATTAAGGTTATAATTTCCCTGCCAGTCATCTATAAAGATCCAATTTATAGAATTGTTTTTCTTTAAATTTTTAACTATTTCATCTCCAACATTTATATTTTTACCATTAATAGTTGTACCACTGTCATTGTTTACTACACCTATAGGCATTCTATTTGTATTGGCATAAGGATTCCATGAGGCTTTAATGCTAATCCAGGCATAGGGAGATGGCAGGATACACAATAATAAAATTAAGGCAAGTACTGATGGAGTTTTTATTATATTTTTAAAATCTCTTTTTAATAGTTTGAATACTACCTTCAATATAGTCCCTCCTAAAATTAATATTGTCTTAGGCATTTTCAAAGAAATAACTAGTCAGTATGCTAGGATATTTTTTATCATACTGTGTCGGTAGAACCCTTAGATAGGATTCACTATCTGCGGAACCTGCTTCCTTGTCTGATAAAAAATATCCGTCGCATCTTTGACTTGTTATTTTCTTTCAAATGCCTTAATCTCCCATACCAGATTGTGTAAGCTTGGTTCTAAATTTATAGATTTTATCTTGCAAATGTTTCTTTAAAAATATACCAAATAGTATAAAGCACATTGAAATTAAAAGCATAAATGTAAAATCCATAGCTACAGTACTTATGAGAGGTCCTGCGATGGCTTCTCTGAATCCGCTTACTGAATAGGTAAATGGAAACAAAGGCTGTATTATTCTAAAAATAAGTGGATCAAGTTGTATAGGATAAGTGGCTCCACTTCCTGATATCTGAGTTATAAGCAAAACAATGGATATAGCCTTCCCTAAGTTCCCAAACGTGGAAACAAGAGTGTATGTTATTACAGTAAAAGTAAAAGATGAAACTAGTGCTACCATTACCATTAAAAATGCATTTACCATTTGGACATTTAGCAAAAGTTTGTCCCCAACAGCAACTATAAATCCTTGTGCTAAAGCAAAAACTATAAAAGTACTCATTTTACCAAGATATCTTTCTTTCAAGTTCAAACCTTCATCACCTTTAAATCTGTCTGCATCCGTTTTAAAAATGGATACAAGAATAATAGAACCAATCCAGATGGAAAGTGTAGTATAAGCTGGAGCCATGGAGGAGCCAAAGTTTGAAATAGTGTATATATTCTGTTCCTTGATATTAAATGGACTTGACGCGACATTCCCCATAAAGTTGGGGTTATTTTGCAATATGGTGATTATCTGTATTATGTCATTATTAGTTACTAGTTTAAGTTTATTTGCCAAATCGTTAATAATACCCTTGAATTCAAGTAATCTATTGTTTAGTTTACTGGATGAATTTGCTGTCAGCTCACTCCCGTTTATTAACACATCTAAGGAATTATCTCCATGGGAAGTAAGATCCTGCATAGATTTTAAAACAGAAGAAGCTTTATCTGTGGACTCAACAAGTTCAGCTGCTGTGGAATTCAAGCTTTTTCTTACCTGTCCATTGTATTCATTGGTTTCGTCTATTAATTGCTGATTTAAATTTGCAGTGTCATTTGTTACTGAATTAATCAAATCTTTATTTATTTTATTTGAACTTTCAAGCTGTTTTTCAATATCGTTTATTTTGTTTTTCTCTGTATTTAATGAATCCCTAGTATTTTTTAATGAATTTATAAGTCTTGATGTATTGTCATCGTTCTTAAAATCATTAAATTTTTGAAGAATGTTAATGGTGGAATTGATTTTATTGTATAAGATATTTATCTCATAATTGATTTTAGTTACAGTGGTATCTATATTTGAGTACTTCAAATTTGAGGCTGCTGAATTAAAATTTAATATCAAATTTTGAATTCTATACACATCAGTCTTTGAGGTGTTTAAATTAATTGTAATGTTATCAAAGGTATTATTCATGGAAGACTGAAGGGATAGTATAGATGAGTTGTTGGTTTCATTACCATTTTCTAAGGTAGATATTCTTGAATTTATCATAGGAATAACTGATTTAATCTGAGAAAGCGTTGAATTCAAATCATTTGAATCATCACTTATGCCTCCAAGAACATCTGTTATAACATCCATATTGTCACTTAATTTTATTATTGCATCCTTCAAATTTATAATGTTTTGTTCATCATTTTCTGCGTTTTTACCAAGAATGTTCAAAGAAGAAAATATAGTTTGATTTACTGTATATATAAAGCTTGATTTTATTTGTTCTGCCAGTGTATTTCTAGCTGCATCAGTTATTTTAAGAGCTACTGGACTATTTTTTGTATTCACTTTATAAATGATTTGAGTTTTTTTAGGAGCATCTGATGTTATGCTGGTAATGTTCTTTGAGAAATCTTCTGGAATTTTTATCACCGCATAGTATGTACCATCTATAATACCCATATCTGCATTTTTAGCGTTTACAAATTTCCATCCTATTTTATGGTTATCTTTTAATTTTTCTACAATTTCATTTCCTGTATTTAAATTTTTCCCTTTCAAGTTCGTACCCTTGTCCTCATTAACTATGGCTACAGGAATGCTGCTTGTATTTCCATAAGGATCCCAACATGCTTTTATATTGACCCATGCATAGAGAGATGGAAGTATGCATACACCTGCAACAATCAACATTGTCATTTTATTTTTAACAATACTTTTCATATCTCTTTTAAAAACTTCTATAATATTTCTTAGCATATATGAATCCTCCTATTATAAATATCTAAAATAAATATATGGAAAATTGTTTTCAATAATGAAATAATATAATATTTTAGTATTAACTGACTAGTCAGTATTATTGAAACATTTTTTTTAATATATGTCAATAACTTATTTATAATATTATTCTTTATTTATTAGTAAAATTGTGCAAGAATATATTTGAGGTGAAACTTGTTATGTTTTCGGAACTGAAGATAAATAAAGAGAAACTTGTATATATACAGCTAAAAGATTATATTAAAGATATGATACTGAAGGGCATGCTTAGAAGCGGAGAAAAACTTCCTTCCACAAGAGAGATGGCTTCAATGCTAAAAATAAGCAGAAATAGCGTAATGTATGCTTATGAATTTTTGCAAGATGAAGGATTTGTATACATAAAAAAAGGAAGAGGTACCTTTGTATCGGATGTAAAAGTAGATTTTCAGGAAAAGTGGAGTATAGATTGGGAAGATAAAATAAATCAATATGGAAAACTTTCCGAAAGATTAGATATAATAAAACATGAAGCAAAATGGGAAAAAGGAATGATATCCTTTAAAAGTATAGCTCCTGATGAAAAACTTTTTAATGTAGATGAATTTAAAAAAGCTTTTTTAAATCGTATGTCTATAGAAGGAGAAAAAGTGTTGAATTATGGGTATGCTAAAGGTTATAGACCTCTTATTCAATATTTACTTAAATATATGGAAAGTAAAGGAGTTTGTACAAAGGAAAAGGATATACTTATAACAAATGGATTTACAGAAGGATTTGATTTGATATTATCTTGCCTTACGGACAGGGGAGATAATATACTGTGTGAAAATCCAACCCATAATACTGCAATTAAAATTATGAAATTACATGGACTCAATATAACTGGAGTGAAAGTTGAAAAAGATGGAGTATGTTTAAAGGATCTTAGTGAAGAGCTCGGTAAAAATAAATTTAAGATATCATATTTTATTCCATCCTATCAAAATCCTACAGGTATTGTCATGCCTCCTGAAAATAGGGTAAAATTGTATAATATACTTAAAAGTTATAATGTACCTATAATTGAAGATGGATTTAATGAAGAGCTTAGGTATTCAGGAACTCATGTATCACCTATAGCTGCTTTTAGCGGCAGTGGAAATAGTATCCTATATATAGGAAGCTTTTCAAAGGTATTATTCCCTGGAATAAGGATAGGATGGATACTCGCGGATAAAGTGCTTATAAACTATTTAGAGAGTTGTAAAAGGGCTAGGAATATTCACACTTCTTCTTTAGATCAGGCAATTTTTTATGATTACTTAAATCAGGGAAATTTTGAAAAGTACATAAAGAAAGCTCGAAGAGTATATAAGGAGAAATATGAATTTACCTTAAAGTGTGCAAGAGAGTATATTCCTTGCGAAGAGATATTGGGTGAGGGTGGTATGCATATATTTATAAAGCTAAAGAATATAAGCTCCAGAAAGCTTTTAGAAAGGTGCTGTAATAGAGGAGTAATATTTACTCCTGGTGATGTATTTTATGTAAATGATGAGGGATATGATACCTTTAGGCTTGGATTTTCAAGGGTCAGTGAAGAAGATATAAAAAAAGGAATTATGATAATAGGCCAGGAGGCTAAAAAAATAGGAGGATGGACTTGATGAAAAAAATATCGGAAAAAACACTGTATAAAGGAAAGTGGATTCAATTACAGGAAATAACTTATAAGGGAAAAAATAATGAGGACTTAAAGTGGGAAAGAATAAAGAGAACTAATACCACAAATACAGTAGTAATAATTAGCAAGCTTGTACCATCTAATAAGTATATATTTATCAAACAATACAGAGCTGCTATAGATAAATACGTTATTGGATTTCCAGCAGGTCTTGTGGAAGGGGATAATATAGGCGAAAATGCACTACGAGAATTGGAGGAGGAAACTGGATATAAGGGAGAAGTAAAGTCAATGAGCCCTTTGCTTTATTCAAATCCTGCACTTTTAACAGATAAAGTTACATTAGCAAGGGTTGATATATATGAAGATTTAATTGAAAATCAAATTCCTATACAGAAATTGGAGCCAGAGGAAGATATACAGGTAATTGCACTTCACAGAGAAGAACTTAAAGATTTTCTAATTAAAGAACAGGCAAGTGGAACTGCTATAGGAATGGGTGTATGGTATGTTTTTTATGGATTAAACTAACAAGAATGTTTTTGTATTTAGTTGAATAATAATTGTTAGTATGATATATTTTTAACAAGGAAGTAGGAAAATTAAAAAATTAGAATTGAAGGTGTATTTATGGAGGATTGGCTTTTTAAAAAAGATGAATACGTTCCCAAAGAAGATAAAGACAAATTTATAGATAAAAGTATATTTTCTATATTACATCTATTATCTCTTATTAAAAGGAACAATAAAGTAAATAATAGCTTTATGTACAATTTAAATCCTATGTTAAAACTTTCCTTTACTATCCTAAATATATTATTTTTATCATTGTCTAAAAATTTTACCTATATAATGCTTGTAGATGTTTATTTTCTACTAATTCTAAGTTTTTTAGATGTTCAAGATATAAAAAGAATACTGCTTTTAAGTATTTCTATTCCATTTTTTACATTTATAATGCTCATACCTTCCATACTTATGGGGAATATTAGAAATAGTGAAATGCTTTTACTAAAAGTAGCTGGTACTATAATTTCAATAAATGTTTTATCTTACACAACTAAATGGCATGATATAACTAAGGCACTAAAAATGTTTTTTATACCAGACATATTTATTTTGGTATTTGACATAACTTTAAAATATATTTATATATTAGGTGAATTTTCTTTGGACATGTTTTATGCACTAAAGCTTAGATCTATAGGAAGAAATAGTAAAAAATATTCTTCTATTTCAAAGATAATTGGCAGTTTATTTTTAAAATCAAAAGAAATGGGAGATGAAATGTATTGCGCTATGGAATGCAGGGGATTTACAGGAGAGTATGTGTCTCACAAAAAATTTAAATTTAAGTTTTTTGATCTAATATATTTAATAGTTAATGTATTTATCATAACTATGTATTTTTACATATCTAGGGTGGGATTAAGATGATAAAAATTGAGGACGCTTTTTTTAAATATAAAAATAATGAAGTATTAAAAGATATAAATGTAACTATAGAACAAGGAGAATCCATAGCACTTATAGGTGCAAATGGAAGCGGTAAATCTACCTTCTTAAAATTATTAAATGGAGTGGTATTTCCCACAAAAGGAAATTACTATTTTGGTGATGTGAAAATATGCAAAAATGAATTGGAAAGAGGTAATTTCTCAAAGAAGTTCCATAAAAAAGTAGGATTTGTATTCCAAAACTCCGACGCACAACTTTTTTGCTCTAGTGTATACGAGGAAGTTGCTTTTGGACCAAGGCAAATGGGAATGGATGAAGATGAAGTAAATAAAAGGGTAAATGACTGTCTAGAACTTTTAAATGTGAAAGATTTAGAAAACAGGGAGCCCTATAACATAAGTGGGGGAGAAAAAAAGAGAGTGGCTATAGCTGCTGTACTTGCTCTCAATCCTGAAGTTCTGGTTTTAGATGAACCTATGAGTGGAATAGACCCTAAGGGAAAGAAATTCTTAAATGATCTTTTTATCAAATTAAATAAAGCAGGGAAAACTATAATATGTTCAACACATGATTTTGAATATGTTAATGGACTTTTTAAACGAGTTCTTGTATTTTCTGAAGATCATCATATAATAAGGGATGACTCTTACAACAAAGTAATGGAAGATACTGAATTTTTAGTAAAATATAATATCAAATAATGCTATTAACTGTAATACTTTAGAATTACATGAAATTTTTATTTGTTTTATGTAATATATTGGACATTTCAAGTTGACATAAAACTCTAATTATAATAAACTTAGAGTATAAATTAAATAGAAGACTCAGGTGCCTTTATAGGTGAAAAGGGAATGCGGTTAAACTCCGCAGCAGCCCCCGCTACTGTATTTGATGATGAACTTTAGTTACCACTCTTAAAAGAGGAAGGTTAAAGTAAATATGAATCATAAGCCAGGAGACCTGCCTGATTGTTATTATATGCTTTCGGAGGGAGAGAAACTTTTAGTGTGTTTAACCTCAGCTTAAGTTGAGGTTTTTATGTTAAAGGCAGTTAGCTTTCTAAAGCTTACTGCCTTTTGGTTTTAATATAGATATGTGTGTATTAATTAAAAGTAAACTTTTTATTATATTTAGGAAGTTTTGGGAGGAGTAATTGTTATGGCAAAAATTATGATTCAGGGAACTGGTTCTTCTGTAGGAAAAAGTATAATTGTTTCAGCCCTTTGTAGAATATTTAAACAAGATGGTTATTCAGTGTGTCCTTTTAAATCTCAAAATATGTCATTGAATTCCTATATAACATTAGATGGCAAAGAAATGGGACGGGCTCAGGTACTTCAGGCTTATGCAGCTGGATTGCAGCCGGAAGCATATATGAACCCTATATTGTTAAAACCAACTTCAGATAAGAAATGCCAAATCATAGTTAACGGAAAAGTGTATGGCAACAGCACTGCTATGCAATATCATAATATGAAGCTGGAATTTAGGGATATGCTTAAAGAACACTTTGAAAAGATGGAGAAGAAATTTGACATAATAGTAATGGAAGGGGCAGGAAGTCCTGCAGAAATAAATTTAAGAGATAGAGACATTGTGAATATGGGTATGGCAGAATCAGTAGATGCACCAGTACTTTTAGCAGGAGACATAGACAAAGGAGGAGTATTTGCATCCATTGCAGGAACAATGTTGCTTTTTACAGAGGATGAGAAAAAAAGAGTAAAGGGTACTATAATAAATAAATTTAGAGGAGACAAAGATATACTGGAGCCTGGCCTTAAGATGCTTGAGGATATAGTAAAGGTACCTTGCCTTGGCGTCATACCTCATTTTAGATTGGCCCTTGAGGATGAAGATGGAGCTGTAGAATTCAATAAAAAGGTTACAGCACCTATTGACATAGCTGTAATAAAGCTGCCTCATATATCTAATTTTACAGATTTAGATGCACTTAAAAGTGAAGAAGACGTTTCCGTAAGATTTATAACATCTGTAGAAGAGTTTGGGAATCCGGATTTAGTCATTATTCCAGGAAGTAAAAATACTATAGAAGATTTACTTAAAATTAGGCAGTGCGGCCTTGAAGACCGTATAAAAGAATATAGTAAAACTGGACTTGTCATAGGACTGTGCGGTGGATATCAAATGCTTGGTAAAGTCATAGAAGATCCTTATGGAGTGGAGACAGATGTAGGAAAAGTAGAAGGTATAGGACTTTTGGACATAGAAACTATATTTGAAAAAGAAAAAGTTACAACTAGAGTAAATGCAAAAAGCGAAATTGACTTCCCAATGAAAAAGGACGGCGAATCCTTAACTAATAGAAAATTGGATGTATACGGATATGAAATACATATGGGAATATGCAAATATGGAAAAGATGCAAGACCATTATTTAATATAACTGATAAAAATGGTAAAAAGGTTGACACAGAAGATGGTGCCATAAATATGTCAGGAAATGTAATTGGATCTTATATACATGGAGTTTTTGATGGAATTGACTTTAGAGAATTCATTGTGAATAAAATAAGGGAAAATAAAGGATTAGGGTATAAAAAATCAAAAGCATATGAAAATCTCAGAGAAGGAGAATTGGATAAGTTAGCAAGCATAGTGCGAAAGAATTTAGATATAGATAAGATATATAGTATTATGGGCATTAAAAGATAATAATTAATATTAGAAAAGAGGGGTTAAATTTGTCCAGTTCTTTTGTATTTATGAATTTAATAGATATTGTGATAGCAGTTGTAATTGATTGGATAATTGGAGATCCCTATTGGTTTCCCCATCCCGTTATATATATAGGAAAACTTATATCTTATTTAGATAAAAAGGGAAGAAAGCTTTGTAAAAAAAATGAGAGCTTAAAGGCCTTTGGTGGTTTGATAGTATTTCTAGTAGCAATGGTTAGTTTTATTGTGCCTTTTGCAGTGCTGATGCTTTTAAGAAAAAATGTTATTTTATATAACATATTAAATACATTTATTATTTGGACAACTATTTCTGCTAAATGCCTTGCTGTAGAGGCGAAAAAAGTATCCTATGCCCTTAAAAAAGAAGATATTGAAGATGCAAGGACCAAGCTTTCTTATATAGTTGGAAGAGATACATCCTCTTTAAGCAGTCAGGAAATAATAAGGGCAGATGTGGAAACTGTGGCGGAAAATACTTCCGATGGAGTAATAGCACCACTTATATATGCAGCTATTTTTGGAGCACCACTTGCTATGCTTTATAAGGGGATAAATACCATGGATTCCATGCTTGGATATATGAATGAAAAGTATAGGTACATAGGATTTTTCCCTGCAAAGGTAGATGACGTATTTAACTTTATACCTTCTAGAATTACAGGGGTACTTATGTGTATATCAGCTTTTGTAGTAAAAGGAAATCCTTTTAAGTCTTTTAAAATAATGATAAGGGACAGGAAAAATCACAAGAGTCCTAACTGTGCCTATCCTGAGGCAGCAGCAGCTGGGGCTATGAGAATACAGCTTGGTGGCACAAATGTTTATTTTGGCCAAGTAGTATATAAACCTACTATAGGGGATAAACTTATGGAACTAAGTTTTAAACATATAGGACAGTGCATAATAATTATGTATTTTACTGAAATACTTTTTATGATTTTATGTGGAATAGTTATAATTGGATTACCCAGAGCGTAATTTAGAAAATTAATGATATAGGGATGTGTTATTATGGAACATGGTGGAGATATATATACAGAGGGACTTTTAAAGGGAAGAAAGCTTTTGGATTTCAGTTCAAATATAAATCCACTAGGAGTACCTTTAAGTTTCAAAGAAAATATAGAGAAAGCATTAAAAGATGTAGAAAAATATCCTGATGTGGAGTATAGACAACTTAAAAATTCAATAAAAGAGTACATAAATTTCTCGTTAAGTTATTTTTATATTGAAGAAGAAAAAATATCAAGCAGCATGGAAGATACAAACATTGTATTAGGCAATGGAGCTGCAGAAATAATAGATCTTGTAATAAGTTCTTTTAAAAGCATCTGCATTGTAGTACCTTCTTTTATAGAATATGAAAAAAATGCAGCAAAATGGAACTGCCAAATAATACATTCACATTTAAAAGAGAATATGGAGTATGATTATAAAGATATCAGACAAAAAATCACAAAGTCAGAAGCATTAATTATAGGTAATCCCAATAACCCAAATGGCGGCGTAATAGATAAAGAGAAGTTTAAAGAAATACTTGATTACTGTGAGGAAAATCATAAAACAATAATTATAGATGAAGCTTTTGTGGAGTTTACAGGAAAAAGAGGATGTTCTTTTTTAAGGGAAGTTCAGAAATATAAATGTGTATTTTTAATCAGAGCTCTTACTAAATTTTTTGCACTTCCGGGAATAAGAATGGGATATGGTCTTTGTAAAAATAAAAATTTAATAAAAAGTATAAAATCCAAACAAAATCCATGGAACATAAACTCTTTTGCGGAAATAGCAGCTGAGAATGTTTTTAAAGATAAGAAATACATAGAAGACTCCATTTGCTGGATAGAAAAAGAAAGAAAATTTATGATAGATGAGTTAAAAGAAATCCCTTTGTTTGAAAAAGTGTATGATAGCTACAGCAATTTTGTATTATGCAAAATGAAATATGAAGATTGTGAGAAGCTATATGATAGATGTTTAAAGGAAGATATTCTCATAAGAAGATGCAGTAATTTTAAGGAACTTGATAGTAAATTTATAAGATTAGCAGTAAAAGATAGGCGGAGAAATGAAAGAATACTACAGGTGTTAAAAAAAATAAGTAAAGATGTAACTACTTAAGTTTTAAGGGGAGAAGGAGAGATGAAGGTAAACAATTTAGAAAATAATAATATGCTTGTGTCACTGCTATCTCCTAAAATAAAAGTAATTATATTAGGTGGAGGACATGCAGCTTACATTAAATCAAAAACCTTTTCAAAAAAAGGATGCCAGGTTTATATATTGTCTAAAAAGTTTATGGATGATTTTGAAAATATATCTGGTCTCTCTAATGTAAATATAATTAATGCAGAGTATGAAAAGAAGTATATAGAAGACAAGCACCTTGTGGTAATAGCTACAGATGATGTGAAAGTAAACAACAGCATAGCAGAGGATTGTAGAAAGTTATGTAAAATATATATAGATGCAACTAAGCCTGAAAATGGAAATTGCATTACACCCTGCCAGAGAAATACTAAAAATATTTCAATTGGGATAAATACAAAAGGAGTATCACCTGTAACTTCTGTATTTATTGCAAACAAGCTGGTAAATTATATAAAAGGCTATGATGAATTTGTAGAATTTACTTCTCATATAAGAAACAGCATTTGTAGTATAGATGATAAGAAAAAAATTATGAAGTTTATATGCACAGAGGATTTTTACTTTTTTTATAAAAAGGGAAAGGCCCTAGATGTAATAAATATGTTTTTTACAACAGCAAATTTAAGGATAACACAGGATGGTGATAACATTTGAATTTTAAAATTGCAACTCGAAAGAGCAAATTAGCCCAGACTCAAACTGAAATAGTAATGGATATACTGGAAAAAGATTATAATGCAAAATGTGAAAAAGTGCTTATAGAAACAATGGGAGATAAGAGACTTGACATAGCTTTAAACAAAATAGGTGGAAAAGGTCTTTTCTTAAAGGAAATTGAACTGGCACTTCTCAAAGATGAAGCAGATGCGGCAGTTCACAGTATGAAAGATGTACCTTTTGATGTGCCGGAAGATTTTGAAATAGCTGCTATTATGCAGAGAGAAGATGTAAGAGATGCCTTTGTATCTAAAGATAAAGTACCTTTTAATGAACTTCCTAGAGGAGCTAAAATAGGGACAAGTAGCAATAGAAGAGCAGAACAGTTAAAGATATTAAGGCCGGATATAGAGATAGCTCCTATAAGGGGAAATATACAGACTAGAATAAGTAAAATAGAAAGCCAAAATTTAGACGGTATAGTTTTGGCAGCTGCAGGAATTAAAAGATCTCACTTAGATGAACTAGTTACTGAGTATTTTAAAGTGGAAGATATGGTACCTGCAATTGGACAAGGAGCTCTCGGCATAGAAACAAAAAAAGATAGTAAAAATAAGAGCTTTTTCAGTAAATTAGACGATGAAAATACAAGAATTTGTGTAGAAGCTGAAAGAAGCTTTATGAGGACATTAAATGGAGATTGTCATTCCACCATAGGTGCTTATGCAAAAATAGATAAAGATACTATAAATATCATGGGAATGTTCATGGTAGGAAATAAACTTATAAAAAAAGATGTAACAGGGAACAAGGAAGATTATATGGTTTTAGGTGAAAAACTTGCAAAAATGATATTGAAAGCTTAAGGAGGATACTATGGGTAAAGTTTATCTTATTGGTGCAGGACCTGGAGATGAAGAACTTATAACTTTAAAGGCAGTGAGAAAACTAAGTGAATGTACTGCAGTTATGTATGACAGATTGGCAGGCCCTGGAATTTTAAAATATGTAAATGAGGACTGTGAAATATATTACTGTGGTAAGGAACCAGGTTGCCATTATAAAAATCAAGATGAAATAAATAACATGTTAGTTGAACTTGCTAAAAAGGGACATGTAGTAGGAAGAATTAAAGGCGGAGATCCCTATGTATTTGGAAGAGGAGGAGAAGAAGCACTGGCTCTTTTAAAAGAAAATATAGAGTTTGAGGTCATACCGGGAATAACTTCTCCAATATCAGCCTTAAATTATGCAGGAATACCTGTAACTCATAGAAAGGTAGCTCGAAGCTTTCATATCTTTACAGGAAAGACTGCTGAAAAGCTGGATATAAATTGGGAAGCTGCAGCTAAAATAGGAGGAACACTGATTTTCTTAATGGGATTTAGAAACTTGGAAGTAATATGCAGCAAGCTTAAGGAAAATGGTATGGATGAAAATACTCCTTGTGCAGTAGTTATGAGGGGAACTACTTCAAAGCAGAAAAAAGTTGTAGGAAAAATAAAAGATATAAAAGAAAAAGCTGAAGAGGCAGGATTAACTTCTCCCTGCATAATAGTCATAGGAGATGTTATAAAATTCAATGATCAGCTTGATTGGTATGAGAAAAAGCCTCTCTTTGGGAAAAATGTATGTATCACAAGATCAAAGGCCCAGTCTCGTGAAATGAGAGAAAAACTTCTTGATTTAGGAGCTCAGGTTACTGAAATACATTCTATAGAAATAAAATATACTTCAGAAAATATCAAAGAGTATTTAGATAAATTGCCGGAGTATGATTATATTATTTTCACCAGTGTAAATGGGGTGAATAGCTTTTTTGAAAGGCTTCTAACTGAAAATTATGATATTAGAAATATAAAAGGAAAATTTGCAGCTATAGGTCCTGCTACAGAAAGAGCCATAAAAAATAAGGGAATTATACCTGAAATAGTGGCAGAAAAGTTTGTAGCTGAAAGTCTCCATGATAAAATGAAAGGTTTCATAAGAAAAGGAGACAAAGTATTTATTCCAAGATCTAAAAATGCAAGGCCTTATTTGGCAGAAGCCTTGAGAGAAGAAGGCTGCATAGTAGATGAATGTTATACTTATGAGACAATAGCTGGTAGCTTAACTGATAAAAATTGTTTTAATGATGTAGATACAGTTATTTTTACAAGTCCAACTACAGTTAGAAACATGATAGAACTTGTAGGACTTTCTGCTATAAGGGAAAAGCAGGTAATTTCTATAGGACCTATAACAGGTAAAGAGCTGAAAAAGCATGATATAGATTATGAAATGTCTGAAGAATATACTACAGACGGAGTTATAAAACGACTATTAGAAGGGAAGTAAAAAACATGTTTAGAAGACACAGAAGACTTAGAAAGAATCCAATTATAAGAGATATGGTTAGGGAAACTGTACTCAATCCAAGCGATTTTATTTACCCATTATTTGTGGTAGAAGGAGAAAATATTAAAGAAGAGATATCTTCACTGGACAATAATTACCACTATTCTATTGACAGACTTCCTGAAGCTGTAAAAGAAATTAAAGATGCGGGAGTAAAGAGTGTAATTTTATTTGGAATTCCAGATCATAAAGATGAGGTGGCAACTTCAGCTTTTGAGGAAAATGGAATAATTCAAAAGGCAGTTAGAAAACTAAAAGAATTAGACTCAGAACTTTATGTAATTACAGATGTATGTATGTGTGAGTATACAAGCCACGGCCACTGTGGAATACTCAACGGACATGAAGTAGACAATGATGAAACACTTAAATATATAGCTAAAATAGCACTTTCTCATGCACAAGCTGGAGCAGATATGGTAGCACCATCTGATATGATGGATGGAAGAGTTGAGGCTATTAGAAACATATTAGATGAAAATGGATTTAAAAATGTAGCCATAATGGCTTACAGTGCCAAATACTGTTCTGCATTTTATGGACCTTTTAGAGATGCAGCGGATTCAGCACCTAAATTTGGTGACAGAAAGGGTTATCAGATGGATCCAGCCAATGTAAGAGAAGCTATGCTGGAAATAGAAGATGATATAAAAGAAGGGGCAGATATAATAATGGTAAAACCAGCTCTTCCTTATCTAGATGTAGTGAGACTTGCCAGGGACAAATTTGATTTGCCAGTAGCGGCTTATAATGTAAGTGGAGAATTTGCCATGGTTAAAGCAGCAGCTAAAGCTGGTCTTATAGACGAAAAAGCCATAGTAAAAGAAATGCTAACTTGCATAAAGAGGGCAGGAGCAGGAATGATAATTACTTATTATGCTCTTGACATATGCAGGTGGATTAAAGAAGACTTCAAGTAAAAAATGAAATAGGGTGATGGGTATTGAAAAGTATTATTGTATCATCAAACAGTAGTGGAGGCGGAAAGACTACAGTAACTATTGGACTTATGAAAGCACTTATGAAAAAAGGTTATAAAGTTCAAGGTTACAAAGTGGGACCGGATTATATAGATCCTGCATTTCATAGAAGTATAACTGGAACTAGTTCTAGAAATTTGGATTTATACCTTATGGGAGAAGAGGGAGTAAAGGCTTCTTTCAGTAGAGGAAAAGGAGACCTAGGAATAATTGAAGGTGTTATGGGATTATATGACGGCAAGGGGATAGACAGCAAGTATTCTACAGCTAATATAGCTGAGGTACTGGACTTGCCTGTGGTACTTGTTATGAGCCCTAAGTCTCAAAGTACTACCTTATGTGCTGAAATAAATGGAATAGTGAACTTTGAAAATTTAAATATAGCAGGAGTTATATTTAATAATATAGGAGATAGTTACTATAAACTTTTGAAAGCTGCTGTAGAAAAAAATTGCAATATAAAGGTATTTGGCTACATTCCAAAGGATGAAAGGCTTTCCCTTAAGAGTAGACATTTAGGACTTGTCCAAAGCAGTGAAGTAGGTGACTTAAATGAAAAAATAGACCTATGCAGTGAACTCATTTTAAAAAATGTGGATGTTGAAATGCTGCTGGGATGTTTTAAGGAAAACAAGAACTTTAAGGACGACTATCATATTGAAAATAGGAAGATAAGAACGGCAGTAGCTTACGATAAAGCCTTCAGCTTTTATTACAAGGAAAATATAGAACTTTTAGAGGAACTAGGTGAAACTACATTTTTTAGTCCCCTTGAAGATAAAAAGTTACCTTCTAATATAGATTTTTTGTACATAGGAGGCGGATATCCTGAAGTTTTTATAGAAGAGCTTAGCAATAATAGATCTATGATGGAAAGTATAAAAACAGAATTAAAAGCGGGACTTAGGTGCTATGCTGAATGCGGCGGACTTATGTATTTGACAGAGGGTATGGAAAATGTAGATAAAAGTGCTGTTTTTGATACAGTTGGATTTTTTAAAGGAAAGGCTCACATGACTTCAAGGTTACAAAACTTTGGATATGCAGAGATAGAAGTGGCTGAAAAAAATAACATTTTACCTTTAGGACTTAAAGTAAATTGTCATGAGTTTCATAAATCTTATATTGATTCACAGGAACAAAAAATTTACAACGTCACTAAAGATACTTACGATGGAAAAATAAAAAAATGGAACTGCGGCTATGTTAAAAACAATACTTTAGGAGCTTATGCCCATGTCCATTTTTTCGGAAACTTAGATATGTTACAAAAGATTTCAGGGGCATCAAAAAAATAAAAATAAAAAAGTTTTAAAAAATGCGTTACTATTTTTGTGTTTTTAGTGTCTTATATAGTAAAGGGTCAATTTAATAATTTTAAAAGTAAATTTGGGGGTATGTATTATGAGTTTATTTGAAGAAACTTTAAAGTGCATAGAGGGAAAAGATGAAGAGGCTGTAAAAAAGGCATGGAAAAGATTGGACAGCTTGACAAAACCTATAGGAAGCCTTGGAAAACTTGAAGAAATAGCTGCCAAGATGGCAGGAATTACAGGAAAAATACATAATAAAATAAATAAAAAAAATATAGTTATTATGTGTTCTGATAATGGAGTAGTAGAAGAAGGGGTAAGTAACTGTCCTAAAGATCTTACAGTAACAGTTACTAAAAATTTTGCAAGAGGTATAACAGGAGTTTGTGTGCTTTCAGATTTTGCCAAGTCTGACATAACTGTAGTAGATGTAGGAGTGGATTATGACTTTGATGATCCTAAAATAATAAATAAAAAAGTAGCCTACGGTACTAAAAACATGGTTAAAGGACCAGCCATGACTAGAGAAGAATGCATAAAGGCCATTGAAGCAGGAATAGAGTCAGTAGATGATCTTGTAAAAAAGGGATATAACCTTTTTGGAACAGGCGAAATGGGTGTAGGTAATACTGCCACTAGTTCTGCAATTTTAAGTGCAATCACAGGTTTACCAGTAGACCTTACAGTTGGAAAAGGTTCTGGAATAACAGATGAACAACTTAAAAGTAAAAAGAAAGCTGTACAAGCTGCTATTGATGTAAATAAACCAGATCCAAAAGATATTATTGATGTATTGTCAAAAGTAGGTGGGTTTGATATAGCAGGAATGTGCGGGTGCTTTTTAGGAGCTGCAAAAAATAGAGTACCTATTGTAATTGACGGATTTATATCTTCGGCAGCTGCCTTATGTGCTTTTAAATTAAACGAAAAGGTAGGAGATTATTTATTTCCTTCTCATCTTTCTGCAGAACCAGCTATAAGCTATGTGATGAGGGAACTGGGATTAAAGCCTATGTTAAATTTAGATATGAGACTTGGAGAAGGTTCAGGATGTCCTTTAGAGTTTTCAGTAATAGAGGCCGCACTTTATACTATGGACAATATGGCAACTTTTGAAGAAGCTGATGTAAAAAATTCAGATAAATTTATAGATATAAGGGAAAAGTAGTTTTTAACTTCATATAAGGAAATGGAGAATAGATTATTATGGATTATATAAAATCACCTATGGGAATAGAGAAAAGAAGTTTTGAAATAATAGGAGAAGAAATGGGAGAATGTAATTTCCCTGAAAGAGAACTTTCTATAGTGAAGAGGGTAATACATACTACAGGAGATTTTCAATATAAAGATATACTCTATATAAGAGAAGGAGCTGTAGATAGTGCCCTGGAACTTTTAAAAAAAGGTGTTACCATATATACAGATACAAATATGGCTGCAGCAGGAATAAATAAAAAGGCTCTTGCAAAGCTAAACTGCAAAGTAGAATGTTTTGTAAGTAGAAGTGAAATAGCAGATATAGCTAAAGAAAAAGAAATAACTCGTTCTATGGCAGCTGTAGAAAAAGCTGTAGAAGAAGGTGTGGAGTTTTTTGTATTTGGAAATGCCCCTACAGCACTTTATAAATTAAAGGAGCTTACTTTAGCCGGAAAGGCAAAGCCTAAATTTATAGTAGGAGCACCAGTAGGATTTGTAGGAGCTGCAGACTCCAAAGAGGAAATAGAAAAACTTGATGTACCTATGATAACTATAAGGGGAAGAAAAGGTGGCAGTAACATAGCAGCTGCTATAGTAAATGCACTTATGTATATGATAACTAGATAATTTAGCACTTTTAGGTGGTGATATTGTGCTTGACATGTATGTAAATTGTGATGGAAAAAGACTTAGATGTGGATATACTACAGGTTCTTGTGCGGCAGCAGCTGCAAAGGCTGCTTCCACTATGCTGTATTTTAAAACTGATTTAAAAGAAGTGAAAATAGATACTCCAAAAGGTATTGAACTTGTGATACCTATTGAAAAAGTAAAGCATGGAAAAGATTTTGTAGAGTGCTGTGTTTTAAAAGATGGTGGAGACGATATAGACATAACAAATGGCATAGAGATATGGGCAAGAGCAAATAAAATATCTAAAGGATATAGATTAAAAGGCGGCATAGGGGTTGGAATAGTTAAAGGTGAAGGACTATATGTGAAAAAAGGTGAAGCTGCTATAAACCCTGTGCCTAGAAAGATGATTGAAAAAGAAGTAAAAGAAGTACTTCCCGAAAACTCAGGTGTAGAAATAACTATATTTGTGCCCGAAGGTGAAAAAATAGCAAAGAAGACATTTAACTCAAGGCTTAATATAGTAGGAGGAATCTCTATACTTGGAACAAGTGGAATTGTAATGCCTATGTCTGAGGAAGCACTTAAACAGTCTGTGGAACTTGAGATAAATCAAAAGATAGCTAAAGGGTGCAAAGATCTTATACTTCTCTTTGGAAACATGGGAGAAAATATGGCAGCTAGTTTGAAGCTGGATAAAAACAAGATGGTTATAATGTCTAACTATGTTGGCTTTGCACTGGGATGCTGTATGAACAAAAACATAAAGAAAGTACTTGTAATTGGACATATAGGTAAGATGAGTAAAATTGCTTCAGGATGTTTTAACACCCACAGCAGGGTATCAGATGTAAGACTTGAGACAATGGCACTGGAACTTGCTTTAATGGGAGAAGACTTGCAACTTGTAAAAAAAGTGTATAATGAAAAAACTACAGAAGGAGCTGTGGAACTTCTAGGAGATGGATATGACGAGCTTTATGAAAATATAGGTATTAAGGTAAAAAATAGAATAGAACAGTACACCTATAATTCAATCGAAGCAGATGTTATAATGTATTCAATGAAAAGAGGAGTTCTCTACAGCAGTCTTTCTAAGTAAAATTTTAATAGTAGGTGTGGTTATGAATACAAAGGTTTTTATAGTAGGCATAGGACCTGGAAATAAAGATTACATACTTCCAAAGGCTGCAGCTGTAATGAAACAGTCGCAGGCTATATTGGGTTTTGAAAGAGCAGTAGATAGTTTGGACTTTATAGAAGGCAATAAGATAAAGGTAAAAAAGTTAACGGATATACTTGATATTTTGCAATCTGGAAAATATGAAAGCGTATCTGTTACAGCTTCTGGAGATCCACTTTACTATGGTATAACAGAGTATTTAAAAAAGAATTATGATGGTGACATAGAAGTTATTCCAGGTATAAGCTCTTTTCAATATATGATGGCAAAAGTAAAACTTAGCTGGCAGGGAGCCTTTTTAGGAAGTCTCCACGGCAGAGAGGAAGATTTTTTAGGCATAGTGAAGGAAAATCATATTTCTATATGGTTTACAGATAAAAAACATTCACCAGATTATCTGTGCAGCATTCTAGAAGAAAATGCTGTAGATGCAGTAGTGCATGTAGGAGAAAATCTTTCTTACGAGGATGAGAAAATCACTTCAGGAAGTGCTGCAGAGCTAAAAAATAAAGACTTTGGAGGTCTTTGTGTAGTTGTAATTGAAAATAAAACTCTATAAAAGTGGGAGAAATTTTTATGAGATATATAAAAGATGATGAATTTATAAGAGGAAACTGTCCCATGACAAAAGAGGAAATTAGAATACTCAGCATTGCAAAACTTGGCGTTGAGTCAGATTATAGGGTGCTGGATGTAGGTGCTGGGACAGGTTCTGTAAGTGTGCAGATGGCTAAGATATGCTCTAAGGGACAGGTAGTTGCCATTGAAAAAAATGAAGAAGCACTTTCTGTAATTGAAAAAAATATAGAAAAATTCAATGTAAACAATTTAACAGTTGTAAAAGGAGAAGCACTTGAAGTAGAGAGCAGTATAAAGCCTTATTTTGATGCTGTATTTATAGGCGGCAGCGGAGAAAATATAGAGGAAATAATAAAGAGATATGGTGCAAAGCTAAAAGAAAATGGAAAAATGGTGCTCAATTTTATAACCTTAAATAATTTATATAAAACTTTGGATACTTTAAAAAGTATGAATTATGAAGTAGAATGCATACAAGTATCAATAAACAAGACCAGGGCAAATAGCTATATGATGACTTCTAATAATAGTATATTTATAGTAAGTGCAATTCGTAATTTATAATTTGTTAAATAACAAATAACAGATAATGACAATTTATCTTCTAATATCACAAAACATTAAAATTATAGATTTGCTGAGGTGCGAAGGAAGTCATCATTATTTGAACTTTGATATTTGGACTTTAAACTTTGTATTATGTAGTGAGGATGTGAAAACTTATGGAAAAAGATACCTTAAAGATGGGTACTCTCTATGGTATAGGAGTTGGACCTGGAGATGAAGAATTACTGACGCTAAAAGCTGTAAATGTAATAAAGAAATGTGAAGTAATAGTTGCACCTTCAGCAAAAGATGGAGATAGAAGCATAGCTTTTGATACAGCTAAAAATTTTGTAGATGAAAGTAAAGAAGTTATAATAAAACACTTTCCAATGGGTGGAAAAGAGCAGGAAGGAAAGATATTTGAAGCTTTTAAGACTATAGAGGAAAGATTAAATGAAGGTAAAAATGTTGCATTTTTGACTATAGGTGACCCTTTTGTATACAGCACCTATATATATCTTTTGGAGCATATTAAAAACAAGGGGTATAAAACAGAAACTGTGCCTGGAATAACATCTTTTTGTGCTGCTGCAAGTCTGGCAGGACAGAGCATTGTTATAGGAGATGAAAGGGTCTTGATCCTTCCTGCATCTCAGGTAGATAAGATAACAGATGAAAAATTTGTAGTAATAATGAAAGTGTATAGAAAAGAAGAAAATGTGTTAGATGTATTAGAAGAAAAAGGATTCAAGTATGTATGTGTAAAGAGAGCTTATAGAGAAGGACAAGAAATACTTAAAAATAGAGAAGATATACTAAAAAGCAGAGATTATATGTCTCTTATAATAGCCCAAAGAGATTAAAGGAGGAAGAACATGACAAATAAAGTTTACTTTATAGGAGCAGGACCGGGAAATGCTGATTTAATAACAGTTAAAGGAAGAGATATATTAAAAACTGCAGATGTGGTTATATATGCAGGTTCACTCGTAAGCAAAGATCATTTGGAATACTGTAGAGTTGGAGTAAAAATATATAATTCTGCTTCCATGACCTTAAATGAAGTTATCGATGTTATAAAAAAATATCATGGAGAAGGAAAGAAAATAGTTAGACTGCATACAGGAGATCCAACCATATATGGGGCTATAAGAGAGCAGATGGATGAACTAGACAAGCTTGGAATAGATTATGAAGTTGTTCCAGGAGTAAGTTCCTTTACGGCTGCAGCAGCTGCTATAAACAGAGAATTTACCCTGCCAAGTATAAGCCAAACTATAATTCTTACAAGAGTAGAGGGAAGAACTCCCGTACCAGAGAAAGAAAATTTGGAAAGATTAGCTTCTGTAGGAGCTTCCATGGCACTGTTTTTGTCTGTAAGCATGATAGACAAGGTAGTGGAAAAATTAAAGAAAGGCTATGGTAGAAATGTGCCTATAGCAGTTATTCAAAAAGCTACCTGGGAAGATGAAAAGTGTGTTATAGGAACTTTGGATGATATTGTAGAAAAAGTAAAGAAGGAAAATATAACAAAGACAGCGCAGATACTTGTAGGAGATTTTATCAATTGCAAATATGATAAAAGCCTTTTGTACGATGAAAATTTTACCCATATGTTCAGAAAGGCAAAAAATGAAAATAGCGGTAATTAGCGTTACAACTGCAGGAGATAAAATAAGTGATAAGATAAAAAAGCATTTTCCTATAGATCTTTATTCTAAAAATAATATGGAAGGTTTTAAACTTAAAGATGCAGCGGAAACTGCCATGTCAAATTACAAGGCAGTTGTATTTATAAGTTCTACGGGTATAGCTGTAAGAGCCATAGCAAGCTTTATAAAATCAAAAGATAAGGATCCTGCAGTAGTTGTCATAGACAGTTCCTGTAAATTCATAATCAGCCTTTTAAGTGGTCATTTAGGCGGGGCAAATGAACTTACATGCAAATTGGCAAATATCCTTAAAGCTGTTCCTGTAATAACTACAGCTACGGACAATATTGGGGTAAAAGCACCGGATGTTTTTGCAAAAGAAAATGGACTCATTATAAATGATTTAAAAGATGCTAAATACATAGCTGCCCTTTTGGTGGAAGGCAAAAAAGTAGGATTTATAGATGAGGATAAATTGTTGGATGCTCCCAAAGGTTACAGCATCAATTCAGACGATATACAAGGACTTTTGTATGTTACAAATAAATGTAAAGCCTTTGGCAAGGAAAATTTTAGAGATATAAAAACATTAAAACTCATAAGAAAAAATATTGTGCTGGGAGTTGGCTGTAGGAAAAATTTCGATTCGAAGCAGATGATAGAAACAGTTAAAAAGCTGCTTTTAGATTATAATATAGATGAAAGGGCTGTAAAGTATATTTCTACTGTGGAAATAAAGGCAAAGGAAGAGGCCATATTAAAACTTGCAGAATATTTCAAATGTGATTTGAAAATCTATTCTATAGAAGATATAAAGAAGGTACATCACAACTATAAAGGCAGTGACTTTGTTGAAAAAACCATAGGTGTAAGGGCAGTGTGTGAGCCTTGCACAGAACTTACGGGAGCATCTTTAATTACGGATAAAATAAAGGCAAATGGAATGACCTTGTGTATAGGTGAAGTACATCAATGAATCTTACTTAGTGGGAAAAGCAGATATCTCAAATCTTTGATTTGATGATAGTCGCTTTCTCTTTAGAGTTTTGTTTCTCCCACTAAGTTTAGATGAATTATCTAGGGGCGTAGCTACTGTTATCTCCCACTTTGATAGAAGTGGGAGTGTTACAGTAGGTAGCCATCAGATAAAAAAATTATTGATTTAAAAATTGTGCATTGTAAATTGTGAATTGTGCACTGGATAAAGGATGTGTGTAAAATGGGTAAACTTTATGTAGTAGGAATTGGACCAGGTGGATATGAAAATATGACTTTACGTGCTGTAAAGGTAATAGAAAATAGTGAAATAATTGTAGGATATACTAAGTATATAGAGATGATAAAAGATCTAATTAAAAATAAAGAGGTAATTTCAACAGGTATGAGAGCTGAAGTGGAGAGATGTAAAAAAGCACTTGAACTTTCAAAAGACCACGTAGTTTCCATAGTGAGTACAGGTGACCCAGGAATATATGGTATGGCAGGGCTCATCTTAGAAATGAGAAAAGATGAAGATGTAGAAGTAATTCCAGGACTTACAGCTTCTTCTGCAGCAGCTTCCATAGTTGGAGCACCTCTTATGCATGATAACTGTAACATAAGTTTAAGTGATCTTATGACTCCCTATGAGCTTATAAAAAAGAGAATTGAACTTGCAGCTTCTGGAGATTTTGTAATATCACTTTATAATCCTAAAAGTAAGGGTAGACCTCATTATTTAAAAGAATGTATTGATATTGTGAAAAAATACAGGAAAGGCGATACCCCTATAGCCGTAGTTAAAAATGCACTTAGAGAAGGTCAGGAGCATAAGCTTTTTACACTTGATTCTTTTGATGATAGCGTAGTTGACATGATGTCTGTAGTTATAATAGGAAACAGTAACAGTTATATAAAAGATGGGGTATTTATAACTCCCCGTGGTTACAAAATTCCACAGTAGAATTAAAAACTATTCTTAAAAGAGGTGATAAGATTTGAAGGAAGCAAAAAGAGGAATACTTGTGGTAAGTTTTGGTACGAGCATATTGGAAACACTTAAAAACTGTATTGAAGACACGGAAAATGAAATTAAAAATGAATTTAAGGGATATGCAGTTAGAAGAGCTTTTACCTCCGGAATAATAATTAAAAAATTAAAAAATCAAAAGGGAATTTATATAGACACAGTGCCTGAGGCCCTGGATAAAATGAAAAATGAAGGCTTTAGAGAAGTTTATGTTCAGCCACTACATATAATGCCAGGAGATGAATATGACAAGGTAGTTCGCTGTATAAATGAATATCAAGGGTCTTTTGGTAAACTGGTTTTAGGTCGCCCTGTACTTTATAGGCAAAGCGATTATGTAATAGCTGCAAGGGCATTAGAAAAGCAGCTTCCACCTCTTAGTCAAAATGAAGCTGTAGTGTTAATGGGACATGGCTCTTCGCATCATAGTAATTCTAGTTATGCTCTTTTTCAATATGTATTAGATGATTTGAAAATAAGAAATATTTTTATAGCTACTGTAGAGGGGTATCCTGAAATTGATAATGTAATACCTAAGCTGAAAAAAAACAATATTGAGAAAGTAACATTAATGCCTTTTATGTTAGTAGCAGGAGATCATGCCACAAATGACATGGCAGGTGAAGACAAGGATTCTTGGAAACAAATACTTGAATCTAAAGGATTTGAAATAGATACATATCTTCATGGACTTGGAGAAAACAAGGCTTTTCAGAAGATATATGTGCAGCACATTAGAGATTGTATAGAAGGCAATCCTCTTATGGATGAAAAGATGAAAGTTAGAATGTAAGGAGATTTTCATATGATAGGATTAATTCTTGGAACTTCTGAAGGTAGAAAAATACTTTCTTTGCTAAATGAATTTACTTCTGATATATTTGTATCTACAGCAACGGAATATGGTGGAGAGCTTCTTAAAGAATATAAATATGCTTATATGAATAATAAACCACTTGATCTTCATGATCTTATAAGTGAATTAAGGGAAAAAGGTGTAAAAGTACTAGTGGATGCCTCACATCCTTATGCAGTGGAAGTTACTAAAAATGTAATTAAGGCATGCAATGAGCTAAATATACAGTATATAAGATATGAAAGGCCCTCTTGTATAGAAAAATTTAAAAATGAGGCTAAAGTTGTAGAAGTAGAGGATTATAATGAGCTTAAAGTGAAGCTTAAAGAGATAAAGGGAACTATATTAAATACTACAGGTAGTAAGAGCTTAGATAAGGTGTTGGGCCTAAACCTTAAAAATAGAATAATTTATAGAGTTTTACCTTCTGTTAAAGTTATAAAGGAATGTAATGACAGAAAAATAGACCTAGGGGATATAATTGCCTTAAAGGGGCCTGTCAGCTATGAACTAAATTGTGCCTTTATAAAAGATTATGAAGCTGAAGCCATGCTGCTTAAAGACAGTGGAAGGGAAGGCGGAACTTATGAAAAAATAAGAGCCTGTCTGGATTGTGGAATATATGCTTTTATAATTGGAAGAAAAAAAATGAATTATGATAATATTAATGTTTTTTACAATGTAAATGAACTTGTGAAATATATAAAGACAATAAAAAATTTGTAAAGGGTGTATTTTATGGAGACTTCAACAATTTATCCTGGAAGTTTTGGAGAGATACTTCAGGGAAAAATAGAAAATAGAGATCTTTTATTGTCTTGTCCAGTAAATATTTATACTAAAGTTAAGCTTATAGAATGTAATAATCCCATAAGGAAAAGGTACTTAAAGAAGTCTTCTAGTTTTTTGTACAATATTCTTAAATCCTGGGGATATGAAAAGTATTTTGATAGTCTAGATATAGAAATAAACTCCGAGATTCCATATGGAAAGGGACTTGCCAGTAGTACGGCAGATCTTTGTGGAGTTTATTATTGTCTTATTAATATGTTTAATAAAAAATTCAATGAGGTAGAACTTGTGAAAAACTGTATAGATATCGAACCTACGGATAGTATAGTATTTAATAAGATGACTTTATTTGATTACAAAAGTGGTAATTATAAATTCACCATAGGAGATTATTTATCTTATAATATACTTGCTTTTGAAGGAGATAAAACAGTAGATACAGTTGAATTTAATCACAAAAATTTACCTAATTTATGTGATGTTAAAGACTTAGTTCCAATACTTAAAGAAGCAGTGAAAGAAAAAGATTTACATAAGCTAGCCTATGTATCAACTGAAAGTATAGTGAAAAATCAGGAGCGGCTTTATTATGACTTTTTAAACTTAGTGATGGATATAAAAGAAAAAACTTCAGGCCTTGGAATAATAGGTGCACATAGTGGAAATGTTTTAGGAATAATATATGATGATGCAGAAAAGTTTAAATTTGAAGAAAAGTTCCTAGGAGGATTAAATTTAAAAAATATAAAGATATATAAAGTAAAGGCTTTAAGTGAAATTTTACTGCCAGTGGAATGTATTTAGTATGATTATGTGATTGAAAAAATTCTATTTATAATAATTATTGACATAATATATGCATACTAATAAACTTAAAGTAAGAGAAAGAATTTAGGCATTTGAAAGAAAATAACTTATTATAAGGAAGAGGGTTGTTTGTTATGGATAAAGGATATATTCAAGTTTATACTGGAAACGGAAAAGGTAAGACTACGGCTTCACTAGGTTTATCTCTTAGAGCTGTATGTGCTGGTAAAAAAGTATTCTTTGGACAATTTGTTAAGGGAATGGAGTACAGCGAGTTAAAGGCAAAAGAATATTTACCTAATTTTACATTAGAACAGTTTGGAAGAAATTGCTTTATATGCGGTAAACCAAGCAAAGCTGATATAGAAGCAGCTAAAACTGGACTTAAAAAAGTTGAAGAAATAGTTACAAAGGGAGATTATGATGTAGTAGTATTGGATGAAATAAATATAGCTATATTTTATGAGCTATTTACAGTAGATGAAGTTTTGCAAATTTTAGATAAAAAGCAGGAAAAGACTGAAGTAATACTAACTGGAAGATATGCAGATAAGAGAATAATAGAAAGAGCAGATTTAGTTACAGAAATGAAGGAAATAAAGCATTACTATACTGAAGGGGTTCCAGCAAGAGTTGGAATAGAGAATTAACCTATAGAGTTTCTAAACAAAAAATCAACTTATACAGGTCATGTAATGACAAATTTTAGCACCATAAAAACTTTTAATAAGTCTAGAGCTTGGTATTTTGAAAATCTAAGAACCTTAGCTAAACTCGTGCCTCAAACATATCTAAGTTCCTAAGATTTTCTAAAATACCTCGCTAAGACTTATGGAAAAGTTTTTAAAGGTGCTTTCAATTTTGTCATTACATTTTATGTATAAGTTTAAATTTTAGTTAGAAGCTCTATATAAAGTTTACAAAACAATAGCATTTCTAAGATTATCAATTAAAACTATTCGATGAGCAATTTCTTACAACCTTCAGCTCGTTAAATTTTTCCCTAAGACTTATATACAAAGTATTTAAAAGAGCTTCACTATTGTAAAAATATTTCTACGTATAAGTTGATTTTTAAGTTAGAAGACTTATATAGAGTTTTTAGCTTAGTCGCAATATAAGGTTTACAAAATAGTGATATCAGTTTATAATTGATTATGAGAA
This sequence comes from Clostridium sp. 001, assembly GCF_019056555.1. Lineage (NCBI taxonomy): Bacteria > Bacillati > Bacillota > Clostridia > Eubacteriales > Clostridiaceae > Clostridium > Clostridium sp. 001. The sequence continues at coordinate 1,190,216 of NZ_CP020473.1, read as the reverse complement.
TTAATATCAATTATAAATTGAGGAGGAATTAATTTATGAGTATTTTAGTAGTAGGAGGAGACCGACTTGGAAATATAGAAGATAAATTGAGAGAAAAGGGATTTAATGAAATTGGCCATGTTACAGGAAGAAAAAAAGGTGATAGAAAAATAAAAATTCACGAAAATACAGATTTGGTATTGGTGCTTATAGATTATATAGGACATAATATGGCTAACATAATAAAAGAAAGATCAAGGAGAAATAATGTAGAAGTAATGTTTTGCAAACGTTCCTGGCCAAGTATAAGAGAGAATATAGAAAATTATACTACAAAAATAGTAAACCAATGAGCTTAAGATATGCGTAAGTATTTAAATTTATAAATACCTAAACATATCTGAGAACATAGAAAGTTATTTATTGAATAACCTTTTACCTATAATAACAACTAAAAGCAATACAACTGAAGTAATTGCTATAGTACCACCAGGGGCACTATTTATATAATAGGACAAGAATAATCCAATCATTATATCTAGAAATCCAAATATTATTGAAAATAAAAATGTAATTTTAAATCCTTTGTGAAGTTGAAGGGCTGCAGCCACGGGCATAGCTATCATGGATGAAATTACAAGAATCCCAAGAATTCGTATAGAAACAGAAATTGTAGCACCTACCAAAAGGGCAAATATGTAATTTATAAGCTTTACTTTTATTTTGCACACTTTTGCTCCATTTTCATCAAAGGTTATATACAATAATTCATTATGTAAAAGAGTTAAAGTTATAACAGAAATTATGCTTAATATAACTACTGTGTAAATGTCATTTTCAGATACAGTAAGTATACTTCCAAAAAGAAAGGAGTTTACATCTGCATTGGCTTTTCCAGTACTTATAAGTACAATGGCAATACCAACGGATAATGTAAGGACTATAACAAGTATTAATTCAGCGTATTTCTTATAATAATCTCGTAAAAACTCTATTACGAGTCCTGCAATGGAAGTAAATATAAAAGCAGTTAGTATTGGATTGAATCCGAAAACTAGACCTATTGCAACTCCAGCGAGGGATGAATGAGATAGGGTATCTCCAATCATAGAATATCTTTTTAAGACTAAAAATATGCCTACAGCAGGACAAAGTATAGATATAAATATACCTGCAATAATTGCATTTTGCATAAAACCGTATTGTAACATGATTTTCCTCCAGTAAAATTTAATTAAAATCAGATAGATTATGTACTTGTTGTTTGTATTCTTCAACAGTATACATTTTTAAATTGCCATCCTTCATGGTACAGATATGGGTAGAATTTTCCAGAGCAGCTTTTAAGTTGTGTTCTACAGCTAGAACCGTTATGGATTGGTGCCTATTTAAATGTTTTATTATACTGTATATTTCTTTTTGGCTTGGAACGTCTATTCCAGTAGAAGGTTCATCAAATATTAGGAGTTTAGGGTAGCCAATGAGAGCTCTTGCTATAAATATTTTTTGACGCTGGCCGCCAGAAAGATTCCCTATCAGTTTATTTTTAAAATCGCTCATTCCAACAGAACCAAGACATATATTTGCAGATTTTTTATTTTTTATTTTTAAAACTTTACTATGACATCTCATTAGTTCTGAAACTGTAATTGGAAATTCAGAATTAAAATTATCTACTATTTGAGGTACATATCCAATTCTTTCAGCTGCTATGTGTATACTGCCGCTTAAAGGACTTAACAGTCCTAAAATCAATTTTACAAGGGTGGTTTTAGCGCTGCCGTTTTCGCCTAAAATTGAAACATAGCTTCCGTCTTGAATATTTAAGTTTACTTTATTTATTAAATAAGGACATTTACCTGTATAGGAAAATGTCAGATCTTTAATTTCTATCATTAATGATTTCCTCCATTTATATTAAATGTACACGATAGGTGCAGTACATATAAGACCGACATATACTATTATATAACTAGTTGCGAACTAGTTGCAACTAAAATATTAATTTCTAATTCAATCTTTAATGTTTTTAATTGTGTATCTAGAATGGATGCTATCTAAAATAAAGTTTTTAGAAAAAATATTGAATAAAAAATGAAAAAAGTGTTGACTAATTGCTGATCAGGATATATAATATTAAATGTTGATTGCGAAAATTAAATATGGTCCCTTGGTCAAGCGGTTAAGACGTCACCCTCTCACGGTGAAATCAGGAGTTCGATTCTCCTAGGGACTACCAAAGATCAAAGAATGGCTTAACTACAATAGTTAAGCCGTTTTTATTTTTTGATTTAAGGTGTGCTTTTTTAAAATTTTACACCATTTTTACACCATAGTTTTAATGTCAGGTAAAATATCAGCTCATTTCTCTTTTTCTTTTTTTAAAACATGAGTATAAATATTAGCAGTTATTTCAATACTGCTGTGACCTAATAGCATAGAAATAGTTTTTAAAGGCATATTATTTTCAAATTGCTTAGTAGCATATGTATGTCTTAAAGCATGAAATTTTTTGTGAGGAATATTTAAGGACCTTAAGAATTTTGACCATGTTTTGTCCAAATTTCCAGCGTTAATTAAGTTACCTTGTTCACTTAGAAATATGTAGTCTAAGTTGTCTTTGCAATAGCTACTACCAGCTTTTAGTTTTTCCGATTTTTTAATTTTAATTGAAGCTTTGATTATTTCTACTAATGATGCTGGAAGTGGAATTGTTCTTTTAGAGTTTTTGCTTTTTGGTTCTTGAACTATAGTTTGTTTACTTTTTTTATTGTTATTATCAAAAATTGTAGTAGTTGCCACAGATCTTCTAATATGAATTTCTTTTAACTTATAGTCAATGTCATTTTCTTTTAAGCCAATTATTTCTCCACGCCTCATTCCTGTTGATAAAGAAAATAAAGCAATGTATTTAATTTTAGAGCTTTCAGCTTTAACTATTTTTGTTAGATCTTCATTATTGAATACAAGGATATGCCTTTCAGATACTTTATCTGAGTTCTCTTTTGGAATAGCAATCTTTTTCCCACTACATGGGTTCTTGAGAATATATCCACAGTCAACCGCATAATTTAAAAATTGTTTTAAAAATTTATTTACATAGTTAATTTGATTGCTGCTTTTGCCTTGCCTAAATAGCTTATTATAATATCTCTGTATTTGTATTGACTCCAATTTATCTAAACTCATACATCCTATAGGAGAATTTTCTATGTAATTTCTATGTAATTTCTATGTAATTTCTATATAATCCTTCATATCTTGCAAATGTAGTTGGTTTTATATTACCAGACATTTTTACAACTTCAAATAACCAACTTTTTAATGTTTGTGCAAGCCACATATTTTTTGTATCTTTTAAACCAGCATTCATGTTATTTATGTAGTCTAGTTTCTTTTTTTCAGCTCCTTTTCTACTTTTACCAACAAATTGTTTCCTAATTCTTTTCCCATCAGCATTCATACCAATATCATAGTTTATTCTATAATACTTTTTCCCATTAGAAATAAAGTTTGTTTTTGTTGCCATTTAAGTACCTCCTTGATATAATTTTTGTTCGATATAAAATTAAAAAATATATAGGAGACATTGCTCCTGATAAGATTTTTACTTATGCATGGATTTTTGTTCCATTTCAGCATCATAGTAAAGCACTTTTTCTGATTTAAACCCCATAGGAGGAGGCTCACCTAACTAACGGCCCGTTTTGCCAATTCAATCATATTATCACGTACACGTTCAGCAATGGTTTCACGCTCTAATTGTGCGAATACAGAGGCTATATATACCATAAGCCTTACCCATAGGAGTACTTGTGTCAAACTGTTCCTTTATGCTTATAAAAAATATATCATGCTGTTGTAGTAGTTCAAGAGTGGTAGAAAAGTCAGCAACATTTCTACTTACACGGTCAAGTCTATAACATACTAGAGCATCAAATTTCTCATTCTTTGCGTCTTTTATCATTTGTTGAAACTGAGGCCTGTCTACATTTCCACCACTAAAACCTTCATCTTCTATATAATAAACTCAATTTCTTCATCAAAATTTTTATTGCAGTATTCTTTACACATTTCAATCTGATTTTCTATAGATTCACCTTTACTAGTGAATTTTGATTTCCTGCTATATATTGCTGCTTTCATTAGTAAATACCCCCAATATTAGTATTTAATAAGTTAATTCTAGCAAACACTTGTTTGCATGTCAAAATAGATTACGTAATGAAAGTTATATATAAAGCCTTACCTTTTATATATAACAGTGTGTTTTGATAAGCATATAAAGTAATATAGAAAAATAATTAAAACGTTAATTGGAAGCCAATGAAATGTATGGAGTGCTTAGAAGTATTGCTTACAGGATAAGAAAAGAAGTTATAAATTACATATTAGAGTTAGGTGTGGTCAAAATGACTACGCCTAAAGTTATTTGAAGAATAAGCAGACATTTATTTTAGGTAAAAATTAGAACAATATAAAGATATATAAATACAATGATATTAAAAAACAAGTCATATGTTGACGAACGAAAGTTAAAGGATATTGATTCATATTGTAGAAATATTATCTAAAGAGTTGATGTAGGTAACATTATATATGAGTATAGAATTTGGTGAATAAAAGATAACCTTAAAATAGAAAAATTATTTTTATATACTGAATATTAATTTTTAAGAGGTGAGTAAAAGTGTTTCTGAAAATTGAACCAGGAAATGGAGCTGTAATAGGTGCTATAATAGCTGCAGGAATTTCTCTTATAAGTGCATTTATAAATATTTTTATTGTAATTAGCCAGTCTAAGAAGCAAAGGACTGCTGAAATTATAACAAGTAATAGAGTTGAATGGATGCAAAAACTTAAAGATTATATATCTGAATACTTAAGTAAAGTTAGATATTTTTATGATACGACTTTTCCTGAAAATCTTAATGAGTACTTTGGTGACTTGGGAAATATAACTGCAAAAATTGAATTACATTTAAATTTTAAAGGAAAACAAGATAAAAAAATTATAAATATAATTCAAGAATTAAATAAGTCTTTAGAAACATTTCTACAACTAAAAAAGTATAATATTTACAGTAATGATGAAAAAAAGAAATTTGAAGGACGCAAAAAACTTATTCAGTTCTATTTTTATAAGGATAAAGATTTGGAAATGACAAAGAAGACGTTAGTTAATGTATTAATAAAGAATAAAATTATTTTTAAGAGTGAAAAAGAATTTAAACAATATATTAAAGATATTGTTCAAAAAGAAGACTTTGGTAAATTGGGTTTTGATATATGTAATGAATTGGCTAGTTATATTAATAATGATATAAAAAAATGTGTTAAAAAAGTAAAGTATAGTTCACAATTAATAATGCTATTAACTCAAGTATATTTAAAGACTGAGTGGGAAAGAGTTAAGGTTGAATCAAAAAAAGGAGATGCAAGTAAATTTAATTTTGATGAAAAATATAATGAAATTAAGCAAACAGTAAAAGATAAAATTTCAGAGTTGGAAAAATTAGTAGAATGAATTGTAGGGTACTCTTGATGTCTCAAAATAAATATGAATGGAACCAATATATATATTATACATATTGGCAAGGAATTAAGAGTACGTAAAAGGAGATCATATTTAATGAAATTTTTGAAATAGTAAGGATATTACAAATAAGGCCTAGAGCAGTGGATTTGTTTTAAGTTTTATTTTTTTGTAAAAATTATCAGGAATATATAAATTATTGGAGAATATATGTTGATAAAGGGGGGTATTTATTATGAGTAATTATTTTGAAGATGATGTACCAGAAAAATTAGAAATAGGTAAAAGTTATACAGAAAAGGAATTATTGATTTTTGTTGTTGAAAATGAAGACTCAGTTATTCTTTGTGAAGATATTTCAATGTTTGATGAATGTTCAACTCGAAAACATACTGTTAAAAATATAATAAAGGCATATCCTCATTACTCTACAGGGAGGAATTATCAAATTGTATCTAAGCCAAAAACATATTATGTTATTTAAATCTGAAATATAGTCAGGGAAAATAAATAGCCACTGACTACGTTCGGAATTAGTGCTGACAACTACCAATACAATGTGTACAATTATCATAACCCTGTAGATGAGTTTGAGATAAAGTATCTGTATAGAATGTTCTTATATGTTCAGTCTTGATATTATTTATTTAACAATCATCTTGGTTAGTATCTAAATTATGAACTTCCATTGTATTACGATTGCCAATAAAATGGTTACCATTAAAAGGAGGAGAGACATGAATTTAATAGATGCTATAGTGAAATGGTCATTTATAATAATAATAGTCTATACTTGTTATGAGGCAATTTTTAAATGGTATAAGAATATGAATATATATGATATTATGAATTATTATCTAAAACATTATGAAAAATATGTTATGTGTATAAGTGCCTTAAAAGACATTGATATATCAATAAATAATGCGAATGAACTTATATCAGAAATTATAAAAATATATGGGGAGAGAAAAGAAAAAAAATTAATTATATTAGATAAACTACAAATTAAAAATATTATTAATAATTTAAATAATACTAAAGTTTCAATAATACCTTGGATATGCTCATTGATAACTATTGCTGTATCTATTGGAACAGCAATTTTAAATACAAGTACATTTAAAAGAATAGATGATAATACTAAGATTCAAACTTTGATTTATCTAGTTATAGTTATCATGGTTGGAATTACTGCAGAAATAATAGCAAATGATATTAAGGAAATACAGAGATTTAGCACCTAAATTCCAGTGAAAATTTTATTTTTACTGGAATTATATTTTTTTACACTTATTTAAAGGTCTGGTAAGCCCTTAAACCGGTAGATCGTAAAAATTGTTATACACTCCCCTACCCCTAAAAATCTTAATGCAAAGTTTCCAGTTTTTATTTTAAAATTACGTCTTTATGAATAGTGGATTATCCCAATCATCTTCTATAGTAAATCTTTCATCTTTTATATCTTCAATAATATCTATTTGGAGCATTTTTTTCTTCCTAAAACCTCTGATACACCTAAAAAAATATAACTGCATTAAATTAAATGCTAGTATCATAAACATTAAAACTGTCTCTACCCCTGTAGAACTGTGAAGAAAACAATGATCTAAATGCCATTCAGTTTTCAACTGATGAAATACATTATTTTCAATATCCCATCTTTTATGCATTATTTTCCATAAAGTTTCTACTGATATAAATTTATCTGTTGTTATGATCCATTCTTCTTTAATTTCTGCTTTATCTCCAGTATGAATTTCTTCTATAAATTTTATGAATCTTACTTCTATACTTGAATCAGACATTTGAAAATTATCATCATCCCACGCTTTAATCTTTCTATAGGTATTTACATTTTCCTTTACAGTCCAATCTTTATCTGCCTCCCGGCATTTAAATAGGGCTAATGCATCTTTTACAATGTGCAGCCTTTCATCTTTTACTCTTACCAATGCATCCATTCCTATAGAAAGAACTTCTTTTATCCAAGTAGATTTACAGTAAAGAGCATCAGCCACTATGATGTCAGCGAAATGATGATACTTCTTATATAACTTCTTAATTAGTCGTTTACTACCCGTAATTTCACCTTCATCTTTACTTGAACTATCTTTTTTAGGTTCAAGCATCTCTTGACCTAAAATAATATGTGGGTCTGATCCTACTGTTGCACACACTACAGATCTATGAAAATAATGGGTAGTTCCATCTCTATTCTCTCGAGAAAGGCATTTATTGCAACATTTTTTAGTACTTTCAAATAACTCTACACCATCTATGGCAGCTACTTTTAAACCATCAATAGTACCATTTCGAAATACTTTGTTTTTTATAGTTGTTTTTATTATGCTGATATGAATGTTTTTCAAGCCATCCATATCAAAGTTACTTAAACACCGCCTGACTGCGTCAATGTGCAGCATTTTAGTATTTTTAGGTAACACTTTTTTAAATTTATTCTTTTCAATCCAATGTTCTAATCTATTGAAACTTCTTATTTGAAGCATGAATCCAAATAACACTACGAAAACTATTGTTGAAACTTTTACTGGAGATTTTACTCTTTTATCTTTTAAACTATTGATTTTTTCACCTATATCATATACTTTATTAATATAAGTAAGTAATTGTTTTAAATAACTTTTACTCATTTTATCAGCATCCTTTTATTTTTAGTTTTCAGCAAAACCATTATAAAAAGGATGCTTTTATTATGCAAATTTTTTCCGTATAATTTCCAGTAAAAATCGGAATCTATTACTTCTACTGTAAATATTCATAAGACTTTATAATCCAAAGGACTACCGTCCTAAAAATTTTTTAAGTGCTAAACTTCTGAAGGAAATAAGTGAATCTAGAAGATTAAGTTTTTATCAATTGTGCCTAGAAATAATTGATGATGTGGAAAATAGTAAATTTAATGATGAAAAATTAGAAATAATAAGTTTTTTCTGAGAATGATAATTTTGATAGTGAGTATTATTATACTTATCTTTATTTTGAAAGGAGTTGAGCCTAAAATTATGAATTCCTTATTAGGAGCTATTGTTGGTGCACTAGTTGGTGGCGGTGTTACTTATTTATCTCAAAAATATTTTAGAATAATTGATGATGAAAAAAAAGAAAAACATTATGCTTCAGTGTTATATTATGATCTGGTAAGTATTGAAGACTATATAAATAATGAAAGGGGATCTGTGGATATAAGATATTTTGAAGATTGGCAACATATAGTTGCTAATTGTAATTTCTTAGAGTCATCAGATGTACAAGTCATTTACAGATTGTATGATCTTGTTTATAATTTTGACTTTGAATTTAAAGAGCGTAAACGTAACAGTGATGTTAGAAAAGAAAACATAGATGCATATAAAGAGTTAAAACATCTCTTAAACAATAAGCTCTTAGAAAATAGTGATACTGAAAAATTTTATGATTATAAAAATATGAAATCCAAATTACATAAAAAAAGTATATAAGAGGTTATTCACAAATTGATTTATAACCTCCTGGTATATATAGTTAATCTAAAATATGGAATTTTATGCCTAACACACCGAGTTGTTTTTCATCTGCAGACGAATAGATAGAAGATAACTCCTGTAAAAAGACATTTTTATCTTTTTTACTGATCCCCAAGTCTTTAATGTCAATTTGAGATAATAAACATTTAAAAGAAGAAAATTTAGTTATTTTATCTACAGATACTTTAATAGATTCACTGTGATTGGACATTTTAAAAAATATGATAATATCATTTATTGATAAAGATTTTCTTTTTGTATCGTTTAGTCTAACTTCGATTATTTTGCGATTTAATCTAATAAGATCAAAATATTTTTCTTGTAATCTCATGGTATGAACCATATGTATTCCTCCAATATATAATTAATAAATGATTATAGCATAAAAGGAACATATGTTCAAAAACAAATTTTACTAACTGTTTAAAGACTCTAATTTCTTAGATAACAGAAAGATTGAGGGGCCTTGAAGTCCGGTAATATGCTTGATGGATCTATAGGATGATCATATATCCATAAGTCATCTATTTTTAATGCGTATGCTACAGAATTATTTTTGAAGTATTCCTTGTAGTATTTGTATGTTATGCCAGCTTTTTTATTAGTTTTTGACCAAACTTTATCTACATCACCTGATACAATTTTATTTACTTTAAATTCACCTATAAAGACACCTGCAGGTTTTGTAGAATATATTATAACGGATTCAATATTTTGTTTAAAAACTTTTTTTCGAAATTCATACTTTTTTTCGCATGATAGAATTTTATTTACAAATTCAGGTTTAATGGATAATATAGCCTTCATTTACTTCACCTATTTCAATTATTTTTTTTAGCTGATTAGAATTTAATTTAAAGAATCCCCAATATGAGGATGAATCTAATCCTACATTTTCAATTAAATCTTTGTTAATTATACGTCTTTTTAATGCAACATTATATGTCATTTTTATTATATAATAACCGTGCTTTGAATAGAATATTTTTTCTAACCTATCATCAGGAAAAACGCTATAATTTTTACAATACTTTTTAAAGTCCATAAAGTTATTAAATGTTTTAGTAGATTTAACATCTTCAACAGTACATATACTAGTAGCAACAGAGCGAAATTTTGCAAGTCCTGGTTTATCTGAAGTTCTATAGATTAATAGTAAGTCGTTTTTCCTTAAAGAGGCCACCTGTCGCATTTTACAAATATATATTTTTTCTATGCTATTTGTATGAGATACATCTTTAACTATGTCAAAAGGTTCGTTATTTAGCTTAGAATCTGGAAATAAATTAGTATGGTATTTTGGATAAATGCCTAATAAATATATATTGTTAGTATTTGGATTTATTCTAGGATAATCTAAAAGTGTATCATTATTTATTGATTCTAGGTCTTTTACTAAGACAAATTCTATTCCATTTGAAGTTGTTTTTTTACCATATTTATAAAAACCATATTTTTCTAAAAGCTTAATAAGTTCGGGATGACTTTCAAAAACAGTTACATAAATTGTATTAGCTTTAACATCTATTGCATAATCAATACTTTTTTTAATAAATCTTTCTCCTAATCTAGTTCCATGTGGGTTAATTTTTAATGTACCGATTTTGATTGCTGATTGAACATTTAAGATAGGATCAACATCTTTTATAGGTCCTTTTTCTATCTTTAGATATAAAAATCCTTCAATTTTGTTATTGATTTTTTGAATATATGCTTTTTGATTTTGCAATGTTTTTCTATGGAACCAATCTATAAATTCCTTATAATCATTTTTTAATGAATCAAAAAATGGATCATTTAAATTTATACTTGCAAAGTATTCGTAAGAAAAACTTTCTGACATAATATAGCCCTCCTTCATAGTGTAATATTGTTAATATTTATTAGATCTATGCTAACTAAGTTTTACATAAATTTTCTAATTCCTTCAAAATTATAAAAAAATGCTATGAGTACGAGTAAAATGATTATGTAGAAAAATAAGTAAATATGTGGTAAAATATTATTTAAAAGGAAGGATAAAAGTTGGAATACTTAAAGAGTGAGAAAATTAAAAAATTATATATATCTAAAAGTAAAAATTACAAAAAACTAGGATTTAACCTTGTACAAGCCTTAAAGATATTACTAGATGAGGCAGGTATTAGTTATCTTACAGTATGTTATAGAATTAAAGATACTAACTCATTTATTGAAAAAATTGAAAGAAAAAATTATTTAAAACCTTTTGAACAAATTGAAGATATTTGTGGAATTAGAGTTATTTGTTATTATAAAAGCGATATAGATAAAATATGTCAAATAATAAACAAAGAATTTAAAGTCTTAGAATCTCAAGATAAAGAAGAATTATTAAAGCCAGATCAGTTTGGATATAGGTCATATCATTTTATAGTTAAAATAAAAGATGAGTGGTTGTGTACTCCTAATTATAAGGGACTAGGTGATTCAAAAGCAGAAATACAAGTAAGAACTAACTTAATGCATACATGGGCTGAAATAGAGCATAAATTAGAGTATAAAAAAGAAGAAGATATTCCTAAAGAATTTAAAAGGAAGTTCTCATTTTTAAGCGCAAAGCTTGAAGAAGCCGATGAACAATTTGAGTCTTTAAAGGATGATATTACAGATTATAGAAATAAATATAAGGAGAAAATATTAGATGCTGAAAAAAATAATATTGATCTATCTGAGTCAAGTGATGAAGTAAATCTTGATAACTTGCAAGCATTTTTAGATTGTTATTTTAGCGATAGAAAAGGAAATGTTAGAGGTGTAAGTGTAACAGTTTCTGAGCTTAACAGATATAAAATCAATATTGCGATGTTAACTAAGTTTTACAATAAATACAAAGATACGATATTTCAAATAGAAAGAAATCTATTTACGTCTGGTAGAAGAATTATATTTCTTACCCAGGTAGGAGCATTAAGAATACTATTAATGTTAGCTGATAATGAATATTTTAAGGATACTAAGTATTTTTTATATTATAAAAATGAAATTAGTAAATATAAAAAATGATAAAATAGGTAAATAATATTTTGTTAAAAAATTAGGGGTGATAGGTGTAGAAGATAAATTAAGAGTATTTAAATTGGAACAATTAAAAAGTATGGATACACCATGTTTCAATGCCTTTGTTTGCATATTAGAGAATAAATATAAGTTGATTTTATATATTATAAAAAAGATACATATTTTATGAACTTAAACAGTGAGGATGATATAGATGAGCAAAAAACAAATTTATAAGTACAAAGATTATGTTGATATAGAAGGAATTTTAATAAGTAAAGAGCAAGGTTATAGATATTCATTATTTATACCATTTAAAGAAGCTAGAAACAATAAATATGTTATTGTAATAATGAAAAACCCTAGTGAAGCAAATAAAACTATATCAGATAAATCTATTAATAATGTGCTTAATTTTTGTTATAATAAATATGACGGAGTTTATATTGCTAATTTATACCCATACTGCACATCTAATCCTAATAATTTGAAATATTTTATAGAACTAGAATCATATGGTGAAAAAATGAAAAAAAATCTTCAAGTTTTAGATACATTATTGAAAAAGACAGATGAAGTAATTGTTGCTTGGGGAACTAGCAGTAAAGGGAAAAAGTGTGAACAAAGTTATAAAAGTATTACAAAGATTCTTTCAGATAAGTTAAGTGAAACTAAAAAGAAAGTTTATGCTATGCGATTTATATCAAGTAAAAATCCTTGGCATCCACGAAATTGGGAAGAGGGTTTTAACTTAGAACTTTATGAGTTGAAAAAAATAGTACGTTAATTACAATTTCGGTTGAGAGTAAATAATAAAAATGGATCTATAACCAATATAGCTCCATTTATGATACATGGCCATTATATAACTCATCTACCACAATTCTATTCTTATACATATACTGCGTGTCCAAGCCCTATGATATAATATATTTTAGACATAATTTGTAATTCATTCTGTTATTTATATAAAGACAATGGATTAAAGAAAAATTCACAGTTGTAATTTATTGTATAAGAAACTAAAAAGGAGGTTACTTCTTATGGATTCAGATATAACTCCATTTGTAATAGGAGCTTTAGGCGGCATTTTAATGATAATTTTAGGTTATATAAGCAATAAAGAGGATGAAAAAGAAAATAAAAATTGATACGTATTTTCTTATATTGTTTACTAACTAAGGCCACATCAAGATATTAATTCCAGCATGTGATCTATTTTTATACATATAAACGTTCATTTTAACATTGATTAAAATTTATAAAGAATTTTAGCCAAACCAAATTCATTAAATATAAAGAAACGTCCTAAAAACATAGCACAAATAAATATAAAAGGTTCTATTTCCAAATAACTTGTCTTTATATCTTTCTTTTGCACTCTATTAAGCATCTTATATAAACAATAACCTACTATTGCTCCCAAAGTATTCAGTATGAAATCATCAATATCCGTACATCGAGTATTGAAAAGCTGACTTAATTCTATTAATATAGAAAAAGAACTTCCAATAATTAGGGACTTCCATTTGTTCCAACTTGTCCAAATTAGTGGAATTAAAAATCCAAGAGGAATAAACAATATGATATTTAAAACATACTCTACTATATCTATATTTCCAGAAAAGGGTATTAAATTAATTTCATTTGGGTTTATTTTCAATCCATACATTTTAATATTATATAATGTTCCAGCACCCGTAAAATGTAGAACTCCAAAAATATAAACTGCAAAAATAAAATTCCAAATTAAATTTCTTTTTTTATTTCTCATTTTATCTTTTTTAAATACTGCATATAGAATCACATATGTGATAAAAAACGGAATTAAAACAGAAAGCATTTCATATCCAATCAAACCCCAATTACGTATATCACTCATTATAGCTCTCCTATTAATATCTCGTGTAGCATATGCTAAACATATTGATTTTTATAGCTTTACACATAGACTACATATAAACAATGTACTTTATATTTTTTCATATAATTTACCTCTGAGAATTTCTAATTGTTCTTTTAACTTCTTGTTTTCTTCTTGTAATTCATTAATCTTTTTACCTTTAGCCATTATAATAATGTCTTTTGATTTATCAGTTTTATCATATTTAAGTTTTTGTTTTATAACTTTTTCTGTTTGTTTATCTCTAAGTTCCTCAATTCTTTGCTTAATTTCAGCATTATTATAAAGAAAAGTTTTAGATACACCACTTAGATTGCAAACACTATTGAAATTAATTTTTTCACCTTTCAAGGAAAGCTCTCGAATAGATTTGTCTACTTTTTCTAAAGTAGCTTCTGTTTTGTGTTTTGCATATTCTTTTAATCCTTTTGTACTTCCCATTCTAAGCTTCCTCCCTTGATTTACCGTTTTTATGAACGATTTTCTGTTCCTTAACTCTTAATAAAGTATCTTTTAACAGTTTTAAATATGTTTTATTTTTCTCAGCCCATAATTCTCTACCACATCTTTCACTAACCTCTATCTGCTTCTTAACATGGTCTATTTCTTCTTCATATTCTGGTATATTTTCAACAGTGGTGCAGAAACTTGCACAGGTTAAACAATGATTCATTTGTTGCTTACAAGGTAATTTAGAAGGTTTAAAGCATACACCAAAAGGTACTCTAACTGCATCCAGATTCTTCTTAACATACTCATATCTTATTAGGTTTTCTCCATCATCAGAGTTTAAATCTACTTGTTCAAGTTTGTTGGTTTCAGTATTAACTCTAAATAAGTCTAAGTCCTCAGTATTCTTCCATTTCTCGTAGAGTATATTTTCTGTTACAGTAGCATAATGAACTGTCATTTGGAGACTCTGATGACCTAAAATTTGTTGTATGATACTAATCCCCATACCTTGTTCTACATATTCCTTAGCTCTTGTATGCCTTAAAGAATGAAGTCTAAAATAATATAACTCACCATTAACATCCCTAATATCCTTTTGCTCAATAAGCCTTTTTATAGCGTTTAGTAAAGATGTCTTATTTAATGGCTTTCCTTTTAATTTACCTTCATAGGTATTAAACAAATATTTCTTAGGATTATTTTCTTCTGTACTAAGTTCTTTAGATTTATTAATAGATTTTTGAACCATTTCAGCAACCTTATCCCTAATTGGAATTTTAAGTTGTGCTATACCTGTTTTAGTTATTTCACCACAAAGATAATAATTGTATTTGTCTTCTTTACTATTCCAAATCTGTTCTAAACAATTATCATATCTAAGATTTAGTATATCCGTACCTCGCCACCCAGTTTCTCTAAGAAGAATATAGATAGGTATATACTGTGGTCTATCTAATTCCATAATATTGTTATCTAATTGCTTTAATATAGGCTCTGGAATAAATTTAACTCTTCTCATTTCGTCTCGTACAAATTCTCTTCTCGGAATATCATCTTGAAATATTAAAAATGACACTTCTTTTTTAGGTGCTTTATCATATTGAGCTATTTGAATATATTCTAAAAATGTTCTTATAAAACTTACATACTTTGAATTTTCTGTTCTATTTTTACCTTTTCTGTCATTGCCTATATAGTATAAATACTTTTCTATGTCATTTCTATTTAAATTTTCAATAAACCCATCACTATAACTATTAGAATAAAAATAGTTAAAAAAGTAATTTAAATATTTTAAAGTATTATTACATGATGACCAATTCTTTTTAGTTATAATAGTTTTAAAATACCTTTTAACTTCATCACGATAGTATTGTGGTATAGCTGTGAAGTTAATAGATAGATACGTTCCATGGCTTGCTCCACTTGCAGGAATTTTAGCACCTTTAATATTCTTTGAATACCATATATCTTTTTCGGTTTCTTCTCTATTATCGTAAAAATCTTTAACAAAGTCTAAAACACAATCAAAAAAGTTATAGTATCTTGTATTAGACTTTCCACCATTTATACCGTTAGTTCTTAAAAAAACTTTCCACTTTATCTTAGACTTCTCTAAGTCAAATTCTAAAAAGGACTTGTATTTATCCGTAAATAATGCTAACTTTTGAATACTCGGATTTAAAGGTGCTATTGTAGATTTCTTTATATATTTATTTTTTAAGTTATATACAATATAAAACTTAACTTCGTTCTTTAATTGCTCATAGTTAACGTTACTAAAGTCTAAATACTTAAAAATATAGCTATGCTTTTTTCCTATAAAAAATTCTTTAGTTAAATCCCATTTATCATTATCTAACCAATAACTATTATCTTGTTTCAAATATTTAATTATTTCTTCATACTTATTTAATTGGCCAGTTCTAATTTTTTGTAAATTGTTATTCATTGATCTTCTCCCCCATTATATATATCCAAATCTAAATTAGGTTTAGTCTTTTCAAATGCTTTCGTTATATCTTCTTTTGAGGGATGAATATATGTATTTAAAGTAGTATAAATATTCTTATGGCCAGCCCTAATTCTAAGCAGCTCTGGTTGCCATCCTGCCATTCTGAGTGTAGTTAATGAACTATGTCTAAACATATGTGGTGTAACATATATTCTTGTTTTCTTTTTAAGGGTTCTAAACAAGTTATCTATATTTACATAGTCCATAGCTTTGTTTTTGTTTTTTCCACTAATTTTTATAAAGATATGATTGGTTTCAACTTCTTCAGTATGATATTCAGCTATATATTCCATAAACATATCGGCCAAATTCTGAGATATATCTATTCTACGAGGACTTGAAACTGTCTTAATCTCTGCATTATTTTCAAGTTGGCCACGATCTTTGAGATCAATTACCATATCACTTATATCAATATCTTCAATCCATAATGATAAGGCTTCGCCTATTCGTAATCCTGTCTCATATAAGAGTGATAATAAAAATTTATCTCTAAAGTTATTGCAAGCATTTATAAGTATAGTTATTTCTTCTTTAGTTAAAGTTTTAGGTTTAGATTTTGGAACTTTAAGTTTTAATATATTACTTGTAACTTTCTTTTGTTTATAGTCTATGCCAAATAAAAATCCTTTGAAGTTTCTACTTGGAGTAGAAACAAATTTTTTAAGTCTATCTGAAATATTATTGCTATACTCTTCATACCTTAAAACATAGTCATAAAACATCAAAACAGTATTTACTACAATATTTATGGTTCTTGGACTCCTTGCTGAATCAACCTTATTAGTTGGTATTACTTTTAAACTCTTATAAGGATTTTGCAACCAATTCACAAACAACGCCAAATCATCTATAGTAACAGCTTGAAAATCCAATTTTCTTTGCTCTAAATATTCAAAGTATAATTTTAAATGCTGGCAATACATCCTTAACGTATTTCTTGCATAATTAGTATTATCCTTAAACCTTATAAATTTCAATATTGACTCTATAGGTAATCCATTATCATCTGCAACAAAGTATCTCTCTTTATTATCTTCTGTCTTTACCTTCACTACTTCCATACTGTTATATATCCTCCTATGATTTACTTATTTCAATCATAGTTTCTACTATACTCACTTTAATTATTCTAACTATTTTTATAGTAATTTAAGTTATATTCTTATATAAAAGTAGTACATGAAATACTATAAACACTATTTGTTCTGATAGGTAAAACTTTGATGTTATCTCCACCTTTTCCCCCAGTTAACACCGTACTTGAGACTTTCGAACTCATACGGCGCCCCAACAATTTATTACTTTCTAATTAAAAATAACTGAATTTCCTACTAACTTTCTTAAAGAATTGACACGATTTAACCCTTTTTCATCAAGGGACAATAAACCTAGATATTTGTTTATAGTATCTTGTTTAGTACTATGAATAAGCTTGTGGGCTTCTCCACATATCCAAACAAGATTTTTATATTCATTTGTTCCACCATCACATTTTTGTTTTTTATGATGACATTCCATGTTATCTATTTCCAAGTCTAACCCTGTAATATAACATTTACCCTGTTGTCCAGCAATCAAAGATATTCTATTATCGTCAAATTCAGCAGTTTTATTTCCATTTGTTGTTCTTAGTAGGTGGTTAATTAAGTGTTTATAGCCTCTAAGATTTTTATGGATTTTTTCTCTGCCAAGTTTTGTATAATTACAGATATCTTGACTAAAACTCATAGGTGGTTTTGTTTTACAACCATAGATTGGAAATATCGTAACATCATGAATCGTTCTGATTTTTCCATTGTAGTTTCCATATAACCGTTCATAGGTTTTCGAAAACTTAGGTTTATCTGATATATAACTCCTTAAACGTATTTCCAAGGTTTTTATAACTAAGAAATTTATTTCTCTAAAGTCTAATGATACATTTGTAGCACTATTATAATAATTGTGACTTCCTAATATCATTGAATTCAATTTATTTACTTCTATACCATTGCAATGCTTTTGGATTTTCTTAATTTGCTTCTTTAGCTTGTCAACAGTATTCTTTTTAGCTTTATCACACATTCTACTTTGACATACATATTTACCTCTCTTGGGTTTTAGTGTTAGTTTAAATCCTAAGAACTCTGTGTAATTCTTTCTTAAGTTGGTTATCTTAGATTTATCAGGACTTATATCTAAATCCAATCTCTCTTTTAACCATATTTTTGTAGCATTATAGATTTTCTGTGCAGTTTTATAGTCTCTACAAAAAATTTTAAAATCATCTGCATATCTTACTAAGAATATTTCCTTGAGATTTGTTTTCTTTAATGCTTTATCTTTGTTATTTTGTGTGTAACTATGTTTTGTTTCAAAAGTTTCCCATTGTGAACTAATCCACCAATCCAGTTCATTAAGAACTATATTTGATAACAATGGACTAATTATGCCACCTTGTGGTGTACCCTTTGTTGGTATTCCTATTCCTTGTATTTCTGATTTTAGTATTTTTCCAATTATGCTAAGCAAGTTTTTATCTTGAATTCCTAAATTCCACATTTGTTTTTTTAATTTACTATGATTGACGTTATCGAAGAAACCTTTGATGTCTATATCTACTACGTAGTGTAGTTTATTTATATTCATTAGATACATGCTTCTTGCTATTGCATGGCTTGTTGACCGATTAGGTCTAAAACCATAACTATGTTTATGGAATTTGGCTTCACATATAGGCTCTAACACTTGTTTAATACATTGTTGGATAATTCTATCTTCGATACATGGTATTCCTAGTGGTCTAGTTTTACCATTTGGTTTAGGAATTTCCACACGTCTTATACTTTTTGGTATATAGTCTGCTAGTTTATTTCGGATACGTGTAACAAATTTGTCTGTTTTCATATCCTTGAAGTAGCTTATATCAAGATTGTCAGTTCCAAATGTTGTTGAACCTTTGTTTTTCTTGATATTTCTATATGCCAGTAAGATATTATTCTTAGAGGTTATATACTGCATTAGGTCTGTAAACTTTTTATTGTTACAAGATTGATTATACAGATTGTCAAATGTGCCTTGAATTGTGTAATATTCATTATTTCTTAGTAACTGTCTTTTCTCTAATTTTAAGCTTTCCTCCAAGTCTGTTTTCTCCTTTAACGGATTTAACATCTCTTAGTCTTACTCGAACCTTGGTTTTATTCAGTATTTAATTTTCATATAACAAATTGTCTAGTGGCTATTACTAATCTATCATTACGATAGTTATCTTTGCTTCATGCCACCACCATCACTTAGATTAAGATAAGTTATAGATATACTCTTTTCCTTACCACTACTTCATAGGTAGTAAAACCTCCATATTCTAAGCTTTCCTTGTTCCGTTATTATTATCTTTACATATATCCTTAGGTTGTTGGTATAAGCCTGTAAGTTTGATAATGCCTATAACACTATATGGATTTTCATAGTAACTAATTTTACTCATCCACACTTACCACACATATGTGTTATATCCATTTCTAGATATTTGTAGTTTAGACCTGTACATTCCCAACTTTGTCAGTTGCTAAGCAACATCCTAACCATAGATATTTTATAGACACCCGTCCTATCACCACTCGACTACCTCTAGTTCGCATTTCGTGTAGGGATTATTTCATCTACTTACAGTGGCTCTCAGTCGTCTTCACCGAGCTTTCAACCTCTTAATATTTACTTATTAAGACGCTAATCGGAGTATTAGTGGAAACCCTTCAAGGCGTTACTCTATCATTTGATTTCTCGTAATAACAGTTCTAATTTCTGAATTTAATCAGCTAATTAGTCTAAGCTTTTTACTTAGAAACAAGTCGCACAATTATCTACACTATATTTCTTTTCTCATACACATCAAACATGTATGCCATAACATAAGTAGCTTGTACCATATAAGTACATTACATGTCCAAATCCTATATGTAATACTATTTTGTTTTATTGTTACTCAAAGCTATTCCTAAAGCAGCACCAATTGATATTCCTAAAGCAAGATTATGGAATGATGTCCCAAATACAATTCCTAAACTTATTCCAACAGCTAAATAATTATAACTTTTTTTATTTTCTCCTTCATTCTGTTCCATAAAAAAATTCCTTTCTCAATAAATCAATTGCCCTATTTATTAAATTTATACTCAACTAATTTTTCGGTAACTCCAAAATATGATGCAATTTGACCTTTACACATATTTTCTAAAGAATATTTGTCAATGTCTTTTTCGTCAATTAAAAGTTCAGCTGCAAACTTGTTTGCTTCATTTTCAATTCTCCCCCTGGGAAATAACGTATATTCTCTTATAAAGCAAGTGAATCTATGGTAGTGAAGCAGAGCATGTCCTAATTCATGTGTCAATACAATAACTTTTTCAATTTCTTTCAATTTAGAGCTTATTACTATATATTTATTTGTTATTAGACTAATGTAAAACCCCTTAGTATTTTCCCCTATATCTTCATACCTTAAATCTATTCCTAAATATTTAATTATTCTTTCAGGATCTCTTGTGTTATATCTTTGGATAAGGTGTTTTACTCTCGCATGAATGTTTATCATAAAAAAACACCTCTATCATTTTTTTTCTTCCAAATTTTTCTTTGTTTTTAGCTTTTGCATCCCAGTATAGCTTATTTATTACTGTAACTAATTTTTCTTTATCTTCTTCACCAACTTCGTCATCCATCATAAAAGCTTCAGCGTGTTTTATCACCTCATTATGCTGTTCTATATCTTTTTTGGTGACTTTATATTTATCTGAGTATTCTTGTGGAATATTAATTTTAGGTTCTTTGGTATCAGTAAGTCCCATTAAATAATCAAGAGAAATACCAAAATATTCAGCTATTTTTTTCTTAACAGTATCACTAGGAACTCTTTTATCTGATTCATATTGAGATAATGTAGTGTTGCCTATATTAAGTATCTTAGCTAATTCTAATTGACTTATTGATTTTTCTTCACGCAGATTTCGTATTCTAGTACCTAATGTATAGTTTTTCATTTTGTTAACTTCCTTTCACAATTAGTGAACTTAAGTTTATTATACCAAATTGATTTTTATAAAATATACTTTTTCACAATTGGAACGGAAAATAAATCAAATATGGAGGGATGGAGATTGTATAAAGTATTAGCAAAGACTAAAGATATGACCGAATTAGAATGGTTAAAAAGCAGACAGCAGGGTATTGGCGGATCTGATGCTGGAGCAATTCTTGGAGTAAATAAATAGAGAACACCATTTCAGGTATATATGGATAAAACTCAAGAAATAAATGAACCTAGTGAGTAGAGTGAAGCTGCTTACTGGGGAACTGAACTTGAGGATCTTGTTGCAAGAGAATTTTCAAAGAGAACAGGTAAAAAGGTCAGAAGGAGAAACGCCATACTTCAAAGTATTAAATATCCTTTTATGACAGCTAATTTAGATAGAGAGATAGTGGGGGAAAAGGCATTACTTGAATGTAAAACAGTAAATACTTTTGGAGCTAAAGAGTGGGACTCCGAAGAGATACCGGCAAGTTACTTAGTACAAGTCATGCACTATCTAGCAGTAACAGGATATGAAAAAGCATTTATAGCTGTTTTAATAGGCGGGCAAAAGTTCCTTTATAAAGAAGTAGATAGGGATGAGGAGCTTATAGAAATGATTGTAAGTGCGGAAAAGGATTTTTGGGAAAACTGCATAGTTAAGAAAGTATCGCCTCCACTAGACGGATCTAATGCAGCAGAAAAATATGTAAAGGAAAGATATAAAGATTCTGATTCTGGAATTAGTGTAAATCTAAAATCTGAATATAAGGATAAAATTAAGAATTATTTTGAACTTAAAAACACGATTAAGGAGCTGGAGGCACAGGCATAATGGCTAATCCAGCATTTACAACACTTATGGACAGTTTAAACGCACAGATACAGGCTTTAAACAAAACTGGTTTTAAACTTTATGATGAAGATAATCGTGAGTGTTTTATAAATAAAGTTAAATATGATGGTGATGATGATAAATTAATTTGTGAATTTGAGGAGGAGAACTAATGGCCACAAATAAAAGCTTAAAAATGAATTAACTAAGAAAGAAAAAGAGAAACCACCTAAGGATCCGTTTAAAGCATTACTTTATTCTCCAGGTATAAAGAAAAGATTTGAAGATATGCTTGATAAACAGGCAAATGGATTTATAACTAGCTTACTTAATTTAAAGCAGGATAAATTAAAGGGCTGTAATGATATGACAGTATTAGGAAGTGCCTTAAAGGCTGCTTCCTTAAAACTACCAATAGACCCGAACCTTGGTTTTGCATGGATAATACCGTTTAAAAATCATGGAAAGTTAGAAGCACAATTTCAGGTTGGATACAGAGGATTTATACAGATGGCGCAGAGGTCAGCACAGTATAAAAAACTTAATGTAACAGAGATATATGAAGGACAGCTTAAGAGTTTTAACCCACTTACAGAGGAATTGGAGCTTGACCTGGACAATAAGCAATCTGATGCAGTAGTAGGATATGCGGCATATTTTAGGCGCTTAAATGGATTTGAAAAGATGGTTTACTGGAGTAAAGAAAAAGTAACAGCACATGCTAGAAGGTTTAGTAAAAGTTTTGGTAATGGACCATGGAAGACAGATTTTGATGCAATGGCTAGAAAAACGGTGCTTAAAAATATGCTTTCAACTTGGGGAATTCTCAGTATTGATATGCAGGAAGCAATTACAAGTGACAGTAAAATAATTAAGACTACCGAGGATGATTATGAATTGCTTGAAGAAGGCACAGAAGATGAGAGTAACGCAAATGTTACTGATGTTGAGTACACAGAATCAGATGAAAGTGGAAAAGAAGAGGATGGTAAAGATCCATATGAAGGTACTCCATTTTCAGAAAACAATACAGAGTCATAAGGAGTTATTGAACTATGGGAGAAGGTGATTACATTGGCTAGACCTCAAAAAGAAGGATTAGAATATTTTCCTTTAGATGTAGATATGGATCAAGATGATAAAGTTGCACTTATAGAAGCACAACATGGATTAGTTGGTTTTGGTGTAGTAATTAAGCTATTAATGAAAATTTATAAACACGGTTATTTCTATGAGTGGACAGAAAAACAGCAATTATTGTTTTCAAAGAGGGTTAATGCAGACATTAACTCAATTAATGTAATCATTAATGATTGTGTTAAGTGGGAATTGTTTGATAAAAATGCCTTTGAAACTTACAACGTACTTACCTCCAAGGGAATTCAGAAGCGTTATATGGAGGCAGTAGGTAGAAGACAAAAGGTAAAAATATACAAAGAATACCTGCTTTTAGATGATGAAACCATTAATGTATACAAAAACTTAGTTATTGTTGACATTAACTCTAATAATGAGGTAGTTAATGCAAACATTAATCCCCAAAGTAAAGTAAAGGAAAGTAAAGTAAAGAAAAGTAAAGAAGAGAGAGAAGAAAAAAAGGTTTCTGATGGCAGAAACTCTCTCTCTGAAAAATCACTAGAACTTTGTAAATATTACCAAACATTGAAACCAGGTGAAAGTATAAGCAAAGATGTTGGAGCTCTAAATGTTTTTATAAAAACTTATGGGTATGACTGGTGCAGGGACGCACTGCAGATTACCGTTATGAATAAAAATGCCTTTATAAAAGGCTATATGAGCAAGATACTTGAAAACTGGGCTAAGAATGGGAGAAGTGAACCCAAAGGGAATAGTTATCACAAAAAGGAGAGCACCTTTAACTTTAAAGGTCGCGGTTACAGCAGTCAGGAAATAAAGGACATTGAGAAAAAACTTCTAGGTTGGGAGGATGGTTAAAACGTGAAACTTAAGGATTTTATAAGGGGTGAGAGTAATGCCAATGTTGCTAGAAAGAAAAGCAAGAAATGATTTTGTGAAAGCTAACTGGGGTATCATGAGGCAGAAAGACATTGCGGCTAAATTAGGCTGCAGTCCAACGCTTGTAAACATGATTGGATCTGAAATGGATTTAGTAAAATCCCGTAAATCTTCAGCAGAGGTAAGAAGTCAATATTGTCCTATTGAAGCTGTTAAGAAAGTGGCCAAGTTATTCAAAATAGGCCAAAAGATAAAGCTAAAAGTAAGGTACGTGTATGGAACGTATACAAATGTGAACTGTAATAAATACAGAACAGTGAAAGGTACTGTTGCATATAAAACAGAGTGGCTTGTGGTAGTACAAAGTAAGAATCATAGAGAGAGTTTTAAATATATTGATTTCTGTATAGGAGATGTACAAGTTTTGGAGGTATAGAAGGTGAGTGTATGAATAAATCAGTAATTATAAAAAATGCAAAACCTATAAAGTTTGGAAATCAGATAGGAATGATGATAGATGAATTGGACACAGGATCAGTACGAAGCATATCTGAAAAAGAGGGGACAGAAGCTAGAAAAGCCAAAGGTAAAGGTTCAGAAATACAAAAATAAGGGCGTGTGGTATGACGGATTGTACTTTAGAAGTCAGTTAGAAATGAAAAGGTACTGCCAGTTGGAGATCCTGTTTTATTCTGGAGAAATAGCTGGATTTATAACTCAGCCGAGGTTTGTTCTTCAGGAAGGCAGCAGTGAGGAAAAGGCAATAACATATAGTGCGGATTTTTTAGTATTGCACAATGATGGAAGTTATGAAATTGAGGATACTAAAGGGTATGAATCCGAGCAGTGGAAAAGGACGTACAAGCAGTTTAAGCTGAGATATCCAAGTATTGATTTAAAGGTGTTAAAATATGTGTGAGTTAATACGTAAAATGAAATTTAGGTGAATTAATCAATAAATCTAAATATATAAATGTTCTTTGAAAATTGAATAATGCAGTAAATTTATAGAATAATACTATTTTACGTTTATTAAAAAAGTATGTAATATTTGACATATAAGCATAGCATAATTATCATAAAGTTAAAACATAGTTTATTATGAATTAAAGTTTTTTTATGGGAGGGTATATCAAATGAAAAAAATAGAAAAACAATCAAGTAAATTAATTTTAATTATAATAACATTTGTATTTGTTATTATGGGTAGTAAAGTATATGCATTACAAATTACAGATAACAGAGTAGTAGATAAAAACAAAGATTGGATTGTAAAGTTCTCAGATAATATCTGTTTAGATGATTTAACTAAAAATGCAATAGCAATAAAAGACATAAGTGGTAATTCATTAAATTTAAACATTAGCTTGTGTGACGATGGCAAAAGTATTTTAATTGCTCATCCATATGATGGATATACACCTGGAGCTTATACCTTATATTTAGGAACCAATATACATTCATTAAGCGATAAAAAATTAAAAAAACAACAAGTTTTACATTTTGGAGTGCCAAGTTTACCTATTGAGGAGAGTAATGTTGACAAAGTAATATTATATGGGAAAAGTGGAGAAGAGGATATACCTAAAGATGAGCAAGTAAAGATTATAGAATTATTAAATAGTATAAAAGTATATGATTATTTTGATTATGCAGCTGCTTTCCATTCATGGCCATCACCTATGTCTGCAATAGAGGTATATACAAAAAATAATAATAATATTGAAATTACGAATGGAGGATCTAAGGATGGTATTTGTATAAACTATGAATACTATGCTAAGCAACCAGAATTAAAACAAATATTAAACGAACGTTGCAAGTAAACTGGGTTTTATAATTTAAAATTCACACCCTCTATTTTGCTTTTTATAATTATTAAGAAATGTAATATTCTATAGAACACTGTATTATTCAAATTTGAATTTTATAGTGCTTTTTTTATTCGTAAACCAAACAAATTATGACCTCTAGGAGTGGAAATATGATAATAACTGAATTTTACAGGCAAAAATTAGTACAGTTAAATAGAGATATTCAAGATGCTGAACTAGAAAGAGATTTTAAGAAAGTAGCCAAGTTGCAGGCTAAGAAAGCTGACATTGGAAAGAGAATCAAAGAAGAATAAAAGCCGGGGGGATAATTCCCTGGCAAAAAAATAATTAAAGAGGAACTAATATTGAAGTATCTAATATTATAGACATAAATGGATTATTTATACATGAGATTTAAGGAGTGATGCTGTGAAAGTGTTAATGGAATTTGCATGTTTATATATTGCATCCATGGGCGTATTTGTAGGAATAATAGCTGTGGGTGTACATGTATTTAAAACTAGGAATAGAGAATAAAGGTTTTGAGGAGGAAACGCAGTGTTAGACAAAGAAACATTTAAAAATGCAGAAGGAAAGTTGTATGGATATTTTAGAGATTTGAATGAAATAAGTATTCTCGAAATCGAGTGTAAGGATCTTGAGGATGAACTTGAATATGTTGAAAGAAAGATCTGCGGAAACAGGAAAAGAATAAGGCAATTAAAGAGAAATACAGCTCGACTGAAAAAAGTGCTGACGATCCCTCCGATGTCAAAAGAAATGATGGACTTTACTACTTATAAATACAAGTTAAATAAAAGTGTTGATTGGATATCCAATAAAATGTACGGAGGAGTTAGAAGTACTGCTTATAGGAGGTGTGGAGAGATTTTGGAGGATGTAGTTAAATGGACGGATGTACATGCGATAGCTGAGTAAAAGCTGTCGTTTTTTATTTATAATTTAAAATAGCCTGAATACGTATAATACGTATGATACAATGTAATTGTTAGGAGGGAAAAATAATGACAAGTAAGGAAATTATTAAACTTGCAGAAGATAAAAGCTGGGAAATAAAAAAACAGCGTGGTTCACATATTAAATTAATACATAAAGATCTTCCTAAACAAGTAATCATACCTTATCATGGAACTAAAGAAGTACCAAAAGGAACTTTGAATTCAATACTTAAACAGCTAGGACTTAAATAGTTCTAGCAACTAAGTTTAATATATAAAATAAATAATATAGAAAGCAGAGATAAAAAATAAATAAATTAAATTGAAAGGAAGATAAGTATGTATAAAGATATTTATATATTTCCTGCGGTAATAACTACTTTAGGGGAAAATGATTATAATGTTAAATTTCCAGACTTTGATGAGATAGTAACTTATGGAGAAACATTAGAAGATTCCTATAATATGGCTGAAGATGCATTGAAACTATGCTTATTTGATTTATATCAAGACAAAAAAGATATACCAGAAGCACAAAAAATAAATAAAATAAAATTAGAAAAGGATCAAGTAGCTATACTTGTGAAAGTTGAGTTAAAAAAGGTTATAAGAGAATATGACAATAAGGCTGTTAAGAAAACTCTAACAATACCTTCATGGCTTAATACGGAAGCTGAAAAGGCACACTTGAATTTTTCTCATGTTCTTCAGGAAGGACTTAAGAAGCAGTTAAATATTAGTGAATAGATTTATTTTTAATAAGAAAAATAAATAAAAAATAGTGGCACAAAAGTAAGACAAATTTGAAACAAAATTAATGTAAAAGTGTTACATACTATATATAGTCGATAAATAAAATTTAATATATTGTATAAACGAAGATAAGCACTGGCTAAAGTTGGTGCTTATCTTAATATTATTTACAAAATATTAAAAAAATAGACAATTAGTTTATTTATAGGACATTAAATTGTAACAAATATTTTGTATAATTATAATATCATAAAAAAAGTAAAAAGCTATCTGTGTCTGCGGTTGCAAGGCACATTAAACTTAAATGCAACTACCACAAAAAACATATAGATTAGATTCCCTTTATTATACTGTGAAATAGGTATCCGTCATTTAGGGTGCCTATTTTACGTTATAAAAAGATGGATATGTTTAATTATCACATCCATCTTTTAAGTTATCCATTAATATTAAGTTTTTGTTTAAGTGCAGTTTGGATTGCTTCACGATATAGTGGCATATAAACGTCAACTAATAGTGGTGAGTTCGTGGCAAAGTCAAAATGGGATACTGTAAAAGATAAATTAGTATTAGTTGAAGGTTGGGCCAGAGATGGACTCACCGATGAACAAATTGCAAAGAATTTAGGAATAAGTAAAGTTACTTTTTATAAATATTGTAAAGAAGTATTTTAAATGGACAAATGTGAAAGCGGCTCAAAAGGTTAAGAAAATTGTAGTCTCCGTTTGTTTGCATAAATATATAATTATCTGCCTCAATAATAAGTTGTTTATGGTATTATTTATATTATAGGTAAGTTATAAATGTAATTTATGACGAAGGAGTTAAATTAAATGAATAAAGATAAAAATATAAAAAAATCAAATGTTTTATATTTAAGTATTTTTGTATGCTTATAAATTAATAAAAATAACTACAGCCTATTAGATGCCCTAAAAGCCAATAAGGATAACATCTAATAGAGTGATTGGAGGGAATATATATGGCAAAATTACAAGAAACTAAAACACCTTTAGTAATGAATCTGCAATTATTTGCAGATACTAAGCCGCAGCAAGGAGATCCACCAGAACAGCAAAATGAAGCATTTATGAATAAGTTCTATGAAAATTAAAGGTTGTGTAAGGGATGCTAAATCCGATTACACAACCTAGAATATACGGTATTGTGAAATAGTTGTATAGGTGAAGACTATTTCACAGATTTTATATTATTAATCAAGCTGTCTGAAAATACCCCTGTACCTCCTAAGATATACGTGTTTGTTATCTTCGTTGAACCAATTAACCAGCGTTTTTTACCTACACCGCCAACAAGATTTGGAGAAGAAGAAGGAGAGATATTAATAATATCAATTATTTTAAGTATATTACTATCTAAGTCAGGCTTAAAGTTCCAGAAGTAACCACCATCTCTGTTTTCAGGAAGAGTTAACTGTATAATATCACCACTTTTTAATTTTATACTATGGTTATTATAAGACTTATCAATCTTTGTAGCATTTGCATTAATTGTAAAAGTCATGCACTGTGGCTTAGATAGAGGATATCCTGAAGTTGCTTTAATTCTGTTAGTAATGTATAAGTAATATGCATGTGCTAGTAAGCGAAATTAGGTACTACTTTTACAGATTTTTTCATATAAATCCCCCTAGAAAATTTATGAATTTTTAGAATATTGTTCACATATATAATAAAATAAACTAGTTATTATGAAAAGATATTTTAGGATTAAATATAATAAACTAGTTCTTATTTTTATGAAGTTTACAAAATGTTCAAAAAATGGGGAATTAATTTACTTATATGACATCAAATTGTAACAAATGATTTATATACTTAAAACGATGTAAAGAATTGTTTTAATGATAATAGTTTATTCATATGTAGAGGGCACAAAAGTAAAATAATATCCTGTCTGTGTCTGCAGTTGCAGGGCACGTAAAATTTAAATGCAACCATCACAAGATAATATATTAATTGATTTCCTTTAAAGCATTCTAATACAAAATAGGCGCCTATCATTTAGGGTGCCTATTTTGTATTCTGGATTGTTTCACGATATAGTGGCATATAAACGTTAACTAATAAAGGTAGATGGAAAATTACTTAGGCCATATAAGTTTTTACTGTGACTTTTATAAAATAAAATATGATTTAAAATAATAAATTGTGGTTTAATATAGTTAAAAGAAGCCATTGCGGTTTTAGTTTAAAATTTTTTAGAGATTGAGATTAATTAAAATGCACTTTCTGAGGGGTGCATTTTAATTTTTTGAGTTTTTATCTTCGGCAGTTATAGAAATTTCATTTTCAGTTAACTTACCAATTGAAGATTTACCCTTGATTACTAATTTATCTTTTAAATATGTTCCTATTTAGTACGAAATATTTCGAAAATATGATAATATTAACTCATAGGATTGGTATATGAAAGATTTTATGGGGGTGTAAAATGAAAAAGATAGTATTGGTAATCTTATCTTTGTTTATTATACTTACTGGTTGCTCTACAACAAAAACACAACAGACTAGTTCGCAAAAACAAGCATCAGAGTCACAGCGGTTATTGCAACCTAAGCAAGTAGTGGAAAGTTATTTTAAGTATCTTAATGAGAAGAATAAAAAGGCTTTGTTTACAACAATAACTGAATGGCAGAAGGCGCCAAATGTGGAATGGGGATTTGATATTCGTGAATATATTAAGCTTATTTCTGTTAACGAAGAAACAAATCCTGTCTTTAAAGAGGGGTATCTATCTAATGGTAGAGGAAGTATTAATGGTGTCAAGAAAGAAAATGTAAAAGTATATAAAGTTGACTATGATGTAAAATACAAAGAAGATGCTATTACAGCTGAAGATAATGGAAAAAATACATCATGGTTCTTCGTAGTTAGAAAAGATAAAAATTCACCTTGGCTTATAGATTCACAAGGCCAGCCTTAATTTTATGTAGAACCAAGAGTTGATGGTAATATGGAAAAATAGCTGGATTTGTACTTCAACTGAGGTTTGTTTTCCAGAAAGGTAGCGGTGAAGAAAAGGCAATAACATATAGTGCAGATTTTTTAGTATTGAATAATGACGGAAACTATGAGTTTGAGGGATACTAAAAGGTTGTTTCCCAAAAACTTAAGTAAAGAATATTTTATAATTATTAAAAAATTTCTAATTCGTGCTAAATAGAAATTTATATTGAATAACTAATGGTATTAATTATTTCTTGTTATTGAGAACAAGTTTTGCAAAAGCTTCATATGATGAGTCATCAATTACTTTTACATCCCTTAGTTCTTCAGAAACAGCCCTAAAAAAACATGATGGGAGTGCACCATCATTTAGACAAATTTTAATGCAGAGATCACAACCTTGATCATGATTACGTGGGTTAAACTTACAACTATAATTTTTACATGTACAAAAATCAGTATTAGCCATAAAAAGTTCCTCCTTAAATGAGCAGCACGAATTAGTTAAGTATGAAAGAAAAGTATAACAAATTAGAAATGATTACTCAATTATATAACAATAAGTTGTTACGTTTTTTTCATAAAAGGTATTTAAAATACTATATCAGATGTATAAATACTAACTATAATATTATAAACTGGTTATTATACAATGAAATTATCTAAATGAATTTTAATTCTCACAGCAATGTAATATTTTTATCAATAAATTTGCAAATCGGTGTTTTTACGCAGATGAAAACATGATTAAACAAAGATAAGCACTGGTTAAAGCTGGTGCTTATTCTTATATTATTTACAGGATATTCAAAAAATAAATAGATAATTTACTTGTATGACATTAAATTGTAACAAATACCGTATATACTTATAAGTGTCCTAAGGAAATAGCCTTAGCCAAAATGAAAATAATGCATTTACATATATGAAAGAAAAGTGAAGGTAATTATCCTCCTCGTGTCTGTAGTTGCAGGACACGTTAAACTTAAGTGCAACTGCCACAAGAAAGTATATAAATTAGATCCCCAATTATTTGTAGAATAGGCATCCGTCATCTAGGGTGCTTATTTTGTGTAATAAATAAAAATGAAATAATAATTTAAGGGAAGCTGAGCCTCCCTTTTTGGTAGCTATACTTTAAATGCTTATTTTTAAAAAATGCATTTTATATGCTGGCCATGAACTTTGGTATGGTATGTTTAAGGCCTCAAAAGAATGATGAGATATTAGTGGCTTATTGTGTAAGAGCGATGTAACTATTGTAGAATGGAAAATAGAGCCTTTGTTATCTTCAAAAAATATAAGGTCGCCTGGTTTAAGCAAAGAAACATTTTGAACTTCTAAACCTTTGGCACCGGGCAAGTGTGAGGTCTGATTTATTTTCAAGCACCAGTAAAGAGAATTTGCTACTGCCCAAGATATAGACCAAGTATCTCTATTTATATTTATGCTACTATGTCTATACCACCATGGGTTTCTAGTACTATAATTCATAGGTGCACCACCGGCGTGTAAACATTGAGAGATAAAGTTAGCACAATCACCACTAGTGTTATTATTTGTTAGAGGAAAATATCTATAAGCAGGGTTAGGTTTAAGCGCATATATAATGGCGTATTTTACAGCATTAGCCCTGGAATATTGGTTTTGTCTAAATGAGTTCATATTAATCTCCATAAAATTATTTATAATTATATTTTATGTAGCAATAGAATATTTTTGCGTACTAAGATGTTAAGAATTTGGGATATATCGAAGGCTTTTTTAGTACGAAATATTTCAAAAATATGATAATATTAACTTATGAAATTAGTATATGGAAGATTTTATGGGGGTGCAAAATGAAAAAAATAATGTTGGTAATTTTATGTTTTGTGGTTGTAATTACTGGCTGTTTCATAGCAAAAAGAAAAGTTTCAAATCCGCAGAAGCAGTCGATAGATCCTGCTCAACAGGTAGTAGAAAATTATTTTAAATATCTTAATGAAAAGGATTTAAAAGGAATTAATTCAACACGAGTACAGAAATGGCAAGACATGGATAAAAATCTTAAACATGTTAAACTTGATAGTATATCTGAAGATAAAAGGCCATCACAAAAAGAAGCTTATATGAAATATGGCCGTGGTACAATAACTCATGCAAAAGCTGAAAACATAAAAATTTATAAGGTTGAGTATACAGTTAAATATAAAAAAGATGGAATTGGTCCTGAAGATAGTGGAAAAGATGTTAAATGGTGTACTCTTATTAGAAAAGACAGGAATTCACCATGGTTAATTGATGAAATTGGAGAGGGATAATTGATAATAAACAATTCTTTATTGCTATTTTTAGAGTTATTCTTATATTTGAGGATAGCTTTTTCTTTTGAATGTGCAAGTACAGCCAAAGTTCCCAATATAATTATTGTAAATTTCTAAAATATATTATAAGTGCAGATTATTATCAGGTAAATTTTATGGGAGGCGGAAAATGAAAATAGCAAAACTTATGTTAATTTCCTTAACTGGTGTGCTAGATGTGCTTTTAATTGCTGCTCAAATATTAATAACAACCACTAACTTTAAATGGTCACCTTGGTATGACCTCGAAAACGGTATGGGAATATTTATATTGACATTTCAACTAAAAACAATTGTAATTGTTTTATCAATTTTGTGTATAAACTTTCT
The DNA here is from genome assembly GCF_019056555.1 of Clostridium sp. 001. Taxonomy (NCBI): domain Bacteria; kingdom Bacillati; phylum Bacillota; class Clostridia; order Eubacteriales; family Clostridiaceae; genus Clostridium; species Clostridium sp. 001. Next base: position 1,156,751 of record NZ_CP020473.1, on the reverse strand, counting down.
TATAAAGGAGACAAGATTAAATGTTAAAATGCTTTTGATAAGCGTAGTAAATCATATTGTATTACTTTTTAGTTTTAGTTTATTAGATGTAAGTTGGCTACTATTTAATATGGTTCTTATAGGAATTATAGTAGTATCTATTGCACTTATAATTAAAATACTCTGTAATACTATAAGAGGTTTTTATATTTGTAAATCAGTATTTTATGGAAGGTGCAATTTGCCGTGGAAAAAGTAAGTGACTTGTCAAACAATAGCTTTAATTTAGAAAGAAACTTAAAGCAGCAGGGAAATACAAAGTATGATTATATCTTATATAAATAAAGATAAGCACTGGTTAAAGCTGGTGCTTATTCTTATATTATTTACAGGACATTCAAAAAATAAATAAATAATTCACTTGTATGACATTAAATCGTAACAAATACCGTATATACTTATAAGTGTCCTAAGGAAATAGCCTTAGCGAAAATGAAAATAATGTATTTACATATATGAAAGAAAAGTAAAGGTAATTATCCTCCTCGTGTCTGTAGTTGCAGGGCACATTAAACTTAAGTGCAACTGCCACAAGAAAGTATATAAAAAAATTAGATCCCCAATTATTATTGTAGAATAGGCATCCGTCATCTAGGATGCCTATTTTGCATAATAAAAAAGATTTTCTTAATGATACCCTAAAAAGTGATGCGCATTTCGTATATATATATGAAAATACATAAGAAATAACCTTAGCGAAAATAAAAACAATTATTTGAAAGGGTGAGTAAGGTGTATAATTTTCCGAATTCTATTATAACTTATAGTGCAAATAAATTAGAAGATATAGAAAATAAAGTAGAAGAAATAAAACTGGAACATAACAAATTAAATAGAGATTGTGTAATTGAAGTAATATCTGAACCTAATCATGAAATGATTACTTTTGATGGACATACAAATATATCATTTGAGCTTTCAATATATATTAGGCATTTAATGTATGTTTCGAATATATAATTAGAGGTGATAAAATGAGAGTGCATCCGATTATCAAATCTAATAATGAATTTTGTAGGAATTTAAATAGTGAACGTGAAAATAGACATAAAAAAAATAATGGGACTGGTATGTTGTTTTATGAAATGTTAGAAAAAGATATATTAGAGAACATATGTGAAAAAATGGAAAATGCGAAAAAAGTAATAGAAAGTTTATATTAAGTTAAACTAGATGCTCACAAGATTATATTTGCCAGAATAGAATGAAGAATTAATGAAATTTATCGAAGAATAGAATTTAAAATTCCTATTAAAGTGTTGTAATTAGTAGATTTTGATTATGTACCACCAATTATTGACAAATTGGTGGCTTTAATATTTTGTGTTATGCAATGTTTTTTATGAATGGTAGTTTTTGTACTGACTTAATCCAGAAGCTATTTTTTCACATTCGTCAAGACAAGTAGAAACTTGATTTAACTGAGTATTTATTTGATTTTTAATATTAGAATTTTCCACTTCATCTGCAGCCATTTGCAAACCTTGCTGAGCACTTTTCAATGATTCTTTTACTTTATGAATATTATCTCTTGCTTGTGAATTCATCTATCAATTCCTCCCTTACCTTCTTGTTTGGTTAATATTATTTACAATATAGAAAATATAATACTAAATTTTTTGACCGAATTCACGCTAATTTATATTGAGTAAACTGTACCCTTTGTCAAGGACAAATAAGAGAAAAGCTAAAATTACGTAATACTAGATCGAATGACCATTTTAATAGTACAATGGCGCGGTGATGCCGTAGATGAAAAATAAAAATCCTATATGAACAAATTAAAAGTTTGGTGAATACTCTAAATTGAGGCATTGGTATATTTAAAGCCGGATATTTAGAGAATATTATTGAACAACTAGGATAAGCAGAGTTCTTAGCATCAGATGGAGTTTTAACTCCACCTGATGCTTATTAACAGGATTCTTAGTGCTTCAGCACTTAGAAGGCGTTATCCTTTAGGAAAAATCGTTATCCAGGGACGTAACTGCTCTTTACTCCCACTTGGAGAAGTAGGAGTATTAGAGCAGGTAGTTATCGGATAAATTTAAAGTGGAGGGAAATGGTATGATTAGCGTAAATGATATTGTAGCCATAGGTGGAGTATTAGTTGGTGTAATCGGAGGCATATTTGGGTTAACACCTTATTTGAAGAAAAGGAATATTAATGTAGACAAGGTATTAAACACAACAGAACAAGTTTTAACTGCAGCAGAACCACTTATAAAAATTTCAGAGACTTTCCCTGCTCTAAAACCTGCTGGAAGTTTAATAGATTGGATGGAACAGAAAGCAAAAGTAGGTGTAAAAGCAGCTGAACAACTATACCATTCAGGAATATTAGAAACTGATGAAGACAGATTTAAGGCAGCTCAGAACACAGTATATGCTGCACTTAAGGAAATTAATGTGGAACCTACAATGAATCAAAAAAAGCTTATTAGTGATTTTATCCAAGAGGCAGTAAATGACTTAGGACATGCTAATCCTACAGAAGCTGAAAAAAATGCACAAATTCAAAAGGCTCAGCAAGATTTAGTTGAGGTACAGAAAGAAAACGAAAAGTTGAAGCAAAAACTAGCTAATATACAGAATACTGTAACTCCTGTACAAAAGACTGATACATCAGATGAAGGTAACGTATCATAAGATATAGTTCAATAAGAAATAAGATCTAGAGTAGTGTAAAAGCTATTTTAGGTTTTATTTTTGTATATTAATTATAATGATTTCTTTGAAAGAGATAAACAGAGTTCTTGGTTTCAGGTGGAGTTTTTTTCTCCATCTGAAACTTAGAAATCGTTATCCAGGGGCGTAGCAGCTGTTATCCCCCACTTTATAAGAAGATGGGGGTATTACGGCTGGTAGCCATCGGATAAATTTTGGAAGAGGAATTTTTAATTCAATATAGAATACTATTTAATACAAATAACAGATAATGTTATCATTATAAGCTAAGTGACAGTCAAATAAAGGTAGGATTTAGTATAGTAACGTACACTAAATATATTAAGGGGATGGATAATATGATTTTAGGAATTAGTGCAAGCGGCAGAAAAGATGGAATTACCAGCAAGACAGTGAAAGCTATATTGGAATCAAGTAATTCAGAGTATGAATACATTTCATTGTCAGGCAAGAGAATTAATGGTTGTATTGGATGTACACTTTGCGCTGCCGATAATAAGTGCAAAGTTAAAGATGACTGGAATGAAATAGCAGAAAAAATGCTAATGGCAGATGCAATTGTTTTTGGTGCACCTAATTATGGAGGGACTATAAATGCTCTTGGTCATGCATGCTTGGAAAGAACTTTTTGCTTTCGACACAGAGCAGCTTTTAGTTTATCCGGCAAGCTTGGTGTAGCAGTTAGTGCTAGCTATAGTGAGCAAGGAGCCAGTTTAGTCAATATGATTATAAAAAAATCTATGATGGTTAATAAGATGTCAGTAGTTGGTGCTGTATCCGCTCATGGATATTCCCAATGTTACACATGTGGATTTGGTCACAAATGTAATGCAGGGAATGTGGTTAAGAAATATGGTATTTTGGATAAAATCGAAAAGAAACATCTTCCACCTAGTTTTGAAGAGCAGGAAGATACAATCCTTAAAGCTAATAGTATGGGGAAATTATTAGAGTCTTTAGTGTCTAAATAAAGAATAATGCAAAATAAGCACTGGTTAAAACAGGTGCTTATTTTGCATTAGAAGATTCTAAATTTATTCATCAGTTTTTTTTAGCTGTTCAAGCATGTCCATAATAAGAAATGATAATTGTAATTGAAATATAGTCTGATAGTCTGTAAAGTTTAGTCCTGTTAGTTCTACAATTCGATTAAGCCTGTATTTTATTGTATTATAGTGAGTAAATAATGATTTAGCAGTTGGTACAATTTCTAACCTATTGGTAATGTATGCTTTTATGGTTTCTAGTAACATGTGGTATTTATCTGATTCTAGTTCTTGCAAAGTTTTTATAGCTGGATGAATCAAAGGTGACAAATCCTTTTGATTGGCGTAAGTTAGGAAAACATGCTGAAGAATAATATCTGAATATTTAATAATGGGTTTAGAAAAATGTAATTTCCAACCGGTATGCAGTGCTTCACAAGCAGAACGGTAACATTCAGGCAGTGAATAAAGATTGTTAAATAGTAAGCTAATACCAGCATGACAATTAAAAGAATTTAATAAATTTTCAAAATTAGCCCATTCAAATTCTGTAAATGGTTCTTTTGATTTATAATCATAAAGAGCTACAAGATGATTATCGTAATATACAATGTTATCTCGTCCCAGGAAGTTTTGAAGCTTTCGTTTAAATAGAAAAGCTTTATCTTTGTCTTGTAAAAGGTCATTTTTTAGTTCAATAACTATCAATATCAAATTATCATATAATTTCAAATTAAATTGGTGTATGCGCTCATTAATTGCATTATGATCATATAATTTTTCATTTAATAGAGATACTAAAAATGATTCTATTAGGGGAGAACAAGAAGCCTGCTCTGCATGATTATTAGTTAAAAACTGGCAGAGACAATTTCCTATGAGTGTGATAATCTGTTGATCAGTTTCAGATATTGGTTTATTATATGCCAATGTTTTGAGATATCCTACAGGAGTATTGTTATATAAAATACGAAAAACTAATTGGTCATGATTTAACATACCCTTTTCCCATATTAAAAGCGGCTTTTGTGGATACGTTCTTTCATCAGCTAATCCATCCATCATTACAGAGTTAACATATTCTTCGGTTACATATCCCTTAGATAATGTCCATTCCCATAAAGGTTCATTAATAACGGTATTACCGCCAGCATGAGCGATGAAACAAAGTGAAACATCTACTAGCAAGAGAGGATTCCCTAATAACTCCAAGCCTAAATCAAGTACTTCCTGCAAAGTAGAAGTATTCTTATTTAATTGCATAATCTTGAGAGCACATTCAGATACATACATAGCATTATCAAAGTAATCCTGTACTGAGTTAAATAGTATATTAAGGTCTGTACTAGGTTCAACGTAGATATAGTCACATTTAGGGACTAAAGAATCGTATGCAAAAGTGTCACTATCCTTTATCAGCAAAAATGTTGTTGGTGCAGTTGTTTGAATAGATGGTAGTTGAGAAGCTTTACCTATGTAGATACAGTCTGAATGTAAGTCACTTAAATTGTTATTTAACAAACGAAAAGTACGCACTTCATGATAACATTTACATGTAGAAGTTGGTTTAAAGTCTGAAAGAAATTCTAATAAGCTGCTAATTTTTACTGCCATAATAATTCCTCCGTAATATAGTCTTTATTAAATTATATAGTAAGTAGTGTAAACAAGCAAGATGATAGGTGTCTAAACATGCGATATTATGAAGTATGTTGCAATTTATTGCAAAATAGAGTTAATAAATTATCAATAAATTATAAAAGTAAAATGCAATATATTTAATGATAATAATTTAACAATTTCACTTTTAGACGATGCATTGAAAGGTAGATACATGATAAAATTAGTTTAAGAAATAACCCTACTGTATGAAAGGAGAGAAATGTTTATGGAAAATGCAAAAAGTAAAATTAAGTTAGGAATTTACGGCATTGGATTATTAATGATGGGTGTTATCGGTATTTCCAGTTCTTTATCCACAATAGGAGCTAAATTTCCTGAAGCATCACAAACGATGATTCAGAATCTAATTTCAATACCATGCATTGTAATTATACCTACAACTATTGTAGTCGGCAAGCTTATGCAAACGATTTCCAAGAAAAATATTGCATTGGCAGGCATTATAATTTTTCTTATAGGAGGATCAGCACCTGCATTTATGACATCTTTCACAACTATTCTGGTTATGAGAGGGATACTTGGTGTTGGCATAGGCATATGTCAAGTTGTTAGTACTGCAATTGTTGCTGATAATTTTAGTGGAGTTGAACAACAAAAAGTACAGGGTACATTACAAGCAAGCCAAATGGCAGGAGCGGCTATTATGGTTTTTGCAGGTGGGTGGCTAACAGAAGTGAGATGGAATTATGTATTTTTCGTTCATCTACTTGCAATCATATCACTTATTTTAGTAGCAGTTATGGTACCAAATACAAAACCGGAAAAAATGACAACAACAGGTGATGTGCAAAAAACAAAGCTTACAAGTGCTACATGGGGATGGGTTATATTCATGTTTATCCTATTTATCAGTGTACAAGTATATTCCATTTCATTGTCATTTCTTGTAACAGAAAAAAATCTTGGAACTGCTGCAGATTCAGGACTAGGTTTAGCATTCTTTGCAATTGGCGGTATTATTATGGGATTGTTGTATGGCAGCCTGGCAAAGAGGACTAAAAACTGTGCAATTGCAGTTGGGTGTTTGATGCTGGCAGTAGCTTATGTAGTCATAGCATTTGCTGGAAGTATGATTGTATGCCATATTGGCAGCATACTTGTTGGTATGGCCGTCTCTGCTGCTTTACCTGGTATTTTTATCAATACAGGGATGTCTGTAGACGGATTTTCAGCAGGTATGGCAATTTCAGTTGTAACATGTGCACAAAATTTTGGCCAATTTTGTTGCCCATATATTATTAATCCAATTTCCGCATCAATTAGCGGCGGCCGCAGTGTAAACTTTATGTGTTTCATCATAGGAGCAGTTGTGGCAGCTGCCTTAACTATACTGATGTTGGTTTGGGGTGTTAAAAAAAATAGGCAAGTAATTTAAAAATATACAGCTTGGAGGGAGAAAAAATATGTATCAAAAATTATTTTCATCAAAAAATATTGGATCAATGACTGTGAGAAATAGAATAGTTATGACTGCAATGGGTAACCATTTGGCAGAAGCAGATGGAAGTGTTTCAGAATCAGATATAGCATTTTATGGAGAACGAGCAAAAGGCGGAGTAGGTCTTATAATCACAGAGTGTGCTTGCATTAATTTAGAAATTGGGAAAGGAAATTGCCACCAGATAGCAGTAGATGATGATAAGTACATTGAGGGATTGAAAAGAATGGCAGATGAAATTCATAAATATGGTTCAGTGGTAGCTGTTCAAATCTATCATCCAGGTCGCCAGGGTATAGCAGTAATTAATGGAAATACAACAATGCAGGCACCTAGTGTTACAGAATGTCAGGTGGTTCATCAACCAACTCATGAGATGACAAAAGAAGAAATTAAAGATACAATCGATAGATTTATTCAGGGAGCTAAAAGGCTGCAGAAAGCCGGAATTGACGCAGTTGAACTTCATGGAGCACATGGTTATATGATTGGTCAATTTTTAAGCCCGTATACGAATAAAAGAACAGACGAATATGGTGGAAGTTTTGAAAAACGCATGAGATTTTTAGATGAGATTATTGCAGGAGTTCGTAAGGAATGTGGATCAAATTATCCTATTATTGTAAGATACTCTGCAGATGAATGTATGGGTTATGCTGGACATCCAGAATTAGGAATACATTTAGATGAAGGAGTAAAGATTGCAAAGCATTTAGAGGCACAAGGAGTTGATGCACTTGATGTAAGCTGTGGTATTTATGAAACAATGAATACATCCTGGGAGCCAGTTGGTTTTGATCAAGGATGGAAAATTAATATTCCAGCTAAGATTAAAGAGTCAGTTTCCATCCCGGTAATTGGTGTATCTGTCATTCGTGAGCCAGAATTTGCAGAGAAAGTTCTTGAAGAAGAAAAAGTAGATTTTATAGGATCAGCCAGACAATTCTTTGCTGACCCAGAATGGGGAAATAAAGCACAAGAGGGAAAAGAAAAAAGTATTAGAAAATGTATCTCTTGTTTGTATTGCATGGAAACATTAATGTCTGCAGATATGGGATCAGCACCTATGGCATGTGCAATTAATTATCAGGGAGGTAGAGAGAATCAATATGGAGACGATTGCTTAAAGAAAGATGGTAAGGGACGTGTAGTTGTAGTTATTGGTGCCGGACCATCAGGAATGGAAGCAGCTCGTATATTAGCAAAACGTGAATTCAAGCCAATTGTTTTTGAAAAGAATTCTAAGGTTGGTGGACAAATTGTATATGCTTCTAAGCCTCCTAAAAAGGAAAAAACAGCATGGTTAATTGATTACCAAAAAGGACAATTGGATGAACTTGGTGTTGAGGTAAAAACAGATCATGCACCAACAATAGATGAGATAAAAGCATTAAACCCCTATGCAGTATTTGTTGCACAAGGATCTAATCCTATAATGCCAAAATCTATTCCAGGACTTGATGGAGAAAAAGTTTATACACCAATGGACATTTTAAGTGGGAAAGTAACACTTAAGAGTAAAAAGGTTGGTGTTATTGGTTCAGGCATGACAGGAATTGAGACTGCAGAATTATTGGGATCACAAGGCAATAAGGTAACAGTATTTGAAATGGCAGATGAAATAGGACCAGGAATATTTTTTCAAAACCTGATTGATGTTATGGGAAGAATAGCAGAACATGAAATTAAACTATATCCAAAGCATAAGTTGGTAAAAATTGATGGAACTACTGTGACAGTAGAAACGACAGATACCCAAGAAAGCAAAAATTTTGATTTTGACGCAGTAGTGGTTTCTTTGGGAACAGCATCTAATAAAGAATTGGTAGAAGAAATAAAGACAGTATTTGACAAGGTTGTATTGCTTGGCGATGCGGCAAAAGCAGGGCGTATTGAAGCAGCTGTTGGCAGCGGATATAAAGCAGCATTTGAATTATAAAAATAATAGGTTAAAAAAGGGGGAAATGACAAATGTTAAAATCAGGAACTTATACACAACTATCACCAGTACTTTTTGGAAATGGAACTTTACAGCAAGTAGGTAAAAAAGCAAAAGAATTAGGTATGACAAAAATATTATTAGTAACAGATAAGAAAATTTCAGAAATTGGTTATGCAGAAAAAGTAGCTAATATTATAAGAGAGGAGGATGTGCAAGTTGTTATATGGGATGATGTAGAAACAGATTGCCCTGATTATACAGTAACAGCGGCAGCAGCTATAGGTAGGGAAAGAGCAGTTGATGGTATTGTAGGACTTGGGGGCGGTAGTACGCTTGATAGTGCAAAAGCTATTGCAGCAGTAATTCCAAATGGTGATGAAGTATTACAGGAAATTGTACTTTATTTAACCGGTCAAAAGAATTATGCTGTAAAGCCGCTTACAATGATATTAATTCCTACAACTTCAGGAACAGGTTCAGAGAGTACCTTTGTATCAGTTATTTCCTCGGAAACAATGCAGTGCAAAATCGGACTTCCATGTCCCCCTGATTATGCAATTGTAGATCCTGAACTTACAGTTGGATGTCCGGCATTTATTACAGCATTTACAGGAATGGACGCATTTTCACATGCTAACGAAGCATTAACGGAAGGAAAAAATACACCACATTCTGATTTGTTAGCTTACGAAGCTATTAGATTAATAACAAAATGGCTGCCAATTGCAGTAAAAGATATAAACAATGTAGAAGCAAGAGAAAACCTAGCTTTGGCAAGTAATTTTGCAGGTATTGCATTTAATGAGTCAGGAGTGCATATGGGACATTCAACAGCACATGCCTTGGGGCATATGTACCATATTTCTCATGGTATATGCTGTGCGTTAGTAACTCCAGCCATTATAGAGTTTGCTGCTAAAACATATCCTGAGAAAATGAAAAAAATTGGAGAAATCATGGGAGTTACTTTTTCATCAGAAGAACCAGAAGCAATTGGAAAAGCAGTAGGTAATGCAGTTAGAAAATTGTGCAAAGAAATACAAATTCCTTCTTTTAAAGAGCAAGGGTTTACGAAGGAACAGATATTAGCTGCAAAACCTATGATTTATAAAGAGCCACTATGTATGTCATTTGGAGGAACAATTACGGAACAAGATGTAGTTACAACATTAGAAACATTATATGATGGTTATCAATAAAGTTTATAGTTTCCTTTAGATTTTGCAAGTATAGTAAAAAAATATATACTAAAACCTATTGGTTAAAGTAATATTATGTTGAAAAACGACAAAAATAGAGTGGATATATTCATCCACTCTATTTTTTGCTATATTATAATTTATTTAAATATGAAGTATCTGGAATATAGCTATAATCATTATTGCTGCTTTTTTTATATAAATCTGAATTTAGAAGTAATTCAGGATTCTTTGCTAGTATAGGATTTTGTAATATTGATTGGGCTTGCTTTTGTAACTTTTTAGTATAAGAAGATTTTTTTGCGGATATAAAAGCTTCTTTTATGGAATTTTCTTGATCTTTAGTGATAGTGCCCTTTGATACTAGAGCATCTAAAGGAAATAAGGAATTATTTTTTGAAGTACCTGAGTATGATAAAGAAGAATTTTTTGCGGATATAAAAGCACTTTTAATAGAATTTTCCTGTGATGATGTAATGGTACCATTTGATACTAGGGTATCTAATGCAGAACTAAATGTATTGGTGTTAGAATTTTGTAAAGAGCTTAAAACACTTAGTGCTTTAGGACTAAGCTTAATTGAGTCCGAACCTAAGCTGGAAATTAAGCTATCTGAATTATCAGAGGAATTATTTGAGTCTAAAATTGGATTTTGTGAAACTTGGTTACTTGTATTTATACTATTCAAGTAAGAAAGTAAAGAACTAATAGTATTAGACATAGTTAGTACACTCCTTTATAAAGTATTTCATTAATTTATCGAATCAATTTTATAAAATATAATATATTTTACAACATATTTTTTATTTGTTAATATTTTGGTAGGTAGGTATAATCTATAAATATAGAATTATCATTTTTGAAAAAAGTTACTGGTTAGTTCTAATAAAAGATGATAAACTTAGTATAGAATATATGAGTTAAGGAAGGATGAAAGGTAAAATAATGAAAATAGAAAATTTAAAAGTATATGATCTAGAAGAAAGTATAAAAGCAAGTAAATATCCTATGGCAGTAGATACCGATAAATGTAATTTTGATATTACAGATAGGGTTAAAAGTCTAGCTAAATCACCTAAAGGGGAAGCTCATGATCAATTTTTGTCAGGAATACGTGTTGCCTTTGATTTAACATTTACTAATAAGGCATGGGTTGAATTAGAAAGATATAGATTTATCACTTTTGTAAGCAGTCAGAGTACAATGCATAGAATATCCAAATTTGATTTATCCAAGCAGTATAATGAATATGTGGATAAAAGAATTATTGATATAATAGAAGAATTAAAGGATACATACAATAAAACTCAGGACAAAGAAGATTATTTAAAACTTTTATACTCTAATCCTGCAGGATTTGAACTTACTGCAAGGTTAACTACTAATTATAGATGCTTAAAGGGTGTATATAGCCAGAGAAAGAATCATAGATTACCAGAATGGCGAGAATTTTGTAAATGGATTGAAACTCTACCATATGCTAAAGAATTGATAATTTAAATTATATAAAAAGTGAGCACTGGCTGAAACCAGTGCTCACTTTTTATAATTCACATATTTAAATTGTAAATATTGAATGCTAATTAAAAAACGTAAATAATATAAGCAATATAGCCATAGGAATAACTGCAAACACAACTAATACTGCAGGTGGTATGTCATCTTCTTGTACAGGCCTATCATTAAGTTTATCTAAGTCTTCAATTGGCGGCTGCACAGTACGATCTTTTTCTATTGATTTTTGTCCTAGAGAACCTAAGTTTGCCATCAATATACACCTCCTTATATTAATTTTATACTTAAACAAAAATCTTCTTTTCATTAATTTTTATTTAAGTATACGTTTACAGAACATCCACATTTTAACTGAATTTGAAATAGTTTAATATATCTCTTACTTATATTATATACAATTGTTTCCGATTTGTGAACATTATTTTAATTATTTATAAAATTTAATTTCACTAAACTTAGATTGATTTTTTAAGGAAATTTTAATAATGTAGATATAATATAATAAGTGTCCTAAGGAAATAACCTTAGCGAAAAAGAAAATAATTTTTGAAAGGGTGAGTATCATGCATAATTTTCCTGATGCTACTATAGCTTATAGTACAAATAAATTAGAAGATATAGAGAATAAAATAGAAGAAATGAAACTGGAACATAAAAAATTAAATAGAAATTGTGTAATTGAAGTGATACCCAAACCTAATCCTCAGATGATTACTTTTGATGGTTATACAAATATACAATTTCAACTTTCTATATATATTAGACATTTAAGTGTTAATTAAAAAATCATTTAAGTAATTATAATTACAACATGTGTCTGTGGTTGCAGGGCACACTAATCTTAAATGTAACTGCCACCAGATAGTATATTAAATTGTACCCCTTAAAATTTAGCGTGAAATAGGCATCCGTCATTTAGGATGCTTATTTTGCTTATATCGTTTTTTGAATATTCTATAAATTATCTACTAAATGTCTGGGTGTCTCCCAATAATTTAATAGAATTATTATCAACAATTATTCCGCCGGTATTTTTAATAGTATATACTGTATCTGTTTTTTCATTTAGTACTTTCTTTATATAGTTTTTTTGTATTTCTGTTTCTTTATAATGAACTTCAATGTCAAAATTTTTAATAAAATTTAATCCTTCATTATATGAGAATGTGTCGTAATCTTCATCGGGAGTTATATGATACTCTTTTATCTGAATCATTGCTCCAGCACTACTGCCAATAATTGTTCCGGTAAAGTTTTCAATTTCATTTATTAAATCAAATTCTTTTAAACGGCACATCATTTTATCAGGCAGACCTCCAGTGAAAAATAGTATATCACTGTTTTTTATTTTGTTTTTTGCATTTTCCTTTGTATCTTCAAAATAATTTACACAGTTTATATTTTTTCCTTTGATTCCGTAGCTTAAAAAAGGTCTTATGATGGCTTTATAATGATCGCCATTATCTTTAGCAAATTCATTTTGCCAATCTACATTGTTCTTTATGTTTTCACCAAAAGAAAATGGAATTATTAGAACCTTATTACTACACTTTATATATTTTGATACTGCATTCTTTGCCCAAGTATCATTAAAATTATATAAGCTAAATAACATATTTACCATTAGTATTTCTCCTCACTAATTTTTCATAAATTTTTCATATAAACATAATTCTATTGTAGATATTATATCATATTGAAGATATTTTAAGCTTATCACAATTTTGAGATAAGTTTATTTTGACGAAAAGAACAATAAAGTTATGATAACTTCCTATTTAGATAGGATATAATATAATTGCAAGAAAGTAGTGAAAATGGATAAACGGTGTTATATACACTTTTTCCCTACATGACAATGCATAAGATTATCCTATATAATAGTAGCATACTAAAAATTTTTGGGAGAAGGTTAAAAAGTAGTATGAAAAGAATAAATGAAATTTTTAGTGATTATGAAACAGAAGGTAACATAAGTGCTGCCATTGTAGAATCTGTAGCCTTAAGTAAAAAAACTAAAACTTTAGAAATGAAAATTAACTCAGATAAGTATATTGAAATAAGAGAAATCCAGCGCCTTAATAAATTTATAAGAGAAAGATTTTCACTAAAGAATTCTAAAATTGCTGTAAAGTATGCTGAAGATACGGATAAAAAACCCATAGAAGATGAATTGAAAAATATTATATTTTTGGTAGCAGATAACCATCCTGCTTTAAGAGCAGTACTTTTAAATAATAGTGAATATGAAGTGAATGAAAATATCATAAACTTCAATTTAAAAATTTCAGTATCAGAATTTTTAAAATCTATGGATTATGATAAAAAGATCTCTAAGGCTATAAAAAGCATGTACGGTACAGAATATAAAATAAACTTTGTTGATAAATTAGGAAGTGAAGAATTAATAAAGTTTGAAAAGGATAAACGTGAAAGTGAAATGCTGTTTATTAAGAAGGAAATTAATAGTACACAAAGCAATAATGTTTCTAAATTGCCCAATAAGCCTGCAGAAAAAAATCAGGAAATGAAAACAGAAACCCATAGAAAAAAAGCTAATAATCCATTTTTGATATTAGGCAGAAGTAATAATATTAGGGAACCTGTAGTAAAAATTACTGACATTACACCAGATGAAGGCAGGATAGCTATACAGGGTGAAATATCCAACATGGAATCAAAGGAACTCCGAAGCGGAAAGATATTAATTTCCTTTGATTTATATGATGGTTCAAGTTCCATGACCTGTAAGGTATTTTGCAAACCTGGTGAAGACAGTGAGGTATTATCAAGACTTAAAAAGGCTAAGGGGATTAGGCTTTCTGGAAATTCAGGTTATAGCAAGTTTTCTCAGGAAATTGAGATTATTGCCAATACTATAATTGAAACAGAAGGCATGAAGAAAGTTCAGAGACAAGACAAATCTGAGGTGAAGAGGGTAGAACTTCACATGCATACGCAAATGAGTCAGATGGATGCTATGACTAGTGCTACTGATTTAATTAAAAGAGCTATGAGCTGGGGCATGAAATCAATTGCTATAACAGATCATGGAGTAGTGCAGGCTTTTCCTGAGGCACATAAACTTTTAGGAAGAGATAATCCAGATATGAAGATTATATATGGAGTTGAGGCCTATTTGGCACCGGATAAAAAGCCATCTGTAACAAACCCTAAAGGACAGAGTATTGATACTACCTATTGCGTATTGGATTTGGAAACCACAGGATTTTCTCCAGTAACAGAAAAAATTACTGAAATAGGAATTATGAAAATCAAGGATGGAAAGGTAATAGACACATTCAGCACTTTTGTAAACCCTGAAAAGCCAATTCCATTAAGAGTTGTAGAGGTTACAAATATAACTGATGATATGGTAAGAAATGCAGAAACCATAGAGCAGGTATTTCCTAAAATGTTGGATTTTATTAAGGATAGTGTTTTGGTTGCACATAATGCTGAATTTGATGTGGGATTCTTAAAGCATAATGCCAAAATTTTAGGTTGTGACTTTGATTTTACATATGTAGATACCTTGTCCTTAGCACAGGAGGTTTTCCCTGATTTTAAAACCTATAAATTAGGAAGAATTGCTAAAAACCTTGGTATAAAGGTGGAAGTTGCTCATAGAGCTTTAGATGACGTGGCAACTACTGTTAAGGTGTTTAATGTAATGATTGAAAAGCTAAAAGAAAGGGGAGCAGAAGACCTTAAAGATATAGATATATACGGGCGTGATGAGGCAGCTAAAAAGGAAGAATATAAAAAGCTTAAAACTTACCATGCAATAATACTCGCAAAGGATTATGTGGGATTAAAAAATTTATATAAGCTGGTATCTTATTCTCATTTGGATTATTTTTATAAAAAACCTCGTATATTAAAGAGCATGTATAAAAAATATTCTGAGGGCTTAATCCTTGGTAGTGCCTGCAGTGAAGGAGAGTTGTATCAAGCAATACTACTTGGAAAATCCGATGAAGAAATTGAAGAATTAGCAAAAGGATACGATTATTTGGAGATTCAGCCTCTAGGAAATAATGATTATTTAGTAAGGACAGAGCAGGTACCTGGTAAAGAATATCTAGAGGAAATTAATAAAAAAATTGTAGCCCTAGGAGAAAAATTAAATAAACTTGTAGTTGCTACAGGAGATGTTCACTTCATGGATCCGGAAGATGAGATATACAGACGTATACTAGAAGCAGGACAGGGATTTAAGGATGCAGATAATCAGGCTCCATTGTATTTAAAAACTACAGAGGAGATGCTTGAGGAATTTTCATATTTGGGAAAAGAAAAGGCCTATGAGGTGGTAGTTACAAATACCAATAAGATATCAGATATGTGTGATCCAATTAGCCCTATTTCGCCGGAGAAATGTCCACCTCATATAGATGGCTGTGAACAGACTATTAAGGACATTGCGTATAAAAAGGCTCATGAGCTGTATGGAGATCCACTTCCAGAAATTGTTCAGTCCAGGCTGGATAGGGAGCTGGAATCTATTATAAAAAATGGATTTTCTGTAATGTATATTATTGCTCAAAAGCTAGTATGGAAATCAAATGAAGATGGCTACCTAGTAGGTTCTAGGGGATCTGTTGGTTCCTCTTTTGTAGCAAATATGACTGGTATAACGGAAGTAAATTCCCTGCCACCCCATTATAGGTGTCCTAAATGCAAGTATTCGGACTTTTCAGATTACGGTGTTAAAAATGGGTTTGATTTACCGGATAAAGTATGTCCTGTTTGTGGAGAAAAGTTAGCTAAGGACGGTATAGATATACCTTTTGAAACCTTTTTAGGCTTTAATGGAGATAAAGAGCCAGATATAGATTTAAATTTTTCAGGAGAATATCAGGCAAAGGCTCATAAATATACAGAGGTTATCTTTGGAAAGGGCACAACCTTTAAAGCTGGAACTATAGGTACCATAGCAGAAAAGACAGCTTTCGGATACGTAAAAAAGTACTTTGATGAAAAGAATATTCCAGTAAACAAGGCAGAAATAACCAGAATCTCAGCAGGTTGTACAGGTATAAAAAGGACCACTGGACAGCATCCTGGAGGAATTATAGTTGTGCCAAAGGGACGCGAAATTTTTGAATTTTGTCCTGTACAGCATCCTGCAGACGATCCTAATTCAGATATTATAACCACACATTTTGATTATCACTCTATTGACCAGAACTTATTGAAACTTGATATACTTGGACACGATGATCCGACAGTTATAAGAATGCTGCAGGATATAACTGGAATAAATCCTCATGAGATACCTATGGATGATAAGGAAACTATGTCTATATTTTCATCTACAGAAGCTCTTGGGGTAACACCGGAACAAATAAATTCTAAGGTAGGAACCTTTGGTATTCCTGAATTTGGTACTAAGTTCGTAAGGGGAATGCTTGTAGATACAATGCCAAAAGCATTTTCAGATTTAATATGTATATCAGGACTTTCCCATGGTACCGATGTGTGGCTTGGAAATGCAAAGGACTTAATTGATGGGGGAATAGTTACATTAAGTGAGGCAATATGTACCAGGGATGATATTATGATTTATCTTATCAAAAAAGGTCTGCCGCCAAATAGTGCCTTTAAGATAATGGAGCTGGTACGTAAAGGAAAAGTATCGAAACAGCCTGAAAAATGGGCAGAGTATGAAGCTTTAATGAGAGAACATAAAGTACCAGAATGGTACATAGATTCCTGTAAAAAGATAAAATATATGTTCCCTAAAGCTCATGCTGCAGCTTATGTAATGATGGCATTTAGAATAGCTTGGTTTAAGGTTCACATCCCAAAGGCTTATTATGCAGCATATTTTACTATTAGAGCAAAGGCCTTTGACAGTGAATTTATGATATTTGGAAAAGAAAAGGTTATAGAAAAGATGAAAGAAATTCAAATCATGGGTAATCAAGCTACTCCTAAGGATAAGGATATGTATGATGACTTAGAGATAGTTTTGGAAATGTATGAGAGGGGATTTAAATTCTTACCAATTGATTTATATAAATCTCATGCTACCAAGTTCCTAGTAGAGGAAGATGGCTTAAGGCCGCCTATAAATAGTATATCTGGCATGGGAAATATCGCAGCAGAAAGTATATTTAGTGCAGCACGAGAAGAGACATTTAGCTCTATAGAGGATGTAAAGAAACGTGCTAAAATCGGGAATTCTGCTGTAGATTTACTTAAAAAATTTGGCTGTTTAAAAGGTCTTCCAGAAAGTGATCAAATAAGCTTTTTTGATGTAATTTAAATTATCAGCCTGCAGTTTATATGAGCTTTATGTGAAAAGCAAAAAAGAAATTGTATATTTTATTTGAAAGTTTTTTAAAGGATAATTAAAAAAACCAGGGATTTAAAATATCCCTGGTAAAAAAAAAATTAATCGAAGAAGGCTAATGTTGAATTCATACAATATTATGTGCAGAATAAAATTATTTATACATGACACATAAATTGTCATATTATTGAGGTTCAATTATTAATCACTTTCCTCTGTTTTTTTTTGTGCTTCAAAAATAGCATTGGCAAAATCTAAAAAGCCATCATTTTGTACAATTGCAATTCCTTGTTCTTTATCTGCAAGTAAGAGTAACGTGTCACCAGGATTTATATCAAATAAATCTCTTGCTCCTTTAGGAATTACAATTTGACCTTTTTCACCAACTTTTACAGTACTAATAAATTTCCCTTCTGGAACCTTCATACTCATAGATCATACCTCTTTTTCAGGATTTATAATACTTTTACAAGTTATACAATTAGTATTACTTGTTATACCATGTAGGTAGGTATTTGTCAATAAAGAAGCTAAAAAAGGAACTTCTCACCAGTCCCTTTTTGCTATGCTATTACCTTATTTCTTCCAGAATTTTTAGCTTCGTATAATTTTTTATCTACTTCTTTTATTAGATCTTCTTCATTAAGGTTCTCTTGAAATAATGTTTTAACACCAAAGCTTGCAGTGACTTTTATAGAGGAATCTTCATAATTTATTATAGTATTTTCTATTGCTTTTCTCATTTTTTCAGCAATTTTTACTGCTGTATCTTCACTGGCATTTTTTAAGCAGATTATAAATTCTTCTCCACCATAGCGAGCTGTCCAATCCACATCTTTTCTCACAGAACCACTAAGTATAGAAGCAACCACTTTAAGGACTTCATCTCCAGCTACATGTCCATAAATGTCATTTACTTTCTTGAAAAAATCTATGTCTGCCATTATTAATGACAATGGCTTATTGTTTAATAAGCTATTTATTATGTCAGCTGGAAGTCTTTCATATATAAATCGTTTATTAAAGATTTGTGTAAGAGGATCTAGTACTATTAGTTCATTTATATGATTTACTGCATGACGTATAGTGTCGATATCTTTATTTTCTATATTTTCTATAACTCCACTTTTAGTTGTATCCTTGAGAAGTTCAAGAACTACTGGTAAACCATCAATTTCAACTGGTATAGCAGTGATCATATAGACTTTTTTGCCAGTGTACTCTATTTTTACAAAAGTTTCTTTTTCATTATAAGCTCTAGCAGAAACACAATTACTACATACTTTTCCCATCCTCCAAAGATTATAACAAGAAGATTCCAGTTCATTAATCTTGTTTAACTTTAAATCTAGTAATTGTTTTTTTACTGGGTTTACTACCCTAATTACGTCATACAATGTCTCAAATATTGACATGGTGTTAATTAATGTATTCATACTAATACTTTTATTACTTGTATTAACTTTTTCCATATTTTTTCCCCCTAAAATAGAGTCCATTATTTTTAATGATATCATATTTGTTCTTACAATTACATACTTGTTAAACAAGATGTTAATTGACAATGAAAAAGAAGATAGCTGATTGCTACCTTCTTTCCTTGTATTTTAAAATTTTATTTTCTTCAACTATTTTTTCAATTCTGCATTGTATACATCCATAGCGGCTTGAGCTACTTGCATGTCTTGCTCAACAGATCCGCCGCTTACACCAACACCACCTATAACTTTTCCGTTATATGAAAGTGGATATCCGCCTCCAAACGTGATCATTCTAGAAACAGACTGGACACCAAATAGAGGAGCTCCAGGTTGGGAAAGTTTTGAAACTTCATCTGTTGGAAGCTTAAGAGTAGCTGCTGTATATGCTTTGTTTAATGAAATTTCTCTACTTGCCAGCAAAGCTTCTTCCATTCTTTGCTCTAAAATTAGATTACCACCTTTGTCTACTGCAGAGAACCACATTGGTACGCCGATTTCAGCAGATTTTTTCTCAACTGCAATAGCCATTTTTCTTGCTAGTTCAACATTAATTCCATAATCAGTTATTTTAGTGCCAGTTATATTTTTAGATGCCTCTGATTGTGTTATTACAGAGTTGCTCTTCAAGCCTTCAGCAATTTCTTTATATTTTTTCAAACCAGCTTGAGCTACTTGCATGTCTTGCTCAACAGAACCACCGCTTACACCAATAGAACCAATAATTTCACCATTCAGTAGTAGAGGGAAACCTCCACCAAAAATAATTATATTGCTATTATTTTGTATACCATATAAAGATGATCCTGGTTGAGCTAGAGATGTAAGTTTACTAGTTGGCATTTTTAGTGCAACGGCAGTATATGCTTTACCCTGTGATATTTTTTCACTAGCCAAAATTGTGCCAGCCATTCTATTAATAGAAATTAAATTTGCATCAGCATCATCAATAGTAATATACATGGGAACCTTTATTTCTTTTGCCTTTGCCTCAGCTGCAGTAGTAATTTGTTTTGCAAGGGCTAAATTTACAATAGATCGGCCTACTTTGATATTAGTATTTTTTGCTTCAATTGTTGCAGGTTCGGTAGTAGTTTTTGATTCATTGTTTCCAGTAGTATTTTGACAGCCAGAAAAAGGTACTACCGACATAAGTGATAAAATTAATGCAAGAAATGACTTTTTATTTATCTTCATTAATAAGACTCCTTTCTTGGAATATATAATTTACTTAAAACTTCAAATGTACTTTTTATATTTTTTCCTTAAAAGGAGTGGAATATGTACTTGTTAATTTTTATTAATGTTATATTGCTTTACATATTTGATAAAATCGTTGATAGCAAGGGGTTTACTAAAATAATATCCTTGAAGTTCGTCACATCCTTCACCTATTAATCTGTTAATTTGTTCTTGAGTTTCTACACCCTCTGCAACTGTTTTTAGATTAAGTGTTTTTGCCATAGAAATAATACTTGGGGTAATATTCTTGTAATTTATATTTGCAATATCGTCTATGAAGGACTTATCAATTTTCAAATAATCTACAGGTAAACGAGTTAAATAACTCAGAGAAGAAAAACCTGTACCGAAGTCATCTATTGAAATGCCAATTCCTAATTTCTTTATTTCCAGCAGGCTTTGTATTGCTTCTTCAATATTCTGCAGCAAAAAACTCTCTGTTATTTCAATTGTTAAATCAATATTTTGAGAACTATTTTCTTTGAAAATCTCCTTAATTTTTGAAACCAAATTGTTATTTTCAAATTGTTTTGATGAAATGTTAATTGATAATTTAATATTAATACCATTGCTTTTTAATACTTTATCAATTCTAAAAATTTCTTCTAATATCCAGTTACCAATAGGTATTATCATTCTATTGCTTTCAGATATAGGTATGAACTTATCTGGTGTAAATATTTTACCATCTGCTGTTTCCCACCTGATAAGGGCTTCAGCACCAACTATTTTAAATTCATTTCCATCAAAGGCAGTTTGAGGCTGAAGATATAATCTAAATTCATTGTTATGAAGTGCTGTATTGAGCCTTATTTGCATTTCAAGAATTTCCTGGTTTCTCTTCTCAATTTCCTTTGAAGAAAAGGAGTATTTTCCTTTCCCAGATTCCTTCGCATCGTACATTGCAGCATCTGATTTTCTCACTAAACCTTCAACAGTAGATTCATCATAGGGTGCTAAAGCTATTCCTATACTTACCCCTAAAGTTATTTCCCGATCAAGTATATTATAAGGAAGCAGTATTTTATCAATGATAGCTTGTGATACAGCTTTTACATATTCATGACTGTCTACATTTTCAAGTATTACAGTAAACTCATCTCCCCCTAGCCTTGATACAGTGTCAGATTTACGTATACTAGATTTAATTCGAGCTGCAACTTCTTTAAGAAGTAAATCTCCCGCTGCATGACCTAGGGAGTCATTTATAACTTTAAAACCATCTAAATCCATAAATAGCAAAGCTACTGCCTTTTTATTATCATTAGCTCTTATAAGTGATCTCTCAAGTCTTTCATAAAAGAGAGTTCTATTTGGTATTCCTGTTAATAAATCATAATAGGCAAGGCTGTGAAGTTTATCTTCTGTCTTTTTTATTTTACTGATGTCTGTAGAAATAGCAATGTAATTTTCTACTGTTCCATCCGATCCTTTTAAAGATGTTATTGACATCCATTTAGGATATAGTTCACCATTTTTATTTTTATTCCAAATTTCACCTTCCCAATAACCGTTAGCAATTAAATTTTGCCACATATTTAAATAGAAAGCTTTATTATGACGGCCTGATTTAAGTATTCTTGGATTTTTTCCTATTAAATCTTCTTTTTTATATCCTGATATTCTCTGAAAAGAATCATTCACTTTAATAATGTTTCCAGAAGCGTCTGTTATCAATACACCTTCCATTGAAGTGTCGATTATTCTATATGAAATTAATAATTCATCATTTAGTTGTTTAAGATTATTAGTGTATTCCTGCATTTTAGTTACATTGTGAAAGGTAAATAATCTGCCAATTTCAGATTTATCTGTATCAAAAATAGAAGATTTATATACTATATAGTAAAAAGTTTTATCATTAAAATTAAAGGTAATTATATATTCATTGCTTGTATTATTTATTGTATCAACATATTTTATGTCCGGTACGAATTCTAATATGTCACTAATTTTTATCCCTATAAAATTCATCTCTCGTTTAATATTAAATTTCTTATTTTTAAAAGACATTATAAGTTTAATGCCTGCTGGATTAATATCTATTATTTTATCAGAAGAATCTACTATAATAACAATGTCCTTAATATTTTCTATTAAAAGACCTCTTGCAATTGGTACCATTACTAGCTTAGGCATATGAAATATGCCCCAGTATAATATAATCAAAGTTAATAGTACGCAAATAGGAGTAGCATCTATGAAGAGTAATTTAAAATTAGGACTAATAAACAAAAAGTTGAGTCCGATTGATATAATTGTACCTATAAAAATAAATGTACTTTGTATGCGATATAATTTTGGAGAATTTATTGCTCTTATCATAAGAATATAACATCCAACCAAAATACTGCTGTAAGTATAAATGATATTAATGTAGAATCCGATACTTGGTACGTACAACAATATGGGAATACCCTTAATATATGATATACTAACATGTGACATAAATTTGTATGGTATACTGTTAGAAATTAAAGACAATAATGATAATATCGGTATAATAAAAATCAATAAAATAAAATAAAGATCTTTTTTATTTTTATTAGCATATTCATTTATTGTTAACAAGTAAAGTGGTGAAATAAACACTATACTGATAAATTCTGCCTTCTGAAATAAAAATCCAATTTCACCTACTTTTATATAATAGCTAAGTATTTCCATTAAGATCCAGAAAGAAACAAGTAAAGTACTTATGATCAATAACTTTGCAATGGCAGCGTTTTTTACTCTATACAGAAAAACTAATAAAATCATAGAAACTATAAAACTTATACTGAATAAAATTCCATACATCGGCGTACTCCTCTAAACTGATCTATATACTGCTTATAATTTATTTTAAGTCATAACATGTACAATTACAAAATTTTTTGTAGAAATTTTATCTTTCGTAGGCATTGACTTAAAGTTAAGGAAGCAGTAATAGATACTTTAATTAGATTAGAACAGTAAAACAAATGGATTTTCCATCCTCACTTCTAACTGAAATCTTTCTATGATGAGCCTGTACAATGGATTTGGCAATGGAAAGTCCAATTCCATAACCTCCAGTTTCTCTGGATCTTGAGGAGTCCGCCCGATAGAATCTGTCAAATAACTTGTCTAAATTTTCTTTATCAATCTCATCTGTTGTATTATATATTTCTAGCTTTGATCCTTTCTTTGCAGCAGACAAAGAAATTTTGATAGTTCCTTTTTCGTTAGAATACTTTACAGCATTATCCACAAGAGTAGAAACAAGTTGGTGAATACTATCTTCATCTCCATGTAATTTTATTCCTGGCTTAATATCCATTAGAAACTTTTTATGCTGTGTCTCTGCAATGGTACCAAATGGAGCTGTTGTTTCAAAAACTGCATCACTTAAATCAAAATCAGTAAATACCAATTTAATATTACCTTCATCCATCTTTGAAAGTGTTAGTAAATTTTTTACAAGCTTATCAAGACGGGTAATTTGATTTCGAGTGCTTGTAATCCATTCATTTTTACCGTGAGTTAGTTCCAGCACATCTGCATTAGCTGAAATAATAGCAAGCGGCGTCTTGATCTCATGTCCTGCATCCGTAATAAACTGCTTTTGTTTCTCCATATTTTCAATAATGGGATTAATCGCTTTTTTAGAAAAAATAGATACAAGAATAAATACAAGCAAAAGAGTTATTAGTGCAACTCCACAAGAGGTTAGTAAAAATAAAGTAGCTATCTGGATCTGACTTCTACAATCCATGAATACAAGCATTAGACCAACCGAATCATTTACTACTACATATTTATAGATGTCATTATATCCACTAGTTTTACCCTCACCCAGTACTTTATTGGCATATCCTGCTGCATCGGTTGAAGAAACAGCAGCAATATGGCTTGTATCAATTTCTCGGATACTACCGTCTTTATTGACCTTTACTACAAAATACCGTGTTTCAAACTGGGTTTCTGCATTCATTTGAAAACCAAATCTTTGCTCATTAGGTGGCAGCTTTCCTTTTTTATATATTGGAAACTTTCCCTGATTTTCTGAAAGAATTTTAAGGGCACCATTCACTTTACGGTCTATCTGATAAAGATTAACTACGTTAATGGAGCCAAGGAGAATAAACACAACTAAAGCCAATGAACCCATTGTAATCATAATGAATTTTCTCTGCAATTTTTTAATCATTTAATCTCCTCCAATTTATAGCAGGCATCTCTCCCTGAATTAATTTTTATATTAGCACCTAAAGATGCCAGCTTTTTACGCAGATAAGAAATGTATACCCACACCACATTGATCTCAGTTTCCTCATCATATCCCCAAATTCGTTCCATAAACTGTTCTGTGGAAATCAAACATTTTGGATTATTCATTAGCATCTCAAGCATAAGAAATTCCTTGTTGCCAAGTCTTAGAGAGGATTTTTTACTTGATAATTCATAGTTTTCTTTGTTGAGGCTAATATTTCCTACTTTAATTAAGCTTGGTGTAAACTCGGTCTTTCGTCTGGTCATAGCATGAACTCTGGCCAGCAATTCTCCCATAGCAAAAGGTTTGTTCAAATAATCATCTGCTCCTGTATTTAGTCCAAGAATTCTGTCTTCAATCTCAGTCTTTGCAGTAAGCATCAAAATCGGTGTATGTATTCCTTCTTTCCTTAAATTTTCCAATGCCTCAAGTCCGTTCATCTTTGGCATCATAATATCTAAAATAATCACATCATAACTTTTGGATAATCCACATTTTAACGCGTTTGCTCCATCATACACAGCATCCACTGAATAATTATTATGTTTTAAAATGGCAGCCAGTGCATTTGACAATTCTTTTTCATCTTCCGCAAGTAAAACTTTCATATCTATCTTCTCCATCTTAATATTGTATTTCATTTAACATATCTGAAATAGTCTGCAAATTTAAATCTGTTGAAGCAATTTCATCTGCACAACGTTTTAATTCATTAATAATCATCTTTTCATTAGGAATGTTTTTCTTGTATTTTAACTGGTGCTCTAAACTTGCCCAACAATCCATTGCAATAGTACGTATTTGAATCTCACAGTACACCATTTCAATCCGGTTTTCTAGATGCAATGGTACTTGTAAAATCATATGATAACTACGATAGCCATTGGGTTTCGGATTGTGAATATAATCTTTTTCCTTAATAATCTTAATATCATGCTGGTTCTTTAGCATGTTTACAATCCAATAAATATCATCTAAGAATGGACAGATAACACGGATTCCAGCTGCATCATGGATTTCCTTTAAAGCGCTTTCTACCGTAACAGGTAAATTTTTTCGCATCAATTTTTTTTTCATACTTTTAGCCGACTTAATTCTCGCCTTACAGTGTTCAATAGGATCTTTACATTGCTTTGCTACTTTGTATTTTCGAATAATATCCAATCTTGAGATAACTTCAATAATTGTTCCTTCTAATAGTATATAAGATTCTTTATAGAATTCATGTTCAGGTGACAGTGTTTCACATTTAATGTCATATTTAGACTGCTGCATCAGGTATTCCTCCTTATCGAAATAATTATTTTCAATTTTTAATATCAATGAATCTTACCTATTGGAAGTGTTACATTAGGTAGCCATCAGATAAAATATAACATTGTAACCTTAAATATAGGTTAAATTATATGGTGTTAATAAGTTATTTTATAGGTAATTTTAACATGCTAAATATAGGATAGTGGTTATAAATTTCAGAAATTTGATCATTTTATACATAATTATATATGTATATTCTTATTTACTAAAAAATACTCGCATTTTTGACATATTTTTTAATATAACAAAAAAACTATTGAAATTTTGATTTATTTATCCTACAATATTATTAATTTGTTAAAAAAACTATATAAAAATTATATTATTGCCATTAAACTATTGTAAAAATTATTAAACTGCAGCATATAGCAATGCTTATAATTTATTAAATACTATTACAAAAAATTAGAAACATATTAAAAGGGAGTGTACCAATTATGGAAAAACTACGACAAAATGAGTTATCTTATCTTGAAGTTGTTGCCTTGCCAGTAGCTATGATAGCACCTTCATCTGCAATGGCTCTTAATGTACCACTAATGGCAAGTATTTGCTCATATTCTGTGAGCCTAGTATTCTTAATTTCTATAGTGCTTTTAGGATGTATTGCTGTATCCTTTGTGAAATTTAATCAATACTTTTCAACTGCAGGTTCTGTATATACTTTTACAACAGAGTCCCTTGGTAAAAAGGTAGGATGTTTATCAGGTTGGGCTATTTATTTGACTTATTCAGTATTTACAGCTGGTTGCCTTTCAGCATTTGGTTCAATGTTTAATGACCTTATTGCAACTTCAACAGGCATAAATATAGGTTGGATTCCATATACCATAGTAGCTTTATTTTTAAGTTGGTATTTATGTTTTTCAGATGTAAAGCTAAGTTCAAAAATAATGCTAATACTAGAATTTGTATCAATATTTTTAATTATAATCCTAGCCATAGTTGTTATAAGTAAAACAGGATTCAGCACAATTCCATTTAAAATAAATAAGAATAGTCCTTCAAACATTGGAGAAGCAATAGTATTTGCAATATTATGCTTTGCTGGATTTGAAGGTGCCTCAAGCTATGGTGAAGAAAGTAAAAATCCTAAAAAGACAATTCCACTAGCAATAGCAAGTACAGTAATTATGTCAGGTTTATTCTTTGTACTTACGAGTTACGCCCTTGTATTAGGATTCAGCCATTCAAAAGATGGTATTGCAGCATTAGCAAAATCACCCTCAAGTGTTGCAGACCTATCAAAAATGTACATGCCAACATTTTATACATATTTAACATCATTTGTAGTATCTTTATCTGCTTTTTCTGCTGGACTTGGTGCTATGGCTGCTGCAAGTAGATTATTTTATTCAATGAGTCAAGATGGAAATGTTCCTAAAATAATTTCAAAAGTGCATCCAAAACACAAAACTCCTTATGTATCATTAAATGTTTTACTTATTTTTTCATTACTTTTAGTGTTTCTTTTATCCAAAAATGATGGTACAATAATCTTTGGATATTGTGGTACTCTTGGTGCAATGTCATTATTAATTGCATATTTTATAACCTGCCTTGGTTCAATAGTTTATTTCAAGCACAATAAAATTTGGACAAACAAAGATCTTATATTTCCGATAATAGCCTTGGTAGTTTTAGCGTACACATTTTATGCTAATATATATCCTGTACCAGCCTTCCCTAATAATATATTTCCATATATAATTTTGATCTGGTATGTTTTGGGGTATAGCTTTACACTTATATATAAAAGTAAGACAAAAAATCAAGAATTTGACAAAGATAAAATAGCATTATAATTATATACTGTTTTTGATATCATTCAATAATAAATTATAAAAATCTATTAAAATATTTAAGGAGTGATTTAAAATGAGTAGTTTTTATACAAAATCAGGTGTAAGACTTGATTACGTCGAATCTGGAGATAAGAATGGCAAACCAATTGTTTTAGTACATGGAATGCTGTGCTCAAAGGATTTTTTTCAAAAACAAATATCTTTCTTTAAAAATACAGGGTATCATGCTATAGCCGTCGATCTTAGAGGACACGGAGATTCAGATAAGCCTTTAGAAGGATATACAGTAAAAACATATGCTTCCGATCTTCATGAATTAATTATGGAATTGAATTTGCAAAAGCCTACACTACTTGGTTGGTCAATGGGTTCTATGGTAATTTGGGATTACTTCGATATGTTTCCAAATGAAGTTGGTGCCTTAATATGTGTAGACCAATCAGCATCCGATTTTGCATGGCCAGATTGGAAATTAGGCGTAATGACTACAAATGATTTAAGAGATATATCTGAAATAACTCAAACAGATAGAGAACCTTTCTATAAAGAATTAATAGATTTAATGATTCATGAACCTAACGAGAAGGATTCTGAATTCTTTTTAAGTCAAATGATGAAAATACCCCCTGTAATAGCTGAAGCAATTGTTTTAAACCAAACTTATCAAGATTACAGAGAGACTGTTAAAAAGATAAATGTACCAACTATTATTTTATTTGGAGGTGATCCAAAACTTAATCCTCCAGCAGCTGGTTTTTGGCTTCACGAACAAATTAAAGACTCTGAAATAAAAATTTTTGATAAATCAAGTCACTGCCCATTTTGGGAGGAAACAGATGACTTCAATAATACAATTAAATCATTTATGGATTCACTATAATATTGGAAGCATAAAAAAAGAGCTGAACACTAAAAAATTAGTGTACAGCTCTTTTTAGTGCGCCTAGCATTGGCAGTAACTTGGTGGTGATCAACACACTGACAAACTCTTATCTTGAAAAGATAGGATATACAAGTATTTTTAAAAGCTATAAGCAAATACATTAATTTCTATAGAGGAGTTGCCCAAATGCTTGAATTTTGATAATATAATAATAAATCTGACAAATGGTCAAGCTATTTTCTATCAAGGAATGTTACTTAGTGGGAGGAGTATTACAGTAGGCAGCCATCAGATAAACGATATAGGGGGCAATTAAATGTTTAAAATTCAAAAGTACAATAACATTTCACAAGAAAAACTTAATACAATGCCAAATGATTTATATGAGATTGGGGAAAATTTCGATAATCCAGACGGAATTCTTCTTAGAAGTTTCAATTTACTTAATGCCGAACTTCCTCAAAATCTTAAAGCAATTGCAAGGGCAGGAGCTGGAGTTAACAATATACCAATAGACAAATGTTCTGAAAATGGAATTGTTGTATTTAATACACCAGGAGCTAATGCAAATGGTGTTAAAGAGTTAGTTTTAGCATCTCTCTTTCTTTCTTCAAGAAAGATATATAGGGGAATAAATTGGGCTAAGTCTCTTAAAGGAAAAGGTGAAGATGTTGTAAAGTTAGTGGAGAAATCCAAAAGCCAGTTTCAAGGCCCAGAAATTAAAGGAAAAAAGCTTGGAATTATAGGACTTGGTGCTATAGGTGCAGCAGTTGCCAATGATGCACTTGCACTTGGTATGGAGGTAATAGGGTATGACCCATACATATCTGTAGATTCAGCATGGAACCTTTCTCGAAAGGTAGAAAAAGAGACGAATTTTGATAACTTACTTGCTGAAGCAGATTATATTACTATTCATGTTCCATTAAATAATAATACAAAAGGTATGATTAATAAAGAAAAGTTTGCAATTATGAAAAAAGGTATGAAAATAATAAACATAGCAAGAGGTGGACTAGTTGTAAATAAAGATTTACTTGAAGCAATAGAAGATGGCACTGTAAGCTGCTATATTACAGATTTCCCAGAGGATGAATTAATAGGAAATGACAATATTATTACAATTCCTCATTTAGGAGCTTCAACGCCTGAATCGGAGGAAAATTGTGCAGCTATGGCAGTAGAGGAACTTAGAAATTTTCTTGAAAGAGGTACTATTAAAAATTCAGTAAATTTCCCAAATTGTGATTTAGAGTATAAAGGTCACATAAGACTTTTAGTGGGAAATATTAATGTTCCTAATATGGTTGGACAGGTAACAACTATATTAGCACAAAATGAAATAAATATTGCCAGTCTGTTAAATAGTCATAAGGGAAAAATTGCATACAATATAATAGATGTTGATGGAAATGTAACTTCCGAAGTATTGGAAAAAATTAAGGCAATCGATGGAGTTGTAATGGTAAGAATTATTAGATAGTTATGCTATAGTCATCGGATAAAAGGACAGCATAGGGTATTTTATATATAATGCATCACCTTATACTATACAAGGGTGATGCATTATTAATTAATCACAAAATTGAGAAAAAGTTAAATGAGGTTTTTCAACCCATAATTAATGTAACTTCATATTATCAACCAATATCTGTGAATTTTCAGTGATTTGTGTTACTGCTGCAGATACTTCTTCTAATGAGCCAGCTTGAGTTGTGGCTATTTCGCCTAATTCATTTATAGTATCTATTATTACTTTCATATTATTGTTCATTTCAACAAGTGCCGAAGAGATCTTTTTGGAAGATTCACTACTATTTGATGCCAATTTTCTCATTTCTCCTGCTACTACGGAGAAACCTTTTCCGTATTCTCCAGCTCTTGAAGACTCTATTGCAGCATTGAGTCCAAGAAGGTTAGATTGTTTTGAGATGCTTTCAATTAAGGTAATAGCCTCATTGCTTTCAGTTATTAGTTTTTTTGTTACTTCAGTATTTTCTATAATATAATTTAATTTTTCAGATAATTTAACAGCATCGCTAGTAATTTCTGATATACTTGAGCTTGTTTCTTGAAGAGAACTCTTTAATTCTGAAGAGGAATTTTTAATTTTTATGAGGTCTTCTATATCTGTTGATAAAATTAATACTCCGACAACTTGGCTATCTTTATTAATTGCAGGAATTATGGTAACTTTAGCATCTATACCATGTTCATTTTTATTAAATACAGCTCTAAATGTTTCTTTTTTATTAAAAATGGTATCACTGGCACCAACATTTTTTATGAGATTCATATTAGTCTTGTCTCCGACTTTTACAGTAGATTTTTTATTTTTACTGTCTAGAGCATATATACATTTTTCTTTATCCCAAATTGTGATAACTGTATTTCCTTCAAGTGCTTCACTTATGACTGGCGCAGTATTAATCAATGATTGAAAAATTTTCTCCATTTACAATTCCTTCTCTCATAATTTTGTGAAATATTTTATTAACAATATATCATAAATTAGGTTCATTTTCTACTTTTAATAAAGAGTATATGTTTCTATTTACTGTGGATTAAGTTATACTCTTGATTATGCAGAAAATATGAATTTATAAGAAATATAACTATCAAATATGACATGCAGTTGTCATGCTATTTTTGATATATTATAAAAGAAAAATGAAATCTAGGAAGGTGCTAAAATGGAATTAATAAGGATTACGGAAGAAAATATAGAGAGAGAACATATTTGCTGTGCAATTTCAGGCAATAAAGATTGCCAGGTTGTTTCAAAAAAAGAATGGCTTAAGAAACGTTTTAAAGAAGGTCTGGTATTTTTAAAAGGAAATGTAAGGGGAAAGTGTTTTATAGAATATGTGCCAGCAGAAAATGCATGGTGTCCTATTGAGGCAAAGGGCTATATGTTTATTGACTGTCTGTGGGTATCAGGGCGATTTAAAGGAAAGGGATATTCAAATGAACTTTTGAATGCCTGTATTTCTGATAGTAGGGAAAAAGGAAAATTAGGGTTAGTCATATTGTCTGCTAAAAAGAAAATTCCCTATATTTCAGATCCTAAGTATTTAAAATATAAGAAATTTCAATTGGCTGATACTTCAGAGCCTTTCTATGAATTATTCTATTTGCCATTTAGTGAAAATGCACCTAAACCATGTTTTATGAAGCATATAAAAATACCTTCAATTAAAGAACAAGGTTTTGTTTTGTACTATTCAAATCAGTGTCCGTTTACTGCAAAGTATGTTCCTATTATTGAAAAGGTTGCTTCCGAGAAAAAAATTGCATTTAAATCAATACGATTTAAATCAACTAAAGAAGCAAGAATGTCCCCAGCGCCATTTACTACGTATAGTTTGTTTTATAATGGCAAGTTTGTTACAAATGAAATCCTATCAGATAAGACATTTGAGAAAATGATACATAAGGTTATAGATTAAATATCAATGAATTTTACTTAGTGGGAGTGTTACGGTAGCCATCAGATAAGAGCACCCTGTAAGATTATACACGATATCATTTCTGTGTATATCCGTGCAGGGTACATTTTTATTTTAAATATTAAATAAATTAATTAATTAACCTATGCATGTCCATATGTTAACAATTTTTTATTTTCTTTATTAACTCTTTGGCAACTTTCTGTCCTGAAATTAACATGCCTCCAAAAATTGGTCCCATTCTTTGACCACCAAAAGTTGCATTGGCAGCCATACCAGATACATAAAGGCCAGGGTAAACTTCACGAGTATTTTCAACCACCTGTTCTTCTCCGCGATTTGCCCACATTGGCTTTTCGCCTTCCAAAGTTCCATTAGGCGTGTTTAAAACATTTCCCATTCTGGTTACTAATTTATTGACAACTGATGCATCATGTCCGGTAGCATCAAGAACATACTTTGATTCTATCATTATAGGATCAATAGGCATTCTTGTTTTTTCAACAGCGGCCCAATTAATAACTAGACCTGAAATACATTTATCCTTAACTATTACATCTTCTACTGTAATCAAATTTAATATTCTGGCTCCGGCTTGTGCTGCATTGAAAGTAAGTCCAGAAACACATTCAATGGAATCAGCTGTATAGTAATTTTCTTCATATTTTTTGTATCCAATGTTAGATTCATCAAGGATGCTTTTAGCACTTTCTTGAATAACGATCTGATTCATCATCATACCGCCGCCCCACATGCCGCCGCCAATACTCAAGCTGCGCTCTAAAAGGGTTGTTTTAATTCCAGCTTTAGCAAGATAGCTTGCAGCTACTAAACCTGAAGGCCCTCCTCCAACAATAATTACATCTGAATGTAAAACATCCTCTAGTTTATTTTTGTAAGTATCAATAATGGCCTTTGAAATTTTTGTGTCTTCTAAGTACATTTTTCTTTACTCCTTTACTATATAAATTTATAAATTAAAAAGCACACCCGTAGAAACAGGTGTGCTAAATATTTTAAACCTTCCCTACGCGGACATTACTCCGATCAAGTTATAAGAGTCAGGTACTTACTAGTCCTTTCTCAGCCCAAAACATGAGCTCCCCATTAAAATATAGTTACTATTTTGTTTTTATTACTTTTAGTATCATTAATAATATTTAAGCATTACTAACAATTCCTATAATACCACTTATATGTAACTTTGTTAATATAAATTTTTACTGTTAAAAATAAATAGTCTATGTTTAAGCTATTACTATTTATTTAAATCTAATTTTTAAAATAACTATACATTATATTTATTTTGTTTAATACGAGGAGGGACTCTAATGAGCTTTTTGAAAAATGCAAGAGTAAAAGTAAGATTACTTATTTCCTATTTAATTGTGGCTGTATTGATTTTAATTGTAGGAATAGTGGGAACAATATCTTTAAAGAAGGTTTCAAGTAATTCCCAGAATATGTACAATCAAAACATGCAGATTGTTTATAAGTTATCCGATATGAATAGGAATTTATCTGATATAAGATCAGATACTTTAAAGATGGTTTATCAAAAGAGTGATATAAAAAGGCAAGATGCTGAAAAAGATATAAATGCCAAAGAGAGCAATAATGCCGAATATGTTAAAACTCTTGATACATTTGAAATGGACGCTTCAGAAAAGAGTACTTGGGAAACATTTAAAAGTCAATTGAAAAGTTATAAGGATGAAGTTGAAAATATCGATAATTTTTCATCAAAAAAAGACTACGAATCCGCGGAAAATGAACTGCTAAGTAAAGCTACGCCTACGAGAGAAAACATGTCTAAAAGTTTAAATGATTTAATAAGCTTAAACCTCAATTATGCAAAAAACAATAATCAAAACAATACAAAATTATATAATATGTCAAGTGTAATAATGGCTATATTGATAATTTTTGGATTTGCTCTTGCAATATTGATAGGGCTACTTACATCAAATGACATAAACAAGGTACTTCATGACTTACTTAATTTTGCACATAAACTAGAGAAATATGATTTATCATATAAATCTTCAATTACTAGAAAAGACGAATTTGGAGAAACTGCAGCTGCGCTTACAAATGCTAGAGACAATATAAAAAAGCTCATTCACAATATAATGGAAAATTCTCAGGATATGAGTGCGGCCAGCGAAGAATTATCTGCTGTTGTTGAGGAGCTTTATTCTAAAACTGAAAACATGCAAAATGCTGTTAACAATATTGCATCTGGAGTACAAGAAACAAGTGCATCTACTGAAGAAATTACAGCATCTATCCAGGAGGTTAATTCTAGTATAAGTGAGCTTTCACAAAAATCTTTAGATGGAAGTAATAGTGCAAACCAGTCAAAAGAACATGCTTTAACTGTACAGGAAAGTGGTAAAAGGGCAATCCAACAAACAACAAAAGTCTATAATGAAAAAAGAGAAAAAACATTGAAGGCAATTGAAGATGGTAAAGTAGTAGAAAACATAAAAATTATGGCTGATACGATATCGAGCATAGCACAGCAGACCAATTTACTTGCATTAAACGCAGCAATAGAAGCAGCAAGAGCTGGAGAAAAAGGAAAGGGATTTGCTGTAGTTGCGGATGAGGTAAGAAATCTTGCGGAGCAGTCTTCAGAAGCAACAACTGGTATTCAGGACACTATTTCAAAGGTCCATGAGGCATTTGAAAACATGTCATTGAACAGCAATGATATATTGGATTTTGTACATATAGATGTGGGTAAAGGATTTGAAGCTTTTGGAAGTATGGGAAATCAATATTATAGTGAGGCTGAATTTGTAAGTAAAACGTCGGAAGAAATTGCGGCTATGTCAGAAGAACTTAC
Organism: Clostridium sp. 001; assembly: GCF_019056555.1. Classification (NCBI taxonomy): domain Bacteria; kingdom Bacillati; phylum Bacillota; class Clostridia; order Eubacteriales; family Clostridiaceae; genus Clostridium; species Clostridium sp. 001. The sequence goes on along the minus strand of NZ_CP020473.1, from coordinate 1,121,701 downwards.
TGCAACCATGAATCAGGTGAGTGAAGCAGCACAGAATATGGCAGAAGTAGCTCAGAAATCTTCAGAAGATGCATTTGTGATAAAAGAAAGTATAAATGAAACAACACAGGGAATTGAGCAGGCAGCTAAAACCGCACAAATCCAGTCAGGCAGTGCTCAAAAACTTAATGAACTTGTACAAAAGTTTAAATTATAACCATAAATTTTTTTAGCAATGGTGTATAATAATATCTAAAGTTTTAGGGAGGCTGATAATATGCAAACTGTAACATTAGGAAAAACTGGACTAGTTGTAAGCAAAAATGGATTTGGGTCACTTCCAATACAGCGTATTTCAAAGAAAGATGCCGTATATTTATTGCAGAAGGCATTTTATAATGGTATCAATTATTTTGATACTGCAAGAGCGTATTCGGACAGTGAGGAAAAGCTTGGAGCTGCCTTTTCTTACATAAGAGATAAGATTACTATAAGTACAAAAACAGCAGCACAAAATGCGGATGATTTTTGGAAGGATTTAGAGCAGAGCCTTAAAAATCTTAAGACAAATTATATTGATATCTATCAGTTTCATAATCCTGCATTTTGTCCAAAACCTGGCGATGAATCGGGACTTTATGATGCAATGCTTGAGGCAAAGAAACAGGGAAAAATTCGTTTTATTGGAATTACAAATCACAGATTGGCAGTAGCAAAAGAGGCAATAGAATCAAATTTATATGATACGCTGCAGTTCCCATTTTGTTACCTTGCAAGCGATGCAGATATAGAAATTGTGAAAGCATGCAAGAAAAATAATATGGGTTTTATTGCAATGAAAGCTTTATCAGGAGGACTTATTACAAACTCTGCTATGGCATATGCATATCTTGCACAGTTTGAACATGTTGCTCCAATCTGGGGTATACAGCGTGAGAGTGAACTGGATGAATTCTTGTCCTATAATGATAATCCACCAGTTTTGACAGAAGATATGAAAAAACAGATTGAACATGACAGAAAGGAATTATCCGGTGACTTCTGTCGTGGATGCGGGTATTGTATGCCCTGCTCTGCTGGAATTCAAATTAATGATTGTGCAAGGATGAGTCTTCTTCTCCGCCGTGCACCGCAGAATGTATACTTATCTGATTATTTCGCGGAAAAGAATCCAGTACGGAGCATAGCTCCGTACCAGTAATAATCCGTCTTGAATCCAGCAATTCACGGAATGAATCCACTTGAAATTATAGCTTGTGTTTAGCACAGTACTCACGCATGTTCAGGGATCCTGTTTCAACCCAGATTGCATTATGTACTATTCTGTCCATGATGGCATCAGCATGAACACCACCACCAAGTCTTGAATGCCAGTCTTCCTGACGGTATTGCGTGCAGAAGATAGTAGATGTTGAATCGTGTCTGCGTTCAATCAGTTCGAAGATGAAATGCTGTTCTTCTTCAGAGATATCTTCAAGTAGCCATTCATCCAAAATTAGCAATCCATAACAGCTATACTTCTTAAGTAGTTTTGCTGAGCCCTTAGTGACTAGAGAAGCCTCATCATGCTCTACTAATAAGTCTGGAAGTCTTATATACCTAGTTTTGATCTGATATTTGCAGGCTTGCCTTCCAAGTGCACATGCAAGATATGTTTTGCCAGAACCGGTAAAGCCTTGAAAAATGACATTTGAATTGTTTCCAATGAACTGGCATGTGGACAATTCTTGAATCACCTGCTTTTCAATACCACGTTCTGAATAATAGATATCATTTACTTCGGCTTTGGGAAGCCTGAACTTTGAAAGCTTCATAAGTCGCTGAATCTTACTGTTATATTTCTCCTGGTAAAGATAATCCATCAGCCTTTGTATGCGTTCATCAAATTGCAGAGTGACACAGTTGATGTCTCGCTGCTGTATTTCCAATGCAGTAATGAGTTCACTAAGATTCAGTTCACGCAGTTTTCGTTTTGTTTCATCGTTAATCATTACTGCTACCTCCGTAATACTCTGCACCACGTACATATCCACCTGTATTTTTCTTGGGTTTTACGGATGCATTTTTATTTTCTAGATAAATCTGGTCTTGATTAGTAGCAAGAATAGATTTAACATGATGATAGCGGGGCGTTTTGACTCTAGTTAGTGCCAACTCGCAGGCAGTTTCCAGACGGGCTTCTGAATAGGTTTTGCTCAAGCGTAAAACGGACAGGGATGGGTTGTATCCCTGTTCTTTTATTTTTACTCCAGCAAATATCCTATCAATAACCTCACCGGTACTGCTTCCGATAGAATAAGCCCGTCGTCTGATTCGTGTATTATCCCATTCAGGTTGTTGGAACTGATCAGGCATGTCTTCAGCGTGTGTTGAATAACGATTGATTACATAATCAGGAAACTTTGTATGGGTAGCAACACGTTCCCTTGATATATATATTTCCAAGTTAGAATCGGTAACTTTTAGGTCTGCTGTTTTACCAACATATTGATAAGGGCAGGAATATCGATTCTTGTTATAGACCACGTGACAGTCAAGATTTACTTTTCTGCCATAAATCCATTCAGCGATTTCATATGGGATGATTGGAAGATTATGAAGATAACTCTTTTCTTCTTCAAAAACTGCCTTTCGGCTTCCCTCACGTTTTTGGAACTTTTTGTTATTAAAGTCCGTAAGGGCATTTGAGACACCCATCTTTAATTCATGAAATGAGTAATAGAGCTTATTACGAAGTTTAGCAATGATGGCAGTTGCTACCTTTCCAACAGTACCTTCTACTGATGCTTTCTGTTTAGGTTTTCTGACTCCGGTTGGCATGATTGCTGTCATGTAATGAGAACCAAGTGCCTCATAATTGTCGTTAAGTATGATATCGCCTTCTTTAGGATGGGATATAACACCAGTTTTGAGATTATCGCAAACAGTACGGATGGTGACACCACCAAAGAATTCATACATGTGAATATGACATCTAAGCCATGTGTCCTGCTTCATATCAAGACAGGGCTCTACATATGAATACTGGCTATATGGAAGTGTAGCAACAAACAGATATACGGTAATCACTTCACCTGTTGTAGCATCAACATAAGACATCCCTGGTCCTGACCAGTCTACTTCTGTGATGACACCTGGCTTGTGATCCAGATGATTAGTCAGTTTGTTTGCAATCGTATAATCACTGTATCCCTCGCAGAATTTAGTGTAGCCCATAGAGATTTCGTTGGAGCTATTACATTTATCACAGTATTCCTGCCAAAGCAGTTTTAATGTAACACCAACTTTCTTCAATTCTTTGTGAACATACTCATAATCAGGATTCCTATACATATTTTCGATGACATGCTTATCCGGATAGAAAATCCGATATACGATTTCCTCATCCATGTCTTTGACAGTATCGAAGGTAATGCCGAGAGAATCAGCGATGTGAAACACATCACTAACAGAGTTTTTAGACATATGCCTGGTAGCTGCAATTGTGTTACGTGACATACGTGCTGCTCGAAGCTCTAGGATGAGCTTCACTTTGATTTTATTGGCCATAAAAAGGCCTCCCTTCTGTAAAATTAGGTAGCTTTTAGCTCCATATTTATTGTACAGAAGATTTATGAATAAGTGGAATCATTCCACGAATGACCTTATAAAAAACAGAGTGGAATCATTATGCGAATAGGTGGCTCTCAATTGCGTATTGATGGCTCCGTGAACGCGAAATAATCAGACAAAATGGATATTGCACGGTATAGAGAGGCATTACCACGTATTTTTGATTTAGCTTTGGGCATTACGACTATAGAAAATTTGATGATAAAAGATAAAATTACTACTATAGAGCATGATATTGTAAAACTTGAGAAAGAAAGAAATGTTTTAGAAAAGGAAATTGAAAATCATGATGAAAGCTTACAAATTCTTATTAAAAAGGCGATGGAGGCAAAAATAATTTCTTCAACTTCAATTTATTTGGATAAAGCTGTTAGAGAGTTAGAAGGTATACTTATTACTGGAGAACTACCTATTGTAGAAATTAAAGAAAATAAAGATATTGAGAAGCTAAAACAAAAAAAACAGAAAATAGAGATTCAACTTGTTAAATTACGTCGTTTTAAAAATAGATATGCAACATATAAAAAGCACTTAAGTAAAGAAGAGGATGCGCTAAAACCTATAAGATATATTAATAAGACTTTTTCTGAAAATATTTCAAATGACGAGTATCGTCAATTTCTCAATATATTAGAATATGAGCTTGGAAATATAAAAAAAGCAATAAAGGAAAAGTTACCATTTGAGTATGGTGTTGATGATAAAATAGATGAACTAGAAAAAGAATTAAATGTTATAAAGAAAAAACTAGAAATAGTACCTGATATAGATGATACAATAAAAAGTGATAAAGAGAGGTTAATTTCTATTGGTGAAATAAAAAATGAACTTTTACATTTAATAAACCAAAAAATATCACCAGAAAAAATTGATAAAAAAATTGAAATTAAAGAAAATGAACTTTCAAGCTTGAAAGATATTTACAATTCACCAGAAAAAAGTAAAACAATAATAATTAATGCTTTGAATGATTATGTGCAAACTTATATAGAAGTTGCTCAATCAGCTTTAGATGAATATGGAAAATACCTTGCTACCTTTGATTATAGTAAAAAAGTTTTAAAATTACGTAGAAGTAAAGCAACTACTACGGCAAATATTACAAGTAGCTCTGATCATCTGTTTATGCATTTATGTTTATTTTTAGGCATGCATGAATTGATAATAAATAGAAATGTTCCTTATATATTACCTTTTCTAATTATTGATCAACCAAGTAGACCTTATTTTAATAACAGTACTTTTGATTATAGTAATAGCAAAGAAAATTTATCTAAAAAAGATGATTGGAATAAAGTAAAAGAAATATTTCATTTGATAGATGCTTTTCTTGAAAATATACTAAAGGACAAGCATCACTTTCAAGTTATATTATTAGAACATGTATCGGATGATGCATGGCATGAATGTAAGCATATTCATTTGGTAGAAATATTTGATGGCATAAGCAATGCATTGATTCCACCAATAGGAAAAAGAAAAAATCATAAGTAGTTGCTATATCAGAAAGGTAAATAATATTTATTCGAAAGATTAAACTTAGTATATATCTATGATTAATATTCAGGATTATATTATTCAAATATAGGATTTAACTAAATTTTAGGCAAAATAACAATAAAATGGCTAGATTTATACTATAGTTTTAAACAATCCTTTAGCGTTAGTATCTAAGAATTTTTTTAGAGGTAAAGCTTAAAATTTAGTGGTAATGAATAATTAGAAATCCTGTAATGGAAGAGATTATACAGTGAGACAACATAGGTTTGTTGCAATCAGTATGAGAATTATGAAAGTCAATAGCTTGTATATTCTTAGTATATGAATTTTTTTACTCAAAATATCATCTAGACTAAGAAAGCCTACGGCTTTGTTATCCACTCTTTTGTTAATGGGTTTAAGTAAATGACAAATCCTTTCTTTGGTCATCAACGTATTCATTATTTCATGTATATCTTCCAAGGAATCTGGAACTATTGATTCTATGTTTGTTACAAGTAAGTTTATTATAAATTGTTGAAACATTTTTATGACCTTCGGTCAATATAATTCCAAAAGTCATATTTATACAAAATCAATGAATATTTTGTGTACAAATTGTATATTATGAATTTAGATTATTTATATATTTGATTATATTTTCATCTTGAGTTATCACTATTCCAGGTATAAATTGACATCCTATTGTTTCATTTTTGTTTCATCAACAATAGACTAACATATTAGGTCGATTTATTCTTTTGTTTTACATTTAATTTGGTAATGTAAATACTGGATTATAATATAAGTTAAAAATTTTGAATTTAGTTTATAAATCTAGTTATTTTAATTGATTTATTGTATTTGCTACTTTATAGGTTACCATCATATGTCATAATAATAAATAAATGCTATAATAAAATTAAGTCGAATTTTATTTAATATAAATATAATTTAATGATTAAAATAGAAAAATTCATAATTTTATTTTTTTGTCTTTTAATTTTAATAGGAGAGATTATTTATATGGGAATGGAAATATATTTAACGCAAGCTAGTTTAGGAGATTGTATACTAATCCGATGTGGAGAATCAGAAAAAAAAGTTAATATTTTAATTGATTCAGGATTAGCAAGTAAGAACTTTCAACGTCCAATGGATATAATACATGATCATGGTGAAAAAATAGACATGTGTGTGTTTACCCATGACGATAATGATCATATTCAAGGTGCTAAGAATTTGATTAATCAAATAATTAAATCAAAAAAGGAAAGGAGATTGACAAGTAGCCAGAAAGAAATAGAAAAAAATTTATTTGGAATATCAAGTGAAAGAATGATTTTTAATTTTGGTCAGAATGTACAAAGTGAATTATTAGCGGCTGATGATATGCATGAAATGATTAAAATGCTATTAAATCATGGAATTGATTATACAAATGTTGGATTAGTATTAGCAGATGGAAAAGTAAAAAATGTAAATGAAAGTAGTAAATCTTGGCCAAATATAATTCAACTTACATGGGAATTTGTGAATGATGAACTAAAGAGTGAAATTATAAGAAATCCAACAGATAAAGATCTAAAAACAGAAAAAGAACATTTGGAACTTATTATATTAAGTCCAGATAAGGATGTCTTAAAAAAATATGTAGAAAATGCATGGAGTGATATTCGAGATATTAAGCTATCGGTAGAAGAAAATGATAAATCTGAAAATGAGTGGGAAAGGTCGATTCAGTATTGGATTAAACAGAAGGGTGAAATTAAAGAGGATACAAAGTTTGCTAATGTAGCAAGTATTGCATTTTTAATTAAGTATAATGGCATTTGTGGATTATTAGCTGGAGATGCACATCCAGATGTAATGGTTAAGTATGGAAAAAAATACTTGAAACAGATAGGAAGTAAATTAAAATATATAAACTTAGATTTTATGAAATTACCTCATCATGGTTCATCACATAATATTAATAAAGAATTTTTAGAATTTTTTAGAACGTACACATACTTAGTTAGTACTAAGGGTAGTAAGCAGTATAGGCATCCAGGAAAGATTACGTTTGCGGAAATAGCAAAAAATGGATCATATGACAAAGAAATTAATATATTAACAAATTACTCATGGTGGAAGAATTTTGAAGATTGGCAACATGGAGATATTATTGACATAGACAAGTATACAGGAAAATGTAGTCTTGAGATAGCTAATGGTACAAAGCAAAAAATAAATTTTATAAAGTTGAAAATAGATAAAATGAAAGTAATGGGAGGAAAGCTTACATTTAGTATGTAATGTTAAATATATGTATGGAAAAAAGAGATTTTGATGCTTTTAACAAACGGAACAAATTATTACAATATGCAGTTAAAATTTCAAATGTAAGAAATGGTTCAGGTGTATTATTTATGCCTCAAGAAGGTGAATATGCATATATTTTTACTGTTGCACATGTTGTTAGAGATTTTATTTTAAATAAAAACTTTCCGTTTTTTGAAACCTATTTTGGGAAAGTTGAATATGAAGAGGATAAACTTGATAGTTGCTTATTATATAAAAAGAATGAACAAGGAAAATATGATGAAGATGCATTAGATGATGAGGAAAATTGCGGTAACAGTGAAGACGTAGGAGCTTTTAGAATATTAAAATCAAGCTTTCCAAATAGGGCAATGGAATGCATGGAAATTGAATATATTAATGAAAAAAGTATTTATGAAGAATCTGACTTTGGAGGATTCGGTTTTCCCAACAATAGCGAAAGTAGGATCGAAATATTTGGAAAAGTTATTGAGTGGAGAGAAGAAGAAAAACTATTAACATGTGAAAATGAATATAATACTAATGATTTCATTGGTTCTATGAGAGGATATTCTGGAACAGGTATATTTATTGAAAAGGACAATCATTTGGCTTTAGCTGGTCTTATTGTTTCATGTAAAAGTAATGAATTGCATAACCGATTTAAAGCAGTTGGGATGACAGAAATTTTAAAAAAAATGTCCGAAGTAAATTGGAGAATGCCTAAAAGTGAACAAGAATTTAGTATTCCTGAAACATTTACTTCTGAAAGATGTAACTGTATAGAAATAATAAAGAAACGGTATGGTGATACTATTCAGAAAGAAATAAGGGATATTTTTTATAAAATAATTACTAAGTTTAATCCAAAAGAATTATCAGAAAACGAAAAATTCTATAATATACCAATATGCAATAAACATAGGGAGGATTGCCCTTATTATTGGGCTGGAAAATTACTGCTATTAGTATATTTTTATTGTTTGAATACTCAACTTTCGCACATAAAAATTAAGGCGAAAGCCTTCAGAATAAACACATAAAGCAAAAAAACATTCCTTTTGGTATAATAGAATTGCTAAAAACACCACACCAAAGAAAGGAATGTTTCTTATGAATACTATTATATCAAATGATACTACTGATAAACAATTTAATTTTACTATAAATAGATTTTTTAAAGACAACAAAATTGGACATATACTTAGGCAATGCAATTTTTCTAAAGAAAAAGGATTTTCATGTATTAAAATATTTCAATATATTTTTATGCTTGTTTTTACTGGAAAAAACTTATTTAGAAACTTGGAGTCTGGAAAAAATAATCAATTTTCAAAGGATACTGTATATAGATTTCTTAATTCACCAAACTTTAATTGGAGAAAGTTTTTGTTTTTACTTTCTTCATCAATCATAAAAAATATTATTGTACCACTTACTTCAAAAGATAGAGTTAATGTACTTGTAGTTGATGACTCTTTATACAGTAGGTGCAGGAGCAAATCTGTTGAACTTCTTGCAAGAGTTCATGACCATGTTGAACATAAATATGTCAAAGGCTTTCGCCTTCTCACCCTTGGTTGGTCAGATGGCAATACTTTTTTACCTCTTGCTTTCACTCTGCTTTCTTCCGAAAAGGAGAAAAACAGACTTTGTCCTGAAAACCACAATATTGATAAAAGAACCAATGGTTCTAAACTTCGTAAGGAGGCTGTTTTAAAGTCACCTGAGGTTATGATTAGTTTACTTAAACAAGTTTCAAAATATGCTATTCCTGCATCATATGTTCTTTTTGACAGTTGGTTTACGTACCCAAAAACTCTTATACAGATTTTAGAACTCAAACTTAATACTATTGCTATGGTCAAAGCAATGCCAAGGGTTTACTACAATTACAACGGTAAGTTATTGAACCTTAAAAATCTCTATGCTAATTTAAGAAAAAAGCGTGGTAAGGCAAAAATTCTTTCTTCTGTTATTGTAGGTATTGGCTCTGACAAAAATAGTAATGAGGTAAAAGCAAAAATTGTATTTGTAAGAGATAGAAACAGAAGTAGAAAATGGCTTGCTTTAATTTCTACAAATATATCCTTAGATGACAATGAGATAATAAGAATTTATGGAAAACGCTGGGATATAGAGGTTTTCTTTAAAATGAACAAGTCTTTTCTAAAACTCGCTAAAGAGTTTCAAGGGCGTTCTTATGATTCCATGGTTTCACATACTTCTATAGTTTTTACCAGATACATTATGCTTACTTTAGAGAGCCGTAAGAATAATGACGTTAGAACTATTGGTGGTTTTTTTTATCAATGCTGTGATGAACTTCAAGATATCCAATTTTGTGAAGTAATGAATATTATTATAGATATTCTAAAAAGTGTATTAACTGAAAAACTTCTTCTTTCAAAGAACGTTATTGACTCAATAATAGATAGTTTTATTGCTGCTTTGCCTTGTTATATCAAGGAGAAATTAGTCTTTTTGTCCTGCGAAAGTTGAGTTGAATATAAATAAAGATGATATTAATAGCTACTCATGGAAAGATAACATAAGAGTGGAATATATATGTTCTGAAGGAAGTGGCATGGCAGATATTGGAACTGTCGTAAGGTCTATTGTTGAGAGTAAAGTATTAAAGAATATATTCCCACCTAAAAGCATTATTATTTGGCAAAGTAGCAAAATACCAGAACGAAGAATTCTTGTAAAAAGAAAAATGAGTCAACGTATAGATACTATAATTGGAGAAAATTTTAGTGAGGCATGTAAAGAAGGATATTATTTAATGGATGGTGAAAATAAAAAGAGAGAATATGGTATTGTACATATAAATGAATTTATTGATGGACTTGCTAATATGAATGATGATGAAATTAATATGTGTCAACTTATAAATGTTTTTGAGGAGGTAATGAAAAGGTGTATGGAAATGGATGGATAGAGGCGGAGATAAGTTCAGGACTGAAAAAAGCATGCAATAATGTTGATATATATTATTACAAATGGAGATTATTCAAAGAAAAATCCCAAGTGGCACATGTTATAGAAGTGAATATGAAAAGTCAGTTTGAATTAGAATTACTTTGGGAAATTATTGTTAATAATGTTGCTGTATACTTACAATGTGAAATAGATGACGTATTTGAAAGAAGCAATTTTTATATTTGCTTTTTTGTGGATGGTAAAGTTCATAGTAAGTTGATAGAGAGAGTGGAAAACGATCAGTATTCTTCTAAAAAATATGTTTTTCCTTATTCAGAAGGAATGAGCCAGGATATAAAACTTGAAAAAATGGCTAATAAAATGTTTGTATTCGCATATGAATCTGAAACATTAACTAAAATAGGAAGAATACAAAAAGTAAAAATTAAAAATTTTAGAAGTTATTATGGGCTTAAAGAATTTGATTTAGCTGATAAAAGTGGAAAAGGGGCTCAATTAGTTGTGATTTTTGCTCCAAATGGCTATGGGAAAACGAGCTTTTTTGATGCTATTGAGTGGAATCTAACTGGGAAAATTGATAGGTTAGAGAAAATGAAAAATAGTAATTCTAAATTTAAGGGTTATATAATTGCTAATACAGAGATGGATAAGAAACAGAATTCATTTGTAGAAATTATAGTTGATAATGGAGATAAGATTAAAAAACAAGTGAAGAAGATTAAAGGTAGGAGAAAGCAAGATTATGATAATAGTGATTTAGATAAGGAAAGTATAAATGGTGAGAAGTATGTTAATTTTCCCAATTGGAATGATTTAATATTACCACATCATAAGATAGATAATTTTGTTGGTTCATTAACACCGGAAAAGAGATATGAGGAGTGGGGAAGTTTTTGGGATACATCAGGGAAAAATATAGAAAAATTTGAGGAAGTTCATAAAGTTTATTCATTAGAGGAAGAGAAGGTAACCAGTTTAGAGAAAGAATTAAAAGAAAAGACAACCAAGTTTAAAAAGTTAGAAGAAGAGAAAACGTATATTAATGATTTCTTAAGAAAATTAAAAAAATATAATAGTATTCCGGGAGTAAAGTATATTGATATTGCAGATGTGTCTAAAATCAATGCTAAAGGATATTGCAAGTTAGTTGATAAAATAGCAAGATATGAGGCTGAATATAAAGAGGAGTATATTAAGAATAAAGAAATTAGTTTTTATATTTATAATAATGTTAAGCAAGATTTAGATGAATTAACATTACAAAAGAATGTTTTAGAGTCTATAGAGAAAAAATATAAACAATTAGAAAGCCTAACAAATAAATATTTAAAGAAGGTGGAATTAGAAAAAAGATTAAAAGAATTAAGAGCTAAGAAAGAACAGGGTAGGAAAAGCTTGGAGTGTCTAAAAAATATTATTGAATTAGGACAAACTTGGTTTTTTAGTGCTAAAAAGTATAATGAATCAAATAAACACTTGCATGATTTGAAAGTTTTACAAGAAGAACAACAAAAGCAGTTAATGGTGTATAAGAAAGATATTCAAATTAGAAGTAATAAAATACAACAACTTCAATTAGAGATTAATGAAAAAAGAGACTATAAAGAACTTAGTAACAATATCAAAAAAATAGCAACTTATAATAACCAAATTAGATCATACAACTTACGATTAGATAAACTAAATTTAAATATAGAGCACCTAACAAACGTTAACTATAATAAAAAAAATTCAATTGAAAAAGTAAAAGAATTTAAGATATTTTCTTTTCAAGTCCTTTTAGAAAATATAGAAAGTTATAAGGGATTAGTGAATAGTAAAAATACTGATTATTTAGGAAATAAACTTCTTAATATATGTAAAAAAATAGATGATTATAATTTAAAAAAGGAAAAGTGGAATGAAATAAATCAAGCAATTACAGTGGAAGAGCAGATGGATAAAGAACTAAAGGATATAATATTAAAATGTAGGAAATTAATATCAAACCAAAAATTAAAATATTGCCCTGTTTGTAAGACACAATTTACTAATCACGAAGAACTATTAAACGCTAGCATGAAAAATAAAAAAGGAAAAATTGAAGAGTTATGTAATCAAGCAAAAAACATTGAAGGAGAACTAGATAAATTAAAGAAAGAAACTAAAAATTATATTACAAATTTTAATGAAGAAATAGAAAAATATATTAATGAAAAAGTAAGCGAATTGATTGAGAATGAGAAGCTGTTAGTTGAAGAAAAGAATAAAGAAAAAGAGATAAGGCAAGAAATAAGTGAACTAAATGAAAAGTCTAAATGGATAACAGAAGAAGATGTTCAAAGAAATAGATTAATTGATTATTCTTATGACAACTTAGAAGAGTGGTATGAATTATGGAAAAAATGTAAAAATATTGAGATAATGAATCAAAAAAATAAAAAATCGAGTACAGAAGAAATTTATGAAAAAATATCAAACTCGTTGTATACTATAGAAAAGATGATAAAAGAATTTGAGATTAGTATAAAAGAGACAGAAAAAAATCAGTCTTTTATTTTAAATTACTCAACTTTCGCAGGACAAAAAGACTAATTTCTCCTTGATATAACAAGGCAAAGCAGCAATAAAACTATCTATTATTGAGTCAATAACGTTCTTTGAAAGAAGAAGTTTTTCAGTTAATACACTTTTTAGAATATCTATAATAATATTCATTACTTCACAAAATTGGATATCTTGAAGTTCATCACAGCATTGATAAAAAAAACCACCAATAGTTCTAACGTCATTATTCTTACGGCTCTCTAAAGTAAGCATAATGTATCTGGTAAAAACTATAGAAGTATGTGAAACCATGGAATCATAAGAACGCCCCTGAAACTCTTTAGCAAGTTTTAGAAAAGACTTGTTCATTTTAAAGAAAACCTCTATATACCAGCGTTTTCCGTAAATTCTTATTATCTCATTGTCATCTAAGGATATATTGGTAGAAATTAAAGCAAGCCATTTTCTACTTCTGTTTCTATCTCTTACAAATACAATTTTTGCTTTTACCTCATTACCATTTTTGTCAGAGCCAATACCTACAATAACAGAAGAAAGAATTTTTGCCTTACCACGCTTTTTTCTTAAATTAGCATAGAGATTTTTAAGGTTCAATAACTTACCGTTATAATTGTAGTAAACCCTTGGCATTGCTTTGACCATGGCAATAGTATTAAGTTTGAGTTCTAGAATCCGTATAAGAGTTTTTGGGTACGTAAACCAACTGTCAAAAAGAACGTACGATGCAGGAATAGCATATTTTGAAACTTGTTGAAGTAAACTAATCATAACCTCAGGTGACTTTAAAACAGCCTCCTTACGGAGCTTAGAACCATTGGTTCTTTTATCAATATTGTGGTTTTCAGGACAAAGTCTGTTTTTCTCCTTTTCGGAAGAAAGCAGAGTGAAAGCAAGAGGTAAAAAAGTATTGCCATCTGACCAACCAAGGGTGAGAAGGCGAAAGCCTTTAACATATTTATGTTCAACATGGTCATGAACTCTTGCAAGAAGTTCAACAGATTTGCTCCTGCACCTACTGTATAAAGAATCATCAATTACAAGTACATTAACTCTATCTTTTGAAGTAAGTGGTACGATAATATTTTTTATGATTAATGAAGAAAGTAAAAACAAAAACTTTCTCCAATTAAAGTTTGGTGAATTAAGAAATCTATATACAGTATCCTTTGAAAATTGATTATTTTTTCCAGACTCCAAGTTCCTAAATAAGTTTTTTCCAGTAAAAACAAGCATAAAAATATATTGAAATATTTTAATACATGGAAATCCTTTTTCTTTAGAAAAATTGCATTGCTTAAGTATATGTCCAATTTTGTTGTCTTTAAAAAATCTATTTATAGTAAAATTAAATTGTTTATCATTAGTATCATTTGATATAATAGTATTCATAAGAAACATTCCTTTCCTTGGTGTGGTGTTTTTTGCAATTCTATTATACCAAAAGGAATGTTTCTTTGCTTTATGTGTTTATTCTCAAGGCTTTCCCCTTAATTTTTATGTGCGAAAGTTGAGTTATATTACTTATACTTATTGCTGCAGTTTACGGCATATGGATGAATCGTACATTATTAAATATAACATCAGGCATAAGAAGACTTGCTTCAAATGATTATATTCCTATGAAGGAAAAAGGAACGTATAAGGATATAAAATACAGCCTTAATCTTTTAGATAGTAAACTTAAAGCCAGCGAAGATGAAAGAAAAAATAATCAAACTTTAAGAGAGGAATGGATAGCTAATATTTCACATGATTTAAAAACTCCACTATCTCCAATAAAAGGTTATGCGGAAATATTGAGTGATCCTAAGTATGATGTTACATCTCAGGATGCAAAAAAGTATGGAAAAATAATACTTAGAAATGCAGAAAATTTAGAGAGCATAGTTGAAAATTTGAATTTTACCTATCAATTGAAAAATGGAATGCTGCCTGTAAATCGTGAAAATCAAAATTTAGTGCGTTTATTAAAGGAAGTAATTATAAGTATATTGAATAATCCTAAATATGAAAAAAGAAGTATTATTTTTAACTGTGTAGAAGATATTGTAGATTTTAATTTTGACAATACACTTTTTAAGAGAGCTTTCACTAATTTGGTTTATAATTCAGTAATTCACAATAGTCCAGATACGGAAATAAGAGTTTCTATAAAAAAGGAAGATAAAATATATATAAATATTGATGATAATGGAAAGGGTATGTCAGAGGAAGAAGTGAAAAAGCTTTTTGAAAGGTATTATAGAGGAACTAGTAGTTCCGTAAGTGTTAAAGGTTCAGGCCTTGGAATGGCAATTGCAAAGCAAATAGTAGAAGCACACGGTGGGAAAATTAATGTAAAAAGTAAGTTGAATGTTGGTACAAGCATAGAGATAGAGTTTCTAAAGGAGAATTAAGTTAAAAAAAACAGCTCTACACCATGAAGTGATGAACTGCTTATGTATTAAAATCTATTTAGTTAATCAAAGAATATCTATTGCTCCATAGCCGTCAATTTGCACGATTTCTCCAAGATGTATAGGCACAGGAGCTTTATAAAACGGTGCATAAGTTACAAGAGTATGATATTCGCCGTTTTCGCCACAAACATCAGCTCCGGTTTGTCTTATTTTATCCACAAGTTCAGTCGTGAGTTCTCTGCCTAAGAATTCATCATCAAGATACTTATGGTCAACAACTTTAATAACAGCAGTAATGCCAGATTCAATTTCTTCTTTAACTAACGTTTCTCTGGAAGTTCCCCAAAGTGGAGTAATGCATTCAAGTTCTGCGGCATTACAAACGTTCTTATTCCATTCCAAATGCTCCGCTATATCTATATCACCAAAGACGCACACCTCAGCACCAAGGGTTTTAGCTTGTAGCAAAGCATTTGTAAAAGCCTCAACATATTTCTGTCTTCCAGTAGAACTGGCTTTTATAATCGGTAAACCGATTGAGTCGGCACTTTTCTCCGCTATATTTTGTGATATGCCGTGGAACCACGATCTACCATCCCTTTCATTTATCGCAGTGATAAGACAGATAGGCTCGTGTCCCGCTTCAATCATTTTATACATGGCAAGAGCAGAATCTTTTCCAAAACTATAAGACATTGCAAATTTCAAATCTTTCACCTTCTCTTCAATTATTAATTATATAGGCTTTTAATGAATTTTTGAATACCTTAAGGTTTTTTCTATTAGATAAAGTTATATTCCAAAGTTCCTTTTGGTCTTAACAAACCTTTCAAATATTTTTTTAGAATTTCAACATAATTATTATAGCACTTTACAACATAACTTTGTACAAGTATTTTTCAAGTATGGAAATGTACATTAAATATTGAAGTTTTAACTAATTATCAATAGTAGCTATATAACTTATTGAATATTTTTCATAATAATTAAATTATACATACTATGAAATGAGCAAAAAGATTTTTGAAAGTACAATGATTATAATAATGTCACTTGCAGAGGTAGCAAGATTTAAAGAAGCAACTTTTTTGACAACTAAAAATATTATACATATTCAATAATATGGTATTATCTTATATAAGACTATTTCTATATTTAAAATAGGTAGTATGAGTTTGTTAAATATTGCAAGTGGAATAATGGATTCTAATATGTAGTAAAAAGCTTAGGAATGTGCTAAGATATTTAAATAATAATCGTTGCAAATAGTGATTCTTTTTTGATTTAATATGTAAAAATATGCTGTATTTTTATTGTAGAAGTATTTAAAAAAAGGACTTTTAATTGCTCAGCAAAAAATTAATTATTTCATTTGGAGGTAGAGATGAGAGTTATTAGTGTCTCCAGCCTGAAGGGGGATGAAATCCTTGGAAGGCAAATTTATGATGAATTTGGTAGAGTTTTGCTTAACGTTGGAGTAAGATTAAAACCTTATTATATTAAAAGAATTAAAGAAATTGGAATTAATTGTGTATATATTGATGATGATATATCGAAAAATGTGATTATTGAGGAAAGCGTTTCTCAAAAGACAAGGCAAATGAGTAAACATGCTGTTAGGGAAATGATTGGAACATATTGTCGAGAAGGAAAAACTGATAATAGTAGTATTATGAATTCAGTAAACTCAGTGATTGAGGATGTAGTATCGAATAAAGAGGTTTTGATAAATGTTGCAGAAATAAGTGCAAGTGATAACAATATATATTCCCATTCGGTAAATGTTTGCGTATTAGCTACAATAATAGGAACTCATATGGGATACAGTGTAATGAAGCTTAAAGACATAGCTACAGGTGCTCTGCTTCATGATATAGGTAAGATAAAAATTATGAATGATAGGAAACTTTTAGATAATTTTAAGACTAAGGAAGAATTAGACAAATACATTACATTAATGCATCCAAAGGTCGGCTATGATTTTTTAGGATCGCAGTATATTTGGAATGCATCAGTGAAGGTAGTTGCATTAATGCATCATGAAAGAAGTGATGGCAGTGGATACCCTTTAAAATTACAAGGCGATGAAATAAACAAAATTGCAAAGATGGTGTCCATATGTGACGTATTTGATAATATGATATCAGGTAGAAATGGTTTGCAAAGTAAAAGTGTCAATGAGGTCATTGAATATCTTGTTGGTATGAGTAATACTTATTTTGATGCAGAAATGGTAAGAAAGTTCACTATGAATATAGCTGCTTTCCCCACAGGAAGTGGAGTTATTTTAAGTTCAAATGAAAAGGGCTTAGTAGTAAAGCAAAACAATTCAATGCCAATGAGACCTGTGGTAAAAGTTATATATGATAAAGCTGGAAATTTACTTTTAGAACCTTATGAAATTGATTTATTAAAAGAATTAACTCTTTTTATTACAAAAACCTGTGAGCTTTAAATTTAGGGGGGATTTTATGAAAGGTGAAGGCAATTACCCAAATGGTAGCCATTCCAATGGTTTTCTGAAATTAATTCATAATACTTTTCAGAAATTTTTAGATGTAAATAGTGATAATTATCAGATTGAGTTAAAAAAGTCATTAGAGGAAATAGGCTTATTTTTTGATTTGGATAGAATTTTTATCTATTACTTTTCTAAAGATCCTACTTTTATGCAAATAGAAAGTCAATGGAATAAGAAAGGTATAAAACCAAAAAGAGAGATTGAGGAGGAAGAGGTAGTTTATGCTTTTCCGTGGCTGATTCGCCAGATTAAGAATAAGGATTTTGTTGTAGTGAATAATGTGGAAGAATTTCCTGATGAAGCAGTATTTGAAAAAGAGGCTTTTTTAGAGGAAGGAATCAAAACTTCTCTTATAGTTTCATTAAAAAACGAAAATAAGTTAATTGGATTTATAGGTTATGAAAGTTTGTCAAAGCCTATGACGTGGAAAGAGGATCAAATTGAAATATTAATAGACATTTCAAAGGCTTTTTCACATACGAGAGCAAGAATTGTAAAGGAAAAAACATATAAAAAAACTCTTAGAGGGCAGGCAATTTTACTTAATAATTCTGAATCACAAATATGGGCATTAAGTAATGTTACTTTTTACGCAGCTGTTAATGAAGCCCATGCAAGGTTTTTTGGAAAGAAGAAAAGTGATTTAGAATATCAGGATTTATACGATATATTTGATATAGATACTGCAAATAAACTTTCTGCAAGTAATTGGGAGTTATTTCAAAAAAGTGAGCCGGCACAAAAAGAGATTGAGATTAAAAACTTCAAAGGTGAAAATAGACTGCTTCAAATTAAAAGTAAGCCCCAGAAGGATAAGACAGGTAATATCAAGTATCTTATTTGTACTGCTGAGGATATCACAGAGCAGAGATTAGCAGAAAGAGAGTTATACAAGGCAAAAGAACAAGCCGAAGCAGCAAATATTGCAAAGAGTCAATTTCTTGCAAATATGTCTCATGAAATAAGAACTCCAATGAATGGAATATTTGGATTCCTCGATTTGCTTCAATCAACTAATTTGTCTTTAGAACAAAAAGACTTTATACGTGAAGCAAAATCTGCTTCAAAGGTATTATTGTATATTATTAATGATATATTGGATCTTTCAAAGATTGAAGCTAAAAAACTAACCATGGAAAAGATTAGATTTAATTTAAGGAATACTATTGAAGATGCGGTTTCATTACTTGTCCCTAAGGCAATAGAAAAAGGACTTGAACTTTATACCATGATTAGAGCAGGTGTTCCTGAAGAGGTTGTTGGTGATCCATCAAGGCTTAGACAGATATTAAATAATCTTATAAGTAATGCAGTAAAATTTACTGATAAGGGTGAAATTTCTGTTACAGTTGATTGTTTAAAGGAAGAAAATGAAACAGCTGTACTTAACTTTGAAGTAAAAGATACTGGAATCGGAATTCGTAAGGATCATATTGATAAGATATTTAAATCTTTTAGTCAAGCAGATACTTCTACAACTAGAAAGTATGGAGGAACAGGGCTGGGGCTTGCCATATCTAGTGAACTGGTAAAAATGATGGGCGGTGAAATTCACGTTGAAAGTATACTTGGAGAAGGGTCTATATTTAAGTTTGATGTGAGATTGAAGATTGTAAAAAGGGCCTCAGAGCAGAAATTTGCGTTTGAAAAGCTTGATGGTATGAATATTTTAATTGTTAATGATGATGTGAATAACAGGAAAATTATTAATTCATATCTTCAAGAAACTGGTCTTAAAGTGTTTGAAGTTGAAGACGGAAGTAGTGCCATTACCACAATTCTTTCAAATGCAAATACAAAAAACAAAATAAATATTGCTATCATAGATTGTCAAATGAATGATATGAGTGGTTATGAACTTGCTAATACGTTAAAAACAATACCTTTTTCAAAGGATATTAAATTAATACTTCTAACTAATATAACTCAAAAGGGAGATGCTGAGGCTGCGAAAGAATATGGTTTTTCATCATATTTGAGTAAACCTGTCAGAAGAGATGACTTACTTGCTTGTATTGCTATAGCACTGGGCCTTAAAAAAGAAGATGGAGAAGGACATCAGGTTATAACGAAACATGTAGTTAAAGAAGTTCAAAATGCATTAGAACCAAGAATTTTATTGGTTGAAGATAATAAAATGAATCGTAAAATTGTTATAACTATGCTTAAATCACATGATATGACTTGTGATGTGGCGGTGAATGGTAGTGAAGCATTAAAAGCAATGTTACAAAAAGATTATGATGTTGTTTTTATGGACTGTCAGATGCCGGTAATGGATGGGTATGAGTGTACATCTAAGATAAGGATGTTAGAAGGAGACAAAAAGCATACTACAATTATAGCAATGACTGCTAATGCCATGGATGGTGACTCAGAAAAGTGTATTAAAGCTGGAATGGACGATTATATTAGTAAGCCTATTAATTTTGATAAGATGTTTGAGATGATAGAAGCTAATACTAAAAAGAGGGAGAGTGTAGATAATTATAATAAAATAATAGACGATAATATTGACTGCTTTGTAAAAACTACAGGACTTGGAAAAGATGATGCAAAAGAAATACTTGAAGAATATATAAGATGTTTACCTGATTTATTGTCAGGTATCAGCAAGGCTATTGATGGTAATGATTTTGATAAATTGGCTTGGACAACTCACGAGTTAAAGGGTTCTTCTGGAACCCTAGGAATACTTTCTATTCATGAATTAGCAATAAAATTAGAGCAGGCAGCTTTAAAACATGAAATAGATGAATGTGCTAGATTTTTTGCTAAAATAAAAGATTTGCTTCATTAAAGAGGGTCTTTAAAAATTAGGAATATAAAGGAGTTTTTAATATGAAAAAGGTATTAATAGTTGATAATTCATCGTATATGAGGATGTTCGTAAAAAAGATTATTGAAAAGGGAGGTTTCCAAAGTATATTTGGCGCATCAAATAAACAGGAAGCAGTAGAGCTGTTCAAGCTTGAAAAACCAGATATTGTGCTTTTAGATTTGAATATGTCTGAGGTTAGGATGGATGGTGTTGAAGTCCTAACTGATATAATGAAAATTGACCCTAATGCAGTTGTACTTATTATGTCAGCAGTAGGTCATGAAGAAGTGAAAGATGAATGTATAAAACTAGGAGCTAGTGGCTATATTAGGAAGCCTTTTCATACTGAAACTTTATTGAAGACATTAGAAGAATATAAATAAATTTAATGAATACATAGTGACCGTATTGGATAAATGATATGCGCCAAGGGGATAGAACTCTTTTTATTTTTAACAAATTAAAAGCTTCATGAATACACTAAAATGGGGGCATTGGCATAACAAGTTACTAGACTCCTTTTGTCCTAAGTATTTAAAAATACAATAGGAGGAATGATTTATGAAGGTAATGAATGGGATAGACGTATATGAAGGAGATAATATTTCAGACTGGAATGTTATTAAAAATACAGATGGTATTTCTGTAGTAATTCAAAAAGCAACACAAGGTCTATCGCATGTAGATAGTCTATTAAATTATAGATATCCAAGAATTAAACAGGCAGGACTTAAACTGGGATTTTATCATTACGCAAATGGCAATGATCCGACAGCGGAAGCAAAGCATTTTCTAAAAACTATCTCAGGATTAGAAAGTGATACTGTTCTGTGGCTGGATATAGAGGGAGAGGAAAATTGGAGCAGGAGCAATGCTATTAATTTTGCAAATGCGTTTATTAAATATGTACAGTCACAAGGCCGCAAGATAGGAGTATATTCCGGATACGCATTTTATAAAGATTATCTGCAGGGTAATATTCCAGATGTTCCACTTTGGATTGCAAGTTATGGTAGGCAGCCTTCCCTATATCCAGATAATGCTTCATGGCAGTATTCAGAAACTGGGAAATTAAATGGAGCTGTGGGATATGTGGATTTAGACTATTTTATAGAGGATATATTTACTGGAAATGTATCGCCTGCTAAGCCTAATACTCTTGTGCAGCAGATAAAAGCTCTTCAGTATAACCTGAATTTAGATTATAGTGCAAAATTAGCTGTAGATGGGATTGCAGGACCTGCCACTACTGCGGCACTAAAGGGAATACAAAATATCATTGTTAAAGGTCATAAATCTCATGTAGTGCTGTGGATACAGCAGAAACTTGAACAATATGGCTATTTAAAGAAAAATTCCTATACTCCTATGGTTTATGATGAAGCTACTTTTCAAGCTATAACTAATCTCCAGAATAATTGGAGAAAAGCTACAGATGGTATTTTAGGTCCAGACACATGGAGTATATTTTTGAATAACTAGGCTAAGTAAGCTGTAAAATGAGGTGCACCCCAAATGTTTTATACGTATATAACATTTGGAGTGCACTTTATTACATGTATTTGTTTAAATACCTGTATATAGTAGGCTCGGAAACAAGGAGAGCCTTGGCTACTTTAACTACAGCACCTTTCAAATTGAAAGCTCCTTTATCGTATAAATGTTTTACTACACAAATTTTTTCATTAGCAGACATGCGTTCTGGAAGAATATTTATTTCAGATATAGCTTCATTAATCATGGTACATAAGAGATCATCCACATTATCATAAAATTGTTCTTGTGTTTTTATGTTTTTACTTTCACTCACGTCTGCATTTGATACAAAACTTAATTTGTCCATTAAATCCTTAACTTTATTATAAGGTTCAATATCTATATTTACACAAAGTAATCCTATTATCTTGTTATCATCATTTTTAATAAAATAACTTGAAGATTTGAAAGTTTTAAAATTACCAGCTGCCTTGTAGTTAGCTACGTAATTTTTATTTGTATAAGTTTTATTCTGAAGTATATTGAGAACTAAGTTAGTAAGGGGACTACCTATATTTCTTCCTGTCAAATGACCATTTTTTATAAAAATTATAGAATTGTTAGGAGTAGTTATATCTTGGATTACTACCTCGCAGTTATCTCCTAGAATTTCAGAAATAAATTTAGCTACAGGTATGTATTCTTTTAATAATTGTCTGTTATTCAAATTTCTCACCCCAATTATTATTTAACTTATAACAATAAAGATAATAAATAAAAATAACAATATACCACTTAATGATAAAATTATTAAAATAAATAAAAATACTTATTTAGATTATAACATTAAATTCACGTGTTGAAATACATATTTATAAAATTTTTTATAAATATAGTGCCCATAATGAAATATATAAGCATATATAAATGCTTTTTTCAGAAAACAATGAATTATATTTAATTAGGATGATACAAAAACCGTAAGAAAATTACCAAAATAATAAATATATATATGATATAGCATTACTTTTAGTACAAAAACGAAAAAATATTAATAAATTTATAATTTTACTATTGTATTATTTAAAATATGCAACTATAATACTTAATATAATAATATATTATTACTATTATAAAATATTATCACGATAAAAATGATAAATAAGCAAAAACACTTTGTATAAAATAACAAAATTATAAAAATACTTTCTTGACTACTAACTGCTACATTTTATTTCTAGATATGTTTAAAAAGTAAATGAATGATAAATTATAAAATTATTCACTTATCTTTTAACAATATTATTCTAAATAATAAGGGGGAACTAATAATGAAGAAGAAAAAAATACTTATCTTTTTACTTGCACTTGTTGTTATTACAGGATTATTTGCAGGATGTTCATCATCTGACACAAGCTCTACTGGAGTAAGTACTACTTCTGAAGGAAAGAAAATAGATAAAGACAAGATAAAAGTTGGTTTTATTTATGATGGCAGTTTAGGTGATGGTGGTTGGGTTGATGCCCACAACGATGGAAGATTAGCACTTAATAAGATGGGAATTAAGACTATATATAAAGAAAATGTTCCAGAATCTCAGAAAGTTGAACCTGTTATAGAAGATATGATTAGCCAGGGATGTAATGTAATTGTAGCAGCTAGCTTCGGATACATGGATTATGTTTATAAGGAAGCACAAAAACATAAAGATGTTATATTCCTACATAATGCAGGATATAAAACAGCAGACAATATGGGTGCATATTTTGCTAAATACTATCAATCAACATATTTAACTGGTATATTGGCTGGTATGAAAACTAAGACAAACAAAATAGGTGTAGTAGCATCTATGCCAATACCAGAATTATATAGGCAAATTGATGCTTTTGCATTAGGAGTACAGTCTGTTAACAAAAATGCTGTAGTAAATGTAAAGTGGACTCATACTTGGTATGATCCTGCAAAAGAAAAAGAAGCAGGTAAGGCACTTGTTGATCAGGGAAATGATGTTATAAGTGAAGAACAAAATACTACATCTGCGTTAGATCCTGCTGAAGAAAAGGGACTTGCAGGTATAGGATTTGATAGAGACAAGAAGAATGAAGATCCTAAAATGTACATGACAGCACCTGTTTATCATTGGGATGTATATTATAAACAGCAAATTAATGATTTAATAGCTGGAAAGTGGAAATCTGAGAAATGGTTAAAAGGTCTTGAGTCAGGAGTTAATGATCTTGCACCAATTAGAGAAGAAAGTGCACCAGCAGGTGGAAAAGAAGCTGTAGCAAAGGCTAAAGCTGATATAATTTCAGGTAAATTGAAGATATTTGCTGGACCAATTAAAGATCAAAAAGGTGAATTAAAAGTTAAAGAAGGTCAGGTTTTAGATGACAATTATCTTGAAAAAATAGATTGGTTTGTACAAGGTATAAATGGTGCAAATGAAAAATAGGAAGGAAGTGTATCCTTTTGAATGAAGAATATTATTTAACTATGAAAAATATAACTAAAAAATTTGGTGACGTAGTTGCTAATAACAATGTTAATTTTAATGTTAAAGGCGGAGAAATTCATGCACTGTTAGGTGAAAATGGTGCAGGCAAAAGTACACTTATGAACATGCTGTCAGGAATATATATTCCTGATGGCGGTTCAATTTTTATACATGGTAAGGAAATTAGATTTAAATCACCTACGGATGCTATAAAATCTGGTATAGGTATGATATATCAACATTTCAAACTTATAGAATCCATGACTGCAATACAAAATATTATTTTGGGAAAGAAAAAAAAGTTATTTCTAAATTATGATAAAGAGGTAAAAAAAGTTCAACAAATAAAAGACAAATATGGCTTTGATGTAGATTTAAACAAATACGTTTATGATATGTCTGTAGGAGAAAGAGAAAATCTTGAAATATTGAAAGTACTGTATAGAGGAGCTGATATTCTTATTTTAGATGAACCCACAGCAGTATTTACCCCTCAAGAAACCAAGAAATTATTTAACTTAATGAAAAGGATGAAAAAAGAAGGATGTTCTATTATATTTATAACTCATAAATTAGATGAGGTTATGGAAGTAGCAGACACAATTACTATACTTAGAAAAGGTGAATCTGTAGAAACTGTTACAAAAGATAGTACTACACCTAAGGAATTAGTAGATAAGATGATAGGTTATCATGTAGATTTAGCTATAGAAAGATCAAATACGACTATTGGCAAATCCATATTAAAAGTTTCAGATTTAAACTTAATAAATGATTTGAACATTCCTATACTTAAAAATATAAATTTTGAGATACATGAAGGAGAAGTAGTTGGAGTCGCAGGAATTTCAGGATGTGGTCAGAAGGAACTTTGTGAAGCCATATCTGGAATTACTAAAATATCTAGTGGAAAAATAGAATTTCAGGGAAAAGATATAACTGATAAAGATGCTTCAAAACTTTCAAAAGAAAATTTAGGAATAAGTTTTATACCAGAGGACAGGCTTGGTATGGGACTTGTAGGATCTATGGATATGGTCGATAATGTGTTTTTAAAATATTATAAAAAACAAAAAGGATTGTTACTCAAAAAAGATGATGTTGAAAAGAAAGCTGAAAAAATTAAAGAGGATTTAGAAGTAAAGACCCCAAGTATACATTATCCAATCAAAAATCTTTCTGGGGGAAATATACAAAAAATACTTTTGGGAAGAGAATTAGGATTAAATCCTAAGTTGATTTTAATGGGTTATCCAGTAAGGGGACTTGATATAAATACTTGTTATACCATTTATAATTTAGTAAATGAAGAAAAGAAAAAAGGTACGGGTATATTATTTGTTGGAGAAGATCTGGATATACTCTTAAGCATTTGTGACAGAATTATAGTTATGTATTCAGGGGAGATAACGGGAAACTTTGAAAGCAAAAATGTTACAAAGGAAACAATAGGATATAAAATGCTTGGCAATAAGCGTAAGGGTGATGAGATTTATGAAAATGAAGTTTGTTAAAAGAGAGAATATAAGTAAAAATAAAGAAGTGTCTATTAGAATAATTGCCATATTATTAGCTTTTGTTGTAATGGGAATTCTTTTTGCAGCACTTAAGTGCAATCCTATATCAGTTTATATTTCAATGTTTAAAGGTGCCTTTGGAGGTTCCAATCCAATTAAACAGACTATAAATTCAGCTATACCACTTGCAATCACTGCCCTTGGAATTGCAATAGGTCTTAAATTAAAATATTATAACATAGGCGGTGAAGGTCAGATAATAATGGGAGCTTTTGGAGCTGCACTTGTTGCATTTCATTTTCCTAATATGCCAGCTACTATCCTCATCATTTTAATGTTTGCAAGTGGGGTACTATTTAGTGGAATATGGGGATTTATACCTGGTTTTTTTAAAGTGAAATGGAGGGCCAATGAAACTATAACTACCCTTATGATGAATTATATTGCATTAAAATTTGTAACTTATCTTCAATATGGTCCATGGAAAGATCCTAGTTCTTTGGGATTCCCTAAAATGCCCAATTTCTCTTCTAACGCAATACTTCCAAGTGTCTTTGGAGTTCATATTGGATGGATAATAGCTATATTACTTGCTATTTTTGTATATATATTCTTAAATCACACTAAAACTGGTTATGAAATTTCTGTAATTGGTGAAAGCGAAAATACCGCTAAATATGCAGGAATAGGTATAAAGAAAACTACTTTAATTGCTATAGTACTAAGTGCTGTATTTTGTGGAATAACAGGAGTAATACAGTCTTCTGCCATAGAACAAACACTTTCTACTGAAATAACAGGTGGAGTTGGATATACTGGAATAATAATAGCTTGGATATCAAATTTAAACCCTGTTGTAAGTATTTTGGTATCAATTTTATTTGCAGGCCTTTTGCAAGGAGGATCATTTATCCAGACAGCATTTGGTATACCAAATTCAGTAGCATCAATACTTCAGTCAGTAATTTTATTTTTTGTACTTGGAAGCGAATTTTTTATTAGGTTTAGACTGTCAAAGGGCGATGTAAATGAAAATAATGACGAAAATAAAAAAGTTGTAAATGAGGTGTAAATGATGAATGGAGTAATTAGCTTTTTAGCAGCAGCAGTAGTTGCAGGAACTCCCCTTCTTTTTGCAACACTAGGAGAAATTTTAACTGAAAAAGCTGGAAATTTAAATCTTGGCGTTGAAGGATTAATGCTTATGGGTGCGGTTATGGGATTTAGTATAGGATATAATACTGGAAATCCAATTATGGCTATTTTGGCAGCTATGGCAGCAGGAGCCTTTGGTGTTCTCATATATACAATTTTAACGGTTAATTTAAAAGCTAATCAAACAGTTTCAGGACTAGCTATATCTATATTTGGAACTGGATTTTCTAATTTTGTAGGTAAAAGTATAGTTGGAAAGAATATACCAGGAGGTGTTAAAAGCTTTTTTGAACCTATAAGTATACCAATACTTTCCCACATACCTTTTGTTGGACCAATTTTTTTCCATCAGGATATTTTAGTTTATCTTGGATATGCAGCTGCAATTATTATGGGAATTTATTTTTACAGGACTTATAAGGGATTAAATCTTAAAGCAGTAGGAGAAAATCCGGCAGCAGCAGATGCCGCTAGTATAAATGTAAATCTCTATAAATATATTCATATACTTATTGGTGGTGCACTTTGTGGACTTGGTGGTGCTTATTTATCACTAGCATATGTTCCCAGTTGGCAGGATAATGTTACAGCCGGTAGAGGTTGGATTGCAGTAGCACTGGTTGTATTTGCATCATGGAATCCTTACAAAGCTATTTTTGCATCTTATCTTTTTGGTGGACTTGATATCATTAGTTTTAGAATGAAAAATATGTTTATTTCTCAATATTTTATTGATATGCTCCCATATTTAGTAACTATTATAATACTGGTACTTGTATATATGAGAAAATCAAATAAAAATGCTCCGCCTAAAGCATTAGGCAATGCTTATTTTAGAGAGGAACGTTAGAAAAACATAAGAAGACAATTTAGGATGGGAGATGTCCAAGCTATGAATAATATACTTATAAAAAATGGAACCATCGTAGATGGAACAGGTTCTACACCTTACAATGCAGATATGGCAATTGAAAATGATAGTATAAGCTGCATAGGAACTAGTTTAAAAGAAAGTAAATTTGATACTGTCATAAATGCAGAAGGCAAGGTTGTATGCCCTGGTTTTATAGATACCCACAGCCATTCAGATGTAGAAATACTTCTAGATCCATATGTGGAGCCAAAAGTTAGACAGGGAATAACTACTGAGGTTTTAGGGCAGGATGGGGTGTCTACTGCTCCAGTACCTAAAAATTATATAAGTTCCTGGAGAAAAAATATAGCTGGACTTGACGGTGACAGTAAGAGGCTTAAATGGGATTGGAAAAATACAAAAGGGTATTTAGGACTTCTTGAAAAGAATAAAACAGCTACTAATGTATCCTATCTTGTACCTCACGGAAATATAAGAATGGAAGCTGTAGGACTTGAAAATAAAGTTTTGGATAAGAGAGACATAGAAAAGATGAAAGAGATAACAGAGAGGGAATTAAATGCAGGAGCTTTAGGACTTTCGTCAGGGCTTATATATATGCCTTGTGCCTATAGCGATGCAAATGAGTTAATAGAACTCTGCAAAGTAGTGGCAAAAAATGACAAGATATTTGTAGTTCACCAAAGAAGTGAGGCTGGGGATATAGTAAATTCAATGAAAGAAATAATAAAGATTGGAAGAGAAAGTGGAGTTAAGATACATTTTTCTCATTTTAAAGTATGCGGCAGGAAAGACTGGAATAAAATTGATAAAATGGGAGAGCTTTTAGACGAAGCTGAAAAAGAAGGATTAGAGATATCCTATGATCAGTATCCCTATTCTGCAGGAAGTACAATGCTTGGAGTTATACTTCCTCCCTGGGCTCATGATGGTGGAACTGACAAATTGCTTAAACGACTGGAGAATAATGAACTTAGAAAAAAGATGATTGAAGATATAGAAAATGGAATTCCGGGATGGGATAATTTTATAGATTTTGCTGGATTTGAAAATATATATGTTACCAGTGTAAATACTGACAAAAACAAAGATTGTATAGGAAAAAATCTTATGGAGATTGCAGACATGAGACATAAAGATCCATATAATGCAGCTTTTGATCTTTTATATGAAGAAGAAAATTCAGTAGGTATGTACGATTATTATGGAAAAGAAGAACAAGTAATAAAATTTTTAAAGAGAAGAGAGCAAAATGTGTGTACAGATGGACTTTTAGCAGGAAAGCCACATCCTAGAGTGTATGGTACATTTCCAAGAATACTTGGGAGATATGTGAGGGAACAAAAAGTTCTTACACTGGAGGATGCTGTATATAAGATGACCTATAAAGCTGCAAAAGCCTTTAATATAAAGGATAGAGGAGTATTACAGGTAGGTAAGAAGGCAGATGCTGTCATATTTTCACAAGATAAAATAATTGATAAAAGTACATTTATAGAACCGGAGCAGTATCCTGATGGAATAGATGCAGTAATTATAAATGGAAGTGTTGTGCTTAAAGGTGGAAATAGAAGCAAGAATTTAACTGGAAGAGTAATAAGAATTTAATATTTAGGGGGCATAAAGATGTTATCTGAGGAAAGAAAAAGTGAAGTAATTGAATTGTGTAAAAAGCTTATAAGAACTAGAAGTTATTCTGGAGAAGAAGAAAATGTGGCAAATGTTATAAAAGTTGCATTTAATAATATGGGTTTTGACGACTTTTTTATAGATGATTACGGCAATATAATAGGCAATATAAAAGGTAAAGAAAAGGGAAAGTCCATATTGTTTGATGGACATATGGATACTGTACCTGTAGTGGATGAGAGTGAGTGGACATACCCCCCTTTTGCTGCCCAAATTCATGATGGCAAAATGTACGGGAGGGGAACATCAGATATGAAAGGCGCCCTGTGTGCCATGATATGTGGAGTTTCTTATTTTGCTAAGGATGTTAAGAAGAAGTTTAAAGGTGACATATATGTAGCAGGAGTTGTACATGAAGAGTGTTTTGAAGGAGTTGCCTCTAGAAAAATAAGCGCTAAAGTAAATCCTGATTATGTGGTAATTGGAGAAGCATCAAACTGCAATTTAAAGATAGGACAGAGGGGAAGAGCTGAAATTTTAGTTGAAACCTTTGGAAAGTCTGCCCACTCAGCTAATCCTGAAAAGGGAATAAATGCAGTATATAAGATGAACAAGCTTATAGAGGCTATAAGAAAGTTAAAACTCAGCAGCCATGATTTTCTCGGCGATGGAATACTTGAACTTACAGATATAAAATCTTCACCATATCCAGGAGCATCTGTAGTTCCTGATTACTGCAGAGCAACATTTGATAGAAGGCTTCTTGTAGGAGAAACTAGGAAAAGTGTACTTAAGCCTATACAGGATATTATTACAGAACTTGAAAAACAAGATGAAAATTTTAAAGCTAAAGTAAGTTTTTCAAGGGGTAAAGAGATGTGTTATACAGGGGTGGAAATAGAAGGGGAAAGATTTTTTCCTGCATGGCTTTATGATAGAAAAGATGAATTTGTTAAAAAGTCTTATGATGGTCTAGTAAAAGCTGGAATTAATCCTGAAATAACTCACTATTCTTTTTGTACAAATGGAAGCCATTATGCAGGGGAAGCAGGGATAAAGGCTATAGGTTTTGGACCTTCAAAGGAAAATTTAGCTCATACAGTAAATGAATATATTGAAATATCACAATTTGAAAAAGCCGTAGAAGGGTATTATTCAATTCTTAAAGCAGTGCTTTCCTAAGTTGTAGATTTTGGATATGGTCTTTGTGCTACAAAGTGTAAATTAGGGCAGATTTCTAGAAAGGGGATATTTATTATGGAAAACAATATAAGTGATTCTATAATTAGATTTGATGCAGAAGAAAAGATATTGGGGAAAGCTAAATATATCTCTGATATAGTATATAAAGACGTTTTATATGCAAAAACGCTTCGATCTACTAGAGCAAGAGCTAAAATATTATCTATAAAGTTCCCAGAGATTCCTGAAGGATATTTTATTGTGGACAAAAATGATGTACCAGGTAAAATTGGAGATTGGCCAATTTTTGTTGAAGACGAGGTAAAATATATTGGAGAGGGAATACTCCTTGTTGTAGGGCCTGAAAAGAAAAAAGTAGTAGATATTATTTTAAGAATAGAAGTAGAGTATGAGGATTTACCTTCAACTTTAACTATGGATGATGCTGAAGAAAAAAATGATACATTTGTAGAGTACAAGTATTCAAAGGGAGACATAGAAACTGCAGTTAGAGATGCTAAATATGTTTTTGAAAATGAATATAGTACGGGATACCAGGAACATGCATATATGGAGCCACAGGGAATTGTAGGAACTTATCATGATGGAAAGATTACAGTAGAGGGTTCTATGCAGTGTCCTTATTATATAAAAGATGCAATTGTACAGGCACTTGATTTTGACTACGACAGGGTTCAGGTAAAACAGGCAACTACAGGGGGAGGATTTGGAGGAAAAGAAGAGTTTCCATCTCTTTTAGGATGTCAAGTTGCAGTTGCAGCCTATAAAACTAAAAAAACAGTGAAGCTTGTCTTTGAGAGGAGTGAAGATATAAAATCAAGTACTAAAAGACACCCATCAAAAATTAAGCTAAAAAGTTATATAGATAAAAATTATAGAATAATAGGAATGGATGCAGATGTTAGATTAGACGGTGGTGCCTACTTTGGACTCTCAAATGTAGTGCTTCAAAGGGCAATTTTTGGAATATGTGGAGTATATGATGTGGCAAATGTAAAAACGAAGGGATCTGTACTTAAGACAAATAAATTAGTTAGTGGAGCATTTAGAGGATTTGGAGCACCTCAATCTACTTTTGCAGTGGAAATGTTTATAGAGTATATGGCAAATAAGCTTAAAATAAATCCAGTTGAGTTTAGAAAAATTAATTACGTAAAAAAGGGAAGTAAGACTTCTACAGGAGGAACTTATAGGGAAGATGTAGTAGTTGATAAGCTTACGGATAAAGTAGAAGAAATGTCTGATTACAATAGAAAATATAAAGAATACATATCAGAAAATAAATTGAAAGGAATCGGTATGTCTGTATTTTTCCACGGCGGTGGCTTTACTGGAAAAGGAGAAAGAGACATTATAAAGACAAAGCTGAAAGTGAGAAAAAACAAGAATGACACTGTGGAAATATTAGTATCTAATGTAGAAATGGGACAGGGCTTAGGTACTACTTTAAGAAAAATAGCAGCAGAGACAATAGGAATACCCATAGATAGAATTATATACAATAAACCAGATACGGATAGGGTACCTAATTCTGGGCCTACTGTAGCTTCAAGAAGTATATTGATAGTTGGAAGACTCATTGAAGAAGCATGTCAGAAAATTAAAGATAAATGGAATGAGAAGGATGAATTTGAAATTGAAGCTAATTACAAACATCCTGAAGAAATTTTGTGGGATGAAAATAAATTTGAAGGAGACGCATACAATACCAGTGCTTGGGGTGCAAATGTAGTAGAAGTGGAAATAGATCCACTAACTTATGAAGTTTCAGTTAAAGGTATATGGACTGCTTATGATGTAGGAAATGCCATTGATGATAATATTGTTAAAGGTCAAATAGATGGAGGTGTAACTCAGGGTTTGGGATATGCTTCCATGGAGGTTTTAAACCCTAAACAGGGAAAACTGGAACAGTCAACTTTTACAGATTATATTATACCAACAGCTGTAGATTTCCCAAGGATACATAGAGAACTTGTAAATAGCCCCTATTATAACGGACCTTTTGGTGGAAAAAGTGTGGGAGAACTGACTA
Source organism: Clostridium sp. 001 (assembly GCF_019056555.1). Lineage (NCBI taxonomy): Bacteria > Bacillati > Bacillota > Clostridia > Eubacteriales > Clostridiaceae > Clostridium > Clostridium sp. 001. The sequence continues at coordinate 1,088,703 of NZ_CP020473.1, read as the reverse complement.
TTGATGGAGCAGCTCCTGCTTATGCCATTGCAGTAGAGAATGCACTTAAAAGGCATCTAAATCAAATTCCTGTAACACCGGAATCGATAATGGAGGTAATGGACAATGAAGGTAAACTTTAACTTGAATAATAAAGATGTAGAAATTGAAGCTTCAGGTGTTAAGAGACTTTTAGATGTTTTAAGAGAAGACTTTAAATTAACTGGAGTAAAGGAAGGCTGTGGACAGGGAGAATGTGGGGCCTGTGCTGTTATAATAGATGGAAAATTGGTTAATTCCTGCTGCTTTCCACTGGCAAATGTAATGGGAAGCAAGGTCTTAACTATTGAAGGGTTGAGAAATACAAAAGAATTTGAAGTACTTGATCAGTGTTTTAAGGAAGCAGGTGCAGTTCAATGTGGTTTTTGTATACCTGCTATGATAATGGCATCTTATGTTCTTCTTATTGAAAATCCAAAACCAAAAGAAGAGGATATAAGACGTGGAATTTCAGGAAATATATGCAGATGTACAGGATATAATATGATAATTGATGCCATAAAATTAGCTAGTGAAAGAGGTGAGAAGTTGTGGAAAGCTTTAAGCCAGTAAATATTAAGGACACGTTAGATATACTAAATAAAGTAGATGCAATTGTAGTGGCTGGTGGTACTGATGCTATGATAAAGAAGAGAATGGAACCGGGCTTGCTGCCTGATTTTAAAAGTAATGTAGTTTTTATAAATGAAGTAAAAGAACTGAAGAATATTGAAAGAGATGAGGACTACATATATATTGGAGCAGCATGTACCTATAGTGAAGTTTGTGAAAGTGAACTGATACCAGATAGCTTTAGAACTGTAATAGATGGCATAGCCACACCTGCTATCAGAAATGTTGGAACACTTGGGGGAAACATATGTAATGCATCTCCTGCAGCGGATATGCTTCCACTACTTTATGCTATGGAGGCACAACTTATAATAGAAAGTAAAACTCAAAAGATAACTGTCCCTATAGATGAGTTTATAGTTGGACCTGGGAAAACTTCTTTAAAAAAGGATGAAATTCTTACCTGTATTAAAATCCCAGCAAATGATCATAAATTATTTTACTATAAAAAGGTAGGAACACGTAAAGCAGCAGCTATTTCTAAGCTCTCCTTTGCTGCATTTGTCAGCATCTCCGCGGGGAAAGTTGATGATGTGTGCATTGCATTTGGATCTGTAGGATCTACAGTTGTTAGAGTAAAAAAGGGTGAAGAGGAAATTAAAAAATTGAATTTAGATAAGGCATTAGAAATTTATGGAAGTTCAATAACTCCAATAGATGATCAAAGGTCCACAGCTGTTTATAGAAAAAAAGTTTCAATAAATTTGCTTAAAGATTTTATGAAGAAAGTAGAGGAAAAGTGTAATGAGTAAAAAGGATCACTTATATTATTTAAGAAGGGCAAATGAAATTGCTAAAAATTCAAGAGAACATGGAAATACTCCATTTGGAGCACTGCTTGTAGATAAAGATGGTAATATACTTTTAGAACAGGAAAATATAGAGATAAGCACAGGAGACTGTACGGGACATGCTGAGGCTTCCCTTATGAGAAGGGCATCTCAAAAATATTCTAAAGAATTTTTAGCAGAGTGTACACTATATACTACTTTTGAACCATGTGTCATGTGTTCTGGTGCTATGTATTGGGGTAATGTAAGGACAGTTGTATATGGACTTACTGAAAAAGAACTTCTAAATCAAACGGGAAATGACAAGCAAAATCCAACTTTTGACCTCTCTTGTAGGGAAGTGTTTAAGAAAGGACAGAAAGATATTACTGTAATAGGGCCTTTTAATGAATTAAAGGATGAAATATTAAAAACTCATGAGGGGTACTGGGGGAAAAGTGATTGAAAAGCTATTTGGAAATAAAAAAGCTTATAGAATGTGGACTAGGTGAAGTATCCTGTGATTTAAAGCTTTCAAATGTTAATCTCGTAAATGTATATTCTGAAGAAATATATGGTACAAACATCTATATAAAAGATGGCAGGGTTGTGTGCATTGATCCTGATGTTGAACTGGAAACTAAAAAATCTATAGATTGCGGTGGAAAATATGCTGTTCCAGGATTCATTGATTCCCATTTGCATATTGAAACTACATTGCTTTCTCCTGAAGCACTTTCAGATGTAATAGTACCTAAAGGCACTACAACTCTCTGTGCAGATCTTATGGAAATTGCAAATGTATGTGGAATAGATGGAATAAAAGCTCTGCTTAATTCCATAGAAAAACTACATTATAGAACTTATATTGAAATTCCATCAAGAGTACCTACGGCTCCCGGACTTGAAACTACAGGAGGGGTAGTGGAATTACAAGAAGTCATAGAGGCACTTAGTTGGGACGAGACGTTGAGCTTAGGGGAACTTGACCCTTCAAAAATACTGTTTAAAAAAGAAGAATATTTAAAGAAAATTGAGGCTTCACTTGGTAGAAGAAAAATAATTAATGGGCATGCTATTGGAATAACAGGAAGAGATCTTAATGTTTATGCTGCTTCTGGTATGAGTGATGATCATGAATGTGTATCTTTTGAAGAGCTTCTTGAGAGAATAAGACTTGGTATGGATGTATTTATAAGAGAAGGAAGTTCTGAGAGAAATGTAGAAAAGCTCATAAAGGGAGTTGTAGATAAGAAACTTTCTTTTGAACATCTTATGTTTTGTACAGATGATAAACATGCCAGTGATATAAAAAATGAAGGACACATAAATTATAATGTGAACAAGGCCATTTCTCTTGGGGTTTCTCCTATAAATGCAATTCAGATGGCAACTATAAATGCAGCAAAGCATTTTAGAGTAGAAGATGAAATAGGAAGCATTACTCCAGGAAGAAAAGCGGACATTCTTATAGTAAAAAGTTTAGAAAATATACAGCCATCTATGGTGTTTTTTGAAGGCAAGCTTGTAGCTGAGCAGGAAAATTTAATTTCAAATAAAGTAAGTTCAGAATATCCCAGCTGGATAAAAAATACTGTAAAATTTAAAACTCCAATAACACCAGAATCTTTTAAGATAAACTCCAAATGTAATGATACAACCTTTGTAAATGTCATAGAACTTATTAAAGATCAGATAATAAACAAGTGGATAAAAGTAAAACTTCCGGTAAAGGGAGGACTAATTCAAAATGATGTAGAAGAGGACATTTTAAAACTTGCAGTAGTTGAAAGATACGGAAAAACAGGCGGAGTTGGAATTGGATTTGTAAAGGGATTTAATATTAAAGATGGCGCACTGGCTTCTTCTGTATCCCATGATCACCACAATATAGTTTGTGTTGGAACTGATGATTATAATATGTCTATAGCAGTTAATGAAATCAAGGATATACAGGGAGGCTTTGTATTAGTAAAGCAGGGCAAAGTTATTGGAAAGATGCTTTTACCTATTGGTGGGCTTATGAGTGACCATGATGCAGATTCTGTTATAGAGGAAATTACTAGTTTAAATAATGTTACACATGAGATAGGCTGCACTCTAGCTGCACCTTTTATGACATTGTCATTTATTTCCCTGCCTACTGTGCCAGAACTTGGGCTTACGGACATTGGACTCATTGACGTACTTAAGCATGAAATAATTTCTACCGAAAGTAAAAACAACGACAATTAATCAAGTGGTTCTTAGATTTAGATATTTGTCATCTTGTGGTAAAAAATATATAATAACATATTATAAGGGTTGAAACAATAAAAATGACCATTAATGCAGTAGAATATTACTGATATATGGTCATTTTTTAATTTTCAAATTTATCCGATGGCTACCAGCCGTAATACCCCCATCTTCTTATAAAGTGGGGGATAACGGCTGCTACGCCCCTGGATAACGATTTCTAAGTTTCAGATGGAGAAAAAACTCCACCTGAAACCAAGAACTCTGTTTATGGAGCCAAATTAGAACTTTATACGTCATATAATGTGAAAGGGATTTTGATGGTATCATTAAGTATACTTAATTTTCATTTTTAAAAATTGTATAGCAGGAGGAAATGTCTTGGAAGAGATGTTATTGATATATGGATGAAAAAATAGAAGAGTTAATGAACAGCTATGGAAATGACGTACTTAGAATGGCCTATCTGTATTTAAAGGACAAGTATTTGGCTGAAGATGTTTTTCAAGAGGTTTTTATAAAAGTGTATAAAAATTTTAGCAAGCTCAAAAAAAGCAGCAGCGAAAAAAACTGGATTATGACTATTACAATAAATACTTGTAGGGATGTATTAAGAATTTCCTGGTTCAAGAAAGTTATTCTGTCAAAGGATGTGTATGATAATTCTCTTGTAGATATTTGTGAAAATGTAGATGACAAAGTTATAAATAAAATTCAACATGAAGAATTATTAAAACAGGTCATGGATATGCCGCGCAAATATAAGGAAATCATAATTCTTTATTATTATGAAGAGCTATCTACAAGGGATATAAGTAAGGTACTGAAAATACCAGAAGGTACTGTGCGCAGCCGACTTTTTAGAGCAAGGACAGTATTGAAATCCAATATAGATGGGAAGATTGAATATGAGAGATAATATGAAAAATTTTAGGAATAAATCAAATGAAATTTTAAAAAATATTTATGTTACAGATGAATTAAAAAGAAAGACCCTAGAAAGATGCAGTAACAGAAGGTCATTAAAATTAAAACCGGTTTTAATTGCATCAGCTGTTTTTGCCATTTTAGTTTTTACATTTAGGTTGTACAATTTTTCTCATAAAACTGATATTGCACGCAGTTATGTAAAACCAGCTCAAAAATATGTAGACAAATCAATAAATAACGATCATAAAGGGACTAAAGATAATGAAACGTCAAAGGAAATATCAAAGGCTAATAAAACAGGGAATTCAATAGTACAGGATAAATCAAATACAAAAAATTCAACCAAGAATGTAAGCTCAAATAAGGATACAACAATTCAAAATAAAAATATTTTGCCGCAAAATATAGATGATCACAAGGTTGAATCTCCTGGTACTAACCAGGAAAATGAAAAAGAAGATGATAAAAATCATGGGGGAGATTTAAGTGCAGTAAGACCTAGTGGAGTAGCTTCTCCAGGAGGATCCTTAAGTATAGAAGATGCTGAAAAATATTTTGAAAGTAAGGTGCTGCTTCCATCATATGTTCCAGAAGGATTTGAACTTTCAAATATATCTATTCCATGTGAAGGAGTTAAAAGCATAAGCATAAAGTATAGTTTAAATTCTAAATATTTTATAGTACAGGAAAGCAAGAACTTATCAGGATTAAAAGGTGACAAAACCTTATATATTGGTGCTGGTAAGGCTTATGTAAATTACTTTAAAGATGAACAAGCAACAAGTGTATCATGGATAATGAATAATGTGGAATACTCTTTATATGGAAATATACAAGAAAATTCCCTAATTGAAATAGCAAATTCAATTAAATGAATTATGGAGCGAAGTTTAGAATCTATGCGTCTAATAATTGAAAAAGATATTTAAAAGAGGAGGAAATTATATATGTTTAAAAAGTTATTTATACCTATGTGTTTTGCATTAACTGTGGGAGCTGTATATATGCCGGCTTCAGTAAAAGCTCAAGGGGTAGGTCAGGTTCAAGTTGCAGCAGCTAATATCAATAAACCTGAGCCTATAATTTGCAATAAGATTGATTTTGAGACTATAACCTATGATAATGCACCAAAATCTTTAACTAATGGCATAGATTCCTGTAAATCCAGTGAAGGATTTTTGTACTATTTGGATAGCAGTACAAATTACCTATATGTAGCTGTAATGAGAGGACAAAAGCCTACAGGAGGTTACGATATTAAAGTAGATTCTGTAGAAGATGTAGAAGGAAGAGGAAATATAATTGTAAAGGAAACAGATCCAGACAAAGGTGCCATATTACCTCAAGTTGTAACTTATCCCTATACTATAATAAAGGTCAAATTACCTGATTTTAGTATAAGCGTAAAAAATTCTTCAGGTAAGGTATATGATTATTTAGGTGCAGGAGAAAGCAATATAATAGGTGCTTCCTGGGCAATTGGTAATTTAGAAAATAAATATACTGATAAAGACTATATATTTATAAAGGTTAAATATGAAAGTGGAGATACTGAGCTTTTCTATGTAAAAAATAATGATGAAGGAAAAAATCAAATAAAAAGTTTAAAAGTAAATAGTACCGTAAGTATAAGATATGCACTTGGAACCCCAGAAAAGTACAATGGGGAAGCTGCATTTCCTCTAATAGATGTAAAAATGCCTGTAGATAAGAGCGTGTTTACAGATAAGGGATGGGAAGATTTAAATTCAAAAGACTATTTGAATATTCTGCGAGATAAACAATGGACGATAAAGTTTAAAAATCAGCTTAATGAACAGAACGTAAATAGTTCAAATATATATGTAGTAGATAATTTTGGAAATGTAATTCCAACAGCATTGTCTCTACAAGATGATAAGAAATCTGTAAAAGTTATTCCCTATAAAACTTATAAACTGGGACAAAAATATTACCTATTTATATCAAGCAAATTAAATAATAATACATCTTCTTTAAAAGGATATAGGATGGGTTTTCAAATATCAGATAGTATACGCATGAAGTAAAATTAATTTGAACCTCATTATTTTAAACTATAAGAGTTAAGTTATTTAACATTGATAGATTTTCTAACTTAAAAATCAACTTATACACAGGCATATTTTTGAGTTAAGAATTAATAATAAAAAATTAATAGTGAAGGATGATTTTTAGCTGTCGCAAAAAATCTTTTAATTTATACGAACCAGCAATGTCTCGCTTTAGCGAAACGAACAATCAAAAATTTAATCAAAGATTTTTTGTAGTGTAACGAAAAAAATCCACATAAACTATTAATTCTTCATTCTTAACTATTAATTAAAAATGAAGAATTAAGGTTGATTTTTGTTTAAAAACTCTATAATCCTTCTGTAATTTTTTTTATACAGTCACAAAGCCAATCTACGTAAGCATTTTCTCTCATGATGGCTCCTCGTAAAACAATATAGTCACCAAAACCAGAAGAAGGCACTTTAGATATATCCTTTCCCTTTAAAAGCTCTTCCATAGAATTTTTAAGATAATTTAATCTTTTAGTATGTTTATCTAATTGACTTTTAAATTGTTTTAATAAAGTGTCAGTGTCCATTTCATCACAAAAATAAGCTTTAAGTCTAAAGACATCTTTGGGAGTTGGCTCCAAAGGTTCATCTTTTGCAAGCCATTTTTGTAAAGATTCTTTTCCTTTTTCAGTTATAGAATATAATTTTTTTTCTAATTTTTCTCCTTGTATTACCGTTTCATATGAAATAAGACCTTCATCTGTTAATTTCTTTAATTCAGGGTATATTTGACTATGCTTAGCATACCAGAATTCTACTAATGCATCATTAAATTCTTTAGTTATATCGTATCCAGTTGATGGTTTTCTATTAATAAGCCCTAAGATTGCGTATTTTAAAGTCCTCATATATGTTAGCACCTCGTTCTTTCCATATAATCATTTTATCATGCATGAATATAAAGTAAAGTAAAACATGAAAAATCAAACATGTAAACATTGACATGATTTGTAGTAATATATATAATATAGGTAATGATAAATATGTAATCGTATTTATTAATAATTACAACAGGAGCCAACATTTTAATACTTATATTATTTAAATTTAGGAGTGGTTTTATGAATAAGTATAAAAAATTATTTGAACCAGTTAAAATTGGAAAGTGCGAAATAAAAAATCGTTTTGCACTAGCACCTATGGGGCCACTAGGACTAGCTGACAGTGAAGGAGGATTCAACCAAAGGGGAATTGATTACTACACTGAAAGAGCAAAAGGTGGTACGGGCTTAATTATTACAGGAGTTACTTTTGTAGATAATGAAGTTGAAGAACATGGTATGCCAAATTGTCCTTGCCCTACACATAATCCTGTTCAATTTGTCAGAACTGCAAGGGAAATGACGGAGAGAATACATGCATACAATGCAAAAGTATTTTTACAAATGTCAGCTGGATTTGGTAGAGTAACTATACCTACTAATCTTGGTGAATTTCCACCTGTTGCACCATCACCAATTCAACATAGATGGCTTGATAAAATTTGTCGTGAGCTTACAATAGATGAAATTAAATCCATAGTGAAGAAATTTGGAGACGGAGCTTACAATGCAAAGAGAGCTGGTTTTGATGGAATTGAAATTCACGCTGTTCATGAAGGATATCTTATAGATCAATTTGCTATTTCATTATTCAATCACAGAACAGATGAATATGGGGGAAGTTTGGAAAACAGACTTCGTTTTGCACGTGAAATAGTTGAGGAAATTAAAAATAGATGTGGAGAAGATTTTCCAGTAGTTCTCAGGTATTCACCAAAGAGCTTTATCAAAGATTTAAGAGATGGAGCACTTCCAGGAGAAGAATTTGTTGAAAAGGGAAGAGACTTAGACGAAGGAATTGAAGCCGCTAAATTACTTGTATCTTATGGATATGATTCATTGGATACTGATGTTGGATCATATGATTCATGGTGGTGGAGTCATCCGCCAATGTACCAAAAGAAGGGACTCTATAGACCATATGCTAAATTAATGAAAGAAACTGTAGATGTTTCTATTATATGTGCAGGAAGAATGGATGATCCAGATATGGCACTTGAAGCCATTGAAAATGGCACTTGTGATATGATAAGTCTTGGAAGACCATTACTTGCAGACCCTGATTATGTAAATAAGTTGAGGGCAAATAGATGTCAATCAATTAGGCCTTGTATATCCTGTCAAGAAGGTTGTATGGGACGAATTCAACATTATTCAATGATAAATTGTGCAGTAAATCCACAAGCATGTAAAGAAAAGGACAATGCACTTCTTCCTATATTAAAGAAGAAAAAAGTTTTAATAGTTGGTGGTGGAGTAGCAGGATGCGAAGCTGCAAGAGTTTTAGCACTTAGAGGCCATGAACCAGTAGTTTATGAAAAGAATTCTAGACTAGGTGGTAACCTTATTCCAGGTGGAGCACCAGATTTTAAGGAAGATGATATTGCTTTAGCTGATTGGTATGCACATACATTAAACGAATTAAATGTAGAAGTAAATTTAAATAGTGAAATTACTAAAGAACAAGTTTTAGAAGCCAATTTTGATAGTGTAATAATTGCTACAGGATCTACACCAAAAGTATTCTCGCTTGGAGACGATGCTAAAGTATTTACAGCAGCAGATGTACTTACAGAAAAGAAAGATTGTGGAGACGCTACAGTTGTAGTTGGTGGTGGACTAGTTGGATGTGAAACTGCACTTCATCTTGCTAAAAAAGGCAAAAAAGTAACTATAGTAGAAGCATTAAATAAAATACTTGCATTAAATGGACCGTTGTGTTCTGCAAACAGTGAAATGCTTGAAAGACTTATTCCATTTAATGGAATTGATGTGAAAACAAGTTCTAAAGTTAAAGCATATAAGGATGGAAATCTTGAAGTAGAGACGGAAAAGGGAACAGAAAAAATAAAATGCGATTCAGTAATACTTTCTGTTGGATATAAAGAAGAGAATTCATTATATAATGAATTAGAATTTGAAATTCCAGAAATTTATCTTTTAGGAGACGCACGAAAGGTTTCTAATATTATGTATGCTATTTGGGATGCATATGAAGTTGCCAATCACATCTAGGGTTTGTAAATGAAAAATCAACTTATATTCTGGACATTATTGTAAAAATATGCCTGTATATAAGTTGATTTTTAAGTTAGAACCACCCGTAGGTGTAAAGTTAAAATAATATATAGTTGTAGGGAAGTGATAATTATGAGTGATGATGAAAGAGTTCTTGAAATTGTAAAAAGTATGAGGCTTCAAAAAGAAGCAAAAATAGAAAAATCCAGTATTGTAGGTAAAGAGGTTTTTATTCCAACTAGAGAGGGGAAAACTCGCTGCTTAATTTATAGAGCTAAAAATAAGAGAGCAATGGCTCCAGTATTTTTTGATGTCCATGGTGGTGGTTTTGTAATGGGATCGCCTGAAAATGACGATAAATTTTCTAACTTAGTTAGAAATGAATTAGATATAACTGTTATTTCAATTGATTACAGATTAGCTCCTGAGTATAAGTGCCCAACAGACAAAAATGATGTTTATGATGTTGTAAAGTACGTAAGCTTCCATAATGATGAGTTTGGAATTGATCCTAATAATATGGCAATTGGTGGACATAGTGCTGGTGGTAATATATCAACAGTAGTATGTATGATGGCAAGGAAAAAGAACGAATTTTCTTTTAAATGTCAGATTCTTGATTATCCACCGCTTGATTTAGCCACACCAGCCAGAAAAAAGTTCTATGTAGAAGGTGCAATACCACCTGAAAGAGCTGAAATATTTGATAAATGTTATAGAAGAGAAGAATACGCTAAAAATTCATATTGTTCACCAGTATTTGCAGCTGTTGACGAGCTTAAAGATCTACCACCAGCAATAGTTTTAACTTGTGAAATAGATTCTCTTAGGGATGAAGCAGAAGAATATGCTAAAAAACTTATAAAAGCAGGGGTCGAAACAACTGCAAAGAGATTTTATGGGGTATCCCATGGTTTTGCAATTTCTAAATTTGAATTGCCTCAAAGCAGTGAAGCACATAAAATGATGATTGATGGATTAAGAAAATATTTACTAAAATAAAAGTTTGAAATCTAGATTTAAGCAGCAATGTACATCTTTTGACTTATGTTATATAATAAATTAAAAATTTGAATTGAAAATAGGAGGATGTATGATGGAGTGTCCTTATTGTAACGGAAAAATGGTTAAAGGTCATATATATGGGGATAACTATAGAATGAAATGGCTGCCTGAAGAGAAGGAATTGTTTTTAGGAATATGGGCAAAAGGTGGAATTGGATTAGGCGAAACCGGTTGGATAGGAAGACCGAAAATTAAGGCATATATGTGTAAGACATGCAATAAAATTATCATTGATGTAGAACAAAATAAGGGATAATGAAAACCAGGGATTTCATTATCCCTGGCATCAAGATGTTTAGGAAATTCGAGTTATACAAAGTAAGCTGTATTGTGTAGTATAGGGGTTAAAAATAAAAAATTAAATGCTGGAGATTCATCATCTCCAGCATAAAGTAATACCAATATGTTAGAGAAAGAATATTATAGTTTGCATGAAACTTAGATATTTAATAACTTTAACATATTAATATCCTTATACTAATAGAATGTGCAGAACCTAAAATATTATGCTGGTAATTTGAGGAGAAACATCTTTTTGTTGTTAGAAGGTATAAAAAGTTTACTATATAAGAACCTATGTATATAGGAGGTGGTAAACTTGGATAAGAAAAGAGTAAAAGAAATAATTGAATCTAAAGGAGTTATAGAGGTAAAATATAAAGATAGTCCCGTATGGCTTGAAAGTATAAATACAGACGAAGATGGTAAAATACAAGTAAAAAATTTAAATACAAATAAACATTTTAATGTAGATATTGCAGATTTGAATGAATGAGTTTATTCTAGAATGTGCTAGGTAAAGCATAAAAAAATGAAGGAGAAATCCTAAGATTTCTCCTTCATTTTTTAGTTACTTACTCTTTTTCTGTCTAGATTGTTGATTTAATTTCTTAGTTTCATCTAAATTGTTGCTATTTAAAACATTTGAAAAAGAAGATGAACTTTTGCCTGAAACTTGGGAGTTTAATTGTCTAGCTTCTTGAACATCTGGACTATTATAACCGGTAGTGCTAGCAGCACTTGACATATTGCCATGTTTGGATTGTTTATTCAATTTTTTTGCTTCTTGAAGATTTTTATCATTTTTATTCATAATAATATCCTCCTTTAGTCTAATGGACTTATATAAACATTTTAGGTTTAATTCATATTGAATTATGCTACTCTAATATTTTGTCCTTGTAGCATTAATATATACTATAGAATATTACTGACTATTTTCCAGAAGAGGAAAATACATATATTCCAAATGTATTATGGTATATATATTATTACGGAAAATTATCACAGATTCACTTAATATATTAATAAGATTTTTATTTTTTTAAATTACGAAAATAATATATTATTGAAGTAATAAGGGCTGCTAGTACTTTTACAATAAGATCTGTTGCAGTGTCTTCGAGTCCACCTTTAACCATACTAGTTTCGAATAAATAATCTCCTATAAATTCAAACATTTCCCATAGGGTGCCTAAAGTGATTGAAAAGCTAAACGCAAATATTACAGTAAAAAGGGTAAATCGTTGTTTTGTAATTTTTTCATCTTTTCTAATAATTCCTTGTGTATAATACAATCCAATTATAACTGTATAGCTGCCAAATATAATATGAAGAAATAAGTCCCACCACCAAAATCTAAAATACAATTTCTTTATTTGTCCTAGATACTGTGCAAGAAATATAAATATTAATGTTACTAATTGAAAATTAGAAGGTAATACTATTTCCTTTTTATTAGCAATGTATGTAATTATAAAAGGAAGTGTAAGACATATAATAGTTAGTAGACACAAAAGAAAGTTTTTCCATTGACCTGATACAACGCTAATAATAGATGTAACCACTAGTAGTATTTCCAAAAAAACAACTAGTATAGTTGACAGCTTATTATTTTTCATATTCATTTGAATATTACTCCCCCTAGTATTTGTAATTATAAAAAAATTATAATTATTATTTTACGTATATAAGAAATTTATATACGTAAAATAAAAGCTTAGTATAGAAAACTAAAAATGATATAGTATAAAATAGATGTCCTAGTGGAAAATTATTTACTGCAGTAATGATTTTAAAATAACCAAAATTTGAATAGAAGGTAATATTATGCAATTAGCTGCTCATGAAGTACATGATCTACACGAATTAACTATAAGTTGTGTAAATTCTATAACAAATATGGCTATGTTTATAAATACAGTTCAGGACCAGGAATTAAAATCTATGATTCAAGCACACTTTCCGGCACATATCCAGGATTATAATATAAAGGTTGAATATTTAAGTAAAACTACAGGTCCTACACAAAAATTAAATGTACCATCTTTGGTTAAAACTTTACAGGATTATACTAAGTCACCAACTAATAATTTCCCATCAATTACACCGAGAACAGATATTCAACAGATGAACGATAGAGAAATAGCAACTGCATATCTGTTAACTCTAAAAAGGGCAGGAAGGGAATATGCGTGGTCTGCTATGGAAGCTAGCAATCCTGGTCTAAGAGAATTTTTAAAGGATGCGTTTACTATGAGCTGCAATCATGCTTATGAAGTTTGGCAGTACATGGTTAAAAAAGGGTATTATCCATTAGAGCCGGCACCTGAAAGTACAATAAATACAATGTCATCTATATATAAGGAAGTTCGTCAGCCTTCATTAGTTTAGTTTTAAAAGATCAGCGTGTTATTTAATGCGCTGATCTTTTTGTAACTATTTTTAAAGTTTTACATAACATAAATTGAAGTATTTAATTTGGAGGATATTATGCATTTTGACGAATATGAATGTCCCTTTATAAATCACAATTATTGTGGATATAGGGGTGATATGAATATGCATGCCACAAAAGCTATAGCTCATATAACTGGAGGACCTTTAGCTCCTAATATAAGAGGTACTGTAACTTTTACTCAGGTACGTGGAGGAACTGAGGTTTCTGTAGAAGTAAATGGATTACCTCCTTATAGACCTGCTATGAATGGAAATCCACCGATTGGACCTCATGGATTTCATATCCACCAAAACGGTACATGTGCTGTTGGTAATCCTGAAGAACCATTTAAAGCTGCAGGAGGACATTGGAATCCAACCAATCAGCCTCATGGCAATCATGCAGGAGATTTTCCAGTTCTTTTTTCAAATAATGGTTATTGTAGAATGACCTTCTTTACAAATAAGTTTAATGTTGCTCAGATTATTGGAAAATCGGTAATCATACATGAAAGTCCAGATGATTATAGAACTCAGCCTGCTGGAGCATCTGGTAAAATGCTAGCCTGTGGTGTTATTAAGGCAATGATGTAATTAAAAGAATGCTGCTAGAAGGGTAGAGGGATCTTTTATTTGTGTGAAAAGTTTACATATGAAATATCCCTCTTTTGACATATTACCTATTTTTCAAATTATTTTTAACACCTGTAACCATGTTGACTATATTCATATAAGCTTGTTGTGTACCTTTTGTTACTATTGGTCTTCCAAAACTTACCCAATGAAGCTTTCTTGAAGTATATCCTCCTATATTCATAAGTAAATTGACAGTTGGTTTGGTGTCTACAATAATAAGTTCATTAGTATTTTTGTTAAAAATAGAGTACATATCCATAATAGCAGGTATTACTATGTCTGGAGCATATTTTCTAGCTAAAGTGTATACGTCTGCGTTAAATTCATCTTTTCCAATATAAATTAGTCGTCCAAGATCCTTTTTTTCCATTTTATCAAAGGTCGGTAAATCAAGTAATTCTTTTTTACTTGGTATTCTATCCATTGGCAGGTTCCCAATATGTATATTGGCTGCTACGGCAGTAGAGTGGGCACCTCCCACGTCATGATATATGACTATCATAATTATTTCACCTACTTTTGTGATATCATAGATTTATTATTTTACAAAAGTATAAATATATTCACAATTACGTATTTTACAATGTATTTGGTGTATGATTTCTACATATATTAAAGAGAAACATTAAAAATAGGTAAAGGAGTATTAATATGCGTCAAAAGATATTAATCATTGTTTCTGCTGTATTTGCATATTTTGCCATGCTTTTTGTAAGTTCGGCAAAAATTAATGTAATAAAGAAAATTAAACCAACCCCTAAAAAAGTAATTCATAAAGAATCACCTTATGAAAAGTATGGATATAATATAAATGCAGGTTTGTTAAAATATAAAAATAAATTGAAAAATACAAGTACCCAAAAGGTAAGAATATATTGTATAGGTGAGTCCAATACAAGAGGAGAATATTCCAGCGATGAGATAAATAAATCTTGGGTTGGTGTAATGAAATCATCACTGCAAAATCAATTTGGAAATGCAGGAGAAGGCTTTATTAGTATTTATGAAGGTGCCCTTCCTTCTGGTACTAAACCTAGATGGAAACTAGGAACAGGTTGGAGTGTTTTTGGGGCCTCTAAAGAATTTACTTCTAATGTTGGTGGTTTTGGTGGATGCTTTGGAATTTCTAATAAAAGTATTTCACCGGCAACTTTAGTTTTTACTGGAACAAGTTTGGATTTGCTGTATTCTAAAGCAAAGGATGGAGGCACAGCTGTTGCAGCCATAGATGGGAAAAAAGTAGGCTCTATAGATTGTTTAGGAGAAACAGAAAGCTTTTCACACAAAGTTTCTTATTCAGGCTTAACTAATACAAGACATACATTAGTAATAACTCCAAATAAAACATCCAATATTTTTATAGAAGGTGCAATTGCCTCATCAAGCACTACAGGAATTGAGGTAGACAAGATAGCAATTTCTAGTAAAACGGCAAGTTATTTTACTACAGATACCACAAAGAAAATTTGGAATGTATTACCAAAGCCGGATTTAGTATTACTGTCTTTTGGAATTAATGAAGCAGGACGAGGTATTTCTGTTCAAGCTTACAAGGAAAGCATGATAAACTTAGTAAGCTATTGGAACGAAAGAGGTAGTGATGTATGCTTGGTGTCAAATCAAATGCCTGCTGAGACATGGACAACAAATTGGTCTGCTTATGTTATGTCTTTATACGAAATAGCAGATGCTTATAATACAGGTGTTATAGACATTTATAAAGCTTATTATAAGGATTATATTACTGCACAAAAGGAAGGTTTGTTTGGAATGGCTAAAAACGATTATTCAGGCGGAAGTGGAACAAATACAGCACATCCTAGTGACAAGGGTTATAAATATATTGGAGACATTATATATGGTAACCTGCAGTAATTTTAATGCTTTACAACCATTTAATCTGACTATATAATTGGATAAAGAAGAAGATAAAACCAGTTGTTAATGTTTACAAGGAGTGATAAAAATGGTTAAAAATATTTTAGTACTTACAGGAAGCCCAAGAAAAAATGGTAACAGTGAAATGATGGCAGATGCATTTATTAAAGGTGCTAGGGCCAAAGGGCATATTGTAACAAAATTTGAAACAGCAATGAAAAATATTAATGGTTGTAAGGCTTGTAATACCTGCTGGAGTAAGGGCAGCGCCTGTTCATTTCAGGATGACTTTAGTGAATTAGAACCACTACTTGAAAGTGCAGATGTGATTGTATTTGTAACACCTTTATATTGGTCTGGTATGTCATCACAAATAAAAGCACCAATAGATATACTATATGCTTATGTATCACCTAATTGCAAACGTCCACTTAAAATAAAGGAAAGTGTACTTATGATTTGTGGAGAAGGTAACGAAGATGGTATGTTTAATGGAGCAATTGAAACTTACAAAGGTATTATTGATTATCTGAAGTGGAACAATCTAGGAATAATTACTGTTCCGGGAGTCGCAGATAAGGGTGATATTGCTAATACTAATGCTTTAGAAAAAGCCGAAAATCTTGGCATGGGTGTTTCTTTTACTTATTAGAGACAAGCCTTATTTATATAAAAATGGTATTAATTATTAACTCAACTTTCACAGTTTGAAAATATTGGAAAGCAATATTTTTGAGAGGACAGAGGACAGTGAAGGAGGATTTTTCTCCGCTGCACTACGAAAAATCTTTAATTAAATTTTTAATGACTCATTTCGCTAAAGCGAAATATTGCTGACTTATATAAATTTGCAGCTGTTTTGCATTAGCAAAACAAGCCTAAAAAATGCATTATAAAATGCATTATAATAGGTACTGGCAATTTGCTAGTACCTATCTAAGCTTACCTTTTAATATTAATACCAATCGTCATAATCACCATACATGATTACAGGGAATACGAATGGCATGAAAGGTCTATGCATCATTCTACGTCTTCTTCTACGTCTGCGCCTTCTACGTCTTCTTTTAGGTCTCCCGTGTCTGTATCCGTCGTCGTCAGGATCGAAGTCGTATTCATCAGGATCTTCGTCCTCGTATTCATCATCTATTGGTTCATCATAATAAGACATTGAGTAATATGGACATATATTTTGGGAAATATCGAAGTCTTCAGGATTTTCTTTACTACTGCTGTCGCTAGTAGAATTGATATTCATGTAATGCCTCCGTGAAAATATTTATATTATATACTATGTGTAAAATTGAAATTTGTTAATAAAATATAATTATTTTATTTAGAAATTATTGTCCTTATTCGCAAATCATATTTTGACGGAATGTAAACGGAATTTTCTCCACTGACATCTTTTTTACTTCTTATGTTAATATCTGTAGGGGACAATGCAGCATGAATGTCAATTTTATCTCCAGACTTTATAGAGCCGTCTTCAAATTTATAAGTTACATTTTTACTATTAACTGATACAGAGATAGGATTCAGTTTTCCACCAGTGCGTTCATTTGTAAATATAAAATCATCACAGTACAATCCATAAATACTATCGTCTATATCTTCATCAAATGCTATTGTTACAGAGTTATTTCCCGTGGTGCTGCTTGCAAACCACAAACTGAAATTAGTTCTTGGAGGAAGCAGCATACTGTATACCTTATCCAATCCTTCTTTTAGTGTACGTCCTGCTATATCTTTAGAAATCGGATTTTCAATTGTAAGTAGTGCATTAGCTCCAGCTGACTTCACCGTGTTTATTTTTACATTATCTTGAATTCCACTAGAAAAAGTAAGAATTACTTTACTTCCGTATACAGTACCACCATCAGGAGTCATCCCTGCAACTTTAAAGTCATTTAAGTTTAAATTGTCCAGATTAGAAGTTAGAATAAACTGTACTTTCAGGTCATCACCATTGTAAAAAAATTTTACAGTATTTGAAACAAGAGATGGCCCTGTACTATAATCTCTACTTATGTTATCAACATAGGCTATTCCTGATAAAGTATTTAGAGATTTATCCTTAACATATTCTACACCTACTTTGAGTACATTATTTTCTGAAGTCCCATAGCTTAATATATAATTAGATGGAAATTTAATTAGAACATAAGTATTATCTTCACCAGGAGTAATCACTGCATTATAAGGCAATGTTTCAGTATCACCTGTACCATCTAAAAAATAATAATTTGAAGAATTTTTTAGTGAATCTATATCCATGGGTTCATTGAAAAAAATAACTATTTCTTGAGGATTATCTGATTTTTCAACTATAGCTGTAACTTTGGGATCTATGTTATCTATTCCATTGAAAGTTATAGTATAATCATCCATCACATTAGGCTTTAAGTTAGTATCAATGATATTTTTAATAACTAAAGTGTATGTTACATATGTTAAGGCATTATCTCTTATAAATTTTATATTATAGGTATTTGTATTGTCATTATTAACTCTGGTAGCAGGTATTATTTCATCAATTTTATAGCTTATGTCTCTTCCATCAGAATCAAGCAATTTATAATTTGATTTATTGGTTGCATATATATTCATTACATATTGGTTGAATTTTATATTTATTGTTTGACTGTCGAGTATTTCAAATTGTGCAATTTGTGGTTTTACAGCATTATCTTCAACTTCAAAACTTGTACTGGAATTGTCATATATGTTATTGCCATAGGCGTCTTTAATATTGTTTGAGACACTTATAATATTACTTCCAATATTAAGTAAAGAATTTATAATTTTTATTTTAACAACTTTATCATTTGATCCCTGACAAAAATCTATGGAAGAGGAAGTTAAGGCATTTCCATTTATTTTATAATTATTTATATTAAGTGCGCTTTTAGTATCCATGGATCTATTGTAAGTTATATAAATAATTCCATCTGTAGTATAATTAGCTTCTGCAATTTGAGGATTGTCCTTTAATGAATTAACATTAAAATTTATAGAAGTTTCTTCTATAGGAAATCCTGCAGCGTCATCGAACTGTTCACCTGAGATCCCCCGGGGAATTTTAAAAGTATTGACACCTTTTTTAAGGGGTGTATCAAAATAAAGTACTACTTTCATTGACCATATGCCTGATTTTTCATAAAAAGTACTTAAGGATGTATTTAATCCAAGGCCTACTATACTTTGACCATTGATTTTCATAGAAGATAGATTATCTGTCTTTATTCTTATTGGTTCTGAAAATTCGAGTATTAGTTTATTACTGCCGTACAACGTTAGTGCTTGTATTTTAGGTGCAGTTATGTCTAGAAAGATAATTTCCTTTTCAATTTTAGGTGTTATGACATTTAAATCCTTATCTAGCACAGTGCTTTTTACAGTAAAAATTATGTTTTTATATTGTGAATACGGGTTTGCAAGGGTAACTAGTACAGTTCTATTGTCATCTTGCAGCGAAGCTGAAGATATATTGGTGGTAAGGTCAATTCCGTCAATTTGATAATTCCCAACAAATTCAGCTGTTTCTTTATTGATTTCAGTATTGAATGTAATTTTAATTTGATTTAGTCCATTTGTAGTTATTGAAACAATGTCATTGGAAATTGCATTATTTATCTTTGAGATAATATTATCAGAAATAACGTTTTTGCCACCTATGGCATTTAAGTCTGTTAAATTAGTTGCTTTATTTTTTATGTAGTTTAATGCTTCCTCTGTAGATGGGGAATTATCACCATCTACAAGCACTAATGGTGATGACCATTTACCAGCTAAAGAAGAGGCTATAAGAGGATCTGGAAAATCTTCTCCACCTGCATTTGCTATAAACAGCTTATCATTTTTTAATATATCCTGGTATTCATTTAACATATTTAAATTGGTTCCAAATCTGTTAGCTCCACCATTTACTCTTTTCACAGCACCTATTTTATTATACATATTGTCATTTAATACATTTTGTGTACCAATAACTGTAACATTTGAATTGTTATTTTTAATAAAGGTTAAAACTGGTTGCATTGAGTCGTCATCATTGTTTCCAAGTAAAAGAATTTGTCCTTTGGCTGCTGCTATAGGTGCAGCTGATAGGGCATCTGAAAATCCTTTCCCTGAAACAAGCATTACATTTAGAGGATTCACACCTAATTTGACTAATTCATTAGCAACAGATACATTGGTTTCGTATCTATTTTTTCCACTTAATTCTATTAAATTGTAACCATAATTTTTAAGTTCATCTCTTATATTTTGTGATACACAGGAGACTCCTCCTATAATATATATGTTTTGGGGTTTTAAGATGTCTAATGCAGATTTAGTATATGAATTAAGTAAGTTAGAAGTAGTTAAAAGTATAGGAGCATCTAACTTTTTTGAAAGGGTTACCCCACTTACTGCATCTGCATATATTTCACCACACACCAATACTACATTTTTGCTGCTAGTCCAATTTGTAGTTGCACTTTTAGCAGCAGTTGCATATCTATTAAATTCTCCTATCCTAGAAACCTGCCCAGAAGCAGCGTGAACTGATTTTGGTATTAAGTTTAAGAAACAAATTAGAAATAAAAATACGATATTTATTATAAATCTTCCATAACTTTTCCACATTTTACAATGCTCCTTATAAGGCATTTTCAAAGAAATAACTAGTCAGTATGCTAGCCTATTTTCTTTCAAATGCCTAATTGATTCTAAATAGTGTAACTAATTTAATTGTAATTGTAATCTAGTATCTTCACAACTTATAAAATCTAGTATAAAATCTACTATTATGAAAATGATTATTTTTTATCCAGATTATTTTTTATGAATATTTACATAATGTATATGGTGTCATATTGTTAGAAATATTGGGTAATATAATAGTGTCCTAGGGAAATGACCTTAGCGAAAATGGGGATAGTATAATTATATGTATCTATTGAAAGAGGTAAGTGCTGGTAGCTAACGGTGCTTACTTTCTTATTACAAAGCAGTAAAAAATTTAAAAACATTTATGTTTATTAGCTTATATTGCAACAAGTACTAAATATTCATTCAATTACCTGGAGTAATTTTTTTAAAAATGTAGAAACTTTAAATGTAAGCAGTAAAGTTTACTATAAAAAGGAGTGAGTACTATGACAAATAGTAATAATCCAGTAGTTCCACAAGCTAAAGCAGCATTAGATCAATTTAAAATGGAGTCAGCTAAAGAAGTTGGAGTAAATTTAAAGAATGGTTATAATGGAGATTTAACTTCAAGAGAAGCAGGCTCTGTAGGTGGAAATATGGTTAAAAAAATGATTCAGGCTTATGAACAGAATTTAAAGTAAATATATGATAAAAAATCTGTACTCTAAATTAGGGTACAGATTTTTTATTAGAATTAAGACATATTGAAAAAATAACTAGACAGTATGCTAGCCTATTTTGTATCTTTGACTTGTTATTTTGCTTCATATACCTAAGTTAATAACATTTTAATTCATAAAGTATTAAAAAAGTAAATAAATATTTAATATATTTGACACCATATTGTCACATATAATAGTTAATATTAACAATATACCGATGAAACAAAGATAGCATAATATTTTGATCCCCAATTATTATATTATGAAAGATAGGCACTGGTTATTACTAGTGCTTATTTTTTGTCCGATGACTACCTGCTCTAATACTCCCACTTCTCCAAGTTGGAGTAAAGAGCAGTTACGTCCCTGGATAACGATTTCTCCTAAAGGATAACGCATTCTAAGTACTGAAGCACTAAGAATCCTGTTAATAAGCATCAGGTGGAGTCAAAACTCCATCTGATGCCAAGAACTCTGTTTATGTAGATAATTCAAAATATATTTTGAAAGTTTATGAAATTTAATTCATTTATATATTTAAATGAATATATTATAATAATGGTAGAGGGGAGGAATGGCTTTGAAAAAAACTTATGTTTTAGACACCAATGTTATTTTGTATTCACCAGGGGCTATATTGACTTTTGATGATGGAGATGTGGTTATACCTGAAGTAGTACTGGAAGAGTTAGATGGATTTAAAAAGAATAAAAATGATCTTGGTGCCAATGCTAGGTATGCAGCTAGGCTTATAGATGACTTTAGAAAAAGCGGTAAACTTAACCAAGGAGTGGACTTGCCAGGTGGTGGAAAACTAAGGGTTGAAATGAACCACTATGATGTACAGTTGCCCCCAGCTTGGGACAAAAGCAAACCGGATAACAGAATAATACAGGTGTGTAAAGGCCTTAAAGAAAGTGGTGAAAATGTATGTCTGATAACAAAGGACATATTTGAAAGAATTAAGGCTGATATAATAAATATAGAGGTAGAAGATTTCTATGAAAAAGTTGTTCCCGAAGATGAAAGTCAGTATACAGGAAGGATAGATGTATATGCTTCAGAAAAGGATATAACAGAATTTTATAGTAACAAATATATGAAAGTTGATAAAATAACTTGTTATAATGAGGATAATGCAGAATACTTTGATCCACCTCTTTATGTAAACGAGTTTATTATAATACATTGTTTAAGTAATCCTAAACAGACTGCCCTTGGAAGATTTGACGGTAAAGAAATAGTTTCACTTTGCTTTAAGGATAGTACACCTCTTGGAATAGTTCCAAGAAATGTGGGACAGAAATTTATGTTGGAGGCACTTTTAACAAATGCAGAAAAGGCTCCACTTGTCATAATAAAAGGTCCTGCAGGAACTGCAAAAACTTTATTTTCACTGGCAGTAGGTCTCCATAGTATAATGGAAGAAGACAAAGGAAAGTATAGAAAGATGCTGGTATGCAGACCTAATGTTACTATGGATGAAGATATAGGATTTCTTCCAGGTACAGAACAGGAAAAAATATCGCCTTTTATGAGACCGATATTAGACAATCTAGAAATATTAGTGGATTCTGATGAAAAAGAAAGATATAAAAATGAAAAGGAATTAGCTGATAAAATAAGAGAATTATTTGACAGGGGAATTATAACTACAGAGGCAGTAGGTTATTTAAGAGGAAGATCTATTGTGAAAAATTGGCTTGTAATTGACGAAGCCCAGAATCTAACTCCAAAACAGGTAAAAGCAATTATAACGAGAGTTGGATCGGGTACAAAATTGCTTTTAGTAGGGGATCCAGAGCAAATAGATCAAGCTTTTTTAGATTCAAGATCAAATGGGTTGTGTTATGCTTCAGAAAAAATGAAAGGAAGCAAGTTATGTTATCAAATAACTTTGAAACATGATGAATGTGAGAGGTCTCCTCTTGCATATGAAGCGTCAAAGAGATTGTAAATAGGAAATATAATTTTTGAAATAGATCGAAAATTAAAAAAACATATTTATAATTTAAAATTCTATTCAAGAGCACTTTGGTGTTAGAAAATGGTTATATACTGAACACCAAAGTGACTTTTTTATTTAGTCCTTTATCCGATGACTACCCGCTCTAATACTCCCACTTCTCCAAGTGTGGGTAAAGAGCGGCTATGTCCCTGGATAACGAGTTCTAAGCATCAGATGGAGTTTAAAACTCCATCTGATGCTTAGAACTCTGTTTATATTATATAAAGTTTTTAGTATGTTCATAATTATTTCTATTTAAAAATTTTATCATTTATTGTACAATATTGAAGGATGTATTTTTTTTAGAAAGGAAAGGTTTTAACATATGAAGAAGGGGAAAATTGAAGGCAAAAAGAAACGGCCAGTTTGGAAACTCATACTGTATTTCATATTATTTGAGTTTATATTTACCGGGATGACTGCTCCATTTTTAGTATTTTACGGTCCTTTTGAAAATGTAAAGAAAACAGTAGTAGGCGCAGCCATGACTACTTTGAGCCATCAGTACATAGCAAAGATGTTTTTATCGGATAGTGAAATACAAAAAATACTAAGTGAAAACAAACCTAAAAATATAGAAAAAGATGATTCACCTTTAAAATTTGAAAATAAGCATGATAGTAGTATATAAAGGGAAGAAATAAGTGATGGAAGAAAGTTTAAAGGTTATATGCTTATAATACACGATCCGACTAGAGTTAAGGTAGGATACAGTAAAAAATTAGGTGTAGCTGGAGAACTTACAAGTCAAATAGCAAAAGATCATAATGCTGTAGCTGCTATAAATGGGGGGGGTTTTACAGATAGTTCTTCTAGTGATAGTGACAGTAAGTGGACGGGTACAGGAGGAAAACCTACAGGTGTACTTATGAGCGATGGCCAGATTGTTGCCAATGATATAACTGATCCTGATGATAAATCAAGAGGTGTAATGGCACTTACAAATAAAGGAGAACTTATAGTAGGACATCACAGTTTAAACGAACTGAAAGAGAGGAATGTTACAGAAGCTATATCTTTTGAACCTGCCTTAGTAGTGGGTGGAGAAGGTACCATAAAATCTGGTGACGGTGGTTGGGGAATAGCCCCTAGAACTGCAATAGGACAAAGGTCAGATGGTGCTATTTTATTTCTTGTTATAGATGGACGACAAACTAAAAGTATTGGTGCTTCCCTGAAGGATGTTCAAAATATAATGCTTCAATATGGTGCAGTAAATGCTACGAATTTAGATGGAGGTTCTTCTTCAACTATGTATTATGAAGGAGATGTAATAAACAACACTTGTGATCCTCTAGGTGAGAGATCAGTGCCATCAGCTATTTATGTAAAACCATAGAAGATTATTAGACAATATTAAAGGGGAGTAAAGGATGAAAATTTTCAAGAAAATTACTGTTTGGATAATTATATCTCTTGTAGTACAGTTTGCAGGATTGTTTTATATAAATAATTATTTTTTATCCTCTCAAACAGAGATAAAAACCAAAAAAATTGTAAAGAGTGAGCCCAAAAAAGCAGATGTTGTTATAAAGGTACCAGAAGATGCTAATAATATTAGTGTTTCCTTTGATGGTAGGTATCTGGCATATTGTGAATCAAGTGTTTTGAAAGTAGTGGATACAAAGGACGGAAATGAAAAAAATATAGAATTTAAAGATGGAGTCAAGGTATCTTTTTATAAATGGCAAAAAGATAGGGATAGAATACTTATAGCAGAAAAAGAAAGTTCTGATGACGGTTCAAAATTTGAATTATCATATTATGAAGCTGGTAAGGATATAAAAGAAAATATAAAAGCACTGGATTGGACAGATGAAAAAGCTAAAATTGATGATATAGAAGAATCTCCTTTTACCAATGTTATATATGTTAAGATGGAAAGCAGCGGGGAAAGGACAAATATATATAGAATTGACATAATGAATGAAATGCAAAAAGTAACTACAAGATCTTATATGGTAGGTAATATGGGAATATTATCTTTAGATGATAAACTTATATATGAAGATAAAGTATACAGTAAGATATATGTTACAGGCGATGATAGGTCACTTACGATAAATGGGGTAGAAAATCCTGTTTGGGTAGGAGTAGATGAAAATGACAAAATATACATAGCTGATGAAAAGGATAATAAAATATCAAATATCTACTGTGGAACTATAAATGACAGTGGAAGTAATTATCAAAACATAAATTTGGGCCAATCTGTAAATAAGAATGACGTGTTTGTTATGCCTTCAGGCAAAATATACATAAATGACAATTTAAAAGGTATTGTTACAGAAGTTACAAGTGGAAAGCAATATGTATATAAAGGAAATTTTGTGCAAATATATGAAGGCGGAATTGCATCAGTAAATGGTGGAAAGTTGCAAAAAGTAACGTTAAATTAGTAAAAAGAGGGGATGAAATTATTTGAATGAAATGATATTGGATAAGATACTTATTATACCAGGAATACTTATAGGGCTTACATTCCATGAATTTGCTCACGCCTTTGTGGCAGATAGATTAGGAGATAAAACAGCTAAATTTCAAGGAAGGCTTACTTTAAATCCATTTGCACATATAGATATTATAGGCTTTATAATGATATTACTTGTAGGGTTTGGATGGGCAAAGCCTGTTGAGATCAATCCAAATGCCTTTAAAAATAGAAATAAAGATGATTTAAAAGTTTCTGCGGCAGGTCCTTTGGCTAATTTAATAACAGCATTTTTAGCTGCACTTTTGACAGTGTTTTTATATAAATTTATCTTTTCATCTAGTAATTATAATTTAGTTTCAAATATAGTAGTTAAAATTGTATTGTATGTAGTAAATATAAATTGTATGTTGTTTGTGTTCAATTTAATACCTATACCTGGATTAGATGGATTTCATATACTAAGGGATTTGTTTCCTTCGTTTTACTATAATATATCAGATACTTTATATAGGTATCAGCTTATTATACTTCTTGTATTTGTAGCTACACCAATTGCAAATTATGTGGTAGGTATTCCATCAATGGCTATATACTCTAAACTTATGACCATTGCAAATAGTATCATCAGATAAACAGAGTTCTTGGCATCAGATGGAGTTTTAACTCCACCTGATGCTTATTAACAGGATTCTTAGTGCTTCAGTACTTAGAATGCGTTATCCTTTAGGAGAAATCGTTATCCAGGGACATAGTCGCTCTCAACGTAAACTTGAAGAAGTGGGAGTATTAGAGCGAGTAGTCATCGGATAAACAGAGGAAGATTGTAAATTTGTTTTTTATTTACAATCTTCCTATTATTTTTTGCTGTAAAGTGCAAAGTAATTGTTTATTTCTTCAAATATGGCTTGGACTCCATTACCCCAATTTGAATCTTCTGCATATTTTTTGCCTATCCACATAAAGGGGTTGTTTTCCTTTGGCCTGTCTTCCGATAGATTTATGATAGTTCTGGCAGCTATTCTTGATGAATCTTTTATATCAGTATTATATTCCTGCCAACTGTGATATACGTTAAAAGGGTTATTAGCTATTTTAGAGGCACTTGGAGTATTTACAGGTACGAAGTTCTGTTCCTGTCCTGTTATAGCAAATAATAAAACTGGATTTAAATTGAACTCTCTTGCAGTACTCATTATAGTAGAGAAATATGGATCTTTGCCTAGAAGTGAATTGCGGCTGCTTAAGTAGGATTTCAATTTATCTTCATCTATTGTTTGATATTTTAAATATTCAGGAAGATATACATTTGGGAAATTTTTTTTAGCATTTTTTAAAGTTATTTGATTAGCTAAATCTTTTAAATAGCTATTCCCACTTTCAGAAGTACTGGCTATATAAAAAGGAGTTTTAAATAGGCTTTTTTGAAAAAAAACTTGTCCTAATACCTGAGAAATTAAAATAAAAAATATAATTGAGGAAAATATTAAAAGTTTTTTATTAAATTTTAACTTGAAAGGTATAGCTGGAGCAGCTGTAGTTTCAATAGTTCTATTGGGACTAACAGGCTCAGTTATTTTGTTGTTTAGGTTTTCATCTGTAACAGGATTCATTTTTGGACTTGTTATCCCTAAATAGTTGTTTAAATCTTTTTCTTCAACTGAATTTTCTATATTTGCATTTATCCAGCGGGTAATTTCTTTTGTAAAATTTTTCTTTAAAGGTTCGATTTTAATACAGCAGAGAAATATATCATACATGAAAATTGAGGCTTTATTTTTAGAGAAGGTATTTTTTAAAGTGTTTATTTTTACAGTTTGTCTATAACTTTCTGGTAGTTCCTTTAGATTTGTATCTAAAATATGGTGTATGGTGTTGGAAAGCATTTTTGCCTTTTCGCTGGACGGAATCTTAAAATATTTTTTATTAATGTATTCTTGCATTGTTTTTATATCATCAGTGTTAATTATCTTTTTGTTTTTTAGTTCTTCTATAAAGTAATCCATAATTTTCACAACCTGAATAGTATAATATTTTACTTATTATTATCGTATATTGTAGAAAAAACTTTAATAATGTATAGAAAACAATATTTATATAATAGCATTGACAGTTTTGTAATTTAAATAGATAATTTATTTTGTGATTAAAAATTTGGAAAGGAATTTAGGATATGAGACTTAGAAAAAAATGGTGGGCTAGACCTGAAATGGAGGCTAGTTCTTTAACTATAACAGAAGTACAAAAGTATAAGGGAAAATGGAAAGAAGAGTTTAAAAATCAGAATGATATATATTTGGAATTAGGTTGTGGAAGGGGAAAATTCTTGTATACTCAGGCGTTAAACAATACTAATATAAATTATATAGGCATTGATTTAAAAGATGAAGTTTTAATATATGCACTTAAAAAGCTTCAAGAAGATGAAGTTACAAATGCAAGGATAATGCCTATGAACATAGCTCAAATTGAGGAAGTTTTCGATAAAGATGAGATAAGCAGGATATATATAAATTTCTGTAATCCCTGGCCTAAAAGAAGACAAAAGAAAAGAAGACTTACCCATACTGTATTTTTGAATAGGTATAGAAAGTTTTTAAAATTAGGTAGTGAAATATGGTTTAAAACAGATGACAGGGAACTTTTTGAAGAATCTCAGGAATATTTTAAGGAAAATAATTTTGAAATAAGGTATCTTACTTATGATCTTCACAGCAGTGATTTTACTGAAAATGTAGTTACAGAATATGAGGAAAAGTTTACTTCCCTTGGAATGAAAACTATGTTTTTAATAGCAAAGATGTTGTAACAAAATAGATTTTAATACAAATATTAAAGTCTTTTAGTGATAAAGAAATGGTGATTAAACTTGCAGATGAGAATGAATTTATAGATTAACTAAGAGAAACTTTAAAAATGGAATCATATGCTTACAATTCTGTTTATCTCCTATTTCTTTGATATATGGAGGATTAAGATATGGATAAAAATACACTGAAAAGTTTTGCCATAGAAGCAAGAAATGAACTAATAGATAAAATAAAAGTGAAGGCTCGTCAATATGGTATAGAAAAAGATAGTGTAAAAAATTCAAAAATAGTTAGCAGTGATTCTATAGTTATTAATGGAAGGACTCTTAGCAAAGATGAAAAATTACAAAGAGAAAAGCTTATAAAAGAAATAGAAATTATAAATGAAAAAGGTGAGGATGGATATAGTAGTGTAATTGAGGAAGTTGCATATACTTGGTTCAATAGATTTACAGCATTAAGATTTATGGAAGTAAATAATTATATGCCTACAAGGGTTAGACCTTTATCATCTACAACTCCAGGAAGTGTTGAGCCTGACTTAATAAAAGAAGCAAGTAATGTGAACCTTCCAGTAGATAAACAAAAAATATATGAATTGAGATTAAATAATGATATGGAAGCACTATTTAAGTATATGATAATAGTTCAATGTAATTCTTTAAACACAATTCTTCCATTTATGTTTGAAAAGATAGGACATTATACGGAATTATTGCTTCCAGATGGTCTTTTAAATGAAGGAGCTTTTATTAGAAGACTTACAGATACTAATTTTATACCAGAAAGTTATTGGGAAAATGTAGAGATTATAGGATGGCTTTATCAATATTATAATTCAGAAGAAAAAGATAGAGTTATAAAAGCTAAAAAGAAATATAAAAAAGAAGAAATTCCATTTGCTACTCAGCTATTTACACCTGATTGGATAGTTAGATATATGGTTCAAAACTCATTGGGAAGGTATTGGGTGGAATCTCATCCGGAACATAATGAATTAAAGAAAGAGTGGAAATTTTATATTGAGAACCCTAATCCAGAATCAGATTTTGAAGAAAAATTAGCTCCATATATAAATAAAGAATTAAAGGTAGAAGATATTAAATGTTTTGACCCTGCTTGTGGTTCAGGGCATATATTAGTTTATATGTTTGATGTATTATATCAAATATATGAGAAATGTGGATATATGAATAGAGAAATACCAAGGCTTATTATAGAAAATAACCTTTATGGACTTGATATAGATGATAAGGCTTATCAGCTTGCTTGTTTTGCCGTTGTTATGAAAGGAATGAAGTATAATAATAGACTTCTTAGAAGTATAGAAAGAGAAGGAATGAGTATAAATATAGCGTCTATACAAGAAACTAATGACTTAAATGAAGGAGATATAGAGTATATAGCAGGAGAGTCTTCAGGAGAAAATTATGATAAGACAAAAGCTTTTATAGAGCAGTTCAAAAATGCAAAGATATGTGGTTCACTTATAAAGATAGAAGAGTTTGATAAAGAATTTTTAGAAAAAAGATATGAGCATATATTAAATGACCCTGTAGAGGATTTAATGCAAGAGGAAAGTAGAAAAAAGGTTGTTAATATATTACCTAAATTAATGAAACAGACAAGTATAATGGTGAAAACATATGATGTTTTATCAACTAATCCTCCATATATAGGGAATAAGTACTTAAATCCTATTTTAGGAGAATTTATTAGTAAAAATTATTCAGATGTAAAGTCAGATATTTTTTCAGCATTTATTGTATATAGTTTTTCTAAAGTTAAATATAATGGTCAATTGGCATTTATGACTCCATTTGTATGGATGTTCATTAAATCATATGAAAAATTAAGAAATATAATTATTGAAACAAAAAATATAAGCACTTTAATTCAGTTGGAATATTCAGGGCTTGAAGAAGCTACTGTTCCAGTTTGTACATTCACATTAAGGAATTATGAAAGCAACATATTAGGTAATTACATTAAGTTATCAGAATTTAAAGGTGTTAAAAATCAGTCAATAAAAACAAGAGAAGCAATAGTTAATCCTGAGGTAACATATAGATTCATAATTAATCAGACCAAAATGAACAGTATACCAGGAAAGAGATTTGGGTATTGGTTAACGGATAAGGAAATAGGTATATTAAATAAAGCAAAAATAATAGATGATATTTCATTCCCTTGTACTGGAATGCAGACAGGAAGTAATAGTAAATATACAAGAGAGTGGTTTGAAGTAAAAAATGAGTCTATAAATTTTATGAATGAAAAAAATAGTAATAAATATTGGATACCTTATCAAATGGGAGGAGATGCTCGTAAGTGGTATGGCAATATTTCGAAAGTTATATATTGGAAAAATAATGGAGAAAAAGTTAGAAGTGAAAAAAGTTCAGTTATAAGAAATGAAAGATTTTTTTTAAGTTACAATGGAATAAGCTGGAAAAGAATAACATCTGGTATAAATACTATAAGAGTATTAAACAAAGGATTTATTTTTGACCAATCTGCAGATTCTATATTTGTAAAAGATGAATCAGACTTTAATTATATATTAAGTTTTTTTAACACTAAAATAATTGCTAATATTTTTGAATTCATATCTCCAACATTGAATTTGACAGCAGGAACTGTTAAAGAAATACCAATATATATGGAGAAGAATAATAACATAAGAGATAAAATAAATTTAATTTGTCAAGAATGTATAGATATATCAAGAGAAGATTGGAATTCCTTTGAAACTTCATGGAATTTTAAAAATCACCCTATATTAATGTACAAAAATAATAATAAGATAGAGCAAGCTTTTAATAACTGGGATAGTATCACGAAAAATCAATTTTATAAGTTAAAAGAAAATGAAGAAGAAATAAATAAAATTTTTATAGATATTTATGAACTTCAAGATGAAATAACTCCAGAAGTTGAAGAAAAATATATTACTATAAGAAAAGCAGATAAAGAAAGAGAAATTAAATCATTTATATCTTATGCAGTTGGTTGTGTATTTGGTAGATATTCTTTAGACCAGGAAGGACTAGTTTATGCTGGAGGCAAGTTTGATCTTTCAAAATATAAAACATTTAAAGCTGATGAAGATAATATAATACCAATCCTATCAGATAGCTATTTTGAAGATGATATAGTGGCTAAGTTTGTGGAATTTGTTAAAGTTACTTTTGGAGAAGAAAGTTTGTCAGAAAATCTTAATTTTATAGCTGAAACGCTTGGTAAGAAGAATAATGAAACAGTAAAAGATACTATAAGAAGATATTTCTTTAATGATTTCTTTAAAGACCATGTTCAAACATATAAAAAGAGACCTATATATTGGTTGTTTACATCAGGAAAACAAAAAGCCTTCAACTGTTTAATTTATATGCATAGATATGATAAAACAACTTTATCAAGAATGAGAACGGATTATTTACATGAGCTTCAGGATAAACTTGATACAAAGAGAAAATCTTTATTAGATGTAATAGATGGAGCTTATGATACTAAAGAAAAGAATGATGCTAAAAAAAAGCTTATAGTCATTGATAAGCAAATAGATGAGTTAAAGAAATATGATGAAGTTTTACATCATATGGCAGATATGCAAATAGAAATGGATTTAGATGATGGGGTAAAAGTAAACTATCAAAAGTTTAAAGGATTGCTAAGTAAAATATAATATAATAACGTAGTAAATGATTATATATCATTTGAAATATATGACAGAAAAAGGTGAAAATAAAATGAGTATTGTATGTATTGGAGACAGCATAACTTTTGGTTTTAGAGTACGCAAAACGGAAAGTTGGGTTAGTGTGTTATCTAAAAAAATAAAGGAAAACATTATTAATAAAGGTATACCAGGTAATACAACAGGCGAAATGAAGGAAAGATTTGAAAAAGATGTTGTTGAGTTTAAACCATCGAAAGTTTTAATTATGGGGGGAACTAATGATGTATTTTTAAAGACAAGTATTAATGATATTTTAAAAAACATAGATATGATGGTTGAGATATGTGAAAAAAATAAATTTATCCCTATAGTTTTAACACCACTGCCGGTTAAAGATGATATTGTAAAAAAGACATGGTTTAAAGATAGGGATTATAAAGAGGTTAATAACCATTTAGGCAAATTGCGGGAACTGTTAGTTGAATATGGCAAAAAGAAAAATATTGGAGTTATAGATGTAGGAACTATTTTAGCTGAAAGTGGGAAAATTAAAGAATATTTCTTAGATGATGGAATACATGTGTCAAAAGAGATTCATAATGAAATAGCTAAAATAATAGTTAATTCAAATATAGTACAGTATAGTTAAATAGATGCATTTTTGTTGTTTTTAGAATAAAAGAAATCTATAATTATATAGGATATATAATTTTAATTAAAAATATAGGGGATGAAATTGACATGAAAGTAAATAGACTAAACAAAGTATTGAAAAAGATGAAATCTCAAAATGTACCGCAGCTTATTGTATCAGATCCAGCATCTATATTTTATTTAACTGGAAAGTGGATACATCCAGGGGAAAGATTACTTGTACTTTATTTAAATATAAATGGGGATAAGAAACTATTTATAAATGAGTTATTTACTTTAGAAGAAGACATAGGGGCAGAGAAAGTTTGGTATAAAGATACAGATGATGCTGTGGATATAATCTCAAAATATACGGATAAAAATTTACCTATAGGTATAGACAAGAATTGGCCGGCCAGATTTCTTTTGAGATTAATGGAATTAAAAGCTGGCAGCAATTTTGTAAATGGTTCTGAGATAATTGATAGAATAAGAATGTGTAAAGACGATAATGAAAGAAATTTAATGAGAGAAGCATCCAAGCTTAATGATAAGGCTATGGACAAGTTAATAAAACTGATTCCTGAAGGTTATACAGAAAAGAAGATGGGAAAAGCTTTGGAAAATATATATGAAAGTTTAGGAGCGGAAGGTTTTTCTTTTGATCCTATTGTGGCTTATGGAATAAATGCAGCTGATCCTCATCATGAGACAGATAATTCTATATTTAAAGAAGGAGAAGCTGTAACTATAGATATTGGATGCATTAAAGATTCCTATTGTTCTGACATGACGAGAACTGTATTTTATAAATATGTTCCTGAAAATAGTAAGAAGGTATATAATACAGTTTTAGAAGCTAATAAAAGGGGAATTGAAGCAGTTAAACCTGGGGCAAGATTTTGTGACATAGATAAAGCAGCAAGAGATTATATAGATGGAAAAGGTTATGGTAAGTACTTTACACATAGAACGGGGCACTCTATAGGAATAGAATGTCACGATTTAGGTGATGTTTCTTCTGCAAATAGTGATAAGGTACAACCTGGTATGATATTTTCAATTGAACCTGGTATCTACATACCAGGTGAAATAGGAGTTAGAATAGAGGATTTGGTACTTGTTACGGAAGATGGTTGTGAAGTTTTAAATAAGTACAGCAAAGATATTATAGTAGTTGAGTAATAGAAAAAAGATGTAGATTTCTAAATTTACATCTTTTTTTATTATCAATGAATATTATTTAGCGGGAGTGTTACAGTAGGCAGCCATCAGATAAATTTTGATAAGATTGTTGGCATAATTGACTAACTTAAATAGTAAATTTATAATATAAAGTAGCTTTAAAAAATAAAGTTACTTTATATTATAAATGAAAACGGGGGTTATAAAATATGGAACATATAAATTTGTTTTTAGTGTTTGCTGAAGGTGTGATGTCATTATTATCACCATGTATACTTCCTCTACTTCCAGTTTATCTAATTATATTATCAAATAGTGATGCAGAAACATTGAGAACGAAAGATGTTAAATTTATAAATATTTCATTATTAATAAATACAATTTTATTTTTATTGGGAATATCTACTACATTTTTTATATTAGGTTCTTCAGTAAGTGTACTTAATTATTTTTTTGCATCTAATAAGAATTTAATACTTATGATAGGTGGAGCTTTAATTGTTATTATGGGAATCTTTTATATGGGATATATAAATATACCCTTCCTGCAAAAAGAGAAGAAATTTCATATTCAGATAAAGAAAATAAAACCTTTAACAGCATATATACTTGGATTTACCTTTAGTTTTGGATGGACTCCATGTGTTGGGCCTATGCTTTCTTCTGTACTAATTATGGCTTCAACTTCAAGAAATATTTTAGCTGGAAACATTCTTATCTTTATATATACTATTGGATTTATGCTACCATTCGTAATAATTGCTATTTTTTATAATAAATTGTTAGGATTATTTAATAAGATAAAGCTTCATATGAACGTAGTACAAAAAATTGGGGGAGGTATTCTTATAGCATCAGGTTTAATAATGATTCTTGGAGGAACAGGAAAGACATTTGATTATAAGAATAAATCAGCAGTATATTCAAAACAACAAGTTCAAAATGAAGAAGATAAAAGTAAGAAAAATGAGTCTGCTGAAGTAAATAATACTAAAGCTCCAGATTTTAGTCTAGTTGATCAATATGGAAATACGCATAAGTTAAGTGATTATAAGGGTAAAGTAGTATTTTTAAATTTTTGGGCTACCTGGTGTCCACCATGTAAAAGTGAATTACCTCATATAGAAGAAATTTATAAAGAATATGAAAATAACAGCAAAGATGTTATAATTTTAGGGGTAACCGCACCTAATTTGGGACAAGAGGGGTCTAAAGAAAATATAAGAAGTTTTATTAATAAACAGGGATATACATTTCCAGTAGTGTTTGATAGCGATGGAGATGTTATGGGTAGGTATGATATAGATGCTTTTCCAACCACATTTATAATTGATAAAAAGGGAAATATAAATAAATATGTTCCAGGGTCTATGGATAGGGCTTCAATGGAATCATTAATAAATAATGTTAAATAATTTGGGAGATGATATTTTGAAGGTCACTTATGATTTTAATTGCAATTTAGCTCAAACTTTAAATATTTTAGGTGATAAGTGGACTTTACTAGTTCTTCATAGAATTTTAAATAGTAAAAATACTTTTAAGGAATTACAAGAGGCGTTAAATCCAATTCCCACTAATATTTTATCAGATAGAATAAAGCTACTTGAAAAGAATGGTCTTATATATGCTCAAATATACAATGAGCATCCACCAAGATATCAATATTTAGTGACAGAAAAGGGAAGAGACTTTAAGCATGTGTTTAATTCGATTATTATATGGGCAAATAAATATTTGAAAAGTTGTAAAAGAACAGTATGTCATGAGAAGTGTGGAAAAGAAATAGAGATAAGATATTATTGTAAAAATTGTGATGAATATGTTGATGACTTGATAATTAAAGAATTAGAAACTAAAAATCAATAAACCGGGAGTTTCGACTCTCGGTTTA
Organism: Clostridium sp. 001; assembly: GCF_019056555.1. NCBI lineage: Bacteria > Bacillati > Bacillota > Clostridia > Eubacteriales > Clostridiaceae > Clostridium > Clostridium sp. 001. Next base: position 1,052,671 of record NZ_CP020473.1, on the reverse strand, counting down.
TCTTTTTTTAGTGTATGATAGCTTACTTAAGTGCTTCTCTAGCTTTTTCCACCTCAGAATCGGCAATAAAATTTTTTATGTCTTTTAATTTGGTATCCTTTGGAATGAAATTAGGTATATCAAGTTTTTTATACAGTTTGTTTAAATCAATTTTAAATGCTTCAGATATTTCTTGCAAAGTCATGTAACCTTTTATTTCTTCAGGATTTATTTTAATTTCAGAAGTTTTAGTGCCAGAAGCAGTTTTAGTTTCAAGGGATATTTTAGGAGGTGTATCCTGGTATATTCCTGTAAGTTTAGTAATGCCTATTCCTCCAAAGAACAATAAAATTACAAAGGATAAAACAAATAATAGCTTAATGGCTTGTCTATATTTTCTGGAACAATAAGTTTTCGTTTAAATATTTTTTTGCCCATAATCCCAAAGAACTCTTGAAGAGCACCAAAAGGACATATAAGACCACAAAAGCTTCTTCTGAAAATCAATGCTATTAATAATGTTATAATAAGGAGAATAAGGGTTCCTGAAAATATTTTTTGTATAAATGTTCTACCAAAAATCAGGCTGTAGAGTGATTCTAAGGCTCCATAGGGACACAGTGCATATATAGATGGTGATTTGTGCTGTCTCCAAGCAGTTGATGGAGGTAAGCTTCAATTGTAATAAGTATCAAGAACACTGAAAGTAAAATGTAGCGTAAATTTTTTAATAATTTATTGTTTTTCATTCATTTGCTCTCCAGATATTTTTAATTTATTATAGGAAAGTTTCCCCTTTGCAAGTTCTTCACATATAGAAGCATTATAATTATTACTTTCAATTTCATTTTTGATATTCAAAAATTCTTTTGTAGTTATTTCACATTTCGCATATCTCTCAATAAGTATAGGAATATAAGAATTTGAATATTTAATATCTTCAATAATAGATTTCCTCTCTATAAATTCATCGGCAGTAATTGCACTAGAAGCATATTTTTCTTTGAGTATATCTAGAAGTTTTATTATAAAGGGATTTAAAGGAGGCTTATTTTTTAATACTAAAAATATTAAAATTGAAATAACTAACAGAAGAAATATTAAAATATAAGAACCATAAAATCCTAATCCCATATGATATCCATGTCTCATCATAATCTCACCTCATTTTTAGACTTTGTTGGAAAAGAAATAGTTATTCTTGTTCCTTTTGTAAGTTCACTTTCTATAGAAAAATGTCCATTTAAAACTTTTACTAATCTTTTTGCAATTGAAAGTCCAAGTCCAGTTCCACCAGTATTTGAAGATCTTGATCTATCAGCTTTGAAAAATTTTTCACCTAAATACTGAATTTCATTTTTAGGTATACCAATTCCATTGTCTTCAATAGTTATATAAATATTTTCCCTATCGGAATATGAGGATATCTTTAACTTACCTTTATTTTGTGAAAACTTAATTCCATTATCTAAAAATATTATGAGTAATTGCTTCAACTTGTTGTAATCACTAAATAGAGGAGGTAAGTTATTTTTAAGGGATAGCTGTAAATCTAAGCTTTTATTGTCTATTAAAGGTTTAAGATTTCTCAAAGTATCGCTAATAAGCATATTGATGTCAAGTTCATTAAAATCAATCTCTAATTTACCAGAGTCTAGTTTGCTTAAATTAAGCAAATCTTTAACCATTCGTTCAAGGCGATTAGTTTCTTTTAAAAGTATAATGCAGGTATCTTTTATACATTCTGGTTGAGTCATTCCATCTACAATAGATTCTAAGTTACCCCTTATAACTGTTAAAGGGGTTCTAAATTCGTGGGAGACATTAGAAATAAAGTCTTTTCGCATTTGTTCAAGTTTTTCCTTTTCACTTACGTCTTGAATAAGAATTACACCACCTATAACTTGATTTAAATTGTTTTTTATAGGAGATATAGAAAAATTTAATACTTTATTTAGATATTCTTTTACTATAGATTTTTTAGTATTACTAGATATAGCAGAATTAAACTCTTCAATTATATTTAAATTTAGTAATATTTCATTAATTTTTGTGTCTGATTCAATGCTTTTTAAAGACAGCAGGTCTAAGGTAGATTGATTCATATTTACAATATGAAAATTTGTATCTAGAGATAAAATGCCCTCGTTCATACTTGTTAGTACATTACTTAACTTAGTTTTTTCTTCAAAAAGTTTATCTATGGTGTACTGAAGTTTTAGAGATAATAAATCAAATGAATTTGATAATTCTCCAATTTCATCTTTCCGATATATATTTGTCTTTATCCCATAGTGACCTCTTGCCAGTTCAAGTGCGGAAAAATTTATTCTCTTTATTGGTTTAGATATATTTTTAGAAAAATAATATCCCATAAATCCAGCAAGGCATATTTCGCCTATAAGAGTTAAAACTATATATATAAAAAATTTGTTCATAGAATTTGATAAATCATATAAAGAAGAATTGAGGATTACTGCACCTATTACAGTGCTGCTGCTATTTTTTATTGGAACTGCTGTAGTCATCATGTATTCTTTATAGTAAGGGTTGTATGTCTCATTGTATGTTTCTGTGCCAGTAGATACTTTTTCAATAATAGAATTGTATGCTTTTTTCACATCTGCATCGTTAATGCTAGTGAGAACATTATCTTTATTATTTGATGCACTTATGATATTTTTATTGGAATCTAGTATCCAAAGTTTTGCGTTATCTATGGAATCTATTAAATTTATAACACTTACAAAATCTTTTCCTTTAGTGCTTTGAAACATATAAGGCCTAATAGTATTTGAGATTTCTAAAGCATGTTTTTTCATGTTATTCCTTTTGATTTCATAGATGTTGTTTTTAAATACATTTAATGCAATAATTCCAATTAAAAGAGTTGAAACGATAACGATTGTTAAAAAGCCAAGGGTAAGTTTAAAAGTAATATTTTTTTTAAACATCTTTCACCTCAAATTTATATCCTATACCCCAAATAGTTTTAATGTCCCAGTTATATTGCCCATTAAGGTGAAGTTTTGCCCTTATCCTTTTTATATGGGTATCCACTGTCCTTGGGTCTCCAAAGTAATCTACACCCCATATGCTGTCCAGTAAATCATCCCTTGAAACTATTTTGTTAGGTGAACTTGAGAGCATCCATAAAACCTCGATTTCTTTTTTTGTAAGATTAATATTTTTACCTTCTATTTTAATCGAGTAATTGTCAATGTCTAATTCAAGAGATTCATATTTAATTAGTGATATTTTGTTATTTTCAGGAAGAGTAATCCTTCTTAAGACAGCCTTTATTCTTGCTACTACTTCTCCAGGGCTAAATGGCTTTACAATATAATCGTCAGCACCAGAATTTAACCCTAAAATTTTGTCGGCATCTTCACTTTTTGCTGTTATCATTATTATTGGAGTATTTGATTTTTCTCTTATTTTATTACAAACTTTAATTCCATCCATTAAGGGCATCATAATGTCAAGTAATATTAACTGTGGATTATAATGGTTAAATTTTAATAATGCCTCTTCTCCATCAAGGGCAAAAATTACGGTAAAACCCTCTTTTTCTATATAAGGCTTTAGGATTTTAATGATTTCTATATTATCATCAGCAATTAAAATATTTTTATCCATCTTGTATCACCTCGTTATCTTGTTTAGATTATATCACCCGTAATAATTAGAAGTGTGAAATAATTGTGGACTGTATTTGTTATGATTGTGATTTCATTGTAAACACATTCAAATAAATTTTAATAAATATAACACAATTAGGACACTTTTTTATATTGGAATTTGTTTATTATCATAGTATACCCAACAAATTGAAAGTAAAATTAAGGAGGAATGAAAAGTGAAAGGAAAGAATCTTTTAGCAGCATTGGCGGTGGTGTTGGTAGTAGGAGCAAGTGCCACCGTTTATGCAGAAACAACAACTAATTATACAAATCATGGATTAGGATTTGGAAGAATAACTTCCATGAGAGGCTATGATTATGTATCTTCTGTGTTAAAGGATAAAGTTGGAATGACTGACAAGGAAATAACTGATGGCTTAAATTCAGGAAAGACCATGTATGATTTGGCAAAAGACAAGGGTATGACTATTGACGAATTCAGAACAGCACTAATTGAAGAAAAGTCAAAATCTATTGATGAAGCAGTATCAAAGAAAACAATTACAAAAGAGCAGGGGGATTCTTTAAAAGAAAATATAAAGAATAATATAAACAGCTGTAATGGTAATACTGGTCATATGCAGGGAAATGGGATGAGAGGAAAAGGGCATAAGTAAATGAGAAATAGTATAATACATTGATTTTGGGTTCCAAATCTAATGTATTATACTTTTTTTTATTTTCAGGAAATGCTAATGTGACTAAGTCACTTATATATTTAAATAATTAATTTATAATAAATTCATAAGAACTAAGCAATGGAGGGGTTTAACTTGAAAGAAATTTTTAAATTGTGGAAAAAATATTCATTTACATTATTAATTGTATTTGTATTATTAGGATTAATTGACTTCAGATTTTCAGTAGCAGCGGTCATTTGTATGGCAGGTCCTATAATCGTGTCTATATTTAAGGGAAGATTTTGGTGCGGTAATTTATGTCCAAGAGGAAACTTTTATGATAATATAGTTTCTAAATTTAGTAATAAAAGAAAAGTGCCTAAGCTTTTAAAATCTTATTATTTTAGAATTTTAGTTGTAGTATTTATGATGACTATGTTTACATTAGGAATTAAACGAAATTGGGGAAATCTTTATGGTATAGGAATGGTATTTTATAGGATTATTGTTGTAACGACAATAATTGGTATAATATTATCTTTGTTCTATAATCATAGAACCTGGTGTAATTTTTGTCCCATGGGAACTATAGCATCAATTATATCAAAATTTAGAACTAATAAAAAAGTACTACAAGTATCATCGAATTGTGTTTCTTGTAAAATATGCGAAAAAAAGTGTTCATTAGGAATAGTTCCTTATGAATACAAAGGTGATCTTCTGAGTCATCCTGATTGTATACAATGTGGAAAATGTGTAAGTGCATGTCCTAAAAAGGCAATAGGACATAATAAGATTGACTTAAAATAATTGTAATTGTATTAAAGAGGGGATGCTATATAGCAATTCATCCTCTTTTTTTGATACATTATATGTGTGACTAAATAAAATATACTTGTCAAAGATTTATATATGACAAAATTGTGGAGGAAAATAAATGGTTAATCATGATGAAAACTTAAGCAATAGGTTAAAAAATATAAAATCTTTATATAAAGCATATCCAGTATTAGAGAAAATCGATATAAATAATAATGGAATATTAAAAAGGAAAGCAATTTTTAAAATTATGCATTTTAATGAGTATGCGAAATTAATAGAGGAAACATGTCAAGGAGTTCCATTTGTAATAAAAGGGACAATAAAAATACAAAAAATTAATGAAGATGGAGATGAAACTAATCTTTATAATATAGAACAAGGAGAATTTTGCCATGAAGCTTTGAGTTGTTTGTCAAACTTGAAATCTCTAAAAATAGTAGGTAAGGCGATTCAAGATTCTGAACTATGTATAATTCCATTTAACATAGTCCAAAAGTACCTTATGGAGAATAATGAATTTTTATCATATATATATAAGGATTTATATAATAAATTTAATATTGTTATAGAGAACAAAGAAAGAATAATTCATGAATCCTTAGAATCAAGGCTTATCAGGTTACTTATTAATAAAGATAGTAAGATAATTTATGCAACGCACAGTCAATTAGCCTTTGAGATTGATTCGGTTAGAGAAGTTGTTAGCAGGAAACTAAAAGGTCTTGAAAAAAGAGAATATATAAAATTAGAAAGAGGAAAAATAGTAATACTTAAGGATTTGAACGAAATATTAAAAGGCTAGACGTATTTTATGATTGGTTAAATGCTTCAGAAATTTTATATGTTTCAGTAAAAACAAAGAAATGAAAGAAAAATGGTGGGTCAGTAATAATATACTGCTTTTAAAGTACTTAATTGATATTGACATGATATATATTAATATATATCATAAGTATATAAGTATTTAATTATAAAATTATTAGCTTGCGGAGGAAAATCATGAATCAACAAGAAGTAAGTGTTAGAATTTTTAAAGCATTAGGGCATCCTATAAGATATAAAATAGTTAAGTTTTTATATGATGATCCTAAATGTGTATGTAAATTAAATGAACATATAGAATTTAGTCAAGCTAATTTATCCCAGCATTTAAAAATACTTAAGGAAGCAGGTATATTGTCGTCTGAAAAAGTTGGCATGAATATTCATTATAAGATAAGTAGTGAAGAAATAAAAAGTATTATTGATAGTGTTGATAAATTTGCTGTGAGTTATTTGCATAATTCAAAATAAAATATAAATAAATTCAGGAGGTTCAATTATGGAAATAAAAATTTTAGGAACAGGATGCTCAAATTGTAAGAAACTTGAAGCAAATGCCAGGAAGGCTGCTAAAGAGTTCAACGGAGATGTTAAAATTACAAAGGTAGAGGATATTAAGGATATTATGAAATATGGAGTTATGAGAACACCTGCCATAGTTATCAATGAAAAGGTTAGAATGGTTGGAAGGGTTTCAAGTGTTGATGAAATTAAAAAATATATTAACGATGAAAAATAAAAATAAACTATGTTAAAACTGGACTTGACCCTATTTTAATAGGATTAAAGTCCAATATTTTAAAACAGTATATAAGCATTTAATTATAAAGTTATAATGTGAAAGGAGAGATACCATGTTTACACCAGTACAAATTTTTGCTGATTGGCTTATTTATAATGTATTTAAAATTGCTAAAGAAAGTAGAATTGGCAGTGCTTTAAATTTCTTTGTATTTGATACAATAAAGATATTTATTTTACTATTAATTATAATTTATGTAATAACTTTTATAAGAAGTTTCTTTCCACCGGAAAAAACGAAAAAGATACTTGCAAAGAGTAAAGGAAGTACATTTATTGGGCATGTTCTTGCAGCATTGCTTGGAATTGTCACACCATTTTGTTCATGTTCTGCAGTACCGCTTTTTATTGGTTTTGTTGAAGCGGGAGTACCTCTTGGAGTTACATTTTCTTTTTTGATAGCTGCACCAATGGTAAATGAAGTTGCATTAGGACTTCTTTATGGTCTGTTTGGGATAAAAATAGCTGTGATTTATGTAGTTTCTGGTGAAATAATTGCAATAGTAAGTGGTATTATAATTGGAAAATTAAAAATGGAAAAGTATGTGGAAGGATATGTTTATGAAATGCAGATGAATTCTGATTTGGAATTGCCGGATCCAACTACAAAGGAAAGATTAATTGATTCCTGGAATTTCACAAAGGATTTGATAAAGAAAATATGGCTGTATGTTATAATTGGTATTGCTATAGGTGGTTTTATACATGGATGGATTCCAGCAGGAGCACTGGCAAAGTATGCAGGAAAGAGTAATCCATTTGCAGTATTTGCAGCAGTTGTAATTGGAGTTCCATTGTATTCTAATGCTGCTGGAGTAATTCCATTAGTTAGTGAACTTACAAGGGCTGGAGTTGCAATGGGAACATCTCTAGCATTTATGATGGCTGTAACAGCACTTAGTTTACCAGAGGCAATTCTTTTAAGAAGGGTTTTAAAGCCTAAATTATTAGCAGTATTCTTTGGGGTAGCAGCACTCGGAATAGTGTTTACTGGGTATTTGTTTAATTTTGTAATAAGATAAGTTTTATAAAACAAAGAAATAGATCTGTACTATGCACATATTGACAAAATTTAAGTAAAACAATAATATAAGTATTATAATTATATAGTAATGTTCTTATATAGTTATAATACTTTCACAGTTTATAAACTGTGCGAAGCAAAGCTTCGCAAGTTAAGAATTAAGAATGAAAAATTAATAGTGAAGGATGATTTTTAGCTGTCGCAAAAAATCTTTAAATTTATATAAAGCAGCAATGTTTTGCTTTAGTAAAACGAGTGATGAAAAGCTTAATCAAAGATTTTTTGTAGTGTAACGGAAAAAAATCCACATTAACTATTAATTCTTCATTCTTAACTATTAATTAAAAATATTGCTTCACAAAGTTTTTATATTAAGTCAAAGTTTTATATGTGCGAAAGTCGAGATAGTTATACACAAAAATATGGGAGGGTATAAATGAGAGAAATAGAAAAAGCTAAAATAATATCAAAACTACTAAGAGTATTATCTAATGAAAATAGATTGGTGATAGTGTGCTATTTAATAGAAAAACCTATGACAGTAAGTGAACTTCATGAAAGAATGAGTTATTTGACTCAACCAGCTTTGTCACAACATTTATCAATACTTAAAGCTAACAGAATATTGGATTCAAATAAAAGTGGATTGACAATAACCTATTTTATTAAAGACGAAAGGATAGTTAATATAATTCAAGTATTGAAGGAAAACTATTGTAAATAAAATTTATGCTAAATGTAATTTGCATATTGACAAAAATAAAATAGCATCTTAATATAAGTATATAAGAAAGTTATTATATATTTATTAGGAGGTAACATTATGACAAAGGCATCAGAATATCATAAGAAAGGATATACCTGTGGAGAAGCTATAATCAAGGCGTATAATGAAAAGAATGGTACTAGCATTCCAATAAGCCTTGGCAGTGGTATGGGTGCAGGGTTTACTGTTGGAAGTACATGTGGAGCTGTTGGAGCTGCAGCTGTAATCATAGGTTTTATAAAGGGAAGAGAGAACGGTACAGAGAAAAATGAAGCGAGAGGGCTTACAAACGAATTAATACAAGATGTAAAACAAAAATATGGCACAGAAACATGTAAAGATTTAAAGAGGAATGGTATAGGGTGTGCAGAAATTATAGAACATACTTTTGAAGGCTTAAATCATATTTTAAATAAGTAATAGGAAAAATTTTTTTAACTATTATATTGCTATATTTAAATATAGCAATATAAATTTAACTTAAAAAATAATTTGTTATATGTAAATACAAGTTAAGATAAAAATATTAAAGGAAGGTGAATTTACTATGGTTAAGGTTACTAAGCGGGCAGTTGAAAAGTTTAATAAAATTAAGCAAAAAGATGAGAGTATAGTAAATGCAATGTTAAGGATTAGCTTTGGAGGTTATGGCTGAGGTGGCCCAAAATTACAATTAGCTCTGGATGAGTTAAAAAATAATGACGATATACTTGTTAAAGTAGAAGGCATGAGTATTGTTTATAATTTGGATCTTGAAACATATGTAAATGGATCAGTTATTGATTATTCAAATAATTGGTTTAGCCCAGGATTCACTATAAGTAGTCCAAATTCTTCTTCATGTTAAAAATATAAACAACTGTGGAATGAAGGAAGTGGTTAAATGCATAAATTTGATATTAAAAAGTTAGAGAAATTGGATAATCCAAAAAGAAGAGAGAGTATGCCTCCTGAAGAAACTTTAAAAAAGTTTAAAATAGGGGATAAAGGTACATTGATTGATATAGGTTGCGGTATAGGTTATTTTACTATACCAGCATCAAAAATTATTACTAATGGAAATGTAATTGGTGTAGATATAATGACAGAAATTATTGATATTGCAAGAGAAAAAGCAGGAGATATATCAAATATAGAATTTAAAAAGAGTGAAGAATATTCTTTTCCAGTAGAAGATAGTTCTATTGATTATGTTTTTGTATGTAATGTTGTTCATGAAATAGAAGATAAGGTAAGATTTTTCACTGAAGCAAAAAGAGTACTAAAAAATAAAGGATATGTTTATATAATTGATTGGGATAAAAGAGATATGAAAGATGGACCGCCTGCAAATGAAAGAATATCAAAAGAAGAATTAAGGAATATAGTTGAAAATTTAGATTTTACATTTTTAGCAGAAGTAAATATTAATACTGAACATTATGGATTAAAATTTAAAGTATAATGAAAAAGATCTGTTTTAGTAAAAATTATGATAGTTATATCGCTATATCTCAATATATAAATACAATATCATACATGATATTTGAATAGAAGGGAAAAATTATAGATAAGAATTTTAATAGATATAATGCAACTGCTAAGATACTTAAATTATTAGCACATTTGATTGTATATAAAAAGGTCTTTTAGATAACGGAGAATGTAATGATTGGAGGAAATATATATGAAAAAAATAGTGATAGTTGGAGGAGTAGCTGGAGGAGCATCAGCTGCTGCTAGACTCAGAAGACTTGATGAAAGTGCAGAAATAATATTGTTTGAAAAAGGTGAATATATATCTTTTGCAAATTGTGGATTACCTTACTATATTGGAGAAACTATAAAAGAGAGAGAAAAGCTGTTAGTACAAACTCCTGAGGCCATGAAGGCAAGTCTTAATATTGATGTTAGGGTAAATAGTGAAGTAATAACAGTAGATAGTAAAAGTAAAAAAGTAAAGGTTAGTAGTAAAGACAAGGGAGAGTATGAAGAAAACTATGATTATTTAATTTTATCACCTGGGGCAACTCCTATTAAACCCCCTATTCCTGGAATACAAAGTGACAAGATATTTACACTAAGAAACCTCCCTGATACAGACAAAATAAAAGAGTATGTTGATAAAGAAAATATAAAGAATGCAATTGTTATTGGTGGAGGATATATAGGAGTTGAAATGGCTGAGAATCTTAAAGAAAGAGGCTTAAATACAGCTTTAGTTGAAGCGGCACCACACATATTAGCACCTTTTGATTCAGAAATGGTAACTTTTGCAGAGAAAGAATTAGAGGATAACGGCGTAGGAATTGTATTAAATGACGGGGTTAAGGAATTTAAAGAAGATGGAACAGGAGTAAATGTAATTCTAAACAGTGGGGAAATTTTGTATGCAGATATGATTATACTTGCTATAGGAGTAAAACCGGATACTGCCTTTTTAAAGGATTCAGGAATAGAGTTTGGACCTAAAGGTCATATAATAGTAAATAATAAAATGGAAACTAAAGTGGAAGGGGTGTATGCAGTAGGAGATGCTATTGAAGTAGTTGATTTTATAAATAGAAGTAAAACTGCTATTGCACTTGCTGGACCAGCAAATAAGCAGGGAAGGATTGCAGCAGATAATATATGTGGTTTAAATTCAATTTATAAAGGAACAATGGGAACAGCAATTATTAAAGTATTTGGATTGACAGGTTCAAGCACAGGGAACAACGAGAGAACATTAAAATCAAAGAACATACCATATAAGGCTATATACCTTCATCCTAATTCAAGTGCTGGCTACTACCCAGGTGCAGCACCAATGACAATGAAGCTTATTTTCAACGATGAAGGAAAGATACTAGGAGCTCAAGCCTTTGGATATGCTGGGGTAGATAAAAGAATTGATGATATAGCTGTTACTATGAGGCTTGGTGGAACGGTTTATGATTTAACAGAATTGGAACTTGCATATGCGCCGCCTTATTCTTCAGCTAAAGATCCTGTAAATATGGCTGGATTTATTGCAGAAAACGTTTTAAGCGGCAAAGATGAAGTAATACTTTCAGAGGATATAGATAATAGAGATAAGGATAAAACACAGCTTGTTGATGTGAGGACTGAATTAGAATACAGCGGTGGCAGCATAGAAGGGTCTATAAATATATCTTCAGAAGATATAAGGGCTAGAATGAATGAACTGGATAAAAGTAAAGAAATATTAGTTTATTGTCAGGTAGGACTTAGAGGGTATATAGCTGCAAGAATTTTAAGAGCAAATGGATTTAAAGTGAAAAATCTAACAGGTGGATATAAAACCTATACTATGAGTAAGTTTAAACCAAGAGATGTTGTAATGAATAATAGTGGTGAAGGCGGTTCTATGGATTTAAGAGGGAGAAAATCTAATGTAAGTTTAGAGAGCAATTTAAATGAATATAAAGAAGCTGATGAAGCATATAAAAAAGGAGAATTTGACAAAAACCTTGATGCTTGTGGAATATGCTGCCCAGGACCTTTAATGCGTGTTAATAGTAATATACAGGATATGAAAGAAGGAGAAGTATTAAAGGTAATGGCATCAGATCAGGGATTTTATGAGGATATAAAATCTTGGTGTGAAAGAACTAATAATGACCTCCTTAGCAGAGAAAAAGATAAAGGTAATATAATAGCTTTTATAAGAAAAGGTAATAAAAAACAAGCAGTTTCAAATAATAATTCAGTTAATAATGCTACCATTGCACAGAAAGACAATAAAACATTAGTTGTGTTTAGTGGAGATTTGGATAAAGCTTTAGCGTCCTTTATAATAGCTAACGGAGCAGCGGCTATGGGTAAAAAGGTTACAATGTTTTTTACCTTCTGGGGACTTAATATTTTAAGAAAGCATGAAAAAGTTAGTGTTTCAAAGGGATTCATGGATAAGATGTTTGGCTTTATGATGCCGAGAGGAGCTAAAAGGTTAAAACTTTCCAAAATGAATATGCTTGGTATGGGTACAAAAATGATGAAAATGGTAATGAGAAATAAAAATGTTTCTTCATTGGATGAGCTAATTAAAGCAGCTATTGACAGTGGAATAGAAATAGTTGCATGTCAGATGAGTATGGATGTAATGGGACTTAAACAAGAAGAGCTAATAGATGGAGTTAAAGTAGGTGGTGTAGGATACTATCTAGGAGAAGCAGAAGACTCTAACGTTAACCTATTTATATAAACAGATTTTTAAGCATCAGATGGAGTTAAAAACTCCATCTGATGCTTATTAACAAACCTTTTAGTGTTTCAGCATATAAGAAGATTTTATTCTTCATGAAAAATTGTTATCCAGTGATGTAACTGCTCAGAGATATACTTGAAAAAGTTGGAATATTAAAATGGTTAGTTATCGGATAAAATATGAAAGTAGAATTGAAAATTAATTATGGATTGAAATAAGTGTGGGACGTAATTGTATTGCAATAGTATATAACAAAATATGGAGGTTAAAAGTAATGAATAATATTATTTTATTTATTGTTATAGGTTGTATTGCAGGTATTTTAAGTGGGTTATTTGGTATAGGTGGCGGAATTATAATAGTACCTGCATTAATTTATCTATGTGGATTCACCCAGTTAAAAGCCCAGGGCACATCTCTTGCAATTTTATTACCTCCAGTAGGCATACTTGCATTTATAGACTATTACAAAGAAGGTCATGTTGATGTTCAAGCAGGAATATTAATATGTATATTTTTAGTTATAGGGTCAGTTTTAGGTGCTAAAATGTCTCATGTCATACCAGTAGATACTATGAGAAAATTATTTGGAATTTTAATGATGTTAATAGCTGTTAAATTAATTTTTAGTAAATAAAAATTAATTCAATAAATATTTTGTGAATGAGAGGAATAAAGGAGAATGTTGCATTATTTCTATAAATGATATAAAATTTTCAGGTAAAGACATATGATGGTGTAGTAAATTTAATTTATAAATTTTTAAGAGGTGTTGTATATATTGAAAGAAACTAAAGATAATACATATTTAAAAACAAATGAGGCAAGTAAAATTGCAGGTGTAGGAAAGGAAGATGAACTTGAGAATTTTTCTTATGAAGATGAAGACGAGATAATAAAATCTGAATTAAAAAAAGAACTTAAAAGTTGGAAGCCTATTGAAGAAGATTTTTCACTGGAATATCATTTAAATAGACTAACAAAAGCTGAATTGCTGAATATAGCAAGAAATCTCTATATAAATAAAATTTCAAGTCTAAAGAAAGAGGAACTAAAAAATAGAATATTAGAATTATACGAGGAAAAGGTACATTTCCTTATAGAAAATATAGATGTTGAAAGATTTGAATTCTTAATTGATCTTGCAAGAAAAAAATTTTGTAAAGTTCGATATACAAATATACAAATAAATGATATTGGTTATTTTAGGGATATGGCATTTCTTTTTACGGGAATACTAAATGGAGAATATGTCATTATTATGCCAGAAGAATTGCAAAAAATAGTTTTAAATAAAGATAACAAAAGTTTGAGAGATAGAATGGAAAATAACGGACAAGTTATAAAACTATTTTGGGGAATGTGCAATTATTATGGTGTTATTCATATTGATGATTTTAAGCAATTGATAAAAAAATATATTGATTTTGATTTATCAAGCATGGATCTTAAAGTTGTACTAGAAAATGGAGCAGCTTATTATAATGAATTTGAGTATAATGGAAATATAGGTAATGATGCTTTAGTTGATAATGTGGATGCTATATTTTTAAAGCAGCATAAAAGAATTGATCTGGATTTTTATCCTTTCAAAAAAGAAGAATTGTTGGCAGCAGCAAGAGCAGATTTTCAGGATAAAACAAAAGCATATAAGAGATTTTTTAGTTTTTTAATAAATAATTTTGATATAGATGTTGATGTAGCAGAAGATTTAATATTTTCCTTAGAGGCAGATATTAAAAATAATGAAAAAATTTCTGAGGCTATTTCAGATTTCTTAAGTAACTTTCAGCTTTCAAATGTTAATGAATCAAGTTTTATTGGAAGTGAAGTTATTAAATTTGCTAATAATATAAGGCAGTGGATTATAAAAGGATATACTCCAGCGGAACTTAGTTCCTCTACTGTAGTTAATAAAAAAAAGATAGGAAGAAATGATCCTTGTCCTTGTGGAAGTGGAAAGAAGTATAAAAAATGTTGTGGTAGAGGATAAAATCTTCAAATAAGAGGATCTATACCTGCTATTTTAGCTATAATGGCAGGTATTAGTACTTATTTAAGTGATTTATTGGTTTCATTTTTAAATATCTACATAAAGCTTTAACAGTTTCATCTAAAATACGATTCCTGTCAATTGAGCTTTTATAAAGAGAAACATCGTCTACTACAGAATTTATAATAAGTGATGTAACTATGGCGGCAGCTTCATAGTCATCTATATCAATGTATTCCTTATATAATTTTATAGAATAGAGTGCGGCATCTTGTACCTTTTTTCTTTGTTCATCTGAAAGTGCTGCAACTTCTGGATCATAATAGTAAAGTGTTTTTACTTCTCTTTGAAAATCCACAGACTTATCATGAATATCTATAAGTATTAACATGAATTCACGGAAACATTCTTCTGGTGATTTAAAAATCATCATTTTATTCATAAATTCATCTCGAAGTTTATCAAATTGTGCCTGATATTTTTTAAGAATATCTAAAAAAATAGTATGCTTATCTTTAAAGTAAGAATAAAGACATCCTATTGAAACACCAGCCTCAGCTGCTATTTCTGAGGTTGTTGTCTTGTAATATCCATTTTTACAAATTAGTTTATAGCCGGCCTTAAGTATTTTATCTTTTTTTTCTATACTTCTTTTTTGCTGGGGTTCTCTTACTTTACGTTCATTTATCATGTTATCACATCCCTTATATCAACATTTTAAAGAAATAATAATAGGTTGTCAATAAAAAATATGAATAAAAGTTCTTATTTATATATTGACTTATGGATAAACTTGGCGTAATATAATGAGCATAAACAAGAATAAATATTCACATTCTGATTTGGAGGCTATAAATATGAATTCAGTGAAGAGTAAAACAGGAATAAGTACAGTAATTATAATTATGCTTGGTACATTTATATCTAGTTTTGATATAAATGTTGTAAATACCGCTCTGCCAATTATGCAGTCGTATTTTCATACCAGCATGTCATCTATACAATGGATAATAGTAGGCTATTTAATGGTGCTTGGTGCAACACAACTTACATTTGGAAGACTTTCTGATATGTTTGGTCATAAGAAAATTTATGTAGCTGGTTTAATGTTATTTACAATAAGTTCTCTTTTTTGTGCACTATCAACGTCTATTGTCATGTTGATTGTTTTTAGAATTACTCAAGCAATTGGAGCCTCTATGATTTCTTCCAGTGGAAGTCCAATTATAATTGATGCAGTAGACCCTAAAAATAGGGGAAAATCCTTAGGAATGATAGCTATTTCTGTAGCTGTAGCTGTTTGTACAGGCCCGGCATTAGGAGGACTTATGGCTTCTAGGGCAGGCTGGAGCAGTATATTTTTTATAAATGTTCCAATTGGTATAGTTGTTTCTATATTAGCTATTAAAGTTATTAAAAATGATGATACAAGAAGAAATGAGGTTCAGTTTGATTTTGCAGGGAGTATATTAATTATTGCTGCCATCTTCTTAATGTTACTTCCATTAAACCTTTTGAGTAAGTCTTATTTTAATATTGGAAGTATTGTTTCTCTTTTAGGAGGTATTTTTGTACTCATATTATTTATTGCATTTGAGAAGAAATCTAAGCATCCAATACTTAATATGGAGCTTTTTGAAAATAAAGTTTTTACAAGAAGTACTTTTGCAGCTATGTTTTTTTACATGGGAGAATTTATTTTAGTTTTTCTAGCTCCTTACTATTTGCAAAAGATGAGAATGCTTACTCCTTTTATGTCTGGAGTAATGATGTTACCTATGTCAATAGCTATGATTATAGCAGCTCCTTTAAGTGGTGCAATCTCAGATAATTTTGATAGTCGATATATAGGATGTATTGGACTTGCAGTAATGTCATTAGCTACCTTATTCATTGGAGGATTTAATGCTTCAACGCCAATTTGGATGTTAACTGTAGTTTTCTTTATATATGGTTTTGGGGGAGGACTTTTTCAAACTCCCAATACTAGTGCAGTAATGGGAAGTGTAACTGCAGATAGAAGGGGAGTTGCATCGGCAGCTCTTGGTACAATGAGAACTTTTGGAATGATGTCAGGGGAGGCAATTTCCGCAGCACTTATTGCTTTTAGCATGAATAAGTCAGCATCTGCATTTATATCAAAGGGGTTGAAAAGTACATTGCTGTGGCAGGCAGAATTTAGATTTGCAGCTAAGGTTACATGTATTGTGGCAGCAATATGTGTTATAGCAGCAATAGTATTGTCATTTGTGCGTGGAAAGTCTGCAGCACCATGTGAAGATGCTGCAGTTAATGTAGTAAAATAGGGCTGTTATACTAAAAAATTTGTATACAACATATTGCAGAATTTATTTTTAGTACGACAACCCCAGTTGTATAACTATTTAAGTACTTTAACCCAAATATTCATGTTTTCAAATCCCCCGCATATATTGCAGTTATTTATTAGTTTACCTCTAAAGTTATAGTTGTGTTTGCTTAATACAAAATTGATGCTGGGATTTATTGCTCTAGAAAGGCTATATAGACTAATAAATCCCATTTTCTTAAGATCTAATTCTAAAAAATAAATTATATTTGATAATATGCCTTTACCTCTGTAATCAGGATAAGTAGCACAATCAGTCATTTCTGCATTTAAGTTTTTTTTATCTAAATCTGCCGATGCTGCTCCGACTATTTTTCCATTGTCCACAGCGACCTTGTATAAAACTTTTTTATTCATAGTTTGTTTTAAATATTCTTTGTCACATACAGGTGATGGGTACGTAATGAATATGCTAGAAAATAAAGCTATTAATTCATCTATATCATTTTCTGTAGCATTTCTTATATTGTATTTAAAGATATTTTCTTTAAATACAAAGTTATTTTTAACATTTAAACTTTGTAGTAAAAATAGATTCTCTTTCTCTTCATTTTTATAGTTTTTTCTGTTATCTGTTATGAAATATGACATACAAAAGGCGTCTTTACCTTTAAAGAAAGCGTCAATTTTACCTTCTAGTTGGAATCCAGAATTAAAAAGAGTTTTGTAGGAATTAATATCACAATTGCAAATAATTTTGCTTAAATGGTGATTTGAAGCAAAATGTATTATCTGTTTTACGCTTTGCAGTGATATATTATTAAAATTAATTATTTTTACACGATTATTAGTATGATCAACATATATATCATTTTCATCTATTTTGGTATGGTAATCATAATCAGATTTAGGTCTATTTATGAGCACTATTTATTTCCCTCCTTCTCATTCTAAAATTATCTTTTGGAATTAAGCAAGTTTTTTCATTTCTAAAAAGTTTTTCCAGCCCTTTAGACTCATAATTTTTAAATTTATCACATATTCCGCAATGTTTACATTTATGGGATTTATCAGAAGGCTCCGTGTAGGTGCACAATACTCCTTCATAGTTTCTAAGAATTAGTTTGTCAGGTGATTGAGAAACTACATATTGAGGATTAATAGGTATTTTACCGCCTCCTCCAGGGGCATCAATTACAAAAGTGGGAACTGCAAATCCAGAAGTATGTCCACGTAATAATTCCATAATTTCGATACCAGCGGATACAGGTGTTCTAAAATGTTCTATTCCTTCAGATAAATCGCATTGATATATATAATAAGGTCTTATTCTATTAGCTACTAATTTTTGTACAAGGCTTTTCATAATGTATGGGCAGTCATTTATATTTTTTAGAAGTACAGATTGATTTCCAAGAGGAATTCCAGCGTCAGCAAGCATATTACAAGCTAATATTGAGTCCTTGGTTATTTCATTTGGATGATTAAATTGTGTATTAATCCAAACTGGATGATATTTTTTTATAATATTGCATAGTTTAGAAGTTATCCTTTGAGGCATAACAACAGGAACTCTTGTACCAATTCTTATCACTTCAATGTGATCTATTTTACTTAATTCTTTTAATATAAATTCTAATTTTTCATCTGAAACACATAGTGCGTCTCCACCAGATATTAATACATCACGTACTTCTTTATGAGCTTTTATATATTTGAAAGCTCTTATCAAATTACTGGTTGACAAAGTTTTATCAGTATGTCCTGCAAAACGTCTTCTTGTACAATGTCTGCAGTACATAGAACATTGTTGGGTAATAAGTAGAAGGACTCTGTCTGGATATCTATGTGTCAATCCTGGAACTGGTGAATCAAGAGTTTCATGTAATGGATCATTGCTGTCACATTTAGAAATTTCTGTCTCATAAATTGTCGGAATTGCCTGTCTTCTAATTGGACAATTATAGTCATTAGGGTCAATTAATGTAGCATAATAGGGTGTTATTGCCATTCGTAATTTCTTCAGACTTGCTTGTACACCATCTTTCTCTTGATTAGTAAGATTTACAACTTGTTCTAATTCTTCTAATGTCGTAATTCTATTAGAAATTTGCCATTCCCAACTGTTCCATTCGTCTGGGGAAGTATTTCTCCATAATGGTATGTCTTTATAGTTTCTTTGCAAGTTAAAAAACTCCTTTCAAAAGTTCGTGATTTGTAAGATGATGCTTAATCACTGCAAAAAATAATAAGTTGCAGAGAAGTAAAATGCAACTTATTAAATCTACTAATTATATTTATAGTAAAAAAAGTACAAAATATATATTATATATTGAAACTTCCCTTCAATGATTACGAGATTAGCTGACGGATTCGGATCGAAGAAATTAACCCTACCTATCACGTGGATAAGATTCACCCCAAAAATTGGTTCTCCCGCTCAAAGTGATTAAGCATTATCAATATTTTAAATTATGTATATAAGTATATCATAGTAACATATATATGTCAATGTATATATGTTACTATACTAAATTCAAATATATACTAAATTAAATATATTTTTTACTGGAATAGTTTTAGATTTGAAATTATAATTATAGATGGAATTATAGTATTATATATTTGAAAAATTAATTTTAATCATAAAATACTAATACTGAAGTGTAATAAATAAATTAATTAAAGATCATATATGGAGGTTGTTTTGATGAATAGGGAGCTTGTTTCTAAAGAGTATATTGTATCTAGAATGGAGGAGTTGATATCAAAAAATGAAGGCCCTTTTAGTATTGTAATTGCAGATATTGACAATTTTAAAAATATAAATAATTTATATGGAAATGATATTGCAGATAAAGTAATAGAAAAGCTTATATTAATTTTAAATAATAATTTGTTACCTGAAGATAGTATTTATAGACATGGTGATGAATTTAATATATTACTTGCAAAACAAGGTGCTGAAAGGGGATTTATGCAATTAGAGGAAATAAGGAGGTATTTATCAGATAATACATTTGACATAAGTGATAATATGAAAACAGAAGATATTTATTTTACTTTAAGCTTTGGAATTGCAAGTTATCCAAGAGATGCTAAGAATGTAGTTGAACTTTTTAGAGTAGCAGATAGTGCTTTGTTTAGGGCTAAAGAACTGGGCAAAAATAGAATATGTCTTTCTGAAGCAGAAAGTATGGTTTTAAAGTCTAACTATTTTACAAAAACACAACTTGATAGACTTTCTAGACTTTCTAAGTCAACAGATAGAACTGAAGCATTTCTTTTAAGAGAGGCTCTTGATGATTTGTTTAAAAAATATAGTAAATAATGTTTGTTATAAAAATAAAAGGCGTTTTATTTTATAATAGGATGGCATAGGTATTAAAATTAATATAAGAACAGCAGTTAATTACTTTTGCTGCTGTCCTTATATTAGAATATCAGTTATAGTATAAAGTATTTCTTTAGTTTATTTACTTTAAAGCAAACTTAACAGCAGAAACAGCATGGATTGTTGTTGTATCAAATATTGGAATATCTACGTCTTTTTGTTGTATCAAAAGAGGTATTTCGGTACAGCCAAGAACTATTCCTTCAGCACCATTTAAATGCAGCTTGTTTATTATTTGCTTATACTTTTCTTTTGATGAATTTTTTATTACACCTTTACATAATTCATTGTATATGATTTGGTGAATAACTTCTCTATCATCTTCATCTGGAATACTTACGTTTATATTGAATTTATCTTTCAAAACTTTTTTATAAAAATCCTCTTCCATAGTAAATTTTGTTCCAAGGAGTCCTACAGTTTTTATATGTTTTTCAATTATTTTTTTACCTGTAGCTTCTGCTATATGTAAAACCTTGATTCCAGCTTTGCTTTCTATATCAGGAGCTAGTTTATGCATTGTATTAGTACATATTATGATAAAATCAGCACCGCCTTTTTTAAGACTTTGAGCAGCATTAACCATTATATTTGATAATTCCTTCCACTTATTTTGATGTTGAAGAATTTCTATTTCATTAAAGTCTACTGAATATAATATACATTCAGCTGAATGAAGTCCTCCTAAAGTCTTCTTAACAGTTTCATTTATAATTCTGTAATATTCCAAAGTGGATTCAAAACTCATACCGCCTATTAAACCAATTTTTTTCAATTTAAACATCTCCTTTAAATTATTTCAGATATACTAAGTTGCAATAACTTTATACCTTTTATGATTTCTTCATTTTTAGGATAAGTAAAATTTAACCTTATAAAATTACCTTTTTCATCTTTTTTAGTGTAGAAGGAGTTTCCAGTGACATAATTTACTCCATTTTTTAAAGATTTTTTTAAAAGTGACTTTAAGCAAATATTATCTGGAAGCTTACACCAAATGTAAAAGCCACCTTCAGGTTTAAAAAACTTTATACTTTTAATATTGATTGTAAGTTCTTCAGACATCAAATCTCTTTTTAGAGAATAGCTTTTTCTTATTTTTTTAACATGCTTTTTATAATAGCCCTGTCTTAAAAATTCACATATAATATGCTGGCTTAAGGTATTTACATGTAAATCAGTAAGCTGCTTAAACAAACTCAGTTTATTTATTACTCTTTCTGGAGCAGCGATCCAGCCCACTCTTAAACCAAGAGAAATTACTTTTGAGAAGGTGCTTAAATATATTACATAACCACTTTTATCTAATGCTTTTAAAGGTGGCAGATAATTACCTTCGTATCTGAGTTCACCATAGGGATCGTCTTCAATTATGGGAATTCCATATTTTTCTGAAATTTTAATGAGATCATATCTTCTTTCAAGACTCATAGTGATTCCTGTTGGATTTTGAAAATTTGGTATGGTATAAATAAATTTTGGGTTAAATTCCTTAATTAAATATTCTAGTACATCAACTCTCATGCCGTATTTATCCATAGGAATACTTATGATTCTAGCACCTAGTGTCTGAAGAAGTTGGATAGCTCCAAAAAACGTTGGGTTTTCCACTAATATTACATCATTATAATTTACAAAAGTTCTTACAACTAAATCCAATCCCTGCTGAGAACCAGAAGTAACAATTATGTCGCTTGTAGATATTCTAACTTCTCTATTTAACATAAGTTTTTTGATTTCATTTTTTAAATCTTTGTTTCCAGATACGGGACTTTGAAAAAACATGTTCTTTGCTTCATTTTTTAATAAATCAATTTGTATTTTCTGAAATTCCAATTGAGGAAATAGATCTGGTGATGGCATACCGCCGCCAAAGGAAATCATTTTGCTATTGATATCAGTATTCATAATTTTACTTATTGTATTATCAAAATTATTATTTGAACTTTTGCTGTATATTTCATCCCAAAACAAGCACTTTTTATGATCATTTTCTTCATGGCTGTCATAAAAGCTAATATAAGTGCCTCTTCTAGCATTTGAATCAATGAGACCTTTTTCTTTAAGCTTGCCATAGGCCTTAATTACTGTACTTCTATTAACTTTTAATGTATTTGCAAGTTGTCTTTCAGATGGTAATGTGTAGTTTTCAGGAAGTATTTTGGAATAAATCATATTTTTTATTTGATTTTCAATTTGAACGTATAAAGCAATTTTACTTTTTCTATTTATTTTAATTTCCATATAATCACTCACTTAGCTAAGGTTGTTCTTAAGCTTATTATATCAACTTGGGCGTATTTCAAAAACATCCAGTTTAAATATTTATAATACCATCCAGACTTCGTTGACAAATAAACTATCATATTATAAAATGAATTATATATTCAGTTTTACATTGGCGGAGGATAAAATGGCTCAAATAAAAAAAGACAAAATTAGGCAGGCAATTGAAGGTTCAGCGATAGATATATTTCTGGAAAAAGGGTATCTGAATACAAAAATGAAGGACATCTCTGAAAAGGCGAATATATCAGTAGGAAATATTTATATTTATTTTAAAAACAAAGAAAATTTATTTTATACTGTTTTACCACAATCTTTTGTAGATGCTTTTAGAAATTATAATTCTAATATATTTCCAATATTAACAAAAGCCTTTTTTAATAATGAACAAGATTTAGAAAAGTATATTCCAAATCATAAACAGGTAGAGGATTTAATAGCGAATCGTAAAAGATTATTGATATTGTTAAGGTGCAGTAAGGGTACAAAATATGAAAATTTGAAAGAAGAGATATTAGAAAATGTAATACAGCGGGAATGTAGTTATCTGCAAAAATATAATTTTGCAGATAACTGTAGGACAACTCAAAATTATAAAGTAATAAGAATGGTGTTTTACAATATGCTTAATATGCTGCTGGATTCCCTAGAAGGTGATATGAATGGGGATGAACGAAGAAATGTGGTAAGATTTGCGTTTAAATACAATTATGATGGATTTAAAAGATTACTTACAGAATACACTAAGTAAAATTGTGAATGGGAAAAGTGTAGAATTACATTGAAAAAGGAGTAAAAACTTTATGATGAATGTAAATAGTGAAAAGTGTATAGGATGCGGACAATGTGTTAAAGATTGTTTTGCAAGAGACATAGAGATAATAAATGGTAAAGCTAAAATTAATAATATTACTTGCATAAAGTGCGGGCACTGTATTGCAGTGTGTCCTAAAAATGCAGTATCAACAGACGAATATAACATGGAAGATGTAAAACAATATAATAAAGAAGACTTTTCCATAGATGCTGATACTTTATTAAATTTCATCAAGTTCAGGAGAACTATAAGGCAGTTTAAAGACAAAGAAGTAGAAGAGGAAAAACTGCTTAAAATTATAGAAGCTGGAAGGTTTACGCAAACAGCAAGTAATATGCAGGATGTATCTTACATAGTTGTAAGAGATGGAATACAGGATTTAAGAAAATTAATAATTGAAAGTTTAAATCAAAGTGGAGAAAAAATACTTAAAGATACAAATGAGAAAAATATACTTTATCAAAGATATGCTAAAATATGGATTGATATGTATAAGGAATATAAAGAAAACCCTAAAAATGATAGATTGTTTTTTAATGCTCCAGTAGTAATAGTTGTTACGGCAAGACAGGAAGTAAATGGAGCTTTAGCGTCTTCAAATATGGAGCTTATGATTAATTCTTTAGGACTTGGAACGTTGTTTAGCGGTTTTTCTGCTGTGGCTGCCCAAATGGATGAAAAAATAAGTAAGTTTCTTGGAGTTAAGAAAGGAAGAAAGGTTGTAACTTTCATGATAGTTGGATATCCTAATGTGAAATATTTAAGAACTGTACCAAGGAGAAAAGCAGATATGCGATGGAAGTAAATATTACAAATTACAAAGTGGTATATTGTAGGGCTTCAAAGAAGCCCTCTGTTACAAAGCAGATACCATGCATTTATTAAAAATGTTCATTTTTTCTATACGATTAAATGCTTCATTCATTTTTTCGGTATTTACTGTCATGGCAAGTCGTATGTATCCTTCACCACATTTACCGAAAGCATTGCCAGGAAGTACGAGAACATGAGCCTCATTTAGCATTTTATCTGCTACTTCTTTTGAACTAAGCCCTGTAGCTTTTATATTGACAAAAAGGTAAATACTACCCCGTGGTTTTAAAACCGACATATTTGGAATTGAACAAATCCTATCATATGCGTAAAAAATCCTCTTTTTATATTCGCAAGCAATCTGAGGTTGTATTTTATCTCTGTTTTTAAGTGCATGAATTGCAGCACGTTGGGATATTGAAGGTGAGGCAAATACATTATTTTCATTTATATTTTTAGCAGTTTGAATGATAAATGAAGGTGCAATAAGGTAGCCTATTCTCCATCCTGTCATGGCATAGTTTTTGGAGAAACTGCCAATTGTAATTGTACGCTCACGCATTTTTTCAAGAGTAGTAATTGGAATAAATGGTTCTTCGTAGCTAAATAGTGTGTAAATATCATCCGCAATTATGATTAAATCATATTTAATAGCAATTTCTGCAATTGCTTTAAGTGTTTCCTTTTTAAAACATGTTCCTGAAGGGTTGTTTGGTGTATTTATTATTATTGCTTTTGTTCTATTAGTAATTAAGTTTTCTAATCTTTTGGAATTTACTTGAAATCCTTCTTCTTCAAAGGTTTCAAGATGTACAGGAATACCTCTAGCTAGTTTTATTTGCTGTGGATATGGAGTAAAATAAGGATCATGTATTATGACTTCATCTCCATCATCGAGAATGGCCTCTAGAGCCAGCCACATTGCATGACATCCACTTGTGGTGATCATGCATTCATCACTTTTAACGTTATAATCATATTTATCTAAGTAAAATTTGCGTATTTCTTTACGAAGTTCTGGATCACCTAAAGAGTCTGTATAGTGTGTATGACCATTCATGGCATCTTCAAATGCTTTTTTTATTATAATTTCGCTAGTTGTAATATCAGGATCTCCGAGACTGAAATCAATAATATCATCAAATTTTTTTAAAAGATCATTACTTTCACCCATTGGAGTGGATATACTATTCCAATACCTTTTAGATAAAAATTTATTTTTCATGCTAAATTATCTCCTTATAATGAAAATTGCTTCTGAAACGGTGTTTCAAAAACTATTATAGCATGTCTCAAAATATTTTCAATAAATATTCAACAATGTTTATAAATATTCAATAATAAATTGACGTAACTTATAGATAATATTATTATATTAACATAGTGTAATAGAGGAGGGAGTCCCTTTTGACTAATAATTCACAAAATTATGATAGTATTTCTATGGTTGATAGAGCAATTCAAATTATAAATGAAATATATAAATCGGAGGTTCCTATTGGTGTTTCTGAAATATCTTCTAATCTTGACTTACCCAAAGCAACAGTATATAGAATTTTAAATACCCTTTTTCAAAATTCTATTATAGAAAAAGATAAAAATGGAAAATATGGTTTAGGATTAATCTTTATTCAGTATAGTGAAAAAGTGAAATCCAAAGTTGACTTGAATTTGATTGCAAAACCTTTTATGGTAGATCTCTCTGCAAAAACTGGAGAATCTACAAATTTGGGAATATTAGATGAGGATAATGTAGTGACAATTTCCAGTGTAAATGGAGAAAGCTCAGTACTTGTTTCAAGATTAATACCTGTATCTCCTCTGCATTGTTCATCTATGGGAAAGATATTTCTTAGTTATCAGAATGACGAAATGATTAAAGCTTATTTTAAAAGGCATAATCAAAAAAGAACAATAAACACTATATCAAATTATGAGGATTTTTTGTTAGAAAGAAAGAAGATAATAGCAGAGCAAGTTTCTTACGATATAGAAGAGTATGAGTATGGTTTAGGATGTATTTCTGCACCCATATATAATAGTAAAGGAAAGATTGCAGCAGGAATAAGTGTTTCAGGACCTATCAGCCGCATGAGGTTTAAAGGTATAAAGTGTATTGAAAATGAGTTAAAAAATATAGCAAATAGGATCAGTGAAAAAGTGAAAGTACTAGGAATTAATATTACATATTAGGGTGGTTGTGAAGTAGTTATGGAAAAAGCGGATATTAATCAGTATTTAAGAAGTATAGAGCTTAGGAGAGATAAGGTAAAATCTTTTTCAACATACCCATTTTGTTTACCAGTTATAAAAAGTTTATCCAGTTTAAAGTTTCATCCTAAGGTTACGTTTATTGTAGGAGAAAATGGAACTGGTAAATCTACAATTCTTGAGGCAATTGCTGTTTTATTTGGATTTAATGCTGAAGGGGGAACTAAAAATTTTAATTTTGCAACCTGTGACACTCATTCGGAATTATATAATTATATTAGATTGATTAAGGGTATTAGGGTTCCGAAGGATGGATTTTTTTTAAGGGCAGAAAGTTTTTATAATCTTGCAACAAATATTGATGATCTTGAAAAACAAACTCCGGGACTCTTACCCTATTATGGTGGACGTTCATTACATAGACAGTCTCATGGAGAGTCTTTTTTTTCAGTATTTATAAATAGATTTAGTGGAAAGGGATTGTACATATTAGATGAACCGGAAGCAGCACTATCTCCATCCAGGCAGATGGCTATGATTTCAAAGATGCATGAACTTATAGAGAAAGATTCACAGTTTATCATAGCAACTCATTCTCCAATTATAATGGCATACCCTGACGCAGTTATATATGAGATAAAGGACTCTATTAGAAAAGTTGGATATCAAGAAACAGAACATTATCAAGTGATGAAGAGTTTTTTAAATAATACGGATAAGATGATGGACATACTTATAAATGACAAGTGAGGTAAAGTGACTATAATAAAAATCACTTGGGCAGTAGAATAAAAAGTTCTTATTGACTCAAGTGATTTATTTTTAAATAGAAAATAAGGTACAGCTACTTTTCAAAAACAAGATTTTTAGAGTTACTTGTAATCCAAGGATTTTTTATATTAGTATCGAATGTTATATTTTTAAATGTGCTGTTACTAAGATAATTTATATTAGCAGGCTTTGTATTTTTAAATGATATGTTTGTAAAATTTATTTTGTCATCATAGGAATCTTTTAGTCCGGATACAAATATAGCATTACCTTTTGAGCCGTCTATGCTACAATTGATAACGGAAATATCTTTAAATTGTGGTAGATTTAAAGCTGGTTTAAAGTCTTGAGCTTTATTTGAATCAGAATAATTTGAGGTGAAAGTAAAAGGTTCACCTTCGCCGTCAGTAATGTTTTTGAGCGCAGAATCACGAAAAGTGATATTTTTTGCACCACCACCTGTTTGAGGTGTTGTTTTACATCTGAGCCCTGCACCTGTGCCATTTAACACGTTGTCCTCGGCAAGAACATTTTCTATCCAAGCGGATGTATTACTTCCGGCTACTATAGCACCATGACCGTGGACAAAGTAATTATCAAATATCCATACGTTGTCTACTGGTTTGCGTGTTTTTTCATCTTCTGTACCTTTTCCAGCTGTAAAATTTATATCGTCGTCACCAGTATCAAATACACTATTTAATACGATTAAACCATTTGAATCAAAATCGATACCATCTGCGTTATTACAATCAAAAGTTTTAACAAGAGCACCGTTTAAAACTGTGTTATTGCATTGGCTTGTTACAATAGTGTGCTGTGAAGGATTTTCAAAAGAAAGACCGTCACCTAAATATACATTATCTATATGGCTAATTGAAACGAGATTTGATCTCGTAGAATAGGCCTTAGTATCAGAAAGTCCATTATTTTTTGCTAACTTAAATTGATTGGCTGCAAGGATACCATTTTCTGAAACTGTTTTTAAGCTGCTTTTTAAAGAATTTGGGAATCCAGTGAGAGCATCAGCGTTACCCTGTTTCCATCCGTTTCCGTCGATTGTGCCGCTTCCAATTATTTTTAAATCTTTGCTGCTATTAGTGCCAATAGCATTGATAAGAGCATTATTTTTATTGGTATCTTTCGATGTAGCGTCAGTTTTTATATAATCCTCCGGGTTATCTGAACCGATAAGAGTTCCATCCACTTTGAAAATAATACCAGGTTTCAACCAAAGTGCACCTGACTTAAAAGTCTTTCCTGATGGAAGAAGCACTTCTGAACCACTAGTAGAAGCATCAATAGCAGCTTGAATAGATTTTGTATCAAGGACTTGTCCATCACCAATAGCTCCATATTTAGTTATATCAAATATTTTTGGTACTTCGGTTGTAGTTTTAGTAATGGTATTGCTGTCCTTTGATTCAGTTCCCTTAGTATTAACAGATCTAACAGTAAATTTATAAGTGGTATTTGGTTTAAGTCCTGTAACGGTATAAGTATGCTGACTTATTTTTACTGCTGAATTATTACTAGGATCTTTATAAAAATTATCAATCAATGATTTGGACTTGGATGATGTATTATTTGTATTACCTATGTATTTTCCGTTCAAATAAATGTTATAGTTAGTAATGTCTTTGTAATTGTCTGGCTTGTGCCAGGCTAAAGTAATGCTATTATCATTATAAGCTAAAGCTGGTACTATTAAATTTTTAGGTACTGATGAATCTTTAATAGTTTCATTACTTATATTTTTAGAATTTACACTGTTGCATCCTATAAATAACGAACCGACAACTATTAATCCTGATAATAAGCTTAGTAATCTAATATTTGTAGTTTTATTCATTAGATCATCTCCTTGTAGCTTAATAGTATTTTATATATTATTTTAATAGCTAATTATTAAAATAATATATAAGAGTTATTATATTTTAATGAATAAAGCTGTAATGCTGTGAAAATTTTAGTAAGTATAATTTAATTAATTCATATTTTTTCATACATTTTTTAAAATTGAAGATAATATGTATGAGAGGAGGAATTATTGTGGAAGGAGATAGAACTAAAGATAGTTTCATGGAACTACCAGTTGAAAAACATGATACTGCAGCATGGGCAAATATTCATAAGGAAAAATCAGTTTCAAAAGTACCAGTGCCAAGTGAATTTGATGTTAAAAATGCTAAAGAATATGTAGATTCTAATGAGAAATAATTTGTATTATAAAAGGCCTAACCAAATGGTTAGGCCTTTTATCTGATGGCTGCCTACTGTAACACTTCTTCGCACTCTGTGAAAGCGATTATCAAAGTGGGAGATAACAGTAGCTACGCCCCTAGATAATTCATCTAGACTTAGTGGGAGAAACAAAACTCTAAAGAGAAAGCGATTATCACCAAATCAAAGATTTGGGATATCTGCTTTTCCCACTAAGTAAGATTCATTGATTGTAATCAATATTTTATTGATGATAATTTCTTGTAAATATCATATCTTTCACGGGCATTGTTTTCAGATTCTTTAAATGCTTTTTCCACTGCGTCGGGGAAGATAGTTTTTAATGAAGAATAACGGAGTTCTCCATTAATAAAGTCTATATATGATTTTGTAGGTTCTTTGGAGTCTAATATAAATGGATTTTTGCCTTCCTGTTTTAATAGAGGGTTATATCTGTATAGGTGCCAGTAACCGGATTCAACGGCCTTTTTCTCTTCTGCCATACTAGTACCCATTCCAGTTTTAATACCATGGTTTATACAAGGTGCATAGGCTATGATTAGAGAAGGACCTTTATAAGCTTCTGCTTCTGTAATTGCTTTAATGGTATGGTTCATATTTGCACCCATGGCTATTTGAGTTACATATACGTATCCATAAGTCATGGCCATCAACCCAAGATCTTTTTTTCTTATTTTTTTACCACTGGCAGCAAGTTTTGCAACTGCTCCCGTAGGAGTCGATTTTGATGATTGACCACCAGTATTTGAGTAGACTTCTGTGTCCATAACAAATATATTTACATCATCGCCTAAGGCAAGTACTTGATCTACACCGCCAAATCCAATGTCATAGGCCCATCCATCACCGCCGATTAGCCAATGAGATTTTTTGATTAAATAATCTTTTTTCATAAATATCTCATTCAAAACAATATTATCTTTAAAGTTCTCATTGTTCATGATTCTTAGTATTTTTGCAGAAGCTCTTTTTGAAGTATCTGCATCATTGAATCCGGCAAGCCATTCTTTAAAGGCTTCTTTCAGTTCAGAATTAATGTCCATTGTCATGGCTGTTTCCATCAAATCAGCTAATCGTTCTCTCATTTGTTTTACACCAAGAAACATTCCATATCCGTATTCTGCGTTATCTTCAAATAATGAATTACCCCAAGAAGGACCTTTGCCAAAATTGTTTGTAGTGTAGGCTATTGCAGGTGCACTTGCTCCCCAGATTGATGAACAGCCTGTTGCATTTGCTATCATCATTCTATCTCCATAAAGCTGAGTTAAAAGTTTAATATAAGGGGTTTCCCCACAACCAGGACAAGCACCGTTAAATTCTAGAAGTGGTCTTGCAAATTGGCTTCCTTTTACTGTATGCAAATCCATTAATACTTCTTTAGGAATGATTTTCAAAGCATATTCAAAGTTATCAGACTGTTCTTCTATTTCTTCTTGTGCAGGTTTCATTATTAAAGCCTTTCCTGGAGCAGGGCATATATCCGCACAATTTCCACATCCGGTACAATCAAGTGGACTTATTTGAATACGATAATGTAAGTTTTCAAGACCTTTGCCAACAGGTTTTTTAGTTAAAAAACTTTCAGGAGCATTTTCTTTTTCTTTATCATCTAATAAGCAGGCCCTTATAACGCTGTGAGGACAAACATAGGAGCATTGATTGCACTGAATACATTTATCAATTTGCCATTCAGGTACGAAAACTGCAATGCCGCGCTTTTCATAGGCCGTTACACCAAGTGGGTAAGAACCATCTTCCATTCCATTAAAAGCACTGACTGGAAGTTCATCTCCTTCATGTCTTGCCATAGGTTTTTCAATTCTATTTATAAAATCAGGAAATTCTTTTTTTGGCACATCTGGATCTTTAGCATTTTTCCAGGATTCTGGTACAGTAACTTTATGGGCAGCATTTGCTCCTGCATCTATTGCTGCTTTGTTTGCATTAACTATAGTTTCGCCTTTTTTACCATAGGCATATTCCACAGAGTCTTTTAAGTACTGGATTGCCTGATCTACAGGAATTACATTGGCTAATTTAAAGAAAACAGCTTGCATTACCATATTTATTCTAGAACCTAATCCAACTTTTTGTGCTATTGAAATTGCGTCTACTATATAGAATTGTATGTTATTTTCAGCAATATACCGTCTCATTGAAGCTGGTAGATGTTCATCTAATTCGTTTTCACTCCAAGGGCAGTTTAAAACAAATGTGCCATTTTCCTTCAATCCTTTTAATACATTTATATTGTAAATAAAGGACTTATTGTGACAAGCAGTATAATCTGATTCATAAACTAGATAAGGTGATTTTATTGGTTTATTGCCAAATCTCAAATGAGAAACTGTACTTCCACCTGATTTTTTACTGTCGTAGGAGAAATAAGCCTGACAATATAAATTTGTTTTATCGCCTATGATCTTAACTGCTGTTTTATTTGCACCTACAGTACCATCTGATCCCAAACCATAGAATTTACATCTTATAGTTCCTTCTGGTGTTGTATCTATTATTTCTTCCTCAGCCAGAGATGTATTTGTAACATCATCAACTATTCCAATTGTAAATCTATTTTTTGAATTAGGATTTTTAAGGTTTTTAAATACAGCTAAAATTTGAGAAGGTGTTGTATCTTTTGAACCCAATCCATATCTTCCACCAACAATTACAGGTTTATCTGCATTATTATAAAATAGATTTACTACATCTAAATAAAGAGGTTCCCCTGTAGAACCAGGTTCTTTTGTTCTATCTAAAACAGCAATTTTTTTAACTGTTTTAGGCAAATATTTAAAGAAGTAAGAAGAAGAAAATGGTCTGTATAAGTGTACTTTTATGAGTCCTACTTTTTCATTATTTTGTCTTAAATAATCTACAGTTTCTTCTACAGTATCACAAACTGATCCCATGGCAACAATTATAAATTCCGCATTTGGATCTCCAAAGTAATCAAATGGATGATATACTCTTCCAGTAAGTTTTTCTATTTCTCTCATATAGCTTTCAACAATATCTGGAACAGCATCAAAGAACTTATTTGAAGATTCTCTTTGCTGAAAATAAATATCGGGATTTTGAGCAGTTCCTCTAACTGAAGGATGTTCAGGATTTAAAGATTTGTCTCTAAATCTTTGGATTGCATTATAATCAACTAATTTTGCCACATCATCATGGTCAATTACTTCAATTTTTTGATATTCATGAGATGTTCTGAAACCATCGAAAAAATGTAAAAAAGGAACACTGGCTTTAATTGCAGAAAGGTGGGCAATATTTGCTAAATCCATAACTTCTTGAACACTTGATGATGCTAAAAGTGCAAATCCAGTTTGCCTTGTTGCCATAACATCCTGATGATCACCAAAAATTGATAGTGCATGAGTTGCAATTGCACGGGCAGTTACATGAAATACTCCAGGAAGTAGTTCACCTGCAATCTTATACATATTAGGTATCATAAGAAGTAGTCCCTGTGAAGCAGTGTATGTAGTTGTCAGTGCACCAGCAGCCAATGATCCGTGGACAGCTCCAGCAGCACCGGCTTCGGATTGCATTTCAACAAGTTTAACTGGTTGACCGAATATATTTTTTTTACCATGGGAGGATAGATCGTCTACAAGTTCAGCCATCGGAGTAGATGGTGTTATGGGATAAACAGCTGCAACATCTGTAAAAGCATAGGAAGCTTCAGCAGCAGCTTGATTCCCATCCATGGTTTTTAAATTCTTTGTCATATTGTGCTTCCTCCTCTATAAATAATTTTTAACATATTTAGTATTTACAAAGTATGCCTATTGAATTCATGAATTTAGGTTAAATCCTTAATTATTAATTCTTAACTCTTAATTTTTAATTATATTTTATCCCATTTACGCTGAAAGCAGGTTTCATGAATGGAATTTTAGGGAGCATGAATATATGCACATTTTCTTCTAAAATTAAACTACTCAATATATAAATTTTAATTCCACAGTATTCATATTCATCATAAATTTCTTTTTTACTAAAATACTTTAAAACCTCAACACTGAGATTTGTGACTTTCGTCATCTCACCTGTTCAGCAGCTTATGCAGTTAGAACGAGTCCTAATTAGAAAACAGCCTTGAATTTTTTTGGCGTATTTAAGGGCTTTTTCTTGAATAGTTATCATAGATCTCTCACCTCCATAAATTTTGTCAATGAGTTTTAATGTATATCTCATTGAAATCTTAAAAAAAGTAACCTATACTATAAAATATACTAGTAGTTAATTAAAGGCAACTATTTATTAATATTCTTATAAATAATATGTGACTTAGCTTTCATAGTTTAAAAAAATTATGAAGCAAAGCTTCGCAAGTTAAGAATTAATAATGAAAAATTAATAGTGAAGGATGATTTTTAGCTCTCGCAAAAAATCTTTAAATTTATATAAATCAGTAATGTTTCGCTTTAGCGAAACAAGTGGTGAAAAGCTTAATCAAAGATTTTTTGTAGTATAACGGAAAAAAATCCACATTAACTATTAATTAGAAATATTGTTTCACAAAGTTTTTATATTAAGTCAAAATTTTATATATGCAAAAGTTGAGTATATATAAAATAGTGTGGAGGAAAAATGCAGGGAATAAGATATTATTTCAGTGATTATAATGGAAATGTAGAAATAAAAAAATGTGAAAACTCAATACATTCATGTAAAGAACATTTTCATGATGAAATCTCTATTGGATTAGTTGAAAAGGGAAGCTGCAGTACAAAAATGCAAAGTGGAAAATATGAAATCTCGGAAAATACAATTTTGATAATTCCACAAAATACAGTTCATAAATGTACTCCTTATAGCTATAAAAATTGGAATTTTAGAATGATTTATATAAATAAAGATTGGTTTAAAACTGTATTTAATAGAGATAACTTAGGTATAAAATTTTCATATATAAAATTAAATAAAATTGCATTTAAAAATGCTTACAAATTATTTGCAGACATTGAAAATAACATAATGAATATTGAAAATGAGACTAAACTTATAAATTATATTTCCTTTTTAGAATATGACAGGGACAAAAATTGGAATAAGCAAGCCGTTAAAGTTCCCAATCTAGCTGAATTAGAAAAAATTAAAAAATACATAGATAAAAATTATCTAAATAATCTAACTCTGAAAGATTTAGCTGAAATGTCACATATGAGTAAATACTGTGTAGTTAGACAATTTGAGAATTGTTATGGAATATCACCACACAAGTATATAACTAATCTAAGGATAAATTATGCCAAAAGGCTCATAAGAAAAAATAGAAGTTTTACGGATGCAGCGCTGGAATCTGGATTTTATGATCAAAGTCATTTTATAAAATATTTTAAAGATTATACAGGAGTTACACCAGGTATGTATAAACAATAACTGCAGCCTATAAGTGGTGCAGTTATTATTTTTAATGAAATTTTTTTATTTTAATGTCGGCAAACTTCCGGTTAAGCTTGTAATTGTTTTTTTACTGCCATATAAACAAATTCCAAGATAGTTTAATTCTGATGAATCAGTGCAAGATAATTTTTGTATGTAATCATCATATATTTTGCATTTTTGAGCTACGTCATTAAAGTCAATTATGGTTATTTCTTTGCTGTATTTTTCTTTTACTCTATTATAGAAATCCCTTATTTTATTCTTGGTTGATGATAGTATTGGTATTGGTATTTTTACAATTCCCTTATGTGGAAAGTTGTCTATATCAGAAACATCTTCGCCAACAATACTTCCTATAGATTTACCTAAGGTACAACCTAAGATAGCTGAAGTATTGGCAATTAATCCTAAAGGCAGTTCTTTATCAATTATAATAACGCATTTTTTATCAGTACAGTTCATATATAAATCCTCCTAAGTTTTTCTATAGTATAATATAATGATTTATTTATATATAGTAAAAAATTGCACATGTAAATTTTAAATTTTACAAGTGGTATATTTAGTAAGAAATTATATTGAAAGGAGATATATAAGCATGAAAAAACACTTAAATATTGCTTTCTCAGTTATACTTTCAGATGCTGGAGAAGCAACGCGTGCTCTGGAGATAGCAGATGGAATTAGAAAATTTTGTCCTGAGAACTATGAAGTAGACATAGTTTTTTTATCTACAGGGAGTAGGTTTGAAGAAAAAGTAATTTCTAATGGATTTAAAATTTATAAGTGTAATCCTAAACTTCCTGGAATAGGATTTCATCAGGATTTTAAACCTACTAGTTTTAATTTAATTGGTGATAAAAAACTTGCTTTTGAATTGATTAAGGGAGAAATTGATGCACTTAATGAATTAAAGCCTGATGTAGTTATACATGGCTTTTACCCAATAGCAGGTATTGCACGTAGAATGATTAATAAACCGGTGCCTGGTATTTGCTATCTTCCCATACCTTTACATGAAGACACTCTTAATAAATTGATGAAAGATATTCCAGACATGGTTAAGCCTCTAACCTATCTGCCATTAAAGCTTCGTAAAAAAATAATAAGGTCTATACCTAAATCTTTAATGCTAAAAAATCCATCATTTATACAGACTAATATTATAGAAGCTTTTAGAAAATTTAATTACGAAGGACAACCTATAAATAATTTATTTGATATGCTGAGAGCTGACTTTACAATTGTAAATGACTTTGAGGAATTTTATAAAGGTATCATGCTACCAGATACTTTTAAAATTGTAGGACCATTGTATGCATCTTCTTTAAATGATAGAGTAGTAGATGAAAATATTTTAAAAGTTTTTAACTCTGATAACAAGAATTTAAAAATTTTTTGTACTCTTGGAAGTTCAGGAAAAAAGGAGTACCTGTTTGAGGCTATAAAGGCGTTAACTCAAGGTATAGGCAAAAAATGGAGTGCAGTAATTTTAGCTCCTAAGGCAGTATGTCCAATTGATGAAGCAATTGCCTGTGCAAAAGATAGCTCAAATATTTATATAACAGATGCATTTGTACCAGCGCCCCTAGTTAATTCGCTTGCAGATGTAGTTATATCTCATGGTGGACAGGGTACAATACAAACTGCCATTGCAAGTGGAACACCCATTGTTGGATTTGCCATACAGCCAGAGCAGCAGATAAATCTTGATAATGTAGAAGCTAGAGGTGGAGCAATAAGAATTCCCATACACAAATGGAATGCAAATAACATACAATCTGCAGTAAAAACTGTAGAGAAAAATCCTTCTTATAAAGAAAGTATAAAGGAGTTGAAAAAAGTTTTGGATAGGGTAGATGGCAAGAAAAATTCTGCTCTCGCAATATGGAAATATATATTGAAGAACGTATCTTATAGTGTTTAAAAAAGCAGTAAATTAAAAGGAAGAAGATTGTTATAAATATATGTTTAATAGACCTTTAAGTTTATGAAATAATATAGAAAGTAGTGTTATTAAAGGAGATAAATATGGAATTTTTAATACAAATGTTAATTAGGACCTGTATAGAAACAGTGTATTTGACAGGCATGATAATACTAGTTGGAATGTTACTTGGAATTATGAGAAACTACACTATAAAAAATTTTGCTAGAAGTTTTGGCATGAAATCCATAATGATAACGGGCTTTATAGGGGTTCCAGTACATGAAATGAGTCATGCAATATTTGCAGTTATTTTTGGACACAAAATAACTGCTATAAAGCTTCTGCAAAGACCTGATGAAAATGGGGTAATGGGATATGTAGAGCACAGTTATAATCAAAATAGTATTTATCAGCAGGTAGGAAACTTTTTTATAGGAACTGCACCTATATTTGGAGGTATCTTGTCTGTAGTTGCTCTAATGCGTTTTATGATACCTAGAGCTTATGATGAATTTATAAGTATTTTAAAGGTAAATTCCCATGTAACTGTTATAAATAAAGTTGTGGCTGTACACATATTCAGTATGTATAAAGTCTTAGTAAAAACTATATTTTCTACTGCCAATTTTCATAATCCCTACTTTTACATATTTTTATTTATAGCAATCTGCATATGTTCCCATATATCATTGAGTTATGCAGATATTAGGGGAGCTTCAGGAGGATTAATTACTATATTTTTAGTATTGTTAATGCTTAATGTTGTTGGATGGACAAAATATTTATCCATTGAAAACATAGTTAAATATAATGTTCTCATAACGGTTTTTCTAATTTTGGCTGTACTGCTTTCTGCAATAACATTTTTAATAAGTTTAGTTTTAACTGTAATAAAACATTGACAAAAAAATAAAATTAGGTATTTCAATTTTAAATATGGTGAAAATATATACGGAATATTTGCATTGAAAGGAGATATCAAGTTGGAACGTTATGTTCTTGTATGTACTATAGGTGGTAATGCACTAAAATTTCATGAAAAGTTGAGAAATGATGTATGCTATAAATTTAAAAAGAGGAAAGCTAAATTACCGGCTCATTTTACAATAAAGGCACCTTTTGAAACGGATAAAATTGAAGATATGTTGAAGGTTTTAGAAAAGTTTCAAAAAAGCAATCATAAGACTCAAATAAAAATCCAGGGATATGGTAAGTTTAGAGAAGATGTAATTTATATGGATGTGAAGGTGTCACCTGAGGCAAAGAAAACACATGATGCACTTATAGATGAACTTAGTAAAATTCCATGGATAAATTTCAAATCCAATGAGGGTAAAAATAAAGTATTTCATTGTACTATAGTGTCAAAGAGGATACAGGACAAATTTAAAGAAATATGGGATTATGTGAACAAATATCCCTGTGATTTTGATGAGTATTTTGATAATATATCCCTTTACATATGGGATAAAAATACGTGGATGTTATTAAAAAAATATGATTTAAAATAAAAATCCAGTAAAATTTATTGACAGAGTTTTTAAAAGTTTAAAGAACAAATATCAAAGTCCAAATAATGATGATTTCCTTCATACCTCAGGGAATCTATAATTTTAATATTTTCTTACGTTAGAAAGAAAATTGTCATCATTTGTTATTTATTCTTTGCTATTTGTTCTTTAGTAAATTATATTAGACATTAGAGCTGAATTTTTTACTTAGAAATTAGTTCTTATTTGCCATGTTACTTAAGGTATCTGCTACTACGGAAACTTCCTGGACATTAGCAGATACTTCTTCTATTGCAGATGTCTGTTGTTCTGTAGTTTCAAAAGTGGAGCTGGAAGTTTCTAGTGCCTTATCTACAGATTCTTGTATTTTTTTAGTAAGATCTGTTATTTTAGAAGCAGTTTCTTTAGAATCCTGAGATAGTTTTCTTATTTCTGCAGCTACTACACTGAATCCTTTTCCAGCTTCTCCAGCTCTAGCTGCTTCTATAGAAGCATTTAAACCAAGCATTTTTGTTTGATCTGCAATACTTTTTATGGAATTTAATATAGAATTTATATCCATAGATATATTTTTAACTCTGCTTATTTCCTCATTTAAAAGATGTTGATTGTTACTTACATTTACAGCTGAAGCAGCTAATTCTTCCATAGTTGCTGAAATTTGACCAAAATTTTCAGATAAATTTTTAGTAGATACACCAAGTAAAAGTGCTTCATAACCTATTTTAGAAAGTGAATTTGCCACGATAAATAAAACTTCAGCAGCTGCTCTTACGCTTTTTTCACTTACTGTATAGACTTTGTTTGATGCATCTACGTATTTATCAGCATTGATACCTATTTCTGCGGCATTTTTTCGAACAACTGATTCATCTACTTTAGAATAAGCAACTTGTCCACCAAGTATTGTTCCTATTGATTTACCTTCTATTATTATAGGAGCGGCAAAATCAATCAAACCCGCATGGCAAGTATAAATATACGGTTTGCCAGTCCTTGTTGCTTCTGCACCTCCTCTACTATGTGACTCTGCACAGCGGGAAGTTCCTTTGGAAGTTGACTGGGTGAGATTTAAACAAAAGTCAGTATAAGAGCTTGGTCTTGTTATAGGTTGTCCGTTTTTGTCAACTGTAACACTTGCAATATTCATACTATCAGCAAAGTTATCCTGAAATTTTTGAAGTGTACTAATATCTAAAACATCTTGTATTTCTAATACGTCTAAGTCAATTTTATCATTATCGGTAAATCTTATCATAAAT
This sequence comes from Clostridium sp. 001, assembly GCF_019056555.1. Classification (NCBI taxonomy): domain Bacteria; kingdom Bacillati; phylum Bacillota; class Clostridia; order Eubacteriales; family Clostridiaceae; genus Clostridium; species Clostridium sp. 001. The sequence continues at coordinate 1,013,022 of NZ_CP020473.1, read as the reverse complement.
AATATCCTCCTATGTTATATAATGTAATAGTGGTTTGTTAAAAAGTGATTAAACCATAGTCTATAATACTATATCGTATATTAAAAGCAAGGATTTAGTGATTATTATATGGAACTGACGCTAATTATTAGTAAATGTATACAACTGTAAAACAAAATGTTATAAAAAGTGAACAAAAAGCTGGTTATTAAATAACCAGCTTTTTAACATATAAATCTTTTTCTTTTTTTAAGTCAAGGAATCCATTGTCATCAAGTAAAAGAGGATTTCTCAAATCATTCATGTCAACTTGGATAACTTTACAACATTGTTCATTATTTAAAAGTACATTTTCACCCATATAGTAGTTTACTATGTGATTTAAAAACATAGTACAATATTGGCAATCCAGTTTTCCAAGGCTTTGCTGTTGAATAATTTCTAAAGCTTCAAAAGGGCCGCTTAGTTCTTTACAATATCTGTTGGAACTCAAATCATCAAACAAATCTGCAATAGCTATTACTCTAGCAAATTTATGAATTTTATCTTCTTTAATACCTAATGGATACCCAGATCCATCCATTCTCTCATGATGCATTAATACACCATAACTTACGGAAGAATCTAAATAAGGAATTTCTTTTACAAAATTATAACCTATGGCAGGGTGAGTTTTGAAAATTTTGCACTCTTCTGGGGTGAGATTTCCCTCCTTATTTATAATATCCTTACTTATCTTGATTTTTCCAAAATCATGTAATACTGCTGAGTAAGTTAATAAGTTTATATCCCTTTTGCTAAACCCCAACCATTTTCCAAGTATAAAACTTACGGCTGCTACGTTTACGCTGTGTCTGTAAATGGTATCATTGCCACTTCCATGGAATACTATATTTTTAATAACTAGTCCTGTAGAATTAAACTCTTCCTGTATTTTTTCTGAAAAAGTTCTTACTTCCTTTATTTCAGGAGCTTTTAAATTAGATATAGTATCAAATATATTTTCCAAATTGTAAGAAAATTCATTAAAAGTATTCTCAAGTTCTTCTACAGTTTCGATTTTAGCGGTTAAAGGATCTTCGGAAGTATCTTCTACGTAAATTTCTACTTCATCTACAATAATATTTTGTTTTAGCTTTTCTATAGCCGATTCCGTAATGGCAATATCTTTAGCTAACAGCATTTTATTTTCAAAGGTTATATCACTTGCTGATATCATTCCTGGTTCTAATTCGCTTATTCGAACTAATTTCTTTTTTGACAACATACTATCTCACCTCATATAAATCATTAGAATAGCAATATATAGTAACTATGTATATGTTATCGTAATATTATTGTATTTCTAAACATGTTTACAATAAAATTAAATTTTATTTATACCTATATTTAAACTTATATTCAACATGAAGAATATATGGGGTTTCTAAGTGTAAAATCTAATTCTTAAAGCTATGAATTGGAGCAGGAATTCTTCCACCTCTAGCTATGAAACTTTCACTTGAAAATTTACTTACAGGCATTATAGGTGCTTTTCCAAGAAGTCCTCCAAAATTTGCTTCATCTCCAACATTTTTGCCATAGACAGGAATTACCCTTACGGCAGTTGTTTTATTATTAATCATTCCAATAGCAGATTCATCTGCTATTATGGCAGATATAGTGGATTCAGGAGTATCACCAGGTATACCTATCATGTCAAGACCTACAGAACATACACAAGTCATTGCTTCCAATTTTTCAAGGTTAAGGGACCCTGAGTTTACTGCACTTATCATACCTTCATCCTCACTTACAGGTATAAATGCACCACTCAATCCTCCAACTTGAGATGCTGCCATTATGCCTCCTTTTTTAACTGCATCATTTAATAATGCTAGAGCAGCAGTAGTACCTGGGCATCCACAGCTTTCAAGGCCCATTTCTTCAAGAACTCTTGCAACACTGTCTCCTACAGCAGGTGTAGGTGCAAGGGATAAATCTACTATACCAAAAGGAACATTTAATCTTTTTGAAGCCTCTCCAGCAACTAATTGACCCATTCTTGTTATTTTAAAAGCTGTCTTTTTTATTGTTTCTGCAACTACATTGAAATTTTGTCCCTTAACTTCTTCTAGAGCACATTTTACAACGCCAGGACCACTAACACCTACGTTTATTATGGAATCAGCTTCTCCAACTCCATGAAATGCTCCTGCCATGAAAGGATTATCTTCTACCGCGTTTGAAAATATTACTAACTTTGCACAACCTATACTCTCATTTTCTCTAGTGAGATAGGCAGTTTCCTTTACTATTCTTCCCATATCTTTTACTGCATCCATGTTTATTCCTGCTTTTGTAGTTCCTACATTTACAGAAGAGCAGACTTTTTCAGTAACAGCTAGAGATTCTGGAATGGACTCTATAAGTATTTTGTCACCTTTAGTATAACCTTTATGTACAAGTGCTGAAAAACCTCCAATAAAGTCAATACCTAAAGTTTGGGTAGCTTTATCTAAAATTTTGGCATATTCTACATAACTTTTATCAGAGCTTGCCTGGGCTATGAGTGAAATAGGTGTAACGGATACTCTTTTATGTATTATGGGTATACCATATTCTGTTTCAATCCCCTTGGCAGTTTTTACTAGGTTTTCAGCATGTTTAGTTATTTTATCGTAAATTTTAGTTCTTGCTTTTTTTCCATCACTATCTATACAATCTAAAAGAGAGATACCCATAGTTATGGTTCTTATGTCTAGATTTTCTTTGTCAATCATGTTTATGGTTTCCATAATGTCTTTAGTATTTATCATTTAACTCAACTCCTTAGTTTAAATTTGGTGCATAGAAGTGAATATGTCTTCTCGTTGAAGCTTAATGACAACTCCTATTTCTTTAGCTTTATTTTCAAGATCATTCTTTAGTTCTACAAAATCTGTTTTCATTTTTGATAAATCCACTAGCATTACCATTGTAAAATAGCCTTCTATGAGAGTTTGGTTTATGTCTAAAATATTTATGTTATTTTCAAATAGTACAGAAGTTACCTTGTAAATAATACCAGTTTTATCTTCTCCAAGTACAGTTATAAATGACTTCATTTTATAATCCATCTCCTTTAAATAGTTTGTATTGATTAATTCTATTATTAGCAATTATAAACAGAGTTCTTGGCATGAGGTGGAGTTTTAACTCCACATGATGCTTAGAAATCACTATCCAGGGACGTAGCTGCTCTTTACTTCTACTTGGAGAAGTGGAAGTATTAGAGCAGGTAGTCATCGGATAAAAAAAAAGACCAAATTAAATTAGTCTCTGGAAAATAAGATTTTAAACAATAACTATTAATTGAGTCAATAATTATCATTTTGTATAAAATCCTCTGTCCCTTGTACCTGAGAGTTTCACCCAACTTTGGCTTTCCCCTTCGGTGCTCATAAGAGTCTCTCCAGAGGTTCGTCTAATAACGGTTTAAAAATTTAATCCCACTATTTTCATCCGACCCTTTTAAATTATCACAATTATATCATATTAAAAAAGCCAATTCAAATATATTATTGTAAATTTTATTGGAATATACATGTTGGTTATCATAGGTTAAATTTACGTTAAAAAAAGTTCTATTTAACAACAGCTTAAAAATACTACATTAAAATAAAAAATATGATTAATGTAAATTTATATACTGGAGGAATTTTATGTTAAAAAAATTATTTTTAAGCGTCTCAGAGTTATTTTTTGGTAAGAAGAAAAAGTTTAATCTATCTTTTTTAAACAGTGTGGGAGTGAAGATAGTTTGTGAGATTGGAATACTTATAATATTGATATGCAGTATATTAGGAATGACATCTTATTACAGTGCTTATAGAGCTATGGAAGATAGTATAAAATCTTCGCTTGAAAGTAGAGCAATAGAATCTTCTAAACTCATAGATGCAACTTTAAAACAGGATGTTAAAGCAATTGAAGAGTTAGCATCAAATGATATTATAAAATCCATGAATACTTCAATACAGATACCTCTTCTTAAGATGAGAGCAAAACAATTAGGATATGTGAACTTAAATGTGATGGATTCAAAGAGTATGATTTATATGCAAACTGGTGAAAAGACTAAAGCTAATTTAGAGGATACCAAGAATTACTACCTTAAAAATGCGTTAAGTGGAAAAATATCTATTTCAGATCCAGTGATGAATACGGATGGGCAGCAAATAATGGCGGTGGCAGTTCCAATAAAAGATTCTTATGAGAAAGTTGTAGGAGTATTATTTTCAAATATAAGTATGGAAAGTTTAAATAAATTAGTTCAAAATGAAAAGCTGGGTAAAAGTGGATACTGCTTTATAATAAATAAGGAAGGGGTTAAGGTAGCACATAAGGATTTGAAACTGGTGTTAAATAAAGATAATACTATAGAAGATGAAAAAAAAGATCATTCTTTAAATGAACTGGCAACTTTAGAAAAAAATATGATAATAGGTAAAAGTGGTTCGGGATACTATAAAAAAGATAATGAAGATATGTTTATGGCCTATACACCAATAGCTGACTTAAATTGGTCGTTAGGGCTTACTATAGATAAGAGTGAAATATTTAGTGAAGTAAATATGTTAAAATACAAAATAATTATGATAACTGTTCTATTTATTTTGATAGGATTCTTTATAGGGTTATTTATAGCCGGAACTATAAAAAAACCACTACATAAAATAAGAAAGTATGCTCTGGAATTATCAAAGTTTAATTTAAACTACAGAATACAAATTGACAAAAGAGATGAATTTGGAGATACGGCTTCAGCATTAAACTATGCAATGAATGAAATAGAGTATATTATAGAACAAGTAAAACTAAAAAGCGGAGAAGCTTTGGAAGCTGCGGATAATGTAAATAAAATGTTTGAAAAATCGCATTCGGAAATAAAATTGGTTTCAGATGAATCTTCACAAATATGTTCTAATATGCAGGAGAACTTATCTTCTATAGAAGAAGTGAACCAAAAGATATCAAATGTAAAGCATGAAATAAAAAACTTAGCAAAAGAGGCAAATCAAGGCTTGGCTCTTGCAAAAAACATAAGGGAAAGGGCTTTAAATATTAAAAAAGATACGGAAAGCTCAAAGCATGACTTTGAAAATTATTATACACAGTATAGTGATGAATTAAGACATGCACTGGAAAATGTGAAAGTAGTAAAAAATATTTCTATAATGGCTGAGGAAATAAAAACTATATCAGATAGAACAAATATATTAGCATTAAATGCCAATATAGAAGCCGCAAGGGCTGGCGAATATGGCAGGGGATTTATGGTGGTGGCAGAAGAGGTAAGAAAATTAGCTATGCAATCTTCTGATATGGTAAGCAATATACAATTAAATGTAAAAAGTGCTTTAAAATCGGTAGAAAAACTCTCAAAATCAGCTGAAAGTGTATTGAAAATTTTAGAGGAAAATATTTTGTCGGATTACAGAAAAATGGTAGACATAAGCAAAGATTATGAAAAAGACGGAATGAGATTTGAATCTGTATTAAAAAAGGTTTGTGGGCTTATGGAAAATGTAGATGAGTCTTTTTTAGTAATAACTAAAATAATGTGTATTATAGTGGGTTCTTCAAATGATGGAACTAAAGCATCCGTAGATATATCAGATAATATAGATGAAATAGCAAATGAAAATAGGGCCATATCTTTGTATACTATGAGAAATGCAAGTGGGTCTGAGGAGCTTCTTCACATTTTAAGTAAATTTAATGTATAATATTAATTGAAAAGTAAATTTTATGTTAATGTAGGAAGGATAAAATCATTATGGAAAATTTAGGCGGAAAAGTAGCAATAGTAACAGGAGCTTCCAGAGGAATAGGAAGAAGTATTGCTATAAATTTAGCAAAATGCGGTGCAAATGTAGTAATAAATTATAAAAAAGATGAAAAAGGGGCTTATCAAACTCTAGATATGGTAAAACAAGTTGGTTCCGTAGGAATGGTAGTACAAGGAGATGTTAGTTTATATAGTAATGCTGAAAGAATGGTGCAATATGCATTAAGTAAAATGGGAAAAGTAGATATACTTGTTAATAATGCAGGAATTTCTAAAATAGGACTTTTTATAGATATGAGAGAAGATGAATGGAATTCTATTATAGATGTGAATTTAAAGGGGGTACTTAATTGTACTCACTCTGTATTAAAACATATGATTTCTAAAAAAGCAGGATCTATAATAAATATTTCTTCTATGTGGGGAAATGTAGGTGCTGCTTGTGAATCCATTTATTCTGCATCTAAAGGGGGAATAAATCTTTTTACAAAATCTATTGCGAAGGAAATGGCACCTTCGAATATAAGGGTAAATGCAGTTGCACCAGGGGTAATTGATACGGAAATGAACTCCTGGTTAAAAGAGGATGAGAAGAAAAACTTAATGGAAGATATACCTATGGGCAAATTTGGACAATGTGAAGACATAGCAAAAACTGTATGCTTTTTGGCAGGTGAGTCATCTGAATACATAACAGGACAGATAATAACCGTAGATGGCGGAATGATATGAGAAATGAACCTTTAGTGTAATATACATATAAAATAATAGCAGTAGTGGACGATAAATAGAATATGGAAAAAATTAATTTTAATAAAAGGGATGGTTAAAATATTGATGTTATAGGATGAATAATTATGAACAAAGTTATAATATTAGATGATATGATATATGTAAGATATAGGGTGAGACGCGTATTGGAAGATGCGGGGATTGGGGTATATGAATGTGGAAATTCCTTTGAGTTCTTTAATAGATTATATGATAAAAAAGAAGAAATAAATTTGATAATACTTGAAGTGGGATTAAGCACTGAAGATGGATTTGAAGTACTTAAAAAGATAAAGGCTAAAAAATTAAACATTCCTGTAATGATACTTACAAAATTAAATTCTAGAGAAGCATTTATAAAAGGTATAAAAGAAGGTACTTCAGAGTATATATTAAAACCTTTCAATAGTAAAAATTTAGTTAAAAGAATAACGAAACTCATAAAATCTAGTAGAAATTCAGATAGACCAGAAGAAATAGTATACTTGAATTTTCAAGAGTATATTGCCAGACAAATTGTGAAATGTGGGGCACAAAATAAAAAGCTTTCAATTACCATGGTAAGCTTAGTAAAAAAATACTATACAGAACAAGATGAGAAAATAGAAGTAAAAGACAGTTATCTTATTTTACTTGATTTAGTTTATGAAAAATTGAGAAGTCTTTTTAAGGTACCAGATTTATTTGAAAAATATGGATTATCTACTTTTATAAGTGTAGTTCCAGACTGTAATTATAGAAAAATTGTTTCAATTGTTCATCAGATGGAATGTGCTTACAATAAAATAAAAATTATGAATGAAAAGTATAGTGAATACGATCTTAAATGCAGCTATGTTATTTTTCCTGATGATGGAACAGATAAAGATTATTTAATGGATAAATTAAATATTAAAATGAAAATGAAGATAAATAAAGAAAGGTAATGTTTCTTTTGACAATAAAAAAATAATATTGTGTAGAACCATCTACACAATATTATTTTTTTATTTTATCCGATCGCTACCATTGCTAATACTCCCATCTTCTATCAAAGTGGGGGATAAGCACTGCTACGCGCCTGGATAAGTTCTTCCCCTAAAGGATAACGTATTCTAAGTGCTAAAGACACTAAGAATACTGTTAATAAGGTTCAGCTGGAGAAAGTAATCCTTATAATCAAACTCCATCTGAACCTAAGAATTACTTGATGTAATCTGAATGAACATATCCTGTTAAGGAACCAATTGTCACTTTATACCAACGTCCATCTGTGCCTGTTATGGTTACTTTGGTTCCAGAAGATAGAGTGGATACAATACGGCCAGTCCAAGGGTTACTTCGTAAGTTTAATACTGAAGATTTACTACTTAATGTTACAGTACCAGTTTTTAAAGTTGTAGACTGAACTTTTGCAGCAGTTGCTACTATGGACTGTGAATTACTTATGTAGCTAGAAGAAACATATCCTGACTTCCCGTTTGCAGTTACTTTATACCAACTTCCACTAGTACCTAATATATTTACAGCAGTACCATTAGCAAGCGATCCTATTACAGAACCTCCTGGAGATGTTCTTAAGTTTAAAGATGATCCACTGTCACTAAGCTTAACATAACCTGATTTAGCAGAAGCTGGAGATAAATATTGCGCTCCCGAATTAGAAGAAGGCTGACTACTAGGACTAGCTTGGAAACTCGTATTTATAAAAGAAGAGCTCACATATCCGTAAGAAGAATTATATTTAATTTTGTACCAACTTCCAACTGATCCTACTATAGAAACGGATTGGCCTTTCTTTAAACCACCTACAACTCCAAAGGATGTAGCTGCTCCGCTTCTTACATTCAATGTGGAACTACTATTTGAAATGTTAACAATTCCTGTTTTAGAAACACTAGTAACAGGAGTTGAATTTGAATTACTGTTACTGCTAGGTGAAGGATTACTAGTTGGAATAGATTTCCTGCCACCGCCTACATATATGTATCCTTTAAGATATAAATTTCCTCTATTTTTTATAGCTTCTTTTGAAAGCGTTTTTTCACTTCCATCATAGTTACCTCTTATATTAAAGTTACCTTCGTTAAAATATACAGTATCTCCACTTACTTCTTCTACAAAACCAACGTGACCGTATCCATGTGGACCGCCACCCCATACAATTATGGAATTTGGTTTAGGTTCCGATCCGTAAGTGTATACGTTTGAACTGGCATTTGCATACCACCAGTCCACTGCATTACCGTAAAATTGTGATGGCAGTGCAATTCCTAATTTTTCAAGTACTCTTCCATAAGTAAACCAGGTACATTGCCCGGTGTATCCTGATTTTGCAAATATATTTCCAACAGCAGTATAAGCGCTACTGCTCATATTTGGTACATCAGCAGCATATACAGTACTTACCAAGCCCTTACTATTCATAAGAGATGCTGATATAAAAAAAGCAAAGATCAGTTTTTTGGACGTGTTCATGCTCTTTCCTCCTGAAATTATAGTATATTTAAAAATAACATTTTATATTCACATAAATTTTATATAATATACTTATTTTTAATATTATTAAAAAAATGTTTAATTTAATTATACTATGGTTTAAAATAATTTTCCATTAGTTTTAGTAAAGTTTTCATATTTTATACTATAAAAATAAATAAAACTGGAAACTTACTGTTGACATAAAGAATAAACATGTTATAATTGAGAACAAATAGATTAAGAATTAATTTATAAAATTATTGGCATTATTTGCAATGGAGGGTAAATTCAATGAAAAATATCATTAGAAAGGAAATAGAAGCAATAAGTGAAAAATATTATTTTAACTTTACTTTTAGCTGGGGCTATTTTTATTTTAGCGCTAGTTACTTTTGCTTCCCAAAAAAATTGAATCCTTTTCTAATGAGTAATATAATTGTAGATACATGATTGAATAATTTTACGTACACAAAATGTATTTGATTAATTTAGGCAGAGCTCATTAGGAGCCCTGCCTTTTTTATATTATTAATTAAAATTTCAAGGTAAATAACTTCTATAGCTAGCATAGAAGTTAAAATATAAAATTTTAGGAGGTACTAGAAATTGATAGTTATTATGAGACCACAAACCACACAGGAAGAGATAAACATGCTTAAACAAAAAATTGAAAGTGAGAATGACGTAACAGTGAATGTAATAAATGGAAAAGAATGTTCTATATTAGGACTTGTTGGAGATACTACAAAAGTGGATGCAGATAAAATAAGGGCTAATGAATTTGTAGAAAATGTTGAGAAGGTACAGCAGCCTTACAAATTGTCTAATAGGTTATTTCATCCGGATGACACTGTAATAAAAGTAAAAAATGCTTCTATAGGTGGGGATGAGCTGGCTGTTATAGCAGGACCGTGTTCTGTTGAAAGTGAAGAGCAAATTGTAAAAATTGCACAAGATGTAAAAAAAAGTGGCGCCAAATTTTTAAGAGGTGGGGCATTTAAACCAAGAACATCACCTTACAGCTTCCAAGGTCTCAGAGCTAGAGGATTAGATCTTTTAAAAATAGCAAGGCAGGAAACAGGGCTGCCTATAGTAACTGAAATTATGTCCGCGGATATGATAGACAAATTTGTAGAGGATGTAGATGTGATACAGGTAGGAGCAAGAAATATGCAAAATTTCGAACTCCTAAAACAGCTAGGTAAAACAAATAAGCCAATTCTTTTAAAGAGAGGACTTTCTGCTACTATTCAGGAGCTTTTGATGTCTGCAGAATATATAATGTCTGAAGGAAATGAAAATGTAATACTTTGTGAGAGAGGAATAAGAACTTTTGAAACTTATACAAGAAATACTTTAGACTTGAGTGCTATTCCTGCCATAAAAAGATTGAGTCATCTTCCCGTAATAGTGGATCCAAGTCATGCTGCAGGACTTTGGTGGATGGTAGAACCATTAGCTAAGGCAGCAGTGGCAGTAGGGGCTGACGGACTTATGATAGAAGTACACAATGATCCTGCTAATGCAAAATGTGATGGACAGCAATCCATAAAACCAAAGGTATTCGAACAGCTTATGAACGATATAAGCAAAATTCCAGGAAAAACAATTCATAAAGCATGTGATACTGTAAATGTGTAAAAATTCTAGGACAGGGGGAATATGGATTGGACGATTCTGATTTTAAACTTAAGGTAGCAATTGTGGGAATGGGACTTATTGGCGGTTCTTATGCCATGGCCCTAAGGCCTTTAAACACTGAACAGGTTATTGGAATAGATAATGATAAAAATACACTTGAAAGTGCTTTAAATATGGGGATTATAGATAGGGGCTACGAAAGAGGTGGAAGCTTTTTAAAGGAAATTGATCTTATAATAATTGCTCTTTATCCTAAGGATACAGTTAAATTTGTAGAAGATAATTTTAAGTATTTAAAAAGTGGTGCTATTATAACGGATACATCAGGTATAAAAAAGTGTGTGGTAAGTGAAATAAATTCATTTTTACCAGAGTGCTTGGAATTTGTACCAGGGCATCCTATGGCAGGTAATGAATTTAAAGGTATAGCTGGAGCTTCCAAAGATATTTTTAAAGGTGCAAATTATATAATAACACCTACTTCTAGAAATACCTCAAGGGGAATTGATTTAATCCATGAATTGGCTAGAAAAATAGGATGCAGTAATGTAACTTGTATAAGTCCAGAAAAACATGATAGAATAATTACTTTTACAAGTCAACTTCCCCATGTAATAGCTGTATCTCTTATGAATTCACAGGATCAGAATGAAGAAAACATAAAGTCATTTACAGGTGGAAGCTTTAGGGATGCAACTAGAGTAGCCCAAATTAACACTTCACTGTGGACTGAACTATTTACTATGAATTCGGATATATTAGTGGAAGAAATAGAAAAGTTTGAAGAAAGTATTAATTTATTAAAAAAAGCTATAATATCTAAAGATGTAGATTCCATAAAAAATATTTTTGAAAAAGCATCCTCAAGTAGAAGAGAATTAGTTAAAAGATAAGGATAGTGATTTTGATGAATACAATTTCTATAAATATAAATCTTAAAAAGAAACAATATAAAATTTATATGGAAAGGGGGATTTTAACTTCTATAGGAAAAAAATTACGGCAAGCTTATGAGGGGAGAACTTTAGTTGTAATTACAGATAAAAATGTTGAACGATTATATATGAAAGAATTGAAAGAATCTTTTTTGGATAACGGATTTAAAGTAAATGTCATATCTATAGAACCGGGAGAAAAAAGCAAAAGTTTAGATATGCTAAAGAAAATATATGAAAATTTGTGTGAATTGAAGATAAAGAGAAAGGATGTAATAGTTTCTCTTGGAGGAGGGGTAGTTGGAGATTTATCAGGCTTTGCAGCAGCTACTTATTTGAGAGGAATAAGTTATGTTCAAATACCAACATCACTTTTGGCACAAGTAGACAGCAGTATAGGTGGAAAGGTAGCTGTGGACCTTCCTTGGGGAAAAAATCTAGTGGGGAATTTTTATCACCCGGATGCTGTATTTATAGATCCGGAGGTACTTAAAACTTTAAGTGATAGATTTTTTAGTGATGGAATGGCTGAAGTTATAAAGTATGGTTTTATAAAAGATAAAACTATTTTAGAAGATCTAAATTCCTATAAAAGTAAAGAGGAAGCTTTGAACAATATAGAAAATATAATATATAAATGCTGTAGTATAAAAAAGAAATTGGTAGAAGAAGATGAAAAAGATTTAGGAAATAGGATGCTGTTGAATTTTGGACACACTTTGGGGCATGCTGTTGAAAGATATTATAATTATAGTAAATATAGCCATGGAGAAGCAGTTTCCATTGGTATGGCATATATAACAGGAAGAACGGAAGAGCTTTCTATTACTAAAGAGGGTACTTATTCTTATATGGTAAATATTTTAAAAAAGTATGGGCTTCCAGTTTATATACAGGGTGTGGATAAAAATGTTTTAGTAGACACCATAGCACTGGATAAAAAATCTTCAGATAAAAATGAAATTAATTTAATTATGATTGAAGAAGCAGGAAAGAGCAAGATAAGAAACACTAAATTGTCTGAAGCAGCTAATTTTCTGTTTCCTGAAAATCTGATCAAATAAATGGAAAGGGAGCAGTTTATGAAATATGTATCCATAAAACCTACCAAACTTAAAGGCCAAGTACAAGTTCCGCCTTCTAAAAGTGTATGTCATAGGGCACTTATATGTGCTGCCTTAGCCCAAGGGGAAAGCAGCATAAAAAATGTAGATTTTTCAGAAGATATAGAAGCTACTTGTAGTGCTTTGGAAGCTTTGGGAGTAGATATTAAAAGAGATGAACATACTTTAAATGTAACAGGCAGCTCTGTTATTAGAATGAAAAATTCAAATATACACTGCTTTAAATCTGGTTCTACTATTAGATTTTTAATACCTATAGCTGCTACTTTAGGAGAAAAGGTAACTTTTACGGGAGAAGATAAATTAATAGAAAGGCCTCTAGATGTTTACTATGATATATTTGACAGGCAAAAAATTTTTTACAGAAATTTTGAAGGTAAGTTACCTTTAACTGTAAATGGAAAGTTAAAGCCTGGGGAATACAGAGTAAAGGGAAATATAAGTTCTCAATTTATAAGTGGCCTTTTGTTTGCTCTACCCCTTTTAGATGGAAATTCAAAAATAGTAGTTACAACAGAACTTGAATCTAAATCTTATGTAGATATTACGCTGGATATGCTAGAAAAGTTTGGAGTTTATGTGGACAAAAAAGACTATAAAGAATTTTTAATTAAGGGAAATCAGACTTATAAAAGAAATAACTGTAGTATAGAAGGAGACTTTTCTCAGGCAGCTTTCTGGATGACTGCAGGAGCCCTTGGAGATGGAATTATATGCTCTGAGCTCAATATGAATTCTCTCCAGGGAGATAAGGCCGTAATAAGGATATTAAAAGATATGGGAGTTGAAATTGAAGAAAAAGGTGATACTTTAAAAGTTAATCCTTCTAAAACTCATGGAACGTACATAGATGCCTCCCAGTGTCCTGACTTAGTACCAGTACTTGCGGCACTGGCGTCTGTAAGCAGTGGTACCACTGAAATTACAAATGCAGCTAGACTTAGAATTAAAGAATCAGATAGACTCAAGGCTATATCTACGGAATTAAATAAACTTGGAGCAGATGTAAAAGAAAGAGAAGATGGACTTATTATAAATGGTAAGGAAAGACTCAAGGGAGGAAAAGTTAAAAGTTGGAGAGATCATAGAATAGCAATGGCACTAGCTGTTATATCTTCAAAATGTGTAAATCCTATAATAATGGAAGAAGCTGAATATGTTAAAAAATCATATCCTGCTTTCTGGCAAGATTTTAGACAATTGGGGGGTAATATAGATGAGTGGAATGTGGGGAAATAAGATAAAGTTATCCATTTTTGGAGAATCTCACGGAAAAGCCATAGGCATTGTAATAGATGGACTAAAGGCTGGAACTGAAATTGATTTAGAGTACATAAGAAAGCAGATGAAAAGGAGAGCACCAGGCTTTAGTAAACTTTCCACTCCTAGAAAAGAGCAGGATGAATTTGAAATTTTAAGCGGATATTTTAATGGAAGAGCTACGGGAACTCCTCTTTGTGCAGTGATACAAAACAGCAATACTCATTCTAAGGACTATGAAAAAACAGCTTCTCTTTTAAGACCTGGCCATGCTGATTTTACGGGAAAAATAAAATATAGAGGATTTAATGATTATAGAGGCGGTGGACACTTTTCAGGCAGACTTACAGCACCTATAGTTTTTGCAGGAGCTTTATGTAGAAAAATATTAGAGAAAAAAGGTATATTTATAGGCAGCCATATAAAGAGTATAGGCATAATTGAAGACCCAAAATCCTTTAAATTTACATCTATAGAAAAAGGTAGTTTAGAAAAACTTTCTGAAAGTAAGTTTCCAGTTTTAGATGAAAACTGCGGCGAAAAAATGCAGCAGTATATTTTAAAGGTAAAAGAAGAAGGGGACTCATTAGGAGGAATTGTAGAAACTGGAGTTATAAATTTGCCGCCAGGCATAGGAGATCCTTTCTTTGATTCCGTAGAAAGTACTATATCGGGGCTTCTATTTTCTATACCTGCAGTAAAAGGGGTAGAATTTGGAGAAGGTTTTGATATATCAAAAATGAAGGGCTCTGAAGCAAATGATCAATATTTTATATCAGACAATAATGCTATAAAAACCTACACTAATAATAATGGAGGAATTTTAGGAGGAATTACAGATGGAATGCCGCTTATATTTAGAACTTGTATAAAACCTACTCCATCTATATCAAAAGCTCAAAAAACTGTAGATATTGAAAAAAGAAAAGATGCACTTTTAGAGATAAAAGGAAGACATGATCCCTGCATTGTACCTAGGGCAGTTCCAGTAATAGAAGCAGCTGCAGCACTTTCGCTGTTCAATTTAATGGAAGATTAAATTACTTGTGGAGGTAATATTTTGGAAGATTTAGAGTATTTAAGAAATGAAATAAATAAAATAGATAAAGAAATGATTGAACTTTTTGAAAAGAGGGCAAAAGTATCTCGCAAAGTAGCAGAATATAAAATAGAAAATTCTATGGATATACTTGATAAATCAAGAGAAGAAGAGGTAATAAAGGGTAACTTAAAAAATCTTAAAGATAAATCCATAAAAGATGAAACTAAAACCTTTTTGAAGAATGTTATGGAAATAAGCAGGAACATACAAAAAAGAGAATTCAAACAATCTTCTAAAAGTAGTGAAATTAAGCCTAAAGAGCAAAATAGTGATGTATTTAAAATTGGATTTCAAGGAGTACCAGCATCTTTCAGTCATGAAGCACTGTTAGAGTATTTTGGAAATGAATCAGAAGCATTAAACTTTGAAAGCTTTAAAGATGTATTTGAAGCTCTAAAAAATGGAATTATAAAATACGGCGTTCTTCCTATTGAAAATTCCTCTACAGGTGGCATTCCACAGGTTTATGATCTTATAGGGGAATATGACTTTTACATAGTAGGAGAAAAATGTATTGAAGTAAATCACAATTTATTAGGAGTAAAGGGAGCGTCTATTTCCGATATAAAAGAAGTTTATTCTCATAGTCAAGCATTTATGCAGAGCAGTAGATTTCTGGAAAAACATAAGAATTGGAAGCTAAATCCTTATTTTAATACGGCTAGAAGTGCCAAATATATAAGTGAGCAAAATGTTAAGAGTAAAGCTGCTATAGCAAGTAAAAATGCAGCAAAACTTTATGGACTTGATATAATAGAAAAAAATATAAATTATAACAGCAATAATTACACTAGATTTATAATAATAGGAAAAAATATAGAAAGTGATAAACAACGTGACAAGATAAGTATATTGATTACTCTGCCGCATGAACCGGGAACTCTTTATAATGTTTTGAAGTATTTTCATGAAAATAATTTGAATATGACTAAAATAGAGTCAAGACCTATAATAAATAAATCCTGGCAGTACTTCTTTTATATTGATTTTAATGGAAATATTATGGATAAAGATACTAGGTATGCTTTAAAGGGCATACAAGAAGAGAGCGTATATTTTAAACTTTTGGGGAATTACAAAGGAGATTGTTTTTAGATAGTAAATAAAAAGGAGGCGATTCATATGAGCAACTTGCAGGGACTTATAGGGGAAAAGTTATCACACAGTTATTCAGCTGTAATACACAAATTGGTTTTAGAAGAACTAGGTATAAATGGAGAATATAATTTATTCGAAATAGAACCTCAGAACTTAGGTAAAAGTATGGAGGCTTTTAAAGTTTTAGGATGCAAGGGAATAAATGTAACCATACCTTACAAAATTGCCGTTATGGGTTATATGGATGATATATCAGAAGAAGCAAAGAATATAGGTGCTATAAATACTATAGAATTTGATGGAAACAGACTAAAAGGATATAATACAGATTACTATGGTTTTGGTCTTACTTTAAAAAAGAATCACATAGATGTATTAAATAAAAATGCAGTGATACTTGGTACAGGAGGAGCATCTAAAGCTGTTGTCAGGTACATTTTAGATGAAGGTGCCTCAAATATTACTTATGTAAGCAGGCATCCTGAAAAAATTAAGCAAAGTGATTTTGAAGTTATTTCTTATGAAAAACTCAGAGAAATAAAAAGTGGAGATATAATAGTGAACTGTACTCCCTGTGGTATGTACCCTAATTTAAATAATTGTCCTATAAATAAAAATGTATTGTCTAAATTTAATACAGCTGTGGATTTAATATATAATCCTGAGTATACACTTTTCCTAAAGATGGGGAAAGAAATGGGACTTAAAATTGCAAATGGATTATATATGCTTGTAGCACAAGCTGTGGCAGCAGAAGAAATTTGGCACAAAAAGAATATATCGATAGAAACTATAAATGAAATATATGATGAATTAGTTAAAATAGAGTACAACAAATAGGGAGGGATATAATTATGGATACAGAGACTAAAAACATAGTTCTTATAGGTATGCCTGGATCAGGGAAAACTACTTTAGGTAATCTTTTAGCCTCTAGATTAAATAGAAAATGTATAGATTTAGATGATTATATAGAATTAGAAAACGGATGCAGTATTCCAGATATATTTAAAAATGGAGAAGAGTATTTTAGAAAATTAGAATCAAAAGCAGTAGAGAAAGTAAGTGTAGAAAAAAATATTATAATAGCTACAGGAGGTGGGGTGATAAAAAAGAAGTGTAATATACAAAATTTGAAAAAAAACGGAATTGTAGTTTTTATAGATAGACCTTTAGAGAATATAATTTCTGATGTTGACATATCAGGGAGACCTCTTTTAAAAAAAGGAATTAAAGAAATAGAAAAAATTTATAATGAAAGATATGATATCTACAAAGCGTATTGTGATTTTTCAGTTCACAATATACTAAATCTTGAAACAATAGTTGATGATATAGTTAAATCTTGTAATGAATACATTTAATAAATACTAAAACAAGTATTTAGTATTTATCTATATATGATTTTGTAGTAAAAAGCTGAAGGCAAAGAGATTTTGTCGTCAGCTTTTTAGCATATTCTTCGCCTTGCCAATAATATTATAATATGTACGGTGTATTATATACTTAATAGTATTTTTCTATTTTAAGGTAGGAGAGGATAGCTGTGGAAAGACTAAAATCAAAGTTAAAATCTATTTTGCTTGAAATTTCTATCATAATTATAATACTTTTAGTTGTTTGCATAGCAGCATTTGTAGATATAAGGTCTAGCAGGGAGTATTCAGCCAGTAATAGTACAACTAAAGAAATGTATTTAAGTATTCAGCAAAGTCAAAATGAAGTTCAAAATTTAAAAAATAACCTCCAAAAAGAGCAAAATGGTTTAGAAAAATTGAAGAGTCAGGTAGATTCTACAAAGTCTCAAGGAGAAACCAGTAAGTGGAATAATGCAGTTATAGCATATAATACTCAACTTGAACAATATAATACAGACATGAAAAATTATAACGATAAGTTTAAAGTATATAATCAAAGAGTGGAGCAGTATAAAAAAGTGGACAAGAAAAATAAAAATATAATAGAATGGATTAAGAGTATAATTGGCATAGATTGATAAATTAATGTAAAATATAATAAAAATACTACAAAAGGTAAGTGATGATTATGAAAAAGAAGCACATAATTTTCCCATTGTTATTTCTGGTTTTTGGCACAGTTGTAATAGCAACTATTTCTGGGTTATCTATAAAAAGATATATTAAGCAAAATGAATTTAAAAATATTTCAGCTAAGAATAGCACAGCCCAAAAAGACATACAGGCGGAGAAAGGAAAGTTGTTTTTTCAAGCTCCAAAGCAAAAACCAGAAAAAACTTCAATAAAAATTTATAAGGGAAAAAGGACAATGGAGCTTTATGGAGATAATGAATTGATTGGAAGGTTTAAAGTTGGACTTGGAAGAGTTCCCTCAGGTAAAAAGGAAAAAGAAGGAGATTTAAAAACCCCAGAAGGAATCTATTACATATGTTATACAAATCCTAAAAGTAAATATGATTATTTTTTTGGAATAAGTTATCCAAATATAGATGATGCTAAAGAAGCTTTAGATAAGAAAGTCATAGGTAAAATTAATTATGACAGAATAGAATGGGCTATAAATAATAAAGAACAGCCGCCTTGGCATACTTCACTTGGAGGGGAAATAGGAATACATGGTGGTGGCTCTAAATACGACTGGACTTATGGGTGTATTGCTCTATCTAATAAAGATATGGATATACTAAAAGAATATGTTGGACTTAAAACTACAGTAGAAATATATAAATAAATATATTAAAAATTGAAAATTTGTTATAAATAAGAATATATATGGTAAAAAAGGTGCAAAATAAAATAAAGAAAACATATATGAGGTGGTACCTATGACTCATCAGAAATGGTTTAAAGTTTTTTTTATTTTGTTTTTAGTAGTACTTTTTTTAAGCAGTGGATTTATAATAATGCAGTATAAGTCAAATTCTATGGCTAAAGATTTGGAGGAATATAGATCCTATTATTTTGTAATCACAGGCGATAAAACCATATGTAAGATTGACACGGTTACAAATCAAATTATAAGTAAAATTAATGTGGAGGGTAAACCAGAGGACATTCAAATTTCACCAGATGGTAAAATCCTAGTAGTAGTTGTCTCTAGTTCTAAAGATGAGGATGATACAGGATTTTTGTTATTTTATCAGATTAAGGATGATAAGCTTTTAAAAAAGTTAGAGGTAGGCAAACATCCTTCAAAAATTTCATTTACTCCAGACAAAAAATATGCACTTGTAGCAAATAAAGAAAGCAATGATATGTCTTTAATAGATTTTCAAAATTACACCGTACTTCAATCTATAGCTGTAGGAAGGAAACCTAAGAACTTTTGTATATCTTATGATGGAAGATATTGTTATGTTGCAAATACAGGAGAAGATACTTTAAGTGTAGTGGATATGAGAAATTTTAAAAGTGTAAAAAAAATAAGAGTAGGTAGATATCCTACTGATGTTACTATAGATAAAGCTAATGGGAATGTTATGGTAACTTTAAGCAGAGAAAAAGCTGTGGCTCTTGTGAATCCAAATACAGAAAATATCGAAAAAATAGATTTGGATGATAAACCTACCAAAATATATAATTGAATTTGTATTTAAAAGTTTTGGGCATATGAAAAGATAACTAGTTTATTTTTTCATATGCCTTATTTGCATTGATTATTAAGTTAAGCGGGAGTCTACTTTAGGTAGGCATCAAATAAATTTTGTTGACAAGAAAAGCAAATTAAATTATACTTAAAGCATAAACATATGAACACATGAACATATGTTATTAGATACCGGGAGGTGGATTAGAATGAACAATACTATGGAAGTAAAATTACAAGATAATAGAAAATTAAAAAATAATTATATTAAAAAAGAATTTATTCTCGAAGGACTTGATTGTGCACACTGTGCTGCAAAAATAGAAAACAAAATTAATGAAATGCCTGAAATAAAGAATGCTTCTGTGGATTTTTTGTCTAAAAAGCTTAAATTCGAGTTGTACGATGGAAAAAAATTTAATAACGTTGTGGAAAATATAAAATCTATAGTTAAAAGGTTAGAACCAGATGTAAAAGTTATATATGAAGTTAATGAAAAATCAAGAAAAATTCAGGATTTACCTAAGGAAAAAAATAGGAAAGTGGGATATATAATTGCAGTAATTGGAGTTTTTATTTATGCTGCTGCTGTAATATTTAAATTTGCATTTGAAATTGAATTTACACTTTTTCTTTTAAGTTATATTGCGATTGGAAAGGATGTACTCTGGAAAGCAGTTAAAAATATTTTCCGGGGACAGGTATTTGATGAAAATTTTTTAATGTGTATTGCAAGTATAGGCGCTTTTATAATTGGACAGTTTCCTGAGGCTGTCGCAGTTATGCTTTTTTATAAAATAGGTGAATATTTTCAAGATAGGGCAATAAATAATTCAAGAAAATCTATAGCTGCCCTTATGGATATAAAACCTGAATTTGCAAATGTAAAGACTGAATCAGGATTAAAAAAGATGAATCCTGAAGATGTAAATATAGGTGAGTTTATTTTAGTAAAACCAGGTGAAAAAATACCTTTGGATGGAGAAATTATAGAAGGCAAATCTATGATAGATACCTCTGCATTAACGGGAGAATCTCTTCCAAAAGAAGTAGGATACAAGGATATAGTGCTTGGTGGATATATAAATAAAAATGGAGTTTTAACTTTGAAGGTAACTAAAAGTTTTAAAGAATCTACTGTGGCTAAAATATTGGATTTAGTTGAAAATGCCAGCAGTAAAAAAGCGCCTACGGAAAATTTTATTACAAAGTTTGCTAGATACTATACGCCTGCAGTTGTGGCATTTGCAATAGGACTAGCTTTGTTGCCACCACTTTTAATGGAAGGGGAAAGTTTTTCTAAATGGATTTATAGGGCTCTTGTATTTTTAGTAGTTTCTTGCCCTTGTGCACTAGTTATTTCAGTACCCCTTGGATTCTTTGGAGGAATAGGAGCTGCTTCTAAAAATGGGATTCTTGTAAAAGGTGGAAATTACCTTGAAGCTTTAAATAGCATAGATACAGTAGTCTTTGATAAGACAGGAACACTTACTAAAGGAATATTTAAAGTTACTCAGGTAAAAGCTTTTAATGATTTTACAGATGAAGATGTTTTAAAGTATGCAGCTTTTGTAGAATCTTATTCTAATCATCCTATAGCTTTGTCTATAGTGAAACAGTACAATCAAAATATAGATAGAAATTTAATAAAGGATTATGCTGAGATTTCAGGCGAGGGTATTAAAGCAGCGGTAGATGGAAGAGAAATTATTGCAGGAAATTCCAGACTTATGGAAAAAGAAAAAATAAATTATGATATGTCAGAAGTTGTTGGAACTGTAATTCATGTTGCGCTCGATAAAATTTACATGGGTTATATAGTAATATCTGATGAAGTAAAAGAAGATTCTAAAGATGCAATTAAAATGTTAAAAGACATGGGAATAAGGAAAACAGTTATGCTTACGGGAGATAATAAAAAAATTGGAGAAGCAATAGGATATAAATTAGGATTGGATGAGGTTCATGCACAGCTTCTTCCAGATGAAAAAGTAGAAAAATTAAATGATATAATTGCCGAAAAGTCTTCTAATAGAAAAATGATTTTTGTAGGAGACGGAATAAATGATGCTCCTGTGCTTGCAAGAGCAGATGTTGGAATTGCTATGGGCGGTATTGGTTCAGATGCTGCTATTGAAGCTGCAGACGTAGTTATTATGACAGATGAACCTTCAAAAATAGTAACTGCCATTAAAATAGCTAAGAGAACTAAAAAAATAGTATCCCAAAATATAGTATTTGCCCTTGGAGTAAAACTGGTGATTTTAGTTCTAGGAGCTGTGGGAATAGCTAATATGTGGGAAGCAGTTTTTGGAGATGTAGGGGTAGCTCTTATAGCAGTATTAAATTCTATGAGGGCAATGAAAGTAGAAAAAGCTTAAGGATTAAAATAAACATGAGTAATAGAGTTTCTAAACAAAAAATAAACTTATGCTACCGGATATAATGCCAAATCTCATCACTATAAAAACTTTTTATAAGTCTAAAGCTCAGTATTTTGAAAATCTAAAGAAGTTCATATAAACTCGTACCTCAAACATATATAAACTTCTAAGATTTTCTAAAATACTGAGCTAAGACTTAATAAAAAGTTTTAAAATGTGATTTCAATTTTGGCAGCATATCCTCAAGTATAAGTTTATTTTTTTGTTAGAGAAACTATTTATTCGATGGCTACCAGCCGTAATACCCCATCTTCTTATAAAGTGTGGGATAAACGGCTGCTACGCCCCTGGATAACGATTTCTAAGTTTCAGATGGAGAAAAAACTCCACCTGAAACCAAGAACTCTGTTTATGTTTGAGCTTTAATTATGAAATGAATATAAATTGTACCTATAGGAAAACATTTATTATATAATTAATATGGAGATTCTAAGTTGAAACATACTTCAGTATATTTATGAGGATAATCTCAAATTTTACTTAGGATACATATGTGATATTTTTATTTAGGGATTTTACATATAAACTTTAGAAAAATAGGGGGAAGAACATGATAGAAGAATTACATAAATTACAAAATGGTACTGATATAAGGGGAATTGCAATTGAAAATCCTGAAAAGAAAGTTAATTTGACTACTGTAGAAGTAAAGGCCATAGCAGGTGGGTTTGTAAAATGGCTTAAAGACAAAAAAAATATAAAAAAAGAAAAAATAAAAATTGCAGTAGGCATGGATTCCAGACTGTCAGGACCTGAAATTAAAGAAGTTATTTTAAATGAACTTGTAAATTTGGGATGCAGTGTATATGACTGCGGACTTTGCACTACCCCAGCTATGTTTATGACTACTGTACTGGAAGATTATAAATGCGATGGATCTATTATGATAACTGCAAGCCATTTGCCTTATTATCACAATGGATTAAAATTTTTCACTGAAAATGGTGGATGTGAAAAAGAGAATATAAAATACATATTAGATAGTGCAGTGGAGAAAGACTTTAAATATCCTTCGTATAAAGGAGAAATTTCTAAAGTTGACTTCATTGACACATATTCAAGTTTATTAGTTGAAAAAATTAGGAAAGGTATAAATTCAAATGAAAATTACGAAATGCCTCTTTCTAAGTTTAAGATTATTGTAGATGCAGGTAATGGAGCAGGGGGCTTTTTTGCAAGTAAAGTTCTAAAAAAATTAGGCGCAGAAGTTGAAGGAAGTCAGTTTATTAATCCAGATGGAAGATTTCCAAATCATATTCCTAATCCTGAAGCAAAAGAAGCTATGGATTCCATTAGAAAGGCAGTACTTGAAAATAAAGCAGATCTTGGTATAGTATTTGATGCAGATGTAGATAGGGCAGCTATTGTAGATGCTGGAGGTATGGAGATAAATAGAAATTCCCTAATAGCTTTAATATCTTCTATAATTTTAGAGGAACATCCAGGCAGCACTATAGTAACTGATTCTGTAACTTCAAATGGATTAAGTGAATTTATTGAAAATTTAGGTGGAAAACATCATAGATTCAAAAGAGGTTATAGAAATGTAATAAATGAAGGAATAAGACTAAATGAGCAGGGAGAAAAATGCTACTTGGCTATTGAAACTTCAGGACATGCAGCACTTAAAGAAAATTACTTTTTAGATGATGGAGCTTATTTGATATCTAAAATACTAGTAAAAATGGCCAAACTTCATAAACAAGGTAAAAGTATAGAGGACTTAATAAAAAGTCTAAAAATTTCACCTGAAAGTTTAGAGTTTAGATTTAATATTTTAAACAGTAATTTTAAAGATTATGGATATAAAATATTGGATGATTTAAAGAACTATGTAGAAAAAATCAATGGATGGAATGAAGCACCTAATAATTATGAAGGAGTTAGGGTAAATTGTAATAAACTTAATGGAGATGGATGGTTCCTTCTTAGGATTTCCCTTCATGAACCAGTATTGTGTTTGAATATAGAGTCGGATTCCAAAGATGGAATAAAAGTGATTATGGATAATTTAAAGAACTTTTTAATAAACTATAATGAGCTTAATATTAGTAGTTTTAAATAGGGAAATGTGTTATTATATGCTATACTAAATATACAATTTGTACTATACATGTTAATAATGATATACTATAATATATTATATAGTATATCATTATTGCTTTCATAAATTAAATAAATTGTATAAATTAAAATTGTATATATTAAAAAGGAGAAAATGACCATGATTTTCTATGATGAGAATAATTTAGATATAATAGAAAAAGATTTAAGATATCTTCAATTATTATCTAGAGAATATCCCACAATATCTAGCGCCAGTACGGAAATTATAAATCTTCAGTCTATATTGAATTTACCAAAAGCTACAGAACACTTTATAAGTGACATTCATGGAGAATATGAATCTTTTACCCATATGCTTAGAAATGCATCTGGTGTAATAAAGAGGAAAATTGATGATGTGTTTGGAAATTCATTGAGAGAAGAACAGAAGGCATCACTGGCAACCCTTGTATATTACCCTGAGAGAAAAATAGAATTAATTAAGGAAAAAGAACACAATTTGGAAGAATGGTATAGGATAACTTTATATCAATTAATTGAATTGTGTAAGAATGTATCTTCAAAATATACTCGATCTAAAGTGAGGAAAGCACTTCCATCGGATTTTTCATATATAATAGAAGAACTGCTTCACGATCAGGATGATAAGGTAGATAAACAAGCGTATTATAACGGTATAATAAAAACTATAATAGATATAAATCGTGCACCTGAATTTATTATAGCTATATCAAATGTAATACAGAGGTTAGTTGTAGACAGGCTTCATATAATAGGAGATATATATGACAGGGGACCAGGAGCTGAAATTATAATGGATGCTCTTATGAAACATCATTCTGTGGATATTCAATGGGGAAATCATGATATGCTCTGGATGGGGGCGGCAGCTGGATGTGAAGCTTGTATAGCTAATGTGCTTAGAATATCACTTAGATATGCTAATTTGCATACTATTGAAGATGGATATGGAATAAACTTACTTCCTCTTGCTACTTTTGCCCTTGAATTTTATAGTGATGATCCTTGTAAGAATTTTATTCCTAAGACTTTAAACAAGGATATAAGTAAAAATGAACTTAATTTACTGGCAAAAATGCACAAGTCCATAGCTATAATGCAATTTAAATTAGAGGCTGAAATAATAAAAAGGCATCCTGAATTTAAGATGGATGATAGACTTTTACTTGATAAAATAGATACAGAAAAATGGGAAATAGATATATATGGTCATAATTATAAGTTAAATGATAGCAAGTTTCCTACTATAGATTGGAATGACCCATATAAACTTACAGATAGGGAACAAGAATTAATTGAAAAGTTGACTAGTTCTTTTGTAAACAGTGAGAAACTTCAAAGACATATTAAATTCTTATATGGTAAAGGGAGTATATACCTGGTATATAATTCAAATCTTTTATATCACGGGTGTATTCCGTTGAATAAAGATGGTAGTTTTAGAGAAGTGAAAATAGGAAAAATAAGCTACAGCGGTAGAGAACTTTTAGATAGGTACGACCGTCTAGCGAGAGATGCTTTTTTCTTTAAAAGTAATACTAATAATAAAAAATATGGTATGGATATGATGTGGTATATGTGGTGTGGAGAGGATTCACCTGTATTTGGAAAAGTTCGAATGACAACTTTTGAAAGATATTTTATTGATGATAAGCTAGCACACTATGAAAAGAAAAATTATTATTACCAATATAGGGATGATGAGAATGTGTGCAAGAATATACTGGCAGAATTTAATTTGCCACCCGAAAGCTCTCATATTATAAATGGCCATATTCCAGTAAAAACTAAGGAAGGCGAAAGTCCTATAAAGGCAAATGGGAAACTCCTTGTGATAGATGGGGGATTTTGTAAGGCATATCAGCCTGAAACTGGAATTGCAGGCTATACTTTAATATATAATTCTTATGGACTATTGCTGACTTCTCATGAACCGTTTGGTGCTATAAAAAATGCTATAGAAGAGGACAAAGATATTTTATCTTCTACGGTGATTTTGGAACATGTAACTAAGAGAAAAAGGGTAGAAGATACAGACATAGGAAAAGAGCTAAAAAAACAGATAGCTGATTTGGAAAAGCTCTTAATAGCATATAGAAAGGGATTAATTAAAGAAGATAGCAATCAAATTGAATGAAATTATCAATAGGGGCTTTGTTGCGCTAATTAATTAGTGTGTAAGCCCTTTTGATGTGTATATATGTTTTTAAATTTTAGGCTATAATAATGAAGAAAATATTTTGCAAAAAGCTTCAAAAAATTTAGTAAAAAGAGATAAATTATCAAAGTATTTGGCACTAGCTATCTTGCTGTTTTTAAGATCATGGAAAAATAAATCTTCAAGTTCAACGGTGGTATCCTCATCATATATCATTGCATTTATTTCATAATTTAATTGATAGCTTCTTATGTCCATATTAGCAGTACCTATAGTACATATTTTACCATCTATAGATGTGGTTTTAGAGTGAATAAAACAATTTTTGTTATAGAAATAAACATTAACACCACTTTTAGTTAAATCTGCTAGATAGGTTCTTGAGGCATAGTACACCAATATATGATCATATCTCCCCGGAAATAGTATACGTACATCTATACCGCTTAAAGAGGCGATTTTAAGTGCATTTAATATACTTTCAGTAGGTATGAAGTAAGGAGTTGTAATGTAAATATGATCCTTTGCCATACCAATCATCTTTAAAACGGCTTGTTCAATAGCTGGAAATTCAGAATCTGGACCACTCTTTACCAGCTGCATTATTTTATTGCAGTTTCTGTATGATGGAATTTCAGGGAATATTTCTTTAAAGTTTCCATCATAAAAGAAATATTCTTTATTGGCAGATTTTATTGTGACAAAGTCATCTATGAAGACTGCCTGAAGTCCTAAGACAAAATCACCTTTTACCATTATATGAGTATCTCTCCAGTATCCATATTTACTCTTTCCTATATATTCATTCCCTATATTTATGCCGCCTACAAAACCTACTTTACCATCAATAACTACTATTTTTCTGTGATTTCTATAGTTTATCTGAGTATTTATGTACTTCAAAATTGGTGCTAGGAAGTAAGAATATTGGACCACGTTAACTCCAGCACTTTTTAAATCATTTATATACTTTTTATCAAGTCCTATACAGCCTACCCTATCCAATATGAGACGTACGTCCACACCGCTTAAACATTTTTTTATCAATATATCTTTTATTTCATTTCCAATTTCATCACTTTTTATTATGTAATATTCCATATGAATATGATGTTTTGCATTTAGCAATTCTTTTTTAAGATATTTGAATTTTTCAGCTCCGTTTTTGAATATCTTTATGGAGTTGTTTGTAAACAATGGTGATTCACTGTTTTTAGAAAGAAGTTCAATTAAA
The DNA here is from genome assembly GCF_019056555.1 of Clostridium sp. 001. Classification (NCBI taxonomy): domain Bacteria; kingdom Bacillati; phylum Bacillota; class Clostridia; order Eubacteriales; family Clostridiaceae; genus Clostridium; species Clostridium sp. 001. The sequence continues at coordinate 985,352 of NZ_CP020473.1, read as the reverse complement.
GGGGTATAAGTCGTATCTTTTACATTTTTAATAGCTTCAGATATTAATTCTTTTATATTTACATTTGTTTCATTGTTAAGTTTATGTTTTTTCCAATTTCGCCCTAAAAATATGTAAGCTATTAAACCAAAAGGGGGCATAACTATAAAAATTAACAACCATGCAATTGTTTTTTCAGGATTTTTCCTTTCTAACATTATAACGGCTATGGACAATATGGCATTTATTACAAAAATTGAGTAAAAAATATTTCGCATAAAAAAATGCCTCCCATTAAAGTTTATGTTAATTGGTAGATTATCTATAATAATAGTTTGATTTTTATAGGTAGATAATATACGCTTTTTATATGAAAATTATAACATTTTTATAATTTTTTATAAGTGTAATACGATAAAACCTGTGCTATAATAATAGTATAAAATATAATAAAAATCCACTATAATATAATTAGGAGGGAATAAATTGTTAAAGTGCCAAATATGTGGTAAACCAGCGGATAAGCATCATATAGTTTATAGATCTCAGGGAGGAGTGGATTTCCCTTTGAACTTTAAATATCTTTGTTCAGAACATCATAGAGGAAAGAGCGGACCTCACAAGAATAGAAAATTGGACTTGTTGTATAAAGTGGAAATGCAGCAAAAGCTTGAAAAATTGCTTTACAAAGAGTTTTATACGTTGGATGAATTAGTTAATCTCCTACAAATAAATAAAGGAATGTTAAAAAAACTTCTAAAGGAATATAAATTATATAAAGAAGGATACAGAAGTTTTGATGTTATATATAGATTAATGGGAAAAAAGAAATACACAGAATACATGCTTGAAGAATATTATGATTTTATAGGAAACTTTTAACAACACAGCCTTTTGAAATGAATGTTTCATGCTGTTAAATATCTAGAGATAAGTGAGCAAGTATAAAAACTTATCATTTATTATAAATATAGATTTTTTTAATAAAAATTATCTCTCGATAAACGCTTTATATTAACTTAAATTTTACGAGATATATTAAAAGGGATAATGGATGTAAGTCGCTTTCTAAAAAAGATTAAGTTAGATAAGGGGGTTATTAACATGAAAGAGAATATACTTATGCTGTTAACGTTGGAGGAAATAAGTAATATAACTAAGGGGCTAAAACTTACTATAGAAGCTGTAAAGAACGATAATGTTGAAATTGACGAAAAATTAGAAGATGATATAGAGGAAGTACTTAAAAAGTTACTTCAAGTAGAGGCCGAATGTTCAAGATAGTATTGTGAAGGTCAATTATTATTTCTTCTTAAGATTAATAATTGACCTTGTAATTAAGTTATTTGATTCTAAGATTGCGTAATTTCAAATTTAAATAGTATATTTAAAATAAAAGTATTAAGGAGTAGAAAGACATATGAATATAGCATTTTTTCTAACACCTAAAGAGGAAGTTGTTTGTGAAACTCCGAATTCAACTATGAGACAGGCACTGGAAAGAATGGAAAGACATAGATATACAGCAATTCCACTAATTGATAGCTGCGGTAAGTACGTGGGAACCCTTACAGAAGGTGATTTGTTGTGGAAACTAAAAAATACTCCAGATTTGAATTTTAAAAATACCAGCAAAGTATTGTTGAAACAAATTTCTAGGCGTATGCATAATAAACCAGTGAAAATTAATTCTAACATGGAAGACTTGGTATCACTTGCGGTAAATCAAAATTTTGTACCTGTAATAGATGATAAGGATATATTTATAGGTATTATAAAAAGAAGTGACATAATAAACTATTGTTACAGACAAATATTTAATGAAAATGCTAACTCAGCTTATGGTGTTAAATAGTATAAATAAAAGTGAAAATACTTATTGACATGAAGAAGAATAAGTGATAACATATACTTAATTTAAAAATAAATCCTTTGACGAGGAATAGTAGCAACATTATTAAAGTTACAGAGAGTTGAGAATGGTGGGATCTCAATACTATTGTATGTTGTGAATGGACCTAAGAGGAGTAAATTGAAATTCGCAGAGCGAAGAGTAGTGGTTAACGTATTCCATACGTTATAATGGATAGGACATGTTAGTGTCTGAAAAAGAGATACTTTTTAAAGTATAATTTAGGTGGTACCGCGGATATCTCCGTCCTAGTTTTTAGGATGGAGTTTTTTTATTTTATTAAAAAATAAAGTTGGTTAGAAAGAAGTATAGGTGGTGTATGCTATGTTGTGAAAGAGAAATAAGGAAAATTTATTTATAGATAGTTGTGATAATATCAATTGTATTTTTAATTTAAAGAATATTCAAATTAGATGGAATATTCGAATTTAATTTTAAGGAGAGTGTAAATATGAACTTAAAAAAGATGATTATAAATTCTATACTACTTGCTATAGGTGCAGTGCTGCATCAGATTACACCACCGCTTATACTTGGAATGAAACCAGATCTTTCTCTTGCAATGCTTTTTATAATACTCGTGTTTAACAGGGAATATAAAACTTGTCTCTGCGCAGGTATTGTAGCAGGTATTCTGGCAGCCGCAACTACTGCTTTCCCTGGTGGACAATTTGCAAATGTAATAGACAAATTTGTAACTATAAACATAATGTTTGTACTTATAAAACCTCTTAGAGATAGGATAAACAACCAAATAACTATTCTATTAGTTACTGCTGTAGGTACAATTATAAGTGGTTCTACATTCTTAATGGTAGTATTGCTTACAGTAGGATTAAAGACAAGTTTTACAGCATTGTTCTTATCTGTAGTTTTACCTGCTGCAGTTATAAATACTATAGCAGGAGCAATTTTATTTAACATAATAAATGTAGCTTTAAAAAGAGGAGCTATAAGACAAGTATAAAATAATTAAGAATTAATAATTAAAAATGAATAGTTAATGAAAAATCTAAAATGCAGCACTTATTGAAGCAAAGCTTCAATAAGTGCTGCATTTTAGATTTTCTTTAGGTTAGCTAAAGAAAATCATCCATAACTATTAATTATTAATTCTTAACTATTAATTTAATATTATTTGTTATATTTTTTTAATATTCCTTCCAGTATTCGGGCATGTCGTCCTTCATCTTTGGAAGCTGAATTGAAAAATTCTTTTGCTGCATCTATTTTTTGTTCTTCTGCTTTTAGAGCATCTTCACGTTTTGAATTGTTTGCAAAAATTTCTCCTTCTAGCATTTGTTTTATATCCTGGAAACAATCATCTGTTATCATATTGTTCAATTCTGCACAAGTTGCAGCGTGCTCTACTTCTTCTTTTGCAAGGACTTTTAGTATTTCGGCAATATCCCCATATCCCTGTCTTTGAGCCTGACGTGCTATGGCAGTATATAATCCTGCTTCCTTGGTTTCACCATTAAAAGTTTGCTTTACAGATCTTTCCAAATTAGTTCCTTTAGTATCTCCTAAAGTTGTTTCATAAGATAATTTTACATATTCCATATTAATACCCTTCCTTTTTTTAAATAATTAATTTTTATGTGATAAATAAGATTCCTGTATTTTGTCTGCTATTTTTGAATTGTCCAATTTTATATCATTCAAGTATAAGAGCACACTACCGTTATAATCTTTTGGATTCCCAAATAAAATTACTTCGCAGGCGCTTCTTAAAATATTTATTATACAATCTTCATCGTGATACGCATTACAATTTTTACATTGATTTAGTATAAAGCCAACAGTATCTATTACAGAGGATTCATCAAAAACTTTTGTGTCAAATAAAGGAATGTTTTCTATTTCATTTTCTAGAAATTGTTCGTTAGATTTAAGACAAGCAAGTAGATCTTTTTTACAATATCCTATAATGCAATTGGAAGTATCGCACTTACCTCCGCAGTTTTCCTTTCCTAAACAACAGGTTTCTACAGATGTTATTAGGGAATTGAAATCTATATCAGTTTCCATATCATATCATCTCCTCTTTATAATAATAATTATATAATATTTATTATTAATTGTAAAGGGATTATCTTAAATTTTCCAAAAAACTCAAGTTAAAATATAACTTATAATAATATTTCCTCCAATGCAAATAATAAAGAAAATAATAATTTTATTTAAGAGGGAAGTATGTACATATTAATTTTTGCTATAGGTTTCATTATAGGAATATTACTAAATATTGTAATAGAAAGTATCTCATATAATATTATTGAAAATAATAAAAAAATCGGGAGTATTTTTATACCTATTATTTGTAGTCTATCCTTTGAAGTTTTATTTTTACGATTAGGGTTTACTATTGTACTTGCTAAGGCAATAGTTATGACATCAATTTTAGTTATAATTTCTTTTATTGATCTGAAGTATAGGATTATACCTGATTTTATGGTCATTATAGGTTTGATTATGGGAATAATGCTTTCTTTTTTCATTAAGAGTTCATTTACAGATACAATACTTGGAATGATATTTGGAGGAGGAACAATGTTTTTATTATCCCTTGTTCCTAATGTTATGGGTGGTGGAGATATAAAGCTTATGTTTGCTATTGGATCCTTTTTAGGATTAAAGAAAACCTTGTGGGCAATTTTTTTAGCTTTTGCACTGTCTTCGATAGTTGGAATTATTTTAATATTATTTAAAGTAAAAGGAACTAAAGATTATATTCCCTTTGGTCCATTTTTATCACTAGGAAGTTTTATTTCACTATTAGTTTTCATGTAAATTTAATTTGGTTTGGTTGTACTTTAAATGAAGGGAGAATATGATGAATAATATAAACTTGGATGTTAATGCTATTAATAAAATAATCAAAAATGTAATAGATGAGATAAGTTCAAGTAGAGGGCAGGTACTCAGTATTGTTGATTATATAAGAAAAGATCACGAAGATTTAAAGCTTAAACTAGATGAAATTAAAAAGGATATTGCTAATGTTATAGATGAAGTTGATAAACTGGAAGAACAGGATAAGGCTGCTAGAAGAAGATTGGCTCATGTATCTGCAAACTTTAATAAGTATACTGAAGATGATATTAAGGAAGCTTATGAAGCAGCATCTGATATGAGAATTAAGTTTTATACGAAGATAAATGAAGAAAAGTCATTGAGAAAAGAAAGAGATAGCCTGGAAATAACCATAAAAAAGATAATGGATAATATTGAAAATGGTGAAAGGATAATTAATCAAATAAGTATTGCTATGGGTTATTTAGAAGGTGATGTTCTTTCTGCTTTAGAAGGATCAGATAAGAATTCTGAAATGTTTATTGGTATAAAAATTTTAGAAGCTCAGGAAAGTGAAAGAAAAAGAATTGCAAGGGATATTCACGATGGACCGGCTCAACATATGGCTAATGCAGTTATGAAAGTAGATATATGTAAGATGGTTATTGAAAAAAATTTGGAAGAGGGACTTAAGGAATTAGAAGATTTAAAGGAAAGTGTTAAGGTGGCATTAAAAGAAGTTCGAAGTATTATTTTTGATTTAAGGCCTATGTCTTTGGACGATTTAGGTTTAAGGCAAACTATAGATCAAACGGCAAATACTATTTTCAAAGAGTCAAATATTGATATAAAGATAAAAATGAAGCCAATCCAAATGGAAATAGAACCTATTATTCAAGTAGCAGTATATAGAATTGTTCAAGAAATATTTAATAATATCAGGAAACATTCTAAAGCAAAACATGCAAAGGTAAGAATGGATTTTGGAACAAAATATTTAATGTTAATAATAAATGATGATGGTGTTGGGTTTAATGTAGAAGAGACTTTAAAGAGAGTAAATACTAAAGGAGCGTCCTATGGACTTATTGGAATTTTAGATAGAGTAAAACAACTTCAGGGAGAAATTGAAATCAAATCCTCTGAGAAAGTAGGCACAACTTACACTGTTAAGCTTCCTATTAATCGAGAGGTGATAAAGAATGAAGAACAAGGTGATTAGAATATTAATTGCCGATGATCATGATATAATAAGGCAGGGGTTAAAAAGGATTATAAGTTTTGAAGAGGATATGGATATTGTATGTGAGGCAGAAAATGGAGAGAAGGCTTTAAAACTTTTAAATAATCATGAGTTAGATGTTGTTGTGCTGGATTGTAATATGCCAATTATGGATGGTATTCAGGTTCTTAAAAGTATAAAGGATAAGGACAATAAAATTAAGGTTATAATGTTAACTGTTGAAGATGATAGAAAGACACTTAATACGGCTATAAGTATTGGAGCCGATGGCTATATGCTTAAAGATTCAGCTGGAACAGATATTGCAGAAGCAATTAGAAGAGTGTATAAGGGTGAAAAATACATCGATAAGTCTTTGGTTTCCACACTTTTTTCTGACATAAAAATTAAGGCAAAGAAAGCATCTAATATTTTAGATAATCTCTCAAAAAGGGAAATTGAAGTGCTTGATAAAATTTCAAAAGGATTTAGTAACAAAGAAATAGGAGAGCAGTTGTACATTTCTGAAAAAACAGTTAAAAATTATGCTACAAATCTTTTTAAAAAAATAAATGTAGACGATAGAGTTCACGCCGCAATTGTTGCAATAGAAAATAATATTGATGAATATTATAGAAGTAAATATGAAATTTAATCATAGAGTATTTTTTAGTGATTGGGTAATTACTTATCAAGTGATTCTTAGGTTCACGTGGAGTTTGCTTATAAGGAATACCTTTTTCTCCATCTGAACCTTAGAAGAACTTATCCAGGTGCGTAGCAGTGCCTATCCCCCACTTTGAAGAAGGTGGGGGGTTAGCAATGGTAGCAATCGGATAAAAATAGGGACTTTGGTCTCTATTTTTTTCTGACTTTTTTACTTATGATATGTGACTTTTGCAATCTGCCAAGTTAAAGACGGTAGATTTATAATAAAATCAATAAGAAAATAAATTTAAAGGGGATGAATAATATGCTGCAAAAATTTAAAGGATATGCCTTAAATAAGTTAAAAGAAGAAAAAGGACAAGGTATGGTTGAGTACGCACTAATAATAGGACTTGTAGCAATAGTAGTTATTGCCGTATTAGTACTACTTGGGCCAGCGATTTCTGCAAAATTTCAGGATATAATAAATGCCCTTCAATAAAATAGAAAAAGTTCTGCTGAGGTTTTTCCAAAGTACTCTAATCACAAAAAAGGTGGTTAGAGTATTTTGAAAACTAATCAAAAGGAAGTGGTTATATTGAAAAACTTAAAGAATGAAAAGGGGCAGGCTTTAGTTGAATTTGCAATAATCCTTCCAATCCTTCTATTGATTGTAATGGGAATAGTTCAATTTGGAATGGTGATAAATTCCTATCTTACTATTGAAAATGCATCGAGAGAAGGTGCAAGGGCAGGAATTATAGGCAGCACTGATCAGGAAATTCAATATTTAATTGTAGCTACTTCTCCTAATTTAGATCCTAAGAATTTAACAGTAACTATAACTCCTGATGAAAGTAGCAGAAGATCCGGGGATAGCCTTATTGTAAAAGTAACTTATAAATATAATCTCACTGTTCCAATTATAAGTAGTCTTTTTAATAATGTAATAGTATTAAATGGACAGACAACTATGAGGGTTGAGTGAGGAGAGATATAAATGAGGAAGTTAAATGATAGAGGAAATGTTGCTATTATTTCCTGTTTACTCATTACTGTATTACTTGGGTTTACTGCTTACGTACTTGATGTAGGTATGGTTTATATAGAAAAGACAAAGTTAACAAATGCAATCGACTCAGGGGCCTTAGCAGCGGTACTTGAATTACCTGATAATGAGATGAAGGCAAGGACTGCAGCTGTAGATTATCTTCAAAAAAATAATGTAGATCCAAGTCTAGCCCTAATAACTGTTGGTGTAGATCATAAGAGCATTCAAATAGAAGAAGTTAAAAATGTAAAGCACCTATTTGCTCAAGTAATAGGAATAAACAGCAGCAATATAAAGGCTAAGACAAAGGCTGTAGTTGCCCCTGCAAAATCAGTAACAGGTGGGATAAGGCCTTTTGCTGTAGAAGTATATAAATTTTCTTATGGAGACTTAGTAACACTTAAAGAAGATGCAGGAGATGGATACTCAGGAAATTATGGTGCAGTTTCGCTTGGTGGGTCTGGTGAAAGTGTTTTTAGAGCAAATGCACTATATGGTTACAGTGGAACAATATCAGTAGGTGACTATATAGATACTGAACCGGGTAATATGGCAGGAGCTTGTAATGATATAAAAAAGTATATCAACTCTGAATACAGCACTTTTGATAATTTTCCAAGAGACTCAATAAGACTATGGATAATGCCTTTAGTAGATTCTTTAGCTGTAAGTGGACAAAAGTCAGTATTAGTAGTAGGATTCGCAGCGTTTTATGTAGAGGATGTAACTAATAATTCAGGAAAAATAGAAGTTAAAGGAAGGTTTGCTAGATTTGTTTTAAATTGTCCGGTTGATACAAATTTAAATGACACAGGGTTATATGGTGCAAAATTATCAAAATAAGTAGGATTACTGATATGGGATGAAGGAGGATAGTGATGAAAAGCAGAGGACAAAAATTGATATTGATATCTTTTATTTTAGCGCTAATAGCTGCAGTGGCTGCTTTTGCATATTTACAATCGTTGAAATCGTCAAGTGAAGCGGCTAAAAAAACAACAATTTTAGTAGCAGCTGAGACAATATCTTCAGGAACCCTTATAGATAAGAAAATGATAAAAAAGATACAGGTGCCTTATAATCCTATTTTTGATAACTATATTAAAGATTCTTCAAAAATTGCGGGAAAATATGCAACTCAAACAATTTCAAAAAATGAAGGGTTTCATATTGATAAACTTTTGGAGAAGGGTGGAGATGAACTTAATTTAAAAATGGATAATGATTATAGAGCAATTTCTATTAGTGTTACAGGTGATTCAGGGGTTTCAGGATTGTTAAAACCAAAAGATTATGTGGATATCATTGTGTATACATCTGAAAAGAGAGATGGAACAAAAGTAGTTAGACCAGATGAAGCAAAAATTGTATTACAGAACATCCAGGTATTAGCAGTAGATAAACAGATAAGTAGAGAGAATAAAGAAAGTAATAGTAATAAAAGCAGTGATAATGGAAAAGCACCAACAAATTTTTTAGTAACCCTATCAGTTAAAGTATCAGATTTGGAAAAGGTAGTACTTGCTCAAAGTATAGGAAGCATCAAGCTAGCTCTTAGACCATTAAAAGATGAAAGAACTACAGAAACAAATGGAATTACATGGGAAGAGATGTCTGTTAATACTGATGAAAAGACTTTCAATAAAGAAAATAATTTAAACATTACAAGTAGTGAAAATTATAAAAGCTATATAGTGGAACCTGGAGATACCTTAGAAAATATTGGTAGAAAGTTTTATGAAGATGAAGGCAAATATACTATTATAAAAGAAGCAAATAATATACAGGATGAGAATTTAATATTAACTGGAGAGACAATTAAAATTCCAATACTCGGACAGTAGGGGGATGAAAAATGAATAAGATCAGAGTGCTAATTGCAGATGATATTGAAGAAACTAGAAATGTAATAAAAAAAATATTGAATTTAGATAAAGAAAATATTGAAGTTGTAGGAGAAGCGGATAATGGTGAAGAAGTATTTAAAATTATACCAAAGGTAAATCCTGATGTGGTTTTGATGGATATTAACATGCCTGTTTTAAATGGCTTAGAAGCTACTGAAAAGATAACCATGGAGTACCCTTCTGTAATGGTAATTATTATGTCTGTTCAGGCTGAAAGTGAGTATTTAAAAAAGGCAATGTTTCATGGTGCTAAAGAATATATAATAAAACCTTTTAACTATAATACCTTAATTGAGACTATAACAACAACTTATGAAAAGTGCAGGGAACGACAGGTAAAGCTTACAGGAAGTGCAGAAAAAGTGAGAGATGCCAAAACTATAGCTTTCTTTAGTTCTAAAGGTGGTGTGGGAAAATCAGTTTTAGCGGTTAACACAGCTATTGTTTTAAGCAAGGAATCCTATAAAAAAGTACTTCTTATAGATATGGATTTACAGTTTGGTGATATATCTATGCTGGTTAATAAGTATAGTGAAAAGACTATTTTAGATGCAGTGGAGGATGGACAAATAGATTCTTATGAAAATATAAAACCTTATTTATATAAATATAATGATAATCTTGATATATTCTTTGCTCCTCAAAAACCGGAAGCAGCGGAATATATAACAAAAGAAGCTATTGAGAAAATAATGAAGGATGTAAGAAAAGAATACGACGTAATTGTTGTAGACACAGGTATTAATTTTAATGATAGTACCCTTTATATTTTAGATATGGCACAAAAAATACTTATGGTGTCAACTATGGAGATTATAAGCTCTTAAGAATACTAAATTGGGTCTTAAAGTTATGGAATCCGTTGGATATGATAAAAACAAAGTTAAGCTTGTTATAAATAGATTTAATGTAAAGTACGGAATAAACAAAAAAGAAGTGGAGGAGGCCTTTAAGGATGGTGTCTTTGCATTTATACCAGATGAAGAAAAGACTGTTATTGCTTCAGTAAATAAAGGGATTCCTTTATGTCATGATGACAAATACTATAAATTAAAAGTAGTAAAGGCACTGGATGAAATGTGTAAGAGCTTGATTAAGGCATTTTGAAAGAAATAACAAGGGGCACTATGCGAAGAATATTTGACTTGTTATTTTCTTTCAAATACCTAAGCAGGAGGAATTACTATGTCTCTTATGAAAAGATTGGAAGAAATAAATGTAGATAAAAAAGCCAATAAATCTGTTAGGGAAGAAATAGATCCTTATTATGAATTGAAGATGAAAATTCAAAATAGGGTAATTGAAGAACTTGATATAGATTTTAATGAAATTTCTGAACATAATCAGGAATTAAAGCAAAAAATTGATTATATTGTTACCAAGCATATTGAAATGGAATCACTAAATATGACTAATAATCATAAGAAAAAAATAAAAGAAGAGCTGTTAAATGAAATTATAGGATTTGGTCCGATTACAGGATTGCTTTCAGATAACGGTGTTACTGAAATTATGGTTAATGGTCCAGAGCATGTATATATTGAAAAAAACGGAAAGCTAGTACTTACGGATGCTAAATTTAAAGATGATAATCACGTACTCCATGTTATAAAAAAAATTGTAGCACCAATTGGAAGGAGAATAGATGAAAGTTCACCTATGGTAGATGCTAGGCTCCCTAATGGCTCTAGAGTAAATGCTATAATATCTCCCTTAGCCATTGATGGTCCCTCTATCACTATTAGAAAATTTGCAGAAGATCCATTTAAAGTAGAGGATTTGGTTAGCTTTGGAACAATGACTCAAAGCATGGCGAAACTTATAAAATATTGTGTAGAAGGAAGATTAAATATAGTTGTTTCAGGTGGTACAGGAAGTGGTAAAACTACTACGTTAAATGTTCTTTCCTCATTTATACCTGAAAATGAACGTATAGTGACTATTGAGGATGCAGCAGAACTTCAGCTTTCTCAGGAGCATGTAGTAAGGCTCGAGACAAGGCCTGCAAATGTAGAAGGAAAAGGGGAAGTTACTATAAGGGATTTAGTTAGAAATAGTTTAAGAATGCGTCCTGACAGAATTATTGTAGGTGAGGTTCGTTCTGGAGAAGCTTTGGATATGCTGCAAGCTATGAATACTGGCCATGATGGATCTCTTACAACAGGTCATGCTAATTCACCAAGAGATATGTTATCTAGAATTGAAACCATGGTGCTTATGTCGGGAATGAATCTTCCAATTAAGGCTATCAGAGATCAGGTGGCTTCTGCTATTGATATAATAGTTCAGCAATCAAGGCTCATGGATGGAAGTAGAAAAATCACTTATATAACGGAGGTTCAAGGCATGGAGGGGGATGTAATTATACTTCAGGATATATTTAAGTTTGAGCAAAGGGGCGTTGATAATAAAGGAAAAGTAAGAGGAGAATTTATTCCTACAGGTATTATGCCCAAATTTGTACAGAAGCTTAAGGAGAAAGGTATAAATGTACCACCAGATATTTTGAGATAATTTCTTATTTTCTTTCAAATGCCTAAAGCAAAATCAAGGAGGAGGGCTTATGATATATGTCATAGTAACAGTGATATTTTTAATGGTGTGGCTTTTTATAAGCACTGTATTAATTGAATTATTTAGTAAAGATAAACCTATTCGTAAGCTTAAATATTTTGATGAGGATTATGCTATTTCCCAAAAGTATAAAAATAATAAGAAGGACAGGGTAAGCATATTAAAAACTCTATCAAATTTAATACCTAAGATCTGGTTAAATAAAAAGAAAGATAAAAAGCTTGAGGTTGAACTCATGAAGGCAGATTTATCTATTACTGTAGAGGAACTTCTGGTTATAAAAATACTATTTTCCTCTGCCTTTGCTTTTCTGGCATTTGCAGTTTTTAAAAATTATTTTGTTATCATTTTAATTTATATTCTAATATGGAACGTCCCCAAATTTATAATAAGAAAGAGAAAAAAAGATAGAATTAAGGACTTTGACAGTGAATTAAATGAAGGTATAACTATAATTTCAAACTCTTTAAAAGCAGGATATTCTTTCTTACAAGCTATAGCTGTAGTATCAGAAGAAACCAGTGATCCTTTTTCAAAGGAATTTAAGAAATTACTCAAAGAGATGAGTCTTGGGATTTCTGAAGAAGATGCTTTAAAAAATTTGCTTAGCAGAGTTGAATCAGAAGATCTTAGACTTATAGTGAATGTTATTTTAATACAGAAAGATATAGGAGGAAATTTGTCTGAAGTACTTGATAATATATCGGAAACTATAAGGGAGAGACAAAAGATAAAAAATGAGCTAAAAACACTGACAGCTCAGGGAAGATTATCGGGCATTATTTTAATGCTTATACCTATTTTTTTAGGGTCAGCAATTTACCTTTTTAACAAGGAGTATATACTTTTGCTATTTACAACTTCTATTGGTTTAATTATGGTAGCGGCTGCTGTATTAAGTGAGCTTCTTGGATTATTAATGATAAGAAAAATTATTAATATAGATATGTAAGAAAGGAGAGAGGTACATGCTTTATTTTGCATTTTTCATCTTCTTTTTGTCAATTTTTTTTCTTTCCTATGGAATACTAACAGCTATAAACGGTGACAAAATAAAAATTAAAAAGAGATTTACAGAGATTAATGAGCTGGATAATTTGAAAGAAGAAGAAATTGAAAATAAGACTTTTTCACAAAGAATGATAATGCCTTTTTATGAAAACTTTAGTAAGGTTATGCTTACCATAACGCCTCATCAAAAAATTGTAATGCTTAACAAAAAGTTAGAAAGAGCAGGGGTTTTAAAAAATAGTACTGCTCAAAAATGGATGCTTAAAAAGAGCATGATTATCTTGATTTTTTCTACAATTCTAGGAGTACTTGTGCTAATGGTTGATTTTAATATAATGAAAGTTATTGTTTTTACAATACTTATAGTGATAACTATTAATGCCTTCTTTAATTTTTATCTATCAAGAAGAATTCAAAATAGAAAAGATAAAATTTTAAAGGACTTACCTTATACTTTAGATTTAATTACAGTTAGTGTTGAGGCAGGTTTATCCTTTGACGGTGCTATAGCTAGAGTTATAAGTAATATAAATGGAGAACTTTGTGATGAATTTGCAAAGAGTCTTAAGGAAATTACTATGGGAATAGAGCGAAAAGCCGCCCTTAAAAATATGAGTGAACGTTGTGATGTAAAGGAACTTTCCATGTTTATTAGTTCGTTAATTCAGGCAGATGAATTAGGAGTAAGTTTAAGCAAAGTGATCAGAATTGAATCTGCAAATTTGAGAGAACATAGGAGACAGGTGTCTAGAGAAAAGGCTATGAAGGCTCCTATTAAAATGCTTTTTCCATTAATTTTTTTTATTTTCCCTACCATATTTATAATTATATTAGGGCCTGCCGTTATAAGGATGATTACTATATTTGCTAAGAGGTGATAATGTGGTCAAGACTTTAGTATATGAGTCAGAGGTTATAGCTGAAATATTTATAGCAGATAGTTTTGTTAAAAGATTTTTAGGGTTTATGTTTCGTAAAAAACCACATCATGAGGGGATTTTGATTAAGCCTTGTAACAGCATTCATACATTCTTTATGAAATTTTCTATTGACGTTTTGTTTGTAAGTGAAGACATGAAAGTGATAAAAAAAGTAGAAAATTTGAAACCTGGAAAGATTATAATGCCCCAGGGAAAAGCTAAAATGGTTATAGAAGGAATCACTGGAACATTTAAAAATGTTGAAGAAGGAAAATTAATAGAGATTCGTCAAAAAATTTACATAAAGTAAAAGAATATAATTTTTTTAGGATTCAGAATAAAGCTTCATGCCTTCAATGATACTTTTCTTTTTGATGTATGAAATAAAGTTATGAACAGCAGGAGGAAAAATCCTATTTTTCTTATAAGCAAGGTAAATTTTCCTAGAGTATTTAGGATTAGTAATTGTTAGTTTTTTTACTTTTGCATGTTTTAGTGCAGGTGCTTCTGCTATGATAGATATACCAAAGTTTGAAGAAACTAGAGCAGTAATAGCATATTCATCTGCGGCTTCACAAATTATTTTAGGTTTTATATTTATACTCTTCATTAAGTTAGAAATAAATTTTCCAAGACCAGAATCTTTGTCATATCCCACTAAAGGATAAGGTTTGATATCAACAAGATCAATATTATTAAGTTTCCCAAGAGGGTGGTTTAGTGGAACTATAACAAATAGTTCTTGTTCAATAATTGGCACAAAGGTTATATCTGGCTCCTCTTCTGAATAAGATGAAAAAATCAGGTCATATTTATCACTTTTTAAGCCTTTAATAAGCTCATTTGTAAATCCTTGGTTGAATGTAAAAGTAACATTTTTGTTCTCTTCTAAATCTAAAAAGTTACGTACTGTATTTGGAATGTACTGATGTGCTAAGGGAGAAATATATGCAATGTCAATATGCCCTGTATCACCACTGGCTAACTGCTTCATCTTTTTTTTTGCATTTTCCAATTCATCAAGTATTTTTTCTACATCTTTTAAAAATATACGACCATATTTTGTTAGTATGACATTTCTACCTTGCTTTTCAAATAAACAAAGACCAAGTTCTGATTCTAAATTTGTCATTGAATTACTTAAACTTGGCTGAGAAATATTTAGTTCAGATGCTGCTTTTCTAAAGTGTTCAAGTTTTGCAACAGTTCTAAAATAATATAATTGATTTAAATTCATATAATAGTTCCCTCCAATATACATTAAAAATAATATACCATAATTCATAGAAAAAAACTATCAATAATCATGAAAAGATGTATTAGAATTATCAAAGAGAATGAATTATAATATAATCATGATATGTTAAAAAAATAACTATTATGTCGTTAAAAATAATACGATTTTTGTAAATTAAAAAAATTACTTTTATTAAATTATAAATTTAGTTAAAAAATAAAAAAGATTGCATTTAATTTTTTTATGAGTTACGATAACGATTACTATAAAATCGGAAGGAATGAAAATATGAAAAGTATAGTAAAAGTTAAAAATGTAAAATTGGGAGAAGGAATTCCTAAAATTGCAGTACCTTTTATGGGAAGAACTAATGAAGAGTTAATAGATGATGTTAAATACTTAAAGGCAATCAGCCTTGATCTTGTGGAATGGAGAATTGATTACTACAAGGATGTAGAAGATATTGAAAAGGTAAAAGAAATTTTAACTAAGCTTAGAGTTCAATTAGATGATATTCCACTACTGGTAACTTTTAGAACTGCAAAAGAAGGTGGAGAAAAGGAAATTACTCCAGAATATTATGTTGAACTTAATAAGGCAATTGCATCAACTAAGAATGCAGATTTAATTGATGTTGAATTATTTATTGGTAGTAGCAAAGTAGTAAAAGAAATTGTTGATACAGCGCATGAAAATGGAGTAAAGGTAATTATGTCAAATCATGATTTTCATAAGACTCCATCAAAACAAGAAATAGTATCTAGATTGTGTAAGATGCAGCAACTAGGAGCAGATATACCTAAGATAGCAGTTATGCCTTCAAATCCTGATGATGTACTTGAGCTTTTAAGTGCAACTAATGAAATGAGACGTGATCATGACCAAACTCCAGTTATTACTATGTCAATGGGACCTCTTGGAGTTATAAGCCGTTTAGCAGGTGAAACTTTTGGTTCAGCACTTACTTTTGGTTCAGCTAAAGCAGCATCAGCACCAGGACAATTACAAGCAAATGAATTAGATAAATTACTTAAACTTATAACAGCAACTAAATAGTAGACTATAAGTAAAAATAAAATACGAATGGGAGAGGTTACTATGACAGAAAGAATTACAGGACATACAGAACTTATAGGATTGATTGCATATCCCATAAGACATTCAAGTTCACCAGCAATGCACAATGAGGCATTTGCAAAATTAGGACTTGACTATGCTTATCTTGCATTTGAAGTTGGAAATGAAGAACTTGAAGATACTATAAAGGGTTTTAGAGCAATGAAAGTACGAGGAGCAAATGTATCAATGCCCAATAAAACAGTAGTACATAAATATCTAGATAAATTGTCAGAGGCAGCAGAACTTTGTGGGTCAGTAAATACAATTGTAAATGATAATGGCGTTTTAACTGGACATGTTACAGATGGTATTGGATATATGCAATCATTAAAGGATAATGATATAGATGTAATAGGAAAGAAAATGACAATAGTAGGTGCTGGTGGAGCTGCTACAGCAATTCAAGTACAAGCGGCACTAGATGGAGTAGCAGAGATATCAATATTCAATAATAAGGATAAATTTTTTGAAAGAGCAAAGAAGACAGTAAAAGATATAAATGAAAGAACTAAATGCAAAGCTAAATTATATGATTTGGCTGATCTTGATAAATTAAAGGAAGAAATAGCAGATAGCTACTTGTTTGCAAATGCAACAGGAGTAGGAATGAAACCTTTAGAGGGTAAGACATATATTCCAGACAAAAGCTTTTTGAGGCCAGATTTAATTGTAACAGATACTGTTTATGCACCAAGAGAAACAGTACTTCTAAAAATGGCAAAAGAAGTGGGGTGTAAGAAGACAATGAATGGACTAGGAATGATGTTGTTCCAGGGAGCAGCAGCTTTCAAATTGTGGACGGGAAAAAATATGCCTATTGAACATATGAAGAAAGTATTAGACATTGAATATTAAAATAGAAATTGTATTTTAGTATTTTGCAAGAGGTATTGAGCTTTAAGCTCCTTACCCTTGCTATGTTGTTTTTTAAAGATAAGTTTCGGAAAATTCTGTATTTTAACTGAATATGTTTTTTCGTATGCACTTGAGAGCATCAAATTTTTTGTAGCATATACTTTTATCATATTTGTTAAGAGCAAAGTAGAATATATGAAAATGGAGGAATAGAAAATGACAAAATATAAAAATATTTTTAGTTCACTAAAAGTAAAAAATATGATATTAAAAAATAGAATAGTTATGCCACCAATGGGTACAAATTATGCAGCAGAAGATGGAGAAATCAATGAAGAACATATTAAATATTATGAGCAAAGGGCTAAAGGTGGAACAGGATTAATAATTATAGAGAATGTAGCTGTTGATTTCCCACTAGGTTCAAATGGAACCACACAACTTAGAATAGATCAGGATAGTTATATGCCTGGACTGTATAAATTAACTGAAAGATTACATAGATATGGTGCAAATGCTGCAGTACAAATCAACCATTCAGGTGCATCAGCAGTTCCATCTAGAATAGGTTGTCAGCCAGTTTCTTCTTCAAATATACCTTCTAAAACTGGAGGAGCTGTTCCAAGACCACTTGAAAAAGATGAGATATTAGATATAGTCCAAAAATATGGTGATGCAGCAAAGAGAGTTCAAATAGCTGGATTTGATGCGGTAGAAATACATGCAGGTCATTCATATTTGATAAGTCAATTTTTATCTCCTCTCTATAATAAACGTACTGATGAATTTGGAGGGAGCGTTGAAAATAGGACAAGATTTGGAAGAATGGTAATTGATAGTGTGAGAAAAGCAGTAGGCCCTAAATTTCCAATATTATTGAGATTTAGTGCAGATGAATTTTTAGAGGGTGGTAATACTCTAGAAGATACACTAGAAATATTAGAATACTTAAATGATGAAGTTGATATATTTGATGTATCTGCAGCTTTAAATGATTCAATACAATATCAGATAGACAAGGCAGATCTTAAAGATGGATGGCGTTCATATATGTCTAAAGCTGTAAGAGATAAATTCCATAAACCAACAATAACAGTAGGAAACATAAGAGATCCAAAAGTAGCTGAAAAAATATTAGCTGATGGAGAAGCAGATTTAATAGCTATAGGTCGTGGATTAATTTCTGAACCTAAATGGGTAGCAAAAGTTAAAAATGGACAAGAAGATATGCTTAGAAAGTGTATATCATGTAATGTTGGATGTGCAGGACATAGAATAGGTTTAAATAAGCCAATAAGATGTACAGTTAACCCGGATATTATATATGAAGATGCTTATAAAAAAAGAAAAGTTACAAAACAGACTAATGTAGTTGTTATAGGCGGTGGAACTGCTGGACTTGAGGCAGCTTGTACATCAGCAGAATTAGGATGTACCACATTTTTATTTGAAAAGAAATCCTATGTAGGTGGACTTGCAAGAGAAATATCAAAATTCCCAGCTAAGTACAGAATAGCTTATTTTCCTAGTTATCTAATAAAAAGAGCTGAAAACTTAAATAACCTAACAATATTTACAAATATCAAAGCTGATATTAAGAAAATAGAAAATCTTAATCCGGATTTAATAGTAAATGCAACTGGATCAAAACCATTACTTCCTCCAATAAAAGGACTTGAAGAAAATATAGGTAAAGAAGGAGGAAAAGTAGATTCAATTTTTGGTGTATTTAGTAAAATTAATGAATTTGAAAAAATGGATCTTATAGGTAAAAAAGTGGTTGTTATAGGTGGTGGAGCTGTAGGCTTAGATGTTATAGAATTTTTCTCAGAAAGAAAAGCAAAGACTTCAATAGTTGAAATGCTTCCTGTGCTTGGCAAAGATTTAGATGTAATATCAAAATCAGCTGTAAAGGAAATGCTGAAAAAATATGATGTTGATGTAAATACAAGTACAGCTCTTGTGGAAGTAAATGAAGATAACTTCAAAGTTAAAAAAGATGAGAAAGAAGTAACAATGAATTTTGATTATGGTTTCGTATGTCTTGGAATTAGATCACAAATTGAGGGATTAGAAGAAATACAAGAGTACTTTGGAGAAAAGGATGTTGAAGTAGTAAATATAGGTGATAGTGTTAGAGCAAGAAAAATAATTGATGGTGTTAGAGAAGGAAGAGATGTTATTCTCGCATTAGAAAAAATAGGTGTACTGTAAAGGTTTTATGATAATTAATCATATTTAATAACAAAATTTTTGATGGAAAGAGGAATGTATCATGACTAATGAATGCAAGAAAGGTACTTGTAAGCCGCCAATCACAGTAAGTTCATGGACATTAGGAGATCAATGTAAATTTGAAGAAAGAGTTAAAGTTGCAAAAGAAGCAGGTTATGATGGAATAGGTCTTCGTGCCGAAACATATGTAGATGCATTAAACGAAGGTTTGTTCGATGATGATATTCTTGATATTCTTAAAAAATATGATATGAAAGTTACTGAAGTTGAATATATTACACTTTGGGCTGAAGATAATCGTTCTTATGAACAAAAATACAAAGAGCAAATATGTTTCCATATGTGCGAATTATTTGGTGTCCAACATATAAACATTGGTTTAATGGAAACTTATAGTGTAGAACATACTGCACAGAAGTTAAGAGAATTATGTCAAAGAGCAGGCAAATATATTATTGGTGTTGAGCCTATGCCATACAGTGGTATTCCAGATATCAAAAAAGGTTGGGAAGTAGTTAAAGGTGCTGGTTGTGATAATGCCAAACTTATCTTGGATACATGGCATTGGGTAAGAGCAAATCAAGAAAATGATATTAAATTATTAGAAGGCATTCCAGCTGATAAGATTGTATCTATACAAATTAATGATGTTTATGAAAGACCTTATGCAAAATCTATATTAAGAGATGAATCAATGCATGACAGACTTGCACCAGGTACTGGAATTAATGCAACAGAAGGCTTTGTTCGTATGATCAAAGAAAAAGGAATCAAACCTGTATGTATCGGCGTTGAAGTAATAAGCGATGCTATTTTATCAAAAGGTGTTGCTGAGGCAGCTAAATTTACATATGACAATGCTAAAAAAGTGCTTGACAAAGCTTGGCCAGAGGTTTCTCCAAAGACAAAATAGTAAGTGCAATCAATCTTAAAAAGTGAAAGGATGATTTATTTTATGATATTTAAATCTATGTTTACGCCCATAAAAATTGGTCCTATAACAGTTCCAAATCGTTTTGTAGTTTCGCCTATGGGAAATAATTTTGCAAATACAGATGGGTCTATGAGTGATAAATCTTTGGCATATTATAGAGCTCGTGCTTGTGGCGGTTTTGGATTAATTACTTTTGAGGCTACTGTTGTTGATAAGAAAGCTAAGGGGGGAATTCGTAAACCCTGCTTATATGATGATAGTACTATAGAAAGCTTTAAACGTGTTATAGATGCATGTCATGAGGCTGGTGCAAAAATATCCATTCAACTTCAACATGCTGGAGCTGAAGGAAATGCAAAAGCTGCTGGGTATCCTTTAAAAGCTGCCTCTGCAATTCCAGCAGCAGTAGGTCGTGATATACCTATAGCTATGACAAACAAAGAAATTTATGAATTAATAGAGGTATATGGAGATGCAGCAGTACGTGCAAAAAAAGCAGGAGCTGATGCAGTTGAAGTACACTGTGCACATGGCTATTTAGTTAGCAGTTTTATTTCTCCAAGAACAAACAAGCGTGTGGATGAGTTTGGCGGATGTTTTGAAAATAGAATGAGGTTACCTCGTCTTATTATTGAAAATATACTTAAAAAAGTTGGACATTCTATGGCAATTATTTGTCGTATAAACAGTTCAGATGAGATGGATGGAGGGCTAGATGTTCACGACAGTGCAGCAGTTGCTGCTTATTTAGAAGAATGTGGTGCAGATGCTATCAATATTTCACGTGCGGTACATCTTCATGATGAGTATATGTGGGCACCTACGCTTGTACATGGAGGATTTAATGCTGAATTAGTTACAGAAATTAAAAAAGCAGTAAATATTCCTGTTATTGCTGTAGGACGTTTTACAGAACCATATTATGCAGAACTACTAGTTCGTGAAGGAAGATGTGATTTGGTAGCATTTGGACGTCAGAGTCTAGCTGATCCAGAAACACCTAATAAAGCTGCAGCTGGATGTTTGGATGAATTAAGTCCATGTATTGCTTGCCTTCAAGGATGTGTTTGTAACATGTATCGAGGAAAGCCAATAACTTGTCTTGTTAATCCTCTGCTTGGAAGAGAAGCTGAACTTAAGAAAGCAGATACTAGTAAAAAAGTAGTAGTTGTGGGCGGTGGAGTTGGTGGTATGCTTGCAGCATGGATATCTGCTAAGAGAGGACATGATGTAACTCTGTTTGAAGCAACTGATACACTTGGTGGACAAATGCGTTTAGCAGCTTATCCTCCAGGAAAAGGCGATATTACAAATTTAATACGCAGTTATATTACTAAATGCAAAAAGTATGGTGTAAAAGTTCGTTTAAATACAAAAGTAACTCCTGAACTTATAACTGAAGAAAAACCGGATGCAGTTGTTTTGGCTACAGGAGCAACACCGCTTATATTACCTATACCTGGGATTAATGAATCTGGATTAATTCATGCAGTTAATCTTCTTGACGGAAAAGATTCCTGTGGCAAAAATGTTCTTGTTGTAGGTGGCGGAATGGTTGGATGTGAAGTTGCTGATTTCTTAGCTGAATTAGGCCATGATGTTACTGTTATTGAGCTTCGTGATGAAGTTGGAGCTGATGTAATTTCAGAGCACCGTAAATTTTTAATGAAAGACTTTGATAAATACAAAATTAAGACTGTTACTGGAGCTAAAGTTGCAAAGTTTTTTAAAGGTGGAGTTTCATACACACTAGCAGATAATAATGAATACAAGTTAGAAGGATTTGATTCTGTTGTTCTTGCTATGGGATCACGTAACTATGATCCATTAAGTGAAGAAGTTAAAAAAGTTGTAAAAGAAACTTATGTTGTTGGTGATGCAACAAGAGCACGTAGAGCAATAGATGCAACAAGAGAAGCATTAGATGCAGCACTTAAAATATGATAACAAAATATTGAAGCAGTTTTAGGAGATTTTAAGTTGGGTTGGATTTTGTGTCCAACCTAACTATTGAAGGTAAAAAGTTAAGGAATTAACAATAAAGTAAAAATTACCAAGATGATAGATTTATATGCATTAAATAGATGAAACATTAAGAAACAACCTTTCCTTGAGATAGGTAATTGCGAAACTCGCTAATAAAAATGAATAAAAGATGTTTAGAAGTTGCAAAAGTATTGTTAGAAGTTTAAAGACAAATTTTTATGATTTGAAATAGCCATATTGATAAAAAAGGGCGCACGAAATAAAGCAAAGTTGGGTTTCTATTTTTTACAAATAAAATTTATGCAATTAATGGTTTTAGGCTTCTAATATATTCATTTTTATGTATTTTATTTGCTACAATAACTGTTATTAGCTGAGTTATACCGGCTAGAAGTAAGTCAGAATGAAGCGTTAGCTCATTTTGTGTCTTACGATCCGCAACGCAATAACTGCCTTTGAAATGGTTGATGTTTTTCTCGACAGCAGTCCTGATTTTATAAGTGTTTTCCCATTGGAGAGTTCCACGAGTAGTTCCAGGATATGCACGAAGATTCTTTTCAGGATAAATGTAAAACATTCTGCCGCAAGAAGATTTTGTACATGGATTTTCACATAGAGTTACACGTTTGCTCTTTTTAGTTTTTTTATTGTATACCCATTTCATTTTGGGACATACGAATTTCATTGATGGAATTCCAGAACGTAAGTGTGTTTTACTGCCTTCTCGTTTCATTGGAAGCGAATGGTCATAAGGACAGCATGGAATACCATTTTCATTTAAAGGGCAGTCGAATTCTTTTGATGCAAGTTTAGTTTTTAATGGAATGAATGCCTTTTCAAATTTCAAATCATGCAAAAGGTATCGATAAATCAGAATGCTGTCAAAAGCAGCATCACCTAAAAAGATTTTTGGATTTATCAAAGGATGTTTTGCAAAGAAATCCATAAGAACAGGTATAAGAGCTTTAGAATCAGCAAGAGATTTATCTTCATCCGGTGAATCAGATTTTTTCTCAATAACAATATCAGGATGTGCTTTTAGAAAATCCTGATTGTAAAATGAAATATCTCTTACAATACCAAGTCCGTTGGTTACAATGCCAAATTTAAAAGCATAGCAAAAATGACCGTTAATGTACATTTGTTGAATGGCCGGATTAGCTGAAGCGTGTGGAGGCATAGAACCATAGGCAGCTTTATAAGGATCATAAGAATCATCTAAAGCATGTACTTTCTTAAAAGTCTTAAGCTGTTTTATGATGCGGTTAGCATACTTAGGGTTGTTTTCAGTAACAAAAGCTTCGATACCAGAAGTATCAAAAATAGTCATAGAAGCAAGTTTGGGGTCAATTTGCTGGCATATTGGTTCAGTAATATCAACGAGATTATCAAATATCAATTGTAAGTCCAGAATAAAATCCTGTTTAAAACGTGTGAATTTAGAAGCATCAGGGACTTTAAGGAAACCGCAGAAATCCCTTAACTCTTGAGAATATTTAAGAAAAATAATCAAAAGGGAATCCGTAGGAATAGAAAAAATGTGCTGCAAAATCAAAGCACGGAGCATGGCGTAAAGACTGTATTTACGGGGCCTTCCAGTAGAAGCATAAAAATGATTTATGAAGGAAGCAGGGATTAAATCATCAAGGTTAATAGTATTTTCAAGTAAAGAAAGAAACTGAGGCTTGTTATTTTCAAATTTTTCTTTGCAATCAGAAAAAATATCTGCCAAAGAAAGCTGTTTATATGGTATCATAAATATATAACTCCTTTCTGAGGTATATGGTGATTTTGTTTCTTTGCAATTCAATTTTACCATAAATCAGTGAGGAGTTATTTTGTTTTGTAACAAAAAATACACCGCATTTATACGGGTTGTAGCGTTTCGCAAACGCCTATTTCCTTGAGAGAATGAAAGGAGAAAGTAAATGAATAATAAAAAATATTATTCGACGGCTTTGGCATTATATTTAGCCTATTTTATACATGGTATTGGAGTATCAATTTTAGGACAGTACAAGCAAAACTTTGTGGGTGTATGGGGTGCGAAAACATTAGCTAATGGTACTTTTGATGTAAGTGTAGTACTTGCTGTTATTGCCGCACTTGGATTAGGACGCCTTATTGGATATCCTTTTGCTGGGCCTGTTTCTGACAAGCTTGGAAGAAGAGTTTCTGGATTAATTGGTATAGTTTTTTATATCGCATATTTTGTAGGTATTATAATAGCACCAAATATGTATGTTGCGTATATATTTGCACTAATCGGTGGTGCAGCTAACTCATTTTTAGATACATGTATCACTCCATCATGTTTGGAAATTTTTATAAATTCAGGTGATGCTGCCAATATGTTTACAAAGTTTTCTATATCATTAGGACAACTTTTGCTTCCATTTGGGATAGGTTTTGTTTCAGCAAGCCATATGTCGTATAAAACAATCTTTATTGTAACGGCTATTTTACTTGTTATAGATGGTATTTTGATTGCAACTATGCCTTTTCCACCAATGAATAATAATGTCAAGGGTAAACCTAAAGAAAAAAGGATGAAATTTACAGTGACTAGTATTGCATTAATTTGTATAGGTTTTACATGCACTTCTACATTCCAGTTATGGTTAAATTGCAACCAAGAATTAGGAAAGTTATATGGACTTGCTAGCCCAGGACAAATTCAATCATACTATGCAGTAGGATCAATGCTTGCTGTATTAATAACAGCAGCTCTTGTAAAAGGATTTCTTAAACCAGTTAGAGTACTTGTTCTATATCCTTTACTTTCTACAATTATGCTTATAATTATATATTTTATACAGACAAAAACTATTTGTTTAATAGGTGGATTTGTAATTGGATTTACAGCAGCAGGTGGAGTGCTTCAGTTGGTTACGTCTACAGCAAATGCAATGTTTCCAGCAAATAAAGGTAAGATTACTTCTATAGTTATGATTGCATCTAGTGTAGCAAACTATGTTATTTTAAATATTGCAAGTGTTATAACAAAATCAGGTGGTGCAAATGGGCCAAGATATGTTGTATTATTCAATGCTGTAATCACTATTATAGGAGTTTTACTTGCAATATTTGTAAACAGGCAATATGCAAAATATGCAGTAGAACAATAGGAATAGAGTTCACTAAATAATATCTATTTCAAAAAATAATTGTTTGAAAATTTTTAAAACTTTAATTGTGAAAGTTAAAATTAATTCAAACAAATTTAATCAAGAATGGAGGAATAGCAATGGGATAATATGACACGAATAATTTAGAAAAAAGCAACTAAAGAAAGGTGGTTTACATGGTTTTTGAAATGTTTTGATGTTAAGTGAGTATGATGGTTATTGGTATAGGGATTGTATGTTAATTTTAAAATTATGTTAAATCAATAGTTAAATTAAATAATTTTTTATAAAGGAGGAATATATTAATGGAAACTTCAACAAAAAAAATACCTGGAGCAAGATGGCTGTATATTATGCCAGTATGTTTTATTACAACTTTTTTCTATTTTATAGATCGAAACATTATAAGCATAGCACTGCCAGGAGGTCTTCAGAAGGGGCTTGCATTAAATTCTACAATGGCAGGTTTAGTAGCAGGGGTATTTTCAATCGGCATATTGTTTCTTTCTGTACCAGCGGGGCAGATGGCTCAAAAAGGAAAAGTTAAAAAATTTGTTTCGTTTTGTATTATTGGATGGAGTATATTTACTATACTTACTGGATTTGTTCAAAATGGATGGCAACTAGTGATAGTTAGATTTATTATTGGATTTTTTGAAGGTGCATTTTCTCCAGCAATCACTACTATATTTACATTTTGGTTTCCAGATAAACATGGGGAACGAAATAGAGCAAATTCAACCTATTTTACAGCTATTTCAATAGCAGCAGTTTCTATGGGACCTATTGGAGGAGCTATCATACAATTTTATGGATGGAGAAATTTATTTATCATACTTGGTGTATTAAGTTTAGTAGGTTTTGTTTTATGGCAACTTCTTATATTTGACAGACCTGGACAGGCAAAATGGTTGAGTAAAGAAGAAAGAGATTACATAGAAACAACTATACAGGAAGAACGTGAAGAGGCTAAAAAAGTAGCAGGGGATGTTAAGGTAAAAGGTAAAAAGTTGCCTTTAGGGCTTCTACTGCGTAACAAATATGTGTGGTGCTTATGTATCGTGGGTTTTACTGTGAATATTGGTCAGTTTGGATATACCATTTGGATGCCAACTATGATTAAAGCTATTACGAAAACTAATATTTTAAATGTAGGTTTTATATCTATAGTACCAAATATATTTACGGTAATTGGACTTTGGTTGTGGACTTATCTTGCAACTAAGATAAAGAGCAGGAGACTTACTACAGGTTTACCACTTATTATGTTTGCTGCATCTTTGGTAATAGCAAGTTTACCGTTAGGATTAAACCCGGTAATTAAAATTGCATTATTATGTCTTGTTAGTATATTTGTACAGGGACATATGCCAAGTTACTATTCAATACCATCTCTTGTACTGGTAAAAGAACTCGATGGCCCAACAAGAGGTTTGATGGCTGCGGCTATGGGATTAGGATCATTTGTTGGACCATATGCAGTAGGTTATTTAATTACATTAACTGGATCATCAAGTGTTGGAATGTACTTTTTAACAGCTATGCTTGTAATAGGAGGTTTGTCTACTCTAATATTACCAAAAAATATGGTAGCAGGTTCTTCAGAATCTAAATAAATATAAAGCTTATGATAACGTTTATAATCTATTGCCAAACTTTAATTATTAAGCGGTGATTATATTCTGTAATATTTATCCGATGGCTACCAGCCGTAATACACCCATCGCACACAGCGAAAGCGACTATCACCAAATCAAAGATTTGGGATATCTGCTTTTCTTATAAAGTGGGGGATAACGGCTGCTACGCCCCTGGATAACGATTTCTAAGTTTCAGATGGAGAAAAAACTCCACCTGAAATCAAGAACTCTGTTTATTTGCTGTGATAAGTATACAATAAAAATATTACTACAATTAGGAGGAGATTGTTATGTTGACTAATAATGATGGAATTGGTGTAGAAGTATCAAATGAGGCATTAATAATGTTGGATGTAGAAAAGGTTTTTAAAAAAACTTACTTAGATGTTCCATATGCCAATGAAAGTAAACATCAGAAAATGGATATAATTATTCCAAATGAAGGAGAAGGACCATTTCCAGTAGTTATTAATATTCATGGAGGTGCATGGTTCTTTGGAGATAAGAGAAATGTGCATACAAGATCAGCAATTCAGTTAGCTTTTGAAGGATATGCTGTTGTAACTATCAATTACAGATTAAGTGGTGATGCAAAGTGGCCTTCACAAATATATGATTGTAAAGCAGCTGTAAGGTTTTTAAGAGCAAATGCTGCTAAGTATAATATAAAAACAGATAAGATTGCAGTGTTAGGCAGTTCAGCAGGAGGTCATCTTGCTGCGATGCTGGGGGTCACAAACGGACGTCCTGAGTATGAAGATTTATCAATGGGTAATTCAGAATATTCTAGTGATGTACAAGCTGTAGCAACATGGTTTGGAGTTTTTGATTTTATTAATACAGAAAATCATAAAAGACAGCTTGTTAGAGAAGGAGAAACTTATAAATGTCAAGATGATGGTGTTGCAGATCGTTTAATGGGATGCAGCATGGAAGAAAACAAAGATAAATATATTTCAGCATCTCCAATTTATCAGATGAGAAAGAATATGCCTCCAATGTTAATTCAACAGGGTACATCTGATAAAGTAGTACCATATCTTCAAGCAATAGAGTTTTTTAATAAGTATATAAAGATTTGTGGAGATGAAAATGTACATATTGATTTGCTTGAGGGGGCTGGACATGGTGATGATGCCTTTAGAACTGATGAAAATATGTACAAAGTTCTCAGGTTTATGGATAAATATATTATGGGAGTTAAAGATAGGACATATGGTCCAATTCCTAAGATACCAATGGTTAAATCAAGTGATTCTTAGGTTCAGGTGGAGTTTGCTTATAAGGAATACTTTTTCTCCATCTGAACCTTAGAAGGACTTATCCAGGCGCGCAGCAGTGCTTATACACCACTTTGAAGAAAAGCAGATATCCCAAATCTTTGATTTGGTGACAGTCGCTTTCACTGTGTTCGATGGGGGTGTTAGCAATGGTAGCAATCGGATAAATATTAGGAAGTTATTATTTAAGGGGTGACATATAATGAAAGTAAAATTACATCCTGGATACGAGGTTCTAGAAAATCTTCCATCTGATGTAAAAGAGGCAAACAAGTTGATTGAACCATTTAAGCATTGTGATATAGCGGATGATATTGAAATATATGATTCAAAAGTTCCTGGCATAGATGGTGAACCTGATGTGCCAATAAGGGTTTATAGAAAAAAAGGTAGCTCAAAATCTCCATTGGTTTTAGGAATACATGGAGGAGGATTTGTAGCTGGGAATATAGATAATGATAATGTTAGAGATGTGGGATTTGTAGATAATGTTCCATGTACTGTCATTTCAGTAGGCTACAGATTGGCACCTAAGTATCCTTATCCAGCACAGCTTAAGGATTGTCTTGCTGCATTAACTTATGCACATGACCATCTAGATGAATTTGGTATAGATCCTGAAAGAATTGCAGTATTTGGGACAAGTGCAGGTGGTGCAATTGCAGCAGGTCTTTGTTTGTATTTGCGTGATCATAATGGTCCTAAAGTTTGTATGCAAATTTTAAATTTTCCTGCTATTGATTATTTAGCTAATACAACATCAGCTAAGCAGATGTTTGATGATGTGCCTATGGTTAAAGGTAATGGTTTATCTGGTGTATGGAAATTATATCTTGGTGATCATGGATTTAATGGAACTCAACCTCCATATTATGCAGTTCCTGCTTTAGCAAGAGATTTATCTGGTTTGCCAGCTACATTTGTTGTTACATTGGAATATGATCCACTTCGTGATGAAGGAATAGATTATGCTAGAAGATTGATGGAATTTGCAGTACCTACAGAATTGTATAGCCTGCCGCGTGTTTGTCATGGTTTTGATATGGTACCTGCTAATTTGACATTGTGGATAAGGGAAGGTATGTATAATTCCCTTAGACGTGAATTTAATATGCTATAAGTATACAAGCTTAAGAAGAATATATTAGAAATGATTTAAAAGATAAAGCTACTTTAAAAAATAAGGTGGTTTTATTTTTTTGTATAAATACACGTTATATTAATTGTCTTTTAATTATATAAATAATATAGAAAATTAAAAGGCAGAGTGATAGGTAAATGAATGTTCGAAACAAGGGTATATGTCCTTTAATCGTAGATAAGGAACGCAGTTCAAAGGCTTTTACTAGTGAAGCTATAGATTTAATTAAAAGGGGAAAGACGAAAAAATTAAATGCTATATGGCTTGAAGTAACAGGATGTTCAGGAAATATTATTTCTTTTTTAAATAGTGAAAATCCTGGACTCGATTATATTTTAGAAAAACTCATTAATTTAAAATACAACAATACTCTAATGACTTCAGAAGGTGAGTATGCTTTTAAACAATTCTTAGATACATTGGATACTGAATTTATACTACTAGTAGATGGAGCGGTATCTACTGCTCAAAATGGTTTTTATAATATTGTTGCCAATTATGAAGGAAAACCTGTTACTGCACTTGAAGCTGTAAAAATGGCAGGAGAAAAAGCAAAGTATGTTCTCTGTGTAGGAACTTGTGCATCCTATGGTGGAATTTCTGCCGCCAGGCCAAACCCATCAGAAAGCAAAAGTGTTAAAGAAATACTAAATCGTGAAGTCATAAGACTTCCAGGCTGTCCATGCCATCCGGATTGGGTAGTTGGAACTTTAGCACATTTAGTTGCTTTTGGCAAACCGCAATTGGATGAAGATGGAAGACCTCTTCTTTTTTATGGAATTACCATTCATGATAGGTGTACAAGAAGGGGATTTTTTGATAACAGAATTTTTGCAAAAAAATTTGGAGAAGATGGATGTATGTTTAAACTTGGATGCAGGGGGCCTGTAACTAAAACAGATTGTCCTAGGAGAAAGTGGAATGGATATGTGAACTGGCCTGTTGAAGACAATACCAACTGTATAGGATGTGCAAATTCTAGATTTCCAGATGGTATGGAACCATTTGTAAGGTATTAGTAAGGAGGGTGCTATGAAAAAGAAAATTACCATTGATCCAATTACGAGAATAAGTGGTTTTTTGGAAACTAAAGTGCAAGTAGAAAAAAATATTATAGTAGATGCTGAAACTAGTGGATTGCTTTTTAGAGGATTTGAAAAAATGTTAAAAAACAGACAGCCGCTGGATGCAGTATATTTTACAGAAAGAATTTGTGGGATATGTTCAACAGCTCATGCTGTGGCAGCTGCTACAGCTCTTGAAGATGCTTTGAAGATAAAAATTAGTGTAAATGATTCGTATATGCGTAATTTAATACATGGTTTTGAATTTATACAAAATCATATAAGACATTTTTATAATTTGACTATACCAAGTTATGTGAAGATGCCCAATATAAATCCTCTTTTTTCAGATCAATATGAAGATTATAGATTACCTTATAACTTAAATAAAAAGATAAGTGAAGATTATATTGAAAGTATTAAATACAGTAGGTTAGCCCATGAAGGATTGGCTACTCTTGGAGGAAAGGCTCCCCATAATCACGGAATTTTTGTTGGAGGAGTTACCATAAATATAGATCCATATAAACTTACAAAAGTTAAATCTATTATTTCTCAAATTAATGAATTCGTAAGTAGTGTTATGTTAGAGGACATGAACATAATTTCAAAATACTATGCTGATTATTTTAAAATGGGAAAAGCCTATGGAAACTTTATGACTTATGGAATTTTTGATAAGTATGCTGATCCTGAGATAAGTTATGTAGGACCTTCTGTCTTAATAAATGGACAAAAGCATAACTTTAATAGTAATAAAATTACAGAGAATATACTTTACACCTGGTACATGAATGATGATGAAACAATAAATTTATCTAAAGAAACAGGTTACAGCTTTATAAAATCGCCAACTTATGATGGCTATTCTATGGAAGTAGGACCTCTAGCAAGATTGATACTTTCAGGTGAGTATACTGGTGGAAGTTCATGTATGGACAGAAATGTTGCCAGAGTACTTGAAACAAAAAAGATTTTAGAAATTATGCAAGGACTTGCAGATAGAATTAAGCTTATTCCAGCAGAACAAAGAATATATGAAATCCCAGATAAAGCATTTGGTGCAGGATTAATTGACACAACTAGAGGATCCTTGGGACACTGGATAAGTATAGAAGATAAATTTATAAAGCATTACAATATTATAACTCCTACAGTGTGGAACATGGGGCCAAGAAATCAATCAGGTGCGCTTGGAATTGGAGAAAAATCTTTACTTGGAACGAAAATAAAAGATATAA
The DNA here is from genome assembly GCF_019056555.1 of Clostridium sp. 001. Lineage (NCBI taxonomy): Bacteria > Bacillati > Bacillota > Clostridia > Eubacteriales > Clostridiaceae > Clostridium > Clostridium sp. 001. Next base: position 953,472 of record NZ_CP020473.1, on the reverse strand, counting down.
AGCAGCCTATAGAAGTTGGGAGAATTATGAGGTCCTTTGATCCTTGTGTTTCCTGTGCAACTCATTTGATAAGTGATGCATATGAACCAGTGGACGTACAGGTTATAGTATGAAAGCAAAAGTTATTGCTCTAGGAAATATATTAATGGAAGACGATGGCATTGGAATTAAGATCCTGGAAAATATAAAAGAGGAACTTGCACATAACCATATTCAATCTATAATAGGAGAAACAGATGTGGAATACTGCATTTCCCAAGTAAAAGATGGTGATTTTATATTTATAATAGATGCTTCTTATAATGGAAAAGTTCCAGGTACGATAACAGTTGCCAGCTTACAAGATTATAAGTGCAAAAACAAATATTATACCCAGCACAGCTATAGCTTCATAGACATTATAGGAGTTTACTACAAATCATTAACTGGGTTTATTATTGAAATTGAAGCAGCTAGTGTAAGCTTTAAATTGGGACTTAGCCATAATTTACAAAGTAAGCTTAAGGATATTTCAAAAGATGTATTGAAAAATATTTTTCTGAGATTGAATGATAGAGCAGAGGAGGAAAAATAGTTGGATTTTTATTTAATGAAAAAGCTGAAGATAATTAGGCGAAAAATAACTTTTTATAAAAAAAGTAGTATGTTTGCTGTATGCCCTTTTATAAAAAGCTATTATGGACATCTCATGAATATTCAAATAGGGGAATTAGAAAAACTAATGAATACAATGAACAAAGATATAGTAAGACAGGAAAAACAATTTACTTTGGAAGAACTTTCAAAATACAATGGTGCTGGTGGCTCTCCGGCGTATGTTGCTGTAAATGGAATAGTGTATGATGTGAGTTTGTCTCCTGTATGGGGTGGAGGGACGCATTTTGGTCTGTATGCTGGAAAAGACTTAACTTTACAATTTAGGGCATGTCACAGTGGAGAAATAAAGATATTAAATGGTCTACCTAAAGTGGGAGAGTTAAAAATTTAATAACAAATTAGTTTTGAAAAAGGGGTAAATAATAAATGCATGATATGATTTTATTGAGTAAAATATCTAGGGCTTTAAGTGAATGCTGCAGTTCAAATAAGATTTTAAAGATAGGTAAAGTAGTTATAGCTGTAAATAGTTACAGTCATGTTAATGAAAATAATCTTTATGATTATTTGAGAAACTATAATGAAGACATAACTGATGAATCAACAGAAGTTAAAATTGAAATTGAAAATTTGCCTGATCAAATGGCAATAATTAAAAATATAGAAGGTTACCAATATGAAGATGAAAAGTAGAAATGATATTAGCAATTTGGAGGGCATAATTGAAGAGATTATTTGTGCTATTGTAAAACTATTTCTATAATCAAAAGTTGACAGGAAAACAGAAAGCAAATTATACTTATAATGAAAAGATGGTGAAACATATGAAAATATTGCTTATGAAAATTACCTTGAGAGCATCTTGGGTTCATTCATTAAAAGAAAAAAGAATGGTAGTAAAAAGCATAGTTCAAAAGTTAAAAAATAAGTTTAACGTATCTGTGGCAGAAGTTGATGAGCAGGATGTTCATCAAATGATAGTTATAGGAGCTGCAGGAATATGTGGAACTTCTGCACAAGTAGATTCAACAATGGAAAATATCATAACTTTTGTAGAAAATAATACTGACGCAGAAATAATAGATATTCAAAAAGAAGATGTTGAAGGTATATGAAGCAGCGTTTAATTAATAGTTAAGAATGAAGAATTAATAGTTAATGTGGATTTTTCTCCGTTACACTACAAAAAATATTTGATTAAGCTTTTCATCACTCGTTTCGCTAAAGCGAAATATTGATGAGTTATATAAATTTAAAGATTTTTTGCGATAGCTAAAAATCATCCTTCACTATTAATTTTTCATTATTAATTCTTAACTTGCGAGCTTTGCTTCACAAGGTTTTTATATTAAGTCAAAATATCGTATGTGTGAAAGCTGATTACTAAATAATAAGGGGTGTACATATGAGAAAAAAATTAATTGTTTTACTTTCTGTTTTTATGTTTATATTTATATTTTTTGGTGCAAAAGCTAGTGCAGCTTCACCAGAATCTATAAGATTAGGTGGACAAGATAGATATGGAACCTGTTCACAAATAGTAAATCAAGGCTGGAAAAATTCCAACTATGCAGTTATTGTGAATGGATATAACTTTCCAGATGCTTTAAGTGCATCAACCTTAGCTAAAAAGTATAATGCACCAATACTTTTAAATGGCAGTGATAGACTAGAGAATACTACAATTGAGCAAATAAAGAGATTAAATGTTAAACAAGTTTTTATTGTAGGAGGCACTGGAGTTATAAGCAATGAAGTTGACGATGAACTTCATGAAATGAATATACCAACTGAAAGATTTTCTGGACTTAACAGAACTGAGACCTCTGTATCAGTGGCAAATCAAATAGGGATATATAATGGAATAATCTTAACTACAGATAGTGATTATACTGATGCACTTTCTATAGCTTCTATAGCTGCAAAATTGCAGATGCCAATTATATTAGTCCCAAAGGATTCAGTACCAGATTCAGTAAGTCAATTGGTAGAAAGTAAAAATATACCGGTAACTTATGTATTGGGTGGACAAGACATAATAAGTGATGCTGTGTCATCTAAGTTTCCAAATGTTAAGAGGATTTCTGGAAGCGATAAATATGAAAGAAATATAAATATAATAAATGCTTTTTCTGATAAATTTGATTTTAGTTCGATTTGTCTGGCTTATTCAGAAGACTTTGCAGATGCTTTAAGCGGATCAGCTTTTGCTGCATTAAATTCAAATCCGATAGTTTTGGTAGGAAGCAGTACAGCTCCTGTAACACAATGTTTTATAGAAAATAAAAGCTTTAGTAAGTTATATGTATTTGGCGGTGAAGCTGGGATAACTGGAGACATAGTGGCAACTTTGACAAATGGCAAAACGTCGGACAAGCCTCAACCATCACCTGAGCCACAACCGCAGCCGCAGCCAGAACCAGTTGACCCATCACCTGAGCCGACTACACCAACAGATACTTCTGCTTCCCATTCTGAGTTGCAGAAAAATCTTTATAATTATCTTAGCGATGAAGATCATAGACAATCAGTTTTAAATAGAGCTATTGAGCTTCACGGTGGTGACACAAGCAATAACTGTGTATATTTTCAAAGTGAAGCTTTGAGAAGATCAGGACTTACTGATTTGCCAGAGTGGGTATGTAATACTGTACAATTTACATCACAACTTTTACAAAGAGGGTGGACTAAGTGTGAGGATTTAGCAAAACTTCGACCTGGTGATATATGCTTTACAACGAATGGTCCAAGCCATACCTATACTTTCATGAAGTGGTGTGACCCAAAAAGTTATGATTATGCTTATATATGTGATAATCAATCTAATGAATATGGAGGAAATGTTTATCATAAGAGAAATGTGGATTTTGCTACAGTATTAAAAGATGCTATTGCTTATTTTATGTATGAAAACTAGATTCGTGGTATTTCTAAGTAAAAGACTCATAAAAGTGAAAAATATATGTGCCATTTTACAATAATGAATTTCCAAATTACGAATTGCAGGGCATTAAGTAGCATACTTGACATGAAAGAAATATTGTGAGAAAATTGCATTAAATAGTTATATATCATAATTAGAAAAGCAATTATTGATAAAAGAATATAAAAAAGATATAGGTGCATTATTATGCTGAAAAGGGAAGCCAGATGGAAAGTCTGCACGGTCCCGCCGCTGTGAAAAGAGGAGTCCTTATTATATGTCACTGGGAAACTGGGAAGGCTATAGGGATGATGATCTTAAGTCAGAAGACCTGCCTATGTTGCTTTAGGAACCATTAAACTCTACGAGTGATAGGGAGGTGACCTTTGTTATAGTATATTATTTCAGTTATTATAATTTACCCTTCCTAGGTTTCTCTAGGAAGGGTAAAATCGTTTACGAAAAGATTATTAAAAATTGGACGTCCTGTAACGTGATGAAGAATTAGGTGTTTTTTCTGCAGGATTGATAGTTGGACATTACTGGGGAAAGATGTTCGGCAAATTAAAGTCAAAGGGGAAGAATAAAATTATGGAACTAGCTTCATTTAGAAAAATGTATGATAAAAATAGTTTTTTACATTGTTTAGATGGGAGAGTCAAAACAGTTTTGTTTTTAAGTGGTATTATTATTGCTACTTTCCTTTCACATTGGTATTTGGTAACTTTTTTATGGGTGCTATCTTTATTTGGGTATTATACATTACATTTGCCATTGAAAAGGCTTGTAAAAAGATTACTCATACCTTTTGGAATAGCCTGGATTGTATTTATAAGTATGCTTTTTACTAATGGTAGTCATGTTTTAACTTATATCTCATTTGGAAGTTATCATTTATATATTTATAAAGAAGGACTTGACCTTGGAATTTTACTAATGCTTAGAATAATGGCAGCTGTTAGTTTAGCTTGTGTACTATCATTTTGTACGCCTATGATTGAAATACTTGAAACCCTTAGAATATTTAAAATGCCATCTATAATAGTGGACTTGGCAGATATGATGTATAGGTATATATTTATTATTGAAGAGACGGGAAAAAGTATGAGACATGCTCAGTTGAGTCGTATGGGATATAAGTCTAGTTGGTTTCATCAGATTAAAGATACTGCGGAAATAGCAGTCTATGTTATAATACAATCTTTAGATCGAAGTATAAGAGTTTATAATGCCATGCTGTCAAGGGGATATAATGAAGATAGTATAGAAGCTAAATTTTTTACATATCCAGTACCTTCTAAGGATTTTGGACTTGGAGTAGTAGGTGTAATTTTATTGATTGTTCTAATTATTGCAAATGTATTGATTTAAAGGAGAATGTTTATGGAAATTATTGATGTGTCTCAAGTTAGTTATGCTTATGGTGATGGGAGTATGGCACTTAAAGATATTAATATGAAAATAAAAGGTGGGGAGAAGGTAGCAATACTTGGCCCAAATGGTGCGGGAAAGTCTACACTTTTTCACCTATTTAATGGGATTTTAAAACCTACATCTGGAACTATCACTGTAAATGGTATGGAAGTATGTAAAAGAAATTTAGTAGAGATTAGGCGCAGTGTGGGAATGGTATTTCAGGATTCTGATGACCAGCTTTTTAACCCTACAGTCAGGCAGGAAATTGCCTATGGACTTTTAAACATGGGATTTAATGGAAAAAAGTTAGAGGATACTATAGAGTGGGCTTTAAAAACAGTGGGAATGTCAGGTTATGAAGATAAAAGCCCTCACAATTTAAGCGGTGGACAAAAAAAGAGAATTGCACTTGCAAGTGTACTTGCTATGAAACCAAAAGTTATGGTATTGGATGAGCCAACCGCAGCACTTGATCCACGAGGAGTGCACAAATTAATTAGACTTTTGGATTCTATAAATAAAAAACTTGGAATTACTTTAATTTTTGCAACACATGACGTGGATACAGTTCCACTTCTTGCGGATAAAGTTTATCTTCTAGATAGAGGAAAGATTATAATGGGGGGAACTACTGAAGAAGTATTTAATAAAAAGGAAATTATTCGTAAGATTAATTTAAGACTTCCTAGAGTAGCACATTTAATTGAAATTTTAAATAAAGATGGAATTTTAAATGTGGATGATTTGCCCCTTACAATTGGACAAGCGAAAAACTTGTTGGAAAAAAGTAAAAATATTTTTTGAATTTTAATAATTTACAATTTTCACAGAATATATTTTATAGCTTATCTTATTTAAGAGAAGTTGTATGAGAATACTTAGTTGTGGTATTTTTATATAACTTCTCTTTTACTATTTAGCACACTTTTTTGTAAAATATTTTTAATGTTTAAGCTTTGAATTTAAATTAAATTAAACCTAAAGCTCAAATATACGAAAATAGAATTAATAGATTCAAATATGGAAGGAGAGTATTATGTCTATAAAAAGAAAAATACCAATACTAATAGCAGCTATTATTGTTGTTCTAATGTCCATAACGACTTTTTTTGTTAGCAATCGATCTAGCGGCATAGTGGAAGAGAAAACTAATAGTGAAATACTAGGGATAACTGGAAGCTCTTCAGAAACTATAAGTGTGATAATAGAAAAAGAAGCTTTGGCAGCTAGAATTTTTTCAGAAAAAAATGTAGTTAAAAATTTAATGAAAATAAATGAAGATTCTCCGAATAGTGAAGATTTTAATAAACAACGACAGGATATGAATTTAACGTTACAGGACTATGTAAAAAAATCTAAAAATCTTGAACACGCATTTTTAGTAGATACTAAAGGAAATATAATTTCAGATAGTGACAAAAGCTACATAGGTAAAAGTTTAAGTGATAGGTCCTATAATAAGCCTACCCTTGAAGGTAAAAGTTCTATAAGTGAGATAGTTCTATCAAAAATAAGCAATAAACCTATAATAGTTTTTACAAATCCGATTAAAGCAAATGATCAAATTTTGGGATATGTTGGAATGGCCATATATGGAACTAGTTTTTCAAAATATTTATCTGGTATCAAAATAAGTGAATTTTCATCTAGTTACAGTTTATTGATGGATAACAAAGGTAAAATAATTTATCATCCAACTAATAGCAAAATAGGTAAACCGATTGAAACACCTGAAATAAAAGCTATAGCTGATAAATTGAATAGAGGTGAAAGTATAAAAGGGGGTTTAGTGAAATATGTTTTTAACAAAGAGGAAAAAATAGCAGGCTATGGAGTTATACCTGAAACAAACTGGGTTATAGTAATAACTGCTGACAGGTCAGAGATGCTCAAAGATATAAGAGCTACAACTTATGCTATAATACTTATAGCAATGGTGTTGTCAATTATAGCTATAGGAATAGGTTATGCATTTTCATTAAAAATTACAAATCCTATTATAAAAATAGTTGATCTTGTAAATAAAACAGCTAATTTGGATTTAAAATATGATAAAAGTTTTGAAAAACTATACAAATATAATGATGAAGTTGGAACAATGTTTCGTGCTATGACAAACATGAGAAAAGTATTGAGGGAAATGGTTGAAAATATGAAAGAAGCTTCAGGCACAATAAGTTCTAATGCAATTATGGTTGAAAATTTAATTGCTGAATTAAAAGGGTATGCTGAAGAAACTGCATCAGAAAGTGAAAATCTTTCAGCAGGCATGCAGCAAAATGCAGCTACAGTAGAGGAAGTTTCAGCATCTTCTGATGAAATGAGTGGGACAGTGGATTCTATGGCTAAAAAAGCTGCAGATGGTTCAACTAATGCTAATAGTATTGCACAGAGGGCAGAAAATTTAAAACATGATGCTGTTAGATCGAATGAAAGTACTAATGAAATATATACAGTAGTGAAAAGCGATTTAGAAAAAGCTATTGAAAAATCTAAATCTATAGAAGAAATAAATTCCCTCTCTATTGATATACTTTCAATAACAGATCAAACTAATTTACTTGCTTTGAATGCTTCTATAGAAGCAGCTAGGGCTGGTGAAGCTGGTAAAGGCTTTGCTGTAGTAGCTGAAGAAGTTCGCAAACTAGCTGAAGAATCTTCGGCAACAGTTAGTAACATTCAAATTGTAGTTGGTAAGGTTACAGAAGCAGTAGAAAATTTGTCAAATAATTCTTCAAAAATTCTTAATTTTATTAATGAAACTGTTTTGAAGGATTATGATAAATTAGTAAAAACAGGTAATCAGTATAACGAGGATGCTGAAATAGTAAGCGATTTCATGGTTGACTTTAGTGCTGTAGCAGAAGAACTAAGTTCCTCTATTGAAGGAATAACTAATGCTATAGGAGAAGTAGCTAATACTGTGAGTGATGGTGCTAGAGGTGTCACTGAAATAGCTAGTAAGGCAAGTAGTATAAATGAAAAATTAAGTGACATAAAATCTACTGCTGAAGATAATAAAAAGAGTGCAGATAATCTGCAGGATATTATAAACAAATTTAAAATTTAACTTTTTTGTTATTAATTCAATAGAGTATTAATTTTGAAATTGCACAAAATTTAAATACACAACTAATAAGTACTTCAATAAAAATCTATCAAAATCCTAAAGGGGGAATTAATTATGGCAAGTAGAAGTAATAGAGCATTAGTTCCAGAAGCAAAAGAAGGTCTGGATAGATTTAAAATGGAAGCAGCAAGAGAAGTTGGAGTAGATTTAAAAGATGGATATAATGGTGATATTACAGCAAGGGAAGCTGGATCAGTAGGAGGACAGATGGTAAAAAGGATGATAGAATCCTATGAGCAGAATTTAAAGTAGTAAAATATTAAAAAATAGACCGGGCGATTGAAAAATCTCCCGGTTAATTTTTTATATGAAAGGTTTTGTGGTGGTATAATATATATATTTCAAAAATTAATTACTCAACTTTCGCAGTTTAAAAATATTGCGTCGCAATATTTTTAATTAATAGTTAAGAATGAAGAATTAATAGTTAATGTGGATTTTTTTACGTTACACTACAAAAAATCTTTGATTAAGATTTTCACTACTCGTTTCGCTAAAGCGGAACATTCCTAATCTATATAAATTTAAAGATTTTTGGCGATAGCTAAAAATCATCCTTCACTATTAATTTTTCATTATTAATTCTTAACTTGCGAAGCTTTGCTTCGCAAAGTTTTTATATTGAGTCAAAATTTTATATGTGCCAAAGTTGAGTTAAAGTTAAATTAAAGGAGGGATATGGGTTTATGCCTGAAAAATATTGGCCTGAAACGGTAGTATTATGGGGAGCTGGTGCTACTAAAAATTTGGGACTTCATCCTACAAGTGAGTTAATACAATTGGTCCTAAAAATTAGTAAAAATGATTTTTCATTTTTGGAAGATAAAGACGAAAAACTAGCAAGTGCTTTTAAAAAATTAGTAACAGAAGATCTAATTAAGGATTCTAAATTGTCAAAAGTTTATGACTTTAAGGCCCTTGAAACTATAATAAGTACAAATACTAAGTTTAATATGCATGAATTATTTACTATGCTGGATCAACTTATTGATAATAACATGGGCTTTAATGCATTTTGTGGTGGGAAAAGGAAATTCTTAAGAGTTGAGAGAGTACAGGCAGCTAAAAGATGTCTTATACTTCTTATTGAAGAATTGGAAAGATTGAGTATACAAAAGGTACCGGGATATATGGATGAAGAAAAAATGGAACCTTATTATCAATTTGGAAAAATTCTTGCCGAACTTATGGTAGAGGAGGCAAAAACATTTGAAAGCAGAGGATATAAGATGGATACAAGGAAGTTTTACCTTTATTCCTATGCTATAATATCCTTTAATTGGGATCCTGTAATACTTTGGAACATATTTAATGTGCACAAAGAAGTGAACATGGATCCTACCTATTTAGAAAATGGATTAAAGCTTCAGCTATATGATGATTTTGGAACTCAAATAGCTTCTGCTGGATTAGACGGTAATGAATGCGAAATACGATATACGACAAATGAATCTCAGTGCAAGGTTATAAATGATTATAGCTATCCTTCTAGAACAATGAGAATAGGTAAAGTATTATTTCCTCATGGAATGTTTGGATCAAGGATTTGTCCTGAATGTGGGAAATCTATAGTAACTTTTACAGAAAAATGGGATAGATTATCTTCAGAAATTTTTGGCCCCTCCATTTTAAAACCTTTACAAAAAAATTGGAAGTATAGGACGCCTAAGGAAAAGTTAAATAAAAGAGGAGCAATAGAATGTCCTTATTGTGGACAGATAACCTATCCCTATGATATGACACTTATAATACAGAGCCTTTCTAAAAAAAAGAATATACCTGCCTTAGAAGAGTTAAAAACCGAGATGGGGCTTCTTATAAAGAATGCAAAACATATAATTTTTGCAGGATATAGTTTGCCTATAGATGATATTATGGTTAAAACTTTTTTTATGTCATCTATATCGGGAAATGATAAAGAAAAATTAAAATGTACTGTTATAAACTATGATGACAAATATAAAGGGACTGATTGGCTAAAGGGAGAAAAAATAGATGAGTACATAAGAAAATCTAAAAATAATTCTGTTGTAGAATGTATAAAAAATGTATGTGACATATTTCCTAAAGAAAATGTACGGGTTTATTTGAAAGGAATACCTGATGTATTTATGAAAAACGGAAAATGCAGTAAGGAAAAGGTAATAAATTTACTATATCCTAAAGAATGTTTTAAAGATGGCTTTCCAATAAAACGAGATTAATGATATATTTATGATTTATATATTGAAGTTTTGGTTAAACATGATAAAATTAAATCGTCAGTATTTATTAAAATAAAACTGAACTAAATTTTATAAAGGAGGGTCCGTGTTGTATCTACATAAGGCATTTTATTTCAAATGCCTAAGAACAACAACGGAAAAAATTATGGAAAGACAAATAAAAAGTCATTCAAAGTTTGGAATTAGACAGATTACTGTAATTGGAATGCTGTCTGGGATTTCTATTGTACTGGGAATTACAGGACTGGGTTTTATACCTATTCCACCGGTGAAAGCCACTATAATGCATGTGCCTGTTATAATAGGTTCTATTTTAGAAGGACCTATAGTTGGTGCCTCAGTAGGGCTTATTTTCGGTATATTTAGTGTGATTCAGTCTATAACTGCACCTACACCAGTTTCTTTTGTATTTATGAATCCACTGGTATCAGTTTTACCTAGAGTACTCATAGGTATAATACCTTATTATGTATACAGGTGCTTGAGTATGAAGAAAAAAATTATTTCTATAGGAATAGCTTCAGCAGTAGGCTCATTGATGAATACTATTGGGGTTTTAGGAATGATATACATTATATATCTTGGATCTTATGCAAAGGCTTTGAATATAAGTTCAAGTGTTGCCCAAAAGGGAATTATAGCTGTAGGTGTTACAAATGGTATACCTGAAATGATTTTATGTATACTTATTACAATATCTGTAGTTACTGCAGTTACCAAGATAAAACACAAATAGATGCAATTATGTTTTATCTTAAATTGATAATATAGAAATAAACCCTAAGCTTTTAGCTTAGGGTTTTGATATAGGAGGAAAAAAATGAAGGAAATAATATTTAATAGCATAGAGGGAATGAGAATAGGAAATTCTCAAAAATTAAATGGACCTACAGGTTGTACTGTACTTGTGTTTGAAGAAGGAGCAAGTGCTGGAGTTGATGTAAGGGGAGGTTCTCCAGGTACAAGGGAAACTGATCTCTTAAATCCTGTAAACTTAGTAGATAGAATTCATGCCGTAGTACTTGCAGGAGGAAGTGCTTTTGGGCTTGATACAGCAGGAGGAGTAATGCAGTACTTAGAAGAAAAGAGTATTGGTTTTGATGTATCAGTTACAAAAGTGCCTATAGTTTGTGAAGCTGTTTTATTTGATTTGAATATAGGAGATTTTAGAGTAAGACCAGATAAAGCTATGGGATATGAAGCCTGTAAAAATTCAGAATTAAATTTATGTGAAAATGGAAATGTAGGTGCTGGAGCAGGTGCAACTGTAGGAAAGATACTTGGAAATGAACATGCAATGAAGGGCGGACTTGGAACTTTTGCAATTCAGGTTGGAGAACTTAAGGTAGGAGCTGTAGTTGCAGTTAATTGTCTTGGAGATGTAATAGATAGCAAGAGCCAGCATATAATTGCAGGAGCCTTAAATGAGGATGGAAAATCTTTTGCAGGCACTGAAAAAGTAATGCTTGAAAGATATTCTGAAAAGAAGAATTTGTTTAGTGGAAATACTACTATTGGGGCTGTGGTGACCAATGGAAATTTCACAAAAACACAAATGAATAAAGTTGCTTCAATGGCACATAATGGCTATGGAAGAGCGATAAGACCTGCCCACTCTATGTTTGATGGAGATACTATTTTTGCTGCGTCATGTGGAAAAGTGGAAGCTGATTTAAGTGTAGTTGGATTTTTAGCTGCTGAAGTTATGGAAAAAGCTATTGTAAGAGCTGTAAAAAGTGCAGATTCAATTTTAGAATATAAAAGTTATAAAGACCTTTAAGTATGTATAACTACATAAACAAAGTTCTTGCCATCAGATGGAGTTTTGACTCCACCTGATGCTTATTAACAGGATTCTTAGTGCTTCAGCACTTAGAAGGCGTTATCCTTTAGGGAAAATCGTTATCCAGGGACGTAGCTGCTCTAATACTCCTACTTGGAGAAGTAGGAGTATTAGAGCAGGTAGTCATCGGATAAATGTAACTTTATATAGCATTTGTGATAGAATATAATTGTTAAAATGGTATAGTGATTTTAAGTAAAAATTAAACTATAACTATAACAGAATGGGAGATGGAATTTAATGGACAATGATAATGAATTAAATTCAATGAATGAAGTTATGGATCAAATTGATTCATCTATGAAAAATGTGAGAAATGGAGAAGTAGTAAAAGGTAAAGTAATTTCTGTAACTGATGAACAGGCTACGGTAAATATTGGTTACATAGTTGATGGAATATTGCCTAAAAATGAAATATGTAAAAATGAAAATGCAAATGTGGATGAAGTCCTAAAAGTTGGGGATGAGATATACGTTTATGTAATTAAAACAAATGATGAAGATGGAAATGTACTTTTGTCAAAAATTAAAGCAGATAGGGAGATATGCTGGGACAGACTTACTGAGCTGCTAAAGGATGATAAAGCATTTGAAATAGTGGTAAAACAAGTGGTAAAAGGTGGAGTAATCACTGATTTATATGGCCTTAGAGCATTTATACCGGCTTCACAACTTTCAGTTAAATACGTTAGTGATTTAAACGAATTTTTAGGAAAAACTCTTTTGGTGAAGATAATAGAACTGGATAAAAGTAAATCAAGAATTGTGTTATCTAGGAAAGAAGTAGAAAAGCTAGAGGTTGAAAAGAAAAAAGAAAAACTTTGGAGCAGCATATCTAAAGGAGATAAGGTGAAAGGAGTAGTAAGTAGGCTAACTGGATTTGGAGCTTTTATTGATTTAGGTGGTGTAGAAGGACTTGCACATATTTCAGAACTTTCTTGGAGAAGAATAAAAAATCCTTCTGAAGTAGTGTCTGTTGGGGATTGTGTAGAGGTATATGTGCTGAACACAGATAAAGATAAAAATAGAATATCACTTTCCTTAAAGGATACGAAAAAAAATCCATGGGATAATATAGATGAAAAGTATAATGTAAATGATATGATAGAGGGAACTGTAAGCAAGATTATAAATATAGGTGCATTTGTAGAAATTGAACCAGGAGTAGAAGGACTTGTCCATATTTCAGAAATATCTGAAGAACATATTGCAAAGCCATCTGATGTATTAAGAGTAGGTGATAGAGTAAAAGTAAGGGTATTGGACATAAATACAAAAGATAGTAGAATATCTCTTAGTATAAAAGATACAGTGGATAAGCCTAAAGATAATTTTAAACAGTATTTAGATGAAGATGAAAGTGGAGTTACCCTTGGGGATTTACTAAAAGATAAATTAAAAAACATAAAATTTGAATAAAAGTGTTTTCAAAATCATGAAATGATTATATAATTTAAAGACAATATACAAATTTATTAACACTTCCAAGTAAGATTTTGCAATATGATTATAATAGTAACAATTTAAATAGTAAAATATATTTTACAATCCCTGTAAATAAATGAGGATGAAAGTTGGTGCCCATATGGCCTTTGTATTAGCTGATATGATAAATATATCCGAACTTAAAAATTTAATGGAAAGATTTTATTCTATAACTTCAATAGCCTGTTATGTAAAAGATGTAAGTGGAGAAGTACTTAATATAAATTCACAAAAATACATACATATATTTGATAAATTAGGTGATAACAAAAAAGAAGAATATATATTAAATCAAATTAGAAACGAAAGGAAAATAGGAGTTTTCGAGGGATATAGTAATTTAGTTTACATAGGTATACCAATTACCATAAACGAAGAGAATATTGGCACAATTTTTTTAAACCCTGTTTTTCTTGAACAGTCTGATAAAGATTGTTTTAAAGTTAAATTTGAAGAATCTAACTTTGATGAAGGAAAATATAAGCTTCTAATAAAAAATACACCTGTTATTTCGGAAAGGTACATTGAAAAAATTACCCAGTTTTTTCATTATGGATTGATATTAGCACAAAAGACAGAAGATGGATTTATCACGGATTTGGATACAAATAAAAAGCTAAATCAAAGTTATGTAGAACTTTTTGGTATATATGAACAATTATGTGCATCAGAACGGCAGCTTAGATCTAAATATGATGGGATAAAAAAATTAGCCTATTATGATCAATTAACTAACTTACCTAATTGGAATCTTTTCAAAAAGGAAGTTGAAAAGAGAATAGAAAAAAGATCAGGGGATAATTTTTCTATATTCCAAATAGACTTGGATAATTTTAAAAATATAAATGATATCTTTGGGTATGAGTATGGAGATAAACTGTTAAGAAAAACAGGAGAGGTTTTAAGCCAATTGCATTTGGGTATGGTTGCAAGGATGGGCGGAAGTGAGTTTTTAATTTTAAAAAGTGGATATGATAATAAACAGCATTTGGAAAGCATAGCTCAGTGTATGATAAATACTATAAGTGGACTTTGGAATATAGATGGAACGGAAACCTTAATATCGGTTACTGTAGGAATAACTGTATATCCTAGGGACGGAGAGGAAGTTGCCACTTTACTTAGGAATGTAGATATAGCGTTAAATAGAACTAAATTGCTAGGTAAAAATTCTTATAAATTGTTTGAAAAATCCATGTACAATGAAATTTTGAAAAAAGTTGAGATGGAAAAAGAGCTGAGAAAGGCAATAAAAAATAATGAATTTATTCTATACTATCAACCTCAAGTGGATATGGAGAATACAAAAGTAGTAGGTTTTGAAGCCTTAATTAGATGGAATAGTCCTAAGTTAGGATGGGTTATGCCTTTAGAATTTATAAATTTGGCAGAGGAAACAGGACTTATAATACCTATAGGAGAATGGGTCTTGAAAACTGCTTGTTCTCAAAATAAGATATGGAAGGATAATGGATATTCTTATGATTTCATATCCATAAATGTATCGCCAATACAACTTAAAGAAGATAATTTTGTATATACGGTGAAGAAGGTTCTGGAGGAAACAGAATTAAAACCAGAATACCTGGAAATAGAAATAACTGAAAGTGTTATGATGGAGTCTCTTGAAAGTAATCTTAAAGTGATAAATGAACTTAAAAATATGGGAGTAAAAGTTGCACTTGATGATTTTGGAAGTGGGTATTCTTCTTTGAACTATTTAAAAAGTATTCCAATAAATACGCTTAAAATTGACAAAACTTTTATAGATGGTATATGCAGTGATTATTATGAAGACATTATAACGGAAGAGATAATAAAACTTGCCCATAGAATGAAATTGGAAGTAGTAGCAGAAGGTGTTGAAGAAGAAAATCAGATTAAATCTTTGAAAGGTAAAAATTGTAATAAAATTCAGGGATATTATTTCGGAAAACCAATGCCGTCAG
Source organism: Clostridium sp. 001 (assembly GCF_019056555.1). Classification (NCBI taxonomy): domain Bacteria; kingdom Bacillati; phylum Bacillota; class Clostridia; order Eubacteriales; family Clostridiaceae; genus Clostridium; species Clostridium sp. 001. Next base: position 937,904 of record NZ_CP020473.1, on the reverse strand, counting down.
AAGATATAAAAGATTTTTTAAAAAAACAGCTTTAATGTAATAAATGCCATCGTATTTATTACATTAAAGCTGGCTTACCTTCTGGTAAGTCAATGACTTAACGTAGATTTTTAACTGTCACAAATAGTTCCAACACCAAAATCAGTATTATTCCAAAGCACTTCTATATTTTTTTCTCCATCCAAAAAGGAATAATTTTCTTTAAACCAATTTATCAATTTATCATCTCTTTCTATGCTTGTGGAATTTTGTGTAAATATATTTACGCATCCATATTGAAAATATTTAAGTAAGTAATCTATATCTTTTTTTATCATTTCAGTAGTCTGTCCTTTTATGCCAACTAAAAGGCATATGGACTTAAAATATTTGGCAACTTCAGCTGGACCAGAAAAAACAGCACCTTTACGTAATACCTTATTTCTAAAATTATCGTCAAAGGTTTCGATACCACATTTAAATATTATAGGTACTTTAAAAAAATTCTCCATTTCATGAAGCCTGTCTTTGTAAAGCCAGTGGCTTTCAAAAAATAACTTTTTTATGCCTTTTGAAACTACCACAGATTTAATGTACTCCAGTGTTTGAATTGGTAATTCAAAGCAGCTTCCTGAATTTATGATTTCCAGAGTTTTATATTTTCCTGTAACTTTTTTGAGAATGTTCTCATTAAAAATTATATTTGAATTAGTGTCTGTGCTGTTGTCATCTATGTAATCACAAAAACTGCAGTGTCCCCATATACAAGGAGAGGCTTTAAGTAAAACAATCTCCCTGGGATTTTTTTGTGTTACTAAGCTGTATCTTATCATATTAAAATCCTCCCTATTTAGTGCATTTATCTTAAAAATATGTTCAGCTTTAAAGATTTGCGTGTCTATAATACTACAAAATTAATAAGAATGTAAAGAAGAGTTATTTGCGTGATTAGAAAATTACTAACTGTAAGTTTTTGACTGCATTTTAAGTAACATTTATCTAAAAAATTATTTTTTTAGATAAATGTTATTTTTTTTATAAATTGAGGAAGGAAAAAACAATATATTGTAGAATATATAAAATGAGCTATATAATTACAAAATTTTTACTAAGGAGTGGAGTATAAAATGAAAAATTTAAAAAAATCTTTATTAAGTAAGACAATGAAGGCAGTAGGTTCATTATCTTTATTTTTGGCAGCAATAGTTATAACCCCTACATCAACAGGTATGGGATATCAGCCAAAATGCCCTGAAGAACTTTTAAAGTAGTACATCAAGTTTTTATAAATATTGTAGTTAAATTATTATATAATGTTAATCTTTTAACTACAGTATTTATATAAAAGACATACATAGGGGAGAAAGCATATGGATATGGTAAAAGAAATAATATTGGATAGTATTGAAGCTTTACTTTTTTTAGGAGTTTTTCAATCACTTTATAATAAAAAAAGATTTATAAAAGACAATAAAATAAAAACAATCTTATTTTGCACATTATTTGTTAGTATAACTTGTTGTAGCACATTTTATATTCCAAATGTTTATCATACACTTTTTCTTTCAGTATGTGATGTTTTGTTATTGACATACATTACAAAAATAAAGATATATAATTCTATGGTTATATACTGCTTATTTGTTACAATAATTTTGGCTACAGAAATTTTCGTTGAAATTATTGAAATGATAATATTTAATGTAAATATAAATCAGGTTTTTTTAAAACGTCAATATGTATGGACATTTTTAATATCATCTAAACTTTTACAAGTAGTTATTGTAATTATATTTCTGAAATTTAATTTTTATTTTACAAAACTTAAGCTATTTGAAAAAGAAGGCCATGTTTTTTCAAATTTAATAATTGAGATAGGGGTAGTTACTTTATTTGTATACAGTGTTAATTTAAGTATCTTTGATATAAAAAGCATACAAACTTATAATATCTTAATTTTTACCGTATATTTCGTATTTTTAATTTTAAAATTTAAGAATTTAAAGGAAAAACAGACCCTTGTAAACATAAATGCTAAGTATAAAGTTCAAGAAAGCCAAATTAAAAATATGGAAGAAATAATTAGTATAATAAGACAGGAAAAACACGATTTTGCCAATCACATAAATGTCATACAAGGGCTATGCATGTTAAACAAACCTAACACTGTTGAAAAAATAAACGACTATGTGTTAAAAATTTCAGATACTGTACATTCTTCTTTTAAGTACTTAGATACAGGAAATGATTACATAGATGGGCTATTGTCTATCAAAAATAACTATGCTATGAAAAATAATATAGATTTTGAAGTGATGATTGATGAACCTTTTGATTTGATAAAAATTAGACAGGATGAGTTGATAAGCATTATAAGTAATCTAGTAGACAATGCTTTTGAGGCATTCCAATCTAAAATATATACAGATTATAAAGAGATAGCTGTAAGTACCTTTAGGGAACATGAGGATTTTTGTATTGAAGTAGCTGACAATGGAGATGCTATTTCAGAAAATATGAGAAAAAAGATTTTTGATAAAGGCTTCTCTACGAAAACCAGCAAAAAAAGTGATCATGGTTTTGGGCTGTATATTATTAAGCAGCTAGTTGAAAAAAATAATGGAAGTATATGTGTGGAAAGTAGTCCGGAAATTACTAAATTCACAGTAAGATTTAAGATAGAAGGATAGATAAATGGATAAACTTATAGGGGCTATAGTAAAAAAAATTTCTGAAACAAATCCTCAATTTTCTGATTTGGAACTAAAAAAGATGGAATATGGATTGCTTTGTATTTTTGATGAAATAACAAAAATTATTCCATATTTTATTATATTTTGGCTGTTTTCATTGCAGCGGTATTATATAGTTATTCTTATATTTTTTTGCCCAATTAGGATATTCTCAGGAGGGTATCATGCAAAAACCTATTGGGGATGTTTTTTCATTAGTTTTATTGTATTTTTATCTATAATAATTGTTGGAAAGTATGTTTCATTTAATACATATATATTGTTGATGTTGGAGTTTGTTTCCTTTGTACTTATTTGTATTTTTTCTCCTGTAGATAATATTAATAAAAGGATAAAAAGTAAAGAACGAAGAATGAAGCTTAAATATGTCTCTATGATAATTACGTCCTTTTTAATTATATTATGCTACTTTTTACCACATAAGTTTTTAAATACTGCAGTAATATCTATTGCTAGTGCAGCAGCGTTTATGATTGCTGGTAAATTTAAATAATTCATAATTTTATTTAGAGCTGGTATTTACCAGTTCTTATTTTTTTACTTTTAAATACAGTTAGTGAATACTATGGGGGTATTCCCAATAGATTAATATTTATAAGAATTTCCTTCCTTTCTATACTAATTTGAGAGAGGAGGGAATAATATGAGTGAAATTGAAGAAATATTGCAAAAAATAACTGAATTAAGAAAAGAACTAGAGAATTTAATTGAGCAAAAGAAAAATTTGATCGATCCAGAAGTGGTTGTTGCAAGTCAAATGTTGGATTCAATTTTAAATGAATACAATAAAATAGTAAAAAGTAAAACCGATAGTTAATAGAGCTGGCACATTAATTAATTAGTGTGCCAGCATTTATCTATAAAATTGCTATTGCAACAGCGACATATAAAAGTTAGCATACTAGGAAATAATAAAGGGTATCAAATTTAAAAACAAAAAAACTATTGACATTATATTTGTTATGTTTTATAATATATCTTGCAGTTACAAAAAATTCCCTAGTTTTTATAGGTAGAGGAATAAATTAGTACACTTAAGTATATAACCTGTAAATTAATGATTTCTAAAGTGTTTTTATTTTATGGATACTTATTCATATATAAGAAGAAGGAAATCTGTTTAACGTTGGGGTGTAGCCAAGTGGTAAGGCAATGGACTTTGACTCCATCATTCGTAGGTTCAAATCCTGCCATCCCAGCCAATGGTTTACTAGCTCAGTTGGTAGAGCACATGACTTTTAATCATGTTGTCCGGGGTTCGATTCCCCGGTAAGCCACCAATTTAATCAAGGTTGTAGTTTTGTGGTAAAGTTGTAACGAGGGAAAATCCTAATATTTATTTTTTATATATGCAGGTGTGGCGGAATTGGCAGACGCACTAGACTTAGGATCTAGCGCTTTACGGCGTGGGGGTTCGACTCCCTTCACCTGCACCATTGATTTACAAGAAAGTTCAAGTTATATTCAAGTTATAAATGATAAGAATGGCTTGTAAGTTACACACAAGTATAATAAAAGGATTTTATTGCAGGAATTAGACTTATCATCTAATTCCTATTTATTTTATTATCTAAAAAATAGATGAAAGGACGATTGTGGGCATGGATGTTACCTGGCAGAGTATAATATTCGAACTTATGTTGTTATTAGTACTCACGGTGATTAATGCATTTTTTTCAGCCATAGAAATGGCTATAGTTGCTTTAAACAAAAGTAGAATTAATTATTTAGCAGAAGAGGGGAATAAAAAGGCAAAGAGGATATTGAAATTATTAAAAGAACCAAACAATTTTCTAGCTACTATACAGGTGGGAATAACTCTTGCTGGATTTTTAGCTAGTGCGTTTGCAGCTACTACCTTATCGGAGAAGTTTTCATTTTTTTTGGGTAAACTTCACGTTCCCTATAGTGACAAACTGTCTGTAATTATAATTACAGTGCTATTATCTTATGTTACTCTTGTATTTGGAGAATTATTTCCAAAGAGAATTGCACTTCAAAAATCAGAAACAATATCAATGGCATTAATAAATCCAACTTTGTTTATAAGTAAGTTGATGTTACCCTTTGTAAAATTACTTTCAGGTTCTACTAATGTCCTTTTAAAAATATGTAATATAAGTACAGAAAATATTGAAGATGAAGTATCTGAAGAAGAAATTAGATCAATGATAGAACTTGGACAGGAAACAGGAGTTTTTAATCAATCTGAAAAGAAAATGATAGAGGGAATATTTAAATTCGATGATAAACTAGCAAAAGAAGTTATGACTCCTAGAACAGAAGTATTTGTTATAGATATAAATGACATAGATTCGGGTACTATTGAAAGTATTATTGAAGAAAAATATTCTAGAATACCTGTTTATAGAGATGATATAGACAATATAATAGGTATATTGTATGTTAAGGATCTATTTGTGAAGCTTATGAAAACTTCTGCAGATAATGTAGATATAGAACCACTGCTCAGAACTCCTTATTTTATACCGGAAAATAAAAATATAGATGTACTTTTTAAAGAGCTCCAAAATACTAAAAATCATATGGCAATTTTAATTGATGAATATGGTGGATTTTCTGGAATTGTAACTATAGAAGACTTGATTGAAGAGGTAATGGGAAATATCTTTGATGAGTATGATGATAATGACCAGTATATAAATAAAATTGATCAGGATACTTATCTAGTAAGTGGATTAGTATCAATAGATGAAGTAAATGAATTTTTAAATTTAGAATTGGAATCAGATAATTCAGATACTATAGGTGGTTTTGTAATAGAACTTTTAGGAAGCATTCCTAAAGAAGGGGAAGAAAATACAGTTGAATATGAAAATATAATTTTTAAAGTGGAAAAAGTAGATGAGAAGAGAATAGAGAGCTTAAAGATATATATTCCAAATGAAAGTCATAGTAATGAAAATTAAATGTGTGATTGTTGTGTAGTATATATCTATTTTAAATATAGTTTTATTTTTCAAGAAAGGAAGATATAAAGATATGGGATTAGATAAAATATTTTTTAGAAAATTTTTACAAAGTGCCTTTTCGGACACTGTAGCAGTTAAGTATTGGGATGGTTCTGAAGAAAAGTATGGAGAGGGAGACATAAAATTTAAAGTATGTATGAATAAGCCCATTTCTGAAAAAGACATATTGCGAGATCCTTTTCTTACTCTAGGAGAGGCATATATGGACGGGATTCTTGATTTTGAAGGAAATATTAGAGAAATATTAGAATCAGTATATAAGAATAGAGAAAGCTTTTTAAATAAAGCGGATATATTTTCTAAAGTGTACAAAATACTTCCAAATACTTTAAAGAGAAGCAAAACTGATGTACAGTATCACTATGACCAGGGAAATGATTTCTACAGTTTATGGCTTGATAAAACAATGAGTTATTCTTGTGCATATTTTAAGCATGAAAATGATTCCCTTTATCAGGCACAATTGAATAAGGTAGATCATATATTGAAAAAGCTTAATTTAAAAGAGGGACAAACACTTTTAGATATAGGATGTGGATGGGGAGAACTCATTCTCATGGCTGCAAAAAAATATGGAGTAAAGGCTGTAGGCATAACTTTAAGTAAGGAACAGTTAAAAAAAGCAAATGAAAGAATAGAGGAAAATAATTTACAGGGGAAAGTTGAAGTTAAACTTGCAGATTATAGAGAACTTGCAGATAAAAAAGAAAAATTTGATAGAATAGTAAGTGTAGGAATGATTGAACATGTGGGAAGAAAAAATTTGTCCACTTATATGGAAGATGTAAGAGATATGCTAAATCCAGGAGGAGTATCACTTCTTCATTGTATTACTGCACAAACAGAAGGAGAAGTGAATGAATGGATAAAGAGATACATATTCCCAGGAGGATATATACCATCTATAAGGGAGTTAGTCAGTTTAATGGCAGATAATGATCTTCACCTTGTGGATGCAGAAAGTTTGAGACTTCATTATTTTAAAACACTAAAATGTTGGGCTGAAAACTTTGAAGGTGCTATGGATGAAGTTAAAAAAATGAAGGATACTAGATTTATAAGAATGTGGAGACTTTACTTAAATGCTTGTGCTGCTTCATTTCATTATGGGGTAGTAGATATACATCAGTTTGTATTTACAAAAGGACTTAATAATGAACTGCCAATGACAAGAAAATATTTGTATGAAGATTAAAATTATTGTAAAATCAGGGTTATAGACCCTGGTTTTTTTAAAAGTGGTATAATTACTCATTAAAAAAATTAATTTAAAAAAGTGGGTGATGAAAATAAAGTATGAAGAAATAAGAGAAATGCTTTTTAAAGATGATTTCCAAGGAAATAGTCTTGTTATAGATGGAATAAGCGGCAGTGGTAAAACTACTTTAGCACAAGAAAAATATAGACATATGATTGAATCTCAAAAAATTAAAAGTGAAGAGATTTTAGTATTTGTTATGAATTTAAATCAGATAATGGCATGGAGGAGGAATCTTTCTTTTAATTTTTGTGGTCAGTGTAAAATAAAAACTTATGCTAATTTTGTAAAAGAAGAAATTATAAAATATTGGCCAATTATTGAAAAAAGCTGTAAACTGATAGGAAAAAGCGAAATAAGACCTGAATTTGTAAATTATGATACTGCAAGGTACATGATGGAAATGCTAATTGATTATTATAGAAAAAGAAAAGGATACTTCTTAGATATAACAGTGGAATCTAAAAAAATGGCTGGCATTTTCGTTTCAAACATGAGTCAAGCTGCATGTTCATTAATTGATATGGATAAAATAGGGCACAGGTTATATAATTCTTTAAAATTGAAGAAAAATGTAAATGCCAAGAATTTTGATAAGATGGATGAAGTAATAATGCATTACACAAAAAGTTTTTTGAATTCAGGAACTATTGATATAGCTATGGCAATACAACTTTATAACAAATATTTACTTAAAGATGAAGGTTATTTAAAAAAGCTTGAGGATATAAAATATGTACTGGTAGATGATATGGATGAAATTTGTGCTGCTGAACTTAATTTGGTAGAAATAATTTCTCAAAATACACATAAGTGTTACTTTTTTTCTAACATGGAGGCAGGGTTTTGCAACTCCTATGGCTCAGATATAGATTTTATAAAGAAAAGTAAATTTTTTAGTGGTGAATTTATAAATTTAGAGGAACATTTTTTATGTAGTTCTGAGTTTTGTAACATTTTAGAAAGTCCCAATAAATTGAAATACTTAGATAATATTTATATGGATATAGGGTCCTCCTTAAGAAGTGAAATGATTGAAAAAATAGGAGATAAATTAAAGGATCTTATAGATGCTGGGACACCTCCAGGAAATATAGCTATTATATGCCCTATAAATGATTTTGTATTGAATTATGAATTACAAAGTAGGTTTAAAGATGCACCTTTTGAAATCAACAATTTAGGAAAGAAAAGCAAACTGATGGATAATGTGTATGTTCACTGCATTATAATGATTATATGCATGTGCATTGAAGATATAGAATATGATTTTACAATGGATGATTATAGAAAACTTTTTTCAACGCTTTTGGTCACAGATGCAAAAACTTCATGGATTTTATCTAAGGAAGTTGTAAATTTTCGAAAGCTAGGGGATTTAACGGATACTCAAAAGAATATTATGGGAGATGAGAGAGCCTCTAAATATAACTATATTATAAATTGGATAAGAAACTGCAGCAAAAATATTAGAAGTGACAGTATAGATATGCCAGAGCTTATAAGACTAATATTTTTAAACATTATGATAGAACTTCCAGGTTCTAGAGAAAACATAGGCATATGTGAAAACTTGAGTGAATTGGCAGATAGGTTTATAAATACTCTTGATAAATTTAAAACGATAGATAACCCATCACAAAAATTTGTAGATTTTATAATAAACGAAGCTGAAAATTTTTCTTCCTTTAGAGACATAGAAAATATGTATTTTGAAAAAAAGGATATAATTTTGAGCAGTGCCTTTAATTTTTTAACCAGTAATATAAAAAGTTCTGTACAAATTTGGACTGATGTGACGAGTAACTTGTGGAGTCCTAGAAATATAAAAAAATTTTCAAATGACTGTGTGTTAAAGAGGAGTTGGAATGAAAATGTTGTGTATACAGAGGAAATAGAAACAAAAAATAGAAAGAAAAATTTATATAGTGTAGCCAAAGCACTTTTAAGGAAGTGTAGTGGTAGAATATATTTATATGGAAGTGAATATTCTGAAATGGGGTATGAGCAAAATGGAGGATATATGGATATATGAAATTTAGAGATGATCAGTTGCCTATAATGAAATATAAAGGTGGTACTATGGCAGTTTCTGCAGTGCCTGGTGCAGGAAAAACCTTTATTACAGCACAGCTTGTTTGCAAAATAATAGAAGAAAAATTGAACAAGCCTGGAAAAGTACTTGTAGTTACATACATGAATAGTGCTGTAAATAACTTTAAAAATAGAATTTCTCACATACTTGAGGAGAGAGGAATAGATTCGAACAACGACTATGAAGTTATGACAATACATGGCCTTGCAATGAAAGTATTACAGGAGAGACCTGATGTAGTAGGACTAGATGAAAATTTTAAGGTCATAGATGATGTACAAAAGATCTTTTATTTAGATAATACTGTAAAAATGTGGAGAAAGCTGGGAGGAGAAAAGACATACAGAAGTCTTTTAAGTGAGTATGGTACTAAAAAGTATGATGAAAAAGGTGAGAGATGGTGGAAGGATTTTTTACAAATATCAGATGTGATTATAAGTGAATTAAAATTAAACGGAATAACTCCTGAGAAAGTAGAAGAAAACAGAGAGGTTTTAGGAAACAATAGCATAATTTATATTTTAAATTACATTTACTCCAGATATGAGAAAATGTTGAGTTTAAATGGATACGTTGACTATAATGATATACTTGTACTTGCTTATAAGGCACTTATTTCAGATGAGGATTTGAGAAAAAAGTTTCAACAAAAATATAGTTTTGTATTTGAAGATGAATGCCAGGATTCAAATTTGGTGCAGTGTGATATACTGTCCATTATTTCTGAAAGGGTAGGTGCAGATAATAAGAAAAGAGAATGTAATTTGGTTCGGGTAGGAGATTTAAATCAAAGTATAATGGGAAGTTTTACATCTTCAAATCCCATATATTTTAAACAATTCTTAAGAGAAGCAGATAAAAACTATGTAATGAACAGAGCAGGCAGAAGCACAAGAAATATAATGAATTTAGCTAATTCTTTAGTTGAATACACCGTAAAAAATCATCCAGAGAAAAGATGTAGAGAGGCACTTAGATATCAAAAAATACATCCTATAGAAGATGTAGAAGATTTGAAAAATCCAGAAGTTGATGAATACGGCATCTATGCATACAGCATGAGTTCTTGGGAAGATGTGAAAAAAAGGACTATAGAAGTGGTAAAAAGTTTTAAAAGCAAGCATCCAGATATGACGCTTGCCATATTAATTCCCTTTAACAGCCACGTAAAAGAAATAGCAGAAGAGCTTAGAAAAAATAAAATAGAATGTGATGAACTATCAAGCACGTCTTCAGATAGGCTTAAAATCATAAATATTTTGGGGAAAATATTAGGCTTTTTAGGAGAACCGGATAGCCTGGTGAAATTTAGAGATTTGATGTATGAAATTATAGAGGGGGACAATGAAAAAAAGAATGTTATAATAAATAACATCACAAGTTTTAAAATTGAGGACATACTAAAAGAAAGTGTATTTAAGACTACGTCTGTTTGTAAATTAGAGGAGATAGACAAGAATATATTTGAAGATTTTATATGTAAATTAAGAATGGTAAAAGATATATTGGGCAATTTGAATATGCCTTTGCAAGAATTGATTCTATATATAGGTTATGAACTTAAATTAAATAATGAAGATAAAGCTATTCTTCAATATATAGCATCTTATGTAAGGCATAAGAATGCTGAAAATAATTCTATGACTTTGGATGAAATTTCACAGGAGCTTTTAGATGTAAGAAGTTCTGCATTTACACATATATGCAATGTAATTTATGACATAAGAGGATATGAGCCAGTTCCAGAGAAAGTTACGGTTACAACTTATCATAAATCGAAGGGATTAGAATGGGACTGCGTATTTTTGTTGTATTTAAATAATTACATATATCCTTATAGTATTAAGGGGAAATTTAGATCAGAACACTATTACTTTAAAGATGAATTTAAAAATCCCACAGCTATAGGAAAAGCAGAAGTGCAAAAACTACTTCAAAATGATGTTTACTACAATCCTATTATAAAGGCTAGGGAAGAAGTGATATGTGAAAAAATACGACTTTTGTATGTGGCTATAACCAGGGCAAAGAAGTACTTAATACTCATGTCTCACTATGATGAAAACAAAAAAGATTGCCCATCTAAGTATTTTGAAATCATAAAAAAGTTCATTTGTGAGAATAAAATTTAGAATGTATAAGTGGTGAAAGTTTTGGATATAAGGAAATTGGAATATTTTTATTACAGTCAAAATTCTATAAATGCATTTATAAAATGTCCTCTTAAGTTTAGACTAAAGTATTTGGAAAACTTGTCTTGGAAGAGGGAAGATTCCATAGAAGAAAATTATTATGAGAATATAAAGCAGGGTCTGGATTTTCATTTAATATGTGAAAGGTATTTTGCAGGGATTCCTTTAGGAAAACTAAATAATGATGATTTAATAAAAAAAGTAAATTCTTTAAAGGACACATTTAAAATAGACAGAAAAAATGATTATTTAGTAGAGTATGAAGTGAAGATGACAAAAGATGTCATGAGACTTCAGGCAAAGTATGATTTGATACTAGTAACACCAGATAAAAAAATTCAAATATGGGATTGGAAGACGGAAAATAGAAAATTATCTATAGAGGAGATGAAAAAAAGAGTTCAAACTTTAGTATATATGTATGTATTAGCTGAAAATGTTGAAAATATGTTTGGCTTTGAATGTAAACTGGAAGATATAACAATGAACTTTTGGCAGCCTCAATATGAAAATAATATTATAACTATAGGGTATAGCAAAAAGGCTCATATTGAAAATGAAAGGTACTTGAGTAAAATAATAAAAAATATAAACTCCTATGATTTTTATAGTGTTAATACCAAACTTTACTCATCTCATTGTAAGTTTTGTGAGTTTAATTATCTTTGCAATAATCAAAAAATTTATTAATGGTAATATATAGAAATAAATATATTTATTATGGATAATGGGCTTATAAGTAGGGTTTTGAGTACTATATTGTGAAATTTCACAATATTGCGTATAAACATAAAAAATCACCTTTTTCATGTATAATAAATCAGGTATATTACGAAAAAGGGGATAAAATTATGGATATAAGTAACTTTGTTGTTTTGAAGGAGCATAAAAACGGGGACTTTGAATATGGAATAAAGCTAATACCAAAACGTGCAATGGACAAATTTGTAGATAGCATTTTTATTTCTAATGTGAGCAATGCAGGAGGATGCAGCAATTATAAAATTTCTTTCCAAAAAAGGTGCGGCTTTAATACTGTACTAAATGATTTTAAACTTGGAGAAAAAGATTTTTTAAGGTATATAGAATTTTTAAGTGAATTTAAAAGTTCTAGTTTTAAAAGCAGTAAGTTTAAAGTACGCAATTTTGGAGAAATGGAATTGACTTACTTGCAGAGTGATATGATAAAGATATCTTCAACAAATAACTGTAATAGATTGTTTTTTACCATATCAAAAGAAGAACTAGCATATTATATATGGATTTTAAAGAAAGTCCACAGGAAAAATTTGGACAACTCTTTTGATCTTCATAAAAATCCTACTATGAACCCTATAACTAGTCTGGATAAAAGAAAATTGTATACTGAAATTTTGTATATTTTGATAGATGGAGCTTTGGACAGCAATAATAAAAAATTATTTTACTCGTTGTGTAACAAGTTGAAAAAAAGCTGTTGGAAAGTTAACTAATAGTTGACTTCCTGGCAGCTTATTTTAATGTATAATTCACTATCTCTTCACTCTAAAGTGATATTCAGGGGTGTTTTCTGTAATTGCTTTGAATTCATATCCCAATTCTTTGTAGTGTTTTATTATTTTAGAGAGTACCACACAGGTGTTTTTATTTTGACCGTCACAATGAGCAAGTAAAAATATTTTATTTGGATTGACACACTTTCCAGTACCTTCCCTGTATAACTTGTCAACTGATGTATTGTAGTCAATGCCATCGGACAAAGACAAATTCCAATCATATATCTTATAGCCTGAAGAATGAAGTTTTTCAAGAAGTGAATTGGTTAAGTGGCCATTACTTCCCGTGGGAAATCTTATTATTTTAGGTGCAAATCCTACTACTTTTTCAACTTCGATGCCGGTTTTATTCATTTCATCGATAAAAGAATCAGAATTTGAATATATTTTACTTGATTTATGAGTATATGTATGGAGACCTATACTGTTACCTTCATTGAATATTCTTTTTACTATATCCTCTCTTCCTTGAATTTTACAGCCTATTAGGAAAAAAGTGGCCTTTACGTTTTCTTCTTTTAAAATATCAAGTATTTTTGGTGTAACTTCTGTACTTGGCCCATCATCGAAAGTAAGATATATTGTTTTATTGCAGGAAATTTCTTTTAAGGTGTTTGGTGAAGATGCAAAAACTGTAGAATTTAAGCTTATACATAAAATATAGAATATGGTTAATAAAAAATATTTAACTTTCATTAAAATGTCCCTTCTATTCTTAGTTTTTATCTATAATAGTATGTGTTCTTATAAATTTTTTTATCCGATCGCTATCATTGCTAATACCACCATTTTTATCAAAATAGGTGATAAGCACTGCTACGCGCCTGGATAAGTTCTTCTAAGGTACAGCTGGATAAAGTTATTCTTATAAGCAAACTCCAGCTGTACCTAAGAATCACTTGATAAGTTTATAAGAGGAAAGTTGTAAAAATAGATTTTGTCTATAGCATATAAGTGTGATAATATATGTTATATTGGCTTTTTATGATATTTTAATTATTTTTATGTATACGAGGTGAAAGATAGTGGAAGTTTATTTTGACAACAGTGCAACAACTAAACCTTACGATGAAATAATAAATTTAATGGCAGAAACTATGAAAAATTATTATGGAAATCCCTCTTCTTCTTATTCTCTAGGATTGAAAGCAGAGTTAAAGATGAATGAAAGTAGAGATATAGTGGCACATACCTTAAATTGTAGTAGAGATGAAATAATATTTACTTCCGGTGGCAGTGAAAGCAATAACTTTTTAATAAGGGGTTTTATAAAACCTGGGCAGCAAATTATAACTACAAAGATAGAACACCCCAGTGTCTTAAATACCTGTAAAGCTCTTGAAAGAGAAGGAATAAAGGTTATTTATTTAGATGTAGATGATAGTGGGAAAATAGATCTTGAAGAACTTAAAAGAAGCATTAATAAAAAAACTAGAATAGTAAGTATAATGCACACTAATAATGAAATTGGAACGGTACAGGACATAGAAACTATAGGAAAGATTATAAAAGAAAAAAATAGTGGAGTAAAGTTCCATGTAGATGCAGTTCAAGCCTATGGAAAGTATGATATTGATGTTAAAAAATGCAATATAGATTTGTTATCTGCAAGTGGACACAAAATACATGGACCAAGAGGAATAGGTATTGCCTATGTAAAAAAAGGTCTTAGACCTGAACCGCTTATATATGGAGGGGGACAGGAAAAAGGGTTTAGATCGGGCACTGAAAATTTAGCAGCTGTTGTTGGATTTGCAGAAGCGGCGGAGAAAGTGTACAAAAATAGAAAAGAAAGTTTTAGTAAAGTAACATGTGTAAAAAATTATTTTATAGAAAAACTTAAAGCTATATCCAATATTAAAATAAATAGTGATGGAAATGACTATTCACCTTATGTATTAAGTGTATCTTTTATAGGTGTAAGAGGAGAAGTATTACTACACTTGTTGGAGGAAAAAGGTATATATGTATCTACAGGGTCTGCATGTTCTGCTAAAAATAATGAAGATAGTCATGTGCTTAAAGCTCTGGGATTGAAGAAGGAAGAAACCAAAGGAACTATAAGATTTAGTTTTGATGAAGATAATTCAAAAGATGAAGTTGATTATACCTTAAATGTATTGGACAAATCTTTAAAATTTTTAAGGAGTGTGGGTAAATGAGAAAATTGCTACTTTTAAAATATGCTTCAGAAATATTTTTAAAGGGATTAAATAAGGGCAAATTTGAGAAGAAGTTAAAGGATAATATAAAAAATGTTCTTGGAGAAACCAAATACGATTTTGTGGTAGATGAGGGAAGATGGTTTATAGGCTGTGATGATATGGATGAAGCTATTGCAAAATTAAAAAAGGTATTTGGAATAGCTGAAATTTGTATAGTAGATGAAGTAGAACCAGATATGGATAGTATAAAGGAACAATGCCTTAAAAGTATACAGCAAAATTCAGGAACTACTTTTAAAGTAGTGACTAAGAGGGCAAATAAGAAATTCCCCCTTAATTCTATGGAGGTAAGTAGGGAAGTTGGAGCTCATATTTTAAAAAATTCTGAAAATTTAACAGTAGATGTAAGAAAACCAGATTTTTTTGTAAATATAGAGATAAGAGATAGTGCTTATGTATATTCGAAAAGGATAAAAGCCATAGGTGGAATGCCTTATGGAACAAATGGAAGCACAATGCTTATGCTTTCAGGAGGAATAGATTCCCCGGTAGCCGGATATATGATGGCTAGAAGGGGAGTCAGATTAAATTGTGTATACTTCCACAGCCATCCTTATACTAGTGAAAGAGCTAAGGAAAAAGTTAAGGAATTAGCTAGAATATTAAAGGGGTATACAGGAAGCATAAATCTTTATGTAGCACCTTTTACAGAAATACAAATGCAGATAATTAAAAATTGCAGGGAAGACGAACTAACTATAATAATGAGACGATTCATGATGAGAGTAGCTTGCAAGTTAGCGGAGAAATACAATGTTGATTCGGTAACTACAGGTGAAAGTGTTGGTCAGGTGGCAAGTCAAACCATGGAAGGGTTAATTGTAAGCAATGACGTAGCAGACAGACCAGTCTTCAGGCCTCTTATTGCCATGGATAAAGTAGACATAATGGATGAAGCAAGAAAAATTGGTACTTATGAAACTTCAATACTTCCTTATGAAGATTGCTGCACTATATTTGTGCCAAAGCATCCTAAAACTAAGCCTAGAGTTTCCGAAATAAGAAAGGCTGAAAGTGTTTTGGATATAGAAAGCTTGGTAGAAGAAGCAGTTAAAAATACGGAACTTTTCAACTAAAAAAAGGAGGACAGCTTTACCTATTGTAGTGGCTGTACCTCCTTTTTTAATTATTCTTCGCATCCATGACAGCTGTCACAGCTGCTGCAATTAGAAGTCTGGGGCTTGAATACAGGCTCTAAAGTAAATCCTCCAAGTCCATTTTCACTTCCACACAGCAATATAAAACCGCTAAATTGTACAAACAGATCACTATCTACGATAAAAGTTATGTCTTTTACTTTTTGAATCAAATCATGATCTTTTTTTTCATCTACAGATATGTTAAAAGATGGTCCATGGCAGGTCATGCCAGCCAAATATATTCTTATTGCACCAGAAGTTGCGTTATTCTCATCTAAAAATTTTTTGAATTCCTGGTAGGCTATATCACTTATTTTTAAAAAATCCATATAAAAAACCTCTCTTAAAATTATATTTTGTATACTCATTGTATCAAAAATCTTAAATTTATACCATTAAAAATTGTGATAAAATATAACTTGTAATAATTCAAAGTGAATTTTTAATGAATTGGAGAGATAAGTATGAATAAAAAGGATTTGGCAAGTATAAGGAAAGAGTTTAAACTAGGAAGTTATGTACTTCCTATTAAAGAGGTATACAGTGTGTATTTAAAAAAGGATAATGGAGAAATAATAACTAGGGAACTGGAACATTTTGAGATGATGGAAGTGGAAAAAAGAGAGTTGTATTTGAATAACTTTAAAAAAGTGCTTACGGGAACTCTGGATTCTAAAATATTTGAGTTGGACTTTAAAGAAAGCAGAGGCAATGAAGATGGTGAGCACACTCAAAATATATTATATCAAGCGCTAAATTCTGGACAAAGTATAGCTGAATTTGGAGATAAAATAGTAGATAAAGTTTCTAAAAATTACACTTATGATACAGATGTAGTTATAAATTTTATAAAAGCAGAATATTATAATGCAGATAAGAAAAAGGGAAACGAGGATTCTCCAGAGGAATATGTACATGCTATAGAATTTATATTGTGTAGTGTAAATAAGGTGGAGATTCCCAAAAAGGTACTAAAATTTGATTATGCTGAAATGAGATTTAAACCAAATTCTGCACTGGATATGGTTATAAATTTAAATTCACCGCTAGATGGATTTATGTTTCCAAGTTTTTCTTCCCAGTATGTAGATGTAAATAAAGTTATATATTATTCTCAAAAGGCAAAACAAATAAACAGTGCTTTTGTACAAAAAGTATTAAATTGTACTATAAAGCCTACAGCGGTAGAAGAAAAAGAAAGTTTTAATGCTATATTAGGTACGGCAGCAGGAGGCAAAATAAATTCCGATACCATGCAGGAAATATATGAAAAAATGAATGAAAAACTAAGTGAAGAAGAGGATGAGGAAGAAACTACTTTAGATATGAAACAAGTGACGGAAGTGCTTGGAGAAAGCGGTATAGAAAATCCACAAGTTGTAAAAAGCGCATTTGAGGAAGTATGTGGGGGAGACTATGAATTTAAAGTTAGAAATATAATTCCTGATTTTAAAAGTAAATCTATAAAGATAGAAAATGAAGATACAAGTATAACTATAAATCCTCACGACTTAGGAAGTGTAAAACAGGTAGTAAATAAAAGTGGTAGAAAGTGCCTACTCATAGAATTAAAAGATGATATGGTGGTAAATGGTCTTAAACTTGAAACTGAAAAAATGGAAGATTATATATAAGTTTTAGTATTTGGTCTACATTTAAGTGCTTAAAGAACCATAGTATTATGAGAAATACTTATATAGGTTTATGACAAAGTATGATATAATAAATTAAAAAATTTTTCTGATTTGATTTTCCGTAAAGAAAATATTACTTAGAAATTAAGTCATTAAAGAATAGTGTAGATTTAAGGCTATAGGGTAAACAATTTAAATTATTAATTAAGGGGAGTGGGCGTATTGGAAAATGCAATATACATGCTTCAGAAAAAGTTAAAACAATCAAATATTGAATTTATATTTTCAGGAACATTTTCTCAAGGACTAATAGAAGAACTTGGAATAGCTCTAAAACAGAGAATGCAGCTTCAGCAAGCTAAAAAGAGGAAGATTAGCTCGGCTTTTTTTACTTTTGTTGAACAAACACAAAATATTAAACAATATGAAGTATCAAAAGAAAATACAGAAGATTTTTTGGCTATAGTTGGATCTGGTGTAATAGCTATTTCAAAAACTGATTCAGGATATTGTGTAAACTCAGGTAATACTATATTAAACACAGATATTTCAAGTTTGAAAGAAAAGCTAGATAAAATAATATCTATGAATGATGAAGAGCTTACTAATTATTTTAGAGAAGTATCAAGAAGAGAAGTCGATATGAATAGGGGAAGGTGCGGGCTTGGTTTGATTCAAATTGCAAGAAAAGCCACTAAAAAAGTTGAATATAACTTTGAGAGAATAGATGACAGTTACTCTTATTACACATTAACTGTTACGGTATGAGGTGAAAAATGAATAATTTTATGGTTGAAAGTACAAAAAGTACTCCCTATGTAGAGTTTAGTCCAGAATATAATGAACTGATTTTCAAAGGAGAGTCTTATCCAGAGAATGCCTATAGCTTTTATGAACCCATTTATAAATTAATAGATGAATATTTTATTAATTTTCAAAAGTTAACTGTAAATTTTCAGCTTTCATATATCAATACTAGCAGTATAAAGTGCTTAATTATATTGTTTGATAAGCTCAATACTAATTATAAAAATGGAAAAGAAATTATTACAAACTGGTATTATGATGAAGATAATGGTTTTGATTATGACATGGGACAAGACTTTAAAATGGATATAGATATTCCTTTTAACTTTATTGCAATTAATGATGAGGAATAAGAAATGAAGAAAAAAGAGTCACCTAAAGAATTTAGCCGATCTTATATAAAAAATATTTTTAGAATAATTTTTATATCTGGTATAATTATATCTTTTGCAGTAATTGCTACAGCCTTTTTAGGATATATAAATATAAAAAATTCTCTTATAGCTAAAGCTAAGTCTCAAGATATTGTTTTTATGGTAAAATCAATGGCATCTAAGATAGATGGACGTATTAGCAGAGCTGTTGAAACTTCTTATATTTTTGCAAGAGATCCCTTGAATGTAGAGTGGGTAAATGGAGAAGAAAAGGATCAAAAGGTTGGAAAATTGGTTCTAAGTAATTTGGAAAGTATTGCAACTTCCTATGATTACAATTATTTTTTTATAGCAGGAGTAAAAACAAAAAATTATTATTTTAGGCAAAGTTTAAATAAAAACGATAAAAATTTTATAGTGTTATCGGAAAACAATCCTGAGGACAGATGGTTTTTTGAAACTCTTAAATCTAAAAAGCAAATGAGTTTTAATGTAAATTATGATCGTGTAATGGATGATACTTTTCTTTTTGTAAATACAATTATGGGAAGTGTAGAAAACCCTGTTGGTATAACAGGTGTTGCTTTAAGTCTCAACAACATAACAAAGGAATTTAAAGAATTTAAAGTAGGTAAAAAAAGCAACCTTTGGATGGTAGATGAAAAAGGTGTAATTAAACTGTCTGATAAAAGAGAAGATGTAGGAAAAAAAGTTGAAGAGTTTTTACCAAAAGATGTTGTTAAGCAGATTCAAAATCGACCTCTAAATGTTAAAGTAGCACAATATTATGATTCTAATGATGAAATTATGGACTATGCTTACTGTAAGTTAAATTCAACTGATTGGACTCTATTTTATGAAATTCCGAGAAAAGAAAGCATTTCTCTTATTAACTCGCTAAAAATTAATACTGTAATAACTGTAATCTTAGTTTTGTTATTTTTTATGCTTTTATATTACTTTATTTCTAAAAAAATCGCCAATCCATATAAACAGGCTATGATGATTAATGAGGAACTTGAAAATAAGGTCAGTGTGAGGACCCGAGAGCTTCAGGAGTCTAACGAAAAAATAAAAGATAGCATTGAATATGCTAAAAGACTGCAGGAGTCTATCTTGCCTTTAGATAAGGAAATGAAAAAAGTTTTTATGGATAGTTTTGTGATTTGGAAACCTAGGGATATAGTTGGAGGAGACTTTTTCTGGCTAAGAGAAATTAAAGATATGATTATATTAGCAGTAGGGGATTGTACAGGCCATGGTGTTCCAGGTGCACTTATGACTATGACTGTAAATGCAATATTACATGATATAGTAACTACTATAAATAGTGATGATCCTAGTACAATTTTAAAAGAACTTCATGTAAGGCTTAAGGAAACTTTAAATAAAAGTTCTAATCCTCAAAGTATAGATGATGGGCTGGATATAGCATTATTTTGTATAGATAAAAAATCTAATGTGATGTATTGTGGTGCTAATTTGGATTTATATATTAAGCGTGGTAAAGAAGTAAAAATTGTGAAACCTCAAACTAGAGGAGTTGGATATGATTATATAGAATTAAATCAATCTCTATGCAGTGAAGTTATATCAGCTGAGGAAGGAGATATACTTATTGTTAGTACAGATGGTTTTATCCACCAAAATGGAGGATCAAAAAACTATCCTTTTGGAAAGAAACGTTTGTATAATATGATACAAAAATGTGAAGCTCAAGATTTGGGTTCAATGAAAATTCAATTTGAAACAGTATTGCAGAATTACATGGGAAACAAGGAACAGAGAGATGATATTACTGTTTTTGCATTTAAATTAAAATAACTATAGATGTGGGGGGGAAAGTAATGCCAGGTGATTCTGATTTTTTCGAAGCTGAAAAAGCATTGATTAAAGAAGCTCGAGAATTAATTAAAGGTGGAAAGTGTGATAAAAAAACTTTATTGAAAAGTTTTACTATTCTTACTGAACAGTTTGATAAACTCATAAGAGATGTGGAAAAGATAATAAAAATTAGTGATGGTCAACAAGAATACCTTCATAGAATTCAAGGTGATTTGAAAAAGGAAATTGAAGATAGAATAAGAGCAGAAGAAAAACTAAAATATTTTGCAGCTATAGATTCACTTACAGGATGCTATAATAGAGGTATGGGATTAGCATTTTTAGATACTGAATTGAATGCTATAAAGAGAAATAAGAGTTTCTTTTCTATATGTTATATAGATGTAAATGGATTGAAATATGTAAATGATAATTTTGGACACTTCGAAGGCGATGAACTTCTAGTAATGGTTTGTAGATTTATAAAAAAAGTTATAAGAAGTAATGATATTTTATGTAGATTAGGAGGAGATGAATTTTTAATTATTTTTTCAAATAGCAAAAAGGAAAATGTAGAAAAAGCTATAGAAAGAATTAATTTTGACATAAATTCAGAAAATGAAAAGAAGCTGAAGCCTTATTCTGTTTCATTTAGTTATGGGATATTCCAAGTGGATTATGGTAATAGTTTAAGTATTGATGAAATTATACAAAGGGCAGATGCAAAAATGTATGAAAATAAGCAAAAATGTAAGAAATTAGGCTAAACTTAAAATTGAGATCCATATGGGGTTTCTAGCTTGAAAGTTAACTTATACGAATCATGTAATGACAAATTTCATCACGTTAAAAACTTTAATAAGTCTAAAGCTCGGCATTTTGAAAATCTAAGAAGCTTAGCTAAACTCATACTTCAAACATATCTAAGTTCCTAATATTTTCTAAAATACCTCGCTAAAATTTATTGAAAAGTTTTCAAATGTGCTTTCAATTTTGTCATTACATTTTATGTATAAGTTGATTTTTTTGATTAGAGACTCTATAGGTTATTTATCCGATCGCTACCATTGCTAACACCCCCATCGTACTCTGTGATAGTCGCTTTTTTTCAAAGTGGGGGATAAGCACTGCTACGCGCCTGGATAAGTTCTTCTAAGGTTCAGATGGAGAAAAGGTATTCCTTATAAGCAAACTCCACCTAAACCTAAGAATCTCTTGATAAATGAGGAATATTCAGCATGTAATTTTAATTTATCCTCTGCGCTGGCAAACGAAAAGTTTATTCCGTTTTCCGTAACTTTTTTAATATCTTCAATATCAAAATTTTGATATTTTACGAGACATTCGAGTTCCTTAGTTATAGTAGTATTTGATACAGTTGTATTATCTGTATTTACTGTTACAGCAAGTCCATAGTCCAAGTATTTTTTTATAGGATGTTCTTCGTAAGAATTTACAGCAGAAGTATTTACATTACTAGTTATACACATTTCTAATGGAATTTTATTTTCTGCCAGATATACGAGGGTATTTTTATCTTTATAGGCATAAGTTCCATGGCCTATTCTTTCAGCATGCAATAATTTTATAGATTTCATTATATTTTCTACTATACCCGTTTCACCAGCATGTACCGTACGGTGAATATTATAGTCCTTAGCTAAATCAAAAGGCTTTTTGTGTATTTCAGGTGGGAAGTCTGCTTCATTTCCTGCTAAATCCAGAGCAACTACTCCTTTACCTGCATATTTTTTGGCTGAATGGATAAGTTTTAGGGCTTTTTCTACAGGTTCATGTCTTAAAGCACATATAATTAAATTTGACATGATGTTTAGGTTACTTCTTCCATAATCCATAGCAGAAAGCACAGTTTCTATAACTTCATCTAAAGTTAATCCACCATCTAAATGGTTTAAAGGAGCAAACCTTATTTCAATATACTTTATATTTTCTTTTAACGCATCTTCTAATAATTCTAGAGTAACTCTATATATATATTCTTTTTTCTGCATTATTTTTATAGGTAGATAGAACTTATTCAAATATTCTTTTAAGGAATTACATTTTCCTAATACTTTAACTTCTTTCTGAAAGCTACTTAAATCATCATTTATAGTAGAAATATGTTCTTTTTTTGCAATATCCAAAATGGTTTCAGGTCGTATACTGCCATCTAAATGACAATGGAGATCTGTTTTTGGAATAAGTTTAATAAGTTTATTTAAGTTCATGAGTGTCCTCCTATTTTCCATTTTACTGGAATATTTATGAAAATTTTATATTATAATACCATTATTAATAAAATTTTTCAATATAAGTACCATATTTTATAGTAATTTATATAAAAATATATTTTTAACAAGTATTGTAATTTATTAAAAAAAGTAATACAATAAAAAATGTTGTTAAAAATTTTTATGAGGATGGTAGAATTATGGAACAAATGGAAAAAATTAGAAAAAAATTAAATGAATTAGTTATTTTAAGTAATGATTTGTGTAGGGGAGAAGTATTAAGGCTAAGTCAGGAATTGGACAAGTTGATTTATTTACATTATAGAAATATGAATAATTGTAGAGAAAATATGAGATCATCTCTAATTTCTTAGGGGCTGAACAAATTTTTCATATTATGTTACTAAAAACTTATCCAGGTGTATCTGAACATGATATTTGTAGAAATGTATTAAAAACGGATGAAAAAGTTAGATAACTTATTTAAGTGAAGAGTAGATGTTCTGTATTTATTACTTTATATGATATAATAGTTTTTGTTCCGTTGGAACATGACAGCAAGGTTCAATTATTTAAAAATGAATTTATAAAAATTAATTTTTAAATAATGTTGACAAGATAAAAAAGACGTGATAAACTATAAAAGCTGTTGAAGTGAGATGGCAAAATGATCCTTGAAAATTAAACAGAGGAAGATATAAGTACAACTTATTTAGAATAAACCAGCAATTCTTTTGAGCTGCGAGAGCAGCTAAAAAAGTAATTTCGTAAGAATAATGTATTATATTTTGCTAACAAGCTGAAATGTAATATATTAAAAATTGGTAGTAGCGAGCAAGACAAGGAAAAGTTTGAATGAGGAGCGGAACTTACTAACGTAATTGAGCACCGGAATGAAAGCTTTGACGCAGTATTGCGAAGCTAATAGCAATTTTCTAAAATCAATAATAACGAGTAGTTCAAGGAAAACCTCGAGCGAGGAGCGGAGTTTACTTAAGTAAATGAGCACCACAGCGAAAGGTTTGACGCAGAAATGCGAAGTTAGTATTGATTTTCTATAGAGCCATATAAACTTTTAAATTAAGAGTTTGATCCTGGCTCAGGACGAACGCTGGCGGCGTGCTTAACACATGCAAGTCGAGCGATGAAGCTCCTTCGGGAGTGGATTAGCGGCGGACGGGTGAGTAACACGTGGGTAACCTACCTCAAAGAGGGGGATAGCCTCCCGAAAGGGAGATTAATACCGCATAATAATCAGTTTTCACATGGAAATTGATTTAAAGGAGTAATCCGCTTTGAGATGGACCCGCGGCGCATTAGCTAGTTGGTAGGGTAACGGCCTACCAAGGCGACGATGCGTAGCCGACCTGAGAGGGTGATCGGCCACATTGGAACTGAGAGACGGTCCAGACTCCTACGGGAGGCAGCAGTGGGGAATATTGCACAATGGGCGAAAGCCTGATGCAGCAACGCCGCGTGAGTGAAGAAGGTTTTCGGATTGTAAAGCTCTGTCTTTGGGGACGATAATGACGGTACCCAAGGAGGAAGCCACGGCTAACTACGTGCCAGCAGCCGCGGTAATACGTAGGTGGCGAGCGTTGTCCGGAATTACTGGGCGTAAAGAGTGCGTAGGCGGATATTTAAGTGAGATGTGAAATACCCGGGCTTAACCCGGGCACTGCATTTCAAACTGGATATCTAGAGTGCGGGAGAGGAGAATGGAATTCCTAGTGTAGCGGTGAAATGCGTAGAGATTAGGAAGAACACCAGTGGCGAAGGCGATTCTCTGGACCGTAACTGACGCTGAGGCACGAAAGCGTGGGTAGCAAACAGGATTAGATACCCTGGTAGTCCACGCCGTAAACGATGAGTACTAGGTGTAGGAGGTATCGACCCCTTCTGTGCCGCAGTAAACACAATAAGTACTCCGCCTGGGAAGTACGATCGCAAGATTAAAACTCAAAGGAATTGACGGGGGCCCGCACAAGCAGCGGAGCATGTGGTTTAATTCGAAGCAACGCGAAGAACCTTACCTGGACTTGACATACCCTGAATATCTTAGAGATAAGAGAAGCCCTTCGGGGCAGGGATACAGGTGGTGCATGGTTGTCGTCAGCTCGTGTCGTGAGATGTTAGGTTAAGTCCTGCAACGAGCGCAACCCCTGTTGTTAGTTGCTAACATTTAGTTGAGCACTCTAGCAAGACTGCCGCGGTTAACGCGGAGGAAGGTGGGGATGACGTCAAATCATCATGCCCCTTATGTCCAGGGCAACACACGTGCTACAATGGGCAGTACAGAGAGAAGCAAGACCGCAAGGTGGAGCAAACCTCAAAAACTGCCCCCAGTTCGGATTGCAGGCTGAAACTCGCCTACATGAAGTTGGAGTTGCTAGTAATCGCGAATCAGAATGTCGCGGTGAATACGTTCCCGGGCCTTGTACACACCGCCCGTCACACCATGAGAGCTGGCAACACCCGAAGTCCGTAGTCTAACTTAGGAGGACGCGGCCGAAGGTGGGGTTAGTAATTGGGGTGAAGTCGTAACAAGGTAGCCGTAGGAGAACCTGCGGCTGGATCACCTCCTTTCTAGGGAGTCGAAAGATAGAGTATAATCTATCTTATAAATTGATGGTTTAAGTAAGTTAATACTTAAAAATTGATAGTAACAAGTATATCAAGGAAAAACATGAGCGAGGAACAGAGTTTACTTATGTAAATGAGTACCGCAGTGAATGATTTTGACGAAGATATACGAAGTTAATAGCAATTTTTTCACTCTGTTTAATTTTGAAGGATCAGATAGATTCTTCTTTCAATTTACAACCAATTAGGAATATAAATTGAAAAATTGTCCTTTGAAAATTGCACAGTAAATAAGAAATAAAAAAATTGATAGTAACGAGCAGATCGAGGAAAAACATGAGCGAGGAACAGAGTTTACTTATGTAAATGAGTACCGCAGCGAATGATTTTGACGAAGATATGCGAAGTTAATAACAATTTTTAAAAGTAAAGCTAAGGTTATAATATAGCCTTTGTAGAATAAACTTTAATATCATTTTAAAGATTTAAGATGATACAAAGAAAATTGCTAATAGCAATTTTCGATAATAAAGGTCAAGCTACAAAGGGCGCATGGAGGATGCCTTGGCACCAGGAGCCTAAGAAGGACGCGATAAGCTGCGAAAAGCTCTGGGTAGGCGCAAATAGCCAGAGAACCAGAGATATCCGAATGGGGAAACCCACCTAGATAACGCTAGGTACTGCAAACTGAATACATAGGTTTGTAGAGGCAAACCCGGGGAACTGAAACATCTAAGTACCCGGAGGAAGAGAAAGAAACATCGATTTCCTAAGTAGCGGCGAGCGAACGGGAAAGAGCCCAAACCAGGAACTTGTTCCTGGGGTTGCGGATAGGTCATAAATACTGTGAAGTGTTAATTGAAGAGAGCTGGAAGGCTCCGCCGGAGAAGGTAAAAGCCCTGTAAATGAAAGCAAAGAGCAGCCAGATCTAATCCAGAGTACCACGAGACACGAGAAACCTTGTGGGAAACAGGGAGGACCACCTCCCAAGGCTAAATACTACCTGGTGACCGATAGAGAAGGAGTACCGTGAGGGAAAGGTGAAAAGAACCCCGGGAGGGGAGTGAAATAGAACCTGAAACCGTGTGTCCACAAACAGTCGAAGTACGTAAAGTACGACGGCGTGCTTTTTGTAGAACGAGCCAGCGAGTTACGATATGCAGCAAGGTTAAGTACTTAAGGTACGGAGCCGGAGGGAAACCGAGTCTGAAAAGGGCGCCAAGTTGTATGTTGTAGACCCGAAACCGAGTGACCTATCCATGGCCAGGTTGAAGCGGAAGTAAAATTCCGTGGAGGACCGAACCACGTTGGTGTTGAAAAACCATGGGATGAGCTGTGGATAGCGGAGAAATTCCAATCGAACTCGGAGATAGCTGGTTCTCCTCGAAATAGCTTTAGGGCTAGCGTCGGAAATGAGTAATGGAGGTAGAGCACTGAATGGGGTAGGGGCTGACAACAGTTACTGAACCTTATCAAACTCCGAATGCCATATACTTGAATTCCGGCAGTCAGACTGCGAATGATAAGATCCGTGGTCAAAAGGGAAACAGCCCAGACCACCAGCTAAGGTCCCAAAGTGTAAGTTAAGTGGGAAAGGATGTGTGATTTCTAAGACAACTAGGATGTTGGCTCAGAAGCAGCCACTCATTTAAAGAGTGCGTAATAGCTCACTAGTCAAGAGATCATGCGCCGAAAATGTCCGGGGCTAAAACTTACCACCGAAGCTGTGGACTCGAAAGAGTGGTAGAGGAGCATCCTGTATGAGTAGAAGTCGTACCGGAAGGAACGGTGGATTGTACAGGAGAGAGAATGCTGGCATAAGTAGCGAGAAATAAGTGAGAATCTTATTGGTCGAAAACCTAAGGTTTCCTGGGGAAGGTTCGTCCGCCCAGGGTAAGTCGGGACCTAAGCCGAGGCCGAAAGGCGTAGGTGATGGACAATCGGTTGAAATTCCGATACCGCATAAAAGCGTTTGACAAAAGGGATGACGCAGGAGGATAAGGTGTGCATACAAATGGATGTATGTCTAAGCACCGAGTCAGGTATACCAGGAAAATCCGGTATATCAATGATGAGGTGTGATGGGGAACCCGCAAGGGGAAGTACCTGATTTCACGCTGCCGAGAAAAGTCTCTATGGAGCTTTTATGTGCCCGTACCGCAAACCGACACAGGTAGGTGAGGAGAGAATCCTAAGACCATCGGAAGAATTGTTGTTAAGGAACTAGGCAAATTAACTCCGTAACTTAGGGAGAAGGAGAGCCACGCAAGTGGCCGCAGAGAAAAGGCTCAAGCAACTGTTTATCAAAAACACAGGTTTCTGCTAAAGCGAAAGCTGAAGTATAGGAGCTGACGCCTGCCCGGTGCTGGAAGGTTAAGGGGAAGACTTAGCGCAAGCGAAGGTCAGAACTTAAGCCCCAGTAAACGGCGGCCGTAACTATAACGGTCCTAAGGTAGCGAAATTCCTTGTCGGGTAAGTTCCGACCCGCACGAATGGCGTAATGATTTGAGCACTGTCTCGACAACAAATCCGGCGAAATTGAAGTGCAAGTGAAGATGCTTGCTACCCGCGATTGGACGGAAAGACCCCGTAGAGCTTTACTGCAGTTTAGCACTGAATTTCGGTATTGTCTGTACAGGATAGGTGGGAGACTAGGAAGTAGTGGCGCCAGCCATTACCGAGTCGATGTTGGGATACCACCCTGACAGTACTGGAATTCTAACCGGGCTCCATGAAACTGGAGACGGGACAATGTTAGGCGGGCAGTTTGACTGGGGCGGTCGCCTCCTAAAAAGTAACGGAGGCGTACAAAGGTTCCCTCAGAAGGGTTAGAAATTCTTCGAAGAGTGCAAAGGCAGAAGGGAGCTTGACTGCGACACAAACAAGTGGAGCAGGGACGAAAGTCGGGCTTAGTGATCCGGTGGTACCTCGTGGGAGGGCCATCGCTCAACGGATAAAAGCTACCTCGGGGATAACAGGCTGATCTCCCCCAAGAGTTCACATCGACGGGGAGGTTTGGCACCTCGATGTCGGCTCGTCGCATCCTGGGGCTGAAGTAGGTCCCAAGGGTTGGGCTGTTCGCCCATTAAAGCGGCACGCGAGCTGGGTTCAGAACGTCGTGAGACAGTTCGGTCCCTATCCGTCGCGGGCGCAGGAAATTTGAGAGGAGCTGTCCTTAGTACGAGAGGACCGGGATGGACCGACCGCTGGTGAACCAGTTGTTCCGCCAGGAGCATAGCTGGGTAGCCAAGTTGGGAAGGGATAAACGCTGAAAGCATCTAAGTGTGAAGCCCACCTCAAGATAAGATTTCCCATAGCGTAAGCTAGTAAGACCCCTCGAAGAACACGAGGAGATAGGTCAGAGGTGTAAGCAGGGCAACCTGTTAAGCTGACTGATACTAATAGGTCGAGGGCTTGACCAAATAAAAACGAAAGAAAAAAAGTTTACTGTGCAATTTTGAGAGGACAAATAAAATGAAGTTGATAATTGACAATGGAGAGTTGACAGTTAAAGATATTAATTTTAATTTGATTTAAACTTCTTAAAAGTAATATATAAGAAAATTGATAGAAGCGAGCAGATTGAGGAAAGGTTTGAGCGAGGAGCAGAGGTTACTTATGTAAATGAGCACCACAGGGAAGACCTTGACGAAAATATGAGAAGTTAATAGCAATTTTCGATAACAAAATCTGGTGGTAATGACGTGAAGGTAACACCCCTTTCCATACCGAACAGGAAGGTTAAGCTTCAGAGTGCCGATGGTACTGCAGGGGAGGCCCTGTGGGAGAATAGGTCGCTGCCAGGTAAGTAAGATACCCATTGTATAGAACATTTTATGCAGTGGGTATTTAAGTATATGCTTAAAAGTAAAAATTAAAAAAGAAATGAAAGTAAATTAATCTACTTTCATTTCTTTTTTAATCACAAATATATTATTTTTGTTTAACAATTCTTTCGATCCTATCTTTAGTTTCTTTAGGAAGCTTTATATCATAGTATCTTATAGAAGTGTTGAAATCCATATTAAGTGTTATACTTGCCGCAGTTTTTGTAGACAATATATTGTTGCTGCCAGGTATTTCACGTACAGCCATAATCTTATTTATTCTTTTTTGAAGTAATAGCAATTTATCAAAGTCTTTATCCATAAAGGTTTTATAAGTCTCAACCATTAATTTTGCTTGAGTATTAGTTTGAGTTCCTACAATACCGTTTCCACCTATTATAAGGTTTGGTATAAGGTATTCATCGATTCCAGAGAAAACAGCAAAGTTTTTATGGACACTTTTAACCTTTTCTACAAAATTTCTTACATTAGCTAGGGCTGGAGTAGTGTCTTTTACGCCGCCATTTGCTATGTTTTCATATTTATTAGCTAATTTTAAAATTAAATCTGGAGATAAATTTACCTTTGTATTTTGAGGAATATTGTATAATATCATAGGCAAATTTGTATTCTCTGCTATAATGGAGAAATATTCAAAAACATGATTGTCATCTAACTTAAAGTAAAATGGAGGTAAAACCAATATTGCATCTGCATTATTTTCTTCTGCAAATTTGCCCAGTTCAATAACTTCTTTTAAATTGGTACTACCTGTGCCAACTATTAATTTAACTCTTCCATTTATAACTTCTGATGCAAATTTTATGTATTGTTTCTTTTCTTCAAAAGTTAAATTAAAAAATTCACCTGTAGTTCCTAGTATACATATTCCATATATTCCATCAGAAATTAATTTTTCAATCATAGCTTTATTTGATTTACTGTCAAATTGACCATTTTCATCAAAAATAGTTATCATTGGTGTAAAAACACCTTTTAACATAATACAATTCCTCCCAAGTTTTAGTATAATACTCCTATGAAATTAGGAATATTAACCTTTTTATATTACAATTATAATAAGATTAATTTTAAATGAATAATCTTACAACATCATTATCGTATTTATAGTAATATATAGCAATGTTCAATTGCACAAATATTAATCGTTATCAGTTAAACATTTTCATTTATGTGCACATTGTAGCAGAATAAGATTTGCTCTTATTATATAGTCAGGGGGAAGATTAATGGACATTAGTACTAAATTGGCTGAAGAAATAGTGGATAGAACTATGAAAGCCGTGAATAAAAATATTAATATAATGAATAAACAGGGTATTATAATAGCATCAGGTAATAAAGATAGAATTGGAAGCGTTCATGAAGGTGCAGTTCTTGCAATTGGAAGAAAATCTGAATTCAGTATTGATGAAAATCAATGTAGAAAATTAAATGGAGTGGAACAGGGTACAAATATAGTTATTGAATTTGAACATGAAATTGTAGGAGTAATAGGTATTACTGGAAAAAGAGATGAGGTTATAGGCTATGGTAAGCTCATCAAAATGACTGCAGAAATGATAATAGAACAAGCTTATGTTATGAAGGAACTTGAATGGAGCAACAGAGTTAAAGAGGATATGATACTTTCACTTATTAAAAATGATCAAGGATCATTTCGTTTACTTGAAAAGTATACTAAAAAATTTAAAATAGCTTCTAATTATCCTATGGCTATTTTTATTATACAGGTTAATTTTAAACAGATTTCAAATAGAAAAGATTTGGATATATTAAAAAATATAGTATCAATTTTGGAGGGTACTCTTAAGGAATCATTAGTAGCAGTTATTGACTCAAAGACTATCGTTTTATTATATAAGTGTCCAAATATAAAATATAAGGCTATAACTTGTAAGGATAGAATAGAGGGGATTTATGAGAAAATACAAAATCAAACTAATACTGATGCAAAAATATCTGTTGGAAAGGTATATACTAAATTAAGTGATATACATAAATCCTATGAAATAGCCAGAGAAACACTTTTGTTTGGAGAAAAAAGTCATCCTGATAATAACGTATACATTTTTGATGTATTGAAGTATGAGATGTTATTTTTTCAGGATAATGCACAATGGAAAATCAATGAATTGAAGGATTCTTATGGATTAATTGAACTAAATGATAAAAATGGTGAATTAAGAGAAACACTAAAAGTTTTTATAGAAGAAAATGGAGAGTTAAATAAAGTATCAAATAAATTATTCATACATAGAAATACCCTTAATTATCGTCTTAACAAAATATATAAGATTACTAATATGAATCCTAAAAATTATATTGATTTATTTTGGCTGTACTGCTCTATTATTAATTTTGAAACTAATAAAAATTAATGGTTATAATTATGAAAAGAAAGGAATTGATATTTTGAGTTTAATAAGTGATGAAGAAATAGAACAAATTAGAAACATAAATCAGAAAAGGTTAGTAAAATTGCCAGATGGAACTTTAGTACCAGCATTAGGACAAGGCACATGGTATCTGGGTGAAAATTCACAAACGAGAAAAAGGGAGATAGAAACTCTTAGAATGGGAATAAGGCTTGGAATGATACTTATAGATACAGCAGAAATGTATGGAGATGGTGGTTCTGAAGTTTTAGTAGGACAGGCAATAAAGGACATTAGAGACAAGTTATTTATTGTATCCAAAGTATATCCATACAATGCAGGACTTTCAAATATAGTTACTGCTTGTGAAAATAGTTTAAGAAGATTGAATACGGATCATTTAGATTTGTATCTTTTGCATTGGAGAGGAAGTGTGCCTTTTGAAGAAACTATAAAAGGCATGGAAAAATTGAAAAAGCAGGGAAAGATATTAAGATGGGGAGTATCAAATCTAGATACAGTAGATATGAAAGAATTTTCAAGTTGTAAAGATGGGGAAAATTGTATGGTTAATCAGGTATTATATCACCTGGGATCAAGGGGAATTGAATTTGATTTACTGCCATGGCAGAGAAAGCACAACATGCCAATTATGGCGTATTGCCCAATTGCCAAAGGTGGTAAATTGAGAAGACAGTTATTAGATGATCCTATTTTAATAAATATGGCGAAAAAATATAATGCAAAGCCATTACAGATACTTTTAGCCTGGAGTATAAGGACAAAGGATGTGATTGCAATTCCTAAAGCTTCCTGTGAGGAACACGTAATAGAAAATGCAAGATCTGGATCAATTGTTTTATCTAAAGAAGATTTAATTGAACTTGACAGGATATTTCCAAAGCCTACTAGAAAAGTGATTTTGGATGTACTTTAGGCATTTTCAAAGAAATAACTAGTCAGTATGCTAGCCTATTTTTTATCATACTGCGTCGGTAGAACCCTTAGATAGGATTCACTATCTGCGGAACCTGTCTCCTTGTCTGATAAAAAATATACGTCGCATCTTTGACTTGTTATTTTCTTTCAAATGCCTTAAAAAATTTTATTTAGATTAATCTTTGAAATACATCTTCGTTTTAGTTATAATTAATCGAGTAAAACTTTATTAGATATATAAATATTTATCATAACGGAGGGAGTATTATGAAAATAAATCAATTACCAAAGTATTTGAAAGAAGTTGATGGCGAACTGTGGTTTGAGGAGTTTGAGGTTGAGAAAAAAAATTTAAAGATCACTTATAAAGTTAACAAGGTACTTTCTTATTTGAAATCCCCCTATCAAGAGATAGCTTTGATTGACACTGCGGCATTTGGCCCATGTCTTGCACTAGATGGAATAATGCAGTCCACTTCTGCAGATGGGTTTATATACAATGAGATGATAACCCATATTCCAGTACTTACGCACAAAAAACCAGAAAAGGTTTTAGTAATTGGCGGAGGAGATTGCGGGGCAGTGCGAGAACTTTCAAAGTATGAAGAACTTAAAACAATTGATATGGTTGAGCTGGATGAAATAGTAACAAGGGAATGTATAAAGTTTCTTCCAAACATAAGCGGAGGAGCAAATTTTGATAAAAGGGTGAATTTCAAATTTGGAGATGGAGTTCAATATGTAAAAAACACAGATATTAAATATGATGTAATAGTAGTTGATTCACCAGATCCAGAGGGACCTGCCAAAGATTTATTTGGAGAAGAATTTTATAAAAATGTGAAAAAAACATTAAATTCTGACGGAGTAATGGTATGTCAAAGTGAATCTCCAATGCTGCATCGTGATATAATTGAAAGTACAAGAAAAATATTAAAGGATAACTTTAAAATTGTAAAAACATATGTAGCTTTTGTTCCTACTTATCCTGGAGGATTGTGGAGCTTTACAATGGCCTCAGATGTCTATGATCCTTGTAATATAGATGTAGATAGATTGCCCTTAAATACCCGTTATTTAACAAAACAAATTGTAAAGTCCTGCTTTGACCTTCCAAATTTCATAAGTGATTTAAAATAAAGAAAAAATAAATTTAGCTAACATTGTTATGTTAGCTAAATTTATTTGGGGAGGATTATATGGTAAATAGTTTAAATGTAAAGGCAATTAAATTTAATTCTCCAGTTAAATTAAAACCTTTACTAATATCAATTTTAATTGGAGTACTAATTTGTTTTATACCTAAACCCAATATGGTACCTAGAAATGGATGGTACCTCTTGGCAGTGTTTATAGCTATTATAGTTGCCTGTGCTTTAGGGGCTGTATCACTTGGACTAGCATCCTTTATAGGCATATTTATTTTAACTTCCACACACATTATTACAGTAAAAACAGCATTTTCGTCCTATGCAGAAGGAGTTATTTGGCTGATTGTATGTGCTGATTGTCTTTCTATAGGAATAACTAAAACAGGCCTTGGCAAAAGGATTGCCTATAATCTTATTAAGAAGATAGGTAAGAGGACTATAGGTGCAGGATATTCTCTGGTTATATGTGAAATTATATTGTCTATGTTGATTCCAAGTTCTGCTTCAAGGGCTTGTGGAATAGTATTTCCTATTGCAAAATCTTTGTCAAGAGCCTATGGATCAAAAGTTGGAGATGGAACTGAGAAAAAAGCAGGAGAATTTTTAATGCTTACGGCACTACATAGTAATCTTATTTCATCTTCTCTATTTATGACATCTTCGGTTGTAAATTTACTAGCAATTACTATGGCTAGAGATTTGGGAGTAAAAGAGAATATAACTTTTGGCATGTGGTTTTTAATGGCATTAATCCCATCATTGATAGCTTTTATAGTTATACCTATAATCATTTATTTTTTATGTTCTCCAGAAATAAAAAAGATGGACAATGTTAAAGAATTGATGGATAAAAAATTAGAAGAATTAGGACCTATAAGTAAATCAGAGAAACTAATGATTTTTGTATTTGCAATAGTAGTTTTCCTTTGGATTATTGGAAATAAGATAAATTTAGATGTTACAACTGTAGGAGTTTTAGGGCTCATAATATTAATTTCTACAGGAATTGTGTCCTGGGAAGAATTTACTGGCAAAAAGGAAATATGGAATTTACTCATATGGTTAGGAGCATTTATGATGATGGCAGGTCAATTAAACAAATTGGGAGTTATTAAATGGATAAGCAGTATAGTAAGAGAACACATATATACAAAATCATGGATGCTTACACTAATTATAGTATGTATTATAATGTATTATTTGCATTACTTGTTTGCAAGCAATACAGTACATTTTACTGCCTTATTTTCAGCATTTTTAACTATATTATTAAGTGCTGGAGCTCCAGCAGTAGTATCTATATTTTTACTAGTTAATATATCAGCTTTAAGTTCTGGACTTACTCATTATGGGTTAGCACAAGGAGGAGTTTATTTTTCGGAAGGATATGTTAAGCAAAAGAAATGGTGGTTTGTAGGCTTTTGCGTTTCAATAGCACATCTTTTAATTATCATTGGAATTGGAATGTTGTGGTGGAAATTGATTGGAATATATTAAGAAGCTATTTATAAAGTTTTTTAAGTTCTAAATCTCTGCTATAAGAAATTATATATTTAAAAATATATTAGAAAAGCCAAGTTCTTGAATAGATTTTAGGAAATAGGAGGGTTTAAACATGAAAAAGGATTTTAGTATTTTGCTGGCACCAGATTCCTTCAAAGAGAGTATGACTGCAAAAGAAGCTTGTGAAGCTATGGAAAAGGGAATAAAAAAAGTAAATAAAAATATTAAGTGTATACAAGTTCCTATGGCTGATGGGGGAGAGGGAACAATGCAATCTCTCGTTGATGCTGCAGGAGGAGATATATATAAATTAAAAGTAATTGGACCGCTTGGAGATGAAGTGGAAGCTGAATATGGTATTTTAGGAGACGGCGAAACAGGTATTATAGAAATGGCCAGTGCAAGCGGAATAGGTCTGGTGCCCAAAGAAAAGAGAAATCCCCTCATAACAACAACATATGGAACAGGACAATTAATAAGAGAGTGTTTAAACCATAATATAAAAAAATTGTTAGTTGGAATAGGGGGAAGCTCTACTAATGATGGTGGTGTAGGGGCAATTCAAGCTCTAGGCGGAAAATTTATGAACAGAGATGGAAAGGAGATTGGATTTGGCGGCGGTGAGTTAGGCAAAATAGAAAAAATTGATTTAACAAATTTTGATGTTCGCTTGAAGAACGTCAAATTAGAAGTAGCTTGTGATGTTACTAATCCTCTCTGCGGAAAAGAAGGAGCGTCTAATGTCTTTGGACCGCAAAAAGGAGCTACTTCTGAAATGATTAAAGTATTGGATGATAACTTAAGGCATTATGCTAAAATAATTAAGGAACAAATTAATGTAGATGTATCAAATATACCTGGAGCAGGCGCGGCTGGTGGATTAGGAGCTGGACTTATGGTTTTCTTAAAAGGAGAGCTGAAAAACGGTATTGATATAGTTATAGAATATTCTAAGTTGGAAGAAAAAATTAAGCAAGCAGATATAGTTTTTACTGGTGAAGGTAGTATTGATTTTCAAACACAATATGGAAAAACCCCCATTGGAGTAGCTATGATAGCAAAGAAATACAATAAGCCTGTAGTAGCACTGGCAGGTAGTGTTGAAGATGGTATAGATGTATTGTATGAAAAGGGTATAGATTCAATTTTTAGTATTGTTAGAGGTGTGACCACATTAGACTGTGCTCTAAAAAAAGGCAGTGAAAATATAGAGAAAACAGTTGAAAATATAGTAAGATTAATGAATGTAAAATAGTTAAAATCACATGTAAGGAGGTTAAAGTTAAATGGATAGTAATCAATTAAAACCTTTGTATATTAAAGTTAACCCTGAAGACAATGTGGCTATAATAGTAAACAAAGGTGGACTTAAAAAGGGAACTACTTTTGAAAAATGATTGACAAATATGAACCCTTACAAGGTTACACATTTATGGGATATAAAAATGAAGATGGCAGCGTTGGAACTAAAAGTATACTTGGAATAACTACAACAGTTCAATGCGTACAAGGTGTTGTCAACGTTGCAGTAGAAAGAATCAAAAATGAGCTTTTACCTAAGTATAAAAATGTTGATGCTGTTGTAGCTTTGAATCATCTATATGGATGTGGTGTTGCAATACATGGTGATAATTCTGAAATCCCTATAAGGGCAATAAGAAATTTATCCAAAAATCCTAATTTTGGCGGTGAAATGCTGACAGTATCTCTTGGGTGTGAAAAATTAGTACCTACATTACTTTTTCCTGAAATAAAAGATGAAAATCTTGTCATACTACAGGAATGTTTTGGATTTGATGAAATGATTGATGAGATTATGAAAAGAGCAGAAAAAAAACTTAAAAAGTTAAATTCAAGAGTTAGAACCAAATGTCCAGTATCTGATTTAGTAGTTGGACTCCAGTGTGGTGGAAGTGATGCTTTTTCAGGAGTTACGGCAAACCCAGCAGTAGGATTTGCAGCAGATTTATTAGTTAGATCAGGTGCAAAGGTAATGTTTTCTGAGGTGACTGAAATCAGAGATGCAGTTCATTTGCTAGCACCTAGAACAGTTAGCGATGAAGTACTTGCAAATATAATAACGATGCTTCCAAATTCTCCACAGGTTAAAGAAGTTGTCTTGGGGGAAAATGGTGTTATTGAGGGAATAAAAAAGGGTTCTGTATTTATTGATATGAGTTCCATAGCACCGCTTGTTTCTAGGGAGATAGCTAAAAAATTAGAAGAAAAAGGAATTGACATGCTGGATGCTCCAGTAAGTGGAGGAGAACCAAAAGCTATTGACGGAAGTTTATCTATGATGGTAGGCGGAAAGAAAGAAGTTTTTGAAAAATATAAAGATTTACTTTTGAAGATGGGTACAAGTGCAGTACTATGTGGTGATGTTGGTGCAGGAAATGTAACAAAGTTAGCAAACCAGGTAATTGTTGCATTAAATATAGCAGCTATGTCAGAAGCCTTTGTACTAGGAACTAAAGCTGGTGTATCTCCAGAATTAATTTACAATGCTATTCGTGGAGGACTAGCTGGAAGTACTGTATTAGATGCTAAAGCTCCAATGGTACTAGACAGAAATTTCAAACCAGGATTCAAAATTGACCTACATATAAAAGATTTAAAGAATGCTGTTGAAACTGCAGCAGGAGTAGGAGCACCACTTTTCCTTACAAATCAAGTATTAGAAATGCTTAGAAATTTGCATTTAGATGGAGAGGACAAAGTGATCATTCTGCTTTAGTAAAATTCTATGAGAAATTAGGAAAAGTTGAAGTAACTAAATAATTTTGTAGGAATCCGTAGAACTTTAAAACAAAAAATAAACTACTTATGCTTGAGATTAACTTAGGTAAATGTAAAAAAGGATTTAGTATTGAGATCAGGTTCTTGATGCTAAATCCTTTTTTTATTGGAAATCCTGTTCATTAATTATTAACAACTGTATCTTGAAAAAGGCGCAGAAGTTCAATCTTTTTATTTACTTCTGCTTTTCTATAAATATTATGAACATGAGTTTTGGTAGTTCCAATTGATATGTATAATAGATCACTTATTTCCTGATTACTTTTGTTTTCTAATAAAAGGTGAATAACTTCTTTTTCACGGTTAGTTAAATTGTAAGTGCTGCAGAAAAAATTTAGCTGCTTTTCAAATTCAGAAGAATTTGTATCTGTATATGTAGAAGAATCTTTAGTGTAGAAAATACTATGAAGAACTTTATAGGATATTTTAATGGCCATAATAGAGAAGAAAATAGATAAAATATCTTGACTAAAATTTCTTTCGTTTACATTTCGTATTGATAAGTAAGCAATTAATTTGCCCATATTGGGAATTGTAACAATATCTTCTAAAGCAATAAAAATTGTGATAATAAAAGTTGTAGTAAAAAATATTCGGTATGGTTGTATACTAGCTTTATAGTCAGGATTGGTAGAGAACCTGAGGTAATAAAAATAAAAAAAGCAAAGACTAATGATATATAGTTGTTGTATTCCATAAAAGCATTCCAACTTCATGACAGATTCAGGCAACGTAGTTAAATAAATAGAAAGTAAGAAAAATGACATTGGAAACAATAAGTGTTTTATATGAAAACCTTTTTTTAATAATGCAAAAGTAATTAGTAAATAAAAAATTGATATTCCTGTTCCAACTAGTATTTTTAAGATAGGATATGTAATATGTGGAACTACATTTAGATTAAAATTAGTGCCGTATAATAAAAATTCAGCATTATAAATTATGAATTCATCTAAAACAAAAAAAATAAAAGTAAGCCCACCGTATAAATAAATCTTTTTTTTAGAATAACAGTAAGCAAGGAAACAGCTGGTAGACGCCATAGCGTACATAACAATTAAAAAAATATTATAAGAAAAGAAAAATAATTTCATTTTACAATCTCCTTTCACAGTGTTAGCTCATCTAGAAACTATTGCATTCCATTGAATACAAAATAATTTTATCATTTTTCTAATGAAAAAAATAGTCAAATTACAAAAATAGATAAAAGTTTATGTCGGTTTATGTGGTAAATATAAAAAATCCATCTATAGGTATAGCTAATTATATATCTATAGATGGATTTATAAATTTCCTCCAGATGGTAAGCTAGGAAATGCAAGTTCATGAAAATGAACAAACAACAATAAAAAAATATAAATTTTTAGGAGGAAGAAAAAATGGCAGTAAAAGATTTTATTAACACAAATGATTTTAAAAAGGAGGAATTAATGGATATTATTAACTTATCCTTAAAGTTGAAAAGATGTATCAAAAATGGATATTATCCACAGTTACTTAAACATAAAACATTAGGAATGATCTTTCAACAGAGTTCAACTAGAACAAGGGTATCTTTCGAAACAGCAATGGAACAACTTGGTGGACATGCTCAGTATTTAGCTCCAGGTCAGATTCAATTGGGAGGACATGAAACTATCGAGGATACAAGCCGTGTTTTATCTAGATTAGTAGATATTCTTATGGCACGTGTAGACAGACATAAGAGTGTAGTTGATCTTGCAAAAAATGCTACAGTACCAGTAATTAACGGTATGTCTGATTACAACCATCCAACCCAGGAAATGGGAGACATTTGTACTATGACAGAACATTTACCAGAAGGAAAGAAATTAGAAGATTGTAAAGTTGTATTTGTAGGAGATGCTACTCAGGTATGTGCTTCCTTAATGTTTATTACAACTAAATTAGGAATGCATTTCGTTCAATATGGACCAAAAGGTTATCAGTTAAAGAAAGAACTTACTAAGATTGGAGAAGAGAATTGTAAAGTATCTGGTGGTTCATTATTGATTACAGATAATGAAGATGAAGCATTAAAGAATGCAGATTTTGTTTATACTGATGTTTGGTATGGTTTATATGATGCTGAACTTTCTAAAGAAGACAGAATGGCAATATTCTATCCTAAATATCAAGTAACTAAAGA
Organism: Clostridium sp. 001; assembly: GCF_019056555.1. Taxonomy (NCBI): domain Bacteria; kingdom Bacillati; phylum Bacillota; class Clostridia; order Eubacteriales; family Clostridiaceae; genus Clostridium; species Clostridium sp. 001. Next base: position 897,509 of record NZ_CP020473.1, on the reverse strand, counting down.
GATGATGGCAAAAGCAAGTCCTAATGTAAAATTTATGCACTGCCTACCTGCAACAAGAGGAGAAGAAGTAGTAGATGAAGTAATAGATGCTGATTATTCTATCGTGTTTGATGAAGGCGAAAACAGATTGACAGCTATGAGAGGATTACTTGTATATTTCTTAAATCAAAATGCAAAAAAAGAAGATAAAGTTGCACAAATGAAGTCTAGAGCTGAATTAGAAGTAGTTCTAAATTCTATTGGTTCAAAAAAATAGATTGGGGTGCATAAAATGGATGAATTAATGACAAACCCGGAAGCAGATGTTAAAGATAGAGAGTTAGGCACAAAGCCCGTAAAAAGTTTATATGCAAGATATAGTTTTGTTACTTTAGTTGGAATGATAGCACAGTGCGTTATGGTTATGTTTGAAGGAGTTATTATAGGACGTGGATTAGGAACTTTAGGTTTAGCTACAGTGAGTATTATCATGCCTCTTGAAAATTTGAGCCTGGCGCTAGGAGGATTTTTTGGAGTTGGTATCAGTAGTATCGCGGCAATAAAGTTAGGTGACAATGACCATGAGGGTGCTAGAAAAGTATTTGCACAGGGATTTTGGTTTTGTACAATATTTATGATTGTGTTGTCAATTCTTATTTTTACCAATGTAGGTAGAGTTGCTGGATTCTTAGGTGCAACATCTCAAATTACAGGTGATGTGGTAAAATTTATAAAAATATTTATGATAGGATACCCATTTTGTGTTATTGGGCAAATGCTGTGTTATGTATTGAGGGTGGATGAAAAACCAGGAATAGCTTCTTTCTTTATGTCCTTTGCATCTATTGTGGCATTAGCAGAACTATTTTTGTCCGTAGTTGTTTTTAAGATAGGGATTACTGGTGCTGCTATCTATTATGCGTTGTCAATAGGTTTATGGTTCGGTTGTATTTATTATTTCCTATTAGATAAAAACACTCTATTTAAAATTAAGGTATCTGATTTAAAAATTGATTTTACTAATATAGCAGCTGCACTAAAAACAGGAATACCGTTTTTTATCATACAGGCAGGTACATTTATTTTTGGAATTGTGATTAATAACATGCTGGGTAAACTTGGAAATGAGGTAGACATTGCAGCTTTTTCAATTATTAATGGTTATGTTATTTATATTCTTATGATGATTTGCAATGCTATGCTTGGTGGTGTTCAGCCAATTGCTAGTTATAATTATGGAGCTAAAAACAAGAGTCGTTTAAAAGAATTAATTAAAGTTAGTGTTTCAAGTAATTTTATTATTGTTATGATACTGGTTATAATTACTGAAATATTTGCTAAACCAATTATTAGTGCATTTGCTGGAAATAATGCTGGCCTTGTAAATTCAGCAACACTTTATACAAGAATTGTAGTATCTTTTGCGGCTTTTGGGTTTACTTCTAACCTGATTTCTGGATATTATCAAGCAGTGGACAAAGTTGCTGTATCTACTGTAATCGGTATAAGTCGATATGTGTTGTTTGCTATTCCACTTATATTTATACTAGTAAAACCATTTGGTATGATGGGAATTTGGTACAGTCAGCCAGTTGCTGATATACTAGCATGTTTATTGTCGTTAATTTTATTAGCAAGAGAAATAAAATCTATTAATAGTTTGGGGTAGTTTGATACTTAGAAAGGGGAAGTTTATGAATAAAGCAGATATTATTCTAAAAAGTAATCATATTTTTACAGGAACTTCAAAAGAAGTCATAGAGGGTATTGTTGCAGTTAAAGATAATAAAATAAGTTATGTGGGAGATGCATCTTGCTTAGATGAGCTAGTTGATGAACATACCCAAATATATAATTATGGTGATCAAATAATTATACCAGGATTTCATGATGCTCATGTTCATGGATTAATGTCAGCACTTATTTTTGATAAAAAAGTACTGCTTATTGGAGGTTTTTCAGAACAGGAATGTGTAGATGCTATTGGTGATTTTGCAGATCGATTTGGAGAAGATGAATGGATAGTTACATCAGGATGGTATCTTCCTGTATGGAAAAATAAAGTACTTCCTACAAAGGATTCTTTGGATGCAGTTTACCCTGATAGACCTGTGGCAATGATGTCAGGGGATGGACATACACTTTGGCTCAATTCTAGAGGACTTAAAAAATTAGGAATTACTGAAGATTCAATTCCACCAGTTGGGGGAAAGTATGGGAAAGATGAACAAGGGCATTTAACTGGTGTTTTATTTGAAACCGCAGGTTTAAGTGCTAGCTCAGATATTTTACAATCCAATGAAAAATGTTTATTTGAGGCTTATAAAAAATTTCAAGGGTATTTAGTACAAAATGGAGTAACATCTATTTGTGATGTGTCTATGATGGCTATGGAAGGAATGGATCAACTTAAAGATGATATATATCAAAAATTATTAGACGAAAATTTGCTAAAAGCACGTGTTAATATGTTTCCAACTATGACAAAAAATTTGGAACGTCCTTTGAAGATGAGAGAAAAGTATAAAGGTACTATGTTGAAATTTGGAGGAACTAAGCAGTTCTTTGATGGTGTTTCAAGTACACATACTGCATATCTTTCAGAACAATATTCTAATGCTTATTTTGAAGGTGACAATGGGAGAACTACCATTGATCCAAAAGATATGGAAGATCTTATTATGTCAGCAGTAGAAAATGATATGAGTATCAGAATTCATACAATTGGAGATGGAGCTATACACTTAGCTTTAGATTCTTTTCAAAAAGCAGAAAAGCAATATGGAAGAAAGCCAAATTTACAGCATACTTTAGAGCATTTGGAAAATATTCAAAAAGAAGATATAAAACGTTTAGCTGATTTGCATGTGATTGCATCAATGCAGCCGGGACATTGTCTAATAGATCCAACAGGCATTGAAAAGGATTTAGGATTGGAAAGATCTAAATTAATGTGGGCTTTCCGTGATATGCTTGATAGCAACGTTACATTGGCATTTGGAACTGATTCTCCAGTTGTTGAACCGATTCCTTTATTAACAATTTATTATGCTGTTACAAGAGAAAATGTACAGGGAGAACCTGAAGGAGGCTGGGAACCTCATCAGAAAATTTCAGTAGAAGAGGCATTGATAGCTCATACCTATGGATCAGCATGTGCTGCTGGCCGTGGTAAGGAACTTGGCACATTGGAAAAAGGTAAATTAGCAGATATTGCAGTTATCGACAGGGATATTATTAATCTGCCACCTAAGGAACTTCTAAATGCTAAAATATGCTTTACTATGACTAATGGAAAAGTAGTACATAAGGCAGAGTAGTAGTTTTAAATAAATTTTATCTAATTAGTACTATAGATTAACTTTAATAATCTAAATATATTATATTAAGGAAGGTATTTATTGTGAAAACGTTAATGTCAATACCTAAAGAAGATGGATTTAGAATGCCAGGAGAATTTGAGAGACATGATGGATGCTGGATGATTTGGCCTGAAAGAACGGATAACTGGAGACTTGGAGCAAAACCTGCACAAAAAGTATTTGTTGAGGTTGCAACTGCTATTAGTGAATTTGAACCAGTAACTGTATGTGTTAGCAATTCTCAGTATGATAATGCAAGAAGCAAACTTTCAGGGCAGGTGCGTGTGGTTGAAATGTCCACAGATGATTCATGGATGCGTGACTGTGGTCCTACTTTTGTAACCAATGGAAAGGAAGTAAGAGGAATTGACTGGACTTTCAATTCATGGGGTGGTTTGGTAGATGGTCTGTATTTCCCATGGGATAAAGATGATCATGTTGCTAGAAAAATTTGTGATATTGAGAGAAAAGATAGATATCGTCTGGATGACTTTATTTTAGAAGGTGGTTCAATTCATGTAGATGGTGAGGGTACGTTGATTACAACGGAAGAATGTCTATTAAGTAAGGGACGTAATTCTCATCTTACAAAATTAGAAATCGAAGATATATTAAAGAAATATTTAAATCTGGAAAAAATTATTTGGATTCCTTATGGAATATACAATGATGAGACAAATGGGCACGTAGATAATATTCTTCATTATATTGCTCCAGGTGAAATCGTTCTTGCATGGACAGAGGACGAAGATGATCCACAATATGATATTTCTCAAAAAGCATATGAAATTCTAAGTAGGGAAAAGGATGCAAAAGGTAGAAATCTAAAGATTAACAAATTAATGTTACCTAAAACATTCTAATTACGAAGGAAGAAAGTGAAGGAGTGGATTCTGTAGATGGTACTCTTCCACGTTGTGAAGGAGACCGACTTGCAGCCTCTTATGCAAATTTCTATATTGCTAATGGAGGTGTTGTATTCCCAATGTTTGGAGACCCTAATGATGAAAAAGCAAGAAAAACTCTTGAAGCTTGCTTCCCTGGACGTAAGGTAGTTGGAATATATGCTAGAGAAATTCTGCTTGGTGGAGGAAACATTCATTGTATTACGCAGCAGCAGCCTGGTATAAAATAATTAGGCATAGAAATTTTTATAAAAAAGGAGAAGAAATATGTCAAGAATTGTAATTGCCCTTGGGGGAAACGCTTTAGGAAAAACTCCAATAGAACAACAGAAAATGATAGATAATGCAGCTCCATCTTTAATTGGATTAATCAAACAGGGGCATGAAATAATTATAAGTCATGGCAACGGTCCTCAAGTAGGAATGATAAGTCTGGCACTTGATATTGCTTCAGCTAACAATGATAAAGTTGCAAAATTTGAGTTACCAGAGTGTACGGCTATGAGTCAGGGATATATAGGATATCATTTGCAAAAGGGGTTAAAAAAAGAACTAAAAAAGCAGGGAATGCCATGGCATGTGGCAACTGTAGTAACACAAATGTTAGTAGATAAGAATGATAATGCTTTTAAATGCCCTACAAAACCAATTGGAGGATTTTATTCAAAAGAAGAGGCATTAAAGATGATGGAAGAAGACCCTAAATTAGTAATGAAAGAAGATGCAGGAAGGGGCTACAGGCAGATGGTTGCATCTCCTAAGCCAGTTGACATAGTGGAAAAGGACTCCATATTGAATTTGCTTGACCATGAATTTATAGTTATTGCATGTGGAGGTGGTGGCGTACCAGTTATTTTAGATGAAAATGGAGATTATAAAGGAGTTCCAGCTGTTATTGATAAAGACTTTGCTTCTGCAAAGCTTGCAGAACTTGTAGACGCAGAATACTTGTTTATTTTAACAGCAGTTGATCGTGTTGCTATTAATTATGGGAAGCCAAATCAAAAAGAATTAAAAGAAGTATCAGTTAAAGAAGCAAAAGCATTAGCTGAAGAAGGACACTTTGCTCCTGGAAGTATGCTGCCTAAAGTAGAAGCTGCTATCCAGTTTGCAAGTAGTAAGCCTGGTAAAAAAGCTGTAATTGCTTCTTTAGAAAAAGCACCACTTGCAATGCAAGGACTCAGTGGAACTCTAATTAAAATGTAGTACTAATTAAAATGTAGTATATATAATAGTAATTTTAAAGATACCTGGTGAGGCTAATAGTTTTACCAGGTATTGATTTAAAAGAATGTAATTATGGTTCATTCGATGAATTCAGAATAATATGACAAAGGATTATTGAATATTTAGGGTAATATTGGTTTTAGAGTCAAGTGAAAGATATTAATTTTAGATGAGAAAGGAGGAATGAAATTGAAACTAAAAAAGATTAGTATGAAAATTTTGATGATATTCTTACCAATAACTATAATTTCTGTACTTATGCTTACTACTACAGCTTATTACTCAAGCAAGCAAATAATTGATACTGAAGTTAATGGAAAAATGAAAAGTCTTTTAAGTAATAATATAGATAATATAGAAAAAAAGCTTATAGTACATTCAAAAATTGTAGAAGCTATGACTAATGTTGTCAAAACATCTTATAAGAAGGTAGGTGAAGAAAATTTACAAAACTTGCTTAAGGAAATGTTGGATTCTAATTCGGATTCTGGAACCCTAGGGGCAGGTATATGGTTTGAACCTAATAAATTTGATTCTGCATTAAAGTATTTTGGACTATATGCATATAAGAATGAAGGTAAAGTAGTCTTTACAGATGTGTATAAAACTGGGCAGGATGATTATTTTAAAGATAGCTGGTATAAGGTAAATATTAATTCTAAAAAAACTGTAAAATGGTCTTCAGCACTGTGGGATTCACTTGCTAGTAACGGTACTTCAAAAGTGACTTTAGTTTCTGCAACATCACCTATTTATGACGATAATCATAGTTTTATAGGTATAGCTTCTGCTGATATTGACATAAGTTCTATTCAAAAGAATATTGCTAACATAAAGATTGGGAAGAGCGGAAGGGCCTTTTTAATAGATGAAAAAGGATTTTATATGGCTGGAGCTAATATTGGCACTGATAAAATTATGAAATCTAAAATTACTGAAGATAAAAATAATTCTTTGAAAAAGTTAGGACAAATTATGATTAATTTAAAGGTTGGCAAAGGAGAGGTAATAGATAAAAATGGAAGAAATATAGTTTATTTTGACGAAGTTCCTGAAACAAAATGGATAGTAGCAATTTGTATTCCTGAAAAAGAATTATATGCAGGTGTAATTTCTCTAATGAATAGAATGATAGCAATTGCTGCTATTTTTATATTAATATTAGTTTTATCTATTATCTTTTTAGTAAAATATTTAAAGAGCAATGTAGATAAAGTTAATAATTTAGCAAAGAGTTTAGGTTTGGGAGATTTAACTCATAAAGTACAAATCAATTCTGAAGATGAATTTGGTCAAATGGCTGTTAATCTTAATTTTATGATAGATAATATTAAACAAATTGTAAGCAATGTGGCTGGCTATTCTAATGAATTAAATTTTTCTAGTAAAAATTTATCTGAAACAGTAGCAAAAGTTACTTCACAGTTTCAAACTATTAATGGCGCTATGAAAGAAATTAATGGAGGGGTGCAAGAAACTACAGCTTCTGCCGAAGAAATATCAGCATCTATGTATGAAATTGGGACTAACGTGAATACTTTATCAAATAAAGCACTTAATGGAAGCAATAATTCATTAAAAATAAAGGAAAGAGCTTCAGAAGTTGAACAAAATAGCAGCAATGCAATTCATGAAACTGAATTAATTTATGGAGAAAAAGAAAAGAAAATTATTGAATCTATTAAAGAGAGTAAAGTAGTTGAAGAAATTGATATAATGGCAGATACTATAGCAGATGTAGCCAAACAAATAAGTTTGTTATCCATAAATGCGGCCATTGAAGCTGCAAGAGCAGGGGAAAAAGGTAAGAGTTTTGCGGTAGTTGCTGATGAAGTAAAAAAACTAGCAGAACAAACATCTGAAGCTGTTAAGAACATAAAAGAGATTATTAGTGAAGTGAAAAATGGATTTACTAATCTTTCAAATAATAGTAATGAATTATTAGTTTTTATGGATGAAAATGTAAGAACTCAATTTAAGTACTTTAATCACATCGGAATCCAATACCAAGAAGATGCTAAATTTGTAAATAATATGTCTAAAAATTTAGCTTCTATGACTGAAGAAATTAGCAGTACTATGGGGGAAGTGTCTACAGCAATAGAAAATTTAGCAGAGTCATCTCAACGGTCAGCTGAAAGTTCAAATCTTATTCATAAAAGTATGGATCATTCTGAATTAGCAATGGATCAGATATTAAAAACTTCTCGAGATCAAGCTGAATTAGTTCAAAAATTGAATAAGCTAATACAAAAATTTAAAATAAGCTAGCTGGAGAAAAATATTTATCCATACATTAGAACAGAAATAGAGCTATTGAATATAATAACTAATGGTAGTAAATAAAAAAGGAGCGTATATATATTTGAATATATATGTAGTCCGTCCAGGAGAATCTACATGGTCTATAGCTAGAAAATTTGGAGTTTCTCCGGACAGTATAATAAAGGCCAACGACCTCAATCCAAGGGAAAGTTTAGTAGTTGGACAATCAATTGTAATTCCATCAAGGGAAAGAGCCTATAGGGTTAAAGCAGGAGATTCACTGTGGTCTATAGCTCAAAAATTTGGAGTTTCCGTAAACAGCATACTGAGTTTAAATAACATGTCAAGTTCTTCCGCTATTTATCCAGGTATGACACTTAGAATACCTGAAAAATCCAAAAACTATGGAACTATTGAAACAAATGGTTTTATACAACCTTCTACTGATGAAAAAGAAACTAGAATTGTAATTGATGCAGCACCATATCTAACTTATATAACTCCTTTTAGCCATCATATTACTGCAGAAGGGGGATTGACTCCGCTTAGGGATGAAACAATTATTGCGGTTGGAAAAAATAATAGGGTTGCACCGTTACTTTCAGTTACAAATTTATCTGAGAAAAACTTTGATACTGAGCTAATAGGAAAGTTCCTTAATGATGAGAAAGCTCAAAATAATCTTATAAATAATATGATAGATATGATGAGGAGAAAGGGTTATTATGGAACTATAGTAGATTTTGAAAGGATTCAACCAGAAAATAGAACGAAGTATAACCGCTTCCTTGAGAAATTAGTAGCAAGGCTTCATCCACTTGGATATGTAGTTGGAACTGCATTGGCACCTAAAACATATGATGTAAAAGCTGGTGCATGGCATGGAGCTCATGATTACAGTGCTCACGGCAGGATAGTTGATTTTGTAATAATAATGACTTACGAGTGGGGGTGGTCGGGTGGCCCACCTATGGCCGTTGCCCCAATTAATGAGGTGAGAAAAGTAATAAACTATGCAGTAACCGTAATACCTCCTAATAAGATAATGATGGGAATGCCGCTTTATGGATACGATTGGACACTTCCATACACCCCAGGAGGAGAATTTGCAGAAAGCGTAGGAAATAGAGAAGCGGTGGATAGAGCAAGAAGATACGGAGCTGTCATAAGGTATGATCAAAAAGCACAATCACCATATTATAACTATATAGATGAAGAAAGACGGCAGCATGTAGTTTGGTTTGAAGATGCAAGAAGTGTAGAGGCCAAATATAAACTTGTAAGTGAATATGGACTTCGAGGTGTTAGCTACTGGGTTTTAGCAAAGCCATTCCCAGAAAACTGGCAGGTACTTGATAATATGTTCAATATTGAAAAAGTTATACCAGCTAGGTGATATGGTTAGAATATAACTGCGAAATTAGTTTTTTCCTCCATAGTTTAATTATTAAAAACTGTTTAGTACAATTTAAAATGTACCCTGTAGGATGGACACATTAAAAGAGGTTGTGTCTAATCTTACAAGGTACTTTTATAGTTTGTGCTAATTATTTTCCTTGAGCTAGAAGTTAGGTATTCAGAATGGTGTTTCAAATACAAATGATAATAGATGGATTAGATATAATGGAACAATTACTATGTATTATAAGGACAGGCTGTTATTCTGGTAACTAATGATGGAGAGAAAATAGTAAAAGTAAAGCAGAGCCAGATGATAAATAGTTATAATAAAACAGATAAATTTAAATTAATAGTTGTATGCCTTGAAAGCCAATATGGAAAATTTAAAAGAGAGCTTGAAAATTTAATAATAAAAACTGTGCCAGACAGTATACTGTAAAAACCATACTACTTACATATAGTATTAAAATAATACGACGATAATTACATGATATAATTTTTTATGAGGAAGGTGAGAAAATAAAAAATGAAGGACAAGTATTTTGATGAATTGATAGAGGAAGGTGAAAAAGATATTGATAAAAATAGTAATATAACTATAGATTTGAATAATAAATGGAACTGTGAACTAATAAAGCATTTGTTAAAGGCTGCTTATGAGGATGGATTGGAAGAAGGGAAAGGTATAAGAGGCCAAGAAATTATAGATATGCTAAGTAGAAGATACTGCTAAAATAAAAATGAACACAAAAGGTAAAACGAATGTAATACTAGTCATGTAAGATAATAAAAATAAAAAAGGAAGGATACTATGAAAAAGATAAAAACTGTTTTTATCATTGCTGCATGCATTGCCCTTAGTTCACAGGTATATTTTAATTTATTTGCACCTGGTTTTACAATAACATTATCTGTAATTGTGCTGCCTATTCTTCTCTATTTTAATAGGGAAATTAATCCTCTTTATTTAACAGCTATAGTTGGAATAGCTTCACCACTTTATAGAGGACTTATTATGTACATAAGTAATACTAGTTTACATCAAATAGTTAGTCCAGTTTTTACTGATATTCTATTTTATTTTACATATGGAATGGTATATTATTTTTTATATTGGAAGAAAATAGAGGCAAATTTGACTAATTTTTTTGTTTCAGCTGTTTTAAGTGATTTTATTGGTAATGTTTTAGAACTAAGTGCACTTATGGCTTTCAAAGGATATAAGTATATTATGTTTCAAGACCTCGTAATTATAGCTTTTATAAGATCTACAATAGCAATAGGTGTAATACTGTTATTTAGATATTATAGTTTTTTACTTGTAAGGGAAGAACATGAGAAGAGATATAGAAAGCTGATACTTATTACTTCAAAAATTAAAAGTGAAGTATATTTTATGAATAAAAATAAAACAGATATTGAAGGTGTTATGAAAAAGGCTTATTATCTTTATAAAACGTTGTCTGAAAATAATTATCCAGTTGAATTTCAAAATGCGTCTTTAGATGTTGCAAAGGATGTTCATGAAATAAAGAAAGATTATGCAAGTGTTATAAAAGGTTTAGAAGAGATATTTGATAAAAAATATGATAATGTTAAGATGAACATTAAGGATATTATGGATATTGTTGAAGCAGATGTAAAAGAACATATAAGAAGAAATAAGTTAAATGTATACTTAGATTTTAAGATATATGATAATTTCAGCGTAGAGAAACATTATTATCTGGTTTCAATTATAAGGAACTTAATTTACAATAGTATTGAATCTATGGAAAAGAGAAAAAATGGCTATATAAGAATTGTTATTAGTAAAAGACAAGGTGAATGCATTTTTGTAGTGTCAGATAATGGATCAGGAATAAAAAAGAAGGATTTAGCTTATGTTTTTAATCCTGGATTTTCAACGAAATTTAATAAAGAAACCGGAGATATATGCAGAGGAATAGGTCTTACTCATGTAAATGGAATTGTAACTGATATTTTTAAGGGCTCAATATCAGTTGTTTCAGAAGAAAAAAAAGGCACAGAGTTTACTATAAAAATAAAAGAGGAGAAGATAGAAGGCGATCAGGATGAGATTTTATGTTGTAGATGATGATATAAGCATAGTTAGAATATTAACTATGATAATAGAAGAAGACGGCAATTTTGAAGTTGTAGGAAGTTCATGCAATAGTGAAGATGCTTTTAATGACATACTTTTACTTAAACCTGATATTGTACTTGTAGATCTTCTTATGCCCGAAATGGATGGAAATGTTCTTGTAAGAAAACTTAAAAGCTTGGATTCAAGCATTTGTTTTATTATGATATCTCAAGTATTAGACAGTGATTTAAGAGCAGAGTCTTATGAAGCAGGAATAGAATTTTTTATAAATAAGCCAATAAATAAGATTGAGGTTAAAAAAGTAATTTCAAAAGTGGCAGAAAGGGTAGAAATGGAGAATATGCTGTCTAATATAAAGAAAATGCTTAAAACTCCAAATAAAAGTAAAAAGGTCGACAAAACTGAAAATGAAAATCTGATCAAAGTAAGACATATTCTAGGTATGCTTGGTATGCTCGGAGAAAAAGGTACAAATGATATAATCAAGATAAGTTTATATCTTATGAAGAATAATAGAAATTTTGTAGAATGCAATTTAGATGATTTGAAAAACTATCTAGGAGATAATGCTCAAGTTGTAAAGCAAAGGATAAGAAGGGCAATAAAAGTAGGATTTACTAATACAGCTAATATGGGTATAGAGGATTATGCTGATGATACTTTTCATACATATGCAAATACACTTTTTGATTTTACCAATGTAAAAGCTGAAATGGATTATATAAATCATAAAAGGAAAACAGGAGGAAAAGTTTCTGTAAATAAGTTTTTTGAAGGGCTTGTACTTAAATGCCAGGATGAATAAAAAATAGCATAGTATTAAATTAAAAGTTCTTAAAATTTTATCTTGAGAACTTTTTTGAATTATCTTGATTTATTTTGAAACTTACATTTTATCATAAAATATGATTAATTGTGACATTTGAGAAAACGGTTTATTTTTGATGGTTTATAAATTAAATTAAGGAGGAAATAATATGGATGCAAATGAAAACGATATAGAAGAGGTACTTGATAAGTCAAAAGGTCTTGAAAGAAGTATGGCAAGCAGACATATTCAAATGTATACAGTTGGCGCAACAATAGGGACGGGCATTTTTTTAGCTTCTGGAAACGTTATCAATAAAGCCGGCCCAGGAGGTGCTGTAATAGCATATATAATTGGAGCATTGATAATGTATTTAATGATGTCTTGTCTTGGAGAGCTTGCAGTAGCAATGCCTGTTTCAGGAAATGTACAAGCATATGCAACAGAATTTATTAGTCCTGCAATGGGATTTACGACTGGTTTTATGAAATGGATAAGCTGTGCAGTTACAGTTACTGCACAAATAGTTGCCTCATCTATTATAATGAAAAATATCTTTCCAAATATTAATCCCATAATTTGGATATTATTGTTTACTATATTGTTAGCAGTTCTTAATATTCTTCCATCTGGAAATTTTGGAGAAACTCAATTTTGGTTTGCGAGTATTAAAGTAATAGCTGTAATATTATTTGTTATAACTGGAATTGGAATAATTACAGGTATTATAGGAGGAAAAACTATTGGATTTACAAATTTTATTTCTGATGGTGGTGCCTTTCCTAATGGCTTTAATGCAATATTAGCATCGATGTTATCTGCTATTTTTGCATTTGGTGGTTCTGATCTTATTGCAACTGCAGCTGGTGAGAGTAAAAATCCTGAGATAGAAATGCCGAAGGCCATAAGAGGATTTATAATTTTAATAACTTTATGTTATGTTACATGTATTTTCTTAATTGGATGTGTACTTCCATGGAGACAGGCAAATCTTGCAGGAAGTCCATTTGCATATATGTTTAAAAGTGCAGGAATTACATCAGCTTCACTTTTAGTTAATATAATTGTTGTAACGTCAGCATTATCATCAGCCAATTCTTTTTTATATGCAAGTATAAGAACGCTCTGGTCACTTGCAAAACATAATCAAGCTCCTAAAATACTAGCTAAAACAAATAAAAAAAAGGTTCCAATATATGCACTTATTATCTCTCTGTCATTTGCATCATTTGCAATTATTTCAAGTTTTATAGCAGCAGATACAGTTTATCTTTTTCTTATATCTTTACTTGCTAGTATTGATATATTTATTTATACAATCGATTGTATATGTCAAATGCGCTTTAGAAAAAATTTTATGTTAGAAGGAAATAAAGTTGAAGATTTAAAATATAAAACACCATTTTATCCAATTACTCCGATTGTAGCAATTATATTGTATGTGGTAGTAATAATAGCAATGATAATTGACCCTACTGAAAGAATGGCTATTTATACTGGTGTTCCTACAGCTTTGATTTTGTATATAGGATATGTACTATTTTCTAATAAAAATAAGAAGAGGAATATTGAGAGAGCAAGTTAATTTATATCAATTGTTTCAAAAGAAAAAAAGACACAGAGTTTACTATAAAAATAAAAAAACATGAGATAGAAGGTGATCAGGATGAGATTTTATGTTGTAGATGATGATATAAGCATAGTTAGAATATTAACTATGATAATAGAAGAAGATGTTAATTTTGAAGTTGTAGGAAGTTCATGCAATAGTGAAGATGCTTTTAATGACATACTTTTACTTAAGCCTGATATTGTACTTGCAGATCTTCTTATGCCTGAAATGGATGGAAATGTTCTTGTAAGAAAACTAAAAAGCTTGGATTCAAGCATTTGTTTTATTATGATATCTCAAGTATTAGACAGTGATTTAAGAGCAGAGTCTTATGAAGCAGGAATAGAATTTTTTATAAATAAGCCAATAAATAAGATTGAGGTTAAAAAAGTAATTTCAAAAGTGGCAGAAAGGGTAGAAATGGAGAATATGCTGTCTAATATAAAGAAAATGCTTAAAACTTCAAATAAAAGTAAAAAGGTTGACAAAACTGAAAATGAAAATCTGGTCAAAGTAAGGCATATTCTAGGTATGCTTGGTATGCTCGGAGAAAAAGGTACAAATGATATAATCAAGATAAGTTTATATCTTATGAAGAATAATAGAAATTTTGTAGAGTGCAATTTAGATGATTTGAAAAACTATTTAGGAGATAATGCCCAGGTTGTAAAGCAAAGGATAAGAAGGGCAATAAAAGTAGGACTTACTAATATATCTAATATGGGTATAGAAGATTATGCTGATGATATTTTTCATACATATGCAAATGCACTTTTTGATTTTACCAATGTAAAAGCTGAAATGGATTATATAAATCATAAAAGGAAAATAGGAGGAAAGGTTTCTATAAATAAGTTTTTTGAAGGCCTTATATTTAAATGTCAGGATAAATAAATTATTCTTATTAATAAATCTTGCTTGTTGGAAGAATCACCACTAGAAAAATAAAATAGATTCTTTAATCTATATGGAAATATAAAAAATAAATAAGCCTATAGCAAGTTCTTTAACTAGTTATAAACTTATTATACGAGGAGTGCAATTTATGAGAAGTATCAAATACAATATAATATTAGTTATTTCATCTCTATGCATATTAAGTTTAATAATATTAGCTTCAGTAAGTTATTTTATTTCTTATGATTTAATAATGAAGGAATCCAAAAGCAAAATTATCGCAGAATCAGATAAATATTCTGAAATAACTAACGAATGGATTGGCGAACAGGGAAAAGTAATCAAAGAAATTGGAGATTGTATTCAGCAAATGGACACAAATGATAATAAAAAAATTTTAACATACCTGCAAGAAAAAACAAAAGACAATCCTAATACAGGGGGAATATATCTAGGGTTTAAAGACAGAAGATATTTAGATGGAACTGGGTGGATACCTGATAAAGATTTTGATTGTACTCAAAGGTACTGGTATAAAGATGCTGTCCAAAAAAATAAATTAGTTTATTCTGAACCCTATTTAGATGAACTTACAAAAAAAATGACAGTTTCGATATCTGAACCTATTGTAAAAAATGGTGAAATAATCGGTGTTGTAAGTTGTGACTTTAAATTAAATACAATTAAAATCATGCTAGATAAAGTAAAACCTGTAAATAATAGTTATACATTTCTGCTAGATAATAAAAATGATTTTATAATGCATCCCAATAAAGATTTTCAACCTACAAAAAATGAAAATAAAAATGTTAATAAAATTATGAATGGAAAATTTGCTAAGATATTAAATAATAATATAACTCTATTAAAGGATTTTGATGGTAAAGAAAAATATTTTGTTACTTCTAAGGTTAACTGTTGTAATTGGCTTGTTGGTGTTGTAGTACCTAAAAATGAATTGGAAAAACCACTTCATTCATTATTGTTAGGATTCATTTTGGTAATAATTATAATGTTAGTGCTTTCAATCTTACTTTCCTTATATATTGGAGGTAAAATTGGAAATCCAATAATATCTGTAACAAAGTTAGTAAAGAAAACTTCCAACTTTGATTTAACTTCTGATACTAGCTGTGATTATTTATTAGGAAGAAAAGATGAAATAGGACAACTTGCTAATGCTACAATTTCAATGAAAAGTTCACTTATAGAATTAATAGGAGCTATACTAGAAGAATCACGTACAATAGAAAATGTAGTAAACACTATAAAAGATAAAATGTCAAATTTGAATGAAGATGTAAAAAAAGTATCTTCAAGTACAGAAGAATTATCGGCAGGTATGGAAGAGACAACAGCGTCTGCTGAAGAAATGTCAGCTACATCACAGGAAATAGGTAGTGATGCTCAGTCTATAGCAGAAAAATCACAGACAGGTGCACTACAGGCCGGAGGAATAAATAAAAGAGCAGATAAAACTAAAAAAAGTGTACAAGCATCTCAGGAAAAAAGCTATCAAATGTTTTTAAGTACAAAAAAAGAACTTGAAATTGCTATAAAAAAGTCCAGCGTAGCCAAACAAATAAATGTGCTTTCAGATACTATCATGCAAATAACGGAACAAACAGGCCTTTTGGCATTAAATGCAACTATTGAAGCTGCAAGAGCGGGAGAAGCAGGAAATGGATTTTCAGTAGTAGCTGAAGAAATTACAAACCTTGCAGGACAATCAAAAGATGCGGCTTCTGAAATACAAAGTATAACCAATAAAGTAATTGAAGCGGTAAATAATCTCTCACAAAGTTCCAGCAGTCTTTTAGAGTTCATGGAGAAGGATGTAAATAAGGATTACAAATCAATGCTTACAGTATCAGAAGAATATAGTAAAGATGCTAGATTTGTAGAGAGTTTAGTAGTAGATTTTAGTTCTACATCAGAGGAACTTTTAGCATCTATTAGTGATGTGTTAAAAACTATAGATAATGTAGCACAGTCAGCAAGTGAAGGTACAAGTGAAATATCAAATATTTCCGATAGAGTACTTGAAATTAATAATAGGTCAGATTATGTATTAGATGAAGTAATTAAAGCAAGTGATTGTGCTAATAAATTGAAAGCTCAAATTTCTAAGTTTAAAATTTAAACAAACTTTTAATAATTTCTGGTATACGTGAAAAAATCCTACATACACCAGGGATTAAGGAAAAAAGGTGTGTAAATTATTTTATGTATTCTCCTCTCTTTACACAAATAATTATTGAAAAGTAGATATTTGTATCTACTTTTCCTCATTTTATAGTCTTATAATATATCTTAATCATCTTAATTTTTCTAGTACAAGTCATATAGTATCAACTCTATATTCTATACTTATTATCTCGTATATATGATTATTATATCTAATTCATATATGTTCATCAGTTCAAGTAGAGGCAAATATTTAATAATATGATTAAGTTATGGTAATTTCTATAGAAACAACCTTTTACATATTGTTTTAATGATTTAACCTATTCATTTTCCTATGCGTAAATCATTCTATGCAAGTACTGTATTGAAGAGAGTAAATTTTAAAAATTTATTTTAAGAACTTTTTGAATTATCTTGATTTATTTTGAAACTTACATTCTAGAATAAATCATAATCATTATAGGAGGTAGTTAAATGTACAATTTAAGAAACAGAAATTTTTTAACACTAATGGATTTTACAACAAAGGAAATAAATTTTATGCTTGATCTTGCTAAAGATCTCAAGAGGGCAAAGTATGCTGGAACGGAGCAACCAAAACTTAAAGGAAAGAATATAGTTCTATTGTTTGAAAAGGATTCAACTAGGACAAGATGTGCATTTGAAGTTGGAGCAAAGGATCAAGGAGCAAATGTAACATATTTAGGACCAACTGGAAGCCAAATGGGAAAGAAAGAGTCAGCAGCAGATACTGCAAGAGTACTTGGAAGAATGTTTGATGGTATAGAATATAGAGGATTTGCACAGGAAACAGTTGAAGATTTGGCTAAATATTCAGGAGTCCCAGTATGGAATGGCCTTACAGATGCTGATCATCCTACTCAAGTATTGGCAGATTTCCTTACTGCAAAAGAACATTTGAATAAACCATATAACAAGATGGTGTTTGTATATTCTGGAGATGGAAGAAACAACGTAGCAAATGCACTTATGATTGGTGCATCAAAAATGGGTATGGATTTTAGAATAGTTAGTCCTAAAGAATTATTTCCATCAGAAGAATTGTTAACTAAATGCAAAAATGTAGCAAAGGAAACAGGAGCAAAGATCACAGTAACCGATAATATTGATGAAGGTGTAAAAGGCGCAGATGTTCTTTATACGGATGTATGGGTATCTATGGGAGAACCTGATGAAGTATGGGAAAAGAGAATAAAGCTTTTGAAGCCATATCAGATAAATAAAGAAATGATAGAGAAGACAGGAAATGAAAAGGTAATATTTGAACATTGTCTCCCTTCTTTCCATGATTTAAAAACTAAAGTGGGAAAACAGATACATGATAAATTTGGCTTAAATGAAATGGAAGTTACAGATGAAGTATTTGAAGGAAAGCATTCAGTAGTATTTGATGAAGCAGAAAACAGAATGCATACTATAAAAGCAGTTATGGTTGCTACACTTGGAGATTAGTTAGAAGGGAGAAGTAAAATATGTCAAAAATAGTAGTAGCATTAGGTGGAAATGCACTGCAGGCTAATCCTAATGACAAATCAGCTGAAACACAACTAAAAACATGTATAGAAACGGCAAAACCAATTGTTGACCTTATTGAAGAAGGTCATGAAGTAGTAATAGCACACGGAAATGGACCTCAGGTTGGGCAGTTAGTTGCTGCATATGAAACAGCTGCAGCAGTAAATGAAAAAAATCCAATTATGCCTTTCCCAGAATGCGGCGCAATGAGCCAGGGATATATAGGATATCAACTTCAGCAGGCAATAAAAGAAGAAATGAAAAAAAGAGGATTAAGTAAGGAAATTGCTACAGTAATTACTCAAGTTGTAGTAGATGAAAACGATCCAGCTTTCAAAAATCCAACTAAACCTGTAGGGTCATTTTTTACAGAAGAACAAGCGAAAAAACTTATGGATGAAAAAGGATATGTTATGAAAGAAGATGCAAACAGAGGATGGAGGAGAGTAGTTCCTTCACCACTTCCTAAAACTGTGATCGAAGAACCTGTAATTAAA
This sequence comes from Clostridium sp. 001, assembly GCF_019056555.1. NCBI lineage: Bacteria > Bacillati > Bacillota > Clostridia > Eubacteriales > Clostridiaceae > Clostridium > Clostridium sp. 001. Next base: position 878,720 of record NZ_CP020473.1, on the reverse strand, counting down.
ACTCTAGTTAATGCTGGACATGTTGTTATCACTGTAGGTGGTGGCGGCATCCCTGTAGTTGATAAGGGAAATGGAGATCTTGAAGGAGTTCCTGCAGTAATTGATAAAGATTTTGCCTCAGAAAAAATTGCAGAATTGCTCAATGCAGATAAATTAGTTATTTTAACTGCAGTAGAACAAGTATCAATTAATTTTGGTAAACCAAATCAGAAAAATATTTTAAAAATGACAGTAGATGAAGCTGAAAAATATATTGAGGAAGGACATTTTGCACCAGGTTCCATGCTTCCAAAAGTTAAAGCTGCATTATCTTTTGTACAATCAAAACTAGGAAGAATAGCAGTCATTACTTCACTTGAAAAAGCTAAAGAATCCATAATGGGCTTGACTGGTACAACTATAACAGTATAATTTTAACGAACAAATGCAATCTAATTAAAATTATATTATATGCTGTAATGTTTGTATAGTATAATGAATATCCAACAAAATTATATTTATTATCTTATTAATAAATATCTATATAACATAGGAAGTTTACTAATAAAGTAAAGTTGAGATAAGGAAATGTTAGGTTATAAAATTACTGCCATATATAATTTATCTGGCAGTAATTTTATAAATGAAAAGGATTTCTAGACATAAAGTTACCGCATATTTTATTCAAAAAGAAGTATCAAATGTAGAAATTTTTATATGAAAGTCACAAAGTTAACGCTTACTTAGTTTCACAAAAGATTATTGATGTTTATAAGGAGGAGTGTTAGTATGCAAAGTGGTATAGAAGGTAGTGTACAAAACCAAGGAGAAGGAAAATTAGGACTTGTACCTTTAATTGGATTAGTAATTGGTTCTATAATTGGTGGTGGAGCTTTTTCTTTTCCAGCAGATATGGCAAAGGTAGCAAGTCCAGGTGCAATTATTATAGCATGGATTATTACTGGAGTTGGAATGTTTACACTTGGTTATGTATTTCAAAATTTATCTCAGCGAAAACCAGATTTGGACTGCGGAATATACAGCTATGCTAAAGCAGGTTTCGGGGAATATACAGGATTTAATTGTGCTTGGGGACACTGGGTTAGCTCGATGTTAGGTGATGTTTCATATTTGGTTATGCTTTTTTGTACAATAGGATATTTCTTTCCTGTATTTGGAAATGGAAATAATTTACCTGCACTAATAGGTGAATCTATATTGATATGGAGTGTTAATGTACTTATATTAAAAGGTGTAAAAACAGCTGCATGGGTAAACGTTTTAACTACTATTGGAAAACTTATACCTATATTTATATTTATAATAGTATCAATAATTATGTTTAAAGTTAACATATTCACCTTGGATTTCTGGGGAAATATGAGCACTAATCTTGGAAGTGTATTGACACAGGTAAAGGGTACAATGCTTATAACCTTGTGGGCATTTATTGGTATAGAAAGTGCAGTTGTATTTTCAAAGCAAGCAAAAGTAAGAAAGGATATCAGTAAAGCCACTATAATAGGATTACTAGGAGTACTTGTTATTTATGTTTTAGTATCATTATTGGCACTTGGTACAATGAAACAAGCTCAATTGGCTGGATTAAAGAGCCCTTCTATGGCATATGCTCTAGAATATATGGTTGGTAAATCAGGTGCTATAGTAGTAAATATAGGTTTGATAATATCATTATTAGGTGCATTTCTTGGATGGACTTTGATATGTTCAGAATTGTCATATTCTGCAGGCAAAGGTAAAGCATTTCCAAAGTTTTTTACAGAAGAAAATGCAAATGGAGCACCTAAAAATGCTCTTTTGGTTACAAATATAGTAACTCAAGTTTTCTTAATATGGGCTTTCTTTGCTAAAAGTTCGTATCAGATACTATACGCTATTGCAAGTTCTGCCGTATTAGTGCCATATTTTTTCAGTGCATTGTATGCTCTAAAATTAACTATCACTAAGGAGACATATACTGCAGGTGATAATACAAGAATTAGAGATATGGTTATATCAGGATTGTCAGTTATATATGCAGTTTGGCTTATATATGCAGCAGGCTTAAGTTATATGCTTCTTCTTACTATATTATTTTCAGGTGGAATTTTAGTTTTTTATAAAGCTAGAAAAGAGGGAAATACAATTGCTTTTACAAATGTAGAAAAAGGTGTAGTAACAATTCTAGTAATTCTTGCAGTTATAAGTGTATATATGATAGTTTCAGGGAAAATTACGATTTAGTTAAAAAATAAAAAGTAGGTAAAATGTTTTTAGGCAGAAAAAAGAAAGGCCGCCAGCAGATTGATATGCCGGTAGGCCTTTATTCATGCTAAAATCTTTTTATAATTGAATCTGCGAAAATAGAACTATTCTATAATAATTAAATTGATGAAAGCATGAAGATGAATTGTGTGTTATAATTTTCATATATAGTTAAATTTAGTAGGAGGAAGTATACTAGTGATGAGTAATTTAAAAACAATTACAATTGCATCTCTATTTATGCTGATGTCGCCATTTTATGCATATACTTGTACTTATGCTAAGGAACTGCCACAACAAAATGGTGTATCTATTAATAAGATATGGAATATAAAGTTTAATGAAAAAATCGATTATAAAACATTATATAATAATATAACTATAACAGATGCTAGCGGAAAAATGATTGATACTATTTTAAGCTTGAATAATGATTGCAAAACAGTTACAGTAACTCCTAAAGGCCAATATAAACCTGGTCAGGTTTATAAAATAACTATAAATAAGAATGTTAAGTCATTGAAGGAAAGCGCAGCTTTAGAGGCGGTTACTAAAGTTTTTTCGACTCAAAGTCAGGAAGATATACTTGCCCATCTACCCCCAACAGATTGGAACCCATTTATAGCTTCGGATAAAGAGCTTACACATTATGGCTATCCATCTAGGCCTAATGATACGCAACAATTAAAAGAATGGAAGAAAAGTGTTACAGGTGGATGGTATGATCCTGAATCAGATACAATTCCTAACCATAGTCATACATGTATTCCTTGTAAAATTGTGTGGAATAAACAAGTATATGATGTAGATGTCAGATGTGGACCAATAAATGGGCAGAAAATTGGACAAACCAGTGATGGGGGAGATATATATCAAATACCTGGAGTTAGCAGTTCATATGGCGTCATTTTAGAATTTAGTGATAAAGATGGACATAGGTGCACAAGAATTGATTATAATGCAAGCGATGCTTTATCTATGTTGTTCTCAGATCCAAGTGAAATTTCAGGAAAAGTTGGTAATTTACAATTTCCTCAATCAGCAACTAAGATTAAAACATCTGTTAATGTTGAAAATAAAAGTATACCAGTAGAACTTGCAACAGAAGTAGATGAATCAGATAAACCAATATATATTATTACATTAATTGAAACTTGGAATACTAAAGGATATTATCATAATGGCTGTATCCAAACTGTGAGAAGGCATTATTGGAGGTTTAGAGTACTCCCCAATGGATATGATTATTTAGATCAAGGAGGAGATGTTCCGCCTCAAACTAAGTAAATAATAAATAGTTTACTAAAGCACCGTATTATTCAGAAAATGGATTTTGCGGTGATTTTATATTTGTAGATCAATAAATTTGAATGTATAGATGCTATTTGATAATTGAATAATGTAGTGTTGAAGATACCTATACTTTTTATATACCTGTGAAAGCATATGAAAAAGTGTGGTACAATTTTTATGTCAATTAAATCACAATCGTAAAATATTGCGATGTAATGATATCTATTTAACTAATAGATAAATAGGTATTTGTTTATGAGAGGTACAAGAATATTTTAGTATGAATAGGAGCGACATAGTTATGGAATTTACAAAACTTAAAAATAGCCTCGAATGCTTAGGGTACAATGTAAGTGAATTTAGTCATGCATATGAAGCAACAAAGTATTTGTCTAATCAAATGAGCGATAGAACTATTGGAATAGGAGGCTCAGTTACAGTAGAGGAAATGAAATTATATGATGCCCTAGCATCTCATAATGAGGTGTACTGGCATATGCGATTACCTGAAAACATGAGTGCTATGGAGATAAGAAAGAAAGCAAACCTTGCGGATATTTATATCTCATCAGTAAATGGAATTGCCGAAACAGGAGAAATCATTAATATTGATAATACTGGAAATCGTGTATCTGCAATCAGTTTTGGACATGATAAAGTTTATTTAATTATTGGTGAAAATAAAATAGCTTCAAATTATGAGGACGCTTTAGATAGAGCAAGAAATATAGCAGCACCTCTTAATGCAAAACGTTTAGGAGTAAAAACCCCATGTGCGGTAAAGGGAGATAAATGTTACGACTGTAAAAGCCCACAGAGAATATGTAGAAATTTTTCTGTATTATGTCGAAAACCTACAGGATGTAAATATGAAGTTGTTTTAATTCATGAAAAGCTTGGATATTAGATAAAAATATATGAATGAATTTTTAAATTTTAATTTATCGTTTAGTTAGCTCGCATTTTACTTAAAAGAGGTAGCCAATACTTTTGAAAATAATTAATGGATTATAAGCATGGCTTTGATTGCATGGGTGTAAGCTATTGATACTAGTGAAGAAGCTTTTTAAATTGTGCTGCATATGTAGCAGATATTACATTCTCTAAATTAAGGTATTTTCTCCACCTGCAGAGGTGGGGATTTTTTATAGAAAGGATAGGATGCCAATGTCTACAAAAAAATCAATGATAAGGTAAAAGATTGATTACATCAGGGATCTATAGTATAACCAAATTGTCTAGAAAAATTTAATAATAGAGGTATTGAATATTGGTAAAAAAACATATTTAAGTAGTATGCTTAGAATTTTTAGAGGAGCTTAAGTCAAAACATAGGAAAGTCTATGATTTTTTAATCTATAAGTAAATTGACACAATTCATCATTAAATATATTTGGACAATTGATAGTAAATTGGGTATACTATAAAAAAGTGACTTGAATTTTAAAGTGTAGTTATATTGCATTATATTAAAAAATCAGAAAATATCCATATTGGAGATGAAAATTTGAATAAGCACATGAATTTATTTAATGAACAGATACAAAAAACAAAAATAGAATATGGGACTAGTAGTTTACCTGTAAGTGATGTACTTAAGATACCTATTTTTAAAGGATGTAAATTAATTTCAGGTGAAAGTGGAATAAGTAAACAGTGTAAGGATTTAACTATACTTGAAACTCCTGATGGTGTTGATTGGCTAAGAGGGGGAGAATTTTTGGTAAGCTCTGGTTATGCATTTAAGGATAATAAAGAAAAATATGATGATATTATATATAGGCTTCATCAAAAAGGAGTATCAGCATTTGGAATAAAGAGAAATAGATATTTAAAGATAATACCGGAAAAAATGATTGAACAATCTTGTAAATATTCACTGCCCCTTATTCTTTTACCATTTGAATTAATATATACAGATGCAGTATCGCAATTTTATGAGGCACTTTTTTATAAGAAGAACAAATATCTTTTAGAACAAAAGTCCATTCTTGAAAAATTTAACAATATAATTATAAATGGTGAAAATACACAGCAAATTGTAGAATTTATAGCAATGCTTACTGATTCAAGTGTTTTAATATTTGATTGTGTGTATAATCTTATATCAAAAAGTGTAAATAGCTCACAGCATGAATTAATAATAGGAAAAATCATAGATAATGTAAGTAAATTTTATGAGGTAAATAGTAATAAACAAATTCAGATAGATAATGTATATATAAATAAGCATGAAATAAAAAATAGAGATAAAACGTTAGGCTATTTTATAAGGATAGGAGATAATCCGGAGGATAAAGTTTTGAGGAAGACGATTAATTATGGATGCTGGATTATATCTTCGAAAATGGTAAATAATGTAGGAGATCATTTTAACAATTTAAAAATTAAAAAAATGGTTACTGAAATTATAATGAATAAGGATAATCTGAGTAAAAGTTTCTTTTTAAATATACGTGAAATTTTTCAATGGACAGATAAAGATAAATTTGTTGGAATATGTTTTCACTTTTTATATAATGATTCAATAAAAAATAAGATTAACGAGTATAAAAAACAATTTTATGACATTATTTTAATACGTATACTGGACAAGAATGGTTTCTTAATTACAGAGAAGAACAATAATGTTTTTGTACTTTTCCCACTAAGAGACGATATTTTACATAACATAAAGAAAAAGGTGGAAATTTTATGCAAGAGCTGGAAAGATGAAATTATTATATCCTATGGAACTTCAGATAAATATACTGATTTTATATATATTAAAAATATGTATTATGAGAGTATGATATCTGCGATATTTCCCACTAATAATTTAATTGCTAAAAATGATTCGCTGAGGTTTGCAAAAATTATTGGATTACTTGAAGATAATAAAGAATTGTACAATTCTTATGATAGCGTAATCTCAAAATTAGAGGACTATGATTCTAAACATAATGCTATGCTATTAGAGACATTAAAAATGTATCTAATTTGCAATATGAATAAAAAATATACTTCGGATAAATTGTTTATTCATGCTGAAACATTAAGATATAGGTTGAATAAAATTAAAGAAATTACTGGGTATTCCTTAAACACGTCCGAAGGAATTTTTATGTTATACATGGGCATAATAATTTACGAGGTTCAAAAATCAAATTAGAAATTCAAGTAATTGCGTTTTATGGTATAATCAAATTAATAAATTATAAAAAAACATTACACATTATTTAACATAAATTAAAAAAAGCCACAGTTTTTATGAATTATCATAAAAAACTATGGCTTTTTTTATGAAAGTGCTTATATTAATTACTGAAAGTTTTTGATATCATCTAAACAATAAATAGATCAAAAAAATTAGGAGGTGATTAAATGAGTAAAACTGTCAATGTAGGGTTGGTTCAAATGAATTCAAAGCTTGGAAATGTAGAGGAAAATGTAAAGAGAGCTGTAAGTTTTATAAAACAGGCAAGTTATAAAAAGGCTCATATAGTATGTTTACCTGAACTTTTTGCTACTGGATATAATCTTGATATTTTGAAGAATCAAACGAACATTTTGGGAGAAAATTATTATGATTTTATAGTAAAAAATATGTCTGAGGCTGCAAAAAAATATAATGTTTTTGTAATTGCCCCTTTTGCAGAAAAAAGAGGAATAAAAGGTGTGCTATATAATTCGGCTGCGTTATTTGATAATGAAGGTAATATTCTTGGAAGTTATGCAAAGACTCATCTTTGTGCTGCAGAAAAACTTTACTACAGAGAAGGAGCAGAGTATAAAGTTTTTAACACTAAATTAGGGAAAATAGGAATTATCATATGTTATGATGCTGGATTTCCTGAAGCATGTAGAACACTGGCACTTGAAGGAGCAGATATGATATTTATTCCTGCAGCATGGAGAATACAGGATGAATATATGTGGGATTTGAATCTTGCCCAGAGAGCTCTTGAAAATGTACTTTTTACTATAGGTGTAAACAGGGTTGGAATAGAAGGAAATTTACATTTATTTGGAAAGAGTAAGATATGTGCACCAAACAGCTCAATTATAAAAGAACTGCCAAAAGATTTGGAAGAAGTTGATGTTGTGGAAATTAATCTTGAGGATATAAGTAAGTTTAGAAGTGAAATACCATACTTGAGAGACAGAAATCCAATTATATATAAAAAAATTGTTGAAGAATACTAATGAAAATTGAGGGGTGATTTAAATGTCAAAAGAAAAAGCAGGAGACGATTATGCATTAAGTAGAGTGCCTAGTAATGTAAGAAGACCTATGTGGGAAGTACTTATAATAAGACTTGGTTGTTTGGCATGTGTTTCACAAGTTATGCTTGGAGCTGCTCTTGGTTATGGAATGACATTTTGGGGTGCTTTCTGGGCTACAATATTTGGAAGCGTTATCCTCCAGGCGGTAAGTTTCGCCATAGGTGCAGCTGCTGCTAAAGAAGGGCTTTCTACAAGTCTTCTTTCAAGATGGTCTGGATTTGGGAAAGCTGGTTCATCAATAATAGGGGGAATTATAGCAATATCTCTGATGGGGTGGTTTGGAATACAAAATTCCGTTTTTGCAGAGGGTATATATAAAGCAACTGGAATTTTTAATATGCAAATTTGGTCTGCTATTACAGGTCTTGTAGTTACAATCATAGTAGTTTACGGATATAAGGTATTGAGTCTTACAGCGGATGTTACTTTACCACTTTTCTTGTGCACTATGGTATATGCTGGATTTAAATTGTTATCGGGACATGATATAGGAAATCTTATAATGACTGCACAACCTGCAGGAAAAATTCTTTCTATGGGTGCGGCAACAACTATGGTTGCAGGAGGATTTATAACAGGTGCAATAATAACTCCTGATTTAAGTCGTTATATGAAAGGACCTAAAGATGTTTTTGCGGCTACTGTTGTAAGTACATTTGTTGGTGAATTAACTATAAATTTACTTGGTGTTTTAATGGCTCTTGCAGTTAGGACAAGTGATATTGTAAGCATAATGCTATCTATAACAGGATGGCTTGGTGCAGGTATTGTAATATTTTCTACACTTAAGATAAATGATATAAATTTATATTCAGCAAGCCTTGGTATAACTAACATGATAGATGCTATATTTAATATAAAATTGAATAGGGCTGCTGCTACCTGGGGAATAGGAATATTTAGTACAATCTTATCTATGTTAGGTATTATAAATTATTTTCAGAGTTTCTTAACTTTACTTGGAGTTACATTACCTCCTGTTGCAGGTATTATTTTTGTTGATTACTATATATTAAAGAGAGATAGAAAATTACTTGAAGCAACAAGGCATGATGAAAATCTTCCGGAGAGCTGTGAAATTATAAATCCTATTGCAATAGCAGCATGGATTATTGCATCAATTATTGGAAAATTCATAAATATAGGAATACCTGCTATAATGTCTCTGCTTGCTGGTGCAATTATTTACTACTTAGTGTCTATGCTATATAAAGCTGTAACTAAAAGTGAAAAAATTGAATTTAAGAGAACTGTGGATATATAACAATAATTATTGCTAGTAAATGAAATTGTTAAAATATTATTTGAAATTACAATATATGGCTTGATAGGTAGAGAAGACCCGTTGGAAAATACCAGGGAGGAAAGAATATGTCAGATAGTGTATTATTAGACGTTATGAAAAAGAGAAGAAGTATTAGAAGGTTTTCTGAAGAACCAGTTACAAAATCTGAGGTTATGGAATTGCTTAAAGGAGCTGTTACAGCTCCCTCTGGCAGCAATATTCAGCCATGGTTGTTTGGAATTATAGATGATCAAAAACAATTGAATAAAATTTTCCCTTTTAGTCCGGGATTGGGTGGGAAGCCATCCTGCATAATTGTAGTTTGTTCTAATCGAAAATTAGCATATGATAAAGGAGGTAAATTGGGAAGAGATGAACTGGCAATAATGGACATTTCTATGGCATCAGAAAATATTATGCTTCTGGCCGCAGAAAGAGGCTTAGGAACTTGCCCTGTAAAGTCTTTTAATGCTCAGGCAGTTAGAAAAATATTAAAGCTCCCTGAATATGTATCGCCAGATTTAATAATAACTCTTGGATACCCTAAAAATGAGACTAAATCGCCTCCTAAAAGAAAGTTAGAGGATGTTCTTTTCTATAACGACTGGGAGGAAAAAACATATGAATGAAAAATTGATTGAGTTGCTTGCTTATATTGTTTCAAGTGCAGTTGGATGCCTAAATGAACCTAAAATATACGGTTCGCTTAGACTTATTGATACAACTCAAAAAATAATTGAACTGTTTAATGAGCTGAATCTTGTTGAAGATGAAAATTTAAATAAGATAGCCAATATAATAAATGAGGAAAAATCTCTATGCATGAGTGATGATGCAGCATTTGAAAAGATGCTTAATAGTGTATCAGATAAATTAGTACAATTAATAGTAAATGAAGGGAAGTAAGGCTATGAGGAAAATAGGTGTTAAAGAAATTGAGGATATAGCAGTTGGAGCTGCAGTATATGGTACAGGCGGTGGTGGAGATCCATACGTTGGCAAACTTATGGCTATTGATGCCATAAAAACTTATGGAGAAGTTACACTACTTGATGTGGATGAAGTACCAGAGGATGCAATTGTTGTACCTAGTTCCATGATGGGAGCACCGACTATTTTAATTGAAAAAATACCTAACGGTAAAGAAGCCTTAAGTGCTTTTTCACTTTTAAAAAATTATATTGGAAAAGAAATTTCTGCTACAATTCCAATTGAAGCAGGGGGGCTTAATTCAATGATACCTTTTGCAGTGGCGGCAACACTAGGAATACCTGTTGTAGATGCAGATGGAATGGGAAGAGCTTTTCCAGAACTTCAAATGGTAACTTTCAGCCTTGGTGGAGTAAAATCAACACCAATGATATTATGTGACGAAAAGGGAAATGCTACTATGTTTAATACTATAAACAATAAGTGGACTGAAACTTTAGCTAGGGCTGTAACTGTAGTATCGGGCGGCTCAACGATGCTGGCAAGTTATGCTATGACAGGGTCTCAAGTCAAAGAAACTTCAATTAAAGGAATTATAAGCACAACTGAAAAAGTTGGACGTGCGATAAGAATAGCAAAAAGTAATAATACAAATCCTGTTGATGCAGTACTCAAGGCAAGTGGAGGATTTGAATTATTTAAAGGCAAGATATGTGATATATTGAGAAAAACAGATGGTGGGTTTGTACGTGGAGAAAGTAAAATGATGGGTATTGACGAATATAAGGGAAAATCAATTAAAATTGAATTCCAAAATGAAAATTTAATGGCACAAACTGATGATGGAAAAGTACTAGCTACAGTGCCAGATCTCATTGTGGTACTTGATATTGAAACGGGACATGCCATAACAACGGAAACACTTAGATATGGAAACAGAGGAGTGGTAATCTGTATACCTTGTGATGAAAAATGGAGAACTGAAGCGGGAATTAAGACTGTAGGACCAAGATATTTTGGTTACGATGTAAATTATGTTCCTATTGAACAAAGAATTAAAAGCAGAATGGGGGAATTTTAAAATGAAATATAGGATTGGTATAGATGTTGGTGGGACCAACACAGATGCAGTAATTCTTGATGAAAGTTTAACCCCTGTAGCAAAAATAAAAACTCCAACTACTTTAGATGTAAGTTCGGGAATATACAGGGCACTTTTGGAAGTTTTAAGAATAAGCAATGTACCAAGGGAAGATATAAAATACGCTATGCTTGGAACTACACACTGTACTAATGCAATTGTTGAACGTAAAAGGTTAAACAAAGTTGGTGTTATAAGGATTGGGCTTCCTGCTACCACAGCAATAAAGCCAATGACAGGATGGCCTGAAGACCTTAAAGAAGCAATAGGTGATTTTAGGTATATGGTTAAAGGTGGATTTGAATTTGATGGAAGTGAAATTTCAACACTTGATGAAGAATATTTGAGAAAAATAGCAAAAGAAATAAAGGAAAAAGTCAATTCTATAGAAGTTACATCTGTATTTTCACCTGTATCAAATGAACATGAGATCAAGGCTGCAGAAATTTTTAAAGAGGAGATGCCAAATGTACCAGTATCTTTATCGTCCGAAATTGGAAGTATAGGTTTTCTGGAACGTGAAAATGCAAACATATTAAATGCATCTCTGGTAGATGTTGCAGAAACTACTGTTAAAGGTTTTATAAAAGCGCTTAAAAATGAAAATATAAATTGTCAAGTTTATATTGGACAAAATGATGGCACACTTATGTCTGTGGATTATGCAATGAAATATCCTATACTTACTATTGCCTGCGGACCAACTAATAGTCTTAGAGGAGCTTCTTACCTTGCAAAACAAAAAAATGCACTTGTTGTAGATGTAGGAGGTACAACTACGGATATTGGTGTACTTATAAATGGATTTCCGAGAGAGTCTTCTACTGCAGTTGAAATAGGAGGAGTAAGGACAAATTTCCGTATGCCAGATCTTGTATCTATAGGACTTGGAGGAGGAACTGTTATACGAAAAGCTGACAATAAAGTTTCAATTGGACCGGATAGTGTTGGATATAAACTTATAGAAAAGTCACTGTGTTTTGGAGGAGATACGCTTACTACTTCGGATATAGTAACCTCACTTGGTATAGCTAAAATAGGTGATAACGAAAAAGTAAAAGAAGTTGACTCAGAAATGGCAAAAGAAGTATATGAAAAAATAATAGATATGGCAGAAGGGGCAATTGATAGAATAAAGACAAATGCAAATGATATGAAAGTTGTATTGGTAGGTGGGGGAAGTGTGCTTCTTCCAGACAAATTGGCAGGGGCATCAGAAGTCATAAGACCCGATTACTTTGATGTAGCAAATGCTATTGGTGCAGCAATATCCCAAATAAGTGGTCAGGTTGAAAAAATATTTATGTTGGATAAGATTGGACGAGACGAAGCTATCGAAGAAGCCAAAAATATGGCTATTGAACAGGCAATTAAAGCAGGAGCTGATCCTTCATCCATAGAAATTGTAGATATTGACGATGTACCACTTGCGTATATTCCAGGAAATGCAACAAGGATAAGAGTGAAGGCTGCAGGAAATCTCTTAAAATAACTATACTTGGAGGAATAAATATGATATTAAAGCAAGCCATTGATATATATGAATTATTGGATGATCCGAAGATAGATGGAGAAAAAGTTGTGGATTTTTTCACAAAAAATGGTGTAAAGGATATTAATAGCACGAGAATATCTGGTGATAAAGGTTATACTGATTTTGTAAAAATAAAGATTCCTGGAATCAATGGAAAATCTCAAGGTGGATATGCGCCTACTCTGGGTGTTGTTGGAAGGCTTGGAGGTATTGGAGCAAGACCAGATGTCATTGGAATGGTGTCTGATGGAGATGGAGCGGTAGCAGCACTTACTGCAGCTTACAAGCTTGGAATTATGAGCGATAAAGGGGATAAATTAAATGGTGATGTAATAATATCTACTCATATTTGCCCTAATGCTCCTACCTTGGAGCATAATCCTGCTCCATTTATGAATTCACCGGTTAATATGTATACTATGAATGAAAATGAAGTTGAATCAAAAATGGATGCTATACTATCTATTGATACTACAAAAGGAAATAAGATTGTTAACCATAAAGGAGTGGCAATATCTCCTACGGTTAAAGAAGGATATATACTTAAGCTATCCTATGATTTACTCGAAATACTAGAAAAAACTAGTGGAGAAAAGGGAGTTACATTTCCAATAGCTATGCAGGATATTACTCCTTATGGAAATGGAATTTCTCATATCAATAGTATATTACAGCCATCTACTGCGACAAGCTCACCGGTTGTTGGGGTAGCCATAACTACAGAATCGCTAGTTGCAGGGTGTGACACGGGTGCAAGTCACATAGAAGACATATCACTGGCAGCAGGCTTTGCAATAGAAGTAGCTAAGGCTTTTGGAAAAAATAATTGCAGTTTTTACGATGAGGATGAATTTAAAAAATTGAATGAAATTTATGGCAGTATGACCAAGTTTCAAAAGTAAGATAAAAATAATTATCAGAAATATAATAATATTGAAACTGGTTGCTATTATAGAAGTGTGTATTATAGCTATTTTATAGGATTATGTAAAATAGCTATTGTATTTTTCGGAGGTAATTATGGGTTTATATAGTGAAATGTTAGATGAACAAAGAATTAAAAATATGTTTCAAGGGTCAAAGAATGTTTTAGTAATTACTTGTCCTGGATGTGCTTGTGAAAGTCTCTCTTATTCTGATGATCTGCCTTGCAGAAGCTTAGATCAAAATAAAGATATGGTACACAGTGCTATAGCAGTACATAGGATAAGAGATAAATGGAATAAAATATTAGAAACTATGAACATAAATGTTAATAATATAAGTGTTGCATTTCCATGTGAAATGTTCGATACGGAAAGAGAGAGCATATGGAAAGAGTTGAATGATATTGATACAATTGCAATATTAGCATGCTCTAGTGCTTATGTTGCAATCAAAGGAATGCTTCCTGAATTTAAAGGAAAGTTTATTCCAATGATGAGAACGGTAGGGACCTTTGTTTTTACTTTAATTAAAGACGAAACAGGACTTAATTCTAAAGTTGATCGGAAAACAGCTAAAATTCAAAGATTTTTATCATAAACAAAATTTATAAAAAAGATATATAGAGGTGAGCTTATTTAATTGATTAGAATCTTCTTTATGTAACATAAAATTGCCTATTTGATGAATGGTTTTATATTATTTAATATCATATTGCCAAACACATGTTCTAATATAAATAGATAATATAGTTCACTGATTTTAATAAAGACACTGAATTATTCAAAGTCGTTAATGTAGAGCTGAAAGACACATTAGAGGAATATGTAATCCCAGCTACTAAGGCAGCTATAAATCAAAAAGAATATTTTACAGGTTCATCATTTTTTTTGTTGACGGAATAGACATTGGAAAGTTAGCAGATTTATTGCAAAACTATCTGAATGAATATTAAGTCAAATTTCAATTTATATGACAGAATAAAATGAATATAATTCACATTTTTCATATTGAAGATAACAATTGAAAAGTGAATATTTACTGAAATGCCGTATTATTTTAAAAATTTTAAATGTATAAAAGAACTTACGGTGAATTTTTCAAAACTGACTAATATCTATGGAGATAATGTAACGGGAAAGACTACTATATTTGATGCTTTTATATAGTTTCTCTTTGATAAAGACAGTCAAAACAAAAGTAAGTTTGATGTGCAGCCGTTAGACAAAAACCACCTGCTTCAAGCAGGTGGTAGTTAAGTTGATATTTATATAAAATTCACACTAAAGAACTGCCATACCTATAAAACCACTTATAATACCAATTACTGCTACAGAGCATCCTACAAACACAAGTACACGAGTTGAAAAAGCTCTTTTTACTAATAATAAGGATACAATACTAACTGATGGTAAAGTTATAAGTAATGCTGCGGCAGGACCTGTTCCAAGTCCAAAAGCCATTAATGTCTGAATTATTGGTACTTCTCCTGCTGTTGGAATAACAAATAAAGTACCAGCAATTGCAAGTCCAATTATAGCAATTATACTATTTCCCCATGCTGGAGTAACAGCTGGGAATATCCATGCTCTTACTGCTCCTAATATTGCAACAACAATTAAATAAGCAGGAATAGTATCTATGGTTAATTGAAAAAGAGCTTTTAGCCAACGGTTAAATAAATTTCCATCTTCTTTTTCTTCTTGTAGCCCAGGTAATTCTATATCATTATTAGTGTTTTCATTTTTTGAAAATTTAACTGCTAAGGATGAAATACCTAAAACTAAAATAAGTCCAATAACTATTCTAAATATTGCAAAGTTCCATCCTAAAACAAATCCCATAAATATAATAGTTGCTGGATTAAGAGTCGGATTTCCTAGGAAAAAAGCTAGTGCAGCATTAACTGATGCTGAAGATTTTCTAAGACCTACTGTAACTGGTGCAGCACAGCATGTACACATCATTCCTGGGAGAGCAGTAGTTCCAGCTGCTACTGTACTTTTAAGTGAATTACTTCCTATAAACTTTCTTATCCAATTTCTAGGTATTGCTACCTGTACCAATGAACCTAGTAATAAACCTAATATTACGGCCTTCCATACAGCTTTAAAATATGCAGACATATATCCTAAAGATGCGGCCAATGAAGGAGCTGGTGAAGCATTAGACTTTCCTGTAAGTATAGAAGCTCCAATAGAATGTTTTGAAGCTGCTACAAATGCCTTAGAATAATAAGGACTCCATTTCACATAAAATAACCCTACAATTGTTACAATTGCAAAAATTAAAATTAGTACTGTGTTATAATTTTGTTTTTTCGTTTCCATTTTTGTGTAAACCCCCCAGTTTTATTTTTATATTTAAAAATACTTAATTTTTCTCCAAAATAATCCTCCCAATATGCAAAATGCATGTCTTATTCCATTTTTCTTTTTTATGTTATCACAGCTTTTATTATAGTAGAAGTATTATTAGATCTTAAAATAAATAAAATTTATCTATAAGTAAAATGTATTAATAAAACACTTACATACAATATTTTAAAAATATGTTCTATATTAAAACATGACAAAATAAAAGAGCAAATACAATATGGTACTTACTCTTTTATATAAAACATTTCATTGCATTTAAAATTCAGCTCTCAGTCATATAGTAATTTTTATCATATCTATTTTAGTTTACACAAACCTAGGGATGTTCTTTTTATTGTTAGATCGACTTAAATTAATTTATAAAAGAAGTAGTTAGTTGTTTAATATACCTTAACATTGTTTCTGAGCACTCTTCAACACTAGAGGTTTGCTCATCATTCAATATTTTATTAAGCATACCTTGATACAAGAGTATGGTCATTTGATTAAGATCATTTAGGCATTCTGGTTTTAAATATCCATTATCTGCTATTATTTTTAGAAGAGCTAGGTTTCTCTCATATAAATTGCTCTTTAAAAGCATAGGAAGCAAATTCTCGGAATGATCTCCCAATTCTTCAGGAAAAATTGAGTAGTATTCTTCAATAATATTTGAGATAGAATTGCTGTGCTTCACAAAAAAAATATTATTATATATCTCTGGATTTGAAAAAGAATACTTACAAAAATATTTCCAAATTTCATAATACTTATCAATGTTATTATGAAGAGCGTTAATATATTGAGAAAGACTAAAAGTATATTCTCTTAAATGTCTTATAGAAGCGTAAAGAATAAGTTCATCTAAATTTTCAAAGTAGTTATATAAGGTAGCACTATTGTATCCTGCCATATCAGCTACTTTCCTTATTGTTATAGATTGTACTCCTTCTTCATCCATAATTTTAGAAGCAGCATCAATAAAATAACTCATATTTCTGTGTTTTTTAATTGTTTTTTTAACCATATTTATCTCCAATGTTTAAAATATTAGTTTCTATTTAAGTAGTTAGATCAAAAAATAATTGCAATTAATTTTTAATTGCAATTTTACAATTATTCATTATACCATGAAATACTAGAGTTTACAATAGACTAACTTAATCAAGGTATGTAATTAATTATCCAATGTATTCCAGACAGTTGCGTTTCCAAATGTCACGGTTATTCTGAGAAAACTTGTTTATAATGGATGAACTATTAGATATGATAATGTCCTAAATGGCTTATTTACTGTATTTATTAGCATTTGAACATTTAATGGTTAGAAGCTTGTTGTGAACAAGAAAATTGGAATAAGTGGGACATTTTTGTGTGTGGTCCACAATTTTTTACCAATATATAACAGTTTTTGTTAAATATAAAACCTGTTATAAAAATAACAAATACAATCTATCAGAAAATTCAATCGCGATTATATTATAAATGTGATTGAAACATAATCATGACAGTGTTAAAATTAAAACAAATAGCGCTATTGTATTATGTAAATTGAGAATAATGTGTAAAGGTATAGATTAATTTATAAAAGGAGGTATAATTAATGAAACTTGAAATTGGAAACTTTCATGTTAAAGATGTCGTTTTTGGTGAAACAACAAACTATAAAGAGGGCATTTTAACAATTAACAAAAAAGAAGCTCTAGCTTATGTATTGGAAGATGAACATATTACTGAGGCAGATCTTTTAATCGTAAAGCCTGGAGACAAGGTTCGTCTTGTTCCTGTAAAGGAAGCTATTGAATGTAGAGTTAAGGTTGATGGAACCACGTTGTTTCCAGGAGTAACTGGGGATGTAGCTCCAGTTGGAAATGGTCGTACACATGCACTTAAGGATTGCAGCTTGCTTGTAGTTGGCAAGCATTGGGGTGGATTCCAGGATGGATTAATAGATATGAGCGGTGAAGGAGCTAAGTATACTTACTTTTCACAACTGAAAAATATTGTCCTTGTTGGAGATACAGATGAAGATTTTGAGAAAAATGAACAACAGAAGAAAAATAAAGCTTTGAGATTGGCAGGACATAAATTGGCTGAATATATAGGAAGCTGTGTAAAGGATTTAGAGCCCGAAGATATTGAAACTTTTGAATTGACTCCTGTTACCAAAAGAGCTGAAGATGTTCAAAAGCTTCCAAGCGTTGTATTTGTTATGCAGCCTCAATCACAGATGGAAGAAATGGGTTACAATGATCTTGTTTATGGTTGGGATACAAACCATATTGTTCCTACATTTATGCATCCAAATGAAATTTTAGATGGAGCAATGATTTCTGGAAGCTTTATGCCAGTATCATCAAAATGGGCAACATATGATTTTCAAAATAATCCTACTATTAAAGAGTTATATGCAGAGCATGGAAAAACAATAAATTTCCTAGGTGTTATAATGTCAAACTTAAATGTTGCTTTGGATCAGAAAAACCGTGCAGCGTTGTTTGTAGCTCAAATGGCAAAGTCCTTGGGAGCAGATGGAGCTATAGTTTCTGAAGAAGGTTATGGTAATCCTGATGCTGATTTTATTGCATGCATTGTGGCACTAGAGGATGCAGGAGTTAAAACTGTAGGAATTACTAATGAATGTACAGGTAGAGATGGAGAATCACAACCTTTGGTTGCTCTTGATGAAAAAGCGGATGCTATAGTTTCTACTGGAAACGTTTCGGAACTTATAGAGCTTCCTCCTATGGAAACAGTAATTGGTGAACTTGAATCACTTGCTAGAGATGGATTATCCGGTGGTTGGGCAAATGATGAAATACTTGGACCTTCTGTACGAAAAGATG
Organism: Clostridium sp. 001; assembly: GCF_019056555.1. Lineage (NCBI taxonomy): Bacteria > Bacillati > Bacillota > Clostridia > Eubacteriales > Clostridiaceae > Clostridium > Clostridium sp. 001. The sequence goes on along the minus strand of NZ_CP020473.1, from coordinate 859,900 downwards.
GTTCAATAATTATGGAAAACAATTCTATGTTCTGTGGAGATCAAATTTGTGGATGGTCACCAAAGACAATGAAAGAGTTTTAGGGAGGTGGACTAATATGAAAAAAGCAATTTTATATATAAATCAGTTCTTCGGACAAATAGGAGGAGAAGAAAAAGCTGATTTTGAACCTGAAATTAGAGAAGGACAAGTTGGACCAGCTTTGGCATTAAATGCACTTCTTAAAGATGCTGAAGTTACTCATACCATAATATGTGGTGATAACTTTATGGGATCTAATGAAAAGGAAGCAGTAAGCAGAATATTAGGTTTCCTTGAAGGAAAAGAATTTGATATATTCTTTGCAGGACCTGCATTTCAAGCAGGTAGATATGGAAATGCCTGCGGAGTTATATGTAAAGCAGTAAAAGAAAAATTTAATGTACCAGTAATATCATCTATGCATATTGAAAATCCCGGAGTTGAGATGTTTAAAAAAGATGTTTACATCTTTAAAGGTGGAAATAATGCAGGAAGAATGAGAAAAGACATGAAAGCCATGGCTGATTTTGGAAACAAAATATTGAATGGTGAAAAGCTTTTATGGGCAGATGCAGAAGGTTATTACGGAAGAGGTAAAAGACATCAGATATGGCTTGAATCCAAAGAACCTGCAGCTAAAAGAGTTGTAAAAATGCTCATTAAAAAACTTAATGGTGAGAAATTTGAAACTGAACTTCCTATTCCTAAAAAGGATACAGTAGCTATAGCTCCTGCTATAAAAGACCTAAGTAAAGCTAATATAGCATTAGTAACTACAGGAGGAATAGTTCCAGTGGATAATCCTGATAGAATCCAATCCGCATCTGCAACAAGATGGGGCAGATACGATTACTCCAAGATGGATAGATTGGAATCAGGAGTATTTAAAACAATACATGCAGGTTTTGATCCAGCTGCAGCAAATGCTGATCCTAATGTTATAGTTCCTTTAGATGCTTTAAGAGCATATGAAAAAGAAGGCAAAATAGGAAAAATTCATGAATATTTTTATTCAACCGTAGGAACCGGTACAACTCAAGGTGAGGCAGCCAGAATGGCCAGAGAAATTATAGAGCATTTGAGGGAGGCTAAAGTAGATGGAGTTATATTAACTTCCACCTGAGGAACTTGTACACGTTGCGGTGCAACGATGGTAAAAGAAATTGAAAGAGCTGGCTTCCCAGTTGTTCAAATGTGTAATTTAATTCCTGTAGCAACAACAGTAGGTTCAAATAAAATAGTACCAACTATTTCTATTCCATATCCACTTGGAAATCCTGCAGATTCTAAAGAGCAGCAATGGAAATTAAGATATCATAGAGTTGGTGTAGCTTTAGATGCCCTTACAACTGATATTCAAGAACAAACTGTTTTTAAAGTAAAAATCTAAATCACCTACTCATTCGACGAAAGGAGAAGGGGTTTCATGTAACTAAATAGGTCTTGTTAAAGTGAATGAGACCTATTTAGATTGATTTTGTGAGGGAGGAAAATTAATTATGTCAGATGAACAAAAGTCAAAAGATCGTTCTGTTCTGTATGTTTCTGCAGGTATAGCTTTGGTGTTTGTAGCATTTAGTATAATCCTGCCTTCTCAAATGGCTAAAGCAGCCAATGGTGTGTTATCATTTTTAACTACTAATTTTGGTTGGCTATATCTTTTGTCAGTATTTATCTTTACAGTAGTTATATTTATTATTGCTCTCAGTCGCTATGGTAATATCAAGCTGGGGAAAGATGATGAAAAACCAGAATTTACAACTTTCCAGTGGTTTACTATGCTATTTGGAGGAGGAATGGGTATTGGAATGGTTTTTTGGGCCATTGCTGAACCGATGACTCATTATATGGCACCTCCTGTGGGGCAACCGGGGACTCCGCAAGCTATGCATGATGCTATGCGAATTGTATTTAATGATTTTGGCTTTCATGTATGGATTATTTATGCGGTTTGTGGTTTAGCTCTGGCATATTTCCAGTATCGGAAAGGTCTTCCATGCTTAATCAGCTCGGCTTTTTATCCAATTCTTGGTGAGCGTATTCATGGACCTATCGGTAAAACTATCGATATATTAGCAGTATTTGCTACGATATTTGGAGTAGCAACCAGCTTAGGATTAGGAGCTGCTCAAATTGCCACAGGGATACAATATATCTGGGGAATTACAGCGACACCTGGTATGACTGCTGTTATTATTGCAGTTATGACAGCGATATTTACGTTTGCTACTGTATCTGGACTACATAAGGCAATGCAGGCTGTTGCTGATGTGAAGGTATGGCTTTCAATTGGATTTATGGTATTTATCTTCCTGTTTGGTGGAATGGTATTTATACTAAATACTTTCACTCATACGTTTGGTGATTATATTCAAAACTTTATGGGACAGAGTTTGTGGATGGGCAATATTGAATGGACTAAAGCCTGGCCGATATTCTACAGAGCTTGGTATATTGCATGGGCAGCGTTTGTAGGTCAGTTCATAGCACGTGTTTCCAGAGGTCGTACTATTCGCGAATTCATACTAGCGTCAGTCTTCCTGCCTGCAGGTTTCTGTCTTATATGGATTGCAATCTATGGTGGAGCAGCATTTAATCTAGATGCATTGTCACACGGTGCAATTCAGGCAGCAGTTAAAACTGATATTTCCACAGCTTTATTTGCAACGCTGCAGCATCTACCACTTTATGTTATCACTGCACCGCTTGCGATTGTACTGATCATTGCTTCCTTTGCTGGAGCTGCTAATTCAGCTACCTATGTACTGAGCATGTTTACATCTGGGGGAGACCAGGATCCAAGTAAAAAGTTATGTGGGTTTTGGGGAATTGCCCAAGGAGCTATCACAATAATGCTTGTTTTAGTAGGAGGAACAGCTGCTATAAAGACACTTCAAACGGCTTCAATTGCTGCTGCCTTTCCGTTTATGCTGATTATGCTTGTCATGTGCTACAGCATATACAAGGCTCTTCGGGAAGAGAAAGTTTAAAGAAGAAATAGTAGTATATAAAAATGGTGAACTAAAAGTAAATTTATATAAGTAGTAAGTAAATATTATTGAAATATTAAGAAAGAAGGTGCAATATGAATAATATTTATGATGTTATTATAATAGGTTCTGGTCCTGCCGGACTTTCTGCAGCCTTATATTCAGCAAGGGCTAAGATGAAAACTTTGCTACTAGAAAGAAGCAAGGCAGGTGGACAGATTGTAATTACAGATGAAGTTGCCAACTATCCAGGGTCAATAAAAGAGGCTACAGGTCCCAGCTTAATTGCCAGGATGGAAGAGCAGGTTGAGAGCTTTGGAGCAGAAAGAAAAAAAGATGAGATAAAAGAAGTAGATTTTACTGGAAAAATAAAAAGGCTCAAAGGCATTAATGAAGAATATCAGGCTAAAGCTGTAATCATTGCAACTGGAGCTACTCCAAGACATATTGGATGTCCTGGGGAAAATCAGTTAATTGGTAAAGGCGTGTCTTATTGTGCAACCTGTGATGCAGAATTTTTTGAAGATCTAGAAGTTTTTGTAGTAGGGGGAGGTGATGCAGCTATTGAAGAAGCTCTTTATCTGACGAAGTTTGCTAAAAAGGTTACTATAGTTCATAGAAGAGATGAACTTAGAGCAGCAAAATCCATACAGGAAAAAGCCTTTAAAAATCCTAAAGTTGAAATAATGTGGAATAAAGTAATAACAGAATTAAAAGGTGATGGATTGCTTGAATCTGCTGTATTTAAAGATACAAAAACTGGAGAAATAAATGAATATTTCGCTGATGAAGAGGATGGAACATTTGGAGTGTTTGTCTTTGTAGGTTATTTACCTATAAATGGTCTATTTAAAGATAAAATTACAATGAATAAGGCAGGCTATATTATAACAAATGATAAAATGGAAACTAATATTTCTGGAGTATTTGCAGCAGGAGATATTAGGGAAAAGCCATTGAGACAGGTAGTTACAGCTGCAGCAGATGGAGCAATAGCAGCTGTGGAGGCTGGAAAATATATAGAAAATAATTTTGAAGAGTAGAAGGTGGAGTTAAAATGGTAATTTTGGATAAAAACACATTTAAAGATGAAGTTTTGGAAGCTAAGGGTTATGTACTTGTAGATTATTTTGGAGATGGCTGTGTGCCTTGTAAAGCATTAATGCCTGATGTAGAAGCTTTAGCAGAGAAATATGGAGAACAAGTAAAATTTTGTAAACTCAATACTACAAAAGCTAGAAGATTAGCTATTTCTCAGAGAGTACTTGGTCTTCCAACAATTATTCTCTATAAAGATGGAGAAAAACTTGAAGAAGTTGTAAAAGACGATGCTAATAAAGAAAATATTGAAGCAATGATTAAAAAACACATATAAATATTTAATGTAATTGAGGAGGAAAAGATATGAGTTTATTAGAAGGAAAAAAAGTAATTGCAATAGGAGATAGAGATGGAATTCCAGGCCCAGCTATAGAAGAATGTGTTAAAAGTGCTAAAGGAGAAGCAATATTTGTTTCAACAGAATGCTTTGTTTGAACAGCCGCTGGAGCTATGGATCTGGAGATCCAACAAAGAGTAAAAGATTTAACTGAAAAATATGGCGCAGAAAATGTAATTGTAATTTTAGGAGGAGCAGAAGCAGAAGCATCAGGACTTTCAGCAGAAACAGTATGTGCTGGAGATCCAACATTTGCAGGACCTCTTGCTGGAATAGCATTAGGACTTGGTGTATATCATGCAGTAGAACCTGAAGTTAAAGCAGAATTCGATCCAGCTGTTTATGATGAACAATGTGGAATGATGGAAATGGTTCTTGATGTGGATGAAATTATTAGTGAGGTAAAAACTGTTAGAGACAGTTATTCAAAGTATAACAAATAGTCCATATAACATTTAATAATTAGAAAAAATTAAAAAATGGCATGCAGAAATGTATGCTATTTTCCAGCATATATTAATTGAAATTATTAAGGAGGGTTTTTAATGAGTTTTCCAGTAATCAAAAATGCTGCCTATGTATTAGTAAATGCACCGGATATGACAATACATAATGGTACTACTCAAACATTAGAAAGAGAAACGAATCCAGAGTCAGAGTATTTAAAAGAAATGCCGAATCACTTAAGATCATTTGAGGATGTAGTTGGTTATGCACCAAATCAAACTTATATAGGAAACATGACTCCAGAAGAATTAAGTGAAAGAAAAAGACCTTGGTATGATGAAAAAATTGATGGTGCATCAAGGTTTGGTAAGTTTGGAGAAATAATGCCTGAAGATGAATTCTATGGACTAATTAAGGTAAGTGATGTATTTGATCTTGTCTTATTAGAAAAGAATTTTACTGAAACAGTTAGAGAAAAGTTTAAGGCACGTCCAATTTTAAGTAAGAAAGCAGATGAATTAAAGGAAGGTGTTTGTCTAGCTGATATAGAGAAATTGGTAGAAGATCATGTAGCTGAAGGTTTATATTTAAATGATAAACTTGTAGGATGCGTAAAAAGAGCACATGAATTTGATAAAAATTTAACTTCACATATAATTGTTGAAAATTTATCAGTTAAAGCATCAGGAGTTCTTGCTCTAATGCATTTAGTTGAAAATTCAGGAATAGATGTAAATGAAGTAGAATATATGATTGAATGTTCAGAAGAAGCTATTGGAGACATGAATCAAAGAGGCGGTGGAAATATAGCCAAAGCTTGTGGTGAAATTGCAGGAATCAAAGGTGCTACTGGTATAGACATGAGAGGTTTTTGTGCTGGCCCTTCACATTCAATAGTTAATGCAGCTGCATTAGTTAAAGCAGGAGTTTATAAGAATGTCATTGTGTTTGCTGGTGGTTCCACTGCTAAGCTTGGAATGAATGGTAGAGATCATGTTAAAAAGGGATTGCCTGTTTTAGAAGATTGCTTAGGAGGATTTGCAATACTAATATCTGAAAATGATGGTGTAAGTCCTGTAATAAGAACAGATGTTATAGGAAGGCATAGTATATCTCATGGTGCTGCACCACAGGCAGTATTGGAAGCATTAGTTTTAGATCCATTAACTGAAAATGGATTAAAGATTACTGATGTTGATAAATTTGCGCCGGAACTGCAGACTCCAGACTTAACTGAACCTGCAGGGGCAGGAGATGTTCCAACTCAAAATTACAAGATGATAGGAGCTCTCGCAGTAAAAAATGGGCAGCTAGATAGAAAAGAACTGCCAAACTTTGTAAAACAACATGGATATCCAGGATATGCGCCAACACAAGGGCACATACCATCAGGAGTTCCTATAGTTGGTCATGGTATTGAACATATAATGTCAGGAAAATTAAATAACTTTATGTTAATAGGAAAAGGAAGTCTATTTTTAGGAAGAATGACTAACTTGTTTGATGGAATATCAATATTGGTAGAAAAGAATACTGGTATTGTAGATGATGCTAATACGGTTTCAAAAGAAGAAATTAAGAGCATGATAGCTGAAGAACTTAAGAAATTTGCTGCTCAAATGATAGAAGAATAACAAGTGGCCAGTTTTGACATAGAAAAGAAAATTTCTAGTTAAACATTACAAATTGGGAAATGAATACTAACAAAGAGGAGGGAGCAGCGTGGAGCAAACTAAAAAAGTAATTTCAGAAGTATTTAATGAAATAGCTGATGGAATAATAAGTGGAAGCTTCGGAAAAAGAGTTAAAATTGGATTAACCACTTTTGGTTCAGAACATGGTGTTGAAGAGATGATTAAAGCTGCAGCACTTGCCAAGAGCAAATATGGTGATTTTGATATAGTTTTAATAGGACCTAAAGTTGAAGGAGACTTTGAAATAGTTGAGGTTAGTGATGCTGAAGAAGGCCATAAAAAAATGGTAGAGTTGTTAGATAATAAAGTAATAGACGGATGTGTCACTCAGCATTTTGATTTTCCTATAGGAGTTTCAACAGTTGGAAAAGTTATTACTCCAGGGTTAGGAAAAGAAATGATAATTGCTACAACTACAGGAACAACAGCTACCCATAGAGTTGAAGGAATGATTAAAAATACTATAAATGGAATAGCCGTTGCAAAAGCTTGCGGAATAAAAGATCCTAAGATTGGCATATTAAATGTAGATGGAGCTAGAGGAGTTGAGAGAGCACTTAAAGAACTGCAAAGCAGAGGATATAAGTTTTCTTTTAGTGAATCTTTAAGAGCTGATGGAGGTTCAGTCATGAGAGGAAATGACCTGCTGGCAGGAACACCTGATGTTATGATTTGTGACTCCTTAACAGGTAACTTGCTTGTAAAGATATTTGCATCATTTACAACAGGAGGAAATTATGAAACTACTGGATATGGATATGGTCCAGGAGTAGGAGAAGGCTATGATAAGATAATTAATATAGTATCTAGAGCATCAGGAGCTCCATTAATTTGTGAAGCATTAAAATATTGTGCACTTTCTGCAAAAAATAATTTATTGCAGCTTGCTGATATTGAATATAAAAATGCCAATAAAGCAGGTTTAAAAGAAATAATAGGAAAAATCCTTGAAAAGGAAAAGCCTGCAGCTGCAGTAGAAGAAGTTAAGATTCCACCTAAAAAAGTAGTAACCTATGGGATCCCTGGAATTGATATTCTTGAGCTTGAAGATGCTTGTAGATCACTTTGGAAGGAAGGAATATATTCTGAGAGTGGAATGGGCTGCACTGGACCAATAGTTTTGGTAAGTGAAGATGAAAGCGAAAACGCTATTAATGTACTTGTAAAGAATGGATTTAAATAGTATTATACACAAACACAGTGGATAGAATAAATACTTTTCATAAGTCTAAAGCTCAGTATCTTAAAAGTCTAAGAATTATTGGTAAACTCATACATGAAACATATCAAAGATACTAAGACTTTATAAAATACTGAGCTGAGGCTTATGTCAAAGGTATTTAAATATGTCTTTTAGAATGTTAATATATTTCTTTACATAAGTTAAGTGTCTGTTGGGATTATCTATGTATTGAGATAATTCATGTTGTCATAGTTTCAGTAAGAAAGTCTAGCAGGTTTATAGAAAAGTTCTTTATATATAAATTAAGAATAAGGTGATTTTTATGAAAGAAAAAATAAGAATATGGACTAGGCAGGATAAGAATATTCTTGATGTTTTGGAAAAGGAACAAAGATATATTGTAAAAAGAGAATATATAGAAAACAAAATGGAAAACTGTGCAAAATATTATTTTGAAGTGTATTCTTGGTACACTATGAAAGCAAGTGAAATAGTTCCAATACCTAACGATGTAAAATATCCTATATGGGTTTCAATAACTCCTGATTTTATGCTTCAACGAACCCCTGGTACTGTTATATTAGAGCTTTTAGTAGATAAGGATTTGGTCATTGTGACGGATACAGAAAAATGGGGTAGAGTAGTGAATTTATGGTATGTTCCATTAAGTAAGGAAGATGAAGAAGAATACGATAAAAAACTTAATAATTATGGAATATCAAATTGTTCAAATGCATATATAAGCGGTTTTTACCCTCATCTTAAAAGTGAAATAATTAAAAGTTGGAGTAGATTATTTGACAATTCTTATTCATTGTCAAATTTAAAGCAGGGTACAATTTGGGAGGTGAAAAAGGAATGGGTTCAAAAAGTAATAAGGTAATACTATATACTTCCCAAAGTCCCATAGTTATTAAAACTTTACTTGAACAGAAGGTATGCCATGTAAAAAGAGAATACATTGTAAAAAAGTATCAAGAGGTTTCAAGTATATTTTTAGAGGCATATAATTGGTATATAAATAAAGCACAAAATATTGTAAAAAAGCCTGAACATGCTGAGTATCCATTTTGGACACATAATAAAATAGATTATGCTGGATGGTATCCAGGCAATTACCTGCTTTCTTTGGAAGTGCCTGTAGAAGAATGTGTTTTTTTTAGAGCTGAAGATTGGAATAAGATTTTAAATCTGAAATATTTAGCTGCTGATGAAAAAGATGAAAGAATACACAAGGATATGTTAGCAAAGTTTAATATTTCAATTGAGTCAGACATATTTACCAAGCCTTTTTATCCAAATTTGAAACCAGAAGTAAAAAGAAGCTGGGATAATTTATTTAAATATCATGAGGTAATAAAGTTTGGAGCCATGCAGGAGGAAAACTTACAAGCAGGTTTATGGGAACTTAGAAAAGAGTGGATTATTGATATTAAATCTTCCTTTTAATGAATAACTAAGAAAATATTTGCTTAAAGTATTATACAGCAAGAATTAATTAAGTGTACCATAAAATTCTATTTTGTGTAAAAGGACAAAAATTGATGAATAATCATGTAATCAGGAGGACATTTTAATGGAGTTTAATCAAATAGAAGCATTTATTAATGTAGCAAAGTTTAAAAGCTTTTCTAAGGCTGCGGACTCAATTTTTTTATCACAGCCTGCTATAAGTGCTCATATAGCTAGTTTAGAAAAAGAATTAAAGGTACAATTATTTAATCGAACATCTAGAGAAGTATTTCTAACACCTGCAGGGGAGTCATTTCTAAAATATGCTATAGATATTTTAAATTCCCGGGATAAAGCTATCTATAATCTTGCAAAGTTTAGTGGGACAGTTAGTGGAAAGCTTAGGGTATCAGCAAGTACTGCCCCTTGTAATAATATATTGCCTTCTTTAATAAAAGATTTTCATCAGCAATACCCTGATGTTTCATTTGATGTTGTAGAAGAAAGCTCTGATAAAATAATTAAAGATATTATAAAATTTAATTGTGAAATAGGCTTTGTAGGAAGATTTGTTAATGATGAAAAGATTAGGACTTATAGCATTATGGAAGATGATCTAGTTGTAATATCTCCGTCAGATTTTAATTTCCCTGATATCATAGACATAGACTTTCTACTTAAATATAAGTTTATATTAAGAGAACCAGGATCTGCAACTCGTAAAGCCTTTGAAGACATTCTAAAAAAACAAGGGATAGATGTTTCAAGTATAGATGTGTATTTTGAAGTGAACAATCTAGATGCACTTTATAAGTTTGTAAAAAATGGTCTTGGAATATCCATAGTTTCAGAAAACACATTTAAAGATTATATATCATTAGGATTTATAAAAGAAAGTCGTATAGAGAACATTTCTCTTAAAAGATATATTTATTTAATTGTTAGTTCTAAGAGAACTCTTACTCCTGCTGCAAATGCTTTTTTTAATCTATGTAAGAGGCGTTATAAGTTCTAATAAATATTGGAATTATATGTTAACATATAATATTGTCTTTTATATGTGGTAATTGTTCGTACATAAAATCATTAAATGAATTAGGGGGGTGTAAATGTGAAAGTTTATTTAGATAACTCTGCAACTAGTTATCCAAAACCAGAAGATGTTTATTATTCTGTTTTTAATTATATGAAAAATATAGGTGCAAATCCAGGCAGAGGTGGATATGCTAATGTTTTAGAAGGAGACAGAATTATATTTAGCTGTAGGGAAGCTTTAATGAAGCTTTTTAATTTTAACAAACTTGAAAATGTAATTTTTACATCAAATATAACTGAATCCCTTAACATATTATTAAAAGGTGTCATAAAAGAAGGATGGCATATTATTACTTCATCTATGGAGCATAATTCAATTTTAAGGCCACTTTCTAATCTGAAAGAAACTAAACATATTGATCTAGATATAATTGAATGTCCAGAAAGTGGGATTCTCAATATTGAGGATTTAAAAAAAGCTATTAAGCTTAACACTAAGCTAGTAGTTTTAACTCATGCTTCTAATATAATAGGCAGCATTCAACCCTTAAAGGAAGTGGGCAAAATCTGTCAGGAAAAAGGTATTTATTTTATAGTAGATTCTGCTCAGAGTGCTGGAGCTATACCCGTAGATTTTTCTGAAATAGGCTGCAATGCATTAGCTTTTACAGGACATAAGTCTCTTTTAGGTCCTCAAGGAACAGGTGGCTTTTTAATTGACGATGATTTAAATAAAGAAGCTTCACCTTTTATTGAAGGTGGTACGGGAAGCCTATCAAAAAGTATAACTCAACCTGACTTTCTTCCTGATAAATTTGAAAGTGGAACATTAAATGCACCTGGTATAGCTGGATTACTAGCAGGAATTAATTATATAACTAAAGAAGGAATTTTATCAATCCAAGAAAAGGAACAGCAGCTTTGCCAACATTTTATTGATGGACTTTTAAACATACCTTCTATTAAAGTCTATGGTTCTAAAGATGCATCTTTAAGAACCCCTACTATTTCTATAAATTCAACTAAAATTAATAATGCTGAATTAGGATTTATTTTAGATAGAGACTATGGAATAATGGCTAGATCAGGATTACATTGTGCGCCTTTAGCTCATAAAACTATAAAAACTCTTGCTGAAGGAACTTTAAGATTTAGTTTAGGGCCATTTAACGATAAAAAAGATATTGATTACACTTTATATGCACTAAACTTAATATTAGGATCTGTCTAAAAAAGATGTCAGAGGGTTCACATCTTAAAACTTTTATGGTGGTAGCTTGTTGAAAAGGCCACATTTACTGTTGATTGATTCTAAAGTTATATTTTTTTCATTCTTGGCAATAATTTATAAGTGAAAAAGAGAAATAAAGTGGATATAAAGTGTGAAATTTTAGTAGGAGGTGTCAATGTGGCTCAAAAAAGACTTACAGAGCTAAGTAAAACTTCAGGATGAGCAGCGAAAATAGGGCCGGAGACCCTGTCAAAAATATTAGGCAAGTTACCTAAAATGGAAGATAAAAATTTAATAGTGGGAATAGAAACCTCTGATGATGCGGCTGTCTATAAGATAAATGATGAAATGGCAGTTATACAAACATTAGATTTTTTTACTCCAGTAGTCGATGACCCTTATACTTTTGGGCAAATTGCTGCAGCAAATTCTATAAGTGATGTATATGCAATGGGTGGAAAACCGACAGTAGCTTTAAATATAGTGTGTTTTCCAAATTGTTTATCTATAGATATTTTAGGGGAAATATTAAGAGGGGGAGCAGATAAGATAATTGAAGCAGGAGCAGTAGTTATTGGTGGTCATACGGTAGAGGATGATGAACCCAAATATGGATTATCTGTAATGGGAATAGTCCATCCAGATAAAATTCTTAAAAATTTTGGTTCGAAAGTAGGAGAGGATGTTATTATAACAAAGCCCTTAGGAACTGGAATAATAAACACTGCTATAAAAGGAGGAATGGCATCAAAGAAAGCTTATGATGAAGCTGTAAAAGTTATGACTACCTTAAATAAATATGCAAGTGAAATAATTGCAAATTATAATATTTCAGCTTGCACAGATATAACGGGTTTTGGACTTATGGGGCATGGATATGAAATGGCCGAAGCTTCAGGTGTCACTTTTAAATTTTATAAGGATAAAATACCTTATATAAAAGAGTCAAAAGAGTATGCAGAAATAGGACTTGTACCAGCAGGAACTTATAATAACAGAAAATATATAGAAGGTAAATTTGAGTTTAGAGATACTCCAGAATGGATGAAAGATATATTATTTGATCCTCAAACCTCGGGTGGCCTTTTAATAACTTGTTCAAAAGAGGAAAGTTCTAAAATAATAGAGGAACTTTCAAAATTGGAATTACCATCAGCGATTATTGGTGAAGTAATACTTAAGCAAGAAGAAGGATATATAATAGTGGAATAAGTCTAAGAGGCAGAATAAATTTCTTAGGCTTTTTAATGTCTATGACGGCGAAGATATAATTTTAGAATAGTTTAGAAGGTGGGAATTAGAGTGGAAAAGAATCAACTGTTAAGAGATCTACCAAAGATAGATGAACTTCTAAAAGAAGATATAGTAAACAATGAACTAAAATTTACAATGAGAACGATTGTTGTTGAGACATTAAGAGAGGTTATAGATAACTATAGAGAGCTTATATTAAGTGGCAGTATAGATGAATATTCAAAAGAGGATATATTCAAAAGCTTTTTAGAACTTTTAGAAGAGAAGAAGGGTTCAAAATTTAAAAAAGTTATAAATGCTGCAGGAGTTATTATACATACTAATTTAGGGAGATCACTATTAGCTAAAAAGGCTTTAGAGAATGTTGTAAATGTGGCTGATAACTATAATAACCTGGAGTATGATTTGAAAAAAGGACAAAGGGGTTCAAGGTATAGCCATGTTGAAGAACTTATTAAGAGAGTGACAGGAGCAGAAGCTGCTATTGTTGTAAATAATAATGCAGCTGCAGTTATGCTGGTGTTGAATACTTTGTGTAAGGATAAAGAAGCAATTGTATCTCGAGGGCAGTTAGTTGAAATAGGAGGTTCTTTTAGAGTGCCAGATGTTATGAGTTTTAGTGGAGCAAGGCTTGTAGAAGTTGGAACAACAAATAGAACCCATTTATATGATTATGACAATAATATAAATGAAAATACTGGTGTTTTACTAAAAGTACATACATCTAATTTTAAAATTCTAGGATTTACAGAGGATGTATCTTTAGAAGAACTGGTTAAGCTAGGGTATGAGAGTAAAATACCTGTAGTAGAAGATATAGGAAGCGGTACATTAATAGATTTTTCAAAATATGGATTTACACATGAACCTACAGTTCAGGAAAGTATTAAAAAAGGTGTAGATGTAGTCACTTTTAGTGGAGATAAGATGCTTGGGGGACCGCAGGCAGGAATAGTTATAGGTAAAAAAGTATATATAGATAAAATGAAGAAAAATCAACTTACGAGGGCACTGAGAATAGATAAAATGACACTTGCTGCATTAGAGGGAACACTTAAGTATTATTTAGATGAAAAAGAGGCTGTAGAAAACATACCTACACTGCATATGATACTAAGTCAGAAGAGTGATCATAGAAAAAGGGCACAAAGACTTAAAAAGAAACTTGAAAACAAAATTAAAAACTTTAAATTTGCATTAGAAGAAGATTATTCAATAGTAGGTGGAGGTTCAATGCCTACGGAAAAAATAGGTACATATGTTATAAAGGTAGAAAGTGATAAGTTTTCTCCGCAAGAATTAGAAAAAAAATTGAGAGAAAATAAAACTCCTATAATAATTAGAATTTCAAATAATGAGGTTATATTAGATGTAAGAACTATTTTTGATAAAGATTTTGATATAATAGTAAATGCTTTTGTTTTTTTAGATTAAAAGAGAGGTAGTAATGTATATGAAACATATTATAATTGGAACAGCAGGACATATAGACCACGGAAAGACCACTCTTATAAAAGCCTTAACCGGTAGAGAAACAGATACTCTTAGAGAGGAAAAAGAAAGGGGAATATCTATAAATCTTGGCTTTACTTTCTTTGATCTGCCATCGGGTAAAAGAGCAGGGATTATAGACGTGCCAGGGCATGAGAAGTTTATTAAAAATATGTTAGCAGGAATAAGCAGCATAGATATAGTTATTTTAGTAATAGCTGCAGATGAAGGAATAATGCCTCAAACAAGAGAACATTTTGAAATTCTTCAATTATTGGACGTTAAAAAAGGTATTGTTGTCATTACAAAGTCAGATTTAGTAGATGAAGAATGGTTATTAATGGTAAAGGAAGATATAAAAAATGAATTTAAGGGGACTTTTTTAGAAAATGCTCCAATTCATTCAGTATCTTCTAAGACTGGTATTGGATTAGATGATTTGATAGAAGATATAGACAAATTTACAGAAGAAGCAGAAGCTAAAGACGTGCAAGGGCATTTTAGGCTTCCGGTAGATAGGGTATTTACGATAAGTGGATTTGGAACAATAGTGACAGGAACAGTTATAAGTGGATCCATTAAGGAAGGTGAAATAATAGAAATTTACCCAACAAAGCTTGTATCTAAAGTAAGAGGAATTCAAGTGCATGATCACTCTGTAAAGGCTGCTGAAGCAGGACAGAGATGTGCTATAAATATAGCAAATGTAAAGGTAAGTGATGTTAAAAGGGGAGATGTAATATCTGTTGAAAATTTAATGGAACCATCTTTAATGGTTGATTGTAAATTATATTATTTAAAAAGTGCATTAAAACCCTTAGAAAATAGGCAGAGAGTAAGGCTTTATCATGGGACAAGTGAGATCATATGCAGAGTTGTTATATTAAATAAAGATCAGGTGGAGCCAGGAGAAGAAGCATATGTGCAGCTAAGGTTAGAAAAACCTCTAACTGCTCAAAGAAATGATAGATATGTAATACGAAGCTACTCACCTATGAATACTATAGGAGGTGGATCTATAATTGAGCCACTTGCTAAAAAAGCAAAACGATTTGACCAACAATATATTGAAGAGTTAAAGATAAAAGAAAGTGGAAAAACTGAAAGTATATTAGAAAATACTATTAAAAACTTAAGTAAGGAATATCCAGGAATCACAGACATATTAAAATCATTTGGGAAAAATGAGGAAAATATTGAGGAAAAGCTAGGAAAATTAATAAGTGAAAATAAAATAGTGAAATTTGACAGAGGAGATAAAGCAATTTACGTTCATAGATGTTTTATTAATAAAAAAATAGCTGAAATAGTTAATATACTTGGTAAATACCATAAGGAAAACCCACTTAAATGGGGGATATCTAAAGAAGAAATAAAAAACAAAGTGTTCGGGAAATCACTGAATCAGAAAACCTATGGTCAGATAATGGATTTACTAGTAAGTGAAAAATTATTACTTATACATGGCAATTTTATTTCACTTCCAGACTTTAGTATAACTTATACTAAAGAGCAAAAATTAATAAGAGAACACATTATAAAATCTTTTAAAGATGGTAAATTTTCACCTCCCAAATATAATGAACTTGAGACAAAAGAGAAGGATACTAAAAACTTTAGGATGGTATTTGATTCTATAGTGGATGAAGGTATTTTAGTAAAAGTATCAGAGGATTGTTTCTTTTTGTTAGAAGATTACAGAAAGGTTAAAGAATTAGTTATAAATATTATAACTAATAATGGAAGTATGACTTTAGCAGAACTAAGAGATGAGTTAAATACAAGCAGAAAATATGCTGAGGCACTTGCAGGACATTTTGACAGTATAAAGTTAACTAAAAGGTTAGAAGATAAGAGAGTGCTTTATTAATACTAAAGAATTATAAAAAAAGCTGCTTTGACTTAGTGAATATCTTAATTATATTATAATTGTATCATAAAATGTGATACAATTAATCACATAAAGTGATAAGAAAATAGACGAAAAATGTTGACATAATAAATGGTACATATTATAATACTTTATGTAATTAAATATGGGAGTAGATAGGTTCTGGTGTTCCTGGCGGTCTTCAAAACCGTTCTGTCGTGCTAAGACCATGACGGGTGGGTTCGATTCCCACATATTCCCGCCATTAATAGGATAAAAGACATCTAGTAAATTTGTAAAGTTTACTAGATGTCTTTTTATTTTCCAAAAATTGTACAAGTATAAAATATTAGTATAGAAGTGTTAATATTTATAATTTTTTCAAATTTGACGTAATAATAGCAAAGCTGTATAATCAAGTCAGTTATTGTTGAAAGATTAAAGGTTTATCGTTAAAGTTTATAATTTATATTTGATGTAAATAATATGTTTTTCATAATATAATTTTGACATAATAATATTTCATGAAATACTTATATTATTATTTTTTTGTGTAGAATGGAGGAGTAAAATTGATAGTTATAGAGAACCTTAGCAAAAATTATGGAAAATTGAATGTTTTAGACAAAATCTCATTAACTATTAATGATGGAGAAATTTTTGGGTTAGTTGGAAGAAGCGGTGCAGGAAAATCTACATTATTAAGATGTATTAATGGCTTAGAGAACTTTCAAGAGGGAAATGTAATAATTGATAATGTAAAAGTTAATTCATTAAATAGAAATGAATTAAGAAAATTTAGAAAAGATATTGGAATGATTTTTCAACAATTTTCAATTCTAGAAAGAAAAACAGTGTATGAAAATATTGCACTTCCAATGAAATGTTGGAAATTACCAAAATTACACATAGATAAAAAGGTTAAGGAACTTGTGGAATTAGTAGATATTAAGGACAAGCTTTATGTGAAAACTAATAATTTAAGTGGTGGTCAGAAGCAGCGTGTTGCAATTGCCAGGGCTTTAGCAATGGAACCTAAAATATTGCTATGTGATGAAGCAACATCAGCATTAGATCCTCGAACAACAAAAGACATATTAACGCTACTAAGTAAAATCAATGAGGAATTGAAGATCACAATAGTGTTTGTAACACACCAGATGTCAGTTGTAAGACAATTATGCACAAAATTAGCATTATTAGAAAACGGAAAAATTGTTGAAAATGGGGATGTTCGACAAATTTTTACAAGTCAGTCAGATGCTTTACAAAGATTATTAGGAACTGAAGATTATGAATTAGTGGAAGGGTGCAATTATCAATTAATAACTACAGAAGCTGATGAAAATGATACATTGCTGTCTAAACTGGCAATAGAGGTACAAGTTCCATTTTCTATTGTAGATGGAAATGTAGAACATTTTAGAAAAGAAAAAATGGGAAAATTTATTATAAATTTTGAAGAACAATATGAAGAAAGTTTTCTTTCATATTTTAGACAACATAATGTTATTTATAAAAAAATACATGCTAAGGTGTAAAAAATTAACAATTAGGGAAAGGAAGCGGCAAAATGAGGGATATACCATGGGAAGAAATTATTAATAGGATTATGTTGCCTGCATGTACTGCTACATTAAAAATGCTTGTGTTAGGAGCTTTATTAGGCGGTTTTTTTGGATTTATATTGGCTATGATTATGTATATGACAAGAGAAGATGGCATACGACCGAATAAAACAGTTAATGCAATTTCAAATGCTTTGATTAGTGTTATACGTTCCTTTCCATTTATTATATTAATAGGTAATTGCGAAACTCGCTAATAAAAATGAATAAAAGATGTTTAGAAGTTGCAAAAGTATTGTTAGAAGTTTAAAGACAAATTTTTATGATTTGAAATAGCCATATTGATAAAAAAGGGCGCACGAAATAAAGCAAAGTTGGGTTTCTATTTTTTACAAATAAAATTTATGCAATTAATGGTTTTAGGCTTCTAATATATTCATTTTTATGTATTTTATTTGCTACAATAACTGTTATTAGCTGAGTTATACCGGCTAGAAGTAAGTCAGAATGAAGCGTTAGCTCATTTTGTGTCTTACGATCCGCAACGCAATAACTGCCTTTGAAATGGTTGATGTTTTTCTCGACAGCAGTCCTGATTTTATAAGTGTTTTCCCATTGGAGAGTTCCACGAGTAGTTCCAGGATATGCACGAAGATTCTTTTCAGGATAAATGTAAAACATTCTGCCGCAAGAAGATTTTGTACATGGATTTTCACATAGAGTTACACGTTTGCTCTTTTTAGTTTTTTTATTGTATACCCATTTCATTTTGGGACATACGAATTTCATTGATGGAATTCCAGAACGTAAGTGTGTTTTACTGCCTTCTCGTTTCATTGGAAGCGAATGGTCATAAGGACAGCATGGAATACCATTTTCATTTAAAGGGCAGTCGAATTCTTTTGATGCAAGTTTAGTTTTTAATGGAATGAATGCCTTTTCAAATTTCAAATCATGCAAAAGGTATCGATAAATCAGAATGCTGTCAAAAGCAGCATCACCTAAAAAGATTTTTGGATTTATCAAAGGATGTTTTGCAAAGAAATCCATAAGAACAGGTATAAGAGCTTTAGAATCAGCAAGAGATTTATCTTCATCCGGTGAATCAGATTTTTTCTCAATAACAATATCAGGATGTGCTTTTAGAAAATCCTGATTGTAAAATGAAATATCTCTTACAATACCAAGTCCGTTGGTTACAATGCCAAATTTAAAAGCATAGCAAAAATGACCGTTAATGTACATTTGTTGAATGGCCGGATTAGCTGAAGCGTGTGGAGGCATAGAACCATAGGCAGCTTTATAAGGATCATAAGAATCATCTAAAGCATGTACTTTCTTAAAAGTCTTAAGCTGTTTTATGATGCGGTTAGCATACTTAGGGTTGTTTTCAGTAACAAAAGCTTCGATACCAGAAGTATCAAAAATAGTCATAGAAGCAAGTTTGGGGTCAATTTGCTGGCATATTGGTTCAGTAATATCAACGAGATTATCAAATATCAATTGTAAGTCCAGAATAAAATCCTGTTTAAAACGTGTGAATTTAGAAGCATCAGGGACTTTAAGGAAACCGCAGAAATCCCTTAACTCTTGAGAATATTTAAGAAAAATAATCAAAAGGGAATCCGTAGGAATAGAAAAAATGTGCTGCAAAATCAAAGCACGGAGCATGGCGTAAAGACTGTATTTACGGGGCCTTCCAGTAGAAGCATAAAAATGATTTATGAAGGAAGCAGGGATTAAATCATCAAGGTTAATAGTATTTTCAAGTAAAGAAAGAAACTGAGGCTTGTTATTTTCAAATTTTTCTTTGCAATCAGAAAAAATATCTGCCAAAGAAAGCTGTTTATATGGTATCATAAATATATAACTCCTTTCTGAGGTATATGGTGATTTTGTTTCTTTGCAATTCAATTTTACCATAAATCAGTGAGGAGTTATTTTGTTTTGTAACAAAAAATACACCGCATTTATACGGGTTGTAGCGTTTCGCAAACGCCTAATTATATTAATGGTTTCAATTATACCGTTGACACGTTTAATTGTGGGAAGCAGTATTGGCTGGCAGGCAGCAATTGTTCCATTAACAATAGCTGCAACACCATTCATGGCACGTATATTTGAAAACAGTTTAAAAGAGGTAAATCCATCATTAGTGGAAGCAGCAAAATCTTTTGGAGCTTCTGACATGCAAATTATTTTTAAAGTAGTTATTGTAGAAGCACTGCCATCACTTGTATCAGGTTATATCTTATCTGTAATTCAAGTATTAAATTTCACTGCTGTTGCAGGAACTATTGGTGCTGGAGGATTAGGGGCTTCTGCACTCCAATATGGTTATCAAAGCAATAATGATAAAGTAATGTATTCTATTGTTCTAGTTCTTGTTGTATGGGTTATTTTAATTCAAGTAATAGGAGATTTTGTGTATAAAAAGATTAGATAAATGATTGTGGAATTATGCAAACGATTAAAAAGTATATAAAGGAGGAAAATATGAAGAAAAGAGTTTTAAGTGTATTATTATGTGTTGTTATGTCAGTAGTTATGTTAATGGGATGTGGAAACAAAAGCACTGATAAAAATGGGGCTTCAAAGGATAAAAAGACATTGAAGTTGGCATGTGTAGCCTTTAACTATGATGAGGTGAATGATCCTATAGCAATAAACAAATTAAAAAAGCTTGGATATGATGTTAAAGTTATAGTAATGGAAGATGCAACAACAATGAATGAAGCATGTATGAAAGGTGAAATTGATGCTTCACTACATCAACATAAACCGTGGATGGATGCATATAATAAGTCAAAGAAACAAAATATGGTAATGTTAAAACCGTATATTCATTACAATGTATTTGGCATCTACTCAAAGAAATGGGAAAATATTAAAGACATTCCTAATGGTGCAAAGGTTTGTTTGGGAGAAGATTCAAGTAATCAAGCAAGAGGACTTTTGATGTTACAAAAAGCAGGAATGATTAAAATTAAAGATGGTGTAACTGTTCCGACAACATTAGATATTGCTCAAAATCCTAAAAATCTTAAATTTACAACTGTAAATGTTGCACAGGTTATGAGTTCACTTCCAGATGTAGATATCTGTTTAAGTGCAAAGATGTTTCAAGTAAGTAATAAAATTAGTCAAGATACAGAAATTTATACTTCAGATGATTTATATAATTTTGGAGTAGGATTTGTAGTAAGTCCTGACAATGCAAATGCAAAATGGGCAAAAGATTTAACTGATGCGTATACAACACCTGAAATGAAAAAGGAAATTAACAAAATATTTAAAGGCTGCTATGTGCCAGGTAAATAGCAAGGATAGAGGTTGAAAGTTAAAATAGTAAAACAAAAACTTTCTCAAAGCCAGGTATTTTCATTATGTTTTGTGACTTGAGAATAGGTAATTGCGAAACTCGCTAATAAAAATGAATAAAAGATGTTTAGAAGTTGCAAAAGTATTGTTAGAAGTTTAAAGACAAATTTTTATGATTTGAAATAGCCATATTGATAAAAAAGGGCGCACGAAATAAAGCAAAGTTGGGTTTCTATTTTTTACAAATAAAATTTATGCAATTAATGGTTTTAGGCTTCTAATATATTCATTTTTATGTATTTTATTTGCTACAATAACTGTTATTAGCTGAGTTATACCGGCTAGAAGTAAGTCAGAATGAAGCGTTAGCTCATTTTGTGTCTTACGATCCGCAACGCAATAACTGCCTTTGAAATGGTTGATGTTTTTCTCGACAGCAGTCCTGATTTTATAAGTGTTTTCCCATTGGAGAGTTCCACGAGTAGTTCCAGGATATGCACGAAGATTCTTTTCAGGATAAATGTAAAACATTCTGCCGCAAGAAGATTTTGTACATGGATTTTCACATAGAGTTACACGTTTGCTCTTTTTAGTTTTTTTATTGTATACCCATTTCATTTTGGGACATACGAATTTCATTGATGGAATTCCAGAACGTAAGTGTGTTTTACTGCCTTCTCGTTTCATTGGAAGCGAATGGTCATAAGGACAGCATGGAATACCATTTTCATTTAAAGGGCAGTCGAATTCTTTTGATGCAAGTTTAGTTTTTAATGGAATGAATGCCTTTTCAAATTTCAAATCATGCAAAAGGTATCGATAAATCAGAATGCTGTCAAAAGCAGCATCACCTAAAAAGATTTTTGGATTTATCAAAGGATGTTTTGCAAAGAAATCCATAAGAACAGGTATAAGAGCTTTAGAATCAGCAAGAGATTTATCTTCATCCGGTGAATCAGATTTTTTCTCAATAACAATATCAGGATGTGCTTTTAGAAAATCCTGATTGTAAAATGAAATATCTCTTACAATACCAAGTCCGTTGGTTACAATGCCAAATTTAAAAGCATAGCAAAAATGACCGTTAATGTACATTTGTTGAATGGCCGGATTAGCTGAAGCGTGTGGAGGCATAGAACCATAGGCAGCTTTATAAGGATCATAAGAATCATCTAAAGCATGTACTTTCTTAAAAGTCTTAAGCTGTTTTATGATGCGGTTAGCATACTTAGGGTTGTTTTCAGTAACAAAAGCTTCGATACCAGAAGTATCAAAAATAGTCATAGAAGCAAGTTTGGGGTCAATTTGCTGGCATATTGGTTCAGTAATATCAACGAGATTATCAAATATCAATTGTAAGTCCAGAATAAAATCCTGTTTAAAACGTGTGAATTTAGAAGCATCAGGGACTTTAAGGAAACCGCAGAAATCCCTTAACTCTTGAGAATATTTAAGAAAAATAATCAAAAGGGAATCCGTAGGAATAGAAAAAATGTGCTGCAAAATCAAAGCACGGAGCATGGCGTAAAGACTGTATTTACGGGGCCTTCCAGTAGAAGCATAAAAATGATTTATGAAGGAAGCAGGGATTAAATCATCAAGGTTAATAGTATTTTCAAGTAAAGAAAGAAACTGAGGCTTGTTATTTTCAAATTTTTCTTTGCAATCAGAAAAAATATCTGCCAAAGAAAGCTGTTTATATGGTATCATAAATATATAACTCCTTTCTGAGGTATATGGTGATTTTGTTTCTTTGCAATTCAATTTTACCATAAATCAGTGAGGAGTTATTTTGTTTTGTAACAAAAAATACACCGCATTTATACGGGTTGTAGCGTTTCGCAAACGCCTATGACTTGAGAAAAGCGAAAGGAATGAATGTAAATATGAAGATAACGAAGATAGATATAATGCTTGTAGATGTAAAGTCTAATGATAATCCTGGGTGGTCTCCAATTGTATGTAGAATTTATACAGATGAAGGCATATATGGTGATGGTGAAGCTGCTATGGCTTATGGGGTAGGAGCTACAGGAGCTTTTGGTATTATTCAGGATCTTTCAAAAAAAATTATTGGTATGAATCCATTAGATAATGAAGTTATTTGGGAGAAATTGTATAAATCTACATTCTGGGCACAGAATGGAGGGCCAGTAATATTTTCTGGTATATCAGCTATAGATATTGCACTTTGGGATATTAAAGGTAAATATTTTAAAATGCCTTTATATCAGCTTTTAGGTGGGAAAATGCGTAATAAGTTACGATGTTATGCAAGTCAGTTACAATTTGGATGGGGAGATACAAAAGTGGCTGCAGCAAGCATTGAAGATTATGTTTTTTATGCAAAAAAAGCAGTCTCAGAAGGATATGATGCAATAAAAATAGACTTTTTTACTTTTGCTCCTGATGGGACAAGGTATAACAGCGAGACAACAACAAGACTTCAATCTCCCAAATATGTAAATATGGTAATTAATCGTTTAAAAGCAGTGAGAGAAGCAGTAGGATCGAATGTAGATATAATTATGGAAAATCATTCATATATTGATGCACAAGTAGCTGTTCAAATTGGGTCACTTGCAAAAGAATATGGAATATTATTTTTTGAAGAACCATGTACACCAAACCCTAAAATGAATAAGTTTGTATGTGATAAATTAAATATTCCTATTGCACAAGGTGAACGTATATATACAAGGTGGGGATATGCTCCATATTTTGAGAATAATTCAATTCAATTAATACAGCCAGATTTGGGAAATTGTGGGGGGATTACAGAAGGGAAAAAAATATGTGATTTAGCACATATTTATGATGTAGGCGTTCAGATGCATGTTTGTGCAAGCCCATTATCCACTGCAGTAGCTTTGCATTTAGAAGCAGCTATTCCTAATTTTACAATTCATGAACATCATGTATATAATTTACATCAATACAATAAGCAATTATGCGTTTATGATTACCAACCTAAAAATGGATACTTTGAAGTACCTGATTTGCCGGGTATTGGAAACGAATGGTCTGATTATGTATTTAAAAATAGTAGTTTAGTTACAATAAAGTAATAGATATTCTTTATAGCTATTGATTTTTAAGCAATTCTTGAAATCCTTCAAATCACAAAAATCAATACATAATGAGACAATAATGGCATGGAAGCTAACAAAAAAGTTAATTTTAGAATATTTTGACTGGTTTGAAGAAAATAGAATATGTGAGCAATTAGAAATATAGAGAAAGTTAGAGGATACAGCAAGATGATTAAGATTGAACATTTAAAAATGCAATTTGGACAATCTGTTATTTTAAAAGATATTAATATTGAGATAGGAAAAGGTGAGGTCATAGTATTGATTGGCCCATCAGGTACAGGTAAGTCCACATTTCTTCGTTGTCTTAATTTTTTAGTAAAGCCTACAGAAGGTAAAATTACAATTGATGATTTTACTGTGGATGCTAAAACTGCTTCTAAAAAAGATATTTATAGATTAAGGCAAAAAACATCCATGGTTTTTCAAAATTATAATTTATTGAAAAATAAAACTGCTATCCAAAATATTATGGAACCTATGGTAACGGTACAAAAGAAAAGCAAAAATGAAGCTGAAGAGACAGCTGTTGTTTTACTTAAAAAAGTAGGACTTTTAGAAAAAAGGGATGCATATCCCAAAGAAATGTCTGGTGGGCAACAACAAAGAATAGGAATTGCAAGAGCAATGGCTGTGGATGCAAATGTGATTTTATTTGATGAACCTACATCTTCTTTAGATCCTGAATTAGTTGGAGAAGTGTTAACTGTGATTAAACAATTGGCAGCAGAACATAACAAAACAATGCTGATTGTAACTCATGAAATGAAATTTGCAAAAGAGGTTGCTGATAAAATGATTTTTTTAGAGGATGGTTATATTGCAGGAAAGGGAACTCCTAAAGAAATATTTGAAAATTGTACAAATGAGAGAATTAGAAAATTTGTAAATATAATGACAGCAAATAGTATGGGGGATAAATAAATGAATTTTGATTTTCAATGGTTTATTAATCTGTTTCCAATTGTTTTACCATCATTAAAATTAACAATTGAAATATCCCTAGTGTCATTAATATTTACATTATTGTTATCTGTTGTAATATCAATTATAAGATATTATAAAGTATGGGGATTATATCAATTATTTGGTGTATATATTACGTTTTTTAGAGCAACACCACTTGTAGCACAACTATTTATGTTGTATTTTGGCCTTCCTTGTGTAATTCCAGCACTAAAATCTATGACAGCATTCCAAGCAACTGTAATTGCTCTTACATTAAATACAGCTTCTTTTATGGCAGAAACTTTAAGAGCAGCTTTAGAATCTGTGGAAGTAGGACAACTAGAAGCTTGCTATTCAATGAGCATGACAAAATATCAGACAATGATGCGTGTTGTTTTACCACAAGCATTTGTTGTAGCACTACCTTCTCTTGGAAATCAATTTATTGGCATTATTAAAGGGTCTGCATTAGGATTTACAGTAGGTCTTGCAGATATAATGGCAAAGGCAAAAACGGAAGCTGCATTAACCCTGCGCTTTTTTGAAGCATATTTATGTGTAACTTTAATTTATCTAGTAATTGTAATCTTTGTAGAAAAAATTCAAAGATTAGTAGAGAAAAGAATTGAAAAATTTTGTTAAAAAATGAGGGGGAAAAGCATGAAAAATATTAAGAAAATATTTTCACTTGCAGTATGTGCTTGCATGATTTTTGGTATGACTGCATGTGGAAGTACAAAAAATGATTCACAAAAGAAAGAAGAAACTAAAGGTCCTACAAAAATTATTGTAGCATCTGGTTCATCTTCAGTACCTAATTCATATGTAGAAAATGGCGTACATAAGGGACATGAAGTGGATATTTGGAATGCTATTTCTGCTAAAACCGGTATTAAAGTTCAATTTGTAACTGGTGATTTTGATACTTTGTTTGGATACTTGGATTCTGGTAAAGCAGATACAGTAGGAAATACCATTACAATTAATGCTAAACGTAAAGCCAAGTATGATTTTTCAGAACCATATGCATATATTCCAGAAAAATTAGTTGTACATTCAGATAAGACTAATATTAAAAAATTGAAGGATATATCCGGTATGACTTGTGGATTTTCATCAGGTTCAAATGGTGGAAACCTATTTAAACAAATTGCTAAAGAACAAGGAATTAAGATCAACTTAGTTACATATGATAGTTCTGATTTGTTATTTGAAGCTTTTCGTCAAGGAAAAGTTGATGCTATGATTTACTCTGCAGGCGAAGCAGCATATAAAATTAAAAATGGACTTCTTAATGCAAGAATGGTTGAAGAAAATGTTACAGTTGGAGCAAAAGCATACCCATTCGTAAAAGGTAATGCCAATTCAGAAAAATTAAACAAGGTTGTTACAAAGGCTATTCAAGAAATGAAGAAGGACGGTACATTATCAAAGATTTATCAAAAGTGGTATGGACAGGACTTTAGTGAGAAACCGAAGGATGCTAAAATAGCTAATTAATTCTACATGATAGTAAAGATTAATGATGAGGAAGTGTTGCAACTTGTTAAAGTATGTTGAAAGAAAACAAACCGATAGTAAAAAATGGGATGGATTGGAGGCTATGTTTGGAGCTTCAGATCTAATGCCACTATGGGTTGCAGATATGGATTTCAAAGTAGCTGACTGTGTTGTTGAAAAACTTAAAGAATATTTAGATTTTGGTGTTTTGGGGTATTATAAAGAACCTGAGCAGTATAAGCAGGCTTTTATAAATTGGGAGCAAACTTATCACGGATACACAGTTAAGAAGGAATGGCTTCGCTATTCTCCAGGTGTTGTTCCTGCTATCAATTGGTTCATACAGTTACTTACAGAGAAGAAGGATTCTATTATTGTTTTAACACCTGTATATTATCCATTTTTAGATGCTGTAAAGAATAACGGCAGAAACCTGATAGAAAGCGATTTAATTAATGAAGGTGGAAATTACACTATTGATTTTAAAGACTTTGAAGATAAAATCATAGAAAACCATGTAAAGCTATTTATACTTTGTTCACCACACAATCCTGTAGGCAGGGTTTGGAAAAAGGATGAACTTAAAGGTATCATGAATATCTGCAAAAAACATGATGTAAAGGTAATTTCAGATGAAATTCATCAGGATATTGTAATAGGTGAAAATAAGCATATCCCAGTGGCTACACTAGGAGATTATGACTCTATGCTTGTTACACTTACAGCTGGAACGAAAACTTTTAATCTCGCTTCATGTAAAAATTCTTTTGTTATTATACCAGATCCTCAGATCCGAAAAGCCTTTGATACTTTTGTACAATGTATCCGTGTTCCAGATGGAAATGCCTTTGGATATATTGCAGTACAAAGTGCCTATGAAAAGGGAAGAGCATGGTTAGAAGCAGTATTGCATCAAATTGAAGAAAATTATCTATATATTAAGAAAAAGCTTCATGAGGAACTTCCTCTTGCTGAAGTATCTCCGTTAGAAGGAACTTACTTGCTCTGGATTAATCTAGGTAAGTACATAGAAGGTAATGAGTTGGAAAGTTTTATTAAAGAAAGATGCAAACTTGCTTTAGATTTTGGAGTATGGTTTGGAGGGGAACGTTTCAATCAGTATGTAAGAATGAATATTGCTACGTCAAAAGAAAATATAATTAAAGCTGTTGAACAACTTATACAAGGAATAGAGGACACAGCATTTAAAGTAAAAAATAATATATAACAAATTTATTGAGGGGCATGACCTATCCTCAAGCCAATATGCTT
The DNA here is from genome assembly GCF_019056555.1 of Clostridium sp. 001. Lineage (NCBI taxonomy): Bacteria > Bacillati > Bacillota > Clostridia > Eubacteriales > Clostridiaceae > Clostridium > Clostridium sp. 001. Next base: position 832,093 of record NZ_CP020473.1, on the reverse strand, counting down.
ACGTAGAAGCGTTTTTATCTCAGAACCAAGAGTGTTGGATTACAGTCTATACAAATGCATATAAATTCTTAGGTGCTGTTACTACAATCCTTGTTCCAGACAATCTTAAAACAGGAGTAGAATGTGTTTTTTGGTATACTCCTATAATTAATAAGAACTAACATGAAATGGCATGAGCATTGTGGTACAGCAGTAATTTCTGCCTGTGTTAGAAAGCTAAAAGATAAATCCAATGCAGAAGGTTGTGTAGGTATAATATCAACATGGATTATACTGGAGTACCTCCAGTTTCATGCCATCTCATTCTATTTAAGCGTTTAGCAGCTTTTCTATATGTCGTATCTGTCACTAAATCAAAAACTATCTCATCAAAGCACTCCGTGCGATACCATTCCTTTGACATTAATTTTATAAAGATATCTTTTGCAGTATTGAGATTTAATCTTTTCATCCTTAATAAGGATATGTGTTTTAAATTCGATTCTACCGATTCCTTCATCTACACGATATTTATTAACATTTTCTTCAATTCTTCCTCCAATTTTCTTTGTTCAGAAATAATATCAAAATTTACTTTAATTTTATAATTACCCATAAACACCACATTCTTTGCTTTAATATTTGTTTATTTAAGCATCTTACTTTTGTGCCCAAAAGTTTACTGGTAATGTTTTGGATTAATTTATAAAATTTTATGGCACAGGTTGATGTACTTGGATTGATGAACACATATGAGTTAGATATAAAATATAGTATTGCAGCAATGAATATTAGGAGCCTTTAAAATCAAACAAAATAATATGCGGCAAGGCAAGATATATTCTGGTACATAGAAATATATTATAACAATCAGAGAAGGAAACAGGCAATTGTTTATAGTGTACCCTCTCAATTTAGAAAGGAATTTAGAATTTTAATGGCATCATAATTAAAATTATTTTTAGAGATATGAACTGAAAGTATTGTTTTCAAAGAATTTTAAGTTTATATCTGAACTTTTCGAAGTGTCTTCAGCAGTTTACTTTCGTTCATTTTCATAATACACATCTAAAAAATTTTTTATTTTCATACTTAAGGTTTATTTTATTGGGGAAAGGTCAGGACTTTAGATTTAGAAAAGCAATTTATATGTAGTTATGATAAATATTTAAATTATTATATTTATTTTAAATTATTATATTTATGTAGTATATAATTAAACAAATGGACAATTGTATTAAATTATGAAGAAAATTTATAAACAATGAAATATATAAATCGGAATTTGAAAGGTTGATACATGGTGACAAAAATGGATGATAGCACTGAAATGCTTTTTAACTTAGATAACTTGCATACAACTGATTTAGGAGTAGTTAGAATTAAGAAAAATCTTTCTTTAGATGTGGATGATGTTATTAGATGGTGTAGAGATAAAATACAAAATCCAAATGCTCTGATAATCAGAAGAGGCAAAAATTGGTATGTAGATATAGATGATTGTGAAATAACGGTAAATGCTTATAGTTATACAATTATTACGGCTCACAAGATAAAGAAGTAAGTTGGGGTTATTTGAAATGGATTATAGAATAGAGGAATTAGACGCATTTTCTGTTATCGGGCAAGAAATTGAATTAACAAATTACCAAAATAAAAATATAAAAATATGTACTGAATTTTGGAAACAGTTTAATTGTAATCTAAAAAAGGCATATTTATCACAATATGCAAATTGGATTAAATATGCTTTTATGGAAAAAAGAAATGAAACTCTTTTTTACCACTGTGCTGTACCTAAAAAATTAACTATTCCAGAGAACTTTATTTTAAGAGAAGTAGAGCCACAAAAATATTTGGTATTTGAACATACAGGTTCTATGGATAAAATCTATAAAACCTATGCAAAAATTTATAAAGATATATTACCCAATAACAAGTATATTCTTGTGCAAAATAATTTTCTACATTTTGAAAAATACGATTATCGTTTTCATTGGAATAATGAGAAATCTATTATTGAAATTTGGATTCCAATTCAAAACTAATCAAATTCCAGTTTGTATAGTTGAGTAAAATGTGCATAGTATAAAGTTAAGTTGGTTCATAATTCTCATAAATCATATAATAATGGAACTCATTTCAAAGAGTTCTATTATTATATACTATATTATCAACATTGTTCATTAACATAGCCTAAATAAAAAATCAAAAGCAGCATAAGAATTAGAAAATTATGATAATCTACGAAATAAAGAGATATTACGAGTTTAAGATGTCTATTTTATTGGGGAAAGGTCACATTTCATTGTATTTAAAATTCAGCTCACAGTCCTATAGTAATTTTTATCATATCTATTTTAGTTTACACAAACCTGTAGACGTTCTTTTTATTGTCATATGGCCGATTAAATTAATTTCTAAAAAAAGTATTTATTTGTCTAATATACCTTAACATTGTTTCTGAGCACTTTTCAACATTAGATTTTTTTTACTATTTAATATTTTAGTAAGCATTCATCGATATAACAATATGGTCACTTCATTAATATCATTTAGGTATTCTGCTTTCAAGCTTCATCCATAAATTTAGAAGCTACATCAATAAAATAACTTACATTTCTATTTTTTCAATTGTTTTCTTAATCATATTTATCTCCAATGTTTAAAATATTAGTTTTTGCTTAAATAGCTAAAATAAAATTTAACCAAGGTTAAATTTTATTTGCCATTCTACAATTTCTCATTATAATATAAAATGCTAGAATACACAATAAACTATAACTATTTGATTGTTTCAATTTACCATAAGTTAAAAAATTACAAACTTTACTATAATACACTTTACCTATGCACCTCTAAGGGTTCTAAGCATACTTTTTAACAATGTTTAGTAATTTTATTAAATAAAAAATTGCTATAAAAGTAACAAAAAAATCTGTCAGAAAATTCAATCATGATTATATTATAACTATAATTGAATCATGATAATAGTTATGCTAATGTCAAAACAAATAGTGCTATTGGATTATGTAAATTGAGAATAATGTTTAAAGGAATTGAAAATAATATGTAAAGAAATAAATGAATTTATAAAAGGAGGTATAAAGGTGAAGTTAGAAATTGGAAACTTTCATGTCAAGGATATTGTTTTTGGTAAAGCAACAAGCTATAAGGAGGGTATTTTAACAATTAACAAAAAAGAAGCTTTAGATTATGTATTGGAAGATGAGCATATTACTGAGGCAGATCTTTTAATTGTAAAGCCTGGAGATAAAGTTCGTCTTGTTCCAGTAAAGGAAGCTATTGAATGTAGAGTTAAGGTTGATGGAACCACGTTGTTTCCAGGAGTAACTGGAGATGTAATTCCAGCTGGTAATGGACGTACACATGCACTTAAAGATTGCAGCTTGCTTGTAGTTGGTAAGCATTGGGGTGGGTTTCAGGATGGTTTAATTGATATGAGCGGTGAAGGAGCTAAGTATACTTATTTTTCACAGCTAAAAAATATTGTTCTTATTGGAGATACAGATGAGGACTTTGAAAAGAATGAACAACAGAAGAAAAATAAAGCTTTGAGATGGGCGGGACATAAACTGGCCGAATATATAGGAAATTGTGTAAAGGATTTAGAGCCTGAAGATATTGAAACCTTTGAATTAGATTCTATTATGAAAAGGCATGAAGCTGTTAAAAAACTTCCAGGTGTTGTATTTGTTATGCAGCCTCAATCACAAATGGAAGAAATGGGATATAATGATCTAGTCTATGGATGGGATGCAAATCATATGGTTCCAACATTTATGCATCCAAATGAAGTATTGGATGGAGCTGTGATTTCAGGAAGCTTTATGCCATGTTCATCAAAGTGGTCAACTTATGATTTTCAGAATAATCCAACCATTAAAAGACTTTATGCAGAGCATGGAAAAACACTTAACTTCTTAGGAGTTATAATGTCCAATCTTAATGTAGCATTAGAGCAAAAGAAACGTTCAGCCTTATTTGTAGCTCAAATGGCTAAATCCTTAGGTGCAGATGGAGCCATCGTAGCTGAAGAAGGATATGGAAATCCAGATGCAGACTTCATAGCGTGTATAGTAGCTTTAGAAGATGCTGGAGTTAAAACTGTAGGAATTACTAATGAATGTACAGGTAGAGATGGAGAATCACAACCTTTGGTTGCTCTTGATGAAAAAGCGGATGCTATAGTTTCTACTGGAAATGTTTCAGAGTTAATAGAACTACCTCCAATGGAAACTGTTATAGGCGAATTACAATCTTTAGCTAGAGATGGTTTGTCTGGCGGTTGGGCAAATGATGAAATATTAGGACCTTCAGTAAGAGAAGATGGTTCAATTATTATGGAAAACAATGCTATGTTCTGTGGAGATCAGATTGTTGGTTGGTCGCCAAAGACAATGAAAGATTTTTAAGGAGGTGTAGTTTAGATGAAGAAAGCAATTTTATATTTGAACCAATTCTTTGGTCAAATAGGCGGAGAGGATAAGGCAGATTTTCAACCAGAAATAAGAGAAGGGTTAGTTGGACCTGCTTTAGAATTAAATAAACAACTTAAAGGTGCAGAAGTAACTCACACAATAATATGTGGGGATAACTTTATGGGTTCAAATGAAAAAGAAGCAGTAGAAAAAATACTAGGATTTTTGGATGGTAAAGAATTTGATATATTCTTTGCAGGACCTGCATTCCAAGCAGGCAGATATGGAAATGCCTGCGGAGTTATATGTAAAGCTGTAAAAGAGAAGTTTAATGTACCGGTAATATCATCTATGCACATTGAAAATCCTGGTGTTGAGATGTTTAAAAAAGATGTATATATCTTTAAAGGTGGAAATAATGCTGGAAGAATGAAAAAAGATGTAAAGGCAATGGCTGACTTTGGAGATAAAATACTTAATGGTGAAAAGCTTCTTTCTGCAGAAGAAGAAGGCTACTATGGAAGAGGCAAAAGACATCAAGTTTGGCTTGAATCAGGTAAACCAGCTGCTGATAGAGTAGTAGAAATGATGATAAAGAAATTAAATGGTGAAAAATTTGAAACAGAACTGCCTATTCCTAAAATGGATAGAGTTCCAATAGCACCAGCTATTAAAGATTTAAGTAAAGCAACTATAGCTTGTGTAACAACTGGAGGTATAGTTCCTGTAGATAACCCTGATAGAATTCAATCTGCTTCAGCAACAAGATGGGGTAGATATGATATATCAAATTTAGACGATTTAGAAGGTGGAGTATTCAAGACAATCCATGCAGGATTTGACCCTGCAGCAGCAGATGCAGATCCAGATGTAATAGTTCCATTAGATGCTTTAAGAGCATATGAAAAGGAAGGAAAAATAGGTAAACTCCATGAGTATTTCTACTCTACAGTTGGAACTGGAACTACCCAAGGTGAGGCTGCTAGAATGGCAAAAGAAATTATTGTACATTTAAAGGAAGCCGATGTAAATGCAGTTGTACTAACTTCCACCTGAGGAACTTGTACACGTTGCGGTGCAACAATGGTAAAAGAAATTGAAAGAGCTGGCTTCCCAGTTGTTCAAATGTGTAATTTGATTCCTGTAGCAACAACAGTAGGATCAAACAGAATAGTACCAACTATCTCAATTCCATATCCACTTGGAAACCCTGCAGATTCTAAAGATCATCAGTGGAAGTTAAGATATCACAGAGTAGGTGTAGCTTTAGATGCTCTTGCAACTGATATTGAAGAACAAACTGTTTTTAAAGTAAAGATCTAAATCAGTAACTAAATAGGTCTTGTTAAAATTGATGAGACCTATTTAGATTGATTTTGTGAAGGAGGAAAATTAGTTATGTCAAATGAACAAAAAGCAAAAGGCCGTTCTGTTCTGTATATTTCTGCAGGTATAGCTCTAATATTTGTAGCATTTAGTATAATCCTGCCTTCTCAAATGGCTAGAACATCCAATGGTGTGTTATCATTTTTAACTACTAATTTTGGTTGGCTATATCTTTTATCAGTATTTATATTTACAATATTTATATCTGTTATTGCTCTCAGCCGCTATGGTAAAATTAAGCTGGGAAAAGATGATGAAAAACCGGAATTTACAACTTTCCAGTGGTTTACTATGCTATTTGGAGGAGGAATGGGAATCGGAATGGTTTTTTGGTCCATTGCTGAACCGATGAGTCATTATATGGCACCTCCTTTGGGGCAACCAGGAACTCCGCAAGCTATGCATGATGCCATGAGGATTGTATTTAATGATTTCGGTATTCATGTTTGGATTATTTATGCGGTTTGCGGTTTAGCTCTTGGTTATTTTCAGTATCGAAAAGGTCTTCCATGTTTAATCAGCTCAGCTTTTTATCCAATTCTTGGTGAGCGTATTCACGGACCTATCGGTAAAACTATCGATATATTAGCAGTATTTGCTACGATGTTTGGAGTAGCAACCAGCTTAGGACTAGGAGCTGGTCAAATTGCCACAGGAATACAATATATCTGGGGAATTACAGCGACACCTGGTATGACCGCTGTTATTATTGCAGTTATGACAGTAATATTTACGCTTGCTACTGTATCTGGCTTGCATAAGGCGATGCAGGCTGTTGCTGATGTAAAGGTATGGCTTTCAATTGCATTTATGGTATTTATTTTCCTATTTGGTGGAATGGTATTTATACTAAATACTTTTACACATACACTTGGTGATTATATTCAAAACTTTATAGGACAGAGTATGTGGATGGGCAATATTGAATGGACTAAAGCTTGGCCAATATTCTACAGAGCTTGGTATATTGCATGGGCAGGATTTGTAGGCCAGTTTATAGCACGTGTTTCCAGAGGCCGTACTATTCGTGAGTTCATACTTGCATCAGTGTTCTTGCCTTCTGGTTTCTGCTTCATATGGCTTGCAATTTATGGTGGAGCTGCATTTAATTTAGATGCATTGTCAAATGGTGCAATTCAGGCAGCTGTTAAAACTAATATTTCGACTGCTTTATTTGTAACATTACAGCATCTACCACTTTACGTTATCACTGCACCACTTGCGATTATACTGATTGTTACGTCCTTTGCAGGAGCTGCTAATTCAGCAACCTATGTACTTAGCATGCTTACATCAGGAGGAGACTTAAATCCAAGTAAAAGACTTTGTGGTTTTTGGGGAATTGTTCAGGGAGCTGTTACTATAATGATTATTTTAGTAGGAGGCACTGCTGCAATAAAGACACTTCAGACGGCTTCTATTGCTGCTGCTTTTCCGTTCATGCTGATTATGCTTGTTATGTGTTACAGCATATTTAAAGCTCTTCAGGAAGAGAAAGTTTAAAGAAGAAATAGTAGTATATAAAAATGGTGAACTAAAAGTAAATTTATATAAGTAGTAAGTAAATATTATTGAAATATTAAGAAAGAAGGTGCAATATGAATAATATTTATGATGTTATTATAATAGGTTCTGGCCCAGCAGGACTTTCTGCAGCTATATACTCAGCAAGATCTAGACTAAAAACTTTGATACTGGAGAGAAGCAAGGTAGGCGGACAAATTGTAATCACAGATGAAGTAGCTAATTATCCAGGATCAATAAAAGATGCTACAGGACCAAGTTTAATCGCTCGAATGGAAGAGCAGGTTGAAGGTTTTGGTGCCGAAAGAAAAAAAGATAATATAAAAGAAGTTGATTTTACTGGAAAAATAAAAAAATTAAAAGGTGAAAAAGAAGAATATTATGCTAAATCTATAATTATTGCTACAGGAGCTAACCCTAGAAAAATTGGTTGTCCAGGAGAAAATGAATTGATAGGTAAAGGTGTATCTTACTGTGCAACTTGTGATGCAGAATTTTTTGAAGATCTAGAAGTTTTTGTAGTAGGGGGAGGTGATGCAGCTATTGAAGAAGCTCTTTATCTGACGAAGTTTGCTAAAAAGGTTACTATAGTTCATAGAAGAGATGAACTTAGAGCAGCAAAATCAATACAAGAAAAGGCTTTTAAAAATCCTAAAATTGAAATAAAGTGGAACTCAGTAATCACTGAAATAAGAGGTGATGGAATAGTGCAGTCAGCAGTATTTAAGGATACTAAAACAGGTGAGTTGAGTGAATATTTTGCAGATGAAGAAGATGGAACTTTTGGAGTATTTGTATTCGTTGGTTATTTACCTACAAATCAATTAGTTAAAGAGCTAGTTGATACTAGTGAAGCAGGATATATTATAACTAATGATAAGATGGAAACTAATATTGAGGGTGTATTTGCAGCAGGAGATATTAGAGAAAAACCATTGAGACAGGTAGTTACAGCTGCTGCTGATGGTGCTATAGCTGCTGTGCAAGCAGAGAAATATATAGAAAATAATTTTGAAGAATAGAGGATGAAGTTAATATGATAATTTTAGACAAAGAGACATTTAAAGGTGAGGTTTTAGAATCTAAAGGTTATACACTTGTTGATTATTATGGAGATGGTTGTGTACCTTGTCAAGCTTTATTGCCAGATATAGAAGAATTATCAGTTAAATTTGAAGGAAAAGTTAAATTTTGTAAATTGAATACTACAAAGGCTAGAAGATTAGCTATTTCACAAAGGGTACTTGGACTTCCTACAATTGTACTTTATAAAGATGGGGAAAAAATTGAAGAAGTCATAAAGGATGATGCTACAAAAGCAAACATTGAAGCAATGATTGTTAAAAATATTAATGCTTAATTAAATTTATTAGATTGAAGGCCTAAATGGCCTTTAACAGATAATTTATGAGTGGGAGCAAATGGGTAAAATTACCCTGTGTTTCCGACTAAAAGGAGGAAAAAGTTATGAGTTTATTAGAAGGAAAAAAAATAATTGCAATAGGTGACAGGGATGGAATTCCAGGTCCAGCTATCGAAGAATGTGTTAAAAGTGCCAAAGGAGAAGTTGTATTTGTTTCCACAGAATGTTTTGTTTGAACAGCCGCAGGTGCTATGGATCTGGAGATCCAACAAAGAGTAATTGATTTAACTGAAAAATATGGTGCTGAAAATGTGATTGTATTAATAGGAGGAGCTGAGGCAGAGGCTTCAGGTCTATCAGCAGAAACTGTAGCTGCTGGAGATCCAACTTTCGCAGGACCACTTGCAGGAATAGCATTAGGTCTTGGAGTATATCATGTAGTAGAACCAGAAGTTAAAGCAGAATTTGATCCAGCTGTTTATGATGAACAATGTGGAATGATGGAAATGGTTCTTGATGTTAATGAAATTATTAGTGAAGTAAAGCCTATTAGAGATGAATATTCAAAGTACAATAAATAGTTATCGACAACTTTAACAGGCTAAAGATGGCATGCAGCAATGCATGCTGTTTTTGAATATATAATAACTGAACATAATGAATGGAGGTTTTAAAAATGAGTTTTCCAGTAATTAAAAATGCGGCTTATGTATTAGTAAATACACCAGATATGATATTGCACAATGGTACTACTCAAACCCTAGAAAGAGAAACAAATCCAGAATCAGAATATTTAAAGGAGATACAAAATCACTTAAGATCTTTTGAAGATGTTGTTAGTTATGCACCAAATCAAACTTATATCGGAAATATGACTCCAGAAGAATTAAGTGAAAGAAAGAGACCATGGTATAATGAAAAGGTTGAAGGCTTATCTAGATTTGGTAAGTTTGGTGAAATCATGCCGCAGGATGAGTTCTACGGTTTAATGAAGATAAGTGACGTATTTGACCTTGTTTTGTTAGAGAAGAATTTCACAGAGGCTGTTAGAGAAAAGTTTAAGTCTCATGCTGTTTTAAAGATTAAAGCTGACGAGTTAAAGGAAGGAATTGACTTATCTGAAATAGAAAAGCTGTTAGAAAATCATGTAGCTGAAGGATTATATGATAATGGTAAGCTTGTTGGTTGTGTAAAAAGAGCTCATGAGTTTGATAAAAATCTAACTTCACATATTATTGTTGAAAATTTAGCTGTTAAGGCTTCAGGAGTTCTTGCATTAATGCATCTAGTAAAGAATTCAGGGGTAGACGTTAATGAGGTAGAATACTTAATTGAATGTTCAGAAGAAGCTATAGGTGATATGAATCAGAGAGGCGGCGGAAACATAGCTAAGGCTTGCGGTGAAATTGCAGGAATTAAAGGTGCTACAGGCTCAGATATGAGAGGCTTTTGTGCTGGTCCTTCACACTCAATAGTTGCAGCAGCAGCATTGGTTAAAGCAGGCATTTATAAAAATGTAATAGTTTTTGCTGGTGGAGCTACTGCTAAGCTTGGAATGAATGGTAAAGATCATGTTAAAAAAGGATTACCTGTTTTAGAAGATTGCTTAGGAGGATTTGCAATACTAATATCTGAAAATGATGGTGTAAGTCCAATATTAAGAACAGATGTAATAGGAAGACACAGCATTGGACATGGTGCTGCGCCACAAGCAGTTTTAGAAGCATTGGTTTCAGATCCATTAAGTAAGAATGGACTAAAAATTACTGATGTTGATAAATTTGCTCCAGAACTTCAAACTCCAGATATAACAGAACCAGCAGGAGCAGGAGATGTTCCAACTCAAAACTATAAGATGATAGGAGCACTTGCGGTAAAGAGCGGACAATTAGAGAGAAAAGAGTTAGCAAATTTTGTTGTAAAACATGGATACCCAGGATATGCACCAACACAAGGTCATATACCATCAGGAGTACCTATAATTGGTCATGGTATTGAACATATAATGGCAGGAAAATTAAATAACTTTATGTTAATAGGAAAAGGAAGCTTGTTCTTAGGAAGAATGACTAACTTGTTCGATGGAATTTCAATTTTGGTTGAAAAAAATAATGGTGATTCAGATAGTTCGGCTGCAGCAGTTTCAAAAGAAGAAATTAAGAACATGATAGCTGAAGAATTAAAAAAATTTGCATCTAAAATGATGGAAGAATAAATAATGGTATTATAGACATTAGGAAGTATTGAATAGATGCTAATAAAAAGGAGGGAGCAACGTGGAGCAAACTAAAAAAGTAATTGCAGAAGTATTTGATGAAATAGCTGATGGAATAATAAGTGGAAGCTTCGGAAAAAGAGTTAAAATTGGATTAACTACGTTTGGTTCAGAACATGGTGTGGACGAGATGATTAAAGCTGCAGCACTTGCCAAGAGCAAATATGGTGATTTTGATATAGTTTTAATAGGACCTAAAGTTGAAGGAGACTTTGAAATAGTTGAGGTTAGTGATGCTGAAGAAGGCCATAAAAAAATGGTAGAGTTGTTAGATAATAAAGTAATAGACGGATGTGTCACTCAGCATTTTGATTTTCCTATAGGAGTTTCAACAGTTGGAAAAGTTATTACTCCAGGGTTAGGAAAAGAAATGATAATTGCTACAACTACAGGAACAACAGCTACCCATAGAGTTGAAGGAATGATTAAAAATACTATAAATGGAATAGCCGTTGCAAAAGCTTGCGGAATAAAAGATCCTAAGATTGGCATATTAAATGTAGATGGAGCTAGAGGAGTTGAGAGAGCACTTAAAGAACTGCAAAGCAGAGGATATAAGTTTTCTTTTAGTGAATCTTTAAGAGCTGATGGAGGTTCAGTCATGAGAGGAAATGACCTGCTGGCAGGAACACCTGATGTTATGATTTGTGACTCCTTAACAGGTAACTTGCTTGTAAAGATATTTGCATCATTTACAACAGGAGGAAATTATGAAACTACTGGATATGGATATGGTCCAGGAGTAGGAGAAGGCTATGATAAGATAATTAATATAGTATCTAGAGCATCAGGAGCTCCATTAATTTGTGAAGCATTAAAATATTGTGCACTTTCTGCAAAAAATAATTTATTGCAGCTTGCTGATATTGAATATAAAAATGCCAATAAAGCAGGTTTAAAAGAAATAATAGGAAAAATCCTTGAAAAGGAAAAGCCTGCAGCTGCAGTAGAAGAAGTTAAGATTCCACCTAAAAAAGTAGTAACCTATGGGATCCCTGGAATTGATATTCTTGAGCTTGAAGATGCTTGTAAGTCACTTTGGAAGGAAGGAATATATTCTGAGAGTGGAATGGGCTGCACTGGCCCAATAGTTTTAGTAGCAGAAGATGAAGCTGATAAAGCTATAAACGCATTGAAAAAAAATGGATTTAAATAATTTAAAACCGGTATATCAACGAGTTAAGTGGTTTTATGAAAAAATAATTTGATTGAAGATAAGATTGCCTCATTTAGAATTTATAGAGAATGCAGATATGATAGGAATTATACATACTATATATATTAGAACATCTTGATAAGTCTAATGAGGCATCTACTCTTTTAAGAAAGATGGTTAAAGGAGGAGAGTTAGGTTTTAAGAGCAGTAAAGGATTCCAGAACTGGGATCGAGAGCAAGCTAAGTAATCAAGCGAAGGACTAAGAGAGTACTTGTTTAAAGTATTATATAGAAAGAGTTAAATAAGTGCACCATAAAATTCTATATTGTGTAAAATAACGAAAATTGATGAACAATCATGTAACCAGGAGGATATTTTAATGGAGTTTAATCAAATAGAAGCATTGATATTTCAAATATAGATGTGTATTTTGAAGTGAACAATCTAGATGCACTTTATAAGTTTGTAAAAGTAAACAGCTTAATTATATTATAGCTGTATCATAAAATATGATACAATTAATAACATAAAGTGATAAGAAAATAGACCAGAAGTTTAGCACTTAAAAAATTTTTAGGACGGTAGTCCTTTGGATTATAAAGTCTTATGAATATTTACAGTAGAAGTAATAGATTCCGATTTTTACTGGAAATTATACGGAAAAAATTTGCATAATAAAAGCATCCTTTTTATAATGGTTTTGCTGAAAACTAAAAATAAAAGGATGCTGATAAAATGAGTAAAAGTTATTTAAAACAATTACTTACTTATATTAATAAAGTATATGATATAGGTGAAAAAATCAATAGTTTAAAAGATAAAAGAGTAAAATCTCCAGTAAAAGTTTCAACAATAGTTTTCGTAGTGTTATTTGGATTCATGCTTCAAATAAGAAGTTTCAATAGATTAGAACATTGGATTGAAAAGAATAAATTTAAAAAAGTGTTACCTAAAAATACTAAAATGCTGCACATTGACGCAGTCAGGCGGTGTTTAAGTAACTTTGATATGGATGGCTTGAAAAACATTCATATCAGCATAATAAAAACAACTATAAAAAACAAAGTATTTCGAAATGGTACTATTGATGGTTTAAAAGTAGCTGCCATAGATGGTGTAGAGTTATTTGAAAGTACTAAAAAATGTTGCAATAAATGCCTTTCTCGAGAGAATAGAGATGGAACTACCCATTATTTTCATAGATCTGTAGTGTGTGCAACAGTAGGATCAGACCCACATATTATTTTAGGTCAAGAGATGCTTGAACCTAAAAAAGATAGTTCAAGTAAAGATGAAGGTGAAATTACGGGTAGTAAACGACTAATTAAGAAGTTATATAAGAAGTATCATCATTTCGCTGACATCATAGTGGCTGATGCTCTTTACTGTAAATCTACTTGGATAAAAGAAGTTCTTTCTATAGGAATGGATGCATTGGTAAGAGTAAAAGATGAAAGGCTGCACATTGTAAAAGATGCATTAGCCCTATTTAAATGCCGGGAGGCAGATAAAGATTGGACTGTAAAGGAAAATGTAAATACCTATAGAAAGATTAAAGCGTGGGATGATGATAATTTTCAAATGTCTGATTCAAGTATAGAAGTAAGATTCATAAAATTTATAGAAGAAATTCATACTGGAGATAAAGCAGAAATTAAAGAAGAATGGATCATAACAACAGATAAATTTATATCAGTAGAAACTTTATGGAAAATAATGCATAAAAGATGGGATATTGAAAATAATGTATTTCATCAGTTGAAAACTGAATGGCATTTAGATCATTGTTTTCTTCACAGTTCTACAGGGGTAGAGACAGTTTTAATGTTTATGATACTAGCATTTAATTTAATGCAGTTATATTTTTTTAGGTGTATCAGAGGTTTTAGGAAGAAAAAAATGCTCCAAATAGATATTATTGAAGATATAAAAGATGAAAGATTTACTATAGAAGATGATTGGGATAATCCACTATTCATAAAGACGTAATTTTAAAATAAAAACTGGAAACTTTGCATTAAGATTTTTAGGGGTAGGGGAGTGTATAACAATTTTTACGATCTACCGGTTTAAGGGCTTACCAGACCTTTAAATAAGTGTAAAAAAATATAATTCCAGTAAAAATAAAATTTTCACTGGAATTTAGGTGCTAAATCTCTGAAAATAGACGAAAAATGTTGACATAATAAATGGTACATCTTATAATACTTTGTGTAATTAAATATGGGAGTAGATAGGTTCTGGTGTTCCTGGCGGTCTTCAAAACCGTTCTGCCGTGCTAAGACCATGACGGGTGGGTTCGATTCCCACATATTCCCGCCATTAATAGGATAAAAGGATATTTAGTAAATTTGTAAAGTTTACTAAGTATCTTTTTATTTAGTAGAAATTTAAAACTTTTCTCAACTTTCGCACATAAAAATTAAGGCGAAAGCCTTCAGAATAAACACATAAAGCAAAAAAACATTCCTTTTGGTATAATAGAATTGCTAAAAACACCACACCAAAGAAAGGAATGTTTCTTATGAATACTATTATATCAAATGATACTACTGATAAACAATTTAATTTTACTATAAATAGATTTTTTAAAGACAACAAAATTGGACATATACTTAGGCAATGCAATTTTTCTAAAGAAAAAGGATTTTCATGTATTAAAATATTTCAATATATTTTTATGCTTGTTTTTACTGGAAAAAACTTATTTAGAAACTTGGAGTCTGGAAAAAATAATCAATTTTCAAAGGATACTGTATATAGATTTCTTAATTCACCAAACTTTAATTGGAGAAAGTTTTTGTTTTTACTTTCTTCATCAATCATAAAAAATATTATTGTACCACTTACTTCAAAAGATAGAGTTAATGTACTTGTAGTTGATGACTCTTTATACAGTAGGTGCAGGAGCAAATCTGTTGAACTTCTTGCAAGAGTTCATGACCATGTTGAACATAAATATGTCAAAGGCTTTCGCCTTCTCACCCTTGGTTGGTCAGATGGCAATACTTTTTTACCTCTTGCTTTCACTCTGCTTTCTTCCGAAAAGGAGAAAAACAGACTTTGTCCTGAAAACCACAATATTGATAAAAGAACCAATGGTTCTAAACTTCGTAAGGAGGCTGTTTTAAAGTCACCTGAGGTTATGATTAGTTTACTTAAACAAGTTTCAAAATATGCTATTCCTGCATCATATGTTCTTTTTGACAGTTGGTTTACGTACCCAAAAACTCTTATACAGATTTTAGAACTCAAACTTAATACTATTGCTATGGTCAAAGCAATGCCAAGGGTTTACTACAATTACAACGGTAAGTTATTGAACCTTAAAAATCTCTATGCTAATTTAAGAAAAAAGCGTGGTAAGGCAAAAATTCTTTCTTCTGTTATTGTAGGTATTGGCTCTGACAAAAATAGTAATGAGGTAAAAGCAAAAATTGTATTTGTAAGAGATAGAAACAGAAGTAGAAAATGGCTTGCTTTAATTTCTACAAATATATCCTTAGATGACAATGAGATAATAAGAATTTATGGAAAACGCTGGGATATAGAGGTTTTCTTTAAAATGAACAAGTCTTTTCTAAAACTCGCTAAAGAGTTTCAAGGGCGTTCTTATGATTCCATGGTTTCACATACTTCTATAGTTTTTACCAGATACATTATGCTTACTTTAGAGAGCCGTAAGAATAATGACGTTAGAACTATTGGTGGTTTTTTTTATCAATGCTGTGATGAACTTCAAGATATCCAATTTTGTGAAGTAATGAATATTATTATAGATATTCTAAAAAGTGTATTAACTGAAAAACTTCTTCTTTCAAAGAACGTTATTGACTCAATAATAGATAGTTTTATTGCTGCTTTGCCTTGTTATATCAAGGAGAAATTAGTCTTTTTGTCCTGCGAAAGTTGAGTTTTTTAATCCCCAAAACATCCATTATATATTTTAATGTGAATGTTATACAATAATAAAATTAACTAAAAGAAAGAACACCCTATTTTAGAAGAAGGATGTTGACAACGAAACAAGAAAAGTATGTTAGAAAATGCTGCATACAGAAAGGAACGTCCATCAATAGTGTTGCTAGAAAAACAGGACATGATTGGAGAACGGTTAAGAAGTGTATAGAGAAAGAGGATTATAATCAAAAAGTCACATTTTACCTTTACTCAAAATAACTGTAAAGAAGAAACTACTTCCACTTGGTTAATTGCAAATGGTAAAACTTTTGAGCTAGCTGAAAAAGGCTATTTTGCTAAGAAAAAAATTAAAGAGGATATCAACTAGTTGCCCGCCTTTACTGGTGAACATTCTGAAACAGCAGCAATGTTTTTAGATTCTGGAAACACCCATTGTACTGATCAATAAAGAATACTTAAAAATAAAATATAATAAACAAAAAATAATTTTATTTGGGCATTCCTGGTGAACTATTTTAGAAAGTATATTTATAAAAAAATATCCGAAAGAAGTAGCCTATTATATTGGAGTAAGATGATTTATTTTGTATACAAAATTTATAAGTTGCAAAAACTATATAATAGGAGGTGCTTTCTGTGAAAATTGCTATTTTAGGTGCTGGGATGTCAGGCTTGTCTTGTGCAATAACATTAGAGAAACATGGAATTATACCAACAATTTTTGAAAAAAGAAATTGTGTTGGAGATAGATTTGTTAATGCTGAAGCAATGTTTAGTTTACTAGATAGACCTATTAAAGATTCTCTGCATTTTCTCTCTAAGAATTATGATATACATTTGAAACCAATAAATGCTGTTAATAAATTGGTTGTCCATTCAAAAAAGCAAATAGGAAGTATTGATGGAAAAATCGGATACACAAATGTTAGGGGAAGGCATGAAAATTCATATGAATGTCAACTAGAGAAACAATTGATGACAAAAATTAATTTTAATTCAACTTGTGAATATGAAGAAGCATGTAAAAATTTTGAGTATGTAATATTAGCAACAGGAGATGGGGAATATGCTTCACATTTAGGAAATTACAAGTGTGATCTTACATTTACATTAAGAGGTGTAACAGTTGAGGGTAAATTTGCTACAGATATTTCCCATGCATGGTTCAATTATGACATCATACCTAAAGGATATGCATGGATTGTACCATTTTCTGAAAAAGAAGCTAATATTGTTATAGCTTACCCTGACTATCCTGATAATATAAAATTAGATATAAATACAATATGGGAAAGATTTTATAATTTAGTTTGCAAAGATTTAGATCAAAAATTTAGAATAACAGATAAGTTTGAGATTACAAAATATATGACGGGAATATGTAATGTACCCAAGGTTGATAATACTTATTTTGTTGGGAATTGTTTTGGAGCTCTTTCTCCTGGATTAGGATTTGGGCAATTTGCATCAATACTTACGGGGATATATTCAGCTTATGATATATGTGGAATAGGAAAATATGAAAAACTTGTTAAACCCTTATTTAAAAACTATAATCACTCCCTTGTTTTAAGAAGGTTCTTGGAAAATTTAAATGACAAGGATTTGGATTTTGCAATTAAAAATTTAGATAATAAATTAGTACATAAAATCATCGATACAATATGTAGTACTGACAGTAAAATTGATGTACTTCAAGGGATGACTCCATTAATGAAATTATGGAATAAGTATAATTTTTAATAAGAAAAATAGAAAAAACTGTTAGCCAGATATCTACATATCTGGCTAACAGTTTTTATGATAACTTCTCCACCATATCGTAAATAGAGCCATTTTACTTATATGAATTTATAATCTTAGATTTCCATAAACTTCTTAATATCATTTTCAACATCAGTTATTCCACCTATTCCAAAGTTATCCACTAATACCTTAGCAACATTTGCTGAAAGGAACGCAGGAAGCGTTGGTCCTAAGTGAATGTTCTTAACACCTAAGTGTAATAATGATAATAATACTATTACAGCTTTTTGTTCATACCAAGCTATATTATATGATATAGGTAACTCATTTACACTCTTCAATCCAAATACTTCTTGAAGCTTAAGTGCTATAACAACTAATGAATATGAGTCATTACATTGTCCTGCATCTAATACTCTTGGAATTCCACCAATATCACCTAAATTCAATTTGTTATATTTATATTTAGCACAACCTGCAGTTAATATAACTGTATCTTTTGGTAACTTTGAAGCAAATTCTGTATAGTAATCTCTTGATTTTGCTCTTCCATCACATCCAGCCATCACAAAGAATCTCTTTATAGAACCTGATTTAACAGCTTCTACAACCTTATCAGCTAAAGCTAAAACTTGATTATGAGCAAATCCACCAACTATTTGTCCTTTTTCTATTTCTGTAGGTGCACTGCATTTCTTGGCCATTTTTATAACCTTAGAAAAATCTTTTGTTCCATCAGCTTTAACTTCTATATGGCTACATCCTGGCATTCCCGTATCACCTGTCGTAAATAATCTATTCTTATAGGTATCTTTTGGTATAACTAAACAATTTGTAGTCATGATGATTGGGCCATTAAATTTTTCAAATTCTTCTTTTTGCTTCCACCATGCATTACCATAATTTCCTGCAAAGTGCTTATACTTTTTAAATTTAGGATAGTATTGTCCGGCAAGCATTTCACCATGAGTATATACATCTACTCCAGTTCCTTCTGTTTGTTCCAGTAACATTTCTAAGTCTTTTAAGTCATGTCCTGAAATTAATATTCCTGGATTACTTCTAACTCCAATATCAACGGTTGTTATTTCAGGATGTCCATAACTTTCAGTATTAGCTTTATCAAGTAATGCCATGCCATCTACACCAAATTTACCTGCTTCAAGTGATAAAGCTACTAGATCATCAACAGTTAAGCTGTCATCTATTGTAGCTGACAATGCTTTTGCCATAAATGCATGAATCTCTTCACTATTGTAATTCAAATTCATTGCATGCTTCATATAAGCAGACAATCCTTTTAATCCATAAGTGATAAGTTCTCTTAAGCTTCTTATATCTTCATTTTTTGTTGCAAGAACTCCAACTTTTTCAGCTTTTGCATCAAATTCTATAGTATTATCAGCTGTCCAAACTGCTGCATCTGGCATAATCATCTCTGTGGTTTGTATTCCAAATATCTTCTTGAAAAAGCCACCAGTTACTTTTACTTCTCCAACTTTACCACCAGCATTAATTACTTTAGATTTTAAATTTTCTCTTATTTTTAAAGTTTCTTTTACCCTGCCTAAAATAAAATCTCTGTGAAAGTTAGCATTTGTAATCGTTGTAAATAAATTTTCTACTATAACTTTATCAACATTGCTGTCTTTAACTCCAACTTTTCTTCCTTCATTGCTTACAATAGCTAATCCTTTAGTTACATATATTAATAAGTCTTGAGCTTTTGCAACATTTTCATTCTTACCACAAACTCCTACTTTAGTACACCCCTTGCATCCAGCTGTTTCTTGACATTGATAACAAAACATTGACATTTAAGAATTCCACCTTTCTCCTTAAAATTTATACCTACGGATTTATTACTTTCTTTGCTATGATTATATATTACTAAAATACTGTAATTTAATCTGTAACAATAGTTACGAAATAAAAAAATAACAAATGTAAGATTAAAAGAGATTTTAAAAATATAGCCAAGCTCCAGGTAAAAAGGGATGATATAGAGAGAAGAATAAAAGAATACGTAAGCCTAATATAGTTGGTGCAGATTTTTATTGGGCTAAATACAAATGGCATTATATACCTAGATATAAGAAATCAACAAACATATATTATCAACATCAGATAAAAGTAATAGGAGTAGGACTAAATGTGGTACAATTTTTATATCAATTAAATCACAATCGTAAATTATTGTGCAGTAATTATATTAGATAAATGTGAGGTAGAATAACTATGTTAATTAGTTCAGTAACAACAATATATTTTTCACCAACAGGTACAACTAAAAAGATTATTAATTCAATTGTAAAAGGAATGAAAATAATTAATAATAAGATAATTGATTTAACCTTGCCTAAAGTAAGAGAGGCTGGCGTTCCTTTAATTGATGGAGACATAGTGTTAATTGGAGTGCCTGTTTATGAGGAAAAAATTTCTCAAGGGAAACTACCATTAATGGCAAAAATAGTGCCTAAAAATAGTGCTAGATTATTTACAAAAACTCCTTTTGCAGATATGAGTAAATGTAGTCACTGCAATATATGTGTAAAACTGTGTCCTATGAATGCAATCGACAAGGAAACTTTAGAAATAGATGAAGAACAATGTCTGCGTTGTTTTTGTTGTGCTAAAAGGTGTCCTAAAAAGGCAAGAAAAATTATTTATAAACCGAGATTTCTGGTTTCAAAAGTATTAACAATGAAAAATAGAATTATAAAGGAGCCTAAACTGTATTTGTAGGATTTTGTACATAATATTTTTGTCTTGCGTCACAACGGTAAGTTATTATGACATACAGGTGTCATATTTAATATGTTACTATAATATATAGATAGAAATTTATAAGTTAATAATATGAAATATTTAATTTATTTGATTATAGAAATGGCTTTAGAAAATAATGTAATTTTGGTAAAATGATATCTTATTGAAATTGAATTTATGAACTATGAATACTTGTAACAAAGGAGTGCTAATTATGTATACGAGTACAGTTGAAAGGTTTATGGATAAGAATGTAATTCCTACGTCTTTAGAAATATGTAATCTTTTAGGAAAAGAAGCTTATAATAGACTATCAAAGCTTGAAACATTTTTACACGATAGTTATGATTTAATTCGTGAATTAAAATTTCCATTTGGCAACAACTATGGGTGGGGGTATAAATATAGCCATAAAAATAAATTATTGTGTTATGTATTTTTTGAAAGAGGTTCATTTACAGTCACAATAACAATAGGCAAAAATGAATTAAAAAAGCTATATAAAGAGTTGGATAAAATGATTCCTAAAACAAAAAAACTATGGGAAAATCGTTATCCGTGTGGTGATGGTGGTTGGATACATTACAGGGTAGAAAATGATAATGAACTGATGGATGTCCAGAAACTTGTGTGTATTAAGAAAAAACCTAAGCAAAGGTAATTTTATATAAAAAATTCTATAACCCTTGATATATAAGGAATAAATTTAAAAAATAGTGTAAATATCCCACTTGTGAGTATTATTGAGGCTACTTGTGATGAAGTAAAACGACGTAATAT
Organism: Clostridium sp. 001; assembly: GCF_019056555.1. Taxonomy (NCBI): domain Bacteria; kingdom Bacillati; phylum Bacillota; class Clostridia; order Eubacteriales; family Clostridiaceae; genus Clostridium; species Clostridium sp. 001. Next base: position 810,751 of record NZ_CP020473.1, on the reverse strand, counting down.
ATCTAAAGTAGGATTGTTAGAAACAATCTTTACTATGAATGGGGAATTTTTTAAAAAGCCATTCACAAAAAATCATATAGAAGTGATAACTCCAACTGATGAAGAAAGGGAGTTTGTTAATCAAAAGATTTCGCAAGAATTAGAGTTGGGTATTGTCAAGGAAGAGACTTTATTAGTATTTTTGAAGATTATTCAAAGAATGAAAGTTGAAAATGGAATACAGGCAATTATTTTAGGTTGTACTGAATTGCCGTTGTTGGTCAAAGGAGTCAAAACACCAGTGGATTGTTTGGATACAATGCATATACATATTGAAACTCTTGTCAATATGATTATAGATAATTAAATTAAATTTTAATTTAAGGTTTAGCATCATAAATTAGTAATTTGTAGTACAGGTTATTTATATTATGTGATGTAAAAGTAAAAAGTTACGTAATAAATGGAAATTGAATCATATTCGAAACAGGAACTTACTTTGTGGATCATGAAGTGGTAGAGGTAGGAGATAAGGTAACTGGATTTTATGACGCAAATGCACCGGCCATTCGTATTTATCCTCCACAATATCCTGCAATTGTTATGGTAAAAAATATAGAATATCAAAATGTTACTGTGGACTATTTTAACAATCAACTTATAAGCAGCGACGGAAATTTAAAATTAAATATCGCCCTATTTTGTCTATCATCAGCAGGCAGTCTAATTTTATCTTAAATTTGGACTGCATGTTTTTAGAATATATCACTAAGTTCTAATCCATTGTGACCATGTAGTTTTAAAGTTGTCATCATTTTCAACACAATATATATAAAATCTTTCTATTAATTTAGCTCTTTGTTTGGAGCGGTTCATTAGGTATAGTTCATCTCTAAGTAAGTCCTTTCCTCCTAGTAAGACCTGTCTATTCATTATATTTTGGAGACTAACATTTTTAGCATTTTTCATCATATCATACATTACCATAAAAGTACTTGTTCTTCCTACTCCACCTTTACAATGAAAATGTAGCCAGGTATTTTTGGGCAATGATTTAACGAATTTTATAAAATAATCAACCATGTCATTAGTAGGCCTTTCTTTATCTGTTACTGGTATACGCATATATGACATACCATAGCTTTCAACTAATTTTTCTTCATCTTCAACCTTCTTTGGTATTAATATTTTATTGCCAATAGATAGTGGCTTGTTTAATAAGATGCTTTGTAATCTCGTATTTTCATCAAATAAAACTTCTTCTTTAGTCAAGCCTTTATTAGCTTTGTTTCTGTTACCTGACCAACTTATCGCTATACCGTTAATAAATCCATGTGATTCTTGTCTTAAGTCAACTATAATTATTGGCATAGCATCGCCTAGGGATTGTTTAATTAATATAAGACTATTTTCAGAAAATTGGGAACTACCAGATATATTTAAATTAGCTAATCCATTTAAGTTTATAACTTTATTACCTTTAAAATTAGTTAAATCAGTAGTTTTGTGAAAGTGTTTAGATAACTTTTTTGTATTATTAGAATTTATAACAAGGTGCATATTATTATTTTGAGGTTCATAATAGCGTTCTTGCAGCATTCTATCATTCATATACAAGCCATATTTATAAAAAAATGGATGACAATAAGCAGGTACTTTATATGGACAACGGTGTAAATAATAACAAAGATGCGAATATTTATAAAAATAAGCATAGCAGCCATAATGGTTATGTTTAAAACTATCCTGAACTAAATTGTAATTTGTGGAGTTATTTGAAATTATTTTATTTTGTTTCATATATAATTCTCCATAAAAGTTTTTCACACTATATTGTATGATATTAACTCATATTGTTCCTAATTATTTCTACCAATTTTATAATTTTATTATGGAATTAATGTTTTTTATTACCAGGTATAAAGATATATTTATTAATTAAATATTAATTGGTATATGAAAATTAAATAAAGAATTATAGGACTTTTAAAGTATTGATAATATGTTAAGAAGGACTCTTTTTATTGCTTTGATTTGTGGTAAACTTAACATAAAGAGATATATGAGTGTTATGTTTTTAGAATAATATAGGTATTAATGTATGGCGTTCGTACTTAGTTGATTAAATAGTAGAATTTAAGAATCGGAGGCATAATGATGATTACATCGGAAGAGATTAAAAGAAGATTATGGGATGGAGCAAATGAATTAAGAGGTTCCATGGATGCAAGCCGCTATAAGGATTATATGCTTGGACTCATGTTCTATAAGTTTTTAAGTGATAAAACTTTGGAGAAATATAGAGATGCTGCAGGAAAAGGTCAATTATCAGAAGATGAGTTGGTTAGTGAGTATGCTAAGGACAAGCTTGAATATGGAGATGACCTTGAAAAAATGATACAAGATGTTTTGGGGTATTATGTATCTCCAGAATATCTTTATCAAACATGGATTAAAGATATTAATTCAGGAAATTTTGAAGTCCAAAAGGTTTCAGATAGCCTTAATAATTTTGAAAGAACAATAGCTGTATCCGATGATGCAAGTGACTTTAAGGGGCTTTTCTCTAGTTCCACTCTTGATCTTACAGACACAGCTTTAGGCAGCAATTTAAATGAAAGAAGTAAAAATATTAAAGCACTGATACTATTATTTGCGGATCTTAACATGGTGGCTCTGCAAAAAGGTGATGTGCTTGGAGATGCCTATGAGTATTTGATTGGTCAGTTTGCAATGGAGTCTGGAAAGAAGGCTGGGGAATTTTATACACCGCACCAAGTTAGTGAAGTTATGGCTCAGATAGTCGCAAAATCCTCAGAAATTAAATCAATATATGATCCAACAGTTGGGTCAGGCTCCTTACTTTTGACAGTTAAAAAGCACCTGGACAAGAATGTGCAAAGAGATTTGGATTACTATGGTCAGGAAAAGAATACAGCAACCTATAATTTGACCCGTATGAATCTTCTTCTTCATGGAGTGCGTCCGGAAAAAATGACCATTAAAAATGGTGATACTCTTTCCAATGATTGGCCAGAAGATCCAGCAAATCCTAATGAAGGAGTGCAATTTGATGCGGTTGTTATGAATCCACCTTATTCAGCAAAGAACTGGAATAAAGCGGGATTAAAAGTAAGCGACCCCCGTTTTGAAATAGCAGGTACTTTACCACCAGATTCAAAAGGTGATTTTGCATTTTTGCTGCATGGATTATATCACCTAGGAACAAATGGAACTATGGCAATTGTATTACCACATGGGGTCTTATTTCGTGGATCTTCTGAGGGGGAAATCCGTAAAAGATTACTAGATAAGAATTATATTGATGCAATTATAGGTTTACCAAATAATCTGTTTACAAATACAGGAATTCCAGTTGTGATTATAATATTAAAAAAGAATCGTAAAATTGATGCTCCAGTACTTATTATTGATGCATCAAATAATTTTATTAAAGTAGGAAAGCAAAATGTACTTCAGGAAAAAGACATTGCAAAAATAGTAGATGCGTACATGGAAAAGGCGGAGATACCTGGATATAGTCACCTTGCAACACGGGAAAACATCAAGAAAAATGAATACAATATGAATATACCTCGTTACGTTGAAGCTATCGATACGGAAATTAGCCATGATGTGGATGCTCATTTGCTAGGAGGAATCCCACAGAACAATATAGACGATTTAACAGTATTACAAGCACTTGTTCCTGATGTCTTGAATCACTGCTTTGAAACAATTCGTCCTGGATATGTGAGTCTTACAAAGCCAGTAAGTGAACTAACAAACGAGATTTTAAATGATGCCCATATTATTACTATGTCAGATGAAATCAGGACAAAAACAAAGGATTATATAGGGAAGTATTGGGATGTCTTACGAAATGTTGATAAATATACTGATCTAGTAAATCTTATGGAAGAAATGCTTGATAGCATCAAGAAAATTTTGTCCGATTATAAGTATATTGATGTATATGATGGATATCAGATAATAGCGGAAATTTGGAAAGATGCATTAACCCATGATACAGAACTTATTGCAAGTGGTGGATTTTATAATATAGGCCGTACCCGTGAACCTAATATGATAACAAAAGGTTCAGGAAGTAATAAACGAGAGGAACAAGATGGATGGGTTGGAAGTATTATTCCGAGTGGTTTGATTGCAAAGGAACTTTATCATGCAGAATTAGAGGCAATTGAAAATAAAAGAGATTCCATTCAAAGGATAGAGACAGAATTAGCTGATTTGGTAGAAGCTGCAAAGGTTGAAGATAGTGTAGAAAATAATGCTTTATATGATGCTTTGAAAAAGAACGAGGAGGATGAACCAGGTGATGCTTTTGACAATAAATTATTGAAGGCAGAGTTAAAGAAAGCTGAAAAAGCTTCAGAAGAATATGAGTTACTAAAAAAGGTTGAAACATTAATAAATAAAAAATCTTCACTTGCTAAAGCTATCAAATCTGAAGAAAAAGAGCTTAAGGATGCAGTGCAGGAACGTATTTTAGTATTAACGAATGATGAAATAGATAATTTAATGTATAAAAAATGGTTTGAAAGTACTGCTGAAAAAATGGTGAGTTTAGTACAAATTCCATTGAAAGCAGAATTAAACACTTTACAAATGCTTGAGGAACGTTATGCAAATACACTGTCAGAGATAGATACGGAGATAGATAGCTTGATGGGTGAGTTTGAAGCACTTAAGGATGAATTGGTGGTGAAATAATGAGCGAAAATGAGAAAAATGTACCGAAAAGACGATTTAAAGAGTTCGAAAATGCTGAAGTTTGGGAACAGCGTAAGTTAGGAGATGTGATAGATGGATTATATAATGGACAAACTCCATCGCGATTCCGAGATGACTTTTGGAATGGCAATATCAACTGGTTATCAAGCGGAGAATTAAATCGCTCGGTTGTCATAATGACAAGTGAAAAAATAACGTCCGCTGGCCAGGATGACGCAAATTTACGTATTGTTCCTAAAAACACCTTTGTTATGGCAATAACTGGACTAGAGGCTGCTGGAACTCGTGGTAACTGTGGAATTCTTGGTATTGATACAACATTGAATCAGTCCTGTATGGCGGTATTTCCTAATAAGAAATTGCTAAGTACGCAGTTCTTATTTCAATGGTATAAGATGGTAGGAGAAGACTATGGTATTAGATTCACTCAGGGGACAAAGCAACAAAGTTATAACGCTGAACTTATAAAAAATCTTGATATATGCTTGCCAAAAGTAGAAGAACAATTGAAAATAGGTGAATTACTTTCAGAACTCGACAACCTTATAGCCCTTCATCAGTGTAAGTTAGATAAGATGAAAGCATTAAAAAAAGCATATCTTAAGGATATGTTTCCTGCTGAAGGTGAGCGTAAGCCAAAACTAAGATTTGCTGGTTTTACGGACGATTGGGAACAGCGTAAGCTAGGTGAAGAAGTTGCAACTATTGGAACAGGAAAAAGTAAATTTGCTTCGGGTGTTCAAAAATCAGATATAACTCCTTATGCTGTTTTGGGTTCAACATCTGTGATAAGCTATAATGAGAAATATGATTATTCCGGTGATTTTGTATTAACTGCTCGTGTTGGTGTGAATGCTGGTGATTTGTATAAGTATTCTGGAAATGTGAAAATAAGTGATAATACGGTGTTCTTGCAGGGAAGCAACTTGGATTTTATTTATTATGCACTTTCTAAATATAATTTAAAAAACCTATCTTTTGGTACTGGTCAACCACTAATTAAAGCCAGTGAATTGAGTGAGTTGAGATTAAAATTTCCAGTGAGCGAAATAGAACGGAAACAACTTGGAAACTATTTTGCTCACATTGACAACCTTATCACCCTTCATCAGCGTAAGCTCGAAAAACTTCAAAATATAAAGAAAGCATACCTAAATGAAATGTTTATTTAGAGAGGAGCGTAAATCATGAGTAATGCATCTAAAAATTCTTCTGAAAGGACTTTTCAGGAGAATTTTGTGAAAGAACTAGTAAAATACAAATGGAAGGCTCCAGATTACCTAAATGGAAATAAGAAGAAAGTAACGGTATCTGATCTGATTAATCATTGGAGAGGCGAGTTAAATCGTATAAATGCGGATCAACTTGAAGGTGTAGAGTTAACAGATAATGAATTTGCACAGGTAATGACTAAGGTAGGTCAAATCAGCAATAGCTATGAAGCTGCTAAAATATTGTCAATTGAAGAAGCTAAAGGAAAAATTGACGGGATTTATCGTGATGATAATCCAAAAGTAACCAGGAAACAGATTACTTTAACTATATTCAAAAAGGCAGAGGTAAGAGGCGGTGACTCAAGTTACCGTATTGCAAGAGAGGTAGTAACTCCGGGTGATAATCGATTTGATATAGTATTACTAATTAATGGCTTACCACTAATTAATATAGAACAAAAACGCACGGATAAGTCGTTAGATGAAGCCTATGAACAGTTTAAGAGGTACTATAGGGATGGTGAATACTGCAATAACTTCATGGCATTCTCACAGATGATGGTAATTACTACAGAGATTGAAACTCGTTATTTTGCGACACCAAAGTCTGTTGATGCTTTTAATCCATCCTTTGTTTTTCATTGGGCAGATAAAAAGAATAAACCGATAAATGATTGGAAAAAAGTGATTCAACATTTCTTAATGATACCTATGGCACATCAAATGGTTGGAGATTACCTGGTAATTGATGAGGCGAAAGAAGAGGAAAACAGGAAGCATATGCTAATGCGACCATATCAGGTTTACGCATTGCAAGCTGTGGAAGGTGCTGCTTTTGGATGGGATAATAATGGTATACCCCATGGAGGCTTTGTTTGGCATACAACTGGTTCTGGAAAAACAATTACTAGTTTTAAGACAGCCTTGTTTTTATCTACCCGCGCAGGGTTTGATAAGGTAGTATTTTTAGTTGATAGACGAGAACTAGATAGGACTACTAGCGATAATTTTAAGGCATATGCAGCTTATGAACCAGTAACTGTGGATGACACCAAACATACCTATCAATTAAAAAAGCAGCTTAAATCACAGAAGTCAGGAATTATAGTTACAACAACATTTAAACTTAATGCACTTGTAAAGGAATTAGAAGAAGCTAAGGACAATACAGTGGCAGATAAAAGAATTGTATTTATTGTAGATGAAGCTCATCGAACAACAATGGGTCAGATGATGGGGACAATTAAAAATTATTTTAGAAAAAATGGTCTTTTCTATGGTTTTACGGGAACACCTTTATTTGATGAAAATAATGTTAAAGGTAAAATAAATGAGAAAAGTGAAGTAATTAACACTACGGAAAAGTTATTTGGACCGAAACTTCATGAATATACCATTGACGAGGCAATTTCAGATGGGAATGTTTTAGGGTTTTATGTGGATTATATCAATACTGGTGAATTTAAAAGTTATGAAGATTTAAGAGAACAGTTAGTAGAAAAAATGAAAGAAGGGCACCCGGAGCTTTCAGATAGAGAGCTTGAACGGAAGGTACAAGCATTGTCTGAAACAGAAGTGGAAAGGCAGGCTAAAAAAAGAAACATTTTAACCTATCAAGATGAAACACATATTCCAAGAGTTGTTGAGGAAATATTAAATAACTGGGAGAATCAGTCTAAAGAAAGAAAATTTAATGCTATTTTAACAGTTGAGTACAAAAGGCGGGTAGTAGCTTTCTATGATGAATTTAAGAAGCAATTAGATGAACGTGGGAAAAAACTAAATATTGCCATGACCTTCAGTTTTGGAAATGAAAATGATAGTGATACTTATAATATTTCATCAAAAATCATTGAAGGAATGTTTAAGGATTACTCTGAGTTTACAGGTATTGAATTTATTGCCGGTGATAAAAAGCATGGTGAGAATGCATATTTTGAAGATATAGTGGAACGTGCAGCCCGTGGTGGAAGTGGACGTAATAAAAAGAATATAGACCTTGTGATTGTTGCAAAGCAATTACTCACAGGATATGACTCTAAACGATTGAATACGCTGTATGTTGATAGAAAACTGGAACTACAGGACTTAATCCAGGCATATTCCCGTACAAATCGTGTATTTGGAAGGGATAAAGAATTTGGAACAATTGTTAACTTTCAGTATCCAGGGCTTACAAAAGAAGCAGTAACAATTGCGTTGAAATTATATGGTAGTGGAGGCAGCAATAGCAAAGCAATCGTTGATACATATAAGGCAGCGGTTGAAAAATTCAAGATAAATGCGTTGAAAATGGTTAAGTCACTTAAAGATCCTTCGCAGTGGCAAATAATAAAAGATGTGAAAGAAGAGAAAGATAAGTTTATTACTGCATTTAAAGATGCATATGAACAATTCAATTTAGTGGAACAATATTATCAATATAAATGGGAGGATAGTACTTTTGGTATTGAGGAGCATACCTGGTTAAAATATAGAGGTGCGTATAAAAATTTGATAGGTAAAGGTGGGACAGGTGATCCTATACCAAGCATTGTTAAACCTCTTATTGGAAAAACAAAGTTAGCAGGTACACAAGTAATTGATGCATCACATATACTTGAATTGATTGGCTCCAAGGTGAGCAATGTGGATGGTATGCAAACAGTAGATGGGGAAACACGGCGTATAATTTATGAGCAAATTCAAGAACTGAGTGATATGGGTGAAGATAGTAAAGCACATCTATTGAAGGAGTTTGTAGATACTGAATTAATAACTGGAAATTTGCCCTACAACTTAAATTTTGATGAGGCCTTTGATATTTGGAAACAGAATAAATTAAAAGCCGATGTTAATGATTTAGCGGACAGATGGGGAATTGATAGAGAATGGCTTTTCAAATCTGTAAATGCCTTTTCAGTGGCAGAACCTAAGAGGATACCTTATAGAGATGAACTAACCCAAAATGTTAACTATGATGCGGCAGAGGATAAATCAGCAGGTAATAAGTTAAAACATATGATGAAATTAACGCATAAATTGCCAGAGTTGATAGCTGAGACGAAAGAAAAGTATGATTAAAGCTAATGTATATCAGGGAGTATATACGATACCTATAGGTTAAAGAAGTAGGAAATTATTTCGCTAAATATCTCGTTGATGAAACTGCCATTAGAAAGGATATCATAAATATAGCCATATCTGATGCTGATACACTCCTCATAAAATAATCAACTAAAGTTATTGAATTCAAATATATGAATGCTTTTTTAAAATTTAATAATATGGTATGTTATATAAATATTAGGCTATAATATTAAAACTGGGAATTTATATAATACATAAGAGAGATAGGAAATGTATATAAGTATGAAAATAGTAGTAATATATAAATCAAAAACAGGTTTTACAAAGAAATATGCAGAGTGGATTTCAAAAGAATTATCAGCAGATATTTTTGATGCAGCAAATGTTAATATTAATATGCTGGCTAAATATGATACCATAATTTATGGTGGTAGTTTGTATGCAGTAGGCATTATTGGCATAAATTTAATCACAAAAAACTTTAATAAATTAAGAAATAAAAAGATTGTAGTTTTTGCCACAGGGGCATCACCTTCAAGAGATGAAGTGATAACTGAAGTTAGAAATAAAAACTTTACTACAGATCAACAAAAGTCTATCAAATTTTTCTATTTAAGAGGTGGATTTAATTATAGTAAACTAAATATTTTTGATAAATTTCTTATGACACTATTGAAATGGAAAATAAAAAATAAAAAGCAGGAAGATTTATCGTCTGATGAAATAGGTATGCTTTCTATATATGATAAACCAGTAGATTATACAAATAAGAAAAATATACAAAACATAATAACTTATATTAATTCGTAATATATTAATAAGTTCTTGTTCTTTTTTAGATTGTAAATTTAAAAATAACTGGAGGAAATAGGATATGGCTTCTAGTCAAGAGTATTTAGATTTTATCATTGGACAGTTAGATACACTGAATAATATTTCCTATAGAAAAATGATGGGGGAATATATATTATATTTTCAGGGGAAAATTTTTGGAGGAATATATGATGACCGTTTTTTGGTTAAGATAACTAAATCCAGCAAACAGTTGATGTTAGGGGGAACAGAGGAATTGCCATATGATGGTGCAAAACCAATGCTTTTGGTTCACAATGTTGATAACAAAGAGTTATTATACAAACTGATAACAGAGATGTATGAAGAACTTTCTTATCCAAAAGTAAAAAAGAAAAAGTGATTTTTAAATTTAAGGTAGTTATATAAATAGTAGATTTATATAACTTAGAATTATTCCTCTAAATCTTTTGTTGATGAAACTGCCATTAGAAAGGATATCACCAATATAGCCATATCTGATGCTGATACACTCCTCATAAAATAGAATAATCTTAAGTACAATCCTAGTAGATAGTTATCATATATAACAATGATTTATTTCTTGTGTTATTCATATATCTTTCATTTTTAAGATGTGTTGATGAAATAATATAATTCAATAGTTTAAGGCTATGAAAATAACTTTTCATAGTGTCAGAATATTGTTCATTAATTATAAAAAAGAGTGGGGGAGTATAGTGTGAGAAAAATAGCCATAATTTTAATCACTATAATGTTGTTTATGGTTGCAGGTTGTTCAAATAAAGACGTAATTAAACACAACTACACTTATAAAGGAGAAAATGAATTTTGGACTGTCCAATATAAGGTGAATTCTATATACACATTTACTAAGAAAGATGACAAGCTACATTATGAAGGTAATTCTAACGACACATTTACAGTAACCTATAAGAAAAATATATCTGACTTATCTTCGGTAAAACATCTGCAAATATCGTATAAAAGTAGTGCTGGAGGTGGAAGTATAGGGCAAAACTCTCCAAGGAAAAGAACTTATACTATGACATCAAGTAGTACAGGTGGAGCAACGGAGGATAAAGACGAAGTAATAAAAGTCACCATAAATCTTGATGGAAAGATACAAACAATTGAATTAAAAAATTAGAATTACATTAAATTATAGACCAGCTAGTAAAAGTCAATAATTTTTTATAAAAAATTTTATTAATAAAAATAGGCATCACAAAAAATCCATTGAAAAGTACGAACAATGGAAATTGACTCCTAATTATTTTAGCCGTTAGGCTGCTGATTTAGATTGCTTATTAAGATACATTTTTGTATGTATTTTAGGATCACGTAGTTCATACTTTTTTTGATTTTTAAGAACAGAGAATATGTAGTTAATTAACTTATGCATTATTGCTACTAAGCCTACTTTTTTGCTTTTACCTTTCATATTCTCAGTATAGAAATTAAGCAGAACTTTATTTATTGGTTCACCGTTTCTATTTTTACGTATGGATGCTAACGCGACAGCGTATAAGGCTCTTCGGCCTATTCTGGTACCTCGTTTAGACATAACATTTTTGTCACTATTAAACTTACCAGATTGACTAACAGAAGGATCTAAACCAAAATAAGCAACTAAGTGCTTAGGCTTAACGAAGCCTTTAATATTGCCAATTTCACTCATTATTGTGATGGAAGTTAATTCGCCAACACCTGGTATTGAGTAAAGTAATTGTACATTTTTTTTAAATTCATCAGAAATCCTATTGCTACTTAGTAATAGATGTATTTCTTTTAATAGATTTTCAATTTGAATTTCTAATGATTCTATTATAGCAATTGTATTAATTATTTTTACAAATAAACTAGGTGATTTAAGACCAATGTAAACAGCTTCTTCAGCAGCATCATATAGCTTTTTATAAATTTTTTCACTATGGGCTAGTCCTTTTCTAGAATTAGTTGAAATGAAGTTAATAAGTTCATTTCTATCAGCATTCATAATTGATTCAGGACTAGAATACTTTTTTAGAATAGCAATTGATGTTTTACCAGTAATGTCTGAAAAAACAGAGTTATAACTAGGAAATATAACTCTTAAATCAGTAGAAAGCTTTTTCTTAAATGTAGATTTACTATCAGTAAATTTATAGTAATCTCTACAAAGGGATTTTAAAGTGTAAATTTCAATATCAAAATTAGAAGAATATTTGACATTTTGAAATTTACCTATAGTAGCAATGGTTAGAGCATCTTTTTTATCATTTTTCACTTTTCTTATATCCACATTTTTGTTACAATTAGTAATGAGTGGATTAAGGATGCATGTTTCAAATGTATCTTTAAGAAAGTGGAAAAGAGTAAGGTGGTATACACCAGTAGATTCCATGAAAATTGCCGTTTTCATGTTAAACTCTTCTTCCACTTTTTTTATTTGATCTACTAGGTAATCAAAACCATTTCTATTATGCATAATCTTAAAAGGCTTTCTATAAATTTCACCGTCAGGTGATAGTATAGCAACTACTGAGAAGTCTGCTGATACATCAATTCCAACTGTTGGTCTATAAAAAAATTTACTCATATATAATATCTCCTTTGTTTATGAGATAGAATAGATATTCCATTTCTATCAGTAATTTTGTAACCTTGTTTGTGACACAGGTAATTCCCAAAGGGAAACCTAACCAGCTAAACACAGAATTCTCACTGATGGAATGATACGCTATTTCACGGGTAATAATGACTCGGTAGAGTCACTTCCCAGGGGGATCACATCTATCTTCTATTCATGAGATATTATACATCAATATTTACTAGTTTGACTTCCCGTTAGGGAAAAATAGAAAACTAAGTTATAGAGTAGAAATACAAACCCTATCGGGTAATAGAAATTAAGAATAATAAGAGAAAATTGAGTTGTAATGTTCATAAATAATATAGATAGTTTTCTATTGAATGTTATGACTACATTATACAAGGGGGATAGGCAATGGATTATCGGATAAATGAGAAAATATCAGTTTCGAATTTAGCAGATTTACGTCAATCGGTTGGTTGGAATAGAATGGAGTGCGAATTAGAAAATCCTAACTTACAAGATTTTCATACAATTGCTTGTTATAATAATCTTCAATTATAAAGGTGCTTTTATTTTGGAAGGTTACCCGAATGACCAGTTGGAATCTTTAAAGTATCTAAAAAAATTAAATTTGGAAGGATAATTTTATGAGTAAAAAGAGAATTGAAACTAAGAAAATTCAATTAGAATCAAGACATGCTTATGACGGCAGGTCTTATTTTTTTCGAAAAAATACTGAGAAAATATCAAAAAATTACCTAACAAATAATCCAATAATAAGACATAAATTAATTGACTAATATCCATATTTAGGTAGGGCCCTTTTGTAATAAATTTATTTTTTCTTTATTTTTAATATACTTTTAATATATTTTTACCTTTTATAATTGTAAATATTGGTAGCAAATAAAATATATTAAAAGAGGATGATGAAAATGGCGGAGAAAGTTTTAGAATTAAAAAACATTTCTAAAAAGAGAGGTAAAAAGCAGGTATTAACTGATGTTAATTTTTCTATAAATAAGGGCGAGATATGTGGTTTTGTAGGAAGAAACGGGGCAGGCAAGACCACATTAATTAAGATTATAACAAGCATGTTGTTTCCCGATGAAGGTGAAGTTATAATCTGTGGAAAAAATCTTAAAACTGAAAGAGAAGAAGCTTTAAAAAATGTTGGATCAGTAGTGGAAACACCAGTGATGTATGGATATATGACAGGAAGGCAAAACCTAAATTATATATCAAGCGTACTTAAAGATGTAACAAAAGATCAAATAGAAGGTGCTGTAAAATCATCTAATTTAGGTGAAAAAATTGATGAAAAGGTAAAAAAATATTCTCTAGGGATGAAACAAAGACTGGGACTTGCAGAAGCACTGATGGGAAATATATCATTACTAATACTAGATGAGCCTACAAATGGACTGGATCCCATGGGAGTTTTTGAACTTAAAAATACTATAAACACTTTAGCTAAAGAAAAAGGAGTAAGTGTTTTTATATCTTCACATATCTTAAGTGAAATAGAAAATATATGTACAAAAATTGTATTTATAGATGACGGAAAAATTATTAATATTCAGGAAATAGGTGATAAAGAAAAGGCTAGCAGTGAAAAAAATATGTTTATAAAAACTAATTTCCCAGAAAAATCATCAGAAATTATTCAAAATATACCTGATGTAAAATTATTAAAAGTAGAAAATAATGGTATTTCAATTTTAATAAATACTGAGTTACATGATATTTTTGATATATTAAAAAATTTACATGAGGCTGGAATAAAAATAGAAGGTTTCTTTGAAGTAAAGCAAAATTTAGAAGATAAATTTATAAAGATGATGGGGGAAGATAGTGATGAGTAAATATATATGGCAGGAACTTAAAAGAGTTATGATGAAAAAGAAAATTGCGCTTATTGTCATTCTCATTGTTACAATAGCTTTTGGATTAATGAGAATCTCAAAAATAGATACTGTAGAAGTACAAATTCAAAAAGATAAAGTTCTTCTTAACAGTCTAAAGATAGACAAAACTAAAGCTGATACTGAATTTAAAAAGGCAGATATTTCTAGAGATATATTGGAGACCCAAAAAGAAATAGATGACAAAGAAGACATGCTAAATCAAATAAATAACTATGATAAATCAAAATTAGATAAACAAATTGAAAAATTGGAAAAAGGAAATAATCCTAAAAATGAATACAAAATACTTCAATTGAAATATGAAAAAGAACACAATATAGAAAAAAGTGAGTTAGCACCAAAGGGAATGTATGCAGCTATAGATATTTTACAATATTTTGTATTGCTTTTTTTGATTATTCCTATTGTATTGTCATCTGATATAGTATCAGGGGAATATTCACCTAATACAATTAAGGCTTTAATTACTAAACCTATTTCAAGAAAAAAAATCATAACATCCAAGTTTATTGTTTCAGTGATTTTAAGTGCAGGCACTATAATTATAAGTACTATAATATTTATAGTGGAAGCTGGAATTCACTTAGGCTTTTCAGATTATAGATTGCCTTTTGATGTAGGTGCAAAATATGTTTTAGATAAATCACTACCTTTAAGTCCAGTGGCTTCTCAAATGAAGTACGTAAGTGGAAGTATGTCAATAATTCCTGCTTGGAGTGTAATTCTTCAACTTATATTAATTTTAATAGTTATTTCAATAGCTATTATATCAATAATTATGTTTAGATCAACTATTTGCAGGAATTCACTTATTTCATCGCTTGCAAGCTTCATACTAATTGCAGGAACACAATTTTGGTACCTCTTTTGTTTTTCAGGTAAATATCTTGCAGCAGCTAAATATGGCGTTTTTGTAAAGTTTTTACCTATCCCATATATAGTTGATAGTTTGGGTACCTTATCCGGAGATATTTCTTTAAAACTTGCTAGTAGTATAAATGTGTGTTTTGTTTTGATTGTATGTCTTCTGTGGACTTTAGTTATGATGTTTTTAAGTACTTATGTTTTTGGAAAGAGAGATCTTGATTAGCTGTTTTCTAAATATGTATAAATAAAAAGTGATATAATTTTGAATTGGGTGATGGTTATGAAAGAAAATATATTGATAATAGATGATGACAAAGATATAAGAGAAATGCTTGTAAATGAAATTTTATACACACTGGCATCAAATAAAGGCAGGGTGTACTCAACCAAAATGCTTTATGAAATGCTTTGGAAAGATACATTTATGGAAAATGATAATACTGTAACCATGCATGTTAAAAATCTGAGGAACAAGCTAGGTGACAGCATTAAGAAGGGCAAATATATAAAAACTATCTGGGGAGTTGGTTATAAAATTGAGAACGATATTTGAACTTATTATTGTTATAATACTATTTTCCGTAACTTTAAAATTAAAAAGAATATTTAAGCTTAGAAGTGAATTAGTTTTTTGTGCAATTGTTTCTGGACTTATATCATTTATGCTTGTAGTTTTTTTAAAGGAATATATTTTGGGCTCATTTTTGAACAATTATAAAGACACTCCTACCTATATAAATAAACGTATAGTTTCTAGGATTGAAGATAATTTAAAAAAAATGGATATTAATAACTCCAGCAAACTACAGAAATATATGGATAGAGAATTTAATATGTCATGTTATATTTTTGTGGTAAAAAAAGATGGAACAGTAATAGCTGCAAATAATAGAGAAATTAAAAATGTAGATATTCATGAAATTGTAGACGGTAAAAATACATTTAAATTTTTAGATACTAGTAGAGATAGTTTATTTAAAACAACCAGGTGTGATTACTTAAAAGATGGATACTATTTATATTATATATATATATAGGTTATGGAAAATTAGACAATGAAAACAATATAGGCATACTATGGATTGTAACTTTTGCAATTATTTTTTTCTTGCTCATATGGAAGCGTATTTCCTATATATCTAAAATAAAATCAACAGTTAGAAATATTGCAGAAGGCAGATTATCCAATCGTGTTCCATTAAAATACAAAAATGAATTAGGTGAACTTGCCGAAGACATAAACTACATGGCTTCAAAAATTGAGAAAGAAGAAAAAAACAGAAACGAATTCATGACCAATATATCTCATGACTTGAGAACTCCGTTAACTACTATCCTTGGATATATAAATATGATTAAAAATAACAAGTATGAATCAAAAGATGAACTTGATAATTACGTTGACATAATGAATAAGAAAGGTATTTATTTGAAAAACATGCTTGATGATTTTTTTGAATACTCAAAGCTCTCTTCAAATGATATCATACTTGAAAAGCAGAAACTTGAGTTAAATGAACTTGCAAGACAGATAGCTGAAGAAGAGGAAGACGAATTCACACAAAAGGGATTAAAGCTTTCAATTAATCTGCCCCAGGAATCTATTTATATTGAATCAGATCCTAATTTATTTTTAAGGGCTGTGAATAATCTCTTAAGTAATGCATTTAAATATTCCAAAGAAAATACAGTTGTGGAGTTTAATATTAGTAAAGAAATTTTTAATAATACGCCTTATGCAGTGATTTCAGTGTCAAACATTCCTAATGATCCAATCTCAAATGATGATCTGGAAAACTTTTTTGAAAGATTATATAAAAAAGACTCATCTAGACAAAAAGAAGGCAGTGGCTTAGGCTTATCTATTGTCAAAAACATAGTAAAACTTCATGGTGGATTTATAAAAGCTTATAAGCAAGATAATAAATTAGTATTCAAAGTATATCATCCATGTTAACGATCTAATCCTACTATTGGCTTTATGTCTAACTTCATGTATGAAAACATGGCATTGAGTTTCATAGTTTAACTATTTAAATTCTTATATCTATCTAAAAAATATTTTAAATATAGGATTCTTTTTTCTATATCATTTTTCCAATCATCAAGTTGATTTAATCCGGTGTCAGTAATAGTATAGATTTTTTTTGCAGGTCCTGAATTAGTTGTATCCCACGAAAATATTACTGCACCATCATCTTCAAGCTGCTTAAGAGTACGGTATATAGCTCCTTGATCACACTGAAAATCAGGTATATTTTCTATAAGTGAAGTATATATTGCACCACCATATGCAGAACCTTCAGCTAGTGTCAATAAAATAAATGCAGGAAGATGACGAGATTGTTTTCTTTTACCAGCCATAGAATATCTCCTTTTTATTTATAGTATAATAACATTATATTACTTTATACACCTTATTGCAAATAATATATTAGTGTTATTGACACTATCAAAAAATAGATGTATGCTAATAGTGTTAAATACACTATTATATTTATTACACTATGGTGCTTAATTTTACACAACTAATTATATGAGGAGGTAAAAGAATTTTATGTTTACTATGGGATTATACTTTTTAATGCTTGTTCTATTATTTATATCATTAATTAAAAGCCACGAAAAAACTTTACTGGCTCTAAAAAAAGCTTGGAAGTCTTTTGAAAATATCTTGCCGTTATTCCTTTCCATATTGTTTATTATAGGAATTATGCTTGCTATTTTAAGCCCGCAGGTCATTTCAAAAATAATGGGTCATCAATCTGGTATATTAGGTTTAGCGTTAGCTGCACTTATTGGATCTTGTACTGTAATACCTGGTTTTGTCACATTTCCATTAGCAGCTACTTTGTTAAAAAATGGGGCTGGCATGGCTCAAATAACAATGCTTATATCAACGTCAGTCATGGTTGGAATTATTACAATCCCTATTGAATCAAAATATTGGGGTAAGAAAGCCACATATGTTAGAAATTCACTTGCCCTTGTGTTTTCTTTTGCAATTGCTTTTGTGATGGGAGTGTTAATATGATGAAAAGAATATTAAAAAGATATAGAACTTTTGGTATTATTTTAATAATAAATTTAATTTTATTGTTAGTAAAACCTTCATTGGGAATAAATTCGTTGGAAGGAACGGCAGATAATTTAAAGGAACTGCTTGCTATTATGCCCCCGATCTTTATTCTGATGGGGCTTTTGGATGCTTGGGTACAAAAGGAAACAATGATAAAACTTATGGGAAAAGGTTCAGGGTTAAAAGGTATGATTATTGCCTTTTTATTAGGTTCATTTGCTGCTGGACCGGTATATGTTTCTTTCCCTTTTGCTGCAGTTTTGATGAAAAAGGAAAGTGCATTTTTCAACGTGCTAATTTTTATAGGAGCATGGTCTGCTACAAAAATACCTATATCATTATTTGAAGCATCAGTAATGGGATGGAAATTTATGATTACCCGATATGCAATTGATATACCTGTGATTATTTTAATAGCGTATATTACAGATAAAGTTATTTCACCCAATGAGAAGAAAACCATTTATGAAGATGTTGAAATACTTAAATAAAACTTATGTCATTAGGATTTTCTGAGTATAGTAGTTGTATGTGTAAAAATAGACCATATGGTAGAATTAATATCCATCATGTGGTCTTAGTTAGTAAACAAAATATGAAATTTTATTATTTAAAAGTACTTTTATAAGCTTTAAAACTCTTAATTACTTCAGGGTTGTCCTTAATAAATCTTAAAAAATCTTGAAAACATTTTGTTGTTTGCTTACTTACTGTATGCTCAATTTTTTCAGTTTCTTCCAAAACATTAGATTCTGAAACATCAAGTATTCTTAAAAAATTTTCAATAATATTGTGACGATTCAATAATTCAGCTCCAAGAGCTTTTCCTTTCTTCTCAAGTATTAAAATTCCATACTTTTCATATTTTAAAAGTTGTAATTCTGCTAATTTTTGTACCATTTTTGTAGCTGAAGGAGGCTGAACATTAAGTGCATGTGAAAGTTCATGAATTCTTGTAAATCCTGTATTTAAAGATAATCTATATATCATCTCAAGATAATCTTCCATAGAAGCAGTAAGATGTTTATCTTCTTTTTTCATATATTCATTAAAAGTGTAAAAATTATTTTTAGCCATATTTTCACCTACTTTCAGCTGTAGTCTTTTAATAAAGTATATGTTTGATTAAATAAAAAATTGCTTTATTGGAACATTTTTTTTGTTATTACATAGTTTATATTAGAAAAAAAATTTAGCCTTAGCTAACAAGGTTAACTATTAATAACTATTTTATTTGTAATCAACATATCTAATAAGAAGGGTGGTATTTTAATGCAGAGTGAAAAAAGTTCAATTGATGTTAGTTTAACTCAATCAGGAGATATCTATATAAAAAAAGATATAAAAAGGAAAAAGGTAATAGGTCAAAGTAAAATAAAGGAATTAACAAAATTTTTAGGACCTGCTTTTGTTGTAAGTGTAGCATATATTGATCCTGGTAATTTTGCAACTAATATCAGCGGAGGATCAAAATTTAACTATACCCTAATTTGGGTGATTTTATGGAGTAACATAATGGCCATATTTTTACAAACTATGTCTGCCAAATTAGGAATAGCTACAGGACATAATCTCCCTGAAATGTGTGCAAAGGTATTTCCCAAATCTGTAAATTGGGTGTTTTGGATTATTGCTGAATTAGGGGCCATGGCAACAGATTTAGCAGAATTTCTTGGAGGAACATTAGGATTATACCTATTGTTTCATATACCTATGATATATGCAGGACTTCTTACAGGATTAATAACATTTATAATTTGCTATATGGAAAAGTATGGACAAAAAATGATAGAAATTATAATATCAACACTTGTTGCTGTAATCTCTGTTGCATATATAATAGAGATATTTCTTTCTAAACCAGATTGGGCTCAAGTAGGTATTCATACGATAATTCCTATGTTACCTAATGGAGAAGCTGTACTAATTGCTGTAGGAATGCTTGGAGCAACAGTTATGCCTCATGTAATATATTTACACTCACAATTAGTGCAAGATAGAAGTATTGATTTATCAGATAAAGGAAAACTTAAGCATTTAAAAATGGAAAAGATAGATATTGTTATAGCTATGAATATAGCTTTTATTGTTAATGCTGCGATGGTAGTAGTATCTGCTGCAGTTTTTTATAGAAATGGAATGATAGTAGGCACAATGGAACAGGCTCATAAATCATTACAACCGTTAATAGGTTCTTTGTCAAGTGGTGCGTTTGGAATAGCATTACTTGCGTCAGGCTTATCATCTTCGGCTGTGGGAACTCTAGCAGGCCAAACTATAATGAAAGGTTTTGTTAATTTAAGTATACCTATAAATTTAAGAAGACTTATAACAATGATACCAGCTCTAATTATTATTTCACTTGGAATCAATCCGATGTATGCTCTTGTTTTGAGTCAGGTAGCACTTAGTTTTATTTTGCCATTTCCAATAATCCAAATGTTAACTATAGCGAAACGTAAAGATTTGATGGGAATCTTAGTTAATAAAGGATTTGTACGATTGTTAGGTGTCTTAATAGCTACAATAGTAATACTACTGAATATAGTACTTTTATACTTAACATTTACTGGTCAGGCTTAATATTTTCTCTTATTTTTGAGTATTATTTTGCAAATGAATCTGTTAAATTGGACACTTTCATGTACCCCAGTAGGAGAACTTGCAGAAAGTGTGAGATATCATGTTTAGGACTGGATCGTGGAGATATTCACGGTGGAGAAAGAGATGTTGTGGTAGAAGGAGCTTAATCTGGGGACTTTGTCCCCAAATCACTGAGGTTTATTAATTTCTGTAAAGAATACCAATAAACGCTCAGGCTGCTCCTTAGCATTGTCTTATCCCTTAGCAAAATTATCATTACCCTTTTTATTAAAAACTTCATCCCATGTTTTTTCTGCATAGGGTACAAAATCTTCTGCTGATTTTGTTATTTTTTTATGAAATTCATCGTCATGAAGCATTTTTTCTGCTCCAGAATCGTCAGGCTTTGCTCCAACCTCCTTACATACATTAATTATAACATTTGTGTTATCTATCATCATACACGGTCTTAACATATTTTTATTATAAGGTTGTATTGACCTTAGTTTTTTGAAAAAAGGATCTCTAAAAGCATCAATTAAATGTCTACCCTTTAAGTTAATTGTTGAAAAGTGAGAAAATATACAAGGTTCAACATCCTCTTTTGAATTAACATGAAAATAGTATTTGCCTGCTATACACCCACCTACATATGGAGCATCATTAAAGAAATCTAAAGTAAAATATGGTTTATTAGCTCTTATTTCTCTAGCTCTTTTTCCAAGGTGATCTCTCTGTTCTGCTGTAAGCATCATATTAAAATCTTCATCTTCGCCATTAACAGGCATGAATAAAAAGTACCAGCTCATTTTAGAACCTTTTTCAATCAACATATCTGTGAATTCATCACTGAGTACGGTGTTTATATTAGTTCTTGTAACTGCTGAAGATACTCCGAATAATATACCCCTTTCATGGAGCATGTCCATAGCTTTTAAAACTTTTTGGTACGTTCCTTTTCCCCTACGAGCATCAGTATCATTTTCAAATCCCTCAATTGAAAGCATAGGTATTACATTACCACATTTCTTGATTCTATCTGCAATTTTTTCATTAAGTAAAAGTCCGCTAGTAAATGGTGTAAACATTACATCGTCGTATTTTTCATATATATCCAAAAGATAATCATTGAAGAAAGGCTCGCCACCTAAAATGATAATATAATAAATTCCAAGATCTCTTGCTTCTCCTATAATTCTATCAACTTCTTCAGGGGGAATATCATCTTTTTTACTGTAGCTTGAAGCATAACATCCTTTACAGTGAAGTGGACACCTCATGGATGGACTTAAAAGCATGACAAATGGTATTTTAGTATTTTCTTCATCCATGTACTTTTGTCTCTTAGGGCCAGCATACCAATTTGCATTTGCAAAAAAATTAGTAAAAAACTTCTTTAAAGATTTAGTATCTGTATTTTTTAAAATATCCTGGATAAATTCATGTTTGGATTTATCGTTGTTGTAGTAATTCTCAACAAACTCAATCTGAGCTAATGCAGATTTATCTTTTGTCAGCATTTTAATAGCTGAAAATATCTTATCTACATTTTCTCCTGGGTTTTTATCAAGATAATTAACGATTTTGTTTACAATAGCTTGTTTAGTGTTTTTTTCTAAAGCATTTTTTATTTTCATATAAGAGTCCTCCTAGTAAATTTTTTTAAAATTTTGGCCTATTAACTGCTAAAAAATTTGTTCGCTTATATCCCCATAAAATTTTTAGTATATTATACAAGTACTATAAATTAAAATTGAACTAAAGAATATAATTCATCTTTATTTTCCTGAGTTATCCCAATGTATCTAAGAGTGATCTTTTTTGATGAATGATTAAATGTATACATAATAAGACCAATATTGTACCTGCTCGCCTTATAAGTCCAGTATCCCCATGTTTTCCTTAAGCTGTGAGTCCCAAAATTCTTTATATGAAGACTTACAGCTGTAGCTTTTAGAATTCTATAAGCTTGTGTGACACTTATGGGTTTATTTAAGCCTTTTCTGCTCTGAAAAATATAAAAAGTTTGTCCAAGATTATTATGCTCTATATAGGCATTTAGAGCTTTCTTAAGGCTGTTATTTAATTTGATTTTCTTTTTTTGAATCACAAGATCATCCTTGAAACTAAGATAGGAAGTCATTAGATCTTGAACTCTAACTTTAATCACGTCACTAATCCTTAATCCCGTGTTTAATTGAAATTTTGCTAACAGCCAGTCTCTTTCACTTTTATCTTTTAAATGCATGAGCAATGCGTCTATCTTATTTTTATCTCTAATTGGATCCACAACCATCACTTTTTCCTCCTAAAAGCTATGTATTGTTTTTTATATTATACCATAAAAACAATACATTGGAACAAAAAATAATATAAAAACTTACATATAACATAATTTGTGGTATATGATTATGACTTATAATAGATATATTAAAAATGATTTTTATACTATATTTTATGTATAATAAAAGGTGTAAAGAAAGATATGAAGGAGAATACAATGATAAAGAGTAAATTAAAAATAGAAAATATCCCTGCAATTTTGTGGGGTAAGAAATCCGATAAATTATTTGTAGCGGTACATGGTAATATGTCAAATAAGGAAGACGATGCCATTACTATATTTGCAGAAGAGGCAATAGCAATAGGTTATCAAGTGCTTAGTTTTGATTTACCTGAACATGGAGATCGTAAGGATGAGGCCTATGTTTGTAAAGTTCAGAACTGTATTAAAGATCTTAATACTATTATGAATTATGCGCAGTCATTATCAAGTAATATAAGTGTATTTGCTTGTAGTATGGGGACATATTTCACTTTATTAGCATATAAAGATGAGCTACTCAAACAGTGCTTATTTTTATCTCCTGTAGTAAATATGGAACGTATCATAAATAATATGATGACATGGTTTAATGTAAGTGAGAATAGACTTAAATCAGAAAAAGAAATTTTGACACCTATTGGACAAACACTCTATTGGGACTACTATTGCTATGTAAAAGAACATCCTATTACTGTTTGGAATAAGCCAACTTCAATTCTTTATGGTTCAGAAGACAACTTATGTGAGTTTGATGTGGTAGATTCGTTTGTAAAACGCTTCAATTGTAACTTACAAGTTATGGAACAGGGAGAACATTATTTCCACACCGAAGAACAACTACAATTTTTAAGACAGTGGATTAAGAAATATATCCAGGACTAATGAGTGTAATACTTAGTAAATGTATTGAGTAATGTCCTGAGCCTTGAAGCATAATTGCTCTTGCACAGAAAAATTAAGAGAGTGCCAATTAAAGATTATTTATATTTTGTGAAAGAAGGTAGAATAATGACAAGCGTTACAATACGTATGGCAACTAAAGCAGATGCAAAAGAAATTTTAGCTATATATGCACCTTATGTAAGGAATACTGCAATCTCTTTTGAATATGATGTTCCATCTGTTGAAGAATTTACTGAGAGAATTAATAATATATTAAAAAAATATCCATACATAGTAGCGATAGATAACAATCAGATTATTGGTTATGCATATGTTTCGTCATTTAAGGAGCGAATTGCATATGATTGGGCTGTTGAAACTACTATATATCTAAATCAGGATTGTCGAGGTAAAGGTGTAGGCAAAAAATTGTATTTAGCTTTGGAAGAAATATTAAAGAGACAAAATATTCTTAACCTGAATGCGTGTATAGCTTATACATCTACTGAGAATGCATATCTTACCAATGCCAGTACATATTTTCATGATCATTTAGGATATAGGAAAGTTGCACATTTTACAAAATGCGGATACAAGTTTAGAAACTGGTATGATATGATTTGGATGGAGAAAATTATCGGAGAGCATTCTGAAAATCCAAAACCAGTAATTCCAATTTCAGAATTACAATTATAAATTCTAGCTCATGTAACTCTGATGTAAAAATTACCCCAGAAGAATTATCAAAAGTAACTTCTGGAACATGGGTTGGTGTATGTAAATAATAAGAATAAATTCCAATTTAGAAAGGAAATTAATTAAATGATACGTTTGCTTCAAGAAGAAGATATAGAAATTGTTTGTAAAATTGTCAATGATAATTGTAGATCTGTATATGATGGTTATGTAAATGAACAATTGCTCAATGATAATGGTTGTTTTAATAGGGAAAAGAGATTGAAAGCAGATTTCTTATCTGGTAGATTATCAAACTATGTTTATGAATGTAATGGGCATATTGCAGCATTATTATCCATTGGAGATACAGTTGACAATGATAAAATAGGGGCTTTTGAGGTTTGGCGTATTTATATTTCGGAGGCTTATCAAAATCGAGGAATTGGAAGTCAATTAATTAACTTTGCAGAGCAACAGGCGTTTAAATATGGTTATAAAGAAATTGTAATATGGGCTTTTAAGGGAAATAGTAGAGCCATTTCATTTTATAAAAAACATGGATATAAAAAAGATAAAGAAGAATATTTTGGAGAGCCATATTTAACGTATGCTGTTAGATTTAATAAAAACTTAAATAAGTAAGTTCAAAATTAAAATATCGACAAAATGCAGCAATTATATATTTTTAAACCATTTCACTTTTTGCCTCAAGCTTGGAATACATCTTTTCCTGCTGTTTTGTTGTAAATTGAAAGTATATTTCTGTATTTGTAACAGATTTATGCCCAAGCCACCATTGTAATTCTTTTATGTCCATGTCAGATTCTGCTAAATGAACTGCTGTAGTATGCTTTATAGAATGAAAATGATATTTACTTTTATCATAAATATTAGCATAGGAACAATATTTTTTCATCATATAATCAAGAGTTTGTCTGGAAATTGGTTTCCCTCTTTAGCTTTTAAATAAAAATTCAGAATTAGATGATAATTTGCTTTCATGTATATACGTATCTAATGCATTTTTAGTTTTAGTATCAAGTCTTATAGTATTATTGTAACTGCCCTTTAATCTTTTGCAGTAAATTGCACCTTTGGAAGCATTATAATCTTCCAATTTAATTAAACCTATTTCTGAGGCTCTCAAGCCGCATCTATAAGCAACTCTAAAAATTGCTAAATCTCTAACCGCATGTGTACTATCTAAACTGATAATGGCTTTAAAAAGATTTTTTGCTTCTTCTTGGGTAAGATATTTTACTTTTCTGTCACTTTTTCTTTCCATTTAGTCTCCTCTTTTCAAAATAATTGTACATTATAAATATTTTGTATTATAAATTATAACATAATATTGCGTAAAATCCAATTATTATAAGAAAAATATCAAAGTAATGTTATTATTTTCAATAAAATGGAATAAAATATGTAATTATTTTCAATTTATGAAATTAAATTAAAATAAATGAGTATAAAATCATCATTTTTAGAACAAAATATTTATTTCGTCCTAAATAATAATGTATATAAAAAACAAATTAAAATGTGTAAAATACTCTTATAATATAATGTTTTTTACTAACTAGAGTGAAATTTCCAAGTTTTGAGGTGTTGTCCTATAAATAAATATTTATTTATTACAAGACATTTACTTAATAGTGTATTTCTTTTCATTTCATTTCTTTTTATATGGAGTCAATTTTTTAAAAATAAGGAACATTTATTAAACCCATCGTCTCCTGTAAGGATAAGAGTGTTATATGGAATTACTTCAGGGGTTTTAGGCGGATTTTTGATACCTTTTATTATGGAAGATAAAGGTTACATACCGGTAGATTTTCAAAATTTTGCTATACTTATTTCAGCAATAAACGGCGGCTTTTTATCTTCATTTATTACAGGGGTAGTAATTTCTTTCTTTTCAATAGTATTTTGGCTAATAAGTTATCAAACATTACTTATGTCAATTACAATATTAAGTATAAGTATTAGCTGTGGGATTATTTCTAAATGTAGTGTACAGAAAACAAAAAAATGGCTATGCATGATTATCAGCAGCTTGATTTTGCATTTTCTTTTTATGAATATAGTATCGTCAACTGCAAAAATCAATAATACAATTTACAAAGCATTCATTATATATTCAATTTTAACAATTATATTTGGATTTATAATATATTATCTTTGCGAGTATATAAATCAATCAAGTTTGTTGTTTATGAAGTTTAAGGAAGATTCCTGCAGAGACTTTTTAACTGGGCTTAATAATGTTAGAAATTTCAACAACTTATTTAATGATTTATCTAAAAGGGCAGTTGAAAGAAAAGAAAGGCTTTCACTTATTATGATAGATATTGATTGGTTTAAAAAAGTTAATGATACATATGGGCATCCTTCGGGTGATGAAGTGCTAAAACAAATTGCTTTAGTGCTCAAAACAGTATGCAGGTCTTTTGATATAATTTCAAGAAACGGTGGAGAAGAGTTTTCAATATTATTAATAGACTGTCCTAATAGACAAGCTATAGAAATTGGTGAACGAATAAGAAAAGCAATAGAACAGCATGAGTTTATACTATCCACGGGTAAAAAAATTAATATTTCTGTATCTATTGGGGTTACAACTTATCCTGATATTGTAAATAATGTTAAACAAATTGTAGAAAGTGCAGATATCGCTCTATATGAAGCAAAGCATACAGGTAGAAATAAGGTAATTCCATATTATTGATTTTTTATCTATAAAACGGGAAAGCCATGATTGAAGTTTAGAATATATTTTTATGTATTAGAAAATAATATTAAAAGTTATAATAGGTTAATATTATTTGAAAGTCATAAAAGGAGAAAATATGAAATTTAAGAAAAATATAATTACAAAGATAATATGTACAGTTATAATTTTGGTTATTAACATAATTGTGTTTACTGGAGCAGCAAAGGCTTTTAAAAGTGGGTGAAGTATCTGAAAATGAAGCCAAAAACATACTAAAAAATAGCAGAAGATTGCAAAATCAAAAAAAGTATTTAAAAGCTATAGAAGGATATAATATAGTTTTAAAAAATAAGAATATGCCTAAAAGTATTATAAACGAAGCAAAAATATGTAAGCTGCTGGCAGAAAGAAAAGTGCCTGTTTTGGATAAATATTCTTTCCTGCCGGAGTATATGAATATTGGCAAAAATGGTGTGGATTATTATAAAAGCAACAAGTGTAATTACACATTATATGGGGAATATAATCCTGTAAAAAAGTACTTTAATTATCAACCAGATTGGGCTTATATTGAGTCTCCTAGTTTTAAATATGATAAAAACGGCATACCCATGGTAAAATACAATGGCAAATTTTATTATAATGCAGTTACTATATGCCAATATGCACTTTATTTATATGATGGGTATATGGATACTGGAGCTAATAAAGATAAATTTTTAAATACAGCGGATTTTTTAATAAAGAGTATAAAAAAAGATGGATCTCTAAGATATGAGTTCAAATTTGGATATTATGAATGCTTAAATGAAGGATGGGCTTCAAGTATGTCCCAGGGGCAGGCACTTAGTGTATTTACTAGAGCCTATCATTTAACTAAAAATTCAAAATATATAAATGCAGGGCAGAGAGTGCTTAAATATCTTTTAACGCCTGTTTCAGAAGGTGGTGTTATGGATAATCTAGGTGCTTTAGATAAAAGCCTTGACGATAAGATATTTTTTCAGCAATATGTGGGAAAAACGTCTACCTATACATTAAACGGGTATATATTTACATTGATAGGTTTATATGACTGGAGCAGTGTACATTGTCCTCAAAATATATACTATTCTAACATGGCTAAAAGATACTGGAATAAAGGACTTCTAAGCTTAAAATATATACTGCCTTATTATGATATAGGGAACTTCACATCCTATGATTTATATCACATTATAAAAAATGGACCTCCTAGTAGTTCTGACTTTTATCATTGTATTCACATTGAAGAAATGAATGTGCTTTATAATATTACCAAGGATGAATATTATAAAAATATAAGAAACATGTGGATATCTTATGTTAAAAATTAGTATTTGAAAGGTTTAAAAATTCATGCTGGAGGTGTAACATTATAGTTATATGTGAGGTGTGTTGCTATGAAAAAAAATCTTCTCAGCATTGATTGGGATTATTTTATTCCTGTAAGAGAGGAATGGTGCGGCTCTTATATTGAGAATAAGAGAACAAATATTATATTGTGGTATAGGAGATATTTTAAAAATAGGCAAATGGGAGAAAACGTTGAAAAAACAGTTAGAACCGGCAATGAACTGAAAGGCTTTTGGAGTAAAATAAAACAATGTTTTTCCATAGAAAGTAAAGCTAAGGTATATGTATCTGACTCCCATAAGTTTTCTTATTTCATAGCTCAAAACAATAATTGTGATGAAGTTATAAATTTTGATGCACATTCTGATTTGGGTTATGGTGGAATGAAGTCACTTGATTTTGAATTGAATTGTGCCAATTGGCTTGGAAAACTTTTAAAAAACAGTATTATAAAAAAGGCAAGTATAGTTTACAGTCCTTATACTTATGAAGAAAAAAGTGAATTTGAGGAAATAAATAAATCGTTTTCTATAAAATATCCTAAGGTGGAGCATTTAGTAAATAAGAACATAAATGTCATTCACATATGTAGGTCGGGGAGTTGGACTCCTCCCTGGCTTGATAATGAGTTTTATAAATTCATAAATGATTTGCATATGTCATATAAAATTATGAAATGTCCTAAAAGGTGTTGGAATCCTAGAGAGCTTACACTCTCGGATAAAATATATATAATGCTTTGAAAATGTGTTTAATTTTGTAAAGCAGTACTTAGTGTAAAAACTAAATACTGCTTTTTGTATAATGTCACTTTGTATAGAATTTTTTAATGGTTTCGCACACAAAGTTAACTTCATCTTCAGTTATTTCAGGGTATATAGGAAGAGCTAAAACTTTAGTTGAAAGTTTTTCAGCTACAGGGAAATCGCCTTTTTTATAGCCTAAATAATCAAAGCATTTTTGAAGATGAAGAGGGATTGGATAATAAATACTAGTTCCAATTTCATTTTCCTTTAAGTATGCAGCAAGTTCATCTCTTTTTTCTACTAATGTATTGAATGCATAATATACTGGTTTTTGATTTCCTTTAACTGTAGGAAGTTTTATATAGTCACAATCAGCAAGTCTTTCTTTGTACCAATCAGCTACCTTTTGTCTTTGTTTAAGTGCATTGTCTATATACTTTAGTTTAACTAAAAGTACAGCAGCTTGAATAGAATCAAGTCTTGAATTATATCCTATATAGTCATAATGATATTTTTTAGAAGCACCATGTACTCTAAGCATTTTAGCGGTTTCAGCTAACTTGTCATTATTAGTTACTATCATGCCTCCGTCGCCATAACCACCTAGTGTTTTTGTTGGGAAAAATGAATAAATACCAATATCTCCTATAGTACCAGAATGTTTGTATTCATTTGAGGAACCTCCCCACTGCATACCAAAAGCTTCTGCAGCATCTTCTAAAACGCTTAAATTATGCTTGGATGCTATATCCATTATTTTATCCATATCTGCCATCTGTGAAAAAAGATGTATTGGTAATATACTTGCAGTTTTTGAAGTTGTTTTTTCTTCTATTTTATTTGCATCTAGATTAAAAGTATCTTCATCTACATCAACAAAAACTGGTTTTGCATTTAATTTAGCTATACAAGAAGTTGAAGCTAAAAATGTAAAAGGGGAAGTTATAATTTCATCTCCATCTTTAAATCCAAGCGCATGGGAAGCAACTAAAAGAGCATCTGTTCCAGAAGCTACAGCTATGGCATGTTTGGCTCCTGTATATTTTTTTATTTCTTCTTCAAGTTGTGATACTTGAGGTCCAAATATAAAACTTCCACTTTCAAGTACGGCTGATATAGCCTTATTAAATTCTTCTTTTTTTTCTAAGTATTCTCTTGTAGGTGTAAAAAAATTAACTTTCATTTTTTGTCCTCTCTTTCAATTTATTTCATTACTTTTTCTACAGCAGAAATTAATTCTTTAACGACATATTCGGCATCTTCTAATTTAAGAAGAGAATAAACTGGTACAGAAATTTCATTTGCATAGTGATTATATGCATTTGGATAATCCTTTATATCGTAACCTAAATTTTTGTAAAGTGTAAACATAGGCAAAGGAGTATAGTGGACATTAGTAGCTATATCTTTTGCCGCAAGGGATTTTATTACTTCATTTCTTTGATCTTCACTAAAGTCTTTTATACGAAGAAGATATAAGTGGTATGAAGTTTCACGTATAGCATCTTTCTTAAATGGAATTATAGCCCAATCTTTTTCAATTAAAAATTTAGTATATAAAT
This sequence comes from Clostridium sp. 001, assembly GCF_019056555.1. Lineage (NCBI taxonomy): Bacteria > Bacillati > Bacillota > Clostridia > Eubacteriales > Clostridiaceae > Clostridium > Clostridium sp. 001. The sequence continues at coordinate 779,605 of NZ_CP020473.1, read as the reverse complement.
CAAATATAGCTTTACGTTTTTTTAACATTTCTTCATATCTTGGAAATTGTGCCAAACCTATAGCTGCAGATATATCAGTTAAATTGCATTTACCTCCATCTGTAACTATATCATATTTCCATGCGCCTGCCTGCATTTTGGAAAGAGCATCTTTTGATTGGCCATGTAGGGATTCCAACTTAAAATCCTTATATAAGTCCTTTTTACCAAATTTATCATTCTCGTTAAATGTTATTGCACCACCTTCAGCAGTAGTAAAGTTTTTTACTGCATGAAAGGAGAAAACATGGAAATCAGCTTGAGAACCAACTCTTTTACCTTTGTATTTTGCACCAAATGAATGTGCAGAATCCGATACAAAAATTATATCTTCGCGATTTTTATCCTTTAATATTTTGCGAACAGCATCATAATCTATAGGTACTCCTGCAACATCTACTGTATATATAGCTTTTGTCTTAGGTGTTATAGCATCTGCCAATTTTTCTAAATCAATTAAGAAAGAATTTTTTTCTATATCTACTAACTTTGGTTTTATTCCTCTACGTATAGCAGCACTTGCTGTTGCAGTATAAGTATAAGGAGTAGTTATGACTTCATCTCCTGCTTTTATGTCAAATTCCTTCAATACAAGTTCTAGTCCAGCAGAATTACTGTTTACAGCTAGTGCTTTATCGCTATTACAATATTCAGCAATCTTTTTTTCAAATTCAGCACATTTTGGACCTGTAGTAATCCATCCTGATTTTAAAACTTCTACAACTGCGTTTATTTCGGCTTCACCTATATCTGGTGGTGAGAATGGTATTTTCTTATTCATTTATAATCAATCCTTTCATTTCGTTTCATTGTTTATTATATAAATTTTTAGATTGTAGGTTGATGTATAAAACTATTTCCTACTTTCAAAAAAACCAGTATCTTTTGTTATATAAATATACCCATTTTTGTTTATTTCAGACTGCAAGTATTCTGCAAAAGATTCGAGTTTATCTTTGTCAAATGTAGTTTTTGTATTGCCGGGCATAGAAAATATATAGTCTATGAGAGGAGATGCAGCTGTTAGCTTTAAGTTATCACTATATCTTTTCATTTTTACATCATTAAACCACTTAGAGAGTTTTAACAGACCATTTTCAAGTTGAAAACTTTCTGTAATATTAAAACTATCTGTAGTTATATTCTTAAAGTTATATTTTTTAACGATTTCTCTCATTTCCTTCATATGATTTTTACCTACAGTTGAGGCATAAAAATAGCCTTTAGGTTTTAAAACACGATAAATCTCTGAAAGGGATTTGTCTAAATCACCTACATGGTATAATACATGATTTGCTATTACTACATCAAAACTATTGTCCTCATAAGGTATATTTTGTACATCTGCTATTTTAAATGTAAATCTTTTTGAATTAATACCTAAATTATTTTTTGTATCCTGAAGCATTCCGGGGGAAAAATCAGTAAGAGTAATGTCCCAACCTTCAGGAATTTTATCCAAGTTTTTTTGCCATAGCTCCCCATTACCACATCCAAGTTCCAAAATAGAAGCTTTGGAAGGAATATTTAATTGATTAAAAAACCATTTCATCCATCCTCGCTTATTTGTGCTGAAAAGTTCATGAATTCTTATTCTGGCTTTTAAGTTAGAGGCATTTTCATATTGTTCCATCCACTTTTGATCTGTATTTACTATGCTTATTATGTTTATAAACTTGTTCCAATTGAGTTCCTTGTCATTGTCAAGCATATGCACAGCTTCATCTATGGATTTTATTACAGCTTCAATGTGGTATATTTTTTCTTTCATTATCTTTTTTTGTATTTGGAGAGATCTTTTTAAATCACCTTGATTTAAATCATAGTTCATTATTTTAGATATATCCTCAAGTGAAAGACCTATAAATTTAAGAGTAAGTATTTTTTGAAGCTTACCAAAATCTTCAACATTATATAATCGGTGACCAGACTCAGTATAGGCACAGGGCTTTAAAAGGCCTATTTTGTCATAGTACCTTAAAGTCCTCAAGGTAACACCTGATTTTTGGGCAAATTTGCCGATACTTACTAGTTCTGATTTATGGGAACTCATTATTTATCACCTCTGCCTAAATTATTGTAACACATGACGTAAGGTAAGGTACAATAAAAATTTTTATTTTTAAATAATATTTTTGTGATATTATGGTTATATTAGCATAAATAAAGGGTTTGTGTTGAATATAAAATCATTATATGGTAATATCAAATAAAAGTATTTGATATATAATTTATTTTAAAGGAATGTTTATCATGAACATGGACTTTTTCAATATTTTCTACTTTATTCTGTTGTTTATGTGTATAACTGCAGTTTTTTCTGGTGTTTTACAGGTACATAAAAGCTTAAGAGAAAGTATTAGATATAATTTAATAGAATGTATAGTTTTAAGGGCATTAGGTTATCCAAAAAAATTATATATAAAACAGTATGTGAGTTACGAAAAATATAAAGTGTGGATATATTTTACACAGCCTTATTTAAAAATAATGTTTTAAAATATAATAATTTATAGATAGGAGATATTATATGAACATTATTTTTAATTTGCTGGGTGCTTTGCTCAATCACGTATTTAATTTTACAGGAGATTGGGGTATTGCAGTTGTTGTTCTCACTTTAATTGTAAAGGTACTTTTGATGCCTATGTCTATGAAACAAAGGTTTAGCATTTTAAAGCAGCAGAAAGTTGCTAAAAAGATGGAAGACATAAAAATTAAGTATAAAAATGATAAGCTTAAGATGGAAAAGGAAATACAAAACTGTTATAAGGATAATTTAAAAAGCATGATGGGATGTTTACTTACAATTATTCAGTTTCCTATAATAGGTGGGCTTTATAAAACCATTATAAACATGCCTGTAATTTCAGGTACAGTGCTTATACCTTGGGTAGCTTCAATAAAATTAAGCGATAGTTATTTTATAGTTCCTATAGTGTATTCGATCATTTCAATGCTGCCTGGCCTAGTAAATTCTATAGATTATTTTAAAGTCTATAAGGAAGTGCAGTACAATAAGATGTCAGCAATACTTCCTGGAGCAATTGGACTTTTAATAACAATTAAAGCTCCAATAGCACTTGGATTGTATTTTATAACATCTAGTATTTTTTCACTTGTAGAAGAGATAGCCTTTAGAATTTATATTAAAAACAAGCAATTTGTATAGATATTTAGAAAAGGCATTTACTTATAAAAAATGCCTTTTCTTTCAATCAGAGAATCCAAATCATGATTTGGTCAGGTAACGATTACCACTCTGATGTACATATCAATGAATCTTACTTAGTGGGAGATTGTTTCTCCCACTAAGTTTAGATGAATTATCTAGGGGCGTAGCTACTGTTATCTCCCATTTTGATAAAAGTGGGAGTGTTACAGTAGGTATCCATCAGATAAATAAGTTTTAGAAAAGGATGGTTAACTTATGGAAGAAAGCAAGAGTTCATCAAATTTTATTAAAAACATAGTAGAAGAAGACATGAAGTCAGGAAAGTATAAAAAAATAATAACAAGGTTTCCTCCAGAACCTAATGGATATTTACATATAGGCCATGCGAAGTCAATAGTTTTAAATTTTGGATTGGCAGATGAATTTGGTGGAAGAACTAATTTAAGATTTGATGATACTAATCCTTCAAAAGAGGATACAGAATATGTAGAGTCAATAAAAGAAGATGTAAAATGGCTTGGATATGATTGGGATGAATTGCACTTTGCCTCCAGTTATTTTGATGAAATGTATAAAAGAGCATTACTTTTAATAAAAAAAGGTAAAGCTTTTGTGTGCGATTTGACTCCAGATGAAATAAGAGAATATAGGGGCACTTTAACTAAACCTGGCAAGGAAAGTCCTTATAGAAATAGAACTGTAGAAGAAAATCTTGAATTATTTGAAAGAATGAAAAATGGAGAATTTAAAGATGGAGAAAAAGTTTTAAGAGCTAAAATTGATGTGACTTCTCCTAACATAAATATGAGAGATCCAATTATATATCGTATAGCACATGCCCCACATCACAATACTGGAGATAAATGGTGCATATATCCTATGTACGATTTTGCACATCCGCTAGAAGATGCCATTGAGGGAGTAACTCACTCCATATGTACACTTGAGTTTGAGGATCACAGACCTCTTTATGATTGGGTAGTGCGTGAATGTGAAATGGAAAATGTGCCAAAGCAGATAGAATTTGCTAGGCTTAACATTACAAATATGGTAATGAGTAAAAGAAAACTTAAAAAATTAGTAGATGAGAATTTTGTAGATGGATGGGATGATCCACGTATGCCAACTATTGCAGGACTTAGAAGAAGAGGATTTACACCAGAATCTGTCTGCAAATTTTGTAAAGCTATAGGCGTGGCAAAAGCAAGTAGTGTAGTAGATTCTCAAATGCTAGATTACTTTTTAAGAGATGATCTGGAAACAAAAGCACCTAGAACTATGGCTGTTCTAAGACCGCTAAAAGTCGTAATAACAAATTATCCTGAAGGACAATGTGATACTTTTGAAATTGAAAATAATCCAGATGATCCTACAGCAGGAACTAGAAAAGTACCTTTTTCAAAGGAAATATATATTGAACAAGAAGACTTTATGGAAAATCCACCTAAAAAATATTATAGATTATTTCCGGGAAATGAAGTTAGATTAAAAGGTGCTTATTTTATAAAATGTGAAGAAGTCATAAAGGATGAAGAAGGGAACATAAAAGAGCTTCACTGCAGCTATGATCCTGCATCAAAGGGAGGAAATAGTCCTGACGGAAGAAAAGTTAGAGGTACACTTCATTGGGTAAATGCAAGTACTGCAATTCCAGCAGAAATAAGACTTTATGAACCTTTAATTTTAGATGAAAAGGAAGAAGAAGGCAGTGATTCATTTTTAGATAATGTAAATCCAAATTCCTTGGAAATATTAAATGGATTTTTGGAGCCTGATATGAAAAATGCAAAATCAGGCCAAAAATTTCAATTTTTCAGACATGGATATTTCAATGTTGATCCTAGGTTTTTTCAAGAAGGTAAGCTAGTATTTAATAGAATAGTATCCCTTAAGAGTTCTTTTAAAATAAAAAAATAATCTAAAAAACTATAGAGAAGTTATAGTACTATAACTTCTCTATAGTTTTTTTATGCCAATGAATAATTTCAGATTTTTTAGAATATATCATTAAAGAGTTAAAACAAATTACAAAATGATTACATTTTGTCATAATGTATAGTAAAATAGGATGATTTATTATACTATAAATAGGGAAATTAATGAAGTTAAATTAAAGGAAGGTATCGAAATGCTATTTTTTAATTTTACTTAGGCATTTTCAAAGAAATATCTAGTCAGTATGCTAGCCTATTTGACTTGTTATTTTCTTTCAAATGACGTATGACATTAGAATCTTATTAGGGAGATGGAACTGATGAATAAATATGAGGACAAAATTAAAAAAAATAGAATCATTAAAAGAAGAAATAATGTAATTATAGGAGTAATTTTATTATGTGCTTTTGGTTGGGCATTCTTTATAGGAACTAAAGTTGCATACAAAAAACATGCAGTAGTAACTACTTCTAATAAAGTAGAACATCAGAAAAGCGCTGAAGAAAAGCAGCAGGATGAACTAAAACAAAGATTTACAACAAAACAGCCTGCAGGAGCGTATATGCCATGGAAAACCAAGAGAACGGATGGAAAGAAAGTAGCTTATTTAACTTTTGATGATGGCCCTTCTCCAAATACTCTTAAAATACTTTCAATATTGAAACAAAATAATATAAAGGCAACCTTCTTTTTAATCGGACAAAATGCAGAAAGAAATAAGGACTTGGTAAAAGAAGAAGTAAAAGAAGGACATGTAGTTGGAAATCATACTTACAGCCATGAACTTAGATACAGAGAAGATCCATCAGTATTTGTAGATGACATAAATAGATGTGATACAGTAATTAAATCCATAGTTGGAAAAGACTACAATTTAAAACTTATGAGGTTTCCAGGAGGTTCTTTTAACACTCGTCATTTAAACTTGAATCCTTTTAAAGATGCAGTTACAAAAGCAGGATATCATTATGTGGATTGGAATGATTGGATTGGAGATGCTATGAGAAATAATGTTCCTGTGGATGTTTTATTAAATGAGCTTAGAAAATACAGTAATGATAATACTGTAGTAGTTTTGATGCATGATGCTGCTGCAAAGGGAACAACAGTACAAGCTCTTCCTGAAGTAATACAGTATTTAAAGTCAAAAGGATACACTTTTGAAACATTAAATTAGAGTAATTGAAAACTGCTGCCTTGAATAAATAGAAAAATTCATTCACATATACATTTTTTAAATCATAGATTAAATTATATGTACATTAATAATATTTATTCGGAGGCGGCTTCTTATGTGTGGAATTGCAGGATGGATTAATTTAAAAGAGGACATTTCCCAAAACAGAGATGTTATTTTAAATATGACAGATACTTTAAAGAAAAGAGGACCTGATGATGCAGGCTATTACTTTTCTAAAAATGCACTCTTAGGACACAGAAGACTTGTAGTTGTGGATCCTTCTGGTGGTGCACAGCCTATGTCAAAAAGTGTAGGTGGCAGGAGATATATTATTGTATACAATGGAGAACTTTATAATACTGAGGATTTAAGAAAGTTACTTGTAAAAGAAAATTATTCTTTCAAATCCTATTCTGATACAGAGGTACTTCTAACCAGTTACATCCATTGGGGAATAAATTGTTTGAAACATATAAATGGAATATATGCTTTTGCAATATGGGATGAAAGTAAAAATCAGATATTTATGGCAAGAGATCCATTAGGAGTAAAACCACTATTTTATACAGTAAAAGATAATTCACTTATATTTGGTTCAGAAATAAAAACATTACTGGCCCATCCCTTTATTGAACCTGTAGTTGATAGGGATGGCCTGACTGAAATATTTGCCCTTGGACCTGCTAGATCTTTGGGTGGAGGTGTATTTAAAGGTATATATGAAGTACCACCTGCTAATTATGTTCTATATGATAGATATGGTATTAAGCTACGAGAATACTGGAAACCACAGTGTAAAATTCACAATGAAGATACAGAAACAACGGCTCAGCATGTAAAAACACTGCTTGTAGATGCCATTAAGAGACAGCTTGTAGCAGATGTACCCGTTTGTACACTGCTTTCAGGAGGACTTGATTCTAGTGTTATATCTACAGTAGCTGCAGCAGAGTTTAAAAAACAAGGAAAGACTTTAAATACCTACTCAATTGACTATGAAGATAATGACAAATATTTTAAAGCAAATTCCTTTGAACCTACACCAGATAGAGTTTGGGCACTAAAAATGTCGGATTATATAAAAAGTGTTCATCATGGGATTATAAATACAAGTTCTGATTTAGCAGATGCCCTTTATGACTCTGTAAGAGCTAGTGATTTGCCTGGAATGGCAGACATTGATTCCTCGCTGTACCTTTTTTGTAAGGAAATAAGGAAAGACAATACAGTTGCACTGTCAGGAGAATGTGCAGATGAAATTTTTGGAGGATATCCGTGGTATAGAAGACCTGAAGACATTAATGCAGATACTTTTCCATGGTCAAAATCTATTAATTCAAGAAAGGAAATATTGTCTGATGAATTAAAGGCACTTGATTTGGAGGAATATCTAAATGAACAATATAAAAGTAGTATAAAACAGGTGCCTCACATAGATGGTGAATCCAAATTAGAATACAGAATGAGAGAATTATTTTATTTAAATATAAAATGGTTTATGATAACACTTTTAAATAGAAAAGATCGTATGAGTATGTCTAATAGTTTGGAGGTTAGAGTACCTTTTGCAGATTATAGATTGGTAGAGTATGCTTTTAATATACCACCAGAGATAAAATTTTATAAAGGAAGAGAAAAGGGCTTACTGAGAAAGGCACTAGAAGGAATACTGCCAAAGGAAATTGTTGAAAGGAAAAAGAGCCCTTACCCAAAAACTCATAACCCTGAATATACAAAAATAGTTACAAAACGGATGTCAGATATTATGAAAGACAAGAGTTCTCCTATTTTGCCGCTTATAGATAAAAAATCAGTTAAGACATTAATAGATACAGGAGGATCTTCTTTTAAAGCACCTTGGTTTGGCCAACTTATGAGAGGACCACAGCTTCTTGCATATCTTATTCAGGTAAATACATGGCTTAAAGAGTATAATATCAAGATAGAATTTTAAAAAATAGAGTTTCTAGCTTGAAAGTTAACTTATACAGGTAATGTAATGACAAATTTTAGCACCATAAAAACTTTTGACAAGTCTAAAGTTCGGTATTTTGAAAATCTCATACAGTGGTATTCTTAAAAATAAACGTATAACAGAGATACTTTATTGTATGTTTTCTAACTTAAAAATCAACTTATACGCAGGTATATTTTTACAATAATGAAGCTCATTTAAATATTTTGTAAATAAGGCTTAGTAAAAAATTCGTAAAAACTTAGAACTTTTGAATTGTTTGAGGTACGAGTTTTCAAAAGTTCTTAGATTTTTTAGAATTTTTTACTTAGGCTTATCACAATATTTAACTGAGCTAAATGTTGTAAAAAATATCCGGAGTATAAATTGATTTTTTTGATTAGAAAATCTTATTTAGCATCCTTTAGTACAGCATTCATGCTGCCAGTTTTATAGCCTAATAGATCTAAGGTTACATATGTAAAACCTATTTCTTTTAATTTTTGTCCAACCTTATCCATTATATCTACATTAAAAAACTTAGATCTTTCTTCTGGATCAACTTCAATTCGAGCAATTTCGTTGTGATGTCTTACCCTAACTTGTTTAAAACCTAAATCCATAAGAAATTGCTCTGCATCTTCTACCATTTTTAGTTTTTGACTGTTGATCTCATTTCCGTAAGGAAATCTGGAAGCTAGGCATGCAAAAGAAGGCTTGTTCCAGGTTGGAAATCCTATTCTTTTTGAAAGATTTCTAATATCTTCTTTGGTAAGCTCAGCTTCTTTTAAAGGACTTAATATGCCTAGTTCTTTAGCTGCTTTCATGCCAGGTCTAAAATCTCCAGTATCATCTAAATTTGCTCCATCTAAAACATAAGCTACATTATTTTCTTTTGCAATTTCTTTTAGTTTTGAAAATAATTCTTTTTTGCAATAATAACATCTGTCTACAGGATTTTCTTTATAGCCTTTAATGTCGAGTTCTTCTGATTCTATAATCAGGTGTCTTACCCCTATTGATTTAGCATATTTTTTAGCTTCGTCTAATTCCCTTTTAGGATAAGTAGATGAAGCAGCGGTAACTGCTATTACTTTATCTTCAAGGATATCATGGGCAATTTTTAGCAAAAAAGTACTGTCTACTCCACCCGAAAAAGCAATTACTCCACTTTTAATATTTCTCAAATTTTCTTTTAAGTCTTCTAGTTTTAAATTTGTTATATCCATAATTATCCCCCTAATATGCTATAGTTTTAAGTTCATGTATAGTATAACATAGAATTTACAATATGATTTAAAATCATATCCTTGTGTGTTAAAATGAAATATATACTAAAAAAGACACATAGGGGGGTGCTTTTTATGAAAAGCACAAATTCAAAAAATATTTTTGAAATAAGATATGTAAAACTAGCTTTTGATTCAGTATCTATTTATAGAAATTTACTTGAAGATGAAGTAATAAAAAATTTGAGAAATCTTATAAGCTATATTGATATGGAGAAAATCAATATAGGTTACACTGCAAACATGTACAATGATTTCTTTTTTAAATTAGTAAACAGTGGATATTGTTCTCTACAGGAATATATCATGGATAAAGTGATTTTCAATGAAAATCCATTTTCCATGAAAGCTGAAAACAAAGAATTAAAAAAGAAAAATGATGTAATTAAGGAAGCTGCTAAAAACGATTTAAGAAATCTTTGTTGTATTGCTAAATTAACTTCCACAGATGTAAAGAAAAGTGTGTTAAAGTATATTTCTGACAGTAAATTAAAACATGTAGTAGAGAGATTACCGGAGTGGAAAACAGAACTTGATTTTCAAGGAATAAATAGTCCAGGGTATGTAAGAGACATAAAACAAAAAATTTATAATAGCGGTAGCTGGGATGAATGTGTAGATGATATTCAAGATTTTCATAATCACTATGGTTGTGGAATTTTTGCTCGCTACAGGGCTTTTATATGGGAACATATTGAGGGCAAAGGCTGCTTTAAGGGAATTGAAAATCCAGATCCTATTGAGCTTTCAGATCTTATTGGATATGAGAGAGAGCACCAAATAGTAATAGAAAATACACTGCAGTTTTTAAATGGATTTTTTGCAAACAATGTACTTCTTCATGGAGATAGGGGTACAGGTAAATCATCCACGGTAAAAGCCATACTCAATAAATATTATACTCAAGGACTTCGTATGATTGAACTTCCAAAATCTTATCTTGTTGATTTTCCCAATATAATAAGAAAATTAAAAAACAGGCCTGAAAAATTTATTATATTTATAGATGACCTTGTATTTGGGGATGATGAAGAAAGTTATACTGCACTTAAGTCTATACTTGAAGGAGGACTTGAAAATAAATCCTCTAATATTATAATATATGCTACATCAAATAGGAGACATCTTGTAAAAGAATATTTTAATGAGAGAATGATGTCTTCCTATTCCGGATCAGAAGGGGAAGTACATGAAGGAGATAGTGTGCAAGAAAAACTTTCACTGGCAGATAGATTTGGAATAAATGTAGTATTTGTATCTCCAGATAAAAATAAGTATTTGCAGATTGTAGATGGAATAGCTGAAAGAAGAAAATTAAATATAGACAAAGATACTTTACATAGAGAGGCTCTTAAGTGGGAACTTTGGTATAATGGACGTTCTGCAAGAACTGCAAGACAATTTGTAGATTGGATAGAAGGGCATAACATTATAGAGAAAAATAATATTAATTAAAAGAAAAACTCAGGAAATCAAATTCCTGAGTTTTATTTATTTATTCAGATAAATCTCTAAGCTTGTCTACCAATTCGGATAAGTTATTTATGGAAGAATCTATTTCGTGAATTTTGGAGAATTGGTTATTGAAAGTATCTTTTGTTGATGCAAGGCCTTCAGATATTTTGGCTACAGATTTTTCTATTTCAGTTAATGTAGAATTTATTTCGTTTATAGACTTACTGCTGGAATTAGATAACTTTCTTATCTGGTTTGCTACTACTGTAAATCCTTTTCCCCGATCTCCAGCTCTTGCTGCTTCAATAGATGCATTTAATCCCAGTAGATTAGTTTCAGATGCTATATTTCTTATAAAATTTAAAACTTCATCTGTATTTTTAGTTTTATCAGAGGCATCGTTTACTTCTGATAATAAAACCTCGTTATGTTTTGTCATTTCATCTATGTCAGAAGACAGTACACTTGAGGTTTCTGAAAGAGTTTCTATTGCACTTGACAGTACTTTAGACATCTCAACAAATTTATTGTGTCTTTCCAAACTTTTTACGAGTACTATGCTTCCTATGATTTCATTACCTTCCTTTACAGGTAGTCCTATAGCTTTTATTTCTACACCAAAAGTTTCTTTAGGAACTATAGTAGAAATAGGTTTTCTTGCTTTTATACATTCATAAGCTGCGCCAGTAGGTCTTAAAGGATCACCTGGTTTTGCATTCATATTAATGTTTTTGCTATTTACTACTCTTAAAAAATGAGTTGTAGTTGACATGGTAAAGGCTATTTCATCATCAAAAAAGTAATGCATATAAGGGATTAAGGTATCAAAAGCTTGTTGCAACTTATTATTAATTTCTAATTCGTCCATAAGTATTATGTACCTCCAAATTTTTATGGTATAGTTAAACATTTTCACATATAACTATATCATATATTTTAAATAAGACAAATTTCTAATTGTCGCTAACAAAAATTAAAAGTAACATTTATTAATTTGATTAATATTATAGAAGTATAGAACAGATGATGAAAAGTGAGAATCAATAAATATTTATAAAAATATTAAAAGAAGACAAGGAGGGAAACTTTATGTCATGTAGATGTGGGGGTTACGGAAAAGAGGTAGTAATAATTATAATAATATTATTACTATGCTGCGGTTGTGGTTGTGGACGTTGCTAGTTACTAATACTAAAAAAGCAAATTTCTTAACTTAGCAGTAACCTTTATAAACTTAATTAATATAATAAAGTGTAGAGCAAATGATGAGAAATTAGATAGCTTAGAATTATTTTAGGAAGATAAGGAGGGTTCTTTATGTCATGTAGACACGATGGTAGAGGAAGAGAAGTAGTAATAATAATAATACTGTTATTGTTATGTTGCGGATGTGGATGCAGAAGATAATTGTACAATAAGTAGTAGGGAAGGAAACGAAATTTTCGTTTCCTTTTCTTCATTTAAAAGAAAAGTTATTATTATATGTTATTTACTCTTTAGACTTAGTAACATATGTTACAGATTTTGTGACTGCATTTTATTATAATATAGACAGTAAAGTAAGGAGGAGAAAATACTATGATAAGAAAAATTGTTAATATAAATAAAGAGAAATGCAATGGATGTGGACTTTGCGTAAATGCATGTCATGAAGGTGCTATTGAACTTGTAAAGGGAAAAGCTGAACTTATAAGTGATGAGTACTGTGACGGACTTGGTGACTGTCTTCCTGAATGTCCTACAGGAGCTATAAGCATAATTGAAAGAGAAAGTAAGGATTATGACGAGGAACTAGTTGCTAAAAAGGCTAAAGAAAAGGAAAAGAAAGAAGTTATGCCCTGTGGATGTCCAGGTACAGCAGCTAGAAAGATAGAGAGAGCTTCAGATAAAAATGTGCATATAGATAAAAAGAATTCAGAAGATTTTAGTGCTGCTTCTGAGTTAACACAGTGGCCTGTTCAATTAAGGCTTATAAATACCAATGCACCTTATCTTAAGAATGCAAAGTTACTTGTAGCGGCTGATTGTACTGCATATGCCTGTGGAGATTTTCATAAAAAATTTATAAAGGATCACATTACAGCAATAGGGTGTCCTAAGTTAGACGACATTAAATATTATGAAGATAAATTAACTGAAATTATAGAGAAAAATGATTTGAAAAGTATAACTGTAGTGAGAATGGAAGTACCATGCTGCTCAGGCATTGTAAATGCAGTGAAAAATGCAATGCTTAGGGCAAAGACAATAATTCCTTATGAAGAAGTTATAATATCAATTTAGACAATTCACAATTAATGAGGATTTTCAGCGAAAGTTGAAAATCCTTTAAATTTATTTTGACTTCAGGCAAAATTTTATTAATTGTAAATTGTTAACTGTCAACTGTTTTCAAAGGTTCCATATACTACTGGTTTGTAATTTTGAACCATAATTCTACCTTTACTTATGAGAGTATGTATGTTTAGTTTTTTATCCAATAAAATTAGATCAGCATCATAACCTTCAAGGAGAGAGCCCTTATGTTCAAATTTTAGAAATTTTGCAGGGGATGAAGTGAAAGGAATGATGGATTCTTCCATAGATAGCCCCATTTTTATACACTCTCTTATTGATTCCATATCTGTAGATGGAAGTCCTACAGTTAATTTTGTTAGATTGCCTTTATCATCAAATATAGGCATGCTTCCTCCTGCATCAGAGCTCATAGTTACGTGATAAGGAGATATATTTTCCTTTAGAATTTTACTGTAGAGTTCAGGGGCACTTTGAGCAGTATCCCCTTCATTTTTAATTCCAGTAGTTATATCTATAAATCCACCTATTTTTAAATATTCTAAGGCTTGCTTGGATACTAAACTGTTTCTATTTAAATGTGTAGGCAGCAAGTTTTCAAAAGGTATGTCTGATTTATCTATTAAATCAAATAGAGGAGTCATACCTTTTTTACCATCTCCTAGATGCATGTGAAGTACACCACATTTGCCTGAAATGATTCCACCTATTCTTGTTTCGCAAGCTAAATGTATTAAGTCTTCTTCAGAAGGATGACTGTCCCTGTGATCGGATACAGCTATTTCACCAGCTCCTATTATTTTATCTACAAGTACAATATCGCCCCTCACACTGTCTGTAAGAGTCCTTGTAGGTACGGAGTAGCATCCTGTCCAGCAGTATGTTGTTATACCTTCTTTTTCAAGAGCCCGGGCTTTAGCTATAAGTCCACCCATATTTCTTGTAATTCCATCTGTTCCCAAAAGTCCTACACAGGTAGTGATACCATTCAAAGTAAGATTTGTAAGGTTTAGTTCAGGAGTTCTGTTATTAAAGCCTCCTTCACCTCCGGCCCCATTTATATGTATGTGGAGATCAATCAAACCAGGAATTGCAATTAAATCATCGCCATCTATTATTTCAACTGTAGGGAAATTACTAGATGGAAAGTCTATCTTTTTAGATATGTAAGCTATTTTATCAAAACAGGTTAATATACTTTTTTTACCCATGGATTTAGGATTAAATAATTCTACATTTTTTATTAAAATCATTTTTTAGCACATCCTTAAATATATTTTGCCGCTATTTTTATTATGATTTAAATATAAAAATTTTAACCATTTTAAATATATTTATCTAAACCTCTTATAGAAATTTCTCCAGATATTAATTTTTCAAAAGAACCATTTTCATATTGTACGATTAATCTACCATCCTCAGCTAGATCTACTGCTTTTGCCTGTCTTTCATTTTTATTTTGAATTATACGTATATTTTTACCTATAGCAGCAGAACTATTTTTGCATACTTCTATAGAGGATTTAATAGTTCCTTTTTGGATGAATTCTTCATATAGAGGTTCAAATTTATTTAATATAGTGCTTAAGATAACTTTTCTATCCATAGTGGATGCTGTTTCTATTTTAAGAGAAGTGGCTTTATTTAAAATATCTTCTTGGAAATCTCCTTTGCTTAAGTTTACATTTATGCCTATTCCAGGAATCACATAATTTACTTTATTTAACTCACCGCTCATTTCTGTCAAAATACCGCAAACCTTTTTACCATCTATTACTATATCATTTGGCCATTTTACTTTAGCCTCTATTTTTAATTCTTTTAATCCCTCTATTATGGCAGCAGCAATTATTTGTGTTATCTTTGGAACTTCCATAGGATTTACATTCGGCCTCAATATTATAGAAAAATATATGCTTTTATATTTAGGAGATGCCCATGTTCTTCCGATCCTGCCGCGTCCTGCAGTTTGTTCCTCGGCTATAATTATAGTTCCATTTTCTTCTCCCTGTTCAGCTAATTTTTTTGCTGTGGTGTTTGTAGATCCTATACTTTCATAATGAATAATTTTTTTGCCTATATATTTTGTATTCAAATAGCCTTTAATTTCTTCAGAAGTAAGTATATCAGGGGAACTTATAAGTTTATATCCTTTTTTAGAGGAAGATTCTATAGTATAGCCTTCTTCCTTTAATATTTTTATATATTTCCATATAGCAGTACGGCTTACACCTAATTTCTCGCTTATAAGTTGACCGGAAACAAAGTCATTTCTATTTTCTTTTAGTAAGTAAAGAACTTCATAATGTTTCATGTAAAAACCACCTTATTATAATACTTAATGGTATTATAACACAGTTGTACTATTAAATATTTGTTAGGTTTATATTAAAAAAATAAAATTTATCTGTAAATTCCTGCTTAAAAGTAATATAATCAATTTAAAGAAGTTAATATTAAATAGGGGGTTTTCTTATGTTAAACGGAAAAAAAATTCGTGATATAAGAGTAAGTTTGGGATATACTACTTTGGATATTCAAAATCTTGCTAAAGATACCAGATTTCAAACTTCAATTTCAAAATCTTATTTGGAAGAATTGGAGAGAGGAGATAAGAAAAATCCAAGCCTTGAAAAAGTTGCAGTGATTGCAAAGATACTTGGCTGTAAAATTGATGATTTAATATTAAGTGCATGATTGCCGTAAAAACTTCTTAAATAAAAGTTATAATAGATGAATTATTTTAAAACACTTATATAATTAAGGATTTATCACTGAAGGTGAAGATGATCTCAGGATAAATCCTATTTTTTTATTTTAATCTCTCAAGTGATAAACAGAGTTCTTGGCATAAGATGGAGTACTAGAGCAGGTAGTCATCGGATAAAAAAATTAAATTAAGTTCTAGCTTAAAAATAGACATTAGGCATATACTAATTAGAAGAGAAGGTTGAAATTATGTTGGATTTATGCTTATTAGGATGTGGGGGAAGTATGCCTGTGCCAGATAGGTACCTTACATCTATGATAGCATCTTATAATGGAAAAAAACTACTTATAGATTGTGGTGAGGGAACTCAAGTTAGCTTAAAAATACTTGGATGTAAAATAAAAAATATAGATGTAATTTTATTTACACACTTTCATGCAGACCACATAGCAGGTCTGCCAGGATTGCTTCTTACCATAGCTAATTCTGGCAGAAATATGCCTATCACGATAATTGGACCTATAGGATTAAGAAAAGTAATAGAGGGACTTATGGTAATAGCACCTGTGCTCCCCTATAGCATAAACTTACTTGAACTTTGTGGTAAAGAAAGTTACTTTGAAAAAATAGGAGATTTTAATATAGATGTATTACCTGTAGACCACGGAATGCCATGTTTTGCATATTCCATAGGTGTAGATAGAAATAGAAAATTTGATAGAGACAAAGCTTTAAAAAATCAAGTGCCATTAATCCTCTGGAACAGACTTCAAAAGGGAGAAAAGATAGAATATGGAGAAAAAATATATACTCCTGAAATGGTACTTGGAGATAAAAGAAGTGGATTAAAAGTGTCTTATTGTACCGATTCAAGACCAACCCATGAATTAGCTCAATTTGTAGAAAAATCTGATGTATTTATATGTGAGGGGATGTATGGAGAAGATGAAAATATTTCAAAGGCCATTCAGTATAAACATATGTTATTTTCAGAAGCAGCTGCTCTTGCCAAAAGGGCGGAAGTGGGAGAATTGTGGCTTACTCATTTTAGTCCTTCTATGCCTAAACCAGAATTGTATCTGCAAAATGCCAAAAGTATATTTGAAAAAACAGTGCTTGGAAAAGATAGATATGTAAAAAGTATAAGTTTTAAAGATTAGAAATTACAAATAAATGACTATGACCTGGGTAGTAATATTATATGTTTTACCCTATAATAAAATTATGGGAAAAATTTTATTGTGAGGTGATTTTTTAAATGATAGAACATCATAATGATATGGATACATTTTTTAAGAACTTAGAGGAAGATATAATTCTTTTTAAAAATAAAGCACTGGTAAATATAAATGAGTATATGTTTATGCTCTACTGGAAGATAGGAAATTTAATTTTAATGAGAGAAAAAGAAGGCTGCGAATCAGAATTTATAAGTGAAACAGTAGAATATCTTAAAGGTAAGTTCCCTGGTAATCTATGCTTTACAGAAAAGAATTTAGAAAATATGGCTAGATTTGCTGAAGAATATAATTCTCAGGATTATGTAAGTCAATTGTCATCTAAAATAAGCTGGTCGTGTAACTTAATTCTCATGAATAAGATAAGAAATGTTGATAAAAGAAAAGAATACATAGATAAGATGTGGGAAAAGGATTGGTCCGTTGAAGATTTAATAGGGGAGATAGATAAAGAGTGTGGAATTGAGGAATTAGACTATGCAGAACTTTTTAATGCAGAATCCCCTGAAAAAGAAAATATTGAAAGTAAAAGCATTATTACTTCTGAGGAAAAAGACTCTGAAGAAGAAAAGAATGAAGAAAAAACAAAAATAAAATCTGAAGACAATTTTTGTTTTATAAAGGATGCTATTTCAAAAGAACAGGGAGAAGATCTATCTGAAGGTGATATTAAAAAATTTTCTCCTATACTAAAAGATGAGTATCTCATGGATTTTATGGACATTTCAGATGAAATTAAAGAAAAGGCTTTTCAACAGCATTTTATAAAGAGTGTAGTAGAATTTTTCCTGGAATTGAATTCTGGATTTGCCCTAGTAGGAAAAAAACATCATATGGAACTTTCAGGTGGAGATTATTATGAGGATTTACTTTTTTACAATTTGAAATTAAAATGTTATATAGCTGTTGAACTAAAAATAGGGAAATTTAAACCAGAATATCTTGGAATTTTAACTTTCCATCTTTCTGCCATGGATGATTCAGTAAGAGATGAAGGGGACAACTCATCTATAGGTATAGTTTTATGTAAGGATGGAGAAAAGCTAATTGTACAGTATGCCTTTAAGGATGTAGATGATCCTAAAAATGCAGAATATATGTTAAGTGAAAATATACCAGAGCAATTTGAAGGAATATTACCTACTATAAAGGAAATAGGACGTGGAATTAAGATAAAATTAAAAGATTGAAAAAAGGATATTGAATGAAACTTCAGGACTATAAGGCATTTGAAAGAAAATAGGATAGCATACTGACAAGTTATTCCTTTGAAAATGCCATATAAACCTGAGGTTTTTTTAAGGACAAATTTCGGTACTTATTAAAGGATGTGATTTAATATGGAGTCAAAAAACAGAAATATAATAATTGCAATAATGCTAGCTACATTTCTTGGAGCTGTAGAAGGAACTGTTGTGACTACAGCTATTCCTACTATTGTGAAAAGCTTAAATGGGTTTGAATTAATGAGCTGGATATTTTCTATGTACTTACTTACTTCTACTATAACTACGCCTATATATGGTAAATTATCAGATTTATATGGAAGAAAAAATACCTTAATTGTAGGAATATCAATATTTCTATTAGGAAGTTTTTTATGTGGAATATCTATGAATATGTATTCACTTATAGCTTTTCGTGCTATTCAGGGAATAGGTGCGGGTTCAATATTTACAGTAACATATACTATAGTTGGAGACTTATTTGCTGCTTCTGAAAGGGCAAAGATTCAAGGATGGGTAGGTACAGTGTGGGGAATTGCCAGTCTACTTGGCCCTTTTTTAGGAGGATTTCTAATAGATACACTCTCCTGGCACTGGATATTTTTTATAAATATACCTTTTGGAATAATTTCTATAGTGCTTCTTAAAAATAATTTAAAGGAGAATTTTAAGAAGAGGAAAGTAAGAATAGATTATATGGGAACACTGGTTTTAACTACTTCCATAGTACTTATTTTGTATGGATTTTTAAGTGTCGGGAAAAAAAGTTCGCCTGACATGGTTCTTCCAGTTATATGTATAGGTGTAGCTTTAGCACTTATGTTTGTATTTTATTTTGTGGAAAAAAAGTCAGAGGAGCCTATCATGCCTTTTGAAATATTTACAAGAGTCAACATAGTTGTCAGTATAATAGGCTTTTTAGTATCAGCTTCACTAATTGCAATTGATGTATATATGCCAATTTATATTCAAAATGTACTTGGATTTGGAGCAACTATTTCAGGCATTTGTATTGCTCCTATGTCATTTACCTGGCTTATATCTTCTATAGTTCTTTCAAAATGGCTGACTATATATAAGGAAAAAAGTATAATTTTAATATGTTCCATTATATTGTTGCTTTCTAGTTTCATTTTATTGACTTTTAGTGTAGGTTCATCATTACCTTGGATTATATTGTGTGTCTCTATAATGGGTTTTGGTTTTGGAGGTACTTTTACAATTGTCACTATAGTGGTGCAGGATTCTGTAGATTATGCTATGAGAGGAGCAGCTACGGCATCAAATATTCTTCTTCGAAATTTAGGACAAACCATAGGTGTGAGCATATTCGGTACTATATTTAATTTAAGTATAATAAAGTATTTCCAGAACATAGGAATAAAAGACATAAATCCAAGTAATCTTTATTCTTCATCTATTTTAAATAGTGGTGTTTCACTTCAATTGATAAAGGAATCTTTGATTTCAGGTTTACATCTTTTATTTATATGCGTTATTGGAATAAATTTAATTTCTTTCTTCTTTGGGATGCTTTTCCCAAAGAAATTCAAAATAAAGTAAAAAAATTTTTATATTACCATGAGATACTTGATTTTAAGTACTCATGTTACAAAATATAGTTTCATACAATATACTAAGAATAATATAGAAAGGTATATTTATGAAGAAAAGGGATGGATATTATATTCAATTAGATAGCGCAGCTGAAAACATGCTTAGGAGGGCAAATTTTTTAGGATGTGGGCATAATGGAATTGTTTATTTATTAGAAGATAATAATAAAGTGATTAAAATATTTAAAAGCAAATATGTTTGCAGAAGTGAATATAACATATTACAAAAAACTAGTAAGAGCAAGTATTTTCCTAAAATATATTCTCATGGGCTTTATTATATTGTGAGAAGTTATGCAGAAGGGGAGAGACTTGATTACTACATTAAACAAAATGGGTTAAATGAAAAAGTTGCAAAGAACATTATTAATCTCATTAAAGAGTTTCAGAAACTCAAGTTTACTAAACTGGATATAAGGTGTAAGGACTTATATTTATGTAAAGATTCTTCCATAAAAGTAATAGATCCTAAAAATAATTATTCCAAATGCTGCGATTATCCAAGACATTTAATGAAAGGATTAGATAAATTGGGAGTACTAGATGAATTTTTAGAATTTGTAAAAGAAGACTATGGCGAAGTTTATGAAGATTGGAACTATAAAATAAAAAGGTACTTATGCAGGGGAATAAAGTAATAGATATTTAATATACTTCAGTGTATATTTAAAGTATAATTATTTATAAATACAGTGGCAACAGGGAGGCAAATATGGTTTTTATAGTAACAGCATTACATTGTGAGGCAAAGCCATTTATAGAAAGGTTTGATTTAAAAAGGGATAATTCCGTAAATAAATTTCAAGTTTTTAAAAATGAAGAAATTGTACTTATAGTAAGTAAAACTGGAGCAATAAATATGGCTTCTGCTTGTGCATATATTATAGCTAAATTTGAAGCTGATCAATACGATACCTTTATAAATATAGGCGTTTGTGGAAGTAAAGATAGAACTTTTCAAATTGGAACGTCAGTACTTTGTAATAAAATAATTGATAACATTACGGATAAGGATTTTTATCCAGATATGATATTTAAACATCCTTTTAAAGAAGCATGTTTGGAGAGTTTTGCAAAAATAGTGGATCAAAAAGACCTAGAAAAAATAAGAGGGGATATTGTAGACATGGAAGGAGCTGCTTTTTTTCAAGCGGTATCTATATTTATGCCGCCCCATAGAATTTATTCTTTGAAGATAGTATCTGACTATTTGGATGGAACAAATGTAACTGGGGAAAAAGTTACTGAATTAATTTGTGAAAAGTCAGATGAAATATGTAATTGGATACAGGATATCGAACATGAATGTGCAAAACCTAAAGATATATTGGATGAAAAGGATATGAACTATATAAATGAAATAGTATGCAATTTTAATTTATCTGTTTCTATGCAGCATCAGCTAAAGAAGTTAGCTAAAGGCTATAAGGTTAGAAATGATAACTTAATCTTAGCTCTTGATCCCTTTACCCAGATTTACTGTAAGACTAAATATGAGAGGAAGATGTATTTTGAAAAACTTGTACAACAGCTTGAACTTATGTAGCTTTTCTCATATTTATGTGGAAAAAGGGGTTACTGAAAATGAAAATACAAAGAGGGTACTGTCTAAGTTTAAAAAATCCAATATTATAAAAATAAATCATTATAAAGATGTATTTTGCAGACACAATCAAGATTTTCTAGTGCAAAAAAAGTCTCCTAAACTAATACTTGCACGCAATGATGGAAACTTAATTTATGAAGGTGCAAGGGTATGTGATAATTTTGGAAATGAATATTTTTATTATACTTCATCTATTATGAATTGCTTGTATAATTGCGAGTATTGTTATTTGCAGGGAGTTTATTCTTCGGCAAATATAGTTCTATTTGTGAATTTGGAAGATATTTTCAAACAGGTGGAGTGTATTCTAAAAAAGCACTCCGTTTATTTATGTATATCTTATGACACGGATCTTATGGCCTTTGAAAATATAACAGGTTTTATTAGAAAATGGATACAGTTTGCAGAAAAGCATAATAATTTAAAAATAGAGGTAAGAACTAAAAGTTCCAATTTTAAAAGTATAGAAGATTTGGTGCCGCAGGATAATGTAATACTTGCATGGACTCTTTCACCAGAAGAAATTTGCAGGAAATATGAAATGGGTGCTCCAAGTTTTAAGCTCAGGTTGGATAGTATTAAAAGTGCTGTAGATAGGGGCTGGAAGGTGAGAGTTTGTTTTGATCCGCTGTTATATGTACATAATTGGGAAAAATATTATAAAAATTGTGTAGAAGATACATTCAGGGTTATTCCGGAAGAAAATATACAGGATGTGAGTATTGGTGTATTTAGAATTGGTAAGGATTATTTAAAAAACATGGAGAAAATGAATCCACAATCGCTATTATTGGCTTATCCATTTAAAACTGAAGATGGAACCTGCAGTTATTCAGAAGAGCACCATAAGCTTTTGGTGAATTTTGTATATGATCTGGTTTGCAAATATGTTAAAAAATCTAAAGTGTTTGTACAATAAAAATAATACAAAATTATAGAGAAGGTGTAAGGGTGAAAACTGCAATTGTAACGGGAGCTTCTTCAGGTATAGGATTTGAAATAGCTCAGAAACTATTGAATATGGGTTACAAGGTTTACGGATTTGGCAGAGATTTTTCCAGGGTAGAATTTGATAATCCCAATTTTATAAGAGAAATTTGTGATATAACAAATACAAATAAATTCTTCCAGAGAATAGATGAAATAAAGGCCAAAGATGAAATATTTTTACTTGTGAATAATGGTGGAGTTGGATACTTTGGCCCCCATGAAGAATTAAATCCTAGAAAAATACACGAAATGATAACAGTGAATTTGGAAGTACCTATGGTACTCAGTAGTATACTGATGAGGCAGCTTAAGAAAAATAAGGGAATTATAATAAATATATCATCAGTTACAGCAAAGGAAATAAGTACTTATGGCTGTGCTTATTCTGCTACAAAAGCAGGGTTAACTCATTTTTCTGAAAGCCTTTTTAGTGAAGTGAGAAAAACAGGTGTAAAAATAATAACAATACATCCAGATATGACGAAATCAAATTTCTATAGAAATGCAAATTTCAGTGAAGATGATAGCAGTGAAGACTTTTATATAAATTGTAAAGACATAGCAGATGTGGTGGAATGGGTACTTAGGGAACCTTCTAACTTGGTAGTAACAGAACTTACTTTAAAACCTCAAAAGCATAGAATAAAGAGAAAATAGTAAAATATCCACAAATATATTATATTTGTGGATATTTTTAACTTTTATAACAGAAGGTTTAATGTTATAATACAGATGTATTTTGTTAAAAAAATAACTAAGATTAGGAGTGGTTAAAGATGTCAAGAATTATTATTTCTACGGGAAAATATGTACAGGGAAACGGCGAACTTAAAAATATATCTAACTACGTTGAAAATCTTGGAGATAGTTTTTTTATCATAGCTAGTGAAAATGGAATTAAGAGAACAAGAGGTGCAATAGAAGAAAGTTTTAAAGGAAAAGATTCTTCATTGTCATTTGAAGCTTTTAATGGAGAATGTTCCAAAAATGAAATAGATAGATTGTGTAAAAAGCTAAAACAAAATGAAAATAATGTTGTAATTGGTATAGGAGGAGGGAAGATATTTGATACAGCAAAAGCTGTAGCATATTATGCCAAAGTCCCAGTTGTAATAGTTCCAACTATAGCAGCAACAGATGCTCCATGTAGTGCACTCTCTGTAATATATACAGATGAAGGTGTATTTAGTGAATATCTGGCACTTCCTAAAAATCCAGATCTTGTACTTGTAGATTCATCTATAGTTGCAAAAGCACCTGTAAGGCTTTTAGTTTCAGGTATGGGAGATGCATTAGCTACTTATTTTGAAGCAAGAGCTTGTGTAAGATCAGGGGCTGTTACTATGTCAGGTGGAAAGGCTACAAAAGCTGCTTTTGCACTTTCAAAGTTATGCTATGATACGATTTTAGAAGATGGTCTCAAAGCTAAAATGGCGGTTATAAATAAAGTCCCAACTAAAGCTGTAGAAAATATAATTGAGGCAAATACTTATTTAAGCGGAGTTGGATTTGAAAGCAGCGGACTTGCAGCTGCCCATGCTATTCATAATGGATTTACAGCACTTGAGGAATGTCATGGATTGTATCATGGAGAAAAAGTTGCTTTTGGAGCTTTAGTTCAATTGGTTCTTGAAAACAGTCCTATGGAAGAAATAGAAGAGGTCATAGATTTTTGCTTGCAGGTTGGTCTTCCAATTACATTAAATGATTTGGGTATTAAGAAGGTAAATAATGAAGATATAATGAAGGTAGCTGAAATTTCCTGTGCTGAAAATGACACTATGCATAATATGCCATTTGAAGTTACAAAGGAAGACGTATATTCTGCTATACTTGCTGCAGATGAATTAGGAAAGCAATATAAATAAGGCATCTAAGTTAAAAATGATATGATACCTCTTAAGTAGACAAAGGAAATAACTAAAATCTACTTGGGAGGTATTTTTATGTCCAAATCGCCATACACTCCAGAATTCCGTGCGAAAGTTTCGCAGGAATATCTTGATGGAGCTGGATCTTACGATTATATATCTGCTAAATATGACATTGGAAAGAAGACATTACAGCAATGGGTTGCTAAATACAGGATTTACGGAGTTGTAGCATTTGTTCATAAATCGGGGAACTCTTCTTATTCATCTAATTTTAAAACCATGTGTGTTAAAGCTGTTTTGTCAGGTGAAGGAAGTATCGATGATATAGTTGCTAAATACAACATTTCTTCAAGAGAAGTGCTCAGAAACTGGATTAAGCGTTATAATGCCAATAGAGAACTTAAGGATTATGATCCTAAAAGGGAGGTCTATATGGCAGAAGCAAGAAGAAAAACAACCATTGAAGAACGCAAAGAAATCGTTGAGTACTGTCTTAAACATAACCGTGATTATAAGAAAACTGCAAACATTTATGATGTTTCATATAGTCAAGTCTATTCTTGGGTAAAGAAATATGATGCTAACGGAGAAGAAGGATTATCAGATAAACGTGGACACCACAAAACAGATGACGAGGTTGATGAATTAGAACGTCTGAAACGTGAAAATCTCAGACTCAAACGACAACTTGAAGAAAAGGACATGGTAGTTGAATTGTTAAAAAAAGTGAAAGAATTCGAAAGGATGTGAGGCTTGGAAAACTGCGTTACGAATCAAAATATTTAGATGTGAGATATTTCCATGAAACAAAAAAATGGAGTATAGAATGGATGTGCGAGCAGCTTGGAATTTGCAGAGCTGCTTATTATAAATGGTTGCATCGAGAAATCCCAGAACAGGAACTGGAAAATATTAAGTTGGCAGAACTTATCAAAGAATTTGATGAGCGTTTTAGTCATATTTTAGGTTATCGCAGAATGACTTCATGGATTAATCACTTTAATCATACCAACTATGGCAAAAAAAGAGTGCATAGGATTATGAAGAAGCTAGGTATTCATTCCGTAATCAGGAAGAAAAAGCAAAAATATAAATGTTCTCCTCCTGAAACCACAGCGGAAAATAATCTAAGTAGAGATTTTTATGCAACTGCTCCAAATCAAAAGTGGTCTACAGATGTAACTGAATTTAAGATTCCAGGTGAAAAGAAAAAACTGTATTTAAGTGCAATCCTTGATTTGTACGATAGATACCCTGTTTCATATGTGGTTAGCTATCGAAACGATAATAAGCTAGTATTTAAAACATTCGATAAAGCAATATCTTTTAATCCGAATGCAAAACCAGTCTTTCATAGCGACAGAGGGTTCCAGTATACAAGTAAAGTTTTTCAAAAGAAACTTAGAAATCAGGAAATGGAGCAATCAATGTCCAGAGTTGGTCACTGTATTGATAATGGACCGACAGAGGGCTTTTGGGGTATCATAAAATCAGAAATGTATCAGATGTATGAAATCACAGATGAAGCATCATTGAGATTCGCAATCAAGGATTATATAAGGTTTTATAGTGAAGAACGTCTTCAGGATAGATACTATTGCAAGACACCACTGGAAGTAAGAAGAGAAGCATTTTCCTCGGAGAAACCAGAGAAATATCCTATTCCTGAAAACAAACGAATTAAGAAATATAAAGAAAAATGGTGTGCATAGAAAAACAACCACACAAAGCTATGTGTGGTCGTTCATCAGCACCTCGTTTTAGATATTTATCATGTTTACTTGACAGGGGGCATATCAAAATCAACTTATTCTCCGGATGCTTTTACAACATTCAGCCCGGTTAGATATTTTGATAAGTCTAAGCAAAAAATTTAAAAAAATCTAAGAACTTTTGAAAACTCGTACCTCAA
This sequence comes from Clostridium sp. 001, assembly GCF_019056555.1. Classification (NCBI taxonomy): domain Bacteria; kingdom Bacillati; phylum Bacillota; class Clostridia; order Eubacteriales; family Clostridiaceae; genus Clostridium; species Clostridium sp. 001. The sequence goes on along the minus strand of NZ_CP020473.1, from coordinate 753,111 downwards.
ACAATTCAAAAGTTCAAAGTTTTTTATAAATTTTTCACTAAGACTTATATGCAAAATATCTAAACGGGCTTCATCATTGTAAAAACATGCCTATGAATTAAGTGAATTTTAATCTAGAAACCTTATATAAATTCAATTTTCAGAGTAGAATTTATATAAGCTATAGGGTAATATTACTCTGAGAGAAGGAGCTCTGTTAGTATTTTTGCTATGATACTTTCAGCTCCTTGATTTAAATTCATTTTATTTTCCATTATTCCATCCATGCCTCCCCTTGTAAAGTTATCTACAAGTGATTTTTTTGCAGAATTTTTACCTAAAAACCAATCATAACATAATTTTGCTTTATCCAAGTATTTTGTGTCTTTAAGTAATTTGTAAGCTTCCATATACATAAGAGCTGTTCCGCAGGCCTCTAAAGGCTGTTCATCAAATTCGCATGGATAAAAATCATTTCTTTTAAACCAACCATTATTTCCTATAGGTTTAAAATAATCCTGTTTAAAACACTGCTGCTCCAAAAAGCTTAAAGCTTCTAGGGCAATATCTAGATACTCCCTATTATTTAATGTATTACTGCTTTTTAAAAGGCACCAGGGAAATATGCCATTACCATAGGTGAGACTATTTTCAAACCATTTCCAAGAGTCACTGCTGTAACACTTAAAATTTTCTATAAGAGAATCTGAAAGCATAGTTATATCTTCTTTTACAGTATGCTTTGAAATTTCAAATGTAGAACTGGTTTCTAAAAGTTCACTGTAAATCAAATTTAGCCCCAAGAGGCAGTATGCTTTACTGTGAGTGTAAGATAGTGATTTTACATTGGGTAAAGCTTTTGATATCATATTTTCAGCTGCATGTTTTATAGAGGATGGAATAATTTTTGATTGGAACATATACCCTAGTGACCACAGGCATCTTCCAAAACAATCTTCAGAGCCTTCCTCTTCAATGAAATTTCTATTGTAGGCCATAAAATTTTTAAAAGTTCCTCTTTTATTTTGAGCATAGAGCAAAAATGAAGTGTATGTAAAAATTAATTTTATATACTTTTCACTTTTGAATTTTTCATACAGCATTACAGCTACAATGAGAGCCCTTGCATTGTCATCTGTAGTGTATCCTGAATTTGGATCCGGAACTGAAAATACACTGTGCTGTATCATTCCAGTATCGTCAGTCATGATAAAAAGGGGTACAGAATCTTTTTCTTCAAAGGTAAGCATATATTACACCACCTGAGTTGCAATTTCACTGCTTTTTATAACAGAAGCAAATAGATTTTCATATTGTGCTGCAACAGAAGGCCATCTCATTTTCATGCCTAACTTCATGGTAGCCTTTTCCATGTTACGCCGCTTAAGTGGGTTATCCAATAAGAAATTCACAGCCTCTGCCAGGGAATCTGCATCTTTAAACTTTGCAAGAAGTCCTCTATTTTTGCTTAACATTTCTTGCGCATACCTATAAGGAGTGGAAACAATAACTCTACCATAGCCTGCTGCATAGGCTAAAGTACCACTTACAGCCTGTTCTTTACCTAAATAAGGAGTCATGTATATATCAGATAAAGTTAGGTATTGCACTATTTCTTTTTTTGTAAGATATTTGTTTATAAACTTTACATTGTTTTGAATATCAAATTGTGATACTAAATTCTTAAGTTTATTTCTATAACTTTCACCTTGTTCCTTTTTTACACAAGGATGAGTTTGCCCTAGCACCAGATAAAGAACTTCAGGATGCTTTTTGGCTACTTTAGAGATAGATTCTATAGCATATTCAATACCTTTTCCAGGACTTAGAAGTCCAAAAGTACTTACTATGCTTCTATCTTTATATCCTAGTTTTTCTTTTAAACAATTTCTATCTTCTACAACAATATCCGGAACTCCATGAGGAATAAGTATGATTTTGTTTTCAGGAATATTATATGTGTTCATCAAAATTTTTATAGAACTTTTTCCCATAGTAATTACTTTCTGGCTCTTATTACCTAAAGTTTTAAGTATAAGTTTTTGTTTCTCAGAAGGTATTGAAAGTATGGTATGAAACGTAGTTATAAATGGAATATTTAAATTATTTACAAAATTTAATATATATTCTCCGCAGTCTCCACCATATATTCCATATTCATGTTCTAATATAACTAAATTAGTATCTGAATTATTTAGCATATTGGCAAGATGAATATAGGATTTTTTGTCAAATTGATTTAAGGTGAAGGATACTTCCTTTGGATATTTATAATTTTCATCATTGACAGCAGCTATTTTATAGGAATTGGAAGAAAACTTATTTTTCAAATTTTTTACAAGATCGGCAGTAAAAGTAGCTATCCCACAGGCACGTGGCGGATAGGTACTCAAAAATACTATATTTTTTTTCAACGATATCACCTCTTAAGTTTTTATATTGCAAGTAAATTATTATTATAATTGTTTGAAACATAAGCTGAATTAGTTATATTGCAATATTTTTCTATAGTGCAATCTGAAGCTACTACAGAATTTGTCAGATTAACATTTTCATGTACATTTATTCTATCCCACAGTACACTCTTGCTTACATTGCAGGAACCACCAATATGGCAGTTGTTACCTAAAACTACATAAGGACCTATCTGAGAGTTTGCTTCAATGATACAGTCCTGACCTATAAATACAGGTCCTATTATTTTAACACTGGGATGAATTTTAACACTTTTATTTTTAAAAATTATATTGCTCTTATTTGTAAGATTTTTTGTTTTCATAAGTTTATTGCAGTTGCTGTACAATATATCTACATGTGCTTTTATATATTTTTTTATTGTGCCTATATCTATCCAGTAGTCGGTGTATTTGTAAGCAGCCATTTTATAGCTTTTATTTAAAAGCAGGGGATAAGTGTCTTTTTCTATAGATACAATTTCCTTTTCAGGTATTTCTTTTAGTACTTCTGGCTCAAATATATACACTCCTGCATTTATCCATTTTGAAGTAGTTTCTCCTTCTTTAGGTTTTTCTTTAAAAGCTTTTATATAGTTGTCTTCATCAAATTCTATAACCCCATACTGAGATGGATCTTTTACTTCAGTCATAGCTATGGAAACATAAGCTTTCTTTTCTCTATGAAATTTTATGAAATCAGAGTAATATAGATTATGTACTATATCTGAATTCATGATTATAAAAGTGTCATCAAAGAAACTTTCAGCATTTTTTATGGCGCCTCCTGTACCTAAAGGCAAGTCTTCGGAGATATAATGTATTTTTAATCCATATTTTTTACCATCACCTAAATAATTTTCAATATAATCAGATTTATAACAGGTGCTTATGACAATTTCACTAACACCAGATTCTTTTAACTTTAGTATAGTTCTTTCTATAAGCGGTTTACCCATAATTGGGACCATTGGTTTTGGAAGTTTGTCTGTCAAAGGCCTTAGTCTAGTGCCTTTGCCTCCAGCTAAAAGTAATGCTTTCATATTGATTCCTCCTTATGCTGAACAAATTTTTGAAATTTAATAAACATCTTAATATATAGCTACAAAGATGCTTAGGCATTTTCAAAGAAATAACCAGTCAGTATGCTAGCCTATTTTTTACCATACTTCGTCGCCAGAACCCTTAGATAGGATTCACTATCTGCGGAACCTGCCTCCTAGTCTGATAAAAAATATTCGTCGCATCTTTGACTCGTTATTTTCTTTCAAATGCCTTTATTAATAAATATTTTTCAGTTATTAACAATTATCTTTTTAAAGGTAATGCTTTTAGATAACTATTACTGATCTTAAACTTAAAGTAAGAGATCAGGTTAAGATATGGATTGATAACTGTGAAATTTAAGATATTTTTAATATACTAAATTGATAGCAATTTATGGGATATATTGTTAATACTTTTATTTTAATCCAAAAGATTTATTATGTCAACCTATATTTTTAAAAATTCTAAATATAAAATTAATTAAAGCCTGAGGATAATGTTATAATAAAATAGAATTGTGTCTATGTTTTAAGTTAATTAGCTATAGGAGGAATTTTATGAAAAAAAAGATAGGTATATTTATAATGTCATTTATAATTATAATTTCAACTCTGTTTGCAGCAGGTTGTTCTAATGATTCAACTGCAACTTCAGCTAAAAAAGATAAAATTAAAATAGCTGCTTTAAAGGGACCTACTGGAATGGGCATGGCAAAACTTATGGAAAATAAGAATGATTATGATATTACTGTGTATAATTCTGCAGATCAAATAGTGTCTAAAATTGTAAACGGAGAATTGGATGGTGCAGCAGTTCCATCTAACCTTGCACCAATTTTATATAATAAAACCAAAGGTCAAGTTGAGTTAGTTGGAATAAATACATTAGGTGTTTTATACATTGTGGAAAATGGAAATACAGTAAACAGTATAGCTGACCTAAAGGGAAAGACTATTTATTCAAGTGGTAAGGGATCTACTCCTGAGTATGTACTAAATTACATATTGAAGAAAAATGGATTGGAGCCAGGGAAAGATGTGACTATTGATTATAAAATGGATCATGGTGATCTAGCTGAAGCAATAGCATCTAAAAAAGTGAATCTGGCTGTTTTACCAGAACCTTTTGTAACTACAACTAAAATGAAGGACAGTAGTTTGAGAATACCTATAGATTTGACAAAGGAATGGGACAAGGCTTCTCAAGGACAGAGCAAGCTTGTAATGGGAACTTTAGTTTTTAGAAAATCATTTATAGATAAGAGAGGAAAAGATTTAGATACTTTCTTGATCAAATATAAAGAATCAGTAGATTTTGTAAATAAAAATAAACAAGAATCAGGAAAACTTATAGCAAAGGAAGGTATAATTCCAAAGGCTAAAGTAGCAGAAATGGCTATTCCAAAGAGTAATATAGTATTTATAAGTGCTAAAGATGGAAAGCAGGCCTTGGAGAAATTTTATGAAGTTTTAAATGATAATAACCCAAAATCCATTGGAGGAAAAGTGCCGGATGAAAATTTCTATTACAGTGGAAACAAAAATAATTAAAAAACTGTCTATACTGATATTTTGGATGCTGATTTGGGAGCTTTGCTCCCTTTTTATGAATAATTCTCTTCTTTTACCTTCACCATTTGAAGTACTAAAAACCCTAATAATTTTAATGGGGAAAAATTATTTTTGGAAAAGTGTTTTTAATAGTATATGGAGAGTGATTATTGGAATTTTATTATCCATAGCTATTGGAATTATAACTGGTGTAATTGCAGGAATGAATAGATCTATAGAAGAATTATTAGAACCCCTTGTAGTTACTGTAAAATCTACTCCCGTTATATCTATAATTATCATAGCTTTAGTGTGGTTTAATTCATCTAATGTGGTGATTTTTACAGCTATACTTATATGCTTTCCAATAATATATACAAATGTAATTGAAGGTATAAAGTCTGTAGATAAATATTTAATACAGATGGCGAGTGTATATAATGTAAAGCAAAAGTATGTGATAAAAGATATATATCTACCGAGTATAAAAAATTATATTATATCAGGAATATTTATGTGTCTTGGAATCGGATGGAAAGTTTCAGTGGCATCTGAAGTATTAAGTACTCCTAATTATTCTATAGGACTAAATCTTTTAAATGCTAAAACAACTCTGGAAACATCAGAACTTTTTGCGTGGACTATTGTAATCGTAATTTTAAGTTTTATTTTCGAAAAAATATTTAAGTATTATTTGAGTAGAGCAAAAAAGTAGTTGTTTACTAAAATTATAAATTGTGAGCTGCAAATTGTGCATTGATAAAGAAGGTGATTTTATGGAAAAGCAAAATGAAGACCAATATGAAGTTACAATAAGTAGATTGAGTAAATACTATGATGGAGTACCTGTTTTTTATAATTTAAATATGAAATTCTTGAGAAATAGGATTACAGCTATTCTTGGTCCTTCAGGATGTGGTAAGACTACTTTGTTAAATATAATAAGTGGAATTGAAAAAGATTATAATGGAGAAATTAATTTAAAAGGCAGTACCATATCTTATGTGTTTCAAGAGGATAGATTGATTCCATACCTTAGCGTATATGATAATGTGGCTTTTGTATTAAAATCTACTATGGACAAAGGTAGAGTAGACTTAACTGTAAGAAAATTTTTAAATATGGTAGAATTGTGGGATTATAAAGACAAGCTTCCTTATAAATTAAGTGGTGGAATGAAGAGAAGAGTTGCACTTGCTAGGGCATTTGCCTATAAAAGCGATCTGCTTTTGATGGATGAGCCCTTTAAGGGACTTGATGATAAATTAAAAAGTAATATAATAGAGAAATTTTTAATGATTTACAGCGAAAATAGAAGGACTATTATACTGGTTACTCATGACAAAGCAGAAGCTGAACAATTAGGTGATGTGATCTATTCACTGGATTAAAAATTTTAAATTTACTAATATATGGCTGGTATAAGTGAATTTTATACTTATACCAGCCATAACAACTATTTAGAGCTTATTACATATTGAGCCAATTCAGACATTTGACTTTCACTTAAATTGCCCATAGAAGTAAGTTCATAGTTTATACCATTGTCTTTCCACTTTAATGCACATTCTTGGCTAAACTTTTCTTTGAGCTTAACATTTTTTTTCGGACTTCCCATACCAATTAGAACTTCCTTACCATCTTTGATATCTTGCTTTTCTTTAGCTGAAAATTTAGTGCCTTCAGGTGCTTCATGTACTTTATATTGTGTAAAATATCCTGTAATGCTACCCATTTTTACAGGTACGGCATTTTTAAATATTGGAGCATCTGCTTCTACTGATCTTTTTGAAGCTCCAAGAGATAAGGTTGTTTTTCTATCATTATTTATTGAATAGATTGCATATGCGCCTCTATTACCATATTGGTTGTCCGGGGTTGCACCATCTATATGTCCATCTACACCAGAGTCAACCAGCTTATATCCTCCAGAAAGAGAGTCAGGTATTTTTACACTGTAACCTAAATCTTTTTGTAAATCTGCTTTAGATGGAGCTTTATCGTAATGCTTCATATCTGTATAACCATTAACATATTTACCTATACTCTGAAGAGCTGAAGCCCTTAAATTTGGTGATGCAACAACTGAACCTGCTAGTATAAGAAATCCGCAGGAAGCAGCAATGACAGTTTTTTTAATATTTAAACTAAAAGGTAAGAATTTTTCTTTAGACATATATTTATCACTCCTATTTGATGTAATTTCAGATTTTATATTTTCAAACATGTTATCAGATGGTACTATATCCTGAGATTTGTTTAATAAAGCTTTTTTTATATTTTTATCAAATTGTTCTTGATTAAGCATTTTCATTACACCTCACATCCTTATTATCATTGAAATAGTAACCTTCAAAATTTTCAGTTAAAAATTCTTTCTTAAGTAATTTTCTAGCGTTATGCAGTCGAGATTTTATCGTACCTTCAAAACATCCTAATACATGTGATATTTCTTTTATGGACAACTCATTATAATAGTATAAGATAACGGTTGTTTTTAAAGGCATACTCAATTTATCAAGGGCCTTATCCACAAGATGTTTTATTTCATTTTTTTCTGTTATGTCAGATAGTGAGTTGTTTGAAACTGTATTTTTATCATTGATATCATCAATACACAGGTTGTTTTTTTGTTTTGAACAGTACCTCCAGCATATTCTTGTAAGAAGGCGATAGAACCATGATTCAAATGCCTCTGCTTTTTTTAATTTTTTTATTTGATTGAAACATTTTATAAATGCTTCTTGAGCTATATCTTCTGCAATATCTTTTTGACCGGTTATAAGATATACAGTACGTACAGCTTTTACACTGTATTCTTCAAATAATATATTAAAGGCATCTAGATCACCTTCTTTACAGCGCTGTATTATGTCGATGTTATTCACTTAATTACCTCCTCTTTTTGGTGCACCTATTATATAAGAGACACCTTAGCTCAAAAAGGTTCAAAAATTTATTATAATTTAATGATAATTCCCTATAGAGTTTCTAAACGAAAAATCAACTTATACTCCAGATATTTTTTAATAATTAAAAATTAAAAGTTAAGAATTAATAGTTATGGATGATTTTCTTCCGTTAGCACTATAGAAAATCTAAAACATTGTACTATTGAAGCAAAGCTTCAATAGGCTTTAAATTTGAGATTTTCCGCACCACAGTAGAGAAAAGTTTTCATTCACTATTCATTATTAATTATTAATTATTAACTTAAAAATATGCCTGCGTATAAGTTGATTTTTAAGTTAGAATATCATGCAGGTTGTAAAGTTTAATTATAGAGTTAACCATTTATATTAATATGAGTGATTCTAATTGAAATTTAACTTATACATAAAATATACTAACAAAATTGAAAGCACATTTAAAAACTTTTTTTATAAGTCTTAGTGAGGTATTTTAGAAAATCTTAGAAGCTTATATATGTCTGAGGTACGAGTTTATATAAGCTCCTTTAGATTTTCAAAATACCGAGCTTTAGACTTATAAAAAGTTTTTAGTGTGATGAAATTTGTTAGTATATGGCTGGTATAAGTTGATTTTCTGGTTAGAAACTCTATATGAAAAGTTTAATTACAATTGGTATAGTAACTATTGAGAGCAGTGATGAAAAGGATACTATAAAAGCAGAATACTCTTTGTTTTTGTTAAAGTTTTCTGCAAAAATTGTTGTAAATGCTCCTGCAGGCATAGCTTGCATTAAGATTAATGTCTTTAATACCATAGAATGTTCTTTAAATAAAAGTGAAACTACGTATAATGCTGCTGGTATAAGTATAAGTTTTATGAGTGAACCATAGTACATACTCTTGTCTTTAATAATCTTACTAAGCTCACTTCTTGACAATAAACTTCCTATTATGAGCATAGATATAGGAGTTGTGAGACTTCCCACCATTTTCATTGTGTTCATAAACATAGGGGGGATTTTTATTGAAAATACCATAATTAGAAGTCCAATTATTGCAGAAACTATTCCTGGATTTTTAAGAGATTTTATTACTTCTTTAAAGCTGCTTGTATTATTAAATAGCATTACACCATAAGTCCATACAAAGATATTGAAAACCATGTTAAATATAGCAGCATAAACAACTCCCTCATTTCCAAAAATACTTTGAGCTACAGGAAATCCCATAAAGCCGCAGTTTGAAAACACCATTGCAAATTGAAGAACGTTCTTCTTATTTTTATCAACTCCTATAAGTAAAGGCTTTACGAATAGTGGAGTTAATGTAAATATTATAAAGCTGTAGATAAAAGCCCTTATAATATTATTTGCAACATTTGAACCATAAGAAATACTAAATGAAGAAATAACTAAAAAAGGAGTGGTTATTTCTACTAATAGCTTGGACAATCCATTTGATAAATTTTCATCTATAATATTTTTCTTTCCACCATAAAAACCTACTAATGCAACTAAAAACAACGATATTATTTGAGTTATTACTGTATTTGTTCCCATATATTAACCTTCCTGCTATTTATTGTTTTATAAAAAATTATATAAACAAATTTATCATATACAGATAAGATGTAAGTTGTCAAACATTAAGTTAGCAATTGAAAAGCTTTTATATCTGACTCAAATAGCGTATAAGGGGGGATAGATAAGAAATTAACAGAAGTTTAGCACTTAAAAAATTTTTAGGACGGTAGTCCTTTGGATTATAAAGTCTTATGAATATTTACAGTAGAAGTAATAGATTCCGATTTTTACTGGAAATTATACGGAAAAAATTTGCATAATAAAAGCATCCTTTTTATAATGGTTTTGCTGAAAACTAAAAATAAAAGGATGCTGATAAAATGAGTAAAAGTTATTTAAAACAATTACTTACTTATATTAATAAAGTATATTATATAGGTGAAAAAATCAATAGTTTAAAAGATAAAAGAGTAAAATCTCCAGTAAAAGTTTCAACAATAGTTTTCGTAGTGTTATTTGGATTCATGCTTCAAATAAGAAGTTTCAATAGATTAGAACATTGGATTGAAAAGAATAAATTTAAAAAAGTGTTACCTAAAAATACTAGAATACTGCACATTGACGCAGTCAGGCGGTGTTTAAGTAACTTTGATATGGATGGTTTGAAAAACATTCATAGCAGCATAATAAAGATAACTATAAAAAACAAAGTATTTCGAAATGGTACTATTGATGGTTTAAAAGTAGCTGCCATAGATGGTGTAGAGCTATTTGAAAGTACTAAAAAATGTTGCAATAAATGCCTTTCTCGAGAGAATAGAGATGGAACTACCCATTATTTCCACAGATCTGTAGTTTGTGCAACAGTAGGATCAGACCCACATATTATTTTAGGTCAAGAGATGCTTGAACCTAAAAAGGATAGTTCCAGTAAAGATGAAGGTGAAATTACGGGTAGTAAACGACTAATTAAGAAGTTATATAAGAAGTATCATCATTTCGCTGACATCATAGTGGCTGATGCTCTTTACTGTAAATCTACTTGGATAAAAGAAGTTCTTTCTATAGGAATGGATGCATTGGTAAGAGTAAAAGATGAAAGGCTCCACATTGTAAAAGATGCATTAGCCCTATTTAAATGCCGGGAGGCAGATAAAGATTGGACTGTAAAGGAAAATGTAAATACCTATAGAAAGATTAAAGCGTGGGATGATGATAATTTTCAAATGTCTGATTCAAGTATAGAAGTAAGATTCATAAAATTTATAGAAGAAATTCATACTGGAGATAAAGTAGAAATTAAAGAAGAATGGATCATAACAACAGATAAATTTACATCAGCAGAAACCTTATGGAAAATAATGCATAAGAGATGGGATATTGAAAATAATGTGTTTCATCAGTTGAAAACTGAATGGCATTTAGATCATTGTTTTCTTCACAGTTCTACAGGGATAGAGACAGTTTTAATGTTTATGATACTAGCATTTAATTTAATGCAATTATATTTTTTCAGGTGTATCAGAGGTTTTAGGAAGAAAAAAATGCTCCAAATAGATATTATTGAAGATATAAAAGATGAAAGATTTACTATAGAAGATGATTGGGATAATCCACTATTCATAAACACGTAATTTTAAAATAAAAGCTGGAAACTTTGCATTAAGATTTTTTGGGGTAGGGAAGCGTGTAACAATTTTTACGACCTACTGGTTTAATGGTTTACCATCCCTTTAAAAAGGTGTAAGAAAATACAATTCCAGTAAAAATAAAATTTTTACTGGAATTTAGGCGCTAAATCTCTGAGAAATTAAAATAAATATTGACTTATTAGTAAATAAGATTTACACTAATGTTTGATAAACTGGTTCTTTCTATACAATTCGTTAGAATTATGGAATAGAAAAGTTTAGCGGCAATAAGTTTTACATTGCGGCAACGTAGACAAGCCTTGTGCTGATTTTGAAGTACGGGTAATTTTTTGATGTTTTCTCTAGGGGGAAATATGGCTATAAATGTGTTAAATAAAATAAAATTAAAATTATGTGAAGATATTTTTTTCTCGGCTTCTTTATTAGCAGTAATAATTACTTCTTTTTTTAATATTCCTCGTATAGATTACATAGATTTCAAAGTAATAGCTTGCTTATTTGAATTAATGATTATAATAAAAGTTTTTGAAGAATACTCTTTGCTTAGTTATATTTCGGTAGCTATTTTAAATAGTTGTAAAAATCAAAGAATATTAACTCAAGTATTGTGTTTAATTTCATTTGTATTTTCAATGCTTTTAACAAATGATGTGTCATTATTGACGGTGCTGCCTATTATGGTATTAATCTCACAAAAAAGTGATTTTAATATTATTATACCTTCAGTTATGGTAACAATTTCTGCAAATTTGGGAAGCAGTGCAACACCCATGGGGAATCCACAAAATCTTTATATTTTTTCATTTTTTAAATTAAATGCAAAAAGTTTTTTCAATTTTTCACTACCCATTTGTATCATTAGTTTAATTTTAATCATATTAATAAGTTTTATTATTAAGCCAAAGCAAATTAATTGTGATATGAGTTGTATTAAAGTAGTTGAAAAAAAGAAAATTGGTATATTTTCAATATTATTTGTTCTTATAATTTTAAGTGTTTTTGGTATGGTGTATTATTTAGCTTCATTATTTGTAGTGGTACTAATTACTTTCATTTTAAACAAAAGTACATTTAAAAAGGTTGATTATAGATTGCTAATTACTTTTATATGCTTTTTTATTGCAGTTGGCAATATATCAAATATATCTATTTTGAAAAGTAATTTATCAAATATTACTCAAACCATGGGAGCAAGTTATATTGTATCGATTATTTTAAGTCAAATAATCAGCAATGTACCGAGCACAATTTTGTTGGCTCCTTTTACAAAATATAGCTATGCTTTATTTTGCGGTGCAAATATTGGGGGACTTGGAACTCCAATTGCTTCTTTAGCTAGCCTTATTTCATATAAGATATTTGCCAATGAATATCCAGAGAAGAAGAAGGAATATTTAATGAAATTTACTATTTTAAACTTTTTTTTCTTAGTTGTTCTAGGAACTTTTTTTTATAGTAGAATGTGAAAAATGGGGTTTTATCATGGAAATGAATTTAATTTGTTCTGAAAATATGACCAGAGTATTAGAAGAAATACTTAATACCCGGAAAATAGAAATTAGTAAGGATGCCAATGTGTGTGTAATTGAAAAAGGATTTCCTTTAGAAAAGGGAAAAATAGGAATATATTTTGATATGACGACCATAAATGTTTTAATGGATTATTTAGATGAAATTTCAACAAGTAAAGAGGAGTTTAAAAATATAATTACAGGAAGATGCGAAAAAGATGAGCTTAAGGTATTAACTTATGATGAAATTTACTATTTTGAAGCTATGGGTAATGACGTTTTCGGTAGAACAAGGGACAAAAAATATAAAGTAAAGGAAAAGCTTTATGAGTTAGAAGAAAAACTAGAAAGTAAAGGCTTCATAAGAGTGAGTAAATGTTTTGTTGTAAATATAGAGAAGGTAGATCGTATAATTTCTTGGTTTAATAGTAGGCTTATATTAAAAATTATGAATATAGATGAAGAAGTTTATGTTACACGAAAATATTTGAACGATTTTAAGAAATTCCTCGGAGTATAGAGAGGTTTATAAATTTTGAGGTGATTTGAATATGAAGGAAAGCGTAAAGGACTTTTTATTTAACTTAATAATATCTGTATTTATTGGATTATTTGTTGGTATGTGCCAGGTAACGGTTATAAATATGAATGGTGTAGTTGCATCTATATTAATTATATCTTGTATACTTGGTGGTGTTATCGGAACAATTTCTAGGCTTATGTTTATATATATATTTGGTATAAAACAAAAGGATGTAAAGGTAGCATTTATAGCGGTATTTACTATAATTGGAGCTATTTCTTGCATTCCATCCTTATATTATCATTTGGTTTATAATGAAAAAATTGTAACAATGACGTTGGTGTCAATTTTAGCATCGGCAGAACTTCTTGGAATGAGTTTTTGTTACTTCTCTTATAAAAAATATTTGAATTTTAATTTAAAACTTATAAATAAGAAGAAACAATTAAGAGGAAATCGTTAAATGTGTTAAAAAATAACTAAATAGAAAGTAAGGTTCAAAACTCTATGTGAACCTTACTTTTTATCTGATGGCTACCTACTTTTTTAAATTTACTCTGACAGCATAGCCCGTTGTTATTTTATATACTCCCTGCAGAGAAACTACATTTTTATTTAAAGATTTAAATTCAGATTTATCATTTTTAGTGTCGTATTTAATATAAAAGTCATATTTACCATCGCTGTCAAAATCTATATTTTGAGAAATTACTGTGGGTATATTTTTACCTACATAATCAACTTCAACAAAGCCCTTATGTCTATCAGAAAAAAGACCCTGAAATACAGGTTTGTGTATTTTTATGGTATAATCCTTGAAAGAAATAGCCCTATTTACTTCACCGCCGGTATATATAGGAGAAACTTTTACTGAAGTTATATTAACAAATTCTTTAGCCCAGAAGTCATTAGCTACAAAAGTGGCTAGTACTACAAATAAGGATAAAATAGCAGCAGTATACCCTAAAAAAGCTTTCAATTTGATCATTTTTAATCCGCCTTTCTCGTTATTATTAATTACTTCTAAAAAAAGCTGCCTGTAGTTATGAGTTTTAAAAGTCTATATACTCCCTTAATCATAGCTCCACCACCAATTGTAAGTGCAAAAATATATGCAGGATAGAGAAATAAATACCTGGATAAATTAGTTTTTACACCTATTTTTGTGCCTTTTATGTGATAGGATACAGCAGAAGCAGGGCATGTATCTATACATTTTCCGCATTTGGTACAGGTCATTAAAGCTTTTCCATTTGCAAGACTGTTCTCATTTATTGAGTAAGTTGGACATTCTCTTACACACTTTTTGCAATTTAAGCATTTATTTTTATCTATTCTTATTTCAAATATATTTATTTTATTAGAAAAGGACTGGAAGGCTCCGAAGGGACAAAATAGTCCGCATTGAGTTCTTTTTCCAGTAAGTATAGGCAGTATTATAACTAAAATTAAGAATAAGGAGTAAAAAACAATAGTTTTAATTAACACTATTGTGGAAGTTATTTGTTCTGCTTCCGTAACTGCTTTAAAGGGACAAAGCCAATCACAGTAAACAGGAGCAAGAGTAGCAGCAGACAATAAAACAATAGATATTAAAATAGCAAAGGATAAATAAGTCCACTTCCTATTTATTTTCAATTTTGGCTTTTTACATAATAAAGAACATCCTTCATCAAATCCTCCATAAAAACAAGCCCAACTGCAAAAGCCTCGTCCAAAGGCTATACTAGCGCCAAGCCAAATTACTATCATACTTGCAATGCTAGCAAATCCAGTTAAAAGTGAGCCGGGGAAAATTATGGTTTTGGTTAAAGCAGCAGGTATTATAATCATTGGAATTACCATATGGCAAAATGGAGTTTCTCCATTAATAAAAGTGGATTCATTATAGAAAATACTTCCTCTAACTTCTATTAAATTAGTCATAAAACTGACTGCAAAAAGTAAGGCATATATTACAAAAAATATCCTCCTATATTTATAAGTTTTCTTTGTGTACACCATAAGAAAAAATATTATATTTATAAAAACATAGCCTATGGAAAAAGAAATTCTCATTAAAGGTTCCTTTGGAAGGGAACTGCCGCCGCTTAATAAAACAATACTTAACAGTAATATTGGTATACAAGCAGCTACTGATTTTGCAAACTTTTTGCCTGTACTTGTTTCTGCTATTTTTTTAGTTTCTAAATTATTCAATTTAACATCATCTCCTTAAAAAGCATAATTATTCCTGAATACATGTAAAACACTCCAATTATTAAAGAGCACATTTGACCTATTAATTTAATTTGCTTACCTTTTAAAACACCTATAAATGGAATGGGTATAAAATAAACAGCAGTGCCTACGAAAAAGGCAGCAAAGTATAAAATACTGCTGAGGATATTAGTAAAGAAAGCAGCATCTGAAAAAGCTAAAATGAATGGAGGACATACATTTATACCTGTTAAAAAGCCTAAAAGCACTACAGTAGTAAAGCCTTTTTCTTTATTTGAGTAGTTAGAAAACTTACTAAAGTATTTAATATTGCAAAATCTATGCGACTTTGAAAATGTGTAAACTATAAGTGTAAATGATAAAAATATATAAGATAGTGCAAATATAATTTCTTTAAAGTGAGATTGTTTTATTATAAAGTTTCCTGTAATCCACGCTAAAATAGCAAATAGTATATAACCAAGAAGTCTTCCTAACATGAATTTAGATAAACAAATAAAATTCCATTTTGTCTTTTTATCTTCACTTAAAATATAGGGAACAAATACAGGAATACAAGAAGCAAGGCAGTAGCCTCCGCTTGAAAGTCCTAAGATAAATCCTTTGAACATAAATTAACCTCCTTTTCATTACAAATTTATTATATTGAGTTTTATAAATGTAAACTATAGATTTCTTTTAACATGCAATATAGAGTATATAAGATGCATTTTTAAACATTGCAACTCAAATTAAGAAAATTTTAAGTTATGTATATAGAAAAAGCATATTAGTATATTTGAGAATTAATTTCTAGAAATTTAATATACATATAACTATAAGGATAAGTTATGAATTTACGAGGTAGGGGAAATTACATGGAGAATAGGCAAATCTTAATAGGCCAGTTAGAAACAATAAGAAAAATAATAATTAGAATTAATGGGTTAGATCAAGAAAGAGTTAAGTATGAGAAAAAAGGAAAGAAAACAGTTCAAATTTCAGGGAGTTTATTTGTTCTTTTCCTTTCATTTGGAATAATTTCAAAGGAATCTTATAACAGCGTAGCTTCTTTGAGTAGTTTTTTTATTGGAAAAGATGTGAATACAAATATTTTTAAGTATTATGCATCGCGATTTACTGCAATTTTAGCAGGTATATTTATTTTAACAATTATATATAGGTTAGTTTCTAAACAAATAAATAGTAATATAATTGACCAAATTGTTATTGACATTCAGAAACTACGCACACGTATTGAACAAAATGGGGTTGTACATAGTGACTACTGTAATGAAAATGCGTTAAATGCATTTATAGGATATTTAAAACGTGGGCAAGCAAGAAACTTGCAGGAGTGCATAAATTGTTATACAAATAGTCAATATGTAGATAGAATTGTCAATGGATTGGAAGGTATTCGAAGTTCTATATCAAAGAAATAAAATTTAGTATTTTGTAATGTAAAAAAGCAAATTAAATTATCTCTTTTCTAATTCACGCATTATAGTAAAGACTTCCTCATCAGTAGTTTGTTCAAAGTTTTTATAATGTAAGCCTACAGCATAAAATTCATCGGGTATAAATAGGCATATAACTTCATCTACAAATTTCTTCAATAAAGAAATTGTATCTCGTGGAGCTACTGGTACAGCTAGAATGATTTTTTTTGCAGCATGTTTTTTGATTGACTTTATAGCGGCCTGTATTGTAAAACCCGTTGCAATTCCATCATCAATAATTATTACTGTTCTATTTTTTACATCAGGAAAATTTTCATTTCCTTTATATTTATTTAATCTACTTTTAATTTCTTTTATTTGCTTAGATATTTCCTTTCCTATATAATCTTCAGATATATTTAGCACATTTATAGAACCTTCATTCAAAAGATAGGTTCCATCTGAAGATACAGCACCAATGGCAACTTCTTTATTACGAGGTGAACCTATTTTCTTTGGAATGATTAAATCCCATTCAAATCCAAATTCTTTTATGGTTTCATAAGCTGTTATTATTCCTCCTCTTGGAATAGCAAGAACAATAGGGCTTTCATCCTTAAATTTTCCCAGCTCTACAGCAAGTTTTTCACCAGCATCTTTTCTATCTACAAACATAGTATCAACTCTTCCTTAAATTTTATATAGATTAGTTTAAGTTGAAACTATAGAATTATGCAAGAGATTTTAAATTTTTCTCTATATATTATATAATAGTAACATAATATATGGTGGGGAGGTTTGTCCTTATATGAAGAATATACTAACACAAGAAAATATTGATAAATTAAGAGAAGAATTAGACTATAGAATGACCGTAAAAAGGGCTGAAATAGCAAAGGAAAAATTAGTAGCTGCTGCACATGGTGATAGGTCTGAAAATGCAGAGTATAAAGAAGCCTGTGCAAACTACAGAGAAAATGACAATAGAATCCAGTATCTATTAAGTATGATTTCAACTGCAACTGTAATAGATGTTAAAAGTGCAGATAAATCGATAATAGGTGTTAATAGTAAATTTAAAATTAAATTTGTAGAGGATGAAGATGAAGAAATTGTATCATTAGTAACTACTATAGATGCTGACCCAGAAAATATGCTTATAAGCATAGAGTCAGATTTAGGAAAAGCATTAGTAGGCAAAAAAGTTGGAGATACAGTTGAAGTTAATGCTCCAAGTGAAAAATATACGGTAGAAATATTGAAAATGTTATAGTAAGTTTTATTTCAAATGATACATACGTTAGCTGTTCTAATATGAAAGATCACTGGATTGCGAAATTAAAAGATAAATATTTCTAAAGTGGGACTGTAAAATGTAGCCTCCTATGATAAAATCAAAATATCATAGGAGGCTATTATAAATTTAAATGATGGTTATAGACTGAAAACTTTATTTTTGTATTATACTAAAACTATTGGCTTTTTCTATAAGAAATTAATAAGGAGATTAGAACTAATGAAAACGAAAAATAAATTTTGCAAATTATTCAAGATAAATGAAATACAAACTTTAGTACTTGGGTTTTTAATAATAATACTATTTGGTACAGTACTTCTGCATCTTCCTATTTCATCTACAAACAGGTCATATACAAGTTTTATAGATTCTCTATTTGTATCAACCTCGGCTACATGTGTAACAGGACTTGTAACTGTAGATACGGGAAATCACTGGAGTTATTTTGGAAAAGTAGTAATTATGATACTAATTCAAGTCGGTGGATTGGGATTTATGTCATTTTCGACTCTATTTGCACTAATTATTGGAAGAAAAATTACATTAAAAGAAAGGATGATAATACATGAATCTTTAAACTCATTTAATCTACAGGGACTTGTTAAAATGTCAAAATACATATTAATTTTCACCTTTTTAATTGAATTTATAGGAGCTGTAATTTTATCTATTCAATTCATACCTGAATTTGGATTTATTAAAGGATTGTTTTTTTCAGTATTTCATTCTATATCTGCTTTTTGCAATGCAGGTATAGATTTATTTGGAGATGGAAAAAGTTTAACTCCTTATAGTAACAACTACCTTGTTATATTTACAATAAGTTCTTTAATTATAATTGGAGGTCTTGGATTTTATGTATGGCAGGAATTGTGGAGTATATTTTATAGCTCAAAGCGAGTTAAGTTATCACTTCATTCAAAAGTAGTACTTATTACAACTTGCATTTTAATAGTTTCAGGTACAGTATTGTTTTTTATATTTGAAAGAAACAATACTGCAACCATAGGAAATATGAGTACAAAGAATAAAATATTATCTTGTGTATTTGCATCCATTACACCAAGAACTGCAGGTTTTAACTCTATTTCACTTGCCGATATCAATGGAAATAGTAAACTGTTAACTATGATACTTATGTTTATAGGAGGCTCACCAGGTTCTACAGCTGGGGGTATAAAAACAACTACCTTAGCTATCATTATATTAACGGTTTTATCTATAATAAGTGGTAGGGAAAATACTGAAATTTGTAATAGAACAATAGATAAAAATACAGTGTATAAGTCACTGGTAGTTTTATCTATAGGAATAATTATAGTATTTGTATCTTCAATCATGTTATCTATAACTGAAAGTGGAACTACTATGGAAAATATATTGTTTGAAAGTGTATCTGCTTTTGGAACTGTAGGACTTAGTTTAGGGATTACACCAAATTTAACTCCTTTTGGTAAATTTGTTATATCAATGGTGATGTTTTTAGGGAGATTAGGAGGCCTTACAATAATATTATCAATAGTAAAGAGAACAACCCCTAATTCTATAAAATACCCTAAAGGTAGAATATTAATTGGATAAAATAAACTTAAGAAATGGAGGAAGTATGATGTCAAAAAAACAATATATAGTTTTAGGTTTAGGTAAATTTGGAGCTTCAGTAGCTACAACACTTTATAATTTAGGTAATGATGTACTAGCGGTGGATTCAAAAGAAGAGGTAGTACAGGAAATAAGCCCTTATGTAACTCAGGCTATGCAAACGGATATATCTGATGAAGAAAATTTAAAATCTCTTGGTGTGAACAACTTTGATGCTGCCATAATAGGGGTAGGTACTAATCTTCAAAGTAGTGTTATTGCTACTCTTATATTAAAGGAAATGGGTGTGAAATATATTCTTGCTAAAGCAAATACAGAAATTCAAGCAAAAATCTTATATAAAATAGGTGCTGACAAAGTAGTTTTTCCTGAAAGAGATACTGCGTTTAGAGTTGCTCATAGTCTGGCATCAGAAAATATACTTGAACTTATAGAGTTATCTTCAGAATATGGTATAACAGAAATATTTGCATTTGAAAAGTGGTACGACAAAACTTTAAAAGAGTTAAACATAAGATCTAAGTATGGAATAAATATTATAGCTATAAAAAGGAATGATTCCATTTATGTATCTCCTAAATCCGATTATAAAATATCAAAAGGTGATATTTTAATTGTCATAGGTAAGTATAATGAAATTGAAGATCTGAAGTAGATTATATGTAATAGAGAAAAATATACGGTAGAAATATTACAAATGTTATGAACTTATGAGCACTATATTTAGAGACTTTGATGATGAAGAATTAGAGACATTGTGGAAACTTTTAAATAAATTAGCTGCTTATGATGAGTCTAACTGGACAGGTTATGGAGAAATAGCAGATTTTGATAGAAGGTAGAGGAGAAGCTATGAATAATGATAATTGTACAATAAAAATAACACCAGAAGTATCAAGAGTAGATGAGCCAGTTGATATAAAAATAAATGGTCTTCCCAAAAATGAAAAAGTTACAATTCGTGCTGTAAGCAGCGATTACTATTGTATTAATGCTTCTATACTTGAAATAGGAGATAACACGTTGTGGGAGTCTTATGCAGTTTTTGAAACAGATGAATGTGGAAATATTAACTTGGAAAATGCAGTGCCAGTTGATGGAACTTATAGTAATTGTGATAAAATGGGATTATTTTATTCTATGAGGCCAAAGCAGATCCGTAAGAGCAAGTTAATACAAAAGTTAAGTAATATAAATGAAAATAGAAAGTACAAAATTACATTTACAGTAGAGAAAAATGGAAAAATAATTGCATCAAAGGAACATACAAGGGTTTACTGTGATGGCACAATTAAAAGTGTTGATGTAGTAGAAAAAAATCTCTTAGCAAGATATTTTACTTCGAAAGATAATATAAAACACCCTGCAATAATTGTTTTAAGTGGAAGTGATGGCAGAATTGAAAAAGCACAGGCAATTGCTGAACTATTTGCCATGAGAGGATATTCTGCATTAGCAGTCTGTTATTTTGGACTTGAAGGAACACCAGAGGATCTTAACATGATACCTCTTGAGTACGTTGAAAATGCAGTAAAGTGGCTAAAGAGGCAGGATACTGTTGACGAAAACAAGATAGCTATATATGGAAGATCTAAGGGTGGTGAACTGGTGCTCCTTGCAGCATCTATGTTTAAAGATATCACCTGTGTTATTGCAAATACTCCAAGTTGTTACGTATATGAGGGAATTAAGAATGGAAAACTTCCATCTCATCATTCTTCATGGATATATAGAGGTGAAGAAATACTTTATCTAAAATTTAGTTTTCATATTATACTGCGCTTGATAATAAAAATGATGAAAAAAGAAAAAGGAGCACTGGCATGGATGTATAAAAAACTAATTGAAGAAGGCGATAGGGACAAGGCTACTATTGCATTGGACAAGATAAATGGATCTGTTTTAATGATATCATCAGCAGCAGATGAAATATGGCCTTCAAAAATGCATTCAGAAACAGCTTGCAGTATATTTGAAAAATCACATTTTAAACGTGAATATAAGCACATTACCTTTTCAAAGTCAGGTCATATGTTGACAGTGCCTTTCCAGTCAATATATCCATCAGAGAAATATCCATATGATGTAGAAAGTTGGGCAGAGGCAAATATGGACTCGTGGAATGAAACAGTCAAATTTTTAGAGAAGTGGGCAATTAAATAAATATTAAATATGAAATTTTATTGAATTGAAAATTATGTAAACTTATTATATGGGGGAGGATTGTGATATGAAAGTAATAGCTATTAATGGAGGTCCTAGAAAAAATCATAATACAGCAACTTTATTAAATAAGGTTCTTGAAGGAGCTGCTTCTCAAGGGGCTGAAACAGAAATTATTCATCTGTATGAGTTAAACTTTAAAGGTTGTACTAGTTGTTTTGCATGTAAATTAAAAGGAGGTAAAAGTTACGGTAAATGTGCCAGGGTAGATGATCTTTCTTCTGTACTAAAAAAGCTGGATACAGCAGATGCAGTGGTTTTAGGTTCGCCTATATATTTGGGTAATGTTACGGGTGAAACAAGATCATTTATAGAAAGGTTATTTTTCCCGTTGATAGAGTATACTAATCATCCTACGCTTCTACCTAGAAATATTTCTGCAGCATTAATATATACAATGAACATATCTGAAGAGAAAATGAAAAATATATGTTTAGATAAATATCTTGAATCTAACGAAATTCTATTTAAAAAATTCTTTGGAAAATGTAAAACATTGTATTGTACTGATACTTACCAATTTAATGATTATTCAAAGGTAGTTTCAGATATGTTTGATTATGAAAAAAAGTTAAAAAGGCATAAAGAAGTATTTCCCAAAGATTGTGCTAAAGCATTTGATATAGGAATTGAATTTGTGAAACACAAGATTTAATATTTCCAAAGATAAAGTAATAACAGGTGCACTTATGGTTGGATATCCTAAATACAAGTATAAAAGGTTAGTAGATCGTAATAAATTGGATGTTGCATTTATATAAATATAAAAATGAGGCTGTTGCATTAGCATAAAAAATATGCTAACGCGGCAGCGTTTTTGTGTATGTCTCATAGAAAATTTAATGATATTTTACTCTCCAATAAGCTCGATAATTAAAAAGTGGCACAATTTAATAAGCCTTTGATATTAAGGCTTATTTTGATTTGTATAGTTTTTAAAATTTAAAAATTATGCTTCCTTTTTAAGCTGAAAAAGATGTGTTCCAGTTCTATCTGATTGAATTTTATTATGCAGCTTATTTATATTATGTGCCATTGCTAACAGAATACTTTCGGCCAAAACATTCTTCTTACATTTACTTAGATATCTACGAAATCCCATATCCTGATTTATCTCTGCAAAAGAGCCTTCGGCTTGAATACTTCGATCCATTATGTCCTTTATACATTTACTCTTGTAAACACAGTTACTACAATCTTCAGAAGCATAAATTGTTTTTTCACTTATATAGCCTGTCTTGCTTTTTCTCTTTACCATTTTATTTACTATTAGTTTCTTATTATTTTTACAAGTATAATAATCACCCAATTCAGTATTGATCTGGTACTGGTGAACCTTCTAGAAGGTACATGAAATTTACATCTCTTTTGCAAGAGGTTTCCATTTCTCTAGAAGAATAGCTATGATTCATATAAGAATAAAGTACAATCTTCAGCATCTGACGAGGCGTAGCCTGATTTTCCCTTAATCGGGAATAAGTCGAATATAAATCTTTCACTCTTCAGAGTGGGAGATTTATTTTTTAGGCAAAAAGGCTGCCACACTAATTTTTTAGTGCGACAGCCCCCTACTTGCCATTTAGCGTTATAGAAACGTTTATAATATTAATCCGCAGCCTTCTATTGACAAAATAAAAATATTCAATTAAAATATCATAAGATATATAACTTAAGATATATAACTTACGATATATTATGAAAGGGGGGAGTAGAATGGCGCCGAAAATCAAAATAGCCAAAGCCGATATTATAACGGCTTCTCTTGCTATTGTTCGTGAAAGTGGAGTAGAAGCTTTGAACGCCAGATCTGTGGCCCAAAAATTAAACTGTTCCACACAGCCGATTTTTAGCAACTATTCCACGATGGAAGATTTAAAAGCGGATGTAATGCAATCGGCAAAGCAGATTTATCAGCAATTTATTGAAAGAGGCATGGAAGATTCCGCCTATCCGCCGTACAAAGCAAGTGGTATCTACTATATTAAGTTTGCCAGAGAGGAAAAAGAACTGTTCAAACTGCTTTTTATGCGTGATCGGTCTCATGAAGAAATAAAAGAGGAACGAGAGGACATTTCTAAACTTTTACACCTCATTTCAGCTAATACCGGAATGAGTTTGGATGATGCCTTTATGTTTCACATTGAAATGTGGACCTATGCTCACGGAATTGCCACAATGAGTGCTACATCCTATCTGGATTTGGGGTGGGATATGATCAGTATGATGTTGACCGACGCATACGAGAGCATGAAAGAACGATATAAAAATAAGGAGGGCAAGTAAATGGATGCGATTGTTATGAGTAACTTAACTAAAAAATATAAAGACATAACTGCTGTCAATGACCTAAGCTTATCAATTCAGGCCGGAGAATTATTTTCACTTTTGGGTGTAAACGGAGCGGGTAAAACTACGACAATAAAAATGCTTTCATGTCTTACACGGCCTACAAGTGGCGATGCGGTATTGAGTGGCAAAAGCATTACTAAAGATACGCAGGCAGTAAAGTCAATAATCGCTGTTTCACCACAAGAAACAGCTGTTGCACCTAATTTGACCGTAAAAGAGAATCTAGGGCTTATGGCAGGCGCTCATGGTTTTTCAAACGAAAAAGCTAAAGCCAAAATAACAGAGCTGATTGGTCAATTTGGCTTACACGAAATCGCAAATAAGCAAGCAAAGAAACTTTCAGGCGGCTGGCAACGTAAGCTTAGTATTGCAATGGCTTTGATTTCCGAACCGCAAATTTTGTTTTTAGATGAGCCAACGTTGGGACTGGACGTTTTGGCACGAAGCGATTTATGGGATATCATTCGTTCTCTTAAAGGAAGAATTACAATAATCTTGACAACGCACTATATGGAAGAAGCAGAATCACTTTCAGACCATATCGCCATTATGAAGAACGGTAAGCTCTTATTTGCAGGAACGGCCGATGAAATCAAAATTAAAGCCGGAACGGATCGCTTTGAAGACGCTTTCGTGAAACTTGTCAAGGAGGGAGTGTAATGAGAATGCTTTCTTTTTTCACACGTACAACAAAGGAAATCCTGCGTGACCCTTTAAATGTGGCATTAGGTATAGGATTCCCGTTAGTCGTCCTTCTGTTGTTGTCTGAGATACAAGCAAATATCCCTATCAGCCTTTTCAAGATAGACAAGCTTGTGCCGGGAATATCTGTATTCGGGTTATCCTTTATGACGTTGTTTTCTTCAATGTTGATAGCAAAAGACCGGTCAAGTGCTTTGATTCAAAGATTATACACTACACCCTTAACTGCAAGTGATTATATCTTGGGATATGCGCTCCCCCTTATTCCGATTTCATTGGCGCAAAGCGTAATTTGCTACATTACGGCCATCTTTTTAGGATTGAAGATTACTATAAACATTGTCTATGCGATTCTCTTTTCCGTACCGATTGCGTTATTCTTTATTACATTAGGACTTCTGTTTGGAAGTATCTTTAATGACAAGCAGGTAGGTGGTATCTGCGGACCGTTACTTACAAACTTAGCAGCATGGCTTTCAGGAACATGGTTTGATTTAGGCCTTGTTGGAGGTCTATTTAAAAAAATAGCATACGCTTTACCGTTTGTGCACGCTGTTGAACTTGGACGAGCCGTTTTGGGGGGCAACTTTGAAGGAATATTCCCGCATATATGGTGGGTGCTTGGATATGCTGGTTTGACTGTAGTCATATCTATCTTTGTATTCACCCGAAAGATGAAAATTAATTGAGCTTAATAAAGAGCTATGAGAACAGAATGGTTATTGTGTCCTGTATGCGAAAATAAAACCCGCATTAGGGTACGTGGTGATACAACTATTGAAAACTTTCCTCTATTCTGCCCGAAGTACAAGCAGGAAACGCTAATCAATGTACGACAACTAAATATGTCAGTTATCAAAGAGCCAGACGCTAAGACGCAGAGCCACGGGTCTAATGTTTAATCTACGACAGGCGACATCTTGATTACGTGGATTTCATAGGCGGTTTGACCGACGCGGCTATGAATCACCCACAGGCGGATACCGCCGATCTCGTAATTAGGATGGAAAGGTACCGGCAGCTTTATACGGCTATCGGTCAACTTCCCGAGGTATAGCGCCGGAGGCTACTTTTACATTTTGTGGACAATCTGACGTACCGGCAGATTTCCGAATTAGAAGGTGCTGATCGCAGCACTGTAGGCTGTTCCATCAAACATGCCTTAATCCAACTGCAAAAGTATCTCACCGATTTAGTTGTATTTTGAATATGAATTTGATATTATAGGCAGGTAAAGCAAAGTAAGTAAATAACTTTTTATGTAGGAGTATAATTTTTAATGGAGAAAACTATAAGGCGATGCGACATGGATTGGATACGAACAGTTGCAGTTCTTCTGATAATTCCATTTCATGCATCAATAATTTTTGATACTAATCCAAAAGCAATTATGTATATCCGTTCGGGAGTAAACATATTTGGATTAAATATATTTGAAATGTTTTTGGATCGTTTCCAAATGACATTATTATTCTTTTTAGCGGGAATGGCAGCTTATTATTCACTAAAAAGGCGTGATAATAAACAGTTTTTGCAAACTCGTGGGAAAAAGCTATTTCTACCTGTGATTATTGGATCTTTAACACTTTGTCCAATAACTACATATATCTATAGCAAATCTCAAGGGAGCAGCGAGAGTTTTATTCATCACTACATAGGATTTTTCACAAAACCAGTTGGCAGCCTTGATGGATTAAATGGTGGATATACACCTATGCATCTTTGGTTTATACTCTACCTATTTTTATTTTCATTAATTGGTTTACCTATATTTAGGTTTATTATGAATGAAAGATATGAGAAAATGGTGGACAAGTTTGCAAATATTTTTTCAAAGCCTATGCTGTTACTTACATGGGTAATACCATATTCTTTAATATTTCTTGTAGATATATTAGATGAACGTAATCCAATAGCATATTTTTTTGTTATGATTATTGGTTTCATATGTGCAAGCAATGAAAAACTTCAAAGAGCTTTAGAGCGTGATAAATGGGTCTATCTTATTTTGAGTTTTAGCTTAATGCTACTCTTGTATTTTTGGGTTTTCCAAGGAGGGGAAAAAGGTACAATATTTGTTCTTTATCTAAAATATTTTATTATAAAGTCAGCGCGAATAGTACCTAGTTTCGCTATTGTAGGTTTAGGAAGTTGCTACATAAAAAGAGGTGGAAAAGTACTTAGGTATTTATCAAAAGCATCTTTTCCAATTTACATTATACACATGATAGTTGTAACTACTTTAGGATATTTCATAATAAGGATGAAGGTTTTACCAATAGTTCAATACTTTGCAATTGTAATACTTTCATATATGATATGTTTCTTGATATATGAAGGATATAGGAGATTTAGAAAATGACATGATTAAATTGAGTTTTGATCATGTCATTTTTTCTGTTTTCTATTTTCTCTAAATCTGCGAACTTTTATAAGAGTTGCGCAGGTATTGTCACACCATTTTCGTGTATGACTTTTACTTTCATCATAAAAAACCCATCTACAGTCAGGATTTTCACAAAGTTTAATTCTGTCTATATCGTATTTTGAAATCATTTGAGCAAAAGAAGAAATTATTTCAAATATGATTAGATCTGAATTGGATTTAACTGGAACAGTTTTTATGCAAAATCTATCTCTACTTTTTTCTAATATTTTATAAAATGAAGAAGCTTTAAGATAAACATTTATTTTATTTATATCTTCTAAATCTAATGTTTTTTTTGTATATAGTTTATTTGTAAGGTAACTTAAAAAATCCCTAAGTTCTAATAATTTATTAATCATTTCTTTATCAGGTATATTAACAGCTGCTAAATTCCATTTTGCACAAAAATCTTTTAACCAATTTTCATCCTTTAGGGGATCCTTAAAAATTTTATGAGTTTTGTACCATTGACTATTGATAAAATCCATACATAAGAACTCCATTTTGAGTAACCTCCATTAGCTATATTGACCGTTACCGGGATTGATGTTATTATTCAATTATACCAATGTAACTGCATTATGTAAAATTGATAGTTACACTATACATATTAAGAAGAGGGGTGCAGGCAAATGAAAAACTATGCAAATAATTTCATAAAGAAGGTTGAAGAATATGGTTTTAAGGCACAAGTTATCTCCTTTAAACATATGGAAGAAATAAAATTAGACATAGAAAATATGAAACAAACTTATGAAGATATAAATGTTAATATTGGGAAGTATTTAAATAAGTTTGATTATAAAGTATCAGATGATTTTTTAAAACCAAAATCAATTATTATTATAGCGGTTCCACAGCCAGCAGCAAGAGTATATTTTACTTTAGGCTTAAAAAAGTATGCTGTAATTATGCCGCCAATGTATTTATTAAATTCAAGCAGTGAATTTGAGAAAAAACATAAGAAAATATGTGAGATAACTGAAATTGTTGAGAACATACTTTCCTATGAAAATTTTAAGGCAATTAAGGTTAATATTCCATGTAAGCCTTTAGCAGTAAAAAGTGGACTAGGTGCATATGGAAAAAATAATATTTGTTATATAAATGGTGAAAGCAGCTTTTATTGGCTTGGAGTATATGTATCAGATATGCCCTGGGAAAATGACTCCTGGGGAGAGTATACCGTTATGGAAGCATGTAAAAATTGTGATCTGTGTTTAAAAAATTGTCCTACAGGGGCAATAGCAGAAGATAGATTTATAGTACATGCTAATAAATGTATTACACTTCAAAATGAAGATAGCGGAGATTTCAAAAAAAGCTTAAGACCAGAGTGGCACAATTGCTTAATAGGTTGTATGAGATGTCAAATTATCTGTCCTGCAAATAAAAAATGTATAACTAGCATAAAGGATATTACCGAATTTAATGATTGGGAGACAAGAAAAATACTTGCAAAAACTCCATTAGAGGAATTGCCAGAAACAACCTACAAAAAGCTAGAATCAATTAGTTTTATAGAAGACTATAAATTACTTCAACGCAATTTGAAAGTTTTAATAATGAAATGATTTAAAAGATAAGTTATAATAATCATAATATGGCATATATTGTGCAGATATAATTATGGAGGAGAAGATGAGCAGTAATAATAAAAGTAAAATTACTTTATATTTAATGAGACATGGACAAACCATTTTAAACAAAGCTAATAGAACTCAGGGATGGTGCGATGGAGTTCTTACCAAGGCAGGAATTGAGGTAGCTGTAAATACAGGGCTTGGACTTAGCAATGTTAAATTTAAAGCAGCCTACAGCAGTGATTTGGGTAGGGCAGTGAAAACTGCAAAAATTGTTATAAAGGAAAATAGGGCAAGTGAAAATTTACAGTTAAAAGAACTTGAAGGACTAAGAGAAATGTATTTTGGAAAATACGAAGGAGAGCTTGAGAGTATAATGTTTAACGATATACTTAGCTACCTTAATGTAAGCTCCTTTAAGGAAGCAGAAGAAAAGTATGATTTCCAAAGAGAATACTGCAATTCATGTGCAACTTTGGATGATACAAAGGAAGCGGAGTGTTATGATACAGTAATAAAAAGAGTTATGAAAACACTAACAGGGATATGCATGGAAAATTCTGATGGTGAGAGTGGAAATATACTTGTAGTAGCTCACGGTGGAATAATTAGATTGATTATTGATTATTTGGACAAGAATTTTAATGTGCGAGATATGGATAATTCAAGTATATCCAAGATTACATATGAAAATGGAAATTTTAAAGTAGAATCTGTAAATGACACTAGTTATAGTGAAAAAGGTAAAGCTATGAAATGTGTTTTGGAATAATCAAGTGATTCTTAGGTTCAGATGGAGTTTGCTTATAAGGATAACTTCCTCCAGCTGAACCTTAGAAGAACTTATCCAGGTGCGTAGCAGTGCTTACCCCCACTTTGATAGAAGATGAGGGTGTTAGCAATGGTAGCCGATCGGATAAAATTGAAAGTGGCATAATCAAGTAAAGTTTTATTTGATTATGTCATTTTTCATTATCTGAATAAATTTTCGCTTATAAAAATAAATTATGTTGAATTGTGCGGAATTGGATTGATTTACATGGAATTAACTTATTTGTAAAGTTGTCTTAACAAGCTAAGTGCATAATTCTAGTTGTAGACAACTTGAAAGGAGATTAGTGTATGAAAAAGTTAATATTTATACTACTAGATGGACTTACGAGAAAAGGTGCAAAAGATCATATGGGATATTTATGGCATATGGTTGAATACAAAAAAGCTAAATATGTAAATATAAGAGGTGAACTTCCCAGTCTTTCCAGGCCTTGTTATGAAACCATATTTACTGGTACACCTGTGTGTGAACATGGTATAACATCTAATAATATTACACGCAATTCAAATATGGAGAATATTTTTTCTTTAGCTAGAAAAAGTAATTTAACTACAGGAGCTGCAGCTTATAGCTGGATAAGTGAATTGTATAATATAAGTCCCTTTAATAATATGCGTCATAGGCAACTTCATGATGATGATTTGAATATTCAACATGGTATTTATTATTTTGATGACAGTTATCCTGATACTCATTTATTTCTAGACGGAGAATATTTAAGAAATACATATTGCCCAGACTTGTTGTTGATTCATCCTATGGGATTGGATTTTGTTGGACATAAGTATGGTTCTAGTTCTAGAGAATATGAAGCAAAGTTGGTTGAAATGGACAGCATTCTAGCCAATTTAATACCATTGTGGTTAAAAGATGAATATTCAATAATAGTAACTTCTGATCATGGAATGAGTGAATTAGGGAATCATGGTGGCAATGTTGATTTGCTTAGAAACTTACCCTTATTCATATTTGACAACAGTGTAGATTTTGAAAAAGAAGAATACTCACAGCTTATAGTCGCACCACTAATATGTGAAATACTTAAAATAGATCCGTCACCCTATATGAAATTTAAATTTAAGTAATAATACAAAAGTTTAAAGGAGCGAAGATATGTTAAAAAATTCCAAAAGAGCCATAATATTAAGTTTAATTGTTACATCAATATTTACATCTACACTTGCAGGATGTGGAACCAAAAGAGATGCTGTAAAAACAAATAATAATGATGCACAGCTTCAAGTAAGGCCTACAAAAGAAGCTGTAAAAAAAGAAGGAAAACTTATTTCTTATGGTATGCCTGATACTTGGGCAAACTATAGCGAAATTTTTAAAAATGTTGAAAATCAATATGGAATAATTCATCAAGATACAGACATGACAAGTGTAGAAGAACTTTCAAAATTCAAAGCTGAAAAAGATAAACCAGTAGGTGACATAGGTGATGTGGGAATAACTTTTGGTGATATTGCTAAATCTCAAAATATAGTACAACCTTATAAAAACAAATACTGGAATGATGTCCCTGACTGGGCTAAAGATAAAGATGGATATTGGACAGGTGCTTATACAGGAACTATAGCCTTTTTTGTAAACAAGAAGCTTGTAAAAGACGTACCTCACAGTTTTAAAGAGCTTTTAAATCCTGAATATAAAAAATGTATATCTGTAGGAGATGTAATGAAGGCTGCAGAATCACAAAATGCTGTACTTGCGGCAGCATATGCAAATGGTGGAGATGAAAAAAATATTCAGCCGGGTATTGATTTTTTTAAAAAGTTAAATGCTATGGGCAATTTAAACAATGTTGATGAAAAAGTAAGCAATTTTCAAAAAGGAGAAATTCCAATTGGTATTGTGTGGGATTTTAATGCTTTAAATTATAAAAAGCAAATTGATCAAGCAGGTGATTATGAAGTCGTAATTCCTACTGATGCAACAGTTATGAGTGCTTATGTATCGATAATAAACAAATATGCTCCTCATCCAAATGCAGCTAAAGCTTTCCAGGATTATTTATTTAGCGATCAAGGCCAAATAAATTTAGCTAAGGGATTTGCAAGGCCTATTAGAAAAGTTAATATTCCTGAAGATGTAAAAAAACAAATGATGCCAGATAGTGATTATAAATCTGCAAAAACTATAAAGGATTATGCTGTGTGGAATAAAACATGTAAGGAGATACCGGACTTATGGAAACAAAATATATTAGCACAATAAAAAATGAAATAAGAAGGAGAAGCCTTTTATGGCTTCCTTTCATATTTTTAATAATTTTAGTTTTATCATTTGAAATAATACCTGGAATTTATGTATTAATAAATAGCTTTATTACAAATAGTGGAATAGGACTTTCTAACTATATAAAAGTGTTTACAAGTAAATTTTATTTAATGTCTTTAACGAATGGGTTAACTGTATCTATTTGTTCATCGCTAGTTGGTTTGATTATAGGTACTTGTGCTGCAATATGCTTAAAATCGTTAAAGAAGGATATTGCAGAAAGATTAGTTTCTATTGTGAACATGACTTCTAACTTTTCCGGAGTACCTCTTGCCTTTGCTTTTATTGTATTACTTGGAGCTAATGGTTTGATTACCATATTTTTTAAAAGCAAACTAGGCATTAATTTATACAGCAGTGGATTTGACTTATATTCTTGGATGGGAATAATTCTTGTGTATATATACTTTCAAATTCCTTTGGCAATAATGCTTATGTATCCTGCTGTTTATGCAATAAATGACGATATCATAGAAGCAGCTTCAACGCTTGGTGCAAGTAAATTTACTATTTGGACTAAAATAGAAATACCTACATTACTACCTTCATTAGCTGGAAGTTTGTGTATCCTTTTGGCAAATTCACTAGGTGCCTATGCAACTGCTTATGCTCTAGTTGGTTCTAATAAAAATCTAGTTGCAATAACTATTGCAAATCTTGTATCTAATGATATAGCTTCTGATCCCTCACTAGCTAGTGCATTATCTATGGTTTTAGGTGGAATTTTAATGATATTTGTTTTTGTAAAAATTAAACTTATTAAAAACATAGATTAAATTTTGGAGGAAAAGAAATGAAAAAGAGTATAGGAAAAAAGATTTTTTTAGTACTATTATTTATATATTTATTTGTACCAATGCTGGCTATAATTCTGTTTTCTGTGGCAGGCAGTTGGGATACAACTATTTTGCCTACAAGCTATACTTTTAAATACTATAGTTTGATATTAGGAAATTCTCAATTTAAATTAGCATTATTAAGAAGTACAGTTATAAGCATTTTGACTTGTTTAGTAAGTATTATCATTATGGTTCCAAGCATATACCTTGCTAGTTTACATTTTAAAAAGTTGGAAAAGATTTTTGATGTATTGTCATTACTCCCTTTTATTATGCCAGGTGTGGTACTTGTTATAGGGCTTATCCAGATCTATTCTAAAGACCCTATAAATATATCTGGAACCATGTGGATATTATTAGGAGCATATTTTATTATATGTTTACCATTTATGTATCACTCTATAAGAAATAGTTTTAGGGGAATAAATGCACCTAATCTTAAGGAAGCTGCAATGATTTTAGGCTGCACTGAATTTCAAGCATTTATTAAGGTTATAGTGCCAAATATAATGAGAGGATTGATATCTGCAGTACTTTTATGTGTAGCAATATTATTTGGTGACTTTGCCTTAGTTAACCTATTGGTTGGCAGCTCATACCAGACTGTTCAGATGTATCTTTATAATATTTTAAGCCAAAATGGACATGCAGCTAGTGCAGTTGTAACAATTTATACAATTGTTATATTTGTTATTTCATATATTACAACAGTATTAACAACGCCAGGAAAAAAATGGAGGGTTAAAGAATAATGGACTATATTTTAATAAAGGAGCTAAATAAGAATTTTAATAAAGTAAAAGCTTTATCCAATATAAATATTAGCATAAAAAAGGGTGAATTTGTATCATTACTTGGACCATCCGGCTGTGGAAAGAGTACTTTGCTTAGAATAATAGCTGGACTAGAAGATCCAAGTAGTGGAGAAATTTCTGTAAATAATAATGATTTAGTAAACATTCCAGTTAATAAAAGAAATATGGGGATGGTATTCCAAAGTTATTCTTTATTTCCCAATATGACTGCTAGAGAGAATATAGCTTTTGGACTTAAATTAAAAAAAGTACCACAAGAAGAAATAAAAATTAAAGTTGAAGAAATTATAAATTTAGTTGGTCTCAATGGACGTGAAAATCATTATCCAAGCCAACTTTCTGGAGGACAACAACAAAGAGTAGCACTTGCAAGGGCTTTAGTAGTAAGTCCTGATGTACTCTTACTTGATGAACCACTAAGTGCTTTAGATGCTCAAATACGAATTACCTTGAGAAAGTTAATAAAGGAAATTCATAATAAATTTAAAATAACAACACTTTTTGTTACACATGATCAAGAAGAGGCTTTATCTATTTCAGATAGAATATTTATTATGAATAAAGGAGAAATTGTTCAGTATGGTACCCCGGAAGAAATTTATAAAAATCCGGAGACAAAATTTGTTGCAAATTTTGTTGGAACTTATAATCTTTTAACACCTAAATTTTTAAATCAACCTGAGGATTGTAGTAATATTTTTATACGACCTGAACATATTAGCATTATTTTGGAAGATACGGTAATTGGTAAAAACACCTTCAGTGGAGTTATTAGAAATGTATATTTTTTAGGCAATATTGTTAGACTAAATGTAATTGTAAATGGTACGATGCTGCTAATTGATACGTTAAATAGATGCGATAATGTTTATTATGAAGGTGAAAAAATAAATGTCTATGTTCCAAGTGATAAATGTTTAAAAATAAAAAGTTAGAAATCTGGAGGAAAATAAATGCTTGCTGGAGAACGACAGGAACAAATATTTAGGCTTATAAGAGAGCAAAAAAATATAAAAACATCTGAACTTATGGAAATTTTTAATGTTTCCAACGAAACTATAAGGAGAGACTTAGATTATCTTGAACAACAAGGTTGTCTAAAGAAAGTATATGGTGGTGCAATTTTAACTAAAAAATTAAGCTGGGAACCTTCATATAATGAGAGAGCATTAATAAATAAAGAAGAAAAAAAGGCAATTGGAATAGAATGTGCTAAGTTAATAAATGATAATGATATAATTTTTATGGATTTAGGTACAACTCCCCTGGAGGTTGTAAAGAATTTAAGAGACAAGCTAAATTTGACTATTTTTACTACTTCCCTTTACGTGGCAGGGTTTGTAACTGAGCAATTAGATGCAAAATGTATAATTTTAGGTGGAGAAGTTAGAAAAAAAGAAAAATGTTTAAATGGTCCTCTTACTGAACTTGTTTTAGAACATCTTCATTTTGACAAGGCAAT
The DNA here is from genome assembly GCF_019056555.1 of Clostridium sp. 001. Classification (NCBI taxonomy): domain Bacteria; kingdom Bacillati; phylum Bacillota; class Clostridia; order Eubacteriales; family Clostridiaceae; genus Clostridium; species Clostridium sp. 001. Next base: position 717,902 of record NZ_CP020473.1, on the reverse strand, counting down.
ACTTTCAGCAGGTGGAATTGATGATGAAATTGGTCTTAGTGATTATGATTTAAATGATGTAAGTGTAAAAAAGAAGGTAGTAAATTGTGTGGATGAAGCCATAGTAGTTTCTGATTCTTCTAAATTTGGTGTAAAAGCCCTTTCACAAGTAGTACCATTAAAAAATTTATCAGTTATAGTCACAGATAACAATATAGATGAAAAGTGGAAGGAAGAGATAATTAAAAGTGGTGTAAATTTGATGATTTGTAATTTAAACTAAAAACTCAGTCTCAATTTGTAAAAAGTGTTTTGTGTGATGAGAGGGGCTGCTGCAATAGCCCTGATTAAAAATTGAGACTTGACAATGTTGGCGTACTAATGACTAGCAGCAGACTCCTTAAATATTAAAAATGCTTTGTAATTTCATGTTGTATTCTGCTTATTTCTTTAGGTCTTAATCCGGTTTCGTCTTTGATTTCTTTATCGGTTTTACCAGAAATAAGCATTTCTCTAGCTTTTTTCTTTTTTTCATCTAAGCTATTATCACTCATGCATAGAACCCCTTTCTACATTTTGCCTTCCATTTTCATTCTAGCTTTAGTTACATCATGTTCATTGAGACCAGTAACTTCTTTTATCTCTCCCATACCTGTACCTTTATGAAGTAAATCTTTAGCTTTTTCCATGGCTTTTTCATGATGACCTTTATTTTGATGTGATTTCATCGCTTAAGCCTCCTAATTTGTTTTATTAATAACTTTGTATATAGAATGTTAATTTTCAAAAATTAATCTAAATGTTTTTCTGGTGGAGAACCAAACTTTATTCTTGAACTTTCATCCTGAGGGTCATGGTTTATATTTTTCTTTTTAAATCTATTGTCTTCTTTTTTATTATTAGTAGTCTTACGCATTTTATTTTGCACAATTGTCTCTCCTTTCTAATACAATGTAGGTTTTCCCCAAAACTAGTTTTTATGCTTGGTTTTAAATAGTATAAGTTTACTTTCCTAATATATTTAGTAAATCTTAAGATTTACTTTATTATTTTTTGAATATTTTATTTTAATATGTATATACAAAATAAATATTTTAAGTAATAATGATATTAAGTTAAATAGGGAGGGAATTATAGTGGATATAAGATTGAAAGAAAAGGTAGAACTAATGGTAGAAAACTATAGTGAACTTAAAAGTAATTTTAAATGGGATACAAGCTTGTTAAAGCACTTTTGTGCAATGATGCATGCAACAAGAGGTGAAAAGGTAAATATAGATAAAATTGAAGAAATAAAAAAGTATATAAAGCAGGAAACAGGATGGACATCTGATTATAGAGGAAATAATGAGCTTATTATGGCTACCCTTCTATGCTTTGAGGAAGATTATAAAGGATTTTTTCAAAAAATGCTTGAAATTCATGAAAAAATGAAGGGGGAAGGTTTTAAAAAAAGCGCATATCTGCCGCTGGCTACTTATACTTTTGCAAAAGATGTTACTAGAGAGTATTGGAATTCTAAAATCGAGAGAATGAAAGAGTTCTATAAAAATATGAAAGAAAATCATTTTTGGCTAACTTCTACTGATGATTATGTTTTTGCTGCAGTACTTGCTGCTTCGGATTTAGATGTAAGACAAACTATGGGAAAAGTAGAAGAGTGCTATAAAGAATTAAATAAAGAAGGATTTTGGAAGGGAAATGATCTTCAGACATTATCTCATATTTTGTCACTTGGAGAAGAATCTGTTTATGAAAAATGCAAGAAGGCAAATAGACTTTATAATAAGCTTAAAAGTGAAAAATGCAGTCTTAGATACAATGGCCTGGCAACACTAGGAGTGTTAACTCTTATTGCAGATGATGAAGATCAAATAGTTAGAGAAATAAAAGAAGTCAATGATTTTATTCATAAGAAGCCTGGATATGGAATGTGGAGTTTAGATAAATATACTAAAACAATTCTTTCAGCTAATTTAGTTTGTGACTTCTATGTAGATGGTATGAAAAGGGGAGTAATTAAAGTAGCTTTAGCAAATAGTATTAATGCTATTATTATTGCTCAAGAACAGGCAGCAATTGCAGGATGTGTTGCCGCTGCAGCTGCTGCGTCAGCTTCTTCATCAAGTTCATCATAGATAAATTCAAACAGGGATTTTTTGTTAGGCAGGATTGTTTTAGAAATAATCAATCCTGCTTGACTAGCTTTACCATAAGCCAATGTTATTGTTGTGAATTTTAGGTAAGTTTTTAACTTACTCTCAGTAGCTTCACTTATTTTGGTGTATAAATTGGCTGTTATATATATCACTATACAAACCACTTTTAGCTAATAATTCGCTATGGTTTCCTTGTTCAACAATATTTCCTTTGTCCATGACTAGTATCTTATCTGCATTTTTTATTGTAGATAATCTGTGTGCTATTATAAAGCTTGTTCTTTCTTTCATCAGATTATCCATGGCATTTTGTATTTCTAATTCTGTACATGTATCTACACTTGAAGTTGCTTCATCAAGTATTAAAATATATGGACTTGCTAAAATAGCACGGGCAATACATAAAAGTTGCTTTTGTCCTTGTGATATTGAAGAGTTTTCATCATTTAAAACTGTATCATAGCCATGAGGAAGTGTTCTTATGAAATAATCAGCTCTGGCAAGTTCTGCGGCTTCTTTGATTTCTGAAATTGCAGCTCTTTCTCTGCTGTATGCAATATTATCTTTAACACTTCCATCAAATAGCCATGAATCCTGCAGGACCATTCCAAATAAAGATCGCAAATCACTTCTTTTAAGTTCAGTTATATCGATACCGTCAATTTTAATTTTCCCATCATTCAATTCATAAAATCTCATAAGCAGGTTTATTAAAGTAGTTTTTCCTGCACCTGTTGGTCCAACTATAGCAACTTTTTGTCCTGCTTTTACCTCTAGGTTTATTCCTTTAATTATAAGCTCTTCTCCATATCCAAACTGTACATTTTCAAAGGTTACATTGCCCTTTGGATTTAGTATAGTTTTATAGTTTATAGGGTCTGTTTCTGACTCATCCTCATCTAAAATTTCAAATACACGCTCAAGTGAGGCAATAGCTGCCTGCATTGAATTTAAAATATAAGCTGCTTCAGTTAACGGCTCTGATGCTTGATCTACATATTGAAAGAAGGCTTGTATTAGGCCTATTGAAAGCCTTCCTTGAATAACAAATACAGCACCAAGAGATGCTATTAGCACATATCCTATTTGATTCATCAGACGGATTAAAGGATCTATAGCATAGGTAATAAATTGTGCTTTTTTTTCATCAGAATACAATTTATTATTAGTTATTTCAACGCGATTAATTATTTCCTCTTCCATATTAAAGGTCTTTACAACCATCTGACCGGTAAAATATTCTTCTATTTGTCCATTAAATTTACCTAAGGATTCCTGTCTGTTTGAAAAATAATTTATACTCTTTTTCCCAATTATAGAGGTGGCGATACCTCCCATGATAATAGTGAAAATGGCGATTAAAGTTAGTATCCAATTTATTGAGAGCATGAGGGATACAGCTCCTATAATTGTGAGTACTGCTGTAATAAATTGCATCATACCTGACTGCAATGTCTCAGATACTTTTTCTAGGTCATTTGATATTCTGCTTAGAATTTCCCCTTTTTTGTGTGTATCATAATATTTTAAAGGAACTTTTGAAAGTTTTGTACTTATATTTTTCCTTATAGATAATACCAATGTTTGAGATACAGCAGCCATTATGTTCTGCTCAATATAATTAGCAAATGAGGATAGTAAATATATAATAAGCAGTATCAGTGAAAGCTTTTTTATGATATTAAAATTTATATTGAAGTAACCAGTATGTGATACATTCTTTATTCCGTCATAAATAGTATTGATAGCTTTGCTAAAAATTAATGGAGCAGTCATTGTAAAGGCTAAGCTTATAATAGTAAAAAATATAACAATAATTATTTTCCACTTTTGATTTAGAAGTAATTTTATTAATCTTATAACAGTTTTCCTTGTGTCTTTAGCTTTCTCTACGGACATTTCAGTATCAAAAGAAATTGCATCTGTTGAATTTTCTTCATTTAGCATACCAGCTCCTCCTCACTTAATTGTGATTCAGCTATTTTTAAATATATGGGACAATTTTTAAGAAGTTCTGTGTGGGTACCTATTCCTGCTATTTTTCCTTCTTCTAGGACTAAAATTTGATCTGCCTCCATAATTGTGCTTATTCTTTGGGCAATGGTTATGACAATTGAATCTTTTAATCTTGGTTTTATGGCTTCTCTTAACTTTGCATCTGTTTTATAATCCAGGGCAGAAAAACTGTCATCAAAAATGTATATATCACTGTCCTTAATTAAGGCCCTTGCTATGCATAATCTCTGCCTCTGCCCGCCTGAGAAATTACTGCCACCTTGTGATACAAAGGATTCATAGCCTAGATTTAGCTCAGAAATAAATTTATCCGCCTGAGCCATTTTTGCAGCACTTTTTATCTCATTTATAGTTGCATCCTTTTTCCCGTGCCGTATATTGTCAACTATGGTTCCACTAAATAGGAATGCTTTTTGAGGTGAAAAACTTATCATATCTCTTAAATTTTTTTGAGAAAAATATTTTGTATTGACACCATTAATCAAGATTTTACCATCTTGTATTTCATGTAATCTTGGTATTAATTTCCCAATAGTACTTTTCCCTGAAGCAGTGGCTCCTATGATTGCAGTAGTTTTACCACTTTCACATACAAAGCTAACATTTTTTAAAACAGGCTTTTCGGCATCTTTATAGGAAAATGTGACATTTCTAAATTCTAAGGTCTTTCTATTATTTGAAATGGCCTCAGTTACTTTTTTATCTACTATTTCAGGTTTGTATTGTAATACTTCTAATATACGCATTGAACAGGTACTAGCACGTGGTATATTAATTAATACAATAACAGCCATTACCAGGTAGACCAATATTATTATTGCATATTCAATAACGGCCATAATGTCTCCTACCTGCATAGTTCCTCTACTTATTCTTATTGTTCCAAACCATAAGACAGCAACAGCACAAACATTCATTATAGCCATTATAGTTGGCATAACTACAGCAAATGTCTTATTAAGCTTTACATTAATATCTGCATAATTTGTAAATGCAGCATCTATTAATTCTTTTTCATGCTTTTCTCGATTAAAAGCACGTATAATTCTTATTCCTGAAATATATTGCCTTACTCTAGAATTTATTTTATCTAACCCAACTTGGATTTTATTCGATAAATTTATTACTTTTTTACTTATAAGCATAATAAATATTATAAAAATTGTTCCTGCTATAGAGATTATAAGAGCCATATATTTATCTTTGGAAAAAGCTAAAAACATTCCTACCAGAGTTATAAATGGAACTGGAATAATCATTTCGAAAAACATGGTTAATGTATTTTCAATTTGATTTACATCACTTGTACATCTTGTAATTAAAGATGAGGTGGAAAAATGTTTAAAATCATTTATTGACAGTTCTTGTGCGTGAGAAAATATTTTGCTTCTAATATCTCTGGAAAGTGTTGATGATAAATTTGAGGAAAAATATGTAGAAATTATAGCAAGTATGCCTGTAAATACAGCAGTGCCTATCATTATTCCACCAGTTCTTAATACATAATGAATGTTACCTTTTATTACACCATTATTTATTATATCTGCAGTTAATGTGGGGATATATAAGGTACCTACAGTTTTAAGCAAAATTATTACGAATAGTGAACCTAAAAGTATTTTATTAACTTTAAAGTGTTTAAATAGCTTTAGCATTATAGTATCCTTTCATATGTAATTTTTATGTATAAGAAATAGTATAAACTGTACAGTAACTTGACAGTCAACACTTTTCAAGATAGAATATTACTTTTCCTCAACAAGTTCTTTCTAATAAAGAATTAAGTTATACTTTTTTAAGCTTAAATTTTGAGAGCATAAGATAAGCAAGAATCCCTATTAAAACAGTTGATAAAAGTATAGACCTCCCATTACTAGGTGCAACTAATGAAAATAATGCAATAATAAAACCTGCAACTGTTATAGGCACTCCAGTAAAAACACCATCAAATTCACTGATATTATATTTAGCCAATCTATAAGCTCCACTCATAATGTATGACAATATGAAACAACCACCAATAACTTCAATGTAATCTAAACTAGAAAAATAGTACTTAATGAACATTAAAAGAGCTGGTGCAACCCCAAAAGAAACTAAATCTGCTAAGGAATCTAACTCTTTTCCAAGATTTCCTGATATATTTAAAAATCTAGCAATTCTACCATCGTATCTATCTATTAAGGCTGCAATCACTATTAATATTGCAGCACAAAAGTAATTTTGCCTAAAAGTTTCAAGTATTGAGAGAACTCCAAATGATAGATTAGTAAGTGTAAATAAATTAGGTATAGCCATTTTTAGCATATAATCACCCCTCGTCAACTGAATTAAATTAATTTGCTTTAGCTTTATATGATTCTTGAACATTTTTATCATATGAAAGCTTATTTATAAGTTTATCTTTGTAAACTATTCCTAAAACAAATGATATTAAGGCTATGAATGATACTACCATTGTTGATACATAGTTACCATAATGAAGATTGGAGCCAATACTTACAGATGCTAAAAGCCATGGAAATCTGCTAACAAGTAAAATTCTGAAAAACCTTAATGGCTTTATAGATGTTAATCCTGCAACATATATCAAAAAATCTTTTGGTAGTCCAGGAACTAAGAAAACAATAAATAAAATAAAAGAGAATTTTTTACTATCCATAATATTCTTCATCCATTGAGAATTTTCTCCCTTAAGTAGTTTTTGTATAAAAGAGCCACCTATAAGCCTAGTAAAATAAAAAGCTATAATAGCTCCCAATAGCATCCCTACTGTGGTATAAATTATACCTAAAGGTACATCATATATATATCCACCAGCAACTTGGATTACTTCTCCTGGAATTGGCGCAATCACCGTTTGTAGTATTTGGAAGAAAATGAATACAATAGATCCACTTCTACCTAAGGAAACTATATAACCCCTGAATTTATCAAGTGATACAGTTAGTTCAATAATACGTGGTAAATATTTCATAACTAATGTAATTGTAAAAATACCTAATAAAACTAACAATATTTTATAAATTAAAAGTTTTCTATTTTTATTCATAATTTTACAATCCTTTCTATATTCTATTTTCAATTAATAGTATATTAGAAACATATTAAGATCTCTCTATAATAAATCTTAATAATTCTTAAGTCATTTAAATAATATAGATTTTAACTATATTGCAGTATATACTAATAGTAAAATGGAGGTATATAAATGAATACTATGAAGAATATTTTGATTGCAGATGATAACGAAGAAATAAGAGAAATAGTTCGTATTTTATTGGAAAGTGAAGAATATAATGTAATAGAAGCTGCAGATGGTGAAGATGCTGTAATTAAAGTTGATGAAAGTATAGATTTAATAATACTTGATATAATGATGCCTATAAAGTCTGGATTTAAAGCTTGTGTAGAAATTCGTAAAAAAACAAGTGCTCCTATTTTGTTTCTAACTGCTAAAACTCAAGATTCAGATAAATGCATGGGATTTTCTTCTGGATGTGATGATTATCTATCAAAACCATTTTCATATACAGAATTAGTTTCAAGAGTTAAAGCATTGCTTAGAAGGTATTACGTATACAAAGGAAAAGATAGAGTTGATTCAACTGAGTTTATTAATATAAATGGATTAACAATAAACACAATTTCAAATGAAGTATCAATAGATCAAGAAGAAGTTATCCTAACCGAAATAGAATATAAGCTATTGTTGCTTATGGCACAGAATCGAAAAAAAGTATTTTCAGCACAAAATTTGTATGAAAGTGTTTGGGAAGAGCCTTATTTTTACTCTTGTAACAATACAATTATGGTACATATAAGAAACTTAAGAAGGAAATTAGAAAAGGATCCACAAAACCCTAAATATATACAAACAGTATGGGGAAAGGGGTATAGAGTTGAATAAGAACTTTTTATGCAAAAAACTAGAAATCAAATTAATTCTATGCCTAATATTTTCATTTGTTATAGCTGTTAGTATATTCTTTTTACTAACAACAATAGGGGAAAATATGCTGGATAACCATTTTAATAAAACTTCTTTTATAAGCAGTCAAAAAAATCAAGCCTTATCCGATTTCAGAAGATATATATTAGATAACAATTTGACAATAAATGATTATGATAAAATAACAGAATGGGTTCGTAAAGAGAAATATGTAAGCCTTTATATATACAAGGACAAACAGTTAATTTATAATTCTGATAGAAACAATTCAGCTATCGATTATGGAAAATATGAAGAGAATCCATTTTTACCCGATATGTCACTTTATGATATTAAATTTGCTGATGCAGACGCAAAAATGTATGTGGAATGCTTTTTTCAATACAAGTATTATTATATTGTAAGCTTTTTGAATGCTTCGATTTCCTTTTTCTGCTTTATATCAATTATGTTGTTTTTCATAAAAAGAAAAACAACGTATATTGGAATGCTTGAGAGTGAAATAAAAATATTAGAAGGTGGCAATTTGACTCATGAAATTACTGTTAATGGAAATGATGAACTTTCTTCCTTGGCGCAAGGTATTAATGAGATGAGAAAATCATTCATTGAAAGATTGGAAAGTGAAGATAAAGCAAGACTTGCAAATAGCGAACTGATTACAGCAATGTCACATGATTTAAGAACACCTCTCACAGCACTGGTAGGCTATTTAGATATTATAGAATACAAAAAATATAAGACAGATGAAAATTTGAGACAGTATATTCATCGTAGTAGAGAAAAAGCATACCAAATTAAATATCTTTCTGATAAATTGTTTGAATACTTTATAGTGTTTAATACTAATGATGATGATTTGGAATTAGAAGCTTTTGATGGAAATGAACTTTTAGATCAACTACTTGAAGAACAAATTTTTATATTGGAAGACAATGGGTTTATTTCTCAAATTGATTCCTGTAATACGCCTTTTCTTATAGAAGTAAATTTAATTTCTATACGTAGAGTTTTTGATAATATTTTCTCTAATATCATGAAGTATTCAGATAAATCGAAGATAGTTAAAGTTAAATACTATATCAAAAACCAACTATTATTTGTTTATATTGAAAATGAAATAAATAATAATTTAAAAACAGTAAGTAGTACAGGAATCGGTCTAAAAACATGTGAAAAAATTATAGAAAGACATAGTGGAAAATTTGTTATCACAAAAGCGAAAGATACCTTTTCTGTCCAAATTAGTTTAGCTATAAAACTACATAATGACTAAATAGAGTCTATAAAAAAATTGTTTTTTATAGTTTATTGACTATTTTATTCATAGAAAATATTGTAAACTGTACAGCAACTTGACAGTCAACACTTTTCAAGATAGAATATCTTCAAAAAGAAAGTTATTATTAGATATTATAATAATTATAAAAGGTATAGGTTATGAATGATTTTATAAGTTCAAAAAAATATTTAACTATAGGGGCTTTTTCTAAGTTGTCTGGTATAAACAGAAAAAATTTAATATATTATGATAATGTAGGAATATTGAAACCTATATTTGTGAAGAAAAATGGCTATAGGTATTATTCCTATAGTCAATTAGACGAAGTAAGCATTATCCTTGCTCTAAAAGATTTAGATATACCATTAAAGAAAATAAAGAATTATATGGAAAATGTATCTCCTCATAATCTTATTAACTTAATTACTGACCAGAAGCAAAAAATACTAGAGGAACTCAATAGGTTAAATCAAATGAATTATATTATAGAACAGCGAACTAGTAATATTCCTGTTATATCTAATATTAGTTGTGACAAGATTTTTTTGAAAAATTGTAAGCAAGAATTGTTGTTTTTAGGACCGAAAATGAAATTTGATATTGACAATTTTGAAGAAGATTTTGTTAGTTTTATAGATTATTCGAAAAGTAAGAAATTAGTTTATGGTTATCCATTAGGTGTCTATCTTGATTATGATGGGGCAATTGAGGATAGCATCAAAACTTATAGATATTTTTATAAGGTTTCTCAAAATGTAAATGTAGAAAAAACCATAAAGCCAGCAGGACTTTATGTTATAACTTATGATAATAGCTATTTAGCTGAAGATATGAAAAATTTTGATAAATTAAACGAGTTTATAGAGAATAATCATCTTAACATTTGTGGAAGTGTTTACATAGAAAATATGTCAGATGAAATAATAACTAAAAACCCCAATAAATATTACTCAAAAATTTCTGTGAAGGTAAAAAAATTGGACGATAGAGTTACTTTATCCTACTAATAGATATATTTAGACGATAATTTCCAAAGTCTAAAATTTTATTTAATAAGCACATAAGATTTTCTTCATCAGTTACATTTACCTTTAATAAATAGCAGCCATCTCCGCTTATCCTGTGGCACTCAATTATGAATTTATTGTTTTTAACAAATTGTATAAAAGCAGGATGATTGGAGGTTTTCATAAAAACAGTTATATAGGCAATTAAGCTTTTATCAAGTTTTGTGTTATTTAAATTTATGGTATACTTTTCAATGATCCCTTCTTTTTCCATTTTCTTAATTCTATTTGCTACTGCTTGTCCTGTTAAATGAACTAACTCTCCAATTTCACGCCATTGAAGTCTAGAATTTTCTTTTAATAAGGTTAAAATCTTTATATCTGTTTGGTCAAGCATAATTATAAATTTCCTTTCATGATGAAACTGAAAATAGGCAATTACTTTCTCCAAGTAAAAGCAGTATGACTTATAATTAATATATCATATACAAGGAGGAAAAACTATGAGAATTCAGCTTATACGCCATGCAACATTAAGGCTAATTATAAATAATAAGACAATTCTAGTTGATCCAGTGCTTAGTAAAAAAGGAACAATGCCTTATATTCCTAATGTGTCAAATAAAAATAGAAATCCACTGGTGGAATTGCCCATTGATGTTAATGATATTGTAAGAACTGATGCAGTCCTTTTAACCCATATGCACAGCGATCATTTTGATGAAACGGCAGCAAGATTATTACCTAAAAATATACCTATATTCTGTCAGAGTGAGGATGAAGTAAAAGTGAGACAAAAGGGATTTTACTCTGTTAATCCAATTGAAAAAGATTGTCGTTGGAATGATATTATTTTTAAACGTGTAGGGGGTCAACATGGTAAGGGTGAAGTTGCAAAACAAATGGGGATAGTTTCAGGATATGTTATTAAAACTAAAAATGAACCCTTATTATATATAACAGGGGATACAGTATGGTGTTTGGAAGTAGAGCAAGCATTAAAAACTTATAATCCTGAATTAGTTGTTATTTTTGCAGGTGCTGCGCAGTTGACAGAGGGAGGTATTCCTATTACCATGAGTAAAGAGGATATATTTCATATTTGCAAAAAAATGCCAAAGTCTAAAGTGATTGTTGTTCACATGGAGGCATGGAATCACTGCAGCCTTATGAGAGAAGAACTAAGAAGTTTTTTGAAGGATAATTCACTTTCAGGACAAGTTTCTATTCCAAAGGATGGAGAGTATATGGAATATTGAGTAATAAATAATAATATAATAGGAGGAAGGTTTGTACAGTTAAAGTCTACAGATGAAGTTGAATTTTAGATAGGTACAGCAAAATTAACAGTAAACAATATGACAGTTTTTTATAAGTGTTGTCATATTGTTTTTTTATTATAAAGGTGGTATTGTTATTTTAAGATGACTGGTCAAAATAAAATAATCGCATATTAGGGGGAATTGTATGCCTAAAGTTGGGATGGAGCCTATAAGAAGAAGTCAAATAATTAATTCAACGCTAGAGTGTATTTGTAAGGTGGGTATAGAAAAAATGTCACTGGACATGGTGGCAAAAGAGGCTAATTGTTCTAAAGGTGTTATTAGTTACTATTTTAAAAGTAAGGGCAATCTTATTATTGAAGCCTTTAAAGCATTTTTAAGCTATTATGGTACAAAGATAAATAGTGAAGTAAGGAAGAATATGACCCCATTTCAAATTCTGAAAATAGTTCAGAAAAATGCTTTGCCAGAGTATTACAACATTGATAAGAAATCTGAACTTAAATTAAATGTATCTGAAATTCATGGGGTGGGGGCAATGAATATTCCGCCAGCAAAAAAAGCTAAGTTATTTGTAAGTTTCTTTTCAAGGGCAATGGTAGATGCAAAGCTGCAGACAGTTTTACATGAAGTATATAAAGGCGATTGTAAAGGAATTTCATCAATTATTAATTATGGAAATAAGGTTGGCGACTTTAAAGAAACGGATATAAATAAGTCTGCTTATGCAATAATAGCATTGTATATAGGTATAAGTATGCTGAGAGTAGTTGGCTTTAAACCAGAAGAAATCGATGATGATGTTGATGTATTTTGGAGTGTTTTAAATAGCATGTTTGGTAAATAGTGAAAGAAGTTGAAGGTATATGGCATTAAAAACTGGTCGATTTTATGAATGTGCTGAAGTTAAAATAGATAAAAACAAATGTACAACCTGTGGACTTTGTGTAAAAGTATGTAAGGGAGCACCATTATTTATAGAAGATAAAATTGTTAAAGTAGATCATAGTCGAGTATTTGGATGTATTGCTTGTGGACAATGTATGGCAGTTTGCCCAAACAAAGCAATAAAAATTATTGGCAGGGATATGACGCCAGATGATGTCATGGAATTACCAAAGTTTCAAGACAGGACCAATTATGAAAATTTAAAGTCGTTAATGATGTCCCGTAGAAGTGTAAGAAATTATAAAAAGCAAAAAGTAGAACGTGAAATAATAAAAAAAATATTAGAAGCATCCGCAACCGCTCCTAACGGTCTTGGAAGTTCTGATGTTGAAGTCTTGGTTTTAGATGGAAATGAAAAAGTGGAAGAGTTTACACTGGATTTAATCAATGTTTTGAAAAAAAATAGGTGGCTATTTTCCACTATAATGCTTAAAATCTATAGGCCATTTATAGGAAAGGCTGCATATGATTCTTTAAAAACTTTTGCCTCAACTGCTATAGAGACATTTATAAGAAATTATGATGAAGGAAAAAACTGGCTAACATATTCTGCACCGTTAGCAATGTATTTTAATGCTTCTCCATATGCTGATCCTGCTGATCCATATATTCCTGCAACTTATGCAATGCTTGCAGCACAATCATTAGGATTAGGAAGTTGTATGCTTGGTACACCAAATGTACTGTTAAACCTTTTTGGAAAGAAAATAAAAGAAAAGTATGGGATACCATTGAAAAATAAAAATGGTATTATGGTCATATTTGGCTATCCTGATGTTAAATATAGCTTTGCGATAAAAAGAAGATTTTCAAATATTAAATTTTATTAGTATGGCAAAAGAGTTTAATTTTGAATGAAAGATGTTTTAGTAAAAATATATGTTTATTTTTATATTAATTTTGGTATAGTATAAATAAGAAATGCTTAGTACTATCAACACTAAGAATCCTTAGAACAAAAGTAGGTAGCCCCAATTTTATATTTGGTGCTAATCACTTTCACAGAGTGCTTATTTTGTTTTAGGGCTATTTGGATTAGATCGCAAACTATAGGTCTAAAAAAAGTGCTAATCTTGTGAGGATGGAGCACTTTTTTCTTTGCTTTTGATTTAAATAGTTACATATCAATTTCAGTAAATTTTTTTAAATCATTAATAAAATCTAAAACCATAGACTCTTTTGTTGCCCAAGAATTTACAAGGCGAATAACAGAGTTATATTCATCTGATTTTTTCCAAATTGTAAAAGAATATTTATTCCCAAGCTTTTCAATCAATTTGTTTGGTAAGATTGGGAATATCTGATTTGAAGGCGAGTGGGTCAAAAATGAATATCCAGCCTTACTGATTTCCTTCCTAAGTAAATCTGCCATGGCATTTGCATGCCTTGCCAAATCAAAATATAAGTCATCTTTGAAAAGTTCTAAGAATTGTATTCCAAGAAGCCTACCTTTTGCAAGTAATGCTCCCTTTTGTTTAATATAAAATCGAAAGTCTTCTTTAAGTGAGTTGTTACATATGACCATAGCCTCACCCATTAGCGCACCATTTTTAGTTCCACCTATATAGAACGCATCTGCTAATCTAGCTAAATCAGAAAGTTCAACATCATTTTCTTCTGAACATAGGGCCGAACCTAACCTTGCACCATCTATGTATAAAAGCAGTTTATTTTCTTTGCAAAATTTGCTTAGTTTTTCTAGTTCGCTTTTTTTATATATAGAACCAATTTCTGTAGAGTTTGAGATGTACACTAGCTTAGGTTTTACCATATGTTCATCGGCATGTTCATCTAAGGCAGGTTTGATGTCTTCGGGACTTAGTTTGCCATTGCTTACTTTTATAGAGATAATCTTATGCCCTGTAGCTTCTATAGCTCCTGTCTCGTGAACTAGTATATGTCCTGTATTAGCAGCAATAGCTGCTTCATGGGGTCTTAAAAAAGCTGAAATTGCAGTGAGATTTGCCTGTGTGCCTCCAACAAACAGGTGAATGTGGGCATCGTCTTGCTTAATTTTTTGCTTCAAAAGCTTAATAGCTTTTTCTGTATACATATCTTCACCGTAACCTGAAGTTTGCTCCATATTTGATTCAACTAAAGCATTTAATATTCTTGGATGGGCTCCTTCACTATAATCATTTTTAAAACTATACATTGTCAAAAACCTCCTCTTACATTTTCATTAACTTTCTTTTCCTTATTACTAAAGATGTTATACCTTATGTTGTAAAAGTCAATACTATTGGAACTTCTTTACTAAAACCCTTATTTCGACCAAAATCGCTTGACGTTTCCAAGGTGAAGTGATAATATTATGAATATTGTAGAGAAAAAATGTAATAACATTCGTATAGCACAAACATATATTAATAGTTTGTTTGATATCAAGTAATTCTTAGATTCAGATCGGATAAAGTTAAAAATACAAAGGAGGGCTACTTATAATGAGAAAAAAAGTACTTTATTTTATGTTAGTACCTGGAATTTTAATAATTTTGTTCTTTTTAATGGCACCACTTATAAATATACTAATTCCTACAGTTGTAAGTGATAAAGGTATTACACCTAAGTTGTATTTATCTTTCTTTAAAGATAGTTATTTAATGAACATATTTTTTCGTACTCTTAGAATAGCAATTATAACGACTATTGTTTGTATGATACTTGGAGTACCAGTTTCTTATTATTTATCAAGAAGCGATAAAAAAATAAGAGGATTACTTCTTGCACTTACAGTATTTCCACTCTTAACCAACTCTATTGTTCGTGCATTTGCATGGATGACTATACTTGGTAAAAATGGAGCTATAAACACACTACTTATAAATTGCCATATTATAAGCGAACCACGAGAAATTCTTTATACGGAGTTTGCAATAATTATAGGAAGTGTATACTTATTTTTGCCTCTTATGATTGTTTCTTTGGTTGGAGTTATGGAAAATATTAATAGCGATTTTGTAGAAGCCGCCCAAAGTCTTGGTGCTAGTAGAATAGCAGCCTTTTTTAAGGTCATTTTTCCATTAAGTGTTCCAGGAATGATAGTTGGAAGTATTCTTGTTTTTACTGGTGCATTAACAGCGTATACAACACCCCAACTTCTTGGAGGAAACAAAAATACAGTGCTTGCAACGCTCATATATCAAAAGGCTATGACGCTAAGTGATTGGACAGGCGCTTCTGTAGTTTCTGCTGTCATGATCATAGCTACATTGATTGTTATGTTTGGAATTAATAAATTTGCATCAAGATTATATGAAAGGGGTGTATAGAATGAAAAAAAATAAGTTGCTTACATTATTCGTATTTCTTGTATACATATTTCTATTTGGACCGCTTTTGATAGTTGCTGTAACAGCTTTTGGAACAGATAATTTCATAGCATTTCCACCTAAGCATATAGGAATAAGATGGTTTATACATGTTTTTCAGTCACCAACTTTTATGACTACGTTAGGTATAAGTTTGGAAGTATCCATAGCTGCAACTTTAATTGCACTTATTGTTGGAATACCTGCTTGTTATGTAATTAGTAGAAATGATTTTAGAGGAAAAAAGTTTATTAACAATATATTTCTATCACCCGTTACAATACCAGGAATAGTACTTGGATTTGCACTTTTTAGATTTATAACAATTACTCTTAAAATGAATATTTTAACTAGCTTATTAATTGGACATGTTGTTATAGTAATTCCATATATAATAAGGGTTATTGGCTCAAGTCTTGGAGGATTGGATTATTCTATTGAAGAAGCAGCTATAAGCCTTGGAGCTTCTAGAATAAAAACATTTTTCCTAGTTGTCATGCCAAATATAACATCTGGCATAATTGCAGCCTTTATGTTGGCATTTATAAATTCCTTCAATAATGTACCTGTATCTATATTTTTAACAGGACCGGGAGTCAGTACGCTGCCAATAAGTATGATGAGTTATGTTGAATACAATTATGACCCTAGTGTTTCAGCTCTTTCAGTCATATTGATGTTTATGACTATTATAATAATGTTTATTGTTGAGAAAACTTTGGGATTAAATTATTTTACAAAATAAAATATGGAGGTGCTACATGGCTTTAATAAATTTAAAAGATATTGCAGTTTCTTATGATGGAAAAACAAATATATTAAAAAAATTAAACCTTGATATTGAAAAGGGAAAGTTGGTTTCACTTCTTGGACCAAGCGGGTGTGGAAAGACTACTACATTGAGAGTAATAAGCGGCTTTTTGGAGCCAACAGGTGGAAAGTTTATATTTGATGGTAAGGATTATACTAAAATACCTGTTAATAAGAGAAATTTTGGAATGGTATTTCAAAGTTATGCGCTTTTCCCTCATCTCAATGTTTTTGATAATATAGCTTTTGGACTTAAGATGAGAAATGTAGATAAAAAAACTATAACTGAGTCAGTTAACAAATTTCTTGAAATAGTAGATTTAAAAGAATATGGCAAAAGGTATCCTGCAGAATTGTCAGGAGGACAAAGACAGAGAGTTGCTATAGCTAGAGCACTTGTTATAAAACCTGATCTTCTTTTGCTGGATGAACCGCTTAGTAATTTAGATGCTAAATTGAGATTAAAAATGAGAGTAGAAATTAGAAAGTTACAGCAGCGTTTTGAAATTACAACTGTTTTTGTAACTCATGATCAGGAAGAATGCTTTTCCATATCAGATAAAGTTGCAGTAATGAATAAGGGTGTAATTGAACAATATGATACTCCAGAAAAAATATATTCAAAGCCTAATACAGAATTTGTTGCAAAGTTTGTAGGATTCGAAAATTTTATTGACTTAGAATATGTTAAAGATGATGTATTTAATGCAGATCACAATATTGAAATTCACATTAAAAATCATGAAAATGTTTCTGGTAAAATAAAAGCTACTATAAGACCTGATGATATTAAAATATTAGCATCTGATTTTACAGGCAATGAAAATATACTAGATGGAACAATCGAAGTTAGAACATATTTGGGAAAAGCATACCAATATTCTGTCAATACAAAGCTTGGATCAATTATTGTAAACAATGGAAATGATGAAGTGTATGATATTGGAAATGAGGTAAAGCTTTATTTACCTTCAAATAAATTAATAATTGTTAAAAAATCTGAGGAGGAATAAAAAATGAAAAAATTACCTTTAGCTTTAGCATCCATATTTTTGCTATCAACACTTTCTGGATGTGGAAGTGCAGCGCAAAGTACAGATTCAAAAAGTGATCAAAAGCAGCTTGTAATATCAACATGGGGGTTAAATGAAGATGCTCTTCAAAAAGATGTTTTTAAGCCTTTTGAGAAAGCAAACAATGTAAAAATAGTTTTGGAAACAGGAAATAATGGAGAAAGATTAACTAAACTCAAAAATAATCCAAACAGTAACGTTGATATAATGTACCTTGCAGAATCTTTTTCTGAAGAAGGCATACAAGATGGATTATTTGAAAAAATTGATTATAGTAAGGTACCAAATGCAAAGAAAGTTATACCTAAGGCACAAAAGTTTATAACTGAAGGATATGGTCCAGCATATACTTTAAATAGAGCAGCTATAGTTTATAATCCTGAAAAAGTAAATGGAAATATAGCTTCATGGAAAGATTTATGGAGTCCTGATTTTAAGGGTAAAATAGCAATACCAGATATAACAACAACATTTGGACCTGCTATGGTTTGTGCAGCTTCAAAGAAGGATGGTGTTGATGTAACAAGTGATAAAGGTGCAGATGCATTTAAATCACTTCAAGCTTTAAAACCAAATGTAGTTAAGACATATACTAAATCTTCTGATCTTGTAAATATGTTTTCTAATGGAGAAATAACAGCTGCAGTTGCTGCGGATTTTGTTTATGGTTCAATTAAAAAAGCAGTTCCTTCAGTAAAATTTGTTGATCCAGGTGAAGGAGCATATCTTAACTTTAATACTGTAAATATAGTAAAGAGTTCAAAAAATAAAGAGTTAGCATTGAAATTTATAAATTATGTATTAAGTGCAGAAGTTGAACAAAAAACATCTAAAGATGTAGGCGAATCACCAGTTAACAGCGATGTAAAATTACAAGGTACGGAAACACAGGGTCTAACATATGGAGATGAAGTTGAAAAATCAAATGTTTTAGATTTCAAATTTATAAATAAGAACAATAAAAACTGGATTGATCAGTGGAACAAGATTTACAATAATTAGTTTTAATTTTAAATAGAAGACATCTGAAAAATAATGAATCCATATGCTGATGAACTTATTTTTTCAGATGTCTTATTTACGTTTAAGAAAGGTGATCATATGAAAGCAGATTTAATCATAAAAGATGTTTATGTTTTTAATGCTTATTTTAAAAAATTTATATATGGTGATGTATCAATATTAAATGGAAGGTTTATATATATAGGTAAGGAGTGTCATGAAAAGATAAGTGCAAGGACAATTATAGAAGGCAACAATAAGTATCTGATACCTGGCCTTATTGATATACATATGCATATTGAAAGTTCAATGACTACGCCAACGAACTTTGCAAATGCTGTTATTAAGAATGGAGTTACAACAGTTGTTGCTGATCCACATGAAATTGCAAATGTATTTGGAATAGAAGGCATAAAAGCTATGATAAATTCTGATAGTCAGCATATAATGGATATATTTTATGGTATTCCAAGTTCTGTACCATCAACATCAGGTAAATTTGAAACTACAGGTGGACAAATAGGGATAAAAGAAGTATCAGAGCTTATAAAAAATGACCGTATATGGTGTATTGGTGAAGTTATGAATTTTAAAGATTTGGTTTATAGTGAAGATTCACTTATAAATAATATAATTAAATTAATAAAAAAGGAAAAACCTCATTTCAAAATAGAAGGACACTGTCCAAAAATATCAGGACTTGATCTAGCAAGATACATATATCAAGGGGTAGATGCAGATCATACTCAGCAAACTCCAAAGTCTATTGAGGAAAAAATATCAAATGGCATGTTTTTAGAAATTCAGGAAAAATCAATGACAAAAGAAAACATGGAATATTTAATTTCTAATGATTTATATGAGCATTTTTGCTTTGTTACTGATGATACGATGGCAGATAAATTAATTACTTCGCATTTGAATGGACTTGTTAAAAAAGCCATTGACATGGGTATGAAGCCGGAAATGGCTGTTTATGCAAGTACTTTTATTCCAGCAAGAAGAATGAATTTTTACGATAGAGGAAGCATTGCACCTGGAAAAATAGCTGATTTTATTTTATTGGATGATTTAAAATCATTTAGTATAAATGAAGTGTATAAAAATGGTGAACTTGCATGTAAGGGTGTTAGTGAGAAAAAAGAACATGAGTTTCCAGATCATTTTTATAAAAGCATTAAAATGAATCCAGTTAGTGAATCAGACTTTTCAGTTAAAGCACCTGTAAAAGAGGGTAAAGTAAAATGCAGAATAATGAAGGTTCAAAGTGATAGTACATTTACAAAAGAGGAAAGTGATTTTGTAGAGGTGAAAGACTCAAGGCTTTCTTTTGAAACTTCTAAGTATGCACTTATTACGGTTTTTAATAGATATGACAATACTAAAAAAAGATCTTATGGACTTGTTTCAGGTAGTATAATCCAAAGAGGAGCAGTTGCTTCTAGCTATGCTCATGACCATCATAATTTAATGGTAATGGGAAGAAATACAGAAGATATGAAAGTAGCAGCAAATTGGGTTATTAGAAACAATGGGGGTTACTGTGCAGCTTTGAATGGAAAAATTATAGCAAGCATAGCTCTTCCTGTTGGTGGTATATTGTCTGAAGAGCCAATCGAGTTGATAGCTTCAAATTTAAAAGAAGTGAGAATGGCATTAAAGAAACTTGGATATAAACATAATAATGAAATAATGTCTTTTAGTACCCTATCTCTTCCAGTAAGCCCGGAACTAAAAATTACGGATAAAGGTCTTATAAGAGTTAATACACAGGAAATAGTAAGCTTATTTTGTGAGTAAATATCAAAATTATTTGTATGAGGATGATTTTATGGATAGAACAATAATAAAAAATGTAAATATAATTACTATGAATAAAGAAAAAGAAGTAATAGAAAATGGAGTAGTAGTTGTAAATGGGAATATAATTGAGGATATAGGAAAAAGTGAACTTTTAAAAAAGTATGTTGGAGAGAAAGTAATAGATGGAAATAACGGAATATTAATGCCTGGCATGGTAAATACCCATACTCATGCATCAATGCTGCCATTTAGAAGTCTTGGAGATGATTTAGCTGACAGGCTTAAGAAGTATATATTTCCACTTGAAAGCAAGTTTGTCGATAGCAAGTTTGTTTATGAAGGAGCAAGAGCTGGAATAGCAGAAATGCTCTTAGGAGGAGTTACAACTTTTGCTGATATGTATTACTTTGAAGATGAAGTTGCAAGGGCTGCAAAGAAAATGGGAATCCGTGCAGTACTGGGTGAAACGGTGCTTAATTTTCCATCACCAGATTCTAAAGAATCCTATGGAGGAATTGAATATGCTGATGAATTTATAAAAAATTGGCGGAAAGAAGAATTAATAACTCCATCGATAGCACCACATGCTCCCTATAGTAATGACACTGAGCATTTAGTAAAAGCACATAATATTTCTCAAAAATACGATATTCCAATGATGATGCATGTGGCAGAAATGGATTATGAAACTGAAAAGTATGAAAAAGAATATAACATGACACCTGTACAATATTTAAATAGTATAGAAATTTTAGATGAAAATTTTGTAGCAGCACATTTAATAAATATAACGGGTGAAGATGTGGAGATTGCTTGTAAAACTAAAATTGGAATAGCTCACAATATGGGCGCAAATTCAAAAGGAGCAAAGGGAGTTTCACCAGCAGTTAAAATGTATAAAAGAGGTATGAAAATAGGACTAGGAACTGACGGACCAATGAGCGGCAACACTCTTGATATAATAACTCAAATGTCTCTTGTTGGCAAAATTCATAAATTAGTTAATAGAGATAGAACACTTTTTCCAGCTTCTGAAATAATCGAAATGGCAACAATTGGTGGTGCAAGAGCATTGAATATGGATAAAACTATAGGATCTATTGAGAAGGGAAAGAATGCAGACTTAGTTATAATAGAAACCAAGTCCATTAATATGCAGCCTATATATGATTATTATTCAGCGGTAGTTTATTCTGCCAATCCAGCAAATGTGGATACAGTAATTATAAATGGTAAAGTCCTTGTAAAGAATAGAAAACTCATAGGTATAGATATTGATGATATTATAGATAAAATAAATAGCATTAAAAATAGTATAATTAAATTTTTCTAAAGAACAGTGACAGATATATACGGAAACGGATAGAGTAAAACTATCCGTTTTTTTTTAAAAACAAGTAATTTTTACATTGATAATAGAAATGCCTTCAAACAGAGTGTTAATTTGTTCCATTGATAATTCAGTAAGTATGTAATAATATTTTAGTAATACACTGTTAACCGGAGGTATCGTATGAAAAAATTTATTTTACCTATTATTCTTATAGCTTTATTAGTAGGTATATCTCCAGCTTTTAATGATTCTAATATGCATAGTCATATTAAGGCAGTTAAAGGAACTCTAAATTTAAATAATTACAATTTTCAGCAAAGAGGAAATGTAAAGATTGAAGGACAATTAGAGTTGTATGTGAATAAACTTCTTAAACCAGAACAAGTGAAGTATGAAAAAGCTGATAAGTACTTAATTTTACCAGATAAACTGACAACACAGCTAAATGGAAAAAATACTGGATATATGACAGTACATTTGAAAATATTTCTTCCAGAAGGGATTGTCTATGGGCTTAGAATAGGAAGTTTTTTGTCAGCTTCAAAGATTTGGGTGAATGGTGTTTTACAAGGACAAGTGGGCCAAGTAGGTAAAAGTTATGAGAAAGAAAAATCTATATACTTGCCAAGTTATACATATTTTACAGCACAAAATGGAGTTGCTGATATAGTAATTCAAGCATCCAATTACAGAATCATTTATCCAGTATTAAAGCCTTTTGATCTTGGACTTAAGGATAGAATTATGAATAGATTCATAGTAAATGCTGGCGGTGATTTAATTATAATAGGAGTCCTATTTATTGTAGAATTGCTATTTTTATGCTTGTATACACGTTTGAAGAATAATAAATTTTTTCTATATTTTTCTATATTATGCTTGCTTACACAGCTAAGGTGTTTGGTTTTAAATGAAAGAATAATTGTGCACATTTTTCCCAATATGCCTTTTGAATTGCTTAGTAAAACAGCGGCAATTACATACTATTTATACATACCAATTTATGTTTTGTTTTTAAAGGAATTGTTCTCAGACTTTCCTAAAAAGTTAGTTAATATATCATTTTGCTTTTCAATATTCTTTACCGCTATATGCATTATAACTAATAATACTTTTTATGATAGATTATCTTTTTTAGGTGAAGCTATTTTGATATTTATTGTGATTGGTATATTGTTATTTTTTATAAAAAAAGCAAGAAAAAAAGAAGGAATAATATCATTTGTGGCATTCATTACTTTAATTGCTACAGCAGCAAATGATATACTCATAAACAATGGGATGATATATGGCAGGTATGGTTTTCAAGTAGGTATGCTTATTTTTGCTTTTTTAGAAACCTATGTAATTGTAATGCAATATTCTGATGAGATAATTAATGCAGAAAAACTAAAGATAGAAAATCATATTATATATGAAAAGTCTATTAGAGATGACCTTACGGGCTTATATAAAAGAAATTATATTGAAGAAATATTAGATAAAGTTATGATAAGGTATATAAATGAAGGTGAAATATTTAGTATAATGATGTTTGATGTGGATTATTTTAAATTGATTAATGACAATTATGGGCATCTACAGGGAGACAAGGTTTTAACTGATATAAGTAAAGTAATAATGGAATGTATAGGGGACACGGATTATGCAGGAAGATATGGTGGGGAGGAATTTATTGTTATTTTGCCTAATACAAAACAAGAAAGGTTAGTAGAAATAGGAGAAAGAATCAGAAATAAGATCAATACTTTTCCATGGGAAGATGGAATAAAAGTTACTATAAGTGGTGGATTATATGAAAACAAGTCAAATACAAATATGGAATGTATAAAAATTGTTGATGATTTATTATATGAAGCTAAGAATAGTGGAAGAAATAAAATTGTAGTATAGCTAAATATGTTGTATTAATTAATTAGTATGTCAACCTTTTTAACATATACATATGTTTTTAAACAGTTGACAATTAACTGTCAACTGTCCATTCTCAACTTTTAATCGGATTTATCTACAAAAGTTTATATTAGATGAATTTGGTATCAGTTTTAGTTAATAAATTTGTAATTTCCTTGTCTGGTGGAGACTCTGTAATAATTGTATTTATATCATAAAGGGTAGCAAATTTATAAGTACCATCAATATAAAATTTCCTATTTTCCATAACCAAAAATATTTCTTTACTGCCATTTATTATGGCTTTTTTTGTGTTTCCATCTTCTACATCAAAAGTAGTGACACTTTTATCAAATATGTTTACTCCACAGCTTCCTATAAAACATTTGTTGGGCTTGTAGTTAATGATACTTTCAATAGCCATTGAACCTGTAAAGCCATCTAAATCTTTGCTAAGAACTCCTCCAGTACAAATAACTTTAATGTTATTATCTTGTTTATTTAGTATTGAGATTATATCAAGCATATTGGTTACTACTGTGAGCTTCTTTGGGCTCTTTGAAAGCTTTTCAGCCAACATCATATTTGTAGTTGATATATCTAGAAAAATCGTTTCATTTTCGAAAATAGAATTAAAAGCTTTTTCAGCTATAACTTCTTTTGATTCTACACTAATATTTTTCCTTATAGAAATGTCCTGCTTGGGAGCTGAATGTCTAACAGATACGGCACCTCCATAAGTTCGCTGCAGCAAATTTTTATTTTCTAATATTTTCAAGTCTTTTCTAATGCAGTCCTCTGTTACATTAAATTTGGAACTTAAATTTTTGACAACCACTTTTCCTTCTTTATGTAAAATATTTATTATTTTATCATGTCTTTCTTCTGGAAACAAAAGTTACCTCCCCTTTATGTTACATAATTGAATCTTATTGATTCATACTAATATTATTATATCAAAATTTCATTTATAATGTGGAAATACATTGAAGAATTCAAAAAAGATTATGATTGAAACAAATGTAAAATGGCATAGATAAGATAATTAATGTTTTTACTGAGGAGGATATAATAATGAATGACATAATAAATAAAGACCTTGTTGTATTAGATTTAGAAGCTTCTTCTAAAGAAGAAGTTATTAGAAAGCTTTCAAAGCTTATAGAAAAACAGGACAAATTAATAGATTTTGATGGCTATGTCAAGCAGGTATTTAAAAGAGAAGAGGATTTTCCTACATCTATAGGATTTGATGTAGCTATTCCCCATGGTAAATCTGACTCTGTAAAAAGTGCTGCAGTAGCTTTTGCTAGACTAAAAAAGGAAGTTAAGTGGAGTGAAGAAGAATCGGTAAAGTATGTATTTTTAATTGCTGTACCAGAAAAAGAAGCCGGAGATAGGCATTTGCAGATTCTTGCTCAGCTCTCCAGAAAGATTATGAGAGAGGAGTTTAGAACTAAGCTGCGAGAAGCTTCTAACATAGAAGAGATATTAGAAGCATTGGATAGTTAAGAATTAGTAATGAAAAATTAATAGTGAAAGATGATTTTTAGCTGTCGCAAAAAATCTTTTAATTTATATAAGTCAGTGCTTAGTAATGTTTTGCTTTAGCAAAATGAGCTTTCAAAAATTTAATTAAAGATTTTTTGTAGTGTAACGGAAAAAAATCCACATTAACTATTAATTCTTCATTCTTAACTATTAATTTAAATTTTATATGTATGAAAGTTGATATATTAAACAATAAGAGTGGAGGTAAGTAAAATGGATGATTTAAAGGATTTATTAAAAAATACGAGACAGCATCTAATGACAGGTGTTTCATACATGATTCCTTTTGTTGTATCAGGAGGAGTTTTATTAGCACTTTCAGTTTTATTATACGGTTCAGCAGCAGTTCCACCTAAAGGAACAAGGTTGAATGATTTGTTTAATATAGGAGCAGCTGGACTTGGATTAATGGTTCCTATACTAGCAGGATTTATAGCATTTTCAATGGTAGATAGGCCAGGTATAGCACCAGGAGCTATTGGTGGGTATCTCTCAAATCAAATTGGAGCGGGATTCTTAGGAGGAATTATAGCAGGTTTGCTTGCAGGTATAGTAGTTTTTTATTTAAAGAAAATAAAAGTTCCTTCAATTATGCGTTCTGTAATGCCAATATTTGTTATTCCACTAATAGGTACATTTATCATAGGTACACTTATGGTTTGGGTTATAGGAACTCCTGTTGCAGGAGCTATGACAGGAATGAAGGCTTGGCTAGAAGGGTTAGGTACTGGAAATTTGGTACTTTTAGGAATAGTTTTAGGTTCAATGATAGCTTTTGATATGGGAGGTCCAGTAAACAAAGTTGCATATGGATTTGGAGCGGCAATGGTAGGAACGATAAATCCTACAACTGGAATGGCAAGTCCTATAGCACTAAAAATAATGGCAGCCATAGGTGTTGCAATATGTACTCCTCCAATTGGGATGGGTGTAGCTACTTTCTTAGCACCTAAAAAGTACTCAACTGAAGAAAAAGAAGCAGGAAAAGCTGGTATATTGATGGGGTTAATAGGAATAACAGAAGGAGCTATACCTTTTGCTGCATCAGATCCATTGAAGGTTATTCCTTCTTTAATAGTGGGTTCTGCCAGTGGGGCAGTTACTGCAATGTTATTAGGGTCTGGAAATCCTGCACCTTGGGGTGGATGGATAGTATTGCCAGTAGCTACAGGTAAATTTGGTTATATTATAGCTACTTTGGTAGGTGTTGCTGTAACAGCATTGATGGTAAATATTTTAAAGAAACCAGTCACAGAAAAACGTAATGATGACCATGGTGGAGATGGTGAAGAATTAAATTTGGATTTTGAATAATATAGGTTAAAACAAGATAATAGGAGATGAATTAAAATGAAGATATTAGCAGTTACGGCTTGCCCATCAGGAGTTGCACATACTTATATGGCTGCAGAGGCATTGGAAAAAGCAGCAAAAGCCAAGGGAATTGAAATAAAGGTCGAAACTCAAGGTTCAATAGGTATAGAAAATAAAATTACTATGGATGATGTAAAAGATGCAGATGTAGTTATATTAACTAAAGATATTGGTATAAAGGAAACAGAAAGATTTAACGGATTGCCAACTGTCAAAGTTGGAGTTAGCGATGTAGTTAAAAAATCAGATCAAATAATTGACAAAGTTGAAGCGTATGTTAATAGTAAAAAACAATAACAATAAATAAGCTGTTGGTTACTCCAACAGCTTATTTGATATAATTTAAATATTTGAAAGAAGAGGGAAGCATAATGGTGAAATTTGCTGTAATAGGAACAAGTAAAATCACTGATAGGTTCATAGAAGCAGCTAAGTTATGCAGGAATTTTGAACTCACTGCAGTGTATTCAAGGACAAAAGAAAGAGCTTTAGAATATGCAAGTAGATACGAAGCTCCATTGGCGTATGATGATCTAGATGAACTTGCAGCAAGTAGAGAAGTAGATGCTGTTTATATAGCTAGTCCAAATAATTTTCATGCTTTTCAGTCAATTAAAATGCTAAGGGGCAAAAAACATGTATTGTGTGAAAAAACTATAGCATCCAATAAAAAGGAATTAGAGCAGATGATAAAAGCAGCTAAAGAAAATGGAGTAATTCTTTTAGAAGCAATGCGTTCTGTATTTGATCCAGGATTTAAGGCCATAGAGAACAATCTTATTAAGCTTGGAACTATTAGAAGGGTTACATTTCAATATTGTCAATACTCTTCCAGATATGATAATTTCAAAAAAGGAATTGTTGAAAATGCATTTAATCCTGTTTTTTCTAACGGGGCACTAATGGATATTGGGGTATATTGTATTCATCCGTTAGTTAAGCTTTTTGGAATGCCTAAAAGTATATGGGCAAATTCTGTAATTTTAGAAAATGGAGTGGATGGTGCTGGAACCATTATGGTAAACTATGGAAATATGCAGGGGGAACTTTTATACTCTAAGATTACCAATTCTAAATTACCAAGTCAAATTCAAGGTGAGAAGGGATGTATGATCATAAAGGAAATACCAGATACAAGGCAAGTTACTATTATATATAATAATGGAAAAAAGGAGTATATAAATATCAATAAGTATGATAACAATATGTATTACGAAGTAGAAGAGTTAATTAGGCTTATTCAAATA
Source organism: Clostridium sp. 001 (assembly GCF_019056555.1). NCBI lineage: Bacteria > Bacillati > Bacillota > Clostridia > Eubacteriales > Clostridiaceae > Clostridium > Clostridium sp. 001. Next base: position 689,879 of record NZ_CP020473.1, on the reverse strand, counting down.
AAGAAAAATGCAGATGAGTATAATAAATGTTCTTTTATGGAACTTAGTATAATGGATGAAGCGAGAAGAAAAATGGGGATTAAGTTTCCAGCAGATGTTTAGAAAGAATATAAATCAATAATAAACAATAAATAATAATACAAATGTTGTTGTAAAAACCTAAAAATCACTGTATAATATAAGTGTAAATAATAGATAACAATAGAAGTATTCTATAGGTAATAAAGAAGGTGAGTTGTATGGAAGAGTTAATTCAAACGGACAGAATAGCCTGGCTAAAGAAAAAAATGATGGATGAGCCAAAATACGTATCTATTGAGCAAGCACTTATTATCACAAAAACATATAAAGAAAATGAAGATAAAACCGTTATTATTAAAAGGGCACTTGCTCTAAAAAATGCATTGACACACTTGAATATTGCGGTAGAACCAGAAGAGATGATTGTTGGAAATCGTACAATGGGTGTAAGATATGGTGTTGTATTTCCTGAAAGCGGAAGTTCTTGGGTTGATCGTGAAATAGAAACCCTTCCAACAAGGCCTCAAGATAGATTTAATGTAAGAAAAGAAGATATTACTATATTTAGAGAAGTTATTAAACCATATTTTAACGGAAAATCCTTAGAAGATGTAATTAGAAAACGATATGGAAAAGAGATAGATGAAATTGCAAAGGTAGTTAAAATCAATCAAAAAGATCATGCACAAGGTCATATTTGTCCAGATTGTGAAAGCTGGTTAAAATACGGACCTGAGGGATTAAAAAATCAAGCTGTTTTGAGATTAGAAGGTGCTTCTAAGGAGCAGCAGCATTTTTTAAACAGCGTCATTTTAGTTATGGAAGGTACTCAAAGGTTTATGATGCGATACCATGATCTTTTAATAGAAAAATCAAAGGAAGAATCAAATGAAGAAAATAAGGCCAATATGCTTCAAGTTGCATTAAATTGTAAAAGCTTGAGTATGAATCCTCCAAATTCTTTTCATGAAGCTGTACAGTCTATTTGGTTTCTATTTGTTATTCTTCACATGGAATCAAATGCATCTTCTTTTTCACCAGGTAGAATGGATAAATTCTTGTATCCTTTTTATAAGAAGGACATTGACAGTGGAAAAATTGATAATCAAAAAGCTTTGGAAATTATAGAATGTCTTTGGCTTAAATTCAATCAAATTGTCTATTTGAGAAATTCACACAGTGCAAAGTTTTTTGCAGGTTTTCCAATTGGATTCAATGTCGTAATTGGCGGTCAAGATGAAAAAGGCAATGATTTTTTTAATGAACTATCTTTTCTGTTTTTAAAAGCACAAGAGCATTTAGGATTACCACAGCCTAACTTATCAGTAAGGCTTCATAAAAAAACTAACGAGCGGCTTTTAAAGGAAGCAGTAAAAGTAGTGTCAAAGGGAAGTGGAATGCCGCAATTTTTTAATGATGAGGCTATTATTTCTTCCATGATGAAGTTAGGTGTAAAAGAAAAAGATGCAAGGGATTACGCTGTTGTAGGATGCGTGGAAATCACTACCCAGGGCAATAATCTTGGGTGGAGTGATGCTGCTATGTTCAATTTAGACAAAGTATTGGAGCTAACCTTAAACAATGGAAGGTCTCTATTAAGTGGAGATAAAATTGGCCCTGATTTAGGGAATTTAACTGATTATGAAACTTTTGGAGAATTAGAAGAAGCTTTTGCAAATAGTATCACTTATTTTATGGATAAAATGATACTAGCCTGTGAAGAAGTAGAAAAAGCACATATAGATATATTGCCATCCCCATTTTTATCTTCTGTAATTGACAATTGCATTGAAAAGGGAATGGATGTTACAAAAGGAGGAGCTGTTTATAACTTTTCAGGAATTCAGATGATACAAATAGCTAACCTGGCAGACAGTTTAGCTGCTATTAAACTTTTAGTATATGAAGAAAAGAGAATATCAAAAGAAGATTTACTAAAAGCACTGCAAAATAATTTTGAAGGATATGAAGTAATACGTACTATGCTGCTTAAGCGTGCACCAAAGTATGGCAATGACATTGACTATGTTGATGAACTTGGTGCGAAGTGGGCAAGATTTTTCAGTAAAAAGTTAAGCTGCTATACAAATTATCGCGGGGGCAGGTATCATACAGGAATGTATACAGTCTCTGCTCATGTACCTATGGGAGAAAATGTTGGAGCTTCACCAGATGGAAGATATGCAAAAACACCTCTGGCAGATGGGGGTATGTCTCCCGTATATGGAAGAGATATTGCCGGTCCAACAGCAGTACTAAAGTCAGTTTCTTCATTAGACAATTACTTAACTACTAATGGTGGACTCTTAAATATGAAGTTTTTACCTGAATTCTTTAAGACCGAAAGCAATATAGATAAGTTTGCTAAATTTTTAAGAACTTTTGTGGATTTAGAAATACCACATATACAATTCAATGTAGTGAGAAAAGAAGATTTGATTGCAGCACAAAAGAATCCTGAAAATTATAGAAGTTTAACTGTTAGAGTTGCAGGATATACTGCTTATTTTACAGAACTGGCAGGAGAACTTCAAAATGAAATTATTGCTAGAACAAGTTATGGTAATATATAAGTGCAGGTGATTAAGTGATTGGTAAAGTATTTGATGTTAGGAGATTTTCAACACATGATGGAGAGGGAATTAGAACCACAATCTTTTTAAAGGGATGCCCACTTCGCTGTGTGTGGTGCCAGAATCCAGAGGGCTTTTCCTTAGAGCCTAAGCTTATGTACTTAGAAAATCAGTGTATACACTGTGGAAGCTGTATTAAAGTGTGCAAAAATAAATCCATTACTTTAAAGAATAACAAGCTTTATATTGACAAAAGTGCGGTAGATGAGTGGAAAGATCCTATAGATGCATGCCCAGCAGGATGCTTGACTATGGATTGTAAGTTATATACTGTGGAGGAATTAGTGAAGTTTGTGTTAAAAGATAAAGCATTTTTTAAATATGGTGGAGGAGTTACCTTATCAGGAGGAGAACCACTTTTTCAAAAAGACTTTGCAATATCCCTACTAAAGATGTTAAAAGAAAATGGAATTCATACAGCAATAGAAACTTCACTTTACGCAGCTAAAGATACGATTAAGGATGCTCTTTTTTATTTGGATTCTATTTATGCAGATTTAAAAGTATTTAATAGGGAAAAACATAAAGAGTTAACTGGAGTTTACAATGATGAAATAAAAGAAAATATAAGATTTATATTGGAATCGAATAAAAGAAATAAGGTAATTATTAGAACGCCGCTTATTCCCAAAATGACGGCAACTAAAGAAAATATCTATGCTATAGGTAAATTTATCACTGGTATTTATCCAGATGTAAAATATGAATTATTGAATTATAATCCTCTTGCCAAGGCAAAGTATAATTTAGTGGAAGAAGAATATTGTTTTTACGATAATCCTAAAATATATACTGAAGATGAAATGAACGAGTTTAGAGAAGTGGCAAGAAACGCAGGAGTAAAAAGCCTCATTATTGAAGCTTAAAATAAATTGCAATATGCAGTGGAAGAAAGGAAATCAGGTTTATGAAACTTATTGTAGATTATGCAAATTTAGATCGAATTAAGGAAATGTATGCTTATTATCCAGTAGATGGAGTAACTACTAACCCATCTATTCTAGCTAAAGAAGGAAAAAATCCCTATGAGGTATTAAAGGCAATTAGAAAGTTTATTGGAAAAGATGCAGAACTTCACGTACAAGTTGTTTCCAAAGATGCTGAATCAATGCTTAGAGAGGCACATAAAATTCAACAAGAATTGGGGTCTAGTACTTATGTAAAGGTTCCGGTATCAAGAGAAGGATTAAAGGCAATAAAGGCTCTTGCAGCAGAAGGTGCTAATATTACAGCAACTGCTGTCTATACACAGATACAGGCTTATTTGGCAGGAAAAGCTGGTGCTAGCTATGCAGCTCCATATGTAAATAGAATTGACAACATAGGTGCAGATGGTATAAAAGTTGCAAAAGATATTCATGATATATTTAGAAAGAATGATTTAAAAACAGAAGTTCTTGCAGCAAGTTTTAAAAATTCACAACAAGTTTTAGAATTAGCGAAATATGGTGTTGGCGCCGCAACAGTTGCTCCAGATGTAATTGAAGGATTAATTAAATTAGATGCAGTTGATTGTGCAATAAAGGCATTTACAAAAGATTTTGAAAAGCTGTGTGGTGAAGGAAAAACTATGCTAGATTGTTAATTTAAGATTGAGCCTGTATCAAAATTATTTTGATACAGGCTCAATGTATTTGTCCGATGGCTACCAGCCGTAATACCCCCATCGCACTCTGTGAAAGCGACTATCACCAAATCAAAGATTTGGGATATCTGCTTTTCTTATAAAGTGGGGGATAACGGCTGTTACGCCCCTGGATAACGATTTCCCCTAAAGGATAACGCCTTCTAAGTGCTAAAGCACTAAGAATCCTGTTAATAAGTTTCAGATGGAAAAAAAAACTCCACCTGAAACCAAGAATTCTGTTTATGAGAAAACGTTAAAAATATTGTTGATATTAAAATTCTTTGAAAATTTCTTTCTTTGCACCACAAACTGGACAATCACTGACATTATCACCCATGTATGTATATCCGCAAATTGGACAAACATATATCTTTTGATTTGGAATATCTTTTCCTGATTTAGCTGCTTCCTGTGCCCCCTTAAACATATTGGCATGTATTTTTTCAGCTTCTAGTGCAAAATGAAATGATCTTTCAGCATCTTTTTCATTTTGAAATCTTGCAGTTTCAAGATATACAGGATACATTTGATCTACTTCATGAAGTTCTCCATTTATTGCTCCCTGAAGGTTTTTTACAATATCGGTATTTCCAAATACAGCACCAGCTGCAACTGTATTGTCACCAACTTGATTTTTAAGTACATTGAAATGATTTTTAGCATGTGCCCATTCTGCATAGGCTATGCCTCTAAAAAGTCTGGCAATGTTAGGATATCCAGCTTTCTCAGCATGATCTCCCCAAATGAGATATCTCATATGAGCCATACTTTCTCCACCATATGCAGATCGTAAAAAATCAGCGGTCATTGCATTATTTAATGCCATTTTGTACACATCCTTTCATATCTGTAATATATATTATTATCTATAATATATATTAATATTCATATGGTAAATTAAATTGACTACATAACTTGCAATAGCGCATTAATCATAAAACTGATTTACTTTTTTCAATATTAAATTTATCCGATGACTAGCTGCTCTAATACTCCCACTTTTCCAAGCTATACATTGCACATAAGTTTGGAATTTAATTGGTAAGTAACGTATACAGAGCCAAAACATACATTTGAACATTGATAAATAAATATATTAATATGCATATAAGATTAAATATTTCAGGAGGCTTATATGCATACTAATGATTGGGTACTACAGGAATTTAATGATGCACCTTTTGCAGATAATAGACTAAATGAAAGGTTAACTAAAATAGCTAATTCTTTCTACAAAAACCCTGAAAGTTCAATACCTCAGTCATGTAAAAGCTATGCTGCAACACAGGCAACATACAGATTCTTTAGTAACAATAGAGTTAAACCGGAGGCAATCCTAATGAGCCATAGAGAACAAACTATCGAGCGTATGAAAAAGTATGACACTGTCTTGGCAATACAAGATACCACCACATTAGATTATAAAGATCATCCTGCAACTAGAGGTTTAGGTATATGTGGTAACACAGAATATGACCTTGGGTTGTTAAATCATACTACCCTTGCAGTAACAGTAGAAGGTATCCCTCTTGGTATTTTATCAAGACATGTATGGACACGTGATCCAAAAAAACTTGGGAAACGGGTTACCAAACGTGAACGCTCTACATCAGATAAAGAAAGTCAAAAGTGGCTTGACGCTTTAGATTCAAGTCTCAAAGATGTTCCACAATACATAAATGTAGTTACTGTTTGTGATCGTGAAGCTGACGTTTATGATTTCTTCCATAAAGCAGTATCGGAAGAAAGAGATTTGCTCGTAAGAGTCACCCAAAAAAGGAGAGTTCTCGAAAACGGGAAGCATCTAATTCAAGAAATTGAGAGTAGTCCTGTAATGGGTCAAATCCTTACAAACATACCTAGAGACACTGAAAACAAACGTCCACCTAGAGAAGCTACATTATCTATCAAATATTGCCCTGTTACAATAAAACCTCCAGTTAATCGTAAAGATTCAAAGTTATTACCTAATCTTAAATTATATTTAGTTTTGGCAGAGGAGATAAATTCTCCCAAAGGAGTTAAACCTATATATTGGCTTCTTATAACAACATTGCTTGTAAAAAGCCTTGAACAAGCAGTTGAAAAAATCAAATGGTATAGGCAACGTTGGAAAATTGAACGTTATCATTATACTTTAAAAAGTGGTTGTAATATTGAGGAACTCCAATTAGAGACCTCAGAAAGCTTGCAAAACGCCCTTGCAATATATTCTATAGTGGCATGGAAGCTTCTTTGGTTAAAGCTCGAATCTGAGCAAAATCCAGAAGCAATATGCGATATAGTTCTGCAAGATCATGAGTGGCAAGCACTCCATTGCGTAATTAATCGAGTACCTATTCCACCAACTCAGCCTCCAACACTACAGGAAGCTGTACTTATGATAGCTAAATTAGGTGGATTTCTTGGTCGTAAAAGCGATGGTCAGCCAGGTGTAAAAGTTATATGGCGTGGTTTAATGCGCCTTAATGATATTGCACAAGGTTGGATTGCAGCTCGTTTACCAATTTCTTACCAATGATGTGTGCAATGTATAGCTTTTCCAAGTGGGAGTAAAGAGAAGCTACGTCCCTGGATAATGATTTCTAAGCATCAGGTGGAGTCAAAACTCCATCTGATGCTTAGAAACTCTGTTTATCTATTGTTTCTTGGATGCTGTTAATTAATTTACTTACATGATATCCATCAGCCACTGCGTGTGATATTGTCACAGTAAATGGCATTAACCATTTTCCATTTTCTTCATGATATTTCCCATAGGTTATAATTGGCATTAAAGATGGAGTTGATTCGCTGCTGTATGTTGAATATCCTGTAAATGTGAGCCATGGGACACAAGATATGCAGTAGAAATTTTTAGGCTGGTTTGCCTTAATTTTTACACCTTTAATATGTGAGTATTTTTTCATATCACATTTATAATTATCATAAAATTTATAAAAGTCATCTGTATATTCTGACCAAATGTCCGAGAATGTATGATCATCTTTATGAAAAATTGTATAGTTAGGATGGACAATATCATATACAATTAATTGGCTGTTTTCCCCAAGACGCATACGAAATTCCGGCATAGAATTTATGTTATAACTAACACAATAGATAAATGAAGGATAAAATTTTAAATTATTTTTTCTTAATGATTCCTTAAATAAAGTAACATCAAGATTTGCGGTAATACTATAGGCACATTTAAGCCGTTCAGTATAATATTTAAAGTGTTCACGCCTTTCCCATTTTTCAAAATCAACTACATGAAACATAAACTAACCCCTCATTCCTTTAAGTACACTATTTTAAAAGTGCGTACTATATTATAATTTAATTATATCCTAATTATAACATTTTTTAAGGGAAGTCAGAAATGACTTCCCTAGGATGTTTATCCGATGACTATCTGCTCTAATACTCCCTTATCCAAGTGGGAGTAAAGAGCAGCTACATCCCTGGATAACGATTTCCCCTAAAGGATAACGCCTTCTAAGTGCTTGAAGCACTAAGAAGCCTGTTAATAAGCATCAGGTGGAGTCAAAACTCCATCTGATGCCAAGAACTCTGTTTATTTAATAATATTAGCTATAATTATTTTGACCAATAGCTTGGGCGGATTATCATTATAGGCAGTTTTGTATGGGAATTACCCTTAGCTGTATTGATTTGAGACTGAGTAAGAAAGATGCTTTTTGAGAGATTGGCTTCGCTGAGATCAGCATCTCGCAGGTCAGCTCCAATGAGATCAGCATAACTTAAATCAACTCCTCTAAGGTTTGCAGCAATAAGGCATGTTCCCCTTAAGTCTGCACCTCTAAGATTAGTTTTTCTCAGGTCTGTACCAAAATAATCTAATCTGTGAGATAAAGGTTTTTTTCTATGAGCTCTGGAACGTATAAGCTCGCTTGTATTTCTAAGTATTACATTAACCTTGTTTCTATGAGTTTCTACATCTAGTGATAATAGAGAATCAATGTCAAGAAGAGTAAGGTCTTCGGTATTTTCAATTAAGGAGTTTATATTTTTTTTGATATTGCTATCTGTTTGTAGGGTATGTGCTTCAGAAAGATACCATAGTATTTCGTGAAGCTGTCTCATAATTAAAAAGGCATCAAACATTTTCTTAGCGTATTCAGAGCCTTGATGCCAATCACGTCCGCTGCAGGTAATCTGGGCTAATTTTTGACCAGCACCAAAACAATCATAGGAAGTACAACCTTTAAGGCCTTTGTTCCTAAGATTTTTGTGAACAGAACAGGCAAAGTCAGGTTGTAAATTTATACAGGATTTACCTGCATCTTTGTTAGTTGGAAAACCTTCGGACGCTGAGAAGTATAATGCAACGCAGCATAATCCAAAACATTTTTTACAGTCAACTCTCAATTCTTTATTACGTTTATCTTCATGCTTATATATCATATTTTTAACATTCTCCTAATTTGCATATGAGTTAATATATTTGAAGGGATAATAGATCTTCATTTCTATCAGTAATATATTTATAACAATCATAAACTCCCTGATTATAAAATTCTGAAGCTAATTCTTCTACTATAAAATCTAGTATCAAGCTTGAGGCTAAATCACCTAATTCTTCATCTCTTTCATTTAGAAAATAGTCCTTTATTGTAGAAATCATTTCTTGCTTTTTTTCTTTGTTTAATTTAATTTTGTTCATTATAGCATACCTCCATTTAAAATTGTTATTTTTCATGATTTTAAAATAGTTTATTAATTATATCATAATTCTTGTCATAATTTTTAATACTTATGTGTTAATATTATAGATACCAAATTTAACAAAAAAGGTATCAAGTATATTCTAGAATATATTAATCAAAAGCTTTTGAACAAGGTTACCTAGAAGGAGGAATACAGTCAAAATATGGGTGTTATCAGTTATTTTAAGAAGAAAAAATATGAGCAAAATTTTAAAGCTGTATATGAGAAATATTATGACACCATCTTCAGAAGAATTTCCTACCTTACTGGGGACATGCATGCAGCTGAAGATTTGGCGCAGGAAGTATTTATGAAGTTATATAATTCACCACCTGACCACAATAACATTGCTGCATGGTTAAATAAGGTTTCTACCAATACTTCCTACAATTATATAAGAAATAAAAAAATTCATGAGGGAAAAAATGAGATGATTTACAAAAAAGAAACAGATAACGTTATTTCAATTGAAGAAGTTGCAATTAATAATTGTGAGGTAGATTTAACTAAAAAAGTACTGAATGCACTTCCACCTAGAGATCGTATGTGTCTGGTTCTTAAATTTTCAGGATACAAATATAGTGAAATTGCAGAAATAATTGGAGTAGATAAAAACTCTGTAGGCACACTTATATCGAGAGCACAAAGAAAATTTAAAGAAAGCTATTTAAGCTTAGAAGAGAGAGGTGAATAAAAAGTGAAGTGTCTAAGTGAAGGAAGCATTCAAGCATATATTGATGGAGAACTTAGTAATACTGAAATAAAAGAAGTAGAAATGCACCTTTTTCAATGTGGAAAATGCAAAGAAGTTTATAAAGAATTGAAGTCTATAAATAGTTTTGCCGTGGAAAAACTTCAAGATTATGAGAGAGATTTTAAAATAAATCATGTAGAAATAGAAAATAGGGATATTGAAGTAAAAAATAAAAAGGGAGAGTTTAAAATTATGAAAAAATATAAAAAAATAGCAGCAGCAGCTTGCGCAGCCATTGTCATAACCACTTGTGTTTCTGTAGAGCCTATAAGAGCATCAGTTATTAATGCAGTTTCAATTTTTAGAGCAAAGGATATCAAAAGTGTAAATATTTCATTAGATGATATTACAAAACTTAAAAATGAACTTATAGACCATAAGGCAGATATTAATATTGATAAAATAGGCAAAGTTAAATATCAGGGCGGCGAACAAAAAAATGTTACTATAGATGAAGCAAAAAAAACACTGCCATTCACAATATCTATACCTCAAAATATGCAATCAAAAGAAGTAAAGAATATTTCAATAGATAAGCCTTCCAAAATGGATTTTACTTTAAATGTAGAAAATATAAATGGGCTTCTTAAATCTTTAGGAGGGAAAAAACTATTTCCTAAAGACTTAGATGGAAAGACTTTTTCTTTAAACATGGCTGGAGGGTTAAGCATTATGTATGAAGATTCAACAAATGGTGACCGTATAGCTGTTTCAGAAACCAAAGTACCGGAAATTGTGGCACCTGATGGTGCAGATGTGGATGAAATATTTAATGCACTTTCAGATCTTTCAGTACTGCCGCAAGATATGCAAAATCAGCTGAAATCCATGAAGGATTGGAAAAGTACTTTGTATATTCCAAATGTAGGAGGTAAATCTGAAGAAATGAATATAAATGGTATGAAAGCCATTGGATGCTTTGATACCAGTCAAAATGATAAGGAAAAGATACATTCTTCTATTTTAGTTCTTAAAGACAATGTTTTAATTAGCATTGATGGTAATGTAGATAAAAATAAATTACTGGAAACAGCAAAGTCTATGAGGTGATAAATTTGGTAATCGAAACAGAAAATCTTTCTAAAATATATGAGAATAACAAAGGATGCAGAAATATAAATATATCTGTAGCTAAAGGTGAAATTTATGGATTTCTAGGCCCTAATGGTGCAGGAAAAAGCACATTTATAAAAACCATTGTTGGGCTGCTGTTTCCCACTTCAGGAAATGCAAGTATATTAGGTAAGCCTATTGGGGATTTGGAGACCAGGAAAAGGATAGGATATTTGCCTGAACTTTTTAAATATCAAGAATGGATGACAGGATTAGACCTCCTGTCCTTCCACTCTTCATTATATAAACTTGATAAGAAGACTTCTTCTATAAAAATAGAAGAAGTCCTTGAAATTGTTAATTTAAAAGGTGCTGAAAAAAGTAAAATAGGTACTTATAGTAAAGGCATGCAGCAGAGAATAGGAATTGCAAGTGCTCTTCTTTGTGATCCTGAGCTCCTTTTTTTAGATGAACCTACTTCTGCATTAGATCCTATAGGTAGAAAAGAAGTTAGAGATATTATGTTGAAGCTAAAAGATATGGGCAAAACTGTATTTTTAAATAGTCACCTTTTAAGTGAAGTAGAAATGATCTGCGATAGTGCAGCTATTATAAGTAAAGGAAGTATTGTAAAACAAGGAAAAATCGATGATCTTTTAGAAGGAAACACTGTTTTGGATATTCATGTAGAAAATATAAATAATGAAATTTTAAATAAGCTTGAAAAAATTGATGAAGATATGACTTTCGATGGGAAAAACATTAAAATGCATGTTAAGGAAAACTATGAGATACATGAAGCTGCTTCAATAATTATATCAGGTGGCGGAAAGTTGTATGGACTTACTCCTCATAGAAATAGTCTGGAAGACATATTTATAAAACTTATTGAAGGAGGTGAAGAATAATGTTTATTATTGCACTTTCTACTTTTAAGGAAATTTATAGAAAGAAAATCTTTCACTTTATAGGCATATTGACTATAATATATCTTATCCTTTTAACTATTATTTTTAAATTTACAAGTAATAATGTGACTGGTAATAATGGCATGATAGATATGATTGCTAATCTTTCTTCAACTATTTCTATAATTGGGTTTTATTTTTCCAGCATACTTGTAGCATTTTTAACTATAATGCTGTCCATAGGAATGGTTTCTTCTGAAATAGAAAATGGAACTATTTTAACCATTTTAACAAAGCCAATTAAGAGAGAAGAATATATACTTGGGAAATACCTGGGTACAGCTATTCTTATTATTTTATACAGTACTTTTCTTTATATAGCAGTAATTATTATTTCCACTGTAAATAGAATATCTATGGTAGAAACTTTTGGGACAGCAGCACTTGCTAAGGGATTCTTGTTTTCTATTTTGCAGCCTTTGACTATATTATCAATATCTCTTTATGGAAGTACTAAATTCAAAACCTTAAATAATGGGATAGTAGTAGTGGCTTTATATGTACTTGGATTAATTGGTGGAGTGATGGAACAAGCAGGAGCATATATTGAAAATGATTCCCTTTCTACAATTGGAATAATTTCAAGTTTAATTTCTCCTTTTGAAGTAATTTACAGAAAAATGATTTCTACTATTTTTACTTTATTAGGAACATTTAATCCTATGTCAGGTTTTGGTTTTGGTATACCAGGGAAGTCTACTACACCAAGTGTATGGATGATGGTCTATGTATGTGTATATTTAGTATTTTTCATATTTATGAGTATTAAAGGATTTGCTAAAAAGGATATTGGCTAAAATACATGGTAGTAATTTATTTACTGCCATGTATTTGTTTGTCTTACGTATATTTAATATTGAAATACCCTAGGTGAACAGTTATCCCTTTGTTTTTAGATATATTTGGCTTTCTCATTTTGCTTTTTATACTGCATAGGAGTTAGACCAGTAATTTTTTTGAATGTTTTTGAAAAGTGTTTTTCATCACAAAAGCCTACTTTTTCAGCAATATTGTAAATTAGTTCGTCACTTGAAGAAAGAAGTTCTTTGGCTTTTTCTACTCTATAGTTAATAATATATTTTATAATGCTTGTACCAATCTCCTTTTTAAATATCTGACTTAAATATGAGTTGCTAATATTTAAGCTAGATGCAATAAGATTTACAGTAATATCTTCCATGTAGTGAATATGTATAAAGTTTAATACTTGAATAACTATAGAATTTTTTATCATATATTTGTTAGAAAGCTCAGACTTGAGCTGATTTATAGAATCTATAAACTCACTGCATTTATCCTCTATTGAGGTAAAGAATACTTTTTTGTTAGGTAAATTCCTTGGTAATATTTTTTTATATAGGTTGCTATACCTGTCAACTAATGTGGATGATAATGAAGCCTGGCAATAATAATAAAGATTATAGTCAAGACTTGGTTTTACAATATCTAAAAATAGTTTATATATTAAATTATTTAATTTAAAATTAAAAATATCATAATTTATAAGTTCTTTTATTTGCTTTAGAGTGTTGTCTACTAGGGGATAGTCTATTTCTTTTTTTATTGAATTGATATATTTTTGAGTGAGTAATTTGGCGTCAGAACAGAAAAAATTATATGCCTTTAAGCAATGGAAAGATTCATAAGCATCTCTCATACTTTCAATGTCTTTGATATAGCTGCTCATATATCTGAATGCTGTCTTAGATTTTGTTACGTTATTCAATTTGTTAGTAATTTCAAAAAGTTTATTTTGTTTGCTAGCAATACTTCTGCAATTAAAATCATTGATAATTATGCACAAAATATCGGGATTAATATAAAAAACCTCACCTCCACTGTACTCGTCAAGAACGGTTTGACATTCTTTAATAAATTCTTCTCCAGTTAAGTAGTAAATATTTTTATTTAAGTAGTGGTCTGAATATTCAATTTCCATAAGATTACAAATGTATACGTAGTAACCGTAATTATTTAGATTTAAGTGTACTTTTTTTTTATAATATAAAAATTCACTTTTAATTACTCCGCGTAAAATATCTTTTAGATATTCTGTTTTTTCTAGCTGACTGATTTTGAAGTTCATTACCAAATTTGAATTTTTCCCTTCACCAATATAGTTAAAATGACAAGTATATTTTTCACTTAAAGACTGAGTAAAAAAGGATTTTATTTTATTAATATAAGTAATGTCCTTGTGACTTGTAATAGAGTAGATAATTTGATTTTCTGAAATAACATTAAAAATTAGAAGCATTGGATATATATTTGACATTGTTAAATCATAGAAAAAGTTATGAACTTTATATACAGGGTGTTTAAGTTGAAGAATTATAACTTGAGCATTAAGTTCTATTGCTTTTTCAATACTATTTTTATAAGAGTTAGCAATATAAGAAATAGAAAAATTACTTTTAGTTGTTCTGTAGAAGTTATATATCATATTAGCAATTTTATCTTCTGCATATAAGATAACCTTAGAAAACATTTACATAGTACCCCCCCAGACTATCTAAGTTACTAGTATAGATTTTTAACTATGATTTTATTGTATATATATATTAGAAATTTGTAAATATTATTTCCAAAATATATAAAAAGTTATATGTTCAAAAAAATATATTTAAGAATAACAGATAACTAAATTAATATAGAAAAGTACACGTTTTCATAAAAAAAACACACTTAAGTTAGGACTAAATAATATAAAATTAATAATTGAAAAGTGGTGAATAAAATAAAAAGGAGGAGCTAAGCTTTTGAACTATGCCATTTTATTTAGAAGGTACATTTTGCAATCGTTTACTATTATTAAGAAGTTTTAAAAATTGTAAGCTATGCTGTATATCTGGTTTTATGTTGTTTAATCTGATAATACAAGTATAAATTCGAAAAGGAGTTGACGAAATAGTGGCAAAAACTATAAGTTTATATGAAAAAAGTGGTGACAATCCTGGTTTTTATAAACTTCCAACCAAAGAAGTAGTAGGATATTCACTTGTAGATGGTGGAATGAATTTAGTTTTTCAGTCAATTTTAATGTTTCTCACATTCTACTATACTGATGTTTACGGATTAACTGCTGTAGAAGTTTCTGTTATGTTTCTTATTTCTAGAGGATGGGATATTATATGGGACCCTACCATGGGTATTATTGCAGAAAGAATGAATCCAAAGCATGGTAAATACAAAAGTTATCTTATTTATGGAGCTATTCCCTTTGCCATTGCAGGTATTTTGACTTTTACAGTACCTAATTTGGGACATACGGGCAAATTGATATGGGCATATGCCACGTACAATTTGATGCTCACATTATATACTTTCATAATTAATCCATATGTATCTTGTACAACTGTCATGACAGCAGATCCTATGGAAAGGACTAGGCTAAATTCCGTAAGAATGATGTTTGCTCAGTCCGGTGGTGTGGTAGTTGCACTGTTTATTCCTATTTTATCGCAATTTTTCGGCAGAGGTAATGCAGCAAAAGGTTACCAGATGACTATTATTTTACTTTCTATTATTTGTGCGTCCATCTTGATTTATAGTTATACTACTTTGCATGAACGTATCAGAGTAAAATCTCATCTAGATCCAGTTACTTTTAAAGGATTTATTTATCAGATTACACATAATAAACCAGGTGTCGTATTATTTTTACTATTTGTTGGTGTTTATGCATTCTCGTCTATACAATCAGCTTCAGGAATTTATTATATGACTTATAACGTAAATAGAAAAGATCTAGTTGCTTTATTTTCTATGTTGAATGTTTTACCTTCAGTTGTGGCAGTTCCTTTTGTGCCTACGCTTTTTAGACATATCAAAAAGAAAAAAACTGTTGCACTTGGTTTGATTTTAGGTGCCATTGGATCAGCAGCTTTATATATCATTCCGGTTTCACAAATTGCAGCAATGATGATAGCTAAATCAGTAGCTACATTTGGCTATGGTATACTTATGGGCAGTTTGTGGTCAATCATTCCAGATGCAGTTGAGTACGCTGAGTACAATACTGGCAAAAGACATGCCGCAGTTGTGTACTCACTTATTACTCTTGGATTAAAGGTTTCATTAGCAGTAGGGGGAGTTATACCTACGTTGATATTAGCTAATGTTGGATATATTCCTAATGTACCTCAAACTGCAAAATCGTTGAATGGAATTTTAATTATGACATCTATTTTGCCAGCTGTTGTCTGTGTAGTTACATTGATCATATTCATGACATTCTATAATTTAACAGAAGAAAGAGTAGCTGATATAATGGCTGAATTAGACATAAGACATAAAAATGATAAAGAAAATTGTTTGGTTGAGTTAGTAGAGGAAATCCCTGACCAATCAACAAAATTATAAATATTAGGAAGGTGTTATTATGGAAA
This sequence comes from Clostridium sp. 001, assembly GCF_019056555.1. Taxonomy (NCBI): domain Bacteria; kingdom Bacillati; phylum Bacillota; class Clostridia; order Eubacteriales; family Clostridiaceae; genus Clostridium; species Clostridium sp. 001. The sequence goes on along the minus strand of NZ_CP020473.1, from coordinate 673,722 downwards.
AGAAGCTTAGTGATTTTTCAATGAATGCATTTTCACTTAAAGGTAAGGTAGCTGTGGTTACAGGTGCAAATCAAGGTCTTGGTATGGCTTATGCTGTTGCTTTTGCAAAAGCAGGTGCTGATCTTTTTATACCTCACTTTACTGATGATGTATCTGAAATTAAGAGTCTCATAGAGGAAACTGGTCAGAAGGTTAAGTTCTTGCAAGGAGATTTAACGAAAAAGGACTATATTGAGCAGGTTGTCAATACCTGCTTGAAAGAATATGGTAAAATTGACATTTTAGTAAATAATGCAGGTGGAAGTACGTTTGCAGAATTTTTAGAGTATCCGGATTCAGCATGGCAGAAGATTATTGATATTGATTTAAACTCTGTGTACTATCTCAGCCACAGGGTAGTTAAAGAAATGGTTAAACAAAAATCCGGTAAGATTATAAATATTGGTTCAGCATTATCCTTTACTGCGGATAAAAAGTGTCCGCCATATACAGCAAGTAAACATGCTATTCTTGGTTTGACAAAGGTATTTGCCAATGAGGTTGGCAAATATAATATTCAAACCAATGCAATTTGCCCTGGCTTCTTGGCAACTGATGTTAACAAGGAGTTACGTGCTGATAAAAATTTTTACGATAAAATTACGAATAGAATCCCAAGTGGCCGCTGGGGTGAACTTAATGATTTAATGGGAACTGCCGTATTTTTAGCAAGTAGTGCATCAGATTATATTAATGGATGGTATATAAGTGTTGATGGTGGATTCCAGACAACATTATAAAATAAGGGGGCGTTAATTTATGAAGACTATTGCTTGTGTTAAGGTAGGAAGTTTAAAAGATCCTGATGTTAATAAGAGGGGACGTGTTCAGGTTATAGATATGCCTGAGCAGGAAATGGGAGATGAGGATGTTAAAATAAAGGTTGCTTACTGTTCAATATGTGGTTCTGATCCACATTTAATAGAAGGAATTTTTGGCCTTGAACCTCCCTTCGGAATAGGACATGAGATTTCAGGTACTATTGTGGAAATCGGTAAAAAGGCTACTAAAAAGGGATTAAAAGTAGGGGACAGGGTTGCAGGAAACTTTTTAAGATTTTGTGGTACATGTTATTATTGCCGAAATGGTCAGGAGCAGTTCTGTGAATATCAGGATAATAAGCCTGGTATGTCCGAATATGTAGTGTGGCATGAATCTCAGGTTTTTAAAGTTCCGGATGATGTCAGTTTAGAAGAAGCATGCTTGTTAGAACCTGTGTCAATTGCAGTTAGAATTGTAGACAAAACAAATATGAAGATTGGTCAAAGAGTTGCCATTTCAGGAGGTGGACCTATAGGATTATTGTCACTTCAAGCAATGAAAATGTTTGGAGCTACATCATTGACACTTATAGAACCTATCAAGGAAAGACAGGAACTTGCCAAAGAATTTGGTGCTGATTATGTTATCAATCCTTTGGAGCAGGATGTATGTGTAGAATCCAATAAAATAACTAATGGATTGGGTTTTGACCTGGTAATAGAGGCTTCGGGATCACCTAATGCTGCACCGGCAGCTAGTGAAATAGCTGCAAAAGGGGGAACTGTTCTTTATATTGCAATGTTTCCCAAAAATTATGATATGCCACTGAATTTATATGACAAATTGTATAGTAAGGAATTGACTATTTCTAGTATAAATGTAGCTCCATATGCATATCCACGTGCTGCTCAAATTATGCCTAGAATGAATTTGAAACCTTTTATACAGAAAATTTTCACTATTGATCAGGCAGAAGAAGCTTTTGCTGCTCAAATTAGTGGAAAATATCCCAAAATACTTATTAAATGTAATGATTTTTAATAACATTTGTAAATAAATGAAAAAAGGAGATGCCTATTATGTATTGTAATGTTGATATGGAACAAGTTAAACAATTAGAAGATAAGGCAGTAGAGATTCGAAAAAAGTTATGCTCATTTATCTATGAAATAGGTATGGGCCATCTTGGAGGAGAATTATCTATTGTTGATATGGCTGTTGGTCTCTATTACAAGTACATGAACTACGATCCTAAAAATCCTAAATGGGAAAAAAGAGACAGATTGATTTTAAGTAAAGGACATTGTGGAGAGACATTGTATACTATATTTTCAGATTTAGGCATGTATACAATGGAATATATGGTAAAACATTTTGAAACCTTAGATACTGCTAAATTTGGTATGCACCCTAATAGAAAGTATGTTCCTGCTATTGAAGCGTCAACAGGTTCTCTGGGGCATGGATTATCCATAGCTACCGGTTTAGCATTAGGTGCTAGAATGTCAAAGTCCTACTGGAGAACTTTCTGCATCATAGGAGATGGCGAGATTGAAGAGGGTTCAAATTGGGAAGCCTTTATGGCAGCGGGTCACTATAAGCTTGGCAATCTTGTAGCAATTGTTGATAAAAATCGCCTGCAGATGACAGGTTTCACCAGAGATGTAATGAATATTGATCCTTTAGGAGATAAAATAAAAGCTTTTGGGTGGGATGTTATCTGACTTACGGACAGTAAATTGGGCTAAATATGAAAGTAATACATAAAAATTATTTATTGTATTATAAATACAAATGAGTTTTATGTACAAATATCCTTATGATGATATTTATACTTATACATGAATTATCTTCAAGCTGAAATAGGTATACTTGTCCCATATTTTTAAGTAAGCTATTTACTTTTTTTACCATACTAAATATCGTAAAGTATAAAACTAAATTTTAACCTGTATTTTTTTCTATCAGAATCATAGCATCTATTAAACCAGGCTAATCCACTTCTAAATAGGCTGTATATTCTAACTGTCTTATTCTTTATTTTCTTAGTTACTCCTATGATTTTGCTCTTCTTATTTTTAGAGCAATCAGCACCTAATACTATCATCCATGTATATGCTATACATAAACATAGATACAGGTTTTCGAAATATACAACATTGTTTGTCCAGGTACCTTCCATATTAAATCCACTGGACTTTAGATCTCTAAACATTTCTTCTATATCAAATCTCTTTTTATATTCATTAACAGCCCTCTTGCTAGACATATTAGTTGCTAGATACCATGTATCCTCTGCTTCTTCAGCCTTACATACTGCTAAATTACATACGTATTCCTCTGCACTCAATAAGACTTTATTGAACTTTTTAACACTTTTCTTTAGAGGTTTTATATATCTAAGGTATTTTATTTTTTCATTTTTCTCTATTTTCACAAGCATATCATTAGTGCATCTTATACAATATTTCCATCCAAGCCCATCTATAAATCTGAATAAATCTATACTTTTAAAGCCTCTATCTGCAAGCAGTATAACTTCATAATTGTATGAAGCAAAAATATCATTGAGTTCTTTTATTCCCTGCTTTACATGTTTAAAACTTTTGCTGCCTCTTTCCTTATACTTGAATATTTTGTACCATAGGGGAATAACCCTTTTACCTACTTTCAATGAAAACTGCAGTATTAAGAATTTATCCTCTATAGTTGTATGGTCAAATATTATGATTATCTTATTATTGTTACTTCTCTTAATGTATTTTCCCATTACCTCAGCAATGAAGTTGTAATATATGTACTCTGATTTTATTATAGAACTTGTTAAAAATCTAAATATTCTTTTTATCTTGCTGGCTTCACTAGCTTCTGTATAATCATCTTTCAGCTTCTCTGATATTTCTGATAGTACAACTGATTTTGATAGTACTATTCCTACTACAATATATACCAAATTTTTTAGTTTGTTGGATGATATGGGTAAAATGTTATATAGTATTTTTCTTAATTCTGTTGTAATATATTCTTGATTGTTTAGCATAGCTAGTCCTCCTAATTTAGTTTTATAACTCATATTCTAGGACTTGGCTATGTTTTTTTCTACCACTTTTTATTGGTAATTTCAACTCATGTATGCGTTTTTATCCTTTATTTATAAACTTATCCTTTTTACTGTCCGTAGGTCAGGGGATGTTATAGAGATTCAAGGTAATGACATGTATGAAGTTTGTAGTGCTTTACAGTCTCTTCCACCAGCAGATCCAGAAACTAGAAGAAAGCCAATATGTATTATTTCAAATACCACTAAGGGCTGTGGCGTTTCATTTATGGAAAATAATGCAGTATGGCATGGTGGTGGAATTGCCAAAGAGCAGTTGGACGAGGCACTAAAATCAATAGAAAATAATAGGAAGGTGAGATAAATTATGGCAGTTGAAACAACTTTCGATTTTGATCAGATGTTATCATCCGCAAGAGAAGCTTATGGGGTCGAATTGATGAAAATGGCAGATGAAGGATTAGGATTTGCATTTACTTATTCTGATAATGTTGCACCTTCCACATCTACAGGAAAGTTTATAAAAAAATATCCTGAACGTTGTTTTAATATTGGTATTGCAGAAGCCAATCAGGTTGGTATATCTGCGGGATTAGCTCTTTCTGGTAAAATTGTGTTTTCACAAGTATTCGGACCATTTCTTCCTTTGAGGGCAGCAGACCAGATACACACAGATATTGCTTATAATGATGTGCCTGTAAGATTGATTGGAACTCATTCTGGAGTTACATCTGGTGGAGGTCCTACCCACAATGTTATTGCTGATTTGTCATTTTATAGAGCAATACCAAACTTAACAATTTGTGTTCCAGCAGATGCAGGTCAGTGTAGGAAAGTGGTAAGAGAGTCAATGACTTATAAAGGACCTATGATTATCCGTATTGCAAGAGGTGCTGAGCCAGATGTATATAAAGATAACGATTATGAATTTAAAATTGGTAAAGCTATTACTGTAAAGGAAGGTAATGATTTGACTTTAATTGGGACAGGTAACAGCGTGTATTGGTCTCTTATGGCAGCAAAGGAGCTTGCAGAAACAGGTGTAAATGCTAGAGTTATAGATATGCATACTATTAAACCCTTTGATGTTGATATAGTTTTAAAATCTGCAAAGGAAACAGGTTTTATTGTAACCGTTGAAGATCAGAGCATTAATGGTGGTCTTGGTGGTGCAGTAGCTGAGGTTATAGCAGAAGCGGGTATAAATTGCAAGTTTAAGAGAATTGGGTTACCTGATGAGTTCAGTGTTATTGGCCCTGATACTGAGATTTACAAATATTATGGCCTGGATTCACATAGTATTGCTGAAACAGTGAAAAAAAATGCTTTAATTTTCTAAGGTAATTTATCAGATCGCTACCATTGCTAATACCACCACTTTGTATGAAACTCCTTCTCCTATTGTCGAAGGAGTAAGTGATTCGCACAAAATCATAGATTTTGGCTCTCTACTTAACTGGTGGATAAGCACTGCTATGCGCCTGGATAAGTTCTTCTAAGACTCAGATGTAGAGAGGTATTCCTCACAGGCAAACTCCACCTGAGTCTAAGAATCACTTGATAATGATTGCAGATGATTGGTGCCTGTATATTAACAAGTATCAATCTTCTGTTAGCGTATATTTGGTATTTGAATTATATACAAGGCTATTAAAAGTTATATTAAGCAGGTGAAATATATGAAAATAGGAATTTTAACAAGTGGAGGAGATGCTCCAGGAATGAATGCTGCTATAAGAGCAGTAGTAAAATCTGCAAATTATAATAATATAGAAGTTTTTGGCATAAAATATGGATATAAGGGCTTAATAGAAGAAGATATAATGAAATTAGATAATTTAGATATAGATGGTATTGCAGAAAAAGGAGGAACTATACTAAAAACGGCTAGATGCCTAGAATTTATGAATGAGGATGGAAGAAAAAAAGCTTTAGAAGCATTAAAAAAATTTGAAATAGATAGTGTAGTTGTAGTTGGAGGAGATGGCTCTTTTCAAGGGGCAGAAGAACTTAGCAAACTAGGAATAAAAGTTATAGCATTACCAGGAACTATAGATAATGATTTGGCTTATACAGACTACTGCATAGGGTTTGATACAACCTTAAATACAGTTTTAGAATGTATAGGTAAAATAAGAGATACAGATTCCTCCCATGAAAAAACTACTATTGTAGAGGTAATGGGAAGGTATTGTGGTGATTTAGCTTTATATTCAGCTTTAGCTGGGGGAGGAGAAATAATATCTACTCCTGAAAGAAAATTGGATTTTAATACTATATGTAATAAATTGAGCAAAAACATAAGCAAAGGGAAAAATGATAACGTAATAATAATAACTGAAAGAATGTATGATATAGAAGAACTTCAAAAGTATATAGAAGAAAGGCTAAAAATTAGTATAAGGAACACGGTTTTAGGATTTATACAAAGAGGAGGAAATCCATCTGCTTTTGACAGAGTATTAGCGAGTAAAATGGGTGTTAAAGCTGTAGAATTATTGATGAAAGGTTTTGCAGGAAGGGCTGTTGGAATTAAGGATAACAAAATAATAGATGTAGATTTCAGCAAGGTAAATAGCAAAAATACTGATAAACAAAAGGAATATGATTTATTAAAGTTGCTCCTATAGATCTCTACTACAGTTAATACACCTCTTAAAAGTAATGTTGCTTATTTCCATTTTATTATAATATAATTAATAAATATTAAAGGTAGGATAATTTCATGATAATTAATTCAGCAGCAAATTGCATATCGCTTTTAAGAATATTTCTTGCAATTATGATGTTATTTATAAAGCCTTTGAGTGCACCATTTTTTATAATTTTTCTTGCTTGTCAAATTACTGATGTTCTTGATGGATATATAGCAAGAAGAACGCATACTGTGAGTAAACTAGGTGATAACCTTGATTCTATTGGAGATTTTATAATGATATTGGTATTAATAATTGTACTGTATCCAGTTATTAAACTGACAATTAAAATTATCATCTGGGTTGTCGTTATAGCAATAATTAAAATAATATCAATGATAGTGATATTTATAAAGTATAAAACTTTTGAGATGCCTCATACTTATGGAAACAAATTTACAGGATTTATACTAGTTGCATTTATAATATCACTTGCTTTTGTGCAATCAAATATGATTATGTATATAGTTTGTACTATAGCGAGCATTTCTGCTATTGAGGAATTATTGATTAATTTATATTCAAACAAACTGGAGATAAACAGAAAGAGCATTTTTACAAAATAGAGAAAAAAGAAGATGAAAATGGAACGTCAGAGGTAGGAGAAGTTATTTCAACTGCAAACAAAATAGTAGAAGGAGATTTTGAAAGCTGGTGCACAGAATGGACTAAACTTGCAAAGAGAATTCATGAATTTGCAGACAAATGTTATTTGGAAAGCCATTTGGTTAGTGCAAAAAGGGCTTATCTCAGAGCTTCTAATTATTATAGTACAGCTGAATTTTATGGAATAGCAATGTCAGCCTTAGAGAGGGGTATGAACTTTTTTACCTTTGAAGGTCCTGGACAGGGAGAGGCTGTAAGAAAGCAGCATCTGTTCTTTAGATATGATTATGAAAAAGTTGTAACACCTGTAATAGATTATCTAATTTCAAGAAAAGAAATAGATCCAAATCGTATTGTGCTTATGGGAAAAAGCTTTGGAGAATATCTTGTTCCAAGAGCGGCAGCCTGTGAAAAGCGTATAGCAGCCTGTATTGCAAATGGAGGAGTATATGATTTTATGGGGTTCAGGAGACCTTCTAATTTTTCAAGAGAGGATTTATTTAAATATGTATGTAACTGGTGCAAAAACTCCTTCTGAATTCATGTTAATTAATAGTATTGTGTTTGTACTTGAATATGTACCGTATATGAATAAGATTCAAAATTTATTTGTAGTTATTTCCCTTACAATTTTAGGAGTTGTATTTATAATTTATGGATTAAAAAAAGTAAGTAAATGTAAGCATTTAGATAAGGTACCTAGAATTTGATGAATATTAAAAAATGTATAATAAAGGGTTAGTTTAATAGTGTAATATATGCTATAATGTTCATAATTTAAGGAAAGGTGTGACATAATATGCTTAAAGTTATAGCAAAAGCCTGTGTTAAAGCAACTGAAACAGAAAAATTTAAGAAACTTTCTTCTGAATTGATTAGAGAAAGTCTAAAAGAAGAAGCTAACATATCTTATAATTTATATGAAGATATTGGTAATAAACAAATTCTAACTTTTATAGAAGAATGGAAGGATAAAGAGGGATTGACTAAGCACATGAAGTCACCTCATTTTATAAGAATAATGGCAGAACTTGGAAAAATTCAAGAAAAGGATATGGATATAAACATATATACTAATTGTTTCTAATCCAAATTATTTATTGACACAAAGTATAGGATTACAACATAGAACTTATTAGCATGGAGTTTCTATATAAAAACCTCACTTTTATAAATTCTTAATTATATGAATTTATACGAAGTGAGGTTTATTCTATATGTAAATTTTTAATAAAAACTACACATTTGAAAAATAATACTAATAGTTAGAATTTTGATTGAAAAAGGAGAAGACTGATGAAATTTGTAAAAGAGACGTTACTAATTTTTAGTATTATAATTATTTTTAGCAGCAATATAGGATATGCCTCAGTATGTTTAAATAATAAAAATAAAAAGGTTACGTTTAATGAAATGCTCTGTACAAGCAAGAAGTATCACGCTTTAGGAAAATTTGATTCTGCCATTAAAGGGTATAATTCAATACTAAAGAGTGAGGCACCAAGGTATATTAAAAATGAAGTACTTGTCTATAAGAAACTAGCTGAGGTAAAAAAGCCAATTTCAATAAAATATAGATATTGTCCAAATTTTATTCAACTAGTGTCTAAATCAAAAGAGGAGTATAAATTAAAGGGATATTCAGTTGAATTAAGTCATTATTATAGTCCCTATAAGTGCTATTTTGATTGTGAAAAGAGTAATTATGAAAATTGTGATGATTTTAGGTTTGATGCAAATAATATACCTATGCATAAATATGATGGTAAGTTTTATTATAATCCTGTATCAGTAGAATTATATGCATTGTCTATGTATGGCAAATATATAAATGGAAATGATACAAAAAAAAGTTTTTTAAATTGTGCTGATTTTTTAATTAATTACATGGATAAAAGGGGTGCTCTAAAATATGATTTTGTATACAATCACTATGAGGACTTGAAACCCGGATGGACATCGAGTATGGCTCAAGGTCAGGGATTAAGTGTATTTGGAAGGGCGTTTAAAATAACAGGAGACGAAAAATATATAGAAGCTGGAAATAAAGCTTTAAAGTATCTCATTACACCTGTTTCAGAAGGAGGTGTAATGGATACACTGGAGGCCCTGGACACAAATTTAGGAAACAAGATATTTTTTCAGGAATATGTAAATACTACTAGTTCCTATACATTAAATGGATATATTTTCACTTTAATGGGATTATATGACTGGTGGCACGTTAAAGAAGATCAAAACAAGTACTATTCTAATATTGCTTATGAGTATTTCAATAAGGGAATTGACAGCCTTAAATGTATTTTACCTTACTACGATATTGGAGGTTTTACGAGCTATGATTTGTACTATATAACAAATGATTCCAAACCCAATAGCGCAGGATACTATCATTCTGTACATGTAAAGCAGCTTGACACAATATATTATATTACCAAAGACAAGTACTTTAAGGATATGAGAGATTTATGGAATAGTTATGTTACACTGATATAAAATAATATTTTTACTGATTCGTCAGTTTTGCCTATGATATCTGTAATTTTACTTTTAGGTTCGATTCCTTTGACAGAAATCCATTAAAAAAAATTATTTGATAAAAATGGAATGAAACAAACATAAAAGTTCTTTGAATACGATAGCTTATTATTATAGATAATAAGCTAGAGGTGATAATAATGGTCAATAAGCGTAAAGTTAAAGATAAGCAATATGAAAATATGGGAATAAGAAAAAATTCACAAGGAGACTTTGAATATATAAATCCTGAAGATAAAACTAAATCAAAATATAATTCTGTTAAAAAGAGTTAAATCTCATAGGAGGAGGCCCATTTAACCAACGGTCTGTTTTTGCCAGTTCAATCATGTTGTCATGTACACGTTCAGCAATGGTTTCACGATCTAATTGTGCGAATACAGACCAATATGGGTAAAACTTGTATCAAACTGTTCCTTTATGCTTACAAAAGATATATCACATTGCTGTAGTAGTTTAAGAATAGTAGAAAAGTCAGTAACATTTCTGCTTACACGGTCAGGTCTGTAACATACTAGAGCATCAAATTTATCATTTTTTGCATTTTTTATCATTTGCTGAAACTGTGGCTTGTATATATTTCCACCGCTAAAGCCTTCATCCTCAATATATAGATTATAATTGTTCTACATATTTTTTGGCATCCATTAAATTAAGGTGTAAATCATGTTCAGCTTCTTTAATTGCCCTAATTTTTTTGCCCTGAGATAGAAGTAGCCTTAATTTATCATCAATATCAGAATCGTCATCTGATATTATAATCATATTTTCTGATCTAGATTTTTTTCTTACATTATGAATAACATGGACTAAAGCTCCAGCTGAAAGTAATCCAATTGCGAATAATTTTGTTTTATTTTTCATTATGAACCTCCCCTAAATATGTAATATTTTTTATAGTATATCATATATAAGTTAGAAATTTGTAGATAAAAATAAATTTCTAACTTATATTGTTAAAAAAATGATTTTGAAGGAGAGCTAAATTTACGATAAACTAAAAGCAGTTAGAATATTATATACTCTGACTGCTTTCATAGCTCTCAGTTTCATATTTAGTCTTTTTATATTTAAAATGTTCAAAAATAAAACTATATATTTTTGTAATGTTTCCTACAAGTACAGCACAAATTATTGTCCCTTCTCGTACTCCTTTTATTTTTCCAAAAGTAAAAAGTGAAATCACTATTGCAATTATACATAGGGTGGAGTCAAACATAATTTTTATGTTTCCAATGTTTTATACAGAGCATCTTGAAAAGTTAGAAATTACTAGTGGACAATTTATGTATATAGTCTGTATTTGTGAAAATGCTGGACAGACACAGGATGAATTATCTCAACGATTGATTATAGATAAGAGCACTGTAGCAAAGGTTTTATCACAACTTGAAACAAAAGGATTTATTACTAAAAGAATAAATTCAAATGATAGACGTGCATTCAATATTTTCCCTACAGATAAAGCTATGGCTGTCTACCCAAAAATATTGGAAATAAAGGATGAGTGGCATCATAGACTGACTGAAAATTTGAGTGATATAGAATGTGACGTTTTTCAAAAGTTAATGGAAAAGGTTATGGAGAATAGTATTAAAAATTGCAAAAAATTAGTTTAAAGTAACAATTTAAAACAAATATTTGACTGGACAAACTGTTAATATAAACACAACGATTACATCAGGCTCTGGGAGTTACCTTTATAAGTATGTAATTTCTTTAAACGGAACAACTTTGACAACTGTAGATTATAGTAAAAATGCAAATTTACTTTACAAAGTAAATAGTGAAGGAGATTATAATATAACAGTGTATATGAAAGATTCACTTTCAACGAAGGATTATGATGGCATGAAAACTATGGCTGTTAAAGTGTATGATCAACCTACTATGACTTATACTAGTGCACAAAATTTTATCTTTATTGGAGGCACTGTGAATTATACTATAAGTGAAGTAAATGGTTCTGGCAGTGTAAAATATAGGTTCGTGGTTATGAATGGAAGTAATACAGCAGCTGATAGTGGTTATTTAAGTTCAAATACTTTTAGTTTTAAACCTGCAGCTGCAGGAAGTTATCAAGTAATAGGATACCTTAAGGATTCAGTGTCCGAAAAGACCTTTGATGTTCAAGGTACCTTGAATTTAAATGTATATAATCCTCAAATCAAAAATGTAAATGTAAGTGGATACTTTTATGTAGGAACTGCATTAAGTTTTTATGCTAACAGCACAGGTGTAAGTCCTTCTGGGATGAGCTACAGGTATGAGGTGTATAATAACGGGAAGATAGCGGCATTCAGTAATTTCAGCACTTCCAGCACATTTTCATTTACACCTGCTGTAAGTGGAACTTATACAGTTAAAGTTTATGGTAAGGATATTAAGTACAAAGAGTTATGATAGTATAAAGCAGTTTAATATTACAGTGAATAGTAAGCCTTTGTATATTTCTACATTGCCTTTAAATTTAGGGATGACAAATAGTGATGTGGTAGCATTGCAGAATGCTTTAATAAAATTGGAATATAATGTTTCTAGTGCTACAGGATATTTTGGAAGCCAAACTAAAAGTGCAATAATAGCTTTTCAAACAAGTGCAGGAATGCCAGCAAGCGGAACGATGGGAACTTGGACTTATAGTGCATTAAATTATGCTCTTATAACAAAATCAGAAATAAAAAACTTAAGCTTTTAATGAAAACAGGAACTTTGATATTTCTTCAAGGTTCCTGTTTTTAAGGATGAATTTTTGCTTTAAACATATGTATAAAAGTCTTTTCATTAAAATATAATAGCAGTAGGAGGTGAATTTATGCTTTGTAACATATTTAAGGTAAATGGAGAAAAGCATATTGGAAAACTTATTATAAGTATTATAATTGCAGAAGGAGTCGGAGCTATTAGTGCTTTTCTAGGAATGTCTAATCAAGAAATGTATAGTCAGCTTGTTAAACCTGTGTTTTCACCGCCTGGTTGGGTATTTCCTATAGTGTGGATTATTTTATTTTTTCTTATGGGTACAGCTGCATATAGAGTATGGATTAGAGGAAAGCAGGGAGAAAAGGTTAAGAGGGCGCTGGTGCTATATGTTGTTCAATTGGTGTTAAATTTTATGTGGACAATTATATTTTTTAGATTTCAGTTATATGGTTTAGCTTTTCTAGAATTGATGATTTTGTTAGTATTTATTTTAATGACGACTTTTGAGTTCAGTAGAATTGATAAAACAGCAGCTTATTTAATGATACCATACATACTTTGGGTGTCATTTGCAGGTATATTAAATTATGCAATATGGATGTTAAATGAATGACATATATAATTAGGTATTATTGTGAAAATGTTTGAGATTTTGTATATTCACTCTTGAATGTTAAAATTAATTATTTTGCGTTCAGAAGTGAATTTTTGTTTTTAAAGATATGTATAAAAGGCTTAAACTTTGCTATAATATAACATGTGTTTAAATTTGAGACAATAGGAGGATGTAAAATGAAAGTTGTTGCAATTGCTCCTTACAATGGGCTAAAAGAACTCATCTTGCAGTTGAGTAAAGATGAAGAAGATATAGATATGCAGGTTGAAGTTGGAGATTTGACTCAAGGAGTAAATATGGCAAAGATGGCAGAAAAGATGGGTGCTGACATTATAATAAGTAGGGGTGGAACAGCACAGCTTATTCAAAAACAAGTTTCAATTCCGGTTGTTGATATAGAAGTTTCAGGTTATGATATGCTTAGAGTTGTAACACTTGTAAGTGGTTTTAAAGGAAAAGTTGCAATTGTTGGTTTTCCAACTATAGCAGAAGGAGCAGCAACTGTTTGCTCACTTTTGGATATTGACATCCCAACATATATAATTCAAAGTGAAGATCAAGTAATTCCTAAGTTAAAAGAACTTCAAAAAGAAAATTATCAGGTTATTATAGGAGATGTTATAACTACACAAAAAGCAGAAAAACTTGGCTTTGGAACAGTGTTATTTACTTCAGGTAAGGAAAGTGTTTTAAAGTCATTTAATGATGCGAGAAAAATATATAACATTTTGATGAAAGTTAAGAGTGAACAGATTATACCTAAGACAATTGTTGAAAGTATTGATAAAGGAGTAATAGTATTTGATAGAAATTTTAAACTAGTTTACTTAAATTCATATGCTAGAAACAACTTTGAGTGTGAGAAGCTAATAAAACGAGAATGGATTTTAGATGTATTTGAGAAAGATGAATTTAATTCAGTAATTGATTTGAATAATTTAACTTTTAAAATAATTGGTTGTAAGATGAAACAGGCAGAAAATGAATATAGTGTGTTTTACATATCCAAAGTATTTAATTCCTGTGAACATAAGTTTAAAGGTGTTTCAGTTAAAAACAAGGATACGTATACAGGGTTAAATGGAACATTAAATTTATCTTTAGAAAGTGGATATATGAAAAGAGAAAACATATCAGACAAGGTTAATTCGTACAAGGATGAAGATTCACCAATTTGGATTGTTGGAGAAATTGGTACTGAAAAAGATGAGCTAGCGGAATATATCCATTTTGGAAGTAGTATGAAGTTTTCATCATTTATAGTATTTGATTGTAATATAATATCTGATTTTGATTGGCAGAAGTTATTCAATATAGAAGAACTAGAAGACAACATATTTTCAGTTATGGAGTGTTCATCAATATACCTGAAAGATATAAATAGTTTGTCAGAGGTAGGACAAAAATTTCTTTTAAAGTTTATTAAATTCAATGAGAAAAATAAGCTTAAGTTTATTATATCATCAACTGATGATATGGAGAGCAGGATTAAAAAAGGAAAATTTAATTCAAATTTATATTATTTGCTTTCACATTTTACTCTAAAAATTCCTCCACTTAGAGATAGAATTGAAGAACTAGATAGTCTTACAAGGCTTTTTATAAGTGAATTTAACACTTTTTATGGAAAGCAAATTGCAGGTATACGTGATGAAGCTGTTTTAAAGTTAAAAACATACAAGTGGCCTGGCAATGTAAGTCAACTTAAAAATATAATTGAACAATTAGTTGTATCGTGCAAGGGTGATTATATAGAATTAATTGATGTTGAACAAGTGTTGCAAAATAAATCAAGTGAAACAAGTATATATACAGATAGCATAAAATTAAATGGTACATTAGATGAACTTGAAAAGAAAATTATACAGACAGTACTTGAACAGGAAGAGATGAATCAATCTAAAGCAGCTAAGCGGCTTGGAATTAGTAGATCTACATTATGGCGCAAATTAAAATAGCGCCTTTTATTTTTTTGTCAAAAAATCAAATATACTATTGCATTATAGAACAACATGTTTTATAATATAAATGTAATCGTTACATAAGTGATCTAAAATGAAACGCAAATAAATCAATGATATTATGATTTTTATTATAGAGGAGGAAAATAAAATGGAGTTAAAAGGTATTATTACTGCTATGGTAACGCCCATGACAAAAGAACAGAAAATTGATGAAAATGTCACTAAACAATTGGTAAATCATCTAATAGATGCAGGCGTTAATGGAATATTTATATTAGGTACAAATGGTGAATTTCATCTATTAAGCAATGAAGAAAAGATAGAACTTGCTAAAATAGTTATAAAGGAAGTAAGTGGAAGAGCACCTGTATTTGTTGGAACAGGTGGAAATAGAACTGAGGAAGTCATAGAATTATCAAAGAAAATGGAAAAGATAGGAGCAGATGCACTATCAATTATAACTCCATATTTTATTCCAGTAACACAAGACGAAGTTATAAATCACTATAAAAAAATAGCAGCATCAACATCTCTTCCAATATTACTCTACAACATACCTAGTAAAACTGGTATGACCTTAGAACCTGAAACAGTAGCAGAACTTTCAAAAGTAGACAACATAATTGGAATTAAAGACAGCAGTGGAAAATTTGAAAACATACAAAATTATATAGAAATTACTAAGAATAGCAAAAACTTTGGAGTGCTTGCCGGAACAGATTCTCTAATACTTAAGACTCTTATGGCAGGAGGAAAAGGAGCAATAGCAGCTACTTCAAACATGATACCAGATATAGTTGTATCTATTTATAAAAACTGGAAGAATGGAAATATTGAAGCTGCAGAAAAAGCACAGGAAGAATTACAGCCTCTTAGAGATACGTTTAAATATGGAACACTTCCATCAATTTTAAAGAAGGCTGTTGAATTATACAGTATTCCAGTTGGACCTCCAAGATTGCCTGCAGCAGAGCCAACAGGACAAGCCCTTGAAAAAGTGAAGGAAATGGTTAAATTTTACAAGAATAAGTAGATATTAAAATTTAAATGGATAGTTTAGAAATAAGTAAATTATAAATATGAAGAGAGGTAATTGTATATGAAAAAACTTTATGGTTTTCAAACTGCAGATAACATTATTGCAGGACAAAATTCCCTTAAAACTTTAAAGGATAATATGAAATTAATTGGTAGTGAAGTTAAAAAGGCTTTAATTGTTACACAAAAACCAATACAGGATTTAGGATTTGTAGATACTATTATAGATGAATTAACTAGTGTAAAAGTTAAAGCTGATGTAAATACAGATACTATTCCAGAACCAACAGTTAAGAGTATAGAAGATATATTTAAAACTATAAAAAGTGAAAATTATGATGTATTAATTGGAATTGGTGGAGGAAGTGTACTTGATACAACTAAAATTTTATCAGTACTTTTAACAAATAATTGTACTATAAAAGATATTTTAGGCACTGATTTAGTTAAAAAAGCAGGGGTTCCAACAATACTTGTCCCAACAACAGCAGGTACAGGATCAGAAGTAACACCAAATGCAATAGTTACTCTACCTGAAGAAGGATTAAAAATAGGAATAGTAAGCAGATATTTTCTTCCTAAGATAGTAATTGTTGATCCTAATTTAACACTTGGACTTCCTAAGCCAATTACTGCATCAACTGGTATGGATGCATTTATTCACTCACTTGAATCTTTTATTTCAAATAAAGCCAATCCAATAAGTGATATGTTTGCATTAAGATCTATAAAATTGATTTCTTCAAGTATCGTAGAAGCATATCAAAATGGGAGTTCAATTGAAGCTAGGGAAAACATGATTTTAGGATCTCTATATGGAGGTATGGCACTTACAGCAGCAGGAACTGCAGCTGTTCATGCACTTGCATATCCTCTAGGAGGAAGTTTCAAAATATCCCACGGAGTTGCAAATTCAATGTTACTTCCACATGTTATGAAATTCAATATGGATTGTATCACTGACCGTCTGTATGAAGTAGCAGGTTATATGGGAATTGATGTTAAAGGAGACACAGAAGAACAAGCGTCTAAAAAGGTTATAGAACGTCTTGTTAAGTGGACAGATACTTTACACATTCCACAGAATTTAAGGGAATTTGGAGTAAAAGAAGAAAATATACATGAATTAGCGGTAGCTGCTTCAAAGGTTACACGTCTTTTAGGCAATAATCCTAAAAAACTTAGTATAGAAGATATAGAAGCAATTTACCGTAAATTACTAAAGTAGATAAATGGAGAAAGCTTATGAAAATAGCAGTTATTTCTGATGACTTAACAGGAGCAAATGATTGTGGAGGACAATTGATTGATTATGGCTTGGATGTTTCTGTAATCTTGAAATGGGATAGATGTTCTTTAGATAAAAAGGATGTAGTTATATACAATACTAACAGCAGAGATTTAGCATCAAATGAAGCTTATGATAGAGTTAGGGATGTGTCAAAACATTTAAAAGAAAAGTCTTTTGATTTAGTGTATAAAAAAATTGACTCTACAATGAGAGGAAATATTGGTGATGAGATCAATGCTATGTATGATGTGTTTCAAACTGACTTTGTTATTATTGCACCTGCCTACCCACAAAATGGGAGGCAGGTCATAGATGGAACATACTACTTGAATAATAAAAAATTAAGTGAAACAGAAGTAGCTAAAGATCCTAAGACACCTGTGAAAACTTCATTTATAAAAAATATAATTGAAGATCAATCACATAAAAAAGTTGGACATATTTTATATAGTGATTTAGGCAGGGGTTATGAATATATTTTAAAGTGTTTGAAATCATTTAAAAAGCAAGGTATTTATTACATTACTGTAGATACCGTTTGTGAATCGGATTTTACAAAACTAGTTAATTTTATAAAAAAGACTGAATTTTCAGTTATATGGTGCGGTTCAGCTGGATTAATGGAATACCTGCCCCAAGCTTATGAAATAAAAAAGATAAAAGAAAACGTAAGATTATCGCAAAATAAGGATACAGTCTTACTGGTTGTAGGCAGTGTTAGCAAATCAAGTAGAAAACAGCTGGATAAATTACTATCAGATACTAATACAGTTGGAATTGAAATGAAATCCACAAAAGTTATTTTGGATGGTGATGAAAGAAAAAAAGAATTAAATCATATTTTCTTAGAAGCCCAAAATGCTATAAAGTGTAATAAAAATTTGGCACTATTTTCTTCAAGTGAAGTAGAGAAAACCCAAGATATTGGTATGAAACATGGCTATACTGCAATTGAAATAAGTAATACTATTTCAAGGTTATTGGGTGAAGTTTCTGTAAATATAATAAATAATTTTAAAGTGAAAAATCTTTTCTTAACTGGAGGAGATATTGCATATCAGGTATTTAACAAACTTGATGCAAATGAGTTCCATTTGCTTTCAAAAATAGAACCTGGAATACCACTTGGAGAATTAAATGATGGTAGAAAAATTTTAGCTGTAACAAAAGCAGGAAGTTTTGGCTCAGAACTTATTATGAGTAAAGCTATTTCAGCACTTCAAGGAGGTAATGAATAATGAAACCTATAATTGGTATTACAATGGGAGATGCAGCAGGAGTTGGTCCTGAAATCATTGTAAAGGCATTAAAGCATAGTGATATATACGATATTTGTTCACCTGTAGTTATAGGAGATCCAAAGTTTTTAAAAAAAGCAATAGAAGTTACTAAATCAGATATTGGTTTAAACTTGATAGATGATATAAAAGATGCAAAGTTTTTATATGGTCAAATTGATTGTTTTAATATTGATATAATTCCAGAAAACTTACCTATTGGGAAGGTATCTCCAGTATCTGGAGATGCGGCATTTCAATTTGTGAAGAAAGCTATTGAACTTGCAAAAGAAAAGAAAATACAAGCTATTTGTACAGCTCCTTTAAATAAGGAAGCTATGCAAAAGGGAGGACATAAGTTTGCTGGCCATACAGAAATTTTGGCCAAGTTAACTGATACAAAAGATTATTCAATGATGTTATCTTCACCAAAACTTAAGGTAATTCACCTTACAACACATGTGGGACTTGTAAAAGCAGTTGAAATGATAAATCCAGATAGGACTTATAAGGTTATTAAATTGGCCAATGATGTACTTTCTAGAGCAGGCTATAAGAAACCTAAAATTGCAGTTTCGGGTATAAATCCACATGCTGGTGAAAATGGGCTTTTTGGAAATGGAGAGGAAGAAGAAAAGTTGATTCCAGGAATAAAAAGAGCTCAAGAAGAAGGGATAGAAGTAAGTGGACCTTATCCACCTGATACAGTATTTTTCCGTGCTGTAAATGGTGACTTTGATATTGTAGTTGCATGCTATCATGATCAAGGACATATTCCTATAAAAGTTCTTGGAATGTCTGATGGAATAAATGTAACAGTTGGGTTAAATGGAGGAGTTATACGTACATCTGTTGATCACGGAACTGCTTTTGATATAGCTGGAAAAAATATTGCTGATGAAAAGAGCATGTTAGCTGCAATTAAATCAGCAGTTGAATTAGTACCTAAAACTAAGTATTAAAAAGTAAATTATCAAGTCAGTATGATTAAAATATTTAAATTCATATTGATTTGATGAAATAAAAGGGAGGAATTTAAAATTGAAAGTAATTAGGACAGTTTTGGGGGATATTTCGCCAGAGGAAATGGGAGTAACTGATTCACATGATCATTTAATAAGAAGTGGAGGATTGGAAGTGGCTAAAAATCCACCTTCTTTACTAGATAGTATACCTTTTGCAATAGAAGAATTTTCATCATTTATCAATGCTGGTGGAAGAACTATTGTATGCATGGATCCTATAGAATGTGGTAGAAATGTAAAATCAATGCTTAAGGTAGCTGAAGCATTGAAGGGTAAAGGACATATTATAATGACAACAGGATTTCATAAGGGTGATCTTTACGATAACAGAACTTCATGGCTTGCAACAGTTGATATTGATAAAATAGTTGAAATGATGGTAGCTGAAATAGAAGTGGGAATGGATATTCATAGTTATAATGGTCCAGTTGTAGAGCGTACAAATGCACGTGCTGGTGTAATAAAAGCTGGTACAGGAAATTTATTAATATCGGAAATCGAGCAAAAATCATTAAGAGTGGCTGCAATGACTCAACAGGAAACTGGATGTGCTATTTCAGTACATGTAGATCTTGGAACAATGGCCTGGGAAGTAGCAAAATTATTAAAAGAATATGGAGCAAAACCAGAAAAAATTATATTATGCCATCTTCAAAGAAACCCAGATAGATATTATTATGAAAAAGTACTTGATGAAGGTGTTAATCTTTGTTTTGATGGACCAAATAAAGTTAAGTACTATACAGATACTCTTTTGGCTGAAAATATAATGTGGATTGTTCAAAAAGGATATGGAAAACAATTACTATTGGGAATGGATGCAGGTTTTATAGATGCGCACTCTGCTTATATGGCAAGTAAAGGTAAGGCAAATGGAATAGAATATATGCTTACACGATTTGTTCCATTATTAAAACAGATTGGTATGGAAAACTCGGTAGTAGAAGACATATTAAAGAATAACGCTGCTAAAATTTTTTCAATTGAAAAATAAAATGAAAAGAGGTTTTATTAATGAAAGTTATATCTACATCACCTTCATTTGCAAAATATTCAAAAGAACCTATAGAGTATTTAAATAAAAACGATATAGAAGTGAGTTATCTGCCAGCAGATATTGCAGAAGACGAATTTATAGAAAAGATACACGATGTTGATGCATTAATAGTGGCTTTTACTCAAATTAATGAAAACGTATTAAAAAATGCGCCAAATTTGAAAATTGTATGTAAACATGGTGTTGGAGTTGACAATATTGATTTAGAAGCAACAAAAAAGAGAAATGTATATGTAACAAATGTTCCAAATGCCAATAAACATGCTGTTGCAGATTTTGCATTTGGATTAATACTTGCTTCAGCAAGACAAATTCCTCAAGCTAATGATTTGACAAAGAAAGGCGAATGGCCAAGAATTTTTGGAACTGATGTCCATGGAAAAACTTTAGGAATCATTGGGCTTGGGAATATAGGTAAAGAAGTTGCTTTTAGAGCAAAGGGATTCAGCATGAATGTATTGGCATACGATCCTTATCCAGATGAAAAGTTTGCAGCTCAAAATGGAATTACATTTGTAACAATAGATGAATTATTAAAGCAAAGTGATTTTGTTTCAATTCATATTCCACTTTTGGACAGTACAAGAGATTTAATTAATTACCAAAAAATGAAAATTATGAAAAAAGGTTCATATTTAGTTAATGCTTCAAGAGGTGGAATTGTTGTAGAAAACGATCTATATAAGGCATTAAAAGAAGGAGTGATTTCAGGGGCAGCTTTAGATGTATTTACAGAAGAACCATTAAAATCACATCCACTATTTGAGTTACCTAATTTTATTGCATCACCTCATATTGCAGGATATACAGCTGGAGCTACTGACGCACTTGGCATGACTTGTGTAGAAAATATTGTAAATGTATTGGTAAACAATGAAAAACCTGAGTTTATTGTAAACAATATGTAGATGTAAAGCTTAATGGCTAAAAGTTAGGAAATTAACGAATGTGGAATTTCGCATTCGGTTATATAAAATTTCGGAAGGGGGTGTATGATTAAATATCATTTTATTGCTATAGAATATTTTTATAATGGGTAAAAATGAAAACAACGACGAAATTTATAGTCACTTTAGAGGAAAATAAATAATATACATTTTACAGCTTTGATTAAACATCTATCAAGATGTGAATCATAGGAAAGGAGAATTAATAATGAGCATACAGAATGAAAAAAATATTATAGGTAATCAAAGTACGGGTAATGTGCGTAAAAAAGCTGGCCGTCGATGGGCTATGCTGTGTATTCTGTCACTAGGTGTGGCGTTCAATTATTTGGATAGATCAACATTAAGTATTGCATTGCCGTACATTCAGAAAGATATTCATATGTCCCCTGCTGTAACAGGTTTTATTCTTTCCGGATTTTTCTGGTCATACGTTATTTTCCAAATTCCAGCAGGATATATAGCTGACAAGATTGGACCGAGGTTGACACAAGGCTTTGCTTCAATTATTTGGGGATTATCAACAGCCTTAAATTCACTTTCTGCAGGTTTCTTGTCTTTTTTCAGCCTTCGTTTTGTCCTTGGTGCGGCAGAATCACCTCTTTATACTGCTGGCAGTAAAGCTATTAAAGATTGGTTTCCAAAGAAGGAACGTAGCTTTGCCAGTGGTACATTTAATAGTGCATCAAAACTTGGCGGAACTGTTGCTACTCCACTTCTTGCAGTTTTTATTACTACCATTGGATGGCGTTTATCGTTTGCAATTGTTGGTGGCATCGCAGCTATCTGGGGCTTTGTATGGCTGAAATACTACAAAACACCAAGACAGCATAATAGTATTACTAGTGAGGAATTGAACCTTATTGAGTCTGATCAGGAAGAAGCAAAAGGGAATGTTTCAAAAGAACTTCCGAAATATGCGATGGCAAAGTTATTTAAGCAAAAAACAATGTGGTGTATGATGGTGGGATTCTTTGCAATTAATTTTGTCTCTTACTTTTTCTTCACATGGTTTCCTACTTACATGATTAATACTTATCATCTTAAACTCCTTAAGTTTGGTTTTATTGGTATCTTACCAGGAATTGCTGCAATGCTTGGTGGCTGGATCGGAGGAATTGTTTGTGACCAGCTTTATAGAAATGGACACTCAACGACGGTATCAAGAAAAGTTCCATTGATTGTGGGCTTATTATTGAGTTGCGTGATTGGTCTGGCAGCTATTTCCCATAACATGTGGTTTACTGTAACCGTTCTTTGCATAGCAAATGGAGCAGCAACTGGAGCAGGATCTGTTGTATGGACGCTTCCTGCAGATGTTGCACCAAACAGTAATATGATTGCTACCATAGGTGCTGTACAAAATGCTGCGGCTAATATCGCTGGAATCGTTTGCCCAATTCTGATTGGCGTATTGATCGGCATTAGCAATTCTTATGCGTTGCCATTTATTATATCGGGTATTGTTGCTCTCATTGGAGCATTTGCTTATTTGATTATGCCAGAATTGAAGCCTATGAAATTAGATTAAGCAACTATAATCTTCTATACTAACGGAGTTTATCATATCTTCTGTAGTTTTAACTTTTATATGATAGACTTCGTATTCTTTTGATATCGTTTGCTAGAATAAACGCGATCATTTGTTCCAGCAATATTATTATCAGTAGATATGAGTTCAATTATAATTTTTTAATATTTTTATCTTATATGAAAAGATTAAACGCATACAAATATTAATGTAAATGTATTTTTAAATGTTAATAATCAAAAAAGGAGGAGATAATTTTGAAGATAATAAGGACAGTTTTGGGAGATATTTTACCAGAGGAAATGGGGGTAACTGATTCACATGATCATTTAATTAGAAGTGGTGGACCAGAAGTAGATGAAGATCCAAGTTTTCTTATGGATAGTGTACCTAGTGCAATAAAAGAGTTCTCATCTTTTGCTGATGCTGGTGGAAAAACTATGGTTTGTATGGATCCTATAGGCTGTGGAAGAAATGTAAAATCAATGCTTAAAGTAGCTGAAGCAGTAAAAGACAGAGGACATATTATAATGACAACTGGATTTCATAAAGGCATACGTTATGATAAAAGGACATCATGGCTTGCAACAGTTAATATTGATAAAATAGTTGAAATGATGGTAGCTGAAATAGAAGTAGGAATGGATATTCACAGTTATAATGGGCCTGTAGTTGAACGTACAAAAGCTCGTGCAGGTTTAATAAAAGCAGGTACGGGGTATAGATTGATATCCAAGCTTGAACAAAAAGCATTGGAAGTAGCTGCATTAACCCAACAGGAAACTGGATGTGCGATTTCAGTACATGTGGATCTTGGAACAATGGCCTGGGAAGTAGCCAGGTTATTAAAAGCATATGGAGCAAACACTGATAAAGTTATACTGTGCCATCTTCAAAGAAATCCTGATATATATTATTACGAGAAAGTACTTAATGAAGGTGTCAATATATGTTTTGATGGACCGAATAAAGTTAAATATGCTCCTGATAGTTTATTAGCCGAGAATATGATTTCACTTGTAAATAAAGGATATGGCAAACAACTTTTATTGTCTATGGATGCAGGATTTATGGATGGACTTTGGAGTTATATGGAAGACGAGGGTATGGCAAACGGTATAGATTATATGCTTACACGTTTCGTACCTTTATTAAAACAAATTGGAATGGAAGATAAGGCATTAAACTACATTTTGAAAGATAATCCAGCTAGAATTTTTGCTATTGATAAATAATAATTAAATTATTGTATAATTTAAGCAAAAGAGGCTGTTACGTTAATTGCGTGACAGCTTTAGCATTGACCAACTTTTGCTATTGTAGTAATATAAATATTGTATTGATAATGTAAAAATTAAATAGATTTAGTATCCCAGGGGGGCTGGTGTTACCGGCTGAGAGTAAGAATATAATTCTTAGACCCTATACCTGATCTGGTTAATGCCAGCGTAGGAAGAGGTTTTTATGTAATTGATAAATAAAGGTACAAACTTCCTAAGAGGTTTGTACCTTTTATTTTCAATTAATAATGTGTCTGTCGGATGAAAAAGGAGAAACTTATTATGAAAACATCTATGAAATTATACGAAAGCGTAAAAGACATATGGAATTCTTACTATGAACATCCATTTGTAAAGGGAATAGGAGAGGGAAACTTAGAAATAGATAAATTCAAATTTTATATGATTCAAGATTACATATATCTTTTAGATTATGCGAAAGTGTATGCCTTAGGGGTGATAAAATCCAGTGAAGAAAGCATAATGCAGGGGTTCTCAAATATGGTGGACAATATATTAAATGGAGAAATGAATATTCATAGGCATTATATGAAAAAAATAGGCATTAAAAAAGAGGAAATAGAAAATGCTAAAGCTTCTATTGAAAATATTTCGTATACAAGCTATATGCTGTCTGTATCTCAAATGGGAGATTTAATGGATTTAACTACTTCTCTTTTAGCTTGTATGTGGAGTTACTATTTAATTGGTAAAAAGTTGAGTAAAATAGATGGGTCACTGGACAATGAGTTCTATGGACAGTGGATAAAAGGGTATATATCTAGTGATTATGAAAAGGAGACTAAGTGGGTGATAGATTTGTTAGATTATTTGACAGAAAATATATCGGAAAAGAAATTTAACAGGTTAAAGGAAATATTTATAAATACAAGCAAGTATGAATATATGTTCTGGGATATGGCTTATAACGAGGGGATGTGAAATCATGCTGGAATTTAAAAATGTAAGCTTCAAATACGAGGAAGATCCTGATTTCATTATAAAAAATCTCAATTTTAAT
The DNA here is from genome assembly GCF_019056555.1 of Clostridium sp. 001. NCBI lineage: Bacteria > Bacillati > Bacillota > Clostridia > Eubacteriales > Clostridiaceae > Clostridium > Clostridium sp. 001. Next base: position 648,273 of record NZ_CP020473.1, on the reverse strand, counting down.
GTAGATAAAGGGGAATTTATAAGTATAGTAGGTCCTAGTGGATGTGGGAAAAGTACTGTACTTAGACTTATTTGCAAGCTAGAAAAGGCTTTTGAAGGAGATATAGTTTTAAAAGATAAAAATATAAATGATTTAAAAGGTTATATAGGATATATGCCGCAAAATGATCTTCTTATACCCTGGCGAACTATACTTCAAAATGTATATCTTCCCCTTGAAGTTAAAGGTGAAAATTTGAAAGAGGCACAGGTTCAAGCAGAAAAAATGTTAAAGGATTTTGGACTTGAAAAATATAAAAATAAATACCCGAAGGATTTATCAGGAGGCATGCGGCAGAGGGCGTCTTTTGCAAGAACTCTCCTTACGGGAGCAGAAGTGTTGCTTTTGGATGAACCTTTCAGTGCATTAGATGCTATAACAAGAGTTTCTATGCAGGAATGGCTCATTGATAAATGGTTAGCTTTAGATAAAACTATATTATTTATAACCCATGATGTAGAAGAAGCTCTTTTTTTATCAACTAAGATATTTGTTACATCTGAAACTCCAATAAGAAAATTTAAAGAAATAAAAGTGCCTCTCAACTATCCGAGGACTAGAAGTATGATAGACACACCTCCTATATTAAAGATAAAAGAGGAACTTATAAATGAACTAAAAAAGGGGGTTAGGCTGTGAAAAGGTATAGATCATCCATAATAGTTGCTGTATTGTTTTTTGCAATATGGCAGGCTCTAGCAATGTATATAGATGCAATGTATATACTGCCTTCTCCTACTGCTATTTTAGAAAAAATATGGGAACTTAAAGATATTTTATTTTTAGTACACCTTCCTGCCACTCTTTTGATTACTATTGAGGGACTTTTAATATCTATAGTGCTTGGGGTAGTGCTTTCTGTGGCTATGAATATAAGTGAAAGAATACAAAGAGCTCTTTATCCAATTGTAATTGTAACTCAAACAGTTCCAATTACTGCACTTGCACCTATATTCATACTTTGGTTTGGATATGGTATATGGAGTAAGGTACTTGTAACGGTACTTATAACATTTTTTCCTATAACTATAAATGTATATGATGGACTTCGTTCTACAAGAAAAGATATGGAAGAACTTTTAATCACCTATGGTGCTAGTAAAAAAGATATATTTATGAAGTTAAAGTTTCCAGCTTCACTTCCTTACTTTTTTTCTGCACTTAAAATGGCAGTACCTTTAAGTGTAGTGGGGGCAGCTGTAAGTGAGTGGCTTGGAGCAGAAGCAGGTCTTGGATATTTTAGTAAGAGAATGATGACACAAATGGATGGGGCAGGAGTGTTTGCACCTATTGTCATATTATCACTAGCTGCTCTAATTTTAGTGGAAATATTAAATGTTTTAGAAAATAAAATAGTAAAATGGAGGAATGAAGTATGAAAAAAAATAAATATTTATCTCTTGTAATGGCATTTTTACTGACAGCTGTTATATTAGGAGGGTGTGGAAATAGCAGTGATTCATCAAAAGGTAAAGATGGTAAGTTAGAAAATGTGGATTTAGTACTTGATTGGTATCCAAATGCAATACATAGTTTTATATATGCTGCTATTAAAAATGGGTACTATAAGGAAGAAGGACTTAACGTAAATATTAAATTTCCATCAGATACTACAGATCCTCTTTCACTTCCAGCAGCAGGAAAAGCTACGATTGGAATATACTATCAACCGGATATTGTAATTGCGAGAGCAAATCAGGGGGTTCCTGTGAAATCTATAGGAGCTATTGTACATACACCGCTTAATGTAATAATAGCTTTAAAGGAAAAGAATATAAATACACCGAAAGATCTTCAAGGAAAGACTGTAGGTTATTCAGGAAATTCTTTAAATGTTCAATATGTAAAAACTATGGTAAAAAAAGAAGGAGGAGATCCAAATTCCGTTAAAATGGTTGATGTAGGATTTGATTTACTATCTTCTATGGTAACTAAAAAAGTAGATGCAACTACGGGAGGACTTATAAATCATGAGGTTCCAGTACTTCAAAATGAAGGACATCCTGTAAATTATTTTGATCCTGCAAAATATGGGGTGCCAAATTATTATGAAGAAGTGTTTGTAACTAGTGACAAAACTCTTAAGGAAAAACCTGAAGTACTTAAAAAGTTTATGAAGGCATCTCAAAAGGGATTCGAATATACTAAGAAAAATCCTAAGGCAGCTTTAAAAATACTTATGGACAATCAGAAAAAAGATAATTTCCCTTTAGTACAAGCAGTAGAGGAAAAAAGTATGAGTATACTTCTTCCTAAGATGGAGTCAAATGGTGAACCTTTCTTAAGTCAGGATAAAAGTGTTTGGCAGAATAATATAGATTGGCTAAAGAAACAAGGGCTTCTAAAGAAAGATATAAAACCAGAAGATCTTTATGTAAATATTCTGGATAACAATAAATAAAGATATATACAATCACAGTTTTAGAAATATAATATCCTAAAACTGTGATTGTATTAACTTGGTTAAGAATACATATGGATTGTTTGTCCTGACATATAGCTTGATTCATTGGAAGCTAAGAATACATAGGCTGGAGCAATTTCAAATGGTTGAGCAGCTCTTCCCATTGGTGTTTTTGAACCCCAAACGGCAACTTTATCTGCAGGTAATCCTGCTGGAATTAAAGGTGTCCAGGTTTCACCTGGAGCTACACCATTTACACGTATTCCTCTTGAAACCAAACTTCGGGCTAAATTTATAGTGAAATTAGCAATGGCACCTTTTGAAGCTTCATAATCTAAAGATATCCCATAAGGAGGATTAAAAGCAACTATTGAAGAAGTATTGATGATAGAACCGCCTGGTTTCATATAAGGTAGAGCTGCTTTAGTTAAGTAGAAATAAGAAAATACATTTATACGAAAAGTCCATTCTAATTGTTTGCTAGATACTTCTTCTATAGAATTATTGTAATAAAGTACTGCAGCATTATTTACAAGAATATCTAATTTACCAAAATGATTCATAACTTCTTGAATTATAATTTTACTATTCTCTTCGACTCCTATGTTAATTGGAATGGTTAAACATCTTCGCCCCAATTTTTTTATTCTAGATTTTGTTCCCTCTGCATCTACATGTTCATTTAGATAGACAATGGCAATATCAGCTCCTTCTTTTGCATAAGCACATGCTACAGCACGCCCAATACCGCTGTCTCCTCCTGTTATTAAAGCTACTTTGTTTAATAATCTTTTTGTCGTTTGATATTGTGCACATAATGGTGGTTCGAAAACTGGTCTAGGTGTCATAATATATTCAATACCAGGTTGATGTGGCTGATGTTGGGGTGGAAAAAAGCGTGGAAATTTGCATCCAATATGATTTGAACACATATAGTAGTTCCTCCAATATTGTAAAGTACTTCTATTTAATATATGAATTTCGAAAATATATGTGATTATAAACTACAATTTTTGAAACCCTGTGAACTAATATAAACAAACTTTAGAAGTATAAGCTGTATAGCATTTTACATGCAAGTATGATAAAATATATTTCGTATTTGTACGACTAAAAAGTTATATATCAACTATAGGATAAAAATAATATATGGAGAAAACAATATGAAAAATGAGGAAACGTTTCAAATAAACGAAATTTCTATGATAATTGGAGGTTTCGCAGTACAAGCTATGATTTATGAAGTCTCTTGTTATCCCAGTCCTGGCCTGGTGTCACCTGTATCATGTGGTGCTCATAAGGATATGGACTTTTTTACTTTTATAGATAGTACTTCTGTTTTAAGCAGATATATGACTATGTTTGTTCAAGAAGGACTTTCAGATAAATCCTATAAAGAAATATTTAATAGCATTAGAAATTTAGGAATAAAAGCTGAAAAAGATATGTTTATTAAGACAAAGGGAGTTAATACCCATAAAGGAATGCTATTTTTGATGGGTGTTACCTGTGCAGCTGTGGGAAAGGTCATTTATGAGAGAAAAAAATTTGACGAAATTAGAAGTATTATAAAACAAATGACAAAGGGTATAGTTTCAAAAGAACTTTTTACTTTAAAAGATAGTACAAATCTAAGTCATGGAGAAAGATTATTTATTAAATATAAAACAGATGGTGTGCGTGGAGAAGTAGAGAGGGGACTGCCTACAATTTTTGATTTTTCTCTGGATTTTTATAAGAAAAATGTGGATTTAAATACTAATGATAGATTGGTACATACCCTTATTGGAGTAATGCAAAAATGTGATGATTCAACTATAATATACAGGCATTCTCCTGAAGTTTTAGAGGAAGTTAAAGAAAAAGCTAGGAAAGTACTTTTAGCTGGAGGAATGAGGACCAGTGAGGGAAGAAAAAGAATAAATGATCTCTGTAATGAATTCATAGATAAAAATATAAGCCCTGGAGGAAGTGCCGATTTGTTAGGCGTAACTGTATTTTTATGCTTAGTGGAAGAATATATGAAAAGTACAAGTAATATTCTTGATGAAATACTTGAAGCTAAAGAAAAAAGGGCGAAAATTCAAAAAGAGTTATTAAATACATTTAAAACCACACTAATTTCATTTACATTAAATATACCAGGAGCAGAAAAAAATAATGAATCCTTTGCTAAACTTCATAAAAAGGGGATTTGCTTGCTGGAAGAAGAGTTAGAAAAGAATAATATAGATATATTTAACAAAATGTTAAATAGTTCTGCTGCTGGTGATGAGGCATTTTTAAATGTAGATGCAGATGCAATTAGTGTAAAAAAAATCACTGTATCCATTGAAGAAAACCATGAGCTTGGAAGAATATTTGACTTTGATGTATTCACTAAAACTGGAGAGCAGATTAGCAGGACAGATTTAGGTGTAAGTGAGAGAAAGTGTCTCTTATGCGGTGAAAATGCCAAAGTATGTGGAAGAAGTAGACGTCATTCTGTGGAAGATCTTTTAAACAAAATTTATTCATTAATGGATAAGTTTTTATAGTGAAGTATACTAAGGTCTTTAAAATAAAGGAGGACAATATGTCTTTCCTTTATTTTGATATAATAAGAATACAAGTATTAATTTTGCCTTTGGGATATAATGTCCTGGAGATTTTTTATAAGTTTTTCTTTTTTCATCATAGAGCCTCTTAAATGTTTAATTTGTTTTTCAAAAGAGGCATTTTTATTTTGCAGGACATTTAATTTGTTTTTTAAATTTTTTACGTCATTCAATTTTTCATCTAATATAGGTTTATATGCAGTATCAATAGTTTTTTTCTTATCAAAAAACAAATTCAAATTTTGCATACCAAAAATAATTGACTTTTCAATTTTTTTTAGATATTTTAATATTAAGGTATATACTTTATCCATTTTAGACACCTCTATATAATTTTATAAAATTATGATTTATAGTGCAATAGCTATATATATTAACTCAACTTTGGCAGTTTAAAAACTTTACGAATCAAAGCTTCGCAAGTTGAGAATTGAAAATTGAGAGTTGAGAGTGAAGGTTGATTTTTAGCTATCGCAAAAAATCTTTAAATTATATAAGTCATCAATGTTTTGCCTTAGCAAAACGAGCCATCAAAATTTAATTAAAGATTTTTCGTAGTGTAACGGAAAAAAATCCACATTAACTCTCCACTTTCCACTCTCAATTCTCAACTAAGCAAATTACTTCGTAATATTTTTATATTATGCCCCAATTTTGTATGTGCCAAAGTTGAGATATTAACAAATGTGAAAAGAGGAATGTATGTGAATGAAAATGAGAATATGTTGCATAAATTTATAAAAAACTATACTGAAAATAAACAAAATAGAGCCGGAAATTTAGAAACAAAAAAAGAAAAATTGGAGATTCAATTAAAGAAGGAAGGAGAAAAATTAGATAAACTTTCAGCTATTAAGGAGAAACTTATTGCAAAGGAAAAATCCTATGATGAAGTTTACTCCCATCTTTTGCAAATATTGAGAACAAGAGGTATACTATTTGATATCCCAAAAGGTGTAGTAGAAATTGAGGAGTGGGATAATTTGTATATAAAAAAGGAACAGGGTGCTTACAGTCTGATAGATAAAAATCAACAGGCTGTATACTCTATAGATAAAAAATACTATGATTCTATAGAACATATAGTTACTAATTACAAGTACAGTGCAATTGTAGTGAGAAAAGATGCTTATTTTTTAAAAGTGCAAATCAGGATATTATAATATCTCTATGCTATAATAAAAATATAGATTATGTTACAGGGGTGAAATCATTGCTTAGTAGTGCTTTGGAAATTCTACATAAATATTATGGGTATAGTGACTTTAGGAAGGATCAAGGAAAGGTAATTGAAAGTATACTAAAGGGGAAGGATACTTTAGCTGTAATGCCCACTGGAGGAGGTAAATCCATATGTTATCAGATACCAGCAGTGTTATTTGAGGGGGTAACAGTTGTAATATCTCCACTTATTTCACTTATGAAAGATCAAGTAGATAACATAAAGGATTTAGGAATAGGAGCAGCTTATATAAACAGTTCTATTTCACACCAGGATATTTTGCATATATGTGAAAGCTTAACTGCAGGAAATATAAAAATGCTGTATGTAGCACCGGAAAGGTTGGAGTCTTCTGAATTCTGCCAGATTATAAAAAGCATAGATGTATCTCAAATAGCAGTAGATGAAGCACATTGTGTTTCCCAATGGGGACATGATTTTAGAACTAGCTATACATATATATGGAGGTTTATAGAAAGCTTTTCTAAAAGACCCGTAGTTACAGCTTTTACAGCTACGGCTACCATAGAGGTTAGAGAAGATATTGTAAATCAAATAAAGCTGAATAAACCTGAGGTTTTCATATCTGGTTTTGATAGAGAAAATTTGAAAATTGGATGTTTGAAAATTGGAAATAGGTTAGGGTATATGCTAAAATACATAAAAACTAATGAAGAACAATCTGGTATAGTATATGCAGCTACTAGAAAAGAAGTGGATAGCATATATGAAAGACTTAAGGAAAATAATATAGCTGTTACTAGATATCATGCAGGTCTTTCTGATAAAGAAAGAAAAAATAATCAAGAGGATTTCGTATATGACAGGGTAAATGTAATAGTTGCGACAAATGCATTTGGAATGGGTATTGATAAGTCAAATGTAAGATATGTTATTCATTACAATATGCCTAAGAACATAGAAAGCTATTATCAAGAAATAGGTAGAGCAGGTCGTGATGGAGAGAAAAGCGACTGTATTTTAATGTTTGCTCCTCAAGATGTTATTACTCAAAAATATCTTATTGAAACAAGTATTCAATCTCCTGAAAGAAGATTAAATGAATATAAAAAACTTCAACAAATGATAGATTTTGTACATTACAATGGATGTTTACGGAAATATATATTAAATTATTTTGGAGAACAAGTAGATTATGAAGAATGTGGAAACTGCAGCAATTGTATAAGTGAAGGAGAGCTTGTAGATAAAACTATAGATTGCCAAAAAGTACTTTCCTGTATATATAGAATGAAAAGAGAATTTGGAGTAAATATGATAGTAGATGTACTTAGAGGTTCCTCACAGAGAAAAGTGATTCAGTATGGATTTGATAAGTTGTCTACCCATGGCATAATGAAAAATTATTCAAAGGAAGAACTTTCAAATTTCATAAATACACTTATAGCTCATGGGTACATTTCATTAAAAGAAGGAGAATATCCTACTGTGGTATTGAATCCTAGATCCATAAAGGTTCTAAAGGGAGAAGAAAAAGTAACCTTAAAGGAAATTGTTAAAGCTAAAAAGATTATTTTAAATAATGATCTATTTGAAGTTTTGAGAGTTTTAAGGAGGGAGATAGCAGGCGAGGAATCCATACCCCCTTATTTGATATTCCCGGATACTACGCTAAAGGAACTTAGCAGTAGGTGTCCTGTAAATTTTGAGCAGATGCTGGATGTATCTGGTGTAGGCCAATTGAAATTAAAGAAATATGGTGAAAGATTTTTAGAAGCTATAAAAAACTATCTGGATGAAAGTAAAATTAAACCACAGTGGATTTTTAAAAATGAGTTAAAGAACGACAAAAATGATAAAAACGAGAAAGAAAGCAAAAATTTAAAACTAAAAACCCATGAAATAACGGCAGGGATGATTAAAGAGCACAAAGACCTTGAACAAATAGCAAAAGACAGGCAAATTACCGTATCTACGGTACTTTCACATATAACAAAGTATGCAGAGGAAAAGGGTGTTCTAGATTTAAATATAAATTTTGGTGGAATATTTACAGATGAAGAAGAAAATCAAATTTTAAAAGTTACGAAAAAGATAGGAATATCAAAATTAAAACCTATAAAAGAGAAACTTTCTGAAGATATAAGTTATGATAAGATAAAAGCAGTTATATTAAAAGACTATATTTTAATAGATAAAAATGCATAAGGAGGCGAAATGCTGTTTGAAAATAAAATCTTAAGCAGCAATTATATTATGAGTGAACTTTCTAGAAGATTAAATCAGTGTAGAAAACCTGCAGGGGAAGTAGGAAAATTTATAGCCGATTCAATGAATGAAGACCACTTCCAAGTTACTACCTGGGGGCTAGATAAAATTTCTATTAAGCAAGATGATATTATTTTGGATATTGGCTGTGGAGGCGGAAGAACTATAAATAGACTAGCTAACATAGCAAAAAAGGGAAAGGTCATAGGTGTAGATTATTCTATTGATTGTGTTAACTGGTCCAAAGAATTTAATAAAGAGCTTATAGATGAAAAAAGAGTGGAAGTGTACAATGCAAATGTAGAAAAACTTCCTTTTGAAGATGATAAATTTAATGTAGTAACTGCAGTTGAGACTATATATTTTTGGCCTGATTTATTAAAAAGCTTTAAAGAAGTTAAAAGAGTTTTAAAGTCAAATGGAACTTTTACAGTAATAAATGAGATGTACATAAGCGATAAATTTAAAGAAAAAAATGATGAATATATGGATAAAATGACTATGCACACCCCGGAACAGTTAAAGCAGCTCTTTGTAGATGCAGGTTATGAAGATGTATCTATACATGTATGTGAGGAAAATAATTGGATGTGCTGCAGCGGAAAGGCATAATATAAGTTCAACTAAGATTGATTTAATATAAGTGGGAGATGTTAATATGAAGTTTTTAACATATCTGTATAAAGAAAAAGAATGCATAGGAATTTTAAAGAACAATTCTGTCATAGATTTTGCTAATGTATTTAAAAATATAGGAGAAAAAAATCCACCTAAAACTATGCTGGAGCTTATAGATTATCTGGATGATTGTAAATTGAATATAATTAAAGAGTGCATAAATAATGAAGGTATAGAAACTATACCAATAAATAATATTAAAATTGAAGCTCCGATACCATATCCAAGGAGAAATGTTTTTTGTCTTGGAAAAAATTATATAGAACATGCTAGGGAAATAAAAATTACTAGAATAGCTGGAAATGGTATTCCAGAGGTACCAATTTATTTTACAAAGGCAGCATCACCAGCTGTGGGAACGGTCGATAATATTGAATTTTCTAGAAAAATTACAAATCAGGTAGATTATGAAGTTGAACTTGCAGTTATAATAGGCAAAGATGGCAAAAATATAAAAAAAGAGGATGCTGAAGAGTATATTTTTGGCTATACTATAATAAATGATGTATCTGCAAGAGATCTTCAAGGAAAACATATACAGTGGTTTAAGGGAAAAAGTTTGGATACATTCTGTCCTATGGGACCTTACATAATTCATAAAACCGAAGTACCATTTCCCGTTAATTTGGATATAAGTTGCACTGTAAATGGAGAGGTAAGGCAAAAATCTAATACAAAGAATTTAATTTTTGATATACCTTATATAATAAGTGATTTGTCTAAAGGTATTACATTAAAAACTGGTGATATTATATCAACAGGTACACCAAGTGGAGTTGGCATGGGATTTACACCAATTAAAGTGTTAAAACAAGGTGATATAGTTGAATGTAGTATTGAAAAAATAGGAACTTTGGTAAATAGGGTAGTAGAACTTCATTAGTGCATTAAAAATAAAAAATTGTATGTATACAAAATGTATAAATTACTTCAGATTTAAAAAATCTTCAATAGTTATTTTCTATTGAAGATTTTTTTTAACTTTGTATTTTAAGGTATTTCAAATCAATACAAAATAAAAAATTTTAAATTTATATTGAATTATTATTAATATAAATGTATAATTATAAAATATCAATGAATTAATATAAAGATATTTCTAATGTTTAAAGTAAAGCTTAAGGAAATATTTGTTTCCTATATTTATAAAAAATGATTTTAAGGGGGAAGAAAAATGATAGATTTAAAGGGTAAAAGTTTTTTAACATTAAAAGATTTTACAAAGGAAGAGATAAAGTACTTTATTGATCTTGCAAAGAAGTTAAAGGAAGAAAAATATAATGGAACGGAAAAAAAGAGATTGCAAGGGAAAAATATTGCCCTTATATTTGAAAAAGATTCCCTGAGAACAAGATGTTCCTTTGAGGTCAGTGCTTATGATGAGGGTGCAAATGTAGTTTATATAGGTGCCCAGGGAAGTCATATGGGTAAAAAAGAATCTGTGAAAGATACGGCTAGAGTAATGGGTAGAATGTTTCATGGCATAGAATACAGGGGATTTTCTCAAAGAGATATGGAGATATTGGCAGAATATTCAAAAGTACCTGTATGGAATGGACTTTCAGATGAAGATCATCCAACCCAGGTTTTAGCGGACTTTCTGACTATAGAAGAACACATAGCTAAACCTTTAAAAGATGTAAATTTTGTTTACATCGGAGATGGAAGAAATAACATGGCAAATGCCCTTATGATAGGTGCTTCAAAAGTTGGAATGAACTTTAAAATAGCAGCACCTAAAGAGCTTTTCCCAGAAGATGAACTAGTTAAAGAGTGTAAAAAAGTAGCCGAGGAAAGTGGAGGCACTATTACAATTACTGAGGATTTGTATAAAGCTGTAGAAGGAGCAGATGTCCTTTATACTGATGTATGGCTTTCCATGGGAGAAGAAAAAGAACTTTGGAAAAAGAGAATAGAAACTTTAATGCCATATCAAATAAACAGCAAACTTATAGAGGCTTGTAAAAATGAAAATGTTAAGTTTATGCATTGTCTTCCAGCTTTTCACAATACGGAAACTAAAGTAGGGGAAGAAATATATAAAAAGTTTGGGTATGAAGCACTAGAGGTAACTGAAGAAGTATTTGAGGGACCTAATTCTATAGTGTTTGATGAAGCTGAAAACAGGCTTCATACTATAAAGGCTGTTATGGTGGCAACTTTAAGTAATATTTAGAAAGAAGGAATAAAATGAATTCCATATTGTATTTAGAAGATGGAACTGTATTTATGGGAAAAGCCATAGGACACAAAGCAATAACGGCAGGAGAGTTGGTTTTTAATACCTCCATGACAGGATATCAAGAAATACTTACAGATCCATCCTATAGAGGACAGATAATAACAATGTGTTATCCTTACATTGGTAATTACGGAATTAATTACAATTTTAGCCAATCTAGTGAGATACAGGCTAAAGGTATGGTAATAAAAAACATGTATAATAATACATCTCACTATTTGAGTGAAAATAGTTTCGAAAATTTTTTAAAGGAAAATAAAGTCGTAGGTATAAGTGGTATAGATACACGAAGTATAACCAAAAAGATAAGATCAAGTGGAACTATGAAATGTGTAATATGCAGTGAAAATGAATCTATAAGTGAAATAAGAAGAATGCTAAATTCTTATGAAAATAAAAATTTAGTATCTCAGGTAAGTACAAACTCCATAAAGCATATTTCAGGAAATGGGCCTAAAGTTGCACTTTTAGATTTTGGAAGCAAAAAGAACATTATTGAAAATTTGAAGGATAGAGACTGTGATATAACAATATTTCCTTACAATGCTTCTTATGAAAGTATAATGAGTATAAATCCTAAAGGCATACTTTTAAGTAATGGCCCTGGAGATCCTAAGGATTTAGGAGAGATAATGGGTACTATAAAAAAGTTAATAGGTAATTTACCTATATTCGGAATATGCCTTGGACACCAATTATTATCACTTGCACTTGGAGGAGATACCTATAAGATGAAGTTTGGCCATAGAGGTGGAAATCATGGTGTATATGATAAGGATATAGATAAAGCTTTTATAACGTCTCAAAATCATGGCTATGCAGTTAAAAGAGAAAGTTTAAATAAAGACAGTATTGAAGTAACTCATTTTAATTTAAATGACCATACGGTAGAGGGAATTAAACATAAGACGCTGCCTATATTCTCAGTACAGTTTCACCCTGAAGGCTCTCCAGGACCTACAGATACGGGCTATTTATTTGATAAATTTTTGCGATTAATGACTTTAGTATAAATAAGGTATTTTCAAAGAAATGACTAGTCAGTATGCTAGCCTATTTTCTTTCAAATTCCTAACAAGGAGAAGTGATATAATGCCGTTAAGAGAAAACTTGAAAAAGGTTTTAATAATAGGATCGGGTCCTATAATAATAGGTCAGGCTGCGGAATTTGATTACTCGGGAACACAGGCCTGCGAGGCTATAAAAAAAGAGGGAATACAAACTGTTCTGGTAAATAGTAACCCTGCTACTATAATGACTGATAAAAATGTTGCAGACAAGACCTATATAGAACCTTTAACTGTTGAATCACTAGAGGCAATAATAGGAAGGGAAAAACCAGATGGGATTTTAGCTGGATTTGGTGGACAGACTGCCTTGAATTTGGCAATGGAACTTAATGAAATTGGGGTATTTAAAAAATACAATGTAGAACTTCTTGGAATAAAAACTGAATCCATAAAGAATGCGGAAGATAGGGAAAGCTTTAAAAATCTAATGAATGAAATAGATGAACCTATAGCTGTAAGTGAAATTGCTACAAATCTAGAAGAATGCAAGCAATTTTTAGATAAAGTCAGCCTTCCAATTATAATAAGACCTGCATATACCTTAGGAGGAACCGGAGGTGGTATTGCAAGTACTTATGAGGAATATATGGAAATATGTGAAAATGGATTAGAAGAGAGTCCTATAAATCAAATACTTCTTGAGCAAAGTTTAGCTGGGTGGAAAGAACTAGAATATGAAATAATGAGAGACAAAAAGGACAACTGTATGGTAGTTTGTAATATGGAAAATTTGGACCCTGTGGGAATACACACAGGAGACAGCATAGTAGTAGCCCCATCTCAGACACTTAATGATAGAGAGTACCAGATGCTTAGAAGATCTGCTATAAAGATAATAAGGACTTTAAAAATAGAAGGTGGATGTAATATTCAATTTGCATTAGATCCTAATAGTAATAGGTACATGGTTATAGAAGTAAACCCTAGAGTAAGCAGATCAAGTGCATTGGCTTCAAAAGCAGCAGGATATCCTATAGCTAAAATTGCAGCTAAAATTGCTCTTGGATACACTTTAGATGAACTTAAAAATTATGTTACGGGAAATTCCAGTGCACTGTTTGAACCAGCTCTAGATTATTGTGTAGTTAAAATGCCTAAGTGGCCTTTTGATAAATTTAAAACTGCAAACAGGACTTTAAAAACTCAGATGAAAGCTACAGGAGAAGTTATGGCTATAGATAGGAGTTTTGAAAGTGCTCTTTTAAAAGCAGTTATAAGTTTAGAGGGAAAAATAATAGGGCTGAAATTAGATAAATTTGAAAATATGAGCAAGGATGAAATAATAGCAAAGATAAATAACCAGGATGATGAAAGACTTTTTGCTTTAGCAGAAGCTCTTAGAAAAGGAATGACTATAGATGAGCTTCATGAATTAACTAAAATAGATGAATGGTTCTTAGGTGGAATAGAAAATATAGTGAATATGGAAAATGAATTGACAGGCAATGTGCCAAATGTTGAAACCATTCAAAAAGCTGAAATCATGGGATTTACGGATGAATATATTTGTAAATTGATAGGTATGAAATTAGAAGATTTAAAGAAACTTAGAGAAGTAAATGGCATAAAATCCGTTTATAAAATGGTAGATACCTGCAGCGGAGAGTTTGAAGCAAAAACTTCTTACTATTATTCCTGTTATGATTTAGAAAGTGACAATGTTGTTTCAAATAATAAGAAAATACTTGTAATAGGTTCAGGACCTATTAGAATAGGACAGGGAATAGAGTTTGATTACTGCTGTGTTAATGGTGTCTGGGCCATAAAAAAAGCAGGATATGAAGCCATTATAATAAATAATAATCCAGAGACAGTAAGTACTGATTTTGATATTTCAGATAAGCTGTATTTTGAGCCGCTTTATATAGATGACGTTATGAATGTAATAAATGAGGAAAAGGTGGATGGGGTTATAGTACAATTTGGAGGACAGACTGCACTTAATCTATCTAAAAAGTTAAATGACAGAGGAGTAAATTTAATTGGCACGTCCTTTGAATCTATAGATTTGGCAGAAGACAGGGAAAAATTTAGAGTACTTCTTAAAGAACTTGAGATAAATTCACCTGTAGGTGGATCTGTAACAAGCCTTGAAGAAGCAGATAACTTAGTAGCTGAAATAGGTTATCCTGTTATTGTTAGACCATCTTATGTAATAGGTGGTAGAGCAATGAAAGTTGTCTACAATTATGAAGAGTTGTGTAAATATTTAAAGGACGCCGTAAATTTATCTAAGGAACATCCTGTTCTTGTAGACAAATATATAGTGGGAAAAGAAATAGAAGTAGATGCCATATCAGATGGGGAAGATTTAATAATTCCGGGAATAATGGAGCATATAGAGAAAACAGGGGTACATTCTGGGGACAGTATAGCAGTATATCCAGCATCAGATTTACCAGAGAATGTACTTAAAAAAATAGAAGACTATACAGTGAAGGTTGCCAAGAAGTTGAATGTTAAAGGACTTTTAAATGTTCAATATGCTTTTGATGGAGATAAGGTGTATGTAATAGAAGTAAATCCAAGAGCATCGAGAACTGTACCTATTTTGAGTAAAGTTACTGATATTCCAATGGTAGAGATAGCTGTAGAAGTTATGTTAGGTAAGAAAATAAAAGATTTTCACTATAAACAGGATATGTATAAGTACAGCAATATTTATGCAGTTAAAATGCCTATATTTTCTAATAAAAAGTTATCTGGAGTAGATGTGGCACTAGGACCTGAAATGAAATCTACAGGAGAAGTCTTAGGAGTGGACTTTGATAAGGACAAGGCTATATATAAAGCATTTAAAGCTTCAGGAGTTAAAATACTTCAAAAGGGAAATCTTTATGTTTCTATAAATGATATAGATAAAAAGATTTCACTAAATGTAATTAAAAAATATGGAGAACTTGGATTTAGTATAAGTGCATCCAGTGGAACTTATAAGTTTTTAAGTGAAAATGGAGTAAAATGCAGGAAGCTTGATTTAGATACTGCAGTGGAATATATAAAAGATAAGAAAATAGATATAGTTATAAATACAGCTACTCAAGGATATAACACTACAAGGCAAGGTTTTATACTTAGACATACAGCTTTAGCTCATGATAAAATAGTATTCACATGCTTGGATACAGCAAATGCCTATATTAATGCTATTTTGACAGAAAAAAATGAAGAAAATATAGAATACAGAACTATGGGTGAATATTTGCAGGAGCTGGCACTTAGAAGTTAAGAGTTAATAATTATATGGATATTCTAGCTTGAAAGTTAACTTATACAATATCGTATAATGACAAATTTTATCATCATAAACAGAGTTCTTGGCATCAGATGGAGTTTTAAACTCCACCTGATGCTTAGAAATCGTTATCCAGGGACGTAGTCGCTCTTTACTCATACTTGCACAAGTGGGAGTATTAGAGCGAGTAGTCATCGGATAAAAACTTTTAATAAGTCTAAAGATTAGTATTTTGAAAACCTAAAGTAACTTATATAAACTCGTACCTCAGACATATCTAAGTTACTAAGGTTTTCTAAAATACCAAGCTAAGACTTATTTATAAAAGTTTTTAAGTATGATTTCAATTTTGTCATTATATTTCATGTATAAGATTAAATTTCAATTAAAGGCTATATATATGGATATTATAAGTTGATTCTTTGTTTAGAATTTATATAGGGCAATATTTGTCAGCATTATTTTTCTTCGAAGGTAGACTTAACTTGCCTTAAAAGTACCCTGATTGGAAGATGCTGCGGGCAATTATCCTCACATTTTCCGCAGGATATGCAGCAAGATGCTTTTGATTTTTTTGGCATATTATTATACTTATTAAATATAGACTCTTTACTTTTATACATAAAGTAATTATTATACATAGAAAAAATATTTGGAATATCCAAATCCACTTTGCAAGGGGAACAGTATCCACAGCGGGTGCATTTTATTTTCATAAGGGCATTGAATTTTTCTTTTGCCTGTTCTATTAAATCCATGTCTTCCTCAGAAATTGAATTAGGGAGAGATTTTGATGCTATAGATATATTTTCATTCACTTGTGCTAAAGAGTTCATTCCACTTAGTAATATTGACACTTCAGGATGATTTAGTACCCAGCTTAAAGCCCAGTCAACTGGACTTTTTTTTACTTTTGATTTATTGAATATGTTGTTTATATCTTCTGGAAGATTACCGGATAAAAGTCCACCTTTTAAAGGTTCCATCACAACTACAGATAAGCCTTTATCGGCTGCATATTCTAGTCCATCTATACCTGCCTGGTAATCCTCATCTAAATAATTAAATTGGATCTGGCAAAATTCCCAGGGAAATAAATTTATTATATGTTTGAAAGCCATTAAATTGTCATGGAAAGAAAAGCCTACATGATTAATTTTACCGTTTTCTAAGGCTTTATTTAAAAACTTAAAAACACCTAGGTTTTCCATTTTATCCATTCTGTCTTTGGTCATAGCATGGAGCAGGTAATAATCAATATAGTCTACATCAAGCCTTTTTAATTGTTCATTCAAATATTTATCAAAATCTTCATATTTTTCTACTAGCCATACAGGCATTTTAGTTGCAATTCTAACTTTTTTCCTGTAACCATCTTTAAGTACTTTACCTACTAAAACTTCACTATTTCCGCCGTGGTAAGGATATGCTGTATCTAGATAATTTACACCATTATCAATGGCATGCCTTATGATTTTTAGTGCTTCTTTTTCATTAATTTTTGAAAGATCGTTATTTATTATTGGAAGTCTCATGCATCCAAAACCTAAAGTAGATACTTTAAAACCATCTTTACAAAATTTCCTGTATTGCATAAAATATCCTCCTTAAAATATATTTATGGGTATAAATTTAACTTTCGACTATAAACTCTATAATAAGTATAGTACAGTGATAGTTCAGTTCTGTCAACGCAGTAAAATCATGCTATTATATGTTATAATGAATACTATGAACTAAGATATAGTGATATTTTTATACTTTAAAATTAGAATTATTATACAAAGATTTGTAAAAGATGGAGTGATTATTATGAGTTTAAAAACTGTATGTATAGATCCAATAAGAGAGGATTTGCAGGAATTTGATGAAGAGTACCCTACATTAGTAGAAGGGTCTATTTTTAACAGCAAAGGTTCTAAGCTTCTGGGTGTAATACATATTGCACAGGGAAGGGGACCACATCCTACTGTAATCTTATTCCATGGGTTTCCAGGATATGAGCAAAATTTTGATATTGCCCATGTTTTATTGAGAGCAGGATACAATGTGTTTGTATTTCATTATAGAGGAAGTTGGGGAAGTGAAGGATCTTATTCTATAGCTAATGTACTTGAGGATGCGGATTCTGCCATTAATTTTTTAAGATCACCGCATTATGCGAAAGAGTATAGAGTTGACGAAAAAAATATAATTTTGATAGGGCACAGTCTCGGAGGATTTGCTACCCTTATGACTGCAGCAAGACATCCTGAAATCAAATATGCAGCTTGTATAGCAGGATTTAATTTTGGACTTATGGGAGAAACGCTCTTAAAGGATAGTAATTTAAAAAAAGAAACTATTAAAACTTGGAAAGATTGGGTTTTGCCTCTTAATGGTATAACTGCAGAAAAAGTTGTACAAGAAGTTATAGAAAATAGAAAAGATTGGAATCTGATAAATATAGTAGAAAAATTAAAAGGACATTCTATACTTATAATTGGAGGAGCTAGAGATGACATCGCAACTATAGATGAACACTATAAACCACTTATAGGAGCTTTAAAAGAACAAAATGTTTGCTATAAAAGTGTAATTTTAAATACAGATCATGGATTTTGTGACAAAAGAATATCTCTCCAGAAAGAAGTGCTTAGCTGGTTTGAAAAAGAAAGAGTATAAACATTATAGAATTTTAAGTTAAAAAGTTAAAATAGGTTGACAAACTTCTTACAGTTACAAGTCTGTCAGCCTATTTTTTATAGCTTCTATACGAATGCATAATATAAATCTATGAACAACATAATATAAGTAGAGAACCCAAATCTTCGATTTGGTGTGAATCACTTACTCATTTGACTGATAAGGAGAAGGAGTTACACAAATTAGAACCCAAATCTTCGATTTGGAGTGAATCACTTACTTATTGACAAGGAGCCTATAGTATGAAAAAAAAGATAATTATAGTAGCACTATTATTGATTTGTGTATGTGTAAGCCCTGTGAAGGCATTGACAGATGACTATTATACCACAATGAAACAGGATATTTTGTGTCTTATGATGGCCTACCCGGAATATATTACAGATTTGGAAAAAGGTAATGATGGAAAGGTATATGTAGTTGCAAAGTCTGGTAAAAGAATTTTATATGATGATAAGGGTAGTAAAAGTTTTCAGCAAAAAATGTATGATACGGATCTACAGGACATGATGGAACAGTCCTATCCCATAGGTACCATAAATGGAGTAATGGAAAAAGATTTTGATCCTGGAAGAATTAGGACATATTCGCTTTTGAAGGAAGTTTATGGATGCGATAGAAAGGCTATAGAATCTAATCTTAAAATGGCTAATCTAGGATATAGAAGATTTCAGTTTAATGGAAATAACAATGCCTCTAAATCTCTTGAAAATGCAGTAAAAGAGTTGATGCCTATTTCTCAGAGAAATTCAAAGGTTTATAAGGCCTTGTTTCCTAGTAGTGGCACATTTAATTACAGGTGTATTTCGGGAACTAGTTTGCTAAGCCCCCATTCCTTTGGAATAGCCATTGATCTTGCTAGAGATAGAAGAGATTATTGGAAATGGGTGACTAAAGAAGAAGGAGATAAGAGAATACAGGAATACCCAAAAGAAATTGTAGATGCATTTGAAAAAAATGGCTTTGTATGGGGCGGAAAGTGGAGTCATTTTGACATTCTTCATTTTGAATACAGGCCAGAAATAATTTTAAAATCAAGATATTTTGGACAAAAAAATAGTAACAGTAAATTTTGGTATTCACAAGCACCCTACAATGATAAATTGGTAAATGGATATATTCAAAAGATAGATGAAAAATTAAAGTAGTAATAAATATGAAACCTTGGGTGAAATTCACAGAGTGATTATTATTTTAATTGGGAATAATAACTATGCAAAGTATATGATAATTCTACACAGTTAGTAAATTAATTATATGAGGAGTATGGTTATGAAAATTTCTCTAAAAAAAAGGTTTCTCCAAGTCATGGTGATCGCTTTGTTTATATTTCTAATATGCCCGTTTTGTAAGCCTAAAGGTGAAGAAATTAGCACAAAAGAAGAGGTTGCAAATTCTATACAAGATATATTCCAAAACAGGAATAAAGCTATATTAAATGGAGATTTAAAATTAATAGAAGGTAATTATGATAGAAGTACAAAATATGGAAAATGGGCTTATGAGCACGAAGAACAGAAGATGAAATATCTTAAAAATTGGGAAGAAAGGCAAGGAGTAAAGTTTACTGAAATTATGCCAGAGGTAATGATCAAGAGAATTAGAGGTAAGGATGATAAGTATTCTGTAAACTTAATATGTTCCACAAAATATAGTTATATATATGAAGATGATCCAGTAAAAGTTAACAGCTGCAAAATTGGGACGTCTCATGTTTTGAATATTTCAAAAAAAGGGGACAATTGGATAATAAGCAAGGAGTGGTATAAAGATCCTTTTGCTGATTCTCTAAATTTAGGAAATTTAAAAGTTGATGCTATAAATCAATATATAAAATCTCAACAAGCAAGAGATTTTTCTAATATGAACAATAGAAGAAAAGGAGCAGTGGAATATGCAGATAGGTACTGTGGGATAGCATCGGAGAAAGAGTATGGGTATAGCTACAATAGAAAGTATAGAAATTATAATTCCCAGGGAGGAGATTGCGCAAATTTTGCATCACAAATACTTCATGAAGGCGGTAAGTTTAGAAAAAATTCTGGTTGGAACTATGATGGTTCTGGAGCCACTAGATCCTGGCTAAATGCAGACGGATTTAAAAGTTATAT
This sequence comes from Clostridium sp. 001, assembly GCF_019056555.1. Classification (NCBI taxonomy): domain Bacteria; kingdom Bacillati; phylum Bacillota; class Clostridia; order Eubacteriales; family Clostridiaceae; genus Clostridium; species Clostridium sp. 001. The sequence continues at coordinate 627,761 of NZ_CP020473.1, read as the reverse complement.
GATATACAGTGGAAGAGCATCCCTAGTAGCCCATGGGAGTTATGAAAAGGTATATAAAGCTTCTTATAAACTTTTGCCTGGAGATTTTGTAGCCTATGAAAAGAAAGGAGACATAACTCATATTTCAGTAGTAACTGGAGCGGATTCTAAAGGATATTCTCTAGTAAGCTGCCACAATACAGATAGAAATAGAGTACCTTGGGACCTTGGATGGAGTGATAAAAATATAAAGTTTTGGCTAGTTCATGTGAATTATTAGAAAAGCTGCTGTATAGTGAATAAATATTTATTATACAGCAGCTTCTCTAACTAAGTAATATCATTTCATTGATGCTGTTAATTTAGTTCAAGTTTAATAGTACCTTTGGCTTTTATTGCTATACAATCAAGCTTAATATTTTTAGCATCTTCCTTTGAAATTGTTATAGTTTTGTTTGTTGGGTTTATCTTTTCAAATAATACTTTTTTATCATTGTAAATTTTTATAGATACATTTCCGCTTTTTATATTTGTATTTATTTTTATACTATAGCTAGTTTTATGAGAGGTTATTTTATACGATTCTATCCCATTAAAGAAATCAAAATCAGCTGCAAATATATTATTTTCAAAATTAGAACTCCAATATTTTTGATAGCCATTAAAATCCAATTCTTCAAATTGAAATTCATCTGTACTGTTAAAATTTAGTGAGTTATTGCTTGCAAAATTATTATTTTCACTAGAATTCATGTTGTACACAGAGCTGTGACCTTTGGCAGAATTTATTAAGTAATCCATAATGCTTTCATAGTAAGGTTTGGAATTGTAGTTATCACTATTTGGTTTTGTCTTAGAAATACCACTTGTTAACCCTACTGTTGTAAGAGCAGTGATAACTAAAATTCCACATATTATATTTTTTAAAGAATTTTTTTTATGTTTTGATATCATAGTAATTCTCCTTTTGATTTCGGAATTATTTACAGCCATAGGAGCTGAAGTAATTAGCGAAGGGGTGTCATTTTCTAATTGCAATATTTTTATAATTGTGTTTCCATAATTTATATTTCTATCTATGCCTAAATACCTAAGGGCATAAGCATCACAGGATGTTTCACAATCCTGTTTCATTTTATAAAAACCATATCGTATTATTGGATTGAACCAGTAAACAATATTTAAGATTATTATAATCCAGTTAATAAGTAAATCTTTTCTCTTTAAGTGACAGAGTTCATGTATTATAATATGTTTAAATTCATCTTCTGAAATATTTCCTATAATACTTTGTGAAATAAATATTGTAGGTTTAATTAATCCACATAAGCATGGGCTAATCGGTTTATATGGGTACATTAAAGATACACTTTTATTTATGTTCATTATATTTAGGCAGCTGTTCAATATGATATTAAGATTAGAAGACTTATCACTCATTGCATTTTTCTTTATAAATTGAATTTTCTTTATTTCATATAATGTATTAGCTATAAAAAACACCATTCCTAGTATCCATATATAAAACAGTACTGTTTTATAATTTATTTTCTTATTTAAACTCTCTACATTTTTACCATTATACGAATTATTAGGAGCAATCATATCTTGAGATTTATCTCTACTCATTGATTTAGATATATTATTTGCTTTTAAATAATTACTGGAGATAGTTTTTTCCTTCTCACTTACAGCATCAAATATGTTAAATATGCTTAAATTACTTTCAGGTCCATAGGGTATAATGAGTTTTATTATTAAAAGAAACCATATGAAATAATGGAATTCAGCTCTTAATTTTTTCTTTAACAGCATCTTTATTAAAAGTATTAGCATAACTAGTACGCTTCCGTTAAGTGATGCTATAAAGATAGTTTTTATTAAAGTTGACATATAAGCACCTCTTACTCATGCTTTTTATTTAAAATATCTTTCAGTTCTTTAATTTCACCTTCAGATAATTTTTTGTTCTCAACAAAATTTAATACCATTGAAATGACAGAGCCATTGAATATTTTATTTAAAAAAGAATTGCTTTCTGCATTTATATAATTTTCTTCCTGAACTACAGCATAATAGTAATATTCTTTACCTTCCTTGTTAAAGCCAATTACATTTTTCCTTAATAATCTATTTATTAATGTCTTTACGGTGTTAGGCTTCCACTTAGTTTTATCTGATAGTTGTTTTATAATTTTATTTGCAGTTATATTGGGATTTTCCCATATTATTTTCATAATAGTAAGTTCTGCATCTGAAATGCTTGGTATTTCCTTCATGGATATATACTCCTTCCATTTCTGTTTACACGTGTAATTTATAATTTAATATTACATCTGTAAACGGAAATAGTCAATGCATTTTTCATAACTATCAATTTTACACTGTTTAAAAACATGTATATGTGTTAAAGGGCTTATGTACTAATTAATTAGTGCAACAGCCCTTTAGAAATCTGTTTACATTCTATCCATTAAAGGAATATTTTCAGTAAATTTATTTACCACACTTTTTATATTGTTTTGGACATTTCCTATGGCTTTTGCTTTACCTACAGAAGAGTCTTCTGTGCCTTCTACCAGTATATAGTCAAACTTATTCACTCCTAAGAATTTAAATACATCTCTAAAATAGTCGATGGCATGATTAAACTTGGAATTAAATATTTTAGGATATACTGCTGCTGAAGATTGAATATAGACCATATTCCTCTTTTTATCATCTAAAAGACCTTTTATGTCTTCTTCAGAAATTTTAATTAATCTGTTATTTATTATAATACAATCTAAATAGGATTTAAGCCTTGCTGGGTAACTTACACTCCACATAGGAGCTGCAATAACATAAGTATCTGCACTTAAAAATTGATTGCATAGTTCATTTATCCTGTCTACTATTTTTTTATCTTCATCTGATAGGGTATTGTAATCATTTCCTGAAACTAATTCGGCCCTGCCTTTAAATATTCTATGATTTATTTCAGGAATATTTTCATTGTATAGATCCAGTTCTTCTACCATATAATCTGCATTTTTCGATAAAAATTCTTTTACAAAGCTTCTACCAACAGTTTTGCTGACAGACAAAGTTTCTGGTTTTGTATTTGCAGTTATATATAATAATTTTTTCAATTTATATACCTCCTAATTAAAAATATTTTAAGTGTTGTATATCTTCATTATATTTTTAACCTAATATCTTAATTTATGCTAGATCATAGAAGTGTATAAACTAATAAAATAGGGAAATGATATAAAAAGAATATATTTTACTATTTAAAAGAAAGATATACATGGAAGTGGGGAAAGATGTATGTTATTTAAATTAAGTAAAACTCAACAGATAACTGGTAATATATATGTGGTAAGATCACTCATTTCTAATTTTTTTATATATTCTGATTTCAGAACAACCATATGTTTTGATACAGGATTTATACCTTCCGTTGTAAATCGGGAATTAAAGAAAATAAATATTGAGCCTAAATCTGTATCCCACGTATTTTTAACTTACCCTAGTTTTTATCATGCAGGATGTATTAAATTGTTTAAAAATGCTGATATCTATTTTTCTGCTGAAACTTCTTTAAGAAAATCAGGAAAGGGTATGTTTTCTTGTAAAAGTGATGAAAATGAAAAATACAAAAAACTTAAAGATGGTGATGTAGTAGATGTAGATGGGATAAGAATAAAATCAATTGTATTTCCTAAACATAAATTAGGGTCTATATCATATATGGTTAATGATGATATTATCTTTATATAATACTGTGCTGGAAATTTACCTTTTAGAAATTAAATATTAAATAAAAAACATCCCTAGAGTATTTGTAACAATGCAAAAAATTTAGGGATTATTTTAGTTGTTTAAATATATATATTGACTTTACTACTCGTCTAGTGTATTATTATATCAGTACACTAGATGAACTACTTGTGGAGGTGATAAAATGGATGTTGAATTTGATTCCAATATACCAATATATATGCAGATAATAGACATTGTAAAGAGAAAAATAGTAAAAGAAGAATTGAAGCCAGGAGATAAACTGCTTTCTGTAAGAGAAATGTCCTCAAAACTAAAAGTAAATCCCAATACTATTCAAAGGGCTTATCAAGAATTAGAGAGAAATGATATTGCTTATAAGCAAAGAGGAACGGGTACTTTTATAAAGGAGGATATATCTATGGTAGAAAAATTAAAAGAAGAAATGGCTCAGAATATTATATATAGTTTTATAATAGGAATGAAGGAATTAGGCTTTTCTTCAGATGAGATAATAAAGATTGTAGAAGAAAAAGTACAGGGAGGTAAATAGATATGGAACCGCTGCTTAAAAGCACAGATTTAAAAAAAATTTATTTTAGAAAACAAGCTTTAGATGGGCTTAATTTAGAAATTCAAAAAGGGAAAATAACAGGACTATTAGGTCCTAATGGAAGTGGCAAAACTACTTTTTTAAAGATTGCAGCAGGAATATTAAGGCAGAGTTCAGGCGAAATACTTATAAATGGGAATAAGCCTGGCACAAAGACAAAAGCTGAAGTATCCTATTTGCCAGATAAGGATTATCTTTTTAAATGGATGAGGATACAAGATGCAGTTAATTTTTTTAAAGATATGTACGCAGATTTCGATGAAGATAAAGCTCAGGACATGTTAAAGTTTATGAATTTGGATCCAGATAGTAAAGTTAAGACTTTATCAAAGGGAATGAGCGAGAAATTATATTTAAGTCTAGTACTTTCAAGAAAGGCAAAGCTTTATATACTAGATGAACCTTTAGGGGGAGTGGATCCTACAACTAGAGAGAAAATATTAGATGCAATACTTGAAAATTATACGGAAAATAGTTCTGTGCTTATAACCACACATCTTGTTAGCGATATTGAGAGATTGTTTGACGATGTGGCTTTTATATCTGAAGGAAAAATAGTACTCTTTGGAAATGCAGAAGAACTTAGAAATGAGAGAAAAATGTCAATAGATGAAATATACAGGGAGGTGTTTAAGTAATGTTCAAATTGGTGAAATATGATCTTCAAGGGTATTTTAAAGATTTTTTGATTATGATATCCGCCATAGTAATTTTAAATGTAGCATTATTTACTAGAGTAAATGTTTGGAATTCAGGATCAATATTAGCTTTAAATATGGCTATAGGATTTGCAGCAGAAATTATAGTTGTCATATGGAATATAAAATTATTTAGCCGTGATATACATGAAGATACTTCCATTTTACTTTTTACCCTTCCTAAGAGTGGAAAAAATATATTAATGAATAAAATCGTAACAGCTCTTATACAAATGGCTATAGTACAATTTGTTATATTTATTTTTACAGCTATGTGGATTCAAATATTTAAAGTTGTTCAAGGTGGGGTAATTGATATAAAAATAAGTTTTTTACAATTTATAAAAAGTGTGAGTCCTAAATTTGCATTATTTACTTTTTTGGCCATTTTAGTTATATACGTTACTTTTTTGCTTACAGTATATATTTCTATAACTTTAAGTAAAGTGGCAATAAAGAATAGAAAATTTGGTAAGCTTGGATCTTTCATCATATTTGTAATTTTATGTATAGTACAGGGAAAGATAGCTGAAATTTTTTCTGAGGCGTTTCCTCAGACATTTAAACTAAAAGTATTGAATTTAGATATACCTTCTGTTAATCCAAATAACATAGTAGCTAATGGAATTGACATTAATATAGTCTCAATTTTTGTATCTGTAGCAGTACTTATAGGATTATTCTATGCTACAGCATATCTTATAGAAAATAAATTGGATTTATAGAGTTTGCAGCTTGAAAGTTAACATATACAAATCATGTAATGACAATTGAAAGCACTATAAAAACTTTTGACAAGTCTAAAGCTCGGTATTTTGAAAATCTAAGAATCTTAGCTAAACTCGTGCCTCAAACAATATCTAAGCTCCTAAGATTTTCTAAAATACCTCGTTAAGACTTATGGAAAAGTTTTTAAAAGTGTTTTCAATTTTGTCATTACATTTTATGTATAAGTTTAAATTTCAATTAGAAACTTTATATAGGGTTTCTAAGTGATAATTTAACTTATACTAGGAAACTTCTAGCATAAGCTAATGAATGAATCTTAGCAAAATTAGAATTAAGTTCGTCAAAAAGAATTTTAATATCTGATACTAATTCCCATATACAACTTCTAGCAGATGGTTTAAACAACTTTGCTTTTAGGTTTCTCCACATATTTTCTTGAGGGTTCATATATGGGGAATACCTTGGTAGAAGTACTACCTTCAATTTATCTTTGTTATCATAGTAAAAGCTTTGCATTAGCTTACTTGTATGGGTTTTAGCATTATCCATAAATATTACAATTTTTTTATTAGGATTAAGTTCCATCAGATATTCTATATGCGACTTAATTTTTTCAGATGTTATAGATTCTTGGGAAGAATAAACATCATTGACAGTATGAAAATTATTTAAAATTGAAGTAGACCCTACAATATTTACCCCTTTATGCGAAGCATTCTTCTCTAGTATAGGGGGATTACCTACAGGGCTCCAAGATGAATAGTTGTCCGACTCTATGCTGATACCAGTCTCATCTAATGCATATACAATAGTATCAGATGAAGACTCTAAAGTATCTAGCAGTTTTGGCATTTTTTTTAAAAGCTTCTTGTTCATCTTTATCAGCTTTTGTAGGTTTAGGTTGAGATCTTTTATAAGATATATTATGAGATATTAAAATGGATCTGATAGTTTCATTACAAACTTTTACTCCATATGTTTTTTCAACATATAGAGCTAAAAGCGCTAAAGTCCAAGTATGACATGTAAAATCAAAATCTATAGGGGATTTTTTTAGAACTACGTCTATAAGATCATCAACTATTTCTGGTTCTAATTTAGCTTCACTACCGCCACGATGATCTTTTATAGCTTTGATGCCAACTTCGTTCCAATTTTTAATATGTTTAACTATAGATACTTTACTTAGACCTGTTTCTATCATAATATCTCTATTTGAGCATCCTCGATATCTCATAGTAACCACAGCTAATACTAATCTAGTAAATTTAGAATTCGTAGTGTTTTTTAGCTCAATTAAATCTTCAATTTTATAATCATACAGTGATTCTATTTCAAATGATTTTCTTCCCATAATTAAAACTCCTTTCTCCGTACATTTAGTATTTGGAGAAGAATTTTAATTATTCTGTATAAGTTAATATTTTAGTTAGAAACCCTATATCTATGGGTTTTGAAGCTTAGATTATCCATAAAATTGTTTTAGTATCTTTAAATATATTGTTGTGTAAATTTGTATATAGAATTATATTATAATTATGTATGTAAGTTTTTGAGTTGAAAGTTGATAGTGGACAATTGACAGTGAAGGATGATTTTTAGCTATCGCAAAAAATCCACATTAACTATTAATTCTTCATTCTTAACTATTAACTAAAAAATAATATATTTAGGAGATATTTAAATGAACAAGACTATTTTAATGGTAGATGATGAAGAAAGAATGAGGTTTCTCATAGAAGCCTATTTGAAAAGTGAAGGATTGAATATGATTCCAGCAGGAAATGGTCAGGAAGCACTAGAAAAATTTAATGAAAATCATGTGGATTTAGTAGTGCTGGATATAATGATGCCTGTAATGGATGGATGGACGGCATGTAAAGAACTTAGAAAGATTTCCAACGTGCCTATAATTATGCTTACAGCTAGAGCTGAGGATGAGGAACAGCTTTTAGGATTTCAACTTGGGACAGATAGTTATGTAACTAAGCCAGTGAGTCCAAAAGTATTGGTAGCAAAAATAAAGGCACTTTTGAAAAGAACTTATTCTGAGGAAGAAAATCAGAATAAGCAGAATAGTTATGATGGACTCTACATAAATAGGGAAGGTCATGAGGTTAAAGTAGATGATGAAAATGTATATCTTTCTCCAAAAGAATTTGAATTACTTTGTTATTTAATAAAAAATAAGGATATAGTTTTAAGTAGAGAAAAAATTTTAGATGCAATTTGGGGAATAGACTACTATGGAGATCTTAGAACAGTAGATACCCATGTGAAAAGGCTGAGAGAAAAATTAGGAGTTAAATCTTATTTAATAGCAACTGTTAGAGGGGTGGGTTATAAATTTGAGGTAAAAAAGCAATGAAAATAAGTCATATCATAAGTGAAAGCAAACTTGTTACCAGAATAAGAAAAAATATAACATGGAAATTGTTTATAATAACAGCTCTGGTGTTTATAATCTTTATAAGCAGTACATTAACATTCCAAATGCTATTTTTTGGTAGGTTTTACATAAACAAAAAAGAAAGTAACATGCTAAATCAGGTTGAAAAGTTTAGAACGCTTTATAATAAGACAAATGATGAAGATGAGTTAACTAATTTAATTAGAAGATTTGAACAGGATAATAATGCTAAAATAGTTATAATGGATAGAAGTGGAAAAATAAAATTTATAACAAAACCAGATAGCCAAAGTTATGATGCAGTTAGAATAAAAGCTATAAATGATATTATAGTAAATTGGACTATGAATTCTGATTTATTAGAGCAAGTAAAAAGAGATAACAGGTCTGTAACTGTAATTACCGAAAAAAAAATTAATGGCACGAAAAATATATTAACAGTTGTACCTAACAAAAAAAATATGGAAATAATATTTTCAATTACATCCTTGCAGCCTGTAAATGAAGCATCTTTAGTAATAAAGGAATTTTACTTTTATTTTTATATAGGTGCCATAGTTTTAATTTTGATATTATGTTTAATGTATACTAATATGGTTTCAAAGCCGTTAGTAAAGTTAAATGACACTGCAAAGAAAATGGCAGCACTTGATTTCTCTGAAAAGTGCAATATTAAAAATGAAGATGAAATAGGAAATTTGGCAAGTACTTTAAACTTTTTATCATACAATTTAGATAAAGCCCTAACTTCAGTTAATGCAGCCAATGAGAAACTGGAAAAGGATATAGAAAAAGAAAGAAATATAGATAAGGCTAGGAAAGAATTTATAGCTGCAGTTTCCCATGAACTTAAAACTCCAATAAATCTAATAGGAGGATATGCAGAAGGGCTAAAAGATGGAATATTTAAAGAAAATGAGAGAGAACAGTACATTGATGTTATAATAGATGAGAGTAATAACATGGCAAATTTAGTATCAGATATGTTAAATTTATCACACCTTGAATCTGGAACCATGAAACTTTCTAAAGAGGAGTTTTTTATAGATGATCTTATAGAATCTGTAATAAAGAGATTTTATAAAGTTATAAAGGATAAGGGTATAACTATAAATTGCAAGATTATAACAAAAACTAAAGTTTGTGCAGATTGGGATAAAATGGAGCAAGTAATAACCAATTTTACAACTAATGCTATAAAAAATACTTATGAAGGAGGAATTATAACTTTTGCTATTGAAAAGGAGTCTAATAAAACTATTGTGTCTGTAGAAAACACAGGGAAGAGTATACCAGAAGAGGAATTAGGGAAAATTTGGGATAATTTCTATAAGCTAGATAAATCAAGAAATAGAAAGTTAGGTGGTACGGGTATAGGCCTTGCTATAGTGAAGAATATATTGATACTTCATGGATATAAATATGGTGTTAAAAACACAGACAATGGTGTAAAATTTTATTTTGTTGTATATCAATGAATCTTACTTAGTGGGAAAAGCAGATATCCCAAATCTTTGATTTGGTGATAGTCGCTTTCGCTGTGTGCAAGCAGATATCCCAAATCTTTGATTTGGCAATAGTCGCTTTCTCTTTAGAGTTTTGCTTCTCCCACTAAGTTTAGATGAATTATCTAGGGGCGTAGCTACTGTTATCTTCCACTTTGATAGAAGTGGGAGTGTTACAGTAGGGAGCCATCAGATAAAGTTTAAGGATGTTAACAATTCATTAATAAATTCTTAACATCCTTGCCATGCAAGTGTCACTTATATATTGTAAAATTCTCTTTATAAATTAAAAAATATTCGATTATAAAAAGGAGAAGAAATGAAGATTACGGATATAAAAGATAGTAAATTATTTAACTTTGCAGCGGATATAAGAGATAGCAGATTATTTAATCTTGCAATTAGTTTACTATTCGATAATACAGATATAATTTTATTTTTTATTATAATTTTTTGGAAGTTACTGTCTTATGAAAAAGATATATCATCTAGCTTTGTACCAATGTCTGTAAGACTTGCAATAGCTGCATCTATATTGATATTGATAAGTTTTTCACTGATTCTTAAAAGGAAGAGCAGAATAAGTTTTTTATATACAGTAGATATAATACTAAGTTTAATACTTATAGCAGATTTGATGTACTATAGATATTTTAAGGACATTACTACAGTAGCAGCTATAAAAAATGCTAAGCTGTTAAAAGGTGTATCTGCAAGTGTAACTAGTGTAGCTAGTGTTAAAGATTTGTGGTATCTGGTAGATATACTCATTTTATTCCCTTTAAAGAGGAAGTGTAAAAAAGCAGAGTTTGGTATAGTGCCTATGAGAAGAAGACTGGTGAGCTTTATAGTAATTTTGGCAGTAGGAGTAGGTATCAATGCAAAAACATTTTATAGGGTATCTAAAGAACAACCTACGCTTTTAACTGCCATGAGCAATAGAATATACTTAACTATAATGATAGGAAATGTAAATTTCCATATAGTAGATTCATATAACTATATAAGTAATAGCCTTAAAAATTCAAAAAAATTACCTACGGATGAAGAAAATAAGATAAATACTTTTTTACAAAACAATAATAACACCACAGGAGAAACTAATTTCAAAGGCCAGGCTGAAGGAAAAAATTTAATAGTAATTCAGGTAGAAGCACTTCAGGGATTTGTTATAAATCAAAAAATAAATGGACAGGAAATAACACCAAATTTAAATAGATGGGTAAATAAGTGTATGTATTTTGATAACTACTATTATCAAGTTGCAGGGGGGAACACCTCTGATGCGGAGCTTATGTCAAATAATTCACTGTACCCTGCACAGTCAGGAGCAGCTTACTATACTTATAGTGGAAATAAATATGACTCTATAGCAAGTGAACTGAAAGATAAAAATTATTATACTGCAGCTCTTCATGGTAATACTGAAGGATTCTGGAATAGAAATGTGATGTATAAAGCTCAGAGCTTTGATGACTTCTATGGAGAACACAGTTTTAATGCAAGTGAACAGATAGGACTTGGAATTAGTGATAAGTCGTTTTTAAATCAATCCCTTGAAAAGATGAAGACTTTTAAACAGCCGTATTATTCTTTCTTAGTGACACTTACAAGTCATTATCCTTATGAGGCCGTGGACAAGTATGGAAGTTTTGACGTAGGTCAATATAAAGGCACTCTTCTTGGAAACTACTTACAAGCAATACATTATACAGATGCACAGCTTGGAGAGTTTTTAGATGAGATGGAAAAAGAAGGAATGATGAAAAATTCTATTGTGGCATTGTATGGAGATCACTTTGCTATACCAAAGGATAATGAAAGTCAGCTTTTTAGTTTTGAGAATGAAAGCAAGAATGATGATTATACTTGGTTTAAATACCAAAAAGTACCTCTTTTAATTCATTTTCCAGAAGACAAGTATGCAGGAGTTAATCATAAGTACACCAGTCAGATGGATTTATACCCTACTCTAGCAAACTTATATAATTTGCCTAAAAACTATATGTTTGGCAAAGATATGTTAAATGAGGACAGTGGAAAAGTTATTTTTAGAAATGGTTCCTTTATAGATGGAAAAAATTTATATGTATCTTGGACAAATACTTACTATGACCTGGCAACAGGAAATAAAATTTCAGAAACGGATGCACTTAAAAAGGAAAAAGAAGAGTATACTAAGGAATTAGAATACTGTGATGAGCTTCAAAATCATAATTTAATAAAAACCTTTGATCAGCAAAAAACAAATTAGTTAAATTTATTTAGTATATGAAACGAACTTTAAGCATAGTATTTATAGATATATAATTTAAAGCGAAAAATGATATATGATAATTAAAAGTATATTACAGTTTATTTTTACTATATTTATATTTATTATACCTATAAGTTTAGTAGTTTTGGTATATGTTGACTTGAAGGAATTAGTTTATAAAATAAAAAACATTCGAAGGAAATAGTAATTTGTAGGAGGATAATATGGCACATGGAGACTTTTTCACCTTTAGCGAGTACATGAAAAAGGAATATGATGTTTTAACTCCATCTATGGAAGATTACCTTGAGATGACATATAGATTATCTTGTGGGGAAGGGTTTACAAGGATTCATGAATTGGCAAAGGCTTTAAATGTGCAGCCTCCTTCAGCTACAAAAATGGTACAAAAATTAGCTGAATTGAAATTTATAAATTATGAAAAGTACGGAATGATAATTCTTACAAAAGAAGGAGAAAAAATGGGACAGTACCTCTTAAAAAGACATAATACTGTTGAAAAGTTTTTAAAGGTACTTGGAATACATGAAAATGTATTAGAACAAACGGAAAAATTAGAACACACTATAAGCGATGATACGGTTCAGTACTTGGAGGATTTTATAGATTTTGTAGAGTTTAGATCGGATGTTATAGAGGATTTTAAAACTTTTAGAAAAAATAAAATTGGTAAAAAAAGTAAAAAAATTAAAGAAAAGCATAGTTGAAAAGTAAAAAATAATTTATTCAAATTATTTTTTACTATTTTAAATTATATGTTATAATTGAGTTATACTAATAAATGAAGGAAGAGAGGAAATAATATGGATTTTGTAAATAAAAGTTTTCCGGTAATTTGGAAAGTATTGTTGGTATTAGTGGTAGCTTTTATTTTAGTAAGAATAGTCCCTTTTATTGTAGTAGCTGGAACTGCATTATTTGCATTTGTAAAAATAAAAAAATATTTTAAAAGTAAGAAAAATACCTCATCTAAAACGGAAAATATGAATAATATGGTTGACGATAAAGAGGACCCATTTAATTTCTCTAATAAAAAGGTTATAGATGTAGAATATGATGAAGTTAAAAAGTAAAATATATTAAAAACTGCACTAGGCAGTTTTTAAATGAAAGGAGTTGAAAACCTTTTAATAAAGGTTAGCATATGATAAATACGGCGATAATTACAATGAGTGACAAGGGATCCCAGGGTAAGCGAGAAGATAAAACGGGGCCTGCTATAGAAAATATGTTAGATAAGTCCCAATATAAGGTTGAATATTATAAAGTTATACCAGATGAAATAGAAGAGATAGAAAAACAATTGTGTTATATTTGTGATGACTTGAAATTAAATTTAATTCTTACTAATGGAGGAACTGGTTTTTCTGTGAGAGATGTAACACCAGAGGCAACTTTAGAAGTTATAGATAAAAATGTGCCAGGAATTGCTGAGGCAATGAGAATGAAATCATTAAGTGTAACTCCAAAGGCAATGTTGTCTAGGGCAGTTAGTGGAATAAGAAAGAAAACTTTAATTGTAAATCTTCCAGGGAGTCCAAAGGGTGCTGTAGAAAACCTTCAGTTTATACTACCTGCACTTCCACATGGGATTGACATACTCATGGGTTGGGATTCTGAATGTGCTAGATAACTTTAAACAAAGGAGGACATATTTATGGAACTTACTCATATAAATGATCAGGGTAGAGCTAAAATGGTAGATGTAAGTGAAAAAGGTAATACTGAAAGAAAAGCAGTGGCTGCAGCTTCCATATACATGAAAAGGGAAACTCTAGATATCATTGCGCAGGGAAAGGCAAAAAAGGGAGATGTGCTTTCTGTAGCCCAGGTAGCAGGAATAATGGCTGCAAAAAATACTTCAAGTTTAATTCCCATGTGCCATCCATTAAATATATCTGGATGTGATATAAAGTTTGTATTGGATTTTGAAAAAAATAAAATTGACATTGAAGCTTCTACGAAAATTGTGGGAAAGACAGGAGTGGAGATGGAGGCATTAACGGCAGTTAGTACAGCAGCTCTCACTATATACGATATGTGCAAGGCTGTTGACAGGGGAATGGTAATATCCGATATTATGCTTCTTCAAAAAAGTGGAGGAAAATCCGGTGTATTTAAGAGGGAATTTTAATTGTTTTTATCTGATGGCTACCTACTGTAACACTCCCACTTCTATCAAAGTGAGAGATAACAGTAGCTACGCCCCTAGATAATTCATCTAAACTTAGTGGGAGAAACAAAACTCTAAAGAGAAAGCGACTATCACCAAATCATAGATTTGGGATATCTGCTTTTCCCACTAAGTAAGATTCATTGATAGTTAGGAGGAAAACTATGGCTAAGGTTATTTCAGTAAACATAAGTGAAAAAAAAGGTGAAATAAAAAAACCTATAGGTAGGGGGTTCTTTAAGAAAGATAATGGCCTTGAGAATGATGCTCATGCAGGAAAATGGCATAGGCAAGTTAGTTTGCTTGCACAAGAAAGTATAGATAAAATGACAGCACAGGGAGTGGAGAATTTATCTAGCGGTAAATTTGCAGAAAATCTTACTACAGAAGGTATTGTGCTTTATGAACTTCCTGTAGGTACCAGACTTAAAATAGGTGAAGTACTTATGGAAGTAACACAGATAGGTAAGGAATGTCATAAAGGATGTGCTATACGACAGCAGGTAGGAGACTGTATTATGCCAAGGGAAGGTATATTTACAAGAGTTATTGAAGAAGGATGGATATCCGATGGAGATAGCATAACTTTAGTTTAAATAGATACAATTAATAGTTAATAATTAAAAATTAAGAGTTATAGATGATTACGATTTGATTCAATAAGTTTTTAGCTTAAAAATCAACTTATACGGAGTATAAGTTGATTTTTTGCTTCAAACTATTTTATTAATCACGAATTTTTACATCTAAAAGATCAAGTATGAACATAAAAAGCGGAATACCTATGAGAAATCCCCAGGCACCCATTATACGTTCCGAAACTATAAGTACTATAAACGTAAAGAATATAGGAAGTTTTACTTTTGAAGACATTAATTTCGGATTTAAAACATAACTTTCAATAACATGAATTATAGCAACCATAATTAGTACGTATATAACTTTTGTAATTCCACCTATACTGAAGGCAACTATGGAAAGTGGGATAAGTGATATTATAACTCCTGCTACAGGAATTAAGCTGAGTATGAATATCATAAATCCAATAGTAACTAGTTGTGGAAAGTTCATAATGGAAAGCATTATAACAGATATAATAGTGTTAAAGAATGCTATAATAATCTGAGCTTGCATTACTTTTCCAAAAGAATTTAAAAAGTTTTTACCAAAAAAGCACAAGTAATTATATAACCCTGATACTTTGCTGTCTTTGAATTTTTTCAAGAATTCAATAATATTATGTTTCCCAAGTATGAAAAATAAACTTAACATTATAGAAATAAATATGTTTACACTCCATTTTCCTACGTTTGTTGCCAGTTGAAGGGATATATTGAAAGCAGATCTCAAGTAACTTTTTATATCTATTTGCCCTAGCATACTTACTAAATATTTTTGAAATATGTCTAAATGTGAATTAGTACTAGTAGGATGTATTTGAAATTGTGCAGCATGATTTATCATATATTTTGTTTGATTTATTAGCTGGGGTATATAATTTACAACTAACAATGTAATAAGTAAAAACAGCAGCGAATATAAAATAATTGTTGTAATTTTTTCTTTTGTCACAGTAACGTTTTTAATGTATTTCAACAGAAAATTCTGAAGACTATTCATTATATAGGAAAATAAAAAAGTTAACAGGAACAAATCAATTATAGATTTGGACCAATAAACCACTAGTATTATACAAGTGAAAAAAAGTACTCGTTTTGTGGATTCTTTTGAAAAAAATTCTTTGATAAAAGACATCTAATCTCTCCTTAAATTTATTGTCATTATATTATATATTATAAAAAGTATTTTACCCAAAATTCAAGTAGTATTTGATATAAAAATAAGTAATTTTGATAATAATTTTTAATTTTATATTAATATAGCGAGTCTAGTCTTTAAATTAACTCACACAAGGAAATATTTTGACAAATTTTATTATTGTAAAAATTTTTTAATGAGTCTAAGGTTTGTATTCTAGGCATTAAATTTGAAATATAAAATATAATTATAGTAGATAATATTTGACATGCAAACATATGTTCGGTATAATGATTTTAAGACAACATAATGATTGCAACTTTTAGTATAAATTAATAAATATCAATCTTAGGAGGTAAAATGAGTAATTATAATATATTTGTAAGTATAAATTATAAGGGAGATAAATCTGAAGAATTGTATAAGAAAGCTAAAGTAAATAATTTCAATATAAATTCAAATAAATATCTAATAGGTGGTGGCATTTACAACAGTAAAAGGGGTGGAAAGATTGTATTTACTGCAAAAACTTTAGAAGAGATAAATCAAATAACTAAAAAGAAACCTTTGCTAAAAAATAATATACCTATGAAATACAGTATAGCATTTATTCCTAAGAAAATATATTAAATAGTGAAATGCATATTTTTTATTTCCCATTTTTTAATATTACTATTGCATAATTATAATATTAACTGTATAATTATAAAAAAATGAGGGGGCAAAAAATATGAAAAAAATAGGTATGATAATGTTAAGTGCAATTATGGTGTTTACACTTTTTACAGGATGTGGTACTAATGCAGGAGAACAGGATACTTCTCTTAATAGAGTTAAGGATGCAGGTAAGTTAACTATAGGATTAGATGATTCCTATCCACCTATGGAATTTAGAGATAACAAGAACAAATTGTCTGGGTTTGATATAGATTTAGGCAATGCACTTGCTCAAAAATTAGGGGTAAAGTTAAATATAGTAGTCACAGATTTTAATGGTATAGTTCTAGCACTGCAGTCAGGGAAATTTGATGTTATACTAGCTTCCATGAGTATAACTGACGAGAGAAAAAAGAAAATAGATTTCGTAGGACCTTACATTGACGGTGGACAAATAATAATAACTAAAGCTGGAAATAGTTCTATAAAAACTAAAAATGATTTAAAAGGTAAGATAGTAGGTGTACAACTTGGAGCCACAGGGGAACAGGCTGCTGCAAAAGTAAGTGGAATAAAAGAAATTAAAAAATATGACAAGATAACAGAAGCTTTCCACGAGGTTAACATAGGTAGAATTGATGCAGTAGTATGTGATGCTCAAGTTGGACAATATTATATTTCAAAAGATAAAAGTAATTATGTTATTTTGAAGGATAGACTTACAAAGGAACCTATAGGAATAGGTATAAAAAAGAAGGATAAAAAATTAGAAGAAGCTTTAAATAAAGCACTAGATGATCTTAAGAAGGATGGAACTATGTCTAAACTATCTACTAAATGGTTTGGCTATGATATATACAAATAATATTGACAGCAGGTTCTCTATGTAAAATATAGGGAACCTGTTAAATTTTTATTGCTTATTTATTTCAAATATAAATTCATCTTTATGCATTAATTCAAGTATATGAAAGGATAAGTATATATGATGTATAATATTGGGATCACTAAGATTTATTTTCATATTACACAAGATTCCTGACAAGGTTCAAGCAGCTATGGATGTTATGGAAAAGGAAAATGAGAAAGCGTTAATGTAAAGGCTATGGTTGAAGCTGCCCTTGACAATTAGTACATCTGAATTGAACAAATATTTTCATGAAAATTACATTAAATATAGCATCATTGTAGTAAATCTGCAATGGTGCTGTATTTTTTAGTTAATAGTTAAGAATGAAAAATTAATAGTTAATGTGGATTTTTTTTGTTACACTACAAAAAATCTTTAATTAAATTTTTGAAGGCTTGTTTTGCTAAAGCAAACATTACTAAGCGCTTACTTATATAAATTTAAAAATTTTTTACGACAGCTAAAAATCATCCTTCATTATTAATTTTTAACTTGCGAAAGTTGAGTTAATAAATAAGATAAGTTATTATCAATAGAGATATATATCACTATTGATAATAACTGTGCAAGTGATATAATTATTGTGATAAACAGAGTTCTTGGCATCAGATGAAGTTTTAACTTCATGTGATGCTTATTAACAGGATTCTTAGTGCTTCAGCACTTAGAAGGCGTTATCCTTTAGGGGAAATCGTTATCCAGGGACGTAGCTGCTCTTTACTCTCACTTGGAGAAAAGCAGATATCCCAAATCTTTGATTTGGTGATAGTCGCTTTCGCTGTGTGCAAGCAGATATCCCAAATCTTTGATTTGGTGATAGTCGCTTTTATAGAGTATGTGGGAGTATTAGAGCAGGTAGTCATCGGATAAATTTTGATAAGTAGGGAGGAACAAGTTTTGGAAAAGATTGCATTAATAACAGATAGTACTAGTGACTTGAGTAATAGTACTATAGAAAGATATAATATAAAAGTACTTCATTATAGGATAATATATAAAGACAAAGAATTTATAGATAAAGTAACTATAACTCCAGAATATGTATATGATAATTTTGATAAGGAAATACCTACATCATCTATGCCATCTATGAGTGAAATGGAAAATTTATTTGCAAATTTAGAAAAAGAAAATTATACACATGCCATAGTTGTAACTCTTTCTGCAGGATTAACTGGTTTTTACAATGGGATAAAATTAGTAAGTGAAAATCATCCCAAAATCAAGACATATATATTCGATTCTAAATCAATTTCTTTTGGAGAAGGTTTTATAGTAGTTGATTGTGCAAAGCTCATAGAAAAAGGTGTAAATTTTGATGAGATAGTTAGGACAATACCAATTGTAAGAAGTAAGATTGATCTATTTTTTGTAGTTGGAACATTAGAATATTTAAAAAAAGGTGGCAGAATAGGGAAAGTAGCAGGTACTATTGGAGAACTTTTAAATATAAAACCTATTGTATCAATTGATAATAATGACGGGAAATACTATACTTATGATAAGGTAAGAGGAAGAAAGAAATCTTTAAATAGATTGATTGAAATTGCAAATGAAATTCTTGACAAAAAAAAGTGTAAACTGTGTATTGTACATGGTCATGCACTGGAGGATTCAAAAAAAATATTTGATTTAATAAAGAATCATAAAAACGTAACTTCTGCAATTTTTGGAGGAGCACTAAGTCCTGTGGGAGGAGTTCACAGCGGACCTGGTTTAGTTGGATTAGTATTATTTGAGGAAGAATAAATTTTATGAGTAAATTTGATTTTAAAGGAAATACAAAGAAAGAAGAAAAATTTCTTTATGAAGAATATAAAAGGAAACTGGCAGAATTAAAAAAGGTAAAAAAGGAACAAGAAGCTGTAGGACAGGTCTTTACAAAAGGACTTCTTCCTATATATGTACTTTATATTTTAAGCATAAGTCCAACTAATGGAAATGATATATCCCATAAAATAGGAGAAAGGACAGGTGGAAGGTGGATCCCAAGTACAGGAGGAATCTACCCAATCCTAAGAAAACTGGAAAAGGATAAGTTAGTAATTGGAAAATGGGATGATTCTAAAAACAAAATGCAAAAAATATATACTCTTACGGATTTAGGAGTATGTGAACTGAAAAATAGAAAAAATCTTCTAAGAGATAAAATAGAAGATTCTCTAGAAGTATTTAAAATTGTATATAAAGATTTGTATGATGAATTAGAAGAAAATAAAGATTTATAAAACATGCTGCTTAATTAGGTGTGGATGTTATTTGAACTTATCTAGAACTTTACTTTAAATGAAATATTAGAGCTGATAAGTTATGGGATAAGACACCATTTAAGAGCATGTTTTATTATATTAACTATTACTTTTAAAATAATCTTCCTTAAATTTTTTAAAGTAATAACTTATAGGTTTGTTTACTCTATATAATCCATATAGTAATACTATAATTGCAAAGCCAAAGGATAATACATTTGTTAGTACAGGTGATGTGAAACCTGCTAATATTTTGTCTTCTAGCATCATATTTACGGATGTATGGGCCAGTACAGCGCCTCCTAAGTATATTACCATAGGGTGTTTATGCATAAGTTTTGCTACAAACTGACTTCCAAAAAATATTATAGGAATATTTAATACCAATCCAAATATTATACTGGGCACATGTCCATGAGCAGCAGCAGCTATTGCAAGTACATTGTCCAGACTCATGGTAGCATCAGCTATTACTATACTTGAGATTGCACGAAAATATTTATTTGAAGGACTGATTTTTAAATTTTCCTTCTCAGATTTAGGGCTTATGAAATTCCAGGTTATTTTTATAAGTAAGATTCCACCTATTAATTTTATAGGAAGCCATTCTATTAACATTATGTAAGTGATGAGACAAGCAAATATTATTCTTAGAAAAATCGCAGCAAATACTCCAATCATAGAAGCAGATTTTGCATGATTCTTTGGTAAATCTTTAGTTGCCAGGGCGATAACTCCTATATTATCACCACTTAATACTATATCTAATAAAGTAATTTGTAGAGCCCCTAGCAAAAAAGTAGTTAAATTATCCACGCCGTTTACTCCTTTTATTCTAATTTTTAAATTAAGTTAGTATTGTACAAAGTAATATATTCATTAAATATAATAAATATTACTTATTTAGTTTTTCTATAATTTATTGTAACACATAAATGATACAATATAAAGTATATAAAGCAAAATAATTTACCATATAATATGGTTTTTAAATCTACATACATTTTAAATAATAATGAATATAGAAGATTCTGACTTATTATTTTATTTAATTCATATATGTGATAAAATTAAATTTGAACAGATGTTTATATGAAATTAAAACGATTGCAAATAGGGGGAAATTAAATGAAAAACTATACTAATTTATTTAGAATTAAGTTAAATGATAAGTGGGGTTATATGGATAATAATGGACAAGTTATCATAGAACCTGTATTTCAATATGCATGGGATTTTCTGGATAGTTTAGCTGCTGTTAAGATGAACAATAAATGGGGATATGTAGACTGCAACGGAAAAACAGTTATAGACTATAAATATACACAGTCATGGAATTTCTCCGATGGATTTGCTCCTGTGAAAATAAAGGAAAAGTGGGGTATTATAGATCATAATGATAACATGGTTATAGAACCAAGTTTTAATTTTATTGATGAGTTCTCAAATGGAATGGCACTGGTAAACAAAAATAGTAAGTATGGTTTTTTGGACAAAAAAGGAAACTACCCAATAGCATTGAAATACGAAAATGCCTTTAGTTTTTCAGAAGAGGTTGCTAGGGTAAATAATGGCGATAAGTGGAAGTACATTGATAGTAAAGGAAATGAAGTAATAAACTGTAATTTCGATTGCGTTTTTGATTTTCATGAAGGATTAGCTCAAGTTATGAAAAATTTTAAATATGGATTTATTGATAAATCAGGTAATTTAGTTATAGAACTTAAATATGATAGTACAGATGGTTTTTATGAAGACGTAGCTAATGTAAAAATAGATGAAAAATGTGGATACATAAATAAAAAAGATGAATTTGTAATAGACCCTATTTTTGATGAAGCTCTTAATTTTAGTGAAGGACGAGCCTTTGTAAAGATAAAGGATAAATGGGGATGTATTGATAAAAGTGGAAAGTTTGTATTGAAACCTCAATTTGATGATGTAAATAATTTTTGTAATGGAGCAGCTATGGTAATATTGGATGATAAATATATATATATTGACAAAGAGGGAAAAAGAATTTGGGAAGAACAGTAGATACAATTGAGAATTAGAAGTTAAGAATTAAAGAGGAAATGGGCATAGATTTGTGTAAGAGTGAATCCATGCTCATTTATTATTGAAGGTAATTCAACTTTCGCACATATAGAATTTTGACTTAATATAAAAAAATTGTGAAACAATATTTTTAAAGAACAAAGTTCAAAGTTCAAATATCAAATAAGGATAATTTTCTTCCTAACGTCAGAAAATATTAAAATTATAGATTTCCTGAGGTACGAGGGAAATCATCTTTATCTGTTCTTTGTTATTTGAACTTTGTTATTTGAACTTTGTTATTTTAAAAAGCTTTGCTTCGCAAAGTTTTTAAACTGCGAAAGTTAAGTCTATATTTTTATGGCTCTTAGATATATAATAGGTTTTGTGACTTAATTATTATGAATGCGTTTGGAGGACTGAATATTTTGAAGTTATATATTTCGGACTTGGATGGAACTTTATTAAATTCAGATCAAGTCGTAAGTAAAGATTCAATTAGAATTATAAATAAGTTAATAGATTCAGGATTAAAATTTACTATTGCTACAGCTAGGTCCTATGAAGCTTGTAAAAGTATATTGAAACCATTAAATCTAAATATACCTATTATTTTAAATAATGGAGCTTTCGTATATGATACTACTTTGGCTAAAAATATAGTAGAGAACTATTTAGATGAGTGTACGGTTTATTTTATTTTAAAATATTATGAATTAAAAAAAATTTCACCTATAGTGTCTGCAGTGGATTCAATTGGAAATAAAAAGATATTTTATAGGGGCATTTTTAATGAAGGACAAAATATATACATAAATTCAAGAATACAGCATGGTGATACAAGGCTTACTGAGGTAAGTGATTTTTCACAAATAGTTAATTATAATATAATAAATATTTTTGCAATAGAAGCAAAGGGTGTTTTAGATGACACATATCAATTATTTACAAAAATAATAAAGGGCAGTTTTCATTACACAGAGGAAATTTATGCGAAAGGTTTTTTCTGGCTTGAATCAATGAATTATAATGCTAATAAAAGATTAGCAGCTAAATACTTAAAGGAAAGTTTGAAAGCAGACAAGCTTATTTGTTTTGGAGATAATTTAAATGATGCACCACTTTTTAAATTTGCGGATGAAAAATATGCAGTTAAAAACGCATATGATGAATTAAAAAAGTTGGCTACAGGAATTATTGGTTCAAATAATGAGGATGGAGTGGCTAAATTTCTTGAGTATAATATTGGTAATAGTTAAGAAGATTATTTATGGTAAATGTATAATAAAGGTCTGAAGATGGTATAGTAGGGTTAAACTTATATTGAATTAAATTTAGGAATAGTATATAATATAACTACACCCCCTCTAGGGGGGAGGGAGGAAAAATGAACGAAGAAAAAAAGAAGGCCATACAAGCTTTAAAAACTTCAAAAGGACAAATAGAAGGTATAATAAAAATGATTGAAGAAGGAAGATATTGTATTGATATATCTAATCAAATGGTTGCAGCTCAGTCATTGCTAAAAAAAGCTAATTTGCTTATTCTAAAACAACATCTTAATAATTGTGTAAAAGATGCTTTTATTAACAATAGTGGTGATGAGAAGGTAGATGAGATAATAGGGTTACTTTCAAAGTTACTAAAAGACTAATATATAACTTAAAAAATTATAGATATGCCTCCTCTTGCTTTCCATCTTACATTAAAGGTTTACATATAGCAATGTAGGAGGCGTAAAGCAAAAGCATAAATGATAACTTATAGTAAAATACCACCCCGCAGGTGGGGGGTAAATATAATACTAAATGTAAAAGCTTAAAATATCAAGTGATTCTTAGGTTCAGGTGGAGTTTGCTTATAAGGAATACATTTTCTCAATCTGAACCTTAGAAGAACTTATCCAGGTGCGTAGCAGTGCTTATCCACCACTTCGAAGAAAAGCAGATATCCCAAATCTTTGATTTAGTGATAGTCGCTTTCACAGAGTGCGATGGGGGTGTTAGCAATGGTAGCAATCGGGTAGATAGTAGTTTTAAAGTTATGCGTATCAAAACAGAAGGAGGAAGAAGCAATGATAAAAAGGACATTAAAAATAGAAGGAATGACCTGTGCAGCTTGTGTTAAAGCAGTGGAAAGAGCTTCAAAAAAACTAGATGGTGTGTTAGACGCTAATGTTAATTTGGCAACGGAAAAATTAAGTGTAAGTTTTGATGAGTCAAAGGTTAATGTTCAAGATATACAGTGTGCAATAGATAAAGCTGGATATAAGGCTTTAATTGACACTACAAATAGAATATTGAAAATAGAAGGAATGACTTGCGCAGCTTGTGCTAAAGCAGTAGAAAGGGTTTCAAAAAAACTAGAAGGCGTATATGAAGCAAATGTAAATATTGCTACAGAAAAGCTAAGTATAGCATTTGATGCTTCAAAAGTTAATGTTCAGGATATAAAAAAGGCAATAGAAAAAGCAGGATATAAAGCTTTAGAAGAAGAAATTTCTGTAGATACAGATAAGGGAAAAAAAGAAAAAGAAATAAAGTCGTTATGGAATAGATTTATAATATCTGCTGTATTTGCAGTTCCACTACTTATAATAGCTATGGTACCAATGATTAGTGAAAAATTGGGATATATGCTTCCACAGGCTATAGACCCAATGAATCATCCGCAAGTTTTTTCAATAATACAGTTACTTTTAGTATTACCTATAATGATTGTTGGTAGAAAGTATTTTACTGTTGGTTTTAAATCATTATTTAGAAGAAGTCCCAATATGGATTCACTTATAGCAATAGGCTCATCTGCTGCTTTTATCTATAGTGTTTTTGCAGTATATGAAATTTTTATAGGAAACACAAACTATCATTTATATTTTGAATCAGCAGGTACAATACTTACTCTTATTACATTAGGTAAATATCTGGAATCTGTTGCTAAAGGAAAAACTTCGGAAGCTATAAAAAAGCTTATGGGGCTTGCACCAAAAACTGCTACTATAATTAAAGAAAATAAAGAAATAGAAATTTCTATAGATGAAGTTGAAGTTGGAGATATAATTGTAGTAAAACCTGGTGAAAAAATACCTGTAGATGGAGAGGTTACAGAGGGAATTACTTCAGTAGATGAATCCATGCTTACAGGCGAAAGTATACCTGTAGAAAAAAATCCTTCTGATAAGGTCATTGGAGCAAGTATAAATAAAAATGGTTCTATTAGGTATAGAGCTACAAGAGTTGGTAAGGATACAGCACTGGCACAAATTATTAAATTAGTAGAGGAAGCTCAGGGGTCAAAGGCTCCTATTGCAAAATTAGCAGATGTTATATCAGGATATTTTGTACCAGTAGTAATGGCATTAGCTATAATTGGCGCTTTAGCTTGGTATATACATGGTGAAACCGGAGTATTTTCACTTACTATATTTATATCAGTGTTAGTAATTGCGTGTCCTTGTGCTTTAGGATTGGCAACACCAACTGCTATTATGGTTGGTACCGGAAAAGGTGCTGAATATGGTGTGCTTATAAAAAGTGGTACTGCACTTGAAACAGCACATAGAATTCAAACTATAGTATTTGACAAAACAGGAACTATAACTGAAGGCGATCCAAAGGTTACAGATATAGTTACAGCCTCAAATATAGATGAAAATTATTTACTGCAATTGGCAGCTTCAGGTGAAAAATCATCAGAGCATCCTTTGGGAGAAGCAATAGTTAAAGAAGCTGAAAATAGGGAAATTGAATTAAAAAAATTAGAGTCATTTAAAGCTATACCAGGTCATGGAATAGAAGTTGATATAGAAAACAGTAAAATATTGCTTGGTAATAAAAAGCTTATGGATGAAAGAAATGTTTCCTTAGAAAAATTAGAGGAAAAATCACAAGCTTTAGCAAATGAAGGCAAAACTCCTATGTATGTTGCTTTTGAAAATAAGGTAATTGGTGTAATTGCTGTAGCAGATACAGTTAAAGAACACAGCAAGAGGGCTATAGATAAACTTCATTCCATGGGAATTGAAGTGGCAATGATAACTGGAGATAACAAAAAAACTGCTGACGCTATAGCTAAGCAAGTTGGAATAGATAGAATACTTGCAGAAGTTTTACCACAAGATAAGGCAAAGGAAGTTAAAAAACTTCAAAGTGAAAACAAGAAAGTTGCTATGGTTGGAGATGGTATAAATGATGCACCAGCCTTAGCACAGGCTGATATAGGTATAGCTATAGGATCTGGTACGGATGTAGCTATGGAATCTGCAGATATAGTTTTAATGAAAAGTGACTTAATGGATGTAGTCACAGCTATAGATTTAAGTAAGAAAACCATAAAAAATATAAAGGAAAACTTGTTCTGGGCCTTTGGTTATAATACTTTAGGAATTCCAGTAGCCATGGGGGTACTGCATATATTTGGAGGACCACTTTTAAATCCAATGATAGCAGCCCTTGCCATGAGTTTTAGTTCTGTATCAGTTTTAAGTAATGCTTTAAGATTGAAAGGCTTTAAGCCATCAATATAAACAAAGTTCTTGGCATCAGATGGAGTTTTGACTCCACCTGATGCTTAGAAATCGTTATCCAGAGACGTAGCTGCTCTTTACTCCCATTTGGAGAAGTGGGAGTATTAGAGCAGGTAGTCATCGGATAAAATTATAAAATGAAGGGTGGAATAAGTTATGAAAAAGAAGATAATCGTTGAAGGAATGAGCTGTGGACACTGTGTTAATCATGTAAAAACAGCATTGGAGGAAATTAAAGGTGCAGCCAATGTATCTGTTGATTTAGACTCTAAAACAGCTTTAGTTGAATCTAGTGGTGAAATTAAAGATACTGACATAAAATCTGCTATTGAAGATGCAGGTTATGAAGTTATTTCTATAGAGCAAGCATAATATTTAATATTTAGCACAAAGAAGATGCTTCACAATAGAAAATAATTTTAAATAATATGTTCCTTTTCTATGGATGTATACTTAACTTTCATAGGCACAAAAATACTCCTCTTATTATAAACAGATTGGGGCTGTCTACTCTAAGGGGAGCATACTACTTTAGTTTGTGTACATTTTTCTAAATATAAATACATTAAATATAAATACATTAATTTTTAAACTAGAAATTAACTTTTTGCCCATTATACATATACTGCAAGAGCTTTTTCATTTCTTCCTCAGTTATTGCTCTAGGATTAGCTCCAGTGCAAGCATCCATCATGGCATTGTGAGCTATAAAATCTAGGTTTTCATTAAAATCATTTTCGCTTATACCATAATCTTTTATGGTGAGAGGAATATCCATTTTTTTATTCATAGTACAAATCATTTCAGTTAATGAATCTACTAAATCATTTTCATTATTTCCTGGAAGTTGGAGTTTTTTAGCTATTTCAGCATATCTTTCTGAACAAGCTTTCTTGTTAAAATCTATAATATAAGGCAAGTATATAGCATTAGCACACCCATGAGGTATGTGAAATACTGCACCAGTTTTATGTGCTATACTATGAGTTATTCCAAGGAGTGCATTTGAAAATGCCATTCCAGCCAGACATTGGGCTATATGCATATGGCCCCTAGCTTCTTTATCTTCTTCATAGGATTTCAATAAATATTTATGAATCATGGTTATAACATGCATAGCAAGTGGATCTGAAAAATCTGAATGCAAACTTGCAACATATGCTTCTATTGCGTGAGTAAGTGCATCCATTCCAGTGTGTGCTGTAAGCTTTTTAGGCATTGTTTCTGCAAGAGACGGATCTATTATAGCTATATCGGGTGTAAGGTTAAAATCTGCAAGAGGATATTTTATTTTAGCTTTATAGTCTGTTATTACAGAAAATGATGTTACTTCAGTTGCTGTTCCACTTGTAGAAGGTATAGCAACAAATTGTGCCTTTTGCCTTAATTTAGGAATCCCAAAAGGGACTACCGCTTTTTCAAATGTAAAGTCAGGGTATTCATAAAATATCCACATTGCTTTGGCAGCATCGATGGGAGATCCTCCACCTATTGATACTATCCAGTCTGGATTAAAGTCTCTCATTATTTTAGCACCATTCATAACAGTATCAACAGATGGATCAGGCTCAACACCTTCTATTAATTTAACTTCCATACCTGCTTCTTTTAAGTATTCTTCAACTTTGGCTAAGAACCCAAATCTCTTCATAGATCCTCCACCTACAACAACTACTGCTTTATTTCCATCTAAATTTTTTAAATTTTCTAAGGCATTTTCACCAAAGTAAATATCCCTAGGCAAAGTAAATCTTCCCATTTTTGTCCTCCTTATTATTAAGTTATATTACTTTTTTAGAATTTAACTATTGGGGTAATTAAATTTTTTGGTTTATATTTAATTAAATATATAAGCAAGTATTGTGCCAGTATATTTTTTATCATGAAAAGATTGAATCTAGATGGATATTTTATAGAGTTTAGTTATCTTTTAAAATACTGTTGCAAAAAGCAACAATTTTCCTTAAAATACTGTTGCTTTTTTACAACAGTGTTGTTTTTATATACACTTTAAGAAAAATTAATTTGATATTTTTTTATCTTTGTGTACAAAGTACTTCTATTTATTCCTAAAATTTTAGAAGCTTTTGACATATTATGATTACAATTATTTATACAATTTATTATTGCTTTTTTTTCCCATTCTTCTAATGAGCACATATCATACTTAAGGTTTGTAGTACAAGGACTAGTTTGCTTATTTACTGAAAGATTATTTTGAAAGTCAAAAGATGTATTTCCATTCATATTTACAATGTTCTCAATACAATTTTCTAATTCTCTAACATTTCCAGGCCAATTATGGTTTAAAAGCTTTTGATATATATCAGGTCTTACTATTGGAATGGATTTTTTAAGTTTAAAAGCTTTTATTTTTAAAAAATAATCTATTAGTACTTTAATATCCATATCTCTTTCCCGCAGTGGTGGTACATATATAGGTATTACATTTAGCCTGTAGTATAGGTCTTCGCGAAAAGTTCCTTTTTTTATCTTTTCTCTTAAATTTTTGTTGGTAGCCGCTATAATTCTTACATCTATTTTGATGCATTTATTTCCACCTATTCTCGTAATGCAGTTTTCTTGGAGAACCCTTAAGAGATTTACTTGCATATCTAAAGGCATTTCTCCAATTTCATCTAAAAATAAAGTACCACCATTTGCAAGTTCAAATTTTCCTGCACGCCCTCCATGTTTTGCACCTGTGAATGATCCATCTTCATATCCAAATAATTCACTTTCTATTAAATTTTTGGGTATGGCACCGCAATTTATTGCTATAAAACTGTTGTTTTTTCTGCTGCTGTCATTGTGGATGGACTGGGCAATAAGTTCTTTCCCTGTACCGCTTTCGCCTTGAATTAGTACAGTGGAAGGACTGTTAGATATACTTTTTAACTGTTTTTTTAAATTTATCATTTTTTCACTGCTGCCAATTATATCATCAAATGTGTAAGTAGCAGATCCGCTTGTGTATTTGTTAACCAAGTTGTATACATTTTGTATATCTTTAAATGTAACTACCATACCAGTTACGGTATTACTTTTATCCCTTATAGGATATACATTTAAATTAAATCTTCTTCTTTTATCCGAATATAAAATTTCTTTATCTTCATATGAGTTTCCTGATTTAAGTTCATTAAGTATATATTGCCAATTAGATAAAACTTTACATGCATTTTTATCTATAATATCTTTTTGGTTTATACAAAGCATATTACATGCACTGTTATTTATAGCTTTAATGATTCCATTGTTATCTACAGCTAAAATTCCAAAATCTATGGAATTCATGATTTTGTTTAAGTATTGATAGGCTTTAAATAATTCACTTTGAGATTTGTTTAATTTTAAGTGATTTTCAATGGATTTTACTGCTGCTACAACAAGACCTAATGTATGTGGATGAGCCAGTTGACGTTTTCCAGTTAGATTTAGACATCCGATTATATTTCCTTGTTCGTTGTGTATGACAGATGCAGAGCATGTACAAATTTGAAAAATATTTATAAAGTGTTCTTTGCCTGAAACTTGAACTGACAAATTTTCAAAAAGAGCAGTTCCTATTGCATTTGTACCAGCACTTTTTTCACTCATATCAGCACCTTCTACAATTCCAGCTTTTGATTGTTCTATTAATATATCTTTGTCACCTATGATAGTTAATACAATTCCATTTTTGTCTGTAAGATATAATGAAAAACCTGACCCATTTAGAAAATCATAAAGTATTTCCATAAATGGTCTTGCTATTTCTATAATATAGCTGTTTTCTTTTATTAAGTTGTCCAATTCTTTACGGTTAAGATTGCGTTTAGGCCTTGGGATACCTTTTTCCATATGATATTTAATGCACCTATTAAGAGACCTGCTAACTATTTCATTATGAGTAGATGATTTAAACATTATTAGATTACCTTCCTTTGTATATCATAAATAGCTTTATGTAGCGTATTAATTTATAATTATGTTTATTTTGAAATTATAATATATAATTTTATCATAACTTGGATGTAAATGTTGATTTATCGATAACAGATATTAATTAAATGTTTAATTCATAATTAAAAAAATTGAAAGTGTATTTGAATCTGCAATAAAAGGGGTTTAGAAGTAGAACAATTTCATAACTTTATAAAAATAAGGCTATGTTTTAATATAGTGTTGAAATATGATAAAAAATTATAGGTGAGGTTGTCCACCTATAATTCTCAATATTTAAAAAATATGAAATAAATCATATAATATAATTGTGACAAATGATATAAACAAAAACAAGTATACTATATTTATATGCTTGAAAATTTTTATGTTTTTTTGTTTATCATATCTAATCAACCTATCCAATACACACATGAAACCTATAAGTACTATTACATTCCCCCAATAAACATACTTTACAGCTATTTCATTTGCAGTGCTAAATGAAAATCCTAAAATAATATAAATAATAACGCTCTTTAGTATAAAATCTAAATTCTTACCCATTAAATTCCTCCATTCCTCTTAGTTAATTATATTATAATTTTATATTGCATCTATTATAACGCTTGGCTCTCTTTATTTTAGGAATCCTTTGCCTCAAAGTGACAAAAATATTAACTTTTTATATGATAAAATTCATAAATGTTTTTGAACGTCATAATTTTGATGCAGCGTCTAAGGTTAATGCTGTCAAGAATTTATTGGAAATTTTATAAATGCAACATTGTGCCCGTCTTATTTATAAAATAATTATTACATTTTCTATTAAAAAGGTTAACTGCTTTTTCTCCAGTGCAGTGGGATAGCCCGATATATTTAAATGTGCGTTATTAAAATACAATAAATTAATATCGAAAAACAATAAAAAAGTATTGAATTACGATTGAAATTGGTATATAATACAATAAAATATAAAACTCATACATAGGGGGTAGTATGAATAATGAGGAAAAAGTATATCAAAATATTTAGAAACTGTGTATTAGCTGTAATTTGTATAGTACTTGTAATATTTATGATTATACCAGATTATATTATGTGTTTTTTTTCAAGAGACTTTTATTTTAGAAAATATCCTTCCCACAAAAAAGTGTTGATATTGATGGGTAGTGCACATGTGACACTTGAAGAGCCGAAGCTTGAACAAGCGGGGTATAAGAAGGTGCTTTTTCCAGAAACTGAAAAAAATTAAGTTGCTTAAAGTTCACAATAAGAAACTCGTGTATCCAAAGGGAATGGCTTTTTATATTAAAAAGAGAATTAATTATGAAAAAAGTTGTATAGGTACTGTATACAAGACAGATGCTTTCAAAAAACAAGCTTCTATAGTAATTCAAGAGCTTAATAGAGAAGTAAAAGTAGTTGAACAGACAGGAGAAGAATAGACTGTGTAATTTAAGAAATATATGATAATTGGAGGGATGAATATAATATGTTTTGTAAAAAAATAAATTTAATGGAAAAACTTATTGTTAGATTTAATGGAGAAAAAAACTTTATAATAAGCTTTTTAAATGTAACTGTAAATATTTTCTTTGTAATGAGTTTAAGTAGTATGTTAATATTTCCATTTTTTTTAGCACTACCTTTTAATGTTCCTATAAAACATTTGATTTTTTTAGAGTTGGAATTAGCATTAACTAGCCTTATACTTTATGAGTTAAAGAATGTAATAGAGAGAATTAAAAAAGATAAGATATTTATTATTGAAAATGCAGATGGATTTACTAAAATAGGTATTTATGTTTTCCTCGGGGGTATTGTATATGAAGCAAATAGTATAATAAATGCATATTGTGAACCGCCATTTAAGCTTGATGGAATGCTGTTTAGATTTGGGGACGATGGGAATTTGAAACCTGATATTTTTGTATTTATAATAATAGCATGTATTTCTCTGGTTATTGGGGAAGTGCTCAGGAAAGCAGTAAAAATAAAAAATGAAAATGACTTAACTATTTAGGTGGGATAGATTATGGCAATTATAGTTAATTTAGATGTAGTGATGGCAAAAAACAAAATTTCCCTTTCAGAACTTGCAAAAAAGGTAGGAATTACCAATGCCAATTTGTCAATACTCAAGAATAACAAAGCAAAGGCAATAAGATTTTCAACACTTGAGGCAATTTGTCGTGAACTCAGCTGTCAGCCTGCAGACTTATTAGAATATAAAAAAGAATAATTAATACTCTTTTCACAATTAAAAATACGATAAGGAGAATTTTAAAATGAATGGGAAAAATAAAACTTTATTAATTATTGCAATTATATTTATGGCATTTAATCTGCGATCACCTATTACTGGAGTTGGTTCACTTATCAGTATAATAAAAACACAGTTAAATCTTTCTGGAAGTTCATCAGGAATTATTACAACCATTCCTTTGATTGCATTTGCTATTGTATCACCTTTTGTAAGTAAGTTAAGTCAAAAATATGGTTCAGGACACCTTATGTTTTATGCGCTAATTTTTATGGCAGCTGGAATTGTGATTCGTTCTTTTGCAGGGACATCAGGTCTATTTATTGGAACAGCCGTTATTGGTACAGGAATAGCAGTAGGTAATGTGATGATTCCAAGCATTATAAAATCTGAGTTTCCCTTAAAGATTGGAATGATAACAGGCATTTTTACCACCTCAATGTCTATTTTTGCAGGTATATCATCTGGAATTAGTGTACCACTTTCAAAAGATGCGGGTTTAGGATGGGAAAATGCGTTGGCAGTTTGGCTGATACTTGTAATTGTTACAATGCTAATCTGGATTTCTCAATGGAATTTACAATTGAAAGGCAAAAATGAATTTGCAAATGATAGTTCTGAAAAGAATGTGTACAAGTCATCTATTGCCTGGTATGTTGCTTTGTATATGGGTATACAATCATTTTTGTATTATTGTTTTGTGGCCTGGCTTCCTACGATTTTACAGGCAAAAGGAATTAACGTTGAGATTGCAGGATATTATGCTTCGGCTTATCAAATAATTGCTATTCCTGCATCCTTTGCTGTTCCTTTACTAGCAGTAAGAGGAAAAAATCAGAAGCTAGTAACAGGTACCATTTCCTGCATTTATGCAGTTAGTATATTCATGTTCTTGATCGCAAACAGTACTATGATTATTGCAGTTTCTGTTCTCCTATGCGGTTTATGTTCAGGAGGATGCATTAGCCTTGCAATGTCATTTATTGGACTTAGAAGCAGCGGGGCAGGGGAGGCAGCAAAATTATCAGGAATGGCACAATCATTAGGCTATACTCTGGCAGCTGTTGGACCTTTTATAATTGGAAGTATATTTGATTTATTTCACTCCTGGAATATACCACTTACGGGATTAATTATTATGGCAATATGTCTTCTTATTGTAGGAAATAAAGCAGGAGAAGATGTAACGATATAGTTATATAAACAGAGTTCTTGGCATCAGATGGTTTACTCCACCTGATGCTTATTAACAGGATTCTTAGTGCTTTAGCACTTAGAAGGCGTTATTCTTGTGCGCCCAGCATGGGCGCTTACTCGTCGGTGAAAGTCCGATATGGGGGTTGATAGTGCCAACCGTTAGCTTAAGACAAGGGTGTCCACCGTGAGGTGGAATCTGAAGGAAGTCAGCGGCAAAGCTCTGGTCTGACGAACAGAAACTACATATGAGGCATATGCTTGTGGGTGAATTTGCAAGACAAAACGAAACCCTAAACTATCCGAAGCAGGCGGTGTAAATGTAGCAGATATATGGAGTGAAAGTAAGCGTTCTTACCTGGGGAGGTCTTACAAATATATCACCAAAAAATGTATTTCTAGGTGATAACCCATATAGGGATATATGGCTGAATTGTAAGAAGTCAGCAGAGGTCATAATACCACGTGAAAACCCGTTAGCGTGGGAAGGACTGAACATTAGGAGGTTTTCAACTTTGATAAACTCAAAGATTCAAAATAAAAAGCAGATAACTCAATATAGAGGTCGCCTTGTAGAGGTAGAAGTGGAACTTCAAGATAAGCAAGGGGCGCTTAATGAAAATTTGGCGTTTACAAAGAGAGAAAGAGAAAACGATGAGTTAGACGATACCAGTAACTTACTCGACAGGGTATTAGAGCGTGGAAATATGCTTATTGCTATGAAACGAGTAATCTCAAACAAAGGAAGTCATGGTGTTGATGGTATGGGAATCGATGAACTTCGAACGTTTATCATTGACAATTGGCTGAGAATTAAAGAAAAGTTATTGGAAGGTAGATATAAGCCATCTCCAGTTAGGAGGGTAGAAATACCAAAGCCTGATGGTGGGATAAGATTGCTTGGAATACCTACTGTACTTGATAGATTAATACAGCAAGCTATAGCTCAAGAACTTAATAAAATTTATGACCATACATTCTCAGAAAGTAGTTATGGATTTAGACCTAATAAAAGTGCAAAGCAAGCTATACTTAAAGCAAAAGAATATATAAATGAAGGATATAGATGGGTAGTGGACATGGATTTGGAAAAGTTCTTTGATAAAGTTAATCATGATATATTAATGGAAAGATTATCAAAGAAGATTAGGGACAAAAGAGTTCTAAAATTAATAAGGGCATATCTTCAAGCAGGAATAATGATAAATGGAATCAAAGTAAATTCTGATGAAGGTACACCACAAGGAGGACCATTAAGTCCACTATTAGCTAATATAATGCTTGATGAGGTGGATAAGGAACTTGAGAAGAGAGGTCATAGATTTTGCAGATTTGCAGATGATGCAAATGTGTATGTAAAAAGTAGAAAAGCAGGCTTGAGGGTAATGGAAGGTATGAGAAATATACTCGAAGGACGCTTAAAACTCAAAGTTAATGAGAATAAAAGTTCAGTAGACCTTGTATCTAAAAGAAAATATCTAGGTTTCTCGTTCTACTTTGCAAAAAGTGGAGGAAATATAAGAATTCATGAGAAATCGTACAAAAGATTCAAGACAAGGATTAGAGAGATAACTAATCGAAATATGGGTATAAGTATGGGGTTAAGGATAAAGAAACTCAACGAATATACCGTAGGTTGGATTAACTATTATGGAGTAGCGAAGGCTTCCGCCAGAATAAAGGGACTGGATGAATGGATAAGAAGAAGGTTGCGGGCATGTATCTGGAAGCAATGGAAGAAGGTTAAGACTAGAGGTCGTAATCTCATGAAACTTGGAGTACCCGAGTACAAAGCTTGGGAATACGCTAACACAAGAAAAAGCTACTGGAGAATATCCAACAGCCCAATTCTTAATACAACTCTAAATAATAGATATCTTGAAAGTCTTAAATATAAAAGTATTTCCAAGAGATATCAACTAATTCATAAATCTTAATGAACCGCTGTGTACCGAACGGTACGCACAGTGGTGTGAGAGGTCGCTGAATAAAATAATTATTCAGCTCCTACTCGATTTAGGAAAAATCGTTATCCAGGGACGTAGCTGCTCGCAACGTACACTTGGAGAAGTGGGAGTATTAGAGCAGGTAGTCATCGGATAAAATGGAAAATGAGCATAGACTGTGCTTGTTGCACAAAAATCTATGCCCATTTTTTATAGTGTTAATCTAGTTTATTTACCAAATAAGCTACATTTTCAGAAAATCTCTTTACTGTTCTCATTCCTTCTTCATCCTTTAAAGCTTCACCAGGTTTTTGTCCGAAGACTACATTCCAGTATGTTGAGCCTGGTATAATCATGTCATTGTAGAGATAGAACATAAGCATTTCCTGTATTGATGATGTCTGGCCAGCACGCCTTGCAACAGCAATAGGTCCACCTACCATTCTGGATAAGAAATTTCCACCTTTCATAGATGCCATAGCGATTCTTTGAAGTGCTGTCATGAGCTCTGCTCTTGCAGTTCCCCAATAAACAGGCGATGCTGCAATGAGTCCCTTAGCTCCCTTTATTTTTTCAATTATTTCATCAAATCCGTCATTATAGCCTCCTTGAGGGTTCATGGAATCTTTTAAGTTCATTCCAGCTAAGGACACAACTTCAGCTGAAACACCATTTTGTTCTATGACTTTTGCACATTCTTTAAGTACTTGCACAGTGTTGCCTTCTGGATTTGGACTTCCGCTTAACAATATTACTTTTTTCATATGTAATATCTCCCTTCAATTTTAGAATATAACTACTCAACTTTCTCACATATAAAATTTTGACTTAATATAAAAATATTGTGAAACAAAGCTTTCGAGTTGAAAGTTGACAGTGGACAATTGACAGTGAAGGATGATTTTTCTCCGCTATGCTACGAAAAATCTTCAATTTAAAGGAAATTTATGTTCTTTTGTTTTTCATGGATACTCTTTTAGTAAGTAATTATCTGAAAATCATAGATTTTAAAACCTGCTTAAGCGATGTTTTGCATTAGCAAAACAAGCTTAAAAATAAATTAGTTTTCTGACGTAAGGAGGAAAACTCACCTTCATTGTCCTCTCAAGAAAATTTGCTATGCTCATGACCTTTTTCAATTGGAATTTTATAAATTCTTATACATTGAAAAAGTTGTTTCGCAATATTTTCAAACTGGGAAAGTTGAGTAACTATTATTACATAATCATAGTACTAAATAAGAACAATATCAATATTGATATATATTGTTTTGCATGATAAAACTTTATAGCTAATTAAAGTAATATTATACTAATTGTCTGGCTAAATTTCATAAATAGTATTAAATACAGGAAATAATAAGGATGAAACTGGTACTTTGGCAAGTAATGTAAAAATAATGTATTTTATCAAGTAGGAAGGATTTATATGGAGTGCATATAAAGAAAATGCAAATATTTTTAAAAGTTTAAAAGGAATTTGATAAATCACAAATTAGATGACTTTTAGAAAATCAAGATTAAAATTCTTGATTTTTTTGAGACTAAGCTGCTTTTGCAGTATAGCGACTTGATTTGACAAAAAAATACAATTTACCTGAATATAAATTTGATATATGTTATAATATAGGTGACTTAATTTGAAGAGGTGAGAATTTTGTATAAAGAGTTTTATTCTAATATAAAAAATATAGTAAACGGTACAGAATCAAAGTATTCCATTGATTTATCTCATATAATGGCGAGAAGACTAATTATCTATAAATTAGGTGAAATACAGATGTGGTGGAATAGTGAAATATTTACTAAAGAAGGATTATTGTATATGAAGAGTATGTTTCCTAATTCATATCCAATAAATATGATTATTACAGCTATGAGAACTGCAAAAAAAGTTGAAAGAGAGTATTTAAATAATTCGAACAATTTAGTTTCATTTTATAACTTAACTGATGAAATAGAAGATAGCATTGGAAAAATAACATCAGTGATTTGTGATGTACATGATGATTTAATTAAGAAAATTATTGATAATTTAATTGACAACGATGATATAGCAAAACTAAATAGTGTATTTAACGAAATTGAAATAAAAAAACCAGATAAAATTGAACCTCCAATTATTTATTTTGGAAATATAAAATATGATAATTTATTTAATAACGATGAAATTGATTTTAAAAAATTGAATAATATTTTACAACCATTACTTTTAGGATATCAAAATTCTGAACAAAGGTTATTAAATGTAGGTTACTATAATTTAGAATAGGAGTTGAACTGATGTTTCCAATTGTTAAAAAATATAATTCAAACATTAGAGCTGTTGGTACAAAAATACCAGAAACAATAGAATTTCTAAGATTGTATTCAAATAATTATGATATTGATTATGCAAAAAGTAAGATTGTTGATGAAAATATTTTCGATATAGATAATTTAAGAACAATTAAAAATTTATTTTCTACATTAAAGGCACGTTATGCATATGATAGTGAAATATACAGTGTGAGAGATTTAACAAGTATTGTAAACTCGTCTTTAGATATAGAAGTTATAAAAACTATACTTTTTTTATATTTTGCACAATATGAATATGCAGTATTTGAAGTTATGACTGAATGTATATTTCCATTAAAACAATACAAATTTAATATGCTTAATGGAAGTAACGTATTAAGTTTTTTTGCGGATAAAAAGTTAGAGCATCCAGAATACACTAAATGGTCAAAAAATAGTTGTGAAATATTTTCAAGTATGATGCTTACAACGGCAAGAAATTTTGGATTTCTTGAAAAGAAAAATAATAAAAAATACATAATAACGAGTAGGTTATTGCCTATAGAAACTGTAGGATACTTATTATACTACATAAAAAAGTATAATGAAGAAGTTTGTAATTCAATATATTTAAAATTGTTTTTAATAACACCTGAAGAATTGACATTTTATCTTAAAGAATTAACTAATCGAGGATTTTTAGAGTTCACAAAAACTGATGATAAAATAAATATAAATTTCAAATATAATTCATTAGAAGAGTATATAAAAGAAATTGTAGGCAGGTGACAATATTGAATATTAATAAAAAAATTAAATTATTTATAGATTGTATAGAAAACATGAAGCTTCCAGATAGTAGAGGGTCAAGACTATTTTGTATCACCATAGATGAAGATGAACAGGGCTTTTACTATGAATTAGATAACATAATAAAGGGACTTAATGGAAAAGGTGAGAACATTGAAAATATAAATATTAGCAAATTAGTAATAGATAATTTGCAAGAAGATAATATGTTAGAAGGAATAGTGGAAATAGAAAAGAATTCTCCTAACCTTATTGATAATCAGTATAGAATATTAGAAAAATATATTATTAGTAAAATAAATGACAAAGTTCAATCAAGTAGAGCAGATATAATTGTCTTATCAAGAATAGAATTTACTTATCCGTATGTAATTAATGTTTTTAGAATAATGATGGAGTTTGAGAATGAAACCAATAAATCTATTTTGTTAGTATTGCCAGCTGAAAGAAAAGGAGAAAACTTATATAAATATTTAAATAAAAAGGAAATATCAAGTCCAAGTTACAGAATAAAGGACATCACAGATTTTTAGGAGGAAATATTATGGAAATGCTAAAGAATATATTTGATTCCGATGTTATGGATAAAACTATTAATCCAGTTATAAAGGTAAATGATAATAAAGATGTTATAGCAGAAATACAAGAATATGTAGTTACTAATGAAATTGAAGAACATTATAAAAGATTCTTTGATGCTTATTTTAATAATAGTGCACCGGATACCTGTGTGTGGATTTCTGGATTTTTTGGAAGTGGTAAATCACATTTTATGAAGATATTAGGATATTTATTACAAAACCAAAATTATCATGGAATCGATGTAGTAAAAACAATTGCCAATAAAATAAAAAATAATGCTTTTCTTGCTGCTGATTTAAAAAATAAACTTACTAAACAAAACAATAAAGTTATTCTTTTTTCAATGACAGATGTATCATCGAGAGATAAAAGTTTACTTGAGTCAATATATTCACAAATAATGATAGCATTTGGTTATTCAGAAGATATTGAACTTGCAAATTATGAGCTTACTATGACATTGGAAGGTAAATATGATGATTTTAAAAGGATGGCTTTGGAGCTACAAGGTGAGAAATGGGAAAAATTTAGAGATATCAAATTTAATGATAGAAATAAGGTTTTAAGTTTAGTAATACCCAAACTATATCCTGAAGTATATAAAAATGGATTTACTCTTTCAGATGTGTTTATGAATCTAAACATTACAGCTGATAAAATTGCTAAACTTATAAAACAGTTAATGATATTACATTCAGAATATGACAATATTATAGTAATGATCGATGAAATGGGTCAATACATAGGAAATGATGAAGAAAAGATGATTTATCTTCAAGGAACCGCGGAAAGTATTGAAAAAATAGGAAAAGAACTTGGAAGAAAAAAAATATGGCTAGTTGTTACAGCACAACAAAAGTTGCAGGATATGATAGAAGATTTTGATGTAAATTCAAAAATAAAATTTAATCGATTGAGCCATAGATTTTCTACAAGATTAGATTTAAGGTCAGAAGATATTGATAGAGTAATAAAAGATAGAGTTTTAAGGAAAAAGGATAGTTATAAGCTACAACTAGAGAAATATTATAATGATAACGGTGGTGCTATTGCAGCAAATTTAAAAATTGAAAATTCGAGAAATATGTATATAGGTTCTGAAAATGTATTTATAGAATCTTATCCATTTTTAAATTATCACTTTTATATTTCAAGAGATTTACTTCAAGAAATGATGGGCCTAGATAAAAAAGAAGTAAATTATGGTGAAAGAAATATGATTAGGTTAACTCAGAATGTTCT
Organism: Clostridium sp. 001; assembly: GCF_019056555.1. Lineage (NCBI taxonomy): Bacteria > Bacillati > Bacillota > Clostridia > Eubacteriales > Clostridiaceae > Clostridium > Clostridium sp. 001. The sequence continues at coordinate 587,232 of NZ_CP020473.1, read as the reverse complement.
TAAAAATAGTATGAAAGAAATGCCTTTTGGAACTTTTGTTACACTTGATTATATTTTTGATGCAGTTAAACAGGATATTGAGAATGAAGTGAGGCTTGATATTGAAAAAAAGATTCCAGATGTATTTGAAGGTTACGATAATAAAGAATTATATATAAAAGTTGCAAAAGCTTTATTTGTATTAGATCGTGTAAAGTACATAGGGAATAACATTAAAAATATTGCTACATGTCTTACTAATAATCCACTTTCTCCATTAGATGGAGGAGAAGTTAAAAAAGTTTTAAACGATTTAATTAATAAAGGTTTTGTTGGAAAAATAAATGAAGATGGATATAAATTATTATCGGTAAAAGAGAAAAAGTTTGAGGAAAAGGTAAGGGATGTATCTATTAGAAAATCGGATGTTGAAAGAAAAAGACGTGAAATAATAGAAGAATTATTAAAAGATACAAAATCAGGTATAAGATATGAAGGTTCAAAATTTGATATTAATATAAAAATTGATGGAGAGGAAAAGTCTAAAGGCGGTTTTATAAATTTAGAAGTATATACATCAGAAGAAGGGCAAATATTATTTGCAATGGAAAATAATGAAAAAGTAATTAAATGGTATTCCATAGATCAAATAGAAGTTACAAATATGATTATAAGAATGATGAAATTAGATAAGGCTATAGATGGTATAAGAAAAGATAACTCTGAAGAAGCCATTGCAATAAAGAGAGAAAAACAAATTGAATTCGATGGGTTAAAAAAAGATATCCCAAATAAAATAGAATATTCTTTGTTAAATGGGAAAATAGTTTATTGTGGTTCGGATTATAGACCTAAAGATTATGGGAATGCAGCCAAAAATATTATGGAAAAGTTTATTATAGAGGAATCAATTCCTAAAGTATTTAATAAATTTGAGGATGGAGCAGTAAATATTCAGCCTGCTGATTACAAAAAATATATTCAGGATGTTGTTTTAATTGATAGGCCAAAGGGTTCTTATCCTGATTTATGTGAATTGGGAGTTATGGAAGATAAAACAATAAAATTAGGTGGAGCTGTATATGATGCATTATATAGTTATATTGTAAATAAGAATAAGTGGAAAGAAGCGGTAATAGGTAGTTCCATTATTGAAGATTATAGTAAGCCTCCCTATGGTTGGGCACCTAATATAATTAAGCTTACTGTTGCAGCAATGCTCCGTGTCGGTAAAATTGAGATAAAATCTGATGGAATTAGATATGATAATTATAGTCAGTCAAAGGTAAAGGAAATATTTTTAAAGGACTCACTTTTTAATAACATAACAATTTTACCAATAGTTGAGGCAGATGCTACAGCAAGAATTCTTGCTAAAAATAGACTTTCTACTATATTTGGCAAGTATGCCATTGACACTGTTGAAGATTTAGCAAAAAAAATTAAAGAAGTATGCCTGGAAGAAATAAGCAAAATAACAACTATAAAGGATCAGGTCAAACATATTGAATTTTCTCAAGAAGTTATCAATAAATTAACCGAGAAGTCGAGAATATACGAGAAAATAGAAATAGCTGGCGATAATCAAAAGATTAATGATTTTGTTAAAATCACTGAAGAAGAAATACAGGAAATGTTTAGAATTGTCAAATTATCATTGAAATTTGTAAATACAAAAATAGATGAATACAAAGAGGTAAAAATTCAATTGAATTCTATAAAAAGGTTTTCTTTATATTTCCGTGGAGATGAAAAGTTAGATTTTGAAAGTAAAATAAATTCTATTACAGGAAGTATTACATCGAATTCTTTTATAGATAACTGGCAAAATATTTACTCACAATATTTAAATTTAAAAAGTAATGTAGATGCTTTATATATTAACAAACATAATGAATGTAATGATATATACAAAAAAACAATTGAAAATATTAAAACTAAATATGCAGAGCATAAAGATATTATAAGCAATGAAACTATGGAAGAATTTATAAGGCCACTATCTAATAAATTATGCGTTACTATAGATAAATGTGAAAATTATAAATGTGAAGAATGTAAACGCGATATACAATCTTTAGATAACGATATAGAAATACTTGAAACATTAAAGTCTGGAATTACAGCAAAAATAGATAATTTTATTAATCCACAACAGGAAGCAGTTAATCCTCCTGTGAAACATTTGGTAAAAACAACAAAAAATGAGGTATCGATAAAGCAACTTATTTTTGACACTAATAAAAAGGTAATAAAGAATGAAAATGATATAGATGAGTATATTGAAGAAATAAGGTTGAAGATGCAAAAACAAATACAACAGGGAAAAGAAATTTTTATTAGATAAGAGGTGGGAATATGAGTCTTAAAGATATTGATATAGGAATAAAGAAAATAAAGTTAATGCTTATAAATGATATAGAAAAGCAATTGAGATTTCTAGGAATTAGTTATGATAAAATTTATACATCAGAAGAAATAAAAAATGGTTTTGATGTAAATAGGAAATATAAGAGAAATCAAGTTCTCGATGTATTAATGAATGAATGTGAAAATGACGAAGCTGGTTCATTATTAAATGATATTAAAATCAGAAAGAAAAACTTAAAAAAGTTCATAAGAGAATGTGCTTTTGATTTTACAAATAAATTTTGTGCAATAAGATTACTGGAAGAAAGAAACTTGATTTCTCCAACAATAAAGAAATTCAAAGAGTATGGTGATAAATCCGAAGTACAGAAGAATTTAAGCAGGGTATCTTATGCGTTATTAGATAAAGATCCTTATGATGGCCTTAAACATGCTATAGAAGGAATATTAAGAGAATTATCTACGCAGATAAAGTTACTTTTTGAATTAAACGATGAGCACAGTTTGCTTTTCCCGGGACCAAAGACCATAAAGGAAATAACAAAGGTTCTTTTAGATGAAATTCCATCAGACGACTGGAATAGGGATGATTTTGTAGGCTGGACTTATCAATACTTTGTAGAGGATGAAAAAGAAGAAATAGAGCAGGCTGATACTCCTGAAGAAATAGCGGCAAAAACGCAAGTATATACTTATGACTGGATTGTAAAGTATATAGTTGATAATACTCTTGGCTCTTATTGGAATGAAATAGAATCAGGCAAAAGACCGCAGCAAGAAGTAGAAACAATAAAGTTGATAGATCCATCTTGTGGAAGTGGTTCTTTCCTTACATATGCCTTTGACAAGTATTATGAATTATACGTGGAAGAGGGGAAAATACCCGAGGAGCAAATTCCAAACTATATAATTAGTAAAAATATTCTTGGAATGGATATAGATGAAAGAGCAGTTCAGCTTGCAGCACTCAACCTTTATATTAAAGCAAAAGAAAAGAACAGAAATTCTCAAATAGAAAAATTCAATATTATTTGTACAGATAGCAGAATAAAAGGAGAAGTAAATATTGATAAGTATTTGATGTCAATATCAATAGATCCAAAGTTAAGAAATGTTATTGAAAATATAGTTAGAAAATCATTTGACTATATGCAGGAAAATAATTTACTTGGAAGTCTTATGAAGATAGAAGATGTAATTAATCCAATCATTGATGAATATGTAGGGGGAAGAAGAAGACCATCTATAAGAGAAGTTGAAGCCAAAAAAGAAAAAATATTAAAACAATCAGACCAAACGACAATGTTTAAGGCTGAAGTTCAGCAATTATCATTAGATAGTATAGAGGACATAAGGTACTTTGAATCCAGAGAGGAATTTGTTGAATATTTAAGACAAAAAATATTAGATTGTGTTGATTATGTTGTTACAAAGATAAATAAGTATAATGATATAAATAGCAGAATGTTTGCAAAAGATTTAAGTAAAGGGAGCAATTTTATTGGAGCAATGATGCAGAAATATGAAGTCGTTGTTGGAAATCCTCCATATCTGCATAATCGTAAAATGGGAAACAATTTAAGAAATTGCTTAAATAAAAAATATGAATCGACTAAAACAGACTTATATTCAGCATTTATAGAAAAAACAGTTTTTTTAAATAGAAAAAATGGGTATACAGGACTTCTTACGCCAGATACATATTTAAATTTAATAGCATATTCGTCATTAAGAAATTTAATAGTTGATAGTTTTAATTTAAAAATCTTTATTCATTTAGGTAAAGTATTCAATAATGTTGCAGTAAGTCTTGGTATATCCATATTTAATTATTCAAATCAAATAGTTGAATCAAAATTTATTGATATAACAAATATTAACAACAAAAAAAATGCTATTTATGATGATAAATATATTAGTAAAATAAATTTAAGGATATTTAAGCAAATAGGTAATTGTCAGTTTATATATTCTATGCCAGATGAAATATTAAAAACACTAATAGATGATAATAAATTAGTACCGAAATATGCTTTATGTAAACCAGGGATTAAAACAGCAGATAATTATAAATTTGTATATATGTACTGGGAAATAAAACAAAAGCTAAAAAGATGGAAATTATATTTAAAAGGAGGCTCACAAGGGTATTTTAATGACATAAATAATCTAATTGATTGGAATAGTGAAGCACAAAATTTTTATAAAGAAAATAAAAATTCACGTATAAGGGAACAGGCCTTTAGGTTTAAAGAAGGAATCACCTATAGTGTTATAGGAGGAAAAAATTTTAGCGCACGGTTTATGAAAAATGACAGCCTATATGATGTAGTTAGTCCGGCAATATTTCCCAAAACCATATCAATAAAATATTTACTTGGTTTTTTAAACTCAAAATTGTGCAAATGTTTGCTTTGGGCACTAAATCCAACAATATCATTTACTATGAATGATATTGAGAATATACCATTTAAAATAATTGAAGATGACGAAGTTATTGAAGATTTAGTGAATTTTATTATGTTAAACAAGATGTTGATTTTTAGTAGAAAAGTTAATTCATATATTTTTCAAGATCATATTGATATAAAAGAAATATTTGATAAGAAATATTTATTAAATAACAATCTTGAGACTATTTTTATTGAGGAAAGTAGTTATATTATAAATGAGATTTTGTTATACCAATATGGATATAATGAACAAACCATTGATTTTATAAAATTAAATTTCGGTAGAAGTATAATTAGTTTACCAATTATAAAAAATTATTATTTTAATCCTAAAATTTGTAATGTTGAGGGATGTAAAAATATAGATAGGATCTTATCAGAACATGAAACAATTGGAGATATTACTAAAAGTTGTGAAAGGGCATATAAATATATAAATAATTACTATTGCTCTAATATAGATTTTGAAGCATTTAAATCAGTAAAACCTTCATATATAGAATATACAGAAGAAGAAATTATAGAAATAACAAATAAAATCAGAAATTTATGCATGAAAAAAGGTTCTACTATAATTAGTATTTCTGAAGAATTAAAAATAAATCCTCGCTCTGTACTTGCTATAATGGAAAAAAATGATTTGTACATTGAGGAAGATTTAATAGAAACTGTTAAAAGATATCTCCAGAGTTTTGCAAGAAAAGCTTTCGATGATGATAGAGATGGTATTGTTCTTTTATCAGAGCTTGTTAACAAAATTCATGATGAATTGGATAAAACTTTTGGAGAAAGTGCTTCTTTTATTGAAACAGAAATTGTTAATATAATAGGCAAGAGTATAGAAAAATGGTTGCGTGATGATTTTGCAATAGATTATATAAACAATAAAGGTTATGACAAGAAAAAAGATAAGTATAAAGAAATTAGGAATCCCTGGGAGCCATTAATATGGAAAGGGCAGTCTTCTAAAAAGAATTTTACTGTTTTTGTATGGAGATATAAAATAACGCCAGATACTGAATTAAAAATAAGAAGTCAATATCTTGATAGTGAAATAGAATCTTATGAAAATAAAATTAAAGAATTAGATGAGAGATTATTGGCTTTAGAAGGAAAAGAGAAAAGTAATCTTGAAAAAGAAAAAGATGAAATATTTTATATTTTGGACGATTTGAATGAGTACAAGGAATGGATCAAAGAAAATGGTGTTAGATTAAGAGGAATGTGGTTTAATTGGGAATAAAAACGGGGTGTTTTGATTGAAAGACTACATTAAGAAATTAATTGATGATGCATTTAAAAATAAGAATATTGTTATATGGCATGATAATGAAAAATACTTTGAGAATTTTTTTAATGAATTTCATATGGATGGAGTAACCAATATATATTACACTAACAGCATTACTCAATTGAAATTTATGATAGAGAAAAGTGATCCTTATATAAAGAAAAAGTACCTTATTTATGTTACATCCGATAATTTTGATTGTGATTATGAATACTTTGGAAAAAGTATAACAGTTAATCTATTTGATATTCTTAACTTAACTTTTGGTATTAAATATAATAAAAAATTATTTGATTTTGCTAATGAATATAAGGATTATATTGTAACAAATTTTGATAAGTTAAAAGAATATTACAATGGTACTACCCTATCTGTAAATGATTTAAAAGATTTGGTACTTGAGGCTGTTTTTGAAATAAATCATTTTAATATGGATGATATAGTTATCAGATTAATGTTTGCACCAAATAAATCTAAATTATTTGAGTTAATTAAAAAACCAACGCTCTTAGATTATTTCTATCAAAGGTTACAGGAAAATTACGGAATAAAAATGCAAGAAAAAACTATTGAAAGCTTTATTGATAAAATTTCCTTTTTTATGATTGCTAATGCCTTTTACTATCAAGCTGATGGGAGAGGAATGAATTCTTATGAGTCTTTTATAATATCTGATAGTATTAAACGAGAGAGAATTTTCAAGTTTGTAGATGATGTTTGGAGAAATAATGATAAATATAAACAGGAATATATAGATTGCTGTAAAAAATATCAAGCCGATTTTATAAACGATTCAATAGATACAGTAGTTAATGATGCTGCTCTACTTGATGAAACTAAATGTGATATTTTTATTGATATTGATGAAAAACTATATAATGAGGTAAAAAAGAAGGTTAATGATGTTATATACAGTGAAAATGATATTAAACTATTGAATGATATTTATTACATTATAAAGATACGTCAAAACACATTTTGGAGTAAAAACAAGCTATTTACGAAATGGACAAGTATAGGTTACTTAATTGACTTTCTTAAAGCAAGTTTTGATTTTAATATTAATTATAAAGATAAAATGTATTTAAAAATTGAGGATTTGATAAGAGATTATATCAGGTGTCTTTATAAAATTGATTTTAATTATAGAAAGTTTAGAGAGGTACTAACAGAAATAGACGTAGAAGGGTTAACTATAAGTAAGATAAATCAAATTTATAATCTTTATCTTGATGATATTAATTATAAATATAGTATGCTTGTAGAAAAATTGCCTGAATTTAAGATAGATGGTATGGCTAACCAGCAAATAGTTTGGAAAGATTTTGTCGGACAAAAGGGCAGAAAATGTATAATATTTGCAGATGCTTTAAATTATGAACTTGGAAAAGAATTAGAAGGCAATTTAAGTGAATTTAATACTGAATTTACTGCAATGTTAAGTTCACTTCCGTCTATAACTGAAGTAGGGATGACAAAGTTAATTATGAATCCTGATGAAAGTATGATATTAAAAAGCGAAAATTCGGGCATCTCAATTATAACTGATAAATGTAACAAGAATTTTGTACAGAGAAATAGCAGAAAAGAAAAGATGATGAATGATGTATACAATATCCAGTTTGAAGAAATTTCAAATTTGTTAATGCGAAGTATAGGTGACATTCAGGACAGTATTGCAGTTTTTTCAAGAGATATAGATAGTATTGGGGAATCAGGTATATCTTTTGGAATAGAAATATTTAAAAATAATATAAGAGATATAGTTAAAGTAGTTAAATTGCTTTCACATAAAGGATATATAGTGTTTATAACATCGGATCATGGATACTTATATACAACAGATAATAAAGCAGTTAGGGCACCACAAGGGAAATATTTAAAGATTTCATCAAGATATGGGATTGGCAATGATATTCAGGGCGAACACATAGTGAAGAACAGCAGTTGGTGTAACATTCAAAGTAATTTTGATATAGTATTTGCAAGAGGAATTACAGAATACAGTATGAAAGGCGGAAATGTGGAGTTCGATCATGGTGGAATATCATTGCAAGAAAATATAATACCATATATTAAAGTTGAACCATTAGTAGAAGAAAGACAAGACAATGTTAAATATGAGTTTAAGGTTCCAACAAAAATTAAAAGTAAAATTATTAAAATATGTATACAGTGTGATAAAGAAAGTATAGGTTTAGATATTGTTATAGCACTTGAAGGTAACGGATATAATGATAAAAAAAATTTTTCAGTTCAAATAGAAAATGGACATACGGAGATAAAGTATAGGTTAAATCAAAAAATTCCGCCTAATAATGAGTACATTGTTATTAAAGTGTTTAATGAAGAAACACAATTAAAAATGTATGAGAGTAGAGCATATGTTGATTTATTAGATGACAAAAAACTATTTTGATAGTAGGTGATATGAGTGCTGGATAATTTAGATAAATTAGGGTTTGAATGTTTTGAAGGTCGAGTCGTAAGAAAAGACCTGGTACGAAAATTAAAAGTAGGATATAATGTACCCTCATATGTTCTTGAATATTTATTAGGAAGATACTGTGGTGTTGATGATGAAGAGGAAATAGCAAGGGGATTACAATCTGTAAAAAATATTTTGGAAAAACATTATGTATCACCTGATGAAAGCGAAAAAGTTAAAGCTATTATTAGAGAAAATGGTATGTATAGAATCATAGATAAAATATCAGTTAAACTAGATGATAGAAGAGATAGATATTGGGCCGAACTTCTAAATATGGGGCTTAAAGAAGTAAATATCGGTGATGAACTTGTAAAGAAAAATGATAAGTTATTAGGCAGCGGTATGTGGGCTATACTTGATATAGGATATGATACGGAAATGTATAGTAAGGGTGGAACAAGACCATTTGTAATAAAAGAAATAATTCCCATACAGATGGCATCGTTAGACTTACAGGAAATTAAAGAAGGAAGATCAGAATTTAATACTGAAGAGTGGATGGATTTTGTACTACGAAGTGTTGGCTATGAACCAAATGAAATGGAGAGCCAGAGAGTAAAACTATTATTTATTTCAAGGTTAATACCACTTTGTGAGGCTAATTTTAATTTAATAGAATTAGGACCAAGAGGAACTGGAAAGTCTTATGTTTATAGAGAAGTTTCACCGTATTCTATTCTTGTAAGTGGTGGAAAAACGACAGTGGCAAATTTATTTTATAATATGAGCTCAAGACAAATTGGATTAGTAGGATACTGGGATACTGTTGCATTTGATGAGGTTGGAGGCTTGAAATTTGGAAATTCTGATGCCATACAAATTATGAAAGATTATATGGAATCAGGCAGCTTTTCGAGAGGAAAAGAAGAAATAGGTGCATCAGGTAGCATGGTTTTTATTGGTAATATTAATGGTAATATTGAAAGAATAAGTGAAATTTCTCATTTGTTTACGCCACTTGTACCAGAAATGAGGGATGATACTGCATTTCAGGATAGGTTGCATTTTTTTTACCGGGATGGGAAATACCAAAAATGTATCCAGAACTGTTCACGTCACATTTGGGATTAATTGCAGATTATTTTAGTGAATTTTTAAAAGAAATGCGTAAAGTTTCTTATACGGATATAATAGATGACTATTTTAGATTTGGAAAAAGTTTAAATCAAAGAGATGTTAAATCAGTTAGAAAGACAGTATCAGGATTAGTAAAGATACTTCATCCAGACGGAAAATTTGTCAAAAATGATATTGAAAATTATCTTATTTTTGCAATGGAAATGAGAAGAAGAGTAAAGGAACAAATGAAAAAAATAGGAGGATTAGAATTCTGGGCAACTTCATTTTCATACATTGATATAGAAAGTAGTCAAGAAAAATTTGTTACTTTAAAAGAAAAATCAGGTGGAAAAGTAATACCGGAAAACAACTTATCTCCTGGAGAAGTATATACAGTTGGTATAGATTTGGATACTCAAAAACCTTCAGTATTTAAGATTGAAGTTCAGACTACAACTGGATCAGGTATTCTATTTACTGGCAGTATGTCAAGAGCTATGAAGGATGCTGCAAATAATGCGAGAACATATATAATGACTCATGCTAAAAGTCTTGGTGTTGAAAAACAGATTAATGAATGTAAATTACATATTAATGCAATTAATCTAATGCAATCTAAAGAGGGCAGCGAGACAGGAATGGCATTTTTTGTGGCTATAATGAGTTCTCTTACAAGTAAATACATTAAAAAGCAGATAGTAGTATTAGGGGAAATGTCTAATAAAGGTACAGTAAGTCCGGTGAGTAATCTAATTGAAGCACTTCAGGTTTCATTAGATGCTGGAGCCAAGACTATAATAGTACCGATGAATAATTTAAAAGAAATTTCAGGAGCACCACAGGATTTAATGGCGTCTATTACACCAGATTTTTATCAAACTCCTGAAACTGCAATTTATAAGAGCTTAATATTAGAATAAGATAATGAATCACGTAATAATTTAATATTCTTTAAATAATGTTAGAATTTCTAACATTATTTGTTGTAAAAATCATCAACTTTATATATAAAAATGAGGAATATTACCAAGATAAAACAGTTAGTACCTCTAAGGATGCTAACTGTTTTTTACAATTACTTATCTATTAAATTTTTTTCAAATTCCTCTACCATTTTTTTAGTCATTAAGCCGCCAACAAGTCCGCCATTATGGCCATTTAATTTTGAAGTCTTGTTTCCCTTATAATCGTTGTTAAATTCCATGCCAAATTCGTTTGAATATTTTGTTTTCAATTTATCCAGTTTGGGTTTTGCTTCTGGAACTAAAGGTCTTCTACTCATAATGTAACACCTCCATTTCAATATTAGTTTTATACTTTTATATGAAGATATACTTAGTAATTTATTCATTTATTTGACAGTTAATTTAATCTCATAGTAAAATATAAATAATATAATAAATTTTAGAAGAATTTATGTATGTATTATCAGATATTAAAAAATGAGTAATATATACATTTTTACTTAGTTTACATAAAAGGGGAGAACAATATTATGAATAAAAAATTTATCAAAGTAACTATGGTTTTGACCTGTGCCATTATAGTATCATCTTTCCATAATGTTTTTGCAGACAGTGGAAAGTATTACAATATTTCTAGAATATATGGTGTTAACAGGTATGAAACCTCTGCAAATATAAGCAGACAATTTGATTCAAAAGAAGTAAAAAATGTGATATTGGCATCAGGAAAAGATTTTCCAGATGCTCTCGCAGGTTCTGTACTTTCAAAAAAATTAAATGCACCTATTTTGCTTATGGATGATGTTAATGATCCTTCTCAGTATGACTCTTTAAGTTATATAGAAAGTCATGTATCTAAAGATGGAACTATATATGTTTTAGGAGGAGATGCATCTGTAAGTCCACAGGTTATAAGTTGTTTGAATAAGTTAAATTTTAACAATATAAAAAGACTTGGAGGAAAGAATAGATTTGAAACCAACAATTCCATAGTTGATGAAATAAATCCTTCAAAAGGTACTCCTGTAGTGCTTGTAAATGGATTAAATTTTCCAGATGCACTTAGTATATCAAGTGTAGCAGCTTCTAAAGGATATCCTATATTTATGAGTTTATCTAATTCTATTCCAGATAGCATAATTCAGAAGATAACTTCTATAAATCCATCTAAGATCTATATAGTTGGTGGAACAGGTGTATTGGATAGTCAAGTTGAAGATCAGCTTAAAAATGCTATGGCTTATATAAAAAGCGATGATTTAGTTAGAATTAGCGGCAGTAATAGGTATGAAACCTCAATTAAAATAGCTAACTATTTTAATTTGGATTCCAAAAGCGTAATTTTAGCTAATGGTGAAAATTTTCCAGATGCTCTATCTGGTAGTGCACTTGCTTCAAAATTAAATGCACCTATAGTGTTAACTGATGGAGTAAATGCAAATGTACAAAAAAAATACATAGATGATTCAAAATACACAAGCCTATATATTTTGGGTGGACAAGGTTCTGTAAATTCTTCCATAGAAAATAGTTTTAATGGTACTAAATTAGATCTTGATGGAGATTTTCAAGGAAATAAAATAATTGATTTTAAAACTGCTGATGTAAATAATGATGGAAAACCTGAGAATGTTATATTAGCCTGTAAAGGTGATGATTTAAGTCCAATATTATATGTGCAGGATGCTTCAGATGGAAAAGTAATTGATTCCAAGACTATTAAAGACTTTTCATCTGGGGAAGGGGATATCGTACTTGCAGACATAAATGGAGATGGAACCCCAGATATTACAGCAGTAGTTGAAAATGGGGGAAATAGTTATATACAAACTTGTGATATAGAAACTTTAAAAGATAATAAATTTGTTGAACTTGGAAAATATGGTGCTGAAAATTGTTTAAATCCTTTTCCTGAGAGTGACCTTTCTTTTAACCTTGATGGATATGATACATTAAAAATGTATTCAAAATCTCTTGATAAGACTTGTTCTGTGGATTTGACAGGAGATGAAGGCATACAAAATATTAAAAAGGATGGAGAAAGTTTAGATCTATACGTAGGTCATGGACCAAGATTTACAGTGTCTGACATAGATGGTGATGGAGTATATGAATTAAAGGTTTATGAAGATATATCGGGAAGCTGTCATGCAGATGTGATTGGATGGGCCAAAGGATCTTATAAATACAAGGATTCATCTTTGAAACTTATTAATATTGATATGGGAAGTTATTATCCTGTAAAGTAAAAAATAGCATATAAAAACATCCTTCTTATGGGGATGTTTTTTTACATACATGTAATTAATTACTTTCCAGATGTGTATAATTGAAGCTTCTGTGATCTACTTTTCCAGTAATATCAATTCATTATTGTACACTTTGAAATTAAATTATGTTAAAATGATTTTATGTATTATATATTTAGACATTTGAAAAAATAGGCTAGCATATTGACTGGTTATTTCTTTGAAAATGCCTTACACCTATGGAGTTGTTAAAATGACGCAAAAAACTGTTTTAAAACAAAATCCTCAATTGAAAATTAAACCACCTTCTATGTATAAAGTCATTATACACAATGATGACTATACTACTATGGAATTTGTAGTTGAAGTTTTAATAAAAATATTTGAAAAAAGTGCTGTAGAAGCTACCCAAATAATGTATGATGTACATAGAAGAGGTATAGGAGTAGCAGGTGTATATGTTTATGATATTGCTGCTACCAAAATAATGCAAGCTGTAAAGATGGCGGAGAGCAGTGGGTTCCCACTAAAATTTAGTATGGAAGAGGAATAATTATGAAACTAGATAGAATAGTAAATGAAATTATGACTGCGGCTTACAATGAAGCAAAATATTGTAAGCATGAATATTTTACACCAGAACATTTATTATATGCTGCTTTATTTTTCCCAGAGGGAATGGAAATAGTAGAAGGATGCGGCGGAAGTGTACAGGATATAAAAAAAGATTTATTACAGTATTTTAGTGATAATATAGAAGTTACAGAAAAAAAAGAGCCGCTGGAAACTGTAAGTTTGCAAAATGTATTAACCTCTGCGGGAGAGCATGTTTTAGCAGCTGAAAAGGAAATAATAAAATTAGGAGATATCTTTATATCCATATATGATGAAGAGCAGAGTTTTGCCAGCTTTTTTTTAAAAAAACAAGGGATAAAGAGAATAGATATATTAAATTATATAACTCATGGAACTCCAGCAAATATGTTTAATTATAATATTGAAGATGATGCTATATATTCATCTGACGAACAGGATATGCCCTTATTTTTTCAAATAGAAGATTTCTCAGTAGAACTTACTGAAAAGGCAAGAAATGGTGAAATAGATCCTTTAATTGGTAGAGATGATATACTTAGTAGAACAATTCAGGTGCTTTCAAGAAGAAACAAAAATAATCCAATTCATGTGGGAGATCCAGGGGTTGGAAAGACAGCCATCACAGAAGGACTGGCGAGCCTGATTGCAGATGGCAAAGTGCCTAAAAATTTAAAAGACAGTAAAATATATTCCTTGGATATGGGGTCTATTTTAGCAGGCACTAAGTACAGGGGAGATTTCGAAGAAAGAATAAAAAATATATTGAAGAAAATAGAAAAGGAAGATAAGGCTATAGTATATATAGATGAAATACACACTATAATAGGAGCGGGATCTGTATCTGGTGGGTCTCTTGATGCTGCAAATATTTTAAAACCTTTTTTGACTAGTGGGAGAATTAGATTTATAGGTTCTACTACTTATGACGAATACAAAAAGATATTTGAAAAGGATAGAGCCCTTGCCAGAAGATTTCAAAAAATAGAAGTACCGGAGCCTACTGCAGAAGATACTTATAAGATACTTTTAGGTATAAAAGGACAGTATGAAAAATTTCACAATGTGGTTTATGAAGATGAAGCTTTAAAAGCAGCAGTAGATTTATCTATAAAATATATAAATGATAGGTATTTGCCAGACAAAGCTATAGACGTAATAGATGAAACTGGTGCCTATGCAAGGCTTCATGGAAAAGATGAAGAACAAATAGTTATTGAAAAAAAACACATAGAAAAGACAATTTCATCTATGGCAAAAATACCAGAGGGAACTTTGTCACAGGATGAGACAAAAGTACTTAAGGATTTAGATAAGATTCTTAAAGAAAAGATATTTGGACAGGATGAAGCAGTAAAGGCTGTAGTAAGGGCAATTAAAAGGTCAAGAGCTGGATTTAATGAAGACAACAAAACCGTGGCAAATCTCCTTTTTGTAGGCCCGACAGGTGTAGGAAAAACGGAAATAAGTAAACAGCTTTCAAATGCTTTAAATATTCCATTAATAAGGTTTGATATGAGTGAGTATCAGGAAAAGCATACAGTGGCAAGGCTTATTGGCTCTCCACCAGGATATGTAGGATATGAAGAAGGTGGACTTTTAACAGACACTATAAGGAAAACTCCTTACTGTGTACTGCTTTTAGACGAAATAGAGAAGGCACATCCAGATGTACTTAATATAATGCTGCAGCTTATGGATTATGCTACTCTTACAGATAATACTGGAAGAAAAGCTGATTTTAAAAATGTAATACTTATAATGACCTCAAATGCAGGAGCAAGGTATTTAGGAAAGTCACTTATGGGATTTGGGAATAGAATTGTAAAAGATGATGCAATTTCCCAGGAAGTAAATAGAGTATTTTCTCCAGAATTTAGGAATAGATTGGATGACATAATATTTTTTAATGGAATGAATGAACAGATGGCATATCGTGTAGCACAAAAAGCCATGGGTGAATTTGAAAAGCAACTTTTAACTAAGAATATAAAGATAACAGTTACAGATAATTGCTATAAATGGCTAGCACAAAAAGGCGTGTCATTAGAATATGGTGCAAGAGAGATAATGAGGATAGTAAAACAGAAAATAAAACCCTATTTTGTAGATAAAGTGCTCTTTGACAATAAAATTAAAGATACCGTTAGCGTCATAGATATAGAAAATGATAGCATAAAGATTAAAGTAGAAGGATAGTAAGTTAAATATTAGAGGGGATCTATGGCGGAAGGATGAATTGAAGTGAAAAAAGTAAGTAAGATTATTGTAATTAGTTTGTTGGCGTTTATTGTAATGACTGCAGGTATGTTTTTTGCAAAAGTTATGGCAAGCGGGACTTCAGACATCGATAACACACCAGTTCATGGCAAAGTTATTAAAATACATGCAAATGGTGGCAAAAACTCTCAAAGATTTTCCAATGCAGATGTAAAAATTATATCGGGAAGTTTTAAAGGCAAAGTGATTACAGTTCAAAATTTTGCAGGTGGTCAAATCAAAGATGAAGGAAGCAGTACACAGAGCTTTGCAAAAGTAGGAGATGAAGTATTAGTCAATATACAATATGACTCAAAAAACAATGTAAAAAAAGCTTATATTTATGAGATAGTGAGGTATAAATGGCTATATGGATTGGCTGCATTTTTAATTATATTGCTTATAGCTATAGGTGGCTTAAAAGGGTTTAAATCTGTGATAACTTTAGCCATAACTGGAATTGTGGTAATAAAAGTGCTTATACCACTTATACTACAGGGATTTAACCCAATGATAGTATCTATTGCAATATGCATTTTTGTAACCATAGTTAACCTGCTTATAATAAGCGGTAAAAATAAAAAAACACTTGCTGCTATTATAGGAACCTCTGGTGGGGTACTTATTGCAGGGGCCATAGCTTTCTTTTCAAACTCTATAATGATGTTAAATGGACTTACTGATGATCAAATGCAGTCTATTATATATACCTCACAAAATGCTAATTTCAATTTTCCAGGTTTACTGTTTGCAGGAATAATCATGGGAGCACTTGGGGCAGTTATGGATGTAAGTATGTCTATAGCGTCCTCTATAATGGAAATAAAAGAGGCAAAACCTGATATGACTGTAAAGGAACTTGTGAAATCGGGTATGAATGTGGGAAAAGATATTATGGGTACTATGGCTAATACTTTGATACTTGCCTATGTAGGAGGGGCCATGTACATAATGATTATGATTTCATCTTACTCTTATAGTACATCTATTTCTACAGCATTAGACCAGGATATTATTGCTTCTGAAGTTTTAAAAGCTCTGGCAGGAAGTATAGGGCTTATATTTGCAGTGCCTATAACAGCAGTTACAGCTGCGTTTTTAATTAAACTGAACAAAGGTAAGGAAAAGTAACATTTTTTCATCTAAAACAATATTATAATACAGTGAAACAATTTGAAAATATGGAGATGAACATTAATGGAAACTGTTGTAAATTTTTATGTTGTTTTAGATGAAAATGGAGAAAATAAAAAAGAACTGAAAAGTCAAGTAACTTCAGATAATCCTATGTTTACAAATATACAAAGTGGAGACACTATAATTCCTAAAGAAGGTAACGAAGAATATATGGTTTTAAAAACCGTAAGAAATTTTGCAAAAGAAGAATTGGATATATATATAAGTAGAATAAAAAGTAAAGATGAGGTAATGGATGAAATAGAAGAACTGGCTAATAAGACTGTAAAATCAGTACTGGATTCTATTAAAGATACATTTGACTTTGATAAAAAAGAGTAATTTATCTGATGGCTACCTACTGTAACACTTCCACTAAGTAAGATTCATTGATAGATAGTAATTTAAAAACACTATTAAAATCATTTGATATGATGATTTTAATAGTGTTTTTTTATATAATGCAAAGAACTCTGTTTATAGAAATTTTGGTATCAAATCCACTTTATATAGGGAAACTTAAAAAAATAAATTAACTGGAAAAGTATGATGAAATGATGAAATACATGGATTTTACAAAAATAGAAATAAATTTGGATAAAGGTGTGAAAACTAACTATAAAAAGTTTAAAGAACTACTATGTAAAATGTAATTCTAATTTTAAGGAGAAAAGTATGGATGAAGATTATAAAAATCTCAAGATTGCAGAAAAGGGTGCACGTATTAGCATTATAGCTTACATAATTTTATCGATGCTTAAATTGACTTTAGGATATTTTTATCAATCTAAAGCACTTACTGCTGATGGAGTCAATAATTCCACGGATATAATTGCGTCACTGGCTATTATTATAGGACTCAAAATATCTGGAAAACCAGCAGACGATAATCATGCCTATGGTCATTTAAGAGCACAGACTATATCCTCACTTGTTGCTTCGTTAATAATGATAGCTGTAGGTTTAGATGTAATTTACAATGCAGTGTACTCTACTATTTTTTTAAAGAACAAGGCACCAGATATGATTTCAGCAGTGGTCGCCATTATTTGTGCAATACTTATATATGCAGTTTATGTATATAATAAAAGGGTAGCGCTTAGAATTAAAAGTTCTGCACTTATGGCTGCTGCAAAAGATAATCTTTCAGATGCCTGGGTAAGTATGGGTACTGCAGCTGGAATCATAGCTTCTCAGTTTGGATTTCCCTGGATAGATCCACTAGCAGCAGTGCTAGTGGGAATTTTAATTTGTAAGACAGGTGGGGAAATCTTTAAGGAAGCAGCACATAATTTAACAGATGGTTTTGACAGCAAACAGTTAGATAGTATAGTTTCTAAAATAAAGGAAGTTGATGGCGTGAGCTGTGTTAAAGGGACGAAAGCACGTGTTCATGGTAATAATATTTTGCTTGACATTGTAATAGGGGTTAATTCTAAGCTCACTGTAGTTAAAAGCCATGAAATCACGGAAGAAATAGAAGAAATGTTAAATAGAGAGTTTAAAATCAAACATGCAATTATACATGTAGAACCGGATTCAAAATAATGTTATTATTTTGAATCCCTATTTACTATAAAAATTCCTATACATACAAGCACAAGAGCTGCAATGTTTTCAACATTAAAGATACTTTCACCTAAAAATATAGAAGATAGAATGGTACCTGCTACAGGAATTACAAAATTAAACATGGAAATAAATCCAACCTTATTATATTTTAATAGCACTGTCCAAATTGAAAATGCGGCAGCTGACAGCATTGCTAAATATAATAAAATAGAAGTAGAGGTAATTGTGAAGTTTGTCACGTAGCCTTTATTGAAAATTCCAAGAGCTAAAAGAGCTAAACCTCCTATAAGGAGTTGATACCCTGTTACAAGCACTGAATCTATATTTTTGCAGATTTGTTTTCCATAAATTGAAGATGCAGAAAATACAAAGGCAGATAATATGATAAAACCTTCACCTGTAAATTTAAAGCTAAAACTCAAAAGTTCACTGCTGAAGTTTACAATTAGCACACCAATAAAACCAAGTATACAGCCTATAGCTTTTTTAGTATTTATTCTATCATTTTTATACAAAAAATGGGCTAGTACTACACTGAAGAATGTACCAGTAGAATTCATTATAGAGCCTTTTGACCCCGTGGTATTAGCAAGTCCAATATAGAAAAATATGTATTCAAGAGTAGTTTGAGTCAAACCAAGTAGGATAATCTGTTTGACATTTTTTTTAGTTATTGAAAATATGTTTTTAGAGGAAAATAGGGCTACTATTAAAACAATTACTCCTGCAAGTATGAATCTGTAGCCGGCAAAAGACAATTCTGAAAATATATCTTTTGAGCCTATCTTAAAAAGGGCATACCCACTTTTAACTCCAGGGTAGGCACTTCCCCATAATATACAGCAAAAAGATGCAAGTAGTATTACTATTTTTTTATTCGTAAAAAAACTTTTGTTGTCCAATTCTGTCAATTCCTTTCTTTAAGCAATAATTATATTATACATTTTTTAAAAATTAAGTGAAGGTAAAATTTTGGATATAGGTTAAATAAATGTTGAGTTACAATTATACTTAATTTATAATTGTACTGTGATATTTGGGAATATTTTAAAAGAGTTTTATAGGTTGACTTCACTAATCTAAATATATTGTACAAGGATGGTTAGTTTTGCTGGAAATAAGTGAGTTATATAAAGTAAAAGGCGATATTGTAATAAATAATATAACATTTAAAGTTACAAAGGGTAATTTGATAAATATAGAGTGTAGTGATCAAATAAGTGATTTATTGATTGATCTTATTTTAGACAAAGAGGTGCCTACTAAGGGGAAGATATATATTCACGGAGAAGGTAACAAAACTTATATAAGAAGAAATATGAAACACATAGGCGTTGTATTTAGAAAAGAAGGCTTTTATGAAAATATGACTGTAAAATCCTATATGAAATTTTATAAAAATATGGCCAATTCTAAAGTTAATTATAAGGAAATAGTGCTGAAACTTGCTCTTATAGATATTGAAAATACTAAAATAAATAAGCTTACTTATTCTCAAAAAAGGAGACTTAGCTTTGCAAGGGAATTGCTTAAAGAACCTAAGTTTCTAATATTTCAAGAACCTATACTTAATATGGACAGATATGATGCAAAGCTTATAACACAAAGCATGGATCAATTGATTTCAGATGGCGCAATTGTATTCAATACTTCTGTATCTTTTAAGGATATACTACTCCTTGGTGGAAAATCCTATAGCATAGATGAAAATGGATTAAAAGAAATACAGGGAGAGGAAAACAGCCAAGAAGAATCAGATAGCGGAGATGAGACAGTATATAAAATTGAAAAGATTCCTGCTAAAATTAATGAAAGAATGATTCTCTTTGATCCTATGGAAATAGATTATGTAGAAAGTGAACAGGGTGTAAGTAACTTAATAGGTAATTGCGAAACTCGCTAATAAAAATGAATAAAAGATGTTTAGAAGTTGCAAAAGTATTGTTAGAAGTTTAAAGACAAATTTTTATGATTTGAAATAGCCATATTGATAAAAAAGGGCGCACGAAATAAAGCAAAGTTGGGTTTCTATTTTTTACAAATAAAATTTATGCAATTAATGGTTTTAGGCTTCTAATATATTCATTTTTATGTATTTTATTTGCTACAATAACTGTTATTAGCTGAGTTATACCGGCTAGAAGTAAGTCAGAATGAAGCGTTAGCTCATTTTGTGTCTTACGATCCGCAACGCAATAACTGCCTTTGAAATGGTTGATGTTTTTCTCGACAGCAGTCCTGATTTTATAAGTGTTTTCCCATTGGAGAGTTCCACGAGTAGTTCCAGGATATGCACGAAGATTCTTTTCAGGATAAATGTAAAACATTCTGCCGCAAGAAGATTTTGTACATGGATTTTCACATAGAGTTACACGTTTGCTCTTTTTAGTTTTTTTATTGTATACCCATTTCATTTTGGGACATACGAATTTCATTGATGGAATTCCAGAACGTAAGTGTGTTTTACTGCCTTCTCGTTTCATTGGAAGCGAATGGTCATAAGGACAGCATGGAATACCATTTTCATTTAAAGGGCAGTCGAATTCTTTTGATGCAAGTTTAGTTTTTAATGGAATGAATGCCTTTTCAAATTTCAAATCATGCAAAAGGTATCGATAAATCAGAATGCTGTCAAAAGCAGCATCACCTAAAAAGATTTTTGGATTTATCAAAGGATGTTTTGCAAAGAAATCCATAAGAACAGGTATAAGAGCTTTAGAATCAGCAAGAGATTTATCTTCATCCGGTGAATCAGATTTTTTCTCAATAACAATATCAGGATGTGCTTTTAGAAAATCCTGATTGTAAAATGAAATATCTCTTACAATACCAAGTCCGTTGGTTACAATGCCAAATTTAAAAGCATAGCAAAAATGACCGTTAATGTACATTTGTTGAATGGCCGGATTAGCTGAAGCGTGTGGAGGCATAGAACCATAGGCAGCTTTATAAGGATCATAAGAATCATCTAAAGCATGTACTTTCTTAAAAGTCTTAAGCTGTTTTATGATGCGGTTAGCATACTTAGGGTTGTTTTCAGTAACAAAAGCTTCGATACCAGAAGTATCAAAAATAGTCATAGAAGCAAGTTTGGGGTCAATTTGCTGGCATATTGGTTCAGTAATATCAACGAGATTATCAAATATCAATTGTAAGTCCAGAATAAAATCCTGTTTAAAACGTGTGAATTTAGAAGCATCAGGGACTTTAAGGAAACCGCAGAAATCCCTTAACTCTTGAGAATATTTAAGAAAAATAATCAAAAGGGAATCCGTAGGAATAGAAAAAATGTGCTGCAAAATCAAAGCACGGAGCATGGCGTAAAGACTGTATTTACGGGGCCTTCCAGTAGAAGCATAAAAATGATTTATGAAGGAAGCAGGGATTAAATCATCAAGGTTAATAGTATTTTCAAGTAAAGAAAGAAACTGAGGCTTGTTATTTTCAAATTTTTCTTTGCAATCAGAAAAAATATCTGCCAAAGAAAGCTGTTTATATGGTATCATAAATATATAACTCCTTTCTGAGGTATATGGTGATTTTGTTTCTTTGCAATTCAATTTTACCATAAATCAGTGAGGAGTTATTTTGTTTTGTAACAAAAAATACACCGCATTTATACGGGTTGTAGCGTTTCGCAAACGCCTAAAGTAACTTAAACATAAAAGGAGAAAGGTTTCCATGCATGCTGCCGCTCACAGAGCTGGAAAAAAGGCTAAAACATTTTGGATTTTTTAGATGTCATAGATCTTATTTGGTAAATCTTCAAAGAGTACGTGAAGTTGTGATGTGGACAAGAAATAGTTATAGTTTAAGTCTCGATGATAAAACTAAAAGTTCTATTCCACTTTCAAAAGGGAGAATGAAAGAGCTAAAAGATATCCTAAATATATGATATTTTTAACTCAAAATGTGAAAATTCAGCTCTAAAAAAGCAGGATTCATAAGTTGTATTACTCTTTTCATGTTGATTTTATGGTTTAATAGCAGCATTTGTATAATAATTAACCATAGTAAAACTGAAAGGAGTTTTTAGCTATGGAAAATATTATTTCTATTAAAAGTCTTAGAAAAGATTTTGGGGAAAATACAGCAATTAAAGATTTAACTCTGGATGTTAAAGAAGGAGAAATATTTGGATTTTTAGGACCAAGTGGAGCTGGAAAAACTACTACAATTAAGATACTTACATGCCAATTACTGCCAACAGGCGGTGATGTGAAAATATTTAATAAAAGTTTGCGTTCACAAAAAAAAGATATTTTTAAAAATATAGGAGTGCTTTCAGATAACAGTGGGTTATATGAAAGACTTACAGTTGAAGATAATTTGATGCTATTTGCAAATATAAACGGAGTAAAAAAGAAAAATGTAGATGAAATACTTGAAAAAGTGAAAATGACAGAGTATAGAAAAAGGGATGTGAAGAAACTATCTAAAGGAATGAAACAAAGACTTATGATAGCAAGAGCAGTGATTCACAATCCTAAATTGTTATTTCTTGATGAACCTACGTCATCTTTAGATCCTGGCACGGCTTTAGAAGTTCACAAACTGCTTCTTGAGCTTAATAGAGAAGGGACAACCATATTTTTAACTACTCACAATATGTATGAAGCTGACAAGCTGTGTCATAGAGTAGCTTTTTTAAATGAAGGAGAGATAGTTGATATAGGAGCTCCTGGAAAATTAAAGTTAAAATATGCAAAAGACGATATCAAAGTTGTTTTAAGAGATAATGAAGAAGTAACCGTGAAGAATAATAGGGATGGAGCAATTAAAGTTAAAAACTGGATGGAAGATGGAAAGATTTTATCCATTCATTCAATGGAGCCAAATCTTGAAGAAATATTTTTAGATATTACAGGGAGGGAATTGTAATGGAATTTTCAATAAGAAGAGTAAATGCATTATTCAACAAGGAGTTAAAGGAACTGCCTAAAAATATAAATGTACTTTTTATGGCCGCACTTCCAGTAATATTTTGTGTTATATATTTAAAGATATTTAGAAATATAATAAATTCACAAGAAGGAAAAATATATATTTTAAATATAATACTTAATATGAACTTGGTTATGGTGGCTACACTTATAATGGCTATGTTAATAGCAGAGGAAAAGGAAAAAAATACATTGAGGACTCTTATGTTAACTTCGCTTTCTCCTGTAGAATTTTTAATTGGAAAGGCACTTATAACTATTTTCATTTCAGCGATTGTAAATATAGCTATATTTTTTATGTTGGGGATTCAACTGCAGTATTTGTTTATGTATTTTATTATAACGATTGTAGTTTTAATTAGTATGGTAGAAATTGGAGCTGTAATTGGAATTATATCTAAAAATCAAATGGCAACAGGGACTATTGGTACCCCTCTATGCATGTTTTTATTTATGATACCTGTGCTTTCAGGATTAAATAAAACTTTTTATAAAATTGCCACTTTGCTGCCAAACTACAATTCAATGATAATTCTTAAAAAAGTTTTTGATGGTAAAAATATACTTGAAGGTTCAGGTTATAATATATTTGTAATTTTTGCATGGATAGTAGGTTCATCCTTGATTTTTGCTTATGTTTATAATAGAAACGGAATATAAATTACTTATAAGGATACTATAAAAAAAAATAAAGACTTTAGGCATGATAAATAAAATGCAGAAGTCTTTATTTTATTGTTTATAACTGATATATAAATACATTAAAAGAAAAGTTTGCGCTATTGACAGAAAAATATTAATCTTGCTATAATTTAAATAGTTTAGTTATGTTTTGATTGCTTATATTGTTAATAGTCCATTATTATTTTGTTAAGTTGTATTTAGTTTGCTTTAGTTATAATAGACACATAAAATATTAAAATTATAGGTTTCCTGAGGTACGATGGAAATCATCTTTATCTGTTCTTTGTTATTTGAACTTTATTATTTCCAAAAGTTAAGCAAGTAGTATGTAAGTAGAAAGGAAGGTGAATGATTTGAAACTGAATTTAATGCGCCTTTTAGCTGAATATCAGGAAGCTAATAAGGAAGCGGCTCTGATTACAGTTATTTCTTCAGAGAGTATAAATAATTGCAGAGTTGGTGCAATGATACTGGTTAATGCAGAAGGTGAAGTTCTGGCTGGCAGTTTAGGAAGTGAACTTATTGAAAAAAAGGCTGCTGATCAGGGAAAAATATGTATCAATAGGGGACTTTCAAGGAAGGTTTTACTTGATACTCTTGAAGGTAAAGTTGAGATTTTTATCAATAGTTTCTGCAATCATGATAGTTTGATAATAGCGGGGGCAGGCACAGTTTCACATAACATTTATAAATTTGCAAGGATGCTTGGCTATCGAGTTACAATAGCCGATAACAGACCAGATATGTTGTCTAAAGAAAGATTTTCTGAAGCTTATGAACTCCTTTTAGGTGATATTGTTGAAAACCTTAAATTGTGTTCTATAACAGAAGATACAAGCATTGTGATAGCAACACACCATCATGAATTTGATGAGAAGTCACTGCAAGCTGTTATTTCTTCTCCAGCACGTTATATAGGAGCTTTAGGTAATAGCCGCAGGGTAGCAGGTTATTTCAAAAATTTGAAAACGATTAATATTACGGACGAGATTATAAAAAAGGTTCATTCGCCTATAGGACTTGATCTTGGTGGAAAAAGAACGGCTGAGATTGCTTTAGCAGTGATGGCTGAAATTCAAGCTGTAAAATATCAGCGTTCTGGTGGTCCTATTAGTCAAAAATAGGTATATATTTTGATATAAAACATTTTAAAGGGAGTGTTAATATGGATAATCATTTTGAAGAAGATGTAAAAAAGGCACGTGAATTTCATGGCCATTTATGCAGCGGTATTATTTTAGGTGTAAGAATTGCTCGTGCAGGATTGAACTATTTGGGAATTGAAGAACCTGCAAAAAATAAAGATTTTATAGTATTTGTAGAAACAGATAGATGTTTAACAGATGCTGTCCAAGCTGTAACAGGATGTTCGTTGGGAAAAAGAAGGTTGAAGTGGATAGATTATGGTAAAATGGGTGCCAGTTTTATTGATATGAATACACAAAAGGGTATAAGAATTGTTGTAAATGCTAAGAAAAATCCTTCCCCAGATGAGGATGCACTTTCATTTTGGGAACAGTTTACTGATGAACAATTATTTAAATTTGAGCCTGTTAAGATAGATATAAAAAAAGAAGATTTGCCAGGAAGGCCTACTAAGAGTGTAAAATGTGAAATTTGCCATGAAAAAGTTATGGATGGCAGAGATGTCATTAAAGATGGAAAGGTATTATGCAAGGCTTGTGCAAACGGTTCTTATTATAAAAAAATTTAGATAGGGGGGAAAACGTGTGTGGCAGATATATGATGATCTTATTAATGAAATCCCCGATGATCTAACAGTACTTGAATGTATGGTTGGGGCTTCATGGACTCTTGTACGTTCAGAAAAGGGACTAGGTATTGTTAAGACTATTAAAGGTGGTAAGCAAGGAACTAAACTTACCAATATTTCTGGAATGCAGCTTAAAAGACTTGCTGAATATTCAAAGTCATGGAATATGCTTGAAGCATCACTTGGAATGGCGGCGATTAATGCAGCATTTAATAATTCTTCACAAATTAAAGATATCACTGGTGAGCCAGTGCCTAAATCCGATGATGCAGAAAAGTATAATGCTTTTAAAATTTTAGAGCCAAGTATGAGAGGTAAAAAAGTGTCAGTTATTGGCCATTTTCCGGGTATTGAGAAGCTTAATAAAATGTGTGAATTATCTATACTTGAAAGAGAACCACAGGTAGGGGATTATCCTGACTCAGCTTGTGAGTATTTGCTTCCAGAGCAAGACTTCGTATTCATTACAGGAACAGCATTTACAAATAAAACAATGCCTAGATTGATTCAGCTGTCTAAAAGAGCTGAAATTGTTTTAGTAGGACCAAGCGTACCAGTTTCTAAGGTATTATTTAATTATGGAGTCAAACTCATAGCAAGCTTCATTGTAATTGAGCAGCAACTTATTTGGAAGGCAGTTCAGGAAGGTAAAAAAATGAACATATTTAAAAGTGGAGGTAGAATGGTATGTGTTCACTCACAATAAAATTAATACTGGCATTAAAACACATTATCAACAGTAAATATATTTGAAAGGGGTAAATACAAAATGATAAGAAAAAAGAAATCTAAGATTTTTCCTATAATGATGATTTTTTTATTAATTTGTTCGGTATTTTTTAGCTTGACAGGCTGTGGAAAAAAAGCAGAAACGCCAAAAGCTACTACACAAACAATTACTGATGATGCAGGAAGAAAAGTTACGATTCCTAAGAAAATTAATAAGTGCTATTATACTAGTCCTATTGGTATGATTATGGCATATTCCCTTGCACCAGACAAGATGGCTGGATTGTCAATGAAATTCACAGACAGTGAGAAAAAATACATACCTTCAAAATATACATCACTTCCACTTTTGGGTGGTTTACAGATGAATGGCAATATTAATACAGAACAATTGGCAAAAGTTAAACCAGATGTAATATTTTCAATTGGTCCTGATGATATTAACAAAGCATCAGTAAGTACTGCAGATAAATTACAACAACAGATTAATATTCCAGTTATTGTAATTGACAGCAGTTTTGAAAAAATAGATAAAGCTTATGCACTTATGGGAAAGATACTTGGAGCGGAGGACAAGGCAAAAGAGCTTACAAACTATTGTACCGATACTGTTAAAGAGGTTACAGAAGCAACTAAAAGTATACCTAAAGAGAAAAGGGTTAATGTTTATTATGCTGAAGGTCCAAAAGGTCTTACAACAGAACCATCCGGTTCAAGTCATGCTTTGGTACTGGATATGGTTAATGGAAATAATGTTGCTAAAGTCAAAGCAAAGCCAGGAAGCGGTATGAGCGATGTTTCAATGGAACAGGTTTTGTCATGGAATCCCGATGTAATACTTTCATGGGGAAAGGATGATGGAGGTGCTTCTGATTTAATTAAGACTAGTGAGGAGTGGAAAAATATTAATGCAGTAAAGAATGGTAAAATATATGAAATACCTAGTCTACCTTTCAATTGGTTTGATCGTCCACCTTCTGTAAATAGGTATTTAGGCTTGAGATGGTTAGCTGCAACTTTATATCCAGATGTTTATAAAGTTGATATGGTTAAGGAAGTAGAAAAGTTCTATTCTCTTTTCTATCATACTAATATATCTGATAATGATGCAAAAGCTTTACTAAATAATTCTGCTAAATAGGTAATAATTAAGAAAGGATGTTATAGTTTATGAAAGCTGATAGCGTTACATTTACTCCTATAGGAATCGTAAAATCTAAAATAGCAGATACAAAAATTATGCCGTTAAGTGGAGTTGATGCCAAAATAGAAGTATTCCCAGAGTTTTTAGAAGCATTGGAGCGTATTGATGAGAGTTCACATTTATGGATTTTGTCATGGCTTCATAAAGCACCGCGAAATTTAATGAAGGTTGTGCCTAAGAAAGTTAATCCATTATCAGATGAATTTGGTGTGTTTGCAATTAGATGTCCCGCTAGACCTAATCCAATTGCATTAAGTTTGGTTAAGCTAGAGAAGGTTGAAGGAAACGTTCTTTATGTTACTGGTCTTGATGTTATTAATGAGACACCTGTTCTTGATATTAAGCCTTACTTTAAAAATGATATAGTATTGTCTCATCGGGAGCCAGACTTAAATCATAAAAATACAATGTCACAGGAGAGTGAAGGTGAATAATATGTTAGATTTGAATAATAGTAAGACTAAGGCGGAGGCGCTGAGTATACTGTTTCAAAAATGTCCCCCAGGTCGGCAAATTGAAACTGTTCCTATAGCAGAGGCTGTTTATAGAATACCTGCAAAAAACATATATTCCTGCAATACACTGCCTACTTATAGAGTTTCAATGATGGATGGTGCAGCGGTGTCCTCCAGTTTTTTTAAAGATGGCATGCCTGATACTTCTCATTGGATAGATGGAAGGGAATACTCAAGAGCAGATACAGGTGATGATTTTGATGATCGTTATGATACAGTAATACCGATTGAAAAGGTTTCTTTTGATGCACAAGAGAGACTTAAGTTTCAAGAGAAAATTGAAGTTAAAGAAGGAATGTGTGTAAAAAAAAGAGGCAGTACTATTAAAGAAGGCGATTGTGTATTAAAAGCTGGAATGCCAATACGTCCCAGTGATTTAGCAGCCTTGGTTATAGGTGGAATTGTCCAGGTTCCAGTTCTAAAAAAGCCAGTAGTAGCTTTTATTCCAACAGGTAGTGAACTTGTGGCTGCCGGTACAGAACCACAAAGAGGCCAAAATATTGATTCCAATAGTATTATGGCCAAGCATATGATTATTGAGATGGGGGCTGAACCTCTGTGTTATCCAATTGTAAAAGATAATTCTGAAAGTATTGAAATTGCTTTAGAGAAATCATTAAAACAAGCAGATATTGTTATAATGAATGGAGGATCTTCTAAAGGTGGAGAGGATTTTACTACAAAGGTGTTTAAAAACAAAGGGGAGGTTTTATTACACTGGGTTAAGGCAGGTCCTGGCAGACCAATAAGTCTGGCGGTTATCAATAAAAAACCTGTTATTAATTTGCCTGGACCTGCTTTAGCAGCATATTATGGGTTAGATTGGTGTATTAGAAGCATAGTTAATAAGTATTTAGGGATACCTATGATAAGACGTCAAAAGGTTACTGCTGTTCTTACCGAAGATATGCCTTGTCCGAAGCCAATTTCATTTTTGTGTAAGATGGATATAGGAAAAAAGACGGATGGGACATATATAGCTACTCCTGTTCCTTTTAAAACCTCCTCTATTGGTATGTGTTTGGGAACAAATGGACAGTTTATTTCAGAAATTGGTGAAGGAGACTATAAAAAAGGAGATGCTATTGAAATAGAGTTACTTTGTAGTGAAGAATTCATATTTTAAAAAGACATACAAACAAAGCATCAGATGAAGTCAAAACTTCATCTGATGCCAAGAGCTCTGTTTATCAAAAAATCTACTTATAAACTGTTACAGACATGGTTTTAAAAACCACATATAGCTCAGTTCCTTTTTCAATCCCCATTTCAATTAAAGATTTTGTAGTTATAAGTGCTTTTATGGGGATACCAATGTTAACAACTACCATTGCACTGTCATCATTATTGATAATGCTAATTACATTGCCTTTAAGGAGATTTCTTGCACTGCTTTCAAATGTCCCCTTAGCTAATATAATATTTTCAGGGCGAATGGAAATTTTAACATTTCCCTCAAGTTTAGAGTTAACACAGATGCTGACAGATCCAATATTTGCAAAGGTTTCACCATTTTTATTACTTAAGGTTGCCTCATATATATTTTCATAACCATTAGATTTTAGAAGGTAGGCTTCAAACTGAGTGTCAGATATACGAATATACCTTCCTATATGGTGTGCTTGAAGCTCTCCGCGTTTAATCATCTCATATATAGTACCTTTTGTTAACTTAAGTTTTTGTGCAATCTCTTCTGGTTTATATAAAGTTTCTTCATTCATTCAACTCACCTGCTTTTGTATTTTATTTATTATATTATAGCATTATATAGAAAAAAATTTTTATGCTACAATATATTAGAACGAAATGTATATGCATTGTAGATTTTTTAAGAGGGGTAGAATATGAATAAGACAATTGGATTATTTGCTCATGTAGATGCAGGAAAAACTACTTTAGCTGAGCAGATTTTGTATCATACAAAGAGTATTAAAAATTTAGGAAGAGTAGACCATAAGGATTCATTTTTAGATAATAATGACATAGAGAAGAATAGGGGAATTACCATATTTTCCGATGAAGCTGTATTTAAGTATAAGTCTTCTACTTATTATTTGGTAGATACACCTGGACATGCCGATTTTTCATCCGAAATGGAAAGAACCATTGAAATAATGGATTATGCCATTGTTATCATAAGTGCAGTTGAAGGTGTTCAGGCACAGACTGAAATAGTGTGGCAGCTTTTGAAAAAGCATGGGATACCTACATTTTTCTTTATAAATAAAGTAGATAGGGTTGGAGCAAATGTAGAAGGTATACTTAAAGATATTAGAGTAAACTTAACAGAAGATGTATGTTTTATTTCTGAATCTGTACAGTTAGATAAAATCAGTAAAGAGATTATGGAGTTTGCAGCAGAACGGAGTGATAAACTTCTTGAAAAATATATAGAAGAAGATTTCACAAATCAATTATGGCTGGATTCTATAAGAGACATGATATCTAAAAGTAAATTATTTCCTTGCATGAGTGGGTCTGCCCTTCAAGATAAGGGAATAGATGATTTTCTAGAAAAATTAGATGTGCTTACTTTTACAAAATATAATGATAGAGAAAAATTTCAAGGAATTGTGTATAAAATACGCCATGACAAGCAAAAAAATAAAATTACTTATATAAAAATACTAGAAGGTACTTTAAAAGTTAGAGATGAAATTGCAGTGAATACATCTCAGGATTGTTTTGAAAAAGTAACACAAATTAGAATCTGTAATGGTGACAAATTTAAAACAGTAGATGAAGCATCAGCAGGAGAACTTGCTGCAGTATCAGGCTTATCAAATTCAATTGTAGGGTGTGGACTTGGAAATTGCTATAGAAAAGTTAATTATGAGATGGTTCCAGCGTTAAAATCAAGAGTAATATTTGACAAAAGTTTAAACGAAAAAGATGTATTAGCTTGTTTTAAAATTTTAGAAGAAGAAGATCCTGCGCTTAAAGTAAGTTGGAATGAAAAGCTAGGGGAAATACAGGTAAATATTATGGGAACAATTCAGCTGGAAGTGCTTAAAGAACTAGTAAAGGAAAGATTTGATTTACCTATAGATTTTGGACCTTGTGAAATTTTATATAAAGAAACTATAGTAGAAACGTTTTATGGCTGTGGACACTTTGAACCTTTAAGACATTATGCAGAAGTATACCTTAAATTGGAGCCAGGAGAGAGAAATAGTGGTATTTCATTTTACAATGAGTGCAGCACAGATGATTTAGACATAAATTATCAGAAACTGATAGGCAAACATATCTATGAAAGAGATCATCACGGTATTTTAACAGGCTTTCCTATAACTGATATAAAAATTACACTTATTACAGGAAGATCCCATGTTAAGCATACCTGCGGCGGAGATTTTAGAGAGGCAACTTTTAGGGCACTTAGACAGGGACTTGAAGGTGTGAAAAACATACTTTTAGAGCCCTATTATAGATTTAAGATTAAGGTAAGTTCAGATTATATGGGAAGAGTTTTATCCGATATACAAAAGTTAAAAGGCTCTTTTGAAAATCCCGATAATTTAAATGGTGAAGTTATTATAACAGGCAGAGGGCCAGTATCTACATTTATGAATTATGCTGTGGATTTTATCTCTTTTACAAAAGGAAGAGGTAAAATTAATTTTGTATTAGATGGATATGATATTTGCCATAATGAAGGAGAAGTCATTGAAAAAATGGGCTATGATAAAAATGCAGATATTGAATATACATCTACTTCGGTATTTTGTTCTAAAGGAGAGCCCTTTTTAGTAAAGGGAGATAGAGCAAGAGAATATATGCACTGCTTAAAGTAGATTTTAGTTTTTAGAAAATCATTTGAAGGGGTATTAATTTGTAATTGTAAATTATGACAAATTAAATAAATAATGAGATGAAGTTCTTAAAGTAAGGGGAAATAAATGAGTAATTTAAGTTATCATTGTAAGTGGAGAATAGAATTAGCAAAACAGATTTGTGAAAAGGTAAAAATTATAGAAGGTGTTAAAGCAATAGTTATTGGTGGTTCAGTCGCAAGAGGTTACGCTGATGAATATTCAGATTTAGAAATACCTATATTTTGGGATAAGCTCCCCAATGAGAATACCCGAAAGCTTATAGTTAAAGAACTGAATGCAGAATATTTCTATCCGTACAATTATGAATCAAATGAGGACAATGTAGTTGTCAATGAATTTAGGATCGATTTATGGCACCTTACTGTTGAGAATGAAGAAGATACTATTAAAGGTGTTCTAGTAGATTTAAAAACAGATTTTGGGTATAGTAATGCTATGGATACTATAAGAACTTGCATACCACTGTTTGGTGAAGAAATAGTATATTTTTGGAAGGATAGAGCAAAAGGCTATCTAAAGGAGCTTGCAATAAAGAATATTAAAGAAAGTCTGCAATCAATTGATAGTACTCAAGCTGAACTTTATATCCAAAGGCAAAATTCAACATTAATATATGAGCATATTGCAAATTTACAAAAGAATATATTCTTAATACTTCTTGCTTTAAATAAACTATACTTTCCTACATTTAAATGGATGTATAAATCACTTGAGACTTTTAAAATTAAACCTGAAAATATTGAACAAAGATTTAGAGATATTTTTACCTATCCACCAAAGGAGGCATATGAGAATACTTTAGTTATTATAATGGAGACCCTAGATATAATAAATGAAGTATATCCAGAACTTAATGCAAGTGTAGTTCTAAGTAAACTAAAATCTGATCGAATACCTCATGACAATCCGGTAAATATTTGGGTTTAACTATCTTTAACGACATAATATTTTTATATTGTTTATTAAATTGCAACTTTAAAGTTAAATGGAGGTTAAATATGATAGATTATAGTGAACAAAATAAAAAGGCTTGTGAGCATAATGCATATGATTTTTGGGTAAATACATCAGGAAAACCATCCGATAGAGCTAAGAAAGATTTAGAAGATCCCATAAGAGTGCTAAAAAGATATGCAGGCTATTTTGATACTTATGAAGGTATTAAAATTGCCAATATTTGTGGTTCATGTGGTAAAAAAGCAATCCCATTAGCAATTTTGGGTTCAAAAGTTACAATCTTTGATATTTCAGAAGATAATAAAAAGTATGCACTTGAAGTTGCAGATGAAGCCAATGTGGATATTGATTTTATAGTTGGTGATGTATTGGAAATTGATATGACAAAATATGAAAAATATTTTGATGTGGTCTTTATGGAAGGAGGAATCCTGCATTATTTTCATGATATCAACCAATTTATGAAAATAATGCAGCAGCTTTTAAAAACAAATGGAAAAATGATTTGTAGTGATTTTCACCCATTTCAAAAGATATCAGATATACTAGGGTTAGAACAGCCAACAATGAGTTATTTTTCAACAGATGTATTTGAAGGTGAAATGGCTCATGCAAGATTTTTTCCAGATGAGATTCGCAGACAAATGCCATTATGTAGTTATAGAAAATATACCATTAGCGAAATCATTAATGCAGTTATAGAAAATGGATTTACTCTTAATAGATTTGATGAACATCCATCTTGGATAAATGAGGATGTACCTGGAGAGTTTACAATTATAGCAAAGAAGGATTAGGTGTAATATGAGAGGTTATAATATGATAAATGATATTAACGTAAAGTTTGCTGCACTTGATGATTTATATTCTTGGATGAAATTTATTAGACTAGTAAGTTGGAATTTCCCAGGGCTTGAAACTGAAGAATTGCTTATGGATTATCAAGAGACCGTTATCAAAAATATAAACAGAAATAGTGCAATTTGTGCTAAGAATCGTGGAAAAGTAGTTGGAGTATTATTATTTTCAGTTAAACGTAGTATGCTTTGTTGTATGGCTGTTCATCCTAACTATAGGAGAAATGGAATTGCAACTAAAATGATAGATTTAATGCTGGCTCAATTACCTAACAATTGTGATATAGTTGTTATGACTTTTCGGGAAGGGGATGAAAAGGGGATTGCCCCTCGTGCATTGTATAAAAAGGTTGGATTTACTGAAGATGAGTTCTGTTATGATTTTGGCTACCCACAACAGAAATTTATTTTACACAGAAAATGAGTGGAATGTATTGTTGCGACGATTCAAAATATTCTTATATTGTAAATTCGGCTTTTATACAATGCTTTGCGGACAAATTGAAATACATAAAAGTAAATAATGTGAAAGGAAAAGTTATATAATATGCTTGAATTAATACGGCGAAATGCAATATATGTAGATGGGTATAAAGAATATTGTCAAGAATTTTGGGATCATGACATCCGTTATTTTCGGCCGACAAATCCTGCGTTGATTGATGAAACCTGGTTTGAAAGAACTAAAAGCTGGTATGATAAAAAAGAGTTGGGATTGATTTGTAATCAACCTGTAAGTTTTCATTACTGGGCGGTGGATGGGGCTAATTTTGTTAGTGAATTCCAATTGCGGACAGAACTGTCGGAGAAAGTAATTACCGGAATTGGAAGTATAGGCTATTCTGTTCGTATAACTGAGCAGGGAAAAGGTTATGGAACAGTGACCCTTACCCACTTTGATAGACACGAGGAACTCGTGTTATATTAAAAGTGAAAGGAATGGTAGGGTTATGAAAAAACAATATAGTGCAGAATTTAAAATTGAAGCAATAAAAAGATTAGAGAAATCTGGAGAATCATTAAATAAGATAGCAACAGAATTAGGAGTAAGACCAACAACAATGCATGGATGGGTAAAGAAGTATAGAGAATCACCTGATACACCTTTTCCTGGCAGTGGACATCTTAAGCCTGAAGATGAGAAATTAAGAAGATTAGAAAAAGAAATTAGAGATCTTAAAGAAGAAAATGAAATATTAAAAAAAGCGGCAGCCTACTTCGCCAAGAACCTAAAATAAAGAGGTTTGAGTTTATCAAGGCTAGTTGCCATAAATATAGAATAGCGAAGCTGTGCAAGGTTTTAAGCGTGTCAAGAAGCAGTTACTATGCATGGGATAAAAGACCTGAAAGTCAAAGATCAAAGGAAAATAAACAGTTATTAGAACAAATTCAAACAATCCACAAAGAAAATAGAAATGTATTCGGTTCTGTTAAAATTACTAAAATAGTAAATATGAAAAATGATAAACCTATTAATCATAAAAGAGTAGAACGTATCATGAATCAGAATGGCATAAAATCAAGGGTTTCAAAGAAATTTAAGGCTACTACTAATTCAAATCATAAACTTCCAGTAGCAAAAAATATTCTTAATCGAGATTTTACTGTGGATAAACCTAATGAAAAAATGGTCAGTGATATTACATATCTGTGGACAAATGAAGGATGGCTTTATATAGCAGCAGTAATGGATTTGTGTGGACAAAAAATAGTTGGTTTATCTATGAATGAAAGAATGACAAAAGAATTAGTAATCAACGCATTAAATGACGCATATCAACGTGCAGGAAGACCAACTGGTGTTATTCTACATTCGGACAGAGGGTCACAATATTGCTCAAATGATTACCAAAATTTAATAAATAAGTATGGATTTATATGCAGTATGTCTCGTAAAGGTAACTGCTGGGATAATGCTCCTATGGAATCATTCTGGGGTAAAATGAAATGTGAATGGCTTTATGGGAATCACTTTAAAACACGTGAAGAAGCTCGTGCTGCTGTATTTGAATATGTTGAGATATTTTATAATAGGCAAAGAATACATGCTTCTAATGGTTATGTAACGCCTGAAAAATATTATAACAATTCAAATAAAAAATCAAAAGCAGCATAAAAATTATGATAATCTACGAAATAAAGAGATATTACGAGTTTAAGATGTCTATTTTATTGGGGAAAGGTCACAGAAATATTAAGGCAAGGACTTATTATAGCAAGAGGCCATCAGCTTGAAAAAGTTTTACTGACGATCAACGATCAAAACACATTGTCGGCACATATATGTGAAAAACTTGGTGATGTGCTAATGGATAGAATACCTGCTTATAATAAAGATGAAGGCAACCATATCATGTGAAGGTATTGGATTTATCTGTAATTGCATGAGCATAATATAAATAATTTATGATGAAGAAAAGAGTATTTATATAACGAACAGGAGTATGTATGTGGAAGAGAAAGATATAGTATTTAAAACCAATCAAAGTTGCTTTATTTATAGGGTTGCGGCAATTATCATCAAAGACAACAGATTACTTATGGCAAAACATGAAGATTATCCATGTTATTATACAGTTGGGGGAAAAGTTAGAATAAATGAAACCTCGGAGGAAGCCGTTGTCCGTGAGGCTTATGAGGAAACAGGAATTGAATTTGAAATTGATAGACTTTCCTTTATCCAAGAAAGATTTTTTGAAATAGCAGGAGAACATCATCATGAAATTGTTTTTTATTTCTTAATGAAAGAAAATACTAATATAGATTTACATTGTAGAAATTTTACAGACCAAGGTTCCAAAGAAAGTCTGCATTGGTTGCCTATTGAAAGTTTAAATAAGACTTATATAATTCCAGAGTTTTTTAAAACTAAATTATTAGGCAGTATAGTTGGTATTGAGCATATTGTTACCAAAGAATAATATTGATGATTTTATACATAGCTTTTAGTTCGAAATCTAAGAAATTTGTGATATAAATGGGCATTTGAAAGACAAGCCACTTCTGCATAAGCATTTTTAAAATTGATATTTAGCATACTACCAATATAATTAGTAATATTTATGCTCTTTCTTAGAGGGAGTTCAATACCAGACTACTAGTATATTCATCGTGAAATGCAGAAAAGTACTATAGTTTACATTATGTTATTAAGCATTAATTAAATAAGTTAAAAAACTCTCGTATTGCAGGGGTAATCCATTGGTTATTTTTATGAATTACGTTTATATATGTGGTTGGAATACTATTTATAATATTTAACTTATATAGTTTGTGAGCAGCCAGTTCTTCCCTAACAGCTATTTCAGGTAAAAAGGAAATTCCTAAATCTGATTGAACAAAGCGTTTTATGACCTCTGTATTTTCAGATTCAAATATGATAGAAGGCATAATATTATTTTTAGTAAATAATTTCGTTAATAATCCACGGTAGCTGCATTGGGGTTCGGTGGCAATAAACGGAATTCCTTCTAATTCTTTTATAGAAAGAAGGTTTTTGCTACATAACACATTTTTAGCAGAACAGATAAAGTAAATTGGATTTTCTATATGGACTGCTGTATAAGTATCTTTTGGCGGAATTTCAAAATCCATATAAAGCCCAATATCAGCTGATCCGTCATTCACCATTTCAAGTACTTGTAATTTGGATGCTGTTGTTGCTGAAATAGTGACACTAGGAAATGCTTCATTATATTGTTTTATCAATCGAGGTAGCATATTGGCACAGAGAGAACTGATTCCAGCAATTCGGAGCATTCCAGAAGGAGAAGAATTTTGAACGATTGCATGCTTTGCCTCATCAGACAAAGACAATATTCTGTGTGTATATTCTAATAAAATATGACCGGAATTAGTAAGCCGAATATTATTGCCAATCCTGTCAAAAAGAGAAACACCTAATTCTGTTTCTAATTGTTTTATGTGAAAGGTAATAGTGGATTGCACATATCCAAGGACAAGAGCTGCTTTGCTAAAACTTTTTAACTCTGCAATTATCTTAAAACTAATTAAATTTTTAAATTCCATAAATCTCCCTTTATAGCATATCAATATTTTTAATGAGTTAAATTCAAAACATCAATTTAACAAATAACATAACTTATGTTACATTAGATTTATATAAAAAGCAACAGTAAAGGAGAAAGTATAATGAGAAAGATATTGATATTGTTAGGAAGCCCGCGTAAAAACGGAAATACTGCAGCATTGGCAGAAGCTTTTTCAAATGGAGCAAAAGAGAGCGGTCATGAAGTAACAACTTATTGGTTAGGTGATGCTACAATAAATCCATGTAAGGCATGTGATTACTGCCAAAGGAACAATGGGAAATGTATTCAAAAAGACAGCATGACAGAACTATATAAACTTTTACAGAACCACGATACAATAGTAATTGCATCTCCGGTTTATTATTTAGGATTTCCGGGGAGCATAAAAAATGTAATAGACAGAACCTATGCGGAAAGTGTACGAGGCAGAAAAATTAAGTACTCCATTTTACTTACAGCAGCCTGTAAGGAGGATAGCTGGGTTACAAATATTTTAACTGATTATTATAAGGAACTGACTAAATATATTGGAGTAGAAAATTTGGGAATAGTAAGTGGGCGTGGAGTCGAAAAACCAGCTGAAGTAAAAGATACTAAGTGGATTGAAGAAGCTTTTCAATTAGGAAAGAGGATTTAAAACCTTGAAAACTTTCCATTGGATTGCATACATATAAATTAGAATTGGATTTCTATATTATAATATTTCTAATAAAAGGGAGGAAAATAGTTATGAAAAAAGCTATCATATTATATTGTTCTTTTACCGGAAATACCAAGAAGGTAGCTAAAGCTATTGAAGTTGGTTTGACCAAAGGAGGAATGCAGACATCGATCATGAAATTTCAGGATGCTGAGCAAATAGATTATTTTGATTATGATCTTGTTTGCGTCGGTTCACCATCCTATAACTGGAGCGTTCCTCAGCCCGTTAACGAATTCCTCAAGAAAAAGTTCACGTATTACAAAAGAATCGGAAAGGTTAAACCGAGCAGTCCCCGTGTTGGAAAAAACGCACTTGTCTTCTGTACATATTCGGGACCTCATACCGGGATAGACGAAGCGATACCAACTGGACTTTATATGGGTCAGTTTTTTGACCATATTGGTTTTGACGTTTTGGACAAATGGTATATACTCAGTGAGTTTATCACTTCTCTTGAGAACAGCACACTGGGACGCATGGGAGATATCAGAGGACTACCGACGGAAGAAAAACTAAAAGAAATTCAGGAAAATGCGAGGAAATTAGCTCAGAGGCTTGCCGGATAAAGTAATAAAAACCTGCTAACTCAAATCGAACTGAATCATCCTCATGTATTAACATTTCTAAATTTAATGGTAAAACCAATTCATAATATCCATGTAAGATTTATATTTTTTATAGATGTATTTCTTATTTTACTCAATGCCATAAAATGAACTGTTGTAAATGCAATAGTTATAACAATAATGATCCATCGCTCCACAAAACAGGTCACACAAGCTAAGTACCAAAATGAGCTTTTTAAACTAAAAGAATTTAAAAGCAAAGTAATTCTATTGACTTATATGGGTTAATAGATGTAGTAGTATATTATAAAAGAAAATAATATTGGTTTTCGCGTAAAAACGTGGGAGGTCAAGGAGTAGTTATCCTTGGCCATTATATTTATAAAATTCCTATTTGCAGTAAGCTTGACCTGTATTCGAATTGATGAACACATATGAGTTAGATATAATAATCATATGGAGGAGATAAGAAATCTCAATTATAGAGAATAAAAACTTTGAATAGGAGAGATAAGTTATGAATGATAAGGATAAAGCAGCTTATAGCAAAGAAGAATTAGTACGACAGATATTAGAAAAAGATAGGGATCTAAAGGAAAGCAATATTGATGAAGAATTGATACATGAACTTATTAGTGGAAAAATATCGAAAAATATAAATGAAGCAGATGATGAAAATGCAACATTGGGACAACAAATTGCAGATAAAATAGCTACATTTGGCGGCAGTTGGACGTTTATAATAAGCTTTTGTGTGGTGTTAGCAGTTTGGATCATAGGAAATGCTATT
The DNA here is from genome assembly GCF_019056555.1 of Clostridium sp. 001. NCBI lineage: Bacteria > Bacillati > Bacillota > Clostridia > Eubacteriales > Clostridiaceae > Clostridium > Clostridium sp. 001. The sequence goes on along the minus strand of NZ_CP020473.1, from coordinate 547,161 downwards.
ATTCTAAGTAATAGAGCATTTGATCCATATCCATTTGTATTTTTAAATCTTGTGTTATCGTGTCTTGCTGCTATACAAGCACCTATAATTATGATGTCACAAAACCGTCAATCAGAAAAAGACAGATTAACGGCTGGAAATAATTATCTTATAAACTTAAAATCTGAAATTATAGTAGAAGATTTGCACTACAAAATTGATATGTTAATGGATCAGCAGGCGGAGAATACGAAAACTATAGAAATGTTATTAAAGACAATAGAAGAATTAAAAAGTATGAAGTAAGTCGCAATCTTGAAATTTATGCGACGTAACTATTGAATACGAAAATACGAACTATGGCCTTTGAAAATTGAATAGTACGGTGTATCATATAATTAATGTAAGTTAATACAGAATAAATAGTATTTTATGAATTAATGGAGATGAAAGTTAAATGAATTTAGGTTATGAAAATCCATCATTGTTGTATAGGTTGATAGATGAATTTGGAAATAATAGATTGTTTAGCTCAATGTATAAAAATTATATTAGAACCTTAAATCTTAAAGGAAATGAAAAAGTATTGGATTTTGGAAGTGGTTCAGGTGCAGGTTCAAGACATTTGGCAAAAATACTTAAACAATGCGGTGGGCATTTAACATGTATAGATATTTCAGAATATTGGATAGAAAAAGCAAAAAAACGAATGAAACATTATAATAATGTTGATTTTTTAGTGGGACAACTTCCTGAACTTAAATTAAGATGTAAATCCTTTGATGTTATTTACATTTTTTATGCATTACATGATGTTTCAAAGGATTTAAGAAATGGTATAGTAAGTGAATTTTTTAGGATTTTAAAAAATGAAGGAAGATTATATATTAAAGAACCACAAAGAGAAAATGATGGTATGCCTATATCGGAAATTATAGAGTTGATGAAAAGCAATCGCTTTTATAAGGAAAACTCCATAACTGATAAGGGTACATATAGTGCAGTATACAGAAAAATATCTTCGTAATTTTCTTATTAAACGCAATAACTTTTTTAGTATTTTTAAGGTCATTGATTTGCCCTTTTTATTTATTCACATAAATATTTATACGGATATCCTTATAATTATAAGCCTGTAAGGATTGATTAGTTGTATATTGTGAGATTGCTGAATACAGATTAGGACATTTTATCTTATAATTAATACGGATTGTGGCAAAGATACTTATGAATTGTGACAGCTTCAAAATATAAAAACATATATTTTAGTCAGTATTTTATGACAATATTAATTATAACTCACATTTGTAGATTTGAAATAAAGTTTGATTGAGGATCATGAGTGGAATGAAGGAGAAATCCTGAAGCCATTCATGGTTTTTTGTTTTGTGTAAAATGCTGCCTAAATATATAGAAGAACTATTCAATAGATACAAGATATTGTATAAAATGATATAATCTACTTATAAGTTAATTGGCAAAGGTAAGAATTTACGTTGCACCAAAATAAATTCAACTGTATTGGCTGATATATATGTATTTGAGCTTATATATCTTAGAAGATAGAGAAAATTATAATAGGGAGAATATACATGAATAAAATTATAATTGCAGATGATGATGCTAATATTCGCGAACTAATCCATACCTTTGAAAGAGTTTGAACTATTATTTATGCTGGCTGGGTATCCAGGTAAAACTTTTTTGAGAGATCAATTAATAGAAGATATCTGGGGAGTTGATTTTGATGGGAATGAACGAACACTAGATGTTCATATAGGTCGTATAAGGGGTAAGTTTCCTGAACACAAATATGGATTTAAAATTATTACAATTCGAGGAGTTGGATATAAGTTTGAGGTGACAATATGAAAAGAAAATTAGCAATGACGCTGGCTATTATAATATTATTTATACCACTTTGTTTATTAGCAGATTTTTATATTATTTCACCTCTTTTTAATATTTATCATAATTCCTTTGTGCTTGTAGAATATTTAGTAATTTCAATGAGCGGAATCTTTCTATTTATTTTTTTATTAGCAATAATGATAATTCAGCATCATTTATTTAAGAAGGATAGATACCATAGTAAATTTTACATAGACATTCAAGAAGCACTTAATAGAATTACTAGAGGTGATTTGGGAGTTGTAATAGATATAGATTTAAATCATGATAAGCATTTTATTGAGCTAGCCGAAAAAGTAAATGTTATGGCAAAAGAACTTAGAGGGATGGAAGCCATGCGTGAAAATTTTGTATCTAATGTATCTCATGAAATTCGATCTCCTCTTACATCTATTCAGGGATTTACTGCATTACTTAAGGATGGAAAACTAAGTGAAAAAGACCGCCTTCATTATATTGATATAATTCAAGCAGAAAGTTTAAGATTATATAAACTCAGTGATAATTTGCTTAAACTTTCCACTTTAGACTCAGAATATGCACCATTTAAGCCAAAAGCTTATTTACTCAATAAGCAGCTTAAAGATGTTATACTTCTATTGGAACCACAATGGGCCGTTAAAAATATAAAAATTGTTGTTGAAGATGAAGATGTAAATATTACAGCAGATAAAGAATTACTCAATGAAGTGTGGATTAATATATTAAATAATAGCATTAAATTTACACAAACTTATGGGGAGATTTATATATCTATCTCAAAATCAGATAAAGGTGCTAAAGTTATTATAAAAGATAATGGAATTGGTATGACAACTGATACTATCACTCATATATTTGAAAGGTTTTACATGGCAGATAAAGCACGTAGTCGAAAGAATGGAGGGAGTGGATTAGGATTATCCATTGTAAAGAAAATTGTAGAAATACACAAAGGCTTTATTGATGTAAAAAGCAGTTTAGGTATAGGAACTACTTTTAGTATAATTATTCCTTATAAATAATTTTTAAATTTATATAGTTTAAATTGAGTTTAAAAAAGGTTGGTAATATGTAGTCAATAAAATGAATGGAGGCAATAATAATGGAAAGTAAATCAAATTCATGTATGACTACAAAATCAAATGATGAGCCTATTAAACTTAATGTTATTTTGTTTATTTTGGGGTTGGCTGCGTTTATAGTAATGGCAGACAACTGGGTTGTATCGCCAATACTTCCTGCAATATCTAAAGACCTAGGTGTTTCAGTTACTTCAGCGGGAATATTAATATCAGCGTATATGATCCCATTTGGACTCTTCCAATTAATATTTGGACCACTTTCAGACCGTTTTGGGAAACGACAAATTTTAAACTTTACCATGTTTTTTTCCATTTTCGGTGTAGCTTTGACGGCATTTGGTAAAAGTTTGGGCCAATTAACTATTTATAGAGCTATAACTGGAATTTTTGCTGCTTCGGTAATGCCAGTATCAATGGCATTGATTGGCGACTTAGTGCCTATGGAGAAAAGGCAATCAGCTATTGCGACTTTTATGGGTGCAGCATTTTTAGGACAATCATTAAGTATGTTTATTGGTGGGTCAATTGCTTATTTCCTAAATTGGAGAAGTACTTTTATAGTATATGCTGTATTGGCAGCATTTGTAACGATAATATATTCTACAGTTGGGCATAGGATACCCTCGCAGAAAAATCCTAAAAGTGAATTTTTAGTGCCTTATGGTAGATTGCTTAAGAATACTTCTAGTTTAATTGTATATATTTTAATTCTTTTAGAAGGTATGTTTATTTTAGGTTCATTCTCATATTTAGGAGCATTTATCGATAAAATATATAGATTTAATTACCTAACTATAGGATTTATTATGACGGCTTTTGGTTTTACTGCTTTAATTGGAGGCCGTGTCAGCATTAAATTATCAAGTAAACTTGGAAAACGCAATGTAATTATACTGGGATTAGTTTTGGCTGCATTTGCAGATATGGTATTTTTTATTGCAGGTAATGTCCTTTGGAGTTTAGTTATTGGAATTGCATTATTAGGTTTGGGTTTAACATTAGAACATTCTACATTGATTACAATTGCAACCGGATTTGCAGTGAAAGCTAGAGGTTGTGCAATGTCATTGGTGGCCTTTTGCTTTATGGGAGGCGGTGGTATCGGTACTGCAGTGGGTGGTAAATTAATTAAAATTTCAGGATTTAAAAATTATTATATGTATTATGGAATATTGTTAATTATATTAGCTTTTTTAGCTGGATCATTGCTCAAATATACAATTAAAAATGAGTGATTGCAATTACAATAATAATTAGGATAATGTATGTGTATTAATTGATTTATATTACCATTGTCTAACATCTCCATAAGAGTGATAGGTATCATAATATTTATTGATTTGTTTGCTTTTACTTATATCACAGTTTTTAGTATTTCCTTATTATATAAATGATAAAGGTATAGAATATGCTATATTTCACAGAAGCGATGAAGATTGGTGGCAAGCTATTTCTGGTGGCGGAGAAGATGGTGAAACGATAATGGAATCAGCCAAAAGAGAAGCATGGGAAGAAGGAGGAATTTCTAAGGATTTAACGTATGTGAAGTTAGACACAGTTAATTCAATTCCTTCTGAAGAATTTGCAGATAGTATTTATTGGGATGAAAATATCTATGTGATACCTGAAAATTGTTATGGAGTTGAAATAATAGATAAGCAATTAATACTTTCATATGAACATACAGAATATAGGTGGATGAGCTATAATGATGCTATTTCATGTTTAAAATGGGATGGAAATAAAGTAGCACTTTGGGAACTTAATAAAAGACTTAGCAAGAAAATTTAATTGTTAAGATGAAATGCTCTTATTCTACGATATTAGGAGGAGTAAGAATGCAAGGAGTTGAGCGTCATAAGGTTAGACTATTACCTCATTGTGAAGAATGGAAAGAGAAATTTGAAGAAGCAAAAAAACAATTGAAAGAAATTTTCGGGGATAACGTAAATGATATACAGCATGTAGGCAGCACCTCAATTAATGGTATCTATGCCAAGCCAATACTTGACATTGCCATAGTATTAAAATCATTTGAAGATATGAACATAGAAGGAATGAAAAGGGCAGGTTATGATTATTGTGGTGCACAAAACAACAAAAAGAATAGGTATCTTTTTGTTTTAAGAGGTGAAGGAGAGATTTCATTAAGGCACATTCATTGTTATGAATCAAACAATGTTGACTTTTATTTTGTGACACGATTCAGAGATTTCCTAAATGAGCATGAAGAGTATGCTAAAGAGTATAGCGATTTAAAAATATCTTTAGCAAAGCAATACCCGGGTGATAGGATTACATATACAGATAAAAAAGAAAGTTTTGTAAGAATGATATATCAGAAAATTGATTCTGGGAAATACAAGGGTGACATAATCGAATAAACATAATTAGAAATTATTTTACTGCGGAATATTCTTATTATGTGACTAAAAAATAAACTATGATGAACTAAAATTGGTAATCGTATAGGGGGAATAGTATGTTTATAAGGAAATCAGCCCGAGCCATATTAATTAGTAGTGAAAATAAAATATTGCTATTAAAATTTAAATTTCCTCAAATTCAAAGTGAGAAGGTTTTATGGGTGACTCCTGGTGGTAGAGTTGAGAAGGGCGAAAATTTTGAACAAGCATTAAAAAGAGAATTATTTGAAGAAACAGGATTAATGTTTGATTCAATAGGACCTTGGATATGGACAAAAGAAGTAATCTTTAATGGCAAAAAAGGAGATTTTGTTAGTTACGAGAGATATTACCTTATTAAATCAGGGAATACAGATATTTCTTTTAAGAATATGACACTCAATGAGGTAATAACTCTAAAGGATTATAAATGGTGGAGCTTAGATGAGATAGTATCATCGAACGAAGAATTTTTTACGCCACAAATTGGTAATCTTTTTTTAGAAATTATTTCTGGAAATATACCTAATAGTCCAATAAACATCAATTAGGTAATATTCTGTTTTTATCTATTTTTATAAACTTAAAACATAATATTCTTATTTAGTATAATGATTAAAAAGTTAACAATTTACTGAAACGCCGTATTATTTGATATGATCCCCTTGTGGTAGACAGTTAAAAAATAAAAACAGTTTGATATAAGGAGGAGCATATTTTATGGGTAGAAAAGCAAAGATATTATTTGAAAAAAAGCGCAAAGCCATTGAAGATTATTTGAATAACAAAAGAAGTGTAAGGGAAATAGCTAGAGAATATCAAGTTGCTCTAACTTCAGTGCGTGACTGGATCTATAATTATCAATCTATGGGCTCAGAAGGATTAATAACTGTGTGCACGAATTCTTGTTATTCAGAAGAGTTAAAACTGTCTGCTATTCAAGAACATTTATCTGGTAAAGAATCGCAAGAAAGTATTTGTAGAAAATATGCAATACGTTCAAGAGTAACTTTACGGGATTGGATTTTAAAGTATAATAGTCATGAGAAGATTAAAGCTTGACGATAACAAAAAGAAAGCAATATATTAATTATAGCAGCAGAAGAAAACAACGGTAAAAAATTTGTGTAATATGTTTAATATAAGTAAACCTATCCCTTTACAAAGTTATAGAAGAAATTAGTACGAACCGGGTATTATAGTGATATTATAAAGTTATAATTAATACGCACTTGTAAAATTTTATAAATTAAAAATAAAAATATTTCATTTTTAATTTATATACTATAAGATAAAAGATTAATATAAGTATCTATATTTATGAAGGTGAAATTAAATGAATGAATGGTTTACAATTGAAAAAATAGATGAAGGTACATTTGCAATTAGTGAATATAAACATTGGGAACAAACTCACTGCTATTTACTGATTGGAAAAGAAAAGGCACTTTTAATTGATACGGGGTTAGGAATTAGTGATATTAAGTCTGCTGTTTTAAATATTACAGATAAACCTATTCAAGTTATTACAACTCATGTACATTGGGATCATATAGGTGGACATAAGTACTTTGATAATATTGCTGTTTATGAAAAAGAAAAGAACTGGCTTTGTAGTAAGTTCCCAATTCCATTGCAAGTTGTAAAGGCTAATTTAATGAAGGAAAGTTGTTTTTTTCCTAAAGATTTTAATATAGATGAGTATAAGATTTTTCGAGGTAATGTAAATTTAGTAGTAAATGATATGGATATAATTGATTTGGGAAATCGTCAAATTCAAATAGTACATACACCAGGACATTCGCCAGGTCATATATGTTTGTTTGAAAAGGAAAAAGGATATTTATTTTCAGGTGATTTAATTTATAAAGGAACTTTAGATGCATTTTATCCTACAACAAATCCATTTGATTTTATGCAGTCAATAAGGAAAGTTAAAAAAATGGCTATACAGAAAATATTCCCTGGACATTATAATTTGAATATTTTAGTGAGTATTATTGATGAAATTGATAAGGGATTCTCTGAATTATATGAAACAGGAAAGTTAAAGCAGGGAAATGGAATCTATAAATTTAATAATTTTAGTATTCATATATAAATAAAAAACATTTATATATGTTCACAATATTCTTGTTATGTTCAACAATTATCAATAAAATAAGAATAAGCCACATCATGGAACTTATATCCATGATGTGGCTTATTCTTTTGAAATGGCAATGGGCCAACTTTATAATGTTATTTTTTCTTTTAATTAAGTAAGCTTATTATATGTATGAAGGAGAAGTCATTGAAAAGATAGGCTATGATAAAAATGCAGATATTGAATATATATCTACTTCAGTATTTTGTTCTGAAGGACAGCCCTTTTTAGTAAAAGGAGATAGAGCAAGAGAATATATGCACTGCTTAAAGTAGATATATCCTGAAATGCCATAAATCTACTTGCACTTTTACATCAATCTCGTTTAATTATTCAGTGGAATATACGATGATTAAATATAATTTAGGGACTCCCTTAAAATTATTATTTGTTTCGTATAATTTTATAGATGAGGTGATGTAATGGCAGATATTGCTCATTTACTCCATGAAAACAGAGATGAATTCATTAGTCAAAATAAAAATTTTATATATAAATGTACTTATACTATTTCAAAAAGATATCTTCAATGGGAAAATGATGATGAACTGAGCATTGCTTTGATTGCATTTAACAAAGCTTGTGATAATTATACAGAAACAAAGGGAAATTTTTATGCATATGCAAAAATTATAATTAGAAATGCATTAATTGATTATTTTAGAAAAAATAAAAATTCACCTTTACTTACTTTTGACGATAGTGACTGTAGTATGGAAAAATTAAACAACGCCAATTCAATAACAAATTTTCAATTGGAATTGGAAAATAAAAATAGAGCAGATGAAATTATTGAATTAAATAAAAAACTTATGGAATATAAAATCGATTTTAGCAGTCTTGTAAATAATAGTCCAAAGCATAAGGATACAAGAGACAGTATTTTAAAACTTGTGTTAAAAGTATGTAGCAATAGTGAAATTAGTAATTTTATATTAAATAAAAAGCAGCTGCCTGTTAAGCAAATTTGTATATATACTGGATGCAGCAAAAAATTTATTGACAAGTGGAGAAAGTATATTATTGCTCTATTTATATTATTTAACAGCGAAAATTTTATGTATATAAGGTCCTATTTAAATGTAAAAGTGGGTGAGAATGATGGGTAAAAAAGAAGGCATAGTAGTAAGTGTAGAAGGAAAATATGCTAATTTACTTACTCCTTATGGTGAATTTATAAAAGTAAATTGCAGCGGCAAAAAACTTTATATTGGCGAAAAATTTGAGGGAGATGAAGTTCTTCACAGATTAAGTTTTTTTTATACAAGAAAGATAATAGCGGCAGCCTGTATAATATTTGTATTATTAGTAGGTGGTGGTGTAAAAGCCTACTATACTCCTGCAGCCACTGTTTTAGTAAATATAAATCCTAGCATTGAGCTAAAAGTGAATTTCTTAAATAAAATCATTTCTTTTAAAGGGTTAAATGGTGATGGAAATAAAATATTGAGTGAAGTGAAAATAAATAATGACAATATAAATGATGCTTTAAAAATAATAATTGATCAAGCTAAAAAGGATAAATTTATCGATAAGAATTATGCGAAAACTATATCAATTGACATTAGGGGTAAAAACATAGATGTTTCTGGTTTCAAATCAAATATGGCATCTTCTAATTTAAGTGTAAAAATTGAAACTAATGGTAATATTATTTTAAATAATAAACCAAAGGATAATTCTACTAACAAGAACTTAAATAGCAGTGATAAAGCTGCTGCTAAAGAAAATACTCCAAGCAGTGAAAAACATTTAAGTGATAAAAAAGAGGATAAAAAATTAAATAATAGCATCAGCAGTGAAAATAAATTTAAGAATGAAAGTAATTCATCAAGTGTAGGAAATTCATCAAGTGAAAGTAATTCTAGCTCATATAAAGGAAAAGACAAAGGTGAATCTAATGTAAAACAGCCACAAGATTCAAATAACAGCAAAGTTAAAGAAAATCAAAACTTAAATAAAAAAACTGAGGAAAATATGAACAGCAAGCAAAATGATAATTCCAATAAAGATAATTCGCACCAGCAGAATTCTAATGTAAATAAGAAAAAATAAAAGAGCAAGACCTGTGGAAAATAATCTTACAGGTCTTACTCTTTATTTTTCTACAGCTTGGTTTAGTGCACTTTGTACTGCATCTGTAAATCCTTTGCTGCTATAGGTAGCTCCAGACACTGCATCAACAGAAGTTGATTGTGTTGAAATTATTTCACTAGGCAATGTACTTTCTACATTTTGATAAAACCTAGGTGTATCTTCTGTAGATACTGTTTGAGTATCAGTAATTTTACCATTTTTTATAGTGACAGAAACTTTTGTTGTACCTCCTCTAAAGCCGGTTCCAGTTCCAGTATAAGTTCCATCTTTATATTTACCTTGTACTGTATTGGAAGAAGATGTACTTGTATTATTATTGGAAGCACTTTCCTGAACCATGGTTTGAGTAGTAGCTGTATTATTTATGGAAGAGGCGTTTTGCCTGCTTAACATAGTATTTCCCAGGTTTACAAGACCGTAAGTTCCAATAAATAGAGTTAAAGCAATTGAACATGCAAGTTTTGAATCTACATTTTCTCCAATTATGTTTACACTCGTATTTTTCCTAGGACATACCTCTATGCATTTTAAGCAATTTATGCATTCTCCACCATGTACGCTATTTGTACCATAAAGTTTTAATCCCATAGAACAATTATTTGTACATACCCTGCATTTACCACATTTATCATTAGGTTTGCTAATTTTGAATATACTTATTTTAGAGAACAGTGAGAATACAGCGCCTAAGGGACACAAATATCTGCAAAAAAATCTTTCAATAAAAACATCTCCTAAAGTTATTAAAACTAAAAGTACAAAACCTATAGTTAAAGTTGATATAACTTTAGAAAAATCCGTTATTTGAGCAAAGGCATCCCAGGGACTTGTACCTTGTAAAAAATTACTTCCGCTATTGTATCCAGCAATTAAAAGCAATAACAGCACTACGTATTTTACATATTTGAGTTTAGAGTCTAGATTTTCACTTATTTTAAAATTAATTTTAAATATTCTTTTCGATGTAATATGAACCCAATCATTAAAAGTACCGAAGGCACAAAACCATCCGCAGAAAAATCTGCCTGCAAAAATAGTAAACAGTATGCATATTGAAAACTCCAATAACTGTGGAAATGCCTGAATGAAATTAAAGTTTCCCCTAATAATCATTTGAAAAATATTTTTTAGTTCACTAAATGCCATTATATAAATGCCAGGTAGTAAAAAAAATAAAATTAATTGTACAATGTGTCTTATAATTTGTATTTTCCTTATTTTTTTTGCCATCTTTATAGCTCCTTTTCAATTTATAATTTTAATCTTATAGTAAAAGATTAAAAGATTAAAATAAATTATTATAGAGCTATTATAAAAAGGCAACCTTAAAAATAGATTAAAATTAAATAATTTTATCTGATGACTACCTACTGTAACACTCCCACTTTTATCAAAGTGGGAGCTAACAGTAGATACGTCCCTAGATAATTCATCTAAACTTAGTGAGAGAAATAAAACTCTAAAGAGAAAGCGACTATCACCAAATCACAGATTTGGCATATCTGCTTTTCTCACTAAGTAAGATTCATTGATTTAAAATCCTCCAGCACCGCCGCCTCCAGCAGCACCGTCGCTGCTTCCAGATGAAGTATCTGATGAAACAATTGAATTACCTGAAGATCCTGTGTTAAAAGAATTGTATATATTGCTGCTAAAGGTGTCGTCTTTGTCAAAGGTAGAACTGTCAAAAATTAAATAGTAGTATAGCCATCCCATATCATCCTTTGAAGGAGTTCTAAAAGAATTTTTAAGCTTAGACATACTATTTTGTTTTATATTTAAGGCTTCTGCATAGGGAATATAGGTTTCAATGGTGGCATTTTCCATATTATATTCTAAGTCTATATTTTGTACATGAAATTTAAATTTCATCCATTTTTTATATTGAGATTGTCCATAAGCGCTTTTTTTACAGCAGCATATTGATCCATAGACAATCATAAAGATTGATATGACTAAACTAAAAATACCTGCATGAGCTTCAGTCATAAGTGAAATAGTTGAAAAGATCAATTCAACTACAGCAAGAATAATTATAAACATTCCTGCTTTGGAAGCTTCAACATCATAATAATTTCGTGATTTGGATTCTTCTTTTATAAGGTTTAACCAGCTTGCAAAATTACTATGAGATGAGGATCTTTTACAATGTTTTTTAATTTCTAGGGTGCTTACATTTTGGCCGCTGCCCATTATGTTAAATATCCAATGCATAAAGTATTTTTCGTGTTTTAAGAGCAGCCAATCGGGTTCTTTATTTTTTATAATTAAGAAGTTTAGTTTTTTCTTAGTACCATCCAATATGTTTTTCTCAATAGTTAAGTAACCTTTTCTCCATAAGTCAAGTATTGTAGCGTAGATAGTTCTTCCATTTATAGTTCTCATAACTAAATAAGCTGCAACTGCAGGTGTACAATCTTCAGGAATCTCAACAGGAGAATATACACTATAAGATGTATCTTCAACTTTGTTGAACTTTGTTGATGTTTTAAATATCAAGAAGATGGAAAGGAGACACAGCACTGTGCTTATAATATTTAATATATTTCTTACAAGTATAGTATGAGCTATTTTTTCCTGCTGTTGCTTTTTATAGTTTGCCTCTTGACTTAAAATGGTATTTAGCATGTTTTTATTACTTATGTTTTTACATAAAGGTATTAACTTGCTTGGGAAAAGCAACCTTACCTGCACGAGCTCCTTTGATTTCACATGAGGAAAAGAGTAATCTATATGTCCTTTTGTAACGGAGTAAGCTCCATTTAAAATGCCGTGGTAATAGGCTTTTATATATTGCTTGTCAATATTTTCTGGAAGATTAATGTGTATCTTTAAATTGTCTATTTTAGCCTCATTATAGTCTGACCAGTAGGTGTAGTAAAATTCACCAATATCATTATATTTTACTGATACATTTTTTATAGTATAGGTTATTTTAAAAGTTTTTTTCTCATTTTTTGAAGGACAGTAAATTTTAATTCCATATAAATTCCTACCTTTTGACAATATTTGAAATACACCATTGTCTCCATTTTTAATATTAGAACTTTCTTTAAATGGAATTTCACTACCATTATGTGATATAAGTGATACTTTAAGGTTGTTTATACCCTTGGTTCTTATGGTAGATATATCCCGGTAGGCTCCATTATAGTTATCTTTAAAATTGTAGGTTATAATTTCTTCTATATCTATAGAGCCATCCTCTTTTATAGTGGTGGTTATATTGAACATGGATAAGTCTACTCCACCTGAAGCATACACTTTAAATGAATGAATGGAAATTGCAAAAAGTAATATAAAAGTACTTATTAAAAATTTTTTTAAAAAATTCATTAGTATTCTCCTATTAATTTTTTTCATAAGTTATAAAACTGTATTTTATGTTGTCATAGCAGTGCTCTTTGAATTCGATTACATGGTAATTATTTTTATCAAATTTAGGAAAATAAGTGTCACCTTTTTCATGAGAGTGAATTTTGGTAAGGTATAATTTATTGCAGTAGGGTAATAATTGCTTATAAATTTCCCCTCCACCTGAAACAAAGCTCTCTATAGGTGAATCTTTGTATTTTAAAACGTCTTCAACATGGTGGAGTATTTCTACTCTTTCATCTAAAATGTTATAGTTTGTATCTCTTGTAATGACAATATGTTTTCTTTTAGGAAGTATACATGGGAGGGATTCAAAAGTTTTTCTTCCCATTATAATGGATTTACCGTAGGTGATGTCTTTAAATCTTTTTAAATCCTCTGGTATATGCCAGATTAGTTTATTGTCCCTGCCAAGCACATAATCTTCATTTAAAGCTGCAATTATATGTAACATTATATGATTACCTCCTGTTTATTTAATACTAAAGTATATATAAATAGTATATCATAACTTCTTATAAATTTTTACAAAAATAATATAGAGTTTCTAATTGAGAGTTAACTTATACAATATTATATAAGTTTAAATTTCAATTAGAAACTCTATAGGTTTTCTGACTTAATATAAAAAAATTGCGAAGGTTGAGTTAGCCCTTTTTTACAATATCCATAATGAAACCATTGGCATATACTGCATATATTTTTGAAGCTTTCATAAGTTATTTTTTTGTGTATAATATTTAAAAGATCTTTATAGTAGTATACTTTATTTTTCTCTATTTGAAATAGATCTAATACTTTTTTGTCTAAATAGTCTACTTTATATCGATGCTCACAGGATTTGCCACCTATGTTATGTGGGCAGCAAGAACAAATGATATCTGTTTTTGTTATAATTTTTACCTGTATGGAAGGGTCATTTTTTAAGGCATAAACAATCTTATCCATATTTTTAGTGAAATCTTTGCTATAACCGTGTCCTTTATAACCCTGAATACATAATAAATGGTGAGCTCTTAATGTTAACATTTTATAAGATTTGTTTTTATGAGGGCTTCCCGAACTCTACAGCCTAATATGTAAGCAGTTATAACTTTTATGGTATCTAAAGGGATAAATGGAATAGCACCTACTAATATGGATTTTTCTATTGAAATTTTTGTTATAAATGAAAGCTGAAGCACTCCAATTGCGTAACAAAATATTAATGAAATAATTAAACCTATAATTGATTTAACAAAAGACAGTTCTTTTTCTGAAATTTTTCCTATGATGTAAGCTATAATGGGATAAGCTATGAGATATCCTCCAGTTGGTCCTAATACTACACTTAAACCACCATGGAAATTTGCAAATACAGGCACACCAACTGCTCCTAAAAGTACATATACCAATTGAGATAATGCACCAAGTTTGCTTCCTAAGATTACTGCAGATATGTAAACTGCTAATATTTGAAAGGTTATAGGTACAGGACTAAAAGGCAGTGGTATAGAAATTTGAGCTAAAATAGCCGTTAAAGCCGTAAATATAGCTGTTGTAGTCATTTCTCTAAGTTTTAAATTCATATTTTACCTCCTTAACAATTGTTAACTAATATATTATTTACGTTAACAATAAAATTATAATAATTATTTAATGAATTGTCAACATAAAATGCATATTGATGTTAACAATCAATTGAAAGTGCAATAAAAAATAGATGTGATATATCAAACTTTTCACATCCATAACATTAAAAAATTTTTTGCACAATATATATTTTATTGCCAGTTAAATTCAATTTCATAATAATATTTTTTTGTAAAGGACATTTTATTTTTATGTTTAGCGTATTTTAATGCTTCATTGTACACTTTATCTTTAGATTCTTCATTAAATTCAAAAGATTTTATTGTGCCAATGTATATACCGGTCTTAGTTAGCCTTTTTATTATTTCCCAATGCATTTAATATCCCCCCATATTATTTGCTCTACATGTCTTGCTTATAAACTGTGTTTTTATAATTTAAGTATACTATTTGTATTTAAAATATTATACTTAAATTTGTCTACTATATTTTACACATTGTGACTTTTTATAAAATAATTTTCTAATACCCATTTAATATGACTGTCATTAATATTTAAACACTTGTACAATTAAAATAAGGAAAGACCAAATAATGTTAGTGTTAGATTTATATTTAAAAATTCTGTAATTTGGAGGGATATTGATGAATCCAGTTAATGTAATTAATAGTGAAAATCCATGTAATATAGTTGCAAGTATTCCACATGGATCTAGTAAAATAACTTTGGAAATGAAACAAAGCATGAAAAAAGGAGTGGTGCTTCCAAATAATGATTGGTTTTTAAATGACCTTTATGATTTTTTACACGAGTTAAATATAACTGTAGTGTCGGCTAATTACAGCAGATATGTTATAGATGTAAATAGAAATATTGAAAATAAATTTATACAGGGAAAATATACAAAGTCATTAGTTTATTACAACACTACCTTTGACAGAAAAATTTATGACAAGCCATTGGAGATAAAGATAATAGAGGAACGAATAAAGAATATCTATAATCCCTATCACTTTTCTTTGAAAAGAGAATTAGAAAAGATTTTAAAACTAAAGAATAAAGTCTACTTATTAGATATACATAGTTTCTTTGAACAGTCAAAAGCAGATATAATACTTGGAACCCGTGAAGGAAAAACTTGTTCCAAAGAATTTTTAAAGGTTGTGTATGATGCATTTACTTCTCAGGGCTTTAGTGTAAAAGTTAATGAAAAGGGACTTAGAGGAGGATATATCGTATCTCATTACAGTTCTATGAAAAATGTGGAGGCTATACAAATTGAAATAAGATATACATCCTATATAGAAAATAGATATTTCGGTGAAGAAGAAGTTAAAAATGTAGATAATAATCTATTTTATAGTACTAAAAGACGTCTATATAATGTCTTATGTTGTATAAGAAATAAGTTAGAAAATTAAATATTATGTATAAGTTTAGTAAAAAGTAGGAAAACGAGGAAATAAATATAGTAAATTTATTGATTAAGTTCTGCCGGTTAACTATAATAAAAATAACGGTTAGTATAATTTTTAAAGGTAATGGAAGGAGAGTAGATTTTTATGATTTCTATAAATGAACTTGATTGTGTAAAACGTATGTGTGAATCACAAGCAGAAATGATATCAGGTGGGGTAGTATATTTTATTACTGAGAAAAATAAAGTCGTTTGGAAAAAGAAATCAAAGATATTTGATATGAAGTCAATGGATATTGGATTTGATTTAAGTGAACATAATTTAAGATTAAAAGCATTAGAGGAAAAGAAAAATATTACAGAGAATATTTCAAAATCTAAATATGGAGCACTTAAAATTTTTGAAGAACCTATAACTGGTGAAAATGGACAAGTTACCGGGGCGTTTTGTTCTGTGTTTCCAAAATCACATCCTGTAGCAAAAGCGTTTAACAATTTTGCACCAATATTAGTTGAAATGTTTCCAGAAGGAGCTTTTTTCATTTTATCTGACTTGGAAAAAGTGACTAGCGTACAGCGATCTGAAAAATTTGATATACCTGCTATTAAGCCGGGAGTCCCATTTGTAGATAATCTTGCATCTGTAGTACATAAGGCAATTCAAACTAAAAAGTTTGCAGCAGAGAATGTAGATAGTTTAGGAAAGTTAGGAGTACCTGTTAGGATGGCAACTTATCCATTATGCGATGAAGATACAGGTGATGTTGTGGGTACTTTTGGAATGATTATACCTAGAGGGGCTACAGTAAATTTGAAAAATATGTCCAATGATCTTACGGAAAATATTACAGGAGTATCTTCTACTATTGAGGAATTAGCTGCCTCAGCATCTGAAATACATACAAATGAGCAGAACCTGGATAATGAAATAAAACAAATAATATCTTTGTCAGAAGAGATAAATGAAGTATCTTCTTTAATAAAGGGTATTTCAGATGAGACTAAGATGCTTGGATTAAATGCCTCAATTGAAGCAGCTAGGGCAGGAGATGCTGGAAAAGGTTTTGGGGTAGTTGCACAAGAAATTAGAAAGTTATCAGAACAGTCAAGAAGCACAGTTCCTAAAATTGCAAAGTTAACAGATAATATTAGAGAAAAGGTTGAGTCTTCTAGCAAGATGAGTCAGAATTCATTGACTTCAAGTCAAGAGCAGGCAGCGGCTACACAGGAAATCACCGCTAGTATAGAAGAAATTACATCTATGTCAGAAAATTTAAATCAAATTGTAAATAAGTTGTAAATTATAGTAATTTACTAAAAGTATGGATTATGATCCATGCTTTTTTTAATGGTGCGCCCAGCATGGACGCAATCTAAAGGGTGAAAGCCCCTAGCACGGGTTGATAGTACCAAGTGCATAGCTTAAGACAAGGGTGTCCATGGTGACGTGGAATCTAAAGGAAGTCGGCGGCAAAACTCTGGTCTGACGAACAGAAACTACATATAAGGCATATGCTTGTGGGTAAGGTTGCCGTACAAACCAAAGCCCTAAACTATCCGAAACAAGTGGTGTAAATGTAGCAGACAGATGGAGTGAAAGATTGCGTTCTTACCCGGGGAGGTCTGATAGGTATGTTATGGATATGAAATTAGAAATAATAACCTACACAGCGATGCGTAGCTGAACTATCAGAAGTCAGCAGAGGTCATAGTACCACGCAGTATGCGTTAGCGTGGGAAGGACTGAACAATAGGAGGTTTCAGAATTTTGAAAGATACGAAGAATTGTGGCAAAAGCAGACAACTTCATAAGGAAGGCTATCTACATGGAAATAGAGTGGAACTTAAAAGCAATGTAGAAGTGCATAGTAATTAACTTCAAGAAGTAATGCAATGAATATGGAATATAGGTTTTTAAAATTAAAAGAAACGATAGTTGGATGGATAAATTATTTTGCTATCGCTGACATGAAAAATATTCTTAAAACGATTGATGAATGGCTAAGGCGAAGGGTAAGAATGTGTTTTTGGAAACAATGGAAAAAGATTAAAACAAAACACGATAATCTTGTAAAATTAGGAACACAAAATAATAAGGCATGGGAATATGCTAACACAAGAAAGAGCTATTGGAGAATATCCAACAGCCCAGTATTATCTAAAACTTTAACCAATAATTATTTAAAAAGGAAAGGACTAATCTCTATTTCAGAAACTTATTCATTAGTACATTAATTCCTATTGAACCGCCGTGTACCGAACGGTACACACGGTGGTGTGAGAGGTCGCTGAATAAAATAATTATTCAGCTCCTACTCGATTAATTGTAAAGGTGGAATTTAGTAGTACCTTTATTGTATGTTGTTAAAATATAAAAAATAGTATATACTGGTGTATATACATCAAATTGTAGTATAAAAATATTGGTATGGTATAAAAATATTAATATATTATCAAATAAAAATATTATTTTAGAGGTGTAATATGGATAAAACATTTTTAATAAATGAAATAAATAGGTTGAAAAAAGAAAAAAATGCTTGCATATTAGCGCATAATTATCAACTGCCAGAAGTTCAAGATATAGCAGATATTGTAGGGGATTCTTTTGCACTAAGTAGAGCTGCTGCTAAAATGGATAATGAAGTTATAGTATTTTGTGGGGTTAAATTTATGGCAGAAAGTGCAAAAATACTATCACCAAATAAAAGAGTTTTACTTCCTTCAAAATATGCAGGATGTCCTTTAGCAGAGTGTATAGACGAAGAACAACTTATGGAGGAAAAAGAAAAGCATCCAGAGGCAGCTGTAGTGTGTTATATAAACTCTTCTACTGAGGTTAAGGCTATAAGTGATATATGTTGTACTTCTTCTAATGCAGTTAAAGTTATAGAGAGCATAGATAAGGATGAGATATTATTTGTACCAGATGAAAATCTTGCCAGTTATGTAGCCGAAAAAGTTACAGATAAAAAGATTATACCTTGGTCAGGTGGTCACTGCATAACTCATGCTAGAATAACTATAGAAGATGTTAAAAAAATAAAAGAAGAGCATCCTGGAGCTGAAATGTTAGTACATCCTGAAGTTTCAAAAGAAATAAGGGATAGTGCTGAGTTTGTTGGAAGTACGTCACAGATAATTGACTATGCAAAGAAATCACCAAACAAGGAATTCATAATAGGTACTGAAATAGGGGTGCTTCATAAAATGAAAAATGATAATCCTGAGAAAAAATTCTATTTATTAAGTCCAAGACTTGTATGCCAAAATATGAAAATGACTACACTAAAAGATGTTCACAATTCTCTTTTAAATATGGAACATGAAATATTTATTCCTGAATCAATGAGAATAAAGGCATTAGGTTCCCTTGAGAAAATGTTACGTATTGAATAAATTCTATATAGGCTGGTGATGTAAAGTGGAAAGAAGATATTTAGCAAACTATAACATGAATTCCTGTGAAAGCAAGAGTTTTGATGCAGTTATAATTGGAGCAGGAATAGCAGGACTTTATACTGCTTTAATGCTTTCTAAAAATTTAAGAGTAGCGGTTTTGAGCAAAAAGGATTTATATGATTGTGATTCGTACCTGGCTCAGGGAGGAATTGCGGCAAGTATACAAAATGATGACAGACAGCTTCATATAAAGGATACTATAAATGCAGGATGCTATGTTAATGATTTGGAAGCTGTAAATGTACTTGTAAATGAATCTGAGAAAGCTATAAATGATTTGGTTCGTCTTGGAGTTGAATTTGATAAAAACTCCCAAGGTAACTTTTATAGGTCTTTTGAAGGAAATCATTCTATTCCAAGGATACTTCATGTAAATGGAGATTCTACAGGAAAAGCTATAATGGAGGTTCTTGTAAACCAGGCTAAAAATGCTTCCAATATAGAAATAATACCTAATATCTTCGCTCTGGATATTGTTGATAACAAAAACAAATGTTGTGGTATAATGACATTTTACAAAAATAAATTTGTTTATTTAAAGTCAAAGTGTTGTGTAATAGCCTCTGGTGGAATTGGACAGTTATTTTCTAAAACTACAAATGTAGATGTACTTACAGGAGATGGAATTGCCATGGCAATAAGGGCAAAGGTAACCTTAGAAGATATGGAATACATTCAATTTCATCCTACAGCTTTATACTCTAAAAATAATGAGGAAAAAATGTTTTTAATATCTGAAGCTGTAAGAGGGGAAGGTGCAGTACTTAAAAATAAATGTGGGAACAGGTTTATGAAAGAATATGATTCAAGGATGGAACTTGCTCCTAGGGACATTGTAGCTAGGGCAATTAGTGATCAAATGCAAAAAACTGATTCTAAATATGTCTATTTGGATGCTACTATGTACGAAAAAAATTTTTTGAAAAATAGATTTAATAAAATTTATAGTGAATGCGAAGACAATGGTATAGAAATATATAAGGATTACATACCTGTAACTCCAGCTGAACATTATTTTATGGGTGGTATTAAGGTGGATTTGTTTGGAAGAGCTAGTATGGAAAACCTTTATGCAGTTGGAGAATGCGCTTGTACTGGGGTTCATGGGGCAAATAGGCTTGCCAGTAATTCTTTAATGGAAGCTCTGGTTTTTGGGAAAAGGGCTGCAGAGGATATCTTAAATAAAGTGAAAGTTATAGATGAAGATAATTTTGAAGACAGTGTATTTATTCCTCAATGTAAAGAAAATCACATGGACTTTTCAAAACTTAAAGAAAATCTGAAGATATTAATGGAAAATAATTTGGGAATAGTTAGAAAAATTGATAACATTAAAAGTGCATTAAAGGTTGTAGATGAAGTTCTCCTTAAAATTCAATATATAAATTTTAAAAGTATTGAACAAGTAGAAGTTTATAATATGTATGAAGTTGCTAGAAGTATAATTATGGCTACTTTGGAAAGCAAGACTTCCATAGGAAGTAATTATATTGAAGATTATTCTAAAGATAACGTAGTTTTGAGGTGATTGAATTTGAATTACTTAATAGTTGATAAATTAATAAAAAATGCTCTTATAGAAGATATAAATTATGGTGATGTTACTACAGATAATTTGCTTTTGGAAAGTGAAGTTTCAAAAGGAAGATTTATTGCAAAGGAGTCAGGTGTTATTGCTGGAATTGATGTGGCTAAAAGAGTATTTGAAATTGTGGACAGCAGTATAAGATTCAACATCAAGGCAAAAGATAGTTCCAAAGTGGAGAAAGATGATGTTATTGTAGAATTAGAAGGAAATTCTAAATCTATATTAAAAGGAGAAAGGGTTGCCCTTAATATACTTCAAAGAATGTGTGGAATTGCAACTAAAACTAATAACATGGTTGATTTAGTAAAGGATTATGATGTGAAAATAGTAGATACAAGAAAAACTCTTCCTGGATTTAGAATTTTGGATAAATATTCTGTTACAGCAGGAGGAGGATACAATCATAGGCTGAATTTGTCTGATTTTGTAATGATTAAAGATAATCACATAAGGGCAGTAGGTTCTATAACGGAAGCTGTTAAAAGAATAAAAAATAAAATTCCATTTACAGCTAAAGTAGAAGTAGAAGTAGAAAATCTGGATCAGCTGAAAGAAGCAGTTAATACTGAAGTTGATGTAATTATGTTGGATAATATGGATGTAGATACTATGAGAAAGGCTGTGAAATTTGTAAATAAAAAGTTTATTTTAGAAGCTTCGGGAAATGTCACCGAAAATACTATAGTGGATATTGCTTCTACAGGTGTTGATATAATATCTATAGGTTCTCTTACACATTCTGTAAAAGCGATGGATATAAGTTTAAGATTTATATAGAGTTCCTAATTTTAAAGTCATGAATAGTATATTAAGAGGAACAAATGAGGTGATGACATTGGCTATAGAAAACTTGAAAGAGTTAAAAAGTCAATTGGAACTGGATGCAACTAGATTAAGAGAAAGTATATGTATAAAAGACAGTCTTTGTATAAAAGATAAGATATGGGATACTGATGAAATGTTTCAAGATATAAAACAAAGGGTTATACTTGAGTATATTGAAAAACTGCTGGATAAAATTGATGCAGAATAAATTTAAAGTGGGGCTGTTACACTAAGCTTGAATACTACAGTATGTTGTTCCAACATATTGTATGTAAATTACTTAGTGCAACAACCCCATAAATACTATAATGATAAAATCTTACATATGTAAAGTAAAAAAATAAAATAAAAATTAAAAATAATACTTGATAATATTTAAATTACGTAGTATCATAAATTTAAATTAAATCTTAGTAAATAACTATGAATTGCGATGATAAGAAGAGTAGGTTATAATTTGACTATTACAGAGAGGATTTCCCTTGGATGAAAGGAGATCTTAGTTGATGATAATTGAAGTGCATCTTGGAGCTCTGAATTGAAGTTTAGTAGACTTCAGCGTATATGCCCGTTAAAGCATTGAGGTATGATTGTACCAAAAATTAAGTTGTCCCATTATATGTATTTTTTATAGGATAAACAGAGTGGAACCGCGGAAGTAAACCTTCTGCCTCTGAATTGAGGCAGAAGGTTTTTTTGTTTTTGAGAATCCGGAACTCAAAAATATAACATTTGAAAATAATTGAAAATTTTTTATATTGAAATTATTTATAGGGAATCAAGAAAGGAGAATAAACAGATGAATATAGAATCATTATTAATACACGGTGGGGTTGATGGGGATAAAACTACAGGAGCAGTTAGTGTTCCAATATATCAGACGTCAACCTATAAGCAAAGTGGACTTGGAGAAAACAAAGGATATGAATATTCAAGAACGGGAAATCCAACTAGAGAGGCACTTGAAAAACTTATAGCACAACTTGAAGAAGGTAAAAATGGATTTGCATTTGCCTCAGGAATGGCAGCGATAACTGCCGTGCTGACACTTTTCAAAAGTGGAGACAAAATAATAATATCAGACAACGTATATGGTGGAACCTATAGGGTACTTGATAAAGTATTTAAAAATTTTGATTTAAACTACGAATTGATTGATACAAGTGACCTGGAAAAAGTTGAAAGTAGCATTACAAAAGAAGTAAAGGCAATATATATTGAATCCCCAACTAATCCACTTATGGATATAACAGATATAAAAAAGATATCTGAAATTGCAAAGAAAAATAACCTTTTGACTATTGTAGACAACACTTTTATGACACCTTATCTTCAAAATCCAATAGAACTCGGAGCAGATATAGTACTTCACAGTGCAACCAAGTATTTGGGGGGACACAGCGACTTAGTTGCAGGACTTGTTGTTGTAAATGATGAAAAGTTAGCTGAAAGACTGTATTTTATACAAAATTCAACAGGTGGAGTATTAGGACCTTTTGACAGTTGGCTCTTGATAAGGGGAATAAAAACATTGTCAGTTAGAATGGATAGACACCTTGAAAATGCAGCCTATATAGCTCAGTTTTTAAATGAAAGTCCTTTTGTAGAAAAAGTTTATTATCCGGGACTTGATAGCCATAAAGGCTATGAAATTCAGAAAAAACAGGCTAGAGGTTATGGAGCTATAATTTCCTTTGTACTGAAAAAGGATATAGATATAAAAAAATTTTTTAAGAATTTAAAACTTATAACTTTTGGAGAAAGTCTTGGTGGAGTGGAATCTTTAATGTGCCATCCTGCTACTATGACCCATGCAGCTATACCTTATGAAATAAGACAAAAAGTTGGAATTGTAGACAATTTGGCAAGACTTTCTGTTGGAATAGAAAATAAAGAAGATTTGGTAAAAGACTTAAAAAAGGCAATTGAGCTTTCAAAATAGAGTTTGATAAATAATTTGATTGGAGGATTTTTAAATGGAAGTTTTTGATGATATAAAGGAAATGATAGGAAAGACTCCTATATTAAAGATAAATGAATTTGATTTAAAAGATGGTGTGAATATATATGCTAAACTTGAGAATTTCAATCCAGGAGGAAGTGTAAAAGACAGAATTGGGGATTATATGATAAAGCAGGCAGAGAAAAGAGGAAAGTTAAAAAAAGGATATACTATAGTAGAAGCTACAGCAGGAAATACTGGACTTGGAATTGCACTTGGAGCACTCAATAGGGGATATAGAGTAGTATTTGCGGTCCCAGAGAAATTTTCCATAGAAAAGCAAGTGCTTATGAGGGCACTTGGTGCAGAAATAGTGCATACTCCTGAAAAAGACGGTATGCGAGGAGCTATAGAAAAGTCAAAAGAACTTTTAAGCAAAATTCCCAATTCTATATCATTTGGTCAATTTGAAAATGAAGACAATCCACAGACTCATTACCTTACAACAGGTCCTGAAATATATGAGCAGTTAAACGGTAAGATAGATTACTTTGTAGCTGGAGCTGGAAGTGGGGGAACTTTTACAGGAATAGCAAGATATTTGAAAGAAAAAGATAGTAATGTAAAAGCTGTATTAGCTGATCCGGAAGGATCTACTCTTGGCGGCGGCACTGAAGAACACGGTTATGCCATTGAAGGTATAGGAAATGACTTCCTGCCAGACACTATGGATTTGAAATTAGTGGATAAAGTCATAAAGATAAATGATGAGGAGGCCTTTTCACTAGTTAAAGAACTGGCTAAACGTGAGGGATTGATAGTGGGTTCATCTTCTGGAGCAGCAATTGCAGCTGCATTAAAGCTAGCTAAAATTATAGATAAAGGTAATATAGTTACAGTATTTCCGGATAGAGGAGACAGATATTTTAGCAAAAACTTATATGAATAAATTGCGAAGGTTTTAGATTAAAACAAGAGAGAAAACCATCAGCTAAACTAAGCTGATGGTTTTTTTTCATCTTCATTATACTCAAAGTTACATTCTTTGAGAGGTACTATCTTTGTCTTCTTAATAATCTTGTATCCAAGATACAAAGATATAAATATAGGAATGCACATATAATTTGTTACAAAATCAAACCAGCTAAATGTTTTAGCTTGAAATACCCATATGTTAGAGCCAAATATAACAATTATACAAAGTATTATAGATATAATGGGGGCAAATGGATATAACTTAGCTCTATATTTCAAATCCTTCAAATTTTTACCTTGTGCAGTGTATGCTTTCCTAAATCTATAATGGCAAATAGCTATACCTAACCATGCAAAGAAGGCTGTGATACCAGAAGCATTATAGAGTATGTAATATATTTTTCCATCTCCAATCAAAGAGGCGAAAAAAGCAAAACAAGCAATAACAGTTGTGGCGTATAAAGCAGTTGTAGGAACACCATGTTTGTTTACTTTTGATAAAAATTTAGGTGCTTTTCCTTCTTTGGATAGGGAATAAAGCATACGTGAAGCTACGTAAAGGCCTGAATTACCGCAGGATAGAACTGATGTCAAAATTACTGCATTCATAATACTTGCTGCAATTGCAAGACCAGATCTTTTAAATACCATGGTAAAAGGACTGAATGAAATATTATCTGCACCACTTTTTAATAAGTTTGGATCAGTAAAAGGAACTAAAAAACCAATTACTATAATTGCCCCCATATAAAATAGTAAAATACGCCAGAAAACATTTTTTATAGCTTTAGGAACATTTTCTTCAGGATTTTCCGATTCACCTGCGGCAAGGCCAACTATTTCTGTTCCAGAGAAAGAAAATCCTGCAACTAAAAATACATTAATAATAGCAGATATTCCGCCAACAAAAGGCCCTTTTTTTCCAGAAGCATCTGATAGAACCCAATTACTTAATCCAGGTGATTTTCCACCTAAAATGCCAAATATCATGAGAACACCTACTATAAGGAATACTATAATTGTGACAACTTTAATACTTGCAAACCAATATTCACTTTCACCGTAAATTCTTGCTGAAAGAATATTTAAAATAAAAATTATTACTAAAAATAGCATACTCCATAAAGTAGTATTGGTATTCGGAAGCCAGAATTTAACAATCATTGAGCCTGCAACCAATTCAGCTGCAACGCATATTGCCCAGCAAAACCAGTAATTCCATCCAAGGGTAAAACCTAGTGCAGGGTCAATGAATCTTGTAGCATAAGTTTCAAAAGATCCTGATATAGGCAGCAGTGTTGCCATTTCACCGAGGGATGTCATTAAAAAATAAACTAAGATTCCCATAATTACATAAGCTAAAACAGCACCGCCAGGTCCAGCTGTGCTAACTGCACTTCCGCTAGCAAAAAATAAACCAGTTCCAATTGATCCTCCTATGGCAATCATGTTCATATGTCTGGCTTTTAGAGTCCTTTTAAGTTGACCTTGTTCATTTGATTTTGAATTTGTGTCCATTTTAAACTTCCTCCTTTTGTTTAGCAATAAAATATATAGTTATTTACCTATGGGACACGCATATTCACATATTCTACAATATTTTATAATATTAACGGGTTCTTCTGTGGAAACTTCAGGTATATTCATAGGCTTAATACTAGCTACATCTTCTTCCATTTGTATATTACACAAGGTCCTATCAAAATTTCCTACTCTTCCAGGCAGTTCACTTCTACCTAATTCTGAAGAAAAATATATTTCCTTAGCAAATGCACCTTTTTGACATTTTTGCCAGCACTTAATTTCGCAGCTTTTACATGGATCGTATCCAGAAGGTCCGGTTGATTGTAAATCTAAATTTAAACCAAGTGCTCGTAATCTTATGTGTGGACCATACTCAGGTGTCACCAATAAGTTATTTCTTCCTATACATCCTAATCCAGCCACTACTGCTGAATCTTTTAGGAATATTCCACCCTTTTCCACATGATAATTAAAAGAATAGGTTTCTATACCTTCATTTTCCAATATGCTTTTAACACTTTTGGTAATACTAATTAATTTTTTGTTGCCTATAGTATTGTGATCTTCAATCCAATAATCCACAGTAGGGTTGTCTATAGGATGATGATAAGCTAAAATAAGTACACTTTTTATTCCCTGGGGCCATAGAACTTCTGTTAGAAATTTATCTTTTTCTCCACGCATATAAGTTCCAACACCATTATATTTAGGCATCTTAGGTACTACAGTAAAGGCAGGGGCTTTTTTTAGGTCCTCAACATTTGCAATGCCTGCTAGAGAAGCTCCAGTTTTTAGTGCAAGTTTTATAATTTCTTTTGATGTAAGTTTGTCCATAATTTGTACTAATGTATTTTAATATGTAAAAATACATTATTCACTTCCTCTCTTTAAGTAATGTATTTTAAATTCATGAATTTTTTACTGAAAAATAAAAAATCCTCTTCCCAAAAAGAAGAGGATAAATAGCGTAGGTTATTACGAGAGTTTATTAAGAAAACATCTCTCCCTCATCTTTCAGAATTATTATGATCTGCTGGAATTAGCACCTTTACATGTTTACGCATAGGCAAAACATGAGGTTGCTGAAACTTCATAGGGCCAGTCCCTAAGTTTCTCTTGATAAGGATTTATTTAATTTTAATTTTTTGTAAAAATATTATTAACTAATACGTATTATATATGTTATGTTTTTCAATGTCAATAAAAATCTAATTATGTTACAGGACAATATGATTGAATTGAATGTTTATACAAGATATGCAAATATTTTATGTATAAATTACAATAATGTATAATTACCATTGAATCTTGTAAAATTTTAGTGTAATATATTTTATATTACTACATTGATAATAGCACATTTATCGAAAGATAAAGTCGCAAAGCTATGGGCCTAAAGGAAATTATTTCCTATGGCTGCCAGGTTACCAAATTATAGTTTTAATAATCAATATTTATCCGATCGCTACCATTGCTAATACCCCATCACACACAGTGAAAGCGACTATCACCAAATTAAAGATTTTGGGATATCTGCTTTTCTATCAAAGTGGGGGATAAGCACTGCTACGCGCATGGATAACGATTTCTAAGCATCAGGTGGAATCAAAACTCAACCTGGTGCCAAGAACTCTGTTTATACTTATATTTTGGTACCTATTTATATATTAATAGGTACATTTTTAATTTGTAAAAGTTTTTAAATCTGTATTAGAAAAACCAAATTTGAAATGAAGTGACATAGATGTATTAATCTATTCTTATATATTATCAAAATATATATCACCAGCAACATCAATTTTATTGCACAAACAATTAAATTAATGATATTAGTATGTTTTGTTTATCTCAACTTGCACTTAAAAATGTAAAAAAATTAATATATTTAGGGGGACATAAAATGAACACTAAAGAAGAGAGCTTTCAAATAACTTTTAATAAAAAATCACTTAAAGTTGTGCTAATAATTTATATGGTATGCTGTGTTCTATCATTCTTATTTTATTTTTCAATAAAATTACTTGGACTTAATGACAACATAAGTGTAATTTCTTTAATTATGCTTGGAATATTTGTTTTAATTTATGGTATTATATTTTATAAATGTTATAAATGTACCATTACTCAAAATAGTTTTAATATGAAAGCATTTAATACAACAAAAATTGTGCTTTTAATAATAACTTATTTTCAGTATTTATATTTGAACTTTATAATGCACTTAAATTCCATATGGCTTATAGTTTTCTTTTTCGTTATTCTTGGAGCCCTGTTTTTTGATATAAAAATGATTATAGAGTCAATAGCTTTAAGCCTTTTATGTCAAATCATAGTATTTGTAAATAATCCTTCAATTTTTCAGGATAAACAATTGATTATTGCAGAAGCGGCTATGAAAATCATCACTATTTTTATAACTTTGGCATTAATTTTCATAGTTGTATACTTTGCATCTAATCTATTAAAGTCAATTGGTAATAAGGAAGTTGAGTTAAAAAAAGAAAAGCAAAAGTTGCTGGATTTATTTGAAAATATAGCTCAAATTTCTGGTACTGTTTTATCATCAAGTGAAAACTTAAGTGCAGCTATTGAAGAACAAACAAGTTCACTTTTGGAAGTTTCAGAAACAAGTCAATCTGTATCAAAAAGTTCTGGTGAAATGCTAGATAAATCAAATAAGAATAAAGAAATATTAAATACTTTATTAAATGCTAATGAGGTTGTTGCTAAAAAAACCAAGGATAGTGAAGATAAAATAAATTACTTTATCAATATTACAGATAAAAATCAGAAATCTTTAAATGATACTCTTTCAATTATTATGGATATAAAAAATAGTATAGAGGATACGTTTAAGTCTACAAAAGATTTGGAACAAAAATCAAGACAAGTAGATGAGATATTAAATATTATAGGAGATATATCAGAACAAACTAACCTTCTTGCTTTAAATGCATCAATTGAATCAGCAAGAGCAGGTGAAAATGGTAAGGGTTTTGCTGTAGTAGCAGATGAAATAAGAAAATTAGCTGAAGGAACAAAACAATCACTTAATCAAGCAAGTGCAATAGTGGATGAACTAAAAAATAAAATTGATGTAGTTCAAAAACAGATGACGTATAATAGCGAAAAGTCTCAGACCGGTAATAGTATTATTAATGAAACAGTCAGAGGAATAAATGTTATGACTTCCAATTTGAAATTATTTAGTAATAATGTTCTGGATACAAATAACGCTTCTACTACATTATTTACAAAAACTAAAAATGTAGTTCAATTTAATGAAGAAGTATCGAATATGACAAAAGATACAATATCAAAATATGAAATGATAACAGAAACAATATCTCAAAATGCTGCCACAAGTGAAGAAATAGAAGCTAATATTAATGAACTTAGAAATGTTGCTGAAGATATGAATAAACTTATTAAATAGATTTTGGTTATTTCTAACCTAGTTATGAAATTGAAGTATCCTAGCAACTAATTATGCTCCAAGTATTGAAATTAGTTGGATAGTTTTGATGTGAATTTAAATTTGCTCTAATAAAATGAGGTTGTTGACAAGTAACCCAAAAAAATATATACTAGCTATAATATTCAAAATAATAACATGTTATTAGGAACTGTAAAATTTAAAATTAATTGTTTAATTTCTTATCTAGAGTGGCTAAGGGACTGGCCCTATGACGCCCGGCAACCTGAACGTTTATGTTCAACGGTGCTAATTCCAGCAGGTTATACCTGAAAGATGAGAAACATGAAGATAAAATCTTCTTGTAACTTGTCTTACAAGAAGATTTTTTTATTTTATGAAATTATAGAAATCTCATCTAAAATAACAAAAAAGCTTAGATGCTAATTATATGTTATCTTTGCGGTTTATGATGCAAAGGTGATCGGTTGTTAAGGAGGTACAAAGATTTGGAAGAAGATCGTTTAAAGAAAAATTTAAAGAATAGGCATATTCAGATGATTGCTATTGGAGGAGCTATTGGAGTAGGATTATTTTATGGATCGGCAGATGCCATAAAGATAGGTGGACCATCAATTATTTTAGCATATTTACTGGGAGGTTTTTTTGTTTTCCTAATTATGAGAGCTCTTGGTGAACTTGCAGTTGACAATCCTAATTCAGGTTCTTTCAGTGCCTATGCAACACAATATCTTGGCCGCTTTGCAGGATTTTTTTCCGGCTGGACTTATTGGTTTCAGTGTATATTAACTGTTATGGCAGAACTTACGGCAGTGGGAGTATATGTTCAATTTTGGATTCCTGCTTTTCCTAAGTGGATTACTGCTTTAATATTTTTATCTATACTTATAATAATCAATTTAATTGGAGTTAAAACTTATGGAGAATTTGAATTTTGGTTTGCACTTGTTAAAGTTGTAGCTATCATATGTATGATTATATTTGGACTATTGATTATTTTCTTTGGATTTTTTAATGGAGGACATGCTGCTGGGTTATCTAACCTTTGGACAAATGGAGGATTTTTTGCAAATGGATTTAGTGGATTTTTGATGGCATTTACATTTGTAACTTTTGCGTTTGGTGGTGTGGAACTTATAGGAATAACTGCGGGAGAAGCGGAAAATCCTAAAAAATCAATACCTAAAGCAATCAATAATGTATTTTGGCGCATACTCATTTTTTATGTAGGATCTATTTTTGTCATGTTAGCACTTTATCCGTGGAATAAGATAGGGGTAAATGGAAGTCCTTTTGTATTGGTATTTTCTAAGGTAGGAATTCCAGAGGCAGCAGCAGTTATCAATTTTGTAATTTTAACAGCAGCACTTTCAGGAATGAATAGTGCACTATATGTAGATGGAAGAATGCTCTACAGTTTAGCTTTAAATAATAATGCACCCAAAATATTTGCGAAAATTAGCAAATCCGGCGTACCTTATGTGGGAATATTATTTAGTAGTGCAGTGGCAGCAATTGCAGTAATTTTGAATTATTTTGTACCAGGTAAAGTTTTTACTTATATTTCATCGGTGACAACAATAGCTATATTGACTGCCTGGGGAACTATTTTACT
This sequence comes from Clostridium sp. 001, assembly GCF_019056555.1. Taxonomy (NCBI): domain Bacteria; kingdom Bacillati; phylum Bacillota; class Clostridia; order Eubacteriales; family Clostridiaceae; genus Clostridium; species Clostridium sp. 001. The sequence continues at coordinate 515,827 of NZ_CP020473.1, read as the reverse complement.
TGTCCAGTTGAAATTTAGAAAAGAAAAACTTCAGTCTGGAGGAAAAATAGATTTTAAGATGCCATTTTATCCAGTGTCATCATACATTGCTATTATATATTTAGTGTTAATAGTTATCTCTTTGGGATTTTTGTCAGCTACCCGAGTAGCACTTTATGTAGCACCTGTATGGGTATTGTGTCTTATAGTTATGTATAGATTTCTTATAAGAGAAGAAGCAAAATCAAATTAATATTAATTTATGTTAATTATAATGTATAATAAAAAAGAAATGGAAATGATACTATTTTATTAAAAGGTCATTTCCATTTTTCTATGCTATTGAAGACTATCCAAATTATAAGGTGTTTCTTGATATACATAGTAATTCAGCCAGTTTAAAAATAAAAGGTTGGCATGACTTTTCCAGGTTGCCATAGGCTGTTTGGTTGTATCATTACCAGGAAAATAATTTCTTGGAATTTCTATGGGCAGATTAGCTGCTGTATCTCTATCATATTCTGATTTTAATGTTAAGGTATCATATTCAGGATGCCCTGTTACAAAAATTTGGCGGCCGCCTTTTGTTGACATTATATAGACTCCGGCATCTTTTGATTCTGAAAGTATTTCTAATTCAGGTACTTTTTCAATATCTTCTTTTTTTACACAGGTATGTCTTGAATGAGGTGCGTAAAATATATCGTCAAATCCTCTAAGTAACTGTGTATTTTTTTCATTTATTATATGTGGGAAAACACCAAACATTTTTTTATCTAAAATATATTTTGAAATACCAAAATGGTGGTAAAGTCCGGCCTGAGAACCCCAACATATGTGTAAAGTTGAATATACATTTTTTTTACTCCAGTCCATTATTTCAGTTAATTCATCCCAATAGTCAACATCTTCAAATTTCAGTTTTTCAACAGGTGCTCCTGTTATTATCATGCCATCAAATTTTCTGCCCTTTATTTCATCAAAAGTTTCATAATACTTGAGAAGATATTGTTCTGAAGTATTTTTTGATCTGTGAGATTTAGGATACATTAATGTTATATCAACTTGAATAGGGGAATTACTAAGTAACCTTAAAAGTTGCACTTCCGTAACGGTTTTAACTGGCATTAGATTCAATATTACTATATTAAGAGGTCTTATATCTTGCTTTAATGCGCGTTTTTCATTCATTACAAATATGTTTTCAGCCTTCAGTGTTTTAGAGGCTGGAAGATCGTTAGGTATATTTATTGGCATAAAAAATCCTCCTTTATATATAGGTAGCTTAGGCATTTTCAAAGAAATAACTAGTCAGTATGCTAGGATATTTTTTATCAAATGCCTTAATCAAATAAAAATCTTATTTTGGATATTTGAGTAGTGAATAACTATACAAAGGAATAGGTTAATTTAAATAATTTGTATAATAAAAAAGCTGTTTTCATAAGAAAAACAACTTTTAATACTAATTATAGAAACTATTTTCCTTATCTTTCAGAAATAATCTGCTGGAATTAACACCATACATTCAAATGAAAAATGTTGGTTGTCGGGTTTCATAGGGCCAGTCCCTCCGCCGCTCTTGATAAGATTTAAACTGATTTTATTTAGCTTATTATATAATATACTAAAATTAAATTTTTGTCAAATACAAGTGTCTCAATATCAATAAATAATTTGAAAATTCATAACAATGAAGAAAAAGAAGTGTTGGTAAATGCTTAATTCTGTGGTACAATAAAAATTAATATTTTATGCTGTTTGTAGTGTTTAGATAGCATGATGTATAAAAGCAATATTCATTACAATATTAATAAATCAAAGAGGGGGATATTTGATTATGGAATCAAAGTTAGAAAAAAGGTATGGCCTTATTACGGCTATAGCTATGGTTATTGGTATTGTTATAGGTAGTGGTGTCTTTTTTAAGGCAGAAAAAGTTTTAACTGCAACAGGTGGAAATCTTACACTTGGTATACTGGCTTGGGTTATAGGTGGTATTATTATGATTTCTTGTGCCTATACTTTTGCTGTAATGGCAACTAAGTATCAATATGTAAACGGTGTAGTAGATTATGCGGAAGCTACTTTGGGCAAAAAGTATGCATATTATGTTGGGTGGTTTATGGCACTCATTTACTATCCGACATTGACGTCAGTGTTAGCATGGGTTTCGGCTAGATATACTTGTGTATTACTTGGATTCTCAATTACAGGCGGAGAGTGTATGACTATTGCAGGCCTATATTTGATAGCAAGTTTTGCGTTAAATTCACTGTCACCAATTTTAGCAGGTAAATTTCAAGTTAGTACAACTATTATAAAACTTATTCCACTAGCTTTAATGGCTGTAATTGGAACAGTTGTAGGTGTGGGTAATGGTATGATTGCATATAATTTTACAACAGTGGTAAAAGAAGTTAATACTTCTAATGCGTTATTTACAGCTGTTGTTGCTACAGCTTTTGCTTATGAAGGATGGATCATTGCTACAAGTATTAATGCTGAGTTAAAAGATGCAAAGAAAAATCTTCCACTGGCGCTTGTTGGAGGAACTTTTGTAATTATGATTATTTACATACTCTACTATGTAGGACTAGCTGGAGCAGTAACAAATAAGGTTATGATGGCTGGCGGTGAAGCAGGAGCTAAATTAGCTTTTCAGACAGTTTTTTCATCAGTAGGTGGTTCACTGCTGTTTGTATTTGTTATCATTTCCTGCCTTGGAACTTTAAATGGATTAATGCTGGGATGTACTCGAGGTATTTATTCTTTAGCAGCAAGGAACATTGGACCAAAACCAGATGTATTTAAGCAAGTTGATAATGTAACAAATATGCCTACTAATTCATCTGTATTTGGACTGCTTCTTTGTGGTATATGGTTATTATACTTCTATGGTGCTAACTTAACAAAGCCTTGGTTTGGATTTTTCTCTTTTGATTCTTCCGAATTACCTATAGTTACTATTTATGCATTGTATATTCCTATTTTTATTATGATGATGAAAAAAGAAAAAGATTTAAATTCATTTAAGAGATTTATAGCACCTATTATTTCTCTAGCTGGATGTATTTTTATGATAATTGCTGCTTGCTTTTCTCATAAAATGGAAGTCGTTGCATACTTAATTGTCTTTGCAGTTGTAATGATTTTTGGGGCTATGTTTTCTAAAGAAAAGATTGCGGAATAAGGATAATAATAGAATTGAATGCATAAAGAAAAAATATCAATGAATCTTACTTAGTGGGAAAAGCAGAGAACTTAAATCTTTGATTTAAAGTGAATCGCTTTCTCTTTAGAGTTTTGCTTCTCCCACTAAGTTTAGATGAATTATATAGGGGCGTAGCTACTGTTATCTCCCACTTTGATAGAAGTAGGAGTGTTACAGTAGGTAGCCATCAGATAAAAACAAAGGGTTAAAGTATTTAGCCCTTTGTTTTTATATTTTTTGATATCTATATTAAAAAAGTATTGACATAAGGACACGTTAGTAATATTATGTTAATAACAAATATTTAATAACAAATTTTAAATATGTAGGTGATAATATGGATAAAAAGCAATTTCAAAATGAAAAAGATTTTCTAAAAAAAGATGAAGGCCATAGATCATCTAAATTCTATAAATTTAATAATATTTTTTAGGAGGAGTAAAATTATGTTTGGATTTAAATTTATAAAATTTCAACCAAGTGAGTATGTGTTAAAGTATAGGAACGGTAAAATTGTAAGGGAAGGTGCTGGAATATCATTTTATTATTATGTTCCAACCACTTCAATTGTTCTTGTTCCTGTTGGAAGTGTGGATTCACCTTTTATTTTTGAAGAAGTTACTTCAGATTTTCAGACGGTTACAGTTCAAGGACAGGTTACTTTCAGAATTGTTGATCAAAAGAAAATTGCAGGAGTTTTAAATTATACATTTGATATGAAGAAAGGAAAGGGCTATGTTTCCGATGATCCTCAAAAACTTCCGCAAAGGGTAATAAATATTGTAAGGGTGCTAACTAAAAAGACAATCGAGAATTTGGAGCTCAAAGATGCTATTAAATCAAGTGAAGTACTTGCAAGTGAGATATTGAGTAAGATTAAAAAAAGTGAGGAGATAGAACTTCTTGGAATTGAGATACTTGGACTTTCAATATTAAATATCGTTCCAAATAAAGAAACCGCAAGGGCATTAGAAGCCCAGACAAGGGAGCAAATCTTGAAAAAAGCAGATGAAGCTATTTATGAGAGAAGAAATGCTTCAATTGAACAGGAAAGACGTGTAAAGGAAAATGAATATAATACGGAGATAGCAGTTGAAAATAAGAAAAAACAAGTTAGAGAAACCCAACTTGAAGCAGAGAGAACTTTCCAGCAAAAGCAAAATGAACTCAAACAAGAAAAGATGAATTTTGAAACTGCACTTGAAGAAAAAAAGAAATCACTTGTTGACATTTCTGTAAAAAATTCAAAAGTTAGAGCTGATGCAAAAGCTTATGAATTGTCAGCTGTTATGAAGTCGCTAGAAGGAATAGATTCTAATGTAATACAATCTCTTGCAAGCATTGGAATGCAGCCAAATAAATTAGCAGCACTTGCCCTTCAAGAACTAGCAGAGAATGCAGGAAAAATTGGACAGCTTAATATATCACCCGATCTTTTTCAAGAAATGCTTAAAGGGAGAAATTAGTTATGGTAAGATTAACTGAAAATAAGATAGTTATAATAAAGAGAAAGACAGGACTTGAAGAATTAATTGCAAGATATAATACAATTGAACAAGCAAAGTTTTATATCGAACATCTTGGAAGTGACTTTTCAGATTATATCACTGAAGATAAAATTTATAAACAAGCTGTATCTAAAGCTCAAAGTCAACTTGAAGAATTAGGTAGAACTCAAATTGTGGATAGGGATTTTATACCTAACTTTATATTTGGGGGTAATGATTTAGTGGTAGTTATAGGACAAGATGGTCTTGTGGCAAATACTTTAAAGTATCTTTCAAATCAGCTTTTAATTGGTGTAAATCCTGATCCTTCAAGGTGGGATGGAGTGCTTCTTCCATTTAAAGTTGATGATCTTAAATTGGTTGTTAAAGATGTCTTTAATGTAAAAAGACAAGTTAAAGAAGTTTCCATGGCAAAAGCAGCTTTAAATGATGGACAGAGTATTTATGCTGTAAATGACTTGTTCATAGGACAAAAAAGTCATGTATCTGCTAGGTACAATATAAAGTTGGGAAAAGATGAAGAACATCAATCTTCAAGTGGAGTTATTGTATCTACTGGTCTTGGTTCAACAGGGTGGCTCAAAAGTATACTCACAGGTGCTACAAATATTATAAATAACACGTCCAATTTAGATCTTAAAATCAAGCAAAAAAATAATCCAGCTTGGGACATTGACTATTTGTACTTTTCTGTACGTGAGCCTTTCCCAAGTAGAACTACAAAAGCAGATATAGTTTTTGGAAAAGTTAAGAAAGGATCTCAACTAAAGATCTCATCTCAAATGCCTGAAAATGGAGTTATATTTAGTGATGGCATTGAAAGTGACTATCTCAAATTTAACTCTGGTATAGAAGCCACAATCACACTTGCTGAAAAAAAGGGCCATCTAGTTATATGATTTTATGAAACTCTAAGTAAAAATGATTTATTAACTTCCGGAAGTTTAATTTAGTCTTTAAAATTAAAGAGCATATTCTTTAGGTGGATTACCTGAAAAATCCGCTATTACAGCTTTTGCATCTTTAAGATAAAAAATTTCGAAAATTGGGTTTTCTGCTGACTTATAAAGTGATTTTACTAGACTACTGCTCTCTATAATAGCTTTTTTAGTTTCCATATCATTTGAAAACACAACTTTACCATTTAATCTTATCCATGCAAATTTTGGACTTGATGTTGAAATTTCAACATAGGGACATTTTTGAAGTTGGGCAAAAACGTCTTTTTTATTGTTTGTGCAGAAATATAGATTCCCATCTTTCTCAAGCATAAATTGGAAAGGACGTACTTTGGGTTTACCGTCTAATCCTACAGTTGCAAAATATTGCACTGGATTTTCTTTTAAAAATTTTACTACTTCGTTCATGTTAATGAACCTCCTTTAAAATTGAACTTGCAATTTGCTACTTACAAATTTATAATAATATTCATAATATCAAATGTAAAGTAAGCACTTAAAAGTACTGTAGTTACCTAAAGTATACTATTGTGTGTTTATAATACTTTTAAAGGAGAAACTTTTATGGATAAAAAAGATTTACCTGCATGTCCAGTTGAAACTACACTCTCACTCATAGGTGATAAGTGGAAAGTTTTAATCATTAGAGATTTGCTTACAGGTACCAAAAGATTTGGAGAATTAAAAAAGTCGGTTGGAAGTATTTCGCAAAAAGTTTTAACTCAAAATTTAAGACGAATGGAGCAAGATGGTCTTGTAAATAGAAAAGTATATGCCGAGGTTCCACCTAGAGTTGAGTATTCACTGACAAGCCTTGGATTCAGTTTAAAGCCAATACTAGATGTCATGTGGAGTTGGGGAGAAGAATATAAGAAATGCAGTGTAGGTAATCGTGCGACTTGTTTCTAAGTAAAAAGCTTAGACTAATTAGCTGATTAAATTCAGAAATTAGAACTGTTATTACGAGAAATCAAATGATAGAGTAACGCCTTGAAGGGTTTCCACTAATACTCCGATTAGCGTCTTAATAAGTAAATATTAAGAGGTTGAAAGCTCGGTGAAGACGACTGAGAGCCACTGTAAGTAGATGAAATAATCCCTACACGAAATGCGAACTAGAGGTAGTCGAGTGGTGATAGGACGGGTGTCTATAAAATATCTATGGTTAGGATGTTGCTTAGCAACTGACAAAGTTGGGAATGTACAGGTCTAAACTACAAATATCTAGAAATGGATATAACACATATGTGTGGTAAGTGTGGATGAGTAAAATTAGTTACTATGAAAATCCATATAGTGTTATAGGCATTATCAAACTTACAGGCTTATACCAACAACCTAAGGATATATGTAAAGATAATAATAACGGAACAAGGAAAGCTTAGAATATGGAGGTTTTACTACCTATGAAGTAGTGGTAAGGAAAAGAGTATATCTATAACTTATCTTAATCTAAGTGATGGTGGTGGCATGAAGCAAAGATAACTATCGTAATGATAGATTAGTAATAGCCACTAGACAATTTGTTATATGAAAATTAAATACTGAATAAAACCAAGGTTCGAGTAAGACTAAGAGATGTTAAATCCGTTAAAGGAGAAAACAGACTTGGAGGAAAGCTTAAAATTAGAGAAAAGACAGTTACTAAGAAATAATGAATATTACACAATTCAAGGCACATTTGACAATCTGTATAATCAATCTTGTAACAATAAAAAGTTTACAGACCTAATGCAGTATATAACCTCTAAGAATAATATCTTACTGGCATATAGAAATATCAAGAAAAACAAAGGTTCAACAACATTTGGAACTGACAATCTTGATATAAGCTACTTCAAGGATATGAAAACAGACAAATTTGTTACACGTATCCGAAATAAACTAGCAGACTATATACCAAAAAGTATAAGACGTGTGGAAATTCCTAAACCAAATGGTAAAACTAGACCACTAGGAATACCATGTATCGAAGATAGAATTATCCAACAATGTATTAAACAAGTGTTAGAGCCTATATGTGAAGCCAAATTCCATAAACATAGTTATGGTTTTAGACCTAATCGGTCAACAAGCCATGCAATAGCAAGAAGCATGTATCTAATGAATATAAATAAACTACACTACGTAGTAGATATAGACATCAAAGGTTTCTTCGATAACGTCAATCATAGTAAATTAAAAAAACAAATGTGGAATTTAGGAATTCAAGATAAAAACTTGCTTAGCATAATTGGAAAAATACTAAAATCAGAAATACAAGGAATAGGAATACCAACAAAGGGTACACCACAAGGTGGCATAATTAGTCCATTGTTATCAAATATAGTTCTTAATGAACTGGATTGGTGGATTAGTTCACAATGGGAAACTTTTGAAACAAAACATAGTTACACACAAAATAACAAAGATAAAGCATTAAAGAAAACAAATCTCAAGGAAATATTCTTAGTAAGATATGCAGATGATTTTAAAATTTTTTGTAGAGACTATAAAACTGCACAGAAAATCTATAATGCTACAAAAATATGGTTAAAAGAGAGATTGGATTTAGATATAAGTCCTGATAAATCTAAGATAACCAACTTAAGAAAGAATTACACAGAGTTCTTAGGATTTAAACTAACACTAAAACCCAAGAGAGGTAAATATGTATGTCAAAGTAGAATGTGTGATAAAGCTAAAAAGAATACTGTTGACAAGCTAAAGAAGCAAATTAAGAAAATCCAAAAGCATTGCAATGGTATAGAAGTAAATAAATTGAATTCAATGATATTAGGAAGTCACAATTATTATAATAGTGCTACAAATGTATCATTAGACTTTAGAGAAATAAATTTCTTAGTTATAAAAACCTTGGAAATACGTTTAAGGAGTTATATATCAGATAAACCTAAGTTTTCGAAAACCTATGAACGGTTATATGGAAACTACAATGGAAAAATCAGAACGATTCATGATGTTACGATATTTCCAATCTATGGTTGTAAAACAAAACCACCTATGAGTTTTAGTCAAGATATCTGTAATTATACAAAACTTGGCAGAGAAAAAATCCATAAAAATCTTAGAGGCTATAAACACTTAATTAACCACCTACTAAGAACAACAAATGGAAATAAAACTGCTGAATTTGACGATAATAGAATATCTTTGATTGCTGGACAACAGGGTAAATGTTATATTACAGGGTTAGACTTGGAAATAGATAACATGGAATGTCATCATAAAAAACAAAAATGTGATGGTGGAACAAATGAATATAAAAATCTTGTTTGGATATGTGGAGAAGTCCACAAGCTTATTCATAGTACTAAACAAGATACTATAAACAAATATCTAGGTTTATTGTCCCTTGATGAAAAAGGGTTAAATCGTGTCAATTCTTTAAGAAAGTTAGTAGGAAATTCAGTTATTTTTAATTAGAAAGTAATAAATTGTTGGGGCGCCGTATGAGTTCGAAAGTCTCAAGTACGGTGTTAACTGGGGGAAAAGGTGGAGATAACATCAAAGTTTTACCTATCAGAACACTTATGCTAATTGAAAATATTATTTTACTTATGCTTATTTTGCTTTTATATATAATAGTATGGTATTACGTTGGAAGAAAAGTAAAAGGGGTATTTTTAAAGAAAAATAAAAATTTAAAAAAGAGACTGTACTGGATTGGATTTTGGTTCATAGCTTTTTCTTATATTATAAGTTCTATATTTAAAAGTGTTGTATCAGTAAACAACATATTAGCTTCACTATTAACACTAATAGGAGCAGTATCTCTAGACATTTTGTATTACTTACTTATATTATTTCTGCTCACGGATGTGGTAAAATTTATTTTAAAAAAGGTAGGGTTTAAGGGGAAAATTAGAAATTGTATAAGTGTCATATATGATGATGGAATTTCAATTTTTATAATAGTTTTAATTATTTTTTCCTTTGGCATGTGGAATGCCCTTCATCCAGTCATAACAAATTATAGTATAGATATAAATAAAAGTGCAGGTAAAATAAATTCACTAAACGTGGTAATGGTGTCAGATGTACACATGGGTATAATGATTAAGGAAAAAGGCATAGATAAAATGGTGAATTCCATAAATAAATTAAAACCTGACATAGTTTTCTTTTGTGGAGATATGGTTGATGAAAGTACAACTACAAAGTTAAAGAAATATTATGGACAAGCTTTTAAAAAGATAAACTCAAAGTATGGTGTATATTACATTACAGGAAATCATGAATATGGAGAAAATTTATCTGAAACAATTAGTTATATGAATGAAGCAAAGGTTAAAGTACTGCAAGATAAAGCAGTTAAAATAGACAATAGTTTTTATGTGGTAGGTAGAAAGGATGCTGATAGCGGCGAAAAGATAAAACCGCTAAAGGAAATTTTGAAAAATACAGACAAATCCCTACCTATTATAGAATTAAATCATAGACCGGTGGGTCTTGAGGAGGCTCATAAGGAAGATGTGGATTTACAGCTTTCGGGACATACTCACAGGGGGCAAGTTTTCCCTAATAATCTTATGACAAAGCTTATTTATGAAGATGACTATGGATATCTTAAAAAGGACAATTTTAATTTAATAGTTACTTCTGGTTATGGGACCTGGGGACCTCCCATAAGAATTGGAACAAAAGGTGAAATAGTAAATATTAAAATTAAGTTTAAGCACTAGGCAATGAAATATGAATAAGAAAAATGAGGCGAGTGAAACATATATTTTACTTGCCTCATTTTTCTTTAGGGGATGATTAAACTAATTATGTGTAATCTATTGTGAACTTAAGGTAGAATGGCAAATGAACGAACAGGGAAACCGGGTGCTTTTTGAGCTTTGGGAACTATGCTGAAGATTATTGCTCCAGTTGGAGGTACTTTGTCCAAATTGGTCATAACTTCAATTTGATAATGGTCTTCTTTTAATACATAATATTCTCCCTGAAATCCAGTTGCTTTTTGTTCTATTGGTGCATCTGTATCAAAGGTTTCATGTCCATTTGCTGCTATTTTGCGAGTCTCATATAAGAATTTGAGTGCATCAAATGACCATCCAGGATAGTGTTCATCACCTTTTTCATCAAGGTTTAAAAATTTGTCTTGATCAGGCCATCTTTTACTCCAGTCGGACCTAAATGCTACAAAAGCACCTTCTGGTATTTTACCATATTTCTTTTCCCATTCTAAAATATCATCTACTGTAAGTACGTAATCATTATTTTCTTTTACTTTTTCTGAAAGATCTATAACTACAAGAGGTAAAACAAGTTCTTGAAGTTCTAATTCATCAATGTATCTTCCGCCTTCTGCAAAATGTATTGGAGGATCAAGATGAGTTCCGTATTGTCCTGCAAATGTATATTGTTTTACAAAGAACCCATCTTTGTGAGTGAAAATAGTCTCAAATTTTGCAGGATTAAAGCTTGCAAATCTTGGGGTGTCCGGTCCAAATTCATGGGTAAGATCTACCCATTGGTGTTTTTTTAAATCACCTAAAGTATTCCATAAACTATTAGTCATAATATATAATCTCCTTCCAAATTAAATAGTATATTAATTAGCAACCTTCTCTTTAGAAGCTGCAGGTAAAACTGATCTTTTTTTATAAATAGAGGTAATACTAAAACCTACTATTATCCATGCCAAAACTATATAAGGAAATATATTATTAGGAAAGGCTGGTATAGGATAAATATTTGAATAAAAGGTAAATGCTAAAACAAGTAGAGCTACAACTGGTATAATAAGCTGCCATGTCCATATTTTTTTCTTTCCAAAGTATATAAGTGAACCCAAGCTTGTTATGAAGTAAGCAATAAGTAATGCAAGTGCACCTATTGTTCCTATATATCCAAATACTTCTACTCCATCATGCCTAAAAAGTGCTAAAACTGGAACTATTATTATTGCAAGTATGATGTTTAAAGCTACATAAGGAGTATGGTGTTTAGAGTGTACGCCAGAAAAAATTTGTGGAACATTACCATCTTTACTCATTGAATATAAAAGCCTTGAACCTGCAGTCATAGATCCTAAAGCAGTTGAAAAAGCGGAAATGCTGATAGCCAGCGTAATTAATATAGTAAATACACTTCCTATATAATTTTTAGAAAGGTCTACTATAGTAGATGGTGACTTTGTTAGAGCACCTATTCCTGAAGGCGATACTCCAAATCCTATAACCTCAGCATAACTTACGAATACGAATATAAGTCCGGTTACAACAACTGTACTTGCAATTGCAAGAGGTATTGATTTCTTAGGATTTTTACTTTCTTCACCAAGACTTGATGCCCCCTCAAAACCGCCAAAGCATAGTATTGCATATACGATTCCAGCACCATAATTTGAAAATTTATTTCCATTTCCTTTAAAAGGAACTAAACTTAATCCTTTTGTTGAACCAACTTTTACAAGAATGACCACTGAAAGCAATATTACGAGGAGGATTGATACAGCTTCTATGACAAGCATAATGTTTGTACTTAATTTTACATCACTATAAGATACAAACCATATAAATACCTCACAAATTAGTGCAAATATAATCCAGGATATGCTTATTCCAGTTAATTCTTTAATAAAGCTAGAAAAAAGAGATCCAAAAGCAGAAGAACATCCAGCAGAAAATCCTATATAGGTAAGAAGAAGAGCCCATCCTGATATTGAAGCAGCTTTTTTACCCAAAGATCTTTCTGTAAATGTATAAACCGAACCTGCAGATGGAAAATATTCATTGAATTTTATAAAAGATACGGCTACAAAGCCCATTAGTATAGTTGATATAACAAATACTGCACTTACAGAGTAAGATACTGTTGATGCCATAAGTCCTACATTCATTGACATAGCAAAAGTAGGTGCTATTATTGCAACTGAAAGTGCAATAACTTCTACAAAATTAAGTTGATTTTTTTTAAGGGCATTAATGCCTTTAGAGTTTTCTTTGCTCATATTGTTCACTCCTTAGCGAATAGGTTTTTACTTATATTTTTATTAATTAAATGGAAATCTTATCGGAATATTTGATTTGCGCAAATCGAATGGTTTATCTTATAGAAAAATAAGGTCATTTTTCTATAAGATAAGAAAAATGACCTTTTAATATCATGATATTAAAAATCAATTATCTCATCTATCAGAAATAATCTGCAGGAATTAACACCAATACATTTAAATGAAAATGCTGGTTGTTGGGTTTCATAGGGCCAGTCCCTCAACCTCTCTTGATAAGATTTTATTTAATTTAGTTAGTAGTATACTACCAAGATTGTCCTGTTGTCAATAACTTTTTTTGAAAGATTAAAGTTGTAATTTATATAATTGAACTATAAATAAGTTCCTAAATTTCTTTATAAATATACAATTTAAATGCTAAATTTGTCACAAGAAAGCACTACTTGTTTTTTAATGTCTGCTATGATAAAATTTAAGTTAAATTTAGATGCAGGAGGGAAATTATGACACATTTACTTGAGCCACTAAACAGTGGTAAATTAGTTTTAAAAAATAGATTAATTATGCCGCCTATGGCTACAGAGAAATCTGAAGATGATGGAAAAGTAAGTAGTAAGCTCTTAGAACATTATGATGAAATATCTAGAGGAGGATATTTATCACTCATTATAGTTGAACACAGCTTTATTGAACAAGAAGGAAAAGCTAGTAAAAATCAGCTTTCTGTTGCAGATGACAGTACAATAGAAGGTTTAAGAAAAGTAGCTGATACTATTCATAAAAACGGTTGCAAGGCAGTTATGCAGCTTAATCATGCTGGGAGTGCAACCACGGTGGCAGTTACAGGAAGTGTTTTAGTTGCACCTTCAGCTGTGGAAAATCCTTTTATGAAATCGGGTATTCCAAGAGAGCTTACTTATGATGAAATTCAAGATATAGTTAAAAGCTTTAAGGATGCTGCTGTGCGTGTAAAGGCGGCGGGTTTTGATGGAGTAGAAATTCACTCTGCCCATGGATATCTCTTAAATCAATTCTATTCTCCCCTTACAAACAAGAGAACTGATGAATATGGTGGAGATGATGTAAAGAATAGAATTAAAATTCATCTTCAAGTTATAAAGGCTGTACGTGAAGCTGTAGGAAATGAATTTCCAATTTTTATGAGATTGGGAGCTTCTGATTACATGGAAGGTGGAACTACACTTGAAGATAGTAAAGCTGCAGTTTGTGAATTTGAAAAAGCGGGTCTGGATGTTTTAGATATTTCAGGAGGATTTTGCAGATTTACTGTACCGGGAAATAACTCTCAAGGATATTTCTCAGAACTCAGTGGAAGCTTGAAACAGTTTGTATCAATCCCTGTTATATTAACTGGAGGCATTACAAAAGCTGAAGCTGCAGAGGAACTGCTTGTAGATGTAAAAGCTGATCTCATAGGTGTAGGAAGAGCTATGTATAAAGATTCTAGTTGGGCCAAAAGAGCCGTTGAAAGTTTTGAACATAGTAAATGCTAGTATGTTTTATATATAAGTGACTCAACTTTTGCACATAAGAAATTAACTTAATATAAGAACTTTGCGAAGCAATTTTTTTAAAGAACAAATAACAAAGTTTAAATATCAAATAAGGATAATTTTCTTCCTAACGTCAGAAAATATTAAAATTGTAGATTTGCTGAGGTACGAGGAAAATCACCTTTATCTGTTCTTTGTTCTTTAAACTTTGTTATTTTCAAAAGCTTTGCTTCGCAATATTTTAACTCCTGTTTTTATTATTCTAAAATTGTATTTTTGCTAGAGAAAGTATTTTTGAGGCAGTGGCGTCATCGGTAATAAGTGTGTTTATATACTTCCCACGCAGGGCTCCTAAGATTGCCTTGGCTTTAAATTTCCCTGCAGCAATACCTATTACATGGTTTACCCGGCGAATAGATGAAGTATCTATACCTATCACTTTTTGATTTATATCAATATCAATTTCTTCCCCTAGCTCATTGTAAACACGGCCATAAATACATCCTACAGCTTTAAGATCATCTAAACTGTATTGTTTGACTCTTTCCAAATAATTTGCCCAAAGTGAGGAAGAGAACATGGCATCTGTTGTACCTATTCCTGTGAGAATTATGTCCGATTTATTTGCAAGAAATAGAGTATCACTTAATACAGGTTCCCGCATAAGTGCCTTTCTAGCATAATCATTATCTATATAAAGAGGTGCATACAAGTATTTGCATTTACCTCCATATGTATTTGCTAAATTTCTCATAAGTTCCTGAGAATCCACAATAGTTACATCCTTAGCCGCCGCCCCCACTATCTGGACAGCAGTTATAGGAAGTTTCTTTTTTGGCTTTAGATTTTTTATTAAATTTAAAAGAGTTTTTCCCCAAAGTACACCTATAATAGAATTTTCACTAATTAAATTGTCTACATATTGAGCACCCAATTTTCCCAGTGTATTTAAAGTTTCTTCATAAGCAAACACCTTATTGTCCAGTACCAGTGCATCTTTTAAGTCAAAGTTTTCTTTTAAAACATTTTCTAATTTAGGAACTCTACTGTGAGGTTTGCTTATAGTAATTTCCACTACATGTTTGTCACGCGCCTCTTGAAGCAGTTTAGAAACTTTAAATCTAGTAGTAGATAACTTGGCTGCTATTTCACTTTGAGTCATATTTAATTCATAATACATATCAGATATTTCAGCAAGAAAATTTAATCTTTCAGTTTCATTTATTTTTTCAAATTCATCTATCATGTCTACCCTCTCAAATAATTTTATATTTAACGTACTAATTTAAAGTGATTTAGAAATAGCATTGAAGGAAGCTAATAACCCAATTATACAAAATAATTATAATGTAACTCATTTGTTTTTTCAATATAATAAGCAGTAATTTACAGTTTTATGCAAATACTAATGATACATAAATTTAAAAATGTAACGATAAATCTTATATAGCATTTATTTTATAAGATAATTTAAAAACATTTGTGCAAAATATTAACTAATGTTGACTTTGAAAAATGAATTTGCTATCATTAAATCATATTTACGATGATTAGAAAATTAGGATATCCATAAGCTAGTAAGGAGGAAGTTATGATTAAATTACATGGTGAAGGTGCATATTTATTACATGGAGACGAATTATACTTTGATAATAAAGAATCTAATGAAGAACTTAAGGCAAAATTAGGAAAAGAGCATATTGACAAGGAAGAAGCTAAAAAACAAACTATAGCTTATTCTATTTTGCAGAATCATAATAAATCAAAAGATAGTGAAAACTTAAACATTAAATTTGATGCTCTTGCTTCTCATGATATTACTTTTGTAGGAATTATACAGACAGCTCGTGCCAGCGGACTAACAAAATTCCCAATACCCTATGTGCTTACTAATTGCCACAATAGTCTTTGTGCTGTTGGTGGAACAATTAATGAGGATGACCATTTATTTGGATTGTCTGCAGCAAAGAAGTATGGAGGAATATATGTTCCACCTCATTTAGCAGTTATCCATCAGTATATGCGTGAAATGATGGCAGGCTGTGGAAAGATGATTTTAGGATCAGACAGTCATACCCGTTACGGAGCACTTGGTACAATGGCAATAGGTGAAGGTGGCGGAGAACTTGTTAAACAGCTGCTATCACAGACATATGATATATCTTACCCTGGGGTTATAGGAATTTATTTAACTGGAAAACCACAAAAGGGCATAGGACCGCAGGATGTTGCCTTAGCTATAATTGGTGAAGTGTTTAAAAATGGCTTTGTTAAAAACAAGGTAATGGAATTTGTTGGACCTGGAATAGAAAACTTATCTGTAGAATACAGAACTGGCATTGATGTAATGACCACTGAAACTACATGCTTGACTTCCATATGGAAGACTGACAGCAAAGTTTGTGACTATCTTGAATTACATGGAAGAAAAGATGACTATAAAGAATTAAATCCTGGGAGTGTTGCATATTATGATGGAATTGTATATGTGGATCTGTCAAAAATAAAATCTATGATAGCAATGCCTTTTCACCCAAGTAATGTATATACTATTGAAGAACTTAACACAAACCTTTATGATATATTGGATAAAGTAGAAAGAGATGCACAAAAGAGAATGTCTAACAAAAATCTTAACTTCTCCTTAAAAGATAAGATTAGAGATAATAGATTATATGTAGAACAAGGATGCATAGCTGGATGTGCTGGAGGTAACTATGAAAATATTTGTGAGGCTTCCAGTATATTAAAAGGAAAATCTATTGGAAATGATGAATTTACGTTAAATGTCTATCCTTCCAGTCAGCCTGTTTATTACAGCTTAGCTCAAAATGGAATTGCTGGAGAACTGATGCAGACAGGAGCAATAGTCAAGACAGCTTTCTGTGGACCATGTTTTGGAGGAGGAGATACGCCTGCAAACAATTCACTCAGCATAAGGCATACAACTAGAAACTTCCCTAATCGTGAAGGTTCAAAACCTAATGATGATCAGCTTTCTTATGTAGCACTTATGGATGCACGTTCAATAGCAGCAACAGCTGCTAACAAAGGATTTGTTACAGCAGCTACAGATTTAGATGTAAACTACAATATACCTAAATATTATTTTAACAAGACAATTTATGATAACCGTGTTTATAGTGCCTTTGACAAAGGAAATAGTGATGAAGAATTGAGATTTGGACCTAATATAAAGAACTGGCCGGATATGCCTGAGCTTGCAGACAATTTAATATTAAAAGTATGTTCTTTAATTAAAGATCCTGTAACTACAACAGATGAACTTATACCTTCAGGAGATGCATCTTCTTATAGATCTAATCCATTAAAGCTTTCAGAGTTTACGCTGTCACGTAAAGATCCTGAATATGTTGGAAGATCAAAACAAATTCAAAAATCGGAAAAAGATAGACTTGTAGGAAAATCTCCTTTTGATGCAAATAGGGATCTAGAAAAAGTATTCAATGTAGTAAAAGAAGAGTTTGGCAGCATAAATACAAGTAATACAGGTATAGGAAGCATGATATATGCGGTAAAGCCTGGAGATGGTTCTGCTAGAGAACAGGCAGCCAGCTGTCAAAAAGTTTTAGGTGGATATGCTAATATTGCAAGAGAATATGCTACTAAAAGATATCGTTCAAATTTGATTAATTGGGGTGTACTTCCTTTTGTTATGGAAGATGAACCACAGTTTGAATGTGATGACTATATATTTATACCTAATGTAAGGAAGGCTGTTACTGAAAGACCAGCTGAAATAGATGCTTATGTAGTAAAGGGTAGTCTCAAAAAGTTCAGTGTAAAAATTGACAAACTTACTGAGAAGGAAGTAAATATCTTGTTAGACGGATGTTTGATAAATTATAATAAAACAGATAAATGATCTAGTGTAATAAATTTAATTAATAGTAAAAATTTTAGCAGAAATAGTGTTTGTGAATGCTAAATGTATGGTTAATATTTAGAACATCATTGAAAAGCTGCATTAGATGGAGGATTAACTTCAAGCTAATGCAGCTTTTTATTTAAAATACAACAAATTATTATTCTATGATTAAATTATTTTACGTAAGTACTGTTACTAATTATTTTTAAACAATTTTACAAAAGTCAGGAAGAAAACAGGAGCGTTCGTTGTATATGATAATTATTATAAATCTTATGAAATCTTAAGCATTTTTAAGATGGATTAAGAGATACAGAAGATAATTAACATAGATACAGATAATAAATATTGAGAATTTACATTATATATGATTATATATATGTAATATAAATATTAGTACATCATATTGATGAAAATAGTACAGATGGTAAATAAAACATTATAAAGTTTATTTACACAAGGGAGGAAAAAGGATTGGATAAAGTTGTTTTTGGTGAAGCTAATAGATGTCTCGGATGCAAAGTACCTCAATGTAAAAAAGGATGCCCTGTAAATACCCCTATAAATGAAGTAATAAAATTTTTTAAAGAGAATAAAATAAAGGAAGCTGGGAAACTTCTTTTTGAAAATAACCCCATGTCAGCTATTTGTTCACAAGTTTGTCCGCATGAAAAGTTTTGTGAAGGCCATTGTGTGCTTGACAAAAAAGGAACTTCTATAAAGTTTGGACTTATCGAAAAATATATATCGGACTTTTACCTTAATTTTATAACGTCAGCTGATATAAAAAAGTTGAATAAAAAAATTGCAGTAGTAGGATCAGGTCCAGCAGGATTGAGTATTGCTTTTATAATGGCAAGAAAGGGATATGATGTAACTATATTTGAATCCCACGAAGATATAGGAGGAGTTTTGAGATACGGCATACCTGCATTTAGACTGCCTAAAGATATTTTGGACAGGCTTAAGGATAAACTTTTCCATATGGGAGTTAAGATAAGGCCTAATACCCTTATAGGACCTGTGATAACTGTTGAAGATTTGTTTAGAGATGGATACAGGGCAGTTTATATAGGAACAGGAGTATGGAGCCCGAGGAGCTTGGGACTTAAAGGAGAAACTTATGGTAATGTGAATTATGCCATAGATTATCTTAAAAACCCTGAGTCTTATAATTTGGGAGATAAAGTTGCAATTATAGGCGCAGGAAATGTTGCTATGGATGCTGCAAGGACCATAATTAGAAATGGATCAAATGACGTAACTATCATTGCAAGGAGTGATGAAGAACATGCAGGAGCAGATAACATAGAAATTGATTATGCCAAACTTGATGGAGTGAAATTTCTCTATAAAATGGCACCAGTTGAAATAACAGATGATGGAATAAAGATAGTTCCAACTGAGGTATCTTTTGATGAAAATACCGGAAAAAAGAAAGTAATGCTAAAGGATGAGGAAGCAAAGCTTTTTAATGCAGATTCTATAATAA
Organism: Clostridium sp. 001; assembly: GCF_019056555.1. Classification (NCBI taxonomy): domain Bacteria; kingdom Bacillati; phylum Bacillota; class Clostridia; order Eubacteriales; family Clostridiaceae; genus Clostridium; species Clostridium sp. 001. The sequence goes on along the minus strand of NZ_CP020473.1, from coordinate 496,308 downwards.
TTGCTGTAGGCCAGGGACCTAAGGCAAATATAGTAAACAATTCTGAAGGAATAGAAGTGAATTCCAGAGGACTTATACAGACAGATGATTCAGGAAGAACTACAAGGTCTGGAGTTTTTGCATCAGGTGATGTGGTGACAGGTGCCAAAACTGTTGTTGAAGCAGTAGAGGTTTCAAAACACCTTGTAAATGCTATGGAAGAATATATAAAGAGTATGGATAAGAAATATGAAGATTCAGATAAAAATTAAAAAATATTTTATAATCCAGATATAACTGTGTATTTTCTTGATAGACAGCCTAACCAATGGATTTAATATTTAAAACATCATTGAAAAGCTGCATTAGATGGAGGATTAACTTCAAGCTAATGTAGCTTTTTATTTAAAATACAACAAATTGTTATTTGGCACCTGACTCAATATTACTAGCTGTAGATTTTGACATAACCCCTGTCCCTCCTAAAATAAACCCCTTAGTCTTCTTATTTTGGCTTATGTGGCTATAAGGGATGACTGCGGAGTTATTAGTATTGGATAGCCCTTATATGCTGCAATTGAGGATATAGACAGAGCATCTGGGAAATTCTTTTCGGATGCTATTATAACTGGAGTACCTTAAGGTGCTTGGACGGCAGTGGATATCTGGCTTGCTGTTCCCTCTCTAGTCTGTCCCCAATATCTAGCAATGTTGTTTGTATTGAATCCTTGCAAATAAACCAGTCTTTAAGGGTGTGTGAAACTGCCACATTGCCATCTAAAATGTAGATATGTCCATCTTTGTCTAAATTGGATGCTATATAGTTTAAGGTATCTGATCTGTCATCCAGATTATCAACTAAAAGAATCTGGTAGTTTAACTTTTGTGCCAAGGTGGAACCTGCAAGAGCATCTGCAAATCCTTCACCAGAGGATATGATTACATTCTTCATAGTTGCACCATTATTATACTGCTTGGCATGATAAATTTTACCGTTCAAGTTTAGCTTAGCTGGGTGGAGTCTAGGATTTCCTCCTATATTTTGAAACAAATCTGGGTTACTTTCTGGAGTAACTGTCACAGTATGCCTACCGTTCACTAAATTGTCATAGGACATATTAGCGAGCAAATAGTTTTGTTCAATCATCGTTGAACATACAAATCCTGTTGGTGTTAATAGTGTGCCTTTATAATCATAAATTTGATTTAGTTCTGCTGTCTTTACAGTATTATAAGAAGTATGTGTACCAAAAGCTGGTGCAACCAATAAACCACAAACTATGCCAAAAGCTAGTAAATTTTTTATAATTATATATCAAAAAGGATTTTTTACATATATTTTCATAATAATAAAGTATTTTAATATAATGTAAATAAAAAGAGGAATTTTTAAGTTTTTGTAGAATGCTTAAAAATGAATTTTTTATTAAATATATCAGCTCTAGTTTTTTATAATGAAGGAAGGTAATTAATGTGATAGATGGAATTAAACATTTATCTACTAAAACAATTTTAATTATAATTTTAGTTGTAATTGTTGCAGGGTGTTCTGGATTTTATTATTTCAACAAGGTTAAGCCATATAATGATCTTTTGACGGCTGCAAATAAAGCTGTAACTACAGAAGATTACGATAATGCAATAAAGTTTTATACAGAAGCAGAGACTTATAAGAAAACTTCTGATGTTGATAAAAAGATACAACTTATGAGCGTTTTAAAGAAGTCAAAAGAAAATTATGAAGGTGCTGTGCAAAAAATGAAGAGCAAGGATTACCTAAGTGCAATTAATATTTTCAAGAAGGTAGATAAACAAGACCCTAAAAGATATAGTGATTCTCAAAATAAAATCAATGAGTGTAAAAAACTATATGTATCTGATAATTTAGCTAAGGCCAAAGATGATATAAAAAATAATAAGTTTGATGAAGCAAGTATTTGTTTAAATAACATATTTAAGCTTGATGCTAATAATTCTGATGCGAAAAAACTTGAGGGTGATATTGCGGATGGTCAAAAAAAGAAAGATCAAACTGAAGCAGCTGAAGCTTCTACAGGAGTTCCTTCAGCAAGTGGATCAGTAACCTTTGATCAGGCATTGTCTATGGTCTTGAAAGCTGAATTTCCTGATGGCAAATACGCAGTAATTAAGAATGATGATGGAACGAATTTGTATGCAAGTCTTGATTCTACTGCAGTAATTAAAAATGAGGTTAAGTGTATGGCAGATTATCGCGGTAAAACAATTTCTTATGATAGTAAAGAATCTAAACCTATAGAAGCATATTTTAATAGTAATTCATCTACTACAAAGAATGGCTATGAATTTTATCTTACTTTAGGAGGTCATACGAGAGATGGATATTATGTTGAGGCTTCTACAGGCAAACTATATAAACATGATATGGGAAATGTACACAGTATCAACTAGAACTTTTAGATATAGGTGAGTATAATTTAACTACCACCTGATTAAATCAGGTGGGGAAAAGTCAGTTAGTAATAGTGTTATTAAAGATATAGAAAACAAGTTTAACAAATAGACAGACGTTAATACAGATAAAGTTAGTTTATTTGTTGCATTTGCTAGGTCAGCTTTACATTGTAAATTGATCAACTTTGTTATTTAAATAACAAAAGATATTTTTATTGAAATTCCATATTCTAAGGTGTATATTAATAATGTAGTAAAAAGTATATAAATTGGATGAATATAGTGCGAGATAACATCTAGTTGTTAACCGAAGAAGCAATGATATACCGCCACGGCTATATCAAAAACTCTCAGGTAGAAGGAGCGCTGTAGGACAAAACTCTGAAAAATCTGCTATAAAAGCAGTACCAAAGGTGAAAGATATTTAATATCGAAACTCTCAGGTAAAAAAACAGAGGATATGTGGACTATTAGGTAAATAGTCTCCATATCCTTTTTTAATGCATAAAAATATGAAGGAGGTCTTATGTTATGGAAGAATTAAAGAAAACTCCGCTGTTTGATTCTTATGAGAAATACGGTGCAAAAATAATAGATTTTGCAGGATGGGATATGCCAGTACAATTTGAAGGCATAACAGCTGAGCACCAAGCAGTACGTAAAAAAGCAGGATTGTTTGATGTCTCACATATGGGAGAAGCAGATATAACAGGAAAAGATGCACTAGAATTTGTTCAAAATTTAATAACAAATGATGCATCTAAGATTAAAGAAAACCAAATATTATATACACCTATGTGCTATCCAGAAGGTGGAATAGTGGATGATATACTTGTTTATAAATTTACAAATGAGCACTTTTTTCTCGTAATAAATGCTGCAAATACGGATAAAGATATTGATTGGATGATGAAAAATAAGGGAAATTTTCAGGTAGATATAAAAAATATATCTCCTTCAATTATACAGCTTGCAATTCAGGGGCCAAATGCGCAAAAAGTACTTCAAAAATTAACGGATACAGACTTAGATAACATCAAGTTCTATTTCTTCAAAAAAGATGTACTAGTTGCAGGAAAAAAATGCTTGGTTTCAAGAACAGGATATACAGGAGAAGATGGATTTGAAATTTATTCAGGAACTGAAAATGCAGAGTATCTGTGGGATAAAATACTTGAAACAGGTAAGGAAGATGGCATAAAACCAGTAGGACTTGGTGCAAGGGACACTTTGAGATTTGAAGTTAGCTTGCCCCTTTATGGAAATGAATTGTCTAAATCAATTACACCTCTTGAAGCAGGTATAGGAATTTTTGTCAAATTAGATAAAGACAATTTCATAGGTAAGGATGCTCTTGTAAAGCAGAAAAAAGAAGGACTAAAGAGAAAAATAGTGGGTTTTGAAATGAAGGAAAGAGGAATTTCAAGGCACGGATATGAAGTTTTTGCAGAGGATAAGAAAATAGGAGAAGTAACCACTGGATATCGCTCGCCTTCTTTAAATAAAAATATAGGTTTTGCTTTAATTGATTCTAAATATGCATCCATTGGAACTTCTATTTCTATAAAGGTGAGAAATAAGCTTTTGAAAGCCGAAGTGGTTAGTAAAAAATTTTATAATAAAAATTATAACAAATAGTGAGGGGGATTTATAAATGAAAACTTTAAAGGAATTATTGTATTCAGAAGATCATGAATGGATAAAAGTTGATGGAGACAAAGCCTATATAGGTATTACGGATTTTGCACAGGATTCTTTAGGAGAAATTGTTTTTGTGGAACTTCCTGAAGTGGATTCAGAATTCTCAAAAGGTGATGTATTTGGAACAGTTGAATCTGTAAAAGCAGCCTCAGATTTGTGTATACCAGTTTCAGGTAAGGTGTTAGAGGTAAATGAGGAACTTGTAGATAGGCCTGAAGGTCTAAATGAAGATCCTTACAAAAATTGGATAATTTCAATTGAAGTATCAGATGAAGCTGAATTGAAAGACTTACTTGATGCAGCAAACTATGAAAAAATATGTGATAAGGAGTGATTTATATGCATCCTTATTTACCGCTTACAGAAGAAGACAAGAAAATTATGCTGGAGAAAATAGGAGTAAGCAGCATAGATGATCTGTTTTCCGATATACCAGAAAGCGTTCGTTTAAATAGAAAATTGAATATAAATGATGGAATGTCTGAGCTTGAAGTGGAGTCTTACATTAAGGACATTGCAAAATCAAATAAAAGCTGTGATGATCTAACATGCTTTTTAGGTGCAGGAGTTTATGACCACTATATACCTTCTGTGATAAAACACATAACGTCAAGGTCTGAGTTTTATACCGCCTATACTCCTTATCAAGCTGAAATAAGCCAGGGTACACTTCAGACTATATTTGAGTACCAGACGGTTATGGCTAATTTAACAGGTATGGAAGTTTCAAATGCTTCAATGTATGATGGAGCTACAGCTTGTGTAGAAGCAGCACAAATGGCTGCAAATGTAACAAGACGTAAAAATATAGTTGTTTCAAAAACTTTAAATCCTGAAGTTAGAAAGGTACTTAAAACCTATTTGAGATTTAAAGATTTAAATCTAATAGAAATAGATGAAGCAGGTGGAGTTACTGATATAGACAAACTTAAAGGTGAGATTAATAAGGATACAGCAGCAGTTATAGTTCAAACACCAAATTTTTTAGGACTAATAGAAGAGCTGCAGGATGTGGAAAAGTATGTTCACGATAATAAATCCCTTTTAATAGTATTTTGTGATCCTATTTCTCTTGGAATACTAAAGAGTCCTGGAGAGTATGGAGCAGATGTAGTTGTAGGTGAGGGACAATCTCTTGGAAACAGCATGAATTATGGAGGTCCTTATCTTGGATTTTTAACTACTACTAAAAAATATATGAGAAAGATTCCAGGAAGAATTGTAGGTGAAACTACGGATTCAGAAGGTAAGAGAGGCTATGTGCTAACACTTCAGGCAAGAGAACAGCATATAAGACGTGAAAAGGCTTCTTCAAATATATGCTCTAATGAAGCATTAAATGCACTGACAGCACTTATATATTTAACTACCCTAGGTAAAAAGGGAATTAGAGAAGTAGCTTACCAGAATGTTCAAAAATCTCATTATGCATTTAAAAAACTTACTGAAAATGGAAAATACAAAGCTGTATTTGACAAGCCATTTTTTAATGAATTTGTAGTTACTTCCAAAAATTCAGTACAAGATGTAAATAAAACACTACTTGAAAATAAAATATTAGGTGGATATGATCTGGAGAAAAAATATCCTTCTTATAAAAATTCCATGCTTTTATGTGTCACTGAAAAGAGGACAAAGCATGAAATTGATAAATTAACTTCTGTATTGGAGGGAATTGAGTAATGAAAGAGTATAACAAACTTATTTTTGAACTTTCCAAAGAAGGCAGAAAGGCATACTCCCTTCCTAAATGTGATGTACCAGAAGAAGGCATTGAAAAATTGCTGCCTGAAGAATTTATAGGCAAAGAGGAGCCTGAGCTTCCAGAAGTAAGTGAAGTAGATGTAATAAGACATTTTACACTGCTTTCCAATAAAAACTTTGGTGTGGATACGGGATTTTATCCTCTTGGTTCCTGTACTATGAAGTATAATCCTAAAATAAATGAAGATATGGCAGATTTTAAGGAGTTTACGCAGCTTCACCCTTATCAGCCAGAAGAGACTACCCAGGGAGCTTTAAGACTTATGTATGAATTAAGTCAAAAACTTGCTGAAATAACAGGCTTTGAAACTGTATCCCTCCAGCCGGCAGCAGGAGCTCATGGAGAACTTTCAGGACTTATGATTATAAAAGCTTACCATGAAAAAAGGGGAGATTTTAAGAGAAAAAAGATTATAGTTCCTGATTCAGCTCATGGTACAAACCCAGCTTCAGCTTCCTGTGCAGGGTTTGAAATAATAGAAGTGAAATCATATGATGACGGAACAGTGGACATTGAATCTTTGAAATCCATATTAAGTAATGAAGTAGCAGGACTTATGCTTACAAATCCTAATACACTTGGACTTTTTGAAAAAAATATTATAGAAATAGCTAGACTTGTCCATGAAGCAGGGGGACTTCTTTACTATGATGGTGCTAACATGAATGCCAATATGGGAAAGACAAGACCTGGAGATATGGGATTTGATGTATGTCATATGAACCTTCACAAGACTTTTTCAACACCTCACGGCGGTGGCGGACCAGGAAGTGGACCTATAGGAGTTAAAAAGAAACTTATGGAATTTTTACCTGTTCCCGTAGTTTCTAAAGACAAAGACAAATATTATTTGGATTATGACAGACCTTATTCCATAGGAAAAGTAAGAAGCTTTTATGGAAACTTTGGAGTTATGGTAAAGGCATTTTCCTATATCTTGAGTATGGGAGCAGATGGATTAAGGGAAGTTAGTGAAGATGCAGTCTTAAATGCCAACTATATAAAGGAAAGACTAAAGGATTATTATAATATACCTATAAATACAGTTTGTAAACATGAATGTGTACTTGGGGGCTTGAAAGAAGATGAAAATGGAGTTACAACTCTGGATGTAGCAAAAAGACTTTTGGATTACGGATACCACCCTCCAACTATATATTTTCCATTAATCGTAAAAGAAGCGATGATGATAGAACCCACAGAAAATGAAAAGTTGGAAACACTGGATGAATTTATAGATGATATGATAAGCATTGCAAAAGAGGCTAAGGAAAATCCCGACATAGTAAAATCAGCACCAAATACGACTGTAATTAAAAGATTAGACGAAGTAAAGGCAGCAAGAAAGCCTGTAGTTAAGTGGAATAAAGGCAAGTAGAGTTTCTAAACTAAAAATAAACTTATACTCCGAATATTTTTTACAATCACAAGCACTGTTAAATATTTTGATAAATCTAAGCAGAAAATTCATAAAAACCTAAGGATTTTTGAAAACTCGTACCTCAGACAATTCAAAAAACCTAAGCTTTTTCATGAATTTTCAACTAAGATTTATATGCAAAATATTTAAATGTGATTGTTTATTGTAAAAATATTTCTACGTATAAGTTTATTTTTTTAGTTAGAAAACTTGTATATTTAGTTCCATATAGAGTGGAGATGAAGATTGTAAAAATATCTGGAGAATAATTCAATTTCTAGCTTAGAAGTCTTTTATTAATTCCATTGATTTTTCCCTGAGCTATAAGCAAATATCCTAAAAATGGAGCTCCTATAAAAGAAGTTATAATGCTAATGGGTAGTTTAATATCCTTTAAATTTTGAGCAACATTAATGCGAAATAAATGACAATATTTAAAATATGTTCAAAAAACGAACTGTAGTCAAAAAACGAACACCGTTTTTTTAATTGATTTGATCAAAAAAAGAACATACATAATAAAAAATATAAAGAAACTACCTAATTTGGACATTTTAAACAATGGCATATATATTGCTTATAAATAAATAATGACTCTAAATTTAAATATCTAACTATTATTAAGGTGTTTGATTTTTGTGGTAATTATATATAATGTTAATGAACTTTACTATAATAATGCAAAGTTAAATTAGAAATTGTTATTATGACGGGGGGATTATAATGAATGCAGCTATTTGCAAATTGGACAATGCAGTTGTATCTAAGCCGTATATAGAACTTTCACATAGAAGATGTAAAAAGTTCAGTATTGATTCACACCAGGTCTTTAGTAAAAAAATAATACACGATGCTGAATTACAGAAAAGATTTGCAGCTAACAGAAATTTAATATTAACTGCAGCACCTTATATGGAGCAGCTAATTAATTTTGTAAAGGGATTTAATTTTTTTGTATTACTTACAGATGGAGAGGGATGTATATTAAATGCATTAGGTGATGAAAAAATACTTGAAGAAGCTTTTTCTTTGAAAATGGTACCGGGAGCTTTTATGAATGAAGAAAACATTGGAACAAATGCTATGAGCGTAGTTATAAAAAGTAAGCTGCCAGTTCAAATTTCCGGAGATGATCATTTTATTAATGCATATCATAGATGGACATGTTCCGCCGCACCTATAAAAGATAATAAGGGAAAACTTATAGGTGTATTGAATCTTACTGGATATATTGAGTTTGTACATTCCCATACCCTTGGTATGGTTATAGCAGCGTCAAATGCTATAGAACAAATGCTTAAAGTAGAAGAGTATAATAAAATTCAAAACATGAATTACAAGCATATAAAAAATATATTTAATTCCAGTCCTGTTGCTATAATAACCTCAGATATAAATGGTAAAATAAAAATTTGTAATAAAAAAGCACAGGATATGTTTGGCATAAGGGGCAATAAGTTAGAAACAAACAATATGGAAGATATTATAGAAAACTGGAATGATATAAAAACATCTATGTATTTAGGAGAAAGTGATTCAAAAGAAACAATTATGGTTTCACTAAGAAATAAGATTCAGTATCAAGTAACTACTAGTTCAATATACAATTGTGATGATGATAATAATATTGAGATAGTTTATGTTTTTGAAAAAGCTAAAAAGGTAAATAAAAAGAATAATGGCCAGGCTTACTATACTTTTGGTAAAATAATGGGTCAGGATGAAAACTTTACAAAAGTAATAAATTATGCAAAAAAGATTTCAGATAGTAAATCAACTATACTTATAATGGGAGAAAGCGGTACGGGAAAAGAAGTGTTTGCACAATCCATTCATAATTACAGCAGCAGAGTAGATGGACCATTTGTGGCTTTAAATTGTGGTGCTATACCTAAACAACTTATAGAGTCAGAACTTTTTGGATATGAAGAAGGAGCTTTTACAGGAGCAAAAAAGGGTGGCAATCTTGGAAAATTTGAATTGGCAGATGGCGGAACTATAATGCTGGATGAAATTGGAGAAATGCCTCTTGATATGCAGACAAAGCTTCTAAGAGTTGTACAGGAAGGTGTAATAACGAGAATTGGGAGTTCAAAATATATACCTGTAGATGTAAGAATTATAGCTGTTACAAATAGAGATTTAAAAAAAGAAGTGGAAGCTGGAAGATTTAGAAAGGATCTATATTATAGGCTAAATGTGCTGCCTTTATTCTTACCTCCACTTAGAGAAAGAAAAAAGGATATACCTCTTCTCATTCAATATTTTGTTAAGAGTATAGCACAAAAATTAAATAAAAAAGAGCCAGTTATATCAGAAGAATACTTGAAGAAAATGATTAATTATAATTGGCCTGGGAATATAAGAGAATTAGAAAATCTGGTTGAGCTAATTATAAACACTGAATCCATACCAGCGGGTTACTTTACAGAAGAAGATTGTAATAATGAGGTACTTGTGAATATTAGTGATGACTGTTTAAAGCTGGATTATATGGAAAAAGAACATGTAACTAAAGTATTGAAGAAATTTAAGTGGAATATAACCCATTCAGCAGAAGCACTTGGTATAAGGAGAAATACTTTATACAGTAAGATAAAGAAGTATAATATAGCAATGTAATATTTTTCGTTAAAAAAAGAAAGAGAGAGGGTTACCTACAAATATATTGTAGGTAACCCTATAATTATGTTTTTATCCGATGACTATATGGGGAAAGAAAGAAGAATGACCAAAAAGCGAACAGTAATCAAAAAATGAACACCATTTTTTGATTACTTTGATCTAAAAATGAACACAACATAATAAAGGTCATAAAAACACTACCTAATTTGGACACTTTCAACATTGGCATACTTATTGCTTATATGAATAGTAACATTAAATATTTCGACCAACATTAAAACACATCTACAATTTGTAATATGAATGTCATTTGAATTGCAAATTGCAGATAAAAATTGAGGAGGTATAGTATGCTAAAAAAGTATTTAATTATTAATGGAGTTAAAAAAACTATTATAGCAGATCCAGAGGCATGTTTGGCAGATGTTTTAAGAAAACAAGCATTTCTTACTGGAACAAAAGTTGGATGTAGAAAAGGAGAATGTGGTGCTTGTTCTGTAATTTTGAATGGTAAAGTAGTAAGATCTTGTATAACTAAAATGAAAAGGGTTCCAGATGAAGCAGAAATTATAACTATAGAAGGAGTTGGCGATCAAAAACATCTTCATCCACTTCAGTTAGCATGGATGGTCCACGGTGCAGCACAGTGTGGTTATTGCACACCTGGATTCATAATTTCAGCTAAAGTATTACTTGAACACAATAGTAATCCAACAAGAGAAGATGTTAGAGCCTGGTTCCAAAAACATAGGAATGTTTGCAGATGTACAGGATATAAGCCATTAGTTGATGCAGTAATGGAAGCAGCAAGACTTATGCGTGGTGAAGTAACAAAAGAAGAATTATGGTATAAGCTTCCAAAGGGAAAAAGCCTTTTAGGTTCAGAAGCTATACGTCCTTCTGCTCTTGCAAAAGTAACAGGAACTTGGGACTTTGGAGCAGATTTAGGATTAAAGATGCCAGAAAATACATTACACATTAAGCTAGTACAGGCTACAGTATCTCATGCGAACATATTATCTATAGATACTTCAGAAGCAGAAAAAATGGAGGGAGTTTATAGAGTACTAACCTATAAAGATGTACCGGGTACAAATAGAATAAATGGATTGGCATTCCCAACAAATAAGGGTGATGGACTTGAGAGACCTATATTAAATGATAAAAAGATCTTCCAATTTGGTGATGCAATAGCTATGGTACTTGCAGATACACCATGTCAAGCAGAAGCAGCAGCAAAAAAAGTAAAAGTTGAAATAGAAGAGCTTCCAGCATATATGAGTGCACCGGCAGCTATGGCTGAGGATGCTATAGAAATTCATCCTGGAACACCAAATATTTATTTTGAATGTGGCACTGTAAAAGGTGAAGATACAAAACCTTTAATGGATTCTCTTCCTTATGTTGTTGAAGATGATTCATATGTACAAAGGCAGCCGCATCTTCCGCTTGAACCAGATGTTGGATGTGCATATATTAATGAAGATGGAAAGTTAATTGTACACTCAAAGAGTGTAGCACTTCATTGCCATGCAGCTATGGTAGCTGATGGTATAGGAGTACCTTTAGAGGATCTTTATATAGTTCAAAATCCTACAGGTGGTACTTTCGGATATAAATTTAGTCCAACAATGGAAGGACTTCTCGGTGTAGCTGCATTGGTAACTAAAAGACCAGTATACCTTGAGTTTAATATGTACCAGCAAATAACTTACACTGGAAAAAGATCACCTTTCTTTATGCATCTTAAATTAGGTGCTGACAAGAATAGAAAATTTACTGCATTAGAAACTGATTGGTCTTGTGATCATGGTCCATATTGTGAATTTGGCGACCTTGTAACTACAAGGGGCTCACAATTTATGGGTGCAGGATATAATATTCCAAATATAAGAGGAGAAGGAAGAACAGTTGCTACAAACCATGCTTGGGGTTCAGCATTTAGAGGATATGGTTCACCACAAAGTTTATTTGCTTCAGAAGTTTTAGTAGATAAAATGGCTAAGAAAATGGGTGTAGATCCTCTTGAATTGAGATATGAAAATGTCTATAGAGAAGGAGATAAAACCCCTACAGGTTGCGATCCGGATGTAATATGTCTGCCAACTATGATTGAAAAGTTACGTCCATTATATAAAGAAGCTAAGGAAAGAGTTAAAAATAAGAATGTTAACTCTGGAGATAAGAAATATGGAGTAGGAACTTCCTTATTAATTTATAGCTGCGGTCTTGATGGTCCAGATAGTTCAAATGCATGGGCAGAATTAACTGCAGAAGGGGTTACTGTAGGAAACTCCTGGCAGGATCATGGTCAAGGAGCTGACATGGGAACTTTAACTATAGCTCATGAAACTTTAAGGCCTTTAGGATTAGAGCCAGAAGATATTAAGTTAGTTATGAATGATATGGAATTTACTCCAGACAGTGGTCCTTCAGGTGGAAGCCGTTCTAACGTTTTAACAGGAAATGCTACTAGAGTTGCTTGCGAAAACTTACTGGCAGCTATGAAAAAGGACGACGGTACTTACATGACTTATGATGAAATGGTAGCTGCAAAAAAACCTTTAAAATATGCTGGAAAATGGACAGCACCTTGTACAGCTCCTGATCCAGCAACTGGTCAAGGAAATCCATTCCCAACTTATATGTATGGTGTCCTTATGTCAGAGGTAGAAGTAGATACTACTACGGGAAAAGTTAAAGTAGAAAAACTTACTATGATAGCTGATGTAGGAACTATAGTAAATAAACTAGTAGTTGATGGTCAAATGTATGGTGGATTAGCCCAAGGTATAGGACTTGCTTTAAGTGAAGATTTTGAAGACTTAAAGAAACATACTACACTTACAGGTTGTGGAATACCACAAATTAAAGATGTACCTGATGATATACAAATAATATATCAAGAAACACCAAGACCAAATGGCCCTTATGGTGCTTCAGGTGCAGGTGAAATGCCACTTTCAGCACCTCATGCTTCTATAGTTAATGCAATTTATGATGCTTGTGGAGTACAGATAACAAAATTACCTGCACGTCCAGAAAAGGTATTAGCTGCACTTAAAGAATTAGAAAAATAGTAAGAAAACAATTTAAATATCTCTCTAAATGAATCAGAAACAAATAATTATATAAAGATTTCTAAGAGCTAAAAACGCTAAAAGGTTTGTTAATAGTCATCAGATGGAATTAAAATTCCATCTGATGAAAAGAAATCTATTGATGTTAAAAATTATAAGATAATGTTTTCATAGTTTCTGGTTCATTTTTATTTAAAAAGGGGGAAGGAGTTATATGGATTTAAATAAATTGTTAGGTAAAGAGAATTTATGTATTGCAGATAAACCTTCAGCTTGTATATCTGCGTGTCCCATACACATGGACGTAAAAACTTTCATTGATGCAATAGAACAAGATGACTTCAAGAAAGCTTATAAGGTTATGACTAAAAAGATGCCTTTTACTAGAATAATAGGCAGTATATGTGATCATCCTTGTGAAGAGGCATGTGTAAGAAATGAATTAGGTGGATCTATAAATATACATGAACTTGAAAAAGTCGTAGTAAAAATAGGTCTTTTTTCTAAAAAAAGAACGATTCCAATACCTAGAAATGGGAAAAAAGTAGCAGTAGTAGGTGCAGGTATAAGCGGTATTACAGCTGCTTTTGATTTAGATAAAAAAGGATATCAGGTTACTATTTATGAAAAAAGTGATAAAATAGGCGGCAGGATATGGGACTTTCAAGGAGATCAACTTTCAAAGGAAACAATAGAAGAAGAATTGGCAGTAATGAATAAGAAAGATATAAAAATTAAGTTCAATGAATTTGTAGATGAAAAGAAATTAGAAGAAATAGTAAATAGCTATGATGCAGTTTATATAGGAACAAGTGTTTGGAAAAAAGATTTAAAAGTAAACACACAAACTTTTCAAGTAGAAGATAGTTCTTTGTTTGCAGGAGGAAGAATTGTAAACAAAAACAGTTCAGTTATATTTTCAATAAGCTCTGGAAGAAGAGCAGTCATATCCATTGATAGGTATCTTCAAAAAATTTCTCTTATGGTGGCAAGGGAAAATGAAGGCGCTTATGATACACCTTTAAAACTTAAATTAGATGATATAGAGAGCGTAGAAGCAATTAAAAAAAATTCTTTAGGATATAATAAACAGGAAGCCATTAAAGAAGCAGGCAGATGTATAAAATGTCAGTGCACAGAGTGTTCAAATGTTTGTGTTCACTTAAGAAAATATGATATTACACCTAAAAAATATATAAGACAAATAAATCACAATGAAGTTATAATATTAGGAGATCATTATGCAAATGAAATGATTAATTCCTGCACTCTTTGTGGACTTTGCGGTGAAGTGTGCCCTTCTAATTTAGACATGAAGGATATAATACAAGAAACCCGTGAAAGTATGGTAGAAAGAGAAAAAATGCCTGTATCAGCTCATGATTTTGCACTTAAAGATATGGAATTCAGCAATAGCAAATATTTTTCAATGGTAAAAAATCAACCGGGATATGAAGAAGTTAAATATATGTTTTATCCAGGATGTCAATTGCCTGCATCCTCTCCTGAATATATACCTGAAATATATAAATATCTTATGGAAAATATCAAAGATGGAGTTGGAATAATGCTGGGCTGCTGTGGTGCACCGGCGGATTGGGCTGGAAGACAGGATTTACTGGAGAAAAATATAAAAGATATACGAAATAAGTGGGAAGAGGCAGGAAAGCCAACTTTCATTTTAGCCTGTTCTAGCTGTTACAGTATGTTTGAAAAATATATGGGGGATATGAATTTTATCTCTCTATGGGAAGTTATGGATAAGTATGGAGTGCCTGAGGGCAATAAAATAAAAGAAAACAAGATATTGACTGTACATGATGCATGTTCCACTAGATATAATAAAGAAATTCAAGAAAGTATACGAAATGTAGCAACTTCTTTGGGATATAAAATAAAAGAACTTAAATTTTCAAAAGAAAAAACTAAATGCTGTGGTTACGGAGGACTTGTGTATTTTGCCAATAAGGAACAATCAAAGGACTTTGTAAAAGATAGAATAAATGAAAGTAACCTGGATTATTTAGTCTATTGTTCAATGTGTAAGGATTTATTTATAGATGAGGGTAAAAAAACTTTTCATATTTTAGATTTAATTTACAGTGATGATTTAGAAAAAGCTGCTTTAAGAAAAATACCTACTCTTTCATGCAGGCGTGAAAATAGAACACTTCTTAAAATTAAACTTTTGAAAGATCTATGGAATGAGGAAGTAAATGATTTAATAGAGCATTATGAGTTTAAATTAAACATACCTGATAATGTTAAAGATCAAATGAAAGATAGACTAATTTTACTTGACGATATAGAAAAAGCCATAGATAATGCCGAAAAAAATAAAGAAAGATTTTTTAATCCTGAAAATTCACATTATTTATGCAGACTTAGAATTAGTAATGTAACTTATTGGGTAGAATATGAAAGAAGCAAGGATGAAATTTTAGTTAAAAGTGTGTATAGTCACAGAATGGAAATAGTGGAGGAATAATTATGAATGTTATCAAAGAAGGAACAACTCCATGGATTTGTGATAAGTGTAGTAAAGAATTAGAACTTAAAAAGGTAAAAGTTTGTTATCTTGGTGGAAATTTTGAAGTTGAGCTTATGCAGTGTCCTAAGTGCAAGATGGTAATTATAGAGGAAGATTTAGCCTTAGGTAAAATGCTGGAGGTGGAAAAAGGACTGGAGGATAAATAATGAAATGCTGTAATGCTTATGAGAGTGATGATATGAAAAATATTACAGGAGAAACTCTAAGGCCTGGGGGATTTACATTGACAGATAAAGCAGTAAAATTTTGCAAACTTTCTTCAAAAGATTCTATAATGGATTTGGGTTGTGGTACGGGAGCTACATTAAATTATTTGTGTAAAAAATATAATATAAGCGCAGTTGGCCTTGATCCTTCTCAAAAATTAATAAATAAAGGTAAAAAAATATATAAAAATTTAAAATTTATCTGTGGGAAAGGTGAAAAAATTCCATTTTATAATGCAGAATTCAATGGAGTTTTTGCAGAATGTACCCTTTCCCTTATGGAAAATTTAAATAATGTCATAGGGGATGTTTTTAGAATATTGAAACCTGGTGGATGGTTTATTATTACAGATGTATATGCCAGAAAACCTGAATTTATCCATGAACTTCATGAGATTTCAGTTAATAGCTGTATGAGAGGTCTTCATAATTTGGATGAACTTAAAAGTATAGTTAAAAATATAGGTTTTCATGTGGAACTTTTGGAAGACTGCAGTGATATGTTAAAAGAACTTATGGTAAAGACAATATTTACTTATGGGTCCATGAGTATTTTTTGGAATAAAGTGTCTAGCTGCTCTATAGATGGTTGTGAATTTCAGCAGCTATTAAAAAATTGTAAGCCCGGCTATTTTATAATGATAGCGAAAAAGGAGGATGAATGTTATGAATGATACTGCTTTCCGTATATATAAATTAGCTTCATCGGGGTTTTGCTGTACTCAAATAATTCTTAAATTGGCTTTAGAAGATGAAGAAACAGAAAATACAGACTTGATAAGGGCTTTGAATGGACTTTGTGGGGGGCTTGGATCCGATGAAAAAGTATGTGGAATTTTAACTGGAGGTATAGCTGTTATAGGACTTTATGCGGGAAAAGGTGAGCCGAGGGAATATCACAGTGAAAATTTTCAGCCCATGTTAAGTGAATATATAAATTGGTTTAAAGAAGAATTTGAAAGTACTGAGTGTAGAGATATAATAGGAATTCAAAAAATAACTGATGAAAATGGTAATATAAATTATCCTGTGAAATGTGGAGAAATACTTCTTAAAAGTTATGAAAAGATTCAACAGATAATATGTAAGTATGGATATGATTTTGGAGATAGGGATGATGATGTGTGAAAAGTGTAGATATAATTTCTGAAACTCAAAGTTTATGTCCAATTTGTTTAAAAAAGATTGACGCAAAAAAAGTTTTAGATGTCAATAAAGTTTATATGGAAAAATATTGTCCAGATCATGGACAATTTAAGACTATCTTATGGAAAGGAAATATTTCCATGAAGAAATGGATTAGAAATAAAGAAAGGGCTTATATAAAAAATCCTTCTACAAATGTCCAAAAAGGATGCCCATTTGACTGCGGCCTTTGCAGTGAGCATAGGCAGCATACATGTACAGCTTTAATAGAAGTTACTCAAAGATGTAATTTAAAGTGCAAATTTTGTTTTGCAGATTCTTATGCAGGTAAGGAAAAAGATATTTCCATAGAAAAAATAAAATTTATGTATAAAAAATTACTAGAGTCTTCTGGAAGCTGTAATGTACAGTTGTCAGGGGGAGAGCCTACGATTAGAGATGATTTACCTGATATAGTAAAATTAGGAAGGAAACTTGGATTCAAATTCATACAGGTGAATACCAATGGTATACGCATGGCACAAGATGAGGAGTATGTTAAAAAATTAAAGATATCAGGACTTAGTTCGATTTTTTTACAATTTGATGGTACAACGGATTTGATATATAGAAAATTAAGGGGAGCTGAACTTTTGAACCTTAAGGTGAAAGCTATAGAAAACTGTAGAAAGCATAATATAGGTGTAGTTCTTGTACCAACTATAGTTCCCGGAATAAATGAGGATAATATAGGGGAAATTATAAATTTTGGATTGAATAATATGCCGGCAGTAAGGGGAGTACATTTTCAACCTGTGAGTTATTTTGGAAGGGTACCATTTATTCCTAAAGAAGAACAAAGAATTACCCTACCTGAAATCATAGAAAATATAGAAAAACAAACACTTGGAAAATTTAAAATAGAAAGCATGAAACCTCCTGGATGTGAAAATGCACTTTGCTCTTTTCATGGCAATTATATATATAAAGATAAAAAAGAATTGATAAATGTTACAAATAACTCTAAAAGTTGCTGCAGCAAAAATGAGAAGGCAGAAGAAGGGGCAAGAAAAGCCAAAGAGTTTGTTTCACGAAACTGGTCTTCTAGAAAAGTGATTAATCCTAATACAAAGGTGAAATCTAGTAAAATTGATAGCTGGGATAAAATATTATACAACATAAATAATTATTCTTTTAGTATATCTGGCATGGCCTTTCAAGATATCTGGAATGTGGATTTGGAAAGAGTAAAGGACTGCTGTATTCATGTAGTAAGTGAAGAAGGAAAACTTATACCGTTTTGTATGTATAACATTACAGATGTAGAAGGAAATTATATTTATAGAAATTGCAAAGTCAAAATGAAAATGACATCCCTTGAAGCATAGATAGTGATGAAGAAAAGGTACATGATAATAGGGGGAGAGGGTAATTATGGAGGATATTTATGAAACAATAAATGAGCTTTTGGATAAAAAGGAAGACTTTGTTTTAGCTACTATTTTAAAAAAATCGAAATCTGCCTCTAGAGAAGAGAGCACCAAGATGATTATAAAAAAGGATTTTTCAGTTATAGGGAGCATAGGTGGGGGTATATTTGAAGCTGCAGCTATAAAATTGTCTTCAAAAGTTTTTGAAAATGGTGCATATATAATTAAAAAATGTTCACTTACTAATGAAAGAGTGGAAAAACTAGAAACAGCATGTGGTGGAGACATTAAACTGCTTTTGGAATATGTGGATTACAATGATAATAAGATGGTGGAAATGTATAAAAATGTTCAGAAGTTAAAGAGAAGAGGTGATAATTTTGTAATTGTAACCAGGATCCCTGAAGAAGGAAAGAGCATAAAAGGTATAGATAAATGGGTTTGTAGTGAATCATCACTTTATGGTGAAGAAGACGAGAAAGTTCAGTGTGTAATAAGAAAGATAAGAGAAGAATTTAAACATATTACTATGCAGTATATTGATCTAGAGGAGGGACATTATTTAATAGAACCTGTTTTAAATTGTAGAACCCTATATATAATAGGAGCAGGGCATGTATCACAAAAAATTGCAGAAGTAACAAAAATATTGGATTTTAAAACTATTGTCATAGATGATAGGAAAGAATTTGCAAATAGAGAGAGATTTAAAGATGTTGAAGAAGTAAAAGTAGTTCCTTCTTTTGAAAATATACTTAAATATATAAATGTGGATAATAACAGTTATATAGTAATAGTCACTAGGGGGCATGCCTATGACAAGGAAGTGCTGGGGCAAATTCTTAGAACTGATGCAAAATATATAGGTATGATAGGAAGTAAGGCCAAAAAAGAAGTTGTATATAACTGTCTTTTAGATGAAGGATATACAGAGAAAGACTTAAAAAGGGTACACAGCCCTATAGGTATTACTATATTTGCGCAAACTCCTGAAGAGATAGCAATAAGTATTGTAGCAGAACTTATAAAAGTTAAAAGGGAGTCCTTCAATCAAAAAAATAAAGTTCAAGCTATGATTATTTAAGTATGATATTCTTCTATAATGGGAAAATAGAAGAATGTTAATGGACTTTCCTATAATAATACAAGGTTGAATTGAAAATTGTTATTATGACGGGGGGATTATAATGAATGCAGCTATTTGCAAATTGGACAATGCAGTTGTATCCAAGCCTAATATAGAACTTTCACATAGAAGATGTAAAAAGTTCAGTATTGATTCACACCAGGTCTTTAGTAAAAAAATAATACACGATGCTGAATTACAGAAAAGATTTGCAGCTAACAGGAATTTAATATTAACTGCAGCACCTTATATGGAGCAGCTAATTAATTTTGTAAAGGGATTTAATTTTTTTGTATTACTTACAGATGGAGAGGGATGTATATTAAATGCATTAGGTGATGAAAAAATACTTGAAGAAGCTTTTTCTTTGAAAATGGTACCGGGAGCTTTTATGAATGAAGAAAACATTGGAACAAATGCTATGAGCGTAGTTATAAAAAGTAAGCTGCCAGTCCAAATTTCTGGAGATGATCATTTTATTAATGCATATCATAGATGGACATGTTCTGCGGCACCTATAAAAGATAATAAGGGAAAACTTATAGGCGTATTGAATCTTACTGGATATATTGAGTTTGTACATTCCCATACCCTTGGTATGGTTATAGCAGCGTCAAATGCTATAGAAGAAATGCTTAAAGTAAAAGAGTACAATAAGATTCAAAATATGAATTACAAGCATATAAAAAATATATTTAATTCCAGTCCTGTTGCTATAATAACCTCAGATATAAATGGTAAGATAAAAATTTGCAATAAGAAGGCACAGGATATGTTTGGCATAAGGGGCAATAAGTTAGAAACAAACAATATGGAAGATATTATAGAAAACTGGAATGATATAAAAACATCTATGTATTTAGGAGAAAGTGCTTTAAAAGAAACAATTATGGTTTCACTAAGAAATAAGATTCAGTATCAAGTAACTACTAGTTCAATATACAATTGTGATGATGATAATAATATTGAGATAGTTTATGTTTTTGAAAAAGCTAAAAAGGTAAATAAAAAGAATGATGGCCAAGCTTACTATACCTTTGGTAAAATAATGGGGCAGGATGAAAACTTTACAAAGGTAGTAAATTATGCAAAAAAGATTTCAGATAGTAAATCAACTATACTTATAATGGGAGAAAGCGGTACGGGAAAAGAAGTGTTTGCACAGTCAATTCATAATTACAGCAGCAGAGTAGATGGACCATTTGTAGCTTTAAATTGTGGTGCTATACCTAAACAACTTATAGAGTCAGAGCTTTTTGGATATGAAGAAGGAGCTTTTACAGGAGCTAAAAAGGGTGGTAACCTTGGAAAATTTGAATTGGCAGATGGCGGAACTATAATGCTGGATGAAATTGGAGAAATGCCTCTTGATATGCAGACAAAGCTTCTAAGAGTTGTACAGGAAGGTGTAATAACGAGAATCGGGAGTTCAAAGTCTATACCTGTAGATGTAAGAATTATAGCTGTCACAAACAGAGATTTAAAAAAAGAAGTAGAAGCTGGAAGATTTAGAAAGGATCTATATTATAGGCTAAATGTGCTGCCTTTATTCTTACCTCCACTTAGAGAAAGAAAAAAGGATATACATCTTCTTATTCAATATTTTGTTAAGAATATAGCACAAAAGTTAAATAAAAAAGAGCCAGTTATATCAGAAGAATACTTGAAGAAAATGATTAATTATAATTGGCCTGGGAATATAAGAGAATTGGAAAATTTGGTTGAACTAATTGTAAATACAGGATCTATACCAGCAGGTTATTTTACAGAAGAAAACTGTGATAATGAGGTACTTGTGGACATTAGTGATGATTGTTTAAAGTTAGATTATATGGAAAAGGAACATGTAATTAAAGTATTGAAGAAGTTTAAGGGAAATATAACTCATTCAGCAGAAGCGCTTGGTATAAGGAGAAATACTTTATACAGCAAGATAAAAAAGTACAATATACAAATGTAATATTCTTCATTCAAAAAATATAATTAGAGGGTTACTTACAGATATGCTGTTGGTAACCCTCTAATTATGTTTCAAAAAGAAAGTTTAAAGAAAACATAGGTGAGTTCAACATTTTGAATATTGGTATTAATTATTGCTCATAATAATATTGAAATTAATGTTTCTTCCAATAATATAAAATTAGGGAGGTACAATATGTTAAAAAAGAGTTTAATTATTAATGGAGTTAAAAGGACTGTTATAGCAGATCCTGAGGCATTTTTAGCAGATGTTTTGAGAAAACAATTACATCTGGTTGGAACAAAAGTTGGATGTAGAAAAGGAGAATGTGGTGCCTGCTCTATAATTTTGGATGGAAAGGTTGTAAGAGCTTGTATAACCAAAATTAAAAGAGTTCCTGATGAAGCGAATATTATAACTATAGAAGGAGTTGGCACTAATGAGCATCTTCATCCACTACAGTTAGCATGGATGGTTCATGGTGCTGCACAGTGTGGATTCTGTACTCCTGGATTTATAGTTTCTGCAAAGGCACTTTTAGATGAAAACATAAATCCGACTAGGGAAGAAGTAAGAGATTGGTTCCAAAAACATAGAAATGTATGTAGATGTACGGGATACAAACCAATAGTTGATTCTGTAATGGAAGCAGCAAAACTTATGAGAGGAGAAATAAGAAAGGAAGACATATGGGCTAAACTTCCTAAAGATGGAACCTTGCTTGGTTCAAGTGTAGTACGTCCATCTGCTCTTGCAAAAGTAACAGGATCATGGGAATTTGGAGCAGATCTTGGACTAGAACTTCCACCAGGAACATTGCACATCAAATTAGTTCAGGCAACAGTATCCCATGCCAATATAATATCTATAGATACTTCAGAAGCAGAAAAAATGCCTGGAGTATATAAAGTAATAACATATAAAGATGTACCAGGCAGCAATAGAATAAACGGTTTGGCTTTCCCATCCAATAAGGGAGATGGACTTGAAAGACCTATATTAAATGATAAGAAGGTTTTCCAATTCGGAGATGCTTTAGCTATGGTTTTGGCAGAGAATCCAACAGTAGCTGAAGCAGCAGTGGGAAAAGTTAAAGTAGAGTTAGAAGAGTTACCAGCTTATATGAGTGCACCAGCTGCTATGGCTGAAGATGCTATAGAAATTCATCCAGGAACTCCTAATATTTACTTTGAATGTGGTACTAAAAAAGGCGAAGATACAAAACCTTTAATGGGTTCTCTTCCTTATGTTGTTGAAGATGATTTTTATGTTGGAAGACAACCACATTTACCACTTGAACCAGATGTTGGATTCGCATATTTCGATGAAGACGGAGATTTAATGGTACATTCAAAGAGCGTTGGAATACACATACATGCAGCAATGGTTGCAGATGGAATAGGAATACCACTCGAAAAACTTAAAATAGTTCAAAATCCTACAGGAGGTACATTTGGTTATAAATTTAGTCCAACAATGGAAGGACTTCTTGGAGTAGCTGCTATGGTAACTAAAAGGCCTGTGTACCTTGAATTCAATATGTATCAGCAAATAACATATACTGGAAAGAGATCTCCATTCTTCATGCATGTTAAATATGGTGCAGATAAAGATGGAAAGATAAAGGCAATGGAATCAGACTGGAGTGTAGATCACGGCCCATATTCTGAATTTGGAGACCTTTTGACAATGAGAGGAACTCAATTTATAGGTGCTGGATATAATGTTCCAAATATAAGAGGTGCAGGTCGTACTGTAGCTACAAACCATGCTTGGGGTTCTGCATTTAGAGGATATGGTTCACCTCAATCCCTATTTGCGTCAGAAGTAGCAGTTGATGAGCTAGCTGAGAAGGTTGGAATGGATCCTCTAGAATTTAGATATAAGAATGTTTATAGAGAAGGAGATACGACCCCAAATGGATGTCCTCCAGATGTAATTTGTCTGCCTCAGGCAATAGATAAATTAAGGCCATTTTATAATGAAGCAAAAAAGAGAGCTAAGGATAAAAATAATGCTAGTTCTGGAGATAAAAAATATGGTGTGGGAGTTTCACTTCTCATATATGGATGCGGCCTAGACGGCCCAGATACATCAAGAGCTTGGGCTGAAATTACTCCAGAGGGTGTTACTGTAGCAAACTCCTGGGAAGATCATGGCCAAGGTGCTGATATGGGAACACTCACAATTGCTCATGAAACTTTAAAACCTTTAGGAATAAAACCTGAACAAATTAAGCTTGTTATGAATGATATGAAATTTACTCCAGACAGCGGTCCTGCAGGTGGAAGTCGTTCCAACGTTTTAACTGGTAATGCTACAAGAGTTGCCTGTGAAAACTTAGTAAATGCTTTGAAAAAAGAATATGGAACTTATAGAACTTATGATGAGATGGTAGGCCAAGGTCTTCCAGTAAAATATGATGGAGAGTGGACTGCACCATGTACTGCTTGTGATGTAGAGACAGGTCAAGGAAATCCATTCCCTGTATATATGTATGGTGTACTTATGGCAGAAGTAGAAGTCGACGTCAATACAGGAAAGACTAAAGTTGAAAATCTTACTATGGTTTCAGATTGCGGTACTATAGTAAATAAAATAGTAATTGAAGGACAGCTTTATGGTGGATTAGTTCAAGGTATAGGACTCGCTTTAAGTGAAGACTTTGAAGATTTAAAGAAACATGTTACACTTACAGCTTGTGGAATACCTCAAATAAAAGATGTTCCGGACAATATAACACTTATTCATCAGGAAACACCAAGACCAAACGGACCTTACGGAGCAGCAGGAGCTGGAGAAATGCCACTTTCAGCACCACATGCAGCAATAATTAATGCAATATATAATGCCTGTGGAGCACGTATTACTAAATTACCAGCTTTACCTGAGAAGGTTTTGGCAGCACTTAAAAAATAAGAGATAACGTATATTAGGCATATCTCTATAAAGGAATCAGAAGCAAATAATTTCTACATTTTATATTGAAGTGTTTTTTTAAGTTTCTGATTCCTTTCTGTTATAGATAATTAACATTGAGACTAAACTTATCCAGTATCATTTCATTATTAGATGATTTAAAATATACATGAAGAAATGAATATTACAAAGATTTAAGCAAAAGAAAATAACTTTATAAGTTTAGTTCTAGAGTTAATAATCTATAAAGGAAGGTGAGAAGTTCTATGGATTTAAATAAACTACTAAATAGAAGAGAGTTATGTATTGGAGACAAACCTTCAGCCTGTATAGCAGGGTGTCCTTTACACATGGATGTAAAAGCTTTTATTGAAGAAATACAAAAGGGAGACTTTAAAAAAGCCTATAAAATTATGTCTAAGAAGGTTCCTTTTGCAAGAATAATAGGAAGTATATGTGATGAGCCTTGCAAGGGCGTATGTCCTAGAAATAAATTAGGTGGAGGCATAAATATACATGAGCTTGAAAGGACAGCAATAGAGTTAGGTTTTTCTTCCCCCAAAAAGTCTATTCCTATACCTAAAAATGAAAAAAAGGTTGCAGTAATAGGCGCAGGTATAAGTGGTATTGTTGCTGCTTTCGACTTGGATAGAAAAGGATATCAAGTTACTGTCTACGAAAAAAGTGATAAAATAGGCGGCAGATTGTGGAACTTCCAGGGGGAACAACTTTCAAAGCAAACGATAGAAGAAGAACTAGAAATAATGAATAAAGACGATATAACAATTAAGTTCAATGAATTTGTAGATGAAAAAAAATTGGAGGATATACTCAATACCTATGATGCAGTTTACATGGGGACAGGAACTTGGAAAAAAGATTTAAAAGTAAATCCACAAACTTTCCAGGTGGAGGATAGTTCTTTGTTTGCAGGGGGAAGAGTTGTAAACAAAGGCGATTCAGTTATACTTTCCATAAGTTCTGGAAGAAGGGCAGCTACATCCATTGACAGATACCTTCAAAAAACTTCTCTTACAGCAGCTAGAGAAAATGAAGGTCCTTATGATACTCCCTTAAAACTTCAATTGGATGATATAGAAACTGTAGAACCTATTAAAAGGACTTCTTCAGTATATAATGAAAAGGAGGCAATAGAAGAAGCACAAAGATGTTTGAAATGTGAATGTTCACAGTGTGCTAAAAATTGTCCACATTTAAGAAAGTATAATACTGAACCTAGAAAGTATATAAGGCAGATAAATCATAATGAAAACATAGTACTAGGAGATCATTATGCAAATGAAATGATTAATTCATGTACTCTTTGCGGACTTTGTGGTGAAGTGTGCCCTTCTAATTTAGACATGAAGGATATAATACAAGAAACCCGTGAAAGTATGGTAGAAAGAGAAAAAATGCCTGTGTCAGCTCATGATTTTGGACTTAGAGATATGGAATTTAGTAATAGTAAACATTTTTCTATGGTAAAAAATCAGCCGGGATATGAAAAGGTGAAATATATGTTTTATCCTGGATGTCAGCTGCCTGCTTCTTCTCCTGAATATATACCTGAAATATATAAATATCTCATGGATAATATTAAAGATGGAGTTGGGATAATGTTAGGCTGCTGCGGTGCACCAGCAGATTGGGCTGGAAGACAGGATTTAGTGAAGAAGAATATGGAGGATATGAAAGATAAGTGGGAAAAAGCAGGAAAGCCAACTTTTATTTTAGCTTGCTCAAGTTGCTATAGAAACTTTAAAAAATATATACCGGATATTAAACTTATTTCTCTATGGGAAGTTATGGATAAATATGGTACCATGAAAAATAATAAAACAGAGAAAAAGAAAGTGTTAGCTGTACAAGATGCATGTTCAACAAGGCATAATAAAGAAATTCACGAAAGTATAAGAAGTATAGCAGACAAATTAGGATATGAAATAAAAGAACTCAAATTTTCAAAAGAAAAAACTAAGTGCTGTGGCTATGGAGGCTTAGTATATTTTGCAAATAGAGAGCAGTCTAGGGAATTTGCAAAAGATAGGATAGGTGAAAGTAACCTGGATTATTTAGTTTACTGTGCAATGTGTAAGGATCTATTTATAGATGAAGGTAAAAAAACCTTCCATATCTTAGACTTAATTTATAGCAATAATTTAGAAGAAGCCGGACTGAGAAAAGTTCCAAGTCTTTCAAAGCGTCATGAAAATAGGGCACTTGTTAAAAAGAAACTTTTAAAAGAAATATGGAATGAGGAAATGAATGACTTTAAAAAGGATTATGGATTTAAATTAAATATACCGGACAATGTGCAAAATCAAATGGAAGAAAGACTGATTTTGCTTGAAGATATAGAAAAAGCAGTAGATAATGCGCAAAAAAATAAAGAGAGATTTTTTAATCCTGAAAATTCTCATTATTTATGCAGACTTAGGATTGGTAGTGTTACCTATTGGGTAGAATATGAAAAAAATGAAAATCAAATTTTTGTTAAAGACGTTTACAGCCATAGGATGGAAGTAGTGGAGGAATAGCTATGAATATTAATAAAGAAGAGAAAACTCCATGGATTTGTGACAAATGTAATAAAGAATTAGAACTTAGACAGGTAAAGGTTTTATATCTTGGAGGAAATTTTGAAGTTGAACTCATGCAGTGTCCACAATGTAAAATGGTAATTATAGATGAGAAACTTGCATTAGGAAAAATGAAGGAGGTAGAAAAGGGACTGGAAGATAAGTGATGATAGCAGAGAAGGAGAATAAAAGTTATAAATGATACTGCTTTTCGTATATATAAATTGGCTTCATCAGGATTTTGTTGTAACCAAATAATGCTTAAATTGGCTTTAGAGGATGAGGAAAAAGAAAAAACAGATTTAATAAAGGCCTTAAATGGCCTTTGTGGGGGATTAGGATCTAGCGAAAAGGTTTGCGGAATTTTAACTGGAGGTATAGCTGTTATAGGACTTTATGCAGGAAAAGGTGAGCCTAGAGAATATTATGGCGAAAATTTTCAACCTATGTTAAGTGAATATATAGATTGGTTTAAAGAAAAATTTGAAAGCACAGAGTGCAGAGATATAATAGGAATTCAAAAAATAACTGATGAAAATGGTAATATAAATTATCCTGTAAAGTGTGGAGATGTTTTATTGAAAAGTTATGAGAAGATTCAACAGATAATATGTAAGTATGGATATGAATTTGGAAATAGGGATGATTAGTAAAATTAACAGTTGGGATAAAATATTGTACAATATAAATAGCTATACTTTTAGTATATCTACCATGGCATTTCAAGACATTTGAAATGTGGATTTACAGAAACTGTGGAGTTAAAGGGGAGAGGGCAAAATGAAGCTGACACCACTTGAAGCATGGATAGTGGATAAAACGGGGATAAAGGAAAAAAGTAGGGAAGCTTTAGAAAATTATCAGTTAAATAAAATAAGAAAAGTTATAGATTACGGAAAAAAATATAGTAAGTTTTATAAGGAATATTTGAAAAATATTGAGGAAGATGATATAAAATCCTTTAAATATTTTGAAAAAATTCCTTTTACATTGCCAGAACATATAAAAGAAAACTCAAATAATTTTTTATGCGTACCTCAAAGAGATGTTGCCAGGATAGTAACGTTAAGAACTTCGGGAACAAGTGGAGAAGAAAAAAGAATATATTTTACGGAAAAGGACTTAGATCTTACTGTAGAATTTTTTAAATATGGTATGCAGTGTATTGTAAATAAAAATGACAGGGTATTGGTGCTTTTACCAGGAAATAGTCATGGCAGTATAGGAGATTTGCTAAAAAAAGCGTTAAAGGATATAGATATAACATGTTATGTTCAAGGTGTACTTGTAAATCCTAAGGATACTGCAGAATTTATAAAGGAAAAAGGTATAGATTGTATAGTAGGGATTCCACTTCAGGTATTGTATTTTTCCAGAGTGGAATCTGAAACATTTAAAGCCAATATAAAAAAAATTCTTCTAAGTGCTGATTATGTGCCAGAAACATTAATAAGAGAAATTACACATAAATTTAACTGTAAAGTTTTCACACACTATGGTATGACGGAAATGGGGTATGGAGGAGGAGTAGAATGTGAGGCTTTAAGTGGTTACCATATGAGAGAAAATGATCTGTATTTTGAAGTAATAAATCCTCGTACAGGAAAGGTAGCAAAAGATGGAGAATATGGAGAGATAGTATTTACAACTCTTACAAGAGAAGGAATGCCTTTAATAAGATATAAAACAGGTGATATAGGGTGTTTTAAAGCAGGTTTGTGCGCTTGTGGTACTTTTTTAAAGACTATGGAAAGAGTTCATGGAAGGATGGAAAATAAAATTGTAATAGGTAAAAATAAATTCCTATCTATGAGAGATTTGGATGAAATAATCTTGTCTTTTGAAGAGGTAATAAATTATAATGTTTATATTGAAAAGAAAAATATTTTGTATATAGATATTGCTGTAAAAGATGAAGAAGACTTTTACAAATTAAAAGGGCGTATTAAAAATAGCATAGAAAAAATTCCATCAGTAAGAGAAGCATTAATTGATGGAACTTTGGAAATTGTATTAAAGTATATGAAAAAAAGTATAGAAGTAAAAAATAGTATGGTAAAGCGAAAAATATATGATTATAGATGGAGGGGATAAATGTGGAAGATATATATGAGATGATAAATAATCTTCTGGATAAAAAAGAAGATTTTGTTTTGGCCACTATTCTAGAAAAATCTGGATCTGCGCCTAGAGAAGAAGGTACCAAGATGATTATAAAAAGGGATTTTTCTATTATAGGAACTATAGGTGGAGGCATATTTGAGGCATTGGCCATAAAATTATCTTCAAGGATATTTGAAAATGAGGCTTATATAATTAAAAATTGTTCACTTACAAATGAAGGTGCAGAGGCTTTAGGTGCTGCCTGCGGTGGAGATCTTAAATTGCTTCTGGAATATGTAGATTATAAAGACAGTGATATGGTGGAAATGTATAAAAATGTGCAGAAGCTGAAGAGAAAAGGTGATAATTTTGCAATTATAACTAGAATACCTGAAGAAGGAAAAAGCATAAAAGGCACAGATAAATGGATTTGTAGTGAAGCATCATTTTATGGAAAAGAAGATGAAAAGATTCAGTACATAATTAGAAAAATAAAAGAAAATTTTAAAAATATTACTATGAAGTATACTGACCTAGAAGAGGAACATTATTTAATAGAACCTGTTTTAAATACTCAAACTATATATGTAATAGGTGCGGGACATGTAGCACAAAAAATTGCAGAAGTAGCCAAAAGTCTGGATTTTGACATTGTTGTTATAGACGATAGACAGGAATTTGCAAATAAGGAAAGGTTTAAAGATGTAAAAGAAGTAAAAGCAATTCCTTCTTTTGAAAATATTCTTAAATATATAAAGGTAGATAGTAATAGTTATATAGTAATAGTTACAAGAGGCCATGCTTACGATAAGGAAGTATTAGGGCAGATGCTTAAGACTAATGCAAAGTATATAGGGATGATAGGAAGCAAGAGCAAAAGGAAGTTTGTTTATGAGAGTCTTTTGGATGAAGGATATACAGAGGAAGATTTAAAAAGGGTACATAGTCCTATAGGTGTTTCTATATATGCACAAACTCCTGAAGAAATAGCAATAAGTATTGTGGCAGAACTAATAAAGGTAAAAAGGGAGACTTTTAATGGAAAAAGATAAATTAGGGGCCATTATCATTTCGGCAGGATATTCTTCAAGGATGGGAGACTTTAAACCACTTTTGAAATTTGGAGAATGTACTGCAGTGGAAATGATAATAAATACTTTTAAGGCTTCAAAAATTGATGATATTGTAGTAATAGTAGGCCACAGGCAAAATGAAGTAATAGATGTAATTAAAGATTTAGGAGTTAGGTGGATAAAAAATGAAGATTATTCAAAGGGCATGTTTTCTTCCATAGTAAAGGGTATGGAAGTATTGCAAGAGGATGTAAAAGGATTTTTTATGAATCCTGTAGATATACCTCTCATAAAAACACATACTGTAAATATGTTAAAAGATAAATATATGGAGTATGGTAAGGGCATTATATATCCTAAGTTTAATGAAAAATCAGGGCATCCTCCCTTCATAGATTGTAAGTATAGATCAGAAATAATGAAAAGTGATGGTGAAGGGGGACTAAAGAGAATACTTCAAAAGTTTGACAATGATTCTATAAGAGTTTCGGTTCCAGACCAAGGTATATTGATGGATATGGATATTAAAGAAGACTATAAAAAATTACTAGAATATTTTTATTTAAAAGCACCTAATTTGGAAGAATGTTATTGCATTTTAGACTTATATGGTGTACCTTGTAATATAAGGAGACATAGTAATAAGGTATCAGAAATAGCCCTAAATGTTTTAAATAAGTTAAATAGTAAAGAATATAATTTTAATAAGAATACAATGTTAGCTGCAGGACTTTTGCATGATTTGGCTAGAAAAGAAAAAAATCATGCTAAAGAAGGGGCTAGAATATTAAGTGACTTGGGTTACCCGAATATAGCGAAAATAATAGCAACTCACATGGATATAGAGGTAAATGAAGAAGATAATATTACAGAAGGAGAGCTACTGTACTTGGCAGATAAAGTTGTTCAGGAAGACGAATTAGTAGGATTAGAAAAAAGATTTTCTGAATATTCTTCAAAATTTTCAAATAATCTTGAAGCATTAAATAAAGTGAGAAAAAGGTTTGGGGAAGCTAGAAAAATCGAAAAAAAGATAGAGAATGTATTGGGGAAAAATTTTAGCTATGAGTAGAAAAATATATTTAATAAGACATGGAAAAATAAATGTAGGTAATGAAAAACGTTACATAGGAATTACAGATATACCTTTAAATGAAGAAGGTACTTTACAAGTGCTAAAACTAAAAAGATTTTTTGAAAAAATAGACATAGAGAAAGTATATTTAAGTCCTCTAAAGAGATGTGTTGAAACAGCACATATAATTTTAGAAGATAGAAATATAGATAAGATTATAGTAAATGAGTTAATGGAAATAAACATGGGAGAATGGGAAGGAAAAACTTTTAGTTTTATTAAAAGTTCTTTACCAGAGCAGTTTAAAAGTAGAGGAGAAGATATAGGAGGTTTTGTACCAACAGGTGGAGAAAGTTTTAAAAATCTTGAGAAAAGGGTTATCCCTGTTTTTAAATCTATTATAAATAGCACTAGTGGCAATATAATTATAATTTCCCATGCAGGAGTTAATAGAGTTATACTAAAGAATATTTTATCAATATCTATGCAGGATATATTTAAAATAAATCAACCCTATGGGTGTATAAATGAACTTTCCTTTAGTAATGGAGAGTGGAATTGGAAATTGTTATTATAATGGGGGGGATTATAGTGAACACAGTTACTTCTAAATTGGATAATGAAGCTGTATATAAGACGGATATAGAACTTTCGCATGAAAGATGTAAAAAGTTTGGTATTGATTCACGCCAGGTTTTTAGTAAAAAAATATTATATGATAATGAATTACAGAAAAAATTTGCAGCTAACAGAAATCTAATATTGACCGCGGCACCTTATATGGAGCAGCTAATTAATTTTGTAAAGGGTTTCAACTTCTTTGTATTACTTACTGATGGAGAAGGATGTATATTAAATGCATTGGGAGATGAAAAAATACTTTCGAAAGCTTTTTCTTTAAAAATGGTACCA
Organism: Clostridium sp. 001; assembly: GCF_019056555.1. Classification (NCBI taxonomy): domain Bacteria; kingdom Bacillati; phylum Bacillota; class Clostridia; order Eubacteriales; family Clostridiaceae; genus Clostridium; species Clostridium sp. 001. The sequence continues at coordinate 464,243 of NZ_CP020473.1, read as the reverse complement.
GGGGCTTTTATGAATGAAGAAAATATTGGAACTAACTCTATGAGTATGGTTATAAGCACTAAAATGCCAGTTCAAGTTTCTGGAGATGATCATTTCATTAGAGCATATCACAAATGGACATGTTCTGCAGCACCTATAAAAGATGGTAAAGGAAGACTTATAGGCGTATTGAATCTTACCGGGTATGCCGAATTTGTACATTCTCATACACTTGGGATGGTTATAGCGGCGTCAAATGCTATAGAAGAAATGCTTAAAGTAAAAGAATGCAATAAGATTCAAAATATGAATTACAAGCATATAAAAAATATATTTAATTCTAGTCCTGTTTCTATAATAACTTCTGATATAAATGGTAAAATAAAAATTTGCAATAAAAAAGCACAAGATATGTTTGGTATAAGAGGTAATAAGTTAGAAGCAGATAAAATGGAAGATATTATAGAAAACTGGAATGATATAAAGACGTCCATATATTTAGGCCAAGGTACTTCAAAAGAAACAAACATAGTGGCTGTGAGAAATAAAACTAGATATCAACTAACTACCAGTTCTATATATAACTGTGAAGATGATAACGTTGAGGTAGTATATGTTTTTGAAGAAATCAAAATGGCAAGGAAAAGAAATGATGGTCAGGCTTACTATACTTTTGATAAAATAATTGGCCAAGATGAAAGCTTTATGAGAATAATAGAGTATGCCAAAAAGATTTCAGATAGTAAATCAACTATACTTATAATGGGAGAAAGCGGTACGGGAAAAGAGGTATTTGCACAATCTATTCATAATTACAGCAGCAGAGTAGATGGGCCTTTTATAGCTTTAAATTGTGGAGCTATCCCTAAACAGCTTATAGAGTCAGAGCTTTTTGGATATGAAGAAGGAGCTTTTACGGGTGCCAAAAAGGGTGGCAACCTTGGAAAATTTGAATTGGCAGATGGCGGAACTATAATGCTGGATGAAGTTGGAGAAATGCCTCTTGATATGCAGACAAAGCTTCTAAGAGTTGTTCAGGAAGGCGTAATAACGAAAATTGGGAGTTCAAAATCTATACCTGTGGATGTTAGGATTGTAGCTGTCACAAACAGAGATTTAAAAAAAGAAGTGGAGCGTGGAAGGTTTAGAAAAGACTTATATTATAGATTAAATGTACTGCCTTTATATTTACCACCACTTAGAGAAAGAAAAAAGGATATATCTATTCTTATTCAATATTTTATTAAGAGCATATCACAAAAATTAAGTAAAAAACAACCAGTTATACCAGGAGAATATTTACAAAAAATGATTAACTACAGTTGGCCTGGAAACATAAGGGAATTAGAAAATGTAGTGGAATTAATTATAAATACTGAATCTGTACCTGCAGGTTATTTTTCAGAAGAAAGTTGTAATAATGATGTACTTGTAAATATTAATGAAGACTGCTTAAAATTGGATTACGTGGAAAGGGAACATTTAGTAAAGGTGTTGAAGAAGTTTAAGGGAAATATAACTCATTCGGCAGCAGCATTGGGAATTAGGAGAAATACTTTGTACAGCAAGATTAAAAAATATAAAATAGAAATGTAAAAGAAGTATATGGTTATAAAGCAAAAAATAAACTTATAATCTAAATATTTTTACAACCTTCAGCCCATTTAAATATTTTGATAAATCTAAAATATTTAAATGGGTTTCATAATTGTAAAATGTTTCTGCGTATAAGTTTATTTTTAAGTTAGAAAGCTTATAAATTTTACACTTTTGCTTAATTTTATAATATATTATTACAAAATTAATATATATTGACAGAAGTATAATTCAGATTTATAATAAAAATGGACGAACTAGTTAGTATAAGTAAAAACAATACTATACCATCACACATTATATGGTATGCTATATTAAATTAACTTATTTGAGTATAGATTATATCATATTTAACTCTTCAGTATTCTAATTTACAATCATTTTTAATAATAATGTATTAATATCTTATTTAAATTTCTATTTCTAATCTTTAAATGCAAAAATTACAATAACTTAAAAGGGGGCAGCTTAATGGAGGGCATATATATTGTTAAGGGTAATATTATCTTTACTAAAACTTTTGGCAAATTTGAAGTATTTGAAAATGGGTATATTGTAGTTGAAGGTAAGTGTGTTAAAGGTGTATATAAAAATTTTCCTGAAAAGTTTAGAAATACAAGGGTTATAGACTATGGAGATGCAATTATAATACCAGGATTTGTTGATTTGCATTTACATGCATCACAATATGGAAACTTAGGATTAGGGCTTGACAAAGAACTGATGCCATGGCTTCAAGAATATACTTTTCCTGAGGAAGCAAAATATGCAGATATTAACTATGCAAAAAAGGTGTACTCAGCTTTAATAAGAGATTTGTGGAGATTTGGTACCACAAGGGCATGTGTTTTTGCAACTATTCATAAAGATTCAACAAAACTTTTAATGGATTTATTTGCGGAGTCAGGATTATCAGCATATGTGGGAAAAGTAAACATGAACAGAAATTCACCAGAATATTTGGTAGAAAGTACAGAAAATTCAGTTTATGATACAGAAGAAATATTGCAGGAATATTCTACAAAATATGAACTTGTCAAGCCTATAATTACACCTAGATTTGTTCCAAGCTGCAGTATGAAGTTATTAAAGAACTTAGGAAATTTAGCTAAAAAGTACAATGTCCCAGTACAATCACATTTATGTGAAAATAATGATGAAGTCAAATTTGTTAAGGAGTTACATCCAGATTGTAAAAATTACGCTAGAGTATATGACAGAGCAGGACTATTGGGTGATGTACCTACTATTATGGCTCATTGTATTTTAGTAGATGAAGATGAAATTGAATTAATGAATGGAAAGAATGTATTTATTGCTCACAATCCTAGCTCAAATTGTAATTTATCAAGTGGAATTGCACCTATTAGAAGGTTTGTAACAAGAGGTATTCCTGTAGGGCTTGGAAGTGATATATCTGCAGGACATAGTTTGTCAATGACAAATGTAATTGTAAATAGTGGTCAGGCATCAAATTTAAAATGGCTTCAAAGCAGTAAAGTAGATAAGCCTTTTAGTACTGCGGAATTATTTTATCTGGCAACAAAAGGTGGAGGAAAGTTTTTTGGTAAAGTAGGAAGCTTTGAAAATGGATATGACTTTGATGCTCTTGTTATTGATGATAGCAGTTTATCTATATTTAAACAATTGTCAATAGAAGAAAGGCTGCAAAAGTTTATTTATACTGGAGATGACAGAAATATTAAGGAGAGATATGTAGCGGGCAAAAAAATAGAGGAGCCTAAGTGTTATTAAAAATAAAGTTCTTTAACTTAACAGGTTTTGGAACTTTAAATAATTTTATAATGGGGGTTAATTTATGGAAAGTGGAGTTAATGGACAGAAAAATTCGTTTCTAGAATCATACTTTAAGTTGAAAGACAATAACACAAATGTAAAGACAGAAATTCTCGCTGGATTCACTACTTTTATTACTATGGCCTATATAATATTTGTTAATCCAAGTGTCCTTAGGATAGCAGGTATGAATTCAGCAGGTGTAGTTGGAGATGCGGCTTCAAAGTTTAATGTAGGCTCTGATCCTATTGTGTCAGCGGTATTTGTTGCTACTTGTCTAGCTGCTGCTGTTGGAACATTTATAATGGGGTTCTATGCAAATTTGCCTTTTGCTCAAGCTCCAGGTATGGGTCTTAACGCATTCTTTACTTACACAGTATGTTTGACATTAGGTTTTAATTGGCACCAAGCTCTTACTGCAGTACTGACTTCAGGTATTTTGTTTATAATTATTACAGTTACATCCATACGAGAAAAAATTGTTGATGCTATACCTCAAAATTTAAAATATGCTATGTCTGGTGGTATAGGACTTTTTATTGCACTTATTGGTTTGAAAAGTGGTGGAATAATAGTTTCAAATAAATCAACACTTGTTGGGTTTGGAAATTTTGCACAACCAGGAACATTGCTTACCATAATAGGAGTTTTAATAATTGGTGTACTTATGGCAAGAAATGTTACAGGATCCATTCTTATAGGTATTGTTTTAACTACACTTATAGGTATACCACTTAAAGTTACTTCTCTTGCAAATTTACACATCTTTAGTGCACCACCTTCTCTTGCACCTACTTTTGCAGCTTTTGATTTTTCTGGCCTTTTTTCAAAAGGAGGTACTTCTATAGCAGGAGCAATTTTGAGTTTTGTTATGGTTGTTATAACAATTTGTTTGGTTGATCTTTTTGATACTATTGGAACACTTGTTGGAACTGCTACAAAGGCAGGGATGGTAGATGAAAACGGTAAAGTTTTAAGACTTAAGAAAGCTCTTATCTGTGATGCAGTAGCAACAACTGCAGGATCATTTTTCGGAACAAGTACTATTAATACCTATGTTGAATCAACATCTGGTGTTACAGCAGGAGGAAGAACCGGTCTCACAGCAGTAACCGTAGGTATATTATTTATTCTTTCATTATTCTTCTCAGGACTTGTTGGAGTAGTTCCTTCACAGGCTACAGCACCAGCACTTATTATAGTAGGTGCTTTAATGATGGGAGTAATCAAAAATATAGATTTTGGTGATTTTACAGAAGCATTACCATGTTTCTTCGCTATTTCATTAATGGCTTTTAGTTATAGTATAGCAAATGGTATTGCAGTTGCAATGATCATTTATCCTATAGTAAAAATAGCTACTGGTAGAGGTAAAGAACTTAGCCCAATAGTGTATGTTCTTGCCGTATTATTTGTGTTAAGGTATTTACTACTTCCGTTTGAGTAGAGTAATATATATTATATATTCAACTTTTACACATATGAGATTTTGACTTAATATAAAAACATTGTGAAGCAACTTTTTTAGTTAATAGTTAAGAGTGAAGAATTAATAGTTAATGTGGATTTTTTGCAATAGCTAAAAATCATCCTTCACTATTAATTTTTCATTATTAATTCTTAACTTGCGAAGCTTTGCTTCGCAATATTTTTAAACTGCGGAAGTAAGATCATAATAGGGCATTTTAATAGATTGGAGAAGTGAGTAGATGAATGAATTGACAAATAAAATCGATGCTGCTATGGGCAGGATAAAAGCAGAACTTGTACTGAAAGATGCTTTTATAATAAATGTATTTACTCAGACTGTTGAAAAAAAGGATATTGCAATAAATGATGGGATAATTGTAGGAATGGGTAAATATGAGGGAAACCATGAAATTGATTGTAATGGTTTTTTTGTAGCACCAGGGTTTATAGATTCTCACGTTCATATAGAATCTTCCATGGTAACTCCGGAAATATTTTCTGATTTAGTTATTAAAAAAGGTGTTACTACAATTATTGCAGATCCTCACGAGATAGCAAACGTTTTAGGAGAAAAAGGTATAGAATTTATGCTGGAAAACAGCAAAAAAGGGGATGGAGATATATTTTTTATGCTTCCGTCTTGTGTTCCGGCAGTAGATTTTGAAGATAATGGTGCAGTGCTTGAAGCAGATAATTTAGAAAAGTTTATTGAAGATCCTCAAGTTTTAGGACTTGGAGAAGTAATGGATGTTAATGCAGTTACTTCAGGAAATAAAGGGATGCTGAAAAAAATTTTAATGGTAAACAAGTATGGAAAAAGTTTAGATGGACACTGTCCTAAAATTAATGATAAAGAACTTAATGCTTATTTATGTGCCAACATTAGAACAGATCATGAATGTACCAATTATGAAGAAGCTTTAGAAAAAGTGAGAAATGGGATGTATGTAATGCTTAGGGAAGGATCTGCAGCTAGAGATCTGAAAAAAATATTACCTGCAGTAAATGACAAAAATTATAGCAGATTTTTGTTTTGTACTGATGACAGACATATTGAGGATTTAGTAGATGAGGGAAGTATAGATAATTGTATACGAACTGCTATAGCTGAAGGATTAGATGCTATAAAAGCATATACGATAGCATCATTTAATGCAGCTAATTGTTATAACTTAAGGGATAGAGGTGCTATTTCACCTGGTATGAAGGCTGATCTGGTAATATTTGAAGATATGAAAAAATTGAAGATTAAAAATGTAATTAAGGATGGTAAAATATATAAAGATAATCATATGTTTAAAGATATTTTTGCTAAGCCTTCAGTAAATGTAGATTATATAAAAGAAGACTTATTTAAGATTAAGGCTAAAGGCAAATTTGTAAATGTAATAAATGTGCAGCCAGGAGGACTAGTTACTAAAAAAGAAAAGAGAGAAGTTAAAATAAATGAAGGATTAGTTGAATGTGTTGAAAGTAAGGGAGAAGTTGTAAATAAGATAGCTGTGATAGAGAGGCACAAAAACAGTGGAAAACATTCTGTTGGGTTCATAGAAGGTCTAGGACTCAAAAAAGCGGCTATAGCTCAGACAATTGCCCATGATTCTCATAATATAATTGTATTAGGTGACAATGATAAAGATATGGAGATAGCAGTAAATAGCATTATATGCAATAATGGAGGTATAGTATTTGTATCTGAAGGTAAATTGTTAGAGTATTTAAAATTACCAATAGGTGGACTTATGACATCTGAGAATCCATCTTTGGTAGTAGATAAAATTATAAAATTAAATTCATTAGCAGTAAAGTTTGGAATTAAAAAAGAAGTTGATCCATTTATAACACTTGGGTTTATGGCACTTCCCGTAATTCCAGAGATAAAAATAACTTCAAGGGGATTATTTGATTATTCTAAATTTAGTTTTATAGATTTATTTACAGATATTTAAGTATAGCATATGGAGTTTCTATACAAATTTTGCGTAAAATTTAAACTTAGAGTATAATTTTATAGTAGATTATAATTGTTACGAGAAAGAGGTTATACTATGCCAAAAGATGCAAAAAAAGAGATATTAAATGCTGCTATGAAAGTAATTGCAAGGGAAAAAATAAGCGGTACCCGTATGCATATGATTGCAAAAGAAACCGAGAGAAGTCAGGCTAATTTGCATTATTACTTTCCAACTAAAAATGATATAATGATAGCCCTTTTAAATGATATACAAAAGCAATTTTCAGAGAACCGTAAGAAATATATAGATTTAGAAAATAAAAGTGTTTTAGAAAATATAAGAGGATTTTTTGAACAAAAGGAAGATGACATTTTAAATAATAAAGAATTAGATTATGTACAACTTGATTATTGGGTTCAAGGTACAGTAAATGAGGAAATAAGGGAAAAGTTTCAAAAAACTTTTAATATATGGCGCAGCGGCATTAGTAAAGTTTTAAATAAAGGGGAATTTAAAGACAGTGTAGATAATGAATATAAAGATATGCTAACATATATAATGCTATCATTAATGTTAGGAGCATCACTACAGTATCTTATTGATGAAGGCAAGTTTGATTTGAAAAAGTATTTTGATGTAGCCGAAGGGCTTATTGAACAGTGTTTAAAAGAAGAAAATTAGTTATTTTTACACTTGGACTAGAAACATATAGTCTTAAATTGTACATATATGCAAGTTGCAGCTAGATAAGGAGTATGGATATGGAGAAAGAGAAAAAAACAACAGGAGGTATAATTGCTGCTGCAGGAAAAACGTCAGAGAAAGATGAAACATATCCACTACGCAAAATTGGTTCCATCACTATAGTAAAAAGAATTGTCTTAACTTTTCAAAAGGCTGGGGTTTCACCAATTGTGGTAATTACAGGGTATAGATCTGAGGAAATTGAACGTAATTTAGCTTATTATGGAGTTATATTTTTGTATAATGGAGAATACGAAAATTCACAAATGCTTGATTCTGCAAAAATAGGATTGGATTTTTTAAAGAATAAATGTGATCAAGTAATATTTAATCCAGTAAGTGCCCCACTATTTACACCGGAAACTATTCAAAAGATGATAGAATGTGATAAACAATTGCTATCACCATCTTATCATGGAAAAACTGGACACCCCCTTTTGATATCTTCTAAGTTAATCCCTCAAGTTTTAAAATATGATGGTAATGGAGGGATGGAGGGGGCTATCAAAAACATTGGAATTGAAATACAGTTGATGGATGTGGATGACGAAGGAATTTTAAGTGATACAGGAGATCCTTGCCAATTGGAAAAACTTCTAAAAAAACATAACCAGCGGATTTTACATCCTTTTGTTAAAATAAGTATTGAAAAGGAGTCTATGTTTTTTAATTCAAGAACAAAATTGCTTTTGATTTTAATTCAGAATACACATTCTGTACGAAATGCATGTAAACACATGGCACTTTCCTATAGCAAAGCGTGGAATATGCTGAATCAGTTGGAAGAAGAATTAGGATATGCAGTGGTTAAAAGGAAACATGGTGGACGAAATGGTGGAAAAACTTATTTAACCGAAGAAGGTATGAAATTTTTAAAGAAATATGAGCAATTTGAACACAATGTTCGTCAGTATGCAAAAGATGAATTTGATAGACTATTTTAATGCAAAAAGCAAGTTCTTTTCACAAAGAATTTGATAAAGGTTAGCCTCCGTTTTATAATAATTATAACAATAAATTGTTAAATTTTTATAAAATAGGAGGTTATTTATGTTTACATTAAATATTAATGGTAAGGATGTAGCTTCGAATACTGATAAACCCCTATTGCGTTTTTTAAGAGATGATTTGAAAATCACTTCTGCAAAGGACGGTTGCAGCGAAGGTGCATGTGGAACGTGCACTATTTTAGTAGATGGAAAAGCAGTAAAAGCTTGCGTACAAAAAGTATCAAAATTTGAAGGAAAGAAAATCTTAACTGTTGAGGGATTAAGTCACAGGGAAAAAGAAGTTTACGAATATTGTTTTGGAGAAGCAGGTGCAGTACAGTGTGGCTTTTGTATTCCTGGGATGGTAATTTGTGCAAAAGCTTTATTAGATGTCAATTCTAATCCAACAAAGTTAGATGTAAAAAAGGCGATTAGAGGTAATATCTGTCGCTGTACTGGATATAAAAAAATTGAAGAAGCTATTTTAATGGCAGCAAAATATTTTAGGGACAATCTTCAGATACCAGCTCCTGTAGGTAAATTGAAGATGAATCAGAAATTTAAGCGTGTGGATGTAGACGAAAAGGTAAATGGAACAGGTATTTTTGTAGATGATATGGAGCTGCCTGGAATGATTTATGCCAAAACAGTTCGATCTAAATACCCAAGGGCTATTGTAAATAAAATTGATATAAGCAAGGCAGAAGCTCACCCGGATTGTGTGAAAATTTTACTGGCCAAGGATGTTCCAAATAATATTATTGGACACATAAAACAGGATTGGGATGTAATGATTCCAGAAGGTGCGACAACCAGATATATAGGAGATTCACTGGCACTTGTGGCAACTTATCATAAGGATAAGCTGGATGAAGTGTGCAAATTAGTTGATGTAGAATACACGGAATTGGAACCGATTACTTCTCCTGAAGATGCACTAAGAGCAGATGCACCTTTAATTCATTCAGATGGGAATATTATGAGTCGTTCTATTCTTCAACGTGGAAATGCAGATGAAGCAATTAAAAATTCTAAATATGTAGTGACGAGAAAATATAAAACTCCATTTCAGGAACACGGATTTATGGAACCAGAGTGTGCAATTGCAGCACCTGAAGGAGAAGATGGTATTTTACTCTATTCTGGCTCACAATCTGTTTACGACGAGCAGCGTGAAATTTCAAATATGCTTAAAATTCCAAAGGAAAAAATACACTGTCATTCCCAGCTTGTTGGAGGAGGATTTGGCGGCAAGGAGGACATGAGTGTTCAGCATCTTGCAGCATTAATGGCATGGTACACAAAAAAACCGGTAAAGGTAAAGTTTTCAAGGCAGGAAAGCTTAGATTATCATGTTAAACGTCATGCAATGGAAATGGAATTTACAACAGCTTGTGATGAAAATGGATATTTAACAGCTATGAAAGGTGTAATTATTGCAGATACAGGTGCCTATGCGTCCCTTGGTGGGCCTGTATTACAAAGAGCATGTACTCATGCGGCAGGACCATATAATTATCAGAATATTGACATTTTAGGTATGTCAGTTTATACAAATAATGTGGTTGCTGGAGCATTTCGTGGTTTTGGTGTAACACAAAGCTGTTTTGCTACTGAAAACAATATTAATTTATTGGCAGAGATGGTGGGTATTTCACCTTGGGAAATACGTTACCGTAATGCAATTCGTCCAGGACAGGTACTTCCAAATGGTCAAATAGCAGATAAAAGTGTTGCTATGGCAGAATGCTTGGAAGCTGTTAAAGATGTATATGAATCAAATCCTTATGCAGGAATTGCCATAGCTTTTAAAAACAGTGGAACTGGAGTGGGAAATAAGGATATTGGCCGATGCATTTTATCTGTAGAAAATGGAAAAGTTCATATAAAAACTTCTGCAGCTTGTATGGGACAGGGAATTGCAACAATGTGTACTACCATATTATGTGAAACAACAGGCTTAAATCCAGCACTTACTGTTCATGAAAGAGCAGATACCTTTCATACACCTGATTCAGGAACTAGTACCGCATCTAGACAGACTGTGGTAACTGGGGAAGCTGTAAGGCGTGTATCTGAAAAATTAAAAGCAGAATTGCACAAAGGATTGACTCTTTTTGATTTAGAAGGAAGAGAATTTTATGGTGAATATTCTGCGAAGACAGACCCAATGGGATCTCCAAAGAAAAATCCAGTAAGCCATGTAAGTTACAGTTATGGAGCTCAGGTTGTTATCTTGAATGAAGAAGGAAGAGTGGAAAAAGTAGTTGCAGCTTATGATATTGGAACACCTGTCAATATTCAGTCTGTTGAAGGACAAATTGAAGGTGGTATTGTTATGGGACTTGGATATGCCTTAACAGAAGAATTTAAAGTTGAAGGTGGCTATCCTAAGACAAAGCTAGGCACATTAGGACTTATGAGATCAACAGATGCTCCAGAACTTGAAGTTATTCTTGTACAAAGTAAAGGAAAGATTCCTGAAGCTTATGGGGCAAAAGGTTGTGGAGAATTATGTTTGATTCCGACAGCTCCAGCTTGCTCTCATGCATATTATAGATTAGATGGTAAATTTCGTAGTCAATTGCCATTAAAAGAGACATTCTATAAAAAGTTAAAAAAATAGTATATTACTCTTTTATATAAACTGAAATTTTGCAGAGTTTTATGAATTGAATATAGGGAGGTATTGTATGAAAAATATTAGTAAGTCTGTAAAGAAAAAAGATCATGAATTAAAAATAAGTGGCCATGCCCTTTATGTAGATGATCATGTGATGGATGATATGCTTTACGGCAGACTATTGCATTCCACAAAGGCAAGGGCAAAAATCACTAATATAAGTATTCCTAAATTACCTGATGGTTACTTTGTTGCTGACAAAAATGATGTAACAGGTGTAAATCGTGTTGCAATTGTGGAAAATGATACACCCGTTTATGCTGAAGATACTGTGGAATATGTAGGTGAACCTATTTTAATGGTTGTGGGACCTAGCCTTAAAGAAGTCAATAGGATTTTAAGTGAAATTATTGTAGTATATGAGGAACAGGTTCCTGTTCTGGATATGCAAAAATCTAATACAGTTTTTTTCCATTACAAGTGTGAAAAAGGAGATATTTGTAAGACTCTAAAAGAAGCTGATCAGGTTTTTGTTGAAACATTTCAAACTGGTTATCAAGAACAGGCATATCTTGAAACTCAGGGGATAATTGCTTATCCACATGATGGGCGAATGACAATACGTGGTTCTATGCAGTGTCCTTACTATGTGTATGGTGCAGTTTCCAAAGCTTTAGGATATGATGAAAAAAATATTCAGATTATTCAGGATGTTACTGGCGGAGGCTTTGGCGGTAAGGAAGACTTTCCGTCTATACTTGCATGTCAAACTGCAGTGGCAGCTAAAAAGGCAAATAAACCAGTGAAAGTAATATTTGATAGACGTGAAGACATGGAGTTTACTTCAAAACGTCACCCATCTATCTGTACCTATAAAGTAGCAGTTAAAGATGGCGAAATTACAGGTATGGATATTGATGTACTGTTTAATAGTGGTGCATATACAACTCTTTCTCCTGTTGTTTTACAGCGTGGAGTAATTTGTGCAAACGGCGTATATAGGGTAGAAAACTTGCGTGTTGTAGGACGTGCAGTTAAGACAAATACAGTACCTTGCGGTGCATATCGTGGCTTTGGTGCTCCACAGACTTTCTTTGCAGTAGAGATGATGATGGATCATATTGCAAAGAAAATGGGCGTTGACTCCCTTGAACTGAAGGAAAAATATATGGTTAAACAAGGCGATTCTACTTCTACAAGTGGAAAGTATCATTTCCATGTATCTCTGCCTGAAATGATCAAGCGAGCTGATGAACTTGCTGACTATCGTAAAAAACGTCAGATGTATAAAAATCAAAAGGGACGATACCGAAAGGGTATTGGCATGTCATTATTTTTCCATGGATGTGGTTTTACAGGAAGTGGAGAACGTGATCTCATAAAAGCTGTTGTAAAAATTAGAAAAAATGCAGATGATATAGTGGAACTTTTAGTGAGCAATTCGGATATAGGTCAGGGTATTAAAACTACTTTTTCTAAAATTGTTGCAGATACCCTTGGCATTTCTTATGATAAGGTGCTTATAAATAATCCGGATACAGACCATGTACCTGACTCAGGGCCTACTGTAGCAAGCCGTTCTTTAATGGTAGTTGGAGAATTGCTTAGGCGTGCAGCAGAGAAACTGAAAGGAGAATGGAAAACTGGAGAAGAACAGATTGTGGAAGAACATTTTGTGGAGCCCGACTTTATAATTCCATTTAGTCTTGAAAAGTTCAAAGGAGACGCATATCCGACTTTTTCCTGGTCTGTTAATGTCATTGAAGTTGAGGTGGACACACTTACTGCTATTACAAAGGTAACTGGAGCATGGGGTATTTTTGATGTTGGTGTTCCTATTGATATGAACATTATACAAGGACAGATGCAGGGAGGTTTTCTTCAGGGCATTGGATATGCTTCCATGGAGCAGATGGAATGCAATGATAAAGGCGTAATCCGTAATAATAGCTATAGTGATTATATTATTCCTACAGCAGTAGATGTTCCGAATCTTGTAACTGAAATAGTAGATAATCCATATAGCTGTGGCCCATATGGAGCTAAAGGTGCTGGTGAGCTTCCTCTTGTTGGTGCAGCTCCAGCTTATGTGGAAGCTATGGAGAATGCACTTGACGTAGATTTAAATAAAGCTCCATTTACTCAAGAGGATACTATGAAGGTTTTGCAGGAGGTGCTTAAGTAATGATAAAATTTATTCTTAATGGAAAAGAAGTTACATCTACTGCCAGGGGAAGTGAGCGTTTGCTTGATATACTTAGAAATGAGTTACACATTACTGGTGTAAAGTGCGGCTGTAAGGAAGGTGAATGTGGTGCCTGTTCTGTTATACTCGATGGCAAACTAGTTAATTCCTGTATGGTAGCAGTAGGTAGTATAGAAGGTAGTAGGGTTATGACTATTGAAGGATATCGTGAAACCAAACGTTTTGAAGTCCTTGATAAGGCATATGCTTCTGTTAGTGCTGTACAATGTGGCTTTTGTATTCCAGGTATGATACTTGCATCTGAATGTATACTTTCAAAAAATCCAGATCCTACAGAAGCGGAGATTAGAGAAGGCATTTCTGGAAATCTATGTAGATGTACTGGCTATAATGCTATTGTTAAAGCTATTGGTATTGCAGCAAAGGAGGGGAAAGGTTTATGGTAAATAGTTATAGACCATCATCTTTAAAGGAAGCATTGGATATTCTTGCAAAAGAGGAGGTTACTCCTTATGCAGGAGGTACGGATTTAATGATTAAGGCAGATGAAAATGCTAGATATTTGTTCTTAAATAAAGTATCTGAGATGAAAAATATAGTAGAGGATGAAAAGTATATTCACATCGGTGCGGGGTGTACTTTTACGGATGTTATTGAAAATGAATTGACTCCTGCTATTTTAAAAGAAGCAGTATCACAAATTGCAGCACCTGCAATTCGAAATTTAGGTACTGTTGGCGGTAATATATGTAATGGCTCACCTAAAGCAGATAGTGCACTTATCTTTTTTGTTACGGATTCTAAACTGCGTATTGTAAGTAGTAAAGAGGAGAGGATTATTCCTATTAATGAATTTTATCTTGGTAGAAAAAAGACTTCCCTCAAAAAAGATGAACTGCTTGTTGAAGTTCTTATGAATAAAGAAGAATTTGACAATTATTATTATAAGAAGGTAGGGGCAAGAAATGCCTTAGCAATTTCCAGGGTATCTTTTGCTGGTATTCTTAATGTAGAAAATAATAAAATTTGTAATTGCAGTACAGCCTTTGGTGCAGTTAAAGATGTTGTTATAAGGCTGCCAGTTATTGATAGAATGCTCATTGGTAAGACTATTGAAGAAGCAAAAGCTGTTAAGAAGGAGTACCTTGCAGCATATGATAAGGTTATTATCCCTATAAAAGGAAGGGTTTCAGCAGAATATAGAAAGACTGTATGTATGAATTTACTTCGTGATTTCCTTGAAAGTAATGGGATTTAACTTATAAGTAAAAATCACTTTATACTCCGGATATTTTTACAACCTTCAGTTCGGTTAAATATTTTGATAAGCCTAAGCAAAAAATTCTAAAAAATCTAAGAACTTTTGAAAACTCGTACCTCAAACAATTCAAAAATTTTAAGATTTTTTACGAATTTTTCACTAAGGCTTATGTACAAAATATTTAAAAGAACTTCATTATTGTAAAAATATCCTATGTATAAAGTGATTTTTTACAGTAGTGTAAATGCCTATATCTGCTTCAAATAATCCTTATTGATTAAAGCTAGATCAAGTTCTATAATTTGATCTAGCTTATTTGTTAATTTACTAAACTAAAGAAATAAAGGTTTATGTTGATTAATTGCGATAAGAAGTTTTTAGTATTTATGTATAATGTTAAAATCCTAATAAATGGGCTTGTGCAAAGCTTTTACTTTGATAACAGGGATAGATTAAAAATAATATTTCTTCCAAGATATTCTCCATATATGAATATGAATTTTCTAGTATAAGCTGAAGGTTCAACTGGAAACTCTATATATAGAAATTGTAGAAAAATTTGAATTTATACTTAAGGATATGCTGACAAAATTGAAAGCACACTTAAAAACTTTTCCTATAAGTCTTAGTGAAGTATTTTAGAAAATCTTAGAAGCGTAGATATGTCTGAGGTACGAGTTTAGCTAAGCTTCTTTAGATTTTCAAAATACGAACTGTAGACTTATTAAAAGCTTTTATGGTGCTAAAATTTGTGAGCATATCCTGAGTATATTTCAACTTTTTACTTAGAAGCACTATAATTACGTGTGCCTTATAACTCTACCGTAATTTCCTTTGCATACAACTCCATTTTTTACAGCAAGCTTTCCATTTAACAACACATATTTTACACCAACAGGTGGTTTAGTTGGATTCTTGTAATCTTCATAACCTATGATTTTGTCAAAATCAAATATAGTGATGTCTGCTATATTGTTAGGAACTAATTTACCTATATTTTTTAAACCCAGAGTAACTGCGGGAAATAGCGTTGATTTGTATATGGCATTTTCAAGGCTAATAGCCTTTTTTTGTCGTACAAATTTACCTATAAAAAGAGGATAATTACCATAGAAACGTGGATGTGGAACACCTGCAGGTATACTATCTGAACATATCATCTGTAGGGGATGGTGTATGAGTTTTATAGTGTCTTCTTCTGAAAATATATTTAAGGTAACTATTCCAATTCCTGCATTTTCTTCAATAAGTAGTTTAGATATAAAGTCTACTGGATGTATTCCCAAGTCCTTTGAAATATCTCCAACGGTTTTTCCAATGTACTTTAGATTTTTATCTTTTTTAAGTGAAGTGATGAGGATCCCATTCCAACCAGCTATTGCACTGTAATTATCCCATGCAGGGTAATGGATTTTTGTATTAGAAAGTTCATTTTTAACTCTATTTAATACTTGAACATCCTTTAGCTTTTCTAATAAGGTACCTTCTCCTTCTTTTGTAAGCCAGGGAGGTAAAAGTTGAGTCATTAAGGTACTGCCGGAGAGGTAGGGATGCTCATCAAAAGTGATGTCTATGCCATCGTCAATTGCTTTTTCTATGATTTCAATAAGTGAGTCAGCATTCAAACCTAATTCACTTGAATTATAAGATCTCATATGGGAAATTTGAAGCTTTACCTTAGATTCTCTGGCAATTGATATAATTTCTTCTAAAGCATTATTTATAGTGTTATCGTGATTTCTAACATGAACCATAACAATTCCATTATAACTTTTTACAACCTTACACATAGCAATTAATTCATCTCTACAGCTAAAAATACCTGGCATATATTGAAGACCTAGAGACATTCCAAAAGCACCTTTTCTCATAGCATCATCTACTAATCTGCACATGTGGTTAATTTCATATTGTGTAGGTATTCTAGGGTTAAATCCCATTACATTTGTCCTGACAGCACCCTGAGAAATTAATGAAGCATAATTGTTTTTTAATCCCATTGAATTAATTTTAGTCATATATTCATTCAGGTCAGAAAAGTGCCATTTTAGATCAGCACCTCCAACTATTCCAACAACATAATTTTTCCATGTATTATTCTGACTTTCTATATAAGGGAAAATTCCCAGGCCACATTGACCCACGAGTTCAGTAGTGACCCCTTGAATTAATTTTGAATTTCTAAGGCTTTCACAAGTAAAAGGCACTAGATCATTATGGCTGTGTACATCAATAAACCCTGGAGAAACTATTAATCCAGAGGCATCAATAACTTCATTTGCTTCACTTGGTATATTTTTCTCTATACTTATTATTTTGCCATCCTTAATTCCCATATCTGCATTATAGGGAGTAGTATTTGTACCATCTACAATTAAACCATTTTTTATTAAAATGTCTAACATTTAAATTACCTCTTTTTCAAAATTTCAATTAGAATGAACTCAACTTTTGCAGCTTAAAAACTTTGCGAAGCAATAGTTTTAATTAATAGTTAAGAATGAAGAATTAATAGTTAATGTGGATTTTTTTCCATTACACTACAAAAAATTTTTGATTAAGCTTTTTATCACTTGTTTTGCTAAAGCGAAACACTGCTGATTTATATAAACTTAAAGATTTTTTGCGACAGCTAAAAATCATCCTTTATTTTTAAATTTTCATTATTAATTCTTAACTTGCGAAGTTTTGCTTCGTAATTTTTTTATATTAAGTCAAAACTCTATATGTGCGAAAGTTGAGTAATCACTATATAAAAATAAACTTACACGTAGAAATGATTTTACAATAAACAAGCACATTTAAACATTTTGTATATAAGTCTTAGTGGAAAATTTATATACAAAACTTAGGACTTTTGAATTGTTTAAGGTACGGGTTTCCAAAAGTCCTTAGATTTGTATAAATTTTCTGCTTAGACTTATCAAAATGTTTAACCGGGCTTGTGGTTGTAAAAACATGCGGAGTATAAGTTTATTTTCTATTTAGGGTATTTATATTAAACTTTGATAGTCACCATCCCAAGTAATGTTTCTATATACTTTCGGATCAGTATTTCCTTCTGTACTAATGAGTAAAACGTTAGAATTTTTATCAAGTTTCAATGTTTCACGTAAGTCCTTATATTTATCCTTTGAAGAAATGGATAAGAGTCCTGCTGTTACAGCTCCTGATTCTCCTGATATTATTCTATTATCACCTTTAAGAGGATTTCCTAAGACACGCATTCCTCTTGCTGTTACCCAATCAGGGACTGATACAAATACATCAGCACAGTATTTCAAGATATCCCAGCCCATAGGGTTAGGTTCACCGCAGGCAAGTCCAGCCATTATCGTATTCATTTCTCCTGTGACGGCCTCAATTTTACCTGCTTTGCAGGATCTATAAAAACAATCAGCTTTTTCAGGTTCTACGATAATAATTTTTGGTGGATTTTTTTCAAATGTAGAAACAAATACACTTGCTATAACAGAAGCAAAGGCTCCTACACCTGCTTGTAAAAATACATGAGTTGGAACAGTTCCATGTAACTGTTCAATAGCTTCTTGTGCTAAAGTAGAATATCCTTTCATGATCCATTTAGGAATTTCAGTATATCCTTCCCAAGCTGTATCTTGAATGACTTCCCATCCATTTTTAGAAGCTTGCTTAGCTGTAAAACGTACTGCATCATCATAATTCCAATCAGTTATACTGACATCTGCACCAAATTCAGCTATGTTATTTAATCTGTTTTGAGTGCTTCCTTTAGGCATGTACACAATACACTTGTATCCCAGTTGTTTTGCCATCCAAGCGACCCCACGTCCATGATTGCCATCTGTAGTGGCAACAAAAGTAAGGTCCCCTAAATCACTTTTTACTTTCTCAGATTTTAGTAATGAAAATGGAAGTTCTGATATATCCTTGTCTAATTTTTGTGCAAGATGTTTTCCGATGGCATAAGAAGCTCCCAGCACTTTAAATGAATTTAATCCAAAACGAAAAGATTCATCTTTTACAAAAATATTAGATAGTCCTAAAAAGTTTGCCAATCCATCCAACTTAACAAGAGGAGTTTTTTTATATTGTTCAAAACTTTCATGGAAAGTCTTAACTTCACATAAATTTTTTTTACTTAATAAAGGTGTATGTGCTTTAACATCTTTTTTATTATTAACAATCCATTTCAACAACAAGTCGCCTCCAAATTATAAATTTTTAATAATAAATTAATTTCAAATAAATATTACTAACTAGTTAATCCACTTTTATTATAATTCTGAATTATATTCATGTCAATATATTGACATGAATGGTTTTAAATAGTATATTGTGTGCTTTTAACAAGCACTACTAATATTTTTGTGGAGTATTTTCAGAGGAGGCTTCAATATTAGTAACGTTTTTTTCACCGTGATTTAAAAATGCATTGAGAATTATTGCAACTACAGACGCAGAAACTATACCACTACTGAAGATTGATTTGAAAAATTGAGGAGTATGATCAAGTATAGTAGGAACAATAGTAACTCCAAGGCCTATGCCAATAGAGCAGGCAACAACTAGCATATTTGAATTCTTGTCAAAGTCTACACTTGAGAGCATTTGTATACCAGCTACGGCTACCATTGCAAACATTATGGTTGTAGCTCCACCTATAACAGGTTGGGGAATGATTGTAGCTAAAGCTGCAAATTTAGGGATCAATCCAAGACATATGAGAATAAAACCGGAAACGATTACGACAAAACGACTTTTTACTTTACTTAAAGCTAGGAGTCCTAAATTTTGATTGAATGTTGTGTAAGGGAAAGAATTGAAGATACCACCTAGGATTGTTGCAAGTCCTTCAGCTCTAAGCCCTCGCACAATGTCATTTTCTGTAATTTTTCTTTCGCATATTCTACCTATACCAAGATATGTGCCTGTTGATTCGATCATTACTGTAAGCATGACAAAGGTCATCATAATAATAGAGGCAAGATTAAATTTTGGTATACCAAAATTTAATGGACGAACAAAGCTTATCCATTTTGCACTCGCAACTACTGAAAAATCTACTTTCCCCATAAATGCAGCCACTATTGTGCCTAAAATAATGCCATTTAAAACAGAAATTGCTTGAAAAAATCCTTTAAAGAATTTATTGGAGAATATAACAACTAGCATTACAAATGCGCCGAGTAAAAGATTGGAGATGCTTCCAAAATCTTTAGCTCCTGAACCACCACCAATGCTACTAATGCCCACGTTAATTAGAGAGAGACCTATCATAGTAACGACTGTACCTGTTACAACTGTTGGAAAAAATCTTAACACTTTTCCGTATATTGGTGCAATTAATACCACAACAAGTGCTGCTACTATTATGGAACCATAGGCTGTCGGCATCCCATAACTTTTGCCGATAATAATAAGTGGACCAACAGCGGCGAAAGTACAGCCTAAAATTGCAGGTAGCTTAATGCCTACATAAGGCCCTATACCAATTGCTTGAATTAAAGTTGCAATACCACAAGTAAATAAATCTGCAGCTACTAAAAGTTCTAATTGTCTAGGTGTCAAACCTACAGAAGCACCAATAAGTAAAGGTACGGCTACAGCACCTGCATACATTGCAAGTACGTGCTGAAGTCCTAAAGTAAAAAGTTTTGGAAGAGGAAGCATTTCGTTTACTTTGTCTACATTTTTTACAGATTGTTCTGACATTTGTAAAACCCCCTATTAAATTTATTTAATATTTCAACTTTTGCACATATGAAAGTTTGACTTGATATAAAAAATTACGACGTAATTTTTTTAGTTAATAGTTAAGAATTAAAAATTAATAGTTAATGTGGATTTTTTTCCGTTACACTACAAAAAATCTTTGATTAAATTTTTGATAGCTCATTTTGCTAAAGCGAAACATGGCTGGTTCATATAAATTTAAAGATTTTTTGCAACAGCTAAAAATCATCCTTCACTATTAATTTTGATTTTTTGTTTTCTAGATGAGTAAAGAGCTGAAATTGATATCTAAGATTCCTGTGCCTGACAAGTAATAGGTAAACACATTATAGCAAAGCATTGTAGTGTATTGTAAATATAAGATGGATTTACCAGTTAGTATAATTTATTCTAATAATATTAATGGTATTTTGTCAACATTACAATTAAGAAGAAATTGTACAATGTAGAAACTGTAAGTAATATTAGACATTATTTTACTTTAAAAGAAAAATATTTTAATGTTGACAAAGATATTTTATTATTATAAAATCAAATTATACTAACTAGTTAGTCCAATTTTAAAATATACCATATCTAAGACAAAATATATTGATATTAAAATGTTAAAATATACTAATTCAATCATTGCAATTAGGAGGCATATCTTATGGAAAAATTAAAAGAACTTATTCAAAATTTAAAGAAACTAGATTATAAAAATATGTATAGTAATGATTTCTTTTTAACCTGGGAAAAAACAGACGAAGAGCTTAAGGCAGTTTTTACAGTAGCTGATATTTTACGTCAGATGAGGGAAAATAATATATCACCGCGTATATTTGATAGTGGACTAGCAATTTCATTATTCCGTGATAATTCTACAAGAACAAGATTTAGTTTTGCAAGTGCATGTAATTTACTTGGACTGGAGGTTCAAGATCTTGATGAAGGAAAGTCACAGATTGCTCACGGAGAAACTGTTCGTGAAACAGCAAATATGATTTCTTTTATGGCAGATGTTATAGGTATTAGGGATGATATGTTTATAGGCAAAGGAAACAAGTATATGCATAAAGTATCAGAATCAGTTCAAGAGGGATATAAAGCTGGAATCCTTGGACAGCGTCCTACCCTTGTAAGCCTTCAGTGTGATATAGACCATCCAACTCAATGTATGGCTGATTTACTTCATTTAATTCATTATTTTGGTGGAGCTCAAAATCTTAAAGGCAAAAAACTAGCTATGACCTGGGCCTATTCTCCTTCCTATGGTAAACCATTATCCGTACCTCAAGGAATTATTGGTTTAATGACGAGAATGGGTATGGAAGTTACACTTGCACATCCTGAAGGATACGACGTATTGCCGGAAGTAGAGAATGTTGCAAGAAAAAATGCTGAGATAAGTGGAGGTAAATTTATTAAAACTAATTCCATGAAAGAAGCTTTTGAGAATGCAGATATAGTTTATCCAAAGAGTTGGGCTCCATTTGCAGCCATGGAAAAGCGTACTAACTTATATGGAGAAGGTAAATTTGAGGAAATAGAGGTACTTGAAAAAGAACTGTTAAATCAAAATGCAAATTATAAGGACTGGGAATGCACAGAAGAAATGATGAAGCTCACTAAAGATTCTAAAGCATTATATATGCATTGTTTACCTGCAGATATTACGGGAGTAAGTTGCAAGCAGGGTGAAGTAGCTGTTTCGGTATTTGATCGTTATCGTGAAGAACTTTATAAACAGGCAGGATATAAACCTTACATTGTTGCTTCAATGATTTTCTTAAGTAAGGTGAAAGATCCTGTAAAAACACTTACAGAGATTATTGATTCAAAGCCACCGAGATTTTTAGCAAAATAAAATGTAAAAGTATATCTTAGGGGGAATATAAATGAGTGATAGAATGCGCCCTATTTCTTTTGAAAAAATGATTATTTGGGTTATAAAAGAATTAAAAGAAAAGGGATCTATTTTTGGAATTCATAAAGATAAATTTTATAAAAATAAAAGTGGAAAATCAATTGAAGTGTTTGGTGAAAAGCTATCTTCACCCCTTGGACCTGCTGCTGGGCCAAACACTCAATTAACTCAGAACATTGTCTCTGCCTATTTAACTGGAAGCCGATTTATTGAATTAAAAACAGTACAAGTTATTGATGGAGAAGATATAACAGTAGCTAAACCTTGTATTTGTGCACAAGATGAATGCTACAATGTGGAATGGTCTACAGAACTAAAAGTATCTGATGCTTTCTGTGAGTATATAAAAGCTTGGTTCTTGCTTCATATTTTAATGAAGGAACTTGATCTAAGTAAGCAAAGAGATTTCATGTTTAACATGAGTGTAGGCTATGATTTAGATGGTATTAAATCTCCTAAAATGGATAACTATATTGAAGGTATGAGAAATGCCTCTAATACAAAAGTATGGAATGAATGTAAAAAAGTAATTATTTCTCATATGAATTTGTTCTCCAATTTTAATGAAAAAGATTTAGAAGAAATATCCCCAATTGTCTGTTCATCTATTACAGTATCTACACTGCATGGATGCCCTCCAGAGGAAATAGAAAAAATATCAAATTACTTACTGAAAGAAAAAAAGTTAAATGTTTTTATAAAGATGAATCCAACTCTTTTAGGAGAAAAATTTGTTAGAAATACGCTTAACACAATGGAATATGGTTATATAACCTTAAATGGAGATCATTTTAAAAATGACTTACAGTATGGGGATGCTGTGGCAATGCTCCAGCGTTTGAAA
This sequence comes from Clostridium sp. 001, assembly GCF_019056555.1. Lineage (NCBI taxonomy): Bacteria > Bacillati > Bacillota > Clostridia > Eubacteriales > Clostridiaceae > Clostridium > Clostridium sp. 001. Next base: position 441,158 of record NZ_CP020473.1, on the reverse strand, counting down.
GATACTGCAAAGACGTTGAATTTAGAAATAGGAGTGAAACTCACTAATACCTTACCAGTTAAAATTGAAAACAAGGAATTGCCTGGAGAAGAAATGTATATGTCAGGACGTTCTCTTTTCCCTCTTACAATTGCCTTAGCAGGTAAATTAGCAAAAGAATTTCAAGGGGATTTACAGGTATCCTATTCAGGAGGAGCAGATTTCTTTAATGTGGATAAAATTTTAACTACAGGAATTCAGCCGGTGACATTTGCAACCACTATTTTAAAGCCAGGTGGATATGAGAGAATAACTCAAATGGCTCAGAAGGTAGAGAGAAAGCTTAAAGGTAAATTCTCAGGAATAGATACAGATATGTTATCAAAATTGGCAGAAGAAGCTTTAAAAGATGATCATCATCTTAAAAACTCAAGAACTGTAGGAAGTAGAAAACTTTCTGTAGAACTTCCTACTTATGATTGCATGACAGCACCTTGCAGCATAGGATGTCCTATAAATCAGCAAATTCCTGAATATGTGGCCTTAGTAGGTAAAAAGAAATATGATGAAGCCTTTTCTATAATTGCTAAGGATAATGCATCACCAGCAATTACAGCAACTATTTGCAATCACAATTGCCAGTTTAAGTGTACTAGATTGGACTACGATTCATCTGTCTTAATTAGAGACATGAAAAAAATTGCTGTCTTAAATGCTGAGAAAAAGTATATTGAAAATATCAAACCTCAAGATATAAGAAGTAATAAAAAAGTAGCAGTTATAGGTGCAGGTCCTGCAGGACTTTCAACAGCTCTTTTCTTGAGAAGAAATGGTATAGATGTAACTGTAATGGATAAAAAAGAAAAACCTTATGGTGTAGTAAGGTATGTTATCCCGGATTTTAGAATTCCATCTGAGATGATTGACCAGGATTTTGAGCTTGTAAAGAAACAAGGAGTGAAATTTAAATTTGGAATTAATGAGAATTTTAATATAGATGAATTGAAGGAAAAATATGATTATATTATCTTAGCAATAGGTGCCTGGAAGCCAGGAAAATTATCTTTAAAAGAAGGTAAGGAAAAAGCAGTGAATGCCATTGCGTTTCTTGAAAGATATAAAGCAGAAAAAGAAAACATTGATTTAGGAAAGCATGTTTGTATTATTGGAGGCGGAAATGTAGCAATGGATGCAGCAAGGGCAGCTAAGAGAATAGCTAGAGTAGAGACTGTTTCAATTGTATATAGAAGAACCAAGGAATATATGCCTGCGGATTCTGAAGAATTAAAGTTAGCTATTTGTGATGGCATTGTATTTAAAGAACTTCTTGCACCGATAGCTATTAAAGATAATAAATTGCTTTGTGAAGAGATGATATTAGGAGAAAAAGATACTTCAGGTAGAAGAAGTCCTGTTTCAACTGGCAAAGAGGTTGTGCTAGATGCAGATACGGTTATTGCTGCCGTAGGAGAAAAAGTGGATAGTGATTTGTTAAAAATAAATGGAATAGAATTAAATTCTAAGGATTTCCCAAAACTGAATGAAGCTTGTGAAACTAATATTTCTAATATATATATTCCAGGTGATGCTAAATGTGGACCGGCTACTATTGTTAAGGCAATAGCAGATGGAAAAACAGTTGCCAAAAATATATTGTCAAAAGAAGGATTGAATAATGATTTTGAGAAAAAAGTTATCCCTATAGATGAAAAACAAATATATAGCAGGAAGGGTGTATTAAGAGATTCCACAAATTACGAAGAAGAACCTGAAAGATGTCTTTCCTGCAGTAACATTTGCGAATTGTGCGTTGATGTTTGTCCAAATAGAGCAAATGTAGCTATTAATGTAGGAGGATTTGCTTCTTCTCATCAGATTATACATTTGGATGGTATGTGTAATGAATGCGGAAATTGTGGAGTTTTCTGTCCATATGAGGGAAACCCATATAAAGATAAAGTGACAGTCTTTTGGAATGAAAATGATTTTGAAAATAGTAAGAATAAGGGATTTTGTGTTATTGATATTAAAAAAGGCATTTGTAAAGTTAGAGAGGAAGGTGGCAAAGTTGCCAGGTACACTATTGGTGAGGATAATATTATCTCAAAAGAAATGGAATGTATAATTAAAAGTTGCATAGATAAGTACAGTTATATGCTGTAACCTAATATTTAAAATTTAGGAGGGAAAATGTATGCTATTAATTGGGAATGGTAAGCTTATTACTAGGGATGATGCTAGGCCAATTATTGATAATGGATGTATTGCTGTTTCCGGAAATAAAATTATTGAAATTGGCTTGACAGAAGAATTGAAGAAAAAATATAAAGATGGAAGGTTTATTGATGCAAAGGGTAGGCTTGTTATGCCAGGATTTATTAATACCCATATGCATTATTATAGCACTTTTGCCAGAGGAATGGCTAATGACAGTCCTCCAGCAAAAAATCTTATGGACATACTTACAGGATTGTGGTGGAGACTCGATAAGGTATTAACTCCAGAGGATATTTATTATAGTGCTATTGTACCGATGATTGATGAAGTTAGAAATGGTGTTACAACTGCTTTTGATCACCATGCAAGTGCTTATTCAGTTAAAGGTAGTTTATTTAAAATAGCTGAGGCTGCAGAAAAGGTAGGTATCCGAAGCAGCTTATGTTATGAAACTTCAGATAGAGATGGAGAAAAAATTACTGATGAAGGTATTGCTGAAAATGTGGACTTCATTAAGTATTGTAATGATAAAAAAGATGACATGATTAAAGGTATGTTTGGACTTCATGCTTCTATGACAATTTCAGATAAAACTTTGGAAAAATGTATGGATGCCATAGAAAATTTAAATACAGGTTTTCATGTTCATACAGGAGAGGGAATACAGGACCTGGAAATAACTAAACAAAAATATGGCAAGGGCATTGTACAGAGATGGTATGATGCAGGAGCACTTTCTGATAAGACAATTTTAGTCCACTGTATTCATGTTTCTGATGAAGAACTAGACTTGATCAAAGAAAAAAATGCAATAGTTGTTCATAATCCTGAATCTAATATGGGTAATGCTGTAGGCGTATCTCCTGTACTTAAAATGTATAAAAAAGGAATTCTATTAGGCCTTGGTACAGATGGCTATACAGCAGATATGATGGAATCTTATAAGGTTGGAAATATTATTCATAAACATGCTACTGGAGATTCTACTGTAGCTTGGACTGAAATTCCAGAAATGCTTTTCTATAATAATAGAAAAATTGTTGAAAGATTTATTGATGGAAAAATTGGCATTTTAAAAGAAGGAGCACTAGCAGATATAATTATTGTAGATTATAATGCACCTACACCAATAAATGAAAACAATATTAATTCACACTTATTATTTGGCATTAATGGACGCTGTGTAGATACAACAATTATAAATGGTAAAGTTATTATGGAAAATAGAAAACTTGTAGGTGTTGACGAGGAAAGAATTATGGCAAGAAGCAGGGAACTAGCACAAGAGCTCTGGAAGCGTTTCTAAAGATAGATAAAATAGGGGGAAATTTAGATGGCATTAGATTTGAATAAAGAAAAAATATTGGATATGGCAGAAAAGTATAAACCTGAAATATGTAGATTTTTAAGGGATATGGCTCGAATTCCAAGTGAAAGTTGCGGCGAAGAAAAAGTTATACTGAGAATAAAAGAGGAAATGGAAAAAGTAGGTTTTGACAAAGTAGAAATAGATCCCATGGGCAATGTACTTGGATATATAGGACATGGCAAACACCTTATTGCCATGGATGCCCATATAGATACAGTAGGGATAGGTGATAGAAATCTATGGAAGTATCATCCTTATGAAGGATATGAAGATGATGAGGTTATTTTAGGAAGAGGTGTCACAGACCAGGAGGGAGGAATGGCCTCCATGGTTTATGCAGGTAAGATAATTAAAGATCTTGGACTTGAAGGAGATTATACATTAGTAGTAACAGGTACTGTTCAAGAAGAAGATTGTGATGGTTTATGCTGGCAGTATATAGTCAATGAAGATAAAGTAAAGCCAGAATTTGTAGTTATAACAGAACCAACTTCATTAAATATATATAGAGGACATAGGGGAAGAATGGAGATAAAAGTTACAACCCATGGAATTAGCTGTCATGGTTCTGCACCGGAAAGAGGAGATAATGCAATTTTTAAAATGGCTCCTATATTAAATGAGCTAAAGGATTTAAATGAAAAATTAATCAATGATGAATTTTTAGGAAAGGGTACATTAACCGTATCTGAAATATTCTTTTCATCACCTTCAAGATGTGCCGTAGCAGATGGATGCAGTATTTCTGTTGACAGAAGGCTTACTGCCGGTGAAACCTGGGAGTATGCAATTGAACAGATTAAGAATTTACCTTCGGTTAAGGCTGCAAAGGCTGAAGTTGAAATGTACACTTATGAAAGACCTTCTTATACAGGATTAAAGTATCCAACGGAATGTTTCTTCCCAACCTGGGTACTGCCTGAAGACCATAAAGTATGTCAAAATGTTGTAACTTGCTATAAGGATTTATTTAAGAGTGAGCCAAAGGTAGATAAATGGACATTCTCTACAAATGCAGTTTCCATTATGGGAAGATATAAAATACCATGTATAGGTTTTGGACCAGGTCACGAAGATCAAGCACATGCACCTAATGAAAAGACATGGAAAGATGAATTAGTAAAATGTGCAGCAATGTATGCGCTTATTCCAATATCCTATGTGACTAAATAATTATATGGGGGAATTATAATGGGATTTTGTAAATTGGTTATAGCATTAGGTGGAAATGCACTTCAAGAACCTGGTACGAAAGCTACAGCTGAAGCACAACTAGAAGTAATAAAAAAAACTTGTGAATATATTGCAGACATAAGCTGTAAGGGATATGAGCTTGTAATAGTTCATGGAAATGGTCCTCAAGTGGGAAGAATTTTACTTGCATCGGAAGCAGCTAATAGTGTTACACCATCCATGCCTTTTGACGTATGCAGTGCCATGAGTCAGGGATATATAGGATATCACATTCAGCAGTCACTAAGAAAGGCTTTAGATAAGAGAAACAAGAAAGTGCCAGTGGTAACACTTATAACTCAGGCAGTAGTTGACAAAAATGATCCTGCATTTAAAAACCCAACTAAACCCATAGGTACTTTTTATAGTAAGGAAGAGGCGGAAAAACTTAAGATAGAAAAAGGTTATGTGATGAAAGAAGACTCTGGAAGAGGGTGGAGAAGAGTAGTGGCTTCACCAGTTCCAAAGAGAATAGTTGAACTCCCGGCAATTAAAGTGTTGTGGGATTCTACTATCTGCGTAGCAGCTGGAGGGGGAAGCATTCCTGTTGCCCAAAAGGAAGATGGATCATTAGAAGGTGTTGCGGCAGTCATAGACAAAGATCTTGCAGCTGAAAGGCTTGCGGAAGATGTAAATGCAGATATTCTTATGATACTTACAGAAGTTGAAAAAGTATCACTTAATTTTAAAAAAGCTAATCAAATTGATCTTGGTCACATTACGGTAGCAGAAGCAGAAAAGTATATTGAAGAAGGTCATTTTGCCCCAGGGTCAATGCTCCCAAAAGTAAAAGCAGCAGTGATGTTTGCAAAGTCAAATTCCCGCCACAAGTCAATAATTACTTCACTTTACAAAGGTGAAGATGCCCTTGAAGGTAAGACGGGAACAGTTATTACTTTAGATAGATAATGAATACTCAACTTTTTTAATTAATAGTTAAGAATGAAGAATTAATAGTTAATGTGGATTTTTTTTCGTTACACTACAAAAAATCTTTGATTAAACTTTTCACCATTCGTTTCGCTAAAGCGAAACGTCGTTGACTTATATAAATTGAAAGATTTTTTGCGATAGCTAAAAATCATCCTTCACTATTAATTTTTCATTATTAATTCTTAACTTGCGAAGCTTTGCTTCGCATTATTTTTAAATTGTGAAAGTTAAGTTAATTATACTTTATATTTTTTATGTTAGAATATATAAAAAGGGAGGATTTGCTTATGGGTGTAGTACTTGAAGGTGGGAAAATTGTAACTGCTGTGGATTCTTATTGCTCGGATATAAGAATAGAAGATGAAAGAATTGTTTCAATAGGAAATGATATAAAAAAAAGTGGAGATGAAGTCATATCTGTAAAAGGATGCTATATTTTACCGGGTGGTATAGATACTCATACTCACTTTGATTTGGAAAGTGGTTCTATAGCAACTGCAGATAATTTTGAAACTGGAACAAAAGCGGCTTTAGTTGGAGGTACCACTACAATATTAGATTATGCTACACAAAACAGGGGAGAGACATTAAAAGAAGCCTTAAGAAAGCAGCATAAAAAATCAGATGGAATTTGCTATTGTGATTATGGATTCCACATGGGTATTACGGATTGGAATGATAAGACATCTTGTGAAATGGAAGATATGGTTAGAGAAGGGGTAACTTCATTTAAATTATATATGGCCTATAAAAAAACGCTTCAGGTAGATGATGGTGTAATATTTGAAGCTTTAAAAAGAAGTAAAGAGTTAAAGAGCTTGATAACTTTTCACTGCGAAAATGGCGATATTATAGAATCACTTATAAGTGAAGCTAAATCAAAGGGAAATAGTTCCCCTTATTATCATCCATTGACAAGACCTGCTTTAGTTGAAAAAGAGGCAATTGTAAGGCTTCTTAATATTGCAGAAATTGCAGATGCACCGGTGTATATTGTACATTTAAGTACTAGGGAAGGTTTATTAAGCATTTTAGATGCTAAAAAGAGAGGAATAAAAGTTTATGCTGAGACTTGTCCTCAGTATCTGCTGCTGGACGATTCCTGCTATGGAGATAAAAACAGCGATAATTTTGAGGGAGCAAAATATGTAATATCACCTCCTCTTAGAAAAACATATGATAATGATGCATTGTGGAAGGGGATAAGGTCTAGAGAGATAATGACAATTGGAACAGATCATTGTTCCTTTAATTATAAAGGTCAAAAAGAAGTTGGCATTGATGACTTTAGCAAGATTCCAAATGGGGCTCCAGGTGTAGAACATAGAATTGGACTTATGTATACTTATGGAGTTTTAAAAAACAGGATAAGTATGAATGAAATGGTTGCGCTTACTTCGACTAATGCTGCTAAGTTATTTGGACTTTTTCCACAGAAAGGAACTATTGCAGTGGGCAGTGATGCTGATATTGTAGTATGGGACCCTGTTTTTTCTAAAGCTATTAGTGTTAAAAATCAAATGCAAAATGTAGATTATACTCCTTATGAAGGTTTTGAACAGAAGGGAAGAGTGCTGCATGCTTTTTTGAGAGGAAATAAGGTTATATCTAATGGAAAATTTATTGAAGATAAACCTCTTGGAAAGTATTTGTATAGAAAAACACAGCCAGAAGGTATAAGTTATGACAAAAGTTTCTGATGATGATTTTAGCGGTATTCCCTTATTTGAAAAAGTAAATAGATCTACGTTGAAATTGATGCAAGCAAAGGCTTTTAAGATAAAACTTACTAAAGGTGAAGAATTGTTTTGCGAAAAAGACAAAGTGGATAAAATTTATATTGTTTTAAGTGGAAAAGTGACTATGTATAAGATATCAGAGGACGGACAAAAAAGGGTTGTATATATTTTAGGCAAAGGAGAATTTATAAATGAAGTCATTTTTGACAATTTACCTGCATCCATAAGTTGTGAAGCTTTTGAAGATAGTTATATATTGTATTTTTTTAGAAATGATTTGTTAAAAATAATGGCAGGGGATTTTGAATTTACGCATATTATAATTAATTCTATGGCTAAAAAAATAAGAAGACTCTACAGGCAATTGAAAAACACCGTACCTATAAAAATGGACAAAAAACTTGCAGCAAAACTCTGGAAATTGTCCAGGGACTACGGAGTGGAAACAAAAGAAGGTATAGTTATTGACTTAAATATAAGCATAACATATTTAGCTGAGATGCTTGGTAGTACGAGAGAGACTATTTCACGCTGCATGAACAATTTTGAAAAAAAAGGTATGATAAAATTTCATCACAAAAAGATAATAGTTATGGATCCCAAGGTGCTGTCAATGTATTTTAGGGGAATTTAGTGGAAGGCTGTATTTGCAGAAAACAATGCAAATGCAGTTTTTTATTTTTTGACTATAACGTGATTTACGTCATGTTAAATTTTCTGCATTTATGATATATTAAATATATAACAACGATGGTTACATGCTGTTAGGTTTACAAAAGTTTTAAGGAGGGAATTGACAAATGGGGTTTCAAATTAGTAATAAAGAATTTAATAATTTCTTAAAAAAGCTGCAAAAAGAGTACAAAATCTATGCTCCAGTGAAATTAAAAGGTAAGGGAAGATTTTCGGATACAGATATAGTTAGGTATGCAAAGATAAATACTATTGAAGAAATAATATTTGATGAAAAATCAAACTTTTCACCAAAAGAAGTGATGCTTCCAATAACTAAAACCTTGTTTTATTTTACAGAAGATTCTGTAATGGAACCAAAAGTGGATGACAAAAAGATATTGATATTTTTAAGAAGCTGTGACATCAATGCTGTAAGGAGAGTTGATGAAATTTATTTGAGAAATGGTGTAGAAGATCCTTACTATAAAAAAGTAAGAGATAAAGTAAAATTTGCACTTATGGAATGTGAACACAGCTTTGAAAACTGTTTCTGTGTAAGTATGGGCAGTAATAAGACAGAAAACTATGACTTATTTGTAAAGTATAAGGATGGAAAAGTTTCAGTAAAGTGTAAAGATGAAAGCTTTAAAAATTATTTTGATGGAATGACAGAATGTGATGTAGAACCTAACTTTGTAACAGAAAACGATGTAAAGGTTAAAGTTCCTGAAAATATGGATGTAAGTGTATTTAATGCTCCACTGTGGGAAGAGTATTCCTCACGATGTATTTCTTGTGGAAGATGTAATTTGGTTTGTGGAACATGTACATGTTTTAATATGCAGGACATTTTCTATAAAGACAATAAAAATGTAGGAGAGAGAAGAAGAGTATTGACTTCATGTCAGATTGATGGGTATACGGATATAGCTGGAGGACATAGTTTTAGACAGGATAAAGGACAGAGAATGAGATTTAAAGTTATGCATAAAGTTTATGACTTTAAGAAGAGATTTGGATATAACATGTGTGTTGGATGTGGAAGATGTGATGATGCATGTCCAGAATATATATCTTTTTCAAATTGTGTTAACAAGTTAAATGATACAGTGGGAGAGGTGAAATAAATGGAAAATGTATATTTGCCAAAGGCTAGTAAAATATTAGATATTACAAAACATACGGATATTGATTATACATTTAAAATGGAGTTTAAAGGAACTGTGAAGCCGGGACAATTTTTTGAGGTTTCCATACCTAAATATGGAGAAGCACCTATATCTGTATGTGAAATAGGAGATGGATATATAGGTTTAACTATAAGACGTGTGGGATTAGTTACAGATGTCATTCATACTTTTTTTGTAGGAGATACTCTATTTATGAGGGGACCTTATGGAAACGGTTTTGACTTAGAGACATACAAGGGAAAAGAACTTATTGTAGCTGCAGGAGGAACTGGATTAGCACCGGTAAAAGGTATTATAGATTACTTTGCTGCTAATAGAAATGAAGTTACAAATTTTAATGTTTTAATGGGATTTAAGTCACCAGAGGATATATTGTTTAAAAAGGATATAGAAGAATGGAGAAAAAATGTTGGTGTTACTTTAACAGTGGACAAGGCTGATGAAAGTTATGGTGGAAATGTAGGTTTAATTACTACTTATATTAAAGATTTAACTATAAATAATGTGGAAGAAGCTCAGGTAGTAGTAGTAGGTCCTCCAATAATGCTTAAATTTACTATAGCAGAATTTTTGAAGAGGGGAATTAAAGAGGAAAATGTTTGGGTTTCTTATGAAAGAAAAATGTGCTGTGGTTTAGGAAAATGCGGTCATTGTAAAATGGACGATACATATATTTGCCTTGACGGTCCGGTATTTAATTATGTTAAAGCTAAACTTTTAATGGATTAAAAAAGGAGGACGATTATGGATATTAATACAAAGGTTCTAAAAAAGAATGCATTTAGAGTAACTAAGGAAAGGGGAAAGACGGCCATAAGGATTAGAGTACCAGGTGGATATATCGAAGCAAAATATTTTGAAATAATTCAAAAGGTTGCTGAAGAATATGGAAATGGAACAATTAATATTACTACAAGACAAGGCTTTGAAATACCTGGAATTGATATGAAAAACATTTCTGAGATAAATGAGATGATACAACCTGTTATTGAAGGACTTGAAATAAATCAAGCTGATTCTAAAAATGGATATTCAGCATCAGGAACAAGAAATGTTACTGCTTGTATAGGAAATAAAGTCTGTCCTTTTGCAAATTATGACACCACTGCTTTTGCAAAGAGAATAGAAAAGGTTATATTCCCAAATGACTACCATGTAAAAGTAGCGTTAACGGGATGTCCAAATGATTGTGCAAAAGTAAGAATGCATGATTTTGGAATTATAGGCATGACAGAACCACAGTACGAAAGTTATAGATGTGTGGGCTGTAAAGCTTGTGTTAAAAATTGTAAACTAAGATCTGCAGATGCACTCAAATTTGAAAATTTTAAGGTCTTAAGAGATGATAAAAAGTGTATAGGTTGTGGTGAATGTGTGGACAAATGCCCAATGGGGGCATGGACAAGAAGCAGTAAGAAGTATTTTAAACTGACTATCCTTGGTAGAACGGGAAAGAAAAATCCAAGATTAGGCCAGGATTTCATTAAATGGGTAGATGAAGATAGCATTGTGAAGATAATTTTAAATACCTATGAATATATAGATAAATATATAAACAAAAATGCTCCTGGTGGAAAAGAACATATAGGATATATTGTAGATAGAACAGGGTATCAGGAATTTAAAAAGTGGGCTTTAAAAGATGTACATTTAGACCCTAAAGCTGAAGTTGCTGAAACTATAAATTGGTAAAGCATTTAAATCGCAAATAGGAGGGAAAATAATGGATATTGTAAATGTTAAAGGAAATTCCAAACAAGGATTAACAGGAGCAACCTTAGGTTTTTTTGTAGGATTTGCAGCAGTCGCACTTTATGGTGCTACAGCTGCTGTGTTTAAAAAAAGTTTTATAGATTTGAATCCTATTTTACTAGCACTTCTTATTGCAATACCAAATTTATCAGGATCACTGCTTAGGATTCCATTTGCAGCTTGGGTTGACGTAGATGGAGGAAGAAAACCATTTATTACATTACTTATACTTTCAATAATTGGTATGACGGGACTCTATATAGTTATGGCTTTTTTTAAGCAGGATTTAAGTAACTGCTATTCTTTACTTTTAATATTTGGGGCACTGTCAGGCTGCGGCATAGCTACCTTTTCTGTAGGAGTTAGCCAATCGTCCTATTGGTTTCCACAAAATAAGCAGGGAGTTGCACTTGGCATATATGGTGGAGTGGGAAATCTAGCACCTGGAATATTTACACTTTTGCTTCCAAACGTAGCACTGCCACTTTTAGGATTATCAGGTTCTTATTTAGCCTGGTTGATATTCTTAGTAGCAGGAACTATAGCATATTTTATTATAGGAAAAAATGCTTGGTATTTTCAACTAATTCATGCAGGAGTGGGAAGAGAACAAGCAAAGATGACAGCTTCAAAGAAATATGGTCAGGAACTGTTTCCTAATGACAAAGTGAGTGAAAGTCTTATTATTTCTGCAAAGACATGGAAGACCTGGGCACTTGTTGTAGTGTACTTCACCACATTTGGAGGCTTTTTAGCACTAACTAGCTGGCTTCCAACATATTGGACAACATTTTTTAAGTTGAACTTGAAAACTGCAGGTTTATTAACTGATATCTATTCAATTACTACATCTATTGTAAGAATTTATGGTGGAAAGATAGCAGATAGAGTTGGAGGAGAATCTACATCCATTACAGCACTTTTTATAATGCTTGCAGGTACAATATGCATGTTTATTGCTTCTTCACTGCCTCTAGCTGTTATAGGAATTTTACTTTTAGCTGTAGGAATGGGTGTGACAAATGCTGCTGTATTTAAAATACTTCCTAAAGAAGTTCCTCATGCTATTGGAGGTGCTTCTGGCTGGGTCGGTGGATTGGGAGCTTTTGGAGGCTTTGTTATACCACCTTTAATGGCATCCTTTATAGATAAGACAGGTAAGAGCTTAAGTGGCTATTCTAGAGGGTTTGTAATATTTATAGCACTTGCTTTGATTTCACTTATTATTATAGGTTTGTTGAAATCTACTTCAAAGGGTAAATGATTTTGAAATTTAAATCATGTATTTTTAGTAAAAAATATTGAGAAGTGGAGATGAATTACGTGGAAGTAAAACAATCAACTTGTAATTATTGTGCACTTGGATGTAATCTGGACTTTTATGTTGAAGATAATAAAATAAAGAAAGTACTTCCCACTAAAGGTTATCCGGTAAATGATGGATTTTGCTGCATAAAGGGATTAAATTTAAATAAGCAGTGCAGAAAATTTAAATCCAGTAAGTTACCTCTTTTGAAAGATGAAAGTGGGAAGATGAAAGTAATTTCTTGGGAGGATGCCTTTGAAACTTTTGCTTTCAAAATGAGATCTATTCAAGAAAAATACGGAACTGAAAGTGCAGCGTATTTGAGTACAGGTCAAATAACAACAGAAGAAATGGCTCTCTTGGGATTTATAGGCAGGTCCTGCATGCAAATAAATGGGGATGGAAACACAAGACTTTGTATGGCTACGGCAGCTGTAGCACATAAACAAAGCTTTGGATTTGATGCACCTCCTTATACACTAAAAGATTTTGAAATTTCTGACACTATTATATTAATTGGGGCAAATCCTGTGGTTGCTCACCCTATAATGTGGAGTCATATAAGAAAAAATGAAAAAGCTAGAGTAATAACTATTGATCCTAGAAAATCTGAAACAGCAATTAACTCAAATTTATGGATAGATATCAAGCCAAAATCTGATATTATACTTTTTTATACCCTTGCAAATGTACTTATAGAAAAGAACTGGATTGATAGAGAATATATAGAGAAATATTCAGAAGGCTTTGAAGGATTTAAAGAACACGTGAAAAAGTATACTTTAGAAAATGTAGAAGAAAAAACTGGAATTTCGAGCAAAAGGGTAATGGAATTTGCGGAAATAATTCACAATGGGAAAAGAGTTTCATTTTGGTGGACTATAGGAATAAACCAAGGATATGAGGCAGTTAGAACTGCACAATCAATAATAGACCTTGCAGTTATTACCGGAAACATAGGAAAAGAAGGTACTGGAGCAAATTCAATAACAGGTCAGTGTAATGCTATGGGTTCAAGAATATACAGTAATACTACAGCTTTATATGGAGGCAGAGACTTTGATAATCCAAAGCATAGAGAAGAAATTGCTTCTATTTTAGATGTTCCTTGTGAGATGATACCCAAAAAGCCAACCATACCTTACAATAAAATTATAGATAAAATAAACAGCGGAGAAATTAAGGCATTGTGGGTAATTGGAACAAATCCTAGACATTCCTGGGCAAATAACGAGGAATTTGAAAAAGCAGTTCAAAAATTAGAATTCTTGGTTGTTCAGGATATATATGATGATACGGATACTTCTAAATTATGTGATTTATTTTTACCTTCTGTTTCAGCTCTCAAAAAAGAAGGATTTTTTATAAACACGGAAAGGCGTTTGTCAGCTGTAACTCCAGTGCTCAAAAAAGAAAAAGATGAACTTGCAGATTATGACATATTGCTTGGAATAGGAAAAGCGCTGAAAGTAGGAAAGCATTTAGAAAAGTGGAAAACTCCAAGACATGCTTTTGGGCTTATAAAACAATTTAGTAGTAAAATGCCCTGTGATATAACTGGCATTGACTATGAGATGTTGGTTTCATCAAAAGGAATACAGTGGCCCTTTAAAAAGGGGGATATATTAACTAGTGATGAGAGAAGACTGTTTGAAGATAATAAATATTTTACAGCAGATAAAAAAGTAAAACTAATTTATGCAGATGCAGCTCAAAAACCCTTTACCCAAACAGAGAAATTCCCATATATATTTAATTCAGGTAGGGGAACTGTAGGACAATGGCATACCCAGACTAGAACTAGGGAAATTGAATTTGTAAAAAATAGCTGCTTTACAGATCCTTATGTTTTCATAAACTATAAATTAGCTGAAAAGCTGCATATAAAGGAAAATGAAAAAGTTGTGATTTTATCGGCAAATGGACATAAAAATGAATTTAGAGTTGTACTGACAAGAAATGTAAAAGAAGATCAATTATATGCTCCAATTCACTATATAGAAACAAATTCATTAACTCCATCTATATTTGATCCTTACTCAAAAGAACCTTCTTATAAATATGTGCCTGTAAATATTGAAAAAGTTTCGGAAGTTAGGAGCTGATAATTTTGAAGAGAATAAAGATAGATAGAAGTAAGTGTATTGGATGTCTTACTTGTACTACAGCCTGTATTGTTTCGCATGATTGTGTTGATAACAGAAGTAGGATTACGCTGAGTAGTAAAGGAAAATATGCTCCCATATTTTGCAGGCATTGTGACAAGCCAGAATGTGTATATACGTGTATGACTGGTGCTATGAGAAAAACCCCAGATACCGGTATTGTGGAGTACGATAAAAATCAATGTGCAAGCTGTTTTATGTGTATAATGGCATGTCCTTATGGAGTGCTAAAGGCAGATAGTGAAAACAATAGAGAAATTATGAAATGTGATATGTGCCAGCATACGGAAGGTAAAAGTCCGCAGTGTGTAGCCAGATGTCCTATGCACGCTATTACTTTAGAGGAGGTGTAGTGTATATGACTTACGTTGTAATAGGGGCTTCTGCATCTGGTATAAATGGTGCAAGAACTCTTAGAAAGCTTGAACCTGATGCAGAGATAATATTGATTTCAAAAGATGAATATGTCTATTCCAGATGTATATTACACCATTATATTAGTAATAAAAGAAATATAGATGCACTCAATTTTTCAGAAAAGGATTATTTTAAAAAGTACAATATAAAATGGGTGAGAGGAATTGCAGTAGATAAGCTAAAAGATGAAGAGCATGAAATAGAGCTTTCAGATGGCAGCAGGTTAAATTATGACAAGCTTCTTATAGCAAGTGGAGCAAGTTCTTTCATACCTCCTGTAGAAAATCTTAGAGGAGCAAATAATGTAGTAGGACTTAGAAATTTGGAAGATGCACAAAAAATAAAGGATGCAGCTAAAAAAGTAAAAAATGTAGTTGTACTTGGAGCAGGTCTTATAGGAATTGATGCAATTACAGGGCTTTTAGGTTATGGATTGAATATTTCAGTTGTAGAAATGAACGACAGGATTTTAGCAGTTCAGCTTGATAAATATGCAGCAGGCAGATATGAAGATTTATTTAGAAAAAATGGAGTGAATTTAAAGCTGGGAGTTAAAGCAGAGAAGCTTTTAGTTGATGAAGCTAATAATCCTAAAGAATTGCTTCTAAATACAGGTGAAATAATTCCTTGTGAGTTTGTAGTTGTATCAGCAGGAGTTAGAGCAAATACCGCCTTTTTACAAGGGAGTAATGTGGAATTTGACAAGTTTGGCCTTATCATTGATGAAAGAGGGCAGACAAATATAGAGGATGTGTATGGTGCAGGTGATGTAACTGGAAGAAATCCAATTTGGCCTACAGCTGTTAAGGAAGGAATTGTAGCAGCTAGTAATATGGCAGGAAAAAAACTTTTAATGACAGATTTCTTTGGAAGTAAAAATACCATGAACTTTTTAGGACTAGCAACTATGTCTCTGGGAAATGTATCAGCTCCAGATGAAAGCTATAAAGAAGAAATAGAAACTAAAGATGGTAATTACAAAAAAGTAATACATAAAGATGGCATAATATATGGCGCCATAATCCAAGGGGATTTATCTTATGCAGGTATATTGACTCAACTTATTAGGAGAAAAATAAATATTTCAGCTGTTAAGAAATCCATTTTTGAAATAGATTATTCAGACTTTTTTAATATAAATGAAAATTTAGAGTATACTTTTTAAAAAGTATACTCTAAATTTTTATTATGGATTAGATGTATAAAATAAAGTTTTTTATTAAAAATTTATTTCCTTTGGAGGCTGGCCGGAAAAATCTGATATGGTTGCCTTAGCATGTTCAATATAAAATACTTCAAAAATAGGATTGTCTGCAGTTGTATACATTTTCTTCAATCCTTCATTTTCGTTAAGTATTTTTTCTTTATATCGCATATCTTTTGTGAAAACCACTTTGCCAGATAATCTAACTGTTATCATATCCTTTGAAGTAGTAGTAAATTCAGCAAAAGGAGTTGATTGCAATTGCTTATATACGTCTTTATTATTGGCTGTACAAAAATAAAATTTCTGATTTTCTTCAAATTGAAACATCCAAGGTCTTACACGAGGCTTTCCATCTTCTACAGTTGCGAAAGCACCTGTTTTATTTTCATTTAATAGTTGAACAACAGTTTTCATTATAAACCCTCCTAATATTTAATTATCTAAATAATTTGAGCTAATTACAATAATAGTATAAATAAACAATTTATTCAAGCTATAAATATAATTCATATTATGTATTCTATCGGAATAGTATCAATAAAAAGGCAAAAATGAATGGAATAGTACAATATTATTTGAAGCTGCAAAGGGAGCTTGTTTTCGAATCTGGAGTAAATTAATATTAATCATTTAATAAATATTAGAAAGGAATGTGATGTTATGTACCGCTATGTAGGAATTTCCTTAGAAAAACTATTAGAAATTGATATTCTTAAGGATGCAAGAATTTTAGCTGGAGCAAAAGGAATGACAAATAGGATTACAAAAGTAAATGTAATGGAAGTTCCAGATATTATAGAATGGGTTGGGGAAGGTGAGTTTTTAATCACTGCAGCTTATCCAATAAAAGATAACATTAAAGTTCTTCTTGAACTTATTCCTAAATTAAATGAAAAAGGGGTATCTGGTCTTGGAATTAAGTTAGGTAGATATATAAACATATTACCACAGAATATTATAAAAATAGCAGACGATCTAGGATTCCCCATTATTAAAATACCATTTTCTGTTTCACATACAGATGTAATATCAGCAGTACTAACAGAGGTTGTAAATGATCAGATGAATAGTTTTTTTAAAATAGATCACTTTAACAAAGAAGTTATGAATATGATGGCAAATGGTGGAAGCTTAAAGGAAATTACAAAGAAACTTTATGATAATATAGGCAATTCATTGGCTATATATGAAAGCATGAATGACAGATATGAAATTATGTGTGATCAGGAGCTAGATAAAAAAATACTTGATAAGCTGATAAATGAAAATACAAATCAAAAATATATAGAAAGGGGTAATGATACTGATTGTGCATATAAATCATGTACAGATAACATTAAGGGAAGGAACATTAAACGAGTAACCATTCCAATTATTATAGAAAGAGTTGAATATGGGTGTATTTTTATATGGCTTGATAAAAAAGAATTAACACCAGTAGATAATATGCTTATCGATTCATATGTGCATATTATAGCCTTGGATTTTGTTAAAAAAATTTCTTTATATAAAATGGAAAGTCATTATAAGTTGGAGTTTTTTGATGACTTACTTTGCGATGATGCACAGAGACAAGAAAGGGCAATTGAAAGATCAAAAACTTTTAATTTTCGTAAGGAACTAAAACATACTGTGATTATTATTCGTGTAAAAGGTTTATATACAGAAACAAAATTAGATAAAGCAAATTATTCACAAGGTATAATAAGAAGTTTATTATTTATCATAGCAAGAGTGTCAAAAATTTATAACGAAAAAATAGTATGTGTTGAAAAAAGTGATAGAATAATAATTTTATTTGGTAGTGAAAAAGAGAAAAGTATTAAATTGATAAAGGAAGATATAATTGATTTTAGCGAAAAATTATTAAAAGAAGCTTTGAAAAAGTTTAAAGTTAACCAAATAACAATTGGCATAGGTCGCTCTTATGAAGACATTGTGCATCTTTGGGAAAGCTATGAACAAGCTAAACTTATTGTTGAAAACCTAAGTAAAATTAATACTGGAAACATAATTAATTATGATGATTTGGGAATATATAGATTGCTTTCCTTTAATGGACTAAAAGGTGAGCTTAAAAGTTTTTACATGGATACAGTAAAACCACTTATTGAATATGATAAATTAAACAACACTGAATTAGTAAAAACGTTGGAAGCTTATTTCGAGTGTTGATTATTTCGCGTTCACGGAGCCATCAATACGCAATTGAGAGCCACCTATTCGCATAATGATTCCACTCTGTTTTTTATAAGGTCATTCGTGGAATGATTCCACTTATTCATAAATCTTCTGTACAATAAATATGGAGCTAAAAGCTACCTAATTTTACAGAAGGGAGGCCTTTTTATGGCCAATAAAATCAAAGTGAAGCTCATCCTAGAGCTTCGAGCAGCACGTATGTCACGTAACACAATTGCAGCTACCAGGCATATGTCTAAAAACTCTGTTAGTGATGTGTTTCACATCGCTGATTCTCTCGGCATTACCTTCGATACTGTCAAAGACATGGATGAGGAAATCGTATATCGGATTTTCTATCCGGATAAGCATGTCATCGAAAATATGTATAGGAATCCTGATTATGAGTATGTTCACAAAGAATTGAAGAAAGTTGGTGTTACATTAAAACTGCTTTGGCAGGAATACTGTGATAAATGTAATAGCTCCAACGAAATCTCTATGGGCTACACTAAATTCTGCGAGGGATACAGTGATTATACGATTGCAAACAAACTGACTAATCATCTGGATCACAAGCCAGGTGTCATCACAGAAGTAGACTGGTCAGGACCAGGGATGTCTTATGTTGATGCTACAACAGGTGAAGTGATTACCGTATATCTGTTTGTTGCTACACTTCCATATAGCCAGTATTCATATGTAGAGCCCTGTCTTGATATGAAGCAGGACACATGGCTTAGATGTCATATTCACATGTATGAATTCTTTGGTGGTGTCACCATCCGTACTGTTTGCGATAATCTCAAAACTGGTGTTATATCCCATCCTAAAGAAGGCGATATCATACTTAACGACAATTATGAGGCACTTGGTTCTCATTACATGACAGCAATCATGCCAACCGGAGTCAGAAAACCTAAACAGAAAGCATCAGTAGAAGGTACTGTTGGAAAGGTAGCAACTGCCATCATTGCTAAACTTCGTAATAAGCTCTATTACTCATTTCATGAATTAAAGATGGGTGTCTCAAATGCCCTTACGGACTTTAATAACCAAAAGTTCCAAAAACGTGAGGGAAGCCGAAAGGCAGTTTTTGAAGAAGAAAAGAGTTATCTTCATAATCTTCCAATCATCCCATATGAAATCGCTGAATGGATTTATGGCAGAAAAGTAAATCTTGACTGTCACGTGGTCTATAACAAGAATCGATATTCCTGCCCTTATCAATATGTTGGTAAAACAGCAGACCTAAAAGTTACCGATTCTAACTTGGAAATATATATATCAAGGGAACGTGTTGCTACCCATACAAAGTTTCCTGATTATGTAATCAATCGTTATTCAACACACGCTGAAGACATGCCTGATCAGTTCCAACAACCTGAATGGGATAATACACGAATCAGACGACGGGCTTATTCTATCGGAAGCAGTACCGGTGAGGTTATTGATAGGATATTTGCTGGAGTAAAAATAAAAGAACAGGGATACAACCCATCCCTGTCCGTTTTACGCTTGAGCAAAACCTATTCAGAAGCCCGTCTGGAAACTGCCTGCGAGTTGGCACTAACTAGAGTCAAAACGCCCCGCTATCATCATGTTAAATCTATTCTTGCTACTAATCAAGACCAGATTTATCTAGAAAATAAAAATGCATCCGTAAAACCCAAGAAAAATACAGGTGGATATGTACGTGGTGCAGAGTATTACGGAGGTAGCAGTAATGATTAATGACCCTTACCCACTTTGATAGACACGAGGAACTCGTGTTATATTAAAAGTGAAAGGAATGGTAGGGTTATGAAAAAACAATATAGTGCAGAATTTAAAATTGAAGCAATAAAAAGATTAGAGAAATCTGGAGAATCATTAAATAAGATAGCAACAGAATTAGGAGTAAGACCAACAACAATGCATGGATGGGTAAAGAAGTATAGAGAATCACCTGATACACCTTTTCCTGGCAGTGGACATCTTAAGCCTGAAGATGAGAAATTAAGAAGATTAGAAAAAGAAATTAGAGATCTTAAAGAAGAAAATGAAATATTAAAAAAAGCGGCAGCCTACTTCGCCAAGAACCTAAAATAAAGAGGTTTGAGTTTATCAAGGCTAGTTGCCATAAATATAGAATAGCGAAGCTGTGCAAGGTTTTAAGCGTGTCAAGAAGCAGTTACTATGCATGGGATAAAAGACCTGAAAGTCAAAGATCAAAGGAAAATAAACAGTTATTAGAACAAATTCAAACAATCCACAAAGAAAATAGAAATGTATTCGGTTCTGTTAAAATTACTAAAATAGTAAATATGAAAAATGATAAACCTATTAATCATAAAAGAGTAGAACGTATCATGAATCAGAATGGCATAAAATCAAGGGTTTCAAAGAAATTTAAGGCTACTACTAATTCAAATCATAAACTTCCAGTAGCAAAAAATATTCTTAATCGAGATTTTACTGTGGATAAACCTAATGAAAAAATGGTCAGTGATATTACATATCTGTGGACAAATGAAGGATGGCTTTATATAGCAGCAGTAATGGATTTGTGTGGACAAAAAATAGTTGGTTTATCTATGAATGAAAGAATGACAAAAGAATTAGTAATCAACGCATTAAATGACGCATATCAACGTGCAGGAAGACCAACTGGTGTTATTCTACATTCGGACAGAGGGTCACAATATTGCTCAAATGATTACCAAAATTTAATAAATAAGTATGGATTTATATGCAGTATGTCTCGTAAAGGTAACTGCTGGGATAATGCTCCTATGGAATCATTCTGGGGTAAAATGAAATGTGAATGGCTTTATGGGAATCACTTTAAAACACGTGAAGAAGCTCGTGCTGCTGTATTTGAATATGTTGAGATATTTTATAATAGGCAAAGAATACATGCTTCTAATGGTTATGTAACGCCTGAAAAATATTATAACAATTCAAATAAAAAATCAAAAGCAGCATAAAAATTATGATAATCTACGAAATAAAGAGATATTACGAGTTTAAGATGTCTATTTTATTGGGGAAAGGTCATAACGATGAAACAAAACGAAAACTGCGTGAACTGAATCTTAGTGAACTCATTACTGCATTGGAAATACAGCAGCGAGACATCAACTGTGTCACTCTGCAATTTGATGAACGCATACAAAGGCTGATGGATTATCTTTACCAGGAGAAATATAACAGTAAGATTCAGCGACTTATGAAGCTTTCAAAGTTCAGGCTTCCCAAAGCCGAAGTAAATGATATCTATTATTCAGAACGTGGTATTGAAAAGCAGGTGATTCAAGAATTGTCCACATGCCAGTTCATTGGAAACAATTCAAATGTCATTTTTCAAGGCTTTACCGGTTCTGGCAAAACATATCTTGCATGTGCACTTGGAAGGCAAGCCTGCAAATATCAGATCAAAACTAGGTATATAAGACTTCCAGACTTATTAGTAGAGCATGATGAGGCTTCTCTAGTCACTAAGGGCTCAGCAAAACTACTTAAGAAGTATAGCTGTTATGGATTGCTAATTTTGGATGAATGGCTACTTGAAGATATCTCTGAAGAAGAACAGCATTTCATCTTCGAACTGATTGAACGCAGACACGATTCAACATCTACTATCTTCTGCACGCAATACCGTCAGGAAGACTGGCATTCAAGACTTGGTGGTGGTGTTCATGCTGATGCCATCATGGACAGAATAGTACATAATGCAATCTGGGTTGAAACAGGATCCCTGAACATGCGTGAGTACTGTGCTAAACACAAGCTATAATTTCAAGTGGATTCATTCCGTGAATTGCTGGATTCAAGACGGATTATTACTGGTACGGAGCTATGCTCCGTACTGGATTCTTTTCCGCGAAATAATCAGAGTGTAATGGCAACATGAAAAAAATATCGCAAAAAATGTACATGCATTATAACACTATTATATATAGGCTGCAAAAAATACAAGATATTACAGGGATTGATTTAGATAATTGTGAAAGCAGACTAAATCTTGAGGTTGGTCTAAAAGCTATGAATTTAATTAAATATAGAGAATAAACTTCAAATACGAAATTTTATTTTAACTAGAAGTTGGGACCAATAAAGGGATTAAGGAGTATGTATGTTAAAGGTATACAAATATGTATCTCAATATTTAGAATATTTACATAAAGACATTATAAAACAAATAAGGTAATATATACATAAGATAGAAATAAGGGATTGGTTATATTGAAAGCATCGTTTATATGTGAAAATCTACTAAAAGCTATAGCAGCGGAAGAAATAGTACAGGGTCGAGTCCATTCTGTTTTTAAAAATGCTTGTAATATTGAGGCATCTGGTAATTTTATTACGTTATTAAGTAATAAGAAAAATATGGCGCCCATGAGTATTCTTATAGATAGCAGTAGGAAATTTGACTTCAAGAAACTTAACATAACTCAAAATTTATATTTCAATTTTAATGTAAATGGTATCTATTGTAGTGAAAGAAATTTATTTATAAGATTGGATGAAGCCCAAAAGTGGTCTCCTCGTGTATCCATAAGATCTTCAAATATAACTGAAAAAGAGCTAGCTAACAATATAAAAATAATGGAAATTGGACTAAATACACATGGCAAACTTTATGGTATAGGTCCATTGGTAAACATGATAAATGATGAGTTGCCAAATCTCAAATTATTTTCTTTTGAAATTCATTCTATTGATGAAAGCTTTAAATTTATTAAAAGCAGGTTTTTGAAATTAATTCGAGCATTAGAAATATTAGACATTGATGAGATAGCTCAAATAGGAGGAAGTATTATTGGTTTTGGATCAGGACTTACCCCTGCAGTGGATGATTTCATAAGTGGTCTTATGATTTGCTTTATTTATCTTGGATATTACTACAAACTGGATATTTCCCTAATACATGAATTTAATAGCAAAATGATAAGCGAAGGCATAAATAAAACAACGAAGGTAAGTTCTGAAATGTTAAAGCACTCATCTATTGGAGAGACAAATCAAGCTGTAAGAGAACTTATGGAATCAATATTATATTATCATGATGAAGAAAAAATTAATAAAGCTATATTAAACATCATTAGTTATGGCGAAACTTCTGGAACAGATACAGCTTTGGGAATTTATGTAGGTTGTAAATTTCTGACCACTATAAAGTATAGGAGGGTTTACGAAAATGAAGTTCTGTGTAGATATCAGGAAAAACACATATTATGATTCTGTTGCGCTAATGGTAATTACTAAAGAAATTAAGAAGCTGCCCTATGTTAAAGAAATAATTGTGGGTATGGGAACAGATCTTAACAAAGAACTATCTGAGAATTTAAATTTAAGTAATGACGAAATAAGAAATCTTACACCAAATGATTTCTTTATTGCAGCTTATGTGTCAGATGAAGAAGAAAATCCAACTAAAAGTATTGTAAATAAAGTAAATGAGCTTTTAAATTCAAAAGAAGAAGAATCTGAAAGTGAAAACGAATACAAACCTAATACTTTTAATGCTGCACTTAAGCATATGAAAGATGCAAATATGGCAATTATTTCATTA
The DNA here is from genome assembly GCF_019056555.1 of Clostridium sp. 001. NCBI lineage: Bacteria > Bacillati > Bacillota > Clostridia > Eubacteriales > Clostridiaceae > Clostridium > Clostridium sp. 001. Next base: position 417,235 of record NZ_CP020473.1, on the reverse strand, counting down.
CCAGGAAAGTATGCAGCAGATGAGGCAAGAAAAGCTCTTAAAAATGGACTTAACGTTATGTTGTTTAGTGACAACGTAACTGTTGAAGATGAAATAGAACTAAAGAAGATGGGTAGAAGTAAAGGACTTCTTGTAATGGGACCAGATTGTGGAACCGCTATAATTAATCATGTTCCACTATGCTTTGCTAATGTTGTTAGAAAAGGTGATATAGGAATTGTTGGAGCATCAGGGACAGGTACTCAGGAAGTTACAGTTCTTATTGACAAATTAGGTGCTGGAATATCTCAGGCAATTGGTACTGGAGGAAGAGATTTAAAAAGCAGCGTTGGCGGAATTATGATGATTGAAGGATTTAAGGCACTGATTGAAGATCCAGATACAAAAGTAATAGTTTTAGTTTCAAAACCACCAGCTCCTGAAGTAGCTAAAAACATATTAGACACGGTAGCAAGTACAAATAAACCAATAGTTGTAGATTTTATAGGCGGAGATAGGAAAGCAATTGAAGACAGTGGAGCTTATGCTTGTGTAAGTTTGGAAGATGCGGCATATAAGGCAGTAGCACTTTCTAAGGGCAATCCTGTTTGTGACTATACCTCCTTTACACAGCCAATAGAAGAAATAGACAAATCAGTTGAGCAAGAAGCTGCTAAATTTGACAGTAAACAAAAATATATAAGGGCATTATATACAGGTGGGACTTTAGCTGATGAGGCTATGAAGTTACTTGGCAAAGAGGAATTTGATATATATTCAAATATTCCGCTTAAGAAAGAACTTAGACTTAAAAATATATTAAAAAGTGAAAAAAATACTTGCATTGATTTAGGAGACGATGATTTTACTGTTGGCAAACCTCATCCAATGATTGATCCAATGGGAAGAGTGGAAAGGTTACCTCAGGAGGCAGAAGACGAGGAAGTAGCAATAATTCTGATGGACTTTGTAATAGGCTATGGCTGTCATGCTGATCCAGCAGGAGAGATGTTACCTGGAATTATTGATGCAAAGAAGAACATGGAAAATAAGGGCAAATACCTTTGTGTAGTTGGTTATATTTGTGGAACAGAGAATGATCCACAAAATTACAAAGCTCAAAAAGAAAAACTAGAACAAGCTGGGGTTATACTTATGCCATCCAACGCACAAGCCGTTAGATATTGTGCAAGGTTGATGAAAAAAATAAATAAATAGTAAATGAAGGGAAGTGATTGGTTTGACTGCAGTAAATGAATTATTTAACAAAAATATTAAGGTCATTAACTTAGGATTAGAATCTTTCTGTAAAGATTTGAAAGATCAACATGTACCATGTATTCATGTTAATTGGAGACCACCAAGTGAAGCAAGCAAAGGACTTTCTCTTTTAGAAGACGAAGGTATAGCATCTAAAATTGAAAAAGCTAATGAAGAAGCAATAGATAGACTTCTAGCTGCAAAACCAATACTTATTGGAGTAGGTCAAGCTGGGAAAGTAATACCAGGGATGACGAAAAAAACAATTCTTCATGCAGGACCGCCAATAGCATGGGATAAAATGAGCGAACCAGTTAAGGGAGCTATAGTTGGTGGACTAATTTACGAAAAGTTGGCATCAAATGAAGAAGAAGCAATTAAATTGGCATCTTCCGGAGAGATAACATATGATTGCTGTCATCACCATTCAACAGTTGGTCCAATGGCAGGTGTGGTTACGTATTCGATGCCAGTTTGGATTTTAAAAAATAAAACTTTTGGTAATTACGCATATTCCACATTTAATGAGGGATTAGGCAAAGTATTAAGATTCGGAGCATATAGTAGTGAAGTTATAGATAGATTAAATTGGATGCAAAACTCACTTGCACCAGTACTAAAAGCAGCTTTAGAGATAAAAGGAAGTATAGATTTAAAAACAATAATAGCACAGTTCCTTCAGATGGGTGATGAAGGTCATAATAGAAATAAAGCTGCAACGTCACTTTTGTTTAGAGAACTTGCACCAGCAATTGTAAAAACTAAATTTTCAGATGAACATAAAGCAGCTGTCTTAACATTTATTGATAAAAATGATCATTTCTTTTTAAATATTTCCATGCCGGCTTGTAAATGTAGTTTAGATCCATTAGAAGATATTGAATATTGTACAATACTTACAGCAATGTCCAGAAATGGTACTGATTTTGGAATTAGAGTGGCTGGGACAGGTAAGAAATGGTTTACAGCTCCTTGTGAAATGGTACGAGGGTTATATTTCCCAGGTTTTGATGAAAGCGATGCTAATCCTGATCTTGGAGATAGTTGTATAACTGAAACAGCTGGAATTGGTGGTTTTGCCATGGCAACAGCACCAGCAATTGTTAAATTTGTAGGAGGAACGCCAAAAGATGCAATTAATTATACAACCACTATGTATGAGATAACTTATGCAGAAAATAATGCATACAAGATACCAAATATTAACTTCAGAGGCACACCTACTGGAATAGACATGAGGAAAGTCATAGAAACAAGAATACTGCCTGTAATAAATACTGGAATTGCCTGCAATAGAGCGGGAGTAGGACAGATTGGAGCGGGAGTAGTCAATCCGCCAATGAAGTGCTTTGAAGATGCACTTAAGTCGTTTATTAAAAAATATAATTTAAAATAAATGGAGGGTATATTATGAACATTATTGATTCTTTCAAAAATGTACAGATGTATGATTTAACTCAAAAAATTAGCCATTTAACGCCACCATGGCCAACTTATGAACCACTGCAAATCAAGTTTTTCAAAAGACTTTCATCAAATGGTGCAAATGGCCAGGTATTAACTCATTCTAATCATGTAGGCACTCATCTTGATGGTTCGCTGCATTTTTGTACTCATGGAAGAGACATTTCATCTATTCCACTTGAAGAATTAGTAGCACCAGGAGTTGTTGTTGATATTTCTGATATAGCAGAAGACTACGGAATATATACCTCAAAAGATATTATGCAAAGAGCGGATGTTAGAAAAGGTGACATACTAATAATCCATACTGGTTATCACAAATATGCATGGGATGAGCCAGAAGCTGATGAAGAAAGAGTAATGATGAGACATCCAGGTCCAACAAAAGAATTCTCAAAATGGTGCAGGAAAATGGAATTCAAATGGCTGGGAGTTGATTGTGGTTCTGCAGATCACCCGATGAATACAAAAATTCGTGAATGGGCTCCAAAAGAAGCTAAGAAGGCAGAAAAATATTTGAGAGCCAAATATGGTAAGGGAATTGCAGATTTTTGGCCTGATGAAGACTATCAGTTAATGCACTATGATTTGTTCCCTTATAATATCGTACATGCTGAAAATTTAGGCGGAGATATTGATAAGGTATTGGGAAAGAGATTAGTAATAGGATGCTTCCCATGGAGATTTGTAGGTGGAGAATCCTGCATATGCCGTATAGTTGCATTTGATGCTAAATAACTAAATTAGAAATACAAAAACAAAAATTTGAATTAAATAGAAAGGATGTTGAAAATGATAGTAGATAAAATGGAACAAAGTTTAAGACCAGTTGAAACACCATTGGCACAATATCCGCCAAAGGTAATAACTATGGCTAGTGGAGATAAATTAGTAATTCGTCAAATTAGAAGGGATGAGGTTCCTCATATATTAGAAGCAGTTAAACCTCTAATGACAGTAGAAAAAGATTTTTATGACATAGTTGCATCTAGAATATATTCAGAATTATTAGGATATTACAGATATAGAGTTAAGGATGAGTATTGCTTAATTGGAACTATAGATGGAGTTATAGTAGGAATTGTTAATGGTCGTACTGTTGATGATAAGGTTGGAATGTCTTATCATACTATGACATTAAGACAAGGACTTAGAATAGGAGCACAATTATTTGCAGCTAAAATGGAATACCATCTTGATATCTTAAAGCAAGAAGAAGTTTGGATAGTTGCAGAAAGTCCAAATGGATTTAAAAGATGGATGATTGAATATGAATTAGAATCAAGACCAGAAATATGGCACGAGTTAGGAGGCGTACCAACGTATGTATTAACTAGGGCATTATGGGAAAAACATAAGGCTGATAAATTAGCTGGACGACGTCCAGTAAGTGCTGAACTATTAAAGACTGCTGAAAACCCAATCCTCCCAGAAACTTATGCTCAGATTCCGGGATATAAAAGATGCGCGAAGTAGGAATTGTTGGTGTTGGCCATACTAATTTTGGTAAATTTTCAGGGGGGACTTTTATCGATATGATTAGTATGGCAGCTGTAGAAGCACTTGATGACGCCGGCGTTAAACTAGCCCAGGGACAACATGGAATAGATCAAGTTTTTGTAGCTACAATGGGAGCTGGTATATTAAATAAACAAAGTGGTATTGCATCTGCACTTGTAGACACTTTGAATTTAAGACCAGCAATGGCTGAAACTGTAGAAAATGGTCCTGCATCGGGTGCTTCAGCAATAAAACTAGGTTATATGGCAATTGCCAGCGGAATGTGTGATGCTGTTCTCGTCGTTGGTGGTGAAATGATGAGAGTTGTCAGTGGATGGGAAGGCACAGACTTTGTTGCTACCATGCTTCATCCTGAGGCAGAATATAATTATGGTATAACGCTTCCAACGCTTGCAGGAATGTTTACAAGATTATGCATGGAAAAATACGGAATTACAGAAAAGGATTTAGCAATTGTATCAGTCAAAAATCATGAAAATGCACTGCATAATCCGGTAGCTCATCTTCATATAGTACCAAATCTTTATGCAATTACTGAAGATGAAGATGCCGGCATAGTTAATCCCTATGTGGCTTCTCCACTTAGATTATACTCAGTTTGTCCAGTTTCAGACGGTGCAGCAGCAGTTTTGCTGTGTGCTATGGATAAAGCTGATAGATTTGCAAAGAAACCAGTTAAAATTGCTGGAATTGGTCAAGCTACAGATACACATGCAGTATCAGAAAGAGAAGTACCTACAGATTTACTTGCAGTAAGATTGGCAGCACAAAATGCATACAAAATGGCAGGATTAAAACCTGAGGATATTGATGTAGCAGAACTTCATGATGCATTCCAGATACTTGAAATTGTAGAATCTGAAGAAGTTGGTTTCTTTAAGAGGGGTGAAGGCCACATAGCAGCTAGAAATGGTGAAACAAAAATTGGAGGTAAGATTCCAATAAATACATCAGGAGGCTTAAAGGCAAAAGGTCATCCACTTGGCGCAACGGGAGTTTCACAAGTTGTAGAAATTGTAAAACAACTGAGAGGGGAAGCAACCGGACGTCAGGTAAAAGATGCTAAGACTGGGCTCGCTGTAAACTTTGGTGGATTTGGCAATAATGTTGTAGCAACAATACTCACAAAGGAGGCGGAGTAACTATGGATGAAAAAATGTACGCTTACAAATGTACAGTCTGCGGGAAGCTCCACCATCCAAAGCATTTTGTATGTAAAAAATGCGGTAATAGATCATTTGAAGAAGTTCCACTAGAAGGTGAAGTAACACTTTTAACTTACACAAAAGTATATAATCTTCCTGAGGGATATATGAAACCGTATTTATACTTTGGTATAGTTAAATTTGAAAATGGTCTCACAGTAAGCGGCCAACTAGAAGTAGATAACCCTGTAATAGGAATGAAACTTATATCAACAGTAGGAGTTGTCAAAGAAGGCACAAATAATGATTGCTATGGGTTTATTTTTAAAGATATAAAATAGTAAGATAAATAAAGAACACTAGTGGTTTAATTATTAAAACACCCTTGATAATATAGCATGATTATACGTAAATGCATAATATTTTAGGGGTGTTTTGTGAGTATTATTAATTAGGAGGAATAAAATTGCAAGATTTTCAGTATATAAAGCCTAAAAATTTAGAAGAAGCTTTAGAACTGATAGATAAATTTGGAAAAGAAGCCAAAATGTTAGCTGGCGGCACAGATGTAATAGTTGGTCTTAAATGTAATGTAGTACATTGTAAATATCTTGTCGATATAAAAGGTATAAATGAACTAAGCGGTATAGAATATAATGAGGTTGATGGATTATCTATTGGTTCCCCGGTTACTCTAAATGAGATAATTGAATCTGATAAAATTGGACCAAGTTATAAAGTGTTAATTGATGCTTCTAAATCTCTTGCTAATGCTTTAATAAGAAATAGAGCTACATTAGTTGGAAATATATGCAATTCATCACCTGGAGGAGATATGCTTCCAACTTCACTTGTGTTAGAAGGGAAAGTTTGCGTTTCATCAGTAAATGGTAACAGGGAAATACCCCTTAAAGATTTCTTTACTGGAGTTAAGAGAAATGCCTTGAAAACAAATGAAATGGTGACAAAAGTTATTTATCCACCAATAAAAGGAGAAGGAAAATTTATAAAGAAATCAAGAATAAAAGGACATGACCTTTCACAAATAAGTGTTGCTGGATATTTAAAGGAAAATGGAGACTTGAAAATTTCATTAGGTGCAGTTGCACCTACACCGATTTTAGTTGAAGATTTTGGTAACTATAAAAATAAAAACCTTATAGCAGATAAAAATAAAATTGCTGATAAAGTTATGAGTAAAATTAATCCAATTGATGATGTAAGAGCAACGAAAGAGTACCGATTAGCAATGGCTAGATATTTAACTTGTGAAATTCTAAAGCAGCTAGGGGAGGGAAAATAAACATGATGGAAAAGATACATTTGTTTGTTAATGGAGAAGAAATTTTTGAAGAGATACCTTCAAATAGCACCCTACTTTGGTTTTTAAGAGAGAAACTTGGATTAACAGGAACTAAGGAAGGATGCGGCGCAGGGGAATGTGGGGCTTGCACCGTTATTTTAAATGGAAAAGCTGTTAACTCTTGTTGTGTTATGGCATTAGAAGCTGCAGAGGGAGAAGTACAGACAATTGAAGGTGAAGCAAAGAATGGAAAATTGTCAAAACTTCAAAGAGAATTTATTAAGCATAACGGACTTCAATGTGGTTTCTGTACTCCTGGAATGATAATGTCAGCTAAAGCATTATTAATTAGGAAACCTCATCCTAAAAGAGATGAAATTAAAGAAGCTATGCAGGGAAATCTATGTAGGTGTACAGGTTATGAGGCCATTATAGAATCTATTGAAGCAGCATCAAAGGATGGTGAATAATATGGACTATAACTATGTAGGAAAAGGAATCCCTAGGATTGATGGAATAGAAAAAGTTACTGGGGAAGCACAGTATGTTCAAGATATAAGCTTTAAGGGCATGCTTTATGCAAAAATCAAAACAAGTCCCTATGCACATGCATTAATTAAAAGTATTAATACAAGTAAGGCTAAAAAATTACCTGGAGTAAAAGCAGTTTTGACTGGCCATGAGGCTTATCAGAAGCTTGGCATATATATTGTTGATAAACCAATACTCGCCGTAGATAAAGTAAGATATTTTGGCGAAGCAGTTGCAGCCGTTGCAGCTGTTACTATTGATATAGCCGAAAGAGCAATAGATCTTATTGAAGTTGAATATGAACCTTTGCCAGTTTTACTAGATGTTGAAGAAGCAGTAAAACCTAATGCTATTTTAGTCCATCCAGATTTAGGAAATTACAAAACTATTCCAGATGTATTTTTCCCAGAGGCAAATACAAATATATCAAACCACTTTAAGTTAAAAAAAGGTGATATTAAAAAAGGGTTTAAAGAATCGGACTTAATAGTTGAAAATAAATTTTATGTACCTCAAATACTTCATGTTCCAATGGAAACTCATTCAGTAATTGCAAAATGGGGTACTGGTGATAAAATAAAAATTTGGAGCAGTGCACAGTCACCATTTACACTGCGTAATTTGTTTAGTATTGCTTTAAATATCCCAATGGAAAATATTGAAGTTATAGTACCATATGTAGGTGGTGGTTTCGGAGGAAAAGCAGGAATTCATCTTGAACCATTAATTGCACTCCTTTCCAAAGCTTCAAACGGAAAGACAGTAAAATTTGTAGCAACAAGGGAAGAAGAAATATCAACGCTGCCTTGCAGACAGGGGCTAGTTGCTACAATTAAGACAGGAGTTAAAAAATCAGGAAAAATTGTAGCAGAAGAAATTGAATATCTTTGGGATGCAGGAGCTTATGCAGATTACGGTGTTAATATCACAAGAGCTACTGGTTATTCTGGGGCAGGTCCATATGACATAGAAAATGTTAAACTAGATTCCGAAACTGTTTATACGAATCATCTATTTGGTACAGCATATAGGGGATTTGGACACGCAGAGATTTTCTGGGCTATTGAAAGGCAAATGGAACTGGTTGCTAAAAAATTAGGTATGGACTCACTTGAGTTTAGGCTTAAAAATCTATTAAGACCAGGATCTATTACTATAACAGGTGAACCTATTCATGAACAATCTGGAAACGTTATCAAATGTATAAAGACTGTAGCCGATAGAATAGGATGGGGAAAACCTAAATCAGAAGAAGAAAAAGCATTAGAAAAGAAAACGGGTAAATATAGGGGCAAAGGTATAGCTGTTCTGCATAAAGCACCTGCAATGCCGAGTAATGCAGCTACATCAGCTATTATTCAAATGAATGAGGATGGATCTCTGCGATTTAATATTGCAGGTATAGATATGGGACAGGGTTCATATACAGCAATGGCTCAGATTATTGCAGAGAGACTTCATTTACCTATTGAAAAAGTTCATGTAGTATTTGAAACAGATACGGATGAAGCACCATATGATTGGCAGACGGTAGCAAGTCGTATGACAATACTTGCAGGTAATGCCGTAATTGAAGCATGTAATGATTTAAAGGAACAAATTTTTGATATGGCAGCAATTGTATTGCGTGCAGCTAAACATGATCTTGTACTTGGCGATGAATGTGTTTATGTAAAACAGTTTCCAGAAGAAAAAGTATACTATAGTCAAATTGCAGTGGGATACACGTATCCAAATGGAAACGGAATCGGTGGCCCACTAATTGGCAGAGGCAATAGTATAGCTCAAGGGTTAACAATTTTAGATCAAGAAACAGGACAGGGAAGACCGGCTTTAGATTGGACTTTCGGTGCTCATGCTATGGAAGTTGAAGTAGACACTAATACAGGAGATACAAAAATTATAAAAATTGTAACAGCTATAGATGTAGGCAAGGTTATTAATGAAATGGCAGTTAAAGGACAAATAGTTGGTGGAGTTGTTCAAGGAGTGGGAACGGCTATTTCAGAAGAACTTAAATATAACAAGGAAGGCAAATTATTAACTAAAAGTTTTGTCGATTACAAAATTCCAACAATGCAGGATTTACCAGGCTGTATTGAGGTCCACTGCATTGAAACTCCACAACTTGATGGGCCATACGGGGCAAGAGGATGTGCTGAACATCCAATGATATCTATAACATCTGCTATGGGAAATGCTATTGCAGATGCTACAGGAGTTGAATTGTTTGAAACTCCATTTACAGCCGAAAAAGTATATAAAGCATTAAATGAATGTAAGCACTAAATTTGATTTATTTCGGTGCAATATTATATATTTAATGATACTGCACTGAACTTAAATAAATAATTTATAGGAGTGTTAATTTATGAGACGTATTGTAGGAATTCATGAAAAGCTACCAGTACTTGAGACTATACCTCTTAGTTTTCAACATTTGACAGCTATGTTTGGTGCAACTATCTTGGTTCCATTACTACTAGGCATAAATCCAGCGATTTGCTTGCTTATGAATGGTATCGGTACATTGGTTTATTCTTATTTTACTAGAGGCGGAATTCCAGCATATTTAGGTTCAAGTTTTGCATTTATTGCACCTACTCTTTTAATTATTGGCTCATTTGGTGGAGTTAGTCACGCTCAATCTGGATTTATCTTTTTTGGTTTATTCTTTATCATAATGGCCCTCATTGTGAGGAAATTTGGAATAAAATGGATTGATGTGGTAATGCCTCCGGCTGTAATGGGCGCAGTAGTTGCTGTCATAGGACTCGAACTTGCTCCAACAGCAGCAATTCAGGCAGGACTTGCTCCAGCTGCAACAGCAGTTGGTAAAGTAGTTCAGCCATATGTTGCTGACCCTCGTGTTATTGGAGTTGCTATGTTTACATTGGCTGTTGGAATATTTGGTTCAGTTTTATTTAGAGGATTTGCACAGGTTATACCAATTCTTATTGCTGTTATTTGTGGTTATCTTCTTGCATTTGCAATGGGGATGGTTGATACAAAATTAATTACAGCTGCAAGTTGGTTCCAGATTCCTCATTTTTCAGCACCTGTATTTGATATCAATGCTATATTTATAATTGCCCCGGCGTGTCTTGTCGTGCTTGCTGAGCATATAAGTCATTTAATAGTTACTGGCAGAATAACCGGTTCAAATCTATTAGAGGATCCAGGACTCTGGAGATCACTTCTTGGAGATGGTATTAGTAACGTTATTTCAGGTTTTACAGGATCAACACCAAATACAACCTATGGTGAAAACATAGGAGTTATGGCTATAACTCGTGTTTATTCTGTATGGGTTATTAGGGGAGCTGCTATTCTTGCAATTATTTTCTCATGCTGTGGTAAAATAGCTGCTACTATACAAGCAATTCCTGGACCTGTTATGGGCGGAATTACAATGCTTCTTTATGGATTAATAGCTGTCCAAGGTATTAGAATGTTTGTTGAAGAAAAAGTTGACTTTAGTGTAAACTATAACATGGTTTTAGGTGCAATTACATTTGTTGTTGGTGTAAGTGGAGCTAGTGTTACAATTGGAACAGTACAATTTAAAGGTATGGCATTTGCAGCTATAGTTGGTATTTTATTATCAATTTGTTTCTATATTTTAGGAAGATTAGGAATAATGAATGAAGAATACAAAATAAGATTTGATGACAAAAACAAAAATATTCAAGCATAAACACAATAAGAATTAATACGGAATTTCGGAGGATATAAATATGTTAAAAATTGTTGTCAGTCTTGGAGGAAATGCACTTCAGAAAAACCCAAAAGATAAATCGGCAGAAGCTCAACTTAAGACATGCCAGGACACTGCCCAATCAATAGTAGATCTTATAGAAGATGGAAATGAAATTATTATTACACATGGAAACGGTCCACAGATAGGACAGATTATTTTTGCATATGAGAAATCACAAAGAGAAGACGCATTAAATCCCATTATGCCTTTCCCTGAATGTGGTGCTATGAGCCAGGGATATATTGGGTATCACTTGCAGCAAGCATTAAAACAGGAGTTAAAGAGGAGAGGAATAAGTAAACAGGTTGCAACAGTTATTACACAAGTTGTAGTTGACAAAGACGATTCAGGATTTAAGAATCCTACAAAACCAATTGGGTCATTTTTCACGAAGCAGCAAGCTGAAAAGCTTATGAAAGATAACGGATACTCAATGAAAGAGGATGCAGGCAGAGGCTGGAGACGTGTCGTAGCATCACCAATGCCAAAATCTATTGTGGAAGATGAAATTATTAAAACACTAGTTAAATCAGGACATGTAGTAATAACTGTAGGAGGCGGCGGAGTCCCAGTAATTGAAAAAGATGATGATACAATTGAAGGAGTTGCAGCTGTTATTGATAAAGATTTTGCATCAGAAAAAGTTGCAGAAATAATTGATGCAGATATTTTGTTAATATTAACTGCAGTTGAGAAGGTTGCAATAAACTTTAATAAAGACAATCAAAAAGACCTATTACAAATGGACACAGGAGATGCTCATAAATATATTGACGAAGGACAATTTGCATCAGGTTCAATGTTACCTAAAGTGAGGGCTGCTGTCATGTTTGCTGAATCAAAGAAGGGCAGACAGACTATTATAACTTCTCTTGAAAAAGTTAAAGAAGCACTTCATGGTAAAACAGGAACAGTAATAACTAATAAACAGTAAAAATTAAAAAATGAACCGGTGATTTCAATGTTAAATGAAATTACTGGTTTTTATTTAATGAAATAAAAAGCAATTTGCAATTATTATGTTAAGGGGAGCGGGAATATGAAAATTAAAACTGTATCTATATTAGGTACTGGAACAATGGGACATGGAGTAGCATTATTATGTGCCCAAGCAGGATTAGATGTATTATTGTATGGAAGGTCAGATAAAAGTTTAAACAAAGGAATGAAAAGTATAGAATCAAGTTTGGAATTTTTTAAGGAAAAAGGTAAATTGCATAACAAACAACCAGAAGAAATCCTATGTAAAATAAAATTTGTTAAAACAATTATAGAGGTGGCTCAAAGTGCTGATTTAGTAATTGAATGTTTAGCAGAAAATTTAGAGCTTAAACAAGATATTTTTAAAAAGTTAGATGAAATTTGCCCTAACGATACGATTTTATCGAGTTGTACGTCAGGACTATTACCAACAGATATAGCTAAGAGTACAAAACATCCTGAAAGAGTAGTAGTTGCTCATTTTTGGAATCCACCACAATTAATGCCTCTTGTAGAAGTGGTGCCTGGTGAAAGAACATCAGATGAAACAATGAAAATAACTATGGAATGGGTTGAATTTATAGGCAAAAAAGCTATTAGAATGGAGAAAGAATGTCAAGGCTTTATTGGAAATCGACTTCAGCATGCACTTTTAAGAGAGGCTTTATATATAGTAGAGCAGGAATGGGCAAAACCAGAAGAGGTTGATAAGGCTATTGAATATGGACTTGGAAGAAGACTCCCTATTACAGGACCAATTTGCACTGCAGATTTAGCAGGGCTTGACACAGTTAATTCAATAGCTTCTTATTTATTAAAAGATCTTTGCAATTCAAATGAGCCTTCCAAGTTACTTAAAAGCAAAGTTAAAAATGGAGAATTAGGAAGTAAGAGCGGACGAGGATTCTACAATTGGGCACCAGATATTTTAGAAAAGAAACAGAAAGAACGAGCAGAATTGCTATTTTATTTTCTAGAAAGAGATACAAGAAAATAATTACTAGAAGAGGTAGATACATGATATTTATGGGATATTTAGGTATAACAACTGGACTAATTAAGACTTAGGAAAAGGATAATACTAAAGGAATGCCTGGGCTTTTATAGTTACAAATTAGATGTATAATATTATATAGAAATGATTACTACAATATTTTAGTAAAGGTTATGGAGCTGGTACTTGATGCAAAATTATTTTACAAATGCAGTTAATATAGCTAGGAATATATGTAAAAGAAAACTTAATAAAGGCGATATAGCAGTGGATGCTACTATGGGAAATGGAAATGATACGGAACTTCTAGCAGAACTTGTAGGAAGCTCTGGGAAAGTTTATTCTTTTGATATACAAGAAGCTGCCATCCAAAATACAAAGGAAAAGTTAATGGAAAACAATGTATCTGAATGGGTAAAATTAATACATGATGGTCATGAAAACATGGACAAATATGTAAAAGATAAAGTGAATCTCGTTATTTTCAATTTGGGGTATTTGCCTAAAGGGAAACATTCTGTTACAACAAAATCAGCAACTACACTAGTCGCACTTAAAAAAACTTTGAATTTAATATGTAAAAATGGAATAATAATTTTAGTTGTATATTACGGACATAAAGAGGGAAAGTTTGAAAAAGAAGAACTGGAGAAATATACAGAAAAATTAAATCAGAAGGAATATAATGTAGTTAATTTATGTTTTACAAATCAAGTTAACAATCCGCCTATGATCATTGCAATTGAAAAGAGATAATTGTTTGACGCAAAAGGATATAAATGCTAATATACAATTAGTTTTAGGAGGCGATAGGCAATGGAAAAAATTGCAAGTTTTACAGTTAATCATTTAAAATTACAGCCAGGTGTTTATGTATCAAGAAAAGATAAGTTTAAAGATGTAGTCCTGACTACTTTTGATATAAGAATGACAAGACCAAATTTTGAGCCTGTTATGAATACAGCAGAAGTTCATACTATTGAACATTTAGGTGCAACTTTTTTGAGAAATCATAAAGTGTATGGATCTAAAACTGTGTACTTTGGACCTATGGGGTGTAGGACAGGCTTCTATTTAATACTAGAAGGAGATTATAAGTCAGAAGATGTAGTAGATTTACTTAAGGAAATGTATAAGTTTATTGCAGACTTTGAAGGAGATGTGCCTGGAGCAGCTGCAAAGGATTGTGGAAATTATTTAGATATGAATCTTTCTATGGCAAAATATCTGGCAAATAAATTTCTAAAGGAAGTTTTAACAAATATCACAGATAAAAACTTAAATTACCCAGACTAATGTTTAAATATATATATTAAACAAAAATCAACTTATACTACGTATAAGTTGATTTTTAATTAGACTAACTTAAAAATTTAAACTTATACATGAAATGTAATGACAAAATTGAAGTTATACTTAAAAGCCTTATTTTGCAGTTTAAGCAAAGCTTTTAAAAAGAACAAAGTTTAAATAACAAAGAACAGATAAAGACGATTTCTATCATACCTCAGGAAATCTATAATTTTAATATTTTCTGACGTTAGGAAGAAAATTATCCCTAATTTGATATTTGAACTTTGTTCTTTAAAAATATCGCATGAGTTGACTTTCAAGTTATAAATTCTATATATGAGAAGTCTGAACCTATTCAGGCTGCTCAACTTGTAAAGAGGTATAATAAATCGTATAATATGAAATAGAAGTTTTTACAATATAGTAAATTTTAAACCAACATTGTTTTGTATCTAATAGATAAGGCATTTTCAAAGAAATAACTAGTCAGTATGCTAGCCTATTTTCTATCATACTGCGTCGGTAGAACCCTTAGATAGGATTTACTATCTGCGGAACCTGCCTCCTTGTTTGATAAAAAATATTCGTCGCATCTTTGACTTGTTATTTTCTTTCAAATGCCTAAAGACAAATATAATGATATTAATAAAGCATGAAAGGAAATAAATATGGGTAAAATATTGGTATTGGCTGAAAAGCCTTCTGTAGGAAGAGAAATTGCGAGGGTCTTAAAATGTCGTAAAAAAGGCAATGGATGGTTAGAAGGGGAAAAGTATATTGTGACTTGGGCATTGGGCCATTTAGTTACTTTAGCAGATCCAGAAGCTTATGATGATAAATATAAAACTTGGAAGCTAGAAGATCTACCAATGCTTCCTAAATATTTAAAGCTTGTAGTTATAAAACAAACTGGCAAACAATTTAATACAGTAAAGGAACAATTAAATAGAAAAGATGTAACAGAAATTGTTATTGCTACAGATGCTGGAAGAGAAGGGGAACTAGTAGCAAGATGGATAATTGAAAAGGCTAGAGTAAATAAGCCTATAAAAAGACTTTGGATTTCTTCTCAAACAGATAAAGCTATTAACGAAGGCTTTAGGAATTTAAAACCTTCATCACAATATGATAACTTATATAGGGCAGCACAGTGTAGGGCAGAAGCAGATTGGATTGTGGGACTTAATGTTACAAGAGCATTAACTTGTAAGCATAATGCTCAGCTTTCAGCAGGAAGAGTTCAAACTCCAACTCTAGCTATGATTGTTCATAGAGAAGAGGAAATTAAAAACTTTAAACCAAAGGATTATTACAGTATAACTGGAAATGCTAATGGATATACTCTTCAATGGCAAAATGGTAATGGACATTTTAATACTTTTGATGAAGACTTTGCAAATAAAGTAGTATCAAAAGTTAATGGCCAAAATGGGAAAATACTTGATGTAATAAAAAGCGATAAGAAAAAATATGCACCAGCACTTTATGATTTAACAGAGCTTCAAAGAGATGCTAATAGACTTTTTGGTTACTCTGCAAAGCAGACACTCTCTATAATGCAAAGATTGTACGAGAATTATAAATTTTTAACTTATCCAAGAACGGATTCAAGATATATTTCAGCGGATATAGTACCTACGCTGCCAGAGAGATTAAAAGCAATATCAGTAGGAAATTATAGCAAATTTGCCATGGAGATTATGAGAGGGAAAATAAGGGCACATAAGGGCTTTGTAGATGATAGTAAGGTTTCAGATCATCATGCTATAATTCCAACAGAGGAAAGAGTTATTCTTTCAAAGTTAAGTAATGAAGAAAGAAAAGTGTATGACTTAGTAGTTAAGAGATTTTTAAGTGTTATGCTTCCTCCTTTTGAATACGTGCAAACAACTGTAAAGGCAGAAGTTAATGGAGAAATCTTTGCAGCTAGTGGAAAGGTAATTAAATCAAAAGGATGGAAAGCTGTATATGATAAGGATGAAGACTTTGATGATAATGATGGGATGCATGAAAATCAATTAAAGGAACAGGTACTTCCGGACTTAAATAAAGGAGATAGTATAAAGCTTACAGCAGTTAAAATGCATAAGGGACAGACTAAGCCGCCTGCGAGATTTAATGAAGGAACGTTGTTATCTGCCATGGAAAATCCACAAAAATATATTAATATGAATAAGGAATACGCAAAAACTCTTGGAGAAACAGGTGGACTTGGAACAGTTGCTACAAGAGCTGATATAATTGAAAAATTATTTAATACTTTTTATGTAGAGAAAAAAGGTAAGGAAATAATCCCAACTTCTAAAGGAAAGCAGGTTGTGGAATTGGTTCCAGAAGATTTAAAATCACCACTTTTAACTGCAAAATGGGAAACTGACCTGAATTTGATAAGTAAGGGAAAACTAAATGATAAAAGCTTCATAGGCAATATGAGGAATTATTCAGTAAAGCTTGTGGAAGATGTAAAATCCAGCAGCGATAAATTTAGACATGACAATTTATCAGGAGCTAAATGTCCTGAATGTGGTAAATATATGCTTGAGGTAAATGGAAAGCATGGAAGAATGCTTGTATGCCAAGATAGGACTTGCGGCCATAGAGAAAATTTAGCAAAATTAACTAATGCAAGATGTCCTGAATGTCATAAAAAATTGGAACTTAGAGGACATGGAGACGGCCAAGTTTATGTTTGCATAAATAATAATTGTAATTTTAGAGAGAAGGCATCATCCTTTAATAAAAGATTTGATAATAAGCAAGGCAAGAACAGTAAAAGAGACGTAGCAAATTATATGAAGAAGATGAAAAAAGAAAGTGAAGTTCCAATGAATTCAGCTTTAGCGGATGCATTAGCTAAATTGAAATTAAAATAATAAAGGTTATTTTATTATTTAGCATAATCAGAAAAATTAGTAAGTGAGGGATGTTATTATGGAAAACTTTATTTTTAAAAATGCTACAGAAATTATTTTTGGTAAGGATACCGAAGATCTTGTAGGAAGTAAAGTAAAGGAGTATTCAAAGTCAGATAAAATACTCTTTTGCTATGGGGGAGGAAGTATAAAGAGATCGGGCCTCTATGATAGAGTTATAAAGTCCTTAAAAGAAAATGGAATTGAATTTATAGAACTTCCAGGAATTAAACCTAATCCAAGATTAGGACCTGTTAAAGAAGGTATAAGACTATGTAGAGAAAATAATATAAAATTTGTACTATCTGTAGGAGGAGGAAGTTCAGCAGATACAGCTAAAGCTATTGCTGTAGGAGTACCTTATAAAGGAGATGTATGGGATTTTTATACGGGCAAAGCTGAAGTAAAAGAGGCTCTTCCTGTAGGAGTTGTAATAACATTACCTGCTACAGGTACAGAATCTAGTAATAGTTCTGTTATTATGAATGAAGATGGTTGGTTTAAAAAAGGATTAAATACGGTACTTATAAGACCTGCTTTTTCAATTATGAATCCTGAACTTACTTTTACACTACCAGAATATCAAACTGCTTGTGGTGCTTGTGACATTATGGCACATATAATGGAAAGATATTTTACAAATGTGAAACATGTAGATTTAACTGATAGGCTTTGCGAAGCTGCACTTAGAAATGTTATAAATAATGCCCCAATAGTTTTAAAAGATCCTAAAAATTATGATGCTAGGGCAGAAATTATGTGGACTGGTACTATAGCTCATAATGATGTGCTTAGTACAGGTAGAATAGGTGATTGGGCTTCTCACAAAATTGAACATGAATTAAGTGGGGAAACAGATATTGCCCATGGAGCAGGACTTGCAATTGTATTTCCTGCATGGATGAAATATGTATATAAACATGATATCAATAGATTTGTACAATTTGCAGTAAGGGTATGGGATGTAGATTTATCTTATAGTTCCTGTGAAGATATTGTACTTGAAGGCATAAGGAGAATGACAGCATTTTTCAAGAGCATGGGGTTACCTATAACTTTAAAAGAAGGAAGTATAGGAGAAGATAAAATTGAAGAAATGGCTAATAAGTGCACGGATAATGGAACCAAAACTGTAGGACAATTTGTAAAACTAAATAAAGATGATATTGTAAAAATATTAAATTTAGCTAGATAATATTGAGTTAAATTGCATTAAAAATGGTCTAGTATATTTTATTAGAATAAAATATACTAGACCATTTTTAATATACATGTTGTATTAAGCACAATTAATAGCTTTTTCTACAGCATAATTATTTTCCTTTTCTATATGACGCATATTGCAAAATACATTACTACATCTTGAGCAGCAGTGATCATCTCCATTTACAGATATGCTTTCATCTGCTCCATAAATGTAAGTTAGGGATTTATGAGGATATACACAATTATTTACCATCTTAACATTGTGAAACTTGGCATCTCTAAGTTTGCTTAAAATGTTATTTTGATATTCTAATTCTATTTCTCCATCCCCAGGAGCTACTTTATGAGTAATACCTAAATTTATCTTAGAAGCTTTGTTGCATATAATGTGATGCAGTTGAGAACTCATGTTAAATAGGTAATTACTAGACATGGAATCTAGTACCAAAGCTTCATAAAAGTTGCCACTTTCAAACATTTCATTTATTTTATTAGTACATTTTTCCCCTAAAGTTATTAGACAATATATTGTAAACTTGCAGTTAGATAACATATTTAAATTAATACTTTCATCTTTTTCTTCCATCTTAAAAATTCCCAGTGGATTTGAATGATCTTTTAGTATAGGTAATAAATTTTTGTACATCTTATCCAGTTCATTATATTGAGGCATTTTACCATAAGATTGCACCATCTTTATAACCCTGTCCTTATTTAATTGAAACTTAAAATTAGAAATTATATTCATTTGCCTCACCTCACATTAATATCTAAATTTCATAACTATATTATATTAAAATATAAGGTTAATTGCAAGTAAAAACATGAATTTATTCATATTTTTTTAATCAAAAATATTGCATATCCAATTTATGATAGATAATAGTATGTAAAATAACACTTTTAATTGATTTTAATGAACATTAAAAGTCCAATTATAGTTCCAATAAGGAATATGATTGACTTGGACTTGCATATTTAAAAAATGGTTTCTAGTTTAAAACTATATTTTAGATTTTCTATACTCAATTTTTGTACATATAAAATTTTGCCAAGCAAAGCTTTTGAGTTGAGAGTTGAAAATTGAAAGTTGAGAGTGAAGGTTGATTTTTAGCTATCGCAAAAAATCTTTAAACTTATATGAGCCAGCAATGTTTCACTTTAGTGAAACGAGTCTTCAAAAATTTAATTAAAGATTTTTTATAGTATAACGGAAAAAATCCACATTAACTCTCCACTTTCCATACTCAATTCTCAACTAATCAAATTGTGAAAGTTAAGTCCTATAATTTTAACGGAGGAAAATCATCTATAACTATTAATTTTTAGCACACTTTATGAATTAATAGTTAAGAGATTTTCATGTATAAGTTGAATTAAAATGAGGAATTATATAATAGATGCCAGAGAAATTATTGAATAAAGTAAAAAATTACAATTCAAAAAATATAAGCACATTTTCTAATAAGCATAAAATAACAAGGATTATTTTATAATGTTATAAAAAATACCTATTATTTTTTATAATAATTTTATTCAATAATATTGAATTATACAAAAAATGATGATATGATTAATAAAATATTCATTTTAAGAATAATTTATTATTTATTTTATTTATAAGGGGGAGATACTGTATGAAAAATATTTTTAGAACCAAACCCATTGAAAGTCTTTTAGCAGAGACTAAAGGAAAGGATGGTTTATCCAAAGTATTAGGCTCTTTTGAACTTACTATGCTAGGCATAGGCGCAATTATAGGTACGGGTATATTTGTATTAACAGGAATAGCAGCAGCAAATTATTCTGGGCCAGCACTTGTAATCTCATTTATTATAGCAGGACTTGCTTGTGGATTTGCAGCACTTTGCTATGCAGAGATAGCAGCTATGGTTCCGGTAGCAGGAAGTGCATACACTTATGGTTATGCGGCACTTGGAGAATTTTGGGCGTGGATTATAGGATGGGACTTAATTCTTGAATATGCTTTTGCAATTGGTACAGTTGCAATTGGATGGAGCGGCTATTTTACTAGTATTGTAGCTGATTTGGGCCTAAAACTTCCGACAGCTATTACAAAAGCACCTTTTGAAGGCGGACTAATAAACTTACCTGCAGTAGCTATACTTGTAGTAATAACAGGTATATTGGTAGCAGGCGTAAAACAAAGCGCAACTACAAATAATATAATAGTTGCTATAAAGTTAGCAGTAGTACTTTTATTCATAGTATTAGGTGTTAGCCATGTTAATACAGCAAATTGGCATCCATTTATGCCTTATGGATGGAAAGGAGTTTTCTCAGGAGCATCAGTAATATTCTTTGCTTATATAGGATTTGATGCAGTTTCCACTGCAGCAGAAGAAGTAAGAAATCCGCAGAAGGATTTACCTAGAGGAATTATAGCATCTTTGATAATTTGTACTGTATTATATATTGTAGTATCAGCTATATTAACAGGAATGGTTCCGTATCTGAAATTTAAAGAAACAGCAGCTCCAGTAGCTTTTGCACTTCAGCAGGTAGGAATAAATTGGGGATCAGCTTTAGTTTCAGTTGGTGCAATTTGTGGATTGACTTCAGTTCTAATTGTTATGATGTTTGGTCAAACTCGTATATTGTTTGCAATGTCAAGGGATGGACTTTTGCCTAGAGTATTTGGACACGTTGATCAAAGGTTCCATACACCTGTAAAAAGTACTTTACTTGTTGGTATTATAACTATGATTGTAGCTGGATTTACACCAATAGGTGTTGTTTCTGAATTGACTAACGTAGGTACACTAGCAGCATTTATAATAGTATCTGCATCAGTTATAGTTTTAAGAAAAAAGGAACCGGATAGACCTAGAACATTCAAAGTCCCTTTTTCACCGGTTACACCTATTCTTTCTATGGCAGCTTGTGCTTTCTTAATACTCAATCTGCAAAAGATAACTTTGGTAAGATTTGCAGTGTGGCTTGTTATAGGACTTGTATTATACTTTGCATATGGGTATAAACACAGCACTGTAAATGGAGATAATTCAGTCGATGAAAGTGCTATATAAAGAAATGTATAAAATTTAATACTAGGTGGAGTTTAGCTCCACCTAAAAAACTAGGTATGGTAAATTTACTATACCTAGTTTTTGCTGTTGTTATACAAACAATATACAACTAATAAAGAATATAGAAAATTCACAAACTGTATAGAAGAGTATAAAATAAATTTATTTTTTAAATATTCAGATAAATATAATTCATAAATAAATTGTATAATCCATGCATTTTGCATAATTGAATAAACAAAAAGTATACATTTCAATGTATAGATGCATATTAAATAATTATAAATATACACCCGCTAAAATTATTAAACATTAAAAAAATATATGCAAAAATCATAAAATCATATTGAATTGTATAAAAAATGGTGGTATTATTAATAATAAATTCATTTTTAGAAATGATACTGGCATAGCATTATAATAATGACAGCATTGTTTTTTAGTTAAATTTAGGGGGGCAATTGACGTATGAAAAATATTTTTAGAACAAAACCCATCGAAAGTCTTTTGGCAGAAACTAAGGGAAAGAATTCCTTAGAGAAATCATTGGGAGCTTTCGAACTTACTATGTTAGGTATAGGGGCAATAGTAGGTACAGGGATATTTGTACTGACAGGAATAGCAGCAGCAAAATATTCTGGACCAGCACTTGTAATTTCATTTATTATAGCAGGGCTTGCTTGTGGATTTGCAGCACTTTGTTATGCAGAGATAGCAGCTATGGTTCCGGTAGCAGGAAGTGCATACACTTATGGTTATGCGGCACTTGGAGAATTTTGGGCATGGATTATAGGATGGGATTTAATTCTTGAGTATGCTTTTTCGGTTGGTACAGTCGCAATTGGATGGAGTGGATATTTTGTTAGTATTTTAGGGGATTTGGGTATAAAACTTCCAAATATTATTACAAAAG
This sequence comes from Clostridium sp. 001, assembly GCF_019056555.1. NCBI lineage: Bacteria > Bacillati > Bacillota > Clostridia > Eubacteriales > Clostridiaceae > Clostridium > Clostridium sp. 001. The sequence continues at coordinate 394,923 of NZ_CP020473.1, read as the reverse complement.
CACCTTTTGAAGGCGGACTAGTAAATTTACCTGCAGTAGCTATACTTGTAGTAATAACAGGTATATTGGTAGCAGGTGTAAAACAAAGTGCAACTACAAATAATATAATAGTTGCTATAAAGTTAGCAGTAGTACTTTTATTTATAGTATTAGGCGTTAGACATGTTCATCCTGCAAACTGGCATCCATTTATGCCTTATGGATGGAAGGGAGTTTTCTCAGGAGCATCAGTAATATTCTTTGCTTATATAGGGTTTGATGCAGTTTCCACTGCAGCAGAAGAAGTAAAAGATCCAAAGAAGGATTTACCTAGAGGAATTATAGCATCTTTGATAATTTGTACTGTATTATATATTGCAGTATCAGCTATATTAACAGGAATGGTTCCATATCTGAAATTTAAAGATACAGCAGCTCCAGTAGCTTTTGCACTTCAGCAGGTAGGAATAAATTGGGGATCAGCTTTAGTTTCAGTTGGTGCAATTTGTGGACTAACTTCAGTTTTAATTGTTATGTTATTTGGTCAAACTCGTGTATTGTTTGCAATGTCAAGGGATGGACTTTTACCTAGAGTATTTGGACAGGTTAATCAAAGGTTCCATACACCTGTAAAAAGTACTTTACTTGTTGGTATTATAACTATGATAATAGCTGGATTTACACCAATAAGTGTTGTTTCTGAATTGACTAATATAGGTACACTAGCAGCATTTATAATAGTATCTGCATCAGTTATAGTTTTAAGAAAAAGAGAGCCAGACAGACCTAGATCATTTAAAGTTCCGTTTTCACCAGTTACACCTATTTTTGCTATGATAGCTTGTGCTTTCTTAATAATCAATCTGCAAAAGGTAACTTTGGTAAGATTTGCAGTATGGCTTGTTATTGGACTTGTAATATACTTTGCATATGGAAATAATCACAGTGTTATGAACGATGAAGATTTGGCAAGTACACAAGATGCAGCAAAATAATTTCTGCTTATTAGGTCATGTTTATATAGCATGGCCTAATTTCTTAGCAGCTTAGGGATTCATATATATTTTTGAATTTATTTTCTAAAAATTTAAAAAAGTTATTGACATTTAAAAAATAAGATAGTATTATTAAAACATATAGTAAATGTGAAAGTGTAATTAAATTGAAAATTAGATAGTAAAAATTAGGATAGGGAAGAGTAATTAGTGAAAGATTTCAAAGAGAATGAGGTTAGGTGAAAGCTCATAAATTATTAGCTAGTGAAAATCACCCTGGAGTTGTTTAACTGAAATATAAGTAAGTTATACCGGTAGAGCCGTTAATTGAATTAAGTAAAAAATTGGGTGGTACCGCGGACCAAACTTCTCGCCCCAGAGGGCAGAAGTTTGGTCTTTTTATATTATATAAATATAATATAAAAAGTGTGATTTTAACTTAAACAAGTAAATAAGTGTAAAAAAAGAATAAATAAGTATGTGAAAAAAATAACAAACAATTTATTTTTTAGTCTAAATAAGTATAAATTATTATATTATTTGATAAAATAATTGATTAATATATAAATAAAAGGGGGACTTAGATATGAAAATAAAGGGAGCTGAAGTACTATTAAAATGTATGATGGAGCAAGGTGTAGATACTGTATTCGGATATCCAGGAGGAGCTGTTTTACCTATTTATGATGCACTATATGCTGCTAAGGGGAAAATAACTCACATATCAACTTCACATGAACAAGGGGCTGCTCATGCTGCAGATGGATATGCAAGATCTACAGGAAAGGTAGGAGTTGTAATTGCAACATCAGGGCCGGGAGCTACTAATACGGTTACAGCAATTGCTACAGCTTATATGGATTCCGTACCTATTGTAGTATTTACAGGACAGGTTGCGAGAAGTCTTCTTGGAAAGGATTCTTTTCAAGAAGTAAATATTAAAGATATTACTGCATCCATAACTAAGAAAAGTTGCATTGTAGAAAAGGTAGAGGATTTAGCTGATACTGTAAGAGAGGCATTTCAAATTGCAGCTAGCGGAAGGCCAGGACCTGTAGTAGTAGATATACCTAAAGACATACAATCAGCTGAAGTTGAATATGAGCCTTCCAGAAGCAAACTTTATGAAATTAAAGAGAAGAAATATTTTAGTTTAGATGAGTATGGAGACAATTTTAATAAAGCAATAGATATGATAAATAGGAGTGAGAGACCTGTAATTTATTCAGGTGGAGGAACTGTCACATCAGGGGCTCAAAATGAATTGATGGAACTTGTAGAAAAGATAGATTCACCAATTACGTGTTCACTTATGGGAATAGGAGCTTTCCCTGGAGACAATGAATATTATATGGGTATGGTTGGAATGCATGGAAGCCGCTGTTCAAATTATGCAGTAAGTAATTGTGATTTATTAATAGCTATAGGAGCTAGGTTTAGCGATAGGGTTATAAGCAAGGTAAGTGCTTTTGCTCCAAAAGCAAGAATAATACACATAGACATTGATCCTAAAGAATTTGGTAAAAATGTGGATATAGATGTGGCAATAAAAGGAGATGTGAAAGAGGTACTTCAAAAACTTAATTGCAAGTTAAAAAAGACTGATCACAGAGATTGGATGGATAAAATAAAACAGTGGAAAAGTGAACAGCGTGAACCTTTTAAAGAATGTAAATTAAGTCCTAAGTTTATAATGGATACCTTGTATAATCTTACAGGAGGGGACTGTATAGTTACTACAGAAGTTGGCCAAAATCAAATTTGGACTGCACAATATTTTAAATTTTTGAAGCCAAGAACATTTGTATCTTCAGGGGGACTTGGAACTATGGGTTTCGGACTTGGAGCTTCTATAGGAGCATCTATGGGTAATCCAGGAAAAAAGGTAATAAATGTAGCAGGGGATGGAAGTTTTAAAATGAATTCTACAGAGCTTGCTACTGTTGCCAAATATAAACTTCCTATTGTACAATTGCTTTTAAATAATCGTGCATTAGGCATGGTATATCAATGGCAGGATATGTTCTATGGTAAGAGGTTTTCAAATACAGAACTTGGACCAGATGTTGATTTCATGAAACTTGGAGAAGCGTATGGTATAAAGACTTTTAAGATAGAAGACAATAGCCAGGTAGAGAAATGTTTAAAGGAAGCTCTTGACTTAAACGAACCTGTAATTATAGAATGTGATATAGATAGGAAAGAAAAGGTATTTCCTATTGTACCTCCAGGAGCAGCTATAGAGGATCTAGTAGAAGAGTAAACAGAGAAATAGAAAATGGGGTCATTTGCTTGACCCCATTTCTTTTATATTTTAAGCTTTTTTTACTACTCTACCTTGAAATAAACTATAACAGTACATAATCATACAGGTTATATAGGAATTTACTATAGTCATAAGAAGAGCTTCAATTATTCTAGGTACCCATAAGAACATAAAGCCTTTGGCCATGAGAGCAGGAGTAAATATGAGCAATATATAAGTATTTATAGTGCATATTAAAACTCCAGATATACCAATTGCAATTATTAATTTAAAATAATTGTTATTTACAAAATCATAGGATTTTACCATGCTTTTCTTAATAAATACATTTATTATGAATATAATAACGCCTATGGCACCTATTAACATAAGCCCGGTACTAAGGTATTGGGACTTTTTACCTAAAGATGATAGTAGTTGTCCTAAAGTAGTATGATATGCAAACTTCATTATGATAAAATTAAAAAAACCTACTACCAAGAGCAATCCAAAGAAAGCAATATAACAATTTCTTACTTTATATTCTTTAGTATTTTTAATATATCTCCATATAAGTGCAGGCAAAATACCAGCTGCTATATTAGTTATAGTAAACAAAGGGATGTATCCACCCATAGGTCTTATTATATAGCCAAGAATATCGATTAATCCACCTGAAATTCCTCCATATAATGGACCAAATAAGATACCGGGCATTATATAGCATATGGCATCAAAACTTATTCTCATAGTGAGTATGCCACCTGCAGCTATTGCTATAGAAAACGATCTCAAAACAACTGCAACTGCAACAAAAACAGCGGTAGTAACAAGAAATTTTGTATTCATTCTACTTTTCATACTTTTTACCCCCAGTGTTATAATATTAAATTAATTTACACAGAGCAAAAAATCTACATAGAAACACCTCTTTTCTCTTTAATGTAGTCACATTAAAGAGAAAAGAGGTAAGTACAAAATCTCTTTAATGTAACAGCGGAAGCAATATCATATCGTAAGCTTTAAATTATAAAGTAAAATTATTTAAGCTTTTCGTTTAGAGACAACCTCCCATTCTCTAACACTTTACGCATAATATTTACTCTGCTACCTTTGTCTTAATTATACAAAATAATTCCATTATTGTCTACATATTTTGTATAATTTCTAACTTTTCAAAATATTACTTTTATTCAATTAAATCCAATACATCTCTATAGACTAAGACATTGGATATACCAGCATAATATCTTATTATTCCATCGATTACTGTTATAGGTGGTTCAAATCCTTTTTTTATGGTATCCTCTACTTTTATAGATTCTTTATTTACAGGATTACTTGTGCCTAATTCTACAAAATGGATATCTACATTTTCTTTCATATGATTTATAGTTAGAAAATTTACTAGATTGTAATATAAGTCTAAAGTTTTTACCTGTATTGTTTTGCTGTCATTAGTAGATTTACAACCTGCACATTTTCCAGAACAAGAACTGTGTTTGTTATTGCAGCGATCACCAGTTATTATTGCATCCTTATTTCCATATATATTAATTTTAATTTTTGAACCCATAGTTTAAATTCCCTCCTATATATATACTTGATAAACAGAGTTCTTGGCATCAGGTGGAGTTTTGACTCCATCTGATGCTTATTAACAGGCTTCTTAGTGCTTTAGCACTTAGAAGGCGTTATCCTTTAGGAAAAATCGTTATCCAGGGACGTAGCTGCTCGCAACGTAAACTTGGAGAAGTGGGAGTATTAGAGCAGGTAGTCATCGGATAAAAATTATAATATCATAATTTAAGATTTTTATACAGTTAACTATGGTTGACAAAAGCAATATTTAAAAATATGATATAGTATATTATAGTATATCACTATGATTTCTACAGAAAAAGTACACTTTGATAGGAGAGGTAATAATGAAAAGAGAAATCTATATGGATTATGCAGCTACAACTTTTGTAAAACCAGAAGTAGCAGCAGAAATGCGTCCATATTTTACCGAGTATTTTGGCAATCCATCCTCTATTTATCACATATCTAGAAAAAATAAAATGGCTATAACTGAAGCTAGAGGAAAGATAGCAGATGCCATAAATGCAAATAGAGATGAAATATTTTTTACAAATGGAGGTTCTGAATCTGACAACTGGGCTATAAAGGGAATTGTATCTGCAAATGCAGGTAAAGGCAATCATATAATAACTACAGGTATAGAACATCATGCAGTTATAAATACCTGTAAGTATTTAGAGAAGCATGGCTTTAAAGTAACTTTTCTTCCTGTAAATGAATATGGAATAGTTAATTTAGGTGAAATTGAAAAAAGTATAACAGATAATACTATACTTATATCTGCTATGTTTGCAAATAATGAAATAGGTACAATAGAACCTATAAAAGAAATAGGAAGTCTTTGTAGAAAAAAGGGAATATTGTTTCACACGGATGCAGTTCAAGCAGTGGGAAATGTACCAATTGATGTTAAAGCTATGAATATAGATTTATTGTCTATGGCGTCCCATAAATTTTATGGACCTAAAGGTATGGGAGCTCTTTATATAAGAAAAGGAGTTAAGATAGATAGTTTAATTCACGGTGGAGCACAGGAAAGGGGAAGAAGAGCAGGAACGGAAAATATTGCAGGAATAGTTGGAATGGGAAAAGCTATTGAAATTGCTGTAAAAAATATGGATAGTGAAAGTAATAGGCTGAGTTATTTAAGAGATAAGTTAATTGAAGGACTTTTAAAAATACCTGGCTCTAAACTAAACGGTGATAAAAACAATAGATTGCCAGGCAACGTAAACATAACCTTTGATTCTATAGAGGGTGAGATTTTGGCCATGGCTTTAGATGGAGCTGGAATATGCGTGTCTACCGGAAGCGCCTGCTCAGCAGGGGCAATAGAACCATCTCATGTACTTACAGCTATAGGATTATCAAGAGATGCAGCAAAGGGTTCATTGAGACTTACTATAGGAGCAAATACTACAGAAGATGAAGTGAACTTTGTTGTAAATGAAATAGGTAATACGGTTTTAAAATTAAGAGAAAATAATAAAAAATGGCAGCAAATAAAAGATTGATTAAAAATACTTTGATTAGAATAGGTGATAAAATGAAGAAGAAAGTAGTAGTAGGTATGAGCGGTGGAGTTGATAGTTCTGTTGCAGCATACCTTTTAAAAGAGCAAGGGTATGAAGTTATAGGAGTTACAATGCAGGTATGGCAGGATGATAAATATTATGAAGGAATGGAAGGTGGGTGCTGTTCTTTAAGTGCTGTAGATGATGCAAGACTTGTAGCGTATAACCTAGGCATTCCATATTATGTTATGAATTTTAGAAATGAGTTCAAAAAGTGTGTAATAGATTATTTTATAGATGAATATATAAAGGGAAGAACTCCAAATCCCTGTGTAGCTTGTAATAAATACATAAAATTTGATGAACTTTTAAAAAGAGCTATGGATTTAGGGGCAGATTATGTGGCTACAGGACATTATGCTACAGTGGAAAAAGTAAATGATAGATATGTACTTAAAAAGTCAAAGGACAGTAAAAAAGATCAGACCTATGCATTATATAATTTAACCCAGTTTCAACTAGAACATACTTTGATGCCCTGTGGAATTTATAAAAAGGAACAAATAAGAGAAATAGCCAAGAAGATAGGTCTAGCAGTTCACAATAAAAAGGACAGTGAGGAAATATGCTTTATTCCAGATAATGACCATGGTTCCTATATAAAAAGAGTTGCTCCCAATAAGGTAAAACAAGGAAACTTTGTAGATAAACATGGTAAAGTCCTTGGAAAGCATAGAGGAATTACTTACTATACAATAGGACAGAGAAAAGGACTTGGAATAGCATTTGGAATTCCAATGTATGTCATAGATATAAATCCACTAAAAAATGAAGTTGTTCTTGGTGGAGAAAAAGATATTTTTAAAAACAAATTAATTGCAAAGGATCTAAATTTTATGCCTTTTGAAAAATTGGATAAACCTATGAGGATACAGGCAAAGATAAGATATTCAGCTAGGCCTGCTGATGCACTTATAAGTGCTATAGACGAAGACAGGGTTAAGGTTGAGTTTGATGAAAACCAAAGAGCTATTACAAAAGGACAGTCTGTAGTATTTTATGATGGAGATATCCTTGTTGGTGGAGGAGTTATAGACAGTTTACATTAGAGTTCGCAAGTTAAAAATTACTTTATCCTCTGGGCATTTATTACAATTTTGAAATGTTAAATACTTAAATGTGCCTCATTGTTGTAAAAATATTTCTGCGAGTAAAGTAATTTTTAAACTATAAAACCCATATCGATAAATTAAGAAATGGCAGCTAGAAGTAAATTAGATATTAAATAAGCCAAGCTTTTTTTAATATCTGAATGCCTTCTTCAATTTGTATTTCGGTCAAACCACCAAAACCGAGTAAAATCATAGGAAATTCATTTGATACACATTGGTCATAATGAATTGAAGTTGGATAGACTTTTACTTTCATTTTATGAGCAGATTGAATTAATTCATGTTCTGTCATTCCATTTTTAACTTTTAATAAAATATGGAGTCCTGATTCTGATCCAATAATTTCGACTTTTCCTTTCATATACTTGTCAATTGCAGAAAGAAGTATTTCATGTTTCTTACGATATAATGTTCTCATCTTATTTATGTGCCTTGATAAATATCCTTCTTTCATAAATATATAGAGTGTATTTTGATGAAGCCTAGAGACTGTTTGTTTGTATATTTTAAAATGTTCTTGATATTTTCGAATTAATTTGGGGGGTAAAACTAAATAACTGATTCTAATTGAAGGAATTAGAGATTTTGAAAATGTACCCATATAAATAACATTTTCACTTCTGTCTAGTCCCTGTAAAGAAGGAACTGGTTTCCCTTTATATCTAAATTCACTATCATAATCATCTTCAATTATATAACCGTTTTTTTCTTCACACCATTTCAATAATTCTAATCTTCGAGAAATTGGCATAATCATTCCATAGGGAAATTGATGAGAAGGTGTAACATAAACCACTCTAGCAGAACTTTTCTTTAAATCGTTTATGCAAATACCATCTTTATCTATTGAGATAGGATGAATATCTATGCCCTGGTCTTTAAAAACGGTTCTTACCCTATTGTATCCAGGGTTTTCAATTGCATATGGATAATCTTTGCCTAGCAGCATACATAGCAATATAATTAAATATTGAGTACCTGCTCCAATAATAATTTGTTCTGGAGTGCATCTAACACTTCTTGATTGAAAAAGATATTTAGATATCTCTCTACGAAGAGACCTTTCCCCTTGAGGTTCACCTACTAATAAGAGGTTGCTTTGCTCCGAATATAAACATTTGTTTGTCAATTTTCTCCATGTGGAATATGGAAAATTGTTTAAATCAACATTTCCTGAACGAAAGTCAATTAGGCATTTAAAGTTATCGTTGTTATCCTTAAACTTTGTATTTTTATCATGTTTATCAATAAGTGGCAGATTGCATAGTAAGTTATCTTCTATTTTTGTTACAAATACACCTACACGAGGTTTGCTTTCTGTATATCCTTCTGCACATAGTTGCTCATAAGCAGTTTTAATAGTGTTTTGGCTAATTCCTAGATAAGTTGCTAATTTTCTTTTTGATGGTAATTTTGTTTCTGGTTTAATTGTTCCAATTTGTATTTCATTTTTGATATATTCATATAATTGCACATAAAGTGGAGTGTTTTTTGAATAATCCCAAATGGGCATGATTTCAATCATTTATTTACGTCCTCCAATAACTGATACCATAAAATATATTAAAACTGGTACTTTATATTATACCAGATTAAAAATATAATTAATAGAAAAAAGGGAGGGAGTTATAATGAATTTTTTGAAAAACGTAAAGGTTAAAACAAAATTAACCCTATTCTTTGCCATTATTGTTGTACTAATTAGCTTAACTGGTATCGTTAATATAACATCTTCAAAAACTATAGATAAAAATTCCCAGCAAATGTACAGCAATAACTTACAAAGTGTTTATATTTTGACTGATATGAAATATGTATTGACAGAAATAGAAGGGGATATTACAGATTTGGTTTATGTAAGAAATTCCCTACAGGAACCTGATTTGGAAAAGAGTATTAAAAATAATGCTAATGCCTATGAAAAATATATAGGATCTTATGAAAGATTATCTATGAGTGATGAAGAAAAGCAGCAGTGGCTAACATTAAAAAATCAGCTTCAGGAATATAGTATTTTAAGGGAAGATATAACAAAATCTATTGATTCAGGAAAATTTGATGAGGCAATTAATCAATTAAAGCAAATAACTGATTTAAAAAATTCAGTGACGGATAATCTTGATAAACTTATAGCTGCAAATATTAAAGATGCAGAGACAACAAATTTGAACAACCATTCTATATATATAAGGGAAAATAATGTTATGGTGTTACTGCTTTTTTTAGGAGTAGTAATTTCAATTATAGTTGGAGTGATTATGATAAATAGCATAAATACTCCATTAATGAATATGCTGAAAACTGCAGAAAACATGACTAAATTTGATTTCTCAAACGATTATGAAACTAGCAGAAAAGATGAATTTGGTAGAACACTGAGTGCATTGATTACAGCTAAGAATAAAATTAAAGAATTTATTAGAATAATATTGACTAATTCAGAAAACTTGAATACATCCAGTAAAAAACTTTCTGTAATGGCAGAGAAACTTGCATTTGAAACCGAAGCAATAAATGATTCATTGGAAGATATAACTTCTGGAATTCAAGAAAGAAGTGCTATATCTGCAGAAATAACCGCATCCGTTGAGGAAGTAAATTCAAGTATTAACGAACTGTCTGAAAAAGCTGCAGAAGGGAGTGATAATGCAAGTAAATCTAAAGAAAAAGCTCTTCAAGTTGAAAAAAAGGGGACAAAGAGCATAGAAGAAGCAAGAAGTTTATATAAAGAAAAGAGAAAGAATATGCTGAAATCAATTGAAGAAGGTAAAATTGTAGGCAACATAAAAATTATGGCAGATACTATAGCGAGTATATCTGAGCAGACAAATCTGCTTGCATTAAATGCAGCTATTGAAGCAGCTAGAGCAGGCGAACATGGAAAAGGCTTTGCTATAGTTGCAGAAGAAGTAAGAGCACTTGCAGAGCAATCTTCAGAAGCAGTAACAAATATACAAGATACTATTATAAAAGTTCAAAATGCATTTAAAAATCTTTCTGAGAATGGCAGTGATGTATTAAAATTTATAAATGAAAGCGTTGATCCACAATTTGAGGAGTTTGGAAAGATGGGAAAACAATACTACAATGACTCTGATTTTGTAAGTAGAATGTCAGAAGAGTTAGCGTCTATGTCAGAGGAACTTACAGCCACAACTGGACAGGTAGGTGAAGCTGTACAAAGTATGTCAGAAACAATACAAAAATCATCAGAAAGTGCAAAACTAGTGGAAACAAAGATAAGTAAAACTACGAAGTCAATAACACAGCAGGTGGTTTTGACTGCAAAATGGCAATCAGAACTTACTCAAAATCTTAATGAAATAGTTAAGAAATTTAAGTTGTAACCTTTCAATAGTAGCTTTTTTTATCTCAATAACTCAGGATTTTTAATTAAAATCCTGCATAGTATGTTATTCTAGTTCCCAGGGCATAGAATGCTAGTCCAATTAGTGTTGTCATAATTACATATGTATATCCATGTAATTTATACTTTAATTGAAAAAGTTTAAAATCCTCGTACATAAAGGAAGAAAAGGTGGTATAGGCTCCCAAGAATCCGTCACACAAAAGAATATAGAAGTTTCTAGAAATGTGAGAACTGCTAAGTATTCCAAGCAGCAAGGCTCCTGTTATATTTATGATAAAAGTTCCCAGGGGAAATAGGGACTTAAATTTTTTATTTACCAAGTTTCCAAGACAAAATCTAGCTAAGCTTCCAATTATACCGCCAATTCCAACTATTAAAAAGTTCATTTTTACGTCCTCCTGTTATATTATATTTCAAATGGAATTTCCTTTATTTTTACAATCATTATTCTCTAATTCATTTAAATCAACAGAGTAGTTGAGGTTCAATTTTGAAACTAACTTTATGGAAGTAAATTCTCCAAGATAAGCAAAGGCAAGTCCCAAAATTAAAGAAATACAAATATAACATACAGCTAATATAAGGTGGTTTGAATTTATAAGTGATACAGTTTCTTTACATAAGGTAGAAAAGGTAGTATAAGCCCCTGCAAATCCCGTACATATTCCTAACTTTATATTTGAAGATACAACTGAAGTATAAACAGCAGCAGTGGTTACGAAAGCTAGAATAAAGGCTCCTGTTATATTTATAAATAAAGTATTTATAGGAATTAAGCTTAAATAGGTACTTACTTTTACATTTTCCAATGCAAATCTTAAAATTGCACCTAAAAAACCACCTATTCCTATGTAAATATATTTTTTCAATTTAATACCTCCTGTGAATTTGACTACAAAAAATGCTCCTACTTTTTGATTAAAGTAGGGGCTATCAGCTATAAGCAATTAAAGGTGAGCTCCATCACCTATAAAATAGATTTCTACAATATAATATATTTTTATTATACTACCTACAATATATATTTTGCAAATAAAAAATATATAAAAGCGTAACAACGGTTACAGATAATTTATATAGAGTAATGTATCATATTAATTGGGTAAGTTATATTTGTATCTTTTATATAGGGGGGAAAAAGGTTGAAAATACTTATAGTTTGTTCAAAAAAGAGTGGAAAGTTGCCTGAAAATGAATTTTACACAAAAACTGACAGCAGATTTGCAGGTACAAAATTTATACCACATATAAAAAATTACAAGGAAGCTTGTACTGTATGTGGTAAGAAATGTGTTTGGTGTAGAGGAAAATATGAGTTGAATTTTAAAAAGAGTGTAAGTGAAGTAATTGAACTTCCAGATATATATGAATTATTTGAAGATAATCCATTAAAGTATTTGCCACAAAAATTTAAGAAGCATGATACAGCTGTAATTATAGGAGTACATGAAGATATAATAATTGAATTGCCAAAGATTATAGCCGAAAGTGGTGGAAAGGCTATAATAGTTCCCTGTGAAAGTAGAAGCTGGGTATCAAAATGGACAAGGGAAAAACTTATTGAGGAATGTGAAAAATATAATCTACAGTATGCTTTTCCTAAACCTTTTTGCACATTGAAATATGGAAAATTTCCTCTCATAAATGAATTTATTGATTTCTTTAAAATAGGAAAGCCCCAATTTAGACTTTATGTAAATGATGAAGATGTAATAGAAAAAGCAGAAGTTATAATATCCGCACCTTGTGGAAATGGGTACAATATTGCAAGACATCTTCTGGGAAAAAAGTTAGGAGAGGAAGCAAAAAAATCTGTGGCAAAATTTTGGCACAGTTATCCATGTCTTGGAGATATGCATGTAGATCCAGAACTTGGCGATACTCCTCTTCATATAAGTGGATATACCCACTATGCAGCTCTTGAAAATGCACAAATAATTAGAAATAGCAAAGTTTAAGTAATTACCTCTGATTTTAGAATTAAAACTAAGGTCAGAGGTAATTTTATTTAAAATAATTTACCATATATATGATATAATAATACAAAATAGATATTTTTAGTATGAATATATTATTAAGATGTGGTAAATATATAGTTAGTAATTATTTTTAATGGAAAATAATATTTAATATGTATTTTTGTAGATAAAGTGAAATTGAAAAGGAGGTCAGGATATATGTTATCTTATGCTAATAGAGATACTAAAATTGATGAGGGAATTTTATTAAAAAAAGTTAATATTAATGGAAATTTATGTGCAGGGTATGGTGAGATATTTATAAATCAGATTTATCAAAATTGCAGCAATGAAAATATAGAAGGAGTTTACATTTTCCCGCTTCCAGCTGCAGCTATAATATCTGGTTTTGAAGCAGAAATAGGTGGAAGAACTTTAAAGGCAGTAGTTGAAGAAAAAGATAAGGCACTTCAGATTTATGAAAATGCAAAGCTTAGAGGAGACAGCACTTTTTCCTTAGAAGAATTCAGTCCCCACTTATTTAAAATAAGCATAGGAAAAATAATTTCCGGAGAAACTGTTAAAATAAAACTTTCCTACATAGAGGAACTAGATTATAAAGATAGTACATTTAAACTTACAATACCTGCAATTTCACAACCTAAGATAATAAGAAACAGATCTAAAATTGAAGAACTAAAGGATAACCTGGTAAATAAATTAGGTATAAGAAAAACTAAGGAAGAGAACTTTGAATTTAAGGTAAACATAATAGTGGAATCCTTGAGTAAAGTTGATTTTAGGTGTCCCTACCATAATATAAAGGTGGAGAGGGAAGGTGATACAGTAGCTAAAATAAGCTTAGAAGAAAACTACTATTTAACAGATAAAGATTTTATATTGTTTATGAGGGAAAGAGAAACCTTAGAAGCAGATGGAATGATATATGAGTATAAGGAAAATGATGAGGAAAAAGGGATAGTTTATATGAGAATGATTCCTAAACTTGACCCCTATGAAGAAGATATTACAGAACATTATGTATTTTTAATTGATATTTCAGATACGATGAAAGGTGAAAAGTTAGAACAAGCTAAAAATGCACTTCAACTTTGTATAAGAAATCTATCAAAAGGAGATACCTTTGACATGATAGCCTTGGGGAATAAACTAATTAGCTTTTCTCAAAATGGACTGATAGAGTTTAATGCAGATTCACTAAGAGAAGCATCTAAGTGGATAGATAGTTTAAAAACGGAAAAAGATGCGGATATATTTGGAGGGATAAAATACAGCCTTGAAAATGAAGGATCTGAAAATACTATACTCCTTTTTACAGATGATTCGGTAGAGGATGAGGAAAAAATACTTTCCTATGTGAATGAAAATATTGGGGATAATAGAATATTTACTTTTGGAATAGATTCTTGTGCAAATAATTATTTTTTGAATAAGTTAGCCCATGAAAGTTATGGAAAAGCAGAATTTATAGATATAGGTCAAAGAATTGAAGATGTGATTTTAAGGCAGTTTAATAGAATACAAAGTCCTCAGGTAGATGGTATAGATATAGATTGGGGAAGGTTACAAGTTAACTCTACTTATCCAAGGACTATTGAATATATGTATGATAGAGAGCCTTTTTCTATATTTGCAAGTGTTACTGGGGAAGTAGAGGGACGAATAACTTTAAAAGGGTATGTGGATGGAAAAGAATATTTGAGAAGGATAGATATTGACAATTTTAGTACAGAGGAAAATGCCAGCTTACTTAGAAAGGTTTGGGCTAGAAAAAAGATGAAATCTTTAGAAATGAATATGAAAGCACAGAGGGGACAAGAGAAAGAAGAAATGAAAAGAAAGTTAATAGAACTTTCTAAAAAAAGTGGCTTCATAAGTCCTGAAACTACTTTTATATTGATGGAATTAAGAGAAGAACCAGTACTTGGCATTCAGCTTAAAAATATAATTCCAATAAAAGTAAATGAAAGCACTTTAGGTGAAAAAATAGATGAAAACTTAGAAAGTGGGTTCTTATATAGAAGTTTTACAAATGATAAAGAAGAGAAAGAATATGACAGTGACAATTTATATTTGGATAAAAAGTATACTAGAGAAAAGCTTATACGAATAATAGCTAAAAATCAATTTGCAGATGGAGCTTTTGTAGATTATGAAGATAGCAATTTAGAGGATAAAATAGAGACTACTTCCATGGTAATGCTGGCATTTATAATAGGAAGGGAAAACATAGACATATATACAAATCAATTAAATAAAGCTGCAACTTTTATATGTGACAGTTATGATCAGGTTGATTTTAATGTGAGAGATGATATTCTAGAGATGTCTATCCTGGCACTGAATAATATAAAGAAGAAGAAAATACTAAAGGACAAATATGTTTTAAAGGTTGATCATATAATAGAGAAATTGTGTGAAAATTTATATCCTAAAGAGGATACAAAGCACATATTAAAGAATTTAATGGATAATTCCTTTAAAAGAAATGTAGCATCTCTTTTTAAATCAAGCGAAGATGGAAAATATATAGAAGAAGAAATAACGATAGTTGAGGAGAGAAATTCCATATTTAATATGGCAAAACTGGCAGTACTTAAGGCACTAAAGAATTAGAAAGAATCATTAGGTGGTATCATATTGATATAATATATTTTGCATACATTTAAACCTAAGTTGTAGGAGAGAATATTAAGGCAAAATTCATATAGATAGTAATATTAGAAAAAATACTCCAGAAAGTATACCTGGAGTATTTTTCTTAATATTATATTAAATTTGTTAATAAATTATTGATATTTATAAAATATAAATATATAATTTACATTATGTATTCATATATGTATGAAATATTTAAGGTTTAAAGTGTTTAAACTTTAAACTTTAAATATTATGTAGGGTAGTAAAGGAGAATTTTAATGAACTGTGAAAAAGATAAATTATCGCTTATTGAAGATATAAAAAAAGGATTATATGATTTTGTTATCATAAGTAGATCTATAATGAATGAGATAAATTATGAAGAAAAACTTTCTATTTCGCAGCTGTTCCTTTTATATTTACTTGAAGAAAGTGAATCCTACAAAGTTAGTGAACTTGCTGAAAAACTTGGAATAACTCCTTCAGCTGTTACAAATTTAAGCAATAAATTAGTTGAAAGCCAATTTATAAATAGATTTAGACCAGAAGACAACAGGCGGGTAGTTATGATATCTTTGACAGATAAAGGAAAACAATTCCTAAAAAAAATGAGCGAAGTAAAATCTAGATTTTTGGCAGAATCACTTTCGGAGCTGAATAATGATGATTTAAAAAATATGAGTTTAAGCTTTTTAAAATTGAATTATGCTCTCCAAAAGTATAAAAATAGAAAATAATAGATTGCTATATTGTTATCTGATGGCTACCTACTGTAACACTCCAACGCACTCTGTGAAAGCGACTATCACCAAATCGAAGATTTGGGATATCTGCTTTTCTATCAAAGTGGGAGATAACAGTAGCTACGCCCCTAGATAATTCATCTAAACTTAGTAGGAGAAACAGAAACTCTAAAGAGAAAGCGACTATACCAAATCAAAGATTTGGAATATCTGCTTTTCCCACTAAGTAAGATTCATTGATAAAGGAGGAGAAAAATGAATTTAACTGAACTATCTGTAAAAAAGCCAGCTGCAATAACCATGGTTATATTGTTTTTGCTAGGGCTTGGTATATTTGGATATACACATCTTGGCGCAGATCTTATGCCTTCTATGGATATACCAGTAATTTCTATATCCACTAGTTATTCTGGTGCCAGTTCTGAAGATATAAGAAAGGATGTCGTAAAACCTATGGAGGATGCGGTTGCAGGCATAAGCGGCATCGATAGAATTAATTCTACAGCTAGAGAAGGAATGGGACAAACTACTATAATATTCAAATCCAGCGCAAATATGAATACAGCCTTTCTAGATGTACAAAAAGCTGTAGATAATGCACAAGGTAAACTTCCTAAAAATGCAGATAAGCCTATTTTATTTAAGTTAGATACAGGTGCTATGTCTGCTTTAATGTTATCTGTATCTGGAAACTTATCTTATGATGAACTTTACAATGAGGCAAATAATATAACTGAGGCTCTAAAAAAAGTTCAAGGTGTAGGAAATGTATCTCTTGAAGGAATACAAAAAAAGCAGTTGATAATAAAATTAAATAAATCTGCCATAGAATTTTATGGTATAAATTTAAATACTTTAACTTCTAAGCTGCAGTCAGATAATATAAATATGCCTGCAGGCCAGATAAAGCAGGACAAATTAAATCAATCTGTGAGAGTTATAAGTAAATTTGAAAGTGTAGATGAAGTAAAAAATTTGCTCATACCTACTTCAGGAAACAGTACTGTCCGTCTAGGAGATATAGCAGATGTAAATTTGGAATATCCTGAACAAGATCAACGTATTAGAATGAATGGAAAAAATACTATAGGAATAAGTATACAAAAGCAAAGTGATGCAAATGTAGTTGAAGTTGTAAACAATGTTAAAAAGGAAATTGCCGGGTTAAAAAAAGATATGCCATCTAATATTAGATTAGACACTGCATATGATAGTACTACGTTTATAAATTCTTCTATTTCTCAAATAAAGCATACTTTAATAGAGGGTGTAATAACAACTGCTTTAGTTTTACTAATATTCTTAAAAAGCTGGAGATCTTCACTTGTAATACTTGTAGCTATACCAACATCTCTTATTGCAACTTTTTTTATGATGTATGCTATGAAATTTACTATGAATATAATGTCTCTTATGGGATTATCTCTTTGTGTAGGTACACTTGTAGATGACTCAATTGTTGTATTAGATAACATACAGCGGCATCTGGCTATGAAAAAAGATCCACAATCTGCAGCTATAGATGGACGTAAAGAAATAGGACTTGCATCTATTGCCATAACTCTTTGTGATGTAGTTGTATATCTTCCTGTTTGCTTTATGACAGGTATGGTAGGAACTTACTTTAGGGAGTTCGGACTTACTATAGTTTTTGCCTCGTTATTTTCTTTATTTGTAGCATTTACTATAACTCCTATGCTGGCATCAAGACTTCTTAAAACAGAAGAAAATAGACAAGCAAAATCAGGAATGTTAAAAAGTAAATTTAAACGAAGCATATTTTATAGAATACTTAATGGAATTTCAAATTCTATGGATAGTATAACAGCTAACTATAAAAGATTTCTTATATGGTGCTTGGATCATAGAAAAAGGGTACTTGCCATCGGTGCAGTTGTATTAGTAGCAACTATTGCATTGATACCTATAGGTGCTATAGGTACGGAACTTATGCCAACTACAGATGAGAGTAATTTTAGTATAAGTATGAGTTTTGATTCTGGAACCAGTTTAAATGAAATGGATAAGAAAGTTAAACAAGTAGAAAACTATTTACATAGTGTACCTGAAATTAGTACATATTATTCCATGGTAGGATCTAGCAGCGGCAGCGTAATGATGGATAGTTCTTCAAATTCTGCAACTATGTATGTAACTCTTTATCCTAAAAATGATAGAAAAAGATCTCAAACTGAAGTGGCAAAACAAGTTAGAAAATGGGGAAATGCAACTTTAGCCGGAACAGATTTTTCTGTGAGTGAATCCGAAGCTGGAGGGTCAGGTTCAAGTAAGCCTATATCTATTGAAATATTAGGGGATAATACGGATACTGTAACTGAAATATCAAATAAGGTAGAGCAAATAGTAAAAGGCATTCCGGGAATTGCAGATGTAGGTAATTCTACAAATGCAAGTCAAAGCGAGCTTAGGGTTAAAATAGACAAGTTAGCAGCAGCGCAGTATGGTGTATCCATATCAGATATATCATCTACACTTAGGACAGCAATTCAAGGCTCTTCTGCTGGAACATATAGTACTAGTGATGACGATTATGATATAAAAGTAAAATTTCACGATGGTGATATAAAAACTCCTTCGGATATAAGTGGAATAAAAGTGCTAAATCAATCTGGACAATCTATACCAATAAGTGAAGTTGCATCTATAGTGAGGACTAATAGTCCGCAATCTATATCTAGAAAGGATAGGCAGGATGTAGCTACAGTTTCTGCAAATATTGAAGGAAGGTCTCTTGGAACTATAAGTCAGCAGATAGGTGAAAAATTAAAGTCACTATCTGTACCAGAAGGTTATAAAATCAAATTTGGCGGTGATCAGAAGAGTATGGGAGATAGCTTTACTTCTCTTGGAGAAGCACTGGGAGTATCATTAATACTTATTTACATGATACTTGTTGTGCTTTACGAATCCTTCTTAACGCCATTTATAAGAATGTTATCGCTGCCTTGTGCACTTGTTGGAGCTTTTGGAATACTTGCTATCACGGGTAAAACTTTAAATATGATGTCACTAATAGGACTTATTATGCTTGATGGATTAGCTTCTAAAAATGGTACTTTATTGATTGATTATACTAATACTCTCATAAAACGTGGATATAGTTTAAGGGAAGCATTAATTGAATCTGGTGAAAGAAGATTAAGACCTATAATGATGACTTCTTTAACCATGATTGTGGGTATGCTGCCAGCAGCTTTATCTATAGGCGAAGGTAGTGAATTGAAATCAAGTATGGCTGTCTTAGTTATTGGAGGAATGGTTGCATCAACTATTTTTACTCCTATAATATTACCTATAATTTACTTGATGATGGACAATTTGAAGAATCGTATATTTAAAAAAAGAAAAAAACAGCCAGAAATGCAGGAGGTGTAATTTATGAAATTTAACGTTTTAAAATCCAAAAAAAATATTGTGAAGATAGTAGTTGTTTTATTAGTAGTTTTAATGGTAGCTGCTATAGCTCATAACGTAATTAAAAATAAAAAAGTAGAGTCACAAAATAAAATTCAAAATGTAAATGTCGCTGAAGCAAAACTAGATTCTTTGACAACAACTGTAGATTATTCGGGAAAGTTAAATTCAGATAAAGATGTATCTATATCTCCTAAAACACCAGGCAAAGTTCAAGCTTTAAACGTAAAAGTAGGTAGTACTGTAAAAGCTGGAGATATACTTTTTACTCTTGATTCAACTTCGCTGCAGGCACAGCTTCAGCAGCAGCAGGCAAGCATACAATCTGCAAAAGCAAATCTAGATAAAACTCAAAGTTCTGGAGTTGAACAGCAGATTGTGCAGCAGCAGCAAGCATTAAATACGGCACAGATAAATTATAATGATGCTAAAAATAGTTATAATAGAGAGCAAAGCTTATATTCTGCTGGGGCTGTGCCAAAACAGGATTTAGACAATGCTACTACAAAATTAGAGAATGCAGAAGCTTCACTTTCTGCAGCACAGCAAAACTTAGACTTAACCAGGCAAAAAGTTGGACCTGAATCGGTTGAAGTAGCTCAGGCTCAAGTAAATCAGGCACAAGCTGGACTTAAATCAATTCAAAGCCAGGTTGATGATACTGTAATTAAATCACCTATTTCTGGTGTTGTATCTGCTGTAAATATACACCAAGGAGAAATTACTTCAGGTGCTCAGGCATCCGTAACCATAGTAGATTCAAGTTCAATTATGGCTGAAGTAAATGTGTCAGACACTATGCTTTCAAAAATTAAAGTTGGACAGTCTATACCTGTAACAATTCCTTCTCTTTCAGATAAAAAATTGACAGGAACTATAGATACTATAACACCTAATGCAGACAGCAAAACTCAGCAATATCTGATTAAAGTAAGAATACCTAATTCAGATGCAAGCTTAACATCAGGAATGTATTCAAAGGTTTCTTTTCCTGACCAGGTTAAAAATAATGTAATGACAGTACCTAATGAAACTATAAAAGTTGAAAATGGAGTTTCATATTTGTTTGCAGTAAGAAGCAATAAAGTAAAGAAAGTAGCTGTAACTACAGGACTTTCAAATGATAAAGTTACTGAAATAACATCTTCTAACATAGAAGCTGGCGATAGGATAATAACTTCAGGACAAACATTCTTAAATAATGGAGATAAAGTTAAAGTACTGTATTAATAAAAAAGGACTGACATGCTAATTTACTAGTATGTCAGTCTTTTAATTTATATTTCTATATTTTTAAACATAGAGATTCCCTTTGAACATATAGCTTTATACAGTATAAAATTTGCTGCTATTATTATGCAAAGTCCCAGGATAGCTACTTCATTTATGTAGCTGTAAAAATTAATCATTGAAAATATTAATATACCCGTGAATATAAAGCTAATTATCGTATTTATAAAAGTATTGAAATTTTGTTTTACAGCTTTTACTTCGTTATCCCAGTGCAGCTTTGGAAATCTTAAATCAATTAAAATTCCAGTCATGGAGGTAAGCAGTATTCCTATAAAACTAACTAAAAGTGAAATAACTGAGAAGCATATAGGGAGTTTTACAAGTAAAGTCAATCCTATTAAGATTAGAAATATGCTTGTAATTCCAACAAGAACGCCAGAAATCACTTTTGCCATAATTTGAGTACTGTAAGAAATTGGTAAGTATTTTTTTACAAATATGTTTTCTCCCTCCCTTGATATGGCTGTGGAAGTTATGGAATTGGAAGCTCCAAAAATTAATCCTGCAGCTAGAGATATTACGATACAAATCATTGTAGTAGTTGAGGTTACCTTAATATTCACTAGAACATTTAATTCGTGAAAAGAATCCGGTCGAACTAAAAATGGTATAAAAAGTACAATAGGTATTATGATATTTGCTAAAATGCAATTCATAAAATATACAGGTGTTCTGAAAAGAGATTTAATTTCCTGAAGCAGTAGAGCTTTAAATTTGGAATTTGTAGAGGAAGTTTCATTTAATTTTGAATAATCCAGTTCTCTTCTCTTTGCAGAAATTTCACTGCAACCTTGAGCACCTTTAAAATATAAATGTTCACCAAGTATTGAAAATAGTAAAATTACAAGAATATTTAAAACTATAAATAAAATTAAGTTTCCAAATCCCCTAAAGCTTGAACTATATACTAGAGAACTTGCAGACAATGTACTCCCTGGAAAAAATCTGTTTGAAAGAGATACTAAAGAATTATTTCCTTCATTTATCATCTTAAATATGTTTTCATAATTTTGGGATGATACAGTCATTTTTTGAAGTACTATATTTAAACCTATTGCAAATAACATTGCAAAAATTCCACCTAAAATTTTTAAGATATCACGATGCTTACCTATATTTGTAAAACTCATTATTACCATATTTAAAATTGAAGCTGCAGCTATAGGTATAATAGGTACTATTAAAAATAGTAGTGCACTGTATATAAAATAAAGCGGATTAGAACTGCCTTTATACCCATAGATTAGCAAAACAGGAAGTAGTATAAAAACTTCAGTAAGGTATTCATATATGAGTATTACAGTGAATTTGGAAAGTAGAATTTCCCAAGGCTTTAAGGGCAGTGGCAGCAGAAGGTCTATATCTTTTGAAAAATACAGTACATTTATAGAATAAAATATGGCAAAGAAGAATATAAATACACTCGTAAAAGATATACCAAGAGATAAAATTAAGCCTTGCTGACCTATTTTGTAGAGATAGTCATAAGCTGAGAATATAAAAAGAGAAAATAGTTTTATAGTAGGTAAGAGAGCTAGTAAAATGATTATCCAAAGGGCTGCTTTTTTAATATTACTATTTTTTTTCATACCTGCAGAATTACTTCCGTTTTTCAACAATACTTTAGTTAAAACTATATAATTATTCATTACCAGTCATCTCCAAGAAAATATTTTCTAAGCTTTCATTTTCATTGAACTTATTTTTTAACTCTTGAAAAGTTCCGGAAAATGAGAGAGAGCCTTTATTTATAACTGCAAGTCTATCACATAATTTCTCTGCCACTTCTAAAACATGAGTTGAAAAAAATACGGTGTTTCCTGCACTTGCATGTTCTTTCATCATTTCTTTTAATGTATATGAGGATTTAGGATCAAGTCCTGTCATAGGTTCGTCTAATATCCAAACACTTGGATTGTGGATTAGAGCACCTATAATTATTATTTTTTGCCTCATGCCGTGGGAATAACTTTGAATCTGATCTCCTAAAGCATTTGATATCTCAAACCTATTGGATAAATTTTTAATTTTAGCTGTTCTTTCTTCAGATTTCACTCCATATATATCTGCCATGAAATTTAAGTATTCTATACCTTTAAGTCTTAAAAACATATCTGGGCTGTCAGGTACAAAACCAAATTGATATTTGGCCTCTATTGGTCTTTCATTTATATCTATGTTGTTTATTCTTACAGTTCCACTGTCTGCTTTTATTATTCCTGTTATCATTTTTATGGTGGTAGTTTTTCCAGCACCATTTGGACCTATAAATCCAAATATTTCTCCATCGGGTATACTTAGATTTAGATTGTCTACTGCCTTTGAAGATGAATTGTAGCTTTTGTTTACCCCTAATAATTCAATCATAACTTTCCTCCAATTATATTTAAGATATAGAGTTTTCAACTGAAATTTAAACTTATACTCTATTGTAGAAATATGTTTGCACATAAGCCAATGTTCAAGCTATAAACCTTGTAGTAAAGTGTTATATTAGTATTATATTTAATAATTTACTTAAAAGCAATTGAAGGTCAATCTGTATTTGGTTGAAATCAAATAATAGTTGGTGATACTCCAATAATTGAAATAGAAATATTATTAGGAAAGGAGAATAAAATATGCTCCATTTTATGGTACAATGAACATGAAATGCAGGAGTATGGCATTAGTAAATTATGTACATATTTAATTAGTTAGAAAGGAAAATGAAAAATCAGATGGAAATGAGTGATAAAAGAAATAAATATGAAGCGTTATTTAATGAAAATAGTTTTAAATTAAAAAGGATACTTGAAAGTATTATTGTTGGAATGTTAACAGGTGTTATAATATCTTTTTTGAGATTTTTAGTGGATAAATCAGGATACCTTTTAGCGAATACTTATAAAACAATCAGTTTAAAGTATTGGTTAATTCCAATTTGGATTATATTTTTAATTATAATAGGTTATATAATTGGCTTGATTGCAAAAAAGAATGCTGCAATTAGGGGAAGTGGTATTCCACAAGTTGAAGGTGTATTACTTGAAAAACTTGATATGACATGGTGGAAAGTAATATTGGGGAAATTTGTAGGAAGTTTTCTTGCTATTGGGACAGGCCTTTCACTTGGAATAGAAGGACCTTCTGTTCAATTAGGTGCAGCAGTTGGACAGGGTTTTTCAAAAATTTTAAAAAAAATAAAAATAGAAGAAAAATATCTTATTATAAGTGGTACTAGTGCTGGAATTGCTGCTGCATTCAATGCTCCACTGGCTGGAACGATGTTTGCACTAGAGGAGATTTCAAAAAAACTGTCACCTACAATTTTGATTTCAGCATTTTCTGCTGCAGCCGCTTCAAATTTTATTTCCTATCAATTTTTTGGCTTTAAGCCTGTTTTTGATTTTAGAAATGTACCCAGATTGCCATTAAATTGTTATTTATTTATTATTGTACTTGGAATTATTATAGGTGTTTTAGGAGTTGTCTTTAATAAAGTGTTAGTAAAAACACAAAATATATTTTCTATGCAAAAATGGATTCCTATACAGTTCAGACCAATGTTTTGTTTAGCAATATCCATCTTTATAGGATTTTTGCTGCCTCAGATTTTAGGGGAAGGAAATATGCTTATAATGTCTCTTGCAAAAGGTAATATTGCAATAAAAATGCTTGTGATTTTACTTGTTTGTAAATTTATGTTTTCAATGATATGTTGTGGTTCAGGAACTCCAGGAGGTATATTTCTACCATTATTTACTGTAGGAGCTTTAATAGGAGCTATATATGGAAGTGCTGCTACTTACTTATTTCATATTAATAGTTCTTACATTGGAATCTTTATAATTCTTGCTATGGCAGGATATTTTTCTTCAGTTATAAGGGCTCCTATGAGTGGCAGCATACTTGTTGTAGAAATGACAGGATCTTTTAGCAATCTTTTACCTGTTGCTATTATTGCAGTAGTTTCTTATTTGACTGCTTATGTATTAAAGTCTAAACCAATATATGAAACTTTACTGGAAAAACTTTTAATTAGTAATAGATAGTTTGAGAAAAATATATTGTATTATCAAGTGATTCTTAGGTTCAGGTGGAGTTTGCTTATAAGGAATACCTTTTCTCCATCTGAACCTTAGAAGAACTTATCCAGGTGCGTAGCAGTGCTTATCCCCCACTTTGAAGAAGATGGGGGTGTTAGCAATGGTAGCAATCGGATAAATATATTGTATTATAAAAGATGAATTCAGCAAATTATGTGGTTGAATCCATTTTTTTTTGTTGTAAATTAACATTTATATAAAAATAATGGTATACTTAGATGTAATTGAAAGTTTTCAATTATATTGGGGAGGACAAAAATGAGCTTTAAGAAAAATGTATACGACACAATGAGGAAACTAATATCTGTGCCAAGCATATCTGGTACAAAAGAAGAGTGTGCGGCAGCAGAAAAAATATATGAAAAAATTTTGGAAATACCTTATTTTAAGGATAATCCTGAAAATCTAGGCATAGAGCAAATTGAAGATGATCCTCTAGGAAGAAGCTTTGTATGGGCAGTAGTAAATGGAAAGGAAAATTCATCAAATTCATTTATACTTTCAGGTCATTTGGATGTAGTTGGAGTAGAAGAATTCGGACATTTAAAATCTATGGCTTTTGATGTAGATGAATGTACTAAAAGAATTTCAGAATTGAATTTGGATGAAGATGCCATGGAGGATTTTAAATCAGGAGATTGGATATTTGGAAGGGGAACTGCAGACATGAAATTTGGAGTGGCCCTGAATATGGAACTTTTAAGAGAATTCAGTAAAGAGAGAAACTTTAAGGGAAACTTATTGCTTTTAGTAGTTCCTGGCGAAGAGAGTAACTCCGAAGGAATGATTGCTGCAGCTCCATTTCTTCTTAAATTAAAGGAAGAGAGGAAGTACAATTACTGTGGTATGATAATATCAGAGCCAAGCATACCTGAAAGAGGAGAAAAAGAAAGCAAGAGATTATACATAGGTAGTGTAGGTAAAATTATGCCTTTATTTTTTTGTGTGGGAAAAGAAACTCATGTAGGGGAATCTTTGAGAGGATTGAATCCCAATTTGCTAGTTTCAGAGATAAACAAATTAATGGAATGTAATCCAGATCTCTCAGACAGCGTTTATGATACTGTAACTCCGCCGCCTATGTGTTTAAAGCAAATGGATTTAAAGGAGATGTATTCCGTACAGAGCCCATTGTATTCCACCGCATATTATAATATATTGACTCTTCAGGTATCTTATGATGAAATACTATCTAATTTAAAAGAACTGGCTCAGAATGCCTTTGAGAATGTTTTAAAGGATATTTCAAAAAAGAGAGAAAAATTTGCAAAGAAATCCTCACAAAAATTGAAATTTGATAATATAGAAGCTTGTGTTATTACTTATAAAGAGATGTTATATGAAGTTAAAAGCACGCATAAGGATTTTGAAAAGTACATAGATGAAAAGGTAAAAGAATGGAAAAATGAGAAAGTGGATAACCAAACTATAGCTATAAATATAGTGAAGGCAACTTATGAGCTATACGAGAATAAAAGACCTATGATTATAATTTCATTTATTCCTCCTTATTATCCGCATAAATATTTAAAAGCTGAAAATAGTGAGGATGGCAAATTTATAAATGCTGTAGATAGTACAATTAAGTATGCAGAAGAAAAATTTCAGGAAAGCATTATAAAAACTAATTATTTTATGGGTATATCTGATGCAAGTTATACAGGAATTAACCCAGATATACCACTTACTGAATTGATTTCGAATATAGTTGGATATGACATAATATATAAACTTCCAGTAAAAGAACTGTCTAAGTTAAATATTCCTGTAGTGATTTTTGGTGGACAGGGAAAAGACTTGCACAAATATACTGAAAGACTAAATGTGTCTTATTCCTTTGAGGTGATACCTAAACTTTACAGGCATATGATTTATTATATGTTAAGATGATAAATATGTATTTCTCGTAAGGTAGGGGAGAGAAAATCTCCCCAAGTGTTTACCTTTTAGGTAAAATAGCAGCACAATACTACCTGTACATATTAATTAAGTATATATACAGTAACAGATCTTCTGCCCCAGTTTTCTGCTTCTGCCTCCGAATTTACGAATAAATCTATGATATTTCCCTTTATAGCTCCACCGATATCACAAGCTACGGCATATCCATATCCTTCTACATAGACTTTTGTTCCCAGTGGAATAACTCGAGGATCAACAGCTATAGTGCTGTATCCATTTGGATTCCTTACAGTTGCAGAACCTGATGCTGTGACACCATCTCCACAGTATGCAGTTGCCTCCATAGTAAGTACTTGTGAATATGAAAGTGAACCTGATCCACCACGAGATAAGGTAGGTGAAGAAGTTTTTATTTCAGGTATTTGAGGAGCCTTCTGAGCAGTCTGAAGAGCTATTAACTGCTGTTCCTTTGCGGTAGCCTGACTTAATAGTTCTTTTTGTTGTTGTATGTCAGTATTTAATTTTGACAAAGTAGATTCATTACTTATTTTTAAAGATTCTAACTTAGCATTTTCAGCACTTAAAGCTTTTTGCTGACTTTGTATAGCTTGTTCATTTCCTTTTAGTTTTGTAATAACTTGATTATCGAATTTCATTACTCTTGAGATTGAGTCAACTCTGGATATAAAATCACCTAAGTTGTTTGAAGATAAAAGTACCTGGAGATAACCGTTTGTACCAGTTGTGTACATAGCTTTTACTCTTTTTTTAAATAAATCATTTTGCGATTTTGAATCATCTTGTGCTTTTGACAATTTGATTTGTGTATTTTTAATGTTCTTAGCAATAGTATTCATATCTTTTTTATTGCTTTCAATTTTTCCGATTACTCCATCAATCTGCTTATTTAAAGTATCAACTTTTACCTGGAGTTCCTTTTTGTTATTTTGAGTTTGTGTTAATTCTTCAGACGTACTGGCTGAAGAAGCGAAAACATTGCTGAAAGTAGAACCTACTAACGCAAACGTTATAATAACAGATAAGGCTTTTTTATTCAATGTATTTTCCCCCTTAAAACATTATTAAGTTTAAAGAAAACTTACTAATGTTTTTTATTATACCATTAATGTATACAAAAACTCAAGTTTATATGAATTTTGTATGCAAATGGAAGATAGCTAAGAGTACACTATAAGCGAGATTGACTACTATAAAAAAATTTTATTTTTAGGCTATTGACAGTAACCAAAACTTATAGTAAACTCATCTTTAAAGATAAAAGCTATGATAGGATTAATTAGGTATGTTAATATTTTTTTACAGAGAGTGGGGTAAGGTGAAAACCCATAAATATACATGTTGAAACTCACCCTGGAGCTGTAGGCTGAATGTTTAGTAGGTCTAATCGGTTGTTTAACCGTTATGTTAATTAAGTAAAAAAAATGGGTGGTACCGCGGCAGACTTTTCGCCCCAGCGAAAAGAGCTGTTTTTTTTGTACGTTGAAATATATCAGTAAAGACAAGCTGATGTATTTTTTTTACTTATTTCATTCAATTGGGGCGCTGTAAGTGTAAAATATTATAAGATTTAATTAATTGACTAAAAGGCAAGATGAAAGAATTTGTCAAATAAAAAGGGGGAAATAACATTGAAGAGTGAAATAATTGAAAGTTTAAAAAGTATTGTGGGAGAAGATTGGATTACAGATGATTTGTCTAAGATGCAGAGATATCTCTACGATGAAACAGAACCTCTGCTTCGTCCAGAAGCATGCAAGGACTGTGTAGTAGTTAAACCTGGTTCTGCAGAAGAGATATCGGAGATATTAAAATATTCAAATAAGACTTTGACACCTGTAGTTGCAAGGGGCGGTGGTACAGGCGTAGTTGGAGGAGTCATTCCCACAGAATCCAGCATAATTTTGTCACTTGAAAGATTAAATAAAATTGTTGAACTTGATGAAAAAAACTTGATGATTACAATTGAAGCAGGAGCTACCCTGGCAGATTTACTAGAAGAACTAAATAAGCAGGACAAACTATTTTTTCCTATACATCCTGGTGATGAAGGAGCTCAAATTGGCGGTATGGTAGCAACAAATGCTGGCGGCACAAAAGCTGTAAAACATGGAATCATGAGAAATCATGTTAAAGCTTTGGAAGTAGTTTTACCCACAGGTGAAATAGTGAATGTAGGAGGAAAACTTATAAAAAACAATATGGGCTATGACCTTTTACATATGATGATTGGAAGTGAAGGAACTTTAGGTATAATTACAAAAGTAACATTAAAGCTTTATGCACAAAATAAGTATAATGGAACACTTTTGGTTTCATTTGATACAAGGCGTGAAGCTTGTGATGCAGTACCTTGTATACTTCAAGATGGAATTACACCACTTGCTGTGGAGTATATGGACAAAGTCATTGCACAAAATGCTGCACAGCAGCTTGGAACTAAGTGGCCTGCAAATAAAGGATCTGTAGATTTAATTTTCATGATTGATGAGCCTACAGAAGATGCACTTTATGCTAGCAGCGAAAAAATTGTAGAAATATGCGAAGAACACAATGCAGTGGATAGTATAATAGCGGAGACTACAAAGGAACAGAGAAATATTTTGGCAATAAGGAGCAATGCATATGGTCCCTATAAGGACAATATAGCAGATGCACTCGATATAGCAGTTCCACCTTCAACTGTACCGGATTTTTTTGATGACATAACGGCACTTGGAGAGAAATATGGAAATCATATTTTGTCTTTGGGACATATAGCAGATGGAAATATACACAATTTTATTATGGGGGATAACGGTAAACTGCCTTCATATTATGAGGAATTAAAAGAGGAAATGTATAAAACTGCACTAAAATATGGTGGTACAATAACAGCAGAACATGGTACAGGAAAAACAAGAAAGAAACACATGTCGCTGCAGTTTACAAAACGAGAGCTTGAAATTATGAAGGGTATACGAAAGGTATTTGATCCAAATGAGATTTTAAATCCAGGTACTATAATTGATTGAGTGTAAAAAAGTAAGGAGGTTTATCTCCTTACTTTTTTACACTATTTCATTTATTTCATCTATGGTATCTATATTCATAATTGATCTTTTATCAAGTATTGATGTAAGCATAAAGGTTACAAGGCATACAAGCCATTCCATGAATATTACATGAGGAAATATTCTAAAGGAAGGTATTAACTGCCATAAAAATAGAGCTGCTACTCCTGCTAGGGTAGTGAAAAAAGCAGAACTTTTTTTGCAAAGTTTAGGAGCAAACATGGTAAATAAAAATATAAGTGTAAATGCAGTAGAAAGGCTTAAGCCCATGGATATAGTTTTTAATATACCTGACATGGAAAGGGCAAGTATAAAGGTAAATATACCCAAAAGAACTACAGAGGATTTAGTCATTATTAAAAGCTTTTTGTCATTTACTTTAGGATTTATATATTTTTTGTATATGTCATTTGTAAATAGGGTAGATGCACCTAAAAGCAAGTTGCAGGCTGTAGAAACATCTGCTGCCCAGAGTGCCGCTAAAGTTATTCCTGCTGCTACAGGGTTTAATGACAAAATCATTTTAGGAAGTGCCATAGTAGCACTTACGTGAGGAAAAGTAGTTCTTGCAGCCATACCTATAAGAGCACATAAAAAACCTATTGGAATCATAAGAAGACCGCCAAGTATAAAGCTTTTTTTTGCAGTCTTTGCATCTTTAGCGGCAAAGGCCAATTGTACAGGACCCTGCATAGACAAAACCTGGGTAGTCATAACAAGTATCCAACCTAAAATTACCCATGTACCAACTCCTTTAATAGGGCTGAAATAAGGTACACTTTGAGGAAGATGAAGTTTTATGTTCTGAATTCCTCCGCTTTTTGATACAGCTAATATAGTACATAGTATAATTCCTGTATATTTTAAAGGAACGTTAAATGAATTACATAATCCGGCAGACCACATTCCTCCTATAAAGGTTATACCAACAAATACACAAGCACTTACTATCATACCTGTTTTTATAGTGAATATACCAGGCAAAAGTGAAGATAAAATAGCTCCACCTGCAATGTATTGAAGAGACACAACTACAATGAGAATAATTATCTGGCATGCTACACAGACGGCAACACCTTTTTCATCATAAAATTTTGAAAACAATTCAGGAACAGTAGATACATTGAATTCCCTATATTTACTTGCAGCTGCAAGTCCCATAACTATAGCTGCGATTCCCCAGGCTGTGCAGTACCAACCTGCTGAAAGTCCTACATCGTAAGCTTGTTCAGCGACCCCTATGGTTGAAGCACCGCCAATAGCAAGGCCTATAAGTGAACAGGTTACAAGTGGAGTTGTAAGCTGTCTACTGGCTAAAGTATAGCTTTCGCCTCCCCCTTGAGCTTTCTTTTTAGCAATAAAACTTATTACAAATAACATGGATATATAGCAGATGATGATGATTAAAGATACGTTCATTTTAAAACCCCCTATTTATTTAATTCACAGTTCACAATTCACAATTCATATTGAATAATGCACATATTGTATAGTTTACGAGTTTCAGTAGTAAGTTCCAGCTGCAAGGTGCAAGTGCTTTTTATACAGTAACAATGTACAGAATTACAGTGTACACTGTAAAAGTATTTAGTGCTAAAGTGCTGCGGCAAATATTAATTGAAATTACTTAAAAATTGTACAAAAAAACGCCCCTACACAAGGGACGAAAAAGTCGCGGTACCACCCTACTTGAGCAAAATAAATTTGAAAAATAAAAAAAGCACCTGCGATTAAGGGACGAAATAATCGTGGTACCACCCTACTTGAACAAATAAATCTATTGCTCATCTCTTACTTTTAACGAGAGTTACCCGGATCAGCTTACTTTAAAAAATTTCAGCCTACAGTTCAGGAATGTATTTCATAAAGCACATCAGGCAGTTTACACCAACCACTGACTCTCTTTGCAATGTACTTAATTACTTCTTTCCATCATAACTTGTAAGATGTATTATAGATTGAATTTTATATAAATACAAAATTGAAAATAGCTGTTTTTGGATAAATAGATTAAGTTTGCTATTAATAGCTAGGTGTAATTACTGATTACGAACTATTTCAAAACAAAAATCATTATGGAGTTTCTATAGGAAAAATCAATATATACTCCGAATATTTTTACAACCTTCAGCTCGTTAAATATTTTGATAGGACTAAGCAAAAAAATTAAAAAAATACTGAGAATTTTTGAAAACTCGTACCTCAAACAATTCAAAAGTTCTAGATTTTTTAAAAATTTTTTTCTAAGTCCTATATGCAAAATATTTAAAAGAGCTTCATTATTGTAAAAATATTTCTGCATATAAGTTGATTTTTAAGTTAGAACACTTATATATATTTTAAGTGGATGCAAAACATATGAATGATAAAAAAATGATGTTAAATTGCGGTTTAGCGGGGTTAACTAAAATGGTATAGTTTAAGAGCATGATTGGAGTTTCTCATCCCGGGTACATTCTAAATTGGAAAAACGGAAATAGGCCGGTGAACGACGCCATATGTTCTGTGATAAATTTTAAAAATCAGGTATTTACTTGCAGGAAATACTAAGTTTCATATAGAAACCATGTTACATGAGGAGATGTTAATATGGCAATTACAGGACATGCTGAGTTTTATCCACAGTGTAATAAATATTTTTATATTAATGTAGATAATGAATGGGTTGATATTGAAACTTTTATTCGTAAAGTTAAGAAAGGGGACAATAATTTTTTATTTACCCATAAGATCATGGAGGATAAAGTATACAAATATAGAAATAATGAATTTAAATATAAGGATTTATTTAACAATGAAGTTAATGAACTAAAAATTCCTAATTATTATAATGAGTTATTTAAAGAGTTGATAGACCCGAGAATTATAGATGTAAAATTTAATTATTTGAAAAGATTGATAAATACTTTTGATAGATATATAAACAAGGCAAGGTATGAATTATTAAAAGCATCTCAAATTATTGATATTGATTATTTAAATTCAGATATAAATAATCATTCTTATGAATTTTATTATTATCAAAGATGTTTTAATGCTGAAAATGCTATTTATTCTTATTATTCTTCATTTGAAATTTTAATGCAAATGATTTGGATATTTAAAAATTATTTTAAGAGAAATGATGATTTTAATGAAGTATTAGGGTCATATAAATTTGGCAAACTTAAGAATAATTTAAAAAGAGATAATGATACTATATTTTTGAATGAATTTGCTTTAATAGATACTGAAAACAATATTAATGTTTTTGGTAACTTTCAAAAAATTATAGATTATTGTAATTGGTTTAAACATAGAGGAATATTTAGATTTGATGGTGAAAAAATTGAAAACGAGCCTACATTCAAAATTAGTCCCATTAATAATAACAGCGAAAATTCAAGTAAAATTGATTTTTCAAGCGAGAACTTTAAATATAAATATTTGAAGCTAGATGACGAAGTAATACCAAACTTAATTGCATATCATAAGGATATATTGACTTTATCTAATAGTCTTATAAAAGATAAATTTAAGTTATAGATCTTAGAAGTTCCTAACAGGACTCTTCTTTAATGCCTAAATTTAAAAAAACAGTTGGAAAAAGAAGGAATTTTCTTTATTTTGTAGAATTTAAGTAATAAATACAATTTCAAAGGTTATTGGATTTTTATGGAAAGCGTGGAATTAATTGAGGACTTAATAGAAAAATCGCGAAAATTGCAATATCATGATTCAAGTGCATTGGATGCATTAAAAAGAAGAGCAAAAATGATAATTGAAAATGTTTTTGGTGAGTCTAGTAAATATTTAGATAATTTAAATAACTTGAGGTTTCATCCTTTAATGTACCCTGCCTCAGAGGAATATCAACGTAGTTCTTGGGAAGACGGGCAAAATGAATTAATGAAGCAAGATGAAAGCTCAGATATAACTTATGCGATAATTTTACTTTCCGGAGATGATAAATGGATGCACTAGAAATACTGCCTGATGAAATATCAATGAGAGCTAGACAAAATGTTATATTGGAGTTAGGATATTTTATTGGTAAGTATGGGAAGAATAGAGTGTTAGCACTTTATTCACCTGATAATAATTTTGAAATGCCATCTGATTGCTCTGGAATATTATATAAAAAATACGATTCTTCTGGATCATGAAAATTAGACTTAGGCAAAGAATTAAAAGCTAGTTGATTTGATGTTGATATGAATGATTTAGTATAAATAATGCAAGAGCCCTTAATAAGGACTCTTTTTTATGTCTAAAATTAGGAGTAGTGAAATTTATGTTTAATATAGGAGAACGTGTTTATGTTGATGCTTGGGACGTAAAAGGCTATGGAATTATGATTTGCAATTCTTCAGGACTTCATGTTTTAGTTGATGGCTTTAAGGCTCCTATGTATTTTCAGGATCATGAAGTTAAGAAAATTAAATTTTAGCGTGATATGAAAGTATAGTTAGGAAAAGAAGGATTTTACTCTTTCATGTTGAATCGTTATGTATACAATATATTAAGGCGGTGTAACTGATATGGATATCTATGAATGTTATAAGCAAAATAAATTTGTCACATTAGAAAAGATATATGATGAAAATGGAAGTGAAATAGATAACGATTTATTACAGTTTTTAAGTGCGTTTTCTAACGAGAAAACTTTGATTATTTTTGGAATATTTAAATATGGAATATTGGAAGAAGCTTATAAATTTAATAAGAATAAGGAGAAATATAATTTTATAATTAATAATAATTTTATTAATGAAATATTGAAAAATGACATACGCATGTATTTAAATACTAAAGACAGTCTTACAGTTTTAACATCAGAAAATACAGGAATAGTAAGAGATTATTCTAAATTTGAAAAAAGAAAAGATATAATAAAACAAATTGTGTTAATACATCCAAACGATAAGGTAAAATTTAAAGACATAAAAAGTATTGAACCTAATATTTTGAAAAAGTTTACAATTTATTGTACTGTTGTAGATTCTATTGATCATCATTCTAGATTCATAGACGTGGTTAATGGTTGGAACACATTAAATGATGAGGATGAAATATGGATCCATCCTTTTTATATAAAACAAAATGCTATAAATTATACTAATGAAGAGAGTGATGTAAGGTAATTAAAAATCCAGCATGGTAAGAACTTAAGAGCTCTCTTTAATACTTCAATTTTAAAAACCAGTTGGAAAAAAGAAGGATTTCCCTTTATTTTGTTGAATTATGTTAAATAAAGGAGATGGTAATATGAATGAAAAAAAGAAAATTATACCACAAATTGGTTTATCAGCATTTGTATGTGAACACTGCGGAGCTTTTTCACAACAAGTTTGGACTTATTTTATGCTTGGTGATAGAGGCCAAATTATGTATCCACATGATTTAGAATTTAATGGAATTGAAAAAGACGGAACTATAAGTATATCTACATGTCAAAACTGTCATGAAAAGCATATATGGTACAAAGGAAAACTTGTATTTCCTCAAAAATCAATAGTACCAATTCCAAATGAAGATATGCCAGAAAAGGTTAAAAAAATATAAATGAAGATATAGGCTCTTTAGTTAAAAAAGGATTAGATAGTAAAGTACAGAAGGCATTAGATACTGTAAGAGTTATAGGAAATAATGCAGTTCATCCCGGAACTATAGACTTAAATGATAATAAAGATATAGCGTACAGTCTTTTTGGATTGCTGAATTTTATTGTTCAGCAAATGATAACTCAACCCAAAGAAATAGAAAATCTTTTTAAGACACTTCCGGATAATGCAAAATTAGCAATTAACAAAAGAGATTCAGAATAAAAAATATATGAAGTAATTAGGAGCTTACAACAGGGCTCTTTTTTAATACGAAAAATTAAGAAGCGATTTAAATGAATAAAGATTTTCCAAAGGATTATCCAGTTCCAGTTGATGATATAGATGATTTTTTAGGGCCTGAATGGAATAGGATAGAGGATAAAAGAGACGAGGCTAAAGATTTACTAGAAGAATTTCAAAAACATGGGACAATAGAAGAAATAGAAAATGCTAGATTTAAGGCGCTTAAATATCAGCTTATATATAACTATATAAGTACTTTTTATATAGGAAATGCTTTTAAAGAAAATAGAAAAATTTTAGTTTTAATGAATAGGTGCCAATATGTACGTTACTCAGATAAGAAAAGGTCACACGAGAAATAGGGTTTCTCATGTGGCTAAAGATTAATTATTCATATTTGAGTTGTGGAACTTTTTCATAAATAGGACAGCTTTGAGAATCATCACAAATGTTATCACAAGTGAATTGTCCTTTCTGATAAATTTCTACAGGAGCATTATCTACTTGTCTTCTGGAATAATTAATCTTGATCTCTTTAGAAATTTTAAATTTAGGACACATACCGCTAACAGTTTCAATTTTATTTATAATACCATCTTCCTTTCTTATGAAAATTATAGCATATTAAGGTGAATTCAAAGGAATAGATTACTTTTTGTAGAATATTTTACAAGAGGTGATTAGATGACAAAAAAATACAAGAAAATTAATTTAAAAAGTATAATGGTGGTTTATTTTATTATTGCTATGGTATTACCATTACCGTTTATATTTTGTGGAGTTTATTATAAAACGAATTGGAATAATTGGTGCTCTATGTTACTAGGCTATTCAGGTGGAGCTATAGGCGGAATTGCAACACTAATTGCTATATATATTTCAACTCAACAAACAAATAAAATTCAAAAAGAAAATAGAAAAGAAGAGATTAAACCAATTTTTGACTTTGATTGTACTAATTGTGTTAACATTGAATTTACTAAAGAGAATAACAGAATAGTTATTGATGATAATCCTGATAATTTTGACTTTGACTTCAGAATTTTTAATTTATCTAATTATCCGGTTAAAAATTTAAAGATGGACATAGTAATGACTTCACAAGATTTAATTGACATATCAAAGAAAAATGGTATAAATGTTGAATTTATTAAAAATAATACATCATTGAAAATAATGGATAATAGTGATCCTGAGTATGGAAAATACTTTTGTGTTAGAGAACAATTTTTTGAAGCCAGTCGTAGTAGAAGATTTATTTTTAGAGAAGATGAAGAATGTTGCATTAATTTTTCTGGTGAATTTAGTTATCATAAAAATTTTTTCGAGGACTTAATATATCAATATATATTAAATCGTATTGGGGAGTCAAGTCATATTATTTGTTCTATTAATAGAAAAATGGGAAAATTTAGAATTAAATTTTCTTATAATGATATAGAAAATAATTTATATTCAAAAGAATGTTATCTGAACGTAATTATAAGTTTTGTAAATAAAAATTTATCTAAATATGTAGTAGGACTTAATATTACTATAGATGATATTAATTAAGGAATGATACTAATGTTTCAAAATGAAGATGAACAAAACAAATTTCTCTTATATAAATACCTCCAGAAAGTAGGATTTGATGAATCAGCTACCGAAAATATGATTCTGCAGCATAGCTCTAATCTATTTGGTTATTATGGACTTGCCTGGCGGTTCGGGAGAATGTCTCTCGAGTTTTTTGTATGTATTTTTTGCAGGACACATTTTTACCAAAAGGAAATAACACTGCGGCACCTATAGCGCAAGTTCATCATGAGATTTGGCATGACATTGAGAATTCTATAATTGGTGGTGGATCAAGTCAAAGAGGTTGGATACTTCCACGTGGTACGGGTAAATCTGCTTTTGGGGATTATGCTCCAACTTGTTGGTGTCACGCTTATGGAATAAAAAAATACACTTTGATTTGCTCTGACATAGGGACTACAGCAGAGAAATTTATAAAAGATATTAAAAATACTTTCCTTGAAAATAAATATATTGAGAAAGCATTTGGAAAGCTCTTAGATGATAAGGACAAAAGGTATATTTGTAATTCTACACAGCTTGAATTTACCAATAAGACTTTTATTGAAGCTATTTCCTCCAGCTGCCCTATGCGTGGCCGTAAATATGGAAATAACAGGCCGGATCTTATAATTCTTGATGATTATCAAAGTGAGCCTGACGTTAGAACCGAGGAAGCAAGGGAGAAAAAGTGGAAAAGGTTTAGTGATGATGTCAAATATGCAGTTCAAAAGGCTGTAGTTCGTGATAGAAAGTTAATAAAAAAGGAACAACATAAGGGTACTTTGATTGATGATATAGACAATTATTTTGAAAGTGGCCTACAATATCGTCAGAAATAAGTTTGTTTTTAGATTACCTATGAGGGATTAAGAAGTTAGTTCTAAGTTTAAAAGTGATAAGTATGAAATTAATAGTTGAGGAAAGTATAGAGTTAAAATAACAAAGAATAAACAATAATAGATTGGGATGTTTTTTTACTTTGTGCTTATATGCAATAAAAAAGAACATAAGTTTGTATAGAATTGTAATTCATGGCAAAACTAATACTAAATTTTATATTTTAGTGGAAAGAGATGATTGCTGTGGATTATAATAAAGTTGAAGATGCAGTACTAAAAAAAGCACTTGGTATATTCGGGCAGAGCGCAGTAAATTTTTTTAACATAGATACTAAAATAATTGCTCCTGCGGAGACGGAAATAAAGAATATAGAAATAAAAACTGGCTATACTGACTATTTATTTTATACTGAGGATGGAAATTATCTCCATTTTGAGTTCCAAACTACCGACAAAAAAGATGATATAAAGAGATTTTTATATTACGATGCCTCGCTTTTTTACAGGGATAAGAAAAAGGTTAGAACTGTAGTAATATATTCTGCAGATATAGGAAAGGCAGATGAATATATAGATGCGGGCACTATAAAGTACGGGGTAGAGGCAATTTACATGAAAAAGTTTGACGGGGATGAAAAGTTTGAATATTTAAAAGAAAAAATAGAAAGAAAAGAAAAATTAAGCAATAAAGATATACTCACACTCACGATGCTGCCACTTATGAGTGGAAAGAGAAGTAGGAGCGAGAGGGCAATTGAAAGTATAGAGCTTACGAATAATCTCGAGGACAGTGAAAATAAACTTCAAAGTTTGAGCTTATTATATGCATTACTAGATAAATTTGGAGATGAAATTAGTAGAAAAAAATTAAAGGAGATGATAACCATGACGGAAATAGGAAAGATGATAAGGGATGAAGGTATAGAAGAAGGTATAGAAAAGGGAAAAACTAAAGGAAAATCAGAGATAATTGTAAGACAAATTTTAAAGAAGTTTAAAAAAGTTCCTCAGGAATATATTGACAGGATAAAGTGTCTTCCAGATGAAACACTTGAATGTATAGCAACTGATATATTTGACATGGAAAGTGTGGAGGACTTGAAAAAATATTTTTAGAAATTATATATAAAGTTGTCGTCGACCCTTAATAGTGCAAAAAACTCAAGGAGTCGACGAATTTTATGTTTGCAGGCAATTAGTGGTAAGTTAAAAGTGATAAGTATAAAATTAATAGTTAATAGTTGAGGAAAGTATAGAGTTGAAATAGCTGAAAATCAATAATATTTGATATTTGAACTTTGAACTTTATTATTTGTAAATAGTGAGGGGTTAAATAATATGAATATTAAAGAGGTTAATATAGACATTGACTCTAAATTAAGCAAGCTTATTTTTTTGATGATTACGATAGTTGCTACGCCAATTCATGAATTTGGACATTTAATAGGGTACAAGCTAAGTGGAATACCTGCAAAATTTACTTTTAGTTATACAGAGACCCAAAACGGTTTGGAAAACTTGTGGGGATGTCTTGGAGGACCGGCGATTAATTTAATATTAGCAGTAATTGGATGCATCATTGTTTATATCCTTAAAAATAGGAAAAAAGTGTACATAGGAGTGTATTTTGCTATAACTATGTGCCTTACAAGGTTAATTGCATATCTATTATTTATAATTATAAATCCTGATAATATGTTTGCAATTAATGACGAAGGTTTGATTGCAAAATTTTTGAATGTACCAATATGGCAGGTATATGTTTTTTTTATAGCTGCATTTATTTTTGTATTGGTAATTTTAAGGTCAATAAAAAAAGACTATTTTTATAAGTGTTTTAAATATGCTTTCGTATTTTACTTCTTTATAGATATATTATTTACAATTAGAATTTATTAGAAAGAAAGGCTGTATGAAAGATCATGATAATAAACAGAGTTCTTGACATCAGGTTGAGTTTTGACTCCACCTGATGTTTAGAAATCGTTATCCAGGCGCGTAGCAGTGCTTATCCCCAACTTTGATAGAAGATGGGGTATTAGCAATGGTAGCGATCGGATAAATAACTCTGAAGTTATTGCAATAGCTTCAGAGTAAGGAAAATTAGAAGATAATGCTCATGCCTTTTTCTTTAAACTCATTTAGAGTATTTATATGTTCAGTTTCATCTACATATCCAAGGCCATTTGCAAGAATAGTCACGTTGAATCCATTTTTTACGAGATCAAGTATCGTTTCTTTAACACAGTACTCACTGGCAATTCCACATATTATAATGTTTTTGTCAAGTACCTCGTGGAGTCTTTTATTTTTAATATTT
Source organism: Clostridium sp. 001 (assembly GCF_019056555.1). Taxonomy (NCBI): domain Bacteria; kingdom Bacillati; phylum Bacillota; class Clostridia; order Eubacteriales; family Clostridiaceae; genus Clostridium; species Clostridium sp. 001. The sequence continues at coordinate 354,363 of NZ_CP020473.1, read as the reverse complement.
AGTGCATTGTAGGCTGAATACTCTTCAACATCATCGTTCATACCTTTTCTAAAAATAATTTCAGGATTTTGTGGAGATTTATTTTTATCCTTTATTCCAAGAGTGAATTTTTCAGAAAGTAAAGCTCCTTCAGTGCCTTCTACACAGTGAATGGGCCACATTCCACCATTTTTTTGAAATGACTTATTTGTCATTTCGTGAGAATCACAGGAATAGAATACATTAAGATCAGGGTTTTTACTTATAAAATCTATAATATGCAGTATAGCATTTTCTGAATTTTTACATGCAAGACTGCCGGTTATAAAATCATTTTGACAATCGATGACTAATAAAGATTTTTTACTCATAATATTTACCTCCAATTAACGTTTAATTATTACTAATCTACTATTTAAGTATGAGTTCATCAAATTTATTTTATGCAGTTTGAGGTTTATTGAGTAAAATAGATATGCCAAAGGTGCAATTTCCTTTAAATTTTATAGCCTTTAGCTTATAATTAGATTTTATTTGCTAGAATTATAATAGCTAGATGCAATTTTCAAATGTTTTTGTAAATTTATATTGACTATTGTAAAATGATATTGTATTATTTAAATAACATATAACTTGTATGGACAAGTTTGGAGGGCAACATGTTAAACAGAAATAGTTTGGTACCACTTTATGCACAACTACAGCGTATCATAAGAGATTCTATAATAAATGAAATTTATAAAGATGGAGAGAAAATACCTTCAGAAAGTGAATTTGTTGAAAAATATAGCATTACGAGAACTACTATAAGAAAGGCTATTTCAAATCTTGTCAATGAAGGTTTACTATATAAAGTTCATGGTAAAGGTACTTTTGTGTCTCTTAGAAAAACCAAATACAATGTGTGGAATTTCAGTGGTTTTACAGATTATATAACTAAAAGACAGGAAACTCCAGTATCAAAGGTACTTGAAAGTAAGATCATAAATGAAGGTGGAGAAAAGTTTTTTAAACTAGTAAGGGCTAGGGGAGTGGAAAAAGAAAATCATATATGTTGGCTCACATTGGATACTTCTATTACACCACTTAGTGTATTTCATGACATTAACAAGTATGATTTTTCTAGGAAGTCTTTATACACTACAATGAAGGAAGAGTATGGTGTTATGCCTAAGACCGCTGCTTTAACTATCAGTGGCATAAAAGGCAATTCAACTACTAAAAGTGTTTTTAATCACGAAGAGGATGCAGTTTTAACTAAAGCAGAAGGAAATGTTAAGGATGTAGGTGGAATAGTTATAGAAAGAGTTAGTGTAATTTATGGTCCAGATATAGATTTTAAAATAGTTACTAATATATAAATACTATAAATGTGTTTATATATTTCATAAACAAACTTGTACGTACGACTGTACAATATTAATGAGGTGATAAGGTGAAAAATAAAATTTTAGGTGCATTATATGGTATGGCTATAGGGGATGCCATGGGAATGCCTTCTGAGTTTTGGAGCAGGAGAAAGATAAAAGAGTATTTTGGTAAAATAGAAGGTTTCTTAGATGGTCCTAAAGAAAGTGAGCTGGCAATGTATTATGCTAAAGGACAATTTACGGATGATACAGGTGAAGCCATAGCAATTTTAAAATCATTGATTAAAACGAATTTTGTTCCTGATAAAAACGATATAGCTGATGAACTTATAAAATGGGCCATAGCTCATAACGCCTTTGAATATAACATATTGGGGCCTAGTTCAAAAGCAGCTTTAATGGCAATAAGGGAAGGTAAAGATCCAGAAGAATTCACTTGCAAGGCAGAGACAAATGGAGCTGCTATGAGAATTGCACCTATAGGATGTTTATTTTCCTGTGAAGATAAGGACAACTTAATAGAATATGTAGTAAATATTAGTAGCGTAACTCATAACACAGATGTGGCTTTAGGTGGGGCTAGTATGGTTGCAATGGCTGTAAGTTCTGCTTTAGAAGATAAGTCCTGGGATGAAATTATAAAAAATTCTATAGATGCTTATAATAAAGCAAAAAGTTTTGGTGCAGAGACATTTTCTCCTTCATTGTTGGAAAGATTGAATTTAGGACTTTATTATGCAGATAAATATAAAGACGATAGTGAGTCTTTTTTACAAAAAATATTTGATGTAATAGGTACTGGAGTGCTTACGAGTGAATCTGTTCCTGCAGCAATGTCAATAGCTTATTATGCAAAAGAGCCTGAATTGTGCAGCATTATGTGTGCCAATTTGGGAGGGGACACGGATACTATAGGTGCTATGGCAACGGCCATATGTGGTGCCAAATCTGGAATAGAAAATATTGATGAGAAATGGATTGAACTTATAAATGAAAAAAATAGGGTGGATTTTAACATCTACTCAGATAAGATAAATAATTTTAGAAACAAAAAGTAAAAAAGGGGGAATAATTAATGAGCAGTACAAATACATCACCGTTTTTATCGGTTGAAGAAAGAACAGGTAAGCCTAAGGAATTATTTGCCATATGGTTTGCCAGCAATATTGGATTTTTGGGGTTAGTTTATGGTGCTATGATAGTAGGATTTGGACTAAATTTCTTACAATCTATTCTTGTTGCAGCAGTAGGTGCACTATCCTTTGCATTAGTAGGATATCTAAGTTTATCTGGGAGAGATACTGGAGGAACTACGTTTTTGCTTTCTAGAGCAGCTTTTGGAATAAATGGAAACTTCATTCCTAACTTTCTTGGTTGGCTTAACTTAATTGGTTGGCTAGCAGTAAATGTGGTTACAGGAACTTTGATTTTGCTTTCACTGTTTAATTCCTTTGGAATACGTCAGAATAAAACGCTTACTATAATAGCACTAATAATATTTGTAGCGCTTATATTGGTTTCTAATATTTTAGGACAAGATTATTTAGTTAAAATCCAAACTATACTTTCATATGTATTTGGAATATTAACTTTATTTATATTACTTATATTAATACCAAGAACCAATTGGAATCAATTATTTGATATGAAAAATGGGAGTTGGCTTATGAGCTTTTTACCTGCAGTTTCAATTATTGCAGCTGGTACTGGTATAAGTTGGAGCATAGCTGCGGCAGATTATAGTTGTTATCAAAAGCCTAATACATCGTCTGCATCTGTCGTTGCTAGTGTTACTTTCGGAGCATTTATACCACTATTTGTAATAATGGGCGCAGGAATACTAATGAGTACATCAGTACCAGATCTGGCAACGGCTTCGAATCCAATTCAAGCTATAGGTAAGGCTTTGCCTAAATGGGTAACAGTTATTTATTACATAACAGCTTTAGGTGGTTTTATACCTCAATGTCTAATAAGTTTAAAATCAGCAAAAGTCAGTCTTGAAACTTTAAATATAAATGTAAGTAATAAGACAGCTATAACAGTACATGCAATAATAATGATACTTTTACCTGTTTATGTACTGTTTATTTCAAAAGACTTTTTAGGCAATTTTCAAATTTTCTTGGGATTATTAGGAATAGGATTAGCAGCATGGGCAGCAGTGTTTTTAGTAGATTATAAGTGTATTAGAAAAAATTTAGGTTATAAAGAGGAATTACTAATAAACAAAGATATGAATTCAGTGAATAAAAAGGGTGTATTTAGCTGGTTTGCTGGAGTAATAGTAGGATTGCTATTTACAAATTGTTCATTCTTCAGTGGTCCTTTTGCAAAGGGAATGTTCAAAGATAATAGTCTTGGAATTTTACTTGCATTCATAGTAAGTGCTGTAGTTTATTATATTTTAATTGTAATTACAAAAGAAAATAAAGGGGTGAAAAATAATGCCTAAAGTATTGGTTATGGGTGCAGCAGTTATAGATATAATTTTAAAATTAGATAAGCTGCCTAAAAGCGGAGAAGACATTACAGCAGAGCATAAAGAAACAGTAGTAGGAGGATGTGCATATAATGTAGCTAATGTGCTTAAATATTTAAAAGTAAAGCATGATTTATGTGTACCTGTTGGAATTGGAAACTATTCTAACATAATAAAGCAGCAATTAAAGGAAGACGGATATGATGTATCTATAGAAGATTGCAGCGAGGACAATGGATGGAATTTATCTATAGTGGAAAGTGATGGAGAAAGAACATTTATCACTGTACCTGGTATAGAAACCAAATGGAAAGAAGAATGGTTTAAAAACATTAACATAGATGAATATGATTACATCTATGTATCTGGATATGAATTGGAAGGAGCTTCAGGAGAAGTTATAGTAAATTTATTACAAAATAAAAAACAGAAATGTACTATAGTTTTTGATGCAAGTCCAAGAATAGAATATATAGATAAAAATGTATTGGATAGACTATTTAAAATGGGTACCATTATTCATTCAAATAGAAAAGAGATAAGTGTTCTTATAGGAGAAGAGAATTTAGATGCAGCAATTAATAAAGTATATAATATTACGAAAAAGCCAGTAGTTGTAACTAGAGGAAAAGATGGTTGTAATTATTATAGTGGAAAGGAAAGTGGAAATATACCTACAGAAACAGTCAAAGTAAAAGATACAATAGGAGCGGGAGATTCACATACAGGTGGATTTATAGCAGGATTATGTATGGGACTGTCTCTAGAAAAAGCTTGTGAACTTGGCAATAGCATAGCTAGTAAAGTAGTTCAAAATCAAGGTAGCAAATTAAAATAGAAATATTATATCCTGTATTATAGGCACAGAAAATGGTTTATAATACAGGATATTTTTAGTTAAGAAAGGCGCATTTGAACCTCTCTATTTATAATACATTATTATATTTTGAAATACTGCTTTTTTAGTAGTTGTATTTTTATAGGAGTGGGGCTTATTTCCCATAAATTTAATAGAATTTCCTTTTTGCAGTGTAAAACTATTGTCATTTATGATTAACTCCATTGTACCTTCTGTAATAATAATGTATTCTTCAACATCATCATTATGTGGGGTAGATGCATGGTTACACCCTGGTTCTAATTCTATAGTAAATATCTCAAATCCTTTATTATTATCAAATGGAAATATTGAATATAATTTCATTCTATTATTGTCTTCTAATAAGGGAACAATGTCATCCTGATGTATTACTTTTAAGTCATCCTCTTTTTCATTGATAAAGGATGAAAAAGATACTTTTAATCCAGTTGATATTTTCCACAAAGTAGATACGGTTGGATTTGATAGACCTCTTTCTATTTGGCCTAACATTCCTTTGCTTACCCCGGTTAGCCTTGATACATCATCTAAACTTAAGTTTCTCCTAATGCGTATATTTTTAAGCTTAGAGCCTATAATTAAATTCAAATTTTTCATAAGTTTAACTCCTTATATAGCGATTTTTACATTATAACATCTACAATTCTATAATAATTTTTGAATTAAGTAAAATATTATCAATAACATATTGTACAAAATAACATACATATGTATAATATATTATATAAAAATTATAGATGGGAAGTAATAGTAGTGAAAAGAGCAATTATACTGGGCATAACAGCTTCATTCTTTTTTGCATTTACTTTTGTACTTAATCAACAAATGAATTTTCATGGTGGAAGTTGGATATGGAGCTCTTCATTAAGATACATTTTCACGCTTCCAATTTTATTTGTTATCATGATTGTTAAAAATGAATTATCTGAAGTGGTAAGTGATATAATGAAAAAGCCTATGAAGTGGATTGTCTGGAGTACAGTAGGGTTTGGATTGTTTTATGCACCTTTAAGTTTTGCCTCAATATATGGTCCTTCATGGTTAGTTGCTGGAACATGGCAAATAACTATAATTGCAGGGGGCCTTCTTTCTCCTTTATTTTTTAAAACTGTAAAAAAGAATAATAAAGTTTTTAAAGTAAGAAATAAAATTCCTAAAAAAGTGTTATCTATTTCGCTGCTAATTTTATTTGGAATATTTTTAATGCAGTTTCAGCAGATACAAGAAATATCCAGTATAAAACCTTTAATAGGAATTATTCCTGTAATTATAGCAGCTTTTTCATATCCTTTAGGCAATCGAAAGATGATAGAAATCTGTGAAAATAAATTTACCACATTTCAAAGAGTATTTGGTATGACTTTGTGCAGTATGCCTTTTTGGATAATATTGTCCATATGTGGTCTTATGTCTGTAGGGGTACCAAGTAGGGGACAGGCAGTGCAGTCTCTTGTAGTTGCTATTTGTTCTGGAATTATTGCTACTATACTGTTCTTTAAAGCAACGGATATAGTTAGCAGTGATACACGTAAGTTGGCGGCAGTGGAATGTACACAATCAGGTGAAGTTATATTTACTCTTTTAGGAGGAGTGTTTGTGTTTCATGATAAAATACCAACGGGAGTTGACTTAATTGGAATACTCCTTATTGTTGTTGGTATGATTTTAAATAGCTGTATTGTTGACAAGAGAGAAGAAAAAGAAAAAGCCTATGAAGATATAGTGTAATTTAATCCATTTTTATACCTTTGTCATGAAGAATTTGGTGTAATTTCTTGACAGTACCAATTTTTGGTGATAAACTAAATATATAAAAAATTTAGAAAACGTTTATTTCACATTTTAATTAAAAATTAATATTTTTGTCACTCTGAAGCGAAGGTGTCCTGAGATAAAGAGCGGGCAGTAAAAAATTAATATATTATGTATTGTTTATCTGAACTTAGTGGAGAAATAAAACTCTAAAGAGAAAGCGATTATCACTAAATCAAAGATTTGGGATATATGCTTTTCCTGCTAAGTAAGATTCATTAATATATTATGACCGCATTTAAGCTCTTCCCAAACTTGGGAGGAGTTTTTTTACATAAGAAGATAAAAATGAAATACCATAGGGGGTTAAAAAATGCTGAAAATAGCTATATACGGAAAAGGCGGTATTGGGAAATCTACAATTACCAGTAATTTGTCAGCAGCCTTTGCCAAGCTCGGAAAAAAAGTTATTCAGATAGGATGTGATCCTAAAGCAGATTCCAATAGCAATTTGCTTGGAGGAAAAACATTAATGCCTGTAATGAATTATATGAGAGAATTTGATGCAGATCCAGAAAAAATTGAAGATATTTCAAAAGTAGGTTTTGGCGGCGTTCTGTGTATAGAGACTGGCGGCCCTACACCAGGACTTGGTTGTGCAGGCAGAGGAATTATTACTACATTTAATTTATTAGAGGATTTAAATCTTTTTGAAGAGTACAAGCCAGATGTTGTACTTTATGATGTTTTAGGAGATGTAGTTTGCGGTGGATTTGCAGCACCTATTCGTGAAGGATATGCTGAAAAAGTACTTATTGTTACTTCTGGTGAAAAAATGGCCCTCTATGCAGCAAATAACATAAATAGTGCAGTTAAAAATTTTGCAGATAGGGGTTATGCAAAGGTGTTTGGTATCGTATTCAATCATAGAAATATTGAAAATGAAGAAAAAAAAGTAAAAGATTTTGCCAGCAAGGAACATCTTCCTATTGTAGGTGATATCCCAAGAGACAATAATATCAATCATTTTGAGGAGATGGGGAAAACAGTTATTGAAGGAGACCCTAATCTTCCAATAAGTAAGTGCTTTTTCAATTTAGCCACATTATTGATTAAAAGTGAGGAAATGAAATGAAAAAAGAGTCATATTATATTACAGCAGAAAACTTAGCCGCAGAAGGTAAAGATAATATTCCTGCAGAACTTATTTCGAATACCCATTTGATTTACAGTTCACCAGCAACTCTTTCTTTTAATTCACCTGGTGCGCAAGGATTTGGAGTTAAGCGTGCAGGACTAGCAATACCAGGGTCAGTTATGCTTTTAGTAGCTCCTGGGTGCTGCGGCAGGAATACGACAACATTAAGTGAGCAGGGTGGATACAGTGAGAGAATGTTCTACTTGGTAATGGATGAAACTGATATTGTTACTGGAGCTCATTTGAAGAATATTCCACAGGCAGTTGAAGAGATTTGTAAGTGTACACCAAGTATGCCGTCAGTGGTTATGATTTGTATTACATGTGTTGATGCACTCCTCGGAACAGACATGGAGCGTGTTTGCAGAAAAGCTATGGATAAGGTAAATATTCCTGTTCTTCCCTGTTATATGTATGCATTAACAAGAGAAGGTCGTAAGCCTCCTATGGTACATGTAAGGCAGTCCATTTATTCACTTCTTAAACCAATGGAAAAAAAGCTGGATACAGTTAATATACTGGGATATTTTGCTCCACTTATGGAAAACTCAGAACTATATGATTTGCTGCACCATATTGGCATGAAGAAAATAAATGAGATCTCCCGCTGTAAAGATTTTGATGAATATATGCATATGGGAGAGGCAAATTTTAATCTTGTATTGAATCCAGAAGCAAGATTTGCAGCAGATGATATTATGAAACGACTGAATATTCCATCAGCAGAGCTTGTACGACTGTATCAGATAGATAAAGTACAAAGTCAATACAAAATTTTCACCAGTGCTCTTGGTACAAGCTTTGATGATCAAAAATATTATGATGAAGCAAAAAAGGCCATAGATGAATTAAAAGCTGCTTATCCTGATATAACCTTTGCAGTAGGTGAAGCAATGAATGCTAATTCTTTTGAACTCTCCTTGGCACTTTTAAGATATGGATTTAAAGTAGCTGAAATATATGCTAGTCTTACGGCTGAAGACTTTGTTTATATCAGAAAAGTTGCAAAATTGAGTCCTAAGACTAAGATTTATTCCAATCTTGAACCTACCATGATTTATTATGACTGCAGTGAAGAAAAGATTGATATAACCATTGGCAAGGATGCAGAGTACTACCACCCTGATTGTGTAAATGTACCTTGGAATGAGGACATTCAGCCCTTTGGGTATGCTGGCGTAAAAAAATTATTTGAGGAATTGAAACATTCGTTGGATTGTTTTGGTAAGGAGGCATAGATGAAAGGATTAAGAAAATACATACCACCTTTTGCACCAGATCAGTCTGGTGCAGCATCTGTTCTTTATAAGCTTGGGGGAATTATAGTTATCTGTGATGCAGGGGGATGTGCTGGTAACGTATGTGGATTCGATGAGCCTAGATGGAATGCAGAAAAAAGCGCCATTTTCAGTGCTGGTCTTCGTGATATGGATGCTATACTGGGGCGTGATGACAGGCTTGTGGCAAAACTTGCAGATGCTGCTAAAAAAGTGGAAGCAAAATTTGCAGCAATTATCGGAACTCCGGTACCTTCAGTTATTGCTACTGATTACAAAGCAATAAAGAAAATGTCAGAAAAAAAACTTGATGTACCGGTCATTACCATAGAAACTACTGGTATGGAATTATATGATATAGGGGCTGAAAAGGCTTATCTTAAAATGTTTGAGACCTTTGCAAAAGATGGCCTCACAGTAGATAAAGAAAGCATTGGTGTAATTGGTACAATCCCACTTGATGTAAGTGATTTAAAGGCAGCAGATAAAATAGAAATGACACTAAAATCTGAGGGTTTCAAAAATGTTTACTGCTATGGTATGGAATCGGATTTGTCAAAGGTAGAGGCTGCAGGGAGTGTATTTAAAAATATAGTAGTATCACCTGCTGGATTAAAGGCTGCACAGTATTTAAAAGAGAGATTTGGAACACCTTATGAAATTTATTATCCGCTGGTAGGAGATATGTTACAGGATGAGATGAAAGGACAGTTTAAAAGTTTTGAGGGTAAAAAAGTTTTAGTAATACATCAGCAGGTTATAGCAAATTCTATCAGAGATAAAATAAATGAAAATGTGAATTCAGACATAACAGTTGCTTCATGGTTTATGTTAAAGGACGAGCTTAAAGAAGCAAAAGATATTTCTCTTACAGAAGAGGACCAGTTTGTAGAACTTATAGAACAAGGAAATTACGATGTAATTGTAGGTGATAATATATTGAAACGTGCAATACCTAACTTCAAGGGAAGGTATGTGGGCACACCACATTTTGCAGTTTCAGGAAAGATGTGTATGATATGAAAGATTATAAAACTTTATCTATTAGAGTCTATGGTATTGTGCAGGGAGTTGGATTTAGACCTACAGTAAGCCGGCATGCAGATAAAAATCATATACGGGGAAGTGTATGCAATAAAGGACCTTATGTGGAAATATGGGCTCAAGGTAGTGAAAGTGAATTAGAGGGTTTTTTGTACGATTTAGAACACAATCCTCCAAAGCGTTCATCAATATTAAAAATTGATGTGCATAAAGAGGAAGAGTCAGAAAAATTTCAGGACTTTGAAATTATTGAAAGTGAACATGTGCAAGGTGAGATTTTTGTATCTCCTGATATTGCCATCTGTCCAGAGTGTAAAAGAGAACTTTTTGATAAGAATAACAGACGATATCTTCATCCCTTTATAAACTGTACGTGCTGCGGACCAAGACTTACTATTTTAGATTCCATGCCTTATGATCGTGTACGTACCAGCATGGGTGAATTTCCAATGTGTCCGGAGTGTGAATATGAATATACTCATGCAGAAACTCGAAGATATGATGCGCAGCCGGTATGCTGCAATGAATGCGGCCCGGAGGTTTACTTAATTGGAAGAGGCGAGCGGGGCAGGACTGCAATTACTTATACAAGACAAGTAATCCATGATGGAGGGATTGCAGCTATAAAGGGAATTGGAGGTTTCCATCTTTGCTGTGATGCCACAAATCAGGAAGCTGTAGAGAGGCTTAGAAAATTAAAGACAAGACCTGCAAAGCCCTTTGCAGTTATGATGCGGGACATGGAAACTGTAGAACGTGAATGTGAAGTTACAAAAGTTCAAAAAGAAGTACTGGATGGTCATCAGAAACCAATTATACTTCTGAAAAGAAAGCAAAGCAAAATGGTGTGTGATGCTGTGACACCTGATAATCCAAAGATTGGAGTTATGCTTCCCTATGCTCCTGTTCAACTTTTGATATTTACATATGATGATGATATAGTTATGCCGGATTGCCTGGTTATGACAAGTGGTAATACATCAGGTGCACCAATATGTAGAGATGACAATGATGCAATAACAGAATTATCAAAAATGTGTGATGTTATTTTATCACATAACAGAATGATTCGTATTCGTGCAGATGACTCGGTTATGGATTTCTTTGAAGAAAAACCTTATATGATAAGGCGTTCCAGAGGATATGCGCCGCTTCCGTTTATGGTTTCAAACGGATTTAAAGGGGAAGTACTGGCAGTTGGTGGTGAACTCAAGAATACTTTTTGTATAGGCAAAAATGATTTGTTTTATCAGTCCCCCTATGTTGGTGACATGGAAGATTTGAGAACAGTAAAAGCATTGAAAGAGTCTATTACAAGATTGGAAACTCTGCTTGAGACGACGCCAACAATTGTGGCATGTGACATGCATCCAAAGTATAATACTACGTGCATTGCACAGGAAATTGGAATTCCCGTATTTCAGGTTCAACATCATTATGCACATATTTTATCTTGTATGGCTGAAAATGATTATTCTGATCCAGTTATAGGCGTTTCATTTGATGGAACAGGATATGGAACAGATGCAACCATCTGGGGTGGAGAGCTATTAGAAGTTACTTATGATGGATTTGAAAGGCTTGGCAGCATAAAACCTTTTATTCAGATCGGTGGTGACATGTCAGCTAAAGAGGGCTGGAGAATTGCGGTATCCATGATTTACAGTATATACAAAGATAAAGAAAAAGCAGCTGAAGTTGTAAGACAGCTTAAATTATGTGATGAGAAGAACTGCGATGTTCAGTTTATGATGGCTGACAACAAAATAAACAGCATAACATCTACGAGTGCAGGGCGTTTGTTTGATGCTGTAAGTGCTATCTTGAATATCAGAAAACAATCATCTTTTGAAGGGGAAGCTTCTACTACCCTTGAATTTGCAGCAGAGGCTTATGAAGAAAAACATGCGGACCATAATAGTGGCAGCAAAATTACTGATGAGGATAGTATTGAACTTTCAAATCTTGTTTATGAGAATTCAAATGGACAGCTAATTTTCGCAACAGATGTTTTAGTAAAGAAAATCATAGAGGAAACTTTAACTGGGAAAGATGCAGCGATGCTTGCTTACTTCTTCCATGAAAAATTGTCAGATATGATTGCAGCTGGATGTATACAAGCTTCTAGAAACACTGGAATCAAAACCATAGCATTAAGCGGAGGAGTATATCAAAACCAGTTATTATTAAAAATGAGCCTAGACCGTTTGAGAAAACTTGGATTTAAAGTTTTAATTCATAGTTTGTTGCCGCCAAATGATGGTGGAATAGCACTAGGTCAGGCAGTAGCAGCAATGGAACATATAAATAAATTAAAAAAAGGGGAGGAGAATAACTATGTGTGTAGGTTTACCAGCAAGAGTTGTAAAGGTTAAAGAAGGAATGGCTCTAATTGATGCTTCAGGAGCAAAAAGAAAGGTATCTGCAGAATTAATCGATGAATTGGAACCAGGCGATTACGTTATGGTTCATGCAGGAATCGCCATTTCAAAAATTACAAACGATGATCAGAGTGAAACAGATAAAATCATGGAGGAATTATAATGGCTGAGAACATAAAAAAAACTGCAAAGGAGATTATTGAATCCTATGATGGACCAAAGATCCGTATTATGGAGGTTTGCGGAACGCATACCCATGAGATATTCAGACTTGGAATCAGAAATATAATACCAGAAAATATTGAACTCATATCAGGACCAGGATGTCCGGTTTGTGTTACACCAGTTGGCTTTATTGATGAAGCTATTATGCTGGCCCTTGACCATAATGCTACCATATGTACCTTTGGAGATTTAGTAAGAGTGCCTGGTTCAGAAATGAACCTTGCTGGAGCCAGATCAAAAGGCGCCAAAGTTCAAATAGTATATTCACCTATTGATGCTTATGAGTATGCTAGAGACCACCTTGATGAGCAGGTAGTATTCTTATCAGTAGGATTTGAGACAACCACACCTGCCAGCTGTCTGGCTGTAAAAAAGGCAAAAGGTGCAGAACTTAAAAATTTTGCATTACTTACGGCAAACAAAACCATGCCGGGAGTATACAAAACACTAAAAAATAGTGCAGATGCATTTTTATATCCTGGCCATGTACATGCTATTACAGGTACGGAGTTATGTGAGTCTTTAGTTAACGAAGGCGTTAGTGGAGTAATAACAGGTTTTACTGCAAATGAAATTATGACAGCACTTGCTGTAGTAATCACAAAATTACAAGAAGGAGAAAGCTTTTTTAAAAACTGTTATCCGAGAGTTGTAACATATGAAGGCAGTAAAGCGGCTCAGACTATTGTATCTGAAGTCATGGAGGACTGCGATTCTGAGTGGAGAGGTCTTGGTGTTATCAAAAATTCAGGACTTAAATTGAAGGAAGCTTATAAAGAGTTTGATGCCAGAGACAAATTTCATTTAGGAAAAGTAGAGGGAAGAAGTAATCCGGCTTGCCGATGTGGTGATGTTTTGCAGGGAAAATGCAAGCCATCGGATTGCAAAGTATTTGGCAAAGGGTGTACGCCACTACATCCTGTTGGAGCATGTATGGTATCTAATGAAGGAGCATGTTCAGCATATTATCAGTATGGAGGAAAAATAAATGGATAAAACAGTTACACTAGCTCATGGAGCTGGAGGAAGACAAACATCAGAATTAATAGATCAGGTTTTTAGAGCTCATTTTTCGAATCCTGACCTGACAGCAGATGATGCTGCAGTATTGAACATTAAAGGAGGAAAACTAGCTTTTACAACAGATGGATTTATTGTTTCTCCATCGGAATTTCCAGGTGGAAATATTGGCAAATTAAGCATTTGTGGTACAGTAAATGACTTATCCTGTATGGGAGCGAAACCTCTGTATTTATCCTGTGCTTTTGTTATTGAAGAGGGCTTCCCAATGGATAAATTAGAGAAAATTGCAGCAGCCATGGAAAAGACTGCAAAGGAAGCAGGGGTTAAAATAGCCGCAGGAGATACAAAGGTTGCTGGAAAAGGGCAAGTTGATGGAGTATTTATAACAACAACAGGTATAGGACAGATTATGGATGATGCTAATACCTCTGGTTTTAATGCAAAACCAGGCGATGCGATTATTGTAACCGGTGATATAGGGCGACATGGATGTACTGTTTTACTGGCACGAGATGAGTTTGGAATTGAAGCAGATGTAACCAGTGATTGTGCACCATTATGGGGTACAGTAAAAGCTATGTTTGATACGTCAAAAGATATTCATGTAATCAGAGATGCTACACGTGGAGGTGTCGGTACGGTATTATATGAAATTGCCGAGCAGAGCAAAGTTGGAATTAGATTAGATTCAAAGAGTATACCGGTAGCAGATGGTGTAAAAGGTGTATGCGGCATGCTGGGGTTGGAACCACTATATCTTGCATGTGAAGGAAGACTTGTAGTTTTTGCTCCAAAAGAAATTGCTCCAAAACTTGTGGATACATTACATAAAGGTAAATATTCAAAAGATGCAGCCATTATTGGTGAGGTCACTTGTGATATGCCTGGACGTGTTATTGTAAAAACAGAAATCGGTGCTGAAACATTGCTGCCACCTCCAGGAGGAGAATTGCTTCCAAGAATATGTTAATTAAACACTAGTAAATTAGAGTATGGAGGAAACACATTATGATAAAAATTGCAGTGTATGGAAAAGGCGGCATTGGAAAATCTACAACAGTTTCTAACATATCAGCTGCACTTTCTGATAAAGGAATAAAAGTTATGCAGATAGGATGCGACCCTAAAGCTGATTCTACAGTTTCACTTCATGACAAAACAAATATGAATACGGTGCTTGAACTTGTAAGGGAAAAGAAGAATAATTTTGATTTAGAAGATATGGTTACTGTTGGGTACAATGGCGTCATATGTGTAGAAGCAGGTGGACCTAATCCGGGCCTTGGATGTGCAGGCAGGGGAATTATAGCAGCACTTGAAAAATTGAAGGAAAAAGGTGCGTATGAGGTATATAAACCAGATGTGGTAATATATGATGTATTGGGTGATGTAGTATGTGGAGGATTTTCTATGCCAATGCGTAAGGGCTACGCAGACAAAGTATTTATTATAACCTCAGGTGAAAACATGGCGATTCATGCAGCTGCCAATATTGCAATGGCCATAGAAAACTTTAAAAATAGAGGTTATGCTGGCCTTGGAGGTCTTATTCTTAACAGAAAAGATGTGAAGAATGAATACGAAAAAGTAAGCGAATTGGCAGAGGATATTCATTCAGAAATAGTTGGTACCCTGGACAGAAGTGAGGTCGTTCAGGAAGCAGAAACTTTGAACAAGACGGTAATAGAAGCATTTCCTGAAAGTGATATGGCAAAACAGTATAGAAAGCTGGCAGAGATCATTATGAGGATATGTGGAAAGGAGATATCATGCTTATAAATGTATCTGGACACGTTGATGAGGCAGGTACCTGTACTTTAATAAAAGATGCTGCATTTCCTGAGCCATTTGTATCTGGCCTGCAATATAACGCTCCTGCTAGGGGAGTATGGAATATAGTTCATGTTGGAATGCTTATTCCAAAGTCGCATCAGATATATGTATGTGCAGCAAACTGTTTAAGAGGAGTTGTTCTTACAGCAGCAGAAATGGGCACATTGGACAGATTCTCAACTATAGCTGTGCAGGAAAATAATGTGCTTGAAGGTGATATGGAGGAACTTATCATTGAGGGTGTATCAGATATACTCAGTAAACTTCCACAAAAACCTCCAGCAGTTCTAATATTTACTGCCTGCATACATTATTTTATGGGATGTGATTTGGAGCTAGTTTACACAGAATTACGAAAAAGATATCCGGATGTGGCTTTCACGGATTGTTATATGGATCCAATTATGAGAAAAAGCGGCCTGACTCCGGATGAGAAAATGAAACGTCAATTATACAGCATCCTTCAACCAATGGAAATTAACAAAAAAAGCATTAATATCATTGGTAACAATATTCCTACGGATGAAAGCAGTGAACTTATACGGACCATTCGTGAAAATGGATATGAACTGAAAGATATTACTTTTTGCAAAACCTATGATGAATATCTTAATATGGCTGAAAGCTGTGCAAACATATCCTATCTGCCTGTTGCAATACCAGGTGGAGATTATTTGCAAGACAAATTAGGACAGAAGCACCTGCATTTGCCTTTATGTTATGGATTTGATGAAATAACAAAAAATTTGAATACATTGAGCGAGTATTTAGGATTACCAAAAAAAGAATATGCAGATGAAAAGTCAGCAGCTTTAAATGCTTTGAAAGAAGCAAAAGAAGTCATTGGTGGCGCAAAGGTTTCCATAGATTATACAGCTGTTCCGAGACCAGCAGGACTTGCTCGATTACTTGTGGAAAATGGATTTAATGTGGACAGGCTGTATGTAGATTCATTTACAAAATGGGACAAGACAGATTTTGACTGGCTTGTAAAAAACAAACCTGAGATTAAAGTGTATGCTACAGTACATGCAAAGATGGGTGTTCTGGATAGAAAATGTAGTGAAAAGAGCCTTGCAATAGGACAAAAGGCTGCTTATTTTACAGGAAGTGAATATTTTGTAAATGTAGTAGAAGGCGGCGGCATGTACGGTTTTGATGGAATTGTGAGACTTGCTGGACTTATGAAAGAAGCTTTTACATGTCCTAAAGATGTACGAAAGCTTATACAAATCAAAGGATGGAGGTGTGGTTGCTTACTATGAAACAGGCATCAGCATTTATTTCAACATATACGGCAGATGTGTCAGGTGTTTGTTCCGCACTATATGAATTAGGCGGGATGACTGTAATGCATGATGCATCAGGGTGCAATTCAACATATACTACTCATGACGAACCACGTTGGTATGATATGGACAGCATGATCTATATTACAGGACTTTCTGAAATGGAAGCTATCATGGGTGATGATGAAAAATTAATACATGATATTGTGGCAGCTGCAAATGAGCTACATCCTAAATTTATAGCTATTGCAGGTACACCTATTCCAATGATGATAGGCACAGATTTTCCAGCTATTGCAGAAGTGATTGAAAATGAAACTAAAATTCCTACGTTTGCTATTCAAACAAATGGAATGCACTCTTACATATGTGGAGCAGAACAGGCTCTTGCTGAAATAGTAAAACGATTTACTCTAACTAGTATACCTAAAAGAACAAAAAGTGTAAATGTACTTGGAGCTACTCCTCTGGATTATTCAGTAAACAGCAGTATAGACAGCATTAAAAGACGATTAACTGAAGCTGATTTTCAGGTTTTATCTGTATGGGCAATGGGAAGTACATTGGAGCAAATGAAACAAGCTGGAGCTGCAGAAGTAAACTTAGTTGTTTCTTCTACTGGACTTTTAGCAGCAAAAGAATTACAGAAGAAGTTTGGAACACCATATGTTGTAGGCGTTCCAATGGGAGATCAGTTTGCAGATGTAGTAATGAAATCACTGGATAGGGCAATTAGTACAGGAAAATCCCAAATTGCATATGATAAACGAGCTATGTGTGGTGGTGACACAGTTATTATAGGAGAAAGCATTTATTCGGAATCATTAGCTGCAGCACTTGCACTTGAAAGGAATATGAAAGTTAAAGTCTTATGCCCTTTGGAAACGGAAGCTGATTTGTTATTATCAGAAGATATTTTGGCAGAAGATGAAGATAGTATTATGACATATTTGAAGGGTGCAAAAGCTGTTATTGCAGATCCTATTTATCGCAGGATTATTCAGCCTGGCACTAAATTTATATCACTTCCACATGAAGCTTTTTCAGGAAGAATTTATAGAAAAGATATTCCAGATTTAGTTGATAATATAGATATAATACGGTAAATTGATATAAGATTATATACAAATTTTCACTGTTTAAAAATATTGCGAAGAAATTTTTTAAAAGAACAAAGAACAAAGTTCAAATATCAGATAAGGATAATTTTCTTCCTAAGGTCAGAAAATATTAAGATTATAGATTTCCTGAGGTACGAGGGAAATCATCTTTATCTGTTCTTTGTTATTTGAACTTTGTTATTTTTAAAAGCTTTGCTTCGCAATTTTTTTATATTAAGTCAAAATTTTATATGTTTAACTCTCTTCTAGGTATCCTAAATTTTATACCTCTTTCTATTTCTTCTAAAGTCCTTTTATCTTTTGGATCTACAAATAGACAAGTACAGCCTTTTTCACCGGCCCTTCCTGTTCTACCAATACGATGTATATATGACTCTACATTTTCTGGAATATCATAATTATATATATGAGTAACTCCACTTATATCTAGTCCTCTAGCGGCCACATCTGTAGCTATCAAATACTGAATATCTGCATTTCTAAAAGATTTCATTATTCTTTCACGTTTTGATTGAGGTATATCACTATGAAGCTTTTTACAATTGTATCCACGCTGATATAGTGCAATTTCAAGATCATCTACTCTTCTTTTAGTTCTGCAAAATATAATAGCCATAAATGGATTATCTTGATCCATAATATTACACAAGGCATCTTGCTTTTTTTTATCAGTAGTTTCTATTACATATTGTTTAATATTATTAAGTGTAACTTCTTCCTTTTTAATGGAAACCACTAAAGGATCAGTCATGTATCTATAAGCTAATTTTTTAACTTCAGAATTCATAGTTGCAGAGAAACACAATGTTTGACGTTTTTTAGAGATTTCCTTTATAATGTCTTCTACATCATTTTTAAATCCCATAAGCAGCATTTGATCTGCTTCATCTAATACTAATGTTTTTAATTTGCTAAGATCTATAGTCTTTCTATGAAGATGATCTAAAAGCCTACCTGGAGTTGCAATAATTAGATGAATGTTTCTCTTTAGTTTTTTTAACTGAGAACCTATATCTTTCCCACCATATGCAGCTAAAATATTTATATCTTTAGCTTTTTTTAGTTTTAGAACTTCTTCAGTTATTTGAATAGCAAGTTCTCTTGTAGGAGTTACAATCAGTGCTTGAGTTGAATTTACATTAGGTGATATATTTTCAAAAATAGGAATCAAAAAAGCAAGAGTTTTTCCAGTACCCGTTTGTGATTCAGCTATAACATCTTTTCCTTCTCTAATAAATTTAATACTCTCTTGTTGAATTGGTGTTGGTTTAGTAATACCCATGTGTTTTAATTCAGTTATTATATTTTCACTAATTTCTAGTTCCTTAAAATTCATTTTTTCATACCTTTCATTATTAAGGCATTTTCAAAGAAATATCCATCGCATCTTTGACTTGTTATTTTCTTTCAAATGCCTAATGTGTATTTTTATTTAGTTAAGTCAATTAATAATAGCATATTACTGCAATTAATACTAATGTTGCCCTTAAGTTTTTACATTATGATAGTACAATGGTATATTTTTATATGGGAACTTATTATTCATGATTATTATTGTATAAATTTATTACAAATAAAGTTAAAGACATAAACTTTGGAGGTATTAACTAAATTGAAGTCACTTATTATAGCTGAAAAACCAAGTCTGGCAATGAGTATTGTCAAGAGTATTGGTAATATGGAAAGAAATAATGGATATTTTGAAAATAAAAATTATATAGTTACTTTTGCCTATGGTCACTTGCTTCAACTTTACGATGTAGATGATTATTTTGGAAGAGAAAAAACAAAGTGGACTTTGAAAGAATTACCCTTTGTACCAAAAGAATTTAAATTTAGATTACGAAAAGACGAAGGAGTAAAAAAGCAATATGAAATAATAAAATCACTAATAGAAAGAAATGATGTACAGGAGATAGTGAATTGTGGTGATGCAGATAGAGAAGGGGAAGTAATTGTAAATAATATAATATTTAGAGCTTTTAAAGAAGAACATGTTACTAAACCTGTTAAAAGATTATGGCTGCCAGAACAAACAAGACAAACAATTATACAAAGTTTAAAAGATTTAAGAGATGATATAGAATACAAAAATCTATATGACGAAGGATTGGCAAGAACATATTTAGACTGGAGTTATGGAATAAATTTAACCAGGTATTTAAGTATAAAATCAGGTTCATTTTTACCTGTAGGACGTGTTTTAATTCCTATTGTGAAATATGTATATGATAGAGATGAAAAAATTGAAAATTTTAAGCCAGAAACTTATTTTGAGATAGGGGCTGTCATAAATAAAGATAACTTACATATAAAAGCTAAATTAAAGGATAGAAAGTTTGCAGCAAATGAAAGAGATAAAGCTGAAAAACTATTGGATAATTTGAAAGATAAAAAGGCTATAGTTGATAAAGTTGAAAAGAAAAAAGTTAAAAAGCAGCCGCCTAAGCTTTTTTCATTGGATACTTTACAAAATAAAATGTTTAAGGAAGAAAAAATGTCTTTGGATGATACTTTAAAAAATTTGCAGAAACTATATGAAGATGGATATACTACATATCCAAGGACTAATACAGAGTACCTGGCGGAAAATGAAAAAGATAGAATAAAAAGTGTAATTGCAGCAGTAAAGGAAAATTTTAATGCAGATATATCTTTTAAAGATAACAAGAAAATTTTTAATAGTAAAAAAGTAGAAAGTCATAGTGCAATCACTCCAACCATAAAAATTCCATCAAAGGAAAAATTATCGGAAGGTGAGAAAAAGGTTTATACTGCAATAAAGAATAGATTTATAAGTAATTTTTTAAATGAAGAAACAATAATAGAAGAAACAAGTGTATTAATAAAAATAGATGATGAAATTATTCAATTAAAGGGAAATATTATAAAAAGTCCTGGCTTTTTAAAATACGAAAAATCTAAAAGGGAAAATGAATTGCCTCAATTTGTAGAAGGGGAGGAATTAGACACTAAATTATCAGTAGATCAGAAAGAAACCCAAAAGCCTGGTAGAGTAACAGAATCAGAACTAAACAATTTCCTTAAAAATCCTTTTAAAAAGCAAGAAGTAGAAGATTTACAAGGTGAAAATGATGATGAAGAATATAAATTGATACTTGAAGGCTGTGAGATAGGTACTGTTGCAACAAGGGCAGGAATAATTAAAAATGCAAAAAAATATGAGTATATAAAAGAGCTGAAAGGTCACTTAGAGTGTGAGAATAAAGGTAAAAAACTTATAGAAGCACTTGAAAAATTAAAGATTGATTTAAATAAAGAAAAAACAGTTGAATTTGGCAGGCAGCTTAAAAAAGTTTATAAAGAGGAAATAGGAATAAATGAAATAATAGATAAAGTAAAAGATGAATTAAATAGCATTGTCCAAAATGGTAATAAAATTAAAATAGAAAAGCTGTATCTATATAACAATAAATCAGATAGTAAAATTAAGATAGAAAGCATTGGAAAGTGCCCTGTATGTCATGAAGGAGAGGTTGTTGAAAATAAATCAGGGTATGGCTGTAATAGATGGAAAGAAGGTTGCAAGTTTTTTGTAGGCAATGAAATAGCAGGAAAAGAGATTTTAAAAACCCATGTAAAAAAGCTTATTAAAGATTGTAAAACTAATGTCATAAAAGGATTTAAGAGTAAAAGCGGAAAGAAATTTAATGCCTCCTTGGTAATTGATAAAGAAGGAAAAATTGTATTTAATTTTGAAAATGAAGTCTTAGGAAAATGTCCATGCTGCGGACACGATATTGTAGAAGGTAAAAATGCTTTTGGATGTAGCAACTGGAAAGAGGGATGTAAGTTTACTATATGGAAGAATGATAAGTATTTGGCTTGTATGGGCAAAAAACCTACTAAAACTATGGTTAGAGAGCTTCTCAAAAATGGTAAAGTTAAAATTAAAGGTTTAAAAGGCAAAGATGGAAATATTTTTGATGCCTATTTTATGTTAATAAAAAATGGAAATGAAAATAAGGATAAATATCCATATAAGTGGAAAATGCAAATAACAAAATAGTAATTTTATATAACAAAAAGGAGGAAAACATGGTTATTTATAGAATAGTAAAAGTAAAATGATTGACTATGTTCCTATATTATTTGAAGATATAGGAATATAGTGAGAAGCAAAAAGGGTATATGAGGGAGGAAAGATTATGGATAGGGGAAATTTCCATCTAAAGGGCGACATTAAAAGTTATGTAGAAAAAATGGAATACGACCAAGAAGAAATAGCTATGTTTTTATTAGGGTATCTTATGGGAGAAATGAGAAATGCACAATGGAAAGATATCCATAAAAATTCTCAAAAAAGTTCAATTAACTCAGAAGATAAGGAATCTATATTTAATAAACTCAATTACACTGGCATAAACGAAATCAAAATTATAGGGCTTACTAAAGAAATTTTTGAAAAGATGGAACAAGGAAAAGTGAGAGGATATACTAGGGCAATTTCTAATGAGCTAAAGAGGATTGTGGATTTAAATATTAAAAAGTGGAATATGAATAAGCAGGAAAATTTGTTTTATGTATTGTCCGGTTATGTATACAATACTGCAAGCATCATGTTAAGTGATAAAAAGGGGAAGAGGGCAGTTTGACATTTAAGTTTTTAGATCTACAGCTCTACAGGCAATGAAATTACAATTTGCCCACCGCCCGTATATGTATCATTTTGTATATGAAGAGTGCCATTATGAGCCCTAATTACTTTATCTGCAAAAGTTAATCCAATACCATAATGACCTGTTTGACTTCGGCTTTTATTATCAGTATAAAATAGTTCTGCAGCTTTTTTGAGTGCTTCAGGTGAAAAGCCATTTCCAGAGTCAGTAAATACAAAAGAAGCTAAATTGTTTTTCAAATGGACCTGTAAGCTTAATGATGTTTCATCTGGAGTATGCTCAAGTGCATTTATAATGATGTTCATAAATGCTCGTTTCATTGAGGAAAAGTCAATGTTCCACATTAGTTCTTTTGGAATACTGATGTCAAGTACAAAATGAATATGATGGTTTCCAATAGAGGATAGTGTATCCTTCTCAATTACATGTAGAAATTTATTTACATTGCTTTTTTCTTTGTGCAGGGCAATGGACTGATCATTTTTAGAAGTTTCAATTAAAAGCTCAGTATAATGTTCTATTTCACCTGCTGCTTCCATGATTTCATTTGTATAATCTAATGCATTTTCGTCTTTTTGTGTAAGACTTAATAATTCTGCATTTCCTTTAATGACAGTAATGGGTATTTTGATGTCATGAGCCAATGCGCTAATTTGTTCACCTTTGTTTTTTTCTTGCTCAAATTGGCAGGTTAAGGATTTTTTAAGGCTGCGGCGCAAACTATCTAAGGAATCCATAACTTTTTGATGTTCTACAAAGTAAGAATTTTGCACCTCAAAATCTAAATCTTTATCTTCAATTTTTTGAGTAATGAAGCTAAATTTGTTTAATTCTCTTTTTATCTTATTTGAAAACTGCAGGGAAAGAAAATACAGTGTAATTAACAAAATAATGGTAAAAAGCAAAGCAATAGCTAATCCAGGATAAGGCATCAGATTTCGAAGGGTTGGGTTTGCAAATTGCATGATCAATTTGTAATGAATTACGCAGTATTCTTTTGGGCGCTCGATTATAGCATAAGCATTTCCGAAAAAATCAGCTCCTGTAAATTGGTGGTTTTTAATACGTAATTTTGCTTTTTTAATTTGGGACTTATTCATGGTACTTTTTTTTACATCTAAAGTTTGTTTGTCTAAAATTGTATATTTTAAATTTTTAGGTATTAATTCAGAAGTCACTTCTTTAGCACTTTTTATACTTGGCGTTACTTTTTCCACTAATTGTTCTGAATATTTAGATGGCAGCAGCATTTTGTTATTATAGATATAACTAAAAACAAAAAGTAAAGCAAGTAAAAGTATAATAAAAGAAAACCCCACTTTTAAGATAAATTTAATAATGTACATTTGAAAGGATGTTTTTTTTACTTCCACATGTATCCAACTCCCCACACTGTTTCTATAGGAAAACAGTTATATCCTTTAAATTTATTACGGATTAATCTTATATATTCAGTGATTACTGAAAATTGAGTGTCACTGTCCAAATCGTAAATTGCCTCAAAGATTGCCTGTTTTGTAAATACTTTACCTCGATTAAGTGCTAAAAATTCGCAAATATTATATTCATTTTTAGTAAAAGCAATGACATTATTATTGACCAGTATTTCCTTCTTATCAAAATCAATTGTAATATCACCATATACTAATTTTTTTGTTGACTTGCCGCGATTTTCACGTCTAAGGTATGCTTCAACACGAGCATTTAATTCCATTACTCCAAAAGGTTTTGCTATATAATCATCTCCGCCAAAGGCTAACCCTTTTACGATTGCTGATTCGTCTGTTTTTGCTGTTAAAAAAATAATTGGAGAATCTACTGCACTGCGTATTTTCTGACAAAGTTCAAAGCCATCTATCCCTGGCATCATTACATCCAGCAAAATCAGATCATATCCACAAAAATCTTCTATAGGAATATTTTCTGGATTTTGCAGTGTAATTACTTCATGATGGTTTAATTTCAAAGCATTTTTTATCAATTTTAAAATTCGCCTGTCATCATCTACAGCTAAAATTTTTGCCATGTTCTACCCCCCATTATTTACATGATACTTTTATTGATTATTTTTGTCTACCCTCCCAAAAGTGAAAGGAAAGTATATAGAATATAATACAGCAAATTGTCATTATTATCATAGATGTTAGTCCTGTATTTAGCCCATTTTGGGTATATGAGAAAAAAATTTCTTTTGGGGGAATTTTACCTTGAAGCTTGTATTGAGACATAACTATAAAGTTTATAAACCGTATGGGCCACACCCAGGGCAAGAACATCCAAACACTGTCTCCCTGTGCTGTAGAGGCTACAGCACAAATTATGACCCCGGCAAATCCAGTTATATTACAAACAGCTGTATTAAAATGATAAGCTAAAATTAAGTATAAACTATAGAGGAAAATAACACATAAAAATATGAAAGCCCCTGTTTTAAAATACAAAAGATAGTTTATGCTGTTTATATGCAATATGAGTTTCATGGATATGAAAAATAGTAATATAGCAAAAAATATAGCTCCTAAGCACATTGTAAGTAACATGCACAGTTGACTTACAAAAGAAGTTGTTTTATGGGAAAGTTTGCTAGGCATTATTTGACAATGCCCAGCTTGCTTTTCTTGATCAGCAATTAGCGCGCAAAGTACTGCAGCAAGTAATGAAAAGGCAAATCCCATCAGTTTAAAGAAGTTACTAAATATCCCCAAATCACTTGATTTACCAAGCCTTGTAAAAGTCATAAGACAAACTAAGAGAAAAGGCAGCACAATATGTGCCCGGAGAAAAATACTGTGTTTATTTTTAAAAAATTCTGCTTTGTAGCTGTGCCAAAGTTCACTCATATTAATGTACCTCACTTTTTTTAAACGAATAAGTGGTAAAAGTTATTAGAACTAAAAATAGAAAAACTCCTATTAAAATACCAACTGGAATAACTGACGGATTCAATAAGCTGCTTCCTGGTTCTAGGGGTAGTCCATTTGGATGATGATGCAATATTGGACACTGCAGTCTAAGGGGAAAGGTCCATGGAGATAGCCACCACAAAGAGGATGGGGCATAAGCTGCACCGAGCTCTAAATTAGCTGCACAGGTTGCAAGTAATAAGACAAAGAAATTTATCTTTTTACTTAACCATAGGCATAGAGGAATCTGCCAGAGGGATGTAAGCCAGCCTATGATAGCGGCTATAAGACAATAGTAAAATGGTACACTATTTGCTTGTGTCCTAGTAAAGATCATATTTAATATAGTAAGAATTACACATAAAAAAATAGAGGATATCAATGTAAATGATGATAAAATTGTAATTTTAGATATCCAGGTTTTCTTTAAATCAATAGGAAAAGAAAAAATCGTCTTATAACCTGTGCTGTTTTGTTCAAGTTTGTGAAACATACTTGTAGTTAAAGCAATTAAAGCTGGCATCCATAATAAAGACCAATGATTTATAGAAGTAAAAACAGAGTCAGAAGTGAAATATCCAAAGCCTAAATAATCAAAAGTAAAGCTAAGAATAGTACATAATATAGGCATAAAAATAAGTATTTTACGAAGCATAGTTCTTTTTGTTTTAAAATTTTCAGCAATTAGATACTTGTTCATCTGGCAATCCTTCTTCCTCTAGTAGTTTTTTCTGCAACACTCATAAATAGTTCTTCTAAATTTTCACCTGGGTTAACTTTTCCTTGATAACCTAATATGCCGTGACTCATAATTCCCACATAATCTACGATCTGTTCTACTTCTGCTAAGATGTGGCTGGATAGTATTACAGTCATCCCTTCCTCAGGAAAGGATTTTATGAGTTTTCGTAAGTCTTGAATACCAATAGGATCTAACCCATTAGTTGGTTCGTCTAGTATGAGTAACTTAGGATGATTTAAGATTGCAGTGGCAATTCCTAAACGTTGTTTCATTCCCATGGAGAAATTTTTAGCTTCCTTTTTACCTGTATCTGTTAAGTCTACAATTTTTAATACTTCTTTAATACGTTTGTTAGGTAACCCTAAAAGGGTGGTGTGAACTTTTAGATTTTCCTCTGCAGTTAAATTTCCATAAATAGGAGGCTGCTCAATTAAGGCACCAATATTTCTTAAATCCTTACGGGTCCATGTATGACCATCAAAATTGATTTTACCTGAAGTTGGTTTTAGCAGTCCTGTTAACATTTTTAATGTAGTAGATTTTCCTGCACCATTAGCACCAAGAAGTCCGTAAATATGATTTCTTGGAATTGAAATGTTAAGGCCATTTACAGCACAATCCCTTTTAAATATTTTTGTTAATTTTTGAGTTTCCAATAAATAATCTTTTCCCATAATAAATACTCCTTCCTTATGTATAAGAAGAGAATATCAAATAAAAATCAAGATTTTAACAAAATGCTGCTTGGATAAATAAGAAAGTCATTTAGACGAAAAATGTAATACAATAATAATTGATAAAGAGTTCCAGAAATATATCGAATATTAAACTGGGGTATTAAACTGTGAAGGGAGAAGAATTTTAATGAAACAGTGGTTTAGCAATTTAAAAATGGTTCAAAAAATAATGTCATTATCTATTTTAACATCTTTATTTATAATAATAGTAGGCATAATTGGAGGCATCTATATAGGACAGATAGGTAAAAATGCAGCTGACATGCATAATGACAATTTAGCTGGTATAAATGCTATTAGAGCTTTAAAGGACAATCAAACGGAAATTAGGGCAGACCTACTTTCTCTTGTATACAAAAGGGATAAAAATGAATTTAATGATATAAAAAAAGAAATAGCTAATTTAAAAGAAGATAATACTAAAATTATGAATACTTATGAAAGTTCTATTACGAAGGATGAAGATAGAAAGCTATTTGAAGAACTAAAAAAGTCAGTAAATGAGTATAGAGACATTCGTGAGCAACTTATAAAGCTTGTTAGTGAAAATAACTATGATGAAGCACTTAAAGTTTACCCTAAAGTTAGTATTGTAAGGAAAAAAATGAATAGTCAAATAGATAATATGATTAATCTCAATGTTAAGTGGGCTGATGATAAGGATGATGTTAATGACAAGATGACGGCCAGTGCTTTTATTTTTATTGTAATTGTAACTGTTTTAGGGTTGGTTGTTTCTGTCTTACTAGGAATACTAATAGCTAAACTGATGTCGGAGAAAGTAAAAAAGATATTGCAATTGGGAGAAGCTATTGGAAGTGGGGACTTAACACAAAAAATAGATGTTAAGAGTAAGGACGAAATTGGCAAGCTTGCTGAAGCTTTAAATAAGTCAATGGAGAATATAAGAAATTTAATTTTACAAATTAGTAATAGTTCTACAGATATAAGTGCTTCTAGTGAAGAACTATCTGCAACAACAGAAGAAGTTTATGCTAGTATAGAAACTGTAAATGAGTCCACTGAACAAATAGCAAAGGGAAATGAAAGTTTAAGTGCTGTAACGGAAGAAGTAGATGCTGCTGTTCAGGAAATAAACTCAACTACAGCTGAACTTTCAAATAAAGCTGATAATGCATAATCTTCAGTAAAAGAAATAAAAACACGGGCAGCTGAGGTTAAAACTAAGGCTAAAGCAGATATAGAAAATGGAGATAAAATTTATAGTGAAAAGCATGAGAACATTATAAAGGCCATAGAAGCAGGAAAAGTTGTTGATAAGGTAAAAGTAATGGCTGATTCCATAGGAGATATAGCAGAACAGACAAATTTATTGGCTTTAAATGCAGCTATAGAAGCAGCTAGTGCTGGAGAACACGGCAAAGGATTTGCAGTAGTGGCAGAGGAAGTAAGGGGACTGTCAGAGGAATCAGCAAAGGCTGTTACGCAAATTCAGAGTATGGTAGTACAAGTTCAAGATGCTTTTAATAATTTATCTAACAGTGCAAAAGATATACTGGAGTATATAAATAATAATGTAAAACCAAGCCAGAAACTGCTTCTGGAAACAGGTATGGCATATGATAGGGATTCTGAATTTATGAATAATATGGCTAGAGATATAGCATCAGCTGCAAATAAAATGAGTCAAACTGTAGATCAAGTAACAGCAGCTATTGATAATATATCCTCAACTACACAAGAATCTGCATCAGGGTCTGAAGAAATATTAGGTAGTGTAACTGAAGTTTCCACTGCAATACAGGATATAGCAAAATCTGCACAAACTCAATCGGAACTTGCACAAAATCTTGATGAAATGATTCATAAATTTACTGTATAGATATTTAAAAATTTATTTTATAAGTTCTAAGTATTATAGAAAACATGCGAACCTAATCGCATGTTTTTTTTATCCGAAGAATTACTTGATTTAGGATACTGTGTTTAATTAGAGTTTACCATTTCGTATGAATTCATTTAATCTTTTGCTTTTTATAAGTTTTATAAAAAAATACATAATAATTATAAATCCTACTATTTCAGTTAGGTAGTAGGAGGGATCTGTAAGAAGTCTTTGAAGCGTTCCTTGTGACCAATTTCCTTCTGGTCTTTCAGGGAATTTAAATCCTAAAAATGGCCAAAAAAGTATTCCTTTATATAACTGCATACTGTCAAGTATTAGATGGATTGAAGTTGAAACCCCAAGTGTGAAAATACGGTTTCCTTTATTTCTTTTAATACGACCTATGCCTATTGATAAAAGTATAAGTGAAAATAAAAGAGTATGCCCGAATATACGACTATTATGGAAGGTATTTCTAAATAGAAATGCTCCTATGGGCTTATCTATGAGGTCAGGAAGAATTGCCCCAACAAGAACAAATCTATAGTCAATTGTCTCCTTTTTATGTATCTTTTCATAAAGTTTAAAAGCTGCTGTTGTGGGGCCAAGGTGTCCAAAAAAAACCATATAATTTATCTCCTAACCTAATTATTTATTTTAATCATTTGTCTTTTGTGGTTCATCATATTCTTTGCCAAAAGTATCTATGGTTACATTTTTCATCTTTTGGTCTTCATAAGGCTTATCATTGTAATCTCTTTCTTGTGCTACAATTTCATCTACTGTATCAATTCCTTCTACAACTTTTCCAAAAGCAGCATACTGACCATCGAGATGAGGTGCATTATCTGTCATTATAAAAAATTGAGAGCCTGCAGAATTAGGAGCCATAGTTCTAGCCATAGATATTACACCTTTTTCATGTTTCAAATTATTTTCAAAATTATTTGATGAAAATTCACCCTTAATTGAGTAACCTGGGCCGCCCATTCCTGTGCCTTCAGGATCTCCTCCTTGAATCATGAATCCTGGTATAATCCTGTGAAAAATTGTACCATTATAAAATCCCTTTTTAACTAATGATATAAAATTATTTACTGTATTTGGCGCGGTGTCGGGATAAAGTTCTATTTTTATTAATTTACCATTTTCCATTTCAATTGTAACTATAGGATTTTTCATTTATCTTCCTTCTTTCATTAAATTTGTATGTATTTATACAATAAGTTTTATTACAGCTTCTGTCAAGTAAGTAATATTGAAATAAAATAAACAATTAATAAGTGAAAAGAGGAACGTGCCTAGATTTAATTTACACTGATCTAGGCACGTTCCATTTTAGATATATTCTATTATTTTTACATCTTAAACGTATTTATATCTGAGCCTAATTTTACAGCCATATTAGATAAATTCTCTGATACTTCTGCTACTTCTTTCATAATAGCCATTTGTTCCTCGGAGGAAGCTGCTATACTTTGTATACTTTCTGATGATTCCTTAGAAATATCTGATATTTTGTTTACTGAATTAACCATATCCTGTATGGAAATTGTAATTTGGTGTACTCCCTTAGCTACATATTGTATTTGATCAGAAACACTACTTATATCTTTTAATATTTCACTAAAAGAAGTCCCTGTATTTTTAACTAAATTAATACCCACTTTAACTGATTTGCTGCTTTCTTGCATGGAAGTTACTGCTTTTTGAATTTCATTTTGTATTTCTTTAATAAGTACATTAATTTGAGTAGATGAATTAGATGACTGTTCTGCTAATACTCTGACTTCTTCTGCTACAACGGCAAATCCCTTTCCATGTTCTCCAGCTCTGGCAGCTTCTATAGCTGCATTTAAGGCAAGTAAATTAGTTTGTTCCGATACATCTATAATAATAGAACTTATATTTCCGATTTCTCCTGATTTACTATTTAGTATATTTACAACTTTTGATAATACTGTAGTATTATTATCTATGATTTCCATCTGTTCTACAGCATTATTTACCACACTTGTACCTTCTTCGGCTTTTTTATAAGTTTCAACAGAATGATTTGTAACGTCCTGTACCTTTTCGGATATTTTATCTATATCTCCATAAATATTGGTCATACTATTTACTGTTTTATCTGCATCTGCTACCTGGTTGTTGCTGCCTTCAGCTATATGAGATACAGATGTTGCTATTTGACTTGCAGTGGTTTCTGTCTGCTCAGAACTAGCAGCTAATTCCTCTGAAATAGAAACTATCTGCTCTATACTTTCAGAAACCCCTGAAATCATATTTTTTAAGCCTGCAGTCATACTATTTAAATTTTTACTCATAATATTTAACTCATCTTTTGTGTTTATTTCTAATGTTTTTGTTAAATCTCCCTTAGAAACAGCATGTACTAATTCGTTAACTTTTGATATGTTATTCCTAATTTGTCTACTAAACCAGATTGCTACAAGTACGCTTAGTGCAATAATTATCAAAAATGTAAGTATTGTTTTAAAAAGAAAAGACTTAAGTGGAGCATATAATTCTGATTGAGAAACAGTTATGGCTATTGTCCAACCTGTTTCTGGGACTGTAGTATAATATACTCTATATTTATCATTATTTTGGTAGAAAGTGTTTTCACCACTTTTCTGTTTTACAATGTCATTTCCAATAGCTGCTAAACTACTATTACTGTCATTTGAAATTTTAACTTTCATAATTTTGCTTTTATCTGGGGCTGATATATATGTCCCATCACTACTTAAAAGGAAGGCTCTACCACTTGTACCAAACTTCATGTCTTGTATAGCTTTTTGTAGACTAGTTAAATCCATGTCTGCTGTAGTAGCACCAATAAACTGTTTGTTTTGATCATAAAAAGGTGATGCTGCAGTAACCATGGTAACTTTACTAGTATCATCATAATAAGGTATAGACCAAACTAAGCTCTTATTTGCATTTTTGGCGTTTTTATACCAATCATACTTGAAATAATTATAAGTTTCATTACTATACTCATCTGTATATTCTACATTACCGTTATTTTTATATGCATAGGGTCCATAGTACTTTTGACTTGCATTATATTTATTTGGTTCATACCAGACTCCTGAACCATATGTTTCCTCATTAGTTTTTACAAAGTTCTCCAATAAGGATTTATAAGCATCTGGGCTTAAAGTGCCTCCTGAAGTCTCGGCTACTTTGGCCAAAGTTTCAGCTACTTTACCATCCTTTAATAAAAGTTTTTGAATATTTTCTACAGACTCATGTAACTTATAGTCCATTTTTTCATCAATTTGAGCATTGATCATGTTTTTAGAATTAGTATATCCAATAAAGGATACTATAGATGTTCCTAGTAAAACTAATGGTAAGATACATGCTAAAATTTTTCCTTGCATATTTCTTAATTTCAACTAAATTACCCCTTTTCAAGTGTTATTATATGGATTCTTTAATATTAATGTGGATTGCGTATATTATTTATGTTTTGTACATATAAAAGTGCAATTAGTTTAGTATTATAAAAATCCCCTTTCTACCATATCATAAGGGAAATTTTAACTCAATTATATTTGAAAAGAAGTATATATTCTCAAATATATTGTGACAATTATTCTATACTTGTTAACATTTTCTTAAATTTAGTCATGAAAATTATTTATTCTATTATTTATTGGGGGTTTTTCTAAAATAAGAGATGCTATTAAATGCATAAAGTCAAATATTTAGAGCAAAATAAAATGTAGACATAAAAGTTTTAAGGAGGGTTTAGATTATGAATTCAACTTTAATGGCTCCAAATGCTCAGTATCAATCATGTATTGATTCTTGTAATAAATGTATGCAATTATGTGAGGAATGTTTCAGAATGTGCCTGTCAGAACCAGATGTAAAGGCAAGAGAACATTGTATAGTTGATTTAGTTGATTGTGCAGAAATTTGTAGAACAGCTGCAACTACCATGGCTAGAAGAGGATATCATGTAAATGATATTTGCAATTTGTGTGCAACAACTTGTGATGAATGTGCATCCGAATGCAGCAAATTCAATGATGAACACTGTAGAATGTGTGCAGATGCATGTCGTCAATGTGCTGATGAGTGCAGAAGAATGAGGACTATGTAAAAAAAGTATAGTGATAAAAGTATAATGACAAAAAGAAACCTCTTTGTGTTTTCACGAAGAGGTTTTTGCAGTATTTTTATTAGATATTGGAACCTTGTCCCTATTAATGAGTATTATATAATAGCAAAATAAAAATTTCAAACAATTAAATATCGTTAAATTTGGGGATGAGAATATGGAACATGATTCAAAAGGAAAAATAAAAACTCACTCACAAAGGGAAGTTAGTTCAGTATCTAAAAAGGAAGGAATTATACTAGACTTAAGTGATTTGCACTATACAACAGACATCGATGAAAAAAATGAAGCATACCTTTTAATAAGTGACTTAAAAAAGGTTTACTTTGATAATCCTGAAAGCAGTATAAAGCTAACTGATATTGATTATGTAGTAATTAGTGGAGATTTTGTTGAACGTGGCGATTCAGAATCATCCTTTGAAAAAGCATTCAAGTTTATAGATATATTGAGTAAAGAACTTAATGTACCTTATCAAAAAATAGTTATAGTACCTGGAAACCATGATTTAAGTTGGAGTGTTACTATGAGCAGCTATCATTTAACTATTGGTACTCCCGGACCTAACGATAAAGTAGTTACTAATGTTGGAACTGATTTGTTTTATTTAAAAAGAAATGATGCAGAATGGTATAAAAAATTTACAAACTACAGCAGATATTTGTATGAGATGTTATATAAAGTTCCTTTTCCAGATAATCCTAAAGAACAGCTTAAAGTTATATTGGGGGATTTTATAGATAATGAAAAAGTAGCATTCTTCATGTTAAATACTGCTGCTGAAATTGACCAGTTCAATCGTGAAGTAACTTATTTTGATACGGATGGATTAATAAAGGTTTCAAGACAGCTGCCTCAGGACAATATAATAAAAATAGCAGTAGGACATCATCCTGTAGATCTTACAAATAGCTATGGAAATGATATTCCCTTTGCAAATGCACTTCAAAATGAAAATTTTAAAATTTACTTGCATGGCCATGTTCATAGGAGCATAAGTTTGGATTATCTAAACCCTCAAAATATAAATCCTAACATGGTTATGATTGGAGCTGGAGCCTTAAGCGTTGGGAAAAGTGGCTTATGGCCTGGTGTTCCTGAAAGGTACAATGTAATAAAAATATCCAAAACAGATAAACCTGATAAAATACTTGTATCAGTAAATACCCGTCAGCGGGAGTATATAGGAAGTTACTGGCAGCCAGCATATATATACTATAAAGATGACGGAAAAAAGCTGACGAATATATGGAGAAATGTTATATAAATTAATAACGCAACTTTTGCACATATGAAATTTTGACTTAATATAAAAATATTGTGAGACAAAGCTTTTGAAAATAACAAAGTTCAAATAACAAAGAACAGGCAAAGATGATTTCCCTCATACCTCAGGAAATCTATAATTTTAATATTTTCTGACGTTAGGAAGAAAATTATCCTTATTTGATATTTGAACTTTGTACTTTGTTATTTAAAAAAATTGTTTCGCAATTTTTTTAAATAACATTATACTGGGAAATATGCTGATAAATTGAAATCAAACTTATCAGCATATTTCTCAGTGTAAATAAATGTCATATAAAATATATACAAATTATTTGTAAAATTGAAATACAAATGATGCTTTTATATGAGCACTATTTTTACAAAGTAAAAGTAATCTGGAGTATTTACCATAGTACCTTGAAATTAGCACATTTGTAGTATGGGGATTAACTAAAACTTTTGTATCGGTAATCCAGTTCATTAAATTACCACTAACTTGTACTGCCGCAGCAACTGGATAATTACTTTCATTGGTAACGAAAAAAGTACCTTCATTGATGTCTTCAATATTTACTACTTCAGAAACTGTACTTTTATACAAATCAAAAGTCCAGTGATACTCTTTTACTCCCATAAAATGTTTGATTGTTTTAGGTTGCTTATCACAGCAGGTAATTAATAATTTAGGACTTAATTTATCATCTTCCGTGGAATTTGAGCTAAATATAAAGAGTGATTTTTCTTTTTCATCGGAACTTAACATAAATAGTTTGTTCTTTATAATATCAAAATTATTATTATAAAATAGATCCATTATATTTATATCAATAGATCCATGAGAATCTTTATTTACTGTATAGGATATTTGAGTTTGTGGATTACTACATTCATTTAATTCACAAATATTCTTGTCCACTTCTGATATATATAGATTAGGACTCAGAGACAATGTCTTTAACTCTTTTAAATATAGCCTCAAAATTATAGAATTAATATGAAAATCCTTTAACCAATTAGAAATATCAAAAAAGATATAACCTTTATAATCTTTATCAGACTCAAGTCCAGTAAAAAGTGTGTTTAGTATAATATTTTTAGGGTTTAAGTTAGTAGCGGTG
Source organism: Clostridium sp. 001 (assembly GCF_019056555.1). Classification (NCBI taxonomy): domain Bacteria; kingdom Bacillati; phylum Bacillota; class Clostridia; order Eubacteriales; family Clostridiaceae; genus Clostridium; species Clostridium sp. 001. The sequence continues at coordinate 319,116 of NZ_CP020473.1, read as the reverse complement.
AAACATTTTGAAGCAGGTATTTCTATAGAGGTATCTTCCATAATATATCACTTCCTTTTTATTGTAAGTAACAGGTGCATAACATAATAATTTAATAGAAGTAATATAAGGTATATTTTATAAACAAATTCAATGCCCATAGTATCAGTATAGAAAATTTAATTGAAAAGTTGACTTATATTTTAGATATTTTTACTATTATAACTGCTTCAATATAGTATATAATGGAAGTATATAAGAATGAAAACTGTGGTAAATATGATTTGAGGGGTATATGATAGATTACAATTTTAATGATATAAGTGATTAAAAAAACTGGGTTATAAAATATTATGTTTTAGGATGGTGTTTAAGATTAAAAATTTAAAAAATCACAAGGGTATAGGATACTTCCTAGTGGCCTTTGGAATAATCAACATATTATATTTTATTAGCTGCTTCATAGTATTTAGCAGGTTTGTGAATTTTTCAGAGTTTTTTGTTATGTTAGGAATTGCTTGCGTGATTTTAGGAATTTATAAAATAAAGTTTCATGAAAATAACTTTAATAAAGTAATGAAAAAGTTTTTGACAGTTTTAAAAGTTTTTATATCCATAATTGCTATTTCATTTATTTTTGTTGAAGGATGCATTTTTGTAAGTGCTAATGAAAGTCATAATAAGAAACCTGATTACATTATGATTTTAGGTGGTGGGATTAGCGGAAGAAATATGCTTCTAGTTCAACTTCAGAGGACTCAAGAAGCACTTAAATATATAAAACAAAATCCAGGTATAAAAGTCATTGCTTCAGGGGGACAAGGACCTGGAGAAGATATATCAGAAGCAGAAGCTATGAGGATATACCTTGCTGAGCATGGAGTAAAGAATGAAGACATAATAAAGGAAGAAAAATCCAAAAATACTTTGGGAAATATGAAATATACTAGAGAGATTTTGAAGAAAATAGATGGTAGGGAAAATATACAGCTAGCTGTTGTTACAAGTAATTTTCATGTTTTTAGAGCTAAATTTTTGGCTAAAAGATATGGATTTCAAGTTGAAGGTGTTCCTGCATCTGTAAACTATTTGCTGTTGCCTAATTATTGTGTAAGAGAATATTTTGGGGTTGTTAAATCTTTTATTTTTGATAGATAGAAGAAATTAAACAAATTGGTTTAAAAAATCATATAATTATCTTGACAAATTTTATAAGATGTTTTAGTATTATTACATAATATAAATATTACGAAGTAAGGAAGAAAATACACTATGATAAAAGATGAGGATATTAGAATTGTTGATAAAGCTATACATGAACTCGTATATAAAATGATTAACAGCAAATTTTTAAATGATTATTCAGATAAAACAAAAAAAATGTCTATGCTTGATTTTAGAGTATTAAGAGTAGTAGCAGAAAATCCAGGAAAACAGATAAAGGATTTACTTAATATATTGCAAATTCCTAATAGTACACTTACAAGTGTTATAAATCGTCTTGAAAAGCGTGGAATTGTAAAGAGAGTTATAAGTCCAGAGGATAGACGCTCATTTAATCTTGAAATCACTGATGAAGGCAAAGCTATTCAAGAAGAACATATGAAGTTTGATTATGAAATTGCTAAAAAATACTTGGAAGCAACAGAAAATGATCAGGGAAAAGAATTTCTTATTAAATTTTTAAGGAGATTAGCAAAGTCTTTATGATATAAATTTGTTTGAATTCAAACAAATTTTTTTTGATAAATTATTACGAACTACAAAATATTTATACTTTAAAAATTTTATTAATCGGAGGTATTGAAATGAAAGTAAAAGTATATCGATTTGAACCAACAGTAGAAGAAGCTGAACATTATGACTGTTTTGATATTCCAGTAATTTTTGAAGAAAAGTGGACTGTAATGAATGTTCTCGATTATATCCAGGAACATTGTGATAGCAGTTTGAGCTATTACAAACACAGTGCCTGCGGCCATGGAATTTGTGGAAGATGCACTCTTATGGTTGATGGTATTCCTTCTCTTGCATGCACACATGTAATAGAGAAGGGCGATGAAATTGTCCTTGAGCCTTTAAAAGGAAGAAAAAAAGTAAAAGATTTGGTTACTATATAAAGATTATAGAGGGAGGTAAATAAAATGAGTAATTTAAAAAGTAGTGAGGAACCAGCAGTTAAATTTGCAAAGCTTATGGCTGAACTGTATTATTTTATGGCACAGGAAATGGTTGAAAGAATGGGAGAAGAAAATGGAAAAGATGCAATTTCATCTGCAGTTAAGAAGTTTGGGAAGGCAAGGGTAGATGCGATGAAAGCTGAAGCAAAAGAAAAAGGTTTGGATTTAAACAATCCTAGAACTTATGCTGCCGTTAGAGACATGCCTTCAAATGCTTGGAAATATTCAGATAATGATCAATCAGAAATTACTTATTGTCCTATGGGGGATATATGGTCACAATATGGAAAAGCTGGTATGGAATTAGGACATCTATATTGTGAAATAGATTATATTTTGTTTGAAGCTTTTGGTATGAAGCTGGAAAGACCCTATTGCATTGCAAAAGGTGATAAAGTTTGTAAATTTAATCTAAAAATGTTATAAAATTAGGAGGCTGTTAAAATGCAAATAGATAAGATAATTGATACTGACATATTAGTTGTTGGAGGCTCTGGAGCAGGGTCAATGGCAGCTGTAACAGCTGCTGAAAAAGGAGCAAAAGTACTGCTTGCATTAAAAGGAAAGCTTGGGAAAAGTGGTAATGCTATTATGGCAGGAGCAGGATTTTCTATGGATGGAGAAACTGCATATTATAAATATGGACTCAAGGAAGCAGATCCTAGAAATACGAAGGAAAAATTATTTGAACAAATTGTAAAGCAGTCTTTTTATCTAAGTGATCAAAATATGGTTGAGCAGTTTGTTAATGATTGTGGTGAATGCTGCTGGAAACTTAAACAGTGGATTGAAAAAGCAGGACATAAGGTTGCATTCTTTGGAGAAGAAGGATATATAACATCAGGTAAAGCTGTTGCAGATGGATGCCGATATGGAGTTTCTGAGGCAGGCAGCATTGATGTTATACAAGATTTTATGGTTGCAGATGTTTTGATGGAAGATGGAAGAGCTGTAGGTGCAGTTGGAATAGATATATATTCAGGAGAGATTATTGAAATTAGATCAAAGTCAGTTATTTTAGCTACTGGCGGATATCAGCCCTATTCCTTTAAATGCACTGTTTCCGATATGACTGGCGATGGAATGGCTATGGCGTACCGTGCAGGAGTCAAGCTTGCAGATATGGAATTTTTATTATATATACCAGCAGTTGCCCTTTCACCATCAGTATATAAAGGTTCAATTTATCCTTTCTTACATTCCAGTATGCTTATGCCCATTGTTAAAAATGGCAAAGGAGAATCAATTTTAGACAATATACCTGAAACTTTACTTAAAATGGCCAAGGAAAGTGAAATGGGAAAGCTTATATTTACGTATTATTATGGAGATCAAATTGCAAAAGGAAAAGCAACTCCAAATGGAGGAGTATATTTTGATTATTCCAATGTACCTTTTGATATTTATGAAAAAGCCTTAAAAAAATCTGAGCCATTAATGAACATGTGGTATAGAAAAGGATTCTATCAAGGAAACAACTTGGATACTTTTGTTGAAAATATAAGAAAGGGCATTCCATGGGAAGTAGGTATTGGCTCAGAATACAGCATGGGTGGCATTGAAGTAGACGAAAATATGTACACTGGAGTACCAGGACTTTATGCAGCTGGTGAGACTACAAGTGGTGTATTTGGAGCTATGAGGGTTGCAGACGGACTTATTGAAATGCTTGTACATGGTTATAGAGCAGCATTGTCCGCTTGCAAATATATACAAAATGTAAATGAGCCAAGTATGAAAAATACTAATATTGATAGTATAATTAAAGATATTTTTTCACCTCTTGAAAGAAAAGAAGGGATAAGTCCTATAAAAATACACAGAAATATAGAAAAGACAGCTGATGCTGGATTCAACTTTAGAAGAAATGAAGAGGGACTTACAAAAGCTTTAGATGATATTTTAAAAATACACAAATATGACATAAGCGCAATGAGTACTAAAAGTAAAAATAGAGTTTATAACTATGAATGGATAGAATCAGTACAGGTTCGAAATCTTTTAACTTGCACAGAAGCAGGTGTAAGAGCTGACCTTATGAGAAAAGAAAGTAGGGGTACACATATACGTGATGATTATGAATTTGTAGATAATGATAACTGGCTTTTAAGGATTATGAGTTTAAAAAGTGAAGACGGAACTATGAAATTATCAACCAGAAAGCCTAAAGTAACAACAATGGAACTCCCAAATGGTAAAAATAAGAATATTCCTGATTATATGCTTTCAATGTTAAAGTAAGATAAGACATACTTTTTGAGTGAATTTTTACTCAAAAAGTATGTCTTATTAAAAATAAGTATAAAAACTATTAGATATAAGGTTTTCCTGTAGTAGATACAGGGTTTTGACCCATTGATCTGGCAATAGACAATCCTACCTTTCTAGCAGCAATTACCGATTGTCTTACAGCACCTGGATCACCTGTGACAGTTATGATAACTTCGTTTGAATGGGCAGTTCCTTGGCTTGGACTTAAATAACTAACAAGCTCAACATTTGCAGTTTTAAGTGCGGTATCTGCCATTACTACACCAATTCCCGCTGGAGCACCTACAATTATTCCAAAAGCTTTTCCAATAGGGGCACCAAAACCTTTGTTTAAAGCAAGACTTGCCCTTGCAGTGTAATGTAATTCAATATGACCTGCATCAAATCCATAAACATCTCCGAAATTTCTTTCTGTTTTACTAAGGGCGATTTCTACTGCCCTTCTTACATCAGATACATCTTCTGCTGCGAGTACGATCAAACAACCATGTCCTGCCCCACCTTTTGTATCTCTTGGAAGTTCAACACTTGCAACTTCCGTATTAGTAGCCTTTACTGCTTCATCAGCAGCCATGATTTGAGAACCTGCTCCTGTCCTGTTACTTATAATTCCTATTGAACGATGTCTTTTATCTAATCCCATCTTCTCATGCAAAGAACTATCCACATTTGCTATAACAAGACCTACTGTATCTCCATATTTTACTGTTCCCACAAATTCAGTTATTGATGATGGTACGCTCATTACATATGTCTCCTTTTGAGGTCGATACTTTCTTGTGCTTTTTTACCTCTGTTAAATTTTTATATGTCGATTTTATAATTTTACTAATTTATTTCTTCAGAGTCAAATTTTTTTAAAATTACTCTATATAAAGTTTAGCTTGTTAAGATAATTTGTATATGAAGTATATAAATAGTATAATTATATTTATTATTAGATGTAATCTAATACAGGAGGCGATCTAATGAACAATTTAAAGCAGTGTCCATGTAAAGGCAGCAATTTGGATAAAATGATTCAGCCTGCTATACTTGCAGCTCTTGTAAAAGAAGAATTACACGGTTATAAGATTATCCAGAGAATTGCACAAACAGCCATGTTCAATGGAAATAAACCTGACCCCACAGGAGTATATCGTCATTTAAAAACTATGGAAAGTAATGGACTCATTATATCAACTTGGGATACAAATAATTCTGGTCCAGCTAAAAAAATTTTTAAAATTACTGAAGATGGCTATCAATGCTTATGTACATGGATTTCAACATTAGAAGACTATAAAAATACAATTGACACATTTCTTAATGAAGTAAAAAGTGTTATTAGTAACGACAAGTCAGCCCAGTAAAAATATATCATTTTGTATTACAAAGTGATTGTTTTATTAGTACAAATTATTTTAATGATTGGAGGTATCTATATGACTATCGATAGAATCCTTAATGATGCTAAAAGTGGCAAATTACTTAATAAAGAAGAGGCAATATCATTGCTAAATGTAAAAAACAATTCCAGTGACTTTTATAAAATTATATCACTTGCAAACGAAATGACGCGTTCTGAATTTAATAACAAGGCTTTTATATTTGCTCAAATAGGATTGAACGCAGAACCGTGCCCTGTAAACTGTAAGTTTTGTTCCATGGGTAAAAACCATTATACTATGGAAAGTACATGGAGAAAGGACATGGGCTCTATATTATCTGAAACTAAAACTATTGTTAATGAAGGTATCAATGATCTATTCCTAATGACAACTGCTGACTATCCAATAAATGATTTCTTAAATATATCAAAGAATGTAAGAAACATTTTACCTAAAAATGTAAGATTAGTAGCTAATATTGGAGACTTTGACTATGATACAGCACTTAAATTAAAAGAAGTGGGCTTTACTGGAGCATATCACATTAAGCGTTTAAGGGAAGGAATAGACACAACTATTAAACCTGAAGCTAGAATTGAAACTCTCGATTCAATAAAAAAAGCAGGATTGGAATTATACTATTGTGTAGAACCTATTGGTCCAGAGCACAGTTATGAGGAAATAGTTGATGAAATGTTAAGAGCTAGAGATTATAATGTAGGAGTTATGGCTGCCATGAGAAGAATACCGGTTAAAGGCACTCCTTTGTATGAAAAGGGCCAAATTTCATCGGTTGAGCTTTCTAAAATTGCGGCAGTTACAAGAATAGTTACACGACCTCATAGGGCTATGAATGCACATGAGACCATTCAGATGAGTTTAATCTGTGGAGTAAATCAGTTGTATGCTGAAGCAGGTGCTAATCCCAGAGATAGTATATCCAATACTGAAAAAAGCCGTGGATTATCAGTAAAAAATATAAAAAAATTATTTGAAGATGCAGAATATGAAATATCAAGGGATTATTAGCTTTAAATATGGGAGTATCTATAGATTTGTATAAAAATAGAATAAGCTTTCTATGATTTTATCATAGAAAGCTTATTCTATTTTGCACACTTTTTCTCATAGAATCTCACTTGGCAAAAATTTTAAAGCTATGGTTTATAATTTAAAATATCCTAGGAATCCTAAAATACGAAAAGAAAGGCTAATATGAAATACGACATTACTGTCTTTTAAATCAATTTCTAAAACATCTTCAATCTTTTGAAGACGGTATTTTATAGTATTATAGTGTACATTCATAAAATATGATGTTTTTTGTATATCAAAGTTATTTTGAATATAAGTATAAAGACTGAGGGCATAAGATGTCCCATTTTCTTTATCATCATTAATCAATTTTAAAATAGAAGGATCACAAAATTCCTCAAGTTTTTCTTTAAAAGAGCAGGCTTCAAATAAATGATAGACAGCATAGTCATTGTAAAAATAGAGATTATCTTCCTTATTTAACTTGTATCCTAGTTTGGCAGCTTTAATTGACTGTATATGAAATTTGAAAATTTCCATTATATTGTGAAAACATCGGCTTACACCTGCAACAACTTGATTATCTAATAATAATTTTATAAAAGAATTATGCAGGTAACTATCTATTACCGGCTCCTTAGTATTTTTTTTAGTAACTAGTGTAACTATATGATCATTATATATAACTGTGTGGTAGTGGTGAAAAATGCTGTTTATTAATCCTTTCATATGGTATAATTTTAGGGTTAAGTCAGGAATATCATTTTTTACATAAAAACTTAAAATGTAGTAAGTAGTATACTGATTAGCGATGAATTGATTTTGTATTTCTTCAATAGAAATTTCTGAAATCATATCTCCCTTTAACAAATGTATCATTAATGTTTCAATAGGAGATTCAGGTATAAAAAACTGTATTTGCTTTTTTCTACTGCTAGTGCTAGAGTGTTACAAATTATAGGGATAATTATTATATCACTTTTCGTGATTTCTTTGTTATATTCCAATATTTTGAGATAAGCAATTAAAGTGTTATTTAAACGTATTCTTCCAATAATTTGTTTGTGTTTTAAAGTACTAGTATTCCACATAATGTCTGGAGCTATTCTGTTCTGTACTGTCAAGTTTAAATTTCGCTGATTTATGTATTCTAATGGTATATGTCCAGTTGTAATATAATTCTTCCATACGGGCTCATCTATACTATCATCAAAACCTGAATAGTTAATTAAATATAAGAATGAATCTGCTAAAAGCACTGGATTTCCAAGAATTTCTGCACAAATATTCAAAATTTGTTGGACATCTCTTCCTTCGTTTAAAGCATTAAACAGTTTTTCAGCACAATTTGTTTTATATTCATGGTGGAAAAATAAATCCTGAAGCTCATTAAAGATTTTTGTTTTGCTTATATCTTGATTAACTGCAATATAATTTACCATAGGTTTGTCCTTCAAATATTTAGGTACATCTTCATTGGTGAAAAATAGTAAATTCACAATTTTGTTAGAAGAAATGTTTGGGGGCAGATTAGAGATATTTGCTAAATATATATCTTTTGAGTCTAATGGTAAATCATTGTTATTAAGAAACTTACAGCATCTCACATAGGAGTCGCGTTTAACTCTAAAAGCAGGGTTGTATTTCCCTAAGTTATTAACAATTTCACTCATCAAAACTGACATAATTATCTCCCTTATGTAAAGAATTCAATTTAATTATAGTTCATATGTATGATTTTAACAACATTGTAACTGTAAAACTTTACAACAGTTTGATTGTTTTTTCTCAAATTGTAACATTGTAGCAATATTGGGATTTTGATAGCATTGATATGAAAGGAAACTGAAGTGAGTTTATATTTTTACTAATTTATGTGGGGGTGTTATTAGTATGAAAAGTAATAAGGAATTGTATAATGAACATGTGGAAAGGATCAAGAAGAATATTGCAATGCAAAAAACGGACAGAACGCCTATTATGCTTCACGCAGGAGCATTTTTACTAAGATATGCAGGTGGAAAGCTGTGCGAATTTGTAACAGACAATGAGGCAGCAGAAGATAAAGTAGTGAATTCATTGAAATCCATAGGGGATATAGATTGTGTCATTACTCCAGTTCGTTTGCCAACAACAAGTGGACTAGCTTATCTTTCAGCTTCAAGGGTACCCGGGCGTGAGCTTAAAGATGATGCACAGTGGCAGATAGATGAAATTGGTAAAATGACTGAAGAAGATTATGACATCATCATTGACAAAGGTTGGAATTACTTTTTTAAAGACTTTTGCGAAAGAAATCTGAAAAGTTCATTTGATGATATGAAATATTACGGCACTATTGCCGATAAAATTGCAAAAAAATATACAGATGCAGGTTGTGTCATGCTAACAACTGCAGTAGCAGGAGGGCCGTTTACTGTTTTTAGTGGAGCACGTACCATACCTAAATTGATGAGGGACATGCATAGGATACCTGAGAAAGTTGAAGCGGCATTTGATGCATTTATGGTGGATAAGTTAAATGATTTAAGAAAACAAATACGTGAGAAAAAACCGCTTGCTGTATTTGTAGGCGGAGGCCGTGGAGCAGGAGATTTTTTATCTATGAAAGATTTTGACCGCTATATGTGGAAATACATGAAGCAGAATATAGATGTAATTCTTGAGGAAGGATCCAATATTTATTTTCATTTAGATCTGGATTGGAGCCGTTTTCTGGACTATTTCCTTGATGTTCCTAAGGGCAGAGCAATTTTCCATCCTGACAGTTCAACTGATATATTTAAGGCTAAAGAACTTCTTGGAGGACGTATGGCTTTTATGGGGGATGTTGCACCATCACTTCTATCATTAGGAACACCGGATGAAGTATACGATTACAGTAAAAAACTTGTAGATGAATTCTCACCACAGGGATTCTTTATGGCTGCAGGCTGCTGTGTACCTCCTAATTCAAAACCTGAAAACGTTAAAGCCATGATTGCAGCTGCAATGGGTAAGTAAGAATATAAAACACTTTATATAACAGGAGTTTGATAATTTTTAAAATTATTATACAAAAAAGGAGCAAAAGAGTATGAGTGAAAAAAAATACGGTTTAACAGTAAAAATTGCTGTGTTAACTTTGGCAGCCATGTTATATACAACAAGTATGACCACACCAGCACTTGGCGAAATAGCAAAGGCATTTCCTAATGTAAGCGCCACTGAAGTTAAACAGATTTCGACTATACCGTCTTTGATGATGATTATATTTTCCTTGGTACCTGGTCAACTTGAGCGATTTATGTCCAAAAAGGCGGTAATATATTTATCGTTTATTCTAATGTTTATTGGAATCCTGCCTGCTTTCTTTGGGGGTATGACTTTAATATTATTTACTAGGGTTTTGTTTGGCGCTGGCCATGGAATGTTATTTCCTTATGCTGCATCTATGATAGCTTATTTATTTGAAGGCGAAGAAAGAGATGCACTAATGGGATATAAGACATCTGTAGGAGCTGTTTCTGGTATAATATTTCAGGTAGTTGGCGGTATTTTAGCCGTGTACAGTTGGAGATATGCTTTTCTTGGATTTTTGCTTATGATACCATCATATTTAATGGTAATGTTTATGCTTCCGGAACCAGAAAAAAAATCCGCTCAAACTGAAACATCAGTTTCAAAAGGAAAGGCGACGGTCAATACTTATATAATTGCGATATTAAATATGATATTAAATATGATGACATTTTCCTTTATGACAAATGTATCTATAGTTATGGTATCAGGTAAGATAGGAAATGCTGCTCAAGCTGGTTTTGTGCTTACATTATTTACTGTTGGTTCTTTTATTGCATCTATGATGTATGGCAGAATTATAACAAAAATATTTAAGAAATTCACTATTGTTCTTGGAGTTGGATTCCTAGGGTTATCATTTCTTTTACTAGTAAACGTAAACACATATTCAATGTTTTGTGTCGCAGGCGTTATTTATGGACTTGGTTTTGGAACTTTTAATCCGGAAATTGTTCTTAAAGTTATCAAAAGTTCATCAGCACCAGCAGCAATTTCAACAGGTATTCTTTTTGCACTTCAGGGTTTTGGACAATTTTTATCTCCGTTTGTGTTAACAGCTGTTACCAGAATGTTTGGAATTACTGGTCCAAAGGCAGCATGGCATATTGCTGCAGTAGGTGTTTTAGGTATTGCTGTAATTCTTTGTCTAGTATTAGTTTTTACAAAAACGGAGGAAAGATCATTTGCTGAAAAAAGGTAATAAATAGAACTATTTTAAAATAAATTTATATTTAAATTTGGGGGTGCAATAAAATGGTTCCACAAGAAATGACTGAAATATGTAACAAAAGAATGATGGCTGCTCTGAATATGGAAAAGCCAGATAGAATTCCAATATTGTTTTCTGGACACTGCTATTATAATTTTATAGATCCAACAATGGTTATGGCTGATTTCTGGAGAAGACCCAAGTTGGTAGATGAAAATCTTATAAAGGCTGCAGAGCTTCCTATACTGAAAGAAATAGATTCACCACCAATGGTTTCCCTTGGAATGCCAGCGGAAACTAAACATCAAAGTTTCGCAGCTAAGTGGTTTGCAAAAATGAAAGTACCTGGCCGTGAATTGCCCGAAAATGCACTCTGGCAAATTAGTGAACAGGGACCGATGACTGAAGAAGACTATGATACTATCATAAATAAAGGCTGGAATTATTTGAAACAGGAACTATTAAAAAGAATTGGATTTGATCCTGATGCACTGGCAAAACCAGATATAGATTATGGTAAAAAGCTGCAAGTAAAAGTAGCAGCTCTTGGTAAACAAAACATTGGCAGGGCAGGGGGAATGTTACCTTTCCCACCTTTTGAGGTGCTAAGTGGTGCGCGTAAATTGCCTAAGTTTTTTAGAGATTTGTATCGCATTCCAGATAAAGTAAGAGCTGCTTTAGATATCGTAGAGGATGAATGTGTAGAAGAATCGGCTAAATTGATAGATGCCATACCTGGTGAATATGGTTTCATTGGCGGAACTCGTGCTGGTTGTGACTTTATATCATCAAAGGTTTTTGAAAAATTCTACTTTCCATATTACAGAAAATTGGTACCTATGATGCATAAAAAGAATGTAAAAGCCTGGCTGCACATGGATGGAAATTGGGAATTGTTTCTACACTATTTTGCAGAATTTCCTAAGGCTTCATGTGTATGGGATCCTGACCATATAACCGACATTCGAAAAATTAAAGAAATACTAGGAGATAAAATGTGTATTACAGGCAACGTACCTCCGGCGCTTACGTCTGTTGGTACACCTGAAGATTGTTACAATTATGCCAGGGATCTTGTAGAATTATTTAAAGATGATGGTGGTTTTATTATGAATTCAGGCTGCAGTGTTCCACCAAATGCAAAGCGCGAGAATGTAGAAGCTGTTGTATTAGCAACATTAGGTAAATAGAGAAGGTTATAGAGTAAAGTATAAGTTGCATTATTATGTGATTTATACTTTACGTGTAATAAGAGTATCGGTGAATGCTTCTCTTATATAGGGAATCCTATTTATCCGATGACTACCCGCTCTAATACTCCAACGCATTCTGTTTATAATATCTTAGGAGGGGTATATTATGGAAAAAAAGAAGTCGGTTTATACTGTCAAATCTTTGCGTTATGGTGTAACAAATGGTTTTACAACAATGATGACAATGGTAACTACTACTTACTGGGCAATATTTTTAACTTCTGCAGTTGGGGTTGAAACAGCAATAATGGCAACAATTTTAACTTTTAGCAGTATTGTTGATATGATTTCAATACCTATATGCGGTATAGTACTTCAAAAAGGCAGGTTAAGGGGCGGCAAATTCCGTCCGTGGTTAATTATTGGCGGTGTACTTGCTGCTTTATTCCGCTGGTTAAGCTTCACAGATTTAGGTCTTACTGCATCAGGTAGGGCAATATGGTTTGCTGGTACTTACATTCTTGGATATGTATTTTTCAATTTGGCTTACTCGGCCTTTATGGGTATATTACCTCTTATGGCTAAGACTCCTGATGATAGAGTTTCATATTCAGCTTGTCGTGTAATGTGCAATTCAGCTGGGAAATTTTTATTTAGTTTAACTAGTGTTGGATTGATAGCGTTTTTTGGGAGAAATAGTGAGTCCACAGGTTATTCCATGTTTGCATTATTACTAAGTGTCATGGCTTTTTTAGGCTTTTTTCAGCTGTTCTTTGCGGCAAAAGAGTATGATGTTATTACCCCATTAGAAGATAAATCTGGAAAAGTTAAAGATCAATATGATGCATCAATATGGGAAATGATAAAATATACAATTTCAAAGCCTTTCCTTCTTTATCTTCTTGGTGCATCATGTAAAGGCACAATTTACTTCATTATTACAGGACTTGCGGCATATTATTATACGTATGTAACTGGTAGTAAATTAATGCTTACTACATTTTTATCTTTAAGCACATTTCTAATGATTTTTGGTTCCTTCATTACACCTTTTATAAGTAGACTAGCAAAAGGTTCACGTAATATGTACATTTTGGGTATGGCGATATATGGATTGTGCCTTGGATCTGCATACTTCTTTGGCAAAACAGCTGTATCTTTTACAGTTCTTATGTGCCTTGGATATATAGGCTATTCATTTTCACATGCAAGTGAATCAGCTTTATACTCAAATATTGTAGACTATACTAAGTGGAAAACTGGCAAGGATTTGAAGCCTTTCATGATGACATTGTTTTCACTTGTACCAAAGATAGGTACAACTGTAGGGAGTGCTGTTCTTGGTTTTGGACTTGTTGAGGTTGGTTTTCAAAAAAGTAATGTAACACCTCATGCAGTTAATGGAATTAGATTATTAATGAGTGGCATACCTGCTGTCTTATCAGTTATATGTATTATAGCACTGTTGTTATTTCCTCTTACAGATAAAAAGGTTATAGAGATGCAGGCTGATATGGTAAAGAAATAAGATTTTTAATAACCAGTGTAGTATTGTATGATATATAATTATCAATGAATCTTACTTAGTGGGAGTTCAGTTTCTCCCACTAAGTTTAGATGAATTATCTAGAGGCGTAGCTACTGTTATCTCCCACTTTTATAGAAAAGCAGATATCCCAAATCTTTGATTTGGTGATAGTCGCTTTCACAGAGTGCGTGGGAGTGTTACAGTAGGTAGCCATCAGATAAAAATACTTCAGCACAGTGGATTAGATGTGCTGAAGTATTTTTGTTTAGAAATAAATCCTAATTTATTAAAGGCTCATAATGGAACTAAGTCTCAATATGATGTAAAATTTTGTATCAAAATAGGAATAGTTATTATTTTTAAAAAAAATTACCATAAAGATTTCGTATATATTGGTTAACTTATGACATGAATAATCAATATGATATGAAATATTTTTATTTAAACAAATTGACATTGGCATAAAAAATGCTCTAAAAAACTAAATATATATAATTAAATATACAAGATTGTTATTAAATTGAAAAAGTGGCGGGAGAATTAGTAGAAAGGAGTAATTTTATGAGTGTATTTAAGCGGGTAGTTTATCCTTTTACTGCTATTATTGGACAAGAAAAAATGAAGAAAGCTCTGATTTTGAATGCCATTAATACAAACGTAGGTGGGGTTTTGATTTTTGGTGAAAAAGGTACAGCTAAATCTACTACAGTTAGATCACTGGCAGCATTATTGCCTGAAATAAATGTAGTAAAAGATTGCTTTTATAATTGTAATCCAGAAGATAAAAAACATCTTTGTGATAATTGTAAGGAGCATATAAATAATGGAGAGCTTCTTAAAACAGTGTCGAGAAAAATTCCAATTATAGAATTGCCTATTTCCACTACAGAAGATAGATTAATAGGAAGTTTAGATTTTGAGTATGCCATTAAAAATGGCAAGTGTAAATTTAGTCCTGGAATTTTAGGTGAAGCTAATAATGGAATTATATACATAGATGAAGTAAATTTATTAGATGATCGAATTGTAGATTTACTTTTAGATGCAGCAGCTATGGGAATAAATGTAGTAGAGAGAGAAAATATTTCATTTTCACATCCAGCACATTTTATACTCATAGGGACTATGAATCCTGAAGAAGGTGATTTAAGACCACAGTTGTTAGATCGTTTTGGAATTTGTGTGGAAGTAAAAGGAATTAAAGATCCTTTTGAGAGAATAAAAGTTATTAAAAATAGGGAGGCTTTTGATAAAGATCCTATAAGATTTAATGAAAAATATGTAAACGAAGAACAAGAATTAAGAGAAAAAATTATACAAGCTAAAAATTTTATTAATAAAGTTGTAATTTCAGATAAAATATTAAAGTTTATAGCTGAACTCTGTATGAAAGCTTTTGTTCAGGGACATAGAGCTGATATTTTTATGGAAGAGACAAGCCGTACGATTGCGGCATATTATGGGCATAAAGAAGTAACAGAAGAAGATGTAAAAGAAGCTTCTGAATTGGTATTATTACATAGAATAAAAAAGCCCTCTCAATCACAAAAGCAGCAAAAAAAGTCAGATAAAAATGATGATCATAAAAAAAATAAAGAAAATCAAGATCTTAAAAAGAATCGAGATGGCAATAAAAAAACATCATCTAGTAACAAAAACAATAAAACAAATCCTAATATAGATAATAAATTTTTTGATGGCAGTGACTTAGACCAAGATGGACAAGAATCTCAATCGTCCAGTGGAGATAAAAAGTTTGTTTTTTCTATAGGAAATCCTTTTCAAGTTAAATCCATAGCAAATGTCAGAGATAGAGTTATACGAAAAGGATCAGGAAGGCGTTCTTATACAAAGACATCTTCTAAGGTTGGTAGATATATAAAAAGTACAATTACTGACAATAATGATTTAGCAATAGATGCTACATTAAGGGCATCGGCACCCTATCAAATTTACAGATTTCATAAAGATGCCGCTGTAGCCATTGAATCCCATGATATAAGGTATAAACTTCGTGAAAAACATATAGGTAATTTTATATTATTTGTAGTAGATGCCAGTGGTTCAATGGGTGTACAAAAACGAATGATAGAAACTAAAGGCGCTATTTTATCGCTGCTTTTAGATACATATCAAAAAAGGGACAAAATAGGAATGATTGTTTTTAAAGATGATTCTGCAGAGGTTATTCTACCGCCTACAAGCAGTGTAGAATTAGCATATAAACTTTTAGAAAAAATGCCAACTGGGGGCAAAACACCATTATCTGCAGGACTTTATAAAGCATATAAATTATCTAAATTTGAGATCCTAAAAGACCCAGATATTTCACCTATCTTAGTAGTTATATCTGATGGAAAAGGAAATGTAAGTATGGGTGAAGACAAGCCACTTAATGAGGTGGAGAAGATTGCAGCTGATATAAAAGAAGATGAGAGAATTACTACTTTAGTCATAGATGTAGAAAAAGAAAATTTAGTAACCTTTGGATTGGCTAAAAAGTTATCACAAAATATTGGAGGAAAGTATTTCAAAATTGAGGACCTTAAGGCTAATAACTTGATTGAAGTTTTAAAAGAAAATATATGTTAGTTCAAAAATGAAAATAAGAAGGAGAAAATAAAAAATGAAAGATAAAAGAAATATATACCCTTTTTCTGCAATTGTAGGCCAGGATGAAATGAAAAAGGGATTGATTTTAAATGCCATTAATCCTAAGTTATCTGGAATATTAGTTCGAGGAGAAAAGGGAACTGCAAAGTCTACAGCAGTAAGGGCATTGGCAGATGTTCTTCCTGAAATTAGTGTAGTTGAAGATTGTCCTTTTAGCTGCGATCCTGATGATATTGCAAATATGTGTCCCAAATGCAGAGAACGTTTAAAAAAAGGTGAAGTTTTACCCGTAGTAAAAAGAAAAATGAGAGTTGTAGATTTACCTATATCTGCTACGGAAGATAAAGTAGTAGGTACTTTAGATATTGAAAAAGCTATTAAAAAAGGGGAAAAACATTTTGAACCGGGATTATTAGCTAAGGCCAATAGAGCTATTTTATATGTAGATGAAGTGAATTTGTTAGATGACCATATTGTAGATATACTTTTGGATTCAGCAGCTATGGGAGTTAATACTGTAGAAAGAGAAGGAGTTTCCTTTACCCACCCTGCTAATTTCATTTTAGTTGGTACAATGAATCCAGAAGAAGGAGAATTAAGGCCGCAGCTTTTAGACAGATTTGGATTTTGTGTAAATATTACAGGAATTAAAGATGTTGATTCGAGAATTGAAATAATAAAAAGAAGGTCAGCTTTTGAAGAAAATCCAGAAGAATTTGCTTTAAAGTGGAAAAATCAGCAGGATGAAATAAGGAAGAAAGTTATTGATGCCAGAAAATTACTCCCTAAAATACATATACCTGATGAAATACTTTATTTAATTGTTTCAATTTCCATAGAGATGGGAGTAGATGGTCATAGAGCGGATTTAATTATGATGAAGGCAGCTAAAACTATGGCAGCATTAAATGGTAGGGAAAAAATTACTCAAGAAGATGTACATAAATCAGCGGAGTTAACTTTGCGTCATAGAATGCGACGCAAACCTTTTGAAAAAGTAGGAATGGATGAAAATAAGCTGGAAGATGTGCTTGGAAAATTTACACATAATCGTGTACATATTCACAATTAAATAAGTTTCAGAAAAGGTGGGGGAATATGCATATAAAAAGAATTACTGTAATAATGTGGCATACTTATGCTAATGTTATGAAAAAAGCCAGGTTAAATGTCAATGACTTATTGGATATTAAGGTGTATTCAGCTAGGCTTTTAAATGAAGAAAAGGAAGATTTAACACAGGCACTTAAAGATATGGAAGAATCAGACTTAATTATGTTATATAGATCTTCTGAGCAAGTATGGGATGAAATAGAGCAAAAAATTAAAAATATTGATGTTCCTGTTATATGTAATGCTAGTGATTCAATACTTTGGTCACTTTCAAATGTGGATATGAAAATAGTAGCTAAATGTCAGACTTACATAGTTTATGGTGGAACAGAAAATTTTGTCAGAATGATTTATTATGTATGTTCTAAAGTGTTAGGTTTGAATTTAAAATATGAGGAGCCACTTAAGCTTCCATGGGAGGGAATTTATCATCCTGATGCAAAAAGATTTTTTTCCAATTTGAATGATTATTTTAAATGGTACTACAAAATTAAAGATGCGCCTACAATAGGAATGATTATATCTAGAGGCAACTGGGTAAATAATAATATAAATACGGAAAATAAAATCATAAGGCTTTTAGAAGCGAAAGGATATAATGTAATTCCTGCATTTTGTTATTCACTAAAAGATACTGAACTTGGTACTAGGAATGCAGGAGAGGTAGTAAAAGATTACTTTTTCGATGAAGAAGGCCATCCTATTATTGATGGTTTAGTAAAGATGACCTCTTTCTTTTTGACGTCCAGATCTAAAAGCAGTGATTATATTAGAGAAGAAGTTGCTTCAGAAGGAGTAAATTTATTAAAAAAATTAGATGTACCTGTTTTTCAGCCTGTAATATCATTTTATAACACTATAAAGGAGTGGGAGGAAAGTGAGCAGGGTTTAGATAGGGATGTTTCATGGTGTATATCCATGCCTGAATTTGAAGGGGTTATTGAACCAATTATTGTTGCAGCAGGAAAACAGGATGGCGACATTGAAACTAGAGAACCTATTTTAGAAAGGTGCAGCCACCTTGTAGATAGAATAGATAAGTGGATAAAGTTGTCGAAAAAGCCAGCTTCAGAAAGAAAAGTTGCCTTTATACTGCATAACAATCCCTGTGCTTCTGTAGAAGCTACTGTAGGATGCGGTTCGAATCTGGATACTTTAGAAAGTGTAGCTAGGATTATGCGGAGTATGAAAGACAATGATTATGAAGTATATCCTCCAGAAAACGGTAAAGAACTCATACATACAATTATGGACAGAAAAGCCATTTCTGAATTTAGATGGACTACAGCAGATGAAATTGTAAAAAAGGGTGGGGTACTGAAACTTGTGCCTGAATCAGAATATGAAAAGTGGTTTGATACATGGCCTGAAAACGTTAAACAAAAATTAATTGAAGCCTGGGGTAAGCCACCTGGAGAAAAAGTTAACGAAATACCTGCAGCTATGTTGTATGAAGGAAATATTATTGTTACAGGAATAAGTTATGGAAATGCTGTAGTTTGTGTACAGCCTAAAAGAGGATGTGCAGGCACAAGATGTGATGGACAGGTTTGTAAGATACTCCATGACCCTGATGTACCTCCAACACACCAGTATTTAGCCACATATAAATACCTTGAAAAAGATTTTGGGGCAGATGTTATGGTACATGTAGGAACTCATGGGAATCTTGAATTCTTACCTGGCAAAGGAGTGGGATTGTCTAACAGCTGTTATCCAGATATTGCAGTTGGAAATATTCCTCACCTGTATATATATAATTCAGATAACTCACCTGAAGGAACAATTGCTAAAAGACGCAGTTATGCAGTTTTGGTAGATCACATGCAGACTGTTACAATGCAGAGCGGACTTTATGACAAATTAGCACAGCTTGATAGTTATTTAGGAGAATATGAAAAGGCTAAAATAGGAGATCCTATGAGAACTCATATTTTGGAGCATAGTATTATTGAAGAAATTAAAAAATTAAATTTAGATAAACAAATAGATATAAATAATTATAAATCTTTCAGAGAAGTTATAGAGCAATCTCATGAAGTACTGACCATTATAAGGAATAGTTCTATAGAAGATGGACAGCATATTTTTGGAGAAGTGCCTGAAGGTGACAGAAGGGTAAAATTTATAAACTCCATATTGAAATTTGACAATGAAAATGATACTTCAATGCGTAAAGCAGTGACAAAAGTGATGGGATTAAATCTGGATTTTTTAAAAACTGATAAGAAAGGTTTTTGTGAGAAATATGGAAAATCAAATGGTGCGATTTTAGAAGAAATAAATTCTGTATGTATGGATTTTATAAAATTACTTCTTGGTGGACATAAGGTTGACGAAGTTTACGCAAAGAAAATCCTTAAAGATAAATTTATATGCAGTGAGGCTTTAGATGAAGTGAATATGCTTCTACCTAAGATTACAGATTTGAATAAAAGAATAGAAGAAAGCAGGGAAATTGAATCACTTTTATCAGGGGTTGATGGCAGGTATATACCTTCAGGACCTGCAGGACTTATAAATAGGGGTAGAGATGATGTACTTCCTACAGGAAGAAATTTTTATTCTCTTGATCCTTATAGAGTTCCTACAAAAGCCTCTTTTAAGGTAGGTATAAAGCTGACCGAAAAGGTAATAGAGAAGTATATGGAAGAAGAAGGACGTTATCCTGAGAATATAGCTGTTCAGTGGATGAGTAATGATATTATGTGGGCTGATGGTGAAGGATTATCTCAAATGCTTTATCTTATAGGAACTAAGCCAAAATGGAGTTTGAATGGGCGTGTGTGTGGTTTTGAAATAATACCTCTTGAAAAATTAAAAAGGCCTAGGATTGATTTAACTGTAAGAACATCTGGAATTATACGGGATAATTTTTCAAATTCTATAGAACTTTTAGATGAGGCTGTACAAGAAGTAGCTGCACTGGAAGAACCTGCTCAAAAAAATTTTGTACGAAAGCACACTCTTGAAAAATTAAATGGGAAATCAGATAAAGATTCATTTAGAAATGCTACTTTGCGTATATTTGCTTCTAAGCCAGGTACCTATGGTTCTGGAGTTAGTTTGGCTATTTATGCCTCAGCGTGGAAAGATGAAAAAGACCTGGCAGATGTTTTTGAATACTGGAATGGATATGCATACGGTAAGGAGTTTTTTGGCAAAGAAGCCTTTGGGCAGTTGAAGTCCAGTTTAAAATCGGTAGATATAACCTATAATAAAGTCGTTTCAGATGACCATGATCTTTTTGGATGCTGCTGCTACTTTGGCAATCAAGGAGGAATGACCGCAGCTGCAAAGATTGAATCAGGAAAAGATGTAAAGGCTTATTATGGAGATACTAGAGATCCTGAATATGTTGATGTGCGTACTCTAGCTGATGAAATAAGGAGAGTTGTAAGAAGTAAAATTTTAAATCCTAAATGGATTGAAGGACAAAAACGCCATGGATACAAAGGAGCTTCAGATATTTCAAAACGTATAGGAAAAATTTATGGATGGGAAGCAACCACAGGGCAGGTAGATGACTGGATTTTTGACGATATAACAAAAACTTTTATTTCTAATGAGGAAAATAGAGAATTCTTTAAAGAAAATAACCCCTGGGCTCTAGAAGAAATCGGACGCAGATTATTAGAAGCTGAAAATAGAGGCCTTTGGAAGTCAGATCCTAAAATGCTTAAAGATTTAAAAGAATACTATATAGAAATAGAAGGATGGATGGAAGAAAAAATGGGAGATGTTGAAGGTGATTTTCAAGGAGGTTCTGTTGATATATTTACTGCGGAAGAAGTAGGTGATTGGAAAGCTAAAATGGATGAAATAAAAGAAAAATTAAAATAGATGATCATACTAATTTGTTGAAATTATATAACAGACGGAGGGAAAATTACACATGAGAAAAAATACAAAAGTACTTGCAAGTGCTGCACTTATGTCCTTAGTTTTAACTACTGTACTATCAACTGTACATGTTAAAGCAGCAGCAGGACAAGTTACAAGAATAGGCGAAGCTAACAGATATGCAACTGCAGTTAAAGTTGCTGCAGCAAACTGGACAACTAGTGACAACGTAGTATTAGTATCAGGTGAAGGCTATGCAGATGCAGTAAATGCATCTGCACTGGCAAAAAAATTGAATGCACCAATACTTTTAACTACATCAAGATCATTAAATACTGATGCAGAAAGTGCACTAAGCACGCTAAAGGTTAAAAATGTATATGTAGTTGGTGGAAAGGCATCAGTTTCACAATCTGTAAGGGATGCGTTAAAAGCTAAATATACTTTAATAGAACTTGGTGGGGCTAATAGATATGAAACTAACGCGGCTGTAGCTGAAAAACTAGTTGAACTTGGAGTGAATCCAACTAATGTAATGATGGTTGGTGGCGAAGGGTTCTCAGATGCTATTTCAGTATCCCCAATTGCAGCCGCAAAAGGAGAAATTCTTTTATTAGGGAACAATAACGCTGACAGTATCAAACCTGTCCTGAATTTTATAAACAAAAACAAATCAAAGGTCACTGTAGTTGGAAATAAAAATGTTATAAACGATGAGGTATTAAACTCTGTTAATGGAACACGGGTTGATGGAGGAAAGAATAGATGGGATACTAATTTTAAAATTTTATCTGCATTTAAAGATGCTGTTAAAACAGATAAAGTATATATTGCATCTTCAAGCTGTAATGCAAAAGATGATGGATATGCAGATGCTTTAGTTGCATCCGCCTTAGCTGGAAAAACAGATTCACCTTTGGTGTTAATTGGCAGAGAAGGAACAGATGCTGAGAATAATGCTCTGGCATATATAAAAGCTAATGTAAGTAAAGCGGCAGATATAAATGTTATAGGTGGAACTAATGTTATTTCACAAACAATAGTAGATGATATAAATAAAACAGTAAGTACCAGTGAAGTTGAGACGGGGGAACCAACAGTTAAATCCATAGAAGCAGTTAGTCTCAACCAAATTGCGGTTCACTTTAATACAGCTGTCAACAGCGATTCAGTTGAAGATGTAACAAATTATAAAATAGATGGAGTGCAGTTAACTCGGGCAGATGATTATGGAAAGGCAGTAGATGAAAATAGTGCAGTAGCTACAGCTCCTGATGGTAAAACAGTTTTGATAACACTGGCAGCTCCAAGAAAACAAAATGACAACATAAAAGTTTCAGTTAAAAAAGGCATTTTAACTTCAGATAAGAAAAATAGTATAGCTGATTTTGCGCAGAATGTGACATTTTATGATACCCAGGCACCTGTATTAAAATCAGTAACAGCCCAGGGAAATGATCAAATAACTGTAGAGTTTTCAGAGCCTATTAATATGGGAAATATTAATAGGATAGCAAGTAAATTTCAAATTGATGGGAAAAATATAGAAGGCTATGGATTAGATAATAGTTCATCCTTAACTAAAATTAAGATTCCAATGATAGTAGGAGATAAAAACTGGTCAAAAAAAGTCGTATTCTATTTTGATTCTCCAATTGTAAGTGGAAAACATACACTAAAGGTTTCAGATGGAGATGGGGATGGACTTTTAAGCGATGCTGCAGGGTTTCCACTGAAAGAATCCAGAATGGATTTTCAAATAGATACAAATACAACTAAACCATCGATTAAATCTGTGAAAGAAACCGCAAATGGAGAAGTTTCCATTACATTTGATAGATCAATGGATTTAAAAACAGCTAAAGATAAATCAAATTATGAAATAAACGGTAAAAAGCTTTCTGATATAAAGGGATCATCCACTACAACCAGCAGTAAGGATACTATAGTAAAATTAAAAAAGATAACTGACGGTACAATTACAAATGGTTCAAATGTAGTGTATATAAACAGCAGTGTTAAAGATGTTTATGGAAATAAAGTTAGCGATGATACTAGAGTAAGCTTTGAACATGTTAGGGATAAAACAAAACCCCAGGTCATAAGTGTAAGCCCAATTGACAATAAAACTATCCGGGTACAATTTAATAAAAATGTAAAGTATTCTTATGCCACAAGTATATCAAATTACAAATTGAAAGACAGCAGAGGCATAAATATAACAGACCATATTGAAGGTATATATAATTCTAAAGACAAGACATATACAACTGATACAGATATCTATGATATCAAACTGAAAAAAAACAACCCAAATGATGCTAAGGATGATTGGAGATTGACAGCTTCAACATACAGCTTGACAATTAAAAATATTATAGATACAGAGTATAATCCAAATACGATGGATGATTACACGGTTTCTATGGTAGGGATTGACGATACAGCACCTAAGGTAACAGGAGTATACTACAAACAAAATAGTTCTGCAGGAAAAAATGAAGCAGTTGTTTACTTTAGTGAAGCTATGGATTCAGGGACTATTACAAATAAAGACAATTATAAATTCGTAAATGGAAAAGGTGATAATAAGACACTTCCGGGAAGCACAACTATATCCGCAGGAGGAGACAACAAAAGTGCTATAATAGAATTCCCATCAAATTATAAGGTAAAAACAGCTGATGTTGGGGATAGTATTAGTAATACTGGTATAGATACTGATGTACTTAAAATAATAGTTTCTAATGTAAAAGATGAAAGTGAAAATCCATTAGATATAGCGTATACAGGTGTAATATCGGAAAATTCAGCTGCAGCACAGGTAAAACCAAATACAATTAAGCTTTACTATGATGGAGATGACTTAAAGGCGGATGTTTATTTTGATAAATCTGTAGATAACATAAATGTAGGCGATTTTACTTTGGGTGGAGCAGCACCAACTAGTATAAGTGCTTCTGATGATAAAGTAACACTTACATTTGAAAAGGGGGATTTAGCTTCGGATAGTGAAAAAAATTCAGCTCCAGAAATAACTTTTTCTAATGGAAAAATAAATAAGAATCAAAATACAACTAAAATAGACCTTATAAAAGCTCAAGGACAAAAAGCATACCTTGGAATAAAATCAGGTGCTAAAACAACAGATGAAGCTGGCACCCCTATATCCAGCTTGCAGAATACATCAGGTACAAGCCAAAATACAATATATGATTATGAAGCTGCACCTAAGACTGCTGCAAATTACTGGACAGCAACAAAAGATAAAAATGGAGGAAATATTTATTTAACATTTGATACAGTACTTTGTAAAAACAGCGGTGTGAAGACAGATGATTTTATATTTATTGCTGAAGATGGAACAAATTTAGAAGCGGATTCGGTATCTGTAAATGGAAATACTGTTGAATTTACATTCAACAAGGATAATAAAAATATAGTATCGTTTTCTAATACAATTAAGGTATTACCTAAGAGTACAGTATCAATTGAAACTGAGAAGGATGCTGACGGTAATTATGCTAAATATGTACCATCAAGTGATGATTTAAAAGAGATAACTATAAATATAACAGCTCAATAATTATATGGTATATATGCATCGTAAAAATAAATGAGTTTTGAGGAGATACTATGATTAAATCTACTGTTAGCAAAAGTGCAAATTCCTATGAAAAAACTTTAATGAAAAAGAGAGCTGTACTTTTTATACTTTCTATAATACTTGTTATATTGTTAATGTTAACTACAGTAATGGGTACAGCTTCTATAAGTCCAGTAAAGGTATGTAAAATAATAATATTGTCACTATTTAATAAAACTTCAGAAGGAGTAAATAATATTGTAATTATGAATGTGAGATTGCCAAGAGTGATCTGTGCAGCAATTGTAGGTGCATCACTTGCAGGATGTGGCGCTGTTATGCAGGGTGTACTCAAAAATCCGCTTGTAAGTGAATATACTCTTGGGTTGTCATCAGGGGCTGCTTTTGGTGCTGGTATTGCCATAGTTATAGGGGATAAACTATTTAAAACAAGTTTTATGCTAGTTGATAAATATGCAGAGGTTGGATGTGCTTTTATTTTTGGTATGCTTACTATGATTGTGGTGTATTTTATTGCAAGAATAAAAAGGACAAGCTCAAGCACTCTTATTTTAGCAGGAGTTGCTTTAAGTTATCTTTTTTCAGCACTTTTAGCTCTTTTACAATATGCATCTAATGATGAACAGTTAAGAGATATCATATTTTGGCTCATGGGTGGGTTCTGGCTCTCAAATTGGAAAGCAGTTTTTATATTATTACCTATTACTTTAATTTGCCTTATATTTACGATGAGATATGCATGGGATTTAAATGTATTGGGGTCAGGAGAAGAAATTGCAACGAGCCTTGGTATCAATGTGGAAAGAGTACAGTTTATTTGCCTTTTAATATCTGCATTTGCAGCATCCAGCTGTGTTGCATTTACAGGAATTATAGGTTTTATAGGACTTGTTGCACCACATATAAGCAGAATGATAATAGGAAGTGACCACCGCTTTTTAATTCCATGTTCTGCTTTAATGGGGAGCATTATTTTACTTGCAGCTGATACTTTATCCCGAACCGTAATAAGTCCTACGGAGCTTCCTATAAGTATTATAACTTCATTTATTGGTGTCCCATTCTTTATTTATCTACTTTTAAAAGGAAGGAGATGTTATTGGAAATGAAGATTGGTGCTGTAAATGTAACTTTCAGCTATGGTACTAAGGAAGTACTTAAAGGAATAAGTTTTGAGGCACATGAGAGTGAAGTTTTAAGTATAATTGGACCAAATGGTTCAGGCAAAAGTACATTAATAAAATGTATAGATGGTATATTAAAAAACAATAGTGGTGATATATATTTAGATGGAGAAAATATAAAAAATATACCTCTTAAAGAGCGTGCAAAGTTTATTGCATATGTTCCACAGTCTTCATGTGAAGCTTTTCCGCAAAAAGTATTTGAAACAGTACTTATGGGAAGAAAACCTCATTTAGGATGGTCTGTGGAAAGAAAAGATCTAAAAGTAGTTGAGAATATACTTGAATATATGAAGCTTTCTGAAATATCAAATTGCTATCTTGATGAATTGAGTGGAGGTCAAAAGCAGAAGGTACTTATTGCAAGGGCTCTTGCACAGGAACCTTCAATACTTCTTCTCGACGAACCTACAAGCAGTCTTGATATAAAGCATCAGTTTGAGGTCTTAAATATAATAAAGAACATAAGCAGGCACCGTAAAACTTCAGTAATAATGGTAATACATGATTTAAATATGGCTTCTAGATTTTCAGATGAACTGCTTCTTTTAAAGGATGGAAAAATATTTTCATCGGGTAAAGCTGATACAGTTCTTACAAAAGATAATATAAAAAGCGTATATGAGATTGAAGTTTCTGCAGTTAATATAAAAAATTATACATGTTTTATACCTACTAAAATGGTTGATGAAAAAATACAACTTGGAAATGAGATCATAATATAACATTATAAATAAATTAATTGTAATTTTACCAGGGAGGAAAAAATAAAATGAAAAAATTTAGTACATTATTTTTAACATTAATACTTACATTAGTGTTTGCACTGAGCGGATGTGGACAAGCATCTTCAAATTCAGGGACTGGTTCAAGTTCCAGTTCATCTCAAAAACCTAAAACAATAACTGTAAAAGATTCAAAAGGTAAATCAGTGATAGTACCTTTTGAACCAAAAAGAGTAGTTGTAATGAATAATGCTGTAGCAGAGATAATTTATGTATTAGGTGGAAAAAATAAGATCGTTGGGGTATCAAATGATTTGAAGTTCCCAGAAGATTTAGCTAAAAAACCTAAGGTAGGTAAGGCTTTCACCCCAGATATAGAAAAAGTTATGGAGATGAAGCCGGATCTTGTATTTGGATATGGACAGTATGTAAAAAAGGAACAGATAGATAAGTTAAAGGCTGCTGGTATAACATTTATATCAATAGATGGTTTTAAAATTAAATCTCTTGATGCCGATATAGAAACAATAGGTAAAATATTAAATAAACAGGATAAAGCTAAACAATATGTAAGTTTTATAGATAAATATCTTAATTTGGTAAAAGGTAGAACATCTAAATTGAAACCTGAAGAAAAAGTATCAGCATATTGGGAAGGATATTCTGACTATACTTCTGTTTCAAAAGGGGCAAGTGGAGATGAAATGCTAAGTATTGCTGGTATAAATAATATTGCTAAAGATCAGTCTATTGCTTATCCTAAAGTAAGTAATGAGTGGATACTGGAAAAAAGCCCTCAATATATAATAAAAGTGCCTAGTACTAAAATACCATTTGGTTATAAAATTAATGATTTAAAAGCTATGGATCAATTTTATAATAAATTTATAAGTAGAACCGGATGGGAAAAAATTGATGCAGTTAAAAATAAAAAGGTGTATATGATGTCAGATGAAATTGGCACATCAGCTCGAAGTGTTGTAGGAATATGTTATCTTGCAAAATTGTGCTATCCAAATTTATTTAAAGATTTAAATCCTGAAAATGTACATAAAAAAATGTTAAAACAGTTTTATAATATAGATTATAATGGAAATTGGGTATATCCTAAACAATAGAAGAATGAAAAGATATATAAAAATACTTCAGCACAGTGGATTAGATGTGCTGAAGTATTTTTAATTAGAAATAACATTTAAGGGTTTAAGTGTTTAAGGGTTATTAAAATGTTTTTTCAAACATATATTCACTATTTTAATATAAGCATTTTTTATGCCAATTAAGTATGCTTGAAATGTCAACATATTATTTTGATTTATTATCATAATGATAAAAAATATGGTATCATTATGATAATAAACTGATATTTTATCACAATGATACCAACGTATTTGACCTGTTATCAAAATGTGATATCTTTAAATAAACTCAATATTTGCATAAATTTTTTACTATTATTTTTACAAAAGTAGGCCATGTAGTTTTATCGAAAAGTCCTGCAATTTCAATAAAAAAGCTAGCAAATTTCTTTTGAAATTGAGTTATATTCTGAAATATAGATATTACAAAATTTTACTACAAATATGGTTTTATATGGTAATTTAACAATTAAGTGAACTTATTTCAAAAGTTGGCATAAAAATTGCTTTGTTTAATAATATTATAACTATTAATGGGGGTTTTAAAATGACAAAGAATAAAGATGTAGTACAATTAGTAAGAGCTGCGGTACTTGTAGCAATAGCGTTGATATTACCATATTTTTTTCATGGTATAAATAATGCAGGAAGTATTTTTCTTCCAATGCACATTCCGGTCTTAATTGCAGGCTTTTTACTTGAACCTAAATATTCAGTTATGGTAGGAATAGTATCTCCAGTGTTGAGTTCACTGTTTACAGGCATGCCCCCAATACCGTACTTATATGTGATGATAGTGGAGCTAGCTGCATATGCATTTTTAATATCTGTTTTATATAATAAATTTAAATTTAAAATATATACATCCTTAATTTTAGGGATGATAGGCGGTAGAATAGTAAGCATGATAGGAACTTTTTTAATACTTCATATTATTATGACCAGGCCCTTCAATTTTATATCTGTAGTTTCAGGACTATTTATTACAGGAATTCCGGGAATAATAATACAGCTTATATTTATACCAATTATAGTTAATATACTTGAAAAAAATGTTGGTAAGGTGGGAATGAAAAATGCAAGATAAAGAATTTTTTAATGAAGTAGCTGAAAAATGGGATACGATGTGCTGTCATCCAAGGGAAAAGGTGGATCATGTAATTGAAAGCATAGGTCTTACTAAAGGAGAAAAAGTATTGGATATAGGAAGCGGAACAGGAATAGTAATACCTTATCTGGAGAAAAAAGTAGGAAAAAGTGGCAGCATAACTGCACTTGATATTGCAGGAAATATGATACAAGTTTCTAAAAGAAAGAATAAGTACCCCAATTTAAATTTCCAGGTAGCTGATTTTTTGGAATATGAAAGCAGCAAAGGTTATGATTGTATAGTGGCTTATTCCTGCTATCCTCACTTTAAAAATAAAGAAAAGTTTTTTGAAAAAGCTAATAGATTGCTAAAAACAGGAGGAAAGCTTGTCATAGCTCATATAGAAAGTAAAGACGTAATAAACTTACGCCATAGTAAAATAGAAGACAAGTTAGATTCCAATGCACTTGTAGATATAGGCAAATTATCTGAGTTTGCAGAGAAAAGAGGATTTATTTCTAGTTATACACAAGATGATAATGAATTTTACATATATGTGGGTAAGAAGTTTTAATTTTTGCGATAAATAGTTAATAAAAATACTTCAGTACAGTGGATTAGATGTACTGAAGTATTTTTGAAGTATTTCTAATTAGAAATAGTGTTTAAGGGTTTTAGTTTTAGGGCTATTAAAATGTTTTTTCAAACATATATTCATTATTTTATTAAAGCATTTTTTATGCCAATTAATTATTACTGATATATCAACAAGTTATTTTAAATTAGTATCATTATGATAAAATATCAGTATCATTATAATAATAACAAGATTTTTATATCACAATAATACTAGTTCCTTTAACTTATTCTCAAAATTTTATATATTAAAATAGATTTAATGTTTATATAAATATTGGAAAGGGGTTTATAAATTGGAAGATACAGACTTTTTAGAAGATGCAGATAACATGTGTAGAATTGACATGGACAGTATACTAGAATACGATATATCATCTTTTGTGCTTCAGGCTATATTTGACTGCTGTTATGATGGTCTAATAATTACAGATGAAAATCTTTTAATAAAAAAAGTAAATATAACAACCGTTAAGATATTGGGAGTTAAAGAAGAAATATTATATACAACTTATTTAAATGATATATTAAAGGATGATTTATTGAAAACTGTAGTACTTACTGGTGAAAGTAAACAAGCCCAGGATTGCAGCTTTTATATAAATAGTAATAAGATAAGATGTGTTATAAATTTGGTCCCTGTAAAATTGAGAGGAAGAATTATAGGATTAGTACTTGCACTTAGAGATACTAAAGATCTACATAAAATGGTAAACAATGTAGTTGGATATAAAGCTTCTTTTACTTTTGATGATGTTATTACTAAAAATGAAAGAGAACAAACTGTTATAAAACTGGCTAAAAAAGCGGCAAAAACAAACTGCAATATACTTATAGAAGGTGAAAGCGGTACGGGAAAAGAAGTATTTGCTCAATCTATTCATAATTACAGTAATAGAAGCAGAGGACCTTTTGTAGCTGTAAACTGTGCTGCAATACCTAGAGAATTAGTGGAAAGTGAACTATTTGGATATGAAAAGGGTGCCTTTACAGGTGCATCAAAAGGAGGAAATCCGGGGAAATTTGAATTAGCAGATGGAGGTACAATATTTTTAGATGAAATAGGAGAACTTCCCCTGGATATTCAGTCCAAGCTTTTGAGAGTACTGGACAATCTTAAAATAGTTAGAGTAGGTGGTAATTATGAAAAGTCTATTGATGTAAGGGTGATTGCAGCAACGAATAGAATGCTTAAAGATGAGGTGAAAAACAAAAATTTTAGAGGGGATCTTTATTACAGGCTTAATGTTATGAATATTCATCTTATTCCTTTAAGAGATAGAAAGGAAGATATAGAACTTTTAGCACAGTATTTTGTAAGCCAACTTAATGCTAAAAATCCGTGTGATCCCAAGTATATAAATCTATCCTACATAGAAAAGTTGAAGATGTATAATTTTGATGGAAATACAAGAGAACTTAGAAATGTTGTGGAAAGGTCGTATTACCTCTGCGAGGAAACTATGATAACTTCAAAGTATCTTATGGGCAAGAGCTTGAAGGTTGAAGCACCAATAAATAATGATTCTCCAAAGCAAATATTGCCTTTAGAAGTAGTAGAAGAGAAGTGTATATGAAATGCACTTCAATATTGCAAGGGAAATGCTATGAAGGCGTCTAAATTATTACAAATAGGCAAGGCTACTATATATAGAAAAATAAGCAAATATGGTATAGATTTGAATTTGTACAGCAGTAAATCTGAAAATTAAACATAACTTGAGTATACTTTATCACAATGAAACTATAATATCATTATGAAACGAAATAATATCATAATGATATTATAGTTTATTTTTTGGGGGGATATTTCTTGGCATAAGTATAGATTTTACCTAGAAAACTGTATTATTTGATAATATTTTCACTAATATCAGAAATATTACTGTATAGTGTTAATTTGGCATAAATATTGCTAGTTAATTTAATGTGACAAATTAACCAATATTACTATAATTTAGGGGTGATAAGGTTGAAAAAATACTTAGGAATAGTAGTTTGTTTTATAATGCTTATAACTACAGTCTTTACAGGCTGTGGAAATTCAACAGCTACTTCAAATCAATCTAACGAAGAAAAAGGTAAGACACTTGTTTATGGAGCTGAATTTGAAGATGAAAAAATAAATTCAGTATTAACAGCATCACATGCTTTTGCTACAGATTTAGTTTTTAGGGGACTTATGAAATTTGATGAAAATAATGTCCCAAAACCTGAAATTGCTAAATCCTATACGATATCTCAGGATAAGCTAACTTATGATTTTATACTTAAAAAAGGGCTTAAATTTCAAGATGGAACAGAAATTAAGGCAGATGATGTGGTATTTACTATAAAAACCATATTAAATGACAAAGTAAATTCAGAATTGAAGCCTGAATTTGAAGATGTAAAAGACATTCAGAAAGTTAATGATTATGAAGTTAAGATAACTCTTTCAAAAGTTTTTCCAGCATTTTTGGATAAAATGACAGTAGGATTGGTTCCAAAACATTGCTTAGAAGGAAAAGATGTAAATACTGCAAATTTTAATGTACAACCTATAGGAGCAGGTCCTTTTAAAGTCGAGAAATGGAACAAAGGAAGCAACTTAATTTTAACAAAATCTAAATATTATTATGGAAAAACTGGAAATATAGATAAGATAATATTTAAGTTTTTACCTGATGCTAATGTAAGAGCCATGCAGCTTCAAACAGGAGAAGTTAATATAGCTCCAGTTGCACCTGCTGAAGTTGCGAAACTTGAGAAAAACAGTAAAGTAACAATTTGTAAAGCACCTACAGCAGATTATAGAGGAATAATGTTTAATTTTAGGACAAAACCTATGTTTAAAGATGTAAATGTTAGAAAGGCACTTAATTATGCTACAGATAAACAAAGCATAGTAAAAGGGATACTCCTAGGATATGGTGAAGCAGCTTATTCACCAATTCAATTAAATAAATACAACAATCCTAATGTAGAAAAGTATGAGTATAATTTGGATAAAGCAAATCAACTTTTAGAGCAGTCAGGATGGAAAAAAGGAGCAGATGGAATAAGAGAAAAAGATGGTCAGAAGCTTCAGTTTACTTTATTTGCCAGAAATAATGATGAAGTTAGAGTTAAAGTTGCAGAGTATGTAGCCTCACAAGCTAAAAAAGCTGGATTTGATATAAAGGTTGATGCAAGAGATCCTAAGGCTGAAGCAATAAAAGATACAGAAGCTTTTGTAGTAGGATGGGGAAGTCCTTATGATGCAGATGATCATACGTATAAAATATTTAGATCAGATCAATTTGAAAAGGGAAGCGGATTTAATTTTGGAGACTATTCAAATCCTCAAGTAGATGATTTACTTGAAAAGGCAAGAAGTACTTCTGATGATAATCAAAGAAAAGAATATTATGATGAGTTTCAAAAGGTAGTAGCAGAAGATCCAGCATTTAGTATGGATGCATATTTAACTGCACTTTATGGTATTGACAAAAATATATCTGGATATACACCTAAAAGAGTTTTAGGACATCATGGTGAAGGATTCTTATGGAATGTTGAGGAGTGGAATATGAAATGATATCTAGGTTTGTAGTTAGAAGGATAATTCAGGGCTTTCTGGTCATATTCTGCCTTAGTATAATAAGCTTTGCTATTATAAATATTGCACCGGGAGACCCGGCAGAAGCTTTGTATGGTGATTTGGCTGACAGGTTGACTACAGAAGAGAGAAATAGGATAAATGAAAACTATGGAGCAGATAAACCTGTAACTGAAAGATATATTAAATGGGTTAAGGGGGTAGCCAAGGGAAACCTTGGTGTATCCTATGTTGAAGGAAGAGAAGTAACTGCAATATTAAAAGAGAAAATACCAAATACACTTAAATTAGTTTCATGGACCATAAGCCTTATACTTGTATGTTCCCTTTTACTAGGGTTAAAGGCGGGATTTAATGAAAATTCTTTTTGGGACAAATTTGTAAGTGGTATGAGTGTGTTTTTTTACTCCATACCTTCCTTCTGGCTTGCTCTTGTATTTATAATTTTCTTTTCTGTATGTTTGGGGTGGCTGCCCTCTGCAGGAAATAAAAATTTAAGTGGTAGTGGAGGAGTATTTTCTAATTTAAAGTATTATATTATGCCTGTATCAGTACTTGTAATTGCCCATGCAGGAGCTTATGCCAGATTTATACAAGAAAAAGTTAAAGAAGAAGTAAACAGCCATTATGTAATAGCAGCAAAAGCAAATGGAATGGATGACAGAAAAATAATGAAGGGTATCGTAAAAAATGCATTGGTACCATTTATGAATTATTTGGGCATAACTATGCCAAGTTTTTTTGGCGGATCTGTTGTAATAGAAACTGTATTTTCTTGGCCGGGACTTGGAATGTTGAATGTTAAAGCAGCTAATTCAAAGGATTACCCACTTCTCATGGGTGATATATTTATGACAGGTATACTTGTAGTTATATCCATAATGATTACAGATATACTGCAGCTAGTTGTAAATCCCTCCCTCAGGAAGCAGGTGTAATACATGAAGAAAAATAAAAGGTATCTAATATGGGTTATCCTTCTTTGCATTATAGTATTAGCCTCCGTATTTGCTCCATTTATATCAAAGTACAATCCTGTGGAAGTGAAACTTGGCAATGTACTGCAAAGACCGGGAACTGGCCACATAATGGGAACGGATGCCATGGGAAGAGATGTGTTCTCAAGGGTACTTTATGGCGGAAGAGTATCTCTCAGTGTAGGCTTTATATCAGTAATTATATCCACTATTATAGGAATTATATATGGAGGAATAAGTGGATATTCAGGTGGTAAAATTGATAATTTTATGATGAGAATTTTAGATATATTTTTAGCTGTACCAACTCTTATCATCATGCTGGCATTACAGACAATAATAAGGGGAGGAATTGTGAGTATTATACTTGTAATTGGATGTACTGCATGGATTCCTACTGCTAGAATAGTAAGATCACAATTTATAGAGCTTAGAGATAAAAACTTTGTAAAGTCTGCTATAGTAATGTCTACACCACTTTGGAAAATAATAATAAAGCATATGCTTTTAAATAGTATGCCTGCAATTATAGTAATAGCCACTTTAACTTGTGCACAGTCCATATTTATGGAAGTTTCGATGAGCTTCCTTGGAATAGGAGTGCCTCCAGGAACTCCATCCTGGGGAAATATGTTAAACAATGCTCAAAATGACATAATGACAGGAGCGTGGTGGGTAGCTGTATTCCCGGGTATTACTATAGTAACTTCAATGCTTTGCATTAATTTTATCGGTGAACATTTAAAAAAGAAAGTTACTTATGTGTAGAGAAAAATATAGGGACATAGAACAGTGAAATGTGAAATAGTCTAACTTCATCAGCTAATTAGCTAATGAATTCTGGGGGTATCAAATGGATAATATTTTAGAAGTTAAAAACTTGAAAGTTGCATTTAAAACTAAAAATAGTATAAAAGAAGTTGTAAAAGGAATTGACTTTCAAGTAAAAAGGGGTAAAGTTACTTGTATTGTAGGTGAAAGTGGAAGCGGAAAAACCATGACAGTAATGTCAATTATAAATGTATTACCTAAAAATGCCTTTATAGAAGATGGCAGCATAATATTTAACAATGGGAATATATCCAAATTAAATAATAGTGAAATGAAAAAAATAAGGGGAAAAAAGATTTTTTCAATATTTCAAAATCCAATAAATTGTTTTAACCAATCCATAACTATGGGAAATCAACTATATGATTTAATATCTAGCAATATGGATATTACAAAAGGAGAATTCAATGACAAGATTTGTACTATAATTGAAAGCTTAAATTTAAAAAATCCAAAGGTTATATTAAATCAGTATCCTTTTCAGTTAAGTGGGGGTATGCTGCAAAGAATGATGATAGCTGCAGCTATTTTTATGGAACCGGATATTATAATAGCAGATGAGCCTACAACAGCTCTTGATGTTACTACTCAAAAGGAAATATTGAAACAGTTCAAATTAATTCAGAAAAAATTCAATACTACTATACTCATTATTACACATGATTTCGGAGTTGTAGCAGAAATTGCAGATTATGTATTTGTAATGCAAAAAGGTGATTTGGTTGAAAAAGGAAATGTGTTTGAAATATTTAATAATCCTAAACATAAATATACAATATCCCTTATAAAGGCTACCTTTGATAGAAAGGAATTAGAAGTATGTTAATAGAGGCAAGAAATCTATCTAAGATATATAAAACCAAATTATTCCTTGTAAAAAGTAAAAATGAAACCATAAAGGCCGTAAATGATGTTTCCTTTTCAGTAGATTCAAATCAAATTGTAGGACTTGTGGGAGAAAGTGGATGCGGCAAGAGTACACTTTCCAGACTTCTTATAAGACTTGAAAAGCCTACAGAGGGTGTTATTAAGTTCAATGAAGAGGATATATGGAAGTACAATAGGCACAGCTTAAAGGAGTTTAGAAGAAAAAGCCAGATAATATTCCAAGATACTCTTACTTCCTTAAATCCCAACATGAAAATTTTAGATTCCCTTATGGAACCTTTAGATAATCATTTTAATATATCACGCAGGGAAAAGTTAATTAAAATAGATGATATAATTTCTTTTGTAAATTTAGAGGAGGAATTGTTATATAAATATCCAGGAGCTTTAAGTGGAGGGGAGAGACAGAGAATTAATATATGTAGGGCACTTCTTTTAAATCCTCAGTTTCTAATATGTGATGAGATAATATCCAGCTTAGATGTGTGCACTCAAGCTTGTATACTCAATTTAATAAAAAAGTTGAATGATTTAGAAGGTACTGGAATACTTTTTATTTCCCATGATATAAGTGCAGTAAAATATATATGCAGCAAAATTCTTGTCATGTACAGGGGAAGTATAGTTGAAGTGATAGACAATACAAATGAAAATTATAAAATAAAACATCCTTATACCAAAAGCTTATTGAATTCAGTTCCTATAGACAATCCAAACAAGAGAAATATAATTTAGGTTACAAGTAAGTACTAAAATAGTTTCATAATGATAAAAAATCTCAAAGTGATACAAAAAGGGTATCGCTTTGAGATTTTTTTAGCTTAAATCACGAAAAATAGGGCTAATATGTTTGGTATAAAATTTGCTATATAACTAAATATATACATAAAAATGAAAATTTTCTACACAAGGAGGGAACTTAATGGGAGAAATTGAAAGCTATTGGAACAATCGGGCAAATACATATAGTGAAATGATAAGTGAGGATATAAACAGTTTTAAAAGAGAAGCCTGGAGTAAAATAATTAAAAATAAGGCGGGAGATAATGTAAAAGCATTAGACATAGGTACAGGACCGGGTTTTTTTGCAATAATCATGTCACAAATGGGATATGATGTAACTGCTGTGGATTGTTCTGAAAGTATGCTTGAGGAAGCTAAATCCAATGCACAGTTGGCCGGAGTAAAGGTTAAATTTATGAAAGGCGATGTGGAAAATTTAGACTTACCTATAGAAAGTTTTGATTTAATAGTGAATAGAAATGTTACATGGACTTTAAAGGAACCTGTAAAGGCTTACAAAAATTGGTTTAGCCTTTTAAAAAAAAGCGGGAAATTACTTATATTTGATGCAAATTGGTATTTAAGGCTGGCAAAACCTGAACTTGAAGAAGAATATACAAAGGATATAAAATTGGCTGTTGATATGGGTTATGATTGTAAAACCAATGAGAAACAGAGATCAAAGTGTAAGGACATTGCAAGGAATCTTCCACTGACGTATGAACTGCGTCCTGAATGGGATAAAAGGGCATTGACTCAATGTGGATTTGAAAAAATAATTATTGAAGAAGATATTTCAAACAAAATATATACAGAAGAAGAAAAAGTAGCTTATAGAACAGCACCCATGTTTAGTATATGTGCTTGTAAGTATTAATCAACAAAATAGGTAATTGCGAAACTCGCTAATAAAAATGAATAAAAGATGTTTAGAAGTTGCAAAAGTATTGTTAGAAGTTTAAAGACAAATTTTTATGATTTGAAATAGCCATATTGATAAAAAAGGGCGCACGAAATAAAGCAAAGTTGGGTTTCTATTTTTTACAAATAAAATTTATGCAATTAATGGTTTTAGGCTTCTAATATATTCATTTTTATGTATTTTATTTGCTACAATAACTGTTATTAGCTGAGTTATACCGGCTAGAAGTAAGTCAGAATGAAGCGTTAGCTCATTTTGTGTCTTACGATCCGCAACGCAATAACTGCCTTTGAAATGGTTGATGTTTTTCTCGACAGCAGTCCTGATTTTATAAGTGTTTTCCCATTGGAGAGTTCCACGAGTAGTTCCAGGATATGCACGAAGATTCTTTTCAGGATAAATGTAAAACATTCTGCCGCAAGAAGATTTTGTACATGGATTTTCACATAGAGTTACACGTTTGCTCTTTTTAGTTTTTTTATTGTATACCCATTTCATTTTGGGACATACGAATTTCATTGATGGAATTCCAGAACGTAAGTGTGTTTTACTGCCTTCTCGTTTCATTGGAAGCGAATGGTCATAAGGACAGCATGGAATACCATTTTCATTTAAAGGGCAGTCGAATTCTTTTGATGCAAGTTTAGTTTTTAATGGAATGAATGCCTTTTCAAATTTCAAATCATGCAAAAGGTATCGATAAATCAGAATGCTGTCAAAAGCAGCATCACCTAAAAAGATTTTTGGATTTATCAAAGGATGTTTTGCAAAGAAATCCATAAGAACAGGTATAAGAGCTTTAGAATCAGCAAGAGATTTATCTTCATCCGGTGAATCAGATTTTTTCTCAATAACAATATCAGGATGTGCTTTTAGAAAATCCTGATTGTAAAATGAAATATCTCTTACAATACCAAGTCCGTTGGTTACAATGCCAAATTTAAAAGCATAGCAAAAATGACCGTTAATGTACATTTGTTGAATGGCCGGATTAGCTGAAGCGTGTGGAGGCATAGAACCATAGGCAGCTTTATAAGGATCATAAGAATCATCTAAAGCATGTACTTTCTTAAAAGTCTTAAGCTGTTTTATGATGCGGTTAGCATACTTAGGGTTGTTTTCAGTAACAAAAGCTTCGATACCAGAAGTATCAAAAATAGTCATAGAAGCAAGTTTGGGGTCAATTTGCTGGCATATTGGTTCAGTAATATCAACGAGATTATCAAATATCAATTGTAAGTCCAGAATAAAATCCTGTTTAAAACGTGTGAATTTAGAAGCATCAGGGACTTTAAGGAAACCGCAGAAATCCCTTAACTCTTGAGAATATTTAAGAAAAATAATCAAAAGGGAATCCGTAGGAATAGAAAAAATGTGCTGCAAAATCAAAGCACGGAGCATGGCGTAAAGACTGTATTTACGGGGCCTTCCAGTAGAAGCATAAAAATGATTTATGAAGGAAGCAGGGATTAAATCATCAAGGTTAATAGTATTTTCAAGTAAAGAAAGAAACTGAGGCTTGTTATTTTCAAATTTTTCTTTGCAATCAGAAAAAATATCTGCCAAAGAAAGCTGTTTATATGGTATCATAAATATATAACTCCTTTCTGAGGTATATGGTGATTTTGTTTCTTTGCAATTCAATTTTACCATAAATCAGTGAGGAGTTATTTTGTTTTGTAACAAAAAATACACCGCATTTATACGGGTTGTAGCGTTTCGCAAACGCCTAAATCAACAAAAGACTGAAAGGAGGTGAATACGTTTATGATTTTTAATGGAGAACATGAATATAAATACCATCATATTGAGAATCACAGTGGTGATAAATGTGAACACAGCCATGATCATGCTGCTGTAGGTGAAGAATTAAAAGATTGCAGTTCAGATTTAGATAAGGAAGAAAAAACTTTAAAGATATTGTTGGATCATTGGGTTGAACACAATAGATCCCATGAAGAGGAATTTAAAAATTGGGCTGAAAAATCAAAAGCAATGGACAAAGTAAAAACAGCTGAGTTAATACAAAAAGCTGTGGAATTTATGGAAAAGTCTAATGAAATGCTCATAGAGGCTAAGAAAAGTATGTAATATTACAATGACCTGCAAATAATTATTTTGTAGGTCATTGCTGTGAAGCATTTTAAATTACTCTATAAGTACTTTTACAATTTTCAGGAAAGGGTGAAAAAAATAATTTGCGAAAATACATAATGAAAAGGTTATTACATTTAGTACCTGTTTTATTTGGAATTACTTTTTTAACATTTGCACTTACATATTTTTCTCCAGGCGATCCAGCACTCTTGATGCTTAGTGCAACAGGTGTAACCCCTTCTCCAGAACTTGTACAAAAAGTTAGAGAAGAATTAGGACTAAATAATCCTTTTTTATTTCAATACTTACATTGGCTAGGTGGTGTATTTACAGGAAACTTTGGTACCTCCTATAAATACAGCAGACCCGTGTTAGATTTAATATTAGTAGCTCTGCCAGCTACTTTTAAGCTTGCAGGTGCATCACTTGTTATGATGATGCTTATAGCACTGCCTTTGGGTATTACGTCAGCATTACATAAAAACAAGGTATTAGATTATATAATTAGAATTATATCTTTTTTTGGAATATCTATGCCAGGATTTTGGGTTGGATTATTACTTATGTATATATTTTCAATTAAATTTAAACTTTTACCGGTTGTGGGTGACACAGGATGGAAAAGTATTATACTACCAGCGGTTACTTTGACAATTGCAATGGCATCAAAATATACAAGGCAGCTTAGGGCGGCTATACTAGAAGAAATATCCCAGGATTATGTAATTGGAGCTAAAGCTAGAGGGATTAAAGATAGAGCAATACTGTTTGGGCACGTTTTAAAGAGTTCATTATTATCAATTGTAACTTTACTAGGGTTATCTCTAGGATCTTTACTTGGAGGAACAGCTATAGTTGAGACTATTTTTTCCTGGCCTGGAGTTGGAAAGTTAGCTGTAGAAGCTATATTTAGCAGAGATTATCCAGTAATACAAGGATATGTTGTATGGATGACAGTTATATATGTACTAATTAATATGGTTGTAGACATTTCATATTATTTTCTAGATCCAAGGATCCGTTTGGAAAAGAGGGCTTAACATGGAAAACTTTACAGTGTTTATAAAAAGAAATAAGTTGTTTATATTTCTATGTATGTTAGCGATAGTTCTAATTTTAATAAGTTTATCTGCGAACTACATAGCTCCTCATGATCCGTTTAAAACAAATATGACCAATGCACTTCAAGGTAGAAGCAGTAAGTTTCCATTAGGTACAGACAACCTTGGAAGATGTCTGCTTTCAAGATTGTTATATGGAGCATCCACTTCTCTAAAAATGACTTTTTGTCTAGTTATAATAATATTTATAGTTGGAACAGCATTGGGAACAATAGCCGCATATTTTGGGGGTATAGTTGACACAATTATAATGAGATTTTCTGATATTTTTCTTGCTTTTCCAGGTATTATTTTTGCTATAGCTATTGCAGGAGTGCTTGGACCTAGTTCGATGAATGTTGTTATAGCTTTAGTTGTAGTGAATTGGGTTAAATATGCAAGAGTAAGTCGAAGCTTAGTAATGTCTGTAAGAAAAAAGGAGTACATTAAAGGAGCTAAAATGGGAGGTGCTAAAGAATATCAAATAATTTTAAAATATATATTACCTAATATAATACCATCGCTTATTGTAATAGCTGCTATGGACATAGGAACTATGATGCTTGAAATATCATCTCTTTCATTTTTAGGTCTTGGGGCCCAACCGCCAACTCCTGAATGGGGATACATGCTTAATGAAGGCAGAAATTACATGCAGACTTCACCGGGACTTATGATATATCCAGGTGCTGCAATATTTATAACTGTAATGATATTTAATCTACTGGGAGACAGTATAAGGGATATATTAGATCCTAATCAATGAATATTAAAAGGAGAGAACACAAATGAAATTTAAATTAAAAAGAAAATTAGCATTAATATTTACATCAGTGTTATTATGTACAAGCTTTTCAGCCTGTACAGGTGGAAACTCTGCTGATAAAGGCAGTAGTGATAACAACAAAAGCATTACATTTGGGACAAATCAGTTTCCAAGTAATTTGGATCCAGCTTCTGAATGGAACGGTTGGTTTGTTTCTATGTTTGGTGCAGGAGAAACCTTAGTAAAGCTTAATAAGAATATGCAAATAGAGCCCTTACTTTCTGATTCCTGGAAAAGAGTAGATGACTTAACCTGGAAATTTCACATTAGAAAAGGAGTTAAATTTGATAATGGCAAACCAGTTACTGCTCAGGCTGTAAAAGCATCCCTTGAAAGAACATTGAAAATGAATCCAAGAACAAGAGAAATATTACTTATTGATTCTATGACTGCAGATGGACAAGATATAACTATAAAAACTAAAAGTTCAAGTGAAGCATTCTTATCGAATATGGCAGATTCTTCAGCAATAATAGTAGATTCCAGTGCTCCAGCAGATACTTTTGCTAAAGCTCCAGTGTGCACAGGACCTTTTAAGGTTAAATCCTATACTCCAAATTCAAATGTAGTAGTAGAAAAAAATAAAGATTATTGGGGAGATAAAGCTAAGGTAGATAAAGCAACTTTTAAGTATATTAAAGATGATAATACTCGTGCAATGGCGCTTCAATCAGGAGAAATCGATGTAGCACAAAACATTCCAAGTAATAATATGTCATTATTCAAAGATAAATCTAAGTACAATATAGATAAAATAACTAGTTTAAGAATAATAATGTCTTATGAAAATTTAAATAATGAGTTCTTAAAAGATCCAGCAGTACGTAAAGCTATTTCCTTAGCAGTTGATAAAGATACTTATGCTAAAACACTTCTTAAAAATAGTGCTGTGCCTGCAATTGGACCTTTTCCAGAATCCTTGCCTTATGGGAATAAGAACCTTACAGGATATAAGCATGATAAAGCAGCAGCAGCTAAGCTTTTAAGCGATGCAGGATATAAAGATACAGATGGTGATGGTATACTGGAGAAAGATGGTAAGAAAGTGGAACTGAATTTAGCCTTTTATACAACTCGTTCAGAGCTTCCTATAATTGCACAAGCAATGCAGGCGAATCTTAAAGAAATTGGCATAGGAACTAAGTTACAATCCTATGAGGTTATTGATCCAGCATTAAAAAGCGGAAATTTTGATTTGGGTTTGTACAGTGTAAATACTGCAACTTCAGGAGATCCACAGTCCTTCTTGGAACTATATTTTAAAACCAATGGAAATGCAAACTATGGGAAATATAGTAATGCAGAGGTAGACTCTCTTATTGATAAGCTTAAAACTGAAAAAGATACTAAAGAAAGAGGCAATATTGCTACAAAAGTACAGCAGAAATTGTTGGAAGATAACTCTAATTTATTTCTTGTTACGCCAATGCTTAATGTAGTTAGTAAAAATACTGTTAGTGGAGTAACAATGTATCCTGTTGATTATTATTTATTAGATAATAAGGTGAGCATAAAATGACGAGCAAAGAGATTTTAAGGATAAATAATTTATCAATAAAATACGGTATGCAAGAACCTGTTGTAAAAAATATAAGCATGTCAATTGCAAGTAAGGAGATAGTAGGAATAGTTGGTGAAAGCGGCAGTGGAAAATCAACACTTATACGTGCCGTACTAGGTATCTTGCCTAAAGGAGCTGCTATTTCTTCAGGAAATATAATTTATAAGGATAAAGATATTCTTAAGTATTCTAAGAAAGAATGGCAAGAAATACGTGGTAATAGAATGGCTATTGTTTTTCAGGATGCAGGAGGATCATTAACTCCTATTAAAAAAGTTGGTAATCAATTCATTGAAAGCATAAGAAGTCATTTTAATATTTCAAAAGCTGATGCATATGACAAAGCAGTTGATATGCTTGGAAAAATGAGACTTCCTGATACAAAGCGTATAATGAATTCTTATCCTTTTGAACTTAGTGGAGGTATGAAGCAAAGAGTAGGTATAGCCATAGCCATGACTATGGAACCAGAAATATTATTGGCAGATGAGCCAACCAGTGCACTTGATGTAACGGTACAAGCACAGGTGGTCAGGCAAATGATGGAACTTAGAGACAATTTCAATACAAGCATAATAATAGTTACACATAATATGGGAGTAGCATCTTATATGTGCGATAAAATAGGAGTAATGCAAAGTGGTGAATTGGTTGAGTGGGGAAATAAGGATGAGGTGATAAACAATCCAAAGTGCCAATATACTGTAAAACTTTTATCAGCAATACCTGAATTGGAGGAATGTAATCTTGCTTCAAGAGAAAGAACCAATATTGACAATAAAGAATGTTGTAAAGCAATTTGATTTGCAGGATGGAAAAAAGTTAACTGCAGTTGATAATGTAAGTTTAAAACTATATTCAGGAGAATGTTTGGGGATAGTTGGAGAAAGCGGCTGTGGTAAAAGTACTTTAGCAAATGTAATTACCAATTTGGAAACTTTGACTTCAGGAGAGATTATTTATAATAAGAGAGATATTTCAAAGTTGA
Organism: Clostridium sp. 001; assembly: GCF_019056555.1. Lineage (NCBI taxonomy): Bacteria > Bacillati > Bacillota > Clostridia > Eubacteriales > Clostridiaceae > Clostridium > Clostridium sp. 001. The sequence goes on along the minus strand of NZ_CP020473.1, from coordinate 274,787 downwards.
AGGGGGAAGAGCTTAGACAAAATCGAAGAAAACTCCAGATGATATTTCAAGATCCTTCTGAATCCTTCAATCCCCGTATGAGGATTGGACAAATTATAAGTGAGCCACTTTTAAATTTTAAACTTATGAATAAAGTTGATGCTGAATTGAAGACAAAGAAACTCCTTCAAATGGTGGGGATCAGTGATAAATTTATGAACAGATATCCCCATCAGCTAAGTGGAGGACAAAAGCAAAGAGTTGCAATAGCAAGAGCTCTATCTTTGGAACCCGAAATTATAATATGTGATGAAGCTACTTCTGCGTTAGATGTTTCCGTGCAGGAACAGGTGCTTAAGCTTCTTATAAATTTGAAAAAAGAAAAGGGACTATCATATATTTTTATATGTCATGACTTAGCAGTGGTTAGCAATATCAGTGATAGAATTATCGTGATGTATCTTGGACGTATTGTTGAAACAATTGACAGTGATAGACTTACTACTGCTGCAGTCCATCCATATACAAAGGCACTTTTAGCATCAGTGTTTTCTGTTAAAGAAAGAGAAAATACTGAAGTAGAAATAATAAAAGGTGAGCCGCCAAGTGCTTCTGATATACAGCCAGGCTGCAGTTTTAATTCCAGATGTACAAAATGCAAAGATATATGCTTTAAGGAAAAACCTGAATTAAAAGAAATAGAAAAAGGTCATTTAGTGACCTGTCATTTATTCGATGACTAACTATGACAGGGGGACATTGATTAATGCAAATATTAAAAGTAGGAAATATGTGTGCCAAAACTGGAGAAAAAGTATCAGGTTATGTACAAGTAAAGGGAACGGATATAGAACTTGCAGTTACCATTATTTGTGGAGAAAAGGAAGGAAAAACAGTATTCATTTCTGGAGGAGTGCATAATGCAGAATATGTGGGAATTGAGACAGCCATTGAAATAGCTAATGAGATTTTACCATCACAATTAACAGGAAATCTTATTATATTACATTTGATGAATAGGACGGGATTCGAACATCGGACTATGAGTATGGTATATGAGGATGGTAAAAATTTAAATAGAGAGTTTCCTGGAAATGCACAGGGAACAACTGCAGATAGAATCTGTCATACGGTTGTAACAGAATTTCAAAAAAATGCAGATTATTATATTGATCTTCACTGTGGAGATGGGTATGAAGAGCTAACACCCTATGTATATTGTGTAGGAGTGGCTGTTCCAGAAGTCGTTAAAGCAGCAAAAGGTATGGCTGAAGTGATAAATGTTCCTTATTTGGTGCAGTCTCCTTGTGGCAGTGGAGGTTCTTATAATTATGCTGGTTCCTGTGGAATTCCTAGTATTTTGATTGAGAGAGGTTGTATGGGACGGTGGTCGAAAGAAGAAGTGGAATTGGGAAAAAAAGATGTTAGAAATGTGCTGCGATACTTAAAAGTCTTACAGGGGGAGGTTTCTAAAAGAACTTATCATCCTGTTGATGTGGGAAATGTGATCTGCAAAAATGCTGAACACACAGGCTGCTGGTATCCAACGAAAAAAGCAGGTGCTAATTTTAGAAAAGGGGAAATATTAGGTTACATTAAAGATTATTTTGGCAATGTTTTGGAAACCTGCACTGCTGAAATGGACGGAATATTACTTTATCAGGTGGCTAGTTTATGTATCATTAAAGGGGATTCCATGGTGGCCTATGGAGAAAATCCAAATCACAAAGAAGGGGCAAAAGGAACGGATGGTTAAGAAATTAGCTAGATCATTGGTTGAATATAATGAATAATTTGAAAAAGAGTATTAATTTAACAGACGGCATTATATGGAAACAGATACTACTTTTTGCACTGCCGCTTTTGGGATCCAACTTGATTCAACAATTATATAATACAGTTGATTTGATTTTTGTTGGGAATTATCTTGGCAAAGAAGCTGCAGCAGCAGTTGGAGCTAGTTCCTTGATTGTCACCTGCTTGGTAGGATTTTTTACAGGAATGTCAATAGGAGCAAGTGTTGTTATTGCTAATATTGTTGGATCGAGGAAAAAAGAGAAATTAAAAGATGCAATACATACGGCAATAGGATTGAGTTTTCTCGGAGGAATAGTGCTTTTTATTATTGGCTATATAGGTGCACCATATTTTTTAAAGTGGATGAATGTTCCAGGGGAAATATTGAAATCGGCTGTTTCCTATATAAGAATTTATTTTTTAAGCCTCATTTCAATTATTACCTATAACATGGGCTCCGGTATTATACGAGCCATGGGTAATTCCAAAACACCAATGTATATACAACTTTTTGGTGGGATTGTTCATGTATTAATGGATGCATTGTTTATAGCTATTTTTCAAAATGGTGTTAATGGGGTTGCATGGGCAACGCTTTTATCGCAGACTGTAACTGCTGTATTGATATTATATTATTTGACACATTTAGAGGGCGAATATAGATTACAATTTAGAAAAATACGAATACATAAAGAAATACTGTTACCTATTCTTAAAATTGGAATACCGTCAGGGTTTCAAAGTATTGTAATAACATTGTCCAATGTTTTGGCACAATATCATATTAATAGCCTTGGTGTAAATGCAATTGTTGCATTTACTGCATATTTTAAAGTGGAATTACCTGTTTATCTTCCAATTGTAGCTTTTGGACAAGCAATTACAACGTTTTCCGGGCAGAATGTGGGTGCAGGAAATATTGAAAGGGTAAAAAAGGGAGCCAAGGTATGTATACTAATGGGAATAGGGGTAACCATAGTATCAAGTACGCTTTTGTTGATATTTGGACGCCAAGCTTTTGGAATATTTAATCATGATAGTATGGTAATTGATTATGGAATTCGAATAATAAGTACGTCATTTCCATTTTATTGGATTTATGTTATTTTGGAAGTATTGGGCGATACTATAAGAGGCGCAGGAAAAGCGACTCCACCAATGGCAATTATATTATCTAATATATGCGTACTTAGAATTGTATTGCTCTTTACTATAATGCATTTCTATCATGATGTTCGGGGAGTAGCAATTACATATCCCATAACCTGGGCTACAACAGCACTTTGTATGGCTTTCTATTATCTAAAAGGTAATTGGGCGAAGAAGTTAGGCACTTCCCCCACTTTAGTAGAAGATGGGGGTGTTAGCAATGGTAACGATCGGATAAAAATATTTAAATAGATGAATCTATCAGTATCAAAATAAAACTAAATTAAAGTAATTTATCAATATGGTACGAGAAAAATATTCAAAATGATAAACAGAGTTCTTGGTTTCAGGTGGAGTTTTTTTCTCCTACTGAAACTTATTAACAGGATTCTTAGTGCTTTAGCACTTAGAAGGCGTTATCCTTTAGGGGAAATAGTTATCTAGGGGTGTAGCAGCCGTTATGCACAGCATAAGAACTCTAAATCGCTGAAGCTCAAGAGTTCTAATATCCCCCACTTTATAAGAAGATGGGGGTACTACGGTTGTAGGCATCGGATAAAATTTATAATTTTAAGTAGGAATATTGCAAGATGAAGAATTGGCATATAAATTGCTTCTTAAATTAATATAGTTTTGAAATAAATTTAATTATTTAAACCCTAAACTCTAAAATAAAAAGTATTTAACAGCAGTCCCTCCTGCACTTAAGTACTTTTTACTTTATTTTGACAATCTTATTGTACATTTATTTTATCTGATGGCTACCTACTGTAACACTCCCACGCACACAGCGAAAGCGACTATCACCAAATCAAAGATTTGGGATATCTGCTTTTCCCACTAAGTAAGATTCGTTGATATAAACCAAAATAATAGGCATAAAATTTGCGGTATTGATATATACCTTATATATTTGTATAATTAAGATATATGTACAAAGTATATATAAATAATGTTTAAAGGGGAATGTATTATGAAAAAATTAGTTGTTAAAGATAAGTCTTTATGTATGTCTTGTTTAAGTTGTGAAATGGCTTGTTCCGAGGCATTTTACAAAACCTACGGCAATTCTTGTATTAAGATTGATGAAGGAAAAGATGGATCTGTAGATTTAAAAGTATGCAATCAATGTGGAGTGTGTGCTAAAAAATGTCCTGAAGAGGCAATTAAACAAAATGCTAAGGGAATATATATGATAGATAAAAAAGCTTGTACTGGCTGTGGTACATGTGTAGAAGCCTGTCCAAAAGGTATTATTGTAAAAGTAGAAGACAAGCCTAATCCAAGTAAGTGTATGGCATGTGGTATTTGTGTTAAAGCTTGTCCTATGGGAGTACTTGAAATTCAAGAAGATTAAAATGTTTAATAATGGATTTATTGAGAAAATAATGTTGACTTTTCAAAATTTTTGCCCTAAACTTAATATAAAGGTAATAAAATTTAATATTTTTACTATTAGGTGCTGTCAAATTGATAGTTAAAAGGGAAAGTGTAAAAAACACTGCAGCCCACCGTTACTGTATGGAGGATGAAACCCTAGTTATGTCACTGGATTTTTATATCTGGGAAGACAGGGAAGTAAGATGAATCTGAGCCAGGAAACCTGCCTGATATGTCGGTGATGCTTTCGGAGGGGAAGACAATGCTATGTTTATTGAAAAAGTAAACGGTTATATTAACATGAAAGAACAGAGATGTTTTTTAGTTATTAACCATTATGGGAAATTATGTTATATAGAGACCTTCGAAGGGAGAGGGTCTCTTTTTATTTTACAGGAATTTATCTGATGACAAGAACGCTGTTTATGGACAATCAAGTAAGTCATCAGATTTGTTCTTACTTTAGAATAACCCCTCCGTCATCAATGAAAGAACTAAATGCAGTAGATTAGACAGGCGAGTACAAAAAGGAAGGTGATTAGATAGAGTGAATTGTAAAAATAAGTTGAATAAAAAATATGAAAGGTAAGGGTGAATCCTATGGATGAAAATGTAAAATTGGAAGAGGAAAAGGAACTATATTCAAATAGATTAGAGCTTTCTGGAAGTGTATATGATTTTCAGTTAGATTTTATGAAGGTGTATAAAAAAGATGTAAAAGATAGTGTGAAGATATTTATGAGTCCGCAGCAGGCAAAAAGTGTTTGTATGATGCTTACGAAATCAGTAGAAAAGTATGAGGATACTTTTGGAGAAATTAATATAAATCCTAAAACTAACGCTGAGTTAAATAAGCAATAGACATTTTAACAGTATTTAGGATAAACTTTAGCATTAAAATTTATCTGATGTCAAGAACTCTGTTTATAGAAAATTGTGTTGTATTATTGAAATTTACACTAATTTAATAAAGTTTTTATAAATTATTGACAAATAAGTGGAGTTGGTGTACTGTAAAGGTAATGACAATTGTAAAATAAATGATAATTTTGAATAGGTTTCTTTTTTAGGAATTAATAGGGAAAGTGGTGAAAAACCACTGCAGCCCCCGCTGCTGTAAGGAAGATGAAATTCACAGAATGCCACTGAAGATATAATCTTTGGGAAGGTGTGAAAAGTAAGATGATACCAAGCCAGTAGACCTGCCTGTTACAAACATATATGGTTCTTTCGGTGGGAAAGGTAAGTATTCAATGCCAGTAACATCTGTTTACATTAAATATTTATAAATTCATGTCGTATACTGGAGACCTTCGAAAGAAAGAGGGTCTCTTTTTATCTTTTATTTACACAAATATATATTTATTTACGTTAATCTAATCTCACCTGAATTACCACCTGGTTTATTTTTCACAAAGGTTAAAAATATGATTGCTATTATATTTAACTTTCTAGGAGGTGATCGATATAAAAGTGTAAAAATTTTATCATTGTCTTTTAAATTTGGACAAGCAACAATTAAAAATTTAAAAATTTGGAGGAGTGTATAAAATGATTAGAAGATTAAAAAACAAATTATTTGCGACACTATGTATAACAACATTAACTTTGGGAGTTGTAGCTGCACCGTCAGCTTTTAATAGTGTAAAAGCTGATGCTGCTCCAACAAAGACTGTCTATGTGGATGTTGAGAAAAATGTTTTAGGAGAAGCACCTATTTTACAGCCAGTAAAAGTTACACTCAGTGATACGAATACCATTGCTGATGCTACAAAGCAGGCTGTAGGTGATGGAAATGTAAATATAGTTTCAAGCAAATATGGTAGCTATGTAACAGGTTTTAAGGATACTACAGATAATCAATCGGCATTTACTAATAATTATCTGACTGATTTTAAGACAGAACTTAAAACTGTAACTAAAGGTATTGTCTTCAGGACAAATATACCAAATCAGCCTATTGTTACCGATGCAAATTATTTAAGTGAAAAAGAATGTGATGGAATTTCAGGCTGGATGTTTACAGTTAATAATGTAGATCATGCTAACTCAACTTATTATGATGGAAGTACAACATTAGCTAATGTACCGGATGGTGCTGCAATACGCTGGGAATTTTCAGCAGCAGCAGGATGCGATTTAGGATTAGCAGGATATTTACCAGATGGAACACTTAACCAACAATATGGAACTTACAATTGGAATACAACTGCAACTCCTGCATTCTTTAGTGGAAGAGCAGATAAAACAAATCTTATAGCAAAAATGGCAAATCATGTAAATAAAACAGACACAGCTTATACCAATGCATTAACTCAATTGGAGACATTACAAGCTACACAAGACGCTGTTAATGCTGCAGCTAGTGCTTTATAATAAAAGCAGATTTTCCCTAATTGATTAAGCAAATGTTTTAGATTGATACCGGGTTAAGATGTATTTTTAACCCGGTATTTATTACATAGTTTTAGAAAAATTAGAAAGGAGACAAAATGAAAAAGGTATGGAAAAAGATTAGTCTTGCTTTGATGCTTATATTTACGTTGATGACATTTGCACCATATACGGTTGCGGCAGATGCTTCACCATTGGCATCAACGCCGTCTTTAACTCAGGATGAAGATGGAAATTACACTGTAAGTTCAGTAGATGACTTGAACAAACTCAGGGGAGATATCGATAATGGCATAGACTATTCAGGTAAAAAAGTTGTTTTGACACAGGATATTGATATAAGTAAATCAAATGTTCCTTTAAAATCGCTTACCTCTCACAATAAAAATTTTGATGGTACTTTTGATGGAAAGTTTCATACTATAAGTGGTTATACAGATGCAGCTTCAGGGTTGTTTGGAATTGTATGGAAAGATGGAATTGTGGAGAATGTTAAGGTTGATGCTAATGTAGACATAAAAGATACAAGTAAAATAATTTTAGATGATAACGATGATGTATTTTATGGAGTAATTGCAAATGAATGTTGTGGAACAATTACCCACTGCTGCAGCACAGGAACTATTGAAGTTGATGCTGGTAGATTTTCAACTTTAGCAGGGATAGTTGGTAATAGTGGATGTTTTGATGATAACTGGAATCTAATAAATGGATATACAGATAACTGCTGTAGTAATGTTACTTTTGATACTAAGTCTTTATTTTCACGAAATATTGCAGGAATTTGTGTTGAGCCTGGCTCAGAAATCAAAAATTGTTATTTTTATGGTAAATTTTTAGAAAATGAAAAAAAAGTATCTCGTGAACCAATTTATGCAAGTGGCAAAATTAAAACAGCGACATGTGCATATGACAGTGATGTACTGGGATTTTCAAGTACTTCTTTTATGGGAAATCCTGTAGGATATACTACAGCACAGATGAAAGATAAAGACAGCTATACTAAGCTTGGATTTGAGTTTAACAAGACCTGGAAGATAGATCCTTATGTAAATGATGGCTACCCTTACCTAAATTCTGATAGTTCAACTAAGATAGCAACAAAGGTAGTAGTAGATGTGCAGACAACAGCCCCAAACAGAATATTTGTACCTGGAACTGAACCTTTTAAAACTACAGATGACTGCCTTAAAACGACAGCGACTTTTAAGGTGGTTCCAGAATCTGATAAAGATGCCGATTTAATAAGCAAGTATAATGTTACTGCAGCCTACAGTGGAGATGTATTTTTTAATGCACCAACTATAGGAAATGTACCACTAACAATTGATTCTAGCAAACTAAAAATAAACTATGATCAAAATGAAGATTACCAGTTTGTACTTGGTAAAGTACTTCCCTCAACTGCTAAACTCCTTGACAATGGTGCGGTAGCACCTACACAGGATGAAGAAAAGCAGCAGATTGAAGATGCAAAAGAAGTAGAAAATATAATTTACAGCAAAGTAGGTGTTGGACAGGAAAAAACTGTGCCCGTATTTCAGTGGGAGGGAGATAAAGCTGATGCTCCGGGAAAGGCAGGTACTATTGTACTAAATGATGATGATTGGAATGTATTTTCATCAGCCCGATCTGGATACACAGGTATAAGAAGTGGTTACTATGACGATTGGTTTAAGGGCATACAGGGTGAACTTCAGAGGATGAAAGATGCAAAAATTGGAGATCAAGATGTAAAGATGACAGAATGGGAAAAATTAGTTCTGGCAATTACATCTATAGGATATGACCCCAGGGATATAAAAGCTTATGATTTAATAGATATAATTTCAAATAAAAATTATTTACATTCAGCAGGCCTGATGTTTTCAGAAGCATATGCAGATTATGCATTAACTTCTTATAATTATATTGATCATGTGCTAAATGATGGAAACCATATTGACAGAAATTATATGGAAGAAAGTACACATGATGGTGCTAAGAATGTTTACAACGGAAAAGGTGCTGATGGGTCTCACATATCAGCAAATTCTTCAGCTGATATGTGGACTATGGCGTTACAACCAATTGCAGCGTATTATAATGCAAATGCAAAAGAAGGAGACAAGTATTACGATGTAAAACAGGCCATGGATTATGCACTTGATCAATTTTCAAATTCTCAGACTTATACTGGTTCTTTCTGGGGTGGTCATACAAGTGATGGCGATTTTGATTTAAATAACCCGTGGACCAATGCACAGGTGTATATGACACTTGGAATGGCACATGCTAATGTTTTTGACAAGAAATTTGTAAAAGACGGCAATACCATATTTAGTGCTATACTTGAAGGGTTTGATGCCAAAAATAAAACTACCCAATATGACAATTTAACTTATGATCCAGTGCAGATATGCAGGGGTATAGATTCACTTGTAAGGGATTATGAAGGTAGAAACTCAATATTTGACTGTACAGATGTAAAGAATTCTACAGTGCCGGTAAATAACGAAATAGCAGCACTGGATGTAGACAAGCTTATTTCAGCTGATAAAGACAAGGTTGATGCAGTAGAGAAATTGTATGATGCCTTAAGTGATGCACAAAAATTATCCATGAAACAGGAAACAGTGGACAAGTTAACTGCCGCAGAGAAAAAGGTATCACCATCACAAACGGTAAATGTAACAGGGGTGAGCCTTGACAAGACAAGTGCAAGCCTGACAGAAGGAGATTCACTGCAGCTTACAGCAGCTGTAGCACCAGATAATGCAACAAATACAAAGGTAGATTGGTCAAGCAGTGACAAGACAGTAGCATCAGTAGATGAAAACGGAAAGGTAACAGCAGTAAAAGCAGGAACAGCCACAATAACAGCAGTATCTGAAGATAATAAAGATGCAAAGGCACAGTGTACAGTTACTGTTACGGGAAATAACACACCCAAGCCAATACAGATAACTAACCTTACAAAGGATAGTTCATTTAAATTAGGTGATGATGCAAAGGTATCTGTAAAGGCAGAAAATAATTCCGGTAAAGATCAGGATGAATCGCTTATAGTAGCACTATATGATGAGGGCGGTAAATTCATCAATTATGTATGCGGAAAGCAGACAATAAAAAATGGAGATTCATCTATTTTGACGGGTATTATGAAGCTTCCAGAAGAGGGAATATATAAATTGAAGGCATTTGTATGGGACAGCCTTGAAAGTATGAATCCCCTTTCAGATATTATAGATATACCTGTTCAGTCAAATAAATAAAAGACTTTTAAGATGGGTTTTGCTAGAGATATTCGCAAAACCCATAAATTAAAGATATGAATTGTTTAATTTTATTGAATATAGAAATTTTCATAGGTAATTGCGAAACTCGCTAATAAAAATGAATAAAAGATGTTTAGAAGTTGCAAAAGTATTGTTAGAAGTTTAAAGACAAATTTTTATGATTTGAAATAGCCATATTGATAAAAAAGGGCGCACGAAATAAAGCAAAGTTGGGTTTCTATTTTTTACAAATAAAATTTATGCAATTAATGGTTTTAGGCTTCTAATATATTCATTTTTATGTATTTTATTTGCTACAATAACTGTTATTAGCTGAGTTATACCGGCTAGAAGTAAGTCAGAATGAAGCGTTAGCTCATTTTGTGTCTTACGATCCGCAACGCAATAACTGCCTTTGAAATGGTTGATGTTTTTCTCGACAGCAGTCCTGATTTTATAAGTGTTTTCCCATTGGAGAGTTCCACGAGTAGTTCCAGGATATGCACGAAGATTCTTTTCAGGATAAATGTAAAACATTCTGCCGCAAGAAGATTTTGTACATGGATTTTCACATAGAGTTACACGTTTGCTCTTTTTAGTTTTTTTATTGTATACCCATTTCATTTTGGGACATACGAATTTCATTGATGGAATTCCAGAACGTAAGTGTGTTTTACTGCCTTCTCGTTTCATTGGAAGCGAATGGTCATAAGGACAGCATGGAATACCATTTTCATTTAAAGGGCAGTCGAATTCTTTTGATGCAAGTTTAGTTTTTAATGGAATGAATGCCTTTTCAAATTTCAAATCATGCAAAAGGTATCGATAAATCAGAATGCTGTCAAAAGCAGCATCACCTAAAAAGATTTTTGGATTTATCAAAGGATGTTTTGCAAAGAAATCCATAAGAACAGGTATAAGAGCTTTAGAATCAGCAAGAGATTTATCTTCATCCGGTGAATCAGATTTTTTCTCAATAACAATATCAGGATGTGCTTTTAGAAAATCCTGATTGTAAAATGAAATATCTCTTACAATACCAAGTCCGTTGGTTACAATGCCAAATTTAAAAGCATAGCAAAAATGACCGTTAATGTACATTTGTTGAATGGCCGGATTAGCTGAAGCGTGTGGAGGCATAGAACCATAGGCAGCTTTATAAGGATCATAAGAATCATCTAAAGCATGTACTTTCTTAAAAGTCTTAAGCTGTTTTATGATGCGGTTAGCATACTTAGGGTTGTTTTCAGTAACAAAAGCTTCGATACCAGAAGTATCAAAAATAGTCATAGAAGCAAGTTTGGGGTCAATTTGCTGGCATATTGGTTCAGTAATATCAACGAGATTATCAAATATCAATTGTAAGTCCAGAATAAAATCCTGTTTAAAACGTGTGAATTTAGAAGCATCAGGGACTTTAAGGAAACCGCAGAAATCCCTTAACTCTTGAGAATATTTAAGAAAAATAATCAAAAGGGAATCCGTAGGAATAGAAAAAATGTGCTGCAAAATCAAAGCACGGAGCATGGCGTAAAGACTGTATTTACGGGGCCTTCCAGTAGAAGCATAAAAATGATTTATGAAGGAAGCAGGGATTAAATCATCAAGGTTAATAGTATTTTCAAGTAAAGAAAGAAACTGAGGCTTGTTATTTTCAAATTTTTCTTTGCAATCAGAAAAAATATCTGCCAAAGAAAGCTGTTTATATGGTATCATAAATATATAACTCCTTTCTGAGGTATATGGTGATTTTGTTTCTTTGCAATTCAATTTTACCATAAATCAGTGAGGAGTTATTTTGTTTTGTAACAAAAAATACACCGCATTTATACGGGTTGTAGCGTTTCGCAAACGCCTAAGAAATTTTCAATATGAAAGGAGGGATAAAATTGAAACATAGGTCCATTAAAATAATATTAATATGTATTGTTATCATGGTAGGATATATTGGAGTTGATATTTTTACTCATTCCACAATTGAAAGAGCTATAAGAACAGACTTGTTTTTTAGAGGGTATTTTATTAAAGCATTTAGAACAGAAATTTGTAAAAGACCAATTCCTGACCAACAGTATGGGACTTTATATTTTTGTAAAAATCCAGGCATTGGTTTAGATTCATATAGTGTTGCTAAGAAACATAAGTATTCAAAAAAGATTGACTATTGGTATATTTATGCTGGGGGCGGTGGATAAATGAAGAAAATAAAGTTTATATTCTGTATAAACTTTATTATAAGTTGTAATAAGGAGGAGGACAATGAAATTTTCGAGAAAAGGTATTGTAATTTTATCTTCTTTTATAATAATTATTGGGGGATTTATTATAAGTCACATAACCCCTTCTATATCTATTAGAACATATATTTTTGTGAGCGGATATCCAGTGGGAGCATTTAAAGGAACTGTACATGTCAACAAAGGACAGTACAATATGGATAAGAACATTCTTGATAAAGAAAATGCTATGATTTACACTATTGTTGGTTATAATTTGTATGACAAATCAACAGGAAATGTAATAAGCAATTATAAAGTTAGAAAAATAGGGATTTTATATTTTACTGAAGACTATGGAGAATGCTAACTATTTTTAAAATATGTATTAAATATGAAAATTCATATTTAGTTATATATTTGGAACATAATCAACTTTGGTATACTAAGACTTATCACAAATCAATCATAGATAGAATTAGCTCAAAGAAGATAGAATTAGCTCAAAGAAAATTATGTTGACTTTGGGAAATATATGTATTTTTAACATAAAGATAATAAAAATTTAATATTTAGTATTAGGTGCTGTTTTTTAAGCAGTTAAAAGGAAAAGTGTAAAAGACGCTGCAGCCCGCCGTTACTGTATGGAGGATGAAACCCTAATTATGTCACTGGAATTTATATCTGGGAAGATAGGGGGAGTAAAATAAATCTGAGCCAGGAAGCCTGCCTGATATGATGTTAATTCTTTCGGAGGGAAAGATGTTGCTATTTTAAGCTGTTTATAATTAAAAGTAAACGGTTATATTGACATGAGAGAACCCTAGTGGTTCTTTTTTAGATTATAAAGCTTATGTTATATAAGAGACCTTCGTAAGGAGGTCTCTTTTGTTTAGATACTATAAAAAATAGACAGATATATTGTAATTTTACCCTTTTGAGGAGGTGATATTTAGAGTAAATCCTAAAGATAAACAGTATCAAATTATTAATTATGGAGGTGAAATAAGATAAAATTTTAGAAATATAAAATAAAATCTTAAGATAAAATTGTTTACAACTTTATATGTGACGCAATATTAGCATTGAGATTTGTAGATATCCCATCTTATATTAACAGTGATCTGTGGTAGAATTTTATTATATAGCCAGTACCTTTATCTGATACCTTTATTTGATCTGCCTAATGATCTATTAGTTTTCAATAGTATGTGAATGTGATTTGGGACTAGCAAGATATCTTCCAGATGGAACACTTAAATATTGATATTATAATTGGAACAGTAAACCAACATATATATCGAAAATGACAAATCATGCAAATAAAACAAATATAGCTTATAATAATTAAACTCAATTAGAAAAATTGGAAGCTATTCAAACTGATGTTAATAATGCAGCTAATGTTCTGGATATTAAGACAGTTGCTTCTATAAAATAAGAGTAAGTTTCTTTATTGATTAATTAAAAGTTTTAGATGAATGCCAGGTTAAGTAGAGTTTTTTAACCTGGTGTTTTACATTTACTGCTAATTTAATTTAAAAATAAGAGAAGAGAAAAATATATATCCATATTCATAACCTTTATGATGATAGTGAGTATGATAGGAATAAATGTAGGAAGTGTTTTTGCAGATGAAAATAGTAATGATATAAATGTTAATGCAGCAGTAGTAGGAATGTATAATGAAAATCTTTTTAGTCCACAGCAAATTAAAGTAAAAGGAAATGCCACTGCTGAAGATGTATTGAAAGCCACAGGGTTAGATGTAGAAGTTAAAGATACCGGAATGGTAGATAGCATAGCTGGACAGAAAAATGGCACTGATGATTGTAATTATGGATCTCAAAGTGGATGGATGTATAAAGTTAATTATACAACGCCTAAAAATTATCCTAAATCTCAAAGTGTAAAAGATGGAGATTATCTATTATTTTTTTATGCTAAAAATTATGATGATTTATTGCCTAGTTATGACTCAATTCAAAATGATTTTGTAAATGTAACTGTAAAAAATGTGCAAAAGGATAATAGTTTCAGTGAACAGGTTACTGTATTGAATAATAATTCTATTAATGCTGCAATCATGGAAGGTTTAAAAAAGCATGGACAAGATTTTGATAAATCTTCTCTAGCAGCAGGAGCTTTAATGTCAAAAGATGATACGCAGTTTTGGAGTTACACTTTAAATGGTGACAACAGTACTTATAATCAAAAGGATACACAACTAAAAGATGGAGATACAATAACAACATTTAAAGATGATGGTCAGGGCATAAAAGAAGTAGAATCTATAGCTTTAGATAAAATGGAAGCTAACTTGACAGAAGGAGATATACTGCAGCTTACAGCAGTTGTAACACCAGAGAATGCATCTAACACGAAGGTAGATTGGTCAAGCAGTGATTCTACGGTAGCAGCAGTAGATGAAAATGGAAAGGTAACGGCATTAAAGGCAGGGACAGTAACTATAACAGCGGTATCCGAAGACAACAAGGACGCAAAAGCACAGTGTACAATTACTGTTACGGAAAATAACACACCAAAACCAATAAAGATAACTAATCTTATAAAGGATAGTTCATTTAAATTAGGTGATGATGCAAGAGTATATATAAAGGCAGAAAATAATTCAGGTAAGGATCAGGATGAATCGCTTATAGTAGCACTATATGATGAAGGTGCTAAATTCATCAACTATGTATGTGGAAAACAGACAATAAAAAATGGAGATTCATCTATTTTGACAGGTATTATGAAGCTTCCAGAAGAGGGAATATATAAATTAAAGGCATTTGTATGGGACAGCCTTGAAAATATGAATCCCCTTTCAGATATTATAGATATACCTGTTCAGTCAAATAAATAAAAGATTTTTATAAGATGGGTTTTGCTAATATTTCTAGCAAAACTCATAAATTTTCAATAATGTATACTTGCCTTCAACTAAATTTAATCCTATTCCATCAAATAGAAGCATCTTATATTTTAAAGCTAAAAAAATGTATTTGGAGATTGACATTAAACTGTAATAGGTATAAATTATAATTAAGTTCTATAAAGATAAATATGGGTTTAATCTAATTTGATTAATTAAAAGGGAATCAGGTGAAAATCCTGAACTATCCCGTAGCTGTAATAGAGGAGTTTTAGTACATTATGCCACTTAAATATTGGGAAGGCGTACTAAAATGGTGAATCTTGAGTCAGAAGACCTACCTATATTTTACACAAATATCTCTACGAGTGATAGGGGGAGTGTTATAATGATAGTTTTGTTAGATTTTCTATGACTAATCAAACTTTTTTATACTATTTCCTTTTAACGCTTTTGTTAAAAGGAATTTTTTTTTAAGGGAGGATTTTTTATGAATCATTATTTTTATCAGACGCAGTTTTCTGAATATAAACCAGGATTGATTTCTTATTTAAATAAAAGTAATAAAATAAAAGTAAAAATTAATAATGTATATTTTTATAAGTATCTCAAAAAAGTAGTGGGATTTTATAAAGAACTTGAAAATTATTATGATGTTTATTCATTAAAAGAAAAAGAAATTGTGGAACAAGATGGAATAAATATTCAAAATATTAATGAAGTTCTAAAGCTTGATATGTATTTGTATAACATTATAAGTATGTATCAAGACGATACTATATTTGAAGAAGATTTTGAATTTAGTGATAGCTTAGAGAAATGGATTCATTGTATTGATGAAAATACTTTACTTGCATACTTTAACAGCGGTTATGACGGAGATACTTTAAATGACAAAAAGATATTCTGTGATTTTTTACCTCAAAAAATTAAATTTAACAATTTGGAAAAACAAGTTAATATAATTTAAAAATAAATATACAGTTATTTTTACAGCTTAAATAGGCATATAGGTATTTTGGTTCATAAAAAATTCTATGAGCAAAATAGAATTCCTTATAGAAGATTATGTTGACTTTTGAAAAATTATGTACTAACCTTAATATAAAGATAATAAAAATTTAATATTTAGTATTAGGTGCTGTCAAATGCGATAGTTAAAAGGAAAAGTGTAAAAAGCACTGCAGCCCACCGTTACTGTATGGAGGATGAAACCCTAATTATGTCACTGGATTTTTATATCTGGGAAGACAGGGGAGTAAGATGAATCTGAGCCAGGAAGCCTGCCTGATATGTTGTTAATTCTTTCGGAGGGGAAGATGTTACTATATTTAAGCTGTTTATAATTAAAAGTAAACGGTTATATTGACATGAGAGAACCCTAGTGGTTCTTTTTTAGTTTATTAGTCATATATAATGCTTATGTAATAAAAGGGACTTTCGAAGGAAGGTCTCTTTTATTATGGTGCACCCAGCATGGACGCAATTTAAAGGGTGAAAGTCCCTAGTATGGGTTGATAGTACCAAAGTGCATAGATTAAGACAAGGGTGTCCATGGTGACGCGGAATTTGAAGGAAGTCGGCGGCAAAATACATAAATTGAGGTGAGAAAATGAACAGATTTAAAGATTTAACAGGAAAGAAATTTGGACGTTTAACAGTTATGTCTGTTGCAAATAAAAAATATAAAGATAGGGGTGTTATTTGGAACTGCTTATGTGACTGTGGAAACAAAGTAAAAGTTAGAGAAAGACATTTAATAGATGGTGGAACTAGAAGTTGTGGATGTTTGATGATAGAACATACTAAAATTATTCAGGTTAAAGCAACTAATGTAGATAGATTTAAAGGAACAAAAATTGGCCAATTAACACGCAAAATTTCTTCTAGTAATTCTAGTGGTTACAAAGGTATTAATTGGGATAAAAAAAGAAGTAAATGGAGAGTTCGCTTAACTCTTGCAGGAAAAGAAAAACATTTAGGATATTTTGATAAATTGGAAGACGCAATAGAATGCAGAAAAAAGGGTGAGAAAAAATATTTTAAGCCTATAATTGAGGAATACAAAAAGTCCTTTTCAGGAGGTGGTGTACAAGCAAGAACCTAAAAAAATAATATTAAGATTAGTTTATATTACATAATCTTATAATTTAGAAAGGAGAATGAAATGAAAAAGATATGGAAAAAGGTCAGTTTTGTTATGATGCTTATATTTACATTAATGACATTTGCACCATACCCGGTTATAGCAGATACTCAGGCAGCATCAACTCCATCTTTAACTGAGGATAAAGATGGAAATTACACTGTAAGTTCAGTACAAGATTTAAACAAGCTTAGGGAAGATATTGATAAGGGAATAGACTATTCGGGTAAAAATGTTCTGTTAACTCAGGATATTGATGTAGGTAAATCTGAATTACCTTTGAAATCTTTTACAACACAAAATACTTTTAATGGTACTTTTAATGGAAAATTTCATACTATAAGTAACTATAATGATCCTAAATCCGGCTTGTTCAATATTATTAATAAAGATGGTATTGTGGAGAATGCTAGGATTGATGCTAACGTAGTTATTGAAGGTGATAAAATTGAAAATTATGGACTAATTGCTAATGAAGCAAGTGGAACAATTATTCGCTGTTCTTCAACAGGAACAATTACAAATAAGGTTAAAGTTTTTTTTGAAGCAGGAATAGTTGCTAGGGATACAATTGGACAAACAAGTAGTATTGCAGCTGGGTACTTAAAAGATTGTTACAGTAATGTAATTATTGATAATCAATCATCAGAGGAAATGGTGGGATATGCAGGAATTTGTTCAATGGGTGGTGAACAATTAGATCACTGCTATTTTTATGGTGAATTTACAGGAAATTATACTGGTGAACATAGCGATAAATGCCAACCAATCCTATGTTCAACCTATTATGATAGTAAAACTGGAGTTACCACAAGTGCAGAAAATTGTGCGTATGATAAAGATGTATTAGGGTACACCCCATCTTCTTCTGATAATGGTAACCCCAAAGGTTATACAACTGCAGAAATGAAAAATAAAGATACATATACAGCTCTAGACTTTGATTTTGATAAAACCTGGAAAATAGATTCTTCAAATAATGGATATCCATATTTAAATTCAGAAAACACACAAAAAACAGCAGCAAAAGTGACTGTAGATGTGCAGGTAACGGCTGATGATAAAACTTATATTGTTCCTACTTCCCCAATTATTTATAATACAGATGATAGTCTTAAGACAACGGCAACTTTTAAAATAGTCCCAAGATCTGATGAAGATAAAGAGCTAATAAGCAAATATAATGTTAGCGTAACCTATAGTGGAGATGTATTTTTAAATGCACCAACTATTGGAGACGTGCCTATAGATATTGATACCAGTAAGGTTAAGATAAATTATAATTCAAATGAGGATTATCAGTTTGTACTTGGTAAAGTACTTCCATCGACTGCTAAACTCCTTGATAATGGTGCAGCAGGACCTACACAAGATGAACAAAAACAGCAGATTGAAGATGCAAAAAAGGCAGAAGATATTCTTTATACCAAATTAGGCACCAAGCTAGGTATTGCAGGAGATGTACCTGAATTTAGCTGGGGTGGAGACAAATCTGCGGCTCCAGGAAAAGAAGAAACTGTTACTTTTTCAGATGAGGACTGGGGAATATTTTCATCGGCCCGTTCTGGCTATAAGGGAATAAGGGCAGGATATTATGATGACTGGTTTAAGAGTATACAGACAGGCTTGCAGAAAATGAAAGATGCAGGGGTAACTGCTCGGGATGTAAAGATGACGGAATGGGAGAAGTTAGTTCTGGCAATTACTGCTATAGGCTATGATCCAAGAGATATAAAAGCTTATGATTTAATAGACATAATTTCAAATAAGGAGTATGTGAAAGCATCAAATCAATATTTTACGCCGCAGTATGCAATTTATGCATTAACTTCTCGTAATTATATTAATCTTATTCCTAATGATGGAAAGCACATTACTAAAGATGATTTAGATGGATATATACATGAATGGGCCAAGGGTGCACTTGGGTCAAAAGGTGCTGATGGGTCAGCAGTAATAGGAAATACTACTCCTGATATGTGGACTATGAAATTACAACCAATTGCAGCTTATTGTAATCCAGATGCAAAACCAGGAGACAAGTACTATGACGTAAAACAGGCTATGGATCATGTATTTGCACAGTTTTCAAATGCCCAGACTTATAAGGGATCTTTCTGGGGCGGCAGTGTAGATCTTGATGGCAAAATTGATTTAAATAATGCCTGGACCAATGCCCAGGTGTATATGACACTTGGAATGGCACATGCCAATATTTTTGACAAGATGTATATAAAAGACGGCAAGACTATTTTGGATGGTGTACTTGAGAAGTTTGATGTGAAAAATGGTACTACTGATTTTGATAATTCATCTTATGAATCTGCACAAATATGTAGGGGATTGGATTCGCTTGTACGTGCAGCTGAAGGCAGAGTCTCGATTTTTGATTGTACAGATGTCAAAGATTCTACAGTCCCTGTAAACAATGCCATAGCAGCACTGCCGGATGTATATAAAATTACTTCAGCTGATAAGGAAAAGGTTGATGCCGCAAGAGCTGCATATGATGAATTAAGTGATGTTAAAAAAGCTTCAATAAAACAGGAAACGATGGATAAATTGACTGACGCAGAGAAAAAGCTGTCACAATCACAGCCAGTAAAAGTAACAGGAATAGGTCTTGATAAAACGAGTGCAGATCTAATGAAAGGAGATACACTGCAGCTTACAGCGGCTATAACGCCTAAATATGCAACTAATACAAAAATAGATTGGTCAAGCAGTGATCCTACAGTGGCATCAGTGGATGAAAATGGAAAGGTAACAGCATTAAAAAAAGGAACAGCCGTAATAACAGCCGTATCTGAAGACAACAGGGATGCAAAAGCACAGTGCACAATAACAATAAAAGAAAATGTAAGTGTGACGGGAATAATTCTCGACAAAACAAGTGTTAAGTTGATACCAAAAGCTGCATTGCAGCTTACGCCAACCATAACACCAAACGATGCAACTAACCAAAAGGTGGATTGGTCAAGCAGTGATCCTGCAGTAGCAGCGGTAGATAAAAGTGGAAAAGTAACGGCAATAAAAGTAGGAACCGCAACTATAACGGCAAATACTGAAGATGGAAATAAAACGGCATCTTGTGCTGTAACAGTTGTTGATGGTCAGGGAGCTATTGTTATTAATAATGTAAAGTTGAAAAACAAACTTGCCCTAGCAGCAGGAAAAGACAGTGACTATGAGGGATATTTCACACCGGATGATCTAGCATCTATAAAAGGAACTATTGACCTTTCAAATTTAGATATTACCGATAGTGATATGGATGTAATGAAATATCTTAAAGGAGTATCAGCTATAAACCTGTCGGATAACAAAGATTTAACAAACCTTAGTTTTAAAAAACTTAAATTTGACTGGACAATACCAAAGGGTTTGGACTTTAGTGGATGTACAGGTATGAAAGACATAAAAAATAAAATGTTTGCATTTACTTCTAGTAAACTGACTTCTATTAAATTACCTGAAGGAATACCAAGTATTCCTTTTTCATGTTTTTCAAATAGTAAACTTTTAGCTTCTGTAGAAATTTCAAATACGGTTAAAAGTGTAGGCAACTTAGCTTTCAGTGGCTGCACGTCACTGGAATATATGAAAATACCAGGTAGTGTAACACAATTGGGGGGCGGTTGTTTTTCGGGTTGTACCAATCTTTCTGTATTAGACTTAACGGATACAAGTTTTACTAAGGACAATACTAAAGACACAAAATATCCTGATTCTACCACGATAATTTGTGGTAAAAGTGCTAAACTATCACCCGGTCAGATATCAATAAAAACAGGTGGAGTTAAAAAAATTGCAAATGAAATTCCATCAGATAAAGGGGTTGTATGGGGAAGTACTGATGCAAATGTGGCTAAAGTTTCAAGTGAAGGTGTAATAACAGGAGTTAATCCAGGAACGGCATATATTTATGCAAAAACAGATTTCATGTTTTTCAAATAGTAAACTTTTAGCTTCTGTAGAAATTTCAAATACGGTTAAAAGTGTAGGCAACTTAGCTTTCAGTGGCTGCACGTCACTGGAATATATGAAAATACCAGGTAGTGTAACACAATTGGGGGGCGGTTGTTTTTCGGGTTGTACCAATCTTTCTGTATTAGACTTAACGGATACAAGTTTTACTAAGGACAATACTAAAGACACAAAATATCCTGATTCTACCACGATAATTTGTGGTAAAAGTGCTAAACTATCACCCGGTCAGATATCAATAAAAACAGGTGGAGTTAAAAAAATTGCAAATGAAATTCCATCAGATAAAGGGGTTGTATGGGGAAGTACTGATGCAAATGTGGCTAAAGTTTCAAGTGAAGGTGTAATAACAGGAGTTAATCCAGGAACGGCATATATTTATGCAAAAACAGATGATGATAGTTATGGGGGAGTTTGTGCTGTAACAGTAACTAAGGATATACCGCCACAGACAGTAAGCGTAACAGGCATGAGCCTTGACAGGACAAGTGCAAGCATGACAGAAGGAGATGTACTGCAGCTTACAGCAGCTGTAACGCCGAATAATGCAGCAAATAAAAAAGTAGATTGGTCAAGCAGTGATAAAACTATAGCAGCAGTAGATGAAAACGGAAAGGTAACAGCAGTAAAGGCAGGAACAGCAAGAATAACAGCAGTATCTGAAGACAACAAGGATGCAAAGGCACAGTGTACAGTTACTGTTACGGAAAATAATACGCCAAAACCAATACAGATAACTAATCTAACAAAGGACAGTTCATTTAAATTGGGTGATGATGCAAAGGTATCTGTAAAGGCAGAAAATAATTCCGGTAAAGACCAGGATGCATCACTTATAGTAGCACTATATAATGAGGGTGGTAAATTCATCAATTATATATGCGGTAAGCAGACGATAAAAAATGGAGCTTCATCTATCTTGACGGGCATTATGAAACTTCCAGAGGAGGGAATATATAAATTGAAGGCATTTGTATGGGACAGCCTTGAAAATATGAATCCTCTCTCAGATATTATAGACATACCTGTCCAGTTAAATAAATAAAGGACTTTTATAAGATGGGTTTTGCTAGAAATATTGGCAAAACCCATAAATTAAAGATATGAATTATTGTTATAGTAGAATATGTATTATAATACATTTTTATCTATTATATATAGAATATTATGTTGACTTTGGAAAATATATGTCTTATACTTAACATAAAAGTAATAAAAATTTAATATTTAGTATTAGGTGCTGTCAAATATGATAGTTAAAAGGAAAAGTGTAAGAAACACTGCAGCCCACCGTTACTGTATGGAGGATGAAACCCTAATTATGTCACTGGATTTATGTATCCGGGAAGACAGGGGAGTAAAATGAATCTGAGCCAGGAAGCCTGCCTGATATGTTGTTAATTCTTTCGGAGGGAAAGATGTTACTATATTTAAGCTGTTTATAATTAAAAGTAAACGGTTATATTGACATGAGAGAACCCTAGCGGTTCTTTTTTAGTTTATTAGTTATATGTAGTTATCTATGTTATAAAGGGGACCTTCGAAAGAAGGTCTCTTTTGTTGTAATTCAGAAAAAGTCTTCGAAAATTTTAAGCTTATCTTTTTAAGGAGGTGGTGTACAAGCAAGAACTTAAAAATTAATAATATTAAAATTAGTTTATAGTACATAATTTTAGAATTTAGAAAGGAGAACAAAATGAAAAAGATATGGAAAAAGGCCAGTTTTGTTATGATGCTTATATTTACATTAATGACATTTGTACCTTACACGGTTATGGCAGATACTTCATCAACAGCATCAATGCCCTCGTTATCTCAGGATATAGATGGGAATTATACTGTAAGTTCAGTAGAGGATTTGAATAAACTTAGGGGAGATATTGATAGTGGAATAGACTATTGTGGTAAGAAAATTGTATTGAAAAATGACATAGATATAAGTAAATCAAATGTGCCTTTAAAATCATTTACTACTAATAAAGGATTTAATGGTACTTTTGATGGTGAATTTTACACTATAAGTAACTATAATGATGCAAAGTCCGGTTTATTTGCAGTTATTTGTAAAAATACTATTATTGAAAATGTTAGAATTGATGCCGATGTAGTTATTAAAGATGGAAAAGAAATTATAACTACAGCAGCAGATCTTGGATGTTTGGGAGATTATGGATTAATTGCAAATGAAGGAGACGGTACAATTACCCGCTGTTCTTCAACAGGAACAATCACAACCAAGGATGGCTTTGGGTGGATAGCAGGAATAGTTGGCTGTAATACGAGGCAAAAACGGAACAGTAGCATTATATACCCAGGATGTGTAGAAGATTGTTACAGTAATGTGACTTTTAATAACCAATCATCAGGGCAGAGTAAGCGTGCAGGAATTTGTGGATATGGCGGCAAAGTATTAGATCACTGCTATTTTTATGGCAAATTTACAGGAAATTATACTTATCAAAAAGACGGAATTGATGTTTCTACTTGTAATCCAATTGTTAATTTAGCTTATTATGATTCGAATGCTCGAGTTATGACGTCTGAAGCAACCTGTGCATATGATAAAGATGTCGTAGGGGATGCATGGAATGAGAGGGACACTTCTATAGATCCAAAAGCCTATACTACAGAAGAAATGCAGAATAAAGATACTTATACTGCAATGGGCTTTGACTTTGATAAAACCTGGAAAATAGATTCTTCCATAAACGGCGGCTATCCATATTTAAACTCTGGAAATATAGTAAAACAGGCAACTAAGGTGGTACTGGATCTCCAGGTAACAGCCGCAGATAAAATGTATGACACTAGTGCTTCTGTAGCTAAAAATTTAAGAACTACAATAACAAATATAAATTTGGTTCCTGAAGATAACCAATATAATGATTTAATAGGTAAATATAATGTTAAGGTTAGCTATGGCGGAAATGCAGACTTTTCGGCACCAACTATTGGAGAAACGCCTGTAAAGCTTAGCGGCGGCGATTTTAAAATTACTTATGACACAAATGATGAATATCAATTTGTTGTAGGTAAGGTTTCAGTTTCTAATGCCAGACTTAAAGATAATGGGGCGGCAGCACCTACAGAAACTGAAGAAAAGCAGCAGATAGAAAATGCTAAAAAGGCAGAAGATATCCTCTACAGCAAATTAGCATCTAAGTTAGGTATTGATAAAGTAAATGATTTCAGCTGGAGTGGGGATAAGGCTTCAAGAGAAGGAAAAGAAGGTACAATTGTTTTTTCAGATTCAGACTGGGGGGTATTTTCATCAGCCCGTTCAGGGTATAGTGGGATAAAACCTGGTTTTTATGATGATTGGTTTAAAAGTATACAGACTGGCCTGCAGAAGATGAAAGACGCAGGCATACAGGCACAGGATGTAAAGATGACAGAATGGGAAAAGTTAGTTCTGGCGATTACTTCCATAGGATATGACCCTAGGGATATAAAGGCTTATGATTTGCTGAATATTATATCAAATAAAGCATATTTAAAAGCGTCAGTCCAGTATTTTACACCACAGTATGCAGATTTTGCATTGACTTCTTATAATTATATTGACTATGTTTCAAAAGATGGAAATCATATTACGCAGAGTGATTTAGAAGCTGATATGCATGGTTGGGCTAAAATAAGTCCAATAGCTGCAGATGGTTCTATTGGGCCAGTAAATGCTGTACCTGATATGAGAACTATGGTGTACCAGCCAATTACAGCCTATTATGATCCGGATGCAAAACCAGGAGATAAATATTATGATGTAAAGCAAGCCATAGATTATGAATTTAATCATATCTCAAACTCACAAACTTACCTGGGTTCTTTCTACGGGGGATATGACTATAACAATCCGTGGACCAATGCCCAGGTATATATAAACCTTGGTATGGCACATGTCAATATATTTGACAAGAAATATATAAAGAATGGGCAGACTATTTTAGATGGGGCACTGAAGTTTTATGACATTGAAAAAGGTACTACTACATTTGATGACTCAACTTATGATCCTTCACAGATGTGCAGGGGACTTGATTCACTTGTAAGGGCATATGAAGGAAGAAATTCAATATTTGACTGTACAGATGTGAAGAATTCTACAGTGCCTGTAAATAATGCCATAGCAGCACTTCCAGATGTAGGCAAGCTTACTTCAGCCGATAAAGACAAGGTTGATGCAGTAGAGAAATTGTATGATGCCTTAAGTGATGCACAAAAATCATCCATGAAGCAGGAAACAGTAGGCAAGTTAACTGAAGCAGAGAAAAAGGTATCAGGATCTCAAGATGAAACAAAACCAATAAAGATAACTAACCTTACAAAGGACAGTTCATTTAAATTGGGTGATGATGCAAAGGTATCTGTAAAGGCAGAAAATAATTCTGGTAAAGACCAGGATGCATCGTTATTAGTGGCACTATATGATGAGGATGGTAAATTTATCAATTATGTATGTGGCAAACAGATGATTAAAAATGGAGATTCATCTATTTTAACAGGCATTATGAAGCTTCCAGAAGAGGGAATATATAAAATAAAGGCATTTATATGGGACAGTCTTGAAAATATGAATCCCCTTTCCAATGTTATAGATGTACCTGTCCAGTCAAACAAGTAAAAGATTTCTAAATTTTATAAGTATATTTATTGGACAAGATAGATAATTAATGTTTAGGTAGAAATTTAAATTATATACATGGAGATGATAAAATGTTAAAAAAGAAAATTAAGATGCTAATCTGTGTTTCTATGGTATGTTCTACATTTGTTACAGTAGATTTATTGGGCTTGAACCATACCTATGCAGAAGCTTCAAATACAGGTACATCTGTTGCAAGTGCAACACAAGAGCCTACAACAGATAGCAGCCAGGGCATAAATATTACAAATACAACATTAAAGAGTAAACTTGGACAAGCAGCAGGAAAAGGCAGTGATTATACAGGAGACTTAACAGCAGTTGACCTGGCATCAATAAAAGGAGAAGTTGACCTGTCAAATTCTAATATTACAGATAGTGATATGGCTGTAATGAAATATCTTACAGGAGTAACATCCATAAATTTATCCAACAATACAGCTATAACATATGCAGGATTTGATCAAAAATATTTTGACTGGACGACAGCAAAGAGTTTGAACTTTAGTGGATGCAAAGGAATTGTATATTCAGTAGACAATATGGCTAGTTTAAGTACAAGGGGTCAATTTTATAACTGCGGTAATTTGAAATCAATAGTTTTACCTGAGAATATAACAAATATTATGCCATCTATGTTTGACGGGTGTACAGGACTTACTTCTATAACTATTCCAACTAAAACACTTATAGGCACAAGTGCATTTATGGGATGTACAAATCTTGCAAATGTTACTTTACAAGATGGAGTTACAGGCATAGGGAGCCGTTCTTTTATGTCATGTCCTTCGCTAAAATATATAAAACTGCCAGGTAATATTAACCAAAGTGGCCTACAAGATAGTTTTACAGGAGATACCGGTCTAGTAATAGATGCCAGGGGCACAACGCTAACATCTGCTTACGAAGATAGATGGGGAGATATTACAGGATTAACATACCTTTATGGACAGGATGGAAAATTATCATCCAGTACATTATCTTTAAAAACAGGAGAAGCACAAACAATTACTTCAGAGATACCCTCAGATAAAACTATTACATGGGGAAGTACAGATACCAGTGTGGTAACAGTTTCAGATAAAGGTGAAGTAACAGGAGTAAAACCGGGAACGGCATATGTTTATGCAAAGGCCAGTGACAGCACTTACAGTGGACTTTGCAGTGTGACTGTGACACAAGGAACATTAGTTACAAAGGTAACAAAAATAGATTTAGATAAAACAAGTGCAAGCTTAAAAGAAGGAGATACATTACAGCTTACACCAACAATAACGCCTAAAGATGCAACTAATCAAAAAGTAAATTGGACAAGCAGCGATACATCAATAGCAACAGTAGATGCAAATGGAAAGGTAACAGCGGTAAAAGCAGGAACAGCAGATATAACAGCAGCATCAGATGATAATAAAGATATTACTACTAAGTGTTCAATTACTGTAACTTCTGCTTCACAATCAGGTGATTATATAAGTACAATAAACGGACTTATAGATGGAATAAGCCCAACTTTTGAAACACGTACAGATGATGCATGGCATATGTTTGATTTAATTAAAGCAGGCAAAGCAATACCTGAAAGTTACTTGACAGACCAGGAGAATAAGATAAAACAAGATCCTAATTATTTGTTAACAGGTAGTGGTGACTATGTGAAAGATGATATTCAAAAGTGTGAAGGAATAACACTTACTGTAATAGCAGCAGGAAAAGATCCAACAAATTTTGGAGGAATAAATCTCATAGAGAAAATATACGATAGTAAAACTCTATCGCAAGATATTATGGGGTTGGGAAATGAAGTAAATTGGGCATATGCACTTATAACATTGAATTCAGGAAAATTCAATGTACCTGATACTGCACCATGGACTAGAGCAAATCTAATACAAAAGTTATTGAGTAAACAAAAAAGTGATGGAGGCTGGAATACAAATAGCTGGCCACCAACAATAGGTTCAATGTCAAGTACCACAGCAATTGTAATGACAGCACTTGCACCATATTATAGTACAAATGCTGATGTAAAAACAGCATTGGACAAAGCAATCCAGCTTTTAGAAAACAGACAAACTCCAGATGGAGGGTTCGATGCGACAAGTAATGCTTCATCAAATACTTCTATGACAGCTAGCACAATAATGGGATTATGTGCCATGGGAATAGACCCGGTAACAGATAGTAGATTTGTAAAAAACGGTAAGAATCCTGTGGATGTATTATTAAGTTCTGCTGCTAGTGATAAAACTGGCTTTATGTATAATGGATACAATGATCCAGGAACAACAGCAGCAGGCTTTACGGGAATAACTGCATATAAATTGTTTAAAGAAGGAAAAGGATCTATGTATAATTTTGTACCACAGGATGCAACAGTTACAAAGGTAACAAAAATAGATTTAGATAAAACAAGTGCAAGCGTAGAAAAGGGAAGTACGGTTCAGCTTACAGCAACAGTTGCACCGGAAGATGCCACTAATAAAAACATGAAATGGACAAGTGATAAAACAGATATAGCAGCAGTTGACAATACAGGAAAGGTAACAGGATTAGCGGCGGGAACAGCAACTATAACAGCAACTACTGAAGACGGAGGAAAAACAGCATCATGTACCGTAACGGTTACAGATAATAGCAAGGAAGATAAATCCATGCAGATAACTACTGATTTAGCGAAAGGTACAACGTTTAAACTTGGAAATGATGCTAAAATATCTATAAATGTAAAAAATAATTCTACAGAGACCCAAGAAGCTTCATTGATATTGTCATTGTTTAATAAAGATAATAATAAGTTTATAAGTTGTGTATCTGCACATAAGAATATTCCAGTAGGAGATTCAGCTGATTTAACGGGTAGTATGAAACTTCCAACACAAGGAAACTATGAAATAAGGGCATTTGTTTGGAATAATTTGGACGATATGAAACCTATTTCTGATGTTATAACCATACCAATTAGCGATACAGGTAAATAACTAATTTAAAATAGTTTTAGTTATATAGAATGGATATAGATTATGATATTAAGTAGGATTTAAAGATCTGCTACCAAATTGTGAGGTAAATTGGTAATAAAATTATATATAATAATTAGTTTACGATTAATTTAAGGAGGTCAGTATGAAAAAAATTGTCAGTAAAGTTATTACGCCTTTATTTGTATTAGGCATTGCGGTATCAGGATTTGGAGGCAGTGTAAGTGCGGAGACGGCTTCAAGCACTTCTGCGGCGAATACAGATGCTGATGCAGCTGTAACAGAAGATAGAATTTCAGGAAATAATAGAATAGAAACTTCACTTAAGATAAGTGGAAATGGATGGGAAAATGGAGCAGACACAGTAGTTATAGCACAGGGGTATGGGTATGCAGATGCCCTTTGTGCTGCACCCCTTGCTAAAAAGAACAATGCACCTATAATTCTTTCTAGTAAGGATTCACTCAGTGGAAGCACTATAGATGAGCTTAAAAGACTTAAAGCTAAAAATGCATTTGTAATAGGGGGAACAGGTTCTTTATCAGACGATGTTACAGCTCAACTTAAAAATATTGGAATAAGTAATGTTGAAAGACTTGGTGGGGCAGACAGGTATGAAACTTCTGTAAAAATAGCGCAAAAACTTGGGAGCGTAAGTAGTGTTGTAGTTACTTCGGGAGGCGGTTATGCAGATAGCCTTTCCATAGCTCCTATAGCTGCAAGCAAAGGTATGCCAATACTTTTAACTAGAAGTAACAGTATGCCAGATGTAGTTGAAAATTATATAAAGGGGCAAAGTGTAAGCAAAACTTACGTAGTAGGTGGCACTGCTGTTATTAAAGATGATGTGAAGAATTCACTACCAAATGCTGAGAGGATTGGAGGTGCTACAAGGTTTGATACAAATCTTGATATACTTCAGAATTTTAAGTCTGATCTTAACTTTGACAACGTATATGTTGCAGAAGGAGATGGCCCTAATGGAAATGAATTTGCAGATGCCCTTTCAGGTGCAGCCCTTGCAGCACAGAAGTCGGCTCCATTAGTTCTGATTTATAAAACTATGAATTCAAATAGTGCAAATTTTATAGTGTCTAATATGTCTCAAAAAACAGTTGTTACAGCACTAGGGGGCACTATGGTAGTTCCTGATACAGTTGTCAGTGGTGTTGTTAAGCAATATAACAATAAAAATTCCAACCCGAATCCAAATCCAAATCCTAACCCGATACATCAAGGAGGATCCAGTGGTGGAGGAAATACTACACCTACACAGCAAGGAGATAAACTTGTAAGCATTGATGGAAAAAGTAATGAAGGAATTAATTTGACTATTACTGAGAATACAAATAAGTCTATAACAATACAGGCTAATAGTAAGAATAATACGGATTATGTTACTATTACTTTATATGATGAAGATGGAAATCTTAAGTATATAGATCAGACTACAGGTTCTATGAATTTAAATACTATACTTGACGCTGGAAAATATAAAGGAGTTATAAAGGCTTCAAATACAGATAAAATAAACATACCCGAATTTCAAGTTAAGTAATAGTTTTAATTTTTATATAATTTACTTAATTAAATTAATAGTGCATATTTCAACATTATCTTAATCATTATGAAAATAATGTTGACTTTTCAAAAAATATGTACTACACTTGATACAAAAGTAATAAAAATTTAATATTTAGTATTAGGTGCTATCAAGATGGTAGTTAAAAGGAAAAGTGTAAGAAACACTGCAGCCCACCGTTACTGTATGGAGGATGAAACCCTAATTATGTCACTGGATTTATATCTGGGAAGACAGGGAAGTAAGATGAATCCGAGCCAGGAAGCCTGCCTGATATGTTGTTAATTCTTTCGGAGGGGAAGATATATGTTGCATGTAAAAATGCATGTTTACGATGTAAGTAAATAGTTACATTCGAAATAAAAGGACCCTCAGGGGTCCTTTTTATTTATTTCGTTGTATTTTCGTCTCCTAAAACAGGAGGCCTTTTTTAATTACATCAAGATACTATAAAAAGAATATTCTAAATTGCCATAATATATAGGCAATTATAGAAATATTATATTAATTTGAAGGAGGGATAATATGCAAAAAGTTATAAGTAAATGTACTACATTTTTATTTATGATAGGTATTGCATTGTCTGGCTTTGGAAGTCAGGTGTATGCAGATACAAATATAAGTAAAAATAGAATTTGTGGAAATGACAGAATTGAAACTTCCTTAAAAATAAGTCAGAATGGCTGGAAGGATGGTTCAAGTACTGTAGTTATAGCCCAGGGTTATGGGTATGCAGATGCCCTTTGTGCAGGACCACTTGCTAAAAAATACAATGCGCCTATAATACTTTCCAAGCAAGATGGATTAAGTGATGAGACTATAAGTGAGCTAAAAAGCCTTAAAGCAAGTAAAGCTTTTGTAATTGGAGGTAAGGCCTCACTATCTGATAATGTGGAATCTGAGCTGAAGAATATTGGTATAAATGATGTGGAAAGGCTTGGAGGTGCAACAAGATATGAAACCTCTGTGAAAATAGCTGAAAGTCTAGGAAGTGTAGATAGTATTGTAGTTGCATCTGGCAGTGGTTATGCAGACAGTCTTTCTATAGCACCTATAGCATCTAAAAAAGGAATGCCAATACTTTTATCAGAAAAGGACAGCCTTCCTGATGTAGACACTGAATACATAAAAAAAGTAAATGCAAACAAAAGTTATGTAATAGGTGGAGAAAGTGTTATATCAGATAATATAAAAAATTCTCTTCCAAATGCACAGAGAATTGGAGGAAGTACTAGATTTGAAACAAACTTAGCTGTACTTGAAAATTTCAAGTCTGATCTTGACTTTAGCAATGTGTATATAGCTGAAGGAGATGGACCTAATGGAAATGAATTTGCAGATGCCCTTTCAGGGTCAGCTCTTGCAGCACAGAAATCAGCTCCTTTAGTACTTATGTATAACAGATTAAACTCAAATGTAGAGGATTTTATAAAGTCTAATATTTCTAATAAGACAGTATTTACGGCATTAGGAGGAACTAAAGTAGTTCCAGATGATGCTGTAGATAATATTATAACTGCATACAACCAAGCAAATAGTGGAAAAAACACTAATATTTCAGGTGGGTCTTCAGGAGGATCTAGTGGAGGATATACTCCAGTTCAGCCATCAGGTGATTTAAGTTTAAATTCAGCAAATCAAACTTATGATGGAAATACTTCTGGAAATAAGAACGAAATAATAGGAAATGTAAATATATCAGCAGATAAAGTTTCTCTTCAAAATGTAAAAATTGATGGCACACTTACAATAGATCCAGGTACAAGTGGAGTTAGCACTATAACAAATGTTACCGCTGGTAATATAGTAGTAAAATCTGGGGCAGATCACAGTATTTATTTGAGCAACGTGAAGTCTGATTCACTCCTGGTTAATAGCAGTAACAGCGTAAAGGTTGAGATAAGCAGTGGAACTCAAATAGTAGATACACAAATAGCAAGTAGTGCAACACTAGTGACTCTAAATGATGCTAAATCAACTTTTGGACAAGTTATTGTGGATTCAACTTCAGAGCCGCAAATAACACTTACAGGTGGATTTGAAAATGTTAATGTAAAAAATAAAGCTGACATAAATTTGACAGGAGCCAATGTATCAACAATAAATGCTTCTGAAAGCTTTACTTTAAATATAAATGATAACACATCTACTGTAGCTGCACTAAAGGTGTTAGAAGGTTGCGTTGTTGATGGAAACAAAAAAATAGCACAAACAACTGTAAAAAACATCGTAAATGTAAATAAGTCTGGAATTAACTTAAATATAATTGAAAATACTCCAGATGATATAGATATAAATGCAGTTAGCAAAAATGATAATGATAAAATTGCTTTAACTTTATATGATAGCCAGGGGAACTTGAGTTACATAAATCAATCTGAAAATGGTAACTTACAGGTTAAAACTGCTCTTAAGTCTGGAAAATATCATGGCTTTATCAAATCTTCAAGTACTGAGAAAGTTAATATAAATGAATTTGAAATTAAGTAATAAAGCTATTAGCGATTATGATGTATGAAAGGAGAGAGTATATGAAGGATTTTAAAGTCAAGTTGATGTCATTTTTTGTAACCATAATGATGATGCTTGGTATAGTAGGAACTGGTACAGCTCAAGTATTTGCAGATGGAACTGGATATTCATCTCAAATAAATAGTCTTATAAATTCAATGAGTCCATCTATTATACAAAACATGGGTGATTGGCAGACTTTGGATTTAAATAAGGCAGGAAAAGAAGTACCAGGAAGCTATTTAACAAATCTTGAAAGTAATATAAAAAGTGGTTCAGATTCCTTATCTTTACCTACAGATTATGAGAGAACTTCTTTGGGAATACTTGCAGCTGGTGGAGATCCAACAAACTTTGCTGGAATGAATTTAATAGAAAAAATATATAACAATGAGGGCATCAAAGATCAAGGCATAAATGCCTATGTATTTGCACTTATAGCTCTTGATGCGGGGAAATTTAATATACCTGATGGCTCAAAATGGACTAGAGATAGTTTGATTCAGGGAATATTAGATAATAAGACTACAGATGGGGGCTGGAGTTATAGTGGTGGTTCAGCAGATCCTGATATGACAGGAATGGCACTTTCAGCTTTAGCTCCATATTATGGCACTAAGGCAAATGTAAAATCAGCTGTGGATGGAGCAGTTGAAATACTTGCAAATATTGAGAAGAATGATGGTGGATTTGCATCATGGAGCCCTAAAGATGGCGGTGGCGATGAAAATGCAAACAGTGAAGCTATGGTAATAATAGGATTATGTGATAACAACGTAGATCCAACTACAGATAGTAGATTTACAAAGAATGGTAAAAACCCTTTGGATGCATTATTGAGCTATACAGTAAGTGACAATAGTGGATTTGGATATACAGATAATAAATCAGCTAATGGTATGGCAACAGAACAGGGATTTAGAGCACTAGCTGCATACAATCTTTTTAAAGAAGGCAAAGGATCAGTATATAAGAATTTTGCAGCAAATACTTCAGATACTAAGGTAACTGGAATAAGTCTGGATAAAACAAGTGCAAAGCTTACAGAAGGGGATTCATTACAGCTTATACCAACAATAGCACCAAAAGATGCTACTAACACGAAGGTAGATTGGTCAAGCAGTGATAAAGCTATAGCAGCAGTAGATGGAAATGGAAATGTAACAGCAGTAAAGGCAGGAACAGCAACTATAACAGCAACTACAGAAGATGGACAGAAAACAGCAGTTTGTACTATAACAGTTATTGCCAAAACCGTACCTGACAAAACCATACACGTATCAATGATTATTGATGGATATAAGGGAAATATGTTAACTGATGAAAATATAGAAGCTGCAGAAGGACAAACAGTTTATAGCATGTTTAAAAATGAACTTGCAGCCAAAGGAATAACCTATAAAAATCCTGGTGGCGATTTCTCACCATATATATCTGATATAGCAGGTGAAACGGAAAAAGACAGAGGAGCACAAAGCGGCTGGAAATACAGCGTAAATGGGGTATTCCCTAATGTAGGCTGTGGAAGCGTTAACCTTAAAGATGGAGATAAAGTGCACTGGATATATGTAGAAGGTGCCTGGGATGAAATCCAGTTTAGAGATGTAGATTCAATTAGCTTAGATAAACAAAGCTTGAACTTAAATGTAAATGGTACACAGCAGCTTACAGCTACAATTGATCCAGATAATGCTACAGATAAAGGTGTAACCTGGAAAAGCAGTGACCCTACAGTGGCCAAAGTAGATGAAAATGGAAATGTAACAGCAGTAAAAGCAGGGACAGCAACAATAACAGCAGCATCAGTGGATAATGATAGAACAGATTTTAATCAAAAAAAATATGGGCCTAAAACAGATCAATGTACAATTACAGTAAATTCACAACAACCACAGATAGTAAAGGTGACAGGAGTAAGTCTTGACAAAACAAGTGCAAACTTGACAACAGGAGATACATTGCAGCTTATACCAACGATAACACCAAAAGATGCCACTAACACGAAGATAGATTGGTCAAGCAGTGATAAAACTATAGCAGCAGTAGATGAAAATGGAAAAGTAACAGCAGTAAAGGCTGGAACAGCAGCAATAACAGTAGTATCTGAAGACAATAAAGATGCAAAAGCACAGTGTACAGTTACAGTATCAGATAAAAAGCAAGCTGTTCAGGTAGATTTAAGTGTTACAGGCTATAAGGGAAGTATATTAGATGCTAAATCTATTGAAGCAGAAGGTGGAAAAACAGTAGAACAATTTGTAAAGCAGGTATTAGATGATAAAAAAATAGAATATACTGACGATAATGGATACTTTTCTATGATAGATAATGAATCACAGCGCGATAGAGGAGCAATTAGTGGATGGATGTATGATGTTAATGGCATACAACCAACTTTAGGAATGAAAGATTATAAAGTTAAAAATGGAGATAAAATAAGATTATTTTTTACAAGCGATTTTGGAAAAACTATGTTTAGAGACATAGATAAAATTAGTTTAGACAATACAAAAATGAGCTTAAATGTAGGTGATATACAAACTATTCGAGCAAATGTATCTCCTATAACAGCTACAGAAACGGTAAATTGGTCAAGTAGTGACCCAACGATAGCGGAGGTAGACAACAATGGAAAGGTAACGGCAGTAAAGATAGGAACGGCAACTATAACGGCCTCAGGTAAATATAATAAAAATATAACGGCACAGTGTGCAGTTACAGTAGCTCAGCCATTGGTAATAACTAATTTGACAAAGGATAGTTCATTTAAATTAGGTGATGATGCAAAGATATCTGTAAAAGCTGAAAATAATTCAGGTAAAGACCAAGATGCATCATTAATAGTAGCGTTATATGATGAAGGTGGCAAATTTATCAATTATGTATGTGGAAGACAAACAATAAAAAATAATGATTCATCTATTTTAACGACTATGATGAAACTTCCAGAAGAAGGAGCATACAAATTGAAAGCATTTATTTGGGACAGTTTAGAAAGTATGAATATTATTTCTGATAGTATAGATATACCCGTCCAATCAAAATAAATAAAATTTAAAATATGTTTTAAAGGATGGCTTCTCTTACTCAGCCATTCTTTAAGCAGTTTTAAATAATTAAAACTATAAGTTCTTAAGGGGGATACTATGAAAAAAATTATAACTAAGATTATTATGTTTTTGTTTATAGTAAGTATTGGAATGTGTGGTTTTAGTGGAAGTGCATATGCAGAATCAGGTGCGAATGCAAAAACTACACAGCAAAGTGTAAATATAAGTAAAGACAGGATTTATGGAAATGATAGAATTGAAACTTCACTGAAAATAAGTCAAAGTGGTTGGAAAAATGGTTCAAGCACTGTAGTTATAGCCCAGGGTTATGGGTATGCAGATGCCCTTTGTGCAGGACCACTTGCTAAAAAATATAATGCACCTATAATACTTTCAAAGCAAGATGGATTAAGTGATGAGACTGTAAGTGAATTAAAAAGACTTAAGGTAAGTAAAGCTTTTGTAATTGGAGGTAAAGCTTCATTATCTGATAATGTGGAATCTGAACTAAAAAATATTGGTATAAATGATGTAGAGAGGCTCGAAGGTGCAACAAGATATGAAACTTCTGTGAAAATAGCTGAAAGTTTAGGAAATAGTGTAAATAGTATTGTAGTTGCATCTGGAAACGGCTATGCAGACAGTCTTTCTATAGCACCTATAGCTTCAAAAAAAGGAATGCCAATACTTTTATCACAAAAGGATATTCTTCCTGATGTAGTTAAAAATTATATAAAAAAAGTAAACGTGAACAAAAGTTATGTAATAGGTGGAATAAATTCTATATCTGATAATATAACAAATTCGCTCTCAAATGTGCAGAGAATTGGAGGAAGTAATAGATTTGAAACAAACTTAGCTGTACTTCAAAATTTTAAATCTGATTTTGATTTTAGCAATGTGTATATAGCTGAGGGAAATGGAACAAGTGGAAATGAATTTGCAGATGCTCTTTCAGGTTCAGCTCTTGCAGCTCAAAAATCTGCTCCTGTTGTACTTGTTTATAATACAATATCTACCGACACTGCAAATTTTATAAAGTCTAATATGTCCAAGGATACTGTTCTTACAGCTTTAGGTGGAACATTAGTAGTACCTGATGTAATTTTAAATGGAATTGAAGATTTATTTAATGGCAAAACCCCTGACAGTGGTATAGGAAATCCCACTACAGCAACTACAACTACAACTATAACTACAAACCCTACTTCAGATAAGTTACATGTGTCACTTGTAATTGATGGTTATAAAGGAAATGTAATCAATGAAACAAATTTAGAGGCTGCCAAAGGAGAGTCAGTTTACGACTTGCTTAAAAGTACTCTTGATAGTAAGGGAATAAAATTTGTAAATAAGGGAACTGGTGGCAGTACTACGGGTGCAGCTGTATATATATCAAGTATAGATGGAGAAACGGAATTTGATAGGCCAAGAGGAAATGGACAGACAAATCAGAGTGGATGGAAATACAGTGTGGATGGCACTTTTCCAAATCATGGCTGTGGAGTAGAATACATTAACAATGACAATGAAAAAATACACTGGATTTATGTTGTTGGAGCTTGGGATGAGACTCAATTTAGAGATGTAGATTCAATTACTCTTAACAAAACTGATTTAACTTTAAATGCAAATCAAACTGAAAATCTTACAGCTGCTGTTAGCCCTTCTAATGCTACTGATAAAGATGTAACATGGGAAAGCAGTGATAAAACTGTAGCCACAGTAGACAGTAATGGTAAAGTAACAGCCGTAAATTCAGGTACAGCAACAATAACAGCAAATTCAATAGATAATACAAAGGGATTTGTTCGTAATTATACACCACAATCTGCTTCCTGTAAGGTTACTGTTAATTCATCAAATTCAGGTGGAAATACTCCATCTTCTATTTCTGTAACAGGAATAACTTTAGATAAAACAGGAACTGTTGCAGTAGGAGGTACACTCCAGTTAAAGGCATCAGTACAACCAGATAATGCTACTGATAAAAATGTAAATTGGTCAAGTAGTGATAAGACTATAGCAGCAGTAGATGGAAAAGGATTGGTAACAGGAGTAAAAGAAGGAACAGCAACAATAACAGCAGTTACGGAAGATGGAAATAAAACAGCAGCTTGCACTATAACGGTAAAAAACTCCCAGATAAAAGATTATACATCATCTATAAATAATCTTATAAATGGAATAAGCTCAAGCATTACAAGTAATAATTGTGATGATTGGATTGCCCTTGGATTAAATAAAACAAGCAATCAGGTACCAAAAGATTATTTATCAAAATTGCAGGACAGAATAACAAGCAATACAAAAGGAGGAGTACTGGATTTAGGACAACCTACGGAGTATGAAAGAACTACACTAGCAGTACTTGTAGCTGGAGGAAACCCTACAAATATATCAGGTCAGAACCTTATAGAAAAAATGTGCAACAGTGATATGGACAGCCAGGGGATAAATGCCTATGTGTTTGGACTTATAGCCCTTGACTCAAAAAATTTCAAGGTACCGGATAATGCAAAATGGACTAGAGATACTTTAATTAAAGCTATATTAAATAATAAAACCAAAGACGGTGGCTGGAGTTATGCTGGTGATTCAGCAGATCCTGATATGACTGGTATGGCAATTTCTGCACTAGCTCCATATTACAGCACTAATTCAGATGTAAAGTCAGCTGTTGATGCGGCGGTTAATACACTTTCCAAAATACAAGAAGGTGACGGTGGATTTGTATCCTGTGGCATTGAAAATAGTGAGAGTTCAGCTCAAGTTATAATAGGTTTGTGCGCAAATGGTATAGATCCAACTACAGACAGCAGATTTATAAAAAATGGTAAAAATCCAATGGATTCACTATTGAGCTTTGCCACAAGTGACAACAAAGGTTTTGGACATACAGATACTTCATTGAATGGTATGTCTACAGAACAGGGATTGGAAGCTGTGGCAGCATATAATCTTTTTAAGAGTAAAGGAGGATCTCTATATAAATTTTAGTTAATGAATATAGATAGCTTAGAGAATGGCTTACTTTTACTAAGTCATTCTTCAGTTAATTTTAAGGAAGTGAGAATTAATATAATGAGTGAAGGAGTAAAAGCAGTACCTTTGTCAAAATCACGGAATAGGGAAAAGGTTAGACATTTTATTGACTTTAAACAGTATCATGTTCTTACTGCATCACTGGTATTTATGTCTATGATGATTATAATATTTTCTAATGATAATCCAGTAATACTTGGATCTGTGTACATATTTATTATAGGAATGATAATATTTTCAAAGGAAAAACAAAAGTTTAAAACCGGATTTTATTATTTTATTCCAATTGCTATTTTGATAATAGTTATAAATATGCTTTTTGTAAGTTCAGGAAGCACTACCCTTTTTTATCTTTTTCACAAGCGTTTTACATTAGAAGCTGTAATTTATGCAGTAGTTATGTGTTTTAAATTTTTAGCTGTCATATATCTCTTTTTAATACTTGAAATCATGATTGATACGGATAAAGCAGTTTCCTATTTTTCGTCTATAATGCCAAAGTCCACTCTCATGCTTATGATAAGTTTTAAGCTTATTCCAACTATGAAAGACAGATTTAAGAATTTAAAAGAAATATATGAAATAAGGGGAGTTATATTTAACAAGAAAAAAGCGAAGGAAAAAGCACACAGCTATATTCCCGTAATGTCGGTACTTTTAGAGGATTCTATGGAAGGTTCTTTTAGCATAGGTGAATCTGCCTATGTAAGGGGATTTTTAAGTGGCAGCAGGAGCGTTTATGATAGACAAAAATTTAAAAACAAGGACTGGGAAGTTATAGTTTTAAGTGTAGCTCTCATGATATTTTATGGTGTAGCACAATTTAAAAAATGGGTGGAGTTTAACATATATGATGGTGTGACTGCTGTTAATTTTTTTAATGTTGGTATAGCCATAATTATTGCGTTTATAGTAGTAATTACTTTAACCATAATTTTTAATAGTGAGGAGAAGGAATATGTCGTATATAGAGATTAGCAATTTAAATTTCACTTATCCCCTTGAGAAACACAAGTCGCTAAAAGACATAAATTTGTCTCTGGAGAAAAATGATTTTCTTCTCATAGCAGGTAGATCAGGCTCTGGAAAATCTACACTTGCAAGGGCTATAGTAGGAACAGTACCTAATTTTTATGGAGGTACTATAGGTGGAGAAATAAAAATAGATGGTGAATTGGTAAACAAAATGAGCCATAAGGAAAGGGCAAAAAAAATAACTATGGTTTTTCAAGATCCGGAAAAGCAGCTTGTTATGAACAAAGTACACAGGGAAATAGCTTTTGGACTTGAAAATATAGGAGCAGATGAAGAAGTGATAAAAAGGAGAGTTTATGAAGCTCTTCAGTTTTCTGGTATACTTCATTTGGCAGAAAGGGATGTAACTTCTCTCTCAGGAGGAGAAAAACAAAAAGTGGCAGTAGCCTCTGCCCTTGTATATATGCCAAGCTGCATAATATTAGATGAACCTACCTCTCAGCTTGATCCTTCATCTGCAGAGGAAATGTTAAATTTAGTAAAAAAGATAAATCAAGAGCTTGGAATAACGGTTATAGTTATTGAGCAGAGAGTAAACAGATGGTTTGATACTGTTGACTCTATAGCAATTATGAACGATGGAACTTTAAAATTGTTTAAAGATAAAAAGGATTTTTATGATAATTGCAATGAAAGACAGTACATGTTTATGCCAGATTATCTTAAGTTTTTTAAAAAATTGGATTTTAATACTATGCCCCAGGATTTTAAAGATGCAAGGGTTAAGATTTTAAACAGTTCTTTGAAATTAAAAGAAAAGGATAAAAGTATTTTTAAGGAAAACGATGAAGCCGAGGTACTTTCTGTAAAGAAAATGGGCTGCAAATATGGCTCAAAAAAGGTTTTGAAGAATTTAAATTTTAATGTAAAAAAAGGTGAATTTATAAGCATAATGGGAGCTAATGGCGCAGGAAAAAGTACTCTTTTAAAATGTGTTATGGGGCTTAAGAATTACGAAGGAACAATAAAGCTTTATGGGAAAGACACATCTAAGATGAATATACGTCAAATAGCAAAGCATATAGGATATGTATCTCAAAATCCTAATGACTATTTGTCTAAGGAAAGTGTATATGAAGAAGTAAAATTTACTATGGATAACTATGGTATATATGATGAGAAGGTTATAAAAAATATCTTAAAAGAACTTGAAATATATGACTTGAGAGAAAAAAATCCAAGAGATTTAAGTGGTGGACAGCGTCAAAGGGTAGCAATTGCCACTATACTTGTTTTGCAGCCGGATATAATCTTACTTGATGAACCTACCAGGGGACTGGAAAGTGGACTTAAATATAAGTTAGGCAAATTACTGGAAAGATTAAATAAAAAAGGCACATCTATTGTACTCATAACCCATGATACTGATTTTGCCAGTAATTTTTGCAAAAGGTATATGATTATGTTTAACGGTGCCATAGTAGCGGATGGGGATAAAAAACAGGTACTAGGAGATGGAATATTTTATACTACTTCCATGAATAAACTGCTTAGAGATAGGGAAGACAGTATATTTACATTGGAAGAAGCGCTTGGAAGGTGTGAGGTATGAAAAGATTAATAATTGCAATTACAGCTGCCATAATTATAGTATTAATGGCGCTTACAGTAAAGAGTGATTTTCAAACCGGAGTTTCAGTTATGTGCATGGTTGGTGTTTTTGCAATACTGTTTATGAGTTATTTCTATTTTGAAAAAAGTAATGCAGGAACAAAAGAAATAGCAATTATAGCTACGTTGAGTGCTTTTGCCACCGTTGGCAGAATAGCTTTTGCGCCTATTCCAAATGTAAAACCTGTTACATTTTTAGTTGCTTTAACTGGATTTGTGTTTGGACCTTATGAGGGATTTTTAGTTGGAAGTACTACAGCTTTTTTATCCAATATATTCTTTGGACAGGGTCCCTGGACACCATGGCAGATGTTTTGCTGGGGACTTGTGGGAATTATAGCAGGCTTTTGGGGTAAAAAAGGAAAAAAAGTATCAGCTTTTAATTTTTCAGTAGTATGCTTCTTATTTGGCTTTATGTTTGATTGGATTATGGATCTTCAATATATAATTGGATTTGTAAAGCCTTTAAATTTCTGGACGTTTATAGGAGGATATGTATCAGGCCTTACTTTTGATGTTTTACATGGAGGAAGTTCATTTATATTTTCAATTATATTTTATGATAGCTTTTTACCTGTATTCAAGCGGTATAAGCGAAAACTCATTATAAGTTATATCCAGCAATAAATAAAGGAGGTAATGTGTATTTATGAATATTAAGAAGAACAAAAAGAAGTATGTTATAGCAATTACTGCCTTTGCTATATTTGTAATTATGTTTACTTTTGGCTTAAAAGCTGAAAGAATGTATGCTAATACGCTGACAAATAAGCAGATGAGTGCTGAAAATTCTCAAAGCAAATCCAGCCATAAAAATGCTGCAGGTAATGCTGCAGAAAATAAAAATGATTCTACTTCAAAGTCTTCTGAAAACGGTAGTAAATCTTCTGGTTCTGGTGGATCTTCTTCTGCAAGTAGTAAGTCTTCTTTAGATTATCCATCAAACACTGAATCTAAAAATGGATCAAAATCAAGTAATCCTTCTACTGTTACCTCAAAAGGAAGTGTAAAGGTTACTTCTACAGATCCAGAGAGCAAGTGTACTTTTCAGGTTATCGATACAGTCCACGGCAATAAAATGGTTGTTTCAAAAGATGTGGACAAAAGTATGGAGGGTGAAACTGTAGGATATATAACGGAAAGAATTTTGGATGATGCTAAGATAAATTATAGATGTACAGGTTCTGTTTCTACACTTTATTTTGCAGCTATAGATGGACTTGAAGAGAAAAAAGCTGGAAAACTTTCAGGATGGTGCTATTATATCAGAAAAAATGGAGACAACGTATTTCACAAACCTAATATAGGCAGTGGACAGTGGACATGGCACAATGGTGATGTAATAGTTTGGAAGTATCTTGCTGATGGAATTCATGATGGCTATGAAGGTGACTGGGGAAAGAGCAGTTTCTAAAATAAAAGAGAAGGGAATGAAAGTAATATGAAAAAGAATATTAATAAGTTTATTGTATTTTTATGTACACTGGGTATTACAATATCTGGGTTTGAAGCAAATGTAAATGCTGATGCAGGAAGTAAAAATTCTGCTGCTAAAACTATAACTAGAGATAGAATTTATGGAAGCGATAGAATTGGAACTTCACTTAAAATAAGTCAAAATGGGTGGAAAGATGGGTCCAGTACTGTAGTTATAGCACAGGGATATGGTTATGCAGATGCTCTTTGTGCAGCTCCTCTTGCAAAAAAATTCAATGCACCTATAATTCTTTCAAGGCAGGATGCCTTAAATGATAATACTATAAGTGAAATTAAAAGACTTAAAGCAAGTAAGGTGTTTTTAATTGGAGGAACAGCTTCATTATCTGACAATATAGTAACTCAACTAAAAGGTCTTGGGATAAGTGATATACAAAGACTTGGAGGTACAAATAGATATGAAACTTCAGTGAAGGTAGCCCAGAATATTGGTAATGTAGATAGTGCCGTAGTTGCATCAGGAAATGGTTATGCAGATAGCCTCTCTATAGCACCAATAGCTGCAAGTAAAGGCATGCCAATACTTTTATCAGGAAGTGGAAGCCTACCAGATGTAGTAAGTAACTATATAAAAGGCAGTAACGTAAAAAAGACTTATGTAGTAGGGGGAACTGCTTCTATAGGAGATAACGTAAAAAATGTACTTCCAAATGCTGAAAGGTTAGGAGGTTCTACTAGATTTGAAACAAATCTTTCTATACTTCAAAATTTTAAATCAGATCTTAAATTTGACAATGTTTATATAGCAGAAGGAGACGGACCAAGTGGAAATGAATTTGCAGATGCACTTTCAGGTTCAGATCTTGCAGCAGAAAAATCTGCTCCTATGGTACTTGTTTATAAAACTATTTCTACTAATACTTCAAATTTTATAAAATCTAATATGTCAGATAATACT
This sequence comes from Clostridium sp. 001, assembly GCF_019056555.1. Lineage (NCBI taxonomy): Bacteria > Bacillati > Bacillota > Clostridia > Eubacteriales > Clostridiaceae > Clostridium > Clostridium sp. 001. The sequence continues at coordinate 230,755 of NZ_CP020473.1, read as the reverse complement.
GTACTTACAGCTTTAGGCAGCAATTTAGTTGTACCTGATTCAATTTTAGATGAAATTGAAGGTATATCTAGTGGAGTTTCTTCTTCTGTAGACAATTCCTTAAATTCAGCTGTAAGCAAAATACTAAGTAATGCAGAAAAAGAAGGATTAGATGATTGGCAGGCATTAGCAATATCGAGATATAGGGCAGCAGTTCCTGCAAGTTATCTGAGTAATCTTCAAAATAGCATAAGTTCTGTAAATGGAGAATTAACACAACCTACTGATTATGAGAGGACTACTTTAGCACTTATGGCCATAGGACAGGATCCTACAAATTTTCAGGCTGGTGATAAAAGTTATAATCTCATAGAAAAGATATATAATAACAAAGATATATCGGAACAGGGAATAAATGCAGAAGTATTTGCACTTATAGCTCTGGATTCTGGAAACTTTAACATACCACAAGATTCTGCATGGACAAGAGATAAATTAATAAGTGAAGTCTTAAAGAATAGAACAAATGATAAAGGTTGGGATTATGCTGGGGAGAAAGCTGATCCGGATATGACTGGTATGGCACTTACGGCTTTAGCACCTTATAAAGATAAAGAAGATGTGAAGGATGCTGTTAGTACAGCTTTTGATAAACTTTCTTCTATGCAAGATGCAGATGGTGGTTATTCTTCCTGGGGAGTATCTAATAGTGAGAGTATATCACAGGTCATAATAGCTCTCTGTGCCAACGGAATAGATCCTACAAGTGAATCTTTTACTAAAAATGGGAAGACCACAATAGATGCCCTTTTAAGTTATGAAGTAGCAGGTGGAGGATTCTGCCATGTAAAAGGAACAGGATACAATGCTATGGCAACGGAACAGGCAACTCAAGCACTTGAGGCATATAAGATGTTTAAGGGAAATGCAGGGAGAGGTATATATAAATTTAAATAGACTATTAATGTATTAAAAATATTGGAAGGTGTAAAATGATAAAAAAAATAGTAATTCCATTTACGGCTGTTATTATTATAGCTCTTATGGCTCTTACATTTAAAAATGATGTTCAAACAGGAGCTTCTCTTATGTCTACAATTGGGGTATTTGCCATACTTTTTTTAAGCTATTTTTATTTTGAAAAAAGCAATGCAGGTACAAAGGAAATAGCAATTATAGCTACATTAAGTGCTTTTGCAGCTGTTTCAAGAGTAGCTTTTGCACCTGTTCCAAATGTAAAGCCGGTAACTTTTTTAGTAGCACTAACTGGTTTTGTGTTCGGTCCTTATGAAGGTTTCTTAGTGGGAAGCAGCACAGCTTTTTTATCTAATATATTTTTTGGACAAGGACCTTGGACTCCATGGCAGATGTTTTCCTGGGGACTTGTAGGAATTATAGCGGGTTTTTGGGGTAGAAAGGGAACTAAAGTTTCAGCTATAAAGTTTTCTCTTGTATGCTTTTTGTTTGGATTTATGTTCGATTGGATTATGAATATATGGTATGTATCTGCATTTATAAAACCTATAAATATAGCAAGTATTATAGGAGCATATATATCAGGACTTACCTTTGATATTTTGCATGGAGGGGGTTCTTTCATATTTTCAATTATATTTTACGATAGTTTTTTTCCTGTCCTACAGAGGTATAAGAAAAAGCTTAGCATAACTTATATAAATGGCGAAAATATAGTAGATTAAGGGAAAAGGAGATGATTGTGATTGAATAAAAAGAAAAAATATATTATAGCTGTAGTAGCATTTGTGGTCTGTGCCATCTTATTTACATTTGCTATAAAGGCTGAGAGAATGTATAGTGATAGCCTTACAAATAAGCAGACAAGTTCTCAAGATACAAATAGTAAATCAAAGGCACTTAGTCAGTCACAGGGTGCTAAAGATAAAGAAAATGGAAAATCAAAAGATTCATCTAAAAGCTCCAGTGGAGCACCTTCTTCTGAAACTCAAAAAAATGATAAATCCTCATATATAAGTTCTGCGGGAAGTGGCTCAGGGAGTAATTCCAGCCAGAAAGAAAATAATCCTGAAGCTTCCCAATCTTCAGGTGAAAATATAGTGGTTAAGTCGGGTGATCCAGAAGAAAATAATTCTTTTCAGTTTATTGATACAGTTAATGGTAATAGTGTTTTTTTAAGAAAAGATGTAAACAACATGGACGGTGAAACGGTAGGTTACATAACGGAAAGAATTTTGGATGATGCTAAAATAAATTACAAATGTACGGGATCTGCTTCTACAGTATATTTTGCAGCTATAAAAGGGCTGGAAGAGAAAAAGGCAGGAAGGCTTTCTGGATGGTGTTATTATGTTAGAAAAAAGGGACAAAGCAAGTTTGTAAAACCAAACGTTGGAAGTGGTCAGTGGATATATCATACTGGGGATATAGTTGTATGGAAATACTTAGCTGATGGCATACATGACGGTTATTCAGATGATTGGAAATAATATGATTCATGGGAGGATGCAGATGAAAAAAGCTATTTTATTTTGTTTAGCTATTGGAATATTTTTTAGTGGATGCAGTTCTACAAATAGTATAAGTAATACTAAATCTACAAACTTAGCTATATCAAATTCTGATACTAACTTTATAATGGGTGGAAAGATTGCAACAAATGACAATGTAGATATAACTTCTAATATTTCCGGAAGAGTTTCTGAAATATTCACAGAATTAGGTAAAAAGGTAAATTCGGGAGATGTTGTTATTAAATTAGATACATCAGATTTACAGAGCAAAGTTGATCAGGCTAAGTCAGCAGTAAATGCAGCACAGGCAAACCTATCTAGTGCAACTATTTCAACTGCATCTAATATTTCTGAATATCAATCTGAGCTGGCTCAGGCTCAAGCTCAATTAAAAACTTCAGAGGCATCTTTAAAAGATGCCTCTATTACAGCACCTATTTCAGGTACAGTAAGTTCACAAAACATTAATGTAGGAGACATGGTTATTCCAGGTAAACCACTTGTTTCAATAGTTAATGCAGAGAATCTCTATGTAAATGTATATGCACCAATAAACATTTTAAATCAAATTCAAGTTGGGCAGAGTGTAGTGATAAAAGTACCAGATATCTCAGATAATGAGTTTTCGGGAAAGATAGCTGTCATAAATTCAAAAGTGAATTTACAGAGCCAGGATGTTCTTGTAAAGGTAACTTTAAATAGTAAAAATGGACTTTTAAAACCAGGTATGTTTGCAGAGGTTGGATTGAAATAATGAAAAAGGTGGGTTAATATGAAACTTGGTACAGTCATTAATATAATTAAAAATCGTAAAAAAGTGGTTATAGGAATATTAGCATCAGTTTTAATGATAGCTATTGGTTGGGTTTCCTATTATGTATATGAACACGTGTATTATGTAGCTGCTGATGATGCAAAAGTTACTGCTGATGTGATTAAAGTAGGTTCACAAATTCAAGGAAAAGTACTACAATTTAATGTAAACGAAGGAGATTTAGTTAGCAAAGATGAAATATTGGCACGTCAGGATATGGGTAATCTTCCGGACTCTAGTATAGAACAATCTTTAATAAAATCACCTATTGACGGTATTGTTGTAAAAAAGGAAGTGAATGCAGGGAAAGTTTTATCTCCAGGAAAAACTGCAGCACTTTTAGCAGATCCTGAAAATTTTTATGTTACTGCAAAGATAGATGAAACAAAAATAAGAAGATTAAAGGTTGGACAACCTGTTCAGATAACTATAGATGAATATGGTTCACAAAAATTTCAAGGAAAAATAAAATCTATAGGTGAAATGACAGAAGATGCGTTAAATCCCACAGCATATTCAACTGACGGAAAGCATAACAGAAAAGTTGAAAAAATACCTGTAAAAATTGTATTTGACAATTCTAAAAAATTAAAAAGTCAACTTACTATGGGTACCAATGCGTCTGTAAAAATTTGTGTAGTAAACGAAAATACTAAAAGTAAATAGGAGATATAAAAAATGCTAAAGTTAATGAATTTGTCTACATATAATTATGATGTTGAAAGATTTGATTGTAATAAAAATAATATCATAAAATTTTTAAAAAAACATAAAATGAATGGTATTGAGCTTTTGCATCCCATAGGGTTAGATGAAAATATTATTCCATGTAACCTTGTTAAAGGCGTCCATTTAAAGTATTATCCTACATGGCTAGATTTTTGGAATAATAATACACAGGAACTTTTAAAACAATTCAAAAGTTTGGATGTTATTGAAAAATATTATGGTGGTACTAACAGAGAAATTATGATAGAGCACTACAGAAAAGAGATTAAAATGGCTGATAAGATTGGTGCAGAATATGCTGTTCTTCATGTAGCTCATGTACAAGAAAAGCATGTTTTCAATTATGATTTTACATATACTGATAAAGAAATTATAGATGCTGCTAGTGATCTAATAAATGAAGTTTTTAAAGGCATGGATACAAACATAAAATTACTATTTGAAAATGAGTGGTGGCCTGGATTTACCATGTTAAGTTATGAAAATGCGTATAGGTTATTAGATAAAGTTAATTATTCAAATAAAGGATTTGTATTGGATACATCACATTTAATGAATACAAATTTGCATCTTAAAAGTGAAAAACAGGGAATTGAATATATAATAAATACTGTAAAAAATTTAGGAGAATTAAAAAAAATAATAAAGGGTATACATCTTAATTGTTCTTTATCAGGTGAATACGTAATGGAAAAAATAAGTAGCACAAGAGGAAAAGAGTTTACGTTACCTCCAATGAGTGAAGAAATGTATATGCATGTTTTTAATATAGACAGCCATAAGCCTTTTACAGACACTTGTGTAAAAAAGCTGCTGGATTTTGTAAAACCGGAGTATCTTGTCTACGAGCTTGTTGGAAACTCTATTGGAGAGCTAGAACAATATATCGACACTCAAGATGCAGCTTGTTTACTATAATAGGCACATTAAACAGAAGTTTAGCACTTAAAAAATTTTTAGGACGGTAGTCCTTTGGATTATAAAGTCTTATGAATATTTACAGTAGAAGTAATAGATTCCGATTTTTACTGGAAATTATACGGAAAAAATTTGCATAATAAAAGCATCCTTTTTATAATGGTTTTGCTGAAAACTAAAAATAAAAGGATGCTGATAAAATGAGTAAAAGTTATTTAAAACAATTACTTACTTATATTAATAAAGTATATGATATAGGTGAAAAAATCAATAGTTTAAAAGATAAAAGAGTAAAATCTCCAGTAAAAGTTTCAACAATAGTTTTCGTAGTGTTATTTGGATTCATGCTTCAAATAAGAAGTTTCAATAGATTAGAACATTGGATTGAAAAGAATAAATTTAAAAAAGTGTTACCTAAAAATACTAAAATGCTGCACATTGACGCAGTCAGGCGGTGTTTAAGTAACTTTGATATGGATGGCTTGAAAAACATTCATATCAGCATAATAAAAACAACTATAAAAAACAAAGTATTTCGAAATGGTACTATTGATGGTTTAAAAGTAGCTGCCATAGATGGTGTAGAGTTATTTGAAAGTACTAAAAAATGTTGCAATAAATGCCTTTCTCGAGAGAATAGAGATGGAACTACCCATTATTTTCATAGATCTGTAGTGTGTGCAACAGTAGGATCAGACCCACATATTATTTTAGGTCAAGAGATGCTTGAACCTAAAAAAGATAGTTCAAGTAAAGATGAAGGTGAAATTACGGGTAGTAAACGACTAATTAAGAAGTTATATAAGAAGTATCATCATTTCGCTGACATCATAGTGGCTGATGCTCTTTACTGTAAATCTACTTGGATAAAAGAAGTTCTTTCTATAGGAATGGATGCATTGGTAAGAGTAAAAGATGAAAGGCTGCACATTGTAAAAGATGCATTAGCCCTATTTAAATGCCGGGAGGCAGATAAAGATTGGACTGTAAAGGAAAATGTAAATACCTATAGAAAGATTAAAGCGTGGGATGATGATAATTTTCAAATGTCTGATTCAAGTATAGAAGTAAGATTCATAAAATTTATAGAAGAAATTCATACTGGAGATAAAGCAGAAATTAAAGAAGAATGGATCATAACAACAGATAAATTTATATCAGTAGAAACTTTATGGAAAATAATGCATAAAAGATGGGATATTGAAAATAATGTATTTCATCAGTTGAAAACTGAATGGCATTTAGATCATTGTTTTCTTCACAGTTCTACAGGGGTAGAGACAGTTTTAATGTTTATGATACTAGCATTTAATTTAATGCAGTTATATTTTTTTAGGTGTATCAGAGGTTTTAGGAAGAAAAAAATGCTCCAAATAGATATTATTGAAGATATAAAAGATGAAAGATTTACTATAGAAGATGATTGGGATAATCCACTATTCATAAAGACGTAATTTTAAAATAAAAACTGGAAACTTTGCATTAAGATTTTTAGGGGTAGGGGAGTGTATAACAATTTTTACGATCTACCGGTTTAAGGGCTTACCAGACCTTTAAATAAGTGTAAAAAAATATAATTCCAGTAAAAATAAAATTTTCACTGGAATTTAGGTGCTAAATCTCTGCACATTAAAGATCATACTTGACATAAAAGAGAAATTGTGAGAAAATTAACGTAAATAATTACATAATGCAATTTTACAGTAATTATCATAAAAGAATATAAAAAAGATATAGGTGCATTATTATGCTGAAAAGGGAAGCCAGATGAAAAGTCTGCACGGTCCCGCCGCTGTGAGAAAAGGAGTCCTTATTTATATGTCACTGGGAAACTGGGAAGGCTATAAGGATGATGATCTTAAGTCAGAAGACCTGCCTATATTGTTTAGAAACCATTAAGCTCTACGAGTGATAGGGAGGTGACTTAATTTTAGTATACTAATTTATTTATTATACATTTAACCCTCTTAGTTTAGTCTAGGAGGGTTAAAATCGTTTACGATGCGTAAGAAGAAGTAACTTATTAAAATTGGAGGTCTTATAAAAATGCATATTGAAGATGGAATTTTATCACCACAGGCCTGGGGTACATGGTATGTAATAAGTGCCATGTTTATTGTACCGGGTATTAAAGAGATTAAAAGAAGAGTTAAGGAGAATTTATATTATAAACCTTTTCTTGCTATGATGGGAGTGGCAGTATTTGTTATTTCTTGCATGCACTTTCCTGTACCTGTAACCGGTTCCTGCTCTCATCCTTGTGGCACACCACTGGCAGCTATTGTAGTAGGACCACTGGCTACTGCTGTAATTTCAGCTATTGGATTGTTTTTTCAAGCCATATTTTTGGGACATGGTGGTATTACAACTATAGGTGCCAATGATTTTTCCATGGGTATTGCAGGAGGAATTTCAGGATATTTTTGCTGGAAGGTTTTAAGACATTTTAAAAGCCCTATATGGCTTGCAGCTGGAGTGGCAGGTTTTGTTGGAGATATAGTTACATATTTAGTAGCAGCTTTGGAACTTGCAATAAGTTTGCATGGACATATCCCTATAGTCAAGCAGTGGATGATATTTTTTGCAGGGTTTGGACCTACTCAAATACCTCTAGCTATAGGCGAAGCAGTATTTACAGCTGTAATTCTGCAGGTTATGGTAAGCAGGCGTCCTGATTTAATGCCAGATGTACTTGGACGGAAATATAAGGAGGCAAGATAGTGATGAAATCAACTACAAATGCAGTAGATGTAGAAAATAAGAAAGGTACAAGCATTAAGTTTATAGATGGATTTACTAAATCTATTCTAACAGTATTGTTAATTTTGTTGGTTCTTATATTTGGAGCAGGTAAGTATATGAGCAGTCATAACATGGAGGCAGGTGGCACTGATGACAAGGTAAACACCATGGCTTCAAGCAAAATTAAAGCAGATCATCATCCATTTATTGAATTGCCTGGTGATGCAGAAGTAGGAGCTTTTTCTGTGGCAAATTTTTGTGCAGGATTGATAGTTGGACATCATTGGGAGAAAATATTTGGCAAATCAAAGTCAAATAAAAAATCTTTAGAGGAAGAGTAGAGTATAAATAAGTCATTATTACAGAATTTTTTTATAATTAAAATATTTAATGCATTTTACTTGACAAATGAATGACATAAGTATATAATGTAAACATAATCAAATAGTAAAGTATGTGGTTTACGTAGGTAATTAAAAGGGAAAATGGTGAAATTCCATTACAGCCCCCGCTACTGTATTGGGTGACGATTTTAAATTTCCACTGGAGTATTCTGGGAAGGAATTAAAGAGGATGATCCTATAGTCAGGAGACCTGCCTATACTTTTGAAATAATCTTTCGGAGGGAAAGATTAATGCATTGGTAATTTTTAAGCTATGTTTTTACAAAATTGATATAGCTACATAATGTGTTAATTAGGGACTTCCAAAAGAAGTCCCTTTTTATATATTGGTGTTAACTTAAACATATCTAATCCCTTTAATACTGCTGTTGCAATGGTGTGCAACAGCAGTTTTTTTAGATCATTACTTAAACTTTAAATGTAACTACTTAGATAATCTATAATTAATGATGAAATAATCTTAAATTTGAAAATGCCATTACCATATTATAATCGTTACAAGCTTTTATTACAATGTCATCTCTTATAGAACCACCTGGCTGAACAATGTACTTCACACCGCTTTTAGAAGCTCTATCTATATTATCTCTAAATGGGAAAAATGCGTCAGATCCTAAAGATACACCTTGAAGTTTTGAAAGCCAATCCGTTTTTTCATCTAAAGTAAATCTTTTAGGAATTTCAGTAAATACATCTTTCCATCCCATAGTTTCTTCAGGAGTTACGTCATCACGGAGATACTGGTCTATTACATTATCCATTTCAGGTCTTTTAAGTCCTTCTTTAAAAGGAAGGGATAGTACCGTCGGATGTTGTCTTAAAAACCATATATCTGCCTTTGATGCAGCAAGTCTTGTACAGTGAACTCTTGACTGTTGGCCTGCTCCAACTCCAATTACCTGACCGTCTACTGCAAAACAAACTGAGTTAGATTGTGTGTATTTTAGGGTGACCATTGAAATTAGAAGATCTCTTTTAGCGTTTTCTGGCATATTACTATTATCTGTTACTATGTTTTTTAAAAGATCATCTGTTATAACTGCATCATCCCTTTTTTGTTCAAAAGTTACTCCAAATATCTCTCTTTTTTCCATTTCTTCTGGTTCATAATTTGGATCAATTTGAATTATACAGTAGTTTCCTTTTTTCTTTGTCTTTAGAAGCTCTAGTGCTTCCTTGCTATAGGATGGGGCAATTATTCCATCTGAAACCGATGCTTTAAGTATTTTAGCAGCAGATAAGTCAACTTCATCACTTATAGCTGCAAAATCTCCGTAGGAGGACATCCTGTCTGCTCCTCTTGCTCTTGAATAGGCAACAGCTGCAGGGGAGAGTTTCATATCTGAAACTGCATATGCCTTTTTTAATACATCATTTAGAGGCACTGCAACTGCAGCACCTGCAGGACTTACATGCTTAAAAGAAGCAGCACTACAAAGTCCTGTGGCATTTCTAAGTTCCTTTACAAGTTGCCAGGAATTAAAAGCGTCCATAAGATTGATATATCCGGGTCTTCCGTTTAAGATCTTAAATGGAAGAGTACCTTCTTTCATATAAACTCTTGCAGGTTTTTGATGTGGGTTACACCCATATTTAAGTACAAATTCATTCATTTCCATTTATAAAATACCTCCATTTTAAATTTAAGCATAAAAAACCTGGGCAAATTATATAATTTACCCAGGCGGTCGATATCTTTTTTAATCATGCTCCCTATGGTAAACTCCATTTCCGCCAGTTACATGATTATTTTATGCAATTTATTAAATTATATTATATTGAAAAAGTCATGTCAAACAAATTGTTGAAGAATTTATTTTAAGCTGTTATAAATCATTTGCAAATTATATTTCATACTTTGTATGTAATTTTTATTATCTTCATTTCCCTCTATTGTATATATTTTTTCTACTTTTGCTCCAACTTCCTTTGCAAGGGTATTTGATACTTTAGGGCTTACCATGTCTTCCACAAAGATAGTTTTTATTCTATTTTGCTTGCAGTAGTTTACAAGTCCCTCTAATTTTTTAGGTGAGGGTTCTCCTTCTGCAAATACATCTTCTACACTATTTTGTTTTAAACCAAAATCTCTACAGAGATATGCAAAAGCAGCATGGCCTGTTACAAAACTTTTATTTGAAACTGTCTGAAATTTTTTGTTATATTCGTTGTATAAATCATCAAGTTGTTTTGAAAAATCATTGTAATTTTTTTCGTAAAATTTTTTGTTTGATGGATCTGCTTTGATTAAGGCATCTTTTATGTTTTTAGATTGATTCTTGGCATTTTTTAGACTTAGCCACATATGAGGGTCATATTGCCCATGCTCTTTTGTTTCATCACTATCAGTATTTTTAATTGGAACTGAACCTTTTGAAGTATCTACTGCAATCAAATCTTTATTATTTATAGATTTTAAAACCTTGTCTTTCCAGGATTCCATACCCAATCCATTATATATAAACACATTAGCATCACTCAAGTTTTTGAAATCTTTTGCAGTTGGTTCAAAATCGTGAGGCTCTGTGCCAGTAGGTATCATTGTAATAATATCAATTTTATTCTTTCCAATAGCTGAAGTAAATTCTCTCATTGCGTTAAAGGATACAACTACTTTTATTTTGGATTTGGATTCTTTAGTATTATTTGAAGCTGTTCCCGCAGCACAACCTCCCAAAATGAAAATAATGCAGGTAAAAATAAGGGCTAGTATTGTAAACTTAATTGGCGTATTTCTTTTAAGCATAAACTTCCTCCTAAAATATTATATATGCAAATGCAAACAAATTGCATTTGCATATATAATATTACTAGCTGAAAAGGAATTTGTCAATAAATACTAGAAACTTAAGATTTTTATCTTTGGGAATATGATGGTAAAGTTAACATTGACAAGTTATGTTTGAATAGTTTACAGTAAAATTAAGTAATTTGTAAAATGTTATCTGATGGCTACCTACTGTAACACTCCCACGCACACAGCGAAAGCGACTATACCAAATCAAAGATTTGGAATATCTGCTTTTCTATCAAAGTGGGAGATAACAGTAGCTACGCCCCTAGATAATTCATCTAAACTTAGTGGGAGAAACAAAACTCTAAAGAGAAAGCGACTATCACCAAATCAAAGATTTGGGATATCTGCTTTTCCCACTAAGTAAGATTCATTGATAAAGGGGATAATTAAAAATGATAATGTTTGATATACCTGGGAGCAGTAGTATTACAATAAAAAATGTTATTTTTGATTTTAATGGTACTCTTGGACAAGACGGGATTTTAATTGACTCTGTAGGGGATAAATTAAAGGAGTTGGCAGGCAAAGACGTTAATATTTATGTGATTACAGCAGATACTTACGGAACTGTAAAAAATCAGTGCCAGGGTCTTCCAGTTAAAGTTAAAGTATTTAATAAAGAAGATTCATCTAAAGATAAAAAGTATATGGTTGAAAAACTGGGATGTGATGTTACCGCATCTGTTGGCAATGGAAGAAATGATCTGGAAATGTTTAAAAGTAGTATTATATCTATTTGTGTTATTGGGAGAGAAGGATGTTTTACTAAATCTTTGATAGAATCTGATATAGCAGTTACAAATATTTTAGATGCTGTAGATTTATTGTTAAACAATGATAGAATTAGAGCTACACTTAGAACTTAAGCAAAAGTAAAAAACATATAAATTTGTAGGGCTTCTAAGTAGAAAGTTTACTTATACCAGCCATATACTAACAAATTTTATCACACGAAAAACTTTTAATAAGTCTGAAGTTCGGTATTTTGAAAATCTAAAGAAACTTATATAAACTCGTACCTCAGACATATATAAGCTTCTAAGATTTTCTAAAATACCTCACTAAGACTTATAAAAAAAGTTTTTAAGTGTGATTTCAATTTTGTTAGTATATTTTATGTATAAGCTAAAATTTCAATTAGAATCACTATATTTCAATAGATTTGTATATTTTTTTATTTGTAGTATAATTTTTAATTATTCGTTGATAAAATAAAAGGAGGAATAAATATGTGGGTTGTACTCGGATACATAGCTGCTATTATATTAGTAAGTATATTAATATCAATATTTTCAAACATTAAGTCAAATAATGAAATTAGGAGAAGAATAGAAAATGCTTGGGGTGCAGAGGATGAAGAAAAATATACGGAAGATGACCTAAAGAGTACAGCTGAATACTTTAGTAATAGAAAAGAAGCGGAAAAAGAAACAGTTTTTATTGATGAAATTACCTGGAAAGATCTTGATATGGACAGTATTTTTAAAAAAATAAACAATACAGAAAGTAGTCCTGGAGAACAGTACTTATATAATATGTTAAGAGAACCCATATATGATGAGGAGAAACTTAAACATAGAGATGAATTGATAAAATTTTTTCAGAATAATGATAAAGAGAGAAAAAGTATACAATATATACTTGCCAAACTAGGCAAAAATAGGGCTTGTTTTATAACTGATTACTTTTACAATAAGGGCAATAAGAGAAAATCATTACTGCTTTACTATAGAATTTTGTCTTTGATCCCCTTTGCAGGTGTAGGATTAATATTTTTAAATCCATATATTGGGCTGACTGCCATCATATTGTCCTTTTCCTACAATATATTTGTATATTACAAAGAAAAAAATAAGATAAAGCATAAATTTGAGTCCTTTATGTACATACTTAAAATAGTAAAATATGCTGGAGATATTTTGAAACAAGATGTAAAAGAGTTTAAAGATTACAATGAAAAATTAAAGGGGGCTCTTAAAGAGCTAAGATCTATAAAAAGACTTTCTTTTGCTTCAAGAAATAATGGTACGGATGTAGGGATAATAGCTGAGTATACTAGTATGTTTTTACTCACGGATTTAATTAATTATGAAAAGATGTCAAATGCCCTTATGGAAAGAAACAGTGAGTTTAAAGTAATATTTGAAGTAATTGGAGTAATAGACAGCTGTATGTCTATTGCAGCTTACAGGAGAAGAATAAAAAATTATGTTACTCCAGAGCTTACGAAATGCAGAAGAAAGCAGGAAAATGTGAATGTGTTTAAAGATATAAGGCATCCCCTTATGAAAAAATCTGTGCCGAACTCCATAGAGATTTCGGATTCCATTTTAATTACAGGGTCCAATGCATCGGGTAAATCAACTTTTTTAAAAACTGTAGCTATAAATATTATTTTAGCTGAGACAATATATACATGTCTTGCTTCAAAATTTAAATGCAGTTATTTCAAAATATATACATCTATGGCTTTGAAAGACGATATATTTAGCAATGAAAGCTATTATATAGTAGAAACTAAATCTTTAAAGAGAATTATAGATAATTTAAATGAGGATATGCTTACTATATGTTTTGTAGATGAAATTTTAAGGGGAACTAATACTGTAGAGAGAATTTCAGCTTCTTCTCAAGTGCTGAAATATTTAACTTTAAATAATTGTATATGCATTGCAGCTACCCATGATGTGGAGCTTACTCATATACTTGAAAAATATTTTGAGAATTATCATTTTCAAGAAAGTATTGAAAACAATGAAATAAAGTTTGATTATACAATCCATGAAGGAAGGTCTACCACTCAAAATGCAATAAAACTTTTAGGTATTTTAGGATATAATGATACTATTGTAAAAAAGGCGCAGGATAAGGCAAACAAATTTTTAACTGAAGGTATATGGGAAGTAGAATAAATATAAAAACTTTGCGAAGCAAAGTTTTTGAGAGGACAGAGGACAATTGCCAGAGGACAGTGAAGGATGATTTTTCTCCGCTATGCTACGAAAAATCTTCAATATTAAAAGAACATAAGTTTCTTTTACTTTTCATGGGTACTCTTTTAGTAAGTAATTATCTGAAAATCATAGATTTTAGATACCTACTTAAGTGATGTTTTCCTTTAGTAAAACAAGCTTAAAAATAAATTAGTTTTCTGACGTAAGGAGGAAAACTTACCTTCATTGTCCTTTGTACTCTGTCAATTGTCCTCTGAAAAGTTGGTTATATAATTATAATAGTGAGCATTCAATTTACAATTGAATGCTTTTTGTATGAATTAATGCTTTTATGTTAAGTATTATTATAATACTTTTATGATAATGTTTACAAACGGGTTGAATAATTGCTTAAGTAGATGATATAATAAATATATCATAATAAAACACTATATTATGAAATAAAATGTTGTTTTACATAACCCTATATAATGTTATGTTATGATTAACTGAAAAATAATATAAGTCTTAAACACTGGGGGTATTTTAATGAAAAAACTAAAAAAAAGTTTAGTACTTATTCTCGTTTTAATTGTCACAACCATGGCAGCAGGCTGCGGCGGTAGTCAGAGTTCAAGTGAGAAAAAATCAGATTCATCTGCAAAACAAGAGAAAGCAGTGACTTTAACTGTATCTGCTGCTGCAAGTTTAAAGGATTCTATGAATGAAATCAAACAGTTATATGCAAAAGATCATCCTAATGTTACCATTACATATAATTTTGGAGCATCAGGAACTCTTCAACAGCAAATTGAACAAGGGGCACCGGCAGACATATTTATTTCTGCAGCAACAAAACAGATGAATGCATTAAAAGATAAAAATTTACTAGTAAATGATACTATAGCTAATCTTTTGAAAAATGATGTAGTACTTATAGTACCTAAAAATTCATCTTCTAACGTTAAGAGTTTTAACGATTTAGCAAGTGATAAAGTTAAAAAAGTAGCTCTTGGAGAAGTAAAAAGTGTACCAGTAGGACAATATTCCCAGGAAATACTTACAAATTTAAAAATAATGGATAAGGTTCAACCAAAGGCTATTTATGGTAAAGATGTAAAAGAAGTTTTGACCTGGGTTGAAACAGGAAATGTAGATGCTGGTATTGTTTATAAGACAGATGCATTAGTATCAAAGAAAGTAAATATTGTAGCTACGGCGCCAGAAAGCTCTCATAAGGCTGTAGTATATCCAGCAGCTGTAATTAAAGCTAGTAAAAATCCTACTCAAGCTAAAGATTTTCTTAAATTTTTATCAAGTGATAAAGCTAAAGCCGTATTTCAAAAGTATGGATTTAAACTTGGAAAATAATTCATTATAAATAGAGAGGATAAGTTTATGAATTTTGATGTTTCACCTGTATGGATTTCATTAAAAACTACATTTACAGCTACATTTATAACTTTTTTTATAGGAATTGCAGTAGCTTATTTAATGGTAAGTTATAATGGAAAGTTAAGAAATATTTTGGATACTATACTTACCCTCCCACTTGTTCTGCCACCTACGGTGGCAGGATTCTTTCTACTCCTTATATTTGGAATAAATAGTCCTATAGGTAAGTTACTTTCTAAGATTGGAATCAATATAATTTTTTCTTGGCCTGCTACGGTAATAGCAGCAGCTGTTATAGCTTTTCCTCTTATGTATAAAACTACAAAGGCAGCTTTTGAGCAGATAGATAGGAATATTGTAAGTGCAGCAAGAACATTAGGTGTTTCTGAATGGAAAGTTTTTTGGAAAGTTGTACTTCCTCTTGCCTGGCCCGGTATAGGGGCCGCTACAGTTCTTTCCTTTGCAAGGGCTCTTGGAGAATTTGGAGCTACTTTAATGATAGCAGGTAATATACCTAACAAAACTGAAACTATTCCTATAGCTATTTATTTTGCAGCTGAAAATGGAGAGATGGATAAAGCTTTTATGTGGGTGCTGTTAATAGTTGCAATTTCAACTATAGTAATTTTGCTTATGAATTATTGGAATGACTATCAACAGAAAAATATATACGGTGTTAGGAGAAGTTAAAAATGGGACTGTATGTAGATATTGAAAAGAAGTTACCAGGGTTTACTTTAAAAGTAAAGTTTAACAATGAAAAAAATATAATAGGACTTTTAGGGGCTTCGGGATCTGGTAAAAGTATGACACTTAAGTTTATTGCTGGGTTAGATACGCCTGATAGGGGAAAAATAGTATTAAATGAAAAAGTACTATATGATTCTGATAAAAAAATAAATATTCCAAGTAGAAAACGAAAAGTGGGTTTTTTATTTCAAAATTATGCCCTATTTCCAAACATGACTGTAGAGCAAAATATAGGGTTTGGATTGCAAAACATGGATAAAGACAAGAAAAATAAGATAATTTCTGAAAAAATAAATATGATGAACCTTAAAGAATTGGAGAGAAGATTCCCAAGTCAGCTTTCAGGAGGACAGCAGCAGAGGGTTGCTATTGCCAGGGCTCTTGCAATAGAGCCTGAAATACTTCTATTAGATGAACCTTTCTCTGCATTAGATACTCATCTGAGAAGTAAAATGGAAGAACAACTTATACATATATTATCAAGTTATAATGGACATACGGTATTTGTGTCTCATAATAGAGATGAGATATATCGTATTTGCAAAAATATAGCGGTAATTAATAAAGGTAAAGTAGAAGCTTTTGGAGATAGAGACTATATATTTAAAAATCCTCCCACTGTTTCAGCAGCACAGCTTACAGGATGTAAAAACATATCTAAGGTTGAGGTAATAGATGAACATACTATAGAAGCTGTAGATTGGGGATGTACTCTTAAAGTTAAGAATAAAATTGAAGGTAAGGTATCTTATGTAGGAATTAGAGCACATTACGTTGAATTAGCAGATGATAATAAAAATGAAAACATATTTAAATGCTGTGTAAACCATGTAAATGAAAGTCCTTTTACTGTTTCAATTTATTTGGACAGTGTAGAGGAGAAAACATATACTAAGACTAAAAGTTTACTGTGGGAAATTCCAAAGGAAAATTGGACTGCACTGAAAAAAATTAGCCAGCCCTGGAATATATATATAGACAAAGACAATTTCTTTTTAATTGAATAAAAACCACAAGATAGGGGGAAACTACAACTATCTTGTGGTTTTTATTTTATTTAAAGTAAAAACACTACAAAATAAATTAAGGGAAGGTAATTTAATATGAAAATCAGTGCAAGAAATCAATTAAAAGGAAAAGTTTCTGAAATTAAAGAAGGAGCTGTAAATGGTGAGGTTATAGTAGACTTAGGAAATGGAACAACTATATGCTCAATTATTACAATGGAATCTATTAAAAATTTAGGAATTAAAGTTGGTTCTGAAGTTACAGCACTTGTTAAAGCTTCTTCAGTAATTATTATGGCTTAAGGCACTTTCAAGTAAACAACCAAATTATTTACTAAATTAGCAAGTAGTGTTTATTACATAACTTGCTAATTTTTTATGCATTTCTATTTAGGAATGTAACTTCCCGCATTGTTATATACGATGAATTGTATAATAATAGTCCAAATTTTAATATATTTATATTTTCTATAATAAAAAAACAAAAAATAAAAGGAAAATAGACATAGATGTAGAATTTATAAACAAATGGAGATAATATAGAAAAATATAGTTAATAATTAAATTGATTTTAAAATTTAATTATAAGGGGGACAAATTTATGTCAAAAGTACTTATTGTTGATGATGCATCTTTTATGAGAATATCTCTAAAAACTATGCTTGCTAAAAATGGATTTGAGGTTGTTGGAGAAGCTGAAAATGGAGGTTCGGCAATTTTTAAATATAAGCAATATAATCCTGATATTGTAACAATGGATATTACAATGCCTGATATGGATGGAATTGAGGCACTTAAAAAAATCCGAGAATATGATAATAAAGCTAAGGTTGTTATGATAACTGCAATGGGACAAGAAGCTATGGTTAAAAGGGCAATAGTTAGTGGTGCTAGGTCATTTATTGTTAAACCATTTAAGGAAGATCAATTGGTTAAAGCACTTAATAAAGTATTATCAGTCTAAATATTAAAACTGGGGGTGGTAGATTGTGTCAGATAAAAGCTCAGATGATGTCATACTTGAATCCTATATATTTGAAACATCCCAGCTTATTGATCAACTTGAAACATTGATATTAGAAAATGAAAGTGGAAATTGCTATTCGGAAGAAACTATCAATGAGATATTTCGCATTATGCATACAATTAAAGGATCTTCAGCTATGATGTCCTATGAATATATTTCAAAGTTGGCTCACTCTATAGAAGATTTGTTTTATTTTCTCAGAGAAGAGAAACCTAAAGATGTAGATTACGAAAGTTTATCAGACTTGATTTTAAAATGTGTGGATTTTATAAAAGTGGAACTTGAAAAAATAAAGAATGGAGACAAAGTTGATGGCAGCTGTGATTCTATAATAGATAATAATAGAAATTTCCTTATAAAATTAAAAGATAGGAACTCTCAGGAGGACGTTAATAAGGAAAATGTAAGTGAAGCCAAATTAGCCATTAATGTGTATGAGGCAGTTGTATTTTTTGAAGATGACTGTGAGATGGAAAATTTAAGGGCTTATACTGTAGTGGAAACTTTGAGAGAGTTTTCAGAAGAGATTAACTATATACCTAAGGATATAATGGAAAATGATGATACCTGTAAAACAATACATGAAATCGGTTTCAAAATATTTATAAAATCTCATAAATCTTATGATGAGCTTTCTGAAATTTTAAACCATACAGTTTTCTTAAAAACCTTTAAACTTAAAAAACTGGAAGATACTGAACAGCTTCAGCAATCTACTGAACTCAATCAGAGCAAAAACGTATGCGGTGAAAATACAAAGGATAAATCAATTATACAAGATTTTATAAATGTAAAAGTGGACAAACTAGATAAATTGATGTATTTAGTAGAGGAAATGGTTATTGCTGAAGCTATGGTTACCCAAAATCCTGATTTGAGAGGAATGAAACTGAGTAATTTTGAAAAATCCTCAAGGCAGCTTCATAAAATTACAAGTGAGCTTCAGGATGTGATAATGTCTGTAAGGATGGTGCCTATATCTATAGTATTTCACAAAATGAATCGTATAGTGCGGGATATGAGTAAAAAATTAAAAAAACAAGTTCACTTAAAATTAATTGGAGAGGATACTGAAGTAGATAAAAATATAATTGAACATATATCAGATCCCCTTATGCATTTAGTACGTAATTCTATTGATCACGGAATAGAATCGGTAGAAGATAGAAAATGTCTTGGAAAAAGTGAAAATGGAACCGTTACATTAGAAGCGAAAAATGAAGGAAATGACATTGTTATAACTGTAAAAGACGATGGTAGTGGATTAGATAAAAAAAGCATATTGGAAAAAGCCATTTCAAATGGGATACTTAAGAAAAATCCAGAGGAAATGAGCGACCAAGAAATTTATAATTTAATCTTTATTCCAGGGTTTTCCACTAACGAAAATGTTACAGAATTTAGCGGCAGAGGGGTTGGCATGGATGTGGTAGTTAAAAACATTCAAAATGTAGGTGGATCAGTTTCAATAGATAGTTTGGAGAATAGTGGATCTATTACAACTATGAAAATACCTCGAACCCTTGCAATTATAGATGGTATGAATATAAAGGTAGGAAATTCATATTATACTATTCCTATTACGTCTATAAAAGAACTTTTTAGTGTGGAAAAAAATAATGTAATTTCTAATATGAATGATGATGAAATGATAATGGTAAGAGGTGAGTGCTATCCTATCGTGCGTATACACAAATTATACAATATAACTACTAATGTTAAAAATTTAAAAGATGGAGTAATTGTTATGGTAGAAAAAGACAATAGGGGACTATGTATATTTGCAGATGAATTAATTGGACAGCAGCAGGTTGTAGTAAAGTGTTTACCTAATTATATAAAAAAAATAAGAAATATAGATGGAATTGAAGGGTGTACCCTCCTTGGAGATGGGAGTATTAGTTTAATACTTGACGTAGGTGAACTTGTAAATATGCTTGGCGAATAAAAACTCATAGTGAAAGGAGAATGTAAATATGTCGGAAGTTGTAGTAGATGATTTAATTGAAGAAGAAGATACGCAAAAGAATAAATATCTTACCTTTACTCTTGAGAATGAATTTTATGGTATAGAAATTAAATACGTTATTGAAATAATAGGAATCCAGCCCATAAGCGAAATACCTGAGCTTCCTGAATACATAAAGGGAATTATAAATTTAAGAGGCAAAATAATACCTGTAATGGATGTTAGGTTAAGATTTAAAAAGGAACCACTTGAATATAACGACAGAACATGTATTATTGTAATTCAGATTGAAGATATTTGTGTAGGACTTATTGTAGACGGTGTCTCTGAGGTAATAGATATACCTGACTGTCAAATTGTAGAACCTCCAGAGATCAGCAAAATCAAAAATAAGTTTATAAAAGGTATAGGAAAGGTTGAAGATAATGTAAAATTACTTTTAGATTGTGACATGTTGCTAAATCATGAGGACGCAGACAGTTTAAGTAATATTTAATATCAAAGGAGTGGATAGATGTGAAATTATTTAATAATTTAAAAATAAGTATAAGATTATTTATAGGTTTTACTTTAATTACAGTTATTGCATGTATAATTGGAATATTTGGATTAACAAGTATAAATAAGATAGATAATTTGGACACTCAATTGTATGAAAATAGGACAGTTCCACTAGGAAAGTTGACTGAAATTACTCTATCTTCTGGGGATATAAGATCAAATTTAAAGGATGTAATCTTAGAAGATAACCAATCGGATATAAATCAATCTATAAATAAGGTAAATTCTTTTAGCTCTAATTTTGATAGACAATTAGATGAATTTTCAAAGTCAACTTTGACTGATTCTGGGAAAGAGGCAGTTGATAATCTTAAATCCTCTAAAGCAAAGTATATGGAAATAGCTAATGAAATCATGGAAAAGTCAAAAAACGGAAATAACAAAAGCGAAATAAATTTACTTAATAGTAAGCTTGCTGCGGCACAGAATGATGTGGCAAATAGCTTAAAAGTGATTATAAATTTAGAGGAAAGTAGTGCCAAAAGTTTTTCAGAGAGTAATGATAAAACGGCAAGTGCAAGTTGAAAATTAATTATAATTTTTATAATTATAGGAATGGCCGCTGCTGCATTACTAGGAACAATTATTTCATTATCTATAATAAGGCCTATTAAAGAACTCATGGTATCTGCAAATAAAATTGCAAGTGGGGATTTAAATGTACATATAAATACTAGTGGAAAAGATGAAGTGGGAATACTTTCAAAGTCATTTAAAAAGATGTCAGATAGTTTAAATGAAGTTATAACCAATATTGAAGCTGCAGCAAACCAGGTAGCTGCTGGGGCTAAACAAGTATCAGATTCAGGTATAGCTCTTTCAGAAGGTTCTACGGAACAAGCAAGTTCTGTGGAGGAACTGACAGCTTCTGTGGAAGAGATTTCTTCACAAATAAAACTCAATGCAGATAATGCAGGCAAGGCAAATAAGCTTACTGAACACGTGAAAGTTAATGCAGTTAAGGGAAATTCACATATGAAGGAAATGCTTAAAAGTATGGATGATATAAATGCAGCTTCAGGCAATATATCTAAAGTTATAAAGGCTATAGATGATATTGCTTTTCAAACAAACATTTTAGCTTTAAATGCTGCGGTTGAGGCTGCAAGGGCAGGTAAATATGGTAAAGGATTTGCAGTAGTTGCTGAAGAAGTAAGAAATTTAGCTGCAAAATCACGGGATGCTGCAAAAGAAACTACTGCATTAATAGAAGATTCCATTAAAAAAGTGGATACAGGTACTAAAATTGCAAATGAAACGGCTGAAGCTCTTGGTGAAATTGTAGAAGGAGTTACAAAAGTAGCAGATTTTGTGGAAAGCATAGCAGAAGCTTCTAATGAACAGGCGACTGGTGCAGAACAGATTAATAGCGGAATAATGGAGGTATCCCAGGTGATTCAAGAAAATTCTGCTACAGCTGAAGAAAGTGCATCAGCAAGTGAAGAACTTTCAAGTCAGGCAGATATTATGCTAGAACAGGTTAAAAAATTTAAAATAAGAAGAGCAAATTCTAGTTATGATAAAATGGAAAATATAAATCCAGAAGTGCTTAACATGTTAAAAGATATGAAGTCAAAAAAGAAATATCATGGAAAAATTGATTTAGGTGACGAAGAATATTAAATAGTTCCAATAGGCAGTTAGCTGCATGCCTATTGGTCATTTTAAATCATTCTATTTACAGAAAGGAAAAGACAAAATGGAGGCAAAAAAAATAAGGGTTCTAATTGTCGATGACAGTTTAGTGTTTAGAGAAGTTATATCCATGGGCATTTCTTCTGAACCATATATAGAAGTAGTAGCTAAAGCAGTTGATCCTTTTGATGCCAGGGATAAAATACTTGAATTTCATCCTGATGTGATGATATGTGATGTGCAGATGCCAAAGATGAATGGCATTGAGTTTATAAAAAGATTGCTTCCACAGTATCCACTTCCTATAATAGTTGTAAGTTCTATAAATAAATCATTAGTAGATGCAATGGAAGCAGGTGCTGTAGATTTTGTTTCAAAGCCAGATGTACAATCTACAAATAGTGTAAAAGATTTTATAGGCACTTTGATAGAAAAGATCAATACGTGCTATGGTGTAAATGTAGTATCTGGCAAAAAAAAGAAATCAGTTTCATTTAATATAAGTCAGCAAATTAACACAAATAAGATAATTGCAATAGGATCATCTACAGGAGGTACTGAAGCTGTATACAATATACTTAAAACATTTCCTGAAAACATGCCTGGTATTTTAATTGTACAGCATATACCACCTGTCTTTTCAAGAATGTTTGCAGAAAGACTTAATAGTCAAACAAAATTACAAGTAAGAGAGGCACAAGGTGGGGAGTATGTTGAAACGGGAAAGGTATTAATTGCCCCTGGTGATAAACATATGACCATTAAAAGGATTGGAAATAAGTATAAGATTCAACTATTTCGTGGTGAAAAAGTCAATGGACATTGCCCTTCTGTTGATGTACTTTTTGAATCGGTAGCAAAGGAAGCCTCTAAAAATGCAATTGGTATTATACTTACTGGTATGGGCTATGATGGGGCTAAGGGACTTCGTTATATGAGGAGAAAAGGAGCTCAAACTATTGGACAAGATGAGAAATCATCTGTAGTATATGGTATGCCAAAAGTTGCCTACGAAATAGGAGCTGTAGAAAAACAAGTATCTCTTGATAATATACCTGAGGTGCTGTTTGGTATGCTGCGCTAACTATGAGTTCTATGCTTTTTTGCCCATATTTTAAATACTAGTGCGTTTATAATATCATATATACCATAAATGAATGGAAAAACACGATTTATAGTGTAATAACTAAGGGCATATAAAGGTGAAGGGTAAACGGAATGAAAGTTAAACTTTATACCTATGAGCATACAGAAGGCTACCCATTTAGGTGGATGAATAGGGAATGGAATGGGTGCTTTTTCACCTGCATTCTTAAAAAAATTTGATGCAGTTGCTACTGGATAAACAAGAGTGAGTTTCCCTCTGTCATTTTTTTCAAAACGGTATGTGTGAGCAAAGTGGTCTATAGCTGCTTTTGTTGAACAATAAAGGGCATAACCGGGAAGGGGCACATGGCTTACTGCAGAACAGGTTATTACTACAGTATAATGCCTTCCCTTATTTAGCTCTTTCATTTTTTCAAAGGAGTATATTGGTGAAATTACGTTTGTTTTAAAAATATTTTCTATATGATCCCAATCAGCTTTGTTTAGTTCTTCACAATAGGCAAAACCTGCATTTGCAATGAATAGATCTATTCCTCCCATCTTTTTTATAGCAAAGTCAAATAATTTATCTATATTTTCTTTCTGAGATACATCACATTTGTAGGGAGTTATTTTATTATTTATATCAGATATATTTTCTATATTTCGTCCCACTGCAATAATTGTAGTATCATATTTTTCTAGCATTTTTAGTAGTTCTCCTCCAATCCCAGAAGAAGCACCTGTAATTATAATTCGTTTTCCATTTAAGTTCATAGTATCCTCCTTTAACTAATTCAACTTTCGAACATATAAAATTTGGACTTAATATAAAAAATTACGAAGCAAAGCTTTTGAAAATAATAAAGTTCAAATAGCAAAGAACAAATAAAGATGATTTCCATCGTATCTCAGGAAATCCATAATTTTAATATTTTCTGACGTTAGGAAGAAAATTATCCTTATTTAATATTTGAACTTTGGACTTTATTCTTTAAGAAAATTACATCGTAATTTTTTTAAACTGCAAAAGTTGATTTACTAATATTATACTATTTTCAAAAGGTATTAGGACAAAAACATAAACAGAGTTCTTGGTATCAGATGGAGTTTTGACTCCACCTGATGCTTATTAACAGGATTCTTAGTGCTTCAGCACTTAGAAGGCGTTATCCTTTAGGGAAAATCGTTATCCAGGGACGTAGCTGCTCTTTACGCCCACTTGGAGAAGTGGGCGTATTAGAGCAGGTAGTCATCGGATAAAAAATAGGTATACAATAAATGGTATAAAAATAATGCAAATTTTAATACAATTATATTTTTTATAATAAAAAGCAAAAAATAAAGGAATATGTATATAGATGTAGATGTTATAAACGAATATAAGTAATATAAATAATATTTTTAATTTTAATGCCAGTAAATTTAAGTCAACGATTACCAAATTAATACTTTTTATCAATAGTTTACCTTACAAAATCTTTTATAAAAACAGTCAATGCGTTAATATAAGGAGGACAAATTTATGCCTAAAATACTTATTGTTGATGATGCATCTTTTATGAGAATATCTCTAAAGGCTATGCTTGCTAGAAATGGATTTGAGGTTGTTGGAGAAGCTGAAAATGGAGCTTCAGCAATTTTTAAATATAAGCAATATAATCCTGATATTGTAACAATGGATATTACAATGCCTGATATGGATGGAATTGAGGCACTTAAAAAAATCAGAGAACATGATAATAAAGCTAAGGTTGTTATGATAACTTCAATGGGACAAGAAGCTATGGTTAAAAGGGCAATAGTCAGTGGTGCTAGGTCATTTATTGTTAAACCTTTTAAGGAGGATCAATTGGTTAAAGCACTTAATAAAGTATTATCAGTCTAAATATTAAAACTGGTGGTGGTAAATTGTGTCAGATAAAAGTTCAGATGATGTCATACTTGAATCCTATATATTTGAAACATCCCAGCTTATTGATCAACTTGAAACGTTGATATTAGAAAATGAAAGTGGAAATTGCTATTCGGAAGAAATTATCAATGAGATATTTCGCATTATGCATACAATTAAAGGATCTTCTGCTATGATGTCCTATGAATATATTTCAAAGTCGGCTCATTCTATAGAAGATTTGTTTTATTTTCTCAGAGAAGAGAAACCTAAAGATGTAGATTACGAAAGTTTATCAGACTTGATTTTAAAATGTGTGGATTTTATAAAGGTAGAACTTGAAAAAATAAAAAAAGGGGATAAAGTGGACGGAAACTGTGATTCTATAATAGAGTACAATAAAAATTTTCTTATAGAGTTACAAGATCAAAGCCCTAAAGAGAATATTAGTAGAGAGAATATAAATGAAGAAGTCAAATTGACTAATAGATATGAGACACTTATATTTTTTGAAGATGACTGTGAAATGGAAAACTTAAGAGCATATACTGTAGTAGAAACTTTGAAAGAATTTGCAGAGAAAGTTAATTATATACCTAAGGATATAATGGAAAATGATGATACCTGTAAAACAATACATGAGAGCGGTTTTAAAGTATTTATAAAATCCAGTAAGTCTTATGATGAAGTTTCTGAAATTTTAAACCAGACAGTTTCTTTGAAAACCTTTAAACTTGAAAAACTAGAAGATGCTGAACAGTTTCATCAATCTACTAAACCCAATCAGAGCACAAACGTATATGGTGAAAATACGAAGGATAAATCAATTATACAAGATTTTATAAATGTAAAAGTGGACAAGTTAGATAAATTGATGTATTTAGTAGAGGAAATGGTTATTGCTGAAGCTATGGTTACCCAAAATCCTGATTTGAGAGGAATGAAATTAAGTAATTTTGAAAAATCCTCAAGGCAGCTTCATAAAATTACAAGTGAGCTTCAGGATGTGATAATGTCTGTAAGGATGGTTCCTATATCCGTGATATTTCACAAAATGAATCGTATAGTACATGATATGAGTAAAAAGTTAAAAAAACAAGTTCACTTAAAATTAATTGGAGAGGATACTGAGGTAGATAAAAATATAATTGAACATATATCAGATCCTCTTATGCATTTAGTACGTAATTCTATTGATCATGGAATAGAATCAATAGAAGATAGAAAAAGCTTTGGGAAAAGTGAAAACGGAACTGTTATCTTAGAAGCAAAAAATGAAGGAAATGATGTTGTTGTAATTGTGAAAGACGATGGTAGGGGATTAGATAAGAAAAGCATATTAGAAAAAGCCATTTCAAATGGGATACTTAAGAAAAGTCAAGAAGAAATGAGTGACAAAGAAATCTATAATTTAATCTTTATTCCTGGCTTTTCTACCAATGAAAATGTTACAGAATTTAGCGGAAGAGGGGTTGGTATGGATGTAGTAGTTAAAAATATTCAAAATGTAGGTGGATCAGTTTCAATAGATAGTTTGGAGAATTGCGGGTCTACCATAACTATGAAAATACCTCGAACCCTTGCAATTATAGATGGTATGAATATAAAGGTAGGGAATTCATACTATACTATTCCTATTACATCTATAAAAGAACTTTTTAGTGTGGAAAAAAATAATTTAATTTCTAATATGGATAGCGGCGAAATGATAATGGTGAGGGGTAAGTGTTATCCTCTTATCCGTATACACAAATTATATAATATAAAAACTAGTGTTAAAAATTTAGAAGATGGAATAATTGTCGTGGTGGAAAAAGACAATAGTGGATTATGCATATTTGCAGATGAATTAGCTGGACAACAGCAGGTTGTGGTAAAGTGCTTACCTACCTATATAAAAAAAACAAAAAATATAGATGGACTTTCAGGATGTACTCTTCTTGGAGATGGAAGTATTAGTTTAATACTTGATATAGGTGAACTTGTAAATATGCTTGGAAAATAAAAACTTGCAGTGAAAGGAGAATATAAATATGTCAGAAATTGTAGTAGATGATAGCTTAATTGAAGAAGAAGATACGCAAAAGAATAAATATCTTACTTTTACTCTTGAAGAAGAATTTTATGGTATAGAAATTAAATATGTCATTGAAATAATAGGAGTTCAGCCTATAAGTGAAATACCTGAACTTCCTGAATACATAAAGGGAATTATAAACCTAAGAGGTAAAATAATACCTGTAATGGATATTAGGTTAAGATTTAAAAAGAAACCAATAGAGTATAATGACAGAACATGTATTATTGTAATTCAGATTGAAGAGATTTATGTAGGACTTATTGTAGATGGTGTATCTGAGGTAATAGATATACCTGATTGTGAAATTGTAGACCCTCCTGAAATCAGCAAAATCAAAAATAAGTTTATAAAGGGTATAGGAAAAGTTCAAAATAATGTAAAACTACTTTTGGATTGTGACGAACTGTTAAACCACGAAGATGTAGATAGTTTAAGTAATATTTAATGCAAAAGGAGTGGATGGATGTGAAATTATTTAATAATTTAAAAATAGGTATAAGGCTATTTGTAGGATTTTTTTTAATTGTACTTATAGCGTGTATAATTGGAATATTTGGATTAATCAATATGAATAAAATCAATAATTTAGACACTCAATTATATGAAAATATGACAGTTCCGCTGGGAAAATTGACTGAAGTTACTTTATCTTCTGGGGATATAAGAGCAAATTTAAGGGATGTTGTTTTAGCAGATAACCAATCGGATATAAATCAAATTGTAAATAAGATAAATTCTTTTAGCACTGATTTTGATAGACAATTAGATGAATTTTCAAAGTCAACTTTGACTGATTCCGGGAAAGAGGCAGTTGATAATCTTAAATCCTCTAAAGCAAAGTATATGGAAATATCCAATGACGTTATTGATATGGCAAAAAAAGGCGATAACAAAAGTGCAATAAGTTTAATTCATACTAAGCTTACTGCAGTACAGAACGATGTTCGAACTAGTTTAAAAAAGATTATAAATTTAGAGGAGACTAATGGAAGAAACTTATCGGTAAGCAATAATAAAACAGCAAGTGCAAGTGGAAAACTTATTTTAATTTTTATAATTATAGGAGTGATTGCTGCTGCATTACTAGGAACAATTATTTCACTATCTATAATAAGACCAATTAGGGAGCTTATGATTTCTACAGATAAAGTTGCAGATGGAGATCTAAATGTAAATATAGATACTAGTAGAAAAGATGAAATAGGAATACTTGCCAGGTCATTTAAAAAGATGAATGATAATTTAAATGAAGTTGTAACAAATATTCAAGCTGCGGCAAACCAGGTGGCTGTCAGTGCAAAACAGGTATCAGATTCGGGTATAGCTCTTTCTCAAGGATCTACGGAACAAGCAAGTTCTGTAGAGGAATTGACGGCTTCTGTAGAAGAGATTTCTTCACAAATAAGGCTTAATGCGGGTAATGCAGGTAAGGCAAATGAATTGACTGAACAGGTGAAAGATAATGCAGTTAAGGGAAATTCACATATGGATGAAATGCTTAAAAGTATGGATGATATAAATTCAGCTTCAGGTAATATATCTAAGGTTATAAAGGCTATAGATGATATTGCTTTTCAGACAAATATTCTGGCTCTAAACGCTGCTGTTGAAGCTGCGAGGGCAGGCAGGTATGGTAAAGGTTTTGCAGTAGTTGCTGAAGAAGTAAGAAATTTAGCTGCAAAGTCACGGGATGCTGCAAAAGAAACTACTGCATTAATAGAAGATTCCATTAAAAAGGTGGACACAGGTACTAAAATTGCAAATAAAACGGCCGAAGCTCTTGGTGAAATTGTAGAAGGAGTTGCAAAAGTAGCAGATTTTGTAGAAAGCATAGCAGTAGCTTCTAATGAACAGGCGACCGGTGCAGAGCAGATTAACAGCGGAATAATGGAGGTATCCCAGGTGATTCAAGAAAATTGTGCTACATCTGAAGAAAGTGCAGCAGCAAGTGAAGAACTTTCAAGTCAGGCGGATATTATGCTGGAACAAGTTAAGAAATTTAAAATAAGAAGAGAAAATTCTAGTTATGATAAAGTGGGAAATATAAATTCAGAAGTACTTAATATGTTAAAAGATATGGAAGCAAAAAAGAAATATCATGGAATTGATTTAGGAGAGTAAGAATAAAAAACATAAAAAATTGTAAAATTACCATTGACAATAGAAAAAAATAGGTATATATTGAAAGCATAATAAAACTTAATAAAGTTAAACTTTCGGGGCAGGGTGAAATTCCCGATCGGCGGTATAGTCCGCGAGCTTTTATAGCATGAACTGGTTTGATTCCAGTACCGACAGTAAAGTCTGGATAAAAGAAAGTAAAGATATAGTTTAAGCTATGTTTTTATGTGTTTTGTAATTTTATTCCCTGAAGGTTGCTTCAGGGAATTTTTATATGCAAAATTTCAATAAAAGTGGGGGTTCTATAAATAGGCAATGTTATATTTTTATAAAAAAGTAAATAAATATATAATTTAAATTATGGAAGTGAATCTTATGGAAAAAGAAAATACAGATGAAAAGTATATGAAAGAAGCTTTAAAACTAGCTTTATTGGGAAAAGGATTTGTTAATCCAAACCCCCTTGTGGGAGCTGTGATAGTTAAAAATGGAAAGATAATAGGAAAAGGTTATCATAGGTTTTTTGGAGGGCCTCATGCAGAAGTATATGCACTTAGAGAAGCAGGAGATAATGCAAAAGGTGCAGATTTGTATGTAACTTTAGAACCTTGTTCACATTATGGAAAAACTCCGCCTTGTGCAAAAGCTATAGTAGAAGCTGGAATAAAAAGGGTAGTAATAGGAAGTGTAGATCCAAATCCTCTTGTATCAGGAAGAGGTGTAAAAATTTTAAGAGATAAAAATATAGAAGTAGTTACCGGGGTTATGGAAAGAGAAGCTGTAAAAATAAATGAGATATTTATGAATTATATAAAGTCAAAGTTACCTTTTGTAATTTTAAAAGCGGGAGTCACTTTAGATGGGAAAATAGCTACAGTTAGTGGTGAATCCAAATGGATAACAGGTGAAAAATCAAGGTTAAAAGTTCACCAGATGCGAAATAGAGTTATGGCAATTATGGTTGGAGTAGGTACTATGATTTTAGATGACCCTCTTTTAACTACAAGGCTTGAAGAAAAGTGCAAAAGTCCTAAGGCTGTAATTGTAGACTCAAAGCTGAGAGTACCTGTTGAATCTCAAATTTTTAAAACCTCTCATGAAAGGGAAATAATAATAGCATGTACAGAAAAGTTTGATAAGGACAAGGCAGAGTCTTTAAAATCTATGGGAGTAAATATAGTTGTCTGTCCAGAAAATAAAGAAGGAAGGGTGGATTTAAAATATTTAACTAAAGAACTTGGAGAAATGGGTATAGATAGTGTACTTATTGAGGGAGGCGCAGAACTTAATTTTTCTGCACTTAAGTCTGGAATTGTAAATAAAGTTATTTATTTTATTGCACCTAAAATACTTGGAGGTAAGAATGCTAAAACTTCAGTTGAAGGATATGGAATTGAAAACCTCTCAGACAGTATAAAATTAAGAGATATATGCGCAGAAAATGTGGGAGAGGATATTATGATACAAGCCTATGTAATGAATGCTGAAAATTAGAAAGAAGGGATAAACTTGTTTACTGGTCTGGTAGAAGAAATAGGAGAAATATTAAAAGTATCAAAGAGAAGAAATTCTTCAAAAGTGTCCATAAAAGTAGGAAATTTACTAGATGGAGTTAAACTGGGAGACAGCATTGCTGTAAATGGAACTTGTGTTACTGTAGTTGATTTAAAAAAGGATTCTTTTACTGTAGATATTATGGCTGAAACCTTGAGAATGAGCAGTTTAAAAGATTTAAAAATAGGAAGCAAAGTTAACCTGGAAAGGGCTCTAAGGCTTGGAGATAGATTAGGTGGACATATAGTAAGTGGACATATAGATGGTACTGGAAAAATTATAGATGTGAGAGAAGAGGACATCTCAACCTGGATAGATATAGAGGCGTCTTCTGATTTACTTAGATATATAGTACGAAAAGGTTCTGTGACTATAGATGGTGTGAGCCTTACTGTAGCAGAATTAAATAAAAATTGTTTTAGTGTGTCCCTTATACCCCATACTAAGATGGAAACTATTTTAGATTATAAAAAAATAGGGGATTTAGTAAATATAGAGTGTGATTTAATAGGAAAATATGTAGAAAAAATGGTTTTGAATCCAAAAAAAGAGCCAGAAAAAAGCGGCAGTATAGATGCTTTAAAACTAAAGGAATATGGCTTTATGCAATAAGGCATTTTCTTTTAGATGCCTAAACATTTATTTTTGAAGGGAGATAAAAATCATGAATTTTAAATTTGATACTATAGAAGATGCAATAAAAGATCTTAAACAAGGGAAAATGATCATAATTGTAGATGATGAGGGAAGAGAAAATGAAGGTGATTTAGTTATACCTGCAGAAAAGGCAACTGGAGAAAATATTAATTTTATGATCAAATATGCAAAAGGCCTCTTGTGTGCACCAATTGAAGAAGAAATAGCAGTAAAGCTTGGATTAAATCCTATGGTTCAGCACAATACAGACAATCATGAAACAGCATTTACTGTAACTGTTGACTATAAAGATACTACAACGGGAATATCAGCTTTTGAAAGGGCACATACCATAAATATGATAGCTGCTTCAAATTCTAAAGATGACTTCAGAAGACCAGGACACATATTTCCGCTTATAGCTAAGGAAAATGGAGTGTTTGACAGAACTGGTCATACGGAAGCTTCAGTCGACTTAGCTAAGCTTGCAGGATTTAAAGGTGCAGCAGCAATATGTGAAATAATAAAAGATGATGGAACTATGGCAAGAAGAGATGACTTGATGGAGTTTACTAAAGAACATAATTTAAAAATTGTTACTATAGTGGATTTAATAGCCTATAGAAAGAAAACAGAGAAATTAGTTAAAAGAGTGGCTTCTGCTAATCTTCCAACTAGATTTGGAAAATTTAAAATTATAGGTTACAAAAATATATTAAACGGTGATGAGCATGTGTGTCTTGTAAAGGGAGATAACTTTGAAAAAGAACCTGTCCTTGTAAGAGTACATTCAGAGTGCCTTACGGGAGATGTATTCCATTCACTTAGATGCGATTGTGGACAGCAGCTTCAATCTGCGCTTAAACAGATAGAAAAAGAAGGCAAAGGTGTACTTTTATATATGAGTCAAGAAGGAAGAGGCATAGGAATTTTAAATAAGATAAAAGCTTATAAGCTTCAAGAAAATGGAATGGATACAGTAGAGGCAAATTTAGCATTGGGATTTCCAGCAGATATGCGTGATTATGGGATAGGAGCACAAATACTTGAAGATATAGGTATTAAAAAAATAAAACTTCTTACGAATAATCCAAAGAAAATTGAGGGACTTTCAGATTATGGATTGGAAATAGTAGAGAGAGTACCTATTGAAGTAGATTGTTCACAGGAAAGTAAGAGATATATGAGAACTAAACGAGAAAAGATGGGACATTTATTAAAATTATATAAATAAAAATAGAAAAGAGGATTATTTATGAAGATGTATGAAGGAAAATTAGTTGCAGAAGGTTTAAAATTTGGAATTGTAATTGCAAGATTTAATGAATTTATAGGCACGAAATTGTTAGAGGGTGCTTTAGATTGTTTAAAAAGACATGGAGCACAAGAAGAAGACATTGAGGTAGCCTGGGTTCCAGGAGCCTTTGAAATACCAATGGTTTCAAAGAAAATGGCTTTTTCTAAAAAGTATGATGCAGTTATTTGTCTGGGAGCAGTAATAAGAGGACAAACACCTCATTTTGATTATGTATCAAATGAAGTATCAAAGGGAGTAGCAAGCGTTTCCCTTGAAAGCGGCATGCCAGTAATATTTAGTGTTCTTACCACAGATAATATAGAGCAAGCTGTAGAAAGAGCAGGAACTAAAGGTGGAAATAAAGGATATGATGGAGCTATGTCAGCTATAGAAATGGCAAATTTGATGAAACAGTTTTAGATCAATTCACAATGAACGATGCACAATTCACAATTAAGGATGATTTTCTGTTGTCATAGAAAATCTACCGAAATTGTGCATTGTGAACTGTGAATTGATTATAGAATATGACAGCAGCTCCTGCTGCTTTTTTTTATTTCTTTTATATTTAAAATTAAAGTGGTAGATGAAGTTATCATTAAACTTATTGCGGTACTGTATATATTTATCCATGATATGCCTGCAAGTATGTATATTAATATGACTTCTAAAATGGCAGAAATCAAAGAGTTTTTTAATAGTATATTTTGTTTGCCAA
The DNA here is from genome assembly GCF_019056555.1 of Clostridium sp. 001. Lineage (NCBI taxonomy): Bacteria > Bacillati > Bacillota > Clostridia > Eubacteriales > Clostridiaceae > Clostridium > Clostridium sp. 001. The sequence goes on along the minus strand of NZ_CP020473.1, from coordinate 197,220 downwards.
TGCCATTTAAAATACCAAAAGTAGAGAAGGAGACAAAGGTAACAGGAGCAGCTAGTGAAGCAAATTTTATATAATTTCCCAGGTCATTTCTATTATAAAATAATTGTCCTAAGTAATCTCCAGTGGAAAGGCAAATTACCATGGTACAGATACCTAAAAATAAAGATACTTTTATAATTTGATGAATCCTTTTTTCTATAGACCAGTAATTTTTACGGCTCATCTTTTCTGATAAATCTGGAATGAGAACCATGGATATGGAATTTATAATTGTAATTGGAAAAAATATTATATTTAGAGCCATGCCATCAAATTTGCCTATCATAGCTAGGGCTAAGTTGTACTCTATGCCAGATGATACAAGCCTTCTTGGAGTTATAAGTGTAGAGACAGCACCAAGTGCAGTAGACAAAAATCCATTTAAACAAAGGGGAAAAGATAGTACCAGTATATTGAATAAAAGCTGAAGTTTGTCCTCGGGATTTGAACAACTAGATCTAAATTTTCTCCTCCTAGTTTTATACATGATGTAAAGTAATATAAAACTTATAAATTCTCCTATAGTTAAAGTTATGTAAGCTGCTGTTACAGTGCTACTTACATCTTTCAAGGAAAATATAGTTATTATGCTAATTATTATGACAATGCGGAGAAATTTTTCTGATATATCTATAAGTGCAGGTATTTTAACTTCAGATATTCCATAAAAATATCCTTTTAGTATAGAGGATAATCCTATAAAAAACATTGCCGGGCACATAACCTGCAGGGCATGTACCGATCTAGAGTCATCTACTATTTTAGTACCTATGTAAGGAGCATTTATAAATACGGTACAGACTATAAGTAAAGCAAAGAGTGAATTAAAAGTTAGAGATGCATCTATGGAATTATTTAAATTATTAAAATCATCTTTGCTAAAATACACGGCAGCTATTTTGGAAATGGCTGCTACCATACCTCCCGATATAAGGCATATGAACAAATCATATATAGGCATTATTAGTCCATAGAGACCTATTCCTTCAGCCCCAAGTTCTCTAGATAATATTATGGGAAATATAAATGCAAATATAGAAGTAATTAAATTTGAACAAATTAAAATAAGTGAATTTTTTAAAAACCTGTCTCTTTTCATAAAAACTCCCGTAATTAAAATTAGAATTAATATTAATAATTATGATAAGAATTATTTAGTTATTCATATGGAGGGTTCTTTTTTAATATATATATTCTAGGATCTATAATTTTGAGGAGAGTAGTGTATATGAAAAAAATTATAAAAATTTTATTTACAACTACAGTTGTATTTGTGTTAACCTTTGTAATTGTAAATTATTTTTCTAAAACTCATTATAAAGTTGAAATTCAAATGAAGGACAATAATCTAAGTTATGATTTAAAGTATTCCAGATTAAAAGGTGCAGTTGACTTTACAAAAGATGAAAAACAAAATTATTACATAGCATATAGTAATAGAATACAGATTATAAAAGATAGCGGGAAAAGTTATGACATATTGAAGAATTCAAATTTGAATATTCACAGCATGGACTATTATAAGGGCAATCTATATTATTCTTCAGGAGATAGCATATATTGCTATAATATGAATGAAGGTAAAAATACAATTTTAATAAAGGGATTGCCTAATTATGGTGATTATAAGGACAGTTTAGTAAAAGTAAGCAATGCATGTTTATATATTTCCATAGGTTCTGCTACTAATTCAGGTGTAGTAGGAGATGATAATAAGTGGGTAAATGGCAATCTTTACGCCCATGATATGAGCCCAGAGAATATAACTCTTAGGGGAATAAATTTTGGAAAGAGTAAGACAGGTGCTTTTCAAAGCTATAATACTAAAAGCATAAAAGGTCAAATAGTTCCAGCACATTTCCCAGGAAATGCTTGTATTATAATATATAATTTGGAAAGCGGTACAAGTGATACTTTTGCTTGGGGAATAAGGAATGTTACAGGAATGGGTTTTACAGACAGCAGCAAATTAATATGTGCTGTAGGGGGGATGGAAAATAGAGGAAGCAGACCTGTTATTGGGGATACAGATTATATATATGAAGTAAAAAAGGGAAGGTGGTATGGATGGCCAGATTATAGTGGGGGAGATCCAGTTACTTCACCTAAGTTTAAAAGTGTGAAGAATTCTCCACTGCAATTTATACTGGACAATCACCCTACGACAAATCCACAAGCTCCTATATATCAGCATAAAACAGTAAGTAGTATTGGAACTCTTGCAGTGGATTCAAAAGGTGACTTAAACGATAGAAATTGTATATTTTTTTATGATAATATTGATAATATAGTATATAGCTTTCGAGGAACAGGCTTACCGGAGGAAAAAGTTAAATTTAGTGAAAGAACTAAAATTTCAAGTATAAAAATATATGATAAATCTTTATTATTACTTGACGGTAAAGAAGGTTATTTATATAGTATAAAAAGAGGTAAGATTAAGAAAGTTTCAGAAATAAATAAAAATATTTATCCATACATACTTATGACAACAGTACTTGGAATAATATTAATTTTAAAAGTTCAAGGACGTTGATTTAAGTGTATATTTAAATTAAAGAGGAGATTGTAGTTAGATGAAACAAGAAATTGAAAAAACCTATGGAAGTGCTGTAAGAAAAATATTTTTCGCAGTTAACCCACTTAAGAAAAAAATTATGAAAACTAATTGTACTGTTCACAAATTTATAATCATACGTGCTATTGAAATATTAAAAAATGATAATTATATGGAAGAGTATGAGTTTTTTAGAAAACATGTTAAAAGGTTAAATGCAGGAGTTACATGGGCAGATCAGGACTTTAAGAGTTCAAATCATTTTTACCATGTGAGTAAAGGAAAAGGGTTATATGGATTTTCGGATGCACTTACAGAATGTGAGAAATATTATGATAAATCAATACAATTTCTAAAGAATAAAGAAGTGGAAAGAGCTCTATTTTATTTTGGTGCATCCTGTCACCTTATTCAAGATGTAACAGTCCCTCATCACGTAAATAACAAACTTTTGAACAGCCATAGAAGATTTGAGCTGTGGATAATAGGAAGGCTTATGACAGATTATTCTTTTGTAGCTGAAGAAGGTGCTATAGTATATGACAAAGTGGAGGATTTTGTAAAAAACAATGCAATAATGGCCAATAGCATATATATGAAGAATATAAATATACAATCTAGAGATGAAAGATATTCTAAAGTAGCTGCAACAATTATAAAAGAAGCTGAGAGAACCACAGCAGGTTTTATGATTAAATACTATAGGGAGCTAAAAAAACTTTAATATTTTTCCATAAACTGGAGGATTTTTTCTACTTTTACAGAACATATATAATAAAGATTTAATTGTAATTATATATGTTGGTAAAGGATAGTGATTAAATTGAGTAAGGATATATTTATAAATATGGAAAAAGAAATATTCAAAGGAAATTTGTTGGATATAGGTATGGATAATCAAGGCATAATTTATAATATATATAAGGAATTTAATGATAATGTAAACGTGGAATATTTAAGTGGGAAAGAAGAAGGCAAAAATATAAAAAAAGATTATTATGATAATTGTATATTATTATTTTCCTTTAATAAATTATGGGTAAAATTTAAAAAGAAAAATTTTATAAAAGATATATACAACCATTTAGCAAAAAAAGGGACTATCCATATATGGGATATTGATAAAGGGTATGGAAAAATTTTTAATGCAGATATAAAGATATTAATACCTGAAGGAAAACTGAGGAAAATAAAAATAAGGGATTTTAACATTTTAAAAGATAATTCTAAGGAAAGTACCCTACGACTACTAGATAATTATTTTAAAATTTTAGAATGTAGAAATTCTGACGGACTTTATTATATAAAGGCTGAAAAAAAGAACTTGGTTTGTAAAAGCTAGGACAACTAAAAAAGGATGGGAGACTCATATTATGAAGGTACTATTAGCAGCACTTAATTCAAAATTTATTCACAGCAATTTAGCAGTGAGATATTTAAAGGCTTATACAAAAAAACTTAATTATAATTGTACTATAAAGGAATTTACTATAAATGATAGAAGGGAAAAAGTATTAGAGAAAATTATAGGGGAGAAACCAGATGTAGTGGCTTTCTCCTGTTACATATGGAATATAGAATACATAAAATCTTTAGCGGTACTCATTAAACTTATAAATCCTAAAGTGGAAATTTTGTATGGGGGACCTGAGGTGTCTTATGATAGTAATAGCTTTTTGAAAAACATACCAGGGGAGTATGTAATAGTAGGTGAAGGAGAAGAAACCTACTATGAATTTGTAAAACTCAGGGCAAAATATTTTGAGACTTCGGGAAAAGTTGATAATAAAGAGTTTTTCTTAGAATTGAGAGATATAAAGGGCCTTTGTTTCAAACAAAATGGAAATGTAATTTTAAATGAACAAAGGCAGCCAATGGATATGAACAAGATAGTATTTCCCTATACAAAAGAAGATAATTTAAAAAATAAAATTGTGTATTATGAAGCTAGCAGAGGATGTCCCTTTAAATGTAAATACTGTCTTTCTTCTACGGGTTTTGAAGTAAGGTTTTTAAATATAGAGAGAGTAAAAAAAGAACTTAAATTTTTAATGGACAAGGATATAAAGCTAATAAAATTTGTAGATAGAACTTTTAATTGTAATTATGAATTTGCTATGGAAATTTGGAAATTTGTAATAAATGCAGATACAGATGCTACATTTCACTTTGAGATTTCTGCGGATGTTTTAAAAGATGAAGAAATAAAACTTCTTAATACAGCTCCTAAAGGAAGAATTCAACTTGAAGTAGGAGTACAAACTACAAATGATACTGTGTTAAATAATATAAATAGATATGTTAAATTTAATTATATATATGACAGGGTGAAGAAAGTTCAAAAGTATCACAACATAAACCAGCATCTTGATTTAATAGCAGGACTTCCTGGAGAAGATTTTGAGTCCTTTAAAAAATCTTTTAATGATGTATATTCTATAAAACCAGAGGCTCTTCAACTTGGATTTTTAAAACTATTGAAGGGTTCATCTATGATAGAAGAAGTCTCCAAATGGGGAATGGTGTATTCACCCTATGCTCCTTATGAGATATTAAAGACAGATAGTATAAGTTATGATGAAATTGTTATATTGAAAAGAATAGAGGAAGTCTTTGATAAATACTATAATTCTGGCAAATTTAAAAATATACTAAATTATTTTGTACCTAAATTTGAAACAGCTTTTGATTTTTACTATGAACTTGGAAAGTTTTTTCATGATAGAGGATATTTAAATAAAAATATATCTTCCTCAGATTACTATAAAGTATTTATAGAATTTGAAAATGAGTGCTTAAATGAAAAAAATATTGGATTAGAAGAGATAATAAAGTATGACTACTTGAAATTTAATAAGAAAAAATGGCTTCCAGATTTTTTAATGAGAGAAAGAAATAAGAAAGAAGAAAAAACTATAAAAGCTAAAATTGAGAATGGATTTATAGAGGTATCAAAAAAATATCATATAGAAAAGTTTTTTATAAATATAGAAAGACTTTTAAATGATTCTGTATTGGAGAAAAAAGAAGGGTATGTAATATTTGATATTGAAAATGATAAAGAGATATATTTATTTCACGAATAAATATATTTAAAAAGGGGTCGGTATTGTGAATATAACTATTGAAGATAAAGCCCTAAGTTATGCAAAGGAAAAAGAAGGGGATTTTGTAGTAAGGAGTATTTCTGCACCAGGAGGATGTTTCTCTATGGATGTAAGAGAAATAACTGTAGAATTTATAAAAGATTTTAAAGTAAATGAAAAGATATTTAACAGTTATAGTTATAAAGAAATAAATGTATTTATAGAAAAAGGTCTGGAAATAAAAGATGATGAGGTACTTATATATCAAAAAGCCAAATTACCTTTTATAGGAGAAAGATTTGGAAGTAAAGGGGTTTCTGTAAAATACCTGTAAATATAGAATGCCATGGACGGATTAAATGTATTAAACATTTGCAAAAGTATACGCACCCAATATAAGTACCCTATAATAATGATTACTGCAAAGACAGCAGATCAAGATAAATAACAGGGCTTACTTATGGTGTGGATGATTATATAACTAAGCCTTTTAATCCTTTGGAAGTTATGGCAAGGGTTAATTTATATTGGCCGCGCCTTAAAGATATATTAATATTTATAGCTGTTTTTGACTTTTTTATTTTAGAAATTGCTGTTTATTTTGCATGAAAATATTCAAAGAATAAAGAGCGAAAAGGTGACATCAAAGGGGGTTAATTATTCAAGCAAAAACCAGCAAAAAACACAGCTATTGACTGTGTTTTTTGCTTTCTTCTAATACTTCTTCAATTTCTGATTCCATTTCAACTTCTTTAATAGTATATTGTGGTCCAGCACCATTTACTATATCTGAAGCTCCTAAATTTATCTCTTTTCCATTTTGCATGTTTCCATTTTTATTAATTTCTTGTTTTATATGAGTCATGTTTTATCACCTCATAGATTATTTTTACCGAATAAAAGTGTAATTATTCTTTTATCAAGTAACTACTACAATCATTTGAGCGTTGAAAAAATCGGTATTCTATTAAGGCTCTTCTAATAGCTGCATATTTTTCAAATTAATAGGAACTACAATAAATGTTTCCTATATAATTATTGTTTTATTTATCAATATACCATGGAGATTCTCTCAAATTATCTTAAATGCACTTCCAATGGCATCCTCACAGGTGATACAAGAGGTTTCTGGATTTCGTTTTGATATGTGGCTTTGGAGACCATACGCAGTTACGGTCAGTATGGTTGTTGTATTCATTGTTTTTGGTATGTTGCTCAGCTATGCAATTTGCAGAGATGAAATATAATTAAATGATTTTAGAAAATCTGATATGGATTTAAATAATAATGTTGAAAAATTATAGAACCGATAGTTTGATGTAAATTTATACTATCAAGTTATCGGTTTTTACACGTATCTCGGATTCCACCCTTTTGATGTATATGTCAAGTGAAATTTAGGTCATCTGCTCATTGAATTTTAGGTCACTAATTATAAGACGTTACACCTATGAATTTTCATAGGTGCTAAGTTTTAGCATTGGCTAAGAGACTCACGAAGTCTATAGGAGTCACCTGTCATGTCTATGATATGTGCTTTGTGTGTAAGCCTGTCTACCATAGCACTTGTTATAACTGGGTCACCAAATATTTCTTCCCACCGGTCAAAGGATAAATTGGTGGTTATTATTATTGATTTTCTTGATGCCCTTAAAGAAAGATTTGTAAAGAGCAGCTCAGCACCTTCTTTATCAAAAGAAATATACCCAAGTTCATCTGCTATCACTAAGTCATACTTTTCAAATCTACGTTCAAAATAAGTTAATATTTTCTGGCTGTTACATTCCTTAAGTTTAGTTATTAGCAATGGAATAGTGGTAAACAACACTTTGTATCCTTCCATACAAGCTTTTATACCTAGTCCTATACTTACATGCGTTTTACCTGTACCTGGATTACCTACTAAAATTACATTCTGACCTTTTTCTATAAATGCCAGAGTACTGAGTTCAGGAAGCTTTTTCTGCATACCTTCAGGCAGATATCTTATGTCAATATCATCAAGATATTTTCTATATGGAAACTTTGCATTACGTATCCGGCACTCAACTCCACGTTTATCTTTTTCATCAATCTCAAGCAGCAGTAGTTTGTGCAAAAATTCTTCATAATCTCTAGATTCCTCAATAACTTCCTCAAAGTGGTCATGTATTCCTCTGAGTTTGAGTATATTGCAGAATTCTTTAATCTCTTCATTGAATTTTATTTTCATTCCTACACCGTCCTTTCAAATTGTAGATTAGCAAGCTTATTGTACAAAGAAAGGCTTGTCCTTGACTTTTCCGACAGGGCATCTGTATAGTTTTTCTTAGTACTACATTTAGTTTGTGAAGCATAATCACAAATAGCCATCACTTTATCTCTACTCATATCCAGTGGCGATATTCTTTCTAATTTTATTAAGGCACCCGCAACATCATCAACACCTCTTTCATAGATAATCTCTAAAACTTCTAGAAATGTTTTTGCATCTTTGCTATAATATTTATTGAATATGTTTTGTATTTTGGTGTCCTCTTGAAGCAGTGCTGTGCTTTTATGTAGGGCACCTGGTTTTTTATATAGAGTTTTAAGATAATGTTTAAGCTGAATATTCCAGCTGTGATTAAGATAGTTTCTTTTATGAACTGCAACAATGTTATTTTCATGATAAATAACAATTTTATCTGTATATACTTTAACTAGCAGCATTTTCCCAACCAGGAAATCAGGTACTGAATAATGATTTTGACTTATTATAATAGTTGAATATTTGTCTACTCTATATTCCAGGGCAATACAACTTTCAAATATAGGCAAGTGTGGGTTTAAATGCACTTTTTCCTGATGAAATACTTCTAATGGAACTGTATCATTAGAAATAGGTTTACTATTTATCTGCATACAGCATTCTAATAGATGCTTGTTAGCATCTGAAATAGAGTCAAAACATTCCTTAATTTTAAATGCCTTTCTTCTTACAAATTCAACGCTTCTCTCTACGTGACCTTTTTCATTTCCAGCAGCAATGTTGCAAAATCGAAAATTGAATCCATAATATATAGAGAGTCCCATAAGAGCTTTTGTTGGTTCTTTTTCATAGGGCCCGACAAACTTTCTAACTGCAACTTTCATATTGTCATACACCATACTTCTAAACGAACCCTGACAGTGTTCAAAAAAATCAGCATGTGCCTGTTGAAATGCTGCAGTATCCTGTGATTTAAACAACATTGCAAAGCGATAGTTGCTTTTAGCAGCAGTAAATACTGCCATCTGATATTTTTTAAAGCCTTCTTCACCTATATTAAGTTTAACTTCTCCCCAGTCAAATTCACACACATCACCATAATCATATTCCTGGCGAATAAAGGCTTCTTTGTGTCTTTCACATATCTCTTTTACAAGACGTTTTACAGTGGCATAACTTATATTAAAACCTTTTTTTAACAATTCTTCATGTATATCAAGTTTCTTGAGAGTTTGTTTTTGTCTTCCTTCTGCACGTTTTTTACGGTTGAGTTCTAAAAGAGCTTCAATTTCCTCCATCATTTCAGGTGTTACTTTAGTAGGCCTGCGTCCATCAGAATTATATTTAGGTTTCTCTACAATTGCTTGAATAAGCTCTGAAGGGTCCATTTCTGGATTAGTTTGTAGTAATTCTGACTTTTGATTCTGGTATTCTTTAATGTACTTGTTGACGGTATCCTTGCTAATATGTAACTCCCTTGCAATGGCTCTATTGCTCATTCCTTCAATGTGTTTTAAAATAATTTTCTGTTTCTGTAACAATTCAATCACTTCCCACTATCCTCCTATTAGCATATTGCTAATAGGATATCATAATTTCTTTGTGAAGTGACCTAGTTTTCAATGAGCACTTGACCTAATATTAGATTAGCATAAACATTTGAACTGTTTGGGGTACGAATTTTCAAAAGGATTTAGATTTTTGAAATTTTTTGCTGATGCAATTAGTTCAATTAGAACTCATCTACTTTGTATATTTTCTTTGCCTTATCTGTATATAAAACGCCATCTAGATGATCTATTTCATGACAAAAAGCCCTGGCAAATAGTCCTTCTGCATTGTATCTAACCTCATTCCCATTTATATCTTCACCTGATACAATTACTTTTTTAGGTCTAACTACAATGCCCTCATGACCATTATAACTTAGGCAGCCTTCTGGACCTTCATTTCTACCCATTTTTTTTACTATTTTAGGGTTTATTAAGATTACAGGATTGGTATTTTCTTTTCTCAAATCAATAAATATTATTCTCTTAAGAATACCTATCTGTGGAGCAGATAATCCAACTCCAGAACTAGCATATAAAGTATCCTTCAAATCTTGTACAATACCTAAAGTTTCTTCATCTATATTTTTGACTTTTCTGCTGACTTTTCTGAGTAATTTATCACCAAACTTCAATATTTCTTTTACGGCCAAATGTATTACCTCCTCTAAGTAAGTATATTTAAATTATACAGTTATTTGATTAAACAATCAATAAAGGAAACTTTTGGATGATATGTAAAGTAAGGTATTCCTATCTTGACATACGGTGTTATTAAATATAAAATTTACTTTTGTACTTGTATATTTATTGTAAAAACTATAGACTTCTATAGTATATGGGAGGGAAGAGATATGGCTATAAGTGTTATGAATATGGAAAATGAAAAAGAACATTTAGAAGAAACCTTGAATTGGATAGATATTCAGATTAAAAACGTAAATTCGGAAGATGAAAAGTTAAAAATAATTATAGATGGACTTAGAAAGCAATCTAGAGGCAAATATAATGAAGAATTAGAAACAAAAGAAAAGCTATATAATATAACTCATAAGAATCTTGAAAAATATATGGAAAGTAAGAATAAGCCTTATTTTGGAAGAGTGGATTTTAGAGAATACAAGGGAGAAGAAGAGACTTTCTATATAGGAAAATTTGGACTTGGAGATATGGAAAAAGGCGATGAAAAGGTAATTGACTGGAGGGCTCCTCTAGCAGATCTTTATTATAGTGGAGTTTCAGGAGAAACTTTTTATAGATCTCCTCAAGGTATAATAAATGGAGAACTTAATTTAAAGAGAAAATTCTTGATTGAAGATGGAAAATTAAAAGATGCTTTTGATGAAGGAATAAATGAAATAATACTCCAGTCTGCAGATGAAAATGAAAATGTCCTAGTAGATGAATTTTTGAAAATAAATTTGGAACAAAGTGCAAATAGCAAACTTAAGGATGTAGTTGCTACCATACAAAAGGAGCAAAACAATATAATAAGAACTGAAAAAAATATTTCACTTGTAGTTCAAGGATCTGCAGGTTCTGGAAAAACTACAGTAGCACTTCATAGGCTTGCCTACCTACTTTATAGATATAAAGGTAAAATCCAAGGGGAAGATATTGTAGTTGTAGCCCCTAATAAATTGTTTTTAAATTATATTTCAGATGTACTTCCAAATTTAGGCATAGAAAAAGTCAAACAGGTAACCTTTGAAAAAATGTGCTGCCAGATGTTGAATTTAAAAAGCAAAGTATATACCAAAGATAAAAAGCTGTCTAGCATAATAGAAAATGAAAAATATAGTAGTGTAGAAAATACACTTGAATCCAGTCGTGTTAGGGGAAGCATTTTATATAAAAATTTAATTGATAGGTATATAGAATATATAGAAGAAAGAGATGTAAATATTGATGATATAAAGATAGATAATTATATCCTATTTAATAAAGAAGAAATATGTAGATTGTATTCAAGTGATATGAAACATCTGCCTATAAATAATAGGAAGCATGAGATAAAGAGGTATTTTCTGCTGAAGATAGATGATAAGATAAATAAAATAATGGACAAAATAGATTTTTATTATGAGTATATGATTGCAAGGCTGAAGAAAAGCATGGAAGATGGTCCAGATAGGAGAAAGACACTCACAAGTGTATATAATGAAAGAGATAAAAAGAAGAAAGATACTAAAAATAGGGCAATACAGGCTTTTGAATGTTATTTTAATAGATGGAGTGAGATTGATACAGAAAACCTCTATGAAGAGTTTTTAAATGACAAAGAAGTATTTGACAAGATTATAAAGGAAAATATTTCGAAGAACATATGGAATAATATAAGACAGGAAGTAAAGGAAAATAGAGAAAAAAAAGTAATAGATAGTGATGATTTGGCTCCTCTTTGCTACTTGAAATTTAAAATAGAAGGAGTTTCTAAAAAGTTTAAGTATAAGCACATTGTAGTGGATGAGGCGCAGGATTATAGTGCTTTTCAGATGACCATTTTAAAAGAAATTAGTATAAATGATTCCATGACTATAGTCGGAGATTTAGGACAGGGTATATACTATTATAAGGGAATAACTAGTTGGAAAGGTTTAATAGAAGATGTATTTGATTCTAATGCAAAATATACTCAACTTGAACACAGTTATCGTTCTACAATGGAAATAATAAAATTTGCAAATAAAGTTCTTAAGCTTCAGAAAAACAATTTAAAGCCTGCAGTACCAGTGCTTAGACATGGCAAAGTACCACAAGTAATAGAATTTAAAAACAATAGAGAATTTGGTGATGCTTTAGATAGGATTGTAGAGGAAGTTTACAGTGCAGGTAAGAAAAGCATAGCTGTTATAGGTAAAACTTATGATCAGTGTAAGAAAATCAGAGAGTATTTAAAAAAGTACAGTTCTTATAGTTGGAGTCTAATAAGGGAAAATGACAATAATTTAAGTTTTGAAAACATAATAATCCCATCTTATATGACAAAAGGATTGGAATTTGACTGTAGTGTAATTTACAATTGCAGTGAAGAAAATTATGGTGAAAATGAACTTGATAGAAAGATATTATATGTAGTTCTTACAAGGGCACTTCATATGGAATATATATTTTATTCAGGTAAAAAATCTAAACTTATTGAAAACATTTAGTTATGAGTTTAATTTTGTAAACATAATAGCATGTATAAGATATAATTAAAAAATAATTATTATTACCAAATATTTAGTTTTACATTTCTAAAATTATGTGATAGAATATCAATAGTTAGATAAAATATAAATGTATTCATATTAAAAAAATAGGATGGTGAATAACTATGGAAAATGTAAAATTAAAAGAAAATATTTATTGGATTGGTGTAAAAGATCCTGAATTAAAAATCTTTGACATAATAATGAATACTAAAGAAGGAAGTACTTATAATTCTTATTTAATTGATGATGAAAAAGTAGCAGTAATAGATACTGTAAAGGATAAAGATGTTTTTTTTGAAAAATATATATCAAATATAAAAGGTATAATAGGTAAAAGAAATATTGACTATATAATAGTACAGCATACAGAACTTGATCATAGTGGATCACTTGCAAAACTCATTGACTTATATCCTGAAGCTGTTGTAGTAGGTACTAAAGCAGCATTGATGTATTTAAAGGATATAACAAATAAAGAATTTAAGAGCATGGAAGCTCCAAATGAATTGAGTCTTGGAAAGACTAATTTGCAATTTATAAAGTCACCAAATTTACACTGGCCTGATACGATGTTTACTTATATACAAAATAGAAAAGTATTATTTACCTGTGATTTTCTAGGATGTCACTATTGCCCTAAAGGTTCAATTACTGATAATTCAGCTGATTATGATCATGAGATGAAATATTATTTTGATGTAATAATGGGACCATTTAAAAAATTTGTACTTATGGGACTTGATAAAATTAAGAATTTAGATTTTGATATGGTAGGTCCAAGTCATGGACCTGTTCATATAGATGATATAAAGAAATCTATTGAATCCTATAGAAAGTGGGCTCTTACAGAATCTAAAGAAAAAAATGTTCAAATATTTTATATATCAGCTTATGGAAATACAGAAAAAGTTGCCAGATATATAGAAAATGTAATTAATTCAAGAGGAATAAAGGCAGAAGCACATGAAATAACTTCTATTCCTATGGAAGAGGCTATTTCTCTCATTGAAGGAGCTTCAGGTATATTAGTGGGATCACCTACTATAAACCAGGATGCAGTGAAACCTGCATGGGATATGCTCTCACTTGTATGTGCTATAACAAATAGAGGAAAGGCAGCTGGTGCATTTGGTTCTTATGGATGGAGCGGTGAAGGTGTACCTATGCTAACAGAAAGATTAAAGTCATTGAAATTTAAGGTAGCTAGTGGCTTTAGATTCAAATTTGTACCTAATGAGGAAAAGTTAAAAGAAGCAGATGAGTTTATAAATGAATTTTTAAATTTACTCTAAAATAAGGAAGGGCATATGTCCCTTTCTTATTTTAAATGCTGAAAAGTCCAGGAAAGCAAATCTATACATAAATTAGAAGTTTTGTCGTCCTGATCCAATCTAGGATTTAACTCTACCATATCCATGGATTTTACAAGTCCGGTTTCCATTAAATATTTTAATATATATTTAACTTCTGTAACGTTTATGCCTTTTTTAACTGGGGTACCTGTCCCAGGGACTAATTGAGGATTTAAAACGTCTATATCGAAACTTAAGTGAAGAGATTGTATTTTATTTTTTTTTAATTTTAAATAAATTTTAGCCATTATATTTTTTATACCCATCACATGAATGTCCTTAGTGGAGTATACACTTATATCTTGCTCTTTTAAAAGATTCTGCTCACCTTTATCTAAAGATCTAGCACCTAGTATAAATACATTTTCTGGCTTTACTTTAGGACCTTTATAATAGAGATTAGAAAGTTTATCATACCCAAATCCCATAGCAGCTGAAAGGGGCATTCCATGTACATTGCCTGAAGGGGAAGTCTTATCTGTATTTATATCCCCATGGGCATCTAGCCATATAACTGCAATATTTCCATTATATTTGCTTGTACCTGAAAGACTTCCAAGACCTATAGAATGATCACCACCTATGGTCAAAGGAAAACTATGGGCACATAGTGAACTGTAAACTTGATGAGCTAAATTCTTATTTGCATCTAGTATTGGTTTTAAATACTTCATATGAGAATTAAATGTATATTTTTCATCTTCAGGTATATTTAAAACATGGATATCTCCAGCATCATAAGTTGTATGGCCACTTTTATTTAAAATATCTATTATATTTTTTTGTCTCAACTTTTTAGGACCGTATTCTGTGCCTTTTCTATCAGAACCAAAAAAGATAGGTACACCTATTACACTAACGTCCATTTAAGCTACCTCCCTAATTTAACTTTTGGTAAAATGCAAATTTAAGTTCAATGTTATTTTTAGAATTTATTTTAAGTATTATTCTATTTTAATTTTACATATATGGTTGAAATATCTATACCTTAAAATTCAAATGAATGTAATGATTTTAAGTTTATTGAGAAGAATAAATTTGAAAAGAAAAAAATAGAAAGAAAAAATAAAATTCAGCTAAAATAAATTAACTAAATTTATTTTCCTTTTGGTATTGTAGAATTAGCCTGTCCAATTTTTCACTGCACTTTACAACAATTTCATCCGTAAGACTACTAGTTTTCATTAATAGATATAAAGTTTCCTTTAGATTGTTTATTTCAACATCTAAAATTCTCAAATTATCATTCATTATCATTCCTCCACAAGAAACTTTGTACTCTTATATTTTACCAGATAATAAGAAAATAACCATATCTTTTATTAGTCACCAATTTGCAGTATATTACAAAAATAAACATAACTTCTGTAGATAAGGTGTGGATTATTCTGTGGAGAAAATGTGGAAAAAAGAAAAAAATGTCTGCATATACTGATATGAATCACAATGGATAAATTTTACAAATAAAAATAATGTCTAAAAGTTTTTAGCATATTTATAAACTTACTATCTTAACTATTATAAAATAGTTGACAATATGGAGTAATTTGTGGAAAATAAAATTGAACAAATGTATCAATGAATCTTACTTAGTGGGAGTATGTTTCTCCCACTAAGTTTAGATGAATTATCTAGGGGCGTAGCTACTGTTAGCTCTCACTTTGATAGAAGAGGGAGTGTTACAGTAGGTAGCCATCAGATAAATTATAAAGTTAGGAGCTGCAGCTATAAAATGGACAAATTAACTGAAAGAATAAATTTTCTTTATAAAAAGAGTAAAACTTCACAACTTACAGAAGATGAAAAAGAGGAACAGAGAAGACTTAGAGAGAAATATATAAACAATATAAAGAAAAATTTAAAAGCTCAACTTGGAGCTATACAACCAAAATCTAATGAAGATGAACTCAATTAAGAGGTGAGAAAATGCCAGTAACAGTAGTAGATATTATAAATGATTTAAATTTGGAAGTTATAAATAGAGGAGAAAATGTAAATGAAATAAAGGAAAGTGATATAAATAGACCTGGACTTCAATTTAGTGGGTTTTATAATTATTACGCTAATGAGAGAGTCCAGATAGTAGGTAAGGCGGAATGGAGCTTTTTAGATGCTATGCAGCCTGAACTTAGAAAAAAAAGGCTTGGGAAATATTTTGAATTTGACAATCCATGTACCATAATAACTAGAAATTTAGTACCTCATAAGGAGTTCTTAGAGAGTGCTATCTTAAACAAAAGGTGGATATTAAGAACTGATAGTATATCTACAAGGTTTATAAATAAGGTTATGAATTATTTAGATGATAAATTAGCACCTGAAACAAGGATACATGGCGTGCTTGTAGATGTTTATGGTATTGGAATACTTATAACTGGAGAAAGTGGTATAGGAAAAAGTGAGACTGCGCTTGAACTTATAAAAAGGGGGCACCGTTTAGTAGCAGATGATGCAGTAGATATAAAGCAAATAGATGGGGTACTTCATGGAACATCGCCATATATTACTTCAGGAATGATAGAAGTTAGAGGAATGGGGATAATTGATATACCTGCCCTTTATGGATTGAGTTCTGTACTTAAGGCAAAGGATATTAACATGATAATATATCTGGAGCAGTGGAAAGAAGATGAAAATTATGATAGACTTGGAATAGACAAGGAGTATTTAAATATATTAAATGTACCTGTAAGAAAATTGAAAATTCCAATTAGACCAGGAAGAAACCTGGCAGTCATAATAGAGGCCGCTGCAGCAAATTACAGATACAGTCTTATATCAAATGTAACTCCTGTAGATGTAATAAGTGAAAGAATAAATGAGGTGGCGAGGAAGAAGAATGGATAAGAGTATTATAAGAAAGAAAATGAAAGAAGAGAGAAATAAATTATCTAATTTACAAAAAGAAAAATTGGACAACAGTGTACTTCAAAAGGTTATAGAAAGTGAAGAATATAATAAGGCTAACATCATATTTATATTTGTAAGTTATGGAAGTGAAGTGGACACTCATAGAATTATAAAAAAGGCACTTGAGCAAGGAAAAAATATTTGTGTTCCTAAAGTTATATCCAAAGAGGATGGAATGGTTGCAGTTAGAATACATGATTTTAATGAATTAAAAAGTGGGGCATATGGTATATTGGAACCAGAAGATACAAAATTTAAAGTAGAAGAAGCCTCTATAGATTTATGTTATATTCCAGGAGTAGCCTTTGATAAAAGAGGTGGGAGAGTTGGATATGGAGGAGGATATTACGATAGGTTTTTTAAAAAGCTTAGAGAGAACTCCAAAAAAATTGCCCTTGCATATAGGTTTCAGGTACTAGATGAAGTCCCCATGGAAAAACATGATATGTTTATAGATGGTATCATTTCTGATTAAAATATTTACAATTTTATTATATTATCTATTTAAAATATTCATAGATAGATATTAAAAGTATTGTGTCCTTTATATTGTTGAGGGGATTTATGCACAATACTTTTTTTATTTTGTTTAACTTTGCTGCTATAGTATTTTTATACTATAGTTTTTGTCATAAAATTACATCTACCAAGCAATGAATTATTTCTAATTAAAATTAACACACTAATAAGAATGAACTTATTTTTATGTTTACATTGGTGGTGGTTTTATGAAAATACTTGATATAGATAATGGTTTTCAAGAAGTTACGGAAGAAATTGATTTTATAAGCAGCCATTATTGGATATTACTTCATGCAGATGAAATTGAAAAGTTAAAGGATTTTGTAGACATAGATAGAGATAGTATAGAGGAATGTAAAAGTTTTTCACAAGTATCAAAAATAAACTTTTTCAATGGGTACCTCTTTATAATACTTAATGTACTCAATTATGTAGAAGAAATAGTAATTCCTAGAGAATTGAATGTATTTTTAAGTAGAAATTATATAATAACTGTATACAAAGATAAAATTGATATATTAGATGATTTAATACAAGATATATATGACTCTAAAAATTGTTTTGTACTAAAGGACAATCCAAAGGCATCTATATTACTTTACTATATTTTAGACAGAATAGTTATAAAAAATTATGACATAATATCAGCACTAGAGGTTAAAGCAGATAAAATTGAAATAGATGTTTTAAAAAATCCCAAACATGATCAGATAGATAGTTTGATAACCTTGAGAAGACAGGTTTATAAAATAAGAAAATATTTAAATCCACTTATATACATAGGAGATAGCTTGGTTATGAATGACAATCTGGTAATAGAAAAAGACATCTTAGAATACTTTAGCAATTTAAATAGAAAAATAGAAAAACTTATGTTTTCTGTTGAAAGCTTAGTTCAAGATCTGGCTTTAGTAAGAGAGGCCTTTGAATCTGAAACTGCAAATAAAACAAATGAAGTTATGAAAGTTTTTACCGTAATAGCTAGTATATTTTTACCATTAGATCTTATAAGTAGTATCTATGGTATGAATCTAAAAGGAATACCATTTATGGAGATAGAAAATGGATGCCATTATGTAGTAATAATTATGTTTCTTGTGGCAGTCATTCTTATATGTATATTTAAGAGGAAAAAGTGGTTTTAATATAGATATACAAGGTTGACTACTCACTGATTAGTTACTAACTTTCACAGTTTAAAAACTTTGTGAAGCAAAGCTTCGCAAGTTAAGAATTAATAATGAAGAATTAATAATGAAAGATGATTTTTAGCTGTCGCAAAAAATCTTTAAATTTATATAAATCAGCAATGTTTCGCTTTAGCGAAACGAGTGATGAAAAGCTTAATCAAAGATTTTTTGTAGTGTAACGGAAGTACACATTAACTATTAATTCTTCATTCTTAACTATTAATTAAAATTTTATATGTGCTAAAGTTGAATTAATTAGTGTGTCAGCTCTTTTAATGGATGATTTTTTACACTAATACTTCAGAAAATCTGAAATATAAATATTAATATATTGGTGTATTTTGTGATAGAATATAATTGTTAATAAAGTGAGGTATAACATTTATTTGCTAATACAATAACATTAATATAGAAGAGGAGAGATAAAATGTCAAAAAGTTTAACTAAGGAATATAAATATGCATGGGACAAATATTCAAAAAAAGATTTTAAAATACTCTTTAAAATTTCAGATGAGTACGAAAAATTTATGTCTAAATGCAAGACAGAGAGAGAATGTGTAAAAGAATTTATATTGAGAGCTGAAAAAAACGGATATAAAAATATAGAGGATATAATGAATGCAAAATCTACTTTAAAAGCAGGAGATAAGGTTTATGCTAATAATAAGAATAAAAATTTAGCTCTTTTTGTAATAGGTACGGAGAATATGGGAAAAGGGATGAGGATACTTGGAGCTCATATAGACTCTCCACGGCTTGATTTAAAGCAAAATCCTCTTTATGAGGATGCTGATCTTGCATTGTTTGACACCCATTATTATGGAGGTATAAAGAAGTATCAGTGGGTTACCCTTCCACTTGCCATTCATGGTGTAGTTATAAAAAAAGATGGAACTAAGGTAGAAATAGTAATAGGAGAAGAGGATGGAGATCCTGTAGTTGGAGTATCTGACTTACTTGTACATCTTGCAGGAGACCAGATGGATAAGAAAGGAAATAAAGTTGTAGAAGGAGAAGATTTAAATGTTCTAATTGGAAGTATTCCAATAGAGGATAAAGAAGCTAAAAATAGAGTAAAAAAGAACATATTGAGAATTTTAAACGACAAATATGGAATAGAAGAAGAGGATTTTGTATCTGCAGAATTAGAAGTAGTTCCAGCAGGGCCTGCCAGAGATTTTGGACTTGACAGTAGTATGGTTATGGCTTATGGCCATGATGATAAAATATGTGCCTATACTTCTTTTGATGCTATGATGAAAATAGAAAATCCAAGCAAGACCTGTGTTACTCTTTTAGTAGATAAAGAAGAAATAGGAAGTGTAGGAGCTACAGGAATGCAATCAAGGTTTTTTGAAAATACAGTAGCCGAAGTAATGTCACTATGCGAAGAATACAGCGATTTAAAACTTAGAAGGGCTTTAACAAATTCGAAAATGCTGTCTTCTGATGTAAGCGCTGCCTTTGATCCAAATTATCCTTCTGTAATGGATAAAAATAATGCAGCATATTTTGGAAAGGGAGTAGTATTTAACAAATATACTGGTGCAAGAGGAAAATCAGGTTGTAATGATGCAAACCCAGAATATATAGCTGAAATAAGAAATATAATGGATAAAAACGATGTATCCTGGCAAACAGCAGAACTTGGCAAGGTAGACCAGGGCGGTGGTGGAACTATAGCTTATATACTGGCGGAGTACAATATGCAAGTTATAGATTGTGGAATAGCACTTCACAATATGCATGCACCTTGGGAAGTAGCAAGTAAAGCAGACATATATGAAGCTGTAAAAGGATACGTTGCATTTCTAAAAGAAATATAAGAAATAATTTGTGGAGACTTTAACTTAATTAAAGCCTCTGCAGATTATTTTTAAAACTATAAACTTTTAAGTTTGCTTAAAAAATCATTTATTTGATTTTCATCTAAATAAACTTCACCTATAGTATGACCGTGCTTTAAACTTTTTTTGTTTGTAGAATGGAAATCAGATCCTGCAGTTATGATTTTTTTATACTTTTTAGCATACTTTATGAATTTCTCTGTATCACAAACTTTATTAGCAGGATAAATAGCTTCTATACCATGAAATGGAAGCTTGATTAAATCTTCTATATTTATATCTTTTACAAGTACAGGGTGGGCAAGTACAACCATAGCACTTAAAGACGTAAGCATTTTTATTCCTTCTATTGTAGAAAGTTTTTTGTTTGGAACGTAGGCAGGACTGGAATCTCCTATAAAATTTGAAAATATGTAATCAAAACTGTAATTATAACCTGCATTTATTATGGCTTTTGCTATATGGGGTCTTGCTACAACTCCATTAGCTATCTTTAATATGTTTTCAAAATCAAGTTTTATATTGAAAAATTTATATAAATTATTTACTATTTTTTTTGCTCTGTTTATTCTGTATAAGTTCATTTCTTTTAAAAAGTCTTTGAATTTTGGAGATATATGAGAGATATCTTTAAAATACCCCAGTATGTGAACGCTTCTATTTTCATACAAGGTAGATAATTCTATTCCAGGAATAACTTTGATACCTATTTTTTCTCCTTCTTTTAAAGATTCATCTATACCAGATAAGGTGTCATGGTCTGTTATTGCAATAATATCAACACCTTCTCGTTTTGCCATACATACTAGTTTTGACGGAAATAAGTTACCATCCGAAGCATTAGTATGTAAGTGAAAATCTCCTTTTTTATACAATAAAATCACCTGCTTTTAAAATTAACTTATATTTATTATACTACTTTAATCATGCAAAGTTTCAAAAAGCTTTAAATTTAAGGCTTTTTACAGTATAATAGAGAAAAATTTTCATTTATAAAAGTTTCTAGATACCCTATAATATAGTATATTTTCATTTAATTTTATAGAGTAATAATTTTTATATGGAGCAAACTGATAGTGTAATACAAAACAAATAATTTAAAAATGAGGAGGGGAACAATTATGGCAAACAGTAGAGGAAACAGAGTCTTAGTTCCACAAGCTAAAGAGGCTTTAGATAAATTTAAAATGGAATCAGCTAGAGAAGTAGGAGTAGATTTAAAGGAAGGCTATAATGGAGATCTTACATCTAGAGAAGCAGGTTCCGTAGGTGGAAACATGGTTAAAAAGATGGTTCAGGCCTATGAACAGGGCTTAAAATAAGATATTGAATATAGGTAAAAGCCAGATGATAGTTTCATCTGGCTTTTGCACTATTTGATTCCAGATATTTTACCTCTAAGTGCTTTTATACGGCCATTTACATAGCTTAAAAGTTCTGACTTATTGTCTTTTATATTCACTGGTGCATTAATAACTATAGTCAAAATGTCCAGTTTACTGTATTTTATCTGATTTGCAATTTCATAAGCCAAATATTTATTTTTTATTTTCCAGTATGTAGTGTTAAATTCATTTGACTGTCTTTGATTATAATATCCTTTTTCTATACCAAATTGAAATAGATCTGCAGCAGATTCTAACTCATCTAAATCTTTGGCTTGTAAAGTTTCATCAATAAGAGTTTGAAATGTTTTCATTGTTACACTCCTTTTTAGTAATTTATAAGTATTTACTATACAGACAATATTACTTATACCTTTTTTCTTAAATTTTGTCAATATTCATTTTGAATTTAGTTTTATCTAAAAATAAAATAGTTATAACTTCTATTTAAAAAATTTTTTATTTTTAAATATTTTTTATGTTTTAGGTAAAAATATAAGTGAATAAATATTTTATTGAAAAAGGAGTGACTTCCATGGGTGATACAAATAAACAACCTGAAAGATCTACATTGGGAGGTTATATATTAAGATTTGTTTTAACAGTAGTTGTATTGGCAATAACTTCATTTTTAACACCTGGTTTCAAAATATCAGGATTATGGTCATATGTAGCTGCAGCAGTTGTAATAAGTTTAATAGATTATTTAGTAGAAAGATTTATGAATGTAGATGCTTCTCCTTTTGGAAAGGGAGTAAAAGGTTTTGTAATTGCAGCTGTAATATTATATTTAACTCAATTTTTAGTTCCATATATGAGAGTTACCATAGTAGGAGCTATTTTGGCAGCAGTAGTTATTGGAATATTAGATGCCGTAATTCCAGGAAGGGTTATGTAAAAATATTTCCTACAGATCCAATAAGTGAATAATTTTTTATTTTCTTTACGCCGCCGGTATTATTCCGGCGGCGTTTTAAATTAGTAGTAGTTTACTAATTCAAATTTTGTTATAATAATATGTATAGAAGCAGCACAATCAGTAAGTTATAGAAATTAAACTTATTTATCAAATTTTACAATAAAATATTTAGAAAGGAAGTATACTATGTTTGAATGGAAAGATGAATATGCTTGTGGAATTAAGAGAATAGATGATGAGCACCAAAAGTTATTTGAAATAGGACAGTCCATATATGAGTTAGCTGTCAATGAAAATCATGTGGACTATTTTGGTGATATTTTAAATTTAATTGACGATTTAAAAGAGTATACTGTTTATCACTTTGAGGATGAAGAAAAGATTATGAAAATGTATGACTATCCAGGTTATTCGGAACAAAAACGAGTGCATGATAAATTTATAGAAAAAATAGAGAGCTTGGATTTAGATGAAATAGATGAAGATACACAAAAATCAATTTTGGATATTTTGGATTTTGTGTACAATTGGATATCAAGTCATATATTAGGCATGGATCTGAAGATAAAAGATTATTTTGATGAGTTAAAAGTAAGTAGGCTAAAAAATAGCAAATAAAAACATAGACGTAGTGAGAAAAGAGGAGAAATATACTTGAAGGAAATTGAAAAAATCTACTGCAGAAGAAAAAAACATTACGACCATCTTGTGAAAAGGCAAAGTTCTGCTGCAGTACGTATGAGTAGGTTACGTTTTTTAATATTTTTGCTAGGAATAATCTTTATAGTAGGTTTCTATATTAAAAACTATCACTATATGAGTTTAAGTATTTTCCTGGTTTCAGCTATATTGTTTGTACTTGCTGTAAGAATCCATGAAAAGTTAAAACAAAATACAGATTTTACAAAAAAACTAGTAAGAATAAATTGTAATTCGCTAAAAAGAATAGTTGGTGATTGGAAAGAATTTAACGAAAAAGGGGAAAGTTTTAAGGATGTAGAGCATAATTATTCCTGGGATCTTGATATATTTGGTGAAAACTCATTATTTCAATGTATTAATTGCTGTAATACTTATCTTGGAAAGGAAAACTTAAAAAATGTGCTGTCATCACCTTTAGGAAATTCTAAAGATATAGAAAAAAGACAAAGTGCAGTTTTGGAATTGTCCCATAAATTAAAGTGGAGACAGCATCTAGAGGCACAGAGTTCATCCATAGAAGATGATAGGGAGAGTGTTTCAAAGCTTAAAGAAATAGTTTCAACTGAGAATTCAATGTACAGAAATAAATACATTATAGGTGTATTTAAAATAATTCCTATTGTAACTATAATGCTTTTGCTTATGAGTTTTGTATTTCACTTTTTTAATAATTCTATAGGGTATGCAGCACTTGTAGTTCAAATAATTTTACTTTTACCAGGGGCTAAAAACAGATTTAGTACTTTAAACACGGTTTTCAATTTAAAAAGTAATATAAGATCTTATGAAAAAACCATATCCTTAATATGCAAAGAAGAATTTCAGTGTGATTACTTAAATGACTTAAAAAGTATGCTATTTAAAAAACAAAATGGAAAATTAAAAAATGCAGCAGAAGAAATATATAAACTAAAAAGGATATCAGAGAGCATATCTCAGCGCCAGAACATTGCCTATATAATACTTAATATATTTTTCCTTTGGGATTATCAGTGTATGTTTGCCTTTGAAAAGTGGAGGGAACAAAATGGCAGTGAGCTTTATGGATGGATTGAAACTGTTGGAAAATTTGAAATGTTGAGTAGTCTTGCAGTTATAGCATTTGACCATTCAAGTTGGACAATGCCTGAAATTTTGGATAAATCCTTAGTCTTAAAAGCAGATTCCATGGCACATCCTCTTTTAGGGGATAAGGCAGTTTGTAATAATCTAGATTTGGGCAAAAATTCTAAAGTAGCACTTATCACAGGATCAAATATGTCGGGGAAAAGTACTTTTTTAAGAACAGCAGGTATAAATTTAGTACTTGCTTATTCGGGGGCACCGGTTCGTGCAAAATCATTTTGTTGTTCTATAATGAGTATTTACACCTGTATGCGAATAAGTGACAATTTAGAAAAAAATATATCTTCTTTTTATGGAGAAATTTTGAGAATAAAATCTATTGTAGAAGCTGCTAATAGAGGAGAAAATATTTTTTTCTTATTAGATGAAATATTTAAAGGTACTAATTCTATAGATAGGCACACTGGAGCCAAGATACTTATAAATGAATTGATGGACTCTAATACCTGTGGTATGGTATCAACTCATGATTTGGAATTATGTGATATAGAGAATGAAAGTAATGAAAGAGTAAAAAATTATCATTTTAGAGAATATTATAAAGATAATAAAATACAGTTTGATTATAAATTGCATAGAGGTGCATCGAAAACGAGAAATGCTCTGTATCTTATGAAAATGGCAGGAATTAATGTACCTGACAATTAATCTGATATATTTTTTGCATATTCAATAATATTTTTACAAAATGTACTTTAGAGTATAAAATCTATTGACTAACTTAAAGTTTTAGTTCATAATATATTAATATAAGTGAATAACTGAGGTAGAGGTGCAGAATTTAAGAGTAGAGTTGAGGAGTTAAGCACTATGATACAGCTTGAAAGGAAATTTTGCCGAAGTTATTTAGCAAATGCTTTAATGCTAAGTAATTGGGTTTACATAAAATATATGTAAAACTGTCACAAGGTTAATTTGTGGAGAGCTATCATTCGTTATAGGATTAATATGTCTTTATATAACCTTGAGTGTACTCTCAAGGTTATTTTTATGATCACCTTATGTCCGTCTTAGTTATATCACTTATCGGAAATTAAAAACCGATAAGGGGGGAAAAAAATGCAGAGTGTTGCAGAACAAAAACAAGAGGGGACCTATGAACTTAAAAGAGGGCTTAAAGCCAGACATTTAAATATGATTGCTTTGGGTGGAGCTATAGGAACAGGGTTATTTTTAGCTCTAGGAGCTACGATTAAACAGGCAGGTCCTGGAGGAGCACTTGTGGCTTATGGCTGTATAGGAGTTATGGTTTATTTTTTAATGACAAGTTTAGGAGAAATGGCAACGTACATGCCTGATTCAGGTTCCTTTAGTACATATGCCACTAAGTTTGTAGATCCTGCACTGGGGTTTGCACTTGGATGGAACTATTGGTACAATTGGGCTATAACTGTTGCAACAGAAATGGTAGCAGGGGCCTTGATAATGAAATTTTGGTTTCCAGGTGTACCATCTATTATATGGAGTATATGTTTTTTAGTACTTATAGTTGGACTTAATTTATTGTCTGCAAAAGCTTATGGAGAATCAGAATTTTGGTTTGCAGGTATTAAGGTCTTTACAGTTATCGTATTCTTAATTGTAGGTGTGGCAACTATTTGTGGAATATTTAATGGAAAACCTGTAGGATTTAAAAACTTTACAGTAGGAGATGCACCTTTTGTAGGTGGTTTTAAATCTATATTTTTAGTTTTCTTAATTGCAGGATTTTCTTTTCAAGGTACAGAGCTTATAGGTATAGCAGCAGGAGAAAGTGAAAATCCAGAAAAAACTATACCAAAGGCAATTAATGCTGTATTTTGGAGAATAATATTATTTTATATAGGTACAATATTTGTAGTAGGAGCTCTTATACCTTATATGAATGCAGGAGTTGATACAAGTCCTTTTACGATGGTATTTCAAAAGGCAGGTATAGCAGGGGCAGCTTCTCTTATGAATGCAGTTGTTTTAACCTCAGTTCTATCTGCAGGAAATTCTGGAATGTATGCTTCAACAAGAATGTTATATTCTATGGCTAAAGAAAAAAATGCACCTGCATGTTTTGCAAAAGTTAATTCAAGGGGAGTACCAGTAAATTCACTTATACTTACTACTATAGTGGCATCTGCTTGTTTTTTAACTGGATTTTATGCAGAAACTACAGTGTATGTATGGCTGGTAGCAGCTTCAGGACTAGCAGGATTTGTAGCATGGGTTGGAATAGCACTTTGCCATTATCGCTTTAGAAAGGCATATGTTTTTCAAAAACGTGATTTTAGTAAATTAAAATATAAAGCTAAATTATTTCCACTGGGTCCGATTATAGCACTTGTACTTTGCATTGTGGTTATCTTGGGTCAAGGTATTACTTATTTTGGAGAAGCTAAAATAGATTGGGGTGGAGTTATTTCTTCATATATAGGACTGCCTTTATTCTTAGGTCTATGGATATGGTATAAAAAAAGGCATAGTACAAAAGTTATTAAATTAGAGGATGTAGATTTTAATAGTATTGAAAAAGAAGTAGAAAATATGAAGTAATATTTTGGCAAAAAGTTTCTAGGGAGTTTACTTTCCTAGGAACTTTTTTATGTTTTATAGATTAGACTATTATAGATAATTTATGGTAGAATTAGAAGAGCAATGATGAAAAAAATCATGTTCTTGTCTAGTATTGTATTTTTAAATTAAAATTAAATCTGCTAAAATATTTAGCTAAGCTTAAGGCTTTATCAATAAGGGGGGGGTAATAGTATTTATAAAAAGGTATTTACAAATGTTATCCTTATATTGTTTACTGCATTACTTTTAAAAGTTATGGCTGTAACTTTTTATTACAATACCAATTCTCTTTCTCTTAAATATTCGTCTAATATAAGAATTAATAAATTAAATGATATAAGTTACAAAAGAAAAGACAATATACCAAAAAAAGTTAATAATACTGTAATGCAAAATGAACCTATAGTAATAGCTCATCGTGGAGCAAATAGATTTGCTCCTGAAAATTCCATTCCTGCTATTGATATTGCAGGTAAAATGGGATATTGGGGAGTAGAATTAGATGTATGCTCTTCCTCCTATGGTGTTTTATATTTACTCCATGATCCTACACTTAATAGAACAACTAATGGAAGGGGACCAATAACAAAAAAGTCGTCAGACGAAATAGATGAGCTTAAGATTGATAAGGGGGCAAATATAGCTCAATATCCTAATTTAAAAGTACCTCGATTTGAGGAAGCATTGACGGAATGTTCTAAATACAATCTCGTACCAATATTTGAAATTAAATTTCTAAGTAGAAGAAATAGAGATATTAATACATTTTTAGATATTATCCATGAATATGGTTACGAAAAAAAAGTCATTGTTCATTCATTTAATTATCAAGCTTTGGAATATTTAAAAAGTAAGGATAATCAGATTCGTATAATGCCAATTATAAATCCAAATAGCAGACTCCATGGTTATATGTATGCGAAGTCTATAGGGGCTGTAGCTTTAGATTCCAGATATGATTTTCTTACTAAGAAAATTGTACAATTGGCTCATAAAGATGGGTTAAAGGTATTTTGTTGGACAATTGATAGAAGACAAGATTTTAAAAGAGCTGCTAAAATGGGGGTAGATTATATATATTCTGATACCATTTATCCAACTAAGAAAGAAGTAAAATTAAGAAAAAATCCTGTATAGGTATTAAAGTGAAATTAAAAATTGAGAATTAAAAATTAGTAGTTATGGATGATTCCCTTCCGTTAACACTACAGAAGATCTAAAATATAGTGCTATTGCAGCTTTACTTCAATAAGATTTAAATTTAAGATTTTTTAAATTACAATGGGCATTGCTTGAGACCCTTTGTATGAAAGATTATTAGTCCTAAGGAGTTTACTAACTTAAAAATCAACTTATACGTAGGAACATTTTTACAATAATGAAGCTTTTTTAAAATTTTTTTCTTAGCCTTATCAAAATATTTAATTGAACTGAATGTTGTAAAAAATATTTGGAGTATAAGTTGATTTTTTTGTTCGAAACTCTATAAATCATTGACATTACTTAAATAAGACATGAATTAAATCAATAGCTGTTTTATTACAAACACTGTAATTAACTTCAAGTCCATTTCTAGTTCCTTCTATAATTTTTGCTGTCCTTAATTTTTGTAAGTGTTGTGATAAAGTTGACTGAGGAATTTTAAGGCAATTTTGCATGTGTGTAACATTACAGCAGCCCTTATCTAATAGCCCTCTGACTATACATAGTCTAATAGGATGTGCCAGTACCTTAAGAAGTTCAGCAGTATCGGCATACTCTTTATAATTATTGTCCATAGTTCTACCTCGCTATATTTCTATATTTAAATCTTTACATTTATATATTATGATATACAAATATAAACGTCAATATATAATAATTATAAAAGATTTATTAAATTTTAAAATAGTAAAATATAATTATGTAATATATAATATAGGCAAAACTAATTAGTGTACAAGCAAGTACACTAGATATGTGAAGGAGATTAACTATGAATTATGATAAGATCGATAAAAGTGCTATAAAATCATGGATTATTGGAAGAACAGTAATTAGTGTTATATTTATAGCTTTATATGTGCTATGTGTGAATTTATTCTTAATGCCAAGAATTGAAGATATGAAAGTACTAAAATGTGGTTTAAATCTTTTAACTGCAATAATAATATTTGTTTCAATTTTGGATAGTTTTATATGGCCCTTTTTAGAGTATAAACAGTGGAAATACGGAATATTTGAAGATAAAATTGAACTTATAGAAGGCATAATCATAAGAAAAAGAACAATAATTCCAGTTTCTAGAATCCAGAATTTAAAAATAGAACAAGGACCAATTGAAAGAATGTGCAAAATAGCTTCTGTAAATATAATAACTGCAGGGGGTACACATAAAATCCCTGCTATAGCTGTGGAAGATGCTGAAAAAGTCGCAAATAACCTTAAAAATGTTATAGAATTGGGTGATAAAATTGGATAGGGTAGAGAGAAATCATTTCTTTAAATTATTTTATAGTTTAGGCACAATATTAAAAGAAATGATAGGAATTATTTTTGCATCAGGATTCTTGATTAAGTGGATTGGATTTAGATTGGGAATTTTAATTGCAGTAATTTTATTAATACTACTTCTAGCATATGAGATTATAGAATGGAGAAAAAACATTTTTATAATAAGAGAAAAGTATATTTATCACAAAGAAGGGGTCTTTAGCGTAAAAAAAATAGAAGTTCCTTTAGAAAAAATCAATACAGTTGACATTTCAACAAATTTTTTTGAACAAATTTTTAATGCAGCAACTATAAAAATTGATACAGGAGATGCAAAGGATCATGGAAATGAATTGAAATTCACTTTAAATAGAGGTAGGGCTGAGGAGCTTAGAAATATACTGCTTAAAGAAAATACGAATACACTTAAAAATAAATATGAACAGGAATCTTATAGTTTAGGTTCAAAAGAATTATTTATATATTCTATTATTTCTAATTCACTGTTTAAGGGACTAGCTATATTGCTTGCTATACAGCAATTTTTTGAGGAACGTGTTAAAAGATTACTTAAACTTAATATTGATATATCTAAATATTTTAGAGGGTTTAATTATACAACTTTTTATGAAAAAATTTATACAATCGCAATTATAGTTTGTATTATATTATTTGTAAGTTTATGTTTGTCTATTATATATAATTTTATAAAATATTATAATTTTAGAATGTGGGCTGATAATAATAAAATTTGCATAAATTATGGAGCCTTAAATAAGAAAAATTATAGTTTCGATAGAGAAAAGATTAAAGGGATACATCTTAAACAGACTATTTTAATGCAGGTTTTTGGCTATTTTACTATAGAAATAGAAAGTATTGGATACGGAGATGAAAAAGGAGAAAAAGCTATACTATATCCCATATGTAATAGCCAATTGAAAGATAAAATATTAAAAGATTTACTTGATGAATTTTTATATGAAGATAATTTTAATAAACCTCTTAGTAATGTATATTTTGGCTTTTTTTATAAGAAAATTGTATTTTGGGTAATTGTAACTTGCATGATTGCATTTATAAAACCAAGCTTTATTTTATTTAGCATAGCCATGTTTATAATATTATTTATTATAGGACATATGGAATTTAAAAATACGGCATTGGGGATAAATAGAAGTTTAGTTTGCATATGTCATAATAGTTTTAATAAAACTCAATCTGTTTTAAAGATGTCGACTATACAATCTATTACTTCATCATATAATTATTTTCAGCACAATAAGAGAGTTTGCAATTACAAGTTTATTTTATATAGTTCTAATTATGGTAAAGAATTAAAGGTTAAAAATTTAAAAGATAATGCTGTTGAGAAATTTTTTAGATAAGGAAAGACAGCTACACTTAGAATGATTGCAGGCTTTGAAAAACTCAATGGAGTTTATTATGTAATAGTTAATGGACATGTAGTAGTTGAGTATGGTAAAATTAAAAAAGATATTTTGCCTTGAATGGTAATTAGAATGAATTAAATTATAAAGAGCATACCGTTTTTTAATTAGGCTATGCTCTTTATAACATTATATAGAGCATAATTACAACTATAGTAGACAAATAGGATAAAATAGATATAAAATATAAAATATAGTATTTAAATGACTATAAAGTTATAATTTATATTGGAGGTTTTATAATGGCAATTTTAGTTTGCGGTGGAGCCGGATACATAGGCAGTCATATGATTGCGGAGTTATTGGAAAATAAAAAAGAAGTTATCGTATTAGATAATTTTGAAAAAGGACATAGATCTGCAATTTTAGGTGGAAAGGTATATGAGGGAGATTTAAGAGATGATAATATACTTGACAGAGTATTTGGAGAAAATGAAATTGAAGCTGTAATAGATTTTGCTGCTTATTCTCTTGTAGGGGAAAGTGTAGATGAACCTCTTAAATACTTTGATAATAATGTAGGTGGAACTTTAAATTTGCTTAAAGCAATGAGAAAGCATAATGTAAAGTATATTGTATTTTCATCAACCGCAGCTACTTATGGGGAACCAAAAAGTATACCAATTTTAGAAAATGCAGTTACATATCCTACCAATCCCTATGGAGAATCAAAGCTTACAGTGGAGAAAGTTTTGAAGTGGAGTGATAGGGCATATGGTATAAAGTATGCTGCGCTGAGATATTTTAATGCAGCTGGAGCACATATAAATGGGGTTATAGGAGAAGATCACAGACCTGAAACTCATTTAATTCCAATAATACTTCAAGTAGCTTTAAAAAAGAGAGATAAAATATTCATATTTGGGGATGATTACAATACAGAAGACGGTACCTGTGTTAGAGATTACGTTCATGTAACTGATTTAGCTAATGCTCATCTTTTATCACTGGATAAAATTATGAAAGATAATGAAAGTAAGATTTATAATTTAGGTAATGGAAAAGGATTTTCTGTAAAAGAAGTAATTGAAGTTTCAAGAAAAGTAACTGGAGAAAAAATAGAGGCTGAAATTGCACCTAGGAGGCAAGGAGATCCAGCAGTACTTGTGGCTTCTTCTAAGAAAGCCCAGGATGAACTTGGATGGAAGCCAAAGTATAATTCTTTGGAGAACATTATTGGAACTGCCTGGAATTGGCATAAGAATCATGTAACTGGATATGAAAAGTAATAGAATGTAAACAGGAGAGGAGTTGAATATTGTTAAATAACCATAAAGTTATTTAACATAAAGTTATGGATTATAAAGAAATAATAGCAGAAAGAATTAAAGAAAATGTAGATTTAGAATTGGATTTTATAAAAGGTTTAATAGAGATACCTCCAAAGCCTGAGATGGGAGATTATGCCTTTCCATGTTTTCAATTGGCAAAAACATTAAGAAAATCTCCAAATATGATTGCAGAAGAATTAAAAAGTAAATTAGGCAAAGAATATTTTGAAAAAGTTGAAAATCTAGGACCTTATTTAAACTTTTTTGTAGATAAAGCAGCTTTTACAAAAGATACCTTGGAGAAGGTATTAAAAGAAGGAGAAAATTACGGAAAATCTGAGCTAGGTAAAGGAAAAAATATAGTTGTAGAGTTTTCGTCACCTAACATTGCAAAGCCATTTCACGTAGGACATCTTTTTAGTACATCTGTTGGAAATGCGTTGTATAAAATGATAATTTCTCAAGGGTATAACTGTACCAGAATAAATCATTTGGGAGATTGGGGAACTCAGTTTGGAAAACTCATATCTGCTTATAAAAGATGGTGTGATGAAGATTCCCTACATAAAGATCCAATAAAAGAGCTTTTAAGGATATATGTTAAATTTCATGAAGAAGCTGAAAAAGATCCTTCACTCAATGAAGAAGGTAGAATGTATTTTAAAAAATTGGAAGATGGATGTGAGGAAGAAGTTACTCTCTGGAAAAAGTTTAAGGATTTAAGCCTTAGAGAATTTAAGAAGATATACGATCTTTTAAATGTGAATTTTGATTTCTATACAGGAGAAAGTTTTTATTCAGATAAAATGGATGCCGTTGTAGAGGAAATAGACAAAAAAGGGCTTTTAGTAGAGAGTAATGGAGCAAGAGTTGTAATGCTGGATGATTATAACATACCTCCTTGTATTGTAAAAAAATCTGATGGAGCTACTATATATGCAACACGTGATTTGGCTGCAGCTATATATAGAAAGAAAACCTATGATTTTGATAAATGCATATATGTAGTAGGGCTTGACCAGTCACTTCACTTTAAACAGGTATTTACTACACTTAAATTAATGGGAAATGATTGGGCAGATTCATGTACACATGTAGGTTTTGGTCTTGTAAGATTTGCAGATAAAAAACTTTCTACAAGAAAGGGAGATGTAATATTTTTAGAGGATTTATTAAATAGATCTATAGAAAGAACCCTTGAAATAATAAATGAAAAAAATCCTGAACTTGAAAATAAGGAAGAAGTTGCAAAAAAGATAGGAATAGGTGCTGTTATATTCACTTATTTAAAAAACAACAGAGAAAGAGATATAGTATTTGACTGGAATGAAATGCTAAGCTTTGAAGGAGAAACTGGTCCTTATGTACAATATAGCTATGCTAGAGGAAAAAGTATATTAAGAAAAGCTCCTGCCTGTATAAGTGAAAACGTAGATTACAGCAAATTAAGTAGTAAAGAGGAATTTGAACTTGTAAAAATACTTCATGGTTTTAATAAGGCAGTATTAAGTGCTATAAATAAGTTGGAACCATTTATAGTAACTAGATATGTAATAGATGCAGCTAAAGCTTTTAATAAGTTTTACAATGCACACAGCATTATAAATGCTGAAGATGAAGGTGTGAAGTCAGCTAGGATTCAGCTTGTAAAGGCTTCCTGCCAGGTAATAAAAAATGGCTTGAATTTACTTGGAATAGATGTAGTAGAAAAGATGTAAAAATAGCATTTGTATTTTGAATTCAATTCTACAGCAGAATGGAGATGGAGAAGTTACTTAGTAACTAGGTTATGGAAATCAAAGAGTATAAACAGCGTATAAATATTTCACAAGATATATTTTTAAGTTGTAATATGGATGATGTAGCATATTTTGATATAGAGACAACAGGATTTGACAGAGAACATGACAACATAATACTTATATCTTTTGGGAGATTCTTAAGCAGGGATGACTTTGAAATGAAACAGTATTTTTCGGATGTTTTAGAAGATGAAAGAGAAGTTATATATAATTTTGGATTAGATGTAAAAAAATATAGCAGCTGGTGTTCCTATAATGGAATAGCATTTGATGAGCCTTTTATAAAAGAAAGGGCTCATCAAAACAACATGTGTTTTAAAGCTCCTGGACATCACATAGATTTGTACAGGCTTATAAGACCATACTATAAACAACTTGGAATGGAAAGATGTAATTTAAAGACTGTAGAAAAACATGTGGGAATAGACCGAAAAGATAAAATAGATGGTGGAATTAGTGTAGATCTGTATAAAGAATTTCTAGAAAGTAAAAATGAAAACATAAAGAAAACTATAATGCTGCACAATTATGAAGATGTTTTAAATTTACCCAAAATACATGAATTTGCTTGCAAAATTAAAAATAATAATTTGCTTGTAAGGGAAGATTGTATTACAGAGAAACAGTTAAAATATTTAAAAATACTTTTGAAAAAGAATAATATACAACTAGATGTTCAATTAGAAAAAGTATCTAAAAGAGCTGCTTCTCATGTTATAGACCATCTCCTAAAAGGTGAAAATGATTGTGATGAATTAGTAAATATAATAAATAATAGTTACTAATACTTTTAGTATAAAATTAAATTTTTAAAATATTTGTACTTTATATTGAAAAATAATTGTATAATTGAAATAAGGAGGGATAATAGTATGGTAGGAGAGATAATGCATTCTGATATTGTAAAATTGAAGAGAGAAGATAGTCTCCATAAGGCTCTAGATGTAATGTATGACCATAATATAAATGGAGCACCCGTAGTTGATGAAAACGGTAAACTAACAGGTATGATAGTAAAAGCAGATATATATAGGTTCTTAATGGAAGAAGGACATTATGATACATGCCCTGTTGACTGGGTTATGGCAAAGAATGTAGTTACAGCTAAAAGTGACGAGGACATTTTAGCTGTTGCAAAAAGGCTGAGGGAAAAGAACATAGTATCTATTCCTGTAATCGATGATGAAAATACGGTTAAGGGAATTATATCCATCGAAGATATAGTGGATTATATTATAAAAAAGTTCTGATATTTATCCGATGACTACCTGCTCTAATACTCCCGCTTTTCCAAGTGGGAGTAAAGAGCAGCTACGTCCCTGGATAACGATTTCTAAGCATCAGATGGAGTTAAAACTCCATCTGATGCTTAGAAATCTGTTTATATCAGAACTTTTTTATATTATTACAATCTTTTGTATGATAGGGACATTTTGAACCAGCACAGGATCCGCAATCACATTTACCTTTGGCTTTATTTTTAATATTTCTATAAAGTATATACAAGGCTGTCCCTGCAATAATTATTGTTACTATAATTTCTAACAATTAAAACGCCTCCATTACTTAAATATAAGTGAAGCTATATTAAATACGGTAAAAGAAGATATCCATGCTAGTAAGAGTTGATATGTTACGGAAAATACTGCCATTTTGTTCCCGTATTCTTTTTTCATGGTTGCTATTGCAGATATACAAGGGGTATATAGTAATACAAAAACTAAGAATGCATAAGCGGAAATAGGGGAAAATTGACTTTGAAGAGAAGTGATTAAATTTCCACCATATACAATACTCATAGTACTTAATACAATTTCTTTTGCGGTGATACCTGTAATAAGTGATACTGAACTTTGCCAGGTGCCAAATCCCATTGGTGAAAATATAGGACTTATTAGTTTACCGATAGAAGATAGAATACTTTTATCCATGGATACCATACCAGATAAATTGAAGTTAGTCAAAAACCAGATTAAAACCGACATGGAAAATATTATGGTACCTGCTTTTTTTAAGAATCCCTTAGCTTTTTCCCAGGTGTGAAATAACAAACTTTTTAATTCAGGAATATTGTATTCAGGAAGTTCTATTATAAAAGGTTCTTCGTCTTTTTTAAATAAGGTATTTTTAAAAATGAGGCCAATTAAAAAGGCTATAAAGATTCCAAGAATGTATAAAGAAAATACTACAGTAGTTTTATTTTTAGTGAAAAAAGCTGATGCAAATAATGCATATATAGGTAACCTGGCGTTACATGACATTAAAGGTATAAGTAATGCTGTTAATTTTCTATCTTTTTCACTTTCAAGTGTTCTAGAAGTCATAATTGCAGGCACGGAGCAACCAAAACCTACTATAAGTGGTATAAAAGCTTTTCCAGACAACCCCATTTTTCTCATAAGTTTGTCCATTATAAAAGCCCCTCTTGCCATGTATCCACTGTCTTCCAGAAAAGATACTCCTAAAAATAAACAGAATATAACGGGGAAAAATACAACTACAGATCCTACACCAGATAGAATACCATCTACTAAAAGAGAACTAAACCAGTTACTTGTTCCTGCTAAGAGTATCTTTAGATCCGGTTTTAAGAAGCTTTCTAAAAAATTGTCAAAAATATCTGCAGTAGGTTGACCTACCCAGCTAAAAGTAAATTTGAAAATCAATATTAAGCATATTAAAAATATTGGATAAGCTAAAAATCTATTTAAGACTACTTTGTCTATTTTTTCAGTAGTTGAAGTAATATTTTTTTTTGTTTCCTTAACACATTTGTTTAAAATATTATTTATATAGGAATAGGCTGCTTTTTCATTTTCAAAGATAAATTTGCTATTATCTGTTTCCTTTAAAAAGTTACCACTTTTAAGAATTTCAAGAAGGTTGTCTATACCTTTTCCTTTAGCTGCTACAATTGGAACCACTGTTACTCCTAGTTCTTTAGAAAGTGCTGAAAAATCTATTTTTAATCCTTTAGATTCTGCTGCATCCATCATATTCAAAACTAATATAATAGGTTTATTAAATTGTTTCAATTGAGTTGTAAGATATAGATTCCTATTCAGATTTGATGAATCTACAATATTTATTATTACGCTTGGATTTCCTGTAAGTAAAAATTCTTTGGATACTTTTTCTTCATTAGAATATGTGTCCATGGCATATATCCCGGGCAAATCTACAATTTTTATAAAATTATCTACGTAACCTTCTTTTTTTTCAACGGTTACTCCAGCCCAGTTTCCAACATATTGATTTGAACCAGTTAGATGATTAAATAAAGAAGTTTTACCTACGTTTGGGTTGCCAAGTAAAGCTGCTACGATCATATTACTCCTCCCGTCTATAACTTCATTATTAATAATTTTACGCAGGGACATTTACTGATATATTTTGTGCATCCTTTTTACGTATAGCTAAATTGAAACCCCTTAAGTTTATAACTATAGGATCCCCTAAAGGAGCACAATTTTTTAATAATACTTCAGTTCCTTCTATGCATCCAAGAGCAAGAAGTCTTTTAACTAATTTTTCATTACCCCTTATACTTTTTATCATTCCAATTTCACCTAGTTTTAAATCGCAAATACTCATATAAAGCCACCTCCCAATTTGTTAAATATAATGAAAATCATTATCATTTCTGATATTATAATATCATATTAGAAATATACTGTCAACCGATTATTTTTTTTCGAATATTGATATTATAAGTATGTATGTTAAAATAATAAGATATATTTATGTTTTTTAAAATAATAGTTAAGGAGAATAAAGAGTATGAGTATAGCAGCTTTTTTTGATATTGATGGTACTTTATATAGAGAGGGTCTTATAACAGAGGTATTCAAAAAACTGGTAAAATATGAAGTAATACCTGGAGAGAGATGGTATAAGGAAGTTAAACCAGAATATGAAAAGTGGGATAAAAGAGAGGGAAATTATGATAATTATCTTTTAAAGATTGCTGGTATATATATTGAAGCTATAAAAGGTCTTCACAGATCTCAAATAGAATTTATAGCCAAAAATGTAGTTTCACAAAAGGGACATAGGGTGTATTCTTATACTAGGGATATGATAAAATGGCATAAGGAGCAGGGACACAAGGTTATAACTGTATCCGGAAGCCCAGTGGAACTTGTAAGGGAGATGGCTGTTAGATATGGATTTGACGATTATGTAGGAGCTGTGTATATTATAGATAGTAGGGATATTTATACGGGAGAAGTTGTTCCTATGTGGGATAGTGTTAGCAAGAAAAAAGCCATACAATTATTAGTTGAAAAATATGGTATAGATTTAGCAAAAAGTTATGCATATGGGGATACTTCAGGAGATTTTGCAATGCTTAATATGGTTGGAAATCCTGTCTGTGTAAATCCAACCCGAGAACTTTTGAAAAAAATAAAAGATAATAGTGTTTTAAGCGAAAAGGCAAAAGTAATAGTAGAAAGAAAAGATATGATATACAAACTAGAAACAAAGTGCATAAATGATATATAAATTGTTTATGTTTTAAAATGAATTGGAGAAGAGTGATAAAGTGATAGAAAGACTTAATGATGTTGGTGTTGAAATGCCTATGACAGAAAGTTCACTAAAAGTAGAGAATAATAACTGTGTTTTTAAAGATTCTATATTTTTTGATTTAGAGCATTATATATATAAGAAACCAATATGTATAGGAGTATTTGGATGTTGCTTTTATGATTACAAAAATCAAATTTTAAAAGTAACTCAGTATATGATAGAAAACAGCAAAGATGTAAGAGATATACTTGATTTAGCAAGAAGTTACTTTGAAACTATGATTGAAATGGGAAAAAAATATATAGTGACTTTTTCAGGTAACAATGATTTTACAGTAATAAACTATCTTTTTGAGAAATATGGTATAGAATTTAATATAAAAGATTATTTTATAAGTATAGATTTGCAAAAAGAATACGAAAAAGAAATGCATAAATCCATAGGGCTAAAAGCACTGGAAAAAGAATTTGGAATAAATAGGGAAAACGAAGTAATAAGTGGTTCAAATTTGGCTAAAACCTTTAGTAAAATAGCAAAAGATGATGAATATATAAAGAGAATGCCTGAAATGAAAAAACAAAAAATATTATTATATAACGAGCAGGATGTAGTAAGCTTATTTGGTATATATACAAAGTGGAATGATGTTTTTGCAGGCTCTGCTCAAAATATATAGAAGACTTATGCAAATATAAGATAAAATGAATTGAGGTGGCTCATTTGATGTTTACACCTATAAAGAGTACAAAGGTATATGAACATGTAATAGTGCAAATTGAAAATATGATTATGGATGGTACTTTAAAAAGGTGAGACAAACTTCCTTCCGAAAGAGAGTTAGTTGATAACTTTAAAGTTAGTAGGACTTCTATAAGGGAGGCTTTAAGGGCACTTCAAGTTATAGGACTCATAGATAGCAGGCAGGGGGAAGGAAATTTTATAAAACAAAGCTTTGAGGATAGTTTGTTTGAACCATTGTCCATAATATTTATGCTCCAAGGTGGGAAACCTGAAGAAATAATGGAAGTTAGAAAAATTATAGAAGTGAGGACAGCAGCTATAGCTGCAGAAAAAATAAATGATGAGCAGCTAAGTAATCTGGAGAGATTAGCAAATGCTTTCAAAACTTCTAAAGATGAGAAAGATAATGTAGAACTTGATAAACAATTTCATTATCAAATTGCCCAGGTTACTGAAAATTTTTTGATAAAAAATATTTTAAATTCAATGTCTTTTTTAATGGATTCCTTTTTAAAAGAGGCTAGAAGTAAGATATTAGTAGATGAAGGAAACTTATCAGTACTTGCAGCACAGCATATTAAAATATGTGAAGCTATTAAAAACCATGATGCTGCAATGGCTTCAGAAGAAATGAAAAAACATTTAGATTTTACGGATAAGTATATTAGAAATAATATGTAGTGATCTGACAAATGTAAAAAAAGCCTTTTGCTTAAATAAAATAGTTAACTTATTAACGTTAATAAGTTAACAGCTAGTACACTATAATATGAAAATTAGGGTACAGATAAAAATTTTTATCTGTACCCTAATTTTATGAAAACGTTACGACCACAACATAATTTAATTAATTCAATTTATTATAAGTAATGTTAACAATATAACAATTGTAGAAAAATTGAAATGATTATGCTAATATAATGTCAAAAGTGGTATTACCATAATACCAATAAGGTTTTTTCAAGGGGGATTAAAATGAACAATTATTTACTTTTTCTTATTGCACTCATACCAATTGTTTGGCTAATGGTATCACTTGGGGCTCTAAAAATCCCGGGACAAAAGACATGCCCTTTCACATTAGTTGTTACTATGATTTTAGCTATAATTGTATGGAAAATGCCAATTTTTAATGCAATTACAGCGGCACTTGAAGGTGTAGCTCTTGCAATATGGCCTATTATGATTGTCATTATAGCTGCTGTCTTCACCTATAATATTACAGTTTATACTAAAAGCATGGATGTAATAAAAAAAATGATGACAGGAATTACTACAGATAAAAGAATATTAGTTCTAATTTTAGCCTGGGCCTTTGGAGGATTTATGGAGGCTATAGCAGGATTTGGAACTGCAGTTGCCATACCTGCAAGCATACTGGCAGGACTTGGATTTGATCCTGTATTTGCAGCTATAATATGCCTTATTGCAAATACAACGCCTACTGCTTTTGGAGCAATAGGAATCCCTGTAACAACTCTTGCAAAAGTTGCAAATATTAATGTAACTCAGCTAAGTTATGCAGTAGGACTACAGCTTGTAATTTTAATTGTGGTTGTTCCAGTTGTACTAGTAATGCTTACAGGAAAAAGTGTGAAAGCCATAAAGGGATTTTGGGGAATTTCCCTTGCATCAGGAATTTCTTTTGCAGTTCCGCAGCTTTTAGCTGCAAAATATCTTGGAGCTGAGCTTCCAGCTATACTTGGATCTGTTTGCTGTATGATAGTTACAATTGCTGTAGCTAAAATATTTTATAAGGATACTGCTGATAAGCAAGCAGAAAAGGTTTCCACAAAAGAAGGAGTACTTGCATGGATGCCTTTTATACTGGTATTTCTATTTGTAATATTGAGCAGTGCACTGTTCCCACCAATAAATAAGGCGCTGTCTTCTGTAAAAACTTCAGTACTTATTTATTCGGGAAAAGGAGGATCACCTTATACATTTAACTGGCTGTCAAATCCAGGAACCTTAATTATAATAGCTACATTTATTGGTGGACTTATCCAGGGTGCTAAGATTACTGAAATAATTGGAGT
The DNA here is from genome assembly GCF_019056555.1 of Clostridium sp. 001. Lineage (NCBI taxonomy): Bacteria > Bacillati > Bacillota > Clostridia > Eubacteriales > Clostridiaceae > Clostridium > Clostridium sp. 001. Next base: position 155,754 of record NZ_CP020473.1, on the reverse strand, counting down.
TCTGGGAAGTACCTTTAAGCAGATGTATAAATCAGCTATTACTATAATTGCCATAGTAGCTCTTGCAAAGATAATGGGCTACAGCGGGATGATAAAGTCCATATCAATTGTTTTAGTAGCAGCTACCGGAAGATTTTATCCACTTATTGCTCCTATAATTGGTGCACTTGGAACTTTTGTAACTGGAAGTGATACTTCAGCTAATGTACTATTTGGAGGACTTCAGGTTGAAGTTGCCAAATCGCTTGGATTAAATCCGTACTGGCTTGCAGCGGCTAATACTGGAGGAGCAACAGCAGGAAAAATGATTTCACCTCAAAGTATAGCAGTTGCAACAGCGGCTACTGGACTTGTAGGGCAAGAAGGAAAAATACTAAATTCAACTTTAAAGTTTTGCATAGTTTATGTAATTGTTTTAGGGATTATTGCTTATTTTGCAGGACCTATATTTGGATTTAATTAGATTAATACTAGGTAATTGCGAAACTCGCTAATAAAAATGAATAAAAGATGTTTAGAAGTTGCAAAAGTATTGTTAGAAGTTTAAAGACAAATTTTTATGATTTGAAATAGCCATATTGATAAAAAAGGGCGCACGAAATAAAGCAAAGTTGGGTTTCTATTTTTTACAAATAAAATTTATGCAATTAATGGTTTTAGGCTTCTAATATATTCATTTTTATGTATTTTATTTGCTACAATAACTGTTATTAGCTGAGTTATACCGGCTAGAAGTAAGTCAGAATGAAGCGTTAGCTCATTTTGTGTCTTACGATCCGCAACGCAATAACTGCCTTTGAAATGGTTGATGTTTTTCTCGACAGCAGTCCTGATTTTATAAGTGTTTTCCCATTGGAGAGTTCCACGAGTAGTTCCAGGATATGCACGAAGATTCTTTTCAGGATAAATGTAAAACATTCTGCCGCAAGAAGATTTTGTACATGGATTTTCACATAGAGTTACACGTTTGCTCTTTTTAGTTTTTTTATTGTATACCCATTTCATTTTGGGACATACGAATTTCATTGATGGAATTCCAGAACGTAAGTGTGTTTTACTGCCTTCTCGTTTCATTGGAAGCGAATGGTCATAAGGACAGCATGGAATACCATTTTCATTTAAAGGGCAGTCGAATTCTTTTGATGCAAGTTTAGTTTTTAATGGAATGAATGCCTTTTCAAATTTCAAATCATGCAAAAGGTATCGATAAATCAGAATGCTGTCAAAAGCAGCATCACCTAAAAAGATTTTTGGATTTATCAAAGGATGTTTTGCAAAGAAATCCATAAGAACAGGTATAAGAGCTTTAGAATCAGCAAGAGATTTATCTTCATCCGGTGAATCAGATTTTTTCTCAATAACAATATCAGGATGTGCTTTTAGAAAATCCTGATTGTAAAATGAAATATCTCTTACAATACCAAGTCCGTTGGTTACAATGCCAAATTTAAAAGCATAGCAAAAATGACCGTTAATGTACATTTGTTGAATGGCCGGATTAGCTGAAGCGTGTGGAGGCATAGAACCATAGGCAGCTTTATAAGGATCATAAGAATCATCTAAAGCATGTACTTTCTTAAAAGTCTTAAGCTGTTTTATGATGCGGTTAGCATACTTAGGGTTGTTTTCAGTAACAAAAGCTTCGATACCAGAAGTATCAAAAATAGTCATAGAAGCAAGTTTGGGGTCAATTTGCTGGCATATTGGTTCAGTAATATCAACGAGATTATCAAATATCAATTGTAAGTCCAGAATAAAATCCTGTTTAAAACGTGTGAATTTAGAAGCATCAGGGACTTTAAGGAAACCGCAGAAATCCCTTAACTCTTGAGAATATTTAAGAAAAATAATCAAAAGGGAATCCGTAGGAATAGAAAAAATGTGCTGCAAAATCAAAGCACGGAGCATGGCGTAAAGACTGTATTTACGGGGCCTTCCAGTAGAAGCATAAAAATGATTTATGAAGGAAGCAGGGATTAAATCATCAAGGTTAATAGTATTTTCAAGTAAAGAAAGAAACTGAGGCTTGTTATTTTCAAATTTTTCTTTGCAATCAGAAAAAATATCTGCCAAAGAAAGCTGTTTATATGGTATCATAAATATATAACTCCTTTCTGAGGTATATGGTGATTTTGTTTCTTTGCAATTCAATTTTACCATAAATCAGTGAGGAGTTATTTTGTTTTGTAACAAAAAATACACCGCATTTATACGGGTTGTAGCGTTTCGCAAACGCCTAAGATTAATACTTACGAAAGGAGAATTTGATTATGTCTAAAGTATGTTTACCTTATAGTAAAAAGACAATTGAAATTCAAATTGATGATAAAAATTTAGTTGGAGTTTTAAGATCAAGGGCAGAACATTACAAACCTCAATTTGGGGAAGCAGAAATAGTTGAGAGGGCACTTGATAACCCAATTGCTTCATCTAAATTGGAGGATTTAGTAAAGGGTAAAAAGGATATGGTTATAATAACTAGCGATCATACAAGGCCTGTACCAAGTAAAATAATAACACCAATACTTTTAAAAAGAATAAGAAAGGTAAATCCAGATATTGATATAAAAATTTTAATAGCAACAGGATTTCACAGGGCTACTACTAAAGAAGAACTTATAGCTAAATTTGGAAAAGATATAGTTGAAAATGAAAATATAATAATACATGATTCTAGAGACGAAGAGAGCCTTGTTAAAATTGGAACACTTCCATCAGGTGGAGATCTCATAATAAACAAAATTGCTGCTGAAACTGAACTTTTAATGGCAGAAGGTTTTATAGAATCTCACTTCTTTGCAGGATTTTCAGGAGGAAGGAAGAGCATTTTGCCTGGAATAGCTTCTGCAAAGACCATAATGGCAAACCATTGTTCTGAATTCATAGCAAGCCCTTATGCAAGGACAGGTAAGCTTAACAATAATCCTATACACAGGGACATGTTATATGCTGCAAAAAAAGCAAAGCTTGCATTTATAGTAAATGTAGTTATAGATGAAGATAAGAAGATAATAAATGCTTTTGCAGGAGACAGTAGGATTGCCCATGAAGAGGGATGTAAATTTGTGGAGGATTTATCTAAAGTTGATAAAGTCCAAGCTGATATTGCCATTTCGACAAATGGAGGATATCCACTGGACCAAAATATATATCAGTCAGTTAAAGGCATGACTGCAGCTGAAGCTACTTGCAAAGAAGGCGGTGTAATAATAATGGTAGCTGCCTGTGATGATGGCCATGGCGGTGAAGGATTCTATAATAATTTGGCAAATGTAAATTCTCCAAAGGAGTTTTTAGAGAAAGTTTCTAAAGTGCCTAGAGGAGAAACAGTACCTGATCAATGGGAATCTCAAATACTTGCTAGAATATTAAGTACACATACTGTAATAATGGTCACAGATATGTGTGATCCTGAAATTATAAAAAATATTCATATGCAGCATGCTTCAACTATTTCTGAAGCTTTAACTAGAGCATATGACATTATGGGAAAAGATGCTAAGGTAGCAGTTATTCCTGATGGAGTTTCAGTTATTGTAAGTTAATTTATAAATTCATATAAAAATTTTGGAGGTAACTTAAATGGATATATTAGTATGTATAAAACAGGTACCAGGAACTTCTAAAGTTGAAGTTGATCCTGTAACTGGTGTTTTAAAAAGAGAAGGGATAGATTCCAAAATGAATCCTTATGATCTATATGCACTTGAAACTGCACTTAGGATCAAAGAAGAAAAAGGAGGAACAGTAAAAGTTATAAGTATGGGACCTCCCCAGGCTGCTGAAGTTATAAAAGAAGCTTATATGATGGGTGCAGATGAAGGTGTGCTTCTTTCAGATAGAAAATTTGCAGGAGCTGATGTACTTGCAACTTCCTATACTATTGCTCAAGGAATAAAGAAAATGGGACATATAGATTTAATATTATGTGGAAAGCAGACTACAGATGGAGATACTGCACAAGTTGGACCTGAAATGGCTGAATACTTGCAAATACCACATATAGCTAATGCACTTAGCATAGAAAAGGTTGAAGAAAAATCAATGGTAGTGAAAATGGATATGCCAAATACAGTTGAAGTAGCTGAAATAAAATATCCTTGCCTTTTAACAGTGGAAAAAGATATATTTCAGCCTAGACTTCCATCGTATAAAAAGAAACTTGAAACCAAAGATAGAGAAGTAAAAGTATTTGGATACAAGGATTTTGAAGATAAAGATGAAAATAAATATGGATTAAATGGATCTGCAACCCAGGTAGAAAGAATATTTCCACCAGAAGTGAATAATGATAAAGAAATGTGGAAGGGAAATGGAATTGAACTTGCAGACAGACTTTCACAAAAACTTAAAGAACTTAAATTTATCTGATGGCTACCTACTGTAACACTCCCACTTCTATCAAAGTGGCAGCTAACAGTAGCTACGCCCCTAGATAATTCATCTAAACTTAGTGGGAGAAACAAGCTCCCACTAAGTAAGATTCATTGATAGATTAAAATTTCAAGGAGGAATTGATATGGGTAAATTAGTAATAAATGAAAATAAGCTTACTCCTTCAATTATAGAAGAATTGGTTGGAATATGTCCATTTGGAGCAATGGAAAATAAAGATGGAAAATTAGAAATAAGTGCTGCTTGTAAAATGTGCAAGATGTGTGTGAAAAAAGGACCTTGTGGGGTAGTTGAATTTATAGAAGATGAAATTAAGCAAATAGATAAAAGTTTGTGGAAGGGAATAGCTGTATATGTAGACCATGTAGAAGGAAATATACATCCTGTAACCTATGAACTTATTGGAAAAGCAAGGGAGCTTGCGGCTAAAATAAAACATCCTGTTTATGCAGTATTTGTTGGATGCAATATAAAAGACAAAGCAGAAGAATTGCTCCATTATGGTGTAGATGAAGTATTTGTATATGATTATAATGAACTTAAAGATTTTAGAATAGAGCCTTATACTGCAGCTCTTGAAGATTTTATAAACAAAGTAAAACCTTCTACATTTTTGGTTGGTGCAACTACAGTTGGAAGGTCACTGGCACCTAGAATAGCAGCTAGATTTAGGACTGGGCTTACAGCTGACTGTACTGTACTTGACATGAATGAAAATACAGATCTGGTTCAAATAAGACCTGCATTTGGAGGAAATATAATGGCTCAAATATTGAATCCAAACCATAGACCACAACTTGCCACTGTTAGATATAAAGTCATGAATGCACCTGATAGATCAGAAAAAATATCAGGTAAAATAACTGTAGAATCTATGGACAAAAATAAACTTAAATCGGATATAGAAGTATTAAAAATAATCAAGAAGAAAATTGAAGAGGAAATATCTGAAGCTGATGTAATAGTTGCAGCAGGAAGAGGAGTTAAATCCGAGAAAGATATGGAACTTATAAAAGAACTTGCCAGTTTAGTTGGAGGACAAGTTGCTTGCACAAGACCTCTTATAGAAGCAGGATGGTTAGATGCAAAGAGACAGATTGGTCTTAGTGGAAGAACAGTTAAACCAAAACTTATAATAACTTGTGGTATATCCGGTGCTATACAATTTGTAGCAGGAATGAACAATTCAGATTTGATTGTTGCAATAAATAAAGATCCAAAAGCTCCTATATTTAATGTAGCAAACATAGGGATTGTAGGAGATATATATGATATTATACCTAAACTTATAGAAAATATAAAGTCTGGTAAAAATTTGTGTGAAGCAATTTAAGACATATTTTAGTTTGGAGGAAATGATATGGAAAAGTGTATTGAAAAGTATAAAAAATTGGACAATACTGATATAGATTTTTTAATAGATTTGCTTGGAAAAGATAGAGTTTTTGTTGGAGAAGACATAAACTCAGATTACAGCCATGATGAATTAGGAGGTGTAAGTAAATATCCTGATGCAATGGTAGAAGTACTGAGTGCACAAGAAGTATCAAATATAATGGCCTATGCATATAAAAACAACATTCCAGTAGTGGCAAGAGGGTCAGGCACCGGTCTTGTTGGTTCATCTGTTCCAATAGAAGGTGGAATAATGATAAATTTAACAAAGATGAACAATATACTTGAATTGGATGAAGATAATCTTACATTGACATTAGAACCTGGAGTCCTTCTAATGGATATAGGCAAATTTGTAGAAAGTCATGATTTATTTTACCCACCAGATCCTGGTGAAAAATCTGCAACAATTGGTGGAAATGTAAGTACTAATGCAGGAGGAATGAGAGCTGTTAAGTATGGAGTTACAAGGGATTATGTAAGAGGACTTGAAGTAGTTCTCCCTAATGGAAAGATCTTAGAATTTGGTGGGAAAATTGTAAAAAATAGCTCCGGTTATAGCATAAAGGATTTGATATGCGGTTCAGAAGGTACACTAGGAATAATTACAAAGATAATATTGAAACTAGTTCCACTTCCTAAAAAGTCAATAAGCCTTCTTATACCATTCCCTGACTTAAATAGGGCTATAAGCACGGTACCTAAGATAATAAAGTCAAAAGCTGTACCTACTGCTATAGAATTTATGCAAAGAGAAGTAATACTTGCAGCAGAAGAATTTTTAGGCAAGAAATTTCCGGATAACTCTTCAGATGCCTATTTACTCCTTACGTTTGATGGAAATAGCAAAGATCAAATAGAAGGAGATTATGAAAAGGTAGCAGATATATGCTTAAAAGAAGGTGCGCTTGACGTATATATTACAGATACTGATGAAAGAAAGGAATCCGTTTGGTCTGCAAGAGGTGCTTTCCTTGAAGCTGTTAAGGCAACTACTACAGAGATGGATGAATGTGACGTTGTAGTACCTAGAAATAGAGTAGCGGAATTTGTTAAGTACACAAATGAAGTTCAAGATAAATTTAATATTAGAATAAGAAGTTTTGGACACGCAGGTGATGGAAATTTACACGTTTATATTTTAAAAGATGACTTGTCAGAGGATGAGTGGCATAAGAGATTAAGCGGTGTATTTGACTGTCTGTACAAAAAATCTGAAGAACTGGAAGGTGCAGTTTCAGGAGAACATGGAATAGGATATGCTAAAAAGAAATATATAAGAAGACAATATGGAGAAGAGTATATTGAACTTATGAGAAATATAAAACTTGCATTTGATCCTAAAAATATACTAAATCCAGATAAAGTATGTGAATAGTTAGAGGGAATCTCTAAAGAAAATTTGACATATGCAGCGGGATATACTGTCAATTTGAACACCATTAAGACTTATGAAAAAGTTTTTAAATGTGTTTTGAATTTTGGCAGTATATTTTTGTATAAGTTTAAATTGCATTCTAAAATTTAAGTCCTTATTTGATATTCCAATTGGAACTAATAATTCTTGTCCTTCAGATATTTGATGTGGCCCAAATATATTATTAGACATTGCAAGCATTCCAGCACAAATTCCGAAATGATGTGCTATAGTATATAGTGTATCACCATGTTTAACTTTATAAGTTATCATGAAACTTCTCTCCTATAGAATAATAAATCTTCTTTATTATTCTATTCGTTACCTTATTAAGTAGTTACAAAGAAGCGCTGGAAAACGAATAACTAAACATTTGAATATTAACTGATTTTTGTTTTTATATCTAAGGATACTTAATATAAAAAAGGCTAATCCTATAATAGTATAAGTATAATAAGAAAGGTATGAGTTTATGGATGGAATTGATTTAATGATTGAGGAACATAAAAACATAAAAAGAATGTTAGTTGTTATTAGAAAAGAATGTTTAGGTATTATGAATGGAAAAGAAATTGATTACGGGGATTTTGAAAAGATAATTGACTTTGTAAGAAATTATGCAGATAAAAATCATCATGAGAAGGAAGAAAAAGTCTTATTCAATAGAATGATAGATGAGATTGGAGGAGCAGCTGAGAAATTAGTTAAGTTTGGAATGCTTGTTGAACATGACTTTGGAAGACTATATATTAAGGAGCTTGAGGAAGGAATTGCTAGGGTTAAGGTCGGTGACAATGAGGCCAAACTTGACGTAATTGCTAATGCTATATCTTATACACATTTATTGAATAGGCATATAGATAGGGAAGACAATGTTGTTTATTCTTTTGCCAAGAGAGAACTTTGTGAAGAAACATTAAATAAAGTCAATATAGAATGCGATAAATTCGAAGAAAAAATGTATAGAGATGGTGTTCAGACTAAGTATATTCAGATATTAGAATTGCTTGAACAAAAGTACAAATAAGATCTAATTACTTATAAAAATTAACTGTAGTTTTATTAACTATGTCTAAAAAGGCAAGAAAATGAAATAGTAAATTATTTAATGTGAAGTTTCTTTAAATACTGTCGTTGTCCACCCTTGCAAATTATAAATTGAAGGACACACACATCTTTAATTGACATAAATCTTAATAAGCTATAACATATGTATTGGATTTCTATCAAATATACTTTGTATAATGTTTCCTTTCCTCAATAAACTGCATATGTAGAGACAGTGGCAAAGCAATATAAAAAATAAAAAAGAGGAGTAATATTATGGATGGAACGATACGAAAAAATATAAAAGTAGGAATAAAAGTCTTAGTTGTACAAAAACAAGATCAGCGTTCTGGGAAATTAACTGAGGGTGTAGTACAAAGGATACTTACAAACTCACAGGTTCATCATCGAGGCATCAAAGTTATGTTTGAAGGTGGTATTGTAGGAAGGGTTAAAGAAATTAAACATGAGATTAGATAAATTTTTAGCAGAATCATCCCTTGGAAGAAGGAAAAAGGTTAGGACTTATATCAAAGAAGGTATGGTTAAGGTAAATGGAGACGTAGTAACAGAACCAGCAGTAGAAATTAACGAAAGTTCTGATGTTATTGAATATCTTGGTAAGGTAGTTACTTATACTGGAAAAGTATATTATATGTTTAATAAACCTGCTGGTTATATTACTGCAAGGAAAGATAAAGTTCATAAAACAGTATTTGATTTTTTTAACGATGTTAACATGAATGGAATATTTCATGTTGGAAGATTAGACAAAGATACAGAAGGATTATTGCTTTTTACCAACGATGGTGAATTTGAACATCAATTAATGTATCCCCAAAAGCATGTTGAAAAAACTTATTTTTTTTGGGCTTTGGGTTCTTTAGACGAGGAAGATAGGAAGCAATTAGAGCAGGGAATTTACATAGGGAAAGGTAAAATACTAACGAAGCCTGCAAAAATAGAAGTGCAAAAATGTGGAATATATAAAGAGTTTAAACATGAAATGCCTGCTCGAAATTTACATAATATAGATTCAGACCAGTATAACCAGCCCGTTGTTTCTGGATATCTTACTATTTCAGAGGGACGTAAGCACCAAGTGAAGCGCATGTTAAAGGCAGTAGGCTGCTATGTGGTGTATCTAAAAAGAGTTTCCATTGGAGGGTTACTGTTAGATGAATCATTGGAAAAGGGCCAGTATCGGTTCTTGACAGAAGTTGAAATTCAAAAGTTATTATTAACGATTTAATTAAAGAAATTAAAGAAAAGTAGAATTCAACAACAATTAAATATCAAGTGTGAAAAAGTATGCTAAAATTGCTTAATTAGCGTGCTTTTTTTTACTTTCAATCAGTTATAACTTATTTATCCGATGACTACCTGCTCTAATACTCCCACTTCTCCAAGTTGGAGTAAAGAGCAGTTACGTCCCTGGATAACGATTTCTAAGCATCAGGTGGAGTTCAAAACTCCATCTGATGCCAAGAACTCTGTTTATGATATAATAAAAGGATTGAAAAATTTAAATTTATAGGGAGAAGTTATGTTAACTGAAGATGCATTGTTACAAATATTTAATGAACAAACTACAGGTGAAAATTATTTAAAAGGTCACAGAGTTCTAGACAATGATCTAGTGTCCTCCATAGATATAATAGATGAAGACAAATTAATTTGTATAGAGGGAAATGTGATTTCAGAAAATCTTTTTAACGAATACAATACTAAGATTGAAATGGATATGGGTAATAAAAGCATTTTTTCTACATATTGCAGCTGCCAGGATTATGAAAAAAATGAATTTAAAAAAACAAACTACTGCTGTAAACATCTCACAGCAACTTTTTATAAGGCTCTAGGGGATTTAGTTCAGCATGAAGCTTTAAAAGATGATGATATAAATAGTATATTTAAAAATAAAAGTAATGTTTTATCTTTGCTTTTAGGAGATGAAAAAGATAAGGAAGAATTAAAAATAGAGGTTTATATAAATAAAAACCAATGGAATGGTAATATAACAGCTGAATTTAAAATAGGGGTGAAGTCCACAAGTTCAAGTAACCTCTATGTTTTAAAGGATATAAATCATTTTTTTACATGCTATTATAATAACGTTCCTATAAAATATAGTAAAAATTTTACCTTTGATATAAAAAAGCAAAAGTTATCCACTAAGGATAAGAGACTCATTTCCTTTATAGAAACTTTGAAGGAAATGGAAAAGGATTATAAATATTTTCGTAAAAAAGGTGACGAATGTGTAAGTGGAAAGTATATTATCATTCCCAAGTATTTAGTTAGAGAATTTTTTGAAGTTATAAAAAAGCATAGAATATATCTAAATGAAGGATTTTTTTCTAGACCTATAGAAACAGAAATCCTATTTGAAAATCCATCTGTGGAGTTTGACTTGAAAACCATAAAAGACAATTATGTTTTAAAATCTTTATCGGGCATGCCAGAGTCTCTTAGCTCTAAAAATGATGTCTTCTTATATGGTTCTACTATATATCTACCAGATTATGAATTCTGCTATAAAATAAGTCCTTATTTGAAGGTATTTAACGAAGCTAGGGTAGTAACTATTGATAAAACTCAGGAAGATACTGTATTAAAAAAGCTCATTCCCAATCTTAATTTTTTATCAGATAGAGTTACTTTGTCAAAGACTATAAGAAATAAGGTAGTAATTGATAAGTGTAAGTTTAACTTCTATTTTAACAAGGAAGGTAAGGACATCACACTTGTTTTAAAAGTTAAATATGGACAATTTGAATTTAATATTTTTGAAGATTGTGATGAAAAGATTATATATAGAGAATCTAAAAGGGAATCTCAGGTTATTGGAATTCTCACCTCACTAGGATTTGAAGAGGTAAATGGGAAATTTTATTTCCTTATGGGGGATGATTATATTTTCAATTTCTTTAAAAATGAAGTATTTAAACTTCAAGAAATAGGGGAAGTTTACTATTCAGAAAACTTTAAAGGCATAAAATCCATAGGAAGTAAAGGTATAAATGGCGATATCAAAACAGGTAAATATAATTATTTTGAAATGAATTTTAAAATAGGGGATATAGATCCAAGAGAAACTACAGGTATATTAAAAGCATTTAGAGATAACCTGAAATATTACAAGCTGAAAAGTGGAGAATATCTTGATCTTGAAGAATTAGAACTTAAGAAGTTTTTAAAACTTTTAGATGCTGTTTCCTATAATAATATAGAAGATAATAATATAAAGATAGATGCAAACAAGGCTATCTTCATTGATGGATATTTGGAAGATAACAATATTACATATATAAAGGGAAAAAAAGAAATAAATAAAATAAGAAATAAATTTAGAAATGTAGACAAATTGGAATTTGAAGTCCCAAAAGAATTACATGCTTCCTTGAGGGAATATCAAAAAGTAGGGTATAAGTGGTTAAAAAATTTAGATTACTTTGGATTTGGTGGAATTCTAGGAGATGAAATGGGACTTGGAAAAACACTGCAAACTATTACTTTTATACTTTCCAGCCAGAAAAGCAAATCTTTAATTATAGTCCCCACATCCTTGGTTTACAATTGGATAGATGAATTTGAAAAGTTTGCGCCTACTTTAAAAGTATTACCTGTTGTAGGAACAAAAGAAGAAAGAGAAACAGATGCTTTTCATATGGGAAACTACGATGTTATTATAACTACATATAATCTTTTAAAAAGGGATTTGAAAATGTACTCTGAAAGAGAATTTGATTACTGTATATTAGATGAAGCACAATATATAAAAAATCCAAATGCTCAAAATACAAAGGCGGCAAAACAAATAAAGGCAAAGACACGGTTTGCTCTATCTGGAACCCCTATGGAAAACTCTCTTATGGAACTATGGTCTATATTTGATTTTATAATGCCAGGTTATCTATATGATAAAAATAGATTTAGTGTAAGATACTATAAAAAGCTTAAAGAGAGTCCTGAGGTAATTGAGGATTTAAATAGACTCATAGCTCCTTTTATACTTAGACGGAAGAAAAAGGATGTTATAGTGGAATTACCTGATAAAATAGAAAAGACACTTATGGTTACTTTAGATGATAAGCAGAAAAAAGTTTATAAAACTTATGCAGATCATGCAGTTGACCTCATTGAAAAAAAAGTAAAAGAGGATAAATTTAAGAATAGTAAAATAGAGATACTTTCCTATATAACGAAACTTAGGCAATTATGTTTAGATCCTAGTATATTAATAAATAATTACAGCGGTGGAAATGGAAAAATGGATGCACTAGTGGAGCTCCTTCATAAAAGTATAGCACAGGGACATAGAATACTTGTTTTTTCTCAATTTACATCTGTGCTTAAAAATATAGGAGAAAAAGTTTCTGGAGAGAAAATTCCATTTAGTTATTTAGACGGTACTATAAAATCAGAAGAAAGAATAAATATAGTAAAAAAATTTAACAAAGGTAAAAATCCAGTGTTTTTAATAAGCTTAAAAGCTGGAGGAACAGGATTAAATTTAACTTCAGCAGATGTGGTAATTCATTTTGATCCCTGGTGGAATACAGCTGTAGAAGAACAGGCTGCAGATAGGACTCATAGAATAGGACAAAAAAATGTAGTGGAAGTTATAAAAATTATAGCTAAAGGTACAATTGAAGAGAAGATAGTACTTCTTCAAAACGAGAAGAAAAAGCTTATAGAAAAATTAATGGAAAGTAAATTGGTGGCAGGTGAAAGTTTAAAAAGTTTTACTGAAGAGGATATACTTGGATTATTTCAAAATAGATAAACAAAGTTATTGGCATCAGATAAATTTTTGTATAGTAATCTTAAAAATTGCATATTTATAATTAAATGAAATTTAGAACAAAGTGCTTTATACATTGATGATATTTGATTTATATGAAGTTTACTAAAAAAATATATTTATTTTTATAAAAAATATTGCATATTTATTTATAAAGTCATATAATAACTACATATTTATAAAGTTATATTACTTTTCACATGGAACTAAAAGGGGGCAAATTATATTGGTACAAGTAGGAATTATTGGAGGAACTGGCTATGTAGGTGCAGAGCTATTAAGACTTTTATCAAATCATAATAAAGTGAAAATATCAGCTGTATCTTCTACCAGTTATAGTGGAAAAACTATTTCTAGTATATATCCAAATTTTTATGGAATAAATGAAATTGTATATGGAAATGAAGATGAAGTTATAGAAAAGAGTGACCTTATTTTTTTAGGTCTTCCAAGTGGATTAAGTGAAAGTATTGTGGAAAAGGCAGTGAAAAAAAATAAAATATGTATAGATATGGGAGCGGATTTTAGATTTAAAAGTGAAACTGCATATAAAAAATGGTATAAAAAAGATTTTGAAATAATGGATTTACACGAGAAGTCCGTATATGGGCTTCCTGAGTTAAATAGAAAATATATAAAAGAAGCAAAAATTATAGGTAATCCAGGGTGCTATGCTACATCTGTTGAACTTGCTCTTCTTCCGCTTATTTCAGGTGGTTTCATAGAGGAAAAAGGAATAATTGCAGATTGTAAATCAGGGGTAACAGGTTCAGGAAGATCATTAAAGGAAGGCAGCCATTTTGTAAATTGCAATGAAAGTTTTAGTGCTTATAAAGTAGCAAATCACAGGCATACTCCTGAAATAGAAGAAAATTTAAGCAGTGTATCAAAAAAAGATGTTAAGTTAACTTTTATTCCTCATTTAATTCCTATAAACAGGGGAATATTATCTACAGTATATACAACTCCTAAGGATAAAATAGATATGGAAAAACTACATGAAGATTACTGTAAATTTTATAAGGCAGAGCCTTTTGTAAAAGTACTTCCTCTAGGAGAAGTAGCAAAAATAAATAATGTTAGGCTCTCAAATTACTGTCACATTTCTCTTCACTACGATGAAGAAAACAATAAACTTATAATGATATCGTGTTTGGACAATATGGTAAAGGGTTCTGCAGGTCAGGGAATTCAAAATATGAATATTGTACTGGGGTTTGATGAAAAGGAAGGACTTAATGCTGTTCCAGCCATTTTTTAATCAAAGGCACATTCAAAAAAATAACTAGCCACAATGCTAGCCTATTTTGAATCTTTGAATTGCTATTTTCTTTTATATACTTAAATTTTAAGGAGGACATTAGAATGAATTTTGAAATTATAGAAGGAGGGGTTACTTCTCCAAAAGGATTTGTATCTGCAGGGATTAGCTGTGGTATTAAAAAAAGAGATTCGAAGGACCTGGCTCTTATAAAATCAATTAGCTCTTGTAATTCAGCAGGAGTTTATACAAAGAATATAGTTAAAGGAGCTCCACTTATAGTTACTAAAAAGCATCTGGAAAATAAAAAAGCTCAAGCTGTGATTGCAAATAGTGGAAATGCCAATACTTGTACTGGTGAAGAAGGATTAAAAAATGCAGAAGAGATGTGTGAATATGTAGCAAGAGAACTTAAAATTGAAAAAGAAGATGTACTTGTAGCATCTACTGGCATTATAGGAGTTAAATTAAATATTGAAGCTATAAAAAATGCAGTACCGGATTTGGTTAAAAAACTAGATAAGGATGGATATAAAGATGCATCCAAAGCTATAATGACTACAGATACTTTTCAAAAAACTATAGCTATAAAATTAGAACTTGGAGGAAAGACAGCAACTATTGGTGTTATGGCCAAAGGATCAGGAATGATACATCCTAATATGGGAACTATGCTTTCTTTTATAACTACAGACGTAAATATAGATCCAGATCTTTTAGACAAGGCTTTGAAAGAGAGTGTACGAATAAGTTATAATAGGGTTTCAGTAGATGGAGATACTTCAACCAACGATATGGTTGTTATACTGGCAAATGGATTGGCTGAAAATCCACTTATAAATGAAGAAAATGAGGATTACAGATTATTTTTACAGGCACTTAAAAAATTAAATGTTGAAGTAGCCAAAATGATTGCAAAAGATGGAGAAGGTGCTACTAAATTAATAGAATGTAAAGCACTAAATGTTTCTAGTGAAGAAAAAGGTGAGATACTTGGTAAATCTGTAATTTGCTCTAACTTAGTAAAAACAGCCTTATTTGGATGCAATGCAAATTGGGGCAGAATACTTGATGCTATAGGATATTCAGGAGTTGAATTTGATATAAACAAGATTCAGGTAACAATGGAAAGTAAAAAAGGAAGCGTCTTAGTATTTGAAAAAGGAGAACCTGTTCCATTTTCAGTAAAAGAAGCAACTGATATATTATCAGAAGATGTAATAGATATAATTATAAACTTTAATTCAGGTAATTATAATGTATGCTGTTGGGGATGCGATCTAACCTATGATTATGTGAAAATTAATGGAGAATATATGTCTTAAAAATAAAATTATTATAATGCATAGGGGGCACGGGAGTTGAATTATAATGAAGTGGCTAAAATTTTAGCAGAATCGCTGCCATATATTCAGAAATATAGAGGAAAAACAATAGTTGTCAAATATGGCGGTAATGCAATGATAGATGAGGAACTCAAAAAATATGTTATAAATGACTTAGTACTTATGAAATGTGTTGGAATAAATTTAGTAGTTGTCCATGGAGGAGGTCCTTTTATTTCATCTTATTTAAAGAAATTAAATAAGGAAAGTGTATTTATAGACGGACTTAGATATACAGATGACGAAACTATGGATATAGTACAGATGGTTTTAAGTGGAAAAATAAATAAAGACCTTGTTAAATTAATTCAAAGCTATGGTGGAAAAGCTATAGGTCTTTGTGGGCTAGACGGGGCTATGATAAGAGCTAAAAAACTTTGCGAAAAAGTGGATTTAGGAAGAGTTGGAGAAATAACTGAAATAAATACTGAAGTAATTAAAAACTCTATAGACAGCGGCTACATTCCTGTAATAAGCAGTGTGGCACTTGCAAATGATAATGAAGGTGTCTACAACATAAATGCAGATACCTGCAGCTATAGAATAGCTTCTGCACTAAAAGCACAGAATTTAATATTGCTTACGGATGTACCAGGAGTAATGACAGATATAAAGGATCCTTCTACACTTATTTCAGAACTTAAGTTAAAAGATATTTCAAAACTATATGATAATAATATTATAAAAGGTGGAATGCTTCCTAAGATAAACTGTTGTGTTGAAGCTATAAAATCAGGGGTTAAAAGTGCACATATTATTGATGGTAGAGTACCTCACTGTCTTTTAGTAGAATTATTCTCTAAGCAAGGTATAGGAACTATGATTTATTAAGGAGGAAAAAATATGAATTATTTAGATTGTGCAAAGGAATATCTTATGAATACCTATAATCATCTTCCTGTAGTGTTTACTCATGGAAAAGGATGTAAGGTATATGATACTTCAGATAAGGAATACTTGGATTTTACATCAGGTATTGGAGTAATGTCACTAGGTTATGGAAATGAAAATTGGATAAAGGCTGTAGAGAACCAGCTTGAGAAAATACCACATACTTCTAATATATTTTTAAATATTCCAGTACTTGAACTTGCCAAGAAATTTACAGAGCTTTCAAAAATGAGCAAGGTATTTTTCTGTAATTCAGGAGCAGAAGCCAATGAAGGAGCTATAAAACTTGCGAGAAAATATAGCTTTGATAAATATGGGAAAGGTAGATCTACTATAATTACATTAAATAAGAGTTTCCATGGTAGAACTATAACTACACTAGAAGCAACTGGACAAGAAAAATTTCATAATTATTTTTATCCTTTTACAGAAGGATTTAAGTATACTGATGTTGATGTTAAGTCACTAGAAGATACTATTGATTCTACTTGTTGTGCTATTATGATAGAAGCTGTTCAAGGTGAAGGCGGAGTAAATCCTTTAAGTAAAGAGTTTGTAAACAAAGTATTTGAAATAGCTGAAAAGAATGATATTTTAGTTATATGTGATGAAGTACAGTGTGGTATAGGCAGAACTGGAAAGATGTATGGCTTTAATAATTATGATGTACATCCTGATATCGTATCTACAGCAAAAGCTCTTGGAGGGGGTCTTCCTATGGGTGCTGTACTCTGCAATGAAAAACTAAAGGATACCTTTAAATATGGAGATCATGGATCTACATTTGGAGGAAATCCAGTTTGTACAGCAGGTGCTATAGAAGTTTTAAATACAATTAGTAAAGAAGGTTTCTTAGATAAAGTAAGTGATAAAGGACAATTTATTAAGGAATACTTTAAAAATAAATCTTCTAAAAATGTAGTAGAAGTACGAGGAATAGGGCTAATGATTGGAGTAGAAATTAAAGGAGAATCTTCAAAGGTACAGAAAAAGGTACTAGAAAAAGGACTTCTTGTTTTAACTGCAGGACCAAATGTAATAAGGCTTCTTCCTCCACTTGTGATTTCAGAAGAAGAATTAGAAAAAGGACTTAACATACTTTATGAAGTTATAGAAAGTATGTAATTTATATTTTTATGCTGCTGTAAAATTATTTTATAGCAGCATATTTTATTGCACATATCAATCATTGTGAACTGTCCATTGCACATTATGAATTCCAGTTAAAAATTCTATAAACGTCTAAAGTAGCATATATAAATATTGAATATTTATTCATTTATAGACGTTTTAAAGATGTATTTAATTTATAATTACAAATATCAAATGAAAATAATCTACAGTAAATTTAAGGAGGCAATTGATATGTCAAAGTTGGTAGAGTGTGTTCCAAATTTTAGTGAGGGAAGAAATAAAGAAATAATAGAAAGCATTGTAGATGAAGTTAGGAAAACTGAAGGTGTTAAACTTTTAGATTATTCATCAGATAAAGACCATAATAGATCTGTAGTAACTTTCTTGGGCGGACCAGAAGAAGTAGAAGAAGCAGCATTTAAACTTATAAAAAAAGCTGCTGAGCTTATTGATATGAGAAATCATCAAGGTGCCCATCCTAGAATGGGAGCTACTGATGTAGTTCCATTTATACCTATTAAAGATGTAACTACAGAAGAATGTGTTGAGATTTCTAAAAAACTTGGAAAAAGAGTAGGGGAAGAATTGAAAATTCCAGTTTACTTATACGAAGATGCAGCTACATCTGAAGAAAGAAGAAATTTAGCTGCTATTAGAAAAGGACAATATGAAGGATTTTTTGAAAAAATAAAACAGCCTGAATGGAAACCAGATTTTGGACCTTGTGAGATGAATGTAAAAAGCGGAGCTACAGTTATAGGAGCTAGATTCCCACTTATAGCATATAATGTAAACTTAGGTACAGATAACATAGAAATAGCTAATGCTATTGCTAAAAAAATAAGATACATAGGTGGAGGATTAAGGTATGTTAAGGCTGTAGGGGTAAAGGTAACTGAAAGAAATATAGTTCAGGTATCTATGAACCTAGTAAACTATGAAAAGACTCCTATATATACTGCACAGGAAATGGTTAGAATGGAAGCTAAAAGATATGGAGTGCCTATTGTAGGAAGCGAAGTTATAGGCTTAGTTCCTATGAAATCTTTGTTAGATTGTGCAGAGTATTACCTTCAAATAGAAAATTTTAGTGTAGATCAAGTACTTGAATCCAGACTAAGTGAATAAACAGAGTTCTTGACATCAGATGGAGTTTTAACTCCACCTGATACTTAGAAATCGTTATCCAGGGACGTAGCTGCTCTTTACTTCAACTTGTGGAAGGGGAAGTATTAGAGCAGGTAGTCATCGGATAAAATTTAACTTAAAAGACTGCAGTTGAGTTTTGCTTGAAAACAACCAACTGCAGTTATATTTCCATAGTGTAAATTAAATTTTCTCCTTTAATTTCATAAGTACGTCAATTTCATAGTTATCTAAAGATTTTTTTAAATAGGTAATACCCATATCACAATAGTTTTTTGCATCTTTAGGGAGATATTCTCTGAATATACTATTTAATTTCTTATTTTCCTTAAGTTGTGTACTTATTTTAGCTTTTACCCGATAAACTAGGCCTATTTCATGAGGGCTCTTTAACATTTGAGAATGAGTATGGGCATCTTTTAGATAGCTTAAAGCCTTAGTGTAATCTTTTTTATTTATTTTTAGTAAAGCCATAAAAGCCTCAGCTATGGAACGTCCCCAAGCTAGATCAAAATGCTTGTATATATTAAGAGACCTTTTAAAGTACTCATTTGCAGCAGCATAATTTCCCATGTCAAAGGCTGTTTCACCTGCATTTATACTAAATATAGCAGTGCTGGACATAACACCTTTACCTTCACACATTTTAATGGCCTTATCGTAGTAGCAAATAGCTTTAGAAAACTCTAAGGAGTGTCTCCTAATTTCACCTATATAATTGTAACAAGCAGCTATGTTAAGTACATATTTGTCCGATGTTATTGCATCTCTAGTAAATATATGTATTGCTTCGTTTAACAGTTTTTCTGCTTCCTTATAATTTCCACACATATTATTATAAAGAGCTTTTAATTTTAATATTATGGCTTTTTCATCCTCATAGTTTTGTTCTTTAGCAATGGAAAGTGCTAGGTTTATGTACATGATCATGTTTTCTACGTTATAAGTTTGAATACAATAATAAATCATTTGTTTATAACCTTCAATGGCATAACTAAGAGCATCTATATTAAGAGCTTTATCTATCATATTTTTTATTATGGAAGTTCCATTTTCGTAATCTCCTATTTTAATTAAGTATCTTCCCTTCATAAGTAGAAATGTTATTTCTAAATCTACAGTTTCCTTGGATCTACTTTGATTTTCAACTTTATTTAAGAGTTTTTCCACTTTCTCTAAACTTTTCAAAGTTTTTTCATCACTAAAGTATAAATTGTTGTACTTATTTTCACCATAATGAAGTACAGGAAAGAGTTCATGGCTGAAACTAAGATATATATTCAGATTTTTCATCCTGTATGTTAGTTCCTTAATACGATTATTAGAATTTGAAAAATGATATATTAATTTATAGTAGGTATTTAGATCATTCTTATCTTTAAGGAGATTTTTCTCCAAAAATTCACCTATTTTATTATGTAAAATTTTTTTTCTAGCCATAGACTGGTTTGAATATATGAATTCTCTAAATTTTTGGTGGGTAAATTTTAAGCTTATATTATTGTCATTTAGTACTTCTTTAAGTATAAATTTGTTTTCCAGTTCTTCAACCACATCAATTATTTCAAGTTCATCCTTGCCAATAATGCTAGCTAATATATTAAGGGGTACTTCGTCAAAAAACATAGAACATATGTTTAAAATCTTTCTCCCTTCCTCAGAGACGTCCAAATATCTGCTCCTTAATATATCTTGCATTTTAGAGGACATTAAGTTTATATTTCCATTGGATTTTATTATATTCATGTATTCAGTTAAAAAGAATAGATTTCCTTCTGTCTCGCTGTATATTTTATTTGCCATTTTTTTAGACAAATTGTAGTTAGGTAGTGCTTTTTTTATGAAATCTTCTGTTTCTATGTGACTGAGCCTCTCTAGTTTAAGTGTATTTAATTTGTTATATCTATTCATGGAAGTCATGAATTTATCCAGATCTTCATTGTATTCATTTCTACAGGTACAGATTAAAATTATATTTTTAGATTCACTTAAGAGTATACTATTTAAAAGAGATAGACTCATTGAATCCAACCATTGAATATCTTCAAAAACTAACATTATTTTTTTATGAGAACTAACTATCCTCAGTATATCTCCTAGAGCATTTCCTATTATTTCATATTTCAAATTATTGCTTTCAATAAGTTTCAAATTACCCGAATAGTTTTTGCTAAACTCAGGAAAAAAGCTAGCTATTATGTTTTCACAAGATAGAGGTATACTTATATTAGTAGTTCTTATTATTTTTGATAATTTTAGTATAATATTATTCCAAGGCTTTAATATGTAGTCCTTTTCAAGGGGATAACAGAAGGTTTCTAAGATAAATATATCATTTTGAGAAATGCCTTCTAAGAACTTTTCTTTAAGTTTTGTTTTACCAATGCCAGCTTCGCCTAGTATCAGAATAGATTTTGCTTGTATTTCATTTTTAAATTTTAGGTAAGCAGCTTCTAAACATTTTAGTTCTTCATACCTTCCAAAAAAGAATTCTTTTGATTTTAAACTGCAATTTGTAAGACTTATTTCATTTAATATTTCGTTAAATAGTTTTTTTGTAGCTGGCTGTGGTTCTACATCTAATTCTTTGTTTAAAATTTCTGAAAGTTTGTGATATACTTCTACAGCTTTATTGCACTTATTGTTATTTTTTAAACTTTTCATAAGCTCTCTGTATGATTCTTCATCAAACTCATCCATTTTTATGAGCATTTTACAGTAGTTTTCTACTTTATTGTAGTTTTTGTTTTCCTTTTCAATAGATATATTTTCTTTTAGTCTATTTGTATATATTTGCTGGAAATGTTCCCTAGTTTCTATCACCCAAGTTTGAAAAGTTTCTGCATTTTTTACATAAAAACCAGTTAAAAAGTGTCCCTTATATGTATTTAAATCATCTTTATTACTCAAGAAATTATCTATATCCGTTTTTATTTCTATATTGGGATTTATCATAACTGTTGACTTCCTTGGCGATATTAATACTTCTAAGTTAAAGGCTTTTTTTATTTTATAAATAGCATTTCTTAAATTCTTTTTTGCTATGTTTTCTTCTTCTTCTGGCCATAGAAGACCAGCTAGCTTTTCTCTTGTACATTCTTTATTAATAATTAAATAACAAAAAAGAGCTTGTACTTTGTTATATGGGAACAAAATTTTTTCATTGTCTATAGTTACATTAAAATTTCCAAACATTTTTACGTATATAATGTTCAATATATCCCTTCTTTCGTAACTCCTCAACCTAGTATATACTATATAATCATTTAGTATATGTATTATATTATAATACAATATCAGCGTAAATTTCCATTGATAAATTAAATTTTGTTCATAATGATTAGAAAAAGTTGAAACTAAAAAATGATCTAACGTCTACAATATAAAAATATTTAAAAATATTTTTTTTATATTGTAGACAAATTTGACTTTTTAAAGACGTAAACGTTTTATTATATAAACAAAGATAGATTTCATTAAATTTTTTATATTACAAATAGTTTAAATATAATGAAATTATTACATTTAACATAGGAGGACATGATATGATTAAGAACATTGATGTTAGTGAAGCTATGACTGTAAAACTAGATGATGAATTACCTGAAATGCCAAAATTTGTAGAAGGCATAAGAAGGGCACCGGATAGAGGATTCAATTTGACACAATCCCAGACGGAAATTGCTTTAAAAAATGCTCTAAGGTATATACCACCTAAATACCATGAACAATTAATACCAGAATTTTTAGAAGAGCTTACCACAAGGGGAAGAATTTATGGATATAGATTCAGACCTGAAGGAAGAATACATGGAAAACCTATAGACGAGTATAAGGGAAAATGTACAGAAGGTAAAGCCTTCCAAGTTATGATAGAAAATAACTTAGATTTTGAAGTAGCTCTTTATCCATATGAATTAGTTACTTATGGAGAGACAGGAAGCGTTTGTCAGAACTGGATGCAGTATAGACTTATAAAAAAATACTTGGAAGTTATGACTCAAGATCAAACTTTAGTAGTTGAATCAGGACATCCTCTTGGACTGTTCAAATCAAAACCAGAAGCACCTAGAGTAATAATAACAAATGCCATGATGGTTGGAATGTTTGACAATCAAAAGGATTGGGAAATAGCAGAAGAAATGGGAGTTGCAAACTATGGACAGATGACTGCAGGAGGATGGATGTATATAGGACCACAGGGTATAGTTCATGGTACATTTAATACATTATTGAATGCAGGAAGAATGAAGCTTGGTATTCCGAACGATGGAGACTTGAGAGGACATTTATTTATAACTTCAGGTCTTGGAGGAATGAGTGGAGCTCAGCCAAAGGCTATAGAAATAGCAAATGGAGTAGGCATAATAGCAGAAGTAGACCAGTCTAGAATTGACACAAGACTTAATCAAGGATGGGTAAAAGAATCATCTTCTGACCTTGATAGAATATTTAAGGTTGCAAAGGAATACATGGAGAAAAAAGAACCTATGTCCATTGCATACCATGGAAACATAGTAGATTTGCTGGAATACGTAGTTAAAAATAATATAAAAGTAGAGTTATTGTCAGACCAGACTTCCTGTCATGCCGTATATGAAGGTGGATACTGTCCTCAGGGAATTAGCTTTGAAGAAAGGACAAGACTTCTTGCAGAAGATAGAGAAAAATTTGATAAATTAGTAGACAAGAGTTTGAGAAGACATTTTGAATTAATAAAAGCTCTTGTAGATAAGGGAACATATTTCTTTGACTATGGAAATTCCTTTATGAAAGCAGTATATGATGCAGGAGTTAAAGAAATATCCAAAAATGGAATAGATGAAAAGGATGGATTCATATTCCCTTCCTATGTAGAGGATATAATGGGACCTCAACTGTTTGACTATGGATATGGACCATTTAGATGGGTATGCTTAAGTGGAAAGAGTGAAGATTTAATAAAAACAGATAAAGCTGCCATGGAATGTATAGATCCAAATAGAAGATACCAGGATAGAGATAACTATAACTGGATAAAGGATGCAGAAAAGAATAAGTTGGTAGTTGGAACCCAGGCAAGGATACTATACCAGGATGCAACTGGTAGAATAAATATTGCACTTAAGTTTAATGAAATGGTAAGAAAAGGTGAAATTGGACCTGTAATGATGGGAAGAGACCACCATGATGTAAGTGGAACAGATTCTCCATTTAGAGAAACTTCAAATATTAAAGACGGAAGTAATGTAATGGCAGATATGGCTGTCCAGTGTTATGCAGGAAATGCAGCAAGGGGAATGAGCTTAGTTGCACTCCACAATGGAGGCGGCGTTGGTATAGGAAAATCTATAAACGGAGGCTTTGGACTTATACTTGATGGAAGCCATAAAGCAGATGAAATAATAAAATCAGCATTAAGCTGGGATGTAATGAGTGGTGTTTCAAGACGTTCTTGGGCAAGAAATGAGCATGCTATTGAAACAGTAGTAGAATTCAATAAAAATAATAAGGGAACAGATCATGTAACTCTTCCATATTTAACAAATGAGGAAGATGTAAAGAAAGCAGTAAGTAAGTATTTTCAAAAGTAAAAGTACTTTTATAAACAGAGTTCTTGGCATGAGATGGAGTTTTGACTCCAACTCATACTTAGAAATCGTTATCCAGGGACGTAGCTGCTATTTACTCCAACTAAGAGAAAAGCAGATATCCCAAATCTTTGATTTGGTGATAGTCGCTTTCGCTGTGTGCGTGGGAGTATTAGAGCAGGTAGTCATCGGATAAAATTTTTGAAGGGAGGGAATTAGTATGATAATTAAAGATATAGATTGTCTTGTAACTTGTGCCGGCAGTTATCCAAAGACAAAAGAAAAGTTAAAAGATGCACAAATAATTAAAAATGGATACATAGTTGCAGACAATGATACAATAGTAGATGTTGGCAGCGGCGATGGATACAAAAAGTATTTAAATGACCGTGAAGTTGTAATAGACGGAAAAGGTAAAACTGTTACGCCAGGTCTTGTAGACAGCCATACCCATGTGGTATATGCAGGGTCAAGGGAATTTGAATTATCTTTGAAGCTGAAAAATGTAAAATATATAGATATATTGAAAGCTGGAGGAGGAATATTAAGCACTGTAAACAGTGTGAGAAATACTTCTCTTGAGAAGATCCAAAGTGAAACTAAAAAGAGATTGGATTTAATGCTTTTACACGGAACTACTACTGTTGAGAGTAAATCAGGTTATGGACTTGATTTTGAAAATGAAATAAAAATGCTGAATGTAAATAAAAATTTAAATGACGAACACCCAATTAGTATAGTTTCTACTTATCTAGGTGCTCATGCAGTTCCAGAAGAATTTAAAGATAACAGGGATGGATACATAGACCTTATAATAAATAAGGTAATTCCATATGTTAAAGAACAAAACTTAGCAGAATTCATTGACTGCTTTTGTGAAAAAGGTGTATTTTCAGTAGAAGAGGCAAGAAAAATTTTAGAAGCAGGCAAGAAAGCTGGATTTAAGGCTAAAATTCATGCAGATGAAGTGGAATCCATATCAGCAGCAGAACTTGCAGGTGAGATTAAAGCAGTATCTGCAGAACATTTAGTGTCAGCTTCTGACGAAGGTATAAAATCACTTGCAAATAATAAAGTAGTTGCAGTACTTTTACCTACGACTTCTTTTTACTTGATGTTAAATAAATTTGCACGGGCAAGGAAAATGATAGAAGAGGGAGTTATAGTTGCACTTGCTACAGACTGCAATCCTGGTACTTCTCCTACAGAATCCCTTCAAAGTACAATGACTTTTGCATGCTTTGGACTTAAAATGCTGCCAGAAGAAATAATAAATGCAATGACTATAAATGCAGCAGTTGCAATTTCAAAAGAGAAAGAAATAGGAAGTATTGAAAAAGGTAAAAAAGCCGATATATCTATATTTAATGCAAAAAACCTAGATTATTTAATTTATCATTTTGGTGTAAATGCAGTAGATACAGTAGTTAAAGATGGTACAGTTGTAGTAAAAAATGGACAGTTAGTATATTAAAAAGTAAAGATAAAAAACAGAAAGTTATAGAAAACAAATTAGCATAATGACATTAGGAGGTAATATAAGATATGAAAACTATTAATTTAAATGGAGAAAATCTTACTATAGAGGATATTATAAATGTTGCATACAACGGATATAAGGTTTCTGCTACAGAAGAAGCTAAGGAAAAAATTAAAAAATCAAGAAAAGTAGTAGATGGCATAGTTGAGAGAAATGATACAAAGTATGGAATTACTACTGGATTTGGAAAATTTTCCGATGTAACTATATCAGGAGAAGAATGCAAAACACTTCAGAAAAACTTAATAATGTCCCATTCATGCGGTGCTGGACGAAAGTTTCCAAAAGAAGTAGTAAGGACAATAATGTTATTGAGGGCAAATAACCTAGTTAAAGGATATTCAGGAATAAGACTTAGTGTTTTTGAAACTCTCTTAGATATGTTAAATAAAGGTGTACATCCATGTATACCGGAAAAGGGTTCTTTAGGAGCCTCTGGTGATTTAGCACCTTTAGCACATATGGTATTACCTATGCTTGGGGAAGGAGAAGCTGAGTTCCAAGGTGAAATTTTACCTGGAAAAGAAGCTATGGAAAAGGCAGGAATAGCTACAGTAGAACTTGTAGCTAAAGAAGGTTTAGCTCTTATAAATGGGACTCAGGTAATGACTGCAGTAGGTTCATTAGCTTTGTATAAAGCTATAAATCTTTTAAAAGTTAGTGATATTACAGCAGCACTTACTATAGAAGCTTTAAGAGGAGTAAGAGATGCTTTTGACTTAAGGACACATATGTTAAGACCGCATGCAGGTCAAATTCAAACAGCTAAAAATATAAACGCACTAACGGAAGGCAGTTCTTTTATGACTAATCAAGGTGACTTAAGAGTACAGGATGCTTATACTTTAAGGTGTGTACCACAAGTTCATGGTGCCAGCAAAGATGCTGTAAATTATGTTAAAAATAAAGTAGAAATAGAGATAAATTCCGTTACAGATAATCCCATTATATTTGACAATGCGGATGTAATATCGGGAGGAAACTTTCATGGACAGCCTATGGCTTTAAGTTTTGATTTCCTTGGAATTGCAATGTCAGAGGTTGCTAACATATCAGAAAGAAGACTGGAAAGATTGGTAAATTACCAATTAAATGATTTGCCTCCTTTCTTAGCAAAGAACGGTGGACTTAACTCAGGATTTATGATTACACAGTATGCAGCAGCAGCATTGGTATCAGAAAACAAAGTGCTTGCACATCCAGCAAGTGTAGATTCTATTTCTTCATCAGCTAACCAAGAAGATCACGTAAGTATGGGCACTATTGCAGCAAGAAAGAGTTTAGCAATTGTAAACAATGCAACAAGAGTAGTTGCAACAGAACTTATGGCTGCTTGTCAGGCTATAGATTTTAGAGATGGACTTAAGCTTGGTAAAGGTACTCAGGAAGCATATAATGTAGTAAGAAATAAAGTAAGCTTTATAGAAAAAGATAAAATTATGTATAAAGAATTGGAAAAATGTGATGAACTTATAACAAGTGGAGAACTTCTAAAAGCAGTTGAAGAAAAAGTAAATTTAGGAATATAAAATAAAGTTCAGGATACTTGAAAATCATAATTCTATTAATAGTAGAAATAGATTGAGGCTAGGTATTTAATAATTTATGGCTGGCATTAAAATGAATATAAAATTCATTTTGTGTCCAGTTATAAATCAAGTACCTTATACAAATCATGCTGTAATATGTTATACTATGGAAAATTAAATTTTTATCAATGTAATCGTTTATCTAATTTTAACATTTTTAACACCAATAAAATATAGCTAGTCCGTTAAATTTGAATAAAGATATTCGATGAACAGGGTTATTATTAAAGTGTTATTTTCATCTACCACTTTTCTAGTACGCGTTTTGGTTATTGAAAATATGTTTTAAATTAACTACTAAACTAATTATATGGGGGGATTAGATGTGAATTTATTTAGGAAAAAAACCGTGGAGGATTTTAGCGTTTCTGTAAAAAAAAGTGGACTTAAAAAGGAACTAAATTATATGGATTTAGCATGCTTAGGAATTGGTTCCGTAGTAGGCAGCGGCGTCTTTGTTTCTGCAGGACAAGGGGCTCAAATAGCAGGACCTGCAGTTATAATGTCATTTATAATAGCTGCTATTACAAGTGGATTCTGCGGACTTACTTATTCAGAACTTGCTACTATGTTTCCTGTTGCTGGAAGTACTTATTCCTATTGCTATGTTGCTTTTGGTGAAATTATAGCCTGGATTATTGGATGGAATTTAATGCTTGAATATCTTGTTTCTGGAGCAGCAGTTGCTTCAGGATGGTCTGGTACTTTTGTTGGGGTTTTAAAATCCTGTGGTATCAATTTACCTGCAGCAATTACCGCTTCTCCACTTAAAGGCGGAATTGTTGACTTACCTTCTGTTTTAATTGTTGCTGCTATAACATGGGTATTATATATTGGTGTAACTCAAAGTACTAAAGTAAACAATATTATAGTTGCTATAAAAGTAGCTGTAATACTTATATTCATATTTATTGGCGTAACTCATATAAATCCTGCAAATTATCATCCTTTTGCACCATACGGAATGAAAGGTGTAATGTCCGGTGCTGCAATTATATTCTTTGCTTTTATAGGTTTTGATTCAGTATCTACTGCTGCAGAAGAAACAGCAAATCCTAAGAGAGATGTTCCTATTGGACTCGCTATTTGTTTAGGTGTAACTATTGTATTATATGTAGCTGTTGCATGTGTACTTACAGGAATGGTGCCATTTAAAGCTATAGATATAACTAATGCACTTCCAGCTGCTTTAGCTAGAGTGGGAATCAATTGGGGTTCTGCATTAGTTGGTGTAGGTGCAGTTGTTGGAATGATTTCTACAATTCTTGTAATATTGTATGGACAGGTTAGAATATTTATGGTTATGGCAAGAGATGGATTACTGCCTAAAGCATTTTCTAGTGTAAACAAGAAACATAGTACGCCAGGTATATGTACTATAATAACAGGAGTTATAACAGCTGTTATATGTGGACTTTTCCCACTTGACGTGATTATTGATTTATGTAATATTGGTACATTATCGGCTTTCTTGTTTGTATCCATAGGAGTAATTGTTCTCAGAAAAACTTTGCCTAATGTTGAAAGAAAATTTAAATGTCCGGGAGTTCCGTTTGTACCAATATTAACAGTACTATGTTGTCTATATCTTATGATAAGTTTGCCAGGTGTTACTTGGATTAGATTTGCTATATGGACTGGAGTAGGTTTGTTATTATACTTTGCTTATGGAATGAAACACAGTATATTAAATGATGAAAAACATAATTGTGTTGGAGATAAAAATTAGGGTATAGATTTTTAATGTATAAACAAAAGATTGTAATATATAATTAAAATAATTTATAAAAGGCACATTTTATAAATAGTGAAAATGTGCCTTTTTATAATAAATAATGAATTGAATTTATTTTAAGCACATTTTACATTGTGTTTGATGGAAGATAAAGTCGACTGCTAGTATATTAAAAAATTTTTTTGCTTAGGAGGAAAAAATATGCTGCAAGATTTAAAATTAAAAGATTTTATAAACGAGTTAGGTTCTAATTCACCAGCACCGGGTGGGGGAAGCATTGCTGCTCTTTCAGCAAGTATGGCTAGTGCTCTAGCAAGTATGGTTTTTAATTTGACTATAGGTAAAAAGGAATATTTAGAATACGATGATTCTATAAAAAAGAATATTGATACTTCCTTAGAGGAAGTTAGCTTGTGCAAAAAAGATTTCTTGAATTTTATGGAAAAAGACACAGATGCTTTTTTATCCTTGATGAAAGCATACAAGATGCCTAAAAAAACAGAAGAGGAAATAAAGTTTAGAAAAGAAGCTATAAAAAAAGGTAATGAAAATGCACAAAATATACCTTTTGAAGTAGCAAAGAGTGCTTATAAATTATATTCCTATATAGCCATAGCAGTAAACTATGGAAATAAAAATGCAATTTCTGATGCTGGTGTTGCAGCTTCATTAACGGAGACGGCAATAGAAGGAGCACTACTTAATGTAAAGATAAATATTCAGGGCATCAAAGATGAAGTTTATAAGAAAAAAATGACGGATGAATGCAGCAAGCTGTTGAAAAAGAGCACTGATAAAAAGAAAGAAATTATGGAAATTATAGAGGAAAAATTAAAATAGAGTTTAATTTAAAACAATTTATGATGTAATGTAGTAATATTTAGCATATGAAAAGGCACTTTTTAAAAATGTGTCTTTTCATATGCTTTAAGTTAGTACATTTTATTGTGATAGCTATAATAATTTAAGAAAAATATAACAAAATAGGAGAATATTTATGAAAAGTATTAAATCAAAAATAGTATTGCTTGCTTCATTAATATGCATTTTTAGCTTATTGATATCGTCTGCAGTTACATATTACATATCTTATCGAGTTGTTACTAGTCAAGCCAAAGATAAGATTTTAGTTTCATCAGACAAATATGCAGAGTCAATTGATAAATGGTTTGATGGCGAGGGAAAAATAGTAAATGAAATTGGAGACTCTGTAGAAAATATAGGTATTGTACAAAAAAGTAGTGAGCTCAGTTATCTTCAGGAAAAATTAAAAGATAATAAATCTGCTACAGACATATATATAGGAGCTGCAGATAAAAGCAATATTGATGCCGGTGGATGGGTTCCTCCAGCTGGATATGATTGTACACAGAGAGACTGGTACAAGAAAGCTGTAGAAAAAAAAGGAATAATCTATTCTTCTCCTTATTTAGATATGGATATAAAAAAAATGGTTATAACTATAGCTAGACCTATATTTCAAAATGGGAATATAGTTGGTGTTTTAGCCTGTGATATTAATTTGGAAACAATTACTAACATCATTCAAAAAGCAAAGGTAATAAATAATAGCTATGGATTTCTAATAGATAATGATAATAATTTTATAATTCACCCCAGCAAGGATTTTCAGCCTAAGGAAAAGAAACTTGAAAATGTGAATAATGTCATGAATGGACAATTTAAAAATATTTTAAGTAATAATTTTGTAAAGTTAAAAGATTATGATGGTGGTGAAAAATATTTTGTAACTTCCCAAATACCATCTACCAGCTGGACAGTTGGATTTTCAGTACCTGTATCCGAACTTACTAAAGCACTTCAAAGTTTAGTAAAATCCTTTATAATAATTATTGCCCTATGTATAATTGCGGCTTTTATGGTTTCTGTATATTTTGGTAAAAAAATAGGGGATCCTATATTGTCTCTATCAAAGATGGCAGATAAAATATCTAAGTTTGATTTGACTTATGATGATAAATATAATTACCTGCTAAATTATAAAGATGAAATAGGAAAACTATCAAATTCTTTTAATATAATGCATAAGGAGCTAGTTCAACTTATAAAAGAAATACTGGGTGATTCGGATGATATAAATAAATCCAGTACGGAATTAACTAAGCTTGCAGAGCAGTTATCTTTAAAGTCTGAAACTATGAATAGTGCAGTGAAAAATATAGTAGACAGCATACAGGAAACAAGCGCAGTATCAGAAGAAATCAGTGCCTCTATAGAAGAAATAGGTGGGAATGTAAACCAATTATCTGAAAGGGCTGTAGAAGGAAATAGTAGTGCAGAACAAATTCAAAATACAGCTGTGGATATACGAAATAAAACAGGTGAATCCATAGAGAAAACAAGAAAAATGTATGAAGAAAAACGAGAAAAAATGCTAAAAGTAATTGAGGACATCAAAGTAGTAGAAAATATAAAAGTTATGGCAGATACCATTGCAAGTATAGCAGAAAACACAGAATTATTGGCATTAAATGCAGCTATAGAAGCAGCTAGAGCAGGGGAAAAGGGCAAAGGATTTGAAGTAGTAGCAGGTGAGGTAAGAAGACTTGCAGAACAGTCCTCACAGGCTGTTGTAGCTATTCAGGGTACTATTTCAAAGGTATATGAAGCTTTTAAGTCTTGCTCGGGTAACGGAAATGATATACTAGATTTTATACACGAAAATGTAGATCCCCAATTAGAAGCTTTCAGAGATACAGGAGACAAGTATTACAAGGATGCTGAATTCTTAAATAAGATGTCTTATGATGTAGCGTCTATGTCAGAGGAATTAAATGCTACTGTAAGCCAAATGAATGATGTAGTACAAAATATGGCACAAAATGCATTTAAATCTTCTGAAAATGCAGAGACAATAAGAGGAAACATTGATGAAACCTCTACACATATAGAGAAAATAGTATCAACAGCCGAAAGGGAAGAGCAATTAGCAGAAAAGTTAAATAGTATAGTTAAAAAATTTAAAATTTAAAAAATGTGTCCTGTTTTTAAAGCAGGACACATTTTTTAATAACCTACAAATAGATTATTTATTGTAGATAATGTATTTACTACTGAAAATATTATGACAGCAGCTAAATTTGCCGTAGTTTTATCCTGGTCAAACCTAGGAGAAACTTCACATATGTCAAAACTTACTACTTTGTTGGATTTTAATATGTATTTTAAGAATTTTAAAACTTTTTCTGGGTCAAGTCCCAGGGATTGGGTAGCACTTACTCCAGGTGCATAAGATGAAGTAAATACGTCAGAGCATATTGTTATGTAAATGTCCTCATGCTCTTTAATAAAGTCATTCAGCTTATCTAAGGTATTCCACTCAGTATCGTTAGTTACATCTTTAGCTAGTACATATTTTACTCCAAATTTATGTGCTGTTTTAAAAAGATCTACAGTGTTACTGTGATTTTGTATACCCATGCAAAAATAGGAATAGTCAATTCCCTTATCTGCATTGAGATCATGAATTTGTCTGAACATTGTTCCTGAACTGGCACCTTTTTCATAAGGTCTAAGGTCAAAATGAGCATCAAAATTTATAATACCAATGTCAGGAGTTTTAGTATGTTTACTTAAGTTATTTAATACTCCTTTGTAATTTCCAAAAGTAGTTTCATGACCTCCTCCTAGAATTATAGGAAAAAGATTTAAACTTAATATTTTAGATACTGCTTTTGAAAGTAGATCTTGACTTTCTTCTAGAGAATTATCATCACAAATAATATTGCCAAAGTCAAATAAATTAACGTCTTTTGTAAAAAAACAAGGAAGGTTTGCCATTTCTTTTCTAATACTTTCTGGGCCTTTTGAAGCACCTGTTCTTCCATTATTGCGTCTTACACCTTCATCGCAGCAGAATCCAATAAAACCAAATCCCAGCTTACCGGTATAAGGAGAAAGATTATCTTTTCTTAAATCAATGCACTTAATCCATTGATGCCATCTGAAGGCATCAAAATTAGTTTCACTATCAACTCTACCTTTCCATAGTATTTTGTCCATAGGTTTGTAATTAGAATCAAACATTTTAAAAAGTCTCCTTCTAGCTAATTTTGTAGTTTAAATATATAGTAGCATATATATATTTATAGTATATATTTTTTTGATAAAAATGAATGAATTTTTTTAGTAAAATCTTATATTTGTCTTATAAATACAATTAGTTAACAGTATAAATATTATGTAAATTAAAAAAATGTAAACCAAACTAGATATTACAAAAAATAAATGATAAAATATAAAAGAAAACGCACTTAGGAGGGAAAAACTTGAAAGAAAAATATACAGCAGTAATTTTGTGTGGTGGAAAAAGTAGCAGGATGGGATTTGACAAAAGTAAAATAAAAATAGGAGATAAATTTCTAGTAGAAATAACAGCAGAAAAGTTGGAGAATATATTTGATGAAGTAGTTTTTGTAGCTGAAAACAAATATAAATTTGGAAATATAAAATACACTGTACTAGAAGACTTAAAAAAGGAATATGGACCCGCAGGTGGAATATTTACAGGACTCAATTATTCTTCATCTCCATATACATTTTTTATAGCCTGTGATATGCCTTTTGTAAATTTAGAATATATAAAATACATGATGAATTTTACAAAAGAAAAAAAATTTCATGTTATAATGGCTCACAATGGAAAAGATATAGAGCCCTTGTATTCTTTTTATTCTAAAGATCTTGTACCTTATTTCAAACGGGGTATAGATTCTGGAAGATTATCTATTAGAAAAATAATAGAAGGCACTAATATAAAATATATACCAGAAACTATAAAAGAAAAATATGATAATTCACTAAGCATGTTTACCAATTTCAATTACAAAAGCGATCTAGACAACATATATGGTAAATATACACAAGATTAATGCCATATTTCTTTACAAATTAAAAAGACACAGACTAAAATATAAGTAATTAAAGCCTGTATCTTTATATGAGTTTAGATATCTATTATATCTTTTATTACCTCTCCGCCTATTATCATTCCTGCTACAGGAGGTACAAAAGAATTACTAGCCGGTATCTGACGTTTGGCAAGGCATTTTCTAGATCCTCCTGCACATACACATCCTTCTTTGCAAGTTACAACCTCATCTATCTTGGGTTTTCTAGGGACTTCTTCTGAATAAAGTACTTTTACCTTATCTATACCTCTTTTTCTAAGTTCATGCCTCATAACTTTAGCTAAAGGGCATATTTTCGTATCATATATATCAGCTATCTTAAATTTAGTAGGGTCTAATTTATTTCCAGTACCCATGCAGCTTATTATATCAACATTGTGTTTTTTACACCACATTATTAAGGATATTTTCGAAGATACGGTATCCACTGCATCTATTACATAATCCGTTTTATCTGGTATGATTTCATCTATATTGTCTTCCTTTACAAAGGTTTTGTAAGCTTCTATTTTACAATTAGGGTTTATATCTAAAACCCTGTCTCTTAAAACATCTACTTTATATTTACCTATTGTGTGAAAATTAGCTTGTATTTGTCTATTTATATTTGTTAAACAAACAGTATCATCATCTACAATTACAATGTGGCCTATACCTGCTCTGACTATAGCCTCAAGGCTAAAACTACCTACGCCTCCTAATCCAAATATAACCACTGTACTGTCCTTCAATTTTCCCAAAGCTTCTTTACCAATTAATAATTCAGTCCTTGAAAGTGAATGTTGTTTCATTAAATAATCTCCCTCTTATCTATATTAATATCATAAAAATTATATAATTTTACCTATTTTTAAGCAATAGATTTTTCACAGTAATTCTAAAAGTAATAAATATTATTAAATTATGAAGTTTTTACGAAAACTCAAATAGTTTGGAGTAATAAATTATAGTTAATGTTATAATATAAAGTATACAACTTACGGCTATAATATGTTTTAACGATTAAATAAAACGATTTAATTTTAAGAGGTGTTTTTGTGGTAAAGATAGGTTTATGCCAAATGAAAGTTTTAAGTTGTTCTAAAAAAAGCAATATAGAAAAGGCAAAAAGCATGATAGTACAAGCTACAGATAAAGGGGCAGATATAGTAGTTCTACCTGAGATGTTTAACTGTCCTTATGACATCAAAAATTTTAGGGAATATGCAGAAGCAGAATATTTTTATGGAGATACCTTAAAAATGCTTTCCTCTGTATCAAGAGAAAAAAAGATACTTTTAATAGGAGGTTCTATACCAGAACTTGACCAGAAGGGGAATGTCTATAATACTTCCTTTGTATTCAATAAGGACGGAAATTTAATCGGCAAACATAGAAAAATGCATTTATTCGATATAGATATAAAAAATAAGATAACTTTTAAAGAATCTAAAGTTTTAACTCCAGGTAATAAAATTACAATAATAGATACGAAATGGGGAAAGATAGGTATAGCGATTTGTTATGACATAAGATTTCCTGAACTCATACGATTAATGGCTCTTAATGGTGCTAAAATACTATTTATTCCAGCAGCCTTTAACATGACTACTGGTCCAGCTCATTGGGAACTTTTGTTTAGAAGCAGGGCAGTGGATAATCAAATTTATATAGCAGGAATATCACCTGCTAGAGATATAAATTATTCTTATGTAGCTTATGGACATTCCCTTGTAGTAAATCCTTGGGGAACAATAACAGATATATTAGATGAAAAAGAGGGAATACTAATATCTGAATTAGATTTAGACTATATAAATGATGTTAGAGAGTCTTTACCCATTATTAAAAACAGAAGAAAAGATATATATGACCTAACTCTTTTACACTAAAAATTAATAAGTTGATTAATTTTTAAACTGCGTGTTGTAATTCAATCAGATATAATGAAAAGAAATAGGTAACTTTTCGTTATATCTGATGAACAGGTGAATGTAAAAGCTTAAATTATAGCTTTATGGTTTTGTCTGAAGAATTCATTTTTTCAACTATATCATACATATTAGTTATTTCACCTACAGATAATTTTTCTTTTAAACCATAAAAATCAAGGCAAGTTCCGCAGCTGTATATATTTACTCCTTTTTTATTGAGCACTTTTAAATTGTCAATGCAATCGGAACCTTCTACTGTTAGTTTTACACCACCATTTAAAAATATTAAGTTAGTTGGAATATATTTACTTTCACTCAGCGCATATAGATAACTTTTCATTAAAGTGGTTCCAAGTTCATCATCGCCAAGTCCAAGTTTATTATTTGATATAACTATAGTCAGTTTTTGTTGACTAGACTCACATAACTCACAATTACTAGCATCTTTTTTAATAGTTATATAGAATAGATCTTCCTTTTGTTCTACTTTGGCAGTAAAATTATTGTTCTTAGCAAACTTGCATACATTATTTTTTGAGACTTCATTGTCCACAACAACAGTAGCAGTTCCTTCTTCTATAGAATCAAAATACTTTTTAGTATTTATTACTGGTTGAGGACATTTTAGACCTTTACAATTTATTATATGTTCCATTATTTTATCACCCCTTAAAATATCTATGTTTCACGATAATTATAACATAGTTGAAAATATGCAAATTATATTTTTTAGTAATATAAAGTCACTTGACTATTAAAAAAATTTATAGTATGGATATATATATTAATCAGAATATTACAACAAATACAGTATGACTAAAAATTTGTGGTATTATGATATACGATAATTATGTTTATTCGTTATATAAAATAATAGAGTAAATATATTAAGGAAGGATTTTATGATGAAAGGGTTTATTTTTAATTCTACATTTGTTTTCCAAATATTAGTTTGTATACTTGCATCTTACTATCTAATACTTTCTCTATTTGGATTATACAAAAAAAAGGATAATGGCGCTGAAAAATGCACACCTAAAAATACTTTTGCACTTTTAGTGGCAGCTCATAATGAAGAAATGGTAATTGCACAAATAATAGAAAGTTTAAAAGACATTGATTATCCTAAAAATATGTATGATATCTTTGTCATTGCAGATAATTGTGATGACAATACTGCATCTATATCAAAAAAATACGGTGTTAATGTATGCGAAAGAAAAGTTCCTGATAAAAAGGGAAAAGGTTATGCTCTTGAGTGGATGTTTAACAAAATATTTAAAATGGATCGTAAATACGATGCCATAGCTATCTTTGATGCAGATAATTTAGTTTCAAAAAATTTTTTAACTGAAATGAATTACAAATTGTGCAAAGGATATAAAGTTGTTCAAGGTTACATAGATAGCAAAAATCCAAATGATTCATGGATAACAGGTTCCTATTCAATTTCTTTCTGGTCTACAAACAGACTTTTTCAACTTTCTAGATCAAATCTTGGATTGTCAACTCAAATAGGTGGAACTGGATTTTGTATGAAAACAGATATATTGAAAAAATTAGGTTGGGGTGCTACCTGCTTGACTGAAGATTTGGAATTTACATGCAAACTAGTATTAAATGGCGAAAAAGTTGGTTGGGCTCATAATGCAATAGTTTATGATGAAAAACCTTTGACCTTAAAACAATCTTGGACTCAAAGGAAAAGATGGATGCAGGGGTTTACTGATGTTGCTTCTAGGTTTTTCTTTAAGCTTATAAAAAAATCTATTGTAAATAGAAGCTTTACAGCATTTGATTGTGCAATATATACAATACAACCTTTTGTAACCTTATTACTTGGAGTTTCAGCACTCTTAACTATACTGCAAAACAACAATCCACATGGCCTAAATATATTTGTTATAAATTCGCTGTTTACATCGATTGAATGGAAAATTTTTAGTATATTTCAGTTTTTATTTACTCCTTTAATAATGCTTTTGGAGAGCAAACTTTCTAAAAAGATGTTTTCTGTATTTGCATTGTATTCTTTAAATATAATTGTGCTTTCATACGTATTTACATCTCCAACTTTTTCTCAAATGTTAATTGGAAATGTATTATATCTCTTAGTGTTTTTAATAGGTGTATCTTTGCTATGTGGTAAAAATTGTTTTAAAGTATTTATATGGTATCTTTTATATGGTATCTATACCTTAACTTGGATACCTATAACAATACAGGGTATATTGGACAAGAATAATAAAGAGTGGAATCACACGAAACATATAAGACAAATAAGCATACAAGAAATGGAATAATATAAATAATCCTTAATGGCAATGTCATTGAGGATTATTTATATTGTATATAATTGATTTTCTTATTTTAGAAGAAAAATTTTCATTAATTGTGAGCTGTGAATTGTGAATTGAAGAACTTATAGGTAGGTGTTAATTATGGTGGAAAGATTACAAAAATATATGGCTTACTGTGGTATAGCTTCAAGAAGAAAATGTGAAAGCATAATATTACAGGGAAGAGTTAAAGTAAATGGAGAAACTATTAAAAGCTTAGGAACAAAAATTGATGACAAGGTAGACAAAATTACTGTAGATGATCTAGAAATTGAAAAAGAAAATAAGAAAGTATATATACTATTGAATAAACCTACAGGATACGTTTCTACAGTTAAGGATGAGCGCGGAAGAAATACTATTTTAGATATTGTCAAAGTAAAAGAAAGAATATATCCAATAGGTAGGTTGGATTATAACACTTCTGGTATCATTATACTTACTAACGATGGAGAAGTGTACAATAAAGTAGCCCATCCTAAAATGGAGAAAAATAAAGTATATGTTGCAGTTATAAAGGGAATCCCTTCAAAGGAAGATATAGATAAATTTAAAAATGGAGTGAATATAGATGGCTATATAACAGCCAAAGCAGATTTTAATATACTTAATGTAAATAAGAGCAAGAATAATTCCAAAGTTAGAATAAAGATACATGAGGGGAAAAATAGACAGATAAGAAAGATGTGTGATGCCATTGGCCATCCAGTGATATCTTTGACCAGAATTTCTATAGGTAATATAAATGTAGGAAATTTAGAAGAAGGAAAATGGAGATATTTGAATGAGGATGAAATAAAATATATAAAAAATTAAATTTGCGTATTGCTTTATTCCTAATAAAAGTATCAATTATTAAGGAATATACAAAAAATTAAGGGAAAAATTAGATAAACAAATGAATAATCTATTGAAAATTTGGTCAATAGATGTTAAACTGAAGTAAATATTGCAAGAATTATAGCAATGAAAGAAAGGAATGAAGCAAATGGAGAATGTTGACAATCACGACCTGATAAGAACAATTCAAGTTAAATTTCCCAGATTGAGCAAAGGCCAAAAATTAATAGCTGAATATATATTAAAACATTATGATAAAGCTGCTTTTATGACAGCTGCTAAATTAGGTGTGAGTGTAGGTGTAAGTGAATCAACAGTAGTTAGATTTGCAAATGAACTTGGATTTTCTGGATATCCTAAATTGCAGAAATCTCTTCAAGAACTAATAAAGAACAAATTGACTACAGTACAGAGAATTGAATTGTCAAATGATTTTGTAAGCCAGGAAAGTCCATTAAAAAGCGTTTTAAAGTCAGATATGGAAAACATAAGAGCTACACTAGAAAAGATAAATCATAAAACTTTTGATGATGTAATTACAAACATATTCAAAGCTAAAAAAATATATATAATAGGTCTTAGAAGTTCCACTGCAATTGCAGATTTTTTAGGATTTTATTTAAACTTGATATTGGATAACGTAAAAGTTGTTGGATACGGAATAAGTGATATTTTTGAACAGATGATAAATTTAACTGGAGATGATTTAGTAATAGGTATAGGATTTCCAAGATATGCAGTAAGAACCATTGAGTCCTTAACATTTGCTAAAAGTAGAAATGCAAAAGTAGTTGCCATTACAGATAGTCTTCTATCACCACTTGCAGCAAGAGCAGATTACACATTAATAGCCCAAAGTAATATGGCTTCTTTTGTAGATTCACTAGTGGCACCTTTAAGTGTAATTAATGCTTTAATAGTAGCTGTAGGTATGCAGGAAAAGGATAAAATATCTTCCACTTTTTCAGATTTAGAAGACATTTGGAAAGAATACCAAGTATATTCTTTTAGAGAACAAAATTAAAGATGAATTTTCTACAAGGGACGAATTTATTTTGAATTTGTCCATTTTAGATTAGGCATTTGAAAGAAAATAAGGTGTGTGGATTAATGTCAAAAGTAATAGTAATTGGTGGTGGCCCCTCTGGTATGATGGCAGCCATAAATGCAGCAAAAAATAACGATGTCGTTTTAGTTGAAAAAAACAACAAGTTAGGTAAAAAAATGTTTATATCGGGAAAAGGAAGGTGTAATATAACCAATTCAAAAGATATAAGTGAATTTTTTGATTACATTCCCCGAAATCCGAATTTCTTATACAGTTCTCTTTATTCGTTTACAAACAATGATACTATAAATTTTTTCAATAATTTAAAAGTTAAATTGAAAGTTGAAAGAGGAGATAGAGTTTTTCCTGAATCTGATAAATCATCAGACTTAATTGGTGCTATGGAAAAAGAGTTGCTTAGAAAAAGGGTTGTTATAAAATTAAACTCTCAAGTTACAAAATTTATCTGTAGAGAAAATCGTATACAATCGATTCAACTTCAAGATAATTCCATAGTAGAGGGTGACTATTTTATATTGTGTACAGGGGGAATGTCTTATCCCCAAACCGGTTCTACCGGGGATGGTTACAGAATGGCAAAAGATTTAGGCCATACTATAACACCTATAAATCCTGCTTTAGTACCAATAGAAATAAGTGATGATTGGATCAAATCTCTCCAGGGACTTTCTTTAAAAAATGTAGAGCTAAGTATAATAGATCCTAAAAAAAATACATTATATAAGGAATTTGGAGAAATGTTGTTTACCCATTTTGGTATCTCTGGACCTATAGTATTAAGTGGAAGTAGGGTTATAGAGAACAAACATAATTTAAAGGCAGTTATAAATCTAAAACCTGCACTTAGCTTTGAAGATTTAGATAAAAGAATACAAAAGGACTTTTTTAA
The DNA here is from genome assembly GCF_019056555.1 of Clostridium sp. 001. Classification (NCBI taxonomy): domain Bacteria; kingdom Bacillati; phylum Bacillota; class Clostridia; order Eubacteriales; family Clostridiaceae; genus Clostridium; species Clostridium sp. 001. The sequence continues at coordinate 114,461 of NZ_CP020473.1, read as the reverse complement.
GTATTCAAATAAAAGTTTTAAAAATTCCCTAGATGACCTGCTTCCTAAAAAATTAATAGATGTAATTGTAAGTTTGAGTAATATAGACCCAAATAAAAAAGTTAATTCTATAACAAAACTTGAAAGACATACATTAGTAAATTTGCTTCAAAATTTATCAATGAATATAAAAGGACTTCGCCCTATAGCTGAAGCTATAGTAACTTCTGGCGGTATAACTGTTAAAGAAATAGATCCATCTAATATGAAATCTAAAATAGTTTCAAATTTGTATTTTGGTGGAGAAGTAATAGATGTAGATGCTTATACGGGAGGATTTAACATGCAAATTGCTTTATCTACCGGTTTTTTAGCAGGAAATGATATTGGAAATATTCAAGAAAATAACTAATTTTATATAATATCATAAAATAAAGGATTTTATAGTTTTATATAGAATTATAATAGAATGTGGATATGTAAATTTTTATCTTTATATGGACTATTTTAAGAAAGGCGGAATAACATTTTGAAAATATCTGTAGCAATAGATGGACCTGCAGCTGCAGGTAAAAGCACCATAGCAAATATCATAGCCCAAAAATTTAATTTTATGTACATAAATACTGGAGCTATGTATAGAGCAGTTACTCTTATGTGTATAAGACAAAATGTAAGCTGTACAGATGTAAATAAAGTATGTGAAATCACAAAATCGCTTAAGATGCATTTTGAAGGAGAGAAGTTAATTGTAAATGGGGAAGACTTAACAGAAAGTATAAAGCATCCTACAATAAGCAATACTGTATCCAATTATGCTGCAATTTCTGATGTTCGAAAATTACTTGTAAAGTTGCAACAGCAGATGGCAGGAGAATATAATGTAATTATGGATGGAAGAGATATTGGCAGTGTTGTTTTAAAAAATGCACCTTTAAAATTTTTTCTAACTGCCAGTCCAGAGGAAAGAGCTAAAAGAAGATATAATGAATTGAGTGAAAAAAATATATCTGTAAACTATGACGAAATACTAAATGATATAATTAAAAGAGATCATATAGATTCACATAGATCCTCTTCACCTTTTGTAAAGGCAGAAGATGCTGTAGAGATAGATTCATCTTTTCTCTCTCTTTCTGAAGTTGTACAAATAATTTCATCCTATATAAAAAAATATATTGAAGAACATATATAAAATAATTAAGGTGATAAAATTGAATATTATTTTAGCAGACAAATCCGGATTTTGCTTTGGAGTAAAAAGAGCTGTAGAAGAATCCTTAAAGACTCAAAAAAAATTTAATAAAAAAATATATACTTTAGGTCCTTTGATTCATAATAGTGATGTAGTAAATAAATTAAAGGAAAAAGGTATATATCCTATAGAAATAGATAATATAGATAATCTAAGGGAAGATGATGTAGTTATAATACGTTCTCATGGTGTTCCCGAAAAAATATTTTTTACTTTAAAAAGTAAAAAAATAAACATAGTAAATGCAACTTGCCCATATGTTTTAAATATACAAAGAAAAGTACAAGAATATTATAAATTAGGGTATTCTATATTAATAGTAGGAGATAAAAATCATCCTGAAGTAATTGGAATAAATGGGTGGTGTGAAAATAAGGCTTTAATATCTAAAGATGGCACCAATTTAGAAAAGTTACCATCAAAACTGTGTATAGTTTCTCAAACTACAGAAAAACAATCTAACTGGGAAAAAGTGCTTAGTATAGTGGCTAAAAATTGCAAAGAATTTATTGCTTTTAATACTATATGCAGTGCCACAGAATTTCGTCAGAAGGCAGCAGCAGATATTTCTAAAGAAGTAGATATGATGGTAGTAATAGGTGGTAAAAATAGCTCTAATACCACTAAACTTTATGAAATATGTAAAGATAACTGCAATAATACTATTTATGTTGAAAATTCAGGAGAAATACCTGATGATATAAGTAATTGTAATAAAATTAAAACTATAGGTGTTACAGCAGGAGCTTCAACACCAGATTGGATAATAAAGGAGGCAATTTTAAAAATGAGTGATGACAAAAATTTAGAACTAAATGAGCAACTATCTTATATGGACAAAAATGATACCCAAATAATATTAGGTGAAAAAATTAAGGGTACAGTAATATCTGTAAATCCAAAAGAGGTTTTTTTAAATATAGGATATAAATCAGAAGGTGTACTTCCAAAACGTGAAATAACAAAAAATGAAAGTGACAACTTAGAAGAATTAATTCATTGTGGAGATGAATTATATGTCAAAGTAATAAGAAGACAAAATGAAGATGGATATGTGGTATTATCTAAGATAGAATTAGAGAGAGAAAATGCTTATAAAGAATTAAAAGAAGCTAATGGAAATAGTCAGGTATTAAAAGTTATTGTAAAAGAAGCTGTAAATGGAGGTCTTGTTGCCAATTACAAAGGTGCTAGGGTCTTTATACCTGCTTCTCATGTAGAATTATATCATGTAGATGATCTTTCACAATATGTAGATAAAGAGCTTGATGTAACTATAATTGAATTTAAAGAAGAAAAGAAAGGTACCAGAATAGTAGCTTCAAGAAGAGACCTTTTGAGAATGGAAAGAGAAAAAATGGAAGAACAGACTTGGAATGTGCTTGAAAAAGATACTGTAGTAGATGGTGAAGTTAGAAGATTGACTGATTTTGGCGCATTTGTTGATGTACAAGGAGTTGACGGACTTCTACATGTATCTGAACTTTCCTGGGGAAGAGTTGGAAAACCAAGTGATGTTTTAAAAATTGGAGATAAGATTAAAGTTTATATCTTAGACATTGATAGAGAAAAGAAGAAGTTATCTTTATCTTTAAAAAAGCTCATGGAAGACCCATGGATCAACGTAGACATAAAATATCCTGTTGGCAATGTAGTACTTGGTAAAGTAGTTAGGTTTGCAAATTTTGGTGCATTTGTTGAATTAGAGCCAGGTGTAGATGCATTAGTTCATATATCACAAATAAGCCATAAGAGAATAGATAAACCAGAAGATGTACTTAAAATAGGTCAGGAAATAAAGGCTAAGATCCTTGAAGTAAATAAAGATAGCGAAAAAATAGCTTTAAGTATAAAAGAAGTAGATGAAATCTAAGTTAAGTATTTTTAATTTACTACCCTGAAGTAAGAATTAGAAAATAGAAACTTTATGTAAATTCTGATTTCTTATACAATATACATAGAAAATGGGAGCAATGTTTAATTAAATAGAGCTATTGTTAACTAATGTTTTATAGCCATATTTATATTGACTTTTCTCTTATTTTTGATAAAATTTAATTGTTGTATTTTTTTCTAAGGGGGTAAGTTGAAGCATGCATGAATTGGGAAGACATATTTTAGCAGAAATTTATGGATGTGATGCTAAAATATTAAATAATAAAGATTTTATAGAAAAAATTATGATTGATTCTGCAATAAAGGCAGGTGCCGAAGTTAGAGAAGTTGCTTTTCATGAATTTAAACCTCAAGGAATAAGTGGAGTAGTAATAATATCTGAATCCCACTTAACTATTCACACGTGGCCTGAACTTGGTTATGCTGCTGTAGATGTGTTTACTTGTGGAAGTAGGATAAATCCTTGGGATGCATGTAATTATATGACTGAAAAGTTTCATGCCAGAAATATGACAGCAACTGAAATAAAGAGAGGTATATTTGAGCAAGTTGTAGAGGTAAAAGCTTCAAATATATAAGAGATCATCACCTGAGATGGTCTCTTTATATATTTGACCAAGATTTATTTTAAATTTATACTTATATTAAATAACAATCCTATGGGGAAAAATAGAGTATGTATAAATGCGTAAAACTAACAAACAAGAATCTAAAGTATTTTAGGGAGTTAAACAATAAAAGATATTTATTTAATCCTGTAAATGAGGATTTTTTTAAAACCTATGATAGGTATAATTTTGCTAAACAGCTAATTTTAAGAAGAAGGGTAAAACTTATAAAAAAAGATTTACACTATATAGGCTATATTTGGTCTGATGTCTCTTATAATAAAATATGTACTATAAACGCCATGAATGTATTATGTAACTGCATTGCCCCAGATAATTCGCCTTATAAGTATCTAATAAACACTATAAAAGAGCCTTGCACTATAAAGTATATATGTCAAAACAATAATTATAACTTCAATTTATTAAAAAGTATTGGATTTAAAAAAGGAGAGGGAACTTTAACCCTTTATAAAAATTTACTTGAAAATATACCGTTAATTTTTGACGAAAAACTTCAATTCAAAATATTTGAAAAGGGAAAAGATGAACAAAAAAGATGTGAAATACAAAATGAAATATTTAAAACTGATACTAGAGTTCCTTTGACTTTAGAGGATATATATTTTGATGAAGCTCAAGATTACTATTTTGAAAAAGGGGCAATTTTTCTAAAGCAAAATGATGAGTATATAGGTTATGGGCAAATTGTAATGGAAAATGATATACCTGTTATAGTGAATTTTGGTATATTAAAAGAATTTAGAGGAAAAAAATATGGTAAGGCACTGTTAATCTATCTTTTAAAAATAATGTACTGTAGTGGATTTAATAGAGTAATAATAAAAGTAAAAAGTTCTAATTATATAGCCTTACAATTATATACTAACATGGGATTTCGTATTGAAAGTGAGAGGTATAACTGGATATTGGATAAAAAAAGTTTCCATAAATAATTATGGAAACTTTTTTTATAATTTATTTTATAACTTTTTGATACTCTTCTATTGCTACTTTGAGAAGGTCCATAGCATCTTTTAAATCATCACAATTTAAACAATAAGATATTCTCACTTCATCTTTTCCAAGACCAGGAGTAGCATAGAACCCTCCTGCAGGTGCTACCATTACAGTTTTACCATCTTTATTAAACTCAGTTAATAAGTATTTAGCAAAATCTTCTGCATCTGGGACAGGTAACTTAGCAACTATGTAGAAAGCACCTGTCGGCTTTTGACATACAACTCCAGGGATTTTTTTAAGACCATCCATAAGTATGTCTCTTCTTTTTTGGTACTCTTTTCTAGTTTCAATGAAGTAACTTTCTGGAGTATCTTTTAAAGCTGCAGCGCCTATCTGCTCTACTGTAGGTACACAAAGTCTAGACTGACATAATTTCATTATATTGTGAATAAGGTTCTTATTCTTTGAAGCTACCAGACCAATTCTTGCACCACAAGCGCTGTAACGCTTTGATATACTGTCTACGATTATTACTCTGTCTTCAATATCCTTCAAAGTAAGGGCTGAAGTATATTTCAATCCATCATATACAAATTCCCTATAAACTTCATCTGCGATTAAGAATAAGTCATGTTCTTTAGCTATATCTCCAAGCATCCTGAGTTCTTCTTCAGTATACACTGTTCCAGTTGGATTTCCTGGATTTGAAATCATAAGAGCACGTGTTTTGTCAGTTATTTTACTTTCTATTACTTCTTTAGATGGCAAGTGAAATCCATCTTCAGCTTTTGTTAAATAAGGAACCATTTTAGCTGAAGCTACTTGTGCAAATCCATTATAATTTGTATAAAAAGGCTCAGGTGAAAGTATTTCATCACCAGGATCACATAAAGTCATAAAGGTAAGCATTATGGCTTCACTTCCACCATTAGTTACCAAAAGTTCATCTTTTGCAAATTCTGTGCCCCATTTTTTATAATATTCTATAAAACTTTCTTGAAGTGCATCCATTCCTTGTGATTCAGTGTATTTAAGTACATTTTCCTTAAAATTTGAAATTGCCTTAAAAAATATGTCAGGAGTAAGTACATCAGGTTGTCCAATGTTTAAGTGATAGACCTTTGTTCCTCTCTTTTTAGCTTCAGCTGCATAAGGCGCCAATTTACGAATAGGCGAAAATTGCATATTTAAAATTCTGTTTGATAATTTCATATAATTTATCCTCCGACTATTAATTTTAATCAAGCTAAAGATAATTTAAGTTAAAAACTTCTATTTAATTAAGCTTTCTGTAGGAATATGCATTGACTTAAATTGAAACATACTTTCATAATAAGTACTTTTAAAATAACCTCTGTCTCCAATACAATCAGCCCTTAGCTTATTTTTGCTCTCTTGTAGTTTTTTGAAATCTTTTATATCATACATAGTATCCTCTCCCTTAAGAGAAGTTTAACCCAAAGGGAGAGATATTATTCATATATCAATAGTATTTAGCAAGAACTTTTCCTAATCTTTTGATTCCTTCAACGATTTTGTCTTCTGACATACAGGAGTAGTTTAATCTAAAGTGATTTTTATGCCCACCATTTGGGAAGAAAGGACCTCCAGGAACATAGGCAACATTCTCTTTTAAAGCTTCTTTTAATATTTCAGCAGAATCTAAACCTTCTTTTAAATAAACCCAAGTAAAAAGTCCTCCATAAGGATTTGTATGTGTAACTTCTTTTGGAAAATATTTATCCATACTTTCAAGCATAAGTTTTCTGCGTTTTCCGTATACTTTTTTGATTTCTTCTACATGTTCATTTAAATCATACTTTTGCATAAAAAGTGCAGTTGCCCTTTGATCTAAAGTACTACACTGCAAGTCTACACCTTGTTTTATAATAATGTATTTTTCAAGTATTTCAGGTGCAGCACATATCCAACCAAGTCTCAAACCTGGACAAAAAGTTTTAGAAAATGTTCCAAGGTATATTACCCAACCATCTTTATCAAAACTTTTTATAGATGGATGTGTAGTGCCTTCAAAAATAAGTTCTCCATATGGATTATCTTCAATTACAGGAACCTGGTATTCTTTAGCAAGCTCTGCAATACGCTTTCTTCTGTCATCTGACATAGTTATTCCTGTTGGATTTTGAAAATCTGGAATTGTATATATCATTTTAACTCTTTTATTTTTCTTTAATTCTTCTTCTAACTTTTCTATTATGATACCATGCTCATCCATTTCTATTTCAGTAAAATTAGGTCGATAAGCTTTAAATGCTCCAATAGCACCTAAATAACTTGGACTTTCACATATTATAGTATCTCCCTCATTTACAAATATCTTAGCTGAAAATTCAATTCCCTCTTGAGATCCAGATGTTACAATTATGTCATCTCCAGTTACATCTACACCTTCACGAGACATTCTCTGCTTTGCTATTATATCTCTTAAAGGCTTAAACCCTTCTGTTGTACTATATTGTAAAGCAACTTGTCCATCCTTTTCCAAGACCTCTTGAGTAACTTTCTTCATTCCGTCTACAGGGAATAATTCCGGTGCTGGTAATCCTCCGGCAAAAGAAATGACTTCAGGCATCTCTGTTAATTTTAAAAGCTCTCTTATTTCAGATGCTTTTAAACCATTTGCCCTTTCTGAAAAATTTATTTTCATAAAAAAACCCCCTTAAGTAAATATTTTGTCATATAAATATCTATTTATCGCCACCTTATAAATAGATATATTACAATAATATAGTTTTTGAATGATTTTTTCAATAAAAACTTTATTATTGTATAATTCTGAATATGAAATTTATTCTATATATTTATTATACTTAAATTTAAAGAGCTATGAAAACCATAACTCTTTAAAGATTTTATAAAAGATTTAATGAATTAAAGTCTATTTCTAAATTATCATAGATATTAACTTTAATCTTATTTAAATGGATTATGTTTATTTTTAATTGCTTATTATGTTATAATACAGTGTAAAGCTAAGACTATCGGAGGTTATAATACACATGATAAATAATGTAGAAAAGGCAGCTAAAAATTTCTTTATTGAAACTTGGGGATGTCAGATGAATGAAGAGGATTCTGAAAAATTATCTGGCATGTTAAAAAGATTAGGATATAAAAGAACAGAAGATAGATCTTCTGCGGACTTAATAATATTCAATACCTGCTGCGTAAGAGAAAATGCAGAACTAAAAGTATATGGGAATCTTGGAATGCTCAAAAAGCTAAAGATTAAAAATCCAAATCTCATAATAGCCATATGTGGATGCATGATGCAGCAAAAAGACATGGCAAAAAATATAATCAAAAGGTTTCCTTTTGTAGATATAATATTTGGAACTCATAATTCTTATAAATTTCCTGAATACTTAAATAGAGTTCAGCAGGAAAATACATCTGTAATTGAAATACAAGACAAAGAGTCTGGGATCGTAGAAGGGCTTCCAATAGATAGAGAAAGTACTGTAAAAGCCTTTGTTACAATAATGTACGGATGTAATAATTTTTGTACCTACTGTATAGTTCCCTATGTAAGAGGAAGAGAGAGAAGCAGAAAACCTGAAGATATTGAAAAAGAAATAAAAGAATTGATTTCAAAAGGGTATAAAGAAATAACCCTCCTTGGACAAAATGTAAATTCCTATGGTAAAACTTTAGAACCTAAAATAAGTTTCAGTGATCTTTTGAGGAGAATTAATTCTATAGATGGTGTTGAAAGAATTAGATTCATGACATCCCATCCTAAAGATTTAACTGAAGATGTAGTAGATGCCGTAGCTGAGTGTAGTAAAGTATGTGAGCAAATACATCTTCCAGTACAATCGGGTTCAACTTCTCTTTTAAAAAAAATGAACAGAAACTATTCAAAGGAAGGGTATCTAAATCTTGTTAAAAAGATAAGAGAAAAAGTGCCTGATGCCGCTATTACTACAGATATAATAGTTGGTTTTCCAGGTGAGACGGAAGAAGATTTTGAGGAAACATTAAATCTTGCAAGAGAAGTACAGTATGATTCAGCATTTACTTTTATATATTCAAAAAGGAAAGGTACTCCTGCTTATGATTTTGAAGATCAGATTCCAGAAGATATAAAACATGAAAGATTTAATAGACTTGTTGAAGTTATAAATGAATCCTCTGCTAGAAAAAACAAAGCCTATGAGGGAAGAACGGAAGAAATATTAGTAGAGGGTACAAGTAAAAATGATAATACAAAACTTACAGGCAGAACAAGATCAGGTAAGCTGGTAAACTTTGAAGGTAATAAAAAAGATATAGGCAAATTAGTTAAAGTACACATAACAAAAGCAACTTCTTTCTCACTTTTAGGTGAGGAAATACAGTAGCAAGGAGGACAATAAAGTGGCATTAACTCCAATGATGCAGCAGTATATGGAAGTAAAAGAAAGTTATAAAGACTGTATACTGTTTTTTAGATTAGGTGATTTTTATGAAATGTTTTTTGAAGATGCAAAAATAGCATCTAGAGAACTAGAATTAGTACTTACAGGTAGAGACTGTGGTTTAAAAGAAAGGGCTCCTATGTGTGGAATACCCTATCATGCTGCAAATTCGTATATAGGAAGACTTATAAACAAGGGATACAAAATAGCTATATGTGAGCAGCTAGAAGATCCCGCTCTAGCAAAAGGTATAGTTAAAAGGGGAATAATCAAGGTTGTAACTCCTGGGACTTACACGGACTCTACTTTTTTAGAAGAAAATAAAAATAATTATATAGCGTGTTTGTACATAGATACCCAGACAAATATTTCTGCACTGTGTTTTGCAGATGTGTCTACTGGAGAGTTCAATTGTACGGACACTCCTTTTAATTTATCTACAATTTTAGATGAAATATCAAAATACTCTCCAAGTGAACTAGTAATTCAAAATATCATAAGTATCGATATATTGAATAAAATGAAAGATATTTTTAATGGTTCATTCACTAAATTAGATGAAAGCTATTTTGCAGACGAAACTAAAAATATGTTAGAGGATCAGTTTGAAAATTTTGCAGGAGAAGATTATAGTAATGAAATTATAAAATGCTGTGGCTCCCTACTAAAATATATAAGGGAAACTCAAAAGAATGATCTATCTCATATAAATAAATTTTCCTATTACAATATAGTAGACTACCTTACTATAGATGGGAATTCCAGAAGAAATTTAGAAATTACAGAAAGCTTAAGAGAAAATAGTAAAAAGGGATCTCTCCTTTGGGTTATAGATAAAACAAATACATCTATGGGAGGAAGACAGCTTAGAAGATGGTTGGAACAGCCCCTTATAAATAAAATTAAGATAGAAGAAAGACTGGACTCTGTAGAAGAAATTTTAAATAATATATCCTACCATGAAGATTTAAAAGAAGCTTTAAAAAACATATATGATATTGAGAGATTAGTTGGGAAAATCTCTTCTAAAAGTGTAAATGCAAAAGAGTTAAATTTTTTAAAAAATTCTATAGAAAAAATACCTGAAGTAAAATCTATACTTTCAAACTTTCACACAAAATTATTGAAAGACATGTATGAAAACTTAGATGAACTAAAAGACATTTATGCACTTTTAGATAAATCTATATTAGATAATCCTGCAATCTCTTTAAAAGAAGGTAACATTATAAAAAAAGGATATAACAGTGATATAGATGAACTTAAAGAAATAAAGGCTCATGGTAAAGAATGGATAGCTTCTCTTGAGAATTCAGAAAGGGACGTTACTAAAATAAAATCTCTTAAAATAGGATATAATAAAGTATTTGGTTATTATATTGAGGTTACTAAAAGTAATTTAAATCTTGTACCAGAAGGTAGATATATAAGAAAACAAACTCTTACAAATGCAGAAAGATACATAACTCCTGAATTGAAAGAAATGGAAGATAAAATATTAGGCGCAGAGGAAAAGCTTATAAATCTAGAATATAGTGTCTTTATAGAAGTAAGAGATAAAATAGAAAATGAAGTAGACAGAATGCAAAAATCCGCTAAAATAATTTCAGAAGTAGATTGCTTAAGCTCCCTTGCAAGAGTTGCTATAGAAAATAATTATTGTAAACCTGAAATAACAAATTCAGATAACATAATTATAGAAGAAGGTAGACATCCTGTAGTAGAAAAGATGATTGACTCTGGAGAATTTATATCAAACGATATAAACATAGATACTGGTAAAAATCAACTTCTTTTAATAACAGGGCCTAATATGGCAGGCAAATCTACCTACATGAGGCAGATAGCTTTGATCGTTATAATGGCCCAAATTGGTAGCTTTGTACCGGCAAAAAATGCTTCTATATCTGTTTGTGATAAGATATTTACAAGGATAGGTGCATCAGATGACCTGGCATCAGGAAAGAGTACCTTTATGGTGGAAATGTGGGAGGTTTCCAATATACTTAAAAATGCAACTAACAAAAGTTTGATTTTACTGGATGAAGTAGGACGTGGAACAAGTACTTACGACGGCCTTAGCATAGCCTGGTCAGTAATAGAATATATATGTAAAAACAGCAAACTAAAATGTAAAACCTTATTTGCAACCCATTATCATGAACTAACTAAATTAGAAGGTAAGATAGATGGAGTCAAAAATTACTGTGTATCCGTTAAAGAAATGGAGGATAATATAGTTTTTTTGAGAAAAATTATAAGAGGAGGAGCCGACCAATCCTACGGCATAGAAGTTGCAAAGCTTGCAGGACTTCCAGAAGAAGTTTTAAAAAGAGCAGGAGAAATATTAAATAGCCTTGAAAGTAAAAAGCTAAAAGAAAATAAACGTGCTGATTCTGAAATTGCATTAGATTCAGAGTATTCAATAAATGAGAAAAAAGCACCTCTTAAAAATGAAGATATAATTATAGAAAAAGCTCCTATACTTGAATCAACCAGACAATTGGGCTTTTCAGATATAGAGAAGACAAATTTAGTAAAAGATATTACAGATATAGATATACTAAACATGACTCCTATGGACGGATTTAATAAACTTTATGATATAATAAGAAGAGCAAAGTCCATAAGATAAAACTTAGTCATAAGGAATGATGTATGGTGAAAAGAATAAATTTACTTGATGAAAATACTTCAAATAAAATTGCCGCTGGAGAAGTAGTTGAAGGCCCTTCATCTGTAATAAAAGAACTTCTTGAAAACAGCATAGACTCTGGAGCTAAGAACATAACTATAGAAATAGAAGAAGGTGGAGAAAAATCCATAAAAATAATAGATGATGGATGGGGAATACACCCTTTGGATATAAAAAAAGCCTTTATGCCTCATGCCACAAGCAAAATAAGTACCGTAGAGGATTTAGATAAAATAAGTACTTTAGGATTTCGTGGAGAGGCTCTATGCAGTATAGCTTCCGTATCAAACACCATACTTAAAAGTAAAGCAGAAGGCTTTGATGTGGGAAATGAAATAATTATAAGTGGTGGAATCTTAAAGGAAACTCAAGAAATTGGCTGTAACAAAGGGACTACAATTTTAGTAGAGGATTTGTTTTTCAATGTACCTGCCAGAAAAAAATTCTTAAAATCCCCAAGTAGAGAAGCTGCAGGTATATCGGACATAGTAACAAGACTTTCTCTTGCCAATCCGGATATATCCTTTAAATTTTTTAAAAATGGGAAAAAGGCTCTGACAACTTATGGTACAGGAAAAGCGATGGATGTTATACGATGCGTATATGGAAAAAATATATATGAAAACATAATTCCTGTGGAAAAGCACAGCGATATTATCTCAATTTGTGGATACATAGGTAACTCCGAAATAAGTAGAGGAAGCAGAAATAACCAAAGTATATTCATAAATAAGAGGTATGTTAAAAATAAATCCATAACTTCCGCTGCAGAGCAGGCTTTTAAATCATTCTTAACGATAAATAAATTTCCTTTTTTTATATTGTTCATAGATATATTTCCTGAATTTGTAGATGTAAATGTGCATCCAGCCAAATGGGAAGTTAAATTCAGTGACTCCAGAATGGTATTTAAATTTGTATTTGATGCAATTCATGAGGCTTTAAGGGAAAGCTTAAAGGATTCCTTTACCATTGATTTAAAAGAAGATGATTTAAAACCCAAAAAATCTGAACCTGAAATTAAGGAAGTTCAAATACCAATAGATTTGAAATCTCCAAATGAGGGGATTTATATAGAAAAAAATGAGTCTGGTTTATTTAAAGGAAGTAAAGAAAGTTCAAATAGAAATGAATTTATAAAAGAGCCTAGGACATCTTTTACTGCTAAGGAAAATGCAGTATCTAAAAATGAACTAGAAGAAGCTAGAACCGCTAAATTTCCACCCCTTAGAATAATAGGACAATTTCATAGTACTTATATAATAGCAGAAGATAACAGTAATCTTTACATGATAGACCAGCATGCAGCTCACGAAAAAATTCTCTTTGAAAAATATAAAAAGAGTATACAAAAGGGAATGGTATTATCTCAAGTTTTAATAACTCCTGTAGTAATGGAACTTACAATTAAAGATTATAATTGTTTTATAGAAAATAGAGATTTATTTAAAAAAACTGGTTTTAATGTAGAATTATTTGGAAATAATACAATAAGTATAAGAGAAGTACCTATGATACTTGGAAAACCTGATATGAAAAATTTATTTATGGATATATTAGATAATTTAAAAAACATGGGATCAGGCAATACCTGGGAAGTTAAATATCTTTCACTTGCAACCCTTGCCTGTAAAGCTGCCATAAAGGCAAATGCTAGTATTTCAGAAATAGAGATGAATCATTTAATTGAAGAGCTGCGCTTTATAGATGACCCATTTAACTGCCCCCACGGAAGACCTACTATAATAAAACTTACATTAAATGACCTGGAGAAAAAATTCAAAAGGATACAATGAGGAGAAAAATGAAAAACTTATTTATACTTTCGGGACCAACTGCAGTTGGGAAAACCCATATATCTATAGAACTTGCTAAAAAATTAAAGGGCGAAATAATATCTGCAGATTCCATGCAAATATACAAATATATGGATATAGGTTCTGCTAAAGTTACAGAAGATGAAATGCAGGGGATTACCCATCACTTAATAGATTTTATTGAACCAGATAAGAACTTCAACGTATCTGAGTACAAAGCTTTAGCTGAAAATGCAATAGATGAAATATGTAAAAAAGATAAACTTCCTATGGTAGTAGGTGGTACTGGACTTTATATAAATTCTCTCATTTTAAATTACAATTTTACAGATGCAAAAACAGACAAAAGTTATAGAAAACACCTGGAAAATTTAGCAGAAGAAAAAGGGAAGGAATACGTACATTCCCTTTTGAAAGAGGTAGACATAGATTCTTACAAAAGATTATATCCAAATGACTTAAAAAGAGTTATACGTGCCCTGGAAGTGTATAAACTCACAGGAAAAACTATAAGTGAGTACAATGCAAATACTAATTTATATGACATACCTTATAACATATATTATTTTGTACTCACTATGGATCGGGCTAAATTATATGATAGAATAAATAAGAGGGTAGATTTAATGATGAAAAATGGCCTTATAGATGAAGTTAAAAGGTTAAAATCCATGGGATATACTCCTGATATTCAATCCATGAAGGGTATAGGCTATAAAGAAATTTTAGATTATTTAAATGGAAATTCTACCTTAGATGAAGCTATTTATTTAGTAAAAAAGGGAAGCCGAAATTATGCCAAAAGGCAGCTAACCTGGTTTAGAAAAGATAAAAGAGTAATTTGGATAAACAAGGATAATTTTAGTTGTGACGAAGACATTGTAGAACATATAATACACGTCTTTAATATAATGAAAATTTAAATTCATTATATTGTATGAATATAAATAAAAGTTACGGAGGGTGAGAACTATGAGTAAAACAGCTAATAACTTACAGGACATATTTTTAAATGGGGCAAGGAAAAATAAAATTCCAGTTACTATATACTTAACAAATGGATTTCAAATTAAAGGGAATGTAAAGGGTTTTGACAACTTTACTGTTATAATGGATTGTGATGGAAAACAAATGATGGTATATAAACATGCGATTTCAACTATGACACCTATAAAGACCATTTTATTTAATAATTTTTCGGGAAACGAGATATAAGGGAATGGACATTTGTCTATTCCTTTTCTATATGTTAATATGACATTTAGTACATACATTTAGGAGGTAATATTTTTGCTAAATATAACAAAAAAAGTACTTAAAGATAAATATAAAATAAGCGACAAAGTAATTGATTTATATGAAAGAGCTTTAAATGATGTGAAAGACCAATTTCAATACTACGATGAAATAAGGGAATTCAATCAATTAAAAGTTTTAAATGCACTGCAAGAAGAGGGAATAAGTGAATCTCATTTCACAAATTCATCTGGATATGGATATGGAGACATAGGTAGAGACTCATTGGACAAAGTCTATGCTAGAATATTCAATTCAGAGAGTGCCCTTGTAAGGCCTCATTTTGTAAATGGAACTCATGCTCTTGGCTGTGCACTTTTCGGAAACTTACGTCCCGGAGATACTATGCTTTCAGTATGCGGTGATCCCTATGACACCCTCCATGAAGTAATTGGCATAGAAAACAAGGGTTCAGGTTCTCTTAAAGAATATGGAGTAAATTATGAACAGGTAAATTTAACTGATGATAACAAGATAAATTTTGAGGACATAAAAAAACATCTTGAAAATAATCACACAATAAAATTGGTACATATACAGAGATCTACAGGTTATGGCTGGAGAAAATCTCTTCTTATATCTGAAATCAAGGAAATTATAGATTTCGTTAAAGGTATAAATCCTAATGTAATATGCTTTGTAGACAATTGTTATGGTGAATTCATAGATACCATAGAGCCTACAGAT
The DNA here is from genome assembly GCF_019056555.1 of Clostridium sp. 001. Classification (NCBI taxonomy): domain Bacteria; kingdom Bacillati; phylum Bacillota; class Clostridia; order Eubacteriales; family Clostridiaceae; genus Clostridium; species Clostridium sp. 001. The sequence continues at coordinate 98,844 of NZ_CP020473.1, read as the reverse complement.
GTAGGAGCTGATTTAGTAGCAGGTTCACTTATAAAAAACATAGGTGGTGGAATAGCCCCAACTGGTGGATATATAGCAGGAAAAAAAGACTGTGTTACAAAAGCTTCTTATAGGCTAACTGTACCTGGAATAGGTGGAGAATGTGGTTCTACTTTTGGAGTTATGAGACTTTTATATGAAGGATTATTTTTTGCACCTCATGTTGCCATAGAAGCACTAAAGGGAGCTATATTCTGTTCTAGAATAATGGAACTTTCAGGATTTGAAGTACTGCCTAAATATACGGATAAAAGAAGCGATATAATACAGTCTATTAAGTTTAACGACAAGGAAAAGCTTATAAATTTCTGCCGTGGAATTCAAAAGGGATCTCCTGTAGATTCTTTTGCCCAGTGTGAACCTTGGGATATGCCTGGATATTCAGATCAGGTCATAATGGCTGCGGGAGCTTTCATACAGGGAGCTTCTATAGAGTTGTCTGCAGATGCACCTATAAGAGAGCCCTATATAGGTTATCTGCAAGGCGGGCTTACTTTTGACCATGCTAAGATTGGAATATTGATAGCTTTATCAAACATATTGTAGAAATTCGTATAATATAAGTATTTAACACATAAAATTCACTATTTTATGTGTTAAATACTTTTTTTAGTGTGCATAGTGTACATTATGACATATAAAATCTATTCATAATGTGTCTTTAAACTTAAAATGAATTAGATTATTATTAAAATATAGTTGGTTAAATATTGATACCATGTAAAAACATGAAATGCAAAAGTTTAAAACAGAAAGGATGAATGAAATGAGATCAAAATTTGAACATGTATTCTCACCTATTAAAATAAGAGGAATAGATTTTAAAAACCGTATCGTTCTTGCACCACCGTCTCCTAATCTTGCCAGTACTAATGGCCTAGTTACACCGGAATTTGTAGACTGGTTCCGTATGTTTGCACGTGGTGGGGTATGCACATTGTATGTTGGAAACTGTTCTATTGATATTACAGAATCTAAAGATGAAGCTTTTCAGCTTGATCTTAAGGATGATAGATGCATTTTTCCGTTAACATTATATGCTGATATGGGCAAACAGTACGGTTGCCATGCTTCTTTGGAGATTAATCACAATGGTGAAAATACGGCTTTTGAAACTGTAGGCCACGCTCCTTACAGTTCATCACCAAATATTTCTTCAAGTGAAGCTACACGTTCTGCAGCACTTGGAAGAGAGCCTATACCTGCAATTGAAATGACACATGAAAAAATTGTACAAACTGTTGAGAAATACGCCAATGCTGCTGCGCGTATGAAAAGAGCAGGAATGGATATTTGTCTTGTCCATGGTGGACATGGTAACCTTATTTCACAGTTTACTAGCCCGCTTTATAATCATAGAACAGATGAATATGGCGGTTCAATTGAGAACAGGGCACGTTTTGCTATTGAAGTATGTGATGCTATCCGCAGAAAAGTTGGCGAGGACTTCGTAATAGAATTTCGTATTTCTGGTGATGAAATTGCAGAAGAAGGTATGCATTTTAAAGAAACACTTGAACTTATCGGATTATTAAAGGATCATATTGATATTCTTCACGTTTCTGCTGGACTTCACAGTGACTTCAATATGAAATATTACTGTAATTGGTGCCAAAACTATATGATGGATCGCTGCTTTAATGTTCATTTTGCACGGGATGTAAAGAAGGCTTATCCTGATCTCCTTGTAACTACAGTAGGTTCTATTACAAGTATTGAAGATGCTGAAAAAATTATTGCTAATGGATGGGCTGATTTCGTTGCTATGTGTCGTCCACTTATGGCAGATCCTGATATGCCTAGAAAGTATGCTGAAAACCGCCCTGAAGACAGGCGTCCATGTTTACGCTGTGATACTTGTACAAAACATCTTTTTATTCCGAAACCAATCTATTGTGCTGTTAACCCTATTTCAGGAATGACAAGTGAACTTAGAGATGGTGTTGTTCCAAAGGCGCCTGTTAAGAAGAAAGTTGCTATAATAGGAGGAGGCCCTGGTGGAATCCAGGCAATGCAGACATTACTTGACCGTGGACACAATGTAACTCTTTATGAAAAATCAGGTTCACTTGGTGGTAATGTACAAGGAGCTGCACTTCCTCCATTTAAAATTGATTGCCAGGATTATTTGAAATGGCTTAAGCACACAGCTGCACAGTGTCAAGCTGCAGGTGCAAAAATTTTATTTAATACAGATGCAACACAGGATATGCTTGATGCTCAGAATTATGATGCAATTATAATTGCAGTTGGTTCGGATCCTATCATTCCTTTGAGTATTCCGGGAATTAATAAAAAGCATGTACACTGGGTCATCGATGCTGAATCTGACAAAAGTCTTGTTGGAGATAAAATCGTTATTGTAGGTGCCGGTGCCGTTGGTATCGAAGCTGCAATTGAATTCCATGATGAAGGAAAAGATGTAATCGTTATCGAAATGGAAGATCAAAAAAAGAGCTTTTCCAAGCTGATAAAAAGTTCAGGCACAAGTGCTAAGGAATTTCAGACTATACTTAAAGACAAAGGTATTCCTGTAAAATACTTAAATCGCCTTAAAGAAATTTGTGATACTGAAGTTATCTGTGATAATATTGAAACTGGAAAAACTGTTATGTATGAAGCAGATACGGTACTGCTTGCTATGGGAATGCGTCCAAGAACAGATACTGTAGAAAAACTTCGCCACTGTGCTCCTGAAACCAATGTTTATATAGTTGGTGACTGTCAGAAAGTTGGTACAATCGGTACAGCTGTTAACCAGGCGTTCCAAGCTGCTCTTCATATCTAGTGTTAAATTATCTTGTAATAAGTATTAATTAAATAATATAATTCTTATCCGAGAATAAGAATGTTAAAAAGCACTGAATATTATTCCATTATGACCTTTTTAATGAGAAATAATATTCAGTGCCTTTTTATGCCCTCCAATAACTGATACCATAAGATATGTTAAAACTGACACTTTTTATTATACCAGGTTAGAATTATAATTAAAAGAAAAAGGGGGAATAAGTATGAATACTAAATATGTTGTTATCATTCAATGTGATATTGCACAAAGAAGGTGCAGTGGATTTGCATGCACAAATGCTTTTTATAATAAGGATGAAGTTTTTGAAGATTATGATGATGCCACAAGATATATTTCTTTTACTTGTGGTGGATGTAGTGGAAAAGGAGTTGCAGCTAAATTAGAGCAATTCTCTAAGAAATTAAATAAAAAAACTGATATTAGCAAAAATGAAGTTGTAGTTCATTTAGCATCTTGCATGGTACATGATAGTCATCATTCTGATAGATGTCCACATGTAGACTATATTAAGAGTATAGTTATAAAGAAAGGTTATAAAGATGTAGTAGAGGGATCTTATATAAGTAATAATGCAAGAATGAAAAGAGAAGAAGGTATATATAACTGTTATGATTAGAATCAGCTTTAATACTAATAACTGCGTAGTTTGCCCTCTCAAAAGATGAAAGACTAAAAAAGATTTCAAGAATATTGCTCGCATGATCTCAAAATTACAAATAATCTGTTAAAATGTTATAATTATTAAAAGATAAATGTAGTTTATTTTTTATAATGGAGGTAAAAGTTATAGTTATGAATGTAGGTTTAATAATTAAGCCTTTAGTAGGAGCGTTAGTTGTAATTGTTATTCAGGTTTTATCAAAATCAAAGAATTATTATATAGCAGCATTAGTTCCGTTGTTTCCATTGTTTGGCATAATGGCTTATTATATTGTTGGCTTGGAAAGAGGTACAAGCGTTTTAGAAAATACAATTATCTTTGGAATGTTTTCTCTAATTCCATACTTCGCCTTTTTAATAACGCTATATTTTAGTATCAAACATTATAAACTAGGGTATTCTCTGATTATTGGTTCAATAGCTTGGGTTGTTATTGCTGTAATACTTGTTGTTTTATGGAATAGATTTAAAATCGGTCAATAACTATTAATACACCTTTTTTCATATTCTTTACTAAGTATAAGGCCACATCAGGATGTTAATTCCAGAATGTGGTCTATTTTTATACATATAGCTACTATACGATGGAAATAAAATAATGTTTAATAGAAATAGCATACATTTAAGTATAAATAATTGACCTATAATCTAATTGATGAATACATATAAGTTAGATATACTAATCATATGGAGGATATAATAAATCCCAGATAAGAGTAGAGGAAGTGATTTTTTTGTTAAAAAAGCTTTTTCAATATTTTAAGAGGAATAATTGGGAAATGGTCTTTTTCGCTGCAACGTTAGAAGAATATTGTATGATAAAATATAAACTTATTAGCAATGGGATTAAAGTAAAGACTAAAATAATAAGACACAATGGAAGAAGAAGTGGAAATGAATACTACGAGATATATATCGAATCCAAAGAAATAGAAAAAGCTAATAAAATTATTCATAGTTAATGTTTATATTCTTAATTTTCTTATATTATTTAACAACTAAAGCCACATGTTGTATGTTGATTCCAGTATGCAATTCATTTTCAAATGTATGTCCGATGCATTCAATTGCAACTAAACATTTTGCTGTAATTATATAAATAATAGAGAGGTTGTTTATGAAAAAATTTTTTTTATTCATAATAATTTGTATGGTGCTGCTATCTGGATGTGGTAAATCAGATAAAAGTACAAATGCTGTTAAGTCAGACCTTACTCCACAAGCATTTATAGAACTTTATGATTTAAAAGTTCAAAAAAATCCACATAAATTTAAAATTGATGTTCCTAAGACATGGAATGTGAATCCAGGTGAATATCCTATAGGACTATTTTGGCAGCTAGCGAATGAGTTTTCAAAAGATGTAGGACTCGACTTGATACTATTAAAAGGAACAACTGTTGATGTATGGAGATATTCTTTAGTTGATGGACTTCCTGATGCTTCAGATCTAAGTAAATATAATAAATATCCTTCTAATCTAGTATTATTGGTTAATAATCAAAAGGTAGTTGGTGCTTGGTTAGCTTTTAATCAATTTGAAATTGGCCCTTCTGTGAAGAAACGTTATTTAAAGGATATTACAGGATTAGATTTTGAAGATTGGGTTCAGAAAAAGGGTTTGTTTACTGAACTCGGGAAAAATAAAGACATTGCTTCACTTGATCCAGTGGATGTAGTAAAAACATATTTTAAAGCTATTAATGATGGTGATAAGACAAGAGCTTATGAGTGTTTAGCTCCAACTGTAATGCTTGATTCTCTTACAGATAACTTTGGAATAGATCAAGGAAAGGCTCGGGAGGATCTCCTTTATAATCTAAAGTTCGTTAAAATGAACTCTATAGTTGAAGGTACGGCAAACATTAAGCCAACATCCTTTATTCTTAAAGATTCTGAAAATCACTTAGATATAAAAAATGTTGGCAATAGAACAGAAGTGGCAGTTGATACTGCTTGGTTTAATAGTAATAATAGTAAATATGGTACGTTTGTCACGTTGAAAAAATATGCAAATGGATGGAAAATTAAAGGCATGGGTAATATCTAGGTGGTAAAATGGTTGCCCTAGAAAAAAAGCAAAAATTAAAAATTATATTTTCATACAATATTTACCTTGTAAAAAGTTAGGCACTTATTTATACTTAATTTTAACTCAACTTTCGCACATAAAAATTAAGGGGAAAGCCTTGAGAATAAACACATAAAGCAAAGAAACATTCCTTTTGGTATAATAGAATTGCAAAAAACACCACACCAAGGAAAGGAATGTTTCTTATGAATACTATTATATCAAATGATACTAATGATAAACAATTTAATTTTACTATAAATAGATTTTTTAAAGACAACAAAATTGGACATATACTTAAGCAATGCAATTTTTCTAAAGAAAAAGGATTTCCATGTATTAAAATATTTCAATATATTTTTATGCTTGTTTTTACTGGAAAAAACTTATTTAGGAACTTGGAGTCTGGAAAAAATAATCAATTTTCAAAGGATACTGTATATAGATTTCTTAATTCACCAAACTTTAATTGGAGAAAGTTTTTGTTTTTACTTTCTTCATTAATCATAAAAAATATTATCGTACCACTTACTTCAAAAGATAGAGTTAATGTACTTGTAATTGATGATTCTTTATACAGTAGGTGCAGGAGCAAATCTGTTGAACTTCTTGCAAGAGTTCATGACCATGTTGAACATAAATATGTTAAAGGCTTTCGCCTTCTCACCCTTGGTTGGTCAGATGGCAATACTTTTTTACCTCTTGCTTTCACTCTGCTTTCTTCCGAAAAGGAGAAAAACAGACTTTGTCCTGAAAACCACAATATTGATAAAAGAACCAATGGTTCTAAGCTCCGTAAGGAGGCTGTTTTAAAGTCACCTGAGGTTATGATTAGTTTACTTCAACAAGTTTCAAAATATGCTATTCCTGCATCGTACGTTCTTTTTGACAGTTGGTTTACGTACCCAAAAACTCTTATACGGATTCTAGAACTCAAACTTAATACTATTGCCATGGTCAAAGCAATGCCAAGGGTTTACTACAATTATAACGGTAAGTTATTGAACCTTAAAAATCTCTATGCTAATTTAAGAAAAAAGCGTGGTAAGGCAAAAATTCTTTCTTCTGTTATTGTAGGTATTGGCTCTGACAAAAATGGTAATGAGGTAAAAGCAAAAATTGTATTTGTAAGAGATAGAAACAGAAGTAGAAAATGGCTTGCTTTAATTTCTACCAATATATCCTTAGATGACAATGAGATAATAAGAATTTACGGAAAACGCTGGGATATAGAGGTTTTCTTTAAAATGAACAAGTCTTTTCTAAAACTTGCTAAAGAGTTTCAGGGGCGTTCTTATGATTCCATGGTTTCACATACTTCTATAGTTTTTACCAGATACATTATGCTTACTTTAGAGAGCCGTAAGAATAATGACGTTAGAACTATTGGTGGTTTTTTTTATCAATGCTGTGATGAACTTCAAGATATCCAATTTTGTGAAGTAATGAATATTATTATAGATATTCTAAAAAGTGTATTAACTGAAAAACTTCTTCTTTCAAAGAACGTTATTGACTCAATAATAGATAGTTTTATTGCTGCTTTGCCTTGTTATATCAAGGAGAAATTAGTCTTTTTGTCCTGCGAAAGTTGAGTTTTAATAATTATTTTATAAATATACATAATAGGGAGTGATTTGATGAGTTTAGAAAGTGTAAAACAGTATTTCAAAGATAACAAGTTATCTCTTGAAATAATCGAAATGGGTCAAAGTACTGCTACCGTTGAATTAGCAGCTAACGCTCTTGGAGTTGAGCCTGCTTTAATAGCTAAAACTATGGCCTTTAAATTAAAAGATAGAAATATACTTATATTATCAGAAGGTGATGCAAGAATTGACAATAGAAAATTTAAAGATTATTTTCACACAAAAGCCAGGATGCTAAGTGCTGATGAAGTACTTGAATTTACTGGGCATCCAGTAGGAGGCGTTTGTCCATTTGGATTAAAAACTCAAATGGACACTTATCTTGATGAATCACTTAAAAAATTTGAATATGTATATCCTGCTGCTGGTTCACGTAACTCTGCTGTAAAAATTACCCCAGAAGAACTATCAAACGTAACTTCTGGCACATGGGTTGATGTATGTAAATAGTATTAATTTTTAATATAGGGAAACATATTTAAATGTATCACTATCCACCAGTTAAGCAGAGAAGCCCAAATCTATGATTTGGGCTTCTCTAATAGTATGAAAAGAGATTTCATAATAAAAGATAGAGTTAAGACACATTGATTTCATCTAGGGCTCGACCTTTAGTTTCAATACCAACTAGAGCAACTACTACTGCAACTACTGCGAACACTATAGTTAGCATAAGAAAGACATAAGTGAAGCCAACTTGTTTACCTTTAGTTTCATATACCAATCCAACAATGTAAGGAGCAGCGATGGCACCAATTCGGCCAATTGCAGCTGCCCAACCGGCTCCACTGCCTCTAACACGTGTAGGATAAACTTCCGGTGTATAAGCGTATACTGCACCCCAAGCTCCTAGACTGAAAAAGTAGAGTAGGCATCCAAAAGCAAGTACAGTAGCTGCAGATGTTGCTTGACCAAATAAATATGCTGATAAAGAGGTACCTATTAGATAGACCACTAAAACTACTTTACGTCCAATCTTTTCTATTAGATAAGCTGCACTGTAATATCCAGGCAGCTGAGCAATGCTCATAATTAACGTAAATTGGAACCCCTTTACTAAGCTGAACCCTTTGCCAACAAGCAGGGTTGGAGTCCATAAAACAAACCCATAATATCCAAAATTAATACCTAACCATAGAACCCACAGCACAATAGTACGCCTAAAATAAGCTTTGGACCATAAATCAGCAAGAGTGATACTACTCATTTTTTCATTTTTGGGCAAATCAGTTACAGCTATTTCATTATTAATTATTCCAGCCTGTTGTTCCATTTTACGTACAATTCCATCTGCTTCTTCCAAACGTCCTTTCTGTTCCAAGTATCGAGGAGATTCTGGAATATTTCTTCTCAGATAGGCTGCATACAGTGCTGGTATTCCTCCTAAGAAAAATCCAATACGCCATCCATATATCGGTATCAAAAGGTAAGCAATTAAAGCTGCAGCAATCCATCCCCAAGCCCAGAAACTTTCTAACAAAACAACCATCCGACCACGGGATTTAGCAGGTGAAAATTCACTAACCAAAGTAGATGCTGCCGGCAGCTCTCCACCTAGCCCTAATCCAGTTAAAAATCGCAGCAACAATAATATACTAAAGTTAGGAGAAATACCGGATACGGCACTGGCTAATCCATATAGAACAAGAGTAAATGTAACAACTGTTCTTCTACCATATTTGTCAGCAACCATTCCAGCTACAGCGGCACCAATAGCCATTCCCACTGCTGAAGCACTTCCGAGTAAGCCTAAATCGGCAGGAGTAAGCTTCCATGACTTTCCAATTGAAGCCATTACACCAGCCATCATGCCTTGATCCATGGCATCAAACAGCCATCCTATGCCTGACAAAAACAGCACTGTCCAAAGCATGGGCGTAACTGGCAATTTTTCAATTCTTCGCGAAATACTACTCATTTAATTCACATCACTTTCTTAAAGAGCTATTTATTTTTTAGTCTTTTTAAATAACTAACTTCTTATATTTTTTGTATAATACTACAGAATATTTACGCCAATAATAACTTCCTACATAAATACTCACCTCTAATAATATAAATTTTATAACTTCAACATTTATATTATAATGTATATACATGTGTAAATTCAATGCTTTTCCACATTTTAGTTTGCAGATTACACTTTAATTCTTTTTATAGCACAACTTTCAGTACCCACCAACATTACTTGCTTAGAATTTTTCAACAAAGGATTTAAATTTCACAAATTAGTATAATGAATTTATAAATTATTGACGATAATAAAATAATTCATAGATGTATAATCTTGCGAAAGAAGTCATATAGTTGACTTAATCTTAATATTATGCTAAAATCAGCATATATTTAAGTTTTCTAGGGTTCCGCAGTTTGTAACTGGCTGGTCCGAGAGAGAACGCACATTTAATTGTGTACACGGAAGGATAAAAGCCTGGGAGATATTTTTTATAATATTTCCTTAGGCTTTTTTTATTTACTTTTAAATAAGCCATGAAATATTACTATAAATCTTAACTACTAATTTAGGAAGGTAAAGTTTATGGAATGGATTTATTTAATTACAGCAGGTTTTTTTGAAGTAAGTTGGGCAATAGGGCTGAAGTATTCTCAAGGACTTACAAAAATATTACCTAGCATATTAACTATTATAGGAATGATTGCAAGCTTCTATTTTTTATCATTGTCTTTAAAAAGCTTGCCACTAGGCAATGCATATGCAATTTGGACAGGGATAGGAACTGTTGGCACTATAATCTTAGGTATTATTTTATTTAAAGAACCAATTAATGTAATGCGTATGATTTGTATTGTATTTATAGTTCTTGGAATTGTTGGTTTAAAATTAATACCAATAGACTAATGATCGTGTATAATTTAGAAATAACAAAAAATAAGTATAGTTTTACTAAAAGAAAAGTATAAGGATAAAATATGTAGTCATCTAATTTTAATATTGAGGAGGAATTTTGATGAAAAAGTTTGTCATTGAAAATGATTTTTGGAGCTTATTCCCTAATGCAAGGATTGGAATTGTTGTTTGTCATGGTATAGATAACTCTATAAAAGATGAAGAACAATATAAGGATATGATTTATAATTCAGAAAAGGAAGCCTTAAAATATTTGAAGAATGAAGAATTTAGCAGTAATGAAGTCATAAAAATATGGAGAGAAGGCTTCAGAAAATTTAAAACAAAGAAAGGTGCAAGATCATCTATTGAAGCATTATTAAAACGAGTTCATAAAGGAAATCCTATAGGAACTATTAATCCGCTAGTTGATATTTACAATTCTATTTCTTTAAGATATGCTATGCCTTGTGGTGGCGAAGATATTGATACATTTGTTGGAAGTATAAGATTAACTAAGGCAGTTGGAAATGAAAGCTTTATTACATTAGGAACAGATAAAAATGAACCACCCTATGAAGGTGAAATAGTATATAAAGATGATGAAGGAGCAATTTGCAGGTGCTTTAATTGGCGGGAATCAGTAAGAACAATGCTTACTGAAAATACAAAGAATGCTTTTTTGTGCATTGAACTAATTGATGAGGGAAGATTAAAAGAGTTTGAAAATGCTTTAAAGGATTTAGCAGAAACAGTACAGGGTAATTTAGGTGGGACATGTAAGATTTCAGTTCTTGATATTAGCAATAAAGAAGTATCAATAAATTAATTTCAGGAGGATAAGATAATGGGTGGTTTCAGTTATAAAGATATTTATATCGAAGATGGAAGAAGGGTACTGGAGATTAACGTACTTCCAGAAAAGTATTGTAATTTTGATTGCATATTTTGTCCTATTGGAAGGTCAAAAAATAAGGTAGATACCCAAAGGTCATTCGATAAAATAGAGAGTTCATTGATTGAACTAGAAAGTATGATAGAAAATACAAAACCAGAATTAATTTTTATTAACTCAAAAGGAGAAGCCTTAATAAATGATAAAATCAGTGATATTGTTGACTTTATCAAGGGCAAAGGCTTATCTGTAAGACTGCTTTCTAATGGATATTTACTAGGTAGAGATAAATATATGAAAATTGCTGATAAATGTGATGAAGTTGTTGGAGAAATAAAAATAATAACAGAAGAGGGTTTTCAAAAAATTCAAAGACCTATTGAAGGATATACATTATCAGAATATATTTCAAATATGGTCGTCTTTAATAAACAATACAAAGGAAAATTTATATTTGAAATTACTATCATTAAGGGATATAACGATGATGAAGGATCAATTCAGAAAATAAAAAATATTATTGAGAAAATATCTCCTAACAAAACAATTATTGCAAGAATGGAAGATGAAAGATTTAAGAAAAAACTTGGTATAACTGATGAACGATTTAAGGAAATTTCAAATGCATTAAAAAAGAGAAAATAGAAGAGGAGATAAACTTTCTCAAAAATTTATTTGACAATAGTTTAAATTAGTACTACAATTAAGAAAATCAAATTTAAAAACTATGACAGGAATCAAGTAGATATATAATATTCAAAGAGAGTGATGTTTGCTGTAAATTCACAATACTTATATATTGAAAACTCATCCTTGAGTTATTAGCTGAAATATCAGTAGGCTATATCGGTTGAACCCGTTATTTTATAAAGAAAAAATTTGGATGGTACCGCGGCATTGTTTCTCGCTCCAAGAGAAACAATACCGCTTTTTTATTTTAACAACTTAATATTATAAAAATAATGATAGGGACAAGTAGATATACTTATACTTTAAAGAGAGTGCGCATGGTGAAAAAACACATTTATATTATATTGAAACTCACCCTTAAATTGCAATCTGAAATCAGTAGGACTGTGCCGACATAAAGCCGTTAAACTATTTAAGTGATAAATTTGGGTGGTACCGCGATAGACCTTTCGCCCCATGGGAAGGTCTATTTTTTATACTCAATTTTAGAAAATAATTTTTACTGGCCAGTGAAATTATATATAAAAAAATTAATTTTGCACTTATTGGATGGAGGTATTTTAATGGAATCAGTTAGTTACATTTCTGAAAAGATGGATTATGTTCCAGTATCTAAGTTACATTATAAGATATTATGGCTTATAGGCCTTGGAATATTTTTAGATGGTTTTGATGTATATCTGGCAGGTGGAGTTTTAGGAGTATTATTAAAAAGTGGATGGTCAAATATTGGCTTAAATGCTACTTTTATCTCTGTAACTTTTTTAGGACTTTTAATAGGTTCACTTCTTACTGGATTTTTAGGGGATAGTTTCGGACGCAAATTTTCCTATCAGTTGAATCTTTTAATATTTGGAGGAGCCTCTCTTGTGGCTGCATTTTCTCCTAATATGATTTTTTTAATAGCTTGCAGAGGAATAATGGGGATTGGTCTTGGTGCAGAAATTGTTACAGGATACGCATTACTTGGAGAATTTGTACCATCAAAGACTAGAGGAAAGTGGGTATCTATGCTTTCTCTTATAACAAACTGTTCTACTCCAGCAGCTGCATTTTTAGGATATATCATAATACCTAGATTTGGATGGAGATGGATGTTTGTATTTGTAGGAGTATTTTCCATAATTGTATGGTATCTTAGAAAAAGTATGCCTGAATCTCCAAGATGGTATGAATCAAAGGGAATGGAAAAAGATGCACAGGATGTAGTAGACATATTCTACAGTGCAGCAGAAGAGGAATCAAGAAATTCCATATCTCAGCCCAGCGTACTAAAAAAAGAGAAACATAAGGATGAAGGAAAATTTACTGATTTATTTAGCAAAAATATGATCTCCAGGACTATTGTAGGCTGTGTAGTACTAATTGCAATAAACACCTTGATATACACCTTTGTAAGTTGGGCACCTACGTTTTTCTTGAGAAAGGGGATAAATATTTCCAAATCCCTAGGGTATACAACTATAATGATGGTAGGCGCACCACTTGGAGCTTTAATTGGCAGCTTCATTGTAGATAAGCTTGGACGTAAATGGTGTCTTACTGTATTTATGCTTGTAGCTGGTGCACTTGGATATGCCTACGCTTCACAAAATGCTATGGGAATAATATTAACAATGGGATTTTTCTTAACTGTAATAATATATATTTTACTTACACTTGGCCTTGCTATCTATGTTCCGGAATTATTTCCTACAAATATAAGAATGAGAGGATCTGGATTTTGTAATGCTATTGGAAGACTGGCAACCATATTCAGCCCCTATGGAGTAGCATGGATACTAAAAAATTATGATACCAAAGTTGTATTTATAACACTTGGATTTATACTTATAATAGTAGCATTTGTTATTGCCACTTTAGGAGTTGAAACAAAACAGAAATCTTTAGATGAAATATAGTGCTTCTAATATAAGTATAAAGTTAAGCTAGTTGTGTCCAATATAAAAACTCCACCACTGAAACTTTTCATTATTTTAAATGGTGGAGTTTTTTATATACAAGATAGGCTATAGCAAATCTGGTTTTATAGGATAATCACCAAAGCTTCTTGCCGTATCCATAAGTGCCTGTATATTTTCAATTGGAGAATTTATAGGAATCTGGTGATGAATAAATTATAGCATTTCTACAAAAGCAGCAACTCTTGTCTTAATCTGACCTACATCTGTTTTTGAATAATCTGTTTCGATAGCCATATAAGGTACTTTTTTCTCTTCATTTACAAATTTCTTTATTCCATAAGATTCTACACTGTATGGATGACAGGACTGTAGTATTACATCTACTACTCCATCTATTTTGTAGTCATTTATAAGCTCCGAAAGTAAATTTGTCCTATTGTTGTTTGGAGTCATGCAGGCACAGCCTATTTTTAAATATTTTTCAGCAATTGCATCTATAGGATCTTTAGTTTCATCTACAAGCTTAGAGATTTCCTTAACACCTGTACAATCTTCATAGCATACTACTACTCCACCGTTATCTTCTATAGCATGTACAACTTTCTCCGTAGCTTCACCCATTGGACATCCAGTAATCAATATTCTTTTGGCATTTTGTGATACTTTTCTTTCTCCCTTATCATAAGCATATTTAATTTTTACTGTTGTATTATGTAAGTCATTGATTAAAGCTTCCTTGTCCCATTTAAAAGATGATCCATTTAAAATTTTAAGTAACTCTATACCTGTTATTGGAGGAGGGCACATTTTGCCTAATTCATAAAATTCCTTTAAAGCTTTTCTCTCTCTATTACGAAGCTTTATAGAATTTTTTAATTTTTCATCAGTTATAGTTATATTGAATTCTTTTTCAAGCTTTTCCTTTAATTTTATCAATTCATCTTTCCATAATTTATAGCTATCAGCATCATCGGGCATCTGCGGCAGGTGCATTACATGTACATTCTTTAATTTACCTAAGTATTCATACATCTTTTTCTTTCCATCACAAGTAGTTTCTCCCACAATTAAATCTGAGAAATAAAAATAAGGACATTTATCCGTTATAGCAAAGCCGTAACTTGATTTAATAAGGGGACATAGATTTCTAGGTAAATGCTTTTCCGCATCTTCTATAGTTTCATCATTTTTTGAACATAGTGAAACAGCCAAGGCTCCTGAAGCATTTATAATTTCCCATGGAGTAAAAGTACAAAAAGTTCCTACAACCTTTTTACCCTCATCCTTTAGATTTTTTATAGTTATAAATCCTTGTTTTCTAGAATCACTAAAATCATTAAATATTTTGGGTAAATCATTCATTTATCAATACCTTCCTTACTTTTAATTTTTAATATTAAATTATTACAAAAATTGACTTTTATTTTAATTTTTAATAGATTACATATTTTAATATTATCACAGATTATATCGTTAATTTTATCTATAAAAAAATCTTATATTATTTAAGTTGATTATACAAAGGTTTTAAAGACCATTAATGGCAGCAGTTGTATAGAAGTTCAGGTAGACAGTGCTATAAAAAAAGTAAAATTACCTTGCATAGATGTAAAAAAAGTTGATTCCTACATATATACCTCCTATAGATTTTGTAAACAAAGCCAAAGAAGTAGGAGCCTCAATTATTGCACTGTCAACTCTTATGACAACTACTATGGACGGCATGGCTGAGGTAATAAACCTTTTGAAAAAAGAGGGCATAAGAGACAAAATATCAGTCATGGTAGGTGGAGGCCCTATATCTCAAAGCTTTGCAGATAAAATAGGGGCAGATGCTTATACCTTAGATGCTTCAAAAACTGCTAAACGAGCTAAAGCTTTAATTAAAAAACAAACAGCAGAAATTATATAAGGGGAGATAAAAATTATGGAAGACCAAAATTATGGAAGACCAAATGACACCTATAGAAAGATCTATAGCATTAAATAAAAAGCAAGAAGTAGATAGATTACCCTGTAATCCTAATATAGCTAACGGCGTAGCAAGAATTTATGACTGCAAGATTTCAGATTTTAATACTAGTGGACAAGCTATAGCTGAGGCACAAATAGCAGCGTATAAAAAATTTCATATGGATGGATTATAAAGAAGAACTAGGCGATAAAGTAAAAATAATGGGTAATGTAGATCCTTCAAATATAATGTATGGAGGCACAAAAAAAGAAATTGTAAATACAGTTGCCAAATGTGTATTAGATGGATATGATAGCTTAAAAGGTTATGTGGTAATGTCTGGATGTAGTTTACCAGTAGAAACCCCTTCAGAAAATATACAATTAATGATGGATACTGTTAGGAAAATTGGATATCCAATAGATGTTGAAAAGGTAAAATCATTTATTGTATAACACAAATTCAAAATAAAGGTTGGTGGTTTTTTGTTATCTGAAAAAGAAAGGCTTGGATTAGCTCTTAAGAGAAAAAAAGTTGATAGACCTCCTTCTATATGTCCTGGAGGAATGATGAACATGATAGTGGAAGAAGTAATGGACTTAACCCATTGTGCATGGCCAGAGGCTCATACAAATCCAAAAATAATGGCGAATTTGGCTGCAGGTATGTATGAAAATGGAGGTTTTGAAAATTTTGGAGTGCCATTTTGTATGACTATAGAAGCTGAAAGTATGGGATCAAAAGTATTTTTAGGAACAAAAATAAGCGAGCCTAGAATTTCTTCTTATGCTATTAATTCAGTAACTGAGTGGAAAAAGCTAAAGAATTTAGACATTAACAGTGGCAGAGCTCAGGTAGTACTAGATGCAATTAAACTTTTAAAAGGAAAAAACAAAAATGTGCCTATTATAGCTAATTTAACAGGTCCTATTAGTACCGCATCATCACTTATGGAACCTGTTAAATATTATAAAGAACTTATAGTAAAACCAAAGGAATCCCATGAAATGATGGATTTTGTAACTGATAATCTTATAAACTTTGGAAAGGCACAGTTAAATGCAGGAGCTGATTTAATCGCTATTTCAGATCCAAGAGGTACAGGTGAAATATTAGGTCCTAGGACTTTTAGAAAATATGGACTCTTTTATATAAATAAAATAATTGATGGATTAAATAAATATTCAAAATACGGTATTATAGTTCATATATGTGGAAGACTGAAAAGTATTTACAAGGAATTAAACGAACTTCATAGTGATGCTATAAGTTTTGATGCTGTAACTAGTATAAAGCAGATGTGTGAAAATGTAACAAATAAAGCCATAATGGGAAATAAAACTGTTTAAAAAGCGGCGTTCATATATTGTCTCCAGCTTGTGGTTTGGGAACTACAACTCCACTGAAAAATATACAAGCTATGGTACAAACAGCTAAGAATTTAAAAAAAGAATAGTGTAAACAGAGTTCTTGGCATCAGATGAAGTTTTGACTCCATCTGGTGCTTAGAAGTCGTTATCCAGGGACGTAGCTGCTATTTATTTCCACTTGAAAAAGTGGGAATATTAGAGCAGGTAGTCATCGGATAAATTAAAATGTTTAGGAAATCTAATGAATTTAATGCAAAGATTTTAAAAAAATAAGGTTAAATGCTATTTTAGCCTTATTTTTTATTTTATTATCTGAAATATATTTAATAATTTAAAGTATATATTATAATATATTTAATAAATTAAAAAAGAGGTTTTGCTTAATATGGATGCTATAGATGTTAATATATTAAAATTACTAAAGGAAAATTCGAGAATTTCAGCTTCAGAAATAAGCAGTAAAATTAATTTATCAATACCTGCAGTAAGTGATAGATTGAAAAAACTTGATGCGTCAGGAGTAATAGAAAAATACACTATAATTATTAGCAATAAGAAAATGAATAAAAATATCACAGTAATAATGTTTGTAAGTCTTAAAAATCCAAATTTTACAGAAAAGTTTGTAGAATTTGTTCAAAATGAAAATGAAATAATTGAATGTCACTACTTAACGGGTGACTTCGATTATGCATTAAAAATTGTTACTGAAGACACAGAAACTCTTGAAAAGATTTTAAATGAAATAAAACTGATTAAGGGGGTATTAAGAACTAAAACTATAGTTACACTTTCTACAATTAAGAATAATTATTCAATACCACCTGATGAAATCTAAAAATAGTTCAATATATCTATAAATCAATAGATATAAATACCATTAAACTAAAAAACTAGCTTTACTCTTGATACTTTTTGAGAGTAAAACTAGTTTTTTAGTTTAGTATAATTGTAAATTTCATAGTTATACAATTTTAGATATTTTTAATATAGTTACTATAAATTGACATGTAAAAGCTGTTGATGATATACTTTTCTTAATGTAGTAAAAGTATATCATCAATTTTCATATCAGGGAATTTTTAAAGGGGGTAAAATAAATTGACTTATGAATTTTCACCTATAAAATTTGATAATATGGGTTATATTAGGGATTCGGTATTTTCTATTTTACGTAATGCTATTCTTGATGGAAAATTAGAACCAGGTCAACGTCTTATAGAGCGTAATATTGCAGATCAATTAAAAATAAGCAGAACCCCAGTAAGAGAGGCCATTAGAAAACTTGAATTCGAGAAATTAGTTACTCATATTCCCCGCAAAGGGGTGGTTGTTTCTGGATTTACTAAAGAAGACATAGAAGAAATTCAGATAATTAGAATATCACTAGAAGCTCTCAGCTGTAGTATTGCAGCTTCAAAAATAAAAGAATGTGAATTAGAGCGTTTAGAGTCAATTAACAATAAAATGTTAGAAGAGTACCAAAAAGGAAACGTTTCCAAATCAATTTTATTAAATAGAAAATTTCATGAAGTTATTTATAAAGCTGCAGAAAGTCCACATTTATATTATTTTGTTAGTACACTTCGTGAATACATTAGTAAATTTACAAAACTAACCTACACCAAGTCTGGTAGACTTCAGGAAGTGTTTAATGAGCATAATGAAATCATCAAAAGTTTGCGTCAGCATAATAGTGATAAATCATATAATTCGGCTAAGAGACACATTGAAAAATCCAATGAGGTATTTTTGAAAATGGCATATTTTAAAAAATAATAGTAACATTTTTAATACTTTATGAATATTATAAATAGAGCAAATAGCGCGGACTACAAAGGTACTTGCTTTTTTAGTAGCATTTGTCTTATTATGAAAGTGATATATTTTCAGGTAAAATATTGAAATAATTAATTATCTGTGATATTATATGAGTATAGCAATGAATTCAAATCATTTTATAATTACTTGAAGCCTTAAAAATATATAATACAGCATAATTTATCAACAAATGGTATACCGAATACCATACACTACTTTTCATAGTAATAAATATTATAATTAATATTTTTATAATTAATATTTATCCAATAACTATCTGTTCCAATATTCCCATCGCGTATTGCAAACTTGTAATAATTTTAAATCTTAAACAATATATATAATATATCATTAAAATTTTTTTACTCAAAGTTGGTATACCGTATACCAATATTAAGAATACAAAAACACTAAAACTCAACTTTATTTAATTAAGTTTTTAAAAACTTTACTAGACGTTCCTCTGCACAATTTTAAATTGTGTAAAGAATATAATTTTACTCATCCAAAAGGTATTTTGTTTTCGGATGAAATCGATGCCATAAGTCTTCATTCATAGCACTTAAAAAAGCACTTAAAACAGAATTAAAGATCAAGATAAATCAGGAGATCTTTAATCAAGCCATTGCTGAGGTAAACCATAAAAAGAAATTTGAGGAGGTGATTGCCCCCAAATAGCAGCTTTACAGCTGTGTACATTACCAAGTATTAAATTATTAAAAGAAGAAGGTGGAGAATAGTGACAAATAAAAATTTGTTTGCCGAACCAGATTTAAAGCAAATCACAGTTTGGGGAAGAGGAGTATATGAAAACAAAGAAGCTCGAGATGTAGTTGTTTCTCTAACTGAAGCTGCTGCACTAGAAGGTAAGTGTGTTCAAGCCTGGGAAAATTATGTTGATCTTCCTGACCGTATCTATGTTCCAGTAAGGGCCTATGGTAAAATTAGCCCTAAACCAATCGAATCCAAATATGTCTATGAAAATGAGACTCCAGATATTGTTGCACTTACAGAAGAAACTCTTGTTAAGGGGATTGACATTTTAGCTGGAATTAGACCTGGAGCTGTTCTTGTAATTAATACTAAGAGGGCACCTGAGTACTTGTTCAAATTTATTAAAAAAAATACGCAAAACCTTTCTAAGATTATAACAATAGATGCCAATAAATTGTCAAAATCCATTATTACACTTTCAGGTGCAGAAGGTGCAACAGATGCATCCGGTATTGGTAAAGGTATGGGTGCAGCATTAGCTGCTGCTATTGTTAAAGGTACCGGAATTGTACAAATGGATGATTTATTAAAAATTGTTGTAAATAAGAGTGCTGCTAAAAAAGCTTATGACCAAGCTGTTGTCGTAGATGCGAATACTTTATAAAACATTAAAATATTGAGGAGGTGCTGTAAAATGGCTGTACCATATGAAAAGATTCCTTTTGCAGGAACTGTTAAATCACCACAAAAAGAAAATGAAGGAATGATCACCGGAAATTGGCGTACAAGGAGACCAATATTAGATGCTGAAAAATGTACAGAATGTCAGATTTGTTGGATTAGCTGCCCTGATTCATGTGTCAACCTTATGACTAAAGACAGTCCCATTAATTTTAATTTGAAATATTGCAAAGGTTGTGGATTATGTGCTGAGATGTGTCCGGTTGGAGCAATAAGCTTAGTTCCTGAACTGGATTTTGAAGATTAAGTTTATATTAAACAGGAGGTGAATTAAGATAATGAAAACTAATATAAAAAGAATGTCTGGTTGTGTTGCAACAGCTAACGCAGTTAAGTTAGCTAATGTTGATGTCATATGTTCCTATCCAATTCGTCCATATACTGGAATTATGTCAGAATTGGCACGAATGGTTGCAGATGGGGAATTAGATGCTGAATTTGTTCTTGGTGAAGGTGAACATGGACAGTTAAGTGTTGTCTATGGAGCTTCAGCTGCTGGTGCCCGTGCATTTACAGGTAGTTCAGGAGTAGGTGTAACTTATGCAATGGAAGTTTATTCTCCAATTTCAGGTGAAAGACTGCCACTGCAGATGGCAATTGCAGATCGTACATTAGATCCACCAGGAGATTTTGGTTCTGAACAGACAGATGCTATGTGCTGTCGTGACCAAGGATGGATTCAAGGATGGGCATCCACTCCTCAAGAAGCTTTGGATATGACTCTTATGTACTATCGTATAGGTGAAGATCCTAGAGTTCTTTTACCTCAATATGCTTGTCAAGATGGATATTTTGTATCTCACATACTTGGAGAAGTTGATGTACCATCACAGGAACAGGTTAATTCATTTTTACCACCATATAAAAATCACCATGTTTTAGATACAAGAAATCCTCAGATTCTTGGTGCACAAATGGAACCTGAAATGGGTCCTGGTACACAATACCAGCGCCATTTAGCTGTAGAAGGTACTTATAAAGTAATTGAAGAAGTTCATGATGAATTTGGTAAAACCTTTGGACGTAAATATGATCCATGGCTGGAAGAATATATGACCGACGATGCTGAAATAGTTATCTTTATGCAAGGTGGACATACTGAAACAGCAAAAAATGTTGCAATGCACCTTCGTAATCTTGGAGAAAAGGTTGGAGTAGTAAGACTGCGTACTTTACGTCCATTCCCAACAAAACAAGTAAGAGAATGTTTAAAAAGATTTAAAGTTGTAGGTGTAGTTGACAATTCAGTAAACTTTGGAATTTCATGTGGAGCAGGAGTTTTACTTACTGAAGCTAGAGCTGCTTTATACAATAATGATGAAAAAGTTAAAACAGTTGGATTTGTTGCAGGTTTAGGTGGATCAATGATTACCCATGATGAATTTTACAAGATGTTTAACATACTGAAAGAGGTAAATAAAACAGGTAAAATTGAAAAACAAAGCTATTGGGCACCATTTGAACTATAAATGAGGGGAGGAAAGTTAAATGTTAGAACAAATTAAGTCTATTAAACAAGCACCAGTGGAAGAATATTATGTTCCAGGTCACCGTACCTGTGCAGGCTGCGGTCCTGCTTTGCAATATAGATTAGTTGCTAAAGCTGCCGGTAAAAATACAATTTTCATCGGGCCTACTGGTTGTATGTATGTTGCAAATACAAGCTATGGTTGTGGTCCTTGGGCTGTTCCATGGATACATGCACAGATAACAAACGGTGGTGGAGTTGCATCTGGTATATCAGCCGCATTTAAAGCTATGATCAGAAAACATAAAACAGATGCAGAATATCCAAATATTATTGTTATGGCGGGTGATGGTGGTACATCTGATATTGGTATTCAATCTTTATCTGCAGCTTTTTATAGGGGACATAATATAGTATTTATCTGTTATGATAATGAATCTTACGCAAATACAGGAATACAAGCTTCTCCAACTACTCCTTATGGTGCATGGACTACATTTACACCAGCAGGGCCTGTAGTTCCAGAAGGTAGAAAACTTATGCCTAAAGATATTACAAAGATTATGGCACATGGACATCCAGAATTAAAATATTTAGCTACTGCCTCAGTAGGATATCCTGTGGATTTAATGAATAAAGTACGTAAAGCTTGCAATGCAGAAGGACCTGCTTTCCTTTACATTCATGCCCCATGTCCAAAAGGCTGGAGTTTCCCAGCAGAAAAGACAGTAAAAGTTGCCAAATTAGCAGTAGAAACAGGAATGGTACAGCTGTACGAACTTGTTGATGGAGAATACAAGCTTACTATAAAACCAGCTAAATACAAACCAGTTAGTGAATATATTAAATATCAGGGGAGATTTAGTCATCTGCAACCAGAGCATATCCAAAAGCTTCAACAATTTGCAAATCAACGTTTGAAGGAAGTTGGAGTAGAAAATACTATATCCCAAACAATAGAATAAGATTTTTCAAATTGAGGGTATACTATATGTCTTGATTTCGCAAGGTCTTCAACAGCACTCAATTGTTGTGTAACCCCGGGCCAATATAAGGGATCCGGGGTTATTTAACTAAGTAAACATATTTAATGTTAACATATGTATTATTTTGCATTAAATATAATTAAATATATATTTAAAGGGGGAGAAATGTATGTCTGATTTTAACAAAACTGAGTTTATGGCTAAAAATCAAAATGCATATGGGTCAATTTTAGGTAACCGTTGGGTTCAATTGATTTCTGCTTGTTTAGCTATGGTAATGATTGCCAATCTTCAATATGCATGGACTTTGTTTACTACTCCGTTAGTTAAGTCACTGCACTCGTCTCTAGTTGCTGTTCAGTACGCTTTTACTTTGTTTATAATGTTTGAAACCTTTGTTCAACCAATAGGTGGATTATTGCTTGATAAGTTTGGCACAAAACTGATGTTTGGTCTTGCAGGTATACTGATTGGTGGCGGATGGACTATGCTTGGTCAAGCAACTTCTGTTGCTAGTTTGTATTTCTTCTATGCTATGGCAGGTGTTGGAGCTGCAATTATTTATGGTGGATCTGTTAGTGTTGCAGTTCGTTGGTTCCCAGATAAACGAGGCCTTGCATCAGGTTTAATAGCAGGAGCTTTCGGAATAGGATCAATGCCTTTTGTTCCTGTAATTCAGAAAGTTTTAGATGCTAGTGGTGTTGCACAAGCTTTTGGTTTTACAGGTATACTTCAAGGTGTTATCGTTGTAATTATTGCATTCATTTTACGCTATCCTGTTGGTTCAAAAATGCCTAGCCAAAAAGCGAAGGCTGCTAAAGCAGATTCATCAAAAATTGGATTTAGCCCTAGTGAAGTGTTAAAAACTCCACATTTCTGGCTTATATGGACAATGTTCTTATCTATCAGTGTTGGTGGACTTATCATTACAGCAAATACAAAACCTTTTGGTAAACAATTAGGAATGGCTTCCTCAATTATTGTACTTGCAGTTATGATGAATAGCCTTGCAAATGGTGTAGGAAGAGTTTTTTGGGGATCAGTTTCAGATAAGTTAGGTCGTACAAGAACAATGTGTTTGTCCTTTGGTTTGAATGCAGTCTTCCTATTCTTGTTACCTATCTTAGGAAGCAAAAATAGTGTGTTGTATATAATTCTTTTGATGTGCGTAATGTTCACATGGGGTCAACTATTTAGTTTATTCCCATCATTAAATGCTGATATGTTTGGCTCAACTTATGCTGCTACTAACTACGGATTTATATATAGTGGTAAAGGATTTGCTTCTATTTTAGGTGGCGGTTTAGGAGCTACACTCGCTGCTCACTACAGTTGGTCTGTTGTATTTACAGTTGCAGCGTTGTTTTCACTTTATGCATGCATAATGTCTGTAATTTTACCTAAGATACCAAAGCCTACAAGGAAACAAATTAAAGATACAACTCCTATAGCTCCATAATATTTGGTATACAGCTACTAATCATTACATTTTAGCTAATTAAATTTCTCTCTAACAGAGGAAATATTTTGCCGAATACTTCCTCTGTTTCTTGTAGTATATCACAATATGGAAGTTATTACAATAGTATTTGGTATACCAAATACTATTGTAATATATAAATATTATATTAAATAGGAGGTAATTGACAATGTTGAAAAGGTTAGACGATAACAATTTTCAAGGCTTCATAGAGGATAGTTTTTACTCTGCAATAGGTTTTTATTGTCCTTCTACACAAAACCAGGATAAGATCATTGGCGTAATAGAACAGTTTTCGGAAACCCATGGCAACATAAGCTGTGGTATAATGGACATTACTGGACAAAACATACCCAATGAATACGGAATTGGTGAAGATGAAACTCCAATAGTCGTCGTGTTCAAACAGGGAAATCCTTTTAAAGCTATAACAGATCTTTCAATTAAAAACATTTCGGATGCAATTACACCACCAGGTAAAAACATAACTTTACAGTAAAAAGTATTTGAACCCAAATAAAAATAGGGGATACAAGTATATGTAAAAAGCACATTTGTATTCCCTAAAAAAGAATTAATCTTTATTATTTTTCTTCATTAATATTGCACGATTAATTATTGAATAGCCGTACTTTTTTCGTATACTATCAATGGCATTTTCTATTTTTTCAACTTTATCCGCATCTCTCATACATCTTTCTTCACGCTTAATTTCTTTCATATTAAAAATTGATATCTGCTGTATACTAATATCTCCACTAAATCCACTAAGACTTATCCCTAATAACCGTATTGGCAATTGTAGGTTCCAATTTTTCTCAAGAAGTTTAATTCCTGTAGAATAAATTTCCTTAACTAAATAAGTTGCAGGTACAGTTGTTTGCCGGGTAATAGTTTGAAAATTAGAATATTTGATGCTAATTTGTATTGTATGGCCTTTTTTTCCGTATTTACGGGCAGTCATTCCAACTTCGTCGGAAAGCTTCATCAAAATAATTTTTGCACGTTCCATGTCTAAAATATCTTCACCTAATGTAGTAGATTTGCTAATTGATTTTATATCTTTTTTAAAATGTTGTTTTATAGGAGAGGTATCTATGCCATTTGCAAGTTGGTGAATCTCAGCACCTATTTTGCCAAGCTTTTTTATAAGATACTGTCTACTAAAAAGTGCAAGATCACCAATAGTCTTAATTCCCATTCTTTGAAGTTTTTGAGCAGTTTGCTTACCAACTCCATACATAGATCCAATAGGGAGTGGCCATAGCTTTACTTTAATATCCTGCCTCCAAAGTTCTGTAATACCTGAAGGTTTTTTCATATCAGAAGCCATTTTTGATAAGAACTTATTTTGAGATATGCCTATAGAACATTTTAAATCTAGTTCATAGTTAATGTGCTTCATAATTCTTTTAGCTGACTCAAATGGCTTCCCAAAGATTCCTTCGCAGCCTGTCATATCAAGCCAGGCTTCATCAATACTATTTTGTTCAATAGAAGGAGTATACTGTGAAAGTATACTCATGACTTCTCTGGATTTTTGCTTATAAAATTGATGATCAGGGGGAATAACAACCATATCTGGGCAGAGCTTTAGAGCTTGGTGTAAAAGCATAGTTGTTTTAACTCCAAATCTTCGTGCTTCATAATTTGCAGTTAGAATAATACCTGACCGATTTTTAGGATCTCCAGCTACTGCAGCAGGCTTATTTATAATTTCAGGATGGCGAGTTGCCTCACAACTTATGAAAAAAGCATTCATATCTACAAGAAAAATAACTTTCTGCATATTTACACCTGTACTTTACCACTTTATATATTTACATAAAAATATCTAATACCTTCTATATATTCCTACTAACCTACCAATTATTTTACAATCATCCACTATAATAGGAGACATACTTTTGTTTTCAGGCTGTAATCTTATATGGTCTTTTTCTTTAAAAAACCTCTTTAAAGTAGCTTCATTGTCAATTAAAGCTGCTACTATGTCTCCGTTTTCAGCAAAATTAGTCTGTTCTATTATAGACATATCTCCATCTAATATACCTGCATCTATCATACTTTCTCCTTGTACTTTGAGTATAAATAACTGATTTTTATTTTTTACATACTCTATTGGAAGGGGAAATACATCTTCTATATTTTCTACTGCTAAAATAGGCATTCCTGCTGTTATAGTTCCTACAATAGGTATATCTATTAGTTCTTTTTTAGTGCTTTTAGAAATTGATTTTTCAACAATTTCTATAGTTCTAGATTTTGAGGCATCCCTTTTTATAAATCCCTTTTTCTCTAATTTTTCTAGATGACTATGAACAGTAGAAGTAGATTTTAAGCCTACACCTGCACATATTTCTCTAACAGAAGGGGGATATCCTTTCTCCCTAATTTGAGTCTTAATAAATTCATATATTTGAAACTGTCTATCTCGATTGTGTTCTGTCATTAAAAACACCCCTCTAATTTACTTATGTGAATTATATCATATAAGTTGACAAATATCAAACTTATGTTCTATACTGATTTTATTAATATACATATTTATATAAAATTTAAAGGAGTACTATGTATGAATAGAGAATACTGCATATTTGATGAAAAAAAGCCCTGTAATAATTGCGGCGAATGTGAAGTCTGCGATTTAGATTCAAACAAGAAGTGTGACAACTGCGGCAAATGCCTTGAAATGGAAGGGTACGATATGAAGGCCATAAAAATTGACCAAATTATAGATGATAAAGAGGAAGTAAAAGAGTATCAGAAGGAAGAGTTAGAAAACAGCACAGAAAATAATGATGACTCTCATTCTCAATTAGATGATGATGAAAATTCACAATCAGATCTAAAAGACGACGAAATCAATGTTCAATTCATTGATGACATAGATGGATTAAAGGAAATTCTAGAAGACGGGGAAAAATATAAAGACATAACTCACGAAGACTATCCTGGCCTTATAAGAATCAAAAAGAAAAAAGAAACTAAGTAAAAAGTACGTCTGTTCTTTGAAAAAGTAGGGAACAGACGTACTTTTTTATTCTTCTTCATTGCTTAAAGGATTTGAATTCACTGCTTCTCTCAATTGTTCATCATCTACATGAGTATAAATTTGAGTAGTAGATACATTTTCGTGGCCCAATATTTTTTGAAGGCTTCTAATATCTACATTTCCGTATTTATACATAAGAGTTGCAGCCGTGTGTCTCAATTTATGCGGTGTATATTTGTTACTGTCAAGTCCTGCATTTTTTAAATATTTCTTGAGCATCATTTCTACAGATCTTTTATTTATCCTGGTATGATTTTTACTTAGAAAAAGGGCATCCTTTTCTCTTATTTTATCATAATCCTTATTTCTAATTTCAAGATAATTATTTAAAGCCATTAAGCAAGCTTTGTTTAAATATATAGTTCTTTCCTTATTTCCTTTTCCAACTACAGTTAATGTGTCTTCTTTAATCTTTGATATATTTATGCTGCAGAGTTCTGAAAGTCTCATACCACAGTTTAGAAAAAAGGTAATAATACAATAATCTCTTTCTTTAAATTTACCATCTATAGAGTTTAAAAGAGTTTTGCTTTCCTTTAAACTTAAATAAATAGGGTTCCTCTTATCTATTTTAGGAGATTCCAGTTCTAGAGCTGGATTTGCGTCTATTAGTTTAGCTTTGCTAAATAGGTACTTAAAAAATGATTTTAAGCAGGCTACTTTTCTAGCTCTGGCATAATTACCATTATTTCTATAGTTTTCGGCAAAAGATATAAACGCATATAAATCGCTTAAAGTTATTTTACGTATAAAATCCGTATTTATATCACTTATATCTATATTTTCAAATTCATAATTTTCCTTAACAATTCCTCTGTAAATTTTTAAAAATCTAAAAAACATGGTCAAATCAACTTGATATCCATCCTGTGTATTTTTTGATTTACCTCGAATAGTTCCAAGGTAATTTAAAAAGTCATTCAGACATTGTGGAAGCTTAGAATTATAAATATTGCTCAAATTATACTGCATACGGCCATTCCCCTCTCTAAAATTAAGTACAACTTCGCTAAATGGTTATTTAACGAAGTTAATATTCTATAAAACTAAGTCAAAATCCTCCTTATATGCCCTTATATTGTATGAATAATTTGTTAATTATATTTTATTCTTATATTTTATGATGATTAATGTCACAAGTTTTCTTTAAATTACGTGCTATTTCATGCTGCATGCTTTCTATGTATTAATTTGTAAAAATATATCCTATGCATTAAATTTATATTTCAATTGATAATATTCTCAATTTATATTTCAAATTTTGAAAAAGAATATTTCAAATTAAAATAATTCATTTTTTATTTAGGAATGTATGTATCTTATTGTATGAAAAATTAAATTTTTATCAAATTGAAATATTTCCACAATATGGGCATAACTTTGTGGATTCATTTTTCTACTTTATTCTTTCCTATTTATTGCCATTAATCTTTCTGCGTAATATTTGCAGAATTATGATTTATTTTCAGATATTATATTCCCTCTTATCTATAAAATTAGAAAATAGAAATACTCTCAACTTGTATTTTATAGTCGAAAACTTTTTTAAAAATATTTTTTTCAGTACAAT
Organism: Clostridium sp. 001; assembly: GCF_019056555.1. Lineage (NCBI taxonomy): Bacteria > Bacillati > Bacillota > Clostridia > Eubacteriales > Clostridiaceae > Clostridium > Clostridium sp. 001. The sequence goes on along the minus strand of NZ_CP020473.1, from coordinate 70,117 downwards.
CCGCATATTAATCAAGTGATTCTTAGACTCAGCTGGAAGATTAGAGTGTTGCGGATGGTAGCCATCGGATAACTTACAAAATAGCCTTTTTATAAGTTCATCTTTTAATTTACATAATATTTATTCCGCAAAGTAAAAAAATAATATTTTATAAGAATTGAATAAATTAAAGGAATTATGGCAAAATATACAAATGTAAATATTTAATCATAAAAGATTGGAGGAATCGCTGCTTATAAATTTCTATTTACTACTCCCCTATTAAAAGCAGCAACTTATATATGAAACTAGGTATTCCTAAAGGATTATTGTATTGTAAATATCACACTTTTATAGAAACGTTCTTTAAAGAACTTGGAGCTGAAATAGTAACATCCCAAGATACAGATAAATATATACTTAACCTTGGAACAAAATATTGTGTAGACGAAGCATGCCTCCCAATAAAAATATTTCATGGTCATGTAGCTTCAATAAAGGATAAATGTGACATCATGCTTATTCCTAGAATAATGCAAATACAAAAAAGAGAATTTATATGTCCAAAATTTTGTGGTCTTCCAGAAATGATAATAAATGACATTCCCAATATGCCCCTATCGTTAAACTACCCTATATATGCTTTTTCTAAGGTAAAACGTAGAAACTGGTTATTAAAATCTGGCTTGATATTTACTAAAAACATTTTTAAAATAAATGCTGCCTATAAAAAAGCTTTAAGTGCCCAAGAGAATCATAAGTTATTACTAGATACCAGTGGTTTTCCTATAAAAACTGCATTAGTAAGTCACCCTTACAACTTATATGACACTTTTATCAATATGAATATAGTAAAAAAATTAAACAAACTTGGTATGGGCATAGTTACAGAGGAAAGTATAAATGAAAGCATAATAAACAGTGAGGTAGACCATCTATTTAAAAAACCATTTTGGCATTTTGCTAGAAATTCTTATGGTTTTTCCATTTATGCAGCAGAAAATAAAAAAGTAGATGGCATAATATACATCTCTTCTTTTGCCTGTGGAATAGATTCCGTAGTAATTGAACTTATTAAAAATAGGTTAAAAGATTTTCCTATGCTCATATTAAAAATAGATGAACAAACTGGAGAAGCAGGCTTTAATACTAGATTAGAAGCCTTTTCAGATATGCTTAAAAGGAGGTGTGCAAATTTATGAAAGTAACCTTCCCCCACCTTGGCAATACCTGTTTTGCAGTAAAGGCTGTATTTGATGGACTTGGAGTTGATTATATAATTCCACCATTGAGCAACAGGAAAGCCTTAGAAATTGGATCATTTTATTCTCCAGAGGAAATGTGCCTTCCTTTTAAAATAATGATAGGAAATTATATAGAAAGTATAAAACAAGGTGCAGATACAATATTAATAGTTGGAAGCTGCGGTCCCTGCAGATTTGGAGAATATTGCGAACTCCAAATGAATCTATTGAAAAAATTAGGCTATAACTTAAATTTTATAGTTCTAGATTATCCAAAAGATATAGGATTGAAAGAACTTATGAGAAGACTGCTTTCTATTGGATCAGTTAGCAAGAAAAATGCCATAGAAAAGTTAAAAGTAGTACATCAAGGACTTAAAATAATAAACCTAATGGATAATATAGATAAAAAGGTAAAGTTATTATCAGGTTATGAAATAAAAAAAGGACAATGCAAAAATATATTAAAAGATTGCAAATTAAAAGCTTTTAAAACTACTTCACCAGAAGAAATGATATTTACTATAAAAAAACATATGGAACAGTTAAGCAAAGTACCAATCTCTAAAAATAAAAAGCCTTTAAAAATTGCTATAATCGGTGAAATATATACTATAATAGAACCTTTCTCAAATCTTTTTATAGAAGAAAAGCTTATGAATTATGGGGTATCTACAGCTAGATATCTTTCTCCAAGTTGGTGGATTAAAGACATGGCTCTATCTCCATTAAAGTTGAATTCACTTAGTTTGAGAAGGAATTCTAAAAAATATTTGCCTTATTATATAGGTGGTCATGCAAGGGAATGTATAGGAGAAGCTGTTTTAGCAGATAAAAACGGGTTTGATGGTGCTATACAGATTTTCCCTATGGGATGTATGCCTGAAATTGTATCAAAATCCATACTTCCAACTATATCAAAGGATAGAAATTTCCCTATACTTACATTAATAGTAGATGAAATGACCGGTGAAGCTGGATATATAACAAGAATAGAAGCATTTTTAGATTTACTTGAAAGGAGAAAAAAAAATGTATTATATGGGAGTTGACGTAGGCTCAGTTAGCACAGATATTGTAATAGTTGATGAAAATATGAACTTACTTGAATCACTTTATTTGAGGACAAAAGGAAGGCCTATAAGTGCAATTCAAGAAGGATTTAAATTACTGAAAAATAAATATAGAGACACGGACATAAGTGCAGTTGGAACCACTGGAAGTGGAAGACAAATTGCTGCTTCTATTATAGGTGCTGATATAATTAAAAACGAAATAACTTCTCATGCCGTTGCTGCCTTAAACCTAGATAAAGATGTTAAAACCATAATAGAAATAGGCGGTCAGGATTCTAAAATAATACTTTTGCAAAATGGCATTGTGCTAGATTTTGCAATGAATACAGTATGTGCAGCAGGAACAGGTTCCTTTCTAGACCGTCAAGCTGAAAGATTAGATATCCCTATTGAACAATTTGGAGAATATGCTTTAAAGTCTACTTCTCCTGTAAGAATAGCAGGGAGATGTGCCGTATTTGCTGAATCAGATATGATACACAAACAACAATTAGGTTATAGTAACTCTGATATAATAAAAGGCCTTTGCAATGCTCTTGTAAGAAATTATTTAACTAATGTGGCCAAAGGCAAAGATATAAAATCCAAAATATTTTTTCAAGGAGGAGTTGCTGCAAATATAGGAATGAAGACTGCTTTTGAAGAAATACTGAATAAAGAAGTAGTAATACCTCAAAATTTTAAAGTAATGGGTGCCATTGGTGCAGCTATTTTAGCAAAGGAAACCTTGGGAAAAGGTAATAAAATCACTAACTTTAATGGATTTAATTTAGCAAATGCTAGTTTTACATCTAAAAGCTTTGAGTGTGGAGGATGCCCTAATAGATGTGAAGTTGTAAAAATATCGGGTACCAAAAAAATTATAGGTTTTTTTGGTGGAAGATGTGAAAAATGGAATAAAACTATTTCTGCATAAATGCAGAAATAGTTTTATTCCATAAAATAAGGCATTTGAAAGAAAATAACAAGTTAAAGATACGACGAATATTTTTTATCCGATGACTACCCACTCTAATACTTACACTTTTCCAAGTGTGAGCAAAGAGTGGCTATGTCCCTGGATAACAATTTCTAAGCATCAGATGAAGTTTTAAACTTCATCTGATGCTTAGAAATTTGTTTATCAGACCCGCAGATAGTGAATCCTATCTAAGGGTTCTACCAACGCAGTATGATAAAAAATAAGCTAGCATACTGACTAGTTATTTCTTTGAAAATGCCTAAGTATATGAAAATTAATTCCACATATCTTTAGTTATATATTCCATATGTTTTTTCCTATTTTGAGTTTCTTCTAGATCTATAGTTATTTCATCTCCATATACATCAAGTACATATCCCTCTTTTGCCTCAATGGGTAAATTTATTCGTTTTATATCCATCATAGTTTTATCTTCTTTTTCACAAACGGCATAAGGTCCCTCAAACCTATCTATTATAACTTTCATAAAAATAATCCCCCATTTCATAGTATTATGCATTACCATTATATTACTATTATACTACCTATTTTTTAACTTTAAAGTGTTTATTTTAAAAATTTTTAGTTGCCTTTTCCTGTATTTTTCTAACAATGACCGCAGAAATTTTGCCTGGCAATAGCTTACAAAATAAAACAGCTATTTTATTAAAAAATCCTGGTATTATAATAGATTTATTTTTCATAAATCCTATATAAGCTATCTCAGCAGTTTTTTCAGCACTCATAGCAGTTTTTATATCTTTTTTACCTGCATTTTTAGAAAATCCAGTTTTAGTAGCTCCCGGGCACAGAGTACATACTTTTATGCCATATGGCTTTAGCTCATTTTCAAGGGCTTGAGAAAAGGATAGTACATATGCTTTAGAGGCATAATATACTGCAGTATAAGGTCCTGGTTCATAAGAACCCGTAGATGCCACATTTAATATACTCCCCTTTTTTAACTTTATCATCTCTTTTGAAAATAATTTCGTTAAATAAGTAATAGCTTCAATGTTTAACCCTATCATTTCTTCATCTTTGTCTATATCAATTTCATGAAAAAGTCCACAGTAACCTGTACCTGCATTATTAACAAGAGTAGTTACCCTTATGCCTAGTTGTTGTACTTTCAAAAATAGATCTTTTACAGATTCTTTTTTTGAAAGATCTTCTTTTATTATATGTACATTAATATTATACTCAACTTTCGCACATAAAAATTAAGGGGAAAGCCTTGAGAATAAACACATAAAGCAAAGAAACATTCCTTTTGGTATAATAGAATTGCAAAAAACACCACACCAAGGAAAGGAATGTTTCTTATGAATACTATTATATCAAATGATACTAATGATAAACAATTTAATTTTACTATAAATAGATTTTTTAAAGACAACAAAATTGGACATATACTTAAGCAATGCAATTTTTCTAAAGAAAAAGGATTTCCATGTATTAAAATATTTCAATATATTTTTATGCTTGTTTTTACTGGAAAAAACTTATTTAGGAACTTGGAGTCTGGAAAAAATAATCAATTTTCAAAGGATACTGTATATAGATTTCTTAATTCACCAAACTTTAATTGGAGAAAGTTTTTGTTTTTACTTTCTTCATTAATCATAAAAAATATTATCGTACCACTTACTTCAAAAGATAGAGTTAATGTACTTGTAATTGATGATTCTTTATACAGTAGGTGCAGGAGCAAATCTGTTGAACTTCTTGCAAGAGTTCATGACCATGTTGAACATAAATATGTTAAAGGCTTTCGCCTTCTCACCCTTGGTTGGTCAGATGGCAATACTTTTTTACCTCTTGCTTTCACTCTGCTTTCTTCCGAAAAGGAGAAAAACAGACTTTGTCCTGAAAACCACAATATTGATAAAAGAACCAATGGTTCTAAGCTCCGTAAGGAGGCTGTTTTAAAGTCACCTGAGGTTATGATTAGTTTACTTCAACAAGTTTCAAAATATGCTATTCCTGCATCGTACGTTCTTTTTGACAGTTGGTTTACGTACCCAAAAACTCTTATACGGATTCTAGAACTCAAACTTAATACTATTGCCATGGTCAAAGCAATGCCAAGGGTTTACTACAATTATAACGGTAAGTTATTGAACCTTAAAAATCTCTATGCTAATTTAAGAAAAAAGCGTGGTAAGGCAAAAATTCTTTCTTCTGTTATTGTAGGTATTGGCTCTGACAAAAATGGTAATGAGGTAAAAGCAAAAATTGTATTTGTAAGAGATAGAAACAGAAGTAGAAAATGGCTTGCTTTAATTTCTACCAATATATCCTTAGATGACAATGAGATAATAAGAATTTACGGAAAACGCTGGGATATAGAGGTTTTCTTTAAAATGAACAAGTCTTTTCTAAAACTTGCTAAAGAGTTTCAGGGGCGTTCTTATGATTCCATGGTTTCACATACTTCTATAGTTTTTACCAGATACATTATGCTTACTTTAGAAAGCCGTAAGAATAATGATGTTAGAACTATTGGTGGATTTTTTTATCAGTGCTGTGATGAACTTCAAGATATCCAATTTTGTGAAGTAATGAATCTTATTGTAGATATTTTAAAAAATGTATTAACTGAAAAACTTCTTCTTTCAAAGGACGTTATTGACTCAATAATAGATAGTTTTATTGCTGCTTTACCTTGTTACATCAAGGAGAAATTAGTCTTTTTGTCCTGCGAAAGTTGAGTATTATATTTTTTTATTAAATTTTTTGCTATTTCTACTAATTTGTTTTCACTTCTAGCTACAAGTATTAAATTATACCCATCCTTAGAAAATAGTTTTGCAAGCTCAAGTCCTATTCCGTTTGAAGCTCCTGTAATTAGAACAGTCTTTTCATTAGTTAAAGTCATAATAAATCTCCATTGTATTTATTGCTAGTTTATATTTTTCATTTTAAGTAGTTTTGTTTCTATTTGCAACTGGTGTTTGTTATAGGGTTTCTAAGTGATAATTTAACTTATACTAGGAAACTTCTAGCATAAGCTAATGAATGAATCTTAGCAAAATTAGAATTAAGTTCGTCAAAAAGAATTTTAATATCTGATACTAATTCCCATATACAACTTCTAGCAGATGGTTTAAACAACTTTGCTTTTAGGTTTCTCCACATATTTTCTTGAGGGTTCATATATGGGGAATACCTTGGTAGAAGTACTACCTTCAATTTATCTTTGTTATCATAGTAAAAGCTTTGCATTAGCTTACTTGTATGGGTTTTAGCATTATCCATAAATATTACAATTTTTTTATTAGGATTAAGTTCCATCAGATATTCTATATGCGACTTAATTTTTTCAGATGTTATAGATTCTTGGGAAGAATAAACATCATTGACAGTATGAAAATTATTTAAAATTGAAGTAGACCCTACAATATTTACCCCTTTATGCGAAGCATTCTTCTCTAGTATAGGGGGATTACCTACAGGGCTCCAAGATGAATAGTTGTCCGACTCTATGCTGATACCAGTCTCATCTAATGCATATACAATAGTATCAGATGAAGACTCTAAAGTATCTAGCAGTTTTGGCATTTTTTTTAAAAGCTTCTTGTTCATCTTTATCAGCTTTTGTAGGTTTATGTTGAGATCTTTTATAAGATATATTATGAGATATTAAAATGGATCTGATAGTTTCATTACAAACTTTTACTCCATATGTTTTTTCAACATATAGAGCTAAAAGCGCTAAAGTCCAAGTATGACATGTAAAATCAAAATCTATAGGGGATTTTTTTAGAACTACGTCTATAAGATCATCAACTATTTCTGGTTCTAATTTAGCTTCACTACCGCCACGATGATCTTTTATAGCTTTGATGCCAACTTCGTTCCAATTTTTAATATGTTTAACTATAGATACTTTACTTAGACCTGTTTCTATCATAATATCTCTATTTGAGCATCCTCGATATCTCATAGTAACCACAGCTAATACTAATCTAGTAAATTTAGAATTCGTAGTGTTTTTTAGCTCAATTAAATCTTCAATTTTATAATCATACAGTGATTCTATTTCAAATGATTTTCTTCCCATAATTAAAACTCCTTTCTCCGTACATTTAGTATTTGGAGAAGAATTTTAATTATTCTGTATAAGTTAATATTTTAGTTAGAAACCCTATATTATTTTTAGTTTACTTTATTTTTTATTTACATAATATTTATTATTTTAACAATTTATATTACATTACATCTTTCTTTAAATAAAAGTCATAATTATCACATTAATTGATAATTATGACTTTTAAGTCTTCTCTTAATTATATTTTTGTTATTAACATTGTTTATACTGTGGTTCTTCTTGCTGTATGAACTTTTGTCTTCCTTGAAGTATTTGAAGAGCGTCATCCAAATTTGTTGCTATTTGGTGAAAATCTTTTTTAGCACTTTTGTCCTGTGTCTCCAGTTCAAATGTCTTCATAGTTGCAGCCGCACTTTGAATTCCTGCTATTGCTTGCTGCATTTGAGTTCCAACTGTCATTTATTATCACCTCCTTTAAATTATCCTTTAGGTTTAAATATTAAAGCCCCTATAAATCCAAAAATCACAGCAGCAGAAATACCAGCACTGGTAATCTCAAAAATTCCTGTTAGCACACCTATTATTCCATATTCATCTGCTTCCATCATGGCTCCTTTAACCAACGAATTTCCAAAACTACTTATTGGTACAGAAGCACCGGCACCAGCAAATTTTACTAAAGGATCATATAATCCTAGCCCTCCAAGGATAGCTCCTACTACTACAAGAGTAGTTGTTGTATGTGCCGGTGTGAGCTTAAATACGTCCATCATTATCTGACCTATTACACATATTCCTCCACCTACTAAAAATGCCCAAAGAAATTTTTCCATATGAATGCACCTCTTTTCTATGCTTCTATAGATACTGCATGAGCTACAGATGGTATACTTTCTTTTTGTTGATATGACATAGGTGACATAAGGGCTCCTGTTGCCACTACCAATATTTTATTTAACTTTTTTTTCTTCATTTCCTTAAAAAAATGTCCATAGGTTACTGTAGCAGAACATGCACATCCGCTGCCACCTGAAAATACAGGTTGATCTTTGTTATATATTAGCTTTCCACAGTCTTTAAATACTCCTTCTTGAAACTTAAATCCATCCTTTTTTAAAATTTCTTCTGCTATGTCATGGCCTATTTTCCCTAAATCTCCTGTGGCTATTATGTCATAATAAGAAGGATCTCTATTTAAATCTCTAAAATGAGCTTCTATTGTATCTACTGCCGCTGCTGCCATAGCAGCACCCATATTAAATGGATCAGAAATTCCCATGTCTACTACTTTACCTATAGTAGCTGATGTAACTTTAGGTCCAGTACCTTTTCCAACTACTGCAGCTCCTGCTCCTGTTACCGTCCATTGAGCTGTAGGTGGCTTCTGTCCTCCATACTCTGTAGGGTATCTAAACTGTTTTTCTGTAGCAGCATTATGGCTGGATGTTCCACAAAGAACGTATTCTGCTGCACCATTATCTATGAGCAACGACGATATAGCTAACCCTTCCATAGAACTTGAACAAGCTCCAAATATACCTAAATACGGTATGCTTAAAGTTCTAGCAGCAAAACTACTGATAACTATCTGATTCATAAGATCTCCACTTATGAAAAAATTTATACTTTCTTTTTTTACTTTTGCATTTTTTATAGCAATCTGACAAGCTTCCTCCAATAACTTTTTTTCAGATTTTTCAAAACTATCCTGACCAAGCCATATATCTTCATGAAGCAAGTCAAAATCTTTAGCTAAAGCACCTTTTGCTTCAAACGGTCCTCCTACTGCACCACATCCAAGTATAGTCGGTTTAGATTCAAATACCCATGATTGATGACCTTGAATCATTTACATCCCACCTAACCATTTAATAATTACTTTTATAGTACCAACTACAAAAGCAGAAAAAACTCCAAAAGTTATTACAGGACCTGCAATTTTAAACATATTTCCTCCTACACCAAGAACGAATCCTTCGCTTCTATGTTCTATAGCAGCAGATGCAATGGAATTTGCAAAACCAGTAACAGGAATAGATGTTCCTGCCCCAGCCCATTGTGCAATATGATCAAACACTCCAAACCCTGTAAGTAATACAGCAATTATTATTAAAACTGCAGATGTCGGATTACCAGCGTTGGCTTCTGTAAATTTAAAATACTTTATAAATATAATTTGAAGTCCCTGACCAAAAGCACAAATACTTCCGCCAACCAAAAATGCCTTCAGACTATTTTTAAGAACATTTCTTTTTATCTCTTTTGTTTTAGCCAAGTTTTGATACTCCTGTTGTACAGGAGTCAGCTTTTTATTTTTTTTATTAGACATTTTATCACCTTCTATTTCAATAAATAGGGTTTTAACTTTATTAATACATTCTTTAAAATATCAGAGTCCTTTTTATACATATCTTTTACCTTTTTATCCTGAGTTTCAAGTGCAAATGACATCAAATCTGCCTGAGCCTTTTCCAGATTGGCATAGAGAATTTTTCTAACATTTGATTGGGGAGTTTGAATTAAATCATCAAATAAATCTATGTAGAGCTCGCCTTTTGAATTAACCTGACCTATAAATACATTATCCAAAGATACACCTTTAGATTCTAACTGTACATCAAGCCATCCTTGATTTAGTCCTAAATTGCTCAAAGATTCATTTATTACATTTCCGTCCAATATTACAGTCTGCGGTGCTCCTTCTTGACATACTTCTATCTGAAGATCATTTGGGGTAAGTGGCCTTTTATCTGATTTCATCAGTATATTTATATCTCCTGTAGACTCCATCATGGCAAATTCCACATCTGCTAAATTAAATACATTTTTTGAGCGAAGTTCCCTTAATAAGTCTTCACCGCTGCATCCAATTTTACTTAAATTTTCTTCCATTACTTTTCCTTCTTTTACAACTACAACTCCTTCACCCTTTAGCAAATTGCATATAAACTTACTTTTCATAGAAGCATATTCTAAAATTAATGGGAGTAACATCCATACAGCTATAGCCAGAATACCAATTACCCAGTTATATATAACATTTGTACACGTTAGTGCTATTAAAACCGCTATTACACTATAGTTTATAAAATTAAAAGGGGTTATCCTCCTGGGATGCTTTTTCCCAACTATTGTTATAAAAAATAAGGTAACAAAAAATAGTACCGTAGATTTTAACAAAATTATAATCCAAATTTTCATATATTATTCCCCCAAATCAGTTCTGTTTATATTGAGGCTCTTCATATTCTAAATATTTCAATCTATCATTTAGATTCTTTGTAACACCATCTACAGCATCCAGTGCCTCTTTGTACACATTCTTTACTTTTTTATCCTGTTCTTGAAGAGAATATACTCTCAAAGTACTTTCAGCACCTTTAAGAACAGCCAGTGTCTGTTTTACTTGAGATCCTACAGTCAATTTATTAAGCCCTCCCTCACATTTCTTATAAAATTGCTAACCAACTTTTCTAATATAGTTTTACCCTGTTTAAATAGAATTATTACACATAATTTATGTACACTTATATTTAAATTTTTTAAATAAAAAAAGGCCCAAAAAATAATAATATTTTTAAAGGCCTTTTTTTATTTAGTACATATAACTAATACGCTATTTCTGTCTTTATAACTTTAATGTCTTCTTCACCTTTATTGCAAAGTTTAATATTAAAAGGATCACCATTAACCAAAGTGGTTACAGCTAATGTATCTTTATTGTTAAGATACACCTTCATATCACTAATATAAGCTTCCACTTTTTCACCCAAAATATAAAATACATATGTAATTTGTTTTATATCTTTTTCTCTATTAATATGTTCACCTGGATTAAGTTTTTCTTCATACATTTTTTTACCTTCAAAAATGTATGTTTCTATTTTTCCCTGGCATCCAGGAGCCATCATTAAGTTAAAATCTGTTACCTTTCCAAAACTTTTAGTATTCCAATCGCCCATAAAATTATCCTGTTCAAAAGGCTTTAAATCTTTTTCATAGTGTCCCTCATGATGAAGAGTTAAATTCCCGTCTATACTCATTATGATTCTAGCAATTCCAGGTAAATGAGTGAATACAGATTCTTCATCTATAACCTTTGCAGAACTTAATCTCCATTTAAAATTTCTTTCAGCATATTTTGCTTCATAAGGATATATTAAAAGCTCTGTAGTAGTCCCTCCCGACCATCTGCTTGTCTTATATTCATCCGACCTTATAATTTTTACTGTATTCATCATATTACGCATCTCCTCATACATATAGATTTAATTCTAGATAAAGTATATCACAACAAATTTTATTTTAATTTCTATTCCAAAATAAACAGGAAGTAAATGTGCCTACTATTATTATCCCTAGTATGGTTTCCATAATTACCATAAAACGCACTATAATAGAATTAGGCAAAATATCACCATATCCCAGTGTGGTTATAGTTACAGCACTAAAATATATAAAATTCTCTATTGGATATTTGAAGTTTCCACAAACCACTGATTTAAGTACTAGAGGACTATTGTCCAAAAATGATATAGAATTTTCAACAAGCTTTGAAAAATAAAAGCTTAGTGGATAATAATAGTATTCTTCTTTGAAAAATTTACTTTTAAGCATAGTATAATCATTTACCCACATATATTTAGTATCCACTTTTCTTAACTGATTTGCTTGACTTTTTTTATAACACTTAAAGCTTTTATAGATTTCATTTTCATTTACTGTATAAAAGCATATTTTTAATTTACAACTGCTAAATTTACTATTAACCCTATCTTCTCCCATATCTTCTACACTTATATGGGTTACGCCCTTATCTTTTAACAATGTACTATAATAATTGGCCCATAATTTTCCTAAAGATTTATCAAAGGAAAATACCTTTATAGAAGAACCTGAATCGTCTACAATTTCTAAATTTGCAAAAGGTCTTTTGTATTCATCAGAATTTATTAAATCTTCCACAGTGCTTTTCAATTCTTTGCTTTTAATTTTAATGTTTAGATTTTTTTTAAATACATCTACTTTTGTAGTCATATTTACATCTTTTTGAAATACAAAAAAATCTCCCCTAGAATTATTTGCAATGCTCCAATAGATAAGCCCAAATAGAAATAATACAGTTACATAGGAAAATGCCAATACAGACAAAATGGTTTTCTTTTTAATTTTATATATACTAATAAACTTCTTCATAAACATACCTCTATCTATTGTATATATATTTATACTTTTTGAAAAAGTTTATTATCACATTTTCCTATTAATTTTTCACCCTAGTCTAACTGTTTCTAACCTTCACCTTAGTCCCTTCTTTTGAGTCTATTATATCTATTCCCATGGATTTAAGTTCATCCCTAATAACATCTGCCTTATGCCAATCCTTGTTGTTTCTTGCATCATTTCTTTCACATATGAGTCTTTTGATATCTTCTGAATCCAACTTTTCTAAATTATGATTGCTTAGCTTTAAAAGATCCAGTGAAAAAACAGTATCAAAACTTTCTATAAGTAAGCTTTTTTCCTTACTTGTCAATTCATTATCTTTTATAACTTCAAATAACACAGTAAATGCATTTGGTATATTCAAATCATCACTTATCTTTTCCTGAAATTTATTTTTATACTTATTAACAAGTTTCTCATCTGCCCTTTCATTTTCTTTTACATTTGAAACTATATCTGCAACTTTCTCCTTTAATTTTTTATAAGCTAACTGTGCCTGCCTTAATGCATCAAAACTAAACATAAGTTGTTTTCTATACCTAGATTGAAGACAAAAGTATCTATAATCCATAGGTGAGAAGCCCTCCTTTTCAATTTTAGAAAGAGTTAAAAAATCACCTTTTGATTTAGACATTTTGCCATCAGATAATACTAAAAATTCTCCATGCATCCAATAATTCACCCATTTGTGTCCAAGTACTGCTTCTGATTCAGCTATTTCATTTGTATGATGTACTGGAATATGATCTACTCCGCCGCAGTGTATATCTATTTTATCTCCTAAGTATTTTATTGACATAGCAGAACATTCTATATGCCAGCCAGGAAAGCCTTTTCCCCAAGGGGAATTCCACTGCATTATTTGATCTTTAAATTTAGAATTTGTAAACCAAAGTACAAAATCCAGCGGATTTTTCTTATTCTCATCCACATCTATTCTAGCTCCTGCCTCTAATTCTTCCATACTTAAATTAGCTAGTTTATTATAATCTTTAAATTTATCAATTTCATAATACACATTTCCATTTGATGTGTAGGTATATCCCTTTTCCTCCAGTGTCTTAATTATATCTATCATGTCTTGAATATGATCTGTGGCCTTACAAACTATATCAGGTTTTCTTATATTAAGTTTATGACAATCCTTAAAAAAAGCATTCTCATAAAATTTAGCAATCTCCCATACAGTTTTATTTTCACGTTCAGCCCCTATTTGCATCTTATCTTCACCTGTATCTGCATCAGATTGCAAATGTCCTACATCAGTTATATTCATAACATGCTTAACTTTGTAGTGACCATATTCAAAAGCTTTCTTTAATATATCTTCAAAAATATATGTTCTTAAATTCCCTATATGAGCATAATTATAAACTGTAGGACCGCAGGTATAAATTCCAACTTTTCCTTCATTTACAGGAACAAATTTTTCTTTTTTTCTACTCATTGTATTATAAACGTAAAAATTCATAGTATATCTCCCCTTACTAGGCATAAACTGTTAAAATTGTGTTATAAATAAATATTATCACAATTTTAATATAATTCAATAATCTCACATGTCCTATTTTACATAATCCCTTATATAATTGTGAAAATCCCAAAGATGCAAAAACCTTTCTGAACTACTATATCCTGATTGGAAAAGTTTCATCCTCATTTTACTGGATATATTAAATTCTGTGCTTCTAACTCCTAATGTTGGAATAAATACAGTTCTAACTGCATATTTATCCTTCACATACACTTCTTCATTTTTATCTACCATAGTCCCAAATATATCAAATAAGTAAGAAACAAAATCCATCTTTTTTGATTCTCCATAGCTTATATCCTCTTCCGCTAATTTAAATCCTATTGTAGGGAACTCCGGGACTTCCTCTGTATCAAATATCCATATTGGAAAATTACTGAGTATGCCCCCATCAACTATATAGCTGCATTCGCCTTTATAATAAAATTTTACCGGTTTAAAATAAAGGGGGATACTTATACTCATTCTAACTGCTTCTGCTATTTCAAACTTCATAGGATCTATACCGTATTCTTTTAAATCATCTGGTAATATTATCATTCTCTTTTTAGTTATATCTGATGCTACTATTTTAAGAGGTGACTTTCCATCTACACTTATATCTCCAAAAGTTCTTTTTCCCTTTTTAGATATGAGTTCTTCAATATATTTTTTTACAGCATCTGAAGAATATATTCCCTTATCTTTAAAAAGTGTAAAAGACTTTTTAATTAAAGAAAGTTCTCTTATCCATTTTTTTTTAAAGAATATATCTCTGTCTAGATTCATAGCTATGTTTTTCAACTCTTCTCCACTATACCCTACTGCTAAAAGTGAAGCTATTACCGCTCCAGCAGAAGTTCCTGCAAACTTGTTCCACTTATATCCCATTTTTTCAAAACAACATACTGCTCCTATAAGTCCTATTCCCTTCATTCCTCCACCTTCAAATACAGCATTTGCTATCATAAAACCACCTCAATATATAAATATGTAAATTTTCATATATTGGATACTTAAAAATCAATTATAGAATATTATTCAAAATAAGTGGGAAGCTATAATTATAATTATTGATATTATATTAAAAGAAGGGAGATTGTCAAAATGCGAATTGAAATTTACTATAAAGGCATTAAAAACGCCAATGAAGCTGTAAAAAAACTTAAAAGTGAAGGATTTAGCCATACTGCTGTGGATTTAAATGACAATTATATAGACCCCTTAAGCTCTAATTCAGATTTTGGTATAAATTTTTCAAATGTAATAAATTCCTCAGGAGTTTCCTATACTTCATCCGGAAGGACTCTTCCATCTACAAGTCCTATGATAAGTGGTTTCGGTAGTTTTAGAGACCTTGAAAACACATCTTATAAAGTAATTGTAAATTCTAATTCTTTAGATAATGAAAAATTGAAAGAAACCATAAAAAAAACTGGTGGAAAAATCAAAAATTATATTTCAAATAATGAAAGTAAAATTGGAGATAATAGTTTACTTTAATTTTAAGTAAACATAATAATTTTTACGTTAATTAAAAACCTCACATAAGTATCTTAAAATTTTATAACTCATTATGTGAGGTTCTCTTTTTAAATTTTCTGATTATCATTCTGTGGAATTTTATCTTTGTCCTTATTTATTTCCCCTGCAACAGATTGTCTTAATTGTTCTATTTGAGCAGTAGTCAAATCAGGCAATATTTTTAATATTTCTTCTTCAAATTTTTTTTGTTTGTTAGAAATAGTACTTTTTATGTTTGAATTTATCCTAAAATATTCATCTACAACCCTCCACACTTCCCTGGCAACTTGCAGCCATCCATTATATCTATTAATACGTATTTTTTGTATAACCTCCTCTTTTCTTTTCTCAACTAATACTACAATGGCATCTCCAATAGCTTTAATTACTGCAACTAACACCCCTACTATGACAGTTATAGCTATAGGAACAATTCCATTAATAATACTCTGTAACATTTACAAGTTCCCCCTTAAATTTACTTCAAATGTCTGTTACCAATTAGTTTATTAATGTAATACACGTAATGTTCCTATTATTGTATACGTAAACATATATATTGATAAAAAATAGACTAGCATACTGACTTGTTATTTCTTTGAAAATGCCTTATAGCAAGAGCTGCAGCTCCAATAGCCCCAGAATCTTCTCCTAAAAGTGCAGAAAGTATCTTAGTGTTTTCACTTATAGATTGAAAACATCTTTTTTTCACAACCTGTTTTACTTTACTTAAAACTATACTTCCACCCTTGGAGACCCCTCCTCCTATTACAACTACTTCCGGATCAAAGCAAGTGACTACATTTGCCACACATATTCCAAGATAATTTAAAGCTATGTCTAATATATTTTTAGATACTCCATCTCCAAGTTCTGCCTCTTTAAACACTTCTTTTGAAGTTATATTCTTATATTTAGAAAGAGAAGTACATTCTCCTGTTTTTACTGCTTTTTTTGCTTCTCGTGCTATAGCAGTACCGGATGCAAGTACCTCTGCACATCCATAATTTCCGCAGTTACATAGGGGACCTTCTTTTTCTAAAGTCATATGCCCTACTTCCAGTGCATTTTTAGTATTACCTCTATATATTCTACCATTTAATATAGCTCCTCCCCCTATTCCTGTAGAAACTGTTATGAATACCATGTTTTCACTGTCCTTGCCTGAACCAAACATATATTCCCCTAGTGCCGCTGCATTTGCATCATTATCTAAATATACGGGAATCTTAAAATTATCCTTTATAGGTTTTACAATATTAAAATTTCTAAAAGGCAAATTTGGGGTGCATATTATCTCGCCTTTATCTATATTAAGCGGACCTGGAGATCCGATTCCCACGCCTACTATTGCTTTTCTGTCAACTTTACACTCCTCAATTACCTTCTCAATAATCTCTATCATTCTATTTAATATGAAGTTTTCCCCTTTTTCCGCTTCCGTTGGCAAAGTAGCCTTACATATTACTTGTCCCATGAAGTTTACAACAGCAGCACAAATTTTGGTACCACCTAAGTCAATTCCCACTACATATTTATCTTTCAAGTTATCTTCTCTCCTCTCCATATAATATCTCCATCAAAATATAATATATCACATATTTATATCATTAACTAATTTTTATAAAAAGGTATATATCTACATAAAGTTACTCAAAATAACTTAAATTAGAGTTATTAAGTTGGATTAATATACACATATTATAGATATGTATTTTTTATATATTTTGGAGGAAGTATTATGTTAGAAAAATTTGTAGATGTTTTAATTGGTAAACCACTGCCAAATGAACAAACATCACATGAAAAATATAATATTTTGTTTGGATTAGCAATTATGGCTAGTGATGCTATTTCATCAGTTGCATATGCAGCAGAAGAAATTTTAGTCGTATTAATAGGCGTATTAGGTTTAGTTGCCTACAACTGGCTTGGATGGGTTTCATTAATGATTATAGGCTTATTGTTTATTCTCACCATATCATATGTTCAAATTATCAGAGCATACCCTCAAGGTGGAGGCGCCTATATAGTTGCCAAAGAAAATTTAGGGATAAGACCAGGATTAGTTGCTGCATCTGCATTATTAATAGATTATATATTGACGGTTGCAGTAAGTGCTAGTGCTGGAGTTTCAGCAATAATCTCAGCTTTTCCTACTTTAGGAATTCATAAGATTTCACTAGTAGTGGGATTAATTATCATACTTACTATCTTAAATTTAAGAGGTGTTAGTGAATCATCTAAAATATTTAGTATACCTACTTATCTCTTTATACTGGGTATGATAACTATGATTATATATGGTTTTATAAAATACTCTATATATGGTGCAGCTGCACCTATGATAAATACTTCTATTAAGGCAACGGGAACATTAAGTATATTTTTAATTCTTAGGGCTTTTTCTTCAGGTTGTTCAGCGCTAACGGGATTAGAAGCAGTAAGTAATGCAGTTCCTAATTTTAAAGAACCTAGCCAAAAAAATGCTAAAATGGTTATGATATTATTATCAAGTTTAATATTGTTTATCTTTGGTGGCACTTCACTGCTTGCTAGATTTTATCATGCTGTACCAACAAAAAATGTTACAGTTCTATCCCAAATAGCACTTGGTGTATTTGGCAGAAACTTTATGTACTATTTTATACAGATTACTACATCCATAATATTAATAATGGCATGTAATACAGCTTTTACAGGATTTCCTATGCTAATGTACGTTGTTGCTAGAGATGGATTTGCACCAAGACAATTCACTATGAAAGGTAAGAGATTAAGCTTCTCAATAGGCATTGAAGTATTATCCTTTATTGCAGGAATATTAGTACTTATATTTAAAGCAGATGTTCATAGCCTAATCCCTCTATATTCAGTAGGTGTTTTCTTGTCCTTTACTTTAGCACAAACGGGAATGGTGCTGCATTGGAAGAGTAGTACTGAACCTGGATGGAAAAAGCGTGCTTTAATTAATGGTATAGGTGCCATAGTAACTATAATTACAACGCTTATAATTATATATGAAAAAGCATTAGCTGGTGCATGGATAGTTATTGCTTTAATTCCTATAATAGTTATTATTATGGCATCTATAAAGAGACATTATGATAAAGTGGCAGAACAGCTGAGGGCATCAAAAGAAGATATATTAAATATAGAGTTAGGTAAAAAATTTACACATATTTGCATAATTCCTATTGCAAGTTTAAATAAAGCAACGTTAAACGCTTTACAATATGCTAGGAGCATAACACCAGATGTAATAGCTTTAAATGTATCTATTGATAAAACTTCTACAGAAAAACTAAAAACTAAATGGGCTGAGTTAAATACAGATATATTACTAGTAACTAAGTATTCTCCTTATAGACAAATAATAACTCCATTACTTAAGTATATAGAGATCATATCAAATGCAGCTTCTGAGGATGAGAAAGTAACTATAATATTGCCACAATTTATAACACATAAGTGGTGGGGAAATTTTCTTCATAATCATACAGGATTTTTGCTTAGAGAAAACTTACTGAGAAATAAAAATATTGTAGTATCAACTTATCCTTATCATTTAAATGATGAAGAATTGAATTAACTTTAAGTGCCTGGCACCTAATGGAAATATTTTTCTTCCACTCGATGCCAGGCACCATTACTATGCTTCTACACTTTTTAATTTATCTTTATGATCTTTATTATCTATAATGGATTGGTAATACTTTTCACCCTTTTCCTTGTCATATACATGTTCCCAGTTGGCAACAAATATACTAGCTAAAGAATTTCCAACAACATTTACTACTGTTCTTCCCATATCTAAAAGACGATCAATTCCAGCTATAAAAGCAAGACCTTCTATTGGAATACCGCAAGTTCCTAATGTAGCTAGTAGTACTACAAAAGAAGCCCCTGGGACACCTGCTATTCCCTTTGAAGTTATCATAAGTACTATTACTAAGCTTATTTGGGCTCCAATGGAAAGATGCATACCATATAACTGTGCTATAAATATAGCTGCCATAGATTCATAAAGTGTGGAACCATCAAGGTTAAAAGTATAACCTGTAGGAACTACAAAAGATACGGTAGCACTTGGACATCCATACTTCTCCATTTTTGACATTAACCTTGGAAGTACTGTTTCTGAACTAGCTGTACTAAAAGCAAGCAAAAGCTCATCTTTCAATATTCTTATTATCCTAAATATACTATTTCCAACCAATTTTGCTGCTATCCCCATAAATACAAGTATAAAGAAAATCATACCAGCATAAACTAATATCATTAGCTTTCCCAATGGAATAAGAGATTTAAGTCCAAAATTGCATACAGTGCAGCCAATTAATGCAAATACACCTATAGGTGCAGTTTTCATAATCTGGTTAGTTACCCAGAACATTGTATCTGCTACACCCTGGAAAAAGTTTAATATAGGTTTCCCTTTTTCTCCAATAGACGCAACTCCGAGTCCAAACATAACAGAGAAGAATATAATTGGAAGCATATCTCCTTTACTTAAAGAATCCATAATATTCGTAGGGAAAATATTTATTATAGTATCTACAAATCCCTTATTAGTAGCCTTTTTTGCAGTATCAACGTAACTAGCAATATTTGTCTTAGTCAAGCTACTCATATTTACGCCCGTACCTGGATGAAATACGTTTGAAAATAAAAGCCCAACAACTAATGCAATAGTAGTCATTATTTCAAAATATATTATAGTCTTTAATGCAAGAGCTCCTACTTTTTTCATATCGCCTACTCCTGCAACACCTACTATAAGACATGATACTACAATAGGTATAACTATCATTTTAATTAGCCTTAAAAAAATAGTTCCAAAAGGTTGAAGATATTTAGGTAGATTTGGATTACCATAAAAAATAGCTCCAACTATAACTCCAAGTATAAGACCAATTAAAATTTGAGTGGCTAATCCTCCTTTTAGTTTTCTTTTCTTTTCCATTCTAATCCCCCTTCTCGTCCTTCAAATAATTATATCGTTGTTTTGTAAACGATTAATATATGTATATATTTCAACATCTCAATGTTACAACTCAACATACAAAAAACTATATTATTATACTGAATTATATAAAAAATTTTTTATCAATTTTATAAATAAAGAATATATTTGCATGTACTAATTTAAATTTCAAACTAATTAAAATATATAATTAATAATGTTTTTGTAGAAGTTTGTCAATCTTATTTATTTAATTTATAATATATAGGGTTTTATTTTTATCTGATAACTACCTATTGATATAATTAAAATGAGGTGTGTTTACTTGAAGAATACTACATCTGCCTTAAAAGAAGACTTATTTATTTTAATATTAATAATAATTTCAGTACCAATAGTTGGAGAATTTAAATTTTTCCCACTAAATAGTACTTTTCGTGTTAGCTTTAGTCCTGTATTATTTTTATTTTTTTTATTTTGGGTTAAAAAACTTCCCATACCTTTATATGGGATTGTAGCTGGTATATTTACTGTTATATTTAGAGTTATTCTCGACTGCATACTTCAAAGTGGATTTGAATTTCAGCAAGCTTTTTTGATAAATTTTCCTGCATTTTTTTACTATTTAGTTTTTTCGTGTTTATTTTATTTAACAAAAATAAATAGCTTACACAATAATCCTCTTTTGATGGGTACTTTAGCTGCATGTATAGACATACTTTCTTCAACTTGTGAACTTATAGTGAGATTTTTAGTACTTAGAAATTCTATTTCAGTTTATGCTTTTGGGTTAGTTTCCATAGTGGCAGTTATTCGATCATTTTTTGTACTTGGTTTTTTCAACATAATAAAGTTAAATGAAGTGAGATCATCTGCTAACCAACAAAAAGAGCAAAACAGGTATATGCTGCTGCTTATCTCAAACTTATATGCAGAATCTGTACAATTAAAGAAATCCCTTAGCTTTGCAGAAAATATTACGAGAGACTGTTATACTTTATATGAATCTTTAAAAAACAATTATTCAAAATTAAATAAAACTGAATTGTCACAAAACCTATTAAAAATTGCAGGTCAAGTTCATGAAATTAAAAAGGACAACCAAAGAATATATTCTGGACTTTCCAAAATGATTTTATCTGAAAATTCTAAGGACTATATGAATATTGAGGAAATTGGCAATATAATAGTAGATACAAATAAAAAATATTCTATGGCTCTTGGAAAAAGCATTGATTTTTTAATAAAAATAGCACCTGGTGGCATTCCTGACCTTCATATTTATACTGTACTGTCACTTATAAATAACTTAGTATCAAATTCCGTAGAATCTATAGAAAATGCTGGTACTATAAAAATCCACATAAGCAAAATAGAAGACTTAATTAAATTTCAGATCTCTGATAATGGCGTAGGAATACCCGAAAAGAAAAGGGATCTCATTTTTAAACCCGGCTACACAACAAAATATAATAAGCTAGGAAAACCATCAACAGGAATAGGTCTTTCTTACGTAAAACAAATAGTTACAAATTTAAAAGGAAAAGTTATGCTGGAAAACACATCTAACTCAGATGAAACTACTTTTACTATTGAGCTTCCAATTAGAAGTTTGATAAAGGAAGGATGATATAAACATGCGATTTTTTATTGTAGACGATGATGAAGCTATTCGTTCGATGTTATCTGAAATAATTGAAGATTATAATTTAGGGGAAGTTATTGGTGAAGCAGCAAATGGCGTTCCCATATCAAGCAGTTTTCTATGTACTAAAAAAATAGATATACTTATAATTGATCTTTTAATGCCAGTTAAAGATGGTCTTCAAACTATAAGTGAACTTGACCCTTCTTTTAAGGGTAAATCAATAATGCTATCCCAGGTAGAAAACAAAGAAATGATAGGAAAAGCTTATTCTTTAGGCGTACAATACTATATTACAAAACCAATAAATAGGCTTGAGGTAATTGGTGTTATAAAAAAAGTAATTGAACAAATAAAAATTGAAAAATCCATAAATTATATTCAAGACACCTTGAACTTTTTAAAGATAGATACACAAGATGATAAAAACAGTTCAAAATCAAATAAAGGTATTTTAGAATATAGCGAATTTATATTAAATCAATTAGGTATAATTGCTGAAAGCGGCAGTAAAGATCTATTATCCATAGTAGAATATTTATATACTCGTGAGAGCGAAAAGGCTATTGAAAAAGATTTTCCATCTTTAAAAGAGATATTCACTAAAACCTCTGAAAAAAAACTTGGCCAAAGTTCTTCTTCGATTGATATAAAAAAGGAAGTAAAGGCGTCAGAACAAAGAGTTAGAAGGGCCGTACTCCAGTCACTAAATTATATAGCTTCTCTTGGGCTTACAGACTATTCTAACCCAAAATTTGAAGAATATGCTGCTGAGTTTTTCGATTTTACAGAAGTGAGAAAAAAAATGCTAGAATTAAAAAATAATACTCCCCTTAGTCAACCTATACATATAAACGTTAAAAAGTTTATCAAGGTTTTATACATAAAATCAAAAAACTATAAAAGCAATGATATATAAAAAATAGTATCAGAATTTTTACTAAAATTCTGATACTATTGTTCTATTTTTACTAAGTACTCTATTTCTTAGGGGCTAAAATCATAAACATATTATTCCCTTCTAATTTAGGTGCTCTTTCCACTACTGAGTTTTCATCTAATTTACTTAAAAATGTGTCGAAAACTTTCCTACCTAAACTTGTATAATTATTTTGTCTCCCCCTAAACCTTATAGAAACCTTCACTTTATTTCCTTTGGTCAAAAATTTTCTCGCATTATTTGCCTTGATTTCTATATCATTTTCCTCAATAGTAGCACTTAATCTAACTTCCTTTAATTCTACAATTTTTTGATTCTTTTTAGCTTGTTTTGCTTTTTTAGATTGCTCATAAAGAAATTTACTATAATTCATTATCTTACATACAGGCGGTTTAACCTGCGGCGAAACTGCTACTAAATCCATACCCTGCTCTCTTGCCATATTTAATGCATCTCTGGTATTTACAATTTCGCTTTCTTTTTCTCCTACCAATCTAACCTTTTCTGCCCTAATTTCTTCATTTAAGTTATTTTTTTTATTAATAGTATACACCTCCACAAATTAAAGTTTACCTATTTACTATTATATATAAGCATTCAATCTTGTGCAACCACAAAATATGGTTATTCATCTCATTTTCTCAATATTTTTCAATTATAATAATAAATATGCTTTTTAGTTTTCCCAATCTATATACTTCCTATTACTGCTTTAATCAGTCTTGTAAATTTTTCACTTGCATAGAGGGAATTTTTTATAACTTCTTCATGATTTAAGGGTTGTTTCAATATTCCTGCTGCCATATTAGTTATGCAAGATATTCCAATAGTTCTCATATCACTGTGATTTGCCACAATCACCTCAGGAACTGTGGACATTCCCACTGCATCCCCTCCTAATACACTTAACATTTTTATTTCAGCTGGCGTTTCATAGCTTGGCCCACTCATGTAAGCATATACTCCTTCTTTAATAGATATGTGCAATTCACCTGCCACCTTTTTTACCATTTCTCTAAGATGACTATCATATGCATCAGACATATCTGGAAACCTAGGTCCAAATTTCTCAAAATTCTGTCCTATTAAAGGATTTTGTCCTGATAGATTTAGATGATCCCTTATAAGCATCAGATCTCCACTTTTATAACTTTTATTTATTCCCCCTGCAGCATTAGTTACTATTAGATTGTGAATTCCCAACATTTTCATAACTCTAATAGGAAAAGTCACTTCTTTCATTGAATATCCTTCATAATAATGAAATCTGCCCTGCATTGCAGCTACTACCTTACCTTGAAGCTTTCCTATAACAAGACAGCTTTTATGACCTTCCACTGTAGAAATAGGAAAGTTTGGTATTTCACTATAAGGATAAATTTTTTTGTCTTCAATTTCATCTGCAATATGTCCAAGACCCGATCCAAGTATAAGTGCTATCCCTGGCTTTACCTTTATACCAGAGCTTATATAACTTGCAGCTTCCTCTATATTTGAGTTTAAATCCGTACCATTTTGTTTAAACATTAAATGCATTTCACTTCCTCTCTGCTAAATTTTATTATAGCACAAAATTTTCAACTATTTTATAGATTTCATCCCATATATTTCTTTACAGTATTGTACTGTTTCATGAATAGTTCTAGGAAAAAAGTCTGCCTTTACATATTCACAAACCTGTTTATCCAATACTCCCCCTCCAATTAATATCTTAATCTCTTTTCCAAACTCTGTATTCCTTATAGATTGTATGCATTCCTTTAAATTTTCAAAGCAATTCGTCAAAAGACATGAAATGGCTACAACCTTAGGATGATATTCTTTAATTGCTTTAATAAATTTTTCAGTTGATACATCCGTTCCTAGATCAATTACTTTAAAATCATTACTGCTCATGGCAGTACATACTATGTTTTTACCT
This sequence comes from Clostridium sp. 001, assembly GCF_019056555.1. Classification (NCBI taxonomy): domain Bacteria; kingdom Bacillati; phylum Bacillota; class Clostridia; order Eubacteriales; family Clostridiaceae; genus Clostridium; species Clostridium sp. 001. The sequence continues at coordinate 45,068 of NZ_CP020473.1, read as the reverse complement.
ACATCATGTATATCTCCGTAAATAGTTCCCATAACAAATACTCCATGTTTAGCTGTGCCAGATGGCATTAAATCTTTAAGTATTTGTGAAACTTCTTTAAATATTTCTCCTGATATAATAAGTTCAGACATAAAGTATCTTTTTTCTTGAAATCTTTTTCCTACAATTTCAATACCCTTTTGCAAATAGCCTACAATATCCATTACAGGTATATTTGCTTTTATAAGAGCCTTTACTTCTTCAATGACTAAATCTTCATCAAGTTCTGCCATTGCGTCTATAAGTACCTTGCTCATAAAAAATATCCCCCTCATAATTTATACTTATGTATATAAACTACCATAAATACACCCATAAAGCATCATACAATATGAAGAAATTTTAACTTAAAAGTATACAATATGTATAAAACGTTTTTCTAATAACAAATTAGCACTTTTATTATGTCAAATAATAGGTTATTATGATATTGAGAGGTGTTTAATATGGGAATGAACCTACATACTTTCCTAGGCAAAATAAAAAATTATAATCCTAGGTTATATATTTCACAAACAGAAGGAATAACAATTAAATATGTTAAACTCCTTGAAGAAAATCAAACTTTATTTGAACCAGACCATTTATACGTATGTGAAACCTTTAATTTTAAAAAAATCCCACCGCAAAAAGGTGCTATAAATATACTTTGTATTAAAACTGACGATCTTCAATATAAACCAGATAAAAATTCCATAGTAAATTTAATAGTGTTGAATACTAATATGGATATATTTAAAACTTTCAATGAAATACAAAGCATCTTAATAAAGTATCAGGAATTTAGTATAGCTTCAACAAAACTATTAGATGCTTTAATAAGTGGAAAGGGGCTTGAATATATAGTAAATACGGGATGTGAGATTCTTAAAAACCCTATATGTATTCTAGATCTTAGCTTTAAGCTCATTGCATCTTCTAAAGATATTAAAGTAGAGGATCCTGTATGGATTGAACTTTTAACTAAAGGCTACTGTTCCTACAACTTTGTACCTATGTCAAATGTTCGAAATTTTATTGATGTAGTACATAAAAGCAGTTCTCCTATTTTTATAGGAAAAGATAAATTTAGAATTCCACGTATAATATCAAATATTAAAATTAACGATAAAGTAGTTGGATATGTAACTGCGTTGGAATGTCAAAAACCATTTTCTAGAAATGACATAGAATTTATCTTTCTTTTATGTAAAGTAGCTGCTTCTGAAATGCAAAAAAACGGTTCCCTGCAAAACATAAAAGGATTGAAATATGAAAATTTTATCATGGATTTACTCAATGGAAAAGAAACTGACACACGGGTTATTGAAGAAAGGTCAAAATTTTTAGATTTACATTTCAAACCTAATCTCTATATACTTGTAGTAAATGTACCTCAAAATAATTTTGTAACCATCCCTCTTCACAGGGTAAGAGATGCTATTGAATATATGCTAGTAGGAAGTAAGTCTGTCATATATGAAAATTCTGTTGTCATACTAATAAGCCAAAAAAATAAAATATCAGATATTGAGCACAGTTTTAGTAAAGTCATAGACTTCTTTAAAAAAAATAATATACATGGCGGTTTAAGTAGATGTTTTCATGATCTAGCTAATACTAGGAAATACTATGAGCAATCTTTAAAGGCTATTACACTTGGTATGGGACTGAAAATAAATAAGTTTCTTTTTTTCTATGAAGATTTAGCAATATTTCATTTATTGGAAACATGTTCTTCAAAAAGTGATTTGAAAAATTTTTGTCATGATTCAATATTTAACTTAATGAGATATGATAAATCCCACAATACCAAATATTTAAAGTGTCTTCGTTTTTATTTGTCAAATGAAAAAAATCAGTTAAAAACATCAAAAACTTTAAATATTTGCAGGAGTACTTTAGTCCATCGTATAGAAAAAATCCAGGAAATTATGGGTGTTAATTTAAATGATGTAAAAATTACATTTCATCTCAATTTAAGTTTTATTATACTTGAATATATTGATGAATTTAAATAAGTTGTTTATATTTATCAATATAAATTTTATATTATTGGGGGGATATTAAATGAACAATTACACAGTTACTTTTAAACATGAAAACCGCAAAATATCTGTCTGTGAAGGAACTACCCTTAAAGAAGCTATCACAGCTGAAGGATTAGATTTTGATTTTCCCTGCGGTGGAATGGGCACTTGTGGTAAATGTAGAATTAAAATATTAGATAAAAACTTAAAGGCTACAGAAAAGGAACTTAAATTTTTAGAAGGAAAAGAACTTAAAGAAGGTATACACCTTGCTTGTGAAACTAAGGTATACAGCGATATAACCGTTCAACTAAATCAAAAGAAAAATGAAGTCTATAATATACTACAATCATCTACAGAAAGGACTTTTACTATTAAACCTCTTATTGAAAAAGTTTACGTAGAAGTAGACTTGCCTTCTTTAGACAAGCAGAAATCTGATTTAAAACGTTTAAAAGAAAAATTAATGCAAAAAAAACCAAATTATAAAAATATTAAAATGAATATTTCTGTTCTAAGGGAACTGCCCGTGAAACTTCGTGAAGCAAACCACCATATAACTGCAGTTATCCACGGCAATGAGATTATTGGTATAGAAATGGGAAATACTGAAAAGAGTATGCTTGGTATAGCTTTTGATATTGGTACTACTACTATTGTAGCTTATCTAATGGATCTATATACTGGAAAGAAACTTGCTGTTTCTTCAGCAATGAACCCTCAAATAAAGTTTGGGGCAGACGTAATCTCACGTACAACTTTTGCCAATCAAAATGAAAATGGTGTTAAACTAATGCAATCTACTCTCTTGGATGTATTAAATAAATTAATTGAAGATAGTGTACATAAAGCAACCATGTTAAAGGAAAACATATATGCAATTACCATTGTGGGAAATACCTGCATGCACCATCTATTTCTAGGTCTTACTCCAAAATATATTGCATATATACCTTATGTTCCTGTAATAAGTGAAACACTAGAAGTAAAATCATCAGATCTTAACCTTCACATTAATCCATCAGGTAAGGTATTTGTGCTTCCAAATATCGCTGGGTTTGTAGGGGCAGATACTGTAGGTGTAATTTTAGCCTCAGAAATGGATAAAAGTAAGGATATAAAATTAGCTATCGACATAGGTACTAATGGCGAAATAGTCCTAGGATCTTCAAAGAAACTTGTCTCCTGTTCTGCAGCAGCAGGCCCCGCTTTTGAAGGAGCTCAAATAAGCAGCGGTATGAGAGGGGCAAAAGGTGCTATAGATCATGTAAGCTTTGGTGAATCTCTAAACTACACTGTTATAGGAAATGAAAAACCTGAAGGTATTTGCGGATCTGCTCTACTTGATATTGTGGCAGGACTTGTGAGACTTGGAATAATAAATAAAAGAGGAAAGCTTTTATCCCCTGACAACTTTACAAATCCAAATGCACTTCCATTTAGAAATAATATAGTAACTTATGAAGGTACAAATGCTTTCTTAATAGTTCCTCCGTCGGAAACAGCACATGGACGTGCTATTATGCTTACTCAAAATGATATAACTTCACTTCAGCTAGCAAAAGGAGCTATATCTGCAGGTATAAGCATACTTGTGAAAAAGTGTAATATAAATACATCCGATATAAAAGAAGTAATCTTAGCTGGTGCTTTTGGTAACTATATGGACCCACATAGTGCCTGTACAATAGGTTTAATTCCACCAGAGCTTGAAAATAAGATACAATTAGTAGGGAATGCTGCTGGTACAGGCTCAATGCTTGCCCTACTGTCAAATGACGAATATGAGCATTCTAATGCTATAGCTAGTAAAGTAACCTACATTGAATTAGGAGCACAAAAAGATTTTAACAGGGAATTTGCTCATGGAATGCAATTTCAAGATTATAAGTAGAATAAAAGAATTCACCAGTTAATTTAAACTGGTGAATTTTTTTATTTCTATCTGCCTGTAGCTGCAGAAATCATTGCTTTTACATTTTCAACTTTTGCATTTGGAGGTACACTACATCCACTTGCTAAAATAAATCCATCTCCCATATCTTTAACAAGTTTAGAAGCATAATCATACACTTCATCAGGAGTACCAAGAACAAGCTTCCCAGCAGGTACATCTCCTTTAATGCACATACGATCTCCAAGCTTTTCTTTTATTTTATAAATATCTGTTACACCATCTGTTTCAAATACAATCTTTCCCTTTGGAAAATCTTTAAAGTAGTCAAGGTCACGCTCCCAGTTTCCATCAATGTGGATGCTACATATTGTACCTTCTTCTATAACAGCATCTGCTGTCTCCTTAATATATTTCCATACAAAACGCTCCCATAACTTAGGAGAATAGAATTCACTAGCTCCACGTGCTGGAGAAAGGAAAAGTACATCTGGTTTAGTAGCTCTTATTTGCTTCCTTATTCCTTCAACTACTTCTGCCTGAATAACATCCAAAGTTTCCTCAACTTTATCGGGCATTCTAAATAAATCTCTCATAAATTTTGCCATAGAACGTCCACCACTTAAATATTCATTTACAGTTATAACTGCAGCAGGACTATATACTACAAATCCAGCATCTTTGACATTCTGATCGGCTTGTGGAGCATAAGCTGCATCTGCCATAATTTCATCAACATTAATTCCCAATCTATCTTTTAAGTAACTAGGCATAAAATTGTTCCAGCCTTTATTTATAATGGTATCATAATCCTCTGGCTTCATCATTTCTGCTTCATCAATTTGCCAAAGCATGTCATCTGCAAGCTCTCGTCCTGGAAGCTTAACTCTTGACATAAATTCTAATGGAAATAAAGGTCCTACAGAGTAGGATGAATTAACTCCATCCACATCTCCCAAATCTTTTAGAGAATCTATTATAACTTTATTCGATACTTTAACACTATCTTTTCCACAAATATCTGCCAACTTCAATCCCATATGTCTAGCGGCAAAAGAATCGTTCATAAGTATAACAGGTGTTCTATCTGTTTTTTCTAATGCTAATGTTTTTCTAAATCTATTTAAACGTTCATCACATAACTCTTTTGTAGTTTTCAACTTACTTAACCCCCATAGCTTTTTTACAGAAATCTACTGTCTGCTGTGCATCTTTGCAAACTAAATCTGCACCCATGTATTTTCCTGCATTTTCATCTACAGGACCACCTCCAACTAGAATCTTTAAATCCTTTCTAAGTCCTGCATCTTCTATTTCCTTTATACATTGTTTTACATTATCAAAGCAAGTAGTCAAAAGGCAAGATATTCCTATCACCTTAGGCTTGTATTGCTTTATAGCTTCAATATATTTTGATGTAGGTACATCAACTCCAAGGTCTTTTACGTCAAAGCCATTGCTTTTCATTACAGTAGTTACAATATTTTTTCCTATATCATGTATATCATCATAAATAGTTCCCATTACAAATATTCCGTTATTTGGTCCTGAAGCTTCTCCTAATCCTCCAATGATCTCTGATGCTTCATTAAACACTTCTGCCGACATTATAAGTTCAGATAAAAAATATTCTTTTTTTTCAAATCTGCTTCCTACAATTCCCATTCCTTCCTGTAAATCTGCTATTATATCTAATACTGGTGTTCCGTTTTCCTTTTGTGCTTTTACCTCTGCTAAAACAACATCTTCGTCCAAATCTGCCATTGCATCAACTAACTTTTTATTCATTTTCATATCCTCCCTTTTAATTCAAATTAAATATAATATCTTTCAAATACTCTAAAACTTTTTCTAACTTCTAAAATAAATCATTCATTAAAAAGTATAAGTCCTACATAAGAAAGTGTATTTAATCCATTATAATATGGAATTCCTGCTCCTTTTTCAAGTGCCATAACATCAATTCCATAAGCCTCAACAGATGAAAGTGCTTTATCTGGATATCTGCACTCTTTTTTATCAAGATAAGTGCATCTTTTACACACTGTACAGCACCCTGCATTTAGAGGTAAAATATCCTCAAACTCATATTTGTCTTTTATGCTGCTAACAATATTTCTAAATATTTTTTCATGAACATCTTTAGAAGCAGCCATACCTCTCCAGTCAAAAGAATTAGACAATTTATGAACTGTCTGTATTAAAAGTCCTTTTCTATACTGTTTAACTTTTTCCATTAATTCTGATATAGGACCAATAGCTGGCGGACCCATCCAGTTGGTGTCATAATTGCGGCAAATATTTTTCTCACAGGCTTTTCTGTAATCTTCATGAAATTTAATTTTTGATGTATCTATAACTGCTGCGTAACTTGCATCTAACTCAAGTGCATCTTTGACCAAATCGTCAGAATTAATTTTCATATATTAGCTCCTCCTAAACTAGAAAATATTAAAATATATTTAATTCATATAACATAAAAGCTCTTCATCTAATTTTTTTAACACTACAGATTTTAAAGTTTCTTCATCAGTTCCAAAAACAATGGCTGTCATATTCACTGTAATATTTTTTATATCATAATCATTATTTTCAGAAAAGGTTTTAACGTTAATTTTCTTTCCTGTAGTAGCAACCCATAAATTAAAATCATTTTCATCCTTTACAAAGATTTTAATATGACCTATAAAATGTTTATTTTCTATGGCCCACTTTCTTAAACTTTCAATCCAATGTACAAAAGATTCTTGTAACTTATCTCCTTTAGCTTCTTTTTCAAGTTCAAAAGACTTTGTATATGAAAAAACAGCTGGTACTTCATTTAATTCTCCATATAAATCTTCTTCAGTTTCATCGCAATGATGATGGTGGTGATGTTCCTCACAATGGGAATGGTCATGTTCATGATTATTCATTGCTTTTAGCCACCTCTTTCCATATACTATCATTTATATCTTTATTTGCAGATACCTTATATAAAGCAGCCTTTAGATTAACTTCTTTTACAGAACGTTCTATATTTTTTAATTGCTTATCTGTAACTAGATCTATCTTATTTACAAGAATTGTATTTCCATCTGATATCTGTGATTTTATAAGTACCGGTGCTATTTCAGTAAGTTCTTCAAATCGTTCTGCATCAACTACACTTACAATCCGTATGCTTTCTATTCCCTTACCATATTTATTAAGTGTACCTAAAATCTTTCTAGGATAAGCTAGTCCCGTAGTTTCAATAATTACCCATTCGGGATCAACTTTTTCACGAAGATCATTTAAAGTAATTACGAGATCAGATGAAAGCTGACAACAAATACACCCAGAAAATAATTCTTTTACACTTAATCCTTTACTTTTAAGCACTTTGTCATCAATACCCGTTTCTCCAACTTCATTTTCAATTATTACAAGATTTTGCTTATTGGGACTTTGTTTTTCAACTAAAAAATGTGCTAGTGATAATATTAAACTTGTTTTACCAGATCCAAGAAATCCTCCAAAAATAATTAAATTCATTTAATTACACCATCCTTTTCATTGGAACTAGAGTTCAAATTATTTTTTTAAACTTCAGATCTACCATATATATGTTCCATTGAGACCGTTTCATAGGGGTTAATTACTACAAATTCATCATTATTCCAAGGACCAGTTAAAAGCTTTTTAATATAGCTAATTGTTCCGGGAATTACTTCCTGTGTTAATTTTAAATCTGCTGCAATCTGGTGAGTTATTTTTATAAAATCTTCCGATTCATTAGTTTCTGTTTCAATAACTCCAAGTCTTTCATAATTTCCTAGCATTATTTTATATACCTTATCTGCTTTAGCTTTCCCAAATCTTTTTACTGTATCCTTGTACTCAGCCCATATGTTTCTTTCAGAATTCAGCCAGCCTTTAGTGAGAAAATAAGTTTCCTTTTCTTTTGAAATATTTTTTCGTCTTTCACTAGAACCAAGTAATAAAGTAATACAATCATCTGCTCGTGGAAAAATAACTTTATAATCTAGTGATTTTAATCCGATGACGGCATTTCCGCAGTAACCAAAAGCTAAAAGCACCTGATCTATATTTGATATACTATCTAATTTTTTTTGTATACACTCTCTTAATTCTCCTGTATTAAGGTGCAGCCCTGATTCTATCCATAATATAGGATAATCACAATGAATTTCATTAATTACCCTTTCTAATTCCTCTTTAATAGTCCTGCATGCCACCACAACAGTTCTTATATTACTCATATAATCCCTCACGGAATGCTTTAATGAACTTTCTTGAGAACCTATCTTGTCCAAGTAATGTTTGTGATGCAAGTAAGGCTCCCCTCATTTCCTTGTTTGTTGGATCCATAATGTATGAGTCCATTCCACGAGCCATAGTTTGAACCATAAATAATCTATTCAATACTTTTCTTGCTGGCAAGCTATATGATATATTGCTTAATCCACAGGTAGTATGCACTCCTGGATAGCTTTCCATTATTTTTTGTATTGCAGCTAGTACCTCTATTCCATTGTTTTGTCCTGCACTTATTGGTTTTATAAGTGGATCTATATATATATCATCAAGAGCTATTCCTTCTCCAGTAAGTTTTGTTATAAGGGAATCTGCTATCCTAAGCCTGTCTTCCTGTGTCTTTGGCATTCCTGTGTTGTCAATACAAAGTGCTATTATTTTAGAATTAAACTCTTTTACTAGTGGAAGTATTGTATTCCACCTTTCGTCCTCTCCTGTTATGGAATTGATCATTGGTTTTCCGTTTTTTACTTTTTTTAATCCAGCTTCTAGAGCTAGAGGGTTAGGACTATCTATACATAATGGAAGGTCTGTTGCCTGAAGAATATTTTCAACCAGCCATTCCATGGTTTCCACTTCAGTTTGCATAAATGTTCCACAGTTTACATCTATATAAGTTGCCCCTGCTTCTTCTTGTTTTTTTGCAATTTCCTGTATGTAGTTTCTATCTTTTTTTTCTACAGCTTCACGTATAAGCTTCCTGCTTGTATTTATTAATTCTCCTATTATTAACATATTTTAACCTCCTTCTATTTTAACCTCATTTTCATAATTTCCTAATAAACAATTTAATTAAAACATTTACAATTTAACTTATAATAATTATTTCTCCTTTTTAGTATTAGGTAGTTCTTGTAATTTATCCTGTAAAAATTATTGAAAATGAATTGTTCATTAAATATAGAATAGCACATATTTTTTTGAAATTCACCTTACATAATGCAGAATTTGACATTGTTAATTTATACACACTGTGTACATACTTAGTTTTCTAAGTAAAAATAATTCATCCATATTAAATTTAGGGGAAGAATTTCTCTATATGATTGATCTTGAAGTATTTATGAATTATATTGAATGTTTTTGGATTAAAATGATTGTTTTTTAGAAAATTTTATACTATAATGTTTACATAAAATACATTTAATGATTAATAATAAATTTTATCTAGGAAAGAAGGTGAGCAATTTTGCTAACAGAACAGCGGCATAAGATAATATTAGATAAATTAAAGCAAAATGGAATTGTAAAGGTTAATGATTTAGTAAACCTTTTAAATACATCTGAATCTACTATAAGACGTGATTTAACTTATCTTGAAAATATAAATGTACTAAAGAGAATTCACGGTGGTGCTACAATGCCAAAAGGCCGTCTCATAGAACCAACTTATAATGAAAAACAAATTCAAAATATAGATCAAAAAAGAAAAATAGCAAAATTCGCAGCATCCTATATAGAAGAAGGAGATTGTATATATTTAGATGCAGGAACTTCTACTTTTGAAATGATTCAATATATAAATAAAAAATCTCTGATAGTAGTAACTAATGGATTAAATCATATAAATGCTATTATTGAAAACAATATAAATGGATATATACTAGGAGGAAAAGTTAAAAATAGTACAAAAGCTGTTATAGGATGCGATGCACTTAAAAGTATTGAAAAATTTAGATTTGACAAATGCTTTTTAGGTATAAACGGCATTCATCTAAAATACGGATTTACTACTCCCGACTCTGAAGAAGCTATACTTAAAGAAAATGCCATTAAACATTCAGATCAAAGCTACATCCTTGCAGATGAGAGTAAATTTGGAGAAGTAAGTTTTGTAAAGGTAGGAAATTTAGATCAAGCTTCCATAATTACAAACTGTAAAATAGAAAATTATGAAAAATATATACAAAAAACTAAAGTAAAGGTTGTGACAGATTAATGATATATACAGTAACTTTAAATCCTTCAATAGACTATGTTATACAAACTGATAACTTAATTTTAGGTTCCATAAATAGAGTTGTAAATGAAAAAAAATATGCCGGTGGAAAAGGAATAAATGTGTCCAGAGTTCTAAGCAATCTTGGATCATCAAGTAAAGCATTGGGATTCATAGGTGGATTTACTGGCAAGTTTATAGAGGATTCTCTTAAAGATTCAGGTATTCTTACAGATTTTATACAAGTTAATGAAGACACAAGAATAAATATAAAACTTAAATCCAATAAGGAAACTGAAATAAATGCTGCAGGACCACATATAGATAGCTCTAATTTAAATAAACTATTCAAAAAAATAGAAAATTTGAAGCCAGAAGATTTTATAGTACTTGCAGGAAATGTACAAAAATCTATACCATCCAATATATATTCTATAATTCAAGAAAAATGTGAAAACAGCAAAGTTATAGTAGATACTACCGGAGATGCCCTTACTTCTACATTAAAATATAAACCATTTTTAATAAAGCCAAATATACATGAACTTGGAGACATATTTGATGTAGAAATTAAAGATATGAAAAATTGTATTTATTATGCCAATAAATTAAAAGCTATGGGTGCCCAAAACATAATAATTTCAATGGGAAAGCATGGCGCCCTACTTTTATGCGATGAAGGTATTTACACTGCTTCTGCACCAAAAGGAGAAGTAAAAAATTCCGTAGGTGCTGGTGATTCCGTTGTAGCTGGTTTTCTTGCCCAATATACAAGAAATTTTAACATAGTTGAAAGTTTTAGATATGGTGCTGCTTCAGGAAGTGCAACTGCTTTTTCTAAAGACTTGTGCCAAAAAGAGGATGTTGAGAATTTACTTTCTGATGTACACATAGCTAAACTTTAACATAAACAGAGTTCTTGGTTTCAGGTGGAAGGTTTTTTTTCATCTGAAACTTAGAAATCGTTATCCAGGGGCGTAGCAGCCGTTATCCCCCACTTTATAAGAAGATGGGGATATTACGGCTGGTAGCCATCGGATAAAGCAACCTAGAGGCACAGCCATCAGATAAAAAGCTGTAATATATTTAACTCAACTTTTTTAGAGGACAATTGACAGAGGACATAGTACAGTAAAGGTAAGTTTTCTTCCTTATGTCAGAAAACTAATTTATTTTTTTAGGCTTGCTTTGCTAATCCAAAATTTTATATGTGCAAAAGTTGAAATATTAATTTAAATGGAGGTAAAATTATGAAAATCACTGAACTTTTAGAAGAAAATACAATAAAACTCAAATTAGATTCAAACACCAAATTAGAGGTAATAGACGAACTTATAAGTATACTCGATTCAGCTGAAAAATTAAACGATAAAGATGAATATAAAAAGCAAATACTTAAAAGAGAATCTGAGTTCTCTACAGGAATAGGAGAAGGTATAGCAATTCCCCATGCAAAAACAGCAGCCGTAAAAATTCCTTCCTTAGCTTTTGGAATAAAAAAAGAAGGATTAGACTACGAATCCTTAGATGGAACCGATGCCAAATTATTTTTTATGATAGCAGCAAGCGAAGGTGCTGATAATGAACATTTAGATACCCTTGCCAGATTATCCAGTATGCTTATGAATGAAGAATTCAAAAACAAACTTATAAATGCAAAGTCTAAAGATGAAGTATTAAATCTCATAGATAAACAGGAAGCTGAATATGTAAAATCTAAAAATCAAAGCACTGTATCTAAAGAAAACAATATAAGTGAATCCCCTAGTAAATTAGTATTAGCAGTTACAGCTTGTCCTACAGGTATAGCACATACATATATGGCAGCAGACGCTTTAAACAACAAAGCTAAAGATATGGGAATTGAAATTAAGGTAGAAACAAACGGATCTACTGGTGTGAAAAACAAGCTCACTGATGAAGACATACAAAAGGCAGATGGCATAATTGTAGCTGCAGATAAGCAAGTTGAAATGACAAGATTTAATGGCAAAAAATTAATCCAGGTATCCGTATCTGATGCAATTAAAGATCCTGAAGGACTTATAAATAAATCTTTGATGGATGATGTCCCTACATATCATTCAGATAAAAAAGTTGAAGAATCTAAATCAGATAAAAAGCAGCGAACAGGTTTTTATAAACATTTGATGAATGGTGTTTCAAATATGCTTCCCTTCGTCGTAGGTGGAGGTATACTTATAGCTATATCATTTATGTTTGGCATTAAAAGCTTTGATCCTAAAGATCCGTCTTTTAATGTTGTGGCCAAGCTATTACACGATATAGGCGGTACTTACGCATTCCCTCTCATGGTGCCTGTACTTGCTGGTTTTATTGGAATGAGTATAGCAGATAGACCTGGTTTTGCACCTGCTATGGTTGGTGGTTTTATAGCAGCTAATAATGGAGCTGGATTTTTAGGCGGATTAATTGCTGGATTTTTAGGTGGTTATGTTGTTATATTACTAAAGAAAGTCTTTTCTAGGCTGCCTGATTCACTTGAAGGTATAAAGCCTGTACTCTTATATCCGTTATTTGGAATATTAATTACTGGAGCTATAATGCTTTTGTTTATTGTAAATCCTGTAAAAGCTATAAATACAGCTCTAGAGCAGTGGCTTGGATCAATGGGAACAGCCAATAAAGTTATTTTAGGAATTATATTAGGTGGAATGATGGCTGTAGATATGGGAGGCCCTGTAAATAAAGCAGCTTATACTTTTGGAATAGCCATGATAGCTGCAGGTAAATTCACCCCTCATGCTGCAATAATGGCAGGGGGAATGGTTCCTCCTCTTGGAATTGCTATTGCTACTACATTTTTTAAACACAAATTTACAAGAGAAGAAAGGGATGCAGGCAAAACTTGTTATATAATGGGAGCTACTTTTATAACAGAAGGTGCTATACCCTTTGCAGCTTCAGATCCTGCAAGAGTAATTCCTGCATCTATAGTTGGAGCTTCTATTGCAGGAGGACTATCCATGATGTTCAACATAGGACTACCTGCTCCTCATGGCGGCATATTTGTAATACCAATAGTAAGTGGTAATCCACTCTTATACGTATTTGCTATATTAATAGGTTCTTTTGTAACTGCAGCCTTGCTTGGCTTTATGAAAAAACCTTTGGATGAAAAATTATAATTATTATTTCTTATAGAAAATGTTCCCAGGAATCTCCCAGGAACATTTTCTATTTTTTAAAATTAAATATTCTAATTTAGATTATTTACCAAGAGTTGCTAAAATAACAGCTTCTATATTTTTTCGTTTTGCATTAGGTGGAACACTGCAGCCTGAGTTCATAATAAAGCCATCATGATCTTTAAATAACTCTACAAGATCCTTAGCATACTTGTAACAGTCTTCAGGTGTACCAACTGATGTAAATGCCGGAGGCACATTGCCGGTAATACACATCTTGTCTCCAAGTATTTCTTTAATTTTTCGAATATCAGTTACATGATCAGGATCCCATATACATTGAGCTTTAGGAAACTCCCTAAAGTAAGGTAAAAATGCTTCCCAGTTACCGTCCATATGGAACCAAGTTTTTACATTATTTTGCTGCATTACAGGTACTAGCTTTTGATGATATGTGAAATAGAATTTTTCAAAAATCTTTGGCGATATAAAGTCACATCCGCAGCGGCTTCCACCTATGAATCCATATACACCAGGCATAGCTTTCATAGCTTTAACCGTATTTTTTAATTCTGCCTCTTCCATAACATCCAATGCCGCCCTAACTTTGTCAGGCATACGATATAAATCCCTAAAGAACTTGGACAATTTACGTGCACCACTTAAAGTTTCAAATGGTGCTATAGGTAATAATCCACCGGACATACCAACAGTTGTTTTTCCAAGAGATGCTACTCTTTTTTGAAGTTTTCCAGCATACTCCATATCCATTTGAGGAAGCTCTTCTGGATGATACCCAATTCTATTATAGAGTTCTTTCTTCATGTATTCCCAGCCTTTGTCTATAATTGTATCATAGTCTTCTTCCGTCATAGGTCCTTGTTCATCAATCTGCCATAATACATTATCACCTAATTCACGTCCAGGCACTTTCATCTTTGCAAACCACATAGCTGCAAAACTTTGCAGAAAAGTTTCCATAGGTATTCCTGTACATGTGGGAGCTGAATCCATTTCATCAAGTATAGGAAGTTCTGCAGCCTCTATAAGTTTTTCATCCACTAGTTCAGGTCTTCTCCAATAATCAGCAATAGTCATTGTAGGATCTATAAAATTGTAATACATCTGTCCAGAGAGAAATATTGGAATTCTATCTGTTTTCTCCATATTAAGTGCAGCCATAACCCTTTTATTACGTATTTCAGTCATTTCTTGTGGTATCATTTTATTACACCCCCATAATTTTTACATTTCATATACAATTAGTTGTTCATTATTTTTCATTTCAATTGCCTCTATTACAATTTTAGTTATTGACACATTTAATTTATTTTGAGTATAATTTATCTGAGTACTTTAACTGATATTATTAATTTAGAATAAGTCTGGCAGGATTTATACCAAATCGTATCAGTATGTACTCTTTTTTAATAACATTTGTATATAAAACACATCCCTATCTTTTATATTATTATCTTTTATATTATTTTCCACAAGTTGCAGAAAGCATAGCTTTTACATTTTCTACTTTAGCATTTGCAGGAAGCATACACCCTGCAGCCATAATAAATCCGTCAGGCCCAATTTCTTTCATAAGGCGCATACAGTAAGCATGTACATCATCTGGTGTACCTAACGTTAAAAGCGATGGAGAAACATCTCCCATAATGCACATATGACCATCTAAAACTTTTTTTGCCTTAAATATATCTGTTGTACTATCTGGCGAAAAGATGCACTTAGCTTTTGGGAGTTCCAAAAAGTAGTCTAGAAAACGATCCCAACACATGTCTAAATGGAGATATGCAAATGATCCTTCATCCACTACCACTTCAACTATCTTTTTAAGGTATGACCACATAAATCTGTCAAATAATTTTAATGATAAAAAATCTCCAGCTGCACGAGCTGCTCCAACAAACACTGTCAAAGGCTTAACCTCACGTATCTGTTGTCTTAAACTCTCCAAAGTATCTTCTAAAATTACATCAAGGGCAGCTTGTACTTTATCAGGCATCCTATATAGATCCCTCATAAATTTTGAGATGGAACGTGCTCCGCTTATAGTTTCAAAAGGAGGTAGAGCTACAGCTTCCGTTAAAATTGCATATCCCTCATCCACAATTTTTTTATTCAACTTAGGAGCAAGCGGAATAAAATATTCAATATCTTTATAAAGATTTCCCAACCTTTCCTTTATAAATTTCTGTGAAAAATAATTCCATCCTTTATCTATAATCGTATCATAATCTTCTTCTGTCATAAGACCTTTTTCATCGATTTGCCATAAATTATCACAAGGAAGTTCTCTACCTGGAAGCTTAGTTGGTGAAAGGTACACAGTGCCCATCATAGGTGGAAAGTCTGCTCCACCTTGTATGCAATCTACTACTCCAAGAGATTTTACCGCCTTCAAAATTAAGGAGTTTCCATATTCTACATTAGTAACCATATCCGATAATTTTCCACCTGCATATTTAACACAAAAGGCAGATGAATTCATAGAAAAAGGAGGTCTATCATTTTTTTGCAATGTTATAGCTGCCTTTATTCTATTTAATCGTTCACTATATAGTTCTTCTGCAGTTTTCATTTTATTATACCCCCATAGCTTTTTTACAGAAATCTACAGTTTGCTGTGCATCTTTACAAACTAAATCTGCACCCATATATTTTCCTGCATTTTCATCTACAGGTCCACCTCCAACAAGAATTTTTAAATCTTTTCTAAGTCCTGCATCTTCTATTTCCTTTATACACTGTTTTACATTGTCAAAACATGTAGTCAAAAGACAGGATATTCCTATTACCTTTGGTTTATATTGTTTTATAGCCTCAATGTACTTTGATGTAGGTACATCAACGCCTAAATCCTTTACATCAAAACCATTGCTCTTCATTACTGTAGTTACTATATTCTTTCCTATATCGTGTATATCATCGTAAATTGTTCCCATTACAAATATACCATTGCTTGATCCAGAGCACTCTCCCAATCCTCCAATAATTTCTGAAGCTTCATTAAAAACTTCTGCCGACATAATAAGTTCGGATAAAAAGTATTCCTTTTTTTCAAATCTGCTTCCTACAATTCCCATGCCTTCCTGTAGATCTGCTATTATATCTAATACCGGTGTTCCATTTTCCTTTTGTGCTTTTACCTCTGATAAAACCACATCTTCATCCAAATCTGCCATTGCATCAATTAGTTTTTTACTCATAACATTTCCCCCTTTAATATAAAGTAATTACTTGTTTAATAACAGAATAACATATATATTATGGGAATTCACCCTGCATAATGACTAAATATAGCATATTTATTTATACATTATGAGTATTTTCAATAATCATAATGACTAAATAAATATGCTTCCTTGAAATAAACAGTTTTATTATTTTAACTATTCATCACAAAGGAAGCATATATAAGTTTTAATTTTCTAATTTTTTACTCTAATTTTTTCTTGCTTTAATTTCTTCTTGCATCTTTTCAAGACTATCAGGTGTAATTTTATAAAGTAACACAATAAAAATCAATCCTACTATCATGATAATTGCTGGAATTAATGCCATTCCATTCTTTATACCTGATATTAATTGAGTTGTAGGCTTCATATTTGCAACATACCCTGCCCCCACAAGGACAGCTGTTATAATAACACTTCTTAAAAATATTGCAATTTTAATTGGGAAACTTATTAGTGACATAATAAATCCTCGTGCATTTTTTCCAGTTTTCCATTCACCATATTCCACAGTAGATGAATACATAGCAACACCTAATGCATCAGGAATTCCATATCCTAAATATGCTACAAACATCAACGCTATAAATGACATATAATTCATTGGCATTGCCCATACAATAAGTAATCCAACTATAAATATTACAAGTGATAAAATATAAGTATTTCTTTCTCCAATTTTTTTAGCCAGCGGATTTGTAATAACAGCACCAAAAAGACACATTATACTAAGACCTGTAAAAAATACAGTAACTACTGCCAAATTATTAACAACATATTTAAAATAATAAAATGCCATTCCAAAAATAATAAACCTTCCTAAATATCTTCCAAGTTCACCTAATAGCAATCCTATAAGAGGTGGATTTACTACTATTTGTTTTAGCATCTCACCTATAGACATTTTTTCTTCTGATTTACCTGTTTGAGTTGAAACTCCAGCATTTGCATAGTCTTTAGTCATAAAAAATAATATATAATAGCATCCCATCATAAGAATACCTGCAATTGCAACGGTAAAAGTATATCCACCTGCAGGATTGCCGATAGCTTTACCTATCATCAATATTAAAGGCATACTTAACAAAGAAAAGCAAATATTACCTAATGAATTAAACATACCTCTGTTTGATGCCATAGCAATTCTTTCTTCCCTTACTTCTGTCATAGAAGAGTTCATTGCTATATGTCCTGCATAAAAAATATTCCAAATTAAATGACTTACTATAAATCCTATTGAAATTATAACTGCATTTACCCCTGCAGAACCTATCTTGGAAAATTGTAAAATATAAAACAATACTGCAAAAGGAGGTCCTACTAATAGCCATGAACGATATTTCCCCCACTTCAGGTTGGTTTTTTCCAATATAACTCCTGCAGTAGGAACCCATACCAGATCAAATATACTTGTAATCATCAATACAGTGCCTGCTAGAGCTGCCGATATTTTTGCGTAATCAGTTAAGAATGCAGCGAAATAATATATTTCCACATTTACAAATAACTGAAATCCAAAAGATGGTACCCCATAAAAATTAATAATAGATTTTTTCAATTTTCTTTCCATAATATTCTCCTTTCATAATATATTTTAGAAAAGTATAAACCTTAGTTGAATTTATACTTTACTTGCCTATTGCAGCTGAAATTATAGCTTTTTTACAAAAATCTACAGTCTGCTGTGCATCTTTACAAACTAAATCTGCACCCATATATTTTCCTGCTGCCTCGTCTACAAGTCCTCCTCCAACAAGAATCTTTAAATCTTTTCAATGTATTTTGATGTAGGCACATCAACACCTAAATCCTTTACATCAAAACCATTGCTCTTCATTACCGTAGTTAATATGTGCCTTTAGCTCTGATAAAACCACATCTTCATCTAAGTCAGCCATTGCATTAACCAATTTTTCATTCATAACGCCTCCCCTTTAATAGAATTAAACATTTATGTTAACTTATACTAATAATAGCATATCATGTATATTTTCATAATTCAACTTACATAGTGTTTAAATTTATCATATTTATTTATACATTGTGAATATTTCTATTATATACTATTTTCAGTAAATTGTAAAAATAGAATATATAATAAGAGGAACTATTAAAAATAGTCCCTTATTCAATCAATATCAATCCATAACAATTTAATTCATTTTTGCTTTCACTTTTTTCACCTTTCAATACCTCTATAGGGAAACCGCTTTCCCTTACAGTTGCAAATACATCTATACCACAAGCTTCCATAGAAGGTCTGGCTTCCTGTGGATGTGCACAATGTTCCATATTGCATTTCTCACACAATCTGCAAGGCCCTGCACCAAATCCAAATGCCTTATAATAACCTGAAAGGAAAATTTCATTTTCTAATTTATTTATAATTTTTGTAGTAGCTACAAGATCTGATTTAGATTGCACTATCAATCCAGTACTATAACAATCGATTATATTTTGAGTTTCCTTATAAGAAGGAGTCTTGGGAGGACAACAATAACTTGTATTATAATTTTTACAACCATACCTACACTTTAATATTGTCCATGCCCCTGTTTTTATAGTATCTGTACTTATTATTTTAGCATTATAGGCCCCAAGTTCCTTTGCTTTTTCTACATATTTTGTCATGTCATTTTTCATTTCAAATTTCCCCTTTTCCACAAATATAATTTTTACATATATAAATTATAACATTTCACAATTAGTGTGGTTAATTTATCCTAATATCTGATGCTGCTTTTTTGCATAAAATGCTTTTAAAAATTCATATTTAAAATTTTTATGTACATTCTTATGTGTAAGTTAGTTCCATATTCTTAGCCATGTACTTTAAAATTATATAATAATTTAAAATTTACTTAGAATGTGATATTATACTTATATGACATTCTACTAATTTAAAAATTCATAAATTAGTTTTAACAAAACTTAAATTATAAGAAGGAGAATTTATATGAAGTACTATTCACTTATGGCTATCGGGCTGTATTTACTTATTTTGCTCTTGATAGGCTATTATTCTTACAGGAAAACCCACGACATTTCAGACTATATGCTTGGGAGTAGAAGTCTAAGTCCTATGGTTACAGCATTATCTGCTGGTGCAAGCGATATGAGCGGTTGGATGCTTATGGGTCTTCCTGGTGCTGTATATACTACAGGTATCTCCAGTATGTGGCTTGGAATTGGTTTAACTATAGGAGCTTATTTCAATTATCTCTTATTAGCACCACGTTTTAGAATTTATACAGAAGTCTCAAATGACTCTTTAACTGTGCCAGATTATTTACAAAACAGATTTAAAGATAATGCTAATATGCTGAGGCTTGTATCCGGAATAATAATTCTCGTTTTCTTCACTTTATACGTTTCTTCAGGTATCGTAGCCGGCGGAAAATTATTTAGGGACATTTTTGGATTTACATATACATCAGGAGTAATAGTTACACTGTCCATAGTTGTAATATATACATATTTTGGTGGCTTTTTAGCAGTAAGTCTCACTGACTTTTTCCAGGGAAGTCTTATGTTTGTAGTTCTCGTCATGGTACCTGTAGTTGCATACATGAATATAGGGGTAGATCCTGGAACTTTTGTAAGTAAAGTAAAACATATCAATCCAGCACTATTTGACATACTTAGAGGAACAAGTTTTTCTACTATTATTGGATTTTTAGCTTGGGGACTTGGTTACTTTGGACAACCTCATATTATTGTACGTTTTATGGCAATAAAATCTGCAAAAGAATTAAAATCTGCAAGAAGAATAGGTATAAGCTGGATGGCTATTGGCCTTTTAGGTGCAATAAGCAGTGGACTTATAGGTCTTGTATATTTTACAATGCACAATCAACCTCTAAAAGATCCTGAAATGGTATTTTTGCGTCTTGGTGATATATTATTCCATCCATTTATTACAGGTATAATACTATCTGCAGTGCTTGCTACTATTATGAGTACTATTTCTTCCCAACTTTTAGTTTGCTCCAGCTCTATTACAAAAGATTTTTATCTTACATTTTTAAATAAGAAAGCACCTGAGCACACTCAGGTATTTATAGGAAGAATATCTGTACTTGTAGTTGCAGCTGTTGCAGTTTTATTTGCTTATGTTCCAAATAAAACTATCTTAAGTATAGTAGGACAGGCATGGGCAGGTTTTGGTTCCGCTTTTGGTCCAACTCTTTTAATAAGTCTCTACTGGAAGAGAATGACAAAATGGGGAGCTTTGTCTGGAATGGTTGTAGGAGGACTAACAGTTATAATATGGATTGTATCAGGGTTATCTGCTCATTTATATGAGATGATTCCTGGCTTTACCTTATCTCTCATATCCATCGTAGTTGTAAGTCTTTTGACTAAAAAACCTGATGAAGCTGTAAATAAGGAATTTGAATCTATGGAAGAAAAGTTGAACTTGATGTAATTATTTAAATATTAAAAATGCTGTTTTCAAAAAACAGCATTTTTAATTTAACTTTAATTCTTTTTAAATGTTGTAAATTTAATACTCATCCACCCAAAAATCAATCCGATGAAATTTGCTCCTGTAATCCAAATTGCTGCATTAAGCAGAGCAGGCATTCCTTTAATTGTCATATACGCTCCTGCACCATAACCTATGAACATACATGAATAAGCATTAAAAGACATAAGAGAAATATTCAATGCAGATATTTTTAGTGATATCATTAACAAAAATACTGTAATAAAAACTGAAACTATGGTAGCTGCCATAGCTGGCATAAATCCCGTAAATATATTGATAAGGACAAATGCTAAAATTGCAAGTACTGATCCTGTAATCATCGGTGGTATTCCCTTTGCAATAAGGTCTGGAGTTGCCCCTAAAGTAAAGTACCATGCCCAGCCTATAAACAAAGCCCAAACAGGAACTTTTATATACATAAAAAGACATGATACTGCTGCTAGAACTGCTACCGATACATCTAATGCTTCAATTTTTTTCATCTCTACTCCACCTCCTATGTTTGTCCAAAGTATCCATTCAGGTTTGTAACTGTTACACCACTGTTTTCTAATGATTCCCTCACCGCAGTTGCCACCATAGTAGCATTAGGTGAATCACCATGAATACATACTGTGCATCCATTAACATCAATTAGTTTTCCATCAATTGTATCAATTTTTCCTTCTTTTGCAACCTTAACGGCCCTATCAGCTACTTCCTCTGGAGAACGTGCTTTCTTTACTCTTTCAAGCATCCAGTTTCCATTTTTATCATAGCCAAGGTCAATCAATACCTCTGGTGCTGTCTTCAAGCCTCTCTTTTCTGCACGTTTTAAAGCCTCGCATTCTGTATGAAGCATAATATAAAGATCCTTATTATATTCCTCAATAGTATCGAGAAAAGTATCAATATATTTCTCCTGCTCACCAACCATTCGGTATAATATTCCATGAGGCTTTACATGCTGCATTTTAAGGCCCTGCAATTTTAAAAATGCATCCATTGCTCCTAACTGATATAACATATCGGATCTAAGTTCTTCAACTGAAATATCCATCTGTCTTCTTCCAAATCCCTGCCTATCAGGAAGACCTATATGTGCACCTATTGCTACTCCATACTTTTTTGCCCATTTTATGGTACGTTCCAAAACAAGTGGATCGCCGGCATGAAAGCATGTTGCAATATTTGCAGATGTTACATAAGGCATAAGTGCTTCATCGTCTCCAAGAACATAACGTCCGAAGCTTTCACCCATATCAACATTAATATCTATCTTCATACTGATTCACCTCCATTAAACTTCTAAAATAATCATAGGAGATCCTATATCCATTTCATCCCATTCAGCAACAAGAACTTTCTTTACTACACCTGCTTTTTCTGTCTGGCAGCTCATTTCTGTTTTCATACAGTTAATAACTGCAAGCTCCTGTCCTTCTTCAACCTTGTCACCAACATTTACTACTACTCGAGCTACAAGCCCAGGCATATGTGCTTTTAATGTATATTCCATAATCTTATCCTCCATTTTCCTATTTTTGTTTTTATTAACCAATTACTAAATCAACTGATTCAAACATTGCTTCTCTTTCTTTACGTGCTTTTATTGCATCTTCTACAGTAACCAGCTTAAGTTTTACTTTATCTCTTGCAGGTATCCCCTGGCCAATTTTCCACAAATCTACATTAATAACATTTGCAACACATACAAAACCACCTAATGTAGGCCCATCTGCTATAAGCAGAGAAGGGGTATTTCCAGTTACATTAACTGCACCACGCATATTGTAACCATGATCAACAATATTTGAAGGATGGCTTCCGCCTTTTCCACCATCCTCACGTGCCCAAAAATAATCTGGTACTTCCTGCAAACGATAAGCAGCTCTGTTTGCATTATGTGAGATTTTCATTGGCGTACTAAACAAATAATCCATTCCACTTTCCGTTACGTAGTCAGGTACTGAATTAGGTCCTGGAATAGTTCTTAATTCCCATTCATTCACGTATTCAGGTATATACTTAGGATTTAATTTTTTACCAACAATTCTTGAAACATCTTTTTTATTCACCTTTATAACATCATCTTTTGCAAGCTTGCGCCCTTCAAAACCGCCATAGCTTCCAAAAAGACAAGTTGATTTGCTTCCAAGATATTCTGGCACATCAATTCCTCCTGCTATACACACATAAGCTCTGAAACCAGCTTGTCCAAAGTGTGAAAATTTAAGTATATCACCTGCTTTAACTGCAATTGCCTTCCACATTGGTACAACACTTTCATTAATTGTAGGGCTCATGTCACTTCCTGTTATTGCAATAACTCCGTCTTCTACAATTTCAAACTGGCAATAACCACCAGCAATTTCTAGAGCTGCGTCACCTTTTTTGTTTCCTAAAATTAAGTTTCCAAGCTGTAATGCAAGGTTGTCCATTGCGCCTGCGGCAGCCATTCCAAGTCCCATGTATCCAAGTCTTCCTGGCCAATCTTCTACCAAAACTTCAATTCCACCGTTTATAACTTTAATCATATTTTTTACCTCCTTCTTATATTATTTATTAGAGCTTAGGTGCTATTTTGGAGCCTTGTTCCTGGCGCTTCGCAAATTCTTTGGCACCTTTAACGACTTCTGGTTTTTCAAGGAATTCCAGATAATCCTTAACAACAATTTGGCTTTCCTGAATATCATATACATAATCTGTTTTTTCATGAACATGATCATATATATCTAATATTTCTTTTTCTGAAACTTCTACAAATTTTATGCGATCCCCTGATGGACGATATAAAAATGGTCCGTCTTTAAATTGTGGATGTTTCATTGATAACTGAAATGTAGGAATAGTACGTCCAAATAATTGATATCCACCACCAGTTGCTGTAGTGTAAGTAAATAGACAGGCTCCACCAATACCAACTGCTCCTTCTGGAGTCCATATACGGGGAGGATTGTATTTTGGTACAATCATTTTGCACCTTGGATCCATTGGCCAGAAAAATCCACCGCCCGGCCAGAAACCGCATCCGCTGTTATACCAATAAGTATCTAATAACATATGTTTAATATCATCTACAGTGCATCCATTACATAGAGCCATATAATCAAGATTATATCCATCCTTGCAGTTTGGTGCATCAGGACGAATCTGTTTTAAATACATTTCAACTGCCTTTTTAGTCTGGCTATCTTCAAAAGCAATTGGCAGCGTAATGATTCTTGAATCAATTACCATATCATCAACACCAGCAATAGATTCTTCTGCATCTTTAATTTTGTCAATAAGTTCTTGTGGGGAAATAATGGTAGGATCAAAATGTATCATATTTGCTCTTAAACTTGGTAATGTCTCAATTAATCCCTTGATATTCATTTTCTTAACCTTTGAATCTACTGCCAGAATTCTAAAGGAATCCAGCAGTTCCACCCTCTGTTCATAACCATATTCCACTTGAATAAAGCCATCACCTGCCTGACGGAATAATATTTCAATTCTGTCGCCTTTAGCAGGAAGAGTATCAATAATAACATCATACTTGCTCATACTTTTTCCTCCCTTTTCACATTTAATTATTTGATTCAATTGTGTAATTTATAATAGAAAAGTAACTTACTTTTGCATACACTTATAAATTGCTTTTTCAAAAATATCTAATCCTGCTTCAAGCTGCTTATCTGTAATTACAAGTGGTGCTAAAAAGCGGATAACATTTCCATAAACACCCGAGTTCTCAATCATAAGTCCATTTTGGGCTGCTTCTTGAATAACTGCTGATACAATTTCAGGATTTGGATCTTTCTTTTCTTTGTTTTTTACAAATTCTATTCCAACCATTCCGCCGAGTCCTCTTACATCTCCAACAATCTCATATTTTTCTTTCCATTCCATATAGCGTTTCATTACTTTCTTACCTATTTCCATAGAACGGTCAGCCAAATTATCTCTTTCCATAATTTCTATCACTTTTAATGCTGCTGCACATGCCACTGCATTTCCACAAAAAGTTCCTCCAATTGTTCCAGGTCTTACTGCCTCCATAATCTCTTCCCTTGCTGTTATTGCGCTTAATGGCATACCAGCTGCAATAGATTTTGCAGTTGCTATTATATCTGGAGCTGCTCCTGCTTCCTTCCAATATTCAGAAGCAAACATTTTACCTGTACGGCAAAACCCGCATTGTACCTCATCTGCAATGAGCAATATATCATATTTATCACAAATAGTTCTTACTGCTTTAACCCATTCAATCGGAGCTGGAATAAATCCGCCTTCACCCTGAAGTGGTTCTACTACTATAGCTGCTACATACTCTGGTGGTGAAGCTTGATCAAATACTTTTTTAATGCTTTCTATATAATAATTAATGGTTTCACTTTCTGGCATTCCTTCAGGTCTTCTATATAAATATGGGAATTCTGCACGGTATACACCGTCTGGAAAAGGTCCCATTCCATAGGCATAAGATTTTTTCGATGTCATTGCCATGGTCATAACTGTACGTCCATGAAATGCTCCTGAGAATACAATTATATTTGGTCTCTTTGTAAAAGCTTTTGCTATTTTTACTGCATTTTCATCAGCCTCTGCTCCACTATTTGCGAAAAACGTTTTTTTATTTTCTCCCTTTACAGGAACAATGGAATTCATTTTTTCTGCCAACTTAACATATCCTTTATGCGTAACAATATTAAACATACCATGAAAATATTTCTCTGATTGTTCTTTCACAGCTTCAACCACTTCTGGATGGGAAAATCCAATGTTTAGTACGCCTACCCCCCCAGTCCAATCAAGAAAATAATTCCCATCAACATCCTCAATCACCGCACCTTCTGCCCTTTTTATTACAACAGGATATACACATTTAATTGCGGAAGGTACTGCATCTTTTCTTCTTCGTATTACTTCTGCCGCTTTCGATCCCGGAACTTGATCAGTTATTATTTTAGGTAATTCTTCCTTTAACATTTTTAAGCCTCCTTAACTGGCAACTAATTCTTTAAACATGGCATTTTGTATTAAATTATTTAATTGTTAAATTGTCAATTTCAAATTATGTAAACTGTTACAATGTTTTGTGGCTATTTTTGCAAGAATCAAAATAATAAATTTCAAAATAAAAATTAAAAGTGTAATATTTACTTTTTTTCATCAATATTGAATAATTAAATACTACAATATTTCATTTTGTATAACAATAGCATATGAACACAAACTTTATTTGTCTAATTTGTGCTGAGTATACATAAGGCGCATGTATAAAGCTTTTCCATATCTTTTTTTCTTTGATCTCGTATATTTTTTAAATAAAATATCATAAATTGCATGATAAATTATTAAAAAAATCAATTTTATATTTATGATTTGTTAATTTTAGAGGTATGTATTTGAAAATTATTGTTAGTTATAATTACCATTTATCAATAAAATTACTATTAAGGAAAATACTTAAATTGAAGAATTGAATTTAACAAAATATTTATCTTATACATCTTTTACCATAATATAACAAGAACTATCTCATCCATATTTTAATATTGATAAGATAGTTCTATATTTTATCCGATGACTACCTGCTCTAATACTCTCACATACTCTGTGAAAGCGACTGTCACCAAATCAAAGAATTTGGGACATCTGCTTTTCTCTAAGTGTACGTTGCGAGTATCTACGTCCCTGGATAACGATTTTTCCTAAAGGGTAACGCCTTCTAAGTGCTGAAGCATTAAGAATCCTGTTAATAAGCATCATGTGGAGTAAAAACTCCATCTGATGCCAAGAACTCTGTTTATCATGCATTTACAATCTCAGATATTCTTTAATATAAAAGGCCATCCTTAAATTAAACTTATCCTCCGTTGAGGTTAAATCTTTTTTTAAAAGATCATGTATTTTCTTCATGCGATAATTGATGGTATTGCGATGGTTATATAGGAAATTTGCAGTTTCCTGAATGCTGCCATCAAAATCCAAATATACTTTCAGAGTTTTTAGCAGTTGGGTGTTATTCTTCCTGTCATAATCTATTATGGGATCAAGCATTTCAAAATATATATTTCGTAGTAATTCTTTGTTAGATACAGAACTCAGTATGCGAAATATACCAAGATCATCAAAATACACACAGTCCTTATTCGAAGCTTTAGCTGTTTCTAAAGCATAGGAAGCAGTAGAGTAGCTAAAATAAAGTTTTGATAATGAAGAAACTTTTTCACCTATTCCTATTTGAGGTCTCAATATTGATGAGTTTAAAGCTATTTCATTATCAATTATTTCAAAATAGTTTTTCATAAGATTATTTAGTAATTTTTTTGAGCATTCCTGCAGAATTAAAATATAATAGTTATTTTTTAAAAATATATGATATTTTATCGACAAGAGATTAATACAATTTTGTAATTTCAACGGCGAACTAATATTAGTTATTTTAGCTGCATAATAAGAAGATTCTGTAGGATAACCATTTGAATTTAAAAGAGGAATATAATTTTTAACATTTTGTGAATCGAATATTACATTGTAAAACAGCTTAGACAAAGTATTTTCCAGGTATTTATCCATAAATATCTTATTACAGTAATCTTGCATAATATCAGAAATGTGTATCTTCCAAGGCATTATAAAAAGAGGGAAATTTTCTGAATTACACAGTTCAATAACTTCTCTAGAAATATCCTTAATAAGAATATATTTATCAGTATTTATTAACAAGCCGCTGCACTTTCGGTAAATTAATTCTCTAATTAATTCATAAAGCCAGCTTATTTTTGTTCCAGCTGACAAACCAGTAGTAATAACTAATTCATTTCCTCTTAGAAAATCTGCATTTTCTATATCTTCAGCAAGGTACACCCAGGTTATATCATTTATGAGGCCTTTTTCCCCTGCGATTAACTTGATCTTATATATTTCTTTTGAAGATGAATAAAATTCGGATAAAAGATAACTCATATTTTGACTCCCTTTTATAATTTTAAATTGATTTTTTAATAGTATATCATAAATTTTTTTATTTGTTTTGTACTCACAGCATAAAAAAATCAGGAAAATTTGTGTTTGTTTACTGTTGTCATAAAATTTAAAATATGCTATAGTTTAATCTAACAAGGACATGGCAATGTATCTGTTATAGTTATTTTTGCCATGTCCTTGTTTTTTATCTGCATAATTTGTAAACTGTTATCTCCCACTTTGATAGAAGTTGGAGTGTTACAGTAGGTAGCCATCAGATAAATGGTTATTGTAAAACTTAATTAATAAAACAATAATTTATTGAAAAGGAGAGCTAACATGATAAAAAAAATTTTAATTGCAAATCGCGGTGAAATTGTAAACAGGATTATTCATACATGTAATAAACTTAACATTGAAACTGTTGTTGTATACTCAGACGCTGATAAAAATGCTGATTACATTAACAAAGCTGCAGAAAGCTATAATATCGGCCCTTCCGCACCTGTTAAAAGTTACTTAAATATTGATGCACTTGTAGATGTTATTAAGAAATCAGGGGCAGATGCAGTACATCCTGGATATGGATTTTTATCAGAGGCAGCATCATTTGCTAATGCAGTTACTGCTGCAGGTGCAAAATGGATCGGACCTGACCCTTCAATTCTAGAAAACATCGAATCCAAATGTTATTGTCGTATTATTGCTAATAAATTAGGAGTTCCTGTTACACCAGGAACAATTAAGCCGATTTCCAGTATAAAAGAAATTTACGATACTGCAGAAAAAGTCGGATTACCTATTTTACTTAAACTGGACAAAGGCGGCGGAGGTAAAGGAATAGAAAAAATCACTTATTTTGAATCTGAAAAAGTCACACAGGCTATTTTCGAAAGCATGCAGAGAATAGGAAATATGGCATTTGCAAGTGGAGATATTTACATTGAAAAAGCAGTACTATCTCCTAGACACATAGAAGTACAGTTTATAGCAGACGACTATGGAAATGTAGTCTGCTTAGGAGAAAGAGAATGTTCTATTCAGAGAAGATATCAGAAGATTATTGAGGAATCACCGTCAACTGTAGTTACTGAAGAAGACAGAAAGAAACTTTATTCATATACACAAAAGATAATCAAGGAAATGAAATATTCCGGAGCAGGTACCATTGAATATTTAAGGGGTGCTGATGGAAACTATTATTTTATGGAAATAAATGCAAGGCTTCAAGTAGAACATCCAGTATCCGAATATGTTGTAAATATGGATTTAGTAGAAAATCAGATTCATGTTGCAAACGGAGAAAAATTGCCATTCAAGCAGGAAGATATTAAACTAAAAGGCCACAGTATTGAATGCCGTATTTATGCAGAAGATCCCAAAACCTTTAAACCTTCGCCAGGTACAATTACAACTTTATCTTTTCCTGATGCCTCGGATGGAACTGTTCGTATAGAGCATGCTATTCACGAAGGATACAAGATTTCTCCATTTTATGATCCTATGCTCTGTAAACTTGTTGTTTGGGAAAAAGATAGAACTACCTGCATTGCCAATATGATAAAAGCATTGAAAAACTTTAAGCTAGACGGAGTTTCCACAACCATAAATACTAATATTACAATAATGCGAAATAAAAGTTTTGTCTCCGGCAACTTTACCACAGCTTTTCTAGAAAATGAAAAGGTAAATATCGGATTAGAGAATTATGTAATAACTATTTCTCGCCAATTCGGGAGCCTGGGGCGTCCCATTGCTAAAAAAATGGCTGAATTGTTAGGTGTTGAATACTACGACAGGGATATCGTAGAAGAAGCTGCAAAGAAGATGAATTTGCCTGTATCTACTATTGACAGTGGAGAAGAAATAGATAAAAATGAATATAAAAAAATGAAATTTCCACTAGGAACTAGTTCAGAAAAGATACAGGAAGAAATATTTGAAGCCCAAAAGAAAATCATTTGTGATCTGGCAGATAAATCATCCTGTATATTTGTAGGAAGGTGTTCTGACTATATTTTAAGAAATCATTCAAATCATTTCAGCATATTTATCTATGCTCCATATGAGATACGAAAGGAAAATTGTATCAATATACTTCATATAAATCCGGACGAAGCAGATAAGCTGATTAAAGAAGTTGATGAAGCACGTCAGCTATACAGCCTAAGTTATGCAAAATCATACAGTGATAATGTACTTTACAAGGACATTTTAATTAACAGCAGCCTATTCGGCGGAGTTGATGAAACAGCAAAGGTATTAGTTAATATGATTAGAAAGAAATTTAATCTTGCTTAATAAAAATGGAGGTATAGATTGTTTTTACACAAATCTATACCCATTCCCTTTCATATTTAATATTCGTACAATTTCGCATCAATATATAGTGTTTATCAACTTATACGCATTCTTCCGATATATCACCTTCTATACTGCTGATAATTACAACTTGATCTGGTAAATCTTCAATTTCAATTTTAATTTCTGTAGATTCGTCTACTATGTCTTCATTACAACTTTTCAGGTACTCATAAAGATTACAAGAATTAATATAACTGTTTTCATTTACATTCACAGTTAATTTGTTTACTCTTGAAAATTTTTTTGATTTACAGCATTCTATTAAGCCTTGGGATATCTTACTCAATAATATGGTATTATCCATGTCCGTGTCCCTCCTCTAAATTTAATTTTCATACCACCCTTATGGCATTTCATCTATAATTTTAAATAAGTTCTTTACTTCAAATATTAATTTTGTATTCCCATCTTTTAAAATATAATTTGTCTATATTAAGTATATAATTTTTATTTGCTAATATTCCTATTTATAAGTAATATTAGCAAATAAAAAAATACCTCTTTGCCTTTAATATAGTGATTCTAATTGAAATTTTAACTTATACATAAAATATACTAACAAAATGGAAATCACACTTAAAAACTTTTTTTATAAGTCTTAGTGAGGTATTTTAGAAAATTTTAGAAGCTTATATATGTCTGAGGTACGAGTTTATATAAGCTTCTTTAGATTTTCAAAATACTGAGCTTTAGACTTATAAGAAGTTTTTAGTGTGATGATTTTTGTTAGTATATGGCTGGCATAAGTAAACTTTCAAACTAGAAACTCTATATAGGGTTTCTAAGTGATAATTTAACTTATACTAGGAAACTTCTAGCATAAGCTAATGAATGAATCTTAGCAAAATTAGAATTAAGTTCGTCAAAAAGAATTTTAATATCTGATACTAATTCCCATATACAACTTCTAGCAGATGGTTTAAACAACTTTGCTTTTAGGTTTCTCCACATATTTTCTTGAGGGTTCATATATGGGGAATACCTTGGTAGAAGTACTACCTTCAATTTATCTTTGTTATCATAGTAAAAGCTTTGCATTAGCTTACTTGTATGGGTTTTAGCATTATCCATAAATATTACAATTTTTTTATTAGGATTAAGTTCCATCAGATATTCTATATGCGACTTAATTTTTTCAGATGTTATAGATTCTTGGGAAGAATAAACATCATTGACAGTATGAAAATTATTTAAAATTGAAGTAGACCCTACAATATTTACCCCTTTATGCGAAGCATTCTTCTCTAGTATAGGGGGATTACCTACAGGGCTCCAAGATGAATAGTTGTCCGACTCTATGCTGATACCAGTCTCATCTAATGCATATACAATAGTATCAGATGAAGACTCTAAAGTATCTAGCAGTTTTGGCATTTTTTTTAAAAGCTTCTTGTTCATCTTTATCAGCTTTTGTAGGTTTATGTTGAGATCTTTTATAAGATATATTATGAGATATTAAAATGGATCTGATAGTTTCATTACAAACTTTTACTCCATATGTTTTTTCAACATATAGAGCTAAAAGCGCTAAAGTCCAAGTATGACATGTAAAATCAAAATCTATAGGGGATTTTTTTAGAACTACGTCTATAAGATCATCAACTATTTCTGGTTCTAATTTAGCTTCACTACCGCCACGATGATCTTTTATAGCTTTGATGCCAACTTCGTTCCAATTTTTAATATGTTTAACTATAGATACTTTACTTAGACCTGTTTCTATCATAATATCTCTATTTGAGCATCCTCGATATCTCATAGTAACCACAGCTAATACTAATCTAGTAAATTTAGAATTCGTAGTGTTTTTTAGCTCAATTAAATCTTCAATTTTATAATCATACAGTGATTCTATTTCAAATGATTTTCTTCCCATAATTAAAACTCCTTTCTCCGTACATTTAGTATTTGGAGAAGAATTTTAATTATTCTGTATAAGTTAATATTTTAGTTAGAAACCCTATATTATTTTTAGTTTACTTTATTTTTTATTTACATAATATTTATTATTTTAACAATTTATATTACATTACATCTTTCTTTAAATAAAAGTCATAATTATCACATTAATTGATAATTATGACTTTTAAGTCTTCTCTTAATTATATTTTTGTTATTAACATTGTTTATACTGTGGTTCTTCTTGCTGTATGAACTTTTGTCTTCCTTGAAGTATTTGAAGAGCGTCATCCAAATTTGTTGCTATTTGGTGAAAATCTTTTTTAGCACTTTTGTCCTGTGTCTCCAGTTCAAATGTCTTCATAGTTGCAGCCGCACTTTGAATTCCTGCTATTGCTTGCTGCATTTGAGTTCCAACTGTCATTTATTATCACCTCCTTTAAATTATCCTTTAGGTTTAAATATTAAAGCCCCTATAAATCCAAAAATCACAGCAGCAGAAATACCAGCACTGGTAATCTCAAAAATTCCTGTTAGCACACCTATTATTCCATATTCATCTGCTTCCATCATGGCTCCTTTAACCAACGAATTTCCAAAACTACTTATTGGTACAGAAGCACCGGCACCAGCAAATTTTACTAAAGGATCATATAATCCTAGCCCTCCAAGGATAGCTCCTACTACTACAAGAGTAGTTGTTGTATGTGCCGGTGTGAGCTTAAATACGTCCATCATTATCTGACCTATTACACATATTCCTCCACCTACTAAAAATGCCCAAAGAAATTTTTCCATATGAATGCACCTCTTTTCTATGCTTCTATAGATACTGCATGAGCTACAGATGGTATACTTTCTTTTTGTTGATATGACATAGGTGACATAAGGGCTCCTGTTGCCACTACCAATATTTTATTTAACTTTTTTTTCTTCATTTCCTTAAAAAAATGTCCATAGGTTACTGTAGCAGAACATGCACATCCGCTGCCACCTGAAAATACAGGTTGATCTTTGTTATATATTAGCTTTCCACAGTCTTTAAATACTCCTTCTTGAAACTTAAATCCATCCTTTTTTAAAATTTCTTCTGCTATGTCATGGCCTATTTTCCCTAAATCTCCTGTGGCTATTATGTCATAATAAGAAGGATCTCTATTTAAATCTCTAAAATGAGCTTCTATTGTATCTACTGCCGCTGCTGCCATAGCAGCACCCATATTAAATGGATCAGAAATTCCCATGTCTACTACTTTACCTATAGTAGCTGATGTAACTTTAGGTCCAGTACCTTTTCCAACTACTGCAGCTCCTGCTCCTGTTACCGTCCATTGAGCTGTAGGTGGCTTCTGTCCTCCATACTCTGTAGGGTATCTAAACTGTTTTTCTGTAGCAGCATTATGGCTGGATGTTCCACAAAGAACGTATTCTGCTGCACCATTATCTATGAGCAACGACGATATAGCTAACCCTTCCATAGAACTTGAACAAGCTCCAAATATACCTAAATACGGTATGCTTAAAGTTCTAGCAGCAAAACTACTGATAACTATCTGATTCATAAGATCTCCACTTATGAAAAAATTTATACTT
Organism: Clostridium sp. 001; assembly: GCF_019056555.1. NCBI lineage: Bacteria > Bacillati > Bacillota > Clostridia > Eubacteriales > Clostridiaceae > Clostridium > Clostridium sp. 001. Next base: position 11,207 of record NZ_CP020473.1, on the reverse strand, counting down.
TCTTTTTTTACTTTTGCATTTTTTATAGCAATCTGACAAGCTTCCTCCAATAACTTTTTTTCAGATTTTTCAAAACTATCCTGACCAAGCCATATATCTTCATGAAGCAAGTCAAAATCTTTAGCTAAAGCACCTTTTGCTTCAAACGGTCCTCCTACTGCACCACATCCAAGTATAGTCGGTTTAGATTCAAATACCCATGATTGATGACCTTGAATCATTTACATCCCACCTAACCATTTAATAATTACTTTTATAGTACCAACTACAAAAGCAGAAAAAACTCCAAAAGTTATTACAGGACCTGCAATTTTAAACATATTTCCTCCTACACCAAGAACGAATCCTTCGCTTCTATGTTCTATAGCAGCAGATGCAATGGAATTTGCAAAACCAGTAACAGGAATAGATGTTCCTGCCCCAGCCCATTGTGCAATATGATCAAACACTCCAAACCCTGTAAGTAATACAGCAATTATTATTAAAACTGCAGATGTCGGATTACCAGCGTTGGCTTCTGTAAATTTAAAATACTTTATAAATATAATTTGAAGTCCCTGACCAAAAGCACAAATACTTCCGCCAACCAAAAATGCCTTCAGACTATTTTTAAGAACATTTCTTTTTATCTCTTTTGTTTTAGCCAAGTTTTGATACTCCTGTTGTACAGGAGTCAGCTTTTTATTTTTTTTATTAGACATTTTATCACCTTCTATTTCAATAAATAGGGTTTTAACTTTATTAATACATTCTTTAAAATATCAGAGTCCTTTTTATACATATCTTTTACCTTTTTATCCTGAGTTTCAAGTGCAAATGACATCAAATCTGCCTGAGCCTTTTCCAGATTGGCATAGAGAATTTTTCTAACATTTGATTGGGGAGTTTGAATTAAATCATCAAATAAATCTATGTAGAGCTCGCCTTTTGAATTAACCTGACCTATAAATACATTATCCAAAGATACACCTTTAGATTCTAACTGTACATCAAGCCATCCTTGATTTAGTCCTAAATTGCTCAAAGATTCATTTATTACATTTCCGTCCAATATTACAGTCTGCGGTGCTCCTTCTTGACATACTTCTATCTGAAGATCATTTGGGGTAAGTGGCCTTTTATCTGATTTCATCAGTATATTTATATCTCCTGTAGACTCCATCATGGCAAATTCCACATCTGCTAAATTAAATACATTTTTTGAGCGAAGTTCCCTTAATAAGTCTTCACCGCTGCATCCAATTTTACTTAAATTTTCTTCCATTACTTTTCCTTCTTTTACAACTACAACTCCTTCACCCTTTAGCAAATTGCATATAAACTTACTTTTCATAGAAGCATATTCTAAAATTAATGGGAGTAACATCCATACAGCTATAGCCAGAATACCAATTACCCAGTTATATATAACATTTGTACACGTTAGTGCTATTAAAACCGCTATTACACTATAGTTTATAAAATTAAAAGGGGTTATCCTCCTGGGATGCTTTTTCCCAACTATTGTTATAAAAAATAAGGTAACAAAAAATAGTACCGTAGATTTTAACAAAATTATAATCCAAATTTTCATATATTATTCCCCCAAATCAGTTCTGTTTATATTGAGGCTCTTCATATTCTAAATATTTCAATCTATCATTTAGATTCTTTGTAACACCATCTACAGCATCCAGTGCCTCTTTGTACACATTCTTTACTTTTTTATCCTGTTCTTGAAGAGAATATACTCTCAAAGTACTTTCAGCACCTTTAAGAACAGCCAGTGTCTGTTTTACTTGAGATCCTACAGTCAATTTATTAAGCCCTCCCTCACATTTCTTATAAAATTGCTAACCAACTTTTCTAATATAGTTTTACCCTGTTTAAATAGAATTATTACACATAATTTATGTACACTTATATTTAAATTTTTTAAATAAAAAAAGGCCCAAAAAATAATAATATTTTTAAAGGCCTTTTTTTATTTAGTACATATAACTAATACGCTATTTCTGTCTTTATAACTTTAATGTCTTCTTCACCTTTATTGCAAAGTTTAATATTAAAAGGATCACCATTAACCAAAGTGGTTACAGCTAATGTATCTTTATTGTTAAGATACACCTTCATATCACTAATATAAGCTTCCACTTTTTCACCCAAAATATAAAATACATATGTAATTTGTTTTATATCTTTTTCTCTATTAATATGTTCACCTGGATTAAGTTTTTCTTCATACATTTTTTTACCTTCAAAAATGTATGTTTCTATTTTTCCCTGGCATCCAGGAGCCATCATTAAGTTAAAATCTGTTACCTTTCCAAAACTTTTAGTATTCCAATCGCCCATAAAATTATCCTGTTCAAAAGGCTTTAAATCTTTTTCATAGTGTCCCTCATGATGAAGAGTTAAATTCCCGTCTATACTCATTATGATTCTAGCAATTCCAGGTAAATGAGTGAATACAGATTCTTCATCTATAACCTTTGCAGAACTTAATCTCCATTTAAAATTTCTTTCAGCATATTTTGCTTCATAAGGATATATTAAAAGCTCTGTAGTAGTCCCTCCCGACCATCTGCTTGTCTTATATTCATCCGACCTTATAATTTTTACTGTATTCATCATATTACGCATCTCCTCATACATATAGATTTAATTCTAGATAAAGTATATCACAACAAATTTTATTTTAATTTCTATTCCAAAATAAACAGGAAGTAAATGTGCCTACTATTATTATCCCTAGTATGGTTTCCATAATTACCATAAAACGCACTATAATAGAATTAGGCAAAATATCACCATATCCCAGTGTGGTTATAGTTACAGCACTAAAATATATAAAATTCTCTATTGGATATTTGAAGTTTCCACAAACCACTGATTTAAGTACTAGAGGACTATTGTCCAAAAATGATATAGAATTTTCAACAAGCTTTGAAAAATAAAAGCTTAGTGGATAATAATAGTATTCTTCTTTGAAAAATTTACTTTTAAGCATAGTATAATCATTTACCCACATATATTTAGTATCCACTTTTCTTAACTGATTTGCTTGACTTTTTTTATAACACTTAAAGCTTTTATAGATTTCATTTTCATTTACTGTATAAAAGCATATTTTTAATTTACAACTGCTAAATTTACTATTAACCCTATCTTCTCCCATATCTTCTACACTTATATGGGTTACGCCCTTATCTTTTAACAATGTACTATAATAATTGGCCCATAATTTTCCTAAAGATTTATCAAAGGAAAATACCTTTATAGAAGAACCTGAATCGTCTACAATTTCTAAATTTGCAAAAGGTCTTTTGTATTCATCAGAATTTATTAAATCTTCCACAGTGCTTTTCAATTCTTTGCTTTTAATTTTAATGTTTAGATTTTTTTTAAATACATCTACTTTTGTAGTCATATTTACATCTTTTTGAAATACAAAAAAATCTCCCCTAGAATTATTTGCAATGCTCCAATAGATAAGCCCAAATAGAAATAATACAGTTACATAGGAAAATGCCAATACAGACAAAATGGTTTTCTTTTTAATTTTATATATACTAATAAACTTCTTCATAAACATACCTCTATCTATTGTATATATATTTATACTTTTTGAAAAAGTTTATTATCACATTTTCCTATTAATTTTTCACCCTAGTCTAACTGTTTCTAACCTTCACCTTAGTCCCTTCTTTTGAGTCTATTATATCTATTCCCATGGATTTAAGTTCATCCCTAATAACATCTGCCTTATGCCAATCCTTGTTGTTTCTTGCATCATTTCTTTCACATATGAGTCTTTTGATATCTTCTGAATCCAACTTTTCTAAATTATGATTGCTTAGCTTTAAAAGATCCAGTGAAAAACAGTATCAAAACTTTCTATAAGTAAGCTTTTTTCCTTACTTGTCAATTCATTATCTTTTATAACTTCAAATAACACAGTAAATGCATTTGGTATATTCAAATCATCACTTATCTTTTCCTGAAATTTATTTTTATACTTATTAACAAGTTTCTCATCTGCCCTTTCATTTTCTTTTACATTTGAAACTATATCTGCAACTTTCTCCTTTAATTTTTTATAAGCTAACTGTGCCTGCCTTAATGCATCAAAACTAAACATAAGTTGTTTTCTATACCTAGATTGAAGACAAAAGTATCTATAATCCATAGGTGAGAAGCCCTCCTTTTCAATTTTAGAAAGAGTTAAAAAATCACCTTTTGATTTAGACATTTTGCCATCAGATAATACTAAAAATTCTCCATGCATCCAATAATTCACCCATTTGTGTCCAAGTACTGCTTCTGATTCAGCTATTTCATTTGTATGATGTACTGGAATATGATCTACTCCGCCGCAGTGTATATCTATTTTATCTCCTAAGTATTTTATTGACATAGCAGAACATTCTATATGCCAGCCAGGAAAGCCTTTTCCCCAAGGGGAATTCCACTGCATTATTTGATCTTTAAATTTAGAATTTGTAAACCAAAGTACAAAATCCAGCGGATTTTTCTTATTCTCATCCACATCTATTCTAGCTCCTGCCTCTAATTCTTCCATACTTAAATTAGCTAGTTTATTATAATCTTTAAATTTATCAATTTCATAATACACATTTCCATTTGATGTGTAGGTATATCCCTTTTCCTCCAGTGTCTTAATTATATCTATCATGTCTTGAATATGATCTGTGGCCTTACAAACTATATCAGGTTTTCTTATATTAAGTTTATGACAATCCTTAAAAAAAGCATTCTCATAAAATTTAGCAATCTCCCATACAGTTTTATTTTCACGTTCAGCCCCTATTTGCATCTTATCTTCACCTGTATCTGCATCAGATTGCAAATGTCCTACATCAGTTATATTCATAACATGCTTAACTTTGTAGTGACCATATTCAAAAGCTTTCTTTAATATATCTTCAAAAATATATGTTCTTAAATTCCCTATATGAGCATAATTATAAACTGTAGGACCGCAGGTATAAATTCCAACTTTTCCTTCATTTACAGGAACAAATTTTTCTTTTTTTCTACTCATTGTATTATAAACGTAAAAATTCATAGTATATCTCCCCTTACTAGGCATAAACTGTTAAAATTGTGTTATAAATAAATATTATCACAATTTTAATATAATTCAATAATCTCACATGTCCTATTTTACATAATCCCTTATATAATTGTGAAAATCCCAAAGATGCAAAAACCTTTCTGAACTACTATATCCTGATTGGAAAAGTTTCATCCTCATTTTACTGGATATATTAAATTCTGTGCTTCTAACTCCTAATGTTGGAATAAATACAGTTCTAACTGCATATTTATCCTTCACATACACTTCTTCATTTTTATCTACCATAGTCCCAAATATATCAAATAAGTAAGAAACAAAATCCATCTTTTTTGATTCTCCATAGCTTATATCCTCTTCCGCTAATTTAAATCCTATTGTAGGGAACTCCGGGACTTCCTCTGTATCAAATATCCATATTGGAAAATTACTGAGTATGCCCCCATCAACTATATAGCTGCATTCGCCTTTATAATAAAATTTTACCGGTTTAAAATAAAGGGGGATACTTATACTCATTCTAACTGCTTCTGCTATTTCAAACTTCATAGGATCTATACCGTATTCTTTTAAATCATCTGGTAATATTATCATTCTCTTTTTAGTTATATCTGATGCTACTATTTTAAGAGGTGACTTTCCATCTACACTTATATCTCCAAAAGTTCTTTTTCCCTTTTTAGATATGAGTTCTTCAATATATTTTTTTACAGCATCTGAAGAATATATTCCCTTATCTTTAAAAAGTGTAAAAGACTTTTTAATTAAAGAAAGTTCTCTTATCCATTTTTTTTTAAAGAATATATCTCTGTCTAGATTCATAGCTATGTTTTTCAACTCTTCTCCACTATACCCTACTGCTAAAAGTGAAGCTATTACCGCTCCAGCAGAAGTTCCTGCAAACTTGTTCCACTTATATCCCATTTTTTCAAAACAACATACTGCTCCTATAAGTCCTATTCCCTTCATTCCTCCACCTTCAAATACAGCATTTGCTATCATAAAACCACCTCAATATATAAATATGTAAATTTTCATATATTGGATACTTAAAAATCAATTATAGAATATTATTCAAAATAAGTGGGAAGCTATAATTATAATTATTGATATTATATTAAAAGAAGGGAGATTGTCAAAATGCGAATTGAAATTTACTATAAAGGCATTAAAAACGCCAATGAAGCTGTAAAAAAACTTAAAAGTGAAGGATTTAGCCATACTGCTGTGGATTTAAATGACAATTATATAGACCCCTTAAGCTCTAATTCAGATTTTGGTATAAATTTTTCAAATGTAATAAATTCCTCAGGAGTTTCCTATACTTCATCCGGAAGGACTCTTCCATCTACAAGTCCTATGATAAGTGGTTTCGGTAGTTTTAGAGACCTTGAAAACACATCTTATAAAGTAATTGTAAATTCTAATTCTTTAGATAATGAAAAATTGAAAGAAACCATAAAAAAAACTGGTGGAAAAATCAAAAATTATATTTCAAATAATGAAAGTAAAATTGGAGATAATAGTTTACTTTAATTTTAAGTAAACATAATAATTTTTACGTTAATTAAAAACCTCACATAAGTATCTTAAAATTTTATAACTCATTATGTGAGGTTCTCTTTTTAAATTTTCTGATTATCATTCTGTGGAATTTTATCTTTGTCCTTATTTATTTCCCCTGCAACAGATTGTCTTAATTGTTCTATTTGAGCAGTAGTCAAATCAGGCAATATTTTTAATATTTCTTCTTCAAATTTTTTTTGTTTGTTAGAAATAGTACTTTTTATGTTTGAATTTATCCTAAAATATTCATCTACAACCCTCCACACTTCCCTGGCAACTTGCAGCCATCCATTATATCTATTAATACGTATTTTTTGTATAACCTCCTCTTTTCTTTTCTCAACTAATACTACAATGGCATCTCCAATAGCTTTAATTACTGCAACTAACACCCCTACTATGACAGTTATAGCTATAGGAACAATTCCATTAATAATACTCTGTAACATTTACAAGTTCCCCCTTAAATTTACTTCAAATGTCTGTTACCAATTAGTTTATTAATGTAATACACGTAATGTTCCTATTATTGTATACGTAAACATATATATTGATAAAAAATAGACTAGCATACTGACTTGTTATTTCTTTGAAAATGCCTTATAGCAAGAGCTGCAGCTCCAATAGCCCCAGAATCTTCTCCTAAAAGTGCAGAAAGTATCTTAGTGTTTTCACTTATAGATTGAAAACATCTTTTTTTCACAACCTGTTTTACTTTACTTAAAACTATACTTCCACCCTTGGAGACCCCTCCTCCTATTACAACTACTTCCGGATCAAAGCAAGTGACTACATTTGCCACACATATTCCAAGATAATTTAAAGCTATGTCTAATATATTTTTAGATACTCCATCTCCAAGTTCTGCCTCTTTAAACACTTCTTTTGAAGTTATATTCTTATATTTAGAAAGAGAAGTACATTCTCCTGTTTTTACTGCTTTTTTTGCTTCTCGTGCTATAGCAGTACCGGATGCAAGTACCTCTGCACATCCATAATTTCCGCAGTTACATAGGGGACCTTCTTTTTCTAAAGTCATATGCCCTACTTCCAGTGCATTTTTAGTATTACCTCTATATATTCTACCATTTAATATAGCTCCTCCCCCTATTCCTGTAGAAACTGTTATGAATACCATGTTTTCACTGTCCTTGCCTGAACCAAACATATATTCCCCTAGTGCCGCTGCATTTGCATCATTATCTAAATATACGGGAATCTTAAAATTATCCTTTATAGGTTTTACAATATTAAAATTTCTAAAAGGCAAATTTGGGGTGCATATTATCTCGCCTTTATCTATATTAAGCGGACCTGGAGATCCGATTCCCACGCCTACTATTGCTTTTCTGTCAACTTTACACTCCTCAATTACCTTCTCAATAATCTCTATCATTCTATTTAATATGAAGTTTTCCCCTTTTTCCGCTTCCGTTGGCAAAGTAGCCTTACATATTACTTGTCCCATGAAGTTTACAACAGCAGCACAAATTTTGGTACCACCTAAGTCAATTCCCACTACATATTTATCTTTCAAGTTATCTTCTCTCCTCTCCATATAATATCTCCATCAAAATATAATATATCACATATTTATATCATTAACTAATTTTTATAAAAAGGTATATATCTACATAAAGTTACTCAAAATAACTTAAATTAGAGTTATTAAGTTGGATTAATATACACATATTATAGATATGTATTTTTTATATATTTTGGAGGAAGTATTATGTTAGAAAAATTTGTAGATGTTTTAATTGGTAAACCACTGCCAAATGAACAAACATCACATGAAAAATATAATATTTTGTTTGGATTAGCAATTATGGCTAGTGATGCTATTTCATCAGTTGCATATGCAGCAGAAGAAATTTTAGTCGTATTAATAGGCGTATTAGGTTTAGTTGCCTACAACTGGCTTGGATGGGTTTCATTAATGATTATAGGCTTATTGTTTATTCTCACCATATCATATGTTCAAATTATCAGAGCATACCCTCAAGGTGGAGGCGCCTATATAGTTGCCAAAGAAAATTTAGGGATAAGACCAGGATTAGTTGCTGCATCTGCATTATTAATAGATTATATATTGACGGTTGCAGTAAGTGCTAGTGCTGGAGTTTCAGCAATAATCTCAGCTTTTCCTACTTTAGGAATTCATAAGATTTCACTAGTAGTGGGATTAATTATCATACTTACTATCTTAAATTTAAGAGGTGTTAGTGAATCATCTAAAATATTTAGTATACCTACTTATCTCTTTATACTGGGTATGATAACTATGATTATATATGGTTTTATAAAATACTCTATATATGGTGCAGCTGCACCTATGATAAATACTTCTATTAAGGCAACGGGAACATTAAGTATATTTTTAATTCTTAGGGCTTTTTCTTCAGGTTGTTCAGCGCTAACGGGATTAGAAGCAGTAAGTAATGCAGTTCCTAATTTTAAAGAACCTAGCCAAAAAAATGCTAAAATGGTTATGATATTATTATCAAGTTTAATATTGTTTATCTTTGGTGGCACTTCACTGCTTGCTAGATTTTATCATGCTGTACCAACAAAAAATGTTACAGTTCTATCCCAAATAGCACTTGGTGTATTTGGCAGAAACTTTATGTACTATTTTATACAGATTACTACATCCATAATATTAATAATGGCATGTAATACAGCTTTTACAGGATTTCCTATGCTAATGTACGTTGTTGCTAGAGATGGATTTGCACCAAGACAATTCACTATGAAAGGTAAGAGATTAAGCTTCTCAATAGGCATTGAAGTATTATCCTTTATTGCAGGAATATTAGTACTTATATTTAAAGCAGATGTTCATAGCCTAATCCCTCTATATTCAGTAGGTGTTTTCTTGTCCTTTACTTTAGCACAAACGGGAATGGTGCTGCATTGGAAGAGTAGTACTGAACCTGGATGGAAAAAGCGTGCTTTAATTAATGGTATAGGTGCCATAGTAACTATAATTACAACGCTTATAATTATATATGAAAAAGCATTAGCTGGTGCATGGATAGTTATTGCTTTAATTCCTATAATAGTTATTATTATGGCATCTATAAAGAGACATTATGATAAAGTGGCAGAACAGCTGAGGGCATCAAAAGAAGATATATTAAATATAGAGTTAGGTAAAAAATTTACACATATTTGCATAATTCCTATTGCAAGTTTAAATAAAGCAACGTTAAACGCTTTACAATATGCTAGGAGCATAACACCAGATGTAATAGCTTTAAATGTATCTATTGATAAAACTTCTACAGAAAAACTAAAAACTAAATGGGCTGAGTTAAATACAGATATATTACTAGTAACTAAGTATTCTCCTTATAGACAAATAATAACTCCATTACTTAAGTATATAGAGATCATATCAAATGCAGCTTCTGAGGATGAGAAAGTAACTATAATATTGCCACAATTTATAACACATAAGTGGTGGGGAAATTTTCTTCATAATCATACAGGATTTTTGCTTAGAGAAAACTTACTGAGAAATAAAAATATTGTAGTATCAACTTATCCTTATCATTTAAATGATGAAGAATTGAATTAACTTTAAGTGCCTGGCACCTAATGGAAATATTTTTCTTCCACTCGATGCCAGGCACCATTACTATGCTTCTACACTTTTTAATTTATCTTTATGATCTTTATTATCTATAATGGATTGGTAATACTTTTCACCCTTTTCCTTGTCATATACATGTTCCCAGTTGGCAACAAATATACTAGCTAAAGAATTTCCAACAACATTTACTACTGTTCTTCCCATATCTAAAAGACGATCAATTCCAGCTATAAAAGCAAGACCTTCTATTGGAATACCGCAAGTTCCTAATGTAGCTAGTAGTACTACAAAGAAGCCCCTGGGACACCTGCTATTCCCTTTGAAGTTATCATAAGTACTATTACTAAGCTTATTTGGGCTCCAATGGAAAGATGCATACCATATAACTGTGCTATAAATATAGCTGCCATAGATTCATAAAGTGTGGAACCATCAAGGTTAAAAGTATAACCTGTAGGAACTACAAAAGATACGTAGCACTTGGACATCCATACTTCTCCATTTTTGACATTAACCTTGGAAGTACTGTTTCTGAACTAGCTGTACTAAAAGCAAGCAAAAGCTCATCTTTCAATATTCTTATTATCCTAAATATACTATTTCCAACCAATTTTGCTGCTATCCCCATAAATACAAGTATAAAGAAAAATCATACCAGCATAAACTAATATCATTAGCTTTCCCAATGGAATAAGAGATTTAAGTCCAAAATTGCATACAGTGCAGCCAATTAATGCAAATACACCTATAGGTGCAGTTTTCATAATCTGGTTAGTTACCCAGAACATTGTATCTGCTACACCCTGGAAAAAGTTTAATATAGGTTTCCCTTTTTCTCCAATAGACGCAACTCCGAGTCCAAACATAACAGAGAAGAATATAATTGGAAGCATATCTCCTTTACTTAAAGAATCCATAATATTCGTAGGGAAAATATTTATTATAGTATCTACAAATCCCTTATTA